>NZ_CP013854.1:0-4800000 GCF_001698125.1 Pseudonocardia sp. HH130630-07 | reverse complement strand
TGCTCGCGGCCGGCCACCTCTCCGACGACGAGGTGCTGCGCGACGGTGACCGCGCGTCGTTCCGCGACGTCGCGGCCTGCCGGGGCGACGGGCCGCGGGTCTTCGTGCAGCGGGTCCCCGAGCCGAAGACGGCCAAGAACCGGGTGCACCTCGATCTGCAGGTCGGGGCCGAGGACGCGCCCGCCGAGGTGCAGCGGCTGGTCGGCCTCGGGGCCGAGGTGGCCTGGGTGACGTCGGACCGCGGCCCCGTCACCACCACGCTGCACGACCCGGAGGGCAACGAGTTCTGCGTCAGCTGATCAGCCGGGTTCCAGGTCGTAGGTGCGGTTCCCGACCTGGATCAGGTCGACGGCCGACACCAGACCGGCGTTCCCGGCCCCCTGGTTGACCCCCGCCGCGTAGGCGGTCACGCCGGGGTGCGCGGCGGCGACCTCGTCGAGGGAGTACCGCGGGGCGCCGTCGGCGCACTCGCGGTAGGCGTCCACCGAACCGGTCTGCCGGGTGAGGCAGAACGTCCCGGACCCGACGTCGTAGCGGGTCCACCGGCCGGGCGGCGCCGGCTCGGGCAGGTAGGTCAGCAGGTGCAGCTCCTGCGGGCCGAGTTCGCCGCCGTCGATGTCGACGGCGATCTGGAACGACGGGGCGGCCTCCCCCGGCGCCGCCGGATCGCGCACGGCCCGGTAGCTGCTCGACGCGAACCGGGACAGCGGCCCGGCGACCTCGTGCGTGACGAACTGGACCTTGTCGCCGTCGCCGGGCGTGCGCAGCTCCAGCGCACCGGCCCCGCCGTCCGGCGGGGCACCGAGCCGGGAGGTGAACGCGCGGTCACCGGCCCCGCGGTCGAAGGTCCCGGCGAACTGGTTCTGCGCGGCCGGGGTGACCGTGACCGTCCCGGAGGGACCGAACGGGTCCAGCGCGAACGCCGGGTTCGCCGCGAGCAGCGCCGCGGCCACCGCCGTGGCCCCGGCGACGAGAATGTGCCGCCGTCGCATGTGTCCTCCTCGACCCGCGATGCCCGGACCAACGAGCCGGCGCGCGCCGCGATACGGCTCAGCGGCGGGGACGGATCAGCATCCGCACCGTCACGACGTCACCGGCGTCGACGGCCTCGGCCCGGCGCACGGCGTCCTTCACCGGGAGCAGGTAGCCGCCGTCCTTGGGCCACAGGGAGGTCGACCAGCGGGTCGCGCCCAGCTCGGCGTCGACCGGGACCATGCCCCAGCCGTAGCTGACGTCGCGGCTCAGGTCGGCCACCTCCGCCGCCGGGGCCGCGGGCAGACGCACTAAGTGGAACGGCGCGGGGCCGCGCCAGACGATGATCTCCCCGGTGACGTCCATGCTCTCCCGCCGCTCGCCGACCGCCGGGACGCTACCCGCGCCGGCCGGGTTCCGGGGACACGGCTCGGCGGGTCCGGCTGCCCCCGAGGACGACCGGACCGCCGTGCGGACTCACGGTTCGAGGACCTCGTACAGCCCGGAGAAGCCCTGGTCACCGTGCCCCTGGGCGATCCGCCGCCGCATCAGGCGCCGCACCTCACGCATCCGCACGGCGTCGATCCCGAGCGACTCGCGGTGCTCGACCAGATCGTCCATCAGCGCCTCCTGCAGGTCGAGGGTCCCCAGGTCCGGCTCGTACCGGCCGTCGGCCACCGCCGCGGCGAACCCCGTCAGCAACGCGGGGTAGGCCGCCAGCGTGGCTCCGAGCCGTTCGGCGAAGCCGACGCCGTCGGCCCCCTCGGCGCGGACCAGCCGCAGCGCGTGCAGGAACCCGACGAGGATCTCGTAGCTCGCGCCGACCTGGGCGTGGAACTCGACGGCCGCCGCGCCGGGGTCCGCGCCGTGGTGGGTCACCGAGCCCAGCGCGCGCAGCACCGCCTCGTGCGCGGCGAACACCGGTGCCGCCCCGCCGACGCCGATCGTGACGGCCGGGGACCCCACGTCCGACGGGTCCCCGAGCACCGTCCCGTCGAGGTACGCGACGCCGTGCGCGTCCGCCCACCGGGCTCGGGTCCTGGCCTGCGCCGGTGCGCCGCTGGTGAGGTCGGCCAGGGTCCGCCCGGCCAGTGCGGCACCGGCCCGGGCGAGCACACCGTCCGCGGCGGCTCCGTCGAGCAGCGAGACGAGCACCAGCGGGCTCGCCGAGACCGCGGCCTCGACCGAGGATGCCGCCCTCGCGCCCTTCCCGGTCAGCGCGGCGGCCCGGCTCGCCGTCCGGTTCCACACCGTGACCCGGTGACCGCGCTCCAGCAGTACCCCGGCGATCGCCGAGCCCATCGCTCCGGTGCCCAGCACCGTGACCGCGTCGTCCTGGGGTGTCGCCATCGTGTCCTCCCGTGGTCCGCGGGCACCGTGCCCGCACACCGGGGATCCTCTGATCTACAGCTGACTTCAGGTCAAGTGATTCGGTGTCACGACCTGTTCGCGCAGGATGTCGGCGTGCCCGGCGTGCTGGGCGAACTCCCGCAGGCAGTGCAGGTGGATCCAGCGCAGCGTCATCGCGCCGAACCGGTGGCCGGTGAGGACGTCGTCCAGCGCGCGGCCGGCGACGGCGGCGCGGGACGCCGCGCAGGCGTCGCGGTGCGCGGCGAGCACCGAGGCGACGGTGTCGCCGTCGTCGAGCAGGAACGAGTCCTCCGAGGCCGCCGGGAGCCCGAACGCGGTCCGCGGTGTCCCGGTGACGACCTCGCCGAACCACACCCGTTCCACGAACGTGAGGTGCTTGACCAGGCCGAGCAGCGTGGTCCGGGAGGGCACCAGGCTCCGCCGGGCCTGTTCCTCGGTCAGCCCGTCCAGCGCGTCGTCGGCCCGCTGCCGGTACTCGTCGAGGAACGCCTCGAGCTGCGTGCGTTCGTCGGTGGCGAGGACGGCGAGAGCCCGGTTGCCCGAAGAGGTCACGGACCGAACGTAGCGACGCCCGCGAGCGGATTACCCAGGTGGCGCGGTGGGGTGCGGACGAGCCGGTCTGTAAGCCGGATCCTGTTCCCGGGCACCTCACGGTGCACCGTTCGGCGACCATCCATCTCGGCCTGCCGTCGCCGGCAGGCTCCAGCGGTCCACCCGCAGGCTCGGGCGGGCAGCCCTCGAACGCCTGCGCAGCCACGCTCGCGCGTGACCTTTCGACCTTGCTCCGGGTGGGGTTTACCGAGCCACCCCGGTCACCCGGGGTACTGGTGGTCTCTTACACCACCGTTTCACCCTTACCCCCGGTCCGGAGACCGGAGGCGGTCTGTTCTCTGTGGCACTGTCCCGCGGGTCTCCCCGGGTTGCCGTTGACAACCACCCTGCCCTGTGGAGTCCGGACTTTCCTCGGCGGGACCCGGAGGCCCCGACGCGGTCGCCCGACCGACTCGTCCGCACCGCGGAGCATAGTCGGCCGCGGGCCCGGGCCCTGCCCGGCCCCGCCGGGAGTCACGTCCCGCAGAACGTCACGAAGCGCGGAGCGTCCGGACCGGCCGGCTGGGCGAACCGCTCGTAGCCCGCGCGCTCGTCGTAGGGGTGGGCGAGCACCTGCAGCAGCCACTGCAGCGGTTCGAGATCGTCGTCGCGCACCGCGGCCTCCAGCGCCGCCTCGACGAGGTGGTTGCGCGGGACGTAGACCGGGTTGACCCGGTCCATGGCGTCCGGGTCCGGACCGGCCGCGCGCCAGGACCCCAGCCACTCCGCCGGGGCGTCCGGGTCGGCGAACAGCTCGCGGACCGGGCCGTCGTCGCCCCGGGCCGCGGCCGAGAGCCTGCGGAAGAACAGCGTGTGGTCGGGCCGGTGCTCGGCCAGCAGCGCGGCGAGGCCGGTGAGCAGCGGTCCCGGCGCGTCCAGCCCGATCTTCGCCGCGTAGCCGCGGTCGCGGGCGTCCTGGTAGCCCTCGGCGAAGCCCTGCAGCACCTCGGTGGCGAGCCCGACCGCGACGTCGGTGTCCTCGGACAACAGCGGGAGCAGCGCCTCGCCGAAGCGGGCCAGGTTCCACTGGGCGATGCCGGGCTGGTTGCCGTAGGCGTAGCGACCGCCCTCGTCGATCGAGCTGTAGACGGCGGCCGGGTCGTGCGCGTCGAGGAAGGCGCACGGGCCGTAGTCGATCGTCTCGCCGGAGATCGTCATGTTGTCGGTGTTCATGACCCCGTGCACGAACCCGAGGTGCATCCACTGCGCGATGAGCCGGGCCTGCGCCCCGACGACCCGGCGGTAGAGTTCCAGGTAGGGCTCGTCGGCCCCGGCCGCGGACGGGTGGTGCCGGGCGATCGCGTGGTCGGCGAGCCGGCGCAGGACGTCGGGATCACCGGTCGCGGCCGCATACTGGAAGGTCCCGACCCGCAGGTGGCTCGACGCCGTGCGGGCGAGTACGGCGCCCGGCTCCGGCCCACGCTCGCGCCACACCTCGGCGCCGGTCGCGACCACGGCGAGCGACCGGGTCGACGGCACCCCGAGCGCGTGCATCGCCTCGGAGATCAGGTACTCGCGCAGCATCGGGCCGAGCGGGGCGAGCCCGTCGCCGCCACGGGCGAACGGGGTGCGCCCGGATCCCTTGAGGTGCAGGTCCCGGCGCTGCCCGTCCGGCGTGACGAGCTCGCCGAGGAGCATCGCCCGGCCGTCGCCGAGCCGCGGCGAGTAGTTGCCGAACTGGTGCCCGGCGTAGGCCTGGGCGACCGTCGTCGCGGACCCGGGGACGGCCGTCCCGGTGAGCAGGCCGAGCCCGGCCGGCGAGCGCAGGACGCCCGGGTCGAGGCCCAGGTCGCGGGCCAGCGCGTCGTTGACCAGCATCGCCCTCGGATCCGGGGCCGGCGCCGCGGTCCACGGCAGGTACAGGCCCTCCAGGTCGCGGACGAAGGTGTTCTCGAACGCGATGTCGGTGGCTGCGGTCATGCACCCAGGCTACGAGCCGTCCGGCGGGTCCGGCATCCGCGCGGGCGCCGGGCCTGCCGGATGTGCCGGGGCGCCCGGGGATACCGTCACCCGGTGACGACCGAGCCGCCGTCGTGAGCCTGCTGCTCGCGGTCGTCCTGCTGGCGGGCGTGCTCGCCGCGGCGACGCTGCGGCCCGCCGGGCTCCCGGAGGCGGTGGTCGCCGTCCCGGCCGCGGTGCTCGCGGTCGCCGCAGGGCTGGTGTCGCCGGAGGGCGCCCTGGCCGAGATCACCGGGCTCGCGCCGACCGTGGGGTTCCTCGCCGCGATCCTGCTGCTGGGCCACCTCGCCGACGCCGACGGCGTCTTCCGGTGGCTGGGCGCCCGCCTGGGGCGGGCGTCCGCCGGGTCGCCGCGCCGCCTGCTCGCGCTCGTCTTCGCGGCCGCCGCCGTGACGACGGCGGTGCTCAGCCTGGACGCCACGGTCGTCCTGCTGACGCCGGTGGTGCTCGCGACCGCGACCCGGATCGGGGCGTCCGCGCGCCCGCACTCCTACGCCTGCGTGCACCTGTCGAACGCCGGGTCCGGCCTGCTGCCGGTGTCGAACCTGACCAACCTGCTGGCGTTCTCGGCGTCCGGGCTGAGCTTCCTCGGGTTCGCCGGGCTGATGGTGGGGCCGTGGGTGGCGGTGCTCGCGGTGGAGTACCTGGCGCTGCGCTGGTACTTCCGCGGCGACCTGCGGCGCGGGACGCCCGGTGGGGCCGCGCCGGTCGCCCCGGAGCGGGCGCCGGTGTTCGCACTGGTGGTGCTCGCCCTGACCCTGGCCGGGTTCGGCGCGTCGTCCGCGGTGGGCGTCGGTCCCGCCTGGGTCGCCGCCGCCGGGGCCGCGGTGCTCGCCGTGCGTGCGCTGCTGCGTCGCGAGACGGGCCCGGTACGGCTCGTCACCGCGGCGTCCCCGGGGTTCTGCGTGTTCGTGCTCGCCCTCGGCGTGGTCGTCGCCGGGGTGAGCGGACAGGGCCTCGCCGGGTGGCTCGGCCGGTACCTCCCGCACACCCCCGACCTGGCCGGGCTGCTGCTCACCGCCGTCGTCGCCGCGGTGCTGGCGAACCTGGTCAACAACCTGCCCGCCACGCTGGTCCTGCTGACCGCGCTCGGCCCGGCGCCGCACGCCGGGCTGGTGCTGGCGGTCCTGCTCGGCGTGAACATCGGCCCGAACCTGACCTACCCCGGTTCGCTGGCGACCCTGCTGTGGCGCCGGATCGCCACCGGCCACGGGGACCCGCCGCGGCCGGCGACGTTCACCGCCCTCGGCGCGCTCACGGTCCCGGCGGCCCTGCTCGCCGCCACCGTCGCCCTGTGGCTGGCCCTCTCCCTCTGAGCCCGTCCGCCGCGCCGGCCCGCCGGCGCGGGTGCGGGTTCAGCTCTCGTGGGCCATGTCGTGGCCGAGGTCGGTGTCCGGGTCCGGGTCGCGGGCCGGGAGGCCGGCCGGGCGGGCCGTGCCGCGGCGCTGCTGCGGCAGGCGGGCGATGGTCTTCATCTCGTGGGCGAGGTCGTAGCCGTAGTCGTGCTCGTGTGACAGCGCACCTGCGGACATCGTTGCTCCGTTCTCCCTGTCACCAGGGCCGATCCTCACGCTCCGTGCGCCGACCGACGCGTACGGTGCCGCAGATCATCACTCGTGCGGGGCGCGCGGACAACGGTGCGCAGTGGACCGAACCCGTTCGGGGCACGCCGGTATCGATCAAGCCGCGCGCCGCCCCGTCCGGGAGTGTCGGGGTCAGTCGAGATAGGACGTGTCGTTGACCAGCCGGACCGAGGCGCCGCCGTCGGGGTAGAAGTCCGCCACGCTGGTGCACGCGAGGTCCAGGTGCAGCCGGTACAGCACCGAGTCCCCCGCCCCGAGCGCGTCCCGGAGCAGCATCTTGATCGGGGTCACGTGGCTGACGACGATCACCGTCTCCCCCGCGAACTCCTCGACGATCCGGGTGAGCTCGGCACCCACCCGCTCCCCCACGGCCCGGAAGCTCTCGCCGCCGGGCGGCGCGGCGTCGGCCGATCCCAGCCAGCGGCCGTGCAGCTCCGGGTCGCGTTCCCGGGCCTCGGCGAAGGTCAGGCCCTCCCAGCCGCCGAAGTCGGTCTCGATCAGGGCCTCGCGCACGTCCAGCTCGGCGCCGGTCGTGTCGGCGACCGCCGCCGCGGTCTGCCGGGCCCGGCGCAGCGGCGAGGACAGCACCACCGCCGGCCGCACGCCGTGGGCGTCCAGCCGGTCCGCGAGGGCCCTGGCCGCGGCCGCCGCCTGCTGCTGGCCGAGCCCGGTCAGCTCGGGGTCGCCGTGCCCGGAGTACCGGCGCTCGACCGACAGCTCGGTCTGGCCGTGCCGGAGCAGGATCAGCCGCACCGGGGTCCCGACCTGACCGGTCCAGGTGGTGGCCGGCGTCGCCGCGGGGGCCGGGGCCGGCTTGGGAGCCGGGCCGGCCGCCAGCGACGGGTCCAGCTCCGGGCTCGACCCGCCGTCCATCGCCCGGTTCGCGAGCGCGTCGGCCCGGGAGTTCTGCGCCCGCGGGATCCAGGTGAACGACACGACCTCGAACCCGGCGGCGAGCTCACGGGCGGTGTCCGCGAGCTCCTGCAGCGCCGGATTCTTGATCTTCCAGCGGCCGCTCATCTGCTCGACGACGAGCTTGGAGTCCAGTCGGGCGTCGACCTCGGTCGCGCCCAGCTCCCCGGCGGCGGTGAGGCCGGCGATCAACCCGCGGTACTCCGCCACGTTGTTCGTGGTGGTGCCCAGGCCGTCGTACACCTCGGCGAGCACCTGGTGGCCCGCGGCGTCGAGCACGACCGCGCCGTAGCCGGCCGGGCCGGGGTTGCCGCGGGACCCGCCGTCCGCCTCGACGACGAGCCTCACGCGCCACGCACCAGGATCGCGCCGCACTCCTCGCAGTGTGCGACCTCCTCGGCCGGCGTCGACCGCAGCTGGCTCAGGAAGGTCCGGTCGAGCTCGAGCCGGCAGGCGCCGCACCGCGACTCGCGCAGCGCCCCCGCGCCGACCCGTCCCGACGTGCGGATCCGCTCGTAGTCGGCCAGCAGGTCCTGCGGCAGCGACTCGACGAACCCGGCCCTGGCCCGGTCGCGCCCGGCGCGGGAGGCCTCGATGTCGGCCTCGGCGGTGTCCCGGCGCCCGGTCACCTCGGTGACCTGCTCCTCGGCGGAGCCGAGCTCCGCCGTGGCGTGGCCGAGCTCGGCGCCGACCGCCTCGCGCTCCTCCATGACCCCGAGCTGCTCGTCCTCCAGCACGCCCTGGCGCCGGGCCAGGGTGTCGAGCTCGTGCTGCAGCTCGGTGGCCTGCCGGGCCCCGATCCCGGAGCCGGAGAGCAGCGACCGGTCCCGCTCGGTGCGGGACCGCACGCCCTCCACGTCACGCTCGATCCGGGTGATGTCCCGGTCCAGGTCGCCGGCCCTCGTCTCGGCCCGGACGACGGCGTCCCGGGCGTCCCGGACCCGCTGCTCGGCCTCGGCGAGCTGCTGGTGCTCGGCCAGGTTCGTGCGCTGGTGCACCAACCGGCCGATCTCGGCGTCCACCTCGGCCAGTCGCAGGAGCGTCGCCTGCGCGGCGGGAGCGGCCTTCATGGGTGTGCCTCCGAACTCGCTGCTGTCGTCCACGGATCCGTACGTCGCCGGGACACCGACACCGCGACGCTACCGCCGAGCGCGGACCCGATCGCGTCCGCCGCCTGCGCGCACCACGGCCACTCCGAGGCCCAGTGCGCGACGTCGACCAGCGCGGGGGCCGCGGCACCCGTGAGCGCGTGCTCCGACGCCGGGTGGTGCCGGAGGTCGCCGGTCACGTAGGCATCGGCCCCGGCCCGGGTGGCGGCGCCCAGTGCGGAGTCGCCCGATCCCCCGCAGACCGCGACCCGGTGGATCGGCCGGTCCGGCTCGCCGGCGCCGCGCACGCCCCACACGGTGGCGGGCAGCCCCGCGGCGACCCGCTCGGTGAACACCGAGAACGGCTCCGGCGACGGCAGCGTCCCGACCCGGCCGAGCCCGCGCGCCGACGGCAGCGGCGCCATCTCCAGCAGGTCGAACGCCGGCTCCTCGTACGGGTGGGCGGCCCGCAGCGCCGCGACGACCGCGCGCCGCCGGTCCCGCGGCAGCACCATCTCCAGCCGGGTCTCCGCGACCCGCTCCAGCCGCCCGACCGCGCCGACCGCCGGTGTCGCACCGTCGAGCGGGAGGAACTGGCCGGTGCCCGCGGTGGCGAACGAGCAGTGCGAGTAGTTGCCGACGTGCCCGGCACCCGCCTCGGACAGCGCCTCGTGCACCCGGGCGATCGCCGGGCCGACCGGGACGAACGTCACGATCTTGTCCAGCGCCGGCGCCGGTTCGGGTTCCAGCGGGCCCTCGACGGCCACTCCGAGCGCCGCGGCCAGCGCGTCGGACACGCCGGGATCGGCGACGTCGGCGTTGGTGTGCGCGGTGAACAGCCCGACCCCGGCACGGATCAGCCGGTGCAGCAGCGCACCCTTCGGGGTGTCGGCACCCACCCCGTGCACCCCGCGGAGCAGCAGCGGGTGGTGGGTGACGAGCAGCTGCGCCCCGGTCCCGATCGCCTCGTCGACGGTCTCCGGGGTCGGGTCGACCGCGACGAGCACCGAGGAGACCGTCTCGGCGGGGTCACCGCAGACCAGCCCGACGGCGTCCCAGTCCATCGCCCCGGCCGGCGGGTAGGCCGCCTCCAGCGCGTCGATCACGTCCTGCATCCGGGCGCTCATGCCGGCACCGTCACGGCGCGCAGGGCGGTCTCGAGCTCGTCCACCAGCCGGCGGGCCGGCTCCGGCGGGCGGACCGCGACCCGCAGGTGGTCCGGCCCCAGCCCGGGGAAGGTGTCACCGCGCCGCACGGCGATCCCGGCCGAGCGCAGCCGCTGCCGGACCGCGGCGCCGGTGCCGTCGGGCAGGTGCAGCAACAGGTAGGGCGCGACCCCGGGGGCGACGGCGACGCCCTCCAGCCCGGCGAGCGCGGCCGCCATCGACACCCGGTGCCCGGCCAGCTCACGGGCCCGCTGGTCGGCGGCCGACAGTGCGTCCGGCTCGCAGCAGGCGACGATGGCCTCCAGGGCCGGGGTGGAGACGGGCCAGGGCGGGCGCGGCGCGGCGAGCCGGGCCAGCAGCTCCGGGGCGCCGAGCGCGTACCCGGCGCGCAGACCGGCCAGCGCCCAGGTCTTGGTCAGCGAGCGGAACACCAGCAGCCCGGGCAGCCCGCGGTCACCGGCGAGCGTCGCGGGCTCGCCCGGGACCGCGTCGGCGAACGCCTCGTCGACCAGCAGCACCCGGTCCGGCCGGGCCAGCGCGCGGACGTCGTCGGCCGGGTGCAGCACGCCGGTCGGGTTCGTCGGGTTCCCGACGACGACGAGGTCCGCCCCGTCCGGGACCGCGGCCGGGTCGAGCGCGTGCTCGCGGCCCGGATCGGTCTGGACCCGCACCACCGCCACCCCGGCCGCCCGCAGCGCCGCCTCCGGCTCGGTGAACCCGGGGTGCAGGACGGCGGCCAGCCGCGGCCGCAGGGCCGGCAGCAGGGCGAACCCCTCCGCGCTACCGGCCAGCGGCAGCACCTCTGCGGGGTCCCTGCCGTGCCGGGCCGCTGCGGTGGCCCTGGCGAGTGCGTCGTGCTCGGCCCGCGGGTAGCGCCCGAGCGTGTCCAGGGTGGACGCGAGACGCTCGCGCAGCCACGGCGGCGGCCCGTCGGCGGCGACGTTGACCGCGAAGTCGAGGAGTCCGTCGGTGGCCTCGGCGTCACCGTGGTGGCGCAGGTCGTACCCACCCTGCTCACCGGGGCCGTGATCGGCCGGATGGTGGTCGAACGGCATCCGGACACCCTACGGCGCAGGTCTGCGGCGTCTGCTCCGGCACCGCGCGTGGATCCCCGCTGGGCCGGATGGGCGACGATGACCCGCGGCCGCTACCGTCCGTCGTCAGCGCGTCGACGTCGACGTCCGTCCCCGTGCTCCCCGGGAGGATCCACCCGTGAACGTCGTGTTCGTCTGTACCGGCAACATCTGCCGCTCCCCGATCGCCGAGAAGATGCTGGCCGCCGAGGTCGAGTCCCGCGGCCTGGCCGACCGGGTCCGGGTGACGAGCGCCGGTACCGGGCACTGGCACGTCGGGCAGCCGATGGACGACCGTGCGGCCGGGATCCTCGCCGAGCACGGCTACCCCACGGCGCACTCGGCACGCCAGGTCGACTCCGAGATCCTGGCCGCGGACCTGCTGGTCGCGCTCGACGCCGGTCACCTGCGCTCGCTGCAGCGGTCCGTCCCGGACCCGAAGCGGGTCCGGCTGCTCCGCTCGTTCGATCCCGCCTCCCCGGACGGCGCCGAGGTCCCCGACCCCTACTACAGCGGCCCGGACGGGTTCGCCGAGGTGCACCGGATGCTCGCCGCCGCGCTGCCCGGCCTGGTCGAGCACGTGACCCGGAACGCATGACGGCGGCCGCCGTCGAGCGGCTCACCGGGTGCACGGTCCTGGCCGGGCCCCGCGGGCACCCGCCCCGGTTCGAGCTGGCCGGCGTCGGTGAGGTCGTGCTGAAGGACGGCGGCGACGCCCCCGGGTCCGTCGCGGCCGAGACCGCCGGGCTGCGGTGGCTCGCGGTGCCCGGTGGGCCACCGGTCCCCCCGGTGCACGGCGCGGACCCCACGCTGCTCGTCACCGGCCACGTCCGGCCGGGCAGGCCGTCGCCCGCCGCGGCCGAGGATCTCGGCGGGCGGCTCGCGGTGCTGCACGCGGCGGGGGCGACGGCGTTCGGTGCTCCCCCGCCCGGCGGCCCCGCCGACGCCTGGATCGGGCGTGCCCGCATGCGCAACGTCGCGCACGAAGGACCGTGGGGCGACTGGTTCGCCGGGCACCGGGTGCTGCCCTACCTGCGGACCGCGCGCGACCGCGGCGCGGTCGACGCGGCCGGCACCGCGGCCGTCGAGATCGTCCGCGACCGGATCGCCGCACTCGCCGGACCGGACGAGCCGCCCGCCCGGCTGCACGGCGACCTGTGGTCGGGAAACGTGCTGTGGTCCGCCGACGGTGCCGTGCACCTGATCGATCCCGCCGCGCACGGCGGGCACCGCGAGTCCGACCTGGCGATGCTGGACCTGTTCGGGCTGCCGCACCTCGACCGGGTGCTCGCCGCCTACGACGAGCGCGCCCCGCTCGCCGACGGGTGGCGCGAGCGTGTCGGGCTGCACCAGCTGTTCCCGCTGCTGGTGCACACCGTCCTGTTCGGTGGTGGCTACGCGGAACGGGCCGTCGGCGCGGCCCGGCGGGTGCGAGCACTCCTGGGTTAGGCAAGCCTGGGTTAAGCTCGGCGCCCGTCACCCGCGAGGAGGACCCATGACCGGTGCCACCGGAACCCGGACGCCCGCGGCGGCGTCGCCCGCGCGCGTCGCCGTCGCGATCGTGCTGGCCGCCGTCGTCGCGTCGGCCGGCAACGTCGTCGTCGCCCTGCTGGTCGGGGTGATCCAGGGGCGGCACCTGAACCCGTCCGGCTACCTGCTCTACACCGTGCTCGGGGTCCTCGCCGGCGTCGTCGGGTGGACGGTCGTGCGGGCGTTCGTCCCGCGGCCCGCAGCGGTCCTCCGGGTGCTCGTACCGGCGGTGGTGCTGATCAGCTTCGTTCCCGACCTGCAGCTGTTCGCCACCGACATGAGCCCGGTGATGATCGTCGGCCTGATGGTGATGCACGTGGTCGTCGCCGTCCCGACGGTGCTCGCGCTGCGCCGGGTGCTCCCGGTCAGCTGAGGCGGGATCACCACGTCGATCCACCCGGGACCGGGTGTCGCTAAGATCGGGTCCGTGATCACCGTTCCGTGATCGACAGGAGGACTCCATGACCGCTGGAACCGGTGCCCGACCGTTGCCCGCTGCCGCCGCCCCGGCCCGCATCGCCGTCGCGATCCTGCTGGCGGCCGTCGTCGCCGCGATCGGCAACACCGTCGTCGCACTGCTGGTCGGGGTGATCCAGGGGCGGCATCTCGCCCCCGGCTATCTCGTCGCCACCGTGGTGGGGGTGCTGATCGGCGTCGTCGGCTGGACGCTGGTCCGCGCGCTGGTGCCGCGGCCCTCGGCGGTGCTGCGGATCCTCGTCCCCGTCGTGGTCGTGCTGAGCGTCGTCCCGCTCCCCATGCAGGCCGCGGCCGGGATGAGCACACCCATGATCGTCGGCCTGATGGTGATGCACGTGGTCGTCGCCGTCCCGACGGTGCTCGCGCTGCGCCGGGTGCTCCCGGTCTGACCCCGGTGGCCCGCCCCCGATCCGGGGCGGGCCACCGGAGGTCTCAGTACGCTCCGTGCTCGCCGCGCAGCGGGAACCCGGCGCTGCGGTCCTCGTTGAGCTTGACGCCCAGCACCTGGTGCAACTGGATGTTGTTCAGCTCGAACCCGAGCCGGCACGCGGCCATGTACAGCCGCCACACCCTGGCCCGCCCGACGCCGACCTCGGCGACGGCGTCGGTCCAGTTGCGCTCCAGGTTGGCGCCCCAGTCCCGCAGCGTCATCGCGTAGTGCTCGCGCAGGTTCTCCGAGTGCCGGATCTCGAAGCCCGCCTCGTTCATCGCCGTCACCAGGGTGCCCACCGGCTCCAGCTCGCCGTCCGGGAACACGTAGCGGTGGATGAACGGGTCGGTGTTGCGGTGGTCGGGCTTGTAGGGCTGGGTGATGCAGTGGTTCAGCATCCGCCCACCCGGCCGCAGCTTGGCCTGCATGGCGCGGAAGTAGGCGTCCACGTTGGCCTTGCCGATGTGCTCGGTCAGGCCGATCGAGGACACCGCGTCGTAGACGCCGTCCGGCACGTCGCGGTAGTCGAGGTGGCGGACCTCGGCGAGATCGGCCAGCCCCTGGCGCTCGATCTCGGCCTGTGCCCACTCGGCTTGTTCCTTCGACAGCGTGACGCCGAGCGCCCGGACGCCGTGCTCCCGGGCCGCGTGCCGGACCATCCCGCCCCAGCCGCACCCGACGTCGAGCAGCCGCATCCCCGGCTTCAGGCCCAGCTTCGCCGCGACCAGCTCGTACTTGGTCGCCTGCGCGGTCTCCAGCGACGCGTCCGCGTCCGGGTAGGCGGCACAGGTGTAGGTCATCGACTCGCCGAGGACGAACTCGTAGAACCGGTTCGAGACGTCGTAGTGGTGCGAGATCGCCTGGGAGTCCCGCCGCTTGGAGTGCAGCAGCCCCTTCGGCCGGGCCTCCAGCTCCGGCGGTGGCATCCGGTGCTCGCGCCAGTACGGCAGCAGCCGCCGGGCCAGCCACAGCTGCTCCCGGCGCGGGATCGAGTGCAGCGTCACCTCCGACATCGCCCGCAGACCGGTGTAGAGGTCACCGTCGACGTCGATCTCCTCGGTGACGTAGGCCCGCGCCAGCCCGAGCGAGCCCGGCGCGCTCACCAGCCGGGCCAGTGCCCGCGGCGACCGGACCCGCAGGGTCACCGGTGCTCCCTCCGGGCCGGTGCGTGACCCGTCGAAGGCCTCGATCCGCAGTTCGCTGGTCGATCCGAGCACTCTGGCGAGTAGGCCGGCAACCGGCTCGCTCGTCGTCTGTCCCCGTTCCAGCACTCCCGTCATCGCCGAACCCCCATCCTCGTTCGCTCACTCAGCGGCCGGTGACCTTGCGGTACAGGTCGGGCGCGCGACCGTCCGGGTCGTACCGCTGCTTCACCGCCCGGTAGGCATCGCCGTTGTAGTGCGCCCAGAACTCGTCCTCGCCGTAGTGCACGGTCGAGTACAGCGACTTGTGCCCGCCGAGGTCGGCCACGGCCTGTTCGATCAGCCGGTTGTGTGCCCACCGGTCGCCGGGCTTCTCCGGCACCGACGACCAGAACCCGACGTTGACGTAGAGCCGGCCCGGCTCCATCGGGTAGAGCGGCCAGGACCGCTGCCCGCGCAGCTTCAGCGGGCACAGCCACACCGGCGCGATCGGGATCTCGCGGTCGAAGAAGTCGAGGAAGTCCGCGAGCCGCTCGGCCGGGATCTCGACGTCCTGCACGACCATCTCCTCGGCCGTCCCGCCGAGGGCCTCGCGGACCCGGTTCGACGCCCCGTACCGCTGGTCCAGCGCGACCAGCCGGCGGTAGACGTCCGACCGCCGGTGCCGGCGCGGCCAGAACCGGCGGACCAGCGGGTTCTGCACGCCGAACGCCCGCGAGCACCAGAACCAGTCCGGGTCCCAGCGCCAGATGTAGTCGTGCACGGTGAGATGGTCGACCGGACGGCGCTGCAACGACCGGTAGAACACCTCCTGGCCGGTGTAGTCCGAGATCCGGGCCCCCGGCATCGGGGCGTCGACGAACTCGCCGGTCGTCAGGTACTGCTCGGAGCTGTCGAACACCACGCCGTCGAGGAAGTCTGCGCCGCCTGCACCGGCCAGTTCGGTGATCCCGGCTGCCGTCGCCGCCGCCGACGGGTAGCGATGGTGGGTCAGCTTCACGAACGGGCGCACCGGGGCCAGCTCCACCACCAGGCGCAGCGCGTAGCCGAGCGTGCCGTAGGAGTTGGGGAACGCGGCGAACAGGTCCGCGTGCTCCCCGTCCGGCGTGGCCCGCAGCAGCTCGCCGCCGGGGGTGAGCACGTCCATCTCCAGCACCGACTCGTGCGGCAGCCCGTTGCGGAACGACGTCGACTCGACGCCCAGACCGGTGACCGCGCCGCCGAGGGTGATCGTCTTCAGCTGCGGGACGACCAGTGGCATCAGGCCGTGCACCAGCGTCGCGTCGACGATCGTCTCGTAGGTGGCCATGCCCTGGACCTCGGCGGTGCGGGCCTCCGGATCGACCGCGAGCACGCCGTTCAGGGCGGAGGTGTCGAGCCGGTGGGCGCCGCGGCCGGTGTCGCGGTCGCCGAACCGGAACAGGTTCGACGACGGCTTGCCCAGCTGGACCCGGGCCGCGCCGGCCCGGGCCCGGCGCAGCTCCGCCACCGCGGTGTCGTGCGCATCCCGGGTCGCGGTTCGTGCGGGGGCAACCATGGGGAAGACGATAGACCTCGATCGTTTGCGACGCTCACGAATTCCCCGGGTCGTGCGTCACACGACGCAACGATCCGCGTGGCCCCGTCACCGAGCACGGACGACGCAGCCGTGATGTCATCGCGCCGTGACGCACAGCGACGAGAATCCCGCACAGAACGTGACCTTCCCGTCGGGCGGGTCGATCGCTCACGGCTACCTGGCGCTGCCGGACTCCGGATCGGGCCCCGGCGTGGTCGTCGTCCAGGAGTGGTGGGGGCTGACCGACCACATCGTCGACGTGACCGACCGTCTGGCGGCCGAGGGGTTCGTCGCGCTCGCCCCGGACCTCTACGGCGGCCGGACCACCCACGACTCCGACGAGGCCGGGCGGCTGATGAGCGAGCTGCCGGTGCAGCAGGCCGCGACCGACCTGGGCGGGGCGGTGCAGTACCTGCTCGACCACGACGCAGTCACCTCGGCGACGGTCGGCGCCGTCGGCTTCTGCATGGGCGGCGGTTTCGTGCTCGTACTGGCCGCGCAGCAGCCGCACAAGGTCGGCGCGGCCGTGCCGTTCTACGGCGTGCTGGGCGAGGACTACCCGAGCTTCGGGCAGCTCACCGCAGCCGTCCAGGGCCACTTCGGACGCGACGACGAGATGGCCGACCCGGAGTCGGTGCGCGGGCTGGCGGAGCGGATCGAGCGGGAGTCCGGGCGCGCACCGGAGTTCCACGAGTACCCGGCCGGGCACGCCTTCTTCAACGACGAGAACCGGCTCGGCACCTACGCACCCGAGCAGGCCGCGCTCGCCTGGACCCGCACGCTCGCGTTCCTGCGCGAACAGCTGCGCTGACCGCCGCCGTCGTCAGACCCGGGACCCGAGCAGGTCCCGGGCCAGGGCCGGGAACCGGCGGGGGCCGATCGTCCGGTGCACCGCCGCGGCCGCCGCGGTGAGCCCGGCGTGCTCGGCGGGGCCGAGCACGATGTCGGCCGCGGCGACGTTCGACTCCAGCTGCGCGACGCTCGACGCCCCCGGGATCGCGACGGTGTTGGGGTGGTGCACCACCCAGGCCAGCGCGACCTGGGCCGGCGTCGCGTCGTGCGCGGACGCGACGTCGCGCAGCACGTCGAGCAGCGGCCGCAGCGCGCGCAGGTTCTCCGGCAGCCAGGCGGTGTTGCGCCGGATCGTGTTCGACGGCCGGTGCGTCTCGTCGTAGCGGCCGGTGAGCAGGCCCTGGGCCAGCGGGCTGTAGGCCAGCACGATCCGCCCGTGCTCCGCGGCGTACGGGACGAGATCGGTGGCCGGCTCGCGGCGCAGCAGGCTGAACTCGACCTGATTCGACAGCACCGGGGCGCCGAGGTCCCGCTCCGCGCGCCGCCAGCGGGCGAGCGAGTACGCCGACACCCCGGCCTCGCGCACCAGCCCGATCCGCTGCAACGCGGCCATCCCGCGCATCGCGGAGGCGTCGCCGAGCACCGGGTGCGGCTTGTGGATCTGGTAGAGGTCGACCGTCGGCACGCCGAGCCGGTCGGCCGAGGCGACGGCGCGCTGCTGGAGCACCGGGCCGAGTGGCAGGACCGGCAGGAACTTCGTCGCGACGACCGCGCCGTCCGGTCCGCCGGAGGCGCGCAGCGCGTCGCCGAGGATGCGCTCGCTGCGACCGGGGCCGTACATCTCGGCGGTGTCGAACACAGTCACGCCCAGCTCGCGGGCCCGGGCGACGATCCGCGTCGCCGCACCGGCGAAGCCGGGGCCGTAGCCCCACTCCGAGGAGCCGAACTGCCAGGTCCCGAGGCCGATCACCGACCACCGGGCCGGGGTCGCGAAGTCGTCGAGGTAGCGCACCCCGTCGATTGTCCCGCACTCCGGAACCACCGTCGCCCGTCGACTCCGCTCCGCGCACGGGGCACCGGCGGCTCGCGGCCGTCCCCGCACGGCGGTGCCCCTCTCCCGGAAGACGCACCCGGCTCCGGCGCGGAGCACCCGTCGAGGAGGGTGCGGCACACCGGGACATCCGTGCCGGTCTCGTGCGCCCCGGCCCGGCGCGTCGCACTCCACGCGGAAGGTGCGGCACGCCGGAGCAGGGCGCGCGATCGGCGTGCAGGTGCGCGGCCCAGGCCGAGGTCGGGGGACGGGAGTGACACGGCGGAACCCGGCTCGCGTGCGCACGGGACGACGCCCCACCGGCCGGCCGGGATCGCCGGTGCCGAGATGCGCGTGAGCGGGGTCGGGGAGCACGCCCGGGCCCGCTCCGCTGCACCTCGGCGCGGAGGGCCGCGGGGTGGACCCGGCGAGCGGGCACCGGCGGCCGGGGCCCGCGCGGCCACCGGCCTATCCTCCGGGCCATGGACGACCTCGACGACCTCGGCGGACGGATCGAGCGCTTCGCCGCGGCCCGCGACTGGGAACGCTTCCACACCCCGCGGAACCTGGCCCTCGCGCTGACCGGCGAGGTCGGCGAGCTGGTCACCGAACTGCAGTGGACCGGCGACGCCGAGATCGCCGCGGGCATCGGTGACGAGCTGCGGGCCCGGCTCGCCGACGAGGTGGCGGACGTACTGATCTACCTCGTCTGGTTCGGCCAGGTGTGCGGCATCGACCCGGTCGCCGAGGCCCACGCCAAGGTCACCCGCAACGAGTCCCGCCATCCCGTCGAGCTGTCCCGGAGCAGCAGCGCGAAGTACACCGAGCTGGGCCGGCCCTGACCGTCGGTCCGGACGGGCCGGCCGGCCCGGCACCCGTGGGCGCCGGGCCGGCCGTGGTCACACCGGTCGGGTTCAGCCGCCGGCGGGCACACCCGGGGTCGGCAGCGAGTCCGGGGTGCAGTCCGGGACCCCGGGGTACTCCGGCAGGGCCGGGATCGTCGGGGTGCCGGGGTCGACCGGGCCGGGCTCGGCGGGCACACCAGGCTCACCGGCCGGGATGCAGGTGGGGGGCGGGACGCTGCTCCCCGCGTCGGCCAGTGCGGTCCCGCCGAGCGCGAGCAGGCCGAACGCCGCCATGACCACGGCGCCGCCGATGGACTTCGAGATCGACATGGGTGGACTCCGTTCGTCGTCGGTGCCCGGGACGGCCGTCCCGGGCACCCCGGAGTCGATCTCACCGGGCCTCTCGGCAGCGTCTGCCGATCTCGATACACTCGCCATAACCGATCACCGCGATGCTGGGCGCCCGGGCGCGACCGCAGACGGTAAGGACGACGTGCGAGTACTGGTGGTGGAGGACGAGGCCCTCCTCGCGGAGTCCCTGGTCCTGGGCCTGCGGCGCGAGGGCATGGCGGTCGACCTCGCCACGGACGGGCACGACGCGCTGGAACTCGTGGACGTGCACGACTACGACGTCGTCGTGCTCGACCGCGACATCCCCGGGGTGCACGGTGACCAGGTCTGCCGCACCGTCGTCACCGACCGGCCGGACTGCCGGGTGCTGATGGTGACCGCGGCGGGCCGGCTCGCCGACCGGGTCGAGGGCCTGCGCATCGGCTCCGACGACTACCTGGTCAAGCCGTTCGACTTCCCCGAGCTGGTGGCCCGGCTGCACGCCCTGTTCCGGCGCTCGGTGCGCGCCCATCCCCCGGTCCTCACCCACGGCGACCTGCGGCTCGATCCCCGTTTCCGGGACGTGCGGCGCGGCGAGGTCCCGATCCGGCTGACCCGCAAGGAGTTCGCCGTGCTCGAGCTGCTCATGCGGGCCGGCGGCGGCGTGGTCAGCGCCGAGGAGCTACTGGAGAAGGCCTGGGACGCCCACGTCGACCCGTTCACCAACGCCGTGCGCATCACGGTGTCGACCCTGCGCCGCAAGCTGGGTGAGCCGATGGTCCTGGAGACCGTCACCGGTGTCGGCTACCGGCTGACCGGCCCGTGAGCGGCCGCGGGGCGCTGCTCGGCCGGCTCTCGGTGCGGCTGCGTCTCACCCTCCTCATCGCCACCGGGGCCCTCGCCTGCGGCCTGGTCATGCTGGCCGCGCTCTACGTCCTGATGCGCTACGTCCCGACCTACGAGCTCGCCGGCGAGCCGGGTCTCCCGGCGATCGGGGAACCGGTGGGCGGCGTCCCCGCGGTACCGCCCGGTCCGGGACCGGCGGACCCGGCCGGGACGGTCGTCCCGGGGGCCGAGGTGATCCCCGCCCTGCCCGAGATCGACGTCGACCCCGCGCTCGTCCGGAGTCCGGACGGCGCCATCCGCAGCGCCGCCGACGTCCTGCACGCCCTCGTCCACTACTCGGGTGTGGCGCTGCTGGCCCTCGTCCTGCTCGGCGCACTGCTGGGCTGGGTGGTCGCGGGGCGGGTGCTGGCCCCGGTGCACCGCATCACGGCGACCGCGCGCGACATCGCCGACGGGAACCCGCACGAACGGATCCGGATCGGACCGCGCGACGGGCGCGACGACGAGTTCACCCGGCTGTCGGCGTCCATCGACGCCATGCTCGACCGGCTCCAGGACGGCCTCGACGCCCAGCGCCAGTTCACCGCGAACGCCTCGCACGAGCTGCGCACCCCGCTGGCGGCGACGCGCACCGCTCTGCAGGTCGCGCTGGCCCACCCCGGCGCCCACGACCCGGCCGACCTGCTGCGGAAACTGCTGGCCTCCAACGAGCACAGCATCGCGACGGTGGAGGCGCTGCTCACCCTCGCCAGGGCCGAACACGCGCTCGACCCCGCCGAGCCGGTCGACCTGGCCGACACCGCGGCGCAGGCGCTCGACGAGGTCGCGTCCGAGGCGGCCGGGCGGACGGTCACGACGCACCGGGATCTCGGGTCCGCCGTCGTCCTCGCCGATGCCGAGCTGCTCCGCCGGCTGGTGGTGAACCTGCTGCACAACGCGATCCGCCACAACCACCGCGGCGGATCGGTGGCCCTGACGGTCCGCGGGCGGGACGGCGCCGCCGAACTGGTCGTCGAGAACACCGGGGACGTGCTGGCCGCCGACGAGGTGGAGCGGCTGTTCGAGCGGTTCCGGCGCAACGGGACGCGCTCGGGTCCGCGCGGGCACGGACTCGGCCTGTCGATCGTGCGCGCGATCGCGGACGGGCACGGTGGTGCCGCACGCGCCGTGCCGCGCGAGCGGGGCGGGCTCGCGGTGACGGTCACCCTGCCCTCCGCCGATCGCGGGCCCCTCGGCCGGCTCCTGCCGGGCTGACCCGGAGGCGCGGTGCCGGGGCATCGGGACCCGCACGACGGCGAGCGCATCCGAGACCACCGGCACCGCGGCCGCGCGACCCCCCGGACGCGCGGCCCGCCACCGCGGCGGCACCGCTCCCGCAGTGCTTAGGTGACTAAATCACTTGATGACCTATGCGGTCAAGCCGGAGGACGGGTCGACCGGGTTCCCGCGGGCGGTGGCGGGCTCAGTCCCCGGCGCGGCCGGGTGCCGGGTCGTCGGCCTCGGCGAGCGCGCGGTCGAGCTCGGGCCAGGTCGTACCGCGGGCCCGGCGGCCGGTGAGGACGCCGAGATGCCCGCCGGGGGCGGTCGCGAACCGCACCCGCGGGCTCCCCGTCAGCAGGGCCACCGCCCCGCGGACCGCCGGCAGCGGCGCGATGACGTCGTCGCGGCCGGCGACGACGAGCACCGGCACGTCCACGTCGGCCAGCTCCACGTCCCGCCCGGCCAGCCGCAGGCCACCGGAGGCGAGGTCGTTGCTCCGCAGCAGCAGGTGGAAGATCTGCCCGAACACCCGGCCCGGGTACCCGTGCATGTTGTTCATCAGGTGGTCCACGGCCTCGATCTGGGCCAGGCAGTCCCGGTCGTCGATCCGGGACAGCACCGCGAGCGGACGGGTGACCAGCCGGTCGACGGCCGTGAGGTGGAACGCCCAGCTCACCATCGGCGCCGGGATGCTGCCGACGGCCTTGTAGACCGACGAGACGAGACGGCCGCCGGTGACCTGCGCGAGCGGGCGCAGCGGCGCGACCAGCGGCACCCGGGAGATGTCCACCGGCGTCCCGACCGTGGCCACCCCGCAGACCGGCAGCCGGTTCCGGTCGCGGACCGCGGCGGCCACCGCCAGCAGGGCGAAGATGCCGCCCAGCGACCAGGCGATGAGGTGCACGTCCCGGCCCTCGGTGGCGGCCACCTCGCGGATCGTGGACGGCAGCAGGTCGTCCACCCAGTGCTCGATGCCCAGGCTCCGGTCGGAGAACGACTTGGGTCCGTAGTCGACCAGGTACACGGTCCGGCCCTGCAGCAGCAGGTGCTCCACCAGCGAGCAGCCGCGACGCAGGTCGTAGGCGAAGTCCGGAGCGCCCAGCGGCGGCACCAGCAGCACCGGCGAGCCACCGGAGGGGTCCACCCCGGACAGCGGGCGGTACCGGTAGAGGATCCCGGCCGGCGAGCCGACGACGGCCTCACGCGGCATCCGCTCGAGATCGGCGAGATGCCCGACGACCGCCCGGTCCCAGACGTTGGCGACGGCGTCGAGGATGTGCACGGGCGCACCCTACGGCACGCACGGGACACCGGAGGCCCGCGAGAACAGCCGGAAGTTACCGGCTGGTATGTGAGACTCGCGACCATGCAGCGCGACATCTTCGACGACGAGCACGACGCGTTCCGCGACCTCTGCCGCACCTTCATCGCCAAGGAGATCGCCCCGCACCACGACGAGTGGGAGAAGCAGGGGCAGGTCGACCACGAGATCTGGCGCACCGCGGGAGCGGCCGGACTGCTCGGGATGGGCGTGCCCGAGTCCTACGGCGGTGGCGGGGTCGACGACTTCCGGTACAACGCCGTGCTCGACGAGGAGATCGTCGCCGCCGGGACCAGCGGGATCGGCTTCCCGCTGCACAACGACGTCGTCCAGCCCTACCTGCTGCGGCTGGCCACCGAGGAGCAGAAGCAGCGGTGGCTGCCCGGTTTCTGCAGCGGCGACCTGATCACCGCGATCGCGATGACCGAGCCCGGCACCGGATCGGACCTGCAGGGCATCGCGACCAACGCCCGCCAGGACGCCGACGGCGACTGGATCCTCAACGGGTCGAAGACCTTCATCACCAACGGCATCCTCGCCGACCTGGTGATCGTCGTCGCCAAGACCGACGCGGAGGCGAAGCACCTCGGTTTCACGCTGTTCGTCGTCGAGCGCGGGATGGCGGGCTTCGAGCGCGGCCGGCGGCTGGAGAAGGTCGGGATGAAGGCGCAGGACACCGCGGAGCTGTCGTTCACCGACGTCCGGGTCCCCGACGCCAACCGGCTCGGCGAGGTCGGGCAGGGCTTCGTCTACCTCATGCAGAACCTCGCCCAGGAGCGGCTCTCGATCGCCGTGGCGTCCGCGGCGGGCGCGGAGGCCGCGGTCCGGATGACGCTGGAGTACACGAAGGACCGCAAGGCGTTCGGACGCCCGGTGGCGAACTTCCAGAACACCCGCTTCGAGCTGGCCGAGATGGACACCGAGGCGTCGATCGCGCGGGTGTTCGTGGACCGGTGCCTCCGCCAGCACGTCGAGTCCGAGCTGTCCGTGCCGGACGCGGCCAAGGCCAAATGGTGGACCTCGGACCTGCAGAACCGGATCGTCGACCGGTGCGTGCAGCTGCACGGCGGCTACGGCTACATGCTGGAGTACCCGATCGCCAGGGCCTTCGTCGACTCCCGGGTGCAGGCCATCTACGGCGGCACCAACGAGATCATGAAGGAGATCATCGGGCGGTCGCTGATCGGCTGACCCGTCGTCAGCGGCCGTCGGGGGGCGAGCCGGGGCCGGCCCCCCGGTCGGCCCTGGCCCGCCGCACCGACCCGGCCGTCACGAGCACGACCAGGCCGAGGGTGACGTAGAGGGCGTACTCGTCGACCGTCAGCACCACGTCGACGGCACCCTGCCCCAGGCCGTGGCCCAGTCCCGCCACCAGACCGGTCATCAGGGCCGCGCCGATCGCGTCGAACACCAGGAACGTGACGAGCCGCATCCGGCCGAGCCCGGCCAGCGCGAAGATCGCCGGCGCCGGGACCCCCGGCAGCGTCGAGAGCAGGACGGCCAGCCCGAGCGCCCACCGCGGCCGGCTGCGGACCTTCGCCACGATCCGCCCGGCCGTCTCGCCCGGGGCGAACAGGGCGACGGTCTTCGACCCCCACCGGCGGCCGGCCAGCCAGAACAGCCAGTCGAACTTGATCATGCCGAGGACACCGGCGGCGACCACCAGCCAGAGCGGGACCTCGCCGATCCGCGCGAACGCCGCCCCCGCGCCGATCGCGGACAGGCTCCCGGTGACCAGGCTCAGTCCGACCGGGTGCGAGGCGAGCAGGAACGGGCGCAGCGGCATCGTCAGCGCCATGAACGCGAGGATCCCGAGCGTGGAGAAGACCAGCGCCTTGTCCCCACGGGTCATCGGGTGACCCCACGGCACGGCGTCCCGCCAGGCCTTCCGGGCCTCGGCGAGATCCTCCGGGCCGTGGTCGCGCTTCCGCAGCCGCCACCGCGGGGCCGGGGTGCTCCCTGCCGGACCGTCGTCGTGCAGCCGTGCCTGCGACATCGTGTCCCCTCACCGCGGCGGGCCACCGGGGCACCGCTCGCCGACGACGCTAGAGCCGGTACCCGGGCCGGGGCGTCGTCGGCGCGGAGGAGATCCGGCGGGCGGCGGGCTCGTCCGTGCGGAGGACACGCAGCGCACGGCGGGCCCCGGGCCGGCGCCGAATCCCGGTGCCCCGGCCCCGCCACCCCGCTACGGTCACGCGCGTGCCACCGCCCGACGTCACCGGCGACGAACTCGGCTTCCGGCCGCTCACCCCGGCCGACCTGCCGATGCTGCGCGCCTGGCTGGCCGAGCCGCACGTGCACCGCTGGTGGTTCCACGACACCGGTCCCGGGGCCGTCGAGCGCGACTTCGGCCCGGCGATGCGCGGCGAGGAGCCCGCCGAGGACCTCGTCGTCGAGCTCGGCGGGGAACCCGTGGGGCTGCTCCAGCGCTGCCGCTGGCAGGACTACCCCGAGTACGTCGCCGAGGTCGAGCCGTACGTCGTGCTGCCGCCGGGTGCGGTCACGATCGACTACCTCATCGGGTCGCCCGGGCTCGTCGGGCGCGGGCTGGGCCCGCGGATGATCGCCGGGGCCGTGGCCGGGGTGTGGGAGCGCTACCCGGACGCGCCCGCGGTCGTCGTCCCCGTCGTCGCGGTGAACCGCGCGTCGTGGCGCGCGCTGGAGAAGGCGGGCTTCCGTAGGGTCGCGACCGGGGACCTCGCGCCGGACAATCCCGCCGACCCGCCCCTGCACGTCATCCTGCGCATCGACCGCCCCGAGGAGCCGTAGTGCCCGCCACCCCGTCCGCGACCAGTGCCGGAATCCTGCTGTACCGGCCGGGCCCCGGCGGGCCGGAGGTCCTGCTCGGTCACATGGGCGGCCCGTTCTGGGCCCGGAAGGACGCCGGGGCCTGGTCGGTACCGAAGGGCGAGCACGGGCCCGGCGAGACCCCGCTCGACGCCGCGCGCCGCGAGTTCACCGAGGAGATCGGCGCACCACCGCCGCCCGGCGAGCCGGTCGACCTCGGCACGGTGCGCCAGTCGCGCAAGACGGTCGCCGCGTTCGCGCTCGACGGCTCCGGTTTCACCGGCGCCGGGGCCGTCGCCGGCCGCACCGACGACGGGACCTGGGTCGAGATCGAGTGGCCGCCGAGGTCCGGGCGGACCCTGCGTTTCCCCGAGATCGACCGGGCCGAGTGGTTCGACCTCGACACCGCCCGGGAGAAGATCGTCGCCGGGCAGCGGCCGCTGCTCGACCGCGTCGCCGGGCTGCTCCCCTGAGCCCGCCCGGACGGACCGCGCTCGTCATCGCGGTACCCGGGCTCGACCCGGTGCTCCGGGCGGTCGCGGCGCACCGGCCCGGCGCCGTCCGGGACGGGATCCCGGCCCATCTGACGCTGCTGTACCCGTTCGTGCCCGCGGACGTTCTGACGCCGGACACCGTGCGGCGCCTCCGGGACGCGTGTGCCGCGACCGGCCCGGTCACGGTCGGGTTCACCCGGGCCACGAGCACGCCGACGATGGTGTCGGTCGCCCCGGAACCGATCGCGCCGGTCGCCGCGCTGGCCCGCAGGCTGCGCGACGGGTGGCCCGGGTACCCGCCGTACGGCGGCCGCTTCGGGCCCGACCCGGCGCCGCACGTCACCCTCGCCCTCGACCCGGGCCCGGACGCGGCGGGGATCGTCGCGACGGCTGGTGACCTGCTGCCCGTCCGGGCCCGGCTGGACGTCGCCGCGCTGGTCGAGACGACGGCGTCCGGCTGGCGCGAGCACGTCCGGTTCGACCTCGGCCCGGGTTGAGCACCCGCCCGGCGGGTACCCCGGCGCCATGGCCGGCAGCATCAAGGACGAAGAGATGTACGAGCGCCTCCGCGAGGAGGGCAACTCGAAGGAGAAGTCCGCGCGCATCGCGAACGCCGCGGCGGCCGAGGGCCGGGAGACGGTGGGCCGGCGCGGCGGAGACTCCGGCGACTACGAGGACATGACCGTCGAGGAGCTCTACGAGCGTGCGCAGAAGGTCGGCGTCGAGGGCCGCTCGGACATGACCAAGGACGAGCTGATCCGGGCACTGCGCGAGCACTGACCGGCGGGCGCCGACCGGTTCGTGGCAGGGTCGCGGTCCATGAGCCGCCGCCACGACCACGACGCCGGGGGCGACCCGGAGACCCTGGCCCGCAAGGCCGCACTGCGCGACGAGGTGTGGACCGCGCTGACCGAGCGCAAGGTGGCCCGGTTCCCCGGTGCGCGCAACCGCATCTCGAACTTCGTCGGGGCCGAGGCCGCCGGACGCCGGCTGCGCGAGTTGGACGCCTGGCGCTCCGCCCGTACGGTCAAGTCGAATCCGGACTCCGCGCAGCTGCCGGTCCGGCAGTACGCGCTGGAGGACGGCAAGACCGTGTACATGGCCGTGCCGAAGCTGGCCGAACGGGACCCGTTCTTCCTGCTCGACCCGGACCACCTGGCCGATCCCCCGCGGCGCGCGGTGTCGATCAGCAACGCCACCCGCTCCGCCCGCCGGGTCGCGGTCGGGGACCTGGAGCCGGTGGACCTCGTCGTCACCGGGTGCGTGGCGGTCGGGTCCGACGGGGCCCGGCTCGGCAAGGGCGGCGGATTCGCCGACCTGGAGTTCGCCGTGGCCCGCGAGGCGGGTCTGATCAGCGACGACACCCTGGTTGTCACCACCGTTCACGAGCTGCAGCTGCGCGACGCCGGGGTGGTCCCGTGGGCGTCGCACGACGCGCCGGTGGATCTCGTCGTCACCCCGGAGCGGGTGATCGACTGCCGGGAGCACCGGCGCACCCGTCCGGACGGTGGGATCGTCTGGGACTCCCTGACCGAGGAGAAGATCGCGGCCATCCCGCTGCTGGGACGGCTGCGCGAGCAGGCCGGAGAGGGTGCGAACCGATGACCGTCGAGATCGTCACCGAACGCGGGGACATCACCGAGGCCGCCGTGGACGCCGTGGTCAACGCGGCGAACTCGTCGCTGCTGGGCGGCGGCGGGGTGGACGGCGCGATCCACCGCCGCGGCGGACCGTCGATCCTGGCGCAGTGCCGCGACCTGCGCGCGGACCGGTACCCGGACGGCCTGCCCACCGGCCGCGCCGTGGCGACCACCGCCGGCGACCTGCCGGCCCGCTGGGTCATCCACACCGTCGGGCCGGTGTACACGCGGTCCGCCGACCGCTCCGAGCTGCTCGCGAGCGCCTACCGCGAGTCCCTGCGGGTCGCCGACGAGCTCGGTGCCCGCACGGTCGCGTTCCCCGCGATCTCCGCGGGGATCTACGGCTGGCCGGTCCCGGACGCGGCCCGGATCGCCGTGGCCACGGTCCGGGAGACCCCGGCCGACGTCGAGCAGGTGCGGTTCGTGCTGTTCTCCGACGACGTGCTCGCGGCGTTCCGGAACGAGGCGGAGGGCTGATCGCCGGTCGCCGACGTCGTACGGTGCACCCGGCCCCACCGTCCACCCGGGAAAGGATCCCTGTGATCGAGATCGACGGCCACTCCCCCGACGTGCACCCCGAGGCCTGGGTGGCCCCCGGCGCCGTCCTCGCCGGTGACGTGACGATCGGGCCCGAGTCCGGCGTCTGGTACACCACCGTGGTCCGCGCGGACTTCGCCCCGATCCGCGTCGGGGCCCGCTCCAACCTGCAGGACGGCACCGTCGTGCACGCCGATCCCGGCTTCCCGGCGACGATCGGCGACGGCGTCACCGTCGGCCACCGCGCGGTCGTCCACGGCTGCACGATCGGCGACGACGTACTGGTCGGGATGGGCGCCGTCGTCATGAACGGGGTCGAGATCGGCGCCGGTTCGCTCATCGCCGCCGGTGCCGTACTCACCCAGGGCACCGTCGTGCCGCCCGGGTCGCTGGTCGCCGGGGTGCCGGGGAAGGTGCGGCGCGAGCTGACCGAGGCCGAACGGGACTCCATCCGGGTCTCCGCCGCCGGGTACGTCCACCTGCTCGGGACGCACCGCGCCGCGACCTCCTGAGCCGGGGCGGCTACCTCACGAGGACCCGCCGCCGCTGTTCCACCGGTGGTCCTTGCGGTCCTCGGCCTCGGTCCGCTCGCGGGCGATCTCCAGGGCGCGGGCCGCGGTCTCCCGGTCCGGGTAGGGGCCGAGCCGGTCGGCGGACCGGCAGCCGTCCTTCGTCTCGACGGTGCCGTGCTTGAGGCAGTAGAACCATTCCTCGTCGCTCATGGGTCCAGCCTGGCACCGACGGCCGGGCCACGCCGCCCGCCGCGCCGGGCCCGGCGATGGCAGGCTGTGGGCATGGCACTGGTGCTCGGGGTGGACTCCTCCACCCAGTCCTGCAAGGTGGTCGTCCGTGACGCCGGCACCGGCGAGCTCGTCCGCAGCGGCCGGGCGGCGCATCCGGACGGGACGGAGATCGACCCGCGGGCCTGGTGGGACGCGTTGCAGCAGGCCCTGGCCGACGCCGGTGGCCTGGACGGTGTCGAGGCGTTGTCGGTGGCGGGCCAGCAGCACGGGATGGTGTGTCTCGACGACGGCGGCGAGGTCGTCCGGGACGCGCTGCTGTGGAACGACACCCGCTCCGCGGCGGCCGCGGCGGAGCTGACCGAGGAGCTGGGCGCACAGGGCTGGGCCGAGGCGATCGGCGTCGTCCCGGTCGCCTCGATCACGCTGACCAAGCTGCGCTGGCTGGCCGCGCACGAACCGGACAACGCCGCGCGCACCGCCGCGGTCTGCCTGCCGCACGACTGGCTGACCTGGCGGCTGCGCGGTGCGACGGCTCTCGACGAACTGGTCACCGACCGGTCCGACGCCTCGGGCACCGGCTACTTCGACGGCCGGGATTACCGCACCGACCTGCTCGAACGCGGCTTCGGCCGGAACCCGGCGCTGCCCAGGGTGCTCGGGCCGGCGGAGTCCGTGGCCGGTCCGGGCGGGATCCGGGTCGGCGCCGGTGCCGGGGACAACGCCGCCGCCGGGCTGGGTGTCGACGCCGGGGACGACGTCGTCGTCTCGCTCGGGACCTCGGGCACCGTGTTCGCCCGGGCCGCCCGCCGCGCGCAGGACCCGACCGGGATCGTCGCCGGGTTCGCCGACGCGACCGGGGCCTACCTGCCGCTGGCCTGCACGCTGAACGCCTCGCGGGTGCTGGATGCGACCCGGCGGTTGCTCGGCGTCGACCACGCCGAGCTGGGCGAGCTGGCGCTGGCCGCCGCGCCGGGAGCCGGCGGGCTCACCGTCGTCCCCTACCTGGAGGGTGAGCGGACGCCGAACCTGCCGGACGCGACCGGCGCGCTGCACGGCTGGACCCTGTCCAACGGCACCCGGGAGAACCTCGCGCGAGCCGCGGTCGAGGGCATGCTGCATGCGCAGCGGGTCGGGCTGGAGGCGCTGCGCGAGCAGGGGGTGTCCGTCTCCGGCGTCACGCTGGTCGGTGGCGCGACCCGGTCCGAGGCGGTCTGCCGGATCGCCGCCCAGGTGTTCGAGGTGCCGGTCCGGGTGCCCGAGCCCGGCGAGTACGTCGCCGACGGCGCCGCCCGCCAGGCGGCCTGGGCGCTGCGCGGCGGGTCGGAGCCGCCGCGCTGGGCCCCGGCCACCGAGCCCGCCCGCTACGAGGCCGACCCCGCACCCGAGGCCTGGGAGCGCTACCGGGAGGCCGCACAGCTGTTCCTGGACCGTGCGTGAGCACCGAGCCGCACGGGCCGAAACCGCTGCTCGTCCTCGGCAAGATCACCGACATCCTGGACGCCTTCACCCTGGCCCGGCCGGTGCTCAGCCTCGGTGAGATCCAGCAGGTCACCGGGATCCCGACGTCCACGGTGCAGCGGCTGGTGTCCAACATGGTCGCCGAGGGCCTGCTGGACCGGGTCGGCGACCGGGTCCGGATCGGGGTGCGGATGGCCTACTGGGCGGGTGCGGCGGCGCGCGGGGTGGACCTGCTGGAGCTGGCCGGGCCGGTGCTGCGCGAGCTGCGCGACACCACCGGGGAGACGGCTGCGCTGTTCCGGCCCGAGACCGGCTTCCGGGTCTGCGTCGCGGTCGCCGAGACCCGGCACGCGCTGCGCCGGGAGATGCACGTCGGCAAGATCATCCCGCTGCACACCGGGTCGGCCGGGCGGGTGCTGCTCGCCTGGGACCGGGCGCTGGCCGACGAGGTGCTCGCCGGTCCGCTGCCGACGATCACCGACCACACCGTCACCGACCCGGCGCTGCTGCGGACCCTGCTGACCGCCACCCACCGGGACGGCTTCGCGATCACCACGGCCGAGCGCGACGACGGCGGCTCCGGTCTGTCCGCGCCGGTCTTCGACCACTCCGGGTCGGTGGCCGCGGCGCTGACGATCAGCGGCCCGACGATCCGGCTCACCAGGGCCCGGTGCGAGCAGCACGTGGACCTGCTGGTCGGGGCGGCCGACCGGCTGACCAGGACGCTCGGCGGCCGGCCGCCCGGCTGACCACCCCGGCGCGCCGGTCAGCTCGTCAGTTCCGGGACCACCAGGACCAGATCCACCTCGGCGAGCAGGTCGGCGTCGGCCGGGAAGTAGCCGACCTCCCGGGACCCCGCGTCGCGCACCCCCGCACCGGCGGCGATCTCCCTGGCCCGGGCCGCGGTCAGCACCCCGCCCCCGGGCCGGGCCCCGATCAGGGCCTGCTCGATCGTCCCCTGCTCCGGTGGGCCGATCCGCCGCAGCGGTGCGCTCCCCAGCACCGTAGCGACGACGCTCAGCTCCGGTCCCAGCCGTGGGCCGAGCAGACTCCCGGCGCCGTTCCACCGGGTCTCGCCCCAGCTCGCCGTGCCGCGGCGCAGGTGCTGCTGGTGGGCGAAGACCAGGGTGGGTCCGCGGCCCCGCTCCCGCTCGACGAGTGCCGCGAGGTTCGCCGCGATCATCGCGTCGCGCTGGTTGCTGAGCAGCATCCAGCGGTCGGGTCCGTCGGTCGCGACGAGCCGGTGGCAGGCCAGCAGCCCGGTGGCCGAACGGGCCGCCGTGCCCGCGTCCCACCAGGCGTCGTCGTCGGCGGGCCCGTCGCCGCCGGGTGCCGTCGTCGCGTGCCGCCAGGCCAGGTCCCCGGCGAGCACGGCGAGTTCGGCCACGGCGTCCCCGCCGCCGATCGAGTGGGCGGGGTCCCACATCGCCGCCGGCGCCGTCCAGGCGTCCTCGGCCCCGAGCAGGGCGTCGATCCGGTCCCAGGAGGGCAGGTCCGGCGCCCCGCGGGAGACCAGGAACCCGTGCAACCGCTCCAGCGCCGCCCGCGGCGAGTCCATCCCGGCCATCTCCATCGGCGCGTCCACCCCGGCGAACCGCACCCGGTCCCCGGCCGCCGCGCCACGGTTGTGCTCCGCGATCCAGGACGCCAGTTCCCGGCCGGACGCGGTGTCGCCGAACCCGTGGCTGAACCCGGCCGCGACCTGCGCCGCGTCCGGCGGGACGCCGCGGGCCAGCCGGGCGTCGAGGTCCAGGCCACGCAGGCAGCAGCTCTCCACGGCGACCGAGCGGTACCCGGCGCGCTCGACCAACGCGCGGAGCAGGGTGTTGCGCAGCAGCGGCAGGTGCTCCTGGCCGTGCAGCGGCTCGGTGAGCCCGAGCAGGCGGGTGCGGTCGTCCAGCAGGGGCAGGATCTCGTCGACGGTCACCAGGTGAACCGTATCGTTGAACAATCGGTTGGCAGTTCTCCCGGGAGATCTCCGGTCAGAACCGCCATAACCCTCAACCCGGAGGTAGCCCGGTGCGGACGTCGGAACTCGCCAGCGAGCACGGGCTCTCCACCCAGGCCGTCCGCAACTACACCGACGAGGGGATCCTGCCCGCCGCCCCGCGGTCCGACGCCGGCTACCGGATCTACGACGAGCGGCACGCGATCGCCCTGCGGGCGTTCCTCGCGCTGGCGGCCGGGCTGGGCCGGCCCTCCGCCCGGGAGATCCTGCGGTGCACCCACGCCGGGGACACCGCCGGGGCGCTCACCCGGCTCGACCGCGCGCACGCCGGACTCGCCGCCGAGCGCGACACCGTCGACGCCGTGGAGGACGCGCTGCGCCGGATCACCGGGGCCCTGCCCGCCCCACCCGCGCCGGGCCGGACGGGCGACGGGGACACCCCGATCTCGGCGCTCGCGCACCGGCTCCGGCTGCGTCCGGCGACGCTGCGCCGCTGGGAGCGCGCCGGGCTGCTCGCGCCGGTCCGCGATCCCCGCACCGGGCACCGCCGGTACGGGCCCGACGACGTCCGCGACGCCCATCTCGTGCACCAGCTGCGGCGGGGCGGCCTGGGGCTGGCGGCGATCGCACCGGTGCTCGCCGACCTGCGCGATGCGGGCGACCCGGCCGCCGCGGTGGCCGCGCTCGGGGCCCGGCGGGACCTGCTCGTCCGGCGGTCGCGCTCGGCGCTGACCGGGGCGGCCGGCCTGGATGCGCTGCTGCCCCCGGCGGCGGCCCGGGCCTGAGACCCCACCGGTCCCGGCCGTCCCGGTCCGGCGGCCACGCCTGCCACCGTGCGACGGCCGGTCCGCCGTGCGAACGGCCGGGGCGGGACGGCGGCGCCGCGCGCGTCCCGTGGGACACGCCGGGGATGCGGGCCGCCGTCCGGCCGCACGGGGAGCGGACTGGCCGCTCGACCTCACCGAGGACCGGGGCCGGCCCGGAGGTTCACACCTCCGGACGGCCGTCCGGGTGGCCGGGTCGGTGGCGGGGGACCACGCGACCCCCCTCGGCGAGGACGTCGTGCTGTCGGGATGAACGAGCGAGCACCGGCCCCGGTTACGGTTCGGCAACGAACTCCTCCGATCGGCTGCGCGGACGGTCGGTGCCGCCGTTTCTGTCGGACCCCCCTCCTAGCGTGCGCGGTGATCACACGAAGAGTTCCGAGGGAGGACCGATGATCGTCGACTGCGACCGCTGCGAGGCCCGTGACACCGCCTGCGGTGACTGCGTGATCGGTGTGCTCATGGACGTGCCGGAGATCGACCGCCCGATCCCCTACCTGCCGGTGGAGGTGGCGGGCGAGTTCCCCGCCCCCTCCACCGTCGAGTTCGCCGAGCCGGAGCGCCGCGCCCTGCAGGTGCTGGCCGACCACGGCCTGATCCCGCACCTGCAGCTGGTCGAGCCGGCCCGTGCCGCCGCACCGCGCAGCCGGGGCACCATGCTGCCGATGCCGCTGGTGCCACCCGCCGCACGGCACCGTGACGTGGGGTGACGACGGCCGGGCCGACCCGGGCCGTCGATCAGCCGCCCAGCCGCCGGAGCAGCACCGTCGAGGGCACGGTGTGCGCCCCGCTGCGCCGTACCGACCGGACGACCTCCTGGTCGGAGGTAGCGACCAGCAGCGGGCGCCCGCGTGGTTCGGCGGCCACGAGGTCACGGATCACGTCGTCGGCGATCACACCGGCCTCGCTGAACAGGACACGGACACCGCGGCTGCCCCGCACCGGCGCCGCGACGACCGCGGCGCCGTCGAACACGACCGTGACCTCCACGCCGGTGCGGGCGCCGAGGGCTCCCAGCTGCCCGACGAGCCGCGAGCGCTGATCGGCCAGCGGCAGGTCCGGGTAACCGGTCTTGCTCACGTTGTAGCCGTCCACGATCAGGTGCACCGACGGCATCGCCAGCAGCGTGTCCAGGGCGGCGAGCCCGTCGACCGGAACCCCCGCGCCGTGCCGGGTGCCGTTCCCCTCCCCCGCACCGGCCACGAGATCGGCCGGGCGCGGTCCGCCCGCACCCACGTCCAGCTCGCGACGGAGGCCGGCCACGGCACCGCTCACGGTGTCCAGGAGCAGCTCCAGGCGGACCTCGTCACCCCGGCGGGCCTCACGCGCAGCGGCCCGCGCAGCGGCGACCTCACGGGTCGCCGCCTCGGCCCGGCGGCGTTCCTGGTCGGCCCGCTCGCGTTCCCGCCCGCACTCCGCCCTGGCCGTCGCGAGCCGGTCGTCGGCCCCGGCCCGCAACCGGGCCAGCTCCTCCTCCAGCTCGGTGCGGGCGTCCAGGGCCGTGCGCAGCCGGGCGCCCTGTTCGCTGACCCGGCGCCGCATCTGCTGGTACTCCGACTCGCGGTCGGTGACCAGCGCCTGCGCCCGGTCGCGCTCCTCGGTCAGCTCCGCGCGCACCCGTTCGAGCTCGGCGGTGAGCTTGTCCACCCTGGCCTGGGCCTCGTCCCGCTCCGAGCGCATCGCGGACAGGTCCCCGGACTGCTCGGCCTCGGCGACCCGCCGTTGCGCGAGCGGATCCCCGATGAGCAGCGCCGCTGCCGCGGCGTCGAGCTTGTCCACCGGCGCGGGCAGGGCTCCGGCCGCCGCGATCGTGCCGGGCACGGCCGCGCCCCGCGGGCCGGGGCCGGCCGGGCCCACGGCGCCGGGCCCACCAGCGGCCCGGTCCCCCGGCCCGCTGGGCGCGACCGCCCCGGGACCGGCCGTGGTGTGGCCGGGTGTCGACGGGCCCGGTCCGGGTGACTCCGGGACACGCGGACCGGCTGCGGTCCGGCCGCCGTCGGTGTCCGGTCCGTCGCCGTGCGGGGCGTCGCCGTGCGGGGCACCGTCCGGGGTGGCGTCCGGAGTGCCGGGCCGGTTCGGCAGCTCGAGCTCGCCGGGCCGGTGCTCGTCCCACCAGGCCACGACGGCGGCGCGGAACGCGCTGTCCTGTTCCAGCCGGCTGACCAGGGCCAGCCCACCGAGCCGGGCCCGCTTCGCGGGGGTGAACCGGGCGAACCGGCGCAACGGGGCGGGGACCTCGGACAGCGGCATGCCACCCAGTGCGGTCCCGGCGATCTCCGCCAGCCGGGCCCGCAGCGGCGGGGACAGCGCGGGCCAGCCCACGCCCGGCCCGTCGGTCTCCGGCACCACCGATCGGGTGTCGGCGCACGACGGGTCGCCGGGACCGAACGGTCCCGGAGCGTCCTCGTCATCGTGTGCCATTACCCGAGGGTATCCCCGACCGTGGGGCCGCGCCGCCACCCGCGCGGCACCGGCGGGGCGTCGCACCCGGTCGAGGGGCGGGCCCGGCGGCACCCGATTCGAACATACTGTCGGACCCGGCGGTTACCGTACGTCCGTGACCTCCTGCTCCCCGCAGCTCACCCTGGACGAGCTGGGTACTCCCCTGCGTGATGTGACGTTCTGCGTCGTCGACCTGGAGACCACCGGTGGGAGCCACCGGGCCGACGTGATCACCGAGGTCGGTCTCGTCTCGGTACGGGGCGGTGTGCCGGTCGGCGAGCTGTCCACCCTGGTCGATGCGGGAGTCCGCATCCCCGCCGACGTGACCCGGCTGACCGGCATCTCCACCGCCATGCTGGCCGGTGCCCCGCCACTCGGTGCGGTGCTGCCGACCGTCCTCGACCGGCTCCGGGGTGCCGTGCTGGTCGCACACAACGCCCCGTTCGACACCGGGTTCCTGCGGGCCGCCTGCGGGCGCCACGAGCGTCCGTGGCCGGCGCCACCGGTGCTCTGCACCGCACGGCTCGCCCGCGCCGTGCTGTCCCGGTCCGAGTGCCCGAGCGTCCGGCTCGGCGCGCTGGCGGCCCACTTCGGGTGCCGCACGACACCCGACCACCGCGCGCTGACCGACGCCCGCGCCACCGTCGAGGTGCTGCACCACCTGCTGGAGCGGATCGGCAACCTCGGCGTGCAGAGTCTGGAGGAACTGCTCCAGCTCGTGAAGGACCGCTCGCCGCACCGCCCCACCACGGCGCAGCGCCGCCGCAGGCACCTCGCCGACGCGGTGCCGTCGGTGCCCGGCGTCTACCTGTTCCGCGGCGGGAACGACGAGGTGCTCTACGTGGGCACCAGCGGTGACCTGCGCCGCCGGGTCCGTTCCTACTTCACCGCCGGGGAGCGGCGCCGCCGGGTCCGGGACATGGTGGCGCTGGCCGAGCGGGTCGACACCGTCGAGTGCGCGCACGCCCTGGAGGCCTCGGTGCGGGAGCTGCGCCTGATCGCGGCGCACCGGCCGCGCTACAACCGGCGCTCCCGCAACCCCGGGCGCGCCTGGTGGGTGGTGCCGACCGCCGAGGCGTTCCCCCGGCTGTCGGTCGTGTCCACCCCGCGCGAGGGCGCACTCGGCCCGTTCGGATCCCGGCGCGCCGCCACCGACGTGCTCGACGCCGCGCTGGACGCGGTGCCGCTGCGGCGGTGCACGATCCGGATCCCGGCCCGGAACCCGTCCGGCACCCCGTGCGCACTGCACGAGCTGGGGCGGTGCGCCGCACCGTGCGCCGGTCTGCAGCCCGCCGAGGAGTACGCGCCTGCGGTGGAGACCTGGCACGCGCTCGTCCGGGGCCACAGCGACGCGCCGCTGCAGGAACTGGCCGCCGGTGTCGAGGAGCGGTCCGCCGACGGGCGGTACGAGGCGGCCGCCCGGGCCCGGGACCGGCTCGCCGCCCTCGCCTCGGGGGTGGACCGGGCCGGGACACTCGCCGGGCTCGCCGCGCTGGAGGAGGTCGTCGGCGCCCGGCCGGACGGCCGCGGCGGCTGGGAGCTCGCGGTGCTGCGGCACGGGCGGCTGGCCGCGGCCGGGTGCGCGCCGCGCGGGACCCGCCCCATGCCCGTCGTCGAGTCCCTGCGGGCCGGGGCCCAGACCGTCCTGCCCGAGCCCGGCCCGCTGCGCGGCGCCCCGGCCGAGGAGGTCCGGCTGCTGTACCGCTGGCTGACCGAGGGCGGCACCCGGCTGGTGTACAGCACGCCGTCCTGGGCCGAGCCGGCCCACGGGGCCGGGCCCTGGCGGGCCTGGTCGGAGCGGGCCCACGAGGCGGGTCACCGGACCGGCGAGCACGCACCGGACGAGGCCCGGCCGGCCTGACTACCGGAGCCGGACGGCGAGAGGCCCCGGGAACGGCGTTCCCGGGGCCTCTCGATGTCCGTCCGAGCTAGGGCATGTCTCCCAATAGGCGTGACCAGGTGATGCAGGCGCTGAGGACGGTGGCGGCGCGATAGGTGATGGCGAGTTTGTCGTAGCGGGTGGCCAGCCCGCGCCACTGCTTGGTCAGGGCGAAGTGGCGTTCCACGACGTTGCGGCCCTTGTAGGTCTCAACGTCGAGTCCGGGTGGTCTGCCGCCGAGGGAGCCGCGGCGTTTGCGGGCGGCGATCTCGTCGCGTTTCTGCGGGATGACGGTGGTGATCGAGCGGCGGGCCAGTGCGCGCCGGTTGACCCCGGATGAGTAGGCCCGGTCGGCCACCACGGCGTCGGGTCGGGTGCGGGACCGTCCCGCGCCGAGGCGGGGGACGCGGATGTCGGCCAGGACCTGCTCGAGCATGGCGCCGTCGTTGCGCTGCCCGCCGGTCACCACCACCGCCAGCGGCCGGCCCCGCCGGTCGACCGCGGCATGGATCTTCGTCGTCAGCCCGCCACGGGAACGGCCGATGCCGTGACCTGCGGGTTCTCGCGGTCCGCCGAGCGGGCTGGGCATGAACCCGTCAGGGGATTTCGTGTAGTTCGACCGTGCCCCCTGTGTCCTGCTCGGGGCGGGTGGTGTTCGTGGCGTGCTGGTGCGCCCGGTTGATCGTGGCGTCCACCGACACCTGTCAACACCGTCCAGTCGATCTCGCCCTTGGCGTCGGCCTGGGCCAACAGTGCGGCCAGCACGGTGTCCCAGGTGCCGTCAGCGGCGTAGCGGCGGTGTCGCTTCCACACCGTTTGCCAGGGCCCGAACTGCTCCCGCGGCAGATCTCGCCAGGGGATCCCGGTTCGGTATCGGAAGATGATCCCCTCCACCACGCGGCGATCCTCGCCGAACGGGTGCCCACGCCGCCCGGCGTTGGAGGGCAGCAGCGGCCCGATCAACTGCCACTGAGCATCCGAGAGCAGCGCGAACCTCGACGAACTCACCGGCTCATCCTGCCGGCAGTCCGGACACCCATATGGGAGACACGCCCTAGCGGATCACTCGCTCGGCTGCTGCGGGCGACCACCGTCGTCCGGGCGCCCGGCCAGCTCCTCGGTACGGGACTCCAGCTCGCGGCGGGCGGACGCACGCTCGTCGCGCGCCGTCAGCTCCCGCTCGTGGGCCTCGTGCCGGGCGTGGGCCAGCGCCCGCGACTCGTCGGCGGGGTCCGGCTTCATCATCGACCCGGCGACCGGCTCACCGGCCGAGCCGAGCTGGTTCATCCGCTTCGGTACCGACGAGCCCTGGTACTCGAGCTCGATCGCGTGGCCGTGTGCGTCGACACCGGCCAGGGGCTGGTGCACCTCGATGAACTCACCGTGCGGCAGCCGCTTGATGATGCCCGTCTCGATGCCGTGCTCCAGCACCATGCGGTCGGACTTCTGCAGGCCCAGGCACCACCGGTAGGTGACCCAGTAGACGATCGGCGGGACGATCATCAGCCCGAGCCGGCCGGCCCACGTCGTCGCGTTCAGCGAGATGTGGAAGAAGTACGAGATCCAGTCGTTGAACCCGCACATCACGAGCCACAGGTAGAACGAGATCGCCATGGCCCCGAGCGCCGTCCGGACCGGCACGTCGCGCGGCCGCTGCAGCAGGTTGTGCAGTGCGTCGTCGCCGGTGAAGCGCCGTTCGATCGACGGGTACATCCCCGCCACCACGAACAGCACCGGCAGGAAGCCCGCCGTCGGGATGAACGCCGCCGGGATCGTGTACGTGTCGAACAGGTAGAACTCCCACGGCGGGAAGATCCGGCCCATGCCCTCGGACCACAGCATGTAGAAGTCCGGCTGCGACCCGGCGGAGATGTGCGACGCGTCGTACGGGCCCAGGTGCCAGATCGGGTTCATCTGGAACAGCCCGGAGATCAGCGCGAGCACGCCCGCGACGACGGCGAAGAAGGCGCCGCCCTTGGCCGCGAACTGCGGCATGATCCGCACGCCGACGACGTTGTTCTCGGTCCGGCCCGGGCCGGGGAACTGGGTGTGCTTCTGGTACCAGACCAGGCCCAGGTGCACCGCGATCAGCGCGAGGATGATCCCCGGCAGCACGAGCACGTGGATGATGTAGAGCCGCGGGATGATCTCCGTGCCCGGGAACTCACCGCCGAACAGCGCCCAGTGCACCCAGGTACCCATGATCGGGACGGTCAGCGTGATCCCCGAGGCGATCCGCAGCCCGACGCCGGAGAGCAGGTCGTCCGGCAGCGAGTAGCCGGTGAAGCCGGCGAAGGTGCCGAGCAGAATCAGCACGATCCCGATCGTCCAGTTCGCCTCGCGCGGCTTGCGGAACGCACCGGTGAAGAACACCCGGAACATGTGGATGATCATCGAGGCCACGAACAGCAGCGCCGCCCAGTGGTGCAGCTGGCGCATGAACAGGCCGCCGCGCACCTCCAGGGAGATCTCCAGCGCGGACTCGTACGCCCGCGACATGTGCACCCCGCGCAGCGGGTCGTACGGGCCGTTGTAGACGACCTCCTCCATGGAGGGGTCGAAGAACAACGCCAGGTAGATGCCCGACAGGATGACGATGATGAAGCTGTAGAGCGCGACCTCGCCCAGCATGAACGACCAGTGGGTCGGGAAGACCTTGTTGAACTGCTTGCGCAGCCCGGCCGCCGGGTGGAAACGCTGGTCGAGCTGGTCGAGCGCCTCGGCGCCCTTCTCGCTCAGCCCTCCCGAGGAGGACGTCGGCGTGGTGATCGAACTCATGTCGTCTTCGGCCTCTCCCAGAACGCGGGCCCGACGGGCTCGACGAAGTCGCTCTCCGCCACGAAGTAGCCCTCCTCGTTCACCCTGATCGGCAGCTGCGGCAGCGGGCGCGCCGCCGGGCCGAAGACCGGCTCGGCGTCGAGCGTCGCCAGGAACTGCGACTGGTGGCACGGACACAGGATGCGGTTGTCCTGCGCCTGGTACAGCGAGGTCGGGCACCCGAGGTGGGTGCAGACCTTCGACCAGGCGTAGAAGTCACCATAGTTGAAGTTCTCCTGTCCCGGGCGGGACGTGACCGGAGTTCCCGGGCGCAACCGGATGAGCATGACCGGCCCGTCGGAGGCCCGCTGGGCGTGCAGCAGCTCCTCGTCGTTGCCGCGCTCGCTCTCCCGGTAGGGGAAGACGGTCATCATCGAACCGGGCTCCATGTCCTCGGGCCGCACTCGTGCGATCTCACCGAGGATACCGGTGTCGGTGCGCAGGTACACGGTCTCGCCGTTCTCGGGGCGCCAGCCGGTGTGCCACAGCGGCGCCTCCTCCCCCTCCGCCCACGGGTTCCGGACGATGCCACCCAGCGCGATCACGCCGGTCCCGACGCCGATGACCGCGGCGGACAGGCCCGCGGAGCGCAGGATCAGCTTCCGGCGGCCGAGGGTGGTCTGGGTGCCGGCGTCGGCCAGCTGCGCCATCACCGTGCGCCGGTCCAGGTCGTCGGACCGGCCGTCGTGCCGCTGCTGGACCGCGACCTCGTGCGGCAGCAGCTTCTTGACCGCCTGGATGACCGCGATGCCCAGGGCGAGGATCGAGAGCCCGAAGGTGAGGCCGATGACCGGCGTGTAGAGCGAGTACATGCCCACACCGGGCTCACCGGCGTTGACGTACTCCCACGGCCACCAGATGAACGCGACCACGAAGGCCAGTCCGGAGATCGCCGAGATGATGAACCACAGCGCGACCGCGCGCTCGGCCCGCTTCTCCGCCCGGGTGCCCGGGATCGGGAAGTTGGGCGTGTTGTGCACGACCTCGACCTCGTCGAGCTCACCGGCCAGGCGGGCCAGCTGCTCCGGCGACATCGCGTCGAGTTCCTCCTGGGTCGGGCGGTTGCCCGGCCCGGTGCCGACGTCGCTGCTCACGACTTCGCCCCCAACCAGATCGCGAAGCCCACGAGCCCGGACATGACCACGGCGAAGATGAAGATGCCCTCCGCCGTCGGGCCGAGGCCCAGCAGCGCGTAGCCGCCCGGGTCGTTGGCGTGATTGACCGACTTGACGTACGCGATGATGTCCTGCTTCTCCTGCGGCGTGAGCTGCTGGTCGGAGAAGCGCGGCATGTTCTGCGGACCGGTCTGCATCGCGGTGTAGATCTGCTCCTCGCTCGCCGGCTCGAGCGCCGGGGCGAACTTCCCGGAGGACAGCGCGCCGCCCACACCGGTGAAGTTGTGGCAGGACGCGCAGTTGAGCCGGTAGAGCACGCCACCACGGCCCGGGTCCTCGCCGCGGAGCGCCTCGCCACGCTCGACCGGGGTGACCGGGCCGCCGCCGTTCGCCTGGATGTAGGCGCCGAGCGCCTCCAGGTTCGCGCGACCCTCCGAGGTCTCCGGGTCGAAGATCGGCAGCGGGTGCTTGCGCATGGCCTGCGCCTCCTGGCGGGCCATCGGCATGCGCCCCGAGGAGACCTGGAAGTAGACCGCCGCGTCACCGACACCGATCAGGCTCGGCCCGCGGTCCTGCACACCCTGCAGGTTGGAGCCGTGACACGTGATGCAGGTGTTGTTGTAGAGCTCCTCGCCCTTGGCGATCAGCTCGGCGTTCGGCTGCGCCTGCGCGAGCTGCGGCTGCGGCGCCAGCGCGGCGTAGAGGAAACCGACGGACAGCAGGCCCAGGCCGATGGCGAGTGCGCCCGCGATCCGGCGGCGCATCTTGCCGTGCGGACGCTTCCGGCCGGTGGCCTTCCGGTCCGGCCGGTTGCCCGGTGGTGGGTTCTGGGCCGCGTTCACAGCGCCCTCGGGGTTCTCGGTCATCGCTGGGGGTCTTCCAACCTCGACGTCGTGGCGGGTGGGCAGTCTGGTGGGACGGGTGTCGGGCTCGGCCCGCTACCGGATGAAGTAGATGACGACGAACAGCCCGATCCACACCACGTCGACGAAGTGCCAGTAGTAGGACACGACGATCGCCGCGGTGGCCTGCGCCGGGGTGAACTTGCTGAGCTTCGTGCGGATGATCAGGTAGACGAAGGCGACCAGCCCACCGATGACGTGCAGGCCGTGGAAGCCCGTCGCCATGTAGAAGACCGTCCCGTAGGCGCTGGACGGGATGGTCGTGCCGGAGTGGACCAGCTCGTAGTACTCGTAGGCCTGCCCGATGACGAAGAACGTGCCCATCGCCAGCGTCAGCAGGTACCAGCGCCGCAGGCCGAACACGTCGCCGCGCTCGGCCGCGAACACGCCGAACTGGCAGGTGAACGACGACGCGACCAGGACGACCGTGATCGCCAGTGCGTACGGGACGTTCAGATGGGTGGGCGGCGGCGGCCATGGGCCGTCGTTCTGCGCCCGCGCGGTGAAGTACATCGCGAACAACCCGGCGAAGAACATCAGCTCACTGGAGAGCCAGACGATGGTGCCGATGCTGACCAGGTTCGGGCGGTTCAGCGAGTGGATCCGCGCGCTGATGGTGGGTGCCGCTGTCGTCACGTCGGGCATTATGACCCGAGCCCAACTTCTACGGCTTGTCGGGATACCCGTTGGCGCATCACGATCGGCGAACGGCACCCATGATCAGGAGGTATGCGGCCCGCACGGGCCGCTCGCCGGGCAGAGGTTCGGTGGTGTCGGCGGGTTCCCCTAGTATCGCGCACGTGGCGAGCGGAGCAGCGGCAGAGATCGGCGGCGCGGCCGGTGGCACGGCAGGGGCGACGGGCACCAGCACCGTCCTCGTCTACAGCCACCGTCCCGAGGTCCGCGAGAGCATCATCCAGGCGGTCGGGCGGCGTCCGGCGCCGGACGTGGGCCGGGTGCGGTACGTGGAGGCCGCCGGTATCGCCGAGGTCCTCGCGGCCTGCGACGCCGGGGAGGCCGACCTGCTCGTCCTCGACGGGGAGGCCCAGCCGACCGGCGGCATGGGGGTGGCGAAGCAGCTCCGGCACGAGATCGAGGACTGCCCGCCGATCGTCCTGACGGTCCGCCGCCGCGACGACCGCTGGCTCGCGACCTGGTCGCAGGCCGACGCGGTGCTCGTCCACCCGCTGGACCCGATCGAGTCCGCCGAGGTGGTCGCGCAGGTGCTGCGCGACCACCGGGCCGGGTCCCTGACCAGCACCGAGTGACGTCCCGGGCCGTACCGGGACCTGTATCGAGACCGCACCGAGCACGGAGGGCAGCACGCCCGTGACCGCACCGACCTGGCCGTGGCTGATCGGCCGTCTGATGCGTGGCGACGACGTGAGCACCGAGGAGTCGGCCTGGGCGATGGACCGGGTCTTCGCCGGGGAGGCGACGCCCGCGCAGCTGGCCGGGTTCCTGGTCGCCCTGCGTGCGAAGGGCGAGACGCCGGCCGAGGTCTCCGGGATGGCGGACGCGATGCTGTCGCACGCGTTGCGGGTGGAGGTGCCCGGGCGCGCGCTCGACGTCGTCGGCACCGGTGGCGACCAGGCGCAGACCGTCAACATCTCGACGATGGCGGCGATCGTCGCGGCGGCCGCCGGGGCCCCGGTGGTCAAGCACGGCGGGCGGGCCGCGTCGTCGGCGTCCGGCACCGCGGACGTGCTCGAGGAGCTCGGCGTCGCGATCGAGCTGGGCCCGGCCGCGGTGGAGCGGTGCGTCGCCGAGCTCGGCATCGGGTTCTGCTTCGCGCAGGCGTTCCACCCCGCGATGCGCTACGCAGGTGGGGTGCGCCGCGAGCTCGGCGTCCCCACCGCGATGAACCTGCTGGGGCCGCTGTCCAACCCGGCCCAGCCGCAGTCCGGGCTGATCGGCTGCGCCGACCCGCGGCACGCCGCGACGATGGCCGAGGTCTTCGCCCGGCGCGGCAAGACCGTGCTCGTGGTGTGCGGCGACGACGGCCTGGACGAGCTGACCACCACGACGACGAGCTCGGTCTGGATCACCTCCCCCGACGGGTCGGTCCGGCGGGAGACGCTGGACCCGGTGGCCATCGGGGTGCGGCCGGTCACCGCCGAGCAGCTGCGCGGCGGTTCGCCCGCGGTCAACGCGGCCGTGGTGCGTGACCTCGTGGCCGGCAAGCCCGGCCCGGTGCGGGAGACGGTGCTGCTCAACGCGGCCGGCGCGCTCGCCGCCTACGAGGGCGTCGGCGCCGACCTGTCCGGAGCCGTGGCCGGGGCGATGGAGACGGCGGCCCGGGCGATCGACTCCGGCGCCGCGGCGGACCTGCTCACCCGCTGGGCCGCCCTGTCCACCGAGCTGGCACACACCGCCTGATCCCTGCCGCACCGTGCCCCGCCGGGGTGTACTCATGGAGCTTCAGCCTCGCCATACCGGGCCGAAGCTCCATGAGTGCACCCTGGCCGGGGCCCGCGGGGTCAGTCCAGGCCGATGGAGTAGGCCGCGTCGGTGTCGGCCTTGGAGTACGAGCGGAACGCGATGTGGGTGTCGGTGCCCACGACGCCGTCGACCTTGCTCAGCTTCCCGGCGATGATGTCGGCGAGCTGCTCGTGCTCGCGCACCTTGACGATGGCGACGAGATCGACGTCCCCGGCGCAGGAGTACACCTCCGCCACCCCGTCCAGTTCCGCGATCGCCTGCGCGGTCTCGGGGATCCGGTCGGCTGCGGTGTGCACCAGGACGATCGCGGTGATCACGTCGGGTCTCCCCTCGGACGGCGGCGGGTCGCGGCCCAGGCTAGTGCCTCACCGACCGCCGGCGCCGACGGCGCCACCGGGACCGGTCCCCGGATGTGGTGTGGCGCAGGCCGCATCCGGTTGCTACCGTGATGGCCATGCGTTCCGTCGAGCACACCCTCGCTCCGGCCGCACCGCTGCTCGCACTCGGTGCGGTAGTAGCACAGCGCGTCGGCTGATCCAGGACCGCCGACGCGCCGCGCCGGATCCCGGGCGCACCCTCAGTACTTCGAGACCTGGCTCGCGTTCACGCCCCCGTTTCTCCTCGTGACGCACGGAGCCTTCCCATCATGAGCATCACCACCGACCGTCCGGTCTCCTTCACTTTCCCCGTCCCGTCCGGCCGTCTGGAGGACATCGCCTCCCGGATGCCCCGCCGGCACACCGTCGTCACCGGCGACGGGATCGACGGCGTCATGCAGGTCGCCACGGCGTTGCAGACCTGCGGTCGCACCCTGCGCGAGTTCTCCGTCGACGTCCGCGAGGGCGTCGCCGAGAGCGCGGTCACCTGCACGATGTCGATGACCCCGGCCGAGGCCGACGAGTTCGGCACCCGCCTGCTGGCGATGCCGTGCGTCCTCGCGGTCGACCCGTACTGATCCTGCCGGCGCTGCGTCAGCGGCTCGTGGTCGATCGCCCGCGGGCCGCGTCCAGCATCGCCGCCCGTTCGGCGATCTTGACCCGCTCGGTGCCTCCGCGGCGCTCACCCAGTGCGCGCTCGGCGGCGTCGAGGCGGAGCCAGTCGTCCCACAGCACCGGCTCCAGCCCGAGGTCCCGCATCCGGTCGAGGACGGCGTCCCCGCCGGGCCGCGGCGGGGTGCCGAGCCGGGGCAGGTCGGCCAGCACCGAGGCCGCGGTCTCGGCACCGTCGGCCTTGTTCGTGCCGATGACCCCGGTCGGGCCGCGTTTGATCCAGCCGGTCACGTAGCTGCCGCGCACCGGTTCCCCGCCGAGCACGACCCGTCCGTGCTCGTGCGGGACCGTGCCGCTCGCCGCGTCGAACGGCAGGCCCGGTACCGGTTCCCCGGTATAGCCGATCGCCCGGACCACCAGCCCGGCCGCCAGCTCCGCCGTCTCCCCCGTCGGCCGGACGCCGCCGTCCGGGGTGATCTCGTTGCGGACCACCCGTACCGCCCGGACCCGGCCGTCGCCGTCGGGGAGCAGGCGCTGGGGGCTGCGCAGGAAGCGCAGGTGGATCCGCCGGCGGGCACCCGCACCGGGCGGGTCCGCCGCCCACGCCGTCAGGGTCTGCAGCACCTGGCGCATCCGGCGCTCCGGCGGCTCGGGGACCCCGGCGGCGAGCAGGCCGTCGTCGTGCACCCGGACCTCGACGTCGTCGAGCGCGGCGAGCGCACGCAGCTCGGGCGGGGTGAACCGGACGTGCTGCGGGCCGCGTCGCACGAGCACGTGCACGTCGGTCACCCCGCTGGCGTGCAACCGGTCGAGGACGGTGTCGTGCAGGTCGGTGGCGGCGAGGTCGGCGGCCGGGCGGGACAGCACGCGGGCGACGTCGATCGCCACGTTCCCCGCGCCGACGACCACCGCACCGGCGCCGTCGAGCGCGGGATCGGCGGCCGCGGCGTCCGGGTGACCGCAGTACCAGGACACGAACGCGCCCGACCCGACGGACCCGGCCAGGTCCTCCCCCTCGATGCCGAGGTCCCGGTCCACCGCGCTGCCGGTGGCGTGCACCACGGCGTGGTAGTGCTCGCGGAGCACCTCCGGCGGCAGCGCCACCGTGCCCGGTGCCGCCGTCCCGACGTGCACGTTCCCCAGGAACCGGACCCGGGCGGTGTCGTCGAAGGTCGAGACCAGCGCCCGGATGACCGACTTCATCTTGAGGTGGTCCGGCGCGACGCCGTAGCGGACCAGGCCGTACGGCGCGGGGAGCCGGTCGAACACGTCGACGTGCACCCCGGCGTCACCGGCCAGCAGCGCCTCCGCCGTGTACAGCCCGGACGGCCCGGACCCGATCACCGCCACCCGGTACGGCCGCGGGCTGGGTCCCTGCTCCGACGTCACGATCGCACCTCCGGCTCGGCCGACGGTGACGACGCTAACAGTCCCGGCCGGGCCCCGTGGTCACCTCGCGCGCCGGATCCCCGCGCCGGTCACCCGCACCGCGGCCCGGCCGTCGGGGAGCAGGAGCTCGGTGCGCAGCGCCCAGAACCGGCGGCCCTCGCGGACCGGCGTGGTCCGTACCCGCAGCTCGGTGTCCACCTGGACCGGGCGCAGGAAGTCCGCGGTCAGCGACAGCGGCCGGGCGTCCGGGTCGGCGAGGAACCGGGTCTGGGCGGCCGCACCGATGCCGGTGAGGACGGCGCCGTGCGTGGTGCCGTTGAGGTTCACCGTCGACGGGCCGGGGGTGAACAGCACGTCGCCGGTGCTGCCGCCGTCGGCCTCCAGGTTCTCCGGCACCAGCCGGGACGGGTCGAACGGCGGCAGCTCGGCGCGGAAGTCGGTGTCGTCGCCCGTGCCGGAGGCGTCCGGGCCCGAGGCCGCCGGGACGGGATCGGCGGTCGCGAGCCTGCCCGGCCGGTCCGGCACCCCGGTCAGGGCCATCGTGACGACCGCGTGGGCGACCGGCGCACCGGTGTCGTCGTGCATCTCCGCGCGGCCGACGCCGATCTCGCCGTCGAGCTGCAGCAGCGTCAGGTCGGCGACCAGCCACCGGGAGTCCGGCGCCGGGACACCGGTGAGGTCGAGCCGCAGGTCCACCGTGGGGGCGCCGGCGGTCAGCCGGGCGGTGGAGAACACCAGGTAGCCGATCCCGGAGTCGGCGAGCAGCGCGGGCAGCACCGGGAGGACCCGGCCCGCGGCGTCACGCACGCCCTCGCCCAGCGGGACGCGGAGCCGGACCCGCTCCCGGGTCGACGCCGGGTCGGGCGTCATCCCCAGTCCGGTCTCGACCGGGGCACGTCGCATCCGCTCGCGGGTGGATGGTCCGGGCGTGGTGGTGGACATACCCGACATCGTGCGACACCACCGCACGCCGCGGTGCGACGGGCCGCTGTGCACTCCCTCACGCCGGGAAGCGGGCACCTCTCTCACGCCGGGAAGCGGGCACCTCCCTCACGCCGGGCGGCGGTCGTCCCGGTCGCAGCGGAAGGTGCTGCGGTAGTCGGCCGGGGTCACACCGAGTGCCCGCCGGAAGTGGTGCCGCAGCAGCGCGGCCGTGCCGAACCCGGCGCGGGCGGCGACGGCGTCCATGCCCAGGTCCGTCTCCTCCAGCAGGGTCCGCGCGTAGAGCACGCGCTGCGCCGACAGCCAGCGGTGCGGCGTGGTGCCGGTCTCCTCGACGAAGCGCCGGGCGAAGGTCCGCTCCGACATGGCCGCGCGGCGGGCGAGCGCGGCGACGGAGTGCTCGGTGTGCAGGTTCTCCAGCAGCCAGGCCAGCACCGGCGCCAGCGAGTCGGCCGTGCAGGCCGGGACCGGCAGCTCGACGAACTGGCGCTGACCGCCCTCGCGCTGCGGCGGCACGACCATCCGGCGGGCGATCCCGTTCGCGACCGCACCGCCCAGCTCGCGGCGCACGAGGTGCAGGCAGGCGTCGATCCCGGCCGCGGTGCCGGCCCCGGTGACCAGGTCGCCGTCGTCGACGAACAGCGCGTCGGCCTCGACGACGGCCTCCGGGTGCGTCGCGCGCAGCTCCGCGGCGTGCTTCCAGTGCACGGTGCAGCGCCGGCCGTCGAGCAGGCCCGCCGCGCCGAGCAGGAACACCCCGAGCAGACCGACATGACGACCGCGCCCGCGGCGTGTGCGGAGCGCACGGCCGCCAGCGCGGCCGGCGGGTAGTCCCGCAGGCCGGTCGCCGCGACGCACACCAGGTCGGCGCCCGCGAGCGCGTCCAGACCCGACGGCGGGGTGATCGTGATGCCGGCACCGGCCGTCGTCACCGGGCGGCCGGGTTCCATGCCGCACACGGCCCAGTCGAGGACGGGGAGCCCGTCGTCGGAGCGGTCGATGCCGAAGACCTCGCACAGCACGCCGAACTCGAAGACCGCGAGCTCGTCGAGGACCAGCACGGACACGCTGCGCAGCATGGACCGGAGAGTAGGACGGCAGGAACGCACCGTCGACGGCCGTTCCTGCCATCCGCCGTCGTCATCCTGCCGCGTAGCGGTTCTCCGGGCGGGTGAGACCGAACCGCCCGCGCAGCGTCCGGTCGTACGGGGCCCGGACCCAGACGTCGCCGAGCGCGGGCAGCAGGTCGTCCACGATCTCCTCGACGCCCGACGGCAGGACCAGCGGGGCGAGAACGAAACCGTCGGCGGCGCCCTCCTCGGCGGCGTCGCGCAACAACTCGGCCAGCTCACCGGCGTCGCCGACGTGGCGCAGCGTCGCCGGGCCGGACGCCGTACCGGCCGGGACCAGGGTGTCGAGCACCCGCAACCGCTCCCCGGCGCCGGTCCCCAGCAGGGTCTCGACGTCGAGCAGCACCGCGACCCGCTCCGGGTCCCGCCCGGCCGCGGCCACCGCCGCCCGCACCCGCTCCCGGCTCTCCGCCGCCGCGGCGACCGAGTCCGCGGCGACCCGGACGACGTCGGCGAACCGCGCCGCGACCGGCAGCGCGTCCGGATCGTCGCCACGCAGCACGGTGAGCGGATGGCCCTGCGGGGGCCGCGGTGTGATCGACGGACCGGTCACCGAGAACGTCTCGCCGGTGAAGCCGACGTGGTGCAGCTTCGTCCGGTCGACGAACCGGCCGGTCGCGGATCTCGGCGTCGTCCTCCCAGGAGTCCCAGAGCCGGGCAACGACGTCGACGACCTCCCCCGCCTCCCGCCACAGTGCGGCCGGCGCCGCGGCGCCGGTCCGGCCGAACAGGGCGGCCTCGGCCTCCGTGCGGGACACCTCGGGGGCCCAGCCGGCCCGGCCGGTGGACACGAAGTCCAGCGTCGCGACCGCCTTCGAGAGGTGGAACGGCTCGGTGTGGGTGACGGTCACCGTCGGGACCACCCCGATACCGGGGACCGCGGGCGCGACCCGAGCGGCGACCGCGACGGCGTCGAGGGTGCCGGGCAGGGCGTCCGGGTCGTCGGACGGCGGCCGCAGCGAGTCCGGCACCGTGACCAGGTCGAGCCCGCCACGGGCGGCGGTACGCACCAGGTCCAGGTGGTGGGCGGCGTCCAGCGACCGCCCGGGGTCGGTGCCCGGCGCGCGCCACGCGCCGGGATGCCGCCCGGCCCCGCCGAGCTCGACCGCCAGGTGCAGACGTCCGTTCACCGTGCCTCCCTCGGGTGGGACTGCGGGACCAGCCGTTCCGGGCAACCGGATCCGGGGACCCGATGTTCCGTCCGCGGGGTGCCGGGCGGCGGCGTCACCCGCTCCGGGCGGCCAGCAGCCGGTCGACCAGCTCGCCGGCGTGACCGCTCCCGGTCCCCTGCACCCCGGCGGCCAGCGCCAGGTTGCGGGCCATCGCCGCCGGGTCGACCTGCAGTCCCTCCAGGCAGGTCCGCAGCCGGGCGGCGGCCCCGGCGGTGACCCGGAGCAGGTCGGTCAGCGTCTCCCACTCCGCGTGCCAGGCACCCGCGGCACGCTGGTGCTCCTGTTCCATCGCCGCGAGCAGCGTCGCGACCAGGCCGGGCGCCCGCTTCGCCGACCCGCGGGCGGTCACCGCGGCGGCCGGGTTGCGCTTGTGCGGCATCGACGACGAGTCCCCCGGTGCGCTCTCGGCGACCTCCGCCACCTCGGTCGCGGAGAGCGCGACGACGTCGCAGGCCGGTTTCGCGCACGCCCCGGCGGCCACGCCGAGCGCTCCGGCCAGTTCGCCGAGCCGGGTCCGCTCGGTGTGCCACGGCAGGTTCGCCGCGGCGAGCCCGAGCCGGGCGGCGAGCGCGTCGGCGACCGCCGGGCCGTGCGGGTGGGTCGCGGCCAGCGTCCCGGCGGCACCGCCGTACTGCACGGGCAGCTCGGCGAGCACCCGGGAGAGCCCGTGCCCGGCCCGGTCCAGCCCGGCGCACCACCCCGCCGCGACCAGGCCGAACGTCGTCGGCAGGGCCTGCTGGCCGAGCGTGCGCGCGGCACACGGGGTATCCCGGTGCGCGGCGGCGAGCCCGGCGGCCGCCCCGGCCGCCGCGGCCAGGTCCTCGACGATCCGCCGCCCGGCCCGCCTGGTCAGCAGGACGAGTGCGGTGTCCAGCACGTCCTGGCTGGTCGCGCCGGGGTGCACCGCGCGGGCGGCCCCGGGCCGGAGCCCCTCTGCCGCCGCCTTCAACCGCTTGACCAGCGGGATCACCGGGTTGCCGCCCTCGACGGACTCGACGGCCAGCACCGCGGGGTCGGTGGCCGCCACGATGCCCACCGCCCGCTCCACGACGTCGGCGTCCGCCTCGGGGACGGCTCCCTGCTCGGCGGCGACCGCCGACAGGGCCAGCTCGACCTCCAGCAACGCGGCGAGCCACGCGCCGTCGTCGAGCAGGCCGTCGACCCGCGCCGCGCCGGAGAGCGGACCGAACAGTGCGTTCGCCATGGGCCCGACAGTAGAACGGCGCTCCGGCACGATCCCGCACAATGGGGTCGTGCTCACCCACATCCTCCTCGATCTCGACGGCACCCTCGTCGACTCGGCCCCCGGGATCCTCGGCTCGCTGCGCCGGGCGATCGACGAGGTCGGGCTCGACGTGCCGGAGTCCGCGCTGGGTACCCACCTGCTCGGCCCGCCGATGTACCGCTCGCTGCCGCCGATCCTCGGCGAGCAGGGGGCCGCCGACGTCGTCCCGGTGTACCGCCGGATCTACGGCGACGAGGACGGCTGGCTCGCCTCGACCCCCTATCCCGGGGTCGAGGAGCTGCTGCGCGAGCTGGACGAGGCGGGGGTGACGATCGCGCTGGCCACCAGCAAGGCCGAGTCCTCGGCCCGCAAGATCGTGGCCCACCACGGCTGGGCCGACCTGTTCACCGAGACCGTCGGCGACACCCCGGCCGGCGACCGGCCGACCAAGGGGGCCGTGGTCGGTGAGGCACTGCGCCGGCTCGGGCACCCCGACGGGGACGCGGCACCGCTGATGGTGGGCGACCGCCGCTACGACGTCGCCGGTGCCGCCGAGCACGGGCTGCGGTGTGCCGGCGCGGGCTGGGGTTACGCCGAGCCGGGCGAGCTGGAGGCCGCGGGGGCCGCGGTCGTGCACGCATCCGCGGACGAACTCCGGGCCGCGATCCTCGGCTGAGGGCTTCCTTCCCGCACCGTCCGGGGCGCGGTAGACAGCGGTGTATGACGGTCGTCTCACTGCACCGGTACCCGGTGAAATCCATGCTCGGGGAGACCGTGTCGCGGTCGACGGTGACCGGGCGGGGGCTGCTCGGTGACCGGGCCTTCGCGGTGCACGACGTCGAGTCCGGCACCGTCGCCAGCGCCAAGGTCCCGCGGCTGTGGGCGCGGCTGCTGGAGTTCTCCGCCCGGTTCGCCGGCGAGCCCGAACCCGGACGCCCGCTGCCCGAGGTCGAGATCAGGTTCCCGGACGGCTCGATGCTGCGGTCGGACGATCCCGGCGTCGACACGGCGCTGTCCGCGGTGCTCGGCCGGGAGGTCAGGCTGATCGCCGAGCCACCGGAGGGCAGTCAGTTCGAGGAGGTCTGGCCGCAGTTCGACGACCTGCCGGTCGACCGGCTCGCGCCCGAGCAGCTGATCGCCGGGACCACCGCACGGCACGAGGACTCCGGCGAACGGGTCAGCCGGTTCGACGTCTCGCAGTTCGGTGCTCCCGGCACGTTCTTCGACCTGGCCACCCTGCACGTGCTCACCGAGTCGACCCTGGACCGGCTGCGCGAGCTGGCGCCGCACGCGACCTTCGACGCGCGTCGCTACCGGCCGAACATCGTGCTGCGCGGCCCCGACGCCGGGTTCGTCGAGAACGACTGGCCCGGCGCCGAGGCCACGATCGGCGGCGTCGGGGTGCGGTACTCCTTCGCCACGATGCGCTGCGTCATGACCACGCTGGCGCAGGGCGACCTGGAGTCCGACCCGGACACGCTGCGCACCGTCGCCCGGCACAACCGGATCGAGATCCCGCAGATCGGCGGGGTCTGGGCCTGCGCCGGGGTGTACGCCGACGTCCGCACCGACGGCGAGGTGGCCGTCGGCGACGAGCACACCGAGCCCGGCTGAGGCCGGGCACCGCGGTCAGGCCGGGGCGCCCAGGGTCACCGGCATCGCGGTCAGCCCCCGCACCAGGGTCGACTCCCGGTAGGTCAGCCCGGCCGGATCGACGGCCAGTGCCAGGTCCGGGCGCTGCGCGATCAGCCGGCCGATCGCGACCCGGCCCTCGGTCCGTGCGAGCTGCGCGCCGAGACAGAAGTGGATGCCGTGGCCGAAGTACACACCGCCGGAGGTGTCCCGGGTGATGTCGAGCTCGTCGGCACGGTCGGTCCACTCCGGGTCGCGGTTCGCCGCGGCCAGACCGAGCATCACCGTCGACCCGGCCGGGATCGTCACGCCGGAGTAGACGACGTCCTCGCTGGTGAAGCGCAGCGGGGTGTTCGTCACCGGAGAGTCGAACCGCAGGAACTCCTCGACCGCGGTGCCGACGAGCGACGGGTCGGCACGCAGCAGCTCGCGCTGGCCGGGGTGGGTCAGCAGGGCGAGCACGCCGTTGCCGATCAGGTTGACGGTCGTCTCGTGCCCGGCGATGAGCAGCAGCATCGACATGGCGACGAGCTCCTCGTGGGACAGCCGGTCGCCGTCGGCCTCGCTGACCGCGAGCAGCGAGGAGATCAGGGCCTCGTCCGGCTCGGTGCGCTTGCGCTCGATGAGCTCGCCCAGGTAGCCGTGCAGGCTGCCCATCGCCGCGTACTTCTGCTCCTGCGGCGAGTCGTCGACCATCACCGACGACCACGCGGAGAACTGGTCCCGGTCCTCGGCCGGGACGCCGAGCAGCTCGCAGATGACCAGCACCGGGACCAGGAACGCGTACTCCCGCATCAGGTCGACCGGCCGGTCGGCGGGCAACCCGTCGAGCAGCTCCTGGGTGATCTCCTCCACCCGCGGCTGCAGCTCGTTCATCCGCCGGACGGTGAAGGACCGGCTGACCAGCTTGCGCAGCCGGGTGTGGTCGGGCGGGTCCATCAGGATCATCATCGGCGTCATCTCGGTCGCCGCGTGCTCGGCCCGCTGCTCGGCCGGCAGCGTCCAGCGCCAGTCCTTGGACAGCCGCGGGTCGACGAACGCCTCGCGCACGTCGGCGTAGCGGGTGAGCAGCCACGCCGGCCCGTCCGGCAGCGCCAGCCGCCGCACCGGCTCCTCGGTGCGCAGCGCGGCGTAGGCGGGGTGCGGGTCGTCCCAGAAGTCGCCGGAGAACAGTGCGTGCGGCTCGGTGCCGGTGGTGGTCAGCGCCATGGGCCCCATCGTGCCAGCCGATGTAAGCGAGCGCTTACATCGCTTCGGACTCTGTGACCGACCGCACAGTGGGGAAACTCGGTGGCGCACCCGCCCCCGGGTCCCTACGGTCCCTCCCATGCTGATCCGGTTCCTCTGAGCGGTCCGCCGGGACTCCGTCGCGAGTCCCCGCACCGCCGGCCCGTGGCGTCCCGTCGTCGGGTCCGGAACCGATGCCGCCCTCCTGCGGCGCATCCAGCCCTCCGGCGTTCCGGCACGTCACCGGCCCTCCCTGGTCCTCGTTCGACCCGACTCCTCCAGGAGGCCCGTATGCGCACCACCCCGTCCACCACGGCGGCCACCACGACCGCCGCCACCACCGGCGCACCCACCGCACCGGCGCCCGGGCGCCCGGCCAACCGCGCGGAACGGCGGGCGGCCCAGCGCGGACGCACCGCCGCCGGGGAGTCCGGTCCGGCCGCCCCGCGCACCGCCGGTCCCACACCGCACGTCAAGCCGGCGCACGTCCGCACGGACTTCGCCGCGCGCCGCAGCGGCTGATCCACACCGCCCGGGGCCGGGCCCGATCGACGGGCCCGGCCCCGGGCGTCTCCCCCTCCCCCGGGGCGTCTCCGGGCCGTCTCAGGCCGTGACGACGGCCGCCGCCAGCAGGACGGCACCGAACACCAGGGTCACCACGTCGCCCGCGGTCCGCAGGCCACCCGATCCGCCCGGCAGGGCCGGCCAGCGCCGCGCACCCAGGCCCGCACACGCCAGCCAGGCCGCGGCCGCACCCGTCCACACCGCACCGGGGACGACGGCCCACGGCCCCGAGACCAGGAGCACGGTCAGGGCGAACAGGCCGAGCGCCACGGCGCCGAGCAGGTACAGCCGGCTGCGCGGGCGCAGCAGCATCGCCACCGAACCGGCCAGCACGACCACCATGGCGGCGGCCGTCGTCCAGCCGACCGTCCCGACCTCCGGGCCGCCGGTCGCGGTGCCGCCGCGGAGCAGGGCGATCGCCTGCTCGTCGATCCAGCGGTCGGTGTCGTTCAGGACGACGACGGCCTCTCCGGCCTCCCGGTCCAGCGCGAGCATCGTCCGGTGCCCGCCGGTCCCGCCGTTGTGCCAGGTCACGACCCGGTCACCGATCTCGGTCACGCTCCAGGCCAGGCCGATCCGGCCGGCGTCCGCGTCGGCGACCGGGTCGAGGGCCGCGGCACCCGGGGCGGTGCCGGCGAGGACCGCGGCGGCGAACCGACCGAGGTCGGCCGCCGTGCTGACCGCCGACGTGCCGGACGGGGCGAACCCCTCCCCCACCAGGACGGCGCCCGCCAGCCGTTCGAGAACATCGGCGCGAGCGCGTCGTCCGGCCCTGCGGTGGTGAGGCGGGTCGATTGCATGCCGAGCGGGTCGAGCAGCCGCTCCCGGACCAGCGCGGACCAGTCCGCCGCCCCGGCCGCCCTGGCCTCGGCGTGCCCGAGCAGCGAGATGCCGAGGTTGGAGTAGGCGTAGCTGCCGCGGGTCGCCGTCGGAGTGGTCCGGGTGGCGTCGATCAGGGCCGCGGTGGAGACGTCGTAGGGGTTCTCGTTCATCAGCGCGGGGAGGACCGAGGCGGTGGCGACGGCGGGCGGGACCGGCGGCAGGCCGCTGGTGTGGGTGGCCAGCTCCTGCAGGGTCACCGCACCGGCCGGGGTGCCGGCCAGCTCCGGCAACCGGGCGTCGAGCCGGTCGCTCAGAGCGTGTTTGAGAAGGGTCGGCGTGTCTGCGCTGGATGCGTCCGGGTGTGGTCCATCGTGGAGGAGTGGCTCGGCGTAGGCGGCGGTACCCCTCGGACACCAGCGATGAGCAGTGGGCGTTGATCGAGCCGCTGCTGCCAGCGGCGGGGGCGGGAGGCCGGCCGGAGAAGCACGCGCGCCGTGATGTGGTGGATGCGATCCTCTACGTCGTGCGCGCCGGGTGCGCGTGGCGGGCTCTACCAGTGGATTTCCCGCCGTGGCAGACGGTGTACTGGTACTTCAACCGGTGGGAGCAGCAGAGGGTCACCGAGCAGATCCTCCCGATCGTGCGCCGTCAGCTACGCGCTGATGAGGGCCGCGACCCCGAACCCAGCGCGGGGATCATCGACTCGCAGTCGGTGAGGGGCGCTGACACGGTCGGGCGGGACACCCGCGGCTACGACGCCGGGAAGAAGATCAACGGTCGGAAGCGGTTCATCGTGACCGACACCCTCGGCCTGCTGCTGACCACGATGGTGTGCTCGGCGTCGGTGCAGGACCGCGATGGCGCCAAGTCGATCCTGCTCGACCTCTACCTGCGCACGAGGGTGCGGTTCGTCTACGCCGACGCCGGGTTCGCCGGGCGCCTGCTGGACTGGGCGACCACGATCCTGCACACCAGCGTCGAGATCGTGCGCAAACCGCCTGAGCAGCGCGGATTCGCCGTCCTCCCGCGGCGGTGGGTGGTCGAGCGGACCCTGGCCTGGGTCACCGCACACCGCCGCCTGGCCCGCGACTACGAACGCCACCCCGCAGTGTCCGAGGCCATGATCCGCTGGGCGGCGATCAACACCATCACCCGCCGCATCGCCCGTGGCGAACCCGCCCGACGCCAGCAGAAGTACGTAGTCACACCCTCAACATGATCTTCTCAAACACTCTCTCAGGGCCAGCTCCCCCCGTTCGACGCCGTCGGCCAGCAGCATCCCGGTGAACACCTTGACGATCGATCCGGGCTCGTAGGCGGCGTCCGGCCCGGGGACGGGACCCTCGTCGCCGAGGGTGGCGACGCTGACGTTCCCGTCCCGCACCCGGGCCGCGGTGACCGCACCGAACCCGCGCGGATCGCCGACGGCCCGTTCGAGGTCCGCGGCCAGCTCCGGGTCACCCCCGGTCCCGGTGGCCCGGGGCCCGTGCGGGCCGGCGACGAGCCCCACGAGCAGCCCGACGACCAGCGCACCGAGCACCACCAGTGCCCCGGAGCGGCGGGCTCGGGGCACGGACGTCGGGGGCGGTGCGGTCTCGACCATGCGGCAACGATACGAAATTCCGGAATAACAAACAAGTGCTACCGACCGGCCCACCGGCCCGGCGTGCGAGGCTGGACGCCGTGACCGTCACCGTGTGGTGGGCCGCTCCGGTGGAGCCGGCGTCCCGACCCGATCTCGTCGCCCTCCTCGACGCCCACGAGCGCGAGCGGATGTCCGCCCTGCGCCGGGCCGAGGACCGGGCCCGGTACCTCGCCGCGCACGCCCTGACCCGGCTGGTCCTCGCCGCCGGTCTCGACGCCGACCCCGCCGCGCTGGAGCTGGACCGCACCTGCCGCTGCGGGCAGCAGCACGGCAAGCCCCGGCTCGCCGGGCGGCCGGACGCACCCGGGTTCTCCCTGACCCACTCCGGCGCGCTGGTCGGGGTCGCGGTCGGGCCGGGACCGGTCGGGATCGACGTCGAGCAGCAGCGCTCGCTGGGTGACCTCGCCGGCCTGGCCCGGCACGCGCTGTCGCCGGTCGAACGGGCGGCGGGGCCGGTCGAGGCGAACGGTTTCCTCGTCACCTGGACGCGCAAGGAGGCGCTGGTCAAGGCCACCGGGGAGGGCCTGTCCAGCCCGATGGACGCGATCACGCTGACCGCTCCGGACGGCCCGGCCGGGATCCTCGACTGGCCGGACTCCGGCGGGCCGTGGTGGGTCGCCGACGTCGCCACGCCGTGGCCCGACCATCCCGGCGCCGTCGCGGGTGCCGGTCCGGCGGCGCCCCCGATCGTCGTCGCGGACGGCGACGCGGTCCTGTCGGTGGTCCGGGGCACCATGGGGGCATGACGTCCGACCGCCCGGCCCGCTGGGTGCTGCACCTCGACATGGATGCGTTCTTCGCCGCCGTCGAGCAGCTCACCCGGCCGACGCTGGCGCGGCGTCCGGTGCTGGTCGGCGGGGCGGGGCCGCGCGGGGTCGTCGCCGGGGCCAGCTACCAGGCACGGGTGTTCGGGGCACGGTCGGCGATGCCGATGGGGCAGGCCCGGCGGCGGTGCCCGCACGCGACGGTGCTCCCGCCCCGGTTCCCGCTCTACAAGGCGATCTCCGACGAGGTCATGGGCGTCCTCGGGGAGTTCTCGCCGGTGCTGGAACCGGTGTCGGTCGACGAGGCGTTCCTGGAGCCGCCGGTACTGGCCGGTGCCCCGCCGGCGCGGGTGGAGGAGTTCGGCACGGCGCTGCGGGCCGCCGTGCGGGAGCGGACCGGGCTCCCGGCGTCGGTCGGGGCCGGGTCCGGCAAGCAGATCGCGAAGATCGCCTCGGAGCTGGCGAAGCCGGACGGGCTGCGGGTGGTGGCGCACGCCGAGCAGTCCGCGGTGCTCGGGCCGCTGCCGGTGCGGTCGTTGTGGGGCATCGGGCCGGTCTCCGGCGAGTCGCTGCGCAAGATCGGGATCGAGACCGTCGGCCAGCTCGCGGCGATGGACTCCCGCGAGGTGGCCGGGGTCCTCGGGTCCGCGATGGGGACCGAGCTGCACCGGCTGGCCCGCGGGATCGACGACCGGCCGGTCGCTCCCCGCGGCGCCGCCAAGCAGATCTCCGCCGAGACCACCTTCGACACCGACCTGACGGCGATGACCGCGGTGCACGACGCCGTCGAGGCGATCTGCGTCGCGGTGCACCGGCGGCTGGTCGCGGACGGGCGGGCCGCCCGGACGGTGACGGTGAAGGCCCGGACCGGCGACTTCACGACCCACACCCGGTCGGAGACGACCCCGTTCCCGAGCCGCGAGCTGTCCACGCTGACCGCGGTCGCGCGCCGGCTGGCCGACGGGGCCGTCGGCGAGGGCGGGATCCGGCTGCTCGGGGTGTCGGTGTCCGGCTTCGGCGACGAGCCGCCGCTGGCGTTGTTCGACGCGGTGCCGTCCGCGCAGGGCTGGCGGGCGGCACCGGCCGGTGCGCAGCGGGACGGACCGCCCGGCGGCGCGGAGCACGAGGTACCGGGTGGCAGCACGACGGTCACCGAGCGCGCCGCCGGGCCCGCACCGGCCGGCGCCTCCGCGGGGGAGGAGACCAGCGCGCCGGGAGCGGTGGCGGTGGTGGCGGAATCCCCGGCCGGCGCCCCGGCGGAGGATGCACCGGCCACCGGCCGGCCCCTGCGTCCGGACCGCGCACCGGACCCGGACCGGCCCTGGGCCGCGGGGGACGACGTCCGGCACCCCGAGCACGGCCACGGCTGGGTGCAGGGCGCCGGGCACGGGCGGGTCACGGTCCGGTTCGAGACCGCGCTGACCGGGCCGGGGCGCACCCGCACGCTCCCGGCCGGGGACCCGTCGCTCGTCCGCGCCGACCCGGTGCACAGCTGGCGTCCGCCCGCCTGATCCGCGGGTCCGCGGCGTCAGGTGATCAGCGGGCTCCGGTACGGCGGGGCGACCCGGGTCCCCGCCGGGATCCGGACGTCGAGGTCCGGGTGGCAGCGGGCGAGGCCGTCCAGCACCGCGACCAGGGCGACGTCGGCCCCGGGGTCCCCGGCCACCAGCAGCACCGCGGCACCCGCCGGGCCCTGCTCCGCCCACGCCGTGACCCGGGCGACGGCGTCGCGCGGGGTCACCCGCTCGACCCGCCACGCCTCGGCGTAGAACAGGGCGACCGACTCGGGCCCGGACGGGAACGTGAAGACGGTGTCCGCCTCGGCGATCAGGGCCTCGACCGGGCCGTCGGTGCCGGGACCGCCGGCCGGACCGGTACCGAGCACGACCAGGGCCGGGCGCACGTCCTCGCTCATCGCATGTCCTCCTCGAGAGGGTCCTCGCCCTCACACGGTGGGATCTCCTGCGACGACGGCCAGTCTCCTGGCTCCCGGATCGACGCGCGTCCCGGCCTTCCCGCCCCGGGTGGGGCCGTGACCGTGGGTGGGGACGCACTCCCCGATGACAGTGGCGGGACCGCGCCGGACTCGCACCGGCTTCCTGCACCGTCGTCGGGTGCGAGCCCATCACGCGCCTCGGGGGACGGTCAACCGTGACCGTTCTGCGTCACTCCGCCCCCGACCGGTGCCTCGAGGCCCGCGACCGGCCCGACGACGACGATGGCCGGCGGGCTGACCTCCGCCTCCGCCGCGACCTTCTCGACGGTCTCCAGGGTGGCGCGCACGGTCCGCTGGATCCGGGTGGTGCCGTCCTGCACGATCAGCACCGGGGTGTCCGGTGCCCGGCCGTGGGTCACGAGCGCGTCGGCGAAACGGCCGATCCGCTCCACGGCCATCATCAGCACGATCGTGCCGGTCATCCGGCCGAGCGCGGTCCAGTCGGTGAGGCTGCGCGGGTCGTCCGGCGCGACGTGCCCGGAGACGACGACGATCTCGTGCGCCACCCCACGGTGGGTGACCGGCGTCCCGGCGACCGCTGGCGCGGCGAACGCACTGGTCACCCCGGGTACGACGGTCACCGGCACGCCGGCCGCCGCGCACGCCTGGACCTCCTCGAACCCGCGCCCGTAGACGAACGGGTCCCCGCCCTTGAGCCGGACGACGAACCGCCCGGCCCTGGCGTGCTCCACCAGCAGCTCGTTGATCTTCTCCTGGGCCATGGCCCGGCCGTAGGGGATCTTCGAGGCGTCGATCACCTCGACCTCGGGCGACAGCTCGTCCATCAGCTCGCGCGGGCCGAGCCGGTCGGCGACGACGACGTGGGCGCGGGACAGCAGCCGCCGGCCGCGGACCGTGATCAGCTCCGGGTCGCCGGGCCCGCCACCGACCAGCGCGACGCCGGCCGGGAGGATCTCCGCGTCGGCGTCGACCACGCCGGACTGCAACGCCTCGACCAGCGCCGTGCGCACGGCCGCCGACCGGCGGTGCGCGCCCCGGGCCAGCACACCCACGGTGAGCCCGTCGTGCACGCCGGTCGCCGGGGTCACGGCGGTGCCGCGGTCGCCGTCGTCGGCCCGGACGCAGAACACCCGGCGGCGCTCGGCGTCGGCGACGACGGCGGCGTTCACCGCCGGGTCGTCGGTCGCCGCGATGGCGTACCAGGCGCCGTCGAGGTCGCCGTCGGCGTAGGCGCGGGCGGTCCAGGCGATCTCGCGCGCCGTCGCCATCCCCTCGACGGCCGGGGTGACCTGCGGGGACACGACCTCGACCAGGGCGCCGGCGGCCAGCAGGCGGGCGGTCCGCCGCTGGGCGACCTGTCCCCCGCCGACGACGACGACCCGCCGCCCGGACAGGTCGAGTCCGACCAGGTACTGCTCGTGCTGCGCGCTCAACGGCGTTCCTCTCCCGGGTGTCCGCGCCCGGCCGTGGGTTCCGCGCCGGCGCCCGGTTCCGGCCCGGAGGCGGGGTGCCCCGGCGGCGACGATCGAGGATAACGACCTCGCCGCGGGTGTCCGCCGCAGCGAGTCCGATCCCACACGGTCAGGGAACGCCGTCGCGGCGGGCGACCGCGGCCGTCACCCCGGCCCCCGCCGTCTTGGGCACGACGAGCCGCGCACCGGGCCCCGCCGCGAGCAGGGCGGCGGCCTCGGCGACCCCGGCCGTCCCGACGGCGGCCGCGACCCGCCCGCTCGGGTGCGGCACCGCGACCGCGGCGAGCTCGGCGACGGTGAACCCGTACGGCACCCGCGGCGCGACGGCCGCCAGCAGGCCGGGCTCGGCCGAGCGCCGGTCCAGCGTCGCGACCTGCGCGAGCGCCAGGTCCAGCCCGTGCTCGGCCGCCACCCGGTCGAGCAGCGCCCGGACCGCGGCCGCCGGGCACCCGGGCCGGGCCCCGATCCCGAGGACGAGCCCCTCCGGCGCTCCCGTGATCACGATCGACGGAGCGGAGCCGACGTCGTACGGCGGTCGCGCTCCATCGATCGTGATCACCGCCTCTCCGCTCCGGCGGCGCACGCCGCGACGAACCGGGCCACCGCGCCGGGGACCCCCGCCGGATGGGTGTGCAGGAACGAGGCGTGCACGCCGCCCGTGATGTGCCCCTCCGGCGGATCGCCCCGCCAGCCCCAGGCCGGGGCCGCCCCGGCCCGCGGGGTGACCGCGCAGCGGTGGAACTCGTGCGCCCCGGCCCGGGCCCCGGCGGGCAGCAGCGTGGACGCGGACACGGCAACGGCGTCGCGGTAGCCCAGTGTCAGCCGCGGCGTCATCGCGGCGGAGGCGTCGAGGACCCCGCACATCGGCGTCCCGTCGAGGTCGCGGCACAGGTAGAGCAGGCCGCCGCACTCGGCGTGCACCGGCGCGCCGGAGGCCGCGAGCCGGGCCACCTCCGCCCGGAGCACGGCGTTGGCGCCGAGGTCGCCGACGTGCTCCTCGGGGAACCCGCCGGGCAGGACCAGCCCCGCGGTCCGCTGCGGCAGGTGCGGGTCGCGCAGCGGATCGACGGCGACGACCTCCGCCCCGGCCGCGGTGAGCAGCTCGGCGTGCTCGGCGTACCCGAACCCGAACGCCGGCCCCCCGGCGAGCGCGACGACCGGCCGCGCTCCCCCGGCGGACACCGGCCCGGCGGCAGGCCCGGCGGCACAGTGCCCGTCGGCGGCGAGCCCGGCGGCACCGGGCCCGTGAGCGCCGGGCCCGTCAGCACGGTGCCCGTCAGCACCGTGCACAGCGGCACCGTGCCCGGCCGGCTCGTACGTGGCGGCGATCTCCGCCGCCGGGTCCCACACGGGGCCGTCCGGCAGCGGGCGGGCCAGTGCCGTCACCGCGTCGAGATCGACGTGCTCGGCTACGAGTCCGGCCATCGCGTCCACCGCGGCGGTCGCGGCGGCCCCGTGCTCGGCCGCGGTGACCAGGCCGAGGTGCCGCGACGGCACGGCCAGCTCGGCCCGTCGCGGGACCGCTCCCAGCACCGGCAGCCCGACCTCCTCCGCCGCGGCGCGGCACACCTCGGTGTGCCGGTCGGAGCCGACCCGGTTCAGGATCACGCCCGCGACCTGCACCGACGGGTCGAACGAGCGGAACCCGTGCAGCAGGGCGGCGAGCGAGCGGGACTGCCCGCGCACGTCCACCACCAGCACGACCGGGGCACCCAGCTCGGCCGCGACCTGGGCGGTGGAGCCGGCGCCGTCGGCGATCCGGCCGTCGAACAGACCCATCACGCCCTCGACGACGGCGATGTCGGTACCGCGGGCCCCGTGCCGGGCCAGCGGCGCGATCCGGGCGCCGCCCTGCAGCACGACGTCGAGGTTGCGCCCCGGCCGGCCGGCGGCGAGCGTGTGGTAGCCGGGGTCGATGTAGTCCGGGCCGATCTTGAACGGCGCGACCCGGGTGCCGCGGCGGTGCAGCGCCGCCATCATCCCGGTGGCGACGGTGGTCTTCCCGCTGCCCGACGACGGCGCGGCGACCACCACCGCCCGGGTCACCACTCGATCCCCCGCTGCCCCTTCTGTCCGGCGTCCATCGGGTGCTTGACCTTCGTCGTCTCCATCACCAGGTCCGCGGCGTCGACGAGCTCCGGCGGCGCGTCCCGGCCGGTGATGATCACGTGCTGGTGCCCCGGCCGGTCCGCGAGCACCTCGACGACCTCGGCGACGTCGATCCAGCCCCACTTCAGCGGGTAGGTGAACTCGTCGAGCACGTAGAGGTCGTGCGCGGCGCCGGCGATCCGGCGGCGGATCTCGGCCCAGCCCTCGGCGGCGTCGGCGGCGTGGTCGGTCTCGGTGCCGGCACGGCGCGACCAGGACCAGCCGGAGCCCATCTTGTGCCACTCGACCGGACCGCCCTGCCCGGTCTCCTCGTGCACCCGGCCGAGCGCGCGGAACGCCTCCTCCTCGCCGACCTTCCACTTCGCCGACTTCACGAACTGGAAGACCCCGATCGACCAGCCCTGGTTCCAGCCGCGCAGTGCGGTGCCGAACGCGGCGGTGGACTTGCCCTTCATGACGCCGGTGTGCACCACCAGCAGCGGGCGGTTGCGGCGCTGGCGGGTGGTGAGCCCGTCGTCGGGTGTGCTGGTGACCTGTCCCTGCGGCACGGTGCCCCTCCTCTCAGGCGGCCCGGTCGGCGCGGGCCGTACGGGCGCTGCGGACGATGTCGCGCACGCCCTCGGCGGTCAGCTCGTCGAGCCGGACGACCTCGCCGCCGGCCGCGGCGGCGAGCGGGGTCGCCAGCCCGAGCCGGACGTGACCGCTCTCGCAGTCGACGACGACGCAGTGCACCCCGTCGGCGGCGAGCAGCCCGGCGGCGCGGCGCGCGTCGGCGACCGGGTCGCCGCCGGGCCGGGCGGGCACCGTGGCCCGGCCGTCGGTCAGCAGGACGAGCAGCGGGCGGCGGCGCGGGTCCCGGCGGCGCTCCGCGGCGAGCACGGCACGGGCCTTCAGCAGGCCGCCGGCCAGCGGGGTCCGGCCGCCGGTCCGCAGCGTCGCCAGGCGCTGCTGCGCGGCCGGCACCGACGACGTCGGGGGCAACGCCAGCTCGGCGGTCCCGGCTCGGAACGTGACCAGCCCGACCTTGTCCCGGCGCTGGTAGGCGTCCCGCAGCAGGCCGAGGACCGCGCCGGACACCGCCGTCATCCGCTTGCGGGCGGCCATCGACCCGGACGCGTCGACGACGAACAGCACGAGGTTCCCCTCGCGGCCCTCCCGCTGCGCGCGGCGCAGGTCGTCGCGGTGCACGAGCAGGCCGGGGCCGCTGCGGCCGCGGGCGGCCTGGTGCGGGGCGGCGGCGAGCACCGTCGCGGGCAGGTGCAGGTCCGCGGCACGGGCCGGGCCGGAGCCGGTCGCGCGGACGACACGGCCGGCGTCGGTGCGGGCCCGGGAGCGCCGCCCCGGCGCCCCGGCGCCCAGGCCGGGGACGGTGAACTTCCGCGCCATGGCCCGGTGCAGGCGGGCCGTGTCGCCGAGCACGACGGCACGTCCCTCCCCGTCGCCACCGGCCTGCGGACCGTCCGGACGGTCGGCGGGCGCGTCCTGCCCGCCGGTGTCGGCGGAACCGGCGCCGCCGTCCGGGCCGCCCGGGCGATCCTCCGGAACGGGTGGCGCGGAGCCGGGGGCGCCGTCCGCGGGGCCGGGACCGGGTCCGTCGGGGCCCGCATCGTCCGGCCCCTGGTCCTCGGGGCCCGGCTCGCCGGGGCCGGGCTCGTCCGGGCCCGGGTCCTCGGGGGGCGGATCGTCGTCGGGATCGAGGTGGTCCTCGGCGTCGCGCAGCGCCTGGTCGAGCTCCGCCTCGTCGAGGCCCGGCTCGTCGAACGGGTCGCGGCGGCGCCGGTGCGGCAGCGCCAGCCGGGCCGCGACCCGGACGTCCTCGGCGACCACCGCGTCCCGGCCCTCCCAGGCCGCGTGCGCCGCCGCGGCCCGGGTGATGACCAGGTCGGCACGCATGCCGTCGACGTCGAACCGGGCGCAGACGAACGCGATCCGCTGCAGTTCGGCGTCCGGGACCCGCACCGCGCCGACCCGCTCGCGGGCCGCGCGCAGCCGCGCCGCCGTCCCGGTCTCCGCGTCGGCGAAGCGGGCGGTGAACCCGACCGGGTCGTCCTCGAACGCGATCCGCCGCCGGGTCACCTCGACCCGGGTGCCCACGTCGCGGCTGGCCCGGACCTCGACGGTCAGCCCGAACCGGTCGAGCAGCTGCGGGCGCAGCTCGCCCTCCTCCGGGTTCATGGTGCCGACCAGCAGGAACCGTGCGGCGTGCGACACCGAGACGCCGTCGCGCTCGACGTGCGCGCGGCCCATCGCCGCCGCGTCGAGCAGCAGGTCCACGAGATGGTCGTGGAGCAGGTTGACCTCGTCGACGTAGAGCACACCGCGGTGGGCGTCGGCGAGCAGTCCCGGCTGGTAGGCGCGGCGGCCCTCGGACAGTGCCCGCTCCAGGTCCAGCGAGCCGACGAGCCGGTCCTCGGTCGCGCCGACCGGCAGTTCCACCAGCCGGGCCGGCCGGGTGGCCCGGGCCGGGGCGGCGGGGTGCGGGCCGTCCGGGCACGCCGGGTCGGGGGCGGCGGGATCGCAGCCGAACCGGCAGCCGTCGACGGTGTCCAGCTCGGGGAGCAGCGCCGCCAGCGCGCGCACCGCGGTGGACTTCGCGGTGCCCTTCTCGCCGCGGACGAGCACGCCGCCGACGCCGGGGTGCACGGCGTTGAGCAGCAACGCCAGTCGCAGGTCGTCGTGCCCGACGACGGCGGAGAACGGGAAACGTGCGGGTGCCGGGGCGGTGCTCACCCCCGGGAGGCTGCCAGACCGGACGCCAGCACCGGGAGGTCCCGATCCGGTCCGTGTCCGATCACCTGTTCAAGTGTCGAGATATCGAGATGCTGTTCGACCAGGTCGGCGAGCAGATCGACCTGCCGGGTCCGCTCCGCGTGGAACGACGTGTCGTGCGCCACCTCGAACCCGGTGCGGCCCGCCGCGGCCGCCAGCCGGGTGAGCAGCAGCCTGCGGAACCCGTCGTTCTCGGCGAGGCCGTGCCAGTGCGTGCCGAGCACGCCGCCCCGGTCGGAGCCCTCGTCGCCGACCAGGCCGGGATCACCGGAGCGCAGGACCCGGCCGTGGTGGATCTCGTAGCCGGTGACCCGCTCCCCCCAGGCCGTCGTGGTCGGGGTGGCGAGATGTTTGACCGGGTCGAACCCGATCTCCAGGTCGAGCAGGCCCAGCCCGTCGACGACGGTGCCCGCGGCGGCCTCGACCCCGTCCGGGTCGGCGATCGTGCGGGCCAGCATCTGGTAGCCACCGCAGATGCCGAGCACCGGCCGCCCGGCCGCGACGTGCGCGCGCACCGCGTCGGCCAGCCCCGACGACCGCAGCCAGGCCAGGTCCGACACCGTGGACTTCGACCCCGGCAGGACGACGACGTCGGTGTCGGCGATCCGCGACGGTTCGGTCACGTACCGCACCGCGACGCCCGGTTCGCAGGCCATCGCCTCGACGTCGGTGGCGTTGGAGATCCGCGGGAACCGGACCACCGACACCCGCAGCCACTGGTCGCCGCGCGGCGGGGCCGGGCGTCCGAGCACCCCGTCGGCCGGGGCGGACAGCGAGTCCTCGGCGTCGAGCCACAGCCCGTCGACGAACGGGAGCACCCCGAGCGTGGGGCGCCCGGTGAGCGCGCGCAGCTGCTCCAGCCCCGGCGCGAGCAGGCGCGGGTCCCCCCGGAACTTGTTCACCACGAACCCCGCCACGAGCGCCTGGTCGGCCGGTTCGAGGACGGCGAGCGTCCCGAACAGGTGCGCGAGCACCCCGCCGCGGTCGATGTCGCCGACCACCAGGACCGGCAGTCCCGCCCGCCGGGCCAGGCCCATGTTGGCCAGGTCGGTGGCCCGCAGGTTGATCTCGGCCGGGGACCCGGCACCCTCGCAGACGACAACGTCGTAGCGGTCCCGCAACGCGGCCAGGGAGTCCGCGACCACGTCGGCCAGCGCCGCGGTGCGGTGCCGGTAGGACAGCGCCGAGACCTGCCCGTCGGCCCGCCCCCGGACGACGACCTGCGACGTCCGGTCGCTGCCCGGCTTGAGCAGGACCGGGTTGAGGTCGACACCGGGTGCGATGCCGCTGGCGAAGGCCTGCATCGCCTGGGCGCGGCCGATCTCGCCGCCGTCCGGTGTGACGACGGAGTTGTTGCTCATGTTCTGCGCCTTGAACGGCGCCACCGACACCCCGCGCCGGTGCAGCATCCGGCAGACGCCGGCGACGACGGCGCTCTTGCCGGCGTCGGAGGTCGTTCCGGCGACGAGGACGGCACCGCGCAGCGCGCGATCGGGTTCGGCGGCCACGGCCCGAGTATCCCCCGCGCGTCCCCGGCTACCCTGGCCCGGTGCGTTTCCTGCTGCGTCCCGGATGGCTCGCCTTCATCGGCGTCGTCTGCGCGTTCGTGGTCGTCTGCTACACGCTGCTGGCGCCGTGGCAGTTCGGCCGCGAGGCCGAGCGGGACGCGCAGAACCGGGCGATCGCCGCGGCCGACGCGGCACCCGCGGAGCCCTACGCGCGGTTCGTCCCGGCCGGTTCGGGTGTCACGGCCGCGGACGTGTGGCACCGGGCCGAGCTGACCGGGACCTACGAGCCCGCCGCCGAGACCCTGGTCCGGCTGCGCGTGGTCGACGGGGCGCCCGCCTACGAGGTGCTGACGCCGCTGCGGCTGGCCGACGGCAGGCTGGTCGTCGTGAACCGGGGGTCGGTGGCGGCCGGTGAGGGCGCCTCCGTCCCGGACTTCGCCCCGGCACCGCCCGGCGAGGTGACGGTCGAGGGCAGGCTCCGGCTCGACGAGAACGACCCGCAGGGCCGGGCCCCGCTGTTCGAGGGCGGCACCCGGCAGATCTACGCCGCCGACTCGCGCGCACTCGCCGCGGCGACCGGGACGACCCCCGTCCCCGGCGTCGTGTCGCTGGAGTCCGGGCAGGCCGGCGTGCTGACCCCGATCCCGGTCGAGCCGCCCGGCGGCGGGGCGCCGTTCAGCAACTTCTCCTACGCGCTGCAGTGGCTGACGTTCGGCGTGGTCGCCCTGGTCGCGCTGGTCATCTTCGTCCGGCTGGAGCTGCTGCAGCGCCGGGGGAAGCGGGAGCGGACGGGCTCGCTGCGCGACCAGCTCTCCGGCCGTGACGGCTACGGCGCCACGCAGGCCGACGCCGACGCCGGGTCGCCGGGCGCGGACGGGACCGGCGCCGGGGCCCCCGCGGTGCCGGAGAAGGGGCACACGCCCCGGTCGTGACCGGCCTCCGGCGCTTCCCGCGCGGTCTCGGCCCGGGGTCGCCCTGCGGAACCCGGGCTGTGGACCGCCCGAGGCGACGCCCCGTGTCCGGAGCGGGCTCACGTGTCCGGCCGGATTCGGTGCCGGCGAAGCGGCCGGCACCACGCACCGGACCCGCACGACGCACGGGATCCGTTGTCTCGCAACGAGTTTGTTCGCCCGCACCAGGCCCGGCCCCGTGCGGCAACGGGATCCGGTGCGAGGAACGGAACCGGGTACGACCGAGCCACGGCAACCGTGCGCCGGCGACGGCGAGGGGCGCGCGGCGCGCCCGTGCACGGCGACGCCGAGAGCGGCCGGTGCCGGACCGGCGGTGGCCGGACCGGCGGTGCCAGACCGGCGGTGTGGGACCGCTACACGCGCGGCCCGGGCCCCGGTCCGGACGAGCGCGTCCCGTCGTCGGATCACCCGTCCGGAGTGACCGTCGCCCCGCCGTTGGCCGCCGACCAACACACCGTGTTAGTGTCGCCACCAGCGACCAACACAGCGTGTTGGTCGACCGCGACCCACGGGGGAGACATGCTGAAGGACTGGCGGCGACGGCGAGCCGTGCAGCGGGTGAAGGGCGGCGACGGGCGACCGCTGAAGCCGTTCCGCTGGTGGCAGGTGATCACCGGGCGGGCCCTGCTGCACCTGCAGCTGACCGGTCACGACGGGCGCCCCGTCGTGTACTCGGTGGACGTCCGCTACCACGGCGACGGGGAGGACGGCCGGGTGCGCGCCCGGCTCTACCGCGACGGCCGCCACCACGCCGAGTCCACGGTGCCCGCGGTGCTCCCGGTCGAGGGCGGCGCGATCGAGGTGGCGACGAGCGGCGTCGGGGTCAAGCGCTGCCACTACGTGACCCACGACGGCGTCGCGCACCAGCTCACCCCGGACCCGAGGTCCGGCGAGGGGCGCCGGGCCGGCCTGGAGCGCAACCACCCGGGCGCCAGCCGGATGATCGGCGCCGTCTCGGTCGTCCTGCTCCTCGTGGGTGTCGGGCTCAACCTGGTACAGCTGCTCGAACCGCTGTCCCGGATCCCCCCGATCGCCGAGAACATCGGCGTCTTCGTGTCCCCGATCCACCTGCCGCTCTGGCTCAACATCGCGCTCGGCGCCGCGGCCGCGTTCGCCAGCTGGGAACGGGCGCTGCGGCTGCGCTACCACTGGCTGCTCAACGCCGCCGGGACCTGACCCGCCGCTGCGCCGGCCCGGCGACCTCAGTGCGCGGCGGCGCGGACGATCTCCCGGCAGGTGGCGAGCACCTCGTCCGGATGGGACAGGTGCACGGCGTGGGTCGCGCCGGGCCAGCTGCGCAGCTCGCAGCCGAGCGCGTCGGCGAGCCGCCGGTGGGCGCGCCGGATCCCCGAGGTGGGCTTGCGGTCGGCCGTCACGACGGCGGCCGGGACCCGGGGCAGCCGCGACTCGTCGAACGTCGCGGCCAGCTCGGCGAGCCCCACGGCCGCGTCGCGCAGCCGTGCCTGGTCGGTGTCGACGATCCGGCTCAGCGCCGCCCGGTGCGCCGGGCCCATCCGCGCCCGGTCCGCCTCGCGTCCGGTGCTCCACCGCATCAGCGCCCGCAGCACGGAGCGGCCACCGGGGACCCCGTCCAGCCGGGCCATCACCGCGACCGAGCGCTCGGTCGTCCGCGCCAGCGCCGGGTCGTTGACCAGGGAGCTGTCGAGCAGGACGAGCCCGGCGACGTCCTCGGGATGGTCGTGGGCCAGCAGCGCCGCGACCGCACCCCCGAGGCTCTGCCCGATCACGACGACCGGTCCCAGCCCGAGCCCGGCCAGCGTCGCGTGCACCGCCGCGGACGCGCCGGCCAGGGTGCCGTCGATCTCGCTGGTCCCGGTGCCGGGCCGGTCGTGCAGGACGACCCGGCAGCCGGGATCGGCCACCAGTCCCTCGGCCAGGCCGGGGAAGAATCCCTCGACGGGCTCCGCACCGCCGGGCAGCAGCAGGACGGCGGGGCCGTGGGTTCCGAGTACGCGTGCCACGGCGTCAGCCAACCACGTCACCGGTCCGGGCCGCCGCCACCGCGACCGCCAGCACCCCGGCGGCCGCTGCGACCGCCCGGGACAACCGAGCGGCCCGGTGCAGGTCGGCGACCGAGGGCGCGGCGCCGTCGCCCAGCACCGGCCGGTGCTCGGTGCCGTGTGCGTAGGAGGTCGCCCCGCCGAGCCGCAGGCCGAGCGCGCCGGCCGCCGTCGCCTCGACCGGGCCGGCGTTCGGGCTGGGGTGCCCGGCCGCGTCCCGGCGCCAGGCCCGCACCGCGGCCCGCGGGTCCCCGCCGACCAGCGGCGCGAGCGCGACGGTGAGCAGCGCGGTGATCCGCGACGGCACGAGGTTGGCGAGGTCGTCGAGCCGGGCCGACGCCCACCCGAAGCGCAGGTACCGCTCGGACCGGTAGCCGACCATCGCGTCCAGCGTGTTGACCGCGCGGTAGCCGAGCAGCCCGGGGATCCCGGCGACGGCCCCCCACACCAGTGGCCCGACGACGGCGTCCGAGGTGTTCTCGGCCAGCGACTCCACACCGGCCCTGGCCATCCCACCGGCGTCCAGCGACAGCGGGTCGCGCGAGCACAGGCTGGGGATCCGAGCGCGGGCCGCGGTCGTGTCGCCCGCGTCCAGTGCGCCGGCGAGCGCGGAGCCCTCCCGGATGAGCGAGGTGCCACCGAGCACCGCCCAGGTCGCCGCGGCGGTGGCGGCCGCGCCGTACCCGGGACCGCCGCGCCGCAGCACCCGTTCCACCAGCACACCGGCGGTCACCGTCGCGCCGGTCAGCACCGCGGTGTACCCGGCCCCGGCGATCCGGGAGTCGCGGTACACCCGCCGTTCCAGGGCGGTCGCGACCGTGCCGAGACCCGCCACCGGGTGCCCGCGGCGCGGGTCGCCGAACACCAGGTCGGCGAGGACGCCGATCGCCAGCCCGGCCGCCCGGGCGCGTGCACGCACCCGACCACGGTAGATCGGCGGCGCCCGCCACGGCCGGGCAGGATCGTGGCCATGCGCACGGACCTGACACCCGACGGGATGGGCGCCCGCCCGTTCTACAAGCTCCTCACCAGCGTGGTCGTCCCCCGCCCGATCGCCTGGGTGTCCACCCGCTCCGCCGACGGCGTCGACAACCTCGCTCCGCACTCGTTCTTCACGGTGTCCTGCGTGGACCCGCCCATGGTCCAGTTCACCTCGGTCGGGAAGAAGGACTCGCTGCGCAACGTCTCCGCGACCGGCGAGTTCGTCGTGTGCCTGGCCGGCGAGCCGATGTTCGAGCGGATCAACGCCACCGCGACCGACTTCCCCGCCGAGATCAGCGAGTTCGCCTCGGCCGGGCTGACCCCGGAACCCAGCACGACGGTCGCACCGCCGCGGGTCGCCGAGTCCCCGGTCGCGCTGGAGTGCGTCCGGCACGCGATCGTCGAGCTCGGCGACTCGACGGTGGTGATCGGCCGGGTCACCCACGCCGCGATCGACTCCGACGTCTTCACCACCGACGAGCGCGGCACCAGCCTCCCGGACGTGCGCCGGCTCGCCCCGCTCGCCCGGCTCGGCCGCAACGAGTGGTCCCGGCTCGGGGAGGTCGTGGAGATCAGCCGCATCCCCTACCAGGACTGGCCGGGGCACTTCGAGGGCTGAACCGTCAGAGGGTGTACTCCGAGGACGGCCGGGCGTCCGGGTCGGAGTGGATCTCCTCCTCGCGCCCGCGCAGCTCGACCCGGCGGATCTTGCCGGAGATCGTCTTCGGCAGCTCGAAGAACTCCAGGCGCCGGACCCGCTTGTAGGGGGCCAGGTTGTCGTAGGCGAACTGCAGGATCTCCCGCGCCGTCGCCTCGTCCGGCTCGTGGCCCGCGGCGAGCACGACGTAGGCCTTCGGCACCGCGAGGCGCACCGGGTCGGGCGAGGGCACGACGGCGGCCTCGGCGACCGCCGGGTGCTCGATCAGCACGCTCTCCAGCTCGAACGGGCTGATCCGGTAGTCGCTGGCCTTGAACACGTCGTCGGCCCGGCCGACGTAGGTGATGTAGCCCCGCTCGTCGCGGGACCCGACGTCGCCGGTGTGGTAGTGCCCACCGGCCATCGCCTCGGCGTTGCGCTCCGGGTCGTCGGCGTAGCCGACCATCAGGGCGACCGGGCGGTGGTCGAGGTCGAGGCAGATCTCGCCCTCGTCGCCGACCGTCCCGGAGGACGGGTCGACCAGCGCGACGACGTAGCCCGGCATCGGCCGCCCCATCGAGCCCGGCTTGAGCTCCTGGCCGGGCGGGTTCCCGATCTGCAGGGTGGTCTCGGTCTGCCCGAACCCGTCGCGGATCGTCCGGCCCCAGGCGCGCTCGACCTGCTCGATGATCTCCGGGTTGAGCGGCTCACCGGCGCCCATGACCTTGTCCGGCGGCGTGGCCAGCGTCGTGAGGTCGGTCTGGATGAGCATCCGCCACACCGTCGGGGGCGCGCAGAAGCTCGTCACCCCGCACGAGTCGAGCACGCCGAGCACGGACTCGGCGTCGAACTTCGCGTAGTTCATCACCAGCACCGTCGACTCGGCGATCCACGGTGCGAACACGTTGGACCAGGCGTGCTTGGCCCAGCCGGGCGAGGAGATGTTGAGGTGCACGTCGCCGGGCTGCAGCCCGATCCAGTACATCGTGGACAGGTGCCCGACCGGGTAGGAGACGTGCGTGTGCTCCACCAGCTTCGGCTTCGAGGTGGTGCCGGAGGTGAAGTACAGCAACAGCGTGTCCGACGCCGAGGTGGGCCCGTCCGGGGTGAACGCCGGGTCGGCGTCGTAGGCCTCGCCCGAGAAGTCCCGCCAGCCCTCGACCGCACCGCCGACGGCGATCGGCGTGTAGTCGCCGTCGACGTCGTCGAACTTGGCGGTGTCCCCGGCCCCGACGACGACGTGCCGGGCGCCCCCGCGGTCCACCCGGTCCTGCAGGTCCGACGAGGTGAGCAGGGTGGTCGCCGGGATGACGACGGCACCCAGCTTCATCGCCGCGAGCAACGTCTCCCACAGCTCCAGCTGGTTGCCGAGCATCAGGATGATCCGGTCGCCGCGGGCCACGCCCTGGGCCCGCAGCCAGTTCGCCACCCGGTTCGACCGCTCCGCCAGCTCGACGTAGGTCCAGTGCGCCTGCGACCCGTCCTGCTCGACGATCCACAGTGCCCGGCGGGCGCCCCGCTCGGGATCGGCGGCGACGACGTCGAAGTGGTCCAGCGCGAAGTTGAACTCGGCGAGCTCCGGCCACCGGAAGTCGCGGTAGGCGGTGTCGTAGTCCTCGCGGTGGGCGATCAGGAAGTCGCGGGCGGCGAGGAACTCCTCCGTCGCCGTGCTACCGGTGGCAGACGCCATGGCTGTGCACCTCGTCGGGCTCGTGCGTCGCGCCGGGGCGTTCCCCGGCCGTGTCGCGGGCGACCCTAATCACTCCGGCCCCACGGGGCAGTCCCTGCGCCCGTGGTCCTCGCCGCGGGACGGGGCACCGATCACCGGATCGTGCGGGCGCTGTGACGCGCGACAGCACGGTCGCCGACCGTATGGTTCCCGCGTGTCCGTGCCGAACCTGCCGAAGGCGACCCCGGGTTCCGGGAGCGTCGACGGCCCCGGGCTGCGTCCCGGCCCGCGGCTGCTGCTGCGCGGGACGTCCGTCGGCCTGGCCCTGCTGGTGCTGGTCCTGCTGCTCGCCGCGTGCGGTGGCGGACCGCTGCCCGCCGCCCCGCCACCGAGCCCGGCCCCGCCGCCCACGACCTCGTCCGCGGCACCGTCGCCGACGTCGGCGAGCCCGGAACCCGAGGCCGCGCCGAGCACGACCCGCACCGCCCCGGAGGCCGCACCGCCGGCACCGCCCGCCGGCCGTCCCCCAGGGAACGACGGCGGGGGCGGCGCCGCCCGCGACGGTGCGCCGGCCCCGGCGGCGGGTCCCCTGTGGCCGGCCGGGGACGCGGCGGCCGCCCGGCGGATGCAGGAGCAGGCCGACCGTGGCGGCGACCCGTGGCTGCTCGACCCGGAGGAGGTCGCGATCTCCTACGTCGGCTCCGAGCTCGGCTACCGCAACCCGAAGCTGACCTGGATCGACACCGGCCGGTTCGACATCGCCGAAGGGCGCTCGCCCGCGCGGGCCACCGTGGTGCTGGAACAGACCGTCCGGCCCGGCGACGGCGGCGTCTGGCTGGTCACCCGGGTCGACCGGCACTGATCGACCCCGCCTCCACCACGGCCGGTCGCCGCCCGAGCACGCTCCGGGCACATCGACACGCCTGCCGAACCGGACGGCTACGCTCAGGTGAACATCGAATGGCTCGAACGGGTGAATCCACCCGGAAAGTGCAGCGCCGGGGCGGGCGCGGACGATGGTCATCGTGAGGCGGTCGCACACCGACGGCGACCGGGCGGGGCTCTGGAAGGGGCGGCACGATGACCAGCGACTCGATCCAGCAGGACGTCTTCACCGTGCTGCACGGCCAGCCGTCCCCGATCGTCAGCCGCTGGCTGTACCGCGCGTCGGACCCGTTCGCGATCTCGTTCTCGGTGCGCCGCTCCGGCGACCGGTGGGTCGAGTGGCTCGTCGCCCGCGACCTGGTGATCGAGGGGCTGACCACGCCGACCGGCATCGGTGACATCCGGCTGGCGCCGCGCCGGATCGACGGTTACGACGTGGTGGAGATCGAGATCCGCTCCGACGGCGGCTCCGCCGTCCTGGAGGTCGACCGCGACCTGCTGGCCCAGTTCGTCGACGGCTCCCTGGAGATCGTCGATCTCGGCGAGGAGAACGACCACCTCGACATGGATGCCGCCATCGCCCGCGTGACCGGCAGCGCCGCCTGACCGACGGCGCCGCCGGGTGCCTCAGCTGCGGGCGTCGCGCTCGGCGTCCGCCGCCGCCTCGTCCGCGTGGTCGGCGTCCTCCGCCAGCTGCGCGCTGACCTCGGGGTCCCCGGTGGGGGTCTCGTCGAGGACCGGCTCGACGGCCACGTCGGCGTCGTGCACCGCGGCCTCCTCGGCGCTCGCCGCGCCGCCGTCGATCCCGACCTCGACGGCCTCGACGTCGGTCGCCGGGTCACCGGCCGGCGAGTCGGTCGCGCTCACCAGCCGCCCGGACCGGCCCGGATCGGTCGCGAGCGGCTCGTCCGGCAGCTCCTTCGCGAGCCGCTCGTCCAGGCTCTCGCCCTCGCGTTCACCGGCCGGGGTGACGGCGTTGTCCTCGACCCCGTACGGCCGGTCCGGCGGGACGTAGCCGGAGTCCAGCGGGTCGCTGTCGGAAGGACCGGTGAGGGCCTCGTCGGTGTCCAGCTGCAGTGCCGACGCCATGTCCGGCGCCTCCGGCTGGAACTCGTTCTCCTCGCCTGCGGCCATCAGGTCCTGTCTCCCTCGGTGTTCGTCCACGGTTCACCGCGAGGTACCCGCCGCCCTCGCCGATCATGCGCCGGTCGTCGGGCGCTACCGTCCGTCCGTCGGATCCGCCGCCACGAGCCGGGACGCCTCGGCCGAGGCCGACCGAGAGGAGCACCTGCCCCGTGACCGCCGCACCTCCCGCCCGTTCCGGCGAGGCGACCCGGCAGGCGCTGCTCGCCGCGGCCGCCGACCTGTTCACCGAGCACGGCTACGACCGGACGTCCGTGCGGGCGATCGCCGAGCGGGCCGGGGTGAACCAGGCGCTGCTGTTCCGCCACTTCGGCAGCAAGGACGCGCTGTTCACCCGGGTCGCGGCGGAGCGGGCCCTGCTCATCCTGAACGGCGGCCCACCCGAGCAGCTGCTGGAGCGGACGCTGCGCTCGATCCTCGAGGACGACGACGCGCCCGCGCACGACCTGTTCGGCTCGCTCGTCCGGTCGGCGGGGACCTCCGAGGCGGCCGCGGCGGTCCGGGCCGAGCTCGCCGGGGCCTACACGGCGGCGTTCGCCGCGCTCGCCACCGGCGCGATCGACCGGCGCGACGCCGAACTGCGCGCGGAACTGCTGCTCACCTGGCTGCTGGGGCTCAGCCTGGCCCGGCCGCTGCTCCCCGACGGCGCGATCGGCACCACCGACCCGGAGGCCGTGATCGCGCACCTGACCCGGGCCGCGTCGGCGATGCTGGAGGGACCGGTCAGCCGGTGAGCCGGTCCACCTCGGCCAGGAACCGATCCCGCTGCGCCGCGGTCTCCTTCGTGCGCGACAGGTAGTGCGCCGGACGGACGGCCCGGTCGTGCCAGAACCGGCCGGTCCCGATCGCCGCGGCGGGGGCCGCGGCCAGCCAGACGGCGGTGTCCGCACCCTGGGCCGGGGTCCGCAGCACCGGGCCGACGACCCGGTCGAACAGCGGCAGTGACCCGGTGACCCCGGGCGTGCGGGCCCAGCCGGGGTGCATCGCGTGCACGGTGATGTTCCGCGGCGCCAGCTCCTCGGCGAGGCTGCCGGTGAGCACGACCTGCATCCGCTTGGTGCGGGCGTAGGCCGCGGTGCCGCCGTAGTCGCCGCGGGCGAACTGCAGGTCGTCGTCGCGCAGGGGCTGGGCGTACATACCGCCGGAGGACACGAAGATCACCCGGGAGTCGGTGCCGGTGCGCGTCGCCCCGGCGGCCAGCGTGTCGGCCAGCAGGCGGGTCAGCAGCAGCGGCCCCAGCACGTGCACGGCGAGCGTCAGCTCGTTGCCCTCGGACGTCTCGGACCGCTCGGCGGGGAGCAGCCCGGCGTTGTGCACGAGCACGTCGAGCGTCGGCACCTCGTCGGCGAAACGGGCCGCGAACTCCCGGACGCCGGCCAGTTCCCCGAGGTCGCAGACCTGCACCGGGACCCGGTCCCGGGACAGCCCCGGGACGGCCTCGATGATCCGGTCCTGGGCGGCCCGGCCCTTGTCCGGCGAGCGGACGAGCAGGTGCACGGTCGCACCGAGCCGCACCAACCCGGTCGCGGCGGCCTCCCCCAGCCCGCCCCCGGCGCCGGTCACCAGCGCGGTCCGCCCGGCGAGGGAGGAGCGGCGCGGGTCGGCGCGGTCGCCGGTCCAGCTCCGGCGCCGGATCAGGTGGCCGATCCGGGAGTAGCCGGGGATCAGGGTGCGGTCGAGGACGGTGTCGAGCAGGCTGGGCACGTCGACGATCCGACCACAGGGCGGGCGTGGGCGCGCGGTGATCTCCGGACGGCGCCGGTCCGTCAGCCTCCCAGCCCGGGCCCGGAGACATACGGAATGCCCGGCACGTTCGCCGTCGGCAGCTTCGGCACCGCGTTCGTCACCGGGTCCGCGGTGGAGATCCGCTCCATCTCCCCGCAGCTGGACAGCGAGTAGCTGAGCGGGTTGACCGGCAGCGCGGTCGCGGAGTCGACGCCGTGCTCGACCTTGCGGATCGACATGGTGCCGCCGGTGAGCTTGTACATGTTCCCGGACGGGTTCGGCGCCTCCAGGGTGCCGTTGCCGTTCTCGTCGACCTCCCACTCGCCGACGGTCTGGCCGCCGGGCACCGGGTTCGTGCCGTCGAGGATGCACGGGTTGTTGTTGGTGGCGCTGGACGTCGCACCGTAGAAGAAGCTGACGTAGCGGGCGTCCGGGTCCATCCCGGTGGCGGTCGCGGTGACGGTGTCGTCGTCGACGCTCGCCCGCCCGTTGACGCCGTCGGTGTTCTTCGAGTCCAGGCTCACCTCGGTCGGGCCGTTCCCGGGCCCGCCGACGACGCCGGCGATGTCCGGCAGCCCGCCCAGCCCGGAGTAGTCCGGGAGCCCGGCGACCTCGGCCACCCCGGACAGATCGGGCAGCGGGCCGTCGGCGCCGGTCAGCGGGGAGGTGTCGGGCAGGCCGGCGATCTCGTTCAGCCCGGCCAGCGCACCGCTGGTGGTGACGCCGGGGACGTCCGGCAGCTCGTCGGTGCTGCCGTCGGTGACGCCCGGGACGGACGGCAGCTCGGGCAGCGACGGCAGGTTCGCGAGGCCCGCGATGCCGGCGCCGTCCGCGGTGCCGGGGAGACCGCCGACGTCGGTACCCGTGTCGGTCCCGATCGCGCTGCCCGCGAGCCCCGCGACGCCGTTCACCAGCGAGTCGGCCGGTCCCGCCCCGGGGACGCCGGTACTCGCGTCGGCCAGGGTCTGCGCCGGGTCGGGCAGGGTGGTCAGGGGCTGGGTGGCCGCGTTCAGGTCCGGTGCGTCGCCGAGCCCGGAGGTCAGCTCGTTCAGGCCGGGGACCGCGTCGAGCGGGCCGGTGGCGTCGTCCTTCGACCCGGCGGACGTCGTGCCGTCCGCCCCGGAGCCGTCGGACGCCGGGACGCCGTCCTTCCCGGGGGCGTCGCCTCCCCCGGTGCCGCTGTCCTGCGAGTCGTCCGCCGCGTCGCTCTCCGGTCCACCGGAGCCGGACACACCCGAGATCGCGTCCAGCGGGGAGCCGTCCTGGCCGAGCACACCGGTGACACCACCCAGGACGTCGGTCGGTGCTGCGCCGCCACCGGGCAGTCCGGACAGGCCGGCCGTGTCCGTGGCTTCGGTGTTCGAGCCCCGATCGGCCGCACCGTCCGAACGTTCGGATCCCGAGCCCGTGGAGCCGGAGTCCTCGGTACTCGATCCGCCGGAGTCGGACCCGCCGGAGTCGGCGCCCTCGGAGTCGGCGCCCTCGGAGTCGGCGCCCTCGGAGTCGGCGTCCTCGGTCTCGGTTCCGTCGCCGCCGGATCCCGTGCCGTCGGGGCCGTCGCCGGTCGATCCCTCGTCGTCGGAGTCCCCGCCACGCGACTCCGTCCCCGTCGAGCCCTCGTCCTCGGAGTCCTCGCCGGTCGAGGCCGCCGTCACCGCGCCATCACCCGTGCGGTCCGGCTCGGTGGCGTCGTCCCGGTCCTTGCCCTCGGAGCGCTCGGTGGCGTCCGATCCGGAACCGTCGTCGTCGCCGGACTCCGAGCCGGGCCCGTCCTGGGCACCGTCGGCCTGCTTCTCCTCGCCCGGCCCGGAACCGGTCGCCGAGCGGACCACGTCGTCGCCGGTCACGGTTCCACCGGACGACCCGGTGTCGCACCCGCCGTCGACCGGGGTGCTGCCGTCCGGGCAGTCGTCGACCGCCGAGCGCCCGGACTCACCGGAGGTGTCCTCACCGGCGAACGCGGTGCCCATCGTCCCGCCGGAGGCGAGCAGGACCGCGGTCAGCGCGGCCGGGGCCGCGATCCGGCGGGCCGTGCCGGGTGCGGGGGCCGCGTGCCTGCGGCGGACCTGCGGGCGCGGGACGACACGTGTGCGCCGACCGGCGCGGGTGTGCTTACCCATCTCGAGCAGTCCTTCCCCCTCGCCACGACGAGGAGCTGGGGAGCGTCTCGGACGGCCTGCGGCACCGGCGCGGCCGGGTGCGGGGGCACCCGAGGGAGCGGCCGGAGCGATGCCGGATGCGCGGCTCGTCCGGTTGCCGACGGTAGGAAACCCGTGACCGAGAAGTTGCGTTCCTGAGGAGGAATGCGCCTCCGGTGCGACGGCCCGGCCTCCCGGCACGACGAACGACCGCCCCGCTGCACCGAACAGCGCAACGCGATACGACGAACACGCACCGCACTCTCAGGTTCACCGCCGCCCGGCATCCGGCGCCCCCCGGCGACCGGTCGACGCACCCCGCCGCCCCCGCCCCGGCGAGCAGCACGTCGCAGCACGGAGCGGGACGTCGCAGCCACCGCAGGACCTGCGACGACAGAACAGGGCCTGCGACGACCGGAGGTCAGCGGTCCCCGGCGCCCCGGCGCAGCAGGTAGGTGTCCATGATCCAGCCCTTGCGCTCACGGGCTTGCGTGCGGACGGCGACGATCTCGTCGGCGACCTCGTCCAGCGGGCCGGCGACCAGCAGCTCGTCCGGGGTGCCCAGGTAGGCGCCCCAGTAGACGTGCAGCTCGGCGCGCTGCTCGGCGGGCAGCGCGGCGAAGGCGGTCCGGCCGTCGAGCATGACGACGACGTCGTCCACGTCGGCGGGCATGCCCTCGGCGATCCGCCGCCCGGTCGTGATCAGGACGGGGCGCCCGACCCGGTTCAGGATCAGCCGGTGCGCGGCGGCGAGCGCGGACACGCTGGAGATCCCGGGCACCGACACGATCGTCCAGCCGTCGTCCGGCTGGTCCGCCACCACCCGGTCGAGCAGCCGCAGCGTGCCGTCGTAGAGCGCGGGATCGCCCCACACCAGGAACGCGGCGGTCTCGCCGTCGGCGAGCTCCGCGGTGAGCATCTCGCGGTACAGCTCGGCGCGCCGGTCCTGCCAGTCGACGACGACGTCGCGGTACCGCCCGTCGTCGCGCTCGACCTCGGTCCCGCGGTCGCGGTCGACCTCGGGTGCGACGACCAGCCGGTACCGCCCGTCCGGCCGGTGCTGCTCCAGGATCGCGGTGCGCAGGGCCGTGAGGTCGTCCTTCGCGTCGCCCTTGTCGATGATGACGACGACGTCCGCCCGCCCGAGCGCCGACACCGCCTGCAGGGTCAGGTGCTCCGGGTCGCCCGCACCGATCCCGATCACCAGCACCGTACGCACGTCCGTGACCGTAATGGACGCATCCCGCCCCGGGGTACTCCCCCGTCCGGCGGCACCGCCCGCCGATCGTCGCCCGATGCGCGCAGCGGTATCGGCCGTCACCGGGGCCGCACCCTCGGTACTGTCCTTGTCCCGTCGACCCACCCTCCCGGAGGCCCACACACCGTGAAGATCGGACACCTCGTCGAGTCCCTCGACCCCCGTGGCGTGGCCGCCGCCCTCGCCGACCTGGCCGAGGCCTGCCCCGCCGCCGGGTACGACGTCGTCGTGGTCGCGCTGGCGCCGTCCGGGGAGACGGCGGCGCTGTCCCGGCTCGAACGGGCCGGCGCGACGCCGGTCGAGCTGACCGTGGCGCCCTGGGACCCGCGTGCGGCCCTGCGGGTGGTCGCCGCGCTGCGGGAGCACGACGTCGACCTGGTGCACACCCACGGTGCCCGGCCCGACGTCGTCGGCTCCGCCGCGGCGGCCCGGCTGCGGGTGCCTGCGGTGTCGACGCTGCATCACATCCACTCCCAGCCCGCGGACCGCGCCGACCGGCTCCGGCGCACCGCGAAGACGCTGGCCCGGCGCCGGTTCATGACCCGCACGATCGCGACGTCGCTGCTGCAGCGCGACTGGTACCACCGGGTGGCCGGGTCCACGGCCGGGCTGTCGGTCGTCCCCGACGGGGCGGCCGATCCCGGCCAGGGCACCGCGGAGGAGCGGGCCCGGTTCCGCCGTGGCCTGGCGGTCGAGGAGAACGAGGTCGTCGCCGTCTCGGTCGCCCCGATGCGGCGCGGCCAGGGGCAGGACATGCTGCTCGACGCGATCGCGGAGATCCCCGCGGACGAGCCGCTCACCGTGGTGCTGGGCGGGGACGGGCCGCTGCGCCCGTGGCTGGAGTCCCGGGTCGCCTCCGACGACGCGTTGTCCGGGCGGGTCGCGTTCCGCCGCAGCGCCGACCCGGTCGAGCTGCTGCGGGCCGCCGACGTGCAGCTGCACACCACCCGGCACGACACGATGCCGCGGATGCTGGTGCTGGGGCACGGCACCGGGACCCCGGCCGTCGCGACCCGGGTGGGCGGGATCCCGGAGATCGTCACCCGCGACACCGGGGCGCTGACCGCGGTGGACCCGTCCCGGATCGCCGAGGAGCTGGTCCGGACGGCCCGCGACCCGGAGCTGCGGGCCCGCCGGGGCGCCGCCGCGCGGGCCCGGTTCCTGGAACACTTCGAGGTGTCGGGCTGGGCCCGGCAGCTGGGCGAGGTCTATCGCAGCGCGCTCGGGTTCGCCGACGCCCCGAGTCCCGCGGAACTCGACACCCCGGAGCCGGCCGTCCGTCCCTGAGCGGACGGGGTCGGGGCACGTGGCCCGGGCCGGATCGAGCCGATCGGTCCGGGCCGACCGGACCGGGCTCGGGCGATGCGGTCCCGGCCGACCGGGTCGGGCCGAGCGAGTCGGGCCGAGCGAGTCGGTACGGGCGGGTCGGCCGGACCGGTCACCCGCCCCCGGGTGACCGCGCGGCGACCGGGTTGCCCAGCGCCCCGAGCCCCTCGATCTCGACGGTGACCCGGTCCCCCGGCTCCATCGGCCCCACCCCGGCCGGGCTGCCGGTGAGCACGACGTCGCCGGGACGCAACGTGATCCACCGGGTCACCCAGGCCAGGATCTCCGGCACCCCGAAGATCATCTGCCCGGTGTCGGACTCCTGCACGACCCGGTCCCCCAATCGCGTCCGCAGCGTGCGGGCGCCAGGATCCTGCTCGGTCTCGATCCACGGGCCGAGCGGCAGGAACGTGTCGGCGCTCTTCGCCCTGGTCCACTGGCCGTCGGCCCGCCAGTCGTGTGCGGTGACGTCGTTGGCGCAGGTCAGGCCGTACACGTGGGCCCACGCGTCGCGCGCGTCGAGTTCCCGGGCGGTCCGGCCGATCACCACCGCGAGCTCACCCTCGTACTCCAGCCGGGTGACCTCGGCCGGGCGCAGCACCGGCTCCCCCGGCCCCGCGACGGCGTTCGGCGCCTTCAGGAACAACGCCGGGTGCTCGGGCCACGGCCGGCCCTTCTCCCGCACCTGGCACGCGTAGTTGCTGCCGACGCACACGATGGTCCGCGGGTCGCAGGGCGCGAGCAGCCCGACCTCGTCGAGCCGCCCGGCCACCGCACCGGGCCCGGAGGGTCCCAGCTCCCGCACGAGGTCACCGTCCGCGGAGGACTCCACCGTTCCCGGGCGGCCGTCGCCGTACCGCACGACCCGCACCCCTCAGCCCTCCAGGGCGGTGCGCACGAGCTCCAGCGGGTGCCAGGCCGTGCGCCCGACGCCGTGGAAGATCTGCTGGCGGCAGGACACCCCGGTCGCGGCGACGAGCGTGTCCGCCGGCTCGGCCTCGATCGCCGGGAACAGCCGGTCCCGGCCGACGGCCATCGAGGTCTCGTAGTGCTCGGCCTCGAACCCGAACGACCCGGCCATCCCGCAGCACCCGGAGTCGATCTCGGACACCTCCAGGCCGGGGATCCGGCGCAGCAGGGCCAGCGTCGCGGCGGTGCCGACCTCGGCCTTCTGGTGGCAGTGCCCGTGGAAGACGACCCGCCGCCCGCTCAGCGCGGAGCGGGCCGGCAGCACCAGGCGCCCGTCGTCGATCGCGGCGACCAGCAGTTCCTCGACCTGCTGCACCCGGGCGGCGACCTGCTCGGCCTCCGCCGTGCGCCCGAGCAGCGACAGCGTCTCGTCGCGCAGGGTGAACACGCACGACGGCTCGCACCCGACGATCGGCGATCCCGGCTCGGTGTCCCTGGCCAGCGACCCGACCAGCCCGGACGCCTTGCGCCGGGCGTCGTCCAGCATGCCCTTGGACAGGCTCGACCGGCCGCAGCAGCCGCCACCGGCCAGCTCGACGGTCCACCCGGCACGCTCCAGGAGCTCGATCGCGGCCCGCCCGATGTGCGGCTCGGTGTAGGTGGTGAAGGAGTCGGCGAGCCAGTTCACGGTGCCGGAGCTGCCGGGCGCGGGGCGGTCCCGGCGCCGGTTCCAGCGCACCAGGTTGTCCCGGACGAAGCGGGGCATCGGCCGGGCCGCGGTGATCCTGACGGTGCGCTCCATCAGTGCCCGCAGCGGGCGGACCCGGTCGGGCAGGTTCGACAGCGGCGCCGTCGCCGACCCGAGCCGGTTGAGCGCCCGGATCCCGCCGAAGATCCGCGAGCGCAGCGGCGTGCCGTGCTGTTCGTGGTGGTGGTGCAGCGCCTCGGACTTCAGCGACGCCATGTCGACGCTCATCGGGCACTCGCTCTTGCACGCCTTGCAGCCCAGGCAGAGGTCGAGGATCTCGTGCAGCCGCTCGTCGCCCAGGGCGGCCGCCGGGTCCGGCTCGGAGAGCGCCTTGACCAGCGCGTTCGCCCGGCCCCGCGTGGAGTGCTCCTCCTGCAGGGTGACCTGGTAGGACGGGCACATCACCCCGGCCGTCGTCTTGCGGCACAGGCCGATGTTCATGCACCGGTCCGCCACGTCGCGCATCCCCGCGCCCGGCCCGCCGATCACCTCGAACGACAGCGCCGTGGTCAGCGGCCGGGGCGGGCGCCAGGGCGTCGCGGTCGCGCAGGTTGTCGGTCATCGGCGGCGCGTCGACGATCTTGCCGGGGTTCATGACGCCGTGCGGGTCGAAGATCCGCTTGACCCGGCGCATGGCCTCGTACAGCTCGTCGCCGAAGATCTCCCGGTTGAACTCCGAGCGGGCCAGGCCGTCGCCGTGCTCGCTGGAGTTCACGCCGCCGTACTCGGCGACCAGGTCCTTGATCTTCTCCGCGACCACCCGCATCGTCGCGACCTGTTCCGGGTCGGTGAGGTCGACGAAGGGCCGGATGTGCAGGCAGCCGACCGAGCAGTGGCCGTAGAACCCGGCCTCCAGGCCGTGCTCGTCGAGGATCGCGGCGAACCGCTGCGTGTACTCCGCGAGGTGCTCCGGCGCGACCGCGGTGTCCTCGATGAAGGCCAGCGGGCGCTTCGTCCCCTCACCGGCGGCCATCAGCAGCCCGAGGCTGGACTTGCGGACCTTCAGCAGGGCGGCCTGCTCGGCCGGGGTGACCAGCTTGAGGGTGTGGTAGCCGTGCCCGTGCTCGGCCCACAGCGCGGCGACGGCGTCGACCTTGGCGGCCAGCTCGGTCTCGTCCTCGCCGGAGAAGGACACGAACAGCAGCGCCGCCGGGTCCCCGACGAGGTGGTTGCCCAGGTCGGCGTACTCGATCTTCTTGCGGGACAGGTCGAGGATCGTCTTGTCCATCATCTCGACCTGGTTCGGCGCGCAGCTCAGCGCGTCCAGGGTCGCCGAGATCGCGCCGTGCGTGGTGTCGAAGTGCCCGACCGCGTAGACGGTGCGCTTCGGCTTCGGCACCAGGTCGACGACGGCGCGGGTGGCCAGCACCAGCGTCCCCTCCGCCCCGACGACGAACTTCGCCAGGTCGAACGGGTTCGCCTCGCCGTACCCGGCGAGCCGGTCCAGCCGGTACCCGCAGGCCCGCCGCCAGAACATCGGCATGCCCTCGGCGATGGCCTTCTCGTGCGCGGTGACCAGCTCGGGCAGCTCGGCGTAGATCCGCCCCTCCAGGGTGTCGGCCTCCGCCCGGCGCCGCCGCTCGGCCTCGTCCACCGGCTCCAGGCGGGCCGTCGACCCGTCGGACAGCACGACGTCGAGCGCCCGGATGTGGTCGATCGTCATCCCGAAGGTGAGCGACCCGCTGCCGGCGGAGTTGTTGCCGAGCATCCCGCCGATCGTGGCCCGGTTGCTGGTGGAGGTGTCCGGCCCGAACATCAGGCCGTGCGCGGCGGCGCGCGCGTTGAGCTGGTCCTGCACCACCCCCACCTCGACGACGGCGGTGCGCGCCACCGGGTCGATCTCGACGATCCGGTTGAGGTGCCGGGACAGGTCCAGGACCAGCCCCGGGCCGACGGTCTGGCCGGCGAGACTCGTGCCCGCGCCGCGGGGCACGACCGGGACGCCGTACTCCCCCGCGGTGCGGACGGCCGCGGCGACGTCGTCGTGGGTCCGGGGGAAGACCACGCCCAGCGGCATGATCGAGTACATGCTGGCGTCCCGGGAGAACAGGTGCCGGGTGTAGTCGTCGAAGGCGACCTCGCCGGTCACCCGGGAACGCAGGGTGTCCTCCAGGCCGGTGGGCGCGGGGACCGGGCGGGCGGGACGGGTCAGCTCGGCGGTCATCGTGGTGGGGTCCTCTCGCGACGGTGCGACGGGTCCGGGGCTCGTGCCGCTCCTCAGCCGGACTGCAGGCGCTCCAGCGCGGCGTCGAGCCCACCCGGGTCGATCCGCACGCCGGACAGGGTCAGGCCCATCTGCACACCGGCCAGCGTCCCGGCCAGGGTCAGGTCGTTGAACGCGCCGAGATGGCCGATCCGGAAGATCTTCCCGGCGAGCTTGCCCAGCCCGGCGCCGAGCGACATGTCGTAGCGGTCGAGAATCAGCGCGCGGACCTTGTCGGCGTCGACCCCGTCGGGCACCAGCACCGCGGTGAGCGCGCCGGAGTGCTCCCGCTCGTCGAGGCACAGGACCTCCAGGCCCCAGCCGCGGACGGCGGCGCGGGTGGCCTCGGCGTGTCGGGTGTGGCGGGCGAAGACGTTCTCCAGTCCCTCGGCGTAGAGCAGGCGCAGGGCCTCACGCAGGCCGTAGAGCAGGTTGGTGTTGGGCGTGTAGGGGAAGAAGCCACGCTCGTTCGCGGCGAGCATCGGGCCCCAGTCCCAGAACGTCCGCGGCAGGGACGCGGTGCGCGAGGCCTCCAGTGCCTTGTCGCTGATCGCGTTGAAGCTCATCCCCGGCGGCAGCATGAGCCCCTTCTGGGACCCGGAGACCGTCACGTCGACCCGCCACTCGTCGTGCCGGTAGTCGATCGACCCGAGCGAGGAGATCGTGTCGACCAGGAGCAGCGCCGGGTGGCCCGCCGCGTCGATCGCCGCCCGGATCTCCGGGACCCGGCTGGTGACCCCGGTCGAGGTCTCGTTGTGCACCACGCAGACGGCCTTGATCCGGTGCCCGGTGTCGGCGGCCAGCCGCTCGGCGACGGCCTCCGGCTCGGCCCCGTGGCGCCAGTCCCCCGGCACGAAGTCGACCTCCAGGCCGAGGCTGCGGGCCATCTCCTGCCACAGCGTGGCGAAGTGGCCGGTCTCGAAGGTGAGCACGGCGTCACCGGGGCTCAGCGTGTTGACCAGCGCGGCCTCCCAGGCGCCGGTACCGGTCGCCGGGTAGATCACGACCGGGTTCGTGGTGCCGAAGACCGGCCGGATGTCGCGCAGGATCTCGGCACCGAGGGCCTGGAACTCCGGCCCGCGGTGATCGATCGTGGGCGCCGACATCGCCCGCAGCACGCTGTCCGGGACGTTGGTCGGGCCGGGGATCTGCAGGAAGTGGCGGCCTGCTGCGTAGGTCATCGTGCTCCTCCACGGTCATGCCGGGCTTCCGCATGACGAAATCCCGGTCTCGCCAGTAGACGGTATACCGTCTACAGTCTGCCGTCGAGACCGGTTCCACCGCCCGGTGCGGCCCTGCCGAGGAGGGGCCGCTCGCACGTCCCTTGCTGAGTCAGTGCCGACCACAGAGGATCGCGATGTCCATACAACTCATCACCGTCGTGGCCTTGGCCCTGGTGTTCCTGATAGCCACCGTCCTGCCGGTGCACATGGGGGCACTGGCCTTCGTCGCCGCCTTCATCGTCGGGACCGCGTTCGTCGGGGAGGACACCGACGACATCGTCGCGGGCTTCCCCGGTGACCTGTTCGTCATCCTGGTCGGGGTGACGCTGCTCTTCGCCATCGCGAAGGGGAACGGGACCGTCGACAAACTCGTCCAGCTCGCCGTCCGCGCCGTCGGCGGCCGGATCGCGCTCATCCCCTGGGTGATGTTCGGGGTCACCGCCGTGCTGACGGCGGTCGGTGCGGTCGTCCCGGCCGCCGTCGCCATCATCGCGCCGATCGGGATGGGCTTCGCCCTGCGCTACAAGATCAACCCGATGCTGATGGGCCTGCTCATCATCAACGGCGCCAGCGCCGGCGGGTTCTCGCCGATGAGCATCTTCGGCAGCATCACCAACGGCGTGGTCGAGCGGAACAACCTGCCCGGCAGCCCGTTCCTGCTCTTCGCGTCCTCGTTCGCGTTCAACCTGCTGCTCAGCGTCGTGGTGTTCCTGCTGTTCGGGGGCCGCGAGCTGATCCGCCGGTCCAGCGCCGCCGTGACGACGGGCGACCGGATCGCGCTGGCCGCCGAGCCGGCCACCTCGGTCGCGCTCGGTGGCGGCGGCTCGGGCACCCACCGGCACCACCACACCGGTGGCACCGGTACCGGGTCCGACGCCACGACACCCGGGCAGCCCACCGGCCCCCGGGAGGACGGACCGACCGACGACGCGGACTCCGGGCCGCTGACCCGCGACCACATCTTCACCATCGTCGGGCTGGTCGCGCTCGCGGTCGGCGCGCTGGCCTTCGGGCTGGACGTCGGGTTCACCGCGCTGACCGTCGCGGCCGCCCTGTCGCTGATCTCGCCCACCTCGGCCAAGGCCGCGGTCGGGCAGGTCGCCTGGCCGACGGTGCTGCTCATCTGCGGCATCGTCACGTTCGTCTCGCTGATGGAACGGGTCGGGACGATCGACTGGCTCGGCAACCTGGTGACCCAGATCGGGTGGCCGCTGCTCGCCGCGATCATCATCTGCCTGATCGGCGCCGTCGTCTCCGCGTTCGCCTCCACCACCGGCATCCTGGGCGCGCTGATCCCGCTGGCGGTGCCGTTCCTGCTGGCCGGCGAGGTCGGCGCGGTGGGGCTGATCATCGCGCTGGCGATCTCGTCGTCGGTCGTCGACTCCTCGCCGTTCTCCACCAGCGGCGCGCTGGTCGTCGCGAACGCACCGGCCGACCAGACCGACCGGGTGTTCCGCGGGCTGATGATCTGGGGCTTCAGCATGTGTGCGGTCGCCCCGCTCGCCAGCTGGCTGATCTTCGTCGTCCCGGGCTGGGGCTGAGGACCCGGTGTCGGGCGCGTCCCCGGCCGGTGGTGTCCAGTCGATCGCCAGGGCGTTCCAGGTGCTCGGGGTCATGGCCGACGCCGGGACCGAGCTGACGGTCAGCGAGCTGGCCGACGCCTCGGGCCTCCCGCTCCCGACCATCCACCGGATCGTCCGGACGATGCGCGACCTCGGCTACGCCCACCAGCTGGCCAACCGGCGGTACACGCTCGGCCCGCGCCTGATCGGGCTCGGCGACCGGGCGTCGCGGGTGCTGGGGGTGCGGGCCGGGGAGGACCTGCGGGCGCTCGCCGGGCAGGTCGGCGAGACGGCGAACCTGGCGGTGCTGGACGGCGAGCGCGCCGTCTACACCGCCCAGGTCCCGTCCCCGCACTCGATGCGGATGTTCACCGAGGTGGGGCGCCGCGTGCACCTGCACAGCACCGGGGTCGGCAAGGCGTTGCTGGCCCAGCTGGACGACGACGCCGCGGCCCGGATCCTGCGCAGCGCCGGGACGCCCGCGATGACCGGGCGGACCGTCGTCGATCCGGCGGCGCTGCTGGCCGAGCTCGCCGGGATCCGGCGGGCCGGCCGGGCGATCGACGACGAGGAGCAGGAGCTCGGCGTCTTCTGCGTGGCCGCACCGGTCCCGGGCGCGCCGGTGCCGACGGCGGTGTCGGTCTCCGGGCCGGTGCAGCGGTCCTCCCACGACCGGGTCGCCGAGACCGCCGCGCTGCTGGGCGCGGCCGCCGAACGGATGGCCGGGTTCTTCCGGTGACCACCCCGGGCCCGGTGTCCCTAGCGCAGCCGCCGGCGGGCGGCCAGCCACTCCTCGGACTCGGGGGTGCCGCCGTCGAGCTGGTCGACGACGTCGAGCAGGAACGACCCGTGACCGTGCTCGGCCAGCGCGCGCCGCGCGTCCTCCGGGTCGCCGGCCTCGATCACGTCGAGCAGCTCGCGGTGGCGCTCGACGTTCTCCAGGAGGGTCTCCACGTCCCGGCGCGCGGCCCGGTTCAGCGCGAAGCACAGCAGCATCTGGAACGACAGCGAGCGGTAGGTCTCGGTGATCCGCGAGTGCCCGGCGAGGGCCACGATCGCCAGGTGGAAGTCGAACTTGCAGCGCATGAACCGGGTCTCGTCGCCCGCGCGGCCGGCCGTCTCGAACTCCCGCAGGGCCTCCCGGCAGCGCTCCAGCCGGGCGGCGGAGCGCACCGGCAGCGCCAGGCCGACGGCGAAGGACTCCAGCTCCTCGCGCAGCGTCACGATCTCGAACACGTCGTGCCGGGTCAGCGTGCGGACGGTGGCTCCGCGCCGCGGGTGGGTCACGACCAGTCCCTCGTGCACGAGGGTCTGCAACGCCTCGCGCAGCGGCGGGCGGGACACCCCGAGCCGCTCGGTCAACCGGGCCTCGACCAGGCGTTCGCCGAGCGCGAGCTCGCCGGAGAAGATCATCCCGCGCAGGGCGTCCACGGCCAGCGCGGCCATGCTCGGCGGCGCGACGATCCGCCGCTGGTCCGCTGGCTCCACCACCGTCATGGGTACCGATCCCTCCCGTTCGTTCCTGTATACCGTATATCGAGCCGGACCGTCGGCTCGGAGGAGGTCATGGATGTCCACCGCACCGCCCCTGCAGGGTGTGCTCGTGCTCGAGGTCGGCGCCTTCATGGCGGCGCCGTTCGCCACCATGCAGCTCGCCGACCTGGGCGCCCGGGTCGTCAAGGTCGAGCCGCCGGGGATCGGTGACCCGACCCGCTCGGCCGGCCCGTTCACCGGCGGCGAGAGCTCGCCGTTCCTGCGGATGAACCGGAACAAGGAGTCCGTCGTCCTCGACCTGAAGGACGACGCGGGCAGGGCCGCGTTCCTCGCGCTGGTGGACCGGGCCGACGTCGTCGTCGAGAACCTGCGGCCCGGCGCGATGGACCGCCTCGGGCTCGGCTGGTCCGCGCTCGCCGCACGGCGGCCGGAGCTCGTCTACGCCTCGGCGTCGGGCTGGGGCCAGGACGGCGCCGCGTCGTCCCGGCCGGGGCTGGACATCATGGCCCAGGCCGCGAGCGGCCTGATGAGCGTGACCGGGACCGCGGACGGCGACCCGGTCAAGGTCGGCGTCCCGGTCTGCGACCTGGTCACCGCGCTGTACGTGGCGCTCGCGGTCACCGCCGCGCTGCGCGAGCGGGACCGCTCGGGCACCGGGCAGCACATCGACGTGTCGCTGCTGGAGTCCGGCGTCTCGCTCGCGGTGTGGGAGGCCGGGATGTACTTCGGGGACGGCGAGGTGCCGGTCCGGCAGGGCTCGGCACACCAGCGGTACGCGCCCTACCAGGCGGTCCGTACCGGTGACGGGTACGTGACCGTCGGCGCGAACACCGAACGCCTGTGGTCGGCGCTGTGCCGGGCACTGGACCTCACCGAGCTGGAGTCCGACCCGCGGTTCGCCGACCCGTCCGGCCGGCTCGCCGAGCGGACGGCGCTGATCGCCCGGATCGAGGAGGTCACGACGACCATGACCACCGCGGCCGTCCGCAGCACCCTGGACGCGGCGGGCGTGCCCTGCGCCGCCCTCGCCGGCTACGACGAGGTCTTCACCGACCCGGTGCTCACCGACCGGGACTACTTCTGGGACGGCGAGCACCCGGCGCTCGGCCCGGTGCGCCAGCTCGGGTCGCCGATGCGGTTCTCCCGCACCCCGGCCCGGCGGGCGAACGCCGGGCCGTCGCTCGGCGCGGACACCGACAGCGTGCTCGCCGAGCTCGCGGTCGAGGAGGGACGGCGATGAGCGACACCACGACGGAGCTGGACGGCGGGGTGCTCACCCTGACGTTCCGCCGGGCCGCCCAGCACAACGCGCTCACCTGGGAGATGTACGACGCCCTGGTCGCGGCCTGCGAGCGGGCCGACGCCGACGACGCGGTGCGGGCGCTGGTGGTGCGCGGCGAGGGCGGGAAGGCCTTCGTCGCCGGGACCGACATCGGCCAGTTCGCGGCGTTCACCTCGGGCGCCGACGGGGTCGCCTACGAGCACCGGGTCACCGCCATCCTGGACCGGGTCCGCGCGGTCCGGGTGCCCACGGTGTCCGCGGTCGGCGGCTTCTGCGTCGGCGGTGGGCTCGGCATCGCCTGCGCCACCGACCTGCGGATCGCGACCCCCGGCTCCCGGTTCGGCGTCCCGATCGCCCGCACGCTGGGCAACTGCCTGTCCGCCCGCACCCTGGACCTGCTCGTCGAGACGCTCGGCCGCGGGCTCACCGCGGACCTGCTGCTCACCGGCCGGCTCCTGGGCACCGAGGAGGCGGGCCGGGTGCCCGGCTTCCTGCACGCGGTGGTCGACGACCTCGACGCCGGGGTCGCCGAGCTCGGCGGGCGGCTCGTCTCCGGGGCTCCGCTGACGATCCTCGCGACCAAGGAGCTGCTGGCCAACCGGCACGAGGGACCGGACCGCGACGACTCCGCCGTCGTCGAGCGGGTCTACGGCTCGGCCGACTTCCGGGCCGCCGTCGCGGCGTTCGGCGAGCGGCGCACGCCGACCTGGACCGGCCGCTGACCGAGGGCCGGCTCCGGCGCCCGCATCAGGGGGTGCCGGAGCCGGTGGTCCCCGGGGTCTCCCTGGCGTGGTGACGACGAGCCTTCATCCGGTTGCCGCAGCTGCGCATGGAGCACCAGCGGGCGGTGTTCGCGCGGCTGCGGTCGAGCAGGAACAGATGGCACTCGCCGTTCGCGCAGGGGCGGAGCCTGCCGGGCATCCGCTCGGCCAGCGCGCCCCAGGCGAGCACCGCCGCCACGGCCAGCAGCCGGTCGGCGTCCCCGGCCGCCCCGGTGTGCCGGTACAGCCGGAGCCCGGCGGCGCCGATCTCCGGGCGCCACGTCACGCCGTCGACGAACGGCTGCAGGTCCGCCGCCGGGCGCCGGTCGCGCACGACCTCCTGCAGGACGCCGCGGGCCGCCCGCAGGTGCGCGGCCTCCACCGGGGTCCCCGCGCCGCCACGGGACCGTGCCCACTCCCGGGCCCTGGCGTCGGTGTCCAGCAGGTCGTCGACGCCGGCACCGGCCCCGGCACCCACGACGGGCGCGCTGTTCAGCAGGTCCAGCAGCAGGTCGGCACGGTCGAGGTCGGGCAGGTCCACCACGGCCGTGAACCTAGTCGCCGCCGGACGCGAGGGTGCGCCCGAGGAACGATCCGACGAGGTCGGCGACGGTGTCCGGAGCGCTCTCCAGCAGGAAGTGCCCGCCGGGGACGAGATGGATCTCCGCGTCCGGCAGGTCGGTCGCGAACGCGCGGGCGCCGGCCGGCCCGAAGATCTCGTCACCGTCGCCCCAGACCGCCAGCAGCGGCACCTGCGAGGTCCGGAAGTACTCGTGCAGCGCCGGGTACCGCAGCCGGTTCACCGGGTAGTCCCGGACCAGCGCCAGCTGGACCAGGTCGTTGCCCGGGCGCGAGACGTCGGCGTGGTCGAGCGCCCACGCGTCGGGGTCGAGGAGGTCCGGTTCCGCGACCCCGGTGACGTACTGCCAGCGGATCGCGTCCCGGGTGAGCATCTGCCGCACGGCCGCCTCGCGCTCCGGGGACGGATCGGCGCCGTAGTCCCACACCGGCTGCCAGAACCCCGGGACGAAGCCCTCCTCGTAGGCGTTACCGTTCTGGCTGACGATCGCCGACACCGCCCCCGGGCGGCGCAGCGCGAGCCGCCAGCCGACCGGGGCGCCGTAGTCCTGCACGTACATCGCGAACCGGTCGACGCCCAGCTGGTCGAGCAGTCCCTCGGTGACGTCGGTCAGCCGGTCGAAGGTGTAGTCGAACTCCTCGACGGTGGGTGTGGCCGAGCGGCCGAAGCCGATGTGGTCCGGCGCGATCACCCGGTACCGCTCGGCCAGGCGCGGGATGAGCCGGCGGAACATGCGCGAGCCGGTCGGGTAGCCGTGCAGCAGGAGCACGGTCTCGCCGTCGGCCGGTCCGGCCGCGCGGTAGAAGACGCGCAGACCGTCGACCGTGGTCTCGAGGTGCCGGATCTCGGACATTCTAACTCCTCTGATCGCTTGAACTGGTTACCAGCGACGGTAGCCGCACTGTCCTAACCCTTCAATGGGCTTGTGATGGTTAGACGGTGACGTGGCCGACATCGACGACCCGTCACCCGTTCGACACGCGGCGCGACCTCGATCGGTGACCGTTCGTCGCAGCAGAGGGCCTGCTCGGCACCGAACGGCCGCACGGGCACCGCTCAGCGGCCGACGGGCACGCGGATCGCGCAGGACCCACCGTTCGTCGCACACCCCCCGGAGCTGACAGGCATGTGAGTCACGGGGCGGTTACGGTCCTTCGTGCTGGCCGACGAGATGTCGACCGGCGCGCCCGGTCGGCCGCCTGCTCCCCCGCCTGCCGACACTCCCCCTGGCGCCCACCCAGCATGCGGCGGGGACGGACACGCCGTCCGGCTCGACCCCCGAAGAGCCGGAGTGCCCGTGGCGGCGAGGACCCACGGATGACCACAGCGATCCCAGCACTGCGCCCGAGCGACGCCCCCGACGTCGCCGGAACCGAGATCCCCCGGCGCCGTCGCCACCGCGACGACGACTCCTCCGGAATCTCCGCGGCCGAGCTGCTCGCCCGCTACTCCGAGGCCGGCTTCGACACCCCTGCCTCCGGCGGCCGCCGCGCCGCCCGTGAGGCCGGCACCGGGGCCTTCGGCCCCGCCACCGAGCGCATCGCGCTGCCGGACACCACCCCGGAGGCCCCCGGGACCGGCGCCGACACGGTCGTCACCCGCGACGTCCCGGCCGGTGTCACGGCCCGCTCGGCGATCGGCCTGATCCAGGGCGACTCCGGCACCGGTCCGCTCGGCAGCCGCCCGCGCGCCGTCGCGGCGACGATGTCGGCCACGCTCGTCGGGGCCACCGCCGTGATGGGCGTGGTGACCTCGCTCAACACGCCGGACGCCGCACCCCTCGACCAGGCCGCGGACATGGACCTCACGACGGGCACCACCGAGCAGGCCACCATGCGCCTGTCCGTGCCGGCCGCCGGGGCCGACCAGGGCGGGCCCGGGGACAGCGAGGCCGCCAGCTCGATCGGCAGCGGCCTGGAGCACGTCACCTCCGCCGTCCCGCAGGCGTTCGAGCAGGCCGACGTGGCCCGGATCGCCGCGGTCGCGAAGCGGGACGCCGAGGCGAAGGCCGACGAGGCCCGCGAGAAGGCCCGGTCCGCCGTGCGCGACGGCGCGGGCACCGGCTCCGTCGCCGGTGACCCGGTCACCGACTTCAGCGGGTCCAGCGGCGGCCTGCAGGCGCTCGCCGCCGCCAAGACCAAGCTCGGCACCCCCTACAAGTGGGGCGCCACCGGCCCGAGCGCGTTCGACTGCTCCGGCCTCATGGTGTGGGCCTTCGAGCAGGTCGGCATCGACCTGCCGCGCACGTCCAGCTCCCAGGCCCAGGACTCCGGCGAGTCCGTCTCGAAGAGCGACCTCAAGCCCGGGGACATGGTGTTCTTCTACTCCCCGGTCAGCCACGTCGGCATCTACGCCGGCAACGGCAAGATCCTGCACGCGTCCACCAGCGGCGAGCCGGTGAAGTACTCCGACATCGACGCGATGCCGTTCAACAGCGCGACGCGCGTCTGACCCGCACCCCCGCACTCATCGAGGCCGGTCCCCTGGGGAGGGGACCGGCCTCGATTCGCGTCCGGGACCGGTTCAGAGCGAGCGGAGCCGCTGCGCCACCGCCTCGGGCAGCACGTCGGAGATGAACGCCCCGGCACCGGACTCCGAGCCGGCCAGATACTTGATCTTCCCGGGAGCCCGGCGGATCGAGTGCACCCGCAGGTGCAGCCGGGCGTCGGAGCGGCCGTCGGACTCCAGGACCGGCGCCTGGTTCCAGCCGGCGACGTAGGGCAGCTCGTCGTCGTAGAGCGCGTCGAGCCGGCGCAGCAGGTCCAGGTAGACGTGTGGGAACTCCGCGCGCTGTGCTTCGTCCAGCGCCGGGAGGTCCGGGGTGGGCCGGTTCGGGAACAGGTGCACCTCGACCGGCCAGCGCGCCGCCTCCGGGACGAACGCCGTCCAGTGCTCGCCGGCCACGACGACCCGCTCCCCCGCACGCTCCGCGGCGAGCCGGGCGTCGATCAGGTTCTCCCCGGTCGCCTCGCGGTGCGCGGCCACGTGCGCGAGCATCCGCGCCGGGAACGGCGGCAGGTACGGGTAGGCGTAGATCTGGCCGTGCGGGTGGGCCAGGGTCACCCCGATCTCGGCGCCCCGGTTCTCGAACGGGAACACGTACCGCACGCCCGGCCGGGCGCCCAGCTCCGCGGTCCGGTCCGCCCACGCCTCCAGCACCAGGCGCACCCGCTCCGGGGGCAGCCGGGAGAACGGCGTCGCGTGGTCGTCGGTGAAGCACACGACCTCGCACCGCCCGGACGCCGCCTGCGGCACCGGGCCCGGCTCCGGCAGCGGGGCGCCGGGCGCCGAGCCGAACGACGGGAAGCGGTTCTCGAACGCCACCACGCCGTACTCCGGCGCGGGAACCTCGGTCAGCCGGCCCTCGATGGTCGGGCACAGCGGGCACTGGTCGGCCGGTGGCTGGTAGGTCCGGTCCTGGCGGTGCGCCGCGATCGTCACCCACTCCCCGGCCAGCTCGTCGTAGCGCAGCTGCGATGCCGGGACGACCCGCGGCAGGTCCCGGTGGTCCACCAGCGCCGCCGGGTCCCGGGGCGGATGCTCCGGGCCGTCGAACCAGATGACCTCCCGGCCGTCCGACATCCGGGTCGAGAGTCTCTGCACCTTCTGCACGTCCTGTCCTACTTCCCGGGGTGGGTGATGAGCACGCGGTCGACCTCGCCCTCGAGGACCGCGCGGTCGGCGTCGGCGAGGCCGGCGTCGGTCACCAGCACGTCGGCCTCGTTCAGCTCGGCGATGGTGGAGATCCCGACCGTGCCCCACTTGGTGTGGTCCGCGACGACCACGAGCTGCTGCCCGGCGTCGACGAGCGCGCGGTTGGTGTCGCGCTCGGTGAGGTTCGGGGTGGAGAAGCCGGCGGCGGCGGTCATGCCGTGCACGCCGAGGAAGACCGTCTCCAGGTTCAGCGCGCGCAGCGAGGCGATCGCGACCGGCCCGACGAGTGCCTCCGACGGCGTCCGGACGCCACCGGTGAGGATCACCGTCGAACCGCGCGCCTCGGCACCACCGACGTGCAGGGCCTCGGCCACCGCGAGCGAGTTGGTGACGACGGTCAGCCGGGGGACCTTCGCCAGCAGGTGCGCGAGCCGCCAGGTCGTCGTCCCCGCGGAGAGGCCGACGGCCGAGCCGGGCGTGACGAGGTCCGCGGCGGCCGCTGCGATGGCCTCCTTCTCCGCGAGCTCGCGCACCGACTTGGCGGAGAACCCGGGCTCCTCGGTGGTGTGCTCGCCGATCGCCGTCGCGCCGCCGTGCACCTTGTCGACCAGCCGTCGCCGGGCCAGGACGTCGAGGTCCCGGCGCACCGTCATCTCCGACACGCCGAGCCGCTCGGCGAGCTCGGACACCCGTACCGCCCCGCGGCTCCGCACCGCCTCGACGATCACCTCGCGCCGTTGCTCGGCCAGCAGGCTCATCGCGGTACGTCCTGGTCACCACACGGAGTCACCCGCACACAATGCAACAAATTCGAACGCTAAGCAAGGAGCCACTCGTCGACCGTTCGGCGCATCGTGGCCGCTCGTAGGTTACTGAAGAGTCACAAAGTCGCTCGAACGTGTTCACTTCTGTCCGAGTGGGGTCTACCTTGTGCGTCGGTTCGCGCTGCGCCCACCGGCGCCCGAGTCGCGGACCCCTGACGACTCACCGACGAGGAGTTCCCGAGATGGATCACAACAGCGCGGCCCCCGATCGGGCCGTCAGGGACACGGGGGAGGCCGGGGCATGACCGCCCAGGAGATCCTCCGCCTGGATCCGAACATCATCGACTACCTGCTGGTCGCCTTCTACTTCGTGCTGGTCCTGGGCATCGGCGTCGCGGCCCGGCGCTCGGTCTCCTCGAGCCTGGACTTCCTGCTGTCCGGCCGCTCGCTGCCGGCCTGGATCACCGGCCTGGCGTTCATCTCGGCCAACCTCGGCGCGATCGAGCTGATCGGCATGGTCGCGAACGGTGCCCAGTTCGGCATCCCGACCGTGCACTACTACTGGCTCGGCGCCATCCCGGCGATGGTCTTCCTCGGCATCGTGATGATGCCCTTCTACTACGGCTCGAAGGCCCGCAGCGTCCCGGAGTTCCTGCTCAAGCGGTTCAACCGGACCACCCAGCGGGTCCAGGCCGTCGTGTTCGCGGTGGCGTCGATCCTCATCGCCGGCGTCAACCTGTTCTCCCTCGGCCTGGTGCTGGAGGCCCTGCTCGGCTGGTCGCTCTACGTGGCCATCCCGGTCGCGGCGGTCGTCGTCCTCGGGTACATCTCCCTCGGCGGTCTGTCCGCGGCGATCTACACCGAGGTCCTGCAGTTCTTCGTCATCCTCGCCCTGCTGATCCCGCTCACGGTCGCCGGCCTCAACCGGATCGGCGGCTGGGACGGCCTGACCAGGGCGGTCACCGAGGGCCCCAGCGGCGGTGCGGACCTCAACGCCTGGCCCGGCACGCCGCTGACCGAGATCGCGAACCCGTTCCTCTCGGTGCTGGGCATCGTGTTCGGTCTCGGCTTCGTGCTCTCCTTCGGGTACTGGACGACGAACTTCGCCGAGGTGTAGCGCGCCCTGTCGGCGAAGAGCATGTCCGCCGCGCGGCGCACGCCGATCATCGGCGCGTTCCCGAAGGCGCTGGTCGTGCTGGTCATCGTGACCCCGGGCATGATCGCCGGGATCCTCGTCCCGCAGATCAGCGCGGTGAAGGCCGGCGGCGAGGGCGTCGAGGGGATCACCTACAACAACGCGCTGTCGCTGCTGATGAAGGAGGTCCTGCCGAACGGCATCCTCGGCGTGGCGATCGCCGGCCTGCTGGCCGCGTTCATGGCCGGCATGGCGGCGAACATCAGCTCGTTCAACACGGTGTTCACCTACGACATCTGGCAGGACTGGCTGCGCCCGGACCGGGCCGACGGCTACTACCTCCGGGTCGGCCGGCTGGTCACGATCGTCGGCTGTGTGCTGGCGATCGGGACGGCGTTCATCGCCTCGGGCTCGGAGAACCTGATGGACTACATCCAGTCCCTGTTCAGCTTCTTCAACGCCCCGCTGTTCGCGATCTTCATCCTGGGTCTGTTCTGGAAGCGCATGACCGGGCCGTCGGCCTGGATCGGGCTGCTGTCGGGCAACGTGGCCGCCGTCGCGGTCGACGTGCTGGTGCGCGTCGGGGTCTGGGAGATGTCCAGCCAGGCCGGTAGCTTCGTGGGCGCGATCGCCGCGTTCGTCGTCGGTGTCGGGGTCGCGGGTGCGGTCTCCGTGGTGACCACGCCGAAGCCGGACACCGAGCTGGTCGGGCTCGTCTGGGGCCTCACGCCGAAGGAGGCCCGGACCCACTCGAGCGAGGGTGAGGACGCCGGGTGGTACCGCTCGCCTGCGGTGCTCGCCGCCGTGGTGCTCGCCATGACCGTGGTTCTCTACATCGTGATCGGCTGAGGGAGGACATCATGACCGAGAACGAATCCGCGGGCATCGACCCCACGACCGGGGCCAAGGCCGGCGTCGACGCACCGGTCTCGACGACCGCGACCAACCTGTTCGACCTGCGCTCGGTGATCGCCCTGCTGTTCGGCGTCTACGGGCTGGTGCTGCTGATCATGGGCATCGTCTCCGGGAACGACCCGGAGAACCTGGCCAAGACCGGGGGCACGAACCTCAACCTCGACACCGGCATCGCGATGCTGGTGGTCGGCGCGCTGTTCGTGCTGTGGGTGTACCTGCGCCCGCTGAAGGTCCCCGGCCGGGACGAGAGCTGACCATCGGGAACCGACACCGCGCGGGCGGGCCGCCGGGGACGCTCGTCGTTCCGGACGGCCCGCCCGTCGCCGGCCCGGGGCCGGTCGGGGGCACCGCGTGCGGGTGATCGCCACGGGTGTCCGGCACGAGATCGAGATCGCCCGGTCCCGGTTCGTGTGCACCGTCGCCAGGACCGGCACCGTCGACGCCGCGAGCGCGGTGATCGAGCGGGTCCGCCGGGCCGGCCCGGACGCCTCGCACCACTGCACCGCGCTGCGGATCGGTGGTCCCACCGCGCTCACCGCCCGATCCGCCGACGACGGCGAACCGGCCGGCACCGCGGGCGTCCCGATGCTGGAGGTGCTGGCCCGCCGGGAGCTGACCGACGTCGTCGCGGTCGTCTCCCGCTGGTTCGGCGGGACCCGCCTGGGTGCCGGTGGCCTGGTCCGGGCCTACTCGGGCGTGCTGAGCGAGGCGCTCGACGTCGCCGGGACGCTGCGCCGGGTCCGGCACCGGGAGCTGCTGCTCGCCGTCCCGCACGACCGGGCGGGGAGGCTGGAGCACGACCTGCGCCACTCCCCCTACCGGCTGCGCGACGTGGCCCACGGCGCCGACGTCACGCTGACGGTCGCGGTCGCCGAGGCCGACCTGGCCGGTTTCGGGGCCTGGCTCGCTACCCGCACCGGCGGCGCGGTGGACGCCCTCGACGCCGGGCCGTGCGAGCTCTATCTACCCTGATCCGTCATGGAGCTGCGGGACGCGACCGACGAGGACTGGCCGGCGATCTGGGCGGTGCTCCGCCCGATCTTCGCCGAGGGGCGGACCTACACGATCCCGGCCGACATCGACGCCGACCGGGCCCGCGGCATCTGGATGCTCCCGCCGCCCGGCCGGGTCGTGGTCGCCCTCCGCGACGGCGTCGTGGTCGGCACCGCCAAGACCGGGCCGAACCAGCTCGGTCCCGGGTCGCACGTCGCGACCGCCAGCTTCGCCGTCGACGCGGCGAGCGCCGGGCGGGGCACCGGCCGGGCGCTCGGCCGGCACGTCCTGGACCTGGCCAGGGCGGAGGGGTACGCGGCGATGCAGTTCAACGCGGTCGTCGCGACCAACGTGCGGGCCGTGGGCCTGTGGCACTCGCTCGGGTTCAGCACGGTCGGGATCGTGCCGGACGCGTTCCGGCTGCCGGACGGCTCGACGACCGGCCTGCACGTCATGCACCAGCGGTTGTAGATCACCCTTCCCCCTTGAGTTAGTCACACCTACGCTCGTTGTTCGGCATACCTTCAGCGCAGTGTCGGGGGCGGCATGACAACGGTGGGCACCGACGGGCCGGACACGGTCGAGCAGTTGCGGGGACGGGGCTGGCGCGGCCGGCTCGTCGTGCTCGGGCCGGCCTTCGTCGCCGCCGTGGCCTACGTCGATCCGGGCAACTTCGCGACCAACTTCTCGGCCGGCGCCGGGTACGGCTACCTGCTGGTGTGGGTGATCGTCGTCGCGAACCTGATGGCGATGCTCATCCAGTCGCTGTCGGCCAAGCTCGGCCTGGCGACGGGCGCGAGCCTGCCCGAGCTGTGCCGCGAGCACCTGTCCCGGTGGGGGAACCGGTTCATGTGGGCGCAGGCCGAGCTGGTCGCGGTGGCGACCGACCTGGCCGAGGTGATCGGCGGGGCGGTCGCGCTGCACCTGCTCTTCGGTATCCCGCTGTTCACCGGCGGGGTGATCACCGGGGTGATCGCGTTCGCGCTGCTGGGGCTGCAGTCGCGCGGGCACCGGCCGTTCGAGCGCGCGATCGTGTTCCTGCTGCTGATCATCCTGGTCGGGCTGGCGTCGACGGCGTTCCGCGCCGGCGTCGATCCGGCCGGGCTCGCCGCCGGGCTGGTCCCGCAGTTCGCCGGGCTCGACTCGCTGGTGCTGGCCACCGGCATCCTCGGCGCGACCGTCATGCCGCACGTGATCTACCTGCACTCGGCCCTCACCCAGCGGCGCCTGGTCGCCCGCAGCGCCGCCGACACCCGGTTCCTGCTGCGCACCGGGCGGACCGACATCGCGCTCGGGATGGGCGTGGCGGGCCTGGTGAACCTGTCCATGCTCGTCGTCGCGGCCGCACTGTTCGCCGGGAGCACGGTGCCCGGCACCGACACCCTGGAGGGGATCTTCGCCGGGCTCGGGACCGAGCTGGACGCGGTCGCCGCCTACGGCTTCGCGATCGCGCTGCTGGCGTCGGGGTTCGCGTCGTCGGGGGTGGGGACCTACGCCGGGCAGGTGATCATGGCCGGGTTCCTGCGCCGCCGGATCCCGCTGCTGCTGCGCCGCCTGCTCACGCTGGCGCCCGCACTCGTCGTCCTCGGGTTCGGGGTGGACCCGACCGAGGCACTGGTGCTGTCGCAGGTGATCCTCTCGTTCGGCATCCCGTTCGCGCTGGCACCGCTGGTGTGGCTGACGGCCCGGCGGTCGATCATGGGCGAACTGGTGAACCACCGCGCCACGACGGTCGCCGCCGTCGTGGTGACCGCGGTCGTCGTGGCCCTGAACGGCGTCCTCCTGTGGCAGACCTTCACCGGCTCCTGACCCGCCTCCGGTGCCCCTCCCCCCTCCCCCCGTCGCACTCATGGAGCTTCAGCCTCGCGACACCGTCCTGAAGCTCCATGAGTGGCTCGAGGCCACCCCCGCCCCCGTTCCACTCATGGAGCTCGGGCCTCGTGAGACCGGGCTGAAGCTCCATGAGTGCGAAGAAGGGAGGGTGGACGACTGTTGACGGGTTTTCTATGATGACGGCGTGTCTCACAGTGCGGTGACGAGTGCCGACGGACTGCGGCTGGCCGTCGAGGAACGCGGTGCCCGGGGGCGGCCGGTCGTGGTCGCGGTACACGGGTATCCCGACGACCGGCACGTCTGGGACGGCGTCGCGGACCTGCTGGCAGACGACCACCACGTCGTCACCTACGACGTCCGCGGGCACGGCGACTCCGACGCCCCGGGCGGGCGCGCCGGATACGACCTCGACCTGCTCGCCGCGGATCTCCGTGCCGTGTGCGACGCGGTGTCCCCGGACGCCCCGGTGCACCTGCTCGCCCACGACTGGGGCGCCATCCAGACCTGGCACGCGGTCACCGGCGACACGCTGACCGGCCGGGTCGCCTCGTTCACCTCGATCTCCGGGCCGTGCCTCGATCACGTCGCGCTGTTCCTGGGCCGCCGGTCCCCGCGGGACCTGCGGGCGGTGCTGCGTCAGGCCGCGCACTCCTGGTACACGCTCGCGTTCCGGCTGCCGGTGCTCCCGGAGCTGGCGATCCGCAGCGGCGCGCTCGGCGGGCTCGTCGCCCGCCGGGAACGGGTGCCGCGCCCGTCGGTCCGCGACGCCGTCAACGGGCTGGAGCTGTACCGGCGGAACCTGCCGCGGCGGCTCGGGCGTCCGGAGCGGCGCCGGACCGACGTCCCGGTGCAGGTGCTGGCGCCGCGCTCCGATGCCTACGTGACCCCGGCCCTCGCGACCAGCGCCGCGGAGTTCGCCCCCGACCTGCGGGTGCGGTACCTGCCCGGCGGGCACTGGGTGGTGCGCCACCGGCCCGGGGTGATCGCGCGCTGCGTGAGCGAGCTGGTCTCGGCGACGACCGGTGGCGACTCCCCCGCACCGCACGCCCTCACCAGGGCCCGGGCCCGCGGCACCGCACTGGTCGCCTCGCGCGGTCGCCGGAACCGGGGCGTGCGCTGGGACTCGGGGCTGGCCGTCGTCACCGGGGCCGGCAGCGGGATCGGCCGGGCCACCGCACGGAGGGTGGCCGCCCTCGGGACCCGGGTCGTGGTCGCGGACGTGTCCTCGGACGCGGCGGCGGAGACGGTCGAGCTCGTCGAACGGGCCGGCGGGCGGGCGTTCGCGCACGTCGTCGACGTCGCCGACGACGCGGCGGTCGCCGAGCTCGCCGCGCGGACGGCCGCCGAGCACGGGGTGCCGGACCTCGTCGTCAACAACGCCGGGATCGGGGTCGCCGGCCCGTTCGCCGCGACGACCCCGCAGGAGTGGCGCCGGATCGTCGACGTGAACCTGTGGGGCGTCGTGCACGGCTGCCGGCACTTCGGCGCGCTGCTCACCGCGCAGGGCGAGGGCGGGCACATCGTGAACACCGCGTCGGCCGCCGCGTACGTCCCGTCGCGGGTGCTGCCCGCCTACGCGACGACGAAGGCCGCGGTGCTCATGCTCTCGCAGTGCCTGCGGGCGGAGCTGGCCGACGCCGGGATCGGGGTGACCGCGTTGTGCCCCGGCATCGTCGACACCCCGATCACCGCGCACACCCGCTTCGCCGGGACCTCCGACGCCGAACAGGACGCCCGGCGCGGCGCCGCGGCGGCCGCCTACGCCCGGCGCGGCTACACCGCCGAGCAGGTCGCCGCGCGGCTGGTCCGGGCGGTCGAGCGGGACCTGCCGCTCGCCCCGGTCACCGCGGAGGCGCACGCCGGACTGCTGGCGTCCCGGCTGGCCCCGGGACTGCTGCGCGCACTGGCCAGGACCGACCCGGGCACGAGCGAGGAGCACCGATGACCGACGACGACCGGATCGCGCTGCACGCCCGCGACGTCAGCTTCGACTTCTCCACCCTGCGCACCGACTGGATCCCGGGCGAGCCGTTCGCCTCGCACCTGATCGACGTGCTGCACCTGCTGCTGCCCGAGGGGGAGCGCTGGTTCGTCGAGGTGTTCTCCCGGGCGCTGCCGCTGGTGCACGACGACGCGCTCGCCGAGGACGTCCGCGGCTTCATCGGGCAGGAGGCGATGCACGCGTCGTCCCACCAGGGTGCGCTGGACCACCTGATCGACGCCGGCGTCGACGTCTCGCGCTACGTCGAGCAGGTCGAGTGGATCTTCAACGACCTGCTCGGCGACCGCGGACTGACCGGGGACGAGGCCCGCGAGTGGCTGGTCGAGCGGGTCGGCCTGATCGCGGCGATCGAGCACTTCACCGCGGTGCTCGGCGAGTGGATCCTGCACTCCCCCGAGCTCGACGCCGCGGGCGCGGACCCGCAGATGCTGGACATGCTGCGCTGGCACGGTGCCGAGGAGGTCGAGCACCGCAGCGTCGCGCACGACCTCTACGTGCACCTCGACGGCCGCTACCTGCGCCGGGTCCGCGCGATGGCGATCAGCGGCCCGGCACTGGCGAAGCTCTGGGGCAACGGCACCCGGCAGCTGTGCGCCCGCGACCCGCGGCTGCGCGGGACCCCGCAGCGCCGGGTGCGGCTGCGCGACTACCTGCGGGCGTCGCGACGGGGGCTGGTGCCGGGGCCGTGGCTGTTCGCCAGGGCGGTGCTGGCCTACCTGCACCCGCGCTTCCACCCGGCCCACCACGGTGACACCGACGCCGCCGTCGCCTACCTCGCCCGCTCCCCGGCCGCCCGGCGGGCCGAGGACGGGGGCACCCCGGATGTGGCGGGTGCCGGATGAGCGTCGCCCCGCCGCCGTACCCGAACCGCGGGGCGACGACGCTGTCCGCGGTGACGGCGCTGGCCCAGCGGCTCTCCGCCCGCAGCGGCCGGCGTCGGCGCCCGGCCAGGGCGGTGGACCGCACCGTGACCGTCGAGGTGCGGACGGTGCGCCACCCGTGCGACGACGTGGTGGCCGTCGAGCTGGTACCGGCCGGCCCGGCACCGCTGCCCGCCTGGCGGGCGGGTGCGCAAGTCGACGTCGAGCTGCCCTCGGGACTGCTGCGGCAGTACTCGCTGTGCGGCGACCCGGCCGACCGCACGGTCTACCGGATCGCGGTGCGCGCGGTGCCCGGCGGCGAGGGGTCGGCGCAGATGCACCGGCTGACGCCCGGCACCCGGCTGCGCCTGCGCGGCCCGCGCAACGCGTTCCCGCTGGCCGCCGCCCCGGACCACCTGTTCCTCGCCGGTGGCATCGGGATCACCCCGATCGCGCCGATGGTCCGGACGGTGCACGCGGCCGGGCTGCCGTGGCGCCTGGTGCACACCGGTCGCGATCTCGCCTCGATGCCGCTGTCCGCCGAGCTGGCCACGCTCGCTCCGGACCGGGTGCTGCGCCGTCCGGACGACGACGGGCGCGGCCTGCCCACCGCCGCGGAGCTGCTCGCCGGTGCCGGGGCCGGCACGGCCGTCTACTGCTGCGGGCCGCCACCGATGATCGAGACGGTGCGCCGGGCGCTGCCGGCCGGGCGGCGGTTCCACTCCGAGCGGTTCTCCCCGCCCCCGATCCGCGACGGCCGCCCGTTCACCGTGCGCATCGCCGGCGGCCCCGACGTGGCCGTGCCCGCGGACCGGACGGCGCTCGACGCCGTCCGCGCGGTCCGGCCGGACATGCCGTACTCGTGCCGGCAGGGGTTCTGCGGGACCTGCCACGTGCCGCTGCTCGCCGGGACGACCCGGGACGACCCGGCCGGTCCGGGCCGTACCGCGCTGTGCGTCGCCCGTGCCGACGGCGACGGCGTCGTGGTCGACCTCGACCGCTGAGCCGGTCGGGTCCGTACCCTCGGCGACGATGACGACGACACCGGCCCGCTCCCCGCGGCGGATGACCCCCGAGGCCCGGCGTGCCCAGCTGGTGTCCGCCGCGCTGGACCTCTACGGCCGCAGCGCCCCGGAGGACGTGGCGGTCGAGGACGTGACCCGCGCCGCCGACGTCTCGCGGGCGCTGTTCTACCGGTACTTCTCCGGCATGGAGGAGCTGCACGTCGCGGCGCTCGGCAGCGTGGCCGACGAGCTGATCGCCCGGGTCGCGCTCCCCGCGGACCTGCCGCTCGCCGGCCAGCTCGGCGACGCGCTGGACGTGTTCCTCGACGTCGTCGGGCGGCACCACCGCGCCTACGTGGCGCTGCTGCGCAGCGGATCGGTGATCTCCACCGACGCGACCGACGCCCTGGTCGACGGGGTGCGCGACCACATCGTCGCGCTGCTGTGCGAGCGGGGTGGCGTGCCGGCACCGTCGCCGCTGCAGCTGATGACCCTGCGCGGCTGGGTGTCGCTGGTGGAGGGATCGACGCTGACCTGGTTGCAGGCGGCCCCGGGGGCCGGGCCGGGCCGGGCCGCGGTGCGGGACTGGCTGGTCGCCCAGCTGTTCGCGATGCTGGAGGTGACGGCGGCGCGGGAGTGAGCCGATCGGGCTGCCCGCCGTTCGCTGCCGGTCGTCGTCCAGGAACCCGGTGCGTGCCCCGGTCTTGCGACGGGAGCGCTTTCCTCGCTCGTCGTCGACCACGGCCTCAGCGAACGGCCACGACAGCCACGTCGATCCCGAGCGCGGTCCACGCGGTGTCGGCAGTCAGTGCAGGCCGGCCGAGACGCGCGGCCAGGGCCAGGCAGCAACGGTCCCCCAGCGACAGTCCCGCCGCTCGGGTGGCCGGCCACAACCTCGCCGCGGCGATCGCGTCCATGGCGTCGAGCGGCTCGGTCCGGATCCCCAGGGTGCGCAGCTGGCGTACCGTCCGGTCGGCGTCGACACCGCGCTGGGCCAGCTCCTGGTGGACCTCCGACAGGTTCACCGCCGAGATCACCGCCCCGGCCAGGCGCGCGTCGACGACCTCGGAGCCGGGCTCGGCCCGCAACCAGGCCAGCACCGCGGACGCATCGAGCACCACCGGCGGATCCCCGGTACCCGCAGCAGGGATGGCGGGCCCGGTCACGATCGGGAGTTCTCAGCCGCGGCCTCGGCTCGGCGATCGGCGATCAGCTCGTCGGCCGCGGAGTCCTGCGGGTCGCCCTGCCAGGCCTGCGCGACGTCGCGACGCATCCGCGCGACCAGCTGCTCGCGCGACTCCATCACCACGCGACCGTCCTCGACCGACAACAGCAGTGACGACCCGGCCGTCAGCCCCAGGTCGCGGCGCACCTGCGCCGGGATCAGGATGCGGCCGTCCCGATTGACGACCACCTCGGACCGTTCACGATCTTCTGCCTGATCAGACATGCACAGACACTATCAGTCAGAGTATCGCGTGATCTGACGTCAGGACACAGAATCTGTCAGACGTGGCCGGATTCTGCAGCGGTCCGTTCGGCCGTTGCCTCCGGGGACCCCTGGGTGCTCACGGCCCCGGCGCCACGACCCCCAACGCGTTCGGCACCAACCGGTAGGCGTCCTCCGACGGCCGGTTCACCACCTGCCCGCCGACGACCATCGTCGACGACCCCCCGCCGTCGAGGTTCACCCCGTCCACGGCACCCGCCCGGCGCAGCTGCTCGGCCATCTCGGCCAGGGTCGCCCCGGCGCTGGTCGCCTCCCGCCCGTCCGCGGTGACCAGGACGAGGCGGCCGTCGTCGGTGATCCCGGCGGCCGTCCGCGGGTCCCGGACCCCGGCGTCGAGACCCGGTACCGCGGCACCGCCGCGCAGGATCGGGCTGCCGCCGACGGCGGTCCGCGGCTCGGCCCCGGACGCGGCCGCCAGCTCGCTGCGCACGGTCACCCGGTCCCCGACCTCGAGCCCGCGCAGGGCGGCCGCACCGTCGTCGCGCCCGGTGAGGATCTGCTCCGCCGCCGGGATCGGTCCGCCACCGGGCGGGCGCACCGCGGTCACCACCCCGTCGCGGACCACCACCTCGACCCGGTCCGGCGCGCACGGCGCGTCCCGGTCGGTGTCGCTGCCGCACAGCGCGGCGTTGCGGTCCCCGGCCCAGTCGGAGGTGAACAGGCCGATCCCGCCGACCGGGACGGCGTAGGCGTTGAGCGTGCGGATCGGCAGCGGCCCGTCCGGGGCGGACGCCGAGGCGTCGAGCGTGAGCCGGTCGATCCGCGGGGTCCCGCCGGAGTCCACGGTCAGTGCGTCGCCCGGTTCGCTGCCCGGCACGGCCGGTGCGAGCCGGCGGCCCGGCGGGACCGCCGAGGTGAGCGGGCGCCCGTCGCGCACCGACGGACCGGCCGGGGCGTTGCTGCGGGCGAGATCGAAGAAGTCCCCGTTGACGGCGGCGAACGCACCACCGCGGGCCGCGTGCCCGACGACGTCGGCGCGCTCGGCGACCGTCGCGCCGGTGAGCAGGACGGCCCGGACCCCGTCCCGGCGCAGGTCGGCGACGACGACGTCGGTGGTCACCGGCCCGGCCGGGGTGTCGATGCGCTCCTCGCGGTGGGTCACCGCGGGCGCGGCGGGAGCGGCGGCCGGATCCCCGCCCACGGTTCCGCCGCCGCTGCGCACGCTGCCGCGGAGCAGCCCGGTCCGCACCGCGTCCGCGGGTCCCGCCGCCGACGGCGTCGTGACCATGGCGCCCGCGGCGGAGTCCGGGCCCGCCGCCACCACAGCGGCGGCCGGGGTGGCCGGAGCCGGGACGCCGAGGGGTGCGACCGGCGCCGCGAGGACCGGGACCAGCGTCACGACGGCGGCCACCGTCAGCGTCGTCGACACCGCGGATCCCCGGCTGCGCACGCGATCCCACATGCCGACCTCCTCGATCACCGTCCGTCAGGGTCGACGTGATCACGGGGAGGGTGGTGCCTGCGCGCGGCGGCCGGGGAGTTCATCCGGCCGTGGGTACCCCGGTGGTGGACCCGGGCGACCCCGCTCACCGCCGCAGCCGGTCGTAGAGGTCCGCCCACTGGTCCGCGCCCAGGTCGCGGGGCAGCGCCGCGGGCCCGACCCGGGACGACGCCGACCACTCCCGCGCGACCCGGCGGCCGTACCGGCGCCCGGCGACGTCGACCGCTCCGCGGCCACGCCCGGTGAACACCGCGTCCACCATGCGCTGGTAGTCCCGGGCCGGGCCGTCGACCAGCGGCCGGGGGCGGCGGACGATCTCCAGCAGGCCGCCGTCGACGGCCGGGACGGGACGGAACGCGACGGCCGGCACCCGCCGGTGCAGCCGGAACGCGAACCAGGGCCACCACCGCGCGGTCAGCGCCGTCGTGCCGCCGACCGCGGCGCGCTTGCGGGCGACCTCCCACTGCAGCAGGAGCAGCGCGTGCCCCCACCGGCCGGCCGCGAGCAGCCGGCGCAGCAGCGGGGTGGTCAGCGCGTAGGGGACGTTGGAGACGACGTCGAGCGACCGGCCCAGGTCGGTCCGCAGCAGGTCACCGTGGTGCACCTCGACGGCGTCGCCGAACCGTGACCGCAACCGGGCCACCCGGTGCGGGTCCAGTTCCACGGCGGTGATCGGCCGGCCGAGCGGGACCAGGGCCGCGGTGAGCGCGCCGTCGCCGGCACCGAGTTCCAGTACCGGGGACGGTCGCCAGCCGGCGACGAGATCCGCGACGGCGGCGGTGACGCCTGCGTCGACGAGGAGGTTCTGGCCGTGCTCGTGACGGCCGATGCGAGAGGGGTGGGACACACGGGCTCCCTGGTCGGGAGCCGGACGCGCGCAGGGCGATGCGCCGCCCGGCAGGGGTACGGGGACCGGCTGCAGGGACGGCGGGGCCGCGGAGGGTGGGCGCCGCCGTCAGGCGACGCGCAGGCGTATGGCTGCCACGGACCGCACGCTAACGAGCGCCCGTGCGGGCCGCACCCCGTTTCGTGGCGTCCGGGCGGGCCGGGTCACCCCTCCCGGCGCGCCGACCGGAACCGGCGGGTCCGGACGGTGATCCCGCCGTCCGGACGGCCACCGGCGATCGCGGCCGCCCGGATGCAGGCGTGCGTCCACATGTTGAGCTGGACCTCCTTGGCCACCCGCAGCCGGTTGTAGAGCAGGTGCGACAACCGGTCCCCCGGACGGGCCCAGGACTCGATGGCGAACACGAGCCGGTCGCCGTCGCTGCGGGCGCCGAAGGTGATCCGCCCCGCCTCGAGGTGCCCGCGCAGGGTGACGAAGGTGAAGCTCGCCGGGTCGGCGGCGCACACCCGGACCGGCCCGTCCCACGGGCCCGGCATCCGGATGAGGAACTCGTCACCGAGCCGCATCCGGCCCGGCTCGCCCCGCAGCCTGCGGAACACGGCGAACTCCGGTGACCACCGGTCCGGATCGGCCGCGAGCCGGGCTATCAGCTCCTCCGGACCGATCGACGTGCCGCGGATCCGTACCGAGTACCGGCGGTGCAGCAGGGTGCCGTGCCCGTCCTCCGGCCCCTGGACGTGGTCGCCGCCGGCCTCCCGCGGTGCGGGCGGCGGCAGGTCCGACAGGTCTCCGGCGACGTCGCTGCGGTGGATCGGCGTGGTCCGCCAGAAGTACCGCCACGACACCAGCGCCAGTGCGACCGGCCAGCGGGCGAGCGCTGCCACCCGGCGGGACCGCCGGTCACCGGTCACCGGGTCGGCACTGTGATTGCTCATCGTCGATGGGTGTACCCGGCACGGCGCCGGGGAACCTTCGGCCATGACCGTCGGCTCCCTCCTGCACCGCACCGGGTTGCGTGGCACGCACCTGCAGTGGATCTCGCTCGGCTCGGTCGGGTTCTCGATCGGCCTCTGGCTGCGGGCAAAGACCGTCGACCAGGACGAGCGCGGCAACGCCGAGCGTCGGGCGATCTTCGTCGGCCTGTGGCCGTCGATGCTGTGGCAGATCGGCGACGCGATGCGGCGCGAGGAGCGGGCCGGGCTCCCGGGACGGCGGCGGTGAGCCGGACGTTGCACGCCCGGCCCGGTCCGGCGCTGCGGCGGGCCGACCTCGACTCGCTCGCCGGCCGCGCCTCCAACATCGCCGGCCTCGGCACGGACGAGGTCCCCCGCACCGACGGCGAGGACGGCTGGCACGTCGACCACGGCAGCGCGCTGGTCGGCACCGAGCCACCGGGTGAACCGGTGCCCGGCGGCGACTGGGAGCGGGCGTGCTCGGTCCTGCTCGGCTACCAGTTCACCGATCACCGCCGGCTGCGTGGCGCCTTCCGGCCCGGCGATCCCCTGCTCGGGCGGGACATGCTGCTGGAGGGCCGGTTCGGCCCGCTGCGCTTCCACCTCGGGGTGCGGGTGACCGCGGTCGTCGACGAGATCCGCGACGGCGCCCGGGTGTGGGGCTGGACCTACGAGACGCTGCACGGCCACCTGGAACGGGGCCGGCTGACCTACGAGATCGTGAAGGACCTCGACACCGGCGAGGTCCGCTTCGTCATCCGCGCGTTCTCCCGGCCCGCGCCCATCCCGAACCCGCTGTACCGCCTGGGGTTCGCCGTGTTCGGCCGGGCCGTGCAGATCGAGTTCTACCACCGGGCCGGGCAGCGGGTCCGGGACCTGGTCGGTGCCGCCCGGGGCGGGCGCCCGCTCCCGGAACCGGTACCGGGCCCGGACGGCATCACCGTCGCCCCCGAGGGCAGCCCGCGGCGCTGGACCGACGCCGTCGCGCTGCTCGTCCGGCACCCGGGGGCGTGAGACGTCACGTCGCCGTGCCGGTGAGGGCCGCCTAACATGGAGGTCGTCATGCGACGCCCGAACCCGTTCCGCTGGATCGCCTACGCCTACGGCGCGGGTCTCCCGGAACGCCACGGTCGCTGGGTCCTGCACGACGTCACCTGCCGGACCTGGTGGCTGCGGCACCTGGCGCGGACGGTGACCCAGCTGCTCCCGCTGCTCGCCCTGCTGTTCCTGATCGTCCCCGGCCCGTCCTGGGTACGCCTGGGGGCGGTCGCCTCGGGCGCCGTCATCGGGCTGTTCTACGGCATGGTCTACGTGGTCGAGGCCTGCGAGACGCGGGTGATGAAGGCCGGTTACCCGGTGGGGGCGGCCGCGGCCACCCGGGAGGCGCGGCGCGCCGAACAGCACGTCGACGCCCGGCTGCGCCACGACGCCGAGCACGCCGACGAACGCCGCCGCGGTGACCGGCCGGGCTGATCCCGGCCGGTCACCGCGACCGGGTGCGCGTCGGGGCCCGGGTCAGGGGATGACGACCGGCCCGGTGACCGGTGCCGGGTCGTCGGCCCAGCGGTGGCCGGTGTCCCGGGGCGTGGTGCCGTGCTCGGACCAGGCAGCGAGCAGCATGCCGACCTTGGTGTGCATCACCGTGCGGAGCCGGTCGAACGAGTTCTGCGGATCGTCGTCGACCTCGCCCAGCAGCAGCCACCAGGCCCAGGCGACCGCGCCGGCGTTCGCCACGAAGTCGGGCAGCACCGGGATGCCGCGGGCGGCGAGCATCGCCTCCGCCTCCGGCGTGGTCGCGGCGTTCGCGGCCTCGACCACGACCCGGGCCCGGACGTCGTAGGAGTTGTCCGGGGTGATCGCGTAGGAGATCGCCGCCGGGACCAGGATGTCCGCCTCGACCGACAGGATCGCGTTGCGCGGGAGCTGCTCGACGCCGGCCGGCAGCCGCGAGCGGTCGATCTCGCCGTAGCCGTCGCGCAGGTCCAGCAGCGCCGGGACGTCGAGGCCGTCCGGGCAGTGCAGGGTGCCGGCCGCGTCGGCCACCGTGGTGACCCGCATCCCGGCCTCGTGCAGGTAGTAGGCGGCGGCGCCGCCCATCGTCCCGAGGCCCTGGATGGCCACGGTCGTCGCGGCCGGGGCGCGGCCCCAGGAGACCGCGGCGGCCAGGCAGGCGTGCGCGACGCCGTAGCCGCCGATCACGTCACCCAGCTCGAACCCGCCGTCGACCTCGGCGCGCAGTCCGGTGCGCACCCGCTCCAGGGTGGCCTCCGGGTCGGCGGCCCGGCTGATCGCGGCGTGGTAGCTCTGGCCGAGACCCAGCCGGTCGAAGACCTCGTCGATCAGGTGCTGCGGGACGCCCAGGTCCTCCGCGGTGACCCAGTGCGCGTCGATCCACGGCCGCATGGCCTCGCAGAAGCGCTCCAGCACCTCGACGGCGCGCGGGTCCTTCGGGTCGAAGTCGATGCCGCCCTTGGCCCCGCCGATCGGCAGGTCGAAGGTCGCGGTCTTGTTGGCCATGCCGCGGGCCAGGTCCTCGACCTCGCTCAGCGTGCAGCCGGCGCGCATCCGGGTCCCGCCGGTGGCGAGACCGGCCCGCAGGGTGTGCACGACGAGGTAGCCGACGGCGCCGGTCGCCGAGTCGTTCCACTGCAGCCGCATGTACGGGTCCGGGCGGCGGACCGCGGGTGCGACGGCCGGGATCGCGTGGCCCGTCGCCGGAACGGTCTGCGCGGCAGCCTGCTGGGTGCCTCCGGCCGGGTTCTGCATGGTCGTCATGGCGACCCACCTCCTCGTCGTGCTCCGCCGGTCGCCGCGTGGGGAGAGCCGGTCCCGTCGTTGCCTGTCGGACCTCGTCGTCCCCCGGTCCGTGGCGTCTCGACCGGTGCCGTCACTGTGCGTCCGCATCCGGCCCGGCGTCCATTTACGGATCATTCACGGCCGTGTGCAGAGTTCCTGAACAACGGATCCGGCCCCGGGCACACGCCCGCGGGCACTAGGGTTCCCGGCATGGATCTGTCGCTGCCCCGGCTGCGGATGCTGCGTGAGCTGCACCGGCGTGGCACGGTCACCGCGGCGGCGACGGCGCTGCACTACACCGCGTCCGCGGTGTCCCAGCAGCTCGCCCAGCTGGAGCGCGACGTCGGGACCCGGCTGTTCGAGCGGCGCGGCCGCCGGGTCCTGCTCACCGACCTCGGGATGCTGCTCGCCGAGCACGCCGAGGACATCCTCGCCTCGGTCGAGCGCGCCACCCAGGCGCTGGAGGAGGCCGGCGAGTCGGTCTCGGCGCGGCTCACCGCGGGCGTGTGGGCGTCGGTGGCGTCCGGGCTGCTGCCCGGTGCGCTGACCGCGCTCGCCAGGACCCATCCCGGCATCCGGCTCCGGACCCGCGAGCTGGCCCCCGAGGAGACGGCGGCCGCGGTCCGCGACGGGCAGCTCGACCTGTCGTTCGTCATCGACTACTCGAACTACCCGATGACCTGGGACCGGGGGCTGGAGCGCTCGGTGATCGCCGTCGAGCGGCTCTACGCCGCGGTCCCCGCCGGTGCGGTGCCGACCGCGAGCGTGTCCCTGGCCGAGCTGGCCGAGCACCCGTGGATCGCCGCCCCGACGCGCTCGCACTTCGGGCACGCGGTCCGGCTGGCCTGCCAGTCCGCGGGCTACGAGCCGCGGATCAACCACGAGGTCGAGGAGCAGGCCACCGCGATGGCGATGGTCGCGGCCGGCCTGGGCGTCACCCTGGTGAGCGACCTGGGCCTGGCGTTGCGCCCGCCGGGGGTGGACGTCGTCGCCCTCGGTGACGCGCTGACCCGCACCGTGTCGCTGGCCTACCGGACCGGATCGGCCCGCCGGGCCGCGCTGCTGCTCGTCGTCGACGCGGTGCGCACCGCGGCCGCGGAGAAGGGCGTCGGTGCCGACGCGGCGCTGCCGCCGCCCGGCGGGGTGCCGGCGCAGGCCGCACCGCCGGACGGGGTCGGCGCCGCCGACGCCCCGGTCGGCCTCGGCTGAACCGGTCCGCCCACCGTGTCGTCACGCATCGGATGACGCCGCGGAATTCGACCGAACCGCACACCGGGGCCACCGCGAACCACCGGTGTGCTCACCGAGATGCAGGACCCGGGGAACAGGATGGTTCCCGTTCTCCCACGCCTGTCCGCGATGGTCGTGGAACTGCTCGCCATCGTGTCCGCGGTGGCGTTCGGACATCTCGTCGCGGGAATTCTCTCGCCGGCGTCGTCCCCGTTCGTCGCCGTCGGTGACGCCGCCGTCCGGCTCTCCCCGCAACCGGTCGTCGAATTCGCGAAATCCGCATTCGGAACCGCCGACAAGCCGGTGCTGCTCGCCGGGATCGCCGTCGTGCTGCTCGTCGCCGGGGCCGCCGCCGGGCTGACGGCGCGCCGGCGGCCCGCACCGGGCACCGCGGTCGTCGCCGCGCTGGGGCTGCTCGCGCTCGCCGCGGTCCTCACCGGTCCGGTCGTGCAGCCGGTGGACCCGGTCGCCCCGCTGGCGTCGCTGGTCGTGGGTGTCCTGGTGCAACGGCTCCTGCACCGGCTGGCCCGCCGCGCGGCGGCACCGGCACCGGCCGGCCACGGCGCGCCCCGGGTCGAGCGGCGCACCGTGCTCGCCGGGGCCTCGGCCGCGGTCGTCGCCGGGTCGCTGGCCGCCGGTGGCGTGGGCGCCGCACTCGCCTCGGGCGCCGGGGCCGTCACCGCCTCGCGGGACGCGCTGACCCGCAGGCTGGCCGCCGCACCGCTGGTGGAGCGGGCGCCCGCGGTACCGGCGTCGGCGGGTTTCCCGGAGCTGGGCACGGTCCCGTTCGTGACGCCGAACGCCGACTTCTACCGGATCGACGTCGCGCTGCAGCTCCCGACCGTGCGCGCCGAGGACTGGTCGCTGCGCATCCACGGCCGGGTCGGGCGCGAGGTGACCCTGACCATGGACGATCTGCTGGCCCGCCCGCTGGTCGAGCGGCTCATCACGATGACCTGCGTGTCCAACACCGTCGGCGGGAACCTGGTGTCCACCGCACGCTTCGTGGGCGTCGAACTGGCCCCGCTGCTGAGCGAGCTCGGCGTCGATCCCGGCGCCGACCAGATCGTCTCGACCAGCCGGGACGGCTGGACCGCGGGGACACCGACCGCCACCGTGCTGGAGCCCGGCCGCGGCGCACTGCTCGCGATCGGCATGAACGGCGAGGCACTGCCCGCCGAGCACGGCTTCCCGGTACGGATGGTGGTCCCCGGGCTCTACGGCTTCGTCTCGGCCACCAAGTGGCTCTCCGAGATCGAGCTCACCACGTTCGCCGACCGGTCGGTCTACTGGCGCGACCGTGGCTGGGCCGAGCGGGCCCCGATCAAGACCCAGTGCCGGATCGACGCCCCGGCCGGGTTCGCCCAGATGCCGTCCGGACGGGTGCAGGTGGCCGGCGTCGCGTGGGCCCAGCCGGTCGGGGTCACCGGGGTCGAGGTCCGCGCCGACGACGGGCCGTGGGTCCGGGCCGAACTGGCGACCGAGGTGAATGCGAACACCTGGCGGATGTGGCGGGCCGAGCTCGACCTGGGCCCTGGCAACCACATGGTCGTGGCACGGGCCACCGACCGGCGCGGCCTCACCCAGACCGACGTCCGCGTCGAACCGATCCCGGACGGTGCCACCGGCTGGCCGTCGGTGCTCTTCACCGTCGCCTGATCGGGGCATCGGCGACGACGGAGAGTCGTCGCACGCCGTTTCACCGGCGAAGGAGAACCCACCGAAAAAAAACTTCCCGACGACCCGAACCGCTCCCACCACCTCCACCGAACAACTCCACGACAGCCGGCGACGGAAATACCCTCGCCACCATCCGAGAGGAATTCCCACAATGCGCGCCACCCGTACCCTCGCCACCGTCGGACTGTTCGCCACCCTGACCCTGGGACTCGCCGCCTGCGGCGGCTCGATGGACTCCGGCTCCGAGCAGCCGCCCCCGCCGGCGTCGTCGGCCCCGATGTCCTCGCCGATGGAGCAGCCCGCCGCGGGCGGCGTCACCACCAACGACGACGTCTTCGGCCCGGCCTGCGGCATGCTCCCGCAGGGCGACGAGCCGGGCTCGCTCGACTCGATGGGCCCGCAGCCGGTCGCCACCGCCGCCAGCACCAACCCGCTGCTGACCACGCTGGTCACCGCCGTCGGCAAGGTCCCCGGCCTGGCCGACACCCTGAACCAGCAGGAGGGCATCACCGTCTTCGCCCCGGCGAACGACGCCTTCTCCGCGGTCCAGCAGCAGCTCGGTGACGAGAAGTTCAACGCCCTGCTCGCCGACACCACGCAGCTGCAGGGCCTGCTGAGCTACCACGTCACCCCGGAGCGGCTCGACGCCGACGGCATCGTCGGGAAGAAGACCCTGACCGAGCTGGCCGGCGGGGACCTCACCATCGGCGGCACCGCGGACGCGCCGACCGTGACCGACGGCATGGGCAACACCGCCAACGTGCTGTGCGGCAACATCCCGACCGCCAACGCGACCGTCTTCGTCATCGACAAGGTCCTGATGCCGAAGGCGGGCTGATCACCCACCGCACGTCCGACGGGCCCGGGGCACTCGCCCCGGGCCCGTCCGCATGGAGGGTCCGCGGACGCCCGGCCGCTGCTAGACAGGGGCCGGTACCTGCACGAGACGGAGCAAGGGAGCTTCACCGTGGCCTTCCCCGGACTGCAGCACGTCGCACTCACCGTCAGCGATCTGGAGCGCAGCACCGCCTGGTACGCGGCGTTGTTCGGCACCGGCCCCGTCCTCGACGAGGACGAGGAGGGCGGCCGGTTCCACCACACCGTCTTCGCCCTCGACGGCGGGATGCTGTTCGGCCTGCACACCCACCAGGGCCGGGAGAGCGGCGACGCCTTCGACGAGGAGCGCACCGGGCTCGACCACGTCGGGTTCGCCGTCGGCTCGCACGCGGAGCTGGAGGAGTGGGCCGGGCGGTTGACCGGGCTCGGCATCGCGCACGAGGGCATCAAGCGGGCGCACTACGGCAGCGGGATCTCCTTCCGCGACCCGGACGGCATCGCGCTGGAGCTGTTCACCTTCCCGGAGTCCTGAACCGCGCGCGGTGTCCGGACACCGGGCACGCCGTACCAGGGTCCGGGCGGCCGGTTGCCCCGGCGGCGGCGTCCGCGGTCGAATCATGCGGTGATGCGCACCCGGCTCGAGCCCTTCTGGCCCAGCCGTCGGATCACGCAGTTCGACGAGCACTGTCGGTGGTCCGCGTAGCGATCCGCCGGGTCGCCGCGCGGCCGTCGGGACCACCTCCGCCCGCACCCGACCCACGGGAGACACACCGTGTCCGTCACCGACGAACTGCTCCGCAACAACGCCCGCTACGCCGAGAGCTTCACGGGCCCGCTGCCGCTGCCGCCCTCCCGCAAGCTCGCCGTGGTGGCCTGCATGGACGCCCGGCTCGACGTGTACCGCATCCTCGGCCTGGCCGAGGGTGAGGCGCACGTGATCCGCAACGCGGGCGGCGTCGTCACCGACGACGAGATCCGCTCGCTCGCGATCAGCCAGCGGCTGCTGGGCACCGAGGAGATCATCCTCATCCACCACACCGACTGCGGCATGCTGACCTTCACCGACGACGGGTTCAAGGCCGCGGTGCAGGACGACACCGGTATCAAGCCGGAGTGGGCCGCCGAAGCGTTCGACGACCTGGACGGCGACGTCCGGCAGTCGATCGCCCGGATCCGGGCGAACCCGTTCGTGCCGCACACGGACGCGGTGCGCGGCTTCGTCTTCGACGTGGCGACGGGGAAGCTCGACGAGGTCGCCTGACCCCGCCGCCCCGCCCTGCCCCGCCCTGCACTGCCCGCACTCATGGAGCTTCGGCCCGGCCACACGAGGCCGAAGCTCCATGAGTGCCCCGATGTGGCGGGGGCGGGGCGAGGGCGGGGGCGGGTCAGCCCTTGATGCAGAGCAGCGTGGTCAGACGGTGGTCCACGCTGATCAGGTCGTCCTGCTCGGCGATGACGGTCTCCAGGTCCTTGTAGGCGCCGGGGATCTCGTCGACCACGCCGGCGTCCTTGCGGCACTCCACACCCTCGGTCTGCGCCTGCAGGTCGGCGACGGAGAACTGCCGCCGTGCCGCGCCCCGGGACATCCGCCGCCCCGCGCCGTGCGACGCCGAGCGGTAGGAGTCCGGGTTGCCGCGCCCGGAGACGATGAACGATCCGGTGCCCATCGAGCCGGGGATGATCCCGGCCCGCCCGTCGGCCGTGGAGATCGCGCCCTTGCGGGTGACGATCAGGTCGATGCCGTCGTAGGTCTCCTCGGACACGTAGTTGTGGTGGCAGGACACCTCGTCGTCGAAGCGCACCGGCCGGCCCATGGCCGAGACCAGCGCGGACTTCGCCTGGGCCATCATCACCAGCCGGTTCAGGCGGGCGTACTCCTGCGCCCAGTAGAGGTCCCGGCGGTAGGCGGCCATCTCCGGTGTGCCGGAGACGAACACCGCCAGGTCCCGGTCCGGGAGGTCCTGGTTGTGCGGCAGCTCCTTCGCCACACCGAGGTGGACGTCGGCGAGCCGCTTGCCGATGTTGCGCGATCCGGAGTGCAGCATCAGCCAGACCCGGCCGGTCTCGTCGGTGCACAGCTCCTGGAAGTGGTTGCCGCCGCCGAGCGTGCCGACCTGCTGCCCGGCCCGGCCGCGCAACCGGTCGGCGTCGGACGGGGTGAACCGCTCCCGGACCGCGTGCAGCGCGTCGAACGCCGTCCACAGCCGGTCCCACTCCGGCATGGTGTCGAGGCCGAGCCGGGCCAGCCTCGGGCCGTTGCGGTGCAGCTCACGCCCGACGGGCAGGTCGCGCTCCATCTGCGCGCGGATCCCGGCGAGGGAGTCGGGCAGGTCCTCGGCGGTCAGCTCGGTGCGCACGGCGGACATGCCGCAGCCGATGTCGACGCCGACCGCTCCGGGGGACACGGCGTCGCGCATCGCGATCACCGATCCGACGGTGGCCCCGTAGCCCTGGTGGACGTCCGGCATGACCGCGACACCGTGGGTCCACGGGAGGTTCGCGCAGTTGCGCAGTTGCGCAGCTGCTCCAGTGCGCCCGCCTCGATGCCGGCGGGATCGGTCCACACCCGGATCGGTGCGGCGGCGTCGGTGACGACGGAGTGCATGACGGGGCCTCGCAGACCTCGGGGACCTCCCGACGCCCGGGCTCACCACGCGCCGGGCGGCGGCTGTGCGGCGCGTGCCCGGCCCCCGCGCGGCGCCGCCGGTGGACCCGGCGGGCCGGCGCGGACGGGCCCGCTGTGCCGATCCGATCGGATCGGGCACGCCGCACCACCATCGCCGAGGCCCGCCCCCGCTTCAACGGGATCACCCGGCGCCGGGTGACCGCGGGTCCCGGGCCGGCCCGCGGTCACCCGGGTACTCACACCGCCCGCGGGCGGCGCCGCAACGCGGTGCGCGCCACCGCGAGGTGCTGTGCGACCTCCGCGGTGATCAGCTCCGTGTGCAGCGTGTCCGGGGACTCCGTGCGCAGCGCGCGGTGCCGCCGGACGAGCGCCTCGAGCCCGTCGAGCAGGGTGCTCGCCGGATCGGCGGAGCGCAGCGTGCTCGCCGGGCCGGGCGGCGGGCTCCCGCGGTCGGGCGCGGACGGCGGGCTGCCGGAGCCGGACGTGGGCAGGGTCGGAACGCTCATGGTGTCTCCAGGTCACAGGGGCCGGACGGCCGTCGGGATCGGTCGGGTCGATCTCCCCTGCCGACAGAGCGTGGTTCCGACGAGGACGTAGTCGATGACTCGCCGCCGGGACAGGACGGTGCGGGTCACGTCACCACCCCCGCCCGTGGGACCGGCGGTCGAAGCGGGAAGTCCACGGATGCCTCCATCGCGTCCCGGCAGGAGCACCCGCACCCGCGTGTGGCGGGGGGTTGCTGCGGCGTCGTGGAGCCGGGTCTCTCGGCCGCTCGGAGATGGTCTGCCGACGACGGTACGGAACCGGGGCCGGGCGGTGTCAACCCGAGTCCACCCCCGGCGGCGATCGGGCCGACGTGTCCGGACGTGCTCCCACCAGGCGAAACGCGTGACCTCAATCCCAACGTTCGGGGTTGGGCTTGAGGCGCCGGGCGGTTACCGTCGGCCTCGTGACCGTCACCCTGCTGCTCACGACGCGCGAGCACATCGACCTCGCCCGCGTCGCGTCGGCGCTCTGTCGACCCTGACGTCGCCCCCGGCGCCGAGCCCGGCGCCGGTCCGGGAGCCGACCCCTACCGAGGGTCCCTGACGCTCTCCCGCAGTGCCACGTGCACCGCACCCCGGCGCCGCGCGCCGGGCCGTCGCCGCACGTCCCTCCTCCCACGGCCGCACCGCCGTACGCCCGGGTGCCGCCGTGCTCCCGCGTACCCAGGAGCCGCCATGACGACCACGTCCGAACGGGCCAGGGCCCAGGCCCCGCCCGACGTCGAGACCCTGCGGGGCCACCGGGCCCGCGGGCCCGCCCGGGTGCCGCGGTGGGCGGTCAAGACCGCGTCGCCGGTCGTGCTCGTCGCGCTGTGGCAGGTGCTGTCGAGCACCGGTGTGCTGCCGCGCGACGTGCTCGCCTCCCCCGCCACGGTGGCCACGACCGCCGCCGGGATGTGGGCCGAGGGCGCGGTGCAGAGCGCCGTCGCCGTCTCCACCGTGCGGGTGCTGTCCGGGATCGCGATCGGCCTGGTCGCGGCCGTCGTCCTGGCCACGGTGTCCGGGCTGTTCCGGCGCGGTGAGGACGTCATCGACGCCCCGGTCCAGATGCTGCGCACGGTCCCGGTGATCGGGCTCATCCCGCTGCTGATCATCTGGTTCGGGATCGGCGAGGAACCGAAGATCGCGCTGATCGCGCTGGCCGTCACGTTCCCGCTCTACATGAACCTGTTCGGCGGCATCCGCAACGTCGACGCCACGCTGGTCGAGGCGGCCCGGACCCTGGGTCTGGGCTGGTTCGGGCAGGTCCGGCACGTGATCCTGCCCTCGGCGATGCCGCAGTTCCTGGTCGGCCTGCGCTACGCGCTCGGCACCGCGTGGCTGGCCCTGGTCTTCGGCGAGACGATCAACGCAACCTCCGGGATCGGCTACGAGATGAACACCGCCCGCGAGTTCTTCCAGACCGACGTCATCGTCGTCTGCCTCGCGCTCTACGCACTGCTGGGACTGCTCGGCGACGCCGTCGTGCGGCTGTTGGAGAGGGGGTTGCTGGCATGGCGACCGGCGTTCAGCGGACGGTGAGGCCGGTCGAGGTCCGCGGCCTGACCCGGCGGTTCGACGACCGCGCGGTGATCGAGGGTCTCGACCTCGACATCGCGCCCGGCGAGTTCGTGGCGTTGCTCGGGGCCTCCGGCTGCGGCAAGTCCACCCTGCTGCGGATACTCGCCGACCTCGACTCCGACGTCTCCGGCGAGGTCACCGTCGCCCGGCGGCGTGCCGTCGGGTTCCAGAACCCGCGGCTGCTGCCGTGGAAGAAGGTGTGGCGCAACGTCGTGCTCGGGCTGCCCGGACGCCCGGACCGGGCCCGCGCGGAGGCCGCGCTGGCCGAGGTCGGGCTCTCGCACCGCAGCGACGTCTGGCCGAAGGTGCTCTCCGGCGGCGAGGCCCAGCGCGCCGCACTGGCCAGGGCGCTGGTCCGGGAGCCGGACCTGCTGCTGCTCGACGAGCCGTTCTCCGCGCTCGACGCGCTCACCCGGATCACCGCCCGCGGCCTGGTCGACGAGCTGTGGCAGCGGCACCGCTGCGCGGTGCTGCTGGTGACCCACGACGTCGAGGAGGCGCTGGTGCTGGCCGACCGGGTGCTCGTCATGGACGGCGGCCGGATCGCCCACGACGCCCCCGTCGACCTCGACCGGCCCCGCGACGTCACCCGTCCCGACTTCCAGCGCCTGCGTGCCGAGCTGCTCGGCCGCCTCGGCGTGCACTGAGGAGGACCCATGTCCGTCGAGTTCATCGGCATGATCGGGACCCAGGAGGTCTCGGAGATCCGGCCCGCCACGGGCCCGGTCGTCGACCGCGACACCGTGCGGCGGTTCGTCGCCGCGCACGAGGAGGGCGGCTTCGACCGGGTGCTGGTCGGCCACTCGTCGTCCACACCGGACGGTCTGCAGGTCGCCGCGTACGGGGCCGCGCACTCCGAGCGTCTCGGGTTCCTGGTCGCGCACCGGCCCGGGTTCACCGCGCCCACCCTGGCCGCCCGCCAGTACGCCACCCTCGACCACTTCTCCGGCGGCGGCAGGGTCGCGATGCACGTCATCTCCGGCGGCAGCGACACCGACCAGCGCCGCGACGGCGACTGGCTGGACAAGGAGCAGCGCTACGCGCGCACCGACGAGTACCTCACGGTGCTGCGCCGGGCGTGGTCGGACCCGGACGCGTTCGACCACGCCGGGGAGCACTACCGGGTCGCCGGCGTGCGCCAGGAGATCCGGCCGCTCGCCCCGATCCCGGTGTACTTCGGCGGGTCCTCCGACGCCGCCTACCGGGTCGGTGGCCGGCACGCCGACGTGTTCGCGCTCTGGGGCGAGCCGCTGGCCGGCACCGCCGAGCAGATCGCTCACGTGCACGACGCCGCCCGCGCCGCCGGGCGCACCGAGCCGCCCCGGATCAGCGTGTCGTTCCGGCCGATCCTCGGTGACACCGAGGACGAGGCGTGGGAGCGCGCGCACGCGATCCGGGACGGGATCGTCGCCGCGAAGGGCGGGCAAGGCTCGTTCACCGGGAACCGGATGCGCGACGCCGGTCCCCCGCCCAACGTCGGCTCGCAGCGGCTGCTCGCCGCCGCCGCGTCCGGCGAGCTGCACGACCGCTGCCTGTGGACGGCGACCGCTGCGGCGTCCGGGGCGGCCGGCAACTCCACGGCGCTCGTCGGCACACCGGACACGGTCGCCGCCGCGCTCGCCGACTACGTCGGGATCGGCGTGTCGACGCTGCTGATCCGCGGCTACGACCCGATCGCCGACGCCCGCCGCTACGGCCGTGAGCTGCTGCCCGCGGTCCGCACGGAGCTGGCCCGGCGGGGGCTCGACCGCGACGCCACGGCACAGGGGGTCCCGGCGTGAGCGCTCCCGCGACCGGCGCGGTCGTCCGGGCACCGGAGGGGGTCTCCCGGGGCACCGTCGCCGTCCTCTCCGGGCGCGGCGAGCACCCGGGGATCTACGCCCGGCTCGGCCGCAGGCTCGCCGCCGACGGCTGGACCGTCGCCGCGGTGTCCCCGGCCGCCGCCGACGAGGAGATCGCGGCCGTGCTCGACGGTGTCACCGGGGCCCGGGTGCTGCTCGGCTCGGACACCGGTGCGCTGCGGGCCTGGGCACTCGCCGCCGGCGGCACCGTCGGGGCGGACGGGCTCGTGCTCGCCGGGCTACCGGCGGGCAGTCCGGGGTCCGCACCCGGCCCCGGCGACCACGCGGGCGAGCTCGACGCCCGCACGGCCTGCCCGGTGCACCGCGGCGTGCTGGAGGCCGATCCCGAGTTCGGCTGGGGCGCGCTCAGCGGTCCGCCGCCGCCGGTGCCCGCCGACCCGCTGCCCGCCCTGCCGGTGCTCTGGCTGCACGGCGACGCCGACCCGATAGCACCGGTCGCGGCCGTCCGCGGGCTCGCGCGGGCCGGCGACGAGGTCGCCGTCGTCGCCGACGGGGTGCACGACGTGCTGAACGACCAGTTCCACCGGATCGTCGCCGCCCGGCTCGTGCTGTTCCTGGAACGCCTGGCGAAGGGCGCCCGGTTCACCGACCCGGCCGGGCCCACCGCTCCGGCCGCGCCGGTGCCCGCGGCGGCCCGGGCCCGCCGGGCCGCGCCGCTGAACGTGTCCGCCCGGCTCGACCACGCCCTGCACGCGCTCGCCGAGCTGGTCGACGCCGACGGCGGCACCGTCACCTGCGACGCGATCTCCCGCGCCCGCGGCGTCCCGCTGAACTCGCTGGTCAACGTCATGCTGCAGCTCCGCCGGGCGGGGCTGGTCGCCAGCCGGCGCGGTTGCGAGGGCGGCTACCGGCTGGCCCGCCCGGCGGGGGAGATCACCGTCGCCGACGTCGTCCGCGCGACCGAGGGCGCGCTCGCCACGCTGCGCGACACCGGACCGGCCGCCGCGCTGTGGGCCGACCTGGAGCGCACCGTGGCCGAGTTCCTCACCGCACACACCCTGACCGTTCTGGAGCGATCCCCACGATGAGTACCGACGACTTCCACCCCGACCTGCACGCAGGCGTCCCGGCGCACGCGAGGGTGCACCTCGTCCGCGGCGCCGACCTCACCGGTGACACCGCCCAGACCAGCGGGATGCGCCGCCGCGAGGCGGTCAGCGGCCGCACCGTCGGCTCGTCGAAGCTGTGGACCGGCGAGACGCACGTGGCCCCGGCGACGAACTCCGGCGACCACCACCACGGCGAGGCCGAGACCTCGATCTACGTCGTCAGCGGGCGGCCCCGGTTCGTCTTCCACGACGGCTCCGGCGAGGTCGTGCTGCAGACCGAACCGGGTGACTACGTGTTCGTACCGCCCTACGTCCCGCACCGCGAGGAGAACCCGGACCCGGAGCACCCGGCCGTCGTCGTCATCTCGCGCAGCACCCAGGAGGGGATCGTCGTGAACCTCCCCTCGCTCACCCCGCTCACCGATCCGGAGCCCACACCGTGACCCGCCGTCTCCTCGCCCCCGCGCTGCTCACCACGCTCGCGCTGGTGCTCGCCGGCTGCTCCGGCGGGGCCGGGGCCGACGACGGGCCGGTGACGCTGCGGGTCGGCGACCAGGCCGGGATCCAGCAGGCACTGGTCGAGGCGTCCGGGGCGCTCGACGGCAGCCCGTACCGGGTCGAGTGGAGCCAGTTCCCGGCCGCCGCCCCGCTGCTGGAGGCGTTGCGCGGGGAGGCGATCGACCTCGGCATCGCCGGTGACGCGCCGACGCTCACCGCGCTGTCGTCGACCGACCGGATCCGGATCGTCGAGGCGACCCGGTCGCCGAGCCAGGGCGGGCTCGCCCTGCTCGTCGGGAAGGACTCGCCGATCCGCTCGGTCGCCGACCTGCGCGGGAGGACCGTCTCGCCGACCACCCAGGGCAGCATCGGGCACTACCTGCTGCTGCGTGCCCTGGAGGAGGCCGGGGTGCGGCCGGACGAGGTGACCATCTCGTTCCTGCAGCCGGTCGACGCGGCCGCCGCCATGAACTCCGGCGCGATCGACGCCTGGTCCACATGGGACCCGTACACCGCCGTCGCCCAGCAGGAGTCCGGCGCCCGGGTGCTGCGCGACGCGAAGGGGCTCGGCACCGGCCTGACCTTCCTCGACGCGAACACCGCGGCGCTCGACGACCCGGACACCCGGGCCGCGCTGGCCGACTTCACCGAGCGCTACGGCCGGGCCCTGCAGTGGGCCCGGGACAACCCGCAGGAGAACGCCCGGATCTACGGCGAGCTGACCGACCGGCCGGCCGCGGTCGCGGACCTCATGGCGGAGCGGGCGTTGCGCGCGTCCGAGCCGCTCACCCCCGAGCTGACGGCCGAGCTGCAGGGCGTCGCCGACCGGTACGCCGACTACGGCGTGCTCCGCGAGCGGGTCGACGTCGGCGCGGTGATCGAGGACGTCGGGGCACCGGTCGGGCCCTGAGGCCCGGCGGGGCCCGGCCCGTGCCCGGTTCGTGAGCTTCGTCGCGGCGACCCGGTGTCCCCGATCCGCCCGCTGTAGTTTCGATCTCCGTGCCGACCGCCCCGCCGGATCGGTCCGCCCCGCACCCGGGAGCGGCCCGGTCCGGCGGCCCGGTCCCGGTCGTGCCCCCGGGACACCCGTTCCCGCCCGGCGCCCCGGACCACGTCGCGCACCCGCCCCGGCGGGTGCCGGCGCGACCCCGGCACGCTCCCCCGCACCACCGTTCCGTCCCCGCCGGCGCGATCCGCCCGCCGGGACGGGACCGAGAGGAACCCCGATGCGCCTGTTGCGTGCGCTGACCGTGTTGATCCCCGCCGTCGTCCTCGCCGTGGGCTGCGCCGCACCCGGTGAGTCGGGCTCCGGGGGTGACGGGGACACCCGGACCGTCCGGATCGGCGTGGCCGACGCCGCGGAGCCCTACTGGAACACCTTCACCGGGAAGGCCGCCGCCGAGGGCATCACGGTCGAGCTGGTCAACTTCACCGACTACAACCAGCCGAACCCGGCGCTGTCGCAGGGTCAGCTCGACCTGAACCAGTTCCAGCACCTGCAGTACCTGGCCAACTACAACGTCCAGAACGACGACACGCTGGTCCCGATCGGGGCGACCGCGGTCTACCCGCTGCCGCTGTACTCGACGAAGCACACCGATCTCGCGCAGGTCCCCCAGGGCGGCCAGATCGTGATCCCGAACGACGCCGTCAACCAGGCCAGGGCGCTGAACGTGCTGCAGTCCGCCGGGCTGCTGAAGCTCACCGACGGCGGCACCACGACCTCGACGCCCGCCGACGTCGACCGGGCGGCCTCGAAGGTCACGGTGACGCCGGTCGACGCCGCCCAGACCGCGGCGAACCTGCCGAGCGCCGACGGGGCGATCGTCAACAACAACTTCGCGACCGCGGCGAACCTGACCGCGGACCAGGTGCTCTACGGCGAGGACCCGGACTCCGACGCCGCGAAGCCCTACATCAACCTGTTCGTCGCCCGGGCCGATCAGGCCCAGGACCCGGCCTACGCGACGCTGGTCCGGATCTACCACGACCAGCAGGTGCTCGACGCGGCGCGCAAGGACCTCGGCGCGGACGGGGTCTTCCGGGACAACACCCCGGAGGACCTGCAGCAGACCCTGGCCGGCATCGAGCAGCAGCTGCGGGCCGGCTGATGAGCACGGCGGCCGCTCCGCCGGTGGTCATCTCGTTCTCCGGCGCGACCCGCACCTTCGCCGCCCGCCGGGGCTCCGGGGCGGCCGCCGTGACCGCGGTCGACTCGGTGGACCTCGACGTCACCGAGGGCGGGATCACCGGCGTGATCGGCTGGTCGGGGGCGGGGAAGTCGACCCTGGTCCGGATGATCAACGCCCTGGAGCTGCCGACGTCGGGCACCGTCACGGTGCGGGACCGGGTCACCTCGGAGCTGACCGAGCGGGGCCTGCGCGAGCTGCGCGCCGACGTCGGGATGATCTTCCAGCAGTTCGCGCTGCTGAACTCCCGCACGGTGGCCGGCAACGTCGGCTACCCGCTGCGGGTCGCGGGCTGGTCCCGGGAGTCACGCCGGGCGCGGGTCGCGGAGCTGCTGGAGTTCGTCGGGCTGTCCGAGCTCGCCGGGCGCTACCCGGCCCGGCTCTCCGGCGGGCAGAAGCAGCGGGTCGGCATCGCGCGGGCGCTCGCGACGTCGCCGTCGATCCTGCTGGCCGACGAGGCCACCAGCGCGCTCGACCCGGAGACCACCCGCGAGGTCCTCGCGCTGCTGCGCCGGGTCAACCGCGAGCTGGGGACCACGGTCGTGGTGATCACCCACGAGATGGAGGTGGTCGCGGCGATCTGCGACCGGGTCGTGGTGATGGAACGCGGCGCGGTCATCGAGCAGGGCGACGTGTACGACGTGTTCGCCGCGCCGTCGCACCCGGCGACCGCCCGGTTCGTGCACGGCGTCCGGCACGACGAGCCGTCCGCGGAGACGGTGGCCCGGCTGCGCGCACGCCACCCCGGACGGCTGGTGACCGTCGCGGTCGGCGGGGCCGGTGCCCCGGCCGCCGAGACCCTGGACGCGATCTCCCGGGTCCCGGCCGGGCACGGGGTGCGCGGCACCGTCGTGCACGGCGGCGTCCGGGAGCTGGCCGGGCGCCCGGTCGGGAGCCTCACCCTGCAGCTGACCGGCGACGACCCGGCCGTGCAGTCCTGTATCGACGAGCTGTCCCGGACCGCCCGGGTGACGGAGCCCGCATGAACACCGACTGGACCACACTGCAGCCGGTGCTCTGGCTGGCCCTCGCCCAGACCGTCTACATGGTGTTCTGGACGATGCTGCTCGCGGGCGTGCTGGGCCTGCTGCTCGGCGTCGCGCTGCACACCACCCGGGCCGGTGGCCTGTTCGCCAACCGCGCGGTGTTCGGCGTGCTCAACGTGCTGGTGAACCTGGTGCGGCCGATCCCGTTCATCATCTTCATCACCGCCGTCGGCCCGCTGACGCTGCTGGTGATGGGCACGACGATCGGCACCCGCTCGGTGCTGTTCCCGATGGTCGCGATGGCGACGTTCTTCATCGGTCGGATCGTCGAGCAGAACCTGGTGTCGGTCGACCCGGCCGTCGTGGAGGCCGCGCGGGCGATGGGGGCGAGCCGGTTCCGGATCGTCTGGAGCGTGCTGGTGCCCGAGGCGCTGGCGCCCCTGGTGCTCGGCTACACGTTCACCTTCATCGCCGTGGTCGACATGTCGGCGATGGCCGGGTACGTGGGCGGCGGCGGGCTGGGCGACTTCGCGATCGCCTACGGCTACCAGCAGTTCAACTGGCCGGTCACGCTGCTGACCGTCGCCGTCATCGTGGTCATCGTGCAGCTGGCGCAGCTGGCCGGGAACACGGTCGCGCGGCGGGTGTTGCACCGGTAGGACCCCGTACCGCGAACCGGAGGCACCGACATGGCGCGCAAGCAGATCCATCTGGCCGCGCACTTCCCGGGCGTCAACAACACGACGGTGTGGAGCGATCCGGCGTCCGGGAGCCACATCGCGTTCGAGTCGTTCGCACACTTCGCCCGCACCGCGGAGCGGGCGAGGTTCGACTTCCTGTTCCTCGCCGAGGGGCTGCGGCTGCGCGAGCACCGCGGGGAGATCTACGACCTCGACGTGATGGGCCGCCCGGACACCTTCACGGTGCTGAACGCGCTGGCCGCGGTCACCGAGCGGCTGGGGCTGGCCGGGACGATCAACTCGACGTTCACCGAGCCGTACGACGTGGCCCGCCAGTTCGCCTCGCTGGACCACCTGTCCGGCGGGCGGGCCGCCTGGAACGTCGTGACCTCGTGGGACGCCTTCACCGGCGAGAACTTCCGGCGGGGCGGCTTCCTGCCGAAGGAGAAGCGGTACTCGCGGGCGAAGGAGCAGCTCGCCGCCGCGGCCGCGATCTGGGACTCGCGCTCCGGGCCGCAGGACCGCGGCACCTTCGACGTCGTCTCCGACCAGTTCGACGTCCGCGGGCGGTTCGCGCTGCCCCGCAGCCCGCAGGGCCGGCCGGTGATCCTGCAGGCCGGCGACTCCGAGGAGGGCCGGGAGTTCGCGGCCGCGTCCGCCGACGCGATCTTCTCCCGGCACGCCGAGCCGGCGGCCGGCCGCGCGTTCCTCGCCGACGTGAAGGGCCGCCTCGCCCGCTACGGCCGTGCGTGGGACGACCTGAAGATCCTCCCGGCGGCCACGTTCGTGCTCGGCGACACCGACGCCGAGGCGGCCGAACGCGCCGAGGTCGTGCGGCACCAGCAGGTGAGCCCGCAGACCGCGATCGTGTTCGCGGAGCAGCTCTGGAACACCGACCTGTCCGGCCGCGACCCGGACGGCCCGCTGCCCGAGTTCGACCCGGTCGAGGGCGAGCTGGTCTCGAAGGGGCGGGCGAGCGTGCGGCAGTACCGCGACCCGAAGGCCGTGGCCGACCAGTGGCGGGCGCTCGCGGCGGAGAAGAACCTGTCGCTGCGCGAGACCGTCATCGAGACCACCGCCCGGCACACCTTCGTCGGCACCCCGGCGACGGTCGCGGCGGCGATCGACGACGCCGTCCAGTCCGACGCCGCCGACGGCTACGTCCTCGTCCCGCACGTGACACCGGGCGGGCTCGACGAGTTCGCCGACCGGGTGGTGCCGCTGCTGCAGGAGCGTGGCTCGTTCCGCACCGAGTACACCGGGACGACGCTGCGCGAGCACCTCGGCCTGCCCACCGTCGCCACGACGACGGACCCGACCGCGGCCGCCGTCGCGGCGCCGGACGCCTGACCCCGGGCCGGCGTCCGGTCCGACGCGGCGGAGGGCCGTTGCCCGCCGGGTCGGCCCGGCCGTACCCGCGGCGTCGTCAGCGCCGGTGCGTCACCGGTCGCGGGGCTCCTCGCCGGTGGCACCGTCCCGCCGGGCGATGCCCTCGCGCCGGGCCCGGGCCGCGATGAGGGCCATCGCGGCGGGCACCCCGAGCAGCAGCCCGAACGACAGGAACCCGGCGAGCCAGTCCGTCGGCACGAGGACGAGGACGATCACCGCGACCGCGACGGCCTGCAGCACCCGGTCGGCCGAGCCGCCGGGAGCCGCGGACCGCGCGGAGTCCTCGAGGACGGCCATCTCGGAGTCGAGCCCCGGGTCCGACCGGCGCAGCTCACCCTCCAGACCGGACAGCGCCCGCTCCTCGGCCCGGTCGAGCGGGCGGGCCCCGGACCGCGGGTCGGGATCCGGTACCCCGTCGGCAGGCTGCGACGACGGCGGGGGCGGCAGTGTGGCGGACATGGTTCCTCCTCCCCGGCCCCGGCTCGCGACCAGGGATTCCGAGACTCCGGCGGACCCCGCCCATCGTAGCTAAACGGACAAAACTCCGCGTGCCGGAGCGATGAGCGGCTCACCACGTCCCACCGGCACGCCTCCCCCGGCCCGCACCCCCGCCCCCGCAGCCGGACACGCCGGGGAGAGCTGCACCGTCCGGTCAGCGGTGCGGGGCCGGGGAAAGGGCGGGGCCGGGTCGGTTACCGGCGGGTGCCGGCCGGGCGGGCCGGATCGGCGCCGGAGCCGTCGGTCGTCGCCGGGGCGGAGCCGTCCGGTGTCCCGGACGCGGGCCGTCCGGTCGTGTCGTCGTCGGAGCCCACCGCGGGCGACGGCGCGTCCGCACCGGTGCCCGCCGCGGCGCGGCGCCTCGACACGACCAGGCTGGCGACCGCGGCGACCGCGATGGTCCCGGTGATGACCAGCAGCGACAGCCAGATCGGCACCTCCGGGACCGGCACCGGCTGTCCCCCGTTGATGAACGGCACGTTGTTCTCGTGCAGCGCGTGCAGGGTCAGCTTCACGCCGATGAAGGCGAGGATGACCGAGAGCCCGTGCGCCAGGTAGATCAGCCGCTCCAGCAGCCCGCCGATGAGGAAGTACAGCTGGCGCAGGCCGAGCAGGGCGAAGGCGTTCGCGGTGAACACCAGGAACGGCTCCTGGGTCAGGCCGAAGATCGCCGGGATCGAGTCGAACGCGAACAGCAGGTCGGTCAGGCCGATCGCCACGATGACCAGGGCCATCGGCGTCAGCAGGCGCTTGCCGTCGATCCGGGTGGTGAGGTTGGCGCCGTCGTACTCGGTGGAGGTCGGCAGCACCCGGCGGACCATCCGGATCAGCCGGGAGTCACCGGCGTCGGACTCCTTGTCCTCCGACGACAGCGCCTCGCGGATCTGCGACCAGGCCAGCCAGAACAGGATGATCGCGAACAGGTAGAAGACGGCGACGAACTGCTCGATGATCACCGCGCCGACCGCGATGAACGCACCGCGCATGACGATCGCGATCGCGATACCGATCAGCAGCACCTTCTGCTGGTGCACCTTCGGCACCGCGAAGCTGGTCATGATCAGCAGGAAGACGAACAGGTTGTCGACCGACAGCGCCTTCTCGGTCAGCCAGCCGGCCATGTACTCGCCGCCGTACTGCCAGCCGGAGAACACACCGACACCGACGCCGAACAGCAGGGCGATCGCGATGTAGCCGACCGACCAGATCGCGGACTCTCGCAGGGTGGGCTCGTGCGGGTCGCGGGCGTGGCCGACGAAGTCGAAGACGAGCATGCCGACGACCACGGCGACCGTGGCGAGCCACACCCAGAGGGGGACGTTCATGCGGATTTCCTCCAGCGCGGTTGGGGGGGCGCTGAAGGTCTCCTCCGCCCACGTGACACGTGGACCGGTGGCACCGGGATCCGCTCGCGGTTCCGTACTGACGATGCCGCCGTGTTCGGGAGTACTCCCCTTCGTCCTGCCGAACGCTAGGGCATCCCGTCCCGTTCCCGACACCCGCGATGATCGCGACGCTCGTCACATCTGTCCGGAATGCCGCTTTCCTCGACGCTCCGCGCGGGCCGCGGGATCACCCCGCGGCGACCGGGACCGTGACCGGGTCCGGCCGGCCGGGCTGCACCGGGCGCTGCAGGACCGGCAGCTCCGGCAGTCCCGGCAGCGGCGCGGACCACCGGACGGCCCGGCGCGCACCGGCCGGGCGGCCGGACCGGAGACCGTGCCCGGCCGGGGCGAGCGCCGGGCGGATCGGCAGCGCCGGGAGCAGACCGGCGTCGTCGGCGGGCCGGACCGGCGACGGCGCACCCCGGAACGGGCCGGGCACCGGCGACGGCCGGGTGGTCCCGGCGTCGCCGCCACGGCCGTGACCGGACCCCGCACAGCCCTCCCGGCCGCGGCCGGCGAGCCGGGCCGCGAGGCGCACCGCGGTCCGCGGCGATCCGAGGTGCCCCGCGAGCGCCCGGTGGACCCGGCCGGGCACCGACACCGGCCGCCGCCGGGCGAGATCGTCCAGTGACCGGCACGCCACCACCGCCGGGTCCAGCCGCGGTCCGGCCGGGTCGTGCTCGGCCCGGACCCGACCGGCGACGACGGCCGTCACGGCGACCCCGGTCCCCGGCAGGGAGGCCGTCACCGACTCGGTGAACGCCAGCACCCGGGACCGCAGTTCGCCGTAGGCGTGCTCTCCGGACGACGGGTCCCCGGTGAGACCGGCGACGTTGAGGACGCCACCCCGGCCGCGCCCGCCCATCGTCGCGACGGCCACCCGGGTGAGCCGCACCAACGCGGCGACCTTGCCGTCGACCTCAGCGGCGCGGTCACCGGCCGGCGCGACGGCGGGCCTGCCGTCGCACTCCACGCCCGCGTTGTTCACCAGCAGCTCGATCGGCAGGTAGCGGTCGACGAGGCGGTGCTCGACGGCGGCGATCCCGGCCGGGTCGGCCAGGTCCGCCACCAGGGTCTCGACGATGGCGCCGGTGGCCCGCCCGACCCGCTCGGCCGCGGCATCGAGGGGTGCGCGGTCGCTCCCGACGAGGACGACGGAGTACCCGCGTTCGCCGAGCTCTCGGGCGTACGCCTCTCCGAGCCCGCGACTTCCCCCGGTGACCAGTGCTGTCGGCATGGGGATCACCGTAGGAACCGCTCGCTGTGCGAGCACTGAGAACGACGCCCCCGCTGAGAGCCCGCTGAACGCCGGCGCCGGACCGCGACGGTACCGTCGCCGTTCGCCTGCGAGGAGGGACGCGTGCAACAGATCGGCGAGGTGGCGGGCCGGGTCGGCCTGTCGTTGCGGACGATCCGGCACTGGGACGAGCTGGGCCTGGTGACACCGTCGGCGCGCAGCGCGGGCGGTTTCCGCCTCTACACCGAGGACGACGTGGAACGGCTCCGCTTCGTCAAGACGTTGCGCCCGCTCGACCTCGACCCGGAACAGATCCTCGACCTGCTGTCCACGATGGACGCGGCCAGGACCGAGCTGCGGGCCGGTGGCCCGGTGGACGACGACCGCCGTCGCCGGATCGAGCTGTACCGGACGGCCGCCGAGTCCCGGATCGAGGCCCTGCACGCCCGGATCCACGGCCTGGAGCTGCTCTCGCGCGAGCTGCGGGCGCTGACCCGTCCCGACGACGGCGCCGGCCGCGCCGGATGAGGAACGTCGGCTGCACGATCGTGCGTCACCCGAAAGGTATCCCGCACGGGCGGCCGTTCCGACCCGCATCGTTAGGCCGAATGGCCTAACGTCCAGGTCCGTCGACAGGAGCGACAGCCATCGCTCCGCACGAGGACGAGGAGGCCCGTCATGGCAGGCAAGTTCGAGGTGTACGAGGACCGCGGCGGCAAGTTCCGGTTCCGGCTGAAGGCCACCAACGGGCAGGTCGTCGCCGTCGGCGAGGCCTACGAGACGAAGGCGGCCGCGAAGAAGGGCTGCGAGTCGGTCCAGCGCGCGGCCGAGGGCGCCGAGATCACCGAGACGGACTCCTGACCCACCTCCCACACCCCGCCCCGGTTCCACTCATGGAGCTTCGGCCTCGGGTGACCGGGCCGAAGCTCCATGAGTGCGGGATCGGGCGGGAGCGGGGGCGGGTCGGGGAGAGCGGGGCCCGGTGGGGTCAGCCCGGCATGGTCTCGCCGCCGACCGGGGCGAGTACCTCGCCGGTGTAGTAGGACGACAGGGCCGGGGCGGCGAAGAACACGTACGACGGGGCGATCTCGTCGGGCTGCGCGGCCCGGCCCATCGGCGTCTGCTCGCCGAAGCCGGCCACGGTGTCCGCCGGCATCGTCGCCGGGATCAACGGTGTCCACACCGGACCTGGAGCCACGCAGTTGACCCGGATCCGGCGCCCGGTCAGCGACTGCGCGAGCGAGTGCGTCAGTGACTGCACCGCGCCCTTGGTCGCCGAGTAGTCGATCAGCGTCGGGTTGCCGCGCAGCCCGTTCACCGACCCGGTGTTGATGATCGCCCCGCCGTCCGGGAGATGGTCCAGCGCGGCCCGGGTGACCCGGAAGAAGCTGTGGATGTTCACCTCGAACGTGCGCAGCCACTTCTCGTCGGTGATGTCGGACAGCGAGTCGTACGGCTCCTGGGTGGCGACGTTGTTCACCAGCACGTCGAGCCGGCCCAGCTCGTCCACGGTGCGCCGGACGATCTCCGCGCAGTGCCCGGCGTCGCCGAGATCGCCGCGCAGGGTCAGGCAGCGCCGGCCCTGGGCCCGGACGAGCTCGGCGGTGTGCTCGGCGTCGCCGTCCTCGGACAGGTAGGCCAGCGCGACGTCGGCGCCCTCCTTGGCGAACGCCACACACACCGCGCGGCCGATCCCGGAGTCGCCGCCGGTCACCAGCGCGACCTGGCCGGCGAGCAGGTCCCGGCCCCGGTAGTCGCGCATCTCGTCGCGCGGGTGCGGGTTCATCGGTCCGGTGCCGCCGGGCGGGTCCTGCTGCTGGGCGGTCGGGTTGTCGGGCACGCGGTCTCCTCGCGGTCGTCCGTCCGTCCGATGGTCACCACGGACGAGTGCCGGCGGGTGCGGGCGGGGGGGACGGCACCGCACCCACCGGCACCACGGTCGGCTACCCGGCGGGCCACCGGGCAAACGGCCCGGAACACCGAACGGCCCGGAACACGGAACGGCCCGGATCCCGTGACCGGGACCCGGGCCGTGCCCGTACCGCCGTCGCTCAGGCGGTGGCTCCCTCGCGCAGCACCGGGTGCTTGCCCTCCTCGAACTCCTCGATCAGCTTCGCGCAGAACGCGTCGAGGTCGTCGGGGTTGCGGCTGGTCACCAGGCCCTCGTCGCAGACGACCTGCTCGTCGACGACCGTCGCGCCCGCGTTGCGCAGATCGGTGCGGATGCTCGGGAACGAGGTGAGCGTCCGGCCCCGCACCACGTCGGCCTCGATCAGGGTCCACGGTCCGTGGCAGATCGCGCCGACCGGCTTGCCCGCCCGGAAGAACGCCTGCACGAACGCCACCGCCGCGGCGTCGGTCCGCAGCGTGTCCGGGTTCATGGTGCCGCCGGGCAGCACCAGCGCGTCGTAGCCCTCGGCCGACACGTCGCCCACCGCGTGGTCGACGTCGAACGTGTCCGCCTTGTCGATGTCACCGTTCATCGCCTGGATCGACCCGGTGGACAGCGACACGAGATCGACCCGTGCCCCCGCCGCCTGCAGCTCCTCGCGGGGCTGGGTCAGCTCCACCTGCTCGACCCCGTCCGTGGCCAGGATCGCCACCGTCCGGCCCTCGAGTTCGTTCGCCACCGTGGATTCCTCCGTCGCGTTCGGGTCGTGTGCTTCCGACCGCAGCGTTCCCGTTCCGCGGCCGTCCAACCCTGCGCCGCGGGACGGGCGGATCAGCGGCCGCCGGCGGGCGAGACCCGCTCGGTGACCCGCTGCGCGGCCTCGACGCAGCTCGCCGCCCGGACCACACCCGGCGACGACGGGTCCAGGGCGTAGATCCGCGGGCCCGGCAGGCCCGGTGACAGGGCCCTGGCGTCCTCGGTGACGGCGGCGAAGCCCTGCCGGCCGTAGGCCCAGACCGCCCGGTCGCCGTCGTTCTCACCCTCGGTCCCGACGATCGGGGCGGCGAGCAGGACGACCTCGCCGTCGGCGACGGCGTAGCGCGCCTCACCCGCCCGTGCCCCCGGCGGCAGCGCCCCGGCGAGCGCGTCGAAGTCGGTGCCGCGGGCCGGGCTGCACGACACGAGCGCGGCACGCGGGTCGGTCTCGGCGAGCCGGGCGAAGTCCCGCGCCGCCACCGCGGCGGTGTCGATCTGCTTGTCCGCCTCCGCCTCGGCCGGTCCGACGAGCGCCCCGAAGCCCACGACGGCCGCGGTCAGCACGGCGGCGCCCACCAGCACGGCGCCGGCACACCAGGCCACGGTCCGCAGGACCAGCGACCCGGTTCCGCTCATGGATCCCAAACTAGCCCGGTTCGGCGCCCGTGGCCCGATGACCACCGGATCGGTGGCACCGCCGGGCACATCAGTCCCAGCGGAACCAGCGGACGGCCCCGAGCCCGGCCAGGACCGCCGTGCCCAGGAGCCCCAGCACCGGCGCCACCCCCGGCGGGACGCCCTGCCAGGCCGCGCCGAGCAGCTGCACGGTCGCCCCGAACGGCAGCACCCGGCCGGCGTCGGCGAGCGGGCCGGGCAACGCCGCCGGGTCGCCGAACATGCCGCCCAGCGCCCCGGTGCCGAGGAACAGCACGAGGCCGGCGGCGATCGCCGCGTTCGCCGTACGGGCCAGCGCCGCGACCAGCGCGCCGAGCCCGAAGAAGGCCGCCGTCGCCAGCAGCAGCCCGCCCGCCGCCGTCCACGGGGCCGCCGGCAGCCCGGCCCCGAACCCCGCCACCGCGACGACCAGTGCCAGCCCCGCCCCGGCGAGCACCTGTCCGAACCCGACGACCGCCTGCGCGACGAGCACCGGCACCGGGCCGGCCGGGGTGACACCGAGCCGGCGCAGCACCCCGCTGCGCCGGTAGGTCGCCAGGAAGCTGGGCACGTTGACGATCCCGACCAGGCCGAGCACCGTCGCGATCGCCAGCGGCAGCCCCGTCACCTCCAGCGCGGTGCCGTCGCCGAGGGCGGCGAAGCCGACCATGGTCAGGATCAGCAGCGGGAGCGCGAGCGGGACGACCAGGCCCGCGGTGTCCCGGGCGACCATCCGGGTCTCGGCACCGACCAGTGCGAGCCACCCGGCCGCCGGCAGCCCCCCGGTACGGGTCCCGGCCCTCATGCGGGCACCCCGGCCTCGGGCAGCTCCCGGCCGGTCAGGGCCAGGAACGCGTCGTCCAGGCTCGGACGCTGCTCGCGCAGGCCGGTCGCGAGGACCCCCTGGCGCACCAGCTCGGGGCCCACCGCGCCGAGCAGGTCGCCGTCGCCGGAGACCACGATCTCCTCCCCCACCCGCTCCAGCGCGCGGACGCCGGGCAGGGCCCGCAGCGCCGGCCGGTCCAGCGGGCCGGTCGTCCGGAACCGCACCCGGACGGCGACGCCGGCCGCGGCCACCAGCTCGGCCGGCGCGGCGTCGGCGACCACCCGGCCGCCGTCGAGCAGCAGCACCCGGTCACAGAGCCGCTCGATCTCGTCGGTCCGGTGCGTGACCAGCAGGACCGTCGTCCCGCTCGCCGCCAGCCTGCGGACGAGATCGAGCACCTCCTCCCGGGACCGCGGATCCAGGCCGGTGGTCAGCTCGTCGAGGATCACCACCCGTGGGTTCCCGACCAGCGCCAGGGCCACCGACAGCCGCTGCTGCTGGCCGCCGGAGAGCCGGTCGAACCGGGTCGCGGCGACGTCGGTGAGCCCGACCGCGGCGAGCAGCCGGGCCGGGTCGGCGCCGTCGCGGTGCAACGCCCGGTGGGTGCGCACCAGCTCCCCGGCGGTGAGCATGTCGTGCAGCGCCGCGGCCTGCAGCTGCACGCCCAGCACCGCACGGACCGCCCGGCGGTCCCGGCGCGGGTCGAGTCCGAGCACCCGGACGTGCCCGCGGTCGGGCCGGCGCAGCCCGGCCACGCACTCCACGGTGGTCGTCTTCCCGGCACCGTTGGGCCCGAGCACGCCGGTCACCGATCCGGCCGGGACACCGAAGCCGATCCCGTCGACCACGGTCCGGTCGCCGTAGCGCTTGTGCAGGTCGTGCACCTCGATCGCGTCCATGACCGGAGATCGTGGCGGCGGGGACCCGGCCGGCGGCAGTGCCGGACGTCGTGCGAACCGCCCATGACTTCCGGCACTGACCCCTCGCCGCCCGGTCGCCCTACCCTGTCCGTCGTGCGCCGGATCGAACCCAGCATCGTCGCCGGAGCGACCATGACCGTGCTCTGCGCCGTGCTCGCCGTACCGGTCGCGCTGGAACAGCTGGCCGACGGCGGCGGCCGCACCCTCGGCCCCCCGTGGCTGTGGTGGTCGGTCTACGCGGTGTTCCTCGGCGGGCTCGTCGTCGCGGGCTGGCTGGAGGACGTCGTCGGGCGCGGCCCGGCCCGCGCCGTGCTGGCCGTGCTGGTGGCCGCGGCCGCGGCGCTGGTCCTGCTGGCGCCCGGGTTCGGCTGGGTCCCGATCCTGCTCGTGGTCACCGCGGCGCTCTCGGTGCACCTGTGCCCCGGCCGGGTGACGGCGGCGATCGTGCTGGTCAACGTCGGCGTCGTCGCGCTCGCGGGGGTGCTGTCCGGCAGCGGCCCGGTCGCCGTGCTCACCGTGGCCGTGATCTACCTGATGCTGCAGACGGCGTCGGTGCTGCTGACCGTCGCGCTCGTGCGCGAGGAGGCCGCCCGGCGCGAGCTCGCCGTCGCCCACACCGAGCTCGCCGCCGCCGGCGCCGCGCTCGCCGAGTCCAGCCGCGCGCAGGAGCGCCTGCGCATCGCCCGCGAGCTGCACCACCTGGTCGGGCACCAGCTCACCGCGCTCACCCTCGAACTGGAGATCGCCGCCCACGGACGGGACACCGCCGAGCACGTCGACCGGGCCCGCGGGATCGCCCGCGAGCTGCTCGCCGACGTCCGGTCCACCGTCGGCGAGGTGCGCCGCCGGGCACCCGACCTGGCCACGACGCTGCACCGGATCTCCGCCCGGCTCCCCCGCCCGGTCGTGCACGTCCGGGTCGCCGACGGCGTCGAACCCGACGAGGACCGCACGGTCACCGTCGTCCGGTGCGTGCAGGAGATCCTGACCAACGCGATCCGGCACGGCGACGCCGCCACCGTCTGGATCGAGGTCGACGCCGAGCCCGGCGGCGGCCTGCGCCTGCGCGCCCGCGACGACGGCCGCGGCGGCCCCGTCGGGGTCCCCGGCAACGGCCTGCGCGGGATCTCCGAGCGCGCCGCCGCTCACGGCGGGACCGCCGAGTACGGACCGGCCCACCCGACCGGGTTCGCGGTGACGGCGGTGCTGCCGTGACCGTCCGGGTGTGCCTGGTCGACGACCAGACGCTGGTCCGCCACGGCATCCGCGGCCTGCTCGGGCTGGCCGAGGGCATCGAGGTGGTCGGCGAGGCCGGGGACGGCGCCGAGGGGGTGGACGCCGTCGTGCGGCACCGGCCCGACGTCGTCCTGCTCGACCTGCGCATGCCCCGTCACGACGGGCTGTGGGCGCTCGGCGAGCTCCGGGCCCGCGGGATCGACGTCCCGGTGCTGGTGCTGACCACGTTCGACGACGACGAGCTCGTCCTGCGCGCGCTGCGTGCCGGTGCCCGCGGCTACCTGCTCAAGGACGTGACCCTGGAGCAGCTCGTCGGCGCGGTCCGCACGCTGGCCGACGGCGGCACCCTGATCAGCCCGGCGGTGACCGAGCGCCTGCTGAGCGCCGTGCGCGAGACACCCCCGCCCCCCGACGACGCCCGGGTGCAGCCGCTGACCGGCCGCGAGCTGGAGGTGCTGCGGCTGCTCGCCGCCGGTTACGCCAACCGGGAGATCGCCCGGACGCTGTTCCTGGCCGAGGGGACGGTCAAGAACCACGTCTCGAGCGTGCTGCTCAAGCTGGGCACCCGGGACCGCACCCGGGCCGTCCTGCGCGCGCTGCACCACGGGCTGCTCGATCCCGATCATCGGATCGGCGGTTAGACCGTCGCCGGACGGGGTACCCCACCACGGACGAACGAGCTTGTCGGCGATGGAGGTCTGTATGTGCGGAACACGGTTGCGACTCGGTTCGGACCGGTTCCCTGTTCCCTCCCGCCCGGCGGCGCTGCCGCGGAGCGGCCGGTGACCCCGGACCTGGCGCTCGCCACGGACGCCGTGGCCCGGCTCCTCGAGGAGCTCGGCCCCGGTACCTGCCCGGACGCGGTGACCGCGGCCGTCCGGCAGGCCTGCGACGACCTGCGGGGCAGCCCGGTCGGCGCACTGCCCGAGCTGGTCGAGCGGCTCGCCAGGGTGCGGCTGTCCCCCGCCACGGCGGACGTGTGAGCGTGCGCGCTCAGTCCGCCTTCCAGGCCCCCGGCCGGGAGTAGAGCTCCCGCAGGTCGAGCAGGTGGCTGCGCATGGCCTCCTCGGCCTCGGCCGCCTCGCCGCGGGCGATGTGCTCGGTGATCTCGGCGTGGCAGGAGTCCACCTCGGTCCACCGTTCCGGCGCCACCGCGGCGCGGTCGAGCCGGGTGCGGAGCACGTCGCCCACCGGCTGGCCCATCATCGTCAGCATCAGGTTGCCGGTCGCCATCAGCACCGTGGTGTGGAAGTCCATGTGCTCGACGAAGCCACTGGGGTCCCGCGGGTCCCGCGGTGAGGACGCGGCGATCCGCAGCGCCTCGATCGTCTCCGGGGCCGCCCGCTGGGCGGCGAGACGGGCCGCGGCCGGTTCGAGCAGCAGGCGCGCCTCCAGCAGGTCGGACATCCCCAGCCGCGGCGTCGCGACCAGCACGCCGAGCGCGCCGCCCACGTCCTCCACGACCTGGGCGGGGTCGGGCGCGGCGACGAACGAGCCACCCTGCACCCCGCGCCGGGTGTCGATCAGGTGCTGGCTGGTGAGCACCCGCAGCGCCTCGCGCACGGTCGACCGGCTCACACCGAACATCCCGGTCAGCTCGGACTCGGCAGGCAGTCGCGTGCCGGGCGCCAGCGCGCCGCGCATGATCTGCGAGCGCAGCTCGTCGGCGACCTGCCGGTAGGCCGGGCGGACCCGCTGCACCTGGAGCCGCGCGGCCGGCGGACCGGCGGGTCGCGCGGTGCCCGCGCCGTCCGCACTCGGGCTCATCGTCACGCTCCGCGGTTCGCTCTCCGTCCCGCCGCACGCCGGTGGGAGTGCCCAACCCTACCGAGTCCGCCCCGCCGACGCCGACCGGACACGGGCAATCATCAGACTTCACTCCACCAGGCTCGTCATGGCTCCTTACTGGGCTTTCGACGAGGACGACCCCTTGCGACGAAAGTGTCTGACGTTTAACGTCCGAACTCGGTCCCGGTGGCTGTGACGGCGCCGGGGACGCGACGACGAAGGGGTCGAGCACGTGACGATCAAGCCGGGCTGGCAGGGACGGTTCTTCGAGGACTTCGAGGTGGGCGACGTCTACCAGCACCCCCTCGGGCGCACGATCACCGAGACCGACAACACCTGGTTCACCCTGCTGACGATGAACACCAACCAGGCGCACTTCAACGCCCAGGTGGGTGCCTCCTCGGAGTTCGGCCGGATGCTCGTCGTCTCGCCGTTGACGATCTCCATCGCGATCGGGCAGTCGGTCACCGACCTCACCCAGAACGCGTTCGCCAACCTCGGGCTCGACGACGTGCAGCTCACCGCCCCGGTGTACGCCGGGGACACGCTCTGGTCGGAGTCGATCGTGCTGGAGAAGCGCGAGTCGCGGTCCCGGCCGACGGCCGGGATCGTCACCGTCCGGACCCGCACCCTGAACCAGGACGCGGCCGAGGTGCTGGGCTTCCGCCGGACCTTCTACGTCCACAAGAGCTCGGCCGAGGGCGCGGCGTCGTTGTTCCCGCAGGCCGAGAAGCCGCTCACGGTGGAGGACGCATGAGCATGCGACCGCTGGCCGACATCCGGATCGTCTCCCTGGAGCAGTACGGGGCCGGGCCGTTCGGGTCGATGCACCTGGCCGAGCTCGGCGCCGAGATCATCAAGATCGAGGACCCCGCGGCGGGGGGCGACGTGGGCCGCACGGTCCCGCCCTACACCGCGGACGCCGACTCGCTGTTCTTCCAGTCCTTCAACCGGGACAAGGCCTCGATCACCCTCGACGTGCGCACCACCGAGGGACGCCGGGTGTTCCACGATCTCGTCCGCGGCGCCGACGCCGTCTACTCCAACCTGCGCGGCGACGTCCCGGCCAAGCTCGGCATCCGCTACGCCGACCTCGCCGAGATCAACCCGCGGATCGTGTGCTGCTCGCTGACCGGGTTCGGGATGACCGGGCCGCGCGCCACCGAGCCCGGCTACGACTACGTGCTGCAGGCGCTCGGCGGCTGGATGTCGCTGACCGGCGAGCCGGGCGACGCCCCGCAGAAGACCGGCCTGTCGCTGGTCGACTACTGCGGCGGCTACGTCGCGGCCATCTCGCTGCTGGCCGCCGTGCACGCGGCCCGGCGCGACGGCGTCGGCACCGACTGCGACCTCTCGCTCTACGACACCGCGATCAGCCTGCTGACCTACCCCGGGACCTGGCACCTGACCGAGGGCTACGAGCCGGGCCGCACCCGGCGGTCCGCGCACCCGTCGCTGGTGCCGTTCCAGGCGTTCGAGAGCGCCGACGGCTGGCTGGTCGTCGGCTGCGCCAAGGAGAAGTTCTGGCAGCGCCTCACCGTCGTCCTGGACCGCCCGGACCTCGCGCAGGACCCGCGGTTCGCGACGTTCGCCGAGCGCGGCCGGCATCGGGAGCAGCTGATCCCGCAGCTCGAGGCCATGTTCCGGACCCGGACGACCGACCAGTGGCTGGCGCCGCTGTACGCGGCGTCCATCCCGTGCGCCCCGATCCGGGACGTCGCCGGCGCCCTGACCGACCCGCACACGCTCGAGCGCGACCTCATCGCCGAGACCGACCACGAGGCGTTCGGGACGGTCCGCACCCTGCGCAGCGCGGTCCGGGTGGGGCCACCCGGCGCCGACCGCGCCCCGACCCGACCGGCACCGGCGATGGGTGCCGACACCGACCGCGTGCTGCGCGGGCTCGGCTACGACGACGCGACGATCACCGCGCTCCGCGACTCCGGTGCGCTGGGGAAGGACTGAGATGGACTTCCGCCTCACCGACGAGCAGCGGCTCTACCGGGAGACCCTGCGCGGCTTCGTCGACAAGGAGATCGTGCCGGTGGCCCGGGAGTGGGAGCACTCCGGCCGCTACCCGACCGAGATCGTCGAGGGGATGAAGCAGCTCGGCCTGTTCGGGCTCGCCGTCCCCGAGGAGTTCGGCGGTCTCGGCGCCGACACCGTCTCCTTCGCGCTGACCTTCGAGGAGATCTCCCGCGGCTGGATGGGCATCGCCGGGATCCTCGGCAGCCACTCGGTGTCCTGCTTCCTGCTCGCCCGGCACGGCACCGACGAGCAGAAGCAGCGCTACCTGCCGGAGCTGGCCACCGGGGCGCGGCGGACCGGGATCGCGCTGACCGAGCCGGGCGCGGGCACCGACCTGCAGGGCATCCGCACCACCGCGCGCCGCGACGGGGACGACTACATCGTCGACGGCACCAAGATGTGGATCACCAACGCCCGGCACGCCGATCCGCTCCCGGTGCTGGTCAAGACCGATCCCACCGTCTCCCCCGCGCACAGGGGCATGAGCATCCTGCTCGTCGAGGCCGGCACCCCCGGCTTCGAGGTCACCGCGGACATCGGCAAGCTCGGCTACAAGGGCACCGAGTCCTGCGAGGTGGTGCTCTCCGGGGTCCGGGTGCCGTCGTCGCAGCTGCTCGGCGGGGTCGAGGGCCGGGGCCTGCAGCAGGCGCTGTCGTCGCTGGAGACGGGGCGGATCAACATCGCCGCACGCAGCGTCGGCATCGCCCAGCGGGCCTACGACGAGGCGCTGGCCTACGCCCGTGACCGCACCGCGTTCGGCCAGGCCATCGGGGAGTTCCAGGCCGTCCAGCAGCGGATCGCCCAGGTGGCGGTGCGGCTGCAGGCGGCCCGGCTCATGACCTACTGGGCGGCGTCGCGGATGGACGAGGGCGTCCGGATGGACACCGAGTCCGGCATGGCCAAGATCTTCGCCTCCGAGCAGGCGCTGGAGTGCGCGATCGACGCGATGCGCATCCACGGCGGCTACGGCTACTCCACCGAGTTCGAGATCGAACGCCTCTACCGGGACGCACCGCTGATGTCGATCGGCGAGGGCACCAACGACGTGCTCCGCGGCGTCGTCGCGAAGGCGCTGCTGGCCGGGAAGGCGACCGTGCGGTGACGACCGCCGACGAGATCGGCGCGGTCGCGGCCCGGCTCGGCTACACGCTGTCCCCGGACCAGCTCGCGACGGCCGCCGAGGCGGTCGCCGGGGCCGAGCCCGCGCTGGCCGCACTGCGGGCGGTGCCGGTCCCCGCCGAGGCGGTCGACCCCGCGTACGGCGACGCCTGGCTGCGCCCGGACCCGGGTGCCTGCGGCGCCGCGGCGCCGGGGCCGGACCCGCACGCCGCGACGCTGCGGGCGGCCTGGACCGGGCGCGCCGAGGAGGCGGTCGCGGCGCTGGAGCGCCTCGACGCGCAGCTGCACTGCACCATCCGGCTGCTGCCCGGGCGGGTCCGCGACCGGCGCGTGCCCGGCGGGCCGGCGCGGCCGCTGGAGGGCGTGCCGTTCTCGGTCAAGGACGTCATCGACGTCGCGGGCGCGCCGACCACGGCCGCGTCGCGCACCCGGGCCGATCGGGCCCCGGCCACGGAGTCGGCGACGGCCGTCGCCCGGCTGGAGGCCGCCGGGGCGGTCCCGGTGGCGAAGGACGCCACCACCGAGTTCGCCGTCGGCGGTCCGCACGCCCCGCTGACCGGGGCCTGCCGCAACCCGTGGGACCCCGCGCGGTGGGCCGGCGGGTCGTCCAGCGGGACGGCCGCGGCCGTCGCCGCCGGGGCCGTGCCGTTCGGGCTGGGCACCGACGTCGGCGGCTCGATCCGGCTGCCGGCCGCCTGGTGCGGTCTCACCGGGCTCAAGCCGACCGCGGGCGCGGTCCCGCGGACCGGTTCGGTGCCGCTGTCCCCCACCACCGAGACGATCGGCCCGCTCGCCCGCGACGCCCGCACCGTCGGGCTGGTGTTCGGCCTGCTGCGCGGCCCGGACGGCCGGGACCCGCGGGTGCCCGCCGCGCTGGCGCCGCGGCCCCCGACCACGGTTCCCGCCGACCTGCGCGGCCTGCGGATCGCCCGGCCCGGCGGGTACCTGACGGAGTTGTGCGACGGCGCCGTGCGGGCCGGGGTCGAGCACCTGCTCGACGTGCTGACCGACGCCGGGGCCGAGTCCGTCGCCGGGGAGGTCCCCTCGGCGCGGTGGGCGCTGCCGGTCGGCTACCAGCTCGTCTTCACCGAGGCCGCGGCCGTGCACCGGGCCGGGGCGGACCGGTGGGGTTCCTACGACCCGGTGACGGTGGCCCGGATCGCCCAGGGCGTCGCCACCCCCGCCGTGGACCTGCTGCGCGCCCACCGGTTCCGGGCCGAGCTGCAGGCCGAGCTGGACGCCGTGTTCGCCGGCGCCGACCTGATCGTCGTGCCGACGACCCCGGCGACCGCGCCGCGGCTGCCGGACTGCACCGTCGTCGTCGACGGGCAGGAGTACCCGCTCTACGCCGCCCAGTCCCGCGCCACCATGCTCGCCAACCTCACCGGGATCCCGGCACTCGCCGTCCCCACCGGCCACGGCCCGGACGGCTGCCCGGTCTCGGCACTGCTGATGGCCCGCCCGCACCACGAGCACACGGCGCTGCGCGCCGCCGCGCTGTTCCAGGACCGCACCGGGCACCACCGGCGCATCCCGCCGGTCCACGCCTGAGGACATCCCGCACCCGTCCCACGACCCGGAGGTCGACGATGAACCCGGATCCGTCGCAGCCCGACCACCTCGCCGCCGCGGTCGGCGCGTTCGCCGCCCGCACCACGCTCGACGACGTGCCGCCCGAGGTCCTGGACCGGGCCCGGCACCTGGTGCTCGACGCGGTCGGGCTGGCGTTCGCCTCCACCGCCTACCCGTTCTCCGGCGTCGCGGCCCGGGCGCTGTCCGCGTTCGGCACCGGGGACCAGGCCGTGCTCGGGCTGCCCGACCGGCTACCGGCCCGCGACGCCGCCGTGCTCAACGGCGTGCTCATCCACGGCATGGACTTCGACGACACCCACATCCCGGCCGTCACCCACGTCTCGGCCGCCGCGCTGCCCGCCGCGCTCGCGGCCGCCGTCGCCGCCGGGGCGGACACCCGGGAGCTGCTGCGCGCCTACGTCCTCGGCGTCGAGGTCTCGGCCCGGGTCGGGATCGGCGGGGCGGGCGGCTTCCACGACGTCGGGTTCCACCCCACCGCGGTGGCCGGTGCGTTCGGCGCCGCGGTCGCCGCCGGGACCGCGTCCGGGCTCGACGCCGCGACGCTGACCACGGCCCAGGGCGTCGTCGGGTCGATGAGCGCGGGACTGCTGGAGTTCCTCGCCGACGGGGCCTGGACCAAACGCCTGCACCCGGGCTGGGCGGCGATGTCCGGACTGACCGCGGCCGGGTTCGCCGCCGCCGGCTGGACCGGCCCCGGCGCGGTCTACGAGGGCCGGTTCGGGCTCTACAACACCCATCTCGCCGGCCGCGAGACCCGGCCCGAGGCGGTCGTCGACGGGCTCGGGGAGCGCTGGGAGCTGATGCGGACCGCGGTCAAGCCCTACCCGGTCTGCCACTTCGTGCACGCCTTCGCCGACGCCGCGCTGCTGCTCCGGCCGCAGATCGGCGACACCGCGGTCACCGGGATCCGGTGCGCCATCCACCCGGTTCCCGGCAAGGTCGTCTGCGAACCGCCGGAGTCGAAGTGGGCCCCGCGCGACGAGTACGACGCCAAGTTCAGCCTCCCCTACGTCGTCGCGACCGCCCTGCTCCGCGGCCGGTTCACCCTGGCCGAGCTGGAGGACGAGGCACTCGCCGACCGCGAGGTGCTCGACCTCGCCCAGCGGGTGCGGGTCGGCGAGGACCCGGACAGCGCGTTCCCGGCCGCCTACTCCGGCGCGATCGAGATCGAGCTGGCCGACGGCCGCGTGCTCCGGCACCGCGAGCAGGTCAACCGCGGGCACGACGAGCGCCCGCTGAGCGACGACGAGATCGTCGCGAAGTACCGCGGCACGATCGGCCGGGTCGCCCCGGACGACGTCGCCGACCGGGTGCAGGCCGCCGTGCTCGGCCTGGGGGACGCCACCCCGGCCGCGGACTTCGCCGAGGCCTGCCGGGGCCGGTAGCTCCCCGCGGCACCCGACCACCAGCTGATCAAGGAGGACCGGCCGTGAAACGAGTCGGAGTCGATGTCGGCGGCACGTTCACCGACATCATGTACAGCAGCGACGACGGCGGGATCGCCGTGCACAAGGTGCCCTCGACACCGCACGACCCGTCGGTGGCCACCGTCGACGGGGTGCGCGAGCTGGCCGACCGGCTCGGCGTCGGGCTCGGTGAGCTGGACCAGTTCCTGCACGGCACCACGGTCGCGACGAACATCGTGCTGGAGCACAACGGTTCCGACGTCGGGCTGATCACCACCGAGGGTTTCCGCGACATCCTGCACATCGCCCGCAAGAAGCGGCCCTACAACTACTCGTCCTACCAGGACCTGCCGTGGCAGAAGTGGCAGCTGGTGCGCCGCCGCAACCGCCGGGTGGTGCCGGAGCGGGTGAACGCCGCGGGCGAGGTCCTCGTGCCGCTCGACGTCGACGCCGTCCGCGAGCAGGTCCGGGTGCTGCGGGACAACGGCGTCGCGGCGGTCGCGGTGTGCTTCCTGCACTCCTACCGCAACCCCGCCCACGAGCAGATCGTGAAGCGGATCCTCGCCGAGGAGGCCCCGGAGGTCTTCGTCTCGCTCTCCAGCGAGGTCGCCCCGCAGTACCGCGAGTACGAGCGGTTCTCCACGACCGCGCTGAACGCGTTCGTCGGGCCGAAGGTCTCCGGTTACCTGAACCGGCTGGCCGAGACCACCCGGTCGGCCGAGGTGCGCGGCGACGTCGGCCTGATGACCTCGGCGGGCGGCCTGGTCACCGCGCGGCGGGCCGCGGAGAACCCGGTGCTGCTGCTCACCAGCGGCGTGGTCGCCGGACTGCTCGGCGGCTGCGCGATCGGGAAGGCGTCCGGGTACCCGAGCGTGATCACCCTGGACGTCGGCGGCACCTCGGCCGACGTCGGCGTCGCACCGGACGGCGGGCTGCGGATGAAGCACCTGCTGGACACCCGGATCGGCGACTACCACGCGATGGTGCCGATGGCCGAGGTCGACACGATCGGCGCCGGCGGCGGGTCGGTGGCGTTCGTCGACGAGGGCGGCATGTTCCGGGTCGGGCCGCGCAGCGCGGGCGCCACCCCCGGCCCGGCCTGCTACGGCCGCGGCGGCACCGAGCCGACCAGCACCGACGCCATGGTCGTGCTCGGCTGGCTGCGCGCGGACAGCTTCCTGTCCGGCAGCATGCGGGTCGAGCCGCAGCTGGCCGGCAAGGCGGTCGGCGAGCACGTCGCAGACCGGCTCGGCACCTCGGTGCCGGAGGCCGCGGTCGGCATCTTCCAGATCCTGGCGCACGCCATGACCGAGGCGATCAGCCTGCACTCGGTGCGCAAGGGCTACGACCCGCGGGACTTCTCGCTGGTCGCCGAGGGTGGCGCCGGTCCGCTCTACGCCTGGCACATCGCCGAGCAGCTGGGAATCCCGCGGGTGATCGTGCCGCACCACCCGGGCATCGCCTCGGCGATGGGCCTGCTGGCCACCGACATCCGCTCGGAGATCCCGGCGACCGTGTGGACCTCCAGCGACGACCCGGACATCGACCGGATCACCGCCGAGTTCGACCGGCTGGCGGCCCAGGCCGTCGAGCAGCTGGGCGCGGACGGGCTGGACCCGGCCGACGTCGTCGTCGAGCGCAGCCTGGACTGCCGCTACCTGGGCCAGGGATACGAGCTGCGGGTCCCGGCACCGGACGGGCCGGTGGACGCCGGCTGGGTGGCCCGCGCCGCCGAGGCGTTCCACGAGGTGCACGAACGCACCTACCGGCAGCGCTTCGACGACAAGCCGGTGCACATCGTCAACGTCCGGGTCACCGCGATCGGTGCGGTCGGCGAGGTCCCGCTGAGTGCGGTGCAGACCGGCGGGCCGGACCCGTCCGGCACGGTGAAGTCCACCGTGGACGCGATCTTCTGGACGGCCGGGAACCGGGTGTCCACGTTCCCCACCACCGTCTACGACCGGGACCGGCTGCGGGCCGGGAACGTCCTCACCGGACCGGCGATCGTCGAGCAGTTCGACTCGACCACGATCGTCGGCCCCGGTCAGCGGGCCGAGGTCGACCACGTCGGCCATCTCGTCATCACCACCGGGGACGCCCGGCAGCAGCAGGACGGAGGGGATCAGCTGTGACCGCACTGGACCCGCGCGGGGTGTCCCTCGCCGGCGAGGCACCCGGTATCCACCGCACGGTCGAGGTCGACCCGATCACGCTGCGGGTGATCGGCGGCGGGCTGAACTCCATCGCCAAGGAGATGGCCCAGATCCTCTACCGGATGGCGTGGTCGAGCCTGATCCGCGAGTCCGAGGACCTCGGCGCCGGCATCTTCGACGTCAACGGCCGCGAGCTCTGCGAGTCCGACTCGACACCGATGCACTGCGGCTCCATCCCCGCCTACATCCGGGGCATCGACCGCAAGCTCGCCGGCACCTACCGGCCCGGCGACGTCATCCTGCACAACCACCCGTACCACGGGGCGGCGCACAGCCCGGACTACGGCGTCGTCGTGCCGATCTTCGTCGACGACGTGCACGTCGGGTTCGCCGGCTGCACCGGGCACGTGTCCGACATCGGCGGGAACTTCCCCGGCCTGTGCATGGACGTCGTCGACGTCTGGGCCGAGGGCAAGCTGATGGACTCGCTCAAGATCTACGACGCCGGCGTCCGCAACGACGTGCTGATCGGGCACATCCTGGACAACGTCCGCACCCCGGAGCAGAACCTCGGTGACCTCGAGGCACTGATCGCCTGCGCCCGGCTCGGCGAGCGGCGGTTCACCGACCTGCTGGCGCGCTACGGCCTCGACGTCGTGATGTCCGCGGCCGAGCGCTGGATGGACTACTCCGAGCAGATGCTCCGCCGCCGCATCGCCGAGTTGCCCGACGGCGAGTACGCCGCCCCGGTGTCCTACCTCGACGACGACGGCAAGAACCGCGACGAGCCGCTGGCCGTCGCGGTGACGGTCCGGGTCGACGGCGAGGAGATCGTGGTCGACCTGACCGGCTCGCACCCGCAGGTGCCGACCGCGTTCAACGTCCCGTTCGAGGGTTCGGTGCTGCCCACCGTCGCCTCGGCGGTGCGGACCCTGCTGCTCGACGAGGCACTGTCGGAGGAGTTCGTCCCGCAGAACGACGGCTGCTTCCGCCCCGCCAAGGCGTACGCGCCGGAGGGGACGCTGTTCAACCCGGACTTCCCGGCGTCCTGCTTCGCCCGGTTCTCCCAGATCAACCGGATCTTCGACTCGATCAACCTGGCGCTGGCCGACGTGCTCCCGGAGCGGGCGGTCGCCGGGTCCTCGGCGGCGCTGTGCGCGATCGCCTACTCCGGCCTGGCCCCGGACGGGCGGTCGTACTGGGTCTACATCGAGATCAACGAGGGCTCCTACGGAGGGCGCAACGGCAAGGACGGCATGGACTGCGTCGACTCGCTGATGGCGAACACCCGCAACAACCCGATCGAGGAGCTGGAGCTCAACCACGCGATGCTCGCCGAGCGCTACGAGCTGCGCGACGAGCCCCCGGCCCCCGGCGAGTTCCGCGGGGGCATCGGCAGCGTGAAGACCTGGCGGATGCTCACCGACACGTTCATCGGCTCCGAGGCGGACAACCGCACCGACCCGCCGAAGGGGCTCGACGGCGGGCACGACGGCGTCGCCGGGTCGTTCGTCCGCAACGCCGGCACCGACCGCGAGGAGCCGCTGTACTCCAAGGTCACCCAGGAACGGTGCGCCGCGGGCGACACGCTGGAGATCCGGATGCCCTCGGGTGGTGGCTACGGCGACCCGCTGCGCCGCGACCCGGCCGCCGTCCGGGAGGACGTGCTCGACGACTACCTCTCCGTCGGCGACGCCCTCGCCCACTACGGCGTCGTGCTGGACCCGGCGACCCGGGAGCTCGACGCCGCGGGCACCGCCCGAACCAGGGCGGCGCACCGTGGCTGAGCGGGCGGTGCAGGTGGGGGTGTTCCTCACCCACCAGCAGCCGGCGGGCCGGGACCCGCTGCGTGCGCTGGACGAGCAGCTGCAGCTGCTGCGGGCGGCCCGCGACGGCGGCCTCGACTCGGTGTTCGCCGGGCAGCACCACCTCCCGGAGTCGTTCTCGCACATCCAGCCGCTGCCCTGGCTGGCCCGGGTCGCCGCCGAGGCGGGCGGCATGCGGATCGGCACCGGCATCCACCTGCTCGCGCTGCACAATCCGGTGGACACCGCGGAGAGCTACGCCGGGCTGGACGTGGTCGCCGGCGGGCGGTCGGTGTTCGGCGTCGGGCTCGGCTACCGGGAGACCGAGTACGCCGCGTTCGGCATCGACCCGCGGGACAAGGTCCGCCGGTTCACCGGGAACCTGCGGATCGTGCGGGAGCTGTGGTCCGGCGAGGACGTGCACGCGGACCTGCCGTGGTGCCGCCTCGACGGGGTGCGCGCGACGACGCTGCCCGCGTCGGCACCGCCGGTGTGGATGGCGGCGAACTCCGACGGCGCCGTCCGCCGGGCGGCCCGGCTCGCCGACACCTGGATGATCAACCCGCACGCCACGACCGCCACGGTGCGCCGCCAGCTGGGGTTGTTCCACGACGAGCGCGCCCGCCACGGGCGCGGGCCGCTGGGCGAGCTGCCGCTGATGCGCGAGGTCTACTGCGCGCCCACCCGGGAGCGGGCCGTCGAGCTGGCGCGGCCGTTCCTGGGCGCCAAGTACGAGGTCTACGCCGACTGGGGCCAGGACCGGGTGCTGCCCGGCAACGAGTCGTTCCGCACGGGGTACGACGACCTGGCCGCCGACCGGTTCGTGATCGGCACGCCGGAGGACTGCCTCGCCGCGCTGCTGCCCTGGCGCGACGAGATCGGGGTCGACCACCTCGTGCTGCGCACCGACTGGGCCGGGATGCCGGTCGCCGACGCGCTCGCCTCGCTGGACCTGCTGTGCCGCGAGGTGGCACCGGTCCTGCGGGCCGCACCCGCGGCACGGCCGGAGCCCGCCGGGGGCGCGGCCGACCGTGCCCGCTGACCCGTCCCGTGCGGGGCCCGCACGGCGCCGGGCCGGGGGTCAGTGCGTCCCGTCGGGGTCGACGCTCTCCCCCGCCCTGGCCAGCAGCGCACGGGCCCGGTCGACCACCGGCTTGTCGACCAGCGCCCCGTCGAGCACCGCGACGGCGCCCGCCCGCGCCGCCCCGACCACGGCCCTGGCCCGGTCCAGCTGTTCCGGTGTCGGACGCAGCGCCGCGGCGACCACGTCGACCTGCGCGGGGTGGATGCAGAGCTTGGCCGTCAGCCCGAGCGCGAGCCCGGCGACGGTGTCGGCCCGCAGCCGGTCGGCGTCGCGCACCGCGGTCGTCACGCCGTCGACCGGGGCCGACACGCCGGCGGAGCGCGCGCCCAGCACCAGCTCGCTGCGCGCGGTCCGCAGCGCGTCGTCGTCGGTGTGGTCGACCTGCAGGTCCACGGCGAGATCGACGCTGCCGAAGGCCGGCCGGACGACACCGGGCGCGGCACAGATCTCCTCGGCCCGCCGGACGCCACGGGCGGTCTCGACCAGCGGGACGATCGACGTCCCGGGCGGCAGCGCGGCCGCCAGCTCCGCGACCTGGCGGCCGGACTCGGCCTTCGGCAGCATCACCGGGCAGCCGGCCCGGGAGACCGCGGCGACGTCGTCGGCGTGCCAGGGGGTGCCGGTGCCGTTGAGCCGCACCATCGCCCGGGCACCCGTCGCGAGCCAGGCCGCGACGTCGGCGCGGGCGGCGTCCTTCCCGTCCGGGGCGACGGCGTCCTCCAGGTCGAGTACGACGACGTCCGCCCCGCTGGCCACCGCCTTGTCGAAACGGTCCGGCCGGGCACCGGGTACGAACAGGAACGTGGCCGAGGCGGCGATGGTCAGCACTCCTCGACCATAAAGATCTGACTTTTTGCTGTCCAGCTCAGATCCCGACCCGAAACCCTTGTTCGCAATACATCTGATATTTAACGTGTCGGCCATCACCGCCAACGATGACGGGAGTGGGGATGCGCGCTCGGATACCGCTGGTACTCGCGACGATCGCCTGCATGGCCGTGACGGTCGGCTGCATGAAACCGTCGGAGATCAGCCACCGGGTGGACGACGGGGGGCCGGTGCGCGTCGGCGTGGCCGTCTCCCGCACCGGCACCTACAGCGTCGAGGGGACCTCGGTGCGGCACGGCTACGAGCTGTGGGAACAGAAGGTCGCCGAGTCCGGCGGCATCATGATGGACGGCGTCCGCCGCCCGGTCGAGGTCGTCTACTACGACGACCAGTCCGACCCGGAGACCGCGATCCGCCTGGTCCAGCGACTGATCAGCGAGGACGAGGTCGACTTCGTCTTCGGGCCCTACTCCTCCGGGCTGACCATCGCCACGTCGGCGATCGCCCGCCAGTACCGCACGATCATGTTCGCCGGTGGCGCGGCGGCGAACAGCGTCTTCGAGCAGGGCAACGACTACGTCTTCAGCCCGCTCAGCCTGACCTCGCAGTACACGACGTCCGGCCTGGACCTGCTGCACGCCCGCGGCGCGCGCTCGGTCGGGATCATGCACACCGACGACGCCCCGATGATCGACGTCCGGGACGCCACCCTCGCCAACGCCCGGCGCCTCGGGATGACGGTCACCTCCGTGCAGGCGGTCCCCTCGACCGCCACCGACGTGCGCGGCGCGCTGACCCAGATCGCCGCCGACCGGCCGGACGTGTTCGTCGAGGCCGGCACCAGCGTGCTGGGGGTGCTGGCGACCCGCACGCTGCGCGACATCGGCTGGGCCCCGGAGACCCTGATGGTGCAGGCGCCGACCGAGAGCGCGTTCGTCGAGCAGCTCGGGCTCGACGTCGCCGCCGGGATCATGGCGCCCACCCAGTGGGAGCCCTCGGTCGCCTACGCCGACCCGTTCTTCGGCACCGCCGAGCAGTTCGCGCAGGAGTACCGGACGCGGTTCGCCGAGGACCCCTCGTACCTGTCCGCCGGGGCCGCCGCGGCCGCGTACTCGCTGCAGCGCGCGCTGGAGACCGCGGGCACGACCGACACCGAGACCGTCCGGCGCACCCTGGTGGACCTGGAGTTCACCTGCTTCTTCGGACCGATCGACTTCTCCGGGCCGGACGACCCGAGCGGGCTGGCCGGGGCGAACATCGGCCGGGAGATGCTGACCCTGCAGGTCGGCCCGGACGGCCGGCGGCAGATCATCGCCCCGCCGGACGCGGCCGGTGCGGAGTTCCGCCCGATGCGCGACTGGAGCGAGCGGTGAGCGGCGCGGTACAGGTCCTCGTCGACGGGCTGGTGATCGGCGGCTTCTACGCGCTGATGGCGCAGGGCCTGTCGCTGGTGTTCGGCGTGATGCGGGTGATCAACCTGGCGCACGGCGAGATGGTGCTGGTCGGCGCCTACCTGGCGTGGAGCGCGCACACCTGGCTCGGGCTCGACCCGCTGCTCGCGCTGCCCCTGGTGATGGTCGCCGGGTACGGGGCCGGGCTGCTGCTGGCCAGGGTCACCGTCCTGCGGGTCGTCGAACGGCCCCGGCTGATGGCGCTGCTGCTCACCTTCGGCCTCGCGTTCGTGCTGCAGGGCCTGATGGTCCGGCTGTTCACCACGACGCCGAAGCTGACCCCGTCGGTCTTCTCCGACGGTGTCGTGGAGGTGCTCGGCCTGCGCGTCGTCACCCCGCGGCTGGTGATGCTCGGCGCCGCGCTGGTCGTGATGGTCGCCGTCGTGGCGCTGCTGCGCCACACCCGCACCGGCAAGGCGATGCGGGCTGCCGCGCAGAACACCGAGGCGGCCCGGATCGTCGGCATCGACATCGACCGCACCTACGCCAGGGCGTTCGCGTTCGGCACGGCGCTGGCGCTCGGCGCCGGGGTGCTGTTCAGCGCCACCCAGAACTTCACCCCGGCGATGGGTCCGCTGTTCACGCTCAAGGCCTTCGTGATCATCGTGCTCGGCGGGGCCGGCCGGGTCGGCGGGACGGTGGCCGCGGCGCTGGTGATCGGCATCGTCGAGGCGACGCTGGCGTCCTACGTGCCGGGGATCGGCACCGGGCTCGGCGTCGCGGCGTCGTTCGTGCTGGTCGTCCTGGTACTCGCGGTCCGGTCCGACGGGCTGAACCGGTCGTCCGCACAGGCGCGCGCATGAGGCCGCCGGCGAAGGAGGAGACCTCATGACCTCGACCGCGAACTCCGCCGCCACCGCAGGCGGTGTGCGGGCCCCCGGCCGGGCCCCGGCGCGCCGCGGGCCGGGGCGGGCGACGCTGCTGCGGCTCGCCCTGCTCGCCGCCGGGGTGACGGCGCTGTGGCTGTTCCCCTGGTACGCGCCGAACGACAGCGCGGTGCTGACCGTCAGCACCATCCTGATGTGGGTGATCATCGGGACGAGCTGGAACCTCATCTCCGGTTTCACCGGCTACGTCGACTTCGGCCACGGCGTGCACTTCGGCGTCGGCGGCTACGTGACCGGCTACCTCATGACCCGCCACGACTGGGGCTTCGGGGCGACGCTGCCGGTGGCCGCGCTGGGCTGCGCCGCGTTCGCCGCACTGATCGGCTGGCCGCTGCTGCGGCTGCGCGGGGTCTACTTCTCGATCGCGATGCTCGGCGCGTTCCTCAGCATGCGCGAGTTCGCGTTCATCTGGAAACCGGTCACCGGCGGCGCGAGCGGGCTGGTCATCGACGCGCTCGTCGACCGCAACTGGTTCTTCTACATGTTCCTCATCGGCGCGGTCGCCGTGGTCGCGCTGGCCGTCGGGCTGCGACGCAGCCAGCTCGGTGCCTCGCTGCTCGCGATCCGCGACGACGAGGCCGGCGCGGAGGCCCGCGGCATCAACACCACCGCGGTCAAGCTCGTCGTGTTCTCCCTGGCCGCCGCGATCACCGGCGTCGTCGGGTCGTTCTGGGCGTACCAGACCACGTTCGTCGACCCGAACATCCTGTTCCGCGAGGACTTCCTGATCACCGTGGCCGTGATGGCCACGCTCGGCGGGCTCGGGACCACCTGGGGGCCGGCGGTCGGCGCCGCGGTGTACCTGGTGCTGCAGGACACCTTCTGGGCCAACGACTCCAGCGGGCTGTTCCTCGTCTGGTTCGGCCTGACGCTGGTGCTGATCGTGCTGTTCCTGCCGGAGGGCATCGCCGGGACCCTGCAGCGGGGCGAGCGCAGCGCCGCCGGCCGGGCGGTGCTGCGGCTGCGCCGGCGGTTCGGGATGCGCGACCACGCCGCGTACGACCCGGTGGCCGATCCCGGCTCCGGCGACAGCGACAGCGACAGCGACGATCGGGAGGCCCGGCGATGACCGGCACGACGGCGGAGCCGCTGCTGCGCGCCAGCGGGGTCCGCAAGCGGTTCGGCGGCCTCGTCGCCGTCGACGGGGTGGACCTGCACGTCGACCGCGGCGAGATCGTCGGGCTGATCGGGCCCAACGGCTCCGGCAAGTCCACGATGCTCGGCTGCGTCTCCCGCGACCTGCCCCTCGACGGCGGCTCGATCGAGTTCGAGGGCCGGTCGCTGGACCGGCTGCGGGCGTCGAGGGCGGCCCGGCGCGGGATCGGGCGCACCTTCCAGAACGTCCGGGTCTTCCCGGAGCTGACCGTCCGGGAGAACGCCCTGCTGGCCAGGGACTGGACGACGGTCCCGGCGCTCGGCCTGCTGCGCGGGCCGGAGGCGGCCACCCGCGAGCGGGTGGCCGAGCTGCTGGAGACCACCGAGATGACCCGGCTGGCGCGCACCCCGGCCGGGAACCTCTCCGGCGGGCAGAAGCGGTTGCTGGAACTGGTCATGGCGCTCGTGGCGCGGCCCCGGCTGGTGCTGCTCGACGAGGCCGCCTCCGGGGTGAACCCGACCCTGGTCCAGAAGCTGCGGCAGTACGTGCTGACGATGCGCGAGCAGGAGCGGGTCGCGTTCCTGGTCGTCGAGCACAACGTCGACTTCATCTTCGGCCTCGCCGACCGGATCGTCGTCATGGAGACCGGGACCGTGCTGGCCGAGGGCACCCCGGCCGAGATCCGCGAGAACCAGGAGGTCGTCGATGCCTATCTCGGAGCCTGAGACCGGCCGGGCCGCCGCCGGGGCGACCGGCGCACCGCTGCTGGACGTGCAGGGGGTCACCGGCGGGTACGGCGGGTTCGACATCCTGCACGACGTCTCGCTGCAGGTGCACCCGGGCGAGATCGTCTGCATCGTCGGTCCGAACGGGTCCGGGAAGTCGACGGTGTTCCGGGCCATCTACGGCCTCGTCCGGCCCCGGCTGGGCCGGGTGTCCTTCGCCGGCCGCGACGTCACCGGCCAGGCTCCGGACCGGCTGCTCCGCTCCGGGATGGCGCTGGTCCCGCAGCTCTCCACGGTGTTCGGGGAGATGAGCGTGCACGAGAACCTGGAGCTCGGCATGTACCTCGAACGGGACCGGGCCCGGATCCGGCGGCGCATCGACGAGGTGTTCGACCTGTTCCCGCGGTTGCGCGAGCGGCGCGACCAGCTCGCCGGGTCGCTGTCCGGGGGCGAGCGGCGGGCGCTGGAGATCGGCCGGTCGCTGATGCTCGACCCGACGATGATCCTGATGGACGAGCCGTCGGTCGGGCTGTCGCCCAAGCTGGTCGGCGAGGTCTTCGCCCAGCTCCTCGAGCTGCGCGATCAGGCGGGGCTGACCTTCCTGATGGTCGAGCAGAACGCCCGGTCCGCGCTGGCCATCGCCGACCGCGGCTACGTCGTCGAGCGCGGCCGGACCAGCCACACCGGTACCGGCCGGGAGCTGCTCGACGACCCGGAGGTGCGGCGGGCGTTCCTCGGCGGCTGAGCCCGCTCAGCCGCGCCAGCGGCGTTCGTAGCGCTCCTGCGCCGCGGTCCGGTCGGCCGCGCCCGCCGCCGCCCGGACGGCGGCGGCGTGCCCGACCGGGTACCCGGCCTTGAGCACCCGGTGCTCGGCGGACTCCTGCATGTAGGCGAGCGAGTAGAAGTAGCCGATCAGCGCCCCGGCCAGCACCGACAGCGCCCGGACGTAGGCCGGGCCGGGGATCGCGAGGTAGAGCACCACACCGATCGGCGCCAGCTGCACGGTCGTCCGCAGCAGGTGGCGCAGCTGCCAGGTCGGCACGGTCACGTCGTGCACGACCCACGTCCGGTGCCGGTCGGGCAGCCCGGCGCCGAACGCGTACAGCAACCAGCGCAGCGGGTTCGGCCGGATCGGCACGTCCACGGTTGGTCCCCCAATCCTTGGTGCACCAACAATGTACGATGCCGGACCGTGGACAGCGACACCGACCTCCTCCGGCTGGACCGGCAGGTCTGCTACGCGCTCGCCGTCGCGGCGCGGAACGTGATCGCGCTGTACCGGCCGCTGCTGGAACCGATGGGCCTGACCCACCCGCAGTACCTGGTCCTGCTCGCCCTGTGGGAGCGCTCGCCACGTTCCGGGAGCGATCTGGCCCGGGAGCTGGCCCTCGATCCCGGCACGCTGTCCCCGCTGCTCAAGCGCCTGGAGGCGGCCGGCCTGCTGGAGCGCGGCCGGGCCGCCGGCGACGAGCGCACCCTCGCCGTCACGCTCACCCCCGCCGGGCGGGCGCTGCGGGCGCGGGCGGAGGCGATCCCCGCGGCGATCGTGGAACGGCTGGGGATGCCGCTGGGCGAGCTGGAGGAGCTGCGCACGGTGCTGGACCGGGTGATCACGGCGTCCCGCACCCCGCCACCGCGGTCCGGTCATCAGTTCTGAGGACCGTCGTCGCCCTCGGTTAACGAGCGGTCACGGGTAGCCGACGAAGCGGGCGTCTCCGGCGTCCGCCGGACGCCGCAACCCGCTCCCCCGGAGGAACCACCGTGTCCCAGCTCGGCCTGTTCGGCACCGTCCTCGTCCTCGCCGTCACCGCCGCGGCCACCAGCGCCTGCGGGGAGCGCCCGGCCACCGACGCCGCCGCCCCGGCGGGGGCGGTCGTGGCCGAGCCGGCCGCCGGGACGCTCGCACCCGCGGCCGACGCCGAGACCGTCGTCGTGACCGCGGTGACCGGTGGCGACACCTTCCGGGCCGGCGAGCGCCGGTTCCGGGTGATCGGCATCGACTCCTGCGCCGGTGCCACCCCCGGCGGCCGGGACGCCACCGCGGCCGCCCGGCGCCTGCTGTCCGGGGCGACGGTGACCCTGACCCGCGAGCCCGGCGTCGACCGCGACCACTACGGCAACGAGGTCCGCTACGTCGAGACCGCGGCGGGCGACGTCGGACGCCTGATGGTCCCGGCCGCACACACCGGCGTCCACCGCGGCTCGAGCACCGCGTCGGCGGCCTACCTGGCCGATCTCGCGCTGCTCGACTCGACCGGGCGGAACTGCGGGGACGCGCCCGCCCCGGTCGCACAGGCGCCCGCCACCCGGGAACCGGTCACCCCCCGGACGGCGGCACCGGAGCAGGGCGTCACGCAGTCGGCACCGCAGACCGAGGCCCCCCGGCCGGCACCCAGGCCCGCGCCCCGGCCCGCACCGGCCCCCGCTCCGGCACCGGCCCCCCGGCCCGCACCGGCACCGGCACCGGCACCGGAGGCCGCGCCCGCCCCGTCCGCCGGGGGCGCGACCTACTACAAGAACTGCACCGCCGTGCGCGCGGCCGGAGCGGCCCCGCTGTACCGCGGACAGCCCGGGTACGCCGCGAAGCTCGACCGCGACGGTGACGGCGTCGCCTGCGAGTGACGCGGGCGCCCGGCCCGCCCCGCCGGGTTAGCCTCGGGCCGTGCTGATGAACGCCGACGACGCCGTCCTGCTGCTGGTCGACCTCCAGGAGCGCCTCGTGCCCGCCGTGCACGACGGCGACGAGGTGGTCGCCAGGGCGGTCCGCCTCGCCGAGGCGGCCGCCCTGCTCGGCGTCCCGGTGCTCGCCACCGAGCAGGTGCCGGACAAGCTCGGCCCGACCGTGGCGGCGCTGTCCGGCCACCCGCACCTGGTGACGCCGAAGTCCCGGTTCGCCGCCGACGCGGCGGGGCTGTTCCCACCGGGGCGCAGCGAGATCGTGGTGGCCGGGGTGGAGGCGCACGTCTGCGTGCTGCAGACGGTGCTGGAACTGCTCGACGGCACCGGCACCCGGGGAGCCGGGCGCCGCGTGTACGTCGCCGCGGACGCCGTCGGCTCCCGCTCCCCGGCCGACCGGGACCTGGCGCTGGCCAGGGCCCGGTCGGCCGGGGCCGGGATCGTCTCCTCGGAGATGGTGCTGTTCGAGTGGCTGCGCGACGCCGCCCACCCGCGGTTCCGCGAGGTGCAGAAGCTGCTCAGATAGCGACCGGGCCCGGCACCCGGGTCAGGTCGGCCAGCCGGGCGGCGGCCTCGCCGCGGAAGCGTTCGACGTTCGCCAGCTTGATGTCCTCGTACCCGCGCACCAGCGACGCCGTCTCGGCGACCGCGACGACGCCGTCCGCGGTGTCCGGGGCCAGGTGCTCCAGGGCGGCGCGCACGATCCCCTGGTACTCCCCCACCAGCGCCCGCTCGGTCCGCCGGACCCCGGCGAGGCCGAACACGTCCAGCGGCGTGCCGCGCAGCCGTCGGGCGGCCCGCAGCGCCCGGAACGCCGGGCCCGCCGTGCGGGCCCCGAGCGCGATCTTGCGGCGCATCCCCAGCGCCCGCAGGACCGGCGGGTGCAGCAGGACCGAGACCCGGGCGTCCGGCCCGTACTCGCGCTCCCGCCGGGCGGTCTCGACCGGGTCCAGGTGCAGCCGGGCGACCTCGTACTCGTCCTTGTAGGCCATCAGCGTGTGCAGGCCGCGGGCGTAGGCGGCGCCGATCCGCTCACCGGCCCCGGCACCGGCACCGGCGGTCGCGATCGTGACGACCCGGCGGACCTCCTCGGCGTAGCGGCGCGCGTAGCCGGCGTCCTGGTACCCGGTGAGGTCGGCGATCCGGGTGGCGAGCAGCTGCTCGAGCCCGGTCTCACCGGCGCCGCCGGCACCGGCGACCGAGCGGGCCAGCGCCGCCGACCCGCCGTCCACAGCGACGACGGCCGGTTCCGGCGCCACGACCGCCGCGTGCACCGCGGCCGGGTCCAGCGCGGCGGCCCGGCCCCAGCGGAACGCGGTCAGCGTCCGCTCGACCGCCGCCCCGTTCCACCGGATCGCCTCCTCGATCGACGCGGCCGACACCGGCAGCACGCCGTGCTGGTAGGCCGCGCCGAGCAGCAGCACGTTGGTCGGCAGGTGGTCGCCGAACAGTGCCTCGGCCAGCGTCTGCGCATCCACGGTCAGCAGGTCGCGGGTGACGGCGGCGACCCGGTCCACGGCGTCCTCGACCGACCCGGGCAGCACCACCCGCCCGGTCACCATGGCCGCGGTCGGCATCAGCGAGGTGTTGACGACGGCGACCGTGTGCCCCGGCCGGGCGACGGCGAGGTTGGCCTCCCCGGCCGCGCCGACCAGGTCCATCCCGATGATCACGTCGGCGGTGCCGCGGGACGCCCGCAGGATCCCCACGGCGGGCTGCTTCGAGATCCGGACGTCGGAGACGACCGGCCCACCCTTCTGCGCGAGCCCGACCTGCTCCAGCCCGGCGGCGAACAGGCCGTCGAGGTGCGCGGCCGCCTGCAGGATCGCCGACGCGGTGACGACCCCGGTCCCGCCGATCCCGGGCATCCGGATCAGCGTCGCGTCGCCGTCGGTCCGCGGCTCCGGCTCGGTCAGCGCCACCGGCAGCGACGGGATCTCCCGGCGCACCGGGGTGCCCGGGGTGACCATGAGGAACGACGGGCAGTCCCCCTTGAGGCACGAGAGGTCGGAGTTGCACGACGGCTGGTGGATCCGGGTCTTGCGGCCGAACTCCGTCTCCACCGGCAGCACGGACAGGCAGGTGCTCTTCTCCCCGCAGTCCCCGCAGCCCTCGCAGACCCGCTCGTTGACCACGACCTTCTCGGCCACGGCCGGCAGCTTTCCGCGCTTGCGCAGGCGGCGTTCCTCGGCGGCGCAGCGGTCGTCGTGGATCAGCACGGTGACGCCGTCGACCTCGGCCAGCTCGCGCTCCACCGACGGCAGGTCGTCACGGTGCCGGAGACTCGCGATCGGGTCCAGCGCGATCCCGCGGTAGCGCGCCGGCTCGTCGGTGGTCACCACGATCCGGCGCACGCCCTCCAGCGCGAGCGAGCGGGTGATGTCCGGGACCGCCATCCGGCCCTCCGCCCGCTGCCCGCCGGTCATGGCGACGGCGTCGTTGTAGAGCAGCTTGTAGGTCATCGTCACGCCCGCCGCGACGGCCGCGCGGACCGCCAGCGACCCGGAGTGGTGGAACGTGCCGTCACCGAGGTTCTGCACCAGCGTGCGGTCGTCGGTGAACGGCGCGAGGCCGATCCACTGCGCGCCCTCGCCGCCCATCTGGGTCAGGCCGACCTGCCGTCCGCGCTGCTCGCCGTCGAGGGCGATCATCGCGTGGCAGCCGATGCCCACCCCGACCAGCGTGTCGTCCGACGTCCGGGTCGAGGTGTTGTGCGGGCACCCCGAGCAGAAGTACGGCGTCCGGTTCCCCAGCAGGTCCAGCCCGATCCGCGACGGCTTCGCCGGGGCGAGCCGGTCGAGGTGCTCCGCGGCCCGGGCGGGCAGCGTCGCACCGCCCGCGGTGAGCCGGGCCGCGATCGCCCGGGCGACGTCCTCCGCCCCGAGCTGGCCGCGCGCACTCAGCAGCGGCCGGCCGCGGTCGTCGCGGCGGCCGGTGACCAGCGGGCGGTGCTCGCGGCCGTAGAGCGCGTCACGCAGGTGCCCCTCCAGGAACGGGACCTTGTCCTCCACGACGAGGACCTCGGCCACGCCGTCGACCAGACCGGCGAGCGCGTCGCCGTCGATCGGGAACGGCATCGCGAGCCGGACCAGCCGCACCCCGAGCGCGTCCAGCTCGGCCTCGCCGAGCCCGAGGTCGTCGAGCGCCCGCAGCACCGTGGCGTAGCCGGTGCCCGACGCCAGGACCGCGATCCGGGCGTGCCGGGCGTCGAAGGTGACCCGGTTGAGGCCGGTCTCGCGGGCGTACTGCCGGGCGAGGTCCAGGCGGCGGGTGAGCTGGTCGTGCTCGGCCTCGACGGCGGCCGGGCCGACGAGCGCCCCCGCGGGCGCCCGGTCGGTCGCCGGGGGCCGCGGGATGCCGAGCAGCTCCGGGTCCAACGCACCGAGGTCCACGGTGGCCGAGGCGTCCGCGACGTCGGCGATGATCTTGAGTCCGGTCCAGAGGCCGGTGGCCCGGGACAGCGCGACCGCGTGCAGCCCGAACTCGACGACCTCGGCCACCGAGCCGGGCGCGAGCAGCGGCAGGCACAGGCTCTGCGCGATCGGCTCGCACGAGCTGGGCACGGTGGAGGACTTGCAGGACGGGTCGTCGCCGATGATCGCGACGGCGCCGCCGAGCCGCGCGGTACCGGCCAGGTTGCCGTGCCGGATGGCGTCCGCCGCCCGGTCCAGTCCCGGGTTCTTCCCGTACCACCAGCCGACGACGCCGTCGTGCCGGCGGCCGGGGACGGCGTCGAGCATCTGGGTCCCGGCGACCGCGGTGGCGGCGAGTTCCTCGTTGAGCCCGGGCCGGAAGACGATCCCGGCCTCGTCGAGGTGGGTGCGGGCCCGGCCGAGCTCGGTGTCCAGCCCGCCGAGCGGTGAGCCCTGGTAGCCGGAGACGAACGACGCGGTGTCCAGGTCACGGCCGGCGTCGAGCCGGGCCTGGGTCAGAGCGAGCCGGACGAGTGCCTGCACGCCGGTGAGGGGGGCACGCCCGGTGCGGGCGGCGTAGCGGTCCACCGGCGCCGGCTCGGGGCGGCGCTCGGGGTGCGGCGCGATCGTCGGACCGGTCATGGTCGCGGCTCCTCGGTGAGACGGTCGGCTCGGTGGTGGTGACGCGGCCGGTGGCCGCGGCGTCCGGCGCGGTACCCCCAGGACACGTGACCACCGCCACGCACGCAATATCAATGGCAGTACTCTCGACGAGAACGCAAAGAACCGACCCGATAAGACGACATGACGTCGATACGTTGCACGAGATCGACCGGAGGCGACGTGGCCGAACCCGAGATCGACGACATCGACCACGCCCTGCTGCGCCTGCTGCACGCCGACGGGCGCCGCACGTTCGCCGACATGGCCGAGCGGGTCGGGCTCTCCACCGCGGCGACGAAACGCCGGGTGGACCGGCTGCGCGAATCGGGCGTGATCATCGGTTTCACCGTCCAGGTGGACCACCGCAAGCTCGGCTGGGCGGTGGAGGCGTTCAGCGAGGTCCGGTACGCGGGCACCTCGACGGTGACCGACATCGTCGAGACGGCGTCGCGGCTGCCCGAGGTGCAGGCGGTCTACACGATCGCCGGGGACCTCGACGCGCTCGTCCAGATGCGGGTGCGCGATCTCGAACACCTGCAGGACGTGGTGGACCGCCTGCGCCGCACCGGGACCGTCACGGGTACCCGCACCCTGATGGTGCTGGGACGTTGGACACGCTCCTGATCACTTGCACGCCGCAACCACGCCGGTGATCGTGGAGGGATGCGCGTCGTCTGCAGTGTGACCGGTTCCCCATCGCACGGACGGGCGGTGCTGCCGTTCGCGCGGGCGCTCGGCGTCGCGGGCCACGACGTCGTCGTCGCCTGCCCGCCCGACGTCGCCGCCGTGTTCGACGGTGCGCCGGTCCGGGTCGAGCCGGTGCTGCCCTCGATGACGACGGCCGTCGAGCACGTCCGGCCGGTGCTCGCGACGCTGGGCGACCCGTCGTCGATGACGTCGGCCGAGCTGACCACGGCCCTGCTGCCGACCCTGTTCGGGGGGCCGCAGGTCACCGGCTCCGCGCGGGCCCTGCTGGAGCTGTGCGACCGCGACGGCAAACCCGACCTGGTGCTGCGCGACGGCGGCGAGACGGCCGGGCTCCTGGTCGCCGAGCACCTCGGTGTGCCGTGCGTGGCGGCCCCGTCGGGGGCGGCGAACGTGCTGACCCCGGACCTGCTCGGCGACGTGCTGACCGCGCGGCGCGAGGAGCTGGGGTTCGCCGTGCCGGACGTGCCCGGCGAGCTGCACCCCTGGGGGCGGCTGGACTGCATGCCGGCGGAGTTCTCGCTGGCCGGGCCGGGGGTCGCGGCGGCACGCGGCTACCGGCAGGACGACCAGGTGGCCCGCGGGGAGCGACTCCCGGCGTGGATCGCGGAGCTACCCGCCGGGCGGCCGCTGGTGCTGGCGGCGCTCGGGACCGCGATGCCGATGATGGCCGAGCGGGCGGCCGCCGGTGACGCCCCCCGCGCGGCCCCGGTGGACCCGCACCGCGCGCTGCGGACCGTCGCCGAGGCCGTGTCCGGGCTGGACGCCGAGGTCGTGCTGGCCACCGGCGGGGTCGAGCTCGGCGACCTGTCGCTCCCCGGCCACGTGCACGCCACGCCGTGGGTGCCGCAGCCGCTGCTGCTGCAGTGCGCCGACCTGTTCCTCACCCACGGTGGCTACAACGGGGTCCGGGAGGCGGTCCGGCACGGCGTCCCGCTGGCGGTGCGCCCGCTGTTCGGCGACCAGGAGCACAACGCGGCCCGGGTCGCCGAGCTCGGGATCGGGGTGCATTGCCCGGCCGACGCCGAGCCCGCCGCCGTCACCGACGCCTGCGCCGGCCTGCTCGGACCCGACGGCGCGGCGGTGCGGGCCCGGGTGCGCGGCGCCCAGCGGGCGATGCTGGCGCTGCCCGCGGTCGACGCCGCCGTCGCCGACCTCGAGGAGCTCGCGTCCGGCCGGCGCACCACGCTCGCCCCATGACCGCCGGCACCGTGCCCGTCGTCGCGCTGCCGGGGACGCTGTGCTCCCCGGCCGTGTTCGACGCGCTCGCCGGCGCCCTCGGCCCGGCCTTCGCGCTGCGCACGGTGGACTGGCTGGGCGGCACCGGCCCCTGGACCGTCGAGGCCGTCGCGGAACGCACCGGCGCCGGGATCGCCGCGTCCGGCCGGGCCCCCGTCCTGCTCCTGGGCCACTCCACCGGCGGGGCGATCGCGCTGGCACTGGCGCTGCGGCGCCCGGAGCTCGTCGCGGGCCTCATGGCGGTCGGGACGGGCGCCGACATGCGCGGGCACGGTGACGTCGACGCGATCATCACGCGGGTCCGTACCGGGTGGGGCCCGGAGCTGCGCGACGCCGTGCTCGACCGCTCGTTCGCGACACCGCCGGCACCGGCGTTCGCGGCCGTCCTGCGGGACTACGCCGCCGGCGTCGCGCCGGAGGCGGTGGCCGAGGTGCTCGCGAGCCAGCGTGACCTGGACCTGGGCCCACGGCTGTCCGAGCTGACGATGCCGGTCACCGTCGTGCACGGGCGTCACGACCCGACCCGCCCGGTGCGGCGGGCCCGCGAGCTGTCCGCCGCGGTGGGCGACGGGGACCTCGTCGTGCTCGACGCCGGGCACACGCCCGTGCACGAGACGCCGCGGGCGGTGGCCGAGGCGGTGCGGGACCTCGCGGTACGGGCCGGTCTGCGCCGCCCGTCGTAGCCCCGGGGCTCAGCTCGGTGGCGCGCCCGGGACGTGCGTGTCCGCGGTGACGACGATCCGGGCCCAGGTCGCGAACAGCACGCAGACCGCGAGGACCGTCACGACGAGCCCGGGCCCGATCTCCGCGCCGGGGGTCGACGTCTGCTGCGCCCAGACCGCCCACAGCCCGGTCACCGCCCCGATCGCGCTGCAGGTGGCCGCGGTCCAGGCGAGCGGCCAGAACCGGGTCAGCAGCGCCAGCACCGAGACGACCAGCCCGGTGAGCGCGACGACGGTGAACAGCCGCGGCAACGGACCGAGCACCACGTGCCCGGTCAGGATCTGCCAGCCCGCGGTGCTGCCGGACCACGGCATGAGCAGCGACGCCGTGACCGCGGCGACCGCCGCGCCCGCGACGACGGCGGCCGGACCGGGATCGATCCACCGCTCCACCCGCCAGGCGATCCGGGTCAGCTCGTGCTCGAGTTCACGGGTGGCGGCGGAGTCGGGCCGGGGACGTTCGCTCATGCGGTCCTCTCCTGCTCCGCGCGGTGGGCGCCTCCGGGGCGCAGGCGACGCCCTGCACCGGGTCCCTGCCGGATCCTGCCGCCCGGTTCGACGGCCGCTGCCGAGCGTACGGGCCCGTGCGGCGCGCGTCACTGCCCGTTCCCGGAACCCGGCCATCGCCCGGCGGTTGCGGCACCGGCGCTCCGGGTCGTCCGGGATTCGATCGACGGAGCGGCACGCACTCAGGCGGCGCGGGTGCCGCAGCGGCAGGGTGCGCCCTCCTGGCAGCCGCACCCGCAACTGGCGAGGCAGCCGCACGCGCTGCCCGCCGGGGCGGGCCCGGCGTCGGCGGCGTCGCAGCAGCCGCCGGACACACAGGTCAGCACGGGCTGCTCGACCGGCGCCGGAGCCGGGGCCGGTTCGGTGACGCCGAGGGCGGCCAGCACGGTCCCCGCGACGTCCGGCATCTGCTCGGCGGGTCCGACGCGGGCCAGCCGGGTGACCCGGTCGGCGTCGGCGGCGTACCGGGAGCAGTCCGGGCACCCGGCGGCGTGCGCACCGGCCGCGGCGCGCTCCGCCGGGGCGGCCTCGCCGTCGAGGGCAGCGGACAGTACCTCGCGGCACTCCTGACAGTCCATACGCCCACTGTCGTACACCGACGCCGTCCGGTTCCACCCGGCACCCGGTCTCACTCCGGCCGGGTGGTGCGGCGCTCCCTCGGACCCACGTCGTGGATGTGCTCGGCGAGCGCCGCGCGCAACGGTTCCGGGTCGCGTGCGGCGAGCAGGTCGAGGAGCCGTTCGTGCTCGTCGGCCAGGGCGACCATGTGCGCGGTGTCGGTCGGGACCCCTTGGCGGGCCAGCCGGACGAACGGGCCGAGCTGGTCGAGGAGCAACGTCAGCGTCGGCATCCGGGCGAGCGCGGCGAGCGCGCGGTGGAACTCCTCGTCCAGCGCGAGGAAGGCCTCGACGTCGCCGGTCGCGGCGGTCCGCCGCTGCCGCAGGACGGCGACCCGCAACGGGTCGATCTCGTCGTCGGTGTGCACCGCGCACGCCTCGGCCGCCGCCGTGCCCTCCAGCGACACCCGCAGCAGCGCGATCTCGCGGCGGTACCCGTCGCTGCGGTGGCCGGAGAGATCGACGACCCGCATCTGACGACGGCTGCCGCTGGTGAGCAGGCCCTCGCTCTGCAGGCGGCGCAGTGCCTCCCGGACCGGGGTCCGGGAGGCACCGAAGCTCTCGGCGAGCTCGGCCTCGTCGAGCACCGAACCCTGCGCGCGGCGACCGGCGACGATCTCGTCGCGCAGGGCGTCGTGGATCGTGTCGGCCTTGGTGACGGGCATCTACCGGGCGAAGATCTGCGACTCGTCGGCGAACGCCTTGAACTCCAGGTTGTTGCCGGCCGGGTCGGTCAGGAACATCGTCCACTGCTCACCGGGCTCCCCGGCGAACCGCTGGTACGGCTCGATCACGAACGTCGTCGCGGCGGCCCGCAGCCGCTCGGCGAGCTCGTGGAAGGCGGGCACCGCGAGCACCAGCCCGAAGTGCGGGACCGGAACGTCGTGCCCGTCGACGGGGTTGTGCGCGGGCGGCGTCGACCGCGGCGCGACGTGCGTGACGACCTGGTGACCGTGGAAGTCCCAGTCCACCCACATCTCCGACGAGCGCCCCTCAGCCAGCCCGAGGACCTCCCCGTAGAAGCGGCGGGCGGCGACCAGGTCGTCGACCGGGATCGCGAGGTGGAAGCAGGGACGGGTGGGCGCTGCGGTGCTCATGCTGACCTTCCGGGAACGACGACCGGCCGCGTTCGGCGACCTGAACCCAGCATACAAAACCACGTTATGTATACAAATAGACTGTCACCGGCGCCACAGTCACGACGCCCGCCGGCGTCCGGGCCCGGACGACCGTGGTCCGGACTCGGCCCATGACGTCGAGCCGGCAGCCGTCGATCGCGTTGGTCGCCGCCCCGCTCGTCGGCCACGTCGGGCCGCTGCTCCCGCTGGCACGGGCCGCGGTGGCGGCGGGGCACCGGGTGTGCCTGCTCACCGGAGGCGACGCCCTGGGGATCGACGTCCCCGGGGTCCGGATCGTCGGGGTGGCCGGCGTGCCGCGGGTGACGACCGGGCTCTCCGGTCGCACTGCGCCATCCACGGCTGTCGCTGCGGGAGGCCTCCGGCCGGGCCGGGATCCCGCTGGCCGGCCACATCGTCGGAGCGCTCGGCGCCGAGATGCTCGACCGGGTCCTGGCCGAGCTCCGCGGCTTCGGCCCGGACGTGGTCGTCCACGATCCGTTCGCCCCGGCCGGGCTCGTCGCGGCCCGGCACCTCGGCGTGCGCACCGTGCTGCACCAGATCAGCCTGTGGGACCCGTGGGAGGTGCACGGTGCGGCGCTGGCGGCGCTCGCCCGGCACCGGCGCGTCCCCGGTGACGGCCGGCCCGACGCGACCCTCTCCATCACCCCGGCCGGGCTCGCCGACGTCGACCGGGACTCGCGGATCCGGGCCGTCCCGGCCTCCGGCGAGGGCTCCCTGCCCGGCTGGCTCGACCGCCCGCCACGGCGTCCGCGGATCCTGGTGAGCCGCAGCACGACCAACAGCGGGCCGGGCCACGACGTCGTGCGCCGGGTCGTCGCCGCGGCGCCGGGCCTAGGGCGTGTCTCCCAGATAGGCGGAGCGGGGTGCGCGATGCTTGATCGGTGCCGCGTACCGCTGTCCTGACTGATGTCCAGTGGGCCCGTCTGGCGCCGCTGTTGCCCTCTTCCGAGGGTCGTCGCGGGCGCCCGTTCCGCGATGACCGCCGGGTGCTCGAGGGGATCATCTACCGGTATCGGTGCGGGCTTCCCTGGCGCGACGTCCCAGCCGAGTTCGGGCCGTGGCAGACGTTGTGGAAGCGGCACCGCCGCTACAGCGGCGACGGCACCTGGGACCACATCCTGGCTGCTCTTCTGATCGAGGCCGACGCCGCCGAGGTGCTCGGGTGGGCGGTCAGCGTGGACTCCACGATCATCCGTGCCCACCAGCACGCCGCGACCCTCAAGCGCGACACAGGGGGCCGGATCGAACTACACGAATCTGCTCGCCGAACCAGCAGATCACGCGCTGGGACGGTCCCGCGGAGGGCTGTCGACGAAGATCCACCAGCTCGTTGACGGGCACGGCCGCCCGCTGGTGGTCCTCCTCGGCCCCGGCCAGGGCGGCGACTCGCCAATGTTTCCGCACCTGATGGCGCACCTGAGCATCGCCCGACCGGGCCCGGGACGACCCCGGACCCGGCCTGAACGCGTGCGCGCGGACAAGGCCTACTCCTCACGCGCGATCCGCCGGCACCTGCGCGAGCGCCGGATCATCGCTGTCATTCCGGAGCCCTCTGACCAGCAGGGACACCGCAAACGACGCGGCTCACGCGGCGGCCGACCGCCCGCATTCGATCCGGTCGACTACCGAAACCGCAACGTCGTCGAGCGCGGGTTCTGCCACGTCAAGCAGTGGCGCGGGCTGGCCACCCGTTACGACAAGCTCGCCCTGACCTTCCGCGGCGGCGCCGTCCTGAAGGCAATCGTCACCTGGCTCCGCGCATTGGGAGACACACCCTAGACGTCGACATCGTGCTGCTCCGCGCCGGACGGGTACGCCGGCTGCCCCCGAACGTGCACGCCCTGGACCGGGTGCCGCTGGACCGGGCGCTGCGGCACGCGACCGCGTTCGTGCACCACGGCGGTTCCGGCGGTCTGCTGCAGGCGCTCGCCGCCGGGGTTCCGCAGCTGGTCACCCCGGGCATCGCCGACCGCCGGCACAACGCGACGGTGCTCGCACGGACCGGTGCGGGCATCGGCGCGGAGACCCGGCACGTCACCGCCGCCGTGCTCGGCCGCCTGGTCCACGACCCCGCGCTACGGAGCGCCGCCGAGGAGTGGCGGCACCGCATCGACGCCCTGCCCGCACCGTCGACGGCGCTCCCGCTGCTCGTACACGAGGGGTGACCTGCTCCTCCGCTCGATCCTCCGGCCCGGGACCGGCCCGTCGGGGCCTACTGCCCGGCGAGGGCGAGCACCCGGACGACGACGTCGTGCACGGGCCGGCGGGTGTCGATCTCGACGGTGGCACCGGCCCGCAGCACCGGCTCGACGTCCCGCAGGTCCGCGGCGATGCGGGCGCGATCCGGCTCCGTGCGCCCGAAGGGGTTGGTCGTCCGGGCGCGCACGCGGTACCGAACGGTCTCGAGTGGAGCGCTGAGCAGCACGACCTCGTTGAAGCGCGGGGAGAACCGGCGCTGGTCGACGACGCAGCCGGAGAGGAACAGCGGACCGCGCCGGGCCTGGTCGAGCAGGGCCCGGATCCGGTCCTCGCGCCAGATCGGCTCCGGGTCGCCGTGGCCGTCGAGCGCGGCGTGCTCGATGTAGCCGCCGTGGTCGGTGTCGACGGCGTCGAGTCCTCGCCGGGCGAGCGCGTCGATCACGGTGGACTTGCCGGTACCCGACATCCCGGTCAGCAGGATCGCCGTCACGACGTGAGCATAGGGCGAGCCGGGACCGGGATCCCTGATCGAGCCGCCACCCACCGGTGGTGCGTCAGCGCGGGACGCGCGCCGCGGCACCCCGTGTGCCGCCCACTTCCTGTCCGCCGGAGCGCCGTGGCGCGAGGAACCGGATCGGGGCGTGCAGGGCTCACCTCGTGCCGGAAGCCGGCACGTGCTCGATCGGGCCGACTCCCTCGACTCGTGTCGCGTACGCCCCCGCGAGTGGATCCCGGCCACTCGGCACTCGGCCGCAGACCCCTACCGCGGAGACCGCGCCGAGGTGCACATCAGCGGGCCGTTTGGCCGGGCGAACCCCGCTGATGTGCATCTCGGCGCGGGCGGCGGCTCCACCATCGTCACGGATGCGCGCCGATCCGCACGGCTTCGCGCGACCAGCGTGTCCGGCAGGCCGTGGCGAGCCGGCGTGACCGACGCGCAGCGGTGTGCGACGGCCCGAATGTCCGACCTACACGGCAGGCCGCATCCGGCACCAGACGCAGCGCCTCTGCTCCTCCAACCCCGCCGATGTCCCGGGTCCCCACCTCGGCCTACCGCCACCTCGCAGCCCGTACCGCGACCTCGCAGCTGCGGTGCGGTCTGCGAGGTCGTGGGGTGCGCTGTGAGGTCGGGTATCGATGGCGGTGCCCGCGGCGGAACTTGGCGACGCCGGTCTGGGCACCGGAACCGGGCGGGGCCGGTGTGGTGTCGGCTGTCGGCCCCCAGCGCGACGAGTCGTCGGTGGTTCCGGCAGCAATGGGTCGAGACCGTGAGCGTCAGTGTCACCGGTGACACCGGTGACACCGGTGTCGGCGCCGGTGTCGTCTCGGCTGTCGGCTGGCAGCGCGATGCTCCGTCAGTGGTTCCGGCAGCAAAGGGTCGAGACCGTGAGCGTCGATGTTGCTTGTGCCAGCGTAGGCGCCGGTGTCCGCGCCAGTGTTGGCGTTGGTCTCGGCGCCGGTGTCGGCGGTGGTGTCCGCGCCGGTGTCGGTGTCGGTGTCACGCTTGCCGGTGTCGCCGCCGCTGAAGGCCGGGCGCCATGCTCGACAGCACACAGCCCCGAGTCGATGTTCGTCAGCATCCCGGGTGAACCGTCCCGGCTTCTCTGCCGCTCCGTTGTGAGCAGGCTGAGAGGATGGGTGTCGTGCCCAAGAAGATCGACCCAGCGGTTCGGAGCCAGGCTGTGCGTCTGGTGACCGAGCATCGTTCGGCGTACTCGACCGAGCGTGCCGTGCATGTCCAGGTCGCTGAGTCACTCGGGGTGTCGCGTGAGTCCGTGCGTCGCTGGGTGTCCCAGCACGACGTCGACACCGGCGTCGTAGCGGGCGTGACCAGCGATGACCGCGAGGAGCTGCGGCGGTTGCGGGCGGAGAACAAGCGCCTGCGCGAGGTCAACGAGGTCCTCAAGTCGGCGACGATTTTCTTCGTGGGGGAGCTCGACCCCCGAAACCGCTGATCGTCGCGTTCGTCGATCAGATGCGGGCTGCTGGTCATGCCGTCGAGTCGATCCTTGCTGCCCTCAACACCCTGGGGAGTGGCGTCCACCAAGGTGGTGTGCGACCGGCCCGGTGACGAGCTGGTCGAGCTGTAGGGCGGCCACCGCGTGATCTTCTGAACGCCTCTCACAGCCCACAGAAGATGGATCACGCGATGACCGCACCCTCCAGTATCGACCCCACCGAGTTCCTGCACGAGCAGCTGTCCCAGGCGAGCCCGGATCTGCTGCGCCACATGTTGACCACGTTCATCAACACCCTGATGTCCGCCGACGCCGACTCGGTGTGCGGCGCGGCCTGGGGCGAGCGTTCCGAGGCTCGCACGAACACCCGCAACGGCTACCGCCACCGCGACTTCGACACCCGCGCCGGCACGATCGACGTGGCGATCCCCAAGCTGCGCAACGGCTCCTACTTCCCCGACTGGTTGCTGGAGCGTCGTCGCCGGGCGGAGCGGGCCCTGACCACGGTGGTCGCGACCTGCTACCTGCTCGGGGTCTCGACGCGGCGGATGGAGAAACTCGTCGACTCCCTGGGCATCACGAGGTTGTCGAAGTCGCAGGTCTCAGAGATGGCCCGGGACCTCGACGGCCAAGTCGAGCAGTTCCGGACGCGTCCGCTCGACCAGGGCCCCTACACCTTCGTCGCCGCCGACGCGCTCGTGCTCAAAGTCCGCGAGGGCGGCCGGGTCGTGGCAGTCCACGCCCTGCTCGCCACCGGGGTCAACGGCGACGGACACCGGGAGATCCTCGGCCTGCAGGTCAGCTCCGCCGAGGACGGCGCCGGCTGGCTGGGGTTCTTCCGCGACCTCACCGCCCGCGGTCTGACCGGCGTCGCGCTGGTCACCAGCGACGCCCACGCCGGCTTGGTGTCCGCGATCGGGGCGACCCTGCCCGGCGCCGCCTGGCAGAGGTGCAGGACGCACTACGCGGCGAACCTGATGGCTGCGACCCCGAAGCAGTCCTGACCGTGGGTGCGGGCGTTGCTGCACTCGGTCTATGACCAGCCCGACGCCGCAGCAGCATATCGGTGCAAGCCCAGTTCGACCGGGTCCTCGACGCCTTGGCCGACAAGCTCCCGAAGGTCGCCGAGCACCTCGACGCCGCCCGAGCCGACGTCCTGGCCTTCACCGGCTTCCCGAAAGAACTGTGGCGCCAGATCTGGTCGAACAACCCCTCCGAGCGCCTGAACCGTGAGATCCGGCGCCGCACCGACGTCGTCGGGATCTTCCCCGACCGCGACTCCCTGATCCGCCTCGTCGGCGCGGTCCTGGCCGAGCAACACGACGAATGGGCCGAAGGACGCCGCTACCTCGGCCTCGACGTCCTCGCCCGCTCCCGCGTCACCACGATCCCCGACACCGCCACCAGCGCTGAGGAGGCGACCTCGACCACCACCATCCCGGCGCCCAGCGCCTGACCGAACAAGAAGATCACGCGGTCGTCGTCACACACCACGCCAGCGGACTTGACCCCCTGGGGCTCACGATCGCGGCACGAACCTTGCGGGCCTGGTGCGCTCGGACCGGCACCAGGAACGGCGCCGCCGGCCGGGTCGCGGCCCGGACCGTCACCGACGCCCTGGTCGAAGACGCCGTCCGTGCGGCGGCGTTCACCACCAACCGCGCCGGCGAACCGGTGCTGGCCCCAGAGGGACTTTATGGGCGTCGCAAGATGCTGGCCCTGATCCGTCGAACGGTGCTGCCCGAGGCTGGGTTCGGAGCGGTCGACCGGGCGATGCGCTCGGTGGGGCTGGCCGGAGTGGTCCGCGGGAAACGGCCGCGCACGACCATCCCGGACTCGACCGCCCAGCGGGCCGCTGATCTGCTCGACCGCAACTTCACCGCCTCAGCACCCGGCAGCAAGTGGGTCACCGACTTCACCTACGTGCGCACGTATCAGTCGTTCACCTACGTGGCGTTCATCGTGGACTGCTTCTCGCAGAAGATCGTGGGCTGGCACGCCGCGCTCACTCGTGACGTCGAGCTGGTGGACGTGCCGTTACGGATGGCGCTGTGGCGACGTGCCCACGAGGGCAAAGCCGTGGCCCGGGACCAGCTGATCTGCCATTCCGATGCCGGGTCGCAATATACGAGTCTGCGGTTCACCGAGCACCTGCACCTCGAGGGCATACAGCCCTCGGTCGGCAGCGTCGGCGACGCCTACGACAACGCCCTGATGGAGACCATCAACGGCCTCTACAAGGCCGAATGCATCCGCACCCGAGTCTTCCACGACGGCCCCTACCGCACGATCGCCGACGTCGAGTACGCCACCGCCAGCTGGGTCGAGTGGTACAACAACCGCCGACTGCACTCAAGTCTGGGCATGATCAGCCCCACCGAGTTCGAGGCAGCCCACTACGCTGACACAGAACCATCGGCCAGATGATCACTGGCCACCAAACCACCGGCAGTAAAGCCGGGACGGTTCACCATCACCACACCCCCGACAAGGGGCAGGATCCAGAAGACGGATCGCCTTGACCCCACAACCGTAAACCCTCAAGAAACTCTCGGGCCGACCGGGGGGTCGTAGTGGCCAGCGGGCCTGTTGACCGGGCTCTGAGGCCCGTTCTGTCCGGCTCACTCGCTGACAGGAAGAAAGTTACAGCACCGCGAGAGGCCCGTGAACAGGGGGGTCCCTCTGTGACGTTTCCGCTGGTCGCAGCGGGTTTCGCGACGCGGGCGGTGCTCCGGTCAGGCTGCCGCGACGACGTCCGCCCGGCTCGGCAGTCCTCGGCGCTCGCGACGGTGCTCGCGCTCGCGGATCCCGCGGGCCGGCAGCGCGAGCCGCCAGATCGACCGGGTCGCCTGCCAGAACTGCCGGGGGAACGGGCCCGTCGTGTAGGGCAGGGCGTAGGCGTCGCACACCGCTCGCACCCGGACCGCGATCTCGGGGTACCGCTTCGACGGCAGGTCCGGGAAGAGGTGGTGCTCGATCTGGTAGCCGAGGCTGCCCGACATCACGTGCATGAGGCGGTTGCCGCCGAAGTTCGCCGACCCGAGCAGCTGGCGCAGGTACCACTCGCCACGGGTCTCGCCGTCCAGCTCGTCCTCGGTGAAGACCTCGGCCCCGTCCGGGAAGTGCCCGCAGAAGATGATCGCGTAGGACCAGACGTTGCGGACGACGTTGGCCGTCGCGTTGGCCGTCAGCGTCGGCAGGAACCCCGGGCCGGACAGCAGGGGGAAGAGCAGGTAGTCCTTGCGCATCTGGCGGGCGTGCTTGCGGCCGACGTCGCGCAGCTTGCGCCGGAACTCCGCCGGATCCGACACCTGCAGCTTGAGCAGTCCCTCGACGTCGAGGTCGTGCAGCGAGACACCGTGCTCGAACAGCAGCATCAGCGCCACGTTCCAGATCGGCTGCCCGAGATAGACCGGGTGCCACGGCTGGTCGGCGCGGACCCGGAGGATCTCGTAGCCGACGTCGCGGTCCTTCCCGATGACGTTGGTGTAGGTGTGGTGGATGTAGTTGTGCGAGTGCCGCCACTGCTCGGCCGGGCACACGTTGTCCCACTCCCACGTCGACGAGTGGATCTCCGGGTCGTTCATCCAGTCCCACTGGCCGTGCATGACGTTGTGGCCGATCTCCATGTTCTCCAGGATCTTGGCCACGGCCAGCGCAGCGGTCCCGGCGCACCACAGGGCCGGCACCCGGCTGCCGAGCAGGGTGACGCGGGCAGCCACGTTCAACCGTCGCTGCCAGGTGATCAGGCTGCGGATGTAGTCGGCGTCGGCCTGCCCGCGGTCCCCCTCGACGTCGGCACGGATCGCGTCGAACTCGCGCCCGATCGCCTCGACGTCGGCGGCGGTGAGATGGGCGAACTCCTTGACGTCGGCGATGGCCACGGGAGGTCCTCCTTGGGTGTCCGGTCAGATCTCGAGCACGCAGTCACCGGCTGCCGCGGTGACGCAGGTCTGCACCTTCTCGGCCGGGGTGTCCGGGTCGGCCCGGCGCTCCGAGCCGTCCCGCAGGTCGCGCACCGTCCCCGACCGCAGGTGGACGACGCAGGTGTGGCAGATACCCATCCGGCAGCCGTAGGGCAGGTCGATCTCCGCCGACTCCCCCGCCTCGAGCAGCGTCGTGGCGCCGTCGACGTCGACGGTCGTGCCGTCGTCACCGGTCCCGGTCGCGGCCGACTCCCGGCGGCGGAACGTCACCGTGCCGCCCTCGGCCTCTCCGCCACGCAGGGCCGCGGAGAACCGCTCGACGTGCAACCGGTCGGCGCACCCGGCGTCGGCCCACAGGTCCTCGGCCTCGTCGAGCATCGCCGACGGACCGCACGCCCAGGTGCTGCGCGACCGCCAGTCCGGGCAGTACCCGGCCAGCCCCTCCGGTGTCAGCCGCCCGTGCTCGCCGGTGAGGTGCAGCTGCACCCGCAGCCCGGGATGGCGCTCGGCGAGCCGGCCCAGCTCCTCGGCGAACAGCACGTCACCGTCGCGCGGCGCGGAGTGCACGAGCACGGCGTCCCCGACGGCGCCGCGCCGGTCCAGGGTCCGCAGCATCGCCATGATCGGGGTGATGCCACTGCCCGCGGTGAGGAACAGCAGCTGCGACGGCGGTGGGTCCGGCAGCACGAACTCGCCCTTCGGCAGGGCCAGCCGCACGATCGTCCCGGGTTCGACGCCGTCCACCAGGTGCTTGGACAGGAACCCCTCGGGCATCGCCTTGACCGTCACCGTGATGTGCCGGCGGTCGCGCCGGGGCGCGGACGTGAGCGAGTAGGAGCGCCAGTGGAAGCGCCCGTCGACCTGTACGCCGATGCCGACGTACTGCCCCGGCTCGTGGTCGAACCGCCACCCCAGCCCGGGCCGGATCACCAGGGTCGCGGCGTCCGGCGTCTCCGGGACGACCTCGACGACCCGGCCGCGCAGCTCCCGCACCGACCACAGCGGGTCGAGCAGGACCAGGTAGTCGTCCGGCAGCAGCGGGGTCGTGAACCGGGCCGCGGCCCGGCGGGCGCGCCGCAGACCACGGGGCAGCGCGATGCCGGTGTCACCCATGCCCGGTCGACCTCCTCGTCGTGCCGTCGTGTGTCCCGACCATCGGACCCGATCGAGATCGATATGGCAAGCTGAAGTTCGCCTGGCTCTGTGAGCTGCTCCGATACCGGGATCGAGGATCCGCATCGGATGTTACACAGAGTTGGCGGGAGAACGTGTCACATGTGGTGGCACTAAGCTCGGCCGCGTGCCGGACTTCCCCATCGAGGAGCTGGCCCACCGGGCCGGGATGACCGTGCGCAACGTGCGCACCTACATCTCCCGCGGGCTGCTCCCCGCCGGCCGGATGGCCGGCCGCGCCGCCCGCTACACCGACGAGCACCTCGCGCGCCTCGATCTGGTCAACGGCCTGCGGCGGCGCGGGTTCAGCCTCGCGGCGATCGAGGTCCTCGTGCACCAGGAGCCCGACCGCGCGGCCGAGGACGCGCTGCGGCTCTACCGCGGGATGCTGGCGCCCTGGGAGCCCGAGGAGCCGGTCGAGATCGACGACGACGACCTCCCCCGGTGGATGGGGCTCGATCCCGGCGGCCCCGGCGCGGCGGAGGTTCACGAGCGCACGGACGAGATGCGGGCGGCGGGGCTCGTCGAACCCGCCGGGCCGGGGCGGCTGCGCATCCTGCGCCCGGACCTGGTCCGCGCCGGTGGTGACGCGGTGCGGCTCGGGATCGGCGTCGACGCGGTGCTGGCGTTGCGCGCCGAGCTCGATGTCCACACCGGGCGGATCGCCGAGCTGTTCGTCGCCCTGTTCGCCGAGCAGGTGTGGGCCGAGCACGTCCGGGCCGGGCTGCCGGCCTCCGGGGCGACCCGGATCCAGGACGTCGTCGGGTCGTTGCAGCCGGTCGCGACGACCGCGTTGCTGAGCTCCTTCCGCTCACGGATGCAGACGACGATGGACGCGTTCGTCGAGCGGATCTCCGGCGAGATCAGCGAACCGCCCGACGCCCGCGCCGCGGCGCGGCGCGGATGGCGCCACGACCGGGCCACCGGCTCCACCGGACGGGACCCCGGCCCGGACGGGGACTGACCGGCCGGTCGGTGGCCCGGCCGGTGCGCGGACGGTGACCCGGCCGTACCGACCGCTCCCCGTCCGCCACCCGATCGGGGCTCAACCCCGTCACGTCCGGGGCGTCCACCGTCACGGAGACCGAGCCCCGGCGTTATTACCGGCGGGGGACCCGAACCACGAAGGAGCCGCGCCCGTGCCGAGCAGGACGACCCGCCGCGAGCGCACGACCGCCGCTCTGGCGGGACTGGTCGTCGTCGCCGGGATCGCGACGGCCGGGGTCGCCCTCGCCGACGGCGAGGCCGAGACCACCGACGTCGCCCGCCAGACGCACGCGGAGCAGCAGGTCGAGGGCACACCCTGCTCGATCTCGGCGCAGGCCTGTGTCGATCTGGAGACCCAGCGCGCCTGGTTGATCGAGAACGGCGCGGTCGTCCACGGCCCGGTGCCGATCGCCTCCGGCGGCGCCGGCCAGGAGACGCCGATCGGGCACTCGTTCCGCGTCTACCGCAAGGACGCCGAGCACACCAGCGGCGAGTTCACGACGCCCGAGGGGCAGCCGTCGCCGATGCCGTTCTCGGTGTTCTTCGCCGACGGCGGGGTCGCCTTCCACGGCGGTGACCGGGACCGGGCGTCCGCCGGCTGCGTCAAGCTCGATCTCGATCAGGCGCAGCGGTTCTTCTCCGGCCTGGAGGTCGGCGACAAGGTCCAGGTCCTCGACGCGAGCACCGAGCGGGACGAGCGGGACGAGCGGGACGAGCGGGCCAGGCTCACCACCCGCTGACGAACCCCGCCACCTCAGTCCCGCCGGAACGGGACCGAGCCCGCTCAGTGCGCCGGGACCGTACGCCGGACCGCGCCGGACCGGCCCCGCACCAGCAGCGACAGCAGCACCGCGAGGACGCCGATCCCGCCGGCCACCGCGAACGCGGCGTGCAGGCCCGCCGCGTCCGGTGACGCACCGGCCGTACCGGAGCCCAGTGCGGCCACCGTCACGAACAGCGCGGTGCCCATCGCGCCGGCGACCTGCTGCAGCGTGGACAGGATGGCGCTGCCGTGCGAGTAGAGGTCGTCCGGCAGCGATCCCAGTGCCTCGGTCATCAGCGGCGTCATCATCAGCGACAGCCCGGCCATCAGCACCAGGTGGAACCCGATGACCACCGCCAGCGGCGTGCCGGGACCCATGGTCGAGAACAGGCCGAGCCCGGACGCCATCAGCACCGCGCCCGGGATCACCAGCGGCCGGGCCCCGAACCGGTCGAACAACGCGCCGACCGGGCGGCCGAGCAGTCCGAGCAGCAACCCGCCCGGCAGCACGGCGAGACCGGAGACCACGGTGCTCGTCCCCAGCACGGTCTGCAGGTAGAGCGGCAGCAGGACGGCCGCGACACCGATCAGCGAGAGCAGGACCAGGGCCGTCAGCACCAGCGCGACCACGAACGGGCGCCGGGTGAAGGGACGCAGGTCGAGCAACGCCCGGTGCTCACGCTGCAGCCGCAGCTGCCGGGTCACGAACAGGGCGAGCGCGACGACACCGACGACGACCGGCACCCACGGCGGCAGTCCCTCGCCGCTGCCCTTGCCGATCGCGGACAGGCCGTAGACGAGACCGCCGAAGCCGACCGCCGACAGCAGGACCGACGCGACGTCCAGCGGGACCGGGCGGCCGCCGCCGTCCAGCCGCAGCCAGCGCGCGCCGACCGCGAACGCGGCCACCGACAGGGGCAGGACCAGCCAGAACATCCAGCGCCAGCCGAGCCCGGACAGCACGGCGCCGCCGATCGTCGGCCCGATGGCCGGCGCGACGGCGATGACGATGGTGATCGTGCCCATCGTCGCCCCGCGGCGCTCCTCCGGGACCAGGCGCAGGATCGTCGTCATCAGCAGCGGGAGCATCAGCGCTGTGCCGACGGCCTGGACGATCCGTCCGGCGAGCAGCACCTCGAACCCGGGCGCGAAGCCGGAGACCAGGGTGCCGACGGAGAACGTCCCCAGCGACGCCAGGAACACCTGGCGCGGGGTGAAGCGGTCGAGCAGGTACCCCGTCGTCGGGATGACGACCGCCATCGTCAGCAGGAAACCGCTGGTCAGCCACTGCACGGTCGTCGTCGGGACGGCGAGGTCGACGCTCAGGTCGCGCAGCGCCACGCTCAGGATCGTCTCGTTGAGGATCATCACGAAGGCGGCGCCGACCAGCACGCCGATCAGCAGGCCGGTCCGGGTCGCCGGCACCGGGCCGGTACGGGACGGGGTGGTGGTCACGCGGGGTCTCCTGGCCGGTGGTGGGTGGTCGAGGAGTCGGAGGGGCCGGACGCGTGGTGCGTGTCCCGCCCTGTCACTCACTGCTTTGTTGTCACTCACTGACACTATCGACGACGGCCCGGGGCGTCGACGAGACGCGCATCTCAGCCGGTCCCGGCTCAGACCGGTCGGTCGCCCTCGATGCCGTGGGTCGCGGCGCGGACCGCCGCGGACAGTGCCCGCACCAGGTCGTCGACCGGCGGCCGATGGCCGTCCGCGGTGACCGCGGCGACGTCCTCGGTGGTGATCCGCAGCGCGGCGTTGAGCGCCGCGGCCTGCACCCGGATCTCGACGTCGGACGCGGCGCGCCCCAGCCGGTCGGCGAGGATCTGCGCGAGCACGGGCTCGGCGCGTTCCTGCACCACGAGCCAGATGGCCCGCAACGCCGGCTCGTGCCGGGCGAGCCGCAGCACGGCGAGCACGAGCTCACCGTCGTCCGGGCCGGCGTCGACGTGTCCGCCGAAGTCGGAGAGCAGGTGCTCGTCGAGCGACTTCCCGGCCGGCCACCGGCGCAGGCACGCCGTGAAGGTGTCGGTCGACAGGCTCAGGACCGGTTCGACGCAGCTCTCCTTGGTCCGGAACCAGCGCCACAGCGTGCGCGCCGACAGGCCGACGGCGTCGGCGATCTGCTCGCCGCTGGTCCCGGCCAGACCGTGGGTCCGGAACAACCGGATGGCGACCCGCGAGATCTCGAGCCGCTGCAGCGCCCGGCGCCGCTCGCTCGTCGGCCGGCGCCCGCGCCGGGCCGCCGCTGCCGTGTCGGTCACCCCGGGCCTCCTCCGGACGGGTCGGGCGCGCAGCGTACCGGCCCGAGCACGGGGTGAACGGCACGGGAGCGCCGCTCGTCGTCCGCCGGACGGTCACCACACACCTCCGGGCGCCACTCGTCCGGCGTAGGACCGGTCACCGAATGACTGCGACCGGTCACCGCGGGTTCACCGGCGATACCCCCTCGCGTCGCAACGATGGTCGTCGGGGTCGCGACACATCGACCATCGTCGACCCCCGGGGAGGACCACCGCATGCCCGTCGAGACGTTCTGGGACGGCCTGGAGCACCGTGTCGTCGCCGGCGACGCCCTGCACGGCGCGGCCGTCGACCTGGCGCCGCCGGCCGGCGTCAGCCCGGCGACGGTGCACCGGCTGCTGGCGCTGGAGGCGCACCACCTGGGCCGTCCGGAGCTGGCCGGGCAGACCGGCGCGGTGGCCCAGCAGCTGCTGTCGCGGGCCGCCGTCACCGGTGAGTCGGCGCTGGCCGGGGCGGCCCGGGCCCGGATCGCCGCCGTCGCGGCGCCGGCGCTGGCCACCCGCTGGCGGACCCGGCCCCCGGCACCGGCCCTGCGCCGCGTCCTCGACGGCCACGGCGACGCGGTCGCCGGTCTCGCGGTGGACCCGGACGGTCCCCTGCTGTCGGTCGACGCGGCCGGCGGGGTCTGCGCCCGGGACGCGGTGACCGCGCTGCCGGTCGCGCATCCCGTGACCGGACCGTGCGGGCCGGTCACGGCGGCCGGCCCGGACCCGGTGCTGGCCGTCGCGGTCGCCCCGGACGGCGGGCTCGTCGCCCTGGCCGGGCCCGGCGGGATCGTGCGGGTGCTCGCCGCGAGCGGCGCCCGGGTGGCGACGCTGCGCGGCTACCCCGGCGAGGTGACCGTGCTGGCGTTCGCCGAGGGCCCGACGGGCGCCACCCGGCTGCTCGGGACCGGAGCGGACGGCGCGATCCGGGTCTGGGACGTCGCCCGCGGGACGACCGTGCACCTCACCGGGCACACCGGACCGGTGCTGACGATCGCCGGCACCGCCGCCGGCCGGGTGGTCACCGGGGCCGCCGACGGCACCCTGCGGGCCTGGGACACCGCGACCGGTGAGGCGCTCGCGACCCTGCGTACCGACGCCGCGGTGACCGGCGTGGCGGTGACCGGGCCCGGGGAGCTGGTGGCCGTCACCGCCGACGGCGCCGTGCACGCGTTCACCCTGGCCGCGGGGGTGCCCCGGGACGCCGTCCTGCTCGACAGCTCCCCCACCGCTCCGGCCACGGCGGTCGTCGCGGCCGGAACCGGCCGCGCGCTCGTCACCCGGGCCGACGGGGCCGTCGAGCTGTGGCGGACCGACGTCCCGGGCGGGCGCACGGTACTGGGCGGGCACGGTGTCGCGGCCCGGGCGGCGGCCGCGAGCACCGACGGGTCGCTCGTCGCGACCGGCGACGACCACGGCCGGGTACTGCTCTGGGACCCGGCGGCGACCGGCATCGCCGGGGACGAGCCGGTCCCGGCCGGGGCGGTGGACTCGGTGGCCGTCGCCGCCGGGCTGGTCGTCTCCGCCGCCCGGGACGGTGGCGAGCTGGTGACGCGGGACCTGCGCACCGGCGAGGAACGCTGGCGCAGCGCCGGCGGGCCCGGTGGCGCCACGCACCTGTGGTCCGACGCCGGGGGCACGCGGGTCTTCGCGGCCGCGGGCGGCACGGTCACAGAGTGGCACGCCGTGACCGGGATGCCGGTCGGCTCCGCCGCCCCGGCCGGGCGGGTGCTCACCGGGCGGGGGACGCTCGTCGTGCTCGGCGACGGTGACCGGGTGCGGGTGGCCGACGCCCGGACTGCGCGGGTGCTCAGCACCGTCACGCCGCCGGCCCCGGCCCGGCACGCGGCCCTGACCCCCGGTGGGGCCACGGTGCTGCTGGGTTCCGACGACACCCTCACCGCGTGGCGACCGGCCGGCGGGGCCCCGGTGACGGTCCCGCTGCCCGGTGCGCGGCTGACCGGGATCGCGATCGACGACGACGGGTGCCATGCCGTCGCGACCGACGCCGACGGCACGGCGCACGTCTGGGACCTCGGCGACACCCGTCCGGTCGCCGTGCGGGCCGACCCGGTCCAGGTCTCGGCGGTCGCCGCCGTCACCGGGCACCGGGCGGTCACCACGGGGACCGGAGGCGACGCCGTGCTCTGGGACCTGACGTCGGCCACCGTGCTCGGCCGGGCGCCGCTGGACGCGCCGCTGACCGCGCTGGCGACCGCGCACGGCTGCGTCGTCGCCGGTGACGGGTGGGGCGACACGCACTGCCTGGACCTGTTGGACGGTGCCGGCGAGCCGGTCGTCGTCCCCGTACCGCGGGCCGGGGCACCGGCGCAGGGCCCGGGGACGGAGACCGTCCCGGAACAGCCGGCCGGAGCGCTCCGGCGGTTGCTCGGCCTGGGTTAGGCGATCGCGTGCCGTAGGCGCCCGGTTACGGCACGATGTGAATCGGACCGACACCGATCATCGGAGACGACATGACGGACCCGCGGACGACCGGGACGGGCCGGGCCGGCGGCACCCACACCGGCCGCTACCTGATGGTGCTCGACGACGACCTGCTGGGCGACGACGACACCGCGGCCCGCGCCGCGGTGCAGGAACTGACCGGCCTGACCGAGATCACGAGCAGCCGGGACGCCGGCGCGGGCGTCCGCCCGACGCTGTTCTCCCGGCTCGGCGTCGCGGTCGCCGAGCTGGACCCCGACCGGCTGCGGTCGGCGCGGGCCGACCGGCGGATCGTGAGCGTCGAGCCGGAGCGGGTACTGCGCGCGCTCACCGGGCCAGGGCTGTCCGCGGAGTACCTGAAGGGCTTCGCCGACGCCGCGGGGTTCCTCGCCGACACCGCGGCGTCGGCAGCGGCCGCCGACGCCCCGGCGGCCGCCCAGTTCGCCGACACCGACCAGCTGACCTGGGGGCTGGCCGCCACCGGCGTCGACGCGTCGCCGGAGACCGGGGCTGGCGTCGCCGTCGCCGTCCTCGACACCGGCCTCGACCTGGGGCACCCGGACTTCGCCGGGCGCGAGATCGAGTCGCGCTCGTTCGTCGACGGTCAGGAGGTCGCCGACGTCCAGGGGCACGGGACGCACTGCATCGGTACCGCCTGCGGACCGCTGACCCCCGGCTCGGGCCGCCGGTACGGCATCGCGCACGGGTCCCGCATCCTGGTCGGCAAGGTGCTCGGCGACGACGGGTCCGGCACCGACGCCGGGATCCTCGAAGGCATCGAGTGGGCGATCGGCGCCGGGGTGCAGGTCGTGTCGATGTCGCTGGGCGCGGACCTGAACGAGGTCTCCGCCGCCTACGAGAACGCCGGCCGGCGGGCACTGGACGCCGGTGTCCTGATCATCGCCGCGGCCGGGAACAACGCCGAGCGGTCGGCGGGGAACGTCGGGTTCGTCGGCGTCCCCGCCAACAGCCCGTCGATCATGGCCGTGGGCGCGGTCGACGCCGCGCTCGCGATCGCGGACTTCTCCGCCGCGTCCTCCGCGGTGGAGGGCGGCCAGGTCGACATCGCCGGTCCCGGGGTCGACGTGTACTCCTCGTGGCCGATGCCGCAGCGCACCAACACGATCTCCGGCACCTCGATGGCCACCCCGCACGTCGCCGGGATCGCCGCGCTGTGGTCACAGCGCACCGGTGCCCGCGGCCGTGACCTCTGGACCCAGCTCACCCAGGCCGCGCAGCGGTTGCCGCTGCCGTCGGGCGACGTCGGCGCGGGTCTCGTCCGGGCCCCGGGGAACTGAACCGTGTCCGGACGGGTGCTGGTGTCGGTGACCGACGGTCACGCCATCGACGACGTCGCCGCTGCCTGCGCGGCGGCGGGCCTGCAGGTGGAGAAGGTCCTGCGCGGGGTCGGCGTCGTGGTCGGCACCTGTGACGACGCGCAGCGGGCCGGGCTGGCCGGGATCGCCGGGGTCGGGTCGGTGGAGCCGGACCGCGAGATCCGGCTCCCTCCGCCCGGCTCCGACGTGCAGTGACACGCACGGGTTAGTCGGTCGACTCCGGCGGGCCGGGCGCCTATCGTGGCGCCCGGCCGCCGTCGGAGGCCGGACGACCATCGGGCACCCGCCCGGGTCGGACTCCGCCCGGCGCAGCGACCACGACCTCCGCCCGCACCGGCGTCCTGCCGCCCGGGCCCCCTCGACGAATCGAATCCAGACGTGCACGCGCCCCTGCCCCACACCTCCGATCCCGCCGTCCTCGACGCCGTCGACCGGCTGGTCGCCGAGTTCGGCGACCGCTTCCCCGCCCGGCTCGTGGACTCCGCCGTCCGCGGCTCGCGCGACGACCTCGACGCGGTCCCGGTGACCGCCCTCCCCGAGCTGGTCGAGCGCCTCGCCCGCCAGCGGCTGCTGGATGCGTAGGAGATGGCCGACGAGCCGCACCCGCCGCTGACCGAGGCCCGGTGGACGCACGTGGCGTTGCCGACCGGGGACCTCGATGCGGCGATCGCGTTCTACACCACGATGACCCCGCTGACCGTCGTCGAGCGGTTCTCCGACGACGCCGGTCGCAGCGCGTGGCTGTCGAACCCGGGTCAGGTGGCGACGCCGATGGTGCTGGTGCTCGTCTCGTTCGACCAGGACCGCGGCGGGCAGCTGGGCCTGCTCCGGCCGTTCGCCCACATCGGGATCGAGGTTCCGCAGCGGTCCGACGTCGACGCGGCCGCCGACCGCGCCCGGGCCGCGGGCTGCCTGCACTGGGAGCCGCGGCAGATGCCCGGTCCGGTCGGCTACATCTGCGCGCTCACCGACCCCGACGGCAACGTCGTCGAGTTCTCGCACGGCCAGAAGGTGTTCACCTCGGTCCGGGAGCGCTGGGGCGGCCGATGAGTTTCCGGCCGCGGGCGGGTCGTCACGGGTAGAGGAACCACCGACCACCGGAGGAACCATGCCCCCCAGCACCGCCCTGCCCCCCGTCGTCGACACCGCGACCTGGGAACGTGAGCTCGCCGCGCTCCGCCGCCGGGAGAAGGCGGCCACCCGCGAACTCGACGCGGTCGCCGCGCAGCGCAGGCGGATGCCCATGGTGGAGATGCCCGACTACGTCCTCGACGGGGCCGACGGACCCGTCCGGCTGGCCGACGTCTTCGGTGAGCACCCGCAGCTGATCGTCTACAACCACATGTGGCACGCCGGCGCCGAGTGGCAGTGCGGCGGCTGCACCGGCTTCACCTCGCAGTTCACCCGGCTGGCCGGGCTGGAGAAGTTCGACGCCCGGTTCGTCGTCGTCACCCAGGGCCCGATCGAGGAGGCGCTGGCCTACCGGCGCCGGGTCGGCAACACCATGACCTGGTACTCGACGTCGCGCAGCTCCTTCGGCAGCGACGTCGGCGCGCCGCCGGACGCCGGGTTCGCGGTCAACGTGTTCCTGCGCGACGGCGACACCGTCTACCGGACCTGGCACACCGACGGACGCGGGACCGAGCAGCTCAGCTACCTGTTCGGGCTGATCGACGTGCTGCCCTACGGCCGCCAGGAGGAGTGGCAGGACAGCCCGGAGGGCTGGCCCCAGCAGGCCGCCTACAGCCGGTGGGCCGAGCCCGAGGAGATCGCCGCCGCCTACGGGCAGGGCGGCTGACCGGCGTCGCCGTGCGGTGCATGATCCCGTGGGCCACGTGGAACCCGCGCAGCAGGCCGATCACGGCTCCGGCGAGGTCACCCCACGGGTCGTCGTCCGGGTCGGCCGGGCGGCGGGCACCGGCGCGCCGGGCACCGGCCACGCCGCCCGCTCCGTCTTCTCCGCCCGCACCGCCCACGACGAACGCGGCGGCCACCGCGGCGACCAGCAGCGCACCGGCGAGCAGGCCGGTCGCCGTGGCGAGCGGGACCACCGACGACCACACCCCGACCAGCAGGGTCGGCAGCCCCGCACCGAGGTAGTAGACGACGTACGTGCCGGCCGTGACGGACGCGGCCCGCGGCCCGACGGCCTCGGCCTCCATCGCGGTGTGCGCGCCGCCGTAGGCGAGGCCGTGCCCGAGCCCGGCGACGACCGCCGTCACGAGCGCCGGCACGGGAGCCGGCGCCGCGTCCACCGCGACGAGGGCGGCCAGCCCGGCGCCGAGCAGCGCTAGACCGCCCAGCTGGGCACGGCGCGGACCGAGCCGGGCCAGCAGGAACTGGGCCGGTACCGCCGCGAGGACCACCACCGCGGCGAGCGCGCCGAGCACCGCGGGACCGGCGCCGGCGGATCCCCGGGCCAGCACGCTCGGCAACAGCCCGAGGAAGAGTCCCGCGACCGCCCAGGAGACGAACCCGGTCGTCGTCGCGGCGAGCCGGGTCCGGCTCCACCCCGTTCCGGGCCGCACCGCCGGTGCGGGATCCGGTACCGCGACCGCCGGGTCCGGCCGTCGCGGCCGCTCCGGGTCCGCCGGGCCGGGCCGGGCGAGCCGCACCAGCACGGCGAGCAGGGCGAGGGCGTGCAGCAGGTGCACGACGACCGCGGAGACCGCGGGGCCCGGCAGCACCTCGGCGAGCAGACCGGTGAGACCGGGACCGGCCGCCGTCCCGGCGAGGAAGGCGAGGGCACCGGCCGCGGCGACCCGCCGCCGGGTCCGCCGGGACGAGGCCGCCGCCAGCACCGCCATCCCGGCGCCGGTGGCGGCACCGAGCGCGATCCCCTGCAGCACCCGCCCGGCGACCAGCCAGCCCACGTGGTCGCCCACCGCGAAGCAGAGCGATCCGAGCACGCCCGCGACCAGTCCGCCCCGGACGAGCCGGACCCGGCCGACCCGGTCACCCAGCGGGCCGAGGACCAGCAACGCCGGCACGCTCGCCAGCGAGTACACGGCGTACACCGCGGTCAGGGTGAGATCGTCGAACCCGAGCCGCGCCTGGTAACCGGGATAGAGCGGGCCGGCCATGTTCGCGCCGAACGCGAGCAGGGCCAGCGCAGCACCGACGGCGCCGGGGCGGTCTGCCGGAGCCGGAGCGGGACGGCCGGATCGAGCGGTGCGCACGACGGGTGCGAGGCGGACGGGAAGCACGCGACCACGGTGACCGCCCGGACCAGTGCAGTACATCGCAGAGTCGTTCACAGGACCGTGCAGTCGTGTTGCACGGTCGTCTGCTCGGACCGTCGTCGCAGGTCGTGCCGTCGAGCGTCGTGCGGGAGACGACAGCGCCCCGGACCGTGCCGTGACCGACCACACGACGCCCCCGCGACCGAGGAGGATCGCACGTCCGCCCCGCCGCGATTCGCTCACCGGGTCAGCGACTCCGCGGGGGACGGGCACTCGTGCGCGGCCGGCACGGCCGCCGCCGGGCCCGCCGCGTCCCTCATCCGCCGGCGAGGCGGTCGGCGAGCGCGGCGCACTCGTCGTGCACGGCGGTCAGGCCGGCGGCGACGGCGGGATGGTCCCGGGAGCCCGCACGGACCGCCGCGATCACCCGCCGGACCGGGACCGGTGGCACCCCGATCGGGATCCGCCGGGTGTCGTGCCGGGACGGGACGTCGGCCAGCCGCGGGACCAGCGCGACCCCGAACCCGTGCGCGACCAGGGCGGCTCCGGTGTCCCACTCGTCGGCGTGGTGGGCGATGTCCGGGGCGAAACCGGCGCCGGCGCAGGCCAGGGTGACCAGCTGGTGGTAGGCCCGGCCGGGGTTGCTGCACACCCAGCGGTCGGCGGCCAGGTCGTGCAGGGCGACCCCGGTCCGGCCGACCAGCGGGTGGTCGGGGCCGACGAGCACGTCGAGCGGCTCGTCGTAGAGGTCGATCTGGTGGAACGCCGGGTCGGTCACCGGCGGGATGCTCGGCGTCGCGACGACCACGGCGATGTCCGCCTCGTCCGCGGCGAGCAGGTCGAACGCACGGGCCGGCTCGATCTCGCGGAGCCCGGGACGCAGCGCGGGGTGCTCGCGCCGGAGCCGGGCGAACGCCTGCGGCAGCACGGCCGCCGCGGCGGTGGAGAACCCGCAGAACCGCAGCGGCCCGGCGACCGCTCCCCCGCGGTGCGCGGCGAGATCGGCCCGGGCCCGTTCCCACTGCGCGGTCAGCGTCTCGCCGTGCACGAGCAGGGTGCGGGCGGCCGCGGTGAGCCGGACCCCGCGGCCCTCCGCCTCCAGCAGCGGGACCCCGACCTCACGGGCGAGGGTCCGCATCTGGTGCGACACCGCCGAGGGGGTCAACCGGCACGCCTGCGCCGCCGCGGTCACCGTGCCGTGCCGGTCGATCGCCGCGAGGACCGCGAGCCGACGGTCGATCATGGATGTGACCGTACGCGGGCCGGGGCCGATACGCCGCACCTCCGGAGCCGGAGCCGGAGCGGCTACGCGCCGCCGGTGTCGAGCGGGAGCGGCGCGAGCCGGTACCGGGGCGGCTCGGTGCCGTGCAGGTGCCGCACCAGGTAGTCCCAGGTCCGGCGCAGGACGTAGTGCATCCGGCCGATCATCGCGTGCTCGGCGCCCGGCACGATGAGCATGTCGACGTCCTTGTCGGCGGAGACCAGCGCGTCGACCAGGCGCATCGTCTGCGACGGGAGGACGTTGTCGTCGAGCTCACCGTGGATCAGCAGGAGCTTGCCCTGCAGGTTCTCCGCGAGGGCCGGGTTGGACAGCGCCGTCCTGGCCTCGTCGTCCATCTCGCCGTGGTACCACTCGGCCCACATCGGCACGTAGACGCCCATGTCGTGGTTCCCGGCCGTGGCCACCCCGACCGAGTAGAACTCCGGGTGCGCGAGCAGCGCCCGTGCGGTGGCGAACCCCCCGCCGGAGTGCCCGGTGATCCCGACCCGCGCGGTGTCCAGCCACGGGTGCCGGTGCCCGAGCTCGCGGATCGCCGCGATGTGGTCGACGAGCGATCCGGCGTCCCCGAGGGCCCCGTAGGAGTGGTCGTGGAAGGCCTTGCTGCGCCCGGCCGTCCCCCGGCCGTCCACCGCGACGACGGCGAACCCGAGCGCGGCCAGCGCCTCCGGTTCCCCGTGGTGCGGCACGTCGAACGAGGCGCCCGCCCGGTGCACCTGCGGCCCCGGGTAGATGTGGTCGATCACCGGGTAGCTGCGCGACGGGTCGACGTCGTGCGGCCGCCACAGCAGGCCGTACACCGGGGTCCGTCCGTCGGCCGCCAGCGCCGTGAACCGCTCCGGCGGGGTCCAGCCGAGTGCCGTCAGGCCGTCGGTGCCGGGCGACTCCAGCTCGACCAGTACCTGGCCGTCGCCACCCAGGACCGCCGACCGCGGCGGGGTGCTCGGCGACGACGCCCGGTCCACGAGGTAGCCGCCCTGCGGCGGGCTGACGGCGTCGTGGTCGAGTTCGTCGTCGGTGATCCGGGTGAAACCGGTGCCGTCGAGTCCGACCCGGCAGATCTGCCGGACGTAGGGATCGTCCTCGACCAGCCCGGAGGCGAGGAACCACACCTGGCGACGCTCCTCGTCGACCCAGAGCAGGCTGCGCACCGGCCACCGGCCGCGGGTCAGCTGGGTGACCTCCTCGCCGTCGGCGGAGTACAGGTACAGGTGCCCCCAGCCGTCGCGCTGGGACCACCAGAGGATCTCCCCGCTGTCCAGCACCCGGGTCATCGTCGGGTCCCCGAGCTGGGCCCCCGGATCGACGCGGGTGCTCCCGGTCTCGCTGATCAGGGTCGTCGTCTCCCCGGTGGACGGGTCCATCCGGCGCAGCTCCAGCGTGCGGGCGTCGCGGGACTGCTGCAGGTAGTGGATCGTCTCCCCCTTCTCCCCCGACCACCAGCGGTAGGTCATCGCACCCGGGTGCAGGACGACGTACGGCTCGCCCTGCTGGCGCACGATCCCGCCGGGACCGGCATCGGCCCCGGTCACCTGCAGGACGTTCCAGGACATCGTCGCCTGGGCCTCGTCACCGGGCATGGGGTAGCGCGAGCGGTGCTCGACCGGCCGTCCGCCGTCGGCGGGCGCGGACTCGACCAGCACCTGCTCGGGCAGGTCACGCTGGTCGAGCCGGTGCACGAGCAGGCGGGTGGAGTCGGGCGACCACTCGACGATCAGGTGCTGCGGCAGCCCGAGGTTGCGCATCAGGACGCGGTTGCCGAGCGCCTCGGTCAGGGTCCCGTAGTCGACGTGCGGCTCGGCGTCGTCGGTGAGGGCGAACTCCTGCCCGCCGTCGCGGGAGCGGACGTGGATGTCGCCGTCCCGGCCGAAGGCGACCCACTGCCCGTCCGGCGAGACGCTCTCGCCGGGCGCGACCCGGTCGTCGTCGACACGGGTGCAGGTGCCGCTGCGGTCGGACCACTCCCAGCGCTGGTCGAGGGCGGTGAACCGGATCGCGTCGGTCTCGCCGTCGGCCCCGGACGGCTCGAGGTCCAGGGCCGTGAGCTTCAGGTCGGTGCCCTCGACGGCGGTGCCGGACTCCCGGCTCAGCGCGGCGGCGAGCCGGTCGTGGTCGAACGCGTCGTGCCGGGTCCCCGCGGCCGGATCGACGACGACGTAGCGGGCCCCGGACCGGTACCGGAACCGGGCGCCGTCGGACAGCCACGCGGGAGCGACCACGCCTCCGGGGATCCGCCGGGCCCGGTACGGCGCGAGCATCTGCTCCGCGCGGGCGTAGTCGGCATCGGTCAGCTGGGTCATGCGACGCTCCTCCTGGCTGTGGTGGCGGGTGCTGCGCGACGGGCCCGACGGGGGGCTCCGCGCTGTCGTCACCGACGAGACACTCGGCCGTCGCGGCACACTCAAGCGCCGCCCGGAGTGTCCCGGCTCACACGTTTACCCGGCGGGGGGACGCGGCTTGACGTGGCCGTTACGGCAGGGTGTCGACTGACGGGCACCACGAGGAGAGGGGACGGCCGTGGCCTGGAGCACCCGGGAGATCGCCGAGCTCGCCGGCACGAGCCTGCGCGCGGTACGGCACTACCACGAGGTGGGGCTGCTCGAGGAGCCGGAACGGCGGGCCAACGGGTACAAGCAGTACGGGGTGTCCCACCTGGTCCGCCTGCTGCGCATCAAGCGCCTCACCGACCTGGGCTTCTCGCTGTCGCAGATCGAGGACATGGGCGAGGAGGACCACCATCCCGAGGAGGCGCTGCGCACCCTCGACGCCGAGCTCGCCGCCACCATCGAACGCCTGCAGCGGGCCCGGGTGGAGCTGGCCCTGATCCTGCGCCAGTCGGCCCCGACCGATCTGCCACCCGAGTTCGGCGGTGTGCTGGAGCAGCAGCCGATGTCCGAGGCGGACCGGTCGCTGATGGTCGTCATGACCCGGGTGCTCGGGCCGAATAGCCTCGACACGTTCTCGCAGATGCTGGAGGACCTGCCCAGCGACCCGACCAACCAGGAGCTGGACCGGCTCCCGGCCGACGCCGACGAGGCGACCCGCCAGGATCTCGTCGACCGGATGATCCCGTACGTGCGCGATCTCTACGTCGCGCACCCGGAACTCCTGCAGCCCCCGACGGACGCGCCGAAGGGGCAGAAGTTCGCCGCCTCGACGGTGGTCAAGGCGATGCGCGACCTCTACAACGACGCGCAGCTCGACGTCATCGTCCGGACCCAGACCCTCCTCGCCGCCGAGCGGGCCGAGGCGGAGGAGTCCGCGGACTGACCGGGCCCGGCGCTCAGTTCCCCGGCGCCACGTGCAGGTCGCGCAGTGCGGCCCGGATCTCGGCCCACGGCGCCCGTCGCCCGTCCAGCTCCCAGATCGTCACCGACTCCGGCACCAGCCCGCCGTAGGTGCCCATCGGGGTCGCCGCTGCGGCCGTGGCCACCGGACGGACGCCGGTGAACCACGGGCGCCACGGGTCCGGATCCCCCACGAGCAGCATCCGGTCCTGGTGCTCGGGAGGCGCCGGGAACCAGCCGTAGGCCCGGTTGGCACTCGTGGCCGGCGGCAGGCCGCGCTCCGGCGGGGCGGCGTCGAGGTAGGTCGCGTAGACGTACGGGGTCGCGCCGAGCGCGGTGCGGTCCCGTTGCCCGGCCGGGATCGCCTGCCAGGCCCCGGCCGTGGCGCTCACCAGCGGCTCGGCGAAGCGCGGCGAGGCGAGCAGCACCGAGGAGGCCAGCCCGCCGACGGCCAGCACCGTCCCGGCGGCGACGAGCGGCCAGGCCGTCCGCACCCGCCGTCCGTCCTCCCGGCGGTGCTGCAGCGCGACGACGCCCAGCGCCACCAGCACCGGGTACATCGGCAGCATGTAGTAGTGCCGCCCGGAGCTGACCGCGACGGCCGCGAACAGCAGCACGAACGCCACCCCGACGACGCGGTACGGGTGCAGCCGCGGGTCGCGCACCAGCCCGGCGAGCCCGCAGACGGCCAGGCCGAGCGCCATCGGACCGACCACGGCCAACCCGTGCAGCACGACGAGGACCGGGCCGCCGTAGATCGCCGCGTTCTCGTCGGCGACGGCACCGGCCATCGCGAGCTGCGGCCAGCCGTTGGCCATCTGCCAGGCCAGGGCCGGGCTCGCCACCAGCAGCGCGAGCACGGCGCCCAGCCACAGCGCCGGCCGGCGCAGCAGCTCGCGCGGACCGGTCACGGCGAGCGCGACGAGCAGGACGATGCCCAGCGCACCGATCTGGAACCGGGTCTGCGCGGTCACCCCCGCGACGAGACCGAGGACGACGAGCAACCGGTCGTCGCGGATCCGGACCCAGCGCAGCAGCAGCCAGAACAGCACCGACCACAGCGCGGGTTCCAGCGTGTACGGCGTCAGCCAGTGCCCGAACTGGGCGGCGGCGATCCCGGTGCCCTGGGCGAGCGCGCCGAGCGTCTGGGCCCGCCGGTCACCGCCGAGCTCGCGGGCCATGAGCGCGGTGAGCAGTACCGCCGCGACGGTGGCGACGACGGCCGGCACGGCGAGCACCACCTGCGATCCCGGGGCGACGGCGTCGGCCAGCCGAGCGAGCAACGGGGTGAGCGGTGGCTGGTCGACCGCACCCGTGTCGAGGTGGTGGCGGCCGATCGCGAGCATGAGGTCCTCGTCGAACCAGCGGCGGGGCACCGCGGCCAGCCCGAGGTGCACCACGCCGACGACACCCGCGACGACCCACACCGGCCGTCCCGCGAACCGCGGGAGAGCCGTCGGGTGTCCGGCACTCGGATCCGGCACGGTCGTTCGTCTCCTCCGCGGTGGCCGGTGCCCGCCCCGGGACGGCGGGCGGACGTCGATCAGCCTGCCGCACACCGGACGCCGGGCTGCGGCGGGCCCGGCCGCCGGGCCCGTGTTCCCGGTCACCCGGGTGGACGACACGCGCGATCCACATCCGCGCACGCCTTGACCATGCCGCGACGGCACGGTGTCGGCTGGAGCCATCCCGCGGGGCGGCCGCCCCGGCCCCGGCGACCGACCGAGGAGACGACGCGTGGACACCACCACCGGCCCGACCAGTACCGACGACACCCCGGCACCGCCCGACGGCGGGGCCGGCTGCCCGATGACCGCGTTCGGCCGGCTCCGGGAGCAGGGCCCGGTGGCGGACGGGCCCGGCTTCACCAGCCAGGGCTCGCGCATCGTCACCCGCTACGAGGACGCCCGCGACATGCTCACCGACCCGCGGTTCCGCTCCGACGCGAGTGCCGTCGACGGTGCGGAGAACGGGCTCGGGGGCATCCTCGAGACGATGGGTGTGCCCGAGGACCTGAGCTTCCTCAGCGGCAGCCTGGCGAGCCGCGACGGCGCCGACCACGCCCGGCTGCGCAAGCTCGTCTCCCGCACGTTCACCGTGCGGCGGGTGAACGCGCTCCGCCCGCGGGTCGCGCAGATCACCGGACAACTGCTCGACGACATCGCCCTGGCGGGTGCGGACGGGAAGCCGGTCGACCTCATCCCGACCCTCGCCTACCCGGTGCCGATCACGGTGATCTGCGAGCTGGTCGGCGTCCCCGAGCAGGACCGGGGACTGTGGCGGGAGTTCGCCGGCCTGTTCACCGCGCCCGATCCGCAGCGCATGCCGGAGCTGAGCCGCGCGATCGTCGCCCAGATCCGGGCGCTGATCGCCGCCCGGCGGGCCGAACCCGCCGACGACCTGGTCACCGGCCTGGTCGAGGTGCACGACGAGGACGGCGACCGGCTCACCGAGACCGAGATGATCACCATGCTGTTCGATCTCGTCACGGCGGGCTTCGAGACCACCGCGCACCTCATCCCCAAGTCGGCCCAGGCCCTGCTGAGCCGCCCCGACCAGCTCGCGGCCCTGCGCGCGGAACCCGATCTGTGGCCGCGGGCGGTGCACGAGCTGGTGCGGACCTGCGGCCCCATCCCGGTCAGCCTGCCGCGCTACGCCGCCGAGGACGTCGAGGTCGACGGGGTGCGGATCCCCGCGGGGTCGACCGTGCTGGCCGGGCTGACCTCGGGGAACTTCGACCCGCGGGTCCGGGAGCACCCCGAGGAGCTGGACGTGCGCCGCGAGACCGGCCGCGGCGAGGGGCACATCGGCTTCGGCCACGGTGCGCACTACTGCCTCGGGGCGGCACTCGCCCGGCAGGAGACCGAGGTGACGCTGCGGGCGTTGTTCGACCGGTTCCCGCAGCTGCGGCTCGCCGAGGACGACGGCCCGAGCCGGCTGGGCTTCGAACGGCTGCCCGAGCTGCGAGTACTGGTGTCCTGACGACCCTGGACGCCCCGCGTACCATGCGGTACACCTAGGTCGTGTACCGCGCGGTACAGGACGGGGGTGCGGCGATGCGGGTGGTCGCCGAACGTGAGGTGGCCGCGGACCCCGCTCGGCTCTGGGAGGTGCTCGCCGATCCGGCCGGCTGGCCACGCTGGACCCGCTCGATCCGCGAGATCCGGGTGCTCGACGGAGACCTGTCCGCCGGGAGCCGGGGCCGGATCGTGCAGCCCCGGCTCCCGCCCATGGTCTGGACCGTCACCGAGTTCGTGCCGGGGCGGGAGCTGACCTGGATCGCGGCCTCGGCCGGGGTCCGGACGACCGGTACCCACTCCGTCCGTCCCGGGCCGGTCGGCTCCCGGCTGCGCCTCGGACTGGCACAGGACGGCGCGCTGGCGCCGCTCGTGGCCGCCCTGCTCGGCGGCCGCACCCGCCGCTACGTCGAGTGGGAGGCCGACGGCCTGCGCCGGGCCGCCGAGAGCCCTGCCCGCTGATCCCGCACCTCCGGGCCCGGGACCTGTTCACCGACGCAACGGGCACGCCGATGCCCTGCGTCGTCGTGGGACCGGCCCGCTCCGCTCAGCCCCGCCGGCGGCGCCGCAGCAGGACGAGGAGGACACCGGCGACCAGGACCACCGCGGCCCCGGCGAGCAGCGCCGGGACCAGCAGGGACGGGCCCGCGGCCGCCGGATCCGCGGACGCGACCGGAGCGGCCGGATCCGCCGGAGCGGCCGGGTCGAACGGGGACGCCGTCGCGGGTCCCGCGTAGACCGGCCCCGGCTCGGCGAGGCCGCCGACGGTGAGGTCCAGCCGGATCGGCACCGGACCGGCGGTCGGGCTGTCCTCGTCGTGCGTCGGGGACACCGCGACGCCGATGTAGTACCACCCCGGAACGCCCTGCGTCCGTACCGCGGCGTCGCCGGCGTCCCGGTTCAGGTAGCGGACCGGCGCGGTGGCGATCGCCGGTGCCGAGCCCGGCAGCGTCTGCGGCTCGCCGTTGTAGGATGTGAAGTCCTGCTCGATCTCCTCGCGGCCGGGACCGTAGAGCACGGTGCGGGCCACCGACAGGTCCGCCAGCCCCCGCCCGGGAGCCTCGCCGAGCTGCACCCGGTAGGCCAGCGCCCGGCCCCAGTCGAGCCGGACCCGGTAGAAGACGAACTCCCCGCGCTGCACGACGTCGGTGTAACCGCCCGAGCCGTCCAGCGGTGCCGCGGTCGCGAACGACGCCCCCGCCACCACCGGGACGGGTGCCCCGGCCGGATCGGCAGGGCCGGCCGCGGGCAGCACCTCCGGCGGCCCCGGGTCGCTCACCCCCGGCTCGACACCGATCGACAGCTCCACCGGCAACCGCGCCGGGACCCCGGCCGACACCCCGTCCCACTGCAGCGCGAACGTGTAGCGCCCCGCACCGGTGCAGCCGCCGTCGCCGGTCTCCGCCGCGCCGGTCCAGGTCGTGGCCACCGTCAGCGGGACCCCGTCGCTGGAACGGTTCTGCTGCTCGGTCTCGAACCCGTGGCAGTCCTCCCCCGCGCGCCCGTGGGTACGCAGGGTCAGGCTGTTGAAGTCGTCGAGGACGTTCACACCCGGGACGCGCGGATAGGCGACCGTCGCGCTCAGGTAGACGGTGGCACCGGCCGGCACGTCCACTCCGTAGTGCCGGGTCTCGGACTGCCCGATCGTGTCCAGGTACTGCCCCGGACCGGCGACCGGGGCCCCGGCGACGTCCGGCGCACCGGCGATCGCGGTCCCGGTCGCGGAGTAGGTGCGCAGCGCGGTCGCGGTGATCCGGGGCAGCACCCGGTTCAGGGCCGCCCCGTCGAGCGCCTCGGTGTAGGTGCCGCCGGTGACCTGGGCGATGCAGCTCAGCTGCGCCCGCGCCGGGTCCTCGACACCGAACCCGACGGCGTGCACGACGAGATCGACCCCGTCCGCGGCCAGCTCCCGGGCGATCTCGCACGGCTCGGGCGGGGCGCAGGTGTCCTCGCCGTCGGAGACCAGCACCACCGGCCGCGGGCCGTCGCCCGGCAGCTGCTCGGCCGCCACCTGCAACGACCGGCCGATCGGGGTGTAGCCGCTCGGCACGAGCGCGTCGACCGCGCCGGTCAGGCCCGCCCGGTCCAGTGCCGTCGGCCCCCGCACGACCGACACGTCCTGGCAGCCCCGCTCGCGCTCGGCCGGGGAGTTGCCGGTGCCGGTGCCGTAGACGGCCAGCCCGACCGGGGCACCGTCCGGCGTGGCGTCCACCAGCGCGTGCACCGCGCGCTGCGCCGCGGCGATCCGGGTGCCACCGGACGGGTCCGGCCCGGTCATCGAGCCCGAGCCGTCCAGCACCACCATCGTCGGCGCGAACCCCGCCGGCGGGGCCGACGGCTGCGCAGCGGCGAGCGGGGCGCTCACCGCGATCCCGAGCGCCGCGGCCAGGCCGACGACCAGCACCCGGAACAAACCACGGGCCACGCCGCCCGATCCTGCAGACACCACGTTCCGCCTCCACCCCACCCACCGGACACGCCACCCACGGCTCGCCGACAGCAGATCACACGCCCGGGTGACGCTCGTCGATCGCGCCCGGGGACCCGGCCCCGGCCAGGAGATCCTCGACGGCGTCGGCCCCCGCCCGGGCGCCGCCCGCCCCCCCCCGGGCCCGCTCACCCAGGTCGTCGAGCCGCCGGCGGATCCCCGCGTCGGTGGCGACGGTCTCGACCGTCCGGCGCAGTTCGGCCGCACTCGTCGTCACCGGGTCGATCCTGCGGCCCAGCCCGAGTTCGACGACGCGGTCGGCGTTGACCGCCTGTTCCGGCATCTGCGGCACGGTGACCATCGGGACACCGTGGTGGACCGCCTCCATCGTCGACCCCATCCCGGAGTGGGTGACGAAGGCCGACGCGCGGGCGAGCACGTCGAGCTGCGGGAACCACGGACGGACCTGGAACTCGTCGGGCAGCGGACCGAGGGCCGCGGGATCGAGGCCCCCGATCGTCATGGCCACCTGCCAGCCGGATCCGGCGAACGCCTCGACGCAACGCCGGTAGAAGCCGGGGTGGTCGGTGAAAATCGAGCCGAGCGAGACGTAGAGCAGCGGCCGGTCCGGATCCGACGGAGCCCAGGCCGGACCCGCACGACGGCCGAGCACGGGACCGAGGAACCGGAAGCGGGGGTCGAAGGTGTCCCCGGCGGGCTGGAACCCGCGCGGTACGAACACCAGGTTCAGGTCCTCGATCGCGTCGAACGTGGCGTCGACGTCGAGCTCGGAGTCGTGCCGGGCCGCGAACGCCGCCACCTCGGCGGCGAACGCCGCCATCGCGGCGGTCCCCTCGACACCAGCGCGCAGTGCACGGTCGACCCCGGTGTAGACGTCGTTCTCCGCGAGGTTGGGGACCGTGCGGACCGCGGGGATCCCGTGCCGCCGCGCGATGAGCCGAGCCGGCCAGTTCGTCGCGTCGTAGACGACCACGTCCGGGCGGTGTGCCCGGCAGTGCCGGTCGAGGACCGGGTAGGTCGCGGCCAGCCCGGCGAAGAAGTGCCGGAACCACCGCACCAGCACGTCCGGCCCCACCTCGGCCGGCGGGACGAACGGCGCCAGTGCCGGCAGCCCGACCCGGGCCGCACCGGCGGCCTCGACGGCGTCGGCGAACTCGGGACCGGTGGCATAACCGATCCGGTGCCCGCGCGCGGCCAGCTCCGACACCAGCGGCAGGGTCGGGGTGACGTGACCGTGCCCGGCCAGTGCGACGAACAGCATGCGCGACACGAGCGCCGACCGTACGGAGGGGCGCCCACCTGCACGAACCCGTTTCCGCCCGGCCGCTCACAGCCGCACGTGGTCGGGACGGTCGCCCCGCAGGACCAGTCTCCCCACCTCCCGGACGGCGTCCGCGCGGTCGAGCGACCACCGGCCGTCGCGGTCGCGCACGGCGCAGGAGTGCCACGGTGTCGTCCAGCTGTCCTCGGTCCGGACCAGGCGGATGCCGAGCTTCGGCGAGCCCGCCGGGTGCGGGTGGATGGACAGCCGGACCGCGTCGGGGAACCGGTCGGCCACCAGCGCGCTCCAGCCGTTGCTGCGCGCGAGCACCCGGTAGGCCCGCTCCCGGCTCCGGCGTTGCCGGGCGGCCCGGCTGCCGCCCTGGCCCGCGGCGTCCTCGACGAGGAAGCGCACGATGCCCAGGTAGAGCGCCCGCTCCGCAGGGTCGGCCCGGCACCGCTCCCGCACCCCGTCCACCGACGGTGCCCACCGGCCGTCGAGCAGTGCCCGGCGGGCCACGTGATCGTGGTCCGGGTAGGCGTGGGAGAGATCGAAGAAGTCGAACCCCGGCAGCCCCTCGGCCGCGACGAGGGTGCGCAGCGCGGCCCCGTAGTCGTCGACGTGGGTGTCCGGGACGCCGATGAGATCGGCGAAGACGTGACCGTCGGAGCAGATCAGCACCCGGGCACCGGGCTCGTACCGGCCGGCGATCTCGGCCCGGACCCGGTCGAGGTGGTGCAGCGACAGGCGCTCACCGGCGTCCGGCAGCCGGCCGATCACCTTAGCCGGATTGGGCGATTTGCAGGGGAACGCGGGCAGTACCAGCCGGATCGGCCGGCCGGCCGCGACGGCGGCGCCGATCTGGGCGCGCTGGGCGTCGAACGCCCCGGGGCCGGGCGCGTCCTCGCCGCGCGGCGCCCTGCGGTGCCGGAGCAGCACCCGCAGGACGTCCTCGACGACCGGGCCGGCGTTCACCGGGCCGTCCCGCCGGATCCGGCCGGGCGGCGGCGGGGCGCCGAGACCGGCAGCGCGCGGACACCGCGGCCGAGCACGGATCCGATCCACTCCAGCTCCTCCAGGGACACGGCCGGGCGCATCCCGGGCAGCCGGGCGAGCAGGGTCCCGAGCGCCACCTGCAGCTGCACCCGGGCCAGCGCGGCCCCGGGGCAGAAGTGGATGCCGTGCCCGAACGCCAGGTGCGGGTTGGGACTGCGGTCGAGCACCAGGTCGTCGGCCCGGTCGAAGCGGCGCGGGTCCCGGTTCGCCGCGCACAACGAGACGATCACCGAGTCCCCGGCGGGCACCGGACGGCCGTGCAGGTCGTCCGGTTCGGCCAGGAACCGCCAGGTCGTGAGCTCGAAAGCGCTGTCGTAGCGCAGCAGCTCCTCGACCGCACGAGGCAGCAGCGCGGGATCCGCGGCGAGCCGGTCGAGGTCCGCCGGGCGCCGCAGCAGTGCGACGAGCGCCGTCGTGAGCTGGTTCGTGACCGGTTCCTGCCCGGCGACGAGCAGCTGGAACACCATCGAGCCGAGCTGCTCGGCGGTGACGGCGCCGTCGTCGTGCGCGGCGACCAGGCTGGTGAGCAGGCCGTCACCGGGCAGTCCGCGCACTCCGGCCACGACCTCGGCGATGTAGGTCTGCAGCCCGTGCAGCAGGCCCTCGTAGTACGCGCGGCGCGGGTCGGCCGGCCCGACCGGTGCGACGACGCCGCCCCACTCCGGGCGGAACCCGGCGGCGAGCCCGTCGGGCAGGCCGATCGCCGGCGCGAGCGCCCGGAACGGCAGGTGGGCGGCGAACCCGGCGACGAGGTCGACCGGGCCGTCGACCGGCAGCCGGTCGACCAGGTCGTCGGCGACGCGCTGGATCCGGGGGCGCGCCGCCTCGGCCGCGCGCGGGGTGAAGGCGTCGGTCACCAGCCGGCGCAGCACGGTGTGTGCCGGCGGGTCCTGGTGCAGCAGGTGCACCTGCAGCAGTGAGTGCTGCGGCTCGGGCATGATCGACGCCCTGGCCCGCCAGCCGTCGTTGCCGAGGCGGTGGTCCTTGCCGAGGCGGCGGTCGTTCAGGGTGGCGTGCGCGGCGTCGTAGCCGGTCACCAGCCAGGCGTCCACCCCGCTGGGGAACGTGACCCGGTGGATCGGGCAGCGGTCGCGCAGCTCGGTGTAGAGCGGGTAGGGATCGCGCTTGTGGTCCGGGCCGGCCAGCGGGACCGGTTCGGCCGGGTGAGGGGTCGGCACGTCGTCCTCCTTCAGATCGTCAGCTCGGGGCGGGCGTGCTCCAGCCACAGCGCGAGATCGACGACGCGTTCCAGCCGCAGCCGGGTGCCCCAGTCGAGGGCGGCGGCGGGGCCGTCGAGCAGCGGGTCGATCCGGGCACGGTCGACGACGTCGGTGACACCGTCCACGTCCAGGCAGGTGCGGGCCAGTTCCTGCAGGCCCGCGGTGTAACCGGGATCGTGCGTCGCCGGGTAGTGGTTCTTCGCCCGCCACAGGACCGGCTCGGGCAGGTGCTTCGCACCCGTCCCGCGCAGCAGGGACTTCTCCCGCCCGTCGCGGGTCTGCAGCTCCCAGGGCAGCGAGAACGCGTACTCGACGAGCCGGTGGTCGCAGTAGGGGACGCGGACCTCCAGCCCGTGCGCCATGGACAGCCGGTCCTTGCGGTGCAGCAGCTGACGCAGCCACCGGGTCAGCGACAGGTGCTGCAGCTCCCGGGACCGGTGCTGCTCGGCGGTCTCGCCGGGGTGGTGCGGCACGGCGGCGAGCGCGTCGGAGTAGGTGTCGGCCCGGTACTCGGCGAGCCGCATCGACGCCGCGAGATCGGGATGCAGCGGGACGGCCGCGTCGTCACCGGTGACGAGCAGCCACGGGAAGGTCGCGGCGGCGCGGGGACGGGCGCCGTGGAACCAGGGATAGCCGCCGAAGACCTCGTCGGCCGCCTCCCCGGACAGCGCGACGGTGGAGTGCTCGCGGATCCGGCCGAACAGCAGGTACAGCGAGGTGTCCATGTCCCCCACCCCGATCGGCGAGTCCCGGGCGGCGACGACGGCGCGCCGGTGCCCGACGTCGAGCAGCGCCGCCGGGTCCAGCACGGTGACCGAGTGGTCGGTGCCGATGTGTGCCCCGGCCTCGGCCGCGTAGGGGGTGTCGTGCCCGGTGCGCAGCACGTCACCGACGAACTCCCTCGCCTGGTCCGCGTAGTCGACCGCGTAGGACCGCAGGACCGCGCCCGCGCCGCGGCGGTCCCGCAGCTCGGCGGCCGCGAACGCGGTCACCACCGAGGAGTCGAGACCGCCGGAGAGCAGGCTGCAGATCTCGACGTCGGCCTCCAGCCGGGACCGGGCCGCCCGCTCGACCAGCTCGGCGACCCGCTCACCCGTCGTGTTCGGGTCGTCGGTGTGCTCGTGCAGCTCCAGCTGCCAGTACCGCCCGGCGGTGACGCCGTCGGCGTCGGCGACGACCCAGCCGCCGGGTGCGACCTCGTGGATGCCGGAGTAGACCCCCGGCCAGGTCGAGAACAGCAGCGAGTAGCCCTCGCGCAGGCTCTCGACGTCGACGGCCGGGGCGAGGTCCGGGTGGGCGAACAGCGCCTTCGGCTCGGAACCGAACGCGATCCCGCCGGACGGGGTCGCCGCCCAGTACAGCGGCTTGACGCCGAGCCGGTCGCGGGCCAGCACCAGCCGCTCGGTCGTCTGGTCCCACACGGCGAGCGCGAACATCCCCTCCAGCCGGTCCAGCGCGGCGATCCCCCACTCCCGGAACGCCGCCAGCACGACCTCGGTGTCGCTGCGGGTGGCGAAGTGGTGGCCCCGCGACCGCAGCGTCGCGCGCAGGTCGTGGTGGTTGTAGACCTCCCCGGAGTAGCTCAGGACGGTCCGGGAGCCCGCACTGCCCGACAGCATCGGCTGGACGCCGCCGTCGAGGTCGATGACCGCCAGCCGCCGGTGTCCCAGCGCGGCCCGCTCGCACACCCACGTGCCGCACGCGTCCGGCCCGCGCGGGGCGAGGGTCGCCGTCATGTCCTCGGTGATCGCGCGCAGTCGCGCGGGGCCTCCGACCGGCCGTGGTTCGGCCAGTCCGGCGATGCCGCACATCAGTTCTCCTCGGTGGTCGGGCGGGTGGGGCGGATCAGCAGGAGTGCGCCGATCGCCGCGGCGACGGCGGCGAGGACCAGCGCGGGCCGGGCGTGCAGGAGCGCACCGTCGTCGCTCCAGGCGAGCGCGGCGGCGGCCGGGCCGATCGCGAAGCCCAGCGCGCGGGCGCACTGCACACCGGCCCCCGCCGTGGCGGTCCGGTCGCGGCCGGCCCCGGCGAGGACCATGAGCTGGGTGGGGCCGCCGTAGAGCCCGGTGCCGAGACCGGCGACGGCGAGCCGCCACGCGACGTCGGCCGGTTCCCAGGACCCGAGGGCCGGGAGCGTCGCCAGCAGTCCGAACCCGGCGGCGGCCAGCGCCGCTCCGGCGACGGCCACCGGCCGCGGCCCGAGCCGGTCCGCGAGCCGCCCGGCCACCGGGCCGGCGACGGCCATCAGCAGCGGGAACGCGAGCAGCGTCAGGCCGGTCACCGCAGGGCCGGTCCCGCAGTGCTGCAGGCCGACCGCGACCAGGTAGCTCGCCGCGGCGAAGGCCACGGCCAGCAGTCCGACCGCGGTGGCGGGTGCGACACCGCGGCCGGCCCACAGCACCGCCGCGACGGTCCGGGCCCCCGGCCGCCACGCCCACGCACCGAGCGCCGCCCCGGACAGGACGAGCAGCACGGCCACCGGAAGGGCTCCCCGGCCGGCGGCGCCGGTGGTGACCGCGCCGACGAGCCCGAGGCCCACGACCAGCAGGCCGGCGTCGACGACTCCGGGCCGGTCCGGGCGGGCGATCCGCCCGCCCGCGATCCGTGACCGGCCGACCAGCAGCATCGCCACCACGACGAGGACCACCGCCGGGACGAACACGACCCGCCATCCGGCCGTCTCGACGAGCGGTCCGCCGAGGGCGGGGCCCAGCACACCGCCGACGGGCCCGGCGGTCGCCGGTACCGCCATCGCCCGACCCCGCCGCTGGGGGCCCACGGCGGCGACGGCCAGCACCGGCATCAGCACCATCAGCACCGCCGCACCGGCCCCCTGGACGAACCGCAGGGCCACCAGCACCGGCAGCGTCGGAGCGAGGACCGCCGCGGCGTTCGCGAGCCCGAACACGGTGAGCGCCACCAGCGTGACCGGCCGTACGGCGCCGCGGTCCGTCCATCGCCCGGCGGGCAACAGCAGCGCCACGGCGGGGACGGCGTAGGCCAGCACCACCCACTGCGCCGACGACGGCCCGGCGGCGAACCCGTCGCCGATCGCGGGCAACGCCACGTTCACGACGTTCATGTCGAACATCGCGACGAACGCCAGCAGCCCGGCGACCGCCACCGCGGCCCGGTCGTCGTGCGTCGTCCCGGGGGGTGCCCCGGTTCTCTCGCTCATGTGCCTTCCCTCGGACGGAGAACGCTTCGGGTGGTCAGTCGCGGGCACCGTCGACCGGGTTCCCGGACGCGGGCGGTGGGGCACCGACATGGCTCACACCGGTATCTCGCGGGCGCCGGGAACCGCAGCGGCGTTCCGGACGACGGCCGGGCTCCGGCCCACGCCGTAGCGGCACGATCACGGACCCGCCGATTCATTCCGCCGGCCGGCGATCACGCTCGTCGACGGGAAGCCGGCTTTCCTTTCGGAAAATACACGGGAGTACTGATCACGAATATGGTTGGTGATCACTATCCGGAAGCGCGGCGCCGGATCACGACACCACTCCTCCCGCGCCCGCCGACCCTGTGCGGTGCACCGATTCCGGAGCATAGGGGTTTGCGCCAGCTGATCGCCAGTGTCGTTCCGGCGCGGCACCCGCGCGGATCGGAGGCACACCCGCCACCGTCCGGCACCCTTTCGGTGACTACCAGCGGAACGACACGTACGGGAATGCTGTCGATCATTCCGATTCGAGCGACGAATTCACCGGAATGCCACGCCGGAACGCCCGGGGCCGGGACGATCCGGTCAGCCGCTACCCGATCCCGGCCGCGGACAGCACGCGGTCCAGACCGGCGACGCCGGTACCGCGCCACAGCAGGTGCCCGTCCGGCCGGACCAGCAACGCGTCCCGGCCGGTGCCGTACGGATCGGACGCGGGGACCACGACCCCCGGGAGCCGGTCCTGCAGAACACGCAGTGCCCGGTCGGGGACCGCACCCAGGAGCACCCAGCGCGGCCCCAGCAGCGCGGTGAGCGTGGTGCGGGCACCGTCACCCGTCACGACGGCCCGGTCGGGGACCCGGTCCCCCGGCCGGGGTGCCCGGCCCCGTCCGCCGAGCGGTCCGCGACGGTAGGTGAGGTCCAGCTGCGACGCCGTGCGGGTCGCCCGGCGCTGCACGCCCGGCCGGTCGAGGATCGGGATCAGCACGTGATCGCGCACGAACCGGGCCGCCCGGCCCGGCGCCACCAGGGCGCGGGTGTTCGCCGTGGTCCGCCGCAGCACCGCCGCCGCGACCGGCCGTCGCTCGGCCCCGTAGGTGTCCAGCAGCGACTCCGCGGCCCCGCCCCCGACGACCAGTGCCAGCTTCCACGCCAGGTTCTCCGCGTCCCCGATCCCGGTGTTCATGCCCTGGCCGCCGAACGGGGAGTGGACGTGCGCGGCGTCCCCGGCCAGCAGCACCCGCCCGGACCGGTAGCGATCGGCGAGCCGGCGCTGGATGCGGAACACCGAGGTCCAGACCGCGTCGTGGATCCGCGCACCCGCCAGCCCCGCCCTGGTCCCCAAGAGCCCGGCGAAGGCGGCGACGACGTCGTCGGCGGACAGGTGCCGGCCGTCGTCGGGCACGTCGGCCATCAGCCGCCACAGGTTCCCGGTGCCGCGACCCGCCGGCCCGACCGTCGGCTCGGCCATCGGGATGCCCATGAGAATGCCGTCGCGGTGGTACCACCCCACCCCGCCCGCGCGGTCGACGAGCCCGTCGACGTGCACGTCGGCCAGCAGGAACCGCTCGACCACGGGGACCCCGGGGAACCCGATACCGGCCAGCTCCCGCACCCGGCTGCGTGCCCCGTCGCAGCCGACGAGCCAGGCCGCCGCCAGCTCGGTGCCGTCGCCGGTCCCCACGGCCACCCCACCGGGCCGCCGGGCCAGCGCGGCGACCTCGCTCCCCCACTCGACGGCGACGCCGAGGGCGGCCAGCCGGTCGCGCAGCCCCCGTTCCACGACGGCCTGGGAGACGTAGAGCGCCTGCACCGACTCCCGCTCGTCGGGCACGAAGGCCATCGTCGCGAGGTGCTCGCCACGCACGTACATCCGCAGTCCGGCCGGCGCGACGGCCTGCTCCCGCACACCGCCCAGCGCTCCGAGCCGGTCGAGCACCTCCGCTCCGCGGGCGTGCAGGATGTTCGCCCGGGAGGTGACCGCGGGCCCCTCGGCGCGGTCGAGCACCCGGACCCGCACCCCCGCCGCGGTCAGCGCGCAGGCCAGTGCCAGACCCGTCGGCCCGGCGCCGGCGACCAGCACCTCCGGGTCGTCCGCCGCGCTCACGCCGTACCCCCGAACGCGACGACGAGCACGCCGACCAGGAGCACCGCCGCGAGCGCCACCACCGGCCACGCGGGGGCAGGCGGCGCCGCCGGCGTCAGCTCGGGCGGCCCGGTGCGCGGTGGAGCGGACAGGACGACGTCGGTCATCGGGATACTCCGGCCATGCGGGACGAACGGGACAGACGTTATTGATACACAAAATGCATAGTTACATCCAGTGCACTCACGATGATCCACCCCGGTGCGCGTACCACACGGTACAGACCGATCCGCGTGGCGTCGGGTCCGGTCGACGCCGGCCGGCGCGACCCGGGATCCGGCCGCACGCCGGCCGGAAGCCGGTTGCCGGTCGTCAGCTGCACCGGACATCCTGGGTCCCGCCACGACCGGACGACGCGTCCCACGGGAGCACCTCATGACCGGCGACATCCCGCAGCCCCGGCCCGGGATCGGGACCCACCCGGTGACCGGCGCCCCCTACGCGGTCACCACCGGGCCGGACGGCGCCCTCTGGTTCACCCTCGTCGGCAGCGGCCGGATCGGCCGCCTCCGGCCCGGCGACCCGCCGCGCTACCACCGGCTCGATCCGGACTGCGGGCCGACGATCATCACCCCGGGCCCGGACGGCGCGCTGTGGTTCACCGAGTACCGCGCGCACCGGATCGGCCGCATCGACACCGCCGGCACGGTGACGGAGTTCGCGCCACCCACCCCGGACAGCGGCCCGTTCGGGATCGCCGCCGGTCCCGACGGGGCGCTGTGGTTCACCGGGACCGCCACCGACCGCATCGGCCGGATCACGACCGACGGCCGGATCACCGAGTTCCCGCTCCCCCGGTCCGGGGCGTTCCCGTCCACGATCACCGCGGGCCCCGACGGGGCCCTGTGGTTCACGATGAACCAGGCCGACGCGATCGGGCGGATCACGACCGCCGGCGCGGTGACCGTCCACCCGCTCGGCGTCGCGACCGGCCCGGTCGGCATCACCTCGGGGCCCGGCGACGCGCTGTGGTTCGTGGCGATCGGTTCCGGCCATCTCGGCCGGATCGGCACCGACGGCGTCGTGACCGAGTTCCCCGTCCCGGACGGCGCCGAGCGCCCGCACGCCGTCACCACGGGCCCGGACGGCTCGCTGTGGTTCACCGGATGGGCCGGGAACAGCGTCGTGTCCCGCAGCCCGACGGGGGTGTTCGAGGTGCACGACCTCTCCGGTTCCGGCACCGAGCCGCACGGGATCACCGTGGGCCCGGACGGGGCGGTCTGGACGGCGCTGGAGAGCGGCGCGCTGGTCCGCATCGACCCGGCGCGGGCGGGGGACCCGGGCTGATCACCGGCCACGACCCGACCGGTCAGCCGGCCCCGCCCCGGCGGCCCTCGATCGTGCTGCCGCCCGCGGTCTGCGCGCGGATGAAGTCGCTCGCGAGCAGGTCGTGCGGGTAGCCGAGTTCGATGGCGCCGGCCGTATCGAGGCGGGCCGTCTGCCCGGCGGACAGCTCGACGTCCAGCGCTCCGAGGTTCCCGGCCAGCTGCTCGGGCGTCCGGGCACCGACGACCGGCGCCGTCACCCCGGCCGGCCCAGCACCCAGGCCAGCGCGGTCTGCGCGGGCGTGTGCCCCACCTCGGCGGCGACCTCGGCCACGACGTCGGCGACGCCCAGGGTGCGTTCGGTGACCATGCCCAGGCCCGCGTTGAAGCTCCGCCGGTTGCTGCCCGGCTCGGCGCCGTCCCCGGCCAGGTCGGCACGGCCGTACTTGCCCGAGAGCACCCCGCCGCCCAGCGGCGAGAACGGGGTCACCCCCAGTCCGGTCTCCCGGGCCATCGGGATCAGGTCACGCTCGGCGTCGCGCCGGATCAGGCTGTACTCGATCTGCAGCGCGACCAGCGGGGACCAGCCGCGCAGGTCGGCGATCGCCTGCATGCGCGAGACCTCCCACGCCGGCACGTTGGACATGCCGAGGTAGCGGACCTTGCCCTGGCGGACCAGGTCGTCCAGGCCGCGCAGGATCTCCTCGACGGGCGTCGTGAAGTCCCAGACGTGCAGGTGGAGCAGGTCGACGTAGTCGGTCCCCAGCCGGCGCAGGCTGGACTCGACCGACGCGACGAGGCTCTTGCGGTGCGGGCCGCCGGAGTTCGGGTCGCCGGGCGTGCGCTGCGTCGTGTACTTCGTCGACAGGACCAGCCGCTCGCGGCGGCCGCGGGTGAACTCACCGAGCAGGCGCTCGGAGCTGCCGTCGGTGTAGGTGGGCGCGGTGTCGACGAGGTTGCCGCCGCGGTCGACGTAGGTGTCGAACAGCCGGCGTGCCTCGTCCCGGCCGGCGCCCCAGCCCCACTCCGTCCCGAAGGTCGCCGTGCCCAGTGCCAGCGGGGAGACCCGCAGGCCGGAACGGCCGAGCAGCCGGTAGGTGTCGAGGGTGAGTGGCATCGGGTCCTCCCGGGTTCGTGATCGTTGCGGTGACCACGGTGCGAGCCACGGGGCGCGGGGGTAAGGGAAGGCCGTTCCTGGGAACAGCGGTCCCAGGCTCCGCCGTTGGACCGGTCGTGACCGACCCCACCGTGGACGCGACGCGGGAACTGGCCGCGTTCCTGAGGCGACGACGCGCGGAGCTGGACCCGCAGGACCTGGGTCTGCCGCTGCGCCGGCGGGCCCGCCGGACGCCGGGCCTGCGCCGGGAGGAGGTCGCGGAGCTGGCCGGGGTCAGCACCGACTACGTCGTTCGCCTGGAGCAGGCCAGGGGCCTGCAGCCGTCGGCGGACGTGGTGGAGGCGCTGGCCCGGGCGCTGCGGCTCACGCCGGGCGAGCGCAGCTACCTGTTCGGCCTGGCCCGGCAGCGTCCGCGCGCCGTGGACAAGCCGGCCACCGCGGCCGCACCGGCCCTCGCACAGCTCGTCGACGACCTGTCACCGCGGCCGGTCATGCTGCTCAACCACCGGTTCGACGTCCTGGCCTGGACCGCTGCCATGGCCGCGCTGATGGTGGACTTCGGCACGCTGCCGCCGGAGCAGCGCAACGCCGTCCGGCTGTGCCTGCTGCACCCCGGCGTCCGGGCGACCCACGCCGACCGCGAGCGGGTCGTGCGGGACGGGATCGCGCACCTGCGCGCCGCGTGGGCCGCGCACCCGGACGACCCCCGGCTGGGCGAGCTGATCGCCGAGTGCCGGGCCGCCGATCCCGACGTCGAGCGGTGGTGGTCAGCCCAGGACGTCGACCTCGGCGGGCGCGGGCGGAAGGTGCTGCGGCACCCGGAGCTCGGCGAGATCACGACGGACTTCGAGGTGCTCCGGCCGCTCGCCGACACCGACCAGGTGCTGGTGGTGCACCGGGGCGCCGACGACGCGAGCCGGGCGGCCCTGGACCGGCTGGCCGCCTGACCGCTACCGGCCGCCGCGCGCCCACCGGATCACAGGTCGGCCATCGCCGACGTCGGTGACTCGACGCAGTCCGCGACAAACCGCAGGAACCCGCCCGCGGTGCCGCCGTCGCACACCCGGTGGTCGAACACCAGCGACAGCTGGACGATGTGCCGGGCGACGATCTCGCCGTCGACGACCCACGGCCGCGGCAGGATCCGGCCCATGCCGAGGATCGCGACCTCGGGATGGTTGATGATCGCCGCGCTGCCGTCGACCCCGAGCACGCCGTAGTTGTTCAGCGTGAACGAGCCCGAGCCGAGTTCCGCGGCGGTGGCCGTGCCGGCGCGGGCGGCGAGGGTGAGACGGCGGATCTCGGCGTCGAGACCGCGCATGCCGAGCCGGTGCGCACCGGCGACGGCCGGGACGACGAGCCCGCGCTCGGTCTGCGCGGCGATGCCGAGGTTCACGCCGTCGAGGTGCAGGATCTCGCCGCGCCCGGTGTCCACCCGGGCGTTGAGTTCGGGGAACCGGGCGAGACCGGCGACGACGAACCGGGCGACGACGGCGAGGATCCCCGGCCGGTCCGGCAGCGTGTCGCGCAGCGCGAGCAGGGCCGTGGCGTCGACGTCGACCCAGGTGGTGGCCTCGGGGATCTCGGTGCGGCTGCGGCCGAGGGTCTCCGCGACCGCCCGGCGCAGGCCGGTGATCGGCACCCGGGTGCGGATCGGCAGACCGGTGCGCCGGTCACCGGCGGTGGCCTCCGAGGCAGCGGCGCTCTCTCCGGCCGCGGCCTTCCCGGCGGCGACCGTCCCGACGGTGGCCGCCCCGGTGGTGGCGGCTGCGATGGCCGCCTGGACGTCGGCTCGGGTGACCAGCCCGTCCGGCCCCGTCCCGGCCAGTTCCTCGACGGCGATCCCGCTGTCGCGGGCGAGCCGGCGCACGACCGGTGAGGCGACGGCGGGCCGGTCCCCGGACCGGGACGCCACGACCGACGCCGGCACCGGCGGCATCTCCGGGGCGGACTCCGGGGCCGCTGTCGTCGCGGGCGTTGCTGCGGTCACGGGGGCCGCTGTGGTCGCGGAGGCCGCGGCCCGTGCCGCGGTGCGGCGGCGCCGCGACGGCGGGGCCTCGGACGTCCCGTAACCGATCAGGACGTTGCCCGACCCCGCCCGCTCCTCCTCGACGTAGCTCCCGGCCGCCCCGGAGGACACCGTGATCAGCGGTGCCCCGACGGCGAGGGTCGCCCCCTCCGCCCCGTGCAGCTCGGTGATCACCCCGCCGAACGGCGAGGGCACCTCGACCGTCGCCTTCGCCGTCTCGACCTCGGCGACGGGCGCGTCGACCGCCACCGCGTCGCCGACCGCGACCAGCCAGCGGACCAGCTCCGCCTCGGTGAGCCCCTCCCCCAGGTCGGGGAGGGTGAAGACCTGACCGCTCATGCCGCGTGCTCCCACTGCAGGTCGTCGACGGCGTCGAGGATGCGGTCGACGCCGGGGAGGTAGTGCCGTTCGAGCTTCGGGGCCGGGTAGGGAACGTCGAACCCGGTCACCCGGCGCACCGGCGCCTCCAGGTGGTGGAAGCAGCGCTCCCCGACCCGGGCGGCGATCTCCGAGGCGACCGACGCGAACCCGGGTGCCTCGGCGATCACCACCGCCCGGCCGGTGCGTCGCACCTCGGCACAGACCGTCTCGTCGTCGAACGGCACGATCGACCGCAGGTCCACCACGCCGAGGTCGCGCCCCTCGGTGGCGGCCTGCTCGGTGGCGGCCTGCTCGGCGGCGGCCAGCGCCACCGGCACCGACGGGCCGTACGCGACGAGCGTCGCGTCCCGCCCGGCCCGGCGCACCATCGCGCGCCCGATCGGCGGCACGGGCGCGGCGAGGTCGATCTCCTCCTTCGCGAAGTAGTGCTTCTTCGGTTCCAGGAACACCACCGGGTCGGGACTCTCAATCGCGGCGCGCAGCAGGCCGTAGGCGTCGGCGTTCGTGGCCGGGGTGAGCACGGTCAGTCCCGGCGTGTGCGCGTAGTAGGCCTCCGAGGAGTCGCAGTGGTGCTCCACCCCGCCGATCCCGCCCGCGTACGGGATCCGGATGACCATCGGCAGCCGCACCCGGCCTCGGGTCCGGTTCGCCAGCTTCGCGACGTGGCTGGTGATCTGCTCGAACGCCGGGTAGGCGAACGCGTCGAACTGCATCTCGACGACCGGGCGCATCCCGTTCATCGCCATGCCCACCGCCATGCCGACGATGCCGGACTCGGCGAGCGGGGTGTCGAAGCAGCGGCTCTCGCCGAAGTCCCGGTGCAACCCGTCGGTCACCCGGAAGACGCCGCCGAGCTGCGCGACGTCCTCGCCGAACACCACCACGGACCCGTCGGCGGTCATCGCGTCGCGCAACGCGGTGGTGATCGCCTGCGCCATCGTCGTCTTCTGCGTGCTCATCGGGTCTCCTCCGCCGCGAGCTCGGCCCGCAGGACCGCGCGCTGCTCGGTCAGCTGGCGGGTCGGGGTCGCGTAGACGTGCGCGAACAGCTCCTCCGGGTCGACCGGCGTCTCGGCGCCCAGGCCCGCCCGGACGGCGGAGGCCATGGCCTCGGCCTCCGCGGCGATCGCGTCCTCGGTGCCGGCGTCCAGCACGCCCGCACCGGTCAGGTAGGTCCGGACCCGGATCAGCGGGTCGCGGGCGGCCCAGGTCCCGACCTCGTCGTCGGTGCGGTAGCGGGTCGCGTCGTCGGCGTTGGTGTGCGACTCGATGCGATAGGTGTCCGCCTCGACCAGGGTCGGCCCGTCCCCCGCGCGGGCCCGGGCGACGGCCGCACCGAGCACCTCGGACAGCGCGAGGAGATCGTTGCCGTCCACCCGGAACCCGGGCATGCCGTAGCCGACCGCCTTGGCCGCCAGCGACGGCGCGACCGACTGGCGGGCCAGCGGCACCGAGATCGCGTACTTGTTGTTCTGCACGAAGAACACGACCGGGCTGGCGAACACCGCGGCGAAGTTGCACGCCTCGTGGAAGTCGCCCTCGCTCGTCGCGCCGTCCCCGCACAGGGCCATGACCACGGTGTCCTCACCGCGCAGCCGCGCGGCGTGCCCGACGCCGACGGCGTGCAGCAGCTGGGTCGCCAGCGGTGTGGCCTGCGGTGCCACCCGGTGCGCGGTCGGGTCGTAGCCGCAGTGCCAGTCCCCGCGCAGCATGGTGAGCACCTCGACCGGGTCCACCCCGCGGGCGGCGATCGCGGCGGTGTCGCGGTAGGTCGGGAACAGCCAGTCCCCGTCGGCGAGCACCGACGCGCACGCGACCTGGCACGCCTCCTGCCCCCGCGAGGACGGGTAGACCGCCAACCGGCCCTGCCGTACCAGCGCGCCGGCCTGCTCGTTCAGCCGGCGGGCCGACACCAGCCGCCGGTACCCCGCGAGCAGGACGTCCGGATCGGGCGGGACGGCGGCCGGCGTCAGGCGTCCGGACTCGTCCAGCGACCGGGCGACGGTGATCGCCGGTGCGAGCTCGTCGGCACCCATCTGCACCTCCATCGGCGAGAGTCGGTGCCTCGATCCTGCCGACCCGAACGGTCATTCGGCTATGATCACGCGACACTTCGAGACGTTCGGCGCGCATCGTCCGATCCGGCGAACACCATGGCCCGTACGAGCGCGATCCGCCCCGAGGAGCGAGACGAATGGGCACGACGCCACTGGACGCCGTCGACCGGCGGATCGTCGCCGAGCTGGAGGCCGACGCCCGGCTGTCCGGCCGCGCGCTCGCCGAGCGGGTGCAGATCTCGCGGGCCAACGCCTACGCCCGCCTCGAACGGCTCGTGACCGACGGCGTCATCACCGGGTTCCACGCCCGCGTCGACCCGGTCCGGGCCGGCCTGCTGACCTCGGCCTACGTCACGATGACGGTGCGGCAGAACAGCTGGCGGGACCTGCAGGACCGGCTGCGGGCCATCCCGGAGGTGCGGCACATGGCCCTGCTGGGCGGGGAGTTCGACGTGATGCTGCTGGTGCGGGCCACCGACAACGACGCGCTGCGGCGGGTCGTGCTGGAGCGGTTGCAGGCGATCCCGGGGGTGCTCGCGACGCGGACGTTCCTGATCTTCGAGGACGTGGACAACGTGCCGCGGCGCGATCCGGACGCCCCGTCGTCATGACGCCATGCCGTGCGTGGTGGGTGGCCCCGTCAGCCCTCGCCGCGCTCCGCGGCACCACGCAGGATGCAGAACTCGTTCCCCTCGGGGTCGGCGAGCACGACCCAGCCACTCCCGTCGTCCCGCCGCCGGTCGGCGACGACGCTCGCCCCGATGCCCAGCAGCCGGGCCAGCTCGTCGTCGCGGGTTCCCTCGGCCGGCACCAGGTCGAGATGCAGACGGTTCTTCACCTGTTTGGCATCGGGGACCGTGATGAACAGCAGCCTGGTCCGGCCGTCCGGGGAGCAGATCAGGCACTCCTCGTCGCCGGGGAGGTTCGGGTCGTCGGGGTTCTCGGCGAAACCGAGCACCGTGCTCCAGAAGACGGACTGGGCACGAGCGTCGAGCGAGTCGATGCTCGTGTGCGAGATCAGCGCGGTCATTCGCGGATGGTGCCACCGGTGCCGAGGCGATTCGGCGGATCGACTGTGGGAGCGCCGCTCAGCTGGGAGAGTCTCGACAACGAGTAACAGTCCACTCACGGGGCTGTCCAGCGGCGGACCGCTCTCAGCATCGTGCACGATCGCCACCATCACTGCGACGACGACGGACGGGACGAGCGTGACCGAACCGCTGCACGCTGGTGCACACGAGAGCCTGCGCACCACGGCTCTGGACGCCGCACTCGACGCCGCTGAGACTGGCCTCATCCCTCGGTGGGCTCCGCTCGGGGCAGCCGAGCAGCCACACGTACTGGCCCGTCACGTCGCCTCCGTTGTCGAACGTGCGCTCGCCGACCGCGCCCCTGAGCAGCGCCTCGCTCTCGTGAATCGCCTGGTTGAGGAGGCGGAGCGAGCCCCAGCGGACACCGTCCACCAGCAGCTCGAACAGTTGATCGCACTGACCAGATCGGTCGCCGTCGGGAACTGGGAAGTCCGTGCCCCGATCACACCGTTGTCCGAGGCTGCACTGTTCACCAACGCCGCCGGCGAGCCGAAGCTGCACACCGCGCTCCAGTCCGAGCTGGCGAGCGTCGACCGGGTGGATCTGCTGTGTGCGTTCATCCGCTGGCCGGGAATCCGGCTCTTGGAGCGCGAGCTCGATCTGCTGCATGAGCGCGGGGTCCCGTTCCGGGTCATCACCACGACATACATGGGTGCGACCGAGCAACGTGCCGTCGATCAACTGGTGCGCCGGCACGGCGCCGAAATCAAGATCAGCTACGCGAGCGCCACGACGCGGCTGCACGCCAAAGCCTGGCTGTTCCGGCGCGACTCCGGCTTCACCACCGCCTTCGTGGGCAGCTCTAACCTGTCGCGCTCAGCGCTGGTCGACGGACTCGAGTGGAACGTACGGCTGTCGTCCGTTGCTACCCCTGACCTGATCCGTAAGTTCACCTCAACGTTCGACAGCTACTGGGCAGCCGCGGACTTCGTGTCCTACGACCCAGAGGTCCCTGCCGACTCCGCGCGGCTCGCTGACGCGCTGGGCCGCGACCGCGACGACAGCACCCCACTCACCGGCCTGGAGGTACGGCCCTACCCGCATCAGGAGCAGATTCTCGAAGCGCTCGCGGCCGAGCGAGCTGTGCACGGTCGACACCGCAACCTCGTCGTCGCCGCCACCGGGACCGGTAAGACCGTCGTCGCTGCCTTGGACTACCGGCGCCTGCGGGAACAGCACCCCCGGCTGCTGTTCGTCGCGCACCGCACCGAGATCTTGGAACAGTCCCGGCGCACCTACCGCGCCGTGCTCGCTGAGGGTGCGTTCGGCGAAGCGTTCGTCGGCGGGGCGCGCCCGCAGCGTTGGAACCACGTGTTCGCTAGCGTGCAGTCGCTCTCTGCCTACGGGGTGCACAATATTCCGCCGGATCGTTTCGACGTCGTCGTCATCGACGAGTTCCACCACGCGCAGGCTCGCACGTACCGCACGCTACTCGATCATCTTCGTCCCGCCGAACTGCTCGGCCTGACGGCGACCCCAGAGCGCTCCGACGGCGTGGACGTCCGAGACCAGTTTTTCGACGGTCGCTGCGCCGCTGAGCTCCGGTTGTGGGATGCCCTATCGGCCGACCTACTGGTCCCGTTCCACTATTTCGGGATCGCCGACGACGTCGACCTCCGCGGCGTCGAGTGGACACGCGGCAGTTACGACTCCACCAGCCTCGACACGCTCTACACCGGTAACGACGCCCGCGCCGCCAAGATCATCCGTGAGGCCAAGGCCAAGATCGCGGACGTCACGGCAATGCGCGCACTCGGGTTCTGCGTAACGGTCGCTCACGCCACCTACATGGCCCGCGTGTTCACAGCAGCCGGAATCCCCAGTGAAGCGGTTACCGGGCAGACGGCACAGGAGGATCGGGACAGCGCCCTGCGCCGGCTACGGGATCGGGAGTTGAACTGCCTGTTCTCCGTCGACGTGTTCAATGAGGGGCTGGACGTTCCCGCCGTGGATACGGTACTGCTGCTGCGCCCGACCCAAAGCGCCACCGTCTTCCTTCAGCAGCTTGGCCGGGGCCTACGTCGGGCCCCGGGCAAGGCGGTACTGACCGTGCTTGACTTCATCGGTCAGCACCGTCGCGAGTTCCGTATCGACCTGCGTTATCGGGCACTGACGGGAAGCAGCCGGACCGGGGTGGTGCGCGACGTCGAGGAGGGGTTCCCCTTCCTGCCCTCCGGTTCGGCAATGGTGCTGGACGCGGTGGCCCAGAAAGTTGTGCTCGACAATGTGCGGAGTCGGGTCCGGCTCTCCCGTCAGGCGCTCGTTGCCGATGTCCGATCCCATCGTGAGGGCACGCTAGCTCGCTACCTGCGTGAGTCCGGTGGGGAGCTATCCGACGTCTACCGAGGTAAGGGTTCGTGGACAGCACTGCGTCGCGACGCAGGCTTTCCGGTTCCGGATCCCGGCCCGGACGAGACAGCGCTACTGCGACGGCTCGCGACGCTGACCCACGTTGACGACCCGGAGCGGGCCGAGCTTTACACCCGGGTCGCCGATCCCGCCGGACCCGCCTACGCCGAGTTGAGCGACAACGAACAGCGGCTGGCCAGGATGTTGTTCTTCCAGCTCTGGCCCAACCGCAACGGATTCGACGACTACCAAGCCGGCCTCCATCATCTGCGACGGCACCCGGCGGTGTGTGCGGAGATCGGCGAACTCGTCGCCTACACCTTGGATCAGGTCCGCCACCTGCCGCAGCCGCTGAGTCCGGACCTAGGGCGTGTCTCCCAGATAGGCGGAGCGGGGTGCGCGATGCTTGATCGGTGCCGCGTACCGCTGTCCTGACTGATGTCCAGTGGGCCCGTCTGGCGCCGCTGTTGCCCTCCTCCGAGGGTCGTCGCGGGCGCCCGTTCCGCGATGACCGCCGGGTGATCGAGGGGATCATCTACCGGTATCGGTGCGGGCTTCCCTGGCGCGACGTCCCAGCCGAGTTCGGGCCGTGGCAGACGTTGTGGAAGCGGCACCGCCGCTACAGCGGCGACGGCACCTGGGACCACATCCTGGCTGCTCTTCTGATCGAGGCCGACGCCGCCGAGGTGCTCGGGTGGGCGGTCAGCGTGGACTCCACGATCATCCGTGCCCACCAGCACGCCGCGACCCTCAAGCGCGACACAGGGGGCCGGATCGAACTACACGAATCTGCTCGCCGAACCAGCAGATCACGCGCTGGGACGGTCCCGCGGAGGGCTGTCGACGAAGATCCACCAGCTCGTTGACGGGCACGGCCGCCCGCTGGTGGTCCTCCTCGGCCCCGGCCAGGGCGGCGACTCGCCAATGTTTCCGCACCTGATGGCGCGCCTGAGCATCGCCCGACCGGGCCCGGGACGACCCCGGACCCGGCCCGAACGCGTGCGCGCGGACAAGGCCTACTCCTCACGCGCGATCCGCCGGCACCTGCGCGAGCGCCGGATCATCGCTGTCATTCCGGAGCCCTCTGACCAGCAGGGACACCGCAAACGACGGGGCTCACGCGGCGGCCGACCGCCCGCATTCGATCCGGTCGACTACCGAAACCGCAACGTCGTCGAGCGCGGGTTCTGCCACGTCAAGCAGTGAGCCTTTTTCAACCTGACCAGCGAGCTTCTGCGTCAGGAGATCGCGAAGGTTGCAGCGCAACTGCTCTGACCACAGCTGCACAGGTCACCGGCTCGCCAGCTCGGCGTCTGCACCCACACAACCAGGCCCCTGAGCTGCCGGAACGGCAGGTTGAAAAAGGCTCAGTGGCGCGGGCTGGCCACCCGTTACGACAAGCTCGCCCTGACCTTCCGCGGCGGCGCCGTCCTGAAGGCAATCGTCACCTGGCTCCGCGCATTGGGAGACACACCCTAGATCGGGCCATGCCGGGCGAGACGTTCCGAGCGGCGAGCGTCGTGGACGCGTAGTCGATCGTCGCCACCCGCCGGACGCGCTCCTACCGCGCGTGGACAGGTCGGTACGACGTGCTGGCGAGGCAGGCCAGCGCCAGGCCGCACAGCACCGTCCGCACGATGTTGAACGTCCGCCACGGCTGCTCCACCGTGGCACGGACAGCCGCGGGATCGGCGCCCGGCCCGGCCGCGACCGCGTCGAGCACCGCCTGGTTGAGGGGCATGTGCACGACTCCGGTGACGACCAGCGCGGCCAGGTACAGCACCAGCGCCACGACGATCAGCCGTCGTGCACGACCGCGGTGGGTCGCCGCGGCCACCGCGGTGAGGACCAGCGCGGCGACGACCACGCCGTAGAACGCGGCGTTCTCGATGGCGCGGATGCACTCCGCCAGCACCGCGAGGAACACCCCGTCGTCGAGGTTCGCCAGCCCCGGCATGACGGACACGTCCCACGCGAAGAACAAGCCGGCCATCAGCCCGACGGCGACCGTGGCGGCACGGAGCGGGAGCACGGCCGGCGCCGTCGGCCGCAGCGGCTCCGAGGTGGTGGTCATGCCCTCATCAGAGCGCACCGCTCTCGCACGTCACCAGCATCGGGCGTCTGCACTCGATGTGCGACCGTCCGGTCATCCGCGGACCACGTCGTAGGTCGCCTGGACCACACCGCTGTCGAACCGCCGCTCGCGCCGCAGTGTCAGGTTCCGGCGCACGCCCGCCGGCAGCACCGGGAGACCACCGCCCAGCAGCACCGGGCACCACAACAGTTCCACCACGTCCACGAGATCCAGCCGCAGCGCTTCGGCGGCCAGCGTCGCTCCCCCGACGGTGAGATCCCCGCGGCTCGCCGCCCTGCTCGCGTTCACCTGCTCCGCGGTGAGCCGCCGTTCCACCCGGGTGCGGCGCGTCTGCACCTGCGTCAGCCTCGAGGAGAAGACGATCTTGTCCGCCGCCCGCCACGTCGCGGCGAACGCTGCCGCCCCGGGGGACTGCCCGGCGATCGCCGGGTCGGTCTCCCAGACCGCCATGGTCTCGTACGTCCGGCGCCCGTAGAGGTACGTGCCGACCCCCGCCAGGCTCTGGGTCACGGCCGACATGACGTCCTCGGCGTAGGGCACCGACCATTCGTGGTCACCGTCGCCGAGGAACCCGTCCAGCGATGCGGGTGTCAGGTAGATCAGCTGTCCCATGTCCGGTCCTCACCCCGTGATAGCGGCCCGTGCGGAGATCGGTCTCCCGCACGGTGGACCGGCCGCAGCGGCGATCCTCATCGGAATGGACCGGCGGACACCGCAGCCGACACCGCGGACGGGCCGGGGGCGGTCAGCCGCCGAAGGCCCGGCGGTGGTGACGGGCGAACGCGGCGAGGTCCAGGGCCGGCCGGCCGAGGATCTCGGGAACAGCGGGGTCCACCGCTGCCGCCTCGCCGCGGCGGTAGTGGGCGTAGTCCTCGAGCAGTCCGTCGATCTGCCACGCCGGCAGGACGCCGTCCAGGACCGCGGCGAACCGGGCCTCGGACAGGTCGCGGAACTCGACGGGGGTGCCCGTGGCCGCGGCGATGGCCCGGGCCGCCTGGGTGTGGGTGACCGCGGCGGGTCCGGTGAGCGTGTGGACGGCGCCGGCGTGACCGTCGTCGAGCAGCACGGTCGCGGCGACCGCTGCGATGTCGCGGGTGTCGACCATGCTGATGCGGGCGTCTCCGATGGGGGCGCCGAGCGTGCCGTGCTCCCGGATCGCGGGCGCGATGGCCAGCAGCCCCTGCAGGAACAGGTTGGGGCGGAGCACGACGACCTCGAGCGGGAGGGTGCCGAGGTGTCGTTCGACCCGGGCGTGCCAGCGGAGGAAGCGCACCGGCGAGTCCTCGTCGGCGGCGAGCTGGGAGAGCAGCACCACGCGACGCACGGCGGCGGCCGCGGCCAGGTCGGCGGCCCGTATCTGCTGCTCGGCGGCGTGCTGCGAGGACGGGGTGTTGAGGAACAGCGCGTCGACGCCGTCGAGTGCCGCACGGAGGCTCCCGGTGTCGTCGAGGTCGGCGACGGCGACCTCGGCCCGGGCGTCGACGACACCGGGGGCGGGCGTCCTGCGGGTCATGGCCCGGACCGTGGTTCCTCGCTCGGCGAGCATCGGAACCAGTGCCGAACCGATCTGTCCGGTCGCTGTCGTCACCAGCACGGTGGTCATCGACGTCTCCTCCGACGTGTCTCGTCGTGCATGCGGGAGCGGTGTTCCGGCGGTCGCGTCACTGCGCCGACGTGTCGGCGGACCGTGCCGGCGTGCGGTCCCGCTTGAGGAACCGCAGCACGATCACCAGGAACAGCGCCGCGATGATCACCGACGAGAGTGCGCTCAGGACCGGGTCGAACCGGGCGATCGTGAACAGTGCGGGCGTGCTGACCACGGTTCCCGCCGTGCCGAGGAGCAGGAAGCCCGCGGTGTTGTTGGCGAAGTGCGCGCCGATGGCGAGCTCGGTGGTGCCGTCGATCAGGGAGACGACGACCCAGATCAGCCCGGTGCCGAGGAAGTAGCCGGTGAACACCGTCAGCCAGCCGCCCGAGCCGGCTTCCGGGTTCCCCAGATGGACCGACGTGAAGGCCACCGCGGAGACCAGCGCGAGGAACACCCGGTTCCCCCACACCCGGCTCGCGGCCTGCACGACGTAACCCCGGAAGAACAGTTTCTCGGTGGTGGTCTGGATCGCGGTCAGGACGAGGGCGAGCGGCGCGAACAGCGCGAGTGCCGCCAGGTCGTCACCGACGGAGAACGAGCCGGGAGCCAGCGCGAACTGACCGGCGGCGACCAGGCACCACAGCGCGAGCCAGATCGCGAAACCCTGGCCGACGCGACGCCATTCGATCCTCGCCCGGCCCGTGACCAGCGTCCGGAGGGGACGGCGGTGGACCCGGGTGACGGCCAGGACGATGCCGGCGAGGAAGAACGGGAAGCCCGCCATGGTGACCACGAAGCCGGCAACCGGGCCGAGCGCGGAGATGTCGAACCCACCGGTGAACGCGTAGGTGAGCGCCAGGCTGGCCGCGGTCCCGACGACGAAGTACAGGACGAGGACGACCACGAGCCCCAGCAGGTAGCGCCACCACCGGTGCTCACCGCGCCCGGCCTGGTCGACGTAGCTCGTCCCGGTCGTACCGGCCGGGGCATCGTCGGTCGTGTTCGGCATCTTCATCGCGGATCTCCTGGATGGCTGGGTGTTCTGCAGTGGAGGGCCGTCAGGTGGTGACGGTGACGAGCAGCGAGACGAGTAGTGCGATGAGGACGGTGTTGTAGACGAAGGCGACGACCGCGTGGCCGGTGACGGTGCGGCGCATGGCACGGCTGGTCGCGACCACGTCGGCGCCGTTGTAGGCGGTACCGACCTGGATCGCGAGATAGAGGTAGTCGGCCAGTCGCGGCGGGCCGTCGTCGTCGACGCCGTGGAACGCCAGTCCGCCGCGCTGGGTGTTCTCCCGGGCGTAGTGCACCGTGTAGACGACGAGGATCAGCAGCCACGACGACGCCACGACCAGGACCGCGAGCACGATGACGAGCGGGTCCCCGCGCAGCTGCGGCACGATCGAGGCGGCGGCCACCGCCCCGATCGCTGCGGCGCAGAAGGACACGGCCCCGTAGGGACCACCGCTGCCGGCGAGCCACTCGGTGCGCCGCCGACGCCGGCGCCCCTGCCGGTCCTCGGTCAGCCACCCCACCAGCTGGTATCCGTCCGCGCGGTGCAGGACGGCCCAGGTGAGGGCGGCGTAGAACAGCGAGTAGACGCTCCAGGCGCCGAAGTAGAGCGAGACGATGAACCGCAGCGACCCGACGCTGCCCGGTTCCACCGCCGCGACGACGGCCCCGTAGGCCGCTGCCAGCACCACGGTGACCACGGTCGCGACGACGTAGCGGGCGGTGTCGGAGATCAGCCGCGGGGGACGTGTGCCCGCTCCGTCCTCCGCCGAGCGGGCGACGGCACGTTCCATGATCGGAACCGTGTCCCGCCCGGCGGACTCCGAGGGTGCCGCGGGCATCAGACGGTGCCTCCATCCGGCGTGGCGGCGCCACCTCCGCCGGCGGACGGGCCGGGCGGAGCGGGTGACGAGACCAGAGTTCGACAGCGTGCGTGAACGGACACGACGGCAACTTCCTCATCGTCGAGAGCCCGGAGACCGTCTCCACGATCCAGGCATGGCAGACCACTACTTCAGCAATTAGAGCACTACCTCAGTAGTCAGAGTCAAGCTCTAGATTCTAGGATGCCGGTATGTCCGCGACCGAAGACCGCCGCCGACGCCGGGCCGAGCGCACCCGCCGTGAGATCGTCGAGGCCGGTGCCGTGCTGTTCGAGCGCCACGGGCTCATGCGGACGACGGTCGAGCAGATCGCCGAGCACGCCGATGTCTCACCGGCCACCGTGTACTCCGTCGCTGGGGGCAAGGCGGGCGTGTTCAGCACGCTGGTCGAGGAGTGGCACGTCGGCGCGGAGACGGTCGACGTCGACGGGCTCCTGGCCCGGTGCACGGACCCCGCCGAGGTCGTCGCCGGACTCGGGGCCGCCTGCGTCTCGGTGCCCGCCTACCACCGGACGTCGCACATCATCTTCAGCGCCGCCCCGCACGACGAGCTCGCAGACTCCGCACTCGACGGGGCGACCGGCTGGTTCCGGCCGGTCGTGCGCCGTTTCGCCGACCGCGTCGTCGAGCTGTCCACCGGCTCTGCCGGCGATCCGGCCGCCGTCGCCGACGTCCTGTGGTTCTTCTTCGGTTACGGCGCGTGGGAGAATCTGCGCCGCGACCACGGCGACTGGACGCTCGAGCAGCGCCGGGACTGGCTGGTGTCGCACGCGATGGCCGCGCTGCGTCTGTGATCGGGCTGCGTCTATGACCGGGCGCCGACCCTCTCGTTCGTCCCGGCATCCGGCGCCGCGAGGCCCGGGCGAAGACCGGAGCAGCCGCCGGGCTCGGGCCCGGTCACCCTCGGCGGACGCGGCCGTTGAACCCGGTCGCTCGCGGACGTTGCTCGGAGACGGACGGAGCCGCCGGGAGCAACGGGATCGACCGGACGATGGTGACGCAGCCGTGCCCGAGGCACGGCGATGACGTCTGCCCGCCCGATCGGGACTAGGGCGTGTCTCCCAATGCGCGGAGCCAGGTGACGATTGCCTTCAGGACGGCGCCGCCGCGGAAGGTCAGGGCGAGCTTGTCGTAACGGGTGGCCAGCCCGCGCCACTGCTTGACGTGGCAGAACCCGCGCTCGACGACGTTGCGGTTTCGGTAGTCGACCGGATCGAATGCGGGCGGTCGGCCACCGCGTGAGCCCCGTCGTTTGCGGTGTCCCTGCTGGTCAGAGGGCTCCGGAATGACAGCGATGATCCGGCGCTCGCGCAGGTGCCGGCGGATCGCGCGTGAGGAGTAGGCCTTGTCCGCGCGCACGCGTTCAGGCCGGGTCCGGGGTCGTCCCGGGCCCGGTCGGGCGATGCTCAGGCGCGCCATCAGGTGCGGAAACATTGGCGAGTCGCCGCCCTGGCCGGGGCCGAGGAGGACCACCAGCGGGCGGCCGTGCCCGTCAACGAGCTGGTGGATCTTCGTCGACAGCCCTCCGCGGGACCGTCCCAGCGCGTGATCTGCTGGTTCGGCGAGCAGATTCGTGTAGTTCGATCCGGCCCCCTGTGTCGCGCTTGAGGGTCGCGGCGTGCTGGTGGGCACGGATGATCGTGGAGTCCACGCTGACCGCCCACCCGAGCACCTCGGCGGCGTCGGCCTCGACCAGAAGAGCAGCCAGGATGTGGTCCCAGGTGCCGTCGCCGCTGTAGCGGCGGTGCCGCTTCCACAACGTCTGCCACGGCCCGAACTCGGCTGGGACGTCGCGCCAGGGAAGCCCGCACCGATACCGGTAGATGATCCCCTCGATCACCCGGCGGTCATCGCGGAACGGGCGCCCGCGACGACCCTCGGAGGAGGGCAACAGCGGCGCCAGACGGGCCCACTGGACATCAGTCAGGACAGCGGTACGCGGCACCGATCAAGCATCGCGCACCCCGCTCCGCCTATCTGGGAGACACGCCCTAGGCGACGTCAGGGTGGGCGCGGCAGGGTTCGAACCTGCGACCGCTCGGGTGTAAACCGAGTGCTCTCCCGCTGAGCTACGCGCCCGAGAACCCGGGCCGGAGCCCGGGCCCGTCGAAAGGTGTCACAGAGCGTCGATCGCCCGGCGCCATCCGTCCTGGTCCCGCGGCTCCCCGGGGCTGTTCACCTCGGCGAACGACACGATCCCGTCCGGCCGGACCAGGAACGTGCCGCGCACGGCCATCCCCTTCGCCGGCTCGAGGACCCCGTACGCCGACGCCACCTCACCGTGCGGCCAGAAGTCCGACAGCAACGGGAACGTGTACCCCGAGGCCTCGGCCCAGGCACCCAACGAGTACGTCGGATCGCACGAGATCGCCAGGACCTGGGTCGAGGAGTTCTGGAACCCGTCGATCGACTCCTGGACCGCGGTGAGCTCGCCACCGCAGAGCCCGGAGAACGCGAACGGGTAGAACACGAGCAGGGCGCTGCGCCCCGACCCGAGTACGGACTCCAGGGTGACCTCGGACCGGTTCTGGTCGGGCAGGGCGAAGGTCGGGGCCGTGGCACCGACGGTCACGGCGTTCAGCGCTTGCCCTTTCCCTGCTTCGGCGGGACGAGCTTCGACCCGACCCAGTCGTCACCGATCGTCGCGTTCGACGTCTGTGACAGGCCGGCGGTCGGTGCCGCCTCCGCGATCTCGGACGGCTGGAGGTGCCCGTCCCTGCCGGTCTTCGGGGTCAGTACCCAGACCACGCCGTCGTCGGCGAGTGGGGTACGGGCGTCGACCAGGGTGTCGACCAGGTCTCCGTCGCCATCGCGGAACCACAGGAGGACGACGTCGATGACCTCCTGGGCGTCCTCGTCCAGCAGTTCCTCACCGATCGTGTCCTCGACGGCCTGTCTGACCTGGTCGTCGACGTCGGTGTCGTATCCCAGCTCCTGGACGATCATGCCCGACTCGACGCCGAGCTTCCCCGCGATGTCGGACGCACCGGCATCAGCCGCGGTCACCACTCGTTCCCCTTTCACGCTGCTCACGCAGTCCATCGTCTTCGGTTCCGCGGGCAGGCGCCACCCCTCACGCGAAATCGGATGCGGCATCCGAACACGCGGGCGTCACCGTGCGCAAGCGCCCGCACCCGTCGGCGCCACCACCGGGCGGGAGAACCAGGTCACCCCACCGTCCGTTCACTTACGTCCGAGTAGTACCTATCCTCGCCGGAACGCCCCGTTACCGATCGTCCCTCGTCGACGCGAGTTTCGGGCCCACGCCGGAACGGGCACCATGGACGCCAGGGTCCGCCACGTCCGCTCGATCCGGCTGGCAGCACCGCGTCCTGCGCCCCGCCGATCCGGGGGCTCCGGCCGCACACCAGAACGTGAGGACGACAGGGCCGGGTACTCCGGCCACCGACTTGACCAGGCAGGGAGAACCCTTGACCGCGCAGAGCAGCAGGGCCGGTAGCGACAGCGGGGAGCCGCGTCGTGTCAACGTCATCCGGGGCGGGCTGGCCTCCCACCTGCCGGACATCGACCCGGAGGAGACCGCCGAGTGGCTGGAGTCCTTCGACGCGGTCCTCGACAACGCCGGCCAGCAGCGCGCCCGCTACCTGATGCTGACGATGCTGCAGCGCGCCCGTGAGAAGCACGTCGGTGTGCCGTCGCTCACCACCACCGACTACGTCAACACGATCCCGACCGACCAGGAGCCCTGGTTCCCGGGTGACGAGGACGTCGAGCGGACCTACCGGCGCTGGCTGCGCTGGAACGCGGCGATGACCGTGCACCGCGCGCAGCGGCCGGGCATCGGTGTCGGCGGGCACATCTCGTCCTACGCCTCGTCGGCGACGCTCTACGAGGTCGGGTTCAACCACTTCTTCCGTGGCAAGGACCACCCGGGTGGTGGTGACCAGATCTACATCCAGGGGCACGCCTCCCCCGGCATCTACGCCCGCGCGTTCCTCGAGGGCCGGCTGTCGGAGGACCGTCTCGACGGCTTCCGCCAGGAACTGAGCCACGCCGGTCCGGGCGGCGGGCTGCCGTCCTACCCGCACCCGCGCCTCATGCCGGACTTCTGGGAGTTCCCCACGGTCTCGATGGGCATCGGCCCGATGAACGCGATCATGCAGGCCCGGTTCAACCGGTACCTGGGCGACCGCGGCTTCTCCGACACCCGTGACCAGCACGTCTGGGCGTTCCTCGGCGACGGCGAGATGGACGAGCCGGAGTCCCGCGGCATGATCCACGTCGCGGCGAACGAGGGCCTCGACAACCTCACGTTCGTCGTGAACTGCAACCTGCAGCGGCTCGACGGGCCGGTCCGCGGCAACGGCAAGATCATCCAGGAGCTGGAGGCGTTCTTCCGGGGCGCCGGCTGGAACGTGATCAAGGTCGTGTGGGGCCGCGAGTGGGACTCGCTGCTGCACGGCGACCGCGACGGCGCCCTGATCAACCTGATGAACAGCACGCCGGACGGCGACTACCAGACCTACAAGGCCAACGACGGCGCGTACGTCCGCGACCACTTCTTCGGCCGCGACCCGCGGACCAAGTCCCTCGTCGAGCCGATGAGCGACGCCGAGATCTGGAACCTCAAGCGCGGCGGCCACGACTACCGCAAGGTGCACGCCGCCTACGCCGCGGCGACCGCGCACCACGGCCAGCCGACCGTCATCCTGGCCAAGACCATCAAGGGCTACGGCCTGGGCACGCACTTCGCGGGCCGCAACGCCACCCACCAGATGAAGAAGCTGACGCTCGACGACCTCAAGCAGTTCCGCGACGAGCAGCGCATCCCGATCAGCGACAAGCAGCTCGAGGCCGACCCGTACCTGCCGCCGTACTACCACCCCGGCGAGAACGACGAGGCGATCCGCTACCTGCGGGACCGCCGCCGTCAGCTCGGCGGGGCGCTGCCGTCGCGCCGGACCACGAGCAAGGCGCTGGTGCTGCCCGGCGACAAGGTCTACGACGTCGCCAAGAAGGGCTCGGGCAAGCAGGAGGTCGCCACGACGATGGCGTTCGTCCGGCTGCTCCGCGAGCTGATCAAGGACAAGGAGATCGGCGGCCGGTTCGTGCCGATCATCCCGGACGAGGCCCGGACCTTCGGCATGGACTCGATGTTCCCGAGCCAGAAGATCTACAACCCGAACGGGCAGAACTACACCTCGGTCGACGCCGACCTGATGCTCGCCTACAAGGAGTCCGAGCAGGGCCAGATCCTGCACGAGGGCATCAACGAGGCCGGGTCGGTCGGGTCGTTCACCGCGGCGGGCACGTCGTACGCCACGCACGACGAGCCGATGATCCCGGTCTACGTCTTCTACTCGATGTTCGGCTTCCAGCGGACCGGCGACTCGATCTGGGCCGCCTCGGACCAGATGGCCCGCGGCTTCCTGGTCGGCGCCACCGCCGGGCGCACCACGCTGACCGGCGAGGGGCTGCAGCACAACGACGGCCACTCGCTGCTGCTGGCCGCGACCAACCCGGCGATCGTCGCCTACGACCCGGCGTTCTCCTACGAGATCGCGCACATCATGCAGGACGGCCTGCGCCGGATGGTCGGTGAGGACGCCGAGAACGTCATCTACTACCTGACCGTCTACAACGAGCCCTACGTCCACCCGAAGGAGCCCGAGGGCGTCGACACCGACGGCATCCTGCGCGGCCTGCACCGCATCGAGCAGGCTCCGGAGGGCAACGGTCCGGTCGTGCGGCTGCTGTCGTCGGGTGTCTCGGTGCCGTGGGCGCTGCAGGCCCGGCAGATGCTGGCCGACGAGTGGGACGTCCGGGCCGAGGTCTGGTCGGTCACCTCGTGGGGCGAGCTGCGCCGCGACGGCGTCGACGCCGAGCACACGAACCTGCTCAAGCCGGGTGAGACTCCGGTCGTCCCGTACGTGACGACGAAGCTGGGCGAGGGCGAGCACGCCGACGCGCCGGTCGTCGCCGTCTCGGACTGGATGCGGGCCGTGCCGGACCAGATCCGCCAGTGGTCCCCGGCGCCGTTCCTGTCGCTGGGCACCGACGGGTTCGGGCTGTCCGACACCCGCCCGGCGGTGCGGCGGCACTTCGCCGTCGACGCCGAGTCCATCGTGGTCGGCGCGCTGACCGCGCTGGCCGGGCAGGGCCAGGTCAAGAGCGAGACCGCGGCCGAGGCCGCGGCCGGCTACAAGATCGACGACCCGCGGGCCGCAGGTCCGCAGATCGGCGACGGCGGAGCCGCCTGAGCCACCCCGTACGTGCCACGGCCCGCCGTCCCGCCCGGGGCGGCGGGCCGTGGCACGTCCCGGCATGTCTCGGTATGTCTCGCCTCGGTTTCGACCCTCCCCGAGCGGCGCAGATCACGATACGCTCCGGTCGACGGCGGCCGTGGCGATCACTCGTCGGTGCGACTCGCCGTCGCGACCAGCGCGTGGACCGTGTGCGCGGCTGGCCGGCGGTCCCGCCGACGAGGTGTCGCGGGCCGATGAGCGAGGGAGCAGGTATGGCAGAGGGCACCGTCAAGTGGTTCAACGGCGAGAAGGGCTACGGCTTCCTCGCTCCCGACGGTGGTGGTGCGGACGTGTTCGTGCACTACTCGGCGATCCAGACGAGCGGCTACAAGTCGCTCGACGAGGGCCAGCGCGTGGCGTTCGACATCGAGCAGGGTCAGAAGGGCCCGCAGGCCAGCGGCGTCACCCCGCTGTAGGCGCTGCACTCCGGTCCTCTTCGTTGCACTCATGGAGCTTCAGCCTCGCCATACGAGGCTGAAGCTCCATGAGTGCGAAGAGGCGAGGGCGAGGGGCCGAGGAGCGGTCAGGTGCGGCCGAGGGCGGTGTGCATCTCCCACAGGAGGATCTCCGCACCCTGCGGGCCTGCGGTGCAGCGGCGGCCGCCGTCGCCGACCACGCGCAGGGCGTCGCCGGTGTCCAGGCCGGGGGCCGCCTCGACATCGAGCGTGCCGCGGGCGGCGAAGGCGTGCACGTACGGGGCCGCGGGCAGATCGATCGTGTCCCCCGGTGCCAGTCGCGCGATCGTCAGCGCCGCGTCGGACTGCCGCAGCGGCAGTAGCCGCTCGTCCCGGTGCCGGGCCAGCCCGGACGCCAGGACGACCGCGCCGGGTCCGGCCGGCGCGTCCCGCAGCTCGTACTCGGGAGCTCCGCCCGGGGCGTCGGGCACCACCCACATCTGCACGAACCGCACCCCGGCGGCCGCGGTGGCGTGCTCGGAGTGCCGCACGCCCGACCCGGCACCGAGGCGCTGCACCGTGCCCGGCCCGACCCGCTCGACCCGGCCGCTGCCGGAGTCGCGGTGCTCCAGCTCCCCCTCCAGCACCCAGGTGAGGATCTCGGTGTCGCGGTGCGGGTGCTCGTCGTAGCCGAGCCCGGCCGACACCCGGTCCTCGTTGTGCAGCAGGAGCAGCCCGAAATGGGTGTTGGCGGGGTCGTAGTGCGCGCCCGCGGAGAAGCTGTGCCGGGAGTCGAGCCACCCGGTCGCGGTGCGGAACCGGTCCTGCGCCCGCTGCACCGTGACCCGGGAGCCGGGACGGGAGTGGCTGTCGGAGTCGTCGGACATCGTCGTGCCATGCTGCCCCATGTGCACCGGCACCCGGTAGCGGACTCGACGCTGCGCCGCCTCGAACTCGCCTCCGCACCGCTGGCCGGTGCGTGCCTGGCGGAGATGGAGCGGCGCCGTCCGTGGTTCGCCCGGTTGCCCGCCGACCAGCGCTCCGGGGTCGCCCTGGTCACCCAGACCGGGGTGGCGAACTTCGTGTCCTGGCTGCGCGAGCCGGAACGCACCACCCCGCTCACCGCGGAGGCGTTCCGGATCGCTCCCCGGGACCTGGCCCGCCGGATCAGCCTGCGCCAGACCGTCGAGCTGGTGCGGATCGCCGCCGACGTCTTCGAGGAGCACCTGCCCCCGCTCGCCGTGGACGCCACCGAACGGCACGAGCTGACCGAGGCCGTGCTGCGGTTCGGCCGGGAGATCGCGTTCGCCGCCGCGACCGTCTACGCCGGGGCCGCCGAGTCCCGCGGGGCCTGGGACGCCCGGCTGGAGTCCCTCGTCGTCGACGCCGTGCTGCGCGGCGACGACGACGGCGCGCTCGACTCCCGGGCCGCGGCGCTCGGCTGGGACCCGGCGGCACCGGTCCCGTGCCTGGTCGGCAGCGCGCCCGGGTCCGGCTCGGAGTCCCCGCAGCTGGTCCTGGAGCTGCGCCGGTCGGCCGCCCGGCTCGGCCAGGAGGTCCTGGTCGGCGTCCAGGGACGACGGCTGGTCGTCCTGCTGCACCCGTCCGGCCGGTCCGCCCGGGAACCGGTGGACGCGCTCGCCGAGGTCGCCGAGCACTTCGGGCCGGGCCCGGTGGTCGCGGGCCCGCCGAGCGCCGACCTCGCCGGGACGGGTGCCGCGGTCGCCGAGGCGCTCGCCGGGCTGGCCGCCGCACCGGGGCACCCCGACCCGCCGCGCCCGGTCGACGCCGCGGACCTGCTGCCCGAGCGCGCGCTGTGCGGGGACGCCGCCGCGCGCCGCCGGCTCGCCGAGGACGTCCTCGCCCCGCTGCACGGCGCGGGCGGCGAGCTGCTGGGGACCCTCGCCGCCTACCTGGAGGGCGGGGCCAGCCTGGAGGGCTGCGCCCGCGCGTTGTTCGTGCACCCCAACACCGTCCGGTACCGGCTGCGCCGGGTCGCCGAGCTGTGCGGGCTGTCCCCGACCGATCCGCGGCACGCGTTCGTCCTGCGCGCCGCCCTCGTCACCGACCGGATCGACCGGGCCGACGCCGGACCCGCCGTCGTCCCGGCGACGCAGCGGTGATCAGATGCCCGTTGTCGTGAACCCTACAAACGCCGTCCCGTACGGACCGGTAACGAGGGCTCGGTCACACCGCACGGTTGGAGGATTCCTCCAAGGTGCGTGGGTCGAAGTTCGTCGTAACCGCTATCCCGTCGCCGACCCCGTGAGGTGTGTGATGTCCCGGTGATCGCCCTGCTCGCTCCTGGCCAGGGGGCCCAGACCCCCGGCATGCTCGCGCCGTGGCTGACCGGCCCCGCCGCGGAGAAGACCGTCGCCGGCTGGTCGGACGCCGTCGGGCTCGACCTGGTCCGCCTCGGCACCACCGCCGGGGCCGAGGAGATCACCGACACCGCGGTGACCCAGCCGCTGATCGTCGCGCTCGGCCTGCTCGCCGCCCGCCGGCTCACCGAGGCCGCCCCGCTGACCGAGGGCACGGTCGTCGCCGGGCACTCGATCGGCGAGCTCACCGCCGCCGCCGTCGCCGGGGTCCTGAGCGACGACGACGCCGTCGCTCTCGCCGGGGTGCGCGGCCGGGAGATGGCGGCCGCCTGCGCCGTCACCCCGACCTCGATGGCCGCCGTGCTCGGCGGCGACGAGCAGACCGTGCTGGACCGGCTCGCCGAGCTGGGGCTCGACCCGGCCAACCGCAACGGTGCCGGTCAGATCGTCGCGGCCGGGTCGACCGACGCGATCGCCGAGCTGGTCGCCGGGCCGCCGCAGGGCGCGCGGGTCCGGGAGATCCCGGTCGCGGGCGCCTTCCACACCGCGCACATGGAGCCGGCCCGGGCCGCGCTGGCCGAGCACGCGTCCTCGCTCCGGGTCGCCGATCCGGTGCTGCCGCTGCTGTCCAACGCCGACGGCACCGTCGTCACCTCCGGCACCGAGGTCCTGTCCCGGCTGGTCGCGCAGGTCACCCGCCCGGTGCGCTGGGACCTGTGCCTGCAGGACCTCGCCGGGCGCGGGGTGGGCGCGGCCCTGGAGCTGCCGCCCGGCGCCACGCTGACCGGCCTGGTGAAGCGGGCCATCAAGGGCACGCCCACCCGCGCCGTCAAGACCCCCGAACAGCTCGACGCGGCGGCCGAGCTCGTCGCCGGACACGGGAAGTGACCCGCATGCGACTGGCCGACCCCGTCCTCGGTGCCCGGATCCTGGGGCTCGGCAGCTCCCAGCCCGAGCACGTCGTCACCAACGCCGACCTGGAGAAGCGGGTCGAGACCGACGACGCGTGGATCCGGTCCCGGGTCGGCATCGCCGAGCGCCGGGTCGCCGACGCGCAGACCTCGCTGCCGGACATGGCGGTGGCGGCCGGGCGCGCGGCGCTCACCGACGCCGGGTTCGACCCGGCCGGTCTCGACGCCGTCATCGTCGCGACCTGCACCATGCCGAACCCGATCCCGAACGCCGCCGCCCAGGTCGCCACCGAGCTCGGCGCGAACGGGGTCGCCGCGTTCGACGTCAACGCCGCCTGTGCCGGGTTCTCCTACGGCCTCGGCGTCGCCGCGGACATGGTCCGGGCCGGCAGCGCGGCGCACGTGCTGGTGATCGGCGCCGAGAAGCTGTCCGACTGGGTCGACTGGGACGACCGCTCGACCTGCATCATCTTCGCCGACGGCGCGGGAGCCGCCCTGATCGGACCGGCGACGACCGACGACGCCGTCGGCATCGGGCCGGTCAGCTGGGGCAGCGCGGGCGACCACGCCGACACCATCCGCATCCTCGGTGAGAGCACCAACAAGCTGCACCAGGAGGGCCAGGCGGTCTTCCGGTGGGCCACCACCGCGATCGCCCCGGTCGCCCTCGACGCGATCGCCCGGGCCGGGCTGGCCCCGGCCGACATCGACGCCCTCATCCCGCACCAGGCGAACCTGCGGATCATCGAGGCGATCGCGAAGAAGCTGCGCGCCAAGGGCGCGCGGGAGGACATGGTCGTCGCCGACGACATCGTGCACTCCGGCAACACCTCGTCCGCGTCGATCCCGCTGGCGCTGGACCACATGCGCACGGCCGGCCGGGTACGGTCCGGCGACGTGCTGCTACTCGTAGGCTTCGGCGCAGGACTGTCCTACGCCGGACAGGTCGTGGTCTGTCCCTGACACACCGACCTGGCACCTGACACCAATCCACCGCGCAAGGAGAACCATCGTGGCTGACAACGCCGAGATCCTGTCCGGCCTGGCCGAGATCGTCGAGGAGGTCGCCGGCATCGACACCGCCGAGGTGACCCCGGAGAAGTCGTTCGTGGACGACCTGGACATCGACTCGCTGTCGATGGTGGAGATCGCCGTGCAGGCCGAGGACAAGTTCGGCGCGAAGATCCCGGACGACCAGCTGGCCGAGCTGAAGACCGTCGGCGACGCCGTCGACTTCATCTCCAAGCACCAGTGATCGACACCGGCCGCAGCGCGGTGCCGGGGGCCCCGGCCGCCGTCACCGCCTGCGCCGGGGAAGGGGACACACCATGACCGACGGAGTGGTCGTCACCGGTTACGGGGCCACCACCCCGCTCGGCGGGGACGCAGCCTCGACCTGGGACGCCCTGCTCGCCGGCAAGTCCGGCGTCCGGGCCACGCAGGCCGAGTGGACCGAGCGGTTCGACCTGCCGGTGCAGATCTCCGCCCAGCTGGCGGTCGAGCCGTCCGAGGTGCTGCCCCGCGTGCAGGCCCGCCGGATGGACCGGTGCGAGCAGGTCGCCGTCATCGCGGCCCGGGAGGCGTGGGCGCACGCCGGGCTCGGCGCCCTCCCGGACGAGGACGGCGCCGTCGTCGAGGGCGACCGGCTCGGGGTCGTCGTGGGGGCCGGGATCGGCGGTGCGCCGACCCTGCTCGCCCAGGACGACCTGCTGGAGGAGCACGGCCTGCGCAAGGTCTCCCCGCTCACCGTGCCGATGCTCATGCCGAACGGGCCGGCCGCGATGATCAGCCTGGAGTACCGGGCCAGGGGCGGGGTGCACTCCCCCGCGTCGGCCTGTGCCACCGGGGCCGAGGCGATCGCCTGGGCCTGCCGGCTGCTCGCGGCCGGTGAGGTCGACGTGGTGCTGGCCGGTGGGGCCGAGTCGTGCATCGTGCCGATCACCGTGGCCGGGTTCGTGCAGGCCAGGACGCTGTCCACCCGCAACGACGATCCGGCGGCCGCGTCCCGGCCGTTCGACGCCGGCCGGGACGGGTTCGTCCTCGGCGAGGGCGCCGGCGTGCTGGTGCTCGAGCGCGAGGAGTTCGCGAGGGCCCGCGGCGCGACGGTGCACGGCCGGGTGGCCGGCTACGGCATGACCTCCGACGCCCACCACATCACCGGGCCGGACCCGGAGGGCACCGGGCAGGTCCGGGCGATGCGCAAGGCCATCGAGGGCGCGGGCCTGCAGCCGACCGACGTCGGCCACGTCAACTGCCACGCCACCTCCACGGTGGTCGGTGACGTCGGCGAGACGGTCGCCGTGCGCAAGGCGCTCGGGGACCACCCGGTGCTGACCGCCCCGAAGTCGGCACTGGGGCATCTCGTCGGCGGTGCCGGCGCGGTCGAGGGCATCATCACGCTGCTCTCGGTGCGCGACGACATCATCCCGGCGACCCGCAACCTCGTCGACAAGGACCCGAAGGTCGAGCTCGACGTCGTCGCGGGCGAGCCGCGGAAGACCACGGTCGACGCGGCGCTGAACAACTCGTTCGGCTTCGGCGGGCACAACGTCTCGCTGCTGTTCAGCAAGGCGTGAGCGCGTCCTCCGGCGGCGGCCACCCGGTGCGGTGGCCGCCGCCGGAGCCGTTCAGCAGGGCGCGCCGAGCACCCCGCCCGGGTCCCCGACCATGATCCGCGGCGGCGACCCGGCCATCGGGTAGGTCGCCTGCCAGCAGATCCGCCCGACCTGCAGGCCGGGCGGGCCGTCCTCCGGGCTCTGCACGCTCACGAACCGCACCAGCGCGACGACGCCGCCGCCCGGGGCCGGGTCGATCCGGTCCACCCGGATGGTGCCGTCGGTCGTCGTGCCGACGCCGTCCAGCCACACCTCGCGGGGCTGCTGCTCTGCCCGTTCCGGGCTGACCACCCGGGCCCAGGTCTCGTGGTCGCGGCCGTTGACCGCGTTGAAGTAGCGCTGGACCTGTTCGAGGACCAGCTGCGCCGCCGGATGGCTCGCGGCCCCGTCGCTGATCGTCACGATCCCGCTGCCCGCACCCTCGTCCGGTACCGACGGCGGTGCCGCCGACGGCGGTATCCCGCCCGGCGCGGCCCCGCTCGCGGTCCACGCGGTCCCCCCGACCGCGACCAGCGCGACGACCAGACCCGCGGCGACCGCGGCCGTCCGCATGCTCATCGTTCCCCCCTGCACACGTCGTCCAGTGTGCCGGGCGGGACCGGGGTCAGCCGACCCGGTGGGTCAGCAACGTGATGGCGGCACCGTCGCCGGCGAACCGGAAGGACTCCAGCTCGTCGTCCCACGCGGTGCCGAGCAGCTCGCCGAGCCGCCGGGACAGCCCGGTGCCGCCGGTCTCCGCCATCACCGTGCGGAGCTGGTCCTCCGGGATCACGACGTCGCCGTTGGCGCTGGTCCGCCCGAACCACATGCCCAGGCCCGGCACGTGCATGAACCGCTCGCCGTCCATGCCGGGGCTCGGCTCCTCGGTCACCTCGAAGCGCAACATGGACCACGCCCGCAGGGCACCGGCGATCGCGCCGCCGCTGCCCGCGGGCCCGCTCCACGAGCACTCGGCCCGCATCTGCCCGGACGCCACCGGCTGCGCGGACCACTCCAGGGAGACCCGCGCCCCGAGGACGCCCGAGATCGCCCACTCGACGTGCGGACAGACCGCAGTCGGCGACGAGTGGACGAACACCACTCCGCGTGTGCTCACTGCCAACCTCCGCTGTCGTCGATGAGGATCGTCTTCCCCTACGTCCTCGGTGACGACTGCGAGTGCCTGCGTGGCGACGCGCGGTACGTATGTGCTGCGTGTGGTGCCGGTGAACCTCCGGTACGGACGGGGAGCGGGTGCTGCCACTCTGCCGCATTCCTGCGCGACCGGCCACCCCGACACGTCGACCGGGTGAACCGCCGGCGGCGTGTCGCGGCCCGGCGCGCGGGTCAGGCGGTGTAGGTGGCGAGGGTCGCACCGGTGGCCGGGTCGACGGCCTCGGACCGGACCAGGTCACCCCGGTCGGCGAGGACGTCCAGATGCGCCCCGGTCTCCAGCACGGCCAGCACCCGGTTGAACAGCGTCATCTCCCCGAGCCGGTACTCGCGCCGGGTCCAGCGCAGCTCCCGGGCCACCGCGTCCGCGGTGGGGGCGCCCGCCACGACGGCGTCGCGGCACTGGGCCAGCCGGACGTCGTGGTGGGTGACGAGCTCGGCGGCGCGGGCGTGCACCCGGCCCCCGACCGGCCCGTGCGCGGGCAGCAGATCGGCGTCCGGCCGGGACAGGACCAGGCGCAGCGAGTCGAGGAACTGACCCAGCGGGCTCGCGACGACCGTCGGCTGCAGCCCGATCGACGGCGTGATCCGGGGCAGCACGTGGTCCCCAGCGAAGAGCAGCCCGGCGGCCTCGTCGGCGAACACGAGGTGCCCGCGGGTGTGCCCCGGCGTCTCGACGGCGGTGAGCGTGCGGGTCCCGTCCTGGTCGCCCACCGCGATCGCGGCGCGGTCGGCGATCCACTCGTCGGGCGCCTCCCACTCCTGCGGCGACGGCGGCGTCCACGGTCCCCGGCGCCCGAGCTCGTCGACGAGCCCGGCGGCGCCGCAGCGCAGCAGGCGGGTGCGATCCGGCTCCCCGGCCGGCCGGTCCGGGGAGACCACCATGTCGATGTTGGGCTTCTCCCCGGCCCCGAGCAGGATCCGGGAGCCGTACTCCCGGCGCAGCACCGACGCGAGCGTGTAGTGGTCGCGGTGGGCGTGGGTGACGAGGAACCGGCGGACGTCGCCGAACCCGGAGCCGAGCGCGGCCAGCGCCTTCCCCAGCAGGTCCCGCGCCTCGTCGATGGCCCAGCCGGAGTCCACCAGGGTCCAGCCGCCGGCGTCGGCGATCGCGTAGACGTTCACCGCGCGCAGGCCGTCCTGCGGCAGCGGCAGCGGGATCCGGTAGACGCCGGGGGCGCTGCGGAACACCCCCGGTTCCGTCCAGTCGCCGTCCGGGTCGTCGTCGGTCACCGTCACGCTCATCCCTCCGACCCTAGGTCGTTGCGGTTGCTAGCGGTGCACCGGAGGGGTCCCGACGCGTGATCCGCGGCACGGACATTTCTCACCATCCGTGCGCGCTCAGCTACGGAGAGCCGAACTCACCCGCCGTGATCCACCCGGGGGTGGGACAACATCGCACCGGGAGTGTGGCGGTTTCCGCGCTACGGTCGCCGCATCCGCTGATCACGACGGTCGGCCTCGGGGCGGGCCGGCAGGAGGAGAGCGCACGCATGGGGGCTGGGATCCCGGAGCAACGATCCGGGCAGAACGCGCCGTTCCTCACCGTCGCGGAGGTGGCCGACACGATGCGGGTGTCGAGGATGACGGTCTACCGGCTGGTCCACTCCGGTGAGCTGCCCGCGGTGCGGTTCGGCCGGTCGTTCCGGGTGCCGCCGGAGGCCGTCGAGACGTTGATCGAGTCCGCGCGCTACACGGGAGGCTGAGCAGCTCGATGCTGCCCACGGATGCGCGCAGCGCGCGCCGGGTCGCGGATACCTACGACACCGCGGAGGCCGCCGCCGAGCGCGACCGGACCCGCGGGCTGCTGTCGGTGGCCCCCGGCGAACGGGTGCTGCTCGTCGGCACCGGCCCCGGGCACCTGCTCGCCGAGCTGGCGGGGGCCGCCGGGCCCGGCGCGGTGCACGGGGTGGACGCCGACCCGGTCATGGTCACGCTCGCCCGGCGCCGGTGCGGTACCCGGGCGATCGTCGAGCAGCGGACGCTGGGGGCCAGGGGATCGCTGCCCGACGGCCCGTTCGACGTCGTCGCCTGCCTGCAGGTGCTGGAGTTCCTGGGCGACACCCGGGCCGCCGTCACCGAGCTGCACCGGGTGCTGCGTCCGGGCGGGCGGCTGCTGGTGCTCGACACCGACTGGACCTCGCTGCACTGGCCGGGACCCGGTCAGGACCGGCACCGCCGGATCCGGGACGCCTGGTGCACGACCGTCCCGCGCCCCCGGCTGCCGCACGAGCTGGGCCCGCTGCTGCGGGCGGCCGGCTTCGCCGGGGAGTGGGCCGAGCGGGCCACCCTGCGCGGACCGGCCGCGACCGGCTACGGGGCAGAGCTGCGGGAGATGGTCGCCGACGCCGCACCCGGCCGGTGCGGGCTGAGCCCGGCCGAGGTGGACGCCTGGGCGTCCGGCGTCGCCGCCTGCGGGGACGAGCCGTTCTCCGTCGACCGCTGGTTCCTCGGCGCGCACCGGCCCTGAGCGGGCCCGGTCAGCCCTCCAGGCGGATGGAGAGCGGGAACTCCGGCCGGGTCCAGCTGCGGGCGAACTCCACCGGCGTCGACCCCTGGTCGTGGGTGATCCGCACCGACGCGATCAGCGGGGCGCCCCGGCGGACCTCCAGCGCCCTGGCCTGCTCGGCGCTCGCGGCGCTCGCCGTGACCTCCTGGTCGGCCCAGGTCAGGCGCAGGCCGTACTGCTCGCGGATGGTGCGGTACAGCGAACCGGAACTCAGGTCGGCCCGGGCCAGCAACGGGACCTGGGCGTAGGGCAGCCAGCTGACCTGCAACGCGGCCGGGCGGTCGTCGACCAGGCGCAGCCGCTCGATCCGGATGACCTCCTGTCCGGCGCCGAGGCCGAGCCGGTCCCGGACCTCCTCCGGCGCGGCGACGGTCTCGTGGCCGCGCAGCCGGGTCCGGACCCTGGTCTCGTCGGTCCCCATCTCCTGGGCGAAGGAGCCCAGCCGGTTCAGCCGCCTGCGCTGGGCGCTCGGCCGGGTCACGAACGTCCCCGCGCCCCGGCGGCGGACGAGCAGCTGCTCGTCCTGCAGCTGGCGCACGGCCTGGCGCACGGTCATCCGGCTGACGCCGTACCGCTCGGCGAGATCGGCCTCGCTGGGCAGCTGGACGTCGGGCGCCAGCGACCCGGACGCGATCTGCGCCGACAGGTCCTGGTAGATGACCTGGTAGCGCGGTATGCGGCTCACGGCCCGGTCGACCTCCACCCTCGTCGGCGACGCCCGGTGCGGGCGTGGCGGGCGTGCGTCGACGCGCCGCGATGATCACGTCCGGGCCGAGCGTAGCGGTTCGCCGCCCCGGACGGGCCCGGCACGGCCGCGACCCGCCACGGACCGGGGTGCCCGGCCCTCACCCGCCCGTCCCGGGCACGAGCCGTTCGCGGGCGTCGAGCCACTCGACGTAGAGCTCGTCGTAGCGGGCGGCGCGGGCCGGGTCGGGCTCGACGACGCGCAACCGGGGCCGCAGCCGCCCGGCGGCCTCGTCGAGGTCGCACCCGGCGCCGGCCATGGCCAGCGCCGCCGCCCCGAGCAGCGTCACGTCCGGGTCGGCGCAGGCGAGCACCCGGCGCCCGAACACGTCGGCACGCAGCCGGGCGGCCGCCTCCGACCGGGCCGCGCCGCCGGCGAGCACGACCGGCCGCGGACCGGCGGCCCGCCCGTCGTCGAGCAGCTCCACGCCCTCGCGCACGGTGAACGCCGCCCCCTCCTGGGCCGCGCGCACGAGGTGCGCGGGGCCGTGCCCCGGTGTCTGGCCGAGCACGGCGCCGCGGGTCCCGGGCCGCCAGCCGGGGAACCGGTCGCCGGACATCGTCGGCACGACCAGCAGGCCGTCCGCGCCCGGCGCGAGCGCCTCGACCGCGGCCTCGTCGGCCGCGCGGCCGGTGGTGTGGCCGGTCCCGCCGGTGAGCTCGCGCCAGCGCAGCACCGCTCCCCCGGTCAGGCCGGTCGGCCCGCCGGACACCCAGCGCCCCGCCCGCAGCCCGGGGTTGAGCAGCGCACCCGGCCCGGCGGCGGCCGGGGAGTCGTGCACCCGGCCGAGGACGTCGGTGGTGCCGGCGACGTCCGCGACCAGGTCGGTCCGGTCCCCGAGGAGCAGGCCGACGCCGACCGAACCGTCCGGCCCGCCGCCGACCACCGGCAGGCCGGCCGGGAGCCCGGTCACCGCGGCGACCCCGGGGAGCAGGCCGGCCACCGGCGCCCCCGGCGCCACGACCCGCGGCCACCAGCCCGGACCGACGCCCAGCTCGGCGAGCAGCGCGTGGTCCCACCGGCCGCGCCGGACGTCGAAGACCAGCGAGTAGGCGGCGTCGACGGTGTCGGTGACCGGTTCACCGACGCAGCGGGCGAGCAGGAAGTCCTTCGGCGACACCAGCGCGCGCACCCGTGCCGCCCGGTCCGGGTAGCGGACCTGCAGGTGCAGGGCGTGCGCGAGCCATCCGGCGCCGGGCACCGGGCGGCCGCTGGTCTCCCGGACCCGGTCGAGCAGCGGTCCGGGGAGACCCGCGACGAGATCCGTGCCACGGGTGTCGGCCCAGCCGCCCGCCGGGCCGACGGGGCGCAGGTCGGCGTCCAGGGCGACCGAGCCGATGTGCCCGGCGATCCCCAGCGCGACCGGCACCACGGGGCCGGCGGTGGCGACGGCCCGGCCGAGCGCCTCGCACACGTCCGCCCACAGCTGCTCGGCGTCGAAGTGCTCGCCGCCGACCCCGCCCGCCCGCGACACCCGGGCGGCACCGGTGACGGTGCCGTCCGCGGCGACGACGGCGGCCCGCACCGCCGAGGTGCCCACGTCGACCGCGACGACCGGGCCGGCCGGGCGGCCCATCAGACGGCCCCGGCGGAGCGCAGGCGCTCCAGCTCCGCCCCGTCCAGGCCGAGGATCTCCCGGTAGACGTGCTCGTTGTCCTCGCCGACCGTCGGCGGCGCCTTGCGCACCGTTGGCGGGGACCGGTCCATCTTGATCGGGTTGCCGGGCATCCGGACGGTGCCCAGCGTCGGGTGCTCGGACTCCACGACCATCCCGCGGGCGGCGATCTGCTCGGACCCGGCGACCTCGGGCACCGTCGCGACCCTCGCGAACGGGATCCCGGCCTCCTCCAGCACCTCCCCGATCTCGTCCGCGGCGCGGTCCCGGGCCCACCCGGCGACGACCGCCTCCAGCTCCGGGACGTGCGCCATCCGGTCCGGGACGGTGCGGTAGCGGTCGTCGGCGAGCAGGTCCTCGCGCCCGATCGCCCGGCACAGCTTCGGGAACAGCGAGTTCGTGCCGGCCTGGATGTAGACCTGGGCGTCCCGGCAGGCGTAGACGTTCACCGGCGCGGTCAGCAGGTCCCGCGACCCGTTGCGCGGCATCTCCGCACCCAGCATCAGCCAGCTGATCAGCCGGGTGCCCAGGGTCGCGAACATCGAGTCGAGGCTGGCCACGTCCACCCGCTGGCCCTCGCCGGTCCGCTCCCGGTGCAGGATCGCGGCGAACGTCCCGAGCGCGGCCTGGTAGCCGGTCACGTAGTCGGCGATGTAGGTGCCGGTGAGCGTCGGCGGGCCGTCGGCCTCGCCGGTGGTGTCCATCAGCCCGGACGACGCCTGGGCGATCGCGTCGAACAGCGCGCGGCGCGACAGCGGACCGGTCTGGCCGAAGCCGGAGATCGAGGTGAGGATGACGTCCGGGTTGAGCTCGGTCATCCGCTCGTAACCGATGCCCATCTTCTCGATGGTGCCCGGCCGGTAGTTCTCGACGACGACGTCGGCCCAGACGACGAGCTTCTCCAGGATCGCGAGCGCGTCGGGGTGACGGGTGTCGAGCGTGGCGCCGTACTTGTTGCGGTTGTAGAGCATCGTGTAGACGCTCTCGCCCTCGTAGTAGGGCTCGTGGTGACGCGCGTCCTCGCCGTCCGGGCGTTCGAGCTTCACGACCTCGGCCCCGAAGTCGGCGAGCACCTGCGCGCAGCTCGGCCCGGCGATGAACCGGGACAGGTCGAGGACCCGGATCCCGTCGAGCGGGCCGGGGGTGGGGGCGGACTCCATCGTCAGGTTCCCTTTCCGCGGTGGCCGCCGCCCTGGTGCGGCGGCGGCCACCGGTCGTGATCGCCGTTCTCGGCCCGGCCGGCCGGGGCTCAGCGTCCCCGGGCCCGGCGGGCCAGGGCTCAGCCTGCCTGATGCGGCCGGAACGCCTCGTAGGTCCACGCGTTCGCCTCGCGGTCGAGCACCACGTCGACCAGCGCCGGCCGGCCGGACGCGAACGCCGCCCGGACCGCGTCCACCAGGTCCCCGACCGCCGTCACCCGGCGGGCGGAGACGCCCATCCCCTGCGCGACCGCGGCGAAGTCGACCTCGGCGAAGTCGACGCCGATGGTGCGGCCGTCGAAGTGCAGCTCCTGCTCCTGGCGGATGTTGCCGTAGCTGGAGTCGTTGAGCACCACCACGCACACCGGGCCGCCGACCCGGGCCAGGGTCTCCAGCTCACCGAGGCTCATGCCCAGCGACCCGTCGCCGATCAGGGCGAGCACCGGGCGCTGCGGGTCGTCGGCCACCGAGGCGATCGCCGCGGGCAGCGCGAAGCCCATGTTCCCGAAGCCGACCGGCTTGATGTAGCGGTAGGGCTCCGGCATCTCCCACAGGAACGACCACACGCCCGGGTTGCCGGCGTCCGGGATGAGCACCGCGCCGGACGGCGTGACCTCGCGCAACGCCCGCACGACGACGGCCGGCGAGACGGTGCCGGGGGTCTGCGGCTCCCGGGAGTCCGACAGCGCCCACCAGTCCCGCTCGGCGTCGCGCAGTCCGGCCGTCCAGCCGGCCCGCGACGCCCGGGCCCCGGCCGCGCCGTCGGCGGTGGCCGCGACCAGTGCGGTGCAGAAGGCGCCGAGGTCACCGACGACACCGGTGGTCGTCTCGGCGTAGTAGCGCCCGATCATCATCGGATCCACGTCGACCTGGACGACCGGCGGCAGCGGGGTCTTCCAGCGCCGGGTGGAGACGGCGTTCAGGCTGTTGCCCAGCGCCAGCACCAGGTCGGACTCGGCGAGCACCCGCGAGGTCAGCGAGGTGCCCATCCTCGACAGTGCGCCGAACACCAGCGGATGGTCGGTCGGGACCGCACCCATGCCGTTGAACGTGGTGATCACCGGGATCTCCAGCGCCTCGGCCAGCGCCAGCACCTCGTCGGAGGCCCGGGCCCGGTTGCCGCCGTTGCCGATCCAGATCACCGGCCGGTCCGCCGCGAGCACCCGCTCGGCGACCGCGGTGACGGCGGCGGGAGCGGGCACCGGGCGGGTCCCGACCCAGTCCCGCGACGGGTGCGCCGCGGGCACCTCGGGCGGGGCGCCGACGACGTTCTCGATGGTGTCGCGGGCGAAGTCGAGGTGCACCGGGCCGGGGTTGCCGGTCATCGCCGCGACGTAGGCCTCCTCCATCGCCTGCTTGATCGACGAGGCGTGCGCGACCAGCCTGCTGTACTTGGTGAACGGCGCGAAGATCGCGACGTGGTCGGCGTTCTGCGCGTCGTCCTTGTGGATGTTCTCGCCGTTGTTGTTGCAGGTGATGATGATCGCCGGGCTGGAGTCGCGGAACGCGCCGCCGACACCGGTGAGCAGGTTCGTCGCGCCCGGCCCGGTGGTGGCGATCGCGACCGCCGGGGTTCCGGTGAGCCGCCCGTAGGCGTCGGCCATCACCGCGGCGGCGTTCTCGTGCCGGGTGTGGACCATCTCGATGCCGGGGGTGTCGATGATCGCGTCGGTGATGGCCAGGGTCTGGCCGCCGACGACGCCGAAGACGTGGCGCACCCCCAGCGACTCGAGCATCCTCACGACCAGCTGGCCGCCGGTCATCTCGTCCGACATTCGATGTCCTTCCGTTGCGGTCGTGCGGTCCGGCGCGGTGGTGGCCGGGGTGTGCGGGGACGCGGTCGTGCTCACGCCCGGTCGGTGGGGGTGGCTGCGGCGCCGGCGCCGCCGGGGTGGCCGCCGGTGAGGTCGGAGCGGTGGGTCTCGCGGGCGGCGATCGCGCACCAGGCGCCGATCCCCAGCACGACGATCGTGATGAGCACGACCGGCCAGGGATCGCCGCCGGTGGCGATGAGCAGCGAGGTCGCGAGGTAGGGCCAGACGCCGACGACCATGCTCGGCAGCTGCGCGGCCAGGGACAGGCCGGTGTAGCGGGTGGTCGTGCCGAACAGCTCGGAGAACATCGCTGGCTGCACGCCGTAGAGAGCGCCGATCCCGATGGCGTAGGCGACGATCATCATCGCGATCACCAGCGGCACCGAGTTCGTGTCCAGGATCAGGAAGATCGGCCAGGTCATCACCGCCCCGACGGCGGCGCCGATGAGGTAGACCGGCCGTCGTCCGATGCGGTCGGACAGGCGTCCCATCCCGTAGTAGGTCCCGATCGCGACGCCGGCGGCGATGCAGCTGGCCCACAGCACGTCCGAGCGGTCCAGGTCGGTGTAGTTCTCGGCGTAGGTCAGGACGAAGGTCAGCAGGATGTAGCCGTAGATCGCCTCGCCGAGCCGCAGGCCCATCGCGATGAGCAGCGGGCGGCGCTCGGTGCGCAGCAGCGTGCGCAGCGGGACCTGCTGCTCGACCGGTGTGGCGCCGTCGGCCTTCGCGGCCTCGGCCGCCTCCTGCGCCGCGACGAACGCGGGTGTCTCGGTCAGCCGCATCCGGATGAACAGCCCGACGAGCACCAGGACGATGCTGGCCAGGAACGGGATCCGCCAGCCCCAGCTGAACAGCTGCTCGTCGGGCAGCAACGTGACCAGGCCGAAGACGCCGGTCGCGGCGACGAGCCCGACCGCGTTGCCGATCTGCGGCGCGCTGCCGTAGGCCCCGCGCCGCCCCTCGGGGGCGTACTCCACCGCGACCAGTGCCGCGCCGCCCCACTCACCGCCGACCCCGAAGCCCTGCACGATGCGCAGCAGCACCAGCAGGATCGGGGCGAGGACGCCGATCTGGGCCGTGGTGGGCAGCAGCCCCATCAGGAAGGTGGCGACGCCCATCATCATCAGCGTCGTGACCAGGGCACCCTTGCGGCCGAGCCGGTCCCCGATGTGGCCGAAGACCAGACCGCCGACGGGACGGGCGAAGAACCCCACACCGAACACGGCGAACGCGGACAGCGTTCCGGCCAGCGGGTCCTCGCTCGGGAAGAACAGGGTCCCGAAGACCAGCACCGACGCGGTGCCGAAGATGAAGTAGTCGTACCACTCGATCGCCGTGCCGATCAGGCTGGCGAGTGCCGCCCGGCGGGCGACGGCGGTGCGTTCCGCCGTCGTCTCCGGGGGCCGCGCGGCCGCAGGTGTGGTGCTCACGAGGACTCCGTTGTCGAGCGTGGACGGGTGGACGTGCCGGACGGATCCGACCAGTTGTCTAGTTCGCTAGACTCATCGAGTCTGACCACAGGACCCGGCGGGCGTCAAGGCGCACCCCGGGGCCTTGACGGCGCGACCGGTGCCGTGCCTGAATCGAGTTGAGTAGACGTCTAGCTTTTTGCGACGAGGAGGTCGCCGTGCCAGAGGATGACCCACTCCCCGGTGCCCTCGAGGGCCTGCGGGTCCTGGACCTCTCCCGCTTCATCGCCGGGCCGCTGTGCTGCCAGATCCTGGGCGACATGGGCGCGGAGGTCGTGAAGGTCGAACGCCCCGGCGGCGAGGACGGCCGGCGGCACCGGCCGTTCGTCGACGGGCACAGCCTCTACACGATGATGTTCAACCGGAACAAGCACGGGATCACGCTGGACACCCGGCATCCGGAGGCCACCGCGATCCTGGAGGGCCTCGTCGCGCGCAGCGACGTCGTCGTCGAGAACTTCCGGCCCGGCACGCTCGACGCGATGGGCATCGGCTGGGAGCGCATCCACGAGCTCAACCCGCGCACCGTGCTGGTGTCGATCTCCGGCTACGGCCAGACCGGTCCGAACCGGGACCGGGCGCTGTTCGACGCGATCGCGCAGGCCGGCTCCGGTCTCATGAGCATGACCGGTTCCGCGGACGGCGAGCCGACGATGGCCGGCGCGTTCCTGGCCGACCACACCGCCGGGTTCCACGGCGTGATCGGCGCGATGACGGCGCTCGCCGCCCGCGCTCGCACCGGTGCCGGCCAGCACGTCGACATCGCCTGCATGGACACGCTGTTCGCCTGCATGGGCACGCTGCCCAGCGCCTGGGCGATGCTGGGCGAGACCGGCGGGCGCACCGGCAACCGGGACCAGATCACCGTGCCCGCGAACACCTTCCCGACCCGCGACGGGCACGTCTACCTGCACGCCAGGACCGACGCCCTGTTCCCGCGGCTGGCGGCGGCGATGGGCGATCCCGCGCTCGCCGAGGACCCCCGGTTCCGCGGGCAGGCCGACCGGCTGGCCCACGTCGAGGCGCTGGAGGACATCGTGCGCGGCTGGACCCGGCGGGAGCCGACCGAGGAGATCTCCACCCGGCTGGCCGCGGCCGGGATCCCGTCGTCCGCGGTCGCGACGGTCGCCGAGGCCACCGACTCCGCGCAGGTCAGGGCCCGGGAGATGATGATCGAGGTCGAGCACCCCGAGCTCGGCACGCTCACCCTGCCCGGCATGCCGATCAAGCTCGGCGCCACCCCGGCGCGGGCCCGCAAGGCACCCCCGACGGTCGGGGAGGACAACACCGCGGTCTACGGCCGGTTGCTCGGGCTCTCCCCGAGCGGATCCGCGCACTGCAGGACGCCGGCGCGATCTGATCCCGGCCCGCCGCACCCGAACACGAGAGCGAGGAACACCGGACATGACCTGGCGCGATCTGACCGACCCCCGCGTGGTGGCCGACGGTGTCGATCCCGAGGCCGGGCTCAAGGAACCGGTCTTCGAGAACCTGGATATCCCCGAGGCGCTCGGCCCGGTCACCCTGGTCGTCGACGACCACAAGATCAAGCGCTACGCCTTCACCCAGGACGACCACCACCCGTGGCACCTGCACGACAGCCCGTTCGGCGGCCGGATCGCGCACGCCGGGCTGCTGTCCAACGACCTCGTCCAGCTGTTCACCACCCGCTACGCCGCGAGCCGCACGGTCGGTCTGCACACCGAGGAGCAGCTCTGGTTCGACAGCCCGGCGTTCCTCGGCGACGAGGTCACGCTGTCCGGCACCTACGTCGAGAGCTACACCCGGCGCGGGCAGGACTACGTGGTGATGGAGGCCGCGGCGACCGGACCGGACGGCCGGAGCGTCCTGCGCCACCGCGGCGTGGAGATCCTCCGGACCCGGCCCGGCGACGTCGCCGGCCGCGGGGCCACCGGGTCGTCCGGATCGGGGCGGGTGAGCGGCACCGCCGACCCCGGCCTCCCCACGGCCGTGCCCGGCACCCCGACGGTGCGGCCGGGCGCCGCGCTGCCCGGGCTGGAGGTCACGATCACCCAGGAGCAGGCGTCGGTGTTCTCGCGCACCGGCGAGTACGTGCGCAACGTGCACAGCGACCTCGACGTGGCCCGGGCCGGTGGCCTGCGCATCCCGATCGTCCAGGGTCAGCAGCAGTGCGGGCTGGTGACGGCCATGCTCACCCGGTTCTTCGGTACGGCGCTGTTCGGCGGCGGATGGCTGCGCGTCAAGTTCGTCGCCCCGGTCGAGGTCTTCGAACCGCTGCGGGTCGGTGGCGTCGTCACCGAGGTCACCCCGGCCGGTGACGGCGGCACCACGATCGCCGCCGAGGTGTGGGTACGCCGCGCCGACGGCCGGCTGTCCACCGTCGGCTGGGCGAGCGCCACCGTCCCCGCCGCCTGAACCGTCCTTCTCCCGACCCTTCCCGACGAGGAGCACACGCATGACGACCACCGCACAGCCCGCCACCGTCGGCGGCACCACGACGCCGTGGTGGACGGGCACCAAGCAGGCCCTGTTCGAGAACATCGAGATCGGCGAGCAGTTCGGCCCGTTCGAGATCACCGTCGACGACCGGCTGGTGAAGAACTACGTCTTCGCCCAGGACGACCCGGCCGCCGCGGCCCTCACCCACGAGGGCGCGCCCGCGGCACACCCCGCGCTGCTGTGCAACGAGCTGCTGTTCCTCTTCTACGCCGGCTACGACGGCAACACCGCCGAGGGCCTGCACACCCACGAGGACATCGCCTTCCACTCCGCCATCCGGATCGGGGAGACCGTCACGATCGGCGGCCGCTACGTCGAGACCTACGAGCGCCGGGGCCAGGGCTACGTGGTGATGGAGGCCGCGGCGCACGGCGCGGACGGACGCCCGCTGGTGACCCGCCGCGGCACCGAGATCATGCACACCCGGGCGGCCGACGTGGTCGGCGGTTCGCGGGCCCCCGCACCGGCCCGGATGGTGACCGGCGAGAGCCGCGACGCCGAGCCCGCCGCCCGGGCGTCGTTCGACCTCCCCGAGCGCACCCCGCTGGTCCCGGTCGCGACCCGGATCTCCCAGGAGCAGATGTACGTCTTCTCCTGGGGCGGGCGGGGCTTCTCCAACATCCACACCGACGCCGCGGGCGCCCGCAAGGTCGGGATGGACCGGACCGTCGCCCAGGCCATGCAGCAGGTCGGCTACCTGAGCCGGATGTGCACCGCCTTCTACGGTCCGTCCTTCGTGACCGGCGGGCACCTGTCGGTCAAGTTCGTCAACCCGTTCTACGTCGACGACCTGGTCACCGCCCGTGGGGCGGTGCTCGGCCCGGTCACCCACGACGGCGCGCGGCACCTGGAGAGCGAGGTCCGGGTGGAGAAGGAGGACGGCACGCGGACCGCCGTCGGATGGGCGCACGCGCCGGTCGACGGGGGCTGAACGATGTCGTCCGCACCGGAACGCGCCACCGGCGCGACCACCACCCACCCGGTCCGCCGGGTCGCCACCGCGAGCCTCGTCGGGACGATGGTCGAGTGGTACGACTACTTCATCTTCGGCACCGCGTCGGCGATCGTGTTCAACCGGATCTTCTTCCCCGAGCTCGATCCCGCGGTCGGGACGCTCGCCGCGTTCGCCACACTCGGCGTCGGGTTCCTGGCCCGCCCGCTCGGCGCCGTGGTCATCGGCCACTTCGGTGACCGGGTCGGCCGCAAGTCGATGCTCGTGCTCACGCTCACCGTGATGGGGCTGGCGACGTTCGCCATCGGCCTGCTCCCGACCTACGACACGATCGGCGTCTGGGCCGCGGTCCTGCTCGTGCTGTTGCGGCTGGTCCAGGGATTCGGCGTCGGCGGCGAATGGGGCGGCGCGGTGCTGATGGTCGTCGAGCACGCGCCACCGCGGCAACGCGGGTTCTGGGGCACGTTCCCGCAGATCGGCAACGCCCTCGGGCTGATCTCGGCGACCGGCATCTTCGCGCTGTTCGCGCTGTTGCCCGAGGAACAGTTCCTGTCCTGGGGCTGGCGGGTCCCGTTCCTGCTCAGCGCCGTGATGCTGGTGGTCGGGCTGTGGATCCGGCTCGCGGTGGCCGAGTCGCCGTCGTTCGAGCGGATGAAGCGCGAGCAGCAGGAGGTGAAGCTGCCGATCGTCGAGGTGTTCCGCACCCAGTGGCGCAGCATCCTGGTCACGATCGGGCTGCGCAGCTCCGAGGGGATCTTCTCCTACATCATCCTCACGTTCGCGCTGTCCTACGCCACCGGGAACCTGGACCTTCCCCGGACGCCGATCCTGCTGGCCACCACGGTGGCCGCCGCATGCATCGCGGTCGCGTACCCGCTGTTCGGACTGCTCTCGGACCGGGTCGGGCGCAGGCCGGTCTACCTGTTCGGCGCCGCGTTCACCCTGGTGTTCGCGTTCCCGTTCACGTGGATGCTGGAGAGCGGCTCGATGACGCTGCTGTGGCTGGCGATCATCGTCGGCTACGTCCTGGCGATCGGGTCCACCTACGCCGTGCAGCCGGCCCTGTTCTCCGAGCTGTTCACCACCCGGGTCCGCTACACCGGGATCTCGGTCGGGCAGCAGCTCGCCTCGGTCGTGACCAGCGGGCTCGCGCCGACCGTCGCCGCGGCGCTGACGCTGTGGGCCGGTGGGGCTCTGTGGCCGGTCGGGCTCTACGTCGTCGCCTCCGCGCTGATCACCCTCGGGACCGTCGCCGCGACCCGCGAGACCTACCGGCACGCGGTCTGACCGGCCCCCCGGTCCGGGGATGCGCGTCCGCGCACGCTGGGTCATGCTCTCGGGTCGTGACCGCCGACGCGCCCGGGGACCTGATCCCCGTCCGGGTCCGGATCGGGCTGCGGCCCGATCACATCCGATGGTTCCGGGCGGTGCCCCGGACCGGTGAGTGGGTCAACGTCGCCCCGCCCGGCATGACGCGGGACGACTACGAGGTCGAGTGGGTCCTGCACTGGGCCGTCGACCCCGACGACGACGAGGACCCCGCCGTGACGATCGAGGTCCAGCTCGTCGATCCGCAGGACTGAGGCACCGCGGTCGGCGGCGAGGGCCGGTACGGGATCGGTCGGGTACCGGCCGTCGCCGGTCGGCCCGTGGTGGCCCGATCCTCGGCTGCGTCCGGTGCCACCCGCGGCACCGGACGCAGCCCGGGATTCGATCACCACCGGTCACGGTCCGCCGGACGTGTTCGGTGCCCCGGCTCGGCGGCCGCGGCACCCCCCCGGCCGACCGTCACGACCGGGATGCCGGTGCGCCGGGCGATCAGTGGCCCGCGTCGTCGGCCGCGGCGAACCCGTGGCTGACGATCGGAACGATGCTCCCGGTGCGCAGGGCGTCGAGCACGAACCGCTCGTGCGGCACGGTCGGCGTCGGGAGTGCGGCGAGCGGGAACCAGTCCAGTCCCGCGGTCTTCCCGGACTCGGCCGCCCGCGGCTCCCCCGACCAGCGGCGGCAGGAGAGGAAGAAGTCGACCCGCTCGTCGACGGCCAGCCCGGTGCCCCCGGTCCGGTGCATGGCCGTCACAGCGACGAGATCGTCCCGGTCCACCACGACACCGAGCTCCTCGCGCGTCTCCCGGACGGCGGCCGCGAACACGTCCTCGCCCTGCTCGACGTGGCCTGCGGCGGCCGCCGCCCAGTACCCGTCGCGGTAGCCGGTGCCGGCACGCAGCTGCAGCAGGACCTCGGTCCGCGCACCGTCACCGCGCAGCAGCAGGACGTAGGCCGCGGGAACCACCTGGAATCGACCGGTCACCCGACCGACCCTAACCACGGGGCCACCCCGGCCCTACCGGCCCCGGCGCGGTCAGGCGTCGACGACGCCCAGCCAGCGGGCGGCGCAGTCCGGGCAGGCGCCGTACCCGGTGCCGGCCCGATGGGTCTGCCGCAGGCAGAACGCGCAGTGCACGAGCTGCCGGCGGGCCGTGCGCAGCAGCCGGTCGCGGACGGCCCGAACCCCGGTCGCGGCGGCGCCCTCCGGATCGGTGCAGCCGGTGAGGTCCGGGACCTGCTCGGCGTCGACCGGTCCGAGGACACGCACCACGCCGTCGTCCCGTTGCTCGTTGCGGGGCTCGGGCCGGGCCAGCCGGGGCCGGCCGGCCGGGTCGATCCCGAGCAGCAGCTGCGGGGGCTCCCCCGCGACGAACCACTCGACGTCGTCGCCGCCGGGCACCGGCAGGCCGGCCGCGCGCAGGTCGGCATCGGTCCAGCCACCGGCGCGCAGCTCGGCCGGGCTCAGCCCGAAGTGCCGCAGCCCGTCGGCCGGGAGGTCGAGCGCCGTCAGCTCCGCGGGGGACGGCACCCCGACGAACACCCGGCCGCGGACGGCATGCGCGGGGTCCCCCGCTCCGTCGCCGGGCCCGGCCGAGCCCGACATCCGGCGCCACGGGGCCCCGACGACGACGGCCAGCACCCGCGGATCGACGCCGAGCCGCCCGGCGACCGGCCCGGTCAGGTCCTCGGCCCCGTCCTGCGGACCCGCCGACGCGCCGCGGGGCGGCACCGGCGCACCGGTACCGCCCCGCGGAACGTCTCCGCCCGTGCTCAGCTGCATCCGCTGGTGGAGCCGCAGCCCTCGCAGAGGTAGCAGGACCCGGCGGGACGCATCTTCGTCCCGCAGGTCATGCACAGCGGGGCGTCCGCCGCCTTGCCCAGGCGCAGCTCCAGCAGTTCGGTGGAGCTGCCGACCTCGGCCGGGGCCGGCTCGACACCCGGCTCCTCCCTGGTACCCGCCGTCGGCACCGACGACCGGAACTCGTCGATGTCCAGCTTCTCGGTGCCCTGGCCGTAGTCGTTCTCGACCTGCGCGGACCGCTCGTCGGAGGAGAAGATCCCCAGCTGGACCCGCTTCTCGTAGGGCAGGTGGTCCAGCGCGAGCCGGCGGAACAGGTAGTCCAGCACCGAGGTCGCGATCCGGACGTCCGGGTCGTCGGTCATGCCCGCCGGCTCGAACCGCAGGTTCGAGAACTTCGAGACGTAGAACTCCAGCGGGATGCCGTACTGCAGCCCCACCGAGATCGACATCGAGAAGGCGTCCATGACACCGGCGAGCGTCGAGCCCTGCTTGCCGAGCTTGACGAAGATCTCGCCCAGCCCGTCGTCCGGGTAGGACCCGGCCGTGAGGTAACCCTCCGCGCCGCCGACGGTGAACGAGACCGTCTCGCTCGGGCGCTTCTTCGGCAGCCGCTTGCGGATCGGCCGCTGCTCGACGACGACGGTCGGCGCGGCCTCGGCGGTCTTCGACGCCGAGTCACCCTTGCCCGCCGAGAGCGGCTGGCCGACCTTGCAGTTGTCCCGGTAGATGGCCAGGGCCTTGAGGCCGAGCCGCCACCCCTCCAGGTAGATCCGCTCGACGTCGGCGACGGTGGCCCGCTCGGGCATGTTCACCGTCTTGGAGATGGCACCGGACAGGAACGGCTGGGCCGCCGCCATCATCCGGACGTGACCCATCGGGGCGATGGTGCGGTCCCCCATGGCGCAGTCGAAGACCTCGTAGTGCTCGGGCCGGATGCCGGGCGCGTCGATGACGTGCCCGTGCTCGGCGACGTACTCGACGATCGCCTCGGCCTGCTCGGCCTGGTAGCCGAGGTTGTCCAGGGCCCGGCGCACGGTCTGGTTGACGATCTGCATGGAGCCGCCGCCGACCAGCTTCTTGAACTTGACCAGCGCCAGGTCCGGCTCGATGCCGGTCGTGTCGCAGTCCATCATCAGGCCGATCGTGCCGGTCGGAGCCAGCACCGAGGCCTGGGCGTTGCGCCAGCCGTTGGCCTCGCCGATCTCCTGGCACTGCTTCCAGACCCCGGAGGCCATCGTCTGGATCGCGTTCGACGCCGGGAAGCTGCGGATCTGGTCGTTCGCCGCCGCGTGCTTGCGGATCACCCGCTGGTGCGCCTCGGCGTTGCGGGCGTACCCCTCGTACGGGCCGACGATCCCGGCCAGCTCCGCGGACCGCTTGTAGGCGGCCCCGGTCATCAGCGAGGTGATCGCCCCGGCCAGTGCCCGGCCGCCCTCGGAGTCGTACGCGTGCCCGGTCGCCATGAGCAGCGCGCCGAGGTTCGCGTACCCGATGCCGAGCTGGCGGAACTTCCGGGTGGTGTCCGCGATCGGCTCGGTCGGGAAGTCCGCGAAGCAGATCGAGATGTCCATCGCGGTGATGATCAGCTCGACGGCCTTGGCGAAGGTCTCCGCGTCGAACCGGTCGTCGGTGTCGAGGAACTTCAGCAGGTTCAGCGACGCCAGGTTGCAGCTGGAGTTGTCCAGGTGCATGTACTCCGAGCACGGGTTCGACGCGGTGATCCGGCCCGACTCCGGGCAGGTGTGCCAGTCGTTGATCGTGCTGTCGTACTGGATGCCCGGGTCCGCACAGTTCCAGGCCGCCTCGGCGATGCCGTGGAAGAGCTTGCGGGCGTCGGTCCGGTCGATGATCTCGCCGGTCATCCGGGCACGCAGACCGAAGTCCGTGCCCTCCTCGACGGCCCGCATGAACTCGTCGTTGACCCGCACCGAGTTGTTCGCGTTCTGGTACTGCACCGACGTGATGTCGGAGCCGCCCAGGTCCATGTCGAACCCGGCGTCGCGCAGCACCCGGACCTTGGCCTCCTCCTTGGCCTTGGTCTCGACGAACTCCTCGATGTCGGGGTGGTCGACGTCGAGCACGACCATCTTCGCGGCCCGGCGGGTCGCCCCGCCGGACTTGATGGTGCCCGCGGAGGCGTCCGCACCGCGCATGAACGAGACCGGCCCGGAGGCGGTGCCGCCGGAGGACAGCAGTTCCTTCGACGAGCGGATGCGGGAGAGGTTCAGCCCGGCACCGGAGCCGCCCTTGAAGATCAGGCCCTCCTCCCGGTACCAGTTCAGGATCGACTCCATCGTGTCGTCGACCGAGAGGATGAAGCACGCGCTGACCTGCTGCGGGCTGGGCGTGCCGACGTTGAACCAGACCGGCGAGTTGAAGCTGAACACCTGGTGCAGCAGCATCCAGGTCAGCTCGTGGTCGAAGATCTCGGCGTCGGCGTCCGTGGCGAAGTACCCGTGCTCGACGCCGGCCCGCCGGTAGGTGCCGACGACCCGGTCGATCAGCTGCCGCAGGCTGGACTCACGCGTCGCGCTGCCCACCGCACCCCGGAAGTACTTGCTGGTGACGATGTTGGTGGCGTTCAGCGACCAGGCGGTCGGGAACTCCACGCCGCGCTGCTCGAAGTTGACCGTGCCGTCGCGCCAGTTCGTCATGACGACGTCCCGGCGCTCCCACTCCACCTGCTCGTAGGGGTGCACGCCCTCGGTGGTGAACACCCGCTGCACGGCCAGGCCGCGCCGCTTGGCACCGGCCTTGCCCCGGCCGCGTGCGACCTTCGCAGCCGCAGTGGTGTCTGTCGTCGGGCCCCCGACGGTCTCGGTCATGAACTGCCTCCGCACATCCGAAATCTGACCGTTCCTTCCTCACCCGCGCGCTGGGGAGCGCGGGCCCCGGCGGTGCTCAGACGAGCTGCACCGCCGGTCCACCCGGTACGACGACCCGTGACCGCCGGCCCGGCACCGCGCCCCCTGCGCCCGTGCCGACCCGTACGACGGGACCCCGGTCAGCCGTCCGGGTCACCGGCCCGGTCGTCGGCTGCTTCCCCGGCAGCCGCCGAACGCAGGTCGGCGATCTCCTTCTCGAAGTCCTCGATCGAGGAGAACGAGCGGTAGACGCTCGCGAACCGCAGGTAGGCGACCTCGTCGAGGTCGCGCAGCGGACCCAGGATCGCCAGCCCCACCTCGTGGCTGGGGATCTCGGCCGCTCCGCGGGCGCGCACCGTCTCCTCCACCTTGTGGGCGAGCTGCTGCAGGTCGTCCTCGTCGACCGGACGGCCCTGACACGCCCGCCGCACCCCGCCGACGACCTTCTGCCGGCTGAAGGGCTCGCTCACACCGCTGCGCTTGACCACGGCGAGAACCGTCTCCTCGACCGTGGTGAACCGTCTCCCGCACGCGGTGCAGGACCGGCGACGGCGGGTGCACGTCCCGTCGTCGGCGGTCCGGGAATCGATCACCCGCGAGTCCGGGTGACGACAGAAGGGGCAACGCACGACGTGTCCCACCCCTCTCCCGTGGCCTACCGGAGACGCTGCGTAATGATCCGAACCCCCAACCAGTGGGAGAACGACGTCAATGTAACCCCTACATCTTGGGGTCCGCCATCCCAGGGGGTGCGTGTCGCGCAGCTTCGCCCGATCGGGACCGGAAGCCTCGCACACCGGCCCTCCGCGTCGTCGGCACCGGTACCGACGCCCATCGGGGCCGATACCCGCAGTTCAGGCACACGGACCGGCGCGCGGGCACCGGCCGGGCACCGGGCACGCGCACGGCAGGCGGTGTCGGCGGTCCGTGACACGCCGATCGCCCGCGGCAGACGGCACCCGTCGACAGGCGCCGCCGACGTGGTGACGGAGGACACGGGTGGCGACAGCAGCCACCGGGCGATGCGGGCACCGGCAGTACGAGCACCGGGCCGCACGGATCACCACGCCGTGCAGGTGAACGGACCGCACAGACAACCGAGCCGTGCCGGCGGCGGGCCGTGCAGCCGTGCCGGCGGCGGGCCGTGCGCATGGCAGGTCGCGGGGACGACCGGACCGCCGGGGATGGCCGGGCCGGGCGACTACCGGAGGCCGGCCTGCACGGTCACCCCGGCGCCGGACTCCGCTCCGGCGTTCCACCCGGCCGAGACGTCGGCGAGGAGCCCCAGAGCCAGCACGACCGTGGCCGAGCAGAGCACGGTCGCCACCGCCGTCAGTGCGCGACCCGTACGGCCGGTCGCACGCGCCCGGGACCGGCGACGCGGCGACACCACGCACGGGCGGCGCATCGGACGGACCGTGCGCGGCGCCGGGACCGCCGGCTGCGACTCCTGCAGCACCGGCTCGGCACCGGATCCGGTGACCACCGCCCGCGACCGCACCCGCACGCCGCCCGGTGCCCCACCCGGCACGTCACCCTCCGCCCGGCGCCCGGCACGGGCCCGGCCGGCCGGGTGCCGGGCCAGCGCGGCGCGCAGCCCGGCAGCGTCCGCTCCGGCCACCACACCGCCACCGGACCAGCGCGCGGCGGCCCGCTCCGCCGCGGACGGCCGGACCGCACCGTCCACCGGGGTGACCGCCGAACGGGACCGGACACCCTCGGCGGCCGCACGGGACCGGACCGGGCAGGCCGACCCGGCCGGACCACGCCCCCGGCCGGTGGCCCCGGTGCGCGGGGCCGCGACCGGCGCCGCCTGCCGCGTCGCCCGCCCGGCCCGGGCCGACCGAGCCGTCTCCGCCGACCGCACGGTCTGGGCCGACCCGGCCGTCAGCGGCGCGTCGCACACGTCGAGCTCTCGCATGGATCCTCCTGCTCGTCGAGGATCACCCCGCCCTGTCGCGAGGTGATCGCCGTCGGCGGCGGCCACACCCGGCCGCGCCCTGCTCGCTCCCCCGACCGGCCCTTCCCCGGGACCGGTCGAACGGGCGTACGAACTGTGTAACACCGGGCACCGACAAGAACTGCGGACCGACCGGCCGCGGTTCGAATCGATGTTCGATCGAACACCTGTGCGATGTTGTACCGCCGCCGACCGACGGATTCCACGACACGCCCGTGGCCGACTTCGAACGCATGTTTGGCGGACGGCCCGGTGTTGGCTACTGTTCGACGCGGTAGATCCTCGAGGAGGCGAGTGCGATGGCAGCGGACGAGTCCGACGGCGGTGCGTCCGCCGGGCCGGGTTCCGCGAACGTGCGGGAGTTCCCCGAGCCCCCGGCCGACGCCCGCGGGCTGACCCCGCGACAGCGGAAGGTCCTGACGGTGATCCGGGACTGGGTGGACCGGTACGGGTACCCCCCGAGCGTGCGCGAGATCGGCGACGCGGTGGGGCTGACCTCCACGTCGTCGGTGCACCACCAACTGCGCACACTGGAGCGCAAGGGGTTCCTGCGGCGCGACCCGAACCGCACCCGCGCGGTCGACGTGCGGAGCCCGGAGCAGTCGGCCGCCGGGGACGGCACCGACGCCGACACCGAGGCCGCCCGCTCGGAGCGACCCGCACCGGCGTTCGTGCCGCTGATCGGCGACATCGCCGCGGGCGGGCCGATCCTGGCCGAGCAGGCCGTTCAGGACGTGTTCCCGTTGCCACGGGAGATCGTCGGTGAGGGCACGTTGTTCCTGCTCAACGTCAAGGGCGACTCGATGGTGGACGCCGCCATCACCGACGGGGACTGGGTCGTCGTCCGGCAGCAGCCGGTCGCGGAGCAGGGCGAGGTCGTGGCGGCGATGATCGACGGCGAGGCCACGGTGAAGACGTTCCGCCGCAGGGACGGGCACATCTGGCTGATGCCGGCGAACGACGCCTACGACCCCATCCCCGGTGACGACGCGTCGATCCTCGGCCGGGTCGTGGCCGTACTGCGGCGGCTCTGACGCCGGGCCGCGGCCGGGCGGCGACAGTTCCGGAGCCGGGCCGCGGCGACGTCAGGACGGGGTCGTGGGCGAGCGCCGGCTCCGGAGCCGGGCCCGTTCAGCGGCGCCGGCGGCCGTGCAGGGCCATCGCGCCGACCCCGGCCACCAGCAGGACACCGACCACGCCGGCCCCGGCGGCCGCGGGCAACCAGTCCGGGAACGTCCGGACCGGGGGCGCCTGCGCCGGTGGGGCGACGACCGGGGCGTCCGGTGCGGTCGCCGCCGCCACCGCCCCGGCGGCCGTCCGGATCCCGGCGGGCGCCGTGCCCCGGGCCTCGGTGCCCGACAGCAGCGTTCCGCCCCGGTCCAGCGCGAGTGCCTCACCCTGCGCCTCGTCCGGCAGGGGTACCGGCAACGGGGACGTCTGCAGGGCCGCCACGAGATCGTCGCCGGTGACGCGGCCCGCGGGCAGCGGGAACAGCCAGGCGTCGGTGTAGGTGCGCAGGGCCGCGGCCCGGCCGTCCGGCGCGTCGGCCGGGCTCACCGCGCCCCCGGTGACCGTCCGTGTCCCGCCGCGGCCGAGCGGACCGCCACCGGTGGCCGAATACGGCAGGACGACCTCGGCGACGCGCTCCAGTACGACCGGTCCCGGACCGCCGTCGAGCGGCCGATCGGGGCGGAACACCCCGGCGGCCCCGGTCCGTTTCTCGACGATCAGCGGGACCCCGTCGTCGGCGACGAGGACGGCCTCGGCGTCGCGCGGGCCGTCGGCGTAGCGCAGATCGTGTGCCCGCGCGGGCCCGGTGGACGGCACCTCCACCAGCCGGACGGTGTCCCGCTCACCGCGGTTGTCCCCGGTGTCGGCCAGCCAGAGCGTGCCGTCCGGCGCCAGACCCAGGTCCTCGACGTCGGTGACCGCGATCCCGGTGTCGCGGACCTCCAGCGGTGCACAGCTCACCGGGTCGACGGTCACGACCTCTCCCGTGCCCCCGCCGTCGACGATGATCCGCAGCCGGGCCGGGCCGTCGGCGGGTCCGTCCACGACCAGCCCGGACAGCTCGGCGACCTGCGGATCGGTCGTGCTGCACAGCGGCTGCGGCGCGTCCACGGCACTCGCGGCCGCACCGGAGACCGCGACGGTGGCCGCCACGAGCCCGGTGCGCAACCGCGGGCGGTGACGGGTCAGTGGCCCGCGGCGGTCGCCGGGAGATCGGACCCGGGCACCGCGCTGCCGCCGACGGCGTAGGGCAGCACCGCGGTCCCGAGTTCGGGAGCGACCCTGGCCCAGATCCGGGTGCCGTCCCCCGTGTGCTCCTCGGCGAGGACCTCACCCTCGTCGTGCAGGCGGGCGACCACGGCCCCCTCGGTGTACGGGATCAGTAGGTCGACCTCGTACTCCGGACGGGGCAGCAGCCCGGCGATCCGGTCCCGGAGCTCGGCGATCCCCGCCCCGGACTGCGCCGAGACGAACACCGCCTCCGGCAGCGCGTGCCGCAGACGGGCCAGCGCGAGCTCCGGCGCGGCGTCGGTCTTGTTCACCACGAGCAGCTCGTGCGGCATGGCGCCGCCGCCCTGTTCCTCGCCGACCTCCACCAGCACTTGGCGGACGGCGGCGATCTGGTCGTCCGGCAACGGGTCGGAACCGTCGACCACGTGCACCAGGAGATCGGCGCCCGCCGCCTCCTCCAGCGTGGAGCGGAACGCCTCGACCAGCTGGTGCGGCAGATGCCGGACGAAGCCGACCGTGTCGGTGAGCGTGTACCCGTGCCCGTCCGGCGTCTCGGCCCGGCGCGTGGTGGGGTCCAGGGTGGCGAACAGGGCGTCCTGCACCAGCACCCCGGCGTCGGTGAGCTGGTTGAGCAGGCTCGACTTGCCGGCGTTGGTGTACCCGACGATCGCGACCGACGGGATCTCGTTGCGCCGCCGGCTGCCCCGCTGGGTGTCCCGGACCCGGCGCATCGCACCGATCTCGCGACGCAGCTTGGACATGCGCGCGCGGATCCGGCGGCGGTCCAGCTCGATCTTGGTCTCACCGGGACCACGGCCACCGATACCGACACCACCGGCGGCCCGGCCACCGACCTGCCGGGACAGCGCCTCACCCCAGCCGCGCAGCCGCGGCAGCAGGTAGGACAGCTGGGCGAGCTCGACCTGGGCCTTGCCGTCCCGGGAGCGGGCGTGCTGGGCGAAGATGTCGAGGATCAGCGCCGTCCGGTCGATCACCTTGACCTTCAGCCGCTCCTCCAGCTGGCGGAGCTGGCCCGGCGAGAGCTCGCCGTCGCAGATCACGGTGTCGGCGCCGGTCGATCGGACGGTCGCGAGCAGCTCCTCGACCTTGCCGGAGCCGATGAACGTGGCCGGGTCGGGGCTCGAACGCCGCTGGACCAGCCCGTCGAGCACCTCGGATCCCGCCGTCTCGGCGAGCCGGGCCAGCTCGGTGAGCGAGGCGTCGGCCTGCTCGGCGGTGCCCTCGGTCCACACCCCGACGAGCACGACGCGCTCGAGCTGCAGCTGCCGGTACTCGACCTCGGTGATGTCGGTGAGCTCGGTGGACAGCCCGTGGATGCGGCGCAGCGACGCGCGCTCCTCGAGATCCAGCTCGCCGGCCGACGGTGCCACGGACGCTGCGGGCCGGGGCGTGGTGTGTTCTGCAGGGGTACGGGCTTCAGTCATCGTGCGCGCCAGTGTCCCACGTCGGGCGGCCGCTGTCCGCCCGGATTCGGGCCGGTCAGGCGGGCGCGTCCCACCAGCCTCGGTCGATCTCGCCCGTGGCGAGCAGCACCGCCGGACCGTGCAGCACGGTGCGCCCGGTCCGCTCGTCGTCACCCGCCTCGACGGTGACCCGCAGCCGGCCGCCGGGGGCCTGCACCTCCACGTCGCCCGCGGTGTGCCCGGCGGCCCGCAGCGCGGCGACGACGGCCGCGACGGTCCCGGTGCCGCACGCCCTGGTCTCCCCCACACCCCGCTCGTGCACCCGCATCCGGACCGACCCGCCCGCGGCGGGTCCCGCCAGGGGGGTCACGAACTCGACGTTCACCCCGTGCGGGAAGACCTGCGGGTCGAACCGCGGCGCGACGGAGAGGTCCAGCCCCGCCGGGTCCGCCTGCACCACACAGGCGAGGTGCGGGTTGCCGACGTCGAGGGCGAGCCCGTCGAACCGGGCGGTGCCCAGGGTGGCGACCGACGCCGGCCCGATGTCGACCGGACCCATGTCGACCGCCACGCCGCCGCCCCCGGACGGGCCGGTCCCGGTGCCGCCGCCGACGGTCGCCGACCGCACCCCGGCCCGGGTGCCGATCAAGCCCCCGCCGGGCGCCCAGCCGCGCTCGTGCAGGTAGCGGGCGAAGACCCGCACCCCGTTGCCGCACATCTCGGCGACCGATCCGTCGCCGTTGCGGTAGTCCATGAACCACTCGACGCCGGGGACCGGCTCGGGGACCGACGCGTCACCGGCCAGCTTCGCCCAGCGCACGACCCGCAGCACCCCGTCGGCCCCGAGCCCGCGACGCCGGTCGCACAGCGCGGCGACCCGCTCGGGGGTCAGGTCCAGCGCGGCATCCGGATCGGGCAGTACGACGAAGTCGTTCTCGGTGCCGTGCCCCTTGGTGAACGCGATGCCGCTCATGCCACGAGCTTACGAGCGAGCACCGACAACGCGTCCGGCACCAGGCCGGGCGCGGCGCCGTCGAGCCAGTGGATCCGCCGGTCCCGGCGGAACCAGGACCGCTGGCGGCGTACGAACCGGCGGGTCGCGCGCACCGTCTCGGCGCGGACCGTCTCCAGGTCCGGGGCGTCCGGGTCGCGGTCGAGCGCGTCGAGCACCTGCCGGTACCCGAGCGCCCGGGACGCCGTGCGGCCCTGCGCGAGACCGTGCGGCAGCAGGTTCCGCGTCTCCTCGACCAACCCGTCGCCGAGCATCCGGTCCACCCGGACGGCGACCCGCTCGTCCAGCTCCGCGACGTCCCGGTCGACGCCCAGGAGGACCGCGCCGTAGCGCGGCGTGCCGGTGGTGGGCAGCGTGGCCCGGAACGGACGGCCGGTCAGCGCGACGACCTCCAGCGCCCGCACGATCCGCCGCCCGTTCGACGGCAGCACCTCGGCGGCGGCCGCCGGATCGACGTCGGCGAGCCTGCGGTGCAGCGCCGCCGCCCCGTCGCGCTCCAGCTCCGCCTGCAGCCCGGCGCGCAGGTCCGGGTCGGTGCCGGGGAACTCCAGCTCGTCGAGCACCGCCTGCACGTACAGGCCGGACCCACCGACCAGGACGGGTGTGCGCCCGGCGGCCCGCAGCCGTTCGACGACCGCGCGGGCGTCGCGCTGGTAGGCCGCGACCGACGCGGCGTCCCGCACGTCGAGGACGTCGAGCAGATGATGCGCGATCCCCCGGCGCTCCTCCGGGCGCAGCTTCGCGGTGCCCACGTCGAGCCCCCGGTAGAGCTGCATCGCGTCGGCGTTGACGACCTCGCCGCCGAGCCGCTCGGCGATGGCCAGCCCGAGATCGGACTTGCCGGTCGCGGTGGGCCCGACCACGGCGACCAGCGCCGGCCCGGCCGCAGCGGCCCCGGAGTCGTCGTCGCTCACGCCGGTTCCCACAGCGCCACGTGGTAGGCGACGCCGTAGGGCATCGAGGTGTGCCGGTGCGTGGCCCGCCACGACCGCCCGGCCGCGGCGCCGGCGAGCACCTGCCACGGGGCGCGCCCACCGGCCCGCAGCTCCCCCGCGGCGACCGGGTCGAGCTCCGCCAGCGCAGCGGGGTCCGGCACGTCCAGCGCGGTGGCGACGACGGCGTCGAACGCCTCGGCCCGCTCGTCGAACCCGCCGGGTGCGGTGGGGGTGTGCATCGCGGCGCCGTCGCCGAGCACGAGCAGGCCCACCCGGGCCGTGCCGTCGGTGCCGTCGGTGCCACCCAGCTCCCGGCCGAGCGCGGCGCAGTCGGCGGGGGCGGTGTCCGGCGCGAGGAGCTCGCCACGCACCGAGCCCGCTCCGGCCCCGGCCGCCGCCCAGGCCGCCACCAGCAGCGGCAACGGGAGCCCGGGTCCCTCGTCCCCGGTTACCGGGCCGGGCAGGGCCACCGGGACGTCGCGGCCGTAGCCGGCGAACGTCCCGCGGGTGCCGGGGGGCACCGTGCGCCGGCCCGCCGGATCCGCACCGACCGCGATCCACACCGGGGCGAGGGCGGCGAGCCGGTCGGCGACACCCCGGACGGCGGCGCGCACCGCCTCGGTCTCGATCGCGGCGTCACCGCTCAGCTCGGGGACGAGCAGCGGCGGATGGGGCAGGACGGCGATCGCGGCGGGCACGGGGCCCGAGGGTAGCCAGCGGGTACGGCCGCCGTCCGCACGACCGCCCCCGCCGGGCCCGATCACCCGGCGGGCGCGCCCGGACGGGGGCTCAGTGAGGTGTTCTCAGTAGCGTGGTGATCATGTTGTGCGGTCGTATTCGGTGTGGAGTAACACGAGCGCGGCGGCGGTGATCGCGCCGGTGCGCCAGGGACAGAGGGTGACTCGCTGTAGCGTTGCGAAGGTGGTCTTGAGCAGGGCGTTTGCTCGTTCGGCGAGTGCTCGGGTGGCTGAGTGCAGGCTGTTGACGGTGCGCTGATCGACTGTTCGGCCGCCGGCGGGGATGGGTTTGATCGGCACGGTGAGTCGGTGGGCCTCACCTTCGTAGCCGAGATCGCCCAGCGCGGCGTGGTCATCATCGATCCAGTGATCGAGGTCTTCGAGCAGACCGGGGTGGGCTCGGGCACAGGTCACGTCGTGTTCGCGCCCGGGTCTTCCCGGGGATGTCCATAGCGGCCATCCATCCGGGGCGGACACGACCTGGACGTTCCCGCCGTGGCGGTGGTGTTTACCCGACCACCACAGGTCGACCCCCGCGGTGGGGCCGAGCGCGCGGCAGCGGTCGGTGGCGATCAGGGTGCCGTCCAGGTGAACGTGGGTGTGTCCGGCGAGGCGGGCGGCGAGCAGGGCACCGTGCAGCCCGGGTGCGGCGCTGGCGAGGACGTCGATGCCTTCGTGCAGGTAGCGATAGGTGGTCGCGGTACTGATCGCGTTGTCGCGGGCCAGGTGCCGGACCCGGGTGGCGTCGCAGAACCAGCGGATCACCAGCACTGCCTGGGCGAACGGGGTCAACGCCCGCCGCCGGGGGCGGGTACCGCGGCGACAGCGTTGAGCGGCCAGAAGCCGAGCCAGGTAGGCCACGGTGTGCTCCCCGATCGGGAGGACAGCGGTGTAGGTGACAGGATCGGACATGCGGGGCCTCGGAGAGTTCGTTGATCTTGGTCGACCAACTGCTCTACCGGGGCCCTGCCCCATGTCCTAGACATCTCCACTCCCTCGGCGTGTCGCAGCGGAACGACCACCACTACTGAGAACACCTCAGTGGTTCCCCCGGAGGTGGTCCACCTGCTTGAATCGCGGTCCCGACCTCCTCGCCGCGGCGAGGGGGCTCGGCGCGCGCAGGGCCCCGGACGGATCTCCGGACGGGGCGCCCGCCGGCGATCCGGTGGGCCGAACGAGGAGGACGTACCGGTGCCCGAGACCAACCCCGCCACCCCCGGCGCAGGATCGACCACGCCGGCCCCCGGCGCCGTGCCCGCCCCGGGGCCCACACCGGGGCCGACACCGGGGCCGACACCGGGGCCCAGGCCGGGGCCGCGTCCCGGGCCGCCGCCGGGTGCCCGCCCGGGGCCGCCGCCCGGGGCCCGGCCGGCCGGGCGGGCGCCCGCCGCACCGGTGCCCCCGGCCGCACAGCCGTCGCCGGTGCCCTCGGCACTGGCGACCCCGGAGAAGTGGGGCCGGGCCGACGCCGACGGCACCATCACGCTGCTCGGGCCGGACGGCGAGCGGGTCGTCGGCTCCTACCAGGCCGGGCCGCCCGCCGAGGGGCTGGAGCACTTCGCCCGCCGGTTCGACGCGCTCGTCACCGAGACCGAGGTGCTGGCCGCGCGGATCGCCGGCGGCGGGGACCCGAAGGCGTCGCTGCAGGCGCTGCAGGAGGGGCTCGCGGAGCCGGCCGTCGTCGGGGACGTCGCGGCGTTGCGCGCCCGGCTGACCGAGCTGACCGACCGCGCCGAGGAGGGCGTCCGTACCGCCCGCGCGGAACGGGACCGGGCCCGCGGCGACGCCGTCGCCCGCAAGGAGGCGCTCACCGCCGAGGCCGAGGCCCTGGCCGGCGAGTCCACCCAGTGGAAGCCCGCCGGAGACCGGTTCAAGGCGATCCTCGACGAGTGGCGCTCGATCAAGGGCGTCGACCGCAAGACCGACGAGCAGCTCTGGAAGCGGTTCTCCAAGGCCCGGGAGTCGTTCAACCGGCGGCGCGGCTCGCACTTCGCGGACCTGGACCGGCAGCGGGTCTCGGCGAAGGACCGCAAGGAGGAACTGGCCGCCCGGGCCGAGGCCCTGTCCGACTCCGAGGACTGGGCGTCCACCGCGTCCGCCTACCGCGACCTGATGACCGAGTGGAAGGCCGCCGGCCGGGCCCACCGCGACGCCGACGACGCGCTGTGGGCGCGTTTCCGCAGCGCCCAGGACCGCTTCTTCGGCCGGCGCAACGAGCACTTCGCCGCCCGCGACGCCGAGTTCGCGGAGAACGCCGAGGCCAAGCGCGCGCTGCTGGCCGAGGCCGAGCGGATCGACCTGTCCGATCCCGACGCCGCCCGGGCCGCCCTGCGCGCGGTGCAGGAACGCTGGGAGGACATCGGCAAGGTGCCGCGCGAGGAGATCCGCACCCTGGAGAACCGCCTGCGCGGTGTCGAGGAGCGGGTCGCCGAGGCGGCCGACGCCCAGTGGCGCCGGACCGACCCGGAGGCCGAGGCCCGGGTGGCCCAGTTCCGCAGCCGGGTCGAGCAGTTCGAGGCGCAGGCGGAGAAGGCCGAGACCGCGGGCGATCGCAGGCGCGCCGAGCAGGCCCGCGCCCAGGCCGCGCAGTGGCGCGAGTGGCTGGAGGCGGCCGAGCAGTCGGTCAGCGACCGCTGAGCGCGGCGGCCCGGCCGGCACCTGGCCGCTCGCCCGGCGGCGGGGCCGGTCCGGTACGGCGGTCAGTCGCGGCGCAGCGCGGCGCCGGCCCAGACGAAGGTCAGCAGCACCACCGCGATCACGCCCAGCACGAGGCCGAACCCGGGCCCGCGGCCGGAGTCGGTCTGCTGCGACCAGATCGCCCAGACCCCGTTCACCGAGGAGATGCCGCAGCCGTAGGCGGCGAGCCAGGCCAGCACCCACAACCGGCTCAGCAGCCCGGCCGCGGACACGACGATCGCGAACACGGTGAGCGTGACCGAGAACAGCGACGGCAGCGGGCCCGCGTCACCGCCGGCGAGGACCTGCCAGCCCGGGGTGCCCGCCACCCAGGGCAGCAGCAGCGAGGCCACCGCGGCGACGACGGCGCCCGCGATCAGCATCGCGCGGGGCCCCGGGTCGATCCGCCGGGTCACGGCCCGGCCGGCCCGGTCGATCTCGGCGCGGGTCTGCGGTGAGACGTCGTTCTCGCTCATGGGACAGCTCGTTTCAGGTGGCGGGGACGGCACAGGGCGAGAGCGGCGCCGGCTCCTCGGCCGGACGCCCGAACGCCGGCAGCCCCAGGGTGGTGGGCGCGCCGTCCGGACGGGTACCGGCCTCGCCGGCGTCCCCGGCCCGGGTACGGCGGTGGGTCAGCACCCCGCCGTCGGCGACGAGATGGTGCGGGGCGCCGTAGTCGACCCGCACCGTCACCAGGTCGCCGGGCCGGATGCCGGTCGCCTCGCCCGGGGCGAAGTGCACCAGGCGGCCGTCCCGCGCCCGGCCGGTGAGCCGGCGGGTCGCGTCGTCCTTGCGGCCCTCGCCGCTGGACACCAGCAGCTCGACCTCCCGGCCCTCCTGCGCCCGGTTCTCCGCCCAGGAGATCTCCTCCTGCAGCGCGACCAGCCGCTCGTAACGCTCCTGGACGACCTGCTTGGGCAGCTGGTCCGGCAGGTCCGCGGCGGGCGTCCCGGGCCGCTTGGAGTACTGGAAGGTGAACGCGCTCGCGAACCGGGCCTGCGCGACGACGTCGAGGGTGGCCTGGAAGTCCTGCTCGGTCTCGCCGGGGAAGCCCACGATGATGTCGGTGGTGATCGCCGCGTCCGGGATCGACGCCCGCACGTCGGACAGGATCCGCAGGAAGCGCTCGGACCGGTAGGAGCGGCGCATCCGGCGGAGCACGTCGTCCGAGCCGGACTGCAGCGGCATGTGCAGCTGCGGGCAGACGTTCGGCGTCTCGGCCATCGCCGCGATGACGTCGGAGGTGAAGTCGCGCGGGTGCGGGCTCGTGAAGCGCACCCGCTCCAGCCCCTCGACCCCGCCGCAGGCCCGCAGGAGCTTCGAGAACGCCTCGCGGTCGCCGAAGTCCGAGCCGTAGGCGTTCACGTTCTGGCCGAGCAGCGTCACCTCGAGCACGCCGTCCGCGGCCAGCGTCTGCACCTCGGCGAGCACGTCACCGGGACGCCGGTCGCGCTCCTTGCCGCGCAGCGACGGCACGATGCAGAACGTGCAGGTGTTGTTGCAGCCGACCGAGATCGACACCCAGCCGGCGTAGGCGGACTCCCGGCGGGCGGGCAGCGTCGAGGGGAACACCTCGAGCGCCTCGGCGATCTCCACCTGCGCGGTCTCGTTGTGCCGGGCCCGCTCCAGCAGGGTGGGCAGCGCGTGCACGTTGTGCGTGCCGAACACGACGTCGACCCACGGCGCCCGGCGGGTGATCGTGTCGCGGTCCTTCTGGGCGAGGCAGCCGCCGACGGCGATCTGCATGTCCGGGTTCGCCTGCTTGCGCGGCCGCAGGTGCCCGAGGTTCCCGTAGAGCTTGTTGTCCGCGTTCTCCCGCACGGCGCAGGTGTTGAACACGACGACGTCGGCGGACTCCGGGTCGGCGGCCCGGCGGTAGCCCGCCTCCTCCAGCAGACCGGCCATCCGCTCCGTGTCGTGCACGTTCATCTGGCACCCGTAGGTGCGCACGGTGTAGCTGCGGCTCACCCCTGCGAGGGTAGGCGCCGGTCGGGCGGGGTGCCGCACCCGGTCCGCCCGGCACGGCGCTGCGCTGCGCGGCGGCGGGTCGGGGAGGATGGCGGGATGACGGGATCGGCGGGCCGCGCACCGGGTACGACCGCGTTCCCCCGGCGGTTGCTGCTGCGGACCGCACTCGCGGCCGGCACCGTGCTCGGCGCGGCCGCGTGCACCGGTCCGGCGCCGCCGGCCCGGCTCGTGCTCGCCGGCGGGGTGCAGCCGGGCGTCTACATCTCGCTCGGCCGGGCGCTCGCCGAGGTGTGGCGGGACCGGCTGGGCACGGCGTTCGCCCCCGAGGTGCTGACGACCGCGGGCAGCACCCAGAACATGCAGCTGCTGACCAGCGGCGCCGCCACGCTCGCGATCAGCCAGGTCGACGTGGCCGCCGACGTCGCGGGGGGTGTCACCGGCCCGAACGAGCCGATGGCGCTGGCCCGGCTCTACGACGACGTCACCCATCTCGTGGTCCGCCGGGACTCCCGGTTCTCCACCCTGGACGACCTGCGCGGCGCCCGGGTCTCGATCGGCCCGGCGGGCAGCGGGTACCAGCCGATCGCCCGGCGGCTGCTGGAGGTGGCCGGGATCGGCGTCGACGGACTCGGGGAGCGGGCCGAGCTGGGTCTGCCCGACGCCGTCGCGGCCCTGCGTGCGGACCGGATCGACGCGTTCTTCTGGTCCGGCGGCGTCCCCACCGACGGGGTCCGGGCACTGGCCGCGGAGCTCCCGATCCGGTTGCTCGACCTCGGCGCACAGCTCGACCGGATGCGCGAGCGGTTCCCGGTGTACTCGGTCGGCACCGTCCCGGCCACCACCTACGGCCTGCCCGGGCCGGTGTCCTGCCTGTCGGTGCGCAACGTCCTGCTCGCGACGGCGGCGCTGGACGACACGACGGCGCGCTCGCTGGTCGAGGCCGCCTTCACCGAGCAGCCCCGGCTGGCCCAGGCGAGCCCGGCCGCGGTGACCATCGACTCCCGTTCGGCGATCGGCACCCAGCCGCTGCCGCTGCACCCGGGGGCCGTGGACTTCTACCGGTCGAGCAAGGGCTACTGATCCGCCGGCCGCAGCCACAACGTGACCCGCAGACCGCCGCCCGGTGCCGGGTCCAGCGACAGGGATCCGCCCGCGGCGGCCGCGGTGCGCGCGGCGATCGCCAGGCCGAGACCGCTGCCCTCGACGTTCGTCTGCCCCGGTGCCCGCCAGAACCGGTCGGTCGCCCGCGCCCGGTCCTCCGCGGACATGCCGGGGCCGCCGTCGACGACGCTGACCCCGATCCAGGCCGCGGTCCGCAGCGTCGCGACCCGGATCCGGCGGTCCGCCGGGGTGTACTTCAGCGCGTTGTCGATCGCCGCGTCCAGCACCCCCTCCAGCCCGGCCGGGCCGATCCGGGCCCGCAGCCCGCGCGGGCCGCTGCGCCGGAGCTCGACGCCGTTGTGTTCGGCGAGCGGCAGCCAGTTCTCCACCCGGTCGTCGAGGACGTCGTCGATCACGGTGACGGTGCCGCCCGGCCCCGCCACGACGGCCTGCTCGGCCCGGGCGAGCGCGAGCAGCCCGTCGAGCACGCCGGAGAGACGCTCGGCCTCCTCCATCGCCGCGAGGTGCTCGTCGGTCGCACCGGGGTCCACCCGGCCGACGAGGTTGGACAGCCGCAGGCGCAGCGCGGTGAGCGGGTTGCGCAGCTGGTGCGAGGCGTCGGCGACGAAGTCGCCCTGGGCGGCGAGCGTGTCCTGCACGGTCGCGGTCATGCGGTCGAAGGACCCGGCGAGCAGGCGGAGCTCGGGCGGGCCGGTGCGCTGCATCGGCGGCCCCGGTGACCGGCCGGCCACGACCGCGCCGCCGACCCGGCTCATCGCCTCGTCCAGCCGGCGGACCGGCCGCAGGATCCACTCGGTCAGCGGGAGCGCGACGAGCGTCCCGGCCAGCAGCGCCGCCAGCGCGGCCCCGGCGACGAGGGACCAGGACCGCAGCTCCTGGGCCCGCAGCGCGTCCGTGGGTGAGACCGTGACGGCGGCGCCGACCACCTCGCCGTCGACCAGTACCGGCTCGGCCAGCACGATCGGGGCCGCGTTCCACGGCATCAGCAGCGGGTAGGTCGCCGAGCGGCGACCGGCGAGCGCCACGTCGATCCGGCCCGCCGGGTCACCGGCGAGGTCGGGCAGCAGGTGCGTCGGCCGGGACGCGACGAGGAGCTCGCCGGACCGGTCGAACACGGCGACGGCGACGTCGTAGACCTCGTCGTAGCGGGTGATCTCGGCGGCGAACGCCGTCGTCGCCCCCGTGCGCTCCGGCGGGTCGATCACCGGGCGCTGCGCCGCGGAGGCGAACGAGATGGTGTCGGTGAGCCGGTCGGTGAAGACCTCCTCCTGGCTGCGCTCGGAGGCGGTCAGCGCCAGCGGCAGCCCGAGCCCGACGGCGAGCAGGCCGACGAGCACCAGGATGACCAGCAGCAACCGGCTCCGCATCGCGCCCGCTCAGGTCCGGTCGTCGTCGGTGGCGGTGAACCGGTAGCCGACGCCGCGGACCGTGCGGACCAGCTCGGGCCGGCCGAGCTTGGTCCGCAGCGTCGCGACGTGCACGTCGAGGGTCCGGTTCGCACCGGCCCAGCCCCGCCCCCACACCTCCGCGACGATCTGCGCCCTGGTGCAGACCGCGCCGTCGGCCCGGGCGAGCAGGGCGAGCACCTGGAACTCCTTGCGGGTGAGGACGACCTCGGAACCGGCGACGGTCACCGAGTACCGGTCCGGGTCCACCCGCACGTCCCCGACCGTCACCGGGCCGGCACCGGCCGGCGCCGCCGTCCCCGCCTCGCCGACCTTGCGCCGCCGTTGCACGGCGTGCACCCGGGCCACCAGCTCGCCGATGTCGTACGGCTTGACCAGGTAGTCGTCGGCGCCAGTGTGCAGGCCGGCGATCCGGTCGGTGATCTCGCCGCGCGCGGTCACCATGAGCACCGGCACCTCGCTGACCGCGCGGATCTCCCGGCAGACGTCGAGGCCGTCGGAGTCCGGGAGCCCCAGGTCGAGCAGCACGACGTCGACGCCGTCGAGGTGCTCGACGACGCCGCGGCCGTGGTCCAGCCGGGTGGTGGTCATGCCGTGCCGGTGCAGTGCCGGACGCAGCGCCGCCGCGACGCGGTCGTCGTCCTCGATCAGCAGGATGTGCACCCGCACCGCCCTTCCGTTATGTGACGGAGACCCTAAGGCTTCCTCAAGGTGGTGGACTGCGTTGTCCGATCCGTCCAGGCTCTCGCCATGTCCGGAGGCAGCATGACCAGCCCACCCGAGTCCCGCACCCCCATGGTCCGGATGACCGGGGTCCAGAAGCACTTCGGCGATCTTCACGTACTCCGCGACATCGAGATCGAGGTCGCCAAGGGTGAGGTCGTCGTCGTCCTCGGCCCGTCCGGTTCCGGTAAGTCGACACTCTGCCGGACGATCAACCGGCTGGAGCCCATCGACACCGGAACCATCGAGATCGACGGAACTCCCCTCGCGGCCGAGGGCAAGGCGCTCGCCGCGCTCCGTGCCGACGTCGGCATGGTCTTCCAGTCGTTCAACCTGTTCGCCCACAAGACGATCCTCGAGAACGTCACGCTCGCGCCGATCAAGGTCCGCGGGGTCTCCAAGGCCGAGGCCGAGAAGACCGGACTGCAGCTGCTCGAGCGGGTCGGCATCGCCAACCAGCGGGACAAGTACCCGGCCCAGCTCTCCGGCGGCCAGCAGCAGCGCGCCGCCATCGCCCGTGCGCTGGCCATGCGCCCGAAGGTGATGCTCTTCGACGAGCCCACCTCGGCGCTGGACCCGGAGATGGTCAACGAGGTCCTCGACACGATGACCTCGCTGGCCGCCGAGGGCATGACGATGGTCGTCGTGACCCACGAGATGGGCTTCGCCCGGCGCGCCGCGCACCGCGTGGTGTTCATGAGCGACGGCGAGATCGTCGAGGACTCCACCCCCGACGAGTTCTTCACCAGCCCGCGCAGCGACCGCGCGAAGGACTTCCTCGGCAAGATCCTGTCCCACTGACGGGTAGGCGACGCAGCGCCGCGCCGCCCGGCACATCTTCCGGTCCGCACTCGGTGGACCGATTCCCGGAAGGGGTACCCGAACCATGCGCCTGTCCCGGTTGTGGAGGACCGCCACCCTCACCGCCGTCGCCGCGCTCACGCTGAGCGCCTGCGGCGGCGGAGGGGGCGGTGCCGACGACGCACCGTTGCCCGAACGCGCACAGAGCGAGCAGCGCCTGACCGTCGGCATCAAGTTCGACCAGCCCGCGCTCGGCCTGCGCCAGCCGGACGGCAGCTACGCCGGCTTCGACGTCGACGTGGCCAAGTACGTCGCCAAGGAGCTCGGCGTCCCGGAGGACGGCATCGAGTTCGTCGAGGCCCAGTCCGCCGAGCGGGAGAACCTGATCGACCGCGGTGAGGTGGACTTCATCGTCGCCACGTACTCCATCACCCCCGCCCGTGAGGAGCGCGTGTCGTTCGGCGGCCCGTACTTCATCGCGAAGCAGGACCTGCTCGTCCGCTCGGACGCGAGCGACATCACCGGCCCGCAGTCGCTGAACAACAACAAGAAGCTGTGCTCGGTGCGCGGCTCGACCCCGGCCCAGAAGGTCAAGGACGAGTACGCCCAGAACGTGCAGCTCCAGGAGTTCGGCAAGTACTCCGACTGCATCACCGCGCTGCTCAACGGCACCGTCGACGCCGTCACCACCGACGACGTCATCCTGGCCGGTTACGCCGCGCAGAACCCCGGCAAGCTCAAGGTCGTCGGCCAGGGCTTCAGCGAGGAGAAGTACGGCGTCGGCCTGCGCAAGGACGACACGGCCGGCCGCTCGGCCGTCAACGCCGCCCTCCAGAAGATGATCGACGACGGCAGCTGGGAGCGCTCCCTGCAGGCCAACGTCGGCCCGTCCGGCTACACGATCCCGGCTCCGCCGCAGATTCCGGCCGGCTGACACCTGTCCCCGGCGGCGGGCGGGTTCCACCCCGCCCGCCGCCCCCGGAAGGCCGTGAGCTGCGAGAGACGGGCAAGAGATGGACCTGTTCAGCAAGTACGACATCCTGGGCGCGTTCTGGACGACGATCCAGCTGACGCTGCTCTCCGCCGTCGGAGCCCTCGTGTGGGGCACGATCCTGGCCGCGATGCGGGTCGGCCCGGTGCCGGTCATGCGCGGTTTCGCGACGGCCTACGTCAACGTCATCCGCAACACGCCCCTGACGATCCTGGTGCTGTTCGCCTCGCTCGGCCTGGCGTCCTCGCTGGGGATCACCCTGGTCGACGCCGACTCGCCGACGTCGCTGGCCGACTCCGCGTTCCGGCTCGCCGTGCTCGCCTTCATCGTCTACACGGCGACCTTCGTCTGTGAGGCGGTCCGGTCCGGGATCAACACCGTCCCGGTCGGTCAGGCCGAGGCGGCGCGGGCGCTCGGCATGGGCTTCCTGCAGGTCCTGGTGCTCATCGTGCTCCCGCAGGCCCTGCGCAGCACCATCGGGCCGCTCGCCAGCGTGCTGATCGCGCTCACCAAGAACACCACCGTCGCGGCGGTCATCGGCGTCGGCGAGGCCGCACTGCTGATGTCGGAGATGGTCGAGAACGAGTCCGACGTCCTGTTGCTCGTCTTCCTCGTCTTCGCCTTCGGCTTCATCGTGCTGACCCTGCCCACCGGCCTGCTGCTCGGCCGCCTCGCCCGTCGCCTGGAGGTGCGCCGATGAGCGCCCTGGTCCTGTTCGACACGCCGGGCCCGCAGGCACGCCGGCGCAACACGATCTACACCGTGGTGTTCGCCCTCGCGCTCGCCGTGATCGCCTGGGCGGTGGTCACCGGTCTCGGGGACAAGGGCCAGTGGGCCCCCGAGCTGTGGACACCGTTCCTGAGCTGGTCGACGTGGTCGCAGTTCCTGCTCCCCGGTCTGCTCAACACGATCATCGCCGCCGTGCTCGCCGTGGTGATCGCGCTGCCGTTCGGACTGCTCCTCGGCGTCGGGCGGCTGTCCACGAGCCGGTGGGTGTCGCGGGTGAGCGGCTTCGTCGTCGAGTTCTTCCGGGCGATCCCGGTGCTGCTGCTGATGGTGTTCGCCGCGGAGTTCTACTTCAGCTACACCGACGTCCCCACCAGCTACCGGCCGCTGCTGTCGGTCGTCACCGGTCTCGTGCTCTACAACGGCTCGGTGATCGCCGAGATCGTGCGGGCGGGTGTGCTGTCCCTGCCCGCCGGGCAGCGCGAGGCCGCCGAGGCGCTGGGACTGCGGCCCGGTCAGGCCATGCGCCTGATCCTGCTCCCCCAGGCCGTGACGCTGATGCTCCCCGCACTGGTCAGCCAGCTCGTCGTCGTGCTGAAGGACACCGCCCTGGGCGGGCAGCTGACCGTCGGCTACACCGAGCTGGTCCGGACCTCCGGGACGATCACCGGTAACTTCGCGAACACCATCCCGACGCTCATCGTCGTCGCGGCGCTGTTCATCGTCCTGAACGGTATCCTGACCGCAGCGGCCAACGCCCTGCAGCGACGGCTGTCCCGGTCGACGAAGCTGCCGGAGGGGACGGACACGGCGCACCCGCCGACGGCTGACATCTCCGGTCGCATCGACTGACCCGCTACGTCGTGCACGCGTGGTGATTCGCCCGGCCGGCTGACCGGGCGGATCACCACGCGTGCACAACAACACGAACGGCTCCGAATCGTCAGCTCACAGACACGTGGTGAATACGTCCCCGAGGTACGTCCCCTTGCGCCACTTGAGCTGGAACTCGTCGATCGGCGTGGCGACATCCTCGTACACACGCAGCCGAGCGTCCTGATAACCCTGAGGATCAGTCACGCGCCCCTGGTAGACGTACACTCGGCTCACGCCGTTCCGATTCTGCATGCCATAGCCGGCTTGCCCCTGATCCTCCAGCTTCCTGCAGAATCCCTTAGGGTTGTCGAATACATCGTCATTGGCAGGGAACTCGCCGAGCGGGAGATTTTGAGGGTCGGCCGCCACGGAGGTGAGTATTGACCCCCTTTCGACAGCAGCGACCGAGGACGGCGCCGTCCCTGCCCCGGAAACGGCGAGTACCGACAGCAGCACCGCCACTGACAGACCAGTAGCTCGAACTCCATGACGCCTCATCAGGGCGATCCCCTTTGCAGCAGCCTGTCATGCGGACGCTTGCGATAGTTCCGAGTCATCACTATCACAGTCGGGCGTCGGTAACGTCAAAAATTCGCATGTGCAAACGCTCGCGTCGGTCGCGGTTTCCCGCAACACCGCGGCCGGAGACCCAGCCACATACTGCGCGTGGCATCACCGGTCGAGGTGCCCCGCGTCAGAGGTTCTCGATCGGCACCGGCTCGATGCCCTCGCCCTCCGGCAGCGCGAAACCGAAGACCCGGGCGTAGAACGCCAGCTCGGCGTCCAGGGCCCGCCTGATGTTCACGGCCTGGCGGAACCCGTGCTGCTCCCCCGCGAACAGCAGGTAGGCGACCGGCACGCCGCGGGCCCGCAACGCCTCCACGATCATCTCGGACTGGTTCGGCGGGACGACCGCGTCCTCGTCGCCCTGCAGCACGATCAGCGGCGTCGAGAACTGCTCGACGTGGGTCAGCGGCGACCGCTCGGTGTAGGTGTCGCGGGCCGCGGGCCACGGGCCCACGAGGCCGTCGAGGTAGCGGGACTCGAACTTGTGCGTCTCGGCGGCGAGCGCCGCGAGATCGGCGACGCCGAAGTGGTCGGCACCGGCCGAGAACGGGGTGTCGGCGCGGGCGAGGGCCGCCAGTGTGGTGAACCCGCCCGCCGAGCCGCCGCGGATCGCCATCCGGGCCGGGTCGACCCGGCCGGACTCGGCGAGGGTGCGGGCGGCGGCGATGCAGTCCGCGACGTCGACGACACCCCAGGCACCGGCGAGCTGTTCGCGGTACGCGCGCCCGTAACCGGTCGAGCCCGCGTAGTCGACGTCGACGACGCCGAAGCCGCGGCTCGTCCAGTACTGCACGCCGACGTCGAGCACCGGCACGGCCGCACCGGTCGGCCCGCCGTGGATGACGACCAGCAGCGGCGGCAGCTCGCCGTCCGCGGCCTCGCCCATGCCCAGCGGCGGGTAGTAGAGGGCGTACCCGGTCCGCGGGTTGCCCGCGAGATCGCCGGACAGGAACTGGATCGGCTCCGGCACCGAGATCGTCTCCGGGTGCAGGCCGAGGTTGCGCGGCGGGCGCAGCGTCTGCACCCCGGCGGCGCCCGGTTCGCCCGCGGTGGCCGGTGCGGGGACGACGCGGTGCACGCCCGGCTCGGCGGTGGGGCTCCCGGCGACGCAGACGACGGAGTTCGGCCCGTCCCCGCGAACCGACCGGATCACCGAGAACGGCGTGTCCAGGACGGTGACCGACCCGTCGAGCTCGCGGACGACGAGCGCGTCGAAACCGTGCGAGGACCGGGCCGCGACGACCCGGCCGTCGTCGAGGACGGCGTAGCGGGAGCCCCCCAGCGTCCATCCCGGTACGCCGATCTCGGCGTCCATCCGGATCAACGACTCGATGTCCTCCCCCGGCATCCAGCGGTAGAGGTTCCACCACCCGGTGCGGTCGGAGAGGAAGGTGAGCGCCCCGTCGGGCTGCCACTGCGGCTCGGTGACCGACTCGTCCGGACCGCCCGCGACGACCGTGTCGACCCCGGAGGAGAGGTCGCGAACGGTCAGCTCGACGTCGTCCCACGGCATCGACGGGTGGTTCCAGGACAGCCAGGCCAGCGCCGCGCCGTCCGGGGAGATCCGGGGCGCGGCGACGAAGTCCGTCCCGGTCACGACGACCTCGGGCTCCGACGGGGTCCTGGCGTCGAGCCGGACCACCTCGTTGACGACGTCGGTCGCCGGGCAGCCGGCCGCCGGGTGGTGCTCGCGGACCGCGACCAGCCAGGAGCCGTCCGGGGCGACGTCGCCGTCGGCGTAGCGGTCCCCGCGCGGCACCGACGGCTCCGGGGTCAGCGCCACCGGGGCGCCGCCGGGCTCCGAGCGGTACAGCCGCTGGTCGGCCCACTCGGCGTACCAGACGACACCCGGGCTCCCCGGGTGCAGCCACCAGGACCCGCCGCCGTACTCGTGCACGGCGGTGCGGGCGTTCGCGCCGTCGGGCAGCAGGTCGGTGCGGGAACCGTCGTCGGTGCGGCGGACCAGCTGGGTTCGCCCGCCCTCGGTGGCGCGCCCCTCGGCCCAGATCACACCGGTGCCCTCGGCGCCGGGGGCCCCGTCCGGCCGGACGTCACCGAGCCGGACCGCCGCGGTCACCACCAGCTCCGACGTGACCGGTGTCGGCCAGGACCCGTACCCCGAGAGCGTCACGGCCCCCACGCTAGTCACCGCTCCGGTGGCCCGCCCCGCCCGGCGCACGTGATCCCGGACGCCCGGCCGTCGGCCCGGCCGGCACCGGCGCCGGGGCGTCAACGCGCCAGCAGCGTCCCGGCCAGCTGCGCGGGGTGGGAGAGCATCGGGTGGTGCGCACCGGGGATCGCCTCGGGCACCACCCCGCGCAGCCGCCCGGCCAGCATCGTGCGCACGAACGCCGACGGGAACAGCTTGTCGTCGCGGCACAGCAGGTAGCGGGTCGGGACGTCCGGCCAGGCGTCCCGCGGCCACGGCTGCTCCCAGGGCGTCGTGGACTGCTCGCGCTCGTGGCGCAGCGCCTCGGCGGCGACCGCGTCCGGCACGTCGTGGAAGAACAGGGCGACGACGTCGTCGGGGTCCCGGCCGTCGCGCGCGTCCTGCTCGGCGAGCGCGGCGGCGGCCCCGGTGGCCTCGCCCCACTGCGCCGCGGACTCCCCCGCCACCGGGACCATCGCGGTCACGAGCACGAGTTCCCGGACCGGGAGCCGGTCGCACACCAGCGGCGCGCTGAACCCGCCGAACGAGTGCGCGACGACGACGAGGTCGTCCGGTTCCTCCGCCCCGCCGGACGTCACGGCCCGGACCACGGCCTCGGCGTAGTCCTCCAGCCGGGCGGTGTCGTCGTCGCAGGGCAGGTCGACGGCGACCGCACGATGGCCGCGGCCGGTCAGCTCCCAGATCAGCGGGCCCCAGTACCAGGTGTCGGTCCCTGCTCCGGGGACCAGCGCGAACGTCGTCACGTTCTTCCGACCGCCGGCGACGGCGATTCTCATCGGTGCCGGTCCGGGCGCGACGCCGGTAGGCTCGGTGCCCCGTCCGTCAGGAGTACCGATGAGCGAGCCCACCCCGAACCCGCCCGCGGTCCCCGAACCCGGCGCGGCCCCCGGCCTGCCGGCCACCGACGCGGAGCAGGTCCACCCGACCGGCTACACCGACGACGGGGTCCCGACCTTCGACCACGTCCGCGACCGGATCGAGAGCCGCGCGGCGACGGCGAACGCCCTCGAGGAACTCGCCGGTGGCGACACCCGCGCCCGCGACGCCGAGGACGCCTTCGCCGAGCGGGAGCGCAAGGGGGCCGACCGGCTGGCGGAGATCCGCCGTTCGATGGGGCGCTGACCGCCCCGGGTCCTCGCTCCCCACCGGGAGGTAACCCGGTCCGCAGCTCCGGCCGCTCTCGCCCGGGGCGCCACAGCGGGCGGCGACCCCGGGCGGGCGGTCACAGCTGCACGGTCACGACCCCGAGCGCCGGAAGATCTTGTCGCCCAGCCAGACCAGCGGGTCGTACTTCCGGTCCACCGCACGCTCCTTCATCGGGATCAGCGCGTTGTCGGTGATCTTGATGTGCTCCGGGCAGACCTCGGTGCAGCACTTGGTGATGTTGCAGAAACCGAGGCCGTGCTCCTCCTGGGCGTCCACGGCACGGTTGCCGTGCGCGTCGAGCGGGTGCATGTCCAGCTCGGCGGTACGCATCAGGTAGCGCGGCCCGGCGAACGCCTGCTTGTTCTCCTCGTGGTCACGGACCACGTGGCAGGTGTTCTGGCACAGGTAGCACTCGATGCACTTGCGGAACTCCTGGCTCCGCTCGACGTCGACCTGCTGCATCCGGTACTCCCCCGGCGCGACGCCCTCCGGCGGCGCGAACGACGGGATCTCGCGGGCCTTCTCGTAGTTGAACGACACGTCGGTCACCAGGTCGCGGACCACCGGGAACGACCGCAGCGGCGTCACCGTGACGACCTCGTCGTCGTCGAAGGTGTTCATCCGGGTCATGCACATCAGCCGCGGCCTGCCGTTGATCTCCGCGGAACAGGACCCGCACTTGCCGGCCTTGCAGTTCCAGCGGACGGCGAGATCGTTCGCCTCGGTCGCCTGCAGCCGGTGGATGATGTCGAGGACGACCTCGCCCTCGTTCACCTCGACCGGGTAGTCGACGAGCTCGCCCGCCGTGTCGTCACCGCGCCACACCCGGAAGTGGTGCAGGTGGGTGCCCTTCTCGGTGCTGTTCTCGGTGCTCGTCATCGGGTGCCCTCCGCGGAGTCCGAGCGGTGCCCGCCCAGCTCGTCGCCCGTGTAGTACTTCTTGAGTTCGTCGAGTTCGAAGAGGTCGAACAGGTCCGGACGCATCGCGAGCTGCTCCTGGCGGGTCAGCTCGATGCCGTCCTCACCCAGCGCGGTGCACACCAGCAGGAGGTGGCGCCAGTCGGAGTCCATGACCGGGAAGTCGTCGCGGGTGTGCCCGCCGCGCGACTCCTGGCGCTCCAGCGCGGCCTTCCCGACGCACAGCGAGACCAGCAGCATGTTCCGCAGGTCCAGCGCCAGGTGCCAGCCGGGGTTGAACCGCCGGTGCCCCTCGACCGAGACCGTCCGCGTACGGGTGGCGATGTCCTCCAGCTTCTTGAGGGCCATCTCCATCTCGTCCTCCTTGCGGATGATGCCGACGAGCTCGTGCATCGTCTTCTGCAGCTCCTGCTGGACGACGAACGGGTTCTCACCCCCCTCCGCAGAGGTCGAGAACGGCAGCAGCGCGCGGTCCAGCGCGGCGGCGACGTCGGTCTCGACGACGGCCGGGCGCCCCCGGGCGGAGTGCTGCGCCGCGTGCAGGCCGGCCCGGCGGCCGAACACCAGCAGGTCCGACAACGAGTTCCCGCCGAGGCGGTTCGAGCCGTGCATGCCGCCCGCGACCTCGCCCGCGGCGAACAGGCCCGGCACCCGCGACATCGCCGAGTCCGGGTCGACCTCGACCCCGCCCATCACGTAGTGACAGGTCGGGCCGACCTCCATCGGCTCCTTGGTGATGTCGACGTCGGCCAGCTCCTTGAACTGGTGGTGCATCGACGGGAGCCGCTTGAGGATCTCCTCGGCCTTGAGCCGGGTCGAGACGTCCAGGTAGACCCCGCCGTGCGGGGTGCCGCGACCGGCCTTGACCTCGGAGTTGATCGCCCTGGCCACCTCGTCACGGGGCAGCAGCTCCGGCGGGCGCCGGTTGTTGTCCGGGTCGGTGTACCAGCGGTCGCCCTCCTCCTCGGAGGTGGCGTACTGCTCCCGGAAGACCTCCGGGATGTAGTCGAACATGAACCGCTCGCCGTCGGAGTTGCGCAGCACCCCGCCGTCCCCGCGGACCGACTCGGTGACCAGGATCCCCTTCACCGACGGCGGCCAGACCATCCCGGTGGGGTGGAACTGCAGGAACTCCATGTTGATCAACGTCGCGCCGGCGCGCAGGGCCAGCGCGTGGCCGTCGCCGGTGTACTCCCAGGAGTTCGACGTGACCGAGTAGCTCTTGCCGACCCCACCGGTCGCCAGGACGATCGCCGGGGCGTCGAACCGGACGAAACCGCCGTCACCGCGGAAGTAGCCGAAGCAGCCGGAGATGGCGCCGTCGGTGGTGAACAGCTCGGTGATCGTGCACTCGTGGAACACCCGGATCCGGGACTCGTAGTCACCGGTCTCGGCGAAGTCCTCCTGCTGCAGCGACACCACCTTCTGCTGCAGCGTGCGGATCAGCTCCAGGCCGGTCCGGTCACCGACGTGCGCCAGCCGCGGGTAGGTGTGCCCGCCGAAGTTCCGCTGGCTGATCTTCCCCTCGGGCGTGCGGTCGAACAGCGCGCCGTAGGTCTCCAGCTCCCAGACCCGGTCCGGGGCCTCCGTGGCGTGCAGCTCGGCCATCCGCCAGTTGTTGAGGAACTTCCCGCCCCGCATGGTGTCGCGGAAGTGGACCTGCCAGTTGTCGTTCGGGTTCGCGTTGCCCATCGACGCCGCGCATCCGCCCTCGGCCATGACGGTGTGCGCCTTGCCGAACAGCGACTTTGAGATGATCGCGGTGCGCTTGCCCTGCATGCGGGCCTCGATCGCCGCCCGCAGGCCCGCACCCCCGGCCCCGATGACCACGACGTCGTAGTCGTGCCGCTCGATCTGCTCGCGCGTCCCGGTGTTGTCGGTCATTGCACTCACCCCACGATCCGCAGGTCGGAGATCCAGCCGGCGGAGACGGCCATGACGTAGAAGTCGGTGACGGCCAGGCTCACCAGGGTCGCCCAGGCGAACTGGTTGTGCCGGGTGTTCAGCTTCGAGACCTGGGTCCACAGCTTGTAGCGGACCGGGTGCTTCGAGAAGTGGTTGAGCCGGCCACCGACGGCACTGCGGCACGAGTGGCAGGACAGCGTGTAGCCGAACAGCAGCACGACGTTCGCGACCAGGATGATGTTGCCCAGCCCCAGCCCGAAGCCACCGCCGGGCTTGGCGAAGGAGATCACCGCGTCGTAGGCGTTGATCAGCGTGATCAGGCCCGCGATGTAGAAGAAGTAGCGGTGCGCGTTCTGCAGGACCAGCGGGAAGCGCGTCTCACCGGTGTAGCGCCGGTGCGGCTCGGCGACCCCGCAGGCCGGGGGCGAGAGCCAGAACGCCCGGTAGTACGCCTTGCGGTAGTAGTAGCAGGTCAGCCGGAACAGCAGCAGGAACGGCAGCGACACCGCGGCGTAGGGCAGCCACCAGACGTCCGGGAGGAACTGACCGAAGTGCGACGCCTCGGGCACACACCCGGTCGACACGCACGGCGAGTAGAACGGCGTCAGGTAGCCGTACTCCGGCACGTAGTAGTAGTCCTGCATGAACGCGCGCACCGTCGCGTAGGCGACCCAGGCGACGAACGCGACGAACGTCGCCAGCGGTGGAAGCCACCATCTGTCGGTGCGCAGGGTGCGAGCGGCGATCGTGGCCCGGCCCGAGCCGGTCGTGGCGCCGGTGTCAGTGGTGGATGACACGCGCGGGGCTCCTGTCGTCTCACCGGCACCTCGACCCAGGACCGCGCCCGGACACGGCGCCGTGTCCTGTCTGTAATCACGTGACTACGTGGTTCGCCAGACACTACGGCGCACGTCACATGTGATCCACGTCGGCCTCCGATCGCCCGCCGGATCGAGACACGGGTCACAACGAACGACGGCGGCCCGGCCACCACGTGGGTGACCGGGCCGCCGTCGGGACCGGGGTCAGCTCTTCTTCTTGCCGCCCACCGTCGCCGCGAGGTAGTCGCGGTTCAGCTGGGAGATCACGTCGAGCGGGATCTCCTTCGGGCAGGCGGTGGCGCAGGCGCCGGTGTTGGTGCAGCCGCCGAAGCCGGCGTCCTCGTGGGTCTGCACCATGTTCACCACGCGCTCCCAGCGCTCCGGCTGGCCCTGCGGCAGCTCGCCAAGGTGGGTCAGCTTCGCACCCAGGAACAGCGACGCCGAGCCGTTCGGGCAGGCCGCGACGCAGGCACCGCAGCCGATGCAGTTCGCCGCCGCGAACGCGCGGTCGGCCTGGGCCTTCGGCACCGCGTTGGCGTTGGCCTCCGGGGCCGAGCCGGTGTTCGCCGAGACGTACCCGCCGGACTGGATGATCTTGTCGAACGCACCGCGGTCGACGACCAGGTCCTTGATCACCGGGAACGAACCGGAGCGGAACGGCTCGATGACGATGGTGTCGCCGTCGGAGTAGTGCCGCATGTGCAGCTGGCAGGTCGTCGTCGCCCGCTGCGGGCCGTGCGGCTGGCCGTCGATGACCATGCTGCAGGCACCGCAGATGCCCTCACGGCAGTCGTGGTCGAACGCGACCGGCTCGTCACCGGAGAGGATCAGCCGCTCGTTGAGCACGTCGAGCATCTCGAGGAACGACATGTCCTCGTCCGCCTCGACCTGGTAGGTCGCGAGGTGGCCCTTGTCGACCGCGTCGCGCTGGCGCCACACCTTCAGAGTCAGTTTCACGTCTGCTCGCCTTACTTGTAGCTGCGCTGGGTCGGGTGCACGTACTCGAAGACGAGGTCCTCCTTGTGCAGGACGGGAGCCTGCCCGCGGCCGGTGTACTCCCAGGCCGAGGTGAAGGAGAAGTTCTCGTCGTCGCGCTGCGCCTCGCCGTCCGCGGTCTGGCTCTCCCCGCGGAAGTGGCCGCCGCAGGACTCACGGCGCACCAGCGCGTCCAGGCACATGAGCTCGCCGAGCTCGAGGAAGTCGGCCACCCGGCCGGCCTTCTCCAGGCTCTGGTTCAGCTCCGTACCGGTACCCGGCACCTTGACGTTGTTCCAGAACTCGCGGCGCAGCTCGGGGATCCGGTCCAGCGCCTTGCGCAGGCCCTCCTCGGTCCGCTCCATGCCGCAGTAGTCCCACATGATCTGGCCCAGCTCGCGGTGGAACGAGTCCACCGTGCGGGTGCCGTTGATCGACAGGAACTGGTCGATCCGGTCGGTCACGGCCGTCACCGCCTCGACGACCTCGGGAGCGTCGTGCGGGACGTCGTCGAGGTTGTTCGTGGCGATGTAGTCGCCGATCGTGACCGGGAGCACGAAGTAGCCGTCGGCCAGGCCCTGCATCAGCGCCGAGGCGCCGAGCCGGTTCGCGCCGTGGTCGGAGAAGTTCGCCTCGCCACCGATGTAGAGGCCGGGGACGGTCGACTGCAGGTCGTAGTCGACCCACAGGCCACCCATCGTGTAGTGCACGGCGGGGTAGATCCGCATCGGGACCTCGTACGGGTTCTCGCCCGTGATCCGCTCGTACATCTCGAAGAGGTTGCCGTACTTGGCCTCGACGGCCTTGCGCCCGAGCCGCTGGATGGCGTCGTCGAAGTCCAGGTAGACGCCGAGCCCGCCGGGGCCGACGCCGCGCTTCTCGTCGCAGACCTCCTTGGCGGCCCGGGACGCGATGTCGCGGGGCACCAGGTTGCCGAACGCCGGGTACTTGCGCTCCAGGAAGTAGTCCCGGTCGTCGTGCGGGATCTCGTTCGGGCCGCGGTCGTCGCCGAGCTTCTTCGGGACCCACACCCGGCCGTCGTTGCGCAGCGACTCCGACATCAGGGTCAGCTTCGACTGGTGGTCACCCGAGACCGGGATGCAGGTCGGGTGGATCTGGGTGAAGCACGGGTTCGCGAACAGCGCGCCCTTGCGGTGCGCCCGCCAGGACGCGGTGACGTTGCAGCCCTTGGCGTTCGTCGAGAGGTAGAAGACGTTGCCGTAGCCACCGGTGCAGAGCACGACCGCGTCCGCGGTGTGCACCTCGATCTCGCCGGACACCATGTCCCGGGCGACGATGCCGCGGGCCCGTCCCTCGACCATGATCAGCTCGAGCATCTCGTGCCGGGTGAACATCTCGACCGTGCCGGCCTGCACCTGGCGCTCCAGGGCCTGGTAGGCGCCGAGCAGCAGCTGCTGGCCGGTCTGGCCGCGGGCGTAGAACGTCCGGGAGACCTGCACACCACCGAACGAGCGGGTGTCGAGCAGGCCGCCGTAGTCGCGGGCGAACGGGACACCCTGCGCGACGCACTGGTCGATGATCTGACGGCTGATCTCGGCGAGCCGGTGGACGTTCGACTCCCGGGCGCGGAAGTCGCCACCCTTCACCGTGTCGTAGAACAGCCGGTAGACGCTGTCGCCGTCGTTGCGGTAGTTCTTCGCGCCGTTGATGCCGCCCTGCGCGGCGATGGAGTGCGCGCGCCGCGGGCTGTCCTGGTAGCAGAAGTTCTTGACCTGGTACCCGGCCTCGCCGAGCGTCGCCGCGGCGGCGCCACCGGCCAGCCCGGACCCGACGACGATGATCTTCTTCGAGCGCTTGTTCGCCGGGTTGACCAGCTTCACGCCGAACCGGCGGCGCTCCCAGCGGGTCTCGATCGGCCCCGACGGCACGGCCTTGTCGACGACCGGCTCGCCGGTCGCGTAGTCGCTGTAGGACACGTGGTGGGTGTTGGCGTCAGTCATGGGATCAGACCACTCCGAACGTGACGGCGAGGGGCACCGAGACGAACCCCAGGGTGAGCACGACGGCGAACACCGTGGCCACCGTCTTGATGGTGCGCTCGCGGCTGTTCGACGACCACCCGAGGGTCTGGATGCCGGAGAAGATGCCGTGCTGGACGTGGAAGCCCAGCGCGACCACGGACAGCAGGTAGAACAGGGTCACGTACCAGCGGTCGAGGGTGAAGTCGGCCGCGAGGTTGTTGTACGCCTCCAGGTGCACGCCGTTCGGGTTGAGCGTGCCCGCGGTGAGGTCGAGCAGGTGGTAGATCACGAACAGCACGATGATGACGCCGCCCCAGCGCATGGTGCGCGCCGCGTAGCTGCCCTTGACCTTGTAGGAACCACCCGCGTACTTGATCGGGCGGGCGCGCTTCGCGCGCAGCGCCAGCACGGTCGCCGACCAGATGTGCGCGATCACCGACACGAGCAGGACCACGCGGACGATCCACAGCATGCCGCCGTAGGGCAGTGCGGGTTCGAGGATCGTGCGCAGCCAGGCCGCGTAGTGATCGATCGACTCCGGCCCGAAGAAGATCTTCAGGTTCCCGATCATGTGCAGGACGACGTAGAGCAGGAGGAAGACGCCGCTCACCGCCATCACGAGCTTCAGGAACGCGCTCGGTGTGCGCGGACGCCGGGGCTTGGCGGCGGCCTTGGCCGCACCGCCGTCCCGGGACTTCTCGGACATCGTGACCACGTCGTCCAGTGGACATACCAACGGGCGGGGCAGTCCAATGCATCGGACGGTCATCTGTCATAGCCGTAAGCTATGCCGGTGACACTTCAGCAGCTCATGTACTTCGTGGCGGTGGCCGACGTGCGCAGCTTCACTCGGGCGGCCGACCAGGTGGGTGTTGCCCAGCCCACGCTCAGCCGCTCGTTGCGCTCGCTGGAGGACGAGCTCGGGGCCCCGTTGATCAACCGCGGCTCGGCGGTGACGCTGACCCCGGCCGGTGAGACCGTGCTCCCGCTGGCCCGGCGGATGCTCGCCGACGCCGACATGGTCCGCACCACCGTGGCCGAGATGGTCGGTCTGCGCAGCGGCCGGGTCCGGGTCGGGGCCACCCCGTCGCTGTGCATCGGCGTGCTGTCCGACGTGCTGCGGGTCTTCCACGCCCGGCACCCGGAGATCGCCGTGGAGCTCGCCGAGGACGGCTCCCAGCCACTGGTGACCGCACTGGTCCGCAACGAGCTCGACATCGCACTGGTCATCGTGCCGCCGGACGGTGTCGACCCGGCCCTGCACTCCGCCCCGTTGCTGCGGGAACGGCTCTCGGTCGCCTCCCCACGGGCCCGCCGACCGCTGTCGCCGCGGGGCTCCATCTCGGTGCCCGAGCTGGCGAAGCACGACCTGGTCATGGTGCGCAAGGGCTACGACCTGCGCGAGGTGACGCTGCGGGCCTACGCGGTCGCCGGCGTGACCCCGCGGATCGCGGTCGAGGGCGGCCAGATGGACGCGGTGCTGCGGATGGTCGAGGCGGGCACCGGCGTCGCGGTGGTCCCGGACCTGGTGTTCAGCGGCCGCCCGCGGCTGCGGCGCACGGTGCTCACCCCCGCCCTGCACCGCACCGTGGCGCTGGCCCGGCGGGCGGACGTCGCCCCGGCGCCCGCGGTCATCGCGTTCGCCGACACCCTGCTGGAGCACATGTCCGACACCTCGGCGTCGCTGCGCGAGGGGGCGAGCGACGTGCAGGTGCTGCACCGGCACCGCAGCGGGCGGGAACTGCTCGGCTGAGCCGGACCGGCTCAGCCCGACCGGGGCAGCTTCTCCCGGTTGGTGGCGAACCGGACCCGGTCCGGGTCGAGCATGTCGATCAGGTCGATGAGGTCGTGCTGCATCACGGTCAGCCGGTCCAGGTCCGCCGGCTGCAGATCGGCGACCCGGTCCTGCAGGCGCCTCAGCCAGCGCGTGTAGCGCAGCTCGGCGATGCGTTCGGCGAACTCGGCGAGGCCGAGGCAGGTGGAGCGGACGCCGGTGTGCATCGGGTCGTCCAGGGTGACGATCATCAGCTCGCCGATCGCGCGCTGCTCGCCCCGGTAGAGGTAGAGCTGCCCCGCCCGGCGGCGGGAGGTCGAGGCGAGCGTGCCCTGGATCAGGTCGAGCTGCGCCTTCAACCGGCCGCTGGCCGCCGCCTCGCCGAGATCGAGGAACTGGGTCTCCCGGCGGATGATCTCCAGCCAGCCGAGGAACTCGGCGATGACGTAGACGGTGGAGACCGTGAAGTACTCGGGATCGCGGGAGCCCCGGAACCCGCCGTGGATGTTGTAGATCCGGCTCTGCAGGTCGTACGCGGCCCGCAGCAACGGGTTGCGGTACGCCGCCACCAGGTCGGCGATGCGGTCGCGCCGGTCGCGCTCGGCCTGCTGCCGGGCGAACCGTTCCTTCAGCTCCTCCAGCTCCCGCCCCGCCCGCCGCCGCCCGCGCTCGACGAGCAGGGCCGACACGAGCGCCACGACCGCCGACACGACGGCGACGACGACCGGGATCCAGGGGAGCACGCATCCATCCTCTCGCGTCCCGCACCGGAGCGGAGCCGATCGCCGCCGGTGACACGCGCGCCGCGGGCCGCGGGCCGCGGTTCACTCGTCCGGTGGGGGCTCGCCCATCTCGTCGGCGTCGGCACCGGCGGCGGCGATCTCCTCCTTCACGACGCCGTAGGCGACGCCGGGGCCGTATCCCTTGCGGGCGAGCATCCCGACGAGCTTGCGGGCCGAGGACTGGCGCTCCTCGCGCGACCCGATCGGCAACGAGCGCAGGCGCCGCGTGACGAGTTCGCGGGCGCGCTCACGCTCGGAGTCGTCGTCGACCTCGGCCAGCGCCTCGTCGGCGGTCTCCCTGGCGACGCCCTTGCGCTGCAGCTCCTGGGCGATGGCCCGCTTGCCGAGTCCGCGGTGGCGGTGCCGGGAGCGCACCCACTGCTCGGCGAAGGCCTGGTCGTCGAGCAGGCCGACCTCGTCGAACCGGCCGAGGACACGGTCGGCCACGTCCTCGGGGATCTCCTTGCGCAACAGCGCGTCGCGGAGCTCCTTCACGGTGCGGGCCCGGTCGGTGAGCAGGCGCAGGCAGGTCTCCTTGGCCCGGGCCTCCTGCTCGGCGGGGGTCTCGTCGGCGGGCACGGCCCGACCACGGCGACCGCCACCACGCCCGGCACCCGCCCGCGTCGACCCACCGCGCGCGGACCCGCGACGTGCGGGCTCGGCGACATCGGGCTCGGCGACACCGGGCCCGGCGGCATCCGGCCCGGGGCTCGCGGAGCCGACGGTCCCGGCACTGTCGCCGCCGGACCGCCGGGTGCGCCGGGCGCCACCGCGCGGACGGGTGGCGCGCGCGGGCGGACCGTCGAACGACACCGCCCGGGGGCCGTCCCCGTCGGGCACGGGGGCGCCGGAACCCAGCTCGTCGACCGTGAGCCCGCGCACGCCGTCGTCCGGTCGCCCGGCGGGCTCGGCCAGGAACTCGTCGATGCCCAGCACCCGCGGGCCGGCGGTCGGGTCACCGCCCCCGCCGGTCCGGTCCTCGCCGGTGCCGAGCCCGGTCGCGCCGGACCCGGTCGCGACGTACCCGGCGGTGCCGGACCCGGTCACGGACCCGGCTTCCGCACCGGAGCCGGCCGCAGCCGGCCCGGCATCGGCCCCGGCCCGGCCGGCACCGGTCTCCCGATGCTCGCCCGGCTCCCGGGCCGCGCCGAAGAGTTCGTCCAGCGAGACGGCCGACGCCGGCTCGCCGGACCCGTCCGTCGGCACGCTCAGAAGTCGACCGGAGCCGGCAGCGGCTCGACCGGAGCGGTCTCCTCGGCATCGACGACGGCGCCGATCCCGAGCTTCTCCTTGATCCGCTTCTCGACCTCGGCCGCGACGTCGGGGTTCTCCTTCAGGAACTTGCGGGTGTTCTCCTTGCCCTGTCCCATCTGGTCGCCCTCGTAGGTGTACCAGGCACCGGACTTCCGGATGATCCCCTGCTCGACACCCACGTCGATCAGCGAACCCTCCTTGCTGATCCCGACGCCGTAGAGCACGTCGAACTCGGCCTGCTTGAACGGCGGGGCCACCTTGTTCTTCACGACCTTGACCCGGGTCCGGCTGCCGACCATGTCGGTGCCGTCCTTCAGGGTCTCGATCCGGCGGATGTCCATCCGGACCGAGGCGTAGAACTTCAGCGCCTTACCACCGGTCGTGGTCTCCGGGGACCCGAACATCACGCCGATCTTCTCGCGCAGCTGGTTGATGAAGATGGCGGTGGTGCCCGACGTGCTCAGCGCACCGGTGATCTTCCGCAGTGCCTGGCTCATCAGCCGGGCCTGCAGACCGACGTGGCTGTCACCCATCTCGCCCTCGATCTCGGCGCGCGGCACGAGCGCGGCCACCGAGTCGATGACGATGATGTCGAGCGCGCCGGAGCGGATCAGCATGTCCGCGATCTCCAGCGCCTGCTCACCGGTGTCGGGCTGGGAGACCAGCAGCTCGTCGGTGTCGACGCCGAGGGCCTTCGCGTACTCCGGGTCGAGCGCGTGCTCGGCGTCGACGAACGCGGCCACGCCACCGGCGGCCTGGGCGCTCGCGACCGCGTGCAGCGCGACCGTGGTCTTACCGCTGGACTCCGGGCCGTAGATCTCGACGACGCGGCCGCGCGGGATACCGCCGACGCCGAGCGCGACGTCGAGCGCGATCGACCCGGTGGAGATGGCACTGATCGGGACCCGCGTCTGGTCGCCCAGGCGCATCACCGATCCCTTGCCGTGGTTCTTCTCGATCTGGGCGAGGGCGAGTTCCAGCGCCTTGCCGCGGTCCGGACTGGACATCTCTTGACTCCTCGCTGATCGGCGGTCGGGGTCTGCTGCTGTCTTTCGGGGAGGCACACCGCAACGGTATGGGGTACCCCTGACAGTTCCGGCAGTCGGACCGGTGGCCGTGGACGACCGTCGGGCCGTGTCGCGTCGTGTCCCGGGGTGGACCATAGGACGAACAGGCGTTCGATGCGCGCGGGGACACGCCGACCGGACACCCCGGGGAGCCGAACGGTCACCCGCGGCGGCACCCCGGCCGTGCGGCCCGCACCCCGGCCGGGTCAGCGGCGGGTCGGCGGCACCTCGTAGGCCTGGCACACGGCACGCCAGATCCGGCGCAGCTCGACCCCGGACTCGATCGCCTGCTCGACGGTCTGCCCGCCCAGCTCGGCGAACACGTGGTCACGGGACAGCGACGCCGCCCGCACCGGGCCGAACTCGCCCTCCATCAGTTCGCGGAAGTGGCTCAGTCGCACGCCGGCGAGGGTAGACCGCCGCCACGATCCGCGTACGGGGCGCCCGTGATCGTCCGGTCGCCGCTACGATGGGAGATATGTCCGAACTGCTGGCCGCCGTGCCCGTCGACGTCGCCGACGAGGTCCTCGCCACGACCGGCATCGGTTCGCCCCTGGCCTGGCAGATCGTGTCCCTGCTGGGCCTGCTCGCCGCGCTCGCGGTGCTGCTGCGCTGGTGGATCCAGCAGCGCAAGCGCTGACCGCCGGGCCCGGCCGGGCGGGCGGTGCCCGCGGCTAGGCTCCCCCGGTCCGGAGCACGAACGACGACCGGGAGGCCGGGTAACCGATGGCACGAGCACGGCAGGACACCGACATCGAGGACGCCTACCGGCTCGTCTCCGACGTCCTGGCGGGTGCGGTCCGGGAGACCCTCGCCGCCCCGGGGCCCGATCCGGCCCGCTTCGCCGTCCGGCAGCTGACGGCGAACGACGAGGAGACCTCCGACGACAGCCCGCCGCCCGGCTGGTCACTGGCCTTCCTGGTCCTGGCCGACTGGTACGACGCGGCCCGCGAGACGCTCGCCGACCGTCCGGACCGCGGTGAGCGGGCGCTGGGCTGGGTGGAGCAGCAGCTCGGCCGCCGGTTCGCCGCCCGGGCCCGCTACACCGTCACCCCGCTGGTCGACCCGGCCAGTGCGCTGGAGACCTCGCACTACGTCGACGCACTCGGTCCCGACTTCCTGCCCACGATGGTGTGGACCGTGGCCGGCCTGGTCGCCGAGTTCCCCGCCGACGACGATCCCCTGGAGATCTGGCCGCGCACCCGGGCCGACGCCCGCCGCTGACCCGATCGCGCCCCGGGCTCGCGGTCGGCACGACTCGGCACGACACTGTCGGTGCCCACCCGCATGATGGTCGGGTGAGCGCACTCGACGGCTTCTCCCCCGCCACCCGCCAGTGGTTCGAGGGGGCGTTCGCCGCGCCCACCCCGGCCCAGGAGGGCGCGTGGGCGGCGGCGCAGCAGGGGCGCAACGCGCTCGTCGTCGCGCCCACCGGTTCCGGCAAGACGCTGGCGGCGTTCCTGTGGGCGCTGGACCGGCTGGCCGCGGCGCCGGTGCCCGAGGAGCCGCGGCGCCGCTGCCGCGTCCTGTACGTCTCCCCGCTGAAGGCGCTCGCCGTCGACGTGCAGCGCAACCTGCGCTCGCCGCTGACCGGCATCCGGCAGTCGGCACAGCGGCTCGGGGCCCCGGTGCCGGACGTGACCGTCGGGATGCGCACCGGCGACACCCCCGCCGACGAGCGGCGGCAGTTCCAGCGCACCCCGCCGGACGTGCTGGTGACCACCCCGGAGTCGCTGTTCCTGCTGCTCACCTCGGCCGCGCGGGAGTCGCTGCGCGGGATCACCACGATCATCCTCGACGAGGTGCACGCGGTGGCGGGCACCAAACGGGGCGCCCATCTCGCGCTCTCCCTGGAGCGCCTGGAGGAGATCACCGAGGCCGCGCCGCAACGGATCGGGTTGTCGGCGACGGTGCGCCCGGTCGACGAGGTCTCCACGTTCCTGTCCGGCACCCGCCCGGTGGAGGTGGTGCAGCCGAGCACCCCCAAGACGATCACCGTCGAGGTGCAGGTGCCGGTCCCGGACCTCGCCGCGCTCGACGAGCGGCCCGCGCCGGGCAGCACCGACGAGGAGGTCGTCGGCTCCGCGGCCGGGACGGCACAGCGTCCCTCGATCTGGCCCGCCGTCGAGGAGCGGCTGCTCGGCCTGGTCCGCGAGCACCGGTCGACGATCGTGTTCACGAACTCCCGGCGGCTCGCGGAGCGATTGACCTCCCGGCTGAACGAGCTGGCTGCCGAACAGGCCGAACAGGCCGCCGAGGCGGCCGGCGAGGCGGGGGACGGCGGCCCCGGGGAGCCGCCGGAGCGCACCGCCTTCCCCGCCGAGGCGGCCGGTCAGTCCGGCGTCGGCGGCGGTGCGCTCCCGTCGGTCGCGAAGGCGCACCACGGCTCGATGTCGCGCGACCAGCGGACCCTGGTCGAGGAGGAGCTGAAGTCGGGGGTGCTGCCGTGCGTGGTCGCCACCTCCAGCCTGGAGCTGGGGATCGACATGGGTGCGGTTGACCTGGTGGTGCAGGTGGAGGCGCCGCCGTCGGTCGCCTCCGGCCTGCAGCGGGTCGGCCGGGCCGGGCACCAGGTGGGGGCGGTCTCCGAGGGCGTCGTGTTCCCGAAGTACCGGGGTGACCTGGTGTCCTGCGCGGTCGTCGCCGAACGGATGACGTCCGGGTCCATCGAGTCGACCCGGTACCCGCGCAACCCGCTCGACGTCCTCGCCCAGCAGATCGTCGCGATGGTCGCGATGGAGCCGTGGTCGCTGCCGGACCTGGCGGCGACCGTCCGCCGGGCGGCGCCGTTCGCGGCCATGCCGGACTCGGCGCTGCACTCGGTGCTGGACATGCTGGCCGGGCGTTACCCGTCGGAGGAGTTCGGCGAGCTGCGGGCCCGGATCACCTGGGACCGGGTGACCGACGAGCTGCGTGGCCGGCCGGGCGCCCAGCGGCTCGCCGTCACCTCCGGCGGCACGATCCCGGACCGTGGTCTGTTCAGCGTGATGACCCCGGGCGGGGCCGACGGTGCCGGGTCCCGGGTCGGCGAGCTCGACGAGGAGATGGTCTACGAGTCCCGGGTCGGCGACACCTTCCTGCTCGGGACGTCGTCGTGGCGGGTCGAGGACATCACGCACGACCGGGTGATCGTCACCCCGGCACCGGGTGTCCCGGCCCGGATGCCGTTCTGGAAGGGCGAGTCGATCGGCCGGCCGCTGGAGCTGGGCCGGGCGGTCGGAGCGTTCGTCCGCGAGATGTCCGGGCTGGCCGACGGTGCGGCCCGCGAGCGCGCCGCCGCGGCCGGGCTCGACGAGTGGGCGAGCGACAACCTGCTCTCCTACCTGCGCGAACAGCGGGAGTCGACCCGGCACGTCCCCAGCGACCGCACGATCCTGGTCGAGCGGTTCCGCGACGAGCTGGGCGACTGGCGGCTCGTCGTGCACTCCCCGTTCGGGGCCCAGGTCAACGGGCCGTGGGCACTGGCGATCGCTGCGCGGATGCGGGAGCGCCGGGGCGTCGAGGTGAGCGCCTCGGGTGCCGACGACGGGATCGTGCTGCGCCTGCCGGACGCGGTGGACGACGCCGGGACCGAGGTCGTCCCGAGCGCGGAGGACGTCCTGCTGGAGCCGGGCGAGATCGAGCAGATCGTGGTCGCCGAGCTGGGGAACTCGGCGCTGTACGCGTCGCGGTTCCGGGAGTGCGCCGCACGGGCGCTGCTGCTCCCGCGGCGGGACCCGCGGCGGCGCAGCCCGCTGTGGCAGCAGCGGCAGCGCTCGGCGCAGCTGCTCGCCGTGGCCGGCAAGTTCGAGCAGTTCCCGATCACCCTGGAGGCGATGCGGGAGTGCGTGCAGGACGTCTACGACCTGCCGGGCCTGCGCGAGCTGATGGGCGACGTCGGGTCCCGCCGGGTCAAGGTCGCCGAGGTCGAGACGGCACAGCCGTCGCCGTTCGCGCGCAGCCTGCTGTTCGGCTACGTCGGCATGTTCCTCTACGAGGCCGACGCGCCGCTCGCGGAACGGCGGGCCGCGGCGCTGTCGCTGGACTCGACGCTGCTGGCCGAGCTGCTGGGGTCCGAGGCGATCCGGGAGCTGCTCGATCCGGAGGTGCTCGCCGAGGTCGAGGCCCAGCTGCAGCGCACCGACCCGGAGCGGCACGCCCGCGACGCCGAGGGCGCCGCCGACCTGCTCCGGTTCCTCGGCGACCTGTCCGAGGCCGACGGGCGCGCCCGCGGCGTCGACCCGGCGTGGTTCGCCGAGCTGGAGCGCACCCGGCGGGCGCTGCGGGTGCGGATCGCCGGGACGGAGCGGTTCGTCGCGGTCGAGGACGCCGGGCGGATCCGGGACGCGCTGGGGGCGGCGCTGCCGGTCGGGGTGCCCGAGGTCTTCACCGAGCCGGTGCCGGACCCGCTGGGTGACCTGGTGCTGCGGCACGCCCGGACGCACGGGCCGTTCACCCCGGCCGAGTGCGCGGCCCGGTTCGGGCTCGGGGTGGCGGTGGTGGCCGGGGTGCTCGACCGGCTCACCGGGACCGGCCGGCTGGTGAAGGGCGAGCTGCGTCCGCAGGCCGCGGTGCCGGCCGGGTCGCGCACCGAGACCGAGTACTGCGACGCCGAGGTCCTGCGCCGGTTGCGCCGCGCGTCGCTGGCGAAGCTGCGCCACGAGGTCGAGCCGGTCGAGCAGCGGGCGCTGGGGCGTTTCCTCCCGGCGTGGCAGGGCGTGCAGGTGCGGTCCGGGACCGACCGGCGCGGCCGGGTCCGCCGCGCGCCCGGCGCGGAGGACGTGCTCGGTGTCGTCGAGCAGCTGGCCGGGGCACCGCTGCCGGCCAGCGCGGTGGAGTCGCTGGTCCTGCCGGCCCGGCTGCCGGGCTACACCCCGGCCCTGCTCGACGAGCTGACGGCGTCGGGCGAGGTCACCTGGGTGGGCTGCGGGGCGCTCGCCGGTCAGGACGGCTGGCTGGCGCTGGCCCCGGCCGACGTCGCGGACCTGCTGCTGCCCGCACCCGATCTCGACACCGCGGGCACCCCGCTGCACACCGCGGTCCTGGCCGCGCTGGGGCTGACCGACCCGGCCGCCCTCACCGATCCGGATGCGGGCGCCGACCAGGCCGGCGGTGCCCTGTTCTTCCGCGAGCTCGCCACCCGCGCCGGGATGCTGCTGACCGAGCAGGAGGAACCGGCCCCGTCCGACGACGAGGTGGTGGCCGCGGTCTGGGACCTGGTGTGGGCGGGCGCGCTCACCAACGACACCCTCGGGCCGCTGCGGGCGCGGTTGTCCGGCAGCGGCAACCGGCGCGGCGGCGCCGGCCGCCAGGGTGGTGCGCACCGGACGGCCCGGCGCGCGCCGCGCGGCCGGTACGCGCAGCTCCGCGCCGGGCGCCCGGCGATGCCGAGCCGGGGCGGGCCGCCGTCGGTCGGGGGGCGCTGGTCGGTCACGGTGCCCCGGGAGCCGGACCCGACCCGCCGGGCGCACGCGGCGGCGGAGGCGTTCCTGGAGCGGCACGGCGTGCTGACCAGGGGTGCGCTCGGCACCGAGCGGGTGACCGGCGGGTTCGCCGCGGTGTACAAGGTGCTGCGCGCGATGGAGGAGTCCGGCCGCTGCCGCCGCGGCTACATCGTGGAGGGCCTGGGTGCCGCCCAGTTCGCCGTCCCCGGGGCGATCGACCGGGTGCGTGCACTCGCCGGCCCGGACGCCGCGTCGGCGGGAACCGACCGGCCGGCCCCGACGCACGGCGGACCGGGCGGATCCGGAGTGGGTTCCGCGCCGCACGATCCCGCAGCCACCGGTCCGGAGGAGTACGGGTCCGGCACCGGCGACGAGATCGACGGGGACGCCGACGGTGCGGCTCCGGCGAGGTGGGCGCCGGACGACGGGGTTCCCGACGATCTGCGCCGGCCGGGCATGTTCGGCGGCTCCCCCGGGGCGGGCGGGCCGCCGCGGGCACCCCGCGAGGCGTGGCGGTCGCTGTCGCGGGTGGTGCTCGCCGCGGCCGATCCGGCGCAGCCCTACGGGGCGGCGCTGCCGTGGCCGGAGACCGTCGGCGGGACCCGGCACCGCCCGGGGCGCAAGGCCGGTGCGCTGGTCGCGCTCGTGGACGGGGCCCCCGCGCTCTACGTCGAGCGGGGCGGCAAGTCGTTGCTGTCGTTCACCACCGAGCACGACGAGCTGCGGGCCGGGGCCGAGACCCTCGCCGGAGCCGTGCACGAGGGCTGGCTCGGGGCGCTGGCCGTGGAACGCGCCGACGGGCAGGACTCGCTGGCCTCCGAGCTGTCCGAGGTGCTCACCGAAGCCGGTTTCCGGGTCACACCGAAGGGACTGCGGCTGCGTGCGTGAGCAGCGGTGGCAGCGGCCCGCGCCGACCTGCGACGATCGGCCGATGATCACGCGCTCTGCTGCCCGCCGGTCCTCGAACCGGGCGGCGCTCGGCCTGGCGGGGCTGCTGGGCACCGCCGCGGTCCTGCACGCCGTCCGCCCGGCGGTGTTCGACTCGATCGTGCCCCGGTCGCTGCCGGGCGAACCGCGGACCTGGACCTACCTGTCCGGTGTCGCCGAGGGCGCGGTCGCCGCGGCGGTCGCGTACCCGCCGACCCGCCGGACCGGCGGTTACGCGGCCGCCGCGTTGTTCGTCGCCGTCTTCCCGGCGAACGTGTCGATGGCGTTGCAGTGGAACCGGCGCTCGCCCCGGGAGCGGGCGATCGCCTGGGGCCGGCTGCCGCTGCAGGTCCCGCTCGTCCTGTGGGCGCTGCGGGTCGCACGGCCGGGCCGGGAGGTCACGGGCCGCCGGCCGTAGGTCGGGGGCGGGCCCCGCCGAGGACACCCGACGGTCGACGAAAGTCACCCGGCCGTCCACGATCTCGGGCAGCGCCGGACTCCCGGTCACGGTGCAATGAGCGCGTTGCGGCGCGAACGGCCCGCGACGTCGTGCTCAGGGGGTTCCATGACGACGACCGTTCCGGACCGGGAGGCTCCGGCCGGTTCCGTGCCACAGCTCGCCCGGGTCGCGGTGGGGGTGGTCGCCGTCGTCGCCGGGGCGGGGCACCTCGTCCTGGCGGTGCTCGGCCGCGGCCTGTACTTCGACGAGGCGCTGATGCTCGCGATCGGCCGGCACCACCTGGACTGGGGGTCGGCCGACCAGCCGCCGATGGCGCCGCTGATCGCGCTGCTGGCGGACACCGTCGCCCCCGGGGTGAACGGGGTGCTGCGGCTGGTCCCGACCCTCGGGCTGGCGGCGTCGGTCGTCGTGGCCGCCCTGATCGCCCGGGAGCTGGGCGGTGACCGGCGCGCCCAGGTGCTCGCCGCGCTGGCCCAGGCCACCGGCTGGTGGACGACACTGGTCGGGCACCTGCTCACGCCGTACTCGCTGGAGCCGCTGCAGTGGCTGCTGATCGTGTGGCTGCTCGTGCGGTGGATCCGGGTCCGCGAGGACCGGCTGCTGCTCGTCCTCGGTCCGGTCCTCGGCCTCGCCGCGCTCACGAAGTTCCAGGTGATGCTCTTCGCCGCGGTGCTGGTCCTGGCCGTACTCGTCGCCGGGCCCCGGGACCTGCTGCGGCGGCCCGCGTTCTGGGTGGCCGCGGTCGTCGGGGCGCTGATCGCGGCGCCCACGCTCGTCTGGCAGGCGGTGCACGACTGGCCGCAGCTGCGGATGGGCGCGATCACGGCGGGCGAGGCGATCCTGTTCGGCGGGCCGGTGCCGAACGCGGTCTTCATGGTGGTGTTCGCCGGGCTGACCGGGACGGTGCTGCTGGTCGCCGGGGTCGCCGGCACCGTCACCGACCCGCGGTTGCGGCCGTACCGGTTCCTCGCCGTCACCCTCGTGGTGCTGTGGGTGTTCTTCGCGGTCACGGTTGGGCGGGCCTACTACCTCGTCCCGTTGCACGGCGCGCTCGCCGCGGTGGGGGCGGTCTGGTTCCAGCACCGCCGGGAGGCCGGGCACCGGCGGCTGTCCTGGGCCGCCTGGCCGGGCGGGGTGCTGAGCGTGGGGCTCGCGCTCGCCGTCGTCCCGTTGAGCCTCGCGTTCACCGCACCCGGGGTCCCGGACCACATCGTCGGCACCGTCGCCCGGGTGTACCAGGGACTCCCGCCCGAGCAGCGCGAACGGACCGTGCTCTACGGGCAGTCCTACATCTACTCGTCGATGCTCGACACGGCCGGGGCGGCGTACGGCCTGCCGCCCGCGTACGGCGGCAACCGGTCCTACGGCTACTTCGATCCGCCGCCGGACGACCACGACACCGTCGTCTTCGTGGGGAACGACCCGGCGACGCTCGGCCCGGCCGGGATCACCCTGCGTCCGGTGGCCGACCTCGGCGACGGCAACGCCGTCTTCCTCGGCGAGGGGGCACGGCGGCCGTGGTCGAAGGTGTGGCCGGAGCTCCGGAGCCTGACCGTCGGCTGAGCCGGGCCGGCGGGACGAGGCCGTGCGCGACGGCGGGCGCCCGGCGGCGCAGGCCGGTAGCGTCGCCGCCGTGCCCGAAGGCGACACCGTCTACCTGGCCGGCAAGCGCCTGCACGCCGCGCTGGCCGGGCACGAACTCGTCCGCGGGGAGCTGCGCCATCCGCGTCTGGCCGAGCAGGATCTCAGCGGCCTGACCGTCGAGGGGGTCGCGTCGGTCGGCAAACACCTGTTCACCCGGTTCGACGACGGCCGCAGCCTGCACAGCCACTTCCGGATGGACGGCGCGTGGCACCTCTACCGCCCGGGGATGCGGTGGCGGCGCTTGGCGCACGAGGCCCGGGCGGTGCTGGAGACGGCCGAGCGGGTCGCCGTCGGGTTCGCCCTGCACGACCTGGAGCTGCTGCCGACGTCCGACGAGCACACCCTGGTCGGGCACCTCGGCCCGGATCTGCTGGACCCGGACTGGGGCCCGGAGCACGACGCCGAGGCGCTGCGCAGGCTGACCGCCCGCGGGGCGCACGAGCTGGGCCTGGCGTTGCTGGAGCAGCGGGTGATGGCCGGGCTCGGGAACCTCTACCGCAACGACATCTGCTTCCTGCTCGGCCTCACGCCGTGGGTCCCGGTACGGGAGGCCGGGGACCTGGCCGCGGTGATCGCGCTGTCGCGCTCGCTGCTGTCGTCGAACAAGGACCGTCCGGAACAGACGACGACCGGCTCGCTGGCCGCCGGTGAGGCGCACTGGGTCTTCGAGCGGCCGGGGCGTCCGTGCCGCCGCTGCGGCACCCGGATCCGGACCGCCGACCAGGGGCGGGCGCCCTACGCCCGGGTCACGTACTGGTGCCCGCGCTGCCAGCGGGGCCCGGCCCCGCGCCCGGCCCGTCGCAACACCGGACCGCGCCGGGGTGCCCCGGGCCGTCCGCCGCCGGGGGCGCGCACCCGCTGAGCCGGCCCCGGCGCGAACGCGCGAACGCCGCGCCCCGGGTGGCGGGACGCGGCGTCCGACGAGCGGGATCGGGCGGTGCTCAGGCGGTCCCGGGCTGCTGCTGACCCTGCTGGGTGTTCTGCTGGGTCGGCGCCGGGTTCGACGGCAGCGCCTGCGTCTGCTGCTCGCCCTGGCCGACCTGCGGGGCCTGCTGACCGCCGGCGATCGGGGCTCCGGACATCGACGCCCGGATCTGCTCCAGCCGGGACACACCGGCCATGTCCGTGGTCGACTGCTGGACCTCCAGCATGCGGCCCTGGACCGAGTTCTGTGCCAGCTCGGCCGAGCCGAGCGCCGTCGCGTACCGCTTCTCGATCTTGTCGCGGACCTCGTCGAGCGACGGGGCGTTGCGCGGCGCGGACAGCTCGCTCATCTGCTGCAGCGACTTGGCGGCCTGCTCCTGCATCTTCGCCTGCTCCAGCTGGCTGAGCAGCTTGGTGCGCTCGGCGATCTTCTGCTGCAGCACCATCGAGTTCCGCTCGACGGCCTGCTTGGCCTGCTCGGCGGCACCGATCGACTGGTCGTGCAGCGTCTTGAGGTCCTCGACGCCCTGCTCGGCCGTCACCAGCTGGGTGGCGAACGACTGGGCGGACTGCTCGTACTGCTGGGCCTTCTGCTCGTCGCCCTGGGACCGCGCCTGGTCGGCGAGGACCAGCGCCTGCCGGGCCGAGGACTGCAGCTTCTCGATCTCACCGAGCTGGCGGTTCAGCTTCATCTCCAGCTGACGCTGGTTGCCGATCACCGCCGCCGCCTGCTGGGACAGCTGCTGGTGCTGACGCTGCGCGTCCTCGATGGCCTGCTGGATCTGCACCTTCGGGTCGGCGTGCTCGTCGACCTTCGACGAGAACAGGGCCGACAGATAACTGAAGAACTTGGTGAATCCGTTGGCCATCTCTTCGCGTCCTCCGCCTGCGTTCGCTCGCCATTGCGCCCACCCGCGCGGCGGACGCTCCGGGACGGGTGCGACCCCGCATTCCCCCCGCGGTCGGCACCGGGGCCCCGGTCCCTCCATCCTGGCACTGCTGCCAGTACGCGCGCACCCTACCGTGACGATCGGCGCCGGGATCGGGGAGCGTCAGGCCGCGGACGCGACCGGGCCACCGGCCGAGGCCGGCACCGCCACCGGCGAGCCGGGGCGGCCGGCCAGACGCAGCTCGGCGTGCCGCTGGCCGATCGGGACGAGCACGTCGTCGCGGCGCAGCTCGCCCGCCATGTGCACGACCATCTCGGCCGCCACCGCGGTGAGCAGTTCGGGCACGGTGATGCCCAGTGCCTCGCAGATCGCGGCGAGGAGCTCGCTGGAGGGCTCCTTGCGGCCGCGCTCGACCTCGGAGAGGTAGCCGAGGCTGACCCGGGCGGCCCGGGAGATGTCGCGCAGCGTGCGCCGGCGCTCGGTGCGCGCCGTCCGCAGCCCGCTGCCGATCGCTTCCCGCAGCAGCATGTGCCCTCCTCGGTTCATCTCCCCGGGACGGGCGCGGTGCCCGGGTCCGGTGTGACTCACCGTACCGACTCCGCACCCCGAGCGGCGTGCTCCATCGCCGGGCACCGTGTCCGCCCACGGCGAACACTGCAACGCCGCGCAGGGCCCGGTAAGTCCCCGCAGCTCAGGACGCCTGCGGGCGGACCGCCTTGCGCACGTAGTCGGCCCCGGTCAGCACGGTGAGGACGAGCGCGACCGCCATCACCGCCCACTGCAGGACCAGGACGGCGACCAGCAGGTCCGGCAGCAGCAGCGGGAGGGGGAACAGGAACAGGCTGATCGCGACGGTCTGCGCGACCGTCTTCGCCTTGCCGCCGCGGCTGGCCGGGATGACCCCCCGCCGGATCACCACGAACCGCAGCACGGTGATCCCGAGCTCGCGCACGACGATGACGATCGTCACCCACCACGGCAGCAGCCCGAGCAGCGACAGCCCGATGAGGGCGGCCCCGGTGAGCGCCTTGTCCGCGATCGGGTCGACCAGCGCGCCGAACCAGGTGACGAGGCCACGGCTGCGGGCGAGCTGACCGTCCAGCCGGTCGGTGAGCGCGGCCACGACGAAGATCGCGAACGCGATCAGCCGCCACACCGTGTCCTCGCCGCCCCCGGTGAACAGGGCCACGACGAAGACCGGTACGAGCAGCAGCCGCAGGCAGGTCAGCGCGTTGGCGATGTTGAGCAGCGGCGCCTCCCCACCGACCGGGACGGTGTCCCCGGCCGGCTGCGAGGAGCTCATCCGCTCGCCGACGCGGCCAGCGCGCCGGTTCCGGCGGGCCGCACGAGCTCCACCGCCTCCACCAGCAGGTCGACGCCCTCGGTGTCGAGCACCCGGCACCGCACGAGATCGCCCGGTCGCAGCGACTCCGGGTCCGGGCCGTCCTCGGCGGCGGCGACCACGTAGGACTCGCCGTCGGCGTCCGGGCCCTGGTGGGCGGCACGGCCGGCGCAGTCCTCGTCGTCGGCGCTGCGTTCGACCAGCACGACGACGTCGGTGCCGATCCGGTCCTCGGCCCGCTGCTCCATCAGCTCGTCGGCCAGCGCGGAGATCCGGGCGACCCGGGCACCGACCTCGGCCTGGTCGAGCTTGCCGTCGTAGCCCTCGGCCTCGGTGCCGTCCTCGTCGGAGTAACCGAACACGCCGACCGCGTCGAGCCGGGCACCGGTCAGGAACGCCTCCAGCTCGGCCAGGTCCTCCTCGGTCTCGCCGGGGAACCCGACGATGACGTTGGACCGGATCCCGGCCTCCGGCGCGAGCGCGCGGATCCGCGCGCACAGGTCCAGGAAGTCGGTGCGCGAACCGAACCGGCGCATCCGGCGCAGCACGGTCGCGCTGGCGTGCTGGAAGGACAGGTCGAAGTACGGGGCGACGCCGGGCGTCGTCGCGATCGCGGTCAGCAGGTCCGGCCGCATCTCGGCGGGCTGCAGGTAGGACACCCGGATCCGCTCGACGCCCTCGATCGACGCCATCCGGGGCAGCAGGTCGACCAGCGCCCGGGTGCCCCCGGGCAGGTCCTTGCCGTAGGAGGTGGAGTTCTCGCTGACCAGCACCAGCTCGCGCACCCCGTCACCGGCCAGCCAGGCCGCCTCGCCCAGGACGTCGGCCGGCGGGCGGGACACGAAGCTGCCCCGGAAGCTCGGGATGGCGCAGAACGCGCACCGCCGGTCGCAGCCCGAGGCCAGCTTCAGCGAGGCGACCGGGCCGCCGCTGAGCCGGGTCCGTGCGACCCCGGCGAGGTCGGGGACCCAGTCGTGGCCGGGCACCGACACGTCGGCGGTGGCGGCGGGCCGCTCCACCGGCGAGATCGGCAGCAGCAGCCGGCGGTCGGCCGGGGTGTGCGGGGCCGGTGCGTGCCCGCCGAGGACGTCGCCGAGCCGCTCGGCCAGTTCGGGGTAGGCGTCGAAGCCGAGCACGGCGTCGGCCTCGGGCAGGTCGTTCGCGAGCTCCGCGCCGTAGCGCTCGGCCAGGCACCCGACGGCGACGACCTTCGCCCCGGCCGGGCGCGCCACGTCCGCGGCGGCCAGCACGGTGTCGATCGAGTCCTTCTTCGCCTGCTCGACGAAACCGCAGGTGTTGACGACGATGACGTCGGGCGCGCCGTCCTCGGCGTCCACCAGCTCCCAGCCGGACCCGGCCAGACGGCCCGCCAGCTCCTCGGAGTCGACCTCGTTGCGCGCGCAGCCCAGGGTCAGCAGGGCGGCGCGCCGGGGCGCGTTCACGGAAGGAGCCACGGGTTCCAGGGTAGACGGCGGGTCATCGGGTCCCGGGGCCGGACGGCCACCCCGGCGGCTACGCTGCCCCGTCGTGGCCGATCCCACCTCCCCCGACGCGGTGCCCGTCCGGCGTGCCCGCACCCCCGACGTCCGTGCCATCCGCGAACTGGTCGACGAGTACGCGGGCCGGGTGCTGCTCGCGAAGGAGACGGTCACCCTCTACGAGGCCGTCCCCGAGTTCCTGGTCGCCGAGCTGGACGGCCGCGTCGTCGGCTGCGGAGCCCTGCACGTGCTGTGGGAGGACCTCGGCGAGATCCGCACGGTCGCGGTGTCGCCGTCGGTGCTGGGCCGCGGCGTCGGGCACCGGATCGTCGACGCGCTCGTCGACGGGGCCCGTGAGCTGGGGCTGAGCCGGCTGTTCGTGCTCACCTTCGAGAAACAGTTCTTCGCCCGGCACGGTTTCGCCGAGATCGACGGGACGCCGGTGTCGGCCGAGGTGTTCGCCGCGATGCTGCGCTCCTACGACGCCGGTGTGGCCGAGTTCCTCGACCTGGCGCACGTCAAGCCGAACACGCTCGGCAACGTCCGGATGCTGCTGACACTCTAGGAACCGTGGCGGATCCGGTCGGTGCGTGGCGGTGGCGGACCTCGGCCGCCCTGCGCCCGCTGGTCGCCGAGATCTGGGCGTGGCGGTCCGGGGCCGGCCCGCCGGGGACCCATCAGGGCGTGTCGAGCGGGCACCTCACGGTGATCCTCTGCATCGACGGCGCCGTGGAGCTGCTGCGCAAACCCGACCCCCGGTTCGGGTCCGGCCGCTTCACCGCGTCGGTGGCCGGGCTGCACGCGGTACCCGCGGTCATCGCGACCGGGGAGGCGCAGGCCGGGTTCCAGCTGGCCCTGACCTGGCGGGGCGCCCGGGTGCTGCTCGGACTCCCCGCCGCGGAGCTGGCCGCCGACGTCGTCGATCTACCGGCCCTGCTGCCCGGGGTCGGGCCGCTGCTCGACCGGCTGCACGCCGCCCGGACCTGGCCGCAGCGCTGTGCCCTGCTCGACGCCGAGCTGTGCCGGATGGCGGCGGCGCGCCGGGGTGGTCCCGCACCGGCGCCGGAGATCGGCCGGGCCTGGGACCTGCTGGTCGCCTCCGGGGGCATGCTGCGGGTCGCCGACCTGGCCGCGGACGTCGGCTGGTCCGCGCGCCACCTCGGGGAACGACTGCGCAGGGAGACCGGCCTCGGCACCAAGACCGCGGCCCGGGTGATCCGCTTCGAGCGGGCCTGCGCCCTGCTCCGGACGCCCGTCGCTCCCCCGCTCGGGCAGGTGGCAGCGACCTGTGGCTACGCCGACCAGCAGCACCTGGCCCGGGACTTCCGCGACCTCGCCGGGACCACCGCGCTCGCCTGGCGGGCCGAACACCCCTGACCCGGCGGCTCCCACGGCGCAGCTCTCGATCCGCTCACGCGGTGCGCCACTGCTCGCCCGATCCCGCGCGCATCCTGACAAGCGGTGAGCGTCCGGCAGCACGGCGGGGCGGCAGGGGCGGCGGGGCGGCGGGGCGATACTTGCGGCGTGGTCCGACTCGCGCTGCACATGCCGGAGATCCCGCCCAACACCGGGAACGCCATCCGGCTGGCGGCGAACACCGGTGCGGAGCTGCACCTGATCCGGCCGCTGGGCTTCTCCCTCGACGAGCGCGCGGTCCGCCGGGCCGGGCTCGACTACCGGGACCTCGCCGACGTCGTCGTCCACGACGACACCGCCGCGTTCGCCGCCTGGACCGGAGCGGCCCGGGCCCGGGTGTTCGCGTTCGTCCCGGACGCCCCGACCCGCCACACCGACGTGGGCTACCGCGACTCCGACGTGCTGCTGTTCGGCAGCGAGTCGCTCGGCCTGCCCGCGGAGGTGGCCGGGGCACCGTGGGTGACCGGGCTCGTCGGGCTGCCGATGCGGCCGTCGAACCGCTCGCTCAACCTGGCCAACGCGGCCGCGGTCGCCGTCTACGAGGCTTGGCGCCAGCTGGGCTTCACCGGTGCGGCGCCCGCTCAGTCCTCGTCGTCGCCGCCGCCGACCTCGCCGCCGTCGGCCGTGCCGCCGCCGCGGATCAGGTAGAGCGCGTTCTCCAGCTCGTCCGGCTTCACCAGCACGTCGCGGGCCTTGGAGCCCTCCGACGGCCCGACGATGCGCCGGGTCTCGAGCAGGTCCATCAGGCGTCCGGCCTTGGCGAACCCGACGCGCAGCTTGCGCTGCAGCATCGACGTCGACCCGAACTGCGAGGTGACGATCAGCTCCGCGGCCTGCAGCAGGACGTCGAGGTCGTCGCCGATGTCGGCGTCGATCTCCTTGGCCTCGCCGGCCTTCTGCGCCGTGACACCCTCGGTGTAGCTGGGCTCGGCCTGCTCCTTGGTGAACGAGACGATCTTGGCGATCTCGTCGTCGTCGATGAAGGCGCCCTGCATGCGGACCGGCTTGCCGGCACCCATCGGCAGGTAGAGCGCGTCGCCCATGCCGATCAGCTTCTCCGCGCCGGGCTGGTCGAGGATGACCCGCGAGTCGGTGAGCGACGACGTCGCGAACGCCAGCCGGGACGGGACGTTCGTCTTGATCAGGCCGGTGACGACGTCGACCGAGGGCCGCTGGGTCGCCAGGATCAGGTGGATCCCGGCCGCACGGGCCTTCTGGGTGATCCGGACGATCGCGTCCTCGACGTCGCGCGGCGCCGTCATCATGAGGTCGGCGAGCTCGTCGACGATGCACATGATGTACGGGTAGGGCCGGTAGACGCGCTCGGACCCGGGCGGCGCGGTGATCTCGCCGGAGCGGACCTTGCGGTTGAAGTCGTCGATGTGGCGGACCCGGTTGGCCTGCATGTCCTGGTAGCGCTGCTCCATCTCCTCCACCAGCCAGGCCAGCGCCGCGGCGGCCTTCTTCGGCTGGGTGATGATGGGCGTGATCAGGTGCGGGATGCCCTCGTACGGGGTCAGCTCGACCATCTTCGGGTCGATGAGGATCATCCGGACCTCGTCCGGGGTGGCCCGGGTCAGCAGCGAGACGAGCATCGAGTTGACGAAGCTCGACTTACCGGAACCGGTGGAGCCCGCGACCAGCAGGTGCGGCATCTTCGCCAGGTTCGCGACGAGGTAGTGGCCCTCGATGTCCTTGCCCAGCCCGATCCCCATCGGGTGCTGCTCGTTCCGCGCCGACCCGGAACGCAGGACGTCGCCGAGGCGGACCATCTCGCGGTCGGTGTTCGGGACCTCGATGCCGACGGCGGACTTGCCGGGGATCGGCGCCAGCAGCCGGACGTTGTCGTTCGCGACCGCGTAGGCCAGGTTGCGCTGCAGCTGGGTGATCTTCTCGACCTTCACCGCCGGGCCCAGCTCGATCTCGTAGCGGGTGACCGTCGGGCCGCGGGTGAAGCCGGTGACCTGGGCGTCGATGTTGAACTGGTCGAGCACGCCGGTGATCGCCTCGATCATGGCGTCGTTCGCGGAGCTGCGGGTCTTCGGCGGCGGGCCGGACTCCAGCGCGTCCGCCGGGGGCAGCACGTACTCGGTCTCGCCGACCGGTTCGCGGATCGCCATCGACAGCTGCTCGCCCTCGGTGGGCGGGGTGTCCTCGGCGGGCGGGGTCTCGACGACCGGCTTGCGCGGCGCCTTCTTCGCGGCCGCGGCCGCCGGGACCTCCTGCGGTGCGCCGGGCACCTCCGGGTCGACCGGTGCCGGGGCGTGCTCGCCCTCGTCGGCCCGGAAGGCGTCCGCCTCCGAGGCCTGCTGGCGGCGGCGCGCCGGGCGGCGGCGCTTCGGGGTCTCCCCCTCGCCGGCCGCCTCCTTCTCGGCGACGGCGTCGGCGACCGTGCGCGGGGCGGCGGTGCCGTCGGCGGACTCGTCCTCGGGCGGGAGCTGCCCGGTGAGCCGGCGGAACCGGTCCGGCAGCTCGCGGACCGGGATCCCGGTGACCAGCAACAACGAGTACAGCATGAGCAGGACGAGCACCGGGACCGCCGTCCAGACCGTGAGCCCGGCCTGCAGCGGGGTGCCCGCGACGTAGCCGATCGCACCGCCGGCGCGGCGCCAGTCGTCCGGCTCGGAGGGGCCGCCCCGGGCCAGGTGCACGAGCCCGAGCACGGCGAGCGCGAGCAGCAGCGACCCGGCGACGATCCGCGGCCGGGCCTCGGTGTGGGCCGGGGTGGTCACCAGCACGACGCCGATGCCCAGCAGGACGAGCGGGAGCAGCACGCCGGCCACACCCGTCACGGCCTGCACGACGAAGGTGAACCAGTACCCGACGGAGCCGCCGGCCTGCCACCACAACCCCGCCGCGGCGATCACCGCGAGCACGAGCATGCCGAATCCGAGCCCGTCCCGGCGGTGCGCGGGATCGATGTCCCGGGTACGCCCGACCGCCCGGCCGGACGCGCGGAAGGTGCGCGCGACACCGCGGCCGACCGCGTCGATCCCGCGGTCGATCAGGTCGGGCCCCTGGCGCTTCGGCGGGGTGCGCCGCGCCGCCGGGCGCTTGCGGGAGGCCGCCGCACGCGAACCGGACCGCCCCGAGCCACGACCCGCGGCCGCTCTCGTGGTCGTCCGGCCCGTACCCGTGCGTCCTGCCATGTCACACACGGTAGCCCGTGACCATGATCGAACCCGGGACCGACGCTCCCCCGGCCCTACCCGTCCCGTCCGCGCCTGCCTGGGATCGCGCCCGTCCCTGTCGCACTCATGGAGCTTCGGCCCGGCACTACCGGTCCGATGCTCCATGAGTGGAGCCGGGCGGGCGTCTGGTCACCGCCATGGACGGAATCGGCGGCGGCGGTCACCGCACGGGGTGCGGCAGCGGGCGTGCACGTCGGTCTCGTGCTGCGCGCACCGCCCGCACCTCGTCCTGGGAGCGGTCGACAGAGCCGCGGGCAGAACGACACCACCGCACAACGTCCGGATGCCCTGTCCCGCCGAGATCCGGACGTCGTCCCCGAGGTCGTTCTCCAGGACGAGATGGTCGAGGACCTCGTTGCTGCAGGTGAGCCACAGAACCCTGGCTACCGGAGAGAGGGGGACCGAGCCGCGGGACGTCATGCGTGGCCACCACCCGCTCCGTCGAACCAGACCCGGTTGCGGCCATCGTCGGCGCCGGTCGGGTCCCCGGCGTGCTCCGAGCCGTGCACGAGATCGACGGGCCCACACGCGATCGTCTCCGGTGTACGAGCGTGGAGTCCGTCGGACACAGCACGAATGGTGATCATCAACCCGGGTCTCCTCTGTACCTGGCGGGTGGCCGGCGCGACCCGCGGTGGGAACGATCGGACCGGAGCCCGGAGACGGACGTGAGGTGGCAACAGGCCACACGCGGTGTTGCCACCCGGGTACACCGATGCGCGTGCCGGATCGATCGGCGACCACGTGATTCCGTGGCAACAGAAAGATGCCGACTAGTGTCCTGAGTTGTTAAATCGCTGTCGGTTGTTAGGCTGCGGCATGGCGACTCGGGGACCGAAGCCGGCGCGGATCATCCTGACCGACGACGAGCGGTCCCAGCTTGAGTCGTGGGCGCGGCGACGAACCAGCGCGGCCGGGTTGGCCACCCGGAGCAAGATCGTGCTAGCTGCCGCCGAGGGTAGGTCGAACACCGAGGTCGCGGCCTGGTTGGGGGTGTCGCGACCGACGGTGACGACGTGGCGGTCCCGTTTTGCCGAGCACCGCCTCGACGGGTTGGTCGACGAGCCGCGGCCGGGGCGTCCGCGCACGGTCACCGACGAGCAGGTCGAGCGCCTGGTCGTGCTGACCTTGGAGACGACACCGGCGGATGCGACTCACTGGTCGACCCGCTCGATGGCAGCCCACCTAGGCATGTCGCAGACGACGGTGTCGCGGGTGTGGCGGGCGTTCGGACTGGCGCCGCACAAGACCGACTCCTGGAAGCTGTCGAAAGATCCGTTGTTCGTGGACAAGGTCCGCGACGTCGTCGGTCTCTACCTCGACCCGCCCGAACGCGCGCTGGTGCTGTGTGTGGACGAGAAGACCCAGATCCAGGCTCTCGATCGCACCCAGCCCGTCTTTCCGATGCTGCCCGGCAGCCCGGCGCGGGCCAGCCACGACTACGTCCGCAACGGCACCTCGAGCCTCTACGCCGCCCTCGACATCACCACCGGCAAGGTCATCGGCTCCCTGCACGCCCGCCATCGGGCGGTCGAGTTCGGCAAGTTCCTGCGCACCCTCGACCGCGAAGTCCCCGCCGAGCTCGACGTGCACCTGGTGCTGGACAACGCCTCCACCCACAAGACCCCGGCGATCCGCCGCTGGCTGGCCGCTCACCCGCGGTTCGTCCTGCACTTCACCCCGACCAGTTCGTCATGGCTCAATCTCGTCGAGCGCTGGTTCGCCGAGCTGACCACGAAGAAGCTGCGGCGTTCCACCCACCGCTCGGTCCGCGCGCTCAACGCCGACGTCCGAGCCTGGATCAAGACCTGGAACGACGATCCCAAGCCCTACGTCTGGACCAAAACCGCCGACGAGATCCTCGACAGCGTCGCTCACTACTGCAAACGAATCACTGAGCCTTTCCCAGTAGGTGCTGGTTGATCATGTGGTTCGGTCGTGCTCGACGTGGAGGAGAACGAGCGCGGCGGCGGTGATCGCGCCGATCCGCCAGGGGCAGAAGCTGACCCGACGCAGCGCCTTGAAGGTGGTCTTGAGCAGGGAGTTCCCGCGTTCGGCCACAGCCCTGACGGCGGAGTGCAGCGTGTTGACGGTGCGCTTGTCCACCGACAGCCCACCGCCGGTGGGGGTCTTGAACGGGCAGGTCAGGCGGGTGTTCTCACCGTCGTAGCCGAGGTCGGCGAGCACGACGTGGGTGTCGTCGGTCCAGTCCTCGATCGCGTCGAGCAGGCCGGGGTGGCCGCGGGCGCAGGTGGTGTCGTGCTCGCGGCCCGGGCGCACCGGGGATGTCCACAACGGCCACCCGTCAGGCGCGGTGAGGACCTGAACGTTCCCGCCGTGGACGTGGTGCTTGCCCGACCACCACAGATCCACTCCCGGGGTCGGTCCGGGAGTGCGGGAGCGGTCAGTGTGGATCACGGTGCCGTCGAGGTGAACGTGGGTGTGCCCGGCGGTGCGGGCCGCGAGCAGCGCGCCGGGCAGTCCAGGCGCGGCGGCGGCCAGAACGTCGATGCCTTCGTGCAGGTAGCGGTAGGTACTCGACAGGCTCAGCTGGTTGTCGGCGGCGAGCTGGGCGACCCGGGTCGCGTCGAGGAACCAGCGCAGCACCAGCACCGCGTGGCGGTCACAGTCCAGCGCCCGACGCCCGCGGCGGGTCCCGCGCCGGAGGCGTTCCTCGGCCAACAGCCGCGACAACATGGACGCGGTGGGCTCCCCGATCGGGAGCACGGCGGTGTAGGTGACAGGATCGGGCACGCGGGACCTCGGTGGTGAGTCGATCTTTGAGCGGACCGACCTCTTCTACCGGGGTCCCGCACCCTCGTTGAGCACCTCCACGCCCCCGGCGTGTCGCCGCCAGCCGCTCCCCACTACTGGGAAAGGCTCACTGACTCAGGACACTGAGCCCTTTTCAACCTGCCGTTCCGGCAGCTCAGGGGCCTGGTTGTGTGGGTGCAGACGCCGAGCTGGCGAGCCGGTGACCTGTGCAGCTGTGGTCAGAGCAGTTGCGCTGCAACCTTCGCGATCTCCTGACGCAGAAGCTCGCTGGTCAGGTTGAAAAAGGCTCACTAGCTACCATGCGCTATTCACGGGCAACGACGATCGTGGAGACCTGAATGCGTGAGCACCCGGAAGGAGGACTCGCGCATGCCATTCGCGCCTATCGCCGCGAGGCCGGGATCTCCCAGGCCGAGCTGGCCAATCGCGCCGGCTTCTCCCGCGAGTACGTCTCACGGGCGGAGCGTCCCTCCGCTGGACTGGCGTCGCACGAGCTCGTGTCCGCCATCGACGCCGGTTTGGGCGCTGGTGGCAGGCTCACGGCGCTCCGCGCTCGATTGTTCGCCGGGCGGGTCGAACGCCGCCGTGAGGCCGGTGCCACACCGGCAGCGACACCGCAGGCCCCGGCCACGAGCGACCACACGCACCCCGTGGCGGACACCGACGGTGCCGTACTCGATCCCGCCGAACCCGCAGCAGAGCTGGCCCGGATCCAGCAGACGGGCGATCAGGCCGGGCCTTCGCGGATCCTGTCCTCGACCGTCGCCCTGATGATCCGGATCGAGGAGGCGCTGGACTCGTCCCGGGGTGCGGATCGATCGCTCCTGCTCCGGTCCGGGGCGCAGGTCGCGGAATTCGCCGGCTTCGTGTGCCGCGATGCCGGACAGGACGTCGAGTGCGCGTCCTGGCACGCCCGCGCCCTCGAGTACGCATTGCGTGCGGATGACTCCGCCATCCAGGCGTACGTCCTGCTGCGCAAGGCACAAGCCGTCTACGACCGGCGCGCGACCCACCTGATGTCCGATCTGGTGGCGGCGGCCGAGCGTGCCGGCACCGGTGCCGGACCGGGCCTGCGAGCCGAGATCCTCCAGCAGCGCGCCCGATGCGAAGCGATGCTGGGAGCCCGGTCCGGCGACGTCCGTCGCATGCTGGATCGAGCGGCCGCCGTCGCCGCCGAGCAGCCGGACCGCAACGATCCCGCGCTCCAGCACGACGAGGCGCTGTTCGGGATCCAGATCGCCATCTGTCTGTGCGAGGCCGGCCGCCCACGGGACGCGTTCCACCAGTACCGGAGCGTCGACACCCGATCACTGTCCCAGCGCGACCAGGCGTACGTCTCGATCCTGACCGCGCGGGCGCTCGCCCTGTCAGGAGAACCGGACGAGGCGGCGGTCATGGCCCAGCAGTCGGTCCCGATCGCCGCCGCGGCCGGTTCCCGCCGGAGTCTCGGCGAGGCGCGACGCCTCGCTCGCACACTCGAACCGTGGCGGTCGCGGCACGCGGTCCAGGATCTCGGGCACGTTCTGCGCTCCGCGTCGGAGCTACTCCACCGCTGACCAGCCGACGACCCGCCGGATCACCAGCTCCTGCCACTCGCGGGTCCTCGGGTCCGCGTACCGGGGGTCGTCGGGCACGGCGATCCCGTGCTGTGCCCCGTCGAGCTCCACGAGTTCGTGCCGGCACGACAGCACCGCGACGGCGCGCCGGGACGACTCGATCGGGATGAACGTGTCGGCCGTCCCGTGCACGATCAGCGTCGGGACCGACACCGAAGCCAGGTCTGCCCGGGAGTCCCACCAGAACACCTCGTTCAACAGCGCCGGTCCGAGCCGGAACGTCGGCGAGTGTGCGAGGTAGCCCTGTTCGACCAGGGTCTGTGCCGCATCGGGGAGGAGCCGGTCGGCGGCCCATTCGGCCTTCTGGTCGACGAACCTGTTCTTGTAGTCGAGCAGCGGGTTGAGCAGGACGAGCTGCGTCACGCGATCCGGGCGGCGAGCGGTGACCGAGGCGCAGACACCACCGGAGAAGCTGGCTCCCAGCACTCCCACCCGAGCCACATCGAGCCGGTCGGCCAGAGCGTCGACCGCGGCCAGAACGTCGTTGCCGACTCCAGCGAGCGTGACGTCCTGTGGGGCGCCGCTGCTCTCCCCGTGCCCGCGGAGATCGATCCGCAGGGAGGCGATGCCCCCGTCGGCGAGGCCGGCGGCGAGCCGATCGAAGAAGCCCCCCTCGTGGCGATCGACCCCACCGCCGTGGACGAGCACGAGCCCACGCCCGGCGCCCGCCGGGACCAGGAGATCTGCCGCGAGGACGGTCCCGTCCGCAGAGCTGATCGTGGTGTACATCGGCTCCCGCCCTCCCGTACCTGTTCCTGCCCCGCCCCGCCCCGCGACTCCACTCATGGAGCATCGGCACCGCCGGAACGGGCCGAAGCTCCATGAGTGGAACCGGGGGACGGGTGCGCGAGATCAGACCGCGATGACCGTGGGGACGATCATGGGGCGGCGACGGTAGGTGTCGGCGACCCACCGGCCGACGACCCGGCGCACCCCCTGCGCGATCCGGTGCGGATCGGTGACGCCCTCGTTCTCCAGCCGGGACAGCTCGTCCTCGACCAGCGACTGGGCGGCGTCGAGCGCCTTCGGGTCGTCGGAGAACCCGCGGCCGGACAGGGTCGGGCGGGACAGGGCACGCCCGGACTTCTGGTCGACCGGGACGGTGATCTGGATGAACCCGCCCTCGCCGAGCGCGATCCGGTCGCCGAGGGTGGTCTCCCCGACGTCGCCGACGGCCAGGCCGTCGACGTAGACCTGCCCGACCTCGACCCGTCCGGTGATCGCGGCCAGGCCGTCGACGAGATCGACCACGACCCCGTTCTCGGCGATGACCACGTTGTTCTCCGGCACCCCGGTACGACGGGCGAGCGCGGCGTTCGCCCGCAGGTGCCGCCATTCGCCGTGCACCGGCATGACGTTCGACGGCCGCACCGCGTTGTAGAGGAACAGCAGTTCACCGGCCGGTGCGTGCCCGGAGACGTGCACCTTCGCGTTCCCCTGGTGCACCACGGTCGCGCCGAGCCGGGTCAGGCCGTTGATCACCGCGAAGACCGCGGTCTCGTTGCCCGGGATCAGCGAGCTGGCCAGGATGATCGTGTCGTCCGGGCGGATGGTGATGCTGCGGTGGTCGCCGCGGGCCATCCGGGACAGCGCCGCGAGCGGCTCGCCCTGGGACCCGGTGGAGACGAGCACCAGCTTCTCGTCGGGCAGCCGCATCGCCTCGTCGATGTCGACGAGCAGGCCGTCCGGGATGTTCAGCAACGAGTGGTCGTCGGCCAGGCCCATGTTGCGGACCATCGACCGGCCGGTCAGGCAGACCTTGCGGCCGTGCGCGTGCGCGGCGTCGAGCACCTGCTGGACGCGGTGCACGTGGCTGGCGAAGCAGGCCAGGATGATCCGGGACGGCGCCCGGCGCACCAGGTCGGAGATGACCGGGCCGATGTCGGCCTCCGGCGTCACGAAGCCGGGGACCTCGGCGTTCGTGGAGTCGACGAGGAACAGGTCCACGCCCTCCTCCCCCAGCCGGGAGAACCCGCCGAGGTCGGTGAGCCGGCCGTCCAGCGGCAGCTGGTCGAGCTTGATGTCACCGGTGTGCAGGAGCAGGCCGGCCGGGGTGCGGATCGCGACCGCGACCGCGTCCGGGATGGAGTGGTTGACCGCGAAGTACTCGCAGTCCCAGCCGCCGTGGGAGACCCGGTCCCCCTCCTTCACCTCCTGCAGGTGCGGGGTGAGGCGGTGCTCCTTGCACTTGGCCGCGACCAGGGCGAGCGTGAACCGCGACCCGACGACGGGGATGTCCGGCCGCATCCGCAGCAGCCACGGCACGGCACCGATGTGGTCCTCGTGGCCGTGGGTCAGGACGAGCGCGTCGATGTCGTCGAGCCGGCTCTCGATCGCCCGGAAGTCGGGCAGGATCAGGTCCACGCCCGGCGAGTCGTCGGAGGGGAACAGCACGCCGCAGTCGACGACGAGCAGCCGGCCCTCGTACTCGAACACGGTCATGTTCCGGCCGACCTCGCCGATGCCGCCGAGGGCGAACACCCGCAGGCCGCCGCGGGCGAGCGCCGGGGGCGCCGCGTCGGGGAGCTCGGGACGGTCGATCTGCTCGGGCGGGGCGCTCAGGGACCGTCCGGGGCGGTTCCGGCGGTCGTTGCGCTGGGGACTCACAGGGGTTCGTGCCTCACAAGGTTCGTGTGTCAGATGGTTCTGCTGTCGAGGTGCGTGCGGCGCCGGGGCCGGGGCGCGCTACGTACGGTTGTAGGCGATCTCGGCGCCGAAGTCGGTGGCGGTGCGGCCGCCGAGCGCGCCGTGGCCGGCCTCGTAGGCGCCGGTCCCGGGGCGGGACTGCGGGTCCAGGGCCACCCCGGCGACGGCGAGGTCCCCGGCGATCGCGGCGATCTGCTCCTCGGTGGCCGGGGGCAGCGGCAGCCGGGTGTCGCCGACGTCGATGCCGCGCAGCCGCAACGCCGTCTTCGCGAACACGGCCCCGCCGACCCGGCCCATCGCCCGGATCACCGGCAGCATCGCGTAGTGCAGCGCACGGGCACGCTGGTGCTCGCCGGCGTGGTAGGCATCGATCATCGCGCGCAGCCGGTCGGCCACCACGTGCCCGATCACGGAGACGAAGCCGACCCCGCCGACCGAGAGCCACGGCAGGTTCACCGGGTCGTCGCCGGAGTAGTAGGCGAGCGTCGTCGTCGCCAGGACCTCGGTGCCGACGCGCAGGTCGTTGCGGGCGTCCTTCACCGCGACGATCCGCGGGTGCTGGGCCAGCCGCTGGAACGTCTCGACGTCGATGCCGATCACGCTGCGCGGCGGGATGTCGTAGAGCATCACCGGCAGGTCCGTGGCGTCGGCCACCGCCGTGAAGTGCGCGATCAGGCCCTCCTGGGGCGGGCGCGAGTAGTACGGCGTCACCGTCAGCAGGCCGTGCGCGCCGGCCTGCTCCGCGCTGCGGGCCAGCTCGATCGAGTGCGCCGTGTCGTAGGTCCCGGCCCCGGCGACGACCGTCGCCCGGTCGCCGACCGCACCGACCACCGCCCGGATCAGCTCGCGCTTCTCGACGTCGGAGGTCGTCGGCCCCTCACCGGTGGTCCCGTTGACGACGAGGCCGTCGTTGCCCAGGTCCACCAGATGGTTCGCGAGCACCTCGGCCTTCGCCAGGTCCAGCTCCCCGTCGGGGTCGAACGGGGTCACCATCGCGGTGAGGACCTCGCCGAACGGGCGACGGGGCGGGTGCTGTCCCGCCGGAGTGCTCTGGGAACCGGAGTCCATGGGTGTCGACGGTACCGCCTGCACCCTGCGGACGACCGGTGTGTCGCCCCGGTGTCGCGACCTCCTCGGGGCGGCCGGCGGCAGAGCGACGGTGCCGCGAGGGTCCGGTGCCGGTCCGCCGGCCGGGCTCAGTGACCCGACGGTGCGGCGCGGTAGGCCTCGACGTCGACCGGCAAGCCGGTGACCTCGACCCGGGCCGCGTCCCGCCCGAAGGCGTGCAGCACCAGCTCCGACGGCTCGCCGATCACCGTGACCATCCCGAACCCGGTGGCCACGACCTGCTGGGCACCTTCCGGCCGCTGCAGCACCACGCCGACCGGGCTCTTGCGGAACAGCAGCTTCGACTGCGCCGAGAGTAGGTGCCACAGCTGCCCGTCGCGCTCCGGCTCGTTCGGACGCGGCTCCCATCCGGGCTCACCGCGGCGCAGGTCCTCGTGGTGCACGAAGTACTCGGCGCCGTTGGCGATCTCGTCGACCTTGCCGAGCTTGAACGGGGACCACCCGGGCGGGCCGTTGCGCAGGTCGTCGATCATGTTCGGCCACGCCTCGGTGGCGTAGGACTCCATCGCCTTGTCCGTCACCCCGGACAGCGCCGGGACGAGCAGGCCGGCCGCGTTCCAGGGCTGCCGCTCCCGCACCAGCAGGTGGGTGAGGAGATCCCGCGCGTTCCACCCCTCGCACAGCGTCGGGCGGTCCGGGCCGGAGCGCTCGAACTCGGCACAGATGGCGGCACGTTCGACGGTCGCGAGGGTCACCGTGCCCAACGTAGTGACATCCGCCGCCGCGCGCTCGCCGCCCCGCCGTGCGCCGCGGTCAGCCCTCGGTGACCAGCGGGCTGGAGGCGATCTCGGTCCCGTCGTCCAGCTTCTGGATCTCGAAGTCGGCGAACACGTTGGGGACCTCGCGCTGCAGCTGGCGCAGGCACTCGACGGCCAGCTCCCGGATCTCGACGTCGGCGTGCTCGGACGCGCGCATCGCGACGAAGTGCCGCCAGGCGCGGTAGTTGCCGGTGACGACGATCCGGGTCTCGGTCGCGTTCGGCAGCACCGAGCGCGCGGCCTGCCGGGCCTGCTTGCGTGCCAGGGTGGCGCTCCCGCCGGCCCCCTCGGCGGCGAACCGCTTCTCCAGCCCCTCCAGCAGCTTCGAGTAGGACGCGAGCGCGTCCGCCGAGGCCTGCAGGAACAGCTCGTGCAGCTCCGGGTCCTCGGCGATGACGTCCGGCTCCACCATCGCCGCGTCCCGCTCGGGGACGTAGCGCTGGGACAGCTGGGAGTAGGAGAAGTGCCGGTGCCGGATGAGCTCGTGGGTGAGCGAGCGCGAGATGCCCGTCAGGTAGAAGCTGACGCTGCCGTGCTCGAGCACCGAGAGGTGGCCGACCTCGAGGATGTGCCGGACGTAGCCCGCGTTGGTCGCCGTCTTCGGGTTCGGCTTGCTCCAGGACTGGTAGCAGGCCCGCCCGGCGAACTCGGCGAGCGCCTGGCCGCCGTCCGCGTCGGTCGACCACGGGACCCCGGCCGGCGGGGTGAACTCGGTCTTCGCCACGAGCTGCACGGTCAGCGGGACGGTCTGCGGCGTGGTCTCCGACATGCCCACGAGGGTAGGACGAGCGCTACGCGACAGCATCGGTGACACCACATCCTTGAAATGACGTCAGAGGTGACGGCACTATGGCGTCATGGACCTGACGCCGTATGTCGCGCAGCTGCGCGACGACCTCGCCGCCGCCGCGGCCGCGGGGGACGAGCAGACCCGCCGCACCGCGGCGTTGCTCGGCTCCGCCATCGAGCCCGCCGCCCGCCTGGCGATCATGAACGCCCTGTCCGACCTCGCCTCCGAGGCGACCGCGGCGCTGGGCGACCGGTCGGTGGAGGTGCGCCTGCACGGCCGCGAGGTGCGGGTGTCGGTCTCCGGCTCCACCGGGGAACCGGTGGACGGGGCCGCGCCGTCGGCGCCGTCCACGCCGTCCGAACCGGGCCCGGGCGCCGGATCGCCGTTCGGCGGGTTCGGCACCGGCGGGTCCGCGGGATCGGGCGGGTCACCCTTCGGGGCGGACGCCGGTGACATCAGCCGGGTCACCCTGCGGATCGTGGAGCAGATCAAGGCGCAGGCCGAGCGGGCCGCGCAGTCCCAGGGGATCTCGCTGAACACCTGGGTGTCCCAGGCGGTGCAGGGCGCCCTGGCCGGCGCCGAGCAGCACGGCCGGGGCCCACGCGGCGGCCGCGACGACGACGGCCGGAACCTCCGGGGATGGGTGCAGGGATGAACGACGAGCGCGACGCGGCGACCGGCCCGATCGACGAGGGATCCGGCCCGCACGACACGGGCACCGGCGCCCCGGGAGCCGGGCAGGGAACCCCCTCCCCCGGCTCGCCGGAGTCCGGCGACGCCGCCCCTGGTCCCGATGCAGCCCCGAGCGGTACCGCACCCACCGGATCCGGGGACGGCCCACCCGGGGGCACCGGTCCGACCGCGTCCGGTGCCGGCCCGGGCGACACCCCCGACCGGAGCGGCGCCGGGGAACCCGGCGCCACCCGCGGGGAACGCTGGGACGCCGCCGGCCCGGTCGAGCTGGAGATCACCATCGGTGGTGGCCGGGTACACGTCGATCTCGTCGAGGACGCGACGGCCGTCCGGGTCGAGGTCGGCGCCGACCGGGGCTCGTCCCCGTGGTCGGGCGGGCTCGGCGGCCTGCTGGACTGGATCGGGACGTCGATGGGCGGCAGCCCGGCGCCCGGCGCGGGCTGGTCCGGCCGCGGTTTCGACCCCATCGTCGGAGCGCCCTGGGAGCGGGCCGGTGACCCGTCCGCCGACGCCGTCGACGCGGTGCGGATCGAGTGGTCGGAGTCCACCCGGCGGCTGAGCGTCCGCGGGCCGGAGGACCCGGCGCTCGGCGCGGTCGCCCTGCTGGTGACCGTCTCGGTGCCGGCCGGCTCGCGGCCCGCGATCCGCACCGGGGCGGCCGGCGTGCGGGTGAGCGGGCGCGCGGCCTGGGCCGCCGTCCGGACCGGGTCCGGCGCGGCGCGGCTGGCCGAGGTCACCGGCGACACCGACGTGACCACCGGTTCCGGCAGCGTCGAGATCGGTTCGTGCGGCGGGCGGGCCCAGCTGCGCACCGGCTCGGGCGGGGTCGAGGTGGGTGCGCTCGGCGGCCCGTCGCGGATCCGCACCGGCAGCGGTGACGTCCGGATCGGCGAGCTGACCGGCGACCTGGAGGTCCGCAGCGGGTCCGGGGACATCGTGCTGGCCGACGCCGTGCGCGGTGACGTCCGGGTGAGCACCGGGTCCGGCGCCGTCCGGGTGGGCGTGCACTCCGGGGTCGCGGCGGAGCTGGACCTGTCGACCGGCTCCGGGCGTGCCCGCAGCGAGCTGGACCTGCGGCACGACGCCGTCCCCGCGGGACCGGCCGTGCGCCTGTCCGGCCGGACGAACAGCGGTGACGTACTGGTGACCCGCGCGGCCACGGCCGGGGTCTGAGCGTCCGTCCGGGATGGCCGGTTCCGGCCGTCCCGGCGGACCACGGGTTCCCCCGCGCCGGTGGGCGACGCGCCGCTCCCGCGGCGTGTCCGGTCCCGCCGGTTCGACCGTTCTGCGCCGGGCGGGCTAGCCTCCCGGGCCGATCGGTCGAACCGGGAGGGTCCGATGAACAGTGCCGAACCGAGTACCGCCGCCCGATCGAGCCGGATGACCCGGCTGCTGGGTGCCGTCGAACGGATCGGCAACCGGCTGCCGGATCCGGTGATCCTGTTCGTGGTGCTGGCGATCCTGCTGGCCGGGCTGTCCGCGGTGCTCGCCGCCGCGGGACTGAGCGCCCAGGTCCCGGGGCAGGACGCGCCGACGCCGGTCCGCAGCCTGCTCACCGGCGAGGGCCTGCGGTTCGCGCTCACCGAGGCGGTCACGAACTTCGTCGAGTTCCCGCCGCTCGGGACGATCATCGCCGTCCTGCTGGGCATCGCCGTCGCGGACCGGTCCGGGCTGCTGCCCACGCTGCTGCGGGTCACGGTGCTGCGGGCACCGCGCCGGCTGGTCACCCCGGCCCTGATGTTCACCGGGGTCTGCGGCTCGATCGCCTCCGACGCGGCCTTCATCGTGCTGATCCCGCTGGGCGCGATGGTGTTCCGGACGCTGGGCCGCAGCCCGGCCGTCGGTGCGGTCGCCGCGTTCGTCTCGGTCGGTGCCGGGTACGACGCCAGCATCTTCGTCACCGCCACCGACGTGCTGCTGGCCGGGATCACGAACTCGGCCGCGGCGATCGTGGACCCGTCGATCGAGCTCACCGCCCTGTCGAACTACTGGTTCAACGTCGTGAGCGCGGTGCTCATCGCGCTCGCCGCGGCGGTCGTCGTCGACCGGGTGGTCGAGCCCGCCGCCCTGCGGGCCGAACCGGCCCCGGACACCGGCGCCGACCCCGGCGACACCACCGGGGACGGCGCCGGGGTGACCGACCAGGAGGCCGCCGAGGCGGCCGAGGCCGAGATCACCCGGGACCAGGTGCGCGGCCTGCGCGACGCGGGCCTCACGTTGCTCGCCCTGCTCGCGCTCTACGCGGCGGTGTGGCTCCCGCCCGGCTCCCCGCTGCGCGACCCGGAGACCGGGGATCTCGTGCCCTCGCCGTTCCTCGACGGGATCGCCATGGTGCTGCTGCTGACGTTCCTCGCCGTCGGCACGGTGTACGGCCTGCGCGTCGGCACGGTCCGGCGGCCCGCGGACGTGCCGCGCCTGATGCGGGAGGGGATCGTCGAGATCGTCCCCATCCTGGTGCTGTTCTTCGTCATCGCCCAGTTCCTGGCCTGGTTCACCTGGAGCGGCATCGGGCAGTGGATCGCGGTGTCCGGGGCCGCGGTGCTGCAGTCGCTCGGCGCACCGGCGCCGGTGCTGCTGTTCCTGACCGTGCTGATGGTGTTCGTGCTCGGTCTGGTCATCACCTCCGGGTCCGCGCAGTGGTCGTTGCTCGCCCCGGTGCTGGTGCCGATGCTGCTACTGGTCGGGATCGACGCCGACCAGACGATGGCCGCCTTCCGGATCGGCGACTCCGTGGCGAACTCGCTGACCCCGATGAGCCCCTACTTCGCGGTCGCCCTCGGCTTCCTGCAGCGCTACCGGCGCGACGCCGGCATCGGCACCCTGATCTCGATGACGCTGCCGATCTGCGCGGTGATGTTCGTGGTGTGGACGGCGCTGTTCCTCGCCTGGATCTCGCTCGGGATCCCGCTGGGGGTGTGAACCCCGGGCGTCAGCGCAGCTGTGCGCGCAGCGGGGTGGCCAGGTCGCCGCGCTCCCCCACCTCGACGCCGTCGAGTCCCAGCCAGGACGCCATCGTCGCCAGCTCCCCGGCCAGCTCACCGGCGACCCGGGACGCCGGCTCCGGGCTGCCGGGCTCGGCGAAGGCCCCGGGGACCCGGAGCACGCCGGCGCCCCGGTCGGCCTTGAGATCGACCCGGCCGGCCAGCCGGCCGTCGAGCAGGAACGGGAACACGTAGTAGCCGTACTCGCGCTTCGGCTCCGGGACGTAGATCTCGATGCGGTAGCGGAACCCGAAGATCCGCTCGGTGCGGTCGCGCTCCCAGACCAGCGGGTCGAACGGGCACAGCAAGGCCCGCCCGGGCACCGCCCGCGGGGTCCGGGCGGCCGGGTCGCGGTAGGCGGTGCGGTCCCAGCCGCGGACCGCCACCTCCTCCAGCCGCCCCGCGTCGACCAGCTCGGCGATCGCGGTCCGGGTGCGCTCCGGGCCGAGCCGGTAGTAGTCCCGCAGGTCGGACGCGGTCGCGATGCCCAGCGCGGACGCCGAACGGCCGACGAGCTCCCGGGCGGCGTCGGCCGGGTCCGGTGCCGGGGCGCCGAGGATCTCCGGCGGGATCACCCGCTCGGGCAGGTCGTAACGGCGCTCGAAGTGCCGGCGGGTCCCGACGGCCAGCTCCCCCACCGCGAACAGGAACTCGCAGACCCGCTTCACCTCCGAGCGCTCCCACCAGGTCGCGCCCGGCGGGCGGGGGCGGACGGTCCCGGCCCGGCCGCCGGGCGCGAGGGCCCGTTCGATCGCACCGGCGCCGACCGGGCCGGACTCCGCGACCACGTCCCGGATGTCGCCCGCCAGCGACGGGTGCTTCTCCAGCAGCGGGCCGTAGTGCTTCCACCAGCGGCGCGGCAGCGTCTCGTGGCCGAGCAGCCGCCAGTCCTGCACGGGGACCAGGCTGGCCTCGTGCGCCCAGGTCTCGGCGAGCAGCCGCGGGCGGCGCCCGTCGGGCTCCCAGGCCGCCGAGTCGAGCAGGTCGAACGGATAGGCACCGAGCCGGCTGAAGATCGGCATGTAGTGCGCCCGGACCGCGACGTTCACCGAGTCGAGCTGCAGCAGCTTGACCCGGTCCAGCACCCGGCCGAGGTGCCGGCGGGTCACCGCACCGGCCGGGCGCGGGTCCGCGAAGCCCTGTGCCGCCAGGAAGGTCCGTCGGGCCACGTCCGCCGAGATCGTCCGCACGGACCGGGATGCTGCCACGGACCCCCGACAGTCCCGCGGGCGCTGTGCGGCCCCGTGGCCCCGCCCGCCCGGGGCGGGCCGGGGCGGGCGCGCCGCGGCGGACACGGTAGGCATGGGCGCATGGCCACCGCGACCGTCCGCCCCGCCACCGACGACGACGTCGACTCCATCGTCGCGATCCAGGACCGCACCTGGCGCACCGCCTACGCCGGGCTGCTCCCGGAGGCCGCCTTCGACGGCCTGACCTCCGAGGCCGCGCGCTCGCACTGGCGGGACGCGGTGCACGCCGGCGACGACTTCCACCTGCTGGTCGCCGTGGAGGGCGCCGAGACCGTCGGCTTCTGCGCCGCGGCCCGCTACTCCGGTGGCGACGGGCGGTCGATCGCCGAGATCTCGGCGCTGCTGGTGGAGCCGCGCTGGGGCCGGCGCGGGCACGGCGGGCGGTTGCTCGCCGCCGCCGCGACGGCCCTGCGGGAGTCCGGCTCGCAGACGGGGCGGGCGTGGCTGCCGGAGACCGACACCGCCTCCCGCGGGTTCTACGCCCGGGCCGGGTGGGCGCCGGACGGCGCCGCGCGCACGCTGGACACCGGATCCGGCGGCACGCTGCGCGAGGTCCGGGTCGGCGGGACCCTGGACCTGCGCCTGGTCGGCTGACCCGCGGTCACCACCCGGCCGTGCGGCCGCCGACGCCCCAGTAGAACGGTCCCGCCGTCGGGTGCACGCGGACGTCCCAGCCCAGCGCGGCGAGCTCCCGTTCCAGACCCTCCGGTGTGTGCGGGACCTTGACGATCCGGTGCGGCGTGCCGTCGCGCAGCCGGCGCCGGATCGTGGTGGAGGACTACCCTCCACCATGGTGTTCAGGCCAGCCCGAGCAGCGGTTCCAGCCCGATCGTCAGCCCGGGCCGGTCGCGCACCGCGCGGATCGCCAGCAGCACCCCCGGCATGAACGACGCCCGGTTCATCGAGTCGTGCCGCATCGTGAACACCTCGCCGTCGGTCCCCAGGATGACCTCCTGGTGGGCCACGAGCCCCGGCATCCGCACGGCGTGCACGTGCACCCCGTCCACGACGGCGCCGCGGGCCCCGTCGGGGTCGGTGGTGGTGGCGTCCGGGACGGCGCCGAGCCCGGCCGCGGCCCGCGCCTCGGCCACCACCGAGGCGGTACGGGCCGCGGTGCCCGACGGTGCGTCGACCTTCCCGGCGTGGTGCAGCTCGACGATCTCGACGGAGTCGAAGAAGCGCGCCGCCTGCCCGGCGAAGTGCATCATCAGCACCGCACCGACCCCGAAGTTCGGCGCCACGAGCACGCTGCCGGATCCCTGCCCGTCGAGGACCTCGCGGACCTCGTCGAACTTCGCCGCGTCGAACCCGCTGGTCCCGACGACGGCAGCCACCCCCCGGCCGACGCAGGCCCGCACGTTGTCCAGGGCCGCGCCCGGGTGGGTGAAGTCGACGGCGACGTCGGCACCGTCGAGTGCGGACAGGTCGTCCCCGGCGTCGAGCGCCGCCACCAGCTCGGTGTCCGGCGCGGCCTGCACCGCCCGGCAGACCTCGCCGCCCATGCGCCCCTGCGCACCGAGCACCGCAACCCGGATCGTCCCGCTCACCGGCACACCTCTCGTTCGTCCTGGCCGACCGCCGCAGGAGTCTAGTGCCCCGCGGGCCGGCTCCGGTGCCGATCTCTGCCGCGGTGGCGACGCGCCCGGGGACCGGCACTGCAGCGCGGCGAGCCGGGCGCGCGGGTCCCGGTGCTGCGCCGCACGGGCTTCCGGTCCGGCGGCGCGCACCCTACGGTGGCCGCGTGCCCCAGAATTCCGGACCTTCCGGGCAGATCGGACCATCCTCGGGTGCGGTGACGACCGAGCCGCGGACCGCGGCGAGCACGCCCGCGAGCCGGGCCCCGCTGCTGGCCGGTGCCGCCGTCACGGCACTGCTCGTCGCGACGGCGGAGGGGTACGGGCCGCACCGCGACGAGCTGTACTTCCTGCGGTCCGGTGCCGAACCGGCCGTCGGCTACGTCGACAACGGGCCCCTCACCCCGCTGCTCGCCGCGGCCCTGAACCAGCTCGGCGACGGTTCGCTGACGGTGCTGCGGCTGTGGCCGGCGCTGGTCGCCGGGATCGTCGTCGTCCTCGCCGGCCGGATCGCCGCCGAGTTCGGGGCCACCCGCGGCGCGCAGCTGCTCGCCGCGGCGGCCACGGCCACCGGGTCGGCGCTGCTGATACTCGGCCACACCCTGTCCACCGCCGTGACCGACCTGCTGGTCTGGACCCTGCTGACCTGGCTGGTCGTCCGCGGGCTGCGCGACGGCGGCCCGGTCTGGCTCGCCGTCGGCGCGGTCGCCGGGGTGGGACTGCAGAACAAGCTGCTGCCCGCGCTCCTGCTCGCGGCACTGCTCGCGGGGGTCCTGCTCGCCGGGCCGCGCGGGATCCTGCGTTCGCGCTGGCCCTGGCTGGGCGGGCTGGTCGCGGTCCTGCTCGTGCTGCCGCAGCTCGTCTGGCAGGCCGGTGCGGGGTTCCCGCTGCTCGCGCTGTCGTCGTCGATCGCCGCCGGGGGCTCGGTGTCGAGCCAGCCGTGGTGGGTGGTCGTGCCGTTCCAGCTGGTGCTCGTCGGTCCGTTGCTGGTGCCGGTGTGGGTGGCGGGGCTGTGGCGGCTGGCCCGGGACCCGCGGCTGCGGACGTGGCGGGCGTTCGCGGTCGCCTACGGGCTGCTGCTGGTGCTGTTCACCGTGACCGGCGGGAAGCCCTACTACCTCGCCGGGCTCTACCCGCTGCTGCTCGCCGCCGGCGCGGCACCGGCGCTGGCGTGGGCGCGCCAGTCGGTCCCGCGGGCCGCGGCGCTGGGCACGGCGCTGGTCGTCACGCTGGCCGGATCGGCCACGACGGCCCTGCCCGTCGTGCCGGTGGACGAGCTGGCCGTCTCACCGGTCGTCGCCATGAATCCGGACGCCGCCGAGACCGTCGGCTGGCCGGAGTTCGCCGCGACCGTCGGCGCCGCCGTGGCGTCGGCACCCGGTGAGCGGGTCACCGTGCTCGCCGCCAACTACGGCCAGGCCGGGGCGGTCGACCACTACCTGCCCGCGGCGGGCCCGGCCTACAGCGGCCACAACGCCTACGCCGGCTGGGGACCGCCGCCCGGGGACGAGACGGCGGTGGTGGTCGTCGGGTACCCGGTCGAGCAGGTCCGGACCTGGTTCGGCCGGGTCGACACCGTCGCGCGGATCGACAACGGGGTGGGACTGGACAACCTCGAGCAGGGCGGGCCGGTGCTGCTCGCCCGGGACCGGTCGCGGCCGTGGAGTGAGATCTGGGCCGAGGTCGTCTGGCTGGGCTGATCCGGCACCGGATCACCCGACGACGAGACCGCCGATCCAGACGGCCGTCGCCAGCATCCCGGCCGCCAGCTCGATGAGGATGCTCCAGCCGACCGCGGCCAGCGCCTCGCGGGCCGAGCGCCAGGCCGTCGCCGAGTCCGGGAGCCGGACCAGCTCGGCCAGCCAGACCCCCAGCACGAACCCGAGGAACAGCCCGACCACCGGGACGACGAAGAACCCCACGACACCGAGCACCAGCCCGGCGAGCAACGTCCGCGTCGGCACCCCGGACGCCTTGAGCCGCCGGCCCGGGAGCAGGTACTTCGCGACCTGCCCGAGCACGGTCACCGCGACGGCGATGCCGAGCACCCACCAGCCGACCGAGTCCCCGCGGGGGATCGCCCACACCGCGACCCCGCCGACGATCAGCAGCGGTCCGGGCAGGACCGGGAGCACGATCCCGGCCAGACCCAGGACGATCATGAGGCCGGCGAGCACGGCGAGACCCGTCATGACTCCAGCCTCCCAGCAGCTCCCGCGCCCCGAATGGGGGGACCACCCGATTCGCGACGGTTTCACGTCACAAACAAATAAACAGTTCTGATGAGATCTGGGGATTCTGGTACCGGCGTGCAAGCCTACGACCACCCGAACCAGTGACACCCGCTCACCACGCGGCCGTTCCACCGCAGCCGGCCCCCGGTACCGACCACCGGACCCGGCCGCGGGAGAAAGCGAGCACCGTTGCTCCGTTACGTCCTGCGCAGGGGCGTCGGCTGGCTCGCGATGATCGTCGTCGCGACCAACCTGACCTACTTCCTCGCGAACGCGTTCCTCGATCCACGGGTCAACTACCTGCAGTTGCGCCCGCCCCGCACCGACGAGGAGATCGCCCGCTCGCTGGGGCAGTACAACCTGGACTCCAACGTCGCGCTGAGCGAACGCTGGTGGACCTGGCTGGCCGGGATCGTGACCCGCTGGGACTGGGGCGCCAGCCCGATCGGCGACAGCGTCAACACCCAGGTCGCGTTCCGGGTGGGGGTCTCCGGCCAGCTGATCCTGGCCTCGCTGGTGCTCTCGATCCTCCTCGGCGTCGCGCTCGGGGTCTACTCGGCGTCGCGGCAGTACCGGGTCGGTGACCGGGTCGCCCAGATGACGTCGGTGTTCACCCTCAACACCCCGCCCGCGGTCGCCGCACTCGCCGTCGTCTTCGTGGCGATCGCGATCAACCAGGGCGTCGGCGGGACGCTCTTCTACGTCGCGGGCGCCGAGACCCCGGGGATCGAGGGGTTCTGGCCGACCCTGCTCGACCGGGCCCAGCACCTGATCCTGCCGACGATCTCGCTGCTGATCATCACCTACGCCGGGTACCACATGCTGCAGCGGGCGATGCTGCTCGACGTCGTCAACTCCGACTACGTGCGCACCGCCCGGGCCAAGGGGCTCACCCGCCGCCAGGCCATCCGCCGGCACGGGCTGCGCGGCTCGCTGATCCCGGTCGCCACCCAGGTCGCCTTCGCGATCCCGGCGCTGTTCACCGGCGCCGTCATCACCGAGAAGGTGTTCGCCTGGCAGGGCATGGGCGACTACCTCATCCGCACGATCTCGACCAACGACATCCACGGCGCGGTGGCCGCGGCGGCGTTCGCCGGGGCGGCCACCGCGGTCGGGGCGATCCTCGCCGACATCGCCGTCGTGGCCCTCGACCCGAGAGTGCGGGTGAACTGACGTGAGCCTGAACCTGCCCGAGCTGTCCCCCACGGTCGGCGACGGGGCCGAGGCGGGTGCCCCGCCGCCCGCCGGGCGGTCCCCCCGCCGCCGTTCGGCGCTAGTGTGGCGGCGCTACCGGCGCAGCCGCTCGGCCGTCGCAGGGCTGGTCGTGTTCGGCCTGCTGGTGTTGTTCTCGCTGGTCGGCGGCGTGTTCTCGCCGTACGACCACACCTCGGTCGACTTCACCGGGCTGACCGAGGCCCCGTCGGCGGACCATCCGCTGGGCACCACCGCCGGCGGCAACGACGTCTACGCCCAGGCCGTGCACGGCCTGCAGCGGTCACTGCTGATCGCCGTCACCGTCTCCCTGGTCACGACGGCGATCGCGGCGCTGGTCGGCGCGGGCGCCGCCTACCTCGGCGGCGGGCGCACCTGGGGCCGGCGCGGCGAGCGGGCACTGCTCGGGCTCGTGCACTTCCTCATGGTGGTGCCGTCGTTCCTGATCCTGTCGCTGGCCTCGCAGTGGGCGACCGGGGACTACCGGGTGCTGATCGTGGCGCTGAGCGTGCTGGGCTGGATGACGACGGCGCGCGTGGTGTGGACGGTCGCGACGACCCTGCGCGAGCGCGAGTACGTCGCCGCGGCCCGCTTCATGGGCGTGCCCGGCCGGTCGATCGTGCTGCGCCACCTCATCCCGAACATCGGCTCGCTGCTGATCGTCACGTTCACGCTGAACGTGGTGAACACCGTGCAGAGCGAGACGGCGCTGTCGTTCGTCGGGTTCGGCGTCCAGGTCCCGGACGTGTCGCTCGGCACGATGCTCGCCGACGGCGCCAACTCCATGGCCACGGCGCCGTGGCTGCTGGCGGTTCCCGCGGTGCTGCTGCTGATGCTGATGCTGACGATCTCGCTGGCCTACGTCGGCGACGGGCTGCGCGACGCGCTCGACCCGACCTCGCAGGCAGGGGGCAGGGCATGACCGAACCGGTGCTGTCGGTCCGCGACCTGCACGTCGCGTTCCCGTCCGAGGCGGGGCGGGTCGAGGCCGTCCGCGGGGTCGACTTCGACCTGGTGCCCGGCCGGACGCTCGGCATCGTCGGCGAGTCCGGGTCCGGGAAGTCGGTGACCTCGCTGGCGGTGATGGGGCTGCTGCCGGACAGCGCCTCGGTGTCCGGGTCGATCCGGATGGGCGGGCGTGAGCTCGTCGGGCTGACCGACGAGGAGATGTCCGGGATCCGCGGGCGCGAGATCGGCATGATCTTCCAGGACCCGCTGTCGTCGCTCACCCCGATCTTCACCGTCGGCGACCAGCTGGTCGAGGCGATGCAGATCCACACCGACATCTCCCGGTCAGCGGCCCGCACCCGTGCCGCCGAGCTGCTCGACCTCGTCGGGATCCCGGACCCCGCCCGCCGGATCCGGTCGTTCCCGCACGAGTTCTCCGGCGGGATGCGGCAGCGGGTGATGATCGCCATGGCGATCGCCAACGACCCCGCGGTGATCATCGCCGACGAGCCGACGACGGCGCTGGACGTCACGGTGCAGGCCCAGATCCTCGACGTCCTGAAGGTCGCCAGGAACGAGACCGGCGCCGCGGTCGTGATGATCACCCACGACCTGGGCGTGGTCGCCGGGACCGCGGACGACGTCCTGGTCATGTACGCCGGGCGCCCGGTGGAGACGGCGACGGCCGACGAGCTGTTCGCCGCACCCCGGATGCCGTACACGATCGGTCTGCTCGGGGCGGTGCCGCGGGTGGACAGCGTCGAGCGGCGCCCGCTGGTGCCGGTCCCCGGCAACCCGCCGACCCCGGTCGACCTGCCGCCGGGCTGCCCGTTCGTGCCGCGGTGCCCGGTCGCCGTGGCGAGCTGCCGGGACGTCGAGCCGCCGCTGGTCGCCGCCGGCGACCGGCCCGGGCACGCCGTCGCCTGCGTCCGGTCCGGTGAGATCGTCGACGGCCGGATCGGCAGCGCGCCGGTGTTCGACCCGCCCGACCTGCTCACCGGTGTCGGGGACGACCCGGGCACGGACCGCGCCGAGCGTCCCGTCGTGCTGTCGGTCGAGGGCCTGCGCAAGACGTTCCCGCTGCTCAAGGGCTCGCTGATGCGACGGCGGATCGGCTCCGTGCACGCGGTCGCCGACGTCGATCTCGACATCCGGGAGGGCGAGACGCTCGGGCTGGTCGGCGAGTCGGGCTGCGGGAAGACGACGACCCTGCTCGAGATCATGAACCTGCAGCCGCCGGAGAGCGGACGGATCACGGTCGCCGGGACCGACGTCGCCACGCTCTCCTCGCGCTCCGCGGTCGCCGCCCTGCGCCGGGAGATCCAGATCGTGTTCCAGGACCCGATGGGTGCCCTGGACCCGCGGATGACGGCCGGGGACATCCTCGCCGAGCCGCTGCGCGCCGCGGGCTGGTCGGACCGGGCGCGGATCGCCGCCCGGGTCGACGAGCTGATGGCCCTGGTCGGGCTGGATCCCGAGCACACCGACCGGTTCCCGGCAGCGTTCTCCGGCGGGCAGCGCCAGCGGATCGGCATCGCCCGCGCGCTGGCGACCAGCCCGTCGCTGCTGGTGCTCGACGAGCCGGTCTCCGCGCTCGACGTCTCGGTCCAGGCCGGGGTGCTCAACCTGCTCGCCGGGCTCAAGCGGTAGCTGGGCCTGAGCTACCTGTTCGTGGCCCACGACCTGTCGGTGGTGCGGCACGTCGCCGACCGCGTCGCGGTCATGTACCTGGGCCGGATCGTCGAGTCCGGCGCCGTCTCCGACGTCTTCGGCAACCCCCAGCACCCCTACACCCAGGCGTTGCTCTCGGCCATCCCGGTGCCCGACCCGCAGGTCGAACGGACCCGCCGGCGCACCGTGCTCACCGGGGACCTGCCGAGCCCCACCGGGGAGACGCCCGGCTGCGCGTTCCACGGCCGGTGCCCGCTCGCGCGGACCCTGTCCGAGGCCGAGCAGGTCCGGTGCCGGACCGAGACCCCACCGCTGGTCGTCAAGGACGGGGCCTCCGAGCAGGAGTCCGACCACCGCAACGCCTGCCACTTCCGTTGAGGAGAGAGATGCACAGATCGATCCGTCGTGGGGCGCTGACCTCCACCGTCGTGGCCGTGGCCCTGCTGCTCGGCGCCTGTGGTGGGGGTGGCTCCGAGGAGCCGACCCAGACCGGGGAGGCGTTGTCGACGACACCGTCGTTCAACGAGCAGCCCTACGAGAACCTGCGCGACGGCGGCGAGGTCACGCTGCCGTTCCGCTCCGGTCTGACTCCCCAGCTGAACCGGTTCCAGGGCGACGGCACCACAGACACGTGGCTGTCCTGGAACTGGTACAACCCGGCGCTGATCACGTTCACCCCGAACGGTGACCCGATCATGAATCCGGACTACATCACCGAGGCGACGGCGGCGGACTCCGGTGGCGACACCACGGTCACGTACACCCTCAACCCGAAGGCGGTCTACAACGACGGCACGCCGATCGACTGGCGCGCGTTCGAGGCCACCTGGAAGTCGAACAACGGTTCCGACCCGGCGTTCATCCCGAACTCCACCGACGGCTACGACCGGATCACCTCGGTGACCCGCGGTGTGGACGACAGGCAGGTGATCGTCACCTTCGACGGCGTCAACGTCTGGTGGCAGAGCCTGTTCAACTACCTGGTGCACCCGAAGGTGGCGGCGGACCCGCAGATCTTCAACCAGGGGTACCTGAACAAGCCGCACACCGAGTGGGGCGCTGGGCCCTACACCGTGTCCGACTACGACCAGCAGAACGGGACCCTGTCCTTCGAGCGGAACCCCAAGTGGTGGGGCAAGCCGGGCAAGCTCGACCGGGTCACTCTCGTCACGCTGGAGCAGACCGCGAAGGTCAACGCGTTCCGGAACGGCCAGATCGACGCCGCCGAGGCCGAGACGGCCGACCTGCTCGCCCAGGCGAAGTCCGTGCCGGATGCCGACATCCGGATCTCCGGCACCCCCGCCGACTACCTGCTGACCCTGAACAGCACCTCACCGGTGCTGAAGGAGACCGAGGTCCGCAAGGCGATCTTCCAGGGGATGGACCGCGTGCAGCTCTCGGAGATCCAGTTCCAGGGCATGGGCTACAGCGAGGCCCCGTCCGGTTCCCTCGTGCTCAAGCCCTTCCAGAAGGGTTACCAGGACAACTCGGCCGTGCAGTTCGATCCCGAGGCGGCCAAGCAGGGACTCGACGCCGCCGGATGGGCTCCCGGGCCGGACGGCGTCCGGGCCAAGGGTGGTCAACCGCTCCGCTTCACCTACGTGCAGGTCGGCGACACGGCGACCAAGCGGGCCGTCTCCGGAGCCCTGGTGGCGATGATGAAGAACATCGGGGCCGATCTCCAGGTGCGGCAGCTGCCGTCGAGCGACTTCGCCAAGGTCATGGCGAACGCGGAGTTCGACATGGCCTACAGCGGATTCCGTTCCTCGGACCCCTACGGCGTCGCGTACATCTGCCAGCAGTACTGCTCGAACTCGACGCTCAACAAGTCCGGCACCGGGACCCCGGATCTCGACGCCGAGCTGGCGAAGGTGAACACACTGCCCACGGCGGACGAGCAGTACGCCGCGGCCAACGCGGTGGAGAAGAAGGCGCTCGCGACCTACGGCATCCTGCCGGTCTACTCCGGCCCCACCGTCTGGGCGACCAAGCCCGGCCTGGCCAACTGGGGGGCGTCGCTGTTCGCCACCCCACCGCTGCCCGAGCTGGTCGGCTGGCAGAACGGCGCCTGACGCCTCCGGCGAGCACGAGGCCCCCGGTCCCGGTCATCCGGGACCGGGGGCCTCGGTCGTCGGGAGCCGCTCAGCCCAGCTCGCGCAGCGCCGCGGGCAGCTCCGTCTCGTCCTCGTACGGCCCGACGACGGCCGCGGTCAGCGGCTGGTCCAGCAGCTCCGCCGCGAGCGCCGCGACCTCCCCCGGCGTGACCGCCTCGATCCGGGCCAGGCTCTCGGACAGCGACCGCTGGCGGCCGTGGTCCAGCTCGCCACGGCCGAGCCGGTGCATCCGCGACGCGGTGTCCTCGCAGGCCAGCACCAGGCCACCGCGCAGCGCGCCACGGGCCCGGGTCACCTCGGCGTCGGTGAGGCCGCCGGTGGCTACCTCACCCAGCACGTCCCGGACCACCGCGACGACCTCGCCGAGCCGCTCCGGCGCGCACCCGGCGTAGACCGAGAGCGAGCCGGCGTCGGCGTAGCGCGACGTCGACGAGTACACCTGGTAGGCCAATCCGCGCTGCTCACGGACCTGCTGGAACAGCCGCGAGGACAGCCCGCCGCCCAGCGCGCTGTTGAGGACGGCGAGCACCGGCGATCCCGGTACGTGCCGGCCGGGGGTGGGCACCCCGAGCAGCACGTGGGCCTGCTCGGACTCGTCGGACTGCAGGCCGAGCGCGGCGGACCGGACCGGACGGGTCCCGCTCGCGGCGCGCGGCGGGACCGCGGCGGCCCCGGCGTGACCGTTCGCGGCCCGGCCGAGCGCGGTGGCGACGAGCTCGGCGACCGCGTCGTGGTCCAGGTTCCCCGCGGCGGCGACGACCATCCGCGGCGTCGTGTACAGGCTCCGCCAGAACCCGTGCAGGGTGTCCCGGGTGATCCCGCGGATCGACTCCTCGGAGCCGATCACCGGCAGGCCGAGCGGGTGCTCCCCGAACAGCGTCTGGTCGAACAGGTCGCCGAGCAGGTCCTCCGGGTCGTCGTCGCGCATCGCGATCTCCTCGAGCACGACGCCGCGTTCCACCTCCACGTCGGCGGGCGCCAGCTGCGCGTCGGTGACCACGTCGGTCAGGAGATCGACGGCGAGCGCGACGTCGGTGTCGAGCACGTGCGCGTAGTAGCAGGTGTGCTCCTTGGCGGTGAACGCGTTCAGCTCACCCCCGACGGCGTCCATCTCCTCGGCGATCCCGACCGCGGTCCGCCGCCGGGTGCCCTTGAACAGCAGGTGTTCGAGGAAGTGCGCGGCCCCGGCCTGCTGACCGGTCTCGTCCACCGAGCCGATGCCGATCCAGATGCCGATCGCGACGGACCGGACCCCGGGCACCGACTCGGTGACCAGCCGGACACCACCCGGTAGTTCGCTGCGCCGGACCGCCCCGTGCACCCCGGTGGACGGGACGGGCGCGGCGGTGGTGTCGGCGGAACGGGCGGCGTCCAAGCGGTTCTCCTCCACACACAGCGGCGGCGGCCCGGAACCGTGGTCCCGGACCGCCGCTGCGGAATCGTCGTCAGCCGACGGATCAGCTGGGGTTGGCGGCCTCGACCGGAGCGTCGGCCGTGACCTCGGCGTCCGCCGGTGCCTCGGCGTCGTCCCCGCCCTCCTGGACCGGGACGAGGCTGATCTTGCCCCGGTTGTCGATGTCGGTGACCTCGACGCGGATCTTGTCGCCGACCTTGCAGACGTCCTCGACCTTGCCGATCCGCTTCCCGTTGCCGAGCTTCGAGATGTGGATCAGGCCGTCCTTGCCGGGGACCAGCGAGACGAAGGCACCGAACGCGGCGGCCTTGACCACCGTGCCCAGGAACCGCTCGCCGACCTTCGGCAGCTGCGGGTTGGCGATCGCGTTGATCATGCCGATCGCCTCCTCCGCGGAGGGGCCGTCGTTCGCACCGACGTAGATGGTGCCGTCGTCCTCGATCGAGATGTCGGCGCCGGTCTTCTCGGTGATCGAGTTGATCATCTTGCCCTTCGGGCCGATGACCTCGCCGATCTTGTCGACCGGGACCTTCACCGCGGTCACCCGCGGCGCGTACTTGCTCATCTCGTCCGGGCCGTCGATGGCCTCGCCGATCACCTCGAGGATGGTCAGGCGGGCGTCACGGGCCTGGCTCAGCGCCGCGGCCAGCACCTCGGACGGGATGCCGTCCAGCTTGGTGTCGAGCTGCAGCGCGGTGACGAACTCCTTGGTGCCGGCGACCTTGAAGTCCATGTCGCCGAACGCGTCCTCGGCGCCGAGGATGTCGGTCAGCGCGACGTAGCGGGTCTGGCCGTCGACCTGGTCGGACACCAGGCCCATGGCGATGCCCGCGACCGGCGCCTTGAGCGGCACACCGGAGTTGAGCAGCGACATCGTCGAGGCGCAGACCGAGCCCATCGAGGTGGAGCCGTTGGACCCCAGCGCCTCGGAGACCTGCCGGATCGCGTAGGGGAACTCCTCGCGGTTCGGCAGGACCGGCAGCAGCGCCCGCTCGGCGAGCGCGCCGTGGCCGATCTCGCGCCGCTTCGGCGAGCCGACGCGGCCGGTCTCACCGGTGGAGAACGGCGGGAAGTTGTAGTGGTGCAGGTAGCGCTTGGAGGTCTCCGGACCGAGCGAGTCGATCGTCTGCTCCATGCGCAGCATGTTCAGCGTGGTGACACCCAGGATCTGGGTCTCGCCGCGCTCGAACAGCGCCGAGCCGTGCGCCCGCGGGATGACCTCGACCTCGGCCGACAGCGGCCGGATGTCGGTCAGGCCGCGGCCGTCGATCCGGACCTGGTCGGTCAGGATCCGGCGGCGGATGAGCTTCTTGTTCAGCGCGCGGAACGCGTTGCCCAGCTCGGACTCCCGGCCGGCGAAGCGCTCGCCCAGCTTGTCCAGCACCGACGCCTTGATCTCGTCGGTCCGGGACTCGCGCTCCTGCTTGCCGGCGATGGTCAGCGCCTGCGCCAGCTCGGACTCGACGGCCTCGGAGACGGCGTCGAACGCGTCCGGCTGGTAGGCCGGGAACAGCGGGTAGTCCGCGGTCGGCTTCGCCGCGACGTCGGCCAGCTGCTGCTGGGCGACGCACAGGCTACGGATGAACGGCTTCGCCGCCTCCAGACCGTCGGCCACGACGTCCTCGGTCGGGGCGTTGGCGCCGCCCGCGACGAGGTCGATCGTCTGCTCGGTGGCCTCGGCCTCGACCATCATGATCGCCACGTCGGCCGTGTCACCGTCGCCGACGACACGGCCCGCGACGACCATGTCGAACGCGGCGCGCTCGAGCTGGTCGTGGGTCGGGAACGCCACCCACTGGGTGTCGGTGCCGGCCTCGTTGGCGATCAGCGCGACGCGCACGCCGCCGACCGGGCCGGAGAACGGCAGGCCCGCGAGCTGGGTGGACGCCGACGCGGCGTTGATCGCCACGACGTCGTAGGGGTCCTTCGGGTCGAGCGACATGACCGTCACGACGACCTGGATCTCGTTGCGCAGACCGTCCACGAAGGACGGGCGCAGCGGCCGGTCGATGAGCCGGCAGGTCAGGATCGCGTCGGTGCCGGGACGGCCCTCGCGGCGGAAGAACGAGCCGGGGATGCGGCCCGCGGCGTACATCCGCTCCTCGACGTCCACCGTCAGCGGGAAGAAGTCGAACTGGTCCTTCGGCCGCTTCGAGGCGGTCGTCGCGGACAGCAGCATGGTCTCGTCGTCGAGGTAGGCGACGACGGATCCGGCGGCCTGGCGGGCGAGCCGCCCGGTCTCGAACCGGATGGTGCGGGTGCCGTAGGCACCGTTGTCGATGACGGCCGTGCTCTCGTGCACGCCGTCCTCGGAGATGACGTCAGTCATACGGGGATTTCTCTCCTCGTCGTTGGGAGTGTGTCTGATGCGCCCGCCCCCGACGACGTCCGGCTCGATCCCCTGCTGGGCCGGCCTTCGATCGAAGCTGCCGGCAACGTGTGTTCCCGGGAGCCACTACCGAGGACCGGCGGATGTCCGGATGTCTCGTGGCGGGGCTGTGGAGTTGTGGTGCGGTGGATCCGTGGTGCTGTTGGTGCCGTTGGTGCTGTGCGGTCGTCGCACGGCACCGGCGCCGGGTCACGGCGCCGATGCGACTCGACCCGGCACCGGGATCCGGTGCCGGGTCGGGCGGTGGGTCAGCGGCGCAGACCCAGCTTCTCGATCAGGGCCCGGTAACGGGCCACGTCGACAGCGCGCAGGTACTTGAGCAGCCGGCGCCGACGACCGACCAGCAGCAGCAGGCCGCGCCGGCTGTGGTGGTCGTGCTTGTGCTGCTTCAGGTGCTCGGTCAGACCGGTGATCCGCTGGGTCAGCAGCGCCACCTGGGCCTCGGGGGACCCGGTGTCGGTGGCGTGGTTACCGTACTTCTCGAGCGTGGTCTTCTTCTCGGCAGTGGACAGGGCCACGGCTCACTCCTTCGTTCTGAGTCGGTCCGCGGGTCCGTGCCGGTCACGCATCCCACCCGGATCGGGTGGTGGAACGGCAGGTGGACGGTCGCGGCCGCCGCGGACTGCAGCCGGACCCGACCGGAACGGTACCAGCGACGAGATCACCGGCCGTCGTCGACCCACGGCTGGTGGGACCACGTCACCCCAACGGGACCCGGTGCACCGGTGTGTAGCGGCCGCCCGGCTCCGACCCGACCAGCAGGACCTCCGTGGGGGTCCAGTATCGCCCCTCGACCGGAGCGGACCGCCGGTCGGCGGGACGGCCCGGCGCGAGCTCCGGACGGTCGCGGTCACGGCGGCTCCGGCGGGCCAGGGTGAGGTGCGCCCGGAACGCCGACGGGTCCGCCCCGGCCCGGACCGCGAGATCCGCCAGCGCCCCCGGCGGGGCGACCCCGGCCCAGACGACACCCGGGAACGTCCCGGTCCCGGCGAGCCGCAGCCGGGGGGCCGTCGCTCCGGCGAACGCGCGGTCCAGCTCCCGGGCCCTGGTCGCGGCGTCGTCCTCGCCGTGGAAGCACAGGGTGAGGTGCCACGAACCCGGATCGACCGGGCGCCAGGCCCCGTCGGGGTGCCAGGGCGGGTGGGCGTCGACCGCCGCCGCCAGGGCCTCGACGACCTCTCGCGGCGGCCACAGTGCGGTGAACAACCGCATCCGATCCCCTCCCCCGCACCCCGGCGCCCTCCGGACCAGGGTGTCACCCCGGCGTGCGGGGCGGGAGCGCCTGCCGGACCCACCCGCGGCCCGCCGCGCCGAGACGCGGCGCACCGGGCGGGCGCGGCCTCAGCGACGGGCGGCGGCCCGGCGCAGCACCTCGGCGATCTCCGGGAACGACGGCGCCAGCGTGGCGGCCGCGGCCACCAGCCGGGCCGGGGCGGTGACCCCGCGCAACGCGTCGTCGGCGGACGGCGGGGCGGGGCGGGGACGGCGGGCACGGGCTCCGGCCGGGAGGTCGTCCCCGGCCCCCGCACCACAGCGCCCGCACGCCGGCGGGCCCCAGCGCGTCGGCTCCGACCGGATGGCGGCCAGCAGGTTCTCGACCTCGGGCGCCGGGACCGGGCCCGCGGCGAGGCGCCGGTCCAGGGTCGCCATCCGGCCCAGCACCGCCGGGTCGCCGATCTTGACCCGGCGGGCGCCGGAGAGCTGGGACAGCATCGCCGGGCTCAGCCCCAGGGTCGCCGCGAGCCGGGCCTGGGTGATCCCGAGACCGGTGGTCAGCCGGCGGACGCGCTCGCCGAGCGGCTCGCCGTAGATCTCCCGCTGCCGTGCACGGTTCGCCGCCACCTGGTCACCGGCAGGATCGTCCATGTGACGATCCTGCGCCGTCCGGCACGGTCACCGTGGGCGAATGGCGTGGATAGGGGAATTCCACTCATCCCGCGACGTCCGGCGGCGCGCCGCCCGGGACGTCGTCCGGGCCGGTCGCGTCGCCGGTCGCGGTGAGGATCTCCCGGCAGCGCTGCACGTCACGGCCCATCTGCGCGATCAGCGGCTCGATGCCGTCGAAGTGCTCCTGCCCGCGCAGCCGGGCCACGAACTCGACCGCGACCCGGTGGCCGTAGAAGTCCTCGTCGACGTCGAGCGCGTACGCCTCGACCGTGCGGACCCGGCCGGAGAAGGTCGGGTTCGTCCCGACCGAGATCGCGGCCATCAGCCTGCGGTCCCCGATCCGGAACCAGCCCGCGTAGACGCCGTCCGCCGGGATCGCGGTGTACGGGGCGCTGGACACGTTCGCCGTCGGGTAGCCCAGGTCCCGGCCCCGCTTGTGGCCGTGCACGATCACGCCGTCCACCCGGTGCCAGCGGCCGAGCGCGTGCGCGGCGTCGCGCACCGCCCCGGCGTCGATGCACGACCGGATGTAGGTGGAGGAGAACGTGACCTCGACCGGGTCGCTGTCGGCGATCAGGTCGAGCGCCTCGCAGGTGAACCCGAACCGGCGGCCCAGCTCGCCCAGCGCCGCGACGTCGCCGGTGGCCCGGTGGCCGAAGGTGAAGTTGCTCCCGACGACGACGGCCGCCGCGTGCAGCCGGTCCACCAGCACCTCGTGCGCGAACCCGGCGGGTTCCATCCGGGAGAGCTGCTCGGTGAACGGCAGGACGCAGAACACGTCGGCGCCGGTCCGGGCGACCAGGTCCGCCCGCCGGTCGAGGGTCGAGAGCCGGGCGGGGTGGGTGCCGGGCCGGACGACCTCGGCCGGGTGCGGGTCGAACGTCACCACGACGACCGGCAGGCCCCGTTCGCGGCCCAGTTCGACGGCCCGGGAGATGAGCTGCAGGTGCCCGCGGTGCACGCCGTCGAACACCCCGACGGTGACGACACAGCGTCCCCAGCCGGGCGGGACCGACTCCAGACCACGCCAGCGCAGCACGGCGGCGAGCCTACGGCAGCCGGGACGGGACGGGGTGCCCCCGCCCCGGACGGGTGCCGCGCCGGTCAGCCCGCCGGGTCGAGCACGACGACCGGGCGCGCGGACGGGCCACGGTCGGCCATCAGGGCGAGCACGGCCCCGTCCGGGCCGAACACGCCGTAGGTGCCCCCGACCCCGGCCGCGGGCAGCGACCGCCCGGTCCGGACGTCGGTGACGGCGTCGGCGTCGACCTCGACCCGGGGGAACGCGGTGTCGACCGCGGCGGCCAGGTCCAGGGACAGCCCGGGGTCCCCGGCGAGCTGCTCGACGGTCCGCGCGTGCTCCAGGGTGAACGGCCCGACCCGGGTGCGGCGCAGTGCCGTGAGGTGCCCGCCGACGCCCAGCGCCGCGCCGAGGTCGCGGGCCAGCGCCCGGACGTAGGTCCCCGAGGAGCACTCGACGGCGACGTCGAGATCGAGGAACCCGCCGTCGGTCCGCACCTCGCGCAGCTCGAACGCGGACACGGTGACCGGCCGGGCCGGGATCTCGACCGTCTCCCCGTCGCGGACCCGCTGGTAGGCACGCTTCCCGTCGATCTTCACCGCCGACACCGCGCTCGGGACCTGCATGATGTCGCCGGTGAGCACGGCCATCGCCGCCCGGACGCCGGCCTCGTCCGCGGTCACCGGCACCGGCTCGGCGAGCGGTTCGCCCTCGGCGTCGTCGGTGTCGGTGGCCTGCCCGAGCCGGACGGTGGCGGTGTAGGCCTTGGTGTCCAGCGACAGGTGCCCCAGCAGCTTCGTCGCCCGCTCGATCCCCACGACCAGCACGCCGGTCGCCATCGGGTCGAGCGTCCCGGCGTGCCCGACCTTGCGGGTGCCCATGATCCGGCGCAGCTTCCCGACGACGTCGTGGCTGGTCGGTCCACGGTCCTTGTCGACGATCACGAGTCCGGGCGGCGGGGGCGGGGTTCGGGGTGCCACGGCCGCAGACGCTAACGCGCGAGCCGGTACCCGATCCCACGCACCGTCACGACGACGTCGTGCGGCGCCAGCTTGGACCGCAGCGACGCGACGTGTGCCTCCAGCGTGCGGGCCGCGGAGGCGTCCGCGATCCCCCAGACCTGCTCCAGCAGCTCGGTCCGCGGCAGCACCGCGCCCTCCCGCCGGGCCAGCGCCGCGAGCAGGTCGAACTCCTTGCGGGTCACCGCGATCTCGGTGCCGTCCGCGGTGACCGCCCGCCGGTCGAGATCGACGACGACGGCGCCCACCGCCACCGTCGAGGCGACCGCCGCGCCGGTCGAGCGGCGCAGCACCGCGTCGATCCGGGCCAGCAGCTCGTCGGTGGAGACCGGTTTGACGAGGTAGTCGTCGGCCCCGGCGCGCAGGCCCTGCACCCGCGCGGCGACGTCGCCGCGGCCGGTGATGGCGAGGATCGGCACCCGGGACACCGACCGGATCTCCCGGCAGACGCCGATGCCGTCCCGGTCGGGCAGACCCATGTCCAGCAGGACGACGTCCGGCTCGCGCTCGGCGACGGCGCCGAGCGCCGCGGTCCCGCTGCCGACCAGGTCGGTGGGGTACCCGTGCTTGACGAGGGTGCGGCGCAACGCGTCGCCGAGGACGGCGTCGTCCTCGACCAGGAGCACACGCACGGGCGTCACAGTAGTCCGTTTCCTCAAACCTTCCTCAAGAGGAGTACCGCTCCGGTTGGCGCCGGGGGCCGACCTCCGACATCGTTTCGGCACCGAACACGTCGAGGAGGACGGACAATGGCCCAGGCCGCCACCGCTGACGGCTCCGGTGCGGGGACCACCCCCACCCGGCCGCGCAAGCGCTTCTACACCCAGCTCTGGTTCTGGGTCATCATCGGCATCCTCGCCGGTGTCGTCGTCGGGCTGGTCGCGCCCGGCTTCGCCGAGAACCTCAAGTGGCTCGCCGACGCGTTCATCCAGATGATCAAGGTCATCGTCGGGCCGGTCATCTTCTGCACGGTCGTGGTGGGTATCGCCTCGATCGGCAACCTGGCCCGGGCCGGCGGTCTCGCCGTGCGGGCGCTGTTCTACTTCCTGATCGCGACGGCGGTGGCGCTGACCATCGGCCTGATCGCGGCCAACGTCTTCGCCCCCGGTGTGGGCTTCACCGGCGTCCCGTCGCCCGAGGAGCTCGCCAAGGCGAACGAGGACCTCGCCGAGGGCTCCGCCTCCGGCAACGAGGGTGTCGTCGGCTTCCTGCTCGACGACGTGCTGCCGACCAGCTTCCTCGGCCCGTTCGTCGACAACGAGGTGCTGCGCGTCCTGGTGCTGGCGATCCTCACCGCCTGCGCCATCTCCGGCCTCGCCCCGGCGATGCGGGAGCGGATCGTCGGCGGGATCGACTCGATCGCCAAGGTCGTCTTCGGCATCATCAAGCTGATCATGTGGGCGGCGCCGGTCGCGGCCTTCGGCGGCATGGCCTACACGGTCTCCGCGTTCGGCGCGGAGTCGCTGACCAACCTGCTCAAGCTGATGGCCGTCTTCTGGGGCACCTGCCTGTTCTTCATCGTGGTGGTCCTGGGCGGGGTGTCGGCGTTCGCCGGTTTCAACGTCTTCAAGGTCATCCGGCTGATCAAGGACGAGCTGCTCATCATCCTGGGCACCTCGTCCTCGGAGTCGGTGCTGCCGCGGCTGCTCACCAAGCTGGAGGCGGCGGGTGCCTCCCGGCAGACCGTCGGCATGGTCATCCCGACCGGGTACTCGTTCAACCTCGACGGCACCTGCATCTACCTGACCCTGGGTGCGCTGTTCATCGCCCAGGCCGGTGGCGAGACCCTGCCGATCGGGCTGCAGATCGGCCTCGCCCTGCTGATGGTGCTGACGTCGAAGGGTGCCGCCGGCATCACCGGCGCCGGCCTGGTCACGCTGTCCGCGTCGCTGCAGGCCTTCGGCGGGGAGTTCTTCACCGCCGAGGCCATCGCGATCGGCATCGCGGTCATCATCGGCATCGACCGGGTGATGTCCGAGGGCCGGGCGCTGACCAACTGCATCGGCAACGTCGTCGCCACGTTCGTCATCGCCCGCTGGAACGGCGAGCTGGACCGCGAGCGGCTCGCCGCGGTGCTCGACGACCCGTCGCTGGTCGAGGACGCCATGGACGCCGCGCACGGCTCCGGTGCCACCGCCCAGATCGAGGCCGGCACCGACACCGACCCCGGCACCGACAAGGAGAAGGCACCGGTCGCGGCCGGTTCCTGACGGCAGCGCGGCTCCTCCTCGGGCGAAACGGCCGGCGCGCGGTCCCCACTCCCACCCCTGCGGTGGGAAGGTGGGCCCGTGCGCCGGCCGTTCCGTTCCGAGTTCCGCCGGTCCCGCCTGGTCCGGCGGCTGCTCGTGCTGCAGGTCGTGACCGTGCTGCTGACCGTCGGCGGGCTCGCCGCCCTCGGTGTCTACGGCGCGCAGGAGCTGGAGACCGACGCCGCGGCCCGGCTCACCCGGGCCACCGCCCTGAGCGTCGCCTCGGACCCGGAGGTGCTCGGCCCGCTGCGGGCCGGTGGCGACGTCGGCACCCTGTCCGCGGACCTGCAGCCGGTCGCCGAGCGGATCCGCCTGGCGACGAACACCAGCTTCATCGTGGTGATGTCCCCGGACGGCATCCGCTACAGCCACTACAACCCGGACGAGATCGGCTACCCCTACCAGGGCAACATCGCCCCGGCCCTGAACGGGGAGACCTCCACCGAGATCTACACCGGCACCCTCGGCCCGTCGGTGCGCACCGTGACCCCGGTCGCCCTCGACGGGCGGCTGGTCGCCGTCGTCTCGGTCGGTGTGCTGCAGACCCGGGTCAGCGACCTGGCGCTGCGCTGGCTGCCGGGGATCGTCGCCGCGGCGGGCGGGGCGTTGCTGCTGGGCGTCGTGCTCGCCGTCTGGCTGGCCCGCGGGCTGCGCCGGCAGACCCTCGGCCTCGAGCCGGAGGAGATCGCCGGTGCCTACACCCACCACGAGGCGGTCCTGCACGCCGTCGGTGAGGGACTGCTCGTCGTCGACGGCGGCGGCCGCCTGGTCGTGGTCAACGGCGAGGCCCGGCGACTGCTCGACCCGCCCGATCCGCGGACCGGGGTCCCGGACACCGCGGAACCCGGCCGGCCGCTGACCGGGCTGCGCATCGACCCGGCGGTGCTCGCGGTGCTGCTCCGCGGCCTGCGCGAGGACCTGCGGGACGAGGCCGCGCTGGCCGGTGAACGGGTACTGCTGGTCAACAGCCGTCCGGCCGGTCCCGCCGCCGGGGCCGGCACCCGCGTGTTCACCCTGCGCGACCGCACCGAGCTGGCCGGGGCGCTGCGCGAGCGCGACGACGCCCGCGGCAAGGTCGACGCGCTCTCCGGCCAGGCCCACGAGTTCGCGAACCGGTTGCAGACCGTCCTCACGCTGGTCGAGCTGGGCGACACCGCCGACGCCGCCGCGGCCGGGAGCGCGGCGCTGGACCGGACCCGCGGGCCGGGTGCCGCGGTCGTCGCGGAGGTGCTCGACCCGGTGCTGGCCGCGCTGCTCGCGGACAAGGCGTGGCAGGCCGCGGAGCGCGACGTCACGTTCACCGTGCACGACGGCTGCGATCCCGACGTGCTGCCCGGGCTCCGGTTACCGTTCGCCGCGGACGACCTGGTGTCCCTGGCCGGGAACCTGGTCGACAACGCCATTGAGGTCGTGGCGGACCGGCCGGACGACACCGAGCGGGCGGTCGGCGTCGCCGTGCGGACCGAGGACGGCTCGGCCGTCCTGGAGGTCTCCGACAGCGGGCCGGGGGTCCCGGAGGAGGCGGCGCGCGAGCTGTTCACGTTCGGCTTCAGCACCCGCGCGACACCCGGTGGCCGCCCACGCGGGATCGGCCTGGCCCTGGTCGACCGGATCTCCCGCCGGCTCGGCGGGACGGTGGCGGTCGGCCGGCGCCCCGACGGCAGCGGCGCGGTGTTCACCGTGCGGCTGCCGCTCGCGGACCCCACCTCCGCCGCGGACCCCGGCCCCGGCTCACCAGCGGTGCACCAGGGCTCCGGAACGACCTCGACACCGCACTGAGGTACCTGTCGTGCGCCCGGGGGTACTGCGAAGCCCGAGGCCGGGCCCGGCGGGACGGGCAGCGCTCACCCGGCGGCCGGGTCAGGGCCGTACGGCCCCGGTCACCGCCCAGCGTCCCGAGCGCGCCCGCCACCCCACCGCGACCAGCCGGACCAGCATGAACGTGGTCAGCCCCGTCCAGATCCCGGCCAGCCCCCAGTCGAACAGCAGCGACAGCCAGATCAGCGGCAGGAACCCGCCGAGGGCGGCGAGCAGCGTCGTCGTCCGGAGGAAGGCGGCGTCACCGGCGCCGAGGAGCACCCCGTCGACGGCGAACACCACACCGGCCACCGGCTGCAGCGCGGTGAAGAACCACCAGGCGGCGGGGATCGTCGCGAGCACCGCGGCGTCGGTGGTGAACACTCCGGGCAGCACCGGGTACAGCGCGGCGAACACCAGCCCGAAGAGGCAGCCCAGCACCAGCCCGTAGCGGGTGACCCTCGCCGCGACGGCCCGGGCGTGGGCGGCGCCGTCGCCGTCCGGGCCGCCGCCCCCGGCCGCGCCGAGGGCCGACCCGACGAGCGCCTGGGCGGCGATCGCGACGGCGTCGAGCACCAGGGACTGGAAGACCCACAGCTGCAGCACCACCTGGTGCGCGGCGACCGACTCGGCGCCGAAGCGGGCCGCCACCGCCGTCGCGGACAGGAAGCAGGCCTGGAACCCGAGCGACCGGATCACCAGGTCCCGGCCCATCGTCAGCTGGGCACGCAGCACCGCGCCGTCCGGGGCGAACCGGACCGGGGCACCGGCCGGGGCGCGGCGCCGCTCGGCGGCGAGCGCAGCCAGGAACAGCGCCGCCGACACCATCTGCGCGACCACGTTGGCGACCGCCGAGCCCTCCAGGCCCCAGCCCTGCCACCCGCCGGCGCCGTGCACCAGTACCGGGCACAGCGCCGCGGAGAGCCCGTTCCCGGCGAGGACGTAGTACATCGGCCGGCGGGTGTCCTGCACCCCGCGCATCCAGCCGTTCCCGGCCAGGGTGACCAGCACGAACGGCGCGCCGAACAGCGCGATCCGCAACCACGACACCGCGCCCTCGGCGATCTCCCCGCCACCGGCGAGCACCCCGGCGACCGGCGCGGCGACGAGCTGGCCCAGCACGACCACGACGACGCCGACGGCGAGCGCCAGCCAGGTCGCCTGCACGCCCTCGGTGACCGCGGCCGACCGGCGCCCGGCGCCGAAGAACCGCGCCGCCCGCGCCGTCGTCCCGTAGGACAGGAAGGTGAGCTGGGTGGTGACCTGTGCGAACAGCACCGCCGCGACGGCCAGCGAGGCCAGCGCCACCCCGCCCAGCCGCCCGACGACGGCCGTGTCCACCAGCAGGTAGAGCGGTTCGGCGGCCAGCACCGGCAGGGCCGGCACGGCCAGCCGCAGGATGTCCCGCGCCCCACCCGGGGTGCGTTCCGCGGTGGTCACCGCTCAGTGCGCCGGATCGGTCCGCCGGTCGTCCTGCGCGGGGCGTGGGCGGCGGCAGAGGAAGCAGAACGCCGGCGGGACGTTGCGCCACACCGTGCGGGTCATCACGACCTCGTCGAAGGTCTCCTGCAGGGTCGCCTTGAACCGGCGGGCCGAGGGCATCGGCAGCGTGTGCGAGTAGGCGAACGTGGAGAACGAGCCGGTCTCGCCGATCACGTCGACGACCTGGCCGAGGATCTCGCGCTGGGTCTGGCGGTCGAACAGCGACCACGGCAGCCCGGAGATGACCGCGTCGACTCCCTCGATGCCGCGCTCGGCGAGCAGCGTGCCCAGCTTGCGGGCGTCCCCGTTGACGACCTCGACGCCCGGGTGCCGCCCGGTGAGGTACCGGGCCATGCCCGGGTCGAGCTCGACCGCGAGGTGCCGCCCGTCCGGCGCCAGCCTGCGGGCGACCTCGGTCGTCACCGCGCCGGTACCCGGCCCCAGTTCGACCACCACCGGGGCACCGTGACCGGGTGCGACGCGGGCCAGCTTCGCCGACAGCTGCCGTGAGCTCGGCCAGACGGCACCGACCCGGGCGGGGTTGCGGACCCAGGCGCCGAGGAACTCACGCCATCCGCTGGCACCGTCGTGTCCCGGAGCGGGCTCGGAACTCACGCGCAACCTCCTGAGGGGATCGCGGACCACGCTACGTCCCGGAGCCACGTCACACCGGACCGGGTGACGTCGGCCGCCGCCGTCACGGCTCCCGCTCGGCGAGCGCGCCGCGCAGCAGCCCGAGCAGCTCGTCGCGGCTGCCGTCCCGCTCGAACCCGGCGGCACCCGGGTGACCGCCCCCGCCGAGCGCGGTCGCGACCCGGGACAGGTCCGGGTCGCCGCTGCCGCGCAACGACACCGACCAGCTGCCGGGCTCGACCTCGGTGAGCAGGGCCGCGACCCCGTCGCCCGCGGTGGCCAGCAGCTGGCCGACGACGGTGATGACCTGGTCGCGGTACTGCGCCGCCGTCGCCGGGTCGATCGTCGCCCACACCAGCGGCCGGTCCCCGGCCCCGGCGGGCTCCCGGCGGGCCCCCGCCAGTACCCCGGCCTGCGCGGCCAGCCAGCCGAACGGCCGGGTCCCGGACAGCTCCCGCATCAGGCTGCGCGGTTCCGCACCGGCGTCGACGAGCTCGGCGCCGAGCCGCAACGCCGTCGCACCGCCCCAGCGGAAACCGCCGGTGTCGGTGTAGAGCCCGGCGAACAGGGCCCTGGCCAGCACCCGGTCCAGGTCGATCCCGAGCTCGGCGATCACCTCGCGGACCAGCAGCACGGTCGCCGCGGCCGCCGGGTCGACGAGATGGTGCCCGGCGAACGGGACGAACGACGCGTGGTGGTCGATCGCCAGTGACACCCGGGCGGTGTCCAGCCGCCCGGCCAGGTCACCGATCCGGGGGGCGGAGGAGATGTCGCAACACACGAGCACGTCCGGGGCCGCGGGCGCGTCGGCCGCCGCGACCACGAGACCGTCGGGGTCCAGCGCCCGCAACGGCTCCGGGACCGGGTCGGGCCCGCCGAAGGAGACGACGGCCGCGACACCGGACCGGCGCAGGGCGGTGGCCAGCGCGATCGCACTGCCCGCCGCGTCCGCGTCCGGCCGCACGTGCCCGACGACCAGGACCTCGCCCCGGGCGGTGCGCAGCAACGCCGCGGCGCCGGCCGGGTCGACCGCACCGGGCCCGGGGCCCGTGGACTCCGCGTGCTCGGTCGGCGCGCTCACTCCGCCTCGGTCTCCCGCGGAGCCTTGTAGGGGTCGGCCTCCCCCGCCGGCGACGCCGACGCGGCCAGTCGCGCCACCTCGGCGTCGGACTCCCGGGTGCGGGCCAGCAGCTCCTCCATCCGGCGGGCGGAGTCCGGGACCTCGTCGGGGACGAAGGCCAGGCTCGGCGTGTGCCGGACGCCGGTCAGCTGACCGACCCTGGTGCGCAGCACCCCCGCCGCGCTCTGCAGCGCGGCCGCGGCACCGGCGGTGTCGGGCGCGACCTCCAGCGACTCCCCCATCACGGTGTAGAAGACCGTCGCCTCACGCAGGTCCCCGGTGACCCGGGTGTCCGTGATCGTCACCATCGACAGGCGCGGGTCCTTGACCTCGTGCTCGAGTGCCTCCGCGACGATCTGCGAGATGCGCTTGGCGAGCTTGCGTGCGCGGGCCTGGTCGACCATGTCGTGCTCCTTCCACCGTCGTGCTGCGGACGAGTCTAGGCACGGCCCGGACCCGCCGGGGGGTCAGTCCTCCGGCCCGTAGAGCCGCGTCCCGGCGGACAGCAGTTCCAGTTCCGGACGGGCGGCGATCAGCCGCTCGCACCGGTCGAGGAGCTCCGTGACGTGCCCGGCGTCGGCGGCCACGCAGCTCACCCCGATCAACGCCCTGCGGTGCAGGTCCAGGTGCCCGGCCTCGGCCACCGCGACCTCGAACCGGCGCAGTTCGGCCAGCAGCGGGCGCACCACCGACCGCTTCTGTTTCAGCGAGTGGACGTCACCCAGCAGGACGTCGCACTCCAGTGCTCCGACGTACACGACACCTCCTCGGGCGGGCCGCGAACGCCGACGGGGCGGCCGGTGGATCACCGGCCGCCCCGTGGCGTCGAACCATCAGCTCCGCGGCTTCTCCCGCATCTCGAACGTCTCGATGACGTCGCCGACCTTGATGTCGGAGTAGTTGCCGAGCGTCATACCGCACTCGAAGCCCTCACGGACCTCGACCGCGTCGTCCTTGAACCGGCGCAGCGACGAGACCGGCAGGTTCTCCTGGACCACCGTCGAGTCGCGCAGCAGGCGCGCCCTGGCGTTCCGGCGGATCTCCCCGGCCATCACGAGGCAACCGGCGATCGTGCCGAACTTGGAGGACTTGAAGACCTCGCGGACCTCGGCGCGGCCCAGCTCGACCTCCTCGTACTCCGGCTTCAGCATGCCCTTGAGGGCCGCCTCGATCTCCTCGATCGCCTGGTAGATCACCGAGTAGTAGCGGATCTCCACGCCCTCGCGGTTGGCCAGCTCGGTGGCCTTGCCCTCGGCACGGACGTTGAAGCCCATGACGATGACGTTGTCCGCGATGGCGAGGTTGATGTCGCCCTCGGTGATCCCACCGACGCCGCGGTGGATGACCCGCAGGTCGACGTCGTCACCCACGTCCAGCTTCACCAGGGCTTCCTCGAGCGCCTCCACGGTGCCCGAGTTGTCACCCTTGATGATCAGGTTGAGGGTGTTCGTCTCCTTGAGCGCGGCGTCCAGGTCCTCCAGGCTGACGCGCTTGCGACGGCTCGCCAGCTCGGCGTTCCGCTCGCGGGCACGCCGCCGGTCGGCGATCTGACGGGCCACCCGGTCCTCGTCGACGACGAGGAACGTGTCGCCCGCACCCGGCACCGACGTCAGGCCGATGACCTGGACCGGACGCGACGGGAGCGCCTCGGTGACGTCCTTGCCGTGCTCGTCGACCATCCGCCGGACGCGCCCGGAGGCGTCGCCGGCGACGACCGAGTCGCCCACCCGCAGGGTGCCGCGCTGGACCAGCACGGTGGCCACCGGGCCGCGGCCGCGGTCCAGGTGCCCCTCGATGGTGACGCCCTGGGCGTCCATGTCGGGGTTGGCCCGCAGGTCGAGCGCCGCGTCCGCGGTCAGCAGGATCGCCTCGAGCAGCGACTCGATGTTGGTGCCCTGCTTGGCGGAGATGTCGACGAACATGGTGTCGCCGCCGTACTCCTCGGCCACCAGGTTGTACTCGGTGAGCTGCTGACGGATCTTCTGCGGGTTCGCACCCTCGACGTCGATCTTGTTGACCGCGACCACGATCGGCAGGTCCGCCGCCTGGGCGTGGTTGATCGACTCGACGGTCTGCGGCATCACACCGTCGTCCGCCGCCACCACGATGACCGCGATGTCGGTGGACTTCGCACCGCGGGCACGCATGGCGGTGAACGCCTCGTGACCCGGGGTGTCGATGAAGGTGATCTGCCGCTCGACGCCCTCGAGCTCGGCGTCGACCTGGTAGGCACCGATGTGCTGGGTGATGCCGCCGGCCTCGCCCTCACGGACGTTCGCCTTGCGGACCGTGTCCAGCAACCGGGTCTTACCGTGGTCGACGTGACCCATGATGGTCACGACCGGCGGGCGGGCCGCCAGCGCGTCCTCGTCGCCGAGGTCGCCGAACTCGATGTCGAAGGACTCGAGCAGCGCACGGTCCTCCTCCTCCGGCGAGACGACCTGGACCCGGTAGTTCATCTCCTGGCCGAGCAGCTCCAGGACCTCGTCGGAGACCGACGCGGTCGCCGTGACCATCTCGCCGAGGTGGAACAGCACCTGCACCAGCGACGCCGGGTTGGCGTTGATCTTCTCGGCGAAGTCGGTCAGCGACGCGCCACGCGGCAGCCGGATCGTCTCGCCACTGCCCTTGGGCAGGCGGACGCCGCCCACCGAGGGCGCGGCCATGGCGTCGTACTCCTGGCGCTTCTGCCGCTTCGACTTGCGGCCACGACGGGCCGGGCCGCCGGGACGGCCGAACGCGCCCGCGGCACCGCCGCGACCACGACCGCCGCCACCACCACCGGGACGACCACGGAAACCACCACCGGCCGGGGGCGGACCACCGGGACCGCCGCCACCGGGACGGAAACCGCCGCCGCCACCACCGGGACGACCGCCACCGGGACCGCCACGACCGCCGCCGGGGCCACCACGGCCACCGCCGGGGCCACCACGACCGCCGCCACCGGCACCGGGCCGGCCGGCCGCCGGACGCGCGGGCATCATGCCCGGGTTCGGCCGCGGGGGCATGTTGCCCGGGTTCGGGCGCGGACCACCGGCGCCACCGCCCGGACGGGGCGGACGCGGCGGGGCCTCACCGGAGCGGGCCGCAGGCTGCTGCGGCGCTCCGCCACCCTGCTGACCACCCTGCTGCGGCGGGGCGGCCGGGCGCGGGCCGGGCTTCGGCGAACCCTGCCCGACACCGAACGGGTTGTTGCCGACCCGCGGGGCACGCGGACCGGGGCGGGGACCGCGCGGGGCGTCACCGCCGGGCCGCGGGGCTCCGCCACCCTGACCGGCCTGGCCACCGCCCTGACCGCCCTGCTCCGGCTTGGGGCCGGGCTTCGGGGCGGCCGGGCCCGGCTTGGGGCCGGGCCGGGGTGCGGCCGAACCGGGACGCGGCTCGGCGGAGGCCGGCGTGCCGGCTTCCGCCGCCGGGGCCTGCTCGGCGGGCTTGGGCGCCGCCGGGCCGGGCTTCGGGGCGTCCGGACGGGCCGCCGGCTGGGCCGGGGCGGCCGGTGCGGGCGGACCCGGGCGCGGGCCGGGCTTCGGGGCGGGGCCCGCTCCCGGGGTCGGGCCGGGCTTGGGGGCTCCCGGACGCGACGGCGACGGTGCGCCGGAACCGCGGGGGACGCCACCACCGGCACGCGGGCGACCGCCGCCGGGCGCACCGGAACCGCGACGCTGGCCGCTGCCACCGTCGGCGAGGGAGTCGCGCAGCTTGCGCACGACGGGGGCCTCGATAGTCGAGGAGGGAGACTTCACGTACTCCCCGAGGTCCTGCAGCTTGCTGAGGACCTGCTTACTGCTGAGTCCGAGCTCTTTCGCGAGCTCGTGCACGCGGGCCTTGCCTGCCACTGCTCTCCTTGTCCTGACCGGAGGCCGGGCGGCAGCATCCCGCTCGACCTCGAACCTAGTGTCGAAGCACGTTCATGGTGCGATCTTCACTGCTGGCTCATGACTGGTCGACCTTGCTTTCTTCCGATGACGGGACCGGGAGGCTCCCTGTCCCCTGCTGTTCCTGGACCCAGTGCCGGACGGCACCGGTCTCCGGTGCGACCCGGAGGCGCAGCGCCCTGACGAAGGCCGAGCGACGCTCGGCCCGGTCCAGACACCCCGTCCGTGGGTGCAACCAGGCACCCCGGCCGGGGAGGCGACGGCGCGGATCCGGGACTGCTCGACCGTTCTCCGCGACCACTCGCAACAGTGCGTCGGCCCGTTCCCGCGTCCGGCACCCCACACAGGTCCGGATCGGAACCGACCGGGTGTGAACGGGCGACGGACCGCGACCGCGGGCCGTCTGTGAGTGTAGCGCAGCGTCGCGGCCGGGCATTCCCTCGGCCGGTCGCCCCGGGGTCCCTCCGGCTACGACGACGCCCCCACCGGGTCGGGACCGGGACCGACCGGGTCACCCGGGTCGGCGTCGCTCCGGATGTCGATCTTCCAGCCGGTCAGGCGGGCGGCGAGGCGGGCGTTCTGGCCCTCCTTGCCGATGGCCAGGGACAGCTGGAAGTCGGGGACGACGACCCGGGCGACCCGGGCACGCTCGTCCAGGACGGTGACCGAGACCACCTTCGACGGTGACAGCGCGTTGCCGACGAACTCCGCAGGGTCCTCGGACCAGTCGATGATGTCGATCTTCTCGCCGGCCAGCTCGCCCATCACGCCACGGACCCGCGCCCCCATCGGGCCGATGCAGGCGCCCTTGGCGTTGAGCCCGGACCGCGAGGAGCGGACCGCGATCTTGGAGCGGAAGCCCGCCTCCCGCGCCACCGAGACGATCTCGACCGAGCCGTCGACGATCTCCGGGACCTCCAGGGCGAACAGCTTGCGCACCAGGTTGGGGTGCGTGCGCGACAGCGTGATCGACGTGCCCCGCGGGCCGCGGGTCACCCCGACCACGTAGCAGCGGATCCGGTCGCCGTGGCTGTAGACCTCGCCGGGTACCTGCTCGGCGGCGGGCAGCACGGCCTCGGTCCCGCCGGAACCGCCCAGCGCCACCACGACGACGCCGCGGGCGTTGGCCCGGGCGTCGCGCTGCACGACGCCGGCGACGACCTCGCCCTCCTTGGTGGCGAACTCGCCGTAGGTCCGCTCGTGCTCGGCGTCGCGCAGCCGCTGCACGATCACCTGGCGGGCCGTGGTGGCGGCGATCCGGCCGAAGCCCTCCGGGGTGTCGTCGAACTCCGGCCCCGGCGTGCCGTCCTCGGCCGCGTCGGAGGGGTCCCGGGCCAGCACCCGGACGACGCCGGTCCGCCGGTCGACCTCGACCCGGGCCTGGGAGTGGCTGCCGTCGGTGTGCCGGTAGGCGGTGAGCAGCGCGGTCTCGATGGCGTCCAGCACCGTCTCGAACGGGATCTCCTTGTCCCGCTCGATGGCCCGCAGCGCGGGGATGTCGACGTTCACCGGTTCTCCTCGGATCCGCTCGGGTCTGTGCTGCTGGTGCTGCTCGTGGTGGTGCCGTCCGCGGCGGCGCGCTCCGGGTCGAGCAACGCGACCTCGGCGGCCGGCGCCGGCTTGAACTCGACCTGCACCTGGGCGTGGCTGATCTCGGCGTAGGCGAGCTCGCGCGGCTCGGGCTGCTTCTTGCCCGGGATCGCGACCTGCACCCGCTCGGCGCCGGCCCGGCCGATCCGGGCGTGCAGCTCGGCGCCGTCGGTCAGCGAGATCCGGGCCAGCCGCAGGAAGTTCCGACGCCAGTGCCGCGGGGTGGTGAGCGGGCGGTCGGTCCCCGGGGAGGTGACCTCGAGCGTGTAGGAGCCCTCGATGAGGTGCTCGTGCGGGTCGAGCTCGGTGGCCGCGCTGCGGCTCAGCCGGGCGATGTCGTCGAGGTCGATCCCGGTGGCGTCCGAGCTCTCCGGGAGGTCGACGACGAGCTTGACCGCGTGCCGCCGCCCGGCGGTGCGGACCTCCACGGCGTCGATCTCCAGCCCGGCGGCGGTGACCACCGGCTCGAGCACGCCGCGCAGCTGGTCGGCCAGCTGGTCGGGGTCCGGACTGCGCATCGGGTGGCTCTCCTCGTGGTCACGCGGGTGGGGTCGCTCGGGTGTGGTCACCCGGGTGGGTCACCCGGGTCGGGCCCGGGTGGCCGCCGGGGGGCGTCCCGCCGGGCGGCGCGGCTCGGTCCGGGTGCGTGCGACGGCCCGGGCGGGGCCCGCGGACGACGCACCGGAGGAACGGACAGGGGCGGCCGGTGAGCCTAGCGCGTCGGGGGCCGTGCGCGTCGGGGGCGTCCGTCCGGGTCGCCCGGTCGGTGGCGGGGTCCCGCGGCCGGGCTGGCAGCATGACCGATCGTGATGCAGCGGAGACGAACGGTGCCGGACGGCGGGCCGCGGCCCGTCCCGGCACCGGCGGGTGTGACCCGGCGCCGGGTGCTCCGCACCGCCGGTGCCGGTGCCGTGCTCCTGCCGGTCGTCCTGGCCGGGTGCTCGAGCGCGTCGGAGCAGCCCGCGGACGACGTGTCCGACGCCCTGCTCGCGATGGCCGACGCGGCCCGGATGGACGCGGCCGTGGTCGCGACCGCGGTCACCGCCGACCCGGGCCTGGCCGGGCGGCTCGAGCCGCTGCGGGCGGCCCGGATGGAGCACGCCGCCGCGCTGGACCAGGCCGGCGGGCGTCCGCCGGGGGCCGCCCCGGTCCCGGCCGCACCGCCCGTGGCGGACGTGGTCGCCGTCCGCGACTCGGTCGACGCGGCCGTCCGGACGGCCCGTGAGGTCGTCCCGCGGGCGTCGGCGCAGCAGGTGGGGCTGGTCGCCGAGGTGGCGGCCTGCTGTGCCGCGTACGTGGCGGAGCTGCGATGAACCGGGCACGCCCGTGCCGGCGTCCGCAGCACGGCCCGCCCTGCAGCCGACGATCCGAGGTATCGCGATGACCCCCGCCCGGAACCCGGCGCAGGACGACGAGCGGCCGCCGTCGGCACTGGTCGCGATCGAGGCGTTGCAGCGGGCGCTGGCCTGCGAGCACGCCGCGGTGTGGGCGTACTCCTCGGCCGCGGCGTTCCTCCCGCCGGATCTCGCCGCGCGGGCGTCCGCCGATCTCGCGGCGCACCGCAAGCTCCGCCAGGACGCCGGGGACGCGCTCACCGAGCTGAACGAGCGGCCGACCTCGGCGCAGCCCGCCTACCGCCCGCCGCAGCCGGTCGTCGACCCGCTGTCCGCCGGGGTCCTGCTGGTGACCGCCGAGGACGACGCCGTCGCCGCCTGGCGGTCGCTGGTCGAGCGCGCCCCGAACGCGGACATGCGCGAGGCCGGGCTGACCCGGATGACCGAGTGCACGGTCCGCTGCGCCTTCTGGCGGCGGACGACCGAGCAGAGCCCGGCGATCCCGGTCTTCCCCGGCCGCACCCAGCGCTGACCCCGTACGGACCAGCCCGTACGGCCCACCGGGTTGACACCGTGCGGCGGCGTGGGTGAGGGTCCCCCGGACCATCGCCCGGACCGGTCCTCCGGTGGCCGGCCCGCGGCACGCCGACCCACTGGGAGAAGCATGTCACTGGCACGACCGAGCACCACCCGCCCCGCCCCGTCGCGCTCCGTCGCCCGCGCCGTCGCGGCCGGTGCCGCGTCGCTCGCCCTGGGCGCGGGGCTGTTCCTCACCCCCGCCGTCGCGTTCGCCGCGGACCCGCCGCCGAACATCGACCAGGACGGACCGGGCCTGATCGCCGATCCCAACCCGGGTGCCCCGCAGCCGGGTACCGACTCCGGCGAGACCGAGGACATCGACCTGGCGCGGGAGGGCATCTCGGCCTGCGGCACGGTCAACCCCGGGTGCGCTGCGGCCGACGGTGGGCTGACGGCGCTGGAGGGCACCATCCAGAACACCGGCTGACCGGTCGTCCCGGGCCCCGTGCGCCCGCCCGTTCAGGACAGCAGGGCGGGCGCGGCGAGTTCGGCGTCGTCGACGGTGTTGCTCAGGTGGAACGCCAGCCGGGCCGCACCGCCCCGGACCGCAGCGGTGATCCCGGCCGCGGCCAGCCGGTCCGCGGCACCGTCGGCCCGCACCGACACGACGGCCGAACCGGTGGGTCCCGTCCCGAGCCGCTCGCGCAGCGCGTCGGCCGGGCCGGCGCAGTGCGCCCGCAACGCCTCCGGATCCAGCGACGCCAGCCACGGCACGGTGAGCGCCGCCCCCGCGTGGGCGAACCACACCGGTGAGTCCTCACCGCCGGCCGGGCCGGGCCGGGCGGCGGCGTCCGGCGTGTAGAGGCCACCGCCCCACCGTTCGACCGTGCCGTACCAGCCGGCGCCGTGCCGGACGACGTCCGGCCACCGCTGCCCCGCCGGCGGGCCGAGCACCCACGACGGCCGCTGCGCCAGCCAGGCCGCCCCGCGCGGCGCGAGCAGCCACTTGTACCCCGCCCCGACGACGGCGTCCGCCCGGTCCAGCCGCAGCGGCAGCCAGCCGGCGGCCTGGGTGACGTCGAACAGCAGCCGGACGCCGTGCCGCTCGCGCACCGCCGTCAGGGCGTCGACGTCGGCGATCCGGCCGTCGGCGGACTGCACCACCGAGACGGCGACGAGATCGTGCTCCGGGGCGTGCGCCGCGAGCTGGTCCAGCGGCACCTCGGTCACCCGCACCCCGCGGTGCGCCTGCTGGGCGAACGGCCGCGTCACCGAGGCGAAGTCGCCGGCCGCCACGAGGACCCGCGCCCCGTCGGGCACCGCGGCGGCCAGCGGCCCGATCAGGCCCGCCGCCGTCGCGCCCTGGGCCACGTCGGCCACCGGGACGCCGACGATCGCCGCGAACCCGGCGCGCGCCGTCTCGACCGCGTCGTCGAACTCCGGCGGCGCCGTCTCCCCGGCCGACCAGCGCCGCACCGTGTCGACGAGCACCGCGGCCGCGTCCACCGGCGGGATGCCGATGCTCGCCGTGTTCAGGTAGCCGGGCCGGCGGGGGAACTCCCGGCCGAACACGGTGATCGTCTCTCCCATGCTGCCCGACCCTAGTGTTGCGCCTAGAGTCCGCAGACGTGCGCAGCGAGCTGATCGAGATCCGCACCGGCTCCGAGGAGACCGTGGTCGACCTGACCGACCGGATCGAGCGTTTCCTGTCCGACGCCGGTGCCGGTGACGGGCTGCTCAACGTCTTCGTCCCGCACGCGACGGCCGGCATCGCGATCATCGAGACGGGTGCGGGCAGCGACTCCGACCTGCTCGCCCGGCTCCGCGAGCTGCTCCCGGCCGACGACCGGTGGCGGCACCGGCACGGGAGCGCCGGGCACGGCCGGGACCACGTGCTGCCCGCGTTCCTCCCGCCCGTGACGACGGTCCCGGTGCTCGACGGCCGTCCCGGCCTCGGGACGTGGCAGTCGGTGTGCCTGGTCGACACCAATGTGGACAACCCGACCCGCTCGGTGCGGTTCACCTTCCTGCCGGGCTGAGCCCGCTCCGCCCGCCGGGCCGGGCGGGCGTCCGGTGGACCGCCGGGCGCCGTGGTGCGGCCGCCCGCCGTCCGGGACCGCCGGGGCGGCGGGAGGCCACCGTAGGCTCCCCCGGTGACCTCCGGCCGGACGTTGTTCCCCCGCCGTCCGGGTGCGCCGCCCGAGGCCCACCCGGGCGAACCCGTTCCTGCGAGCGGGGGGAACCGGCTGCGTCCGGTGCTCGTCGCCGCGGTCGCCGCGCTGCTGGTGGCGGGCGTCGTCGCCGCGCTGCACGGTCCGGCCGGCACCGACGCGCCGCCCGCCGCCGCACCCGCCGCACCGGCGGCGTCGGACGCGTTCGCCGTCACCCCGCCCTCGGGCTGGGTCGCCGCGACCGCGGACGCCCCGCCGCTGGACGTGTTCGGCGTCCCGTTCACCCGGCTCGCCGAGATGCCGCCGTTCGCCGCCGGGCAGTGCCCCGCGGGGGCGGCACCGCGCGGGGTCGCCGCGGCCGGGCTCGTCGCCGTCCCGGCCGGGACCTCCGTCGAGCAGGCCGCGCAGGCCTTCGCCCGCGGGACCGGGGAGTCCGCCTACGCGGGAGCCGCACCGCAGGTGGCGGTCGGGCCGCCGGCCCCGCGGCCGGGCGCCGCCGGCGCGGAGGCCGGGACCTGGGTCGAGGCGACCGTCCGCACCGACGGCACCGCCGCCGGGCAGCCGGGGTGCCGGGCCACGGACGGGTCGATCGGTGTCCTGGCAGTGCCGCGGACCCGGGCCCAGGACGGCTCGACCGGCGTCGCGATGCTGGTGACCGCGGGCGACACCGCCGGGGGCCCGGGGGACGTGCTCTCCGCCGACGATCTCACCGACCTGGCGTCCTCCGCGGTCCCGCCGCGCTGACCCCCGGGGCCCACCCCGTCACCCCGGCTCCGGGTCGCCCCGATTCCGCCGCATACCTGCTCGCCGGACCGGCCGGCGCTCACGTGATCGTGTGAGCGCCGACCGGTCCGGTGAGCGGGGATGGGTGCGGCTCAGGCCCCCCGGACGATGCCGGCGACGTGGGCGGCGGCGCCCTCGCGCGGGATGTCCGAGCGCTCGCCGGTCGCCCGGTCCTTCAGCTCGATCGTGCCGTCGGCCAGCCCGCGCCCGACGACCACGATCGTCGGCACCCCGACCAGCTCGGCGTCGGCGAACTTCACGCCGGGGCTGGCCTTGCGGTCGTCGAGCAGTACCGACAGGCCCTGCGCCTGCAGCTCCGCGGCCAGCACCTCGCCCCCGTCGAGCAGCTCGGCGGACTTGCCCGCCACGACGACGTGCACGTCGTACGGCGCCACCGAGCGCGGCCACACCAGGCCGCGCTCGTCGTGCGCCTGCTCGGCGATCGCCGCGACCAGGCGCGAGACGCCGATGCCGTAGGAGCCCATGGTGATCCGGATCGGCTTGGAGTCCGGGCCCAGCGCGTCGAGCGAGAGCGCGTCGGTGTACTTGCGGCCGAGCTGGAAGATGTGGCCGATCTCGATGCCGCGGGCGGCCTCGATCACCCCGCCGCCCTCCGGCGCGGGATCGCCGGCCCGGACCTCCGCGGCCTCGATCGTGCCGTCCGGGGTGAAGTCACGGCCCGCGACGAGATCGACGACGTGGTGGTCGGCCTTGTCCGCGCCGGTCACCCAGGCCGTCCCGGTGACGATCCGCGGGTCGACCAGGTAGCGGATCCCGTTCGCGGCCAGCGCCCCCGGGCCGATGTAGCCCTTGACCAGGAACGCGTTGCGAGCGAAGTCGGACTCCTCCAGCAGCTCGACCTGCGCCGGTTCGAGCGAGGCCTCCAGCCGCTTCATGTCGACCTCGCGGTCGCCGGGCACGCCGACACCGAGCAGCTCCCAGTCCGTTGCCCCCGGCTGCCGGGTCTTGACCAGCACGTTCTTCAGGGTGTCCGCCGCGGCGAACGTGCGCTCGGTGTGCGCGTTCAGGTAGTCGACGAGCGTCTCGATGGTGGGGGTGTCCGGGGTGTGGTGCACCTGCGCGGCGGGCAGCCCGTCGAGCGGGATCTCCGGCGGCGCGGGCGTGACGACGGCCTCGACGTTCGCGGCGTACCCGCCGGGCCCGCGCACGAAGGTGTCCTCACCGGTGCCGGACTCGGCGAGGAACTCCTCGGACGCGGAGCCGCCCATCGCGCCGGACGTCGCGGCCACGATCACGTACCGCAGGCCGAGCCGGTCGAAGATCCTGATGTAGGTCTCGCGGTGGCGCCGGTAGGACTCGGCGAGCCCGTCGTCGGCGAGGTCGAACGAGTAGGAGTCCTTCATCAGGAACTCGCGGCCGCGCAGGATGCCGGCCCGGGGCCGCTCCTCGTCGCGGTACTTGGTCTGGACCTGGTAGAGCACGACGGGATAGTCCTTGTAGGACGCGTACTCGCCCTTCACGGTGAGCGCGAACAGCTCTTCGTGCGTGGGCCCCAGCAGGTAGTCCGCACCCTTGCGGTCCTTGAGCCGGAACAGCGCCGGGCCGTACTCGGTCCAGCGGTTCGTCGCCTCGTACGGCTCGCGCGGCAGCAGCGCCGGGAACAGGATCTCCTGGCCGCCCATGGCGTTCATCTCCTCGCGCACCACGTTCTCGATGCGGCGGAGCACCGTGAGACCGAGCGGCAGCCAGGAATAGACGCCCGGGGCGACGCGACGGACATAGCCGGCGCGGACCAGCAGCTTGTGGCTGGGCACCTCCGCGTCGGCCGGGTCCTCACGCAGGGTGCGCAGGAACAGCGACGACATCCGGGTCAACACCCGCAGAAGGGTAGCGAGGTCCCCCGCGGCGCTTCATCCCGGTTCGGACGGCGGCGCTCGGCACGGTGCCCGCCGGGCGGCGCACGGGAACAGTGACCCGCGTCATCGACGTTGTGCGGACATGGGAGACGAACAGCACGAACTGCTCCGCGACGCGAAGCAGGGCGTCCTCGCCACGATCAAGCGCAGCGGGATGCCGCAGCTCTCGCCGGTCACGCCGCACTACGACCGCGAGGCCGGCACGATCGGCGTGTCGATGACCGACGGGCGGGCGAAGACCGCGAACCTGCGTCGCGACCCACGCGCGGCGCTGTCGGTCGAGAGCGCCGACGGGCGGGCCTGGGCCACCGCGGAGGGCCCGGTCGAGCTCATCGGCCCGGACGACTCGCCGGACGGTCCCGCGGTCCGGGCGCTGGTCGACTGGTACCGGGCCGCCGCCGGGGAACACCCGGACTGGGACGAGTACCGCGAGGTCATGGTCCGCGACCGGCGGGTCCTGATGGTCATGCGGGTGCAGCGGGTCTACGGCGAGCGCGTCTGACCTCCGGCCGTCACGCGCCCGCCCGGTCCGGCGGGCGCGTGACGTCGTCCACCCCCCGTCGTTGCCGCTTGCATCGGTAACCCGCGTGCGCAACTATTTGCGGATGCGGGCTATATGTACACGCCTGCATCCTGCACCGACTGACGACAAGGGAGACGGGCGTGCCACTCGGACTGGTCGCACTCGCACTGGGCGGCTTCGGGATCGGGCTCACCGAGTTCGTGATCATGGGGCTGCTGCCGGAGGTGGCGGCGGATCTCGCCGTGAGCGAGCCGGTCGCCGGCTACCTCATCTCGGGCTACGCGCTGAGCGTCGCGATCGGCGGGATCGCGCTCACCGCCCCGCTCACCCGCTGGAACCGGCGCACCGTGCTGCTGACGCTGATGGTGCTGTTCGTCCTCGGCAACCTCATGTCGGCGCTGGCCCCGGACTACGGCGCACTGCTCGCCGGCCGGGTCGTCGCCGCGCTGTGCCACGGAGCGTTCTTCGGGATCGGCGCCGTCGTCGCGGCCGACCTGGTCGCCCCGGACCGGCGCGCCGGCGCCATCGCGACGATGTTCGCCGGGCTGACCCTCGCGAACGTGCTGGGGGTGCCGTTCGGGACGTTCCTGGGCCAGCAGTTCGGCTGGCGCTCGACGTTCTGGGCGATCACCGCGATCGGTGTCGTCGCGCTGGTCGCGATCCGGCTGCTCGTGCCGTCGATCGCGGCCGGTCCCGCGCGCCCCGGCTCGGTGTTCGCGGTGTTCCGGCGTCCGCAGGTGTGGATCTCGGCGGCGGTGACGGTGCTCGGCTTCGGCGGGATGTTCGGCGGCTTCACCTACATCGCCTACACCCTCACCGAGGTCACCGGCTTCGCCTCCGGCACCGTGCCGTGGCTGCTGGTGCTGTTCGGCGCCGGTCTGTTCGCCGGCAACCTGCTGGGGGGCCGGGCCGCGGACCGGGCACTGACGCCCACCCTGGTCGTCCTGCTCGCGGTGCTCACCGTCGTGCTCGTCGCGTTCGCGCTGGGGGCCGGCAGCAAGCCGGTGACGATCGTGCTGCTGCTGCTCATGGGCGGCGTCGGCTTCGCCACCGTCCCGGGCCTGCAGCTGCGCATCATGCGGCACGCCGGGGACGACCCGACGATGGCCTCCGGCGCCAACATCGCCGCCTTCAACCTCGGCAACACCCTCGGTGCCTGGCTGGGCGGGCTGACCATCGGGGCCGGCCTCGGCTACACCGCACCGCTCTGGGCGGGCGCCGCCGTCACCGCCGCCGGGCTGGCCGTCCTGCTGGCGGCCACCGCCGGTGCCCGCCGTGCCGCCACGGCGACCGGTCCGGTCGCCGTCGGCTGACTCCGCGCTGACCTCCGCGCTGACTCCGCGGGCCCGCCGGGCTGCTTGCCGGCGCCGGTAGTCGGCGACGACGGGTAGCCTCGGCGGGACCGACGGAGGAGGGGTCATGTCGCTCGCCGACGACGAGGTCGAGGGCCAGGTCCACGGCTGGCGGCTGCTCGCCGTCCTGCACGCGCGGATCGAGTCCCGGCTCGAACGGGCCCTGCAGACCGGGCACGGGCTCTCGGTCAGCGAGTACGGCGTGCTGGAGATGCTGTCCCGGCAGGAGCAGCACCACCTGCGGATGACCCAGCTCGGCACCACCATGGCCATGAGCCAGAGTGCCACCACCCGGCTCGTCACCCGGCTCGAGGACCGCGGGCTGCTGACCCGGTACCTGTGTGCGACCGACCGGCGCGGCATCTACTCCGAGGTCACCGACGCCGGGTTCGCGGTGCTCACCGAGGCCCGGCCCACGCACAACCGGGTGCTGCACGAGGAGCTGGCGGCCGCCGCGGAGAACCCCGAGATGGCGCACCTGGTCGCGGCGATCTCGGCGTCCGAGCCCGCGGTCACGACCGGCGGGCCGGTCCGGGCCTGAGGATCCGGCCCGGTCAGCCCGGGTGCGCCTGCTGCTCCCGGACCGCACGCAGGACCGCGGCGCAGAGCCGCACGTGCTCGCGGCGGTCCCCGGGCCCGGTGCGGGCCAGCGCGACGTGCACGGCGTCCTGCGCCAGGTCACCGCGCCCGGTCAGCAGCGCCGCCCCGGCCAGCAGCTCCGACCGGACCGGCGGGGTGACGGTGCCCGGTTGCGGGGCGCTCTCCCCGGAGAATTCCCTGCCCAGCTCCCGCAGCGCCCGCGCCAGGTCCGCACTCATCCCGACCACCGGGCGCGCAGCGCCGCCAGCCCGTGGTGGGTGTAGCCCTTCACCGCGCCCTCGCTGACCCCCATCACCTCGGCGGTCTCCTTCACCGACAGCTGCCACTGCAGCCGCAGCACGACCGCCTCCCGCTCCCGCGGCGCGAGCGAGGCGAGCGCCTCGGCCAGCGCCATCCGGTCCACGACCCCACCGGCGACGTCCCGGCCGCCCGCGGGGAGCTCCGCGGCCGGCTCGGACCCGGGCCCGTCGCCGGCACCGGCCGGGTCGGCGGTGTGCGCGCGCTCGGTGACGAACCGCTTCAGCTCGCGGTTGATCTCGTTGCGGGTCGCGGTGACCAGGTACGCCGCCGGGTTGTCCAGGTCGGCGGGGTCCGGGCTGCGCCGCCAGACCTTCTCGTAGGCCCGCTGCACGACGTCCTCGGCGCGGGCCCGGTCCCCGATCCGGCGCAGGGCGTACCCGACCAGGCCCTCGTGCTGCTCGCGGTAGAGCCGGTCGAGCAGCCCGGCCAGCTCGGGGCCCCGGTGCCGGGACACCCGCCGGGTGCGGCCGCCGCGCAGCACCGCCGCGGTCGCGCCGAGCACCGTGCCCCGGCCCAGCCGGGCGAGGTCGTGCAGGCCCGCGAGCAGGGCCCGGCCCAGCTCGTCGGTGGCCGAGGGGTCGGTGACGTCGCTCGCGGGTTCGGTGGCCGGGCACATGGGGGTCTCCTCGGATCACGGACCGGGCGGGATCAGTATGCGCGGGTCTCGGTCGTCCACCGGGTCGCCGGGCCGTCCCACGGCCGGTAGCCGGTGAACGTCAGCGTCGCGGACGCGCCGGGAGCCAGGTCGAACGACTCGACGTCCGCGATCCGCCCGTTCGTCATCGCCGTCACCGACCCCGTCGCCGGGAACGTCTCGGCGTTGGTGACCCGCACCGTCGCCGAGCAGCTCTCCGGGCAGGTCCCGGGCGGCGGGGTGGCCCACTCGACGGTCACCTCGGGCGCCGCGCTGAGCCGCTGCTGGTAGTCGACGGCGGTGTCCCGGGCACCGCGGGCGGCGCCGACGGCGTCGAGCGCCTCCGGCGTCCCCGGGGCGACCTGCAGCATCGACGGCCCGGTCGTCACGAACGTCGGCCGGTAGCCGAGCAGGCGCGGGTCGGCACCGTCGGTCACGAACAGCTCGTCGCCGATGCCGGTGATCCGGCGTGCGGGGGTGCCGTCGACGTCGGAGGTCCCGCCGTCGGACCACGGCGACCAGCCGACCCCGGAGGGCAGCTCCGGCAGGTGGCCACCCAGGTCACCGGCGAGGTCACCGGGGGGCTTGAGCACGGTGTCCAGCGCGTAGACCTCGCCCATCGGGTTCTTCACCCACCGGTTCGCGAGCCGGCCGGCCCGGTCGACGAGGTCGATCTCGTCGGCGAACCAGGCGTCGTCGGCCCGGAGCATCTCGATCCCGTCGATCCGGGCGTACTCCGCCCGGCCGCCCTCGGGCAGGGCCAGGGTGCCCGCCGCGTCGCCGTCCCGGTTCACCGTGATGTCGACGTCGAGGTCACCGGCGCTGATCTGGGTGATCCGGCCCCGGTAGGTGACCGACTCCCAGGTGCTCAGGTCGTCGGTCGCGGCGGCGACGGCGTCGCCCGGATCGGGACGGCCGCCGAGAGCGGACCAGGCCACCCCACCGGCCACGACCAGCGCCAGGGCGATCGCGCCCGCGACGACCACCGGGCGCCGGCGGTTCCCGGACGGCCGCGACCCTCCCTGCTCCGGCGGCACCGGCGGGGTCCCGTGGCCCGCCCCGCCCGCGTCGTACGGGACGGGGCCGATCCACGGGCCCACCGCCCGCGCGGTGGCCATCAGCCGGGCGAGGTCGGCCCGCTCGGCGGCGGTCATCGTGGTCCCGGCCGGGTGCGCCAGCTCGGTCCCGGCCGCGCCCGGGCGCGCGACGTCCGTCCCGGCGGGGGCGGCCTTCGCGGTGTCGTCCGGGACCGACGGACCGGCCGGGGTGATCGTCCACCACGCACGCTGCTCGTTCGGCTCGGGAGTGTTCGAGGAGGTCATGGTCGCGAGTCCTTTCGTGGGCCGCGGGAGCACCCCGCCTGCCCCGACCGACCCGCGGCACCGGCGATCGGTGGGGGCCGTGCCCGCGATTCACCCGGACGGACCAGTGCCCGGGACGTGGATCCGGTCGGCACGGACGGACACACGCCCGGTCTCGTTGTCGATCTCGATCCGGTCGACCCCCGCGAGATCGGCCGTGGTGAGGGCGTTCCCGGGATCGCGCGGCCGCCGCAGGAGGCGCAGCACGCGGTCGGGGTCGCCGGTCTGCAGCTCGTGCCCCGGTGTGGTGACCAGGAGCCGGACCACGACCTCGTGCCGGGGGTCGTGCACGTGCAGCCGGTGCCGGGCCGCCGCCGTCCGCAGTACCCGGAACACCGCGTCGGGACGGTCGCCGTCGACCCAGCCCTCCTCGGCCACCACCCGCGGCCGGGGCGCGTCGAGCCGCACCCCGGCGTCGTCGACCTGGAACCGGACACCCCGCAGGGTCTGCTCGGGGTCGAGTTCCCAGCGGCCGCGGCAGCGCGCGACGACCGCCCGCAGCCGGGCGAGCAGCCCCGCCAGTCGCGGGGCGTTGCGGGCCGCCAGCGCCGTGTTGTCCGCCGGGTCGTCGTAGTCGTCGATGTCGCGGACCGGATCGGGAACCGCCCAGGGCAGCCAGATGTCGGACCGGGACACCACGGTGAGCTCGGCGCTCCCGTCCGGCCGGGCGATGCCGTCGACCTCCAGCACCGGGACCATCGGGCCGCCGGCGGCCCGCAGGTCCGGCACGTCGTCCTCGACGACCGTTCCGCCCGCGGCGGTCCACGCCAGCCGGACCGAGACGTGATGGCGGTGGTCGAACAGCGCGGCGCCGCCGTCGAGGTGCGGGTGGGCGTCGAGGAACCCGGCGAGCGGGCCGTGGGCGTCCCGGTCGAAACCGATCGCGGGCACCGACCGGACCCGGTAGACGCCCGACGCCTCCCCGACCGCCAGCACGGTCCGCGTCATCGCCCGGCCGCCGTCGGCGCCAGCCGGGAGCACCGCCCGCCAGCCGACGACGGCGGAGCCGGCCACACCCCAGGTGTTCCGTTCCGGCCTCATGCGCGTCCCCTCCCGGCCGACCGGCGGTGCCGGCGCCGCCATCCGGTCGTGACCAGGACCAGGATCCCCGCCGCCACCGGCAGCGCCCAGGTCCAGGGCGGCGGTCCGGCCCCGGCCGGTGCCCGCGGTGGCGGTGGGTCCTCGGTGACCGACCCGAGCCAGACCGTCCCGTCCGGTGCGTTCACCGGCCGGTCCACCGCCGCGACCGGTACCACCGGGTCCGGCCGGTCGTCGGTGCGCACCGGCACCGCGCTCAGGTCGATCCCGCCCCAGCTCACCAGCCAGCGCCCACCCTCGAGCCCGATCTCGGCGGGCGGGTACTCGCCCTCCCGGAAGGACGTCCGGTAGCGCTCGAAGATCTCGCGCGGCGACCACGGCTCGGCCGACGCCCAGCGCGCCGCGTCGCCGCTGTCGACCACGGATGCGAACTCGGTCGGCCGGGTCGCGCTGCGGGCCCGGTACCACTCGGCGACCACCCGGGCCGAGTGGATCTGCCGGAGCTCGGCGAACGCGGGATCGTCGTCGACCTGGCGCTGCAGCGCGGGCAGCAGGCGGGCGCGCAACGCCGACTCCTGGCGGTCGGTCACCTCCGGCGGTGCCGGTTCGCACGGGCCCGGCGCCGTGACGGTGGACCGTTCCAGCTGGACGCGCAGCGGTGCGTCCAGCACCTCGACGGCGTCGCCGGCGTCCCGGACCCGGGCCTCGCCGGGCACGATCCACACCCGGACGGTGTTGCAGTAGCGGACGAGGTCCAGCGCCCCCGGGGCACGCCAGAAGGCCGCGCCACCGGGCGTGCGGGGGTCGGTGAGCCGGGCCAGCGCCTGCTTGAGCCGCAGGTCGGACTCCAGCATCGTCCGTCCGACGTCGGTGGTCCCCAGCTGCGGATCGGTGATGGTGTCCGGCTGGTCGGGGTTGAGGTTGACCCAGAACGACGACCGCGGGAGCGCGAGCCAGACGAAGAAGGCGTCCGACGCCCGCAGGGCCGTGTCCGCGGTGCCCGTGGCGGGCGCGGCGCCGGGCCGGGCGCTGAACGCGTACCGGGTCCCGGTCCCCGCCGTGCCGTCGGACAGGTAGCGCAGCGTCACGCTGCCGAGGTCGATCCCGCCCGGCGCCGTGGCCCGCGGGTCCGGTGCCCCGGACAGCGGGCCGCGGGCGACCCGGCCGCTGCCCGGGACGTCGAACGGGGCGGCGGCCCGGCGGACCGGGTCGGTCGACGGCGCCGTAGCTCCGCCGGGTGCGGTGCCGTCCGGCGCCGCACTGTCCGATCCGGTGTCGCCCGGTGCTGCGGCGGATGCGCGGACCTCGGGCGCCGCGGCGCCGGCGGAATCGGAGGCGTCCGCCGAAGGCTCGGGCAGGGCGGAACCGGCCGGACCCGACGGTCCCGTGGACGGCTCCGGCGGGGCCGGTGCCGCAGGATCCGCGGGTGGATCCTGGCCGCCGGGACGCAACTGATCGGGAGTGCGCGCAGCGCTGGTGATCATCGTGTCGCCGGGACTCATCCCGGCGAAGGTCTCGATCACGATCAGGTCCAGGAAGTCGGCAGGCCGACGACCGCCGAGCTCGGGGTCGGGCGTGTTCAGCAGGTCGTACAGCCCGATCCCGGGCCCGTTCAGGTGCTCGAAGAAATCGGCCGGATCGGTGAACACGTGCGGGCCACCGGCGATCCGGATGACCCAGACGTTGCGGGGACCGGTGTCAGGATCGAGTGTCACCCGGGTCTGTCTGATCAGCGTCTTGAGGGTGGCCCGCAGGGACTTGTCGCTCGCGGTGGTAAGCCCCTTGTGCTGCTGATTCTCCTCGACGGTCAGATCCTGCAGATCGATGTCGCTCCCGTTCGCCGGGGTTTCGAGGGTTACGAGGTGCCCCTCAAGGATGCGCCGGGCCGCGGTCTCGATCGGGGCCCGATTGCCGGCCTCACGCAAATCGTCGGCGAGCCGGTTCAGCGTCTCCGGTGTCGTGAACCGGCCGCTCAGAGCAAGGATGGAGAACGCGGGGAACATCTTCGCGTCGAGGATCTGCTGGAGCATCACCCCCGCCCGGGCCTGCCGCTTCTGCGGGGTGGAGAAGTCGAACCTGCCCCGCTTCTTCCGCGGGTCGTCATCGTTACGGCGCGGGTCGATCTCGATCAACGACAGCAAAGCATCCAGCAGTTCCGTGACCTCCCGTTGCCGCTGCGGAGTGATCGCGGCCTGCGTGACCAGCCTGCGGAAGTCGGCCGTCGGTGCGCCCGGACGGCGCAGGTCGGTCGCCAGGTCCTGCATGGCCTCGGTCTCCTCGACGGTCAGCGGCGCGATGGCTTTATAGGTCTCCCTCCAGCCATCCACCCAGGAGGGATCCGGATCGGCCGCGTCGCCTGCGCCGGTCGCTGTGCCCGACCCGGATCCGCCCGACCCGGCCCTATCGGAGTCGGACGCGGTCGGTCCGGTACCGGGCGCACCAGGATCCGCGGCTCCGGCGCCGGGCACCCCGGGTTCGGCCGCACCGGCACCCGGCCCGCCCGGGTCGGCGGGCCCGCCACCGGCCGCTCCCGGAGCCGGCGCTCCGGTCCCCAGTGCGAGGACCTCGGTCCCGTCCAGCACGGCGAACCCGCCGTCGGACGTGCGGAGCAACCGGCCGGAGCGCCCGTCGACCACCGTGGTGTCCGCCGTGACGCCGCCGGTGCCGGGCGCCCCCGGGGCCCCGTCGTTCCACGAGGTCGCGCCGACTATCCGGCGCGCCAGATCGGCCGGGGTTAGCCCGGCGACCGGCGGCATCCCCGTCTCGGACGGTGCGGGGTCGCGCAGCAGCTCGTCCGCCAGCGCGTCGGCGGCCTCCGGGTTCTCCGAGAGCCACCACTCCCGGTTGCCGCGGAAGCGGGACGTGCCGTCGGCGACCGTGAACTCGGCCCGGGCCCCGAACTCCCGCACCAGCACGCCGCGCGCGGTGCCGTCCGCGGTGATCTCGACGTCCGCCGTGGTCGTCAGCCCCGTGGGGTCCACCGCCACGGCGCGGTACCGCAGACCGGCCATGCTGCCGACGGCATCGGCCGCCGCCCGTGCCTGCGGCCGCGCGGGATCGCCGGACACCCACGTCCAGCACCCGAGCACGGTGAACAGGACGAGCAGGAACGCGAGGAAGCGCGCGGCGTCCCGGCGGACACGCGTCGTGGCGGGCAGCATGCCGGCTACGACCCCGTCACGGCCCCATCGGTTGGGGCCGTGCTCAGACCGGTTCGGCCAGCAGCTCCCCCAGCAGCCGGGCGACGACGGCCGTCTCGATCAGGAACCCGTCGTGCCCGTACGGCGACTCGATGACGTGCAGCGGCCCCGACCCCGCGATCCCGTCGGCCAGCTGCTCCTGCTCCGCGAGCGGGTAGAGCCGGTCCGAGGTGACCCCGGCGACCCGGGTCAGGGCCCGCACCCGGGCCAGCCCGGCCGCCGTCCCGCCCCGGCCGCGGCCCACGTCGTGATGGTTCATCGCCTGGGTCAGCCGCACGTAGGAGGCCGCGTCGAAGCGGTGCACCAGCTTGTCCGCATGATGGTCCAGATAGGACTCGACGGCGTACCGGCCGCCGTCCAGCGGGTCCGCACCGTCCTGCGGGGAACGCCCGAACCGGGTGGCCAGCTCGTAGCCGGACCGGTAGCTCAGGTGCGCGATCCGCCGGGCGACGCCCAGGCCGCGCCACGGACCCTCGGGCCGCTCGTGGTAGTCGCCGCCGTGCCAGAACGGGTCGGTGCGGATCGCCTCGATCTGCGGTCGCGCCCACCCGATCTGGTCCGCCGACGACGCGGCCGGCCCGGCGAGCAGCAACAGCCGCCGGACCCGGTCGGGCTCGGTCGCGGCCCACTCCAGCGACCGCATCGACCCCATCGAGCCACCGATCACGCAGGCGAACGCGTCGATGCCGAGTGCGTCGGCCAGATGCTGCTCGGCCGCCACCATGTCGCGCACCGTGACCAGCGGGAACCGGCTCCCCCACGTCCGGCCGTCCGGCGCGGGTGAGGCCGGGCCGGTGCTGCCCTGGCAGCCGCCGACCGCGTTCGGCGCGACCACGAACCAGCGCGCCGGGTCCAGCGGCCCGCCCGGCTCGATCAGCCCCGGCCACCAGCCCGCCGTCGGGTGCCCGGGCCCGGCCGGGCCCTGCAGATGCGTGTCCCCGGTCAGCGCGTGCAGCACGAGGACGGCGTTCGACCCGTCCGGCGCGAGCTCGCCCCACGTCTCGTAGGACAGCCGGACACCGGGCAGCTCCCCGCCCGCCTCCAGCTTCAGCGGCGCGGGGAGGTCCAGGAACCGGCGACGGCCGGGGTCGTCCCCCTCCCGCCAGCCACCACTGGCGGGAGGGGGGACGACGCCGGTCTCGTTCACGATCACGGGAGCGATGGTGCCGCGCTCACGCGTCCTTCGCGGCGCGGAACCCCGCGTCCAGGTCGGCCTTGATGTCCTCGATGCCCTCCAGACCCACCGACAGCCGGATCAGCCCCGGGGTGACCCCGCTCGCCAGCTGCTCGTCGGCGCTCAGCTGGCTGTGCGTGGTCGACGCCGGGTGGATCACCAGGCTCCGGACGTCGCCGATGTTGGCAAGGTGGCTGTGCAGCTCCAGCGCGTCGACGAACGTCCTCCCCGCCTCGACGCCGCCACGCAGCTCGAACGCGACGATCGCGCCGCCGCCCTTCGGCAGGTAGCGCTGCTGGGCCGCGTGCCACGGCGAGGACGGCAGCCCCGCGTAGTGCACCGTCTCGACCTCGTCGCGCTGCTGCAGCCACTCGGCCAGCGCCTGGGCGTTCTGGTTGTGCCGCTCGATCCGCAGCGACAGCGTCTCGATGCCCTGGATGATCAGGAACGCGTTCTGCGGGGAGATCGCCGGGCCGAGGTCGCGCAGCAGCTGCACCCGGGCCTTGATGATGTAGGCGATCGGGCCGACCGCGTCGGTGTAGACGGCGCCGTGGTAGCTCGGGTCCGGTGTGGTCAGGCCCGGGAACCGCTCGGCGTTGCCCACCCAGTCGAACCGCCCGGAGTCGACGATGATGCCGCCGACCGAGGTGCCGTGACCGCCGAGGAACTTCGTCAGCGAGTGCACGACGATGTCGGCGCCGTGTTCGATCGGGCGCACCAGGTAGGGCGTCGGGACCGTGTTGTCGACGATCAGCGGGACGCCGGCGGCGTGTGCCACCTCCGCGACACCGGCGATGTCGAGCACGTTGCCGCGCGGGTTGCCCAGCGTCTCGCCGTAGAGCAGCTTGGTGTTCGGCCGGATCGCCGCACGCCACGCCTCCAGGTCGTCCGGGTCGTCGACGAAGGTGACCTCGATCCCGAGCTTCGGGAACGTGTAGTGGAACTGGTTGTAGGTGCCGCCGTAGAGCGAGGCGCTGGAGACGATGTGGTCCCCGGCCTGCGCGATGTTCTGCACGGCCAGGTGCTGGGCCGCCTGCCCGGACGCGACGGCCAGCGCCGCGGCACCGCCCTCGAGCGCCGCGACCCGCTGCTCCAGGACGTCCTGGGTGGGGTTCATGATCCGGGTGTAGATGTTGCCGAACTCCGCCAGCCCGAACAGGTTGGCGGCGTGCTCGGTGTCGCGGAAGGCGTAGGACGTCGTCTGGTAGATCGGCGTCGCGCGGGCCCCGGTGGTCGGGTCCGGAGCGGCCCCGGCGTGCACCTGCTTGGTCTCGAAGGACCAGTTCACGGTCGGGTCGGGCTCGGTCATGAGGGTTCTCCTGAACGGGATCGGCCGTGCCTGCCCCGCCCGGGTGGGCCGGGACGTCTGCTGGACGCCCCGGGGACCCGGGGGGCACGGGGAGGTTCCGGCGGGAGGGAAACGGGCAGCCGCGCACGGGCGGGGGCCCGGACGGGCACGGGTCAGCTGCAGGAGCGACAGGCCGCGCTCGTGATCCGCATGCAGTCGACGTGGAGGCGCTCCACCAGGCAGGTCACCCCACGAACCTAGCCCGCACCGCCGGTGCCGCACAACGCCCCGGCCGGGTCCGGCACGCTCAGCCGCGGGCGGTCATGACGGCACGCTGCTCCGGGGTCGCACCGGGCCCGGGTGCCGCCCGGACCTCCGCCACGGACGGCCGCTCCGAGCAGCCGGTGCACTCCGTCGTCGTGGTCACCGTCCCGCCGCAGCCCTCGTGCCGGTAGACGACCGGGGCGCCGTCCGGAGCGGCCCAGCGGTCGCCCCACGCGCTCAGCGCCATCACGATCCCGCCCAGCTCGCGCCCCTTGGGCGTCAACCGGTAGACCCGCCCGGACTCGCCGGTCTCGACGACCTCCATCAGGTCGTTGTGCACGAAGTCCGCCAGGCGCTTGGCCAGGATGTTCGGCGCGATGCCCAGACGACGCTCGAACTCGGAGAAACGCGTCATCCCGGCGAAGACGGCGTTGCGGATGATGAGCACGCTCCACCGCTCGCCAACGATCTCCAGCGCCCGTGCGGCCGAGCAGTTCTCCCTCTCGTACATCCGTCCCAGCACGGGACCGACGGTACCCGTGGCACTTGCGTGATGCTAGCGAGACCCCTACGTTACTAGTGCCGCGTCCGGGAACGTTGGGGACGTAATCGTGTCGGCTTGATCCGTCCCGGTCTGGCGCAGGAGGCTGTGCGCCGGAGGTGATGGCCGTGGCGCGACAGCCGGAGGTGTTCGTCCGGGGACTGACCCCGGACGAGGCCCAGCGATTGGTCAGGATCACGCGCACGGCGCGGGACCGGGTCCGGTTGCGGCGGGCGGGGATCGTGCTGGCCTCGGTGCAGGGCCGGACCGCGACCGAGGCCGCGATGATGTTCGCGGCGAAGCCGCAGTACGCGCGGGAGGTGATCCACGCGTTCAACCAGCAGGGCTTCGCCGCTTTGGACCCAAAATGGAGCGGGGGCCGACCCCGTAGGTTCGGTCCCCACGTCCGTGAGCTGATCTGCCGGGTCGCTCGCACCCCGCCCCAGCAGGTCGGGTTGCCGTTCACCACCTGGAGCCTGGCCAAGCTGGTCGAACACCTCGCCGCCGCACACCGGGTCGTGATCAGCGTCGAGACCGTCCGCCAGGTCCTGCGTGACGCCGGGGTCCGCTGGCAGGCCACGAAGACCTGGAAGGCCAGCCGGGACCCGCGGTTCGTGGAGAAGATGAACCGGATCCTCGACCTCTACGACCGCGCCGCCGACGGTCGCCTCGAACCGGGTGCGCGGGTGATCTGTGTCGATGAGTTCGGGCCGCTGAACCTGCTGCCCCGCCCCGGTCGGGGCTGGTTCCCGATCCGGCGCCCGGCCCGGCTACGGGCCACCTATAGCCGTCACAGCGGGGTCCGGCACATGTTCGCCGGTCTGGACCTGGCCTCCGGGCAGCTGTTCTACCGGCTCCGTGACCGCAAACGCGGCCGCGAGTTCCTCGACTTCCTCCGCCAGCTGCGCCGCCGTTTCCCCACCGGCGGTCTGCACGTGGTCTGCGACAACTTCTCCCCGCACCTGCGCACCGATGTCGCGCACTGGTGCCACGACCACGACGTCGAGCTGGTGCTCACCCCCACGAACGCGTCCTGGCTGAACTGGATCGAGTCGGAGTTCACCGCGCTGCGCTACTTCACCCTCGACGGCAGCGACTACCCCTCCCACACCGCCCAGGAAGCCGCGATCGCCGGCTACATCCGCTGGGCCAACCGCCACGCCCGACCCAAGAAACACTTCGCGCCCGAGTCCAAGATCCGCAGGCCGGATTACCTACCCAACATTGCCTGACGAGGCACTAGCATCACGCAAGCGAACCGATCGGAGACCGGCCATGGCACTGCCCGAGATCGTCGATCACGACACCTGGATCACCGCGCGCCGAGCGCTGCTGGAGGAGGAGAAGGACCTGACCCGCCGCAGTGACCGGCTCGGCGAGCAGCGGCGACGGCTGCCGATGGTGCGGGTGGAGAAGGACTACCGGTTCGCCGGGGCCGGCGGGGAGGCCGGCCTCGCCGACCTGTTCGGACCGCACCGCCAGCTCGTCGTCCAGCACTTCATGTTCGACCCCGATTGGGACCGGGGGTGCGGGAGCTGCACCGCCATGGCCGACGGCGCCGCGCACCCGGGGGTGCTGCGGCAGCTGGCCTCGCGCGGGACGGCGTTCGCCGCCGTCTCCCGGGCACCGCTGGAGCGGCTGCAGTCCCTGCACGGCGAGCGGGGATGGGACTTCCCCTGGTACTCCTCGCACGACAGCGACTTCAACCACGACTTCTCGGTGACGCTCGACCCCGCCAGGGGCCCGGTCCGGTACAACTTCCGTGATCCCGGGGAGCTGGCCGCGACCGGCATGGAGTGGATGACCACCGAGCCGAGCGAGCAGTCCGGCATCAGCTGCTTCCTCCGCGACGGCGACGCCGTGTTCCACACCTACTCCACCTACGGCCGCGGCGTGGAGGTCATGATGCCCGCCTACCAGCTCCTCGATCTCACGCCGCTCGGCCGCCAGGAGGAGTGGGAGGAACCGGCCGGGCGCGCCACCGTCCTGTACCGCAGCGACGACGCGGTGCTCAGCGGCGAGATCCTCCGGACCGGCTGAGGTCCGCGCTGCGGCGGGGCCTCCCGGCACGGGTACTAGGCTCGCCCGCCGTGCTCGTTCTGCTGCCGCCCTCGGAGACCAAGCGCGCCGGCGGGGACGGCGCGCCGCTCGATCTCGCCGGCCTCTCCCACGACGCCGAGCTGGGCCCGGTCCGCTCCGCGCTGGTACCCGAGGTCGTCGCGCTGGCCGCCGACCCGCCCGCGGCCCGCGCGGCACTCGGCCTGTCCGCCGGCCAGGCCGCCGAGATCGACCGCAACGCCGCCCTGCCGACGGCCCCGACGATGCCGGCGCTGGACCGCTACACCGGCGTCCTCTACGACGCGCTCGACGCCGGTTCGTTCACCCGGGCGACGCGCGGGCGGGCACGGTCCCGGCTCGCCGTCTGCTCGGCGTTGTTCGGGCTGCTGGGGGCGGACGACCCGATCCCCGCGTACCGGCTGTCGGCCGGGTCGCGGCTGCCCGGCGCCGGCACGCTCGCGGCCCGCTGGCGACCGGCGCTGGACCCGCTGCTGGCCCGGATCGCCACCGGCGAGCTCGTCGTCGACCTCCGCTCCGGCGGGTACGCCGGCCTGGGTGCCGCGCCCGGCGCGGTGACGGTGAACGTGCTCGCCGAGCGCGCCGACGGTCACCGCTCGGTGGTGAGCCACCACAACAAGGCGCACAAGGGCGGCCTGGCCCGGCTGCTCGCGACCTCCCGGGCCGAGCCGGGCGACGCCGGGGCGATCGCGCGGATCGCGCGGCGCGCCGGGCACACCGTCGAGCGGACCGGCGACCACCTGGACCTGGTCGTCCCGGCCTGACCCGGCCCCGGTCCGGGAGCCCGGCCGAGGGGCGGGGTGTCCGGCGGGTCGCGGAAAACCGGTGGCGCCGCGGGACGGGGCCGGGCACGGTGTCGGCAGCCGGAGGGACCGGTGCGCGGCCGTGGCCGCGCTCGAGGGGCGAGGGGGTGGGTACCGATGGCCGTCGCCCGTGTCCGGGTGCGCGTCGCGCACCCCGATCCCCCGTTCCCGCCCCGCGGCAGGTCCGGCACCCGGTAGCGCACCGGCCCGGAGCCGCGCGGCCACCCGCTGCCCTCCGGAGCCCACTGTGTCCTCCCGCAACACGTCCTCCCGCAACACGTCCTCCCACCACACCGAACCCGTCCCCCGCCGTCGCCGCCGCTTCGACGACGAGGACGAGCGGTCCGGCCCGACCGCCCGCACGTCCCCGGTGTCCGACCTGGACGAGCGCGCCGGGCACGATCCCGATGCCCCACCGGACGGCGACCGCTGGAGCACCTGGCCGTCGATCACGGCCGGGTGCCGCGGCCCCCGCCCGTGGCCGTCCTGGCTGGTCACCGACGCCGGTGCCGTCGACCGCGAACGCGGGGTCCTCAAGACCGGCAAGGAGGCCGACGTCCATCTCGTCGAGCGGGCACTGCCCGGCGAGGACGGGGTCCTGCTCGCCGCCAAGCGCTACCGCGACCCGGCCCACCGGCTGTTCCACCGCGACGCCGGCTACCTGGAGGGGCGGCGGGACCGCCGGTCCCGGGAGAACCGCGCCATGGCCCGGCGGACGGCGGTGGGCCGCGACCTCATCGCCACGCGCTGGGCCGACGCGGAGTTCGGCGCCCTGACCCGGCTCCACGAGGCCGGAGCACCGGTCCCCTATCCCGTCTCGGTGTCCGGGACCGAGGTGCTCATGGAGTTCGTCGGGTCGGCCGGTGGCACCGCGGCACCCCGGCTGGCCGCGACCCGGCCGGACCCCGACCAGCTCTGGACACTGTGGACCGTGCTGGGCGGGGCACTCGGGACGCTCGCCGATCTCGGGTACGCGCACGGCGACCTGTCCGCCTACAACGTGCTGGTGCACGACGGCCGGCCGGTCCTGATCGACCTCCCCCAGGTCGTCGACGTCATCGGGAACCCGCAGGGACCCGGGTACCTCGACCGGGACGTGACCCGGATCGGCGAGTGGTTCACCGCCCGTGGCCTCGATCCGGACGAGCCGGAACGGCTGCGGCGCGAGCTGGGCGAACGGGCCCGGCTGCGCTGAGCGGCCCCGCCGGGTACGCCGCACGGCGTACCCGGCGGCCGGCGCCGACCGGTCCGCTGCGCGCCCGCCGGGCCGGGGGGCGTACCGTCGTCCGACGAGCGCCGGGCCGCGAACGGCCGGGCGCGGACCTTCCCATCACGGAGCGCGGCCGCGACGACGCCGAGCCGCGCCCGGGCCCGTCGGCCGAGTCCCGTTCCCCACGAGGTCTCCGCAGGACGTGCCACGTCCTGCGAGGAGCCCTGTGACCAGGCCCCAGTTCCGTCCGCCGTCCGAGCCGAGCACCGCCGACCGGCGGCCCCGCCGGCGCGCCACCCGCCCCGCCGGGACCGCCGCACCGTCCGGCGACGGCGGCACCCGCGGCCGGGACGCCGACCGCGAGCCCCGTCCCGACCGCACCGGCACCGGTGGTCGGGGCGGTAGCGGCCCCCGCGACCGCGCCGCCCACGACGGCGCCGGCGGTGGATCCCGGCGCGGCCGGTCCCGCCGGCCCGGTTCCGGCGAGCCCCGGGACACCGCGGGGCGCGACTCCCGCGACGCCGGACCGCGCTCCGGGGGGACCGGAGCCGGGTCGCGGTCCCGCCGCGGCCAGAAGCGCGGCGCCGCGCCGGGCGACACCCGCCCCGCGGAGCGGCGCCCCGCCGCCACCGAGGCGGTCCCGGTGTGGACGCCCCCGGCGACCGGCATGCCCTCGTTCGCCGAGCTCGGACTGCCCGACCGCCTGGTCGCCGCGCTGGCCGAGCAGGGCTTCGACACCCCGTTCCCGGTCCAGGCGGCGACGCTGCCCGAGACCCTCGCCGGCCGCGACCTGCTCGGCCGGGGCCAGACCGGGTCCGGCAAGACCCTCGCGTTCGGGCTCGGCCTGCTGGCCCGGCTCGCCGGCGACCGGGCCCGCCCGACGGCCCCGCTCGGCCTCGTCCTCGTCCCGACCCGTGAGCTCGCCGCCCAGGTCGTCGACGTGCTGACCCCGCTGGCCGCCGCCGTCGGGCTGCGGGTCACCGCGGTCGTCGGCGGGCTCTCGATCAACCGGCAGGTCGCCGAGCTGCGCCGGGGCATCGACCTGCTCGTCGCCACCCCGGGCCGGCTCGGCGACCACCTGCAGCAGCGCACCTGCGACCTGTCCGAGGTCGCGGTCACCGCGATCGACGAGGCCGACCGGATGGCCGACATGGGCTTCCTGCCGCAGGTCCGCACGATCCTCGACCGCACCCCGTCCGACGGGCAGCGGCTGCTGTTCTCCGCGACCCTGGACGGGGAGGTCGACGCGCTCGTCCGGCGCTACCTGACCGACCCCGTGACCCGGTCGGTGGCGCCGCCGACGGCGAGCGTCGACACCATGGAGCACCACGTGCTCGTCGTCGACCGCGACGAGCGGTCCCGGGTGATCGCCGAGATCGCCGCGCGCGAGGGCCGGACGATCCTGTTCGTGCGCACCAAGCACGGCGCGGACCGGATGGTGCGGGTGCTGCGCCGTGAGGGCGTCGCCGCGGGCCCGCTGCACGGCGGGCGCTCGCAGAACCAGCGCAACCGCGCGCTCGACGACTTCCGCTCCGGCGCGGTGCCGGTCCTGGTCGCCACCGACGTCGCGGCCCGCGGCATCCACATCGACGACGTCGGGCTGGTCGTGCACGTCGACCCGCCCGCCGACCCGAAGGCCTACCTGCACCGGGCCGGGCGGACCGCCCGGGCCGGGGAGGAGGGCGTCGTCGTCACCCTCGCGATGCCCGAGCAGCGCGCCGAGGTGAACCAGCTGACCAAGCAGGCCGGGGTCACCCCGGCGGTCGCGACGATCGCGCCCGGCCACCCGGACCTGGTGCGGGTGACCGGGGCCCGGGAACCCTCGGGTGAGCCGATCGTCGTGGCGAAGCCCGCGCAGCCCGCCCGCGGTGGTTCCCGGGGCGGCCCGCGGGGCGGTGGGGCCGGCGGGGCCGGCCGGGGGCGGCGCCGCCGCTGACGTCCGGCGTCCGGCTCCGGTGGCACCGCCACCGGGGCGGACCCGGTGCGGCCGGGGTCAGTCCCGGCGGGCCTGCCGCCGCAGCTGCAGGATGCGCCCGGTGCCGGGGATCGCGACCAGCAGGATCCCCGCCACGGCGGCGAACAGCAGCGCGGCGCCGGTCGGCAGGCTGCCGCTGAACCACAGGAAGTTGATCACCACCGGCTCGGTGTTCTGCACGATGAACACCAGCAGGAAGATCAGCACGACGGCGGAGAGGACCAGGGCGGCCCAGAGACCCCCGGTCCGGGTGTGCGGGACCTTCCGCCGGACCGGCTGGGTGGGACCCTCCGCCGGGCCCTCGCCGCCCGGTTCCGGCTCCCCGACCGGTACGGCGACGGTCGGCTGCTCGGACGGCTCGATCTCCCCCGTCGGCACCCGCATCGCCGGATGCGTCACCGGATCCGCCGTGGGGTCCTCCGGCCCGACCCGGCCCCACGCCGGCGACTCCCCGGCCCGTCGATCGTCGCTCATCGCCCGGCTCTACCCTCCCGTGTCGGTGCGCATGGTGGCGTCACCGTCGTGGGCCACCGGCGGGGCAGTATCCCGCAGGCACGGGTCCCGACCGGGACGGCGCGCCGGATTCACCTGATCATGACCGCCCGCGGGGTCAGCGCTCCACCCCGGGCAGCTCGGGGATGCCGGCCCCCGGCCGGGCGAGCGCGCCGCGCAGCCACTGCTCCACCCCGGCCACGTGCACCGTCGCCCAGGACCGGGCCACCTCCGGCTGTCGCGCAGCGATCGCCCGGTAGATCTGTTCGTGCTGCTCGCGGGTCCGCTCGAGCGCACCCTCCTCGTTGAGCCCGCGCCAGATCCGCGCCCGGGTGGTGGGGCCCGAGATGCCCTCGATCAACGAGCAGAGCACCATGTTCCCCGCGCCGCCGGCGATGCGGCGGTGGAACTCCAGGTCGTTGGCGACCAGGCTCTCCACGGTCGGTGCGACCTCCAGCGTGTCGAGCTGGGCGCGCAGGCCCAGGATCTCCGCGTCGGACATCCGCACCGCCGCCATCGCCGTCGCGGCCGGCTCGATGATCCGCCGGACCTCCAGGAACTCCAGCACCGTGTCGTCCTGGTGGAAGTCCACGACGAAGCCGAGCGCGTGCATCAGCACCGACGGCTCCAGGCTGGTGACGTAGGTCCCGTCACCCTGGCGCACGTCCAGGACCCGGATCAGGGACAACGCCCGCACCGCCTCGCGCAGCGAGCTGCGGGACAACCCCAGCCGCTCGGCCAGCTCGGCCTCGCGGGGAAGCCTGGATCCCGGCGGGAGCTCCCCGCTGACGATCATCTCCTTGATCTTCTCGATCGCCTCGTCGGTAACCGGCACGCTCGTCCCCCCTGGTCGGACCCGCTGTCCGGGGCCGATTGTGCCGGTACCGCGCTCCGCCGGATCGCCTGGCCGGTACGCCGCCGGCCGTCCGCGACGGAGGATGACGACCCGGTCGTAACCGCTACCCGATCGCGAAACTACGAGCGACTTCCATCGCAGTAAACGTCTACTACGCGCAGAGATAGGACCAATGGTTGCGCACCATGGACACAGGACAGGCGAGCCTTCATCGCCGCGCACGGCTCGCACACCACTCTGAGTGATCGAGCCACGGACGACGTCCCCGCGAGCTCGTCCCGGAGCACACTCTCGTAGCGTCTTCCACCTGGAGTAACCGTCGAGAACCCGCCCCGGACGGCGCGATACGTCCAGCGCTTGACCATTGCTGTCGGTCACCGACGGCCGCGCCGAGCCGACGTGCCGGCCGCGACACAGCGGGCGATCACTCGCTCGCGAAACGTCGAAACATTCATGCTTCGGCACACATCGGATGTACATCCTTCCTCTGGGGCAGTAATAATTACTCCATACGGCTAGAGTTTGACAGGACATATAACCCTTCCTTAACGTCTCTCCGTCACCGAGGGGGTCCCGCAATGAACCGCATCGTGGTCTTGACCGCGTCCGTCGCCCGCGCCGCCCGGCCGCGGCGCGTCCACCCGTCGCCCACCGCGGGTCCCGCGCGGCACCCGGCCGGCTGACCCCCGCGACGCCCACCCCCGACATCCCGAGCCCCGACGAGGAGACACCGTGCTTTCCGGGATCCACCCCCTCCTGAGCGGACCGCTGCTCGCCCACCTCGACGCCATGGGGCACTCCGACGGGGTCGTGCTCGCCGACGCGCACTTCCCGGCCGAGAACCTGGGCCGGCGCACCCTCGTCCTCCCCGGGGTCGGTACACCGGAGTTGCTGGCCGCCGTCCGGACCGTGCTGCCCCTCGACGACGAGCCGGCCCTCGACCTGATGGCGCCCGACGGCGGCAGCACGCCACCGGTGCACGAGGAGCTCGTCGTGGCCGCCGGCGCGACACCGCGCCTGCTGGGGCGCTTCGAGTTCTACGACGCTGCGGCCGAGGCCTTCCTCGTCGTCCGGACCGGCGAGACCCGGGTGTACGCCAACGCCTTGTTGCGCAAGGGCGTCGTCACGTGAGTCCGCCGCTGCTCGAGGTCCGCGGGATCCGCAGGGAGTTCCCGGGGGTCGTCGCGCTCGACGACATGGACCTCGAGCTGCGCGACGGCGAGGTGCTGGCCGTCGTCGGCGAGAACGGCGCGGGCAAGTCCACCCTGATGAACGTCCTCAGCGGGGTGCACCGGCCGGACGCGGGCGAGATCCGGATCGACGGGCGTCCGGTGCGGATCGGGGACCCGCGCCGGGCCCGCGAGCTGGGCATCGCGATCATCCACCAGGAGTTCACGCTGATACCCGACCTCACGGTCGCGCAGAACGTCCTCGCCGGCCGCGAGCCCCGCCGGGCCGGGTTCCTGCTCGACGAGCGTGCCCTCGTCGCCCGGACCCGCGCTCTGCTCGACCGCCTCGAGCTGCCGCTCGACCCGCACGCGACGGTCGCGTCGCTGACCGTCGCCCAGCAGCAGATGGTGGAGATCGCGAAGGCGCTCGCCGACGACGACGCCCGCATCCTGATCATGGACGAGCCGACCGCGGCGCTCGACGACGCCGAGGTGGAGGTGCTGCACGCGCTGATCCGCCGGTTCCGGCGGCCCGGGACGGGCGTCGTCTACATCTCGCACCGGCTCGAGGAGCTGGCCGCGGTCACCGACCGCATCACCGTCGTGCGGGACGGGCGCCACGCCGGCACCCTGGACACCGCCGGTGCCTCGATGGCCGAGGTCATCACCCGCATGGTCGGGCGGGAGCTGCCGGCGGCGACCGCGCCGGCGACGGTGCCCGAGCGCGGGCGCCCGCTGCTCGCGGTCCGCGGGCTGTGCACCCCCGGCCTGCTCCGCGACGTCTCGTTCGACCTGCACGAGGGCGAGATCCTGGGTGTGGCCGGGCTGATGGGCGCCGGTCGCACCGAGGTGGCCAGGGCGCTGGTCGGTGCCGACCGGCCCAGTGCCGGCACCGTCGAGCTGCGCGGACGGGCGGTGCGCATCGGCTCCCCCGCCGTCGCCGCCCGGCTCGGCCTGGGCTACCTCTCCGAGGACCGCAAGCAGTACGGCCTGCTCCTCGACCGGTCCGTCACCGAGAACGTGGTGCTGAGCTCGCTCGCCTCCCGGTTCTCCGGGGCCGGTGTCGTCCGCCGCCGCGCCGCCGAGCGGCGTACCGCCGAGCTCGTCGAGTCCCTGCACATCCGTACGCCGTCCGTGCACACCCGGGTCGGCACGCTGTCCGGCGGCAACCAGCAGAAGGTCGTCATCGCCCGGTGGCTGGCGCGCGACTGCGACGTCCTGGTGTTCGACGAGCCCACCCGGGGCATCGACGTCGGGGCGAAGGACGAGATCTACCGGCTGGTGCGCGAACTCGCGGCCACCGGGAAGGCGGTCGTCGTCATCTCCTCCGAGCTGCCCGAGGTCCTGCGGCTGTCCCACCGGGTCCTCGTGATGAGCGAGGGCCGGGTGACCGGCCAGCTGGAGGCCACCGACGCCACCCAGGAGTCGATCATGGAACTCGCCACCCTGCGGCCCGGCGAGCCGGACCGGAAGGACGCAGGGCGAACGTGGACACAGACATGACACCCGTCTCCACCGGGGCGGCGGACCCCGCCGGACCGCGGACCGGTGACCGCGTCCGATCGGTCGGTGACCGGCTGCAGCAGCTGCTCGCCGGGGCCGGGCTGCTGGTCGTGTTCGCGTTCTTCGCGATCGCCGACCCGAACTTCCTGAACTACGGCAACGTCACGAACATCCTGTTCTCCACCGTGGTCATCGGGACGCTGGCGCTCGGTACGACCGCCGTCGTGGTGACGGGCGGGATCGACCTGTCGCTCGGGACCGGGATGGCGTTGTGCGCGGTCGTCGCGGGCGTCCTCATCACCGGCTCCGGGTTGCCGGTCGTGGTGGGGGTGCTCGGCGCGATCCTGTTCGGCGGGCTCATCGGCCTGGTCAACGGGCTGAACGTCACCCTGCTCGGGCTCCCCCCGTTCATCGCCACGCTGGCGATGATGATGGTCGCCTCCGGGCTCGCCCTGGTGCTGTCGGGCAGCGCGCCGATCTACATCGACGCACCGGGCTACACCGCCATCTCCACCGGCAGCGCGCTGCCCGGCTCCGGATTCCCCAACGCGGTGCTCGTGCTGGCCGTGGTGGCGGTACTGGCCGCCGTGCTGCTCAACCGCACGGTGCTCGGCCGCTACGCCTACGCGATCGGCTCCAACGAGGCGGCCACCGCGCTGTCGGGCATCGACGTCCGGCGCAGCAAGGTCCTGATCTACACCATCGGTGGCCTGTTCACCGGCCTGGCCGGGGTCCTGATCTCGGCCCGGCTCGGCTCGGCCCAGCCGGGCACCGGGACCGGCTACGAGCTGCAGGCCATCGCCGCGGTGGTCATCGGGGGCACCTCGCTGTCCGGTGGTCGCGGCTCCGTGGTCGGCACGCTGATCGGCGCGCTGATCATCTCGGTGCTCAACAACGGCCTGCAGATCATGTCGATCCCGCAGGAGTGGCAGAACGTGATCCTCGGCGTCGTCATCGTCCTCGCCGTGTACGCCGACCAGGCACGTCGCCGCAGATCGTGAACCGCTCCCCCGCCCACCCCCTCCAGGGAGGACTCAACCCCGTGCGTACCCGTCGACTGCTCGTCGCCACCGTGGCGGCGCTCTCGCTCGCCCTCGCCGGCTGCGGATCCGGCGCCCGGTCCGGCGACGACGAGCCGCTGGAGATCGCCATCGTCTCGAAGGGCTTCCAGCACGAGTTCTGGCAGGCCGTCAAGCAGGGCGCCGATCAGGAGGCCGCCCGCCAGCAGGTGAACATCACGTTCGAGGGACCGGCCACCGAGTCCGAGATCGAGGCCCAGGTCACGATGCTCACCAACGCGGTCGGCCGCGGGCCGGACGCGCTCGCGGTCGCCGCCCTCGACTCCCGCGCCGCCGCGCCGGTCCTGCAGCAGGCGCAGGGGTCCGGCATCCCGGTCGTGGCGTTCGACTCGGGCGTCGAGAGCGACATCCCGGTCACGACCGCGGCGACCGACAACCGGGCCGCGGCGGCCGAGGCGGCCAAGCAGCTGTCGACGGCGCTCGGCGGCGTCGGCAAGGTCGGCGTGGTCGTCCACGACCAGACGAGCCGGTCCGGCATCGACCGGCGGGACGGCTTCGTCGAGTGGATGCGGGCCAACGCGCCGGGCATCCAGCTGCTGGACCCGCAGTACGGCGGCGGTGACCAGGCGAAGTCGGCCGACATCGCCAAGGCGATCGTCGCCGCCAACCCGGACCTGCGCGGGATCTACGGCTCCAACGAGGGCACCGCGATCGGTGTGACCCGCGGTGTCGGGGAGAGCGGACGCCAGGGCGTCGCCATCGCCGGCTTCGACTCCGGGTCCGGGCAGACCGACGCCATCCGCGACGGCCGCCAGCTCGGCGCCGTCACCCAGGACCCGGTCCGGATGGGCGCGGAGGTCGTGAAGGCCGCGGTGAAGGCCGTGAACGGCGAGGAACAGCCGAAGGTGATCAACACCGGCTTCTACTGGTACGACCGGTCCAACATCAACGACCCGAGGATCCAGTCCTCGCTCTACGAGTAACCGGCGGCCCACGGCCCGGTATCGCCACCGATCACCGGGCGGCACGAGCGACGACACACATCGGAGGACCTCTCGTGGACGAACGCATCCTGATCACCGGAGCCGCCGGCGTCGTCGGCACCGTGCTGCGCCGGCGGCTGCGCCGGCCGGGCCGGGTGTTCCGGCTGCTCGACATCGCCCCGCAGCAGGCGCCGGGGCCCGACGAGCCGGTCGAGATCATCACCGGCTCGGTCACGGATCCGGCCACCGTGGCCGCCGCCTGCGACGGCGTCGACGCCGTCGTCCACCTCGGCGGGCTCGGCCCCGGATCCGGCTGGGCGGACGTGCTCGCGGTGAACGTCGACGGGACGCACACGGTTCTGGAGGCCGCACGGATCGCCGAGGTGGACCGCGTGCTGCTCGGCTCCGGCATCGACGTCGCCGGGCACCGTGCCGGGCGCGAGTCCCCCGCCGGCGCCCCCGCCCGGCCCGGCACCTACTCCGGGGTCGGCAACGCCGCGGTGGAGGGCCTGGGCAGCATGTACCACTCCCGCTTCGGGATGGACGTCGTCGTGCTGCGGCTCGGCAGCTGCGCGGAGACCCGCCCGGCGGAGGACCGGGACGGGACGGGCGCCTGGCTGTCCCCCGAGGACGCGGGGCGGCTGTTCGATGCCTGCATCCGCCATCCCGCCCCGGGCTACCGCATCGTCCGGGGGGTGTCCGGCGGGGTCGGCGGAGCGCTCTCCCCCGCCGGGACACCCGGTACCGCGGCCGCACCCGGCGCCCCGCTGGACGGGGTGGTCGCCGACGCCGAACGGTTCAGCACCGGGCTGTAGTGCCCCGCCGGGCGCGGTGCCCGCTGCGGATCAGCGTCCCAGCCGGTGCGCCAGCTGGGCCCGGTACAGGTTCACCGGTTCCGGGACGGTCCCCGGATCGGCCAGGACGCTGCCGAGGTCGTCGCCGAACTCCCTGGTGTGGTCGGTGACGGCGTCCTCGGCCGTCCCCCGCACACCCACGACGGCGCTGCGCGGCGCGTTCCGCTCGATGCGGACACCGTGCCCGCGGCCGTTGCGCACGTCGACGTTCCACATCGAGATGCGGGCGCCCCACAGCGGCCCCGCGTCGTCGGAGCCCCCCATCCGGCCGGTGTTCGCCAGCGTGATCCCGGTGCGCACGCTGTCCGCCGGGATGGCGCGGTGCGAGTCGAAGGTCCCGGCCGTCATCGTCCCGTCGCTCCAGACGTTGCCGGTGGAGAACCCCTCCGAGTTGAGACCGTGCACGCAGTCCCCCAGCACCGCGAAGTCCGACACCAGGTTGTCGTGCGACTGGACCCGGCAGAAGAACGGGTGGTGGGCGGTGCGGCCGCCGGTGGACACCCCGGTCAGGGTGACGTTCTTGGCGCTGACCATGCCGAACGCGTTGTCGGCGTGCTCGACGTGCACGTTGCGCGCCCAGCAGTCGATCGCGTTGTGGAAGCACGGCCCGTTGTAGCCGACCTCCTGGTTGTGCGGGCCGAGCTCGACCTCGCGCATCCGGATCGTGAGCTCCTCGACGCCCGAGCCCCGCACGACCGGCCCGATCTCGCACAGCGCCGGGTTCCACTCGGCCCGCAGGTCGAGCCGCAGCGGCTGGGCGAGGGTGACCGTGTCGCCGTCGACCGCCCGGATCTCGACGGGCCACCGGTACCGGGTGAAGTTCGGGGCGCCCGACCAGTCCGACAGCTCCGGGCGCAGCCGGCGCGCCGCCGTCGTCCAGTCGTAGTCCGCGGTGTCCGGCACGTCCCCGCACAGGTGGCGCAGCAGGCTGCTGTCCTCGATGTTGTCGAGGGTGAGGAGCACGGTGTCGCCCGCGGCGAGCCCGCTCGCGTCGGCGACCCGCAGCGTGCTGTCACCGCGGCGGGGGCCGCCCGGCACGGTGCTGAGCACCGCGCCGCCCTCCCAGCCCTCCTCCCCCAGGAAGTCCGCCGCCCGCAGGCTGTCCAGCCGGGTGCGCGGGACGAACCAGAGCAGCCCGCCCATGAAGCTCCACTGGATCCGGGTGTCGCGGCGGTTCTCGAAGTACGCCTCGGACAGCGATCGGTCGCAGTACAGGGTCGTGCGGTCCTTCCCGGCCCCGCGGAGCACGACACCCGAGTGGTGCACAGGGATCAGCCGGGTCGTCCGGTAGGTCCCCGCCGGCAGGCTCACGCACCCGCCACCGGCGGCCCCGGCCGCCTCGATCGCCGCGAGCAGCGCGTCGGTGTCGTCGGCCGCACCGTCACCGGTCGCGCCGTGGTCCCGCACGTCGAACACCGGCCCGGGGGCCGGGAGGTCCTGCTCGCCGCGCCGGTACCCGGCGAAGGAGACGTTGGGGAGCGTCGGATGGGTGTCCGGTGCGCCCAGGTACTCCTCCCACAGCGCGGCCGACGTCGAGCGGGCCGGGCCCGGCTCCGGGGCCGGGACCCTGGGCCCCGACGGTGCCCCGGCCGGTGCGGCCGCGGCCCCGGACACGGCCAGACCACCGGCGATCGCCAGGAACCGGCGCCGGTCGAACGGGACGTGCATCACCCGGTCGCCGTGGGTACGCCGTCGACCCGGCGGGGCAGCTGCCACGGGTTCGCCTCGCGCAACGCGTCGGGCAGCAGCTCGTCCGGGAAGTTCTGCCAGGCCACCGGGCGGAGGAACCGCTCGAGGGCTGCGGTGCCGACCGACGTCGTGGTCGGTGCGGTGGTCGCCGGGTAGGGGCCGCCGTGCTGCTGGGCCCAGCTGACCGTCACCCCGGTGGGCCACTGGTTCCACAGCAGCCGCCCGGCCACGGCGACCAGCGCCGGGAGCAGGTCGCCGACGGCGGCGGCGTCCGACGGCTCGCCCTGAACGGTCGCCGTCAGCCCCGGCTCCAGCTCGCTCAGCAGGGCCACCAGCTCGTCGGTGCCGGAGTAGGTGACCAGGAGCGACACCGGTCCGAAGCACTCGTCGTGCAGGCGGGCGCCGGCGGCCCGGAAGGTGGCCGCGTCGGTGCGCAGCAGGGTCGGGACCGGTCCGTCACCCGTGCCCTCCGCGAGCAGCTCGACGCCCGGCGTGGTGGCGACCGTGTCCAGCCGGGCCCGGAGAGCGGCCTCGATCCGGTCGTTCAGCAGCGGCGCCGCGGACGTGCCGCCGACGGCGGCGACCAGCGCCTCGTCCATCCCGTGCCCCTCGGGCACGAGCAGCAGTCCCGGCTTGGTGCAGAACTGACCGGCGCCGAGGGTGAACGACCCGGCGAACTCCTGCGCGATCCGCTCCCCGCGCGCCGCCGCGGCGGCCGGGGTGACGACGACCGGGTTCAGGCTGCCCAGCTCCCCGTAGAAGGGGATGGGCCGGGGCCGCGCCGCGGCGATGTCGAACAACGCGCGCCCGCCGCGCACGGACCCGGTGAACGCCGCGGCGGCGATCCGCGGGTCGCGCAGCGCCGTCACCCCGGCGTCGACCCCGTGGACGACGGCGAACGTGCCCTCCGGCGCACCGGCGTCGGCCAGCGCGGCGCGGACGATCTCCCCGGTGCGCCGGGACAGCTCCTCGTGCCCGGGGTGCGCCTTGAGCAGCACCGGGCAGCCCGCGGCGAGCGCCGCCGCCGAGTCGCCACCGGCGACGCTGAACGCGAACGGGAAGTTCGAGGCCGCGAAGACCAGCACCGGGCCGATCGGGATCCGCACCCGCCGGATGTCGGGCCGGGCGCCCATCGGCCAGCCGGGGTCGGCGTGGTCGACGGCCGCATCGAGGTGCCGGCCCTCGCGCAGCACCTCGGCGAACAGCCGCAGCTGGAACGTCGTCCGGGCCAGTTCGCCCGCCAGCCGGGGACGCTCCGGGAGGTGGGTCTCGCGGGCGGCCAGCGGGATCAGCTCCGGGCCCGCGGCGTCCAGGGCGTCGGCGATCCGGTCGAGCCGCGCGGCGCGCTCACCCGGCGTGGCGTCGGTGGCCGCCGCCGCGGCGGCCGCGAGCGCGGCCTCCAGCGCGGAGTCCGTGGTGGCCGGGACGGTGTCGGTGTCGGTGTCGGTGTCGGTGTCGGTCATGGTGTCGAGAGTCCTTTCCGGACCGCGGACGCGGCGCCGGTCGCAGCGAGCAGCTGCGCCCAGCGGGCCGGTCCGGCGAGGCCGAGGTGGTAGAGGTGCAGTTCGTCGGCGCCCGCGTCGTGCAACGCCGCGACGCGGGACGCGACGCCGGGCTCGGCGGCCGGGGCGACCGTGGTGAGGTAGGCGCCGATCACGGTGCCGGACGGCAGCAGCGTCCGCGCGGCCCGGACGGCCTCGACCGAGGTCTCCGGCTGCCAGGCGGGCACCACGACCGTGCCGACGTCGGGTCCGGTCCGCTCGGTGACCCCCGGCAGCGCGCCGGTCGCCCACGGGTCGGACGCGGCGTGCAGCGCGGTCCGCAGGCCGCCCGGCAGCGCGTCGAGCACCCGGGCCCGCAGCACGTCGGTGGCCCGGTGCCGCGCGGCCAGCACCCGGGTGCGGATGCGCTCGTCCAGGCCGTCCGCGGTGGCGGTGAGATCGCCGGAGGCGAGCAGCCGCCGGGCCGCGTCCCGGACCGCGGCGCGGACCCCCGCGGCGTCCTCGAGACCGGCCTCGCACGCGTCGCAGAAGCAGATCGACAGCAGCCGGGCGGCCGCGGGCGACCAGGTCGCGTCGGTCTTCTCGTGGTGGCACTGGTGCAGGGCGCCGAGCTGCCCGCACGCCTCCAGCACCACCGAGCCGACGTCGAGCCCGGAGACCGACTCCGCGGCGAGGGTGGCCGCGTGCTCCCGGACCCGCGGCTGCGCCGGGCACAGCGCCCACGGGTAGCGCTCCCCGAAGCAGTTGCGCACCGACAGCTCCGGGTGCTCGGTCCCCAGCCGCGAGTCGTGGGTGAGCACGGTCCAGGCCGCGGCCGGGACACCGGCCCGCCCGAGCAACCGGACGGCGTCACCGGCCGGATCCGCGGACCCGGCCCAGTCCGGCACCCCGGGGCGCAGGTCACCGGGCCACCGCTCGGGGCGCAACGGCCGGTAGAGCGCCGCGTGCCGGGCGAGGACCGCGGTGCCGGTGTCCGACCACGGCGTCGCCGCCCGGACCGAGTGGTACGCCGTCGCCACCGCGACCTCGGTGACCCCGGCCTCGGCCACCCGGTCCAGGAAGCCGGGCGCGGTCACGTCCCACGGGAAGGCGTAGCCGACGACCCGCATCACCAGCGCGCCGTGTTCGGCTCGAAGCCCGGCTCGAAGCGCCGCATGTACCCGCGGTCGTCGCGCCGGGTGAGGCCGCAGCGCAGGTAGTCCTCGTGCGCGCGGGCCAGTGCGTCCCGGTCCAGCTCGACGCCCAGACCCGGCCCGGCGGGTACGGCGACCGCCCCGCCGGAGAACTCCAGTGCCCCGGGGACGACGACGTCGGTCGTCTTCCACGGCCAGTGCGTGTCGCAGGCGTAGTCCAGGTTCGGGGTGGCCGCGGCCACGTGCACCATCGCCGCCAGGCTGATGCCGAGGTGGCTGTTGGAGTGCATCGACAGACCGACCCCGAACGTCGAGCAGACGCCGGCGAGCGTCGCGGTCGCCCGGAGCCCGCCCCAGAAGTGGTGGTCGGAGAGCACGACGCCCACGGCGCGCTGCCGGAACGCCGGCTCGACGTCGTCGAAGGAGACCACGCACATGTTCGTCGCCAGCGGGACGGGCGTGGCCGCCGCGACCCGCGCCATGCCCTCGATGCCGGGGGTGGGGTCCTCCAGGTACTCCAGGATCCCCTCCAGCTCGCGGGCGACCCGGGCCGCCGTCTCCGGGGTCCAGGCGGCGTTCGGGTCGAGGCGCAGCGGGACGCCGGGGAACGCCTCGGCCAGCGCCCGGATCGCGGCGATCTCCTCGTCCGGGGGAACACCCCGCCCTTGAGCTTGATCGAACCGAACCCGTACTCGTCGACCATCGTGCGGGCCGAGGCGACCAGCTGCTCCGGGGTGCGCAGCTCGCCCCACCGGTCGGTGCCGCCGTCGAGGTGGGTGCCGAACTTGTAGAACAGGTACGCGGAGAAGTCGACCCGGTCCCGGGCGGCGCCGCCGAGCAGCTCCACCACCCGGCGGCCGGTGAGCCTGCCCTGGGCGTCCAGCGCGGCCACCTCGATCAGGGAGAACACCGACGCCACCGTCTTGGTGGTGGAGGCGCCGCCGATCAGGCCGTGGGCGTCCGCGGCGGCGGCCGTGACCTCCCGGACGACGACCTGCCGGACCGCGGCCAGGTCGAACACGTCCATCCCGGCGAGGTGCGGGAGCACGGCCCGCACCCGGTCGAGGAACGCGGTGTCGCCGTAGGACTCGCCGAGCCCGACCACGCCGTCGTCGCAGTGCAGCTCGAGCACGCTGCGCAGGGCGTACGGCTCGTGCACCCCGGTCACGTTGAGCAGCGGCGGGTCGGCGAAGGCGACCGGGGTCAGCGTCGTCGCGCGGATCGTCGCCCGGGTCGTCACAGCGGTCATCGCGAGAGCTCCACGACGAGCTCCCGGCCACGGTCGACGATGCCCGCCAGCCGCTCGACCTGCTCGTCCGAGGGTTCCACCAGCGGCGGGCGCACCGGACCGACCTTCTGGCCCTTCAGCCGGGCCGCGGCCTTCACCAGGGCCACCGCGAAGCCGGGGGTCTCGTCGCGCAACGCCACCAGCGGCAGGTAGAAGCCCTCCAGCAGGCGGTCCATCACCGCGTCGTCACCGGCGGCGAGCGCCGCGTTGAACCGGGCCGCGATCTCCGGGGCGATGCAGTGCACCGCCGAGGAGTACCGGGCGACGCCGATCGCGGCGTACGCCCGTGCGGAGACCTCCGCCGTGGGCAGACCGTTGAAGAACAGGAAGTCACGCGCCCGGTCCGTGCCCACCGCGCGGATCGTCGAGACGATCCGGCTCATCAGCTCGACGTCGCCGTAGCCGTCCTTCAGGCCGACGACCTGGTCGACGTCGAGCAGCCGGCGGGCGCCCTCGGCGGTGAACACGCCGGGCGAACGGTGGTAGACGATCACCGGGATGCCGGTGTCGGCGACCGCGTACTCCACGTACCGGTGCAGGCCCTCCGGCGGGCCGCTGACCAGGTACGGCGGCAGAAGCAGGACCCCGTCCGCGCCGCCGTCGCGGGCCGCGGCGATCCCGGCCCTGGCCGTGGCGGCGCCACCGCCGGCGCCGACCCAGACCGGGACGCGGCCGGCCACGATCTCCCGGGTACGGGCGAGCACGGCGGCCACCTCGGCCGGGGTGAGCGAGCTGAACTCACCGGTTCCGCACGCGACGAACAGCGCGGCCGCGCCGCCGTCGAGGTGCGCCTCGACCGTGTCGGTGAGGACGTCGAGCGCGATCCCGCCGTCGACGTCGAAGGGGGTCAGGGGGAAGGCGAGCACGCCGTCCAGGTGCAGGGGTGTCGTCATCAGCTCGGTTCCTCGGGTCGTGCGCCGGGTGGCGTCGCGGGGTCAGGCGGGCCGGGCGGGGTCGCCCGTGGGCACCGGGGCGTCGTCGCGCCCGATGAGGTCGATGAGGCGGTCGGTCTCCGCGCTGCGCTCGGGGACGAGCAGCCCGAGGCCGGTGTAGAGGACCAGCGAGGTCAGGATCGGGGTCGCGACGGTCACGGTCTGGGTGGCGTCGAGTCCGTAGTAGACGATCCCGTAGGCGATCAGGCCGCCGGCCCAGGAGACGAGTGCGGCCCGTGGGCCACAGCGCCGGAACTGCGGCAGCATCCCCAGCAGCAGCGGGATGGAGATGGGCCCCATGAGCGCGGCCACCCAGGAGACGACGATCGTCAGCACGCCGCCGAGGTTCTGCGCCTGGGTGGCGACGACCATCGTGAGGACGATGAAGCTCAGCGTGGTGATCCGCGCGGCCCGCAGGCCCTCGGCCTCGGTCCAGTGCCGGGCCCGCGCCACCATCGCCGGGATCATGTCGCGGGTGATGACCGCCGAGATCGCGTTGGCGTCCGAGGCGACCATCGCCATGGTGTGCGAGAAGAACCCGGCGAGCACCAGCCCGACCAGGCCGGCCGGCAGCAGGGTCAGCGTCATCTCGGCGTAGGCGGTCGTCGGGTCCTCCAGGCCGGGGACCAGCAGCGGTGCCGCGAACATGGGGAACATCAGCACCAGCGGCCAGACCATGTACAGGCCGGCCGACAGCAGGGCGCCCCGCTTGGCCTCGCGGGTGCTGGGCGCCGCCATGTAGCGGTGCGCCAGGTTCCACATGCCGCCGTTGTACTCGAGCGTCTTCACCAGGACGTAGACCAGCAGCAGGACCGTCGTGAAGTCCTCGGTGACCGGGCTGAGGTGCCCCGCGGGCAGCCGGTCCCAGATCGTCCAGATCGCCGACGGGCCGCCGAGCAGGTCGAACACCACCCACAGCATGGCGATCCCGGCGACCGCCTGGATGACGAACTGGCCGAGGTCGGTCATCGCGTCCGCCCACAGACCGCCCGCGGTGCAGTAGGCGAGCGTGACCGTGCCGGTGAGGACGATGCCCCAGACGTAGGAGATACCGGTGAACGCGTTCAGCAGGGTGGCGATCGCGAACCACTTCGCACCGATGTCGAAGATCTTGAGCAGGCTGCCGCTCCAGGCGAGCGCCTGCTGGGTGGGCACGTCGTAGCGGGTCGCCAGGTACTCCAGCACCGAGGCGACACCGAGCCGGGACCGCAGCCGGTTCCAGCGGCCGGCGAACACCCAGGCGCCGATGGCCACGCCGATGCCGATGCTGGCGAAGCCCCAGAAGTAGACGGTGACGCCGTCGGTGTACGCGACTCCGGCGTAGGCGACGAACATGACCGCGGAGTAGCCGGACATGTGGTGCGAGATCCCGGTGAGCCACCACGGCATCCCGCCGCCGGCGGTGAAGAAGTCCGCGACGTCGCCGACGCGCCGGTAGGACCACCAGCCGATCGCGAGCATCAGCACGAAGTAACCGATCAACGCTGACCAATCGAGTGCGTGCACCGCCTGCCTCCTCAGTTCATATATGTGAACTCAGTTTCTGCATGAGAACTTATCCGCAAGGTTGTAGCGTGTTCCGCAGACAGTCAAGACATCGAGGAGGGCGACGTGACGGAGGAGGCCGCGGAGGTGGTGGCCGGGTCCCGGGCCGCCGTGAAGTCGGCGCAGCGGGCGATCCAGCTGATCGAGACCCTGGCGGGCCAGGGCGAGCGGCTCACGGCGACCGAGCTGCAGGCCGTCACCGGGCTCCCGCGCTCCAGCCTGCACGGCCTGCTGCACACCCTGCTGGAAGCGGGCTGGCTGGAGGTCGAGCCGGGCAGCGCGGCCTACGGCCTCGGCGTCCGGGCGCTGGTCTGCGGCACGTCCTACCTCGACCGGGACCCGGCGGCGCCGTACGCCAGGGAGGCCGTCGAGTCGGTGCGCGACGAGGTCGGCTTCACCACCCACTTCGCCCGCCGGATCGGTGCCGACGTCGTCTACCTCATGACCCGGGAGTCGCGTTCGGCGATCCACCGCTCCCGGATCGGCCGGACGCTGCCCGCGCACGCGACCGCGCTCGGCAAGGCCCTGCTCGCCGAGCTGACCCGGGGCGAGTTCGACGCGCTGCTGCCGGACCCGCTGCCCGCGCTGACGCCGAACACCCTCACCGACCCCGAGCTGCTGTGGGCCGACTGCGTCGCGAGCCGCGACCGCGGCTACGGCGCCGAGATCGAGGAGGGCAGCCCCGGGGTCCGCTGCGTCGCCGCGGCCGTGCCGTACCGGATCCCCGCGACGGACGCGCTGAGCTGCTCGATCCCCATCGACCACGTGACCCCCGACGAGGTCGGGCGGGTCACCGAGGTGCTCGTCGCCTCCGCCGCCGATCTCGGTGCCCGGCTCCGGCACGCCGGGATCCGCTGACCCGAAAGGAAACCCATGACCCACCGAGTCCTCATCACCGGAGCCGCCGGCATCGTCGGGACGATCCTGCGGCCCCGGCTGCGGCGACCGGGCCGCACGCTGCGCCTGCTCGACATCGGCGACCAGGTCCCGCCGGGTGCCGACGAGCAGGTCGAGCTGGTCACCGGCTCGGTCACCGACCCGGCCGCGATGGCCGCCGCCTGTGACGGCGTCGACGCGGTCCTGCACCTGGGCGGCATCAGCCGGGAGGGATCCTGGGCGGACACCCTGGCCGTCAACATCGACGGGACCCACACCGTGCTCGAGGCCGCGCGGGTCGCCGGGGTGCGCCGGGTGATCCTCGCCTCGAGCAACCACGCCGTCGGGTTCCGCCGGGTCGCCGACGCCGGCCCGGACGGGCTGCCGGCCGACAGCTCACCCCGCCCGGACACCTACTACGGCGTGAGCAAGGCGGCGATGGAGGCGCTCGGCAGCCTCTACCACTCCCGCTTCGGGATCGACGTCGTCGTGCTGCGCATCGGCAGCCTGTTCGAGACGCCCCTGGAACTGGGGGCTCGCGGGCTGAGCACCTGGCTCTCCCCCGACGACGGCGCCCGGCTCGTCGAGGCCGCCCTGAGCCCGCACGAGCCCGGCTACCGGGTCGTCTGGGGCGTGTCCGGCAACACCCGAGGGATGTTCTCCCTCGCCGAGGCCACGGAGCTGGGCTACGAGCCCCGCGACGACGCGGAGACCTACGCTGGCCGGCTCGACGACGGCTCCACGGAGACCTTCGTCGGCGGCGGCTTCTGCCGGATCCCGCTGGGCCGGGCGAACCCCCTGTAACCGGCGTCGGCCCCGCGGGCTCACCGGGGTCGCGACGGCGGCGCGACCCGCCGGCCGGCGTCCGCACCACCGGAGCCCGCCGGGTCGGCGCGGAGCATCCCGCGCCGGTGCACCACCAGCGCCCCGGCCAGTGAGATGACGGCGGAGAACGCGAGCCAGGCGCCGGGCATGGCCGCGTTCCCGCCGGTCACCTCGATCAGGCCGGTCGAGATGGCCGGGGTGAACCCGCCGAACACCGCCTGGGCCAGGCTGTAGGCGATCGCGAACCCGGACGCCCGGACCGCGGCCGGCATGATCTCGGTCAGGCTCACCACCATCGCGCCCTGGTAGGTCCCGTACAGCAGGGAGAACAGCACCAGCACGGCGAGCAGCCGCCCGAACGACGGGTCCGCGGTGAGCCACAGCATGGCCGGGTAGGCGACGACGAGGATCGTCCCGCTCGCGCCGAGGAGCAGCGGCAACCGGCCGATCCGGTCCGACAGGTGCCCGGCGAGCGGGATGACCACGAAGTTCGACAGGCCCACCACCACCGTGACGCCGAACGACGCCAGGTAGGTCAGGCCCAGCTCCCGCTCGCCGAAGGTCGGCGTGTACGCGGTGATCAGGTAGAACATCACGCTGGTCAGCGTCACCAGCGAGATCGCCGTCAGCACGATCGGCCAGGCCGAGGTGAGCGTGCGGTAGACCGTCCGGAAGGTCGGCGCGCCACCGGCGGTGCGCTGCTCGAAGGACTCCGTCTCGGGCAGCGTGCGCCGGATCCAGAACACGAACGGGACGATCAGGCTGCCGATCAGGAACGGGACCCGCCAGCCCCACGCGTCGATCTGCTCCGGGCTCAGCGACAGGGCCAGCACGACGCCGATCACCGCGGCCACGACGACGCTGATCTGCTGGCTCGCCGACTGCCAGCTGACGTAGAACCCGCGGCGGCCGGGCCGGGCGATCTCGGCCAGGTACACCGAGACCCCACTGGACTCCGCACCGGCGGAGAACCCCTGCAGCAGTCGCGCGAGCACGACCAGGATCGGTGCCGCGATGCCGATCGTGTCGTAGCCCGGCACCACGGCCAGGATCACGACCCCGACGGACATGATCACCAGGCTCAGGATGAGCCCGGCCCGGCGGCCGTGCCGGTCCATGTACGCGCCGAGGACGACCGCCCCCAGCGGGCGCATCAGGAACCCGACGCCGAACGTGACGAACGAGAGCATCAGCGAGAGGAACTCGTTCTCGGCCGGGAACACGGCACGTGCGATGGCGGCGGCGTAGAAGCCGTACACCGCGAAGTCGTACATCTCGAGGAAGTTCCCGGCCGCGGCGCGGACGACGTTCCCGCGGGTGGCGCGGGCGGCACCGGGAGTGGGAGTCGGCGACATTGCTTCTCCGTGTCTCATTATTCAGCACAGCTGACTGTTTTGTGGAACACAGCAGATCAGCGCGCCGCCCCGGCGTCAACCGTTGACCGTGCTCGACGGCGGTCCGTATGGTCGTCATGCGATACAGCGTCCTGTTATATGAGACGCACCGTTCGACGAGAGGACGCCGTGACAACAGCGGACAGAGCAGACGCCGGGGCCAGCGGTGGCCCGGTCCCGTTCCTGCACGGCGTGCGGGTCGTCGAGTTCTGCAGCGTGGCCGCGGGCCCGTTCGCCGGGATGCTGCTGGCGGACATGGGCGCCGACGTGATCAAGGTCGAGCACCCCGGTGGCGGGGACTCGATGCGGTCCTGGCCGCCGCTGAGCGACGGCTACAGCGAGAACTTCGCCTCGCTCAACCGTTCCAAGCGGTCGGTCGCACTGGACCTGAAGGACCCCGCCCAGCGCGACGCCGCCCGGGAGCTCGTCGCCGGTGCCGACGTGGTCGTCGAGAACAACCGGCCCGGGGTCATGGAGCGGCTCGGGCTCGGCCACGAGGAACTGCGGGCCGCCGACCCGCGCCTGGTCTACTGCTCGATCTCGGCCTTCGGCCAGACCGGGCCGCGGTCCGGCGAGGGCGGGTTCGACCTCACGCTGCAGGCGATGAGCGGGATCATGAGCGTCACCGGCGAGCCGGGCGGCGACCCGGTGAAGTGCGGGGTGCCGCTGTCGGACTTCACGACCGGGCTCTACGCCGCGTTCGCCGTGGCCGCGGCGCTGCGGGCCAGGGCGGAGTCCGGCCGGGGCGCCCACGTCGACGCGGCGATGTTCGGCTGCTCGCTCGCCGTCGCCGCGCTGCAGACCAGCGAGTTCTTCGGCCGCGGCAGCGACCCGGTCAAGCTCGGGTCCGCACACCCGCGCAACGCGCCCTACCAGGCGTTCCGCTGCGCCGACGGGCACGTCGCGATGGCCGCGGGCAACGACGGCCTGTGGCAGCGGGTGTGCACCGCGGTGGACCGGCCCGACCTGGCCACCGACGAGCGGTTCGCCAGCACCGCGCTGCGCGCCGCCCACCAGGAGACGCTGCGCGAGGCCCTGGAGAGCGGGTTCGCCGACCGCACGGTCGCCGACCTGCTGGCGGCGTTCCGCGCCGGCGGCGTCCCGTGCGCACCGATCAACACCTACTCCCAGGCGCTGGCCGATCCGCAGGTCGGGCACATGGGATGGGTCCAGCCGGTCACGCTGCCCAACGGCCACGAGACCCGCACGTTCGTGTCCCCGCTGCGGATCGACGGCCGCCCGGTCACCGGGCACCGCCCGCCGCCCGGGCTCGGGGAGCACACCGACGAGGTGCTGCGCGGTGCGGACCGGGTGGCGCTGTGAGGCTCGTCCGTGCCGAGCGCGGGGCCGATCCCGCCGTGCTCACCCTGACCCTGGACCGTCCCGACCGGCACAACGCCGTCTCCGCGGCGCTCGTCGAGGAGCTGCTCGCGGGGGTGCAGCAGGCGTACCGCGAGCCGACCGACCTGCTCGTCCTGCGTGGCGCGGGGCCGACCTTCAGCGCCGGGTTCGACCTGTCCGGGCTGGACACCGCGGGTGACGGCGAGCTGCTGCACCGGTTCGTCCGGATCGAGCAGCTGCTGCACGCGGTGCACCACGCCCCGTTCGCCACCCTCGCGCTGGCCCACGGCCGGGTGTTCGGCGCCGGGGCCGATCTGGTGTGCGCCTGCACGCACCGGGTCGCCGACCCGGACGCCCGCTTCCGGCTGCCCGGCATGGCCTTCGGGATCGTGCTGGGCACCGGACGGCTGGCCGGGCGGGTCGGCCCGGACCGGGCACGGCGGATCCAGGCCGACGGCGAGACCGTCGACGCCCCGGAGGCGCTGGCGTCCGGCCTCGTCACCGCCGTGCACCCGCGGGACGGCTGGGACGATCTCGTCGCCGCGCACGCCGCCCGGGAACGGGCGCTGCCCCGCGCGGCGCGCGCCGTGCTGCAGGACGTGCTGCACGACGACCGTGCCGACCGCGACCTCGCCGCGCTCGCCCGCTCGGCGGCCGAGCCCGGCCTGGCCCGCCGCATCCACGACTACGCATCCGGGAGGCACCGGTGACCCCCGCCCCGACCCTCGTCACACTGCACGATCTCGCCGACCGCATCCCGGACGGCGCCTCCGTGGCCCTCGGCGGCAGCTTCCTGCACCGCGGGCCGTTCGCGCTGGTCCGCGAGCTGATCCGGCGGGGCCGCACCGGACTGGAGATCGTCAAGCAGTCCCCCGGCTACGACATCGACCTGCTGTGCCGGGCCGGTGCGCTCACCCGGGCCCGCGCCGGGATCGTCGCCCTGGAGGGCAACGTCGGCCTGGCGCCCTGGTACCGCGCCGCGATCGAGTCCGGCGCCGTCGAGCTGGAGGAGCACGCCTGCGCCACCCTCACCGCTGGCCTGCGGGCGTCGGCGTTCGGGGTGCCGTTCCAGCCGGTCGGCGGGGTGCACGGGTCCGACCTGCCGGCGCTGAACGGCTGGGCCGAGATCCCCGACCCGTACGGCTCGGGCACCTCGGCCTACGTCGTCCCGGCCATCCGGCCGGACGTCGCGGTGATCCACGCCAACGAGGTGACCGAGAACGGCGACGCCCGGGTGTTCGGCACCTCGCACTGGGACCGGATCATGACCCGGGCCGCCCGGCGGGTGCTCGTCGTCGCCGAGCGGGTGGTGCCGGTCGCGGAGTTCGCGGCCCGCCCGGAGCTGACCCTGGTGCCCGGGTTCATGGTCGAGGCCGCGGCGGTGGTGCCGCACGGGGCGTGGCCCGGTTCGTGCTGGCCGCACTACGGCGTCGACTACGACGCGGTGACCGGCTACCTGGACCGCGACCGCGACCTCGACGACCATCTCGCCGCCGCACCCGAGGCGAAGGAGCACAGCACCGCATGACGACCTGGTCGCCCTTCTCCTACATCGTCACCAACCTCGCGCGGCTCGTGCGGCCCGGCGAGGTCACGTTCAGCGAGGTCAACTCGACGCTGCCGATGCTGGCCTGCCTGCTCGCCCGGCGCGCCTACGACTTCGACTTCACCTACCTCAACGTCACGGGCGGGGTGGACCCGGCGACGCCGTCGACGGTTCCGCTGTCCAGTTCGGACCCAGTGCTCGCCGAGGGCAGCGCCGCGATCTTCGCGAACGAGGACTTCTACGACCTCTGCTGCCGGGGCGGGATGGACCTCTGCTTCCTGGGTGCCGCCCAGGTCGACGGGGCCGGGGACACCAACGTGTCCTGCATCGGGGACTGGCACGCGCCGAAGGTCCGGCTGCCCGGCGGCGGCGGGGGCGCGGTCATGCTGCCGACCGCGCGCCGCTGCGCGACCTGGCGGACCGAGCACTCCCGCCGGACGATGGTGCAGACCCTGGACTTCCGGACGGCGTCGGGCGGGATGAGCGCCGTGGTCACGCCGATCGCGGTGTTCGCCCACGACGGCGAGCGGCTGCGGCTGCGGTCCTGGCACCCCGGCGTCGACCCGGACGAGGTGCGCGAGCGCACCGGCTTCACGCTGGTGCTCGACGACGCGGCGGCACCGACTCCGGTGCCCACCCCGGCGGAGAGCGCGGCGCTGGCCGCACTCGACCCGCGGGGCCGGTTCGAAGCGGACGCGGGGGTGCGCCTGCGATGACGGCCCGACCGGACCATCCCGCCCCCGACCTCGACGCGGTGCTGGCCGCCGCCCTGCACCGGCACGGCGCGGCCGGGCGGACCGCTCTCGTCGACGCCGACGGCACGACGACCGGGTACCGCGAGCTCGGCGACCGCGTCGACCGGGCCGCGCGGCGGCTGCGCGCGCTCGGGCTGCCACCGGCCTCGACCGTCGCGCTGTGCGCCCCGAAGGACACCGATCTCGTCGTCGCGCTGCTGGCCGTCGTGCGGGCCGGGCACTGCGTGTGCGTCCTGGAGCCCGGGGCGGGCCCGGAGACGGTGCGCGAACGCCTCGACGACTTCGCGATCGCCCGCGTGCTGGCCGGTCCGGAGCAGGCCGCGCGACTGGCGGGCTCCGACAGCCGGATCGGCGAGCTGCACGCGGTCACCCGGGGCGGCTCCGGCGACGACGGGCCCCCGCCGCCACCGGAGCACGACCCGGCCCGGCCGGCGCTGCTGCTGTTCACCTCGGGCAGCACCGGCCGTCCGAAGGGGGTGCGGCTCACCCGGGCCAACGTGCTCCCGCACGCCCGCGGGGTCGTCGCCCGCACCGGTCTGTCGCCGCACGACCGGCTGCTGCACCTCATGCCGGCCCACCACACCAACGGCGTGAACAACCAGATCCTCGCGCCGCTGATCGCGGGCGCGGGAGTCGTGCTCGTCGCGCGGTTCGACGCCGGCGCGGTCGACGACCTGGTCGCGCGGCACCGGCCGACCATCCTCACCGGCGTCCCCACCATGTTCCTGCGGATGCTGGACCGCGGGTGCCGCGGCGGCGGATCGCTGCGGATGCTCCGGTGCGGCTCCGCGCCGCTGACCCGCAGCCAGCACACCGCGATCGAGGACGCGTTCGGCGTCCCGCTGATCCAGTCCTACGGCCTGTCCGAGGCCACCTGCACCTCGGTGATGAACCCGCCCGACGCCCCGCGGGCCGGGAGCGTGGGGACGGCGCTGGCCGGCCAGACGATCCGGATCCTCGCCCCCGGCACCGACGACGAGCTGCCGGTCGGCGCCGAGGGCGAGGTCTGTATCGGCGGGCCCACCGTCATGGCCGGCTACTGGGGCGCTCCCGACGGTGCCGGCGGCCCGGACCCCGACGGCCCGGTCCGCGACGGGCTGCTGCACACCGGCGACCTGGGCCGGCTCGACGCCGACGGCTACCTGACCCTCACCGGACGCTGCAAGGACGTGATCATCCGCGGCGGCGAGAACCTCGCACCGGCGGCGATCGAGGCCGCCCTCACCGCGCACCCGCTGGTGTCCGACGCGGCGGTCGTCGGCGCGCCGCACCACGACCTCGGCGAGGTGCCGGTCGCGTTCGTCGTCCCGGCCGGGCCCGGCGCCGCACCCGATCCCGGGGAGCTGGCCGCGCACGTGCGGCGGACGCTGTCCCGGATCCACGTCCCGCAGCACACCGAGCTGCTCGCGGCGCTGCCCGTCAACGCCGTCGGCAAGATCGACCGCACCGCTCTGCGGGCCCGCGTCGCCGGCCCGTCCCGACCCGCACCAGGAGGCCCGGATGTCCCGGTCACCGGCCCGTGAGGGCTACGACCTCGAGCACTTCGTCCACGACGTCGAGGGGATCGTCGCCACCGGCGGCTCCGAGCGGTCGGTCACCGAGCAGGTGGCGCAGCGGCTGCGCGACCTGCTCGCCGCCGGGCTCACGCTCGATCCCGGCATGGTCGCGCCGCGCACCGACACCTACGTCATGCGCCCGCTGCACGTCGCGCCGGACGGGTCGTTCTCGATCGCCTGTGCGGTGTGGAACGTCGGCCAGTCGACCCCGGTGCACGGGCACGAGACGTGGGGCGTCGTCGGCATCCACTCCGGTGCCGAGCTGGAGGTCGACTACGTCAAGCCGGAGCGCGCGGGCGAGCCGCTCGTGCGGCGCGGGGAGGCGGTCTGGTCACCGGGCGAGGTGACGGTCTGCTGCACCACCGACGACGACGTGCACCTCGTCGAGTGCGGCAGCGACGTCCCGTGCGTGGGGATCCACGTGTACGGCGCCGACATCGGCACGCTGTCCCGGCGCAGCTACGACCCCGCCTCCGGCGCGGTCTCCTGGTTCACCTCGCGCTGGGGCACCCCCGCCGCGCCCTGAACACCCGCCCGGTACCGGGTCCCCGGTTCCCGCACGGGGCACGCCCCCTGCGGGAACCGGGATCCGGTGCGGATCCGGACGGTCACGACAATTGTTCGCCGGGTAATTCGTCGCGCGCGGTCGTTCAGTGGTCCTCGGCGTAGCACTTCATGGCGGTGAAACCGTGTGTGTAGGCGGCGCCGGCTCGCAGGGCCGCGGCGACGAACGTCGTCTCGGCGACCTCCTGCTCGGTCGCCCCCGCCTTCTTGGCCGCGGCGACGTGGCTCGCCAGACACGCCTTGCACTGCGTGGTCAACGCGACACCGATCGCGATCAGCTCGCGGGTCTTCACGTCGACCGCGCCGTCCGTGCGGGTCATGACGGTGCTGGAGAACGTGCTGTAGGCCTTGGCCTCGACCGGCGCCGCGGCCCGCAGGGACGCCATGAATTCGCGGTCGTACGTTTCGGGGGAGGAAGTCACCGATAGCCTTTCGACGCGGTCGCCGGGAACCGACCCCGTCAGTGATCGGGCCCCATGTCACCGACAATTCTGCCGCCCACACAGAACTGCGGCTAGACAGTGCTGCGGATAGGGTCATAATGTTGGACTATGACCACCGGCGGGCATTTCGACATCATCTCATTGGAAGTGCTCATCGCGATCGGCCGGTGGTCGAGCATCAGCCGCGCCGCGCGGGAGACGGGCGCGCCGCGCGGGAGACGGGCCTGTCCCAGCCGTCGGCGAGCCTGCGCATCGCCGAGCTGGAACGCCGGATCGGCAGCCCGCTCGTCGAGCGCTCGCCGACGGGGTCCCGGCTGACCGGCGCCGGCACCACGGTCGCCGGCTGGGCGACCCGGCTGGTCACCGCGTCCAAGGCGTTCGACCAGCAGGTCGCGTCCCTGCAGGACCCGGCCGAGCGGCGGCTCACCGTCGCCGTGTCGAAGACGGTCGCGGACTACCTGCTGCCGGACTGGCTGGTCACGATGCACGAGATCGCACCGGAGGTCACCGTCGCGCTGGAACTGCGCGACGCCGCCGACGTGGCCGAGCAGGTGCGCGACGGCTCGTCGGAGATCGGTTTCACCGAGGGCACGGGCACCGTGCACGATCTGCGCTCCTGCGGCATCGGCCACGACGAGCTGCTGGTCCTCACCGCACCGGGGCACCGCCTCACCCGCGAGGACCCGCTGTGCCTGGACCGGCTCGCCACGGAGCCGCTGCTGCTGCGCGAGACCGGCTGCGGCAGCCGCGCGACCCTGGAGCAGACCCTGGCCGGCGCCGGCCTGACGCCGACGGTCGGGGCCGAGCTGGCGTCCACGGCGGCGATCAAGTCGCTGGTGGTCGGCGGGAGCGGGGTGACCGTGCTCAGCGGCCTGTCCGTGCGGGCCGATCTCGACACCGGGGCGCTCGTCGCGCTGCCGCTGCGGGAGGGCCCCATCGAGCTGCCGTTCCGGGCCGTGTGGCGGCGGGGCGCGCATCCGGTGGGGCCGGCCCGGCGGCTGGTCGAGATCGCGGTGCGGGCGGGTGCGCGGCGCGCCGCCGGGCCGCGCACCCGCACCGTCACGGGCCGGTCGCGACCGGCCGGTCGGGGTCGGTGACCCAGTGCGACCAGGACCCCGGGTAGAGCGCGGCCTCGATACCGGCCGCCTCCAGCGCCAGCACCTGGTGCGCCGCGGTGACACCGGAACCGCAGTAGACCGCCACCGGCCGTCCGGGCCGGGCGCCCAGCCCGGCGAACCGGGCGCGTAGCTCCTCCGGGGTGCGGAACCGGCCGTCGGCGTCGAAGTTCTGCGCGGTCGGGGCGCTGACCGCGCCGGGGACGTGCCCGGCGACCGGGTCGACCGGCTCGGTCCGGCCGAGGAAACGGTCGTGGTCCCGGGCGTCGAGCAGCAGGCCACCGGCCTCGACGAAGCCCGGGATCTGCTCGGCGGTGACGCTCGCGGCCGCACCGCCGGCCGGGGCGAAGTCGCCGGGTTCGGCCGTGACCTCGCCGGCCTCGACCGGGTGCCCGGCGGCGGCCCAGGCGGCGAGACCGCCGTCGAGGACCCGCACCGAGGGGTGCCCGGCGTCGCGCAGCAGCCACCACGCCCGCGCGGCCCGGGCCGGCGTCGTAGCAGACGACCGGGGTACCGGCCCGCACCCCGAGACCGCGCATCGCCCGGCCGAGGTCCGCCGCGGCGGGCAGCGGGTGCCGGCCGCCGTCGCCCGCCGGGGCGGCCAGGTCCCGGTCGAGGTCGACGAACCGCGCGCCGGGCAGGTGCCCGGCGAGGTAACCGTCCCGGTCCGCCCGCGTCGCGAGTGCCCACCGGACGTCGAGCAACAGCGGCGGGGACGCCCCGGCCAGCTCGGCGGCCAGCGTCGTCGGGTCGATCAGTGGTGCGGTCATGCGGTCCCTTCCGTCGTCGGTGGCCCCGGTACCAGTACCTTCCCCGGGTTCATCAGGCCCAGCGGGTCGAGCGCGGCCTTGATCCGCTCGTGGATCCGGCGGGCGGCCGGGTCCAGCTCCGAGGCCAGACCGTCCCGCTTGAGCAGGCCCACGCCGTGCTCCCCGGTGATCGTGCCACCCAGCTCACCGGCCAGGACCATGATCTGCCGGAACGCGTCCCGGGCCGCGTCGTCGGCGGCCGGGTCCCCGTGCGGCGCCACGATCAGCGGGTGCATGTTGCCGTCACCGGCGTGGCCGAACGTGCCGATCAGCGCCCCGGTCCGCGCGGCGATCCGCCCGACCCCGGTCAGCAGGTCGGCGAGCCGCCCGCGCGGCACCGCGACGTCCTCCAGGTACACCCGCCCGAGGCGTTCCAGCGCGGGGTAGGCGAAGCGGCGCACGCCGAGCAGCAGGTCGGCCTCGTCCGGATCGTCGGCTCGGGCCACCTCGCTCGCGCCGTGATCGGCGAAGATCCGTTCCAGCAGCACGGCCTCGGCGGTGCCCGCCTCCCCCGGCAGATCGGTCTGGGCGATCAGCAGCGCCTCCGCCGAGGTGTCCAGCCCCATCCCCCGCCACCGTTCGACGGCCTCCAGCGTGGTGCGGTCCAGCAGCTCCAGCAGGCTCGGCGTGCTGCGGCCCAGTACCTCGCGCACCGCGTGCGCGGCGGCGGGAAGCGCCGGGAACGACGCCACCACGGTCAGCGCGGGCGGTGGCAGCGGCCGCAGCCGCACGGTGATCCCGGTGACCACGCCGAGGGTGCCCTCGCTGCCGGTGAACAGCGCCGTCAGGTCGTACCCGGCGACGCCCTTCACGCTGGCCCGCCCGATCCGGGTGACCTCCCCGTCGGGCAGCACGACCTCCAGCGCCAGCACCGAGTCCCGGGTCACGCCGTACTTCACGCAGCACAGCCCGCCCGCGTTGGTCGCGACGTTGCCACCGACCGAGCAGAAGTCCCGGCTGGCCGGGTCCGGTGCGTACCAGAGGCCGTGCTCGCGGGCGGCGTCGCGCAGCGCGGTGTTCAGCACCCCGGGTTCGACGACCGCGGTCCCGTCGGCCGGGTCGATCCGCACGATCCGGTCCATCCGCTCCAGCGAGACGACCAGGCAGCCGTCGATCGCGTTGGCGCCACCGGCGAGCCCGGACCCGGCGCCGCGCGGCACGACCGGGACCCGGTGCGCGGCGGCCGTCCGGACCGCGGCCGCGACCTCCGCGGTGCGCCGCGGCCGGACGACGGCCCGGGGCGTCCCGGCGGGGAGCCCGGCCGCCTGGTCGTGCCGGTACCCGGCGGTCCGGTCCGGGTCGCCGAGCACCTCGTCGGGGCCCAGCTCCCGGCGCAGGTCGTCGAGGAAGGCGTCGGCGCTCACCGGGGCAGCACCGACATCGGGCGCAGCACGTCGTCGAGCAGGTCGGCGATCCGCGGCTCCCGGTCCAGCGCGGCCAGCCGGGCGGCGATGCGCGCGGCGGCATCCGGGGCGAGCGTGCCCGCCGTGCAGGCCGCGAACTTCTCCTCCAGGTCGGCCCGGGTCATCGGGTTGCGCGGGTGCCCGCGGGGGGCCGTGGAACGGGCCGCGACCGTCCGGCCGCCGCGGAACCGCACGGTGAGCTGGACGTCCTTGGATCCCGGCGGCAGCTCGACCTCGGCGACGATCCGGCGGGTGACCCGCCGGACCAGCGGGGCGAGTGCCGCGGACCGCTCGCCGAACCCGTCCCGGAAGCAGGACTCGTCGAGCCGGCCGCCGGCGAGCCCCTGGGCGACGCAGAACTCGGGGCTGAACCGGGCCTCGTCGCCGGTGCTCGGGGCCCGGTAGCGCAGGGTGCGGTCGGTCTGCGGCAGCACCGAGCAGACGACCGACTCGATCGCGTCGACCCCCGGCCCGTCGGTGACCAGCGTGTGCAGGTCGACGGCGCAGTCGACCAGGCCGGTGGCGGACCCGCAGCACGGGTAGGGCTTGAACCGCAGGCCGTCCTCGATGTGCGGTCGCCCCGCGGGCTCCTGCCAGCGGCCGCCGAGCACCTCCAGGTAGGACGCCGGGGCGTGCAGGGCCCCCGGCCCGGCGTCGATCCCGGCGGCGGCCAGCTCGGCGGCCATCACGCCGTTGCCCGCGGCCCACCCCGCGTGCAGCGGCTTGACCGGTGAGCCGAAGTTGGCCTGCACCCCGGACGCGGTCGAGGTGGCGATCCCGAGCGCGTGCCGGGTGCGGTGCGCGCTCAGGCCCAGCAGCCGGGCCGCGGCGACGGTCGCGCCGAGCACCCCGATGGTGGCGGTCGTGTGCCAGCCGCGGGACCGCTGCTCGTCCGCCGCCCCGGCGCTGACCCGTCCGATCGCCTCGTAGCCGCTCAGGTAGGCGTCCACCAGGTCGGCGCCGCTCGCGCCGTCCCGGTAGCCGACGGCGAGGACGGCCGGGACCAGCACCGCGGACGGGTGGCCGTGCAGGACCTCGGAGATGTCGTCGAAGTCCCGGGCGTGGGCCAGGGTCCCCCAGCCGACCGCCGCGTGCTGCGCGCTCAGCCCGGACGTCCCGGGGAGCGGGACGGGCCCGGCACCGGCCCGCGCGAGGTAGCCCGCGACGGCCCGCGGTGCCGGGTCCCCGGCCGCCGCGAGCGCCACCGCGACGACGTCAAGGAACGCGAGCCGCACCTGCTGGCGGGCCCGGTCGGAGACCGTTCCCCAGTCGGCGTCGACCAGCTCGGCGAGTGTGTCCACCGTGCCTCCTTTCGGATCGTGGGGTCAGCTCACCCGGAGTTCGAGCCGGCGCGAGAGCAGGCTCAGCGAGTAGCAGAGGACGAAGTAGACCGCCGCGGCGAACAGCAGCAGCTGGAACGGGTAGACCAGGGTGCGGGCGTTGGCCTCCAGCACCCGGGTGAAGAACTCGGGCACGCCGATGATCGTCGCCACCGAGGTGTCCTTGATCAGGACGATCATCTGCGACACCAGGGCCGGCATCATCCGCCGCAGCGCCTGCGGCAGGACGACGTGGCGCAGCGTCGAGACCGCGGACAGCCCGGTGGCGCGGGCCGCCTCGCTCTGGCCCGGGTCGACGCTCTGGATGCCGCCCCGCACGATCTCGGCCACGTAGGCACCGATGTAGATGGTGAGCGCCACCGTGCAGGACCAGAACGCGGAGACGTCGTAGCCCTGCGCGGCGATCATGAAGAACGTGAAGAAGATGAACAGGACCAGCGGGATGCTGCGCGCGCCCTCGATGAGCACCCGCGCGGGGATCCGCAGCCAGGCCCGGTCCGACAGCCGCAGCACGGCCAGCACGGTGCCCAGCACGAGGCTGCCCGCCATCGCGACGGCGGCGATCCCGAGGCTGAACCAGAGCCCCCGCAGCATGTAGGGGAGGTTGTTGACGATCGCGTCCACGGCCGCTCACGCTCCCGCTGTCGTCTCGGTGAGCGGCCGCCGGCGCGCCCGCACGGGCGCGCCGCCCCAGCGCCGGTCCAGCGTCCTGGCGAGCTGGTTCATCAGTGCGCCCAGGGTCAGGCACAGCGCGGAGAAGATCAGCATCGTCACCCCGAACACCGCGAAGAACTGGAAGGTCGCCGACTGGATCTGGTACGCCTGGTAGACGAGGTCCGGCACGCCGATCACCAGCACCAGCGCGGTGTTCTTGGTGACGGTCACGTACTGGTTGCCCAGCGGCGGCAGGATGATCCGCAGCACCTGCGGCAGGATCACGAACCGGGTCGCCGCCGCGTAGGACAGGCCCGAGGAGCGGGCGGCCTCCATCTGGCCGCGCGACACCGACTGCCAGCCGCTGCGGACGATCTCGGCCATGTAGGCCGACCGGTAGGACACGAGCGCGCACAGCCCGGCGAGGAACTGGGTGCCGAGCAGGTCGCGGACCGGGCCCGTGACCGCGAGCACCCACCCGATGCCGAAGACCCCGAAGTTCCAGAGGCTGATGTGGATGAGGAACGGCACGTTGCGGCACGCCTCGGTCACCGCGGCCGCCAGCCAGCGCAGCGGCGCCAGCCGGGGCGCGGTGCTCACCCTGGCCAGCGCGATCACCGTCCCGACCACCGAGGACAGCACGATCCCCAGCACCGCCAGCGTCACCGTGACCCCGAGGCCGGAGAGCAGCAGCGACCGCCCCTCCGGACCGAGTACGACGCTCCAGTCGACCCCTCCGTCGCCCACGGCTACTTCACCGGCCAGGTCTCGATGGCGAAGTCGTGGTCGCCCCACCACTTCTCGACGAGCCGGCCGTAGGTGCCGTCGTCCTGCATCGCCATCAGTTCCCGGTTCAGGGCGTCCCGCAGCGCGCTGTCGCCCTGCCGGATCCCGATCGCGTACGGCAGCGGCAGCAGGCCGTCCGGGCCGATCACCCGGGTCGCGGTGCCGCTGCGGTCCAGCGCGGCCTTGCTCCCGTTGATCGTCCCCTCGGTCGCGAAGATCGCGTCGGCCTGCCCGGACAGCACCGCCTGCATGGTGTCGGTCCACTTGGCGACGCTGAGCACCGAGCAGGTCGGGCAGACCTTCGGGACCAGGGTCTCCTGGATCGACCCCTGGGCGACGACGATCTTGCGGCCGGCCAGGTCGTCCAGATCCCGGTACGGCGAGTCCCCCATGACCAGGAGCTTCATCGTCTCCTGGAAGTAGGTCGTCGTGAAGTCGATGGCCTTGTCCCGTTCCCGGGTCTGCACCATCGAGGCGGCGAGGATGTCGACCTTGCCGGTCTCCAGGTTCGCGATCCGGTTCGAGCTGGTCACCGGCTGGGTCTCCAGCCGGACACCGAGGCGGCGGGCCAGGTCGCGGGCGACGTCGATGTCGAAGCCCTCCGGCTCGGACCCGCCCTCGGGGATCGAGCCCCAGACGACGGCGTCGTACTTGGTGCCGGCCACCAGCACCCCGGCATCGGTGATGCGTTGCAGCCCGTCGGGCCCCCGGCCCTGGCCGGTGCCCGACAGGGCACAACCGGACAGGGCCGCGGACCCGAGCACCAACGCGACCAGGATCGCTACTGCGCGCAACGGCGAGCGCATGGAAGGAATCCTCTCGGACGAGGGAAGAAAAGGAGCGCCGGTGATCAGAGGATCTGCGCCAGGAATCGTTTGCTGCGGTCGTCGTCGGGATCGTCGAAGAACTTCTCCGGCGGGGATTTCTCCACGATCGTCCCGGCGTCCATGAACACGACGTGATCGGCGACCTTGCGGGCGAACGCGAGTTCGTGGGTGACCACCATCATCGTCATCCCGGTGCTCGCCAGGTCGGTCATGACGTCGAGCACCTCGCGGATCATCTCCGCGTCGAGCGCGCTGGTCGGCTCGTCGAACAGCATCACCCGGGGCCGCATCGCGAGCGCCCTGGCGATCGCCGCCCGCTGCTGCTGCCCGCCGGAGAGCTGCGCCGGGTGCTTGCCTGCCTGCTCGGCGATCCCGACCCGGTCGAGCAGCTCGGCCGCCTGCGCACGGGCCTCCTCGCGGCCCAGCCCGCGCACCCGCATCGGCGCGAGCATCACGTTCTTCTCGATCGTCATGTGCGGGTAGAGGTTGAACTGCTGGAACACGAACCCGATCTCGGTGCGGAGCCGGTTCAGGTCGGTCCCGCGGTCGTGCACGACGACGTCGTCGACGACGATCCGGCCGGCCGCGATCGGCTCCAGCCCGTTCACGCACCGGATGAGGCTGCTCTTGCCCGACCCGGACGGGCCGAGCACGACCACGACCTCCCCCGCACCGACCTGGAGCGAGACGCCCTTGAGCACCTGGAAGTCGTCGTAGAACTTGTCGACGGCCGCGATGTCGATGATCGGGTTCACGACGCGGCGACCGGCTCGGCGGGGTGCTCGGCCAGGATCCGGTCGATGGCCCGCTCCAGCTCCTCGGCACCCGCCCGGACCCGTTCCCTGGCCTCGGCGCAGCGCCGGGTGTCGGCGTCGAGCGTCGTCGCGAAGCCGGCCAGCTCGCGCTGCATCGCCGAGGGCGCCGGGCCGCCGAACAGCGTCCGCGCCCGCACGTTCTGCACCGGGTCCAGCGCCGTCCGCAGTGCTCCGGCGGGCAGGCCCACCGGGCGTCCGAAGTACTCGACGGCCGCCTCGTCGATCAGCTCGACGGTGGTCTCCATCGGCGGGATGCCGCGCTCCTCGGTGTAGCGCACCACGATCCCGATGATCTGGTGCGCGCTGCGCCACGGCAGGCCCCGCTCCCGGACCAGCGCGCCCGCGACGTCGGCGCCCTGGGCCCAGAACCGCGCCACGACCTCGAGCATCCGGTCGGCGTCCACGGTGAGCTCGCGGAACACCGAGACCGCCTCCTCCAGCCGGCGCCGGGCACCGGAGAACCCGGACCACTGGGCGGCCTCGATCAGCCGGCGCCCGGCGACCGGCAGGCCGGTGGAGCCCTTCTCGACCATCAGCGCGGTCGTCATCCCGCCGGCGGCCGCCTCGCTCACCGCCTTCGCGGCCTCGCAGAAGTACGGGTTCCGCTTCTGCATCATGATGCTGCTGGTCCCGCAGAACCGGTCCGGGAGATCGACGAAGCCGAACTCGGAGCTGAACCAGAGCTGCAGGTCGTCGGCGAGCCGGGCCATGTTGGCGGTGTGGATCGTCAGGACCGACATCGCCTCGAGGCACTCGGCGTCGTGGCTGAGGATCGCGTCCATCGTGTGCGGCGCCGGGCCGTCGAACCCCATGAGGTACGACGTCCGCTCCCGGTCGAGGTCGAACTCGCTGCCGGCCAGGATCCCCGCTCCCGCCGGGCTGACGTTGACCCGGCCGTAGCAGGCCAGCAGCCGGTCGACGTCGCGTTCCAGCACGCAGCACCACATCGTCATCCAGTGCCCGAACGTCGTCGGCTGCGCGTTCTGGGTGTGGGTGTAGCCGGGCATGACGACCTCGGCGTAGCGCGGGGCCAGCTCCACCAGGACGGCCCGGAACCCGTTGATCGCGTCGACCAGGTCGAGCAGGTGGTCACGGGTGGCGATGCGCCGGCTGACCGCGCCGAGGTCACCGGAGCTGCGGCCGAGGTGGATCCGCCCGCCGACGTCCTCGCCGAGCGCCCGGATCAGGTACTGCTCGCCGGAGTGCATGCCGCCCTGGACCCGGAACCGGGCCTCGGCGACGCCCTCGGCCTCCATCTCGCGCAGCGCGTGCAGCATCGCCGCGACCTCGGCCCGGCCGACGAGATCGCGCTCGGCCAGCATGACCAGATGGGCCTTGTCGAACTGGTGGATGGCCGGGAGCGTGTCCCCGAGTTTCTCGGTACGGTGCGATTCGAGCTCGGGCAGAATGAGGTGTTCTCAGTAGTGGTGGTCGTTCCGCTGCGACACGCCGAGGGAGTGGAGATGTCTAGGACATGGGGCAGGGCCCCGGTAGAGCAGTTGGTCGACCAAGATCAACGAACTCTCCGAGGCCCCGCATGTCCGATCCTGTCACCTACACCGCTGTCCTCCCGATCGGGGAGCACACCGTGGCCTACCTGGCTCGGCTTCTGGCCGCTCAACGCTGTCGCCGCGGTACCCGCCCCCGGCGGCGGGCGTTGACCCCGTTCGCCCAGGCAGTGCTGGTGATCCGCTGGTTCTGCGACGCCACCCGGGTCCGGCACCTGGCCCGCGACAACGCGATCAGTACCGCGACCACCTATCGCTACCTGCACGAAGGCATCGACGTCCTCGCCAGCGCCGCACCCGGGCTGCACGGTGCCCTGCTCGCCGCCCGCCTCGCCGGACACACCCACGTTCACCTGGACGGCACCCTGATCGCCACCGACCGCTGCCGCGCGCTCGGCCCCACCGCGGGGGTCGACCTGTGGTGGTCGGGTAAACACCACCGCCACGGCGGGAACGTCCAGGTCGTGTCCGCCCCGGATGGATGGCCGCTATGGACATCCCCGGGAAGACCCGGGCGCGAACACGACGTGACCTGTGCCCGAGCCCACCCCGGTCTGCTCGAAGACCTCGATCACTGGATCGATGATGACCACGCCGCGCTGGGCGATCTCGGCTACGAAGGTGAGGCCCACCGACTCACCGTGCCGATCAAACCCATCCCCGCCGGCGGCCGAACAGTCGATCAGCGCACCGTCAACAGCCTGCACTCAGCCACCCGAGCACTCGCCGAACGAGCAAACGCCCTGCTCAAGACCACCTTCGCAACGCTACAGCGAGTCACCCTCTGTCCCTGGCGCACCGGCGCGATCACCGCAGCCGCGCTCGTGTTACTCCACACCGAATACGACCGCACAACATGATCACCACGCTACTGAGAACACCTCAATGTCTTCACGGAGCCGGATTCCCGCGGTCCGGAAACCTCGGTAGTGTGCGGATTCCTGCTGACGCGGCATCGTCGCCCGCCCCTCTCGTCGGCTGGCTCGATACTGCGTTCGCCGTCCGCACGGGGGAAGCGCCACCTCCCGATGACGTCATAGTCACCGGCAATGGGTGGCCGCGGTCAGTCCACGGCGGGAGCGACCGCCGCCGGGCCGGGATAGGACCGGCAGCCGAGCTCGCGCGAGATCGCCCGGGCGGCCCCCAGCACGGCGTCGCGGTAGCGGGCCTCCTCCGGCAGCACCCGCTCGACCGGCCCGGAGATCCCCACCGCGGCCTCGGGCCGGCCGTCGATGTCGTAGACGACGGCGGCGACCCCGGCCACCGAGATCCGCCACTCCCCCCGGTTGACCGCGCACCCGGTCTCCCGGGCCGCCTGCAGCTCGTGCCGCAGCCGGTCCGGGTCGGTGATCGTCCGCTCCGTGTAGGCCGGCAGGCCCCCGGTGAGGAACCGGTCCAGCTCCGCGGGTCCCAGCGCGGACAGCAGCGCCTTGCCCGAGGCGACGCAGTGCGCGGGGGCACGGCCGCCGATCGCGGAGTACGCCCGGACCGGCTGCGGGCTCTCCACCTTGTCCAGGTAGATGGCCTCGGCCCCGTCGAGGACGGCGAGGTGCACGGTCTCCGCGGTGAGGTCGGCGAGCTGCTGGATGTGTGCCCGGGCGCCGCGGCGGACGTCGACCCGTTCGAGCACGGCGCTGGAGAGCTCGAACAGCTTCAGCGTGCACTCGTAACCGGTGCCCGACGCCGCCGGGCGGACGTATCCGGCCGCGGCCAGGGTCTGCAGGGTCCGGTGCACGTTGCTGCGGGTCAGCTGCATCTCGCGGGCGAGCTCGCTGGCACCGCGCGGCGCCGGGCTCAGCGCGAGCGTCTCCAGCACGCGCAAGCCCTTGAGCAGGGTGGTGTCCACCTGCTCAACATATGAGCACGGCGCTCAGCAGACAAATCGCGATCAGCCGTTGCGGGTCATCGGCAGGTGCCCGATGCCGTCCTCCAGGAAACGCTCGCCGGTCGTGACGAAGCCGTGCCGCCGGTAGAACGCCTCCTGCTGCTCCTGGGCGTCGAGCACGCAGACCGACGAGCCGACCTCGGCCAGCGCGGCGTCCATCAGCTGGTGGCCGTAGCCGTGGCCGCGGGAGTCGCCGCGGGTGCACACCCGTCCGATCCGGTACCCGCCGCCGGGCTCGACGAGCAGCCGCAGCGTCGCGACGATCTCGACCGACTCGCCGGTGTCGCGGGCCAGCCAGTAGTGCCGGGTCCGGCGCTCCAGGTCGCGGCCGTCCAGTTCCTGGTACGGGCACTCCTGCTCGACGACGAACACCGCGGTCCGCAGCGCCAGCAGCGCGTAGAACGTGTCGAGATCGAGATCGGGGGCCCAGCTGCGGCGCACCGTCGCGCCGGGGGTGTGCACGGTCGTCCCTCGTGGTTACCAGATGCGGGCGAGGGTTAGCCTCGCGATGTGGCTCACCATGACCTGGTCGTCGTCGGCACCGGTTCCGGGAGCACCTTCCTCGACGAGCGGTTCGCCGATCTGGACGTCGCGCTCGTCGAGCACGGTGTGTTCGGCGGCACCTGCCTGAACGTCGGCTGCATCCCGACCAAGATGTACGTCTACGCGGCCGACGTGGCCGAGACCGTCCGGCACGCGCACACCTACGGCGTCGACGCGAGCATCGACAAGGTCCGCTGGACCGACATCCGCGACCGGGTGTTCGGCCGGATCGACCCGATCTCGGCGGGCGGGCAGGAGTACCGGACCGACCGCAGCCCGAACGTCACCGTCTACTTCGGGCACGCGAGCTTCACCGGCGAGCGGGAGCTGGCGGTCGCCCGGACCGACGGCTCGGGCACCGACACGATCACCGCCGACCGGGTGGTCGTGGCCGCCGGGTCCCGGCCGAGCATCCCGCCGCTGGTCGCCGCGTCCGGCGTGCCGTTCGAGACCTCCGACACCGTGATGCGGATCGAGGAGGTGCCCCGCCGGCTGGTCATCCTGGGCGGCGGCTACATCGCCTCGGAGTTCGCGCACGTGTTCTCCGCGCTCGGCGCCGAGGTCACCGTGGTCTGCCGCGGGCCGCGATTGCTCCGCCACCTCGACGACACCCTGTCCGAGCGGTTCACCGAGGTCGCCACGTCGCGCTGGGACTGCCGGCTCGGCCGCCAGGTCACCGCGGCCACCGGCGACGGCACCGGCGGTCCGGGCGAGGTGACGCTGACCCTGGACGACGGCTCGGAGATCGTCGCCGACACACTGCTCGTCGCGACCGGCCGGATCCCGAACGGCGACCGGATGGACCTGGACCGGGCCGGGATCACCGTGCACGCCGACGGCCGCCTCGCCGTCGACGAGTACCAGCGCAGCGTGTCCGCCGAGGGCGTGTGGGCGCTCGGTGACGTGTCGTCGCCGCACCAGCTCAAGCACGTCGCGAACCACGAGGCGAAGATCGTCGGCCACAACCTGGCCCACCCCGGCGACCTGCGTGCGGCGAACCACGAGTTCGTCCCGGCCGCGGTGTTCACCGAGCCGCAGATCGCCTCGGTGGGCATGACCGAGTCGCAGGCGCGTGACGCCGGGCTGGACGTCACGGTCAAGGTCCAGAACTACGGCGACGTCGCCTACGGCTGGGCGATGGAGGACCGCACCGGGGTCTGCAAGATCGTCGCCGAGCGGGGCACCGGGCGGCTGCTCGGCGCGCACCTGCTCGGCCCGCAGGCGTCGACGCTGGTGCAGCAGCTCATCCAGGCGATGGTGTTCGGGCAGACCGTCACCGAGATCGCCACCCGGCAGTACTGGATCCACCCGGCGCTGCCCGAGGTCATCGAGAACGCCCTGCTGGGGCTGGACGTCTGAGCGTCAGCGGCCGAACTCGCCGCGGGTGACACCCGCGGCGAACGCCGACCACTGCGCACCACCGAACACCAGCGCCGGACCACACCCGGCGTCCTTGGTGTCCCGGACGGCGACCCGGCCGTCGTCGAGGACGGCGACCTCGACGCACTGTCCCTCGGATCCGCTGTAGCTGCTGGTGTGCCACCGGGCGCCCGCGAGTTCGCTGCTGTTCATCGGTCGTGCTTCTTCGCCGCGTCGCGGAGCAGCGCCCTGCTCCGGTGTCCGTCCCCGTCGTCGATCGTAGTCATCACCGACTCGTACAACGAGGCAAAATGCTGCACCTCGGCGGGACGGTCCAGGTAGAGCGCACCGGTCACGCCCTGCACGTAGACGATCGGCGGCTCGATCTCCCGGCCGTCCCCGGCCACCGGGAACCGCAGGATGGTGAACGGCCCCGACTCACAGCCCGCGTGCCAGCCCCGGTCGAACGGCGCCACCCGCAGCCGCACGTTCGGCAGCTCGGACAGCGCGGCCAGGTGCCGGCACTGGGCGGCCATCGTCGCCCCGCCGCCGACCGGGCGGCGCAGCACCGCCTCCCCGACCACCACGTCGAGCTGCGCCGGGTCGACGGCCCGGGTCACGATCGACTGCCGCTGCATCCGCAGCAGCACGCGGCGCTCGATCTCGTCCGGTCCCGGGGCGTCGGCGTGCGTGCCGATGAGGAACCGCGCGTAGGCACCGGTCTGGAACAGCCCCGGCACCATCTCCGACTCGTACATCCGCAGCTCACGGGCTGAACCCTCCAGCCCGACGAACACGTCGAACCAGTCCGGGATGACGTCGCCGTAGATGTGCCACCAGCCCTTCGCCTTGGTCTCCTTCGCCAGGCCCATCAGCGCGTCGGTGAGATCCGGGGCGACGCCGTAGGTCCGGCACATCGCCTCACGTCGAGGCTGCGCATCGACACCTGCCCGGTCTCGATCCGCCACAGTTTCGGCTCCGACCACTCCAGGACCTTCGCCGCCGCCCGCACGGTGAACCGGGCCTCGATCCGCGCCTCCCGCAGACTGCGCCCCAGCTGCCGCCGGGGCACCGTCGACCCCATCATCCGGAACTCCACCGGTCCGACTCCTTCACCCGATCCGTAGGACACCGCGTCGCCGATCCGAAAGACCCGCCGGCCCCGCCCCGAAAGACGACTCCACCATCGGCGTGACCTGCGACGACGACACGATCCGCAGTCTTGCACGACCCTGTCTCCAGCTGCTTCGGTCGCCCCGTGGACGCACGGGAGGCAGCGCGATGAACCGGGAACGGCACCGGCCCCCGCACCTGGCCGGACTGGTGGTCGTGGGCGCGGCGGTGGGGGACGTGTCGCACTACGTCGTCGACGCTCAGATGCCCGCCGTCGCGTACGGGCGGCCGATCGCCCTGTGCGGCGCGACGTTCCACCCGGCCGCGCTGATCACGCCGCTGCCCCGGCTGTGCCGGGGGTGCGTGGCCGCCGCCCGGATCGAGCCGCCACCCCGGACCGGGTCCCGCATGCTGCGGGCGTTCGCGTTCCGCGGAACGCGACGGCGGGGCTGAGCGCGCCCTCCGGCAGGAGCGCCGGCCGGGTCAGTCGTGGGAGCGGCGCGGCACGAGCTGGTCGGCGAGCGAGTGCGCCGTGGCCGTGAGCGTGGCCGAGTCCAGCCCGGTCCGGCTCATGAACAGGAGCCCCTGCTGCGCGGCCAGCAGCGCGCGGGCCAGTGCGACCGGGTCGGTGCCCGCCGGCACGTCGCCCTCGCGCTGGGCCCGGGTGACACAGTCGCCGATCAGCACCGTCGTCGTCTCGTAGGTGCGGTGGGCGTGGTCGAGGACCTCCGGGTCGACGTTGCCCAGCTCGGAGGCACTGCGGGCGAGCAGGCAGCCACGACGCGCGCCGGGATCGTCCGGGTCGTCCAGCGGCGCCGCGAGGAGCGCGCGCAGTGCGTCCACGGCCCGCGGCGCGTCGGTCAGCGCCGCGCGGAGCACGGCGTGCATGTCCTCGGTGTAGCTGTGCAGCGCCCGCAGGAACAGCTGGTGCTTGCCGCCGAACGCCGCGTACAGGCTGCCCTTGCCCAGGCCGCTGACCCGCATCAGGTCGTCCAGGGACGTCGCGGTGTACCCGGCGTCCCAGAACTGCTCGCGGACGGCGCCCAGCACCTGCTTCTCGTCGAACGAACGCGGCCGTGGCATGGGCACACGGTACGAGTTCTTGACCATTCGGTCCAGCTCTGCCTATGGTGGACCGAACGGTCCAGAACAGACGAGGCGAGGAGCAGGACACATGGGCAAGCTGGACGGCAGGGTGGCGATCGTGACCGGCGGGTCCCGCGGGATCGGGGCGGCGTCGGCGCTGGCACTGGCCGAGGAGGGGGCCGACGTCGCGATCAGCTACGCACACTCGGCGGACCGGGCCGCGGCCGTGGTCGCCGGGTGCGAGGCGCGCGGGGTACGCGCGGCGGCCTTCCGGGCGGACCAGGCGGACCCGGTCCAGGCGGCCGGCCTGGTCCACGACGTGGCCCGGCACCTCGGCCGGCTCGACGTCCTCGTGCACAACGCGGGCGTCACCGTCGCCGGCCCGATCGACGGCGACCGTCCCGACGACGCGGACTTCGATCGCCAGATCGCCGTCAACTACACCAGCGTGGTGGCCGCGACCCGGGCCGCGCACCCGCTGCTGCCCGAGGGCGGCCGGATCATCGGCATCAGCTCGGGCGTCGGGACCCGGGTGGGATTCCCCGGGATGGCCGACTACGCCGGCACCAAGTCCGCGCTGGAGGGCTACCTCCGGGGCGTGGCCCGCGACCTGGCCCACCGGGGCATCACGGCCAACGTCGTCCAGTCCGGCTTCGTCGACACCGACATGAACCCGGCCGACAGCGCCGCCGCACCCGCCTTCCTCCCGACGACGGCGATGGGCCGCTACGGCCGGCCGGAGGAGATCGCGGCGGGCGTCGCCTTCCTCGCCAGCCCGCAGGCGTCCTACGTAACCGGTGCTGTGCTGCGGATCGACGGCGGGTACGGCGCGTAGCCCGGAAGCGCCCCGGTCCGGTGCGTGGGCCCCTAGGGTGCGATGCCATGCAGGACGCCGTACGTCCCGTCGTCGTAGCGGCCGGGAGGGTGATCGTCGCGCCGGATCGACCCGTTCTCGACAACGCAGCGGTCTACGTCGGCGAGGACGGCACCATCCGCGACGTCGGCCCCGAGCCACTGCTGTACCGCCGCTATCCCGACGTGCGGCGGACAGCGTTCCCGGACGCCACCATGCTGGCCGGACTCATCAACGCACACGTCCACCTGGCCTTCGACGCGACACCGGACCCGGTCGCGACGCTGCGTGGCGGCGACCCGGCGGCAGTTCGACACATCGTCGCGGCACATGCACGGGAACTGCTCGACTCCGGCATCACGACAGCGCGGGACCTCGGCGACCGGGACGGCATCGTGGGACGGGTCCGCGACGAGATCGCGGCGGGCGAGGCCGTCGGCCCACGCGTGCTCAGCGCCTTCGCACCCCTCACCTCGCCGCAGGGGCACTGCTGGTTCCTGGGCGGTGAGGTCCGGGACGCCACGCAGATCCGGGAACTGATCGACCGACAGGCCGACCGGGGCGCCGATCTGGTCAAGGTGATGGCCGGTGGCGGCCGGCTCACCCCCAGCGCCGCCCCCGTGTGGGAGAGCCAGTTCACCGCCGGGTAGGTGCGCGCCGCGGTCGCCGCCGCCCACGAGCGGGGCCTGCCCGTCGCCGCGCACGCCCACGGCACGGACACGATGGACCTGTGTGCCGGTGCCGGGGTGGACACCATCGAACACGGCGGCTGGCTGACCGGGCCCACCGCGGATCCACGCTGCTACGACGTCCGCGCCGAGATCGCCGACCGCATCGCGGAGCAGCAGATCGCCGTGTGCCCGACCCGGTCCCGCGACTGGCGGAACTGGCCGCCGGACGCCGGACTGGACGGCCTGCTGGAGCGACTCGCGTGGATGCGGCAGCGAGGTGTGCGCCTGATCGCCGGCACGGATGCCGGTGTCGGCGCCGGACGGTACGACGACCTGGTGGAGGCGCTGGCCCTTTACGTCGCAGCCGGATGGTCGACCGCCGCGGCCCTGTCGTCGGCGACGACACTCGCCGCGGAGGCACTGGGCCTCGGCGGACGAACCGGCCGCCTCGAACCCGGGTACTCGGCGGACATGGTCGTCGTCGCCGGTGACCCCCTGTGCGATCTTGACGCGCTCCGGGCAGTCCGGTGCGTGGTGGCCCGGGGACAGCTGCACTTTCCTGCCCGGTCGGGCCGTCCGGGCACGTCGTGAGGAACCAGATCGCGCCGAGAGCGGCCCCCGGTGGTCGACGGCGCCCCGCTCACGTACGTCTCGGCGCGAGTGGGGACGCTCAGCCCGCCTCGCGCCCGCCCACCGGCTCCCCCGGCGCCTCCGGACGCGCCCCGAGATCCGGGTCGAACGGCACGGCCGGACGGGTCTCGTCCCGCAGCCCCTCGAGCAGGGTCGTCACCTCGTCCATGATCTTCTTCGTCGCCGCGTCCAGGGTGGTCCGGGTCAGCGGCTTCCCGGCGAACTCCGACAGGTCGACCGGCGGGCCCATCGCGATGCCGATCCGCTTGCGCGGGAACAGCTTCGGCTTGCCCTCGGCGGGCAGGAAGTCCTGGGTGCCCCAGTTCGCGACCGGGATCACCGGTGCCCCGCTGCGGAGCGCGATCCGGGCGACGCCGTTCTTCGGCTTCATCGGCCAGCCCTCGGGGTCCGCGGTGTAGGTGCCCTCCGGGTACACGGCGACGATCTCCCCGCACTCCAGCGCGTCGATCGCACCGGAGAACGACTCCCCCACCCGCTTGGACGCCCGGTACACCGGGACGTGCCCGCCCTGGCCGAGGACCCACTTCACCACCGGCACGTCCCACAGCTCGGACTTCGCCATGAACCGCGGGATCCGGCCGTGCGTGGTGCCGAACGCGATGTCGAAGATCGGGTCGGAGAACGACACGTGGTTGCCGACGAGCAGCGCCCCGCCGGTGCGTGGCAGGTGCTCACCGCCCCGCCAGCCGAGCCTGGTCCCCCACAGCACGATCGGCCAGATCACCGCGATCGCGAGGCCGAACCAGAACCCCGACCCGCGACGACGGCGGCGCAGCGTCGCCGCGATCCGCCCGCCCACCGTCAGCTCCGGTGGCATACCCATCGTCCGCTCCCTCCGCGGTCCGTGCCGTCCACACCCATCTTCGCCCGTCGCGGGCGGGTGGATCGACCCGGTACCGGGGGACGCGCGCGGCCGCGCCCGGCGTGACCGCCGCCGGGCGGGCGGGGTCACGCCGGCGTACCGGTCAGAGCTGGTAGGCCCACAGCTCGTAGACGCCGGCACCGGTGTGCCGGCACTGGTGGCCGAGGCTGGGACCGCCACCGTGGGCGTCGGACCACGCCTTCTCGCAGGCCGCGGCCGTCGGATACCACTTGCCGGTGTACACGTAGCCCTCCGCCGACGCGGGTGCGGCGCTGAGCAGCACCATTCCGAACCCGAGAACGGCACCGATGACGAGCTTCCTCACGACGATCCCTTCGTTGACGACACGCCGGGACGCGGGCGGGCCAGGAGGCACCGCCCCGTCACCCGGAAGGGTCGGCGCCACGGCGGCCCTCGTCCGGCGGGCCGCGCGGACGACGCCCCGGACCGGGGGAAACCACTCCCGAGTCGTCCCGGCCGGTGGGACGCTGTGACGCCGCTCGCACCGGGACGGACCGATCACTCGTTCATCGAGCGAACTCCGTGCGACGCGAAATACGATCGGTGACGGACCGTGACCCGGTCCCCGTCGCAGGTGTGATGTCGGTCCCATCGGTACAGCCGGTGCGGGCCGCACGGACGAACCATGCGCCGAGAGCGTCCCGGGTGCGACCTGCACCCCGTCCCCTGCGAGGTGTCCCGTGCCCGACCAGAGCCCCTGGCTGGAGACCGTCGGCGTGGCCCGGCCCGAACCGGCCGGCGTCGTGCTCGTCGCCCACGGCGGGCAGGCGAACTCCCGGGCGTCCGCGTCCCGGCGTGGCCTGGCCTACGGCCGCATGCTGCCGTTCGCACGGGCCGTCGAACGGGCCGGGCGGCGCGCCCGGACCGAGGCCGGTGCCGGTCTCTCGGTCCAGATGCTGCGCTACCGGGTCAAGGGCTGGAACGGCGCGGACGCCGACGCCTTCCACGACGCGCGGTGGGCGATCGACGAGCTGACCCGCCGCCATCCCGGCCGCCCGGTCGCGCTGGTGGGGCACTCGATGGGCGGGCGTGCCGTGCTGCGGGCGGCCGGGGCGCCGGGCGTCGTCGCCGTCTGTGCGCTGGCCCCCTGGCTCGACGGGTCCGACCCGGTCGACCAGCTCGCCGGGCGGGCCGTCCTCATCGCGCACGGCGACCGGGAGCGGATGACCGATCCCGCCGCGTCCTACGCCTACGCCCGGCGGGCCCGCGAGATCACCGGCCGGGTCGCGCGGTTCGACGTGCTCGGTGACGGCCACGCCATGCTCCGCCGGGCCGGCGACTGGACCGCGCTGGTGCGCCGGTTCGTCCTCGGCGAGCTCGGGGTCGAACCCCTCGACCCGGTCATCACGAACGCCATGGCGGAACCCGCGCCGGCCGGGCTGCGGGTCGCGCTGAGCGGCCGGCGGGCCCACGGCGCACCATCGGAGGAGAGCGCATGACAGGCCGACCGACCGTCGCGGTGGTGGGGAGCGGGGTGTCCGGGCTGACGGCCGCGTACCTGCTGTCGAAGACCCACGACGTCACCCTCTACGAGGCCGACGACCGCCCCGGCGGCCATGCCCACACCCACGAGCTGGCGACGTCCGACGGCGGGACGAGCCGGGTCGACACCGGCTTCATCGTGCACAACGACCGCACCTACCCGAACCTGCTCCGGCTGTTCGGCGAGCTGGGTGTGTCCACCCAGGACTCCGACATGTCGATGTCGGTCCGGTGCGACGGCTGCGGGCTGGAGTACGCGGGGGCACGCAAGATCGGCGGGCTGTTCCCGCGGGCGTCGAACCTGGCCCGGCCGCGCTACCTCGCCATGCTGGCCGAGGTCGTCCGGTTCCACCGGCACGCGCGCCGGGTGCTCGACTCCCCCGAGGCCGGCGACGTCACCCTCGGCGCGTTCCTCGCGATCGGTGGCTACTCCCGGTACTTCGTCGAGCACTTCATGATCCCGGTCGTCTCCTGCGTCTGGTCCGCCGGCGCCGCCATCTCCACCAGCTACCCGGCCCGCTACCTGTTCACCTTCCTCGACCACCACGGGATGCTGTCCATCGGCGGCTCGCCGCAGTGGCGCACCGTGACCGGCGGCTCCCGGTCCTACGTGGACCGGATCGTCAAGCAGCTGCCCGTGGTGCGGACCGGGACCCCGGTCCGGTCGGTGCTGCGGACCCCGGCCGGTGCCGAGGTGCGCGACGAGGCCGACGACGTCACCGCGTACGACCGGATCGTCGTCGCCACCCACCCGGACCAGGCGTTGCGGCTGCTGGCCGACCCGACCGACGACGAGCGCTCGGTGCTGGGCGCGTTCTCCTACGCGCGCAACGAGACCTGGCTGCACCACGACGCCTCGCTGCTGCCGCGCGCGACCGGGGCCCGCGCGTCCTGGAACTACCTCAAGCCCGCCTGCGCCGACAGCGCCGAGGCGCCGGTGCTGGTCAGCTACGACATGAACCGCCTGATGCGGCTCACCGACCCGGACGACTGGGTGGTCACCCTGAACGGCGCCGGCCGGGTCGACCCGGACGCGGTCGTCGCCCGGATGACCTACGAGCACCCGATCTACACCCCGGAGTCGGTCGCCGCACAGCGCCGGCTGCCGGAGCTGAACTCCCCGGTCACCGCTTACGCGGGTGCCTACCACGGCTGGGGCTTCCACGAGGACGGCTGCGCGTCCGGGGTCCGGGCGGCCCGCGCGCTGGGCGTGTCGTGGTAGCGGCGGCGATCTACGAGGCCGAGGTCCGGCACGCCCGCCGGCGCGACCTGGACACCGCCTTCGCGCACCCCATCCACCTGTGGCTGGTCGACCTCGACGACCTGCCCCGGCTGCCGTGGCCACTGCGGCCGTTCGCCCGGTTCTGCGCCCGCGACCACCTGGGCGACCCGGACCGCAGCATCCGGGACAACGTCGAGGAGTTCCTCGCCGCCCACCACGTCGACCTCGCGGGCGGGCGGGTGCTGATGCTCGCCCACGCCCGCGAGCTCGGCCACGTGTTCAACCCGATCTCGGTGTTCTGGTGCCACCGGCCCGACGGCTCGCTGGCCTGCGTGATCGCGGAGGTGCACAACACCTACGGCGAGCGGCACTGCTACCTGCTGTACCCGGACGAGAGCGGCCGGGCGCTGGTGGACAAGGACTTCTACGTCTCGCCGTTCCTCACCGTCGAGGGGCACTACTCGATGCGCCTGCCGGAGCCGGACGAGCGCCTCGGCATCGCCGTCACCCTGCACCAGGACGGGCGGCCCGCCTTCGTCGCCACGCTCGCCGGGCGGCGGCTCCCGGCCACCCCCGGCCGGGTACTCGCCATGCTGCTGCGCCGCCCGCTGGTCACCCTGCGGACCTCCGCGCTCATCCGGTGGCACGGCATCGGGCTGTGGCTGCGCCGGATGCCGATCGTGGCCCGGCCCACCCGGCCGCCGCAGAACCAGACGACACAGCTGACCGAACACTCCATGACGGACCGTCGCGAGGAAGGGGTCACCCGATGACCATGCAGCACGACGCACCGGCGGCGGGCCGGGCCCGACCGGCCCGCACCCGCGGCCACGCCGTACCCCGGCCGAACGAGGGCGTGTGGCCCGGCCTCGCGACCCCGCCGGTCGCACCGGTCAAGGCCCGGGTGGCGCAGGCGCTGTTCCGCAACGCCGTCCGGAACCTCCCGGTACGGGTGGTGTTCCCCGGCGGGGACCGGATCGGCGCCGGCGGGCCGGACTCGCCGGTCATGCGGATCGAGCGCCCGGACGCGTTCTTCGCCCGGCTCGGTGCCGACTCCAAGATCGGTTTCGGCGAGTCCTACATGGTCGGTGACTGGACGACGACGGACCTGCCCGGCCTGCTCACCCCGTTCGCGGCGAAGCTGTCGACGCTGATCCCGCCGGCCCTGCAGCGGATGGCGCGGCGCTACGTCGAGGCCCGTCAGCCCCGTGAGGAGGTCAACTCGCTGGAGGGGTCGCGGGAGAACATCCACCGGCACTACGACCTGTCCAACGACCTGTTCTCGCTGTTCCTCGACGACACCATGTCCTACTCCGCAGGCTGGTTCGCCGACGGCTCGGACGACCTGGTCCGGGCCCAGGAACGCAAGATCGACGGCATCCTGGACATGGCCGGCGTCACCGACGGCACGCACGTCCTGGAGATCGGCACCGGCTGGGGCGGGCTCGCGACGCGGGCCGCGCAGCGCGGCGCCCGGGTCACCACGCTGACCATCTCCCAGGAGCAGAAGGAGCTGGCCGAGGCCCGGCTGGAACGGGCCGGGGTCGCCGACCGGGTGCAGGTCCTGCTGCGCGACTACCGCGAGGCCCAGGGCTCCTACGACGCCGTGGTGAGCGTCGAGATGGTCGAGGCCGTCGGGGTCGCCTACTGGCCCACGTACTTCGCCGCGCTGGACCGGCTGCTGAAGCCCGGCGGCCGGGTCGGCCTGCAGGCCATCACCATGCCGCACGACCGGATGGTCGTCGCCAAGGACGACTACACCTGGATCCACAAGTACGTCTTCCCCGGCGGGATCATCCCCTCGGTCACCTCGATCGAGCAGAACCTCGCCGCGGACACCACCCTGCACGTCGCCGAGCGCCGCAGCCTCGGGTCCGACTACGCGCGCACCCTCGGTCACTGGCGGGAGCGCTTCCTCGACCGCTGGGACGACGTCGCGGCGCTCGGGTTCGACGAGACCTTCCGCCGGATGTGGGAGTTCTACCTCGGCTACTGCGAGGCCGGGTTCCGGGTCGGGTACCTCGACGTCCACCAGTTCTCGCTGCAGCGCAAGCCGTCCTTCGGATAGGGAGCGACATGTCCACCACCCCCGCCCGGCGGCTCGAGGCCCTGCTCACCGACGTCCTGGACGCGCCGTTGCCGGTCCGGCTGCGCGCCTGGGACGGCAGCGAGGCCGGACATCCCGGCACCCCCGACGACCCGAACCCGCCGACGGTGATCGTGCACCGCCGCCGCGCCCTGCGCCGGCTGCTGTGGTCGCCCGGCGAGCTCGGTCTGGCCCGGGCGTTCGTCTCCGGTGACCTGTCGGTCGACGGCGACGTCGCCGACGGCCTGTCCCGGTTCTGGAAGCTCACCAGGCCCGGTTCCGGCGCGGTCCGGCTGGACTGGCGGGCGAAGCTCGGCGCACTCGGCACCGCGGCCCGGCTCGGCGCGCTCGGACCGCCGCCGCGGCCCCCGGTGTCGGAGGCCCGGCTCGGCGGGCGGCTGCACACCCGTGGCCGCGACCGCGCCGCGATCAGCCACCACTACGACCTGTCGAACGAGTTCTACACCTTCCTGCTGGACCCGCAGATGGCGTACTCCTGCGGGTACTGGACCCGCGAGGAGGGCCCGGACTACGGGCAGGTCGACGCCCAGCGCGACAAGCTGGACCTGATCTGCCGCAAGCTCGGGCTCGGTCCGGGGATGCGGCTGCTCGACGTCGGCTGCGGCTGGGCGTCGCTGCTGGTGCACGCCGCCGAGCACTACGGGGTGCACGCGACCGGGGTCACCCTGTCCGCCCAGCAACGCGACTACGGCGTCGAGCGGGTCCGCCAGGCCGGGCTCGCCGAGCGCGTGGAGATCCGGCTGCAGGACTACCGGGAGATCGACGACCAGCCGTTCGACGCCGTCTCCTCGATCGAGATGGGCGAGCACGTCGGCCAGGACAACTACCCCGTCTACGCCGCCCAGCTGCACCGGCTGCTGCGCCCGCACGGACGGCTGCTGCTGCAGCAGATGTCCCGCGGCGCCTCCGGGGCGAACACGGCGCCGGGCGGCGGGGCGTTCATGGAGTCCTACGTCGCCCCGGACATGTACATGCGCCCGCTCGGGGACACGCTCGGGTTCCTGGAGCGCGCCGGGCACGAGATCGTCGACGTCCACTCGCTGCGCGAGCACTACGTGTGGACGGTCCGGCCCTGGCTGGAGACCCTGCAGCGGCACCGGGAGACGGCGATCCGGATGATCGGCGAGGAGCAGTGGCGGATCTGGCTGCTGTACCTGGCCGGGGCCGCGCTCGCGTTCGAGGAGAACCGGATGGGGGTGCACCAGATCCTGTCGGTGCGTCCCGGTGCGGACGGCACGTCCGGCCTGCCCCGCAGCCGGACCGGCATCCTCGGCGTCGACCCGGCCCTGCGCAGTGACGCCCCGGAACCGGCCGCGCTGCGATGACCGGTTACCCCTGGACGGCGTGGGCGGTGAACCTCGGCGTCACCGCGGTCGCCGTCGCGGTCGTGCTGCTCGTCGCGTACGCCGTCGGGCGGTGGCGCGACCGGCACGACGGCCTCGACATCGTCTGGGGGCTCGGGTTCGTCCTGGTCGCGCTGCTCTCGGCGGGGGTTGCGACGGTGCTCGACCCGGCGGGCGATGGCTGGCGCCGGATCCTGGTCGTCGTCCTCGTAGCGGTCTGGGGCGGGCGGCTGGCGTGGCACATCGGCCGTCGCAACCACGGGCGGCCGCAGGACCGCCGCTACACCGAGCTGGCGGCACGGGGCCGGATCGGGACGCGGGCCTACCTCGTCCAGGGCGTCGTGCTCTGGCTGGTGTCGCTGCCGGTGCAGCTCGCGATGTACGGCACCGGCGGGACGATCGGGCTGGTCACGGCCGTGCTCGGCACGCTGGTGTGGCTGGTCGGGTTCGGCTTCGAGGCGGTCGGGGACGCCCAGCTCGCCCGGTTCACCGCCGACCCCGCGAACCGGGGGCACGTGCTCGACACGGGCCTGTGGCGCTACACCCGGCACCCGAACTACTTCGGTGACGCCTGCGTGTGGTGGGGGCTGGGCATCCTGGCGCTGCACCACCCGGCCGGGCTGATCGGCCTGGTCGGGGTGGCAGCCATGACCGTCAACCTGGTGCGGGGCACCGGGGCGGCGATGCTGGAGCGCGACATCGCGGACCGGCGGCCCGCCTACGCCGACTACGTGCGCCGCACCAGCGGGTTCCTGCCCCTTCCCCCGCGGGAACCGAACCGTTCCGGGGTCTGACTCCGAACAACCCCACCGACAACCCCGCTTCACGAGGAGACCCCATGGCCGTCGGCGATCTCGCGACCGACTTCGAGCTGCCCGACGAGACCGGCACCCCGCGCCGGCTCACCGATCTCCTGGCCGCCGGCCCGGTCGTGCTGTTCTTCTATCCCATGGCGATGAGCGGCGGCTGCACCCAGGAGGCCTGCCACTTCCGGGACCTGTCCGCGGAGTTCGCCGAGCTGGGCGCGCAGCCGGTCGGGATCTCCGCCGACCCGGCGGAGAAGCAGAGCATGTTCTCCGCGGCGAACAGCCTGGGCTACCCGCTGCTGTCGGACACCGACCACGCGGTCGCTCGGGCGTTCGGGGCCCGGCGCGCGTGGTTGCCGGGCAACCTGCACATCCGGCGCAAGACCTTCGTCATCGGGACCGACCGGAGGATCATCGCCGAGATCGGCTCGGAGAGCGCGATGACCAAGCACGCCGACGACGCCCTGGCCGCACTGCGCTCCCGCGCGGCGGCCTGACCCCTCCTGCCCGCCACCCCGCCCCGCCGCGGGGCACCCCTCCCCCTGTCGTACTCATGGAGCTTCGGCCTCGTGCGACCGGGCCGAAGCTCCATGAGTGCGGCTCGGGGAGGGGTCAGGGATCGGGGGTGACACCGGTCGCGGCACCCGTGCGGTGCCAGAGATCCGCGGCGAGCGGGCGGTCGCGGGCGGCCGCCGAGCGTCGCGCCGGTCCGGCCGGGCCACGCATCTCCCGGAACCCGGTCGGGCCGACGTAGTCACCGCCGTCGACCGGTCCGGTCGCGGCGAGGAGCTGGGGCTCGATCCCGACGGCGACGGGCTGGGAGACCAGGCGATCGGGCAGCACGAGCAGGCGGGCCCCCCACGTGCGCCTGCGGGCGAGAGCGTTGGTGAGCAGCTCCGACCTGGTCAGCCCCGGGTGCGCGGCCACGGAGATCACCGGGTCGCCGGCGCGGCGCAGCCGGCGGTCGAGCTCGGCGGCGAAGAGCAGGTTCGCGAGCTTCGACGCGCCGTAGGCCCGGGTCGTCGAGTAGCGCCTGCGGGCCCAGTGCAGGTCGGCGAGATCGAGCCCGCCGGTGCGGTGGCCCAGGCTCGACGTCGTCACGACCCGCGCGGGACGCCGGTGCTCGCCCGCCGCCCGCAGCGCCGGCATCAGCAGCCAGGTCAGCGCGGCGGGGCCGAGGTGGTTGGTGCCGATCTGCAGCTCGAACCCGTCGCGGGTGCGCTCGCGTGGCCCGAGGGACACCGCGGCGTTGTTCACCAGCACGTCCACCCGGTCGCCGCTGCGCTCGCGGATCGTCGCCGCGGCGGCGCGCACGCTCGCCAGGTCGGCGAGGTCGAGCACGACCGTCTCGGCGGAGCCCGGACCCCGGATCCCGGCCCGGACGCGCTCGAGGGCCGCGGCGCCCCGCCCGGCGTCCCGCGCCGTCATCAGGACCCGGGCCCCGGCGCCGGCCAGCGCGCCGGAGAGCGCGAGGCCCAGCCCGGAGGTGGTGCCGGTCACCACCACGGTGCGGCCGGAGAGATCGGGTCGCGGTGACGGTGTGCTTCTCGTTCTGCGCGGGGACACGACGGCCTCAGCCTTGCTCGTGGGCGAGCGCGGCCCGGAAGACACCGAAGTTGCCGGTCATCCACCGCGGGACCAGCCGCACCGCGGACATCCGCCAGCCGTCGGGCGTGCGCTCGAAACGGTTGTCGTAGTACCCGTGCACGGTCTGGTCGCTGCCGCCCGTGGCGGTGGGCAGGTGATGCGTGGCCTGGACGTGGGCCAGGCATCCGGCGTGGTCCTCGTCGTCGAACGTGATCGTGACGTTGGTGATCATGTGCTGGGTGGCGGCGAAGGACTCCATGCGCGGCGCGGTGCCCGCGACCCACTCGTCGGCGTCGAGGAGCGCGGCGGGCCGGCCGAAGCCCTCGCTGAAGTCGACCAGCACCCGGTCGGCGAAGCAGCTCCGGAAGAGCTCCCAGTCCCGCGAGTCCGTACCCAGCGCGTACCGCAGCTGGACGTCGTGGATCTCGGCCCGGTCCAGCAGGCGGCGCAGGGTCATTTCAGATGACGGTGTCATGCGAACCACTCTCTACCGCTCGCATGACACTGTCAACTAACGTGCAGCCGTGGTGACGCGGGCCGAGACGGCAGCCAGGACCCGGCGCACGCTCGTGCGATCGGCCTCCGAACTCCTCGACGAGGGCGGGCCGGAGGCGGTGACCCTGCGCGCGGTGGGAGCGCGGGCCGGGGTCTCGCGCGGTGCGCCCTACGGGCACTTCACCAACAAGGAGCACCTGCTGGCCCGGCTCGCCGTCGACACCTGGCACGCGCTCGCCGACGATGTGGAGGCACTCGGCGCCGACCCGGGGCTCGACACCGGCGCACGCCTGGAACGGGCCGTCGTCGCGCTCATCGACCTGGCCCGCGCGCGGCCGCACCACTACGCGCTGATGTTCAGCGCCCCGGTCGTGACCGAGGAGGCCGCCGACGGAGTACGCCGCCTGGAGGACGCCTACCTGACCCTCGTCGCCGAGCTGGTCGGCGAACCCGACGCCACCCGCTACGCCGCCCTGCTGATGTGCAGCGCGCACGGCATCGCGGGGATGGAGCTCAGCGGCCACCTGGCGAAGGGCTCGTGGCAGGTCGGCGCGGAACAGCTGGTGCGGATGCTCGTCGAGGACATCCGCCGCGGTCGTGACGTCGGGCGTGGCGGATGAGGCCGGACCCGGCCGCACGTCCGACCGGCGCCCGGGGGCCGCACGGGATCGGTCAGCTGCCGGCGGCCAGGTCGTAGGCGACCTGGGGGTCGAACGTGCCCGGCGCGGCGGCACAGCCGTCGGACTCCCCGGGCCCCTTCACCCACAGCCAGGCCGCGATCTGCGCGTCCCCGGTCGCCCTGCTCGGCTCCGGCCCGGACGCGCGGCCCGCCGGATCGCACCACTCACCGCCCCCGGCCGGGCCGTTGCCGTTGCGGCTGGTGTCGATCACCGCCGTCAGCCCCGGCGACCCGATCGCGCCCAGCACCGCCTTGGCGTACGCGGTCTCGTCACCCAGCCATCCGAAGTTCGACACGTTCGTCGCGATCCCGTCGGCGTGCTCGGCGACCCCGGCCGCCGTGAGCCGGTCGGCCATCTCCTCCGGGGAGGTCCAGGCCGAGTTCCCCGCGTCCAGGTAGACCTTCGTCGCGGCCGACCCGTCCTTGATCGTCCCGGCGGCGTAGGCCAACGAGGCCTCGGTGGCGTCCTGCTGCTCCGCGCTCCGGCAGTCCGTCTGGGCCAGCGCGTCCGGCTCGAGCACCACCGCGGCCCGGCGGCCGGCCACGCCGAGAGCGACCTGGTCGATCCACGCGCGGTAGGCCTCGTGCGACGGCGCGCCGCCGGAGCTGGCACCCCCGCAGTCACGGCCGGGCAGGTCGTAGACCACGACGATCGGGGTGGTCCCGGTCGCCGCGGCGGCACCGACGTAGGCATCGACCTCGGCCCGCACCCCGGCGGTGTCGGTCGTGGTGAACCACCGGCCCTGCGGCACCGCCGCGATCCGCTCGCCGATCAGCGCGGCACGACCGTCGCCCTGGTGCCCGGCGACCCAGGCGTCGGCCTGGTCGTCGGGAGCGGCGTAGAAGCCGGCGGGCCCGGCCTCCGCGGCCGCGGGCACGACCGGCGCCACGGCCGCGAGGGCCGACGACACGACCACGGCCACCATCACCTGCCACGGCCGGATCCGTGGACCGGTCCGGGGTGCGGCGGACATACCCATACGACGCTCCTCGATCACGGGACAGCACCCTCGGGAGCGTTCCGCCATGCAACTGGAGCTTGTACCGTGCCCGACCCTCGGCCGCCGGGGAACGGTCCGGTACGGAACGGGCAGCCGGTGTGCACGATCGTCCGGTGCCCGGCCGCCGTGCACGTGGGACGGATCCGGACGGCTCAGGGCAGGGTGAGGATCTCCGCGCCGTCGTCGGTCACGACGATCGTGTGCTCGAACTGGGCCACCCAGGACCGGTCCCGGGTCACGACGGTCCAGTCGTCGTCCCAGGTCTCGTGCTCGATCCCGCCGAGGGTGATCATCGGCTCGATCGTGAAGGTCATCCCCGGCTCGAGGACGGTGTGCACGTCCGGCTGGTCGTAGTGCAGCACGACCAGGCCGGAGTGGAACTCGTGCGCGATGCCGTGCCCGGTGAAGTCGCGGACCACGCCGTAGCCGAAGCGCTTGGCGTAGGACTCGATGACCCGGCCGACGACGTTCAGCTCCCGGCCGGGCCGGACCGCCTTGATCGACCGCATCGTCGCCTCGCGGGTGCGCTCGACGAGCAGCCGCGGCTCCTCGGCCACGTCACCGGCGAGGAACGTGGCGTTCGTGTCGCCGTGCACCCCGCCGACGAACGCGGTGACGTCGACGTTCACGACGTCGCCGTCGTCGATCACCGTGGTGTCCGGGATGCCGTGGCAGATGACCTCGTTGAGGCTGGTGCAGCAGGACTTCGGGAACCCCCGGTAGCCCAGCGTCGAGGGGTACGCGTCGTGGTCGAGCAGGAACTCGTGGACGACCCGGTCGATCTCGTCGGTCGTGATGCCCGGCCGGACGGTCTCCCCGGCCAGCCGCAGCGCCTGCGCGGCGACCCGCCCGGCGTGCCGCATGAGCTCGATCGTCTCCGGGGTCTGCACGTCACCGGCACGGCTGCGCGACGGGGCCGGCTTGCCGACGTACTCCGGGCGCGGGATGTGCGCGGGCACCTCGCGGATCGGGGTCGGGGTGCCGGGGACGAGCAACGTGCGCGACGACATGCCCGTCATGGTATGCCTCGTCCGGCGGCGGCCGCCGGGACCCGCGTCAGCCGCGGGTGGCCTCCGAGCGCCGCCGCGCCACACCGGCGGAGATCCCGCGCCAGCCCAGCAGCAGGACGGTCAGCGCGATCACCGCGACGATCGCGAACGACAGCGGCAACCGGCCCAGGAACCCCCACCGGAGCAGGAACCCGATCCCCGCCGTGCCCACGAGCACGACCAGACCGGCCCGCAGGGACACCGGGGCGGCCCGCACCCACGGCGTCACCCAGGCCGCACCGATACCGACCAGGAACGGCAGAGCCGTCCCGAGCAGGCCGGTGACACTCGCCGCCTCGGCGTGGTTGATCCGCCCGACGGCGGCGAAGACGACCACCGCGACGACGTCGATCACGAGCGCCATGACGGGGACGCGGCTCGGCTGCACGCACGCCACGATAGGCCGCCCCCGGGATCAGCGGGGCAGCCGCTCCAGGAACCGCGCCGTCAGCCCGACGGCCGGGCCGGACGACCCGCCGTCCACGATGAGGGTCGCGAACGCCAGGTCGCCGCGGTACCCGGTGAACCAGCCGTGTGCCCGGTTGGTGCCGTCCGGACCGGCGTACTCCGCGGTCCCGGTCTTGCCGAACACCTCGCCCTGCCCGTTCGCCGCGGTCGCGGTGCCGGAGACGACGACCTCGCGCATCATCGGGCGCAGCTGGTCGAGCACCGCCCGGTCCGGGGTGCCGGGCGCGACGACCGGCTCGGTCCGCTGGCCGCGGATCAGGCTCGGGGTGACCGGGGCGCCGTGCGCGATCGTCGCCGACACCATCGCCATCCCGAACGGCGAGGCCAGCACGTCGCCCTGGCCCATGCCGTCGGACGCCCGCTGCAGGTCGTCGGTCGCGGCGTCCACCGAGCCGGTGATCGTGGTCATCCCCGGCACGTTCCAGTCGGCGCCGAAACCGAGGGCCAGCCCGGCCGTCGGCAGGCCGTCCGGGGGCAGGCCGAGGGCGAGCCGGGTGAAGGTCGTGTTGCACGAGCGGGCGAACGCCTGCTGCAGCGGGACCGTCCCCAGCGCGAAGGTGTCCTCGTTGGGGATGGTGCGCCCGTCGATGACCGTGGTGCCCGGGCACTCCACCGGCGACTGCGGGGTGAGGTTCTCCGCCGGCATCGCCGCGTACGCCGTGATCATCTTGAAGGTCGAGCCGGGCGGGTACCGGCCGGTCAGCGCCACGGCACCGTCCCGGTCGGCCGCGCCGTTCTGCGCGACGGCGAGCACCGCCCCCGTGGACGGCCGGACGGCCACGATCATCGTCTGCCGGGCCTCGCCGTCGACGGCGGCCTGGGCGGCCTGCTGGACCGAGCGGTCGAGTTCCAGGGTGACCGGCTGCGCCGTCCCGGGCGGGGCCCCGGCCAGCGACGACGCCGTCGTCCCGTCCGCCCCGACCGCGTCCACCGACCAGCCCGGCGCGCCACCGGCGGCGGTGTCGATGGTGTCCTTCGCCCCCTGCAGCAGCTGCCCGGCGAACCCGGAGTCCGGCGGGAGCAGCCGGGTCGACGGCACCGAGCGCACACCGGGCACGTCCCCGATCGCCGCGCGGACCCGGTCGTGGTCGGGCCCGCGCAGGACGGCGACGGTGTAGGCCTGCCCGTCCGGGGTGCCGTTCGCGCCGGCGGTGATCGACTGCCGGGTGATGGCCGGGTCGACGGCACCGAGCGCGCCGGCCAGCGGTCCGGCGGCGGCGCTCGCCTGCCGCTTGTCCAGCGTCACGGTGACGACCGGGGTCGGCGCGAGCAGTGTCGCCCCGGTCGAGTCCAGGACGGGTGCGGGGGTCGCGGCGACGGTGCGGTTCACCGGCCGCTGCCCGTCGGACAGACCGGGCGCGAACGCGGCCGGGGACCAGTCGACCGCCCAGCCGGTGTCGTTCCCGGCCGAGTCCGGCGCCGCCACGAACGGGAGCTCCAGCGGGTAGGTCCAGCGGCGGCCCTGGCCGAGGTCCCAGTCCACCTCGACGGTGGACGTCGCCCGCTCCCCCTCGGTCCGGGTGCCGGTGACCCGGGCGGTCATCGCGACGGCGGCCAGGTCCCCGCGGGCCCGCTCCAGGTATGTCCCGGCGCCCGCCGGATCGGTGGTGTACCCGGCGGCGCGCGGCGCGTCACCGGCCGCCCACGCCGTGACGTACTGCTCGGCGGTCCTCGCCGCGCCGCCCCACGGGCGCAGCACCGCCACGACGACACCGGCCGCCAGTACGACGAGCACGGCCGCCAGGACCAGGGTCCGTTTCCGCAGGGAGCGCACGAGCGCGAGTATGCCCACCCGGGGATCACACGGGCATGAAGGGCTCCCGGCGCGCTCCCCGGCCCCCGCCGCGCCCGGTGACCGGACCGGCGCGCGCCCGGGACGCGCTCAGTCCGAGCCCGGCGACAGCGTGGCCCGCACCGTGCGCAGCATCGCCACCAGCTCGGCGGAGCGCTCCGGGTCCAGGCCGGTCGACGCCGGGGCGTTGAACCGCGCCACCAGCGGCCACGCCCGGTCCAGGGCGGCGTGCCCGTCGTCGGTCAGCTCCAGCCCCGCCCGCCGCCCGCGCCCGCCCGGCCCGTCCCGGCGCACCAGCCCGCGGCCGACCAGATCGGCGACCAGCTCCCCCACGCTCTGCGGCCGCAGCAGCACCACCCGGGCCAGCTCGGCCTGCGAGGGCGACCGCATCCCGTCCCGCTCCCGGTCGCGCAGCTCGGCGAGCACCCCGAACTGGGTCGCGGTCAGCCCGGCCTCGGCGAACACCTCGTGGAACCCGCGGGCGACGACGTGCGCGGTCCGGATCAGCTCCCACAGCGGGACGGCGTCTTGCACCGGCGCACGGTATCAGGCACCGTATTCTGAAATCAGGAACCTGATACTGGAGGCGGCATGCGGGTCGTGGTGGTCGGTGGCGGTATCGGCGGGCTCGCGCTCGCCCAGGGGCTGACCCGGGCCGGGATCGAGGTGGTGGTGCACGAGCGGGACGCCCGGCCCGAGCACACCGGCGGCTACCGGCTGCACCTCGACGACGACGCCCACCGATCGCTGCGGCGCCTGCTGGCGCCCCCGGTGCTGCAGGCGGTGCTCGCCTCGGCCGCCGGTGGCGCGGCGTTCCGCCGGTTCTCCTTCTGCGACCACCGGATGCGGGTGCTGGCGGCGGAGACCATGCCGCCCGGCGCGCGCCTGATGATCGGGCGGATCCCGCTGCGGACGCTGCTCGCCCACGACCTCGACGTCCGGTGGGGCTCGGCCTACCGGGACCACGCCACGTCCGACGACGGCCGGATCCGGGTGCGGTGCACCGGCGGGACCACGACGGCGGACGTCCTCGTCGGCGCGGACGGCACCGGCTCGGCCGTCGCCCGGGCGCTCGCCGGGCGACCGCTCGCCGCCCCGACCGGCGTCGACGGGATCGCGGGCATCGTGCGGCTGGACGAGCGGGCCCGCGACCTGCTCCCGCCGGTGCTGCACGACGGCCCGGCGCTGGCGTTCGGCCCGGGCGGGCTCGGGGTGTTCCTCTCCGTGCACGACCCGGCGACGAACCCGGTCGACCCGGGTGCCTGCACCTCCCCGGCCGCCGTCCCCGAGCCCGCGTCGCTGGTGCTCGGGCCGCTGCTGCCCGCCGACCGCTGGCCCCGGGACCCGCGCGGGCTCGACGGCGCAGGGCTCGCCGCGCTGCTCACGGAAACTCTCCGGGACTGGCACCCGGACCTGCGGGCGCTGGCACACCGGCTGGACCCGGCGACGGTCGCGCACTTCCGGTTCACCGCGGCGGACCCGGACGCCGATCCGGCGCCGTGGCCGTCCGGCACGGTCACCGCGATCGGCGACGCGGTGCACGCGATGCCCCCGACCGGCGGGCTCGGGGCGGCGACGGCGATCCGGGACGCCGACGTGCTGGCCCGCGAGCTGACCGCGGCCGCCACCGGGACGACGACGATCCCGCTCGCGCTGCACGCCTACGAGCGGGAGATGGCGACCTACGGACCGGTCGCCGTCCGGGAGTCGCTGGGCCCGCTGCGGGTCCAGCGCCGGATGTCGGGGCGGGCCGGTGCCGTCGCCCTGCGCGCGGCGGGAGCGTGGGCCACGGCGCGGGCCCACGCCACGGCTAGAAGAGCACCGTCGCGAACCGGGCGACCTGGCTGAACCCGACCCGCTGGTAGGCGGCCCGGGCCGGGGTGTTGAAGGCGTTGACGTACAGGCTCGCGCACCGGCCCATCGACGCCAGCGCGACCGCGACGGCCGCGGTCCCGGCCGTGCCGAGCCCGTAGCCGCGCCAGTCCGGGTGCACCCAGACGCCCTGGATCTGCCCGACCGTGCGCGACAGCGCCCCCACCTCGGCCTTGAACACGACCTGGCCCTCGTGGAAGCGGGCGAACGCCCGGTTCGAGGTGATCAGCTCGGCGACCCGGGCCCGGTAGCCGGCCCCGCCGTCGCCGTCGCGCGGGTCGACACCGACCTCCTCGGTGAACATCGCGACGGCCGCCGGCAGGTAGCGGTCCAGCTCGTCGATCCGGACCGGGCGCACCTGCGGGTCCGGCGCCACGGCCGGACGGCCCTGCAGCGCCATCAACGGCTGGTCCGGCCGGATCTCGCGGGCCGGGCCCCAGCCGGAGGTCAGCTCCTCCCAGAGCGGCAGCACCAGCTCGGCCCGGCCGACCAGCGACGAGCAGACCCGCCCGTTGCGCCGAGCCCGGTCGGCGAAGGCGCGCAGTGCGGACCGTTCCCCGCGCAGCGGGACCAGGTTCGCCCCGGAGAAGCACAGGCCCTCGTGCGGCCCGCCGTAGGACCACAGCTCGCCACCGAGACGCCAGGGATCCAGGCCCACCGCCTCGACCCGGGCCGCGACCATGCAGGCGGCGACCGGGTCGGCGTCGAGCGCGTCGTGCACCCCGGAGCGGTGACGATCATCGAGAAGCCGTGCTCCGGCGACCCTCAGCACGGATTCATCATGCCACGCGCGGCATGGATTAGCCGACGGTCACCTGCGGGTCGCCCGCGCCGCCCTCGGGAACCTCCATGCCCTCGGCGATCCGCATGGCCTCCTCGATCAGCGTCTCGACGATCTTGTGCTCGGGCACGGTCTTGATGACCTCGCCCTTCACGAAGATCTGGCCCTTGCCGTTGCCCGACGCCACCCCGAGATCGGCCTCACGGGCCTCACCCGGCCCGTTCACCACGCAGCCCATGACGGCCACCCGCAGCGGGACCTCCATGCCGGTCAGCCCGGCCGTCACCTCGTCGGCGAGGGTGTAGACGTCGACCTGGGCCCGCCCGCAGGACGGGCAGGAGACGATCTCCAGCTTGCGCGGCCGCAGGTTCAGCGACTCCAGGATCTGCTGGCCGACCTTGATCTCCTCGACCGGCGGCGCGGACAGCGAGACCCGGATCGTGTCGCCGATCCCCTGCCGCAGCAGCGCACCGAACGCGACCGCGGACTTGATCGTGCCCTGGAACGCCGGGCCGGCCTCGGTGACGCCGAGGTGCAGCGGGTAGTCGCACTGCTCGGCGAGCAACTCGTAGGCGCGCACCATGACGACCGGGTCGTTGTGCTTCACCGAGATCTTGATGTCGTGGAAGTCGTGCTCGGCGAACAGGCCCGCCTCCCACATCGCCGACTCGGCGAGCGCCTCCGGGGTGGCCTTGCCGTACTTCTCCATCAGGCGCTTGTCCAGCGACCCGGCGTTGACCCCGATCCGGATCGGCGTGCCGTGGTCCTTCGCGGCACGCGCGATCTCCTTGACCTGGTCGTCGAACTTGCGGATGTTGCCCGGGTTGACCCGGACCGCGGCACACCCGGCCTCGATCGCGGCGAAGACGTACTTGGGCTGGAAGTGGATGTCGGCGATCACCGGGATCTGCGACTTGCGTGCGATCGCCGGCAGCGCCTCGGCGTCGTCCGCCGACGGGCAGGCGACCCGGACGATGTCGCAGCCCGACGCCGTCAGCTCGGCGATCTGCTGCAGCGTCGCGTTGACGTCGGAGGTCAGGGTGGTCGTCATCGACTGCACGGAGATGGGGTGGTCGGAGCCGACACCGACCGGCCCGACCTGCAGCTGCCGGGTCTTCCGGCGCGGGGCCAGTGTCGGCGCGGGCGTGGCGGGCATACCCAGGGAGACGCTCACGACCCCCACTATCCCACCGGCATCCATCGGCTGCTGCTCCCGGTGAGCCGACGCACGCCGACCGCGAGTGACGGTCGTTACCCTCCGACGGTGGAGCACTCGCTGACCGGACCCGAGGCCGAGGTGCTCTCGTGCCTGTGGATGTGCCCGGAGACCGAGCAGGAACTCGCCGGGATGTTCGACGCCGACACCGAGGCGGAGCTGGTGTCCCGTGCGGGATCGGTCGAGACGGGCCTCCGGGCGGCGCTCGAACGTCTGAGCGGGCTGGGGCTGGTCCACCGGCCGCCGGGCCACCCGGACTGGGCGTTGACCGAACTCGGCGTCCGGCACGTGCCCCCGTCCTGAGCAGGGTCAGGTCCGGCCCTGGTTCTCCTGCGCGTCCTGCAACGTCGACGAGTGCGGCAGCCAGGTCGCCAGCTCCACCGGCCAGCCGTCCTCGGCGAGCACCCGGACGACGGCGGGGTCGTCGTCGAGCACCATCGCGATCTCGCGCTCGTCGGCGAGCAGGCGCAGGACCTCGCGCTTGACGTAGCGGGCGGGCCGGTGATCGTCGTCGGAGCGCATGAACAGCGGCCCGGTCGGCAGGTCGTGCTCGGCGAGCCAGCGCTCGGTGAGCCGCCGGTTCCGCTCCGGGCGACCGGTCAGGTAGACGACGTCGAACTCCTTCTGCGCCGCGCGCAGCCGCTCGGCGCCCTCGTCGAGGAGGGGATCGGCGTCGGCGGTGGCGAAGAACCGCTCCCAGCGGTGGACGTCGAGGTAGTGCAGCCGGTGCGAGACGTCGGCGAGGACCCCGTCGATGTCGAAGACCGCGAGCGGGCGGGTCGCCGGCACGGCGCTCACCCGAGCAACCGGACCGGATTGACGATGTCGGCGATGGCCACGATCAGCGAGAAGCCGATGAAGAAGAGCACGAAGACGTAGGCGACCGGTAGGAGCTTGGCCGCGTCGACCGGCCCGGGATCGGGCCGGCCCAGCAGCCGGGCGGTGTTCCGCTTGATCGCCTCCCAGATCGCGGGCACGATCTGACCACCGTCCAGCGGCGGGATCGGGAGCAGGTTGAGCAGGAACAACGACAGGTTCACCGCGGCGAGCATGGTGAGGAACAGGCCGATGTCCTGTTGCCACGGCACGTTCTCCTGAGCCAGGATCTCGCCACCGATCCGGGAGACCCCGACGACCCCGATCGGACTGTCGGGCGCACGCTCCTCGCCGAGGAACGCCGCGCCGAACAGCGCCGGGATGCGCGCCGGGATCTGGGTGACCGCGTCGAAGGTCAGGACGATGCGGTTACCGATGGCGGTCACGGTCTCACCCGCGCTGAGCTGCTGGTACGTCGTGTCGAGCTGCACCCCGAGGTATCCGGCGATGACGGTGGCGTCCGGGTCCTGCGAATTGCGGTCGACCAGCGTGTTCGGGATGACGTTCACGTCGAGCGGGATCTGCTGGCCGTCCCGCTCGACCACGACCGGCGTCGGACCCGTCGACGCCCGGATCGCGTCCTGCAGCGCCCCGCCGTCGTTCGGTTCGAACGGCACTCCGTTCACCGAGACGATCCGGTCGTCGGGCTGCACCCCCGCGGCCAGCGCCGGGGCCAGGGGGGCACCCGCCGGGCACTGCTCGGGCACGCCGTTCTGCACCGCCGTCGCCGGGAGCACGCACTCCTCGAGCGACGCGATCTGCGTGGTCGGTGCGAGCACCCCGACGCCCATCAGCGTCACGAAGAACAGCACCACGGCCAGGATCAGGTTCATGAACGGCCCGGCGAACATGACGACGATCCGCTTCCACGGCGACCGCGTCCAGAACTGCCGGTCCGCGTCCTCCGGCCGCACGTCCATCTGCGACTGCGCCCTGGCGTCGTCCATCAGCCCCTGGAACGGGCCGGTCCGGCGGCTGCGCCCCAGCGTGCCGCCCTTGGCCGGCGGCAGCATCCCGATCATGCGGACGTAGCCGCCCAGCGGGATCGCCTTGATCCCGTACTCGGTCTCGCCGCGCTTGACCGACCACACGGTCCGGCCGAAGCCGACCATGAACTCGGGGACCTTGATCCCGAACCAGCGCGCCGTCGTGAAGTGGCCCAGCTCGTGCCAGGCGATCGACAGCAGCAGCCCGAAGAAGAAGATGACGATCCCGACGATCGTCCAGAGCACGGTCACGACGCCGCCTTCTCCCTCGCGTGGGCACGGGCCCAGTCCTCCGCCGCCAGCACGTCCGCCACGGTAGCCGGGTCGCCGGTCCAGCCCTCGGCCGCCTCCAGCACCTCGGCGAGCAGGTCGGTGATGTCCGGATAGCCGATCCGGCCGCCGACGAACGCCTCCACCAGCTCCTCGTTGGCCGCGTTGAACACGGCGGGCACGCACCCACCGGCGAGACCGGCCGCGCGGGCGAGGCGGACGCCGGGGAACGCGTCGTCGTCGAGGGGTTCGAAGGTCCAGCTCTGCGCGGTGTCCCAGCGGCACGCCGGCGCGGCGCCGGCGATCCGGTCCGGCCAGCCCAGCGCGAGCGCGATCGGCAGTCGCATGTCCGGCGGGGACGCCTGGGCGATCGTCGAGCCGTCGGTGAAGGTGACCATCGAGTGGACGATCGACTGCGGGTGCACGGCGACGTCGATCCGGTCGTACGGCGTCCCGAACAGCAGGTGCGCCTCGATCAGCTCCAGGCCCTTGTTGACAAGGGTCGAGGAGTTGATCGTCACGACCGGGCCCATCGCCCAGGTGGGGTGCGCCAGCGCCTGCTCGACGGTCACCCCGCCCAGATCGGCCCGGCTCCGGCCGCGGAACGGCCCTCCGGACGCGGTGAGCACGAGCCGGTCCACCTCGGCCTCCCGGCCGCCGCGCAGGCACTGCGCGAGTGCGGAGTGCTCGGAGTCGACCGGCACGATCTGCCCGGGTGCCGCCGCCCCGAGGACCAGCGGACCCCCGGCGACCAGCGACTCCTTGTTCGCGAGCGCGAGCCGCGAGCCCGCCGCCAGCGCGGCGAGGGTGGGACCGAGGCCGCGCGAACCGGTCACCCCGTTGAGCACGATGTCCGCGGCGCACGCGGTGACCAGCGCGGCCGCCGCGTCCGGGCCGTCGAGCACCTCGGCGCCCGGCAGCTCGGCCCGCACCCGGGCGGCCGCCTCCGGCGCCGCCACCGCGATCCGGGTGACCCCGTGTGCCCTGGCCTGCGCGACGAGCAGGCCCACGTCCGACCCGCCCGCGGCCAGCCCGACGACGTCGAACCCCCCGGCGCTCCCGACCACATCGAGGGCCTGCGTACCGATCGACCCGGTGCTGCCCACCACGACGAGTGACTTCATCGCCGCCCATCATCCTCGCGTGGCCGTGCTGTGCGACGATGGGCCCGGTCGCCCGTCGGCCACGGACAAGCACGGTAAGGCCCAGTGGAGGAAGCACGTGGCGAGCAACGCACGCGAGGTCGCGGTCCGGTCCGGCGTCGACCCGGACGCCGAGCCCTCGGTCGACTGGGGCTGGCACCAGAACTTCTCCAAGGGCCTGCCGATCGCCGCGGCCGTCACCGGCGTCGTGCTGCTGCTGTTCATGATCGGGCACCCGCTCAGCTGGACCGAGTTCTTCTACATGGCCTTCCCGGCGGCCGTCTGCCTGGTCGGGGCCGTGGCCTACCCGATCTACAAGCGCCGCAGCTGGCGCCGCTGAGCCGGGCGGTCCCACCGTGGCCGGGAGCGCGGGCGAGCCGGTCGAGCTGACGATCGGCGACCGCGTGGTCCGGCTGTCCAGCCCGGACCGGGTGTACTTCCCGGAGCGCGGGGAGACCAAGCGGGACCTGGCCGCGTACTACACCGCGGTCGGCGACGGCGTCGTGCGGGCACTGCGCGACCGGCCGTGCATGCTGCACCGCTTCCCCACCGGCGTGACCGGCGAGAAGGTGCACCAGAAGCGCCTGCCGCGCGGGGCGCCGGACTGGGTCCGCACGGTGCGCGTGCACTTCCCGCGCTGGGGCCGCACCGCCGACGAGCTGTGCGTCGGGCACGTCGCCGACGTCGTCTGGGCGGTGCAGATGTCCACCGTCGAGTTCCACCCCTGGAACTCCCGCGCCGCCGACGTCGAGTCCCCCGACGAGTGGCGGATCGATCTCGATCCGATGCCCGACGCGTCGTGGCCGGACGTCCGCCGGGTCGCCGGGGTCGTGCACGAGGTGCTCGACGAGCTCGGTGCGACCGGCTTCCCGAAGACCTCCGGCGGGTCCGGGCTGCACGTCTACGTGCGGATCCCCCCGGAGCACGGGTTCGCCGACGTGCGCCGTGCCGCGCACGCCTTCGCCCGCGAGGTCGGCCGCCGCTGCGACCGGGTCGACCTGAACTGGTGGCGCAAGGACCGGGACCCGGCGAAGATCTTCGTCGACTACAACCAGAACGCCCGCGACCACACCATCGCCTGCGCCTACTCGGTCCGCGGCACGCCGGACGCGCGGGTCTCGGCCCCGGTGCGCTGGGACGAGATCGACGACTGCACGCCCGCCGACTTCACCATCGCGACCGTCCCGGCGCGGTTCGCCGAGCTGGGCGACCTGCACGCCGGGATCGACGAGGCGGTGTTCGACCCCCGGCCGCTGCTGGAGTGGGCCGACCGGGACGCCCGGGACGGCGCTCCCCCGCCGGACCTGCCCGACCTCGACCGCGCCTGAGCCGTCCGGTCACCCGCGACGGCCCCCGGACGACCGGGGACGGTCTCAGGCCGGATCGGCGCAGCGCGCCCGGAGCCGCGCGAACTCCGCGGCCATCGCCTCCCGGGACCAGTGCGCGTTCAGCCCCGAGGGATTCGGCAGCACCCACACCCCGGTCGTGCCGAGCCGCTCCGGCTGCTCCCCGACCACGGCGTCCCGGCGCGCGAACGCCGTCCGGTAGGCGCCGATCCCCACCACCGCCAGCCAGTACGGCCGCAGCCGGGCCACCAGGGCCCGCAACCGCTCGCCGCCACGGACGATCTCGTCGTCGGTCAGCTCGTCGGCGCGCGCCGTCGCGCGGGGCGCCATGTTCGTGATGCCGAGGCCCTGCGCGCGCAGCTCGCCCTGCTCGTCCGGGCGCAGCAGCCGGCCGACGAGACCGGAGTCGTGCAGCACCGGCCAGAACCGGTTGCCGGGGCGCGCGAAGTGGTGCCCGGTCGCCGCCGAGACCAGGCCCGGGTTGATCCCGCAGAACAGCACCCGCAGCGGCGGGTCGCCGTCGGCGGGCAGGACGTCGGGGATCGTGCGGTCCCGGGCGGCATCGAGCTCCGCCGGACCGGGCAGGCGGGCCATGCCCCGAGTCAAGCAGGCCGGCCCCGGCCGATGAGTTCCCGGTCCGGCGCCGGTCCACCGACCGGGCGAGCTGCCGCGCCGCGCGGGCCCGCCGGGAGGAGACTGACCGCCGTGGACCTGCCCGTGATGCCCCCGGTGAAACCGATGCTGGCCAAGCCGGCACCCGCGATCCCCGACGACCGGCTCTACGAACCCAAGTGGGACGGCTTCCGGGCGATCGTGTTCCGCGACGGCGACGAGGTCGAGATCGGCTCCCGCAACGAGCGGCCGATGACCCGCTACTTCCCCGAGGTCGTCGAGGCGGTCCGCGCCCACCTTCCGGAGCGGTCGGTCGTCGACGGCGAGATCGTCGTCGCGGACCGGGCGCAGAACCGGCTCGACTTCGAGGCGCTGCAGCAGCGGATCCATCCCGCCGCCAGCCGGGTGACGCTGCTGTCGACCGAGACCCCGGCCTCGTTCGTGGCGTTCGACCTGCTCGCCCTCGACGACGACGACCTGACCGCGCGCCCGTTCGCGCAGCGCCGGGAGCTGCTGGAGTCCGCGCTCGCCGACGCGGGCGACCCGGTGCACGTCACCCCGATCACCGGCGACCCGGCGGTGGCCCGCCGGTGGTTCGAGCGGTTCGAGGGCGCCGGCCTGGACGGCCTCATCGCGAAGGACCCGGCCGGGACCTACCAGCCGGACAAGCGCGTCCTGACCAAGATCAAGCACGAGCGCACCGCGGACTGCGTGCTCGCCGGCTACCGGGTGCACAAGTCCGGGCCGGATGCCGTCGGCTCGCTGCTGCTCGGCCTGCACGACGAGCGCGGGGTGCTGGTCTCGGTCGGCGTGGTCGGGGCGTTCCCGATGGCGCGCCGTCGCGAGCTCATGACGGAGCTGGCCCCGCTGGTCACCGACTTCGACGACCACCCGTGGGCCTGGGCGAAGCAGCTCGAGGGCGAGCGCACCCCGCGCAAGTCCGAGACCAGCCGCTGGAACGCCGGCAAGGACCTGTCGTTCGTCCCGCTGCGCCCGGAGCGGGTCGTGGAGGTGCGCTACGACTACATGGAGGGCGCCCGGTTCCGGCACACCACCCAGTTCGTGCGCTGGCGCCCGGACCGCACCCCCGAGTCGTGCACCTACGCCCAGCTGGAACGCCCGGTGAGCTTCGACCTGGGCGAGGTGCTCGCGGGCCGCGGCTGACGATCACGATCTGTGGAGCGGGACGGACGTCCGCAGTCGGTTCCGTTCCACTCCCCGCGATCACCGGCAGCCGCAGGAGTCCCGGTGCACGAACGTCGTCGGCAGCCGTACCGAGCGCGGCGCCGCGTCGGGCTCGGCCATCCGCCGCAGCAGCAGCCGGACCGCTTCCCGGCCGATCTCGGCGAACGGCTGGGCGACCACGGTCAGGCGCGGGCTGAACGCGTCGGCCCACGGGAAGTCGTCGAACGCCGCCAGCGCGACACCGCCGGGGACGTCGAGGCCGACGTCGTGCGCCGCCTGCACCGCACCGATGGTCATCGCGTTGTTACCGGTGATCAGGGCGTCGGGACGGTCGGCGCCGCCCAGCAGGGTCCGCACGGCGTGCCGGGCCGGTTCCGCCTCGGACCGGCCGTCGACGACCAGCGACCAGTCCAGGCCGGCCCGCCGCAGCCCGGTCCGGTAGCCCTCCAGACGCTCGACGGTGGTCGCCAGGCCGGGCTGGCCCGCGACGAACCCGATCCGGGTGTGTCCGGCCTCGGCGAGGTGGGTGACGAGCCCGGCCACCGGCTCGACGTTCTCCGCGCCGACCTCGTCGTAGCCGCTGCCGACCATCCGGTCGACGAGCACCGTCGGCACGCCCTGCCCGGTCAGCGCGTCGAGGGTGGCTGCGGAGTCGGCGGACGCGGCGAGCAGCAGCCCGTCGACCCGGCTCCGCAGCCGGGTGACCGCGGTCGCCTCGGTGCCGGGATCGTCGTGCGGGTCGGTGAGGACCAGGGTGTAGTCGGCCGCGGCCGCCTCGTCCTCCACGCCTCGCAGCAGCTCGCCCAGGTACGGGTTGGAGATCGCGGACAGGGCGAGCCCGACCGTGCGGGTGCGGGCCGTGGCCAGCGACCGGGCTGCGGCGTTCGGCGCGTAGTCGACCTCGGCCATCGCGGCGAGCACCTGGCGGCGGGTGTGCTCGCGCACCTTGCGGGTCCCGTTCAGGACGTGGGAGACGGTCGCGGTGGACACCCCGGCGAGCCGGGCGACCTCGGCCATGGTCGCGATCGCGCACCTCCTTGTCACGGAACGAGCACAGCTTACACGCAAGCGGTTGCGCAAGCGGTTGCGTGGCTAATATCGTACGACCGACCGCCGGACGAGGGTGCGCTGGATCACACTCCGGGCCGGCATGATTCTCAACGACGAGGGGCGCTCGTGAACAGACGGCTGCACCGATCGGGACCCGGCGGGTCGACCGCCGCGCCGCGGCCGCCGGCGCGTACCGCGACGGAACGATCGGGGCGCCCGGGTGCACGCCGGCGACGTCCGATCGTCCTCACCGCGGTACTCGCCGTCGTCGCACTCGTGCTCTCCGGCTGTGCCGGGGCCGGAACGCTCGGCCTCCCCGCCGGGGCACGGATCGTGACCATCGCCATCGTGTCCAACCCGCAGATGGAGGACGCGATCGAGCTGAGCCCGCGCTTCGAGGCGGAGAACCCGGGCATCAAGCTCCGGTTCGTCTCCCTCTCGGAGAACGAGGCCCGCGCGAAGATCACCGCCTCGGTCGCCACCGGTGGTGACGAGTTCGACGCGGTGATGATCTCCAACTACGAGACCCCGCAGTGGGCGAAGAACGGCTGGCTGGTCGATCTCGACCCGCTGATGGCCGGGACCCCGGGCTACGACCAGGACGACTTCACCCCCAGCATCCGCAACGCGCTGTCGGGGCCGGACGGGAACATGTACTCCGTGCCGTTCTACGGCGAGTCGGCGTTCCTGATGTACCGCAAGGACCTGTTCGCCCAGGCCGGGCTGACCATGCCGGCGAACCCGACCTGGGACCAGGTCCGCGGCTTCGCCGAGCGGCTCACCGACCGGTCGTCGGGTCAGGGCGGGATCTGCCTGCGCGGCAAGCCCGGCTGGGGCGAGGTCATGGCCCCGGTGGACGCGATGGTCAACTCCTTCGGCGGCCGCTGGTTCGACGAGAACTGGAACGCCCAGCTGACCTCCCCGGAGTTCAAGCGGGCGGTCAACTTCTACGTCGACACGGTCCGCGCGAACGGCCAGGCCGGTGCCGCCGGCTCGGGCTTCTCCGAGTGCGGCAACCAGTTCAGCCAGGGCAACACCGCGATGTGGTTCGACGCCACCGTCGCCGCCGGCCTGCTGGAGAACCCGGACGAGTCCAACGTCGTCGGGAACGTCGGCTACGCGCCGGCCCCGACCGGCGTCGACGGGCTGTCCTCGGGCTGGCTCTACTCGTGGGCGCTCGCGATCCCGAAGACGACCGCCGAGAAGGGGCCGGAGCAGGTCGACGCGACCTGGAAGTTCCTGTCCTGGATGACCTCCAAGCCCTACCAGAAGATGGTGGGCGAGGACCTCGGCTGGACATCGGTGCCGCCCGGTGCCCGGCAGTCGACCTACGACATCCCGGAGTACGCCGCGGCGTCGCAGGCCTACGGCCCGCAGACGCAGGCCGCGATCAACGCGGCCAACCAGGACCGTCCCACCCGGGACCCGGTCCCCTACACCGGCCTGCAGTTCGTCGGGATCCCGGAGTTCCAGGACCTCGGGACGCGGGTCAGCCAGCAGATCTCGGCGGCGATCGCCGGGCAGCAGACCGTCGACGAGGCGCTGGAAGAGGCCCAGCAGTACGCCCAGACCGTCGGTGAGAGCTACCAGCAGCGAGGAGCGGGCCAGTGACGGTGACCGAGACCCCACCACAGGCGCCGCCGGACCGGCCCGGCGCCGGCGCCGCGGCCGCCCGGCGGGACGGCTGGATCCGCCGCGCCCCGCTGCTCCCGGCGCTGATCTTCACGATCATCGTCACCCAGCTGCCGTTCCTGGTGACCATCTGGTACTCGCTGCAGTCCTGGAACCTGGTCAACCCCGGTAGCCAGCGGTTCGTGTGGTTCACCAACTACGCGACCGTGTTCACCGACTCGCAGTTCCGCGGCGTCGCCCTCAACTCGATCCTGCTGACGCTGGGCGCCGTCGCCATCGCCATGGTCATCGGCCTGGCCATCGCGCTGCTGCTCAACCGGGCGTTCGTCGGCCGGGGGATCGTCCGCACCCTGATCATCACGCCGTTCCTGATCACGCCGGTCGCCGGTGCGCTGCTCTGGAAGTCGGTGCTGTTCGACCCGACCTACGGTCTGGTCAACTTCGTGCTCGGCCCGTTCGGCGCCGGTCAGACCGACTGGGTGTCCACCTTCCCGCGGGCCGCGGTGATCATCGCGCTGGTCTGGCAGTGGACGCCGTTCATGATGCTGCTGATCCTGGCCGGGCTCGGCTCCCAGCCGCAGGAGGTCCTCGAGGCCGCCCGGATGGACGGCGCGACCGGGTTCGCGGTGTTCCGCGAGGTCACGCTGCCGCACCTGCAGCGGTTCATCGAGCTGGGCGTCGTCCTCGGCGCGATCTACCTGGTCAACACGTTCGACACGATCTACATGATGACCCAGGGCGGGCCCGGGACGGCGTCGGCGAACCTGCCGTTCTACATCTACCAGCGCGCGTTCCTGGGCTTCGACATCGGTGAGTCCGCCGCGATGGGCGTGGTCACCGTGGTGGCGACGATCATCATCGCGACGCTGGCCCTGCGGCTGATCTTCCGCAGCTTCTCCGCGGCCGAGGAGGCCTGATGAGCACCGACACCACGGCCACCAGTACGGCCGCCACCGCGGCACCGGTCACGCCGGCCCGGCCGAAGGGCCGCGCGACCGGGACACTGCTCACGGTGCTGGCCTGGATCGTCGGCATCGGGTTCTTCTTCCCGGTGCTGTGGATGGTCATGACGGCCTTCAAGACCGAGGCCCAGGCCGTCACCATCCCGCCGACGGTGTTCTTCGCGCCGACGTTCGACAACTTCGCCGAGGTCTTCTCCGGCGGCGTCGGGCCCTACCTGCTCAACTCGCTGTTCGCGACGGTCGCGTCCACCGTGCTGGTACTGGTGCTGGGCACCCCGGCGGCGTTCGCGCTGTCGCTGCGGCCGGTGAAGAAGACCCAGGACGTGCTGTTCTTCTTCATCTCCACCAAGATGCTGCCGGTCGTCGCCGCGATCGTCCCGATCTACGTGGTCGTGAACTACATGGGCGCGCTGGACAACATCTGGACCCTGATCGTGCTCTACACGGCGATGAACCTGCCGATCGCGGTCTGGATGATGCGCTCGTTCTTCCAGGAGGTCCCGAAGGAGCTCCTGGAGGCCGCGAGCATGGACGGTGCCTCGCTGTGGCGGTCGCTGCGCGAGGTCGTCCTGCCGGTCATCTCGCCCGGCATCGCCGCCACGTCGCTGATCTGCATGATCTTCGCCTGGAACGAGTTCTTCTTCGCGGTGAACCTCACCGCGTCCCGGGCCGCGACCGTCCCGGTCTACCTGGTCGGGTTCATCACCTCCGAGGGCCTGTACTTCGCCAGCCTGTGCGCCGCGGCCACCGTCGCCGCGCTGCCCGTGGTCGTGATCGGCTGGATCGCCCAGAACAAGCTCGTGCAGGGCCTGTCCTTCGGTGCCGTCAAGTGACCCGGACGACCGGCCAGCACATCGACAAGCTCAACCAGCAGAAGGAGGCCCGCCGTGGCTGACGTGGTGTTCGACCAGGCGAGCCGGATCTACACCCCGGGCGCCAAGCCGGCCGTGGACCGGCTGGACCTGACCGTGGAGGACGGCGAGTTCGTCGTGCTCGTCGGGCCGTCCGGGTCCGGGAAGTCCACCGCGCTGCGGATGCTCGCCGGGCTCGAGGAGATCGACGGCGGCGCCATCCGGATCGACGGCGAGAACATGGTCGGGGTCCCGTCCCGCGACCGCGACATCGCCATGGTGTTCCAGAACTACGCGCTCTACCCGAACAAGACGGTCGGCGAGAACATGGCGTTCCCGCTGAAGATGGCCGGGGTGGACAAGGCCGAGCGCGACGTCAAGGTCAAGGAGGCGGCCGAGATCCTCGGGCTGACCGACTACCTCGACCGCAAGCCGCGCGCCCTGTCCGGCGGTCAGCGCCAGCGGGTCGCGATGGGCCGCGCGATCGTCCGCGAGCCCCGGGTGTTCCTCATGGACGAGCCGCTGTCCAACCTGGACGCGAAGATGCGCGTGCAGACCCGTACCGAGATCGCCGCCCTGCAGCGCCGGCTCGGTGTCACCACCGTCTACGTCACCCACGACCAGGTCGAGGCCATGACGATGGGTGACCGGGTCGCGCTGCTCGCCGACGGCAAGCTCCAGCAGTTCGCCACCCCCGCCGACCTCTACGACCGGCCGCAGAACGCGTTCGTCGCCGGGTTCATCGGCTCACCGGCGATGAACCTGTTCACCGTCGCGGTCACCGAGCGCGGGGTCACCCTGGCCGGGCACGAGATCGCCCTGCCCCAGGACGTCCGGGCCGCGATCGGCGCCCACCAGCTCACCCGGGTGACCCTGGGCATCCGGCCCGAGCAGTGGAGCGTCGCCGCCGACGGCCACGAGGGCATCCCGGCCCGGGTCGACGTCGTCGAGGAGCTGGGCTCGGACGCCTACCTCTACGGCACGCTGGCCGAGACCTCCGGGGACCTGTCGGCGACCGCGTCGCTGGTCGGGTCCGGCGAGGACCGGGTCGTCGTCCGCACCGGCGGGCGGTCCGGGGCCCGGCGTGGCGACCGGGTCGCGCTCACCCCCTCGGTGGACAACCTGCACCTGTTCCACCCCCAGTCGGGCGACCGGCTCTGACACCGGCTGCCCGGCGGGAATGCCCTCCCGCCGGGCAGGGGGCCACCGCCGCCCCTGCCCCGGGCCCGGCCGGGCGGCGGTGGCCGGAGGAGCGGGTCAGCCGGAGTGCGAGGCGGCGAGCTGGCCGCAGGCGGCGTCGATCTCCTGGCCGCGGGTGTCGCGCACCGTGCAGGCCACCCCGGCGGCGCGGACCCGGCGCACGAACTCCTCCTCGACCGGCTTCGGCGACGCGTCCCACTCGCTGCCCGGGGTCGGGTTCAGCGGGATGAGGTTGACGTGCACCCGGGACGTGCCGATCCGCTGCCGGAGCACCTTCCCGAGCAGGTCGGCCCGCCACGGCTGGTCGTTGACGTCACGGATCAGCGCGTACTCGATGGACAGCCGGCGGCCCGTCGTCGTGGCGTAGCGGCGCCCGGCGTCGAGGACCTCGGAGACCTTCCACCGGTTGTTCACCGGGACCAGGGTGTCGCGCAGCTCGTCGTCCGGGCAGTGCAGGGAGATCGCCAGGGTCACCGGGATCCCCTCCTCGCGCAGCCGGTCGATCGCCGGGACCAGGCCCACGGTGGACACGGTGACCCCGCGCGCGGAGATGCCGAGGCCGTCGGGTGCCGGGTCGGTGATCCGGCGGACGGCGGCCACCACCCGCTTGTAGTTCGCCAGCGGCTCGCCCATCCCCATGAAGACGACGTTCGACAGCCGGGTCGGCTCGTCGAGCAGGCCGTCCCGGGCCGCCGCGGCGGCCATCCGCACCTGGTCGACGATCTCGCCGGTGGACAGGTTCCGCTGCAGGCCGCCCTGGCCGGTGGCGCAGAACGGGCACGCCATGCCGCACCCGGCCTGGCTGGAGACGCAGACCGTCGCCCGGTCCGGGTAGCGCATCAGCACGGACTCGGCGAGCACGCCGTCGTGGCCGCGCCACAGCGTCTTGCGGGTGGCTCCGCCGTCACAGGACTTCTCGGTGAGCGGGGTGACCAGCGCCGGCAGCAGCGCGCCCAGCTTGGCCCGTGCGTCGGCGTTCAGGTCGGTCATCGCCTCGGGGTCGGCGGTCAGCCGGCCGAAGTAGTGTCGGGCGAGCTGGTCGACCCGGAACCGGGGCAGCCCCAGTTCGGCCGCGACGGCGGCACGGTCGGCCGGGGCGACGTCGGCGAGATGGCGGGGCGGCGTGCCGCGGCGGGGGGCGTCGAAGACGAGCGGAAGGCTGGACATGGCACCCAACAGTGTGCCAGCCGCGCTCAGCGCACTCCGGGCAGGCGCAGGTTGTACCGCCGCGACAGGGTCGCGCCGAGATCGTGGAGGATGCCGAGCCGGCGCATCGCGGAGATCCACAGGACCAGCCCGGCGCCGATCCCGATCACCGGTTGCGACGAGCCGGTGCCCTGCCCCTCGTAGGACAGCGCCAGGTACGCCCCGAACGCGGCGAGCAGCAGCACCAGGCCGCCGGTGGCGACCAGGGTGCGCTCCTCCAGCACCGTGGAGGCCAGGATCAGCAGGACGCCGACCAGGGCCGCGGACAGCGCCGTCGCCAGCTCGCCCCAGCTCACCAGGGCGAGCAGCGTCGGCAGCAGCACGATCCCGGCGACCCCGACCAGGATCAGCCGCTGCATCCGCCGCTTGCGCTCGGGATGCAGGGTCACCGCCGTCGCCGCGTTGCGGCGCCGGACGATCCACAGGTAGGCGGTGAGGAACACCCCGAGCGCGACGAGGACGGTCGCCAGGCCGCCGCCGAGGCCACCCGCACCCACGGTCCAGGCCAGGAGTCCGAGCACGATCTCGAGGCTCGGCGCGGGTACACCGAGCGAGGGTTGGCGCATCGTGTACGGCATGCACCCACGGTAGCGACACCGCTCGCCCGTTCGCCGCCACTCCCCCGGGCCCGGTGAGCGGTGTCCTGCGGAGCTCAGGTGGCGGATCGGGTGCGGTCCGTGCACGACCGGGGAGTCCGACGGCCGCGAATCGGACATCGTGGGACGCTGGGGGCGGCCGACGCCGGGATCCGTCCCGATCCGGCCCGACGGGTGCGGCCCCCGAACGCCCACCCGGGACACCACCACCCAGCGGGCCCGCGTGGCCCGCCCTCCCCGAGGAGCGCGATGACCCTCCCCGAACGGACAGTTCCCACCTCAGACGCCGAGAACGCCGAGCCCACCGCCCCGCGCGGCGGCCCGGCCTTCGGCCGCCGCGCCGCGTTCGCCGGCGCCGGAGCCGTCGCCGTCGGTGCGGTCGCGGCCTGCGGCGGTGGCGGCACCACCGACGACGCCGGCGGTCAGCAGGAGGCCGGGGACGCCCCGCAGGGCGCACCCGGCACCGCGCTCGGCCCGGCGTCGGAGGTCCCGGTCGGTGGCGGGAAGATCTACGCCGACCAGCAGGTCGTGGTGACCCAGGCCGCCGCCGGCCAGTACACCGGGCTGTCGGCCGTCTGCCCGCACCAGGGCTGTGCGGTCGCCTCGATCGCCGAGGGCCAGATCGTCTGCCCCTGCCACAACAGCCGGTTCGGTCTCGACGGCGCCGTGCTGCAGGGACCGGCCCAGGAGCCGCTGCAGCAGCGTCCGGTGACCGTCGCCGACGGGTCGATCACCCTCTCCTGACCGCATCCGCCCGCCGCGGGGCTCAGGGCAGGACGAGCCCCGCGGCCCGGGTTCGGGTGTGCAGCCGGTAGCCGACCGGGACGGTCAGGCCCGCGACGTCGTCGATGGCCCGGCGGGCGGTCCGCGCCGAGAACTCGATGCGCAGCACCTCTTCGAGGTCGGCCCGCTCGGCGAACCGCCAGGTGGAGCGCACCCGGCGCAGGGTGAACCCGTGGGCGGCGAAGAACCGGTCCACCGCGGGCGGGTCGTAGCGCGGCAGGTCGGCGCGCAGCCAGGTCCCGTAGGGCCGGGCGGTGAAGTCCAGGTCGACGACGGCGAGCACCCCGCCCGGCCGCAGCACCCGCTCGGCCTCGGCCAGCCCCGGCTCGCATCCCGGGCCGAAGAAGTACGCCGTCCGGGCGTGCACCAGGTCGGCCGAGCCGTCCGGCAGCGGCAACCGCTCCGCACCGGCCGCGACCACCGAGATGCGGTCGTCACCGGCGCACCGCCGCCGGGCCCGTTCGACCAGCGGCGGATGCGGCTCGACGCCGACGACACTGCGCGCCCGCTCGGCGAAGTGCGGCAGGTGGAAGCCGTCGCCGCAGCCGATGTCGACGACGTCGGCGCCGTCCCAGTCCCCGGTCTGCTCGCGCAGCGCGGCCCAGAGGGCGCCGTCGGCGTCCTGCGCCCGGTTCTCGGTCTCGTAGACCTCGGGCCAGTTCCAGATGTTCGGGCTCGGGATGGCCGGGCCGGGGCGGCGCTGCCCGCCGAACCCGGCGAAGCTGCGCATCACCCGGCCGGGACGACGATCCCGAGCACCGCCCACGCGACGAACGCGGTCGGCAGCAGCGAGTCCATCCGGTCGAGCAGCCCGCCGTGGCCGGGCAGCAGCGTGCCCATGTCCTTGATGCCGATGTCCCGCTTGACCAGGGACTCGACGAGATCTCCGAGGGTGGCCGTGGCGACCAGCAGGGCGCCGACCAGGGTGCCCCAGTACCAGGCCTCGCCGAAGAACAGCGCCACGCAGAGCGACCCGGCGATCATCCCGGCGATCTGGGAGCCCGCGAAGCCCTCCCAGGACTTCTTCGGGCTGATCGTCGGCGCCATCGGGTGCCGGCCGGCCACGACCCCGGCCGCGTAGCCGCCGACGTCGGAGGCGATCACGCACAGCAGGAAGGTGAGGACCCGGCCCACGCCCTGGGGGGCGACGGTCAGCTGCACCGCGAACGCGACCAGCAGGGGCACGTAGAGCGCCACGAAGAGCGAGGCGCTGATGTCACGCACGAAGTGCGCCGCGCCCTCGCGCATCCGCCACAGCAGGCAGCCCAGCACGGTCGCGCCGAGGGCCACCGCCACACCGTGCAGGCCGAACGGCCAGGACGCCCAGACGATCGCCTGCCCGCCGACGAGCAGCACCGGCACCGAGACCCGGATGTCGGCGCCGCGGCGCAGCGCCCCGGCCAGCTCCCAGGTCGCGATGCCCGTGCAGATCGCGAGCAGCGCGACGAAGCCCTGCGGCACGATCAGCAGGCTGAGCAGGATGACCGCGCCCATCCCGACCCCGACGCCGATCGCGGCGAGGAGGTTGCGGCCCAGCCGCGAGCGCTTGTAGCCCTTCATACCCCGGACGAGCCGGGGGCCCTCCGGGGTCACCGAACCGCCGGCCGGCCCGTCGCCGGGCAGGTCGGAGGTCACGGGGACGGCTGCGTCGGAGGAGAAGGACACCGGGTCAGACCTCGAGGAGCTCGGCTTCCTTGTTCTTGACCAGCTCGTCGATCTGTGCGACGTAGCGGTCCGTGACGCCCTGCAGCTCCTTCTCGGCGCGGGCGACCTCGTCCTCGCCGGCCTCGCCGTCACGCTGGATGCGGTGCAGCTCGTCCATCGCCTTGCGGCGCAGCGCGCGCATCACGACCCGGGCGTCCTCGCCCTTGCTCCGGGCGACCTTGACCATGTCCCGGCGGCGCTCCTCGGACAGCTGCGGGATGATCACGCGGATGATCTGGCCGTCGTTGGAGGGGTTGACGCCGAGGTCGGAGTCGGCGATCGCCTTCTCCATCGCCTTGAGCTGGCTGGCGTCGTACGGCTTGATGACGGCCATCCGCGCCTCCGGGACGGAGACCGACGCGAGCTGGTTCAGCGGGGTGAAGGCGCCGTAGTAGTCCACGACGACCCGGGAGAACATGTTCGGAGTGGCCCGGCCGGTGCGCACACCGGTGAGGTCGTCGCGGGCGACGCCCACGGCCTTCTCCATCTTCTCCTCGACGTCGAAGAGGGTTTCCTCGATCACGGTTGTTCCCCCGGCCTGTCGTACTCGCGGTGTGATGACCGATCCTCTCACCCCGTGCCCGGGCGACGCCGTGCGCACCGCCCGGACACCGGGTGCGAGGGTCAGTTCTGGCCGACCTCGAAGCGGACGAAGTCCTTGATCGTCAGACCCGCCTCGTCGGCGACGGCCTTGACGGACTTCTTCGGGTCGACCACGGAGGCCTGCTCGAGGAGCACGACGTCCTTGTAGTAGCCGTTGACCCGGCCCTCGACGATCCGCGGCAGGACCTGCTCGGGCTTGCCCTCCTCGCGGGCGGTCGCCTCGGCGATCTTCTTCTCGTTCTCCACGACGTCCGCCGGGACCTGCTCACGCGTCAGGTACTGCGGGCGGGCGGCGGCGACCTGCATCGCCAGGCCGCGGGCGGCCTCGGCGTCGGCACCGTCGTAGGAGAGCAGGACGCCGATCTGCGGGGGCAGGTCGGTCGCGCGCTTGTGCAGGTAGACGGCGGCCTCGCCGTCGACGTGCGCGTAGCGCTTCAGCTCGAACTTCTCGCCGATCCGCGCGGACAGCTCCTGCACGGCCTCGCCGACGGTCTTGTCGTCGAGCTTGGCGGCGCTCAGCGCGTCGAGGTCGGCCGGGGCCTGCTCGACGGCAGCGGCCAGGATGCGCTCGGCCAGCGCGATGAAGTCCTCGGACTTCGCGACGAAGTCGGTCTCGCAGTCGAGCTCGACCAGGGTGCCGCCCTCGGCGACGACCAGGCCGTTCGCGGTGGCGCGCTCGGCGCGCTTGCCCACGTCCTTCGCACCCTTGATGCGGAGGAGCTCCACGGCCTTGTCGAAGTCGCCCTCGGACTCCTCCAGGGCCTTCTTGCAGTCCATCATTCCGGAGCCGGTGAGGTCCCGGAGCCGCTTGACGTCGGCGGCGGTGTAGTTCGCCATCAGGTGTCTCTCGTCCTCTGGGTCGTGACGGGAATGGATCACCAGGTCACGGGGAGGGCCGACCGCAGCGGCCGGCCCTCCCCGTGCAGATCAGTTCTGGGTGCCGTTGCTGGTCGACGCCGGGGCGGCCGCAGCGGCCGAACCGTCGCCACCGGCGGTGGCGGCGGCGCCGTCACTACCCGCGGCGGACAGGCTCGCGCCGTCCGAGCCGACCTCGTTGCCGGCCAGCACGTCCTGCTCCCACTCGGCCAGCGGCTGCTCGCCGGAGCCGCTGTCGCCACCCTCGCCACGACGCTGGCCGCGGGCGACCAGACCGTCGGCGGCGGCCTTGGCGACGACCTTGGTCAGCAGCGCGGCGGACCGGATCGCGTCGTCGTTGCCCGGGATCGGGAAGTCGACCTCGTCCGGGTCGCAGTTGGTGTCCAGGATGGAGACGACCGGGATGTTGAGCTTCCGGGCCTCGCCGACGGCGATGTGCTCCTTCTTGGTGTCCACGATCCAGATGGCGGACGGGACCCGGGACATGTCGCGGATACCGCCGAGGGTCTTCGCGAGCTTGTCCTTCTCCCGGGTCAGCGTGAGGATCTCGCGCTTGTTGCGACCCTCGAACCCGCCGGTCTCCTCCATCGCCTCGAGCTCCTTGAGGCGCTGCAGGCGACGGTGCACGGTCTGGAAGTTGGTGAGCATGCCGCCCAGCCAGCGCTGGTTGACGTACGGCATGTTGACCCGGCTCGCCTCCTCGGCGATGGCCTCCTGCGCCTGCTTCTTGGTGCCGACGAACATGATCGTGCCGCCGTGCGCGACGGTCTCGCGCACGAACTCGTAGGCCCGGTCGATGTAGGACAGCGTCTGCTGCAGGTCGATGATGTAGATGCCGTTGCGCTCGGTGAGGATGTAGCGCTTCATCTTCGGGTTCCAGCGACGGGTCTGGTGCCCGAAGTGCACGCCGCTGTCGAGCAGCTGCTTCATGGTGACGACGGCCATGGCCTGCGTTCACCTCTCGTGTCGGCGCGGCGGTGAGGCCGCGCGTGCGGTTCTGCGGGACCACCGGTGGTGGACCGCCCTGGCGCTCGTCACGGGGCCGGACCCTGCGCTCCCGCGTCGGTGGTGCTGTGACGACGGGATCGCCGGGACCGCCCGGCCTCCGGTCCCGGCGCCGCACCCCGGAGGGGACGGCGCGTGGGCAGGCGGGCGCGCGAAGTCACCACGAACGGACGTGGTGCGGGAACGAGTGTACGCCGGGCCCTCCGGGGCGACTGCAGCGGAGCCCGCCGACGGGCCCGGCCGTCCACAACCGGCGGGTACGTCCACAGCCGGGGAGACGATCCCACCGGCCGGGCCCGGGCGGCGCAGGCTGGACCGGTGACGACGATCCTCCTCCCGGCGACGCCGGGAGCACCGGGTGCCGGGCCGGGCAGCGGGTCCCGGGGTGCGTGGTGGCGGCGGCGGGCGCGCGACGGCGCCGTCCTCGGCGCCGTGCTGGCCGCCGTGCTCGTGACCGTCCTCGCGGTACTCGCGCCCGGTACGGGGCGCGCGGATCCGCCCACCGGCCCGCCGCCCGTCGGCGCGCCGCCGGCCGGGGACGCACCGGGTACCGCGGACCGGGCACCTCCCCCGGCGCCGCGGCCCCCGGCGCCGGCGCGGCCTCCGGGTGCCGGGATCCCGGCACCCGGGGCGCAGTACTCGTGGCCACTGCTCCCGGCGCCCGCCGTCACCGAGCCCTTCCGCCGGCCGACGTTCGCCTACGGCCGCGGACATCGTGGCGCCGACCTGGCCGGGGCGCCGGGCCAGGCGGTGCTCGCCGCGCGCACCGGGGTGATCGCGTTCGCGGGCCGCGTCGCCGGTCGCGGCGTCGTCTCGGTCGATCACGCCGACGGCCTGCGCAGCACCTACGAACCGGTCTCCGCGGTCGTCACGGCCGGCGCGACGGTCGGCGCCGGGGATCCGCTGGGGGTGCTGGAGCCCGGGCACGCGGGGTGCCCGGTGGCGGCCTGCCTGCACTGGGGGGTCCGCCGGGACCGCCTCGACCATCTCGACCCGCTCGTCCTGCTGCGACCGGCCCGGCTGCGGCTGCTCCCCTGGGGCGCCGACGGGCCCCCGTGACACGCACCGGCGCCGGGTCAGCCGAACAGGTCGCAGCTCCAGCGCCGCACGACCTGCGGGTCCTCGGCAGCCGCGGCGGTGACGTCGTCGAGGCCCGGGGTCGCCGCGGCCCGGTCGGTTCCGGCGCGGGACATGCGCCGCACGAGCAGCACACCGGTGGCGACCGTGCCGTCGGCGCGCCGCAGCTCGGTTCCCCGGCTGACGACGGCGCCGGTGGTCAGCCCGCCCTTGGCCCCGACCCCGACGAAGCCCGGCCGGCTGCTCCGCTCGGTGATCGTCCGGGCGTGCGCGGCGCCGGGGAGGCGGCCCTCACCGATCCCGCGCCACAACGCCGTCAGCTGCCGGGCCGTCCCTCCGGGACCGCTGCCGTTGTACGCGTCCACGTCGAGGCCCGGCGGAAGCGGGCGAGTGTCGACGTCGGCGCGGAACGCGGGATCGGACGCGAAGCGGCGGGCGGCGTCCCGCTCCCGGCGCCGGCGCTCGTCCGCGGTGGCGCCCGCGGGCACGAGCTCCGGGACGAACTGCCCGATCAGGAACCCGGTGTTGGTGGGGAGCGCCCCGACCTCGCCCCAGCCGTAGTCACGAGCGGCGTCGACGAGGGCCCGGTCGCCGAGCCGGGCCCGGAGGAAGTCGGGCGCGGCGTTGTCGCTGAACGTGTTCATGGCGTCCGCGACCCGGTCGATCGGCACCGTCGCGCCCTGGTCGCTCGCCCGCATCCCGGTGCGCGAGATACCGAGCGCGTCGAGCGCCGCCGCATGGGACTCCTCGCTGCCCGCCGACGACCAGCGCTCCCAGTCCCCGAGCCGGACCGGCTCGTCCGCCCGGACCCGGCCGAGCGCCACCTCGCGGGTGTAGGGGACGAGGTTGAGGACCTTGATCGACGAGGCGAACGGCTGGACCTCGTCGGCCCGGTGCTCGACCCGGGTGCCGCGGCCGTCGTCGAAGACGAACGCGACGTCGTCGGGGTGCCGCGCGGCGTACCCGACCCAGCCGGAGGCGGTCCCGACGTCCGCGGCGGCGACGTGGCAGGGATCCGGCCCGGCCGCGCACGACGACGTGAGCAGCACGAGGAGCGCGACGAGCATCCCCGGCAACGCCGGGCGCCACCCGCCCGGATGTCGGGTCATCGACGTGATCGTGGTCCGCCGTGCGCGGAATTCGCAACCTGTCGCCGGGTCCACCGCCCGCGGGCCCCCGGGAGGGGCGCCGCGTGCACCGGCGTGTCCGGCCAGGAGCCGGCACGTCCGGACCCGGCCGGTCCTGCACGCTCAGCCGGCGAGCGCCGGTTCCAGGCGCAGCCGCAGGCGCGAGATCATCCGGGAGTGCAGCTGGCACACCCGCGACTCGGTCACCCCCAGCAGGACACCGATCTCGGCGAGCGTGCGGTCCTCCAGGTAGTACAGCCGCAGGACCGTGCGGTCACGCTCACCGAGCTGCGCGATGGCGGCCCGCAGCTCGTCGCCGGTCTCCCGGCGGACGGCGGTCAGGACGGGGTCCGCGTCGTCGTCGGCCAGGACGGCCGGCCCGGCCGCGGCGACGGCGCCCGGGTCGTCGGTGCTGACGAGGTGCATCGGCCGCCCGGCCTGCCGGAGATCACGCAGCCCCACGCCCAGCTCGCGCGCCAGTTCCCGCTCCGACGCCGGCCGGCCGGTCCGGGTCTGCACGGCCTCCCGGGCCCGTTCGACCTCCCGGATGCGGGAGCGGACGGTGCGCGGGACCCAGTCCTGCGCGCGCAGCTCGTCGAGCATCGCACCGTGGATCCGCCGGCCGGCGTAGCCCTCGAAGCGCGCTCCGCGGGCCGGGTCGAACCGGTCGATCGCCTCCATGAGACCGAACGTGCCGGACTGCACCAGGTCCGCCAGCTCGACCGACGGGGGCAGGCGGACGGCGAGCTTCGCCCCGACCCCGCGCACGAGCGGCGTGTGGTGTTCCACGAGCCGGCGCCGGGCCTCCGGATCGCGCCGCGCGAGATAGACCCGCCACAGCGGCAGGGCGTCGCTCTCCACGGTCCGGGCCAGCCGGTCCCCGGCTCCGACCGGTGCCGGCACCGGGCCCGGCTCCGGCGGAGCGATCAGCGCCATCCGGCCGTTGCGGACGCGGCCCGCCGGCGACCGCGGATCGCACGGCTCGGTGGTCGTGGGCACCGCCCGGACGCGGACCGCCGGCGACGAGGCCGGCCGCGGGGCCGGCTGTGGTCCCGGGGCCGGCTGCGGTGCGAACGCCGGAGCCGCCCGCGGCACCGACCGCGGGGCGAACGCCGGTGCCGGTGCCGGCATCGGCCCCGGCTCCGGTGTCGCGGGCAGCGCCGTCACCGGCTCCTCGGTGACCGTCAGCGGAACGTCGGCCGGCAGCGAGCCGGGGACGCCCCGGTCCAGCGCCGAGGCGAGGACGGCGGCGAAGCGACCGGGCCGGTGAGCCGTCGGGATCGACGCCTCACGCCCGAGGGTGGGCCTGGTCATGAACCACCTTCAACCGATCAACGGTCACGTGTGTGTAGAGCTGTGTCGTTGACAGCGTAGCGTGACCGAGCAACTCCTGTACGTAACGGAGGTCGGCGCCACCCTCGAGGAGGTGGGTGGCCGCGGCGTGCCGGAGTCCGTGCGGCCCGACGTCGGTGACCCCGGGTACCGCGCGCATCGCGCGGTGCACCACGGTACGAGCGACCCGCGGATCGAGACGCCCGCCCCGGACACCGAGCAGCAGCGCGGGCGGCGAGGAGGGCTGGGCGAGCACCGGCCTGCCCCGCTCCAGCCAGCGGCGCAGGGCCCGGCCGGCGGGGACGCCGAAGACCACCGTCCGCTCCCGGTCCCCCTTGCCCCGGACGCGCAGCGTCCGGCCGGGCTCGTCGACCCGGCCGAGATCGAGCCCGCACAGCTCCGCGACGCGGATCCCCGTGCCGTACAACAGCTCCAGGACGACGAGGTCGCGCAGCGCCTCGGGATCGTCCTCGGTCGCGCCGGAGATCGCCGCGTCGAGGACGGCGGTGGCCTCCCCCACGGCCGGGATCTCCGGCAGCTCGGCCGCCGCCCGCGGCGAGCCGAGCCGGGCCGCCGGGTCGGCGGCGATCCGGCCGGTGCGGACCGCCCACGCGCAGAAGGTGCGCGCGGCAGCGGTCCGCCGGGCGACCGTCGCCCGCCCGGCACCGGCGTCGTGCGTCGCCGCCAGCCGGCGCCGCAGGTGGTCGAGATCGAGATCGGCCAGTCCCGCCAGGCCGCGGAGCAGGTCGGTCAGGTCGGAGCGGTAGGCCCGCACCGTGTGCGGGGACCGGCCGCGCTCGTAGCGGAGGTGCTCGGTGAACGCCTCCAGCGCCGCGCCCACGTCACCGGCGAGGGCGGGACGGTCGGCGGCGGGCTGGCTGCTCGGCATGTCCGGACGGTGCGCCGACGGCGGCCCCCGGTCAAGGACCGCCGCGGCGCGGCGGACCCTCCGCCCGGGTCCCGCCGGGCGCAGGAGCCCGCGGCACGCGGCGGGGAGCCCGGCGCCCTCGAGACGGGACTGTCAGTGCGGGGCGCGGATGCCCTCGACGATGCTCGCCCAGCCCTCGGCCCCGTGACCGTCCTCGATCGCGCGCCGGTAGTGACCCTGCACCGCCCGGGGCAGGGTCAGATCGACCCCCAGCTCCTCGCTGGCGAGCACGATGTGGTCGGCCGAGGCGCCCATCATGGTCGCCGAGCTCAGTTCCACGGCGTACTCGCGCCGGTCGATCTGGGCCCACAGCGGCTCCCCGTCGGCCACCATGTCCGGGGTCGCCGCCAGCATCCCCAGCAGTCCCGGCATCACCTCGCTCGCCGGGAACCCGGCGCGGCCGAGCAGCGCCGTGGCGTGCGCGAGCCCGGAGAGCCCGGTGAGGAAGACATCGAGGTGCGCCTGGTACATCAGCTGCGCCCGAGCCGGGTCGGTACCGAGGTAGCGCGGCTCGCCGATGTGGCCGAGCACGTCGGCGTACTGCGCGAACGCAGCCTCGTCGCCGCTGTAGAACACCGAGGCGGCCGCGGTCCCCACCATCGGCGGCGGCACCATCACCCCACCGACGACGAACCGTGCCCCGTGCGCGCGCATCTCGTCCGCCGCCTCGCGGGTACGGGCCGGCCCCTCCGAGCTGAGGTTGACGATCGTCCGGTCGCGCAGCTCCGTGCCGAGGTCACCCAGGACGTCGTCCATGGCGGCGTAGTCGGTGAGGCTGAGGACGACCAGCGGGCTCGCCCGCACCGCCGCCGCCACGCTCGCGGCGCGGACCGCGCCGTCGGCGACGACCCCGTCGGCGCGGGAGGCGGTCCGGTTCCACACGGTCACCGGGTGTCCGGCGGCGAGCAGGCTGCGGGTCATGGCCCGGCCCATCGGACCGAGACCGATCAGGGTCACCGGCGTCGCCGGGTCGGGTGCGGTGGTCATGCCGGGGTCCTCTCCGAGTGGGTCTGCAGTGCGTCGACGGCGCGGTCGAGGCCGTCATCACCGTGGCCGGCGTCGATCTGGTCGCGGACGAGCCGCCGCACCATCTCCACGGGTGCGGGGTCGACGCCCTGTTCGCGCGCGGCGCGGGTGATCGTGTCCAGTGCGGTGCTCGTCCAGTTCAGGCTCTGGGCCGGGCCGGAGAAGTCCCCGCTGTCGAGCACCGCCGCGGTGGCCCCGAAGGAACCGGTCATCGCGGCCAGGAACGGAGCGGCCCGCGCGGCGAACCCCTCGACGTCCAGGCCCGCCGACCGGACCATCGCGGCACCCTGCAGGAACCCGGCGAACATCGGGTACATGGCCCCGAGGATCGCGAGATCGAGCAGCGACGCCCGGCCCGCGTCCTCGGACTCCCAGCGGCTCTCCGCCCAGACGTCGAGCCACTCCCGGTGGGCCTCGAACGCCGCGCGCGGACCGCTGTAGAGGATCTGCGCACCGGCGTGGCCGATCATCGGCGGCGTGGCCATGATCGCCCCGTCCAGGTGGATCGCCCCCCATGCCACGGCGAGCGACGCCAGTTCCCGTGCCTCGCCGGGCGTGGTGGTCGTGAGGTCGATGATCGTGCGGCCGTGCAGCGCGTCCGCGACGGGCTCCAGCGTCTCGCGGACCGACGCGTGGTCGAGGAGGCAGACGACCACCGGCCCGCCGGCGGCCACCGCCTCCCGTACCGTCGCCGCCGCGGTCGCGCCGGCGTCGACGAGGGTGGCCGCGCGACCGGGCGTGCGGTTCCACACCGTGACCGGCCGGCCCCGGGCGACCAGGGTCTGCGCGAGCACACGTCCCATCGCCCCCAGCCCGAGAACGGTGACGGACGGATCCGTTCCTGTCATGGGTTCTGCTCTCCTTGTCTCGACCGGTGTGTTCTCCCATGCTTGGCCTGTTGCGAAGGATTCGTAAGTACCCACTAAAAGCTGGGGTACTTACCTTCTGGTGGGTATGGAGCCGGGCATGGCGAGATCGGACAGGTGCGGGCCGTACATCTGCGGCATCGACGCGGCGCTGGACGTGGTCAGCGGCAAGTGGAAGGGGCTCATCCTCTGGGAGCTCGACGAGCACGGCACGCGGCGTTTCGCCGAGCTGCGCCGGGGCCTGCCCGGCGTGAGCGAGAAGATGCTGACCCAGCACCTGCGTGAGATGGAGCAGGACGGGCTCGTGCACCGCCGGGTGTACGCCGAGGTGCCGCCACGGGTCGAGTACTCCCTCACCGAACACGGACGCTCCCTCAACCTCGCGCTCGCACCGCTCGGCGACTGGGGCCGCGAGCGGATCAGCCGCGAGGACCGGGACCTGGTGGACCATCCGGACGCCCCGCAGATGCCCCGCCCCTGAGATCCCGGTTCAGCAGCGGTCACGACGGGCCGGGCGCTGCCAGAGCCCCTGGTGGTACTCGACGAGCCCGCGTTGCTCCAGTTCGGTCAGCGCGGCGCGCACCCCGTCGGGCTCGACGCCGGAGGCCTCCCCGATCCGCGACGGCGGCCATGCGGAACGGGCCGGCAGCGCGTCGTGCACCGCGAGGGTGGGTGCGGCGAGGCCGTCGGTCGGGCGGCGCTCGGTGACGAGCGGTGGTGTGAGATCGGCACCGAACCGCCCGACGATCTCCAGGGCGTCCTCGGGCCGGCCCACGAGCACGGCCTGCCCACCCCGGACGAGCTCGTGGCAGCCGACCGACAGCGCCGAGGTGACCGGACCGGGGACCGCCATCACCGGCCGACGCAGGGCCGTCGCGTCCGAGGCGGTGCGCTGCGTACCGCTGCGCGCCCCGGCCTCCACCACCAGGCACCCCGTGCCGAGCGCCGCGAGCAGCCGGTTGCGGACCAGGAAGCGCAGCCGGCCCGGCCGCGTCCCCGGCGGGTACTCGGTGAGGACGAGCCCCTCCTCGGCGATCCGGCCGATGAGGGCCTCGTGCGCGGCCGGGTAGGTCCGGTCCGGCCCGCAGGCGAGCACGGCCACTGTCGGTCCGCCACCCGCCAGCGCACCGCGGTGGGCGGCCGCGTCGACGCCGAACGCGGCCCCGGAGAACACGACGATCCCGTGCCGGGCCAGGGTCGTCGCGAAGTCGGCCGCGGCGTGCAGCCCGTACCGGGTGGCCGCCCGCGCGCCGACGATCGTCACCGACCGGGCGACGAGCACCGCCGGGTCCGCCGCGCCGCGGACCCACAACGCCACCGGCGGCACCAGGTCCGGGCGCCGGCAACCGGCGAACGCCGCGAACGGCCAGGCGGGCCAGAGCGGGTCCTCCGGGACCAGCAACCGCGCCCCGGCACCCGCTGCGGCGTCGAGATCGGCGTCGACCAGGTCGATCCTCCGGCGGGCGGCGGCGGCGCGCAGCAGCGCGTCCGGGACGGTGCCGCGGCGCAGCCGGTCCGCCGCCTCGACCGGACCGTACCGGTCGACGAGAGCGACGAGATGCCGGTTCGGCGGTTCCACCGCCCGCGACAGGTAGACCCTGGCCCGCCGGATCTCCTCGGACACCGGTGCGCCGGCGGCGGCCGGGCCCGGTCCGGCCGTCATGCCGCGCCCCGGTCGCGGAAGTACAGCGCGGCATCCACGTCCCGGCGGTCCGGCCGGTCGCTGCCGGCCAGGTCCGCCAGTGTCCACGCGACCCGCAACGCCCGGTCCGCACCCCGGGCACTCAGCTCACCGACCTGCAGACGCTTCTCCAGGGGCTCCAGTACCGCCTTCGGCAGCGGGAACCGGGAACGGAGCTCGGTGCCGGGCACCTCGCCGTTGCAGCGCCAGCCGTGCCGGTTCCAGCGCGCACCGGCGGCGGCCCTGGCGGCGAGCACCCGGCGCCGGACGGTCGCGGTGTCCTCGCCGTGCGGGCCGTCGACGGCGAAGCCGGTCACCGGCTCCATCCCCACCCGCAGGTCGACCCGGTCGAGCAGCGGACCGGACAGTCGCGCCAGGTAGCGCCGGCGGACATCGGGCCGGCAGGTGCAGTCCCGGTCGATCGGCGGCGCGCACGGGCACGGGTTCGCGGCCAGGACCAGCTGGAACCGGGCCGGGTAGCTGACCGACCCGTCGGCCCGCGACAGCCGCACCTCCCCCTCCTCCAGCGGGGTGCGCAGCGCCTCCAGCACCGCCGCCGGCCAGTGTGGGCACTCGTCGAGGAACAACACCCCGCGATGGGCCAGCGACACGGCCCCCGGCCGGGCCACCCCGCTGCCCCCTCCGAGCAGCGCCGCCGCCGACGACGAGTGGTGCGGGGCCACGAACGGGGCGAGCGTGCTCAGCGCGTCCCGCTCGCCGAGCCGGCCCGCGACCGAGCGGATCGCCGCGAGCTGCAGGGCCTCGGGCCGCCCCAGCTCGGGCAGCAGGCCCACGATCCGCTGGGCCAGCATCGTCTTGCCGGTCCCCGGCGGACCGACCATGAGCAGGTGGTGCCCGCCGGCGGCGGCGATCTCCAGCGCCCGCCGGGCGTCGTCCTGGCCGATCACGTCGGCGAGCTCGGGGATCGGCCGGGCCGTCACCGGCCCGGCCGGCGGGACCGTGCGATCGAGTTCCCGGTCCCCGGCCGCCCAGTCGAGCACCTCGGCCAGCGACCCGGCACCGTGCGCCTCCAGACCGTCGACCAGTGACGCCTCGGCCAGCGCCGACCGCGGTACGACGGCCCGCACCATCCCCGCGGCCCGGGCGGCGAGCAGGCAGGGCAGCACGCCGCGGACCGGCCGCAGCCGGCCGTCGAGCGCCAGCTCACCCAGCAGCACGGTCCCGTGCAGCCGGTCCGGCGGGATCGCGCTCGCCGCGGCGAGCACCGCGGCCGCCAGGGCCAGATCGAACCGGCTGCCCGTCTTGCGCAGGGTCGCCGGGGACAGGGCGAGGACGATCCGCTCGTTCGGCCAGCCCCGGCCGGACTGCACGATCGCGGACCGCACCCGGTCCTTCGCCTCGTTCAGCGCCGCGTCCGGCAGGCCGACCAGGTGCACGCCCGGCATCCCGCCGCCGATCACGGCCTCGATCTCGACCGGGACGCCGTCGACCCCGTGCAGGGCGACGGACCAGACCCGCGCCGGGGGCCGCATCAGAACGCCGCCGGGTAGTGGGTCAGCGTCGTCGCCCCGCCGGGCGGGGCGAGGACCGCGACGACGTCGAACCGGACCTCGGTCCACCCGACCTGGTGCGCCGCCATCCAGGCCCGGGCGAGCCCGCGGATCCGCCGCACCTTCCGCGGTGTGACCGCCTCGGCGGGTTCGCCGTAGCCGGTGCCGGACCTGGTCTTCACCTCGCAGACGATCAGGCGCCGTTCCGGGTCGGTGGCGACGATGTCCAGCTCGCCGTCCCTGCACCGCCAGTTGCGGGCGAGCACGACCATGCCGTGCTCGCGTTCCAGGTACTCGACGGCGGTGTCCTCACCGCGGCGGCCGAGTTCGTCCTTCGCAGCCATGCGTCCACCGTGCGGTCCCGGGGACCGGTCGGACGGACCGATCACGGACCTGTGGACGGATTCCCCGGTTGGGGATGGGCACGCCGCGCCGCGGCCCGGAGAGCGGCTCGGCCCGGTGAGCGGCTCAGCCCGGGAAGTCGTCCGAGTCGGGCAGCCGCAGGTCCGGGGTGTCCAGCTCCTCGATGTTGACGTCCTTGAACGTCACGACCCGGACGTTCTTCACGAACCGGGCCGGGCGGTACATGTCCCACACCCAGGCGTCGGACATCCGGACCTCGAAGTAGACCTCGCCGTCGGCGTTGCGGGGCGCGACGTCGACCGAGTTGGCGAGGTAGAACCGCCGCTCCGTCTCCACGACGTAGGAGAACTGGGCGACGATGTCCCGGTACTCCTTGTAGAGCGTGAGCTCCATCTCGGTCTCGTACTTCTCGAGATCCTCGGCGCTCACCGGCCAGCTCCTCCTGTGACGGTCTCCAACGGCTCCCGGTACCCGGCCACGCCATCGGCGCAGCCCGTCTCCACCGGGACGGTCTCATTGTGGACCAGCCCGGCGGGAAGGCTGCGCCCGGCCACCGCTGCCACGTTCGCGAACGAGAACCGGTGCTGTGGACACGGTCCGTGTTCGGCCAGCGCCGCTTCGTGCTCGGGAGTGTTGTAGCCCTTGTGCACCGCGAACCCGTAGGCGTCGTGGACCGAGTCGAGTTCGGTCATGATGCGGTCCCGGGTCACCTTGGCCAGCACCGAGGCCGCCGCGATGCAGGCCGCGACCCGGTCCCCCTTGGGCACCGCGAGGGCCGGCCGGCCGAACCCCCGGACGGGGAACCCGTCGGTGAGCACGTAGCCCGGCGGCACGGCGGTGAGCCCGGCGACCGCACGGCGCATGCCCTCGATGTTCGCGACGTGCACGCCACGCCGGTCCACCTCGGCCGGCGGCACCACGATCACGGCGAGGTCCAGGGCACGCCGCGTGAGCCGGTCGAACCAGTACCCGCGGGCCGAGGGGGTCAGCAGCTTGGAGTCGGTGAGGCCGTCGAGTGCCTTCGCGTCGGCCGGGCGGAGCACGCACGCGGCGACGACCAGCGGACCGGCACTCGCACCCCGGCCCGCCTCGTCCACCCCGGCGACCGGCCCGAGGCCGTACCGCTGCAGGACGGTCTGCAGGGTCCAGGTGCCGGAGTCGCGGACGACGGCGCGCGGGGGCCGCAGCCCGTCGGGCAGGACCCGGAGCGGGCGCCGGCGGCGCGCACGACGGGGGACCGCAGCCGGACGGGCGCGGGCGGGCGGAACCGGCACGGTGCTCCCGGTCAGGATCTCCGGCGCCACCCGGCCGGGCGGCGCGTCGCGGGCAGGAACCGCTCGCTCTCGGCCCGGGCACGCAGGATGCCGCGCCGGCTCGCCGCGAGCGGCAGGGTCCCCATGATGCCGAGTGCCAGCGGGAGCCCGTCGGGCAGCCCCTGGGTCCCGGCCGCGGTGGCCGTGGTCTGCGGGTCGACGGCGCTGACCCAGCCGAAGCGGTCGAACGGCAGCACGATCAGCCGTACCTTGCCGATGACGTTCTCCTCCGGGATCGGGCCGTGGCCCGCCGCCCGCGAGTCCGCGGAGTTGTTCCGCGAGTCGCCCATCATCCAGTACTCGCCGTCCGGCACCGTGATCGGCCCGAACGGGATCTGCCGGGCCGGGCCCGCCTCCGGCAGGTAGTAGACGTACGGCTCCTCGAGGGGCTGGCCGTCGACCATCACCTGGTTCAGCGCGTCGCAGCACGCGACGGTCTGCCCGCCGACCGCGATCACCCGCTTGACGAAGTCCTTCTCGTCCGGCGGGGCGAGGCCGATCAACGATCCCAGCGACTGCAGCCCGGACAGCAGCGGGTTGCCCTCGGTCTCGCCGGTGTAGGTCTCGCTGGCCCAGCCGTCGGTCCCGCGGAACACGACGATGTCGCCCGGCGAGATGTCGGTGAAGTTGTAGGTGACCTTGTCCACGAGCACGCGGTCGTTGGTACAGCCGGTGCAGCCGTGCAGGGTCGTCTCCATCGATCCGGACGGGATCACGTAGACCTTCGCCAGGAGCGTCTGGATGAGGATGGTCAGCAGCAGCGCGACCCCGATGAGGAGCAGGATCTCCTTCCAGAACGCCAGCTGGCGCTTCTCCCCGTCGGGTCCCTTCCCCCGTCCGGTCAGGGCGGCGATCCGGCCCGCGACGCCGACCGGCCCGGAGCGCTTCCCCACGCCCGGTTCCTCGGCCTCGCCGCGGTGACCGTCACCCGCCTCGTCCTCCGGCGGATCGCCGTCGAACCCGCCGTCGAACTCCTCGTCGGCGGGCCGGAGCGGCCGGTCGGCGGGTTCCCCGCCCGGTCCACGGCGCCGGCCCGGCGCCGGGAGCATCTCGGTGCCCTCGACGGCTCCGCGCGGGTGACCGCCGGGCTCGTCGAACTCCTCGATCCCGTCGCGGTCGTCGTCCACCGGGCCGGGCGGCGGCTCCGCGCGGGGCGGGACCGGACGGCGGCCGGGCGGCGGGAGCGGCGTGCGCCGGGTCGCCTCCGGCCCGGGCCCCTGCGGACCCCGCCCGCGCTGCTGCGGCGGACCGTCGAACGGAGCGGGTGCGTCGGGCCCGGGGCCGGCGGGAGCATCCCGCCCGGGACGCGCGGACGTCTCCGGTCCCGGCCGGCCGGGTGCGTCCGGCACGGACCGCGCGGCGCGGCGACCGGTCGCGCCCGGGGCGGGCGGACCCGCACCCTGCGGCGGGCCGAAGCGGTCCGGGCCGGGTTCCGGCGGCAGATCGGGGTGCGGGGGCCGGACGGGGCGGCCGTTGCCGCGCGGTGCGCCCAGGGGCGGCCCGGCGCCGGGGCGGCCACGGCCGTCCGGCAGCGGCGGCTCGCCGGGTCCGGACGGGTGTCCGCCGGGACGGCCACCGGGGCGCCCGTCGGCACGGCGCGGACCGGGGGCACCCGCGCCCGGGGCGTCGGGGTGACCGGGGGCGTCGGTGGGCCTGCGGTGCGATCCCGTTCCGGACGGGGCCGGCGGTTCGGCGGGCCTGCGGTGCCCACCGGTGCGGCCCTCCGGGGGCCACGAACGGTCGTCGGTCCCGCGGCGGCCGGTCTGCTGCTCGCCGAGGCGTTCCGCGTAGCGGGCACGCAGCGACTCGAGCTCGGCGTCCACCGGCGGGACGGATGCGTCGCCGTTGCGGGGCCGGGGTGCGTCGGGGCCGGCGCCGGCGGGCGGCTCCTGCGCTCCGTGCCAGGTGGGGCGGTGACCGGTCAGGTCGTCGAACCCGTTCCGGTACCGGTGGCCGCGGGGCGGCTCCGGGGGCACCTCGTCGGGCGCGCGCCGGGTCCGCACTGCCCGCTCGGCGGCCTCCTCCTCGGAGACCGGCCGCCCGTGCTGCATCGCGGCACCGAGCAGCCAGTCCTGCTCGTGACCCGCTCCGTCCGCTGCCGGGGGCGGGCCCGTGGGGGGCTGCCGCCGCCCGGTGCTCTCGGGGGCGTCGCCACCGCGATACCGCCGGGGGCGGGCCCGGCGGTCGTCGGGGAGCTCGGGGAAGGCCACGGGTCGAGGCTACGTCACCGGGCCGTCACGAAGAGGTGACGGTCACGACGCCGACGGGGTCTCCCGCCGCTCCTTGATCTTCGCGGCCTTGCCGCGCAGGTCACGGAGGTAGTAGAGCTTCGCCCGGCGGACGTCGCCGCGGGTGGCGATCTCGATCTTCTCGATGTTCGGGGTGTGCACCGGGAAGGTGCGCTCGACCCCGACACCGAACGAGATCTTGCGGACGGTGAAGGTCTCGCGGGCACCGGAACCCTGGCGGCGGATGACGACGCCCTGGAAGACCTGGGTCCGGGAGCGGCTGCCCTCGATGACCTTCACGTGCACCTTGAGGGTGTCCCCGGGGCGGAAGTTCGGGATGTCGGAGCGCAGGGTCTCCGCGTCCAGTGCGTCCAGGGTGTTCATGTCGACGGTCCGTCCTCGTGTGTCGTACGTGCGGGTCGTGCGGTGCCGCCCCGGTCGTTCCGGGGTTCTCCTCCCGGGCCACCCGGGTCGTCCGCCGTGGTGGCGGGACGCTCCTCGGGGTGGCGGGCTCCGGCACGGCCGGCGCCGAGCCCGGTCACACCGGGTGGCACACGGGGCCGCTACCGGGCACCGCACTCGGCGCTGGCAACCCGTCCATAGTGCCAGACGCCCCGATCGTCCCGGACACCCGGTGTTCCTCCCAGGTTCCCCCGGGCCCGGACCGCTCAGCCGGCGGGCCGGTCACCCGGTCCGGCGCCACCGTCGGCCAGCACGGCCCGGTCGGCCCGGCTCAGCGCGTCCTCCGGCAGCGCGTCGAGCAGGTCCGGCCGCCGGTCCCGGGTGCGTTCGAGCGACCGGTCCCGGCGCCACCGGTCGATCGCCGCGTGGTTGCCGCTGCGCAGGACGTCCGGCACCGCGAGCCCGCGCCACGTCTCCGGCCGGGTGTAGGACGGCCCCTCCAGCAGGCCGTCGGAGAACGAGTCCTCCGCGGCCGAACGCGGGTTGCCGAGCACCCCCGGCAGCAGCCGCGCGACGGCCTCGACCATCACCAGCACCGCGACCTCGCCCCCGACCAGCACGTAGTCACCGATCGAGACCTCGTCGACCGCGATGCCGCGGGACCGGGCGTCGAGCAGTACGCGCTCGTCGATGCCCTCGTACCGGCCGCAGGCGAAGACCAGGCGCTCCTCGGACGCCCACGCCCGCGCGGTCGCCTGGGTGAAGGGCCGCCCGGCCGGGGTGGGGACGACGAGCCGGGCCGGCGCGCCGTCCGCCCCGGGCGGTTCGCCGAGCACGTCGTCGAGCGCGTCGCCCCAGACCTGGGGGCGCATGACCATGCCGGGTCCGCCGCCGTAGGGCGCGTCGTCGACGGCCTGGTGCACGTCGTGCGTCCAGTCCCGCAGGTCGTGCACCGCGACGTCGAGCAGCCCGCGCTCGATCGCCCGCCCCAGCAGTGCCTCGCGCAACGGTCCGAGGTAGGACGGGAAGATGGTGACGACGTCGATCCGCACGCGGCGGATCGTCGCAGGAGCGCCGCCGCCGACGACGAGGGAGGTCGGCTGATGCCCGACGGCTGGTCCGACCCGCTGTGGTCGACGACGGCCCAGTGGGACCTGCTGCCCCCGGTCCTGCTGGCCCTGCTGCTGACGACGGCGATCGGCCTGGAGCGGGAGGCCGGGGCCAAGAGCGCCGGCCTGCGCACGCACGTGCTGGTCGGCGTCGGCGCCGCGGTGTTCATGGTGATCTCGAAGTACGGTTTCGCCGACCTGCTCGGCGTCGAGCACGTCACGCTCGACCCGTCCCGGATCGCCGCGCAGATCGTCTCCGGGATCGGATTCGTCGGCGCCGGGCTGATCTTCGTCCGGCAGGACGTCGTCCGCGGGCTGACCACGGCGGCGACGATCTGGCTGGCCGCCGCCGTCGGCACCGCCTGCGGGGCGGGCCTGCCGCTGCTCGCCGTGCTGGCCACCGCCGCGCACTTCCTGGTGACCCGCGGTCTGCAGCCGCTGGCCCGGGCGGTCCGGCGCCGCCGGCGCAGCCCCCCGGTGCTGCACATCCGCTACGACGACGGCCTGGGTGTGCTGCGCGGCGTCCTGGCCCGCTGTACCGACGCCGGGTTCTCGGTCGCGGGGGTGGCCGTGCACCGGGAGTCCGTCGCCACCGACGGCGCCCGGGTGGCCGCGCTGACCCTGCGCCTGGACGGTCGCGGCGACCTCGCCGGGCTGGCCGCCGCACTCGCCGAGACGACCGGCGTCCGGTCCGCCGAGACCCGTGCCGACCCGACCGAGGACCCGGACGACACGGACCCGGCCGACCCGCGCCGAGCCTGAGCACACCTACGCCCACCGGCCCGGCCACGAGCGGTATCACGGCATCGAAACGCGCCCGGGTACCGCTCGTGGGCCGGTTCCGGGTGCGGGTCCGGCCTCATCCCGCCCGGCGGCCCGGGCGGTCGGCGACCGTGGAGCGCATCGCGGTCAGGGTGATGCCGAGCCGTCCCAGGGCCTGCGCGGCCGCGTGCTCCGGGTGCAGCAGCCCGAGCACCAGGTGCTCGGTGCCGACGTGCCGGTCACCGATCCGGACGGCCTCGCGCAGCGCCAGCTCCAGCGCCTTCTTCGTGCCGCGGTCGAACGGGATGTGCCCGGCGAACCAGCGCCCCCGGCGACCCCCGGTCCGCTCCAGCGCCCCGGCGCCGAACGACTCCTCGGCCGCCCGGCGCACCTCGCCGAGGTCGATGCCGAGGGTCGCGAGCGCCGCGGCGTCGCCGGGCTCCGCGCGGGCGAGCTCCCGCTCGACGGCGGCGGCGCCGGCACCGGCGGCGCGCAGCAGCTCCTCCCCCGGCGAGCCGGGACAGCGCAGGACGCCGAGCAGCAGGTGCTCCGGCAGGATCCGGTCGGAGCCTTGGTCGCGGGCCTGCTCCTGGGCGAGCACCACGGCCCGGCGGGCCGCGTCGGCGAACTTCTCGAACACGTGCGTCTCCCCTCGTCGTGGCGCTCTACAGACCGAGTCGCCGGTACTTCTTGTGCACCGCCTGCCGGCTGATCCGCAGCACGTCGGCGATCTGCTGCCAGGACCAGCCCTGGTCCCGGGCGTTGGTCACCTGGAGCTCCTCCAGGGACTCCTGCAGGCCGCGCAGGGCCGCCACCGCCGCCAGACCGACCGACGGGTCCTTGCTGGACGCCGCCGCGGCCACCGCCGTCGCATCACTCATGACAGTCAACATAGGTTGACAGGATCCGCTTGTCAACCATGGTTGACTTCCCGTCCACGACGAAGGGCCCGGCGTCGTCCGACGCCGGGCCCTTCGTCCGTGGCCGTCAGTCCTCGGGGTCGAGCAGCCCGTCCGGCGGGTCGAGCACGATCCGCCCACCGGCGACGTCGACCTCCGGCACGATCGCGGCCACGAACGGGACCATCGCCTCGTGCCCGGCCGGCCGGGCCACGACCAGCAGGGACCCGCCGGGCCCGTGGACCACGTCGCGCACGGTGCCGGCCGGCGTCCCGTCGGTCAGCTCCACCCGCAGCCCGGTGAGCTGGTGGACGTGGAACTCCTCGGCGTCGTCGGGCTCGGCCAGCTCCGCCGTCGGCAGGACGAGCTGGACCCCGCGCAGGGCCTCGGCGGCGTCCCGGTCGGAGACGCCCTCGAACAGCACCAGCCAGCGCCCGGAGTGCGCCCGGGCCGCGGCCACGACCAGCGGCCCGGGGCCCGGGGCCCGGCGGTGCCTGCCGTGCAGCACCGAGCCGGTGGCGAACCGCTCGCGCGGCTCGTCCGTACGCGGCTCGACGACGACCTCGCCACGCAGACCGTGTACACGCACGACGACGCCGACCAGGACTTCGTCCCGGCCGGCGTCGGTGGTGCGTGAGGTACTGCTGGTCACCGGTCGGTGTCGACGACGTCGACCCGCACCCCGCGACCGCCCACGCCGCCGATGACGTTGCGCAGCGCGGTGGCGGTGCGGCCGTTGCGGCCGATCACCTTGCCGAGGTCGTCCGGGTGCACCCGGACCTCCAGGATCCGGCCGCGCCGCCCGGTCACCAGGTCCACCCGGACCTCGTCCGGGTGGTCGACGATGCCGCGCACGAGGTGCTCGAGCGCATCCGCCAGCACGGTCATGACGCGGTCCTCGCCGGACCGGGCGCGACGGCGGCCGTCACGACTCGGTGGCAGGCTCGGCGGCGTCCTTCGTGGCGGCGGCGACGTCGTCGCTCGCGGTGGCGGCACCGGCCGGAGCGGCGTCGGCGGTCTTGCCGGCCCGGTCGCCACCCTTCTTCCTCGGCGTGGTGGCCGCGGTGCTCGGCTCGTCGTTCGCCTCGGCCAGCGCCTGCTGGAAGCGGGCGAGCTTGTCGACCTTCTCCGGCTGCGGCTTCAGGGTGCCCTCGGTGCCCGGCAGGCCCTTGAACTTCTGCCAGTCACCGGTGACCTCGAGCAGGTTCTGCACCGTCTCGGTCGGCTGCGCACCGACACCCAGCCAGTACTGCGCCCGCTCCGAGTCGATCTCGATGAGGCTCGGCTCGTTCTTCGGGTGGTACTTGCCGATGGTCTCGATGGCCCGGCCGTTGCGGCGCGTACGGGAGTCCGCGACGACGACGCGGTAGTACGGCTGACGGATCTTGCCCAGACGCATCAGCTTGATCTTGACGGCCACGCTGTGGTGCTCCTCGCGAATGTCGATTCGTGCTGCGATGAGTCAGCTGGTGCTCGCGTGGGGTACGGGCTCGCTCACTCGAAGGTCATCGGCCGTGGCTGGTAGAGGGCCGGCCACGGGCCCGACCGGTCATTCTGCCAGACGACCCTCACACCACGGGGACGGCCCCGACCAGCATGAGGGCCAGCGCCAGGCCGGGCAGGAAGTTGTTCACCGCGTGCGCCACGATGCCGGCGGTCAACCGGCCGGTGAGCAGCCGGGCCACGGCCAGTGGCAGGGCCACCACGAACAGCAGCGGCGCCCGCAGCAGTTCCAGGTGGGCCAGCGAGAACGCGGCCGTCACGATCAGCCCGACCAGCCAGGGCCGGGTGACCCACTTCGCGACGGCGTTCCAGAGCAGCCCGCGGTAGACGATCTCCTCGCAGACCGGCGCGATCACCACGACGCCGACCATCACGGCCAGCGCGACCGGCCAGCTCGACCGGATCCCCTCGAACGCGACGCTCACCGACGTCGTGAGGTCCGGGCCGACCAGGTACAGGTACCCGAACGCGGCCGGGACGGTGACGAACAGCCCGGCCAGCCCGATCAGCAGGCCGGCGCCGACGTCCTCCCAGCGGAACCGCAGACCGAGATCGGGTGCCGGGCCGTCACCGCGCCACAGCGTCCAGCCGACGCAGGTGAGCGCGGCCAGCATCGTCGGCACGGCGATCGCCAGCAGCACCGCACCCGCCGAGTCGATGTCGACGATCCGCCCCAGCACCGCCGACGCACCGAGGAACACGATCTCGACGGCCAGGAACGCCCACAGCCCCCAGCGGACCCGGGGTGTCGGGGACGGGGACAGGCCGAACGCCCCGGCCGGAGGCCCGTACGGGCCGGGGGCGGAACCGGGCGCGTAGCTCATGTACCCACTGATACCGGACGCCCGCGGACCAGTACCAGCGACGGGCTGCACAGCGCCGCCAGGTCGTCGCGCGGATCACGGTCGTAGACGACCAGGTCCGCCGGCGCCCCGGCGACCGGTCCGGCGGGCCGGCCCAGCCAGTCGCGGGCGGCCCAGCTCGCGGCGCCGATCGGGTCCGGGTGCCCGGCCCTGGCCAGCTCGGCGACCTCGTCGGCGATCCGGCCGTGCCGGATGCCACCGCCCGCGTCGGTCCCGGCGTAGACCGGCACCCCGGCCTCGATCGCCCGTCCGACGATCTCCCAGGCGTGCGCGTGCAGGTCCCGCATGTGACCGGCGTAGCGGGGGTAGCGCGTCGCCTTCTCCGCGATCGACGGGAAGGTCTCGACGTTGATCAGCGTCGGCACCAGCGCGGTGCCCCGGGCGGCCATCTCGGCGATCAGGTCGTCGGTGAGACCGGGCCCGTGCTCGATGCAGTCGATCCCGGCCCGGATCAGGCCGGGCAGCGCGTCGGTGCCGAACACGTGCGCGGTCACCCGGGCGCCGGCCTCGTGCGCGGCGGCGATCGCGTCGGCGAGCACCTCGTCCGGCCACAGCGGCGCGAGGTCGGCGCCGTCGCCGAGACCGCGGTCGATCCAGTCCCCGACGAGCTTCACCCAGCCGTCACCGCGGGCGGCCTGGGCGCGGACCTCGTCGACGAGCAGCCCCGGGTCGTCCAGCTCGGTGGCGAGCCCGGGGATGTAGCGCTTCGGGCGCGCCACGTGCCGCCCGGCCCGGATGATCTCGGGGAGGTCCGCACGGCCCTGCAGCGGCGAGGTGTCGACCGGGGACCCGCAGTCGCGCAGGAGCAGGGCCCCGGCGTCGCGGTCGGTGCGGGCCTGGGCCGCGCACTCCTCCAGGTCGGTGACCGGCCCCTGGGGCCCGAGCCCGACGTGGCAGTGCGCGTCGACCAGCCCCGGGACGATCCAGCCGGAGGTGACCAGGTCCTCGGCGCCGGTGAGCGGTTCGGGGCTGATCCGCCCCGAACCGTCGACGTACAGCTCGGCTCCCGCGGCACCGGTGGCGCCGAGCAGGGTCCCGCGGAGCCGCCATCCGGTCGCCGGGACCGCGCGGAGATCGCCCATACCGGGCGACCCTACGTCACTTCTTCTTGCCGAAGTCCAGCTTCGACGGGTCGAACCCGGGCGGCAGCTGGTCGAGCCCGGCGAGCCCCGGCGGGAGCTGCTGCAGGCTCGGCGGCAGGTTCGACAGGTCGGGGCCGCCGGACTGGCCGGCCCGGTTCGCCGGGTTGCCGCTGCGCCGGCCCTTCTTCGCCTGCTTGGCCTTGCGCGCGTTCTTCGGGACCTTCTTGGTGGCCTTGCGCCCGCCGCCGAAGCCGAACTGACCGGCCATCTGCTTCATCATCTTGCGGGCTTCGTAGAACCGGTTGACCAGGTCGTTCACGTCGGAGACGGTGACGCCGGAGCCGTTCGCGATGCGCAGCCGCCGGGACGCGTTGATCATCTTCGGGTCGTCGCGCTCGGCCGGGGTCATGCCGCGGATGATGGCCTGGAGCCGGTCGATCTGCCGATCGTCGACCTGGTCCAGCGCCGCCTTCATCTGCCCCTGGTTCGCGCCGGGGAGCATGTTGAGGATGTTCCCGATCGGGCCCATCTTGCGCAGCTGCAGCATCTGCTGGAGGAAGTCCTCCAGGGTCAGCTCGCCGGAGCCGATCTTCTGCGCGGCCGCGGCCGACTGCTCGGCGTCGAAGACCTGCTCGGCCTGCTCGATCAGGGTCAGCAGGTCGCCCATCCCGAGGATGCGCGAGGACATCCGGTCCGGGTGGAAGACGTCGAAGTCCTCCAGCTTCTCCCCGTTCGAGGCGAACAGGATCGGCTGGCCGGTGACCTCACGGACCGAGAGCGCGGCACCGCCGCGGGCGTCGCCGTCGAGCTTGGTGAGGACGACACCGGTGAAGCCCACACCGTCGCGGAACGCCTCGGCGGTGGTGACCGCGTCCTGACCGATCATCGCGTCGACGACGAACAGCACCTCGTCCGGCTGCACCGCCGTGCGGATGTCGGACGCCTGGCGCATCAGCTCCTCGTCGACACCGAGCCGGCCCGCGGTGTCGACGACGACGACGTCGTACTGCTTGTCCCTCGCGTGCGCGATCCCGTCGCGGGCCACGCCCACCGGGTCGCCGGGGCCCTCGGGCAGCTCGCCGGAGCCGGTGGCGCCCGGGTGCGGGGCGTAGGTCGGCACCCCGGCCCGCTCGCCGACGATCTGCAGCTGGTTGACCGCGTTCGGCCGCTGCAGGTCACAGGCCACGAGCAGCGGGGTGTGCCCCTGCCCCTTCAGCCAGCGGGCCAGCTTGCCGGCCAGGGTCGTCTTACCCGCACCCTGCAGACCGGCCAGCATGATGACCGTCGGTGGTTCCTTGGCCAGGTTCAGCCGGCGGGTCTCGCCGCCGAGGATCGCCACGAGTTCCTCGTTGACGATCTTCACGACCTGCTGGGCCGGGTTCAGGGCCTGCGAGACCTCCGAGCCCTTGGCCCGGTCCTTGATCTTCGTGATGAAGGCGCGGACCACCGGCAGGGCGACGTCCGCCTCCAGCAGCGCGATCCGGATCTCGCGCGCGGTGGCGTCGATGTCGGCGTCGGAGAGCCGGCCCTTGCCGCGGAGACCCTGCAGCGTGGATCCGAGCCGCTCGGAGAGGGAGTCGAACACCCTTGCCAGCCTACTGGGCCAGTGCCAGACCCCGGCGGGCGCCGGAGCGATCGGTGCTGCGGATCGAGGTCCAGCCCGGTTCGAGCCCCGTACGCAGCCGGACGGCGGTCCGCTCGGCCCGGCGGGCGTGCGCGGCGAACGGCCGGGGCCGCACCACGCGGCCGCGGGCCCGCTGCCCGTCGAGCGCCTCATCGGCGGGCACGTCGAGCCACAGCAGGTGCGGGTCGCGGCGGGTCAGCCGGGCGAGCCCGCGGACCACGGCCCGGACCCGCGGCGCGGTCGCCGGCAGGTGCACCACGACGGTCGGCACCGGCCCGGCGCACACTCCCGCCACCGACGCCCGGTGCACCAGGTGGGTCAGCCAGCGGTAGACGGGGTAGGGCGTCCCGGCCGGGAGCCGGCCCGCCAGCGCCGACCGGGCCGATCCCGAGTCGAGGACGCGCACCCCCTCGATCCCGGCAAGGCCCGCGAGCAGCGTCGACTTCCCCGCTCCGGGCAGGCCCGCGACCAGCAGCAGGGACCGGCCCGGCAGGTACAGGACGAGCGGCCCCTCCCGGTTCGGCTCCGCCCCGGCGGCGGGGGGCGGCACGTCGTCGTCGATCGATCCGGCGGCGCGGGCGGTGGTCATGTGCGATGAAACGGTCGGGACGCGCCGTTCGTTCCGATCACCCGGCGTGTCCGTCCTGCCGCGTTCCGCGGCGTGTCGGCGGCGCCCGGACCGGCTGCGGGATCAGCTGCGGGAGACGACGGCCCGCCGCGCCGCGGCCGTCAGCACCTCGCGTTCGAGCCGGTGCCGGGCTGCGGGCTCGGCGACCCCGCCGATCCCGAACGCGTCGACGACCGAGGAGCCGAGCGTCTCCACCCTGGCCCACAGCAGGTCCACCCCGCACCGCTCCAGCGCGGCGGTGACGTGGTGCAGCAGGCCGATCCGGTCGGTCCCGCGCAGTTCGAGCACGACGGCGCCGGTGGCCTCGTCGTCGAACCACAGCACCCGCGGTGGCGCGGTCCGCTCCACCTCCGGGTCCGACGGGGCGTAGTCGCGTTCCTTGCGGGCGAGCGCGTCGGCCAGCCCCAGCGAGCCGCCGAGCACCCGCACCAGGTCCGAGCGCACCAGCGCCGGATCGGGCAGGCCGCCGAACCGCGGGGTGACGGCGAAGGTCAGCACCGCGACGGCGTCGCGCACCAGCGAAACCGGCGGCCCCGGCGGCTCCGGCGGCTCCGTGGCGGCATCGGGCGCCGGGGCGGCGGGGCGCCCGGGCGGGGTGCCGGCGGCGCCCACCGGGTGGACGGTCAGGTCGGCGGTGTGCACCTGCAGCGAGTGCAGGGCGAGCACCCCGGCGACCGCCGAGAGCGCCCCGCGCCGGTCCGGCAGCGCGACGGTGACGGTGGAGACGTCGTCGGTGGTGGCGAACCGGACCTGCGGACGGCCGTCCCCGGCCACCGCGTCGGCCATCTCGCCGTACGCCGGGTCCGGCGGGCCGGGCGGGACGAACGGGCGGCCGTCCAGTGCGGCGCGGCAGCGACCGGCCAGCCCCTGCACCAGGGTCCGCCGCCACGGGCTCCACACGCCGGGACCGGTACCCAGCGAGTCGGCCTCGGCGAGCGCGTCGAGGAGTTCGAGGAGCACCCCGACGGCCCGGTCGCCGTCGACGGCCGAGCGCAGCGTGTCGAGCACCCGGGCCACGGTGGCCGGGTCGTCGGGGTCCCGGCGGGTCGCGGTGTGCGGGAGCAGCAGGTGGTGGCGGACCGCCGCGGCGAGCAGCGCGACGTCGGGCGGGCGCAGGCCCAGGCGTTCGCCCACCTGGCGGACCAGCGACTCCCCCACCACCGAGTGGTCCCCGTCGCGCCCCTTGCCGATGTCGTGCAGCAGCGCCGCGAGCAGCAGCAGGTCCGGCCGGGAGACCCGGGTGGTCAGCCGGGCCGCGGCGGCGGCGACCTCGACGAGGTGCCGGTCGACGGTCCAGACGTGCGTCCGGTCCCGTGGTGGCAGGTCCCGCACCGCGCCCCACTCCGGGAACAGCCGTCCCCACAGCCCGGTCCGGTCCAGCGACTCGATCACCCCGACCATGCCGTGCCCGGTCCCGAGCAGGCCCAGCAGCTCGGCCAGCGCGGCCCGCGGCCACGGGGCACGCAGCTCCGGCGCGGTGTCGGCGAGCCGGGTGAGCGTGCCCGCCGAGACCGGCAGCCCGGTGCGCGCCGCGGTGGCCGCGACCCGCAGGACGAGCGCCGGGTCCTTCGCCGCCGAGGCGTCCCGGGCCAGGCCGACCTCCCCCGCGTGCTCGACGACGCCGGAGTCCAGCGGCCGCCGGACCGGCGCCCGGCGCAGCGCGGCGAGCCCGCGCCGGGGCAGCGCGGCGCGGGCCTGGCGCAGCGCGACCTCGGCCCCGAACGCGACCGCCCGCGCACCACCGGACAGCGCGCGGGCCAGGTCGAACCGGTCACCGAGATCCATCTGGGCGGCGATCTCGTCGGCGTCCTGGGCGCGCAGCACGTCCCGGGCCCGGCCCGAGCGGCGGTGCAGCTCGGTGCGGACGTCGAGCAGCAGCGTGCGGGCCGCGGCGATCTCCGCCGACGGCCGGTCGACGAGCTGCGCGGTCGCCAGCGCGTCGATCAGCGCGACGTCGCGCAGCCCGCCGTGCCCGTTCTTCAGGTCGGGCTCGATCCGGTGCGCGACGTCGCCGCTGCGCCGCCAGCGCTCGGCCGCGGTGTCGGCGATCTCGTCGAACCGGCCGCGGATCCCGGCCCGCCACGCCTGGCGGACCGCATCCCGGACGGTCGTGACGAGCGCGCCGTCCCCGGCGATGTGCCGGGCCTCCAGCAGCCCGAACGCGGCGCGCAGGTCGGTGGCGGCCACCTGCACGGCCTGCCCGGGGGTGCGGACCGAGTGGTCGAGGCCGAGCCCGGCGTCCCACAGCGGGTACCAGAGCTGCTCGGCGAGGCCGTCGACGCCGGAGCGGCCGTCGTGCAGCAGGACGAGATCGAGGTCGGAGTACGGGCAGAGCTCGCGCCGGCCGAGCGCACCGACCGCGACCAAGGCGACCCCGCTGCCGGTGCCGCCGAACCCGAGGGTCGCGCAGCGCGAGGAGAGCCAGAAGTCGTGCAGGTCGACCAGCGCGGCCCGCAACGCCTCCGGTCCGTGGTGCTGACGACCGCCCGCCGCCAGCAGCAACGACTTCGCTCCGACCAGATCAGCTGCCTCGCCCGACCCGAGGACCGACATCCTGCGCCCCACCCGCTTCCTGCACGTCCGAACCGGCCCCGGATGGGCCCGGATTATCCGTTTCGTACCCGGACCGCGGACGGGCCCGCCGCTCCGTGTGGAGTCCGGCGGGCCCGTGCTGCGCGGGATCGGGTGTGGGGTCAGATGGCGTCGGTGTGGCCCTTCTGCCGGCCGTAGCCCTGGACCTCGCTGATGGTCAGGCCCAGAACGCCGAGCTGCTCCAGCGCGCCCTTGACGTCCTCCAGGACGAACGGCTTGACGATAGCGGTCACGAGCTTCATGGGTCAGGCCTCCTGCTTCGTCGGAGCGGTGGGTGCTGCTGCCGGGGCCGACGCGACCGGCTTCGGCGCCGAGCCGAGGCCGCTGCCGCCGCGCAGGCCGGAGAACTCGTACCCGGTCTCGGCGTGCTCCGCCTCGTCGATGCCGGTCTGCTCGGCCTCCTCGCTGATCCGCAGGCCGATGGTGACCTTGACGAGCAGCGCGATGATCGTGGTGACGATCCCGCAGTAGACGATCGTGGCGATCGTGGCGAGCGCGGCGAGCGCCTGGATGCCGAGCTGGCCGGCACCGCCGCCGTAGAACAGGCCGTTGGTCTCGTCGGGGGCGACGTCGGTGGCGAAGAACCCGATCGCCAGGGTGCCCCACAGACCCGCGACGAGGTGGACGCCGACGACGTCGAACGAGTCGTCGAAGCCCAGCTTGTACTTCCAGCCGACCGCGTACGCCGACAGCGCACCGGCGATGACGCCGATGGCCAGCGCACCCAGCGGCGACACCGAGGCACACGCCGGCGTGATGGCGACCAGGCCGGCCACGATGCCCGACGCCGCACCCAGCGAGGTGGCCTTGCCGTAGCGGATCCGCTCGATGACCAGCCAGCCGAGGATGGCGGCAGCGGTGGCGGCGATCGTGTTGACGAAGGCGTAGGCGGCGGCCCAGTCGGCGGCACCGGACGAGCCGGCGTTGAACCCGAACCAGCCGAACCACAGCAGACCGGCGCCGAGCATCACCATCGTCAGGTTGTGCGGGCGCATGGCCTCACGCGGCCAGCCGCGGCGCTTGCCGAGGATGATGCAGAGGACCAGCGCCGCGACACCGGCGTTGATGTGCACCGCGGTGCCGCCGGCGAAGTCCAGCGCGCCCAGCGAGGTGGCGATCCAGCCCTGCTCCAGGTCGAAGACCCAGTGCGCGATCGGGAAGTAGACCAGCGTGGCCCACAGCCCGGAGAACAGCATCCAGGCGCCGAACTTCATCCGGTCCGCGGCCGCACCGGCGACCAGCGCGACGGTGAGGATGGCGAACATCGCCTGGAAGCTGACGAACGCGAGGTCCGGCAGCGCGTTCTCGGCCTGGTCGTTGGCCAGCACCGAGGACAGCCCGAACGCCTCGAACGGGTTGCCGAGCAGCCCACCGCCGATGTCGGTGCCGAAGGCCATCGAGTAGCCGAAGAGGATCCACAGCACGCCGACGAGCCCCAGCGAGCTGAAGCACATCATCATCATGTTGAGGACGGTCTTGGAGCGTGCCTGGCCGCCGTAGAACAGCGCCACACCCGGCGTCATCAGCAGCACGAGCGCGGCGCTCGCGAGGATCCAGGCGGTGTCGCCGCCGTTGAGGGCTTCCTGTGGCACGTCGTTTCCTCCCACGTCATGTCGGTGTCCGACTGGGGAGGAAGAATGGTGAGCGCGTGTTTCGCACCGGGCGCCGGTCCGTTTCGTACCGGTTAACAGCCCCGCGATCCGGATGACGGTTGGGTTACCCAACAGGATCCGGGGGTCCGAACGTCAGCCGGACGGGCCGATCCGTGATCCGCCACACGGCGCAGTGGTGCCGGGGCGCGGTCCGCGCCCCGGCACCCGCGGCTCAGTTCAGCAGGGCGTCGACGAACGCCCCGGCCTCGAACGGCGCGAGATCGTCCGGGCCCTCGCCGAGCCCGACGAGCTTCACCGGCACGCCGAGCTCGCGCTGCACCCGGAAGACGATGCCGCCCTTGGCGGTGCCGTCGAGCTTGGTCAGCACGATCCCGGTGACGTCGACGACCTCGCCGAACACCCGGGCCTGGGTCAGCCCGTTCTGGCCGGTCGTGGCGTCGAGGACGAGCAGTACCTCGTCGACCCTGGCCTGCTTCTCGACGACCCGCTTGACCTTGCCGAGCTCGTCCATCAGGCCGGTCTTGGTGTGCAGCCGGCCCGCGGTGTCGAGCAGGACGGCGTCGGCGCCGCCGGCGGTGCCGCGCTTGACCGCCTCGAACGCGACCGACGCCGGGTCGGACCCCTCCGGACCCCGGACGACACCGGCGCCGGAGCGCTCCCCCCAGGTCACGAGCTGTTCCGCGGCCGCGGCCCGGAACGTGTCGGCCGCACCGAGGGTGACCTGGCGGCCGCCGGCGACGAGCACCCGGGCGAGCTTGCCGGTGGTGGTCGTCTTGCCGGTGCCGTTGACGCCGACGACGAGCACCACCGCCGGGCGCCCCTCCTGCGGCAGCACGTGCACCGAGCGGCCCTGCCCGGTCTCCAGCGCCTCGACGAGCACCTCGCGCAGCGTCTCGCGCACCTGCTCGGCGGTACGGACGCCACGGGCGGCGAGCCGGTGGCGCAGCTTCTCGACGACCTCGGCGGTCGTCTCCGGGCCGAGGTCGGCCTGCAGCAGCGTCGCCTCGACGTCCTCCCAGGAGTCCTCGTCCAGGTCACCGGCGCCGAGCAGGCCGAGCAGGCTCTGCCCGAGGCCGGAGCGGGACCGGGACAGCCGCCCGCGCAGCCGCTCGATCCGTCCCTCGGCGGGGTCGATCGTGTCGGCCGGGACCGGTGCCGGGGCCCGGGGCGCCGGAGCCTCCGGGGCCGGGGGCGCCGACGTCGGGGGCGCGCCGGCCGGCGGCCGGACGAGCTGCTGGGTCGCGGGGTCCTTGCTGGCCTCGGCGGTGTCGATGACACCCCGGTCGGCCGGTGTGGGGACCGCCGGGTCCGCGGGCTCGCGGCTCTCGGTCGGGACGGTCGGGCTGCTCGGCGCGGTCCCCGGGCGCACCGGCGGCGCGGTCGACACGGGGAGCCCGCCGGGCGGGGTCCGGGCCTCGGTCGCCCCGCCGACGACGGGGTTCCCACCCGGCGGGGTGCGGACCTCGTCGGCGGTCGGGCCCTCGACGGGGGCGACCGGCGCCACGTCCGGCCGCTCGACCGGCTCGGTGACGCCCGGGGCCGACCCGTCGGCGGCGGGGCGCTCCGGGGCGGCGGCCGTGCCCGACGCGAAGTCGAACCCGCCACCGGCCTGGTAGCTGCCGCCCTTCTTCGGCGGCGCCGTGGCGGTCCCGTCGGTGCCGAGCTCGCGCTGAGGGTCGTCCTCGCGCAGGCTGATCCGCCTGCGGCGGGCGATCAGCAGCCCCGCGACGACGGCGATCAGCAGCACGGCCACGACGACCGCGACGACGATCCAGATGGTCTGCGTGGTCACCCGTGCAACCCTGCCACGCCCGGTCAGGGGCCCGCCGGTCGCGTCGGGCCCCGGTCGGTGCGGTCGTGGCGGCTCGGGTGCCGCGCAGGTCACGGGACCCGCCGCCCGGCCGGTCGCCGCGTCGGCCGGTATCGGTGGTCGCACCGGTTGCGGCGGCCTGCGTCGGCGACCTCGCCGGGCGGCGCCGGTGACCGCACGGCGGCCGCGGCGGGCCCACGGCGGTGACCGTGCCGGACCGGCGCCGGCGACCGCGGCGGCGCAGCCCGGCAGTCGGCCCCACCGGTGCCCGGTGATCAGATCCTGGGCTGCGTCCGGTGCCACCAGCGGCACCGGACGCAGCCAGGAGTTCGATCAGCCCGAACGCCCGGGGCCGGGGGCTCGCCATCCGACGGGGAGGGCGATCGCGCGGTAGCCGGGCGAGCCGGTCGTGCGGAGTTCCTCGGCCGCTCGTCGCTCGGCGGCCTCGCCGTCGGCGTAGACGGCGATGCCGATGGGGTCGTCCGGCCCGTCGACGATGTCGCTTCCGCCGAGCAGGACCACGTGCACGATCCGGCCGACTTCCAGAGGCCCGACCTCGCGATCGGTCCCCTGCAGCGGGTGCTCCTCCCACGAGACGTGCCGGCCGCGCGCAGAGCTGTCAGCTTCGATGCGCCGAGCCTCGTCCTCGTCAGCACAGACAGCGATGAGCGGCTCCACTCCGGAGTCTTCTCCGGGGGGACTCGTACGCTCGTAGACCAGACGCACAACCGGTTCACGCTCCACAGCTCTGCTCTGTCGGAACCTGGTAAACCCGCGCATAGAATGTCTCACCACCGTAGACAATGGTACCGACCGTCGTGCCTGCCCAGGTCGTCGACGCCGAGCCCTGGCAGGCCCACTGGACGTTACGCTGCTCATACCGGGCCTGACTCTGATTCCCGTGACCCGGGTAGCTCGCGGCCGTCCGCCACCACGGACCCCACTTATACCGCAGATCGGTGCCCTGCCTGATGGAAGTCACCGGAACATCACACACGGTGTACGGCTTCGCCCCCAGTCCTCCCGAGGTGCGCATGTAGATGCGAGTGGGCTCGAGGGTGCACGGGCCGAACGTGACACCGGCAGCGACGACGGCCGCCGATTCCGACGCTCCAGATGACTCAAGGGCGTCCAGGATCGTTCGCCTGCTCCATGGACTCCGCACGCACATAGCCCGAAGGGCGCGTCGTCATCGAGATCGCCTCGACAGCGATCGTGCCGTCTGCCGGGCTCGGGGGTCGGGTCTCAGCCGACGGACCCGCGGAACCGGCGCCGGCTACGAGGACCATGACGGCCAACGCGGTCTTGATGGATGATGCGAAAGCTCTGCTCTCTCGAGTGGTCACCGGTATCGGATTCTTTCCCGTGACGACCGGAAGCAGCTTCGAGCACGATGGCCTGGACAGCCGCCGTCAACCCGGAGCTACTTGAATTCCGGTCTACCGACCATTGCAGTCGACATCGAATGGTGGACGTGCAGAGCGCACCGTATCGAGATCAGCAACCGACCACGGGCTAACCGGGAAAACCGCCCGCGCGTAGAACAAGCGACCAACGGCCGCGATGTGCAGACGTCTACGACGCGGGGCGCAGCCGCTGCGAGATCACCTGGGTGATCCCGTCCCCCCGCATCGAGACGCCGTAGAGCGCGTCCGCGACCTCCATCGTCGGCTTCTGGTGGGTGATGACGATGAGCTGGCTGTTCGCCCGCAGCTCCTCCATCAGCGAGATCAGCCGGCGCAGGTTGACGTCGTCGAGGGCGGCCTCGATCTCGTCGAGCACGTAGAACGGCGACGGCCGGGCCCGGAAGATCGCCACCAGCAACGCCATCGCGGTGAGCGACCGCTCCCCGCCGGACAGCAGCGACAGCCGCTTGACCTTCTTCCCCGGCGGCCGGGCCTCCACCTCGATGCCGGTGGTCAGCATGTCGTCGGGATCGGTGAGGACGAGCCGGCCGTCACCACCGGGGAACAGCGTCGCGAACACGGTCTCGAACTCGGCGGCCACGTCGTGGTAGGCCGTCGTGAAGACCTCGAGGATCTTGTCGTCGACCTCGCGGACCACGACGAGCAGGTCGCGCCGCGTGTTCTTCAGGTCCTCCAGCTGGGTGGACAGGAAGCGGTAGCGCTCCTCCAGCGCGGCGAACTCCTCCAGCGCCAGCGGGTTGACCTTGCCGAGCAGCGACAGGTCCTTCTCGGCCCGTTTCCGGCGCCGCTCCTGGGTCCCCCGGTCGAACGGCACGGCCGGCGGTGCGGACACCTGCTCGCCGCGTTCCTTCGCGGCCTCGTACTCCGCGACGTCGGCCTCCGACGGCGGCACCGGCACGTCCGGCCCGTACTCGGCGACCAGCTCGTCGCCGCCGATCCCGTGGTCGGCGAGGATCTTCTCGGTCAGCTGGTCGAGACGCATCCGGGTCTGCTGGCGGACCATCTCGTCGCGGTGCACGGCGTCGGTGAGCTTCTCCAGCAGCCCGGTCAGCCGGGTCGTGGCCTCCCGGGCCTCGTGGTGCGCGCGCTCGCGCTCGGCCCGCGCGGCGTGCACCTCGTCGCGCTCGATGGTCGCGACGGCCAGCGACAGCTCGATCCGCTCGCACGCCGTGCCACCGGCGTCGACGACCAGCCGCGCGATCTCCGAGGCGCGTTCCCGCTCCGCGGCCGCGGCGGCGGCCCGGGACCGGGCCTGGCGCTCGGCGTGCGCCTGGCGGCGCAGGGTCTCGGCGCGACCGGCGATCGCGCGGGCCCGCTCCTCTGCGGTGCGCAGCGCGAGCCGGCACTCGACCTCCTCGGAGCGGACCTCCTCGACCCGCTCGGCGGCCTCGTCGCGCAGCTCGGTGTCCGGCTCCTCGTCGGTGGGGGCGTCGGAGGCGAGCGAGAGCTGGTGCTCGGCGGCCTCCAGCGCGATCAGCGACTCCGAGCGGCGGGCCTCGACCCCGTCCCGGCGCTCCCGCAGCCGCTGCGCCTCGGCCGTGGCGGACGCGACGACCTGCTCCAGGCGCCCCAGCTGCGCGGCGGCCGCGGCCCGGCGCCGGTCGGCGTCGGCGACCGCGGTCCGGGCGGCGGTCAGATCGGTACCGCGGGCCTCCTCCTCGGCGCGGGCGCCCTCGAGGGTGGGACGCAGCGACTCCAGCTCGGCGTCCACGGCGTCCCGCTCGGTCACGGCGTCGTCGACGGCGGCCTGCAGCTGCAGCGCACCCTCACCGGCCCCGGCGCCGCCACGGGCGACGTGCGCGGTGAGCAGGTCCCCGTCGGTGGTGACGGCGGTGAGGTCCGGCCGCGCCGCGAGCGCGGTCGCCGCGGTGTCCAGATCCGCCACGACGACGACGTCGCGCAGCAGTGCGGCCAGCGCCGCACCCAGCGCGGGCGGGGCGGTCACGAGCGCGGCGGCCCACCGGCCGGCCGGCGGGTCGGTGTCGGGCACGGCGACCGGGACCGGCGCACCGGTGGCCGCGGAGACCCCGGCGACGAGCAGCGCGGCCCGTCCCGCGTCGCCGTCGCGCAGCGAGCGCAGCGCCCCGGCCGCCGCGGAGACCGACGCCACGGCGACGCCCTCGGCGACCTCCCCGAGCGCGGCCGCGACCGCGGCGCGGGCGTCCGGCTGCACCTCGACCAGCTCGGCGACGGCGCCCAGCACGTCGTTCTCCGTCCCGGAGTCGAGCAGCGCACCGGTGCCGTCGCGCCGGACGAGCCCGACCTGCAACGCCTCCACCCGGGCCCGCCAGTGCGCGCGGCGCTGCTCGGCGTCGCGCTCCGCGCGGCCCAGCTCGGCGACCCGGTCGGCTGCCGCCCGGTGCGCGGTCTCGGCCTGCTCGACCCGCCCGGCGGACGCGTCCCCGGCGTCCTCGGACGCCTCGGGCCCGAGGCCGTCGCGGGCGGAGAGCAGCTCGGCATCGGCCTGCTCGGTGCGCGCGGTCGCCTCGGCCAGCGCCTCGGACAGCCGCTCGATCTCCTCCGCGGTCGCCGCCACCCCGGACCGCAGCGCGTCGGCCTTGCCGGCGAGCGTCGCGATCCCGGCCCGGCGGTCGGCGATCGCCCGGACGGCGGCGAGGTGCTCGCGCTCCGCGGCGACCAGCGTCCGTTCCCGCTCGGCCTTCTCGGTGACGACCTCGTCGAGCCGGCGCCGGGCCTCGTCGACGCCCGCGACCAGCTCCTCCTCCTGCTCGGCGATCACCTCGGCCTCGGCCTCGGTCTCGTCCGGGTCCCGGCCGGGGGTGTGCCCCACCGCGCCGGAGGAGGTCAGGTGCCGGACCCGCTCCTCGGCCAGGCGGACGGTGCCGCGCAGCCGCTCGGCCAGCGCGGAGAGCTGGTACCAGGTGTCCTGCGCGGTCTGCAGCCGCGGCGCGTCCGCGGCGAGCGCGGTCTCCAGCTCCTGCTGGCGTTCCCGGGCCGCCTCCAGCTGCTCCTCGACCTCGGCGCGCCGCTGCCGGGCCTGGTCCTGGGACGCCTCCTCCCGGGTGATCTCCTCCTGCAGCGTCACCAGGTCGTCGGCGGCGAGCCGGAGCCGCGCGTCGCGCAGCTCGCTCTGCACGGACTGGGCCTTGCGGGCGATCTCGGCCTGGCGGCCCAGGGGCTTGAGCTGGCGGCGCAGCTCGGCGGTGAGGTCGGTGAGCCGGGTCAGGTTGGCCTGCATCGCGTCCAGCTTCCGCAGCGCCTTCTCCTTGCGCTTGCGGTGCTTGAGGACCCCGGCGGCCTCCTCGATGTAGGAGCGCCGGTCCTCGGGCTTGGACTGCAGCACCCCGTCGAGCTGCCCCTGCCCGACGATCACGTGCATCTCCCGGCCGATGCCCGAGTCCGAGAGCAGCTCCTGCACGTCGAGCAGCCGGGCCCGGGACCCGTTGATCTCGTACTCCCCGGCGCCGTCGCGGAACATCCGGCGGGTCACCGAGACCTCGGAGTAGTCGATCGGCAGGGCCCCGTCGGAGTTGTCGATCGTCAGCGTCACCTCGGCGCGGCCCAGCGCTCCGCGCCCGGAGGTGCCGGCGAAGATGACGTCCTCCATCTTGCCGCCGCGCAGCGCCTTGGCGCCCTGCTCACCGAGCACCCAGCTGATCGCGTCGACGACGTTGGACTTGCCGGAGCCGTTCGGCCCGACGACGCAGGTGATCCCCGGTTCCAGGCGCAGCGTGGTGGCCGAGGCGAAGGACTTGAAGCCCTTCATCGTCAGCGTCTTGAGGTGCACGGGGAGCGCTCTCCGGTCGGTGGGGAACGTGCAGGGTACCGCCGGGTCCGGCGGCGGCCGCACGGACGCGGGCGGGCGGATCGCCCGGTAGGCGCATTCCCGCCGGGAACGGTCATTCCGGCCATTGTGCGGGTTCGATTATCGGGCGAACGGGAACCCGATCGGGGATAGCCTGGAATTCCCTGCGAAAGGACACCCGTGCCCCGTCACGCCCTGATCTCCGGAGCCAGCATCGCCGGCCCCGCCCTCGCCCACCAACTGCACGCGCGGGGCTGGCGCACCACCGTCGTCGAGCGGGCGCCGCGGTTGCGCGACGAGGGCCAGAACATCGACGTCCGGGGTTCCGCACGGGAGGTCCTGCGGCGGATGGGGCTGGAGACCGAGGCGCTCGCCGCCGGGACCGGCGAGGTCGGGCTGCGCTTCGTGGACGGGGCGGGCGCCGTGGTCGCCGAGTTCCCGGCCGGCACCGGTGGTACCGACGGCGCCACCGCGGAGATGGAGATCCTGCGCGGGGAGCTGTCCCGCATCCTCTACGAGCACACCCGCGCGTCCACCGACTATCGCTTCGACCAGCAGATCCGGGAGCTGACCGAGCACGGGGACCACGTCACGGCGACCCTGCACGACGGCGAGCAGATCGAGGCCGACGTCGTGGTGGTCGCCGAGGGCACCCGGTCACGCACCCGCGGTCTGGTCTTCGGCGAGGTCGGGCTGGACGAGCTGGGCATGTTCGTCGCGCACCTGACGATCCCCCGCACCGCCGACGACGACCAGTGGTGGCGCTGGTACGGCGCGAGCGGGTCGCGCTCGGTCGGGCTGCGCCCGGACAACCGGGGCACCACCCGGGCGATGCTCAACCACCTCACCGACGTGCGGGGCCTGGAGACCCTCGATCGCGCCGACCAGGTCACGATCCTGCGCCGCACGTTCGCCGACGCCGGGTGGCAGACCCGGCGGATCCTCGACGCCCTCGACGACGCGCCGATGTACTTCGACGCGATCGCCCAGGCCAGGCTGACCCGCTGGAACCACGGCCGGGTCGTGCTGCTGGGCGACGCCGCGTGGTCCGCCGGGCCGTTCGGCACCGGTACCAGCCTGGCCCTGGTCGGGGCGTACGTGCTGGCCGGGGAGCTGGCCGGTGCCGACGGCGACGCCACCGCGAAGACTGCGGCGGCGCTGGCCCGTTACGAGGAGCGGATGCGACCGTACGTCGACTGGGCTCAGGACGTCCGGCCGTCGGCGATCCGGGCGATGAACCCCCGCAGCGCGGCGGGCCTGGCGGTGCAGCGCACCGCGCTCCGGGCCGCCGCGCCGATCATGAGCAAGCTCGGGCGGATCACCGGGCGGGCGAGCCGGATGCCCTCGATCATGACCGAGCTGCCGCACTACCCGGCGCCGCTGCGCCCGGTCGCGCCGGCCTGACCCGGCCGTGCCGGGCACCCGGGGAGCGGGCGCGGCGCAGCCCGCGGTCGTCCTGCGCGCGATGACACCCGCCGAGTTCGACGTCTACATCGGCCGCCAGCTGCGCGAACGCGTGGCGGCGCTGACCGTGGCGCTGGCCCCGCACGCGGCCCGGGCCAAGGCGCACGCCGATCACGAACGGCTCCTCCCGCACGGCCGGGAGACGGCCGGGCACGAGCACCTCGTCGCCGAGAACGCGCGGGGCCGCACCGTGGGGCAGCTGTGGCTCGGCCGGCACGAGCCGCAGACCGGCTCCGGCGAGATCGCCTGGATATACGACGTCCGCGTCGAGGAACCGTTCCGGCGCAGCGGGTACGCCCGCGCGATCCTGGCCGGGGCGGAGGCGAGGGCGCGCCGGGCCGGGGCCGCCCGGCTGGGGCTCAACGTCCTCGGGCACAACGCCGCGGCGATCGCCCTGTACGAGAGCCGCGGCTACGCGGTCACCGCCCAGCAGATGGCCAAGCCACTGGACTGACCGGCGCCCGGATGCTCAGAACGCGTACCGGACCCGCAGCCACGGAGCGTGCCGGGCGATCAGCCCGGTGAGCGTCTCGACGCCCTCGCGTTTGACGTCGTTGTGGTACCGGACGTTCCACATCCCGTTCTGGCTCCGCTTGGCCTGCTGCATGCCCGGCCGCCACAGGACGTCCTCGGCGCGGGGGTGCCAGCCGAGGTTGACCTCGTGCAGGTCCCGGTTGTGGGTCAGCATGATCACCTCGGCCGCGGCCTGCGCCCGGAACGCGGGCCCGGTGCCGTCGTCGAGCCGGGTCAGCAGCTCCGCCCGGTCGTCCTCCCACCCCGGGCGCAGGACGACCGGGGACAGGTTGAGATGGACCTCGTACCCGGCGGCGACGAAGTCGTCGATCGCGGCGATCCGCTCCGGCACCGGGCTGGTCCGGATGTCGAGCAGCCTCGCGTCGCGCTCGGGCATCAGCGAGAAGCGGATCCGGGTCCGGCCCTGCGGGTCGAGGTCCAGCAGCTCGCGGTTGACGTACTTGGTGGCGAAGCTGGCCTTGGCCGTGGGCAGATCGCGGAACGTCGCCACGAGATCGGCCACGTTGTCGCTGATGAGCGCGTCGACGGCGACGTCGGAGTTCTCCCCGATGTCGTAGACCCAGGCGTGCGGATCGACCTGGTTGGGCTCGGTCTTGGGCCCCTGCCGGGAGACGTGGCCGCGCAGGTACTTCGTGATGCGCTCGATGTTGGTGAACACCGTGATCGGGTTCGCGTAGCCCTTGCGGCGCGGCACATAGCAGTACGCGCAGGCCATCGCGCAGCCGTTGGACGTGGACGGGGCGACGAAGTCGGTGGAGCGGCCGTTCGGGCGGGCCGTCAGCGACTTCTTCACGCCGAGCACGAGGTTCTCGGTCTTCACCCGCACCCAGCGGGCGACGTTGCCGGCGTTGCCGTGCAGTTCCGGGATCTGCCAGTGCGATCCGACCTCGATCACCTCGGCACCCGGGAACCGGTCCAGGACGGCGCGCCCGCGGGGCGACGCGATCGCCTCGGGTTCGGCGTAGACGGTGCGCACCTGAAGGAGACGGTCCAGCGACGGCGGGGAGGACATGCCGGCCCCTTCCCCGGTCCCACGGGTCCCAACCGCCTCCGGGCCCGCCCGCTCGGCACGCGGCGCCGCAGGACCGGCGACCGGCCGGGACCGCCTCACCACGCCTGCGCGGCGCGGCGCAGGTCCGCCACCCCGGCCCGCAGGTGGTGCCCGAGCGTGCGGCGCTGCGGATCGGCCAGCCAGGTCTCGGTGGCGAGCCGGTACGCGGCGACCGCGGCGGTGGCGGTCAGCGCCGCGGACGGGTCCGCGAGCCCCCGTGCGCGCAGCGCCCCCGCGAGCGCCGTGTCGAGCGCAGCCATCTTGGCGTGTTCACGTTCCTGCAGTTCGGCGCGGCTGTCCAGGATCCGCCGACGCCGGCCCGCCGCCTCCCGGCGCTCGTCGAACCAGTCCGCGGTGGACAGGAGGGCGTCGGTGATCGCGTCGAGCGGTCCGCGCTCCGGGGGTGCGGCCGTCACGGCGGCCGCGAGACCGGCAATGAACCCGTCCTGGTCGGGGAAGAGCACCTCGCGCTTGTCGGAGAAGTGGTTGTAGAAGCTGCGCTCGGTCAGGCCGGCGCCACCGGCGATGTCCGCGACGGTGGTGCGCTCGTAGCCGCGCTCGGCGAACAACGCGATCGCGGCGTCCTGCAACCGTTCCTGCGCCCCGGCCGGCCATCGTCCCATCCGGCCAGCCTAGGGTGTGTCTCCCAATGCGCGGAGCCAGGTGACGATCGCCTTCAGGACGGCGCCGCCGCGGAAGGTCAGGGCGAGCTTGTCGTAACGGGTGGCCAGCCCGCGCCACTGCTTGACGTGGCAGAACCCGCACTCGACGACGTTGCGGTTTCGGTAGTCGACCGGATCGAATGCGGGCGGTCGGCCGCCGCGTGAGCCCCGTCGTTTGCGGTGTCCCTGCTGGTCAGAGGGCTCCGGAATGACAGCGATGATCCGGCGCTCGCGCAGGTGCCGGCGGATCGCGCGTGAGGAGTAGGCCTTGTCCGCGCGCACGCGTTCAGGCCGGGTCCGGGGTCGTCCCGGGCCCGGTCGGGCGATGCTCAGGCGCGCCATCAGGTGCGGAAACATTGGCGAGTCGCCGCCCTGGCCGGGGCCGAGGAGGACCACCAGCGGGCGGCCGTGCCCGTCAACGAGCTGGTGGATCTTCGTCGACAGCCCTCCGCGGGACCGTCCCAGCGCGTGATCTGCTGGTTCGGCGAGCAGATTCGTGTAGTTCGATCCGGCCCCCTGTGTCGCGCTTGAGGGTCGCGGCGTGCTGGTGGGCACGGATGATCGTGGAGTCCACGCTGACCGCCCACCCGAGCACCTCGGCGGCGTCGGCCTCGACCAGAAGAGCAGCCAGGATGTGGTCCCAGGTGCCGTCGCCGCTGTAGCGGCGGTGCCGCTTCCACAACGTCTGCCACGGCCCGAACTCGGCTGGGACGTCGCGCCAGGGAAGCCCGCACCGATACCGGTAGATGATCCCCTCGAGCACCCGGCGGTCATCGCGGAACGGGCGCCCGCGACGACCCTCGGAGGAGGGCAACAGCGGCGCCAGACGGGCCCACTGGGCATCAGTCAGGACAGCGGTACGCGGCACCGATCAAGCATCGCGCACCCCGCTCCGCCTATCTGGGAGACACGCCCTAGACCGTATGGAGGCCGGCGCCTCCGCTCGTAAGTTGGCGCGGGTCGCCGTCGTTGGGTGACGGTGCCGCATTTACGGGGAGGCGCCGGTGTCGGGCGAGGGTACGTGGGTCGGGTTGGACGTCCATGCGCGATCAGTGATCGGTTGCGCGATCGAGGAGAGTGCAGCTGAGATCCGGACGCAGCGGATCGGGGCGCGGACTGAGCAGATCGTGGAGTGGGTGCGTGCGCAGCCCGGTCCGGTGATGGCCTGCTACGAGGCCGGCCCGACCGGATTCGGGCTGGCGCGGGCGCTGCGGGCCGCGGGTGTGGCCTGCGAGGTCGTGGCGCCGTCGAAGATCGAGCGACCGTCCGGGGACAAGGTCAAGACCGACCGGCGCGACGCGGAGCGGCTGGCGCGGTTGCTGCGGATCGGTGAGGTCCCCGGGGTGCGGGTCCCGACCGAGGCCGAAGAAGCCGCCCGGGACCTGGTCCGGGCTCGCGAGGACTGCCGCAGCGACCTGATGCGGGCCCGCCACCGTCTCTCCAAGCTGCTGCTGCGCCAGGGCCTGGTCTGGGACAACACCGCCTGGACCGCCGCGCACGAGGTCTGGCTGCGCAGTCACCACTTCGACCGGCGCGGTGTCCAGCTCGCCTTCGACGAGGCCCTGGATGCGGTGTTCACCGTCCATGCCCGCCGGGCTCGGCTCGACGCTGCGATCGTCGAGATGGCCGCCAGCGACCCGGTGTTGGCCGGGCCGGTCGGGCGGCTGTCGTGTCTGCGGGGCGTCTCGACGCTGACCGCGACCGGGCTGTGCGTCGAGGTCGCCGACTGGCACCGGTTCACCGGCGCCACCATCGGCTCCTACCTCGGGCTGGTGCCCTCGGAGTTCTCCTCCGGGTCGCGGCGGGTCCAGGGCGGGATCACCAAGACCGGTAACTCGCATGCCCGGCGGCTGCTGGTCGAAGCGGCCTGGCACCACCGCCGCCCGCTGCGCCCGAGCCGGGAACGGGCCCGACGCGCCGATGGGCAACCCGCCGTGGTCCGCGACCGCGCCGACGCCGGGAACCGGCGCCTGCACCAGCGCTGGACCCGCTTGGACCACCGCAACAAGCGACCGACCGTGGCTGTCGTCGCGGTCGCCCGCGAGCTCGCCGGCTGGTGCTGGAGCCTGGCCACCCTCGAGGAAACGGCCGCAGCGAGAACCGGCTGAGCCTCTGGCTCGGCCGCCACAGACCCCGGCGGGAGTCGGGAGAGGATGCAGGCAGCGCGAGGAGCGACCCGCGATACAGCTATGAGCAGCTCAGCCCCGATCAGCTCGGGACGAGGCGACGCTCGCCCCTAGACTCGCGGAACGCTCCCGACGAACACCCGGTCATGCGGTGACCAACCCGCGTATATCAGTCTGACCGCGCGTCGAGCCGACACGCCTCCACCCACCCGGCCCCGTCGGGCCCACAACCGCCCTGAGCAGCCCCGATACCAGATATCGAGGGGCCGATCACCCCTGCCCACTTGACAGAAGTGACCTCCATATCAGGTGTGATGTCCATGGACGTTGTTCCAGGTTGAGCTGATGACGGCCTGTCGCTGAGACAGGCGAGGACCCCCGGTTGTGAAGTGGAGCTGTCTAGGAACCGCTTCACCAACCGGAGGCCCTTGTGACCCACGCTAACGCTGCGCTGACTCCGCGTGCCCGGCTACGGCTGGCCCGTCTGATCGCCGACCAGGACTGGACCTGCTCCACCGCGGCCAGAATGTTCATGGTCGCCCCTCGCACCGCCCGAAAGTGGGCTGACCGCTACCGCGCCGAGGGCCCGCCCGGGATGGTCGACCGCAGCTCCCGACCACGGTCGATGCCGGCCAAGACCCCGCCGAGGCTGGTGAAGCAGATCGTGCGACTGCGGTGGCACCACCGACTCGGACCAGTACAGATCGGCGGCCGACTCGCTCTCGCCGCCTCGACCGTGCACGCGGTCCTGCGCCGCTGCCGGATCAACCGGCTCTCCCACATCGACCGGGTCACCGGCGAGCCCCTACGCCGCTACGAACACCCACACCCCGGCTCGTTGATCCACGTCGACGTCACCAAGTTCGGCAACATCCCCGACGGAGGCGGACACCGCTTCGTCGGACGCCGACAAGGCGCCCTGAACAAGCGGTCCACTCCCGGGCTGCCCAGGGGAACCGACTACAAGCCGCGCACCGGCAGAGCGTTCGTCCACACCGTCATCGACGACCACTCCCGCGTCGCCTACGCCGAGATCCACAGCGACGAGAAAGCCGACACCGCCACCGGTGTGCTACGCCGGGCCGTGGACTGGTTGAACGCCCGCGGCGTGACCGTCGAACGGGTCCTGTCCGACAACGGCAGCTGCTACCGCTCACACGCCTGGCGTGACACCTGCAGCGAACTGGGCATCACCCACAAGCGAACCCGGCCCTACCGGCCTCAGACCAACGGCAAGATCGAACGTTTCCACCGCACCCTCGCCGACGGGTGGGCATACGCCCGCTTCCACCCCTGCGAAACGGCTCGGCGAGACGCGCTCCCCGGCTGGCTGCACTTCTACAATCACCACCGGCCCCACAGCGCAACCAACGGCCTACCGCCGATCAGTCGCCTGACCAACCTGCCTGGACATCACACCTGATATGGAGGTCACTTCTGTCAAGTGGGCAGGGGTGATCGGCCCCTCGATATCTGGTATCGGGGCTGCTCAGGGCGGTTGTGGGCCCGACGGGGCCGGGTGGGTGGAGGCGTGTCGGCTCGACGCGCGGTCAGACTGATATACGCGGGTTGGTCACCGCATGACCGGGTGTTCGTCGGGAGCGTTCCGCGAGTCTAGGGGCGAGCGTCGCCTCGTCCCGAGCTGATCGGGGCTGAGCTGCTCATAGCTGTATCGCGGGTCGCTCCTCGCGCTGCCTGCATCCTCTCCCGACTCCCGCCGGGGTCTGTGGCGGCCGAGCCAGAGGCTCAGCCGGTTCTCGCTGCGGCCGTTTCCTCGAGGGTGGCCAGGCTCCAGCACCAGCCGGCGAGCTCGCGGGCGACCGCGACGACAGCCACGGTCGGTCGCTTGTTGCGGTGGTCCAAGCGGGTCCAGCGCTGGTGCAGGCGCCGGTTCCCGGCGTCGGCGCGGTCGCGGACCACGGCGGGTTGCCCATCGGCGCGTCGGGCCCGTTCCCGGCTCGGGCGCAGCGGGCGGCGGTGGTGCCAGGCCGCTTCGACCAGCAGCCGCCGGGCATGCGAGTTACCGGTCTTGGTGATCCCGCCCTGGACCCGCCGCGACCCGGAGGAGAACTCCGAGGGCACCAGCCCGAGGTAGGAGCCGATGGTGGCGCCGGTGAACCGGTGCCAGTCGGCGACCTCGACGCACAGCCCGGTCGCGGTCAGCGTCGAGACGCCCCGCAGACACGACAGCCGCCCGACCGGCCCGGCCAACACCGGGTCGCTGGCGGCCATCTCGACGATCGCAGCGTCGAGCCGAGCCCGGCGGGCATGGACGGTGAACACCGCATCCAGGGCCTCGTCGAAGGCGAGCTGGACACCGCGCCGGTCGAAGTGGTGACTGCGCAGCCAGACCTCGTGCGCGGCGGTCCAGGCGGTGTTGTCCCAGACCAGGCCCTGGCGCAGCAGCAGCTTGGAGAGACGGTGGCGGGCCCGCATCAGGTCGCTGCGGCAGTCCTCGCGAGCCCGGACCAGGTCCCGGGCGGCTTCTTCGGCCTCGGTCGGGACCCGCACCCCGGGGACCTCACCGATCCGCAGCAACCGCGCCAGCCGCTCCGCGTCGCGCCGGTCGGTCTTGACCTTGTCCCCGGACGGTCGCTCGATCTTCGACGGCGCCACGACCTCGCAGGCCACACCCGCGGCCCGCAGCGCCCGCGCCAGCCCGAATCCGGTCGGGCCGGCCTCGTAGCAGGCCATCACCGGACCGGGCTGCGCACGCACCCACTCCACGATCTGCTCAGTCCGCGCCCCGATCCGCTGCGTCCGGATCTCAGCTGCACTCTCCTCGATCGCGCAACCGATCACTGATCGCGCATGGACGTCCAACCCGACCCACGTACCCTCGCCCGACACCGGCGCCTCCCCGTAAATGCGGCACCGTCACCCAACGACGGCGACCCGCGCCAACTTACGAGCGGAGGCGCCGGCCTCCATACGGTCTAGGGCGTGTCTCCCAGATAGGCGGAGCGGGGTGCGCGATGCTTGATCGGTGCCGCGTACCGCTGTCCTGACTGATGCCCAGTGGGCCCGTCTGGCGCCGCTGTTGCCCTCCTCCGAGGGTCGTCGCGGGCGCCCGTTCCGCGATGACCGCCGGGTGCTCGAGGGGATCATCTACCGGTATCGGTGCGGGCTTCCCTGGCGCGACGTCCCAGCCGAGTTCGGGCCGTGGCAGACGTTGTGGAAGCGGCACCGCCGCTACAGCGGCGACGGCACCTGGGACCACATCCTGGCTGCTCTTCTGATCGAGGCCGACGCCGCCGAGGTGCTCGGGTGGGCGGTCAGCGTGGACTCCACGATCATCCGTGCCCACCAGCACGCCGCGACCCTCAAGCGCGACACAGGGGGCCGGATCGAACTACACGAATCTGCTCGCCGAACCAGCAGATCACGCGCTGGGACGGTCCCGCGGAGGGCTGTCGACGAAGATCCACCAGCTCGTTGACGGGCACGGCCGCCCGCTGGTGGTCCTCCTCGGCCCCGGCCAGGGCGGCGACTCGCCAATGTTTCCGCACCTGATGGCGCACCTGAGCATCGCCCGACCGGGCCCGGGACGACCCCGGACCCGGCCCGAACGCGTGCGCGCGGACAAGGCCTACTCCTCACGCGCGATCCGCCGGCACCTGCGCGAGCGCCGGATCATCGCTGTCATTCCGGAGCCCTCTGACCAGCAGGGACACCGCAAACGACGCGGCTCACGCGGTGGCCGACCGCCCGCATTCGATCCGGTCGACTACCGAAACCGCAACGTCGTCGAGCGCGGGTTCTGCCACGTCAAGCAGTGGCGCGGGCTGGCCACCCGTTACGACAAGCTCGCCCTGACCTTCCGCGGCGGCGCCGTCCTGAAGGCAATCGTCACCTGGCTCCGCGCATTGGGAGACACACCCTAGAAGACCAGCGACAGCGGGAGCAGCAGCAGGATCGAGACCACCGAGGCGACGGAGATGCTCACCGTGAACGTCTTCAGCGTGCCCCGCACCGACTGCCCGAGCAGCGCCTGGAACTGCCAGAACGTGTTGCTCGTGACGTGGCAGCCGAAGATCGAACCGCTCCCGGCCGCCAGCGCGATGAGGACCGGGTCGATGCCGAGCGTCGCGGCCACCGGGGCGAGCACCCCGACGGACATGATCGCCGCGATCGTCACCGTGCCGATCAGGACGTGGATGACGGCGGCCATCAGCCACACCACCAGGAGTGGCGCGACGGTGCCCGCCGAGAGGTAGCCCCCGAGCACGTCGCCGAGCCCGGTCGCCGAGATCGCGCCCGCCAGCGCCCCGGCGACCCCGGTCAGCACCAGCACCTTCCCGCAGCCCTCCAGGCCCCGCTCGAACGCGCCCTCGACCACGGTGCGGCCGTGGGTGCGGGCGACGACGGCCGTGGTCCCCAGGGCCGCGACCAGCAACGCGACGATCGGGTTGCCCAGGAAACCCAGCACCGGGTCGTCGAACCCGGCCATCTCGCCGAGGCCACCCACCGCGATGAGCACCAGCCCGAGCGTCAACGGCCCGAACAGCACCAGCAGCGGCGGTCCGGTTCGCTCGTCCGGGACGGTCCTGGCCGGAGCGGTCAGCGCCTGCTCCGCCGGGCCCGGCCCGCCGCCGGTGGCCGGGGCCGGTCCGGTGGCACCGTCGCCGCCGGTCGCCGGCGCCGGTCCGTCGTCGTCGGGTCCGGGCTGCTCGTCCCGGGCCGGGTCCCACCAGCCGCGGTCGAACAGCACGTTCATGATCCAGGTCGAGACCACGATCGTCGGGACGGCCACGGCCAGCCCGACGACCAGCATCGTCCCGAGCGGCACCTCCAGCACGCCCGCGATCGCGACACCGGCCGCGCCCGGCACCACCAGGACGACGCCGGTGACGCTCCCGATCGCCAGCGCGCTCGCCATCTTCGGCAGCCCCACCCGGCCGATCTCCGGCGAGATCCGCCGGACCAGCGGCGCCGTGATGATCACCAGGACGTCGGTGAAGATCGTCTGCAGGACCGTGCCGGTCGTCAGCGCCGTCGCGTACGGGGTGCCCCGGGGGCCACAGGCCCGCAGCAGCAGGGCCACCAGCCGGTCGATGGCCCCCGCGTGGTGCAGCAGCGTCCCGGTGAGCACGCCGAACGCGATCAGCAGGCCGACCTCGGCGAGGATGTCGCCGAACCCGGTCACGACGGCCTCGACCGTCCCGTCGTAGCCGAGACCGGAACTGAGCCCCACGTACAGCGCGGCGACCGCGAGCGCGATCACCGGGCTGACCCGGGCGAAGACGATGAGCACGATCACGCCGACGACGGCGACCGCCGTGTTCGCGAGCACGAGTACGTCGTGCATGTTTCCTCCTGGAAGGTATCGACGTCCTTGTCGCAGTACTGCCGAGGAGAGCCGGGTGGACGCGCGCGCGACCGCGTCCGGGTCAGTCGTCCTGTCCGCAGTGGACGGCTCCGCGGGCGTGCAGCTCCTGCGCACGGTCGGCGCCGATGCCGATCTCGGACAGGACCGCCGCGGTGTCCGAGCCGATGACGCTGGAGCCGGTCCACCGGACCGACCCCGCGCGTCCGTCGACCTTCGGGACGACCCCCTGCATGCCCAGCGGGCCGAGATCGGGGTCGGGCACGGAGAGCACGCTCTCCCGGAACCGGAAGTGCGGATCGGTGACGATGTCGGTCGCGTCGTAGATCGGGGCGACCGCGGCGTCGGCCTCCCGCAGGATCCGGACGACGTCGTCGCGGGTGTGCCGGGCGACCCAGCCGCCGATCATCTCGTCGACCTCGGCCCGGTTCTCGATGCGCGCGGCGTTGGTGGCGAACCGGGGATCGGTGATCGCCTCGGGACGGCCGACGATCCGGAACAGGCGCTCCGCGACCGCCTGCGCCGCGCCGGACAGGGCGATCCAGCGGTCGTCGCTGGTCCGGTAGGCGTTGCGCGGCACCACCTGCGGGACAGAGTTGCCCATCCGCTCCTGGACGATCCCGAGCTGGTCGTGCTCGACGATGTGACTGCCGATGATCCACATCAGTGGTTCGTAGAGCGCCGTGTCGATGTGCACGCCGACCCCGCTGGTGGTGCGGGAGTGCAGGGCCGAGCTGACGGCGAAGGCGGTGCACATGCCGGCGATCCCGTCGGCCAGGCCGAACGGCGGCAGCATCGGCGCCCCGCCTGCCTCCCCGGTCACCGCCGCGAACCCGCTCATGGCCTCGGCGAGCGTGCCGAACCCGGCCAGCGAGCTGTGCGGGCCGCTCTGCCCGAAGCCGGTCACCTCGGCCATCACCAGCCGGGGGTTGATCTCGTGCAGCGCGTCCCAGCCCAGGCCCCAGGCGTCGAGCCGGCCGGGCCGGAAGTTGGAGATCAGGACGTCGGCCTCGGCGACGAGCCGGCGGATCACGTCCTGCCCGTCCGGGTCGTGCAGGTCCACCGCGACGCACCGCTTGTTCCGGCTGACGACCTTCCACCACAGCGGGTGCCCGTCGCGGCGGGGGCCCCAGTCGCGCAGGTCGTCGCCCCGCGGGTGCTCGATCTTGATGACGTCCGCGCCGTGGTCGCCGAGGAGCGTCGCGGCGAACGGACCGGCGAACAACGACGCCATGTCGATGACCTTGCACCCGTCCAGCAGTCCTGGCATGAGTTGTCCTCCGAGTCCGACGAACCGCACATGGGTAGGGGGAACCGCCCCGGCGGGCGGGTGCGCCGCGGGGAGGGTGGATCGGGCCGCGCTCAGCGGGCGGCGGCCACCAGGTCGAGGATCCTGCGGGCGGACTCGATGGTCGCGATGTCCATGAGCTGCCCGTCGAGCCGGACGGCGCCCGCCCCCCGGGCCTCGGCCTCGTCGGTCGCCGCGATGATCCGGTGCGCCCACTCGACGCGGGCGGCGCTCGGCAGGTAGGTCTCGTTGATCGTCGCCACCTGCCGGGGGTGGACGCAGAGCTTGCCGCCGAAGCCCAGGTCCCGGGACCGGTGGGCCTCGGCCCGGAGCGCGTCCTCGTCGTCGATCGCCATCGAGACGGAGTCCAGCGGCGGCCCGATCCCGGCGTCGCGGCAGTGCAGGGCCAGCAGCGACCGGACACCGATGTCGCCCGATCCGGTCGCCTCCCACGGCATGCCGACGTCCGCGGCGAGATCCCCGGAGCCGTAGGCCAGCGTCCTGATCCGGGTGCTCGCCCGGGCGATCTCGCCCATCCGCACGACACCGGCTGCGCACTCGACCAACGGGACGACGGCGGTCCGCCCGACCGGCAGCCCGCCCGCGTGCTCGGCCTGGGTGAGCAGCCAGTCGAGGATCTCGACGTCGGCGGCCCGGCCCGCCATCGGCAGCACGATCCCCTCCAGCCCCGGGCCGACGACGGCGGTGACGTCGGCGAGCGCGTGCGGGGTGTCGAGGGCGTTGATCCGCACGTACAGGTGGCGGGCGGCGTTGCCGGCGTCACCGGTGTGGCGCGCCGCCCCGGCCCGCGCCGCGGCCTTGCTGCGGTCGGCGACCGCGTCCTCCAGGTCCAGGATGACGGCGTCGGCGTCGCCGGTCAGTGCCCGGGCCGCGAAGCGCTCGTTGTCGGCGGGGAGGAACAGCCAGCTCCGCAGCAATCGCGCCGTCACGACGACACCGCCCGACCGGACCCCGAGGCCCGCTGGTCGGCCTCGATCGTGGCGGCCGTCCGCTCCGCGGCGAGCAGGACGTGTTCACGCATGAGGTACTCGGCGCGCTGGCCCTGGCGGCGGATCAGGCATTCGAGGATCTGCTCGTGCTGGGCGTTGTAGGTCTCGAGCAGCTCCCGGTCGTAGGTGGCGACGACCGGGGCGATCAGTGCACTCTCCCGCAGGTTCCGCAGCAGCCGGACGAGGCTGGTCTCGCCCAGCTCGGTGAGCAGCTCGCCGTGGAACTGCTCGTTCAGGTCGCGCCAGCGGTCGCGCACCAGGCCGTCGACCGTCTCGTTGGCGGCGAGCAGCTGGTTGACCCGCTCGATCGCGCCGCGCATCCGGGTCTCGGCCTGCACCGAGAGCCCGTTCTCCGCGACCTTGCGGCAGATCGCCCCCTCCAGCAGGCCGCGTGCCTCGTAGGCGTCGACGAACTCCTCGAGGTCGAAGGCCCGGACGACGTAGCCGCGGTGCGCCGTGTGCTCCAGCAGTCCGGACTGGTGGGCGGCCGCGAGCGCGGCGCGGACCGGCGTCCGGGACGCTCCCAGCCGGGTGGCCAGGGTGCTCTCCACCAGGTGCTCGCCCGGGGCGAACTCGCCGTGGACGATCATGTCCCGGAGCCGGGCGATCGTCGTCGCGGTGATCGACTGCGTCATCCGCCGATCCTCCCCGTGCGCAGCCCGAGCATCTCGCGGGCCTCCTCCGGTGTCGCCACCTCGCGGCCGAGGCTCCGTGCCAGGTCGGCCACCCGCGCCACCAGCTCGGCGTTGGTCGGCAGGCCGAGCTCGGGATACGGGTAGTCGCCGATCCCGATGGCGACGTGGCCGCCGAGCCGGATCGCCTCGGCCGCCGTCGCGAGGATGTTGGCCGGCTTGCCGTTCACCGTCCACTGGATCGGGCGGTCCCGGGGGAGCGTGTCGAGGTAGGCGCGCAGCCCGGCGGCCGTCGCCGGGTGCCCGCCGAGCACCGGCGCCTCGGTGTGCACGAGGAGTACGTAGGCGGGCCCGTCCAGCAGCTGCATCTGGAAGAACGGCTCCAGCATCCGGACGAACGGTATCGACCAGCAGGCCAGCACGGGCCGGACGCCGAGCTCCCGCATCCGGGTGAGGAAGTGGATCAGGGTCCCGGTGCTGTTGACGTAGGACCGGTCGGTCGTGGCGAACCGGCGTTCCTCGGCGATGTACCGGTCGATGTTCGTGCTGCCGACGTCGACCGAGGCGAACTCGGGGCGCAGCGCGGGATCTCCGGCGAGGTGCTCGATGTGCGCCAGCCGGGCCTCGTCGCCGTCCACGGTGATCTGGCCCAGGGTGCAGTGGACGAGGAGGTGCGGTTCCCCCATGATCGGGGAGGCATCAGCTATAAGGGGTAGCGATGCCAGAGGTACGGAAGCGCTACGACCGGGAGTTCCGTGACGGAGCGGTCCGGGTCGTGGAGGAGACGGGCAAGCCGATCGCCCAGGTCGCCCGTGACCTGGGGGTCAACGAGGGCACGCTGGGCAACTGGGTGGCCCGTGCACGAGAGGCCCGCGAGGACACCGAGGGCCTGTCTCGCGGCGGCGTCGAGGAGCTCAAGCGGCTGCGCGCGGAGAACGCCGAGCTGCGGATGGAGCGTGATGTCCTCAAGCGATCCGTGGTCCTGTGGGTCAAGGAGGCGACGAAGTGAGCGTGGCCCGTTTCATCGCCGACCAGAGGACCTTCCACCGGGTGCCGCACACGCTGGCCTGCGCCCTGTTGGGGGTGTCGATCTCCTGGTTGTACAAGTGGCTCGACCGCGCCGCGCGTTCCGACGGTGGTGCCACCGCGACCGAGAAGCGCCGCTGCGCGTTGGACGCCGCCGTGGCCGTGGCGTTCGACGACGCCCAGCGGCTACACGGCTCACCCCGTCTGCACGCCGACCTGTGTGAGGCCGGATGGCGGGTGTCGGAGAAGACCGTGGCGGACTCGATGCGCCGCCAGGGCCTGGTCGCCCGCCGGATCAAGCGGCACAACGGGCTGACCCGCCAGGACCGCACGGCGCCGAAGTTCCCGGACCTGCTTCGTCGGGGTTTCACTGCGGCCGAGCCGAACCGCAGATGGGTCGGGGACATGACCGAGATCCCCACCGCGGCCGGGAAGTTGTATCTGGCCACGGTGATCGACCTGTACTCGCGGCGGCTGCTCGGCGCGGCCACGGGGCTGCACCCGAACGCCGAGCTGGCGTGTGCGGCGATCCGGATGGCGGTGGCGGCCCGCGGCGGGGCGGACCGAATCGCCGGGGTGATCTTCCACACCGACCGCGGGTCGACCTACACCGCGGGCGCGTTCACCGCTCTGTGTCGGCGGCTCGACATCCGTCAGTCGATGGGCCGGGTCGGGTCGTGTTTCGACAATGCCGCGGCGGAGGCGTTCTTCTCCAGCCTGGAGTGGGAAGTGCTGTCCCGCAACGACTTCGACACCATCAGTAGGGCGCGGGCGGCGGTCATCGACTGGTGTTACGGCTTCTACAACCACCGGCGGCGACACAGTGCCGCCGCCGGGCTCTCACCGATCAACTACGAGAACGCCGCCCTCACCCGAGACGCGGCATAAGAACCCTCCACGATCTCGGGGGAACCGCAAGGTCCCCGGCGGCGCGGACGGCCGCGATCGTCTCGGCGTAGCCCCCGACGTCGTGCCGCGGGGCGCCGTCCGATCCGCGGGCGTGGAAGTGCAGGACGGACGCCCCGGCCCGCTCCAGTGCGGCGGCCTCCTTCCCGATCTCCTCGGGTTCCCACGGGACGTGCGGGTTCACGTCGCGCATCGCGTACTCGTTGACGCGAGCCTCGATGATCAACTTCTGCACGGTGCCACCTTCAGGTCGGGCGTCGTCGCCGGGTGAGGTGTCGTATACAATTTTGGACGTTAGCATACGAAGTGCGGTCCGAACAGGGCGGTCACGATGACTCCCGGGGTGTCCCGGTGATGCGTCGACACGTCGGTCGGGACCGGCCTGCGACAAGAGTTAGCTGTTCAGGGGCATTTCGTCGACGGTAGAGCGAACTCGGGGACGATCGGTTCGTCACGACTGGAGGCGGGTGCCTCGTCCCGGTTGTATACCGCGGTCGTGCGTATCCGGTCTCGTCTCCCAGCGGCTCGTCCGGGGTGGGCGTCGGAGCCGGGCAGGTGACGTGAGTGGGCCGCGCGCCCCGGGGCCGACGAGTTGTCCCGAAGGAGCCCGGTCTCCGGCCCGGCTCCGTACCGTTGCGCCCCATGACCGACTTCTCGGTGGGGCCGGAAGGACTGCAGACCCTGCGGACCGCGCTCACCCGGGGCGGCGAGCACCTCACCCGGGCCCGGACCGACCTCGACGCACTCGCCGACGCCGACCTGGGAGCCACCACCCTCACCGACGCCGTCCGGTCCCTGCGACAGCGCCGCACCGACGGCCTCACCGACCTGCAGGACTGCCTCACCTCCCTCGACGGACACCTCGCCGCGACCCAGCAGGACTACGCCGAGACCGAACAAGCACTCCGCCGGCAGTTCACCCCCACAGCCGGTGACCGGTGACCACACCGACCACCTGGCCCGGCCTGGGATTCGACCCCGCACCCGGGAACCCCGCCCAGGTCCGCTCCCTCGCCGAAGGACTCACCGCGCTCCGCGCCCCGCTCGACGAGGCCCGCACCACCATCGAACCGCTGCGCACCCCCGAACGCTTCTGGACCGGCGACGCCGCCCAAGCGTTCGGCACCCGCACCACCGCACTCACCCGCAGCGGCGAGACCCTGCTCGCCTGGCACGGCTTCCTCGAAACCACCCAACGCACCGCCCGCGAACTCGAAGCCACCGCGCTAGAACTACGCAACCAACTCGCCACCGCACAGACCGCCGCCGGTCAAGCCGCCCGCAACCCCGACCTCGACCTGGTCAACCGGGTCTGTCTGCGGTTCCCCCAGGGTCTGTAACAGGAACGGTGGTTCCGGCGTTGTTGGTCAGTAGTGCTCGGCGGACGGCCAGCGGTCACCGAACGTGATCGCGAAGGCGTTGATCACCGGCTTCCATCGGATCGTCCACCGTGCGCGGCCTCGCCCGGTCGGGTCGAGGCTGCGGGTCACAAGGTACAGGCATTTCAACGCGGCCGCCTCGCTGGGGAAATGCCCTCGCGCCCGTACCGCTCGGCGGTAGCGGGCGTTGAGTGATTCGCGTTCGTCGAACACAACACGGCACGGATCTCGGCATCGTAGTCGAGGAACGGAACGAACTCGGTCCAGGCGTTGCGCCACAACCGGATCATCGCCGGATAAGTGCGACCCCATTTCTCGTCGAGGTCATCGAGAGCAGCGAGAGCGGCGTCGGCGGTGGGGGCCGTGTAGATCGCCCGAATCCCTCGCTTGATCGCATCGGTGTCACGCCGCGACGTCAACCGGAACGAGATCCTGATCAAGTGCACGATGCATGTCTGCACGATGGTCTGTGGCCACACGTTCTCCACCACCTCGGGCAGGCCTTTCAACCCGTCGCAGACCAGGAAGAACACGTCCCGCATGCCGCGGTTACGCAGGTCGGTCAGCACCCCCAGCCAGAACTTCGCGCCCTCACCACCGGAGCCGGCCCACAGGCCCAGCACGTCCTTGCGGCCGTCGACGGTGACCCCGATCGCCGCGTAGACGGGCCGGTTGGCGACCTGCCCGTCGCGGACCTTCACCATGATCGCGTCCACGAAGACCGCGACGTACACCGCATCGAGTGGCCGCGACACCCATTCCTGCATCTCGGCGATCACCGAGTCGGTGATCCGTGAGACGGTCTCCTTCGACACCGACGCCCCGTAGATCTCCGAGAAATGCGCCGAGATCTCCCCGGTCGTCAAACCCTTCGCGTACAGCGACAACACGATCTCATCGACATCCCCCAACCGCCGTTGCCGTTTCCGAACGATCTGGGGTTCGAACGTCGAGTCGCGGTCTCTCGGCACCTCGATCTCGACCTCCCCGACAGCATCGGAGATCACCGTCTTCGACCGGTGACCGTTCCGGTTGTTCGTCGATTCCCGGTCCGGGTCGGCCCGGTTCTTTGCATGCCCGAGGTGCTCGGTCATCTCCTCCCCGAGCGCAGTCTCCAGAACGTTCTTGGTGAACAGCTTCAACAGCCCATCCGGGCCGGTCAGCTCCAGGCCGCGTGCTCGCGCGTCGGCCACCATCGCCGCCGCGGCGGCCTGCTCGGGCGAGAGCTGACGCCCTGAACCCGTCTCATCCTTGGCTGAACCCACAAGGTCCGATGTCATCACTCACAGTGCCCATCCCACCGGACCCGAGCCCGGCGTGTCGGGCCGGAACCACCGTTCCTTGCACAGGCCCGCGACGTACTCGGGGTGGCCGGCGCAGTTGCAGGGGCGTTGGCGCTGTTCCCACCCTTCACGTTCATCATGGGTCCGGTCGCTTTTGGACTCGGGCTGGCCACGCTTGCCGCGCATTCCGCGGGCATGCTCCAAAAAGGCGAATTCAATGGATGGACACTTGCGGCCGATATTGCTGGGATTGTCCCAGGGGTGAAGACCATGGGGGACATGTATGGCAGTGTCAAGGCTGCCGTCGACGTGGTCAAGGAGGGATCTGTCCTGCAGCGCGCGCAGGGACTTGGAAGAGGGCTTCGGGACGCGGGCGGCGACGTCCTCGATGCAGTAATAGAGGCGCCAAGCGTTCCCGAGTCCATTTTCGGGATCGTCCCGAATGGTTTGAGTCTCGCGTCCCAGCAGCCCACCATCGAGAAGATGTTTCAGCCGCCGGGGACGGTTCCGGATGCAACGCAGGATGGCGCCAGTGCGGTCGGTGTCGTGGGCAATGAGGTGTTCTCAGTAGCGTGGTGATCATGTTGTGCGGTCGTATTCGGTGTGGAGTAACACGAGCGCGGCGGCGGTGATCGCGCCGGTGCGCCAGGGACAGAGGGTGACTCGCTGTAGCGTTGCGAAGGTGGTCTTGAGCAGGGCGTTTGCTCGTTCGGCGAGTGCTCGGGTGGCTGAGTGCAGGCTGTTGACGGTGCGCTGATCGACTGTTCGGCCGCCGGCGGGGATGGGTTTGATCGGCACGGTGAGTCGGTGGGCCTCACCTTCGTAGCCGAGATCGCCCAGCGCGGCGTGGTCATCATCGATCCAGTGATCGAGGTCTTCGAGCAGACCGGGGTGGGCTCGGGCACAGGTCACGTCGTGTTCGCGCCCGGGTCTTCCCGGGGATGTCCATAGCGGCCATCCATCCGGGGCGGACACGACCTGGACGTTCCCGCCGTGGCGGTGGTGTTTACCCGACCACCACAGGTCGACCCCCGCGGTGGGGCCGAGCGCGCGGCAGCGGTCGGTGGCGATCAGGGTGCCGTCCAGGTGAACGTGGGTGTGTCCGGCGAGGCGGGCGGCGAGCAGGGCACCGTGCAGCCCGGGTGCGGCGCTGGCGAGGACGTCGATGCCTTCGTGCAGGTAGCGATAGGTGGTCGCGGTACTGATCGCGTTGTCGCGGGCCAGGTGCCGGACCCGGGTGGCGTCGCAGAACCAGCGGATCACCAGCACTGCCTGGGCGAACGGGGTCAACGCCCGCCGCCGGGGGCGGGTACCGCGGCGACAGCGTTGAGCGGCCAGAAGCCGAGCCAGGTAGGCCACGGTGTGCTCCCCGATCGGGAGGACAGCGGTGTAGGTGACAGGATCGGACATGCGGGGCCTCGGAGAGTTCGTTGATCTTGGTCGACCAACTGCTCTACCGGGGCCCTGCCCCATGTCCTAGACATCTCCACTCCCTCGGCGTGTCGCAGCGGAACGACCACCACTACTGAGAACACCTCAATGTACTCAGGGGTACGGTGGGTGACCAGGTTGCCGAATCCGTAGGGAAAGTCGCGAAGTGATCACTTTTCAGGTTCCGAAGGAGATCACGCCACTCCCCTCGGACTTCTCCGAGGTGGACGAACGGGCGCTGCGGTCCCGGTTGACGGCCGCCCCGGAGGAGTTCGTCGACGAGGCCGTCGCGGTCGCCGCGTACGCGGCCGCGCTCATGCGGGAGTCGGGTGCGCTCTACGCCGGTGTACTGCTCGCCCACACCGAGGACGGCGCGCCCCGCCCCACGCTGTCCCAGCTGATCGTGGACTCCCATCCGCTGATCTCGACCACTCGGCCGGACCTGCCCTTCACTCTGCGGATGCTGCGCGAACAGCATCCTGACGGACATATCCAGCCGGTCGGCACCCCACTCGGAGACGGCTTCCTCGTGCTCGCCGATATTCCGGCCGAGGACGCCGCCTCCGGCGCTGTGTTACGGGCGGCCGCCGTCCATGTTCCGCTCCCGAACAGTCAGGTCGTGCTCAGTCTGACGATCGCCACACCCATGGTCGACGACCTCCCACTGCACGCCGCGATTCTGGCCGCCGTCGTCGACACCCTCGCCGTCGATGATCCCGAACGATCGGCCCGCCGTTCGCACATCCAGTCCGCACTCGACGGGGCAATCCAGGAGAAGCAGTGATCGACATCGCATGGGACTGGACATTGATTGTTGTCCAGTGTGTCATAGCTGGATTACTGGGGATTATTGGCCTGGTGATGCTTCTGGGGGTTCCCTCGCGTATCTCCATGATTGTTTCCGGTCGTCGGACGGAGTCGGGCCGTCGGCGCCTCGACCTGATCCGCGAGGCGCGTATGGTGACCCGCATCATCGAGAACAGCAGGGAGAAACCGTCGTGGGGGGCGACGCGAGGCAAGGATCTGCATGTCTCGTTCCCCTTTCGCTTCACTCTCACGCCGCTGTCCACTCCGATGGCGCGGGAACTGGCCTCGTGGCACGGAATGGAGCACGTCCGACGATACTGTGACATCAAGATCGGCACGTATCCGATCGTCTTCCACGATCCGAGCAGGTGACGCGATGATCATCGCTATTGGTGCCATAGTCCTGGCGATTTGCGGGTCCGTCATGGCGCTCGTACCGATCTTTATCGGCGGCATCTACACCTACCGGAACTTCGCCTGGCCCTCCCGGCACCGCCGACGTCTCACCCGGATCCTCACCGGCGCGCACACCGCCGCCGTCCTCGACATCGACTGGCAACAGATCGATCGGCTGCTCCTCGACGACATCTGTGCCCGTGCCGCCGATCACCACTGGTACCTCGCCGGGCAGGCCCTCTACCGGGACCGGTGGAACCTCGCGTTCCACCGGACCCCCACGCCGGGTCCGCGCACCCCGGCCGCGCTGCACGACCACTACTACGCCGAGTCGTGCGCCTGCACCGACACCGACTACCGGTTCACCTGGGAGGACGAGGAGAACCCCGTCGACGGCCCGCATCGGAAGTCCTGACCACGACGGTCCGTCGGTTCGCCCGACCCCTGTCGGCGACCCGGCACCGTGTCGGTGGCGGGAGGCCGCCTACCGCCCTTCGCCCGCCCCGACCCGGGCGATCATCGCGTCGATCCGGGCCCGGGTCTCGTCCCGGGTCGTCATGGCGACGCACGCGTCCCGCTCGCTGACGCCCCAGGGCACCAGCACGTCGAAGTCGAGGTCGCGGACCAGGGCCAGGCTCTCCAGGTAGTCCTCGCGCAGGGCCGGATCCAGTACCACCGCCTGCCACTCGCCGTCGGAGATCCAGACGAAGTCGCCGGTGAACAGGAAGCGATGGAGGCCGCTGTCCCACAGGAAGCAGGTGGTGCCCGCGGTGTGGCCGGGGGTGGGGATCACCTCCAGGTCGTCGTCGAGCATCCGGCGGTCCCCGAACGTGCCGGTGACGAGCATGGACCGGGCCGTCGCGGCGCGGTCCCGCTCGTGGACGAACACCGGCACGTCGAGGCCGGGGTCGCCGTACATCGCCTCGTGCTCGTGGTTGACCAGCAGGTGCGAAGCGCCGCCGAGATCGGCGATGGCGTGGGCGTCCGTGGTGAGGCCGGGGGAGTTGTGGACCAGCACGTTGCCGGCGGGGCGTTCGAGCAGGAACGAGCGCAGCAGGACGTCGTCCTGGTACGGCAGTCGTGCGGTCCCGGTGGCGTGCAGCCCGGGGACCGGGGTGGTGAGCGAGGGCATGGCGACGGGTCCGTTCCACGTGATTGCAGGGTCTGCAATCACCGTACTCGCTGATTGCAGACTCTGCAGTCGCCTAGGGCGTGTCTCCCAGATAGGCGGACCGGGGTGCGCGATGCTTGATCGGTGCCGCGTACCGCTGTCCTGACTGATGCCCAGTGGGCCCGTCTGGCGCCGCTGTTGCCCTCCTCCGAGGGTCGTCGCGGGTGCCCGTTCCGCGATGACCGCCGGGTGATCGAGGGGATCATCTACCGGTATCGGTGCGGGCTTCCCTGGCGCGACGTCCCAGCCGAGTTCGGGCCGTGGCAGACGTTGTGGAAGCGGCACCGCCGCTACAGCGGCGACGGCACCTGGGACCACATCCTGGCTGCTCTTCTGGTCGAGGCCGACGCCGCCGAGGTGCTCGGGTGGGCGGTCAGCGTGGACTCCACGATCATCCGTGCCCACCAGCACGCCGCGACCCTCAAGCGCGACACAGGGGGCCGGATCGAACTACACGAATCTGCTCGCCGAACCAGCAGATCACGCGCTGGGACGGTCCCGCGGAGGGCTGTCGACGAAGATCCACCAGCTCGTTGACGGGCACGGCCGCCCGCTGGTGGTCCTCCTCGGCCCCGGCCAGGGCGGCGACTCGCCAATGTTTCCGCACCTGATGGCGCGCCTGAGCATCGCCCGACCGGGCCCGGGACGACCCCGGACCCGGCCTGAACGCGTGCGCGCGGACAAGGCCTACTCCTCACGCGCGATCCGCCGGCACCTGCGCGAGCGCCGGATCATCGCTGTCATTCCGGAGCCCTCTGACCAGCAGGGACACCGCAAACGACGCGGCTCACGCGGTGGCCGACCGCCCGCATTCGATCCGGTCGACTACCGAAACCGCAACGTCGTCGAGCGCGGGTTCTGCCACGTCAAGCAGTGGCGCGGGCTGGCCACCCGTTACGACAAGCTCGCCCTGACCTTCCGCGGCGGCGCCGTCCTGAAGGCAATCGTCACCTGGCTCCGCGCATTGGGAGACACACCCTAGGACCCGGGCCTCCCGGCCGTCCGTGCGGCGCAGCGTGGGCACGGCCGCCCCGGTTCCGCGCCCAGCGAGGTGACCAGCACCGTGTGCCCGCACAGCGCCGGGCTGGTGCCGCGCCCGGCGAGCAGCGCCTCGCCCAGCGCGACCTCGGCGACGCGGTGGGTCAGCCCGTCGGCGCCGCTGGTCATCGCGATCGTCTGCGGGACCGGGGGCGCCGGCACGTCCGCCGGCGCGACCACCTCAGCATCCGGGCCCCGGCTCGGTCGCGGACGGGACGCCTCGTCGCGCCGCGTCGGCCCCGGCGATCTCCTGCGCCGCCACGGCCGCGCGGTGCAGCGAGCACGGCCACGACTGCGCACCGGACACCTGGCTGCGGCAGACCGCGCACCCGCCGTCGCCCGCCCGGACGTGCGTGGCCAGCAGCTTCCGCCACACCTCGGGCGCCGGGGCGAGCGCGACCGCGAGGGCGGAGACGCCCGGCGGGGTCACTCCGTCCCGCCCGATAAGATCAGCAACGACGTTGTGGCATGAGTCATACAGATGAGACTACAACCGGCACGGGCGACTTAGGAACGGGCCTGTCGGATGTCCTGGAACTGTCGGTGCCGCGTGGCAGGATGCCGTCATGGCACAGGGACCGACGATCCGCCGACTCCAGCTCGGGCGGGAGCTGAAGCGGCTCCGGGAGGGCACCGGCCTGCTGCGGGACGCCGCGGCGGAGGACCTGGGCCGGGACGCGTCGACGATCTCCAAGATCGAGAACGGCAAGATGACGATCTCGCTGGGCGACGTGAAGAGCCTGCTCATGCTCTACGGCGTCCCCCTCGACTCGGACGACGCACGGCGGTTGCTCGACGTGGCGAAGGAGGCGCGGAAGCGGTCGACGCACCGGGTGCCGGACTGGGTGCGGGCCTTCGTCGGTTTCGAGGCGGAGGCGAGCGAGATCCGGGACTACGAGACCTCGGTCGTGCCCGGGCTGCTCCAGACCGAGTCCTACATCCGCGCTCTGACTCAGGCCGGTGACCCGACCCGCGACCCCGCGGAGGTCGACCGTCTGGTGGCGATCCGACAGGAGCGCCAAGCCAGGCTGACCTCCGGTACTCCACCTCGGTTGTGGATGGTCATGGGCGAGGCCGTGATCCGACGGCTCGCCGGTTTCGATCCGTCGGTGCAGCGCGAGCAGTTGGAGCACCTGCGCGCCGTGGCCGACCTGCCGAACGTCTCGTTGCGGATCATCCCGTTCAGTGCTCGCCCACATCCCGCTCTCGGCGCTGCGTTCCAGATCCTGACGCTGCCCGAGCCCACCGGACATCAGGTCGTCTACCTGGAGGATCTGTGGAGCGCCGACTACGTGGACCGCGATGCTCAGGTCACGGAGTACACCCAGGTCTTCGATAGAATCTGCGATGCCGCGCTCACGCCTACGGGCACGGCGCAGATGATCGACGACACGATGGGTGAGCTGCGATGAGCGACGAGACGAACCTGGTCTGGCGAAAGTCCAGCTTCAGCAACGAGAACGGCGGCGCCTGCGTCGAGGTCGCCGACCTCCCCGACGGCGGGCGCGCGCTGCGCGACTCCAAGGACCGGGGCACCGGTCCGGTCCTGCGCTTCACCCCCGGCGAGTGGCGCGCCTTCGTCCTCGGTGTCCGGGACGGCGAGTTCGAGATCTGAGCCCGTCACGGACGACGGCCACGGGGCGTCGCGGGCCCGGTCCCGCGGCGCCCTTCGCGGTTCCGGACCAGGCGGTCTCCCCTGCCCGGGCCGCGCCGTCGCCTTTCGCGCGTTGCGGGCCGCGCCGTCGCCCTTCGCGCGTTCCGAGCCGTCCCGTCGCCCTTCGCGCGTTCCGGGGCGCGCCGGCGCTCGGTACGATCCGATGCCACCCGCGGGACCGGAGGAGACAGCGATGACCGACGAGACCGGCCTGGTCTGGCGCAGGTCCAGCCTCAGCAACGGCAACGGTGGCAACTGCGTCGAGGTGGCCGACCTCCCCGACGGCGGGCGCGCCCTGCGCGACTCCAAGGACCAGGGCACCGGCCCCGTCCTGCGCTTCACCCCCGCCGAGTGGCGCGCCTTCGTCCTCGGCGTCCGGGACGGCGAGTTCGAGGTCTGAGACCCGCCCAGCCCGCCCGGGACACGCCGAACCACGCATCGGCCCGGGGTCCCCGCACCGGAATCCCGCTCCCGCACGGGGCCCGGCCTCGTGCGGGGTGCGGCATCCCGTGCGGAAACCGGCCGGACGTGCGGGCGCGCCACACCACGGCAGGGCATCGCGGCACAGCGGGGCGCCGCAGCACAGCAGCGCGTCTCGGCACAACGGGGCGCCGCAGCACAGCACGACCCGGCGCCACCGGCCACGATCCGGCACGCATCCGGGACCCGGCGCGGGTGACAGGCACGGAGCCGCCCCGATAGCCGCGTTCCGCGGAACGCGATCGACCGCCGGATCCACCGCGCCGTCGCACCCCGGGACCGGGTTGTCGCACCACGTCCGGGTCCCCGCACGGGGTCCGGCTCCGTGCGAGGGCCGGGATCGCCTGCGGGAACCGGTCGACGGTGCGGACGCTGCCGAGCGGAGCGCTGTTCGTCCGGGACGTCGCCTGTGCGTCGGCGGCCCGGTGCCCTCTCGGCGTCCGTCCCGGGCTGTCGCACCCTGCTGCGGCGGCCGCGCTCCCCTCCGGCGTGGCGCACCCGTAGCGCGGGGCGCGGCACGCCGGGCCGGGGTGCCGCTCCCGGGAGCGGGTGCGGCGACCGCCGATCCGAGGTGGCCGGCCGGCTCCCGCACCCCCGCTCGGCAGCGGCGTCCAGCCCCGGAGTGGCGTACCCGGCACACAGAGCGCGGCGAGCCACAGCACAGCGGCACACCACAGCGGGACACCGCGCGGTGCGGCCGCCAGGACGCTCGGCAACGCCGATCACACCCCGGCGCGGATCCGAGACCCGCGCACCCTGGGCGACAGCACCGCCGCACCGGTAACCGCGTTCCGCGGAACGCGGTCGACGGCCGCCGCCCCGCGCCGCACCGGGTGGATCACCACCGCCTCCCGCTCCGAGCATCGGATCGGGCGGGCCTTCCGCACGGGAGGCACGCCGGGACCGGGACCGGCTCAGCCGTCCACGGCCTCCGGGCCGGTGTGCCGGCGCAGCGCACGGGGCAGCGTCACCGCCACGACCATCGTGCACACCACACCCGCCCCGCCCGCGACGATCAGCGTGGTCGGCGCGTCGGTGGCGTCGAGCAGCAGGCCACCCCCGACGTAGGACGCCGCAGCCGCGACACCGACCGCACCGTAGAAGTTCCCGAACACCCGGCCGAGCATGTCGGGCGGCACCATCCGCTGCAGCAGCGTCGAGGACGCCACGTCCATCGCCGCGAGCCCCAGCCCCCGCACCGCCTGCACGGTGAACGCCGCCGCCACCGACCACGCGAGACCGGTCAGGACGTTCCCGGCGCTGCTGACCAGGAATCCGCCCACCAGCAGCACCGGCATCGTCAGCAGGTGGGCGTGGCGGGTCAGCACCGCGTACCCGAGCAACAGCCCGACACCGACCGCGCCGAGCAGCAGCCCGACCGAGGAGTCCCCGGACCGGAAGGTGTCGGTCGCGAGCAGGACCAGCGCCACGTCGTCCACGCCGTTGAACAGCACCACCGCGCAGAAGCCCGTCGCGACGATCCGCACCGCGCAGGTGCGCAGGATGTAGCCGAGGCCGACCCGCGCCTCGGTGAGCAGCGATGCGGGACCGGCGTCCGGGTCCCGCACCGGCGGCATCGGGCCGACGGCCAGCAGCACGACCGCCGACGCCAGGAACGACGCGGCGTCCACCAGCAGCACGCCCTGGATCCCCAGCACCGGAAGCAGCGCCGCGGCCAGCAGGGGCCCGAACGCCTCGGCCCCGTTCGCGCCGAACCCGATGGTCGAGTTGGCCGTCTCCAGGTCCCGCCCGCCCACCAGCGCCGGGACGGCCGAGCGCGACGCCGGCTGGAACACCTGCGACGCGAGCGACCGCAGGGCGACCAGCACCAGCAGCAGCGGCATCGTCAGCGACGACAGCGACAGCGCGATCGCCAGGACGAGCACACCCTGCGCGCACTCGCACACGATCATGACCCGGCGCCGGTCGAACCGGTCGCTGACGGCCCCGGTCAGCGGACCGAACAACGACGGCACGAAGTCGCCCACCAGCAACAGCAGCGCGACGGCCAGACCCTGCCCGGTCGTCCCCGCGACGTGCAGCATCAGCGCGACGAGACTCATCGAGTCCCCCGCGTAGGAGACGACGCGTGCGGTGAACAGCGCCCGCAACGGCCGGTTCCCGCGCAGCAGCCGGAACGCGCCCGGCGCGCGACCGGCATCGGCACCGGTGGGCGGCATCGTCGTCTCTCCTCCGGTCCGGCGGCCGCCGGGGGCGGTGGCGCGCCGGAGCAGGATCGGTCAGGACGGCCACCGCGTCGACCGGGTTATCGCCGGTGGCTCACGCCTCGACGAACCCGGCGAACGCCCCGGTCGCCTCGGCCCACTGCTCCGACACCGCACTCACCCGGCCCGGCGTCCCACCGCCCCGCAACAGCTCCAGCAACTGCTCGCACGCCGCGCGATCACCCTCCGCGGTCACCGCGACCCGGCCGTCGTCGAGGTTCCTGGCCTGCCCGAGGAGACCCAGCTCCAGCGCCCGGGATCGGGTCCACCAGCGGAAACCGACACCCTGTACGTCCCCTTGGACCCATGCGATGAGCCGAACGGCTGATTCCGTGTTGCTACTCACAGTGCTGCTACGTTACGGCACCGTGATCCGACGACACACACCGCGCGCCCCCGTCGCGGTGCTCGGCGGACTGGGCGCGGGCACGGTGCTGGCGATGACCGCCCCGCTGTTGCCGGTACCGACCGGGTCCGTCGATACGACCGGCCCCGTGAGCAGCACCGCCGGTGCCGCGTCGACCGCGCTCCCCACGGCCGACGCCACCGGGCCCGGCCCGGACGCACCACCGGCCCTCGACGGGGCGGCCGTCGCCCGCGCCGCGCTCGCGCAGGCCCCCGGCGATCCGGCCGCCCCCGCACGGTCCGCCCGGGACGCGGTGGACGCGCAGCGCGACGCCGCGGACGCGCTCGCCGCGCAGGCCCGCGCCGCCGCCGGCCGGGCCGCCGGCGACGCCCGCGAGACCGCCGGGGCGGCACGCGACACCGCCCGTGCTGCGCCGTCCCCCGCGGCCGCCACCACCGGCATGTCCGCAGCCGCCGCCCAGGTCGTCGAGCTGACCAACGCCGAACGGCGGCAGGCGGGCTGCCCCGCCCTGCGCGCCGACGCCCGGATCACCGCGGCGGCCCAGGGCCACAGCGAGGACATGGCGGAGGGCCGCTACTTCGACCACAGCAGCCAGGACGGCCGCGACTTCGCCGACCGCATGACCGCCAGCGGTTACGACTCCCCGGGCGCGGAGAACATCGCCCAGGGCCAGCCGGACGCGGCGAGCGTCGTGGCCGCGTGGATGGACTCGCCGGGGCACCGGCGCAACATCCTCGACTGCTCGCTGAGCACGATCGGCGTCGGGTTGTCCGACGGCTACTGGACCCAGAACTTCGGGCGCTGAGCAGGGCGGATCAGCCCTCGAACCGGTAGCCCATCCCGGCCTCGGTGATCAGGTAGCGCGGCCGCGACGGCACCGGCTCCAGCTTGCGCCGCAGCTGCGCGAGATAGACGCGCAGGTAGTGCGACTCCGTGCGGTACTGCGGGCCCCACACCTCGCGCAGCACCCGCTTCTGCTCGACGAGCCGGCCCCGGTGCCGTACCAGCAGCTCCAGGATCCCCCACTCGGTCGGGGTCAGGTGCACCTGCTCGCCGTCGGTCCGGGCCACCGTCTTCGCGGCGAGATCGACCGTGAAGTCCGGGGTCGTGACGACCGCCTCCCCGTCGACGGCGGTCGACGCCGCCCTGCGCACCGCCGCCCGCAGCCGGGCCAGCAGCTCCGCCATCCCGAACGGCTTGGTCACGTAGTCGTCGGCACCCGCGTCGAGCGCCCGGACCTTGTCGGCCGAGTCGGTGCGCGCGGACAGCACGATCACCGGCACACCCGACCAGCCACGCAGACCCTCGATGACCTCGGCCCCGTCGAGGTCGGGCAGACCCAGATCGAGGACGACGACGTCCGGCGGATGGTCCGCGGCCGCCCGCAGCGCCGCGGAGCCGTCGGCGGCGACCACCACGGTGTAGCCGTGCGCGGTCAGGTTGATCCGCAACGCCCGCAGGATCTGCGGGTCGTCGTCGACGACGAGCACCCGGGTGCCCTGCGCGCTCACCGATCGCCCGCCGCGGGCAGCGACACGACGACGGTCAGCCCGCCGCCCGGTGTGTCCTCGGCGCTCAGCTCGCCGCCCATCACCGCGGTCAGCCCGGTCGCCACGGACAGCCCGAGCCCGAGGCCGCTGGTCGCGTCCCGGTCCCCGAGCCGCTGGAACGGGCGGAACAGCCCCGGCCACTGCGCCCGCGGCACGCCGGGGCCGTGGTCGACGACCCGCAGCTCCACCCGGTCCGCGTAGGCGCTCGCCCGCACCGCGACCGGGGCCGCCCGGGTACCGCCCGCTCCCGCTGCCGGGCGATCGGCGGCCGAGCGATGGGCACCAGAGTGGACCGCGGCCGGGTGGTCCGCGGCCGTGTCGTTCCCCGCACCACCCGGTGTACCGTGCCGCACCGCGTTGTCGATCACGTTCGCGACCACCCGTTCCAGCAGGCCGGCGTCGGCCAGGACGTCCGGGACGTCCTCGGCGATCTCCACCCGGACCCGGCCGGAGCCCTCGATCCCGGCCAGTGCGACGGCCACCACCTCGTCGTACCCGGTCGGGGCGAGCAGCGGGACCACCGCGCCCGCGGCGAGCCGGGAGGAGTCCAGCAGGTTGTCCACCAGCCCGGTCAGCCGGTCGGCGGACTCCTCGACGGTCGCGAGCAGCTCGGCGCGGTCCTCGTCCGACAGCGCGATCAGCGGGTCGCGCAGGCTCCCGGCCGCTGCCTTGATCGAGGTCAGCGGGCTGCGCAGGTCGTGTCCGACCGCGGAGAGCAGCGCGCCGCGGGTCTCGTTGACCGCCGCCCGCCGCTCCGCGGCCGCCGCACCGGCCTCCGCCCGCTGCCCGCGCAGCGCCAGCAACGCCTGTCCGCCCACGACCTCCAGCATCCGCCGGTCCGCCGCGGGCAGCGTGCGCCCGGTGCCCACCAGGCGCAGCCCGTCCTCGACGACGACCTCGACGTCCGGCTCGGCACCGGTACCGGCTCCGACGTCGACGCCCGCACCGGTCCCGGTCCCGGCGCCCGCACGAGGGTCGGCCCGTCCCCCGGACGTCGCGCCGTCGGCCGTACCCGAGGAGGCGACGCAGGCCCATCCCCGGTCGTCGCGGCGTTCGAGCAGCGCGACCGACCCCAGCGCCCACGTCTCGCGGACCTTCTCCAGCAGCCGCGGCAGCGGATCGGTCCGGGTCAGGACGGTCCGGGCGAACGAGGCCAGCAGCGCCGCCTCCGCGCGGGCCCGCGCCGCCTGCTCCGCGCGCCGCGCCGCACGGTCGACGACCAGCGCCACCAGCACGCCGACCAGCAGCAACGCGGCCACCGTGACGACGTTGCCGAGGCTGGCCAGCTCCAGGGAGTACAGCGGCGGGGACAGGAAGTAGGTCAGCAGCAGCCCGCCGAGCACCGCCGCGAGCAGGGCCGGGCCGAGGCCGCCGACCAGCGCCGCGACGACGGTGGCCAGGAAGTACAGCACCACGTCGGTGGACAGGTCGACGAACCCGGCGAGCCCGATCCCGGTGGCCGTCGCCAGCGCCGGGCCGAGCACCGCGACCGCCCAGCCCGCCGTCTGCCGGTCCGCCGACAGCCCCCCGCGCAGCGACGGCAGGCGCAGCACCCGCCCCGCCTCGTCGTGGGTGACCATGTGGATGTCGATCGGCCCGGACTCCTGCAGCACCCGGGCCCCGATGCCGGGGTCGAACAGCCGGGCCACCCGGGAACGTCGGGACGTGCCGAGCACGAGCTGGGTGGCGTTCGCCCCGCGGGCGAAGTCCAGCAGGGCCCGGGTGACGGCGCCGCCGTCACCGTCGCCGACGACGGTGTGGAAGCTCGCGCCGACGCCCTCGGCCAGGGTGCGCATCCGGTCCACCGACCCGAGCGGGCCACCGACGAGACCGTCGCCGCGCAGCACATGCACGGCGATCAGGTCCGCGGTCCCGGCCCGCTTCGCGATCCGGGCGGCCCGGCGCAGCACCGTCTCCGACTCCGGCCCGCCGGTCAGCGCGACGACGACCCGCTCCCGGGTCTCCCACACGTCGGTGACCTGCTCGTCGGCGCGGTAGCGCTGCAGCGCGACGTCGACCTCGTCGGCGATCCACAGCAGCGCCAGCTCGCGCAACGCGATGAGGTTCGGCACCCGGAAGTAGTGCGCCAGCGCCGCGTCGACCTTCTCCGCCGGGTACACGTTGCCGTGCGCGAGCCGCCGGCGCAGCGCCTCCGGGGTGATGTCGACGATCTCGATCTGCCCGGCCCGCCGGACGACCTCGTCCGGCACCGTCTCCCGCTGGGCGACCCCGGTGATCCGGGCGACGACGTCGCCGAGGGACTCCAGGTGCTGCACGTTCACCGTCGAGATGACGTCGATCCCGGCGTCGAGCAGCACCTCGACGTCCTGCCAGCGCTTGGCGTTCCGGCCGCCGGGGGCGTTGGTGTGGGCCAGCTCGTCGACCAGGACAACCTCGGGCGCCCGCGCGAGCACGGCGTCGAGGTCCAGCTCGTCGAGCACCACCCCGCCGTGCTCGACCCGGCGCCGCGGCACGACCTCCAGCCCGGCCAGCAGGGCCGCCGTCCGCTCCCGGTCGTGGGTCTCGACCACCCCGGCCACGACGTCGGTCCCCCGGCCGAGCCTGCGGTGCGCCTCGCCGAGCATGGCGAACGTCTTCCCGACCCCGGGTGCGGCTCCGAGGTGGATGCGCAGCTCACCGCGGCTCCCCACCGCTCCATTGTGCCCGGCGGGCCCGCCGGGACCGGGGGACCCGCCGGACCCGTCCGGGCCGCTCACCCGCCCGCGGTCCGCACGGCCAGGTTCAGCTCGCCGACGTTCACCCGCGGCTCACCGAGGATCCCCAGCGTGCGGCCCGCGGTGTGCTCGGCGACGAACCGCCCGATCTCGGCCTCCGGCAGCCCGGTCACCCGCGCGACGCGGGCGACCTGCAGCCGTGCGTAGGCCGGGCTGATGTCCGGGTCGAGCCCGGACGCCGACGCGGTGACGGCGTCGGCGGGGACCTCGGCGGGCGGCACGCCCTCGCGCGCCGCGATCAGGTCCCGGCGCTGCTGCACGGCCGCGACCAGCTCGTCGTCGAACCCGCCCTTGTTCGACCCGCCGGAGGTGGAGGTGTCGGCCGGGCCGAGCACCGCGTCGTCCTCGGCGGTGTTCGCGGCGGGCCGGGTGTGGAAGTACGGGTCGGCGGCGGGGTCGGCGGCGACCGGGTCGATCCCGATCACCGCCGATCCGGCACCACCGGGCAGCACCGAGCCCTCGGCCCCGGTGGACAGCCCCGGGATCCGGGACACCCCCCAGATCGCGAGCGGATAGGTGATGCCGCACAGCACGGTCAGGACGAGCAGCAGGCGCAGGCCGACCGCGGTCTGGCGGCGCAACGTGGTGAGCATTCTCAGATCCCCGGGATCAGACGGACGAGCAGGTCGATGAGCGCGATCCCGGCGAACGGGGTGACGACCCCGCCGAGGCCGTAGATCAGCAGGTTGCGGCGCAGCAGCGCGGCCGCGGAGGTGGGCCGGTAGCGGACCCCGCGCAGCGCCAGCGGGATCAGCGCCACGATCACCAGCGCGTTGAAGACGACCGCGGACAGGATCGCCGACTGCGGCGTCGCCAGTCCCATGACGTTCAGCGCGCCCAGCGACGGGTAGAGCACCAGGAACATCGCGGGCACGATCGCGAAGTACTTCGCGAGGTCGTTGGCCACCGAGAACGTGGTCAGCGCACCCCGGGTGATCAGCAGCTGCTTGCCGATCGCGACGATCTCGATGAGCTTGGTCGGGTCGGAGTCCAGATCGACCATGTTCCCGGCCTCCTTCGCGGCGGAGGTGCCGGTGTTCATCGCGACGCCCACGTCGGCCTGGGCCAGCGCCGGGGCGTCGTTCGTGCCGTCGCCGGTCATCGCGACCAGCCGCCCGGACTCCTGCTCCCGGCGGATCAGCGCCAGCTTGTCCTCCGGGGTCGCCTCGGCGAGGTGGTCGTCGACCCCGGCCTGCGCGGCGATCGCGGCCGCGGTGAGCGGGTTGTCGCCGGTGACCATGACGGTGCGGATGCCCATCGCGCGCAGCTCGGCGAACCGCTCGGTCATGCCGGGCTTGACGACGTCGGACAGCGCGACCACGCCCAGCACCCGGCCGTGGTCCCCGTGCGGGGAGACGGCCTCGGCGACGACCAGCGGCGTGCCGCCGTCGTCGGAGATCGCCTCCACGACCCGGTCCACCTCGGCCCGGTCCCCGGTGCGCACCCAGTCGAGCACCGCCGCGGCGGCGCCCTTGCGCACCACCCGGTCCGGCAGGTCGATGCCCGACATCCGGGTCTGCGCGGTGAACGGCACGAACTCCGCGACCGCCTCGCCGGCATCGGCCTCGGCCGGAAGTCCGTACTCCGCGGCACACAGCTCGACGATGCTGCGCCCCTCCGGCGTCTGGTCGGCCAGGCTGGACAACCGGGTCGCGCGGGCCAGCTCGTCGCGGCCGGTGCCGCCCACCGGGTGCAGCGCCGTCGCCCGGCGGTTGCCGAAGGTGATGGTGCCGGTCTTGTCCAGCAGCAGGGTGTCCACGTCGCCCGCCGCCTCGACCGCGCGGCCCGAGGTCGCCAGGACGTTGCGCTGCACGAGCCGGTCCATCCCGGCGATCCCGATCGCGGACAGCAACGCGCCGATCGTGGTCGGGATGAGGCAGACCAGCAGCGCGGTCAGCACCACCAGCGACGTCTGCTCGCCCGCGTAGGCGCTCATCGGGGCGATCGCGACGACCGCGAGCAGGAAGATGATCGTCAGTGCGGCGAGCAGGATGGTCAGGGCGATCTCGTTCGGTGTCTTCTTCCGGGCCGCGCCCTCGACCAGCCCGATCATCCGGTCGACGAACGACTCCCCCGGCTTCGTCGTGATCCGGACGACGATCCGGTCCGACAGCACCGTCGTGCCGCCGGTGACCGCGCACCGGTCGCCGCCGGCCTCCCGGATCACCGGCGCGGACTCGCCGGTGATCGCCGACTCGTCGACCGAGGCGATGCCGTCGACGACGTCGCCGTCACCGGGGATCGTCTCACCGGCCTCGACCACGACCAGGTCCCCGAGCCGCAGCGCCGAGCTCGGCACCCGCTCCTCGGGGGCGTTGCGGTGGGCGATCTCCGCGGTCAGACGACGGCGGGCGGTCGTGTCCCGCTGCAGCGCCCGCAGCGACGCGGCCTGGGCCTTGCCGCGCCCTTCGGCGACGGCCTCGGCCAGCGCGGCGAAGAACACGGTGAACCACAGCCACACCGCGACCAGCACCGCGAACACGCTCGGGTCGGCGATCGCGAGCACGGTGACCAGCACCGACCCGACCCAGACGACGAACAGCACCGGGTTGCGGGCCTGCACCCGCGGGTCGAGCTTGCGCACCGCGTCGGGCAACGCGGCCACGAGCTGCCTCGGTGCGAACGCACCCGCCGCGACCGGGGCCGGAGCGCCGTGCTCCGCCTCCTGCTGCTCCGGGGCCGTCGTGACGGACACGGGTTCCTCCTGGATCCGAGTAGGTTCGCGGCCCCTCGTGGGACCGGTGTCGGCTGCCGCGGACGGCGGGCTCGTCGTTCTCGCACCCGGTGCCGGGGTCCTCCCGGAGTCCGGCACCGGCCGGCCGGTCACGACAGGGCCTCGGCGATCGGGCCCAGCGCGAGTGCGGGGAAGAACGTCAGCGCCGAGACGAGCAGGACCGTGCCGCCGACCAGCCCGGCGAACAGCGGGCCGTCGGTCGGCAGCGCCCCGGCCCCGGACGGCGTCCGGCGCTGGGTGGCCAGCGACCCGGCGAGCGCCAGGACGGCGAGGATCGGCACGAACCGGCCGAACAGCATCGCGATCCCGAGCCCGGCCTGGAAGAAGTCGCTGGTCACGGTGATCCCGGCGAACGCTGAGCCGTTGTTGTTCGCCGCCGACGCCCAGGCGTAGAGCACCTCGGAGAAGCCGTGTGCGCCGTCGTTGTTCAGCGCGTCGGCGGTGCCCGGCAGCGCGATCGCGAGCCCGGCGCCGAGCAGCACGAACGCCGGCATCACCAGGATCGACAGTGCGGCGAACGTGATCTCGCGGCGGCCGAGCTTGCGTCCCAGGAACTCCGGGGTGCGGCCCACCATCAGACCGGCGAGGAACACCGCGACGATCGACAGCACGAGCAGCCCGTACAGCCCGGAGCCGACGCCACCCGGCGCGACCTCCCCGAGCAGCATGTTCAGCATCGCCAGCCCACCGGCACCCCCGGTGAGACTGTCGTGCATCGCGTTCACCGCACCGGTCGACGTGCCGGTCGTGGAGATCGCGAACAGGACCGAGCCGGGGATGCCGAAGCGGACCTCCTTGCCCTCCATCGCGGCCCCGGCGGCGAGCGCGGCCGGCCCGTTCGGGTGCGACTCGGCGAGCCACGCCAGGCCGAGGAAGACCGCCCAGATCCCGCCCATCACCGACAGCAGCACCACGCCCTGGCGGACCCGCCCGACCATGACGCCGAACGTCCGGGTCAGCGCCACCGGGATCAGCAGCAGGAGGACGATCTCGACCAGGTTGGTGAACGGGCTCGGGTTCTCGAACGGGTGCGCGGAGTTGGCGTTGAGGACGCCGCCACCGTTGGTACCGAGCTGCTTGACCGCCTCCTGCGACGCGGCCGGCGCCAGCGGCAGCGTGTGCGCCGACCCGTCGGCGGCGACGACGTCCACCCCGGCCCGCAGCGACTGGACGACCCCACCGGCGACCAGTACGACGGCGGCGACCGCGGCGAGCGGCACCATGATGCGCACGGTGCCGCGGGTCAGATCCACCCAGAAGTTCCCGAGCCGGTCGTCGGTGCGCACACCGAACGCCCGGACCAGCGCGACCGCGACCGCGATCCCCACCGCGGCGGAGACCACGTTCTGCGTGGTCAGCCCCACCATCTGCACGGTGTGGCCGAGCACCTGTTCCGGCACGTAGGACTGCCAGTTCGTGTTCGTCACGAACGACACCGCGGTGTTGAACGCCATCGCCGGGCTCACGGTGCCGGCTCCGTCGGTGCCGCGACCGAACCCGAGCGGCAGGAACGGCTGCAGGCGCTGCAGCAGGTAGAGCAGCGCGACCGAGACGAAGGAGAACCCGAGTACCCCGCTCGCATACGTCGTCCAGCGTTGCCCGGAGTCGGCGTCGATCCGGCAGAGCCGGTAGATCCACCGCTCGACCCGCCAGTGCCGGGTGTCGGTGTAGACCCGGGCCATCCAGTCGCCCAACGGCTTCCAGGCCGCCGCGAGCAGGAGCACCACCAGGCCCACCTGGGCGAGCCCGGCCATCAGAACTTCTCCGGGCGCAGCAGGGCGATCACCAGGTACACCAGCAGGGCCAGGGCGATCACACCCCCGGCGACGTTCGCGATCACAGCTTCTCCAGTCCGCGCAGGATCAGCGCGAGGACGGCGAAGCCCGCCAGCAGCAACGCGATGTAGGCCAGGTCGGCCACGACTCACTCCCTCGACCTACACCCGCCGGAGGGATCCGGCGGCCGAACGTGATCGTGCGCCGCACCGCCGCACCGCAGGACTTCCGTGACGGCCCGTTGACGCCGTACCGCGGCCGCATTGACGCGTTCTTGACGCCCGGTGACGGCCACCACCGGCGTCCCGGAGGTCGTCGCCCACCGGCCGGCCGGCAGACACCGGGCACCGCGCGCCTCCGGTGCGGCCTGGTTACCCTGCGAGCGGTCCGGATCGTCGTCCACGGACCGGGAGGTCACGAGGATGTCGTTGATCGACAACGCGGTGTACGTGGACGGCCACCGCGCGGCGGCGCCGGAGTCGGTCGACGGCGCGCTCGACGAGCTGCGGCGGTGCCGCTCCGACGGTGCCGACCGGGCCGCCGAACCGAGCCCGGGCAGCTTCTGCTGGATCGGCCTGCTCCGGCCGGACGAGCCCGAGATCGAGCAGCTCGCGGGGGAGTTCGACCTGCACTCGCTGGCCGTCGAGGACACCGTCAACGCCCACCAGCGGCCGAAGATGGAGCGCTACGGCGACACCGAGTTCATCGTCCTGCGCCCGGCGCGCTACGTCGACGCCGACGAGGCCGTGCAGATCGGCGAGGTCCACCTGTTCCTCGGCCCGGACTTCGTGATCACCGTGCGGCACGCCGTCGAGCCCGACCTGGGCGAGGTCCGGGAACGGCTGGAGAACGATCCCGAGCTGCTGGCCCACGGTCCGATGGCCGTGCTCTACGCCGTCCTGGACCGGGTCGTGGACGACTACATCCCGGTCCTCGACGGCCTGCAGGACGACATCGACGAGATCGAGGTGCAGGTCTTCCGCGGCGACCCGAACGTCTCCCGCCGCATCTACCAGCTGACCCGCGAGGTCATCGCCTTCCAGCGCGCGGTCGAGCCGCTGCAGGAGATCTTCCTGGAGCTGCGCGGCCGGTTCGGCAAGTCCGGGCCGAGCCCGGACGTCGAGCTGCGCCGCGCGATGCGTGACGTCGTCGACCACGCCACCCGGGTCCGCGAGCGCGTCGAGGGCTTCCGGGACCTGCTCGGCAACATCCTGACCGTGAACGCGACCCTCGTCGCGCAACGGCAGAACGACGAGATGACCCGGATGACCGAGGCCGGGTTCGCCCAGAACGAGCAGATGAAGAAGGTCTCCTCGTGGGCGGCGATCCTGTTCGCGCCCAGCCTCGTCGCCGGGATCTACGGGATGAACTTCGACACCATGCCGGAGCTGCACTGGGCCTACGGCTACCCGATGGCCTACGGCCTGATGATCCTGCTGGCCGTCGGGCTCTACACCATGTTCAAGATCAACGACTGGTTGTGACGCCGATGGGCCGGACGCGCTCTCCCCAGCGCACGCCCGGCCCGGGCAGCCGGCTCCCCCCGTCCGGCAGGTCCTGTCCGTCCTGGTCCGTCACACCTCGTCGTGCTGCACTCATGGAGCTTCAGCCCGCGGTTCGTCGCACTCATGGAGCTTCAGCCTCGTGTGGCCGGGCCGAAGCTCCATGAGTGGGCCGTGGCGGGCTCAGTTGCCGGGCGGGGGCGGGGGCGAGGGTGGCGCGGGGCTCGGTGCCACCGTGGCCGTGGGAGGTGGCCCCTCCCCCGCGGCCGGGGCGGGCGTCGTCCCCGGCACGGTGACGACCAGTGGCGCCGGTGGCGTGGTCACGCACCGCCCGGTGTCCGGGTCGACCTCGGTCGTCCCCCGCGGGTACGGACGGGTGTCGGTACCGTCCGCGACCGGGCCCCGATCGGTGCTGCAGACGTAGTCGTGGACCGACAGCGGCGTCCCGTCCTGGTCGAACAGGTACACCCCGGACAGCGGGCGGCCCTGCGCGTCGAACGGGCGCACGTCGCTGACGATCTCGCCGTCCTGGACCAGCCCGTTCTGGTAGACGGGCTGGGTGTTCTGCGCCTCGTCGTCGGTGAGCGCCCCGGCCGCGGCGACGACCAGACCGGCCGCGAACGCGTTCAGCGGGACGACCAGCCACAGCAGCCGGCGGTCCGCGCGGGTGCGGGCGCCCAGCACGAACGACAGCGGGATCGCCGCCAGCGCCACCAGCACCGTGATCAGCAGGGCGAAGGTGCCGTCCCGGGTCGCCAGAGCGGCGACCGCCCCGGCCGCGAGCACCGCCCGCAGCACCCACCACCCCGGCTGCAGGGCGGCGAGCACCGTCGCGGGGTCCCGCCAGTTCGGGTTCCCGGCCGGAGCCGGGCCCGGGGTACGGAGCACGGCGAGGGCGCGGACCGGACGGAGCACACCGACCGATCGCAGCAGCGGCCCGTCCGACAGGACGGGCAGGATCCCGACCGCCGCGGCCACCAGCCCGACCGTGAGCGCGAGGTAGCCCATCGGAATGCCGATCATGCCGCCGACCGCGGCGAACAACGTGGCCACCACCAGGGCGAACACGGCGAACCGGGCCGACCACCGCGGCCGGGGCTCCGCCGGTGGCGGCGCCGGGAACCCGGCGGCGGCGCGCAGTTCCGCGGCGTACGCGGCGGGTGTTCCGAGGCGGGCGTGCACCGCGGCCCGGTCGTAGTCCTGCCCCAGCTCGGACGCCAGGTCCGCGAGATGACCCCGCGCGTCCTCGACGATCTCGGCGAGCTCGGCGGACGGCAGGTCCGCCAGCGCCGACCGCAGCCCGTCCAGGTACTCGGTCGTCACCGGGTCGACGATCCGGGTCGTCTCGCCGGTGTCGCTCTCGGTGTCGCTCTCGGCCATCACGTGCCCACCAGGCCTTCCATCGTGGTGGCGAACTCCCGCCACCGCGCCGTCGTCTCCTGCAGCCGGGCCCGGCCCGGCTCGTTGATCGCGTAGTACTTCCGGTGCGGCCCCTCCTCGCTCGGCACCACGTACGAGGTCAGGAACCCCGCGCCGTAGAGCCGGCGCAGGGTGCCGTACACCGACGCGTCGCCGACCTCGGACAGCCCCGCGGTGCGCAGTGCCCGGACGACCTCGTAGCCGTAACCGTCCGCGGTGTCCAGGACGGCCAGGACCGCGAGGTCCAGCACCCCCTTGAGCAACTGGCTGGTGTCCATCGCCCCCTCCTTCTGCACGAGAGAGTACTACGCGATGCGCAGTAGTGTCGATGGCGTTGCATCCTGTGGGGCAGCGGCGCACCCCGCCCCGATCCACTCATGGAGCTTCAGCCCGGTCTCACGAGGCCGAAGCTCCATGAGTGCATGTCCGGCACCCCCGGCCCGGCGCACTCATGGAGCTTTGGCCCGGTCCTACGAGGCTGAAGCTCCATGAGTGGGAAAAGGAGAGGGAGGAAACGGGAGGGAGGAGAAGGGAAGGCGGGGCCGGGGGTCAGGTGCGGGGCGGCCGGGGGCGGGGCTGGCAGCGCGGGCAGGTGAACGAGGAGCGGTTCATGAACGCGTCGCGCCGGATCGGGGTACCGCAGCGCGGGCAGGCCCGGTCGGTCTGGCCGTAGACCGCCAGCGACCGGTCGAAGTAGCCGGACGCGCCGTTGACGTTGACGTACAGCGCGTCGAACGACGTCCCGCCCTGGGCGAGCGCCTCGGTCATCACCGTGGTCGCCGCGTCGAGCACCGCGTGACCCTGCGCCCTGGTCAGTTTCCCGGTCGGCCGCAGGCCGTGCAGGCGGGAGCGCCACAGCGCCTCGTCGGCGTAGATGTTGCCGATCCCGGAGACGACGGTCTGGTCCAGCAGGGCCCGCTTCAGCTCGGTGCGCCGCCTGCGCAGTGCCGTGACCGCCTCGTCGGCCGAGAACGCCGGGTCCATCGGGTCCCGGGCGATGTGCGCGACCGGCTCGGGCACCAGCCCCCCTCCGGCCGCGTCGACGAGCGGGTGCACCGACAGCCCGCCGAACGTCCGCTGGTCGACGAAGCGCAGTTCGGGGCCGTCGTCGGTGAACCGGATCCGGACCCGCAGGTGGGTCTCGTCCGGCCGGCCGGGGTCGGCGACGAGCATCTGGCCGGACATCCCGAGGTGCGCGAGCAACGCGTCGTCCCCCGGGCCCGCGTCGTCGAACTCCAGCCACAGGTACTTGCCGCGGCGGGAGGCGGCGGCCAGGGTGCGGCCGGTCGCCCGGGCGGCGAAGTCCCCGGCACCGCCGGTGTGCCGGCGCACCGCCCGCGGGTGCAGCACCTCGACGGCGGCGACCCGGCGCGCGAGGACGTGGTCGGCGAGCCCGCGGCGGACGACCTCGACCTCGGGAAGCTCAGGCATCTACAACGGCTTCTACGACGGAGTGCTCTGCCCGCTGTGCTCGGCCGACAGCGCACGCCACGCGATCTCCGCGGCCCGCTGCTCGGCCTCCTTCTTGGTGCGCCCGGCGCCGGTGCCCAGGTCCCGCCCGCCGACGACGGCGGTCGCGGTGAACACCTTGAGGTGGTCCGGGCCCTCCTCGTCGATCCGGTACTCGGGCACACCGTGCCCACCGGCCGCGGTGAGTTCCTGCAGGCTGGTCTTCCAGTCGAGCCCGGCACCGAGCAGCGGCGCGCTGCGCATCAGGTCGGCGAACAGCCGCATGATCAGCTCGCGCGACGGTTCGAGGCCGTGCTGCAGGTACACCGCGCCGAGGAGCGCCTCGGTGGCGTCGGCCAGGATGCTGGCCTTCGACCGGCCACCGGTCAGTTCCTCGCCGCGCCCCAGGTAGAGGTAGGCGCCGAGACCGTCGGTCGCCCCGTCGGGCGTCGGCAGGTCGGCTGCGACCCCGGCCAGCGCGTGCATGTTGACGACGCTGGCCCGCAGCTTCGCGAGCTGCCCCTCCGGCAGGTCCGGGTGGTCGCGGTAGAGCCGCTCGGTGACCACGATCGAGAGCACCGAGTCACCGAGGAACTCCAGGCGCTCGTTGGTCGGCAGGCCCCCGTGCTCGTAGGCGTACGAGCGGTGCGTGAGCGCGAGCTCGAGCAGTTCGTGGTCCAGCTCCACACCGAGTGCAGAAAGCAGAGGAGACCGGTCCGTCGCCGGACCGGTCACGCTCTTGTCGCCCACGGCTGCGATCAGGCCGGGCTGGTGACCTGCCGGCCGTCGTACTGACCACAGGTCGGGCAGGCGATGTGCTGCAGCTTGGGCTCGCGGCACGCGCGGTTCGAGCAGGCGACGAGGTTCGGCGCAGTGGCCTTCCACTGCGACCGGCGCGCACGCGTGTTGGACCGCGACATCCGGCGCTTGGGAACGGCCATGATGACACTCCTCGGTACTTCGGACGATCAGGTCTGCCCACCGCGAGCGGACTCCGTGGCGGAGCCCCGGCTCAGTCGGTGGAGGGCAGGCGCTCCTGGAGCGCCGCCCAACGAGGATCCAGTCTCTCATGCCCGTGATCGGTCGGGAGATCGACCCACCTCTCGCCGCAGTCGGCGCACAGGCCGGGGCAGTCCTCCCTGCACAGCGGAGCCATCGGGAGATCGGTGACGACGGCGTCGCGCACCGTCTGGGTGATGTCGATCCGCTCGTCGACCAGGCGCGGGATCTCGTCGGCGTCGGTGGTCTCCTCGGTCGCCGAGTCCGGGTAGGCGAACAGCTCGCCGATCCGGATCTCGACGTCGTCGACGATCGGGTCGAGGCAGCGCGAGCACTCGCCCTCGAGCCGGGCCGTCGCCGTCCCCGACACGTAGACGCCCTCGGTGACCGACTCCAGAGACAGGTCGAGCTCGACGTCGGACCCGCCGGGCACGGCGATGACCTCGGCGAGACCGATGATCTCGTCGCCCGACGGGGCGGGCACCGTCCGCCGGACGGTGCGCTGGTTACCGGGCCGGCGGGCCAGTTCCCGGGTGCTGAGGACCCACGGGTTGTCGTGGGCGCGGTCTCCGTGCGTGTGCTGCGTGTTCATGACCGGGACCACGGTACGCGTGCCGCGCCGGCCGCCGCTCAGGTGCCGAACCCGTCGGCGACGAGGGCGCCCAGTTCGAGGAACGCGTCCGACGTGGCCGGACGCAGCCGGGCCGGGTCGATCCGGCCGCCGGTCGCCAGGTGCGGGTCGTGCGGGACCCGCACCACGCCCCGGACCCGGGAGCGGAAGTGCTCCAGGATCCGGTCCGCGTCCACCTCGGCGCTCTGCCGGTCGTAGGACAGGACGACGACGGCGTCGCGCGCCAGGTCGCCCAGCCCGTGCGCGACCAGCCAGTCGAGCGTCTTGCTGGCCCGGCCCGCGCCGTCCACGGTCGGCGCCCCGACCACGACGATCGAGTCCGCCTGGGCGAGCGTGCCCTGCATCGCCGAGTGCACCAACCCGGTACCGGAGTCGGTGACGATGACGTTGAAGAACCGCCCGAGCAGCTCGCAGACCAGCTCGTACTCGTCGTGGCGGAACGCGTCGCCGGACGCCGGGTCCTGTTCGGACGCCAGCACCTGCAGGCGCCCGGCCAGGCTGGTGTAGTGCGACACGTCGGTCCAGCTGCGGATCTGGTCGAGGTCGTTGAGCAGCTCGCGGACGGTCACCCGGGAGTCACCGGTGAGCCGGTCGGCCAGCGTCCCGGCGTCGGGGTTGGCGTCGAGGACGACGGTGCGGTCACCGCGGTTCTCCGACAGGGTGAGCCCCAGGCAGGCGGAGACCGTCGTCTTCCCGACCCCGCCCTTCACCGACATCACCGCGACCCGGTGCGCGCCGGGCAGCTGGGCCCGGATGCGGTGCAGCATCGCGTCGCGGCGCTCGTCGGCGTCGCTCGGGCCGGGGTTGACCCGGCCGCCGGTGACGTCGTGCAGTACCCGCCGCCAGCCCGACCGCGGGCGGTCCGCACGCCGGTACAGGACGTCGTCCTCGCGCAGGTCGTGCTGCTCCGGTGCGGGCGGCTGCTGCCGCGGCTGCGGCTGCGGGGGCTGCGGGTACTGCGGGGCGCCCGGTCAGCTCGTCACAGGGGGTCCTTCCAGCCGGTGCCCGTAGCGCTCCCACCAGGTCGTCGGATCAGAGTCGGCCCGGCGTGCCATGAGCGGAGGGTAGTACGCCGGTGGACCGTACGGGGCATGATCGCAGTCAGCCCGCGAGCCGGGCCGCCCGGCGGGTCGCCCCCGGCGTCTCCCCCACGACGGCCCGGTAGCGACGGGTGAAGTGGGCCTGGTCGGCGTAGCCGAGGTCGGCGGCGAGCGCGGCGAGGTCGGCGTCCGGGTCCTCACGCAGCGCGGTCGCCGCGGCCTGCAACCGCCGGCAGTCGATCAGCCACAACGGCGTGAGCCCGAACCAGCCGTTCCAGGGTGCGGGGCGCGACCTGGACCTCGGCGGCCAGCTGGTCGACCCGGACGATGTCGGGACGGTCCTCGGCCAGCGCGCACGCCCGGTTGACCAGCCGCCCGGCCTCGGTGACCCGCCCGGCGACCGGCTCCAGCCAGTAGCGCACCACGGCGGCGACCGCACGGTCCGGGCCGCCGGGGGCGTGCACCGCCGCGGTCAGCTCGGCGATCGGGGCGCCGGGCATCGGTTCCGCGGTACCGGCCAGCGCGGCGGGCGGGGTGCCGGTCAGCGCCGGCGTCGCACCCGGGCGGAGCAGCAGGCCCACCACCCAGGACCGGCCCGCGAGCTCCCGCACGTCGACGACCGTCCGCGGCCCGTGCAGGTCGGCCCCCTGCGGCCCGGCCACGAGGTTGAACGACGGGTACTGCAGCACCCGTTGCGCGACGGTGCGGCCGGGCGCCAGCTCCCAGCGGACCACCCACGCCCACCGCACGAGCGGGTCGAGCCCCACCGGGAACCGCGACAGCGCCACCCCCGGCGACCCGGGATTGAGGTGCCCGCGCGAGACGACCACGCCGACCTCCTGTCGGGAATCTTCAAGAACGGCGGGGCGCCGCTGGGGAGGCTGAGCACATGACGAAGACCGCAGAACACACCGTCGACGGCCGTCCGGTCACCAGCACCTCACTGACCCCGCACCTGGTGGTCGGGTCCGCGAGCGCGGCGATCGAACTCTACTCCGCGGCGTTCGGGGCCCGGGTCGCCTCGGTCACCGAGATGGGCGGCGTCGTCGCGCACGCCGAGCTGGAGCTGCCGTCCGGGCGGCTCACCGTCGGCGACGCGATGCCGGGCTACGGCCTCGTCGCCGCACCGGCCGGTGACCACCCGGTCAGCATGTCGCTGGCGATCTACGTGCCGGACGCCGACGCTGCGGTCGCCGTGCTGGCCGCGGCCGGGTCGACCGTCCGGGAGCCGCTCGCGACGTTCGTCTCCGGGGACCGGTTCGCCTCGGTCGTGGACCCCTACGGCGTGCGCTGGTCGGTGATGACCCGGGTCGAGGATCTCTCCCCGCAGGAGAGCGAGCGCCGGGTCGCCGCGTGGGCGGCCGAGCAGGGCTAGGGCATGTCTCCCAATGGGTCTGTAACAGGAACGGTGGTTCCGGCGTTGTTGGTCAGTAGTGCTCGGCGGACGGCCAGCGGTCACCGAACGTGATCGCGAAGGCGTTGATCACCGGCTTCCAGCGGATCGTCCACCGTGCGCGGCCTCGCCCGGTCGGGTCGAGGCTGCGGGTCACAAGATACAGGCATTTCAACGCGGCCGCCTCGCTGGGGAAATGCCCTCGCGCCCGTACCGCTCGGCGGTAGCGGGCGTTGAGTGATTCGAAGCTCTCTTGTCAAGCAGCAGCTGCGGAGCTGGTCGGTGTGGTCGCCGTGGAGCGTCTTGCGTCGGTCCACATGTGTCTGATGATGATGTTCGCGAGCTGCCGCTTGTGGCTTCGCCGAGCCTCACGTTTTGTCTTGTTGTCGGTGACCCGTTTCGCCATGTACTCTTTCGCCGGCGGGTGGCATCGGACTTGCGTGACGTGCACGATGTGCAGAACAGAGTTGACAGCTCGATTGCCGCCGAGGTCGAGTCGGTGCCGACGGGCCGGCCCGTGACCTTCACCCGACGAGAGGGCGACGGGCGCGATTCCGCACCAGCGTGCAAACTGGGCCTCGGTCGTGAACCGGCACGGATCGCCGATCTCGACCAGAAGATCCATGGCTGTGACCACGCCGACACCGCGGACCTCTGTGAGGGTGCAGCCAAGGTCGCTGAGGAGGGCGGGAATCTGTCGGTCGAGTTCCTTGATCCGCGCCGTCAGGGTGATGATGTCGTTCAGGCTGGCCGCGAGCCGGTCGAGCTTGAGCCGCTCGGCTGGGCTGAGCAGATCGGGGTTCGCGACGCCGTCGACCAGGGACTGGAGCTGCGGGAGAACGCGGCTGGTCGAGGGCAACGTGGCGCGGATGGCGACGGGGAGCGTGACGAGTACTGCTTCGGACTCGGTGAGCAGCCGAACACGCTGCAGGACAAGAGATTCACGCCAGTCGCGGATCACCGTGAGCGTCTGCCATGTCGGGCTGGGCGCGGTGTGCTTCCCGGCCGGAGGCAGCTCGGGGTCGCTGAGGGCCTCTCGGGCGATGGCCTCCGCGTCCTCGGCGTCGGTCTTGGCCCGACGACGACGCTTACGCCGCTCCGCGGTGCGGTTGGCTTGGACTTCGCGCACGTCGTAACCCGCGGCCGCGAGCGCGAGGACCAGCGGCTGGCCGAGAAATCCCGATCCTTCGATGCCGATCCGGTCGATCGTCAGCTCGACACCGAGCAGGAACGTCAGCAGCTCATCGATACCGCCCTTGGTGATGGAGAAGGACTTGTTGTCGACCACGCCGCCTGAGCCTGTCACGGTTCCCGTGTAAGCCACGGGTGACTGATGTGGTTAAGCTATCACAGAGGAAGTCGTCCAGGGAAGAGGACGACCAGGGTGTTCAGGGCTGTTTTCCAGCCATGTGTTCCGGTTCCGGACTCACCTCCTCTCTTGCTCGGAATGTTCCGCAGGCCGAGGTAGAGTAGCTTCATCGCCGCCTCGTCCGACGGGAAGTGCCCGCGAGTCTTTGTGATTTTCCGGAGTTGGAAGTTGATGGATTCGATGGTGTTGGTGGTGTAGACGATCCGCCGTAGTTCGGGCGGGTAGTCGAGGAACGGAATGAACTCGTTCCACGCACGACGCCAGACGTCGAGCACTCCCGGGTACTGTCGTCCCCACTCGGTGTCAAGATCCTTCAGGGCGAGCTCGGCGGCCTCGACGGTGGGCGCGGTGTAGATCGTCTTCATGGACTTCACGATCTTCTTCCGGTCCTGGTAGGACACGAACCGCATCGCGTTGCGGATCACGTGCACCACGCATGTCTGGACGACGGCGTCGGGGAAGACGCTGGTGATGGCTTCAGGAAGACCACTCAGGCCATCGCAGCAGGCGATCAGGATGTCGCGCAGCCCGCGGTTGCGCAGCTGGGTGAGCACCGCGTGCCAGAACTTCGCGCCCTCGGTCTCGGCGATCCAGCAGCCCAGCGCGTGCTTGCGGCCCTCGACGTCCACGCCGATGACCAGGTGCGCGCTCTTGATCGTGACCGCGGCCTTGTCCCGGATCTTGATTCGGATACCGTCGATATAGACGATCGGGTAGACCTCGTCGACCGGCCGATTCCGCCAGATCTCGATCTCGTCGGTCACCACATCGGTGATGTTCGAGATCAGTTCCCGTGACGCCTCCACCCCGTACACTTCGAGCAGGTGCGCTTCGATGTCGCGGGTCGACATTCCGCGGGCGTAACAGGAGAGCACCAGCTCGTCGATCTGGCCGACCCGACGGGCGCGTTTCGGCACGATCTGCGGCTCGAACTCGCCATTCCGGTCCCGCGGCACGCTGATCGTCACCGGCCCGTTCGTGGTCGACACCTTCTTGGTAGCGCTGCCATTACGCGAATTGCCGGTACCGTGTCCGGCGGGGTCGTCGCGGTCATAGCCGAGGTGGTGGGTCATCTCGGTCTGCAGCGACCGTTCGAGCACGGCCTTGGTCATCTGGTTGAGCAGTCCGTCGACGCCGTCGATCGGGGTACCGGCGGCCTTCGCATCGGCCAACAGCGCGTCGATCGCCGACGGGTCGAGCGCCTCGGCAAGCCGGCGGGCAGCCGCGGTCTCACCGTCGGGATCGGGTTGGTTCTCGCTCACGTGGGTGTCCCTCCCGACCGCCGTGTTGATCACTGCGGTCGATCTTGGTCCACCCGCGGCTTACACGGCTCGCGTGACACGCCTCGCCGCGCCTCGATGATCGAGGACTGCGATGGTAGCCGTATTCTTGTGAGGATCGATCCCCGCGACACCGTGTTCGTGCGTCAACACTTGTTCCCGTCTGCGTGGCCTATCGTGGACAGCGCAGGCCCGCGGTGTCGGCAGATCTGGGTTGAGTCAGGCAGGCTCTCTTCAAGCCAGGCACCGCGGGCCTGCGCTCACGCGGCCAGCCCGACACTTCGAATCGAAGACAGCCTCACGGCGTCAATAGCGTTCAGAGTCAGGGCTGGCCGCCTCGAGCATCGGCCGGGGAAGCAACGCCCTGACCGACTCCTTGATCTAAACACCCAGATCGCGTTCGTCGAACACAACACGGCACGGATCTCGGCATCGTAGTCGAGGAACGGAACGAACTCGGTCCAGGCGTTGCGCCACAACCGGATCATCGCCGGATAAGTGCGACCCCATTTCTCGTCGAGGTCATCGAGAGCAGCGAGAGCGGCGTCGGCGGTGGGGGCCGTGTAGATCGCCCGAATCCCTCGCTTGATCGCATCGGTGTCACGCCGCGACGTCAACCGGAACGAGATCCTGATCAAGTGCACGATGCATGTCTGCACGATGGTCTGTGGCCACACGTTCTCCACCACCTCGGGCAGGCCTTTCAACCCGTCGCAGACCAGGAAGAACACGTCCCGCATGCCGCGGTTACGCAGGTCGGTCAGCACCCCCAGCCAGAACTTCGCGCCCTCACCACCGGAGCCGGCCCACAGGCCCAGCACGTCCTTGCGGCCGTCGACGGTGACCCCGATCGCCGCGTAGACGGGCCGGTTGGCGACCTGCCCGTCGCGGACCTTCACCATGATCGCGTCCACGAAGACCGCGACGTACACCGCATCGAGTGGCCGCGACACCCATTCCTGCATCTCGGCGATCACCGAGTCGGTGATCCGTGAGACGGTCTCCTTCGACACCGACGCCCCGTAGATCTCCGAGAAATGCGCCGAGATCTCCCCGGTCGTCAAACCCTTCGCGTACAGCGACAACACGATCTCATCGACATCCCCCAACCGCCGTTGCCGTTTCCGAACGATCTGGGGTTCGAACGTCGAGTCGCGGTCTCTCGGCACCTCGATCTCGACCTCCCCGACAGCATCGGAGATCACCGTCTTCGACCGGTGACCGTTCCGGTTGTTCGTCGATTCCCGGTCCGGGTCGGCCCGGTTCTTTGCATGCCCGAGGTGCTCGGTCATCTCCTCCCCGAGCGCAGTCTCCAGAACGTTCTTGGTGAACAGCTTCAACAGCCCATCCGGGCCGGTCAGCTCCAGGCCGCGTGCTCGCGCGTCGGCCACCATCGCCGCCGCGGCGGCCTGCTCGGGCGAGAGCTGACGCCCTGAACCCGTCTCATCCTTGGCTGAACCCACAAGGTCCGATGTCATCACTCACAGTGCCCATCCCACCGGACCCGAGCCCGGCGTGTCGGGCCGGAACCACCGTTCCTTGCACAGGCCCCCCGGCTGGGCAAGCTGCGGGCCGGTGCGCGCGTAGTCTCGGTCGCGTCGGCACTCCCGGCTACGGGCAGGATCGTCGAGGGGCTTGTCGGCCAGGCGCTGCTCGTGGTGCTGGGCGAAGGGTGGAGGGACCCGGTGCTGTACACGACGTCCACAGTCTTTCCCGGCGTCACGTCCTTTCCCGGCGTCACACCGTGATCGGCCTCAACGAGTGGGACCGGGCCGCCGTCGAGCTGTACACGCGTTTCCGGGCCGGGGAGGTCACCCCCGACCAGATGATGGCCGAGTTCCCGCCGCTCTGGCGGTGCCGCTCACGAGTTGACCCTCTGGACAGTGCCGCGGCGTGGCGGAGCATGGTGGATCACGCGGGATACTTCGTGTGGGCCTCCGGGGACCCCAGTGCCCGGCGAGCTCGGCGTCCACTCGGAGCCCGCCGGCTGTTCCGGGGCGCTACGGCCGAGCGACGGTTCGGGATGTCCTGGACAACGAAACCGGCGATCGCCCGGGACTTCGCGCTCAACCGGCAGCCGGACGGAGTTCACCACGGCCAGGTGTGGGTGGGGATGTTCGCCTCGGCGCAGTTGCTCGCCTACCTCGGCGACGAACGCGAGTACCTGGTGGCGGCCGCCGGCGCCGACGTCGTGTCCTGGTCCCCGGGCAACGGCAGGTGGCGGTAACACGGAGGTCGACCTGACCCGCGAGCAGTCCATCAACGCCGAGCAGCTCATCGGCAAGGACGTCATCGCCCGGCCGCCGAACGACACGATGGTGTGGCTACGCGAGGCCGCACGCGCTGCTCAGTGATCGAGTCCGCAGCAAGCTCGGGCTGTGGACCACGCGGGCGGGCCCGCGGGCGTCTACGCCGGGCGCGAGTGGCAGACCTTGAGGTAGTCCAGGAACGAGGCCTGCAGCCCGGTCGAGTGGGTCTCCCGCAACAGCGCCCGGGTGACGTCCGGCGCCCGGTCCGTGCGCAGTAGCCGGTCGACGACGTCGAGCACGTTCTGCGCCAGCCTGCGGGGGAACGCGATGTCCCCGAGTGCCTCGAGCTCGTTCACAGTGATGTGCAGCCGCGGGGCGAGCGGATCCGCGGGACGTGCCGGGAGGGCGTCGATCATGGCGAAGATCCGGCTGTCGGGGGTGAGGACCCCCGGGCTGCCCGCGCCGACGGCGGAGAACGGGGCCGCGTCGCGCAGCCACGCGTAGAGGGCGAAGAGACCGCCGTAGGAGTAGCCGAAGAGCCCGTGCCCGGAGTCGGCGACGCGGAACCGGGACTGCAGGTGCGGGTGGAGATCGTCGGTCAGGAAGTCGAGGAACAGATCAGCCCGGGTGTCGGTGAGCTCGGCGAGGAAGGCGTCCATCTCCTGCTGGGACATCGCGCCCGAGTCCCGGGCCGCCTCGAGGGCGGGCACCATGTCATCGGAGACGGGCTCCCCCGGGGGTACGAAGTCGCGGTTGCGCAGCTGCACCCAGTGCTCGGCGGCCTCGCCCGCGTAGCCGATGCTGACCTGGATGTAGGGAGCCAACGTCAGGTAGGGGTCGGTCTGGACCGTCACCAAGGGAGCGGTGAATCCCACGGCCCCGTTGCCGTCCAGCACGTAGATCAGCGGCAAGGGCTCCGTGGACTCCGCGTAGCCGGGCGGGGTGGTCACCCAGATGCCGTAGCTGCGCCCGGACTGCGCGGTGAGCTCGAAGTAGTCGGTGTCGGCGAGACAACCGTGCAGCATGCTGCTCATCCAGTGTCCTTTCGTGACGATGCTGTGCCACGTCGTGATGCGGCAGCCAGCCACGTCACACGACGGGTGTCCAAGCCAGTGTCTGTCGTGATCGACCCGCGGGCAGCGGCAGACGGTCGCCCGTGGAGCCCGTATCACGCGACATCGGTCGCAGTCGTGCCCGTCGCGGCTCGGCTCGCTGCCGACGACGCCGCCCGCCGACTCCCCTGCATTACCGGTGCACGGCGCACCACTTCCCGACACCCGCGGCAGCGACTCCACCGACCCGCGCCGGACGGCCCGGCGAACTATTCAGTGTTCAACCCGCCGGGCCTGGGGTGACGCGATGCCCAGGCATCGGGTCGACACTGTCCATCGCCTGCCCGCATGAGATGGACCTATGCGCCGTGATCCGCGGTTTCTCGTGCGTGCGGACGGGGGCGAGGTTGGCTGACGTCAGCTGAGGTCGGCCCAGATGGTCTTGCCGGTGGTGGTGCGTTCGACACCCCAGGAGCTGACGGCGTCGACGATGGCCAGACCGTTCCCACGGGGGTGTCCGAGTCGGGACCGTCCGACGGTGAGCATCGCCGCGAGATTGGTGTCGGCGACCTCGATACGGATGCGGTCGGGCTCGGTGACGGTGATCCGCACGATGGCCGAGCCGCCGCCGTGTTCGGCGGCGTTGGTGATCAGTTCGGTCGCGACCAGCTCGGCGTCCAGCGCCCGATCGGGATCGGTAATGTGGCGCCGTAGCCAGGCCCGTACCTGGGCGAGTTCACCCGGCCCGCACGGGTCGAGGCGCAGCGACGGCTCCGGGTCGGTCGCTGATGTCACCAGGCCTCCTCCGGCCGGTGCGTGACCGGCATCAACACCGCCGCCGTGGATCGCCGCCATGCGGCGCGGTATACCCCTCCGGTGGGGTGTCCACTCCCCACCCCGGGACGAGAGAATCGGGCACACGGTCGGGAAGATGTCCCGGTCGGGGAGGACGGTGCGCGTGACTGGGGGGGTCTGACCTCGACGAGGACGCGTCACAGCTGCGCGAGCACGACACCGCGGGTGAACACGTTCGCCGTGAGCAGATCGAGGAAGGCCAGCGGCGCGCGTTCGAGCGCAGCCAGATGCTGCTCGCCGCGTCGCAGGCGTTCACCGCCACGGAGACCGTGGCTGATGTGCGCAGCCAGATCACCGAGCTGCTCACCGCCGAGCTGGGCCCGATACACGTCGAGATCGCGACCCTCGACGGTCGTGGCCGGCTCACCACCGACCCCGCGGAGACCGGCGAGGCCGGGGAGGCCGGGGAGGCCGGGGAGGCCGGGGAGGCCGGGGAGGCCGGGGAGGCCGGGGAGGCCGGGGAGGCCGGGGAGGCCGGGGAGGCCGGGGAGGCCGGGGAGGCCGGGGAGGCCGGGGAGGCCGGGGAGGCCGGGGAGGCCGGGGAGGCCGGGGAGGCCGGGGAGGCCGGGGAGGCCGGGGGGGGAGGCCGGGGACGGTCTCGACACCGGCGCCGGTGGGGTGTCGGTGCCGGGCTCGCCGATCGCGCTGGTCCTCGAGCGCCGCGGGAGAGCCTGTCACGGTTCCCGTGTAAGCCACGGGTGACTGATGTGGTTAAGCTATCACAGAGGAAGTCGTCCAGGGAAGAGGACGACCAGGGTGTTCAGGGCTGTTTTCCAGCCATGTGTTCCGGTTCCGGACTCACCTCCTCTCTTGCTCGGAATGTTCCGCAGGCCGAGGTAGAGTAGCTTCATCGCCGCCTCGTCCGACGGGAAGTGCCCGCGAGTCTTTGTGATTTTCCGGAGTTGGAAGTTGATGGATTCGATGGTGTTGGTGGTGTAGACGATCCGCCGTAGTTCGGGCGGGTAGTCGAGGAACGGAATGAACTCGTTCCACGCACGACGCCAGACGTCGAGCACTCCCGGGTACTGTCGTCCCCACTCGGTGTCAAGATCCTTCAGGGCGAGCTCGGCGGCCTCGACGGTGGGCGCGGTGTAGATCGTCTTCATGGACTTCACGATCTTCTTCCGGTCCTGGTAGGACACGAACCGCATCGCGTTGCGGATCACGTGCACCACGCATGTCTGGACGACGGCGTCGGGGAAGACGCTGGTGATGGCTTCAGGAAGACCACTCAGGCCATCGCAGCAGGCGATCAGGATGTCGCGCAGCCCGCGGTTGCGCAGCTGGGTGAGCACCGCGTGCCAGAACTTCGCGCCCTCGGTCTCGGCGATCCAGCAGCCCAGCGCGTGCTTGCGGCCCTCGACGTCCACGCCGATGACCAGGTGCGCGCTCTTGATCGTGACCGCGGCCTTGTCCCGGATCTTGATTCGGATACCGTCGATATAGACGATCGGGTAGACCTCGTCGACCGGCCGATTCCGCCAGATCTCGATCTCGTCGGTCACCACATCGGTGATGTTCGAGATCAGTTCCCGTGACGCCTCCACCCCGTACACTTCGAGCAGGTGCGCTTCGATGTCGCGGGTCGACATTCCGCGGGCGTAACAGGAGAGCACCAGCTCGTCGATCTGGCCGACCCGACGGGCGCGTTTCGGCACGATCTGCGGCTCGAACTCGCCATTCCGGTCCCGCGGCACGCTGATCGTCACCGGCCCGTTCGTGGTCGACACCTTCTTGGTAGCGCTGCCATTACGCGAATTGCCGGTACCGTGTCCGGCGGGGTCGTCGCGGTCATAGCCGAGGTGGTGGGTCATCTCGGTCTGCAGCGACCGTTCGAGCACGGCCTTGGTCATCTGGTTGAGCAGTCCGTCGACGCCGTCGATCGGGGTACCGGCGGCCTTCGCATCGGCCAACAGCGCGTCGATCGCCGACGGGTCGAGCGCCTCGGCAAGCCGGCGGGCAGCCGCGGTCTCACCGTCGGGATCGGGTTGGTTCTCGCTCACGTGGGTGTCCCTCCCGACCGCCGTGTTGATCACTGCGGTCGATCTTGGTCCACCCGCGGCTTACACGGCTCGCGTGACACGCCTCCGCGGGATCCTGCACTACCCGGACCAGGCCGCGTTCGACCGATCCCACCCGGGGCCAGGCGGGGACGACGTGCGCGCACGAGAGCTGGGCAGCGTCGTCGTCGCTGCGTTGCCGGCACCCGGGCGGATCATCGGCGCGATCCTGCTGGGCTGGTCACGTCCCCACGCGGTGGAACCGACCGATCTGCTGTACATCGCCACGATCGCCGGGTACGCCGGGCAGGCGATGGGGCGGGCCCGGCGGTTGACCCACCGCACCACCGTGGCGCACGAGATGCAGAACGCCATGCTCACCGAGCTACCCCGCACCGGTGAGCTGGCCATGGCCGCCCGCTACCTGCCGGCCGACTCCCGGGAGAACGTCGGCGGGGACTGGTACGACGCCGCCGCGCTCACCGACCCCGACCGTCCCCACGACCACACGATGATGCTGTCGATCGGCGACATCATCGGACACTCCCTGACCGCGGTCACCCTCATGGGACAGGTGCGCTCGATGCTGCGCCAAGCAGCAGTCGATCATCCCGGCGGGCCACCCTCGCGGATTGTCGAAGCCTTCGAGACCGCCAACGAACAGTTCGACCTCGGCGCCGCCGGGACCGCCGTCGTCGCCCACCTACGACGCTCGCCATCCTCTGACTGGTCGATGACCTGGACCAACGCCGGGCACCCACCACCGATACTGCTGCACCCCGGCCGGTCCCCTCGGCTGCTCGACGCCCACGACCTCCTGTTCGGGTTCAAACTCAGCAGACGGGGACAGCGCACCGACCACCACCTCACGCTGCAGGGCGGATCGACGGTGTTCTTCTACACCGACGGGCTCGTCGAACGACGCGACAGCGACCTCGACGCCGGCACACAACGACTCATCGACACCCTCGCCCCACTCAGCGACCAAACGCCGCAACAGATCGTCGACACCGTCATCGCCCAGCTCGTCACCACCGCCCCCGACGACGACGTCGTGGCCTTCGCCGTCCGGATCCCGGACTAGCCACAGGCCTCCGCCCCGACGACACGTTCGTCGTGTTTGTCGTGTGCTCGTGCAAGGTCGTCACCAGCATTGTGCCGGGCTCGGGTACGGCATCATCAGGCACGTGGGAAACCCAGTTCAGAGCCGGTGGCACACCGCAGCGCGACACGACGACGAACATCGCCTGACCGGACGTGAGCATGAGGTGCGCGTCCCGGCCGAAGATGGGGATCGAGACGGTGAACTGGTGCGCGGCCTGAGCACGCAGTGAGCCTTTTTCAACCTGCCGTTCCGGCAGCTCAGGGGCCTGGTTGTGTGGGTGCAGACGCCGAGCTGGCGAGCCGGTGACCTGTGCAGCTGTGGTCAGAGCAGTTGCGCTGCAACCTTCGCGATCTCCTGACGCAGAAGCTCGCTGGTCAGGTTGAAAAAGGCTCAGTGTGGCCTACGGCAGTAGGCCACGACGACCGTGGTCGCCTCGGCAAGGCGACGTTCCAGCTCGTCGGCCGGGATGGACACCGCGCCGGGGATGTGTCCCGCGGCGTACTCCTGTGGCGGCCGCACGTCGAAGACCGTCGCGCAGCCGTCATGCACTCGGGTTCGGCGGACGTCGGCCACGCGGCCCACCACGGAACGTGGTCACCTGTAACAGCACGGTGCGCGCCAAACGGAACCTCCGAAGACATCTCTCACCGGTTCGTTTACAAATTGCTAGTATCCGGAGGACTACTCTCCCCCATCGCGCTAGCCCGGATCTTTCGTCGGGCAGTCCCGGCTTGATCGACACCGGTGCTCGTCGGTGTGGTGGCGCTGATTCTGCCTGGCGGGTGTGACAGTTCAGCCGAGGTCGCTCGGGTGGGCGCCGGTTTCCACTGGTCCGGTCGGGGTCCTGGGTCGTCGTGACGGCGGGGTCGGGCTCAGCCGGGGACGGCGAGTGCGCGCAGCCGGGCGAGGCCTTCGCAGAGCAGCCTGGCCCAGGGTGCGTGGGCGGGCAGGTGCAGGACGGTTCGGCGGGCGTGCCGGGCTCGCTGTGCGGGCTGGGAGAACAGCCGCAGCCGGAGTCGTTTCGGTTCCCAGCGCCGCGCCGGGTGGTCGGTGTAGGCGAGCATCTGCGCCCAGGCGGTGACCTCGCAGGCGAGCGCGACAACGGCCTGCCAGATCCGGTTCTGGTCGAGCTCGTGCAAGGGCAGGTTGGTCAGCCCGGTGTCCTTCGCCGCCCGGATGCGGTCCTCGGCGCGGGCCCGGCGGCGGTGTCGTAGCTCGAGGTCGGCGAGTTGGCGGCCCGCTCCACCGGGGTGTGTGTTGGTGGCGAATGCGGTGTAGCGCAACCCGTCCGGGTCGGTGATCCGTAGCTGCGCGCCGGGGTGCGGGCGCTCGCGGCGGACGATCACCCGCATCCCTTTCGGCCAGGAGGTCAAGTTCATCAGGCCGGTCGCCTCGATGACCCAGGCTCCGGGACGGGGCTCGCGGTCGGCATCGAGCGCGGTCTGCCAGTCCGTGGCCGGGAGCGCGGCGAGCTGGTCGACCAGAGCCTGGGACAGCCCGAAGCCGACTGAATAGGACAGACGCTGCCCGGCCAGCCAGTCGAGGAGCTCATGCGAGGCACCTGCGCCGTCGACCCGGATCAGAACTTTGCGGCCGGGACGGTTGCCCGGGCGGTGGTCGGGGAGCTGGCGCAGCGCCGCCCGGATGACGGTGACGTGGTCGGTGGCGGTGTTCGACCCGGCGTTCCCGGGGCGTAGCAGCGCCGCGAGAGGCTCACCGGTCCCGGCCGCGCCGTGGTCGCAGAACGCCCACAACGGATGGTGCCCGAAGCCCTTCTTGAACGTCGGTGCGGCGCCCTGCTTGTCCGAGTGGGCGGTGATCAGGGTGGCATCCACGTCGATGACCAGCGGGTTCGCCGCGTCCGTCTGGTGGTCGGGAGCGGCGGAACCGGCCAGCGCCCACACCTTCGCCCGAGCCGTGGCGCGGGCGGCATCGATCGCCGCCAACACCGCGGTCGAGTCGGCGGCGAGGCGATCTACCGTGCGGGAGACCGTCGGGTCTGAGGCCACCGGACCGAACAGAGCGGGCTCCGCACGCAACAGCGCGATGTCGGACAGGCAGTCCCCGCCGGCGGCCAGCGTCAACGCGAGATCGAGCAGGACCTTCGCCGGGTCGTGCACCGCCAACCGCGGCCGCCACGGTTCCAACGCCTGCGACAGAGCGTGGTCGAGCCCGACCTTGCCGATGGTCTCGGTCAGCAGCCTCGTCCCGGCATGCGACACCACCGCTGTCGCGGCCGTGTCGATGTCCGGGCACGAGTAGAACCCGATAGCCTTCTTCACCTGGAGGGTGCTCCTGATTCGCGCGGATACGGGACCTCAGCAATCCCCATCCTTGCTGGTCAGTGGCACCCTCCAGCCTTCTGACACGCCCCGCTCGGCGAACCGCGATGAAAGCCCCGGGCTAGCCACATCGATGGCCTCTACGCTCGCTAGCATGCCCGGAAAGAAAGTACGCACTGCATTCGCCGGTGTGTCCAACGTCCTGATCAGCGACGGGACGTCAGCCATACTTGTCGATGGCTTCTTCTCACGGCCGTCGCTGCTGAAGATGGCCACCCGCGTCTCACCGTCTCGGCGTCGGATCGACGAGTGCCTGCGCCGCCTAGGGTGTGTCTCCCAATGCGCGGAGCCAGGTGACGATCGCCTTCAGGACGGCGCCGCCGCGGAAGGTCAGGGCGAGCTTGTCGTAACGGGTGGCCAGCCCGCGCCACTGCTTGACGTGGCAGAACCCGCACTCGACGACGTTGCGGTTTCGGTAGTCGACCGGATCGAATGCGGGCGGTCGGCCGCCGCGTGAGCCGCGTCGTTTGCGGTGTCCCTGCTGGTCAGAGGGCTCCGGAATGACAGCGATGATCCGGCGCTCGCGCAGGTGCCGGCGGATCGCGCGTGAGGAGTAGGCCTTGTCCGCGCGCACGCGTTCAGGCCGGGTCCGGGGTCGTCCCGGGCCCGGTCGGGCGATGCTCAGGCGCGCCATCAGGTGCGGAAACATTGGCGAGTCGCCGCCCTGGCCGGGGCCGAGGAGGACCACCAGCGGGCGGCCGTGCCCGTCAACGAGCTGGTGGATCTTCGTCGACAGCCCTCCGCGGGACCGTCCCAGCGCGTGATCTGCTGGTTCGGCGAGCAGATTCGTGTAGTTCGATCCGGCCCCCTGTGTCGCGCTTGAGGGTCGCGGCGTGCTGGTGGGCACGGATGATCGTGGAGTCCACGCTGACCGCCCACCCGAGCACCTCGGCGGCGTCGGCCTCGACCAGAAGAGCAGCCAGGATGTGGTCCCAGGTGCCGTCGCCGCTGTAGCGGCGGTGCCGCTTCCACAACGTCTGCCACGGCCCGAACTCGGCTGGGACGTCGCGCCAGGGAAGCCCGCACCGATACCGGTAGATGATCCCCTCGAGCACCCGGCGGTCATCGCGGAACGGGCACCCGCGACGACCCTCGGAAGAGGGCAACAGCGGCGCCAGACGGGCCCACTGGACATCAGTCAGGACAGCGGTACGCGGCACCGATCAAGCATCGCGCACCCCGCTCCGCCTATCTGGGAGACACGCCCTAGCCGCGATGTTGCAGCTGCGGGTGCTGCACGATCACGTCGGGTGAGTTGGTGCGTGGGCACCGATGTCGCTGACGGTTTTCGTTCGTCTCGACGACACAACGGTGCTGCCGTCCCGACACACTGGTCGCACCGAGTGGGAGGAGACCGGCCGTGAGTATCCCGGAGCCGAACGTGATCACCGTCCGGACCGCGATGCGTGACGGTGCGGTCCTGGTCAGCGACGTCCTGCTGCCCGAGGGCCACGGACCGCACCCGTTGTTGCTGACCCGCACCCCCTACGGCCGGAACCACGCCGGTGTGCTCGCCCACACCCGGCACTTCGTCGCCCACGGCTACGCCGTCGCGATCCAGGACGCGCGGGGACGGGGTGCCTCCGAGGGCATCTACACGTTCTTCACCGACGAAGGTCAGGACGGATACGACACGGTTGAGGCGCTGGCGGTCGAGCCCTGGTGCGACGGTCGGGTCGGCATGTTCGGCGGGTCCTACATGGCGACGTCGGCCTGGCTGACCGCGCGTGAACGGCCGCCACACCTCGTCTGCCTCGCGTGCGCGTCGGCCGCGGGACGTATCCCGGACGAGCTGCCCGCACAAGGCGGCGCTCTGCTGCTGGAGTGGTCCGTCATGTGGGAACGCGTGATGTCCGGGCGGCTTGCGACCGACCCTCCGGAGGTCGAACGCCGCCGTCTGCTGGACCTGCGGCCGTTGTCGTCGTTGGCCGCGCACCTTGGTGGCCCGACTCCGGCGTTCGACGCGTTCGTGGCCCACCCGACTCTCGACGACCACTGGCGCCACATCCGGTTCACCGACGAAGACTTCGCCCGGATCGACCTTCCGGCGTTGCACATCCTCGGGTCCTTCGACGAGGACCAGCCCGGTGCGATGGTCTACTGGCGCGGCATGCGCCGGCACTCGCCCGCCCGCGACCGGCAGTCTCTGCTGTGGGGGCCCTGGACTCACGCCGCGTACGCGTTCGGCTCGGTGATGTCGTTGGGCGAGTTCACGTTCACCGACGACGTCCTGATCGACTTCGCCGACGCGCAGCTGTGGTTCTTCGAGCGACACCTCGCCCGGACGCTCCCGAATGAGCCGACTGCCCGCGTCTACTACACGGGCTGCAACATCTGGCGGGACGAGCCGGACTTCCCCCGCCCCGACACCGACGAGCGCCTGCTCTACTTGCACAGCGGGGGACTGCTGGACGAACGGCCGCCGACGGACGAGCCCGACGACATCTACCACTACGACCCCGACGATCCCGTGGTGCCGCAGGGACTCGAAGGGCAGCTCTCCGAGCAGCGCGGGACCGACCAGCGGTACCTGGAGGAACGCCCGGACGTCCTCGTCTACACCTCCGCTGTGCTGCACGCGCCGGTGACCGTACTGGGGAACGCGCTGGTCGAGCTGTACGCCGCCACCGACGGCCGTGACACCGACTTCACCGCCCGCCTGCTCGACGTGCACCCGGACGGCCGGGCACTGCAGTTCGGCCCCTGGTCACTCGGCGGCGTCGTCCGGGCGCGCTACCGCAACGGCTTCGAGCACGAGGAGCTGCTGGAGCCCGGGGCGGTGCAGCGCTACCGCATCGACCTGCGCGACCTCGCCCACACATTCCTGCCCGGACACCGCATCCGCCTCCACGTCTCCAGCAGCTACGCCCCCGTCATCCACCCCAACCCCAACACCGGCGGCCCGATCGCGGACGAGACCGACCACCGCGTAGCCCGCCAGCACGTGATCCACCGGACGGGGGCGGCCTCCCACCTCGTGCTGCCCGTCGTGCCGACACTTTGCGGTTCCCCCATGATCGGGGAGGCATCAGCTATAAGGGGTAGCGATGCCAGAGGTACGGAAGCGCTACGACCGGGAGTTCCGTGACGGAGCGGTCCGGGTCGTGGAGGAGACGGGCAAGCCGATCGCCCAGGTCGCCCGTGACCTGGGGGTCAACGAGGGCACGCTGGGCAACTGGGTGGCCCGTGCACGAGAGGCCCGCGAGGACACCGAGGGCCTGTCTCGCGGCGGCGTCGAGGAGCTCAAGCGGCTGCGCGCGGAGAACGCCGAGCTGCGGATGGAGCGTGATGTCCTCAAGCGATCCGTGGTCCTGTGGGTCAAGGAGGCGACGAAGTGAGCGTGGCCCGTTTCATCGCCGACCAGAGGACCTTCCACCGGGTGCCGCACACGCTGGCCTGCGCCCTGTTGGGGGTGTCGATCTCCTGGTTGTACAAGTGGCTCGACCGCGCCGCGCGTTCCGACGGTGGTGCCACCGCGACCGAGAAGCGCCGCTGCGCGTTGGACGCCGCCGTGGCCGTGGCGTTCGACGACGCCCAGCGGCTACACGGCTCACCCCGTCTGCACGCCGACCTGTGTGAGGCCGGATGGCGGGTGTCGGAGAAGACCGTGGCGGACTCGATGCGCCGCCAGGGCCTGGTCGCCCGCCGGATCAAGCGGCACAACGGGCTGACCCGCCAGGACCGCACGGCGCCGAAGTTCCCGGACCTGCTTCGTCGGGGTTTCACTGCGGCCGAGCCGAACCGCAGATGGGTCGGGGACATGACCGAGATCCCCACCGCGGCCGGGAAGTTGTATCTGGCCACGGTGATCGACCTGTACTCGCGGCGGCTGCTCGGCGCGGCCACGGGGCTGCACCCGAACGCCGAGCTGGCGTGTGCGGCGATCCGGATGGCGGTGGCGGCCCGCGGCGGGGCGGACCGAATCGCCGGGGTGATCTTCCACACCGACCGCGGGTCGACCTACACCGCGGGCGCGTTCACCGCTCTGTGTCGGCGGCTCGACATCCGTCAGTCGATGGGCCGGGTCGGGTCGTGTTTCGACAATGCCGCGGCGGAGGCGTTCTTCTCCAGCCTGGAGTGGGAAGTGCTGTCCCGCAACGACTTCGACACCATCAGTAGGGCGCGGGCGGCGGTCATCGACTGGTGTTACGGCTTCTACAACCACCGGCGGCGACACAGTGAGGTGTTCTCAGTAGCGTGGTGATCATGTTGTGCGGTCGTATTCGGTGTGGAGTAACACGAGCGCGGCTGCGGTGATCGCGCCGGTGCGCCAGGGACAGAGGGTGACTCGCTGTAGCGTTGCGAAGGTGGTCTTGAGCAGGGCGTTTGCTCGTTCGGCGAGTGCTCGGGTGGCTGAGTGCAGGCTGTTGACGGTGCGCTGATCGACTGTTCGGCCGCCGGCGGGGATGGGTTTGATCGGCACGGTGAGTCGGTGGGCCTCACCTTCGTAGCCGAGATCGCCCAGCGCGGCGTGGTCATCATCGATCCAGTGATCGAGGTCTTCGAGCAGACCGGGGTGGGCTCGGGCACAGGTCACGTCGTGTTCGCGCCCGGGTCTTCCCGGGGATGTCCATAGCGGCCATCCATCCGGGGCGGACACGACCTGGACGTTCCCGCCGTGGCGGTGGTGTTTACCCGACCACCACAGGTCGACCCCCGCGGTGGGGCCGAGCGCGCGGCAGCGGTCGGTGGCGATCAGGGTGCCGTCCAGGTGAACGTGGGTGTGTCCGGCGAGGCGGGCGGCGAGCAGGGCACCGTGCAGCCCGGGTGCGGCGCTGGCGAGGACGTCGATGCCTTCGTGCAGGTAGCGATAGGTGGTCGCGGTACTGATCGCGTTGTCGCGGGCCAGGTGCCGGACCCGGGTGGCGTCGCAGAACCAGCGGATCACCAGCACTGCCTGGGCGAACGGGGTCAACGCCCGCCGCCGGGGGCGGGTACCGCGGCGACAGCGTTGAGCGGCCAGAAGCCGAGCCAGGTAGGCCACGGTGTGCTCCCCGATCGGGAGGACAGCGGTGTAGGTGACAGGATCGGACATGCGGGGCCTCGGAGAGTTCGTTGATCTTGGTCGACCAACTGCTCTACCGGGGCCCTGCCCCATGTCCTAGACATCTCCACTCCCTCGGCGTGTCGCAGCGGAACGACCACCACTACTGAGAACACCTCAGTGAGCCTTTTTCAACCTGACCAGCGAGCTTCTGCGTCAGGAGATCGCGAAGGTTGCAGCGCAACTGCTCTGACCACAGCTGCACAGGTCACCGGCTCGCCAGCTCGGCGTCTGCACCCACACAACCAGGCCCCTGAGCTGCCGGAACGGCAGGTTGAAAAAGGCTCAGTGCCGCCGCCGGGCTCTCACCGATCAACTACGAGAACGCCGCCCTCACCCGAGACGCGGCATAAGAACCCTCCACGATCTCGGGGGAACCGCAACCGGCCCCCAGAAAGGACCCCTCCCATGACCGACCCCCTACGGGTGACCGTGCTCCTATTCGACGGCGCCGAGGAGCTCGACGCGTTCGGCCCCTGGGAAGCGCTGAAGTTCTGGGCGACGCTGGGCACACGTCCGGTCGAGGTCCGCTCCGCCGGCATCGCGGCGGGACCGCTGCGATGCAGTCTCGGGCTGACCGTGACCCCCGACGGCACGATCGACGACGACCCGCCGCCGGACATCCTGATTCACCCCGGCGGCGGGGGCGTGACCCCCCTCATGACCGACGAGGCCCACCACGCGCGGCTGCGCGCGCTGTCCGAGCAGGGGGCCGTGCTGGCGTCCGTCTGCAACGGAGCCCTCGTCTTGGCCGCCGCGGGGCTGCTGGACGGGCGGCAGGCAACCACCCACTGGGTCGCCGCCGACGAGCTCCGCGCGCAGTTCCCGACCGTCGACGTCCAGGAGGGCCGCCGGTGGATCGACGCAGGCCCGGTCGTGACCGCGGCCGGTGTCACCTCGGGCATCGACCTCGCGCTGCACCTTGTCCACCGCTTCGACAGTGTCGAGACCGCTCGCGCCATCAGCGGGATGCTCGACCACCCCTGGAGCCCGGACGCCGACGCCCGCGCGACCCCGGCCGAGAACTTGGAGCATGCCCGCACGGCGGTGGCCCCGCTGCTGGGCGAGTCGTAGCGGGCAACCGCTGCCACCCGACAACCGGTCCGCCCCCGGACGACGTCCGTGCCGGAGCGAGACCGCGATCCGCGACGCCACCCGGATCGCCTCCTGCTCGGGACGCGACGATCGTTGTCGTGCTCGGGGGCACCACTTACCGGCTTACCCACGCCCGGCCCCCGGGTGTCGTCCGTGGATGGGGGCCGGCGCTGGTGAAGCCGGCGACGGCTTCACCAGCGCCGGCGGGGCCCGAACCTCCGCTGTGCCCCCGGGGGGATTCGGACAGGTTCTGAGACGGCTGACAAGCAGGTTCTGATGTTGACGGCTGCTGTCACGGTGCAGCGTCGTCGTCGGCGTGATGCCGGACGTCACGGCCGTGATGGGTGAGCGCTGAGGCCCTCGGGGGCCCAACTCGCCGCCGAGCCCCCGAGGTTGGGGTTATGGGTCATGTCGCCGGGGCGACATGACCCATAACCCCAACCTTGTTCACAGCTCCGACCTGCGGATACTCGATCTCGCCGATAAGTGATCATCAGCTATCGGCCGTTCGCGCACCGACGAGCGGCGTTGCCGGGCCGCCGCGTGGACTTCTCGACCGTTTCCGTCTGTGGGCCCAACTCATGGGAACGAGAATGTTGATCGCCAACGAGATCACAGCGTTGTGGTGGGGTGTCAGAAGATCGCCAGGGCCGTCGGCGTGCTGGCGGTGTCGTGTGGTGACGGTGCGACGGTGAGTAGGAAGGCGTGGCGCTCCAGGTCGTCGCAGATTCTACTGAGAGCGTGTTTGAGAAGGGTTGGCGTGTCTGCGTGACCACAGGCCCGTGGTGATCCACTGTGGGTGGTGATGACTCGACGTCGTAGGCGGTACCCGTCGGACACCAGTGACGAGCAGTGGGCGGTGGTCGAGCTTTTGTTGCCCGCGCCGGAGACCGGAGGGCGCCCGGAGAAGCATCCGCGTCGTGACGTGGTGGATGCGATCCTCTACGTGGTCCGGGCCGGATGCGCGTGGCGGGCGCTACCGGCGGACTTCCCGCCCTGGCAGAGGGTGTACTGGTACTTCAACCGGTGGGAGCGGCAGCGGGTCACCGAGAAGATCCTGCCCATCGTGCGCGGGCAGGTCGGGTGGCCGAAGGGCGTGATCCCGAGCCGAGCGCGGGGATCATCGACTCCCAGAGCGTCAAAGGGTCCGACACCGTCGGCACCCAGTCGCGCGGCTACGATGCCGGGAAGAAGGTCAACGGCCGGAAGCGGTTCATCGTCACCGACACACTCGGGTTGCTGCTGACGGTGATGGTCTGCTCGGCCGGGCGCCAGGACCGTGACGGCGCGAAGACCGCGCTGCTCGGCGCCTACCTGGCCACCGCGGTGCGGTTCATCTTCGCCGACGCCGGCTTCGCCGGACGCCTGGTCGACTGGGCACAGACCTTCCTGCGCACAACGATCGAGATCGTGCGTAAACCCGCAGGCCAGCGAGGTTTCGTGGTCATCCCGCGCCGGTGGGCGGTCGAACGCAGCCTGGCGTGGCTGACCGCCCACCGCCGGCTGGCCCGCGACTACGAACGCCACCCGGCCACCTCCGAAGCCATGATCCGCTGGGCCGCGATCAACACCATGACCCGCCGCCTCGCCCGCGGCGGACCCGCCACGCGGCAGCAACGACGCAGGTTCACGCCTACAACCCGATCTTCTCAAACACGCTCTAAGCAGCGGGAAACCTTCACGGCCCGGATGTTCGCCTTGGGTGCCACGCCGTAGTCCTTCGCCCCGACGACGCCGGCGACCTTGGTGCCGTGGCCGCTGCAGTCGTCCCGTGAATCGTCGATGGTGTTGGTCTCGAGCGTCGCCCGGCCCTCGAACTGCTCGTGTTCAAGGTCTATACCGGAGTCGAGGATAAACACGTCCACCCCTTCCCCGTCGGCGGTGTGTTCGTACTTGCCGTCGAGAGGGAGGTCGGGTTGGTCGATCCGGTCGAGTCCCCAACTCTGGACGGCCGGCTCACCGAGGCGGTCCCACGGCACGACCGGCGGGACGAAAGGAGTGATCGGGGGCGCGGCAGCCCCCGGACCCTCTGTGTCGATCACCTTATCCGGTTCGACCCCGACGACACCGGGAACACCCTGTAGCCGAGTGACCTGATCCAGGCTCAACGTGGCGACGAACCCGTACACGGCCGAGTCGAAGACGACTCTCGGCTGCACGCCGACGGCGGCTGCTGCCTCGCGTGTCTTGTCGACGGACTCCGTTTCCACGAGGTACTCACCCGGCGCTGTCTGGGCGGGAGCCGTTCCCGGTGCGACCGGGGACACCGCTTCTCCCGCGAAAGCAGATGGCGCCGCTGCGAGTACCGACATTCCGAGAGTCGCGATGAGGACTGCTGCCATAGGTCTCAGAGAGTGTTTGAGAAGATCATGTTGAGGGTGTGACTACGTACTTCTGCTGGCGTCGGGCGGGTTCGCCACGGGCGATGCGGCGGGTGATGGTGTTGATCGCCGCCCAGCGGATCATGGCCTCGGACACTGCGGGGTGGCGTTCGTAGTCGCGGGCCAGGCGGCGGTGTGCGGTGACCCAGGCCAGGGTCCGCTCGACCACCCACCGCCGCGGGAGGACGGCGAATCCGCGCTGCTCAGGCGGTTTGCGCACGATCTCGACGCTGGTGTGCAGGATCGTGGTCGCCCAGTCCAGCAGGCGCCCGGCGAACCCGGCGTCGGCGTAGACGAACCGCACCCTCGTGCGCAGGTAGAGGTCGAGCAGGATCGACTTGGCGCCATCGCGGTCCTGCACCGACGCCGAGCACACCATCGTGGTCAGCAGCAGGCCGAGGGTGTCGGTCACGATGAACCGCTTCCGACCGTTGACCTTCTTCCCGGCGTCGTAGCCGCGGGTGTCCCGCCCGACCGTGTCAGCGCCCCTCACCGACTGCGAGTCGATGATCCCCGCGCTGGGTTCGGGGTCGCGGCCCTCATCAGCGCGTAGCTGACGGCGCACGATCGGGAGGATCTGCTCGGTGACCCTCTGCTGCTCCCACCGGTTGAAGTACCAGTACACCGTCTGCCACGGCGGGAAATCCACTGGTAGAGCCCGCCACGCGCACCCGGCGCGCACGACGTAGAGGATCGCATCCACCACATCACGGCGCGCGTGCTTCTCCGGCCGGCCTCCCGCCCCCGCCGCTGGCAGCAGCGGCTCGATCAACGCCCACTGCTCATCGCTGGTGTCCGAGGGGTACCGCCGCCTACGCCGAGCCACTCCTCCACGATGGACCACACCCGGACGCATCCAGCGCAGACACGCCGACCCTTCTCAAACACGCTCTCAGAGGAACCTTACCACCTAACATGGTTGCCATGTCAAGCACGTTAGACGACGGAAGGGCTTCGCGCTAGCGTGTCGTCCACTCCGACAGGCTCGGGGATCCGAGTTTTACATCGAACGAACCAATGGATATCGGCATTTAACGTCATTGAGCCTTTTTCAACCTGACCAGCGAGCTTCTGCGTCAGGAGATCGCGAAGGTTGCAGCGCAACTGCTCTGACCACAGCTGCACAGGTCACCGGCTCGCCAGCTCGGCGTCTGCACCCACACAACCAGGCCCCTGAGCTGCCGGAACGGCAGGTTGAAAAAGGCTCATTGTGTTGCCATATGTATCATGTCGTGGGCCACCGACTGCCTCGCTGTGCCGGGTAGTGCAGGCGGGCCGGAGTCTCTCGATCGAGTCGCCGGAGTGGACCAGTGAAGAATGCCGCCGAACGGACCGCGTGCCCGGCGCCAGATAGGGCTGTCCGCGTCTCGTGGCGCGCTCGGGTGGGGGCGGCGGAGGCCCCTCACTTTCCCGCCGTCCCGAGGGGGGACGAAGCCAGCCGCATAACCGGCCCGAGACCGGTCAGGGGCAGCTGTGCGACGTCGTCGTAGACGGGGAGTCGAACGGCTGGGACGGCGTGGTCTGGATGAGGCTGCCGGGCGGGGAGTAGGTCGGCGTGGACTGGTTAGCCGAGTATGAAGGTCGGCCGGTGTCCGGGCATCGTGTCGCCTCAGGCCCGGCGAGTTGAGTATCGGACAGCTCGCCGGGCCGTTCCCTCCCGTGCTTGAGTCACTCGGTCTTCCACAGCTCCGGGAGGGCTAGGGCGTGTCTCCCAGATAGGCGGACCGGGGTGCGCGATGCTTGATCGGTGCCGCGTACCGCTGTCCTGACTGATGCCCAGTGGGCCCGTCTGGCGCCGCTGTTGCCCTCCTCCGAGGGTCGTCGCGGGCGCCCGTTCCGCGATGACCGCCGGGTGCTCGAGGGGATCATCTACCGGTATCGGTGCGGGCTTCCCTGGCGCGACGTCCCAGCCGAGTTCGGGCCGTGGCAGACGTTGTGGAAGCGGCACCGCCGCTACAGCGGCGACGGCACCTGGGACCACATCCTGGCTGCTCTTCTGGTCGAGGCCGACGCCGCCGAGGTGCTCGGGTGGGCGGTCAGCGTGGACTCCACGATCATCCGTGCCCACCAGCACGCCGCGACCCTCAAGCGCGACACAGGGGGCCGGATCGAACTACACGAATCTGCTCGCCGAACCAGCAGATCACGCGCTGGGACGGTCCCGCGGAGGGCTGTCGACGAAGATCCACCAGCTCGTTGACGGGCACGGCCGCCCGCTGGTGGTCCTCCTCGGCCCCGGCCAGGGCGGCGACTCGCCAATGTTTCCGCACCTGATGGCGCGCCTGAGCATCGCCCGACCGGGCCCGGGACGACCCCGGACCCGGCCTGAACGCGTGCGCGCGGACAAGGCCTACTCCTCACGCGCGATCCGCCGGCACCTGCGCGAGCGCCGGATCATCGCTGTCATTCCGGAGCCCTCTGACCCGAATCCGCGAGTTGCGCTGGTGGCCGGACTGGGGAGATGGCGATAGGTGCCCGCTGACCTGCGATGATCGTGTTTGCGACGACACGACATTGCGGGTTGAGAGGACACCTATCAGGTGCGAACAGTACGCAAGCGACGCCCGCGGTGTGCGCGGGTGCGTCTCGGCGCGCCGGACGCGGCGCTGACCAGGTTCTCCGGGCTGGCCGCGGTGACCGAGCTGATCGACCGGCTCGGGATCATCGACAAGCTCGACGCCGCGGTCGGGCCCATCAAGGACCGCGACCGCGGGTGCAGCGCCGGGCAGATGCTGGTCGGCATGTCGGCGGCGCAGCTGTGCGGGGAGGACTTCCTGGTCGGGCTGGACCGGCACCGCGCCGACACCGCCGGGCAGGCACTCACGCCGGTGCCGGGGTTGGCGTCCACGACCGCCGCCGGGCTCGCGCGCAAGTTCATCGAGGGGCAGTGGGCGGCGGTGGAGACCGGGCTCGGTGACGTGCACACCACCGCGCTGGACCTGCTCGCCCAGGTCGACCCGGACCGGGCCGAGCAGCTGACGGCGGACGTGACGATCGATCTGGACACCACCGATGTCGAGGTTTACGGCCGGCTCAAGCAGGGCGTGGCGTTCAACCACCAAGGCCAGCGGGTCGCCCGCCCGCACGTCGCGACCTGGGCCGACACCGCGGTGGTGCTGGCCGCTGACCTCGGTTCGGGCCGGGATGACCCCCGCGCCACCAGCGCCGAGCTGTTCCACCGGGCGCTGGCCGCGCTCCCCGCGCAGGCGCGGGCGGGGCGAGTCCGCGTGCGTGCGGACGCGGGCTACTTCGCCGGGCAGCTCGCCCGCGCAGCCCTGTTCGTCGGCGTGGAGTTCGCCATCGGCGCCCGACGCATCGCGCCGCTGTGGCGCATCCTCGACGGCGTCGCGGCCGACGGGTGGACCGACGCGATCGACATGACCGGCGCGCAGGTCGCGGTGGCCGACTATTGCCCGAACTGGTGGCCCGCAGCGACCCAGCTGCTGATCCGTCGGGTCCGGCTCGACCTGGACCACGGCCAGGTCTCCGGTGACCCGCGAGCGCGGCGCCGACGCACCCTGCACCCCGCCCAGCGGGCGCTCCCGCTCGACGACCTCGCTACGGTGGCCAAGGTCGACGGGGTGTTCGCCTACTCGTTCATCGTGACCAACCTCGACGTCTCCACACCTGCCGCAGCCGCGCAGGCCGAGTACTGGTACCGCCACCGCACGAAGGTGGAGAACCTGTTCCGCGACACCAAGCACGGCGCCGCGCTGCGCCACCTCCCCTCCGGACACCTCGCGGTGAACCGAGCCTGGATGTGGGGCGCACTCCTGGCCGCCACCACCAGCGGGTGGCTGCACCACCTCACCGCCCGCACCCGCGACGGGCGCCTGGTCGGGCACGGCGTCCGCGGCGGCCAGGCCATGATCGCCACCCTGCGCCGGCGGCTGATCACCATCCCCGCCCGCCTCGTGCGCCACGCCCGCGGCCTCACCCTGCGCCTACCACCCGGCGAGCACCTACTCGCCGAGGTCCTCGCCCGCGTCCGCGCCCTGCCCGCTCCGTCCTGACCCGGCCGCACCGGCCCCGACCAGCACAGGAACCCGCCACCCGAGGCGACACTCGGGCCGCCCGCTTGCCCACCACCCAACTCCCGACCCAAGCAACATCAACTTTGGCCGACCAAGATCAGCTCATAACCTACTCGCGGATTCGGGTCAGAAGGCTGGAGGGTGCCACTGACCAGCAAGGATGGGGATTGCTGAGGTCCCGTATCCGCGCGAATCAGGTCTGACCAGCAGGGACACCGCAAACGACGGGGCTCACGCGGCGGCCGACCGCCCGCATTCGATCCGGTCGACTACCGAAACCGCAACGTCGTCGAGTGCGGGTTCTGCCACGTCAAGCAGTGGCGCGGGCTGGCCACCCGTTACGACAAGCTCGCCCTGACCTTCCGCGGCGGCGCCGTCCTGAAGGCAATCGTCACCTGGCTCCGCGCATTGGGAGACACACCCTAGCCCACGATCCGCGGCGCGCATCATCTACCCGAGGTTGCGGGACGCCGCACTAGACCGTATGGAGGCCGGCGCCTCCGCTCGTAAGTTGGCGCGGGTCGCCGTCGTTGGGTGACGGTGCCGCATTTACGGGGAGGCGCCGGTGTCGGGCGAGGGTACGTGGGTCGGGTTGGACGTCCATGCGCGATCAGTGATCGGTTGCGCGATCGAGGAGAGTGCAGCTGAGATCCGGACGCAGCGGATCGGGGCGCGGACTGAGCAGATCGTGGAGTGGGTGCGTGCGCAGCCCGGTCCGGTGATGGCCTGCTACGAGGCCGGCCCGACCGGATTCGGGCTGGCGCGGGCGCTGCGGGCCGCGGGTGTGGCCTGCGAGGTCGTGGCGCCGTCGAAGATCGAGCGACCGTCCGGGGACAAGGTCAAGACCGACCGGCGCGACGCGGAGCGGCTGGCGCGGTTGCTGCGGATCGGTGAGGTCCCCGGGGTGCGGGTCCCGACCGAGGCCGAAGAAGCCGCCCGGGACCTGGTCCGGGCTCGCGAGGACTGCCGCAGCGACCTGATGCGGGCCCGCCACCGTCTCTCCAAGCTGCTGCTGCGCCAGGGCCTGGTCTGGGACAACACCGCCTGGACCGCCGCGCACGAGGTCTGGCTGCGCAGTCACCACTTCGACCGGCGCGGTGTCCAGCTCGCCTTCGACGAGGCCCTGGATGCGGTGTTCACCGTCCATGCCCGCCGGGCTCGGCTCGACGCTGCGATCGTCGAGATGGCCGCCAGCGACCCGGTGTTGGCCGGGCCGGTCGGGCGGCTGTCGTGTCTGCGGGGCGTCTCGACGCTGACCGCGACCGGGCTGTGCGTCGAGGTCGCCGACTGGCACCGGTTCACCGGCGCCACCATCGGCTCCTACCTCGGGCTGGTGCCCTCGGAGTTCTCCTCCGGGTCGCGGCGGGTCCAGGGCGGGATCACCAAGACCGGTAACTCGCATGCCCGGCGGCTGCTGGTCGAAGCGGCCTGGCACCACCGCCGCCCGCTGCGCCCGAGCCGGGAACGGGCCCGACGCGCCGATGGGCAACCCGCCGTGGTCCGCGACCGCGCCGACGCCGGGAACCGGCGCCTGCACCAGCGCTGGACCCGCTTGGACCACCGCAACAAGCGACCGACCGTGGCTGTCGTCGCGGTCGCCCGCGAGCTCGCCGGCTGGTGCTGGAGCCTGGCCACCCTCGAGGAAACGGCCGCAGCGAGAACCGGCTGAGCCTCTGGCTCGGCCGCCACAGACCCCGGCGGGAGTCGGGAGAGGATGCAGGCAGCGCGAGGAGCGACCCGCGATACAGCTATGAGCAGCTCAGCCCCGATCAGCTCGGGACGAGGCGACGCTCGCCCCTAGACTCGCGGAACGCTCCCGACGAACACCCGGTCATGCGGTGACCAACCCGCGTATATCAGTCTGACCGCGCGTCGAGCCGACACGCCTCCACCCACCCGGCCCCGTCGGGCCCACAACCGCCCTGAGCAGCCCCGATACCAGATATCGAGGGGCCGATCACCCCTGCCCACTTGACAGAAGTGACCTCCATATCAGCTGTCGGGAGGTCAGCCACAGAGAGGACAGCCTGAGTGTCAGTGCCCCCGAGTGGCGCTGCGCACGGCGGACCGGCGCCGTTCGTACCACCAGACCGTGCCCACCGCAGCCAGCATGAACGGCACGGGGATCAGCAGGTGTGGTCCGCCGGGCACAGTCGCCCGGTCGAGGACCAGGGCCCCGCCACCGGCGAAGACCACGTTGAGGATGAAGGTGAGTCCGTTGTTGGCGATGTGCAGCGCGATCGAAGCCTCCAGGCCGCGGCTGATGACGGCCATAGTGGCGAAGCAGAGTCCGATGAAGATGTAGTAGGCCAGCTGCCAGGGATCAAAGGCGAAATGGACGAGCGCGAACACGGGGCTCGATACCACGACCCCGATGACCAGTGCGGGCAGAACGGGCCGGACCCACGATGCGATCGCCGGCATGATCGCGCCCCGGAACATGAGCTCCTCGCCCAGCGACTGCAGCGGGATGGTCAGTACCACGACCGCGAGCAGGGTGATCGTGGTGCCGGTGATGCCGAACGTGGTCCAGGTGGTCGACTCCGGTGCCAGGACCGCGACGGTGGCGTTACCTCCCGCGATGAGTAGGAGGGTGACGCCGAGGTATCGGAGCAGTCGCCGTCGGTCGAAGCGTCGTGGGTAGCTCAGGATGGTGCGCCAAGGCGCCTTCGCCAGCCAGGCGATGAACGGGACTGCCAGCAGGCCGGTGATCGTCACGCTCAGGTTCACTGCCAGCATGCGTAGCGGGGTCAGGGTGTTCGGCGGGGCCTGGTCGCCCTCGATCATCGCCGCGACCTGGAACAGGACGATCTGGAGCAGGATCATCGACACCGGGAGCACGATCAGCGCGACGAGCGGTTTCCACCAGCTCATCTGCAGGTGCGCGCCGAAAGGTCGAGCCGTGTCCCTGGGGCCCTCGGGGTGGCGCAGCGGGCGAGTTTGGGCTTCCCAGCCGGGGTGTGGTGCGCGCCCGGACTGCGATGGATGGCGTGGGTGCATGGCGGTGCCTTTCGCTCGGCGCTGCTGGTGTCGCGTGTGCTGCGACATCGAGCGCAGGTCGGTGGCGCACCGATCGGTGCGAGATCGGTGGGGGTGGTCAGTTGCCGGCGCTGTCGAGCCAGCTGTAGCGAAGTCGCAGGGCGCGTTCGGTACTGGCCACAGCGGCGCCCACGCCGAGGGTGATGTTGAGCCAGATCGGCAACTGGACCGGGGAGTGGAATACCCCCACTGAGCCCTTTTCAACCTGCCGTTCCGGCAGCTCAGGGGCCTGGTTGTGTGGGTGCAGACGCCGAGCTGGCGAGCCGGTGACCTGTGCAGCTGTGGTCAGAGCAGTTGCGCTGCAACCTTCGCGATCTCCTGACGCAGAAGCTCGCTGGTCAGGTTGAAAAAGGCTCACTGCCTCGGTGACGGGCGGGATGCGCGAGAGCGGCTCGGCGACCTGCAGCAGCAGCAACGCCAGCCCGATGATCAGCAGGACGATCGAAGCGAGTCCGACGACACGGCTCAGGGTCGGATGCTCTCTGTCCAGTCGTGCCCGTTTTCCCTCGGCCGACCGCGGATCCGGAACCAACTGAAACTCGCCACGGCTGGTCACGTAGTGACAGCGTTTGATACCGAACCCGCTCATGGCGACCTCGCTCTCACCTCCCGCCACCGGGAACAAGGCCGGGATCTTCGACTCCGCGTAGTGGCGACCATCGCGGTAGAGGTGCGCCCTGACCTCCCCGCCGCTCTGGTTGCCCCAGTGAGCCTTTTTCAACCTGACCAGCGAGCTTCTGCGTCAGGAGATCGCGAAGGTTGCAGCGCAACTGCTCTGACCACAGCTGCACAGGTCACCGGCTCGCCAGCTCGGCGTCTGCACCCACACAACCAGGCCCCTGAGCTGCCGGAACGGCAGGTTGAAAAAGGCTCAGTGCCGGACATCGACGGCATAGACCGTGTCCGGGTACGGGCCGCCGGAGAGCCGCAGATAGAACAGTGCCCGGCCGAGCAGCTGCCACCAGCGGAAGGACCGCAGCGGGCGGCCATCGCCGGGTTTCACGCGACGGGTGCGCCACTGACGCCGCCAGTCGTGCAACATGACCTCTCCTCAGTGTCCGCAGCGAACGATCGTCGCTGGCGCGGACGGTGTATGATACGCTGCACTAGCTTTCTGGCACACCGTATCAGAGAGGATGGCGATGGGTAGAGATTCGGTGCGCAGCACGCGCAGCAAGATCGTCGAGGCGGCGGTGGAGATGGTCGCCCGCGATGTCACGACGAGCCTGAGCGTGCGCAAGGTGGCCGAACAAGCCCAGGTCAGCGTCGGCTCGCTGCGCTACCACTTCCCGACGCAGCAGTCACTCCACGACGAGGTCATGAAGCGGGTCTACTCGACCATCCTGTCCGATGACCCCATCCGGGATCGCTCGGTCCCGGCGCGGGACCGGTTGGTGTCCTGCCTGCGGCAGGTACTCGCCCCCATCGGGGTCGGGACGCAGGCACGGGCGCAGTGGCGCAAGGTTTTCGACGCCTTCATGCCGTCTGAAAGCTCGGAGCAGGTCGATGCCGCGCACGCAGCCGTCGTGAGTGAAGGTCGCCGACGCGTCGAGTACTGGCTCGCCGTCCTCACCGAGGAGGGCGAACTCCCCGACGGCGACAACCCGCACCACACCCGATTCCTCTGCACAATCCTCAACGGACTGGCCGTGGAGCGAGCCCTCCCCGCGGAGGACTCCCTGCTCGAAGCCGAGACCGCCGCCCTCTACACAGCAGTCGACTGCGTGCTCGGTACCCGTGCCCCGTAGATTCCCTGAGGGTAGATCTCTCTGGGGGATCTAGGGTGTGTCTCCCAATGCGCGGAGCCAGGTGACGATTACCTTCAGGACGGCGCCGCCGCGGAAGGTCAGGGCGAGCTTGTCGTAACGGGTGGCCAGCCCGCGCCACTGCTTGACGTGGCAGAACCCGCGCTCGACGACGTTGCGGTTTCGGTAGTCGACCGGATCGAATGCGGGCGGTCGGCCACCGCGTGAGCCCCGTCGTTTGCGGTGTCCCTGCTGGTCAGAGGGCTCCGGAATGACAGCGATGATCCGGCGCTCGCGCAGGTGCCGGCGGATCGCGCGTGAGGAGTAGGCCTTGTCCGCGCGCACGCGTTCGGGCCGGGTCCGGGGTCGTCCCGGGCCCGGTCGGGCGATGCTCAGGTGCGCCATCAGGTGCGGAAACATTGGCGAGTCGCCGCCCTGGCCGGGGCCGAGGAGGACCACCAGCGGGCGGCCGTGCCCGTCAACGAGCTGGTGGATCTTCGTCGACAGCCCTCCGCGGGACCGTCCCAGCGCGTGATCTGCTGGTTCGGCGAGCAGATTCGTGTAGTTCGATCCGGCCCCCTGTGTCGCGCTTGAGGGTCGCGGCGTGCGAGCCTGTCACGGTTCCCGTGTAAGCCACGGGTGACTGATGTGGTTAAGCTATCACAGAGGAAGTCGTCCAGGGAAGAGGACGACCAGGGTGTTCAGGGCTGTTTTCCAGCCATGTGTTCCGGTTCCGGACTCACCTCCTCTCTTGCTCGGAATGTTCCGCAGGCCGAGGTAGAGTAGCTTCATCGCCGCCTCGTCCGACGGGAAGTGCCCGCGAGTCTTTGTGATTTTCCGGAGTTGGAAGTTGATGGATTCGAAGCTCTCTTGTCAAGCAGCAGCTGCGGAGCTGGTCGGTGTGGTCGCCGTGGAGCGTCTTGCGTCGGTCCACATGTGTCTGATGATGATGTTCGCGAGCTGCCGCTTGTGGCTTCGCCGAGCCTCACGTTTTGTCTTGTTGTCGGTGACCCGTTTCGCCATGTACTCTTTCGCCGGCGGGTGGCATCGGACTTGCGTGACGTGCACGATGTGCAGAACAGAGTTGACAGCTCGATTGCCGCCGAGGTCGAGTCGGTGCCGACGGGCCGGCCCGTGACCTTCACCCGACGAGAGGGCGACGGGCGCGATTCCGCACCAGCGTGCAAACTGGGCCTCGGTCGTGAACCGGCACGGATCGCCGATCTCGACCAGAAGATCCATGGCTGTGACCACGCCGACACCGCGGACCTCTGTGAGGGTGCAGCCAAGGTCGCTGAGGAGGGCGGGAATCTGTCGGTCGAGTTCCTTGATCCGCGCCGTCAGGGTGATGATGTCGTTCAGGCTGGCCGCGAGCCGGTCGAGCTTGAGCCGCTCGGCTGGGCTGAGCAGATCGGGGTTCGCGACGCCGTCGACCAGGGACTGGAGCTGCGGGAGAACGCGGCTGGTCGAGGGCAACGTGGCGCGGATGGCGACGGGGAGCGTGACGAGTACTGCTTCGGACTCGGTGAGCAGCCGAACACGCTGCAGGACAAGAGATTCACGCCAGTCGCGGATCACCGTGAGCGTCTGCCATGTCGGGCTGGGCGCGGTGTGCTTCCCGGCCGGAGGCAGCTCGGGGTCGCTGAGGGCCTCTCGGGCGATGGCCTCCGCGTCCTCGGCGTCGGTCTTGGCCCGACGACGACGCTTACGCCGCTCCGCGGTGCGGTTGGCTTGGACTTCGCGCACGTCGTAACCCGCGGCCGCGAGCGCGAGGACCAGCGGCTGGCCGAGAAATCCCGATCCTTCGATGCCGATCCGGTCGATCGTCAGCTCGACACCGAGCAGGAACGTCAGCAGCTCATCGATACCGCCCTTGGTGATGGAGAAGGACTTGTTGTCGACCACGCCGCCTGAGCCTGTCACGGTTCCCGTGTAAGCCACGGGTGACTGATGTGGTTAAGCTATCACAGAGGAAGTCGTCCAGGGAAGAGGACGACCAGGGTGTTCAGGGCTGTTTTCCAGCCATGTGTTCCGGTTCCGGACTCACCTCCTCTCTTGCTCGGAATGTTCCGCAGGCCGAGGTAGAGTAGCTTCATCGCCGCCTCGTCCGACGGGAAGTGCCCGCGAGTCTTTGTGATTTTCCGGAGTTGGAAGTTGATGGATTCGATGGTGTTGGTGGTGTAGACGATCCGCCGTAGTTCGGGCGGGTAGTCGAGGAACGGAATGAACTCGTTCCACGCACGACGCCAGACGTCGAGCACTCCCGGGTACTGTCGTCCCCACTCGGTGTCAAGATCCTTCAGGGCGAGCTCGGCGGCCTCGACGGTGGGCGCGGTGTAGATCGTCTTCATGGACTTCACGATCTTCTTCCGGTCCTGGTAGGACACGAACCGCATCGCGTTGCGGATCACGTGCACCACGCATGTCTGGACGACGGCGTCGGGGAAGACGCTGGTGATGGCTTCAGGAAGACCACTCAGGCCATCGCAGCAGGCGATCAGGATGTCGCGCAGCCCGCGGTTGCGCAGCTGGGTGAGCACCGCGTGCCAGAACTTCGCGCCCTCGGTCTCGGCGATCCAGCAGCCCAGCGCGTGCTTGCGGCCCTCGACGTCCACGCCGATGACCAGGTGCGCGCTCTTGATCGTGACCGCGGCCTTGTCCCGGATCTTGATTCGGATACCGTCGATATAGACGATCGGGTAGACCTCGTCGACCGGCCGATTCCGCCAGATCTCGATCTCGTCGGTCACCACATCGGTGATGTTCGAGATCAGTTCCCGTGACGCCTCCACCCCGTACACTTCGAGCAGGTGCGCTTCGATGTCGCGGGTCGACATTCCGCGGGCGTAACAGGAGAGCACCAGCTCGTCGATCTGGCCGACCCGACGGGCGCGTTTCGGCACGATCTGCGGCTCGAACTCGCCATTCCGGTCCCGCGGCACGCTGATCGTCACCGGCCCGTTCGTGGTCGACACCTTCTTGGTAGCGCTGCCATTACGCGAATTGCCGGTACCGTGTCCGGCGGGGTCGTCGCGGTCATAGCCGAGGTGGTGGGTCATCTCGGTCTGCAGCGACCGTTCGAGCACGGCCTTGGTCATCTGGTTGAGCAGTCCGTCGACGCCGTCGATCGGGGTACCGGCGGCCTTCGCATCGGCCAACAGCGCGTCGATCGCCGACGGGTCGAGCGCCTCGGCAAGCCGGCGGGCAGCCGCGGTCTCACCGTCGGGATCGGGTTGGTTCTCGCTCACGTGGGTGTCCCTCCCGACCGCCGTGTTGATCACTGCGGTCGATCTTGGTCCACCCGCGGCTTACACGGCTCGCGTGACACGCCTCGGCGTGCTGGTGGGCACGGATGATCGTGGAGTCCACGCTGACCGCCCACCCGAGCACCTCGGCGGCGTCGGCCTCGACCAGAAGAGCAGCCAGGATGTGGTCCCAGGTGCCGTCGCCGCTGTAGCGGCGGTGCCGCTTCCACAACGTCTGCCACGGCCCGAACTCGGCTGGGACGTCGCGCCAGGGAAGCCCGCACCGATACCGGTAGATGATCCCCTCGAGCACCCGGCGGTCATCGCGGAACGGGCACCCGCGACGACCCTCGGAAGAGGGCAACAGCGGCGCCAGACGGGCCCACTGGACATCAGTCAGGACAGCGGTACGCGGCACCGATCAAGCATCGCGCACCCCGCTCCGCCTATCTGGGAGACACGCCCTAGGGCGTGTCTCCCATATGGGTGTCCGGACTGCCGGCAGGATGAGCCGGTGAGTTCGTCGAGGTTCGCGCTGCTCTCGGATGCTCAGTGGCAGTTGATCGGGCCGCTGCTGCCCTCCAACGCCGGGCGGCGTGGGCACCCGTTCGGCGAGGATCGCCGCGTGGTGGAGGGGATCATCTTCCGATACCGAACCGGGATCCCCTGGCGAGATCTGCCGCGGGAGCAGTTCGGGCCCTGGCAAACGGTGTGGAAGCGACACCGCCGCTACGCCGCTGACGGCACCTGGGACACCGTGCTGGCCGCACTGTTGGCCCAGGCCGACGCCAAGGGCGAGATCGACTGGACGGTGTTGACAGGTGTCGGTGGACGCCACGATCAACCGGGCGCACCAGCACGCCACGAACACCACCCGCCCCGAGCAGGACACAGGGGGCACGGTCGAACTACACGAAATCCCCTGACGGGTTCATGCCCAGCCCGCTCGGCGGACCGCGAGAACCCGCAGGTCACGGCATCGGCCGTTCCCGTGGCGGGCTGACGACGAAGATCCATGCCGCGGTCGACCGGCGGGGCCGGCCGCTGGCGGTGGTGGTGACCGGCGGGCAGCGCAACGACGGCGCCATGCTCGAGCAGGTCCTGGCCGACATCCGCGTCCCCCGCCTCGGCGCGGGACGGTCCCGCTGCGGTTCCCCCGAGATCGTGGAGGGTTCTTATGCCGCGTCTCGGGTGAGGGCGGCGTTCTCGTAGTTGATCGGTGAGAGCCCGGCGGCGGCACTGTGTCGCCGCCGGTGGTTGTAGAAGCCGTAACACCAGTCGATGACCGCCGCCCGCGCCCTACTGATGGTGTCGAAGTCGTTGCGGGACAGCACTTCCCACTCCAGGCTGGAGAAGAACGCCTCCGCCGCGGCATTGTCGAAACACGACCCGACCCGGCCCATCGACTGACGGATGTCGAGCCGCCGACACAGAGCGGTGAACGCGCCCGCGGTGTAGGTCGACCCGCGGTCGGTGTGGAAGATCACCCCGGCGATTCGGTCCGCCCCGCCGCGGGCCGCCACCGCCATCCGGATCGCCGCACACGCCAGCTCGGCGTTCGGGTGCAGCCCCGTGGCCGCGCCGAGCAGCCGCCGCGAGTACAGGTCGATCACCGTGGCCAGATACAACTTCCCGGCCGCGGTGGGGATCTCGGTCATGTCCCCGACCCATCTGCGGTTCGGCTCGGCCGCAGTGAAACCCCGACGAAGCAGGTCCGGGAACTTCGGCGCCGTGCGGTCCTGGCGGGTCAGCCCGTTGTGCCGCTTGATCCGGCGGGCGACCAGGCCCTGGCGGCGCATCGAGTCCGCCACGGTCTTCTCCGACACCCGCCATCCGGCCTCACACAGGTCGGCGTGCAGACGGGGTGAGCCGTGTAGCCGCTGGGCGTCGTCGAACGCCACGGCCACGGCGGCGTCCAACGCGCAGCGGCGCTTCTCGGTCGCGGTGGCACCACCGTCGGAACGCGCGGCGCGGTCGAGCCACTTGTACAACCAGGAGATCGACACCCCCAACAGGGCGCAGGCCAGCGTGTGCGGCACCCGGTGGAAGGTCCTCTGGTCGGCGATGAAACGGGCCACGCTCACTTCGTCGCCTCCTTGACCCACAGGACCACGGATCGCTTGAGGACATCACGCTCCATCCGCAGCTCGGCGTTCTCCGCGCGCAGCCGCTTGAGCTCCTCGACGCCGCCGCGAGACAGGCCCTCGGTGTCCTCGCGGGCCTCTCGTGCACGGGCCACCCAGTTGCCCAGCGTGCCCTCGTTGACCCCCAGGTCACGGGCGACCTGGGCGATCGGCTTGCCCGTCTCCTCCACGACCCGGACCGCTCCGTCACGGAACTCCCGGTCGTAGCGCTTCCGTACCTCTGGCATCGCTACCCCTTATAGCTGATGCCTCCCCGATCATGGGGGAACCGCATCCCGCAGAAACGCGACGAGATCGCCGCCCGCAAACGCCGCGGCTCCCTCGGCGGCAGACCACCCGGACTCGACGTTGAGACCTACAAGGGCCGCAACGTCGTGGAACGCCACTTCGCCCTGACCAAGCAGTGGCGCGGGCTGGCCACCCGCTACGACAAACTCGCCATCACCTATCGCGCCGCCACCGTCCTCAGCGCCTGCATCACCTGGTCACGCCTATTGGGAGGGGCCTGTGCAAGGAACGGTGGTTCCGGCCCGACACGCCGGGCTCGGGTCCGGTGGGATGGGCACTGTGAGTGATGACATCGGACCTTGTGGGTTCAGCCAAGGATGAGACGGGTTCAGGGCGTCAGCTCTCGCCCGAGCAGGCCGCCGCGGCGGCGATGGTGGCCGACGCGCGAGCACGCGGCCTGGAGCTGACCGGCCCGGATGGGCTGTTGAAGCTGTTCACCAAGAACGTTCTGGAGACTGCGCTCGGGGAGGAGATGACCGAGCACCTCGGGCATGCAAAGAACCGGGCCGACCCGGACCGGGAATCGACGAACAACCGGAACGGTCACCGGTCGAAGACGGTGATCTCCGATGCTGTCGGGGAGGTCGAGATCGAGGTGCCGAGAGACCGCGACTCGACGTTCGAACCCCAGATCGTTCGGAAACGGCAACGGCGGTTGGGGGATGTCGATGAGATCGTGTTGTCGCTGTACGCGAAGGGTTTGACGACCGGGGAGATCTCGGCGCATTTCTCGGAGATCTACGGGGCGTCGGTGTCGAAGGAGACCGTCTCACGGATCACCGACTCGGTGATCGCCGAGATGCAGGAATGGGTGTCGCGGCCACTCGATGCGGTGTACGTCGCGGTCTTCGTGGACGCGATCATGGTGAAGGTCCGCGACGGGCAGGTCGCCAACCGGCCCGTCTACGCGGCGATCGGGGTCACCGTCGACGGCCGCAAGGACGTGCTGGGCCTGTGGGCCGGCTCCGGTGGTGAGGGCGCGAAGTTCTGGCTGGGGGTGCTGACCGACCTGCGTAACCGCGGCATGCGGGACGTGTTCTTCCTGGTCTGCGACGGGTTGAAAGGCCTGCCCGAGGTGGTGGAGAACGTGTGGCCACAGACCATCGTGCAGACATGCATCGTGCACTTGATCAGGAACTCGTTCCGGTTGACGTCGCGGCGTGACACCGATGCGATCAAGCGAGGGATTCGGGCGATCTACACGGCCCCCACCGCCGACGCCGCTCTCGCTGCTCTCGATGACCTCGACGAAAAATGGGGTCGCACTTATCCGGCGATGATCCGGTTGTGGCGCAACGCCTGGACCGAGTTCGTTCCGTTCCTCGACTACGATGCCGAGATCCGTGCCGTGTTGTGTTCGACGAACGCGATCTGGGTGTTTAGATCAAGGAGTCGGTCAGGGCGTTGCTTCCCCGGCCGATGCTCGAGGCGGCCAGCCCTGACTCTGAACGCTATTGACGCCGTGAGGCTGTCTTCGATTCGAAGTGTCGGGCTGGCCGCGTGAGCGCAGGCCCGCGGTGCCTGGCTTGAAGAGAGCCTGCCTGACTCAACCCAGATCTGCCGACACCGCGGGCCTGCGCTGTCCACGATAGGCCACGCAGACGGGAACAAGTGTTGACGCACGAACACGGTGTCGCGGGGATCGATCCTCACAAGAATACGGCTACCATCGCAGTCCTCGATCATCGAGGCGGCGTGGTCGACAACAAGTCCTTCTCCATCACCAAGGGCGGTATCGATGAGCTGCTGACGTTCCTGCTCGGTGTCGAGCTGACGATCGACCGGATCGGCATCGAAGGATCGGGATTTCTCGGCCAGCCGCTGGTCCTCGCGCTCGCGGCCGCGGGTTACGACGTGCGCGAAGTCCAAGCCAACCGCACCGCGGAGCGGCGTAAGCGTCGTCGTCGGGCCAAGACCGACGCCGAGGACGCGGAGGCCATCGCCCGAGAGGCCCTCAGCGACCCCGAGCTGCCTCCGGCCGGGAAGCACACCGCGCCCAGCCCGACATGGCAGACGCTCACGGTGATCCGCGACTGGCGTGAATCTCTTGTCCTGCAGCGTGTTCGGCTGCTCACCGAGTCCGAAGCAGTACTCGTCACGCTCCCCGTCGCCATCCGCGCCACGTTGCCCTCGACCAGCCGCGTTCTCCCGCAGCTCCAGTCCCTGGTCGACGGCGTCGCGAACCCCGATCTGCTCAGCCCAGCCGAGCGGCTCAAGCTCGACCGGCTCGCGGCCAGCCTGAACGACATCATCACCCTGACGGCGCGGATCAAGGAACTCGACCGACAGATTCCCGCCCTCCTCAGCGACCTTGGCTGCACCCTCACAGAGGTCCGCGGTGTCGGCGTGGTCACAGCCATGGATCTTCTGGTCGAGATCGGCGATCCGTGCCGGTTCACGACCGAGGCCCAGTTTGCACGCTGGTGCGGAATCGCGCCCGTCGCCCTCTCGTCGGGTGAAGGTCACGGGCCGGCCCGTCGGCACCGACTCGACCTCGGCGGCAATCGAGCTGTCAACTCTATTCTGCACATCGTGCACGTCACGCAAGTCCGATGCCACCCGCCGGCGAAAGAGTACATGGCGAAACGGGTCACCGACAACAAGACAAAACGTGAGGCTCGGCGAAGCCACAAGCGGCAGCTCGCGAACATCATCATCAGACACATGTGGACCGACGCAAGACGCTCCACGGCGACCACACCGACCAGCTCCGCAGCTGCTGCTTGACAAGAGAGCTTCGAATCACTCAACGCCCGCTACCGCCGAGCGGTACGGGCGCGAGGGCATTTCCCCAGCGAGGCGGCCGCGTTGAAATGCCTGTACCTTGTGACCCGCAGCCTCAACCCGACCGGGCGAGGCCGCGCACGGTGGACGATCCGATGGAAGCCGGTGATCAACGCCTTCGCGATCACTTTCAGTGACCGCTGGCCGTCCGCCGAGCACTACTGACCAACAACGCCGGAACCACCGTTCCTGTTACAGACCCCTGAGGACGGTGGCGGCGCGATAGGTGATGGCGAGTTTGTCGTAGCGGGTGGCCAGCCCGCGCCACTGCTTGGTCAGGGCGAAGTGGCGTTCCACGACGTTGCGGCCCTTGTAGGTCTCAACGTCGAGTCCGGGTGGTCTGCCGCCGAGGGAGCCGCGGCGTTTGCGGGCGGCGATCTCGTCGCGTTTCTGCGGGATGACGGTGGTGATCGAGCGGCGGGCCAGTGCGCGCCGGTTGACCCCGGATGAGTAGGCCCGGTCGGCCACCACGGCGTCGGGTCGGGTGCGGGACCGTCCCGCGCCGAGGCGGGGGACGCGGATGTCGGCCAGGACCTGCTCGAGCATGGCGCCGTCGTTGCGCTGCCCGCCGGTCACCACCACCGCCAGCGGCCGGCCCCGCCGGTCGACCGCGGCATGGATCTTCGTCGTCAGCCCGCCACGGGAACGGCCGATGCCGTGACCTGCGGGTTCTCGCGGTCCGCCGAGCGGGCTGGGCATGAACCCGTCAGGGGATTTCGTGTAGTTCGACCGTGCCCCCTGTGTCCTGCTCGGGGCGGGTGGTGTTCGTGGCGTGCTGGTGCGCCCGGTTGATCGTGGCGTCCACCGACACCTGTCAACACCGTCCAGTCGATCTCGCCCTTGGCGTCGGCCTGGGCCAACAGTGCGGCCAGCACGGTGTCCCAGGTGCCGTCAGCGGCGTAGCGGCGGTGTCGCTTCCACACCGTTTGCCAGGGCCCGAACTGCTCCCGCGGCAGATCTCGCCAGGGGATCCCGGTTCGGTATCGGAAGATGATCCCCTCCACCACGCGGCGATCCTCGCCGAACGGGTGCCCACGCCGCCCGGCGTTGGAGGGCAGCAGCGGCCCGATCAACTGCCACTGAGCATCCGAGAGCAGCGCGAACCTCGACGAACTCACCGGCTCATCCTGCCGGCAGTCCGGACACCCATATGGGAGACACGCCCTAGCTGGTGGTCGGCGCGGTCCGCGCGATTGGCCATCGTTGTGCCGCTCGTCGCTACTCGCCCGCGAGCTGCACGAGTTCGACCTCGACGACACTCAGGTCGAGTAGCACCTGCTTCAGATCCGGCGACTCCGACCGGAGTCCGGGCATGCGCCCTCGGCGCACCGTGTGGCCTCGGTCCTGTCCAGCCCCGGCAAGGATCCGGTCGACGACCGCGGACATGTCCGGGACGATCCGGTTACGCATCATGGCGATGGCGACACCCGAGTCGATGTCGGTGTAGGCGGCGCGGCCGGTCGAGCTGGGGCCAGGCAAACCCGGTCGTCAACGGGACCGGCTCGGGCAAGGGCACCAACCTGCGAGCGTCTTACCTGCACACAGGGACTGTCCGATCTTCGGTGTAACTGGTCCGACACGCCGAGCGCAGCTCGGCGGGAGGAGCAGTCATGACAGAGACGATCGGACCTGTGCCGATCGGATTGACCAGCAGCAACTTGCCCAGCAACTCATCGCTGCAGCCCGTGAGGAAGGAGGCGAGCTCGTCGGCCCGGGAGGGATGCTGATCAGCGACACGATCACGCCGAACTCGGTCAGATGCTCGGCGAGACCGAGGTGGGTGGACGGGTCGGAGTCGGGCAGGGAAGGGTCGGGCAGGTAGAACAGCACGCCCGCGCCGAGTAACACGATCAGCAACGACAACGGGCGCCCGGCCAGCAACCGGGCAAGAGCCCGCCCCGCAGCGCAGCCGCACCGGAGCCGAGCAAGACCAGATCGAGCAGCTGCACACCGCCTCGTTTGCGCTGGCAGGTGGCCCGGCCGACGAGAACTCGATCGCCTTCTCCCGCACCCCCGGCCAGGTGCTCAACATCGCCTACCTCAACCCGGCCTCGGTCACCTCGGGCGGATTCTTCCCCGCCGGCGTCAACGGCGAGGTCGCCACCAGCGACGCCAATGACTGAGCCTTTTTCAACCTGACCAGCGAGCTTCTGCGTCAGGAGATCGCGAAGGTTGCAGCGCAACTGCTCTGACCACAGCTGCACAGGTCACCGGCTCGCCAGCTCGGCGTCTGCACCCACACAACCAGGCCCCTGAGCTGCCGGAACGGCAGGTTGAAAAGGGCTCACTGACCAGCCCTCCCCACACAACACGGTGCCGCCGCCCCCACACGTGGGAGCGGCGGCACTGTCGTGTCCGGGCACACGACAACCACGTCGGGCCAGTCCGCTCGGGGGTGCGGACCGGCCCGACGATCGGCTGTGTAGCGGGTATCAGCCCTCCAGGTTGGAGACCTGGTCGAGCATGCGCAGGCGCCGCAGCGACCTCTCTTGCGCCGGATTGTCGAGTCCGGGACGCACCCGGGGCTCGTCGCTGCGGGCGGGCACGACGCTCGACTGTGGGCGGCCTGGCAGGGGTCGCGGTCGGGGGTGAGCCGGTGACCGCGCCCCGGGTGTTCGGCGACGTCGTCGATGGGCTGACGCGCTGTGCGCACTACTACACACCGCTCGACGTGATCGCGATTCGGTTCCGCTGCTGCGATCGCTACTACCCGTGCTTCCGCTGCCACGCCGCGCACGCCGGCCACCCGCCGACGACCTGGGCCGCGCACGCACGCGCCGAGCGGGCCGTGCTCTGCGGGGTCTGCCGCACCGAGCTGAGCATCGCCGACTACGTCGACGCCGACAGTTGCCCGGACTGCGGCGCGCCGTTCAACCCGGGCTGCCGCCTGCACCACGACCTCTACTTCGAACCCGTGGCCCGGTAGTCCTGCCGACCGCCGGGGTGGGGCCCGGCGCCCGGCCGGGCCCCACCCGCGTTCACCAGGTGCGGTACGGCAGGAACTTGCCGTTCAGGGTGATCACTGCGCGGTCGCCCTTCGGGTCGGCGACCCTCTTGAGGTCCAGCTCGAAGTCGATCGCCGACACGATGCCGTCGCCGAACTCCTCCCGGACGAGCTCGGAGATCGTGGCCCCGTACACCTGGACCACTTCCGCGAGGCGGTAGACGAGTGGGTCGGTCGTGTCGACTGCCGCGGAGCCCCGCACCGGGGGCAGCTGCAGCGCGAGGACCGTCTCGGGCTTCAGCTCCAGCAGCTCACCGGCCGCGACGGCCTGCTTCTCGGTCAGCGTCTGCTGTCCGAGCAGGGCGGAGGTGGACCACTCGACCGACCGGCCGAGCGTCCCGGCGACGGTGGCCCACGACAGGCCGAGCCGCTTCTTCGCGGCGAGGACCTCGTGACGGGCGTCGAGTCGTGTCGTCACCGATCAGGCCTTCGCGCTGTAGGAGTGCGCGCCCGTGCCGGCCAGTCGTCCGCCGTCGACGATGAGGTACTCGTCGCGCAGCGGGGTCCCGGCGAAGAACGACTCCAGAATCTCGCGGGTCCCCGCGGCGTAGCGGGCCTGCGCGGACAGGGTCGACCCGGAGATATGCGGAGTCATGCCGTGGTGGGGCATGAGCCGCCACGGGTGGTCCTTCGGCGCGGGCTGGGGGTACCAAACGTCGCCGGCGTACCCGGCCAACCGGCCGCTCTCCAGGGCGCGCACGACCGCGTCCCGGTCGACGATCAGCCCGCGAGCGGTGTTGATCAGGTAGGCGCCACGCCGCATCGTGGACAGCAGCTCGTCGTCGAACAGGTTGCGGGTCTCGTGATGCAGCGGCGCGTTGATCGTCACGACATCGCAGTGCGGGACCATCGACTGGGCGTCGGGGTGGTAGGTGAGGTTCAGCTCCTCCTCCACCTCGCGCGGGAGCCGGTGCCGGTCGGTGTAGTGCAGGCGGACGTCGAACGGGGCGAGCCGCCGCAGCACGGCGAGCCCGATCCGGCCGGCGGCCACGGTGCCGACATCCATCCCCTCCACGTCGTAGGCGCGCTCGACGCAGTCGGCAATGTTCCAGCCGCCGTCGAGGACCCACTGGTGGGACGGCAGGTAGTTGCGCACCAGCGACAGCACCATCATCACCACGTGCTCGGCGACGCTGATCGAGTTGCAGTAGGTGACCTCGGCGACCGTCACGCCGTGGATGATGGCGGCGTCGAGGTCGACGTGGTCCGATCCGATCCCCGCGGTCAGGGCCAGCTTGAGGTTCGGGGCCTTCGCGATCCGCTCCGCGGTCAGGTAGGCGGGCCAGAACGGCTGGGAGATGACGACGTCGGCCTCGGGGAGACGGCGTTCGAACTCCGAGTCCGGGCCGTCCTTGTCCGAGGTCACGATCAGCGTGTGACCGAGGCTCTCCAGATAGCCCCGCAGCCCGAGCTCACCGGAGACGCTGCCGAGCAGCGCGCCCGGGGTGAAATCGACCGCGGACGGGGTCGGAAGGGTCTGGCCGTCGGGGTAGCGCTCCAGGTGGGGCAGCCCGTCGCGGGCGTAGCCCGTCGGGTAACCGCCGACCGGATCGTCGTAGAGCACACACAGAACAGTCGCCATCGCTTCTCCTGAAATCGATCTTGAGTCCGTCTCCGCAGATACGGTTACCTAGCCACATATTCTCCGCAAGAGCGGAGACGCGAGGCTTTTAGATCAAGTGATCGGCGCGGACGATCACCGCCGCCACCGAACTGCCCACCGCGCCCGCGTCGTTGCCTCTGGCGGAACCCCGCGCGGCGGAGCCCCGCAGCGAGTCATCCCCGAAGACCCGACCAATCACCGTCACAAGGTCTTCACCGGCACCCCGACCAGACCACCCGCCCGTACCGAGAGCTCCCTCCGGTACCACTGCGGGACGGGCATCGAGCTGTGTCGGCGCAGCTGGTCGAGTACGGCGCGGACGCCGACCGCGATTCGGTTCCGTGACTCAGCGGGCTCCACGGCGCGCAGGGCTCGCCGGAAGAACGACCCGACGAGCAGATAGAAGCCGGTCAGCCCTGCTGCGCGGTCATCGAGCGTGTCGATGTCGTCGTTGTCCACGCAGGAAATCCAGCACGGTCGCGGTGAACGCCTCGGGCTGCTCGAGGTTCGGGTAGTGCGCGGCACCGGGGATCTCGATGACGTCGCCACCGGCGGCCTCGGCGATCTCTCGCGGCATCCGGATGTGGTCGTCGCTGTCGAGCGTCCCGATGACGGCGCGGACCGGAACTCGAAGCGTCGTCGCGCGCTCCAGCGGCCGGTCCCCGGGAGTGGGGAGCACCGGCGACCCATCCGGCACGTGCCGGGTCAGCGTGTCCGTGGCTATGGCGCGTATCGCGTTGGTGACCGTCGGGTCGACGTCGGCGACCTCGCGGTAGGGGCCGATGCCGATGCGCAGGAAGATCTCCAGCCACCGTGCGGCGTCGCGGTTCCGCTCGGCCGCGGCCCAGTCTGCGAGCAGCTCGGTGGTCCACGGATCGCGGAAGTCCGGGACGCTGCTACCGGCGCCGCTGAGCACCAGACTGTCAACGACGTCGGGGTGGTCCAACGCCGTGTCGGTCGCCGTCCCCGCACCCAGAGAGATCCCGACGAGCGTGGCCGGGCCGAGGTCGAGCGCACGCAGCAGCGCCGCGACGTCGTCGCCGTGCCGGAACGGCACCACCGGCGTCGACGCCCGCCCGTGACCACGCAGGTCGGGAGCGATCACCCGGTACTCCTGAGCCAACGGCGTGATCTGTGGTTCCCACATGCGGTGGTCGAGTACGCCACCGTGCAGCAGCACGACCGGGTGCCCCGCGCCGGTGTCGACGACAGCGAGGTGGCCGTCCGGGATCGGGACCGTCAGCGTCCGCGTGGTCATGACCCGATAGTCCCGAACACACACCAGTTTGACAACTTAGGTGTCATTTCTCCATCATCGTGGTCGGCACAGGGCGAGCGCGACACCACCGCCGGTGACGGTTGCATCCGTCTCGGCGGGCGTGGCTGGGGAACAGGTCATCTGTCTGTGCTATGTCGATATCAGCGGTGGAGGAGTGTGGACGTGTTCGCTCGTCGTGGACCTGGCCTCGCCATCGCGGCGTGCATGCTGGCGGGTGTGGGTGTGCTCGCGAGCTGCACGGTCGTACCGGACGCGGGCGGCGCCGTCGGTCCAGCTGTGGGTGAGAGCGGACCTCGTCCGGAAGTGAGTACCGACGCGGGACGACTGCGCGGAGTTGTCGACGGCAACGTGGTCCGGTACCGCGGTGTGCCCTACGCCCAACCACCGGTCGGTGACCTGCGCTGGGCGGCACCGCGCCGCGTCATCCCCGCCGCCGAGACACGCGACGCCGCGGCCTCCGGGCCGGCGTGCGTCCAGAATGCTGAGCAGCTTCCCGAGCCCTCACTGAGCCCTTTTCAACCTGCCGTTCCGGCAGCTCAGGGGCCTGGTTGTGTGGGTGCAGACGCCGAGCTGGCGAGCCGGTGACCTGTGCAGCTGTGGTCAGAGCAGTTGCGCTGCAACCTTCGCGATCTCCTGACGCAGAAGCTCGCTGGTCAGGTTGAAAAAGGCTCACTGACCGAGGACTGTCTCTATCTCGACGTCACCATCCCAGCGGCCCCACCCCCGCCGGAGCGAGCCCGGCCGGTGATGGTGTGGGTGCACGGCGGATCTCTGCAGTCGGGCACCGGAGCCCAGTACGACGCACGCGACCTATCCGTCCGAGGCGACGTGATCGTGGTGACGGTGAACTACCGGCTCACCGCGATGGGCTTCCTGGCGCTGCCCGGAATGGACTCCACCGCTGGCGCACAGGGCCTGGCCGACCAGCAGGAAGCACTACGCTTCGTGGCGCGCAACGCCACCGCGTTCGGCGGCGACCCAGCAAACGTCACCCTGTTCGGCGAGTCCGGCGGGGGCGTATCGACATGTGCCCATCTCGTCGCACCCGGATCCCAGGGACTGTTCGCGCGGGCCGTTGTGCAGAGCGCGGTCGGCGCCTGCGGCTACCCGATCGAGCCCAGCGCGGTCGGTCGCGACATCCCCCTGAGCTCCAACTTTCAACCCCGCGCCGTGGTCGAAACACTCAGTAAGGCTGCGGCCGCACGGCTCGGCTGCACCGATCCCGCCACCGCGCTCGCCTGCGCGCGCCGCCTCCCGGCGGAACGGATCCTCGCCGAGAGCGCCGGGCTCAATCTCCCCGCCGTCGGTGGCACCGACCCGATCCTTCCGACCGGACCGGCCGCGGCGATCGCGGCCGGACAAGTCTCCAGGGTGCCGGTGCTGCAGGGCTACACCGGCACCGAAGCGGGCTACTTCCTGGCCGCTGACGCGCTCATCGGACGACCGTTGCCCACGCCACAGGAGTACCAGGACCTGGTTTAGCCTGCCCCGAGGTTTCCGGACTGCGTCGTTTGCGGACTCTTATGCTGCTGATGCTTGATTCAGGTACTCGGTGCGGATCTCTTGCGGAGTCTTGTAGCCGAGCGCTGAATGAATTCGTTTCCTATTGTAGAACAACTCGACATAGTTGGCAACGTCTCGGTAGGCTTTCTTCCGTGTCGGATAGACGGTGCGATACACGCGCTCCACTTTCAGCATCGAATTGAACGACTCGGCGAGAGCGTTGTCGAAACAGATTCCGGTCCGCCCCAGCGAAGCACGCATTCCCAGCTGCTCGATCTTAACTGCGTATTCAGTGGACGTGTATTGCGTTCCACGGTCTGAGTGAAATATACATCCCTCGGCCAACGGGTGATTTCGGGCGGCCATATCGAGCGCGTCCGTCACCAGCGCGGGGTCCGCAGTACGCGCGGGAGGTGATCCACGCGTTCAACCAGCAGGGCTTCGCCGCTTTGGACCCAAAATGGAGCGGGGGCCGACCCCGTAGGTTCGGTCCCCACGTCCGTGAGCTGATCTGCCGGGTCGCTCGCACCCCGCCCCAGCAGGTCGGGTTGCCGTTCACCACCTGGAGCCTGGCCAAGCTGGTCGAACACCTCGCCGCCGCACACCGGGTCGTGATCAGCGTCGAGACCGTCCGCCAGGTCCTGCGTGACGCCGGGGTCCGCTGGCAGGCCACGAAGACCTGGAAGGCCAGCCGGGACCCGCGGTTCGTGGAGAAGATGAACCGGATCCTCGACCTCTACGACCGCGCCGCCGACGGTCGCCTCGAACCGGGTGCGCGGGTGATCTGTGTCGATGAGTTCGGGCCGCTGAACCTGCTGCCCCGCCCCGGTCGGGGCTGGTTCCCGATCCGGCGCCCGGCCCGGCTACGGGCCACCTATAGCCGTCACAGCGGGGTCCGGCACATGTTCGCCGGTCTGGACCTGGCCTCCGGGCAGCTGTTCTACCGGCTCCGTGACCGCAAACGCGGCCGCGAGTTCCTCGACTTCCTCCGCCAGCTGCGCCGCCGTTTCCCCACCGGCGGTCTGCACGTGGTCTGCGACAACTTCTCCCCGCACCTGCGCACCGATGTCGCGCACTGGTGCCACGACCACGACGTCGAGCTGGTGCTCACCCCCACGAACGCGTCCTGGCTGAACTGGATCGAGTCGGAGTTCACCGCGCTGCGCTACTTCACCCTCGACGGCAGCGACTACCCCTCCCACACCGCCCAGGAAGCCGCGATCGCCGGCTACATCCGCTGGGCCAACCGCCACGCCCGACCCAAGAAACACTTCGCGCCCGAGTCCAAGATCCGCAGGCCGGATTACCTACCCAACATTGCCTGACGAGGCACTAGGGCGTGTCTCCCAGATAGGCGGAGCGGGGTGCGCGATGCTTGATCGGTGCCGCGTACCGCTGTCCTGACTGATGTCCAGTGGGCCCGTCTGGCGCCGCTGTTGCCCTCCTCCGAGGGTCGTCGCGGGCGCCCGTTCCGCGATGACCGCCGGGTGCTCGAGGGGATCATCTACCGGTATCGGTGCGGGCTTCCCTGGCGCGACGTCCCAGCCGAGTTCGGGCCGTGGCAGACGTTGTGGAAGCGGCACCGCCGCTACAGCGGCGACGGCACCTGGGACCACATCCTGGCTGCTCTTCTGATCGAGGCCGACGCCGCCGAGGTGCTCGGGTGGGCGGTCAGCGTGGACTCCACGATCATCCGTGCCCACCAGCACGCCGCGACCCTCAAGCGCGACACAGGGGGCCGGATCGAACTACACGAATCTGCTCGCCGAACCAGCAGATCACGCGCTGGGACGGTCCCGCGGAGGGCTGTCGACGAAGATCCACCAGCTCGTTGACGGGCACGGCCGCCCGCTGGTGGTCCTCCTCGGCCCCGGCCAGGGCGGCGACTCGCCAATGTTTCCGCACCTGATGGCGCACCTGAGCATCGCCCGACCGGGCCCGGGACGACCCCGGACCCGGCCCGAACGCGTGCGCGCGGACAAGGCCTACTCCTCACGCGCGATCCGCCGGCACCTGCGCGAGCGCCGGATCATCGCTGTCATTCCGGAGCCCTCTGACCAGCAGGGACACCGCAAACGACGCGGCTCACGCGGCGGCCGACCGCCCGCATTCGATCCGGTCGACTACCGAAACCGCAACGTCGTCGAGCGCGGGTTCTGCCACGTCAAGCAGTGGCGCGGGCTGGCCACCCGTTACGACAAGCTCGCCCTGACCTTCCGCGGCGGCGCCGTCCTGAAGGCAATCGTCACCTGGCTCCGCGCATTGGGAGACACACCCTAGTCGATCAGGTCCATGCCGGTGCCGGAACGGCCGTTCTGCGCGTAGCCCGGGTCGTAGTTCTGCTCGTACTGCCCGCGCCACAGCTGGCTGCGGCCGCGCCCGACGACGCCGAGCGCGTCGTTCAGCGTCGTCTCCAGCTCGCCCAGGGTGGTGTCGACGTAGTCGTCGCACTCGCGGCGGAGCCGGTCGGACTCGGCGTGCGCGGCGTCGACGATCCGGCCGGCCTCCGCGTGCGAGGCCCGGACGACCTCGGCCTGCGAGACCAGCCGGGTCTGCTCGTTCTGCCCGTCGGCGACCAGACGGTCGTGCGCGGCCCGGCCGGCGTGGCTCATCCGCTCGGCCTCGTCGCGGGAACGGTCGGTCAGCTCCGCGTACTGCCTGCGGCCCTCGGCGACGGCGCGCTCGGCCTCGTGCCGTGCCTCGGCGAGGGTGCGGGCGGCCTCCTCCTGGGCCTCGGCGACGAGCCGCTCGGCCTCGGTACGCGCGTTCTGCAGCGTCTCCTCGGCCTCCGAGTTGGCCGCCGTGCGCGTCTCCTCGGCCTCGGTCTCGGCCTCGGAGACCACCGCGTCCCGGCGGTCCAGGACGTCCTGCGCGTCGTCCATCTCGCCCGGGATCGCCTCACGGACGTCGTCGAGCAGCTCCAGCACGTCGCCACGCGGGACCACGCAGTTGGACGTCATGGGGACGCTGCGCGCCTCCTCGACGATCGTCACCAGCGCGTCCAGTGACTCGAAGACCCGGTACACACCGGGATCATCGCACCGGGGAGCACCAGGACCCGTTATTACCGGCCGCTCCAGCGTGTCAAGTTCCGTACGGGTGACCCCCACACGGTGTTGATCACGCTCCCGCCCCCCGTGGTCCCACTCATGGAGCTTCGGCCTCGCCACACCGGGCCGAAGCTCCATGAGTACGACAAGGGGGCGGGGTGCGTGAACCCGGGAGCGGGGTGCGGGGTCAGTCGCGGAGGCGCGTCAGCAGGCGCTCGTGCACGCTCGGCGGCAGGAACGCCGTCACGTCGCCGCCGCCCCTGGCGACCTCCTTGACCAGCGAGCTGGAGACGTAGACCTGGCCCGGCGCACCCGGGAGGAACATGGTCTCGACGCCGGTGAGGTGCCGGTTCATGTGCGCCATCGGCAGCTCGTAGTCGTAGTCGGTCGCCCCGCGCAGGCCCTTGACCAGCGCCTGGGCCCCACGCTCGCGGCAGTAGTCCACGACGAGGCCGGAGAACGACTCCACCCGGACCCCCGGCAGGTCACCGGTGATCTCCCGGAGCATCGCGACCCGCTCCCCGACCTCGAACAGGCCCTGCTTGCGGGGGTTGACCAGGATCGCGACGAACACCTCGTCGAACAACGCCGCGGTCCGGGCGATGACGTCGAGATGACCGACCGTCGGCGGGTCGTAGGAACCGGGGCACACCGCGCGGCGCACGTCGGACATGTCCGGAACCTACCCCGGACGGCGGGGCCGGGTCAGTGCCCGTACCGCGCGTGGTGCAGGACGGTGTCGCCGTAGCGCCGGGAGCGGCCGGGGACGAACCCGGCGGGCCAGGCGAAGTCCCCGGACGAGCGCGGGCGCTCCACGACGATCTCGGCGACGGCGGCGACCCACCCGCCCCCGGACGCGGCGGTGAGCCACTGCGCGATCTCGGCGTCCGCGACCGCGTAGGGCGGGTCGACGAGCACGACGTCGAAGGCGGCCGGTGCCGGTTCGGCGAGCACCGTCCCGGCCCGGCCGGTGAGCACCCGGCCGCCGAGGCCGACCGCCGTCACGTTGCGCCGCAGCACCCCGGCGGCGCGCTTGTCCGACTCGACGAACACCGCCTCGGACGCACCCCGCGACAGCGCCTCCAGGCCCAGCGCGCCGGAGCCCGCGCACACGTCGAGCACCCGGGCGCCGTCGAGACCCGGGTCGTGGTCCAGCGCGGAGAACAACGCCTCCCGCACCCGGTCCGACGTCGGCCGGGTGCCGGACGGCGGCACGTCCAGCCGCCGCCCCCCGGCAACCCCTGCGATCAGCCTCGTCACCCGCCCATGATCCCGTGCCCCGGGCGGGCGACGTGCCCGGCCTACTCCAGCTCGAGCAGCAGGTCGCCGCCCTCGACCTGCTGCACCTCACCGATCGCGAGGCGCTTGACGGTGCCGCCGGCGTGCACGGTGATCGAGGCCTCCATCTTCATGGCCTCGATCGTCGCCACGGTCTGCCCGGCCTCGACGGCGTCGCCCTCGGCCACCTGCACGGTGACCACCCCGGCGAACGGGGCGGCGACGTGCGCGTCGTTCGACCGGTCGGCCTTCTCCGCGGCCTTGACGTCGGTGGCGACCGACTCGTCGCGGACCGACACCGGCCGCAGCTGGCCGTTCAGCGTGGTGAGCAGGGTGCGGATGCCACGCTCGTCGGGCTCGGACACCGCCTCCAGCTCGATCAGCAGGGTGACCCCGGGCTCCAGCTCGACGGTGTGCTCCAGGTCCTCCTCCAGGCCGTAGAAGAAGTCCTTCGACGACAGCACCGAGGTGTTGCCGTAGTGCTCGCGGTGGGAGTCGAAGTCCTTCGTCGGGCCGGGGAACAGCAACCGGTTCAGCGTGCGGCGCCGGTCGTCCCGCAGCCCCTGCTGGTCCTCCCCGGACAGCTCCGCCCGCTCGGCCTCGGGGCTGCGGCCCTCCAGCGCGCGGGTGCGGAACGGCTCCGGCCAGCCCGCGGGCGGCGAGCCGAGCTCACCGCGCAGGAACCCGATCACCGAGTCCGGGATGTCGAAGCCCGCCGGGTCCTTCTCGAAGTCCGCGGGCTCCACCCCGGCCCCGACCAGGTGCAGCGCGAGATCGCCGACGACCTTCGACGACGGCGTCACCTTCACCAGCCGGCCCAGCATCCGGTCCGCCGCGGCGTAGCAGTCCTCGATCAGCTCGAACCGGTCGCCCAGCCCGAGCGCGATCGCCTGCTGGCGCAGGTTGGACAGCTGCCCGCCGGGGATCTCGTGGTGGTAGACCCGCCCGGTCGGCGACGCGAGCCCGGACTCGAACGGCGCGTAGACCTTGCGCACCGCCTCCCAGTACGGCTCCATGTCGCCCACCGCGGCCAGCGACAGCCCGGTCGCCCGCTCGGTGTGGTCGGTCGCGGCGACCAGCGCCGACAACGACGGCTGGCTGGTCGTCCCCGCCATCGAGGCGACCGCGCCGTCGACGGCGTCCACCCCGGCGTCGATCGCCGCGACCAGCGTCGCCAGCTGACCGCCCGCGGTGTCGTGGGTGTGCAGGTGCACCGGCAGGTCGAATCGCTCGCGCAGGGCCGTGACCAGCGTGCGGGCCGCCGGCGGGCGCAGCAGGCCGGCCATGTCCTTGATCGCCAGGACGTGCGCGCCGGCGTCGACGATCTGCTCGGCCAGGCGCAGGTAGTAGTCCAGGGTGTAGAGCTGCTCGGCCGGGTCGGACAGGTCGGCGGTGTAGCAGAGCGCCACCTCGGCCAGCGCCGTGCCGGTGCCGCGGACCGCCTCGATCGCCGGCCGCATCTGCGACACGTCGTTGAGCGCGTCGAAGATCCGGAAGATGTCCATCCCGGTGTCGGCCGCCTCCTGCACGAAGGCGTCGGTCACCTCGGTCGGGTACGGCGTGTAGCCGACGGTGTTGCGCCCGCGCAGCAACATCTGGGTGCAGATGTTCGGTGCCGCCGCCTTGATCGCGGCGAGGCGGTCCCACGGGTCCTCGGCCAGGAACCGCAGCGCCACGTCGTAGGTGGCGCCGCCCCAGCACTCCAGGGACAGCAGCTCCGGCATGGTGCGCGCCACGTACGGCGCGACCGCGGTCAGGTCCCGGGTCCGGATCCGGGTCGCGAGCAACGACTGGTGCGCGTCGCGGAACGTGGTGTCGGTGACCGCCACCGCGGTCTGCGCCCGCAGCCGGGCCGCGAACCCCTCCGGGCCGAGCTCGCGCAGCAGCTGCGCGGACCCGCCGACGACCGGAGCGTCGAGGTCCACCTCGGCCGGGAGCTTGTCCACCGGTTCGACGACGACCGGCCGCGCCCCGTTCGGCCGGTTCACCGTGGTCTCGCCGAGGAACTGCAGGATCCGAGAGCCACGGTCGGCCGACGGCCGCGCCGAGAGCAGGTGCGGACGCTCCTCGATGAAGCTGGTGGTGACCCGGCCCTCCTTGAAGTCGTCGTCCTCCAGCACCGCCGCGAGGAACGGCAGGTTCGTCGCGACCCCGCGGATCCGGAACTCGGCCAGCGCCCGCCGCGCCCGGCGGGCGGCGTTGGCGAAGTCGTGACCGTGGCAGGTCAGCTTCACCAGCATCGAGTCGAAGTGGGCGCTGACCTCGGCGCCGACGTGCACGGTGCCGCCGTCGAGGCGCACGCCGGGACCGCCCGGGGACCGGTACACCGACAGCGTCCCGACGTCGGGCCGGAACTCGTTCGACGGGTCCTCGGTGGTGATGCGGGTCTGCATCGCCGCGCCGGTCAGCGTGATCTCGTCCTGGGTCAGGGCCAGCTCGGGCAGCGTCATGCCGGAGGCGATCCGCAGCTGGGCGATCACCAGGTCGCGGTCGGTGACCTGCTCGGTGACCGTGTGCTCGACCTGGATCCGCGGGTTCATCTCGATGAAGTGGTGCTTGCCGCGCTCGTCGAGCAGGAACTCCACGGTGCCCGCGTTGACGTAGCCGATCTGGCGGGCGAAGTTCACCGCGTCGGCGCAGATCCGGTCCCGCAGCTCCGGGTCCAGGTTCGGCGCCGGGGCGATCTCGACGACCTTCTGGTGCCGGCGCTGCACCGAGCAGTCCCGCTCGAACAGGTGGACGACGTTGCCGTCGCCGTCGGCGAGGATCTGCACCTCGATGTGCCGCGGGTTGACGACGGCCTGCTCCAGGAACACGGTGCCGTCGCCGAAGGCCGACTCCGCCTCCCGGCTGGCCGCCTCGATCGCGTCCCGCAGGTCACCGGGCTCGGCGACCCGGCGCATGCCGCGCCCGCCACCCCCGGCGACCGCCTTGACGAAGATCGGGTAGTCGATGCTCTCGGACGCGGCGAGCAGCTCGTCGACGTCCGACGAGGGCTCCGAGGACTCCAGGACCGGGACGCCGGCCTCGCGGGCCGCGGCCACGGCGCGGAACTTGTTCCCGGTCAGGTGCAGCACCTCGGTGGGCGGCCCGACGAAGGTGATGCCCTCGTCGGCGCAGGCCCGCGCCAGGTCCGGGTTCTCCGACATGAACCCGTAGCCCGGGTAGACGGCGTCGGCACCGGCCTTTTTCGCGGCCCGGATGACCTCGTCCACCGACAGGTACGCGCGGACCGGGTGACCGACCTCACCGATCTGGTAGGACTCGTCCGCCTTGGCCCGGTGCAGCGAGTTGCGGTCCTCGTGCGGGAAGACGGCGACCGTGGACACGCCCAGCTCGAACGCCGCCCGGAACGCCCGGATGGCGATCTCCCCACGGTTGGCCACCAGCACCTTGCGGAACATCGCCTCTCCTCGTCCAGTTCGGCGTCGACACCCGGAAACGGGGGTGCCCGCGGCGGCGGGCGGACGATCCTGACACGCGGGACTCCGCCACCACCACCGGACGACCACGTGGCGGGACGGCCCGGGGACCACCCGTCCGGACCGCACCGCCGCCACCGGTGTTCCGGTAGCAAGGAGGGATGAGACACAGCGTCCGGCGCCGGGCCGGGCACCCGGCGGCACGGCTCGTGCTCGGGTCCGCGGCGGTCGTGCTGGCCGGAACGGCGGTGGTCGTGGTCGTGGGTGCCTTCGTGCAGGTGCTGCTGGTCGTGCTCGTGGCCCTGCTCGTGGTCGGGGCCTGGAAGGCGGTGCGGCGCCCGGACCGGCACCAGGTCTCCGGTACCCCGCCGGCCGTGGCACCCACCCGGGTGACCGCCGAGCAGCAGTGGCGCCGGGCCCGGGCGGAGCACCAGCGGGTGCGGGCCGAGTTCGCCGCCCACGAGACCGACCCGATGGCGGTCCTGCGCCGTCCGGCGCTGTCGGACGTGGCCGTCCCGAGCACCGCCCGCTTCGTCGACGCCTTCGCGGCCGCGCAGGCCCTCGACACCGACGGGTACCCGGGTGAGCCGTACGGCGCGTCGTACGCGCGGGCGGTCGAGCACGCCCGGCGGGCGTGGCGGGCGGCGGTCGAGGCCGCCGACCGGATCCGGCTGGCGGGGCTGACCCCCGACGAGCGGCGCGCCGTGGAGCGGGTCGTCAAGCTGCTCACCACCGCCCGGGACTCCGACTCCGAGCCGGAACGGCTGGCCGCCTACGCGCGGGCCCGCACCGAGCTGGACCGGCTCGACCGCGCGGGGACGGTGCACCTGCCCCGCCCGGCCCGCGCCCACCTGGACGCCAGGGCCCGCGGCGAGCTGCCCGGCGGCTGACGCCCCGTCACGCCTTGTCCAGGTAGGCGGCCCGCTCGGTGTCCCCCAGCGTCTCCCCCACCAGGTCCCGCAACCGCGGGTGCCCGCTCAGCTGCGGGTCGTGCCCCACCAGGTCCCGCGCGTAGACCTGGGCCTTCGCGATCACCTCGCCGTGGCGCAGCAGCGAGAGCAGCTTCAACCCGGACCGGGACCCGGACTGGCTGGCGCCCAGCACGTCGCCCTCCCGGCGCAGTTCCAGGTCGAGCCGAGCCAGCTCGAACCCGTCGGTGGTGCCCGCGACCGCGTCGAGCCGCTCGCGGGCGGTGGTCGCGGCGGGCATCTCGGTGACGAGCAGGCAGAGCCCGGCGGCGCTGCCCCGGCCGACCCGGCCGCGCAGCTGGTGCAGCTGGGACAGGCCGAACCGGTCCGCGTCGAGCAGCACGATGCCGGTCGCGTTCGGCACGTCCACCCCGACCTCGATCACCGTGGTCGCGACCAGCACGTCCAGCTCGGCGCGCTCGAAGGCGCGCATCGTCGCGTCCTTCTCCTCGGGCGGGAGCTTCCCGTGCAGGATCCCGACCCGCAGCCCGGCGAGCTTCTCGGTGATCATCGGGGCGATGTCGAGCACCGCCAGCGGGGCGCGCCGCTCGGACCCGCCCTCCTCCGGTGGGGGCTCCTGCAGCTCGGCGTCGCCCGCCTCGGTGTCGCCGACCCGCGGGCACACCACGTAGCACTGGTGGCCGCGCTCGACCTCCTCCCGGATCCGCTGCCAGATCCGCTCGATCCAGCCCGGGTGCTCGGCCAGCGGGACGACCGTGGTGGTGATCGGCGAGCGGCCGCGCGGCAGGCCCTTCAGCTCCGAGACCGCGAGATCGCCGTAGACGCTCATCGCGACCGTGCGCGGGATCGGCGTCGCCGTCATCACCAGCATGTGCGGGGCCCGCTCACCGCGCGAGCGCAGCGCGTCGCGCTGCTCCACGCCGAAGCGGTGCTGCTCGTCGACCACGACCAGCCCCAGCTCGGCGAAGCCGACCGTGTCCTGGATCAGGGCGTGCGTGCCCACCACGATCCCGGCCGCGCCGGACTGCGCGTCCAGCAGCGCCCGGCGCCGGGCCTTGGCCCCCATCGACCCGGTGAGCAGGGTGATCGACGTGGCGTCGTCGGCCGCGTCGAGCTCACCGGCCCGGCCCAGCGCGCCGAGCATGGCCCGCAGCGACCGGGCGTGCTGCGCGGCGAGCACCTCGGTGGGGGCGAGCATCGCGGCCTGCGCCCCCGCGTCGACGACCTGCAGCATCGCCCGCAGCGCGACGATCGTCTTGCCGGCGCCGACGTCGCCCTGCACCAGCCGGTTCATCGGGTGCCCGGCCGCCAGGTCCGCGGCGATCTCCTCGCCGACGGCCTGCTGCCCGTCGGTCAGCGGGAACGGCAGGTCCGCGTCGAACGCCGCCAGCAGGCCGGTGCCGGTGCGCGGGCAGGCCGGGGCGGGCCGGGCCGTCGCGTCGGCCCGGCGCAGCGCCAGCGCCAGCTGGACGCCGAGCGCCTCGTCCCAGACCAGGCGGTGCCGGGCGGCATGGATGTCGGCCTCGGCCTCCGGCACGTGGATCCGGCGCAGCGCCCGGCCCAGGCCGGGCAGCTTCTCCCGCTCCCGCAGCGACTCCGGCAACGGGTCGGTCGGGTCGTCGACCTGGTCGAGGAGCTGGCGGACCGACCGGGCGACGGCCTGCGAGGTCACCTTGGCGTTGGCCGGGTAGACCGACAGGAACGGGCGCAGCGAGTCGTTCTCGTCGATCTCCTCGAACTGCGGGTGGGTGAGCTGCAGCCGCTGGTTGAACACCCCGACCTTGCCGGAGAAGACGCCGACCACCCCCGGCTTGACGAAGCCCTGCAGCTTCCAGCCGTTGAAGAAGGTGCAGTCGAGCTCGCCGCCCTTCTCGTCCCGGATGACGGCCTTGAGCATCTTCCCGCGCCGGGCTCGCATCTCCCGCAGCTCGGCCCGCGCGACCTGCGCGACCACGGTCGCGTGCTCCCCGGCGACCAGCCCGGCGATGTCGGTCAGCCGCCCCCGGTCCACGTAGCGGCGGGGGTAGTGCCGCAGCAGGTCGCCGGCCGTCTCCAGGCCCAGCGGGGCCAGCGCGTCGGCCGCCTTCTTGCCGAGCGGGCCGTCCAGCCTGCTGTCGAGGTCGAACCCGTCCACCTACTCCACCCCCAGCACCAGCGGGTAGTCGCCCTGCTCCCCGCGGTGCAGCACCACGTCGACCTCCGGGTGCCTGCGCCGCAGGTCCTCGGCGAACCGCTCACCCAGCGCATCCTCGGCGGCCGCACCGAGCAGCACCGTCACCAGCTCCCCTCCCGGCGTCAGCATGCGGTGAGCCAACCACAGCGCACCGACGGCGAGATCGGGGGCGATCAGCACGACCTCGCCGTCGGAGAGGCCGAGCACCTCGCCCGGGCGGCACGGCCCCGCCCAGGTGAGCGCCTCGGCCTCGGCGACCTGCAGTCCGCCGGTCCGGGTGGCGGCCGCGGCCTCGGCCATCGCGACGACGTCGTCCGACGCCCGCCGGTCCGGGTCGTGCACGGCCAGCGCCGCGAGCCCCTGGGGCACCGAGGACGTCGGGACGACCACCACGTCGGTCCCGCCGTCGCCGGCGGTCGCGCGGACCTGCCCGGCCGCCGTCTCGGCCAGTGTCCGGCGGTGCGCCGCGCACGGCAGCACCGCGACGTGCGCCGCTCCGGTCGCCCGGATCGCGGCCCGCACCTCGTCGACCGTCGGGTCCGGGTCGGCGACCAGCACGTCCCCGCCCGCGGCCCTGGCCAGCGCGCCCGCACCGCTGCTCTCGATCATCAGCAGCACCGCGCGGGCCCGGGTCGGCACCGCGGCCGGCAACGCCTCCACCCGGATCGCCGCGGGCCGCCCCGCCGACAGTCCCGCCTCGACCGCGGGCCCGGCCTCGGTGGTGTGCACGTGCACGCCGACCGTGCCGGCGCCGTCGCCCGCCACCACGACCGAGTCGCCCAGCCCGCCCAGCCGGGCACGCAGCACGGCGAGCGCCGCGGCCCCCGGATCGGCCAGCCGGTAGGTGACCTCGTAGACCGGCTGCGGCACCGGGGCACCGGCGGCCGGCAGGTGCTCCGGGGGCGGCCCGCACCACGGCGAGGGGGCCGGGCCGGGGTCCCCGCCGAGCGCCTCGACGAGCGCGTCGAGCACCGCGACGACCCCCAGCCCGCCCGCGTCGACCACGCCCGCACGGACCAGCTCCACCGGCCGTTCCGCGGCCCGGGCCAGTGCCTCGCGCGCCGCCCGGGCGGCGATCCCCGCCGCGCCGGGCAGGGTCCCCGCGCCGCCGCGGTGGGTGGTCGCGTGCGCGAGCGCCGTCGCCGCGGCGTCGAGGACGGTCAGCGCCGTCCCCGTCCGCGGCGCCGACAGCGCGCGGGACGCCAGGTCGGCGGCGCGGCGCAGGGCCCCGGCGAGCAGCGCCGACGCCCCGGCCGCGGTGCCCGACGCCAGCTCCTCGGCCACCCCGCGGAACAGCTGGGACACGATGAGCCCGGAGTTGCCCCTGGCTCCGCGGACCGCCGCCGCGGCCAGTGCGGCCGCAGCCCGCGCCGGGCCGCCGTCCAGCGGCGCCGATCCGGCGGCCCGTACCGTGAGCAGCAGGTTCGACCCGGTGTCGTGGTCGGCGACCGGGAAGACGTTCACCCGGTCGATCTCGGCCCGGGCCGCGGTGAGGCGCTCGGCGGCCGCGTCGATCCAGCGGCGCAGCAACGCGGTGTCGAACGGCGGGGCCACGGCTCCACCCTAGGCGCGCCGGGCCCCCGCGGAGACCGCGGTACACCGATCGCTAGACTCGTCCTTCGAGCCCAGGCACGCCCGGGCTTGGTGAACTGTTCGTCAAACCCTGAGGAGTGTCCGACGTGGCTGCCGTCTGCGACGTCTGTGGCAAGGGTCCGGGCTTCGGCATGTCCGTCTCGCACTCGCACCGCCGCACCCACCGTCGCTGGAACCCGAACATCCAGACCGTGCGTACCGCGCTGAACGGCGGGAACCGCCGGCGGATCAACGCCTGCACCTCCTGCCTGAAGGCGGGCAAGGTGGCCCGCGTCTGAGACGCGGAACAGCATCACGGCGAAGGCCCGGCTCCTCCACGGAGCCGGGCCTTCCTCGCGTCCGGGGCCAGGACCGGGTTCAGCCCATCATCTGCTTCCACCAGCCGGTGCGGGCACCGCGCACGGTCAGCGATCCCATCCCGACCTTGCCGTGCACCGTCAGGTGCGGGCCGGGGCCCGCGGTGCCCGGCACCTTCGTCCGGATCTCGCCCCAGGACCCGGCGACACCGTTGACGTCGGCGGTGCCCCCGGCCGGTAGCACGATGACGATCTCCCCCATGCCGGTGGCGATCTCGACGTCGATCCGCTGCGGGAGGTCGCGCACCTCGGACAGGTCGAGGTGGATGGTGCCCATGCCGGTGGTCAGGCGCAGCGCGGCGGGCACGTGCCAGTCACCGGCCCGGCGCAGCGTCCCGGCCCCGGTGCGCAGGCTCAGCGGGGTGCCGTCACCGACCGGACGGGCCGGACCCGCGGCGACCGGTGACGCGCCGGGCAGGTCGGCCAGCGGCGGGCGCAGCTCCCCGGCCGTGCGGGCGGCGTAGACCACGCCGAGGCGCTCCTCCAGCTCCACCAGGGTGATCCGGCCCTCGCCGAGCGCCGCGTGCAGGCGCTGCGCCGCGGCCTCCCGGTCGGCGTCCGATATGCGTATCTCCTCCGGGTCGGTCACGGGGACGACAATAGCCGCCGGGACCCGGCCGGGCCGCGGACCCGCTCAGGGCAGCTTCCAGTCGACGGGGTCCCCGCCGATCTCCTCCAGCAGGTCGTTGGCCCGGCTGAACGGCCGCGAGCCGAAGAAACCGCGGTCCGCCGACATCGGCGAGGGGTGGGCCGACTCGATGCACGGGACGTCGGTCAGCAGCGGGACCAGGTTGCGGGCGTCACGGCCCCAGAGGATCGCGACCATCGGGTCGGCGTCCCGGTCGACCAGGGTCCGGATCGCCTGCTCGGTGATCTCCTCCCAGCCCTTGTTCCGGTGCGAACCCGGCTCGCCGGGGGCCACGGTGAGGCACCTGTTGAGCAGCAGCACCCCCTGCTCGGTCCACGGCGTCAGATCGCCGGAGGACGGCGCGGGGTGCCCGAGGTCCTCGGTGTACTCGCGGAAGATGTTCTGCAGCGAGCGCGGCAGCGGGCGGGTCTCCGCCGCCACCGAGAACGACAGCCCGACCGCGTGCCCGGGCGTCGGGTACGGGTCCTGGCCCACGATCAGCACCCGGACGGACTCGAACGGCTGCTGGAACGCGCGCAGCACGTTCGCGCCCGCGGGCAGGTAGCGGCGACCGGCGGCGATCTCCGCCCGCAGGAACTCCCCCATCGACGTGACGGTCTCGGCGACCGGGGCGAGCGCCTCGGCCCACCCGGCCTCGACGACCTCGTGCAACGGCTTCGCGGCCATCAGCCCTCCAGCTTCCGCAGCTGCGCGCGGAACCGGCGGCCGCGCTCGACATAGGACTCCACGGATCGCCGCCAGCGGTCGGCGGGCACCTCGTGGCCCTCCCGCACCCGGGCCGGTACCCCGAGTGCCATCCGGTGGGCGGGTATCTCGGCGCCCGGCGACACGACGGCGCCCGCGGCGACGACCGCGCCCTCGCCGATCTCCGCGCCGTTCAGCACGACCGAGCCGGACGAGATCAGCGCCCGGTCCGCGATCGTCGCGGCCTCGATGTGCACGTTGTGCCCGACGGTGACCTCGTCGCCGATGACCGTGGCCCGGCGCAGCGTGGTGTGGATGATCGAGCCGTCCTGGATGCTGGTGCGGGCCCCGACCTCGATCCGGCCGTCGTCACCACGGAGCACCGCGGTCGGCCAGACCGTCGACTCCGCCCCGAGGGTCACGTTCCCGATCACGACGGCGTCCGGGTGGACGTAGGCGGTCGGGTGGATGTCCGGTTCGGCGTCACCGAGCGCGTACAGAGGCACACCCGCAGGGTACGAGTGGGGCCGGAACGGTCAGTGCGGACCCCCGGGCCCGTTGCGCTCCGGGCCCGCGGCCCGCGCGTCGGCGTCCATCCGCTCGGCCAGGTCGTCGACGACCAGCGCGTCGCGGTCGATCGCCCCGCTGCGGTACGCCGACCGGCCGACCACCTGGGAGATCACCGGCGCGGTCAGCACCTGGAACAGCACGACGAGCAGCAGCGTCGAGGAGTTCTCGAACTCCAGCCGCACCGCGACGCCGAGCAGGATCAGCAGCAGCCCGAGGGTCTGCGGCTTCGTGGTGGCCTGCAGGCGCGCCGGCAGGTCCGGCAGCCGGACCAGGCCCAGTGCGCCCATCAGGCAGGACAGGCCGCCGGCGAGCATCAGCACGGCCGAGAGCACCGTGGTCACCGTGTTCAGGTCGGGGAGCGCCATCAGCGGTGCCGCTCCCATCGCTCGACGAGCCGGGCCGCCGTCGCCGACCCGACCAGCGCGATCAGCGCGACCGCGGCCAGCAGCGGGATGTTCGACCCGTCGGAGTAGATCGCGGCGTACACCGCGGCCGCGGCCACGATGAGCACCACGACGACGTCGAGCGCCGCGATCCGGTCGAGCGTGGTCGGTCCGCGCAGCAGCCGCCACATGGTGAGCGCGCCCGCCGCGGTCAGCATGGCCAGCACGATCATGTAGACGATGGTCACCGCGGCCGCCCTCCCGTCTCGTGGCCGGTGTCCTGGCCGGTGTCCCGCCCCTGGGCGACGGCGGCGACCGCCTCCCGGCACCGGCGGACGTCCTCCGGGCTGCCCAGCGCGTCGATCACGCGCAGCTGCAGGTTCATCATGTCCCGGCGCAGCCGCTCGACGGCGTCGGCGCGGTGCAGGCCGAGCGCGTAGACGTACCAGCGCCCGCGCCGCCGGTCGATCTGCAGCGTGAAGCTGCCCGGGGACAGCGCGCAGGTGGCGACGATCATCGTCACCGTGCGGTCCGCCGTCGCGCAAAGGGGGAGGCCGACGATCCCGGAGCGGGCCTTCCGGCCGTGCACCAGGGTGATCATGCTGACCCGCACACCGGACACGACGAGGTCCACGATCAGGAACCCGACCAGCCGCACCAGCTTCAGCGGGCGGACCGGGAGCCGCTCGGGCAGCAACGGCAGCGGGAACAGCACCGTCACCAGCAGCCCGATCAGCAGGCCGCCGATGATCGCCACCGGCTTCAGGCTGCCCCACAGCAACACCCACACCAGCGCGAGCGCGAGCACCTGCGGGACCCGGCGGGGCCAGCTCCGGATCCGGATGTTGTCGCCGGGCTGCTCGTCCAGGCCGGCCGGCCGCTGCTGCGGGACCTGCGCCGCCGCCCGTTCCTCCTCGGCCTCGACGTCGGCACCGGTCTCCGCGGCGCCCATCCCGGCGTCGCGCTCGCCCTCGGGGGACTGCACCTCGTCGGGATCGACGGCGTCCGCGGGATCCACGGCCGCCGGGTCTGCGGCCCCGTCGGGGCCCGCCCTGTTCTCGCTCATCTCACCGGCCCCCGTCCGTGCCGTCGGCGGTGCCGGGATCCTCCGACGCGATCGCCGTGCCGGGCGCCCCGGGCGCGCCCGGATCGAGCACCGCGGTGAGGTAGGTGTCCCGGGTCTGCAGATCGACCCCGGCCCGGGAGGCGATCGCGGACAGCGGCCCGGCGAACACCGCGATCACGATGCTGACGACGACCAGCGACGCGGCCCCGACGTACATCCCGCGCGCACTGCGCGCGGTGCCGACGACCAGCTCGTCGTTCGGGTCGTCGTCGACCAGCGGTTCCTTCGGCGTGCCCCAGAACACCCGGACCCAGACCCTGGCCACCGCGTAGAGGGTCAGCAGGCTGGCCAGCACGACGAACCCGGCCACGATCCGCGGCCCGAGCCCGGCTCCCGCACCGGCCTGCAGCAACGCGAGCTTCGCGACGAAACCCGAGGTCGGCGGCAGCCCTGCCAGGGTGATCGCGGGGAGTGCGAAGAGCACGGCCAGGTGCGGGGCGGTCTGCGCGAGCCCGCCCATCTGGGAGATCGACACCGTGCCCGTCCGGCGCGTGATGAGCCCGCTGACCAGGAACAACGTCGCCTGCACCGTGATGTGGTGCACCACGTAGAGCGCGGTGCCCGCGATCCCGGTCGGGGTGTACACGGCCAGCCCGAACAGCATGAACCCGATGTGGCTGACCAGCAGGAACGACAGCAGCCGGTTCAGGTCGTCCTGCGCGACGGCGCCGAGCGCGCCGACCACCATCGTCACCGCGGCGATCACCAGCAGCAGCGTCGACGGGTGGTCCTGCGGGAACACCAGGGTCTGGGTGCGCAGCAGCGCGTAGATGCCGACCTTGGTGAGCAGCCCGGCGAACAGCGCGGTCACCGGCGCGGGGGCGTTCGGGTAGCTGTCGGGCAGCCAGAAGTGCAGCGGCACCATGGCCGCCTTGATGCCGAACACCACGACCAGCAGCAGTGCCAGCACCGTCTTCAGGCCCTCGGGCAGCAGGGCCACCCGGTTGGCGAGCTCGGCGAGGTTGACGGTGCCGGTCGCCGCGTAGACCAGGGCCACCGCGGTGAGGAACAGCAGCGACGACATCAGCGAGACGATCACGTACGTCATCCCGGACCGGATCCGCGACGCGGAGGTACGACGGGTGATCAGCACGTAGCTGGCCGCCAGCATGATCTCGAACGCGACGAACAGCGTGAACAGGTCGCCGGTGAGGTAGGCCAGCGAGACGCCGGTCGAGAGCAGCAGGAAGATCGGGTGGAAGGTGGTGCTGGCCGTCTCCCGGCCGTAGTCGGAGATCCGCTGGTCGATCGCGTAGACCAGGACCGCGAGGGTCACCAGCGTCGAGATCAGCAGCAGCAGCGCCGACATCCGGTCGGCGACCAGCACGATGCCCATCGGGGCCGGCCAGCCACCGAGCTCGGCGACGATCGGGCCGCCGGCGTCCGCCCCGAGCAGCAGCACCGCGGCGACCACGCAGACGAACGCCAGCGTCACCACGCCGATGATCCGCTGCATCGACGCCCGCCGGCTGACGATCACGCTGGCCGCGGCGCCGAGCATCGGGAGCAGGACGGGCAGGGTCACGAAGACCTCGAGCAGGGTCACTTGCGGCCCTCCTCGAGCTCGTGCGAGTCGGCGGTGTCCTCCGGGGCGGCCTCGGTCTCCTCGGCGGTGCCCTCTGCCATCGCGCCGTCCGGCCGCTGCGCGGCGATCCGGCGGTCCTCGACGTCGTCCTGCACCTCGTCGTGGCCGACCAGCACCCAGGACCGGTAGCCGAGCGCGAGCAGGTACGTGGTCAGCGCGAAGGTGATGACGATCGCCGTCAGCGCGAGTGCCTGCGGCAACGGGTCCGTGATCTCCTCGGGCAGCACGGTGTCCAGGATCGGGGCCCGGCCGGGCGGCCCGCCGGCGAGCTGCAGCAGCAGGTTCGCGCCGTGCCCGAGCACCACGATGCCGATCAGGATCCGCATCAACGAGCGCTGCATGAGCAGGTAGAAGCCGACCGAGTACAGCACCGCGAGCACGATCGCCATGCTCAGGTTGATGGTCATGCCGGGATCGGTCACCGGTCGCCACCCCCCGGCGGGCCGTCCTCGCCCGCCCGCGCGGCGTCCCGGGCGATGCCCGAGCCGAGCGAGCGCAGCAGGTCCAGCACCACGCCGATGATCAGCAGGTAGACGCCGACGTCGAGCAGCAGGCTGGTGACGAGGTCGACGTAGCCCAGCTCGCCGAGGTCGAGCCGCCACTTCGCGGACTCGAACACCGACCCGCCCCACAGCACCGGGGCGAGCCCGGTCAGCACCGAGATGATCAACCCCGTCCCGACGACGGCCGGTGGCCGGATCCGCATCGTCGAGCCGGGATCGTCGGCGCCGCCGGCGATGTGCCGCAGCACGAACGCCAGCCCGGCGACGAGACCGCCGGAGAAGCCGCCGCCCGGGCCGTAGTGCCCCTCGAACAGCAGGAACACCGAGAAGACCAGGACGGTCGGGAACAGCAGCCGGGCCGCCGCCTCCAGGACCAGCGTGCGTTCCCGCGGCTCCGGGCAGGCCCCGGGCAGCATCCAGCGCCCGCTCGGCTGGTCCCACGCCGACCAGTGGGTCTCCTCTGGGGCCGGGGCCGGGCCACCGGGCCGGGTGTCGTCGTACTGCCGGGAGGTCGTCATCCGAGCACCTCCTGCTCGTGCTTCGGGGACCCGGAACCGCTGTCGACGACCGTGCCACCCTTCTTCTTGTCGTACCGGGTGGCGAGCACCAGGCTCGCCGTGCCCGCGGCGCAGATCAGCAGGATCGTGATCTCGCCGATGGTGTCCAGCGCGCGGAAGTCGACCAGGATCGCGCTGATCAGGTTCGTGGCCCCGGCCTGCGGCGCACCGGCGACGAAGGCGTCGGTGGTGGCGGGCGGGAGCACCCGGGCGCCGGAGAGGACGACCGCCGTCCCGGCGACGAGCAGCCCGCCGACCGCCGCCACCGCGGCCTTCGGCAGGCGGACCCGGCGCTCGGTCTCCGGCTCGTCGAAGTGCGCGGGCAGCCGGCGCAGGACGAACACGAACGCGACCAGGGTCAGCGTCTCCACCAGGAACTGGGCCAGCGCGAGGTCCGGTGCGCCGTCGATGACGAACAGCCCGCCGATCCCGTAGCCGACCGCACCGACCAGCAGCACCGCGGTGAACCGGCGGCGGGCCCTGGTCAGCGCCAGGGCGGCGACGATCACCATGAGCCCGACCGGGACCTGCATGATCGAGTGATAGGGCTCCTGGGACTCGGGCAGCGCGCCGGTCAGGGCGAGTACCGGGCCGGGCAGCACGATCAGCGTGATGAGGATGCACGCCAGGTAGACGGGCAGCGAGCCGATCTGCAGCCGCCCGGTGAGCGCGATCGCGAAGCGCTCCAGCCCGGTGACCACGGCCTCGTACCCGCGCTGGGCGGAGATGCCCGGGATCTTGGCCTGCCCGGTCAGGGCGGAGCCGTAGCGGTGCAGCAGCAGGCCGCCGACGACCGCGACCAGCGTGAACCCCAGCGCGAGACCGATCCCGTGCCACAGCGCCAGCCCGTACTGCGCGGCGTAGGGGTCACCGAGCGGGGGCAGCGGCCGGGCGTAGGCGGCGGCGATCTCCTGCACCAGCGGCGCGGCGAACCCGGCGGCCAGCCCGGTCAGCGCACACAGCCAGGCCGGCAGCGACAGGCCCAGCGGCACCGGGTCGCCCCCGGTCGGGCGGGTGCCCTTGGTCGCGAACGCGCCCCAGAGGAAACGGGCGGTGTAGGCGACCGTGAGCAGCGAGCCGGTCAGCAGCCCGAGCGCGACGATCCAGCCCCGCACGCCGCCCTCCAGTAGGAACGCCTCGTACGCGGCCTCCTTGCCGACGAACCCGAGCATCGGCGGCAGCCCGGCCATCGACAGCCCGGCGAGGGTGCCGAGCACCGCGAGGCCACGGCGCCGCCGGCCGAGACCGCACAGCTCGCGCAGGTCACGGGTGCCGCACGCCTTGTCGATCGCGCCGACCACCATGAACAGCGGCGCCTTGAACAGCCCGTGCGCGAGCAGCATCGCGATCCCGGCCAGCGCGGCGACCCGGGACCCGGCGCCGAACAGCACCATCAGGAACCCGAGCTGGGACACGGTGCCGAACGCCAGCAGCCGCTTGAGGTCGGTCTGGCGCAGCGCGCGCCAGCCTCCGAGCAGCATCGTCGCCAGCCCGAGGCCGACCACCGGGACCCACCACACGGCGTGCACCGCGAACGCCGGGCCGAGCCGGGCGACGAGCACGACGCCCGCCTTCACCATCGAGGCGGCGTGCAGGTAGGCCGAGATCGGCGTCGGCGCGGCCATCGCGTAGGGCAGCCACGGGTGGAACGGCAGCTGCGCGGACTTCGTCAGCGCGCCCATCAGGATCAGCACCAGGGACACGGCCAGCAGCACCGGCTCGTCCGGGGCCAGCGTCCCGGCGGTGGACGCCGCGGTGATCTCCGGGATCGAGTACGTACCGGCCAGCTGCCCGAGCAGCACGATGCCCAGCAGCATCGACAACCCGCCGAACACGGTGACCAGCAGCGCCTGCACGGCGGCCCGCCGGTTCTCCCGGTACTGCCCGCCCTGCCCGACGAGCAGGAACGACGTCAGCGACGTCAGCTCCCAGAAGACGTAGAGGGTGAGCAGGTCGTCGGCCAGCACCAGGCCGAGCATCATCCCGGCGAAGGTGACCAGCAGGGCGGCGGAGCGGGCGGCGTCCCGCGAGCGGGGACCGAAGTACCAGGCCGCGTAGACCATGATCAGCGCCCCGACCCCGGACACGAGGACGATCATGGCCAGGGCCAGCGCGTCGAGCCGCAGGCTGAGCCGCAGACCGAGCTCCGGCGCCCACTCCAGGCTGTCGGTCACCCCGGGCCCGAGCGCCGCCGGCGCCTGCACCACGGCCCAGACCAGCGTGCCCGCCAGCAGCACGGCACCGGCGCCGAAGGCCAGTCGTCGGTGGTACCGGGCGAGGCCGGGAAGGCACAGCGCCAGGACGAGATGGGCGGCCACGACGGCGAGCACCGGCACCTCCTGGTTCGCGGGATCGTACGGGCGGGCTGGTCACTCGCTGCACGATCGGACCGGGGGGCGGTGCGGGCGTGTCACGAGACGGGCGCCGGACGGGGACGCGGCACCGGCGCCGAGCGGCGGCGCCGGCAGCAGTACCGACACCAACGCTGACGCCGACGTCATCCTATCGGCGCAACCGGACGTTTCGCCCGACACCGTACCGGGACTCACGTCCGGACGGGCTTGGCGAAACACCGGGAGCGATGATCGTCCCGATACACCCCGAACCTCCCGATCGACCGGTATCCGCACGCGCGATACAGGGCGATCGCCTCGGGCTGCGCGGTACCCGTCTCCAGGATCATCCGGAGCCGGCCGGCCGCGGCAGCAGTCCGTTCCAGCTCCGCGAGCAGTACCCGCGCGTGACCCTTCCCACGCTCGGCGGGGACCACGTACATCCGTTTGATCTCGGCGTCGCCGTCGCGGCGGACCGGGTCGCCGGTGTCGGCGTCGACCGCCCGCCACGCCCCGGTGGCGACCGGGACCCCCGCGGCGTAGCCGATCAGGAAGCGGCCGTGCGGCGGGACGAAGTCGGCGACGGCCACCGGGGTGACGTCGTTCTCCCCGTACACCCGCCGGTAGTAGGACTGGACCTGGTCGTCGAGGAGCAGCGCGTCCGGGTGGTCGCTGGGGCGCAGGAGCAGTTCGAGCACCCCGTCATCCTGCGTCCCAGGTCACCGGGACCGCGCGCAGGCCGCCGGTGAGCACGTCCGAGCGCAGGGTCAGCTCGCTGCGCGGCACCGCGAGCCGCAGGCCCGGGAAGCGCGCGGGCAGGGCCCGGAACACCTCGGTCAGCTCCACCCTGGCCAGGGTCGCACCGACGCAGAAGTAGGGGCCGTGCCCGAACGCGAGACGTCCCGGGCCCCGGGCCGGGTCGAAGTCCTGGGGATCGTCGAACGTGCGGGGATCGCGGTTGGCGGCGCCCGGGGCGAGCAGGATCGCGTCGCCGGCCGGGATGTGCACCCCGGCGACGTCGATGTCGGCTTGCGCATAGCGCGGGATGCCGGTGGACCCGGGTGCGGCGAGCCGCAGGATCTCCTCGACCGCGCCGGGCGCCCGGTCCGGGTCCGCGGCCAGCGCGCCCCACTCCCCCGGCCGCTCCAGCAGCAGGACGGTGCCGAGATCGATCCGGCCGACGGTCGTCTCGTGCCCGGCGAACAGCAGCGCCGCGCCGAGACCGGCGAGCCGGTCGCGCTGCCCGCCGTCGCCACCGGCGATCGCGGCGAAGTCCGACAGCACGTCCTCGCCGGGATCGGCGGCCTTGCGGTCGAGCAGGGCACGCACGTAGCCGAACAGCTGCTCCGCGCTGGCCTCGGCGTGCGCCCGGTCGTCGAGCCGGCCGAGCCCCTCGGACCAGGCGCCGAACCGGGCGCGGTCGTCGAACGGGACCCCCAGCAGCTCGCAGATGACCAGCACGGGGAGCGGGAAGGACACGATCTCGTGCAGGTCGGCACCCGGCCCGGCGGCCTCGAGGGCGTCGAGCCGCCCGGCGACCAGGTCGGCCACGTGCCCGGACAGCGACCGCATCCGGCGGGCCGAGAACGCCGGCGCGAGCAGCCTGCGCATCGCGGAGTGGTTCTCCCGCTCCGCCTCCGGTGACTCGCCGCTGGGCCCGCCGAAGACCATCGAGCCGGAGATCCGGGCGGCCCGGTCCGGGTCGGGATGACTACGGCCGAGCCGGTCGTCGGCGAACAGGGCGCGGGCCTCGGCGTAGCCGGTGACCAGCCAGGCGACGTCACCGGCCGGGGTGCGGACCGGGGTGACCGGGGACCGTTCGCGCAGGGCGTCGAACAGTGGCGGGAGCGCCAGGACGTCCTCGCGCGGGAACGGGAGTCGGGGCAGGTCCGTGCCGGTGCCGGGCGTGGTCATCGCCCGACGATACGACGGGTAGGAGGCCAGGTCACAAACGCGCGGCAGGACGGGGCTGAAGCAACTGGTCTACGAGGACCACGGCTGCCCGATGCCAGTCCTCGATCTCGGCCACGGTCGGTGTGAGCTCGTGATCGTGGTGATGGCCCGCTTTGCTCAGGTCGTTCCACAGCACGGTTGCGGCTCGCCGGGTCTGCGGATCCACCACCTTCGCCAGAGCCAGGAGTTGATTGCGCATTCCTCGCACTCTGCTGCCCGGATACTTCCGCCCCCAAGCCGTTCGGACTGCCCTTTCGACCGCCATCCGGGTCAGCCATACCGCACCGCGCAACCACACGTCCCGAGCATCCGGGCGATCCAGCAGGCGCCGGGCCTCTACCAGCACAGCACGAACCTCCTCGTCGCCGTAGCCGTCACCACGATGGCTCCCGGGCACCCGCCACTTCGTCACCTGAGCTGGCCGATCAGTTCCTCGGCGCGCTCGACGAACGTCAACAGGGACGCACGATCGGTGGGCCCGTCACCTCCGTGACCACCTCTCATGCACGCTCGGAGCACTTCGCGCACCCAGGGCCGAGCCCGGAAGTGTCCCTCGACGTCGTTGCGACGATCGGCCTCGCCGAAGAGGGCCACGGCGATCCGGTCGCGCGTCGCGCCATGCTTGTTCAGCAGCGCCTCGACCTCGGCATGCGTTGCGCCCGTACCGAGCTTCGTCGTCTGCACCGAGCGGACCGCGAGTGCATCGAAGGCGTTGCGACAGAGGGTCACAACCAGATCACGTCGCACCGTGTCGGTCAATTCCTCCTCATGCGCGACCGAGCGTGCGTCGTCGAGGTACACATCGACCGGATCGGCGATCTGCCGGACGGTCACCGCCGACTGTCGCATACGGGTGACCTGGAGGATCGTCGCGTCGATCTCCATACGGCGGACCGCAGAGGCGAGCCGGTCGTCGTGACTGAACACGACGACCTGCCGATCACGCGAATGGTCGGCGAGGGTTCTGGCAAGCCCGTCGACCTTGGCGGGATCCATGGCCTGGACCGGGTCGTCGACCACCAGAAATCGGAAAGGGCTCCCGGGAGCGGTGGCACGCGGGAGGAAGAGCGAGAGCGCCAACGCGTGCATCTCCCCCTGGCTCAGACTCGAATCCGCGAGTAGGCTATGAGCTGATCTTGGTCGGCCAAAGTTGATGTTGCTTGGGTCGGGAGTGGGGTGGTGGGCAAGCGGGCGGCCCGAGTGTCGCCTCGGGTGGCGGGTTCCTGTGCTGGTCGGGGCCGGTGCGGCCGGGTCAGGACGGAGCGGGCAGGGCGCGGACGCGGGCGAGGACCTCGGCGAGTAGGTGCTCGCCGGGTGGTAGGCGCAGGGTGAGGCCGCGGGCGTGGCGCACGAGGCGGGCGGGGATGGTGATCAGCCGCCGGCGCAGGGTGGCGATCATGGCCTGGCCGCCGCGGACGCCGTGCCCGACCAGGCGCCCGTCGCGGGTGCGGGCGGTGAGGTGGTGCAGCCACCCGCTGGTGGTGGCGGCCAGGAGTGCGCCCCACATCCAGGCTCGGTTCACCGCGAGGTGTCCGGAGGGGAGGTGGCGCAGCGCGGCGCCGTGCTTGGTGTCGCGGAACAGGTTCTCCACCTTCGTGCGGTGGCGGTACCAGTACTCGGCCTGCGCGGCTGCGGCAGGTGTGGAGACGTCGAGGTTGGTCACGATGAACGAGTAGGCGAACACCCCGTCGACCTTGGCCACCGTAGCGAGGTCGTCGAGCGGGAGCGCCCGCTGGGCGGGGTGCAGGGTGCGTCGGCGCCGCGCTCGCGGGTCACCGGAGACCTGGCCGTGGTCCAGGTCGAGCCGGACCCGACGGATCAGCAGCTGGGTCGCTGCGGGCCACCAGTTCGGGCAATAGTCGGCCACCGCGACCTGCGCGCCGGTCATGTCGATCGCGTCGGTCCACCCGTCGGCCGCGACGCCGTCGAGGATGCGCCACAGCGGCGCGATGCGTCGGGCGCCGATGGCGAACTCCACGCCGACGAACAGGGCTGCGCGGGCGAGCTGCCCGGCGAAGTAGCCCGCGTCCGCACGCACGCGGACTCGCCCCGCCCGCGCCTGCGCGGGGAGCGCGGCCAGCGCCCGGTGGAACAGCTCGGCGCTGGTGGCGCGGGGGTCATCCCGGCCCGAACCGAGGTCAGCGGCCAGCACCACCGCGGTGTCGGCCCAGGTCGCGACGTGCGGGCGGGCGACCCGCTGGCCTTGGTGGTTGAACGCCACGCCCTGCTTGAGCCGGCCGTAAACCTCGACATCGGTGGTGTCCAGATCGATCGTCACGTCCGCCGTCAGCTGCTCGGCCCGGTCCGGGTCGACCTGGGCGAGCAGGTCCAGCGCGGTGGTGTGCACGTCACCGAGCCCGGTCTCCACCGCCGCCCACTGCCCCTCGATGAACTTGCGCGCGAGCCCGGCGGCGGTCGTGGACGCCAACCCCGGCACCGGCGTGAGTGCCTGCCCGGCGGTGTCGGCGCGGTGTCGGCGTGGTGCCGGTCCAGCCCGACCAGGAAGTCCTCCCCGCACAGCTGCGCCGCCGACATGCCGACCAGCATCTGCCCGGCGCTGCACCCGCGGTCGCGGTCCTTGATGGGCCCGACCGCGGCGTCGAGCTTGTCGATGATCCCGAGCCGGTCGATCAGCTCGGTCACCGCGGCCAGCCCGGAGAACCTGGTCAGCGCCGCGTCCGGCGCGCCGAGACGCACCCGCGCACACCGCGGGCGTCGCTTGCGTACTGTTCGCACCTGATAGGTGTCCTCTCAACCCGCAATGTCGTGTCGTCGCAAACACGATCATCGCAGGTCAGCGGGCACCTATCGCCATCTCCCCAGTCCGGCCACCAGCGCAACTCGCGGATTCGGGTCAGAACACCGAGAGCCCTGGCCTCGGTCCCGTTGACGTCGACGGCCAGCTCCACCCGACCGGATTTGACGGACCCGCTCAGCCGAATGCCGCGCAGCGCTACGTCGCTCTGCTGCCGCAGCGACTCCCACACGGCGAGGGAACGCTCCGCGATCGGCGCGAACCGCTCGTCGCGCAGTTCACCGGATTGTTCCTTCAGCCACCTCTCGGCCCGCCGCAGATCCGTGAGAACACCGCGCTCCCCATGCACCTCCGCTAGGGTGTGTCTCCCAATGCGCGGAGCCAGGTGACGATCGCCTTCAGGACGGCGCCGCCGCGGAAGGTCAGGGCGAGCTTGTCGTAACGGGTGGCCAGCCCGCGCCACTGCTTGACGTGGCAGAACCCGCGCTCGACGACGTTGCGGTTTCGGTAGTCGACCGGATCGAATGCGGGCGGTCGGCCGCCGCGTGAGCCGCGTCGTTTGCGGTGTCCCTGCTGGTCAGAGGGCTCCGGAATGACAGCGATGATCCGGCGCTCGCGCAGGTGCCGGCGGATCGCGCGTGAGGAGTAGGCCTTGTCCGCGCGCACGCGTTCGGGCCGGGTCCGGGGTCGTCCCGGGCCCGGTCGGGCGATGCTCAGGTGCGCCATCAGGTGCGGAAACATTGGCGAGTCGCCGCCCTGGCCGGGGCCGAGGAGGACCACCAGCGGGCGGCCGTGCCCGTCAACGAGCTGGTGGATCTTCGTCGACAGCCCTCCGCGGGACCGTCCCAGCGCGTGATCTGCTGGTTCGGCGAGCAGATTCGTGTAGTTCGATCCGGCCCCCTGTGTCGCGCTTGAGGGTCGCGGCGTGCTGGTGGGCACGGATGATCGTGGAGTCCACGCTGACCGCCCACCCGAGCACCTCGGCGGCGTCGGCCTCGACCAGAAGAGCAGCCAGGATGTGGTCCCAGGTGCCGTCGCCGCTGTAGCGGCGGTGCCGCTTCCACAACGTCTGCCACGGCCCGAACTCGGCTGGGACGTCGCGCCAGGGAAGCCCGCACCGATACCGGTAGATGATCCCCTCGAGCACCCGGCGGTCATCGCGGAACGGGCACCCGCGACGACCCTCGGAGGAGGGCAACAGCGGCGCCAGACGGGCCCACTGGGCATCAGTCAGGACAGCGGTACGCGGCACCGATCAAGCATCGCGCACCCCGGTCCGCCTATCTGGGAGACACGCCCTAGTGCCGCGTCCGGGAACGTTGGGGACGTAATCGTGTCGGCTTGATCCGTCCCGGTCTGGCGCAGGAGGCTGTGCGCCGGAGGTGATGGCCGTGGCGCGACAGCCGGAGGTGTTCGTCCGGGGACTGACCCCGGACGAGGCCCAGCGATTGGTCAGGATCACGCGCACGGCGCGGGACCGGGTCCGGTTGCGGCGGGCGGGGATCGTGCTGGCCTCGGTGCAGGGCCGGACCGCGACCGAGGCCGCGATGATGTTCGCGGCGAAGCCGCAGTACGCGCGGGAGGTGATCCACGCGTTCAACCAGCAGGGCTTCGCCGCTTTGGACCCAAAATGGAGCGGGGGGGCGGGCCGACCCCGTAGGTTCGGTCCCCACGTCCGTGAGCTGATCTGCCGGGTCGCTCGCACCCCGCCCCAGCAGGTCGGGTTGCCGTTCACCACCTGGAGCCTGGCCAAGCTGGTCGAACACCTCGCCGCCGCACACCGGGTCGTGATCAGCGTCGAGACCGTCCGCCAGGTCCTGCGTGACGCCGGGGTCCGCTGGCAGGCCACGAAGACCTGGAAGGCCAGCCGGGACCCGCGGTTCGTGGAGAAGATGAACCGGATCCTCGACCTCTACGACCGCGCCGCCGACGGTCGCCTCGAACCGGGTGCGCGGGTGATCTGTGTCGATGAGTTCGGGCCGCTGAACCTGCTGCCCCGCCCCGGTCGGGGCTGGTTCCCGATCCGGCGCCCGGCCCGGCTACGGGCCACCTATAGCCGTCACAGCGGGGTCCGGCACATGTTCGCCGGTCTGGACCTGGCCTCCGGGCAGCTGTTCTACCGGCTCCGTGACCGCAAACGCGGCCGCGAGTTCCTCGACTTCCTCCGCCAGCTGCGCCGCCGTTTCCCCACCGGCGGTCTGCACGTGGTCTGCGACAACTTCTCCCCGCACCTGCGCACCGATGTCGCGCACTGGTGCCACGACCACGACGTCGAGCTGGTGCTCACCCCCACGAACGCGTCCTGGCTGAACTGGATCGAGTCGGAGTTCACCGCGCTGCGCTACTTCACCCTCGACGGCAGCGACTACCCCTCCCACACCGCCCAGGAAGCCGCGATCGCCGGCTACATCCGCTGGGCCAACCGCCACGCCCGACCCAAGAAACACTTCGCGCCCGAGTCCAAGATCCGCAGGCCGGATTACCTACCCAACATTGCCTGACGAGGCACTAGCTGCAGCCGGAGCTCAGCGAGCCGACGTGCCAACGGTGCCCACCGATCGTCCACGCGTTCCAGCTCGGCCTCGGCCCGGGTCTGGGCAGCCGCGAGTTCGGTGGCGAGCGGGCCGTACAGGCGGCGAACCGCTTCGGCGAGCGCGGCCGGGTCGTCGAGCCGCGACGCCGCAGACCAGTCCGTCCACAGACGAAGGAGATCGGCCGTCTCGATGTGCCCGACAGCGGAATGCAGGGCCGTCGGGACCGGTGTGGTCAGCGCGCGCACATGTCTCATCGACTCACCCAGTAGCCGGGCCGTTCGGTCGAACGCAGCGGCAGACCGACGCACCTGCGCGAGTCCGGATTCCGCTTCGAGGCGCCATCCGGCATCCAGCACGCCGGTGCGGCACACAGGGCACAGCCCGTCGCCGTGCTGCCGGTGATGCGTGAGCGCCCGTTCAAGCAGGCCCGCTACCGACGAACTGGCAGCTGCCTGGCTGTGTCGCTGCGAGTCCATCTCCGCCGCGGACCGGGGGAGATCGGCCAGAGCATCGTCGATCCGTTCCGCGCTCGGGAGTTCCAGATTGCGTACGCCCCGCCAGGCGATGATCGCCGGGTCACCGCTTGTCACCCGGTCGTCCAGCACTGCTGCCAAGGCCTCCATGTCCGGTAAGCCCTGGACGACCGTCAGCGCATCGTGCGCTCTGCGGGCACGCTCGTCATCGGCTACCGCCGCGGCGGTGAGTGCCTTCTTCACCGCCTCGACCGCGTCCGGCGCTGCTTTCTCCTTCTGCTCCCGCTCCAGTCTGGCGCGACCGAGCAGATCCCGAGCGTCGTCGATCGAACCGAGCCCGAGCAGACGATGCATCTGCCGGTACTGCTCGGTGGGCTTGCGGTCCAGTACGTTGCCCAGTTCGTCGTAGGAGAGAAACGGGCGGTAGCTCTCAAGGCCGGCGGACCAGGCGAACGCGTCGAACTGCTCCCGGCGCCCTGGGTGGTGTTGCATCGTCCGCTGCATACTCTCGAACCGACCGCCCCTGTCCCAGTCGACGCGGATCGTCGATCCTCTAGGACGACCGGCGATCACCAGGTCGACCTCGATCGATCTGGGTCCCGGGCCGTGGTGGTTGCGCCAACCGCTCCGGCGGTCCTTGACCACAGTGGTCGCCTCGCCGCCCCGGTCGTCCCATCGCAGGTTCCGGCCGGTGAAAGCCAGCTCCACGGCCTCGGCGAAGCTGGACTTTCCCGAGCCGTTACGACCGGTCACCACGGTCAGGCCCGGCCCGGGCGTCAGGTCGAGAACAGCAGGGCCACCTATGCCACGGAACCCGCTGACGGTGATCCGCCGGAGATACGTCTCGGGTAGCGGAGCGTCCGCCGGGCGGTGATCCGGTGCGAGGGACGGCTCCGCGCCCGCCAGCGTCGCCGCGAGACACTCGTCGCTCTCGAACGCCGCAAGCACCAGATTCCGCGCTCGGTCCGTGAGCGTGCGGTCGCCGGTCACCCGGTCGAACAACAGCTCGTAGAGCCCTGCTGCCGAGTCTCGTGTCGCCGCCCCGGTCTGTATGCGATCGGTCACCCGGAGATCCTGACACCGCGTCGCCGCGTCCCGGGGCCGAATCGGATTTCTGTCCGACCCACTCCAGCAAGAGGTTCACCCGATGCCCGCTGCCGCCAGCGGGTCAGCGTCCGTTCAGTGCAGTCGCTCGGGTCCGCCGCTCGCTGAACACCAGCTTCAGCGCTCCCCGGAAGGGCTCGCTGCCTTGGAGATCCGGGACGTGCGAGCCGGTGCCAGCCGGCGTATCCACCGCGACGGCGGGGCTGGCCCCCTTCGCTGACGCCCTACTGCGCCGGGAGGGGTCGACACCGTCCGGCGGTCTGTTCCGGGGCGTTCTCAGCCGAGGCCGCCGCCGTCGTTCACGTCGCAGCGACAGCCGCTCACAGTGCTGCCGACCGGCGTGCCCGCCTCGCCGCCACCGGTGCCGTCGCAGACCGGGGCGTCGCTACCGTCCTGAGAGAGCTGGCGCATCCTGGTGCGACGGCCGCGGTCGCGAGCGCCCCGAGAGTTCGGAGGTCGTAGGTTCCCGTGGCCAACGCCGCCGGAAACGGGTCGCCCCGGCCGATCTGCGCTCTGCCCCGGGATCGCGGGCGAGGTCCACGACCGATCCACTGTCCGACCACCGTCCGTCCCCCACGAGAGAGTCTCAGGTTCCACGGTCACTCCGAGCGGATGACCGTGGAACCGGGACCGCGCTCAGGCGTTCGCCTTCGCCCGCTGCCGCCAGCGGGTCAGCGTGCGCTCGGTGTAGCCGTTCGGCTCCTCGGCGCCGGTGAACACCAGCTCCAGCGCCGCCTGGAACGACTCGCTGCCGTCGAGGTCGGGAGCCATCGCCGGGTAGCCGGACTCACCGGCGTTCTGCTCGTCCACGACCGCGGCCATCCGGGCGAAGGTGTCCCGCACGACCTGCTCGTCGACGATCCCGTGCGCCAGCCAGTTGGCGACGAGCTGGGCGGAGATCCGCAGCGTCGCGCGGTCCTCCATCAGCCCGACCCCGTCGAGGTCGGGGACGGTCGAGCAGCCGATGCCCATGCCGACCCAGCGCACGACGTAGCCGAGGATCGACTGCGCGTTCGTCTCCAGCTCGTGGGTGACGGCGTCCGCCGCGAGGGCCGACGGGGCGGCGAGCGGCAGCTCCAGGAGCCGGCGCCGGTCGGCGGTGCCGCGCGACGCGAGCCGGGACTGCACGTCGTGCACGTCGACCCGCAGGTAGTGCAGCGCGTGCAGGGTCGCCGCGGTCGGCGAGGGCACCCAGGCGCAGTTGGCGCCGGCCTTCGGGTGACCGATCTTCTGCTCGATCATCTCCGCCATCGCGGCCGGCTTGGCCCACATGCCCTTGCCCACCTGGGCGGCGTGGCTGAACCCGGCGGCGAGCGCGACGTCGACGTTGCGGTCCTCGTAGGTCTTCAGCCAGGTCGTGGACTTCATGTCGCCCTTGGGCAGCACCGGCCCGGCCCGGAAGCAGGTGTGGATCTCGTCGCCGGTCCGGTCGAGGAAACCGGTGTTCACGAAGATCACCCGGTTCGCCGCCTCGGCGATGCAGGCCGAGAGGTTGACGGTGGTCCGCTTCTCCTCGTCCATGATCCCGATCTTGAGCGTGTTCGGCGCCATGCCGAGCGCCTCCTCGATCGCGCCGAACAGCTCGACGGTGAGCGCGACCTCGGCCGGGCCGTGCTGCTTGGGCTTGACGATGTAGACGCTGCCCACCCGGGAGTTGGTGTGCGGGCCCTTGTGCTGCAGGTCGTAGAGCCCGGCGACGGCGGAGACGAGCGCGTCGAGCACGCCCTCGGCGATCTCCGCACCGTCCGCGGTGCGCACCGCGTTCGTCGTCATGTGGTGACCGCAGTTGCGGATCAGCATCAGCGAGCGGCCCGGCAGCGTCAGCGCGGACCCGTCCGGCGCGGTGTACTCGCGGTCCGGATTCACCCGCCGGACGACCGTCTTACCGCCCTTGCTGAACTCGCTGGTCAGGTCGCCGGTAAGCAGGCCGAGCCAGGTGCGGTAGGCGGTGGACTTGTCCTCGCCGTCGACCGTGGCGACCGAGTCCTCCAGGTCGACGATGGTGGACACCGCCGACTCCAGCACGACGTCGGCGACCCCCGCGTGGTGCTGGCGCCCGACCTGGGTGGTCGGGTCGATCGTCAGCTCCAGGTGCAGCCCGTTGCGGGTCAGCAGGAGGGCGCCGCGGCCGTCGGCGTCGAGCGGGCGGAACCCGGCGAACTGCGCGGGATCGGCGAGGCCGGTGCCGCCGTCGGTCACCAGGCCGTCGGTACCGGCCCGGTAGCCACCGGCGTCGGCGTGGCTGCCCTGTGCCAGCGGGAACAGCTCGTCGAGCAGCTCGTCGGCGGCGGTGATGACCTGGGCGCCGCGCCGCTCGTCGTAACCGGGGGCGAGCTCGGAGTCCTGGGGCAGCGCGTCGGTGCCGTAGAGGGCGTCGAACAGCGAGCCCCAGCGGGCGTTCGCCGCGTTCAGCGCGTACCGCGGCACCGTGGAGGGCACAACGAGCTGCGCACCCGCGATCTCGGCGATCTCCGGGTCGACCCGGTCGACGGAGATCGCCGGGGACGCCTCCGGCTCCAGGTAGCCGAGGTCGGTCAGGAACCGCTCGTACTCCTCGACCGTGCCGGCGCCGTGCTCGGCGTGCCAGGCGTCGATCGCGGCCTGGATCTCGTCCCGGCGGGCCAGTGCCCCGGCGATCCGGGGCGCGAACCGCTCCTGCAGGTTCGCCAGCGTCGCCCAGAAGTCGGCCGCGGTGAGCTTCACGTCGGCCAGGAGCTCGTCCTCGACGAACGAGCCCAGGTGCTCGTCGACCTGCAGCCCGGAGCGCTCGGCCATGGGGACCACCCTCTCTGCGTTCTCTGCACTACTGGCGACTTTTCTACCAGTGGACTATCTTTTCCGCATCATGGAAGCACAAGGACGATAGCGACCGGCCTCAGCGCAGGCGTGGCCGCCCACCACGGACGTACCCTCGCGTGAGCCCCGCCACGCCCGACGCCGCAACGAGGGAGTGCAACGATGCCCCTGGACGTCCCGGTCCGCGACGAGTTCGTCGCCCTCCTCGGCGCGGGCGACGTGATCGACGACCCGGTCCGCACCCGCGCGTACGAGTGCGACGGGCTGACCGGCAGCCGGGTCGTCCCGGAGCTGGTGCTGCTCCCGCGCACCGCCGAGGACGTGGCCGGGTGCGTGCGGATCTGCGCCGCGCACCGGATCCCGTTCGTCGCCCGGGGGGCCGGGACCGGGCTGTCCGGCGGCGCGCTGCCGGTCGCCGACGGCGTCGTCATCGGGCTGAACCGCCTGGACCGGGTACTGGAGGTGGACCCGGAGAACCGCCGGGCGGTCCTGGAGCCCGGGGTCACCAACCTGGGCATCACCGCCGCCGCGGCGCCCTACGGCCTGTACTACGCGCCCGACCCGTCCAGCCAGCAGGTCTGCACGATCGGCGGGAACGTGGCCGAGAACTCCGGCGGCGCGCACTGCCTCAAGTACGGCTTCACCACCAACCACGTGCTCTCGATCGAGGTCGTGCTGCCCGACGGCTCGCTGGTCACCCTCGGCTCGGACTCCGCCGAGCAGTCCGGTCCCGACCTGCGCGGGGTGTTCCTGGGCTCGGAGGGGACCCTCGGCATCGTCACGAAGGTGACCGTCCGGCTGCTGCGCACCCCGGAGGTCATGCGGACGCTGCTGGCCGACTTCGGATCCGTGGCCGACGGCGGGCGGGTCGTCTCCGACATCGTCGCGGCCGGGATCGTCCCGGCGGCGGTCGAGATGATGGACGCGCTGGCGATCGAGGCCGCCGAGGGCGCCACCGGCGCCGGGTACTCCCTCGACACCCCGGCCGCGCTGGTCGTCGAGCTCGACGGGACCGTCGAGGAGTGCGACGAGCAGTTCGCGCTGGTCAAGGAGATCTGCGACCGGCACGGCTGCACCCGGCTGCACGTCGCCGGGTCACCGGAGGAGCGGGCGAACATCTGGCGCGGCCGCAAGGCCGCGTTCGCCGCGGTCGGCCGGATCTCACCGGACTACATCGTGCAGGACGGCGTCGTCCCGCGGACCCGGCTGGCCGAGGTGCTCGACCGGATCTCCGCGATGGGCGACGAGGCCGGGCTGCGGGTCGCGAACGTCTTCCACGCCGGGGACGGCAACCTGCACCCGCTGGTGCTGTTCTCCGCCGCCGACGGCGAGACCGAACGCGCCGAGGAGCTGTCCGCCGGGATCGCCGAGCTGTGCGTGGAGATGGGCGGATCGCTGTCCGGCGAGCACGGCATCGGCACCGACAAGGCCTGCTCGATGCCGACGATGTTCGGCACCGACGATCTCGCCGTGATGGACCGGGTCCGGGCCGGTTTCGACCCGGACCGGATCTGCAATCCCGGCAAGCTGCTCCCGACCCCGCGGCTGTGCGGCGAGAAGCCGGGTCGCTACCGGCCGCACCCGCTGGAGGAAGCCGGACTGATCGACCGTCTCTAGACCGGGAGGGCTTGACCGAACCATGACCCGCGCTGCACCCACCACGCTGCGCCCGACGACCGCGAAGGACGTCCGGGACGCCGTCGCCGACACCCCTGGCCGGATCGCGATCACCGGGGCGGGCACCGCCCGGCACTGGGCCGGGCGCCCGCAGGAGACCGACGCGACCCTCGACCTGTCCGGGCTGACGGGCGTGATCGCCCACAACCCGGGCGACATGACCGTGTCGGTGCACGCCGGCACCCCGCTGCGCGACCTCGCCGGGGAGCTGGCCGGGCACGGGCAGCGGCTCGCGCTCGACGCGGCCCGGACCGCCGCCGGCGCCACCGTCGGCGGGCTGCTCGCCACCGCCGACGCCGGGCCGTCGGCCCTGGTCTACGGCGGGATGCGGGACCTGGTGATCGGGACGACGTCGGTGCTCGCCGACGGCACCATGGTCCGCAGCGGCGGGCACGTCATCAAGAACGTGGCCGGCTACGACATGGCGAAGCTGCTGCACGGCTCCTACGGCGTGTTCGGCCCGGTCGTCGAGGTCGTGCTGCGGCTGCACCCGGTGCCGAAGGCGACCGCCTGCGTCGCCGTCGACGGGCCGGTCGACGACGCCGCCGCCAAGGTCCGCACCCTCATGGCGAGCCCGCTGGAACCGGTCGCCGTCGAGTGGGTCTCCGGGGACCCCGGCCGCCTGCTGGTCCGGCTGGAGGGCGGCGCGAACACGCTGCCCGGCCGGGTCGGACGGGTGTGCGAGCTGCTCGGCGACGGGGCCGCGGAGGTGGGCGACGAGGCCTGGTCCCGGCACGCCGCGCTCACCGGCGGACCGGCGGACGGGACGGGCGCCGTCGTCCGGATCGGGTGTGCACCGGCCCGGCTCGCCGGGCTGCTGTCCGAGCTGCCCGCCACCGCCGTCACCGCGGGGCTCGCGACCGGGGTGGCGACCGTGACCGTGCCGGGAGCCGCCGTCGGGCAGGTGCACGAGTCGGTGGCCGCCGCGTCCGGGACCTCGGTCCTGCGCGACCGGCCCGCGGATCTCGACGCCCCGGCCTGGGGGCCGGCCCCGTCCGCGCTGCCGCTGCTCAAGGCGGTCCGGACGCAGCTCGACCCCGACGCCCGGTTCGCCCCCGGACGCTTCGACCCCTGGATGTGAGGCACCCGTGACGAGCAGCCACCCGACCGACGGCACCCCGACCGGCTCGGTCGGGGCGAAGATGGCCCAGCAGGGCCCGAGCGCGTTCGACGAGATCCATCCCCCGCAGCGGGAACTGCTCGACGACTGCGTGCACTGCGGGTTCTGCCTGCCCACCTGCCCCACCTACGTGCTGTGGGGCGAGGAGATGGACTCCCCGCGGGGCCGGATCCTGCTCATGGACCTGGCGCAGAAGGGCGACATCTCCCTGGACGGCCCGTTCACCGAGCACATCGACAACTGCCTGGGCTGCATGGCCTGCGTGACGGCGTGCCCGTCCGGGGTGCAGTACGACAAGCTGCTCGAGTCGGTCCGGCCGCAGATCGAGCGCAACGTCCCCCGCAGCCGTGCCGACCGGCTGTTCCGGGAGGCGATCTTCGCGCTGTTCCCCTACAAGCGGCGGCTGCGGCTCGCCGCGCTGCCCGGCGCCCTCTACCAGAAGCTGCGCACCGTCCCGGCGATCCGCCGGCTCGCCGCGACGCTGCCCGGGCGCCTCGCGGCGCTGGAGTCGCTGCTGCCGCCGGTGTCGGTGCGCGAGGCGTTCGCGACGCTGCCGGTGCACACCCCCGCCGTCGGGCCCCGCCGCGCCCGGGTCGCCCTGCTCACCGGCTGCGTGCAGGACGTGTTCTTCCACCGGGTCAACGAAGCCACCGTCCGGGTGCTCGCCGCCGAGGGCTGCGACGTGCTCGTGCCGCGTGACCAGCAGTGCTGCGGCGCACTGGAGGTGCACGCCGGGCGCGAGGAGTCCGCGCTGGACCGGGCCCGGCGCACCATCGCCCGGTTCGGCACCCTCGACGTCGACGCGATCGTCACCAACGTCGCGGGCTGCGGCTCCTCGATGAAGGACTACGGCCACCTGCTCGCCGACGACCCCGTCTGGGCCGGGCGGGCGGCCGCGTTCTCCGCCCGGTGCCGCGACGTCCACGAGGTGCTCGCCGAGCTCTACGCCCGGCCGGAGTCCGACGACGGCGGCCCCCGCGCCCCGCGCACCCCGGTGCCCGGCCGCGTCGCCTACCACGACGCGTGCCACCTCGGGCACGCCCAGGGCGTGCGCAACCAGCCGCGGGAGGTGCTGCGCACCATCCCGGACCTGGAGCTGGTCGACGTCGCCGACGCGGCGCTGTGCTGCGGGTCGGCCGGGATCTACAACATGATCATGCCCGACGCCGCGGGCGACCTCGGCGAGCGCAAGGCGGGCCGGATCCGGGAGGCCGAACCCGACGTCGTCGTCACGGCGAACCCGGGGTGCCTGCTGCAGATCGGCAAGTACCTGCCCACCGACGGGTTCGCCGACGTCCCGCTGCTGCACCCGGTACAGCTGCTCGACGCGAGCATCCGCGGGGCGGCCGTACCCCGCCGCTGACCGGGGCCGGATTGACGGCTCGCCCTGACGTCGAGCAACTGGCACCGCTGCCGCGACCACGGGGCCACCGGTGGACCGGTACCGGGGTCACCGGCTGTGAGACACGCGGTGGGTCACCGGCCGGAGGACGGCCCGCGCGGGCAGATCACCTGTCGCCGGAGGCGGACACGTCGCGCAGCGCTCCGGCGACCGACGGTCCCGGGCTAGCGTCGGCCCGCTCCATCACCCGACGTCCGTGGAGGGACGAATGACCGTGCGCCACAAGAACACGATCCGCATCGCCACCGTCGCCGTCGCGTTCGGCCTGAGCGCAGCCGTCGCCGGTGCCACCGGCATCGCATCGGCCTCGACCCCCGCGGTCGCTGCCGCTCCGGCCGCGATCGCCGTCGCGAAGGCCGATCCCATGTGCTACGCGCAGACGGCCGACGGCCCCGACGAGGAGTGCCGCAACTCCAAGGGAGACCTCATGAGGGAGTACCTCGGCGGCTGAGGAACCACGACCCGTCGCCGGGGCGGTTCAGTACGGGCGGCGACGCGGTCGGGGGCGCCGCCCGTGGGACCGACGCCACGCCGTGGGTCCGGTGAACCGGGGAGCGGTCCGGGACTCCGGCTCCGCACCGGGATCGGACGCCGGGTCCACCGCGGATCCGGCCGCCACGCCGGGCTCGGCCGTCGGATCCGGGCTGCCGCCGCCGGATGCCCCGGGCCCGGCCGGACAGCTCCCGTGCAGGACGTCCGGCCCGCGCCCGCCCCCGGCGTCCTCGTCGCCGGAACCGGTCACCGCCCGGCGCAGGGACCGCAGTTCCGCGCGCAGCGCGACGAGATCCCACTTCCACGCGCTGTGCGCCCGTTCGAGGCGTTCGATCCGCCGGTGCGCGATGACCAGCAGCGCACCGGCGGCGACGCACCCCGCCAGTGCGACCCAGGCCACGACCGCCAGCCCCGACACACCCCGCTCCTCCGCACCGGTCCGATTACTGTCCCGACGACCGTAACCGGATTCCGGCTCTGCGCCGGGGTGACGGGTGAGGGAGCGCACACGCCGCGGCCCGGACACGGGACCTACTACCCTGCTTCGTGCGGCATCGTCGTCGCGCACCACGCCCGCCGCGCGTGGGCAGCCGACCTCGTGGTGCGCTGCCGTCACCCGCCGGGCCCGATCGACACCGGACGCCCGCGACGCGCGGGCCGGAAGAGGAGGACGGAGTGCAGCCGGACCCCCGTAACGGCGCGACCACCGGGAGCGATGGGTCGTCCGTGGAGGAGAAGTACGGGCCCTCGCGCCCGCCGTCGACCGGTTCGTCGCGACACTTCCCGCAGACGCTCGTCGCCATGGACCCGCCGACCCTCCCGGCGGCGAACAGCACCACGCCGCCCCCGGAGTTCCGGCGGTTCCCGACCCCGCAGCGGTCGGTGCCCGGTCACCCGAGGATGCGCGAGCGGCTGCGGCGGGTCGTGTTCTTCTGGCGGCGCTGATCCCGCGCTGACGCAGCCGGCGTCGGGCCGGACCCGGCTCACCCGGCGAAGTGCGACCAGCCCGCATCACCGTCGTAGGGCCTGCCGTCCACCGTGACGGCGGGCCCTCCGTCGTCCGGTGCCTCGACGACGCCGACCTCGGTCCATCCCCCGGGCGGCCCGGTCTCCGCCGGGAACGTCGCGACCAGCGCGTGGTCCTCGCCGCCGGTGAGGATCCAGCGCAGCGGGTCCAGGCCCAGCGCCGAGCCGATCTCGGCCAGCCGCGGCGCGACGGTGAACGCCCGCGACCGCAGCCGCACCGTCACCGTCGAGGCCCGCGCCACGTGCCCGAGGTCGGCCAGCAGCCCGTCCGAGACGTCGATCATGGCGGTGGCACCGGCCAGCGCGGCGGCCGGGCCCTCGGCGTACGGCGGCTCCGGCAGCCGGTGCGCGTTGACCAGCGCCGCCGGCGAGCGGAACCCGCGGCCGAGCACCGCGAGACCGGCCGCCGACCAGCCCAGCCGCCCGCACACCGCGACCCGGTCCCCCGGCCGGGCCCCCGAGCGCAGCACCGGCTCCCGGCCCTGCAGCGACCCGAGCGCGGTCACCGACACCACCAGCACCGGCCCCGACGTCAGGTCGCCCCCGACCAGCCCGGCGCCCACCGCCGAGGCCTCGGCCCACAGCCCGTCGGCGATCTGCTCCAGCGCCGCGGCCGGCGTCGCCGACGGGCAGGCCAGTCCCACCAGCAGCGACGTCGGCACCGCCCCCATCGCGGCGACGTCGGCGAGGTTCGCCGCGGCGGCCTTGCGGCCGATCTGCTCGGGGGTGGACCAGTCCAGCCGGAAGTGCACCCCCTCGACCAGGACGTCGGTGCAGGCCACGACCCGCCCGTCGGCGGCCGCGACGATCGCGGAGTCGTCACCGGGACCCAGCACGGTCGTGTCCGGCTGGGCACGGTCCGTGGTGATCCGGCCGATCATCCCGAACTCCCCCACCTCCCGGAGTGAGACGCTCGCCTCTGAACCGCCCTCGGGTGTGCTCGCGGATGGGGTCACGGGGTCGACCTCCGGTAAGTTCTGCGTCCGACATTCCTGCCGCCAACGATCCACCCGAGGCGGCATCCAGTTGAAAGGGGCTCGCCGTGGTGCAGGCTTACATCCTCGTCCAGGCCGAGGTCGGCAAGGCCGCCGCCGTCGCCTCCGAGATCGGCGGGCTGCCGGGGGTCCTCTCGGCCGAGGACGTCACCGGTCCGTACGACGTCATCGTCCGCGCCGAGGCCGACGACGTCGACGAGCTCGGCCGGCTGGTCGTCGCCCGGGTGCAGAACGTCAACGGGATCACCCGGACGCTGACCTGCCCCGTCGTCAAGCTGAGCTGAGCCGGTGCCCGGGTCACGACCGTCGCCCCCGGTGCTGGTGGCGATCGCGCTGCCGCTGGTACTGGCGGTCGTCGTGGCCGGGTTCGGGCTGTTCGCCCGGATCACGAGCGGGCCGGACACCGGCCCGCTCGCACTGCTCGACCGCCCCGCCCCGCAGGCGTCCGGGGCGGAGTGCGCGGCCGTCCTCGCCGCGCTGCCCGCGGAGCTCCCGGCCGATCCGGCCCCGCTGGAACCGCGGGAACTCGACCCGGCCGTCGCCGGGGCGCGGGCCTGGGTCGCCGAACCGGAGCCGGTCGTGCTGCGCTGCGGCACCGGGCGGCCCGCCGAGCTGGGCCCGGCGTCGCCGCTGGTCGTGGTCAACGGGGTGAACTGGCTGCCGCTCGCCTCGCCCCCGGACGCGCTCGCGACGACCTACGCCGTCGTCGACCGCGGGGTGTACCTGGAGCTGACCGCACCGGTCGAGACCGGGTCCGCCCCGCTGCAGGCCGTCGCCGACGCCGTCAGCGCCGCGCTCGGCCCGCAGCCGGTGCGGGTCCGCTGAGCGCGATCAGCGCAGGCCCGTTCCGCGGGCGATCGCCGTCTCCACCATCGTGGTGAGCAGCTCGCCGTAGTCCAGGCCGGTGACCGCCCACATCTTCGGGAACGCCGAGCTGGGGGTGAACCCGGGCATCGTGTTGACCTCGTTGACGGTGATCCGGCCGTCGTCGGCCACGAAGAAGTCGACCCGGGCGAGCCCCTGCACGTCCAGCGCGCGGAACGCGGTGACCGCCTTCCAGCGCAGCGAGTCGATGACCTCGTCGTCGAGCTTGGCCGGGATGTCCAGCTCCGACACGTCGAGGTACTTGGACTCGAAGTCGTAGAACTCCCCGTTGTAGCGCAGCTCCGCGGGCAGGCTGGCGCGGACGCTGCCGTCCGGGAACTCCAGCACCGCGCACTCCACCTCGCGGCCCGGGACGGCCGCCTCGACCAGCACCTTCGGGTCGTGCTCGCGGGCGGCGGCGATCGCGGCGTCGAGACCGGAGGGATCGGTCACCCGGGTCACGCCCATCGAGGACCCGGCCCGCGCCGGCTTCACGAACAGCGGCAGCCCGAGCCGGTCCCGGTCGGCGAACCCGATGTCGGTGCCCGGGCGCAGCACGACACCGTCGGCGACGTCGAGGCCCTCGGCCCGCAGCAGCTTCTTCGCGAACTCCTTGTCCATCCCGACCGCCGACGCCAGCACCCCGGCGCCGACGTAGGGCACGCCCGCCATCTCCAGCAGACCCTGGATCGTGCCGTCCTCGCCGAACGCACCGTGCAGCAGCGGGAAGACGACGTCCACCCCCGACAGCACCTCCCCCGGACGGTCGGCGGGCAGCCGCAGCAGGCCCCGGCCCGGCTCGGCCGGGAGCACCACCGGCTCCGCGGCGCCGTCGATCTCCGGCAGCCGCCGGTCGGTGATCGCCAGCTGCTGCGGGTCCGACGGGCCCACCACCCAGCTGCCGTCCCGGGCGACGCCGACCGGGACCACCTCGAACCGCTCGGCGTCCAGGTGCGCCAGCACGCTGCCCGCCGAGACGCACGAGATCGCGTGCTCGGAACTGCGGCCACCGAAGACGACGGCGACCCTGACCCGGTCGGAGCTCATGGGTCCCGAGGGTAGGCCCGGGCGCGGATCACCCGACGAGCCGGTCCAGGGCCCCGGCCAGCTCCGCACGCGTGCCGGCCGCGTACCCGAGTACCAGGCCGGACGTCCGCGGCGCCCCCTCGTGGTAGCCGGCGAGCCCGCGGACGTCGAGCCCGCGCCGCGCCGCCGCGGCGACCGCTGCGGTCTCGTCGGGCACCTCCAGCACGAGGTGGGCCCCGGCCGGGTCCCCGCGCACCGTCCAGCCGGCCCGGCCCGCCGCCGCGAGCACCAGCTCCCGGCGTTCGCGCAACTCACGACGCAGTCGGCGCAGGTGCCGGGTCAGGTCCCCGTGCGCGGCCAGCGCCGCGAACACCCGCTGCCCGGCGGGCGACGGCCGGGTCCCGGTACGCGAGCGCAGGTCGCGCCAGGCCGCGAGCAGCGGTGCCGGCCCGACCGCCCAGCCGACGCCCAGGGTCGGGCTGAGGATCTTGCTGGCGGTGCCGAGGTGGACGACGTGCTCCGGGGCCAGCGCGGCGAGCAGCGGCAGCGGGGCGACGTCGTAGCGCAGCTCGCCGTCGTAGTCGTCCTCGATCACCAGGAAGCCCTCGTCCCGGGCCCGCTCGACCAGCGCCACCCGGCGGGCGGCCGCGGTGCGCACCGCGGTCGGGAACTGGTGCGCCGGTGTCGTGTAGACGGCCGCGCAGCCGATCGGGAGCTCCGTCACGACCAGGCCGTCCGCGTCGACCGGGACGGGGGCGATCCGCAGTCCCGCCGCACGCAGCGCGCTCACCGCCCGCCGGTACCCGGGCTCCTCGACCGCGACGGTCGACCCGGGCGGCAGCAGCCGGGCCAGCTCGGCCACCGCGGCCGACGTCCCGGCCGTGCTGAGCATGTCGGCCGGGGCCAGGCCGCGGTGGCGCAACAGGTGCTCGGTGACCGCGGAGTGGAATGCGGCGAGCCCGTCCGGACGGGGCCGGTCCTCCGGCTCCGGCTCCGCGGCGGCCCGCCAGGCCCGGCGCCACATCGCGCGGTCCAGCGCCGCCACGCACGGCCGCCCCGGATCGAGCGGGTACCCGGTGCCGGGTGCAGTCCCGGCCGCCCGGCCGGGCACCGGTCCGCCCGCTGCGGTCCCGGCGCCCGGCGGGACCGCGGTCACGTAGGTGCCCGCCCCGACCCGGCCCTGCACCCAGCCCTCGGCCAGCAGCTGGTCGTAGGCGGCCGCCGTCACCGTGCGGCTGACGCCGAGCGTCGCGCCGAGCCCGCGGGTCGAGGGCAGCCGGTCACTCGGGCGCAGTATCCCGGCGGCCGCCGCCCCGCGCAGCCCGTCGGCCAGCTGGACCGCGAGCGGGACGCCCGACGCGCGGTCGATCGGCAGCGGCAGCTCCATCGGCACTCTCGATTCGGTAGCGATTGGCCGTTCCAGGATGCCATTCTCCCGGCCAGTCTGGGGTCGTGACGCTCTCCCCCACCACCCGCAGCACTCTCGGCCGCAAGTCCGACCGGGCCGCGACCGACCGCGCCGACCTGCACGCGGTCCTCGACGCGGGCCTGGCCTGCCACGTCGGCTTCGTCCGCGACGGCGCACCGGTCGTACTGCCGACCGCCTACGGGCGCGACGGCGAGCAGCTCTACCTGCACGGCTCCACCGGCGCCCGGTGGCTCGCCGGCGCCGAGCTGCCGGTCTGCGTGACGGTCACGCACCTCGACGGCATCGTGCACGCCCGCTCGGTCATGCACTTCTCGATGAACTACCGCAGCGCGGTCGTGCACGGGACCGCCCGCCGGGTCACCGACGCCGGGGAGCGCCTGCACGCGCTGCGCACGATCGTCGAGCACCTCACGCCGGGCGCCTGGGACCACGCCCGCCGGCCGGACCGCAGGGAGCTGGCGGCCACGGCGGTGCTGGCCCTCGACCTGACCGAGGCCAGCGTGAAGAGCCGGTCCGGCCCGCCGTCCGACGACGACGCCGACGTCGCCGCCGATCTCGCCTGGGCCGGGGTGGTGCCGGTCGCCACCGTCCTCGGGGAACCGGAACCGGGCCCCGACCTGCCGGAACACCACACGGTGCCGGATCACCTGGTGTCCCGCGTTCACCGGGAAGGGTGACGTAATCTCGGGCCGGTGACGCCCATCCCCCCGGCACCGTTCGAGGTCCCGGTCCTGATGCCCGACTGCGTTCAGGACCCCGGATCCTGGTGCGCCACGCTGTACCGCTGGACCAGCAACGACTTCCTGGCCCAGCACGCGGACACCGTCGTCTCGAAGACGATCGCGATCACCGGCATCGTGCTGATCGCCGTCCTCGTGCGCTGGCTGGCGCACCGGGCGATCCTGCGGATGGTGGAGGGCGCCACCCACCACCGGTTCTCGGCGCTGCTCGGCCGGGCCCGCCGGCTGCGCCGCACCGACGCCGTCCGCCCCGGGGACGCGCCGGGCGCCCAGCGACGGGTGCAACGCGCCCGCACCATCGGATCGGTGCTCCGCTCGTTCGTCTCCGCGGTGGTGCTCCTGGTCGCGGTGATGATGGTGATGAACGAGCTGGGCTACCCGCTCGGCCCGCTGCTCGCCGGCGCCGGGGTGCTCGGCCTCGCCATCGGGTTCGGCGCGCAGAACCTGGTGCGCGACTTCCTGTCCGGCATGTTCATGCTGCTCGAGGACCAGTACGGCGTCGGCGACATCGTCGATCTCGGCGAGGCCAACGGCACCGTCGAGGCGGTGGGACTGCGGATCACCACGGTCCGCGACATCCAGGGCACCGTCTGGTACGTCCGCAACGGCGAGATCCTGCGGGTCGGCAACAAGAGCCAGGGCTACGCGGTGGCCGTCGTCGATCTCCCGGTCGCGCACAGCGCCGACGTCGAGGAGGCGACCGAGCTCGCCGGGACGACCGCGGGCGAGCGGGTCGCCCAGGACGACATCGCCGACGACGTCCTGGAGGCTCCCGAGGTGCTGGGCGTGGAGCGGATCGGCCCGGAGGGCGTCACCCTGCGGATCACCGTGCGGGTCAACCCCGGGCGGCAGTGGGCGGTCCAGCGGGCGCTCAACGGCGCCATCACCGACGCGTTCGACGACCACGGCGTCCCCCGGCCGATGCTGTTCCCCGGCGCACACCTGGACGCGCGGGCGAAGACCCAGGGCTGACACCATGGGGCGGGTGAGTGCACCGCAGAACTTCTACGCCGAGGTGGGCGGCGCTCCGGTCTTCCACCGGATCGTCCACCGGTTCTACGAGGAAGTGGCGCAGGACGACGTGCTGCGCCCGCTGTACCCCGAGGAGGACCTCGGCCCGGCCGAGGACCGGCTCCGGATGTTCCTCGAGCAGTACTGGGGCGGCCCCCGCACCTACTCCGAGCAGCGCGGGCACCCCCGGCTGCGGATGCGGCACGTCCCGTTCCGGATCGGCCCGATCGAACGCGACGCGTGGCTGCGCTGCATGCAGATCGCCGTCGACTCGGAGAACCTCTCCCCCGAGCACCGCGAGCAACTGTGGAACTACATGCAGTACGCGGCGCTCAGCATGCAGAACGCCGAATTATGAACCTCCGGTGTTGCACCGGCGACGCTCCGTGTGTGTACTGTGTGCCATTCGGCGGCCGAACGGGTGGTATTCGGCCTCAATCGGAGGTCGCTCCGCCGTGATCGTGACCGAACGCGTCCGGACTCGTTGAACGCATCGTCGCCCCGGTAGGTCGGGCGGCCTGTAGTCACCCGTCTGGGGGTTCACCGTGAGCGCAATGCCGTCGCCGACCGGCCCGTCCGGGCTGCCCGGTCTGTCCGGCGCACCGCGTCCCGAGCCGACGTACGCGTCGACCCGGCACTCGCACCGCGCCGCCGAGCAGGAGGCCGCGGAGCAGGGCGGTCAGGGCGGCCCGGGGGACGGCGCCTGGTTCGCCGTCGTGCTGCGCGGCTACGACCGCGGTCAGGTCGACGCGCGGCTGGCCGATCTCGACCACCGCATCCACGACGAGATCCGCCGGGCCGACGCCGCCGAGCAGGCGCTCGGCGCGGCCCGGGCCCAGGCCCGCCGGTTGCAGGAGCAGGTCGAGGCCGGCGCCGCCGCGGCCGAGCGGCGCGTCGACGAGGCCGGCTTCGGCCGCCGGGTCGAGCGTGTCCTGCAGGCCGCTGAGACCGAGGCCGCCGAACTGGTGGAGCGGGCCACGGCCGACGCCGACGACATCATGGCGCGGGCCAGGGACGAGGCCGAGGAGCGGCGGTCCCGTACCGAGGAGGCGCTGCTCGGCCGGGCGGCCACCCTCGACCGGGAGTTCACCTCGCGCAGCGCCTCCCTCGACGAGCGCGAGGAGGCCGCCGAGGCCCGCGAGCGCGCGCTCGCCGACCGCGAGCGGATCGTGGAGGAGCGGATCGGCTCCGCCCGCGGCGAGGCCGACGGCATCCTCGATGCCGCCCGCGTGGAGGCCGTCGCGATCATCGCCGGCGCCCGGGACGAGGCCGCGGACGCCGTGCGGGACGCGGAGCGCGACGCCGGCGAGGCGCGCGCCGAGGTCGCCAGGGACGTGCAGCGCCTCGCGGCCCTGCGCGACGAGGTCCGCGGGGAGCTGGGCCGGGTCCAGGAGACCCTCTCGGCCGAGCTGGACCGCGAGCCGGTCTCCGCGACGCTCGACGACGCACTCTTCGGCGCCCCGCTGCCGGACGGGCCCGAACTGCTCCCCGGCTCCGCCGGATCCTCCGACGACGTCGGCCCGTCCGAGGACCCGGAGGCCGGCGCGGCCCCCGAGGACGACGATCACCGGGCCACGGCCGACGAGTCCCCGTCCGGCGACTCCCCCGCCGACGACGATCCGGACACCACGACCGGGACGCTGCTCCTCGGCCCGGGCCGCCGCCCGACCACGGTGCGTGACGACGACCTCGACAGCACCACGATCGGGCAGATCCCGCCGATCTCCCTCACCTCGATCGGGGTCCTCCCGTTCGGCGATCTCGGTTCGGGCCGCGACAGCACCCGGACCAGGACGGACGGCGCAGGTGGGACCTCTCGGGCGCACCGGGGACCGACCCGGGGTCCGGGGCCCGGGCGCCGCTCGCGATAATCAGATCGTTATGTGCACCCGACTGTCACAGAACGCATGACGTCGGCACCCGGTCAGCCGGGGCGCGACGACGCAGCGGAACCGGCTCCGGACGGCCTCGGCGAGGCGATCCGGACCGGCCGTGTCCCCGTGGTCCCCGGGTCGCTGGTCGACCTGGTGATGCAGTCGGGGTCCGGTTCCGGTCCGGCCACGGCGGCGGACCCCGCCACGGAACGGGACCCGGGCGACCGGACCCCCGCTCCCGAGCCCCCGGCCGCGGAGCCGCCCGCCGCCGCGCCGCGCCGGCCCGCACCGCGCACCGGGCGGGTCACCCCCGGTCCCGGTCCGGAGCCGGGTCGTACCGGGTTCACCGATCTCGTGACCCGTGGCGGCCCCGGTGCACGTCCGGCGCCCGCGGCCGAGGAGGCGCCGGAGGAGTCCGGCACCCCCGCCGCCACCGGCGAGCCGGCGACGAGCGGCTTCGGCCCCGGCGACGGGTCCTACGCCGACCTCGGTGACCTGGGCGACGACCCGCTCGGGGTCGGGCCGCTACCGGACGAGGATCCGCTGCACATGCCCGCGGACCGGTTCGCCCCGCCGCCGTCGTTCGCGCCGGATCCGTCGGATCCCCCGGCTCCGGCGGCGTCCGTGCGTGCAGGCGACCCCGACGGACCGCAGCCGGTGGCCGATCAGCCGCCGGCCACCCCGGCCGGTGGGCGCCCGCGGATGGGCGGAGTTCGCACCGGCACCGACGGCGTCCCGGTGACGGCACCGGCGCCGACCGTGGTGCCGCCGATCTCCCCGACGCCCCGGCCGCTCGACGAGGCGACCGCCGCGACGCCCGCGGTGCCCGCGACCGACACCGCCGCGCCGGCCACGGCGACGCAGCCGGCCTCGGCGACCCGGTCCAAGCAGTGGCCGCCGCGCAGCAGCCGTCCCGCCCCGGACGGCCCGGAGACCGACATCCTCCCGCCGGGTGCGCTCATCGGGCACTACCCGAGCGCCCCGTCCGAGTCGTCCCGGCCGGCCGACCCGGCACCCGGCCCGGCCACCGGGCCGCGGCCGACGATGCCGGGCCGCCGGTCCGGCCCGTCCGGTGCGGACCGCTCCGTAGCCGACCGCACCGGGACCGACCGCACCGACCGCCCGGCCGCCGAGGACGCCGTGTCCCCGGGACCGGCGATGACCGCGATGTCCGGGAACGACCTGTTCGCGACCCAGGGCGGGGAGATCGCCGGCGGTGGTTTCGGCCGGCTGCCCGGCCGGGACTCCGACGAGCCCGTCCGCGGCGTGGCACGGACCCCGCAGGACGACGCCACCCCGGCCGAGACCACGCGGGAGGAGCGCTACCCGTCCCTCGACGGGCCCCGGCCCGGACCCGGCTCGGCCCCGGCACCGAACGGCCGCACCTCCTCCGCACCGCACACCGGTGCGCTGCCGGTCCACGGTGACGGCCCCGCAGGGCGCACCGGATCCCGGGCGGACCGCAACGGGGGCCGGACCGCCCCCGACCGTGACGCGCCGGGGTCCGGCCCGCACGCCGCCCCGGACGCCGACGACCACGGCACCGGCAGGTTCGTGGCCCGGGACACCCGCACCGGCACGTTCGCCGCGACCGACGGGCGCACCACCACCGGACCGCAGACCGGCACGTTCGCGGCGCGCGACGGCCGCACCGCAACCGGGCCGCAGACGGGTGCGTTCCCGGCGCCCGACGGCCGCACCGGGTCACGGACCGGTGCGTTCCCGGCCGGTGACGGCCGGACGGGCGCGGTCCCTCCTCGCGACGGACGGGGCGCGGCCGGGCAGCACACCGGTGCCCTCCCGGCGTACGACGCCGGCACCGGCCCGGAGTCGCGGACCGCGGCCGTCCCGGCCCGCGACGGGCGGACCGGATCCACACCGCTCCCGGGCGCGGACGTCCCGGCCGACCGGCGCGCCGACCCGGGGACCGACCGCCCGTCGCGCGGACCGGCCGACCACCGGGCCGACGGCGGTCCGGAGGGCACGCAGCACGCCCCGGCGCCCCGGCAGGCGCCGCGCCGCGCCGCGCCCGGCGGTGCGGCCTCCGCGGCCGGATCGACCGAGACGATGCCGGCCCTCGACGCCGACGGCCGTCCCCGCTCGCCGCAGCAACCGGGCCCGGGGCCGACGGTCGGCCGGGACCGGACCGCCGAGACCGCGGCGCTCCGCCCGACCGGGGAGCACCCGGTACCCGGCGCGGCAGCCGGTCGGGCCGGCGGGCCGGACCAGGCCGACGCCGATGCTGCGGTCCCCCAGGCCGCGGCCGCGGCGTCGCTGGGCGCGGTCTCGGTCGCGGCGAAGCGTGCCGCCACTGGCAAGGACGGCACGGTCTCCGAGACCGGCCCCCAGCCGGTGACCCCGGAGTCGAAGCCGATCTCCCCGCGACGCGAGGCGATCATGTCCGCGGCGCCCCGCAACGGCAGGCGCGGGGTGTCCCCGGCCGGTCTGGCGATCGGTCTGGCGATCCTGCTGCTCGGCGGCCTGACGCTGTGGGCGATGCTGTCGCCCACCCCGCAGAACGGCGGTGCGGAGCCCGCACCCGCCGCGGTCGGTGCCGCGGAGCCCGGTCTCGGACCGCGCGCGGCGGCGCTGCCCGTCGGCGCGAGTGACCCCCGGCCCCAGGTCCGGGGGACGATCCCGGCCGGTGCCGCCCCGGTCGCCGTCGCGGCGACCCCCGGCGGCTCGGCGCTGGTGGCGGTGCAGGACGCGAACCGGCTGCTGGTCCTCGACCCGGCCGGTGACGCCGTCACCGGCGAGATCCCGCTCCCGGCCGCCCCGCAGACGGTGACCACGTCGCCGGACGGCGCCCGCGCGTTCGTCGGCATGGCCGGGCCCGAGGGCGGGCAGATCGCCGTGGTCGACGTGCCCGGCGGGACCGTGCTGAACACCGTGCCGGTCGCCGCCGACCCCGCCGGCGCCGTGCCGTCGGCCGACGGCCGGTTCCTCTACGTGCCTTCGCGCGCCGACGGCGCCGTGGCGGAGGTCGATCCCTACGCGGGCGTCGTGACCCGGTCGGCACCGGTCTCCGGCACCCCGGACGCGATCGTCGCGGACGACGCCGCGGACCGGCTGTTCCTCGCCGTCGGCGGGTCGAACGAGCTGACCGTGCTGGATCCGAACAGCCTCACCGTGCTGGGCACCTTCCCGATCGGCGGCGAGGCGGGGGCGGTCGCGACGACGCGGGCGTCCGCACCCGAGCCGCTGGTCGCGGTCGGCGGCCCGGAGTCGGACACCGTCACCGTGCTGAACCCGGTCGACGGCCGCGAGATCAGCCGGTTCGACGCCGCGGGCGGCCCCACCGGGCTGGCGTTCGCCGGCGACGGCCGGCACCTCTACGTCGTGTCCGACCAGGGGCTGCAGGTAGTCGACACCGGCACCTGGCGGGAGACCGGGACGGCCGACGTCGCCGTCGACCCGACCGCCGTCACCGTGTCCGCCGACGGCCGCACCGGCTGGATCACCGGCAACGGCGAGGTCAGCGTCCTCGACCTCGCCTGAGGCCGGTCAGCCGGAGACCGTCAACGGCAACGACAGCACCCGGCGGCGCACGACCGCGCCGTACCGGGCGTCGAGCCGGGTCCAGGAACCGGACGCGGACACCCGCACCCGGGGTGCGTCACGGTCCGTGCCGCCGGTCGGGCCCGAGCCGAGGAACCCCATCCCGGACATCGCGAACAGCACCCGCATCGGCACCGGGACCGGGCGCCCGGCCTCCGGCGGGGAGACCGTCAGCACCGTCTGGTCGAGCAGGGACGCCGGAGGGCCCATCGGGCCGGCGTGCTCCCGGGCGAGCACCAGCCCGCGCTCGGCGAGCCCGTCCAGCTCGCCGGCGGGTACCTCGTCCACCCGGGTCCAGCCCTCCGACGGCGGCAGCTCGTCGAGCCACGGTGCCGGTGGGCCGGTGTCGACCGCCGCGGAGCGCTCCACGGCCAGCGCGGTCAGCAACGACGACGCCTGCGCGGTCACCGACGTCGCACCGTCCAGGGTGCCGGCCACGGAACGGGTGGCGAGCACGTCGAACGGGGTGCGGGCCCACGCCGTCACCCGTCCACCGCCGGCGGTGAGGTGGATCGCCGCCGACTGGTCGAGCCGCACGACCCGGGCGGTGAACGCGCCCAGGTCGTCCCGCTCGGTCGGGTCGGCCAGCCGCAGGGTCACGACACCGGCTCCAGGTGCCGCTTCAGGAAGTCACGCTCTCCGTCGGTGAGTCGTCGCACGCGTTGCCCCTCGAGGTCGTAGAGGGCCATTCTCGTCCATGCGGTCACCGCCACCGGGGCCGCGGCGTCCGGACCGTCGTGCAGGCGGTAGTCCAGGGTGAACGACGCCGCCCGCAGCTCCCGCACGGTGATCGACACCCGCAGCGGCTCCGGGCGCCACCGGAGCTGCCGCAGGTAGTCGACGTGCAGGCCGACGACGAGCAGACCGGACGCGAACCCGCCCAGCCCCTCCGCCCCCGCAGCGGTGAACGCCAGCGCGACGCGCGCCTCCTCGATCAGGGTGACGATGCGCGCGTGGTTGACGTGGCGGTAGGCGTCCTGGTCGGTCCACCGCAGCGGGACGGGGGTGACGAAGGCGGGCACGGGTCCTCCGCTAGCGGGCGAGCCCGCGCAGCTGGCGCGAGATCACCGACAGGGTGGCGAGGTCCAGCGCCGCCGAACCCCCGATCTCCTCCAGCGAGGCCCTGGCCCGGGCCAGCTTCGAGGAGTTCGCCTGCTCCCAGGCCGTGATCGCGTCGTTCACGCCGGTCCCGGGCGGGGTCTCGCGGAGCGCGTCGAGGGTGATCGACCGCAGCGACCCGTACATGTCGTCGCGCAGGGCGAGGCGGGCCAGCGCGTGCCAGCGGTCACCCCGGTCCAGCCGGCTCACCGCGGTGAGCGCCTCGTCGACACCGAGGTGCTCGGACAGCGCGTAGTACAGCTGCGCCACCTCGGCCGCCGGCCGCGGCTCCTTCTCCCGGTCGGACAGTTCCACGAGCTCGACGACGTCGAGCAGGCCGAACGTGTAGAGCGAGCGGGCGACCATGTCGACCAGGTCCTCGGGGACCCCGGAGGACCGCAGGTCGTCCGCACGCTCCTGGACGGCGGTGAGCTCGCGGCCCTGCAGCAGCTCCGGCAGCCGGTCCCGCAGCTCCGCGATCGGAGCCGCGAACCGGTTGATCTCGGCGCCGACGGCGAGGGGCTGGGGCCGGTTGGTCAGGAACCACCGCGACACGCGGTCGAGCAGCCGGCGCGACTCCAGCACGACGGAGTCGGCGACGGCGACCGGGATGTCCGCGGCCCGCACCGCAGCCCACAGCGCGGGCAGGTCGAACACCCGGGTGGTGACCGCGTAGGCGCGCACCACGTCGTCCGGAGCGGCGGCGTTCTCCTCGGCGAGCCGGAACGCGTAGCTCAGGCCCGCGCCGTCGACCATCTCGTTGACCAGCTTGGTCCCGATGATCTCCCGGCGCAGCGGGTGGTTGCGGATCGCGCGGTCGAAGCGCTCGCGCAGCGGCACCGGGAAGTACTCCGGCAGCGTCGGCGCGAACGCCGGGCGCTCGGTCAGGTCGGTCTGCAGCAGGCGGTGGGTCAGGTCGAGCTTGGTGTGCGCGAGCAGCGTCGCCAGCTCGGGCCCGGTGAGCCCCTGCCCGGACGCGGCCAGCTCCTCGAACCCGCTGCGGCTCGGCAGGACCTCCAGGTGACGGTCCAGACCGGTCCGCCCGGCCAGATCGGCCACCATCCGGCCATGCACGGCGACCATCGCCCCGGCGTGTGCCCTGGCGACACCGAGCACGTCGTTCTGGACGACGTTGTGGGCGAGCACGAGGCCCGCGACGTCGTCGGTCATCGACGCCAGCAGCTCGTTGCGCTCCGGCCGGTCCAGCGCGCCCTCCGCGACGATGCGGTCGAGCAGGATCTTGATGTTGACCTCGTGGTCGGAGCAGTCGACACCGGCCGAGTTGTCGATGGCGTCGGTGTTGACCCGGCCGGGCTCGCCGTCCCGGCCGCCGGAGCGGGCGAACTCGATCCGGCCGCGCTGGGTGAGGCCGAGGTTGCCGCCCTCACCGACCACCCGGACCCGCAGGTCCCGGCCGTCGACCCGGATCGCGTCGTTCGCCTTGTCGCCGACGTCGAGGTGGGTCTCGGTGGAGGCCTTGACGTAGGTGCCGATGCCGCCGTTCCACAGCAGGTCGGCCGGCGCGAGCAGGATCGCGTGGATCAGCTCCGGCGGGGACATCGCGGTGACGTCGTCGGCCAGGCCGAGCGCGGCGCGGATCTCCGGGCCGATCGGCACCGACTTCGCCGTCCGCGGCCACACCCCACCACCGGCGCTGATCAGCGAGGTGTCGTAGCTCTCCCAGGTCGAGCGGGGCAGCTCGAACAGGCGCCGCCGCTCGGCGAACGAGGTCGCGGCGTCCGGTGCCGGGTCGACGAACACGTGCCGGTGGTCGAACGCGGCGACCAGCCGGATGTGCTCGGACAGGAGCATCCCGTTGCCGAACACGTCACCGGACATGTCGCCGACACCGACGACGGTGAACTCCTGGCTCTGCGTGTCGAGGTCGAGCTCGCGGAAGTGCCGTTTCACCGACTCCCAGGCACCGCGGGCGGTGATGCCCATCGCCTTGTGGTCGTAGCCGACGGAGCCGCCGGAGGCGAACGCGTCGCCCAGCCAGAACCCGTACTCGCCGGCGACGGAGTTCGCGAGGTCGGAGAACGTCGCGGTGCCCTTGTCCGCGGCGACGACGAGGTAGGAGTCGTCCCCGTCGTGCCGGACGACGTCCGGCGGCGGGAGCGTCTCGGTGCTGCCGTCCGGGTGGGTCAGCAGGTTGTCGGTGACGTCGAGCAGGCCCGAGATGAAGGTCCGGTAGCACTCCCGGACGTGCTCGGCGCCGGGCGCGGAGCGACGCACGATGAACCCGCCCTTCGCACCGACCGGCACGATGACGGCGTTCTTCACCGCCTGCGCCTTCACCAGCCCGAGGATCTCGGTGCGGTAGTCCTGCTGCCGGTCGGAGAACCGCAGACCGCCACGGGCGACCGGGCCGAACCGCAGGTGCACGCCCTCGACCCGCGGGGAGTAGACGTAGATCTCGAACCGGGGCCGCGGGGCCGGCATGTCCGGCACCGCCGCCGGGTCGAGCTTGAACGAGAAGAACGGCCGGTCCCGGAACCAGTTCGTGCGCAGCGTCGCCTCGATCACGGCGAGCAGCCGGCGCAGGATCCGGTCCGCGTCCAGCCCGTTCACCTGGTCGATGAGGGCGGTCACGTTGTCCAGCGCACGCTGGTGCGCGGCCTCGCGCTCGGTGGCGTCCGCGGTCGACGGGTCGAACCGCGCCCGGAAGAGCGTGACCAGCGCCTGCGCGACCTGCGGGTGCGCGACCAGGACGTTCGCCGTGTACTGGTGGGTGAACAACCCGCCCAGCTGACGGGTGTAGCGGCTGTAGGCGCGCAGGATCGCCGCCTCGCGCCAGTGCAGTCCGGCACGCAGCACGAGCGCGGAGAACCGGTCGGACTCGGCGTCGCCCCGCCAGGCCGCGGCGAACGCCGCCTCGAAGCGGGCCCCCGCGTCCTCCACCGTGACGGTGGGCACCGCGGGCGCACCGGCCGGCTTGGGGGCGCAGACGCCGAAGTCGTAGAGCCAGCAGCGGCGGCCGTCGGGCCGGACGAACTCGTAGGGACGCTCGTCGACGACGTCGACGTCGAGCTGCTGCAGCAGCGGCAGCACGTCGGTCAGGGTGACCGGCGAGTCGTCCAGGTAGAGCGCGAACCGGATGTCGTCCGCGGCGCTGCGGTAGAGCCGCAGGTCGAACGGGTGCTCGGCGTCGAGCGCCAGCAGCCGGCGCAGGTCCTCGACGGCGCGGTGCGGTTCGACGCCCGCCTTGTAGGACTCCGGGACCCCGTCGAGCAGCGGCCGGGCGGACGGCCCGGTGGCACCGAGCGCGGCGACGAGCAGGTCGTTCCAGGAACGGGTGGCCCTGGCCACCTCGTCCTGCAGCGCGGGCAGGTCGTAGGAGACGGGCTCCGCGGCCGGGTCGGTGGCGATGGTCAGGTGCAGCATCGCCAGCTCGGCGTCACCGACCTGGGCGGTGTAGGTGGTGTCGGTGCCGTCGAGCCGCGACCGCAGGATCTCGGTGACGCGCAGCCGGGTGTCGGTCGTGTAGCGGTCCCGCGGCAGGTAGACCAGGCAGGACAGGAACCGCCGGTACGGGTCCGGGTGCACGAACAGGCGCACCGCCCGGCGCCCGCTCGCCTCCAGGACGCCGACGCCGGTCTCCTGCAGGCGCCGCTCGGAGGAGGCGAACAGCTCCGCCCGCGGCAGCACCGAGAAGACCTCGAGCATCTGCTGGCCGGAGTAGGAGTCCGCCGGGAAACCGGCCCCGCGGATCGCGCCGCGGATCCGGCGGGACACGACCGGGATGTCGAGGACCGACTCGTGCCGGGCGGGCACGGTCAGCATGCCCAGGAAGCGGTGCTCCCCGGTGACGGTGCCGTCGGCGTCGCGGGTGCGGACACCCACGTAGTACGGGTGCACGGCGCGCAGCACCCGGCTGCGCTCGCTGGCCCGGGTGATCAGCAGCGGCCCGGACGGCTCCGCGGCGCCGGGATCGTCCTCGCCGGGCAGGAACAGGCCCGCTCCGGCGTCGTCCGGCCGGAGCACGCCGAGACCGGTCGCGGTGTCGGGCTGCAGCCGGCCGTCGCGGCGGGCGTAGTGCCGGTAGCCGACGAAGACGAAGTGCTCGTCGACGAGCCAGCGGAGCAGGTCGGCGACCTCGCTCGGGAGGATCTCGTCGTCCTCGGGGGAGGTCGCGGCCGCGGCCCCGCCGAGGTCGTCGGCCAGCGCGCGGGCGCGCAGGGTCATCGCGGCCGAGTCGTCGACGACCTGCCGCACGTCGGCGAGCGTGCGTTCCAGCTCGGCGCGCAGGGCCTCCGGGTCCGACTGGCCGGCGACGTCGAGGTGCATCCAGGACTCGGCCTGGGCCTCCCCCGGCGCGCTCGGATCGGCCGCCGGGTCGACCCCGAGCAGCGACCCGTCCTCGCTGCGCCGGACGACGACGATCGGGTGCACGACCCGGCGGACCGTGCCACCGGCCCGGCCGACCCCGGCCAGTACCGATTCGACGAGGTAGCGCATGTCGTCGGTGACGATGTCCACCGACGCCGATCCGCCCGCTCCCGGCACCACGGCGACGGCCGCACGACCGGGGTCACGCTGCGCCGCCAGCGCGAGATGCGCATCGACCACCGACGCCGGGCCGGGCAACGCGGGACCGCCGTTGCTCTCGGCCTGTGGCGTGTTGCGCGTGTAGAGACGGACGAGCTCCGCCGCTTCCGTGCCGCCGGGCCGTGGACCACCTCCCGCCGGTGACTCGATCTCGGTGTTCGTACCCGTCGTGCCACCTGTACCGCTGTCCACGCCCCACCTCGGCCTGCGTCTGTGCTGACGTAGCCCACCCTATCCCGCGGCACCGACATCCCGGACCGTCATCGGGGCAGCATCGAGGGGCCGTTCGTGCAGGCCGGGGTCAGATCTCGCGGTACGCGGCCAGCGCACCGGCCAGGAGATCGGCGATTCCCATGTCCGCCGGGATGGCCGCCGGATCGGTGGGCGTGCGCTGTGCGTCGTCGGACGGCGGTGCCGGATTCGGCCGGTCGTCTTCTGAATGGTTTCCGTTCGCGGCGCGACGGTCGCCGGAACCGGTTCCCGCCGGCCCGCCGCGCCGATCCGCGTCGGCTGCGGCCGCTCCGGAACCCTCGGCGCCCGCCGCGGTCGTGCCCTCGCGGCCCGGCGAGCCGGTACCGCCGGGCGCGGCCCGGTCCGTCGCCGGCTCCCCCGGTGGACGGCGCCGTGCGGCGTCGTCCACCGGCGGAGCACCGGTGCGGGGTGCGTCGTCCACCGGGTCCGGCACGTCGCGGGACGCCCGGACCGTCCAGAGGTCGCGGACCGATCCCACGGCGGCACCGTCGCCGGGCCCGGCGGGACCGGTACGCCCGCCGCGGCCGTTGCGCTTGGGCAGCTCGGCGGGGCCGGCCGTCTCGTCGACCGTCGACCACGCAACGGGTTGCCCGCGCCGGGCCGCGGCATCGGAGTCGGCCCAGGTCCCGGCGTCGGGCAGGTCCAGGTGGGCGCGCACGGCGTCCGCCAGCTGCCGGTCCGTACCGCCGTCCTGCGGCCGGTCGGCGGCGTCGGACCGGCGGCGCCCCCCGCTTCCGGGCCGGATGCTCAGCCCGCCCGCCAGCAGCGGCGCAGCCGCACCCTCCGCGGCGCGCCGCCGCCCCGGCCGGACGTCGTCGAGTGCGGTGACCGGGACCCCCGACGACATCGCCGGCCCCGCGGCCCGCACCGCCTCGCCGGTCGCGGTCCCGTCCTCCTCGTCGGCATCGTCGTCCGGGTGCCTGTCGTCTGCGTGCCGGTCGTCCGCGTGCCGGTCGTCCGCGTACCGGTCGTCCGCGTACCGGTCGTCCGCGTACCGATCGTTCCCGTTCCGGTCGCGGGCCTCGTCGCCGCGGGGCGGCTCGTCGGCCGCGTGCACGGTCGGGCCGGCGTCGTCCGGACGGCTTCGCTCGCCGGTTCCGTTCGCGTCCCCCGGGTGACCGGACGTGCCACGCCCGGCCCCGGCCGCAGTACCGGCCGGGCTCGGCGTGGCCGACACGGCCGGTGTCGCCGGTGCGACCACGTCCGGGCCGGTCAGCGGCCTGAGGATCTCCTCGCCCTCCGGACCGGCCGGGCCGGTGGTGCGCAGCCGCAGTACGACGTCGGCCGCGAGCCCACCACGCCGGACCCGCTCGGCCAGGTGCGCGGCGAGCGACCGCGACCAGAGCAGGACGGTGACCCGGTCCGCGTCGGAGAGGGTGATCCGCACCGTGCCGCCGTCGACGACCGTGGTGCCCGACGGCGGCACGAGCCGCCGGGAGCGCTCGGCGATCTCCTCGAGCACCCCTGCGACATCGGCCCCCGCTTCCCCGGACGCGTCCACGACGTCGACGACGATCGCGCGCTCCGCGGAGTCGTCGGCGGAGGCCGTCCGGTCGGTGGACGAGTCGACCGGCCGGAGCACCGGACGGTCGCCGGCCGCATCGCGACGACGCCGGGGGGTGTCGGCCCCGCTCCGGAGGACGCGGAACCCACCCGTACCGCCGGCGGGGTCGAGGTCGGCATCGCCGACCCGGTCGGTCCGGTCAGCCCGGTCGATCCGGGCGGCGTTGCCGGTTCGGTCGGCGCTGCCAGTCCGGTCGGCTCCCGGCACCCGATCCGGCTCACCGGCCCGGTCGGCCGCCCCCGACGCGTCTGCCCGGACATCGTCACGGGTACCCGGCGCGGCGCGGTCCTCGGCACCGTGCCGACGATCCCCGGCGCGTCCCGGTTCGGTCGCACCGTTGCGGCCCCGGTGATCGTGTGCGGCAGCGGCACCGTTGCGGCCGTGCCGGGAGCCGGACGACCGGGGAGCACGCAGCTCGGCCAGCAGCGCGTCCCAGACCGGGGAGTCCCCGTCCGCAGGCAGCGTTGTCCGGCCCGCCGTCCCGGCGTGGGACGCCGACGCTTCCTCGTCCGCCGCAGACAGGCCGGAGACCCCCAGCGGATCCGCCGGGTCGATGAGGCCGGCCGCGCCACCGGACGCCGATGATCCGGCCGCGGCGCGATCGATGGACGTGGAGCCGTCCGACGCCTCTCCGCCGCGCCCGGCGGAGGGACGACCGGAAACGCCGTCCCGGTCCGATGCGGCGGCGTCCCGGCCCGGGCGACCCGGCGTCCACCGGTCGAGGAGACCCCGCGCCCCGGCGCCGGTGCCCTCCGCCCGCGCGGTCACCGCCGCCTCCTCGGTCACGCCGTTCACCGGCGCAGCCGCACCCGGCTCCGACGCAGCCCTGCTCGACCCGTGCGCGGCGGTACCCGACGCCGCCGCGGCCGTACCCTCCGCCCGTGTGGTCGTGCCGGACTCCGGTTCGGCCGTACGGGGCTCCGGCTCGGCAGGAAATCGCTCCGGAAGTCCGTTGGTTGCGTCAACGTCGGCCACACCGGTTCCGGGGTCCTCCGGGCCGGCCACGGAAGCGGAACGTCCGGCCGTGCCGGTCGACCGGTCGACGGCACTCCGTTCGACCGGCGGCGCACGGTGTCCGTCGGTCCCGGCAGCGCCGGTTCTCCTGTCGGCCCCGGCGGCTCGATCGGCCGCGGCGGCACGATCGGCCGGGCCGGCCTCGATCCGGCCGGAGCCGGTCACGGTCCGCCCGATGTGTGGATCGTCGGCGCCGTCCACGACGGTCGACCCGTTCCGCCCGCCGAGCAACCGCGGACGGGCTCCGTTCCCGGCCACGAGCGCCGGGAGGATCGCCGCGACTGCGTGCCGGAAGCGTCGTCCGCGGGCACGGTCGAGCTGGTCGGCGGTGGTGGCTGCGCGCATCGCCTGTAGTGCCTCGCGATACCGGCCGGCGGCCTCGTGCAGCTCGGACTGCGCGGTCCGGCACGCCGCGACCAGCGCCGGTACGCCCGCGTTGTCGGCTCCGGCTGCGGCCTCGGTCAGTGCGCGGGCGGCATGCTCCGCGGTCCCCGCTCCGGCGCGGGCGAGGGTGAGGCGGAGCAGCACACCCTGACGGCCCGCATCGGTGAACTCCTCCTGGACCGACGCCGACCGGACCGCCTCGGTCGCCGATCGCCCGCCGTCGAGCAGCGCGGTGATCCACTGGCTGAGCAGAGCCGCAGCGAGATGTGCAGCCAGTGGACGGGCTTCCGGACGCTCCGGTGTCCACCCGAGCCGGGCGAGCCCGCGCAGCGCGCTCTCGACGGCGAGTTCGTGGTCGCGCCGGGCCCGGTGCACGGATCCCACCACGAGGTCAGCCAGCGCCGAGGCCTCGCCACCGAAACCCGAGCCGCATTCCTCGATCTCGACCCGCAGCCGCTCGAGATCGCCGCCGTTCGCGTCGGCGAGCGCACAGCGGACCTCGACGGCGAGCCGGTCGAGACGCAGGAGCCCCGGTTCCTCACCGGGACCATCGTCCGGCAGCCCCGAGACGAGCGCCCGGGCCGTCTCGACCTCACCGTCCGCCTGGGCGACCGCGGCGAGTTCGACGCGCAGCCGGGCCGCCGCCGGGCTCAGGAGCAGCACCGCACCGGGCGACCGCCCGGGTACCGCGGGAAAGCCGCCGTCCGCACGCTCGGCCCCGGTGACCCCGCCGAGGATCGTCGCAGCGACGTCACGCGCGTCGCCACCGGCCGCGTGCCCGTCGACGAGCCACCCGGCGGCCTGGCCCCAGAGAAGATCGTCACCGTCGGCGGCGGCGCGGGCACAGGCGTGCCCGGCCAACTCGGAGACCAGCGGCGGGCGCTGCCACCGCAGCGCCGCCGCCGTCCGCAGTTCGGCCGTCGTCGCACTCCCGGCACGATGATCCAGGTCGGACGTCACATCGCCTCCCGTGGCACCACCGGCCGGTCGCCCGTGCCTCGTCGTCGCGTCCGCGCTCTCAGATCGGACCGGCTGGGGACGGCCCGGCGGAGTGGTGCTCAGTCGCGGGTGAGCTTACGGTGCGTGACCCGGTGGGGTCGCGCCGCCTCCGCGCCGAGCCGCTCGACCTTGTTCTTCTCGTACGCCTCGAAGTTGCCCTCGAACCAGAACCAGGCGGCGGGGTTCTCGTCGGTCCCCTCCCACGCCAGGATGTGGGTGCACGTCCGGTCCAGGAACCAGCGGTCGTGGGAGATGACCACGGCGCAGCCCGGGAACTGCTCGAGCGCGTTCTCCAGCGACCCGAGCGTCTCGACGTCCAGGTCGTTCGTCGGCTCGTCGAGCAGCAACAGGTTGCCACCCAGCTTCAACGTCAACGCGAGGTTCAGCCGGTTGCGCTCGCCACCGGACAGCACACCCGCCGGCTTCTGCTGGTCGGGCCCCTTGAAACCGAACGCCGCGACGTAGGCACGCGACGGCATCTCGACGTTGCCGACCTGGATGAAGTCCAGCCCGTCGGAGACGACCTCGAAGACGGTCTTCGACGGGTCGATCCCACCCCGGTTCTGGTCGACGTAGGAGAGCTTGACCGTCTCCCCGACCTTGACCTCGCCCGAGTCCGCCTGCTCCAGCCCGACGATCGTCTTGAAGAGGGTGGTCTTACCGACGCCGTTCGGCCCGATCACGCCGACGATCCCGTTACGCGGCAACGTGAAGGACAGGTCCTTGATCAGCTGGCGGCCGTCGAACCCCTTGTCGAGGTGCGAGACCTCCACGACCTGGTTGCCCATACGCGGGCCCGGCGGGATCTGGATCTCCTCGAAGTCGAGCTTGCGGTGCCGCTCTGCCTCGGCCGCCATCTCGTCGTAGCGGTCCAGCCGGGACCGGCTCTTCGCCTGGCGGGCCTTCGGGTTGGAGCGGACCCAGGCCAGCTCCTCCTTGAGGCGCTTCTGGAGCTTCGCGTCCTTCTTGCCCTGGACGGCGAGCCGCCCGGCCTTCTTCTCCAGGTAGGTGGAGTAGTTGCCCTCGTAGGGGAAGGTCCGGCCCCGGTCCAGCTCGAGGATCCAACCGGCGACGTTGTCGAGGAAGTACCGGTCGTGAGTGACGGCGAGGACGGCGCCGGGGTACTTGGCGAGGAACTGCTCGAGCCACAACACGCTCTCGGCGTCGAGGTGGTTCGTCGGCTCGTCGAGCAGCAACAGGTCCGGCTGGGACAGCAGCAGCTTGCACAACGCCACCCGGCGGCGCTCACCACCGGACAGGTTGGTGACCTCGGCGTCCCCGGGCGGGCAACGGAGCGCGTCCATCGCCTGCTCCAGCTGGGAGTCGAGCTCCCACGCGTCAGCGTGGTCCAACTCCTCCTGGAGCTTGCCCATCTCCTCCATCAGCTCGTCGGTGTAGTTCGTGGCCATCTCCTCGGCGATGGCGTTGTACCGATCGAGCTTGACCTTGACGTCGCCCAGGCCCTCCTCGACGTTCCCGAGGACCGTCTTCTCCTCGTTGAGGGGAGGCTCCTGCTGGAGGATGCCGACCGTCGCCCCGGGCTTGAGGAACGCGTCACCGTTGTTCGCGTTCTCCAGCCCGGCCATGATCTTCAGGACGGTCGACTTCCCGGCCCCGTTCGGGCCGACGACGCCGATCTTCGCCCCCGGCAGGAAGCTGATCGACGCGTTCTCCAGGATGACCTTGTCGCCGTGCGCCTTGCGCACGTTCCGCATCGTGTAAATCAGGTCCGCCACGACGACGATGGTAGTTCGGCGTCGGTCAGCCATCGGAAGCCGGTGCGATCGCGCCGTCCCGCGGAGCACTGCCGGCCATCGCAACGTCCGGCTCCGGCGGCTCCTCCGCGCCCTCCGGCGGCTCCGCCGGGACCTCCCAGTCGTGCACCCGCTGCGAGATCACGTCGACCTCGCGGTCGGTGCCGTTCGACGGCCGGGGCGGAATCAGCACCGCCGAGTACCGCAGGTCCGGCCCGACGCTGATCGGATCGATCCTCGGCGTCTTGCGCATCACGCCGTCGCGATCGACCCACTCCTCGACGAACATGCGGCCGACGACGATCACCGGATGCCCCTTGTCCAAGGTCTGCGCAGCGTGCTCGGCCAGCTTCCGCCAGCACGTCACGGTGTAGTAGGTCTTGGCGACGTCGTGCCACTCGCCGCTGTTCTCGTCGCGCCGCCGATAGTTCTCGGCGACCGTCAGGTCGACCACGGCCCGACCACCCGGGGTGTGGCGGAGCTGCGGCCTGCGGGTCAGGTTGCCGACGACGGTGATCTGGTTGGTGCTCACGGGACCCTCCGGGGCATGGACGCGATGTCGGTCCCTTCGAGCATCCCGTTGCCACGGTCGGAGTGCCGACCTTTCCGAGACCCTGTGGACAAGTCCGGTACTTGTGGACAACGGCCACTCGACCACGCCCAGCCGGCGCGACCAGACGGTCCCCTCTGCTAGGGCGTGTCTCCCAGATAGGCGGACCGGGGTGCGCGATGCTTGATCGGTGCCGCGTACCGCTGTCCTGACTGATGTCCAGTGGGCCCGTCTGGCGCCGCTGTTGCCCTCCTCCGAGGGTCGTCGCGGGCGCCCGTTCCGCGATGACCGCCGGGTGCTCGAGGGGATCATCTACCGGTATCGGTGCGGGCTTCCCTGGCGCGACGTCCCAGCCGAGTTCGGGCCGTGGCAGACGTTGTGGAAGCGGCACCGCCGCTACAGCGGCGACGGCACCTGGGACCACATCCTGGCTGCTCTTCTGGTCGAGGCCGACGCCGCCGAGGTGCTCGGGTGGGCGGTCAGCGTGGACTCCACGATCATCCGTGCCCACCAGCACGCCGCGACCCTCAAGCGCGACACAGGGGGCCGGATCGAACTACACGAATCTGCTCGCCGAACCAGCAGATCACGCGCTGGGACGGTCCCGCGGAGGGCTGTCGACGAAGATCCACCAGCTCGTTGACGGGCACGGCCGCCCGCTGGTGGTCCTCCTCGGCCCCGGCCAGGGCGGCGACTCGCCAATGTTTCCGCACCTGATGGCGCACCTGAGCATCGCCCGACCGGGCCCGGGACGACCCCGGACCCGGCCCGAACGCGTGCGCGCGGACAAGGCCTACTCCTCACGCGCGATCCGCCGGCACCTGCGCGAGCGCCGGATCATCGCTGTCATTCCGGAGCCCTCTGACCAGCAGGGACACCGCAAACGACGGGGCTCACGCGGTGGCCGACCGCCCGCATTCGATCCGGTCGACTACCGAAACCGCAACGTCGTCGAGTGCGGGTTCTGCCACGTCAAGCAGTGGCGCGGGCTGGCCACCCGTTACGACAAGCTCGCCCTGACCTTCCGCGGCGGCGCCGTCCTGAAGGCAATCGTCACCTGGCTCCGCGCATTGGGAGACACACCCTGAACCGTCCCGGCTTCTCTGCCGCTCCGTTGTGAGCAGGCTGAGAGGATGGGTGTCGTGCCCAAGAAGATCGACCCAGCGGTTCGGAGCCAGGCTGTGCGTCTGGTGACCGAGCATCGTTCGGCGTACTCGACCGAGCGTGCCGTGCATGTCCAGGTCGCTGAGTCACTCGGGGTGTCGCGTGAGTCCGTGCGTCGCTGGGTGTCCCAGCACGACGTCGACACCGGCGTCGTAGCGGGCGTGACCAGCGATGACCGCGAGGAGCTGCGGCGGTTGCGGGCGGAGAACAAGCGCCTGCGCGAGGTCAACGAGGTCCTCAAGTCGGCGACGATTTTCTTCGTGGGGGAGCTCGACCCCCGAAACCGCTGATCGTCGCGTTCGTCGATCAGATGCGGGCTGCTGGTCATGCCGTCGAGTCGATCCTTGCTGCCCTCAACACCCTGGGGCTCACGATCGCGGCACGAACCTTGCGGGCCTGGTGCGCTCGGACCGGCACCAGGAACGGCGCCGCCGGCCGGGTCGCGGCCCGGACCGTCACCGACGCCCTGGTCGAAGACGCCGTCCGTGCGGCGGCGTTCACCACCAACCGCGCCGGCGAACCGGTGCTGGCCCCAGAGGGACTTTATGGGCGTCGCAAGATGCTGGCCCTGATCCGTCGAACGGTGCTGCCCGAGGCTGGGTTCGGAGCGGTCGACCGGGCGATGCGCTCGGTGGGGCTGGCCGGAGTGGTCCGCGGGAAACGGCCGCGCACGACCATCCCGGACTCGACCGCCCAGCGGGCCGCTGATCTGCTCGACCGCAACTTCACCGCCTCAGCACCCGACAGCAAGTGGGTCACCGACTTCACCTACGTGCGCACGTATCAGTCGTTCACCTACGTGGCGTTCATCGTGGACTGCTTCTCGCAGAAGATCGTGGGCTGGCACGCCGCGCTCACTCGTGACGTCGAGCTGGTGGACGTGCCGTTACGGATGGCGCTGTGGCGACGTGCCCACGAGGGCAAAGCCGTGGCCCGGGACCAGCTGATCTGCCATTCCGATGCCGGGTCGCAATATACGAGTCTGCGGTTCACCGAGCACCTGCACCTCGAGGGCATACAGCCCTCGGTCGGCAGCGTCGGCGACGCCTACGACAACGCCCTGATGGAGACCATCAACGGCCTCTACAAGGCCGAATGCATCCGCACCTGCGGTTCCCCCGAGATCGTGGAGGGTTCTTATGCCGCGTCTCGGGTGAGGGCGGCGTTCTCGTAGTTGATCGGTGAGAGCCCGGCGGCGGCACTGTGTCGCCGCCGGTGGTTGTAGAAGCCGTAACACCAGTCGATGACCGCCGCCCGCGCCCTACTGATGGTGTCGAAGTCGTTGCGGGACAGCACTTCCCACTCCAGGCTGGAGAAGAACGCCTCCGCCGCGGCATTGTCGAAACACGACCCGACCCGGCCCATCGACTGACGGATGTCGAGCCGCCGACACAGAGCGGTGAACGCGCCCGCGGTGTAGGTCGACCCGCGGTCGGTGTGGAAGATCACCCCGGCGATTCGGTCCGCCCCGCCGCGGGCCGCCACCGCCATCCGGATCGCCGCACACGCCAGCTCGGCGTTCGGGTGCAGCCCCGTGGCCGCGCCGAGCAGCCGCCGCGAGTACAGGTCGATCACCGTGGCCAGATACAACTTCCCGGCCGCGGTGGGGATCTCGGTCATGTCCCCGACCCATCTGCGGTTCGGCTCGGCCGCAGTGAAACCCCGACGAAGCAGGTCCGGGAACTTCGGCGCCGTGCGGTCCTGGCGGGTCAGCCCGTTGTGCCGCTTGATCCGGCGGGCGACCAGGCCCTGGCGGCGCATCGAGTCCGCCACGGTCTTCTCCGACACCCGCCATCCGGCCTCACACAGGTCGGCGTGCAGACGGGGTGAGCCGTGTAGCCGCTGGGCGTCGTCGAACGCCACGGCCACGGCGGCGTCCAACGCGCAGCGGCGCTTCTCGGTCGCGGTGGCACCACCGTCGGAACGCGCGGCGCGGTCGAGCCACTTGTACAACCAGGAGATCGACACCCCCAACAGGGCGCAGGCCAGCGTGTGCGGCACCCGGTGGAAGGTCCTCTGGTCGGCGATGAAACGGGCCACGCTCACTTCGTCGCCTCCTTGACCCACAGGACCACGGATCGCTTGAGGACATCACGCTCCATCCGCAGCTCGGCGTTCTCCGCGCGCAGCCGCTTGAGCTCCTCGACGCCGCCGCGAGACAGGCCCTCGGTGTCCTCGCGGGCCTCTCGTGCACGGGCCACCCAGTTGCCCAGCGTGCCCTCGTTGACCCCCAGGTCACGGGCGACCTGGGCGATCGGCTTGCCCGTCTCCTCCACGACCCGGACCGCTCCGTCACGGAACTCCCGGTCGTAGCGCTTCCGTACCTCTGGCATCGCTACCCCTTATAGCTGATGCCTCCCCGATCATGGGGGAACCGCACACCCGAGTCTTCCACGACGGCCCCTACCGCACGATCGCCGACGTCGAGTACGCCACCGCCAGCTGGGTCGAGTGGTACAACAACCGCCGACTGCACTCAAGTCTGGGCATGATCAGCCCCACCGAGTTCGAGGCAGCCCACTACGCTGACACAGAACCATCGGACACGGCCCCACACATGGGCCCACAGACACCCGCCCCGGACACAGCCGGCCACACCAGCCCGGTGACACACCATGAACCGTCCCGGCTTGGGTCTGTAACAGGAACGGTGGTTCCGGCGTTGTTGGTCAGTAGTGCTCGGCGGACGGCCAGCGGTCACCGAACGTGATCGCGAAGGCGTTGATCACCGGCTTCCATCGGATCGTCCACCGTGCGCGGCCTCGCCCGGTCGGGTCGAGGCTGCGGGTCACAAGGTACAGGCATTTCAACGCGGCCGCCTCGCTGGGGAAATGCCCTCGCGCCCGTACCGCTCGGCGGTAGCGGGCGTTGAGTGATTCGCGTTCGTCGAACACAACACGGCACGGATCTCGGCATCGTAGTCGAGGAACGGAACGAACTCGGTCCAGGCGTTGCGCCACAACCGGATCATCGCCGGATAAGTGCGACCCCATTTTTCGTCGAGGTCATCGAGAGCAGCGAGAGCGGCGTCGGCGGTGGGGGCCGTGTAGATCGCCCGAATCCCTCGCTTGATCGCATCGGTGTCACGCCGCGACGTCAACCGGAACGAGATCCTGATCAAGTGCACGATGCATGTCTGCACGATGGTCTGTGGCCACACGTTCTCCACCACCTCGGGCAGGCCTTTCAACCCGTCGCAGACCAGGAAGAACACGTCCCGCATGCCGCGGTTACGCAGGTCGGTCAGCACCCCCAGCCAGAACTTCGCGCCCTCACCACCGGAGCCGGCCCACAGGCCCAGCACGTCCTTGCGGCCGTCGACGGTGACCCCGATCGCCGCGTAGACGGGCCGGTTGGCGACCTGCCCGTCGCGGACCTTCACCATGATCGCGTCCACGAAGACCGCGACGTACACCGCATCGAGTGGCCGCGACACCCATTCCTGCATCTCGGCGATCACCGAGTCGGTGATCCGTGAGACGGTCTCCTTCGACACCGACGCCCCGTAGATCTCCGAGAAATGCGCCGAGATCTCCCCGGTCGTCAAACCCTTCGCGTACAGCGACAACACGATCTCATCGACATCCCCCAACCGCCGTTGCCGTTTCCGAACGATCTGGGGTTCGAACGTCGAGTCGCGGTCTCTCGGCACCTCGATCTCGACCTCCCCGACAGCATCGGAGATCACCGTCTTCGACCGGTGACCGTTCCGGTTGTTCGTCGATTCCCGGTCCGGGTCGGCCCGGTTCTTTGCATGCCCGAGGTGCTCGGTCATCTCCTCCCCGAGCGCAGTCTCCAGAACGTTCTTGGTGAACAGCTTCAACAGCCCATCCGGGCCGGTCAGCTCCAGGCCGCGTGCTCGCGCGTCGGCCACCATCGCCGCCGCGGCGGCCTGCTCGGGCGAGAGCTGACGCCCTGAACCCGTCTCATCCTTGGCTGAACCCACAAGGTCCGATGTCATCACTCACAGTGCCCATCCCACCGGACCCGAGCCCGGCGTGTCGGGCCGGAACCACCGTTCCTTGCACAGGCCCCCCGGCTTTACTGCCGGTGGTTTGGTGGCCAGTGATCATCTGGCCGATGGTTCTGTGTCAGCGTAGTGGGCTGCCTCGAACTCGGTGGGGCTGATCATGCCCAGACTTGAGTGCAGTCGGCGGTTGTTGTACCACTCGACCCAGCTGGCGGTGGCGTACTCGACGTCGGCGATCGTGCGGTAGGGGCCGTCGTGGAAGACTCGGGTGCGGATGCATTCGGCCTTGTAGAGGCCGTTGATGGTCTCCATCAGGGCGTTGTCGTAGGCGTCGCCGACGCTGCCGACCGAGGGCTGTATGCCCTCGAGGTGCAGGTGCTCGGTGAACCGCAGACTCGTATATTGCGACCCGGCATCGGAATGGCAGATCAGCTGGTCCCGGGCCACGGCTTTGCCCTCGTGGGCACGTCGCCACAGCGCCATCCGTAACGGCACGTCCACCAGCTCGACGTCACGAGTGAGCGCGGCGTGCCAGCCCACGATCTTCTGCGAGAAGCAGTCCACGATGAACGCCACGTAGGTGAATGAACCGTCCCGGCTTTACTGCCGGTGGTTTGGTGGCCAGTGATCATCTGGCCGATGGTTCTGTGTCAGCGTAGTGGGCTGCCTCGAACTCGGTGGGGCTGATCATGCCCAGACTTGAGTGCAGTCGGCGGTTGTTGTACCACTCGACCCAGCTGGCGGTGGCGTACTCGACGTCGGCGATCGTGCGGTAGGGGCCGTCGTGGAAGACTCGGGTGCGGATGCATTCGGCCTTGTAGAGGCCGTTGATGGTCTCCATCAGGGCGTTGTCGTAGGCGTCGCCGACGCTGCCGACCGAGGGCTGTATGCCCTCGAGGTGCAGGTGCTCGGTGAACCGCAGACTCGTATATTGCGACCCGGCATCGGAATGGCAGATCAGCTGGTCCCGGGCCACGGCTTTGCCCTCGTGGGCACGTCGCCACAGCGCCATCCGTAACGGCACGTCCACCAGCTCGACGTCACGAGTGAGCGCGGCGTGCCAGCCCACGATCTTCTGCGAGAAGCAGTCCACGATGAACGCCACGTAGGTGAACGACTGATACGTGCGCACGTAGGTGAAGTCGGTGACCCACTTGCTGTCGGGTGCTGAGGCGGTGAAGTTGCGGTCGAGCAGATCAGCGGCCCGCTGGGCGGTCGAGTCCGGGATGGTCGTGCGCGGCCGTTTCCCGCGGACCACTCCGGCCAGCCCCACCGAGCGCATCGCCCGGTCGACCGCTCCGAACCCAGCCTCGGGCAGCACCGTTCGACGGATCAGGGCCAGCATCTTGCGACGCCCATAAAGTCCCTCTGGGGCCAGCACCGGTTCGCCGGCGCGGTTGGTGGTGAACGCCGCCGCACGGACGGCGTCTTCGACCAGGGCGTCGGTGACGGTCCGGGCCGCGACCCGGCCGGCGGCGCCGTTCCTGGTGCCGGTCCGAGCGCACCAGGCCCGCAAGGTTCGTGCCGCGATCGTGAGCCCCAGGGTGTTGAGGGCAGCAAGGATCGACTCGACGGCATGACCAGCAGCCCGCATCTGATCGACGAACGCGACGATCAGCGGTTTCGGGGGTCGAGCTCCCCCACGAAGAAAATCGTCGCCGACTTGAGGACCTCGTTGACCTCGCGCAGGCGCTTGTTCTCCGCCCGCAACCGCCGCAGCTCCTCGCGGTCATCGCTGGTCACGCCCGCTACGACGCCGGTGTCGACGTCGTGCTGGGACACCCAGCGACGCACGGACTCACGCGACACCCCGAGTGACTCAGCGACCTGGACATGCACGGCACGCTCGGTCGAGTACGCCGAACGATGCTCGGTCACCAGACGCACAGCCTGGCTCCGAACCGCTGGGTCGATCTTCTTGGGCACGACACCCATCCTCTCAGCCTGCTCACAACGGAGCGGCAGAGAAGCCGGGACGGTTCACCACCACCGACCGGCCCTCGCGACACCAGCCACGAAACACCCAGAAACAAAAACTGGGGGATGCCCCCAGAACCCTGTTTCAGGTTCCGGGAACATCCCCCAGCATCACACGTTGAATGTCGGCGACGACCTACTCTCCCACACCCTGACGAGTGCAGTACCATCGGCGCAGGAAGGCTTAGCTACCGGGTTCGGAATGGGACCGGGCGTTCCCCTACCGCCATAACCACCGACAACACTATCAACTTATCCCCCACCACCCCCGACACGCGCACAGCGCGAACAAGGGTGTGGGAGCCGTGAACACACAAACAATGGTTGTGGACTCAGGGTCACACAGTGGATGCGAACAACATGTTGTGGCAAGCCCTCGGCCTATTAGTACCGGTCAACTCCACCCCTCACAAGGCTTCCATCTCCGGCCTATCAACCCAGTCATCTACTGGGAGCCTTACCCACTCAAGGTGGTGGGAGACCTCATCTTGGAACAGGCTTCCCGCTTAGATGCCTTCAGCGGTTATCCCTCCCGAACATAGCCAACCAGCCGTGCCCCTGGCGGGACAACTGGCACACCAGAGGTTCGTCCGTCCCGGTCCTCTCGTACTAGGGACAGCCTTCCTCAAGTCTCCAACGCGCGCGGCGGATAGGGACCGAACTGTCTCACGACGTTCTAAACCCAGCTCGCGTACCGCTTTAATGGGCGAACAGCCCAACCCTTGGGACCTACTCCAGCCCCAGGATGCGACGAGCCGACATCGAGGTGCCAAACCATGCCGTCGATATGGACTCTTGGGCAAGATCAGCCTGTTATCCCCGGGGTACCTTTTATCCGTTGAGCGACACCCCTTCCACCAGGAGGTGCCGGATCACTAGTCCCGACTTTCGTCCCTGCTCGACCCGTCAGTCTCACAGTCAAGCTCCCTTGTGCACTTACACTCAACACCTGATTGCCAACCAGGCTGAGGGAACCTTTGGGCGCCTCCGTTACTCTTTAGGAGGCAACCGCCCCAGTTAAACTACCCACCAGGCACTGTCCCTGAACCAGATCATGGCCCGAGGTTAAGACACCCAATTCGACCAGAGTGGTATTTCAACAACGACTCCACACCCACTAGCGTGAACGCTTCACAGTCTCCCACCTATCCTACACAAGCCGAACCGAGCACCAATACCAAGCTATAGTAAAGGTCCCGGGGTCTTTCCGTCCTGCCGCGCGTAACGAGCATCTTTACTCGTAATGCAATTTCGCCGAGTCTGTGGTCGAGACAGCGCCCAAGTCGTTACGCCATTCGTGCAGGTCGGAACTTACCCGACAAGGAATTTCGCTACCTTAGGATGGTTATAGTTACCACCGCCGTTTACTGGCGCTTAAATTCTCCGCTTCGCCCCCGAAGGGACTAACAGGTCCTCTTAACGTTCCAGCACCGGGCAGGCGTCAGTCCGTATACATCGTCTTGCGACTTCGCACGGACCTGTGTTTTTAGTAAACAGTCGCTTGGGCCTGGTCTCTGCGACCACCCACCGCTCCACCAGCACATGGCTTCACGACAGATGGCCCCCCTTCTCCCGAAGTTACGGGGGCATTTTGCCGAATTCCTTAACCACAGTTCGCTCGATCGCCTCGGTATTCTCTACCTGACCACCTGTGTCGGTTTGGGGTACGGGCCGCAACAGCACTCGCTAGAGGCTTTTCTCGACAGCATGGGATCACTCACTTCGCCTCAATCGGCTACGCGTCACCTCTCACCCTTCACGATCCTCCGGATTTACCTAGAAGACCAGGCTACAGGCTTACACCACGACAACCACCGCGTGGCGGAGCTACCCTCCTGCGTCACCCCATCACTTGCCTACTACCGGATCGGATCCCACGCTCCCCCACAAACACAGCTCCCGAAGGAACCGAGGTAGGTTCGGATGGTTAGCATCACCGGCCTCAGCATGGACGCACTATCACGAGCACGGGAATATCAACCCGTTGTCCATCGACTACGCCTGACGGCCTCGCCTTAGGTCCCGGCTCACCCTGGGCGGAACAACCTGGCCCAGGAACCCTTGGTCATCCGGCGGAAGAGATTCTCACTCTTCATTCGCTACTCATGCCTGCATTCTCACTCCCACACCCTCCACCCGTAAATCACTCCCGGGCTTCACCAGATGCAGGACGCTCCCCTACCCAACAACACACTCAAGTGTCATTGCCACGGCTTCGGCGGTGCGCTTGAGCCCCGCTACATTGTCGGCGCAGGACCACTTGACCAGTGAGCTATTACGCACTCTTTCAAGGGTGGCTGCTTCTAAGCCAACCTCCTGGTTGTCTCTGCGATCCCACATCCTTTCCCACTTAGCGCACACTTAGGGGCCTTAGCCGGTGATCTGGGCTGTTTCCCTCTCGACCACGAAGCTTATCCCCCGCAGTCTCACTGCCGCGCTCTCACTCACCGGCATTCGGAGTTTGGCTGACTTCAGTAAGCTTGTAGGCCCCCTAGGCCATCCAGTGCTCTACCTCCGGCGAGAAACACACGACGCTGCACCTAAATGCATTTCGGGGAGAACCAGCTATCACGAAGTTTGATTGGCCTTTCACCCCTACCCACAGCTCATCCCCCAGGTTTTCAACCCTGGTGGGTTCGGGCCTCCACGACGTCTTACCGACGCTTCACCCTGGCCATGGGTAGATCACTCCGCTTCGGGTCTACACCCCGCGACTCCACCGCCCTATTCGGACTCGCTTTCGCTACGGCTACCCCACAACGGGTTAACCTCGCCACGAAGCATAACTCGCAGGCTCATTCTTCAAAAGGCACGCCATCACCCTGCAGTACAAGACCACTTCAGGCTCTGACGGCTTGTAAGCACACGGTTTCAAGTACTATTTCACTCCCCTCCCGGGGTACTTTTCACCTTTCCCTCACGGTACTAGTCCGCTATCGGTCATCAGGTAGTATTTAGGCTTGACGGGTGGTCCCGCCAGATTCACAGCAAATTCCACGAGCTCGCTGCTACTCGAGAACAATGCCCACAACCACAACTGCATTTTCGCGTACGGGGCTCTCACCCACTACGGCCGACCATCCCAGAATCGTTCCGCTAACACAGTCATCAATTGTCCCACCCTCGGCAGAAGATGAACGACACGCCTCACAACCCCGCACCCGCAACACCTGCCGGCTTGACACGGACACGGTTTAGCCTCTTCCGCTTTCGCTCGCCACTACTCACGGAATCACTATTGTTTTCTCTTCCTGTGGGTACTGAGATGTTTCACTTCCCCACGTTCCCTCCACGCACCCTATGAATTCAGGTACGGGTAACACCCCATGACGGGTGCTGGGTTTCCCCATTCGGACACCCTCGGATCACAGTTCGGTTGACAACTCCCCGAGGACTATCGCGGTCTCCCACGTCCTTCATCGGCTCCTGATGCCTAGGTATCCACCATGTGCTCTTAACAACTTGACCACAACAAGATGCTCGCATCCACTATGCAACACTCAACCCACAACCACACAAGACCAGAAGCAACCACCACCCCCACCAAGGAAGGCGTTAGGACAACCCCCGACCAACGCGGCCAGAGAACACCCGCCAACAGCGGTGTCTTCTCAGGACCCAACAGTGTGTCGAACCACAAGCCTGACGCCCATTGCGTTCCACCCAGTCACACCCGACCCACATCCGGGGCCGACAGCATGATTTCAGTTAAGGAACCAACACATCTCAGAAGAAACAGTTGGCGCCCCACCACATGGTGGGACTCCTTAGAAAGGAGGTGATCCAGCCGCACCTTCCGGTACGGCTACCTTGTTACGACTTCGTCCCAATCGCCAGTCCCACCTTAGACGACTCCCTCCACAAGGGTTGGGCCGCCGGCTTCGGGTGTTACCAACTTTCGTGACGTGACGGGCGGTGTGTACAAGGCCCGGGAACGTATTCACCGCAGCATTGCTGATCTGCGATTACTAGCGACTCCAACTTCACGGGGTCGAGTTGCAGACCCCGATCCGAACTGAGACTCACTTTAAGGGATTCGCTCCACCTCACGGTCTCGCAGCCCTCTGTATGAGCCATTGTAGCATGTGTGAAGCCCTGGACATAAGGGGCATGATGACTTGACGTCATCCCCACCTTCCTCCGAGTTGACCCCGGCAGTCTCCCATGAGTCCCCACCATTACGTGCTGGCAACATGGAACAAGGGTTGCGCTCGTTGCGGGACTTAACCCAACATCTCACGACACGAGCTGACGACAGCCATGCACCACCTGCACACAGGCCACAAGGGAAACGACATCTCTGCCGCGGTCCTGTGCATGTCAAACCCAGGTAAGGTTCTTCGCGTTGCATCGAATTAATCCACATGCTCCGCCGCTTGTGCGGGCCCCCGTCAATTCCTTTGAGTTTTAGCCTTGCGGCCGTACTCCCCAGGCGGGGCGCTTAATGCGTTAGCTGCGGCACAGAAACCGTGGAATGGTCCCCACACCTAGCGCCCAACGTTTACGGCGTGGACTACCAGGGTATCTAATCCTGTTCGCTCCCCACGCTTTCGCTCCTCAGCGTCAGTATCGGCCCAGAGACCCGCCTTCGCCACCGGTGTTCCTCCTGATATCTGCGCATTTCACCGCTACACCAGGAATTCCAGTCTCCCCTGCCGAACTCAAGTGATGCCCGTATCGACCGCACGCTCAGAGTTAAGCCCCAAGTTTTCACGGCCGACGCGACACACCGCCTACGAGCTCTTTACGCCCAATAATTCCGGACAACGCTCGCACCCTACGTGTTACCGCGGCTGCTGGCACGTAGTTGGCCGGTGCTTCTTCTCCAGGTACCGTCACCGAAGCTTCGTCCCTGGCGAAAGAGGTTTACAACCCGAAGGCCGTCATCCCCCACGCGGCGTCGCTGCGTCAGGCTTCCGCCCATTGCGCAATATTCCCCACTGCTGCCTCCCGTAGGAGTCTGGGCCGTGTCTCAGTCCCAGTGTGGCCGGTCGCCCTCTCAGGCCGGCTACCCGTCACCGCCTTGGTAGGCCATCACCCCACCAACAAGCTGATAGGCCGCGGGCCCATCCCCCACCGAAAAAACTTTCCACCACCCAACATGCGTTGAGAGGTCCTATCCGGTATTAGACCCAGTTTCCCGGGCTTATCCCAGAGTGGAGGGCAGGTCACCCACGTGTTACTCACCCGTTCGCCGCTCGTGTACCCCGAAGGGCCTTACCGCTCGACTTGCATGTGTTAAGCACGCCGCCAGCGTTCGTCCTGAGCCAGGATCAAACTCTCCAACAAAAACCCTGACTTGCAAACAACCGGCAAACCCGGCACGACGGGATCGCACCGAATTCAACCAAACAAACAATCTGGCACAAAAACGCCAAACCATAATATAGCTCGACACACTGTTGAGTTCTCAAAAGACACCCGCACCACCATCACCACACCCCCGACAAGGGGCAGGATCCAGAAGACGGATCGCCTTGACCCCACAACCGTAAACCCTCAAGAAACTCTCGGGCCGACCGGGGGGTCGTAGTGGCCAGCGGGCCTGTTGACCGGACTCTGAGGCCCGTTCTGTCCGGCTCACTCGCTGACAGGAAGAAAGTTACGGCACCGGGTCGGGACACGTCAAACCGGGGTCCCGAAACCGGTCTGACCTGCGCAGACGGTCCCGGGAGGCACTCGGCGCCGCAGCGGGGAGCTTCCCCGCCGTGCGACGAACGGTCACCTCTCGTCGGCCTCCCTGGATCCTGCGTGACCAGCGAAGATCGCGCAAGGGGAAGTCGGCTCCGGGACGCCTGATCGGCAAGCGGGGCGCCGTTCGTCCCGACGCCACCTGGGCGTCGAGAAATTTCAAGATTTTTTTCGACCGCCCGTCGTGGATCTTGCTCGCGACGAGCGGTAGCTGCTGGAGCAGCGCGACGGCGGCGCAGCGGAACCCGGCGGGCACCGACGGTCACCGGCGGAGCTCGGCCGTTCGTCGTGGGCCAGCTCCCGCAGTGCACGGCTGCTGCGCGAGACTCGGCCCGTGTCCCCCGACGGCGACGTCCTCGACGCGGTGTTGCACCGGCTCCGCGCCACCGATGGCCCGACCGCGGCCCTGTGGTGCCGGACCCCTGGTGCCGGGAGCAGGGTCCGGGCGACCGTGACCACCACCGGCGTCGCGCTGGAGACCGGCGACGGCGCGTTCGCCCGGCTGGCGTCCTCACCACTCGCGCTGCCGCTCGGACCGCGCACGGTGGATCGGGTGGTGCTCCCGCTCGTCCTCCCCCGGCTGCCCGACATGAACGGACTGTTCGCCGAGGCCCGCCGGGTACTGGCCCCGCATGGCCTGCTGTCGGTCCTGCTCCCCGCGCCGGCGTTCGGCTGGCGGTCGCGGGCACTCGCCCGACAGGTGCGGACCGCCTGGCGGCACCGCGCGGCCGTCGAGCACCCGGAGTGGCTCGCGTCGTCGGCGGACTTCGCGGTACTGGCCGACGACCGGCTCGACTTCACGCTCGTCGGTGGGGACGGGGATCCCGGCCAGGACGTCTCCGAGCTGTGCACCGCGGGGGTCTATCCGCCGGACCTCCCGGAGCCGGTACGCCGGGAGATCGCACGGCACCGCACCGCCGCCCGGACGGTGCGGCTGCGGCGGCTCGTGGCCCGCCGCTGACCGGACGGTTCAGCCGGAGGCGGCGATCCCGTCCGCGGCACCGGCCGTGCGCATCGGCTGTGCCTGCGGCTCGGCATCGTCGACGACGTCCGCCACGATCGCGGTGATGTTGTCCGGTCCGCCGCCCGCGTTGGCGAGGTCGACCAGCCGTTCCACGACGGTGTCCGGTGTCCCGGACGCGAGCTCGTCGGCGATGACCGTGTCGTCGAGGACGGCCGTCACCCCGTCCGAGCACAGCAGGAACCGGTCACCCTCGAGAAGGTCGATCCGGTCGAGGTCGGGATCCGGCGAGTGGTCGGTGCTCAGCGCCCGCATCAGCACCGAACGACGCGGGTGGTGGGCGGCCTCCTCCAGGGTGATCTGCCCCTGGTCGACCAGCTGCTGGACCATCGTGTGGTCGTGGGTCAGCTGCAGGAACTCGCCGTCGCGGAGCCGGTAGATCCGCGAGTCGCCGATGTGGGCCATCGCGAACTGGTCGCCGGTGAGCACGAGGGACACCACGGTCGTCCCCATGCCCCGGGTCTCCGGGTCCTCCCCGGCGCGCCGGGACAACCGCTCCGTCGCGTCCTCCAGCGCGGAGAACAGTTCCGCGGCCAGGTCGATGTCGGCGAGGTCCTCGGGCAGCCGGGCCTCCATCTCGGTGAACGCGGACACCGTCGTCGCACTCGCGATCTCGCCGTGGGCGTGCCCGCCCATGCCGTCGGCCACGATCAACAGACGGCTCGTCGTCGCCCCGGAGTCCTGGTTCGACGTCCGGCGACGACCCACATCCGACTTGATCGCGGATCGCAGTCCCAGAACCATGCGCACAGTATGGACGTCACGGTCCGTCAGCGTTGCAGGCGAGCCCCGTCGTGTCGCCGCTTCAGCCGTACGGATGGCCCACCCACGTGCGTGACGCGCTCGTCCTCGCGGTCACGAGCGGTGTCGGATGGCCCTCGCCCACGGCGGGTCGCTACCGTGTCCGGTGTCCGGGAACGCCCGGTCACGCCCTCGTAGCTCAGCTGGACAGAGCAAGAGCCTTCTAATCTCTAGGTCGCAGGTTCGAGTCCTGCCGGGGGCACGCCACGGACGGCGACGCTCGTCGCTTCCCCACTTCGGGGACCGTTCTCACGGCCGGTGGTCCCGTCGGCCGTGCTGCTCGGCACGTCGACGCCGGGGGCGTCGGCGGTTCGGTGCCGGGGACAATGCCGGGATGCGGGTACTCGTGGTCGAGGACGAACCGGATCTCGCCGAGGCGATCGCGCTCTTCCTGCGGCGGGCGTCGATCGCGGCCGACACCGCGGGCGACGGTGACCGCGCGCTGTACCTGCTGTCGGTGAACGACTACGACGCCGTGGTGCTGGACCGGGACGTCCCCGGGCCGTCCGGCGACGACGTCGCGCGCCGGCTCGTCGCCTCCGGGGCGCCGGTGCGCATCCTGATGCTGACCGCGGCGGCCCGGCTCGACGACAAGGCCTCCGGGTTCGAGATCGGCGCCGACGACTACCTGACCAAGCCGTTCGACCTGCCGGAGCTGGTGTTGCGGCTGCGGGCGCTGGCCCGGCGACCGGCCCGGGCGAACCCGCCGACGCACGAGATCGGCGGCGTCCGGGTCGACACGTTCCGCCGGGAGGCGCACCGCGACGGGGCCCGGGTACCGCTGACCCGCAAGCAGTTCGCCGTCCTGGAGGTGCTCGCCGCCGCCGGTGGCGGCGTCGTGAGCCCGGAGGACCTGCTGGCCAGGGCGTGGGACGAGAACGCGGACCCGTTCACCAACGCCGTCCGGATCACCATCTCGGGGCTGCGCAAGCGGCTCGGCGAGCCGTGGGTGATCGAGACCGTCCCCGGGGTGGGGTACCGGATGGTGACCGGGGACGGGGCGTGACCCGGCCGCGGGGCCCCGACGCCGCGCTGAGCGTCCGGGCGAAGCTGACCCTGAGCTACGCCGCGTACTTCCTGGTGATGTCGGTGGTCCTGCTCGCCGTGGTCGCCGTGTTCCTGCTCCGCTACGTGCCGGAGGGCCGCATCGAGATCGTCTCCGGCGCCGACGCGGGCCGGTACGTCCCGGACCGCGGCGACCTGATCGAGGCGTTCCTGCCCCGGGCCCTCGTCGCGCTGGTGGGCCTGGGCGTCGTCGGTCTGGCCGGCGGATGGGTGCTGGCCGGCCGGGTCCTGCGCCCGCTGCAGGCGCTCACCGGCGCGGCCCGGCTCGCCGCCGACGGGTCGCTGTCGCACCGGATCCACGCCCGGGGACCCCGCGACGAGTTCGGCGAGCTCGCCGACGTGTTCGACACGATGCTCGCCCGGCTGGAGCGCCAGTTCGACGAGCAGCGCCGGTTCGCCGCCAACGCCTCGCACCAGCTGCGCACCCCGCTGGCGGTCACCCGGGCCCTCATCGAGGTCGCGCAGTCCGACCCGGACCACGACGTCGGAGCCCTGCTCGACCGGCTGCTGCGCAGCAACCGGCGGATGGCCGGGACGGTCGAGGCGCTGCTGCTGCTGTCCCGGATCGACCCCACGACGTCGCCGCCGGGTGAGCTGGACCTCTCGCTGCTCGCCGAGGAGGCCGTCGAGACGCTCTACGAGACGATGACCCGGCGGGGGCTGGCGGTGACCCTCGACGCGCAGCCGGCGCCGGCCCGCGGCTCGGCGGCGCTGGTGCAGGAGCTCGCGACGAACCTCGTGCACAACGCCGTCGTGCACAACCTGGAGGCGGGCGGCGAGCTGCGGATCCACACCGGCGTCACCGCCGGGGGGTCCGCGGTCCTCGTCGTCGCCAACACCGGACCGGTCCTCGACCCGGCCACGGTGGGCACGCTCGTCGAGCCCTTCGCCCGGGGCGCGGGGCGGGCCCGCGACGGGGACGCGGCCGGGGTCGGGCTCGGGCTGTCGGTCGTCGACTCGGTCGTGCGGGCGCACCGGGGCACCCTGACCCTGGTGCCCCGGCCCGGTGGCGGTCTCACGGTCACCGTGACCCTCCCCCCGGGACCGGAACGCATACGTTCCGGCAACATCGGCCCGCCGACGCTGGAGGCATGAAGCTCTCCAGTTCGAGTGTGCTGGCCGTGGTCGCGGCGGTGCTCGTCGGGGCGACCGCCGTGACGGCGCTCGTCGTCTCCGCCCGTGGCGCCGACCGGCAGGAAGCGTCCGCGGCACCCGCGGGGCGGGCCGCCCCGGTGACCGGGACGACCGTCGACGGCTCGGACGTGCTCGTGTTCGGCGACTCGGTCGCGCGCGCCGCGAAGCCGGTGCTGCAGCAGCGGTTCCGCGACGTCGAGGTCGACGCCGACGTCGGGCGACAGCTGCGCGACCTCGACGCCGAGCTCGGCGCACGCGCCGCGGCCGGGAACCTGCGGCCGGTCGTCGTGGTCGTGCTCGGCACCAACGGGACCACCGACGGCTCGGTCGTCGACCGGGCACTCGACGCCGTCGGGAACGGGCACCGGCTGGTGCTGGTCCTGCCGCACGGCGACCGGGACTGGACCCCGGACGTGCAGGAGCAGCTGCGCGCGGCCGCCGCGCGGAACCCGGACGCCGTCCGGCTGGCGGACTGGGACGCCGCGGCCGGCCGGGTGACCGGCTTCGCCCCGGACGGCGTCCACCCCGGGGAGCAGGGCTCCGGCGTGCTCGCCGACGTGCTCGCGCCGGTCGTCGCCGAGGCCAGGACGTCGCTGCCGTGACCACGACCGCCGCGCCCGGCGTCACCGTCCGGCGCGTCCCCGAGCTGGACGGCCTGCGCGGGATCGCGATCGCGCTGGTCCTCGTCTACCACCTGTGGCCGGGGGTGCTCCCGGGCGGGAACATCGGCGTCGACCTGTTCTTCGTGCTCAGCGGTTTCCTCGTCACGTCCTGGTTCACCGGGCGGTTCGCCGCGACCGGGCGGCCGTCGATCACGGCCTTCTGGGTGCGCCGGGGCCGGCGGCTGGTGCCCGCGCTGCTGTGCGTCCTCCTCGTCGGCACCGCGCTGGCCCTGCCCACCGGCGAGCCGCTGCCGGCCCGGCTCGGCCCCCAGCTGCTCGCCGCCCTGACCTGGACGGGCAACTGGTACCTGGTCGCGGGCGACACCGGTTACTTCGCCTCGTTCGACCCGCTGTGGTGGCAGCACCTGTGGTCGCTCGGCATCGAGGCGCAGTTCTACCTGGTCTGGCCGCTGATCCTGCTGGGCCTGTGGCGGGTGACGGCGGGCCGGCCGATCGGGGCCCGGCTGCGGGCCTGCTCGGTCGCCGCGGCGGTGCTCGCCGCGGCCTCGGCGGCCGGGCTGGTCGTGGGAACCGTGGCCGGAGCGGACTTCTCGCGGCTGTACCTGGGTACCGGCACCCACCTGTTCGGGCTGCTGGCCGGGGCCGCGGTGGCGTTGTGGCCGCGGCGCCCCGGCGCCGGCACCTCGCCGGGCCGGCCGGGCGCCGGGTACCCGGCGGCCGCGGTCCTGCTGACCGGGCTCGTCGTCGTCGCGGTGTCCGCGCGTGACGACGACCCGCTCGCCCAGGCGGCCGGGCTGCCGGTCGCGGCGCTGCTCGGTGCGGCGGTGATCGCCACGGTGATCCGCTCCCCCGCGGGCACCGCGCCGGGGATCCTGCGCTGCGGCGCGCTGCGCCGGCTCGGGATCCGGTCCTACGGCGTGTACCTGTGGCACTGGCCGCTGCTGCTGACCGCGCGCCGGCTGGTCCCCGAGCCCGGCCCGGTGCCGGCGGCGCTGCTGGGCCTCGGCGTCCTCGTGCTGACCCTCGCCGCCGCGGAGCTGTCCTGGCGCCACGTCGAGAACCCGGTGCTGCGGGACGGCTGGACCGGAGCGTTCCGGGCGGCCCGGACCGCAGGGCGGGATCTCCTGTCCCGGCCGCTGCCGCTGTTCGCGGTGCTCACGGGCACGATCCTGCTCGCCGGGGCCGCGGTGGCCGCGGTGCTGCTCTCGCCGGGGCTGAGCCCGCTCGAACATCGGCTCGGCCGGTGACCCGCCTCGCCGACCGGCCGACCGTGCCGCTCCGGGCCGGTACCCGCACCGGCGCCGCGCTCGGCGTGGCCGGGGTCGCCGGTCTCTGCGCCGGCGTGGCCGGTGGGGCGGCGGCCGAGCACGAGACGCTGCGCGTGCTCGGCCACCTCGTCAGTCCGTACGTGCTGCTGGTCGCGCTGCTCGTCGCCGGGACCGGGGCCCGGGCCGCCGCCGGGCGGGGTGTGGTGGCGCTCGCCGGGGCGGTCGCCGCGTTCTACCTCACCCGGGCGGTCGTCGGCGCGAGTGGGCTGCGTGTCGGGCAGCTGGGGCTGTGGCTGGTGCTCGCGGTGCTGGCCGGGATCGTGCTGGGGCTGCTGCTGCGGTGGGTCGGACGGCACGGCCCGGCCTCGGTGGCGGCCACCGCCGGAGTGGTCGCGCTGGTGCTCGGCGACGTGCTCCGGGAGGAACGCCGGTTCGGGCTCGACCCGGCGCTGCTCACGTTCGCGGCCCTCGCGATCGTGGCGATCCTGTTGCGCAGCCGGCTCACCGGGCGGGGGCTGCTCGTGCTCCTGCTGGTGCTCGTTCCGATCACCGGGATCGCGCACGCACTGATCGGCGTGCCCGACCAGATCGAACGCATCCTGTTCTGAGCGCCCCCACTCCGCCTCACACGGCGCCCTCCTCCAGGTCGACGGCGGAGATCGCCTCGGCCAGCGCCCGGACGGTGGGCGCGGCGTAGAGGTTCCGCAGCGGCACCGTGACGCCGAACCGCTGCCGCAGCGCCTCGACCAGCCGGGTGGCCCGCAGGCTGTCACCGCCGAGGGCGAAGAAGCTCTGCTCGCGCCCGACCCGGTCGGTCTGCAGCAGGTCGGCCCAGACCGCGGCGATCTCGATCTCCCGCTGCCCGGCGGGCTCGTCGGTGACCGGGCCCCGCGGCGCCGCCAGGGCGGCCACCGCGGCGCGGTCGACCTTGCCGTTGGCGCTCAGCGGCAGGGCGTCGCACACCGCGACGCTCTCGGGCACCATGTGCGCCGGCAGCAACGTCGCGGCGTGCGAGACGGCGCCGGCCGGGTCCACCCCGGACCGCCCGGACGACACCACCGCGGCGACCAGCCGACGGTCGTCCGTGACCGTCGCGACGGCGTGCGTGACACCGGGTACGGACAGCAGCGCGGCCTCGACCTCCCCCAGCTCGACCCGATGGCCACGCAGCTTGATCTGCTGGTCGTTGCGGCCGAGGAACTCCAGCGTTCCGTCCGGCCGGTACCGGCCCACGTCCCCGGTGCGGTACCAGCGGTCCAGGGACGTGCCGACGAACCTCTCCGCGGTCAGCTCGGGAGCACCCCGGTAGCCGCGGGCCACACCCGCGCCCCCGATCCACAGCTCCCCCGGCACCCAGTCCGGGCAGTCACGCCCGGCGCCGTCCACCACGCGGTAGCGCTGGTTGCGCAACGGCGTTCCGTACGGGACGGAGCGCCATGCCGGATCGACGGTGCCGACCTCGAGGTGGTTCGACCAGATCGAGGCCTCGGTCGCGCCGCCCATCGCGACGAACCGGCTCGCCGGGGCGACCGTCCGCAGCCGTCCGGGCAGGTCGGCGCCCACCCAGTCCCCGGAGACCAGCACGACCCGCAGCGGCAGCGGGCCCGCCACGACCAGGAGCATGTCCAGCAGCGCGGGAACGCTGTTCCACACCGTCACCCCGTGCTCCACCACGAGTTCGTGCCAGCGGTAGGCGTCCCGGCGGTCGGCGTCGGAGATCGTGACGATGCTCCCGCCGGCCGAGAGCGGGCCGAAGATGTCGTAGACCGACAGGTCGAAGTCGAGCGCGGACACGGCGAGCAGCCGGTCGTCCTCGCCCACCCCGAAGCGGGCCGACACGTCGGTGACGGTGTTGACGGCGGCGCGGTGGGTGATCTCGACGCCCTTCGGCGCGCCGGTCGAACCGGACGTGAAGATCACGTAGGCCAGGTCGGCCGGCGGCCGGCACCCGGGCAGGAGCTCGGCCCCCGCCGAGCACCCGGCCACCTCGGTGATCACGTGCCGGGCGCCCGCGGAGGCCACGATGCGGTCCCGCCTGGCCGGCGGCTGATCCACGCCGACCGGCACGTACGTGCAGCCCGCGGCGAGCACCGCCAGGACGGCGACGACCTGGTCGGCCCCCTTCGGCAGCGAGATCGCGACGGTGTCCGCGGCGCGGACACCCTGCGCCTCCAGCCCGGCCGCCAGCCGCAGCGCCCGCTCGGCGAGCGCGCCGTAGGTCAGCTCGACGTCCCCGCGGATCGCGATGCGGCCCGGCTCCGCGGCCGCACGCCGGAAGAAGGCCGCGTGCAGCGCCTCGTCCGGCGACGGGCGCCCGGTGGCGTTGACGGCGGCGCGGACGGCGCGCTGGGCCGGCGGCAGCAGATCGGGGACCGGGGTGTCCCACTCCACGGTCGCCAGCCGGTCGATCAGGAGCCGGTAGGCCTCGAACATGGTGTCCAGCAGCCCGGCCGGGAAGAGTTCCTCGACCGCGTCCCAGTTGACCACGATGCCGCCGTCCGCCTCGGTGACCTGGTGGTCCAGCCACACCTGCGGGGTCTGTGACACCCCCCAGACCTGGTCGGCGAACAGGGTGCTGCCCGCGGGCGGGTCGGCCGAGGTGCCCAGCGCGCTGGTGAACACGACCGGCATGGTGGTCTGCGGGTCCCCGGTGGCACGGGCGAGCTCGCGGAGCACCCACACCGCGGAGACGCCGGAGTTGTCCAGCGCCTCCCAGAGCCGGCGCTGCACCTCCCGGACCCGGTCGAGCCAGGTCCCCCGCGGTTCGTAGGAGACCAGCAGCAGCGAGGTGAAGTCCCCGAGCACGTTGCCGATGTCGGGGTGGACGTCCCGGCGGTCGAACAACGTCGTGGTCACCGTCAGGTCCGGGGCGGCGCTCCAGCGGCTCAGCACCTCGGCGAACGCCGTCAGCAGCACCGCCGACGGGGTCAGCCCGTGCTGCCGCGTCCGGTCCAGGATCACCTGCCACCGGGCGGCCTCGACACCGGCCCAGCGGCGCTCGAAGCGGGGCACGGCCACCTCCGCCGGATCCTTCGCCAGCGGCAGGCGCGGGGCCGGCGGCATCGTGGCGATCCGGGCGCGCCAGTGCTCCTCGGCCCGTTCCAGGTCCTCGGGCTCGACGCCGAGGACGTAGTCGCGGAAGGACACCCCGACCGGGGGCAGAGCGGCGCCGGGATCGTCGTAGAGGGCGGCGAGCTCGGCGTAGAAGATCAGGATGCTCAGGGCGTCGAGGACCAGGTTGTCCATGCCGACCGCCACCCTGGTCGTGGTTCCCGACCGGGCCGCGCGGACGGTGAACAGCGGCCAGACCGCCGGATCGAAGACGGTGTGCGAGGTGGTAGCGCGCAGGTCGTCGAACCCGCCCTCGTGCACCGGGACGTGCAACCACGGCACCTCGGGCAGTATCCGCTGGTCACCCCGGGCGTCGAAGACGGCCCGCAACATCTCGTGGCGCGCCACGAGCTGGTTGAGGGCCCGTTCCAACCGGCCCAGGTCGAGGTCCTCGACGTCGTACTCACGGTAGAAGTGGCACCCGATGCCGCCGAGGGTGAAGCCGTCGTCGCGGCCCAGCCAGTACGCGCGCTGGGTCGCGGTCGGCGGGAACGGTTCGTGCCGGTGCGCCGGGTCGGCGGTCACCGTGGCCGCGTGGGACCCGCCGGTGGAGCGGGTGAGTTGCGCGGCGAACTCCGCCAGGACGGGGTGGGCGAACAGCGAGGTGAGGGTCACGCCGGACAGGCCGTCGGCCCGGAGCCGGCCGATGAGCCGGGTCGCGAGCAGGGAGTCGCCACCCTGGGCGAAGAAGTCGTCCTCGCGGCCCACCTCCGCCACGCCGAGCAGGTCGGTCCAGGCCGCCGCGACCAGCGTCTCGATCTCCCCGGCGGGGGCGGACACCACGCGCGGGCCGGCCGGCCGGTGTTCCAGGACCCGGGCCAGGGCCGCACGGTCGATCTTGCCGTTCGCGGTGAGCGGCAGCGCGGGCAGCACGACGACGGTGTCCGGCAGCATCACCGACGGCAGGCGGGCGGCCAGGAGTTCGTCCAGTTCCGACGGCTCGACGACGGCGGGGCCGTCCACAGCCGATGGTTCGGCGGGGCCGTCCACGGCCGACGGGCCGGCGGGGCCGTCCACAGCAGGCGGGCCGGCGGGGCCGTCGGTCGCCGGGACCACCGCGGCGGCGAGCCTGCCTCCCGCGACGACCGCCACCGCCGACCGCACACCCGGGTGGGCGGCCAGTGCCGCCTCGACCTCGCCGAGCTCGATGCGGTGCCCGCGCAGCTTGACCTGGTGGTCGTCGCGCCCCAGGAACTCGAGCCGCCCGTCCGGCCGGTAGCGGGCCCGGTCGCCCGTCCGGTACCAGCGCTCGCCCCCGTGTTCGACGAACCGGGCCGCGGTGCGCTCCGGGTCCCCGCGGTATCCGCGCGCGACCCCGGCACCGCCGATCCACAGCTCGCCCGCCACCTCGTCCGGGCGGTCCCGGCCGAGGGGGTCGACGACCCGGCAGACCACGTTGTCCAGCGGCGTGCCGTACGGCACGCAGGTCCAGCCCGGTTCGACCGTGGTCACCTCGCACACGGTCGAGTGGACGGCGGTCTCGGTGGTGCCACCGAGACCGACGAACCGGCAGGCCGGGGCGACCGCGGCCAGCCTGGCGGGGAGATCGACGGTCACCCGGTCACCGCCGAGCAGGACGACCCGCAGCGGGATCGGGCCGTCGGCGACGGTCAGGATCATGTCCAGCAGCGCGGGGACGCAGTTCAGCACGGTGACGCGGTACCGGCGCAGGAGATCGACCCACGCCTGGGCGTCGCGGCGGCCCGGGTCCTGCGGGTACACGACGGCTCCGCCGACCGACAGCGGGCCGAACACGTCGTAGACCGACAGGTCGAACTCCGGGGCGGAGACCGCGAGCGTGCGGTCCTGGGGCCCCAGCGCGTAGCGACGGTCGAGGTCCTCGACGGTGTTGACGGCCGCGGAGTGGGTGATCTCGACGCCCTTGGGCTCCCCGGTCGACCCGGACGTGTAGATGACGTAGGCCAGGTCCGAGGCGGCACCGCCGCGCGGGGCCGGGAGGGGTTCGGCCGGTTCCGGGAGCGCGTCCAGCACGGCGCTCACCCCGGCTCCGGCCACGATCCGTGCGGAGCGGGCGGCCGGTTGGTCCGCACCGAGCGGCAGGTACGCGCCCCCGGCCGCGAGGACCCCCAGTACCGCGACGACCTGGTCCGGTCCCTTGGGGAGCGACACTGCGACCAGGTCGCCGGCGACGGTGCCCGACGCCGCGAGGTGACCCGCGACCTCGAGGGCCCTGGCGGCGAGCTCGCCGTAGGTGAGGGCACCGCCGTCCCACAGCAGCGCGGGTGCCTCGGGGGCACGTCGCGCGCGGGCGAAGAACGCGTCGTGCAGGCGCCCGGACGACCGTCCGACGGCGGTGCGGTTGACCTCGGCACGGACCGCCAGCTGGGCCGCGGGGACGAGCGCGGGCCGGGTGTCCCACGTCCGTTCCCCGGCCAGCAGGCGGTCGAGCAGGCCGCAGTAGGCACCGAACATCGCCTCCCCGACACCCGGCACCAGGACGTCCTCGCGTACGTCCCAGTTGACCAGCAGCCCACCGTCGAGCTCGGTGACCTGGGCGTCGAGCCAGACCTGCGGGCCCTGGGAGATGATCCACGCGGCCCGGCCGAAGACGTCGGTCACCTCCGGCGAGAACAGCTCGCCCAGGCCCAGCGCGCTGGTGTAGACGACGGGCGCGAGTACCTGCTCGCCGTGCAGGCGGGACAGGTCGCGCAGCACCTCGACCCCGGAGTAGCCGGTGTGCGCCACGTCGCTGTGGAACCGCCGCTGCAGCCGCAGCGCGCGGTCGGCGAACGACCCCGGCCCGGTGCCGTCCCACTCCAGCAGTACCGACGAGGTGAAGTCCCCCACCAGCGAGTCGACGTCCGGGTGCAGGGGCTCGCGGTCGAACAGGGGGAGGTTGAGCAGGAAGCGGGGCTCGGTGCTCCACGCGGTGAGCGTCTCGGCGAACACCGCCGCCAGCGCCATCGCCGTGGTCAGCCCGCGGCGTCGCGCGGACCGTTCCAGGGTGCGGACCTCGCCGGGGGACAGCACGCGGTGGTGGCGCACGACGGCCGGTTCGCCGGTGCTCTCCACGACCGGCAGCTGCGGCGCACCGGGCAGCCCGGGGAGCCGGTCCCGCCAGTAGGCGCGGGCCGCCGGTGGGCTCTCGCTCCCCCGCTCGGCGAGGTAGCGGGGGTAGTTGTAGGCCAGCGGGGGGAGCGTCGCACCGGCGTAGAGCCGGGCCAGGTCGGCGAGCAGCACCCGCAGGCTCAGCGCGTCGGCCGCGATCATGTCGAGGTTGACGTGCATCCGGGTCCGGCCGTCGGGGAGCATCGAGAGGGCGACGTCGAAGACCTCGCCCGCGCCGACGTCGAGCCGCCGGTGGGAGAGCACCCGCCGCCGCTCCCCGAGTGCGGACGGATCGGTGTGCACCCGGAGACCGGGCCACGGCGACTCGGGCAGCACCTGCTGGGTGCCGTCGTCGAGCACCTGTGTCCGCAGCATCGGGTGCCGCGCGAACAGCGCACGGACGGCACGCTCGAGCCGGTCCGGGTCCACGCCCGCGCCGTCGAACTCGTGGTAGAAGTGCGCGCCGACGCCCCCGAGGCGCTGGCCGTGGTCCCGCCCGACCCAGTACGCGTGTTGCATCAGCGCCAGTGGGAACGGGGCCGACTCGTCGACGTCGGCGATCGGCCCGGCCGGGGTGGCGTCACCGGTCCCGCCGGCGAGGAGCGCACGCCACGACGCGAGGGTCGGCCGGGCCACGAGATCGGCGAACGTGACCGGCGTGCCGTTCTTCCGCCAGGCACCCGCCAGCCGCATCATCGTGATCGAGTCCAGGCCGAGCTCGATCAGGCTCTCGTCCGGCTCGATCGTGCCGGGCGGCACGTCGAGCAGGTCCGCGAGCACCAGCGGGAGGTCGTCGTGCGACACGGTGTGGTCCTTTCTCACCGGGTGGGGGTCCGGGTGCGTGGTCATCGACCGGCCTCGCCGGCGGCCAGCGCCTTCCGGTCGACCTTGCCCAGGCCGGTACGGGGGAACGACCCGACCACGCGCACGCGGTCGGGCAGGGTGAAGGCGGCGACGCCGCACGCCGTCAGGTGCGCGACGAGATCGCGTCGCGTCGGCGGGGTGCCGCGGGCGACGACGTAGGCGCAGCTGCGCTCGCCCATGACCTCGTCGGGGATGCCGACGACCGCGACGTCGTGCACCGCGGGGTGGCTCAGCAGGAGGTTCTCGACCTCCTCGACCGGGATCTTGTCGCCGCCCCGGTTGATGACGTCCTTCGCCCGGCCCTCGACGACCAGCTCACCGGTGGGCAGCCGGCGGACGAGGTCACCGCTGCGGTAGTAGCCGTCGGGGGTGAACGCGGTGGTGTCGTGCTCGGGTGCGCGGTAGTAGCCGCGGATCGTGTACGGGCCGCGCACCTGCAGCTCGCCGATCTCCCCCGGCCGGACGGGGGCGCCGTCGGCACCGACGATCCGGAGCTCGTCGTCCTCGGCCAGCGGCCGGCCCTGGGTGCCGGTCACGATCTCCGGGGGATCGCCGATCCGCGTGTAGTTCAGCAGGCCCTCGGCCATGCCGTAGACCTGCTGGAGCGCGCAGCCCAGCACCGGGCCGACCCGCACGGCCGCCCCGGTCTTGAGCCGGGCCCCGCCGGCCTGCACGAGCTGCAGGCTGGTGAGGTCGGCCCCGGACTCCTCCGCCGCGTCCAGCCAGACCAGTACCAGCGGTGGCACGAGTGCCGTCGCGGTGATCCGCTCCGCCTCGATCAGGCCGAACGCCGTACCGGCGTCGGCACCGGCGCACACCACGACCGTGCCGCCCGCCCACAGCGTGCCGAGCACCCCGGGGCAGGCCAGCGGGAAGTTGTGCGCCATCGGCAGCGCGGCCAGGTAGCGGGTGTCCCCGTCGAAGCCGCAGACCTCGGCGCTCGCCCGGAGGTTGTAGTGGTAGTCGTCGTGGGTGCGGGGGATCAGCTTGGGCAGGCCGGTGGTCCCGCCGGACAGCAGCAGCACGGCCACGTCACCGGGGTCCGGCCCGGGACCGGGGTCGCCGTCGGCGGTCACGTCGTCGAGCGGCGTGTACCCGCCCGGCTCGCCGACGACGAACACGTGCCCGATCCCCGGCAGCGCGGCGGCGAGGTGGCGCAGGTGGCCCGCCACGACGTAGGCCACCGGGGTGGCGAGCCGGGCGAGGTGCGCGACCTCGGTCTCCCGGTGCGGGGGCAGGGCCAGCACCGGGACCGCACCGATGCGGAACAGGGCGAAGGACAGCGACAGGAACTCGGCCACGTTGGGCAGGTGCACGAGCACCCGGTCGCCGCGCCCGATCCCGCGTTCCCGCAGCCCGGCCGCGAGCCGGTTCGCCCGCGTGTGCAGTTCCCGGTAGGTCCACCGGCGGTCGCCGTCGACCACGGCCTCCCGCTCCGGCCACCGCCGGGCGCCGTCGGTGAGGAGACCGTCGAGCGTCCGGCCGCTCCAGTAGCCCCGCTCCCGGTAGCGGGCCGCGAACTCCGCGGGCCAGCCGACCACGCCGTCGATGCTCATCGCAGCCTCACCACCAGCGACTCCAGACCGTGCATCGCGGTGCTGTCGCGCCAGCGCAGGTCGTCGGCGGCGGACACCACCTCGATCTCGGCGAACCGGTCCAGGAGCCCGCCGAAGGCGATCTCGCCCTCCAGCCGGGCCAGCGGCGCACCGAGGCAGAAGTGCACCCCGTGGCCGAAGGCCAGATGCCCGCCCCTGGGCCGGGTGATGTCGAGCCGGTCCGGATCCGCGAACCGGGCCGGGTCCCGGTTCGCGGCGAGCCAGGACACCATCACGAAGTCGTCCTTCGGGATCTCCACGCCCGCGATCTCCACCCGCTCGGTGGCGTAGCGCGGCGACGAGAGGATGTTGGGCGTCTCGTAACGCAGGAACTCCTCGATCGCCGTCGGCATCAGGCTGCGGTCGGCGCGCAGCAGCGCGAGCTGGTCGGGATGCCCGGCGAGGCTCAGCACGCCGCCGCTGATGAGATTGACCGTCGTCTCGAAACCACCGACGAGCAGCACGACCGCTGTGGCGATCAGCTCGGGCGTGGTGAGCCGGTCCCCGTCCTCCGACGCGTGCACCAGCCGCGACAGCAGGTCACCCGGCGGGGTCGCCCCGTCGGGGACGTCGCGCTTGGCCTCGATCAGTCCGTGCAGGTAGCCGGCCATGCTCATGGTGGCCGCACCCGCCGCCTCGGTGGCCCCGCCGTCGACCATGGTCTCGGACCACTCGGTGAACTGCTCGCGGTCCTCGAACGGGACACCGAGCAGCTCGGTGATCACCCTGATCGGCAGCGGGTAGGCGTACGCGCTCAGCAGGTCCACCGTGTCGTGTCCGGTCATCTCGTCGAGCAGCTCGTCGGCGATCTGCTGGATCCGCGGCCGCAACGGCGCGACCGACCGGCCGGTGAACGTCGCGGCGATCAGCCGGCGCAGCCGGGTGTGGTCCGGCGGGTCGAGGTTGAGCAGGTTGCTGGCGAAGTCCGGGGAGAACGGGCTCTCCTCGTCCTCCCCCAGCGCCATCCGGTGCATCCGGTCGTAGACGTGGTCACTGCTGAACCGCGGATCGGCCGCCACGGCCCTGGCCGCCTCGTAGCCCGTGACGAGCCACACCGGCATGCCGCTCGGCAGCACGACGTGGCGGACGGGCGTGGCGTCGCGCACCGCCGCGGCGACGGTGTGGGCGTCCTGGACGAAGTCGTCGCCCAGGACCAGTGGTCCGGAGGTCGGGGACATCGTGATCTCCTCGGGGTGGTCTCAGTCGAGGCGGAGGTCGGGGCGGTACAGATCGAGCCAGTGGTGCATGTCCAGCACGCGTTCCAGGCCGGTGCGCAGCCGCCCGGTGACCGCGGCCGGGTCCATCGCCACCGCCGACCGGACCCAGCCGGCGTCGAAGACCTCGAACACGCCGGTCTCCGGCGCCGCCAGCACGCCGGACGCCTGGTGCTGCAGTGCCACCGCGTACCCGACGTCCTGTGTGGACGGGTACGGGCTCTTGACCCGCTCGACGACCGACCGCGGCAGCAGGCCGGCGACGGCGTCGCGCAGGAGGCTCTTCTCCCGGCCGCCGGCCGCCTTCATCGACCACGGGACGTTGTAGACGTACTCGATCAGCCGGTGGTCGGCGAACGGCACGCGCACCTCCAGCCCGACGGCCATGGACATGCGGTCCTTGCGGTCGAGCATCGCCCGGACCAGGCGGGTGACGTGCAGGTGGGTGCTGGTCCGCATCCGGCGTTCCAGCGTGTCGTCGGACTCGAGGTGGTCGACGGCGGCGACCGCCGTGGCGTACTCGTCGGCCACGTAGGCACCGATGTCGAGCCGGTCCCGCAGACCGGGACGCAACATCTCCGTCCGGTCGCCGGTGTAGGCGTTGGAGAAGGCCAGCCACGGGAACGTGTCCGCGTTCCGTGCGGCCTCGTGGTGGAACCAGGCGTAGCCACCGAACAGCTCGTCGGCGAACTCCCCGGACAGCGCGACCGAGCACTCCCCCCGGATGGCCCGGAACAGCAGGTACATCGACGAGTCGATGTCGCCGAGACCGATCGGCATGTCCCGCGCCGCGACCACGGCGCGGCGCAGCGCCGGGTCGGCCAGCGCCCGCGAGTCCAGCACGATGTCGCGGTGCACCGAGCCGACGTGCTCGGCCACGTCCCGGACGAACGGCGAGTCCGGCGTCTCCCACAGCTCGTCGGGGGTGAAGTTCTCCTCGTAGCCGAGGAAGTCCACCGAGAACGTCCGGGCCTTCTCCCCGCGGCCCGCCAGCTCGGCCGCCGCCACGGCGGTGACGGCGCTCGAGTCCAGACCGCCGGACAGCAGCACGCTCTGCGGCACGTCGGAGACGGTCTGGCCACGCACCGCGGCGCCGAACAGCTCGCCGACGCGTCCGGTGGTCGTGGCGAGGTCGTCGGTGTGCGGCGCGGTCCGCAGCGTCCAGTAGGTCCGGCGCCGCACGCCCGAGCGGTCGACCGTCACGACGGTGCCGGGTTCGACCTCGCTCATCCCGCGCCACAGCGACCAGCCGGGCGCCTTGGTGAACCCCACCAGCTCGCGCAGGCAGTCCACGTCGACCACCCGCGGGAACAGCGGGTTCGCCAGGATCGCCTTGGGCTCGGAGCCGAACAGGACGCCGTCGGACGTCCGGTGGACGTAGAGCGGCTTCACGCCGACCCGGTCGCGGACCAGCACCAGGGTGCCGGTCCGGTCGTCCCACAGGGCGAAGGCGTACATGCCGGTGAGCCGGTCCGCGACCCGCTCGCCCCACTCCAGGTAGCCGCGCAGCACCACCTCGGTGTCGCTGCGTGTCCGGAAGCGGTGCCCGCGGCGCTCCAGCTCGGTGCGCAGCTCCCGGAAGTTGTAGACCTCACCGGAGAAGGTGAGCGCGACCGCACCGTGCCCGGTGTCGGCCTCCATCGGCTGTACCCCACCGGGCAGGTCGATCACGGCGAGGCGGCGGTGCCCCAGCGCCACGTGCCGGCGCAGCCAGGTGCCCGACGCGTCGGGGCCGCGATCGCTCATGGCCGCCGTCATCGCCTCGACGACGGGTCGTTGCTGGGTGAGGTCGCTGTCGAAGGCGACCCAGCCCGTGATTCCGCACACGGAGTCTCTCCTGGTCGATCGGGAAGGGATGGCGCTCGCGAGGTCAGGGCCGGGTACGGGCGACGAACACCCGGTGGCCGAGGCGGTGCAGGGGGTGCCCCTCGTCCGGCAGGCCGAGCACCCGGTCCAGCCCGGCGGAGTCGAGGACCCCGTCCCACTGCTCCCGGGTCAGGAACGTCGATCCGGTGCTTGCCCGGCCGTCGGCGGCCTCGGCCAGCAGGAACGCCTGCGAGGTGAGGATCCAGAACTCCTCGACGGTGGGTTCGGTGAGCACGAGCCAGCCGCCGGCGGCCAGCAGCCGGGTCAGGCGCCGTACCGAGGCGTCGGTGTCCCTGGCCGCGTTGAGCACCCCGCCACCGATGACGACGTCGAAGGAGCCGTCGGCCCACACCGGCCCGTCGGTGCCGGGGTCGGCGTCGGGATCGGCGTCGATGTCGTACCGTCCGAACCGGACCCACGGGTGGTCGCGCCACCGGTCCGCGCCCTGTTCCAGGAAGTACGCCGACACGTCGGTGAACAGGTAGTCGACCGCGGCCCCGGACCCGGCCAGCGCGGGGAGGACCCGCTCGGTCGTGGCACCGGTGCCCGCCCCGATCTCGAGGACGCGCAGGACCCGCCCGCCGGGCCACCGGCCGGCGATCCCGCCGAGCAGCGCGCTCACCGCCCGGTGCTGGTAGCGCCCGGTCACGTTCTCCCGGTAGAGCGCGGCGGCGAGGTCGGTACGGCCCTCGGGGAACAGCAGCTGGACGGGGTCGCACGTCCCGTCGAGCAGTTCCTGGAGCCGTTCGGCGTTGCGGCGGGCGTACTCCACGGTGCCCGCCGAGCCGACCGTCCGGTGCCACGCGTCGGCCGCCGCGGTCCACGCCCGGTCGAGCGCCGCGTCGGAGAACCCGGCCGGATCGATCGTCGGCCGGTCCCCGTCCAGCAGCCCCTCCCGGTTCAGCACCGCCCGCCAGCGGCGGACCAGTGCGGGGAAGGCGGTGCGGCGACCGCCGCGGCGCTGCAGGGCGTTGAGCATCGACAGCAGCGCGGTGCGGCCGAAGTCGTCGACCGCGGCGACCGCGGCGCCGAGATCGATCCCGGCCAGCTCCTCGTCCGCCCGGCGCGCGGCGTCGGTGAGCAGGTCGGTCACGTCGCCGAGGTCGGTGTCGTCGCGCACCAGCTCGACGCCGAGGGTGTCGCGCACGTATCGGGGGATCCCGCCACCGTGGTAGCGGATCCGCTGCAACGCCGACAGGTCGGCCAGCGCGAAGGACGGCTCGTCCACCAGCGCGCACACGACCGTGGCGGGCAGCTCGACCTCGGTGACCCGCGACCGCTCCAGGTGGGTCAGCACCTTCGCCGCGGGCCAGTCCGCGACGATCCCGAGCGCGGTCCCGACGAACAGCGCCTGCCCGTGGACCGACGGCCCCTCCCGCACGGCGAACCCCGCTCCGGCCAGCGCCGCCCGCCAGCCCGCCGCGTCCAGGAACGGTGACCGCACCCGGTTCTCCGGTCCGGACAGGAGGAACTGCATCGACGTCAGGGTGGCCGGGTGGTCGCGCACGGCCTCGGTGAACACCAGCCGCCCGCCGGGCGCGAGCACCCGGCGGATGCGGCGCAGCGACCGGTCGATCTCCGCGGCGTTGTGCAGCACGTTGGCGGCCAGCACGACGTCCGCGCTGCCGTCGGCGCACCCCTGCGCCGTGAAGTCGGTGTCCAGGTCGAGCAGCCGCCCGGAGAACCGTGGGTCGTCGCCGAAACGCTCGGCCGCGGCCCGCAGGAACAGCGGCGAGACGTCGGTGAAGGTGTAGGTGTACTCCGTCGCGTCCCGTTCCCGCAGCGCGGTCAGCACCGCGGCCGTGGCCAGACCCGCGCCCCCGCCCAGTTCGAGCACGCGGGGGCCGCCCGCCAGTACCTCCCCGGCCGCCGCGGCGTTGAGCCGGTGGGTCAGGTCGTTGTCCTGGTAGGCGGCGAGCGCGGTGAGCACGTCGGTGCCGGAGAACAGCAGCTCCCCGACGTCGACCTCGTCGCGCAGCAGCTCGGGCAGCCGGGCCAGCGCCGTCCGGTGGAACCGGGCCATCGCGGGTGGGAAGCCCAGCTCCGCGTAGGCGTCCTCGAACTCCGTGGCCGGCTCGGTGTACCCCCCCGGGTCACGGCCGTCCAGCGCCGCCCGCCACCGGTCGGCCAGCCAGCGGTGCCGGGGCGCGACGCCGTCGAACGGCGCCAGCGCGGCCATGGCCCGCAGGCAGACGTCGTCGAGCACCTCCAGCGGGCCCGTCACAACGCACCGTCCTCGACCGGGGCGTCGCCGTCGAGCACCTGCACCGACGCGATCCCGAGCCCGGTCAGCCGGGCGATCGCCGGTTCCGGATCCAGCACCGCGGCCGCGGTGTGCACCCCGGGTGCCACCTCGCCGCGGTCGACGGCGAGCGCGGCGAGCGCGGTGACGGCGCCGGTCAGCTCCCCGTTGCCGCGGCCGCGCAGCAGCGCGGTCCGGCAGACGGGCCGGCCGGCCGCGGCACCGTCGAGCCGCACGGCCGAGACCACGTAGGGCTCGCGCCCGGCCAGGTCGAGCGCGCTCGCCCGGACCAGGGCCGTGACGGCGTCGGCCGGCTCGGCCGAGCGGGCCCGGTCGAAGGCCGCGCCCACGTGTTCGCCGTCGACCGCCGAGTACCAGTCGCCCCGCTCCAGCCCCGGCGCCTGCGCCAGCCGGATCTCCTCGCGTCCCAGGTGGGGCAGCAGGGACACCGCACCGGGCAGGAACGGCACCGTCACCCCGGTCCGCCGGGTGAGGGCTCCCGGGACCCGGCCCGCGCGCCACGCGGCGAGCGGTTCACCGTCGCGGGAGTGCAGGTAGTCCTCCGCGGCGGTCGCGGTGAACCGATCGAGCACCGCCAGGTGGGCCACCAGCCCGTGCACGGTGTCGAACTCGCGTCCGGCCAGCCAGCGCGGGAGCAGCCCGGTCAGCCCGGGCCGCAGCCCGGCACCGACCACGGCGGACCACGCCGCCGGAGCGGTACCCACGCCGTCGACGTCGGACGCGTCCACGTAGCCCGCGCCGGCCCGCACGGCCGCGCGGGCGACCCGGTCGCCGATCAGGTGGGCCGGACCCGCACAGTTGACGAGGACGCGGCACCCGGCGGCGAACCCGTCCAGCGACGCCGCGTCCCGGTGGTCCACGTCCGCGCTGCCGCCGAGCCGCAGCGGCCCGGCGTCCAGCTCCCGCAGTACCCGTACCGCGTGCGAGCCGACCTCACCGGTGGCCCCGACGACGCCGATCACCGGGACCCTCCGGCCGTCAGGCGCCAGCCACGGGCACGGCGCCGTTCGGTCCAGAAGTCGGTGTACCGCCCGCCCGCCGCCAGGAGCTCCTCGTGGGTGCCGGTCTCGGCGATGCGGCCGCCGTCGAGGACCACGATCCGGTCCGCGGCGACGACGGTCGACAGCTTGTGCGCGATCACCAGGAGGGTGGAGCGGTCCATCAGGCTCCGCAGCGCGTCCTGCACGTAGCGCTCGTTCTCCGGGTCCAGCGCGGCCGTCGCCTCGTCCAGCAGCACGATCGGTGCGTCCTTGAGCACGGCCCTGGCGACGGAGACCCGCTGACGCTCGCCGCCGGACAGCGACGCTCCGCCCTCGCCGACCGTGGCGGACCACCCGCCGGGCAGCCGGTCCACGATCTCGTCCACACCCGCGATCCGGGCCGCCTCGCGGACCTCCTGCTCGGTCGCCGAGGGTCTCCCGACCCGGATGTTGGCCTCCAGGGTGTCGTCGAACAGGTAGACGTCCTGCATCACGACCGAGAGCTGGGCCATGAGGTCCTCCGTGGTCTGTTCACGGACGTCCACGCCCCCCACCCGGACGGCTCCGGAGCCGACGTCGAACAGCCGCATGATCAGCCGGACGATCGTGCTCTTGCCCGAGCCGGACGGGCCGACGACGGCCGTCATGGTCCGCGGGGGGATCCGCAGCGAGACGTCGTCCAGCACCGGGGAGCCCGTCTCGTAGCCGAAGCCGACACCGGCCAGCTCGATCTCGCCCGGCCGGGTCACCGGCTGCGTGACCTCCGGTACGGCGAGCGGCTTCTCGTCGAAGATCGCGGCGAGCCGGCTCAGGTCGTTGGCCGCCATCCGGATCATGCTGCTGCTCCCGGCGATCTCGGCCAGCGGCCCGACGAAGCGGGCGGTCAGGCCGATCAGCGCGATCATCGCCGCGGGGGCGATCGCGTCGCCGAGCACCAGCACCAGCCCGACGGCGATGACCACGGCGAACGCGAGCTGCACGGCGAGCCCGCCGGCCAGCAGGCGGGGCGCGGCCGCACGGAGCAGGGCGTTGCCCGCGACCCGCTGCCGCTCGATGGCCTCCTCCAGCGGCCGGTAGCCCTCGGTGGTGCGCCCGAACGCGCGCAGGACCTGCTGGTTGCGGGCGAACTCGATGACACGGTCACCCGCCTCGGTGGCCGCGGCGTCGGTCAGGTGCTCGCCCCGCCCGACGGAGGCGACCGCCGACCGGTGGACCAGCCACAACACCGGGGCGCAGAGCAGGGTGGTGAGACCGATCCGCCAGTCCAGGAACAGCATGGCGACGGCGACGGTGGCCGGCGCGAGGATCCCGCTGACCAGCGGGGTGAGCATGTGGGCGAAGACGTTGGTGACCATCAGCGTGCCGTTGGTGGCGCTGCGCGAGAGCCGTCCGGTCCGCTCGCCGGAGAACCAGCCCAGCGGCAGCGACGCGACGTGGTCGCCGAGCCGGCGGTGCAGCGTCGTCAGGGTCACGATGGCGAGGGCGAAGCCCTGCATCGCCTGCTGGTAGCGGGCCACGCAGGTGGCGACCACGAGCACGGCGACCACGAGCAGCCGGCGCCACGCGGTGCCGGGGTCACCGGCCAGCAGGGCCGTCAGCACCGGGTAGAGCGCCACCATGGCCAGGCCCTGCAGCACCGAGTAGGCCACCAGCCAGGCCAGGTAGGTCCGGACGGCCCGGTCGTGGGCCGGCCCGAGGATCGTCATCAGGTCACGGATCATCGGATGCCCCCTTCGGCATCGGTGTAGGCGTCCCACATGCGGGCGTACCGGCCGCCCGCGGCCAGCAGCTCCTCCTGCGTGCCGCGTTCGGCGACGCGGCCGCCGTCGAGCACGACGATCTGGTCGACGCCGGCGATCGTGGCGAGCCGGTGCGCGATCACCAGGACGGTGCGGTCGCGGGCGAGGACGGACAGTGCGTCCTGGATCTGTGCCTCGGACTCCGGGTCGGCGTACGCGGTGGCCTCGTCGAGCACCAGGACCGGGGTGTCGGCCAGCAGCGCCCTGGCGATGGAGACGCGCTGCGCCTCCCCGCCGGAGAAGATCGCGTCCTCACCGAGGACCGAGTCGTAGCCGCGGGGCAGAGCCAGGATCCGGTCGTGGATCCGGGCCGCGGTGGCCGCGGCGACGATCTCGTCCCCGGTGGCCTGCGGGCGGCCGAGGCGGAGGTTCTCGGCCACGGTCCCGTGCAGCAGCCGGACGTCCTGGAGCACGAACCCGACCGTGCGGTAGAGCACGTCGGGGGCGATCCGCCGGACGTCCACCCCGCCGACCCGGACCGCGCCGGAACCGACGTCGTAGAACCGGGGGACGAGCTTCGCCAGCGTCGACTTGCCCGCCCCCGAGCTGCCCACCAGCGCGGTGACCGTGCCGGGCCGGCAGCGCAGGCTCACCCCGGAGAGCACGGTGTCCGTGCCGTCGTAGGCGAACGAGACGTCGTCGAACTCGACCTCGTGGCCGGCGGGCTGCTGCGGCTCGTCCGGGACGGGCAGCGGCGTGGTCCCGAGCAGCGCCACGATGCGCCCGGCCGCCGCCGTCGCCTTGCGCTGCGCGGTCATCCCCTGGTTCAGGACCAGCAGCGTCGACGGGACGACCATCGCCACCAGCACCTCGGCGAGCACCTCGACCGGTGTCACCCAGCCCGCGGTGACGAACCAGATCCCGCCCGCCAGGCTGGTGACCGCGACGACCGGCGCGGCGAGCGCCATCGACGTCCAGGCCTCCAGTCTCAGCATCGGCCGCACCCAGCCGGCGTACTTCTCGCCGAACTCGCCGACCGCGCTGTCGTAGGTCCGGTGCGCCCGGTTGACCTGGCCGAACACCTTCACGACCGTGATGCCGTGGACGAACTCCACGATTGCGGCGGACACCCGGGCGAACCCGGCGTCCAGCTCGGCCATCTTCTGCACGAAACCGCGCATCATCGAGCCGTAGGCGACCAGGTAGACCGGCAGCGTCACGATCGCCAGCAGCGCCAGCCGCCAGTCCAGCCACACCAGGTAGGCGATGCCGCCCAGGGGCAGCACGATCGCGCCGGTCATCTCCACGTCGTGGTGGGCGATGAGATGGTGCAGGTCGTCGATGTCGTCCTGGGCCGCCTTGCGCACCAGCCCGGAGTTGGTCTCGGAGTACCACCCGAGGGGCACCCGGCCGAGCCGGTGCACGATCCGCCGGCGCAGCAGGGCCTGCAGCTTCGAGTCGGCGACGTGGGTCACCGAGATCCCGGCACCGTTGCAGGCCCAGCCGAGGACCAGCGCGACACCGACGACGACCGCGATACCGACGACCACGTCGTCGTCGACCGGCTGCGGGCCCAGCAGCACCCGCCCGAGCTCGGCGATGCCGACGAACGGGACGAGGGTGCTCAGCGCCCCGACGGCGGTCAGCGCCACGCCGAGCCGGGTCAGCCACGCGACCGGGCGGCGCAGGTCCTTCAACGCGGCGTCGGCCGTGCGGGGTGCCGGCCCGGCGGACCGCTCCCCGACGGTGCGGACGTCGCCCTCGACCGTGGCGGTCATGCGGTCACCCCCGCGCGGACCGCCGCTGCGATGTGCCCGGCCACCACCTCCAGGTGTGGTGGCTCGATCACGCTGAAGTGGTTGCCCGGCACGTCGATCACGGTGAACTCACCGAGACACGTCCGCTCCCAGAACGGCGCCGCCAGGTGCCCGACGCCCGCGGTGATGCCGAAGGACTGCTGCTCGGTCGCCCGCAGGAACGTGATGTCCCCGGCGTACGGCTCGGGGTCGAACCGCGCCGCCCGCATGCTGTGCCGGGTCACCCGGAACAGGCCCGGCACGAGTTCCGGCCCCACCGGGACACCCGCCCGGTCCGCAGCCGCGGCCGCGTAACCGGCGAGCCGCTCGTCCTGCGTACGACCGTGTGCCCGCCGTACGGCCGCCGCGACGGACTCGAGGCCGGGGTCGCCGCTCAGCGCGCCCATCGCGCCCGCCGGGACCACCCGGTCGTTCTCGGTCATCAGCAGGTCGATCGCCCGGTACACGTCCGCGCCGTCGACGTCGGGCCCGAAGACCGCCTCGACCGGGTCGAGATCGAGGTTGGGGACGAAGATGGCCTCGAAGGCCAGCTCCTCGTCGGTCTCGATGAACATCGGGATGCTGTCGACGAGCGTCAGGTCCAGCACCTCGCCGCCCCGCTCCCACAGCCGCCGTGCCACCTCGGTGGCGAGCAGGCCGCCGAGGCAGTAGCCGATCAGCTGGAAGCGGGTGTGTCCCTCGGCCAGCAACCGGTCGGTGTAGTCGTCGGCCACCCGGGCGATCAGGTCCTTCGGGTCGATCTCGCAGTAGGCGTCGGCGTCGGCGACCGCCAGCCCGACGACCGGGCCGAGATCCTGCGCCACCAGCGCGTTCGCCAGCGAGTGGAAGTAGTCCATGGTGCCCAGCGCCGCGTGGAACAGCACCCGGACCGGCCCGTCGCCACCGCCGCCGAACGGGACGAGCAGCGAGTTCCCGGTGCCGGACCGGCCGGCGACCGGGGTGGCCGGTGCGGGCGCCGCCGAGCTGCGCAACGCCCGGGCGAGTGCCTCCACCGTGGGCTCGTTCAGCATCTGGCGCAGCAGGGTGTCGTAGGCGAGTCCGGCGGCCTCGGGCACCTCCTCGCGGAGCCGGCCGGTGACCCGGGCGAGGATGAGGGAGTCCGCACCGCGGTCGAAGAAGCTCTCCGTGCGGCCGATCGCCGGGATGTTCAGCGCCGCGGCCCAGCGGGCGCAGAGGCGGGCCTCCAGCTCGTCCGGTGGCGTGGTGTCGGGATCGGGGGCCGCGCCGAGGGTGGCCGGCCGCCATCCGGCGAGGGTCCTGCGGTCCACCTTGCCGTTCGCGGTGAGGGGCAGCCGGTCCACGACCTGCAGGTGCGCGGGCACCATGTGCGCGGGCAGCCGGCGGGCCAGGAACGCGGCCAGGTCCGTGGGCAGCACCGGCGCCCGGTCGGACTTCGGCCGGGCGGCGAACAACGCGATCCCCTGCCCGGCCTGGGGATGGCCGGGCTCGGGCAGGCACAGCTCCGTTCCCCCGACGAGGCCGAGCCACTGCTCCCGGGACCGCAGCGACGGCCCGTCCATCATGAACCCCTGGGTCAGCATGATGTGCGGGTGTTCCTCGGTCGGTTCGGTGAACACCAGCCAGCCGCCCGGCGCCACCAGGTCGAGCACCGCCTCGGGACGCCGGGTGCTGCTGAGCACGCCGGCGCAGAGCACGACGTCGAACGAGTTGGGTGCGAGTCCCTGGGCCCGGTGGTCCTCGTCCACGTCGAACAGGGCGAACCGCACCCGGTCCCCGTCGGCGAACCGCTCCCGCGCCTCGGCGAGGAAGAACGGCGAGATGTCGGTGAACAGGTAGTCGACGTCGTGCCCGGCCAGCAGCGGCAGGACGGCCTCGGTGGTCGCCCCGGTGCCCGCGCCGATCTCCAGCACCCGCAGCGGGCCCCGGTCGTGTGCCGCGGCGATCCGGTTGAGCAGTGCGGCGGCCGCGTGGTTGAGGTAGCGGAAGATCGCCGTGTCGCGGTAGATCGCCTGCGCCCGGTCCGTCCGGCCCTGCGGGAACAGCAGCTCGAACGGGTTCTGCGTGCCGTCGAGCAGCTCGTGGACCCGCTCGACGTGCGTCCGGTAGAACTCCAGGGCCTCCGGCGTGATCAGGTCGTCCCCGGCCAGGCGTGCCCACGCCCGGTCCGCGGTGATCTCCGGCAGCCGGTCGGGGAGCAGCGCCCGCCAGCGGTTCACCAGCCACTGGTGCCGCTCGGCGACGGCGCCCCGCCCGGCCAGCGCGTCACGCATCGAGATCAGCGCCGCCTCGTGGAGCAGCCGGACGTGCTCGGCGACGCGGCCGGCCTCGACGCCCCGGACCTGGCGGTCGGCGAAGCGGCTCACCGCGGCGAGATCCGGGCCGGGTGGCGGTTGGGCGCCGTAGGCGGGTTCGACGAAGGCGAGCAGCGCGCGGGCGCCGTGCCGGTCCCCCTCCACGACGGCGGCCGCGGCGCCCACCGCGTCGTGCGCGAGCAGCGCGGACTCGACCTCCCCCAGCTCGATCCGGTGACCACGGATCTTGACCTGGTCGTCCTCCCGGCCGAGGAACTCGATCTCACCGCCGGGCAGGTACCGGCCGAGGTCCCCGGTGCGGTAGAGCCGCTCGCCGTCGGGGTGGGTGACGAACCGGGCCGCGGTCAGCGCGGCGTCGCCGAAGTACCCGGCGGCCAGACCGGCACCGGCGATGTGCAGCTCGCCGGGGACCCACACCGGGCGGTCGCGCCGGGCCCCGTCCAGCACGCGGAACCCCTGGTTCGCCAGCGGCAGGCCGTAGGGCACCGACGCCCACGCCGGGTCGACCTTCTCGATCGGGTGGTGGATGGACCAGATGGCGGCCTCGGTGGCCCCGCCGAGGCCGATCATCCGCAGGCCCGGTGCGAACGCGCGGACCTGGGCCGGCAGCGTCACCGGGATCCAGTCACCGGACAGCAGCGCGAGCCGCAGCGTGGGCAGCGGGCGCGGGTCGGACTCGAGGTAGTGCGCCAGCATCTGCAGCTGCGCGGGCACCGAGTTCCAGAGGGTCACCCCGTACTCCGCCACCAGTGCGGCCCAGTGCGACGGGTCCGCCGGCCGGGCCGGGTCCGGCAGCACCACCGAGCCGCCGGCGGACAGCAGGCCGACGATGTCGTAGACGGACAGGTCGAATCCCAGCTGCGCCAGTCCGAGGACCCGGTCGCGGGCCGTCACGCCGAACCGCCGGTTGACGTCCTGCACGGTGTTGAGCGCGGCCCGGTGGCTGACCATGACGCCCTTGGGGTCGCCGGTCGAGCCGGACGTGTAGATGACGTAGGCCAGGCCGTCCGGGTCGCCGTGCGGGACGTCCGGGATCGCGTCCACCGGCGGGACGTCCCCGACCGTGGTCAGCACGTGCCGCACGCCGGCGAGCAGCTTCTCCCTGCGCAGCGGTGGCTGGGTGGTGTCGACGGGCAGGTAGGCACCACCGGCCAGCAGCACGCCGAGGACCGCGACGATCTGGTCCGGGCCCTTGTCCACGACGATCGCGACGCGCTCGCCCGGCTCGCAGCCCGCCGCCCGCAGCGACGCGGCGACACCACCCGCGCGACAGGCCAGCTCGCGGTAGGTCAGCGTGCCGGCCGGGCCGGTCACCGCGACGTCGTCCGGGGTCCGGTGTGCCTGGGCGATCACGCCGGCGTGCAGCAGCGACGCGGGCAGCGGTGCGGCGGTGTCGTTGGCCCGGCGGCGCTGTTCGACCTGCCAGTCGGGCAGCGCGACCGGGCCGGCACCGGTCCAGGTGCCGGCGTCGTCCGCCAGCGCGACGAGCAGGCCCTCGAACGCCGCCGCCATGTCCTCGACCAGGCCGTCGGGATAGCTCCCCTGCCGGACGTCCCAGTTGACCTGGAGACCGTCGGCGTCGTCGGTGACCTGGCAGTCCAGCAGGACCTGCGGTGTCTGGGTGAGGCCGTGGCCGGTGCGCCCGCCGACACCGACGGCGCTGGTGAACACCACCGGCATCCGCGCGGCCTCCCGGCCACGGCGGCGGGCGATCTCCCGGCCGACCTCGACACCGGAGTAGAGCCGGTGGTCCAGGTCGGCGAACAGCTGCTCGCCGACGCCGCGCGCGTGCTCGTGGAACGGGATCTCCGTCCCGTCCTCGACGGCCAGCAGGGTGACCGAGGTGAAGTCGCCGACCACCCGGTCGACCTGCGGGTGCAGCGGCCGGCGGTCGAGCAGGGTGAGGTTCAGGGCGAACCGCGGCAGGCGTGCCCAGCGCTGCAGGACCGTGGCGAACGCGGTGAGCACGGCGGTGGACGGCGTCACACCGTGCCGTCCGGCGTGCGCGCGCAGGGACTCCCAGCGCGGCGCGGACAGGCGCATGCCGTGCCTGCGGAACCGCACCGGGCCGGTGGTCTCGCCGGCCCGGGCCGGCAGGTCCGGCGCAGCGGGCAGCTCGTCGACCCTGGACAGCCAGTAGTCACGGTCGCGCAGGTAGCGGGCGGTACCGCGCTGGGCCCGCTCGGCGAGCAGGTAGTCGCGGAACGTGAGCTCCAACGGGGGCAGCTCCGCGTCCGGGTCGGCGAGGAGGACGTCCAGCTCGTCCAGCAGGACGCCCGCGCTCGCCCAGTCGGCGATCAACGAGTCCATCGAGACGTGCAGGACGCCGGGGGTCACCCGCAGCTCGAACAACGGCCACACGTCGGTGGCGTACATCCGGTGCCCGAGCTCGGAGCGGACCGCGTCCCGCGAGGCCTCCCACCGGACCGGGCACCGGGGCACCTCGGGGAGCACGTGCTGGTAGCCGTCGGCCTCGACGACGGCACGCAGCATGTCGTGCCGCGCGATCAGCCGGTTCCACGCGTCCTCGACCCGGACCGGGTCCAGCTCCGGGTACTCGATCTCCAGGTAGCCGTGGCAGGCCACGCCGCCGTAGCCGAACGACTCCTGCCGGCCGAGCAGGTAGGCGGTCTGGACCTCGGTCAGCGGGAAGGGCTCGGTGCGCGCGGCAGGATCGGCCGTGACCCTCGGCCCGGTGTCGCCCGCGAGCAGGCCGACGATCTCGTCCCGGTGCGCGCGCAGCAGGTCACGGTGCTCGTCGGTGAGTACACCGCGGGGTGCCCGGAAGCGGATCCGGCCGGCTTCCTCCCAGAGTTCCACCCCCAGTGAGCGCAGCTCGTCGATGATCTCCGGTGCCTTCATGCCTGCACAGCTCCTTCGGGGTACGTGGGGACGAGCAATCGGGTCAGGTGCACGTCCGGGTCGGCGCCGGGTGGCAACAGGTCGGCCGTCGGCCCGGTCACCCGGACCCGGCCGCCGGCGAGCACCAGCAGGCGGTCCGACGCGGCCGTCGCCAGCCACGGGTCGTGCGTGATCAGCAGGACGGCGACGCCCGTCGCGGCGCGCAGCCCGGTCAGCAGGTCCAGCACCTCGGCCCGGGTCGCGCTGTCGAGCGCCGAGGTCACCTCGTCGCAGATCAGCACGTCCGGCCGGGCGGCGAGGGCCCTCGCCAGCGCCACCCGCTGTCGCTGTCCACCGGACAGCTCGCCCGGCCGGCGGTCCGCCGTCGACGGCGGGAGCCCGACCGCGCCGAGCAGCCGGGTCACCTCGGTGTCCCCTGCGGCGCGCGACCGGACGCCGCGCAGCCGGCGCAGCGGGCGGACCAGCGCGGTCCGGACGTCCTGGTACGGGTGCAGCGCCTCGGCCGGGTTCTGCGCGACGAGGCCGATCGCGGCCCGGTCGGCGCCGCTGCGCCGGCGGACGTCCGGCGCGAGCGCGGTGCCGTGCAGCAGGACCGTCCCGGCGCTGGGCCGGTGCAACCCGGCCAGGCACCGCGCGAGCGTGCTCTTCCCGGCGCCGGAGGCACCCAGCACGGCGAGGCACTCGCCGCGGTGGAGGTCGAGCGTGACGTCGCTGAGCACCTCGGCCCCGCGGTGCCCCGCACCGAGCGCGCGCCCACTCAGGACGACCGCGTCGCCGGGCCGCACCCGGGTGTCCGCGGGCCGCCCGGTCGCGATCAGCGTCCGTGCCGCCGGTGACTCCGGCGCGGCGAGCACGTCGTGCACCGGCCGGTCCTCGACCACCCGTCCGTCGTCGAGCACCGCCACCCGGTCGACGAGCGACCGCACGGTGCCGAGGTCGTGGCTGACCCACAGCAGCGCGACACCGGCCTCGCGCAGCCGCCGGATCTCGTGCAGCACCTCGGCCTTGGCGACCAGGTCGAGCGCGGTCGTCGGTTCGTCCAGCACCAGGAGGCGGGGGTCGCGGGCCAGCGCCGCCGCCAGACCGACACGCTGCTGCTGGCCGCCGGAGAGCTGGTGCGGGTAGCGACGGGCGAGGTCCGGCGGGAGCCCGACCCGTTCCAGCAGCTCCCCCGCCACGACCTCGCGCCCGCCGCCCGCGGCGGTCCGCAGCGTGGACGACACCCGCGCGTACGGGTTGAGTGCCGCTCCCGGGTCCTGGCCCAGGTAGCCGAGCACGCAGCCCCGGACCCCCGGTGCCGGCGCGGGCAGCATGTCCCGGCCCTGCACCCGGATCCGGCCGCCGTCGTGCCGGACGCCCGCGCGGAGGTGCCCGAGCACGGCGAGCGCGAGTGTCGTCTTGCCCGAACCCGACGCGCCGACGAGCCCGACCGCCTCACCGGCGTCCAGCGCCAGGTCGACGCCGTCCAGGAGCGCCCGGTCCCCGGCCCGCAGCCGCAGGCCGTCCAGTTCGACCAGCCGGTTCATCCGACACGCCCCCTCGACCGCCGGAGCGGGCCGTCGGATCCGAGGTTCGCGGCCACGGCGAGCAGCGCGATGCCGAGCACCGGGGTGAGCAGGGCCCACGGCTGCAACGCGGCGCCCGGCAGCGCCTCCACGATCAGCAGTCCCCAGTCCGACGCCGACGTGCCCAGACCGAGGAACCCGGCCGCCGCGACCAGGTACACGGCCGTCACGAAGCGGATCCCGACGTCGGCCAGCACGGTGCCCGCGACGAGCGGGAGCACCTCGCGCCCGAGCAGCCAGCCCCAGCTCTCGCCACGGGCGACGGCGACCTCGACGTGGGCCCGTCCCACGACCTGCTCCGCGGCGGCCCGGGTGATCCGGGCCGAGAGCGGGACGCCGGACAGCACGACCGCGAGCACCAGGCCGCCACGGCCGGGCAGCGCCGTGAGCACGAGCAGCAGGACCAGGATCGGCGGGAGCGCCGCCAGCATGTCCAGCGGCCGCACCACGACGGTCTCGACCCACCGCCTCCCCGGCGCGGCCAGCGCGGTCGTCACACCGGCCAGCACGCCGAGGCCGGAGCCGGCGAGTGCCGCCAGCACGCTGGTCAGCAGCATCGGCCGGCCGCCGTGCAGCACCCGGGACGCGACGTCACGACCGAGGTGGTCGGTGCCGAGCAGGCCACCCGCGCCCGGCGGCGTGTACGGCGGCCCGACGGGCGCGGTGGCGGTGTGCGGGGCGAGCTCGGGGCCCGCGAGGATCACCAGCAACAGCACCGGGAACAGCACCGCGAACGCGACCCGGGCGGCGCGCCTCACCGGGCACCCGCCGTGCGCAGCCGTGGGGTCAGTGCCACCACGGCGAGATCGGCGAGCACCAGCACGGCCAGCATCGCCCCGCCCAGCAGCAGCACGATCGCCTGGACCACCGGGAGGTCACCGGACTGCACGGACGTGACCAGCAGTTCCCCGATCCCCGGGTAGCTGAACACCTTCTCCACCAGGACCGCGCCCCCGGCGAAGGAGACACCGGTGACCAGCCAGACCTGCACCGCGACCGGCAGCACGGCGGGGACGACCGCGCGCCGCAGGACGACCGCGGGCGACACCCCGGACAACCGCAGGAACTCCACGTGCGGGCCGGCCAGCGTGGCCGCGGCCGACGCCCGGATCACCCGCACCGCGTAGGCCAGGCCCACGAGCAGCAGGCTGGTCACGGGCAGCACCAGCACCTCGGGGCGGGACAACGGGCTCTCCCCGGCCGCCAGCAGGGAGACGGCGGGCAGCACCCGCAGCGTCCCGGCGAACACCACCACCAGCGCCCCGGCCACGACGAACTCCGGCACCGACACCAGCAGCAGTGCACCGGCGGACACGACCCGGTCCGCCGTCCGGCCGCCGTGCCACGCCGCCCACAGCCCGAGCCCGAGCGAGAGCGGGACCAGCAGCAGCAACGCCGCGACGGCCAGCACGGCGGAGTTGGCCGGGCGGTCGGACAGCATGTCCGCCACCGGCCGGCCGGAGGCGGAGGTGCCGAGGTCACCGTGGGCCAGCCCGGCGAGCCACTCGCCGTACCGGGCGAGCACCGGCCGGTCCAGGCCGAGGTCGTGCCGCAGCTCGGCGATCCGGTCCGGTGCCGTCCCGGGCCCGACCCTGCTGGTCACCGGGTCGCCGGGCAGCAGGTCCACTCCCACGAAGACGACCAGGGACAGCGTCGCCAGCAGGGCCGCACCGGTCAGCAGCCTGCGGGGCAGGGATCGGGTCACGCCAGGCCCGCCCGACCGAGGTACGGGTACTCGGCCTGGTCGCGGACCTCGACCCCGGCGACCGTCGCCCGCGCCAGGGACAGCACGTCCGCCTGGCCCCACACGACGGTGTTGCCGCGGTCGGCCATCACGTCCTGGACCCGTGCCCAGGCGGTTGCGCGCCCGTCCTCGTCGGTGCTGCCGACCGCCGTCGCGAACGCCGCGTCGAACTGCTCGTCGGCCAGGGCCAGGGGCGGGTAGGCGCTCAGCCGGCCGTACATCACGGCGAGCGGGATCGGGCCGCTGGAGAACGCGACGCCGTGTGCCGCCGCCACCGGCTCGAAGAACTCGGCCGGTCCGACGACCTCCGCGCGGACGTCCAGGCCGATCCCGGCGAGCTGCTCGACGAGGAGCTGGGTGGAGGCGTTGTAGCCGGTCTCCCACTCCGACGTGCGGATCACGATCTCCGCGGCCCCGGCACCGGACTCCTCGACCAGCCGCCGGGCCTCGTCGACGTCCCGGGCGACCGGCGGGCGGGAGTCGGCGTGGGCGGCCCCGGCACACAGCAGGTCGTTGCCGGGCACGCCGTAGCCGAGCAGCACCGCGTCCACCAGGGCCTGCCGGTCGACGGCGAGCCGGACCGCGCGGCGGGCGCGCGGGTCGTCGAACGGGGCCCGGGTGGTGTTGAGCACCCAGCCGAACGCCGTCCGGTTGCGCTCCCCCGCCGTCCGCACCTCCAGGCCGGCGGCGGGTGCCCCGATCCGCGCCGTGGCGAACGGGATGTCGGCCGCGAGATCGGCCTGGTCCCCCAGCACGGCGTTCACCCGTGCCTGCGGGTCGGACAGGCTCAGCAGGTGCAGTTCATCGGCGGGCGGCGCACCGCCCCAGTGGTCGTCGAAGCGGGTCAGCCGCGTCTCCCGGCCCGCCTCGAACGCGGTGAGCCGGAACGCGCCGGTGCCGATCGCGGTACCGCCGTCGAACGACGCGCCGTCCTGCACCATCTTGGCCGGGAAGGCGGCCAGGAACAGGGCCGGGTCACCGATCGGCCAGCGGGCCGGGACCACCAGCGTGAGCTCGTCCCGCAGCTGCACGGCCTCCAGGTCGAAGTACGTCCCGAGCTCGCTCGGGTACGCCCGGTCCGCGGAACCCATGTAGCGGAAGCTGTAGGCCACGTCCCGCGCGGTGAACGGTGCTCCGTCGTGCCACCGCACCCCGGCGCGCAGGGTCAGCACGAACGAGGTCGCCCCCGGCCCGACCGTCACCCCCGTCGCGAGCGCCGGCACGACCTCGCCGGCCCGCAGGGTGAACAGCGAGTCGAACACGACGTCGCTGCGGACGAGGTCGACCGGCGAACCGCTGCCGAACGGGTCCAGGCTCTCCGCCGCGCCGGCCCCGGTGAAGGCCGCCCGCAGCACGCCACCCCGGCCGGCGGGCCCGGGGCCGTTGCCCGGCACCGGCGCCGGCGCGGGTGCCGGCGCGCCGCAACCGGCCAGGAACGCACCGGCCCCGGCCAGGCCGAGCGCCGTTCCCGCCGTGCGGAACAGGTCGCGACGAGTGATCGACATGGGAGGTCCTCTGTCTGTGCGGGGTGTCTGTGCGGGTGTCTGTCTGTGCGGGAGGGGGAGCCGGGATCAGGCGGCGAGCACGACGGCGCCGTGCAGCAGCCCCCGGTCGAGCTCGCGGGTCAGCCCGGCGAGCTCGATCGCGCGCACCCCGGTGCTCGCGGCGCTGTGGACGACGATGTCGTCGCCGGCGGCCACGAGGTCGTCGAACGCCGCCCGGTCGGCGGGAGCGACGTCGAGGTGCACCCTGCTCAGCGCCGTGGCGCCGTTGGGGTGTGTGATCGTGGCGGGATGCTGCGGCGGGTCGTACGGGGTGACCAGGAACGGGACGCGGTCGTGCCGGGGGTAGGCGAAGGAGAACCGGGTCGTGGCCCCGCCGGCCGTCGTCCGGGTCCAGTCGACCCGCCGGCCCACGCCGGGGCGATCGAGGTCCTCGGCGAGCAGCGCGACGTCGCAGAACCCCTCACCGGAGCGTGCCCACCGGATCATCCGTGCCCCGGAGCCCCGGCCGAACGCCAGGTCGAGCGGCCGGCGCAGGAACCGCCCGCCCGGCGGCGTGGTCAGGATCTCGATGATCGGCCCGGACTCGAACCAGACGTGTGCGTGCCGGGCCCTGCGCTCCGCGGTCGCGTAGTGGACGACGAACCCCAGGTCCCGGAAGTCGCGGACCGCCCGGTGCAGGTCTTCGACCTTCACCAGCACGTGACTGCACCTCATGCGACGTCCTCCACGGTGAGCAGCTCGGCGAGCGGGATCGGTTCCGGTTCTCCCGGCCGCACCAGCTCGGGCAGCCCGAGCCGGGCGGTGAGGTCGCTCCACGTCCTGGACACGCCGAGCGCCCACTGGCCCGCCCGCATCCGCCCGGCCGGGTCCGCCACGGCCCGGCGCAGCTCGCGCAACGCGGTGGCCACGGCGTCGGGCCACAGGTCGGCGAACACCTCGTGGTAGGTGCCGGGGGGTTCCTCGCCGAGCACGACCGTGCTGGGTACGGCGAGGCGTTCGGTACCCGGTCCGGACATCACCAGCCGCCCGGTGGCGTCACGCGGTGCGTGCAGGCGCGGGTTCCACAGGACCGGGCCGTGCGTGTCGGCGAGGGTGAGGACCCCGCCCTCGCAGCCGACCGCGATCCGGTGCAGCAGGAAGGAGTGGTTGTCCGCGTCGTCGGGGTGCACCTGGTTCTGCACCCGCAGCGTCACCGGCACACCACCGAGGAGCGCGTGCAGGGTCCGGAACGGCTGGCCCGGTGCGCCGTGCGCCTCGCCGAACTCCCAGGGCCGCAGCCCGCCCGCGGCACGGCCCAGCACGTCGAGCAACGGGTAGGCCACCTGGCTGTTGCAGGCGGCGTCGATGAACTCGATCCGCTGCCGGTTCCGCAGGACCTCGGCCGCGGCCAGGAACCGGCGCACCGGCCGCAGGCCCGGGTAGAGCGTGTGCACCGCATAGGCCGTGCCGGACGCGCGCGCCGCGCGCAGGCACACCGCGATCTCGTCGGCGTGCACCGGGTGTTCCTGCAGCACCGGGATCCCCCGGGCGAGGAACGACAGGGCCAGCTCGGTGCCCGGTCCGCCGAGTGCCCCGGACCGGACGACCACGCAGGCGGCGTCGACGTCACCGGGCACCTCGTCGACGGAGGTGAACACGGGCACGCCGTACCGCGCGGCGACGGCCCGGGACCCGTCGCCCCCGCGGGACAGGATCCCGGCGAGGGTGAACTCCGGGTCACCCGCGACGGCGTCGAGGTAGATCCGTCCGAAGGCCGTGCCCGCGACCACGACCCGGGTCACGACGCCGCCGCCGGGACACGCGGCGCGGCCGATCCGTTGGCCACGGTGGACCCCGCGGCTCCGGCGGCTCCGGCGGACACGGTGGACCCGGCGGGCACCAGGAAGCGGGAGACACTGCGCAGCTTCTCGACCGTCTCCTCGAGCTCCCGCTCCGGCGTCGACTGCGCGACGACGCCGGCCCCGGCCCGCAGCCAAGTCCGGCCGTCCCGGCGGAAGACGGTGCGCAGCACCAGGGCCGCGTCCATCGTCCCGTCCGGGCCGACGCTCAGCACGGCCCCGCTGTAGAGCCCCCGCGGCTCGCCCTCCGCGTCGCGGATCCTCCGGCAGGCCTCGGACTTCGGGATGCCCGACGCGGTGACCGCGGGGAACAGCGTGGCGAACGCGTCCCACGGGGTGTGCTCCGCGTCGAGCCTGCCCGTGACGTCCGAGGCGAGATGCTGCACGCTCCCGCGCTCCTTGACCGACATGAAGTCGTCGATGCGCACCGTGTCCGGGGCGCAGACCCCGGCGAGCTCGTCCGCGGCCAGCCGGACCGAGATCGCGTGCTCGAACACCTCCTTAGCGTCGCGGTACAGCTCGCCGCGCCGGGCGCCGTCGACGGACGGGTCGTTCTCGAACGCCCGGGTCCCGGCGAGCGGCTGTGTCCGCACCGCCCCCCCGGCGTCCACCCCGACGACGATCTCCGGGCTGAACCCGGCGGCCTCCCAGCCACCGAGCCGGAACAGGAACGACCGCGCGGGGTCGTTGCCCCGCCGCCCGGCCAGGTAGGTCGCGGGGAGATCGATGTCCCCCGGCACCTCCACGACACGCGAGAGGATCACCTTGTCCAGCAGGCCGGCGCGGATGTCGGCGACCGCCGACCCGACCGCCGCCAGGTAGCCCGGGGCGTCCGCACGCAGGTCGACCTCGATCCGGCCGGCGGCCGGGGCGTCGTGCTCGGCGGCGTAGCCGGCGGCGTCGAGCAGCCGCCGGTGCAGCAGGTCCAGATCCGGCTCGGTGGCGGCGCGCAGTACGGCGTCCCGTCCGTCCAGCAGGATCTCCCGGCTCGGGACGGCGAGGTAGGCCAGCGGGCCGTGCCGCGCGGGCGGCTCCTGGCCGTGCAGCAGGTGGCTCAGCTCGAAGCCCGCCCACCCGTGGAGCCGGCGGACCGGTGCGGTGACCGCCCCCATCGCCGCGGTCACCGAGCCGAGCGGGCGGCCGTCCGCCGGGAACAGGCGCTGCCGGCCCCCCTCGGTGAGCAGGCTGCCCGCGGCGTCCACGCTGATCGTCGCGTGCTCCCCCTCCGCCCAGGTCACGGCACCGTGGTTCTCGTACACGACGTGCGGCTCGGTGGACGCGGACGCCAGTGCGGCGGCGACGGCCACGGGATCGTGCTCGAACGGGAGCCTGCGTTCGACGGTCACGGTCAACCTCTCTTCGGAACGGACGGGCTGGCGAACAGGTCGAAGACGGCAGCGGCGTGATCGAGCAGGTAGAAGTGCCCGCCCGGGAAGGTGCGCAGCGCGAAGCCACCGCTGGTGTGGGCGGCCCAGAGCGCGGCCTGGCCGGCGTCGACCTCGGTGTCCTCGGTCCCGATCACCGCGGTGACCGGGCAGTCCAGCTCGACGCCCGGGACGTGCCGGTAGGTCTCGGCGAGGCGGAAGTCCGCACGGATCGCCGGGAGGAACACCTCGCGCGCTCCCGGGATGTCCAGCAGCTCGCCGGTCGTGCCGCCGAGCCGGACGAGCTCCTCCACCACGGCGTCGTCGGGCATCAGGTGGACGCCCCCGCCCGGTGGGTCCGACGGCGCACGGCGACCCGACACCACGACGCCGTCGAGGGGCCTGCCGAGCCGGTGCCCCAGCACCCGGGCCACCTCGTACGCGACGACGGCACCGAGGCTGTGTCCGAACAGGATGGTCGGACGGTCGTCCAGGGTGGACAGCGCCGCGGCGATCCGGGACGCGAGCTGCGCCATCCCCTCGGCGAAGGGCTCGCTCAGGCGGTCCTCGCGACCCGGGTACTGGACCGCGACCACCTCGACGCCGGCTGGGGCGGCCGAGCCCCACGAGTTGTAGAAGCTCGCCGACCCGCCGGCATGGGCCAGGCACACCACCCGGGTGCCGGCCGACGGTTTCGGCGTGCGGCAGCGCAGCCACGAGCTCGCGTGCACGGGAATCCCCCTCGGTGCTTGGTCACGTCCGGTGATCGGGCGACCACTCGGTTGTACATGCAATGACAATCAATATCGATAGAAAGCGACAGTCCACCCCGGAACGTCCGCCCCGGACTCGGACACGGTCGAGTGGCCGGACCCCCACCGGCGGCCGCTCGATCCGTCGCCCCAGCGGCCCCGGCAGACACTACGGGATTAGCGTAGCCTTACCTAAGTTGCGCTCGCCTCACCCGAACGGCGCAGTGTTCGTCACCAGCTGTCACGGCGTGGTGGCCGTGGTGCGACATCGCGGGCCGTGCGGCCGGATATCGGATCGCCGTGCGGGCGGGCCGTCCGCCACCCTGTGGGAGTGACGGGTCCCGGAGCGCCGAGGGAGATCGGAGCACACGCGGAGGCCTCCGCGGAGGTTCCGCTCGCCGGGGGCAACATGACTGTCGGTGTGGTCCGGGCCGGGGACACCGTCCGCCGGCCCGCCGGTCCGCACACGCCGGCGGTGCACGCCCTGCTGGACCATCTCCGCGGGGCAGGGCTGCAGGGGGTTCCCCGGGTGTTCGGCACGGACCGGCGCGGGCGCGAGATCCTCTCGTTCGCCCCGGGGGCGGTGGTGCACCCGGACCACAACGGGCTCGTGGCCCCGGACCGGGCCCTGTCCGACGTGGCCGGCTGGATCCGGGATTTCCACTCCGCCTCTGCGGAGTTCGTGTCCCCGCCCGACGCCCGCTGGCAGAACCTGTTCGGCGACGTGGGCCAGGGGGTGATCGCGCACAACGATCTCGGCCGGTGGAACCTGGTGCGCGACGACGGTGGCGGATGGACGTTCATCGACTGGGACGCCGCCGCGCCCGCGGACCCGCTGTGGGATCTCGCGTACGCGGCACACGGTCTCGTCCCGCTCTCGCCCACCGCGCCCCGGGGACTGGAACACGTGGACCGTGACCGGCGGCTGCGCCTCCTCGCCTCGGTCTACGGTCTCGACGAGGCGGCGCGGCGCCGGCTCCCCGGGCTCGTCACGGCACGGGCCGACGCCCAGCGCCGGCTCGTCGTCGACGGTGCGGCCGCGGGTCGGGAACAGTGGCGGGCCCAGCTCCGCGACGGGCACCACCACGTCTGGGCCCGGGCGGCCGCGTTCGCCCGGGCGGGCGAAGCGCGCTGGCGACGGGTGCTCCTCGCGGGTGACTGAGCGGCGGGGGCATCGCCCTGCGGCACCCCCGTGCGGGTCCGGACGCCGTCACGCCCTGCGGAGCCGGGCCGTCGCGGCGAGACCCGCCAGCAGTACCGGGACCAGCAGCAGGAGGGCGTCGGCGTAGTCCGCGCCGGGGCCGTCGTGCAGCGGGTTCCACGACCCCGGCGTACCCGCCCGGCCGGCGAGCACGACCGTCCCCGTCGTGGCACCGACGGCACCGGCCAGGAAGTACGCGGTCTGGTAGAGCCCCATCCCGGCCCCGGCGACGGCCGGGTCCAGTGCGAGCCCCGCGGCGTTCTGTGCGGCCACGGTGACGATCGCGAACCCCGCCCCGGCGACCGCCATCCCGGCCGCGACGACGGCCGGGTGCCCGCCCGCGCCCGAGGACAGGAGTACCGCCGCGCCGAGCAGCGCACCCGTCCCGGTCGCCGCCACGACCCGGTTCCCCCGCCGGTCGGCGATCCGGCCGGCCGGCGTCGACACCAGCACGGTCAGCACCGCACCGGGCAGCAGGACCCAGCCGATGGCGCCGGTCCCGAGCCCGTTGAGCGCGGCGACCTGCAGCGGGACCAGCACCTCGGCCGCGAGGTAGGTGCCGAGGGCCACCGCGGCGACGACGCAGGCCGCGAGGTAGCCGGGCCGGCGCAGCAGGGCGACCGGGACGAACGGGTGCCGGGCCGTCGCCGAGCGGAGCACCAGCCCGGCCGCCGCGAGCACCGCGACCGGTACCAGCACCCCCGTGCCGGGCCCGCCGCGCAGACCGGTCGCGGCGAGCGCCGCAGCCACCGCGGTCCCCAGCAGCGCCGCGCCGAGCAGGTCGACCCCGCCCGCCGGCTCCGTCGAGCGACGCTGCGGCAGCACCCGCACCACCGCCACCAGCAACGGCACCGCGAGGACGCCGGCGAGGACGAACATCGCCCGCCACCCGGCGAGCTCGGCGAGCACGCCCCCGACCGCGGGCCCGCCGGCCTGGGCGGCGCCGTTGCCGGTCGCGATCACGCCGAACGCCGCGCCCCGCCGGTGCCGCGGCACGGTGCTGACGACGACCAGCCCGGCCAGCGCGGGCACCGCACCGGCACCGAGCCCCTGCACCACCCGGGCGGCGAGCAGCACCTCGATCGCCGGGGCGAGCGCCGCCGTCACCGAGCCGATCGCGAACAGGCCGACGCCGGTCGCGAACAGCCACCGGACCCCGGACCGGGCGCCGAGCACCCCGTACACCGGCGCGGTCACCGCGAGTGCGAGCAGCGGCCCGGTCGCCGTCCAGCTCAGCGCGACCGGGCCCACGCCGAGGTCCCGGCCGACCTCGGGGAGCACGACGGTCATCACGGTGTTCGTCCCGGCCGTCAGCACCGTGGCGGCGACCAGGACGGCGAGCACGGCCCGCGGTCCCGGTGGCGCGGGCCCGATGCCGGGGTCGGCCGGTCCGCCGCCGCTCACGCGTCGGTGCTGTGGCGGCGGACCATGGCGGGACGCTATCGCGATCCCGGGGACCGCGACGGCGCCCGCCGGTCAGGCCCCGTCCCCGGCGGCGCTGCGGCCGCCGAGGTGCGTGGCCAGGTGCCGCTCGATCGCGCGATGCAGCAGCACCTGGTTCTCCGGGTTCTCGAACCCGTGCCCCTCGTCGGAGGCGACGAGGTACTCCACCGGCACCCCGCGCTCCCGCAGCGGCGCGACGATGTTGTCCGACTCGGCCTGGACCACCCGCACGTCGTTGGCCCCCTGGGCGACCAGCAGCGGCGTCGTGATGCGGTCGACCATCGTGATCGGGGACCGGGCGCTCATGTCGGCCAGCTGCTCCGGGTCGTCCGGGTCCCCGACGTAGCGGACCCAGTTGTTCGTCATGTTCGCCCGGACGAACGGCGGCAGGGTCGCCATGAAGTTCGCCAGGTCGGAGATGCCGACGTAGTCCACGGCCGCCGCGAAGCGGTCCGGGGTCACGGTCACCCCGACGAGTGCGGCGTACCCGCCGTAGGACCCGCCGACGATGCCGATCCGGGCCGGGTCGGCGTAGCCCTGCGCGACCGCCCAGTCGACGGCGTCGATCAGGTCGTCGTGCATCGCGCCGGCGAACTCGCCGATCGCCGAGACGAGGTGCCGGCGGCCGTAGCCGGTCGAGCCGCGGAAGTTGACCTGCAGCACCGCGTAGCCGCGGTTCGCCAGGAACTGCACGGTCCGGTTGTGCCCCCAGGTGTCGTGCATCCACGGGCCGCCGTGCACGAGCAGGACCAGCGGCAGCGCCTCCGGTGCCACGCCCACCGGCAGCGTGAGGAACCCGTGCAGCGGCAGGCCGTCGCGGGCCGGGAACCCGACCGGGATCATCGGCGCGCGCTCCGCCGGGGCCGGGTCCTGCGGCGCCGGGCCGGTGCTCCCGCCGTGCAGCAACCGGCTCTGCCCGGTGGCGTGGTCGTAGAGCCAGGTCGCGCCCGGCCCCCGGTCCTCGATGAAGGTCACGACCCAGCGCTGCTCGCTCAGGTCCGAGCCGACCGTGTCCAGCACGCCGTCGGACAGCTTCTCCAGCTCGGCCTGGACCTCGGCGAAGTGCGGGTCCAGCGGCACGATCGTGGGCCGGTCGCCGACGAAGCGGGCCGCGATGACCTCACCGGTGCGCCGGCTGACGAACACGCTGGGCGGCAGGTGCTCCGAGGCCGCGCTGAGCGTGTCCAGGCTGTGCCCGGGCAGCGCGGCGACCGGCGTCCGCTCGCCGGTGGCCCGGTCCAGCCGGACGAGGTGCAGGTCGTCGCCGTCGCCGTAGTCGCCGAGCAGCGCGCCGCTCCCGTCCGGGGTGGGCAGCAGGAACAGGCCCATCGGGTGCTCCGGCCCGTCGAGGCGGAGCAGCAGCCGCCGCCGGCCGGTCTCCGGGTCGGCCGCGGAGATCTCGTGGGCACCGTCGGTGTCCTGGGACACGAACCAGGACGCCCGCCCGGTCCGGTCGATGACGAACGTCTCCGCCGGGTCGGTGCGCTCCACCAGCGGGGTGCGCCCGCCGGTGGCGACGTCGATCCGGAACACGTCGACGTAGAGCGGGCGCGGGTTCATCCAGGCGATCACGGTGCCGGGGACCGTGGTCTCCGCGTCGATCGCGAACACCCGGGAGCCGGGTTCCATCGGGGTGAGGTCGGCCGCGGGTTCCTCCCGGCCGGCGAACGCCGCGTCCAGGTCGACCCGGTGCAGGTGCCAGTCCTCGTTGCCGTCGGTGTCCTGCAGGTAGAGCAGCCAGCGCGAGTCGTCGGTCCAGTAGTAGCTGGAGATCCCGCGCCGGGTGTCCCGGGTGACGGCGACGGCGTCGTCGTGCCCCTGGTCGATGCCGCGGACCCACACCTTGCGCCGGCCGCCGTGCGGCGCCAGGTAGGCGATCCGGCTGCCGTCCGGGGAGATCGACGGGTGCGCGAAGTCCGGATCGGCGAAGAGCGCCTCGACGTCGAGCAGCGCGGGGCGCTGCCCGGCCGGTCCTCCGGTGCTGGTCATGGTGCGGTGTCCCCTCGTCGCGAGTTCGACCACCACTGGACACCATGCCGCCGGGGCACACTCAAGTCACCGGATCGGGGGCGCCCCTCGATGCCGGAGCCCACGGACGAGCGCGCGCAGCGACCCACCGCGCGCGCGGGCCGGGAGCCGCCCGGCCACCGCGTCGTCGAGCAGCGACCCGACGGTCTCCGCGGCACAGGTCCGGTTGGTGCCGATGCCGCCGGAGGGCCCGCGCTTGATCCAGCCGACGACGTAGTGCCCCAGTGCGCCCGCGACCCGGCCCGCGTCGTGCGGGACGACGCCGAGATCGTCGTCGAACGGCAGTCCCGGCACCGGACGGCCCCGGTGGCCCGCGGCCCGCACCACCAGCCCGGCCGCGAGGTCGGTGCCGTCGGCGAGGTGGACCCCCTGCACCCGGCCGGTGCCGGTGATCCGGTCCGGCGTCGCGTGGAAGCGGAACACCACCCGGGGCCGGTCCGCGGGCAGCGAGTGGTCGACCTTCTCCCGGCGGGCGCGCTGGAGCAGCCGGTGCGCCTCGGAGCGCGCCGGGCCGTCGAGCGACTCGCCGATCCGCGGGTCGTGCTCGTCGATCACGACCTCCACCGGTGTCCGGTCGAGCAGCTCGCGCAGCTCCGGCGCGGTCGCGGCGACCGTCTCCGGGCCACGGCGGCCGAGTACGACGACCTCGCGGACGGCGCCCGCACCGAGCGCGTCGAGGGCGTGGCGGTCGATCGGGGTGTCCCGCAGGTCCGACGGGCGGGCGGTCAGGATCCGGGCGACGTCCACCGAGACGTTGCCGGTGCCGACCACGACGACCCGCCCGTCCCCGAGATCGGCCCCGAGTTCGGCACTGCCCACGGCGTCGCGCGGCACGTCCGGGTGGCCGTTGTACCAGCCGACGACCGTGTCGGCCGGCAGGCTCCCGGGCAGGTCCTCGCCCTCGATGCCGAGGGTGCGGGACTCCGGCGCGCCGACCGCCCAGATCACGGCGTCGTGCTGCGCGAGCAGTTCCGCGGCGGTCACGTCCCGCCCGACCTCGGTGCCGAGCCGCATCCGCACCCGCGGGTGGGTGTGGAACCGGGCGAAGGACTCCCCGATCCGCTTGGTCGACGGGTGGTCGGGGGCCACGCCGTAGCGGACCAGCCCGCCCGGGGTGCGCAACCGGTCCACCAGGGTCACCCGGGACGAGGTGTGCAGCAGCAGGTCCTGCGCCGCGTACATGCCGGCCGGACCGGTCCCGACGACGGCGACGTCCAGCGGCGCCATGTCCGCGGGCAGGCTGCGGGTGAACCGCAGCGGGTACCAGTCGTGGAACAGCGGCGAGTCCTCGCGCAGTGCCCCGGCTACCGGCTTGCCGTCGTAGTGGGCGGCGTTGACCTCCGCGTACCCGGCCAGCGACGCGGACAGCCGCTCGACCGGGAAGATCGCGTCGACCGGGCACGCGTCGGCGCACGCGCCGCAGTCGATGCACGCCCGCGGGTCGACGTAGAGCATGTCCGTCGTCGCGAAGTCCGGCTCGTCCGGTGTGGGATGGATGCAGTTCACCGGGCACGCGGCGACGCAGGACGCGTCCGTGCAGCAGGTCTGGGTGATCGCGAAGGCCACGACGCGTCCCCGCTCAGATCAGGTTCGCGCGGCGGTAGAACCACAGGGCGGGCCGGGTGAGCAGCCCGCACGAGGACAGGAACTCCATCAGCCCCGCGCACGAGCACCGCAGCTGGGACTTGTGGTGCTCGTTGGCCCGCGCCTCGCGCAGCGCCCGCTGCGTGTCCAGCCCGGCGTTGGCGTAGATCTGCTCGTTCCACATGCTCGTGACGATGAAGTAGGCGGCCGCCGCGACCGTGAGCGCCTGGTACTGCCGGCGCAGCCGCCCGGCACCCTTCAGCCGCTCGCGGGTCTCCTCGCGGGCGAACTTCATGTGCCGCGACTCTTCGACCACGTGGATGTTGTTGATCGTCCGGACGAACGGGACGACACGCTCGTCGCGCATCCAGTCCCGCTGCATCACGTCGAGGACCTCCTCGGCGACCAGGATCGACGCGTACGCGGCCTCACCGGAGTAGGTCATGGCGCACAGCCGCCCGAGCGTGACGACGCTGCGCTTCGGGATGTAGGCCGGGGCGCCCAGCTTCTCCGACCCGCGGGCGAACATGATCGAGTGCCGGCACTCGTCGGCGATCTCGGTGAGCGCCCACTGGAAGGCCGGGTCGGTCGGGTCCTTCGCGTAGAAGTCCCGCAGCACGAGCTGCTGCAGGATCATCTCGAACCAGATCCCGGTGGAGGCGACCGACGCCGACTCCTGCCGGGTCAGCTCGCGGCGCTCGTCCTCGGTCAGCTCGTCCCAGTAGGCGGTGCCGTAGAGGCTGCTCCACTCCGGGCTCATGCCGTGGTAGCTGCGGTCCAGCGGGGTCTCCCAGTCGACCTGGGTGGCCGGGTCGAACGACAGTTCCTCCGAGGACCGCAGCAGGCGCTCCGCGGTGTCGTGACGGTCCTCGGCCTGGTTCAGGCCGGGCTCCGGAACGGTGGCGGTCATGCCGACTCCCTCGCAGACGACGACGTCCATGCTGTAACCGCCGGTAACGTTACCACCGGTTACACGAGACGCAAGTCCACATCGGGGCGACGCCCACGGCGTCCTTCGTCCGGGATATCGTTGCGTCTGACAACGAACGGAGGCTGCCCAGGTGACATCCGGACCCTCGATCACCGGGACCGTGCGGCGACGCGGCGGCGCCCCGGTACCCGCCGCCACCGTGACCGTCACCGACCTGGACGGGCGCCAGCACGGCCGGGCCGTGACCGACGGCGGGGGCGGCTACGCGGTCGTCCTGCGGACCGGCGGGACGTACCTGGTCGTCGTGCGCGCGGACGGCGCCGGCCCGGACGCCGGGCTGGTCGCGGTGCGCGACGACGAGACCCGGCACGACGTCGTGACCGCCGGCGGCGGAGTCCTGCACGGCGTGCTGACCGACCACGGCGGCGTGCCGGTGCCCGGCGCGGCGATCACCCTCATCGACCAGACGGGCACCGTGGTCGCGCACGCACCCACCGGTCCGGACGGCCGGTTCCACCTGGGGACCCCCGGCACCGGGCCGCACGTCCTCACCGGCACCGCCCCGGGCCACCAGCCGGTCGCGCGCACCGTCGCCGTCGAGCCGGACGGGCCACCCGGGGCGCCACTGGAGATCCGGCTGCCGGCCCGGGCCGTGCTGACCGGCACCGCGCGGACCGCGGGCGGCCTCCCGGTCCCCGGCGCCCGGATGGTGCTGACCGACCCGGACGGCCGGACCGTCGCCACCACCACGACCGGGCCCGACGGCCGCTACGAGCTGCTCGACCTCCCGGCGGGCCGGCACTCGCTCACCGCGAGCGGGCACCCGCCGGTCGTCGCCGCGGTCCAGATCGACCGGGGTGCGACGACCCCGGTCGAGGTGCACTTCCCCGATCCGCGCGAGCGGGCCGGGTCGGGAGAACGGAGCGTCGGCGCATGAGTGAGCTGCACGGCCGGCTGAGCACCACCGACGGCTGGCCGGTCGCCGGCGGGACGGTCACCGTCATGGACGCCACCGGCGTCCAGCGCGGCCGGGCCGTCAGCCGGGCCGACGGCGGGTTCACGATCGACGGTCTGGGCACGGGGGCGCACACGCTCGTCGTCGCCACGCCGGGGCACGAGCCGTCGGCGCGGTCGGTGCTGGTGAACGGGTCCGGCGTCGACCTGGGGCGCCTGGAGCTGACCCGGGCCGGCGGCGCCGTGCTGCCCGCACCCGGCACCTGGCGGATCGACGCCCAGCACTCCAGCATCCGGGCGACCGCCCTGCACCTGGGGATCAGCCGGATCCACGGCCGGCTGCGCCGGTTCTCCGGCCGGGTCGAGGTGATCGACCCGTTCGAGGCGAGCCGGGTGGAGGTCGCGATCGACGCGGGATCGGTGGACTCCGACGAGCCCGACCGGGACGCCCACCTGCGGACCGCGGACTTCCTCGACGTCGGCGCGTTCCCCTCGATCGGCTACGCCGGCACCGGGCTGACCCGGCACGACGTCACGCACTGGACGGTGCACGGGACGCTGTCGCTCAAGGGCGTGTCGGCCCCGGTCGACCTGGCCGTGACCTACGGCGGCAGCGGCCCGGACCCCTGGGGCGGTACCCGCGCGGCGTTCACCGCGACCACCGAGATCTCCCGCGACGAGTTCGCGATCGACTGGAACCAGTCGGTGCTGGCCGGGGTGCTCGCCGTCGGCCGGACCCTGCGGATCGACATCGACGTCCAGGCGGTGCTGGACGAGGGCTGAGCCCGGCGGCCCGCCGGTTCAGCAGAGCGAGTCGGCGGGCTTCGGGTTCGCCAGGCCGAACAGCGGGCGCAGGCGCAGCCCGACCCAGGTGCCGCCGAGCGCCACGACCGCCCAGATCCAGCCGTGCAGGCTGAACGAGGCGATCCCGGAGAAGTAGGCGCCGATGTTGCAACCGCCGGCCAGCCGGGCGCCGTAGCCCATCGCGATCCCGCCGAGCACCGCACCGAGCGCGAGCCGGCCCGGGATCCGCCGGTGCAGCACGAACGCGCCGCCGACGGCGGACGCCAGCAGCGCGCCGATCATGATCCCGACGTCGAGGTTGGAGATCCGGTCGGCCAGCACCGGCGAGGCCAGCGCCGTCGCGTTCGCCGGGACCTGCCAGTAGGCGAACCCGGCCATTTCGACGCCGAGGAACTGCAGGACCTTCGAGCCCCACAGCGCGAACGCCGACGTGACGCCCCACGGCGCCGCCGAGACGACCAGCACGGCGGCGTTCAGCGCCGCGAGCACCAGCGCGCCGGCCCACATCGGCCAGGAGCCGCGCAGCACCCTGGCGATCCCGCGGGCCGACGGCGGCCGCTCCACCGGCGGCGGACGGCGGCGCCGGGCCACCACCCAGGTGCCGGCGGTGATCGCGGCCAGCGCGAGCAGCGTGACCCCGAGCGCGCCCGGGTACCCCAGCAGCGCCGCGAGGTCCACGCTCGGGCCCCGCGGCACCGTCTCGGTCCAGAACGTGTGGGTGAACACCGCGAACATGGACCCGGCGACGAAGCCGAACAGGGTCAGCACGATCGCGCTCTGCCCGCTGCCGACGGCGAACAGCGTCCCGGACGCGCACGACCCGCCGACCTGCATCCCGATGCCGAACAGGAACGCACCGACGACCAGCCCGATCCCCACCGGCGACACCGACGCGCGGGGTTCCCCGGCCAGTGCGAACCCCGAGGAGAGGATCACCGCGAACAGCACCGACGCGGCGCCGAGCATCACCATGTGCGCCCGGATCGCGGCGCCCTGCCCGACCGCGACGAGCTGGCGCCAGCCGGAGGTGAACCCGAACCGGGAGTGGAACAGGGTGAAGCCCAGCGCCAGCCCGAGCGCGGCGGTGCCGACCATCGTCGCCGGGGCGACACTGCCCACCCCGAGCAGGAAGAGCACGGCCAGGACGAGGCCGACGGCCACCACCGCCCACTGCGGGGGCCCGGCCGTGCGGTCGGCCGGGCCGAACGCGGCGCGCTCGGTCTCCGGCAGCGTGCGCAACGCCAGCGCCAGCGCGTTCGGTCGGCGTTCGCCGGCGACGGACATCGCATCTCCTCGGACGGGGGCCGACGGCGGCCCGGGGATCGGTCGGACCGGGGATCGCGGCCACGTGGCACGCCGGTCGTCCGGCCGCCGACGTTACCCGCGGTACACGGGAGCCACCCACCGGCCGGGGCCGCCCGGCGAGCGCCCGTGACGTCGGTCACCAGGCCGTCGCAATACGTGACGATTCGTGCGGTATGCGTTGATATGGTGCGTTGTCCAGGTGTCCGGTTCGACCGTGTCTCGAGGTTCCGCCGTGTCCACTCCGTCGTCCCCCGCGGCACCGACCGTGCCGCCCCGGTTCTCCGTCACCCAGCGACGGCGGGCGGTGCTGTCGAGCTACCTCGGCAGCGTCATCGAGTTCTACGACTTCATGCTGTACGCGACGGCCGCGGCGGTCGTGTTCAACCAGGTGTTCTTCTCCGACCTGGACCCGGTCGTCGGCACGGTCGCCGCATTCGGGACGCTCGCCACCGGGTACCTGGCCCGGCCGCTCGGCGCCGTGGTGTTCGGGCACTTCGGCGACCGGCTGGGGCGGCGCCGGATGCTCGTCACCAGCATGGTGCTGATGGGCGTGAGCAGCACGCTGATCGGCCTGCTGCCCACCTCCGAACAGGTCGGTTCACTGGCGGCGGTGCTGCTGGTCACGCTGCGGGTGCTGCAGGGCGTCGCGATCGGCGGCGAGTGGGGCGGGGCGGCACTGATGTCCGCCGAGCACACCGCCACCCGGCGCGGGCTGTGGGCGAGCTTCACCAACGCCGGCGCCCCGACCGGTGTCGTGCTGTCGACCCTGGTGCTGGGGGCGTCGGCGACGCTGGTCGGCGAGCAGGCGTTCGTCGAGTGGGCCTGGCGGATCCCGTTCCTGCTGAGCATCGTGCTGCTCGCACTGGGGCTGTTCGTCCGGCTGCGGGTCGAGGAGACCCCGGTGTTCACCTCGGCGGACGCCGCGGAGCCGGTGGCCGCGAGGCGCCCGCCGCTGGTCGAGGTGCTGCGCCGGCACCCGCGCAACCTGCTCCTGGCGGTCGGCATCGGCTTCGGCTCGTTCGTCGCCCAGGGCACGTTCACCACGTTCCTGGTCTCCTACGCGGTGCAGGCCGGGTTCCCGCGGGCGGTGGCACTGAACGCGCTGACGCTGTCCTCGGTGGCCGCGATCGGGGCGATCATCGGGTTCTCGGCCCTGTCGGACCGGGTCGGCAGGCGGCCGGTGGTGCTCGGCGGCATCCTCGCCACCGGCGCCTGGTGCGTCGCGATCTTCCCGCTGGTCGACAGCGGTTCGACGGTCGCGCTGACCACCGCCGTCGTCGTCGCGCACGTGCTGTACGCGGCCTGGATGGGCCCGTCGGCGGCGCTGTACCCGGAGCTGTTCGGCACCTCGTCGCGCTACACCGGGGCGTCGCTGGCCTACCAGCTGTCCGGGCTCGGTGCGGGGCTCGCGCCGGTCACGTTCGCCGCGCTGCTCGCGACCGGCGCCGGGACCACCGCCATCGTCGTGACGATCGTGGTGGTGACCCTGGTGTCCGCCGCCTCGGTGCTCGCACTGCGCGAGACGGCGCGGACCGGGCTCGCCGAACCGGCCCGGCCGGAGTGACCCGGGGCGCTCAGCCGTTCCCGGCCGGGGCCGGGCCGACCGTGGCGTCCTCGGCCGGGCGGCCGCCGGTCAGGAAGGACAGCGCCACCACCAGCAGCGACACCACCGCGGCGACGAGGAACGCGGCGTGCACCCCGGCGGCGTTCACCCCGGCCCCGCCGGAGGCCAGCGTCATCACGGTGATGAACAGTGCGGTGCCGGCCGCCCCGGCGACCTGCTGCAGCGTGGTGACGATCGCGCTGCCGTGCGAGTAGAGGTGGCTGGGCAGCGCGCCCAGCGCATCGGTCATGAGCGGGGTGAACATCAGGGCCAGCGCCGCGGACAGCCCGGCGTAGAGCACCGCGACCAGCCAGATCGGTGAGGCGGCGCCGAGCGTGGTGAAGCCCCACATGACCGCCGCCAGCAGCAACGCCCCGGGCACCACGAGCGGACGGACCCCGAGCCGGTCGTAGGCCCGGCCGACCACCGGCCCCATCAGACCCATCACCAGGCCGCCGGGCAGCACCACCAGACCCGCGACGAACGCGCTGTCGCCGAGCACGTTCTGGACGTAGAGCGGCAGCATGATGATCGCCCCGAACAGGGACATGAACCCGGTCGCCACCAGCACCAGCGCCAGTGTGTAGCGGCGCAGCGTGAACGGCCGCAGGTCGAGCAACGGGGACCCGGTCCGCTGCAGCCGGATCTGCCGGTGCACGAACACCGCGAGCGCCACGACGCCGAGCCCCAGCGGTACCCACGCCGGGACGCCGCCGTGCGGGCCGGCCACCGCGGACTCGCCGACCGCGGACAGGCCGTAGACGATGCCGGAGAACGCGACCATCGAGATCAGCACGGACAGCACGTCCAGCGGGGCCTTCGACGTCTCGGCGCTCACCCGCAGCCAGGTGGCGCCGGCGGCCAGCGCCAGCAACGCGATCGGCAGCACGATCCAGAACATCCAGCGCCAGCCCAGCGCCGACAGGATGGCCCCGGACAGCGTCGGGCCGAGCGCCGGCGCGACCGCGATGACGATCGAGATGGTGCCCATCGTCTGCCCGCGCTTCGTGGCCGGGACCAGGCGCAGGATCGTGGTCATGAGCAGGGGCACCATCACCGCGGTCCCGCAGGCCTGCACCACCCGGCCGACGAGCAGCATCCCGAACGCCGGTGCCAGCGCCGAGACCAGCGTGCCCGCGCTGAACAGGCTCATCGACGCCAGGTAGACCGAGCGGGGCCGGAACCGCTGCAGCAGGAACCCGGTGATCGGGATGACCACGGCCATCGTCAGCAGGAAGCCGCTGGTCAGCCACTGGGCGGTGGCCGCGGTGATGTGCAGGTCGGCGATCAGGGCCGGCAGCGCGACGCTCATGATCGTCTCGTTGAGGATCATCACGAAGGCGGACCCGACGAGCAGCGCGATGATCAGCGGAGCGCCGTCCGGCAGGGGTTCCGCCCGGGAGGCGGGGCCGGTGGTGGGCTCGGTCGTCACAGCGCGTCTCCTTCGTGGTCGGCCGCCGGCACCGGCCGGATCGGGGCGTGCGGGACCGCGGCCGGTGTCGTGGGGGTACATCGAGTGAACACGACCCGGTGTTGCACGGCGATCGGATTCGCGGCGGGCCCCACCGGTACGGCGGGGCCGTCGTGGCGGTAGTAGACAGGTCGGATGGAACAGGTCGTGCTCCTCGACGATGACGGCAACCCGGTCGGCGTGGCCGACAAGGCGACGGTGCACGGCGCCCGTACCCCGCGGCACCTGGCGTTCTCCTGCTACGGCGTCGGCGCCGACGGCCGGCTGCTGGTCACCCGGCGCGCGGCGGGAAAGACCGCGTTCCCGCTGGTGTGGACGAACACCTGCTGCGGGCACCCCGCGCCGGGTGAGGACATGGCCGGCGCCGTGCACCGCAGGCTCGCCGACGAGCTCGGCGTCCGGGCCACCGAGCTGCGGCTGGTGCTGCCGGAGTTCAGTTACCGGGCCACGCAGGACGGGATCGAGGAGAACGAGCTCTGCCCGGTCTTCGTCGCCCGGCTCGACGGGGAGCCCGACCCGCACCCGGACGAGGTCGACGAGGTGCGGTGGTGGAGCTGGGCGGAGTTCCGGGCCGCCGCGGGCGACCCGGGATCGGGCCTGTCCCCGTGGGCCCGGCTGCAGGTCCCGCTGCTGGACGCGCTGGACGACCCGCTGCTGCGGTGAGGCGACGCGCGGCGGCCGGGCCGGTCGCCGGGACGCGGGACCGACCGGACCGCGGGCGGGCACCGGCACGGGTGGTGGGATGGCCGGGTGGACCACCCCGCACCTGACACCGATACCGACACCGGGACCGGCCACGGGCCGGAGCTCGGCACCGCGCTCGGTGCCGCGCTGGACTCGGTGCTCGACGCGGTCCCGACCGCGCGGCTCGCCCCGGTCGTCGAGCGGCTGATCGGGGCCTACCGCAGCGGATCGGTCCCCACCGCCCCGATCCTGCGTTCCGACGACGACGCCGCCGCCTACGCGGCGTACCGGATGCCGGCCACCCACGCCGCCGTCCTGGACGTGCTGGGCCGGGCCGCGGGCCGGGTCCCCGCCCCGGCGACGCACGTGGACCTCGGCGGCGGCACCGGCGCCGCGGTCTGGGCGGCCGCGCAGGTCTGGCCGTCGGTGCGCCGCACGACGGTCCTGGAGGCCGCCGCCCCGGCCCGCGCCATGGGCCGCAGGCTGGCCGCGCTCGCCCCGGCCGCGGTGGTGCGCTCCGCCCGCTGGGAGGACGTCCTGCTCGGGACCGGCACCGAGCTCCCGGACGCAGACCTGCTCACCGCCTGCTACCTGCTGGGTGAGCTCCCGGACCCGGTCCGCGCCGCGGTGCCGGCCGCGATGGCCCGCTCAGCCCGGATCGTGGCCGTGGTCGAGCCGGGGACGCCGGCCGGCTACGCCCACGTGCTCGCCGCGCGCTCCCGCCTGCTGGACGCGGGCCTGCGGATCGTGGCCCCGTGCCCGCACGACGACACCTGCCCGGTCACCGGCGCCGACTGGTGCCACTTCGCGGCCCGGGTGAACCGCAGCTCCCGGCACCGGGCGCTCAAGGCGGGCTCGCTCGGGCACGAGGACGAGAAGTTCTCCTACGTCGTCGCCGTCCGCCCGGACGGTGCGCAGCCGCCGCCGCGGGCCGCCGGACGGGTGCTGCGGCACCCGCGCAGCCGCAAGGGACTGGTCACCCTGAGTGTCTGCGGCGCGGACGGCGAGCTTCGCGACACCCCCGTTCCGCGCAGTCGCGGGGCGCTGTACCGGGCCGCCCGCGACGCGGCGTGGGGGGACCCGTGGCCGCCGGAGTACGACGGCCCCGGAACGCGCAACCGGGGGTGATCAACGCCACTGGGACGACCTGCCGGGAACTCGTTGTGAATCTGTAACACCGGCAGGCATCGTGTGCGACTGACCGGGCGCGACGGCCATCCGGTGGGCCGCGAGCAGCAGGCTTCTCACAGATCGAGCACGACCATGAACGACTTCACCACCGGTGCTCCCACCGATCGGCTTCCGACCCTCATCCGTACCCGCCGCGGTTACCGCGTGCACGATCCCGCCCTGCTGCAGGACACCTCCTACGTCATCGACGACGCGGGGGACCTCGTCTACACGCGGCTCCCCGCCGGGGCGCTGACCGCCACCGCGGTCCTGACCTCCGTCGTCGCCGCGGTGACCGTGGGTGCGCAGAGCTGGGCCTGGCTCGTGCTGGTCCTCGCGGTCGCGCTCCCGGTCACGTTCGCCGGTGCCGTCGGCGTGCTGTCGATGATCCACGCGGTGACCGACCCGGTGCGCCGCTACCGCGCCCGGTTCGGCCACGGCCGGTTCGCCGTCGAGGTGACCGACCGCGAATCGGTCGAGTGGCGGCTGTGCGCCCGCGCCGAGCGGGTCGCGGCGAGCCCGTCCTGGCAGGCCGGGCGGATCGATCCGACCCGCACCCTGGGCGGTCTGCTGTGGACCGCCGTCGGTGCGCAGGAGATCTGGGCGATCGACGCGCTCGCGGTGCTCGACGAGCCCGCGACCGGTCCCGATCTCACCGCCGTCTGACCGCCGTCCGGCGGCGGCCCCGGCCGGTCACACCGCGTAGCGGGCGACCGGGAGCAGTGCGTCGGTGTCGCGGCGGTCGTCGGCCCCCGCGACACAGGCGCGCAGCGCGCGGTGCAGTGCGGCCTCGTCCAGCCCGGTCCCGATCATGACCAGGGTGGTGCGGCGGGGTTCGCCGCTGTCCCACCGGGCCCGGCGGAACCGCACGTAGCGGCCGACCGTGTGCAGGTCCCAGCGCTCGGCGGCCGGCGCGGCGGCGAACCGCACCGAGCCCTTGATCCGGTAGAGGCCGGACGGACGGGCGTCGAGCAGGTCCTGCAGCCGGCCGGCGTCGAGCGGCTCGTCGCAGCGGAAGGTGACGCTCTGGTAGCCGGCGTGCAGGTGTGCGGCGTGCTCCTCGCCGGCCTCGCGCACCTGCTCGCCGAGCATCAGCTGCCGGCCCGGCACGATCTCGATGTCGAACAGCAGCGCCGGGTCGATCGCGCCATCGCGGACCGGGACGATCGGCGCCCGCGGGTTCGCCTCCCGGCACAGTCGCCGGGCCCGCCACAGGGTGCCCGGGTCGACCCGGTCGATCTTGTTGAGGACGACGAGATCGGCCAGCCCGATGTGCCGGTCCAGCTGCGGGTGCCGCAACCGGGTGGCGGCCAGCTCGGCCGCGTCGACGACCTCGACCAGCCCTCCGAAACCGAGGTCCCGGCCGAGCGCGTCGAGGACCAGCTGGACCAGCGTGCCGGGCTCGGCGATCCCGCTGGCCTCGATCACGATGACGTCGATCTCGTCACGCCGACGAGTGAGGCTCTCCAGCACGCCCGCGACGCCGCCCTCGCCGATCTCGCAGCACAGGCACCCGTTCCCGAGCCCGACGACCTCACCGGCCTGCCCGGCGATCCGCATCGCGTCGATCCCGACCGAGCCGAAGTCGTTGACGACGACACCGATGCGCGCGTCCCCGGCGGTCGCGAGGAGGTGGTTCAGCAGGGTCGTCTTGCCGGCTCCGAGGAAACCGGCCAGCACCACGACCGGGATCTTCCGGGGCACCCGTCATGCCTACCACGTGCCACGGACCGTGTACTGCGGGTGGGTGGCGGTACGGGTCACCCACCTCGGGTGGGGAGGACCCCGCCGGGCGGTGGATACAGTGCGCCCATGCCCGAAACTGCTGCCGCACGCCGGCCGCGCGGAGTCGTCGCCGTCGCCGGCGAGGCACTCGTCGACATCGTCCCCGCCCCCGCTGCGGGGTACTGGGAGTTCGCCCCCGGCGGGAGCCCGGCGAACGTGGCGGTCGGGCTGTCCCGGCTCGACGTGCGGGCCCGGATGCTCGCCCGGCTCGCCGACGACCTGCTCGGGCGCAAGCTGCGTGACCACCTGGCGGACAACGGCGTCGACCTCTCGCACGCGGTCGAGGCCGCGGAGCCGTCGTCGCTGGCGATCGTGGAGCTGGCGGCGGACGGCCAGGCGTCCTACGACTTCCGGATCTCCGGCACCGCGGACTGGCAGTGGACGGCCGAGGAGCTGTCCGGCGCGCTGGACCCCGAGGGTGACGAGCCCGTCGTCGCCGTCCACTCCGGGTCGCTGGCGCTGACCACCGCGCCGGGGCACGAGGCGTTGCGGGAGCTGCTGGCCTCCGCCGTGGACACCGCGACCGTCAGCTACGACCCGAACATCCGGCCGCTGCTGATGGGCACCCCGGAGGACGTGCTGCCCGGTGTGCACGAGCTGCTCGGGCTGGCCGACGTGGTCAAGGTCAGCGAGGAGGACCTCGAGTGGCTGCAGCCCGGCCGCGAGCCGGGTGACGTCGTCGGCGAGTGGCTGGAGCTGGGGCCCGCGGTCGTCGTGGTGACGCTGGGTGCGAACGGCGTGCTCGCCGGGACCGCGTCCGGCCTGCACAGCGTGCTACCCGGGAAGGAGATCGAGGTCGTCGACACCGTCGGTGCCGGGGACAACTTCTCCGCGGCCCTGCTGGCCGGGCTGCACCGGCGCGGGCTGCTCGGGGCCGCGGCCCGCGACGACCTGTACCGGATGGACCGCGAGACCCTCGACGGCGTGCTGTCCGAGGCCGTCACGGCCGCCGCGATCACCTGCTCGCGACACGGTGCCAACCCCCCGACCCGCGCCGAGCTCGACGCCGCGGGCTGAGCCACCGGGCGCACCGGGTCAGCCGGTGGGCAGCGCGTCCTGCGCCTGCTGCTCCTCCGGGGTCAGCTCGCGCGGCGCGCGCTCCGGGTGGTCCTTCGGCTGCCCGGTCGCCGCGGCACCCGACGGCAGGCTCAGCGTCGCCGGCTCGCTCTGCGGCAGCGCCCACTGCCGGGCCCAGTCCAGGTGCATGGCGGTCGGGCCACCGGCGTCGCCGAAGTAGTCGAGCTGCATGGTCATGTTCATCGGGCCCGGCGGGAACTGCTCGGTGTTCGTGGTGGAGTACCACTGCTCGCCGTTCACGTACGCGGTGATCTTCTCCGGGGTCCACTCCAGCGCGTAGGCCGACCACTGCGTCGAGTCGTGCCGCACCGAGCCGTAGTCCTGGTCGTTGTCCTCCCCGTAGTGCAGGAAGAACGACGTCTCCTGGCGGCTGTCGTCGGTGATCTCCATCCAGTCGATCTCGCCGCCGACCGGGAAGTCCTCGGCGACCGGCCAGAGCAGCAGCAGCGCGTTGAGCCCGCCGGACGCCTCCTCCGACCGCACGCACGCCTCCCAGCGGCCGTAGCGCTGGCCGGGGTGCCAGCTCGCCGCGCCGGTGGTGCCGTCGGCCTCGGCGGCGATCGTCATCGCGCCGTCGGCGACGGAGACCTGGTCCGGGGTGCGGGTGCCCTGCTTGTCGTGACCGGGCTCGGGCCCGTAGGGGTGCCAGTCCGGTGGGACGGCCGTGCCGTCGAACTCCGAGCGCCGGGTGGGTTCGCCCCAGCCGAGGGTGTCGGCGGCGGTCGTGGTGCACGTCGGACCCGGTGCCGGGGCGCCCGGTGCTGCGGTGCCCGGTCCTGCCGCGCCCGGTACTGCGGTGCCCGGTACTGCGGTGCCCGGTGCCGCGGCCGGTCCTGCGGTGCCCGGTACTGCGGCGGCCGGTCCTGTCGCGGGCGGTCCCGCGGCGGCCGGTCCCGTGATGTCGGTGGCCGCCGTCGGTCCCGTGGCCGCGGTCGCCGCGGTCGTCGTGGGACCAGCGGCCAGCGCGGTGACCGTGAGCAGCGGCAGCACGGAGAGTGCGATCGGTAGCCGGAACCTCGCGTTCACACGCACCGTGGACCCCTCTCGTCACTCCGTCACCGACAGCCCCATCAGACGAGCAGATCGTGACCGACGCCAGTCGAACCACCCTTCCGGGTCACCGCCGACCGACAGGGAGTCACCGATACCCCGGAGGTCTCACCCTCCGTGCACCGCACAGACGGCTCCGAGGCGCCGAACCTGCACCCGGCAGGCCACCCCGGCCCACGCGCTCACCGGACCTGTTCCCGCGCACCCGATTCCGTGAGCGTCTGCGGGATGCGCGAGCGTCCACGGCGCAGACCCGCAGCGCGACGGGGCGGGGCGAGGCCGCGTCCGGGAGCGGGTGCGGCGGTGGCCTCCGAGCGCGGCTTGCCCGGGACGGACCCGAAGCCCGGTCGCCGCCCCGTGGTCGAGCCGGGCGCACGTGCGCCGGGCCCCGGGCGGTGGGGGTCAGGCCCGGGTGGTGCCGAGCAGGCCGGCGACGTCGCGGGTGTTGCGGATCCGGTCCGGCTCCACCCCGCAGGCGACGGCGCGGGCGCAGCCGTTGTCGAGCCAGTCGAGCTGGCCGGGGGCATGCGCGTCGGTGTCGATCGTGAACTCGCAGCCCGCCTCGACGGCCAGGCGCAGCAGGCGTTTCGGCGGGTCGAGCCGCTCCGGCCGGGAGTTGATCTCGACGGCGACGCCGTACCCGGCGCAGGCCTCGAACACGGCGTTCGCGTCGAACTCCGACTCCGGGCGCGCGCGACGCCCGGTCACCATCCGGCCGGTGCAGTGCCCGAGCACGTCGACGTGCGGGTTCGCCACCGCCGTCAGCATCCGTTCGGTCATCTCCGCCCGCGGCATCCGCAGCTTCGAGTGCACGCTCGCGACGACCAGGTCCAGCTCGGCGAGCAGGTCCTCGGACTGGTCGAGCGCCCCGTCGTCGAGGATGTCGACCTCGATGCCGGTGAGCACCCGGAACCCGGACCCGGTCGCGGCGATCCGGTCGTTCAGCTCCGCGACGTCGGCGAGCTGGCGCCGCAGCCGGTCCGCCGACAGGCCGTTCGCGACGGTGAGCCGCGGCGAGTGGTCGGTGACCACCAGGTACTCGTGGCCCAGTGCGATCGCCGTCTCGGCCATCTCGGCCAGCGGGGAACCGCCGTCGGAGGCGTCGGTGTGGCTGTGGCAGTCCCCGCGCAGCGCGTCGCGCAACCGCACGGCCGCCTCGGCGAGCGGGATGCCGGTGGCGTCGGCGCGGGCCACCGCGTCCTCCAGCCGGCGCAGGTAGACCGGTTCCTCGCCGGTCAGCGACTCGCCGACGCAGCGGGCCGTGACCTCGCCGACCCCGCGCAGGTCGGTGAGCGTCCCGGCGGCGTGCCGCCGGGCCAGCTCCTCGGCGTCGCGCCCGCGCAGTGCGGCCGCCGCGGCCCGGAACGCCCGGACCCGGTACGTCGACTCGTGCGCCCGCTCCAGGAGGAACGCGATCCGGCGCAGGTCGGCGACGGCGTCCCGGGCGCCCGCCGGGCCGGTCACCCCTGCATCCAGCGCCTGGCCTTCGTCGTCCACGCGTGCTCCCAGATCTCCGGCAACCGGTCCTCCAGCCCGGCCATCGTCGCGCTGTCACGGCCGTGCAGCACGCCGAGGGTGAAGGCGCCGGTGGACCCGTCCGCGAGCCCGCGGAGCAGTTCCCGGGAGACGACGGCGTCCTGATGGTCCCCGAGGACGGTCTGCACCGCCTTCATCCGCTTCGCGAACACCGTCGCCGGCTTCCCGACGGCCGGCCGGGCCACCTCGGTGGCGTACCGGAGCTGCTTGCCGGACTTGCGGGCGTCGTGCAGCGAGACCGGTGCGACCCGCCCGTCGGCGAGATCGGCCAGCGCGATGCGCATCCGGCGGTCCAGCCTGCGCGCGGTACGGCCGACCAGCCGCGGCAGCACCTCGGCGGCCGGCCGGGCCGCGCGCTCGCTCAGTGGCGGGTCGGCGAGCATCCGGCGCAGCGCGCCGTGCAGTGCGGCGTACCGCTCGCCGTCGACGGTCGCACCGACCACGGCCGACGTCGTGGCCCTGGTCCGGGCGAAGTGCCGGGCGACGTCGGCCCGGACCGTGCCGAGCACCAGGTCGGGGTCCAGGGCGGCCAGTCGTTCCTCCAGCCGGGCCTGCTGGACCTCGGCGTCGCGCTCGCCGGCCAGCTCCCGGCCGAGCCAGCGCAGCTCGGCGACCAGGTGCGCGGTCCGCGGCCCGGGCAGGAGCCTCCGGTAGGTGCGCAGCGCGCTGCGGGCACGGCGGGCCGCGACCCGCATCTGGTGCACCGCGTCCGGCCGGTCCGCGCGCAGGTCCGCCTCCCGCTCGGTGAGCGCGTCGACCTGCCGGGCCAGGTAGTCGAGCACCACCTGTCCCGCACTGTCCGGATCGCCCCGGTGCCGCGGCGGGTCGGCCGGGCCGGCCGCGGCCAGCAGCGCGGCGAGCCGGCGGCGCGCCCCGCCCGGCCCGGCCGTCAGACCGGTCTCGCGCAGGGCGTCCTCGATCCCGGCCAGGACGGCGCTCCCGCCGGCCCCCGGCCGCAGGACGGCCTCGCTCCACGCCTGCACCGACGTCGACTCCCCCAGCGTCGTCGCGGTGATCTCGTCGCGCCACAGCGTCGCCAGCTCGCGGTCCGCGTCGTCGTGCACCCGCACCGTCGTCCGCACCAGGCGCACCCGCCCGACCGGCCGCAACGGCGCACCGGCGTGCAACGGCGCCAGGACGGCCTCGAACGGCGGCGGCACCTCCCCGGGGCCACCCGCGTCGGCGTCGGGCACCGGGGACCGCAGCTCCGCGGCCGGGTCCCCGTCGGGCAGCCGCAGCACCCACGTCGCGGCCGGGCCGGCCGGCGAGGCGCGGTCCGGCACGACGCGTTCGCGCGCCAGCTCCACCCCGGCGGCGAGCAGGCGCAGGTCGGCGGTGTCGACCCGCTCGTACTCCCGGACCTCCGCGTCGGTCACCGTCGTGGACCCCGCCACCCCGCCGACTCCGGACAGCCGGGGCGCCCCGGCGTGCGCCGGGCCGTGGAACGGGCGGTCCCCGGGCGGCACGTCCACGACCGACGGCCGGGCCGTGGGCGCTGCGGACGGGCCGGGCCCGGCCGGTACGGACGGGGCGGGCTCGGTCGGCACGGTCGCGTCGGCGGGGCTCATCCAGGAGGATTCCCGCCGCACGCGCGGGTGATACGGGGCCGTCCGGGCGATCCTCCGCGTGCGGTCTAGACGGCCTTGCCCGGGTTGAGGATGCCGTCCGGGTCGAGTGCGGACTTCACCGCGCGCTGCATGGCCAGCACCTCCGGCCCCAGCTCCCGTTCCATGCCGTCGCGCTTGAGCAGGCCGACGCCGTGCTCACCGGTCACCGTCCCCCCGAGTTCGACGGCGGTGCCGATGATCTCGTCGAACGCGGCCCGGGTCCGTTCCCGCGCGCCGGGATCGTCGTGCGGGGTCAGCATCAGCGGGTGCAGGTTGCCGTCCCCGGCGTGCGCGACGGTCGCGATCCGCACCCGGTGCCGGGCGGCGATCTCCTCGATCCGGGCCAGCATGGCCGCCATCCGGGGCCGGGGGACGCAGACGTCCTCGGTCAGCATGCCCATCCCGAGCTGTTCCAGCGCCGGGTAGGCCATCCGCCGCGCGGCGAACAACGCCTCGGCCTCGGTCTCGTCGGTCGAGGCCATCGCCTCGGTCGCCCCGTGCGCGGTGAACGCGGCGAGGATCGCCTCCGCCTCCGCCTCGGCCGCCGGTTCGGGCAGGTCGGTCTGGGCGAGCAGCAACGCGGCGGCGTCCTCCGGGAGACCGGCGTTGCGCCAGCTGTTCACCGCGGCCAGGCACTCGCGGTCGACCAGCTCGAACACCGCGGGCTGCAGCCCCTGCTCGGTGACGGCGGCGACCGCGGCCCCGCAGTCGGCGAGCGAGTCGAAGAACCCGACGACGGTGCGCGGCGCAGCCGGCCGGGCCGGGCGCAGCTTCACGGTGATCTCGGTGATCACGCCGAGGGTGCCCTCGGAGCCGACCATCAGCCCGGTCAGGTCGTAGCCGACGACCCCCTTCGCGGTGCGCCGGCCGACCCGCACGGTCTCGCCGCGCGCCGTCACCACCTCGAGCGCGAGGACGTAGTCGCGGGTGACGCCGTACTTCACGCAGCACAGGCCACCGGCGTTGGTGGCGACGTTGCCGCCGATCGTCGACCACGGCGCGGACGCCGGGTCCGGCGGGTACCAGAGCCCCTGCTCCGCGCAGGCCGCGCGCAGGTCGTCGTTGACCACCCCCGGTTCGACGACGGCGAGCCGCTCCCCCGGCGAGATCTCCCGGATCGCGGTCATCCGCTCGCACGACAGCAGCACGCAGCCCTCGACCGCGTTCGCGCCGCCGGACAGACCGGTGCCCGCCCCGCGCGCGACGACCGGTGTCCGGTGCCGGGCGCAGACCCGCACCGTCGCGGCGACGTCCGCGGTGCTGCGTGCCCGCACCACGCACAGCGGCGTGCCGTAGCCGGCCCACTCGGCCTCGTCGTGCACGTAGGGGCGGACGGTGTCCGGGTCGGTCAGGATCCGGTCGGCGTCCAGTACGGCCGCGAGGTCGGCGAGCACCGCCCGCCCGGTCGCGTCCGGCACCGACCGGCCCAGCTCGGCCGGCGCGGTCGACCCACCGAACGGCCGCCCCTCCGGTTCGACGACGACCGGCTCGCCCTCGATCAGCTCTCCGCCGGTGGATGCACGCTCGACCATGACCGCGACGGTAAGCCGCCACGGGCCGCCCGGCCAGTGCCGCCGGCACCCGGTCGCCCGCGGGGACGGTCGCCCGGTGGGACGTCAGCCCGCCCGGGGCCGGGGCTCCGGCACCGCGCCGGCCCGCGCGCCCGGTGGCCCGGCCGCCCCGGCCCACGCCATCCGTGACCACGGCAGCGCCAGCTCCGCGGTGGACCGGACCAGGTGCGGGGCGAGCGAGTCGAGGGGGACGGCCTCGGCGTGCCGGGCGTAGACGCCGCCGACGTAGCGGTGCCCGGTGTCCGCGGCGATCGTCAGCACCGTGCGGTCCGGGTCGGCGTCGCGCTCCCAGCGGGCCGCCAGGTAGGCCGCGCCGGCGGACAGCCCGGCGAACACCGCGTGCTCGCGCAGCAGGGCCACTGCCCCGGACAGCGCCGCGGTGAACCCGGTCCAGTGGACCACGTCGTAGGCCGGGTGCTCGACGTTGCCGAAGGGGATCGAGCTGCCGATCCCGGCGATGATGATGTCGGGGTCGGCGACGTGCTCGCTGCCGAAGGTGACGCTGCCGAACGGCTGCACGCCGACCAGGCGGGTCGGGGTGCCGGGTGGGTCCGCGGCACGCAGGTAGCGGGCGAGCCCGCCGGTGGACGCGCCCGACCCGACTCCGCCGACGACGGTCAGCGGCACCGGGCCGAGTGCCTCGCGCAGCCGGTGCGCGACCGTGCGGTAGCCGAGGTAGTGCACGTCGTCGTGGTACTGGCGCATCCAGTGCAGCCGCGGATCGGCGGCGAGCAGCTCGCGGATCCGGGCGACCCGGCGGCTCTGGTCGAGTTTGAGGTCGGCACTCGGCGGCATTCGTTCGAGGGTCGCGCCGAGCAGCTCCAGCTGCAGCCGGGCGGCGTCGTCGACCGTGGTGGAGCCGACGATGTGACAGCGCAGCCCGTGCCGGTGGCAGGCCAGGGCCAGCGCGTAGGCGTAGATCCCGCTGGAGCTGTCCACCACGGCGTCCCCGGGCACGACCCGGCCGGTGTCGAGCAGCCTGCGCACCGCGGCGTCGGCGCTGAGGACCTTCATCGTCTCGAACCGCAGGCACAGCACCCGCTCACCGAGCCGGACGAGGTCCGGCCGCCCGACGGCGTCGGCGACGTGGTCGTCGATGGTGAGGGTCACCGGGTTCCCCCCGCGGCGGCGGCCGGCCGGGGCTCGCCGGTGCCGGCGGTGAACCGGCCGGTCGGGACGAACCCGGCGGCACGCAGCGCAGCCTCGGCCCGGTCGGCGGCGACTCCGTCACCGGGGGCCAGCAGCACCCCGGCCACGTTGCCGCTGTGTGCGATCTGCACCCCGAGCGCCCCGGCCGGGTGCACGGCGGCCAGCAACCGGTCCACCTCGCCGTCGGTCCGGTGCAGCCGCGCGCTGCGGGTGGCGATGCGGGCGGTCGCGGCGGCGTCGCCGGTGGCGAACGCGGTGCGCAACCCGGCCCGCAGGGCCTCGTAGGTGTCGACGACCGCGGCCGGCGGCTCCGGCGGGCGGACGGCCGGGGTCGGCACCGGGCGGCCGCCGTCGAGCAGGCAACCGAGGACCAGCAGCGGCGGGATCCGGCCCGGCAGGACCTCCAGGACGTTCCCGTCGCGCTGGGCGAACAACCGTGGCCGGGTGTCGTCGAACATCAGCGGGTCGCTCGCCGCCTCGGCCGCCACCGCCAGCCGGGCCAGGGTGTGCGGCCCGATCCGCGCTCCGGCCGCGTCCGCGACCGCCCGGACGGCGGCGACCACGTCCGCGGTCGACGAGCCGAGGCCCAGACCGGGCCGGACCGATCCGGTCAGGGTCAGCACCCCGCCGGGCGTCCCCGGCCCGCCGACGGCGTCGAGTGCCAGTCGTGCGGCCCGCGCCGCCTTGGTCCGGCCGGGCGGGTGCACCGTCACCCCGGACCCCACCGTCGCGGGGATGAAGTCCGCGCGCACGCCGGGTTCCGGCGACGGCAGCGTGACCAGGCCCGGTCGCGGCACGCCGGAGCCGTCCCGGAAGAAGCCCTGCAGCAGCTCACCGTGGTGGCACGGCGCGTGTCCCCGGCCGGCCCTCACCGGTGCGCCCGGTACCGGTACAGAGCCGTGGGATCCGCGCTGAACTGGGAGAACGGGAACGGCTCCGCGGACAACGCGGTCACGCCGTCGCCGAGGAACGCCCGCGCCACCGCGGCGCCGGTCTGCGCGTAGACGGTCAGCCCGATCCCGCGGTCCCGGCAGCGGGCCGCGATCGCGTCGAACGTGCCGTTGGCCAGTGTCATCCCGGTCGCGACGACGGTGTCCGCGGCGTCGATCACCTCCTCGGCCGAGTCGGACACGACGTCGCCCCACTGGGTCGTGCGCAGGTCCAGATCGCACGGCAGACACTCCGCTCCCCGCTCCCGGATCGCCGCGACCAGGGGGTTCACCACACCGATCAGCGCGACGCGCGCACCCGCCGGCACGTCGAGCAGCCCCGCGACGGCGGCGTCGCGGGCGAGTGCCCGCTGCTCCGGCGTGCCGGCGGGCAGCTCCACCCGCTCGGCCGCGGGATCGTCGCGGAACGGGCGGACGCCGGCCAGGTAGGCGTCCAGTGCCGCGGTCCGTAGCGGGGCCGGGGCGCCGGCGGCGAGCAGCGTGTCCAGACCGCTGCCGGACAGGTCCTGGCAGGCCACGGGGTCCAGCTCACCGGCCCGGACCGACGCGGCACCGAACGCGGCACCGCAGCGGACGAGGACGTAGTGGTTGCGGTAGGTCACCGGTCCCCCGGCCAGCCGGGTGCCGTGACCGGCCCAGAACACGCTGGTCGCGGTGAGCCCGGCCGGGTCGGGGCCGTGCCCGCCGTCGAGCACCTCGGCGACGAGTCCGTCGACGGTCCGGCTCATCGGGCACCGCCGCTGCGGGTGAAGCGGAACAGGTGGGTGAGCACACCGTCGCCCCAGTCGTGGCGCAGCACCAGCCCGGCGTCGAACCCGTGCCCGGCCGCGCTCCGCACGATGGCGGGCAGGTCGGCGGTGTTCGATGCGATCACGAGGACCTCCCCGCCCGGGGCGAGGACGTCGCGGCCCGCGAGCTGGGCGAAGAACCGGTCCAGCAGCGGTGCCCCCTCGCAGACGTTGCGCACGACGTCCGGGTCCTCGGCCACCCGCACGCTCACCGCCGGCGGGTTGAACGTGACGACGTCGACGACGGTTCCGTCCGGGACGCCGTCGAGCAGGTCGGCGACGATCCCGGTGCAGCCGCCCGGGCCGGCCAGCCGGTCGTGGTGGCGCACGGCGGTCTCGACGCTCGCCGGGTGCACGTCCACCGCGTAGACGTGCCCGGCACCGCGGATCCCTGCGGCGACGACCTCCAGCCCGAGACCGCACCCCATGGCGAGGTAGCGGCGGCCCCGGGTCTCGATCTCCCCCGAGAGCACCCGGTCGGCGATCATCTCGCTGGTCAGGCCGGGCCGGAAGACGCCGGGCGGCACGTCGAGGTCCCAGCCGTTCCAGCTGCGGGTGCGGGTGGTGTGGAGGGTGCCGTCCGGCCGGTTGAGCGCCGTCACGGTCGCCGCGGGCAACGGGGGCGGCAACTCCTGCGCCGTCACGGGAACACTCTGCGTCATAATGGAAACCGATACCATTTTATGTCGAGCCGGACAACCGGGACGGGGCGCCCATCACGACTCGACCCGGACGCTGGCGCTCCGACCGTCCGGGTGTTATCACCTACGACAATCATGTTCATCAAATCAACGGCCGGGCTCGCCGTGGCGCTGGTGGTCTCCGTCGTCCTGGCGATCGGGCTCGGACCGGCCTCCGTCCATCCCGCCGACACGCTGCGCTACCTCGGGGCCGCCCTCACCGGGGGCACGATCCGGCTCGACGAGGTCGCGACCTACGAGATCGTCTGGCAGCTGCGCACGCCGCGGGTGCTGCTCGCCGCCGTCGTCGGCGCCGGGCTGTCCGCGGTCGGGGCCGGGGTGCAGGCCCTGGTCCGCAACCCGCTCGCCGACCCGTTCGTCCTGGGGATCTCCTCCGGCGCCGCGGTCGGCGCGGTGACCGTGCTGGTGACCGGGGCGCTGGCCGTCGCCGGGATCTACGCGCTGTCGGTGGGGGCGTTCGCCGGTGCGCTCGGCGCCGCGGTCCTGGTCTACCTGGCCGCGCGGCGCCGGGGACCGGGCGCGACGAGCCCGCTGCGACTGGTCCTGACCGGGGTGGCGATGGCGTACGCGTTCCAGGCCGCGATGGCGTTGCTGATCTACCTGGTGCCGCAGGGCGAGGCGACCGCCACCGTCCTCTACTGGACCCTCGGCGGGTTCGGCGCCGCCACCTGGGGCTCGCTGCCGCTGGTCGTCGTGGTGGTGCTCGCCGGCATCGTGGCGCTGCGGCTGCGGGCCCGCGACATGGACGTGCTCTCCCTGGGCGACGAGACCGCCGCGAGCTCCGGTGTGGACACCGCACGGCTGCGCCGGGAGCTCTTCGTGCTGACCTCGGTGATGACCGGCGCGATGGTCGCGGTCAGCGGGGCGATCGGGTTCGTCGGGCTGATCGTGCCGCACCTCGTGCGGATGGTCACCGGCGCCGCGCACGCCCGGGTGCTGGTGCTGGCCCCGCTGGTCGGCGCGGTGCTGGCGGTGTGGGTCGATCTGCTGTCGCGCACCGTCGTCGCCCCGCGGGAGCTGCCGCTCGGGGTGGTGACGGCGCTCGTCGGCGTGCCGGTGTTCGTGCTCCTGCTGCGCCGGCGCGGCTACGTCTTCGGGGGTGTGTAGATGACCGATCTCGCCCTCGCCGGGATCACCGTCGCCGCCGGCGGCCGGGAGATCGTGCGCGAGCTGTCCCTCGACGTCGCGTCCGGGTCGGTGGTCGGCCTGGTCGGTCCGAACGGCAGCGGCAAGTCCACCGCGCTGCGCTGCGTCTACCGGACGTTGCGCCCGCTGCGCGGCACCGTGCTGCTCGACGGCGACGACCTCACCGCGGCCCCGCTGCGCGAGGGCGCCCGGCGGGTCGCGGCGATGACCCAGGACCACTCCTCGGACCTGGACTTCACCGTCGCCGAGCTGGTCGCCCTCGGCCGGGCCCCGCACCTGTCCGGGCACCGCGGACCGGGGCCGGAGGACCTGCGCATCTGCAGGGAGGCGATGGACCGGGTCGGCGTGGGACCGCTCGCCGACCGCGGGGTGCTGACCCTGTCGGGCGGGGAGCGCCAGCGGGTGCTCGCGGCCCGCGCACTCGCCCAGACCCCCGAGGTGCTGGTGCTCGACGAGCCGACCAACCACCTCGACATCGCCCACCAGCTGGGGCTGCTCGCGCTGCTGCGCGAGATCGGTACGACGGTGCTGGTCGTCCTGCACGACCTGAACCTCGCGGCCGCCGTCTGCGACCGGATCGGGGTACTGCACGACGGCCGGCTGGTCGCGGCGGGCACCCCGGCCGAGGTCCTCACGACCGCGCTGGTCGCCGACGTGTTCGGCGTGCACGCCGATGTCGTCACCCATCCCGTGACCGGCGGGACCCGGCTGCTCTACACGCTGCCGGGGACCCCCGGCAGCGCCGACGACTGACCCGAGAACCGAGGAGTCCCCCGTGCGCACCACCCGCGCCGTGCCGTTGCTGCTCGCCACCCTGTTCGCCGTCACCGCCTGCGGTGCGCAGGTCGAGCGGTCCACGGCCGAGACCGTCACCGTGCCCCGCTGCGGGCAGCCGGTGCAGTACCGGGCGCCCGAGCGCGCCGTCGCCTACGAGGCGGGCAGCGCCGACAAGCTGTTCGCACTGGGTCTCACCGACCGGGTGCGCGGCTGGGTGATGCCACCGGCGAACCCGCCGGTCGAGGAGTCGCCGTGGGCGGCGGACTACGCCCGCACCGAGAAGCTGTCGACCGATCTGCTCAACCGCGAACTGGTCGTGGACGCCGGCGCCGATCTCGTCGTCGCGGGATGGCGGTCCGGGTTCTCCGACGAGCGCGGCATCACCCCCGAACTGCTGGACCGGCTCGGCGTCCAGAGCTTCATGCACACCGAGACCTGCTGGAACTACCCCGGCCACCCGCAGCGCGTCACACCGCTGGAGGGCCTGTACGAGGACATGCGCCGGCTCGGTGCGATCTTCCGGGTGCCCGAGCGCGCCGACCAGGTCGTCGCCGGTATGCAGACCAGGGTGGCCGCGGTGACCGAGGCCGCCCCGCGGCTGGATCCGCCGCCGTCGGTGTTCCTCTACGACTCCGGCACCGACCGCCCGAACACCGCGGGCAACCAGGTCCCGCCGAACGACATCATCTCCCTCGCCGGTGGCCGCAACGTGCTCGGCGACCTCGACGCCCGGTGGACCGACGTCGGCTGGGAGACCGTCGTGCAGCGCCGGCCGGAGATCATCATGATCCTCGACTACGGCGACCAGAGCGCACAGGAGAAGATCGACTACCTGACCTCGCTGCCGCAGCTGCGCAGCGTCCCCGCGATCGCGAACCGGGCGTTCTTCGTGCTCGACTACAACGAGGGCATCAGCGGCCCGCGCAACATCGACGGCCTGGAGCGCTTCGGCGCCTACCTGAAGGAGTTCCGCCGGTGACGCACGCACGGACGGTCCTGCGCGAGCCGGCGTTCCTGCGGCTCTGGATCGGGACGACCGCGTCCGGCATCGCCACCTGGGCGCTGCCGTTCGTGCTGGGCCTCGGCGTCGTCGAGGGGGCGCTGTCCGGCGTGGATCTCGGACTGGCCCTCGGGGTGCGCACCGCCGGGTTCCTCGCCGCGATGCCCGCCGGTGGCGTGCTCGCCGACCGCTACTCCCGCCGGACGACGGTGGCCTGGTCCGGCGCGCTGGCCGCGGCCGGATCGGGGGGCACCGCGCTGGCCCTCACCGGCGCCGGGGGGCTCGCGCTGCTACTCGCCGGGTGCGCGTTGGCCGGAGTCGGCCAGGGCGCCTGCCGGCCGGCGTTCCAGGCGCTGGTCGCCGAGATCGTCGCCGCCGAGCAGCGCCAGGAGGCGAACGCGGCGATGACGTTCGCGGTGCGCGGCACCACGCTGGTCGCACCGGCGCTGACCGCGCTGGCCGCTACCGTCGTCCCGGTCGCCGGCGTCACGCTCGGCATCACCGTGCTGTGGGTGCTCGCGGCCGTCGTGCCGGGGGCCGGTACGCACCGGGCGGTGCCCACCGGGCCCCGCCCGGGATTCGTCGCCGAGTTCGCCGAGGGCCTCACCGAGGCCCGCCGGCACCCCTGGTTCCTCGCCGGGCTGGGCGCGCTGACCGCGGTGATCTCCACCGGTTACTCCGCGACCGGGGTGGCGTTGCCGCTGGTCAGCAGCGAGACCTACGGCGGGGCGACGGTGCTGGCCGCCGCACTCACCGGCTACACCGCCGGGGCGCTGGTCGGCGCCGTGATCGTCGCGCGGTGGCGGCCCGAGGCCCGCGGCCGGGTCGCGCTCGCCGGTCTCGCGCTGTACGCCCTCGCGCCGCTGGCACTGCTGACGCCGCTGCCGATCTGGGTCGTGGTGGCCGCCTACGTGGTGTGCGGGGTGGGGATCGAGCTGTTCAACGTCCCGTGGTTCACCGCGGTGCAGCGCGAGGTCGACCCGGCGAAGCTGGCCAGGGTGTCGTCCCTGGACTTCCTGCTGTCCTACGGGCTGGCGCCGCTCGGGCTGGCGCTGATCGCCCCGGCGATCGAGACCTTCGGGCTGCGCCCGGTGCTGCTGGTGTGCGCCGCGCTGTGCCTGCTCGGGCCGGGCCTGGCGATGCTGGCCCCCGGCGCGCGCCGGTTCTCCCGGGTGCCGGCCTCGGCGGGGTGACCCGGCGCGACGTCGCACCCCGGGGCCGCGGACACACCCGCCGCCCGGGACGCACTCAGTGACCGAGTCGCCCGGCCAGCTCCCGGCCCAGGCGGTCCCCGGAGAGCCAGGCCGTCTCCACCCGGGACCGGCCCCAGCCGTCCCCGGCGAGCGCGATCCCGTCCGTCCCCAGGTGGAAGGGCTCGTCCCGCGAGCCGGCGGGGGCGGCGAAGCGCCAGCGGTGCACGTGCGTCCACTCCGGATCCGAGTCGATCCCGAGCAGCCGGTGCACCGCCGCGGTCATCGGACCGGCCGCGGCCGCCGGATCGGCGTCGAACCGGCGGGCGAGATCGCCCGTGGAGTGCGCGACCAGGACCGGGGCGCCGTCGCCGCGGCGGTCGCCGTCGTCGGCGACCAGCGACAGCTCCGGGTGGTCGTTGACGAACGCGGCGCGCAGCGGCGCCCACGCGTGGCGGGGGTGGCCGAGGGTCAGTGCCAGCACCGGGTTCCAGGCCCGCCCGGTGACCGCGGCCCCGGCCGGGGTCGCCGGGTCCAGCAGCCGTGCGGCCTGCGGGTCCGGCATCGCGAGGACCACCGCGTCGCACGGTTCGCCGTCCACCAGCGGACGGCCACCCGGCCCGGGCCGCACCGAACGGACCGGGTGCCCGGTACGCACGGTCAGTTCCGCGGCGGCGTCGGCGACCAGGCCACGCAGCCCACCGGGCGCCGCCCAGCGCATCGGGCCCCGGCTGTCCGGGGCCCGGTCGACCCCGGAGAACACGCCGAGCGTGTCGGTCCACTCCCGGGCCAGGCCGGCGGCCTGCCAGCGCCGGACCTGCCCAGCGAAGTCCGCGCCGGACACCGTGAAGTAGGCGGCACCGATGTCCGCCGGGCGCCCGGCGTGCCGGTGCGTCGCCAGCCGCCCACCGGCACCGCGCGCCCGGTCGAGCACCGTCACCGCGACGCCACGGCCGGCCAGGACGGCGGCGCAGGTCACGCCGGCGATCCCGGCCCCGACCACGGTCACCCGCGGCGGGCTCACCCGTCCGCCGCGGGCAGGTCGGCGAGCACCTCGGCGGCGGTGAGCAGGTGGGTGGTCATCGCCGCCCTGGCCAGCTCGGGGCTGCGCCGGCGGACGGCGACGACGATGTCGTGGTGCTGGCGCTGGCTGCGGGCCAGCGCGGCGGCCGGGTAACGGCCGAAGTTGCGGGCGATGGCGTTGACGCTGACCAGCTGCTGCAGCAGCCGGGGCAGCCGGGGGCTGTGCGCCGCGTCGGCGATCCCCGAGTGCAGCTCGGCGTTGAGCACGCTGCGGCGCTCGATCGCGTCGGCGTCGGACCGCTCCCCCAGCTCATCCATCGCGGCCAGCGCGGCCTCGATCCGGTCGAGCTGCTCGGGCGTGCGCAGCTCCGCCGCCCGGGCCGCCGCGTGCCCCTCCAGCACCGCGCGCAGCGCGAACACCTCGCGCAGGTCCTCGGCGTCCCACCGGATCACCCGGGCACCGCGGTTGGCCTCGATCTCGACCAGCCCGTCCCGCCCCAGGCGGCGCAGCGCCTCCCGGACCGGTGTCCGGCTCAGCTCCAGCCGCTGGGCCAGCGACTCCTCGTTGAGCTTGTCCCCCGGCCGGTACTCGCCCGCCACGATCGCGGACCGCACCACCTCGTAGGCCCGTTCGGCCCCCGTCGCCATGCCCGCACTCTAGGCCGTCGGCCCGATACCCGATCTTGTACACAATCTAGCTCTTTGCTCGGCATTTCTCCTGCAGCTGTCGACCCTTGTCGGGAATCATGTACACAATGCAGGCTGCCGTGGCGCACACCACCCGAGGATGAGGGAGCCGGCGAGCACCATGACGACGACGACACCCGGTGCACCGGGGAGCGGCCCGGACACCGCGACCGCATCCGGCGGCCCGCTCGCCGGGCTGCGGGTGCTGGAGACCGGCTCGCTGATCGCCGGCCCGTTCTGCGCCCAGCTGCTCGGCGACTTCGGCGCCGAGGTGATCAAGCTGGAGGATCCGGGCGCCGGCGACCCGATGCGGGAGTGGGGGCACCGCCACCCGTCGGGACACTCGCTGTCCTGGCCGGTCATCGCGCGCAACAAGAAGTCGGTGACCTGCAACCTGCGCCGCCGGGAGGGCCAGGAGATCCTGCGCGGCCTGGCGGAGCACGCGGACGTCCTGGTGGAGAACTTCCGGCCCGGCACCATGGAGCGCTGGGGCTGCGGCTACGCGGACCTGAGCCGGGTCAACCCGGGACTGATCATGACCCGGGTGACCGGCTACGGGCAGACCGGTCCCTACGCCGGGCGCGCCGGGTTCGGCGCGATCGGCGAGGCGATGGGCGGCATCCGCTACCTCACCGGCGAGCCGGGCCGCCCGACCAGCCGGATCGGGGTCTCCCTCGGTGACTCGCTGGCCGGGACGTTCGCCGCGCTCGGCACGGTCATGGCGGTGGTCAACCGGCAGCGGACCGGGGTCGGGCAGGTCGTCGACTCGGCGATCTACGAGGCCGTCCTCGCGCTGATGGAGGCGTCGCTGCCGGAGTGGGAGCTGGCCGGGTTCCAGCGCGAGCGCAGCGGCAGCACGCTGCCGGGCGTCGCGCCCAGCAACGTCTACCCGTCGCGGGACGGCGCCGAGGTCCTCATCGCGGGCAACCGCGACACCGTCTTCCGCCGGCTGGCCGAGGCGCTCGGCCGCACCGACTGGCTCGACGACGAGCGGTTCGCCACGCACACCGCCCGCGGCGCGCACGGCGCCGAGCTGGACGGGCAGATCGCCGCGATCACCGCGACCCGGGACAGCGAGGAGCTGCTCGACGCCCTGCACGAGGCGGGTGTCCCGGCCGGACTGGCCTACCGCTCCGAGGACATGCTGCGCGACCCGCACTTCGCGGCGCGGCAGGCGATCGTCCGGCTCACCCACCCCGCGCTCGGCCCGTTCCCGATGCAGAACGTCGTCCCCCGGCTGTCCGGCACGCCCGGCCGGGTCGCCGCACTCGGCCCCGAGCTGGGCGAGCACACCGACGAGGTGCTCTCGGCGGTGCTCGGCACGGCGCCGGAGCGCCTGCACGAGCTGCGCGCGCAGGGGATCGTCTGAGAGCGTGTTTGAGAAGGGTCGGCGTGTCTGCGCTGGATGCGTCCGGGTGTGGTCCATCGTGGAGGAGTGGCTCGGCGTAGGCGGCGGTACCCCTCGGACACCAGCGATGAGCAGTGGGCGTTGATCGAGCCGCTGCTGCCAGCGGCGGGGGCGGGAGGCCGGCCGGAGAAGCACGCGCGCCGTGATGTGGTGGATGCGATCCTCTACGTCGTGCGCGCCGGGTGCGCGTGGCGGGCTCTACCAGTGGATTTCCCGCCGTGGCAGACGGTGTACTGGTACTTCAACCGGTGGGAGCAGCAGAGGGTCACCGAGCAGATCCTCCCGATCGTGCGCCGTCAGCTACGCGCTGATGAGGGCCGCGACCCCGAACCCAGCGCGGGGATCATCGACTCGCAGTCGGTGAGGGGCGCTGACACGGTCGGGCGGGACACCCGCGGCTACGACGCCGGGAAGAAGATCAACGGTCGGAAGCGGTTCATCGTGACCGACACCCTCGGCCTGCTGCTGACCACGATGGTGTGCTCGGCGTCGGTGCAGGACCGCGATGGCGCCAAGTCGATCCTGCTCGACCTCTACCTGCGCACGAGGGTGCGGTTCGTCTACGCCGACGCCGGGTTCGCCGGGCGCCTGCTGGACTGGGCGACCACGATCCTGCACACCAGCGTCGAGATCGTGCGCAAACCGCCTGAGCAGCGCGGATTCGCCGTCCTCCCGCGGCGGTGGGTGGTCGAGCGGACCCTGGCCTGGGTCACCGCACACCGCCGCCTGGCCCGCGACTACGAACGCCACCCCGCAGTGTCCGAGGCCATGATCCGCTGGGCGGCGATCAACACCATCACCCGCCGCATCGCCCGTGGCGAACCCGCCCGACGCCAGCAGAAGTACGTAGTCACACCCTCAACATGATCTTCTCAAACACTCTCTGAGATGCCCGCGCCGGGGATCACGCTGGTCGAGGTCGCGCCGCGGGACGGGTTGCAGAACGAGGCGGTGCACCTCGACGTCGGGCAGAAGCTCGAGCTCGTGCGCCGGCCCGTCGCCGCCGGTGCCCGGCGGATCGAGGCGGTGAGCTTCGCGAACCCGGCGCGGGTACTCGCGATGGCCGGGGCCGAGGAGCTGATGGCGCTCGTCCCGCGGGAGCCGGGCGTGCGCTACGCGGGCCTGGTGATGAACGAGCGCGGCCTGGACCGGGCGCTGGCGTGCGGGGTCGACGAGATCGACGTCGTCGCCGTCGTCACCGACACGTTCAGCCGGCGCAACCAGAACACCGACACCGCGGGCGCGCTGGACCTGGTGGCCCGGCTGGTCCCGCGGGCCCGCGCCGCGGGGGTCACCGTGACGGTGACCCTCGGCGCGTCGTTCGGCTGCCCGTTCGAGGGCGAGGTGCCGGTGCAGCGGCTGCGTGACTGCCTGGACACGGTGGCCGCCGCCGGGCCGGACGAGATCGCGCTCGCCGACACGATCGGCGTCGCCGTCCCGCGGGACGTGCACGAGCGGTTCGCCCTCGCGGGCGCCGCCGCCCCCGGCACGCCGCTGCGGGTGCACCTGCACGACACCCGCAACACCGCCGTCGCGAACGCGCTGGCCGCGGTCGAGGCGGGGGTGACGGCGCTCGACAGCAGCATCGGCGTCGCCGGTGGCTGCCCGTTCGCGCCCGCGGCGACCGGGAACGTCGCCACCGAGGACCTCGTCTACGCGCTGCGCCGCAGCGGCGTCGCGGTGCCGCACGACCTGCGGCGGCTGTGCGACGGCGCGCGCTGGCTCGGCTCCGTGCTGGGCCGCACCCTGCCCTCGGCGCTGCTCGCGGCCGGCGACTTCCCCGGCCCCGGCTGACCCCGGCCCGCCCGGGCCGGTCCCACAGAGAAAGCGAGGACACCCGTGATCGGATCAATGGCGATCCTGCACATAGGGATCGCGCTGGCCGGCGTCGTCGGCGTCATCGTCGCGCTCCGGGTCGAGCCGGTGATCGCGCTCGTGTTGGGCGCGGCCTACCTCGGGCTCGCCACCGGGCAGGGCGCCGCGGGGACCAGCACGGCCGTCGCCGAGGGCTTCGGCTCGGTCATGGGCGAGATCGGGCTGCTGATCGCGTTCGGTGTGCTGCTCGGCTCGCTCGTGCAGGCGCTCGGCGTGCCGCAACGGATCGCCGAGTCGATGCTGCGGACGTTCGGCCGCCGCGGCGTGCCCTACGCCTACGGGCTGTCGCTGGGCGTGGTGCTCGCCTCGGTGTTCGCCGACGTCCTGATCGTGCTGGCCGGGCCGCTGACCCGGCACGCGTCGTCACGGCTCGGGCGCGACGGGCACGGTCTGCTGTCCGGGGCCGCGATCGTGGGCATCACCGCGGGCCTGACGTTCGTCGTGCCCGGGACGGCGCTGATGGCCGTCGTCGGGGTGCTCGGGATCCCGGTCGGGCAGGCGCTGCTCTACGCGCTGCCGGTCGGGGTGCTCACCATCGTCGTCACGGTCGCGGTGTACTCGCTGCTGGTGCGGTACGGGCTGTGGAACCCCGCGCGGGACGAGCTCGCCCCGGCCGCGGTCCCGGCGACGGCTCCCGTCGCGGACCCCGCCGCGCCGGGCGGGTCCGCAGGTGCCGCCGGGCCCGGGGACGGGCCGGACCCCGGCGCGGTGCCCGGCCCGGCCGGCCACACCGGCTCCGGCCCCACCGAGCCGTCCGGCTCCGGCTCCGGCTCCGGGAGCACGGTCGGTCCCGCGGGAGCCGCGACACCGGGCACCGGCGGTTCCGCCGGACCGGGCGGGCCGCTGTGGCTCTACGCCGCCCCGCTCGTGGTGACCGTGGTGATGATCCTGCTCGGGGCCGGCCTGACCACGGCCGGTGTGCAGGGGACGGTCGTCGACGTCGTCGGTGACGTCAGCACCGCGCTGTTCGCCGGGGTGTGCGTGGCCTACGTGATCGCCCGCCGGGTGCTGGGCGCGGCGGAGCTCGACGAGGCCGTCCGCCGCGGGATGCGCACCAGCGGGTCCATCCTCGTCCTCACCGGGGTCGGCGGGAGCTTCGCGGCGCTCGTCGGCGGCACCGACGCGGGCGACTACCTCTCCGGTCTGTTCGACGCCGGGTTCGGCTCGCCCATCGTGCTGACCTGGATCATCGCCGCCGTGCTGCACGCGGCCGTCGGGTCCATCACGCTGGGCGCGCTGACCGCGATCGGCATCGTCGCCCCGGTCGCCGAGGCTGCGGGCGGTGGGCAGGCGGTGCTGATCGGGCTGGCCGCGCTGTCCGGCGCCCTGTTCGGCGGGCTGCCCAACGCGAACGGGTTCTGGCTGTTCAAGTCGGTGTTCGAGCTGTCGGTCCGCGGGGCGCTCAAGACCTACACCCTGGGCCCGTCGATCGCCTCGGTCGTCTCGTTCCTGCTGCTGCTCGCCGCATCGGTGGTGGTCCTCTGACCAGCACGGAGTTAGGGTGACCTAACCGAGACGGAGGCGAGATGGACGAGATCACGGACGAGGCGCGGCTGCGCGAGGTCATCGGCGAGACCAGCGCCGCCATCCGGGACAAGGCCCGCGACCACGTGGACCCGGTGACGGCGGAGTTCCTGGCCGCCTCGCCGTTCTTCCTGCTCGCGACGACCGGCCCGGACGGCGTGGACGTCTCCCCGCGGAGCGATCCCGCCGGCTGCGTGCTGGTGCTCGACGAGCGCACGGTCGCGTTCGCCGACCGCAAGGGCAACCGCAAGCTGGACTCGCTGCGCAACATCCTGCACGACCCCCGGGTCGGGATGATCTTCGTGGTGCCCGGGTCGAACGACACGGTGCGGGTCAACGGCCGCGCCCGGATCGTGCACCGGCCGGACTTCGCCGACCGGCTCACGGTGCAGGGATCGACCCCGGAGGTGGCGATCGTCGTCGAGGTCGAGGAGCTGTTCCTGCACTGCGCCAAGGCGTTCCTGCGGTCCTCGCTGTGGGACGCCTCGACCTGGCCGGCGAAGGGCGAGGTGCCCAGCGCCGGCAAGCTCGTCAAGGGCCAGTACCGGGTCCCGGGCCCGGCCCGGGTGATCGACGCGGCGATGCGCCGGGAGGCCAAGGCCAACCGCTACTGAACCGGGGCTTCCAGGAGCGCGGCGACCCGGTCGTGCCGGGCCCGCCACCGGGCCGCGCGCTCCGGGTCCGCCTCGACGCCGTCGCGCCGCACCGGTTCCGGGGCGCGGCGCGGCACCGGCAGGAACCCGCCGTCCGGGACGAACGGCCGGTCGACGACGTCGGCGGCCAGCAGCGACGCCGTCCCCAGCCCGCAGGCGTGGTGCAGCTCGGGCAGCGCACCGGCCAGCGCCAGCCCGGCCGCCAGCCCGACCCCCGACTCCACCGCCGAGGACACCACGACCGGCAGGCCGCACTGCTCGGCGATCCGCAGTGCCCGGCGCACCCCCCCGAGCGGCGAGACCTTCAGGACGACGACGTCGGCCGCCCCGGCCCGCACCACCCGCATCGGGTCCTCGGCCCGGCGGATCGACTCGTCGGCGGCCACCGGGACGTCCACCGCACGGCGCACCGCGGCGAGGTCCTCCACCGACGCGCAGGGCTGCTCGGCGTACTCCAGCCCGCCGGCCGCCCGGTCCAGCCGGGTGATGGCGGCGACCGCCTCGTCCCGGCCCCACGCGGCGTTCGCGTCCACCCGCACGAGACCCGACGGGCCGAGCGCGTCGCGGACCGCGGCGACCCGCTCCTCGTCCTCGGCGAGCGACCCGCCAGGGTCCGCGACCTTCACCTTCGCGGTGCGGCACCCGGAGTCGCGGACGATCCGCTGCGCGTGCTCCGGGCCGACCGCCGGGACCGTGGCGTTGACCGGGACCCGGTCGCGGACCGGCTCGGGCCAGCCGTCGTCCGCCGCCTCACGGGCCGCGGCCAGCCAGGCCACGGCCTCGGCGTCGTCGTACTCGGTGAACGGGCAGAACTCGCCCCACCCGGCGGGACCGGGCAGCAGCAGCCCCTCCCGCACGGTGATCCCGCGGAAACGCGTGGTCATCGGCAGCGCGTAGGCCCAGGCGGATTCGTCCACGCCGCCCGACGCTAGTACCCCGTCAGGCCACGAGTTCGTGCGCGGCCGGATCCACCCGGCGGGTGCGGCGCCGGAAGTCGAACGTGTACCCGGGCCACAGCGTCCGGTTCCGGCCGTGGGCGTCCAGGTACCAGGACGCGCAGCCCCCGGAACCCCAGACCGCCGCACCGAGCCGGGCCTGCAGATCGGCGTTGTGCGCGTCCTGCACGTCGCGGCGGGTGTCGACGGCGACCGCCCGGTGCCGGTCCACCAGGTCCATCGCGCCGAGGACGTAGTTCAGCTGGGACTCGATCATCAGCACCATCGAGCTGTGCCCCAGCCCGGTGTTCGGCCCGACGACGGAGAAGAGATTGGGGAACCCGGCGACCGTGGTGCCGTACAGCGCCTGCGGGCCGTCCTGCCAGGCGTCGGCGAGCTTCACCCCGTCCCGGCCGGTGATCGTCATGCGGCTCATGCCGTCGCCGACCCGGAAGCCGGTGCCGAACACGATGACGTCGCACGGGTGCTCGGCCCCGTCCGTGGTGACGACGCCACGCTCGGTGATCCGGGCGATGCCCGTGGTCTCGACGGTGACGTCGGCGCGCCGCAGGGCCGGGTAGTAGTCGTTGCTCATCAGCACCCGCTTGCAGCCCATCGTGAAGTCCGGCGTCACGGCCCGGCGCAGCGCGTCGTCCCCGGCGAACGCGCGGCGCAGGTACAGCCGGGCGACCCGCTCGGCGATCCGCATGACCCGCGGGTGCAGGAACCCGACGACCATCGCCTCGTGCCGCCAGTACAGCGCCGCCCGGTAGGCGCGGCGCAGGCCGGGCACCCGCCGGAAGGCCCGCCGGGTGCGCTCGGGGATCGGCTTGTCCGGCTTCGGCAGCACCCACGGTGCGGTGCGCTGGAACAGCGTGAGGTGCCCGGCCTCCGGCGCGATCGCCGGGACGAACTGGATCGCCGACGCCCCGGTCCCGATCACCGCGACCCGCTTGCCGCGCAGGTCGACCGACGGGTCCCACTGCGCCGAGTGGAACGCGGCACCGGCGAACCCGGAGAGCCCCTCGATCTCCGGGACCGCCGGTTCGTGCAGCGCGCCGGTGCCGAACACGACGTAGCGGGCCCGCAGCACGTCGCCGTCGGCGAGCGTGACGTCCCAGTGCGTGCCGTCCCACTCCGCCCCGGTGACGTGCGCGCCGAACCGGACGCGGTCGCGGAGCCGGTAGTGGTCGGCGACGTCCTCCAGGTAGGACCGGATCTCGGCCTGCCGGGCGAAGGTGCGGGTCCAGCCGTCGTGCGGGAAGAACGAGAACGAGTACAGGTGCGACTCCACGTCGCAGGCACAACCCGGGTAGACGTTGTCGCGCCAGGTGCCGCCGAGGGTGCCGGCCTTCTCCAGCAGCACCCAGTCCCGGCGGCCGGCGCCGTCCAGCCGGATCGCCGCGCCGAGGCCGGCGAACCCGCTCCCGACGATGACCGTGTCGACCTGCTCGGGCATGCGCTCCCCCACGGCTGCGTCACTGTTACCGGCGGTAACCTACCACGGGTAAGTTACCGCGGGTAGGGTCCCGGCCCATGACCACGCAGACCGTTCCCGGCCCCCGGCGGCGCGTGCCCCGGGCCGAACGGGAGCGGCAGATCGTGGACGCCGCCGTCGCCGTGTTCGGCGAGCACGGGTACTCCGGGGCCTCGATGGACACCGTCGCCGAGCGGGTCGGCGTCACCAAGCCGGTCCTCTACGCCCACTTCCGGTCCAAGGAGGCCCTGCTGCTCGCCGCGATCACGCGGGCCCGTGCCGAGCTGCTGGAGGTCACCGCGCGGGCGGCGGGCGAGGCCGACGATCCCGAGTCGATGCTGCGCGGCGGCACCCTGGCGTTCTTCACCTACCTGGACCGGCGGGCACCGGCCTGGCAGCTGTTCTGCTCCGAGGCCGGGGTCACCGGCGAGGCGCTCGAGGAGATCCGCGCCCAGCAGACCGACTTCATCGCCGGCCTGCTCGCCGCCCAGGTGCCCGGTACCGAGCCGGACCGGCTCACCGGCTGGGCGCAGGTGATCGTCGGGGCCGCCGAGCGGCTCGCGGTGTGGCGCGGCCAGGACGAGCGGATCACCGCCGCACAGGCGACGGACTACCTCATGGAGGTCGCCTGGACCGGCCTCGCGGGGCTCCCCCGCGCCCGCTGACCGAGTGGTCCGGGAGACTCCTCGGTCATGAGCACGACCGCACCCCGCCTGCTGCAGGTGACCCGCGTGCACCGGGTCACCCCCGGGATGATCCGGGTGACGCTGACCGGCGAGGAGCTCGCCGGGTTCCCCGGCCACGGCCCGGACCGCCGGATCAAGATGTTCTTCCCGGTCGAGGGCCAGGAGCGGCCCGCCGTGCCACGGGCGTCCACCGGGGGGCCGGTGTGGCCCGCCGGGCAGGCCCGCCCGGCGATCCGGACCTACACCGTCCGCCGGTTCGCCCCGGGTACCGGCGAGCACGGCGAGCTGGACGTCGACTTCGTCGTGCACGCCGGGCACGGCCCGGCCGCGGCCTGGGCGGTGGCCGCCCGGCCCGGTGACTGGGTCGGGGTGTCCGAACCGGGCGGACGGTGGAACCCGGACCCGGCCGCCGGGCACCATCTCGTCATCGGCGACGAGTCGGCGCTGCCGGCGATCGCGACGGTGCTGGAGACCCTCGCCGCGGACCATCCCGGGGTGCCCGTGCGGGCGGTCGTCGAGGTGGCCGGCCCCGGCGAGGAGCAGGACCTGCCCGGCGGCGCCCGGGTGGACTGGGTGCACCGCGGGTCCGAGCCGGCCGGTGCGCCGCTGGTCGCGGCCGTGCGGGCGGCGGAGCTGCCGGAGGGTCCCGGCCAGGCCTGGCTGGCCGGGGAGTCCGCGGCCGTCCGGGACCTGCGCGGGCACCTGCTGACCGACCGCGGATTCGACCGGCGCGCCGTCTACGCGACGGGCTACTGGCGCGCCCGCTGAGCCGGGCGACAGCATCCGGACAGGTGCCGCACAGCCGTCACACAGGTTCACCGGGTGTGCTGGCACCATGACCGAGGTGAGCGACCGGGAGGGCGACGGCCTGCGCCGGGCCGACGGCGGACCGGTCCGGGTGCTGGTCGTCGACGACGAGGCGACCCTCACCGAACTGCTCTCGATGGCGCTGCGCTACGAGGGCTGGGAGGTCCGGACCGCCGGGGACGGGTCGACCGCCGTCCGGGCGGCCCGGGAGTTCCGGCCGGACGCGATCGTCCTCGACGTCATGCTGCCCGACGTCGGCGGGGTCGAGGTGCTGCGCCGGGTCCGGGCCGACACCCCGGAGGTGCCGGTGCTGTTCCTGACCGCGCGCGACGCCGTGGAGGACCGGGTCGCCGGGCTCACCGCCGGTGGCGACGACTACGTCACCAAGCCGTTCTCGCTGGAGGAGCTCGTCGCCCGGCTGCGCGGGCTGCTGCGCCGGGCCGGGATGACGGCGGCGCGGCGGACGGCCCGGCTCGTCGTCGGCGACCTGGTGCTCGACGAGGACGCGCACGAGGTCCACCGCGGCGACCGCCCGGTCGAGCTCACCGCCACCGAGTTCGAGCTGCTGCGCTTCCTCATGCGCAACCCGCGCCGGGTGCTGTCCAAGGCCCAGATCCTGGACCGGGTGTGGCACTACGACTTCGGGGGCCAGTCCAACGTGGTCGAGCTGTACGTGTCCTACCTGCGCAAGAAGATCGACGCCGGGTTCCCGCCGATGATCCACACGGTGCGGGGGGCGGGCTACGTGCTGCGCCCCGCCGGGTAGCCGCGGTGGCGCCCGGCCGGCTGCCCGGCCGGGCCCGTTCGCTGCGGGCCCGGCTGGTCGGCACGGTGCTGCTGGTGTTCGCGGTGGCGTGCGCGGCGATCGGGATCGTGACGACGCTGTCGCTGGACCACTTCCTGTCCGGCCGGCAGGACCGGGAGCTGGTGCTCACCCTCGACGCCGTCGCCGGACGCGTGCTGGGCCTGGCGCCGGGGACGGTGGCCGGTGCCGGTGCGGGCCTGCCGGAGGGGCCCGGCGGGCGCCCGCCCCCCGCCGACGGTGCCGACGGCGCCGACAGGGCCGACAGCACCGACAGGGCCGATGGCGACCTGCTGCTGGGCCCGGGGCAGGGTCCCGGCGCGGCGGTCGCGGTGTTCGACGGCGACCGGCCGGTCCGCGCCGAACGGGCCGGTCCGGACGGGACCCGCGCGGCGCTGTCCGAGCCGGACGTCGCCGCGCTGGGCGGGGTCGCGCGCGACGCCGTGCCGCACCCGGTCGCCCTGCAGGCCGGCTCCTACCAGGCCGCCGCGTACGCGGCCGGGGACCGGACCGTCGTCGTGGCCCGCCCGGACGGCGCCGGGGAGACCGTGGACCGGCTGCTGCTCATCGAGCTCGTCGTGCTCGGCGGCGCCGTCCTGCTCGCCGGGCTGGCCGCGGCGGTGCTCGTGCGCCGGGAGCTGCGCCCGCTGGAGCGGGTCGCCGGGGTCGCCGCGCGGGTGGGCGAGCTGCCGCTGGACCGGGGCGAGGTGCAGCTCGCCGCGCGGGTCCCCGAGCCGGACCCGCGCACCGAGGTCGGCCAGGTCGGGACCGCGCTGAACCGGATGCTCGACAACGTCGAGGGCGCGCTCGCCGCCCGCCAGGACTCCGAGACCCGGCTGCGCCGGTTCGTCGCCGACGCGAGCCACGAGCTGCGCACCCCGCTCGCCGCGATCCGCGGCTACGCCGAGCTCTCCGGGCGGGAGAGCGCCCCGGTGCCGCCGGGCACCGCGCACGCGCTGCGGCGGATCACCTCGCAGGCCGAGCGGATGAGCGCGCTGGTCGAGGACCTGCTGCTGCTGGCCCGGCTGGACGCCGGCCGCCCGCTGGCCCGGTCGGAGGTGGACCTGACCCGGCTGGTGCTCGACGGGATCGGCGACGCGCACGTCGCCGGGCCGGGGCACCGCTGGGTCCCGGAGCTGCCCGGCGAGCCGGTCACCGTGACCGGGGACCCGGACCGGCTCGCCCAGGTCCTCGCGAACCTGCTGGCGAACGCGCGCACCCACACCCCGGACGGCACCACGGTGCGGGTCCGGCTGGACCGCCCGGACCCGGGCCGGGTGCGGCTGAGCGTCACCGACGACGGCCCTGGCATCGATCCCGCCGTCCTCGGCCGCGTCTTCGAGCGCTTCACCCGCGCCGCCGAGGGCCGGGCCAGGGCCGGGAACGACACCCCCGGCACCGGCCTGGGGCTGGCGATCGTCGCCGCCGTCGTGACGGCGCACGAGGGCACGGTCGGAGCCGACAGCCGGGCCGGGCACACCACGTTCACGGTGCAGCTGCCCACTGCATGACGGCCCGGAGCACTACCCGCGCGGCGCCGGGTGTTCCCGGTCGTCCGGGGCCAGGTCGGTGGACAGCCCCCGGATGAAGTCCTCCATCGCCTCCAGCATCGTCTGCCGGAACGCGCCGAGCAGCGACCGGGTCGCGACCGGCTGCAGCGCCTCGACCGCGGTCCGCAGGTCGGCGACGCCGTCACGGGGCATCCCGGCGGCGACGTGCGCCTGCCACACCTCGTCGTGGAACAGCTCGACGAACAGGTCGGCGATCGCCCTGGTCCGCGCCCGCAGCGCCACCCCGACCTCGACGACCGACTCCGGGGACAGCCCGAGCGCGATCGCGTGCGCACCGGCCCGCACCAGCGACGGGTTCAGGATCCGCAGCCGGCCGGGTGCCGGGTGCTCCAGCAGGCCGGACGCGGCGAGCCGGGACACGGCGTCCGCGGGCAGCTCGGCGCCCGCCCAGGCGGCGAACCCGTCCGCGTCGATCTCGACCGGGTCCTCCGGCTGCCACGGCGCGAGCATCCCGCGGTAGAGGCGCAGCGCCTCCTCGGCGCTGTCCGACGGCGTCTGGTTGATCAGGACGCCGATCGCCGCCAGCGAGAAGCCGCGGCGCTGCAGCCCCGCGATCAGTTCGAGCCGGGCCAGGTGCTCGGGCCCGTACCAGGCCGTGCGCCCGCGCATCCGCCCGGCCGGGAGCAGGCCGCGCGACAGGTGCGCCCGCACGTTGCGCACGGTCATCCCGGCCCGGGCGGCGAGCTGGTCGATGGGGTAGTCGTCCCCGGCGGACGGCGATCCGGACATCGGGGGGCAGCCTACCTCGAACCGCCCCCGCCCACCGGTTCCGAACACGCTGGGCGGCGCGCCCCCGCCGACGGTGACACACGGTGTCCCCCGGCGACGGCGACATTGCACGGAGCCCTCCCCGACCGCCCGCCGCGCTGCTCACAGCGCTGTCCGACGCCGACGTTGACACGAGTGCCGGGCGGAGTTGTACCGTTCGGCGGTGTCGACGTCAGCACGGACGCCCGCGGCCGGGTTCGCCCGGCCCACCGGCCCGTCCGGGGCGGCGACAAGGGTCCGGCCGGCCGCATGCCCGCGGTCGGCGACCACCGGGCCGGCCGACGGGCCCCCCTCCCTGCCGGCCGGCCCGGCACCCACTCCCCCGGTCCGCCGGGCGGTTCACCGCCCGGTGCCGCCCGCGTCAGGAACGCCCGAGATGGTCGCGCTGCAGGATCGCCATCCGGTAGGCGTCGCGGTAGCGCCCGCTGGCGAAGAACTCCTCGCGCAGCTCGCCCTCCACGGTGAACCCGGTCCGCTCGTAGGCCCGCACCGCGCGGGTGTTCTCCACGTCGACGACCAGGTAGACCTTGTGCAGGTTGAGCACGCCGAACGCGTAGTCCAGCGCGGCGGCGGTCGCCCGGGCGGCGAGACCGCGCCCCTGGAACGCGGGGTGCACGATGATCTGGAACTCGGCCTTGCGGTGGATGTAGTCGATCTCCACCAGCTCGACCAGCCCGGCCCGGTCCGCGGGGTCCCCGGCCGGGCCGCCGAGCTGGAGCACGAACCGGCGCTCCCGGTTGTCGTGGACGTGCCGGTCGTAGATGTCCTGCAGCTCCACGAGCGCCTCGTAGGGCTCCTCGAACCAGTAGGACATGATCCCGGAGTCGTTGGAGAGCTCGTGCACGAACGCGAGATCGTCGCGCTCCAGGGCACGCAGTCGCAGGTCCGGGACGGTGGGACACACGCTGGCCTCCGGGAGTTCGATCGGATCGCCCCGCAACCTACGCCCCCCACCCCCGACGACGGACGTGAGCAGTGAGTTCTGAGACGACCCCCGACCGGACCGCCACCGGCCCGGCCGGACCCGCAGCCGCACCGCGGCGGGCGACCGGTTCGCCGTTGCTGGAGAACCTGACCGGGACCGCCCGCACGGCCTACGAGCTGGGTAGCGGCACCGCACGGGCGGCGGTCGCGCTGGCCCGCTCCGGCGTGGTCCGCCCGCTCGGCCCGGCCCGGCTCTACGGCATGGGCCGGGCGCTGCTGCGCTACGGCAACAGCGTCACCACCGGCTTCGTCGCCGGCGCCGTGCGGCACCCGTACCGGCTCGCCGTGGTCGACGACGACGGCGTCACCACCTACGCCGAGCTGGACGAGCGCACCGACCGCCTCGCGCTCGCGCTGCTCGACTCCGGGGCCGGTCCGGGCGCCCCGGTCGGGGTGCTCTGCCGCAACGCCCGCGCCCCGATCGAGGCGATCGTCGCCGCGGGCAAGGCCGGCGCCGACGTCGTCCTGGTCAACACCGGGCTGTCCGCCGAGCAGCTGCGCGGGGTGCACGACCAGCAGCAGCTGCACACGGTCGTCGTCGATCCGGAGTTCCTCGACGTCGTCCCGGCGGGGCCCCGGGTGGTGCTCACCGCGACCCCGGAGGGGCCGCGCCCGGCCGGCGACCGGGTGCTCGACGACCTGGACGCGATGGTCGGCCGGGGCGGGCCCGGCGAGCTGCCGTTCCGGCCGGAGCCGTCCAAGCAGATCGTGCTGACCTCCGGCACGACCGGGACGCCGAAGGGGGCGAAGCGGCCGCACCCGTCGACGCTTGCCCCGGCGGCCTCGATCCTCTCGGCGATCCCGCTGCGGGCGGCCGAGCCGGTGCACATCGCGGCGCCGCTGTTCCACACCTGGGGCAACGCCGGCCTGCTGCTGGCCGCGCTGCACGGGGCCACGGTCGTGCTGCGGCGGAGGTTCGGACCCGAGGAGATGCTCGCCGCGGTCGCGCAGCACCGGGTCACCACGGTGTTCGCCGTCCCGGTGATGCTGCAGCGGGTCCTGGAGTCCGGGGCACCGGGCTGGGGGGCCGGGCGCGCGCCGCGGATCGTCGCCGTCTCCGGGTCGGCGCTGCCCGGTGGCCAGGCCCGGGACTTCATGGACCGCTTCGGCGACTGCCTCTACAACCTCTACGGGTCCACCGAGGTGTCCTGGGTGTCCATCGCCGGCCCGCAGGACCTGCGCGACGCACCCGGCACCGCCGGACGGGCCCCGGCCGGCACCACCCTGGTGATCCTCGACGAGCAGGACCGGCGGGCCGATCCCGGTGTGGAGGGGCGGGTGTTCGTCGGCAACGACCTGCCGTTCGACGGCTACACCGGCGGCGAGGAGGGGCTGGAGGAGCGCGACGGGCTGCTCGGCACCGGCGACGTCGGCCATCTCGACGACGAGGGCAGGCTGTTCCTCACCGGCCGGGCCGACGACATGATCGTCTCCGGCGGGGAGAACGTGCACCCGGGACCGGTCGAGGACCTGATCACCGGCCTGGACGGGGTCCGGGAGGCCTGCGTGCTCGGTGTGGACGACGACGACTACGGCCAGCGGCTGGCGGCCTGGGTGGTGCTCGAACCGGGGTCGCAGGTGACCGCGGACAGCATCCGGGACCGGGTGAAGCGCGACCTGGCGCGGTTCGCCGTGCCGCGCGACGTGCACGTCCTGGACGAGTTGCCGCGCAACCAGACCGGGAAGGTGCTGCGGGCCGAGCTGCCCGGACGATGACCCGTACGTGCGTCTGCAGTTGCAGTTAGGACAACCTTCCCTACACTGGGGGCGATGACGGTCACCGCTGCGCACCACGGCCCCGCGGCCGCGGTGGCACCCGTGCGCCTCGGCTGTGCCGCGCGCAGCGAGGAGATCGGTGAGCCGCTGGCCGGCACGGCGCCCGCCGTGCGCCGCCTGGTCGCCGTCGAGCACGTCGGGGCGTGGCCGCGCACGGTCGCCGCACACACCGATCCCGACGTCGCGGCGCTGTCCTCCCGGCTGCGCGCCGACGGGGTGGTGCTGCTGCTGATCCGGCGCACCGGGCGCGCGGGCCGGGACTGCGACGGTGTCCGCACCGTCTACGTCGCCGATCTGGAACCCGGGGCGTCACGGGTGGTGTCGCGCACCGTGCGCAGCACCGACGACCTGGCCGGGATCACCTCCGGCATCGACGGCGGCTCCGACCCCGGCACACCGGTCACCGATCCGGTCATGCTGGTGTGCGCGCACGGCCGCCGGGACGTGTGCTGCGCCGTCCGCGGCCGCGCGCTCGCCGCCGACCTGGCCGCCGAGGGTGCCGACGTCTGGGAGTGCACCCATCTCGGCGGGCACCGGTTCGCACCGACCGCGCTGGTCCTGCCGACCGGCTACGCCTACGGGCGGCTGGACACCGGCAGCGGGCTGGCCGCGCTGAAGGCGGCGGCCGGCGGCGTCGTCGATCCGTGGTCGTGCCGCGGCCACGCCGGGCTGGAGCCGGCCCAGCAGGTCGCCGAGCTGGCGGTCCGCGAGCACACCGGGATCACCGACGCCGGCGCGCTGCGGATCGGCCCGCGCACCGCGCCGGGACCGGTCACGGTGTCCTGCTCCGACGGGCGGGCGTGGACCGTGGACGTCCGGCCGGACGGCGGGCTGCCGCCGCGGCCGCCGTCCTGCGGGGCGGTGCTCGAACCGGCGAGCGTGCTGGTGGCGGGCACCCCGGTGGAGATCGCCCGCTAGAAGAACCGGTGCAGCGCGGCGGCGAGCCCGTCGTCGGTGACCGCGCCGGTGCTGGAGTCGGCGTCGGCGTGCACCTCGGGCGGGGCCTGGCCCATCGCGACGCCGTGCCCGGCCCAGCGCAGCATCGCGCGGTCGTTGTCGCCGTCGCCGACGGCGAGCACCTCGGTCCGGTCGACGCCGAGCCGGGCCGCGACCCGCGCCAGCCCGGACGCCTTCGACACCCCGGCCGGGACCAGCGACACCCAGGGCAGCTCGTGGTCGAGGTTCACGGTGGCGCCGTCCACGACGAGCCCGGCGGCCCGCTCCGCCGTCTCGGCGGGGGTCCGGCCGGTCCAGTACATGACCAGCTTCGGGGTCGGTTCGGCGCAGAGATCGTCCGGGCCGACCTCGGTCAGGGTGCCGGCCAGCAGCCCGTCCGGGAACGGGCCGCTCACCCGGGCCCCGATCCCGACCTGTTCCGCGGCGAACACCGCACCGGGGAACCGCTCGCGCAGCCGGGCCAGTCCCGCGGCGGCGTCGAACCGGGCCACCGAGCGCACGGTGAGCGTCGCGGTGTCCAGCTCGACGGCGCCGTTCGAGGTCAGGGTGACCCCGCTGCGCAGCCCGAGCTGCACCAGCGCCGGCCGGACGCCGACGACGGTGCGCCCGGTGCACAGCATCACCGGGGTGTGCGCGGCGACCGCGGTCACCGCGCCGAGCACGGCCGGGCTCGGCGGGCGCCTGCCGTCCACGATCGTGCCGTCGATGTCCAGGGCGACCAGGCGGGGGCGGATCACTCCTGCGAGCCTATGTGACCTCGGGTGGGCGACCGGGCGTCGCCTGTCGGGCCCGTGCGACGGTGCGGGGGTGAGCACGCCCACCGGCACCGACCCGTTCCCCGCGCCGTCCGCACTCGCCGCACACCCGGCCGTCGTCGCCGCCGGGCAGGTCGCGGAGACCGTCCTGGGACCACGGGCGGAGGCGGCCGACGACCCCCGCCGCGGGGTGTCCCGGCAGACGTGTGCCGAGGTGGCGGCCGCGGGTCTGCTCTCGGTCGTCGTCCCGGTCGCGGACGGCGGGTTCGGCGGCGACGCGCGGGTGGACGCCGAGACCGTGGAGCTGCTGGCCGGGGCGTGCGGGGCGACCTGGTTCGTCGGCACCCAGCACCGGACCCCGCAGCAGCTCGCGGTGAGCGGCGCGGCCGGGCTGCCGGAGGGAGCGCTGCGCACCGGGCCCGCCGCCGCGCGGTACCGCGCGGACCTGGCGTCGGGGGCCCGGCGCAGCGGCATCGCGGTGGCACACCTGCGCCGCCCCGGGCCGCCCGCGGTCACCGCGGAGCCGGCGGGACCGGGCTGGCGGCTGCGCGGCCGGTCCGACTGGTGCACCGGCTGGGGGCTCACCGACCTGGTGATGATCGGCGCGGCCGCACCGGGCGACCGGTACCTGTTCGTCCTCGTCCCGGCCCGGGAGTCGGCCGGGTTGCGGGCCGGTGCGCCGCTCCCGCTGACCGTGATGGGCGGGACCCGGACGGTCGCCGTGGAGTTCGACGACCTCGTCGTCGGGGGTGACGCGGTGCTCGCCGACGTCGACGGCCCCGTCTTCCGGGCCCTCGACGCCGCCCGGACCGCGAACGCGACACCGGCCTCGATGGGGCTGTTGCGCCGGATCCTGGGCGACCTCGACCGGCTCGGCCGCGACCGGGACCGCCCGGAGGCGTGCGAGCTCGCCGGCACCCTGGGCGCGGTCGCCGCCCGGCACCGGTCGGAGGTGTACGCCCTGCTCACCGGGGTGCCCGTGCAGGAACGGATCCCCGAGCGCACGACGCTGCGCGGCGAGCTGGCCGCACTGACCGTGCGCGCGGCGCAGGGGCTGGTGGCGGCCCGGGCCGGTTCGGCGCTGCTGGCGTCGAGCCCGGAGCAGCGCCTGGCCCGGGAGGCGACGTTCTACCTGGTCCAGGCGCAGACCGCGGCGGTGCGGGCGGCGCAGCTGGCGGCGCTGGCCGGATGAGGTCGCGGCCCGGTCAGCCGCGGGTCATGACGTGCTTGATCCGGGTGTACTCCTCCACCGAGTAGGAACTGAGGTCCTTGCCGTAGCCGGACTGCCCGAACCCGCCGTGCGGCATCTCCGCCACCAGCGGGATGTGGCAGTTGACCCAGACGCACCCGAAGTCCAGGGCCCGGCTCAGCCGCTGGACACGGCCGTGGTCGGCGGTCCACACGCTGGAGGCCAGCCCGTACCCGGTGTCGTTGGCGAGCCGGACCGCCTCCGCCTCGTCGGCGACGGCCTGCACCGTGATCACCGGGCCGAAGATCTCCTCGCGGACCAGCTCGTCGTCCTGACGCAGGCCGGACACCACGGTGGCCGGGTAGAAGAACCCGGGGCCGTCCGCCGGTGTCCCCCCGGTGTGCACCGTCGCGTGCGCCGGCACCCGCTCCAGCAGGCCGGTGACCCTGGCGTGCGCCTCGGCGTTGTTCAGCGGCGGGATGAACAGGTCCTCGGAGCCGGGTTCCTCGTCCGAGGAGAACCGGACCGCGCGTGCCTGCTCGGTGAGCGCCCCGGCGAGCTGCTCGGCGACCGGCGCGTGGGCCAGCACCCGGGTGGCGGCGGTGCAGTCCTGACCGGCGTTGAAGAACCCGGCCACCGCGATGTCCGCGGCCGCGGCGGTGACGTCGGCGTCGTCGAACACCAGCACCGGCGCGTTCCCGCCCAGCTCCAGGTGCACCCGGGTGACGTTCTCCGCCGCCGCCGCGGCGACCGCCCGGCCGGCCCGGGTGGACCCGGTGATCGCGACCAGCGCCGGGGTGCGGTGCGCGGCCAGCAGCGCGCCGGTCCCCCGGTCCCCGCAGACGACGTTGAACACCCCCGGCGGCAGGAACTCGGCGAACAGCTCGCCGAGACGCACCGTGCTGGCCGGGGTGGTGTCCGACGGCTTGAGCACCATGGTGTTGCCGGCCGCGAGCGCCGGGCCGATCTTCCAGGTCGCCATCATCATCGGGTAGTTCCACGGCGTGATCGAGCCGACCACGCCGAGCGGCTCGCGCCGGACCCAGGAGGTGTGCCCGGCCATGTACTCCGCGCTCGCCCGGCCCTCCAGGGTGCGCGCGGCCCCGGCGAAGAACCGGAACTGGTCGACCATCATCGCGATCTCCTCGGAGTGCGTGAGGGCCCTCGGCTTGCCGGTGTCGCGGCGTTCCAGCTCGACGAGCTCGTCCGCGTGCGTCTCGACGGCGTCGGCGATCCGCAGCAGCGCCGCCTGCCGCTCGCCGGGGGTCACGTCGGCCCAGCCGTCGTCGAAGGCGCGCCGCGCGCTCGCGTAGGCGGCGTCGACGTCCGCGGGGCCCGAGAGCGGCGCGGTCGCGTAGACCTCGCCGGTGCACGGGTCGGTCACGTCCATGGTCGCGCCGTCGGCCGCCGGGACACCGCGGCCGTCGACGATGTTGTGGAAGGTCTGCATCGGTGCTCCTGCGTGGGGCCGCGGACGGCGCCGCACCCGGGGGAAGGGCCGGCGCCGCCCGCGGCGGTGGGGAACGGGTCAGGCGAACCGGGGCATGATCTGCCCGGCGATCAACCGCAGCTGCTCGTCGACGGTGGCGATGCCCGGGATGTCGCGGCCCATGAACGTCTTCACCAGGGTGGCGTCGGTGATCGCGCAGATCATGTGGTTGGCGCCGCCCGCCTTCATCTCCTCGATCCGGGCGATGCACTCCTGCGGGGTGCCCGCGACCGACAGCTTCTCGGCGAGCGCGTCCGGCGTCGCGTCGATCGACCCGGCCAGGTCACCGGCGACGAACTTGTCCAGGATCGGCTTCATCTCCGCCGGGGAGACGCCGTTGCGCTCCAGCAGCGAGTCCGGCATGGCCGAGGCGTAGAGCCCGACCATCGACTTCGCGGCCTCCTTCGCCGTCGCCGAGTCCTCGCCGACCGCGAACACGCACCAGGCGCCGAGGTCGAGCGCGTCGACGTCGCGCCCGGCCCGCTCGGCCCCGATCCGCATGTTGTCGTACATGTAGCGGTAGGCCTGCTCGGTGTAGCCCAGCGCGTGGTGACAGCCGTCGGCGATCTCCCCGGCCACCCGGAACGACCGCGGCCCGGCCATGGCGCCCATCTTGACCGGCACCCGCTGCTGCACCGGGCGGGCGAAGGTGAACAGGCCGTTGTAGGTGAAGAACTCGCCGTCGTGGGTGATCGTGCCCTCGTCGAGCAGGGTGCGGATGACCCCGACCCCCTCCTTCACCCGCGACAGCGGCTTCTGCGTGCTCCAGTCCATCCCGTACTGGGCGAGCAGCCCGAAGTTGCCCGAGGACAGCACCACCTCGGCCCGGCCGCCGGTCAGCTCGTCGAGGGTCGCGGTGGCCTGGGCGATCAGCGACGGCTCGCGCAGGACGACCGCGGAGACGCTCGGCCCCATCCGGATCGACGACGTCCGCTCCGCGGCGGCGGCGAACAGCAGCCAGAGATCCTTGTGCCAGGTCTCGTCGGCCGCGTACACGGCGTGGAAGCCGAGCTCGTCGGCCAGCTGGATCGACGCCAGCGACTCGGTCAGCGGGTAGTCGGGCAGCATGACGTAGCTGAACTTCACGGTGCGCTCCTGTGTGGTGGTGGGACGGACTCGTGTTCGGCGGCCTCGGCCTCGACCTCGGCGATCAGCTCGGACCCGGTGACCGTGCGGGCCGCGAAGTGCGCGTGCATCCAGTCCAGGTGGTCGTGCCGGGCGTTCATGATCCGCAACGTGTCCCAGTTCGGGAACCGCTGTTGCAGGACCCAGCGCTCCATCAGCCGGGGATCGACCTCGAACACGTGCGGGTGCGTGGTCACCGCGACCTCGGACGCCGGCTCGGGCGGGGGCGGTGTGTGCTCGTCGGAGTAGCGGTAGCTCACGGCAGCAGTCCCCTCAGGTCGGCCAGCCGGTCGGTCGCGTCGGGTTCGTAGGCCAGGTCGAGCAGGTACTTGCCCGGGTTCATGATGTTGTTCGGGTCGAGCAGCCGCTTGATCCCGAGCATCACCTCGTACCCGCCGCCGAGCTCGCTCGGCACCAGGTCGACCTCGCCCTCCCGGCAGGATCCGTGGCAGGCGCTGATCGATCCGCCGTGGGCCAGCGCGGCCGCCGCGATGTCCCGCTTGGCGGCGACCCACATCGCCCAGGCGTCGTCGTCGAGGCGTTGCTCCCAGATCCCGACGTCGATCTCGGTGAGGTAGTCGACGCCGGTGTCGGCCGAGGTGTAGGCGAACATCCCCCAGTCGTCGAACACGTCGGTGCGCCGGCGCAGGTCGGCGACGATCCCGTGCCAGGCCCGCATCACCGCGGGCAGCCGGGTGTAGTTCACCGCGGCGTCCTCGCAGTGCCAGCTCATCGGCACGACCTGGCCGGTCCGGGTCCGCCCGTGCAGCGGGGTGGCGTAGCGGTCGTGCCGGGCCGCCCAGTCGCCCTCGGAGATCTCGTCGCCCAGGTAGCGGGCGCCGTGCTCACGGGCGATCCGGAACAGCCGCTTCCCGCCGGCGCGGACCTCGTCCTCCCAGCCGTAGAGCACCGCGCAGGTCAGCGCCCGGACGTCGGCGGGCTGCGGGATGTAGGCCTCGTCGTCGCGGCGCAGGTAGGCGACCTTCCACTCGTCGAACAGCACCGCGCCGGAGAACGTCGCGACCCCGGCGCGGGCCAGCGCGCCGGTGAACCGGTAGGCGTCGTCGTAGTCGTCGAAGGCCCAGAACGGGCTCAGCTCGGCCTCCGGCTTCGGGTACAGCTTCAGGGTCGCCCGGGTGGCGATCCCGAGCGTGCCCTGGTGGCCCATGAACAGGTGCTTGAGCTGGTAGCCGCTGGAGGACTTGGAGATCTTTCCGCCGGCGCCGTCCCCGACGTGCACGACGTCCCCGGTCGGCAGCACCACGTCGAAGCTCAGCACCAGGTCGCGGGTGTGGCCGTAGCGGGACCCGATCAGCGACCAGCCCGACGTCCCGATCCGGCCGCCGACCAGCGAACACGGGTAGGACGCCGGGTCGTCCGGGTAGATCAGGCCGTGCGCGGCGAGCTGCTCGTTGAGCTTGAGCATGCTGATCCCGGTCCCGACGGTGACCGTGCGGTTGTCCAGGTCCAGCTCGTGCACCTGGTTCATCCGCTTCACGTCGACGACGATCCCGCCGCGCAGCGGGACGGCCCCGTCGGTCAGCCCGGTGCCGCCGTCGCGGGGCACCACCGGCATCCGCAGCTCGTTCGCGATCCGCACGACCGCGGCGACCTCCTCGGTGGTCTCCGGCAGCACGGCGAGGTCCGGCAGGCGCTCGGCCCAGCGGTGCACCGGGAACGGTGCGGGCACCCGGGCCCGGTTGAGGCGGTCGGTGCGCCCGGTGAGGATCTGGTCCGGGCGCAGCACCTCGTGCAGCCGCTCGACGACCCGGGCGACGAGCTCGGCGGGGCGTTCGGAGACGGTGGTCACGAGCACCCACCCCCGCCGCAGCCGCCACCGCCACAGCCGCCACCGGCGGACCGCCGGTCACCGACCTCGCCGCGGCTGCCGCCGACGGTGATGCCCAGGGACTCGGCGAGGATCTCGTGGATGTCGACGACGTCGATCCCCTGCGCCTCCCCCGCCGCCGACAGCGGGCGCTCCGACCAGGGGCAGGCGCTCACCAGGGTGTCCACCCCCAGCTCGGCGGCGTGTCCCAGGCGCTTCTCGCTGATCGCCGCGGTCAGCTCCGGCTTCTCCACCGGCAGGCCGCCACCGCCGCCGGAGCAGTAGGACCACTGGGTGACCCGGTCGACGTCGTGGAAGGTGAGCCCGGGGATCGACCGCAGCACCTCGCGCGGCTCCTGCCAGACGCCCTTGCGCTTGTTGAGCCGGCAGGGGTCGTGGTAGGTGATCGTCCGCTGCACCGGGACGGTCGGGACCAGCCTGCCCTCGCGCAGCAGCTCGGCGAGCACCTCCACGACCAGCACGACCTCGATGTCGAACTCGTCGCCGAAGTAGGCCGGGTAGTCCTCGGTGAAGCTGATGTAGTCGTGCGGGTCCAGGACGAGCACCCGGCGGGTCCCGGTGGAGCGCCAGTCGTCGAGGTTGTGCCGGGCGAACCGCTTCGCCTGGTCGACGTAGCCCATCTCGGCGGCCGGGCCGCCGCAGCACCACTGCTCGCCCATCAGCCCGAACTCGTAGCCCGCCGACTGCAGGATCTGCGCGACGGCCCGCGGCACGGCGGTCCGGTAGAACGCGGCCTCGCAGTCGACGAACAGCACGGTCTCGCCGCCGACCGGGATGCCGAGCCCCTCGGCCCAGTCCCGGACGTGCTCCTGGGAGACGGGGGTCTCGCCGAGCACCGGTTCGTGGGTGCGCTCGTCGGTCCGCGCGTTCCAGGAACGCCACTGCTCCTGGTGCACCCCGGACTCCACGGCGAGCGCCCGCACCGCCTTCACGACGTCCACCGTCCGGGTGCGGAAGCGGTAGAAGTCGCCGGTGAACAGCGTGTTCGGGCAGCGCAGCTCGCAGGCACCGCACTGGGTGCAGTTGACGTAGTCGGCGGCGACGTCGGCGACCTCCAGCTCGCCGCGCTCCATCGCGACGACGTTCGCGTGGAACGCGGTGGGGGTCCACGACTCGTTGCGGGTCACCTGCATGACCGGGCAGACCTCGCGGCAGAACTTGTGCCCCGAGGAGAAGCAGTTGTAGGAGGCGTTGCGCCAGGTCTCGACGAACTCCGCGGTGCGCCGGTCGGTCAGCTCGACCGGCACCGGACCGCTGATCGTCTCGGGGTAGGTCCCGAGCTGCGGGTCGTTCGACGGCGCACCGGGCGTGAACGGCCGGGCCAGCGCGTCCGGCGGTGCCGGGTCGGTGTCGCGACGGGGATCGAGCTGGGTCACGAGCAGTCTCCGTGGTGTGGTGGGAGTCACTCCGGAACAAAACCTATGAAATCAGATCTCATAGGTCGTGCCTAGTCCCGCCGACGTTCGTGACGCGGGCGTAGCCTCCGGGTGACGGACCGGCACCGGTCCGGCGGAGGGGGTGGGCACCGTGCGGCTCCCCGCCGGCGACGCCAAGCACGCGGTGTTCGCCCCGCTGGACGACGGCGCCATGCGCAGCGCCGCGGTGGTGCGCAGGCTCGGCAGCGCGATCGCGCTCGGCATCCTGGTCGACGGCGAGCAGCTGCCCGCCGAGGCGCAGCTCGCCGCGTCGTTCAACGTCTCGACCGTCACCCTGCGCGACGCCCTGTCCGATCTCCGGTCCCGGGGCCTGGTGCGGACCCGGCGCGGCCGCGGCGGCGGGAGCTTCGTGCGCGCCGCGCAGGACGCGCTCACCGAGCTGTCCCGCGGCCGGTTGCGCGAGATCTCCAGCACCGACCTGCGGGAGCTGGGCGACCTGCGGGGCGCGGTCAGCGGCACGGCGGCCCGGCTCGCCGCCGAGCGGGCCACCGGGGCCGAGATCGGCCGCCTCGGCGAGACGCTGGACCGCCTCGCCCGCGCCGAGGGCGGCACCGCGCGGCGCCGGATCGAGAGCCGCTACCTGATCGACGTCGCGGCCGCCGCCCAGTCGGTGCGCCTGACGATGCAGGAGATCGAGGTGCAGTTCGAGCTCGGCCAGGTCCTGTGGGGCGCCGGCCCGGCCGAGGCCGATCCGGCGGCGACGGTGCAGGGCCACCGGCGGGTGGTCGAGGCGATCGCCCGGCGGGACGGCGGTCTCGCCCGCGCGCTGACCGAGGAGCACGTCGCCGTGGTCACCGCCCGCCTGGTCGACGCGCACGTCCGGCTGACCCGGCGCCCGGCGGTGACCGGCGGGCACGACGACGGCTACCCCGAGGCGGCCGGCTCGTGAGCGGGCCCCGCGACGATCCCGGGGTGGCCGACGGGAACCGCCTGGCCGACGAGGCCGTCGCCGTGATCACCGGCGTGGTCGAGCAGGTCTTCGGCTCGGTGCTGGGAGTGCGTGACGAGGTCGTCGCCGCCTACCGCGCGGCGGTGCGGCGCTCCGGGCGGATGCACGAGCGTGACCTCCCGGCGCTGCGCGGGCCGGTGCTGGAGCACCTGACCGGCGAGCACCAGACCGCGGTCGGGATGGGCGTCGTGCTCGCCCCCGGCGTGCTCGCCGACCGGGAGCTGCACCTGGAGTGGTGGCAGTACGACGGCGGCGCCGACCGCGGCACCCCGGCGTCACCCACGGCGCTGGACGTCGACCTGAACCCGGCGAGCGTCGGCTTCTACGACTACGCGGCCGCGGACTGGTTCGTCGGCCCGCGGCGGACCGGTCGGCGGCACGTCGTCGGCCCGTACGTCGACGTCCACGGCACCGACCGCTACCTGCTCACGCTGACGGCGCCGGTCGTCGCGGACGGCGAGTTCGTCGGGATCACCGGGGCCGACCTGCCGGTGGCCCGGTTCGAGGCGCTGGTGCTGCGGGCGCTCGGCACGCTCCCCGCCGACGTCGTGGTCGTGACGCCGGAGGACCGGGTCGCCCTGTCGACCTCGGCGCGCTGGTTCACCGGGTGCCGGTCGCCGTTCACCGGGGCCGACGCGACCCGGGTCCTGGACGATCCGCCGTGGCGGGTCGTGGTGCTGCCGCACCGGTCCTGACCCACAGCCGGCGCACAGGTCGTTCACACGGCGGCGACAGCGCCGCGGACGACCGTCGTCGGCGTGACCATCACGACCGCCGCCGGGCCCGTACCGTCCCCGGCCCCTCCCTGCCCCGTCCGGCCGGTGCTGGACATCGTCGTCCCCGTGCACGACGAGGAGACCGACCTGGAGCCGTCGGTGCGCCGGCTGCACGCCTTCCTGCGCACCGGCTTCCCCTACCCGTTCCGGATCACCGTCGCCGACAACGCCAGCACCGACGCGACCCCGCGGATCGCGACCCGGCTGGCCGGCGAGCTCGCCGAGGTCCAGGTGGTCCGGCTGGCCGGGAAGGGACGCGGGCGGGCGCTGCGCCACGTCTGGTCCCGGTCCGACGCGACCGTGCTCGCCTACTGCGACGTCGACCTCTCCACCGATCTCGGCGCCGTCCTGCCGCTGGTGGCGCCGGTCCTGTCCGGACACTCCGACCTGGCGATCGGCACCCGGCTCGGCCGCGGCTCGCGGGTGGTGCGCGGCGCGAAACGGGAGCTGCTCTCCCGTGGCTACAACCTCGTCCTGCGCGGTGCGCTCGCCGCCCGGTTCTCCGACGCGCAGTGCGGGTTCAAGGCGATCCGCGCCGACGTCGCGCACCGGCTGCTCCCGCTGGTCGAGGACCCCGGCTGGTTCTTCGACACCGAGCTGCTGGTGCTGGCCGAGCGCGCCGGGCTGCGCATCCACGAGGTGCCGGTGGACTGGGTGGACGACCCGGACTCGCGCGTCGACATCGCGGCCACGGTCCTGGCCGACCTGAGGGGGATCCGCCGGCTCGGGCGGGCGCTGGCGACCGGCGCGCTGCCGCTGGCCGACATCCGCGCCCGGCTCGGCCGGGCACCGCTGCAGCCGGCCCCGGTGCCGGGGGACGCGCAGGCGGTGCCGGGTCAGCTCGCCCGGTTCGCCGCGGTCGGCATCGTCTCGACGGCGGCGAACCTGCTGCTGTTCCTCGCCCTGCGCGACCCGCTCGGCACGATCGCGGCGAACGTCGTCGCGACCGGGATCTGCGCGGTCGCCAACACCGCCGCGAACCGGCGGTTCACCTTCGGGGTGCGCGGGCGCGGACACATGATCACCCACCAGTTCCGCGGGCTGCTCGTGTTCGGGCTGGGGCTGGCGCTGACCACCGGGGCGCTCGGCCTGCTCGCGACGCTGGCACCGGACGCCGGCCCGATGGTCGAGCTCGGGGTGATCGTGGCCGCGAACCTGGTCGCGACGGCGTTGCGCTTCGTCGCGTTCCGGTCCTGGATCCTGCGGCCGGGCGCCGCGCCGGCCGCCCCGTCCGTCCCGGCTCGTGGAGAGGCCGCCGCACGATGACGACCACGACGACCACCACGACCACCACGACCACGGCCACCCCGCCCACCACGACCGGCCCCGCCACCGGGCCGCCCGGCGCGCGACCGGCGCGGTCCCCGGCCGGGCGCGCCGTCGCGGTCGCCGCCCTGCTGGTCGCGACCGGGGTGCTGTACCTGTGGGACCTGGGTGCCTCCGGCTGGGCGAACCCGTTCTACGCCGCAGCCGTCGCCGCCGGGGCGAACGACTGGACCGCCTTCTTCTTCGGCTCGCTGGACCCGGCGAACGCGATCACCGTCGACAAGCCGCCCGCAGCGCTGTGGCCGATGGCGCTCGCGGCCCGGGTGTTCGGGTTCGGCCCGTGGAGCCTGCTCGTCCCGCAGGCGCTGATGGGCGTCGCCGCGGTCGGCGTGCTGTACGCCGCGGTCCGCCGGGTCTCCGGGCACGGCGCCGGGTTGCTGGCGGGCGCGGCGCTCGCCCTGACCCCGGTCGCGGCGCTGATGTTCCGGTTCGACAACCCCGACGCGCTGCTGACCCTGCTGCTGGTGCTCGCCTCGTACCTGGTGGTGCGCGGGCTGACCGGTGACGGGCGGACCCGGTGGATCCTCGCGGCCGGTGTGGTCGTGGGGTTCGCCTTCCTCACCAAGTCGCTGCAGGCGTTCCTGGTGCTGCCCGGCCTGGGCCTCGCCTGGCTGTGGGCGGCGCCCGGACGCCCGTGGCGCCGGGTGGTGCAGCTGGCGGCCGGCGTGGCCGGGATCGTCGCCGGTGCGGGCTGGTGGCTGCTGGCGGTGGCGCTGTGGCCGGCGGACTCCCGCCCCTACATCGGCGGTTCCGGCGACGACACCCCGCTCGGGCTGGCCCTCGGCTACAACGGCCTCGGCCGCATCCTGGGCGGAGCGGGCAACGGCGGCGGGGCCGGTGGCCCCGGTGGCGGAACGGCGTTCGGCGGGGACACCGGCGTGCTGCGGATGTTCGGCACCGCGTTCGGCACCCAGGTCTCGTGGCTGCTGCCGGCGGCGCTGCTGCTGCTCGTCGCCGGGCTCGTGCTGCGCGGACGGGCCCCGCGGACCGACCCGGTCCGGGCGTCGCTGCTGGTCTGGGGCGGCACGACGCTGGTGACCGCGCTGGTCTTCTCCTTCATGGCGGGGACGATCCACCCGTACTACGCGGTGGCGCTGGCGCCGGGCATCGCGGCGCTGGTCGCGGCCGGGGGCCGGGAGGTGCTCGCGCACCGCGCCCGGCCGGGGGCCCGGGTGGTGCTCGCCGTCGCCTCGTCGGGGACAGCGGTGTGGGCGTTCGTGCTGCTCGGGACCACGCCGGACGTCCCGTCCTGGCTGCGCTGGACGATCGCGGCCGCCGGGATCCTCGCCGGGGCGGCGCTGCTGGTGCCCTGCACCCGGCGCCGGTGGCTCGCGGTGGTGCTGGGCGCAGCGGTACTCGCCGGTGTGGCGGCCCCGGCCGTCTTCGCGGTGCAGACCGCGGCGACCACGCACTCCGGGTCCATCCCGACCGCGGGCCCCGCGGTGGCGGGCGCCTCCGGAGACGCTCCCGGGGCGGGCCCGCACCCGGCGGCGCTCCGGGCGACGGTGCTCCGGGCGACGGCACCCCGGGCGACGGCACACCGGCCGGTGGCGCTCCCGGTACCGGTGGACCCGGCTCCGGGGCGCCCGGCGGTGGCCCGGGCCCGGGGGCTCCCGGCGGGGCCGGTCCCGGCGGCGGGCAGACGAGCGCCGAGCTCGCCGCGCTCCTGCGCGACGCGGGCGACGCCCGGTGGGCCGCGGCCACGGTCGGCTCCCAGGGAGCGGCGTCAATGATGCTGGCCGCCGGTGGCGACACCGCCGTCATGGCGATCGGCGGCTGGTCCGGCAGCGACGCGTCCCCGACCCTCGCGGAGTTCCGCGACCACGTCGCCCGGGGCGACGTCCGGTACCTGGTCGCCGGCGGGGACCGCGGCGGTCCCGGCGGCGGGAACGGCACCGGTACCGAGATCACGGACTGGGTGGCAGCGCACTACACCGCCACGACGGTGGGCACCGCGACGGTCTACGACCTCACCGCGCCCACCGGCTGACGGCCCGGCCGGCCGCGGCGGTGCCACGCCGCCACCCGCCGTCCGGGACCGTTCCGGGCGGCGGGTGCGGCGGCCCGGGCCCACTTTCGGCCACAGCCGGGGCCGGTGACGGCGCGGCCGACTGACCACGGCCGCCCCGTTCGGCAGAGTGGGCACCATGACCGCCACCGGCTCCCGCACCACCTCCGGCGATCCCGCGTTGCCGCTGCCCCTGCGCCCGCCCGCACACCGGGTGGACCGGCGCGCGATCTGGTGGTGGCGGATACGCGGGATCCCGGGCCCGGTCCTGCTGCTCGTCGCCCAGGGGGCCGGCTGGGCGTTCCTGCCCGCGACGCCGTGGCACGGGCTGCTGGTCGCGACGATCGTGCTCACCGTCCTCTGGCTGGTCGTCGCGGTCACGGTCGTTCCCACGCTGCGTTACCGGCTGCACCGGTGGGAGGTGACCGACGAGGCCGTCTACACCCGGTCCGGCTGGCTGGTCCGGGAGTGGCGGATCGCCCCCATCCCCCGGGTGCAGACCGTCGACACCGAGCACGGGCCGCTGCAGCAGGCACTGCGTCTGGGGACGGTCACGGTGACGACGGCATCGGCCCGCGGGCCGGTCCGGATCGCCGGCCTCGACGCGGAGCAGGCCCGCGAGCTCGCCCGGCGGCTCACCGAGACCACCGGCCGGCACGCCGGGGACGCGACGTGAGCACCGGCGACCGCACCCCCGATCCCGCCCCGCCCGCCCGGCACCGTCCCGGCCCGGCCGGCACCGACGGCACCACCGGCACCACCGGTGCGGACAGCGCCGGCGGCGTTGCCGGCGCTGCCGAGGGCCCGCCGAGCACCGGGACCGGCGCGGCGGGCGCCGCCGGGGCCGACGACGGGACCGGTGCCGCGGGCGTGGAGCGCCCCGCGAGCGGGATCCATCGCACCACCGGCACGGCGGACCGGCCGCACCGGCGGACCGGAGGTGTCCCCCCGCCCTGGTCGCGCGGCACCGCGGCGTGGTCCGACGGCCCGGCGGACGCGGACCCGGTACCCGGTGACCCGGACGCCGGGCCGGCCACGGAGCCCGGCGACGGCGACCCCGCACCGGACCCCGGCGCGGAGGTCCCGTGGCGGCGGCTGCCCGCGCTCATGCTGCTCGTCGGACCCGCGACCGCGCTGCTCCGGCTGGCCCCCGCCCTGATCGCCCTGCTGCTGTTCGGCGCGAACCGCGGAGGCGGTGTCCAGCTGTGGATCGCGGCCGGGATCGCGGTGCTCGCCGTCGGCGCCGGGGTGATCCGGTGGCGCACCACCCGGTACCGGATCACGCCCGAGCGCGTCGAGCTGCACAGCGGGCTGCTGAACCGGCAGCGCCGCTCCGTCCCGCGGGACCGGATCCGCACCGTCGACCTCACCGCTCCGCTGCTGCACCGGCTGGTCGGGGTCAGCGTGGTGAAGGTCGGGTCGGGTCAGAGCGCGGGCAAGGAGTCCGGGCTCGATCTCGACGCCGTCACCACCGCCGAGGCCGAGCGGTTGCGTCGCGAGCTGCTCGCCCGCCCCGCGACCGCACCCGGGACCGGTCCTGCGACCGGTCCCGCGACCGACGCCCCCGCCGCGGAGGAATCGGGCGAGGAGCTGGACCGGATCGACTGGTCCTCGCTGCGGTACGCGCCGCTGACCGTCAGCTCGCTGGCCGCGATCGGCGCCCTCGGCGGTGCCGGCTGGAACCTGCTCAACGAGCTGGGGGTGGACGTCCGGACGCTGCCCGGCGCCGACGCCGTCGCCGGGGAGGTCGGGGCCGCCCCGATCTGGGCGTCGGTGCTGGTCGGCGTGCTGATCCTGCTGTTCGTGATGGTCGCCGGGTCGATCGTGCTGTTCGTCGAACGCTGGTGGGGGTTCCGGCTGACCCGGGAGACCGACGGCACGCTGCGGGTCCGCCGCGGCGCGCTGACCCGCCGTTCGCTGTCGGTGTCCGAGCAGCGGCTGCGCGGGGTCACCGTGACCGAGCCGTTGCTGGTCCGGGCCGTCGGCCGGGGTGCGCAGGCGGGGGCACTCACCGTCGGGCTGGCCGGGGCCCAGGGCGAGCAGAGCCACGCCGGCGCGCTCGGCCCGCCGGTGCCGCGGGCGCACGCGCACCGGATCGCGGCGATCGCCGCCCGGTCCGCCGTGGCCGTCACCGACGGCCCGCTGGTCGCGCACCCGGCGCGGGCCCGCACCCGGCGGCTGACCCGGGCGATCGGGCCGGCGCTGCTGCTCCCGGTCGCGGCCGGGGTGTGGCTCCGGTTCGGCGGGCCGGCCTGGCCGATGGTGCTCGCCGTGCTGCTCGTGCTGGCCGCCGTGCCGCTCGGGCTGGACCGCTACCGCGCGCTCGGCCACCGGATCGACGAGCAGTACCTCGTCGCCCGCGGCGGCTCGCTGGTCCGGACGACGTCGGCACTGCGCCGCGACGGCGTCATCGGCTGGCGGGTCCGGCAGAGCCTGCTGCAGCGCCGCGCGGGCGTCGTCACCCTGGAGGCGACGACGGCCGCCGGCGGCGGCGCGGTCCAGGTGCTCGACCTGTCCCCCGCCGACGCCGCCGACCTCATGGCGGCGATCACCCCGGACGCCGTCACCGGATTCCGGGGCTGAGCCCCGGCACCGCCTCAGCGCCGGCGGCGGGTCCCGAACAGGCTCCGGGTGATCTCCCGGGTGACCGTGTTCGTGATCTGCCGCCCGGTCGGGGACTGCAGGAACTCGCCGACCCTGGACAACCAGCCCGGCCCGCCGGAGTCCTCCTGCTGCGGGGCGGGAGCATCCTGCGGGGCCGGGTCCTGCGGCGGGGCCGGAGCCTCGACCGGGGTGGCGTCGCCGCCGGGCCCGGAGGCGATCCGGCCGGTCAGCCGCTCGTAGGCGGAGTCGCGGTCGACCATCTCGCCGTACTTCTCCTGCAGCGGCGACGCCGCGGACTCCTGCCGGACGTCGTCCGCGGTCAGCGCGGCCATCAGCGAGCGCGGCGCCCGCAGCCGGGTCCACGCCACCGGGGTGGGCGCGCCCCGCTCGGACAGCACCGTCACGATCGCCTCGCCGGTGCCCAGCGAGGTCAGCGCGGACTCGAGGTCGTAGACGTCGGAACGCGGGTAGGTCTTCACCGTCCGGTTCAGGGCCTTCTGGTCCTCCGGCGTGAACGCCCGCAGCGCGTGCTGCACCCGGGCGCCGAGCTGGGACAGCACCTCGTTCGGGATGTCGGTCGGCAGCTGGGTGCAGAAGAACACCCCGACGCCCTTGGAGCGGATGAGCTTCACCGTCTGCTCGATGCGGTCCAGGAAGGCCTTCGACGCGTCGGCGAACAGCAGGTGCGCCTCGTCGAAGAAGAACACCAGCTTCGGCTTGTCCAGGTCACCGGCCTCGGGCAGCTCCTCGTACAGCTCGGCGAGCAGCCACATCAGGAACGTGGAGAACAGCGTCGGGTTCGCCGAGCGCTCGGCCAGCTCCAGGAGGGTGACGACGCCCTTGCCCTCGATCTCGCGCATCAGGTCCGCCGGGTCGAACTCGGGCTCCCCGAAGAACGTGTCCCCGCCCTGGGCCTCCAGGTTCACCAGCGCGCGCAGGATCACCCCGGCCGTCGCCGAGGACACCCCGCCGATCCCCTTGAGGTCGGCCTTGCCCTCGTCGGAGGTCAGGTGCGCGATGACGGCGCGCAGGTCCTTGGTGTCGAGCAGCGGCAGCCCGCGCTGGTCGGCCCAGTGGAAGATCAGCCCGAGGGTGGACTCCTGGGTGGCGTTCAGGCCGAGCACCTTCGCCAGCAGGATCGGCCCGAACTGGGTGATCGTCGCCCGCACCGGGACGGCGACGCCGCCGTCGCCGAGCGACAGGAACTGCACCGGGTAGGCGGTCGGGGTCCAGTCGTCGCCGGTGTCGCGCACCCGCTCGTCGAGCTTCGGGTTCGGCTCACCGGCGCGGGCCATGCCCGACAGGTCGCCCTTGACGTCGGCCAGCAGCACCGGGACGCCGGCGTCGGAGAGCTGCCCGGCCAGCGCCTGCAGCGTCCGGGTCTTGCCGGTGCCGGTGGCACCCGCGACGAGACCGTGCCGGTTCAGCGTCGCGAGCGGGATCCGGACCCGCGCCTGCGGGTCGCAGGCACCGTCGACGAGCACCGTGCCGAGTTCCAGCGCGGCGCCGTCGGTGGCGTACCCCTCGGCGATGCCGCGGGCAGCGGTCCGGTCTGCCTGATCTGCGCTCTGGTCTGCGGTGTCGGCCACGGATCGGGAGCGTAGGGCACCCGGGCCGCCGGGGCGCGCGCCGCGCGCAGGTCCGTCACATAGTCTGCAGCGATGACCGACCGGCTGGTGTGGATCGACTGTGAGATGACCGGGCTCGACCTCGGTTCCGATGCGCTCATCGAGATCGCGGCCCTGGTCACCGACGGTGATCTCAACGTGCTGGGCGAGGGCGTCGACGTCGTCATCGCCTGCGACGACGCGGCGCTCGACGCGATGCCCGACGTCGTGCGGGACATGCACGCCCGCTCCGGGCTGGCCGAGGAGGTCCGCGCCGCGACGGTGACCGTCGCCGAGGCCGAGCAGATGGTGCTGGCCTACATCCGCGCCCACGTCCCGGACGCCCGGACGGCTCCGCTGGCCGGCAACTCGATCGCGACCGACCGCGGTTTCCTCGCCCGCGACATGACCGAACTCGACGCCTACCTGCACTACCGGATGATCGACGTCAGCTCGGTGAAGGAACTCGCCCGGCGCTGGTTCCCCCGGGTGTTCTACGCGAAGCCGGAGAAGGGACTGGCGCACCGCGCGCTGTCCGACATCCGGGAGTCGATCCGCGAACTGGCGTACTACCGCAAGGCGTTGTTCGTCGCCCCGCCCGGACCGAGCACCGAACAGGCGCAGGCGGCCGCGGCCGCCGTCGCCGACGTGGCCGGGCCGGCGACGGCGCAGGTCGACGGCCCTGCGGGAGGCTGATCCGGCCCCGCGCGCAGGCCGCCGAAAGCCGGGAGCTATGCTGTTCCAGCGCTTCCGGCCACGGCCGGAGAGGTCGCATGGTGGGTGTAGCTCAGTTGGTAGAGCACCTGGTTGTGGTCCAGGGGGCCGCGGGTTCAAGTCCCGTCACTCACCCGGTCGCCAGCCTCGGCGGTCGATCCTGGTAGTTTTCCACGGGTCGATACCGCCTGGGTGAGCGACAGAAAAAAAGAATATGCGCCGTTAGCTCAATTGGCAGAGCAGCTGGCTCTTAACCAGCGGGTTCGGGGTTCGACTCCCTGACGGCGCACGCACCACACAACTACACAGGCGCCGTTAGCTCAATTGGCAGAGCAGCTGGCTCTTAACCAGCGGGTTCGGGGTTCGAGTCCCTGACGGCGCACAGACGGCGAAGGCCCACGGACGTGTCCGTGGGCCTTCGTCGTGAGGTCGGGTGGTGTCACCGGTATCGCGCCCCGATCTCGTCGATGACGGCGTGGGCCTCGCTGCCGAACACCGCGAGGCGTTCGACCTTGCCCAGCAGCTCGGCGTGCCGGTCGACGTCCTCGGATCCTCCGAGGACCGCGGTTCCCGCGAGGGTTCCGACGACGACCTCGCTCGTGCCGTCCCGGCGCCGGTACAGGTCCATGTTGTGCATCGGGAAGACGTCGACCGGCCGGCCGATCGGTACGACGCCGAGCCGCAGCCCCGGCAGCCGGGAAGCGACAGCGAGATGGGCAAGCTGCTCCCGCATCACCGCCGCGCTCCCCGCGCACCAGAGGAGCGCGCCGGGCAGCACCAGCTGGACGAACTCACGGCCGGTCTCGGTGAGGACGCGCTGGCGCCAGAGCCGGTTGGCGACCCATTCCTCCAGCCGCTCACCGACGACCTTCCCGCCCGCCTCGACGACGGCCCGCAGGTAGCTCTCCGTCTGCAGGAGACCGGGGACGATCGTCGCCCCCAGGGTCGTGATGTGGACCGACGCCCGCTCCCGCTCACCGAAACTCCGCTGACGGGTGGCCGCGTCGTCCGGGCCCTCGTTCTCGGACATGACCAACCCGACCTCCTGGATCTAGCCGGGTCGCAGACCGTCCGCGACCCGCCGGACAAGATCACGCAGTTCGTCACCGGTGACCGCACTCGCCATCCCGGCCTCGAACGCAGCGGTGAACGACGCGATGTCCGCCGGAGCGGTCAGCGTCTGCTCACCCGCCAGGCTCTCCACGATCGCAGCCCGGTCGTCGATGATCGAGAACCCGGACACCGGGATCAGCGGGTGCGGTCGCTCGAACGGCAGGACCCCCATCTCGACGGAGGCCACCCCGGACAGCGCCAGCAGCCGATCCCACTGCCCCGCCATCACCTCCCCGTCGCCGAACCGCGTGTGCAGTGCGGCCTCACCCAGCAGGACGCGAATCCGCTTGTCCCGGTCGTAGAGCAGTTCCTGACGACGGACCCGCTCGACGACCAGCCCTTCGACGTCGCGCTCACTCCCTGAGAAGAGAGCTGCGCCTCCCGGCGACGCCAGGAGTGCGCGGGCGTAGGCCGGCGTCTGCACCAGTCCGGGCAACATGGCCGGCTGGTACTCGCAGATCATCGATGCACGTTTCTCCTCGGCGGCGATGCCACGTTGGACGTCGACGATCCCTGCGGGCGTCCGCCAGGCGTCGCCCCACGCGCGATAGGACGCCCGGGCGTCGGCGAGCAGCGCTGCCAGCGCGTCCCGGTCCGCGACGTCACCGGATGTCGCGGCGACCCAGACGTCCAGATCGGCCTCGGTCGGGAGCTGGGCCCCGCGTTCGAGCTTCGACAGCTTCGGCTGTCCCCACCCGAGCCGCCGGGCCAGCGCGGAGCCCGACGGATAGTGCCGCAGACGGAGGTCGCGGAGCTCGGCTCCGAGCCGAACCCGTTCTGCCGTGATCTCTCCGACCATCAGTCGCGCAGGACCCGCGAAGCCAGGTCCGGTCGCTGCCGCACGAAATCCGACAGCGACACGGCCGAGGACAACGCCCGCGCCCGAACCGCCGTCGCGTCGTCCAGTGCCGACGACTCCCTGTTCGGCGAGACTCCGCGCCAGGTCCCGTCGGGCTCGTAGTGGGCGTCGAGCACCTGGTCGTCGAGGATCCAGAAGTCGCGCCGCGGGACTCCCGGCGGCCATCCGTCCGAACCGTCCGCGATGCGGATGTCCTCGCCGGCCCTGGCGTTCGGCGGATAGGCCCAGGCCAGTTCGAACCGCATGTAGTCGGTCAGGGGCTCCACGACCACGTGCACCCGCTGGACGGTGACGCCCGCTGCAGTCATGGACCGCAGCATGCTCTCCCATCCGTCCTGTGCCGGATCAGGGGGTGGCCTGTCGGCACCGCCCAGGAAGGCGCCGATCCACTCGTCCTCGCCGGAGCCCCGGTAGACCTGCAGTGTCTCCAGACGGAACACCAGCCGCCTGCACCCCCGGATGGCCGACTCGACGTCGGCGCCGTCGAGCAGTTCCGTCATTCCCGGCGGTGCCGCGCTACCGCAGCCGCGAGCACGGAGGGAGCTATCCGGACCCCGGTCTCGCCGGGGAGGAGATTGACCAGGGCTTCACGGGTTCTGGTCTCGACCTCCGGTCCCTGGACGACGGCCCAGCCATCGTCGTCGATGTAGACCGACGGGCACCCCGCCCGGCCCGAGTTCTCGTCCTTCGCCAGTAAGCGCAGGTTCACGGCAGCTCCTCTCGATGGGTGACGACGAGCACTGTGACACACCATCGCTAATCAGTCTAGTAATTCTCTATCTAGTCTTGTTCTATTCTCATCGTCGTGATCCACTGCTTCTCCAGTCCACGATCCGAGGAGAGGCCGTGCCCGATACCGCGCCACCGTCAGCCATCACCACGCACTGCGGCGCGGGGATCAGCTGGTGCGAGTTCTGCGGAGCGGTCGGCGTGCCGCTGTCGACCTCGCTCCGCCCCACCGACGACCACGGCGACGTCTGCCTGACCGAGTGCGCCCGGTGCGCGGCCAACCCACAGGTGTACCGCCGGCGCAGTGCCGCGTCGTTCGCCGCCGAGCACCGCGGGCACCTGACACGGGCGGACGGCACCCGCCGGACGGGGCCACCGGACCCTGCGGGCCCGTGACCCAATTCCCCCGGACATGACCGGGCGCCCGCGAACCGCCACGATGTCCTCATGGCGCGCCCCGACCACGCGGTCTTCCTCAAGCGGTCCTTCTCCCGCATGGACCAGCTCGCGACCCCGTTCCTCACCGGCAGACGGCTCTGCCGGCAGCTCGCCGGCGTCGTGCCGATGGGCACGAACGGCGTCGTCGTCGAGCTCGGTGCCGGGCCCGGCGTGCTCGCCGAGCCGATCCGCGACCGGCTCGGGCCGGACGCGCGGTACCTCGCCGTCGAGATCGACCCGGAGCTGGTCGCCCACCTGCGCCGGCACAAGCCGTGGCTGGAGGTCGTGCAGGGCGACGTCGCCGACCTGGACCGGATCCTCGACGAGGCCGGCATCGGCGCGGTCGACGCGTTCGTCTCCACCCTGCCGTGGGCGGTCTTCCCGCAGACCCTGCGCCTGAAGGTGATGGGCGTCATCGCCCGGCGGCTGACCCCGCAGGGCGTGCTCAGCATGATCATCACCTGGATGGCGCTGCCGAACCGGGTCCGGGACCTGCGCGACCTGCTCGACACGCACTTCGACGAGGTCGTGGAGACCGCGACCGAGTGGCGCAACCCGCCGCCGGCCCGCACGTTCCTGTGCCGGCGACCGCTCCCGCAGTTCAACTCTCTCGACGAGCGAGACACTCGCTCAGCGAGCTAACATCGGGGGGTGGACACCCCTGGACGCACGGTCGTCGTCGGCGGCGGACCCGGCGGCATGCTGCTGGCCTACCTGCTGGCCAGGGCCGGACTGCCGGTCACCCTGCTGGAGCGCCACCAGGACTTCGACCGGGACTTCCGCGGCGACTCGCTGCACCCGTGGACCCTGGAGCTGCTCGACCGGCTCGGGCTCGCCGCGGCCCTGCTGGACCTTCCGCACGTGCGGGCGCGCCAGTTCCGGTTCCGCACGCCGCGCGGGACCGTCACCACGTCCGACTACGGCCTGCTCGACACCCCGTACGACTACGTCGCGCTGATGCCGCAGGCCCGGTTCCTCGACTTCCTCGCCGGACGGGCGGCGGAGCTGCCGTCGTTCACGCTGCGCACCGGCGCCGCGGTGAACGGGCTGCTCGGCTCCGGCACGGCCGGGGACCCCGTCCGCGGCGTCCGGCTGCGGGACGGCACCGAGATCGCGGCCGATCTCGTCGTCGGTACCGACGGACGGTTCTCCCGGGTCCGCACGCTCGCCGGGATGACCGCGCGGTCCCAGGGCGCCACCACGGACCTGCTGTGGTGCGCGCTGCCCCACCGCGACGGCGACCCGGCGGACGCCGACGTCGACCTCTACTTCGGCGAGCGGCACTACGTCGGCCTGATCGGCGGGCCGGGCCGCTGGCAGGTCGGGCTGTCACTGCCCAAGGGCGGCTACCCGGCGCTGCGCGAGGCCGGCATCGGCCCCGTGCGCCGGGAGATCGCACAGCGGGTGCCCTGGCTGGCCGACCGGGTGGACCTGATCACCGGCTTCGACGCGACGACCCTGCTGTCGGTCGACATCTCCCGGGTGCCGGTCTGGCACCGTCCCGGCCTGCTGCTGCTCGGCGACGCCGCGCACGTCATCTCCCCGGTCGGCGGCAACGGAATCCTGATGGCCGCCCAGGACGCGCTCGCCGCGGCCGGCCACCTCGTCCCCGCACTGCGCACGGGGGCGCCCGGCGACCACGTCCTCGCCGCGGTGCAGGCCGAGCGGGAGCCGGCGATCGTCACCGTCCAGGACCAGCAGGTACGGGTGGAACGCACCGTCGCACGGGCCCGGGAGCGGGGACGGCCGATGACGCCGCCCGGGTTCCTGCAGCTGCTGACCCGGCTGCCCGCGGTCCGGCGCCGCTCCGCCCGGCGCAACGCCTACGGCCCGGTGCCGGTGCACCCCACGCCGGAGCTGGCCAGGGCGCTCGGAATGGGTCCGGCGCCCGGGACGGGGACCCGCCGGACCTGATCCCGGTACCGCGCCGGGGCGGCTCCGCCCGGTACGGGCCCCGCCCGCGCGCCCCCGTCACCGCGCTCCCGCCGGCGTATGCGACATACGAGTGCACTGCGGCTCGCCGCATTGCCTCTTGCGCCGGAAAGTACTTATCGTCCTCACCCGCAGCGGGGCGAACCGAACTCGATGTTCGGGCTCTCCATTCGACGAGCGGCCCGCCCCGATCCTTCGGAAGATGCGAGTGCTCATGGACACTGCACCGGCCGTCTATTCGCCGAACTACGAGACGTCATGGGTGTCGAACTGCGATCTCTCGTCGATAGCACGAGCCGTCGGCACGCCGACCTTCGTCTACAGCGAGGAACGGCTACGACGCAATGTCGACCGGATCACCGGAGCGGCGCGGGACGCCGGTCTGGGTGACCGGGTGAAGCTCTACGTGCCGTTGTTCCCGAACTCCAATCCGCACGTGCTGGCCCCGTTCCGCGATCTGGCTGTCGGGCTGCTCCTGCAACTGCCCAACGAACACGAACTCGCACTCCGGCACGGCTTCGACGACTTCATCGTCTCGCCGGGACACGTCGGCGACGACGAGCTGGCCTACTGGAGCCGGGCCGGCCATCCGACGTTCCTGTCGAGCCTGAACGAGGTGGAGACCGCCCTGCGTCTCGGATCACCCTCGATCAGTGCCCGGATCGACAGCCTCGGCAGCGGGAAACCGGGGATCAAGTACGGCGAGCTCGACGAACTCGCCCGGCTGCTGGAGCGGCACGGCCGACGGCTGGAGTGTTTCGAGGTCTACACCGGCAGCGGCAACACCCGCGACGAGATGATCAATATCATCGAGACGCTGTTCGGCATCATGCAGGCGAACTTCCCGCGCGTGGACTCCGTCAACTTCGCCGGTGGACACGGATTCGTGTACGAGGCGTGGGAGGACGAGGACAAGCACTTCGACTGGAACGAGTACTTCCGGGCGCTGCGCCGGATCTCCGACCGGTACCGGGTTCCCGAGCACGTCCGGTTCCTGTTCGAGCCGGCCCGCGACGTCCTCGCCGACATCGGTGCACTGCTCCTCAAGATCGAGCGCCCGGTCCTGTCGAGCCCCGTGTCCGACATCGTCGTCACCGACGGCTCCCGCATGCTGATGCCGTCGGCGCAGTTGCGCGAGCGACGCCACAACGTCATGTTCCTGGACGCGGGGTTCCGCCCGCTCCGGTGCGACGCGCACGACCTGCTGGACCGCAGGCCCGCCAGCATCCGGGGACGGACGATCCTGCGCAACGACTACGTGCTGCCCGGCGAGTACCCCGTGCCGGACGGGGTGGACGGGACCTGTCACCTCGCGATCCTCGATGTCGGGGCGTACTGCGCCACCCAGCACATGGAGTTCCTCAACGTGCCCCCCGCGCCCGAGGTCCTCGTCGGGCGGGACGGAGTGATCCGGCAGGTCTCGGCGGCGGGCGACCCGATGGACAAGTGGCGCAACCTGCTACCCGAACCGCGGCCGCTGTGAGCCCCGGCCGGACCGGGTCCCGGTCGCGATGACCCACGACACGGACACCGAGGCGCTGGCGGCCCTGGACCGGAGGTACGCGCGGGTGCTCGCCGCGATCGACGCCGCCTGTGCACGAGCCGGCCGGTCGCCCGACGAGGTCACCCTGGTCGCGGCGTCGAAGACGGTCGCCCCGGAGGTCCTCGGTCATCTCGTCGCCCGAGGACACCGGGTGTTCGGCGAGAACCGGGTGCAGGAGGCGGCCGCCAAGTGGCCCCGGGTCCGTCCCGCCCTGCCGCGTGAGCTCAGGCTCATCGGCCCGCTGCAGACGAACAAGGTGCGCGACGCCGTTCGGTCCTTCGACGTGATCGAGTCCGTGGACCGCGAGAAGCTGGTCGCGGCGCTCGGCCGGGAACAGGACGCTCAGGGGCGAGCGGTACGGATGCTCGTCCAGGTCAACATCGGGGGTGAACAGCAGAAGAGCGGGTGCCCGGTCGAGCGGGCCGACGCCCTGATCGAGCGTGCCCGCGGGCACTACGGTCTCGCGGTCGACGGGATCATGGGCATCCCGCCGCACGGCACCGACCCCCGTCCCCACTTCCGGTCGCTGGCCGCGATCGCCCGGCGGAACGGCCTCGGCGTCGTCTCCATGGGGATGAGCGGCGACTTCGACGTGGCCATCGCCGAGGGCGCCACGCACGTCCGGGTCGGGTCGGCGGTCTTCGGGCCGCGCGTGCCGCCGTCGGACCGGCCGGCCGCAACGGGCGCGCACCGATGAGACCACCCGAACTGGACTGCCTGTTCGAGCCCCTGGACATCGGGCCGGTCCGGACCAGGAACCGCTTCTACCAGGTTCCGCACTGCAACGGCATGGGCCGCGCGTTCCCCAGCGCGATGGCCGGCATGCGCGAGGTGAAGGCGGAGGGCGGGTGGGGCGTCGTGTCGACCGAGCAGTGCGACATCCACCATTCGAGTGCCCATCGCAGGGAGCTGCGCCTGTGGGACCGGCAGGACGTCCCCTACCTGGCCAACGCCGTCACCGGGATCCACCGCCACGGCGCTCTCGCGGCGATCGAGCTGGCGCACAACGGATTCCACGTCGCGAACCTGGAGAGCAGGGTGGTGCCGCTGGCGCCGACCGGCCGGCCGACCCGCGGGGTGTTCCCGGTGCACGCCCGGACGATGACCCGCCGCGACATCGTCGACCTGCGCCGGTGGTACCGACGTGCCGCGGAGAACGCCGTGACGGCCGGCTTCGACATCGTCTACGTCTACGCCGGCCACGACATGACCACGCCCGGCTTCTTCCTCTCCCGGGAACACAACCGCCGCACCGACGAGTACGGCGGCTCGCTGCAGAACCGGGTCCGCCTGCTCCGCGAGATCATCGAGGAGACCAAGGACGTCGCCGGGGACCGGGCCGCGGTGGCCCTGCGGTTCGGGGTGGACGCGCTCCCGGCCCCCGAGGGGCCCGACCGCGAGGAGCCACGCGCGGTGGTCGAGATGCTCGCCGAGCTGCCCGACCTGTGGGACGTCAATCTGCAGTCGTTCGCCGAGGACGGCCAGACCTCACGCTTCGGCCCGTCGGGGGCCCAGGAGGACGCCGTCCGGTTCGTCAAGAGCGTCACGTCGAAGCCGGTGGTGGGGGTCGGGCGCTTCACCTCGCCGGACATGATGGCCCGGATGATCCGGCACGGCGTGCTCGACCTCGTCGGAGCAGCCCGCCCCTCCATCGCCGATCCGTTCCTGCCGGCGAAGACGGAGGCGGGCCGTCTCGACGAGATCCGCGAGTGCATCGGCTGCAACATCTGTGTCGCCGGGGACAAGGCCGGGGTCCCCATGCGGTGCACCCAGAACCCGACGATGGGCGAGGAGTGGCGCCGTGGCTGGCATCCCGAGTTCGTCCCGTCCCGCAGCACCGGCGACTCGTTCCTCGTCGTCGGTGCCGGGCCCGCCGGGCTGGAGGCCGCACGCACCCTCGGGCAGCGGGGTTACGACGTCCTGCTCGTCGATGCGGACACGGAGCTGGGCGGGCGCAGCCGGCGGGAGTGCCGCCTGCCCGGTCTCGGCGAGTGGGCCCGGGTGCACGAGTGGCGCCTGGGCCGGATCCGGGCGATGCGCAACGTCGTCCCGGCACCCGCGAACCGGATCACGGCCGACGACGCACTCGCGGCCGACGTCACGTCGATCGTGCTGGCCACCGGCGCGCGATGGCGGGCCGACGGGATCGGGCGGTACCGCTCGACCCCGATCACCGGGCCGGCCGACCCGGCCGCCGGGCCACGGATCTGCACACCCGACGACCTCATGGACGGCGACGTACCGGACGGCGACGTCCTGCTGTTCGACGACGACCACTACTACATGGGCAGTGAGCCTTTTTCAACCTGACCAGCGAGCTTCTGCGTCAGGAGATCGCGAAGGTTGCAGCGCAACTGCTCTGACCACAGCTGCACAGGTCACCGGCTCGCCAGCTCGGCGTCTGCACCCACACAACCAGGCCCCTGAGCTGCCGGAACGGCAGGTTGAAAAAGGCTCAGTGTGCTGGTCGAGGTGCTCCGGCGCCGGGGAGCGCGGGTCCGGTTCGTGACGCCGGAACCGGTCTCGGCGGGCTACACCCGGCTGACCGGCGAGCACTCCCGGATCCACCGGCGGCTGCTGGAGACCTGCACGGCCGTACACCTCTCCACCGTGCTCACCGGGACCGACGGGCAGGGCGCCGTCCTCTCGTGCGTCTACACCGGACGCACCTGGCACGTTCCGGCCGACGCCGTGCTCCTGGTGACCGGCGCGGTCCCGGACGACGACCTGGCCCACGAGCTCGAGCGGCGTACCGCTGGCGGCGGCCCGGCGGTGCACCGCATCGGTGACTGTCTCGCCTACGGCACCATCGCCGCGGCCGTGCACAGCGGTCACCTGTTCGGACGTGAGCTGTCCGTCGACCTGCCGGACCGGACCCCGTACGCGCGGGACGCGACGTCGTTCGAACCCACCGGACCGGTTCTCCGGGGAGCCCCCTCCCCTCCGTCCTCGACCCTGCGGAGGGCCGGCACGTGAACATGATCGAGCGGGTGCACGCCTACAAGCACGAGGAGATCGCCGAGCTGCAGCGTAGGGAGCCCGAGTCCGCGTTGCGTGCCGCGATCGACTCGGCGGACGCGCCTCGCGGGTTCCGGGCGCGGCTGGAGCACGACAGCCACGGGTCCGGGCTCGCGCTGGTCGCCGAGATCAAGAAGTCGAGCCCGTCGGCCGGGCGCATCCGGGACGTGTTCGATCCGGCGCAGATCGCCCGGGACTTCCGGGCGCGAGGAGCGTCGTGCCTGTCGGTGCTGACCGATCGGCGCAGTTTCGAGGGGGACATCGACCACGTCCGCGCGGTCCGGCGCGCCGTCGATCTCCCCGTGCTGGCCAAGGACTTCTACCTCGACGAGCACCAGGTCCTCCGGGCACGGGCCGGTGGCGCCGACTGCGTCATCGTGATCCTGGCCCTGGTCGACGACGAGACCGCGCACCGGATCGAACGGACCGCCCTGGGGCTCGGCATGGACGTGCTCGTCGAGGTGCACGACGCCGCCGAGCTGGCCAGGGCCCTGAGGATGCGGAGCCGTCTGCTCGGGATCAACAATCGGAACCTCACCACGTTGCGGACATCGCTGCGGACGGCCGAGGAACTCGCCACCGGGATACCCGCCGGGTACACCCTGCTGGGCGAGAGCGGGCTCGCACGGCGCGCGGATCTCGACCGCCTCGCCGAGGTGGGCGTCCGATCCTTCCTCGTCGGCGAGAGTCTGCTGCGCAGCACGGACATACGTCTCGCGACCGAGCGTCTACTGACACCCGGTCCTGTCACGTCCGGTGATCCGGTGCACGAATAGGCATCCGATCGGGATACCCGGACCTGATGCACGAACACCGTCCGCGCATGACGTCCGGCGCCATCCCGGAATCGGACGAACAGCACACCGAGCCGTACGACGAGTCGGGTGTGATCTCCATCCGGACGATCTGGCTACACTGCGCGTACTGACCCCTACTCCGAGGACGGGCGATGTCCGTAGCATTCTGGATCACATCGATCGTCGTGGTCGCCACACCCGGCACCGGTGTCGTTTACACGATCATGGCCGGGCTGACCCGGGGTTTCCGGGCGAGTACCGTCGCCGCCGTCGGCTGCACGCTCGGAATCGTTCCGCACATGGCACTCGCCATCAGTGGAGTGGCGGCGCTGCTGCACACGAGTCCGTGGGCGTACACCGTTCTCAAGTGGGCGGGTGTGGCCTATCTGGTGTTCATGGCATGGGCCACGCTGCGCGAATCGGGCGCGGTCGGACTCGACCCCGGCCAGGGCGAGGAGGTCCGGAGTCCGCTGCGGGTCGTCATCGGCGGGATACTCGCCAATCTGCTGAATCCCAAGCTGACGGTCTTCTTCCTCGCCTTCCTGCCCCAGTTCGTGAATCCGGCCGAGCCCGCCGTCACCTGGCACATGATCGAACTGAGCCTGGTGTTCATGCTGCTGACCCTGATCGTCTTCGTCGTCTACGGGCGATTCGCCGCGGCCATGCGCGATCAGGTCATCAGCCGTCCGCGGGTGATGACCTGGATCCGGCGGACCTTCGCGGGCACCTTCCTCGGCCTCGGTGCCACCCTCGCCCTGACCAGCAACGCCTGACGCCGGCCGGGCGACCGGATCGTCGGAGACGGAGACTCCCGTGCAGTTCACCCACGACGGCACCATCTGGGACCGGTTCCCCGAGCTGGCCGCGGCCGTGCTCGCGATCGACGGCGTCGACGGGATGACCGGCGACCCGTCCGTGTCCGCCGCCCTCGTCGAGACCGGTCTCGGCCGGCTCGCGGGCGGCGCTCCGAGCGAGCTGCCGGAGATCTCCGCATGGCGCCGGGCGTTCCAGCGCATGGGTCTGAAGCCCACGCAGTACCGCTGCGCGTCCGAGGCCCTGCTGCGGCGGGTGTCCAAGGAGCGCGCGCTGCCGCACATCCACCCGCTGGTGGATCTCTGCAACGCGGTGTCGGTGGCGCGCGCCGTCCCGGTCGCCGCGTTCGACCTCGACCAGGTCCAGGGCGACCTGGGGGTCCGGCCGGCGCACGGCACCGAGCGGTACGAGACGTTCGGCGGTGAGGTGGAGACCCCGCCGGCGGGCGAGGTCGTCTTCGTCGACGACGGCGGGCGGGCACACGCGCGACGGTGGACCAACCGGCAGGCCGCCACGTCCGCGGTGCGGCCGGCCACCCGGCGGGCGCTGATCGTGATCGAGGCCCTGCACGCCACGGCGGCGCAGGACGTCCTGGCGGCGGCCCGCGACATCGAGGGCGCGGTAGGGCCCGGGGTGCGGATCCTGCTCCCGCCGCAGCCGCTGACCCGCGGCGAGCCGGTCGCGGCCGTCCCCTCCCCCTGACCGCGGGCCACCCGCCCGGTCCCGGCGTCCGGGCGAGCTGACGTACCGTCCGCGCCGTGACCGCAGCGAACACCCCGCCCGTCCTGACCGCCGCCGTACCGCTGGCGTACGTGGACCGGGAGGGCACGGTCGAGTCGGTGCACCTGGGCACGGTCGCCGTGCTCGACGCCGACGGCCGGATCACCGGCCGCGGCGACCCCGGCGTCCGGTTCCTGCCCCGCTCGGCGCTCAAGCCGGTGCAGGCCGTCGCGCTGCTGCGGGCGGGCCTCGACCTGGACGGCGAGCTGCTGGCGCTGGCCTGCGCGTCGCACTCCGGGGAGGCCGGGCACGTCGAGGGCGTCCGGCGCATCCTGGGCGGGGCCGGACTCACCGAGGACGACCTGGACAACACCCCGGACCTGCCGCTGTCCGCCGACGCCGCGGCCGGTGCCGTGCCCGCGCCGATCCTGCAGAACTGCTCGGGCAAGCACGCCGCGATGCTGGCCGCGTGCGTCGCCGCCGGCTGGCCGACGACCGGCTACCGGGACCCGGAGCACCCGTTGCAGCGCCTGGTCCGCGACACCGTCGCCGACCTCACCGGGGTCGCCCCGGCGATCACCACGGTGGACGGCTGCGGCGCGCCGCTGTTCGACTCCACCCCGGCCGGGCTGGCGACGGCGTTCGCCCGGATCGCCGTCGCCGATCCCGCGACGCCGGAGGGCCGGGTCGGCGCGGCGGTGCGGGCGCACCCGTGGTGGGTCGGCGGGACCGGGCGCCCGGTCACCGGGATCGCCGAGGCGGTTCCCGGACTGATCGCGAAGGACGGCGCCGAGGGCGTGCTCGCCGCGGCGCTGCCGGACGGCCGGGCCCTCGCGGTCACCGTGCTGGACGGCTCGCCGCGACCGCTGCCGGTGATCGCGGCCGACGTCCTGACCGGATGGGGCGCCGGCTCCGCGGAGCTCGACGCCGCGGGCCGGGCCGACGTGCTGGGCCACGGCCGGCCGGTCGGCGCGGTGCGGCTCGCGCCCCGCTGAACCGGGAACCGGATCACCGGTCCCCGCCGCCGGGCACCCGGGACGCGGCGGCGGCGCGGGCGTACCGGGCGGCCGCGGCGTCCAGGTGCTCCACCAGCTCCGGGGGCTCCAGGACCCGGAAGTCGACGCCGAAGAACCCGATCCACACCGCCAGCGTCTCCAGGCTGTGCGCCCCGGTTGCGAGCTCGCAGCGGCCGTCGCCCAGGTCGGTGACGGTGCCCGAGGCCGGGGTCACCCACTCCGCGACCTGCTCGGCCGACGCCTGCAGGACGATCCGGGCCCGGTAGGGGTAGGCGCCGGAGGAGATCCCGCGCTGGGCGTGTGCCGCGACCCCGCCCTCGGGCGGGTCCCGCGGCGCGAACCGCGGCCCGGCCGGCAGCTTCAGCCGCATCCGGTCCACCCGGAAGGTCCGCCAGTCGTCCCGGGCGGTGTCCCAGGCGACCAGGTACCAGCGGCGCCCGGTGTGCACGATCCCCTCCGGCTCGACGACCCGGCGGGTCTCGGTGCCGTCGTTCCCGGTGTAGTCGAACCGGACCCGCTCGTGGTCGCGGCAGGCGGCGGCGAGTGCGGAGAGGTCGTCGGCGTCGACGGTCGGTCCGCGGCCGACGAGCGTCGCGGTCGCCGTGCCGAGCGCGGCCACCCGGCGGCGCAGCCGGTGCGGGAGCACCTGTTCCAGCTTGGCCAGTGCGTGCACCGAGGTCTCCTCGATGCCGGTGACCGTCCCGCCGGCCGCGGTCCGCAGGCCGACCGCGACGGCGACGGCCTCGTCGTCGTCGAGCAGCAGCGGCGGCAGGGCGGCGCCGGCACCGAGCCGGTAGCCGCCGGTCGTCCCGGGTGTGGAGTGCACCGGGTAGCCGAGGCCACGGAGCTTGTCGACGTCGCGGCGCACGGTGCGGACGTCCACCTCGAGGCGTTCGGCCAGCGCCGGGCCGGTCCAGTCGCGCGGCACCTGCAGCAGCCCGAGCAGGCGCAGCAGCCGCGCCGATGTCCCCATCACGGGGCCCAGTGTGCCCGCTGATGCGGACAGCTCCGGTCCGCGACGGCGCGGGCGCCGGATCGTCGGGGTGGGGCGCTACGGTCGCGACCGTGGAGACGAACGAGCGGGTCGGCCGGTACGTCCGGATGGTGGCCGTCGAGGGACAGGGTCCGGAACTGGCGAAGGCCCTGCTCCGGGTCGCGGACGGGATGGCGGCGCAGCCCGGGTGTCTCGCCTACGTCGTGAACGTGGCGCCGGACGAGCCGGACGCCGTCTGGGTGACCGAGATGTGGTCGGACGCCGCGTCGTCGGAGGCGGCGCTGGGCCGGGACCTGGGCGAGGTCGGCCTGGGCGCCGTGCTGGAGCTGCTCGCCTCCCCGCCGGACTACATCGAGGTCACGCCGATCGGTGGCCCCGGCTTCGCCTGAGCCGCCCGTGGGCGCGCCGGTCCCGGCGCGCCCACGGAGTCCTGCTCAGTTCTGCTCGCTGCGTTCCTTCCGGGCCTTCAACGAGCCCGGCTTCGCGGTGACCGACGGGTCGCCCTTGGTCTTGATCAGGCTGGCGACGGTGACGATCGCGAGGATGCCGAGGATCACGACCAGGCTGAGCATGGTCGGGATCTCCGGGACGGCCGGCGAGATGTCGACGTGGGCCCAGTGCAGGACCAGCTTGATCCCGATGAACCCGAGGATGATCGCGAGCCCGGTTGACAGGTAGACCAGCCGGTCGAGCAGGCCCTTGACCAGGAAGAACAGCGCCCGGAGCCCGAGCAGCGCGAACGCGTTGGCCGCGAACACGATGTAGGCCTCCTGGGTCACGCCGAACACCGCGGGGATCGAGTCGAGCGCGAAGAGCAGGTCGATCCCGCCGATCGCGACGAGCACGATGAACATCGGCGTGGCGACCCGGCGGCCGTTCTCCCGGCTGAAGAGCTTGCCGCCGTCGTACTCCTCGGTGACCGGGAAGAGCTTGCGAGCGCCCTTCACGACCATGTTGTCCTCGACGTCGGGTTCCTCGTCCTTGTGCCGGTAGAGCTGGACCGCCGTCCAGAGCAGCAGCAGGCCGAACAGCAGGAACATGAACGAGAACAGGTTCAGCAGCGTCGCCCCGACCGCGATGAAGATCGCGCGCATGATGAGGGCGAGCACGATCCCGAACGTCAGCACCTTGTGCTGGTGCTCCTCCGGGACCGCGAACGTCGTCATGATGATGACGAAGACGAACAGGTTGTCGACCGAGAGGCTCTTCTCGACGATGTAGCCGGTGAAGTACTGGGTGCCGAAGTCCCAGCCGTGCACCATCGCGAAGACCACGCCGAACGCGATCGCGACGAGGACGTAGAACACCGACCAGGCCGTCGCCTCGCCGAACCCGACCTTGTGCGGCTTGAGCCACGCCAGGATGAGGTCGAGCGCCAGCAGCGCGACGACCACCCCGATCATGATGGCCCATTCGAGCCCGCTGATCTCGAGCACCGGGCCTCCCTCCCGTTCGCGAGCACCCGCTCCGGCCCGGCCGGGCCGGTCACGCCCGCACCATATCGGGCACGCGGGACGTTCCGCCTTCCCTACACACCCCCGGGACCCGCGACGCCCCGTCCGGTCGCACCGATGCGCCCGGACGGGTGCCGCGGGAGGGCGCGGCCGGTGGGACTCAGCGGGCCGGACGCGCCGCGAACACGCCGTCGGACGGGAAGGCCCCGTTCGCGAGCGCCGTCCGGGCGAAGGCGCCGCCGATCTCCCCGAGCCGGGTCGCGCCGTCGGCGCCGAGGGCGCCCCACGGTGCGGCGCCGAGGCGGTGGGTGTGGTCCTCGATCCGCTTGCGCAGCGCGGCGCCGGCCTCGGTGAGGACCGGTACCACCGTCTCGTCGGACGGTGCCGCGTGTTCCAGCAGGCCCCGCTCCCCCAGCCGGGCCACGCCGTCGTTCCACTCCTGCACCGTCCAGCCCCGGCTGGCCCGGGCGAACTCCGGGGTGAAGCCGGTCCCGGTCGCGGTCGCGGTGAGCAGGGCCTCCAGGCCGGACAGACCGGCCGCGACGAGCAGCGCGATGTGCCCGTCCCCGCGGTGCTCGCGCAGGATCGACAGGGCGTGCCAGAACACGACGTGCGGGGCGGTCGGCCACTCGACGTCCAGGTGTCCCGCGGCCAGCGGGCGGCCGTCCGGCGAGACGGCCGCGGCGGCGGTGCGCGCGAGCGTGGCCGCCTCCGCCATCTCCGGCGAGTCGACGGCGTCGCCCAGCAGCCGGCGCAGGGACGCGTCGGCGACCTCGAACCGGGCGGCGACGAGATCGGCCGGCGAGGCGAGCGTCCAGGCCCGCGGCAGCGAGCGGGCGACGAGGGAGGGGGCGAAGTTGTAGAACGCCGCGGTCACGACGGACGGTCCGACGGCGCCCATCGGTGCGGCGCGCGGCGCGACGTAGGTCATCCGGCCCTCGTCGAGCCCGGCCGCGGTGTAGCGGGGATCGCCCTCGGGGGCGAAGTAGATCTGGGCGTGCAGGGGTTCGAGCCCGCGGGCGAGCCGCCCGGCGGCCACGGCCTGCTCGGGGACGGCCGGCTCGGCTGTGTCGGTGGTCATGTCCGGACGTTAACCGCCGGCGACCCGGCCGGCAGGGTCGCCGGCGGGGTTCGTCACAGACTTCCCGGCAGGACGAGCAGGGCCCAGGCGAGCAGCGGCCCGACGGCCACGACGACCCCGGCGTAGACCATCATCTGCCGGTAGAAGGCGTCCCGGTCGACGTCGGCGGGTGCGTTTGCCAGGATCAGCGCCCCGTTGGTCGAGAACGGGCTGACGTCGACGACGGTCGCGGCGACCGCGAGCGCGGCGACCATCGCGACCGCCGGGACCGCGCCCTGCTGCAGGAACGGGACCGCCAGCGGGATCGCGACGCCGAGGATCGCGACCGACAACGCGAACGCCGAGAGCACGCCGCCCAGGTAGCACAGCAGCAGCGCCGCGAGCAGCGGAGCGCCGATCGCCGTGATGCCCGACGACACGAAGTCGATCGTCCCGGCCGCGGTGAGCACGCCGACGTAGGTGATGACACCGCAGATCAGCAGCACCGTGGACCAGGATACCTTCCCGACGACGTCCGGGCGGCCCGGGTTGATCAGGCGCAGCACGATCGCGACCGCCAGCGCGACGACGCCGACGTCCCAGCCGAAGGCCGCGGCCCCGACCGCCATCAGCACGATCCCGGCGAGCGTCACCCCGCGTTCGATCCGGACCCGGGTGTCCACCGCGACGGCGGTCCCCGTGGCCGCTGCCCCGCTCGCGGCCGCACCACTCCCGCCGGCACCGCCCTCGTCCGCGCCGGGTGCCGACTCCGCCGGATCCACCCAGCGCCCGATCAGGGAGCGCCCGCCGAGCAGCAGGTAGATCACGACCGCGATGACGACGTTGACCACCAGCGGGGTCACGAACAGCACGACCGGATCGCTGGGGAGCCCGACCCGTTCCATCGTGGAGTTGACGAACGCGCCGTAGACCGTGATCGGGGAGAACGCGCCACCGAGCGCGCCGTGCACCACCATCATGCCCATGAGCAGCAGGTTCACCCCGTAGCGACGGGCGAACGGCAGGGCCAGCGGCGCCACGATCGCCACGGCGAACAGCGCACCGAGCGCGGACAGGCCGAACGAGATCGCGAAGAACACGAACGGGGCGAACGCCAGGCCCCCGCCCACCAGCCGCATCGCGCCGTGCACCAGCAGGTCGACCGTGCCGTTCGCGGTGGCCAGTGCGAACAGGTACGTCAGCCCGACCAGCAGCAGGAACAGGTCGCCGGGGAAACCGCCGGCGATCTCGTCACCGTCGGGGACACCGAGGATCACCTCCTCGATGCTCAGCCCGAGCATCCCCGACCCGACCGCGACGGCCGCGACCAGACCGAGCGCCCCCATGTTCACCGGCATCGTCGTGGCGATCACGAACATGACCATCAGCACGACGATCGAGACGATCTCGGGCCCCATCGGCGCGGCTCCTCCTCCTCGGCCGGCCCGGACGGCACTGACCGGGCGACGGTCCGTCATGCTGGCAAGAACTCACATCGTGAGCAAGTGCCCACGCCGCATCCGGGCCGTTGACAGGATCGCGCACGGCGGTCGAGAGTGCTCCGGCTGAACCACGGCTGCAGTGCGGCGAACGGAGGAACGGTGAGCCCGTCCGGGTCGAGGAGTGACCGGCCGTCGCCGGCGATGTCCCCCCGTCGGATCGCGACGGCCAGCTTCATCGGCACGGCCATCGAGTTCTACGACTTCTACATCTACGGGACCGCGGCCGCGCTGGTGTTCGGGACGCTGTTCTTCCCCGACCTCGACCGGCTCGCGGGGACGCTGGCCGCGCTCGCGACGTTCGGCGCCGGGTTCGTCGCCCGGCCGGTCGGCGCCGTCGCGTTCGGCCACTTCGGTGACCGGATCGGCCGCAAGGCGACGCTGGTCGTCTCGCTGCTGACGATGGGGGTGGGCACCGTCGCGATCGGCGTGCTCCCGACCTACGACACGATCGGGATCGCGGCGCCGCTCCTGCTCGTCCTGTGCCGGTTCCTGCAGGGCTTCGGCCTCGGCGGCGAGTGGGGCGGCGCGGTGCTGATGGCGACCGAGCACGCCCCGCCCGGCCGGCGCGGCCTGTACTCCAGCTTCCCGCAGCTCGGGCCGGCCGTCGGGTTCGTCGTGGCGAGCGGCGCGTTCCTGCTGTTGTCCGCCGCGCTGACCGACGAGCAGTTCGCCTCGTGGGGCTGGCGGGTGCCGTTCCTGGCCAGCGCGGTCCTGGTCGTCGTCGGGCTCTACATCCGGGTCCGGATCGCCGAGACGCCGGTCTTCGAGAAGGCCATGCGCGAGCAGGAGCAGACCCGCGCACCGATCGTCGACGTCGTGCGCCGGCAGCCCCGATCGCTCCTGCTCGCGACCGGCGGAATGATCATCACGTACGCGATCTTCTACTCGGTGACGACGTTCAGCCTGGCCTACGGCACCGCGGACCTGGGCCTGTCCCGGACGATGCTGCTGGTCGCCGCGATGGTCGCGGCCACCGTGATGGGTGTGGCGACCCCGGTGCTGGCGGTGCTGTCGGACCGCGTGGGACGCCGCCGGGTCTGCCTCTGGTCCTGCGCGCTGGCGGTGGTGTGGGCGTTCCCGCTGTTCGCACTGCTCGGCACCGGGGACGGGCTGCTGATCACCCTCGGCTTCTCGGTCGCGATGATCGCCTTCGCCGGCGTCTTCGCCCCGATGGGGGCCTTCCTGCCCGAGCTGTTCGCGACCCGCTACCGCTACACGGGCGCGTCGATCGGCTACAACGCGGCGAGCATCGTCGGCGGCGGGATCGCCCCGCTGGTGGCGACCGGCCTGACCGCGGCCGCCGGTGCGTCCTGGCCGGTGTCGTTGCTGGTGGCGTTCCTGGCGATCCTCTCGGGCCTGAGCATCTGGGCGTTGCCGGAGACCCGCAGCACCGACCTGTCCGACGCGACCGCCTTCACCCGCTGACCCGCCCACGGTCCCGGGTGCCGGATCCGGTCGGATCGACGCGCCCGGCCGGACCGGCCTGCTATCCCGGCTGTATGACCTCGCATCCAGCGGACAACGACCGTCCCGACCCGTCGAATCGCTTACCGGGTCAGCGATTCGACGACCACCACCACTCGGCTCCGCGCGCGGCGGCCACCGGAGACCCCCGGCTCGGGAACGGAGCCCATCGTCCCGCGTCGAATCGCTTACCTGGTCAGCGGAATCGCTTACCGGGTGAGCGACATGCCGGATCACCTTCCGTCACGTGCGCCGCCGAACGGGAGAACGCCCTGCGGGACGCGTCGGAGGAACTGCGGCGGATCCTCCCGCGGCGCGACGTCCTCGCGCTGTACCGCCTGCGTACGCTCGCCGAACGGCATCTGCTGACGCTCAACGAGGTCGTCGTCCTCATCGAGCTGCTCGTCCGGCGGCACCCGCTCGACGGCGCGGCGCTGGCCGAGACCGTCGGCCTCGGGACCGGGGGCATCACCCGGTTGCTGGCCCGGCTGGAGGAACGCGATCTGGTGGTGCGCGATCCCGACCCGGAGGACGGGCGCCGGCTGCTGGCGAGCGTGTCGGACGAGGGCCGGGAACTTCTCTCCGACGACCTGCTCGGCACCGACGCCACCGAGCTGTTCGCCGTGGTCGCGACCGAGCGGATCGGGTGGGTGACCTCGTTCCTGGGGCGGCTCACCGATCTCGAGATCCGCCGGTCCCGGATGGAACAGGACCGGAGGGCACGACGGCGGCAGGGACGGAGACGGCAGCGGGCGTACCGGGACCGGCCGGCGCACCGGAGCGGATGGCCGCACCGCAACGGTTAGGCGCAGGGGCAGGTTCGCTCAGCGGGCCCAGCCGGTGCTGCGCTGCACCGCGCGGCGCCAGTTGTCGTGCTCGCGGCGTCGCACTCCCGGGTCCATCGCCGGCTCCCAGGCCGCGGCGCGGTGCCAGTTCCGGCGCAGCACCTCCTGGTCGGGCCAGTACCCGACGGCGAGCCCCGCCGCGTACGCCGCACCCAGCGAGACCGCCTCGGAGCCGAGCGGGCGTTCGACGGTCAGGTCGAGCACGTCGGCGATGGTCTGCATGAGCAGGTGGTTGGCCGTCATGCCGCCGTCGGCGCGCAGGCTCGTGGCCGGGACGCCCGAGTCGGCGTTCATCGCGTCCAGCACGTCCCGGGTCTGCCAGGCCGTCGCCTCCAGCACCGCCCGGGCCAGGTGGCCGCGGTGGATGTAGGAGGTCAGGCCGACGATCACGCCGCGCGCGTCCGGGTACCAGTGCGGGGCGTACAGCCCGGAGAAGGCCGGCACGACGTAGCAGCCGCCGTTGTCCGGGACCGTGCGCGCGAGCGTCTCGATCCGGGCCGCGGTCGCGATCATCCCGAGCGCGTCGCGGAACCACTGGACCAGCGAGCCGGTCATCGCGATCGACCCCTCGATCGCGTAGACCGGCTCGTCGCCGATGAGGTAGCCGACCGTCGGGATCAGGCCGGTCTCCGAGCCGGGGATCCGGGACCCGGTGTTCTTCAGCAGGAACGCCCCGGTGCCGTAGGTGCACTTGGCCTCGCCGGGCGCGAAGCAGGTCTGGCCCACCAGCGCCGCCTGCTGGTCCCCCAGCGCCCCGGCCACCGGGACGCCGGGCAGCAGCCCGGTGCAGGTGCCGTAGACCTGCGCGTTCGGCACGATCCGGGGCAGCATCGCCGGCGGCACCCGCAGCGCGCTGCACAGGCGCGGGGACCACTCCAGGGTGCGCAGGTCCATCAGCATCGTGCGGCTGGCGTTCGTCACGTCCGTGACGTGCACGCCACCCGCCGGGCCCCCGGTGAGCTGCCAGATCAGCCAGGTCTCCATCGTCCCGAACAGCACGTCGCCCCGCTCGGCGCCCTCCCGCGCGCCCGCCACGCGATCGAGCAGCCACTGCAGCCGCGGGCCCGCGAAGTACGTCGCCGGGACCAGCCCGGAGACCCGGGCGTACATCCCGGCGTCCGGGGCGAGCCCGGCGACGATGCCGTCGGTCCGGGTGTCCTGCCAGGTGATGGCCCTGGCCAGCGGGACGCCGGTGTGCCGGTTCCAGACCACCGTCGTCTCGCGCTGGTTCGCGATGCCCAGCGCCGCGACGTTCTCCGGCCCGAGCCCGGCCCGGCGCAGTGCCGAGGGCACCACCCGGGTCACCGCGCGCCAGATCTCCGCGGCGTCGTGCTCGGCGCGCCCCGGGCTCGGGAAGTGCTGACGGTGCTCGCGCTGGGCGACCGCGACCATCCGCCCGGACCGGGTGAACAGCAGGCACCGGGTCGACGTCGTCCCCTGGTCGATCGCGGCGACCACCCGTTCCGACGCCGGCACGCTGCTCATGCGAGCCCCTCCAGTCCGGCGGCGATCTCGGCGGCCGCCGCGGTCAGCTCGGTCAGCGGGTCCGGCCGGGCCCGGCCGTCCGCGGTGAACAGGCGCTCGGCCGGTGCCCCGATCCCCAGGGCCGCGACGGTCAGGCCACCGCCGCTGCGGACCGGGACCGCCAGCCCACCGGCGTCCGGCTCCCACCCGCCCCGGTCGGCGGCCCAGCCCCGGCGCCGGGCCCCGGTCAGCTCGCGGGCCAGCTCCGCCGGGTCGCACACGGTGCGCCGGGTGTAGCGCTCCAGCGGCTCCGGGGCCCGCACCGACGCCGGCGCGAACGCCAGCAGGTACAGGCCCCAGGCCGTCGCGTGCAACGGCTGCACGGTGTTGGTGCGCAGCGTCTGCGGGGTGTTGTCCGGCCGGAACACGTGGTGCACCAGGTCGACCCCGGCACCGTCGACGGCCGGGACCCCGAGGTAGACCGCGCAGCCGGTGCCGGCGGCCAGCGCGTCCGCCCAGTTCATCGCCCTGGCCCGCAGGTCGTGCCGGTCCCATGGCGCACCCAGCCGGTCCAGTCCCTCGCCGAGCAGGTAGCGCCCGGACCGCGGGTCCTGCGCGACCAGGCCCTCCTCGCGCAGCGTCCGGAGGATGCCGTGCGCGGTCGGGCGGGGCAGGTCCAGTGCCGCCGCCAGCTCGGCGAGCGCGAGCGGGCGCCCGGCGCTCCCGAGCAGCCGCAGCAGGGCGGCCGCCCGCTCCACGGACTGGATCTGCCGGGCCACGGTCCCGCATCCTAGGCGCTCCGAACCCGATCATGACCCGATCGACCCGCAACGTTCGACATCGTCGAACGCCTCGCGTTGCCGCCGCCCGCGCCTGCTCCTAGCGTCTGCGCGCACGGCGGGGCCGCCCGGTCCCGCCACCGGCACTCCATGAGGAGGGGTTCGATGACGAGCTCCGAGAAGACCGAGGCGGCGCCCACGGCGAGGGCACCGTCCCTGCTCGGTGAGCTGAGCGCCGAGTTCGCCGGGACGATGATCCTCATCCTCTTCGGCGTCGGCGTCGTCGCGCAGGTCACCACCACACCCGACGGCGGCAACGGCCAGTACGACTCGGTCGCCTGGTCCTGGGGCATCGGCGTCATGCTCGGTGTCTACGTGGCCGGCCGGATCTCCGGCGCCCACCTCAACCCGGCCGTCACCCTCGCGTTCGCGCTCTACGACGGCTTCCCGTGGCGCAAGGTCGCGCCGTTCGTGCTGGCCCAGACCCTCGGCGCCTTCGTGGCGGCGCTCATCGTGCGGGTCACCTACGCCGACTTCATCCGCTCGGTGGACCCGAACCTGACCGACACCCAGGGCATCTTCTCGACCCTGCCCGGTGACCCGGTCTCGATCCCCACCGCGTTCCTCGACCAGGTCGTCGGCACCGCGATCCTGGTGTTCGTGATCTTCGCGCTGGTGCACCCGCGCAACAAGGGCCCGCTGTCGAACATGGCGCCGTTCATGATCGGCATCCTGGTGGTGGGCATCGGCATGGCCTGGGGCGCGAACGCCGGCTACGCCATCAACCCGGCGCGCGACTTCGGGCCGCGGCTGGCGTCCTGGATCTCCGGCTACGACACCGCGTGGGTCACCCCGGACGGCACCCCCTACTGGTGGCTGCCGATCGTCGCGCCGCTGGTGGGCGCCGTCGTCGGCGGTGGGCTGTTCAAGCTGCTGATCGACCGCTACATCCCGGCCGAGGAGGCCCCGCAGGAGGTCGGACGGGTCTGACCCGCTCCGACCAGCCCGATCCACGACCGAGAAGGAGGACTCAATGGCCGAGTTCGTCGGCGCCATCGACCAGGGAACCACGTCCAGCCGGTTCATGATCTTCGATCACTCCGGCAACGAGGTGGGCCGCCACCAGCTGGAGCACGAGCAGATCCTGCCGCAGGCCGGCTGGGTCGAGCACAACCCGGTGGAGATCATCGAGCGGACCAACGCGTGCCTGCAGTCCGCGTTGAACTCCACCCGCCTGTCCGCGTCCGACCTGGTCGCGCTCGGGGTCACCAACCAGCGCGAGACCACCGTCGTGTGGAACCGGCGCACCGGACGTCCCTACTACAACGCGATCGTCTGGCAGGACACCCGCACCGACCGCATCGCCTCGGCCCTGGAGCGCGAGGGCAAGGGCGACGTGATCCGGCGCAAGGCCGGGCTCCCGCCGGCCACCTACTTCTCCGGCGGCAAGATCCAGTGGATCCTGGAGAACGTCGACGGGGTCCGCGCGGCGGCCGAGGCCGGGGACGCGGTGTTCGGCAACACCGACACCTGGGTCATCTGGAACCTCACCGGCGGCCCGAACGGCGGGCTGCACGTCACCGACGTGACCAACGCCAGCCGCACCATGCTGATGGACCTCGAGACCCTGGACTGGGACGACGAGCTGCTCGGCTTCTTCGGCATCCCGCGGCAGATGCTGCCCGAGATCAAGCCGTCGTCGTCGATCGACGGGTTCGGCTCCACGCTGGCGGGCGGTGCGCTCGGTGGCGAGGTCCGGATCACCGGCGACCTCGGCGACCAGCAGGCCGCGACCGTCGGGCAGGTGTGCTTCGCGCCCGGCGAGGCCAAGAACACCTACGGCACCGGCAACTTCATGCTGCTCAACACCGGCAACGAGCTGGTCCGCTCGGAGTCCGGCCTGCTGTCCACGGTCTGCTACAAGTTCGGCGACGAGCCGGTCGTCTACGCGCTCGAGGGCTCCATCGCCGTCACCGGGTCGGCCGTGCAGTGGCTGCGCGACCAGCTCGGCATCATCTCCGGTGCGTCGCAGTCCGAGTCGCTGGCCCGTCAGGTCGACGACAACGGCGGGGTCTACTTCGTGCCCGCCTTCTCCGGGCTGTTCGCCCCGTACTGGCGCTCCGACGCCCGTGGCGCGATCGTCGGCCTGTCCCGGTTCAACACCAACGCGCACCTGGCCCGGGCGACGCTGGAGGCGATCTGCTACCAGTCCCGCGACGTCGCCGAGGCGATGAGCAAGGACTCCGGCGTCGCACTGGACGTGCTCAAGGTCGACGGCGGCGTCACGCTCAACGAGCTGTGCATGCAGATCCAGGCCGACGTGCTCGGCGTCTCGGTGTCCCGGCCGGTCGTGGCCGAGACGACTGCGCTCGGCGCCGCCTACGCGGCCGGGCTCGCCGTGGGCTTCTGGTCCTCCACCGACGAGCTGCGGGCGAACTGGAACGAGGCCCGGCGCTGGGAGCCCGAGTGGGACGCCGCCCAGCGCGACGAGGGGTACGCCAAGTGGAAGAAGGCCGTGGAGCGGACGCTCGACTGGGTCGACGTCGAGTGACGGCCGGCTGAGCACCGGGTGCCCGGGGTCGCCCCGATCAGGGCGATCTCGGGCACATCGGTGCACCTGCGGCTGTTGAGCGGGTAGTCCCTGCAGGTAGACGACTGGAAGGTCTGATCATGAAATCGGTGGCGCTCTCCCCGGAGGCCCGTACCGCGGCGCTGCAGGCGATGGGCGACCGCGAACTCGACGTACTCGTCGTCGGCGGCGGTGTCGTCGGCGCCGGCTCCGCGCTCGACGCCGCCACGCGCGGCCTGTCGGTCGGTCTCGTCGAGGCCCGCGACTTCGCCTCGGGCACGTCCAGCCGCTCGTCCAAGCTCGTCCACGGTGGCCTGCGCTACCTGGAGATGCTGGACTTCCGCCTGGTCGCCGAGGCACTCGCCGAGCGCGGCCTGCTCATCCAGCAGCTGGCCCCGCACCTGGTCCGCCCGGTCCCGTTCCTCTACCCGCTGCAGCACCGGGGCTGGGAACGGCTCTACGCCGGCGCCGGCGTCGCCCTCTACGACACGCTCGGGTTCCTGTCCGGGCGCTCGCGGGGCGTCCCGCACCACCGCCACCTCACCCGGCGCGGTGCCCGGCGGGTCGTCCCGTCCCTGCGCAAGGACGCGCTGGTGGGCGCCCTGCAATACTACGACGCCCAGGTCGACGACGCGCGGCACACCATGTTCATCGCGCGCACCGCCGCCGCCTACGGCGCGCACGTGGCGACCCGGGCCCGCGTCGTCGGGCTGCTCAAGGAGGCCGGCCGGGTGGTCGGCGCCACCGTGCAGGACCTCGAGTCCGGCGAGCAGGTCGACGTCCGTGCCAAGCAGGTCATCAACGCCACCGGCGTGTGGACCGACGACACCCAGGGCCTGGCCGGCGAGCGCGGCCTGTTCAAGGTGCGGGCTTCGAAGGGCATCCACCTCGTGGTGCCCCGGGACCGGATCCGCGGCGAGTCCGGGCTGATCCTGCGCACCGAGAAGTCGGTACTGTTCGTCATCCCGTGGGGCCGGCACTGGATCATCGGCACCACCGACACCGGCTGGGACCTGGACAAGGCGCACCCGGCGGCCAGCGCGGCGGACATCGACTACCTGTTGCAGCACGTCAACACGGTCCTGGAGCAGCCGCTGACGCACGACGACGTCGAGGGCGTCTACGCGGGCCTGCGGCCGCTGCTGTCCGGGGAGTCGGAGTCGACGTCGAAGCTGTCCCGCGAGCACGCCGTCGCGACACCGGTGCCGGGCCTCGTCGTCGTCGCCGGTGGGAAGTACACGACCTACCGGGTCATGGCGAAGGACGCGGTGGACGCCGCCGTGCACGGCCTGGACGCGAAGGTCCCCGCCTCGTGCACCGCGGAGGTCCCGCTGCTCGGTGCCGAGGGCTACCACGCACTGACCAACGCGACCGCGAACCTGGCCCGTTCGTCGGGGCTGCACCCGGCGCGGATCGAGCACCTGCTCGGCCGCTACGGGTCGCTGATCCAGGAGGTGCTCGACCTCGCCGCCGCCGACCCGACGCTCACCGAGCCGCTCGCGGGCGCGCCGGACTACCTGCGCGCCGAGGTCGTCTACGCGGCGTCGCACGAGAGCGCCCGGCACCTGGAGGACATCCTGGCCCGGCGGACCCGGATCTCGATCGAGACCTTCGACCGCGGGGTCGAGGCGACCCAGGAGGCGGCCCGGCTCGTCGCGCCCGTACTGGGCTGGAACGACGAGCAGGTCGAGCGCGAGGTCGACCACTACCGCAAGCGGGTGGAGGCCGAGCGGGAGAGCCAGCGGATGCCCGACGACGCGACCGCCGACGCCGCCCGGCTCGGCGCGCCGGACGTCGTACCGGTCAGCGGCTGACCCCGGGTGGACACCCCGCCGGAACGGACCCGGACGGCCGCTACATCGTCGTCCGGGGCCGGCGCTGGCGGGCCGCGGACCCCGAGCTGCCCGAGGACGTGCGGGCCGAGCTGCAACGCCATCTCGGCACCGCGCGGGCCGAGGTCGGCGCGGGCCGCCGCACCGGCGACGACGACCGCGTCCGTACCGCGCGGACCAGGGTGAACGCCGCCAAGCACGGTCTCGGCGAGCGCGGCACCCCGTGGTGGGACCTGGATCTCGGCGACCGCCGGGAGCGCTGGGAACGGGCCCTGCACGAACTGTCCTGAACTCCGTCACCATCGAGGACCGAACCTGTCCGCATACGGTTCTATCGTCGTTCCTGACGGACCGGGAGTGACCCGGTCCCCGCGGACGAGAGGCGGCCGGCGTGAACGCCAGCACCGATTCCCAGACCATCACCGGCGAGCGGGCCGAGCTGATCGCGACCCTCGACCGGCACCGCGGCTTCCTGCTGCGCACGGCCGAGGGGCTCACCGAGGAGCAGGCCCGGACCCGGAGCACGGTGAGCGAGCTGACGATCGCGTCGCTGCTCAAGCACGTCGCGGACACCGAGGAGGGGTGGTTCCGCTTCGCGCTGGAGGGCGCGGAGGCGTTCAACGACGTCTACAACTCCGACGTCGACTGGGACGCGGTCGAGCAGAACGCCGGCGACTGGGAGGACACCCGGTTCGTGCTGGCCGAGCACGAGACCCTGGAGTACCTGCGCGCACGGATCGACCAGGTCGCGGCCCGCTCCGAGGAGATCCTGCGCACCGCGGACCTCGACACCGCGCACGAGCTGCCGGTGGCCCCCTGGTTCGAGCCCGGCGTGTCCTGGTCGGTGCGCCGGATCGCGATCCACATGCTCGCCGAGATCAGCCAGCACGCCGGGCACGCGGACATCATCCGCGAGGCCGTCGACGGCGCGAAGACGATGGGCTGAGGGGGCCGCCGTGAACACCGCCGACCGTATGGCCGATCTGCTCACCGACACCGACACCGCCGTGGACGGCGAGCGCGCGACCATCCTGGAGACCCTCGCCAAGCACCGGATGCTGCTGCGGTACACCGTCGCCGAACTGTCCGATGCCGACGCCCGGCGGCGCCCCACCGCGAGCGCGCTGACCCTGGCCGGGATCCTCAAGCACGTCGAGGGCGTCGAGCGCGGCTGGGTGGACTTCGTCCTGACCGGGGTGGTCGAGGGCGCCGAGGAGTGGGACGCGGCCCCCGCGGACCCGGACGCCGAGCGGGACGACTTCGCCGTCGGGCCCGACGACACCCTGGACGCGCTGCTGGAGCGCTACACCACCACCGCGGCCCGCACCGACGAGCTCGTGCGCACGGTCGACCTCGGGCTGGCGCACCCGCTCCCGCCCGCGCCGTGGTTCCCCGAGAACGCCTCGTGGAGCGCCCGGCAGGTGTTCGCCCACATCATCGGCGAGACCGCCCAGCACAGCGGGCACGCCGACATCATCCGGGAGACCGTCGACGGCCGGAAGTCGATGGGCTGAGCGCACCCGGGCCGTTCCCCGGGCGGCCCACGACCGTCGCGGTCATGGGCGAACTGGTGACCCTCGACGACATCGAGACGGCGGCCGAGCGCATCGCGGGCGGGGTGGTGCGCACCCCCACGGTGGCGTCCCCCGGCCTCGGCGCGCTGCTCGGCGCCCCGGTGCTGCTGAAGCTGGAGCACCTGCAGCGGGCCGGGTCGTTCAAGCCGCGCGGGGTGCTGGCGAAGCTCGCGACGCTGACCGACGCCGAGCGCGCGGCCGGTCTGGTCGCCGTCTCCGGCGGCAACCACGGGCTGGCCGTGGCCGAGGTGGCGGGTGCGGCGGGGGTGACGGCCGTCGTCGTCATGCCGGAGAACGCGCCGCGCCGGTCGGTGGCCGCGGCCCGGGCGGCGGGTGCCGACGTCCGGCTCACCCCGGACATCCCTGCCGCGTTCGCGCTGGCCGGTGAGCTGCAGGCGGCGGGGATGACCCTGGTGCACCCGTTCGACGACCCGGTGGTGCTCGCCGCGCAGGGCACCGTCGGGCTGGAGCTGGCCCGGGACGCGACCGCGCTCGGGGAGCCGCCGACCGACGTCCTCGTCTCCGTCGGCGGGGGTGCGCTGCTGTCCGGAGTGGCCGCGGCGGTGCGGGCCCTGCTGCCCGGTACCCGGGTCTGGGGCGTGGAGACCGCCGGTGCCGAGGCGATGTCCGCGGCGCAGGCCGCCGGCGGCCCGGTGCCGGTCACGATCACCTCGGCGATCACGACGCTGTCCGCACCGGCGGTGTCGCAGCTGACCTACGACCACGTCCGCGAGTTCGTGCACGAGATGCTCGTCGTGCCCGACGACGCGGCGTTCCGGGGCAGCGTCGAGCTCGCCGAGCACGCCGGGATCTGGGCCGAGCCCGCCGCCGGGTGCCTGGTCGCGGGTGCCCGCACGGTCGTCGGACGGCATCCCGGCGCCCGGCTCGCGCTGGTCGTGTGCGGGGCGAACGCCGACGTCGCCGACGTCCTGGGAGCGCTGCGCCACACCGGGTGAGGACGCGGGACTCCGCCGCCGGTGTCCGGCGTTGGAACGACCGTGCAGCAGTGGAGCGACGTCGTGGTGGTGGGGGCCGGGCAGGCGGGCCTGTCCGCAGCCGCCGGGTTGCGCCGCGGCGGCCTGGAACCCGGCCGCGGCTTCGTCGTCCTCGACGGTGAGGACGGCCCGGGCGGCGCGTGGCGGCACCGCTGGCCGAGCCTGCGCATGCGCACCGTCAACGGCATCCACGACGTCGCGGGCGTCGCGTCCGGGTTCGACGACCCCGGCGCCGACCCGGACCGGCGGGCACGTGACGCGGTCCCCGGCTACTTCGCCGACATCGAGCGGACCTGGGACCTGCAGGTCCGCCGCCCGGTACGGGTACGAGCGGTCCGTGACGCCGCCCCCGGGCCCGGCGCCGCCGGGCCCGGCGCCGCGGGGCCGCTCGCCGTGGAGACCGACCAGGGCACCTGGAGCACCGCGCACCTGATCAACGCGACCGGCACCTGGACCCGGCCGTTCGTCCCCGCCTACCCGGGGCTCGCGTCGTTCCGGGGCCGGAGCCTGCACGCCCGTGACTACCCGGGCCCGGGGGCGATGGCGGGGCGGCGGGTGGTCGTCGTCGGCGGTGGCATCACCGCGGTGCAGCTGCTGCTGGAGATCGCCCCGTACGCGGCGGCGACGACCTGGGTCACCCGGCGCGAACCGGTCTGGCAGGAGGGCCCGTTCGACGCCGAGCGGGGCCGGGCCGCGGTCGCGCTCGTCGAGGAGCGGGTGCGGGCCGGGCTGCCGCCGCGCAGCGTCGTCGGGGTCACCGGGCTCGGCCTGACCCCGGAGGTGCGGGCCGGCATCGCGAGCGGCGTGCTGCGCCGGCGGCCGATGTTCAGCCGGGTCACCCCGGACGGCGTGGCCTGGGACGGGGACGGCGCCGGACCCGCCACCGAGGCCGCGGACGTGCTGCTCTGGGCGACGGGCTGGCGTCCGGCGCTGGGCCACCTCGCCCCGCTGGGCCTGCGCGGGCCGGGCGGCGGCATCGTGCTGGGCCCGCCGCAGGACACCGGCGTCGTCGCCGACCCGCGGGTGCACCTGGTGGGCTACGGGCCCTCGGCGAGCACGATCGGCGCGGACCGGGCCGGACGCGCGGCCGCCCGCGCCGTGCTCACGGCGCTCGACCGTCCCGGCGTGCCCGCAGCAGCCGGTACTCCCGCAGCACGAACACGATGATCGCCACGTCCAGCAGCGCCAGCACCGGGAGCAGCAGCGACCCGGTGTGCCAGGCGTGCACCAGCTCGTAGCCGACGAACAGCACCAGCACCACCACGGCCGGCGGGTACGCGGGCAACCACCGGCGGAGCAGCGCCGCGACCAGCACCAGCTTGATCGCCCCGTGCACCGCGAGGTAGACGACGGCGAAGGTCCGGCCGTCGCCGGAGACCGCGTCGGTACCGGCGACGAAATGCCGGGCCAGGGTCCCGTCCGGCGGGCCGACCAGGTCCCGGGCCAGGATCCGGGCCACGACGTGGTGCAGCCAGTGAGCCTTTTTCAACCTGCCGTTCCGGCAGCTCAGGGGCCTGGTTGTGTGGGTGCAGACGCCGAGCTGGCGAGCCGGTGACCTGTGCAGCTGTGGTCAGAGCAGTTGCGCTGCAACCTTCGCGATCTCCTGACGCAGAAGCTCGCTGGTCAGGTTGAAAAAGGCTCAGTCACCGGGGACCAGCAGCAGCGCGGCCGCGCCCAGCACCTCGGCCGCGCCGTCCACGCCCTTGACCAGCAGGGCGATCCGGAACAGGCGCTCGGTCCACCGGGCCCGCCCCACCGTGGGTGGCGTCATGGGACGGACCCTAGTGAGACCGGGCGGCCCCGCCCGCCGGGAGACCACGGCGGGCGGGGCGGCGCCTCAGTCGGTGCGCACCTCGCTGCCGTCCTGGCTCCACCGGGTGTGGAAGGTGCCGTCGCCGTCGATCCGCCGGTAGGTGTGCGCGCCGAAGTAGTCGCGCAGGCCCTGGATCAGGTTCGCCGGGCCGCGCTCGCGGCGGTAGCCGTCGTAGTAGGACAGGCTGGAGGAGAACGCCGGGATCGCGACGCCGTTCTCGGTCGCGGTGACGACGACCCGCCGCCACGCGTCCTGCGCCGCGCCGACCGCCTCGGTGAAGTACGGGACCATCAGCAGGTTGTCGAGGTCGGGGTGGGACTCGTAGGCCTCGGTGATCCGGTTGAGGAACTGGGCCCGGATGATGCAGCCGCCGCGCCAGATCCGGGCCATCGCGCCCAGGTCGAGATCCCAGTCGTTGGCCTGCGACGCCGCCCGCATCTGCGCGAACCCCTGCGCGTAGGCGACGACCTTCGACGCGTAGAGCGCCTGCCGGACGTCCTCGACGAGCTGGTCCACGTCGCCGGTGCGCTGCTGCGCGGGCCCGGCCAGGGTCGTCGACGCGGCCTTCCGCTCGTCGCGCAGCGCGGACAGCGTACGCGCGAACACGGCCTCGGTGATCCCGGTGAGCGGGACGCCGAGGTCGAGGGCGTCGATCGCCGTCCAGCGGCCGGTGCCCTTCTGCTCGGCCTGGTCGGTGATGACGTCGACCAGCGGCGCCTGCGTCCGCTCGTCGGTCTTGGCGAGCACGATGCCGGTGATCTCGATGAGGAACGACTCGAGATCACCGGTGTTCCACTGCTCGAAGATCGTCCCGATCTCCGGGGCCGAGAGCCCGCCGACGTGGCTGAGCAGGTCGTAGGCCTCGGCGATGAGCTGGATGTCGGCGTACTCGATGCCGTTGTGCACCATCTTCACGTAGTGCCCGGCGCCGCCCGGCCCGACGTGCGTGCAGCACGGGGTGCCGTCGACGTCCGCGGCGATCGCGGTGAGGATGTCGGCGACCTCGCCGTAGGCCTCCTGCGGGCCGCCGGGCATGATGCTCGGCCCGTTCAGCGCGCCCTCCTCGCCACCGGACACCCCGATCCCCATGAACCGCAGGCCGCGTTCCGCGCAGTAGGCGGCCCGGCGGTCGGTGTCCGGGAAGTGCGAGTTGCCGGCGTCGATGATGATGTCGCCGTCGTCGAGCAGCGGGGCGAGCTCGTCGATCACGGCGTCGACCGGCTTGCCCGCCTTGACCATGACGACGATCTTGCGCGGCGTCTCCAGCGCGTCCACGAACTCCTGGAGCGACTCGGCACCGGTGAAGGTGCCCTCGTGCCCGTAGTCCTTCATGAACTCGGTGGTCTTCGCGGTGGTGCGGTTGTGCACCGCCACCGGAAAACCGCGGCGGGCCATGTTGCGGGCGAGGTTCGCCCCCATCACCGCCAGCCCGGTGACGCCGATCCGGCTCTTCTCCGCCATCGTGCTCCTCCGTATCGCCTGTACCGGCGCGTCTGCGCGCCGCAGTGGAACGGACCCCATCCTCACCCCTCGGGTGATACTTGCGGGGTCGATATTCGTCGGCCGGCATCGCCCGGCCCGCGGGTTCAGCCCAGGAAGTCGACGAGCAGCTCCGTCGCCCGCTCCGGCGCCTCCTGCGGGATCCAGTGCCCGCAGCCCGGCACCGCCACGAACCGGAAGTCCTCGGCGAACTCCGAGGACCGCCGCATCTGCCCCTCGGTGAGCGCGCCGTCCGCGTCGCCCCACACCCCGAGCACCGGCACCCGGATCGCCGGGACCTGCGGGATCTCGGTGGCCACGAACGACGCCGGGTCGACGTTGGCCCGGTACCAGTTGAGCGAGGCGGTCAGCGCGCCCGGCCGGGAGAGGTCGGCGATGTGCTGCGCGGGCAGCGGGTGCCCCTCCGGGAACGACGCGTGCAGCCACGCCCGCATGAACTGCCAGTCGTGGGCCGGGACGACCTGCTCGGCGACCCCGGGGAACTGGAACCACAGCATGTACCAGGACTTCGCCTTCTGCGTGAAGCCCGCGGTGGCGAACGCGGCCGGGTGCCCGACGGAGAACGCGGCGTAGCGGGTGACCCGGTCCGAGGCCAGGGTCAGCGACCAGCCGAGCGCGGACCCCCAGTCGTGGCCGGCGAGGGCGAAGCGGTCGATGCCGAGCGCGTCGGCGACGCCGAGCACGTCGGCCCGCAGGGCGCGCATCCGGTAGTGCTCCGGCTCCTCCGGCCGGTCGGACTCACCGAAACCGCGCAGGTCCGGGACGACGACCCGGTGCCCGGCCGCGGCGAGTGCCGCCGCCTGGTGGGGCCACAGCGTCGCCCGGTCGGGCCAGCCGTGCAGCAGGACCACCGCCGGGCCGGTGCCGCCGGTGTCGTGCACCGAGAGCGTGGTCTCGGGACGGGTGGTGCCGGGGACGGTGATCCGTTGCGGGGCCGGGAGCGCCATGCGGTCCACGCTAGAGGGTGCCCATGACATCGACGACCCGTGGCACGTGCACGGCGGACGTCGGGCGCGCTACGCTGTGGGGTGCCCGATGACATGGCGAACACAGGTACGCAAAATAATCATAACACACCAGGCAAGCCCACCAAGCCCACCTCCGGTACCGGCATCGAGCAGGACCGCCGGGCGGAGACCACGCACCTGCGCGCGCTGCACGCGCTGCTCGCGGCCGAGATCGACGAGGCGCAGGACCGGGTCCGCGGCAGCCGGTCCGGCCCCACCGGCGCGGAGCTCAACGCCCGCTGGGAGCGTGACGTCGCCGTGCACCGCTGGTCCGACCGGGTCGCGGCGCTGAAGGCCGCGCGGTCCGGCCTGGCCTTCGGGCGGCTGGACCACCCCGACGCGACCACGACCTACGTCGGCCGGATCGGCCTGACCGACCCGATCGACGGCGAGAGCGCGCTCGTCGACTGGCGGGCGCCCGCGGCCCGGCCGTTCTACTGCGCCACGCCGGTCACCCCGCTCGGGGTGCGCCGCCGCCGGCACCTCCGGATCGCCGGGCGGGCGCCCGAGGAGTGGGTCGAGTCGTTCCACGACGACCTGCTCGACGACGACGCCGTCGCCACCGTCGACCCGGACGCGGCGTCCGACCCGGCGCTGCTGGCCGCGCTGAGCGCACCGCGCGGCACCCGGATGCGCGACATCGTGACGACCATCCAGGCCGAGCAGGACGACATCATCCGGCTCCCGCTCTCCGGGGCGGCGGTGATCTCCGGCGGCCCGGGGACCGGCAAGACCGCGGTGGCGCTGCACCGGGTCGCCTACCTGCTCTACGCCCACCGCGAACGCCTCGCCGGCAGCGGGGTGCTCGTCGTCGGGCCGAGCGAGGGGTTCGTGCGCTACGTCGGCGGCGTGCTGCCCGCGCTGGGCGAGTCCGCCGTCGTGTTCACCACGCCGGGGCGGCTGCGCCACGGCGTGGTGGCCGACGCCGCCGACCGCCCGGGGACCGCACGGGTGAAGGGGGACCTCGCGATGCTCGACGTCCTCCGCCGGGCCGTCGCCGACCGCCAGGAACTCCCCGGGGCACCGGTCCGGATCGAGCTGGAGGACGTCACCCTCACGATCGACGACGGACTGGCCGCCGAGGCCCGCGACCGGGCCCGGGCGACGGGGCGGCCGCACAACCCGGCCCGCGCGACGTTCCGGGACGCGCTCGGCGGGCTGCTCGTCGACCAGGGTCTCGACCTGCTGGGCGCCGAGCTCGCCGACCCGCCGGAGATCGCCGAGCTGCTCGCGGGCCTGGGTGGCCTCCCGGAGATCGAGCCCGAGGGGGCGTCGGAGGTGACCGCCGAGCTGCGGCACGGCCTGCGCGACGAGCTGCGCTCCTGCACCGCCTTCCACGCCGCCGTGCAGCGGCTGTGGCCGGAGCTGACCCCGGAGCGCGCACTCTCCGACCTGCTGTCCGACGCCGACCGGCTCGCCGCGGCGGCACCGGGGACCGATCCGGCGCTGCTGCTGCGACCGGCCGGGTCCCCGTGGACGGTCGCGGACGCGCCGCTGCTCGACGAGCTGGCCGAGCTGCTGGGCCGGACCGGCACCCGTGCGGACGAGCCGGACACCGAGCCCGACCGGCAGTACGCCCACGACGTGCTCGCCATCCTCGACACGGCCGACCGCGCGCTCTCCGGTCAGGACGCCAAGGACGTCCGCGCCACCGACTTCGTCACCGCCGAGCTGCTCGCGGACCGGCAGCGCACCGGCCCGTCGGGCACCGTCGCCGAGCGGGCCGCAGCCGACCGGGACTGGCGGTTCGGGCACCTCGTGGTCGACGAGGCCCAGGAGCTGTCCCCGATGGACTGGCACGTGCTGCTGCGGCGCTGCCCGGCCCGGTCGATCACCGCGGTCGGCGATCTCGCGCAGCGCAGCGCCCCGGCCGGGGCCCGCGACTGGGACGACGTCCTCGGCCCGCACCTGGCCGAGCGCTGGACGCACCGCACGCTGACCGTCAACTACCGCACCCCGGCCGAGATCATGACCGCGGCCGCCGAGGTGCTGGCCGGGTACGCGCCGGACGCGGCGGTGCCCACCTCGGTCCGCAGCACCGGCGACGAGCCGTGGCACCGGACGGCGCCCGCCGCCGGGCTCACCGACGCGGTCCGGGAGATCGTGGCGGCGGAGTCGGAGCTGCTCGGGGGCGGGACCGACGCCGTCCTCACCACCGACCCGGCGGCGCTCGCCGGGACCGGGGCCGAGGTGCACACCCCGGTCTCGGCGAAGGGCCTGGAGTTCGACTCCGTGGTGATCGTCGACCCGGAGCGGATCCGGGCCGGGCTCCCGGCCGATCTCTACGTGTCGATGACCCGGGCCACCCGCCGGCTGGGGCTGCTGCACGTGCGGGGCTGACGCCCCGGCTGCCGGGTCAGAACGCGGGCCAGGGGATCGCCGGGCCGAACCCGTCCGGGCCCGGGAACCGCGGCTCGGCGAGGAGGTGGTCGATCCGCGAGCGCAGCGCGGCGACCTCGCGGCGGGTCACGTGCTCGCCGAGGACGTCGGCGAAGTCGCCGGCCAGCCGGGCCCGCAGCTCCTTGAGCTGCGCGGTCCGGTCCTCGCCCAGCTCGTCACCGACCCAGCCCCACAGCACGGTGCGCAGCTTCGGCTCGGTGTGCAGGGTCAGGCCGTGGTCGACGCCGTAGACGTCACCGTCGCCGGCCAGGATCACGTGCCCGCCCTTGCGGTCGGCGTTGTTGACGACGACGTCGAAGACCGCCATCGCCCGCAGCTGCGGATGGTCGGCGTGCACCAGGACGACCGGGTCCCCGGCACCGTCGCGGGCCCGCAGCACCGGCAGCCAGCCGTCCGGGATCTCGTGCGGCTCGCACAGCTCGACCAGCGACTCGGTGGCGAGCTGGATCGTCTCCTCGTCGAGGTCGCCGGCGGGCACGTCACCGGCGGACTCCGCCTCGGTCAGCGCGCTCTCGTCGCCGGAGGACACCCAGGCCTGCACCATGCCCGGCCCGAACGGGGCCTGTTCGCGCAGCACCGTCGGCGGGACGACGTGCAGCCCGGACACCTCCGACACCAGGTAGGCACCGACCTCGCGGCCGGCCAGCGTCCCGTCCGGGAAGTCCCACAGCGGCCGCTCGCCGCGCACCGGCTTGTAGACGCAGCGCAGCTCGACGCCGTCGAGGGAGACCGTGCCGAACAGGGTGGCGTTGGACGCGTCGACCATCCGGCCGGTGATCTCCATCCGGCCACCGGCCAGGACGTCGAGGACGGCCGGATCGCCGAGCTTCACTCGGCCTCGGCCTCCGCGACGGGGTTGCGGTCGTGGTACCCGTTCAACCGCACGCACACGTGGCCCTCGGGGTCCAGCGGCTCGGCGCACAGCGGGCAGGGCGCCCGGCCGGCCGAGACGACCTTCTCCGCCCGGTCGGCGAACGCCTTCGCCGCGTTCGGGGACAGGAACACCCGCAGCGCGTCCGGGCCCTCCTCGGTGTCGTCGAGGACGACCGACTCGTCGATCTCCTCCTCGGTGACCGCGAGCAGTTCGACGACGATCGAGCTGGAGTCGGAGTCCCAGCCCAGGCCCATCGTGCCGACCCGGAACTCCTCCTCCAGGGGCACCGCCAGCGGATCGGTGTCCGATCCCGGGCCGTCGCCGGTGGACTCGGCCAGGTTCTCCTCGCCGAAGCGCTTCGACACCTCGCCCAGCAACGCCGTGATCCGCTCGGCCAGCACCGAGACCTGCTGTTTCTCGAGCAGGACGCTGATCGTGCGCGAACTCTCGATCGCCTGGAGGTAGAAGGCGCGATCGCCGGGCTCGCCGACGGTCCCGGCCACGAAGCGGTCCGGGCGGCGGAAGACGTGGATGACGCGTGCCATGACCGGACCAGACTAGGCGAGACCGGGAACCGGGGCATCCCCGCCGTCCCACGGGTCCCGGTCACCGGCCGGAATGCGAGGTGGATCACCCCGCACCGGGCCGGATCAGGCGTTCGTGGAGCCTCCGACGACGGCGTCGGACGACCCGGCCGCCTCGCCCTCCTCGGGCGGCTTCGGGATGAGCCCCGCGACGTCACCGGACTGCTCGTTCATCCGCGCCACGAACGGCCGCAGCTCGGTGTAGCTGACGACGCTGACCGAACAGGTGTCGACGACGATCCGCTGGAAGTTGTCGAGGTGGCTGGCGAGCGCGTCGGCCAGGATCGCCTTGATCACGTCACCGTGGCTGCAGGCGAGCAGGATCGCCTGCGGGCCGTGCTCGTCGCGCACCCGGGCGACGTGCCTGCGGACCGCGGCGACCGCACGGGCCTGCATGCCGGCCAGCGACTCCCCCTCCGGGAACGCCGCAGCCGACGGGTGGCCCTGCACGACCCGCCAGAGGTCCTCCTTCGCCAGGTCCGCGATCGCACGGCCGGTCCAGGCGCCGTAGTCGACCTCGGCCAGGTCGTCCTCCACCACCGGGTCCAGCCCGCGGGCCGACGCCAGCGGCGCGACGGTCTGGCGGCACCGCTGCATCGGCGAGGTGACCACCGACGCGATCGGCAGGTCGGCCAGCCGCTCGACGACCTTCGCCGCCTGCTCGCGGCCACGCTCGTCGAGCTCGACGCCCGGGGTGCGCCCGGCCAGGACACCCGCGGTGTTCGCCGTCGAGCGCCCGTGCCGCAGCAGGATCAAGGTCGTCACGCGGGCGAGGCTACGTGACGTGCTCCCCGCCCGGCTCAGGTCGCCGAGATCGCACCGATCGACAGCGCGGCCAGCAACGCCGTGCCCAGCGCGATCCGGTAGGCGACGAACACGTACACCGTGTTGTTCTGCACGAACCGCAGCAGCCAGGCGATCACCGCGTAACCGACGACGAACGCGATCACCACGGCGACGATCATCTGGATGCCGCTGGGCCCGTCCCCGGCGAGCACGTCGGGCAGCGTGAACAGACCGGCACCGAACACCGAGGGGATCGCCAGCAGGAACGAGTAGCGCGCGATCGCCGGGCGGTTGATGCCCAGGAACAGGCCCGCCGTGATCGTCCCGCCGGACCGGGAGACGCCGGGGATGAGCGCCATGGCCTGGGCGAACCCGAGCACGACGCCGTCCCGCCAGGTGATCTTCTCCATCGGCTTGTGCTGGGTGCCGAACCGTTCGGCGAGGCCGAGCAGGATGCCGAACACGATCAGCATCACCGCGACCAGCCACAGGTTCCGGGCGACCGTCTCGATCCGGTCCTTGAACAGCACGCCGAGCACCGCGATCGGGATCGATCCGACGACGACCATCCACGCCAGCCGGTAGTCGTCGGTCCTGCGGACCGCGGCGTCGGTGAACCCGCGCAGCCAGGTGCGGAACAGGTGCCAGATGTCGCGGGCGAAGTAGACGATCACCGCCGCCTCCGTCCCGATCTGGGTCACGGCAGTGAACGCGGCCCCGGGGTCGCTGCCGAAGAGCACCTCCGAGGCGATCCGCAGGTGGCCGGAGGAGGAGACGGGCAGGAACTCGGTGAGGCCCTGGATGAGGCCGAGGACGATCACCTCGAGCCAGCTCATCGGCACCCCCGGACGTGCGGCAGCGGTCGCAGTGCGGCCAGATCGGTCACGGGCCGTGACCGTACCCGCGGAGACGGGGGTCACAGCGCGCGCCCTCGGCTGTCCGCGGGCCGGTTGGCCATAGGCTCGTCCACCGTGCTGAGCAGACCGGTGGGCGACAGCGGCCTGGAGGTGTCCAGGATCGGCCTGGGCACGATGACGTGGGGCGAGGACACCGGGCCCGCCGCGGCCGCCGAGCAGCTGCGGGCGTTCGTCGACACCGGCGGGACGCTCGTGGAGACGGCCGACGACTACGGCGGCGGCGGCGCGCAGCAGGTGCTGGGCGGGTTGCTGCGGGGTGCCTTCTCCCGCGACGACGTCGTGCTCGCCGCCCGGGGTACCGCGGCGCCCGGCGACGGGCCCCGGGCCTCGCGCGGGGCGCTGCTCCGATCGCTGGACACCACGCTGCGCCGCCTCGGCGTCGAGCACCTCGACCTGTGGCAGTTCCCCGGCTGGGACCCGCGGGTCCCGCAGGACGAGCTGCTCTCGGCCGTGCAGGTCGCCGTCTACTCCGGGCGGGTCCGCTACGCCGGGCTGGTCGCGCCGCGCGGCTGGCAGCTCGCGACGGTCGCCGGCAGCGCCGCCGCCGGGCCGGACCCCGCGGTGTGCCGGCCGGTGTCGGCGCAGGTGGAGTACTCGCTGCTGGCCCGGGAGCCGGAGGCGGAGCTGCTCCCCGCGGCCCGGCACCACGGAATGGGGGTGCTGGCCTGGGCCCCGCTCGGGCGGGGCGTGCTGACCGGGAAGTACACCGACGGCACCCCGGCGGACTCGCGCGGGGCGAGCGCGATGCTGGCGTCCTACGTGGCCGCCCGCCGGACCGGGCACTCGGCGCGGATCGTGCAGTCCGTGCTGACCGCGGCCGACGGCCTCGGGACCTCACCGCTCGCGGTCGCCCTGACCTGGGTTCGGGACCGGACCGGGGTGGCGAGCGCGGTCGTCGGTGCCCGGGACGCCGCACAGCTGCGCGCCTCGCTCGCCGCGGAGGACCTGACGCTGCCCGCCGAGATCCGGACCGCGCTCGACGACGTCAGCGACCCGGTCTGAGCCACCGGATCCGGTGGCTCGCTGTCGGTACCCGCGCCTATCGTGGGACACGCCGGCAGCACCCCCCGTTCACGGCGGGTGTCGCGACCGCACGACCGGGAGGCACGCATGGCAGTGGGGGCATCGGAGGACACCGAGGCCGCAGGGAATCGGTACGCCGGGACCCGCGACGGCGAGGGCTGGGTCGACGACCGCTACGAGTACCGCCCCGTCCGGATCGACGCCGACGTCTCCCGGCTCACCGCGTCGGTCCGGCTCGCGATCCAGGCCGAGTTCTCCGGCTGGGAGCTGTCGCGGCTGCGCCTCTACCCCGGCGGGGTGCGCAAGATCGTCCTGCGCCGCCGGCTCGGTCACTCCCAGGGGCTGCTGCCCGAGCCCACGTTCTGACCGGTCAGCGGGTCCGCGGTGAACCGTCCGGCCAGCCGATCTCCGGTGGGAGGCCCGCCCCGCGCGGGGCGGGGACCCCGCGGAAGGCGTACGGCGCGGGTTCGCGGCCCGGCTGGACGAACCAGCACTCCCCCGGCTCGCCGTGGTCGAGGATCGACTCGATCGCCGCGGCCACGTCGTCCGCGGTGAGCAGCGGGAACTCACCGAAGTCCGCGCGCACCGGGGCGATCAGCGCGGTGTCGGCGAAGCCGGGGCACACCGCGTTCACCCGGATCCCCTCCGGGGCCAGGGTCGGGGCGGCCGAGCGGACGTAGCCGACGGCGGCGTGCTTGGTCGCCGTGTACAGCGCGTCCCCCGGCATGCCGACCAGCCCGGCCAGCGAGGACGTCACCACCACGCGCCCGCCGCCGGCCCGGCGCAGTGCCGGGACGGCCGCGGTCAGCCCGAACACGACGTGGTCGAGGTTCACCCCGACCACCCGGCGGTAGTCCTCGAGGTCCAGGTCGTCGACGCCGGACCGGCGGGCGGTGACCCCCGCGTTGAGCAGGACGACGTCGAGCCGCCCGAACCGGTCCTCGGCTGCGGCGACCGCGGCGGTGACCGCGCCGTGGTCGGTGACGTCCGCGCCGATGGCGAGCCCGCCCGACCGGTCGGCGACCGCGGCCGCCGCACCGGCGTCGACGTCCACCACGACCACCTGTGCACCCGCGGCCGTCAGCCGGTCCACGGCGGCCGCGCCGATACCCGATCCGCCGCCGGTGACCAGGGCGACCCTGCCCGAGAGATCCATGCGGGTCACCCTGCCATCCCCGAGAGGCACTTCGCTCCGCCGATCCGGCTACATCGCCGGATCCGCTTCGTATTCAGCGAGGACCACCCGTCAAGAATCGCACGACATGAATACCAGCTTCATCAGCGATCAGCCGGTGACAGCCGCGAGGCAGGCAGCAACGGCGGATGAAACAGCAGCTCTGGCGCCACCGCGTGCAGCGGCGACACCGCCCGCCGCGATACCAGCGGTCCGGTAGCAGTCCATCTCGTGCTCGTTGAAGGGTGTCGCACCGCCACCACTGCATGAAGCCGGCCCACCCTTGGCCGATGCTGTCACACAGCCCTGATCGTCCTGGGCGAATCCTGTCCCGGGCGCTGCGACCGCGGCTCCGGCGAAAGACAACAGAACCGCACTCAGGACCACGACCACCCGACCACGAACGGAATTCATCCGAAGCGACCTCCTCATTGATTGACTTATCCGTAAGTCGCGAGGCTAACCGACACCATGGCGACCCGCAACACGTCGATTGGAATGCGATAGCCATAGTGCGAGCTACGGTGATACGTAGACCGACGCCCACCCACCGATCGGCACGATCAGTTCGTGCGGGCCTCGTCCTGTTCCGGTCCCGGCTCCGATCGCGCGGCGAGCTTGGAATGCCGGCGACCGTAGAACAGCCAGAAGACCCCGCCGATGGCGAACCACCCGAGGAACCTCAGCCAGGTCTCGGAGCCGAGGTACCAGATCAGCACCACCGAGAACACGACACCGATGATCGGCACGAACGGCATGCCGGGGCAGCGGAAGGTCCGGGGCAGGTCCGGGCTGCGGTAGCGCAGCACGACCACGGCGATGCAGACCACGATGAACGCCAGCAGGATGCCGATGTTGGTCAGCTTGGCCACGTCGTTGATCGGGATGAACCCGGCGAAGAGCGCCGAGGAGATCCCCAGCACCCAGGTGATCCGGTTCGGCGCGCCGGTCTTCTTGCTGGTCCGGCCGAACCACGAGGGCAGCAGACCGTCCCGGCTCATGGAGTAGCCGACCCGCGATGCGCCCATCAGGAAGGTGAACAGCACCGTGGTGATACCCAGGACGGCACCGGCGGCGATGATCGCACCGAGCACCGGCAGGCCGACGTCGGCGAACGCGGCGGAGAAGGCGGCCTCGCCGTCGATCTCCCGGTAGTCGATCATCCCGGTCAGGACGAGGCACGCGAGCACGTAGAGGACCATCGAGATCGCCAGCGAGTAGACGATGGCCTTCGGCATGTGCTTCTGCGAGTCCTGCGACTCCTCGGCAGCCGTACTCATCGCGTCGTAGCCGAACACCGCGAAGAACACCGTCGCCGCGCCGGTGACGGCTCCGGTCAGACCGAACGGGGCGAACGGGTTGTAGTTGCCGGTGTCGATGTGGAACAGACCGACCACCACGACGAGCAGGACGATCCCGACCTTGAGATAGACCAGGACCGACTCGAACCGCGCTGCACTCTTCATTCCCATGTTCAGCACGGCCGTGATGAGCAGGCAGAACAGGATCGCGAACAGGTTGACGACGTAGGTCCCCGGTTCCGTGCCCGCGCTCTCCGTGCCCGGCGCGCCGAGCGACCAGGCGGGTAGCTCCAGGCCGATGAACCCGAGGAGGTCGTTGAGGTAGCCGGAGATCCCGATCGCCACGACCGCGACGATCGCGCTGTACTCCAGCAGCAGGTCCCAACCGATGAACCAGGCGGCGAACTCGCCCAGCACGACGTAGCCGTAGGTGTAGGCCGAACCGGCCCGCGGGATGAGCCCGGCGAACTCGGCGTAGGAGAACGCCGCGGCCGCGCTGGCGATGCCGGCGATGAGGAACGAGATCACGACGGCCGGGCCGGCCGTCTCGTTCGCGACCGCACCGGCGAGGGAGAAGATCCCGGCGCCGATGATGCCGCCGACCCCGATCGCGGTGAGCTGGCGCAGTGTCAGCGTCCGGCTGAGCCCGCCCGACGACTCCGGTTCGATGTCGTCGATCGGTTTACGACGCACCAATGCGCCGTAACGGGTGTGCAGAGCCACGGATCAGCCTCTCGTGAGCAGGGTTCTGGCGGGGAGCGGGACAGCGGTGGACCGGTCGCGCGTGCTCCAGCGGTCCGGCCGGTGCCCGCCCGGCGTCACCCGGGTGACGCCGGGCTCGTGGCGATGCGGGCGCGGCCGGTCCCCGTCCGGTGGCGGGATCGTTCCCGGCTGCGTTGCGTTCCGCATCACAAACGTGAGCATGGCCGCGAACCGTAGCGGCGTGAAACCCTTTCGAGGGTTGTCCCCTGCGCCAACGCTTGCGCTGCGTCGTCGTAGGATCCGCCAATGGTGACTCCGCTGGCCCGCGTGCTCGTCGCACTGGGCGAGCCTGTTGCCCACCTGGTCGTTGCGCCGTCGGGGCTGGACGTGCCTCTGTCCGGTGTCGCGATCGTCGATCCGGACGACGACCCGACCGATCTCGCCGGTTCACTCGTCCTCGTCGTCGGTGCCCGCGGGCGCGACGCGCTCCGCCCGGTCCGTACCGCGGCCCGGCACGGGGCGGCCGCGGTGGCGGTCAAGGAGCCCGCCCCGGCGGTGCGCTCGGCCGCGCTCGACTCCGGCGTCGCACTGCTGGCCGTCCGGCCCGACATCCGGTGGGACCGCCTCGAACAACTGGTGCTCGCCGTCCTGGAGACCGGGGAGGACACCGAGCCCGGTGGTCTGGACGCGCTCGCCCAGACCGTCGGACGGCTCTCCGGCGGCCTGGTCAGCATCGAGGACACCGCCAGCCGGGTGCTGGCCTACTCCCGTACCGACGGGTCGTCACCGGACGAGCTGCGCCGGCTGTCCATCCTGGGCCGGCAGGGCCCGCCGGACTATCTGGCGACGCTGCGCTCCTGGGGTGTCTTCGACCGGCTGCGGGCCAGCGAGGAGATCGTGCACCTCGACGAACGTCCCGACCTGGGCATCCGGCGCCGGATCGCGGCCGGCATCCACGCCGGGGCGCACCCGCTGGGCACGATCTGGATCCAGGAGGGCGACGAGCCGCTGTCCGAGCGGGCCGACACCGTGCTGCTGGGCGCCGTCCGGGTGGCGGCGGCACATCTCGTGCGGCGCCGCTCCGAGCCCGCACCCGGCACCCAGCTCAGCCGCGACGTCGTCGCCGGCCTGCTCGACGGCCGGGTGGCGGCGGACCTGGTCGCGGCCGCGTTCGGCATCGGGACGACGGTGCCGGTCGTCGTCGTCGCGTTCCTGACCGACAGCCGCGACCCGGCGGCCCGGATGCTGGCCGCGAGCGAGCTCGCCGGGCTGGTGGCGGTGCACGCCGCGGCGTTCCGCCGGGACGCGCTCGTCACCGTGGTGGACGACCGGGTCTACACGCTGCTGCCCGGTGTCACCGCCCGGGCCGGTGGCGGGGTGCCCGCCCCGGTGCGGGCCCTGTGCCGGGAGGTCACCTCCGCGGCGGCGTCACGCACCGGGACCCGGGTGCGGGCCGGGATCGGCGCGGTGGTCCCCGGCCCCGAGGACGCGCCCGCGAGCCGCACCGACGCCGACCGGGTGCTCGCCGCGCTGCCGCCCGACGTCGACGTCGCCGCGATCACCGACCTGCGCGCCCAGATCCAGCTGGACATGGTGCTGTCCCGGCTCGACGACCTCGACGACCCGGTCGCCGCCGCGCTCATCGCGCACGACGACGCGCACGGCTCCGCGCTCGCCGAGTCGGTGTCGGCGCTGCTGGACCACCTGGGCGACGTCGCCGCGGCGGCCGCCGCCCTGACCGTGCACCCCAACACGCTGCGCCATCGGCTGCGCCGGGCCGGGACGGTCGCCGGGCTGGACCTCACCGACCCGGCGGCGCGATTGATCACCCAGCTGCACCTGTCCCGGGTCCGGCGCAACCGGACGGCACCGTCCTGAGCCCCGCCGCCCTGGGCCCTGTCGCGTGCGGCGGGCCGGGCTGGCCCCGCCCTCCCGGCCCCCGCCGCCGGTGTCCGATCAGACCGTGCGCAGGAAGCGGTCGAGGACCCGGGTGCCGAAGCGCAGCGCGTCGACCGGGACCCGCTCGTCGATGCCGTGGAACAGCGCGGCGAAGTCGAGGTCCGGCGGCAGCTTCAGCGGGGCGAAGCCGTAGCACCGCATACCCAGCTCCGAGAACGCCTTGGCGTCGGTCCCGCCGGACAGCATGTACGGGACGATCTCCGCGGTCGGGTCCTCGGTCCGCAACGCCGCCTGCATCGCATCCGTCAGCGCGCCGTCGAACGGCGTCTCGACCGCGGGCAGGTTGGTGACCCACTCCCGCTCGACGTCCGGCCCGAGCAGCTCGTCGACCTCGCGCAGGAACGCCTCCTCCCGGCCCGGCAGCACCCGGCAGTCGACGACCGCCTCCGCCGTCGACGGGATGACGTTGGCCTTGTAGCCCGCGTTCAGCATCGTCGGGTTGGCGGTGTCGCGCACCGTGGCACCGACGATCCGGGAGATCGGTCCGAGCTTGGCCAGCGAGCCCTCCAGGTCGTCCTCCGGGTACTCGACGCCGGTCAGCTCGGTCATCCGGTCCAGGAACGCCTGCACGGTGTCGGTGACGACGATCGGGAACGTGTGGTTGCCGAGCCGCGCGACGGCCTCGGCCAGCGTGGTCACCGCGTTGTCGTCGTGCAGGAAGGAGCCGTGGCCCGGGCGGCCCTTCGCCCGCAGCCGCATCCAGGCGATGCCCTTCTCCGCCGCCTCGACCAGGTAAGCGCGCCGGTCCTCGTCGAAGGTCAGCGAGAACCCGCCGACCTCGCCGACCGCCTCGGTGCAGCCCTCGAACAGGTCCGGACGGTGCTCCACCAGCCACTGCGAGCCGAACTTCCCACCGGCCTCCTCGTCGGCCACGAACGCCCACACGATGTCCCGCGGCGGGACGACGCCCTCGCGCTTGAAGCGGCGGGCGACCGCCAGCATCATCGCGTCCATGTCCTTCATGTCGACGGCGCCGCGGCCCCAGACGTAGCCGTCCTGCACCGCGCCCGAGAACGGGTGCACCGACCACTCGCTCGCGTCCGCCGGGACGACGTCGAGGTGGCCGTGCATCAGCAACGCACCCCGCGAGCGGTCCGCGCCCTCCAGCCGGGCGAAGACGTTCATCCGCTTCGGGGCGCCGGACTCGACCAGCTCGACCTCGTACCCGACCTCGCGCAGCTTGGCCGCGACGTAGTCGGCCGCCTCGGCCTCGCCAGCGAGGGTCTCCGGGTCGGCGGTGTTGGTCGTGTCGATCCGGATCAGCTCCGAACACAGCTCGACGACCTCGGCCTCGGCGCTGGTGGGGGTCCCGTCCGTGTCTCCGGTCATGGGCGTCTTCCTACCACCGGGGACCGACGGGGACCCGGCGGCGGGCGGGGTCGGGGGCTCGGCTATGCTTCGTCCAGACGCGATCGAGAGATCGCGACGTCCGAGTGGCGGAATGGCAGACGCGCTAGCTTGAGGTGCTAGTCCCCGTATTAGGGGGTGGGGGTTCAAGTCCCCCCTCGGACACCGAAGATTTCCGGAAGCGGGTCGTCGATATGACGGCCCGCTTTTCTGCATCCTGGCACACTGCGACGACAACGGTCGAAGGAGCCGTCACCCGTGCCGAGCAACGAGCGCCTTGCCGCCCTGGTGACCGAGGCCGGGTTCCTCGACCGTAGCGGCGCCATCGGCTGGAAGAGATTCACCCGCGCCGTCAACGAGACCCACGCCGCCCGCACCGCGGGCCGCAGCTACACCCACACCTACGTCAGCCGATGGCTGAACAGCGTGACCCCGCGCGACGACGCCACCCGCGAGGCCATCAGGGAAGCACTCGGCACACGCCTCGGCCGGACCGTCTCCCCCGACGAACTCGGCTTCCGCATCACGCTCACCATCTCCCCCGACGTCGGCCTGTCCTACCCGGCCAACCCCGAGGACGGCGTCACCGCAGTAGCGCAACTGCTCGAAGGCGACCTGTCCGGCACCAGCCAGCTCGTCGACGCCGGGGAGAACGTGGCGGCCTGGAACGACGCCTCACTCGCCTGGCTCGTCGGCAGCCAACGCGCCCTCACCGGCTCCGACGGCGCCATCCGTATCGGGGCATCCGATGTGGACCGGCTCCGCGCGATGCGCCACACGTTCGACCGCCTGGACAGCATGTTCGGCGGAGTCCACGCCCGTGCGGCACTCGTGCAGTACCTGCGCACCGACCTCCCCCGGCTACTGCGCTCCGAGGGCCGAGCGCCGATCCGGGAGAGGCTGTTCTCCGCGGCCGGCGAGCTGACGCAGCTCGCCGCCTGGATGTCCTACGACGCCGGGCTGCACGGGCTCGCACAGCGCTACTTCATCCAGGCCCTCGGGTTCGCCGACGCCGGCCGGGACCGGCTCCTCTCGGCCAGCATCCTCGACGCGATGAGCCACCAGGCCAGCTTCCTCGGCCGGTACCGCGAGGCGGCGAACATGGCACGGGCGGCCCGGCTCGGGACTCAGGACAGCGCCGCCCCGATCCTCACGGCGCACTTCCACATCATGGAAGCGCGCGCGCTCGCCCGGACCGGCGACGCGGCGTCCTGCGATCGCGCGATGGATGCCGCCGTCGAGCACTTCGGACAGCACACGCCCGGTGAGGGTCCGGAGTGGATCGGCTACTTCGACGACGCCGAACTCGCCGCGGAACTCGGGCACTGCCATCGCGATCTCGGCCGACCGGCGCAGGCGATCGAGCATGCGGCGCGGGCGCTCGACTCCGCGTCCGGCGACTACGCCCGGAGTGACTTCTTCGTCGCGATGGTCCTGGCGGATGCACACCTCGACGACGGCGACATCGAGGAAGGCTGCCGGATCGCGGAGCAGGCGATCACCGTCGGCGAGAGCCTGGACTCGGTGCGCTGCCACACCTACGTCAGCGAGTTCCGCGAGCGGCTGGCCCCGCACCGCACGAGCAGCGTCGCTCGCGAGTTCGCCGGTCGCATCCGAACCTCCAGGCTGTGGACACCGGCCGGGACCTGAACCTCAGTACGGTCCCCAGTCCTTCCGGCTCGCACCGGTGCGGATGGCGGTGATGCGCTTCTCCGCTTCCGCGGCGGTCGCCGCCGACTCGCCAGCCTTGCGCCCGAGCCAGGTGGTCATGGCGATCTCGCGCATGTCCGCCAGCTCCGGGTACCTCGCCCAGTCGGTCAGGTCGTAGCCGTAGACACGGACGAACTCCCGATACTCGTCGGCTGTGTGCCATCCGAGCCGGTCGAAGAACAACGCGGTCTGGATCAGGTCCCACTCACGCGGCCCGACGGCGAAACTGTCGAGGTCGATCAGAACCGGACGACCGTCGTCGCCACGCAGAACGTTGCCGACGTTCGCGTCCCCATGAACGACACCGTCCGGGAGCACGAACGGGAGTTCCGGGAACGCGGCACGCGCCCACTCGATCCGCTCGTGCAGGAAATCACGGTTGGTCGACGAGAGGTGCCGTAGATCGGGAAGCTCGTCACCCACGACTCCGAAGGGTCGCAGTTCCGGGAAGGAGATATCGTCCGGTGCTTCGAGTTCGTGCAGTTCCCGAATCAGCCGGGCCACGTCACCGGTCGGCGCATAGTCCTCACCCCGGCATGCGGACTTCCACAGCGTCACGACCCGCCCCGCGCCGTCGATGGGCTGATCGACCGACAGCGCGCGGGTCGCCGGATAGTCGACACACTGAGCCTTTCCCAGTAGGTGCTGGTTGATCATGTGGTTCGGTCGTGCTCGACGTGGAGGAGAACGAGCGCGGCGGCGGTGATCGCGCCGATCCGCCAGGGGCAGAAGCTGACCCGACGCAGCGCCTTGAAGGTGGTCTTGAGCAGGGAGTTCCCGCGTTCGGCCACAGCCCTGACGGCGGAGTGCAGCGTGTTGACGGTGCGCTTGTCCACCGACAGCCCACCGCCGGTGGGGGTCTTGAACGGGCAGGTCAGGCGGGTGTTCTCACCGTCGTAGCCGAGGTCGGCGAGCACGACGTGGGTGTCGTCGGTCCAGTCCTCGATCGCGTCGAGCAGGCCGGGGTGGCCGCGGGCGCAGGTGGTGTCGTGCTCGCGGCCCGGGCGCACCGGGGATGTCCACAACGGCCACCCGTCAGGCGCGGTGAGGACCTGAACGTTCCCGCCGTGGACGTGGTGCTTGCCCGACCACCACAGATCCACTCCCGGGGTCGGTCCGGGAGTGCGGGAGCGGTCAGTGTGGATCACGGTGCCGTCGAGGTGAACGTGGGTGTGCCCGGCGGTGCGGGCCGCGAGCAGCGCGCCGGGCAGTCCAGGCGCGGCGGCGGCCAGAACGTCGATGCCTTCGTGCAGGTAGCGGTAGGTACTCGACAGGCTCAGCTGGTTGTCGGCGGCGAGCTGGGCGACCCGGGTGGCGTCGAGGAACCAGCGCAGCACCAGCACCGCGTGGCGGTCACAGTCCAGCGCGCGGCGCCCGCGCCGGGTCCCGCGCCGGAGGCGTTCCTCGGCCAACAGTCGCGACAACATGGACGCGGTGGGCTCCCCGATCGGGAGCACGGCGGTGTAGGTGACAGGATCGGGCACGCGGGACCTCGGTGGTGAGTCGATCTTTGAGCGGACCGACCTCTTCTACCGGGGTCCCGCACCCTCGTTGAGCACCTCCACGCCCCCGGCGTGTCGCCGCCAGCCGCTCCCCACTACTGGGAAAGGCTCACTCCAACCATCGCGCCACCTGGATCTGACGCTCGGCGTTGTCCCACCCTTGCAAATCGGGAGCTACACGTCCGATGACATTGGAATCGACCCGGAACACCGCATTGGAGCCGATCCGGATCAAGTCGGCCGATCCGATGCCAATCCCCGCCTCCTCACACGCGGCGCTCAGCGACGTACGGGCGTCAGCCTCGGTGAAGGGCACCCCTCACCCTAACTTTCAGCCGCCAGGCCTCGCCCGTCCGCGGATCGACCTCCGCGATCTACAGTTCGAGTCGATCAAGACAGTCGCGCCATCCACGCCAGACGGCGCCGGACCAGCCGATCCGGCCGCCATGATGGGCCCGTGTCGGAGCTCGTACACACGTCGGAGGCCGCGAGCTGCTCGGCATCAGCGCCCGGAGCATCGATCGGTGGGCGGCCGACGGCCGGATCAAGCCGGACCTCGTGACGCCGGGCGGGCACATGCGGTGGGACGTCCAGAACCTCCGCCATCAGCTCAACGAGATCCGTCGTAACGAGTAGCACTTAGGGCGTGTCTCCCAGATAGGCGGAGCGGGGTGCGCGATGCTTGATCGGTGCCGCGTACCGCTGTCCTGACTGATGCCCAGTGGGCCCGTCTGGCGCCGCTGTTGCCCTCCTCCGAGGGTCGTCGCGGGCGCCCGTTCCGCGATGACCGCCGGGTGATCGAGGGGATCATCTACCGGTATCGGTGCGGGCTTCCCTGGCGCGACGCCCCAGCCGAGTTCGGGCCGTGGCAGACGTTGTGGAAGCGGCACCGCCGCTACAGCGGCGACGGCACCTGGGACCACATCCTGGCTGCTCTTCTGGTCGAGGCCGACGCCGCCGAGGTGCTCGGGTGGGCGGTCAGCGTGGACTCCACGATCATCCGTGCCCACCAGCACGCCGCGACCCTCAAGCGCGACACAGGGGGCCGGATCGAACTACACGAATCTGCTCGCCGAACCAGCAGATCACGCGCTGGGACGGTCCCGCGGAGGGCTGTCGACGAAGATCCACCAGCTCGTTGACGGGCACGGCCGCCCGCTGGTGGTCCTCCTCGGCCCCGGCCAGGGCGGCGACTCGCCAATGTTTCCGCACCTGATGGCGCACCTGAGCATCGCCCGACCGGGCCCGGGACGACCCCGGACCCGGCCTGAACGCGTGCGCGCGGACAAGGCCTACTCCTCACGCGCGATCCGCCGGCACCTGCGCGAGCGCCGGATCATCGCTGTCATTCCGGAGCCCTCTGACCAGCAGGGACACCGCAAACGACGGGGCTCACGCGGCGGCCGACCGCCCGCATTCGATCCGGTCGACTACCGAAACCGCAACGTCGTCGAGCGCGGGTTCTGCCACGTCAAGCAGTGGCGCGGGCTGGCCACCCGTTACGACAAGCTCGCCCTGACCTTCCGCGGCGGCGCCGTCCTGAAGGTAATCGTCACCTGGCTCCGCGCATTGGGAGACACACCCTAGCTGAGCTGTTTCCCCTGCCACGCGGACCAGTGAGCCTTTGCCAACCTGGTGTTGGGGCTGGTCAGAGCCTGTGCGGCGTGGCGTGCCCTCGGATGGGTGAAGCTCCTGGTAGACGGGCGATTGCTGAGATCGAAACCGTCCGACCAGGAGCTTCAAGGTGCTGTCCTACCCGTCCGGGATGACCGTGTCCAGCCGTGCCCTGCACGTACTCTCTGACGCGCTACGGGCGCACCGCAACCAGCGGGCGACCCGGTGGCGGAAGCTGACGTGCGGCCGCCAGGCCCTGCTCGTGGTCGCCCACCTGCGCAAGGGCGAGACCTACACCGACCTCGCCTGCGGTTTCCGGGTCGGGACCTCGACGGTCTACCGCTACCTGCGCGAGGCGATCGAGCTGCTCGCGGCGATGGCCCCGACCCTGGAGCAGGCGATCGACGTCGCCATCGGGAAAGCGTTCGTCATCCTCGACGGCACCCTGCTGCGCATCGACCGCGTCGGGATGGCCTCGGGCTATGACCGCGGGTTCTACTCCGGCAAGCACAAGTGCCACGGACTCAACGTCCAGGTCATCGCCGACCCCGCCGGCCGGCTGGTGTGGATCTCCCCGCCGCTTCCCGGAGCCCGCCACGACATAGGCGCCGCCCGCGAGCACGGCATCATCGACGCCCTGACCGAGCACCGGATCCGGGCGGCTGCCGACACCGCATATCAGGGCGCCGGCCCGACGGTCGCGGTCCCGCACCGGCGGCGACGCAAGGACCCCGACACCGGCCGGTTCCGCCCGCTGTCGCACAACCAGCGCGAGGTCAACGCCGCTCACTCACGCCGCCGCGGACCCGGTGAGCGGGTCAACGCCGAGCTGAAGAACTGGAAGATCCTGCGCAAGATCCGCTCCAGCCCGAACCGGGCCGGACAGCTCATCGCCGCAGTTCAGACCCTCATGATCGTCAACACCTGACCAGGTTGGCAAAGGCTCAGTGTCCGAGTGTGCCCCCTACTGTGCCCTGCCGCCAGTAGCGGTCCTCGCCCAAGAATCGTCCCTCACGGGCGGGTCAGCATCTTGGCTGCACAGCTGATATAACTACTGGACCGCTCGTCCAGTCAAGAAGATGTCAGCGACGAGGGCGATCCGATCATATGTATGTTCGCAGAACGTGCTACGGATGCGCGGCCACGGTAGATGTTCCTGTGCCGTCTCCTACTTCACCGATCTGCACACGCAGAAGGTGCCGGCTGCGTTTGAACCGTGAACTTCTGGTCGTATCCGCACTCCGACGGCATGGCGGCTGGGCAAGTTCCGCACAGATCGCGCAGAGAACGTCTTTGACACCAGCGAGAGTCCGACGCGTGCTGGCACGCCTGGTACGCCGCGAGCGAGTCCAATCGCGCACAGCCAAAAACTCTCCACGCTTGACAGATCGCCGTCTTTACCGTCCCACCGATGCTGGCACGTCTGATGCACCAAGAACTTCTGCCCGAACCACAGCGGCGGCACAGCGATGAGCGACCACACGAGCACCGGGGCGCTCCAGGCCATTCGCGCCGAAGCTTGGCGCGTCCACGCCGAACGCATGGCCGCAGAACTTGTGTCGGCCGGATGCATCCGAGACCGGCGGTGGTACGAGGCGTTCGCGAACACGCCTCGCCATCTCCTGCTGCCCGGCATCGACGCGCGCGGGGTGGACGGCGACGACGTACCCGAACAGTGGTTGACCGCCGTCTACTCTGCCGCTCCACCGACGGGCGCGGACGACGAGTCGCCTCCGTGGCCGGTCGTCCCGCCATCGGAGCCCACGCCGGCGGAACTCGCGGCCCTGCTGGATCTGCTGCACCCAGCCGACGCCGAGATCGAGCTACCCCGCGTACTGGAGGTCGGGGCCGGATGCGGGTACGTGACCGCGCTGCTCTGCCATCGCTTCGGTGCCGAGCAGGTGACCGCCACCGATCCACACAGTGCGGACTACACGCGCGCCCTGCTCGCCGGACTCGATCTCTTCCCGTGTCTTGTCACCGCCCGCGACCCGCGCGGCGCGGCCGCGTACGGGCCGTTCGACGCGATCCTGTGCACGACGGGAGACCCTTCGACACCTCCGCCGACTTGGCTTCCGCAGCTCGGGGACAGCGGACGGATGATCGCAGTCGTACGTGGAGCGGATAGCCAGTTGGCAGCCGAGGCATACCAGCGACTACAGGCAGGACCGGTACATAGCCGAATTCTTTACCTCGGAACAAGACCACCGCTCTCCTAACGCGAACCGGACTCGCCCGCGGCCTACGCGTCCATCTCGGGACCCACGGCCACTAGCCCACCCACTTTCACGCCGTGTCAGTCGGTGTTTGGGCAGTCCCGGCCCGCATGCACCCCAGATGCGTCCCGCTGCAAGTCAAAATCGGCTGCGTTGAGATTCGTCGTAGAGGTAGCACCACCGCATGGGGGTTTGTTGCGCCGTCGTTCGCGACGCCGCCAGAATCGCCGAAGTCCATGTCCGATCCTGGCAGGAGGGCTGCCGCAGCCAGCTCCCCGACGAGGTGCTCAGCTCCCTCGACCCGAGCCAGCGTGTCCCTCGGTAGACAGAAGAGCTCCAGGACACGGGGTGGCCCATACGCGGCACGCTGGGAGGGCGCCGAGATGGTGCGAGCCACCGTCACCCACGAGGGCCGCCGCTCTCGTCCATCTCGGAGGCCTGCCCGGCGGGCGAGGGCTTCGCCGGAGAGTAGCTGGACTGTAACGCGCTGCCAGCCCGGGGCGAGCTCTGCGAGAGACCAACATGAGGAGCACCGTGGCACGCACACCGTCGAGGGCGAGCAAGACATCGCTGTATCGGATCAGCCTCGAACCCGAAGCCCCGTTTCTTACCGCCGCCAAGTCTGAGTACACGGATCGCGAAGAATTTTTCATTGAGAATGTCACAGTTGGCAGTCGGTCCGCACTACTGGTCTATGGACAGATACCAAACGCTAGCCCTGACTGGCTAGATCATGCGCAGTCCCTTACGTCTTTTCGTCCTCCGTGCATCAATAACACGTCGGCGAGTCTTCTACTGCTTCGACTTGACGACGAGGCTGACCACGCCTACGGACTAACCTGGGGAATGGGACACCTTCTCATCTCCAGTAATGTGATGGACGACGGGTTCGGTCTCAGATTCGCTTTACGTCGAGCAGATGCAGAACAGGTCAGTGCCCTCACGACCCACGCACTCGACACTCTCCCTCGCACGGCTCGCTTGTCAGTATTCGGCGGCACCACAATCAATTCCTTTGGGATGGAGGAAATCGGGGAGGTTGTCAGCAGGCTCGTCGGAAAAATCCCGGCAGACGGCTTTTCGAGCGACAAGCCCGGAACGCCCACATTTATCACAGTGAAGGGCGCTGACGCTCTTAGTGTACCACTCGGAAAGACGGCCAAGGACGCGCTTTCAGATCTTCACCTGATCGACTCTGTCATACGAAATGAGGTACCGGCCGAAGGTCTCGAACATCTCGAAAACACTCGACCTCTCCGACCAGGAAACCCCAAGATAGAGCTACTCGAAAAGCGATTCAATGAAGTCGTCGCGGACCTCAAGCCGGGGCGCCTCGCACTAAGCTGGCCGGCAGAGTGGAACGAAGACGCCGGCGAGCCAGCAAAGTACCGAATAACCGGCACCACCACGGGAACAGTAGAGACACCTGACCTGCAACTCGAAGCGCTAAGAACTCCACTGGCAGAGAACCCGGATCCCGCAAAGCTAGAACGCCTTCGCAAAATACACATCCAGGGCCTAAATGAGGATGGAGGCGTCATGTCGCGAAAGATATCGGGCGACAAATGGATATCCTTCGAATGCGACCTTGACGACGAGCGCTTCGTAATGCAGCGTGGACGCTGGTACAACGTAGGTGGCGCGTACATAGAGATGCTGGACAGGAGAGTAGATCGGATCCTCGAAAGGGAGGCGACAGTGGCACTACCCCCCTGGCCAATGGAATGGAAGAAGAAGCGGGATAGCAACAAATACAAGCTTGGTCGTGCCAAAGAGTTTAGCTATAACAACTGGGCCGCTGATTCGAATCCGGACCTACTTTTGCATGGATCACCAGATGATCCTGACCGAGCTACATCCCAGAGGTTTCGAGGCTTGCGATCTCCTTCACCGCGATGGCACACTAATTCACGTAAAGCACCTCGATGATTCAGTGTCCGCGAGCCACCTGTTCAATCAAGTGATTGTCGCGGCCGAGTCATTGCGACGACAATTAGACGCGGTAAAATCCTTCACGGTGAGAGTTGACAAGTTGAGCGAAGGTAGCTTCTCGATCGCGACAGACTATGAGCCAAGGCGAGTAATCCTGGCGTTCAGCGGTGGCGGGTCCGTCCAGGAATCGATCTTTACATTCTCCAAGATCACGCTCGCACGGTGCGCGCAACGCCTCGGAGACCTCGGAGTCTCACTTGAGATTGCGCGACTGACGGAATCAAACGATATCATTGGCGAAATACCCAACGAGACAGAGGTAGCTTGCCCCTGAGTGGGAACCGATCGGAGGCTTCAGCCCCGCCCAGGGGCGCCGAAGGCACCTTGACCTTGGACGGAGACTCTAGGCACACCGCGAGTCACGAGCACGACCCTACGATACCGCTGCAACGGCGACGGCCATACGGACCGACCTATGCGACCGTAGATTGCGTGGGCGCGAGCGTGGCCCGTGTGGATAGCGCACATATCCCCCCTCGGACACAAACCATAACCCCAACCGTTGGATTGGATGTTGATCTTAGCCCGGACGATCCGTTCGGCGAGTCGGTAGATCAGGCGTAGCCCTAGCCCGGACTCTTCACGGGCTGTGCCGGTGATCTCCGACCCCAACTGAAGAAAGTGCCTCGTGACCAGGTAAGACAGCGGGTGTCGAAGCCCTGTCCGCCATGGTCGAGGAGGCACTGAGCCTTTTTCAACCTGACCAGCGAGCTTCTGCGTCAGGAGATCGCGAAGGTTGCAGCGCAACTGCTCTGACCCGAATCCGCGAGTTGCGCTGGTGGCCGGACTGGGGAGATGGCGATAGGTGCCCGCTGACCTGCGATGATCGTGTTTGCGACGACACGACATTGCGGGTTGAGAGGACACCTATCAGGTGCGAACAGTACGCAAGCGACGCCCGCGGTGTGCGCGGGTGCGTCTCGGCGCGCCGGACGCGGCGCTGACCAGGTTCTCCGGGCTGGCCGCGGTGACCGAGCTGATCGACCGGCTCGGGATCATCGACAAGCTCGACGCCGCGGTCGGGCCCATCAAGGACCGCGACCGCGGGTGCAGCGCCGGGCAGATGCTGGTCGGCATGTCGGCGGCGCAGCTGTGCGGGGAGGACTTCCTGGTCGGGCTGGACCGGCACCGCGCCGACACCGCCGGGCAGGCACTCACGCCGGTGCCGGGGTTGGCGTCCACGACCGCCGCCGGGCTCGCGCGCAAGTTCATCGAGGGGCAGTGGGCGGCGGTGGAGACCGGGCTCGGTGACGTGCACACCACCGCGCTGGACCTGCTCGCCCAGGTCGACCCGGACCGGGCCGAGCAGCTGACGGCGGACGTGACGATCGATCTGGACACCACCGATGTCGAGGTTTACGGCCGGCTCAAGCAGGGCGTGGCGTTCAACCACCAAGGCCAGCGGGTCGCCCGCCCGCACGTCGCGACCTGGGCCGACACCGCGGTGGTGCTGGCCGCTGACCTCGGTTCGGGCCGGGATGACCCCCGCGCCACCAGCGCCGAGCTGTTCCACCGGGCGCTGGCCGCGCTCCCCGCGCAGGCGCGGGCGGGGCGAGTCCGCGTGCGTGCGGACGCGGGCTACTTCGCCGGGCAGCTCGCCCGCGCAGCCCTGTTCGTCGGCGTGGAGTTCGCCATCGGCGCCCGACGCATCGCGCCGCTGTGGCGCATCCTCGACGGCGTCGCGGCCGACGGGTGGACCGACGCGATCGACATGACCGGCGCGCAGGTCGCGGTGGCCGACTATTGCCCGAACTGGTGGCCCGCAGCGACCCAGCTGCTGATCCGTCGGGTCCGGCTCGACCTGGACCACGGCCAGGTCTCCGGTGACCCGCGAGCGCGGCGCCGACGCACCCTGCACCCCGCCCAGCGGGCGCTCCCGCTCGACGACCTCGCTACGGTGGCCAAGGTCGACGGGGTGTTCGCCTACTCGTTCATCGTGACCAACCTCGACGTCTCCACACCTGCCGCAGCCGCGCAGGCCGAGTACTGGTACCGCCACCGCACGAAGGTGGAGAACCTGTTCCGCGACACCAAGCACGGCGCCGCGCTGCGCCACCTCCCCTCCGGACACCTCGCGGTGAACCGAGCCTGGATGTGGGGCGCACTCCTGGCCGCCACCACCAGCGGGTGGCTGCACCACCTCACCGCCCGCACCCGCGACGGGCGCCTGGTCGGGCACGGCGTCCGCGGCGGCCAGGCCATGATCGCCACCCTGCGCCGGCGGCTGATCACCATCCCCGCCCGCCTCGTGCGCCACGCCCGCGGCCTCACCCTGCGCCTACCACCCGGCGAGCACCTACTCGCCGAGGTCCTCGCCCGCGTCCGCGCCCTGCCCGCTCCGTCCTGACCCGGCCGCACCGGCCCCGACCAGCACAGGAACCCGCCACCCGAGGCGACACTCGGGCCGCCCGCTTGCCCACCACCCAACTCCCGACCCAAGCAACATCAACTTTGGCCGACCAAGATCAGCTCATAGCCTACTCGCGGATTCGAGTCTGACCACAGCTGCACAGGTCACCGGCTCGCCAGCTCGGCGTCTGCACCCACACAACCAGGCCCCTGAGCTGCCGGAACGGCAGGTTGAAAAGGGCTCACTTTCCGAGTGCAGACTACAAGCACGCGCCCACCGGTCATCGTGACCGCCGACGGCGCTGGGGTGGTGTCGCACGTCGGGTCGCGTCTGCTGGCCGATGTCGCCGACCGGACCACGTTGGCCAGTGAACTCTCGACCGCGCTCGCACCGCTGCGACGAGCTCGGGCGCGTCATGATCCGGGGCGGGTGCTGGTCGATCTGGCCGTCGCGGTCGCCGACGGGGCCACGAGGATCTGCGAGATCGCGGTCCTGGCCGATCAGGGCGCGGTGTTCGGGTCGGTGGCATCGGACTCGACCTGCTGGCGACTGCTCGACAAGCTCGACGAGCGCCGGTTGTCCTCGATCGCGGCGGGGCGGGCGCGGGCCCGGGAGGTGGTCTGGGCCCAGCACGCCGACGTCGATGGTCGCGCGTTTCCCGCGGCTCGGGTCGCCGGCCGCGACCTGCGCCGGCACGGCCGGGACGTGCTGGTGATCGATCTCGACGCCACGATCGTCATCGCCCACAGCGAGAAGGAACAGGCCACGCCCACGTTCAAGAAGACGTTCGGGTATCACCCGATGCTGGCGTTCTGCGACAACACCGGCGAGTTCCTCGCCGCCCGCTTGCGCCGCGGGAACGCCGGTGCGAACACCGCCGCGGATCACATCAGCGTGCTCGACGACGCGCTCGCCCAGATCCCTGACGCGTTCCGTCACGGGCACCCGATCCTGGTCCGCACCGACACCGCGGGCGCCACGAAAGCCTTCCTCGCCCACATCCGAGCGCAACAAGACACAGCGGTGAGCTGTGAGTTCTCCGTCGGCTGGGCCGTCACCGACCGCGAACGCACCGTGATCAGCCTGGTCCCGAAGACGGTGTGGGCCGAGGCGGTCGACGCTGACGGCGGGCACCGTGACGGCGCCGGGCTGGCCGAGATCACCGGCTTGCTCCCCGCCTCCGCGTTGGTCGACTACCCGGCCGGGACCCGCGTTGTCGTCCGTCGCGAACGGCCGCATCCCGGCGCGCAGCTCGATGCGTTCGAGGAGCGTGACGGCTGGCGCTACACCGCGTTCGCCACCGACACCCGCGTCGGGCAGCTCGCCTTCCTCGACGCCCGCCACCGCGCCCACGCCCGGGTCGAGGACCGGATCCGCTGCGGCAAGGACACCGGCCTCAACCACTTCCCGTCCCGGTCCTTCGCCGTCAACGCGGCGTGGTTGACCGTGGTCATGCTCGCGGTCGACCTGATCACCTGGACCCAGCGCCTGCTTCTCGACGGCGACCTGGCGAAGGTCGAGCCGAAGGCGTTGCGCTACCGGTTGTTGCACACCGCCGCGCGGATCACCCGCGGGCAACGCCGAGTCTGGGTCCGCATCCAACGGTCCTGGCCCTGGGCGGTCGATCTCGCCCGCGCGTTCGCGCGGCTGTGCGCGTTGCCTGTTCCTGCTGGTTGATCTCCGAAGCCCGACACGACGAGCGGCGGGAGCTCCCGGCAGAACGCGCAGGCCGGCCCCTTCGCCATGCCCACCCATCGAACGAACCGGACCGGATCCGCCGCCAGCCGATCACGCGGTCAATCCGCAGCTCCGTGAATCACCAGGGCTAGACGGCCGTAGACCTTGGCTTGTCCTCGGGCTCTGCAGCATCGATGACGTCTCGGACCGAAGTCATCGCGTTGATCATGTCGCGGATCTCATCTCGGTCATGCGCTCCGGACTGGGTTGACGCAAGGTCGCCGCACTCAGCTCCGCACGACGGGCCTGCGTTTCAGCCATCCAGGTCGCTACCACCGACGGTTCTGCTCCGGCTTCGAGCGCCGTCCGGTAACTCGCTAGTGCCTCGTCAGGCAACGTTGGGTAGGTAATCCGGCCTGCGGATCTTGGACTCGGGCGCGAAGTGTTTCTTGGGTCGGGCGTGGCGGTTGGCCCAGGGTGCACCACCGGGCCCTCGAAGTGCCGGCGGCCCGGCCAGTGCGGGGTGTGCGGGGCGTCGTGGTCGTAGTAGCCCTGACACATCCACAGGAATCCGGCGGTGATCTGCAGGTGCTCGCCGGTGTCGGAACGGGTGACCCGGGCCGTCCACCGTTCGTCGCCCGACGACCACTCCAGCGCCGTGACCCGGTGGTGGTAATGGATGTGCGGGGCCAGGTCGTCCTCGGCGAGGACCTCGTCGAGGTAGTCGAGGATCGCGTCGCCGCTCGCGATGGCCGGTCCCCGCCACGGCTTGTGCCGGTAGCCGTAGGTGAACAGGTCGCTGTCCGACCGGACCCCGGGGAAGCGGTGCGTCCACCACGTGCCGCCCCGGTCGTCCTGGGCCTCGAGGACGACGAACCCGAGATCCGGGAACTCCGTCCGCAGCCGGTGCGCGGCGCCGATGCCCGAGATCCCCGCACCGATCACCAGGACGTCGGTGTGGCTCCCGTGCAGGGTCGGGCGGGCGTCGCCGGACGGGGTGCCGGTGTCGTGACGTGCGGTACCGGTGACCATGGGTCGTCTCCTCGGGTGGTGGTCGGTTCCGGGTGTGCGATGGCCGGCGACAGGGGCGCCGACCTGGCGAGGGAGCTCTAGAGTGCGGTCCAGATGGTCTCCGCGTCGACGACGCGGTTGTGCCGCCAGGTGACCGCCCGTTCCACGGCGGCGACGACACCGGACGCCGTGAGCGTCCAGCCCAGCCAGCCGGGCAGGTCGACCGGTGAGGTGAACGTCCCGAACCGCTCCGCCACCTGCGGGGCCGAGGTGAGCAGCTCGAGCCCCTCGGGTACCGCGAGTACCAGGTTGACCAGCAGGATCACCACCGCGGTGACGGCGATCCCCCGGCTGACACGCGGGTGGTCCCGGGTCAGGACCGCGCGCCGGTACTCCAGGGTCCCCGGCGCCGGGGCCAGCCGGCGTTCCCGCCCGTCGGGGGTGACGAGATGGACCCGGGTGACGCCGTAGAACCCGGCGTCGACCTCGATGCGTCCACCGGGGACCGTGAAGGTCGCGGGCATCTCGGCCGTACCGGTGCGCTGCCCGTCCCGGTACAGGCGGGCCTCGTGGTCCTCGGTCGTCCGGGTCTCGACGGCCCAGACGGCGGCGCCGCCGGCGGGATCGGGCACCGTGATCGTGTGGACGGTGCGGGTCAGCACCTGGTGGAGTCCTACGGGTCGCAGCATCGTCGTCACCTCGTCCGTCCTCAGAGGCTGCATCGGGCATCGGCGGGCGGGGTCTCGAGGTCGAGGAGGTAGGCCTCGACGACGTCGTCGACGCAGGTGCTGCCGCCGAGGAGGTAGGCGCCGTGCTGCTTGCCGTCGACGGTGAGCAGGCTCGCGCCGAGGGTGCGTGCCATGGCGACGCCACCCGGATACGGCGTCGCGGGATCGCCGGTCATCGACACGACGAGCGTCTCGGGGACCTCCCCGAGGTCGGCGGGGAGCCACGGCTCGTCGCGGGTCGGTGCTGCGGGCCAGGCCTCGCACTCGCTGTGGAAGTTCCCGGCCGTCAGCGCGTCGACGTCGAACATCGGTGCGACGTCCGCGACCTCGCGCGCGTGCGCGGTCTGCTCCTCCGGCGTCAGGCGGGGCCAGTCCATGCAGCGCACGGCGATGTTCGTGTCGATGTCCGTGGTGTAGACACCGTCGGCGGTGCGGCTGTAGAAGCCGTCGCGCAGGGCGAGGATCTCGTCGGCGCGGCCCGCGTCGAGCGCGGTCAGGGCGGAGACGAGGTCGGGCCAGTGCGTCTCGGCGGCCAGGGCGGCCGTGATCCCGAGGTAGGCGTCCCAGACGCTCACGTCCCGCCCGTCGGCGGTGGGCGCCGGTGTCGCGACGAGCGGTGCGACGATCTCGTGCAGGCGATCGTTCGCCGCTGCGGGGTCGGGCCCGAGGACGCAGTCGGGCGACCCGGCACAGAGTGCCGCGACCTCGTCGAACCGGGCCTGGGAGGCCGCGAACTGGGCGAGGCGGAGCTCGCTCGGCGTCCAGTCGGGTCCGACGGCGCTGTCGAGCACGACCGCACGGACCTTGTCGGGATGGGCCGCGACGTACATGGCGCCGATCTCGGAGCCGTAGCTGTAGCCGAGGAAGGTCAGCCGGTCGTCGCCGAGGACCTCCCGGATGACGTCCATGTCCTGCACGACGTTCGCCGATCCGGCGTTGGCGAGGTTCTCGACGCCGCCGGAGCCGTCGATGCAGCGCTTCGCGAGGTCCGCCGCCTGCTCGGCAGTCGTGATGTCGTACACGGCGCCGAACCGGGGAACATCCCCGGCGTCGTACTCCTCGTCGGTGTGGCAGTCGAGCGCAGGTGTCGACGCCCCGATCCCGCGCGGGTCGAAACCGACGATGTCGAAGCGCTCGGCGACGGGGCCGGCCTGGAACCGGGGCAGGAAGGACGCGACGAAACTCGTTCCGGATCCTCCGGGGCCGCCCGGGTTGATCAACAGGGACCCCTCGGCCTCACCCCGGGCGGGCAGGCGGGTCAGCGCGATCCGTGCCCGCTCCCCCGTCGGCTCGGCGTAGTCGAGCGGGACCTCGACCGACGTGCACTCGAGCGCGGGGTTCGCGAACAGCTCGGCGTCCGCCGCGTTGGTCGCGGTGTCCGTGCACCCGCCCCAGTCGAGCTCCTGCGTGAGGTAGGCACCGAGGTCCGCATCCGCACCGGGTTCCGGCGGAGGGGGCGTCGACGTGCATCCGGTCAGCACGAGCAGGGCCGTGGCCGCTGTCGCCGCGGCGAGCCTGGACCGGCGCGATCGGTGTGGGTGTCGGCGATACGGGGACATGGTTCTCCTGGTTCGGGCCGTGAGGCGTGCGACGGCCGTGGCGGGTCTCCCCGGGTCGGCGACCGGGGGACGAGACCTACCGGCGGGGGCGACCGCCGGAGGTATCTAGCATCATCATGCTAGAAACCGTAGCACAAGCATGCCACTACGTCGGTATGCTGCAACCATGCCCAGACGCGTGGACCCGGATGCCCGTCGCGCCCAGGTCGCCGACGCCGTGATCGACGAGATCGCCGCACACGGGCTCCGATCGGTGACCCTCGCGCGGATCTCCGCACGCTCCGGCCTGGCCATCGGGAGCATCCGGCACTATTTCGGCGACAACCTGCGGCAGGTCATGTCGTTCACGCTGGGCGTCCTCGTCCAACGCGCCCAGCACCGCAACCCGGGGCTCTCCGGCGACCCGGCGACCCGGCTCACCGAGGTGATCGTCTTCACCGCGCCGACCAGCGAGCAGGAGCACAAGGAGAACGTCGCGCTCGTCGAGTACCGCGTCATGGCGCGCACCGACCCGGAGTTCGCAGCCGACGTCGCCGCGACCTCGCTCGCGAGCGTGGAGGCGATCCGCTCGCTCCTGGGCGACGCACTGGCCGACCGCACGATCGAGGACGGAGCGCTGCACCGCGAGGCACTGCTGCTGTTCACGCTGGTCGAGGGCTTCTCACTGGGTCCGGCCCTGACCTCCGCCCCCCTGCACGAGGAGGACGTCCGCGCCGTCGTGACGAACTCGTTGCAGCGCATCCGCGACGCGTACCCGCCCCGCCGGCCGGCGTCGACCGCCGACCCCACCCACGAGTGACCGCGCCGCGGTCCCGCCGCGGACGAGGGAGACCCCGACAACGCCGAGCGCGACGCGAGAGGCGCCTATCCGCCCGAGGCGGTGCCGGCGCCCCCGCACTCGACCCGGCACAGGTCGTCCGGCCAGTGCCAGGAACCCTTCGCCGGCTCGTCGGGAACCCAGCGGACGAGGACCTGACCGTGGTCGGGACCCAGCCCGTGCGGGGAGTAGACCTCGCGGGCGTAGTCCAGGTCGTCGTCGCCGGGTTCGCTCACGACCCCGACCCGATCGACCTTCGAACAGAGGTCCCGGACACGGTCGGCGACCCGCAGCAGTGTGACCCGCCGAGCAACTGAACCTGTCACAGCGCAGCAACATAGCAGCTGTAAAGCCGATCGAAACAATTTGGTTGCGCACATCTGAAATTGCGCGTGTGATCGATTGATCCGTAAGAGTGCACTCGGCAACGTCATTGTGCCGAGGCGGGCGGAGGATTGCTACTCTGCCGCTCGTCGGCCCCGAGGGGGGCGCCGTCGACGTTCCGTGGGCACCCGTCATCCGGTCCTCGGGTGCCCACGGAGCGTGGTGGACCGGTCGTCGCCCCCGTCGCCGGTGCTGGTCGCCGTCCCATCACCGCACCAGTGGCGGACACCCTGCGTGGCCATCGGCGGCACATCGGCACCTCATCGAGTTTCCCGGAAATGCCCCGACCGCCCGTATCCGAACCGTCGGTGACGGGCGTTCCCGAAAGGTCACCCAGGAATCCGGCGGACCGCCGCGCCACGAGGGAGGATCCGGTAGGTCGACGTGCCGAGAAATGGTGGCGCCGGGCCCGGTCGTGTCCGCCTCCGGCGGTGACCGGATGCCTTCCGGCGAGCCGGGAGGAGATCGTCGTCAGGACGGCGGGCGGCTGTCCGTGCGTGCCGACTCCGGGGCCCGGTGCGCACGGCGGTAGGCCAGGGGCGACAGGCCGAGGTGGACGTGGAAGTGCTTGCGCAGGGCCACCGGGGTTCCGAAGCCGCAGGCCGTGGCGATCCGTGCGACGGTCAGGTCGCTGGACTCCAGCATGCCGCGGGCCTCGGCCAGCCGGTTGTGCAGCAGCCACTGAGCCTTTTTCAACCTGACCAGCGAGCTTCTGCGTCAGGAGATCGCGAAGGTTGCAGCGCAACTGCTCTGACCACAGCTGCACAGGTCACCGGCTCGCCAGCTCGGCGTCTGCACCCACACAACCAGGCCCCTGAGCTGCCGGAACGGCAGGTTGAAAAAGGCTCACTGGAGGGGGCTCGCGCTCACCTCGGCGCGGAACCGCCGGGTGAAGGTGCGCTCGCTCATGTGGGCGTGGCGGGCCATGTCCTGCAGCGTGAGCGGCTCGGCCAGCCGGCCCAGCGCCCAGTGCCGGGTGGCCGAGGTGGAACGGTCGACGTCGTCGGGCACCGGGTGCTCGATGAACTGTGCCTGACCGCCCTCGCGCCAGGGGGCCACCACGCACCGCCGCGCGGCGTCGGCGGCCACGGCCGCGCCGTGGTCGCTGCGCACCAGGTGGACGAAGAGGTCGATGCCCGCCGCTCCCCCGGCGGCGGTCAGGACGCGGCCGTTGTCGACGAACAGGACGTCCGGGTCGACGTCGACGCCGGGGTACAGCTCGCCGAACCGTTCGCACAACGACCAGTGGGTGGTGGCCCGCAGCCCGTCGAGGAGGCCGGCCGCCGCGAGCAGGAACGCGGAGGTGCAGAGGCTGACCAGACGGGTGCCGGGCCCGATGCGGGCGAGGGCCGCGGCCAGCCCGGCGGGTAGCTCACCGGTCGTCAGCATCTGCTCGTCGGGCTCCTGGGTGGCGATCACGACGGTGTCCACCTCGGCCAGGAGGGACTCGTCGTCGTCGACGACGATGCGGAAGCCCTCGTTCGTGCGGACCGGACGCCCGTCGAGGGAGCAGGTCGTGACCGAGTACAGCCGCGCCCCGGCCGGGTCGTACGCCTCGTTGAGCACCCGTGCAGCGATCCCGAGGTCCATCGGGACGACCCTGTCCAGAGCGAGTACGGCGACCCGGTGCGGCATGGCCGGAATCGTACGACAGGTGGCCCCCCGGCCACTCACGCCGTGTCACGGCGCCCACGATGCTGGGGCGCGCCCGGGGCTGTGTCCGGAGCGACGTCGGAGAGCCGTAGACGAGAGAGACACGATGAACGAACAGACGATGCGCGCCGTCATCATCGAGGAGTTCGGTGGACCCGAGGTCCTGACCGGACGCCGGGTGGCGCGTCCCGAGCCGGGGCCGACCGAGGTGCTGGTCCGGGTGCACGCCGCCGGGGTCAACCCGGTGGACTGGAAGACCCGTGCGGGCGAGGGTGTGGCGGGGTTGCAGACGCTGCCGCTGATCCTCGGCTGGGACGTCTCCGGCGTCGTCGAGGAGATCGGCTACGGCGTCACCACGCTCGCCCCCGGCGACGAGGTGTACGCCATGCCGTGGTTCCCGCGACCGGCCGGCGGGTACGCCGAGTTCGTCACGGCGCCGTCGCGCCAGTTCGTCCGCAAGCCGATCTCGCTCTCCCACGTCGAGGCGGCCGCCCTGCCACTCGCCGCGCTCACGGCGTGGCAGGCGCTCACGGACACCGCGCACGTCACCGGCGGACAGCGCGTGCTGGTGCACGCCGCGGCCGGCGGGGTCGGGCACCTGGCGGTGCAGCTCGCCACCCATCTCGGGGCCGAGGTCGTCGCGACCGCGCGCGAGTCCCGGCACACCTGGCTCCGGGACCTCGGCGCGACCGAGACGATCGACTACGGCCGTCAGCGGTTCGAGGACGTCACCGGGGACGTCGACGTCGTCATCGACCTGGTCGGCGCACGCGACGACACCGACGTGCGCTCGGTGGCGGTGACCCGGCCGGGCGGCCTCGTCGTCTCCGTCCCGGGTGGCGTCTCCGACCGGCTGGCCGCCGCGGCCGGACGGGCGGGTGTGCGCACCAGCCCGCTGCTCGTCGAACCGGACGCCGCCGCGCTGGACACCATCGCCGGCATCGTGGACTTCGGGAGCCTGCGGGTCGAGGTCGAACGCAGCCTCCCCCTGGAGCGGGCGGCCGAGGCCCACCGGCTCGGCGAGACCGACCGCACCCGCGGCAAGCTCGTGCTGGAGGTCGCGCCGTGACGGCACTGCGCCTCCTCCTCGTCCTCGCCGTGTGCGCCCTGCCGGCCCTGGGTGCGGCACCGGCCGCCGGCGCCGCGGGGAGCAGCAGCGCAGCGGAGAGCACCCGGCTCGCCGGGACGGCACGGCCCCCGGGCGCCCCGTGGTCCGGGCCGGGGCCCGACGACGTGGTCGTGGAGCCCGGCGCGCTGCACACCGTCTATCGACCGGCCGACCTCGGCGCACCGGGGACCCGTCATCCGGTGATCGTCTGGGGCAACGGCACGGGCGCCGTCCCGCGGGTGTACGACGGCCTGCTCCGGCACCTGGCCTCGCACGGGTTCATCGTCTCGGCCGCGAACACCACGCAGGCGAACGACGGCGTCGCCATGCTGGCCGGGGCGCGGGAGCTCGTCGCCGCCGACCGCGACCCGGCGAGCCCCTACCGGCAGCGGGTGGACACCGCGGCGATCGGCGCAGCCGGTCACTCGCAGGGCGGCGCCGGCGCGATCACCGCCGGTTCCGACCCGCTCGTCCGGACCACCGTCGCCGTCCAGCCGGGCCCCGTGGCCCTGCCCGAACGGCTGCGGGGACCGGTGCTGTACCTGGCGGGCGGCGCCGACGTCGTGGTCGTCCCGGAGCTCGTCGTGCGGCCCTTCTACGAACGCACGCGACGGGTGGAGGCGGCCTACGCCGAGCTGCGCGGCGCGGGGCACCTGGAACCGGTGCCCGACGGAGGGGGGTTCCGCGGCCTGATCACCGCGTGGTTCCGCTACCAGCTCGCCGGTGACGCGACGGCTGCGCGGCTGTTCGCCGGCGACGCCTGCGGTGCGTGTACCGACGACGCGCTCGACTACCGGCACCACGACTGATCCCGGAGCGAACGATGACGGGACACCGCCCACCGGAGAACGCCTGGTTCGACGACGCCGACCGGGCCGGCCGCCCCGATCCGGTACCCGGGGACGGCCCGTTGCCCGGGAGCGCCGCGGCCGTCGGCATCGGGTGCCGCTGCTCGGTGCTCGGCAACGCCGCCTACCGGGTCGGCGCCGCCGAGACGCCGTTGCACGACCCGGCCTGTCCCGTGCACCACGCACCGGGTGACGCTCCTCCCCCGCGGCGGCCGGACGGGACGTCCCGGGGCCGGCGGCCGGCCCGATGACGCCCGCCCCGGGGTCGCCGTGGCGATCCGGCACGACCGTGGCACGACTCCGCTCCCGCACGGGCCGGGCGCCCGGCACCCGCGGCCGCCGGGTGCCGGTCCCGCCGGGCGGGGTCACCCTCGGCGCCGTGTGCACAGGATCGGCGATCGTGGCCGCTCTGGCCGCCGGAGCCGGCCTCGTGACCCTCGTCGCCGCCCGGCGGCGCCCGGAGCCACCGGCCTGCGACCTCGACCGGCTGATCGTCCGGTACGGCTACCAGTTCGCCTGCACGATCGATCCGCACGGGGTGATCCTCGCGGTCGCCCCCTCCCGCGGTGCCGAGGTCGTCCGCCGGGGATGGCGGGAGTTCGCCCTCCCGGCCGAGACACGGCGCATCGACCGGGCGCTCGAGGTGGGGCGCACCGGGCTGCGGGGCACCACGTACTCGGGCTGGATCGCCACCGCCGATGGCTCGCTGCGCTGGGTGGACGTGCACATCTGGCTCGACCGGGGACGGTCGGCCGCCGGCCCCGTCGTCGTCGCCGCCGGGCGGGACGTCACCGAGGAGCGTCTGCGCGGGATCGAGCGCGTCCTGCGGCTCACCCGGGAGCTCGAGCTCGCCGCGACGACGGACCCGCTGACCGGCCTCCTCAACCGCCGGGGCCTGGCGCAGGCCCAGGTCCGGACGTGGGCGGCGACGGCTGCGACCGGCCGGGCCCTGTCCATGCTCGTCGTCGACATCGACCACTTCAAGGACTTCAACGACGCCCTCGGCCATGCGAGCGGGGATCGGGTGCTCGTCGCGATCGCGGCGGCGATCCGCTCGGGGCCGTGCCGCGAGATCGGCGTCCCCGCCCGCTACGGCGGCGAGGAGTTCGTGGTCCTGCTGCCGGGGATCGGAGCGGACGACGCGCGGGCCGTCGCGGAGCAGCTCGTGCGGCGCGTCCGCCGGCTGGACATCGGCCACCCCGGCCGTCGCGGTGGGAGCGTGACGGTCACCGTCGGCGTCGCCACGGTGTACCCCCGGACCGGTACGCCCGACGACGGGCAGCTGTTCTGCGCCGCCGACTCCGCGCTGTTCGTGGCGAAGCGTCGCGGACGCGACCGCGTCGGCGTCCACACCTGAGCGGGTGCAGCACGGCGGCGGGCCACGTGGCGTCGACAGACTCGGCTAACTCTGTTAGCTTTTAGCTAATCCAGTTAGCTTCGAAGGAGTTCCCATGTATCTCGACGTCGACGGCGGCAGGCTCGCCTACGAGGTCACCGGCTCGGGTCCGCTGGTCGTGCTCGCGCACGGCATCGGCGACAGCCGGGCGGCGTACCGCTTCGTCGCCCCGGCGCTGGCCGAGGCCGGGTACCGGGTCGCGGCGGTCGACCTGCGCGGCACCGGGGAGTCGAGCGCGACCTGGCCCGAGTACTCCCGCACGGCCATCGCGGGCGACCTGCTCGCCCTCGTCCGCCATCTCGGTGGGCCCGCGGTGCTCGTCGGGCACTCGATCTCCGGTGGCGCCGTGACCATCGCGGCCGCCACCGAGCCCGGGCTCGTGACCGCACTCGTGCAGGTCGCGCCGTTCACCCGGGCCCAGTCCTTCCGGTTCGCCGACCTGTTCCACGGGCCGTACCGGCGCGGGGTGTGGAACCTGGCCGGGGCCATGCTCGGCAGGCTCTCCGCGTGGCGGCGCTACCTCGAGCACGCCTACCCCGGCCCCCGGCCCGCGGACTGGTCGTCGCGGCTCGACCGGATCGAGGCGATGCTGCGCGAGCCGGGCCGGACCGCCGCGCTGCAGCAGATGCTGCGCACCAGCCCGGCCGACGCCGGGGAGCACCTGGCCGGTGTGCGCTGCCCGGTCCTGGTGATCGAGGGCTCGCTGGACCCGGACTGGGTCGATCCGGGCGCCGAGGGCGCGGCGATCGTGGCCGCCCTGCCGGACGGGCTCGGCCGGGTCGAGATCATCGAGGGCGCCGGGCACTACCCGCACGTCCAGTTCCCCGAGCAGGTCGTCGCGGCCGTCCGCACCCACCTGGCGGCCATCGGTGGCTAGGGCGGGTCTGGACGCGGCCGTCGTCGTGGCGGCGGGGGCCGCGCTGGCCGACGAGATCGGGGCCGACGCGATGACGATGGGGCAGCTGGCCCAGCGGCTCGGCGTCCGCACCCCGTCGCTGTACAAGCACGTCGCGGGCCAGCAGGAACTGCGCAGGGAGATCGCCGTGCTGGTCTCGAACGAGGTCGCCGACCTGGTGGGTACGGCGATCCGGGGGCGCTCCGGCCGGGACGCCCTCGCCGCGGGGATGCGCTCCTACCGCGACTACGTGGTCGCCCACTCCGGGCGCTGGGCCACCACCACCGCGGTGCGCCTGCAGGGCCCCGACGATCCGATGGCCGCGGCGGTCACCCGGCAGCTGGACTCGTTCGCGGCCCTGCTGAGCGGTTACGCCGTCCCGGAGGACCAGATGGTGCACGCGATGCGCACCGTGCGCAGCCTGTTCCACGGCTTCGCCTCGATCCAGGCCGCCCACGGCTTCCAGCTGGACGTCGACGTCGACGAGAGCTTCGAGTGGCTGATCGAGATCACCGACCGTGGACTGCGCGCGATGACGTGAGCGGCGCGACGCCACCGCCGTCAGCCCGGGAGCAGGACGACCTTGCCGGCGACGGTCCGGCTCTCCGCGAGCGCGAGCGCCCGCCCCGCCTCGCTGAGCGGGAGCCGGGCCGCGACCTGCGGCTGCAGCACGCCGTCGGCGACCAGGGCCATGACCTGCGCGAACGCCTCCTGCAGGCGGGCGCGGAAGCGGTCGATGTCGCGACGACCGGCCCAGAAGGAGTAGAAGCCGGCGCGGCGGCCGTTCGGCAGGACGTTCCACAGGCCCAGCCGCGCGAACAGCCGCAGGACGGGGAGCCGGGAGTTCTCCACGACGTCCTTCGTCGCGGCCGTGCCGTAGGAGACCAGCGCGCCGCCCCGGCGCACCAGGTTCCACGACCGCCGGATGCCGTCCCCGCCGACGTGGTCGAACACCGCGTCGACCCAGGCGGGGGCGAGCTGCCGGAGCCGGTCGTACGGGGCGGGGTCGCCCGAGTCGACCGGCTCGGCGCCCAGCCGGCGCAGCAGGTCGTGGTGCCGGGGCGCCGCGGTGCCGATGACCCGCAGCCCCTCGTGCCGGGCGAGCTGCACCAGCAGCGAACCGACGCCGCCGTTGGCCCCGAGGACGACGACCGTCCCGCCCGCCGGTACCGCCGCCCGCTCGTGCAGCAGCTGCCAGGCGGTGATGCCGTTGACCAGCACGGCCTCCGCGGCTGCGGCGTCGACGCCGTCGGGAACGGGCAGCACGTCACCGGCGTCGACGGTGACGTGACTCGCCCACGCACCGGTCTTGCACACCGTGGCGACCCGTCGGCCCAGCAACTCCGCCGGAGTGTCCGCCCCGAGCGCGACGACGGTGCCGACCAGGTCGTAGCCCGGCACGAACGGGAAGGCCGGCTGGTCGTAGTACTTCCCGCGGCGCATCTGCTGCTCGGCGAAGCTCACCCCGGCGGCGTCGAGCCGGACGACGACCCGCCCGGCGGCGGGCGCGGCCAGCGGCGCGGTCCGCACCACCAGGCCGCCGGGCTCGACGGGCCCCGGCAGGACGACCTCGGTGCGGGTGGGCGGAAGGGCCCCGTCCTGCCCGGACGACGCCGCGGACACGGCCGGCTCCGACGATGAAGGCATGCTCGACTCCTGGGTTCACAGTTGGATGCTTACAGCTGTAACCATACATAGAAGGTAACCACGTGTAAAGTCTCGTCGGTGCCCCCGCGACGAGCGACGACGTCACCCCGGACCCGCAACCCGCGGGGCGAGGGATCGCGGCTGCGGGAGGAGATCGTCGCGGCCGCGGCCGACCTGCTGGAACACGGCACGGCGACCGCGGTGACGCTGCGGGCCGTGGCGCGCGCGGCGGGCATCACGGCACCGTCGATCTACCGGCACTTCGCCGACGTCGAGGCGATCCTGCGCGGCGTCGCCGACGACGCCTTCGCGGAGCTCCGGGAGGACCTTCGCCGGGCGCAGGACCGGGCCGGGGAACGACCCGTCCACCGGCTGCTCGAGATCTGCCGTTGCCATCTCGACTTCGCCCGGTCCCGGCCGGAGCGCTACCGGCTGATGTTCGGCGGCGCCCGGAACGCCGCCGACGGGCACGGGCCGGCCGGGCGAGCGCCCGCCGGCCGGGACGCGTTCGTGGTGCTCGTCGACGCCGTGTCGGCGTGCATCGCCGCGCGGGAGTCGACCAGCACGGACGCCCACGCCGACGCCACCGCGCTGTGGGTGGGCCTGCACGGCCTGGCCGGCCTGCGCGAGGCCACTCCCCCGTTCCCCTGGCCGCCCGGGCTCGAGGACCGGCTGGTCCGCACCCTGGCCCGCATCACCCGGACCCGGCCCTCACCGGCACCCGGCCGGCCGGTCCGGCGACCGGGCGGTCATCCGGCCACCGGCCCCCCGGCCCCGTCCCACCTCGGACCGTGATCGCCGGGACCGGGCCGCAGGCCCGTCATCAGCTGCGCGACCAGGGTCGTCGCGAACTCCTCGTCCACGGGGCGATCGGGGATGAGCAGCCGGTGGTAGCAGGCGCCCCACAGCTGGTCGACCACCGCCTCGGCGTCGACGTCCGCACGGAGCCGGCCCCGGCCGCGTGCGCGCTCCAGTGCCTCCACCGCCAGGGCGCGCCGGGGGCCGGAGTAGCGCTCGCGGTAGGCGGTCGCGAGATCGGGATCGGACTGCATGGCGCCGATGATCTCCACGAGCACCCGACCGGCCGGTCCGCCGGTCATCAGCCGCACGAAGGCCCGCAGCTGCTCGGTCAGGTCGGCCCCGATGTCGCCAGAGTCGGGGAAGGCCAGTGTGTCGCGCACCGTGTCGAAGTAGGCCTCCAGGGCGAGCGCCCCGCGCGAGGGCCACCACTTGTGCAGCGTCGTCCGGCTCGCCCCGGACCGGGCGGCGACACGTTCGAACGTGAACGCGGCCATCCCGTGCTCCAGCAGCAACTCCGCGGCCGCGGTGAGCACCTCCCCGCGAACCTGCGCCGCCGGTCGCCTGCCCCGCCGCCGGGCCGGTACGGCTGCCGGCTCGTCCGCTGCTGCCTGATCCACCCCTACATAAGAACATCGTGTGCATATGTCGGGCCAGTCACCCCGCCGACTAGGGCGTGTCTCCCAGATAGGCGGACCGGGGTGCGCGATGCTTGATCGGTGCCGCGTACCGCTGTCCTGACTGATGTCCAGTGGGCCCGTCTGGCGCCGCTGTTGCCCTCTTCCGAGGGTCGTCGCGGGTGCCCGTTCCGCGATGACCGCCGGGTGCTCGAGGGGATCATCTACCGGTATCGGTGCGGGCTTCCCTGGCGCGACGTCCCAGCCGAGTTCGGGCCGTGGCAGACGTTGTGGAAGCGGCACCGCCGCTACAGCGGCGACGGCACCTGGGACCACATCCTGGCTGCTCTTCTGGTCGAGGCCGACGCCGCCGAGGTGCTCGGGTGGGCGGTCAGCGTGGACTCCACGATCATCCGTGCCCACCAGCACGCCGCGACCCTCAAGCGCGACACAGGGGGCCGGATCGAACTACACGAATCTGCTCGCCGAACCAGCAGATCACGCGCTGGGACGGTCCCGCGGAGGGCTGTCGACGAAGATCCACCAGCTCGTTGACGGGCACGGCCGCCCGCTGGTGGTCCTCCTCGGCCCCGGCCAGGGCGGCGACTCGCCAATGTTTCCGCACCTGATGGCGCGCCTGAGCATCGCCCGACCGGGCCCGGGACGACCCCGGACCCGGCCTGAACGCGTGCGCGCGGACAAGGCCTACTCCTCACGCGCGATCCGCCGGCACCTGCGCGAGCGCCGGATCATCGCTGTCATTCCGGAGCCCTCTGACCAGCAGGGACACCGCAAACGACGGGGCTCACGCGGTGGCCGACCGCCCGCATTCGATCCGGTCGACTACCGAAACCGCAACGTCGTCGAGTGCGGGTTCTGCCACGTCAAGCAGTGGCGCGGGCTGGCCACCCGTTACGACAAGCTCGCCCTGACCTTCCGCGGCGGCGCCGTCCTGAAGGCAATCGTCACCTGGCTCCGCGCATTGGGAGACACACCCTAGTGGACACATCGTCCACATCCTGTTTATATGGACAGCACGTTCACATCGACGAGGAGGGTTCCATGGACAGCACGAGCACCGAGCAGACCACCCGGGAGACCGGCGGACCGCGCGTCGCCCTCGTCACGGGCGGCTCGGGCGGCATCGGCCGGGCGGTCGCCCGGCGCCTCGCCGCCGACGGAACGGCCGTGGCCGTGCACTACGCCGGGAGCCGGTCCCGCGCCGAGGAGACCGTCGCCGCCATCACCTCCGCGGGCGGGCGCGCGATCGCCGTCGGCGGGGACGTCGCCGATCCCGGCGACATGACCGCCGCGTTCGACGCGACCGAGGCGGCGTTCGGCGGCGTGGACGTGGTGGTCAACACCGCCGGCGTCATGATCCTCGCGCCCGTGGCCGAGCTCGACCTCGACGACCTGGACCGCATGCACCGCACCAACATCCGCGGGACGGTGGTGGTCAGCCAGCTCGCCGCCCGCCGGGTGCGTCCCGGCGGCGCCATCGTCAACTTCTCCACCACCGTCACCCGCACCCAGCTCCCGGGCTACGGCGCCAGCAAGGCCGCCGTGGAGGGGCTGACCCTCATCCTGGCGAAGGAGATGCGCGGCCGTGACGTCACCGTCAACGCCGTCGCGCCCGGCCCGACCGCCACACCGCTGTTCCTCGACGGCAAGGACGACGCCACGATCGAACGGCTCGCCGCCATGACCCCGATGGAGCGTCTGGGCCGGCCCGACGACATCGCCGAGGTCGTCGCCTTCCTCGCCGGTCCGGGCCGCTGGGTCCACGGCCAGACCCTGTTCGCCAACGGCGGCATGGCCTGAGGACCGTCGCCCGTCGCACCCACCAGGAGGACCGCCGTGAACCAGAACGGCCGCAGCACCGTCGTCATCACCGGAGCGTCGTCGGGGTTCGGCGCCATGAGCGCCCGCGCACTCGCCGACGCCGGCCACACCGTCTACGCCGGGATCCGGGACACGGGCGGACGTAACGCACCCGCGGTCGCCGCCGCCGCCGGCTACGCCGCCGAGCACGGCGTCGACCTGCGCACCGTCGAGCTCGACGTCACCGACGACGCGTCCGTCACCGCCGGGATCGCCCGGGTCGTCGATCGGGCCGGGCGGCTCGACGTCGTCGTCCACAACGCCGGCCGGATGGTGCTCGGCCCCACCGAGGCCTTCCACCCCGAGCAGCTCGCCGCGGTCTACGACACCAACGTGCTCTCCACACAGCGCGTCAACCGGGCCGCCCTGCCCCACCTGCGCGCGCAGGGCCACGGCCTCGTGCTGTGGATCGGTTCGTCCAGCACGCGCGGCGGCACCCCGCCCTACCTCGCGCCCTACTTCGCCGCCAAGGCCGCGATGGACGCTCTCGCCGTCAGCTACGCCGCGGAGCTCGCCCGCTTCGGCGTCGACACGTCGATCGTCGTCCCCGGGTCCTTCACCAGCGGCACGAACCACTTCACCCACGCCGGTCATCCCGGCGACGCAGCCGTCGTCGAGGCCTACGACGAGCACTACGCGGGGCTGATGGACCAGGTCGGTGACCGCCTGGCCGAGCTCTCCCCGCCGGACGCCGACCCGGAGCAGGTGGCCCGCGCCGTCGTCCGCCTGGTCGCCACCCCGGCGGGCGAACGCCCGTTCCGGGTCCACATCGATCCCGCCGACGACGGCGCCGAGGTCGTCAACGCCGTCGGCGACCGCGTCCGCGCCGAGTTCTACCGCCGGATCGGTCTCGAGGACCTGCTCCGGCCCGCCGGGCTCAGCCCCGCGTGAGCCGGGCCGCGGAGGTCACGATCCGCTCGAGGACGTCGGCCGGCCACGGGAAGCTGACGGTCACCAGGCGCTGATGGGCCAGCCCGTGCAGGCCCAGCCACAGGACCACCGCGTCGGCGTCCGGGTCGGTCGTGGCCGAGATGCCCGCGGCCGCGCAACCGGAGACGGCCTCGGCCAGCAGCTCCAGGCTCGCCCGGCCCAGTGAGTGCAGGTCGGTCTCGGTGACCGACGAGGCCTCCAGGTCCGGCATCCACACGCCGCCGAACATCGTCCGGTAGCGACCGGGATGGGTGCGCGCGAACTCCACGTAGGCCGCGCAGAGGGCGGTCAGCCGTGCCCGCGGCTCGTCGGGCGCCGCGGCGTGGGCGTCGCGCAGCACCGCGACCAGCTCCTCGAACGCCTCCCGGACCACGGCCAGCATGATCGCGGCCGGATCGGCGAAGTGGCGGTAGATCGACGGCGGGGTGATCCCGACCCGGCGGGCGACGGCGCGCAGGGTCACCGACGCCTCGTCGCCGGTCTCCTCCAGCAGATCGACCGCTCCGGCGACGATGTCCTCCCGCAGCCGGGCCCCCTCACCACGACGATTGCGGCGGCGGCTGGGGGTGGAGCCCGACTTCTCCGGCACGTCGTCACCCTACGACGGGGCCCGGGGGCCACAGCCGCCGCACGAGGCCGTGCGCACGGTCCGGAGCGCCGTGCACCTACGTCGTGCACGCGGGCTCCGGTGCCATGATCGGGATCATGACCCGGCCACCGCTCGCGACCGCACTGGACCTCGGACCGCACCCCGAGGGCGGGTGGTACCGCGAGACGTGGGTCTCGCCGGTCACGGTGCGGACCCCGTACGGCGAGCGGCCGACCGCCACCGCCATCCTCTACCTGCTCGACGTCCCCGGCCGCTGGCACCGGGTGCGCTCGACCGAGCTGTGGCTGTGGCACTCCGGCTCGACGGCCGACCTCCTCCTCGCGGGTGCCGGCGACGCGCCGGGTCCCGGACTGCCGGCGCGGCTCGGACCGGCACCCGGGGCCGCACCCCAGCTGGAGGTGCCGGCCGGTACCTGGCAGCGGGCCGTCCCGCACGGTCCGGAGCCGGTCCTGGTGAGCTGCATCGTCTCCCCCGGCTTCGACTTCGCCGACTTCGAGATGATCTGACGCACGCCGGTGGGTGTCAGGCGTCGGTCACCTGGAGTGCCAGCCGGGACAGCAGCTGCACCCGCGAGGTGACGCCGAGCTTGCGGTAGATCCGGGTGAGGTGCTGTTCGACGGTGCTGGTGGTGAGGTAGAGGCTGCCGGCGATCTCCCGGTTGGTCAGCCCCTTCCCGGCGAAGGTGGCGACCCGGCGCTCGGCGTCGCTGAGGGCGAGCAGATCGACCGTGTTCCCGGGTGCGGCGGCCGGTGGGACGGACGCGTCGGCGCGAGCCGCCCGTCGGAGGTGGTTGGCCCTGCGGGCCACCGATCGGGCCCTGCCGGTGTCGCCGAGCCGGGTGTAGATGTCGCGCAGCGCGGTGAGCGCGGCAGCCAGCTCGTAGGTGTCCCCGCTGCGGCGCAGGACGTCCACGGCGGTGCGGAGCACGGGTGGGCGCCGGCGGGGTTCGCGGGTCGCGGCGAGCAGGCGCAGGGTGCGTCCGCGGATCCGCAGGTGGCCGTCGGTGCCGAGGTGGTGCAGCTGTTCACCGGCGTAGCGGGCGGCGGTGTCGAGATCGCCGAGGTGCAGGTGGGCGGCGGCCATCTCGGTGCGCCACGGCAGGAGGTCGGCGTCGCCGATGCCCCACCGGTCGCTCAGGTCGGCGACGGCCCGGAAGTCGTCGAGGGCGACCTGGGGCAGGCCGCGTCCGACGTAGTGCCGGCCGCGGGCGAGCAGGTAGGACAGCCCGAACGGGGTCTGGAACGTCGCGTCGGGCACCTGCCGGGCGAGGGTGCGGGCGGCGTCGTCGTGCCTGCCCTGCAGGGTCTGCGCGGTGAGCAGGGTGGACAGCGGGTCCGCGGCCAGTACGCCCCAGCCGGTGAGCGGGACGAGGTCGAGCGCGGCGCCCGCGCGGGAGGCGGCCACGTCGAGCGAACCCCGGTGCAGGGCGATCTGCGCGGCGATCGCGCAGAACACCGCCCGCCAGGTGGGTGCCTTCAGCTCCAGGCAGGTCTGCATCAGTACCCGGCACCGCTGCTCGGCCTCGTCGAGGCGTTCGGCGCGCACCAGCGTGCGCAGCGCGAGCACGAGCGGGAGCAGGGTGATCTCGGTCAGCGGCTGTTGCCAGAGCGCCTCGTCGCCCCGGCCCCCCGGCTCCGCGGCCCGCTGCGCGGTCCGGAAGTGTTCGAGCAGGCGGTAGCTGATCGCGCTCTGCGGGACGATCGGCGGGCCGGCCGGGTTCTCGCCGGCGTCGCCCCGGATGACGCCCGGATACATCTGGGCCAGCCACGTCCGGACCATCTCCAGCTCCCAGGGAGGCCGCGAGCCCGGCGGCAGGTCGTCCACCAGCCGGGCCAGCGCCGAGGACGCCTCCTCGACCCGTCCCTGGACCAGCAGCATGACGACGGGCATCGTCGCGTGCCGGCCCCGGAGCGTGCCGGCACGCATCGCCTCGGTCAGCTCGGACAGGTGCCCGACCGAGGCGCGGAGGTCCTCGCGCCAGCTCGCCCGCAGCAGCAGCGCCAGGATCTCCGTCCGGTACCGGCCGTCGGCGTCGAGCTGGTAGCCCAGTCTCAGCAGCTCCGCGGCCCGCCCGGACCGGTTCTCCGCCAGCGCCTGCTGTGCCCCCTCCAGGATGCTCGGCACCGCCGACGGGTCCTCGACCCGGCCGGCGGCGACGAAGTGCTCGGCGATCGTGACGGGGTCCGCGCCACCGGCCTTGAGCAGGTCCGCGGCGCGGCGGCTCAGCTCGGACCGCTCGGCGGCCGGGAAGGTGTCGAGCACCGCGGCGGCCATGATCGGGTGCCGCATCCGGCCGGCCTCCAGCAGACCGATCCGGGCCAGCCGGGCCACCGCGGCGGCGACCCGCTGCGGTGTGGCGCCGACGAGCCGGTCGAGGACCGCGAACCGGGACCGCTCACCGAGCACCGCGATCGCGCCCGCGACCCGCAACGTGACCTGGTCGCACCGACCCAGGACCAGGTGGACCGCCCGCGTGAACTCCACCCCCGTGACCAGCTCGGCCGGTGGGCCGTCGCCGCCGCTCGCGGCCCGGCTGTCGGCCAGCAGCGCCTGCAGCAACGACAGGTTGCCGCCGGTGAGCTGATGCGCCCGCGCGGCCAGGTCGCCCGGTACCGGCCCGGACCAGCGTGCGGCCAGCACCTGCGCGACACCGGCCGCCGACAGCGGAGCCAGCACCCGCCGCCGCAGGTAGGGCTGCCGGTGGAACTCCGCGCACAGCAGCTGCGAGTTCCCCGGGCAGGTCTCGGCGTCGTCGTCACGCCAGCCGAGGACGACGAGCAGGCGGGCGCGCCCGGCCCGGCGGATCAGATAGATCAGCCAGTCCTGGGAGAACGCATCGAGGTACTGGGTGTCGTCGATCGCGATCACCACCGGGCCCTGCCCGGTCCACTCCAGCACCGCCGTGCTCAACCCGTCCAGCACCCGGGAACGGCTCACCCCGTCGTGCTCGGCACGGGCGAGCACCTCGTGGTCGAGCAGCTCCCGTACGACCGCGGTGCCGTCCCGGGCGACCCCCGCGCCCGTGAGCAGCTGGCGCACGATCCCCCAGGACAACGACGACTCCGACGGCGCCCCGCTCGCCTGCAGCACCCGCGCACCCGCTCCACCGGCCCGCGCACCGAACTCCCCGAGCAACGCCGACCTGCCCGTCCCGGTCACCCCCTGGAGCGCGACGACACGCACCCCGCCGGACGCGGCCTCCGCGAGGGCCGCAGCCAACTCCGCCAGCTCGGGCTCCCGCTCGATCACACGACCCCCTGCATCCCGTGCAGCGACCACCGACGATCGCGCTCCTGCCGATGACACGTCCATGACGCCGTCCGGCGCCGGCACCGCTGCCGGGCACCGGTGGCGGCCGCAGATCCCGACCGCCACGAACCGTCACGACGAGACGGTCCGCTCCAGCGCCCGCCGAACAGTGGAATGTGCGTCCGCCGGGCGGAGCGGGCCGACGGGAACCGTCGACCGGATCGATCTGGTCGTCATTTCAGCCTCTCCAGCGCTCTTTCGGCTCCGGCGACTGGCGATCAGGATGCCGATGACTTACCGTCCCACCGACAACAGATCCCGACGCTCGTGCGAATCCCACAACCGGGAATGTCCGTCTGCTTCTCCCGCAGACTGCGAACGCCGCTGTTCTCCCTGCAGGCTAGGGTGTGTCTCCCAATGCGCGGAGCCAGGTGACGATTGCCTTCAGGACGGCGCCGCCGCGGAAGGTCAGGGCGAGCTTGTCGTAACGGGTGGCCAGCCCGCGCCACTGCTTGACGTGGCAGAACCCGCACTCGACGACGTTGCGGTTTCGGTAGTCGACCGGATCGAATGCGGGCGGTCGGCCACCGCGTGAGCCCCGTCGTTTGCGGTGTCCCTGCTGGTCAGAGGGCTCCGGAATGACAGCGATGATCCGGCGCTCGCGCAGGTGCCGGCGGATCGCGCGTGAGGAGTAGGCCTTGTCCGCGCGCACGCGTTCAGGCCGGGTCCGGGGTCGTCCCGGGCCCGGTCGGGCGATGCTCAGGCGCGCCATCAGGTGCGGAAACATTGGCGAGTCGCCGCCCTGGCCGGGGCCGAGGAGGACCACCAGCGGGCGGCCGTGCCCGTCAACGAGCTGGTGGATCTTCGTCGACAGCCCTCCGCGGGACCGTCCCAGCGCGTGATCTGCTGGTTCGGCGAGCAGATTCGTGTAGTTCGATCCGGCCCCCTATGTCGCGCTTGAGGGTCGCGGCGTGCTGGTGGGCACGGATGATCGTGGAGTCCACGCTGACCGCCCACCCGAGCACCTCGGCGGCGTCGGCCTCGACCAGAAGAGCAGCCAGGATGTGGTCCCAGGTGCCGTCGCCGCTGTAGCGGCGGTGCCGCTTCCACAACGTCTGCCACGGCCCGAACTCGGCTGGGACGTCGCGCCAGGGAAGCCCGCACCGATACCGGTAGATGATCCCCTCGAGCACCCGGCGGTCATCGCGGAACGGGCACCCGCGACGACCCTCGGAAGAGGGCAACAGCGGCGCCAGACGGGCCCACTGGACATCAGTCAGGACAGCGGTACGCGGCACCGATCAAGCATCGCGCACCCCGCTCCGCCTATCTGGGAGACACGCCCTAGGGCAGACCGGGGCGAGAGTCCCGTGCAGGACAACTGAACTGCAGAGATGGAGCTGCAGTCCCCACGCGGATCTGCCGCGACCGGGCCGTAACCGGCCGTCGCGGAGTCCGGAAAAGGCAGCACCTCTGCCCGTCGTGCTCCTTGACGACGATTCTTCGAAGCATCACGCTCGCCCTGCGAGATCTCCATCCACAAGTGCAGCGCCAGCCAACGCAGCTGTCGGCGCGCCGCCACCGAGTCGCCCGCTTCCGATTCGCCCGATACGGGTGGAACGGAAAGGCGGTTCCGTCCTGAGGAAGACGATGCGTCGAAGAATCCACACAGCGGCTGCAGTTGCGTTCACCGCGCTCAGCGTCACTCTCCTGTCCGTCCAAGGTGCACTCCCGGCGTTCGCGCACGGTTACACCGACGGCCCCGTCAGCCGGGCCGGCGCGTGCGCCAGTGGCCAGAACCAGAACTGCGGCTCGATCCAGTACGAGCCGCAGAGCCTCGAAGCACCGAAGGGGTTCCCGGAGTCGGGCCCCGCGGACGGCAAGCTCGCGTCCGCAGGCGGCCTCTTCGAGGGGACGCTGGACGAGCAGTCACCGGACCGCTGGTACAAGAACCCGATCAGCACCGGCCCGCTGAGCATCAACTGGAAGTACACCGCCCCGCACAGCACGTCGGGGTGGCACTACTACATGACCAAGCCGGGCTGGTCCGGTGACAAGCCGCTGACCCGGGGCGACCTGGAGCTGCTCACGACCGTCGAGCACGACGGCTCGCCGGCCAACACCGGCGGGGCGCACACGGTGGACATCCCCGCCGACCGCTCCGGGTACCACGTCATCTACGCGGTGTGGGACGTCGCCGACACCCCGAACGCGTTCTACAACGTGATCGACGTCCAGGTCGGCGGCGGCGGGGGCGACTCCGGCAGCGGCGACTCCGGCAGCACCGCGTCGGAGCCGGCGAAGACGCAGCCGGAGAAGAAGACCGAGCCGAAGAAGAGCGAGCCGACCGAGTCGGACGCCTCGAAGCCGGCCGCCACGAAGCCCGAGGAGTCCGGGTCGGACCACTCCGACCACTCGGACCACTCCAGCCACTCCGACAGCTCGCAGTCGACGGCGCCGGAGACCGGCACCTACGCGGCCGACGGGGCGTCGGGGCAGCACGATCACCACGCGCACGGCTCGGTCCCGGCCGGCGACGGCCCGGGCGTGCCCGCCACCGGCGGGACGTCCACCGCGTGGAGCCCGACCGCGTCCTACCAGGCCGGGGACCAGGTGCAGCACGACGGGAAGACCTACCGGGCCCTCCAGGCCTACACCGGCTACGGGGACCCGAACTGGATCCTAGCCCCCTCGCTGTGGCAGCAGGTGGGCTGACCCACACCCACCGGCCCTCCCGGAGCGGCCCGTCGCGACAGCGACGGGCCGCTCCGGCCCGGGCGGGTACGCGAGCTCAGCTCGTCGCGGGTGTCCGGTCAGCCGTGCCAGCGCGAGTCGCACCGCTGCGGCAACCGGACGCAGGCCTGGGCCTTCAACGCCTTCAGGCTGCCCACATAGGACTTGTCGAACCGGACGGTCGAGCCGGACGGACGGCGCGCCGTGGTCTCGGCGCTGTAGGTGTGGGTCTGGTCGTATCCCGGTGCCATGTGCTCGACGATCCGGATCCGGAACGCCGCGTGCCGGTCGTCCGCCGCGGTGTCCTTGACCCAGCCGTGGACGCGGTACTCACCGTGGCCGATGCAGAGCGTCCCCTTGATGGACGCCCCCGTCATCGTGGACTGAACCGGTACACACTGTTTCCAGCGGCTGTCCGCCTGTGCCGGAACCGCCACCAGGACCAGGCAGGACAACGCCGAGAAGATGGCGGCCGGCCCGAGGGCCCATCGCTTCCGCATGGTTCGGACTCCTTGTCGGAACGGATACCACAGCGACGATAGGACCCGGAGCGGGATCGGTGTTTGGCCGTTCTGCGAAGAATCACGGGTGCCGGTGCGCCGGGTCACACCCGGTTGCGCTTGACCGTGCCGCGACGGCCGGGTGTTGCCTCGAGTAACAGTCGACCGACCCCGCGCCGACCGACCGGCGTCGCCGCAACCGCACGGAGGAACCGTGGCCACGACGACCACCCGCACGCCCGGCAACGCCACCCTGCGCTTCACCGGGACCGCCGTCCTGGCCACGGCGGGACTCGACGCGCCGCACGTCGTCACCTCGGCCGAGCTCGACGACCGGCTGGCCGCGACCTACGAACGGTTGCGGCTGCGGCCCGGGATGCTGGAGCGCATCGCCGGGGTCCGCGAGCGCCGGTGGTGGCCCGAGGACGTGAGCTTCACCGACGCCGCGGCGACGGCCGGGGCCAAGGCGCTGGCCGAGGCCGGCGTGGACCCGGGGGCGGTCGGCCTGCTCGTCGACACCTCGGTCAGCCGGGCCCGGCTCGAACCGTCCTCCGCGGTGTCCGTGCACCACGCGCTCGACCTGCCGACCAGCTGCCTGAACTTCGACCTGGGCAACGCCTGCCTCGGTTTCCTCAACGCGATCCAGCTCGCCGCCACGATGATCGACGCCGGGCACGTCCGGTACGCGCTCGTCGTCGACGGCGAGTGCGCCCGGCGGACCCAGCTCCGCACCATCGACCGGCTGCGCCGGCCGACCGCCACCCGCGAGGACGTGTTCTCCCAGTTCGCGACCCTGACCCTCGGCTCGGGCGCCGCGGCGATGGTCCTCGGCCCGCGGGAGCGGCACCCCGAGGGCCACCCGGTGCTGGTGTCCGCGAGCCGGGCGCACACCGAGCACCACGGGCTCTGCGTCGGCGATCTCGAGGCCATGCACACCGACGCCAAGGGACTGCTGGACGCCGGTGCCGAGATCGCCACGGCGGTCTGGGCGGAGAGTGCCGCGGAGTTCGGCTGGTCGGACATGGACCGCTACATCTCCCACCAGGTGTCGACGGCGCACACCCGGGCGATGTGCGCGGCCGTCGGCATCGACCCGGCACGCGTCCCGCTGACGTTCCCGACCCACGGCAACATGGGCCCCGCGACCATCCCGTTCACGCTGGCGCAGCACTCCGCCGACCTGGGCCGGGGCGACCGGGTCCTGCTGATGGGGGCCGGATCCGGGCTCAACGCGGCCTGCGTCGAACTGGCCTGGTGACGCCCGGCCCACCGGCCGGGCGGCACGGCGTGCACGTGGTCGCCGCCGGCGGGTACGCCGGTCGTCGTTCGCCGACACTGTCGGGGCCGGCTGGTAGGCCTCACCCGTGAACACCGACCCCACGCCATCGGCCGAACGCGTGCGCCCCGCCCGGCCCGCCGATCTGGACACCGTGCGCGAGTCCTACGACCGCGTCGCCGACAACTACGCCGAGATGGTCGCCTCCATCGGCCTCGGCGACGTCCGCCGGCACCCGTGGCTCCGGGCCGCGATGGACGTCTTCGCCGACGCGGTGCGCGACCTGGGTCCGGTGCTCGACGTGGGGTGCGGGCCGGGCACCGTCACCGGCTACCTCGCCGGGCGCGGCGTCGACGTGTCCGGCGTCGACCTCTCGCCCCGGATGATCGACAACGCCCGCCGGCTGCACCCGGAGTGCACGTTCCGCGTCGGGTCCTCGACCGAGCTCGACCTGGGCGAGGCCGCCTGGGGCGGCCTGCTGGGCTGGTGGTCGCTGTTCAACCTGCCCCGTGACGTCCTGCCGCAGGTACTGGCGTCCTTCGCCAGGGCACTCGTGCCGGGCGGCCAGCTCATCATCGGCACGCACGTCGGGACCGGCGACGTCGAGCGCACCGAGGCCTACGGCGGCGTCCCGGTGCGGTGGACGACCCACCTGTGGCAGCCCGAGCAGCTCGTCGCGCTGATCGAGGAGGCCGGCCTGCAGCCGACGGCCGAGCTCCGCCTGCCCGGCGAGATCGGCCCCGGGGTGGTGATCGTCGCCCGGGCCTGACCGGCGGGGTTCACCCGGCCGCACGCCTCTTGCGCTCGTACATCCAGGTCAGGGCGATCATCGCGAGGTTGACGGCGACGAGGATCAACAGGGACGGGTCACCGGTGTCGGTGGAACGGTCGATCGCGACCTCACCGCCGCCGGACATCACGTTGCCGATGACACCGGCCAGGACGTTGTTGACGACGTGGAAGGCGATCGGCGCCTCCATTCCGCCGCTCACGATCGCCATCAGCCCGGTACTGACGCCGATCACCACGAAGTACCCGGCGAGCCACGGGTCGGTCCAACCGTGGACCGCGGCGAAGCCCAGCCCGGAGACGGCGAGCCCGACGATCATGGCCGGGCGGACCGCGCGCACCCAGCTCGCGGCCGCGGGCAACATCACGCAGCGGTACATCAGCTCCTCGCCGATCGCCTGGATCGGGGTGGTGAACAGGGTGACCGCCAGCAGTGCGACGGTCGTGCCGGTGATCGCGAAAGTGGTCCAGGTCGTGGACTCGGGGGCGACGACGCCGACGGTTCCCAGCCCGGCCCCCACCAGCACCACCGCTCCGAGCGAGTAGTGGACCAGGCGTCGCCCGTCGAATGCCCGCCGCGTGGTGAACAGCGAGCGCACGGGCACCCGGGTCATCCACACCAGCAGCAGGATCGCCACCACACCCGTGGCGCCGATGGACAGGTTGACGGCCAGTGCCTTCAACGGGGTGAGGCCCGCGGCCAGCGGGTCGTCGGCACCCTCGATGATCCCGACGAGCTGGTAGGCCGCGATCTGCAGGACCACGAGGACCAGCGGCAACGCCAGCACGAGCACGAGTGGTTTCCACCAGCTCATCCGCAGGTGGGTACCGAACGGCCGGGACTCGTCCACGGCCGGGTGGGACGTGGTCCGGGGGCGGACACCCGGCGCACCGGCGGCGATCGGTCCGGGGCGGGTGATCGATTCCCGCGCAGTGTCTTCCGTCGGTCCTGTCACTGTCGGTTCCTTTTGCTTCTGGTGATCGGAGGAAAGCCACGAACGGCCGGATTCGGGCATCCGTGTCCTTCACGACCAGCAGACACCGTGCCCTCGGGGCACGGTCAATCGCGCTCATCCTGACGGGTGACCGCCGCTGCGAACGAGATCCCGGCGGCACCCGGCGGACCGCACCTGTCGCCCCCCCCGGCGCCTTTCATGCCGGCGGCGGTGGGCACGGTCTGGTGGAACGAACGGAGTCGGATACCGAGGTGACCGTGTGAGGCCACCGACACCGGCGGACGCCACCCTCACACGGGAGTAGGGTTCCCGGCGTCGCCGGGCCCGTCATCGGGCCCTGCGCTCCCCCCTACCCTCCGCTGTGAGTAGTGATGCCTGCCTTCGCCCTGCCCGGCCTCCCGGCCGGCCGCCCGTCCTGGCCGTCACCGCGGGTGCTGCGGACCGAGGTCCTCTCCGGCCTGGTCGTGGCGCTCGCGCTGATCCCGGAGGCGATCTCGTTCTCCATCATCGCCGGCGTCGATCCGCGGGTCGGGCTGTTCGCCTCGTTCACCATGGCGGTGACGATCTCGATCGTCGGCGGCCGGCGGGCGATGATCTCCGCGGCGACCGGGGCGATCGCGCTGGTCGTGGCCCCGCTGACCCGCGAGCACGGCCTGGAATACCTGGTCGCCGCCGTCCTGCTCGGCGGGGCGCTGCAGGTGGCGCTCGGCCTGGCCGGGGTCGCCCGGCTGATGCGGTTCCTGCCGCGGATGGTGATGGTCGGCTTCGTCAACGCGCTGGCCGTCCTCATCTTCACCGCGCAGCTGCCGTACCTGTTCGACGTGCCGTGGCCGGTGTACCCGCTGTGTGTCGCCGGGCTCGTCGTGCTGGTCGGCCTGCCCCGGCTGACGACGGTCGTCCCGGCACCGCTGGTCGCGATCGTGCTGCTCACCGGGTTCACCGTCGTCGCGGGCGTGGCGGTGCCGACCGTCGGCGACCAGGGCGCGCTGCCCGACAGCCTGCCGGTACTCGGACTGCCCGCGGTGCCCGCGACCTGGGAGACCCTGCAGATCATCGGCCCGCCGGCCATCGCGATCGCGCTGGTCGGGCTGATCGAGTCGCTGATGACCGCGAAGCTCGTCGACGACATCACCGAGACGCACTCGGACAAGACCCGCGAGTCCTGGGGCCAGGGCGTCGCCAACATCGTCACCGGTCTGTTCGGCGGCATGGGCGGCTGCGCCATGATCGGCCAGACGATGATCAACGTCCGGGTCGGGGCGCGCACCCGGCTGTCCACCTTCCTCGCCGGGGCGTTCCTGCTCGTGCTCGTCGTCGCGGCCGGGCCGGTCGTCGCCCAGATCCCGATGGCCGCGCTGGTCGGCGTCATGATCATGGTGGCGGTCGGGACGTTCGACTGGCACTCCGTCCGGCCGGCGACGCTGCGCCGCCTGCCGAAGAGCGAGAACCTGGTCATGCTGGCGACGGTGGCGGTCACCGTCGCCACCCACAACCTCGCCTACGGCGTCGGAGTCGGCGTCCTGGTCGCGATGGTGCTGTTCGCCCGGCGCGTCGCACACCTGGTCGAGGTCAGCGGGGAGCTGAGCCCGGACGGCGGGACCCGCACCTACCGCGTCACCGGCCAGCTGTTCTTCGCCTCGTCCAACGACCTGGTCTTCCGGTTCGACTACGCCGGGGACCCGCACCGCGTCGTCGTCGACCTGACCGCGGCGCACGTCTGGGACGCCTCCACGGTCGCCGCACTGGACGCGATCGTCACCCGGTACGCCGCGCACGGGACCACCGTGGAGATCGTCGGGATGAACGAGAACAGCCGGCAGCGGCATGCCGCCCTGGCCGGCCACCTCGGCGGGTCGCACTAACCCCGGCGGGATCGGCGACGGGCCTCCGGTGTCCGGCCGGACTCGTCCGGATCCCCGGCGGGCCGGCTCGCCGTGCCCCGGCGGGTCCGGACCGCGACCCCGCCGACGACGGTCGGCCAGGTCAGATCCTCACCGAGCAGCACCGCGGCCCACCCGATGCCCAGCACCGGCTGCACCAGCTGCACCTGGCTGACCCGGGCGATCGGCCCGATCGCCAGGCCCCGGTACCAGGCGAAGAACCCGAGGTACATGCTGACCACGGCCAGGTAGGCGAACGCCGCCCAGCCGGCGACGCCTGCCCGCGGCGGCTGGTCCAGGCCCGCGACGACCGTCAGCACGGTCATCAACGGGGCTGCGAGGACCAGCGCCCAGGACACCGTCTGCCACGCCCCGAGCTCGCGGGCGAGCAGGCCACCCTCCGCGTACCCGAACGCCGCCGCGGCCACGGCGGCGAGCAGCAGTACGTCCGCGGTGTGCACGCGTCCGAACCCGCCGCCCTGGACGCCGGCGAAGACCACGGCGCACGCACAGCCGGCGACGGCGGCGACCCAGAACCCGGCGGCCGGTCGCTCCCCGGTGCGCAGGACCGCCACGACCGCCGTCGCCGCGGGGAGCAACGCGATCACGACGGCCCCGTGCGCCGCCGGCGCGGTCGTCATCGCGTAGGAGGTCAGTAGCGGGAACCCGACCGCGATCCCGCCGGCGACCACCGCCAGCCGTAGCCACTGCCGGGCGGCAGGGCACCGCTGCCGGGTCGCGAGCAGGGCCACCGCGGCGAGCACGGCGGCGATCGCGGACCGGCCGGCCCCGACGAACAGCGGCGACAGCCCCTCGACGGCGATGCGGGTGACGGGGAGCGTCAGCGAGAACGCCGCGACACCGAGGAAACCCCAGCCGAGACCGGCCGCCGCGACGGGCGGTAGCGGGGACGACAACGGAGGAGTAGCGCTACTGTCCAGCCTCATGTTCGACGATAGCGCAGGTCGCATCGCCGCAGACCTCCGCCGGTGGATCGACGGCGCGCCCCCGGGTGCCCGCCTACCGTCGAGCCGGGCGCTCGTGACCCGGTTCGGCGCGAGCCCGGTGACCGTGCAGCGAGCCGTCCGGGAGCTGGTCGGGCTCGGGCTCGTCGAGTCCCGCCCCGGTGTGGGCACGTTCGTCCGCACCGCGCCGGTCACCCACGTGACGGACCACAGCTGGCAGACCGCCGCGCTGCGGGCGCCCTACCGGCAGCTCCCCGCGCCGCCGTCACCGTTGCGGGGCGGTGGCCCGGACACCGTCGCCCTCGGCTCCGGGTACCCGGCACCCGATCTGCTCCCGGAACGCCTGCTCCGCACGGCCTTCGCCCGGGCCGGGCGCACCTCCGCCGTTCTGCGGCCCCCGCAGCCCGAGGGGCTGCCGGCGCTGCGGGCCTGGTTCGCCCGGCAGATCGAGGAGTCGACCCCGACCCGGGTGGTCCCGCCGTCGTCGCGGGACGTACTGATCGTTCCCGGCAGCCAGAGCGCGCTGAGCTCGATCTTCCGCTCGCTGATCGGGCCAGGGGGCTACCTCGTCCTGGAGTCCCCGACGTACTGGGGCGCGATCGTCGCGGCGGCCCAGGCCGGGGTGCGGACGGTCCCGGTCGCCGCGACCCCGGCCGGACCGGATCCCGACGAGCTGTCCCGGCTGTTCGCGACGACCGGGGCGCGGGTGTTCTACGCCCAGCCGACGTTCGCCAACCCGACCGGGTACAGCTGGAGCGCGGAACGGCGCACGGCGGTGCTGGAGATCGCGCGGACCCACGGCGCCTTCGTGGTGGAGGACGACTGGGCCCACGACTTCGGCATCACCGCCGGGTCCCGGCCGCTGGTGGCCGACGACGGCGACGGCCACGTCGTATACCTGCGGTCGCTGACGAAGAGCGTCTCCCCCGCCGTGCGGGTGGCGGCACTGATCGCCCGCGGCCCGGCACGCGACCGGATCGCCGCGGACCAGGCTGCCGGATCGATGTACGTGAGCGACGTCCTGCAGGAGGTGGCGCTGGACGTGGTCACCCAGCCCGGCCAGGCCGGCCGGCTGCGGGCGCTGCGCCGCCGGCTGCGCACCCGCCGGGACCACCTGCTCGGCCAGGTGCGCGAACACGTCGACGGGGCGAGGGTGGACTCGGTCCCCGACGGCGGCCTGCACCTGTGGGTCCAGCTCCCCGACGACATCGACCTCGACCGGCTGGCCGCCGACTGCGAGGTCCGGGGGGTCCTGCTCGCCCCCGGGGACGGCTGGTTCCCCGCCGAGGCACCGGGCCGGTTCCTGCGACTGTGCTTCGCCGCCGCGGACCCCGGCCGATTCGCCGACGCCACGCAGGTGATCGCCGAGGCCGTCCGGTCACAGCGCTGAGTGTCCGCGGAATACCGGGTGGGGTGACGGCCGGGTACCGGCACAGCGGGCGGCAACGTGAATTCGACCGGAACCACACACCCGTCCCCCGGGAATCCGGGCACTATCCGGCCGAACCCGTCCGACCGCTCTGAGCAGCGACGACACCGGTCCGGAGAATGTCCGGTACCGGAAAAGGAACAGCGCTACACTCGACGATCCGAAGCTCTCTTGTCAAGCAGCAGCTGCGGAGCTGGTCGGTGTGGTCGCCGTGGAGCGTCTTGCGTCGGTCCACATGTGTCTGATGATGATGTTCGCGAGCTGCCGCTTGTGGCTTCGCCGAGCCTCACGTTTTGTCTTGTTGTCGGTGACCCGTTTCGCCATGTACTCTTTCGCCGGCGGGTGGCATCGGACTTGCGTGACGTGCACGATGTGCAGAACAGAGTTGACAGCTCGATTGCCGCCGAGGTCGAGTCGGTGCCGACGGGCCGGCCCGTGACCTTCACCCGACGAGAGGGCGACGGGCGCGATTCCGCACCAGCGTGCAAACTGGGCCTCGGTCGTGAACCGGCACGGATCGCCGATCTCGACCAGAAGATCCATGGCTGTGACCACGCCGACACCGCGGACCTCTGTGAGGGTGCAGCCAAGGTCGCTGAGGAGGGCGGGAATCTGTCGGTCGAGTTCCTTGATCCGCGCCGTCAGGGTGATGATGTCGTTCAGGCTGGCCGCGAGCCGGTCGAGCTTGAGCCGCTCGGCTGGGCTGAGCAGATCGGGGTTCGCGACGCCGTCGACCAGGGACTGGAGCTGCGGGAGAACGCGGCTGGTCGAGGGCAACGTGGCGCGGATGGCGACGGGGAGCGTGACGAGTACTGCTTCGGACTCGGTGAGCAGCCGAACACGCTGCAGGACAAGAGATTCACGCCAGTCGCGGATCACCGTGAGCGTCTGCCATGTCGGGCTGGGCGCGGTGTGCTTCCCGGCCGGAGGCAGCTCGGGGTCGCTGAGGGCCTCTCGGGCGATGGCCTCCGCGTCCTCGGCGTCGGTCTTGGCCCGACGACGACGCTTACGCCGCTCCGCGGTGCGGTTGGCTTGGACTTCGCGCACGTCGTAACCCGCGGCCGCGAGCGCGAGGACCAGCGGCTGGCCGAGAAATCCCGATCCTTCGATGCCGATCCGGTCGATCGTCAGCTCGACACCGAGCAGGAACGTCAGCAGCTCATCGATACCGCCCTTGGTGATGGAGAAGGACTTGTTGTCGACCACGCCGCCTCGATGATCGAGGACTGCGATGGTAGCCGTATTCTTGTGAGGATCGATCCCCGCGACACCGTGTTCGTGCGTCAACACTTGTTCCCGTCTGCGTGGCCTATCGTGGACAGCGCAGGCCCGCGGTGTCGGCAGATCTGGGTTGAGTCAGGCAGGCTCTCTTCAAGCCAGGCACCGCGGGCCTGCGCTCACGCGGCCAGCCCGACACTTCGAATCGAAGACAGCCTCACGGCGTCAATAGCGTTCAGAGTCAGGGCTGGCCGCCTCGAGCATCGGCCGGGGAAGCAACGCCCTGACCGACTCCTTGATCTAAACACCCAGAATGCGTTCGTACGGCCGAGTGCGAAAGGACACGCACCGCGTGGACGAGGTTCCCGGGCCGGTGCCGCCGACCCTGATGGAGAAGGCCTATCTCCGGGTCAAGCGGGACATCATCGAACTCCGCCTCCCGCCCGGTCACATGATCAGCGAGAAACAGGTCGTGTCGGCGTCCGGCGGGTCCAGCAAGACGCCGATCCGGGAGGCGCTGGCCCGGCTGCACCGCGACGGGCTCGTCACCCCGGTCCGGCGGCGCGGCTACCTCGTGTCCGAGGTGACCTTCTCCGGTGTCGTCGACCTGTGCGACATGCACACGCTGCTGCAGGGCGAGGCGGCCGGGCGGACCGCGGCGTACGGCCTGCCGGCCGACGTGCTCGCCCGGTTGCGCGACCTGGGGTCCGACGAGTGGTCCGGGAGCCTGGACGGCCCGCGGTCCGCCGAGCAGCTGCGCCGGGCCGTCGAGTTCGAGGCGATCATCGCCGGCGGTGCCCGCAACCGGCGGCTGGCCGGCACCGCCGTCCGGGTCCTCGACGAGATCGAGCGGGTGCTGCGGATGACCGTCCCGCTGGCCCTGACCGGCCTCGACCGCCTGCACACGTGCCGGGCGATCGTCGAGGCGATCGAGACCGGTGACGCCGAGCGGAGCCGGGCCGCGATGCGCAGCCGCTGCGAGGCGGCCGCCCGCGGGATGCTGGCCGCGCTGGCACTCCGTCCGGCGGTGCGCGCCGGGACGCCCGCGCCCGGAGGATGAGGCCGGGCCGGGTCAGGACCGTCCGGGTCGGGCCGCATCGCCGGGCCCCGGCAGCGCCAGGCCCGCGGTGATGAAGTCGCAGTAGTAGCCGACCACCGTCGCCCGCGGAACCTCCGGGTTCTGCAGCCACCACCGGCCGAGCTGCTCCCCCACCCCGCTCACGGCGTGGGCGAAGGCGAGATTGCGCTGCTCGTCGAACCCGGTGAGCCGGGCCGTCATCTCGGCGATCCGGCCGATGGTGCGGCTGCGCACCTGCGCGAGCTCCGCGGCGAGCGTGCCGGACAGGGCGACGCTGGGGTTGAACAGCACCATCCAGCGGCGCGGATCGCGTTCCAGCATCGAGAAGAAGATCTCGCCGGCCCGCGTGATGACCGCGCGTGCCCCGGCCCCCGCGGCCACCAGGATCTCCGGCTCGCGGACCGCGTCCTCCAGCTCGGCGCGGGCCCGGCGCACGCAGGCCAGGAAGATCTCGTCCTTCGTGGCGTGGTGGGCGTAGACCGCGGGCCGGGTCACCCCGGCGGCCCGCGCGATGTCCTCCATCGAGGTGCCCTCGAACCCGCGCTCGGCGAACAGCGTCTCGGCGACGTCGAGCAGCTGGGCGGCACGGGCCTCGCGGGAGAGCCGGGTCCGGCGGGGCCGGGACCCGTCGGCACCCGGCACCGGGTTCGCGGGGGTCGGCGCCGGATCGCTCATGCCGGTGACCCTACGGACAGCGGTCACGGCCGGTCACGGTCCGACGGCACCCAGCGGCCGCGTGGACGCGAACCGCCAGACGATCTCCGACAGGTCCGGCCCCTCCCGGTCGGCGAACAGACCACCGGCCTCCGGCCCGGACCACGCGTGCCCCTGCCCCTCGATGAGGTAGGAGTCGATCGCCGTCGCCCCGCGGCGGAAGCTCGAGCGCGTGTAGGGATGGCCGGCGGCCGGCTCGACCCGCTCGACGTCGTCGGCCGCCGGATCGACCTCGGTCCCGCCGGTCGTGATGAGCTCGCCGAGCACCAGCCACTGCTGCACCAGCCGCTGCGCCATCACCGGGGGCACCACCTCGTCCTGGTCGCCCTGGACGACGAGCAACGGGACCTGCCGGGCCCGCGGCCCCATCGCGGCCAGCGCGAGCCGGGCCGTGTCGGCCGGGCTCACCGTGTCGAGGCGGTCCTGGGCCGTGTGGAACCCGTACTCCCCGCCGGCGACCGAGGTGACGGTCGCGACGAGGTCCGGATAGGTGGCGCCGAGGATCACCGCCGCTCCGGCACCGGAGGAGGCACCGGCCACGTGCACCCGCGCCGGGTCCGCGCCGAACTCGTCGACGACCTGGCGGATCGTCCCGGCGAGCAGCTCGGGCTCGCCACGCCCCCGGTCCTGGTGCTCGGGCGACAGGGAGTTCCAGCACAGCTTCAGGTTCCGCAGCAGCGACTGCGTCGGGTAGACGACGACGAACCCCTCCCGGTCGGCGAGGTCGTCGAACCGGGTCAGGGACTTCATCGAGTTCAGCCCGTACCCGGTCATCCCGCAGCCGTGCACCGCCATCACCACCGGCATCGGCCGGTCGGGGCGCCAGGAGGCCGGGAGATGGACCTGGTAGTCGACCGTCCCCTGCGAGCTGGAGTAGCTGCCGCGCACGTCCCGGCCGGCCGCGGGCTCCGGCTCCGGGGCCGCCGCGGCGGGTACGGCGGCGAGTACGAGCGGAGCGAGCGCCGCCGCGAACCAGGCGGTCAGTCGGCCGATGCTGCGGCGGTCGGGCATGACGACGGCACTCCGTTCTCCGATGCGCGCCGGAACGGCGGCCGTCGTGCGCGGCCGGACCACTCCTGCTTTACACGTCGTCACTTTAACTAGACACCGCGTAAGTTGCTACTCCGGACCGGGCCCGGCCACTCCGGACACCCAGCGGGCGGGATCCACCGCGACGTCGCACCGTTCCACCGCGAGCACCGCGGCGCCGGTGCGCGCCGCGTGCGGACCGAGTACCCCGCGCCGGACCTGCGGTCGCCGGTGCCAGCCCAGGCGCGCCGCGAGCGCCCGCTGCAACGGGTCGACCAGGGCGGTCCCGGCCGCCGCCACGCCTCCGGCGAGCACGATCTCGCCCGGGTCGAGCAGCATCGACACCGAGGCGAGCCCGAGAGCGAGCGCGTCGACCGCCTCGCCCCAGACCGCCCGCGCCACGGGATCGCGGCCGAGGGCACCGACGACGTCCGGCACCCCGCCCAGCAGGCCACCGCGGGCCCGGTAGCGCCGCAGGATCCCCGACGCCGAGCAGTAGACCTCGAGACAGCCGCGCAGCCCGCAGGGGCAGTCCTCCCCGTCCGGGTGGACGGGCATGTGCCCGAACTCCCCCGCCGCTCCGGACACCCCGGCCAGCGGCAGCCCGTCGCGTACCAGCGCCACGGCGATCCCGGTGCCGATCGGGACCAGCACGAAGTCGGCGCTCCGGCCGCCGAGCAGGTACTCGGCCCGGCCCGCCGCCCGGGAGTCGTGGCCGGTCGCGACCGGTACGCCCAGCGCGTCGCGCAGGGTCCGGGCGAGCGGGACGTCCCGCCAGCCGAGGTTCGCCGCGTAGCTGACCACGCCCGCGTGCTCGTCGACCGTGCCCGGTGTGACGACGCCGGCCGCCAGCACCGTCCGGCCCCCGTCCGACGCCGTGGCCCGCAGCCGGCGGGTGACGGCGACCAGGGATCCCATCGCTCCGCCCGCGGTGCCGACGCCGGTCGGCACCGTGAGCTCGTGCAGGCAGGCCCCGCTCCCGGCGTCGAGCAGGGCCGCCTTGACGGTCGTCCCGCCGACGTCGACCGCGATCAGGCAGCGATCGTCGGCCCTCGTCATGCCGGGCCGGACGGCACTCGTCGTGCGTCCGCACACGCTCCGTAGGAGATCATGACACCGAAACTACACTCGTCGATGCCTGCCGTTCGACTATCGGTCAGATGAGTTCGTTCATCGACTTTTCTCGGTCGAGAGCAGCGCCAGCAACCGGGTCACCTCGGTCGCCAGCGCGTCCCGGGCCGGGGCCAGGTAGCGCCGGGGGTCGGTCAGTCCGGGGTCCCGGTCGAGCACCTCGCGCAGCGCGCCGGTGAACACCCCGTTGAGATGGGTCGCCAGATTGATCTTCGACAGGCCGGCGTGCGCCGCCCGCAGCAGGTCCTCGTCCGGCACCCCCGACGAGCCGTGCAGCACCAGCGGCACCGGCACCGCCGCCCGGAGCCGCCCGACGAGCTCCAGATCGAGCCGGGCCGTGCGGGTGCGCATGGCGTGCGAGGAGCCGACGGCCACCGCGAGCGCGTCCACCCCGGTCCCGGCGACGAAGCGCACCGCCTCACCGGGATCGGTCCGCGCGCCGGGGGCGTGCACGCCGTCCTTGCCGCCGATCTCACCGAGCTCGGCCTCGACCCGTGCCCCGTACGCGCGGCACTGCCGGACGACCTCGCGGGTGCGGGCCACGTTCTCCTCGTGCGGCAGCGTCGAGGCGTCGAACATCAGCGACCGGACCCCGGCCTCCAGGCCCGCCGTCACCAGCGACCCGGACTCGACGTGGTCCAGGTGCACGACGACGGGCACGGTCGCCGCCCGCGCCATCGCGAGCAGCGCGGCGATCATCGGGCCGGGCGCACCGTGGTAGCGCACGCAGTTCTCGCTGAGCTGGAGGATGACGGGCAGTCCCGCCGTCTCCGCCCCCGCGACCATCGCCTCGGCGTGCTCCACACCGATCACGTTGAAGGCGCCGACCGCGGTGCCGCGGTCCCGGGCGGAGGCGAGCATCTCGACGCTGGTGGTCGTGCTGGTCATGAGTCCGTTCCTGTGGGTTCGGGTGCGGGCGGCCGGCCCAGAGCCGACTCGGTCCTACGCACCGTGTGCGGATCGAGCTCGCCCGCGCGGGGCTCGGCCACGGCGGCGACCGACCAGGCGACGGCGCGGTACAGCAGGACGGCCCGGCCGGCGCCCTCGGCGAGCGCGCAGGCGGCGGCCGCGACGGCCGCGTCCCCGGCGCCGGTCGGATTGCGCACCGTGCTGCCCGCGGGCGGACGGCAGGTCAGCGGCTCGCCGGTGGGGCCGTCGACGAGGACCATCCCGTCCGGCCCCAGGCTGGCGAGCACGCCGGCGGCGCCGCGGGCCACCAGCTGCCGGGCGGCGCTGACGACGTCGTCGTCACCGGTCGCCTCACGCAGCTCGCGGGCGTTCGGTTTCACCAGGTCCGGGCCGGCGGCGATCCCGGCGAGGAGCGCGGGCCCCGCGGCGTCGAGCACCACCGGCACCCCGGCCGCGCGACCGGCCGCGACCAGCGGCGCCCAGGCGTCGTCGGGGAGGCCGGGGGGCAGCGATCCGGAGAGCACGAGCGCGGCCGCGGCCGGCAACGCCGTCCGGACGACGGCGGTGACCCGGGCCCAGCCGGCGGCCGGGAGCGGTGTGCCGCGCTCGTTCAGCGCGGTCGCCGCTCCGGCGTCGTCGACGATCGTGACGGTCCGGCGGACCGCCCCGGGCACCGGGACGAGCCGGTGCTCCAGGCCGCGCGCGGTGAGATCGGCCGCCAGCACCGCGCCCTCGGGACCGCCGTACGGCGCGACGACGACCGGGTCCCGGCCCATCGTGTGCAGCGCGGCGGCCACGTTCACCGCCTTGCCCCCGGCCCGGACGACCGGGGCGGGCACCCGGTGCTCGGAACCGGTCGTCAGCGCGGGGACCCGGTAGGTGACGTCGAGCGCCGGGTTGGCGCAGACCGTGAGGATCACCGGGGCGCTCCGGCCGGGACGCCCGCGAGATCGGCGGCCGCGAGGAACGCACCGGCCAGCGCCGCGCCGTCCCCGAGCCGGGCCGTCTCGACGGCCGGGACCCCGGGCAGCCCCAGTCCCTGCTCCAGCGCCCGCCGCACCGGGACGACGAGCCGGTCCCCGGCCAGCGAGACGCCGCCGCCGAGCACGACCAGCGCCGGATCGACCAGGACGGAGTAGAGGATCAGCGCCTCGGCCAGTGCCGCGCACCCGCGGTCCCAGACCGCCACCGCGTCCGGATCACCGGCGGCGGCCCGATCGGCGACCTCGAGCGCGCCGTGCACCGCCGTCCCGGTGCGCCGCGCGTAGGCCTGCGCCAGCGCCGATCCGGAGGCGACGCGTTCGAGGCAGCCGGACCGCCCGCACCCGCAGCGCACGTCGGACCCGCCGACCGGGACGTGCCCGATCTCCCCGGGCCGGTGGTGCGCACCGGCGACCGGCCGCCCGTCGAGCACGGTCGAGCCGCCGATGCCGGTCCCGATCGCGACGAACAACACCGGCGCCGGGCCGGGCTCCCGCAGTGCGGCCTCGGCGGTCGCGGCCGCGGCGATGTCGTGCACCAGCACGGCCGGGACGCCGGTGCGCTCCCGCACCAGCGCGGCCAGCGGGACGTCGGACCAGCCGGTCGCGGCGGACAGCACCGCGGTCCCGGTGCCCGGGTCGACCAGGCCGAGGCAGGCCACGCCCACCGCGGCGGGACGACGCCCGTGCGCGCGTCCGGCCAGGTCGACGAGTTCGGCGGCGGCGTCGAGCACGGCCGCCACGACCGCCTCCGGGCCGCGGTCGCGGGGAGTCGGCCGGCGGAGGTGCCCGCGGGGACCGTCACCCGTGTCGACGGCGCCCTTGATCGTCGTACCGCCGACGTCGAGGGCGACGAGCGGGGGACGGCCCGCCGTCACGACAGGATGACCGATCGGGTCAGGTTCCGGGGCAGGTCCGGGTCGAGACCGTCCCGGGCGGCGACCGCGAGCGCGAGCCGGTGCACCCGCACCAGCGTCACCAGCGGGTCCTCGTCCGGGTGCTCGACGAACGTCGCCCCGGTCGCGGCCACGTCGTCCGCCAGGCCGGGCACCGACGGCCCGAGGTTCCAGACGACCCGGCCCGGCTGGGCGATGCTGATCGGGCCGTGCCGGTACTCCATCGCCGGGTACGCCTCGGTCCAGGCCAGGCAGGACTCGCGCAGCTTCAGCGCGGCCTCGTTCGCCAGGCCGACCGACCATCCCGTGCCCAGGAAGGTCCACTGGGCGGCCGGCACCAGGGCGTCGGGCAGCGGTCCGGCGAGCGCGGCACGGGCGGCGGCGGCCACCGCCGTCACGTCCCACCCCAGGCTGCCCCGCAGGACCGAGAACGCGGTGGTCGCGAACAGCGTCTGCACGACCGAGGTCTCGTCGGCGAACGGCAGCGCCACGACATGGTCGGCCACGTCGGCGACGGGGGTGGCGGCGTCGGCGGTCAGGGCGAGGGTCGGCACGGTGCCCCGCAGGCGGCGGAGCTGGTCGAGCACCTCGGTGGTGGTTCCGGAACGGGTGATGGCGACGACCCGGTCGTAGCCGCGGTCCGGCAGCTCGGTGGCGGTGACGGCGTCGGTCCAGCCCCGCCCGGCGCTCTCGCGCAGCCCGGCGTAGGCCTGGGCGACGAACCACGACGTGCCGCAACCGAGCACGGCGATGCGCTCGCCGTCGCGGGGCAGGACACCGGCCGCGGACGCGACGACCTCCGGCGTCCGCAGCCAGGCGTCGGGTTGCTGGTGGATCTCCCGCTCGGTCGCGGACAACCGCAGCTCCTCTCGTCGCGCCGGACCGCAGCTCCCGCCGCCTCGGCCCCGAGAGCGGGTCCCGATCGGTCCGGCGACTCTCGATGGTCGCCTCATTCTGCATGTTCGTGGCAGAAAATGAAACATAGTGAGCAGATTCATGCAGCTTCGAGCGGCTGACCTGCACCCCGGACGGCGGTGGCCGGCCGGTCACCCTCGGCCTGCCCGTACAGCGCGGCGACGCCGGCCGCGAACCCGGAGCGCGCAACGAGACGCACGGTCCGCATCGCGAGGTCCCCACGGAAAGACACGGCAGACAGGCGCCGCACCGGGCGCGAGAGGCGCGATCGTGGCGGATGTGACGGCCGTGACCACTGTGACCCCGACCGGGCGGGCACGGATTCTTCCCCTCGATGCCGAGTCGCGATCCGCACCCCGGCGGATCGGTGCGCCGGAGAGGGCGTGATGTGCCGTGATGCAACACGGTTAGTCACCGGGAGAACACTGTCGGATTGCGATATGCAGACGACAACCACTATTATTGAGCCGTGACTCACATTGCGACTGTCAGACCCGGACAGAAGGTGATATCTCTTCCCATTCGGGTGACACGAGGCGTCACGTCGATTCCCGGCGATCAGGCCGTGGAATTGCACCATGCATCGGTTTGCTAGCGTCGCGAACGAACGCTGTGATCACTGCCACCTGCGAAACGCGGTCCGGGCGGCCGCCGGGCTCCCCACCGGCGCCGGCCCCCGGAGAACCGATCTTGAGGAGCGAGGTGCGAAGCACGTGACCGGAGACCCCACCGGCCGTGAGGCGACCGCCGGACCGCGGCGCCGGCCGTCCGGGCCGCCCGGACACCCGCGCGGAGGCCCGGCGCCCGGGATCCCCGCGGCCGCTCCCGGGCGTACGGGCTGGGCCGACGACGAGACCCGTCCGATCGGCAGCCTGCCGTTCCACCCACCTCCCGGGTTCGACGACACACACTTCAAGACGACCGGTCCGCCCGGCCCCGGCCCGGCCCACGATCCGACGACCCCGACCGTCGAGGCCGTGCGGCGCGACCCCCGGTTCGGCGAGCTACGGTCCCGCACCCGCCGGTTCGTGTTCCTCGGGACGGTCGGCTTCCTCGGGTGGTACGCGGTCTTCGTGGTGCTCGCGGCGTTCGCCCCGGACCTGATGCGGATCCCGGTCATCGGATCGGTCAACCTCGGCCTGCTCCTGGGGCTGGCCCAGTTCGTGACGACGCTGCTGATCGTGTGGCTCTACGGGCGGTACTCCCGCCGGCAGATCGACCCGCTGGTGGACGGCCTGCGCGAGAGCCACACCGTCCGGCCCGCCCGGTCCGCTCCCACGCGTGACGAGATGTGGAGGTCCGAATGAGCACGGTCGGCAGCCCGATCCTGAACATGGCCGTGTTCGGTCTGTTCGTGATCCTCACTCTCGGTATCGTCTACCGGGTCAGCCACCGCAACGCGACACCGGACGACTACTACGCCGCCGGCGGTGGATTCACCGGGGCCCAGAACGGCATCGCGATGTCCGGCGACTTCCTGTCCGCCGCGTCGTTCCTCGGGATCTCCGGCGCGATCGCCGTCTACGGATTCGACGGCTTCGTCTACTCGGTCAGCTGGGTGGTGGCCTGGCTGGTCGCGCTGCTGCTCGTCGGTGAGGGACTGCGCAACACCGGCCGGTTCACGATGGGCGACGTCATGGCCTTCCGGCTGCAGCAGAGCCCGGTACGGGCCGCCGCAGCCACGTCGACGCTGGTGATCTCGCTGGTCTACATGGTCGCGCAGATGGCCGGGGCGGGTGGGCTCGTCGCCCTGCTGCTCGGCATCCACGGCGGGGCCGGGCAGTCCCTGCTCATCATCGGCGTGGGCGTCGTGATGATGCTCTACGTGCTCGTCGGCGGCATGCGCGGCACCACCTGGGTGCAGATCATCAAGGCCGTCGGGCTGCTGATCTGCGTGGCCCTGCTGGCCATGTTCGTGCTCGGGCGGTTCGGGCTGAGCATGTCCGCGCTGCTCGACAAGGCGGCCGAGACGAGCCCGATGGGATCAGCGGTGCTGGAGCCCGGCGGCTGGTACAGCGGGGGCTTCTCGTCCCGGCTGGACTTCGTCTCGCTCGGGCTCGCGCTCGTGCTCGGGATCTCCAGCCTGCCGCACGTGCTGATGCGCTTCTTCACCGTCCCGAACGCCAAGGAGGCCCGGCGCTCGGTGACCTGGTGCTCCTGGCTGATGGTCGGGTTCTACCTGTGCATCCTGGTCGTCGGGTTCGGGGCGGCCGCGGTCGTCGGGCCGGAGGAGATCATGGCCGCGCCGGGCGCGGCGAACTCCGCGGCGCCGCTGCTGGCCTACCGGATCGGCGGGACCCCGATCCTCGGCCTGGTGTCGGCGGTGGCGTTCGCGACGATCCTCGCGGTCGTCGCCGGGCTGACGCTGACGGCGTCGGCGTCCTTCGCGCACGACGTCTACGCCTCGATCATCCGGCGCGGCAAGGCCGAGCCGCGCAGCGAGATCCGGGTGGCGCGCACGACCGCCGTCGTCATCGGTGCGTTGTCCATCGCGGGCGGGGTGCTCGCCAGGGACGTCAACGTGGCGTTCCTCGTGTCGCTGGCCCTCGCGATCGCCGCGTCGGCGAACCTGCCGACGATCGTGTTCGCGCTGTTCTGGCCCCGCTTCTCCACCCGCGGCGCGCTGTGGAGCATCTACACCGGCCTCATCGGCAGCATCGTGCTCATCTGCTCCTCGACCACCGTGTCCGGGACGCCCAGCTCGCTGCTCCCGGACGTCGACATGGCCTGGTTCCCGCTGACGAACCCGGCGATCGTCACCGTGCCGCTGTCGTTCCTCGCGGCCATCCTCGGCACGCTGCTCGGCAAGCCCGCCGATCCCGGGCTGGCCCGGGCGATGGAGGTCCGCGCACTCACCGGGATCGACGCCCGGGGCTGATCCCGGCGTCACCGGCCCGGGGTCGGTCCGGGCCGCCACCGGCTCCGGGCCGGCGCCGCCGGCGGTCGAGCACGTCCGGGCGCAGTCCGGCCCCGCACCCCGGCGGGTGTGCCGCACCCTCCCCGCGCGCCACGCCCCACACGGCGGGTGCGGCACGCCTGGGCGGCGTGCGATCGGCAGGCAGGTGCGCGGTCGGGGTCAGCGGGTGGGTGCGGGGGCGCGCTTGCGTCCACCACCGCGCAGGGTGGCGACCACCGCGAGCTCCTCGCGGAACCGCGAGCGCTGCACGAACAGCGCACCCAGCGCCACGGCGCCACCGGCGGCCGCGGCGGCGAGCAGCGTGACGACGTCGATCCCCAGCGGCCGGACCAGCGTGGCCACCCCCCAGGCGACGGCGAGCGTGCCCACCAGGGCCGGGACGTGCTTCAGGTACATCGCCAGCACCCGGCCCATGAGGCCCGGCGAGACCCGGGCCGAGAACTGCAGCATCACCAGGAAGTGGATGACGATCGCGGCCGACGCCCCGATCGCGACGCCCAGGATCCCGCCGAGCGCGGCACCGGCGGCGCAGAACGCGACGACGTAGCCCGCGTAGAGCCACTGCCGCCACGCCGCCCGGTACACCGCACCGGTCGCCCTGGTCAGCGACGTACTGATCTTGTAGGACGTCCGCGGGAGCAGGACCAGCGCGAACAGCTGCACGAGCGGTACGACCTCGCCCCACTGCGAGCCCAGCAGCAGGTTCACGATCTCCGGAGCGAGCACCCCGAGCAGCACCGACGCGGGCACCGTGACCAGCGCGATCAGGCTGGCACTGCGCACGTAGGCGCTGCGCAGCCGCTCGCCGTCGTCGCGGACCCGGGCCATCGCCGGGAACAGGGCCTTGTCCGCGGCGCCGCCGATCACGTTCGCCGGCTCGGCGAGCAGGTTGTAGGCCCGGGTGTAGACACCGAGCGGCCCGGGGCCGAGCAGGTTCGCGATGAGCAGCTTGTCGGCGTTCAGGGCGAACCAGTTGCCCAGCTGCAGGATCGAGATGCCCGCGCCGTAGCCGAGCAGCGGGACCAGCCGGCGCCACGTCGCGGCCGGGCCCTCCGGGCGCAGCCGGGGGCGAACCAGGGCCAGGTACCCGACGAACTTCACCGCGGCCGCCGCGATCTCGCCGAACGCCAGCGCGGCCGCGCCGAATCCGGCGAGCGCGAACACCACGCTGACCCCGATCAGTGCGGGCCCGGCCGCGAGCAGGTCCACCGTCGCCGTCTGCCGGAAGCGCAGGTCGCGCTGCAGCAGCGACAGCGGCACCGCGGTGGCCCCCGCGAGCAACAGGGCGATCGAGAGCAACGGCAGCAGGTTCGAGTCCGCCGGCAGCCCCACCAGGCCGCTGAGCACCGGTGCGGCCGTCGCGAGCGTGACGGCGAAGACGGCGGCGGTCAGCGTGGAGAACCAGAACGCCGCGGTCACGTCGCGGTCGCCCAGGTCGTGCCGGTGCACCAGGGCCGCCCCGACACCGAGCTGGGTGACCAGCTGGGTCAGCCCGATGATCAGCAGCGCCGCCGCGGCCGAGCCGAACTGCTCCGGCGTCAGCAGGCGGGCGAGCGCGACCGTCGCGCCGAGCTGCAGCACGGCCTGGCCGACGGTGCCGGTGAACGCCCAGGCGAAGCCGCGGGCGGTGCGCCCGGTCAGTGAGCCGGACCCGGGACCGGAGCCGGGGGCCGGCTCGCCGGTGACCACCCGGATGGGGCGGGTCGGGTCGTCGTCGGGGTCGGGACCGGTCACGGACGCCCTCTCAGTGCGGGATGCAAGCGGCCCACCGTACCGAGCGCGGAGAACCACACGAGCTGGGTGACGGTGCGCCGGACCTCCTCCCAGCGGTCGGTGTCACCGAGCAGCCGGCGGCGGGTCAGACCGGAGACCGCCGGGTGGAACACCGAGTTGCCGACGCCGCGGGTGAACAGCAGGTCCGGCAGCCCGTCGGAGGCGGCCCGGTAGGACGCCGGCACCCCGCGCAGGCTCCAGCAGTCCTCCCAGGAGGGCTGCACCGGGTAGTCGAGCACGAACTCCAGGTCCAGCACCTTCAACCCGGCGTGCGGGTCCCAGGTGAGGTTGTGCGGGGAGAGGTCCATCACGAAGCGGCCGCGGTCGTGCAGGTCCCGGCAGAACCGCAGCAACGTCCGCACGACGTCCGGGTCCAGCTGGGCCAGCTCGTCCGGCAGCTGCCGGACGACGTGCTGCCCGGTGTCGCCGTAGAACGGGGCGAGCATCCAGTTCGGGCCGTGGTCGAGCAGCTTCGGGACCTCGGGCAGGTCACCCAGGTCGCGGCGGGCGCGCAGCTCGCGCTCGAACGCCGCGACCGCGCCCGGCCGGAAGATCTTGCAGACCGTCCGCCCGTGCTCGGGATGGTCGACGAGCGCGACCTGGGCCCGGAACCCGGGCGAGGTCCCGCCGAGGACCGAGACCACCGGGAACGGCATCGCGCAGGTGCTGCCGAGCGCGGCGAGACGCAGGCGCAGACGCTCGGCCAGGTCCTCGTCGGCCAGGGCGGCGAGGAACTCCCACGCCTGGTCCGGTCCGCGGGAGACCTGCACCGCGGTGAACCACTCGTTCACCGGGACGGTGCGCAGGACCCGGCGCCAGGTGTAGTCGAGGACGTCGGCGACCCGGCGCTCGGTCGGCCGGGCCCCGATGGCCGGGTCGGCCGCGAAGACGTCGACGGCGATGACGAACGCGTACGGCTCGCCCGCCGGGACGCCCTCCAGCGCGGCCGGCGGGAGCACCGCCGCGGCCCGGGCCCGCTGGGCGGTGTCGAGGACGACGACCTCGAGCACCTCGAGCCCACGGGCGACCCCGGCGATCGCCTGGTCGAGCAGCGGCGCCGCGGCGCTGCGGACGGCGAACACCGACAGGCCGCGCCAGCTGGCGGGCAGCACCCCGGACTGCACGTCACGGTCGATCGGTGCGGGGGCGGTCTCGTCGAAGCTCATGCCTGCTGGCTCCCTACGTCGTACGGAGCAGCATAGAAGGCGGTTGAACGCAGGATTAACCTGGATGGTCCTCGACGTGGCGCCCGGGTCACCCGGACGCGGCGCTACCCGTTCCGGACGGTGGCCCCGAACGCCCGGACCGTGCGCTCCCGGCGGTACTGCACGGCCAGGCTGCCCAGCGCGACCAGGGTGAACGCGACCACGGCGGGCGCCTGGAACCAGAGGATCTCCGGCGGCTCGGCGCGGCCGAGGAGATCGGTCACCAGTGTCCACACCAGCGCCAGCGGTACCGACGACAGCATCAGGCCGCGGCGCTGCCGGGCGACCCACGCCCGGGCGTAGGCCCGGTGCCCGGCCGGCACCGGACGCCCGCGGCGCAGGGCGGCCGCCACCGCCCGGCGGTCGCGCACGTCCAGCTCGCGGGTGAGCAGCAGCATCGTGCGGGCGTGCGGGTACGGACGGGCGGCGGTCACCCACCCGGCCGCCGCCGTCGGCACGACCCCCACCAGCCCCGCCGCCACGGACAGGTGGGGCAGGACACCGGCCCAGGCCGGCACCGGGCCACCGAACAGCCACGGGGACCGGAGCACGACCAGTGCGACCGCGCCCACCAGCAGCAGCCGGACCAGCCACACCCACGCCGGGGCGGGCACCGTGTCCGGCAGCGTCCGCGGCGCCACGGCGGATCCCGGCTCTCCGGTCGGCATCGCGCACCTCCGTCCGCACCGGGCTCCGGCGAGCCGCCGACCCTACCGGCCACGAGTCCCTGTAGCGAGCCCCTGTCGCGATCCGTGGGCGGCCCGGCGAGGGGGCGGCGGGCGGCCCACCCCGATGTCATGATCGAGATCATGACCGAGCACCGGGATCCCGCGACCGTGCCGACCTCCCACCCCGGGACGGTGCCACCGGCGTCCCGCACCGTCCCGGTGCCCGCGGGCGTCGGGGCGACCGCGCTGTTCATCGCCGCGCTGCGCGCCGAGGAGTCGGCCCGGCCGGACTCGCTGTTCGGCCGGGACCCGCTCGCCGAACTGGTGGCCGCGGGCATCGACGGGGACGCGCTGCGGCTCTGGCGCGACGACGACGGCGCGCCGTCACCGCTCGGCCGGGCCCTGGCCGGCTACGTCGCGATGCGGACCCGCTACTTCGACGACTACCTCGCCGGTGCCGTCGGCGCGGGCGTCCGGCAGGTCGTCGTGCTCGGCGCCGGGGTCGACGGACGGGCCTACCGGCTCGCCCTGCCCGGGGCCACCCTGTTCGAGATCGACACCGCCGACGTCACCGGCTACCGCTGCGACCTCGTCGCGGCCGGCGGGCTCACCCCGACGACCCCGGCCCGTCCGGTCGTCGCCGATCTCGCCGACGACGGCTGGCCGGAGGCGCTCCTCGGCGCCGGTTTCGACCCGGCCGCACCGACCGCGTGGCTGGCCGAGGGGCTGCTCCTCTACCTGCCGGGCGAGGCGTGCGCGGCGCTGCTCGACACCGTGGGGCGGCTCAGTGCCGCCGGGAGCGAGCTCGCCACCGAGTACCCGCAGGGCGACCTGGCGGCCGTCATCGCCGGCATCGACTCCGGTCCGGCGGTGACCTCGCTGATCCGCGGCTTCCTGGCCGCCGGGCCGCAACTGCCCCCGGAGCAGTGGCTCGGCCGGGCCGGATGGTCGGTCGACGCCACCGGGATCGCGGCCTGGGCGACCGGGCTGGACCGGACGCCGCCGTCCTGGAGCCTCGTGCCGGACTTCACCTGGTGGCTGACCCGTGCCGCCACCGGCCGCCGATAATTGCATCCAATCAGTCGTCCTTGCATACTCCGGGCGTGCCTCCGACGACGCCCGCACCCGGGTTCACCCCGCCACCGGCCGACACCACACGTCCGACGCTGTCCGGGTCGTTCGGCATGGCGGCGTCGACGCACTGGCTGGCCAGCGGCACCGCGCAGTCGGTGCTGGAACGGGGCGGGAACGCGTTCGACGCCGCCGTCGCCGCCGCGTTCGTCCTGCACCTGGCCGAACCGCACCTCAACGGGCCCGGCGGGGACCTCGTCGCGATCCTCGCCCCGGCGGGTGCGCCGACCCGGGTGCTCAACGGCCAGGGCGCCGCGCCCGCCGGGGCCACCCCGGAGCACTTCCGCCGGGAGGGACTCTCCGAGGTCCCGGGCTCCGGTGCGCTCGCCGCGGCCGTCCCGGGCGCGGTGCTGTCCTGGCTGGACGTGCTCGCCGCACACGGGACCTGGGAGCTCGCCGACGTGCTGGAGCCGGCGATCCACTACGCCGGGCACGGGGTCCCGGCGAGCCCGCAGCTGTGCGCCGTCCTCGCTGCGGTCACCGGCCACTTCACCGAGCATTGGCCGGCCTCGGCCGAGCAGTGGCTGCCCGGCGGGCGGGTGCCGGAACCGGGCGACGCGGTCACGAACCCCGCCTACGCCCGGACGCTGCACCGCCTCGCCGAGACGGCCCGGGACGGCGGCGGCACCCGGGAGGAGCGCATCGGGGCCGCGGTGCGGGCCTGGGGCTCCGGGTTCGTCGCCGAGGAGCTGGCCCGGTCCGCCGCCCGGCCGCACCGGCACGCGACCGGCGGTGACCACGCCGGCGTGCTCACCGTCGCCGACATGGCCGCCTTCCGCCCGGAGTACGAGACCCCGGCCGAGCTGGCGTTCCGCGGGGTGACCGTGCAGAAGCCCGGGCTCTGGTCCCAGGGCCCGGTGCTGCTGCAGACCCTCGCCATCCTCGACGCCGTGGACCGTGCGCACGGGTCCGACGGATCCCGGCTGGACCCGTCGACCGCGCTCGGCGCGCACACCGTGCTGGAGGCCCTGAAGCTCGCGCTGGCCGACCGGGACTGCTTCTACGGCGAGAACCCCGAGGATCCCGGGCCGGACCGGCTGGCGGCGCTGCTCTCGCCGTCCTACGCGCGGGAGCGGGCCGCCGCGATCACCGGCACCGCGTCGCTGGAGTACCGGCCCGGCAGCCCGCCCGGCCTGGTGGGGCACCTGCCGCCGCTGCGGGAGAGCGACGACCGGCCGCGGATCGCCGGGGCCGGGGAGCCCACCGTCGCCCGGACCGGGGTGACCCGCGGCGACACCTGCCACGTCGACGTCGTCGACCGCTGGGGCAACCTCGTGTCCGCGACGCCGTCCGGCGGCTGGCTGCAGTCCTCGCCGGCCGTGCCCGGGCTGGGCTTCTGCCTCGGCACCCGGCTGCAGATGACCTGGCTGGACGCGGACAGCCCGTCCGGGCTGCGGGCCGGGCGCCACGCTCAGCCCAACCGTGCTCGTCGACGGCGGCGAGCCGGTCGCCGCGCTCGGCACACCCGGCGGCGACCAGCAGGACCAGTGGCAGCTGCTCTACCTGCTGCGCACGATCGTCGGCGGGTACCGGCCGCAGGAGGCGATCGACGCGCCCGCGTTCCACACGACGGCCGCGGTGAGCAGCTTCTGGCCGCGGATCTGGACGCCCGGCGGTGCGGTCGTCGAACGCAGGCTCGGCGCCGAGGTGATCGACGAGCTCGTCCGGCGCGGCCACCGGGTGTCGGTGTCGGACGGCTGGACGCTCGGCCGGCTGTCCACCGTCACCCGCGACCCCGCGACCGGCCGCCTCGAGGCGGCCGCCAATCCCCGTGGCGCCCAGGGGTACGCGACCGGCCGCTGATCCCGCGCTCCCCCTCTAGACTGGCGCCCGGCCCGATCCCGGCACCGGAAGGACGGCGCGCAGCGGTGCGACTCGACCCCACGACGGCGGCGGGGAGCGACTCCCCCATCGGCGCGGCGCTCGCCCTCGCCGGTGAACGCGACCCGGCCCGCGACGCCGGGCACCCGTTCCTCGACCTCTCCCAGGCCGCACCGGCCTACCCGCCGGCGCCGGAGGTCGTCGACCGGGTCGTGGCGACCGCCCGCGACCCCCGGGTCCTCGGGTACGCACCGGTCCCCGGCCTGCCCGACCTGCGCCGCGCGATCGCCGACGACATCGGGGCCGACTACGGCGGGACCGTGACGCCGGAGGACGTCGTCGTCACCAGCGGGTGCAACCAGGCGTTCGCGACGGTCGCCGACGCGCTCGCCGGGCCCGGCGACGAGATGATCCTGCCGCTGCCCTACTACTTCAACCACCACATGTGGCTGACCATGCGCGGGGTCGCGCCGGTGCTCCTGGAGCCCGGTGCGGACCTCGTCCCGCGGGCCGCCGACGCCGAGGCGCTGATCGGTCCCCGGACGCGGGCGATCGTGCTGGTCACGCCGGGCAACCCGAGCGGGGTCACGATCCCGCCCGCGGAGATCCGGGCGTTCGCCGAGCTGGCCCGGCGGCACGACGTCGCCCTGGTCGTCGACGAGACCTACCGGTCGTTCCGCGACGCCGCGCACGAGCCGGCCCACACCCTGTTCGACGACGCGCAGTGGCGCTCGACGGTCGTCAGCCTGCACTCCTACTCCAAGGACCTGGCGCTGCCCGGGTACCGGGTCGGATCGGTCGTCGCCGGTCCGGCGCTGACCCGGCAGGTGCTCAAGCTCCTGGACTGCGTCGCGATCTGCGCGCCCCGGGTCGGGCAGGAGGCGGCGCTGGCCGGGCTGACCGGGGCCGGGACGTGGCGGGCCGAGCGGGTCGCGGAGACCGCCCGGCGGCGGGACCTGCTCGGCGCCGCCCTGCAGGACCGGCCGGGAGGCTTCGAGATCGTGGCCCTGGGGGCGTTCTTCGCCTGGGTGCGGCACCCGTTCGCGGGGACGCCGACGCTCGACGTCGTCCGGGAGCTGGTGCTGGCCCACGACACGCTCACCATTCCCGGCACCGCGTTCCTCCCCGACGACCGCCGGATGCTGCGCCTGAGCGTGGGGCGGATCGACGAGACCACCGCGGCGACGCTCGCGACCCGGCTCGCCGAGGCCGGACGCACGGTGCCCGCCGGGGCGTGAGGCGTGTCCGCCCGTTGACGCGGACGGTGACCTACATCACCCTGGAGTGGAATAGTCTCGAATATTCCAGGAGATGAGATGCGAGCACAGTTCCTCGGCAAGGATCCCGCGTCCAACGTCGGAGACTCGCCCACCCTGTTCGCCACGGACCGTACGGATCGCCGCACCTACATCGCCCAGGGCTGGGCCGTGACGGACCCGGAGGTCCTCGCCGACGTGGGTCCCGTCCCCGAGGGCGAGGCCATCGTCGAGATCCCCGAGGACGTCTTACGCCTCTACACCCGCCACCCGGGGGAGGGAGCACCCTGAGCCGGTTCGTCGAGCCCGGTCCCGAGTTCGCGGAGCTGTTCTCCTCGTTCCGGCACACCGCGTTCCGGCTGGAGGTCCGGGCCCGTTACGCACCGGGGTACGAACGGGAGGCCTACGAGAACTTCCTGGCCGGTGCACCGTACGAGCTGTCCTGGATGCAGGAGTGGCTCGCCATGGTCCGCGACGCGACCACCGCGGGACGGAGGTTCCGCCGGGTCCGGGCGGTCGCCCTGCCCATGCCGGACTACCCCAGGTGGAGCCACACCCTCGCCGTCCACAACATCGCGGCGGGCGAGGACATCCGGTACGTGACCCGGGCCGACGCGGATGCGGCCGGCCTTCCCGACCACGACTACTGGCTGTTCGACTCGGCGGCCCTGCTGTGCATGCGGTTCGACGACGCCGACCGGTTCGTCGGCGGGGAACTGGTCGAGGACCCGGCCGAGATCGTCCGGCACAACTACTGGCGTGACGCCGCCTGGCACCACGCCGTGAGGCGAGACGAATTTGGCACCGAGGAACGGCGCGGGCACGCCTGAACTCCACGAGGCACGCCGTGCGCTGGGACGGCGGCTCCGCGAGTTGCGCATGCAGGCCGGGTTGACCGGCCGGCAACTCGCGGAGTCGCTGTCCTGGCCACAGTCGAAGGTGTCCAAACTGGAGACGGCACGGCAGGCGCCCGGCGCGGCCGACATCCGGGCATGGACCCGGGTCACCGACAGCGAGTCGCACACCGGTGACCTGCTCGCGGCACTCGAGGACCTCGACGCACGCCACGCGCAGTGGCAGCGTGTGCTCCGGCCGGGCCTGCGTCCGCACCAGGCCGGGCTGTCCGACCTCGATGCGAGGACACGCCGTTTCCGGGTCTTCGAGGCGACGGTGGTCCCCGGCCTGCTGCAGACGGCCGGGTACGCGCGGGCCCGGTTGGCGCAGGGGGTGGCGCTGCACGGCGCCACCGACGATGTCGATCTCGCCGTGCACACCCGGATGGCCAGGCAGGAGCTGCTCTACGACCCCGGGAAGCGGTTCCACTTCGTCGTCACCGAAGCCGCACTGCGACTCCGGCTGGCCGCACCACAGGTCATGCTCGCCCAGCTGGATCGCCTCATGACGCTCTCGACGCTGCCGAACGTGCGCCTCGGGGTCATCGGCTCGCAGGCCCCCTACCTCGTCGGCCCGTGGCACGGGTTCTGGCTGCGCGACGACGACCGGGTACTCGTCGAGACCTTCTCCGCCGAGCTCTGCCTGACCCACAGCCGCGAGATCGAGCTCTACGGTGCGCTCTTCGGGAGGTTCGCGGCTCTCGCCGGATACGGCCGGGCGGCACGGGAGATCCTCTTCGCCGTCGCGGAGGACGTGGCCACCGAGGTCCCGCGTACCGAGGACTGATTCTTCACCAAAGAATCTCGGGATCGATTCCCGAACAACACTGAATCATTCTTCACTATCCAGGGCTGCGTTTCCTACCCTCGTCGAATGCACCCGCTCCCGGCGGTGACCGTCGGGAGATCAGGTGTCGATCGGAGCGAGAGGAGCGACGTCGATGCAGAACGGGTCCGCCCCGGAGCGCGAGCACCTCAGGTTCGTGGCGATGACACGGTCGCTGACCGCCACCGTGGAGAAGGGTGAGTTCGGGGACCGCGTACTCGCCGAACACCTGCTCCGGGTGCTCGGTGCCGCGGCGACGGTGCTCGCCGAGCACCCGGTGGACGACCGGGCGTGCTGCCGGACCTGCCGACGACGCTCCTGGTGGCCGCGTGCCCGGGTGCCGTGCCGGGTGCACGACACGTTCGCCCATCACGTCACCGGGCGCAGCCGGATCCGCTGACCGTGGCCGCCGCCGCACCGCGACCCGGCTCGCCGAGGCCGGACCCACGGTGCCCGCCGGGGCCTGAGCCACTCTCGATCACGTTCTGTGGAACGAGACCGCCCCAGCACGTCGATCCCGTTCCAGAGAACGTGATCACCGACGTGCGCATCCACACCGCGCCCACCTCGCGTCGGCCACCGGGCTCGCGCCGGTTCCCCGCCCCCGCACGGGACCGGGCCCCGTGCGGGGCCAGGCTTCTCGTGCGGGACCAGGCTTCTCGTGCGGGACCGGTTTCCTGCAGGGCGGTCGTCCCCGAGGCGACGGCGGTCCCGGCGCGGCCGGGGATGGCCGGGGTCACACGCCGTTCGCCTGGAGGCCGACGCGACGTCGGGGTGTGCACTCGGGGCTCCACATCCCGCCGACCCCGGAGTGCCGACCCGTGCCCTACATCCTGCTCGCCGCCGCGATCGTCCTCGAGGTCATGGCCACCATCAGCCTGCGCCTGTCCGAGGGGTTCACCCGGATCGTCCCGTCGGTCCTGGTGGTGATCGGCTACCTCGGCGCCTTCGTCCTGCTCTCCCAGGTGCTCAAGGCCGGGGTGCCGGTCGGCGTGGCCTACGGGATCTGGGCCGCCGCCGGGGTCGCGCTGGTGGCGGTGATCGGCGCGGTGTTCCTCGGCGACGGCCTCACCCCCGTGCAGATCGGCGGTATCGGCCTGGTCATCGCCGGGGTGCTGGCGCTCGAGCTCGGTGCCCGGCACTGAGCCACCGGGCCCCGGCGGCGCCACCGACCAGGGCCCGTCAGTAGCTCAGGCTCGACGACAGCAGCCCGAACGCGACGGCGATCCAGCCGGTACCGGCCAGCGCGACGAGCTGGACGACCCGACCGGCCACCCGGCCGCGCCCGGCGCCCGCCCGCACCGCGGACCCGACGCCCAGCAGCGCCGGGACCACGCCCAGCAGCGCCGCCCACTGCGCCACCTGCAGCACCTGCAGGACGGCGAACGGGACCTCGCCGAGCGAGGCGATCGTCGCGATCGACGCGGCCCACCCCGCGAGCGCGACCAGCGCCGCGACGACGGCACCGCGGGTCAGCCCGTGCAGGATGCGGTCGGTCCGGCCGAGTGGCGCCGGTGCCGCGGCCCGGTACCGGCGGCGCGCCACGGCACCGAGCGGCCACGCGAGCAGGCTCGCCACGAGCAGCAGCACCGAGCCGACGAGTACCGGCACCGCGGTCCCGGCGTCCCGGGCGGAACCGATGCGCAGCAGCGTGAACGCCGACTCGTAGCCGATCGCCTCCACCCGGCCGTCGGCGGTCCGGGTGCTGAGCGTGCGCTGGCCGCCGATCTCCCGCCAGACCCCCGGCCGGACCTGTTCGTACGCGGCCGGGTGCACGCTCGCCGGGCCGGGTGAGATCACCACCGTCCCGTCGGGGCGCGGCGTGACCGTCGTCTGGCCGGTCAGGCTCAGCGCCGAGGTGAAGGTGCTGAACGGCGCACGGGCCGCCTCGTAGGTCCCGGCGAGCGCGGCCGCCCCGTCCGGTGCGGCGGCGGCCGCGGCGGCCGGCGGGGACGCGGCCGGGAAGTAGCGGTCGGCGAAGCCCTCCAGGACGGCGTTGCGCAGGTCGAGCGTGTCGCTGCCGCCGGTCCCGCTGCTGTTCAGCGACACGAAGACCGCGGTGCGGCTGTCCGGGTAGAGCTGCAGGTGCGAGTGGAAGAAGTCGGTGTCGCCGCCGTGCCCGAGGATGCGCGTGCCGTTGCGGGACTCGTCGAACAGCCCGAGCGCCATCCGGGGGCCCTGCGCGAGCTCCCCCAGTGCGGACGCGTCGAGTCCCGGCCGCTGCATGAGCGCGCCGGTGGCCGGGTCGAGCAACCGGCCGTCGAGCAGTGCGGTCGCGAACCGGGCCATGTCGGTCGCCGAGGCGGCGAGCGAGCCGGCCGGGGCCGGCGAGATCGTCTCGAACGGCATCGGCGGGCCGTCGGAGCCGGTGAAGGCGTCCGAGAGCCGCTCGCGCAGCCCGCCGGGCAGCGGCTGGGCGAAGCTCGCCGAGTCCATACCGGCCCGGTCGATCACGTTGCGCTGCACGTAGTCCTCGAACGGGATCCCGGCGACCCGCTCGACGACGTACCCGGCGAGGCCGTAGCCGTAGTTGGAGTACGCGGGCGTGCTGCCGGGCGCGAACACCTGTTCCGGCGGGTCGGTCGCGAGTGCCGTGCGGAGGTCCGCCGGGCGGTCGTCGAACGCGATGAGCCCGCGGATGCGCCCCTCGAACCCGGCGGTGTGGGTGAGCAGGTGCCGCATCGTGATCGGGGTGTCGAACCGCTGCGGCAGGTCGAAGTCGAGGTAGCGGCGCACGTCGGCGTCGAGGTCGATGCGACCCTGCCCGGCCAGCTGCAGCACCGCGGTCGCGGTCAGCACCTTCGACACCGATCCCACCCGGAACAGGGTGCGGTCCGGGTCGACCGGCGCCCGGTCGGGGCCCAGGCGCGCGTCGCCGTAACCGCGGGCGGTCAGCACCCGGCCGTCCTGCACCACGCTCACCACACCGCCGGCGATCCCGGCCCGGTCCATGGCCGCCGGGACCAGGCCGTCCAGCCAGGCGTCCACGTCTGCCCGGCCCAGCTCGGCCCGGGCCGGGGCGGGCACCGGGGGCGCCGGCTGCGGCCCGCCCGCCGTCGCGGCCGCACATCCCCCGGCCGCGGCGAGCACCGCCACCGCGGCGAGGAGCGCGGCCGGCACGCGTCCGGCCCGTCTCCTCCGGTCACCGTTCTCCATCGCGTGGACACCCCCGTCGCTCGGTCGGAACTGGTGATCACCAGCGTCGGCTACGGCCGGGCCGCGGACATCGCGCACAGGGATGCACGTGCCGGGTTGCACCTTTCGATGGAGCCGGGAAAAGCGCACCCCGATAGATGCAGAGTCAACTACCTTGTGTATATCTAGGCGCCAAGCGTTACTGCAAACGTGTGAGGTGACCATGCTCGACGTCGTCCCGACGCCCGTCTCCGACGACGGCGGGGAGGCGGTGGGCCGGCCCACCCGCACCGTCACGAAACCGCTGCTGGTCACGCTGTCGCACGCGGTCGAGGACTTCGCGCTCGCGCCGTCGCGGGACCGGCCGATGGCCGTGATCGGGATGTTCCAGCGGTTCGAGTACCTGGAACCGCAGCTGGACACCTGGGCCCGGATCGCCGAGCGGTGCGACGGCGGCGCCGTGGTCGCACTCGCCGGGGAGCCACCGGCGCTGCTCCCGCCCGGTCTGGGCTGCGTCCTGCTCGACGACGGCGAACCGGCGGCCCGCGAGTGGAGCGTCACCGTGCTCACGCCACGGTCCGGGGCCGGCGTGGTCGCGACCGACCTGGAGTCGGTCGACGGCGGGGCCCGCTCGCTGGAGCGCGGCCGGATGTTCGGCGCGAGCTGGTCGTTCCGCCACTCCGACGCCCACGCCGAGCTGCTGCGCCTGCGCCGGCTGCTCGGGCCCCGGCTCGGCGGGCGGCGCACCGGTGCCCTCGACGAGGTGCTGTCGCGGGTCGTGGCGATCCCCGGCACCGCCACCGACCGGCGCTACGACGCCGCCGCGGACCGGCTGGCCCGCAGCCTGTCCGACGAGCGGCGCCGGGCCGACGCCGCGCAGAGCCTGGTGGAGACCTACGAGCCGGGGGCCGAGCGGGACCCGCGCAGCGGGCTGCCCACCCGGGCCTTCCTCGACCGCTGGATGCACGGCTCGGCGCGGGGCACCCTGCCGCTCGGCCTGGTCCTGCTCCGGGTGCGCGGGCTCGGCGGGGTCGGCCACCGGCACGGGTTCCGGGCCGAGGCCTCGGTGCTGCGCAGCATCGCCGGGCTCCTGCACGGCCCCACCGGGGCCACCGGGCGGCCGGTCCGGATCGGGCGCGAGGAGTTCCTGCTGGTCCTGCCCGGGCTCGACGTCCCGGCCCTGGACGGGGTGGCCCGCCGGCTCTGCGAGTCGATCGGCGGGCTCGCCTCGTCCTACCCGTTCGTGCCGACGCCGACGCACGGCGCCGTCGTCCGGACCCGGCGGCGCCCCCTGCCGCTGGACGCCCTGTGGGCCGCCCTCGACGACAGCGCGGGCACCGGCGTGGTCCGGCTGCCGGGCTGAACCTCCGGTACCCGTCAGTGCTCGCGGGCGATCACGTCCGCCGTGCGGCAGGCCAGCGCGACCAGGGCCAGTGTCGGCCCGACCGCACCCGCCGACGGGAACACCGCGCTGGACGCGACGTGCACGTTCGGCGTGTCGTGCACCCGGCACTCCGGGTCGACGACGCCGTGCCGCGGCGACGAGGACATCCGCAGCAGGCCCATCTGGTGGGTGCCGTCGGTCATGTCCATGTCGTGCACCCGCTCCACGTCGGACAGGTCGACGTGGGCCAGCCCGGTCCGCTCCAGCTCCTTGCCGATCAGCGACAGCGAGGTCGCGATCGAGTCCCGGTCGGCGGAGGAGACCCGGTAGTCGACCCGCAGCCGGTGCTGGCCCAGCGCGTCGCGCTCCCGGTCCAGGGTGACCCGGTTCTCCGGGTCCGGGGTCTGCTCGGCGTCGAAGCGCAGCCGGCAGTGACCGGAGTCCAGCGGCATGAACGACGGCACCCGCCGCTCGCCGGTGACCCGCGGCCGGGCCCATCCGCGGGCGAACCGGGCGACCCGCAGGGGGTCGGCCGCGACGTTGCGGACGTGCCGGCCGATGCCGCTGGTCCGGACGTACTGGGCGTGCGTCCCGGCGGCCTTGAACCCGGTGCGGAGCTTGCCCATGCCCCAGTAGGTCAGCGCGAACGTCGACAGCAGGGCGTCGCCGTGGTCGGGGTCCTTGGGGTCGGCGAACCACAGCGCCGCCTTGAGGTTCCCGAGCCGCTGCTCGGTCTGGGTGCGCTCGGTCAGCGAGAGCATCCGGCGGGCGTAGACGCCGTCGTCAGTCGGGAGGTAGCCCAGGCCCATCTCGCGCCCGGTCCTGGTGAGCCTCAGCCGGCCGACCTCGCCGACCGGGTGCGCCATGTAGTTGCGGCCGACCTGGTCGTACCCGTCGCCGATGCCGGTGCCCATGCCGGTGCCGCCGTAGCCGTCGGACGCCAGCAGGATCCGGGCCGACTCCAGCCCGCCCGCGGCGACGACGAAGTGCTTCGCCCGCACCCGGACCTCCAGGCCCGGCTGTGGCACGACGACCGCCTCGGTCGCCGCCCCGGACACCTCGTCGCGGTCCAGGCGGGTCACGGTCGCGTGCAGGAACAGCCGGATCCGCCCGGCCCGCGCCATCGCCTCGACCCGCGGGGCGAACGACGTCGGCGGGCTCCACCGCCACAGGTCGTCCCAGCGCAGCGTCTCCGACGACACCCCGGACGGGGTGAGCGGGAACCCCGACCCGGCCGCCGAGTACTCGCAGGCACCGGCGTCGAGGTGCCGCTGCGCCACCGGGTACCAGCCGCGCAGCTCGTCGTGGGTGATCGGCCAGCTGGTGCCGGGCAGCCAGTCCCGCTCGGCGAAGTCGATGTCGTCGAGCGGGGCGCACCGCCCGCCCCAGACCAGTGACGTGCCGCCGAGGCGCTTCTGGCGGACGGCGTCCACCGGGTCGTGCGCGCCGCTGCCCGTCACGCCGCGGTAGGTGTCCCGCGCGGTCCTGCCGACACCGGGCCCACCGCCCTCCAGGACGACCACGCGCAGGCCCCGGTCGGCGAGCTCGGCGGCGACCGCCGCACCGGCAGGTCCGCTCCCGATGACGCAGACCTCCGTCTCGAACCAGGACCCGGGTAGCGCCCGCCGGGTGTCGATGAGCATGCGCTCGGATCCTTCCGGTCGTGTCCCCCGGGACGGGGGTACGGACGTGCTCGGTACCGTCGTCTCCGGTCCCGCCGCGGTGTGCGGGACCCGAGCACGGTGTCGTTTCGGTGTCGTACGACCGGTTCCCCCCGTTATCGGGAGAACCCCGGTCCAGGAGGACGATTATGGGACTTGCCGCCGCGGCGACGACCGCAAGGGGTATGGCTGCCACCGTCCGGGTGCTCGGCCGCGGGGAGCTCGGCCGGTTCACCGGCGGGGATCGCTCCGAGGTCGGCCGCTTCGAGCAGGAGCTCGCGGCGCACCTCGGGACCCGGCACGCGCTGGCCGTGAACAGCGGGACCAGCGCGCTGGTGGCCGCGCTCGTCGGGGCCGGGATCGGGCCCGGCGACGAGGTGCTCGTCCCCGCCTACACCTGGGTGTCGACGGCGGCCGCCGCGCTCGCCGTCGGTGCGGTGCCGGTGCTGGTCGAGATCGACGAGTCGCTGACGATGGACCCGGTCGACCTCAAGGACCGGATCACCCCCCGCAGCAGGGCCGTCCTGCCGGTGCACATGGGCAACCACGTCGCCGACATGGACGCGATCATGGAGGTCGCGGCCGCGCACGACCTCGTCGTGATCGAGGACGCCTGCCAGGCCATCGGCGTCACCTACCGCGGCCGCAAGGTCGGCTCGATCGGGCACGCCGGCTGCTTCAGCTTCAACCAGCACAAGAACATCCGCGCCGGTGAGGGCGGGGCGCTGGTGACGAACGACTCGGCGCTGTTCGAGCGCGCGTCGATGTACCACGACGTCGGCAGCTACGAGCGCCCCGGATTCGCCGGGAACGACGCCGACCTCATCGTGGGCGTCAACCTGCGGATGCCCGAGCTGTCCGCGGCCGTCCTGCGCCCGCAGCTGAAGGCGCTCGACGCGCAGATCGCCCGGCGCGCCCGGCACCGGCAGATCGTGCTGGAGGCGCTGGCGCCGCTCGGCGGGCGCGGGCCCGTCCCGATCCCGCACCACGACCCGGCCGGGGCCGCGGGGCTGGCGGTCGAGTTCGCGCACACCTCCGACCCGGTCGCGGCGGCGACGGCGTTCGGCCGCAACCGCGGGGTGCACCGGCTGATCGACACCGGCCGGCACGTCTACACCAACTGGCGGTCGCTGCAGGCCCGCAACCCGCTGCACCCGGCGCTGGACCCGTACGCGGCGGTCGGAGTGGAGATCGACCACGGCCCGACGGCGTGCCCGCGGACCCTGGAGATCCTGGCCCGCACCTGCGCGGTGGACCTCGCACCCGAGCTGCCGACGCCGGCGTTCCGGCTGCTCGCCCGGCGGCTCGCCGGCTGAGGGGTCCGCGAGGGGTATCCCCCCACCGCGGGTTCCCCTGTCGCACAGGGGGCGCGCACCGGGAGGAGCTCCGCGGCAGACTGCCGGCATGACCGACCCGCTCGATCCCGCGCCCCGCGACGCCGGCGACCCGCTCGCCGGTTTCCGGGACCGGTTCAGCCCGGCCCCGGACGTGGTCGCCTACCTCGACGGGAACTCCCTGGGCCGCCCGCCGGCCGCGACCGCGGACCGGCTGGCGGCCTTCGTCCGCGACGAGTGGGGCACCCGGCTGATCCGGGGCTGGGACGAGGGCTGGTGGCAGCTCCCGGAGGAGCTGGGCGCGCTGGTGCTCGGCGCCGCCGCGGGGCAGACCGTCGTCGCCGACTCGACGACGGTGCTGCTGCACAAGCTCGTCCGGGCCGCGGTCGCGCTGCGGCCGGGCCGCGACGGGATCGTCACCGACGCCGGGGACTTCCCCACCGACCGCGACGTCGTCGGCGGGGTCGCCGCCGAGCGCGGGCTGCGGGTGCACGCGGTCGGGACCGACCCGGCGGGCGGGATCACCCCGGACCAGGTCGCCGCGGCCGTGTCGGAGCGGACGGCGCTGGTCTGCCTGAGCCACGTCGGCTACCGCTCGGGCCGGATCGCCGACGCGGCCGCGATCACCCGGATCGCGCACGACGCGGGCGCGCTCGTCCTGTGGGACCTGTCGCACTCGGCCGGCGCGATCCCGGTCGAGCTGGACGCGTGGGGCGCCGATCTCGCGGTGGGCTGCGGCTACAAGTACCTGAACGGCGGGCCGGGGGCACCGGCGTTCGGCTACGTGCGGTCCGGCCTGCAGCCCGGGATCGAGAACCCGCTGCCCGGCTGGGTCGGCCGGGCCGAGCCGTTCGCGATGGAACGCGACTTCACCCCCGCCACCGGGATCCGGCGGCTGCTCTCGGGCACCCCGCCGGTGCTCGCGGCCGTCGGGCTGCAGGTGTCGCTGGAGATGATCGCCGAGGCCGGGATCGACGCGGTGCGGGCGAAGTCGCTCGCCCTGACCGGCTACGTGCTGGAGATCGCCGACGCCTGGCTCGCCCCGCACGGGGTCACCGTCGCCTCGCCGCGCGAGCCGTCCGTCCGGGGCGGGCACGTGATGCTCACCCGCCCCGGGTTCCGGGACCTGCTCGCCCCGCTGCACGCGGCGGGGGTCCTGCCCGACTTCCGGGACCCGGACGGGCTGCGGATCGGCCCGGCGGCGCTGTCGACGTCGTTCGCCGAGGTGCACGCCGGGCTGGGGGTGCTCCGTGACCTGCTCGACCGCACCTGACCACACACCCCGGCGCACGGGCGTCCGCCGTACCGGCGGCCCGCACCGGCTCCCCGGCCGCGCACGGGGCCCGGCCCCGTGCGGCGGCGCCCACCCCGTGCACGGACCGCGTGACCGTGCGTCCGCGCGGTGCTCGCCCGTGGCCCGACGCCACCAGGTCGGCGGTTCCGGACGGGTTCCGGCGTACTACCGTGATCTCGTGCCCGAACGCCCCGACGACGCCACGGTGACGGCGTGGGCACTGGCCGCGGGTGCCGGTGACCGGGCCGCGCTGGCCTCGTTCGTGCGGGCGACCCAGGCCGACGTCCACCGGTTCCTGGTGCACCTCGGCCGGGCCGGGGACGCCGAGGACCTCGCCCAGGAGACCTACCTGCGCGCGCTGCGGACGCTGCCGACGTTCGCCGCCCGGTCCAGCGCCCGCACCTGGCTGCTGTCGGTGGCCCGGCGGGTCGCGGTGGACTCGGTCCGGGCCGCGGTCCGGCGACCGCGCAACCTCGATCTCGGCGAGGACCCGCGCGAGGTGCTCGACCGGATCCACCCGCGCAGCGGGGCCCAGGAGGCGGTGCTGATCCGGGCGCTGGTCGACGACCTCCCCCCGGACCGGCGCGAGGCGTTCGTCCTCACCCAGCTGCTCGACCTGGGTTACGCCGAGGCCGCGCAGGTCTGCGGCTGCCCGATCGGCACCATCCGGTCCCGGGTCGCCCGCGCCCGGGAGGACCTGGTCCGGGCGCTCCGCGCCGACACCGGGGTGCCGCGCTCCGCACAGCGCTGATCCCCGCCCGGGCGTGACGGTCGTCGCACCCCGGGAACCGCACGCCCGATGACGACGACCACTGCTGACGACCGCTGCTCCGATGCCCCGCCACCGGGGTGCATCCGTCCCTCCTGAGGAGGACCCGTGATCTCGTCCGTGCCCCTCGCGTGGGCGCTCACCGCGCTCTTCGCCCTCACCGGTGGCTACGCGCTCCGCCGCTGGTCGGAGGTGGTGTCCGCGCAGGGGGAGGCGGTCCGGCGGACCGCCGAGCTCGCGCACGTCGTGATGAGCGTCGCGATGGTCGTCATGACCTGGTCCTGGGCCGGAACCGCCGGCGTCGCGGTGCAGATCGCGCTGTTCGGCGTGTTCACGGTGTTCTTCGCGGTCACCGCCGCCCGCGGGGTGCGCTGCGGGGCGGCGGGCCCGGCCACCGGCGTCGCGCACGCCCTGATGGCCGCGGCGATGGTGTGGATGCTCGCCGCGATGCCGGTCATCATGCCGATGGCCGTCGCCCCGAGCGGCGGGGGCGGTGGGCACGCCGGTCACGGCGGGGGTTCCGGTGCGGAGCACGCGGAACACGCGGCGCACGGCGGGCAGGCCGGCTGGGCGGTGGCGGCGACCGTCGTGATCGGGCTCGCGCTGCTGGTCGTGGCCGGGTTCTGGGTCGCGCGGGCGGTGCGCCGGGACGCGGTGCCCGGCAGCTCCGGGACCGGGGACGGCAGTGGTGCCCCCGACCCCGGCGGAGCACCGGCCGCCCGGGTCCTGACCGGCGCGCGGCCCGGCGGCGATCCGACCGGCGACACGCTGCGCGCAGGCGCTCCCGCCCCGGCAGCGACAGGCACCCTCGATCCCGGCCCCGCCGCCGGCGCGGGCCCGGTTCCCGGCGATCCCGGGACCGGGGACACCGCCGGTCCCGGTGGCGCGGCGGGCCCCGGCGGGGACACCGCGGCCGGCGACCGGACCGCGCCGGGGCCGTTCGGGCCGCGCTCGGACGCCCTGTGCCACGCCACGATGAGCCTCGGCATGGTCGTCATGCTCGCCGCGATGGTGGTGGGCTGGTGAGCGCCGGGCTGCAGACCCGCCCCGGCTCCCCCGCGCCACCGCCGGAGGGCCGCCCGCTGCTGTACGGGCTGCGGCCGCTCGTCGCCCGCATCCACTTCTACGCCGGGTTGTTCGTCGGACCCTTCCTGCTCGTCGCGGCCGTCACCGGGCTGCTGTACACGGCGGCGCCGCAGATCGAGCGGTGGGCGCACGCCGACGCGCTGGCCGTGCCGGTCAGCGGGCCGGAGCGTCCGGTCTCCGACCAGGTCGGTGCGGCGGTCGCGACCCAGCCGGGGCTGCCGGTCCTCGAGGTCCGCCCGGCCCGCGAACCCGGGACGACGACCCGGGTCTCGTTCGAGGCCGACGGGCTGCCCGAGGGCTACCAGCGCACCGTCTTCGTCGACCCGCACACCGCCGGGGTGGTGTCGACGCTGGACACCTTCGGCGAGTGGCTGCCGGTCCGCGGGACCATCGACAACCTGCACCGGTCGCTGCTGCTCGGCCCGCCGGGCCAGGTCTACAGCGAGCTCGCCGCGTCCTGGCTGGCCGTGCTGACGCTGTCCGGGCTCGTCGTCGCGTTCACCCGGCGGGTCCGGTCCCGCCGCGACCGGTTCCTCCCGCGCACCGGCGGCTCACCGCGGGCCCGGGTGCGCTCCTGGCACGGGGCCGTCGGGGTCTGGGCGTCGGTCGGGTTCCTGTTCCTGTCCGCGACCGGCCTGACCTGGTCGCTGTTCGCCGGGTCGAACGTCACCGAGCTGCGCCGGGCACTGGACTGGACGACACCGTCGGTCAGCAGCACGCTGCCCGGCGGCGCCCCGGCCGCGGCGGCCCCCGGCGACGGTCCGGGCCCCGATGTCGCCGCAACGGTCCAGCGGGTGCTCGACGCCGCCCGGGCCGACGGCCTCGGCGGGCCGGTGGAGGTCGTCCCGGGCGACCCGGGAGCGGCCTGGCGGGTGCAGCAGGTCGTCCGCAGCTGGCCCGAGCAGCAGGACGCGGTGGCCGTCGACCCGGGCTCCGGCACGGTGACCGACCGGCTGGCCTTCGCCGACTGGCCGACGGCCGCGAAGCTGGCCCGCTGGGGCGTCGACGCCCACATGGGGCTGCTCTTCGGGGTGGTCAACCAGCTGGCGCTGGCGGCGCTCGCCTCGGCGCTGATCGTGCTCGTCGTCTGGGGCTACCGGATGTGGTGGCTGCGCCGGCCCACCCGCAGCACGGCGGCGCCGCCCGGCGGCCGGGAACGGCCGTCCCCGGCGGCGGTCGCACTCGTCGGGGGCGTGGCCGTCGTGGCGGGGCTGGTGCTGCCGGTGCTGGGGGTGTCGCTGATCGCGTTCCTGCTGCTCGACGCGGCCCTGTCGGGCCGGCGCGGGCGCCGGGCCACCCCGGTGGGGTGACGCCCGCGGGCGGCCCGGCAGGCACCGCCGGGCCCGAGCGGGTAGACCGGGTGGCCCGCACCCGCCGTCGAGGAGGCCCCGTGTTCCGCAACGCACCAGCACCCTGGACGACCGCCGACATCCCGCCCCAGCAGGGCCGCACGGTCGTCGTCACCGGGGCGAGCGGCGGTCTCGGCCTGGCGATGGCCCGGGCACTGGTGCAGGCCGGCGCCCGCGTCGTGCTCGCGGTGCGCGACACCGACCGGGGCGACGCCGTCGCCGCCGAGCTCGGCGGGGCGGCGACCGTGCGGCGGCTCGATCTCGCCGACCTCACCTCGGTCCGGGAGTTCGCCGCGGCGACGACGGACCCGGTCGACGTCCTGGTCAACAACGCCGGGCTGATGGCGGTCCCGCACTCGCGCACCGCCGACGGCTTCGAGACCCAGTTCGGGGTGAACTTCCTCGGGCACTTCGCCCTCACCGGGCTGCTCGCCGACCGCATCACCGACCGGGTGGTGACGCTGTCCAGCGTGATGCACCGGCTCGGCCGGATCGATCTCGACGACCTGAACCAGGAGCACCGCCGCTACGACCGCTGGCGGGCCTACTGCCAGTCCAAGCTGGCCTGCCTGATGTTCGCCTACGAGCTGGAGCACCGGTTCGTCGCCGCGGGGTCGCCGCTGCGCTCCACCGCCGCGCACCCCGGGTACTCCGCGACCGGCCTGCACACCCGCACCGAGTCCGTCCGGGACGCCGTGATGGGCGTGGCGAGCACGGTGTTCGGCCAGTCCGCCGCGGCCGGTGCGCTCCCGGCGCTGTTCGCCGCGACCGTCACCGACCTGCCCGGTGGTGCCTACATCGGACCGGACGGGCCCGGCGAGACCCGCGGCAACCCCCGCCCGGTCGGCTCCAGCGCGGCCTCGCACGACCGCCGGGTGCAGCGGGCGCTGTGGGAACGCGCCGAGGAGCTGACCGCGGTCAGCGGCCCGCTGTAGCGGTGCGGGTGAAACCCTCCGGGATGATCAGGTCGTCGCGGGACAGCTCGTGCACCGACGACCTGCCGAGCCCCAGCAGCGCCTCGTCGATCCCCTGGTAGAGGATCGACAGCACGTTGGTGACACCGCGCTCGCCCTGGGCCGCCATCCCCCACAGGTAGGCCCGGCCGATCAGGCAGGCCCTGGCGCCGAGCGCGAGCGCCTTGGCGACGTCGGCACCGCGGCGGATCCCGCCGTCCTGCAGCACCTCGATCTGCTCGCCCACCGCGTCCACCACCGCCGGCAGCGCCCGGATCGAGGCGGGGGTGCCGTCGAGGTTGTTGCCGCCGTGGTTGGACACCGAGACCGCGGTGGCGCCCGCGTCGACGGCCCGCCGGGCGTCGTCCGGGTGCATGATCCCCTTGACCATGAACGGGCCGCCCCACTGTTCGCGCAGCCAGGCGATGTCGTCCCAGGTCGGCAGCTGCGAGACCCACCACTGGCCGTAGGCGCCGAAGAACGTGGGCGCCTCGCCGCCGCCGGGCGGGGCCATGTTCGGGGTCGTCAGGTCGGGCAGCGTCCCCGAGCGCAGCCACCCGGCCAGGTAGCGCGGGCGGGTGAGGACCTCGGGCGCGAACTGCAGCATCGCCCGCAGGTCCATCTTCTCCGGGATCGGCGGGCTGCCCCAGTCCCGGCGGGTGGCGAAGGTCCAGTCCAGGGTGACGATCAGCGCCTTCGCACCGGCCTCCTTCGCCCGCATCGCCCTGGCCAGGATCTCGTCGCGGGACCCGGCCCAGTAGACCTGGAAGAGGACCTTGTCGTTGACCGCGCAGACGTCCTCGACCGAGCGCGAGGCGAACGAGGACAGGCCCATCGCCGTCGACACCGTCTGCTCCGGGTCGAGCGGGTTCTGGATGTTCGAGCTCGCCGCCGCGCGGGCCACCGCGACCTCGCCCTCGGGGTCGACGGCCTGCACCCCGGTCGGCGAGATCACGACCGGGAAGTCGATCTCCTGGCCGAGCACGGTGGTCTTCTGCTCGCGGTGCCGCGGCAGGTCGGCGATGTGCGGGCGGAAGCCCAGCTCGTCGAACGCGGCGACGTTGTCGGCCAGCGTGATGCCCTGCTCGGCCCCCGCGACCAGCGCGTAGTACACCGATCTCGGCAGCCGCCGGCGCGCGCGGCGCTGCGCCTCCGCGACGGTCTCGAACCAGTCCCTGGTGCTCGCCATGCCTGCCCCTTCGCAGCGCGTCGTGCTCCGACGCACGAACGATAGCGTTTCGGCACCGAGTGCCACAATCACGTCGGTGCCCGCCCCCTCCGGTCGGCGAGGGGCGTCGCCGGGCCCGCTGACCCTCCGCCACCGGACCCACCGGAACGGCCCACACCGGATCGTGGCGGCGCGCAGGGAGGACCGGCCGTCGGTGACGCTGCGCAGCCTCGCTACGGTGTGCTCGCAGTCACCGGTCAGCGGGCGAGGTGCCCGCGGCGAGGAGGAACCGTGTACAGCCACTCGCGGGGTGGGCACGTTTCCGGTGCGACGCCGGTCGTCCCCGGTTCGACGGGTTACGGCGCGCCGCCCGGGTACGGGGCGAGCAACCACCGGCCGATCGGCCTGCCCGGGCCGGGCCGCCGCCCCGAACCGCCGCAGCCGCCCCAGCCGCCGCCCGCTCCGGGCGGGACCGCGCTGACCGTCCTCGCGGTGGACGACGAGGAGCCCGCCCTCCTCGAGCTCGCCCACCTGCTCGGGGACGACCCGCGGGTCGAGACCGTGCTCACCGCGCCGAACGCGACCGAGGCGCTGCGCATCCTGCACGGCTCGCAGGCCGACGCCTCGACCCCGTCGGTCGACGTCGTGTTCCTCGACATCCGGATGCCCGGTCTCGACGGCCTGGAGCTGGCCAGGGTGCTCAACGCGATGGCCGACCCGCCGCCGGTGGTGTTCGTGACCGCGCACGACGACCGGGCCGTCGACGCCTACGAGGTCGGGGCCGTCGACTACCTGCTCAAGCCGCTGCGCGGTGACCGGCTCTCGGGCTCGCTGGACCGGACCATCGCGTTGCGCGCCGCCCGCCGGGCCGAGACCGGCGGCGCGCCGCCCGCTCCGCCCCAGGGGCCCCCGCAGGCCGGCAACGGCCCGGCGCCCGCCCCGGGCGCGCGCCGGGGCGGCCCGCCCGCCGGATCCGACGACGAGGTGGTCCCGGTCGAGCTGGCCGGCACCACCAAGCTGGTCCCCCGGTCCTCGATCCGGTACGTCGAGGCCCAGGGCGACTACGCCCGGCTGCACACCGGCGACGGCAGCCATCTCGTGCGGATCCCGGTCTCGGTGCTGGAGGACCGGTGGAGCGACGCCGGGTTCGTCCGCATCCACCGGGCCTACCTGGTGGCGCTCCCGCTGATCACCGAACTGCGGATGTCCGGTTCCGGGTACGTCGTGCGCCTCGGCAACGGGCCGGGCGCCGTCGAGCTGCCGGTCAGCCGCCGGCACACCGCCGGCCTGAAGCGGATCCTGCGCGGGCGCCCGCCGCGGTCGGCCCGTGGTCCGGACGACGGCCCGGACGGCCCGGTCCTCCCCCGGTAGCACCGCGGGCGGGGCACGTCACCCACCGCGAACTCCGGGCTGCCGATCATGGTCCGGTCACCTATCCTGGTGAGCGGTGACTCTCCCGCGTGCGTCGACGTCGTCCCTGCTGGTCCCTCCGTCCGCCCGTCGGCGGCCCCGTCCCGGGCGCCCCGCCGCGGTGCTCGGTGTCGTGCTGACGGTGTGCGCGCTGCTCGCCGGCTGTTCCGGCGAGCCACCCGCGGACGCCGCGCCGCCACCACCGGCACCACCGCCGCCCCCGGCGACGTCGGCCGCACCCGCGGTGCCCGAGCTCCCCGGCGGCGGCACCGAGGTGTTCCCGGGCCGCCGGATGGTCGCGTTGTACGGGCATCCGGGCACCCCGTCGATGGGCGTGCTCGGCGAGCAGGACATCGGCCGGTCGATCGCCCGGGCGAAGGACCTCGCCGCGGACTACCAGCCACTCGTCGACGAGCCGGTGGTCCCCACGTTCGAGATCATCACCACCGTCGCGGACAGCGCGGCGGGTGCGGACGGTGACCACTCCGCGGAGATGAGCGTCGACGACCTGCGCCCGTGGGTGGACGAGGCGGAGAAGGCCGGCGTGTACGTCGTCCTGGACCTGCAGCCCGGGCAGGCGGACTTCCGCAGCCAGGCCGAGCGCTACACCGAGCTGCTGCGCCGGCCGCACGTCGGCCTCGCGCTCGACCCGGAGTGGCGGCTCGAGCCCGGGCAGCGCCACGGCGAGCAGGTCGGTTCGGTGGACGCGGCCGAGGTGAACGAGACGAGCGCGTGGCTCGCCGGGATCGTCCGGGAGGAGAACCTGCCGCAGAAGGTGTTCCTGCTGCACCAGTTCCGGGTCCCGATGATCACCGAGCGGGAGACCGTGGTGACCTCGCACCCCGAGCTCGCCACCGTGCTGCACGCGGACGGCTTCGGGACCCCGCAGGAGAAGACCGAGACGTGGAACGCGTTGCACGCCGCACCGCGCCCGGACGGCCTGTGGTGGGGCTGGAAGAACTTCATCGACGAGGACCGGCCGACCTTCACCCCGCGCCAGACCTACGACGTCCGCCCCGAGTCCCCGGTGTTCGTCTCCTACCAGTGACGCCGCGGCCGTCCACCCGGCCGGGTGGGCGGCCACCCCGGGCACGGCCACGGCAAGTACTGTTGGGTTTCCCGAGCGCCGGAGCGGTGTGGCGCCCGCACGCGCCGTGCCCGCTCCGACGAGCGACACGGGGCACCCGGCGGTGCCGGTCCGTGAGCCGATCTGTGGAGGGGGTGCCCGGTGGACGACCGACCGCACGACGGCCCCCCACCGGGTCGTGAACCCCGGCGCGGCGCCCGTCGGCGCGACGACCGGCCGCAGCTGCGTGACGACCCTCCGGCCCGCCCCGGCGAAGCCCGCCGTGCCGCCGACGACCGGCAGCCCCGTGCCGGCCGGTCCCGCGGCGCCGACGAGGGCCGGGCACCGTCGCCGCCGTCCGGGCGGGCGCCGGGCGACCGCCGCCGGGCGGCGCACCCCCCGCCCGGGTCCGGGCCCGAGCGGCGACCGGTTCCACCGCCGTCCGGGCCCGGTGGTCCGGCCCCCGCCGGCCGGCCGGGCAGTGCCCCCGGGCCCGACGGCCCGGGTCCCGAGTCCGCGGACGAGCCCTGGCTGCGCCGGCGTGAACGCGACGCCGCGGCGGAGGCCGAGCGGGCCGCGGCCTGGTCGGCGTCGCGCGGGGCGCACGCCCCGCTCGGTGCCGGCCGCGGCGGGCACACCGACAGCCGCCCCACCGACATCCGCTCGCTCGGTGCCGCCCGGGGCATCGGGGAGACGGTGCGCACGACGGGCCGTCCGGACACCGCGGCCGAACGCCGCAGGCACCGCGCCGCCGAGCCCGGCGCACCACCCGAGGAACGCGGCCGCGCCGCCCGGCTGAGCGGCGAGCTGCCGGTCGTCCCGCGCCGCTCGGCCGGCACCGCCGCACCGGCGACCGGTGGTCCGGGCGCACCGCCGGACCGGCGGGGTGGCCCGGGCCGTGCGCCCGCCCCCGCCGACGGGCTGGCCGCCCGCCCGGGCCGGTCCGCGCTCCCGGACGTACCGTCCGGCCGCCCCGGGCCCGGCGCCCCCGCCGACCGCCCGGCCCGCCCGGGCGCACCCGCGGACGTGCCGAGCCGCCCCGGGCCCGCCGACGGCCCCGCCCGGCCCAATTCCGGCACACCCGCCGACGGCCCGGCCCGGCCCGGTTCCGGCGCGCCGTCGTCCGGGCGGCCCGGCCGTCCGTCCGGCGGCCGTCCGGCGCGGTCCGGTGCCGACGACCCGGCCCGGCCCGGTGCCGCCGGCCCGCCGGATCCGCGGTCCCCGTGGACGGCGGCACCGGTCGCCCCGGGCGACACCCCGCCGCCCCGGCCCGCCGGCGCACCGCAGGACCAGCCCCCGGGACCCGGCGGACGGTCCCGGTCCGGCCGTCCCGACGCGGCGCCCGGGCGCCCGGACCGGCCCGGCCGCGGTGACGGCCGTCCCGACGCCGCGCGGCGCGGCCCCGGGCCGGCCGGTCCGGCCCGCCCCGGTGGCCGCCCGCCCGCCCGGCCGCCCCGTGACACCCCGGTGGCGGCCGCCGCGGCCGCGGCGACGACGGTGTCCCCGGCCGGCGACGGCCCCGCCGCGGACGGGCGGAAGAAGCCGGGGCCCCCCCAGTCCGCCCGCAGGCGGGTGACCGACACCGCACGCGCCACCCTCGGCGCGGCGCTCGGTCTCACCGCGGCCTCCACCGTGCTCCCCGGCAGCGGGCACCTGGCCCTGCGCCGGCGGCGCACCGGCGGGCTGATCCTCGGCACCCTGGTCGCGATCGTCGTCGCGGTCGCGGTGCTGGCCCTGGTCGTACGCCGGTCGACGCTGCTGCAGAACCTCCTGTCCACGACCACGCTGACGGTGCTCGCCGGCGCGCTGGTCGTGGGCGGCATCGGCTGGATCGCGCAGGTCGCCCGCACCTACGCACTCGCCAGGCCACGCGGCCTGCCGCTGGGCCAGAAGATCGTCGGCACCGGGACGGCGGCATTGCTGTGCCTGGCGGTCGCCGTGCCGTTCGGGTACGGCGTCGAGCTGCTCAACTCCCAGCGCGGCCTGCTGAACTCGCTGTTCCAGGGCGGCGGCGGGACCTCGGCGGCGGACGCGCTCGGCAAGCCGCGGCTGAACGTGCTGCTGCTGGGCAGCGACGCCGGCGAGGACCGCTCCGGCACCCGGACCGACACCATGATGCTCGCCAGTATCGACACCCGGTCCGGGCGGACCACCCTGTTCAGCCTGCCGCGCAACATCCAGCGCGCGGAGTTCCCGCCCGGTACCCCGGCCGCCGAGGAGTTCCCGGACGGCTTCCACGACTCGTCCCAGCCGCTGTCCGGGGACTACCTGCTCAACGGCGTCTTCGCCTACGGCGAGCAGCATCCGGACATCGCCCCGTCCACCCCGACGCAGGAACCGGGCCTGAACCTGCTGCAGTCCACGATCTCGTACATGACCGGCCTGCCGATCGACTACTACCTCGAGGTCAACATGGCCGGGTTCTCGTCGATGATCGACGCGGTCGGCGGGGTCACGGTCAACGTCGGCGCCGACCCGATCCCGGTCGGCGGTGTCACCGCGTTCGGCAGGCACACGACCCCGGACCGCTACATCCAGCCCGGGGTCCAGACCCTGAACGGCGAGGACGCGCTGTGGTTCGCCCGGTCCCGCCGGGACGGCACCGACTACCAGCGGATGGGCCGGCAGCGCTGCCTGATCCAGGCCGTCGTCTCCGAGACCAGCGCGACCGAGCTGGTCGGGCGGTTCCAGAGCATCGCCGCGGTGGCCAGGGAGAACGTCGCGACGGACATGCCGCAGCAGGTGCTGCCTGCGCTCGCCGTGCTCGCCGACGAGGGCTTCCGGCTGGAGAGCGTCGCGTTCGACCCGTCGCTGCCGGACCCGAACTCCGACACCGGCTTCTTCGTCACCGCCGACCCGGACGCCGAGTACATGCGCGAGGTCGTCCAGGACGCCATCGCCGACCCGCCGCCCGCGCCGGACCCCGCGCTCGCGGCCCCGGCGCCCCCGACCTCGCAGGCCCCGCCGTCGTCGGAGACCCCGGAGTCGGCCACCCCGTCGGCGACCGCGGCCCCGGAGCCCGCCTCGGCGGCACCGCAGTCGGTCGCCGAGTCCTGCGCCGAGACCGGCGCCGCGGACGTCCCGTCGCCGGAGGAGCAGGGCGCCGCGGAGGGTGCGGCCGGGACCGGCGGGACGACGAACAACGGCCTCGGCCCGGCCGAGGGCCTGCGCCCCGACGAGTACTGACACCCGCCGGTGCCGGAGCACCGGGATCCGGGCGCCTGCCGGCGCCCCGCGCCGGGCACCACCGCCAGGTCGCCGCACCGGCACCCCGGCGCAGGGGCCGGTCTCCCCAGCCGCACCGGCACCCCGGCGCAGGGGCCGGTCTCCCCACCGGATGCCGGCCGCGCGCAGGGCCCGCCCTGGCGCGGCTCCGTCGTGACGGTGCGGGGCCCGGCCCGGCATTCCGCACGATCCGGACGGAGGCGAGCGCCACCTCCCCTTCCGTACGGGCGTCCCGTTTTGGTTAGGTGAGCGAAACCTGATCACCGGAAAGGCTGAACTCCGTGCCTCGTCGGACGCTGCCCCTGCTCGCCGCCCTCGCCGCGGCGCTCGCCCTCGTCGCCGGATGCGGCACGGCCGCCGGTCCCGCCCCCGGTGACGCCGGTGCGGCCCCCGCCGCGGACGGTGCCTTCCCGGTGACGATCCCGACCGCGTTCGGCGACGTCACCGTCCCGGAACAGCCGCAGCGGGTCGTCGCGCTGGGCTGGAGCGACGCCGAGACCGCGCTCGCGCTCGGCGTCGAGCCGGTCGGCGCGGCGGACTGGCTGGCGGTCGGCGGCGACGGGCTGGGCCCGTGGGTGCCGCAGACCTACCGCACCCCGCCGACGATCCTCGGCACCCTGGAGGTCGATCTGGAGGCGGTCGCCGCGCTGGAGCCCGATCTCGTCCTCGACACCCGGGCCAGCGGTGACCGGGACCGCTACGACCGGCTCGCCCAGCTCGGGGTGCCGGTCGTGGGCATCCCGGCCGGCGGGGAGAACTACCTGACCGACTGGCGCGACCAGCTCCGCTCGGTCGGGGCGGCGCTCGGCCGCGGCGCCGAGGCGGCCCGGCTGCAGTCCGAGCTGGAGCAGCGCTTCGCCGGTGCCCGGGAGGCCAACCCGCAGCTGCAGGGTGCGACCGTCGTCTCGGGGGCCCGCAACACGCTCGGCGAGTACGCGGCCTACGCCGACGGCTCCGGCCGGATGGAGTTCCTGACCGAGCTGGGGATGACCCTGAGCCCCACGGTCGCCGCGCTGCCCGCCGAAGGCTTCTCGACGCCGATCTCGCGGGAGCGGATGAACCTGTTCGACGCCGACGTCACCGTCATGCAGCCGATCGGCAAGGACGCGACCGAGATCGAGAACGACCCGCTGTGGAAGGCGGTCCCGTCGGTGGCCGACGGCCGCGGGGTGCTGCTGTCGGACCGGGACGTCTCGCAGGCGTTCTCCGCGGCATCGGTGCAGGGCTGGACGTTCGCGCTGGAGCGGACCGTCCCGCGGCTCGCGGACGCGGCGGCGAAGGCCCCGTGACGAGCGCGCCCGCACCGGTGACGGCCCCGGACGCGCCGCCCGCGGCCGCCCGCCGGTCGCGGGTGCGGCGGACCGCGCTCGTACTGGTGGCGCTGCTCGCCGGTGCGGTCGCGGCGAGCCTGTTCGTCGGCGCCGGGATGCTCGCGCCGGCCACGGTGCTCGACGCCCTGTCCGGCACCGGCCCGGTGACCCCGGAGAGCCTCGTGGTCACCGACGTGCGGCTGCCCCGCACGGTGGTCGCGCTGCTCGCCGGCGCCGCGCTCGGGGTCGCCGGGGTGCTCGCCCAGGGCATGACCCGCAACCCGGTCGCCGAGCCGGGGCTGCTCGGGCTGAACACCGGCGCGGCGCTGGCCGTCGTGCTCGGCATCGGGATCTTCGGGGTCTCGACGCTGACCGGCTACGTCTGGTTCGGGTTCCTCGGTGCGGCGCTGGCCGCGCTGGTCGTCGGCGGGGTCGCCGGGATCGGGCGCAGCGGGACCGTGTCCCCCGCGGCGCTGGCACTGGCCGGGGCCGCGGTCACCGCGGGGCTCGGCTCGGTCATCACGGTGTTCCTGCTGACCAGCCCGGACCTGTTCGACGACTACCGGTTCTGGCAGGTCGGCTCGGTCGCCGGCCGGGACCTGTCGATCGCCGCCCAGGCCGCCCCGTTCGTCGCGGCCGGGCTGGTGCTGGCGCTGTCCTGCGGTCCCCGGCTGAACGCGCTGGCGCTGGGCGACGACGTCGCGCGCGCCTTCGGCCGCCGCCCCGGCGTCGACCGGCTGGTCTGCGGGACCGCGCTGGTGCTGCTCGCCGGCGCGGCGACGGCGGCGGCCGGCCCGATCGCGTTCCTCGGGCTCGCCGTCCCGCACGTGCTGCGCGCCCTGACCGGGCCCGACCACCGCACGCTGCTCCCGCTGGCCGTGCTGGCCGGGCCGGTGCTGCTGGTGCTGGCCGACGTCGTCGGCCGGATCGTCCTGCCGCCCGCCGAGGTGCAGGCCGGGGTGGTCACGGCCGTGCTCGGCGCCCCGTTGTTCGTAGCGCTGGTGCGCCGGCGGAGGTTCGTCCGGTGAGCGTGCAGCAGGGCGCCCCGGCGCATCCCGGCGGCGACAGCACCGCCGACACCGCCGGCACCGCCGGCTCCGACGGCAGCGCCGTGCTCGGCGTGCTGCGGGCCCGGCACCGCAGGCGGCTGCTGTTCTCCGGGGCGGGGATCGGCGTCGCGGCGCTGGCCGCGTTCGTCCTCACCCTCTCGGTCGGGGCGCAGGCGGTCCCGCCGACGGACGTCCTCGCCGCGCTCACCGGGTTCGGCTCGCCGCGCACCGAGCTGGTCGTGCTGCGGCTGCGGCTGCCGCGCGCCCTCACCGCCGCGCTCGTCGGTGCCGCGCTCGGGCTGGCCGGCGCGCTGTTCCAGCGGATGCTGCGCAACCGGCTCGCGAGCCCGGACATCATCGGCATCAGTGCGGGAGCCAGCGCCGCCGCCGTCGCCGGGACGGTGCTGCTGGGCCTGTCCGCGACCGGGGTGTCGGTCGCGGCGGTGCTCGGCGCGGTGGCGACGACGGCCGCGATCCTGCTCCTGACCCGGCGCGACGGGCTGCACGGCGTGCGGTTCGTGCTGGTCGGTCTCGGGATCGGGACCGGGCTGATCGCGCTGGTGTCGTTCCTGATGATCCGCGCGTCGCTGACCAGCGCGCAGGAGAACCTGGTCTGGCTGACCGGCAGCGTCAACCAGGCCGACTGGTCGCGCACAGTGCCGCTGACGATCGCCTGCGCGGTGCTCGTCCCGCTGGCACTGGTACTGGCCAGGGCGCTGCCCCGGCTGGAGCTGGGCGACGACGCGGCCACCGCGCTCGGCCTGCCGGTCACCCGGACCCGGCTAGCGCTGATCGCCGTCGGCGTCCTGCTGGTGGCGACGGCCGTCGCCGCCGCGGGCCCGGTGTCGTTCGTGGCCCTGGTGTGCGGGCCGCTCGCGACCCGCGCCGCCGGGCCCGGCCCGGGCTCGCTCCCGCACGCCGCCGGGATCGGTGCGCTGCTGGTGCTGCTCTCCGACCTCGTCGCCCGCTACCTGGTCGCCGACGTCGCGCTCCCGGTCGGCGTCATCACCGGGGCGGTCGGCGCGCCCTACCTGCTCTGGCTGCTGGCCAGGGCCCGGACGAGGGGAACGACATGAACCTGGGCGCCGAGGACCTCGTCCTGCGCTACGACGACCGGGTGGTCGTCGACGGCCTGACCGTGCGGCTCCCGCCCGGCCGGATCACCGCGATCGTCGGGCCGAACGCCTGCGGCAAGTCCACCCTGCTGCGCGGTCTCGGCCGGATCATCGCCCCGGCCGGTGGGCACGTCGAGCTCGACGGCACCGACCTGCGCGAGTTCGGCGGGCGGGAGCTGGCGAAGCGGCTCGGGCTGCTGCCGCAGTCCCCGGTCGCGCCGGACGGGATCACCGTGGCCGATCTCGTCGAGCGCGGCCGGTCGCCGCACCAGGGCTGGTTCGGCGGCAGCGACGGCGCCGACGACGCGGCCGTCGCCGCCGCGATGCGGGCGACCGGGGTGCTGGACCTCGCCGACCGCCCGGTGGACGAGCTGTCCGGCGGGCAGCGTCAGCGGGTGTGGATCGCCATGGTGCTCGCCCAGGACACCGGGGTGCTGCTGCTCGACGAGCCGACGACGTTCCTGGACACGACGCACGCCGTCGAGGTGCTGGACCTGCTCGTCGACCGCAACCGGGCGGACCGGACGACGGTCGCGGTCGTCCTGCACGACCTCAACCTGGCCTGCCGCTACGCCGACCACCTCATCGCGATGCGCGACGGCGCGATCGTCGCGCAGGGCCCGCCGTCGGAGACGATGACCGAGGACCTGGTGTCGCGGGTGTTCCGGCTCGCCTCGCGGGTGGTCCCCGACCCGGTCTCGGGCACCCCGATGGTCGTCCCCGCCGGACGGCACCACCCGGTACCGCCGCGCAGTGGGTCCCCGGCCGGGGAACCGCCCGTGGAGCTGCCCGGGGAGCTGCCCGGGGAGCTGCACAGCGAGGACGACCTGCGCGAGGTCGTGGCCGAGCCGCACCCGCTGGTCGCCGGCAAGTCCACCGACCGGATCGACGAGACCGCCGCCCGGTTCGTCGCCGCGGCCCCGCTGGTGTTCCTCGGGACCACCGGCGCCGACGGGTCGGTGACCGTGACCCCGCGCGGGGACGTCCCCGGCGCCGTCCGGGTGCTCGACGGCGGCCGCCGGCTCGCCGTCGCGGAGCGGCCCGGGAACCGGCGTGTCGACAGCATGCGCAACCTGCTGCAGCGCGACGGCATCGGTCTCACCTTCTGCGTGCCGCGCTCGACGCACGTCCTGCGGGTGCACGGCCGGGCCCGGATCACCCGGGACCCGGAGGTGCTGGCCCTGTGGGCCGGTGACCCGGCGGACGACGACCCGATGGCGCACCGGCCGCCGCCGCTGGCGATCCTCGTCGACGTCGAGGACTGCTACGTGCACTGCGGACGGGCGCTGAAGGCGTCCGGGGTGTGGGCGCCGGAGACCTGGACCGCGGGCGACGACGTGCCCGGCCTCAAGGAGCTCGCCGACGCCGCCCGCGCGGACCGGGCCGGGGCGGCCCCGCTCAGCGCGGCGGCTCCCCCATCCCCGGGAGGTGGGAGTTGACGGCGCGCGCCGCCGCGGCCAGGTCCGGTACCTCGATCACCTCGCGCCCGGCGGCCCGCAGCGTCCCGGCCCCGTCGCCGTCGACGAACAGCGCCGGTTCCCGCCAGGCGAACACGATCCGGGGAATGCCGGCGTCGAGGATGTGCCGGGTGCAGGTCACCGGCCGCGACGCCCGGGCGCTGCAGGGCTCCAGCGAGGTGTAGATCGTCGCCCCGGCCAGCCGGGGGTCGCCGCGGTCGATCCCGGCGAGCGCCGCCTCCTCGGCGTGGTCGCTCGGGTCGTCGCGGCGGGAGTACCCCTCGGCCAGCACGGTGTCCCCCGCGACGACCAGCGCGCCGACCGAGAACGCCGTCGCCGACGGCGGGCAGCACGCCGCCAGCGCGATCGCCCGGCGCAGGTGCACGCGGTCGGCCGCGGTCGGTTCAGGCATCCGGTCCTGCCGGGAGGTAGCGCAGCAGCACGCAGTCACCGACCGGCCGGGCCTCGGCGAGCGTCATCCGGTGCCCCGGGCCCTGCGGGAACGCGGCCGGGCCGGCGAACCGGGTGGCGCCGGCCGTGCCGAGCAGGAACGGCGCGTAGACCAGGTGCAGCTCGTCGACCACACCGGCGGCGAGGAACCGGGTGTGCACGGCGCCGCCGCCCTCCACCATCAGCCGCCCGATCCCGCGGGCGGCCAGGTCGGCGAGCACGCCGTGCAGGTCCACCGGGTCCCCGGCCCCGACGACGGTGGCCACGGTCCCGAGCGAGTCCCGTACCCGCCCGGCCGCGGACCCGGTCGTGTAGACGATCTTCTCGACGTCGCCGGTGGTGAAGAACCGCGACGCCGGGTCGAGCCGCCCGTCGCTGGAGAGCACGACCTTGCGCGGCGTCGGGGGCAGTCCCCGTGCGGTCCGCTCCCGTCGCCGGTCGGCGGACCGCACGAGCAGCCGGGGATCGTCGGAGCGGACCGTGTTCGCCCCGACCAGGATCGCGTCGACCCCGGCCCGCACCCCGTCCACCCGGTCGAGGTCGTCCGCGCCGGAGAGCACCAGCCGCTGCGGGCCGGTGTCGTCGATGTAGCCGTCCAGCGACGCGGCGACCGACGCCAGGACGTGCGGACGGTCGCTCATGCGGTCGCGAACGCCCCCAGCACCCGGTCCGGGCGGACGCCGGCGAAGTGCGAGCGCCAGATCTCGTAGTAGAGGAACTCCTCCTCGCTGCGCAGCGCCCACGAGTGCTCCGGGTGCTCGGGCACCGAGCGGGTCCCGCCGGTCTCCCGGGCCTCGGCCGCCTTGCGCCCGGCCAGCTCGGCCAGCACGGTGCCGGCCCCGGAGCCGTCGCCGAACTGCTCCTTGCCGCGCCACAGCAGGTCCTCGGGCAGCCAGCCCTCGAACGCCTCGCGCAGGATCGCCTTCTCCGGGCGGTCACCGGTGCGCTGCTTCCACTCCGGCGGCAGCGCGAGTGCGGTGCGCACCAGGCCCGAGTCCAGGAACGGCTCGCGGGCCTCCAGCCCGAAGTACATCGTGGTGCGGTCGCAGCGCTGCAGGTTCAGGTGGTGCAGCTGCTCGAGGGACCGGACCAGCTCGGCCTGCAGCGTGTCCGGGTCGGCGTAGTCCTCGGTGTGGGTGTAGGAGTACCCGGCGAACAGCTCGTCGGCGCCCTCGCCGGTGAGCACGACCTTGACCTTCTTCGCCGCCTCGCGGGCGAGGATGAGGTTCGGCACCGCGCTGCGCACCAGCGCCGGGTCGTAGTGCTCGATGACCTCGACGGCGTGGTCGAGCGCCTCCCCGATGTCCTCGGGCGTCACCAGGATCTCGTGGTGGTCGGACCCGATGTGCGCGGCGACCTTGCGGGCCGCGATCAGGTCGCCGGACTCGGCGGTGCCGACCGCGAACGTCGGCAGCTGCTCGCCGCGGGCCCTGGCCTCCTGCGCCGCGATCGCGGCGACGAGTGCCGAGTCCAGCCCGCCGGAGAGGAAGACCCCGACGCCGACGTCGGACATCATCCGGCGGCGCACCGCGGAGATGACGGCCTCGCGCACCCGGGACAGGTCGGCCTCGTCCCAGCCGGGGCGGATCGCCCGCCGCGCCGGCCGGACCTCGACCGGCACCGACTCGGCGAAGCGCACCAGTCCCGACGACGGGCTCCACAGGCACCCGGGCGGGAACGACTCGACGTGCGGCCGGTCCTCCGGGTCGAAGGCCCGCAGCTCGCTGGCGAACAGGACGGTCGCGCCCGGGTCCGGTGCGGTGTAGGGGACGTCGGTGCCCCCGACGTCGGCCGGCGGCACCCAGTAGAGCGGCTTCACCCCGAACGGGTCCCGCGCCACCAGCCCGGACCCGTCCTCGCGGCCCATCGCGACGGCGAACATGCCGTTCAGCGAGGCCACCGCGACCTGCCCGTCCCACATGACGGCGTGCAGCGCGGCCTCGGTGTCGGACCCGGTGCGGACGGTGCCGTCCGGGAACGCCTTGCTGATCCGCTCGTGGTTGTAGATCTCGCCGTTGCCGACGATCCAGGCCGTCTCGTCCGCGTCGGACATGGGCTGGTGCCCGCCGCTCACGTCCATGATCGACAGGCGCTGGTGGCCCAGCCAGGTGTTCCCCACGACCTGCACGCCGGTGTCGTCCGGCCCGCGGTGTGCCACCCTGGCGAGCATCCGCTCGTACTTGTCGGTGTCCTTCGGTGTTCCCACCGCTGTCCCGCCGAAAGCGGCGACGATCCCGCACATGGTTCCCATGTTTACACGTCCGTGTGGAGGCGCACCCCGCTTGCGTCCGGACAGCCTGTGAGTTCGGACTCTGAAAGGCGTTTCCCGGGGCATCAGGTTTGCCCCTGCGTCACGCGGTCAATACCGTCGTCGGTACCGGCCGGAACGGCCGTCGTCGACCGTCCACTCACCCGTAGGCGTACCTGTAGGCGTCGAGGACATCCCGGCCGATGCAGCGACGCGGCGACCCCGCGCCAGACCGACCGATGAGGGGCGGACTCAGGTGAGCACGGCAGGGCACGACGAGCGGACACAGCGGCACAAGGTCGTGATCGTCGGTGGCGGCTTCGGCGGCGTCCAGGCCGCCAAGGCGCTGAAGGGCGCCGACGTCGACGTCACGATCGTCGACCGCACCAACCACCACCTCTTCCAGCCGCTGCTCTACCAGGTCGCGACCGGCATCCTGTCCCCCGGCCTGATCGCCCCGGCGCTGCGCCGGGTGCTGAAGAGCCAGCGCAACGTGCGCACGCTGCTCGCCGAGGTCGGCGAGATCGACCTCGACGCCAAGACCGTGCACGCCGCCGCACCGGACGGCCAGCACATCGAGCTGCCCTACGACACCCTGGTCGTCGCCGCCGGCGCCACGCACGCCTACTTCGGGCACCCGGAGTGGGCCGAGCACGCGCCCGGCATGAAGTCGATCGAGGACGCGCGGCTGCTCCGCTCCCGGATCCTGGGCGCCTACGAGCTCGCCGAGGTCGCCCCGACGCCCGAGGAGGAGCAGGCCTGGACGACGTTCGTCGTCGTCGGGGCCGGTCCGACCGGTGTCGAGCTGGCCGGGCAGCTCTCCGAGCTGGCCCAGCACGTGCTGCCGCGGGAGTACCGGGCGATCGACACCCGCAAGGCGCGGATCATCCTGCTCGACGCCGCGCCCGCCGTGCTGCCGCCGTTCGCGAAGAAGCTGCAGAACTACACACGCAGGACCCTGGAGCGCAAGGGTGTCGAGGTCCGCCTCAACACCATGGCGACCGACATCGACGCCGACTCCATCACGGTCAAGGGCCCGAACGGCACCGACCGGATCGTCGCCCGCACCAAGGTGTGGGCGGCCGGTGTGCAGGCGTCGCCGCTGGCCGAGATGCTGGCGAAGGCCTCCGGCGGCGAGATCGACCGGGCCGGGCGGCTCTCGGTGGACCCGGACTGCAGCCTGCCGGGCCGCTCCGACGTCTTCGCCGTCGGCGACATGGTCTCCACCATCGACCGGCTCCCCGGCGTCGCGCAGGTCGCGATCCAGCAGGGCACCTACGTCGGCAAGCTGATCAAGGCCAGGGCGAAGGGCGACGACACGACGCCCGCCCCGTTCCGGTACTTCGACAAGGGCTCGATGGCGACCATCGGTGCCCGCGAGGCCGTCGCGGACGTCCGCGGGGTCAAGTTCACCGGCTGGCTCGGCTACCTGATGTGGTGCTACGTCCACGTCATGTTCCTGATCGGCTGGGGCAACCGGTTCGGCACCCTCTACAACTGGGTCCGGTCGCTGCGCTACGCCCGCTTCCGCGGCCACCGCCTGATCAGCGTCACCGCCTCCTACGACAAGACCGTGCGGGGCGGCGGGACCGCCGACCCGGACTTCGACACGGCGGCGGCCGAGCACCGCGACGAGATCGACCCGCGGACCGCGCCCGGTACCCCGCAACCACCCGAGGAACGGCCCGCGGCGTCGGCCTGATCCCGGCGCACCCGGTCTGACCTGCACCGATTCCGCCGAGCCGCTGGTGCGGCGGGTGGTCGTCCGGCTGCGACGAACAGTCCGGCCGGACCCGGTGCGCGGGTCCGACACGCCCCGGAGAGGGGGGTTCCCGCAGGTCGCACGGGTGGCTCTGCCAGTCTGTACCGCGATCCGCGACAGTCATCACCCCCGGCACGGGGTGCTGGGACCCGAGAGGAGGCGTCAGAGATGGCTCTGCCCACCCTGACTCCGGAACAGCGCGCCGAGGCGCTCAAGAAGGCCGCCGCAGCGCGGACGGCCCGCAAGGAGCTCCGCGACAAGATCGCGAACGGCGAGGAGACGATCCCCGCGGTCCTCGGGCGCGCCAAGACCGACCAGATCGTCGGCAAGACCAAGGTCGCCGACCTGCTCAAGAGCGTCCCCGGCTGGGGCCCGGCCCGGGTCACCAAGGTCATGGAGAAGGCCGGCATCGACGCGTCGCGCCGTGCCGCAGGCCTCGGGGACCGTCAGCGCCAGGCCCTGATCGACGAGGTCGGCTGACCCACCAGGTACCACCCGACGGCCCGGTCCGCCCCGCGCGGACCGGGCCGTCGCGCGTCCGGGACCGGTTGCGGGGCCCCCGGGCGTCGTTTGGCAGATTCACCGGTGTGGAACACGAGGTCGAGGTCGAACCGGGCGTCGTCGTGTGGGTCGAGGACCTCCCGGCGCACGGACCGACCCCCGCGCTGCCCGTCCTGCTGGTGATGGGGGCGAACTGGTCCGGGCTGGTCTGGCCGGACCCGCTCGTCGAGGCGCTGCGGGCCCGGCACCGGGTCGTGCGCTACGACCACCGCGACACCGGGCGGTCCACGCACGCCTTCGAGGACCGGCCCTACGGCCTCACCGATCTCGCGACCGACGCGCTCACCGTGCTGGACGCGTGCGGCGTCACGCGGGCGCACGTCGTCGGGATGTCGATGGGCGGGCTGCTCGTCCAGCTGCTGTGCCTGGACGCGCCGCACCGGCTGGCGAGCGCGACGCTGCTCTGCACCGCCGCGCTGGACGCCCACCGGGTGGACCTGCCCGGGCCGTCCCGCGGGGTGCTGCGGATGTGGCAGGAGCTACAGGACCCGCGGGACGAGCCGAGCGAGCTCGCCTGGCGGGTGGAGCACTGGCGGCGTCTCGCCGGGGACGGCGTGCCGTTCGACCCCGACGAGTTCGCGGACCTCGAACGGCGCGTCATGGCCCACTCCGGCCGGGTGGAGACCCCGTTCGCGCACTCCCAGGCCGGGGTCGACGGCCTCGACCGGGCGGACGAGCTGGGCGCGGTCACCGTCCCGACACTCGTCGTCGAGGCACCGGCGGACCCGGTGCACCCGCCGCCGCACGCGGCCTACCTGACCATGCGGATCGCCGGCGGGCGGGACGCGCCACCGGTCCGCATCGTGACCGTCGACGGGATGGGGCACGCGCTGCCCGCCGCCGTGCTGGAGCCGCTGGCGGCGGAGCTGCTGGAGCACGCCGCCGAGGCCGAGGACGCGCTCGCGGCCGGGGACCCCGCGCCCGCGCCGGATCCGCAGGTCCCGCCCGGCCCGGAGCCGGGGCCGGGGTCTCAGCCGACCCAGCGGTAGCGGCGCTCCGGGCGGCCGGTGCCGCCGTAGCGCAACCGCACGGTGACCGTGCCGGTCGCGACGAAGTGCTCCAGGTAGCGCCGCGCGCTCACCCGGGACAGCGCCGTGGCCTGTGCGCACTCGGTGGCCGACAGGTCGGCGTCCGCACCGGCGGTGTGGTCGCGCAGCGTGCGCGCGACCAGGTCGGCGGTCGGCGTCGTCAGGCCCTTGGGCATGCGCTCGGGGCCGCCGGCCGGCCCGGCCGGCACGCCGCCGGAGCCGCCGAACAGCCGGTCGATGTCGGTCTGGCCGCGGACCCGCTCCAGGTCCCGGCGCAGCCGCTGCGCGCGGTGCACCTGGGCGGCCAGTGCCGTCGAGTCGAACGGCTTGACGAGGTAGTGCAGGGCGCCCCCGTGCAGCGCCGCGGCGACCGTGTCGGCGTCGTCCGCCGCGGTGACGACGAGGACGGACGGATCGTCGGCGGCGCCGGTCCGCAACCCGCGCAGCACCTCGACCCCGGACATGTCGGGCAGGTAGACGTCGAGCAGGACCAGGTCCGGGCGCAGCGCGGCCGCCAGCTCGAGGGCGTGCGCCCCGTCGTGCGCGACACCGACGACGGTGCACCCCTCGATCCGCTCCACGTAGCCGGAATGGACCTTGGCGACCATGAAGTCGTCGTCGACCACCAGTACCTTCATGTCCGTACTCCCGATACTCCCGATGTCCGCACTCCCGCCGGCGGCAGCGTCGCCTCGAAGACGGCGCCGGATCCGCTGCCGGGCCGCACCGCGATCGTCCCACCCCGGCGCAGGCAGGCCTGACGGGCCAGTGCCAGGCCGAGGCCGCGGCCGCCGAGGGTCGCCGCCTTCGTGCTGAACCCGGCGCGGAACACCTCCTGCGCCAGCTCCGAGGCGATCCCCGGCCCGGAGTCGCTGACCTCCACCCACACCTCGTCGCCCCCGCCGCCGGCGAGTGCGATCTCGATCCGGCGCGGACCGGTCCGGCCCGCGGGGACGTCGATCGCGTCGATCGCGTTGTCGACGAGGTTGCCCAGCACCGTCACCAGGTCACCGGACAGGTCCGGGTCCTCGGCCGGGTCGGTGGGATCGAGCCGGGAGTCCGGGTGCAGCGCCAGCTCGACACCGCGCTCGGCGGCCTGGCTGTTCTTGGCCACGAGCAGCGCCGCGGTGGCCGCGTCCCCGACGCAGGACGTCACCTGGCGGCGCCAGTCCTCGGAGGCGGCGACGACACCGGAGACGAACCGGCGCACCTCGTCGTGCTCGCCCAGCTCGGTCAGCCCGGCGATGGTGTGCAGCCGGTTGGAGAACTCGTGGGCCTGGGCCCGCAGCGTGTCGGTGACGGTGTGCGAGGTGTCCAGCCGGTGCTGCAGCGTGGCCAGCTCGGTCCGGTCCCGCAGCGTGACGACGGCACCGACGTCGCGCCCGTCGAGCCGGACCGGGCGGCGGTTCAGCACCAGTGCCCTGGTGTCGCGCAGGACCAGCTGGTCCTCGCCCTCCGCGGCGCCGGTGAGCACCTCGCGGAGCCGGTCGTCGAGGTCCAGGGCGGACACCGGGTCGCCGGCCCGGGCGTCGGGCAGCTCCAGCAGCTCGCGCGCGACCGGGTTCAGCAGGGTGATCCGGTCGGCGGTGTCGAGCCCGACGACGCCCTCCTTGATCCCGAGCAGCATCGCCTCCCGGCGCTGCACCAGCTCGACGATCTCGTCGGGCTCCAGGCCCAGCGTCTGCCGGCGCACCCGCCGGGCCAGCAGCAGCGACCCGCCGACACCGACACCGAGCCCGAGGCCGAGCAGCGCGATCGACTCGGTGCGGGCCGCGGCGAGCGACTCCCACAGCGTCGGCGCCCGGATCCCGGCCGAGACCAGCCCGATCACCGCGCCCCGGTCCCCGATCACCGGCACCTGGGCCACGACGGCGCGCCCGTCCGGGTTGCCCACCCAGGCGCGGCCGCCCGGGGCGGTGCTGGCGCCCGGTTCGAAACGCTGGCGGAGCCGGGACGGGTCCGGCGAGGTCCGGACGAGCAGTCCGGCGTCCACGATCTCGATCTCGTCGGCGCCGGAGAGGTTCTCCGCGGACCGCGCGAACGACGGCAGGAGGTCGTACTGCCCGCGCTGCAGCGCCTCGCGGACCGTCGGGACCGACGCGACGTCCTCGGCGACCGACAGCATCCGCCGGCCCTCGGTCTCCCGGAAGGACTCGGCCGACTGCACCGCGGCGAGCGCCGCGACGGCGCCGAGCAGCACGACGACCACCACCAGCTGCCACACCAGGAACTGGTGCGCCAGCGGCCCGCCGGACCCGCGTCGCTGCACGGGACCAGCCTAGATCCCGCGACCGGCGGGTGACCTGGGCGACACCTCACCGGCGGGCCGCCGGTGCTGCTGGCGCGGGCCCCCGGTCCGGCGCAGACTGCGGTGGTCATGGACCGCACCGCGCCCGTCGATCGCCCCGCCACCGGCGACGGTGTCCGCCGTTCCCGCCGTGCCCGCCGTCCGACGCTGCTCATCGTCCTGACGACGGTGCTCGCGGTGCTCGCCGCCGGCACGGTGTGGGCGGTCACCGCCGAGGGCCCCGCCCTGCGCGGGCTGCGGATACTGGTGCCGAACGCCTCCGGCGGCGGCTACGACGCCACCGCCCGCGCGGCGGCGAAGGCCATGGAGGACTCGGGCGTCACCGGCCGGGTCGAGGTCTTCGGGCTGCCCGGGGCGGGCGGCGTCGTCGGGCTCGGCCGGGTCGTCAGCGAGCACGGCAACGACCGGCTGGTGCTGAGCATGGGGCTGGGCCTGGTCGGCGCCGCCCGGTCGCAGGGCACGCCGGAGCTGCTGTCCCGGACCACCCCGATCGCCCGGCTGACCCGGGAGAGCGAGGTCGTCGTGGTCCCGGCCGACTCGCCGTTCCGGGACCTCGGCCGGCTGCTCGACGCCTGGCGCTCGGATCCCGCGGGCAACGCCGTGGGCGGCGGGTCGACGCCCGGCGGGCCGGACCATCTCGCGACCATGCTCATGGCCGAGCGCGCCGGGATCGCCCCGCCCGAGGTCGACTACGTCCAGCACGACGGCGGCGGCGAACTGCTGGCCGCACTGGTCTCCGACGAGGTCGCGTTCGCCGTGTCCGGGCTCGGCGAGCTCGCCGACCAGGTGGACAACGGCGCGCTGCGGGTGCTCGCCGTGACCGGCGGGGAGCGGGTGCCGGGGATCGACGCGCCGACCCTGCGCGAGACCGGGATCGACCTGGAGTTCACCAACTGGCGCGGGATCCTCGCCCCGCCGGGCCTCACCCCGGCCCAGCGCGGCGAGCTGGAGACCGCCTGGGGCGCGCTCGTCCGCACCCCGGAGTGGCGGGAGGTCCTGCGGCGCAACAACTGGCAGGACGCCTACCAGCCGGGCCCCGAGTTCGGCGCCTTCCTGGCCGACGAGGAGCGCCGGGTCGCCGGGGTGCTCGCGGAGCTCGGGCTGCGCTGACGCCCGGGTCCGGCAGTGATCCCTCCGGCCCCCGGTTGACAACGCCCGGGCATCCGGGTTCGGTGAGGACGTGATCGCCTTCCTGCTGACGCGTCGCCGTCACGTCGATCACCTGGTCATCGTGAGCCAGGCCTGTCGCTGAGGTCGCAGGCCCTCCCCCTCACCTGCCGGGCACCGCCGCCGTGTGCCCGGACGACCTCTGGAGCGATCCCCCGTGTCCGACCTCTCCCGCACCGAGCCGCTGAAGTTCGCCTACTGGGTCCCGAACGTCTCCGGTGGGCTGGTCACCAGCACCATCGAGCAGCGCACCGACTGGGGCTACGACTACAACGTCCGGCTGGCCCGCACGGCCGAGGACAACGGCTTCGACTACGCGCTCTCCCAGATCCGCTACATGGCGAGCTACGGCGCCGACCACCAGCACGAGGCGACCGGCTTCTCGCTCGCGCTGGGGCTGGCGACCGAGCGGCTGAAGGTCATCGCCGCGGTGCACCCCGGCCTGTGGCAGCCCGCGGTGCTCGCGAAGTGGGTGGCCACCGCCGACCACCTGACGAAGGGCCGGATCGCGGTCAACGTCGTCTCGGGCTGGCTCAAGGACGAGTTCACCGCGATGGGCGAGCCCTGGCTGGAGCACGACGAGCGGTACCGCCGCACCGCGGAGTTCATCCGGGTGCTGCGGGAGATCTGGACGGCGGGCGAGGGCGGCGCCGAGTTCACCGGCGACTTCTACCGGGTGCACGGCTTCGACCTGAAGCCCCGGCCGGTCGACGTCCCGGGGCGGCCGCACCCGGAGATCTTCCAGGGCGGGAACTCGACGGCGGCCCGCCGCAACGGCGGCACCGTGTCGGACTGGTACTTCTCCAACGGGAAGGACTACGACGGCTTCACCGAGCAGGTCGAGGAGGTCCGTGCACACGCCCGGACGGCGGACCGGCCGCAGCCGGTCCGGTTCGGGCTCAACGGCTTCATGATCGCCCGGGACAGCGAGTCCGAGGCCCGCGAGACGTTGCGGGAGATCGTCGCGAAGGCGAACCGGCCGGCCGTCGAGGGCTTCCGCGCCGCCGTGCAGCAGGCCGGCAACTCGACCGGGGACGGGCGCGGCATGTGGGCGGACTCCTCGTTCGAGGACCTGGTCCAGTACAACGACGGCTTCCGGACCCAGCTGATCGGCACCCCGGAGCAGATCGCCGACCGCGCGATCGAGTACAAGCGCCGCGGCGCCGACCTGCTGCTGCTCGGCTTCCTGCACTTCCAGGAGGAGGTCGAGTACTTCGGCGCGAAGGTCCTCCCGCTGATCCGCGAGAAGGAGGCCGCCCTCGCCTGATCCCGGCGCGCCGGTCACCGGGTGGCGGAGGCTCCCGCGGTGAGCTCGGCCCGCAGGCGCTGCGCGTGGGTGCGGGCCCAGGTCCCGACGGAGGTCGCGGGCCGGCCGGTGAGGTCCTGGACCGTCGTGTTCGGGGCGGGGTCCATCTCGCGCAGCATCCCCAGGATGGTGTGGACGAACATCTCCGCCTGCTCCGGGCCGACGGCCGGCTCCAGCGCCGCGACCGCCTCGTCCGGGCCGACCTCCTCGAACCGGACCGGGACGCCGGTCGCCTCCGCCAGCGCGGCGACCGCGGCCCGCCTGGTGACCGGTTCCGGCCCGGTCAGGGGCAGTGCCCGGCCCTGGTGGCCCGGCGTGGTCAGCGCGACGGCCGCGACCTCGGCGATGTCGGTCATCGCGGTCGGGGTGCTCGCCAGCTCCGGCCACGGCTCGCGCACCACCCCGGTGGCCCGGATCTGCGGCAGCCACATCTCGTAGTTCTCCACGAAGTCGGCCGGCCACAGGTGGGTCCACGCCGGGCCGGCCGACTCGACGGCCGCCGTCACCGACCCCCACCAACTCTCCCGCTCCCCGGTCAGGGCCACGACGTGCTCGACCCCGGCCGCCGCCGCCCGGGCCAGCACCTCGGACGCAGTCGGCTCGTAGGGGGCCAGGTACATCGCCCGGACACCGTCGAACACCCCGTCCAGGCCGGCCGGGCGGTGGACCGACCCCCGCACCGCCTCGGCCCCCTCCGGCAGCGCGGCCCGGGCCGGGTCCACGGTCAGCGCCCGCACCGGCTCCCCGGTCCGGGCCAGCAGGTGGTCGACGACCATGCGGCCGATGTTGCCGGTCGCCCCGGTCACCAGGATCGTCATCGCTTCTCCCCTCGACGCCCGCCCGGCGGGACCGGACGACTCCGTACACCGTACCGCAGTTTCCGTACGGCGTACCGAGATATTCGGCCCGGACACGCGCCGGCGCCCGCCCCGGGGTCCGGGACGGGCGCCGACGGGCCGGAGCGGGGTCAGCCGACCCGGGTCTGGTCCTCCCCGGCCGGTGCGGTCCCGGCCACCGCGGCGCGGCGCCGGGCACGGCGCCGGAACCAGAACGCGCACGCCGTCACCAGCAGGCCGACCGCCACGACCAGACCACCGGTGCCCCACGGGCCCAGCGCGCCGAAGAACCAGGCCCACGCGTCCTCGCCGAAGACCTGCGGGACCGCCTCGACGAACAGCCAGGCGCCGAACACGAAGAACATGACCGCCGCACCGATCGAGATGACCCGCTCGGGCAGCTTCTGCCCCAGCTTGCGACCGACGACGATCGCCAGCGCGTCGGCCGCGACCATGCCGAGCGTCGACCCGAGCCAGACGCCGAACCAGCCGTACTGGGTGGCCAGGGTGATCGTCGCCAGCATCGTCTTGTCGCCCAGCTCGGCGAGGAAGAACGCCATCGACGCCGCGACGACCGCGGACCCGCCGGCCCGCTTGGCCTTGCGCTCCTCGTCGTCGGTCAGCGAGTCCCCGCGCAGGGTCCAGGCGCCGAACACCAGGAACGCCACCGAGGCGACCAGGGAGATCCAGCCGGTGGGGATCGACGCGCCCAGGCCGTAGCCGACGGCGACCGACACCAGGTGGGTCACCGAGGTGGCGATGGTGATGCCGATCAGCACCGGGATCGCCTTGAAGCGCGTCGCGAACGTCAGGGCCATGAGCTGCGACTTGTCGCCCAGCTCGGCCACGAAGATGACACCGAAACTGACCGCGAACGCGACCAGGAAACCGTCCATGACCATCCCTCGATCTCGCACCGGATCGAGGGGTACGAACGACCTCGATCCGGTTCGACCGGATCGAAGGTCTCGCTCGCCCGGTGGTGGTCAGGCCGCCACGCCCGGGCCGGCCCCGCGCACGGGGCGGGCCAGTATGTCGAGCGCAGCGTTGGGAGCTACTCCCCTTCGCGTACGGATCGGACGGTACCTCATCGATCCAGCGGCGCTCGACCCCCGGCGGGGCAGGTGTGACGGTCTTCTCAGCGAGCGCCGTGCCGTGCCGTGCCGTGCCGGAGTTGCACACCGAACGCCCGAGGGATTCCCAGCGCGGTCACAGGATCGTCTCAGGGTGGCGGCGCACAGTACTGCCATGACCGAGTACGGGCCGGGATCCGGCGAGCGAGCCGACGGAGCAGCACCCTCCACCGCGGGCGGCGCCACGGACCCCACCCGGCCCGATCCGCGTGCGCCGGGCACCCGCCCCCGCACGCCGACGGCAGCAGCCCCCGGGAGGCGAACCCGATGACCGACACCGACCAGCGCCCGCAGCACGACCAGGCTCCGCCCCCGTGGGCCTCGGCGAGCAACCCGGGGATCCCGGCGCACGGCGCGGGCAGCCCGCCCACCTCGGTGTACCCGCCGTTCCCGGCCCAGGCCCCGGCGCCGAAGCCGCCGCGCCGGTTCGGCACCGGGCTCGTCGCGGTGGCCGTCGCGGCCGGCCTGATCGGCGGCGGGGTCGGGTTCGGCGGCGCCTACGCGGTGCTCGGGGACTCCCCGGCCGGCACCGCCGCGCTGAGCAGCTCCGCCGATCCGGGCACGCCGGCACAGGCCGCCGACGGCTCGATCGCCGGGGCCGCGGCCGCGATCACCCCGAGCACGGTGGACATCCAGGTGCGCACCGCCCAGGGCGGCGGCGAGGGCTCGGGCGTCATCCTCACCGCCGACGGCGAGGTGCTCACCAACAACCACGTCGTCACCGGGGCCGGCCCCGGCGGCCAGATCACCGTGTCGACCTCCGACGGCACCCAGTACCGCGCGACCGTCGTCGGCACCGCGCCCGGCTACGACCTGGCCGTCCTGCGGCTGGAGGGGGCGTCGAACCTCAAGGCCGCCACGCTCGGCGAGTCCGGGGGCGTGCAGGTCGGCGAGCAGGTCGTCGCGACCGGGTCGCCGCAGGGCCTGTCCGGCACCGTCACCGCGGGCATCGTCTCCGCGCTGAACCGGACCGTGGCCGCCGGCGGCGAGGGCGAGGAGCCGGTCGTCTACAACGGCCTGCAGACCGACGCCCCGATCAACCAGGGCAACTCCGGCGGACCGCTGGTGAACCTGGCCGGCCAGGTCGTCGGGATCAACTCCGCGATCGCCACCAGCGGCGGCAGCCCCGGCTCGATCGGGCTCGGCTTCGCGATCCCGGTGGACACCGCGAAGCGGGTCGCCCAGGAGATCATGTCCGACGGCGTCGCCACCCGGCCGCAGCTCGGCGTGCTGGGCTCGATCCAGCAGTCGTCCCCGGCCGCGGCGGGTTCCGGCGGGGCGCAGCTCTCCGAGGTCCAGCCGAACTCGCCGGCCGCAACCGCCGGGCTGCGGGCCGGCGACGTCGTCACCAAGGTCGACGACTACCCGGTCTCCAGCTTCGCCGACCTGATGGCCCGGGTCGGGAACTTCGCCCCCGGCCAGCAGATCACGCTGACCGTCGGCAGCGGGTCCGGCGCCCGCCAGGTCCCGGTCACCCTCGGCAGCGCCGAGGACACCGCCGCGGCGAACTCCCGCAACGGGTCGCTGCCCAGCCCGCAGGAGCCCGGCCAGGGCGGGTCCGACCCGTTCGGCGGGTCCAGCCCGTTCGGCGGCTCCAGCCCGTTCGGGGGCGGCGGCAACTGACCCGCACCTCCCCCACCGACCGCCGGCCGGGCACGACGCACCCCCTCCCGTCGTGCCCGGCCGGTTCCGTGTCTGCACGACGACAGCCGGTTACGTAGCCTCGACCCCCACCGTTTCGCGACGCAGCGTGCGCGTACCGACGGAAGGGGCGGTCGATGACGACACACGATGACGACGGGGCCACCGACGACGGGGCCACCGCGCTCCGTCCCCGGCGCGAGCGCGGGATCGGGCTCGCCACCACCGTCGCCGCCGCCGGCGGCCTGCTGTTCGGCTACGACACCGGCGTCATCAGCGGGGCGCTGCTCCACATCGCGCCGGAGTTCGGGCTCGGCGACGCCGGGCAGCAGCTGATCGTGGCCGGCCTGCTGGCCGGTGCCCTCGTCGGCGCCCTGGCCGGGGGCGCGGTGACCGACGCGCTCGGCCGGCGGCGGACGCTGATCGGCGTCGCCTGGGTCTTCCTCGCCGGTGCGGTCCTCTCCGGGATCGCCCCGGGGACCGGCGTGCTGCTCGCCGCCCGGGTCGTGCTCGGGCTGGCGATCGGGGTGTCCTCGGTCTGCGTGCCGCTCTACATCGCCGAGATCGCGCCGAAGGCCTCGCGCGGACGGCTGGTCTCGATGAACCAGTTCCTCATCACCGTCGGGATCCTGCTGTCCTACCTGGTCAACTCCCAGTTCGCCGAGGCGGGCAGCTGGCGGTGGCCGCTCGCGCTCGCCGGGATCCCGGCGCTGGCGATGATCGTGGGGCTGCTCGGCGCGCAGGAGTCGCCGCGCTGGCTGGTGCTGCGCGGCCGGGTCGACGAGGCCCGCGCCGCACTGGCCGGGCGCACCCCCGAGCAGGCCGAGGCCGAGATCGCCGAGATCCGTGCCGCCGCCCGGGACGAGGCCCGCTGGAGCTGGGCCGACCTGCGCCGGCCGCAGCTGCGCCCGGCGCTGACCCTCGGGATCGGGGTCGCCGCGGTGAACCAGCTCGTCGGGGTGAACGCGGTGCTCTACTACGCCCCCACGATCCTCGAGGGCGTCTTCGGCTCCGACACCGGCGCACTGCTCGCGACCGTCGGGATCGGGCTGGTCAACACCGTCGTCACCGGGATCGCGCTGGCCCGGATCGACTCCTGGGGTCGGCGGCCGCTGCTGCTCGGCGGGCTCGCGGTCGTCGTCGCGGCGCTGGTCGCGCTGGTCGTGCTGTTCCTGCTCCCGTCCCAGGACGGCGTGGTCGGGATCCTCATCGTCGTCGCCCTGTGCGTCTACATCGCGGCGTTCGCGGCCAGCCTGGGCATCGCGATCTGGCTGGTGAACTCCGAGGTGTTCCCGACGGCCGTGCGCGGCAAGGCGTCCGGCCTCGGTGCCACCACGCACTGGGGCCTGGACCTGGTGATCGCCTCGACCACGCTGACGCTGATCACCACGCTCGGCGAGGCCGGGCTGTTCGCCGTGTTCGCCGTGGTCGGTGCCGCCGGGTTCGTGTTCCTCCACCGGCTGATGCCCGAGACCAAGGGGCGAAGCCTGGAGGAGATCGACGCCGCGCTGCAGGCCAGGGCCGGGCGCACCTGAACGCGGTCACCGCCCGGGGCGCCGCCGGTGACGCAGCCGCTGCACCAGTGCGGTCGCCGCGCCGACGAGTGCGGCGACGCCGACGGCCAGCGCCGCCGCCACCAGCGGCGAGTCCGTGAGGTTGCCGGTGAGCACCCCGAGGACCCCGTACAGCAGGGTCCACAGCGCCGCGCCGCCGGTGACCGCGGGCACCAGCCGGCCCCAGCTCATCCCGGCCGCGGCCGCGGCGATGATCGTCGGCACCCGGCCCGCGGGCGCCACCCGCCCGACGAGCACGAGCAGCCAGCCGCGCTCGGCGTAGGCGGCGCGCAGCCGGCGCACCCGCTCCCCCGTGCGGTCCCCGCCGAACCGGCCGCCCGCCACCGCGGCGAGCACCGAGGCACTGCCCCACCGGGCGACGGCGAACGTCACCAGGTCACCGGCCAGCGCGGCGGCCAGCGCCAGCACGAGCACCACCGGCAGGGACAGCGCGTCCGACGTCATGGCCGTCGCCGCCGCGGCACCGACGATCGCCCCGGTCGGGACGACCGGCAGGATCGAGCCGAACAGCACCCCGCCGCCGACGACCAGGTAGGCGATCCGGCCGGTGTCCGGCCCGAGGTCGGCGGAGAACCAGTCCGCGGCGGCCGCGACCGGTGTGGTCATGCCGGCACCCCGAGCGAGGCCCCCGGCGGCACGACGACCGGCCGGGTCCGCAGGCCCGCCGCCACGACCGCGGCGGCGAAGTCCTGCGGCGGGCGGACGAGCAGCTCGCGCATCCGGCCACCGGTGCGGCCGGGCACCGAGCACAGCCCGGCGACGGCGAGGGTGCCCCACTGCACCGGCAGCGTCACCCGCGGCGCGAGCCGCCGGACGGCCTCGGCCGCACCGGCCGGGTCGAGGTGCCCGGGCCCGAGGCTCGGCCCCCAGCCCCACACCGGCAGCGCGGCCAGGTCGATCGGCCCCTGCGCCGCGATGTCGGCCAGGCCGGGGAACAGGCCGGTGTCACCGGCCAGGTAGACGCGGGCACCGTCGGCCTCCAGCAGGTGCCCCATCGCGACGGCCTGCGGGCCGTGCGTGAGCCGCGGTCCCCAGCGGTGCCCGGAGTGCTCCGCCGCGGTGCCGGTCACCCGGAGCCCGGAGAACGTCCTGGCCTGCCCGACGGCCAGCTCTGACACCCGGCGCACGCCGCGCCGACGCAGCCAGCCGGCCGCTCCGGCGGGGACCACGACCTCGGTGCCGACCGGCAGCAGCCGCAGCGACCCGAGGTGCAGGTGGTCGGCGTGCAGGTGCGAGATCAGCACCAGGTCGACGTCGGCGAGCCCGGCCGGGTCGACGGCGGGTGCCATCCGGCGCAGCGGCCCGACCGTCGCGGTGAGCACGGGATCGGTGAGCACGGGATCGGTGAGCACGGTGCGCCCGCCCAGGCGCAGCCGCACCGTGCTGTGCCCGAGGAAGGTCGTCTCCGGCAGGTCCACGGACCGAGTATCCCGCTCAGGCGTTGCCGAGCACGCGGTCGACGGCGACGCGGAGCACCACCCGCTGCGGGTTCTCCCGCGGCTCCTTGTACTCGCGGGCGTAGCGGTGCTCGGCGTCGCGCACGGCGCCGGGATCGTCGTCGACGACGGCGACGCCCTCGAGGGTCGACCAGGTCCGGCCCTCGACCAGCGTCAGCGAGACGCGGGCACCGGCCCGGCCCGCGGCGGCGACGTTGACCGCCTTCTGCGAACCGCCGCTGCAGATGACCCGCGCCACCCGCTCGGTGAGGTCCAGGGTGACCCCGACCGGTACCGCGTGCGGGGTGCCGTCCCGGCGCGGGGTGACGAGGATGCAGGGGCGGCGCTGCGACCAGAGCTCTCGGAAGCGGTCGGAGACGCCGTCGGCGAGGGAACGTCGACGGGGCATGGCCCCATCCTCGCGCTCGGCCGGTCACCCCGCCGCAGCAGGTCCGTCCCCGTCGCCGGCGCCGGGTCGCGGTCCGGTGTAGACGCCGACCGGGCGGAACCGCAGCCCGGGCTCGGCGTACTCCTCCATGGCGTGCGCGACCCAGCCGATCGTGCGGGCCGTGGCGAACAGCAGCTCGCCCGCGTCCGGGCGCAGGTCGTGGGCGTGCAGCAGGGCCGCGAGCGCGATGTCGATGTTCGGCGCGGGGCCCTCGCCGCCCCGGTGCAGCCCGTCGGCCAGAGCCGTCACGACGCCGGCCGCCGGTGCCGCCACCGGGTCCGCGCGCAGCCGGTCGAGCAGCACCACGGCCCGCGGATCGGGACCCCGGTAGACGGCGTGCCCGAACCCGGGCACCCGCTCGCCGGACCGCAGCCGCTCGGCCAGCGCGGCCCGCGGGTCGGTGGCCGCACCGGCGAGGAAGCGGTACGCCAGCCCGCTGGCCAGGCCGTGCCGCGGGCCGTCCAGCGCACCGAGCCCGGCGGAGACGACCGCGTGCACGTCGGCGAGCGTGCTCGCGGCGACCCGGGTGGCGACCGTGGAGGCCGCGAGCCCGTGGTCGGCGAGCAGTACCAGTGCGGCCCGCACGTGGCCGATCCCCGCCCCGGGATCCGCCGACGGGTCCCGGGCGAGCGCCGGCCACAGCCGCGCGGCCAGACCGGCCTGCTCCACCGGGGGTGGCGGGTCCGCCACGGTGGTGGTCAGGGCGTCGACCACGGTGCCGAGCAGCCGCGAGGCCGTCCGCACGACCGCGCCGGGCGAGACGTCGGCCCGCAGCGGGTCGGCCGCGGCCAGCGCCCCGACCGCCACCCGGAAGCGGTCGGTGGCCCGGGCACCGGCCGGCAGTGCGCGGAGCACGGCGGTGGCGACCGGGAGCAGGTCGGGATCGGCCGCGAGCGGCACCGGCCCGCCGGTCTCCCAGAGCAGCCCGGCGACCTCCTCCGGGGTCGCGGTGCGGGCGAGCTCCCCGGCCGCGACCCCCCGGAACCACGGCCCGCCGTCGGCCACCAGGGTGATCCCGGTCCTGATCCGCTCGACCGCCCCGGACGGCGCCCCGGCCTCGCGGCCGCGCGCGGCGAGTGCCTCCACCTCCGGCCGGGCGAACCGGCTCCCCCGCCGCTGCGCGCCGCGCACGCTGGTCAGCAGGCCGCGGCTGGCGTAGGCGTACACGGTCTCGCGCTTCACGCCGAGCCGTTCCGCGGTCTCGGCGACGGTCAGGTACTCCACGACATGGACCGTATCAACATTGATCGAATCAATATTGACGACGCGACGGGGACGGCGGAACGTCTGTCCCATGACGACCGTCCCCACTGCCGTACCCGAGGTCCCACCGGGCCTGCGCGGCGTCGCCGTCACCACCACGACGATCGGTGACGTCCGCGGCGACGAGGGCTTCTACCACTACCGCCAGTACTCCGCGGTCGAGCTGGCCCGGGTCAGGACCTTCACCTGCGCCTGGTTCCTCGCCGCCCACGGCCACCTGCCCACCGAGCCGGAGCGGACCGCGTTCGCCGGGCGGATCGCCGCCCACCGGGAGCTCCCGGACGAGCTGCGCGCCCTGCTCCCCGCGATCGCCGGCGCGTGCGGCGACGACCTGCTCGCCGGCCTGCGCACCGCCCTGTCGGTCCTCGGCCCGCTGCGCGGGATGCGCCCGGTCTGGGACGCCGGACCGGAGCGGGGCGCGCGGGACGCACTCGCCGTCTGCGCCGCGACGCCGACCGTGCTGGCCGCACTGCACCGGCTGCGCTCCGGCCGGGACCCGGTCGCGCCGCGGGCCGACCTGGAGCCCGCCGCGAACTGGCTGTGGATGCTCACCGGGTCCGAACCCGTCGCCGAGCACGCCCGCGCCGTCGACGCCTACCTCGTCAGCACGCTGGACCACGGCTTCAACGCCTCCACGTTCACCGCCCGGGTCGTCGCCTCCACCGGGGCGGACGTCGCCTCGGCGGTCACGGCGGCGATCGGTGCCTTCTCCGGCCCGCTGCACGGCGGCGCCCCGGACCGCGCGCTGGAGAGCCTGGACGCGATCGACCGCGAGGCCGGCGGCGACCCCGGGCGCTGGGTCGCCGACCGGCTCGCCGCCGGGGAACGGATCATGGGGTTCGGGCACGCCGTGTACCGCGGCCCCGATCCGCGCACGGCGCTGCTGCGCGAGGTCGCCGAGCGGCTCGGCGGCCCGCTCCCGGCCCGGGCCGCCGAGGTCGAGCGGCAGGTCGGCGCGGCGCTCGCGCAGCTGCGCCCGGACCGGCCGTTGCACGCGAACGTCGAGTTCTACGCGGGTGTGGTGATGGCGGGCTGCGGTGTCCCGCGGTCGATGTTCACGCCGACGTTCGCCACCAGCCGGGTCGTCGGCTGGTGCGCGCACGTGCTGGAGCAGGCGGCACAGCGGCGGCTGATCCGCCCGTCGGCCACCTACGCGGGTCCGCAGCCGCCGGTGCCGGTGCCGCCGCGGGAGCGCCCGGCGGCTCCGGCAGCCGGGTGAGAATCGCGTCGAAGATGCCATTGCAAAGTTTCTCGCTTGCCGCGGGACCACGAACCGTGCTCACCTGATCGGGTAGCAACGACAACAACCTGATCATCAGAGGTCGTGTGTTCCGGGCCCGTCGAGCCGCCGAGACCACCCCCGGGACACCCACCAGACCGCACCGGCCAGGCGTCGCGATCACCGTGCTCGCGGCGTCCGGCCTGCTCGTCTCGCTGGTGCAGACGATGGTGGTCCCGCTCCTGCCCCGGTTCCCCGAGCTGCTGTCGGTGAGCCCCTCGACGGCGTCCTGGCTGGTCACCGCGAACCTGGTGGCCGGGGCCGTGTCGGCGCCGGTGCTGGGCCGGCTCGGCGACATGTACGGCAAGCGCCGGATGCTGCTGGTCGCGCTCGGCCTGGTCGGGGTGGGCTCGCTGCTCGGCGCCGTGGCCCCCGGGATCGGGCTGCTGCTCGTCGCCCGGGTGCTGCAGGGCGCGGCGTTCGGGGTGATCGCGCTCGGCATGAGCCTGATGCGCGACGTCCTCCCGCCGGAGCGGATCGGGTCGGGGGTCGGCCTGATGTCGTCCTCGCTCGGGTTCGGCGGCGCGATCGGCCTGCCGATCACCGGCGTCGTCGCCCAGCTCGGGAGCTGGCGCTGGCTGTTCGCCGGGGCCGCGGTGATCGCGGTGGTCCAGATCCTGCTGGTGCGCCGGCTCGTGCCGGAGTCCCGGCTGCGCAGCGGGGGCCGGTTCGACGCCGTGGGCGCGGTCGGGGTCGGCCTCGCGCTGGTCTGCCTGCTGCTGGCGATCTCCAAGGGCGACGCCTGGGGCTGGGCGTCGCCGACCGTGCTCGGGCTGCTCGGCGCCACCGTCGTGCTGACGCTGGTGACCGGCCGCTACGAGCTGCGGGTCCGGCGCCCGCTGATCGACCTGCGGGTCTCCGCCCGGCCCGCGGTGCTGCTGACCAACCTGGCCTCGGTACTCACCGGGTTCGCGATGTTCGCGGGCTTCATCCTCACCATCCAGATCCTGCAGGCACCGGTCGGGACCGGGTACGGCTTCGGGCTGCCGCTGGTGATCGCCGGGCTGGTGCTGCTCCCGATGGGCGGGGCGATGGTGGCGCTGTCCTCGGTGTCGGCGCGGTTGTCGCGACTGCGCGGGCCGCGCACCACGCTGGTCGCCGGGACGGTCGTCCTGGCGGTGGGCAACGTGGGCCTGGCCCTGCTGCCGGGCTCGGTCTGGCTGCTGATGCTGGCCTCGACGGTCGCGGCGATCGGGGCGGCACTCGCCTACTCGGCGATCCCGCTGGCGATCATGCGCGCGGTCCCGGAGTCGGAGACGGCCGCGGCGAACAGCCTCAACACCCTGGCCCGGCAGCTGGGCACCAGCTCGTGCGCGGCCGTCGTCGCGGCGGTCACCTCGGCCTTCGTGCTCGACGGCGGCGCCTTCCCGCAGGGCGCCGCCTACACGATCGCGTTCGCCGCCGCCGGTGCCGCCGCGCTGGTCGCGACGGTGCTCGTCGCACTGACCCCGGAGCCGCTGACCGTCGGGCCGACCGCGGAGCCGGTCGCCGGCCGCGTCTGACCGGCACCGGCGCGACCTGCACCACTCCGCCGGTGCCGGGCGTGCACGCACCGGGGCCGCACCGGCACCCGCCGTATGCGTTCCACTATGGACCCGATGGTGGCGCCGACCTGCGGGTACGGCACGCCCGTGCAGCGGACCGGTCGGTAGAACTTCTCGGTAACATTCCGGCCGGCCACCGTCGCACGTACCCGACAATGGGTGAGCGCACCCACTCGGGGGCCGGATCACATTCCGATCGAGTCTCTGCACCGATACCGTCTGTGACACCGCAACCGCACCGACCATCCGGCCCGCATTCGCGTTGACCCTGGTGACGACGAATGAAGGCAGACCCGCAGCCCTGGCCGTCGTCGCACCTGGAGGTCGTCCCATGAAGCCGTTCGTGGTCAACAACCACGACCGTCTGGTCTTTCCCGCGAATTTCCTCGGAGAACTCGATTTCTCCGTGATCGACGATCTCGAACAGTTCGCCGCAATCGTCGGGCGCGATTTCGAGGCGAAGGCGCCGACCGGGACCGACATCCTGGAACGGGTGGCCTCGGGGGCGTACGAGAGCCGGTTCGGCCTGCTGCGCGACATGAGCCAGAACCTGTTCTGGGTCAACCGGTACACGCTGACGATGTTCGAGAAGCGCCCGACCCGCTGGCGCGACCTGCCGCGCCACCGCCCCGACGTCTTCCTCCCGACGCTGACCCCGTGGCGCGACGGCGAGCGGAAGATCCGCGCGGTGCGCGAGGCGTTCGACGCGCTGCCGACCACCTGGGACACCGGCGTCGAGGAGCGGATCTTCGACCTGCTCTTCGACGTCTACGGCAACCGCCGCCACCACGCGACCGAGCTGCCCGCCGTGAAGCCGACCGTCGAGCAGTTCCTGACGACCCCCGGCGCGCGCACCTTCGTCGTACCGCACCACGACCCGGACTACCCGGTCTTCGCCTGGAACGAGATCCTCGACGCGCACGCCGAGCGGCCCGAGCTCGAGGCGCTCACCCGGTGGGCGATGGTGCTGCACAACCAGTACCCGTGGGACCGCGCCGCGACCGAGCTGCGTACCGCGGACGAGATCGGCGACGACGACCACGTCATCGCCTTCCACCCGCGCAACCGCGACGTGGCGGACTTCCTGGACCGCGCCACCGGCGCCCGCCCGGCCCGCCGCGGCCGGGTCGCGACGCAGGCCGAGCCGGTCTCCCCGGCGCGCCCGCTGCCGCCGGTCCGGGTCCGCGAGGCGTTCGCGGTGCAGCCGAAGGTGGAGGCGCTCGCGGTCGTCCGCGGCGAGCACGTCTGCTCCAACGACGACGTCGTGCGCAACTCGGCGTTCTCCTGGTCGCCGATGAGCGCCGCGGAGATCTCCACCAAGACCGGGATCGACCAGCGCTGCTACACCTCGCACGACATCGAGGACCTGGCCTGGTCGGCCGCGGTCCGGGCGCTGGAGCACTCCGGCCGCGACCGGTCCGAGATCGGCGCGGTCATCGTCGCGACCTGCACCAGCGAGCGGCTCATCCCGTCGCTGTCGACCTGGCTGTCCGGCCAGCTCGGGCTGCTCCAGACGCACTGCTCGGCCGACATCGTCGCCGCCTGCGCGGGGCTCCCGTACGGGCTGGCCGAGGCCGTCCGCCAGCTGCAGGAGGTCCGCCGGCCGGTGCTCCTGGTCTGCGTCGAGAAGTTCTCGGACAAGATCGGCAACGTCCGCACCTCGCGGATGATCTTCGGCGACGGCGCCGCGGCGATGGTCGTCGCACCGGCCCCCGACGGCGAGCCCGGCGACGTCGACCTGCTCCAGACCTACGCGTCCGGCCCGGTCTCCGAGGTCAACTCGATCATCTGGCCGAACCCGGAGTTCGACAACGACATCACCGTCTACGGGCCCGAGGTGAAGTCCCTGGTCGCGCGCTACCTGGCGCAGATGATCGGTGAGCTCACCGAGCAGGCCGGGCCGGACGGCACCGGCAGCATGCTCGACGCGGTGGACCTCATCGTCCCGCACCAGGCGAACAAGACGATGATCCTGCAGCTCGCGGAGAAGGCCGGGCTCGCGGCGGAGCAGCTGTACTTCAACATCGGCACGATGGGCAACGTGTCCGCCGCGTCCATCCCGATCGCGCTGTTCGACGCCTGCGCCGACGGCGTCGTGACCGGCCCGACCCGGGTGTTCGCCCCGGGCTTCGGCGCCGGTGCGGTCGGGGGCTACGCCGTGCTCGAGGTCGACCCGGCCGTGATGGCCCCCGAGGTGTTCCTCGATCCCGCGGCGGCCGGGGCACCGCAGACCGTCCCGCCCGCCGCGCCGACGACCGACGACGTCCGCATCGCGTTCGGCGAGTGACAGGCTTGGGCCTTCACCGGTAGGACGGGGCGAGCACTCCTCGCCCCGTCCGACCGGTGGGGTACCCGTGCCAGACCCGCCGTCGCAGCCACCAGGAGCAGTGAAACCCGTGTTCTCGCGCATCGCCATCGTCAACCGCGGTGAACCCGCCATGCGGTTGATCAACGCCGTCCGGGAGTGGAACGCCGAGAACGGCCCCGACCGCCGGCTGCGCACCATCGCGCTGTACACCGCCGTCGACCGGCGTGCGATGTACGTCCGGGAGGCCGACGAGGCCGTCCTCATCGGACCCGACGACCCGGACCACATGGGCGCGAGCCCGTACCTCGACCACGCCGAGCTGGAGCGGGCGCTGCGGGTCTGCGCCGCCGACGCGGTGTGGCCGGGCTGGGGCTTCGTCTCGGAGAAGGCCGACTTCGCCGAGCTGTGCGCCCGGCTGGGGATCGTCTTCGTCGGGCCGTCGGCCGAGGTCATGCGGCGGCTCGGGGACAAGATCGCGTCCAAGCAGCTCGCCGAGTCGGTCGGCGTGCCGATGGCGCCGTGGTCCGGCGGCCCGGTGGCCGACCTGGCGGCGGCCCGGGCCGCGGCCGACACGGTCGGCTACCCGCTGATGGTCAAGGCGACCGCGGGCGGCGGCGGGCGCGGGATCCGGTTCGTCGCCGGGCCGGAGCAGCTCGACGAGGCGTTCGAGCGCGCGGCGTCGGAGGCGGGCCGCACGGTCGGCGACGCGACGGTCTTCCTGGAGCGGGCGGTCTCCGGCGGGCGCCACGTCGAGGTCCAGGTCGTCGCGGACGCCCACGGCGACGTGTGGACGCTCGGGGTGCGGGACTGTTCGGTGCAGCGGCGCAACCAGAAGGTGATCGAGGAGTCGGCGTCCACCGCGCTGGACCCCGAACAGGAGCGGCTGCTCCGCGACTCGGCCGCCGACCTGGCCCGGGCCGCGGGCTACGTCAACGCGGGCACCGTCGAGTTCCTCTACCAGCCCGAGGAGAAGCTGCTCTCCTTCCTGGAGGTCAACACCCGGCTGCAGGTCGAGCACCCGGTCACCGAGGCGTGCACCGGCGTCGACATCGTCAAGCTGCAGCTGCACGTGGCGGCGGGCGGCGCGCTCACCGACGTCGCGCCGGTCGCCCCGGCCGGCTCGGGCTGGGCGATCGAGGCCCGGCTGACGGCCGAGGACCCGGAGCGCGAGTTCGCCCCGGCCCCGGGCCGGATCGAGCACCTCGCGCTGCCCAGCGGCCCGGGCGTCCGGGTCGACACCGGTGTCGCCGCGGGGGACGTCATCCCGCCGCAGTTCGACTCCATGATCGCCAAGGTGATCGCCTGGGGCCGGGACCGCGACGAGGCCCGCGCCCGGCTGTCGCGTGCGCTGCGCCAGACCGCGGCCGTGATCGACGGCGGCTCGACGAACAAGGCGTTCCTGCTCGATCTGCTCGACCGCGACGAGCTGCGCTCCGGTGACCTGCAGACCACCTGGCTCGACTCGATGATGGCCGACGGCTACGCCCCGCCGCGCCGGATCGACGTCGCGCTGCTCGCGACCGCGATCCAGTCCCACGAGGGCCACGTCGCCCGCCAGCAGGACCGGCTGTTCCGGTCCGCCGAGGCCGGGCGCCCCGAGGTCGGCTACGAGACCTGGCACCAGACCGACGTCACCGCCGCCGGGCAGTCCTACACGCTGCGGGTCGCCCGCACCCGGTCCGGGCGCTACCGGGTCGAGCTGGACGGCGTCGGGGTGGACGTCGACGTCGAGCGCAACGGCGCCTACGAGCGCCGGCTCACCGTCGGCCCGCAGAGCTGGACCGTGCTGTCGGTGGCCCAGGAGTCGGACTTCCTGGTCGAGGTCGACGGCGCCGTGCACCGGATCTCCGGCGGCGAGGCCGGCATCGTGCGCGCGCCGGCGCCGGCGATGGTCGTCGCCCTGCCGGTGGCCCCCGGCGACGTGGTGGCCGAGGGCGACACCGTCGCGATCGTCGAGTCGATGAAGCTGGAGACCTCGCTGCGCGCGCCGTTCGACGGCACCGTGGCCGAGCTGCTGGTCCCGGCCAACTCCCAGGTCGACGGCGGCACCAAGCTGCTGCGCCTGGAGCCGTCGGCCGACGCCGACGAGAGCGCCGCCCCGGCCACCGACCGGATCGGCTTCGCCGCGTTCGCCACCGCCGGTCCGGGCCCGGACGGCGCACCGGCCGCGACCGCGGCCGACGCGCTGTCGGCGCTGCGCTTCGGGGTCCTCGGCTTCGACGTCGACGAGACCCAGACCCGCCCGCAGCTCGCCCGCCTCGCCGGTGCCCGGGACGCCCTGCCCGGCGACGACCCGGCCGTGCTCGCCGGCGAGACCGCCGTCCTGCAGATCTTCGCCGACCTCTGCGCCCTGTCGCGCAACCGGTCCGAGACCGACGACGAGACCGGCGAGACCGAGCGCAACCCGCAGGAGTACCTCTACGCCTACCTGCGCAGCCGGGACCCGGAGGACGAGGGCCTGCCCGAGTCCTTCCAGGCCAAGCTGCGCACGGCGCTGGCGCACTACGGCGTCACCGACGTGACCGACGACCCGGACCTCGGCCCGTCGCTGTACCGGATGTTCCTCGCCCACCGGCGGGCGGCGCAGCAGGTCCCGGTCGTGCTGGACCTGCTCAACGGGCGGCTGCGCCACCCCCGCACGCTGGGCGGGCTGCCCGCGGCGGCCCGCGAGGACTACCTGCGCGCGCTGGACGCACTCGTCGTCGCGACGCAGCTGCGGCACCCGGTCGTCGGGGACACCGCCCGGCTCCTGCGCTACCGGGCGTACGACGCCCCGGTGGTCGCCGCCGAGCGGGCCCGGGCGCTGGAGGGCGTGCGGGAGAGCCTGGACGTGCTGGCCGCCGAGCGGGAGGGCACCGCGACCGTCCCGGACCGGGCCGCCCGGATCGACTCGCTGGTCACCTCGTCGGAGTCGATCCTCGGGGTCTTCGGGGAGCGGCACGACGCCGTCCTGCTGGAGGTCATGACCCGGCGCTACTACCGGGTCCGGCCGCTCGGCGAGCCGGAGCTGGGTGAGTTCGCGGGCCGGCCACTGCTGACGGCGCGCTACCGGCACCTGGACAACGACCGCACGCTGTTCGCGTCGGTGATCGACAACAACGACCCGCAGAACGCGCTGGAGATCGCCGAGGAGCTGCGCCGCCGGGTCGCCGAGCTCGGTGGGCAGCCGGGGAACCGGACCGCGCTGGTCGACCTCTACGTCACCTCGACCAAGGCCGGCGACGGCGGTGACCCCGACGCCAGGGCCGAGCGTGTCCGGGCGGCGCTGGGCAAGGTGCCCGCCGCGCTGCACCGGGTCGCGGTCGCGGTCCGGCCCAACCCGCGGGCCGAGCACGCCGACGACGAGGCCGAGGCCCCGACCTGGTTCACCTTCCGGCCGGACGCGACCGGCGAGCTGGTCGAGGACCGGACGCTGCGCGGGATGCACCCGCTGGTCGCGGACCGGCTGCGGCTGTGGCGCTTCGGCAACTTCGAGCTGACCCGGCTGCCCGCGGCCCCCGACGTCCACGTGTTCCGGGCCGTCGGCCGCGAGGTCCGTGGCGACGACCGCCTGGTCGCGATGGCCGACGTGCGCGAGCTGACCGTGCTGCGCGACGACGAGACCGGCCGGATCCGGGCGCTGCCGCAGTTCGAGCGGGCCCTGGACGCCTGCATCAACTCGCTGCGCGCGGCCCGCGCCGGGGACCGGACGCTGGCCAGGACGTCGTGGAACCGGATCGCGCTGTACGTGTGGCCGGAGGTCGACGTCCCGCTGGCCGAGCTGCACGCCGTGGTCCGGCGGCTCGCGCCGCGTACCGCGAACCTCGGGCTGGAGCAGGTGCTCGTCGAGTTCCGCAGCGCCGATCCGTCGGTGGCCGGGGACCGGGGCGGGTCGCGGTCGATGCTGCTGCGGATGTCGCGCCCGCCCGGCGCCGGGGTGACGCTGCGCCTCGACGAGCCGCCGACCGAGCCGATGCGCGAGCTCGACGACTACGACCAGAAGGTGCTCAAGGCCCGGCGCCGCGGGGCCGTCTACCCGTACGAGATCCTCCCGCTGCTCACCGCGGGGGTCGACGCCGGACCGGGCACCTGGCAGGAGTACGACCTCGACGACGACGGCGTGCCGCACCCGGTGGACCGGGCCCCCGGCGGGAACCGGGCCAACCTGGTGCTCGGCGTGGTGTCCGTGCCGACCCGGCGCTACCCGGAGGGCATGCGGCGGGTGGTGCTGCTCGGCGACCCGACCCGGGCGCTCGGCGCCATCGCCGAGCCGGAGTGCCGCCGGGTGCTCGCCGCGATCGACCTGGCCCGTGAGCTGGACGCCCCGGTCGAGTGGTTCGCGGTCTCGGCCGGCGCGAAGATCGCGATGGACTCCGGCACCGAGAACATGGACTGGATCTCCCGGGTGCTGCGCGGGATCATCGAGTTCACCCAGGGCGGCGGCGAGATGAACGTCGTCGTCACCGGGATCAACGTCGGCGCCCAGCCGTACTGGAACGCCGAGGCCACGATGCTCATGCACACCAGGGGCATCCTGGTGATGACGCCGGACTCGGCGATGGTGCTCACCGGCAAGCAGTCGCTGGACTACTCCGGCGGGGTGTCGGCCGAGGACAACTTCGGCATCGGCGGCTACGACCGGATCATGGGCCCGAACGGCCAGGCCCAGTACTGGGCACCGGACCTGTCCGGCGCCGTGCAGGTGCTGATGCGGCACTACGCACACACCTGGACGCTGCCCGGCGAGCGGTTCCCGCGGCCGGCGCCGACCACCGACCCGGTCTCCCGCGACGTGACCACGGCGCCGCACTCCGGGCCGAACACCGAGTTCCGCACGCTCGGCGAGATCTGGGCGCCGGAGACCAACGGCGAGCGCAAGAAGCCGTTCGACATCCGCTCGGTGCTGGACGGTGTCGCCGACGCCGACCACCCGACGTCGGAGCGGTGGGCCGACATGCACGACGCCCAGTCGGTCGTCGCGCTGGACGCGCACCTCGGCGGGCAGCCGATCGCCATGATCGGCATCGAGTCGCGGCCGGTCCCGCGCCGCGGCCCGCGCCCGGTGGACGGCCCGTCGCAGTTCACCGCCGGGACGCTGTTCCCGCGCTCGTCGCGCAAGTGCGCGCGGGCGATCAACGCGGCGTCCGGCAACCGGCCGCTGGTGGTGCTGGCGAACCTGTCCGGGTTCGACGGCTCGCCGGAGTCGCTGCGCGGGCTGCAGCTGGAGAACGGCGCCGAGATCGGCCGGGCCATCGTCAACTTCGACGGCCCGATCGTGTTCTGTGTCGTGTCCCGCTACCACGGCGGTGCGTTCGTCGTGTTCTCCGGGACGCTGAACGACAACATGGAGGTCGCCGCGGTCACCGGCTCGTACGCCTCCGTGCTGGGCGGGGCGCCGGCCGCGGCCGTCGTCTTCGCCGGCGAGGTCAACCACCGCACCGCCGCCGACGAGCGGGTCACCGGTCTGGAGGCCCGGATCACCGAGGCCGCCGAGGCCGGGGACGAGGCCACCGCGGCCCGGCTGCGCGGCGAGCTCGCCACCCTCCGGCCGGACGTCCGCTCGGAGAAGCTCGGCCAGGTCGCCGACGAGTTCGACACGAAGCACTCGATCGAGCGGGCGCAGAGCGTCGGGTCGGTGCACCGGATCGTCTCGCCGGAGGAGCTGCGGCCGTACCTGGCCGACGCCGTCGCACGTGGAATGAAGCGCACTCTCGACTCCCTTGGAGGAACGGAATGACCGCACCCACCGACATCAACCCGGAGCAGCGCGTCGCGATCGTGACCGGAGGTGCGCGAGGCATCGGGGCGGCGATCACCACGACGCTGGCCCGCCAGGGCGTGCACGTCGCGGCCGGCTACTCGTCGAACTCCGAGGCGGCCGAGGACCTGCGCGGCAAGCTGGGCGCCGAAGGTGCGTCGGTGTCGGTGCACCAGGGCAACGTCGGGTCCCCCGACGACTGCGCCCGGGTCGTGGCCGAGGTCCTGGAGCAGCGCGGCCGGGTCGACTACCTGATCAACAACGCCGGTATCACCGTCGACAAGACCGTCCGGAAGCTGACCGTCGACGACTGGCACGCGGTGCTGCGGATCAACCTGTCCGGCGCGTTCTACATGACCAAGGCCGTGCTGGAGCACATGACCGGCAACGAGTTCGGCCGGATCGTCAACATCTCGTCGGTGATCGGGCAGACCGGGTCGATCGGGCAGGCGAACTACGCCTCGTCCAAGGCCGGGCTGATCGGGTTCTCGAAGTCGCTGGCGCAGGAGGTGGCCCGCAAGGGCGTCACCGTCAACTGCGTGGCGCCGGGCTTCATCGAGACCGAGATGGTCGCCGCGGTGCCGGAGAAGGCGATGGAGAAGATCCTGGCGAAGATCCCGGTCGGCCGGCTCGGGCAGGCCGACGAGATCGCCCGCGCCGTGGCCTTCCTGGTCGACGACCGCGCCGGCTACGTCACCGGCTCGGTGATCAGCGTCAACGGTGGCCTGGACATGGGTTCCTGACCCACCCGTCCCACCCGCCTCTCGCGCCCCGCCCCCTCGTCGTACTCATGGAGCTTCGGCCTCGTCACACCGGGCCGAAGCTCCATGAGTGGGAACGGGGGCGGGGTCAGGCGCGGGTGCAGCGGGCCTTGGACTCCAGGATGCGGGCGACGGCGGCGTCGTTCGCCTCCGCGGAGATCCGGCCGTCGGCGAGGGCCTGCTCGGCGGCGTCCAGCAACGGCCCGGCCGGGGTGACGTTGGAGAACAGGGCGATGTCCGCCCCGGCCGCCAGCGCCCGGGTGGTGGCCTCGGCCAGCCCGAACCGGTCGGTGATCGCCTTCATCGCGCCCAGGTCGTCGGTCATCACGACGCCGTCGAACCGGTAGGTCTCCCGCAGCAGCCGGTAGGCGGCCGGGTCGATGCTGGCCGGGTCCTCGGTCAGCCCGGGGACGTCGAGGTGCCCGAGCATGACGCCGACCCGGCCGTCCAGCGGCATGCCCGGCCCGACCAGCGCCGCGTACGGCAGCAGGTCGCGCCGCTCCAGCTCGGCCAGCGGCGGGACGCTCACCGAGCCCTCGTGCGAGTCGCCGGAGCTCGCCCCGTGGCCGGGGAAGTGCTTCAGCACGCCGTACACGCCGCCGGCCTGCTGGCCCTGCGCCCAGGCCAGCGCGTAGCGGGTGGCGGTGTCCGGGTCGTCGGAGAACGACCGGTCCCCGATGACGTCGGTGCGCGGCTGGTCGGAGACGTCGACCGACGGGGCGAGGTTCCAGGTGACCCCGCGGGCCCTCAGCTGCTCGGCCCGCTGCCGGGCCAGCTCGGTGACCTGCTCCGGGGTCCGCGACGCCGCCATCTCCCTGGCGCTCGGGATGTCGCCGTCGAGCTCGTCGATGCGCTGGACCCGGCCGCCCTCCTCGTCGACCGCGACCGCGAGCGGGGTCCGCGACGCGTCCTGCAGCGCCTGCATCCGGTCCTGCTGCAGCAGCTCGGTCGCGTTGCCGCCGAGGAACACCCCACCGACCTGCGACTCGCGCACGCTCCGGGCGGCGCCCTCCGGGTCGGACGCGTCCACCCCGACCATCAGGCGCTGGGCCAGCCGGTCGCGGACCGAGAGTTCGGCGACCATCGGCACGCAGGTGTCCACGGGTTCCTCCGGGGCGGCGGGTGCGGCGGCGGGCGGGCCGGCCGCTGCGGCGGACCCGTCGTGGGCGGTCAGCACCGGCGTGGTGACGGCCACGGTGCCGGCCGCCAGCGCCGCCCCGGCGACGGCGGCGGTCAGCAGCAGTCCGGCTCCGCGACGGCGGTGGTGCCCGGTGACCGGGTGGTGTCGTGCTCGCATCACCGCCCATCGTGACGCATCCGGGCCGCGCCCGTCCGCCGACGCGCACCCCGGCCGCCCACCGGCCGCCGGAACGACGGCCCGCGACGACGGACGGCACCCTCGACCGGCACCGGGCCGCCGGATCCGCCCCACCGGCCGGCTCGGCGGTCGGCACCGACCAGCTCCGCGACGGCGCGGCAGCCGGGTCGCGCTCGGCACGGCGGTCAGCCGGGCCGCGCTCGGCGCAGCGGTCAGCCGGGGACCCGCTCCCCCTCCGGCGGCGGCCCGGGCGGCGTGCCGTCGCCGAACGGCCGCCCGCCCAGCTCCGCCCGGTCGTGCGGGGTCGTCCAGCCGGACCCGTCCGGGCCCACCGGCACCACGCCGGTCGGGTTCACCGAGGCGTGCACCCCGTAGTAGTGCTGCTTGATCTGTTCCATGTCGATCGTGTCGCCGAAGCCGGGCGTCTGGAACAGGTCCCGCGCGTAGGCCCACAGCACCGGCAGCTCGGTCAGCTTGTGCCGGTTGCACTTGAAGTGGCCGTGGTAGACGGCGTCGAACCGGACCAGGGTCACCCACAGCCGGATGTCGGCCTGGGTGATCGTGTCCCCGACCAGGTAACGCCGGGTGCCCAGGTGTTCCGACAGCGCGTCGAGGCGGTCCCACAGGGCCGCGTACGCCCGCTCGTAGGCGGCCTGGCCGGAGGCGAACCCGCACTTGTAGACGCCGTTGTTCACGTCGTGGAAGATCCCGTCGCCGAGCGCGTCCATCTCCTCGCGGTGTGCGGCCGGCCAGAGGTCGGGGGCACCGTCACGGTGCAGCCGGCGCCACTGCTGCGACAGGTCGTACTCGAGGTCGGCGTAGGCGTTGGTGGCGACCTTCCCGGACGCGACGTCGACCATCGCCGGGACGGTGACGCCCGCGTCGTACCCGGGGATCGCCCGCTCGTAGGCCGCGCGCAGGTACTCGATGCCGAGCACCGGGTCGACGTCGCCGGGGTCGAGGTGGAAGCGCCAGCCGCGCTCGTCGTGCAGCGGGCCGGCGAGACCGAGCGAGATCGCGCCCTCCAGGCCCAGCAGCCGCCGGGTGATGATCACCCGGTTCGCCCACGGGCAGGCCCGCGCGCCGACGAGCCGGTACCGCCCGGCCTCGACCGGCCACGGCGTCGACCCGTCGGCCGTGATGCGCCCGGCCACCCCGAGCGGCTCCCGCACGAACTCCCCGCTGTCCCGATCGGTGCCCATCCGCGCAGGCTAGCGCCTCGCCGGGCAGCGGCGGTGCGGCGACGGCCGGGCCGGTGGGGAGGGGCCCACCGCGCTCCGGGCGCGCCCGGTTGGCGCGAACGAGTGAAATCCGATCCGCGCGGTGACCGGTATCACATGAGCCGCCCCGGCGCGCGCTCCGCACGCCCGGCGCACGGCGCGGTGCGCTTCCTCACCGCTCCGTCCGGCCCGAGCGGACCCGTGACGACACCATGGAGGAGTGGCGAAGAGCACTGGTCGGACCGCCTGTGCCTCCACTACCGGAGCTCGCCGAAATCTCCCCGTAATGTGAGCAAGCGCACGCTCATTCGGGTGGTTGGTTGCGTATAACACAACATCTTCGGGCAATCCAGACCGCCGCCTCGGGCCCGGCCGGACCGGCGTCCCCCGATCTACCGTCGGGTCGACCCGCTGCATCCGAAACCCTGTCGAGGAGACGCGGTACATGACGGCCGACCATCGCACCGACAGCGAGCTGCCCGAGCTCGGCCGGACCATCCAGCAGTTCGGCGACACGCCGACCGAGGTCCGGGAGTCCACCCACTACAAGCACGAGTACGTGCAGACGTTCGTCGACAAGTGGGACGAGCTGATCGACTGGCGAGCGCGCTACGCGAGCGAGGGGAAGTTCTTCGTCGAACAGCTCCGCGACCGGGGGGTGCGCAGCGTCCTCGACGTCGCGACGGGCACCGGGTTCCACTCGGTCCGGCTGCTCGAGGAGGGCTTCGAGACCGTCGTGTCCGCCGACGGCAGCGCCGAGATGCTGGCGAAGGCGTTCGACAACGGCATGAAGTTCGGCGGGCACATCCTGCGCGTCGTGCAGGCGGACTGGCGGTGGCTGAACCGCGACGTCCACGGCGAGTACGACGCCATCATCTGCCTCGGGAACTCCTTCACCCACCTGTTCTCCGAGCGGGACCGGCGCAAGGCGCTCGCCGAGTTCTACGCGATGCTCTCCCACGACGGCGTGCTCGTCCTGGACCAGCGCAACTACGACTCGATCCTGGACAACGGGTTCTCCTCGAAGCACCAGTACTACTACTGCGGCGACGGCGTGGTGGCCGAGCCGGAGTACGTCGACGACGGGCTGGCCCGGTTCCGGTACGAGTTCTCCGACGGCTCGGAGTACCACCTGAACATGTTCCCGCTGCGCAAGGACTACACCCGCCGGCTCATGCACGAGGTCGGCTTCCAGAAGGTCGAGACCTACGGCGACTTCCAGTCGACCTACTCCGACGACGAGCCGGACTTCTTCGTCCACATCGCGGAGAAGGCCTACCTGGAGGAGTCCCTCGCACCGGAGGTGACCGGATGACCGGGGCCCGGCAGGCCGCGACCGCGGAGCACACCGCGCGCAGCTACTACGACTCGGCCGACGCGGACACCTTCTACTCCCGGGTCTGGGGCGGCGAGGACATCCACGTCGGCCTCTACGAGCGCCCGGACGAGGAGATCGCCGCGGCGAGCCGGCGGACGGTCGCGCGGATGGCCGAGATCGCCGGGGTCACCGCCGGGACCCGGGTGCTCGACCTGGGCGCCGGCTACGGGGGCGCCGCCCGGCAGCTGGCCCGCGGGCTCGGGGCGTCGGTGCACTGCCTCAACCTGTCGCCGGTGGAGAACGAGCGCAACGAGCGGCTCACCGGCGAGCAGGGGCTCTCCGGTCTCGTCACCGTCGCGACCGGGTCGTTCGAGCAGGTCCCGGTGGACGACGGATCGGTCGACGTCGTCTGGTCCCAGGACGCGTTCCTGCACTCCGGGCACCGGGACCGGGTGCTCGACGAGATCGCCAGGGTGCTGACGCCGGGCGGGCGCGCGGTGTTCACCGACCCGATGGCCGTCGACGGGCTCGACCAGTCCTCGATCCAGCCGATCCTCGACCGGATCGCGCTGTCGACGATGGCGACCCCGGGCTTCTACACCGGAGGGCTGGAGCGGCGTGGCTTCACCGGCGTGCGGTTCCACGACCACGCCGGCCAGCTGCCGACGCACTACCGGCGGGTCCGCGAGGAGCTCGTGGCGCACGAGCACGAGCTCGTGCCGGCGATCTCCGGCGGCTACCTCACGGCCATGAAGGCCGGTCTGCAGCACTGGGTGGACGGCGGGAACGCCGGCAAGCTCACCTGGGGCGTCGTGCACGCCGTGCGCGCCTGAGCCCGGCCCGCGGCCCGGCGCCGGAGTGCGCCGGGCCGCGACCGGTCAGCCCTCGTCCTCGTCGTCGCCCTGGTCGCCGCCGCCCTGCTGGTCGTCGCCGCCCTGGTCGTCCTGCTGGTCGTCGCCGCCCTGCTGGTCGTCCCCGTCGTCCTGGCCGCCCTGCTGGTCGTCGTCCTGGTCGCCCTGCTGCTGTTGCTGCTGCTCGGGAGCCGGGGCCGGGGCGACGTCGGTGCCGCCGCAACCGCCGGCCGTGGTGAACACCAGTGCGAGGGCGGCGAGGGTGCCGAGCAGTGCCCGGGAGAGCGTTGTACGTCGCATAGGTACGAGTGTTCCAGAATGTCCGGAACTCAGGACGTGAGGAAGTCCCGGATCCCGGACCCGACGTCGCCGGGACGTTCGTCCACCAGGAAGTGCCCGGCGCCGGGGACCGCGCGGCCGCTGACCAGATCCGGGCCGACGGCCCAGCGCCGCCAGACCGTGACCGGGTCCTCGGCGTTGGCGCCGACGACGCCGTGCTCGCCCCACAGCACCAGCGTCGGCACCGCGATCCGCTGCCCGACCGCGGCGGAGGCCTCGTCGTGCACGAGGTCGATGCTCGCCCCGGCCCGGTAGTCCTCCATCATCGCGTGCCGCGCGGCCGGATCGGCGAACGCGCGTTCGTAGGACGCCAGCGCCTCGGCCCGGTGCACACCCGGCCCGGACCCCCAGCCGCCGAGCAGGGTGTGCAGGTAGCCGATCGGGTCCCCGGCGATCAGCCGCTCCGGCAGCTCGTCGGGCTGGATGAACAGGAACCAGTGGTAGTACGCGGTGGCCAGGGCCCGGTCCACGTGGCCGTAGACGTAGGCCGTCGGCAGGATGTCGAGCAGCGCGGCGCGGGTGACCGTACCCGGGTGGTCCAGCAGCATCCGGTGCGCGACCCGGGCGCCCCGGTCGTGCCCGACGACGGCGAAGGTGTCGAACCCCAGCTCCGCCATCACCGCGACCTGGTCGGCCGCCATCGCGCGGAACGAGTACCCGAGGTGCCCCGCACCCGACTCCGGCCGGTCGGACCCGCCGTACCCGCGCAGGTCGGTGCAGACGACGGTGTGGTCGCGGGCCAGGTCGGCCGCGACCGGCTCCCACATCGCGTGGGTCTGCGGGAAGCCGTGCAGGAGCAGGACCGGTGGGCCGTCCCCGCCGCGGGTCCCGTGGATCCGCACGCGGTCGGCACCGACCGTCAGGTCGACGGGGGTGAACTCGCCGGACACGGGGCACCTCCCGGGGACGGGGGCCCCACCGGCACCGGGGCCGGGACGGGGCGCAGGTCGAACACCCAGAACCGCAGGACGACGAACCGGATGATCCCGCCGGCCACGCTGGCCAGCGCGACGGCGGCCGCCTCCTGGCCGGGTGTCGGCGCGTCCACCGCCCACGCCAGCAGCACGAGCACGGTCGAGGCGTAGCCGGCGTAGAAGGCCACCGTGCCGATGTCCTGCACCCACTCGCGGAGCCGGTGGGCGCGGGCACCACCGAAGGCGAACCGGCGGTTGAGCTCGGTGGACACCGCCGTGGTGAGGACGAGCGCGACGAGGTTGGCCGGCACGGCGTCCAGCCACGGGCGGAAGAGCAGGAACAGCGCGGCGTTCAGCCCGGTGACCGCGCCGCCGACCGCGGCGTACCGGGCGAGCTGCATCCACAGCACCGCACGGCGCCGCGGAGCGGCCACGCCACCACCCACCGCTGTGCCCACCGCGCCTCCCAGGCCGACCCTTACCGGGATCTTCGCAGGGAGTACCCGTCCTGGACGAGGTGAACCGGCCCGGGTCGCCCGATCGCCGGTCAGATCCGCAGGAACACCGTCTCCCCCGGGCCCTGCAGCCGGATGTCGAACCGGTAGCGGCCCGCGCCGTCGGCGCGGGCCAGCAGGGTGTCCCGGCGCGCGGCCGGCACCTCGGCCAGCAGCGGGTCGACCGCGTTCGCCGCGGTGAACTGCGGGAAGTAGATCCGGGTCACCACGCGGTCGAGCAGCCCGCGGGCGAAGACCGAGACGTCGATGTGCGGCGCCTCGTCCCGGCCCTCGCCCAGTGCCGGGACCGCACCCGGGAGCAGGGTGCGGACGGCCCAGTGCCCGTCGCCGTCGGTCGGGACGCGACCGAAACCGCGGAACCCGGCGACGGCGGGCGGCACCGCGCCGCGCGGGTCGTCCGGGTGGTCGAAACGACCGTCCGGATCGGCCTGCCAGGTCTCGATCAGCGCGTCCGGGACCGGGGCCCCGGCACCGTCGAACACGGTGCCGCCGACGGTGACCGCACCCGGCGTCCCCTCCGCCACGACGTCCGGGCCGTCCGCCCAGGGCAGGCCGAGCGAGAGGTAGGGACCGACGGTCTGGGACGGGGTGAGCCCGGCGCTCATGCGTGCGCCTCCTCGAACGGCGTCTGCTCCCGGCCGCGCAGCACGATGTCGAACCGGTACGCGAGCGCCCACTCCGGCCGGGTCGCCGCCAGGTCGAACGCCGAGACGAGCCGCTCGCGGGCCTGCTCGGGCACCGAGTTGTAGATCGGGTCCTGGGCGAACAGCGGGTCGTCGGGGAAGTACATCTGGGTCACCAGGCGCTGGGTGAAGGCCCGGCCGAACAGCGAGAAGTGGATGTGCGCCGGCCGCCACGCGTTGTGGTGGTTGCCCCACGGGTAGGCGCCGGGCCGGATCGTGGTGAAGGTGTAGTCGCCGTGCGCGTCGGTCAGGACGCGCCCGCCGCCGGTGAAGTTCGGGTCGAGCGGGGCCGGCCAGGTGTCCCAGGAGTGCGCGTACCGCCCGGCCGCGTTGGCCTGCCAGACCTCGACCAGGGTGTCCGGGACGGGCCGGCCGTCGGAGTCGCGCACCCGGCCGGTGACCACGATCCGCTGGCCCTGCGCCTCGCCGTGCTCGCCGATCGTCAGGTCGTCGTCGCCGGGGCGGAGCGGGCCGGTCAGCAGCGGTCCGGTGACCTCGGTGAGCCGGTGCGGGAGGATCACCGGCTGCTCGGCGGGGGCCCGCACGGTGGTGCTCCGGTACCCGGGTGACAGCAGCGGGGGGTGCGTCGCCGCGGCGACCGGGTGATAACCGGACGGCCGGGCGGTGGGCGGGGACGTCATCGTCGGGCCTCTCGTGGTCGCGGGTGCAGCGGTGCCCCCGCACTGTCCCCGAGCCCGGACGGGAGCATCGACGAACCTTCCGCTCTGCGGAAGGATGCCGGGTCATGGGGTCGCGACCGGAGCGCTCGGGGGTGACCGCCCGGGTGCTCGACGTGCTGGGCGCCTTCACCGCGGCGGCACCCGAGCTCGGCCTGACCGCGCTGTCCCGGCGGACCGGCCTGCCGCTGACCACGGTGCACCGGATCGCCGGGGAGCTCGTCGCCGGCGGGGCCCTCGAACGGGGTGCCGACGGCCGCTACCGGATCGGGCTGCGGCTGTGGGAGATCGCCCATCTCGCCCCGGCCAGCCACGGTCTGCGCGAGGCGGCGATGCCGTTCCTGGAGGACCTGCACGAGGTGACCCGGCACAACGTCCAGCTCGCCGTGCTGGACCCGGACGACCCGGCCGAGGTCGTCTACGTCGAGCGGCTGTCCCGGCACGACGCGGTGTCCATCCGCAGCCGGTCCGGGTCCCGGCTGCCCTCGACCGCCACCGGCGTCGGGCTGGTGCTGCTCGCACACGCCGACCCGGCCGACACGGCGTCGGTCCTCGCCCGCCCGCTGCGCCGGTTCACCCCGTTCACCGTGTGCGACCCGGACCGGGTGCGCGCCCTGCTCGCTCAGGTCCGCACGGGTGGTTTCGTCATCTCCGACCGGCAGGTCGAGCAGGTGTCGCTGTCGGTGGCCGCCCCGGTGCGCGGCGCGGACGGGACCGTCGTGGCGGCGCTGTCGGTCGTCGTCCCGGCGGCGGGGACCAACCCGCACACCTGGGTACCGGTGGTCCGGGCCACGGCACGCGGGATCAGCCGCGCGCTCGCGGCCCGGTGAGCACGGCGCGTGCATCGTGATCGTTCCGATGCCGCGGGCGGCGGGACGGCCCGGGCCCGGACGTGCCACCGTGACGGCGTGCGCGACTTCCGCATCGAGATCCCCGAGGCCGAGCTCGACGACCTGCGCGAGCGCCTCGCCCGCACCCGCTGGCCGGACCCGGCGACCGCCGAGGGGTGGACGCAGGGCGTCCCGCTGGACTATGCCCGCGAGCTCTGCGAGTACTGGCGGACCCGCTACGACTGGCGCCGGGTCGAGGCCGAGATCAACGCGTGGCCGCAGTACCGGACCGGGCTCGACGGCGGCGGCGACGACAGCGTCGAGGTGCACGTGCTGCACGCGCGGTCGCGGCACCCGGGGGCGATGCCGCTGCTGCTCACGCACGGCTGGCCGGGCTCGATCGTCGAGTTCCTCGACGTCCTGCCGCTGCTGACCGACCCGCCGGACCCGGCGGACGCGTTCCACGTGGTGCTGCCGACGCTGCCCGGCTTCGGCTTCTCCGGCAAACCCACCGCGCCCGGCTGGGGCGTGGAGCGGATCGCGGTCGCCTGGGCCCAGCTGATGGACCGGCTCGGGTACCGGCGCTTCGCCGCGCAGGGTGGCGACTGGGGATCGATGGTCACCTCCGCCCTCGGCACCGCGGCCCCGGAGCTGCTCTACGGCATCCACCTGACGATGGCGCTCGCCCCGCGCCCGGAGGAGGACCAGCAGCCGCTGACCGCGCAGGAGAAGGAGGACCTGCGCTTCGCGAAGGCGTTCGACCGCTACGGCGGCGGCTACGCGGCCGAGCAGTCCACCCGCCCGCAGACGCTCGGCTACGGCCTCGCCGACTCCCCCGCCGGGCAGTGCACCTGGATCGTCGAGAAGTTCTGGGACTGGACCGACTGCGCCGGTCACCCCGAGAACGTCGTCAGCCGGGACCGCCTGCTGGACAACGTCATGCAGTACTGGCTGGGCGACGCCGGGGCGTCCTCGGCGCGCATCTACTGGGAGAGCTGGTCGCGGCGGCGGATGGACGACGTCGACGTCCCGACCGGGGTGGCCCAGTTCCCGCACGAGATGACGAAGCTGCCCCGGCACTGGCTGGAACGGCGCTTCACCGACCTGCGCCGGTTCTCCCGGCCCGACGTCGGCGGCCACTTCGCCTCCCTGGAGCAGCCGGAGACCTTCGCCGACGAGCTGCGGGCGTTCTTCCGGGAGCTGCGGCCGCACGGCACGCCGTGACCGCACGGGTGCTGCGGCGCGCCACCACGGGCGACGTCGCCGACCTGGTCCGGCTGCGCGCCGAGATGTTCCGGGCGATGGGGAGCCCGGACCACGACGCCCCCGGCTGGCGGGCCGCGGCGGCCCGGTGGTTCACCGACCGGCTCGACGACCCCCGGGTCCGCATCGTCGTCGTCGAGGTCGGCGGGAGGGTGGTCGCGACGGCGATGGGCGCGGTCCGGGACTCCGCGCCGGCGCCGTCGGCACCGGGCGGCGGGGACGTGCTGATCAGCAACGTGTGCACCGACCCGGGCTTCCGCCGCCGGGGGCACGCCCGGGCCGCGTTCACGGCGGTCGTCGAGTGGTCCGCCACGACCGGGGCCGGGCGGGCGGAGCTGATGGCGACGGCGGAGGGCCACTCGCTGTACGACGCCGCGGGGTTCCGCACCGTCACGTTCCCGGCGATGCGCGCGCCGCTGCCGCCGGGCGGGGCCTGAACCGGCTACCGGGCGGACGCGCCGTCGGGCACCATCACGTCGTGCGCACCCACGTCGCGCTGCTGCGCGGGATCAACGTCGGCGGGACGAGCAGCGTCGCCATGGCCGAGCTGCGCCGGGTGCTCGGCGACCGCGGGTTCACCGACGTCGTCACCTACATCCAGTCCGGCAACGTGGCCCTGACCAGCTCCGAGCCCGACCCGGACCGGGTGGGGGTCACCGTCGCCGAAGCCCTGCGCGAGGACCTCGGGGTGCCGCGCCCGGTGGTCGCGTTCGACCGGGCCGAGTACGCGGCCGCGGTCGCGGCGAACCCGTTCGGTGAGGTCACCGACCCGAAGCAGCTGCACGCGGTGTTCCGTGCCGCGCCGCCGGACGAGGCCGAACTGGCCCGGCTGGCGGCCGCGCTGGAGGCGGAGCGCCGGCGGGGCGGGCCGGGGGCGGCGGTCGTCGTCGGGCGGGTCGTCTACCTGCACCTGCCCGACGGGATCGGCCGCAGCGAACTGGGCTCCCGGCTCTCCGCCCGGACCGCGGCGGCGGCGGACGGCGGCGGTACCGCGCGGAACTGGCGCACCGTCCGGCGGATGCTCGACCTGCTCGGATGACCGGACCGCCCGGTGGCGGTGGCCTGTGTCGCGTCCACGCATGGCGCGGCTCCGTCGCGGGTACGGAGCCGTTGCGAGATAGTGCACGTGTTCGTGCGTGGCCGACCGCCACGCTGTGAAATGACCGAGGAGGTCGGAGACAACCGATGGCCCAGTACACGCTCCCGGATCTGCCCTACGACTACAACGCGCTCGCCCCGCACATCGCGCCGGAGATCATGGAGCTGCACCACTCCAAGCACCACAACACCTACGTCCAGGGCCTCAACGGCACCCTGGACAAGCTGGCCGAGGCCCGCGAGAAGAACGACTTCGGCGCGATCGTCGGCCTGGAGAAGACCCTCGCGTTCAACCTCGGCGGCCACGTCAACCACACCGCCTTCTGGAAGAACCTCTCCCCGGACGGCGGCGACAAGCCCACCGGTGACCTGGCCGCCGCGATCGACGCCGACTTCGGCTCCTTCGACGCGTTCCAGGCCCACTTCACCGCCGCAGCCACCACCATCCAGGGCTCCGGCTGGGCCATCCTGGGCTACGACCAGCTCGGGCAGAAGCTGCTGATCCACCAGCTCTACGACCAGCAGTCCCAGCTCCCGGCCGGGCAGACCCCGATCGTCCTGCTCGACATGTGGGAGCACGCCTTCTACCTGCAGTACAAGAACGTGAAGCCGGACTACGTCAAGGCCTGGTGGAACGTCGTCAACTGGGCCGACGCGGCCGAGCGCCTCGCCGCGGCGAAGGCCTGACCCACCCCCGCGCCCGCGCACCCCGCGGCGTTCTCACTCATGGAGCAGAAGCCCGGCCGGACCGGGCTTTTGCTCCATGAGTGCATTCAGGGGGTTGCGGCGCGCAGCAGCAGGTGCATCGCCAGGTCCACGGAACGCTCCCGGACGTCGGTGCGGCCGCCGGACAGTCGCGGGGCGCGGGCGAGCACCTGCCCGTCGGACGTCGTGACGCAGAAGCAGACGTAGCCGACCGGTTTGGCCTCGGTCCCGCCCCCGGGCCCGGCGACCCCGGTGATCCCGACGCCGACGTCGGCGCCGAAGCGCGCGCGGGCCCCGTCGGCGAGCGCCCTGGCCACCTCGGGTGACACCGCGCCGTGTTCGGCGATCAGCGCGGCGGGCACGTCCAGCAGCGCGGTCTTCGCCGCGTCGGAGTACGCCACGACCCCGCCGGCCACGTAGGCCGAGGACCCGGCCCGGTCCACGAGCCGCCCGGCCAGCAGCCCGCCGGTGCACGACTCCCCGGTCGCCACCGTCCATCCGCGGCCGGTCAGCGCCTCCGCGAGCAGCTCGTCGGTGCTGCGGCCGTCGGCGCTGAGCAGTGCCCGGCGGTGCCGCCCGACGATCCGCTCCGCCAGGTCCGCGGCGACCCGCTCCGCGCCGGGCAGCGGCCGCAGGTCGACCTCCAGCTCGGACCGGCGCAGGCAGGTCGTGACCTCGACCCGGGACAGGTCCAGCTCGGCGCCGATCCCGCGCAGGGTCTCGGCGATCTCCGACTCGGGCAGCCCGGCGAACCGCAGCAGGACCGGTTCGGCCTGCGGGACCCGGGCAAGCAGCTCGGCGACGGGCCCGGACGCCAGCGCGGCCGGCCACATCCCGGTCAGCTCGCGCGGCGGCCCCGGGAGGACGACGACCAGCGGCCCGCCCGCCCGGCCCACCACGAGTCCCGGCGCGGTCCCGACCGGTTCCAGCACGCTCGCCCCGTGCGGCACCCGGGCCTGCTTCGCCGTGGCGGCGTCGAGCGCGGGGCCGTCCCAGCCCGCCCGCGACGCCCATCCGGCCACCCGGGCGTGGATCCGCTCCTGCAGCGCGGCGTCGGGCTCCATCGGGGCCCCGGCGAACTCGGCGACGACCTCGGCGGTCAGGTCGTCCGCGGTCGGCCCGAGACCACCGGAGGTGACGACGAGATCGTCGTCGGCGACGTGCTCCAGGGCCGCACGCAGGTCGTCCGGCCGGTCACCGACGAGCAGCACCCGGCGGACCGCGAACCCCAGGTCGGTGAGCGAACGGGCCGTGAACGGGCCGTTCGCGTCGGCGACGTGGCCGGTCAGCAGCTCGCTGCCGGTGACCAGGACGGACGCGGTGGGACGGCGCTCGCTCATGATCCGAACCTACCCGCGCGCCGCGATCCCGGCGTGCCGCCGCGGGACCCCGGCACCGGCCGGTCCGTCACCCCCCGGGGTGAAGCGTGACCACTCCCGCACCGGGTCGGGGCCCCGCGCGACCGCACCGCCCGCACCTTGTCACCCGATCGTGGCCGCCGGCCGCACCGGACACGCCGACCATCGACCGGGACACGGCGTGTCCCCGCCGCTGCGCACGCGTTCGTCGAGTCGACGAGTGACCGCCGATCGGGCGTCGGGTGCCGATCGCACGCCGTCGCGGGCCTCCCACCTGGGCCGGAGGGCAGGCCCGGCACCGGAGCGGTGAACCGTTCGTCGCTGTTGACGCTGCGTCACCAGGCTGTGACGTAAGAGCACTCTCAGTGTGATCTCAGGGCGCGTGGACGACACTGTCCTCATGTCACAGCAGTGTGCGATGGCCGACGTCGCGACCTGGGTGGGCGAGCTCGACCGGCTCGCACCGACCCGTGACCTGCGCGTCGCGCCCGGCTACGGGGCGGCCCGGCTGCTGGTGACCGTCGGCGGCACCCCGCAGGGCCAGATCACCGTCGCGCTGACCGACGGACGGGCGACCGCGGCCGAGCTGGACGCCGCCATGATCACGCTCGGGCCTCCGGAGCTGGTGCAGCGGGCGCCGGTCGCGTCGGACCCGGTCACCGTCGTCATCGCGACCCGTAACCGGCCCGACTCGCTCGCCCGCTGCCTGCGCGCCGTCCTCGCCTCCGACCACCCCGACCTGTCGGTCATCGTCGTCGACAACGACCCCGACGACGAACGCACCCAGCACGCGGTCACCGCCACCGCATCACCCCGCGTGCGCTACGTCCGCGAACCCCGCCGCGGCGCCAGCGTCGGACGCAACCGCGGACTCGCCGAAGCCCGCACCGACCTCGTCGCCTTCACCGACGACGACACCGAGGTCGACCCCGCCTGGGCCTCCCGCATCGCCGGAGCCTTCGCCACCGACCCCGAACTCGCCTGCCTGTCCGGCCCCGTCCTCGCCGCCCGCCTCGGCAGCGGCGAAGAACGCGCCGCCGACATCGCACTCGCCTGGAACAAGGGCTTCACCACCCGCCGCTTCTCCATGGCCAACCCCCCCACCGACTCCCCGATCTTCCCCTTCGCCCCCGGCCTGCTCGGCATCGGCGCCAACCTCGCCGTCCGCGCCACCGCCGCCCGCTCCGTCGGCGGCTTCGACGAAGCCATGGGCCCCGGCACCCCCACCCACGGCGGCGAGGACGGCGAGTTCCTCGTCCGGCTCATCCTCGCCGGACACACCCTCGGCTACGCCCCCGGCGCCTACCTCTGGCACCACCACCGCCCCGACGCCGCCGCCCTGCGCACCCAGCTCGAGGGCTACGCCGTCGGCCTCGGCAGCTTCCTCGCCAAGGTCGCCCTCTCCCCCCAGGGCCGCACCGTCGCCCTGCGCCGCCTGCCCGCCGCCGTCGCCCGCCTGCGCCACATCTCCGCCCGCGAGGCCGGCGCCGGCGACGCCATGCCGGCCGACGCCGACCAGGCCCGGGCCCGTGGCCTGCTGAACGGCCCGCGGGCCTACCTGCAGTCCCGGCGCGCGGTGCGCCGGGCCGGGGGCGCGGTACCGCCGCTGGTCGGCATCGAGCCGGCCTCCACCGTGCCGGGTCACCCGCGGACGACCGGCACCGGATCGTTCGCCGTCACCGAGCCGGCCCGGCCGGCGGGCGAGACCTCCGAGACCGGGAGCCCGCAGCTCCGGACCTGATCGTCGCGCCACCGGTCAGCCGGGGGCCGGCCCCAGCAGCCGCGCGTCGGCCGCCACCGAGGCGAGCCGGCGGCGCGGGTCGGCCACCAGGCGCCGGGTCGCGACGTCCAGGACGCCCATCAGGCACTCGGCCTCGGCGGCCACGACCTCGGCGGGAGCGCCCGAGGAGTCGGCCACCCGGACGATCCGGTGACGCATGGTGAACGGCTTGCGATCGGTGAAGCTGATCGCGGAGTCGATCTCCACCTGCTCGCCGACCCGCAGTTCGGCGCGGAAGTGGACGGTCGTGGAGAGCAGGACGACCGTCAGACCGGCGTCGTCGAGCACCGGCTGGGACAGTCCGGCCGCACGCAGGTGCTCCATTCGGGCGTGCTCCGCGTACTGGTGGTAGACGGCGTGGTTGACGTGCCCGTTCACGTCGGCCTCGTAGCTCCGGACACCGATCCGGACCGCGAACTCCCCCGGCTGTTCTGCGCACATGGCGGTTACCCTGTCATCCGGTATCGGTCGTGCACGACCGATGCTGGCGACGTTGTGCGAGCCGTGACCGCGGTCGTAGGGTGGAGGACCCTCCTGACTAGGCTGGGGCCGGGGACAGCACATGTGGTTCGTCAAGCAACGGCGGCCGGTTGTCACTCACGGTGATGTTCCGCCCGGTGCGGGACGGCGCCGCCGACGACATGTCGAGGGAGCACGAGGAACATGAGCAGTGAGACGCCCACCGGGGTGGGGGGCGACCAGGGCCCCGACGTCGGCGAGGTCGTCCGCTTCGACGTGACCGAGCACCCGGGCGACGCGGTCGTCGTCGGAGTGCTCGGCGAGATCGACACGATGACCGCGCCCGTCGTGCGCGAGCGGATCGCCGGCCGGATCCCGTCGGCGCGCCTGCTGGTGATCGACCTGACCCGGGTGACGTTCCTCGGGTCGGCCGGTCTCGCCGCGCTCGTCGAGGCCAAGGAGAAGGCGGAGGCGGCGGGGATCACGCTGCGCCTCGTCTGCGGGTCGCACGCGGTGACCCGCGCCCTGCAGGCGACCAGCCTCCTGTCGTTGTTCGACGTGGCCGACGGCGTGCCGGAGGCACTCCGCACGGCCTGACCCAGACCTGGAGGCGTATGGGTGCCTGGTGGCCCCCGCGGTCTTCAACACCGACGTGGCCGAGCACCTCGGCCAGGCGGGTTCGATTCCCGTCCGCCTCCGCAGAACGGCACCTCCGATGACGAGCACCGCCAGCACCGCCGGCACGACCGGCACGTTCCCCGCGCCCGCCCCGGCCGGGGCGGCGGTGACCGCGGGCGAGATCCGGGCCGGCCGGTGCACCGCGACCGAGGTCGTGGACGCGCTGCTGGAGCGGGCCGGGCGTACCCCCGGGCTCGTCGCCGTGGACGCCGGGCAGGTGCGCGCGGCCGCGACGGCGCTGGACCGGCGCACCGACCGGTTCGCGCTGCCGCTGGCCGGCGTGCCCGTCGCGGTCGAGGAGGGCATCTCGGTGACCGGCCGCGGCGACGAGCCGGTCCGCCGCCTGCGGGCGGCCGGTGCGGTCGTCGCCGGGCGGGCCCGCACCGCCGAGTTCGGCATCGGGCCCGACGACTCGCCCGGCGGCCGGGCCACGGCCGCCGCGGTCGCCGCGGGGCTGGCCGGGCTCGGCGTCGGTGTCGACGGCGACGGGGCGCTGCGGGCCGCGGCCGCACACCACGGGCTCGCCGCGCTCAAACCCGGCCGCAGGCTGTTCCCGCTGCCGGTCGCCGCCGAACGGCGCTGGGCGGGCCTGGCCGAGACGACGATCGTCGCCGCCGGCGCAGCGGACCTGCTGGTCGCGCTGGACGTCCTGGCCGCCCCCGCCCGCCGGGTACCCGCGGCGACCGGGCTGGTTCCCGGCGGGCTCGACGCCGGTCCGCCACCCCCGGCCGCCGCCGGTGGACCGGTCGCGTCGCTCGCCTGCTCGCTGCGCACCGGCCGGACCCGGATGGCCGACCCGGCCGCCGCCGGTGCGGTGCACGCGGCGATCCGGCTACTCGGACCGGCCGGGATCCGGTTGCTCGCCGCCGACCCGCCCTACCGGGCCGTGCTGCCGGTGCACGGTGCCCGGCGCCGGCACGCCGGGCTCGCCCGCCGGGTGGCGGACCTCGACCTCGATCCGGCGGCGCTCCCCCGCGCCGCCCGCAGCGCGCTGCGCCGCGGGCGCCGGGTCCGGCGCCTCGGTGGCCTGCGCCCGGCCACACCGGCGTCCTGGCGCCAGCGTCTGGTCTGCTGGCTCGACGAGGCCGGTGCCGAGGCCGGGCTGCTGCCCGCCACCGCCGGGCCCGCCGGGGCGGGCTCGACCGGGCTGGCGGCGTGGAACCTGGCCGGGCTGCCGTCGCTGGTGTGCCCGGTGCCGGCCGGCGACGGGACCACCGGGGTGCAGCTGGTGGGCCGCCCCGGCTCGGAGCGGCGGCTGCTCGCCACCGCGGAGCTGCTCGCGGGCGGCTGAGGGCCCCGTGCTCAGGCCGGCGGGGCCTCCCAGCGGCCGGTCCCGACGAAGGTCTGCAGCGTCTCGGTGTACGGCCGCAGGTCGAGGCCCTGATCGGTGACCCAGTCGTCGTCGTAGTAGCTGTGCCGGTACCGCTCGCCGCCGTCGCAGATCAAGGTGACCACGCTGCCGGTCCGCCCGGTCCGCAGCATCTCGGCGACGAGCTGGTAGACGCCCCACAGGTTGGTGCCGGTGGACCCGCCGGTCCACCGCCCGGTCCGGTCCCGCAGGTGCCGGGCCGCCGCGACGCTGGCGGCGTCCGGCACCCCGATCATGCGGTCGATGACCGACGGCACGAAGCTCGGCTCCATCCGGGGCCGCCCGATCCCCTCGATCCGTGACGCCCGCCCGGTCTCGTGGGCCGGGTCCCCGGACCGCCAGCCGGGCAGGAACGCCGACCCCTCGGGATCGACCACGGCCAGCCGGGTCGGCAACCGCCGGTAGCGCAGGTAGCGGCCGATGGTGGCCGACGTCCCGCCGGTCCCGGCACCGACGACGATCCACTCCGGTACCGGGTGCGGCTCGTGCGAGAGCTGGGCGAGGATCGATTCGGCGATGTTGTTGTTGCCCCGCCAGTCGGTGGCCCGCTCGGCGTAGGTGAACTGGTCCAGGTAGTGCCCGCCGCTCTCGGCGGCCAACCGCTCGGCCTCGGCGTAGACCTCCCCGCCGTGGGTCACGAAGTGGCACCGGCCGCCCTCGCGCTCGATCAGCGCGATCTTCTCCGGGCTGGTCGAGCGGGGCATCACCGCGACGAACGGCAACCCGAGCAGCCGCGCGAAGTAGGCCTCGGAGACCGCCGTCGACCCGGAGCTGGCCTCGACGACCGTCGTCGACTCGGTGATCCAGCCCGAGGCCAGCGCGTAGAGGAACAACGACCGCGCGAGCCGGTGCTTGAGGCTGCCGGTCGGGTGCACCGACTCGTCCTTGAGGTAGACCTGCACGCCCCACTGCGCGGGCAGGTCGAGCACGTGCAGGTGGGTGTCGGCGGAGCGGTTCGCGTCGGCCTGGACGCGGCGCATCGCCTCGTCGGTCCACGCTCGGGTCCGGGCACAGCTGCGGTCGTCGGGCTCCACGGGGGCGACCCTAGACGTGCACCATCCCCGATCCCGCCGTGACCGAGCCGATCACCGCGGCCGGGTGACCCTGGGCGCGCAGCCGGGCGACGGCCGCGTCCGCGGCCTCCGGTGCGGCGCCGAAGAGCAGGCCGCCGGAGGTCTGGGCGTCCGACAGCAGCACGAGCTCGTCGTCGGAGGCCCCGGCGCGCACGATCCGGTCCTCGATCCACTGCCGGTTGCGCAGGGTGCCGCCGGGCACCACGCCGTCCGCGACGAGCCCGGCCACCCCGTCGAGCAGCGGCACCGCGGCGGCGTCGAGCCGGGCGTCGACGCCGGAGGCCACCGTCATCTTCGTCAGGTGGCCGAGCAGCCCGTACCCGGTGACGTCGGTGCACCCGGTCGCCCCGGCGGCCAGCGCGGCGGCGGCCGCGTCGGCGTTCGGGGTGGTCATCGCCGCGACGGCGGCGTCCACCGCGGCCGGGACCCCGCGCTTGACCGCGGTGGTGACGACGCCGATGCCGATCGGCTTGGTCAGCACGAGCGCGTCACCGGGGCGCAGGCCCGCGTTCGTCAGCACCCGGTCCGGGTGCACCTCCCCCACCACGGCGAGGCCGTACTTCGGCTCCGGGTCGTCGACGGTGTGCCCGCCCACGACCGCGAACCCGCAGGCCCGCCCGACGTCGGAGCCACCGGAGAGGACCTCGGCCAGCACGTCGGGGCCGAGTTCGGAGGACGGCCAGCACACCAGGTTCAGCGCGAACAGCGGGGTGCCGCCCATCGCGTAGACGTCGGACACCGCATTGGTCGCGGCGATCGCGCCCCAGGTCCGCGGGTCGTCGACGATCGGGGTGAAGAAGTCGGTCGTCGCGACGAGCGCGCGCTCCGCCGACAGCCGCCAGACGGCCGCGTCGTCCCCGGTGTCGGTCCCCACCAGAAGGTCAGGGTGCGACGGCGGCGTGACACCGGCCAGTACCTCGGTCAGCTGGGCCGGGCCGAGCTTGCAGCCGCAGCCGGCGCCGTGGCTGTACTCGGTGAGCCGGCGGGCGGTGGCGGTCATGCGCTCCTCCTGAAGATCGCGGGGACGACCGGGCCCGACCTGCGGCCGGTCACGTCCCCGGGTGACGACCTCGTCACCGTCGGACGCTACCCGTCGCCGGCCGGCGGTACCGTGGCGATGGCACCGCCGCTCACCGAACGGGCCCGTCCGTCGAACGGGTTGCGTCCGACCACGGCCGGTGCACGGCATTGACCGATCGGGTGGACGGTGCGAGCGTCCCGGACCGGCGCCGCACCCGCGGCGGGACGGTGCAGGGCAGCGCAGTGAGCCTTTCCCAGTAGGTGCTGGTTGATCATGTGGTTCGGTCGTGCTCGACGTGGAGGAGAACGAGCGCGGCGGCGGTGATCGCGCCGATCCGCCAGGGGCAGAAGCTGACCCGACGCAGCGCCTTGAAGGTGGTCTTGAGCAGGGAGTTCCCGCGTTCGGCCACAGCCCTGACGGCGGAGTGCAGCGTGTTGACGGTGCGCTTGTCCACCGACAGCCCACCGCCGGTGGGGGTCTTGAACGGGCAGGTCAGGCGGGTGTTCTCACCGTCGTAGCCGAGGTCGGCGAGCACGACGTGGGTGTCGTCGGTCCAGTCCTCGATCGCGTCGAGCAGGCCGGGGTGGCCGCGGGCGCAGGTGGTGTCGTGCTCGCGGCCCGGGCGCACCGGGGATGTCCACAACGGCCACCCGTCAGGCGCGGTGAGGACCTGAACGTTCCCGCCGTGGACGTGGTGCTTGCCCGACCACCACAGATCCACTCCCGGGGTCGGTCCGGGAGTGCGGGAGCGGTCAGTGTGGATCACGGTGCCGTCGAGGTGAACGTGGGTGTGCCCGGCGGTGCGGGCCGCGAGCAGCGCGCCGGGCAGTCCAGGCGCGGCGGCGGCCAGAACGTCGATGCCTTCGTGCAGGTAGCGGTAGGTACTCGACAGGCTCAGCTGGTTGTCGGCGGCGAGCTGGGCGACCCGGGTGGCGTCGAGGAACCAGCGCAGCACCAGCACCGCGTGGCGGTCACAGTCCAGCGCGCGGCGCCCGCGCCGGGTCCCGCGCCGGAGGCGTTCCTCGGCCAACAGTCGCGACAACATGGACGCGGTGGGCTCCCCGATCGGGAGCACGGCGGTGTAGGTGACAGGATCGGGCACGCGGGACCTCGGTGGTGAGTCGATCTTTGAGCGGACCGACCTCTTCTACCGGGGTCCCGCACCCTCGTTGAGCACCTCCACGCCCCCGGCGTGTCGCCGCCAGCCGCTCCCCACTACTGGGAAAGGCTCAGTGACGGAGCGGAGGACGGGCGGCGACGTGGTGGACGACGACGAGCCGGTCGAGGACGTACGGGACGACGAGCTCACCCGCAGCGGCGATCCCGGATGGGACCCGGGCACCGCGGCCGGCGCGGACGCCGCGCCGGAACCCGACGCCGTGGACGTCCCGGCGCTGCGGGCCCGGCTCGCGGCCGCCGAGCAGGCCCGGGACGAGGCGCTGCGCCGTACCGACGCGCTGACCGAGGCGCTCGCCGACGTCCGCTCCCGCCCGGTGGAGACGTTCGGGATGCGCGCCGACAAGATCGTCCGGATGGCCCAGCACGAGGCCGACCAGCGCCGCCGGGCGGTCGAGCAGGAGGCGGCCGAGGTGCACGCCCGTGCCCACGCAGAGGCCGCCCGGATCACCGCGGACGCCGTCGCCGACGCCGAGCGGATCCGTGCCGAGGCCCGGGCCGACGCCGAGCGGGCCGCCGCGGACGCCGCCCGCGAGGTCGAGCAGGTGCGCTCGATGGGGACGGTGGCCCGCCGCGAGTCCGAGCGGGTCGCCGACACCGCGGCCTCGATGCACGCCCACGTCGCCGACCTGCGCCGGGGCGTCCGCGAGGAGGTCGCCCGGCTGCACGCACTGCTCGGTGCCGAGCTGGGCCGGCTCGACCGGCCCGCCCGCCCGCCCGGCGGTGGCGCCCACCAGCTGCGCGAACCGGGCGGCCGTCCGGTGCCGGCCGAGCTCCCGCCGGTCACGCTGCCCGAGCAGCGGGCCGCCGGACCGCGACCGTCGCCGGGCCCGGCCGCCGCGTCGCCGGCGTCCCCGGCCGGCCCGGCACCCGAGCCGGAGACCGCGGCGCTGCGGCACACCGTGCGTCCCGATCCGGCCCGGGCGTCCGGGGGCCCCGTCCCCGGCTGAGCGCTACCGTGCGCCGATGACCACCGCGCGCCCCTCCCCCACGGACCCGCGCCGGCGGATCCCGCGCACCGACGCGCTGCTCGCCGAGCCCGAGCTCGTCGCGGCCGTGGCGCGGCTCGGCCGGGACCGGGTCAAGCGGGCGGTCGCCGCCGCGCAGCAACGGGCCCGCGACGGCGTCATCGCGCCGGAGGCCGTCGCCGCGGACGCGGTCACCGGCCTCCCCGCCACCGCGACCGGGATCCGGCCGGTGCTCAACGCCAGCGGCGTCCTGCTGCACACGAACCTGGGCCGGGCCCCGCTGTCGGCCGCCGCGGTCACCGCGCTCGGTGCCGCCGCCGGGACCTGCGACGTCGAGCTGGACCTGGCCACCGGGCAGCGCGGGACCCGCGGTGCCGGGGCGGTCGCGGCGCTGCGCGACGCCGTGCCCGGGGCCGGCGCCGCCTGGATCGCGAACAACGGTGCCGCCGCGCTCGCGCTGGTCTGCGCCGCGCTCGCCGGGTCCGGGCGGGAGATCGTGATCTCCCGTGGCCAGCTCGTCGAGATCGGTGACGGCTTCCGCATCCCGGAACTGATCGAGTCGACCGGCGCCCGGCTGCGCCCGGTCGGGACGACGAACCGCACCCACCTGCGGGACTACGCCGCGGCGGTCGGTCCCGACACGGCGTTCGTCCTCGTGGCGCACCCGTCGAACTTCGTGGTGAGCGGTTTCGTCGCCGAGGTCGGCATCGCCGAGCTCGCCGGGCTGGGCCCGCCGGTGGTCGCCGACATCGGCTCCGGCCTGCTCACCGCGCACCCGCTGCTGCCCGACGAGCCGGACGCCGCCGGGGCCATCGCCGCCGGGGCCGACCTGGTCACCGCGTCCGGGGACAAGCTGCTCGGCGGGCCGCAGGCCGGGCTGCTGCTCGGTGGCGGCGAGCGCGGGACCGCTCTCGTGGACCGGGTCCGCCGGTTCCCGCTGGCCCGCGCGATGCGGGTGGACAAGCTGACCCTGGCCGCGCTCGAGGCGTCGGTCGCCGGGCCGCCCACCCCCGTCCGCACGTTCCTCGACGCCGATCCCGCCGCGCTGCGCGCCCGCGCCGGCACGATCGCCGAGCGGCTCGCCGGCGACGGGATCGACGCCGTCGCGGTGGACAGCGTCGCGGGGGTCGGCGGCGGCGGGGCACCGGGGGTGGACCTGGCCAGCGCCGCGGTGGCGCTGCCCGAGCGCTACGCCGTCGCGCTGCGCGCCGGCGACCCGCCGGTGCTGGGCCGGGTGGCCGACGGGCACTGCCTGCTCGACCTGCGGGCGCTGGCCCCCGCCGACGACGACGTGCTGGTCCGCGCGGTACGGGCGGTGGCCTAGTGCACGTGCTCTGCACGGCGGGTCACGTCGACCACGGCAAGTCGACCCTGGTGCGGGCCCTGACCGGGATGGAGCCCGACCGCTGGGCCGAGGAGCGGCGCCGCGGGATGACGATCGACCTGGGCTTCGCCTGGACCGAGCTACCGGGTGCGGGGACCGTCGCGTTCGTCGACGTCCCCGGGCACGAGCGGTTCGTCGGCACCATGCTCGCCGGGGCCGGGCCGGTACCGGCGGCGGTGTTCGTCGTCGCCGCCGACGAGGGCTGGATGCCACAGTCCGGCGAGCACGCCGACGCGCTCGCCGCCGCGGGCGTCACCCGGGGCCTGCTCGTGCTCACCCGGACCGACCTGCTGGAACCCGACCTGGCTCGGCTGGACGCGACGGCGGCGCTGGCGGAGCGCGGTCTGCACGGATGGCCGTCGGTCGCGGTCTCGGCCGCGACCGGGGCCGGGCTCGACGAGCTGCGCACCGCGCTCGCCGCGCTCACCGCGTCCCTGCCGGACCCCGATCCGGACGCCGACCTGCGGCTCTGGGTGGACCGGTCGTTCACCGTGCGCGGCGCGGGCACGGTCGTCACCGGGACGCTGGGCAGCGGCACCGTCCGGGCCGGGGACGAGCTGGAGCTCGACGGTCCGGGCGGCCGGATCCCGGTGACCGTGCGCGGGGTGCAGGAACTCGGCGCCGCGGTGCCCTCGGCGGGGGCGGTGGCCCGGGTCGCGCTGAACCTGCGCGGGATCGCCCGGGACCGGGTCCGGCGCGGCGACGCGCTCCTCACCCGGGCCGCCTGGCCGGCGCCGGTGGAGCTCGACGTGCGGCTGCACGGGATCGGCGGGCCGGCGCCGGAGATCGGGTCACCGACCGGGCTCACCCTGCACGCCGGATCGGCCGCCGTACCGGTGCGGGTCCGGCCGCTCGGCGACGACGTCGTCCGGCTCCGCCCCGAACGCCCGCTCCCGCTGCGGATCGGGGACCGCGCGGTGCTGCGCGACCCGGGCGCACACCGGGTGGTGGCCGGGGTGACCGTGCTGGACCCGGCCCCGCCGCGGCTGCGCCGCCGGGGCGCGGCGCGGCGCCGGGCCGACGAGCTCGCCACGGTGACCGGGGTTCCCGACGCGGCCGCCGAACTGGCCCGGCGCGGCAGCGTCCCGGCCGCGGACCTCACGCGCTGGGGTGTCCCGCGCCCGCAGGTGACGGCGCTGCGGGACCGGGTCCCGCACGCCGGGGAATGGCTGCTGGACCCGGCCGTCGCGACGGCGGCCGTGTCCGCCCTGACCCGGGCGGTGACCGCGCACGACGCCGCGGACCCGCTCGATCCGGGGCTCCCGCTCGCCACCGCGCGACGGGCGGCCGGCCTGCCCGGGACCGGGCTCGTGGAGGCGGCCCTGCACGCCGTCGACCCGGACGGCCGCGAGCTCGTCGTGCGCGACGGGCGGGTCCGCCCGGCCGCCGGGGCGGGCCCGCCGGAGCGGTTGCTGTCCGCGGCCGCCGCACTGCGCACCGAGCTCACCGCGCAGCCGTTCACCGCACCCGAGGCGGACCGGCTGGCCGGGCTCGGGCTCGGGCAGCGGGAGCTGGCCGCGCTGGAGCGGGCCGGGGAACTGCTCCGGCTCACCCCGGACGTGGTGCTGCTCCCGGACGCCCCGGACCGGGCGGTCGAGGTGCTCCGCGGGCTCGGCCCGGAGTTCACCGTCAGTGCCGCGCGGCAGGCGCTGGGCAGCAGCCGGCGGGTCGTCGTCCCGTTGCTGGAGTTGTTGGGCCGCACGGGCCGGACGATCCGGACACCGGACGGCGGGCACCGGTTGCGCTGAGTGCCCGCCCGGCCCGCCGGACCGTCGCTCCGAGTGGCGGGGGCGCACCGTCGTGCCTACCGTCGTGCCAATGACCGATCCCCGCCCCCCCGCTCCCGGCCTCGCCGACGGCCGCCCCGGGGGACCGGCGGGAACCGGGACGACCGAGATCACCGACACGGTGGACGGTCTGCGGCTGGCCGTCACGACCGGGGACGACGACGTGGTGGTCATCGCCGTGGACGGGGAGCTGGACATCCTCACGGCACCCGAGCTGCGCGCCGCGGTGACCGACCGCATCCCGAGCGCCGCACTGATCGTGCTGGCCCTGGACGGCGTCCTGTTCCTCGGGACGTCCGGCCTCGCCGCGCTGATCGAGATCCGGGAGCAGGCCCACCGCGCCGGGGTGGAGCTGCGGCTGGCCTGCACCGAGCGGCGGGTGCTGCGCCCGCTCGGCATCGCCGGCCTGCACCACCTGTTCGACATCCACGACGACGTGGAGGCCGCACTGAACTCCTGACCAGGTGTGGCGCAGCTCACATAACACACGTACGGACCAGTCGGCGCGGCTGTGACGTGCGGGGACGTCGACGCCCGGCACCGGTCACGGGGCCGGATGCCGTCCCGTGACGTTTGCCGGTCGGGCGGCTCGGGAAACGCACCGGCACCAGCCCGGTGCGCCGGATCCCGATCGACGAGGTGACCACGTGAGCGACGTTTCCCGGCTTCCCGGCCCGATGGACGACGTGTGGCAGTGGCAACGCCTCGGCGCGTGCCGGGGGATGGACAGCGGCGTGTTCTTCCACCCCGACGGTGAGCGCAACCCGTCCCGGTCGCGCCGGACCGAGCAGGCCAAGCAGGTCTGCCGCGGCTGCCCCGTGATCAGCGAGTGCCGCCGGTTCGCGCTCGCGAGCCGGGAACCCTTCGGTGTCTGGGGCGGGCTGGGCGAGTCCGAGCGCCGCACCATCCTGGAGCGCCGGGACGCCGTCACGATGCCGGGCCTCGTCGCCGTCAGCTAGCACTGCCGCGGCGGCCCCGGCCGGGGCCGCCGGTCAGGCTCCGGCGGCCCAGCCGGACGGCTCGGCCCCGAAGCCGCCGTCCGCGAGCGGGCGGTAGGGCAGCACCGGCAGTCCGTAGACCCGGGCCACCCGCCGCACCGCCCGTTGCACGACCTCGATCTCCGGGTCGGCCGGTGCACCGGACCCGGCGGGTGCGGCGCAGTAGGTACCGCCGTCCGGGTCGAAACCGATCAACTCGGACAGAGCAGCGACGAGGTCCTGCTCGTCCGCGTCCTGCACGATCCAGCGCAGCCCCAGCCGGTGCACGCGGACCGGCGCCGGGTCGTCGAACAGCTCCGTGACCGCCGGGGCGGCCGGGTCGACGACGACCGTCGCCGGCTCCTCGCCCGGATAGTCCTCGGCGTCCTCGGGGCCGGCGAGCCGCAGCGCACCGGCCACGTCGGTGCGGACGACCAGCACGTCGGTCTCCGCGGCGCGGCCGGACAGCTCGGCCAGCGGGCCACCGGCCCGCGCCGACTCCGACTCGGTCAGCGCCACCGCGACCAGCCTGCGCGGCCGGGCCACGTCCTGCCCCACGACGATCACGCCTTCCGGTACGGACTGCTCTCTCCGGGGGACAGTGAACTCCTTCTGCGAGTGCACTGCGCGCCGAACCACGCCCCGGACGGACGAGTGGGCCCACACGCTCCGCGAACGGGGCGGGAGCGGCGGACCGGTCCCCACCGGCGCCGCGACACGCGGGGATGCGCCCCCGGGACGGGGCGGCCGGTCGCCGCCGGCGGGCCGACGGTCGAGCGGTCCCGATCATCCGGCCGACGGTCCACGCTCGCCGCACCGCCGATCGTGTCCCGCACGGCAGGCACGCCGGACGGCAGGCACGCCGGACAACACCGATCCGCTCAGGGCGTCCCGTCGAGCCGGATCGCCAGCAGCGCGATGTCGTCGACGATCCGCGCCGGGCGGCACACCTCCAGCAGCTGCTCCACGACGTCCTCCGGCGCGGCGTCGGACGGCAGCTCGGCCAGCGTCCGTTCGAGCAGCTCGGTACGGGCGTCCGCGTCCTCGCCCGCGACGTCGGTGAGCCCGTCGGTGTAGAAGACGACGAGCGAGCCGGGGGCACAGGTCACCGTGGCCTCGTCGCGGCGCGCGCCGGTCGCCCGGCCGAACTCCGGCACCGCCCCCAGCATCGGCGAGTGGTGCTGGTCCAGCCGCACCAGGGCACCGCCGGGCTCGCGGAGCAGGGGCGCCGGATGCCCGGCGTTGGCGTAGGCGAGCCGGCGGCTGCCGTCCGGCTCCGCCGGTCCGAGCCGGGCGTACACCGCCGTCGCCATCTCGGCGATGTCGAGTCCCTGCACGAGCTGGTCACAGCGGTCCAGCACGGTGCCCGGCCGGTCCCCGCCCCAGGCGTAGGAACGCAGCACCCCGCGCAGCTGGCCCATCGCCGCCGCGGCGGACAGGTCGTGCCCGACGACGTCGCCGACCGCGGCACCGACCGACCCGTCGGGCATCGGCAGCACGTCGTACCAGTCGCCGCCGACCTGGTTCCCGTCCGTCCCGACCAGGTAGCGGGCCGCCACCCGCATCCCGGGGACCTCCGGCAGCGCCGGCAGCAGGCTGTGCTGCAGGGTCGCCGCCGCCGCCCGCTCCACCTCGTAGAGCCGGGCGTTGTCGATCGCCAGCCCGGCCCGCCCGGCCAGGTCCACGGCCAGGTGCAGGTCCCGCTGGGTGTACCGCCGGCCGTAGGGCAGCTGCGACGCCAGCGTCGCCAGACCCAGCACCCGGCCGCGGCCGAGCAGCGGGACGAGCAACGCCGACCGCAGCCGCAGCCGCTCGTAGGCCTCCGCGTCCCCCGGCGATCCGGGATGGATCTCCCGGCCGTCCTCGGGGAGCTCGGCGACCAGGCGCGGCGTCCCCGTCCGCACGGCCGCCGCGGCGTGCTCCTCGATCCACGGCGTCCGTAGCGGGCCGGTCCGGCCGAGCCGGTCGGCGTCCTCCGGGTCCCGGGCGGCGACCGCCATCCGTTCCCGGCTCCGGCCGTCCGGCACGTCGAGCAGGTCCACCGTGCACAGGTCGGCCAGTTCCGGGACGACGATCCGGGCGAGCCGGGTACAGGCGTCGGCGACGTCCAGCGCGCCGGTCATCTGGGTGGTGGCCTCCGCCAGCAGCCGCAGCTGGGCCCGCGCCGCCTCGGCGTCGGCCAGCGCGGCGCGCCGCTCCTGCTCGACCACCACGCGCTCGGTGACGTCGCTCTGCACCCCGACGAAGTTCACGATCTCGCCGTCGCCGTCGTGCACCGGCGAGATCGAGATCTGGTTCCAGAACGCGGTGCCGTCCCGCCGGTAGTTGAGCAGCACCTCCGTGATCGAACGCCGGTCCCGGACGGCCTCCCGGATCCGGCGCACCGTCGCGCGGTCGGTGTTCGGCCCCTGCAGGAACCGGCAGTTCCGGCCGACGACCTCGTCCAGCGGATACCCGGTCAGCCGTTCGAACGACGGGTTCACCCAGGCCAGCGGGCCGTCCTCGCGCTGCGGGTCGGAGATCGTGAACGACATCTCGGTGGCCAGCACGGCGCGGTCGCGCAGGAACTCCATCCGGTCCCGGTCACCGCGCTCGGAGTCGGCCAGCGGCAGCAGCACGGCCAGCGCCCGGGCCGGGCGCTCGTCGGACGCGGTGGCGGTGACGTCGGTCAGCGCGAACCCGGTCACCCAGACCAGGGTGCTCGACGCCAGGCCGGCATCGTCGGGCGGCGGCGCGCCGTCCACGGCGACGGCACCGGCACCGTGCAGCGCGACCGGCTCGCCGGGCACCGGCTCCCCGCCGGCGATCCGGGCCAGCGGGGACTCCGCGTCCGGGTGGGCCCGTCCGTCGAGATCGGTCATCCGGACCGCGTCGCTCCACTCCCGCACCCCGACCGGCAGCCGGACGGGGCCGTCGGTGAGCTCCAGTGCGGTGGTGTTGGCGTAGACGATCCGCCGCTCGGCGACGTCGATCATCAGCACGGCCACCCGCGCGTCGCCGCGGACGTGCGGCATCGCGGGAGTGGCCGGGATGTCACCGAGCGTCTCCGCCGACGTGGCGACCGCCTGGTCGACGGCCCTGTCCACGGCGTCACCGGGCGGACCGGCGTGATCGTCCACGGTGGGGTCGGGGTACCGGGTCACCCCCCCGAGCGTAGAGCCGGGCACCGTCCGCGGCGCGCCGGGACCGGCCGGTATCGTCGGTGCAGCGGTTCCGGCCGCCGGCCGGGCGGACCGCTCGCGTCATCCACGGACCCCGTCGAGACCACGGCGGGAGCCCCCGCCCCCGACGACGCCCGACCCGCGTCCCGCTCCCGGAGGTGATCCCCCTGCCCGGATCCGCGCCGCCGTCCCGGGGGGACAGTGTCGATCCGACCGCCGGTCCGACCGCCGATCCCTCCGTCGATCCGTGCGACGGCACGACCGAGCTCGGCGTGTCGTTCTCCTCGCCGCGCGGCGGGCTCACCGTCCTCACCGTGAGCGGCGAGGTGGACACCCTCACCGCGCCCCGGCTCGGCATCGCGCTCGACGAGCTGCTGGACCGCCCCGGTGACGACGCCGGCCGCGACGTCGCCGTCGACCTCGAGGGCGTCACCTTCCTGGCCTCCAGCGGCCTCGGCGTCCTGATCCACACCGCCCGCCGGGCCGCCAGAGACGACCGCAGGCTGTTCGTCGTCGCCACCAACCGGGCGGTGCTGCGGCCGCTCGAGGTGACCGGGTCGGCGCAGCTGTTCACGGTGCTGCACGACCGCGACGGCATACCCGGGCCGTGACCGGGCACCCGTACCGCACGGCCCACCGCCGCACGGGATGATTCCCCCGCGACCGGCGCCGGGCCGTACCGCCGCCGAGTCCGAACCCGCTCCGAAAGGACAAGCCAGCGTGGCCCACGAGGACAGCGCCAGCGTCGAGATCCGCACCGCCGCCAGGGCGTCGCTGATCCCGACCGTCCGTGCGGTCGCGTCCGATCTCGCCGCACGCGCGGACTTCGACCTGGACACCATCTCCGACCTGCGGATGGCCGTGGACGAGGCGTGCGCGACCCTGGTCGGTCTCGCCGCCCCCGGAGCCTCCTTGCGCTGCACGTTCGACGTCGGCGCCGAGCGCATCGACGTCGTCGCCCGGGTCGAGACGGCCGACGCGGCGACCCTGCCGACCGACAGCTTCGGCTGGCGGATCCTGCAGACCCTCGCCGACCGGGTCGACGTCGAGTCCGACAGCGGCGACGGGGAGGGTTCCGCCCTCACCATCCGGCTGCACAAGCTCGCCGGGCCAGGGCTGTGACGGCGGATCCCGAGTACGCCCACCTCGCCCCGGTCCTCGCCGAGTACGCCGCCCTCGACGCCGGCGACCCACGGCGCGAGCCGCTGCGGGACCGGCTGGTCACCGGCTACCTGCCGGTCGCCCAGCACATCGCCCGCCGGTTCAACCACCGCGGGGAACCGCTCGACGACCTGGTCCAGGTCGCGACCGTCGGCCTGATCAACGCCATCGACCGGTTCGATCCCGAGAAGGGCGGCGAGTTCTTCTCCTTCGCCGTCCCCACGATCTCCGGCGAGGTCCGGCGGCATTTCCGGGACCAGAGCTGGTCGATGCGGGTCCCCCGGCGGCTCAAGGACATGCACGTCTCGATCAACGGCGCGGTCTCCGAGCTCTCCCAGCGGCTCGGGAGGGCACCGCGCCCGTCGGAGATCGCCGAGCTGCTCGACCTGCCCGTGCAGGAGGTCCTGGAGGGGCTGGAGGCGGCCGAGGCCTACCGCAGCTCGTCCCTCGACGAGATGCTGTCCTCCGAGGACGGCAGCGCCACCGTGGGATCACTGGTGGGCGACGCCGACGCCGCACTCGACCGGGTCGACTACCGCGAGTCGCTGCGCCCGCTGCTCGCCGAGCTCGCCCCGCGCGAGCGCACCATCGTCATGCTGCGCTTCTTCGGCAACCGCACGCAGACCCAGATCGCCGAGGAGGTCGGGATCTCGCAGATGCACGTCTCCCGGCTGCTGGCGCAGACCCTGAACCGGCTCCGGGACCGGCTCGACTCGGACGACCGGGCACTGTAGACCCGCCCGGCGGCCCCCGGCGGCGCCCGACGAGGATCGGGGCGGGTGGCCGCGGGAACCTGCCGGGTCACGACGATCGGAGGACGACGGGATGAGCGTGCCGGAACACGTGCTGGTGGTCGGGGCGGGCCTGGCCGGCCTGCGCACCGTGCAGAGCCTGCGCCGGGCGGGTTACGAGGGCCGGATCAGCCTGGTCGGCGCCGAGGAGCACCTCCCGTACGACCGGCCCCCGCTGTCCAAGCAGTACCTCGCGGGTGACTGGGACCGGGAGCGGATCGAGCTGGCGTCCCAGGACGATCTCGACGAGCTCGGCGTGCGGGTGCACCTCGGGTGCACCGCCGTCGCGCTGCGCAGCGGCGAGGTGGACCTCGACGACGGCGCCACCGTGCACGCGGACGCCGTCGTGCTCGCCGTCGGCGTGACCTCCCGGGTGCTCGACGACCAGCCGGAGTCCGTGCACGTCCTGCGCGACGTCGACGAGTCCGACGCGCTGCGCACCGCCCTCGCGTCGGCCGGCTCGCTGCTCGTCGTGGGCGCCGGGTTCGTCGGGGCCGAGGTCGCGAGCACCGCCGTCGCCCGCGGCCTCGCCGTGACCGTGGTGGAGACCGCGCCGGTGCCGATGGAGCGGCTGCTCGGGGACCGGGCCGGCGGCCTGGTCGCCCGGCTCATGACCGAGGCCGGGATCGACCTGCGGACCGGGGTCTCGGTGACGTCGCTGCACGACACCGGGGCCGAGCTGTCCGACGGGACGTCGGTGCGCGCGGACGTGACCGTCGTCGGGATCGGCGGCCGGCTCGACCTCGGCTGGCTCGCCGGCACCGGCCCGGACCTGTCCGGCGGGATCCCGTGCGACGAGCACGGCCGCGTGGACGGGCTGCCCGGGGTGTGGGCGGTCGGCGACGCCGCGGCCTGGACCGATCCGGCCGACGGGCGGCGGACCCGGTACGAGCACTGGACCTCGGCGACCGAGCAGGCCGCCGCGGTCGCCGCCGACATCAGCGGCACCGAGCCACCGCGACCGGCCGTGCCGTTCTTCTGGTCCGACCAGTTCGGGCTGAAGATCCAGCTGATCGGCCGCCCGGAGCGGGCCGACGAGCTGCTGGCGCTGCACCGGGGACGGCCTCGGCGGCGGCCCGGTCAAGGGCACCGTGCTGGGCTACCTGCACGGCGACGAGCTCGTGGCCGTCGCCGGGTTCGGCGCGGCCCGCCTGGTGGCCCGCTACCGGGCGTTGCTCACCGGAGGAGCGGACCGGGCCGCGGTGCTGGAGCTGCGCGACTCGCTGGGCTGAGCGGTCTCAGCGCAGGATCGAGCGGACCAGCGCCAGGCCGACCAGAGCCCCGACCGCGATCAGGGTGTACTTGATCTTCGGGTCGGCCAGCTTCTCGGCCAGCTGCTCCTTGCCGCCCTCGATGAGGTTCCGCGGGTTGGCCCGGTCGGCCAGCGCGTCCAGGCTCTCGGCCAGCGCGTCCCTGGTCTGCTCGATCTCGTTCTGGATGTTCTCGGGGGCGCGGGCCACGACATCTCCTCCGGTTCGACCGGTGCGCGCGGCGCGCCCGGGACTCTCCTGCTGCTCGCGCCCACGGCGGGTGGCCCGGTCCACCCCGGACCGCCGCGTGGGCGGCGTGGCACCCACCGTAGCCACCGGGCGGGCGCTCCGCGCAGCATGGCACCCGGGGGCGGCGCGTCGCCGGTGCCCGTCCACAGGTGCGGGCGATCCGGCGGAGTTGTCCACAGGCAGTGGACTCGCCGCGGACCGGACGCCGACGGGTGGCAGGCTGGCCGTCATGAGCACCCGGCTGCAGGCGGGCGATCCCGCCCCCGACTTCACCCTCGACGACGCCGACGGCAAGCCCGTCGCACTGGCCGACCACCGCGGCCGGAAGGTCATCGTGTACTTCTACCCGGCGGCCAGCACCCCGGGGTGCACCACGGAGGCGTGCGACTTCCGGGACAACCTCGCCGAGCTGAACGAGGCCGGGATCGACGTGCTGGGCATCTCCCCCGACGCCCCGGCCAAGCTCGCCGCCTTCCGCGACGCGGAGGGCCTGACCTTCCCGCTGCTCGCCGACCCGGACCGCGAGGTCCTCACCGCCTGGGGCGCCTTCGGCGAGAAGAAGCTCTACGGCAAGACCGTCACCGGGGTCATCCGCTCGACGTTCCTGGTGGCCGAGGACGGCTCGATCGCCGACGCGAAGTACAACGTCAAGGCGACCGGCCACGTGGCCAAGCTGCGGCGGGACTGGGACCTCTGAGGTGAGCCCGGTCCGCGGGCCGGGCGGCGGGTGATGCCCCGCCCCCGGCGGTGGACCGACCGGGAGCTGGTCGAGGCCGTGGCCGCGTCGGGCACCCTCGCCGAGGTCTGCCGGCGGCTGGGGATCCGGCCGGGCCGGTACGACCTGCTGCGCAGACACATCGTCCGGGTGGGGGCCGACGCGGGCCATCTTCCGGGCCCGGTGGAGGGGCGGCGGCGCAACCACTGGACCGACCGGCAGCTCGCGGAGGCGGTGCGGGACTCGGCGAGCGTCTCGGCGGTACTGCAAGCACTCGGATACGCGCCGAGCGGCGGGATGCACCGGATGATCGTCGGGCACATCCGGCGGCTCGGCTTGGACACCTCACACTTCCGGGGCCAGGGCTGGGCCCGCGGGCACTCGTTCCCGGGCCGGGTGGGGCGACCGCTCGACGAGATCCTCGTCCGCGACTCCCCGCACCGCAACACCGGATTCCTCCGGCAACGGCTCGTCGCCGCCGGGCTGAAACCCGCGCACTGCGAGTGCTGCGGGCTGCACCGCTGGCTGGACCATCCGCTTCCGCTGCACCTCGACCACGTCAACGGCGACCACACCGACAACCGGCTGGAGAACCTCCGTATCCTGTGTCCGAACTGCCACGCGCAGACCAGCACCTGGTGCGCGCGTAAGGGTCGGCCGGCGTAGCCCAACGGCAGAGGCACGGTCTTTAGGTGGCCGCCAGTGCGGGTTCGAATCCCGCCGCCGGCACGCACCGGGTGGGCGCCCGGGCCGCTGCGGCCCGGCGTCCCCCGCTCACGCGGCCGGCTCGTCCGGCAGCGTGCGCCGGGCCGCCAGCACCACGCCCGCGATACCGACCACGGCGCAGAGCCCGGAGACCACGAACAGCGCCGGTGGCACCGAACCGGTCGCGGCATCCCCGAGGGTGACGATCGCGACGGTGCTCGGCGTCGACCCGATCACCGTCCCGACCAGGTAGGACCGGAACCGCACGGTCGAGAGCCCGGACACGTAGTTCATCGCGGCGAACGGCACCATCGGGATGAGGCGCAGCGACACGACCGCCAGCGTGCCGTGCTGGTCCAGGCGGCGGCGCATCCACTCCGCCCGCGGATGCTCGACGTAGCGGGCGACCATCCGGCCACCGGTCGCCCGGACCAGCCCGAACGCCACGGCCGCGGCCAGCGCGGTCGCCAGCAGGGTCAGTGCGGTCCCGGACACCGGCCCGAACAGCACCCCGGCGGAGACGGTGAACACGGTCCGCGGGATCGGGGGGACGTTGAGCAGCACCTGGAGCACGACGAACGCCACCGGCCCCCACGGGCCGGCGCCCTCGACCACCCGGCGCACCTCACCCAGCTGCGGGAGCGCCGAGACGCCGTACGCCCGTGCCACGAGGACGACGACGACCGCCACGAGCACCAGCCCCAGGCCGGCCACGACCGGACGCCACCACCGCACTCCGGCCACGGTACTCAGCCGTCCGCAGCGATCTCCGTCACGCCCCGCCCCCGGGCCCGCGTGAGAGGCTGCGCCCATGAGCGCGCACGGACTGGACCCCGCCGACCTGGACCAGGACGGCCTGGCCGTCCGCCGGGAGGTGCTGGGCGCCGACCACGTCGCCGGGTCGCTGGCGCGGGCCGACGCGACGACCGCGGAGTTCCAGCAGCTGATCACCCGCTACGCCTGGAACGAGATCTGGACCCGGCCGGGCCTGGACCGCCGGATGCGCTCGGCGGTGACCCTCACCGCGCTGGTCGCGCACGGGCACTGGAACGAGTTCGAGATGCACGTCCGGGCCGCCCGCCGCAACGGGCTGACCGGCGAGGAGATCGTCGAGATCCTGTTGCAGACGGCGATCTACTGCGGCGTGCCCGCGGCGAACTCGGCCTTCGCGATCGCCCAGCGGGTGCTGGCCGAGCCGGCCCCGGCCGACTGACCGCGGCCGGCGCGCGGTCAGCTCGCGGCGAGCAGCGCCCGCAGGTGCGGCAGCAGCGCCCGCAGGGCCTGGCCGCGGTGCGAGACGGCGTCCTTCTCCCCGGCGCTCAGCTCCGCGGCGGAGCGCCCGGTGCCCTCCGGCTCGAAGATCGGGTCGTAGCCGAACCCGTTCGTCCCCCGCGGCTCGCGGAGCAGGACACCCCGCCACGTCCCGTGCACCACGGTCCGGCCGGGGGTGTCCCCGTCGGCGTCCGGCCGGACGGCGGCCGGGTCGGCCGCGGCCCCGGGGGTGATCAGCGCGGCGGCGCACACGTAGGCCGCGCCACGGCGCTCGTCCGGCACGTCCCGGGTCTGGCCGAGCAGCAGCTGCAGGTTCGCGTCGTCGTCGCCGTGGCGGCCGGACCAGCGCGCCGACAGGATGCCGGGCATCCCGTTCAGCGCGTCGACGGTGATGCCGGAGTCCTCGGCGACCGTGGGCAGCCCGGTCGCGAGCGCGGCGTCGCGGGCCTTCGCCAGCGCGTTCTCGGCGAACGTCGCCCCCGTCTCCGGGGCCTCCGGGAACTCGGGCACGTCGGCCAGGCCGACGATCTCGGCGCCGGTGAGCCCCGCGGCCTCGACGATCCGGCGCAGCTCGGTGAGCTTCTTCGCGTTCCGGCTGGCCAGCAGCAGCCGGTGGGTGGCGGCGCTCATCCGGCGTCGTCCGCGGTCGCGGCCCGCTCGGCGGCCAGCTTCGGGTGCGGGGCCGCCAGCGCCTCGGTCTGCATCCGGGCGAGGTCGGCGATCCCGGCGAGCGCCGAGTCCAGCATCGCGTCGAGGGTCCGGCGGGCGAACGTGGCGCCCTCGCCGGTGCCCTGCACCTCGATCAGCGTGCCCGTCTCGGTGGCGACGACGTTGGTGTCGACCTCGGCCCGCGAGTCCTCGGAGTAGGGCAGGTCGAGCCGCACCCGGCCGTCGACGACGCCGACCGAGACGGCGGCCACCTGGCAGGAGATCGGTTTGGGGTCCGACAGCTTGCCGTGCTCGCCGAGCCAGGTCACGGCGTCGCACAGCGCGACGTAGGCGCCGGTGATCGCGGCCGTGCGGGTGCCGCCGTCGGCCTGCAGGACGTCGCAGTCGATCGCGATGGTGTTCTCGCCGAGCGCCTTCAGGTCGAGGCAGACCCGCAGCGACCGGCCGATGAGCCGGGAGATCTCGTGGGTACGCCCGCCGACCCTGCCCTTGACCGACTCCCGGGAGGACCGGGTGTCGGTCGCCGACGGCAGCATCGCGTACTCCGCGGTGACCCAGCCGAGCCCGGATCCCTTGCGCCAGCGCGGGACCCCCTCGGTCACGCTGGCCGCGCACAGCACCTTCGTGTCGCCGAACTCGACCAGCACCGATCCGGCGGGGTGCTTCTGGTAGCCCCGCGTGATCGTCACCGGACGCAGCTCGTCGTCGGTCCGTCCGTCCGCTCTGCCCTCTGCTCGTGTCACCCGGCCATCGTAGGAACTCACACCTCGAGGACGGCGTCCGGGAAGGCTCGGTCGACCGGGCCGTCGAACGCGGCCTTCGCCTCGGCGGTGAGGGCGTCGGCGTCGTACCAGGCCGGGACGTGGGTGACGACGAGCCTGCGGGCCCCGGCCGCCGCGGCGTGCTCCCCCGCCTCCCGGCCGGACAGGTGCACACCGGGCGGGTTGCCGGCGCCGTGCGGCCAGCTGGCCTCGCAGAGGAACAGGTCGGCGTCGCGCGCGGCGTCGACGAGACCGGGGCAGGGTGCGGTGTCCCCGGAGTAGGCGAGCACCCGCCCGGCGTGCTCGACCCGGAACGCGAACGACGGGCAGGGGTGCACGACCGGGTACGCGGTCACGGTCACGGTGTCGCGGCCGGTGCCCACGGTGAAGCCCGCACCGGGCGCGAGGTCGTGGAAGCGGAAGACGTCGGTGAGGTCGGTGCCCGCGAGATCGTCCTCGGTGGTGGCGTGGGCGCGGGCGAACCGCGCGTGCGCCCCGCTCGGGGCGTGCACCGGCAGCGGCGCGGCTCGGGGGTCGAACGGCGGCCGGGGGTGGTAGCGGCGGTGGACGACGAGCGAGGCGAAGTCGGCGCAGTGATCGGGATGCAGGTGGCTGAACGCGGTCGCGCCCAGCGTCCACGGGTCGGCGTGCCGCTGCAGGGCACCGAGGGTGCCGTTGCCGAGGTCCAGCGTGAGCCGGGTGGCGCCGGCCTCCACGAGGTAGCCGGACGCCGGGGAGCCGGGGCCGGGGCCGCTGCCGGAACACCCGAGCACGATCAGCCGCATGCGCGACACTAACCCCGGCGGGCCGTCCGCCGCAGCCACCAGATCCCTGCGAACGGCAGGACCAGCGGGACGAACCCGTACCCGATGCCGAACAGGGACCAGACCGTCTCCTGCGGGAAGTCGCCGGGCACGATCAGCGTGATCGCGCCGACCACGAGCACGCCGGTCAGCTCGAACACGACCGCGCACCAGGCGAGCCGCCGGTACCCGGGGCCGGTCCCGGCCAGCCCGATCGTGGCGAGGACGTAGACGACACCGGCGACCGCGGACAGGCTGTAGGCCAGCGGGGCCTCGGCGAAGCGGTCCGCGATCTGGACCCCGGCCCGTGCCGTCGCGGCGACGGCGAAGATCCCGTAGACGGCGATCAGGATCCGGCCGGGACCGGTGGCGGTCGCGCGGGCCGGCTCAGGCACCGGGCACCCACAGACCCTGCAGCCGCAGCACCGCGACGAGGGTGCCGATCGCCCCGACGGCGATCACGGTGCCGCCCCAGCGGCTCGGCTCCGCGGTGGCGAACTGGAGCGAGATCGGCGGCACGCAGACGGCGACGGCGAGGTAGATGAGGAACGTCGTCCGTTCCGGGAGCGTCACGCCACCGACGAGCACCTGGTAGGCCGCGATCGCCGCCTGCACGACGATCAGCAGCGTGGCCAGCCCGACGGCGGCCTGGTGCACCCGGGTCGGCGGGCGGTTCAGCACCGTCGTGAGCAGGCCGAACAGGGCGGTCGCCGCCAGGACGACCATGATCACACCGACCATCGAACCGACCACGGCGCGGACGTTACCCGGGCCGACCGGCTCGCCCGGCGACCGGCCCACCCGGCCCGGACCCGCCGCCCGCGCCGTGCGCACCCGGGTGATCAGATCCTTGGCTGCGTCCGGTGCCGCAGGTGGCACCGGACGCAGCCGAACATCCGATCACGTCGGCGAGCAGTCTGGAGCCGCGGCACGTACGCCGAGGTGGCCGCGCGCCGGCGTCGGCGAGGTCAGGCCCCGACCGCACCCAGCCCGGCCCGGCCCACGACCGACCCGATCTCCGGGCCGAGGAAGCGCCGCCCCAGGCGCCGGAACGGCTCCGGGTCCCCGGTCGCGAGGAACCGGTGCGGCGCGGGCGGCGCGGTGTCGTCGCGCAGCAGGTCCTGCGAGTGCAGGGTGCGCACGAGGGTGCGGGCGGTCTCGTCGGCCGAGGACACCAGCGTCACGTCCGGGCCGAGCACGATCTCCAGCACCCCGCTCAGCAGCGGGTAGTGGGTACAGCCCAGCACGACGGTGTCCACCCCGGCCCGCTGCAGCGGCTCGAGGTACCCCTGCGCGACGCCGAGGACCTGCCGGCCGCTGGTCGTGCCGCGCTCGGCGAAGTCGACGAACCGGGGACACGCGACCGAGGTGATGCGGGCGTCGGGGGCGGCGTCGAAGGCGTCGGCGTAGGCACCGGAGGTGATCGTGGCCCGGGTCCCGATGACGCCGATCCGCCCGTTGCGGGTGGTCGCCACCGCCCGCCGCACGGCCGGCCGGACGACCTCGACGACCGGCACCGGGTACCGCTCCCGGAAGTCGGCCAGGCAGGCCGCCGAGGCCGAGTTGCAGGCGATGACCAGTGCCTTCACCCCGGACTCGACGAGCTCGTCGCCGATCGCGAGTGCGAGCCGCCGGATGTCGGCCAGCGAGCGGGGCCCGTACGGGCTGTGCGCGGTGTCGCCGACGTAGACGAGCTGCTCGGCGGGCAGCAGGTCGATCACCGAGCGGGCGACGGTCAGCCCGCCGACCCCGGAGTCGAAGATCCCGATCGGTGCGTCGATCCCCGCGCTGCTCACACCCCCAGGGTAGGTGCGCGCCGCCGGTCGGCCTTCGCCACCCAGGACGCGGCGACCACCCCGCCGACGGCCCCGAACAGGTGCCCCTGCCAGGACACCATCGGGTCGGACGGCAGCACGCCCCACAGCAGCGAGCCCCACACGACGAACAGCGCCACCGCGAGCAGGATCTGCCCGGCGTTGCGCGCGTAGAAGCCGCGGACCAGCAGGAACAGGAACCAGCCGAAGACGATCGTGGAAGCGCCGATCACCGGCGCCGGCGAGATGAGCCAGACGCCCAGTCCGCTGACCACCCAGATGGTCGCGGTCACGGCGAACCACTGCGCGATGCCGCCGGACATCGCGAGGAACCCGAACACCAGGAACGGGACGGTGTTCGCGATCAGGTGCGCCCAGTCGCTGTGGATGAGCGGTGCGGTGAGGATCCCGCTCAGCCCGGAGGTGTCCCGCGGGTAGATCGCTCCGGCCACCGTGACGAGGTCATCGGAGGCCGAGTCGATGATCTCGATCAGGTAGAGCGCGGCGGTGAAGACGAGCATGAGCACCGCGGCCCGGGCCGGGGCGGGCGGCAGCACGCGGGCGGGAGCCCGGCCGGGCAGGGGCGAGGTCATGGCACCGACGGTACCCGCGCCCGTGCCCGTTTCGCCGGGATCCGCGGGCGCTCAGGCCCAGAGGTGACCGTCGATGCCCTGTGCGGCCGAACCGAGGTCGCCCGAGTAGGCGCCGGTCGAGAGGTACTTCCAGCCGCCGTCGCAGATGATCATCACGACGTCGGCGCGCTCCCCGGCGTCGAACGCCTTGTTCGCGACGCCGAGCGCGGCGTGCAGGATCGCCCCCGACGAGATGCCGGCGAAGATCCCCTCGGACTCGACGAGCTGGCGGGTGCGGCGCAGCGCGTCGTAGGAACCGACGGAGAACCGCCCGGTCAGCACGGTCTCGTCGTACAGCTCGGGGACGAAGCCCTCGGACAGGTTGCGCAGGCCGTAGACGAGCTCGCCGTAGCGGGGCTCGGCCGCGACGACCTGCACGCCGGGCTTGTGCTCACGCAGGTAGCGCCCGGCCCCGACCAGGGTGCCGGTGGTCCCGAGCCCGGCCACGAAGTGGGTGATCTGCGGCAGGTCGCGCAGGATCTCCGGGCCGGTGCCGCGGTAGTGCGCGTCGGTGTTCGCCGGGTTGCCGTACTGGTAGAGCATGACCCAGTCGGTGTGCTCGGCGGCGAGCTGTTTCGCGACGGCGACGGCCTGGTTCGAGCCACCGGCCGCCGGCGAGGAGATGATCTGCGCGCCGTACATCGCGAGCAGCTGGCGCCGCTCCTCCGAGGTGTTCTCGGGCATCACGCAGACCAGCTGGTAGCCCTTGAGCCGGGCGGCCATCGCCAGCGAGATCCCGGTGTTGCCCGAGGTGGGCTCCAGGATCGTGCACCCCGGCGTGAGCAGCCCCTGCTTCTCCGCGTCGGTGATCATGGCCAGCGCGGGCCGGTCCTTGATCGAGCCGGTGGGGTTGCGGTCCTCCAGCTTCGCCCACAGTCGGACGTCCTCCGACGGCGACAGCGCGGGCAGCCCGACGAGCGGGGTGTCGCCGACGGCGTCCAGCAGCGAGTCGTAACGCACGGGTCTCCCCTTCGCGCTCCGGGACGGGTCCCGCCCCGGAGCCGGTGGATCGAGCGGTCAGCGTCCGCCGGCGACGGCCGGGAGGATGGTCAGCGTCGAGCTGTCCGACACCGGGGCCTGCAGGCCACCGGCGAAGCGGACGTCCTCGTCGTCGACGTAGATGTTGACGAACCGGTGCAGCTTGCCGTCGGTGATCAGGCGGTCCTTGATGCCGCTGTGGCGCGACTCCAGGTCGTCGATGACGGCGGCGACGGTGTCACCCTTGGCCTCGACGGCCTTCTCGCCGCCGGTGTGGGTGCGCAGGATGGTGGGGACGGAGACGGAGACGGCCATCTGAGCTGATCACTCCTGGTTCGTTGCGGGTGGCTGGGCAGCGGGTACTGCTGCACGCGGCAACGTGGCCGGAGTACGGCGACATTCCCGCGGACCGCCTGCGCGGGATGCGCCGACGGTGGATCAGGTCCGGTCGGGGACGTCGTCGGAGCCGGTGTGGGAGAACATGTAGGACTCGACGACGACCAGGTCGTCCTCGACGATCGCGCCGCCGGCCAGGTGGTAGGACCGCACCTCGGGCTCGCCGTCGGCGGTGGCCAGGCCGACGATCAGCCAGTGCTGGTCGGGGGTCCACTCCATCTGCGCGACGTCCTTGACCGACGGGTACGCCTCGGGCAGCCCGGTGTCGGTCAGCGGCCGGCGCGGGACCCGGGTGTGCGAGTGGACGACGAGCATCCGCCGCTCACCGCGGGCGTCGAGGTCGCGCTCCAGCGCGATGTCCTCGGCCGGGGCGAACGCGAAGTCGCTGGCCACCTCGTCGGCGTTGGTCATCGGGACGTACCGCTCGGCGTGCGCGCCGGTCTCCGGGCCCACGAGCTGCCCGCACGCCTCGACCGGGAAGTCCCGGCGGGCGTGCGCGACGATCTCGTCGACCAGATCGGAGCGGATGGCGAGCACACGGCGAGGATACGGGGCCGCCCGGTGCGGACGCACTCCGTTCGGACCCGGCTCACAACGTTCATCCACCGGCAATGCCCGATTGTGACCTGCACCACGGGACACCCGGGCGATCCGGGCCGATACTGCCGACGTGCCCGCCTCCACCCGCCGTGTCGCGTTCGTCCTGGCCGCCGTGCTCGCCGTGGCCCTGGTGGCCGGGGTCGCCGTGTGGGCGGCCGGGTCCCCGGGCGGGCCCGGCGCGGGTTCCTCGACGGTCCGGCTGATCACGTTCAACGACCTGCACGGCAACCTGGAACCGCCGAGCGGGTCCTCGGCCGAGGTGAGCACCGACGACGGCGCCGAGGTCGAGGCGGGCGGTGCCGCCTACCTCGCGGCGCACGTGAACCGGTTGCGCGGCGAGCAGCCGGACTCGGTGCTGCTCTCGACCGGGGACAACATCGGGGCCTCCCCGCTGGCCTCGGCCCTGTTCCGGGACGAGCCGACGGTCGAGCTGCTCGACCGGATGGGTGTGGCCGCCTCGGTGGCCGGCAACCACGAGTTCGACGAGGGCATCGACGAGCTGCGCCGGATCGTCGATGGTGGCTGCCACCCGGCCGACGGCTGCCGCTTCGACCCCGCCTACGACGGCGCGTCGTTCCCGGTGCTGGCCGCGAACGTCACCGGGGCCGACGGCCGGCCGGCGCTGCCCGCGACGCAGGTCGTCGAGGCCGGTGGGACCCGGATCGGCGTCATCGGCGCGACGCTGAGCGAGCTGGGCGATCTCGTCTCCCCGGACGGGATCCGCGGGCTCACGGCCGGCGACGAGGTCGCGGCGGTCGACGCGGCGTCGCGGGAGCTGACCGCACAGGGCGTCCGGGCCCAGGTCCTGCTGCTGCACCAGGGCGACGAGACGGGCCCGACCTCCGGCGCGGACGCCGGCCCGTCGGCCTGCCCGGTGGAGCCCGGCGGGCCGGGGTCGCGGATCGCCGCGGCCGTCTCCCCGGACGTCGACGCCGTGTTCTCCGCCCACACCCACCAGCAGTACGTCTGTTCCGCCACCGACCCCGCCGGGGCACCGCGGCCGTTCGTGCAGGGTCTGTCGTTCGGGCGGCTGCTGTCGGTGCTCGACCTCGCGATCACCGGGGACGGCGACGTCGACCGCGCCGCCACCACCGCCCGGAACGAGGTCGTGACCCGCGACGTCGCGCCCGACCCGGCCGCGCAGGAGATCGTCGACCGGGCCGTCGCGGAGTCGGCCCCGCTGGCCGGGCGCCCGGTCGGCAGCCTCGCCGGCCCGCTCCCCCGGGCCGCCGCACCGTCCGGGTTGTCCCCGCTCGGCACGGTGATCGCCGACGCCCAGCTCGCCGCGTCCCGCGGGGACGGCGCCCAGCTCGCGCTGACCAACCCCGGCGGCGTCCGCGCCGACCTGATCCCGGGGCCCGGCGGGCAGGTGACCTACGGGCAGGCCTACACCGTGCAGCCGTTCGGCAACGTCCTGCAGACGATGACCCTGACCGGGGCGCAGCTGCGGGCGGTGCTCGACCAGCAGTTCACCGTCGAGGACGGCCCGACGGTGCTGCAGACGTCGTCGAACGTCCGGTACGCGGTGACCGGCGACCGGGTCGGCGGGATCGAGGTCGACGGCACCCCGGTCACCGACGACGGCCGCTACCGGGTCGCCGTCAACAACTTCCTGTCCGCCGGGGGGGACGGCTTCGACGCCTTCGCCGCCGGGACCGAGCTGGTCGGCGGTCCGGTGGACCTGGACGCGTTCGTCGCCTACCTGCAGGCGACGCCGGGACTCACACCGCCGCCGACCGACCGGATCGACCGCGGCTGAACCGGGCTCAGCCCTGCACACGCACCCGGACCAGGGAGTCCTGCACGTAGGTCAGCCAGTGGTAGACGCCGAGGTGCCGGGCCCGCGGATCGTCCTCGGGCAGCTGCTCGGGCATGTCCTCGCTCACGTCGAGGGCCGTGCCCAGCGCCAGCCGGACGTCGTTCAGCGCGGCCAGCCAGGCGTCGGCCTGCTCCGGGGTCAGCTCGAGGCGCCCGCCGGACTCCGGCAGCGTGTCCAGCACGGTCTCGGCCGCCTGGTCCTTGGCCTCGATCAGCGCGGGCTCGTGCAGCGAGCGCAGGCCCCCGGCGAGGTCGGAGTCCTCGCTGGTGAAGTCGGGCAGCAGCCGGGCGAGCACCCGGTCGGTGGGCCGGCTGGTGGGGCCGGTGCGGATGCCGGTCAGGGTGGCCAGCTCGTCCTCCGGGGCCAGCGCGGCCCGGCCGGCGAGCATCTGCCGGACCTCCGTGAACAGCCCGCGCAGCACCGCGGCCTCCTCGCCGGAGAACCCCGAGGTGTAGCGGAGCCGCGCGCCGCGCCCGCTGCGCTTCCAGCCGTTCATGCGCGCTGCATGGTGGCCCAGAGGCCGGCCGCGTGCAGCTGGGCGACGTGCCCCTCGACCGTCTCCTTGTCCCCGGAGGACACGGCGGCCCGGCCCTTGTGGTGCACGTCGAGCATCAGGGCCGTCGCCTTCGCCTCGGGGTAGCTGAAGACCTTCTGCAGCACGTAGGTCACGTACGACATGAGGTTGACCGGGTCGTTCCACACGATCGCCTGCCACGGGGTCTCCGGGGCGGTGTCCTCGTCGGTGTCCGGCGACACCTGCTCGATGGGTGACGGCGACGGGGCGGTCATGGCGACCATGGTGACACAGGCGCCCGTAGGCTCCCGCCATGACCGGTTCGGCCCCGGGGGGCACAGAGACCACCAGTGAGTCCGGCACGGCGCTCCTGACCGACCGCTACGAGCTGACGATGGTGGCGGCCGCGCTCGCCGACGGCACCGCGGACCGGCGGTGCGTCTTCGAGCTGTTCGCCCGCCGGCTGCCGGACGGGCGCCGCTACGGCGTCGTCGCCGGTACCGGGCGGCTGCTGCAGGCGCTGGAGCGGTTCCGGTTCGGCGCCGCGGACCTGGCCGCGCTGGACGGGGTCGTCGACGCGGCCACCCTGGACTGGCTGCGGGACTACCGCTTCACCGGCGACGTCGACGGCTATCCCGAGGGCGAGCTGTACTTCCCCGGCTCCCCGGTGCTGACCGTCACCGGCAGCTTCGCCGACGCCGTCGTCCTGGAGACCCTGGCGCTGTCGATCTTCAACCACGACTGCGCGATCGCCTCGGCCGCGGCCCGGATGGTGACCGCGGCGGCCGGGCGCCCGCTGATCGAGATGGGGTCGCGGCGCACCCACGAGGAGGCCGCCGTCGCCGCCGCGCGCTCGGCCTACCTGGCCGGGTTCACGACGACGTCGAACCTCGCCGCCGGCGCCCGCTTCGGCATCCCGACGGCCGGGACCGCCGCGCACGCCTGGGTGCTGCTGCACGACGACGAGCCGTCCGCGTTCGCGAGCCAGGTCGCCGCCCTGGGGACCGGGACCACGCTGCTCGTCGACACCTACGACATCCGGGCCGGGATCGCGAACGCCGTCGCCGCCGCCGGGACCGGCCTGGGCGCGATCCGGATCGACTCCGGAGACCTCGGCGAGCTGGCCCGCCAGGCCCGCGACCAGCTGGACGCGCTCGGCGCGACCGGGACCCGGATCGTGCTCTCCGGCGATCTCGACGAGTACGCCATCGCCTCGCTGCGCGCCGAGCCGGTCGACTCCTACGGCGTCGGCACCTCGGTCGCGACCGGCTCCGGCGCCCCGACCGCCGGCATGGTCTACAAGCTTGTCGAGGTCGACGGGCGGCCGGTGAGCAAGCGGTCGAGCGCCAAGGAGTCCCGCGGCGGGCGGAAGTCGGCGGTGCGCCGGTTCAAGCCGACCGGGACGGCGGTCGAGGAGGTCGTGCACCCGCACGACGAGGCGCCGCGGCTGGGCCCGCACGACCGGACGCTGCCGGTCCCGCTCGTCCGGGCCGGGTCGGTCGTCGCGGCGCCCGAGCACACCGGCCTGGAGGCCGCCCGGGACCGGCTGCGCACCGCGCTGGTCGCCGTCCCCTGGGAGGGGCTGAAGCTCTCCCGCGGGGAGCCCGCGATCCCGACCACGTTCCGCACCCCCGGATCGGAGAGCTGAGATGGCCAGGGCGCTGATCGTCGTCGACGTGCAGAACGACTTCTGCGAGGGCGGATCGCTCGCCGTCACCGGCGGGGCCGCCGTCGCCGCCGGGATCGGGGCGCTCGCGACCGGTGGCGGGTACGACCACGTCGTCGCCACCCGGGACGTGCACGTCGATCCCGGGCCGCACTTCTCCGGCACCCCGGACTTCGTCGACTCGTGGCCGCCGCACTGCCGGGCCGGGACGCCCGGGGCGTCGTTCCATCCCGCGCTGGACGTCGCGCCGATCGAGTGCGTCTTCGACAAGGGCGCCTACACCAGCGCCTACTCCGGGTTCGAGGGCGCGAGCGACAACGAGTCCGGTACGCCGCTCGCGGACTGGCTGGACGCGCGCGGGGTCACCGCGGTCGACGTCGTCGGGCTCGCGACCGACCACTGCGTGCTGGCCACCGCGCTGGACGCGGCCCGGCTCGGGCTGACGACCGCGGTCCTGCTCGGGCACTGTGCCGGGGTCGCGGCGGGGACGACGGAGCGGGCGCTGGCGGAGCTGCGCGCGGCCGGGGTGCGGATCGACGGGGAGCGCCCCGGCGGGTGAGCCCGCGGTACCCCGGCCGCTGCGTGCGACCGGTCAGTCGCCGCGGTGGGCCGCCCCGGCCCGCTCGCCCGGATCCGGCTCGTCGTCACCGGACCGGTCGCCGGCCCCGTCGCCGGGTCCGGCCCGGCCGCCGTCCGGTGTGCCGGGTGCGGTCCCGTCCGTTCCCGCGGGGGCCGGCGGGTCCCCGTCGTCGCGGCCGAAGGTCCCGACCTTCACGTAGAAGTCGTCGCCGTGGCGGTCGGTGGCCCAGTCCACCGCCTGCTCGATGACCTCGGTCCCCTTGATGCTCCGCAGGATGATCCGGTCGCGGCGCAGGTCCCGGTGCAGGGCCAGGCACAGCAGCACCATGATCACGACGAACGGTGCGGCGACCAGGATGGTCAGGTCCTGGATGCCACCGAGCGCGTCCTCCCCGCCGGTGGCCAGCATCAGCACGGCGACCGCGCCCATCGCGGCGCCCCACACGACCACCACCCAGCGGCTCGGCTCGATGGTGCCGCGCTGGGACAGCGTGCCCATGACGATCGACGCGGCGTCGGCGCCGGAGACGAAGAAGATCGCCACCAGGGCCATGACGAGCAGCCCGGTGAAGGTCGCCCACGGGTAGGCGGCCAGCATCTGGAACAGCTGGACGTCGGAGTCGTCGGAGAACTCGGTGACGCCGTCCTGCACCTGGGTGATCGCGGTCCCGCCGAAGACGCAGAACCACACCAGCGAGACCAGGCTCGGCGCGAGGATGACGCCGCCGACGAACTCCCGGATGGTGCGGCCCCGGGAGATCCGGGCCAGGAACATCCCGACGAACGGCGTCCAGGAGATCCACCAGGCCCAGTAGAAGACCGTCCAGCTCGACAGCCAGTCCAGCATCGGCTCCCCGCCGACCGCCTCGGTGCGCGCCACCATCTCGAAGAACTGGGAGAAATAGGCCCCGATCGTCGTCGGGAGGAGGTCCAGGATCAGCACCGTCGGGCCGACCACGAACACGAACACCGCCAGCGCGGCGGCGAGCACCATGTTGGTGTTGGACAGCCACTGGATGCCGCGGGCGACGCCGGAGACCGCCGAGAGGACGAACGCGGCGGTGAGCACGACGATGACGGCGGCGAGGACGGGGGCGCCGACCTGGCCGTCGACCCAGCCGACGGTCTGCATGCCGCCGCCGATCTGGTAGGCGCCGAAGCCGAGTGAGGCGGCGGAGCCGAACAGGGTGGCGAAGATGGCGAGGATGTCGATGGTCCTGCCGACGCCGCCCTCGGCGGCGCGCCTGCCGATGAGCGGGACGAAGGCCTGGCTGATGAGCTGGCGGCGGCCCTTGCGGAAGGTGGAGTAGGCGATGGCGAGGCCGACGACGGCGTAGATCGCCCACGGGTGCAGGGTCCAGTGGAACAGCGAGGTCGCCATCGACACCTGCAGCGCCTCGGTCGTCCCCGGGGCCGCCGACCCGGGCGGCGGCGAGGTGAAGAAGGTGAGCGGTTCGTTCACGCCGAAGAACATGAGCCCGATGCCCATGCCGGCGGAGAACATCATCGCGATCCAGGAGACCGTGCGGAACTCCGGCTCCTCGTCGTCGGCGCCGAGCCTGATCCGGCCGTACCTGCTGAACGCGAGGAACAGCGCGAACACGACGAAGCCGGTCGCGGCGAGGATGAAGCCCCAGCCCCCGCCGCGCATCAGGCCGCCGATCAGCGTGCTCGCCGCGCCACCGAGGCCCGCCGGGTCGGCGATCCCCCACGCCACGAACAGCAGGGCGAGCCCGATGCCCACCCCGAAGACCGTCCAGTCGGTGCGGAACCTGTGCGCCGGAGGCTCGGTACCCGGCCCGGAATCGACTTCTGCCATGACGTGGCCACCTCTGTTCGGAACTCGTGGTGCGGGCCCGACCTGCTCCTCGTCAGATACTCGATTAATATATCTAGGCACGTTATGGTGTCCACGGAACGCCGGTCAACCCGGTGACCTCGAAGGACCTCCCACCGACACCCGACGACAGCGGAGTCGCCACCGTGTCCGATCCCGTACCGGGCCGGCCGCTACCACGGCACTGCGCGCCGCCGGGATCGCCCCTTGACAGCGACCCCGCCCGCGCGCTCCCATCGTGGTGCGCATGGAGAAATCAGTTGCTGTCGACGCAACGCCGATCCGCTGCGCCACCGGTGCGTCCCGTGACGCACGACCACTCCCCTCCGCCCCGGGCCCGAGCCGAATGCACTCCACTTCTGCACGAGGAGCACTGCCATGACCACCGGTGAGCTGTCCCCCGCCCACGAGGCCCAGACCCTTCCGGAGAGCCTGCGAGAGACCCTCGCCGGGCGCTACTACACCGACCGGGACATCTTCCGGGCCGAGCAGGACGAGATCTTCCACAAGAACTGGTTCTGCTCCGTGCTGGCCGCCGACCTGGAGCGGCCCGGACGGTTCGAGACCGTGCAGATCGGCCGGGAGAGCGTGATCGTCACCCGCGGCCGGGACGGGAAGGTCAACGCGTTCCTCAACGTGTGCCGGCACCGGGGTGCCCGGCTGTGCACCGAGGAGTCCGGCGAGGTCCGGCGCTCGTTCCAGTGTCCGTACCACGCCTGGACCTACGGGCTCGACGGCAAGCTGGTCGCGGCGCCGAACCTGACGGCGATGCCGGACATCGACAAGGTCTCCTACGGGCTGCACCGCGTGCACGTGCGGGAGTGGCTGGGCTACGTCTGGCTGTGCCTGGCCGACCGGCCGCCGTCGTTCGACGAGACCGTGATCGGTGACGTGACCACCCGGCTCGGCTCGCCGGACGCGATCGTCGAGTACGGGGTCGAGAACCTGCGGCTCGGCCGGCGCATCTCCTACGACGTGAAGGCGAACTGGAAGCAGATCGTCGAGAACTTCATGGAGTGCTACCACTGCGCGACGATCCATCCCGAGCTCACCGAGGTGCTCCCGGAGTTCGCCGACGGGCTGGCCGCGCAGTACTTCGTCGGGCACGGCGCGGAGTTCGGCGAGCAGGTGCAGGGCTTCACCGTCGACGGCTCGGCGGGCCTGGCACCGATCCCGGGCGTCACCGCGGACCAGGACCGCCGGTACTACGCGATCACCGTCCGGCCGCAGGTGTTCATCAACCTGGTGCCCGACCACGTCGTCTTCCACCGGATGTTCCCGCTGTCCCCGGAGCGCACCCTGGTGCTGTGCGACTGGCTGTACCTGCCGGAGGTCGTGGACTCGGGGGCCGACATCGACAAGTCGGTGGAGCTGTTCCACCGGGTCAACCAGCAGGACTTCGACGCCTGCGAGCGCTGCCAGCTGGCGATGGACTCGCGCTCGTACGACAGGGGCGGTGTACTCGTGCCGAGCGAGCACCACATCGGCGAGTTCCACGACTGGGTCCGCGAGCGCGTCGGCTGAGACCGCCCGCACACCGAACGCCCCGCCCGTCCCGGGCGGGGCGTTCGCACGTCGTCCCCGGCCGCGCACCCCTCCCCCGGACGTACTCATGGAGCTTCGGCCCGGTGTGACGAGGCTGAAGCTCCATGAGTACGACGAGGGCGGGTCCCCGAGCCGGCGCGGAGTGGGCGGGACGGGTCAGCGGAAGACGACGGTGCTCGACCCGGAGAGCTGGACGCGGCGTTCGCAGTGCCAGCGGACCGCCCGGGACAGGGCCAGCGCCTCGGCGTCCCGGCCGACCATCTGCAGCGCCGCCGGGTCGTAGCCGTGGTCGATCCGGATCACCTCCTGCTCGATGATCGGGCCCTCGTCGAGGTCCGGCGTGACGTAGTGCGCGGTCGCGCCGACCAGCTTCACGCCGCGGTCGTAGGCCTGGTGGTAGGGCCGGGCGCCCTTGAAGCCGGGCAGGAACGAGTGGTGGATGTTGATCGCGCGCCCGTGCAGGGCCTTGCAGGTCTCGTCGGAGAGCACCTGCATGTAGCGGGCCAGCACGACCAGCTCGGCGTCGAACTCGTCGACGGCGCGCAGCAGCGCGGCCTCGGCCTCCGGCTTGGTCTCCGGCGTGACCGGGACGTGCACGAACGGCAGCCCGGCCGCCTCCGCCATCGGGCGCATGTCGGTGTGGTTGGACACCACGGCCACGATGTCCGCGCCGAGGCTGCCCGCCCGCCAGCGGAAGATCAGGTCGTTGAGGCAGTGCCCGAGCCTGGACACCATCACCAGGATCCGGGCGGGGGCACCGTCGGAGAACGTGAAGTCCATGCCGAACTCGGCCGCGACCGGCTCGAAGGCCCGCGCGACGACGTCGAGGTCGATGTCCGGCGCACCCTCGGCGACGGTCACCCGGGTGCGCAGGAGCACCCGGCCCCGGACCGGGTCGTCGAACTGCTGGTACTCGGAGATGTCGCAGCCGTACTCGAACAGGAAGGCACTGACGGCGCGCACGATCCCGGTGCGGTTCGGGCAGTTCAGGGACAGGATGAACGATCGGGTCACGGCGTCTCCTCGGGCTTCCGCGTCCTCCGGGTGTGGCCGTCGGCACGGCCACACCCAGAGATACTGCATTGATATATCAACTGTCGTCAAGAGCTGGCCCGTGGTGCGGGCACTGGTAGGTCGGTATGCCGGGTTACCATGCGGTAGTGAGTGCACTTCCCGACGACGGCGAGCCGGAGTTCGCGTCCCTGGCCGACAAGGCCTACACGGTGATCCGGGACCGGCTGATCATGCTGGACATCCCGCCGATGACCGCGATCGACGACGTGGCGCTCGCGAAGTCGCTGGAGGTCGGCCGTACGCCGGTCCGCGAGGCGCTCAAGCGGCTCGAGATCGACCGGCTGGTCGTCTCCTACCCGCGCCGCGGCACGTTCGCGACCGGCGTCGACATCACCGACCTCGCCTACATCTCCGAGATCCGGGTCCAGCTCGAACCGCTCGCCGCCCGCCGGGCCGCGGACTCCGCCCCGGCCGCGGTGCTGGCCGATCTCGTCGCGCTGGCCGACACGATCGACGACATCGACGTCCGCACGCTGGACCGGGACACCCTGATGCGCTGGGACCTGCACGTGCACCGGGCGGTGTACACCGCGGCGGCCAACCCGCACCTCGAGGACACCCTGATCCGCTACGACAACCTCGCGACCCGGATCTTCTGCCTGTTCCTGGACCGGATGGTGCACTTCGACCAGCACGTCGGCGAGCACTCCGGGCTGCTGCGCGCCATCGGCGAGCGCCGCGCCGACGAGGCCGAGCAGCGCGCCAGGGACCACGTGATCGGCTTCGAGAAGGCGATCCGCGCGGTCGTCTAACGCGGTCCGGGGCTCGCGCGGGCGGACCGCACGGTCTGCTCGAGCAGCAGCGCCGTCGTCACCGGGCCGACGCCGCCGGGCACCGGGCTGATCGCCCCGGCCCGGGACGCGGCGTCCTCGACGTCGACGTCACCGACCAGGCGGCCGTCCGGCGCGGTGTTCGTGCCCACGTCGACCACGATCGCCCCCGGCGCGACGTGCTCGGCCCGGACCAGGCCGATCCGCCCGACCGCCACGACCAGGACGTCGGCGTGCCGGGTGTGCTCGGCGAGGTCCTTGGTGTGCCGGTGGCAGATCGACACCGTCGCGTCCCGGTGCAGCAGCAGCTGCGCGACCGGCTTCCCGACCACCAGCGACCGCCCGACGACGACCGCGCTGCGCCCCGCGAGGGCGATCCCGTGGTGGTCGAGCAGCTCCAGCACCGCGGCGGCGGTCGCCGGCGGATGGGCCGGGAGTCCCGCGGCGAGCCGCCCGGCCGAGAGCGGGTTCGCGCCGTCGACGTCCTTCTCCGGGGCGATCAGCGCGGCCAGCTCCTCGGCCCGTACCCCGTCCGGCAGCGGGGTCTGCAGGACGATCCCGTGCACGGTGTCGTCGGCGCTGAGCCGGGTGAGCGTGCCGGTGAGGGTCGCGGCGTCGGCGTCCGCACCGAGGTCGACCACGTCGCACGCGATGCCGAGCCGCCCGGCCGCGCCGGACAGCGAGCGGACGTACCAGGCGGCGCCGTCGTCGTCGGTGGCGACGACGACGGCGAGCCGTGGCGGCACGCCGCGCCCGGTCAGCTCGGCCGCGCCGGCCGCCGTCCGGTCCCGGATCCGGCGGGCGAGCCCGGTCCCGTCCAGGACGGCGGCCCGCTCCGTGCCGGCGGTGGTCGTGTCGTTCATCGGCGGATCTGCTCCCGGACCTCGGCGGTGATCTTGTCCGCGCGGACCAGCAGGTCGTCGACGCCGTCGACGGCCTCGGACAGCTCCATCCGGGCGAGCGGGTCGGTGATGCCGGCCAGGTTGACCTCGACGTTGAGCCGGGCCGTCCCGGCCGCCGCCCTGGCCGCGTCGGCGGCCGCCCCGACGTCGGTGACCACGTTCGGGTTGCCGACCGGGCGCAGTCGTTCGGCCAGGTCGAGCACCTGCCCGGCGGCCCGGACCACCCGGGCCGGGATCCGGCCCGCCTCCACCAGCGCCTCCCCGACGGCGGCCGAGCGCGCGGCCGCCGCGGCGTCGGTGTCGCGGGGCAGCGCGTAGGCGGCGGTCACCGCGGTGAAGGCCCTGGCGTCGTCCTCGGCCAGGCCCATGCCGACGACGCGGAGCTCGTCGGCGCGGTTGCGGACGGACCCGATGAGGTCCGCGTGCGCGGCGTACCGCTCGCCGTCGCTGTAGCGGGCGACCATGCCGAGCAGGGCGGCGGCCTGCGCGAGGTGCAGTCCGGCGACGGCACCGCCGCCGGGGGCCGGGACCCGGGCGGCCAGGTCCCAGAGGTAGCGGTCGAGCGTGTCGGAGCGCATGGGGTGTCCTTCCGTGCGGCGGTGCGGATCGTCGGGCGTCAGCGCCGGATGCGGCTCATCTCCGGGTCGAACAGCGGCTCGGCCGCCACCGACGCCGGGATCCGGCGGTCGAAGTACTGGATCTCCACCCCGGCCCCGACCGGCAGCCCGGCGGGCAGCCAGGCGTAGGCGACGGGGGTGCCCAGGGTGTAGCCGTACGCGGCGGAGGTGACGTAGCCGGCGGGCTCGCCGTCGACCAGCACGGCCTCGTGACCGAGGACGACGCTGCGGCCGTCGTCGATCGTCAGGCAGGTCAGCCGCCGGGTGAGGGCCTCGGGGTCGAGCCGCTCCACCGCGGCCCGGCCGACGAAGTCGCCCTTGGTCTGCGGGCGCACCGCGAAACCCAGCCCGGCCTCGTACGGGTCGTGCTCGGTGGTCATGTCCGCGCCCCAGGACCGGTAGCCCTTCTCCAGGCGCAGGCTGTTGAACGCGGCCCGGCCCGCGGCGACCACACCGAGCGGCTGCCCGGCCGCGTACAGGACGTCCCACAGCCGCTGCCCGTACTCGGCCCCGGTGTAGATCTCCCAGCCCAGCTCACCGACGTAGGACAGGCGCATCGCGGTCACCGGGATCCCGGCGATGTGCGCGGCGCTCGCCCGGAAGAACTTCAGGCCCTCGTGCGAGAAGTCGTCGTCGGACAGCGGCTGCACGAGGTCGCGGGCCAGCGGGCCCCACACCCCGATGCAGCAGGTGCCGCCGGTGATGTCCCGGACCCGCACGCCGCCGTCGGCCGGGAGCCTGCGGCGCAGGTGGTCGAGGTCGAGGTTGGAGTTCACGCCGACCTGGAACCGCTGCTCGCCGAGCCGGGCCACCGTGACGTCGCTGCGGATGCCACCGGTCCGGTCGAGCAGCAGGGTGTAGGTGACCGAGCCGACCGACTTGTCCATCTTGCCGGTGACCAGGCCGTCCAGGAACGCGCAGGCGCCGGGGCCGGTGACCTCGAGGCGCTTGAGCGCGGTCATGTCGTACATCGCGACGGCGGTGCGGGTCTTCCAGGCCTCGACCGCGACGACCGGCGAGTGGAACATCGCCGACCACGGGTCACGCGCCGGTGGCCGCCAGTCGTGCGGCAGGTCCTTGACGAGGGCGGCGTTCGCCTCGTACCAGTGCGGTCGTTCCCAGGCGTGGGCCTCCAGGAAGTACGCCCCCAGCTCGCGCTGCCGGGCGTGGAACGGGCTGACCCGGACGTTACGGGGGGACAGTTTGGGCTGCAACGGGTGCAGCACGTCGTAGATCTCGACGAAGTTCTGCTGCGCGGTCTCGTCGACGTAGGCGTCGGTCGTCTCGATCTCGTCGAACCGGTGCACGTCGCAGCCGTGCAGGTCCAGCTCGCTGCGCCCGTCGGTGAGCAGCTGCGCCACCGCACGGGCGACCCCGGAGGAGTGCGTCACCCAGACCGCCTCGGCGATCCAGAAGCCGGCGACGTCGGCGGACTCCCCGATCAGCGGGCCGCCGTCGGGGGTGAAGGAGAAGACGCCGTTGAACCCGGTCTCCACCTTCGCCGACCGCAGCGCAGGCAGCAGCTCGCGGCTCTGCTCCCACTGCAGGGCGAAGTCGGACTCGGTGAACGGCAGCATCGAGGGCTGGGCCGACGCGCTCACCTCGTCACCGGTCTCGGGCAGCTCGGCGATCGAGACCGGCATCGGTCGGTGGGCGTAGGAGCCGATCCCGATGCAGTCGTCGTGCTCGCGGTAGTAGAGGTCGGCGTCCTGGTGGCGCAGGATCGGCATCGACGCCTCGGTCCGCTCGTCGTTGCGGCCGACCAGCGCCTCGACCTGCCCGGTGCGGGCGTACTGGTGGGCCAGCGGCAGCAGCGGGACCCGCATCCCGACGAGCTTGCCCAGCTCCCGGCCCCAGAACCCGGCGCAGGACACCACGATGTCGGCCGGGATCGTCTCGCCGGAACCGGTCTCGACGCCGGTCACCCGGCCGTCGGCCCGCGCGATGCCGGTCACCCGGGTGGAGCCGCGGAACACCGCGCCGCGCTCGCGCGCCCGCCGGGCGAGCACGGCGACGGCACGGGTGGCCTTGGCCAGGCCGTCGGTCGGGGTGTGCAGCCCGCCCAGGACCCGGCCGGCGTCGAGCAGCGGGTGCAGCCGGGCGCACTCCTCCGGCCCGACGACGGTGGCCGGCACCCCCCGCGACACCGCCCAGCCCTGCTTGCGGTGCAGGTCGGCCAGTCGCTCCGGGGTGGTCGCGACCTCCAGGCCACCGACCTGGTTGAAGCACCACTCCCCCGGTGCGCCGTCGTCGTTCAGGCCGAGGAGCTTCTGCACGGTGTAGGTCGCGAAGGCGGTCATCGTCTTCGACCCGGTGGTCTGGAAGACCAGGCCGGGCGCGTGCGAGGTGGACCCGCCGGTCAGCGGGAGCGGCCCCTGGTCGACGACGGTGACGTCGGTCCAGCCGCGCTCGGTGAGCTCGTCGGCCAGGTTCGTCCCGACGATCCCGGCTCCGATGATGACGACTCGGGAGTTCGTGGCCATGGTGGATCTCCTGTTCTCAGTGGACGGCCGGGCCGGTGCGGGCTGGGGTGCGGAACTCGGTCGCCGCGTCGAGCAGCCAGTCGGCGAGGTAGCCGGCGAACGAGGACCGGACGTGGACCAGGTAGTCGTCGCCGTGCCCGAGCGCCAGCAGGAGCACCCCGGCCTGGCCGAGCAGGGTCTGCGCCGAGCTGCCGGCCGGGAAGGTCTGCGGGTGCAGGTCGAGCGCGCAGCCCAGCGCCAGCAGCTCGCGGGCGAGCCGGCCGCGGATCCGCAGCGCCACCCGCTGCCCGGTCACGTCCACGGCGGCGCCGCCGTGCTCGACGACCAGTGCCCGCAGCGACTCCTCCCCGGCGTGCGGGCGGGAGTGCCGGCTGGTGACCAGCCACTCGTCCGGGCCGAGCCAGGCGATCTCGCCGTCCTCCGTCGCGGTGAAGCTGTTCGCCCGGGTCGGCAGCGGCGCCCCGAGCACCGTGCCGACGACGTGACGGGCCGGGCCGCCCGGGTCCAGCCGCAGGTCGGTGGCCCGGCCGGTCTCCTCGATCTCGATCGCGAGATCGGGCCCGGACAGCGCGGCGAACGCCGGCTCGAGGGCCTCCAGCGGGTGCGTGGGACGCAGCGGGTGGATCTCAGCCATCACGACGGGCTCCTTCCGGGTCGAACAGGACGGACCCGGTGATCTCGGCCGGGACCAGCGCGCCCCGGCAGGGCACGTGCACGACGTCGCCGATCCGGTCGCGCCCGCCCTTGACGAGCGCCAGCGCGAACGGCCGGTCCAGCGCGACGCTGTCGTAGCTGGAGGTGACGTGGCCGAGCATCGGCACCGGCGGGGGCCCGAGCGTGCCGTCGGCGGCGAACTCGACGATCTGCGAGCCCTCCGGCAGCCGGGTCGACCGGTCCGTCGGCAGCAGCCCGACCAGGTGCTTGCGCAGCGGGTCGGTGTTCTCCGGACGGGCGAAGGACCGCTTCCCGACGAAGTCGTCCTTCTTCTTCGACACCGCCCAGCTCATGCCGAGGTCGTGCGGGGAGACGGTGCCGTCGGTGTCCTGGCCGATGATCGGGTAGCCCTTCTCGGCCCGCAGCACGTGCATCGTCTCGGTGCCGTACGGGGTGATCCCCCACAGCGCCCCGACCGTGACCAGCCGTTCCCAGACCGCCATGGCGTAGCGGGAGTCGGCGTTGACCTCGTAGGCCAGCTCCCCGGAGAACGAGATCCGGGCCAGCCGGACCGGGATCCCGTCGAGCGTGGTGTCGGTCCAGGACATGAACCCGAACGCGTCGTTGGACGCGTCGAGGTCGGCGAACACCTCGGCGACGACCTCGCGGGAGCGCGGCCCGACCACCGGGAAGACCGCCCAGTGCTCGGTGACCGAGGTCAGGCGCACCCGCAGGTGCGGCACCTCGGTCTGCAGCCACTCCTCCAGGTGCTCCAGGACCGGGGCCGCGCCACCGGTCGTGGTGGTGAGCAGGTAGCGGTCCTCGGCGATGCGCAGCACGGTGCCGTCGTGGGTGACCATGCCGTCGTTGCCGCACATGAGGCCGTAGCGGACCCGGCCGACCTTCAGGGTGCTCATCATGTTCGTGTAGACGAGGTCCAGGAACTCGCCGGCGTCCGGGCCCTGGACGTCGATCTTGCCGAGGGTGGACCCGTCCATGATCGCGACGTCCCGCCGGGCGGCGGCGCACTCGCGCAGCACGGCGGTGTCCATGTCCTCCCCCGCGCGCGGGAAGTACCGCGGCCGCTTCCACTGCCCGACGTCCTCGAACACCGCGCCGTGCGCCACGTGCCAGGGGTGCACGGCGGTGGTGCGGACCGGGTCGTAGAGGTCGCCGCGCTCCCGCCCGGCGAGCGCGGCGAACGCGACCGGGGTGTAGGGCGGGCGGAAGGTGGTCGTCCCGATGTCGTTCTCGGGGCGCCCGAGCAGCTCGGCGATGATCCCCGAGGCGATCATGCCGGAGGTCCGGCCCTGGTCGTGGGCGGTGCCGATGGTGGTGTAGCGCTTCACGTGCTCCGCCGAGCGGAGCCCGGCGCCGACCGCCCGCTCGATGTCGGCGACGGTGGCGTCGCGCGCCACGTCGACGAACTGCCGGGCCGGGTCGCCCGGGGTCCGCCACAGCACCAGGCCCGGGGTCCGCGCCGGCTCCGGGACGACGCCCGGCGCGTCCCCGCCCGCGGCCTCGGCCAGCGCGCCGGCCAGGTCCAGGGTCCCGTTCGCGGCGCCGATCACCGCGGTGCCCGCCAGCTCCTCGCCCGGCCGGAACGCACCGAGGGCCGGGTCGTAGGTCAGGCCGCCGCGGACGTGGCTGAACAGGTGCGCGGTCGGCGTCCACCCCCCGGAGACGAGCAGGAGGTCCGCGGCGAGGGAGGGACCGGAGTCCACGATCACCCCCGACACCGCGCCGCCCGGCCCGGCGCCCTCGGTACCGGTGACCAGCACCCCGGTCCGCAGGACGACCCCGGCCTCGGCCGCGGCGGCGGCCCGCTGCACCGGGGCGGTGTCCCGCGCGTCGAGCAGGGTGACCGCGGCACCGGCACCGGCCAGGTCGGTCGCGGCGTCGTAGGCGGCGTCGTCGGTGGTGAACACGACGATCTCGCGCCCGGCGAGCACGCCGTAGCGGTGCAGGAACTCCCGCCCCGCCGACGCGAGCATGATCCCCGGCCGGTCGTTGTCGGCGAAGGCCACCGGGCGCTCGATCGCGCCGGTCGCGACGACCACCCGTCCGGCCCGGATCCGGTGCACCCGCTGCCGGGACGCGGCACCCGGCCCGCGGCGCTCCAGCGCCAGCACGAACCCGTCGTCGTAGTGCCCGAACGCGGTGGTGCGCTGCAGGTGCAGCACCTCGGCGTCCTGCTCCAGCTCGGCGACGACCTCGGCCACGTAGCGGTGCGCGGCGCGGCCGTCGATCCGGTCGGTCGCCACCAGCGACCCACCGGGCTCGGGGCGGTCGTCGAGGAGCACCACCCGGTCCCCGCGGCGGGCCGCGGTGCGGGCGGCGAGCAGGCCGGCCGGACCGGCACCGACGACGAGCGTGTCGCAGTGGGCGTAGCGCCGGTCGTAGCGCGCGGTGTCGGCGACCGTGGCGAGCCGGCCCTGACCGTTCAGCCCCCGTGCGACCAGGCCGTCGTGCAGCTCGACGGCCGCGGCCTGCAGCATCGGCTCCGGGAACGGCTCCTCGATCTGCACCAGGCCGGACGGGTCCTCGGTCCAGGCGGCGCCGATCCCCCGCGGCCGGCCCAGCTTGACGCTGCTGCCGATCGTCCGGACCCCGGCCGCGAGCAGCGCCGAGGCCAGCGTGTCACCGGGGTGACCGGTGTGGGCGACGCCGTCGAAGGTGAAGGACAGGGTCCGGGTGCGGTCGACGCGGCCGTACCCGTCGATGCGGCTCATGCTCCGGCCTCCCGGACGCTCGGGCGGGCCTCGTCGGTCCGGTAGACGGCGAGGAACCGGTAGGTACGGGTGTCACGGACGGCGTTGAACCAGCGCCGGCAGCCGGCGCTGTGCACCCAGCGCTCGGCGAAGGCGCCCTTCGGGTTGTCCCGGAAGAACACGTAGTGGACCCACTGCTCGTCGGTGAGCTCCTGGGGGTCCGCCGGGTACGCGACGTGGGCCTGGCCGCCGTAGTGGAACTCGAGTTCCTCGCGGGGCCCGCACCACGGGCAGCCGATCAGTTGCACGGTGGGCTCCTTCTCCGGTCGGGTGGCTAGTGCGCGACGCCGGCGGCGCCGTGCTCGTCGACGAGCGCACCGGTGACGAAGCGGTCGAGGGCGAACGGGGCGATGTGCGGGTGCAGCTCGCCGGTGGCGATCGTGTCCGCGAGGCACCAGCCGAGCCCGGGCGTCACCTTGAAGCCGCCGGTCCCCCACCCGGAGTTGACCAGCAGGTTCGAGTAGGGCGTCCGGCCGACGATCGGCGAGGCGTCCGGCGTGACGTCGACGATCCCGGCCCAGCTCCGCAGCAGGTGCGCGCGGGCGAAGATCGGGAACAGCTCGACGGCGGCCGCCATCTGCCGCTCGATGACGTGGAAGGCGCCGCGCTGGCCGTAGCCGTTGTAGGAGTCGACGCCGGCGCCCATGACCAGCTCGCCCTTGTGCGCCTGGGACACGTACACGTGCACCGCGTTGGACATGACGATCGTCGGGTGCACCGGCTCCAGCAGCTCCGACACCAGTGCCTGCAGCGGGTGCGACTGCAGCGGCGTGCGGACGCCGAGCCGGTCGAGCAGCGTCGAGGTGTGCCCGGCCGCGCAGAGCACGACCTGGCCACAGGCGATGTCACCGCGGCTGGTGCGGATCCCGGTGACCCGGGCCGTGCCGTCCCCGGTGGAGCCCTCGGTGACGAAGTCCAGCACCTCGCAGTCCTGGATGAGGTCCACGCCCGCGGCGTCGGCGCTGCGGGCGAAGCCCCACGCCACGTAGTCGTGCTTGGCGATGCCGGCCCGGGGCTGGTAGGTGGCGCCGAGGACCGGGTAGCGGATGTCGTGCGAGACGTTGAGGATCGGGCAGATCTTCGCGACGTCGTCCGGGCCGAGGTACTCGGCGTCGATCCCGTTGAGCTTGTTGGCCTCGACCCGGCGCACCGAGTCGCGGACGTCCTGCTCGGTGTGCGCCAGGTTGAGCACGCCGCGCTGGGAGAACAGGATCGGGTAGCCGAGGTCGTCCTCCAGCCCCTCCCACAGCTTCAGGGCGTGCTCGTAGACGAACGCCGACTCGTCCCACAGGTAGTTCGACCGGATCAGGGTGGTGTTGCGGGCCATGTTCCCGCCGGCCAGCCATCCCTTCTCCAGGACGGCGACGTCGGTGATGCCGTGGTTCTTCGCGAGGTAGTGCGCGGTGGCCAGCCCGTGCCCGCCGCCGCCGACGATCACGACGTCGTAGGAGCGCTTCGGCTCCGGGTTGCGCCACAGCGCGTCGGGGTGCTCGGGCAGGTGCGCGCCGGGGGGCGCGGTCTCGGTGCTCACGGCGTCAGCTCCGGGTAGAGGGGGTGGCTGTCGGCGAGGACGGCGACCCGGGCGGCCAGCTCGTCCAGCTCGGCGTCGGTGGCCCCCGGGCGCAGTGCGCGGGCGACGACGTCGGCGACCTCGGTGAAGTCCTCGGCACCGAACCCGCGGGCGGCCAGCGCCGGGGTGCCGATCCGGACCCCGGAGGAGACCATCGGCGGGCGCGGGTCGAACGGCACGGCGTTGCGGTTCACGGTGATCCCGACCCGGTGCAGCCGGTCCTCGGCCTGCTTGCCGTCGAGCTCGGAGTCGCGCAGGTCGACCAGGACGAGGTGCACGTCGGTGCCGCCGGAGACGACGCCGACCCCCGGCTCGCCGAGCAGCCGCTCGGCCAGGATCCGGGCACCGGCGAGCGTCCGTTCCTGGCGCTCACGGAAGGCGGGCTCGGCGGCCAGCTTGAACGCCACCGCCTTGGCCGCGATCACGTGCTCCAGCGGGCCGCCCTGCTGGCCGGGGAAGACGCTGGAGTTGAACTTCTTGGCCAGCTCCGCGCGGGCCAGGATCACGCCGCCGCGCGGGCCGCCGAGGGTCTTGTGCGTGGTGGAGGTGACGACGTCGGCGTGCGGCACCGGCGACGGGTGCAGCCCGGCGGCGACCAGGCCCGCGAAGTGCGCCATGTCGACCATCAGGTGGGCGCCGACCGCGTCGGCGATCCGCCGGAACTCCGCGAAGTCGAGGTGGCGCGGGTAGGCCGACCAGCCGGCGACGATCAGCTTCGGCCGGCGCTCGTGGGCCAGCCGCTCGACCTCGGCCATGTCGACCCGGTGGTCCTCGGCGCGCACGTGGTAGGCGGCGACGTCGTAGAGCCTGCCGGAGAAGTTCAGCCGCATGCCGTGGGTGAGGTGCCCGCCGTGGGCGAGGTCCAGGCCGAGGATCGTGTCGCCCGGGGTCAGCAGCGCGGCCATGGCCGCGGCGTTGGCCTGGGCACCGGAGTGCGGCTGGACGTTCGCGTACTCCGCACCGAACAGGTCGGTGAGGCGGTCGATCGCCAGCTGCTCCACGACGTCGACGTGCTTGCAGCCGCCGTAGTAGCGCCGGCCCGGGTAGCCCTCGGCGTACTTGTTGGTGAGCACCGAGCCCTGGGCCTGCAGCACGGCCAGCGGGGCGAAGTTCTCGCTGGCGATCATCTCGAGGGTCCGGCGCTGGCGCCCCAGCTCGGCGGTGACCGCGGCGTGCACCTGCGGGTCGACCTCGCTCAGGGCACCGTCCAGCACTCCGGCGGCCGGGTTCCCGTCCACGGCTGACGTCGTCATGGACACCTCCACATATCTTCGCGAGAGGACTGATATATCAACTGTCGAAAGACTGGCACGCCGTTTCCGCCGCGGTCAAGGGGCCGGACAGGTGGGCCCCCGCCGATCGCCGGGCGGGCCCGGACGTGCCGACGGCGCAGACCCCCGGGCCGGGGACCTGCGCCGTCGGCGCGACCGGACTACACCCGCTTGGCCAGCTCCCGGCGCCAGCGCCCGAACGGTCGCGGGCGGTCGACACCGAGCACCCCGACCGGCGCGCCCGAGGAGTCCAGGAACAGGGCCAGGAACCCGGCCCCGGCGGACGCCGCCGGATCCCCCTCCTCGACCCGCACCGAGCCCCCGGCCGCACGGTGCCCCGCGAACTGGATCCTGTGCCCGTACTGGTCGGACCAGAAGTAGGGCACCGCGTGGTGCGACGGCAGCGCGTGTTCGGCACCCAGCAACGCCGCCGCGGCGACCGCCGGTTGCTGCAGCGCGTTCGTCCAGTGCTCCAGGCGCAGCCGGTCGCCGGTGTAGTCCCGGTGCGAGTTCGCGCAGTCGCCCACCGCGACGACACCGGGCAGGTTCGTGCACCCGCGGGCGTCGGTCACCACGCCGTCGTCGAGGTCGAGCCCGGAGCCGTCGAGCCACTCCACGTTCGGCGCGGCCCCGATGCCGACCACCACGACGTCGGCCGGCAGCTCGCGGCCGTCGTCGAGCCGGACGCCGGTGACCCGCGGGTCCCCGCTGAGACCGGCGACCCCGACCGCGCGGTGCAGCCGGACGCCGTTCGCCTCGTGCAGGCTCCCGCAGGCCGTCCCCATCTCGGGGCCGAGCGCCCGGCCCAGCGGTACCGCCGCCGCCTCGACGATGTCGACCGCGAGGCCCAGCCCGGCGGCGGTCGAGGCGACCTCGGCCCCGATGAACCCGGCCCCGACGACCACCAGACGCCGCCCCGGGAGGAGGTCGGCCCGCAGCGCGCGTGCGTCGTCGAGGGTGCGCAGGGTGTGGACACCCTGCGGGTTGCCGCCCGGGAGCGTGCGGGCCCTGGCCCCCGTGGCGAGGACGACGGCGTCGGCGGTGAGCCGCTCGCCGTCGTCGAGCGTGACGACCCGGCCCGGGCCGTCGAGTGCGGTCGCGGTCCGGCCGAGCCGCCACTCGACGTCGAGCCCGGCGTCGTCGGGACCGGTGAGGCCGATCTCGTCCTCCGACGCCGTACCGCCGAGGTACTCCTTGGACAGCGGGGGCCGGTCGTAGGGGGCGTGCTTCTCCTCGCCGACCACCACGATCCGGCCCTCGAAGCCCTGATCACGCAGCGCGCGGACGGTCGCGAGACCCGCCAGCGACGCGCCGACGACGACCACGTCGCGCATCAGGACACGAGACCGGACGCGAGACCGGCCGTCACCTCGGTGCCGACCGGCACCGTCTCGTCGACGTAGACGTGGTCGCCGTCGAACACGACGGCATGGGTCCGGACGGGTGTCTTCGCGGGCGGACCGCTCGGCCTGCCGGTGCGGAGGTCGAAGCAGGCCGCGTGCAGCGGGCACTCGACCGCGCAGCCCTCCAGCCAGCCGTCGGACAGTGAGGCGTCCTGATGGGTACAGGTGTCGTCGATCGCGAACAGTTCGCCGTCGACGTTGAAGACGGCGATCGCCACCGACCCCTGGACTCGAACGGACTCTCCGACCGGGATGTCGGACAGCTCGCCCACGAAGATCATGGTTCCTCCAGTGTTGCCTATCGCGAAACTCGCTATCTCATGCGCAACCAGAGGATGAGGTCTCGGAGGGCCGTCGTCAACGAGTGAATTCCCGGCTCCCACCCGCGCCGGGCAGCGGAAACAGCGCGGAAACCCGGCCGGTGTTGCGGCGCAACACCGGCCGTCGGTTCGAGGGACGTGTGAGCCGTGTCTCCGCATCGGTCCAGAGGCCGGACGATCAGAAAACGAAAGATATGTCACTGATGGACCATGGGCCACCATGTCGTCGGGGAGCACCCGGCTGCGACACTGCGGGCCCGGCGCACCGGCCGCGCCGGAGGGGGGACACACATGACCGAAGGGGCACGCAGGCGCCGGCGGGGCGGGCCCGCACCGGCCGTCGAGGAGGAGCGCACGGTGCGGCGGGCCGCCGCCGCGGCGTCGATCGGGAACGTCGCCGAGTGGTACGACTTCGGCCTGTTCTCCTACCTCGCCGCGGTGGTGCTGAACCGGGTCTTCTACCCGGAGGCCGGCGAGTGGTCCAGCGTGCTGATCCTCGGCACCTTCGCCGCGGCGTTCGTGGTGCGCCCGCTCGGCGGGTTCGTGTTCGGCCCGCTCGGCGACCGGATCGGCCGCACCCGGGTCCTCGCGTTCACCGTCCTGCTGATGACGGTGGCGACGCTCGCGCTCGGCCTCGTCCCGAGCCACGGCACGATCGGCGTCGCCGCGCCGCTGCTGGTGCTGCTGATCCGGATGCTGCAGGGCTTCTCCGCCGGCGGGGAGTACACCGGGGCCCTCACCCTGATCGCCGAGTACGCACCGGACCGCCGCCGCGGCTTCTTCGGCAGCTGGCTGGAGTTCGGCACCCTCACCGGCTACACGCTGGGCGCCGGCGCGTGCGGGACGGTGATCGCGCTGCTGCCCGAGGACGACCTGCTGGCCTGGGGCTGGCGGATCCCGTTCCTGCTCGCACTCCCGCTCGGCATCGCCGGGATCTACCTGCGGATGCGGCTCGAGGACACCCCGGCCTTCCGGCAGCTGATGGAGCGCTCCCCCGCGCTGGCGAGCATGCCCTACCGGCGCGCCATGCAGATCCTGCTCACCCGCTACCGCGGTCCGGCCCTGGTCGCCGGCGGCCTGGTGGTGGCCTGGAACGTCACCAACTACGTCCTGACCAACTACATGCCGACGTATCTGACCAGCACGTTGCCGCGCAACGGCGAGGACGGCGCCTCCGGGGCCACCGCCGGGGCGATGCAGGTCGCGGTCATGGCGTTCATGCTGTGCGTGATCCTGGGGATCGGCCGGCTCAGCGACCGGATCGGGCGCAAACCGATCCTGATGACGGCCAGCCTGGCCCTGGTCGTGCTCGGCCTGCCCGCGGTGTGGCTGGTCCGCGGGGGGCTGCCCGGCCAGGTCGTCGGACTGCTGATCATGGGCTCGATCCTGGTGTGCTTCGCCGCGGTGTGCCCGTCCACGCTGCCGGCCCAGTTCCCCACGATGGTCCGCTACGGCGGGCTCGGAGTGGTGTTCAACCTGTTCGTCTCGATCTTCGCCGGGACCGCCCCGACGATCATCGAGACCGCCGTGACCACGACCGGGAACCTGGACTGGCCCGGCTACTACCTGATGGCGGCCGGGGCGGTCGGCGTGGTGAGCGTGTTCTTCCTGCGGGAGACGGCGGGGACCCCGCTGGCCGGCGCCGCGCCGCTGACCTCCAGTGCCGACCTGCCGCCGCCACCGCTGTCACCGGAGGGGGTGCCGCTGGAACAGCCACGGGACGAGCGCCGGCACTGAGATCGGCCGCCCGGCGGGCCACGTGCCACGTCTTGGCACTTTTGATATATCAGTCTAACATCGTAAGTGTGTCCGCCCACCGGCGACGGGAGCTGCCGTGACCATCTCCGTGTTCGACATGTTCAAGATCGGTATCGGTCCGTCCAGCTCGCACACCGTCGGGCCGATGCGGGCCGCGTACCTGTTCGTCTCCCGGCTGGCCGAGCAGGACCTCCTGGAGCGGACGACGGCGGTGCGGGTGGAGCTGTTCGGCTCGCTGGGTGCCACCGGGCACGGGCACGGCAGCGTCGGGGCCGTCGTGCTCGGGCTCGCCGGGCACCAGCCGCACCTGGTCGACCCGGTGCAGGCGGGCCCGCTGGTCGACGCCGTCCGGGAGTCCGGGCGGATCGGGCTCGCCGGACGGCACGAGATCGCGTTCGCGGTCGACGACGACGTCGTCCTGCACCGGAACCGGAGCCTGGACTTCCACGCCAACGGCATGGTGCTGCACGCCCTCGACGCGCACGGCACGCCGCTCGACCGGCGCGAGTACTACTCGGTCGGCGGGGGGTTCGTCCTCGACGCCGACGCGATCGGCGGCCCGGCCCTGGTCGAGGACCGCACACCGGTCGCGCACCCGTTCACCACCGGCGACGAGCTCCTCGGCCTGACCCGCACGCACGGCCGGTCGATCTCGGAGATCATGCTCGCGAACGAGCTCTCCTGGCGGACCGAGGCGCAGGTCCGCGCGGAGCTGCTGCACATCTGGTCGGTCATGCAGGAGTGCGTCGAGCGCGGCACGAGGACCCCGGGCACGCTGCCCGGCGGCCTGCGGGTGCGCCGTCGCGCCGCGACCCTGCGCGCGCACCTGGAGTCCGCGACCGGCGAGCCGGACGCGTTGCACGCCATGGAGTGGGTGACCCTCTACGCGCTGGCGGTGAACGAGGAGAACGCCGCAGGCGGCCGGGTCGTGACCGCCCCGACCAACGGCGCCGCCGGGATCGTGCCGGCCGTGCTGCACTACGCGGCCCGGTTCGTCCCGGCGTTCGACGACGACGCCGTGGTCCGTTTCCTGCTCACCGCCGGCGCGGTCGGGGTGCTGTTCAAGGAGAACGCCTCGATCTCCGGTGCCGAGGTGGGCTGCCAGGGCGAGGTCGGATCGGCCTGCGCGATGGCCGCCGCCGGGCTCGCCGAGGTCATCGGCGCGACCCCGGAGCAGGTCGAGAACGCGGCCGAGATCGGCATCGAGCACAACCTGGGCCTGACCTGCGACCCGGTCGGCGGGCTCGTGCAGATCCCGTGCATCGAGCGCAACGCCGTCGCCTCGGTCAAGGCCATCACCGCGGCCCGGATGGCGCGCCACGGCGACGGGATGCACCACGTCTCGCTGGACAAGGCGATCAAGACGATGCGCGAGACCGGCGCGGACATGAAGGACAAGTACAAGGAGACCGCCCGCGGCGGTCTCGCACTCAACATCGTGGAGTGCTGATGCGCACTCCGCCGCCCCCTCGACAGGACCCGCGATGACCGCACTCACCGACTCCCCCACCGGCACGACCATGGACTTCGACGCCCCGGTCTCGCTCGCCGACCGCGCCTACGTCGCCATCCGCGACGAGCTGATCATGCTGGCGATCCCGCCGCTCGCCCCGATCGACGACGACGCCATCTCCACCCGCACCGGCCTCGGGCGGACACCGGTGCGCGAGGCGCTGAAGCGGCTGGAGACCGAGCGGCTGGTCGTGTCCTACCCGCGCCGGGGCACGTTCGCGACCGCCGTCGACATCTCGGACCTGCGCGACGTCTCCGAGATCCGGACCGCGCTGGAGCCACTGGCCGCGCGGCGGGCCGCGACCAGCGCGGCACCGGCCCGGCGCGCCGAGCTGGCCGCGCTCGCGGACCGGATCGCGGACCTGGAGACCGGCCGGATGACCCGCACCGAGCTGATGCACTGGGACGTCGCGGTGCACCGGTCGATGTACCGGGCGGCCGGCAACCCGTACCTCGCCGACACCCTGACCCGCTACCACAACCTGGCGACCCGGATCCACTGCATGTTCCTGGACCGGATGGCCCAGGTGGGCGGCCACGTCAGCGAGCACTGCACGATGCTGCACGCGATCGCCGACGGGGACGCGGAGCAGGCCGAGCGGATCTGCCGGGAGCACGTGACCGGGTTCGAGCGGGCCGTCCGCGCCGTGCTCTGAGCCCGCTCGCCGGACGGCTCCCCGTGCCCACTCCTGATATATCAATTGTCGTCGATCGAACGGAAGGTGTACCCATGCCGCAGCAGGTTCGCGGGGTCGTCGCCCGCGCCAAGGGCGAGCCGGTGACGGTCGAGACGATCACCGTTCCCGACCCCGGACCCGGCGAGGCCGTGGTCCAGATCCAGGCCTGCGGGGTCTGCCACACCGACCTGCACTACAAACTCGGCGGCATCAACGACGAGTTCCCCTTCCTCCTCGGCCACGAAGCCGCCGGAGTGGTCGAATCCGTCGGCGACGACGTCACCGACCTCGCACCCGGCGACTACGTCGTCCTCAACTGGCGCGCCGTCTGCGGGGTCTGCCGCGCCTGCCGCAAGGGCAAGCCCCACCTGTGCTTCGACACCCACAACGCCACCCAGAAGATGACCCTCACCGACGGCACCGAACTCTCCCCCGCCCTCGGGATCGGCGCCTTCACCGAGAAGACCCTCGTCCACTCCGGACAATGCACCAAGGTCAACCCCGACGCCGACCCCACGGTCGCCGGGCTCCTCGGCTGCGGAGTCATGGCCGGACTCGGCGCCGCGGTCAACACCGGCCGGATCGGACGCGGCGACTCCATCGCCGTCATCGGCTGCGGCGGCGTCGGCGACGCCGCCATCGCCGGCGCCACACTCGCCGGCGCCACCACCATCATCGCCGTCGACACCGACCCCCGGAAACTCGCCTGGGCCCGGGAATTCGGCGCCACCCACACCTGCAACGCCACCGACACCGACCCCGTCGACTACATCCGCTCCGTCACCGACGGCAACGGCGCCGATGTCGTCATCGAAGCCGTCGGACGCCCCGAAACCTACGAACAGGCCTTCTACGCCCGCGACCTCGCCGGCACCGTCGTCCTCGTCGGCGTACCCACCCCCGACCTACAGGCCCCCGACATCCCACTCATCGACTACTTCGGACGCGGCGGCGCCCTCACGTCGAGCTGGTACGGCGACTGCCTGCCCAGCCGCGACTTCCCCACCTACATCGACCTCTACCTGCAAGGCCGCTTCCCCCTCGACAAGTTCGTCACCGAGACCATCGGCATCGACGACATCGAGGCCGCCTTCGACAAGATGCACAACGGCGAGGTCCTCCGCTCGGTGGTGGTCCTCTGACGACCGCCCCGGCCGACCGCGACGTGCTCGTCTCCCGCGGCGATCCGCGCCGAGATGCACGTCAGCGGGCCCGGAAGGCCCACGCACCCCGCTGACGCACATCTCGGCACGCGCACCGCCGGGCGACGCACCCCGGCGACCGCGCCACCGCCGCCACTCGCGCACCGCCACTCGCGCACCGCAGGTCGGGCAACGCCGCTCGCCTGGGGGACGACGGGCTGCCGTGCGTGCCGAGATGCAGCTCAGCGGGGTTTCCCGGTCGCCCCGGCCCTCGGTCGTGCACCTCGGCACGGGCTGCGGTGCAGGGTGGGCGGTCTCCGGCAGCGGCTCCCGGGCGCGGCACCGCTGCCACCCGGCCGATGCGGGTCCGGGGGGCCGGGCCACGCCCGGGACGTACCGGACGAAACGGAGATCAGCGACGCACGTCACGACCACGGGCCCGCACCGGCGTCCGCTCCGTAGGGTCGGCGGACGTGGAGCGACGCTCCCCCGCCCCGGCGCCCACACAGACGTGGCCGGCTCTCCCCCGAGCCCGGCCGGAGAGTGAACCGCGATGAGCACCCAGCCCGCCGACCAGGACCGCGACACGACCGCCCACGGTCAGGTCACCGCACCACTGCGTGTCGAGGACTCCGAACGCGACCTCCGGGTCGGGTCACCCGCCGACCACGCCGCGGGGCTGAAGGCGGTCCGGATCTCCATGACGCGCGCCCTGAGCCAGATGGGCGTGGTGAAGACCGCGAAGAACCTGCTCACCCTGAACCAGGTCGACGGGTTCGACTGCATGTCCTGCGCCTGGCCGGACCCGCAGGGCCACCGGCACACCGCGGAGTTCTGCGAGAACGGGGCGAAGGCGGTGTCCTGGGAGGGGCAGCGCGAGACGGTCGGGCCGGAGTTCTTCGCCGCGCACCCGATCTCCGACCTCGAGCAGCGCACCGAGTACTGGCTGGAGAGCCAGGGCAGGCTGACCCATCCGATGGTGCGCCGCGACGGCGCCGACCACTACGAGCCGATCTCGTGGGACGACGCGTTCGCGCTGGTCGGCAGGCACCTGCGGGAGCTGCCGTCACCGGACGGGGCGGCCTTCTACACCTCCGGCCGGGCATCGAACGAGGCCGCGTTCGTCTACCAGCTGTTCGCCCGTGCCTTCGGCACCAACAACCTGCCGGACTGCTCGAACATGTGCCACGAGTCGACCTCGGTCGGCCTGGGCCGCACCATCGGCGTCGGCAAGGGCTCGGTCTCGCTGCAGGACGTGCAGAACGCCGACCTGATCATCGTCTCCGGGCAGAACCCGGGCACCAACCACCCGCGGATGCTCTCCGCGCTGGAGATCGCCAAGCGGGACGGCGCGACGATCGTCGCGATCAACCCGCTGCGCGAGGCCGGGCTGCTGCGCTTCGACAACCCGCAGAAGCCGGCCGGTCTGCTCGGCAACGGCACCGAGCTCGCCGACCACTACCTGCAGATCCGCTCGAACGGCGACCTCGCGTTCTGGCAGGCGGTCGGGCACCTGCTGCTCGCCGCCGAGGACGAGGCCCCCGGCACCGTGATCGACCGGGACTTCGTCGACGGCCACAGCGTCGGCTACGAGCAGTGGGCCGCGCACGTCCGCGACCTCGACTGGGACGCCGTGCTGGCCGCGACCGGGCTCACCAGGGCCGAGATCGAGCAGGTGGCCCGGCTCATCGCGTCCTCGGAGCGCATCGTGAACTGCTGGGCGATGGGCATCACCCAGCACCGCAACGGCGTCGCGACGGTGCAGGAGATCGTGAACGTCACGCTGGCCCGCGGCATGATCGGCAAGCCGGGCGCCGGTCTGTGCCCGGTGCGCGGCCACTCCAACGTCCAGGGCGACCGGACGATGGGCATCTGGGAGAAGGCGCCCGAGAGGTTCCTGTCCGCGCTCGGTGCCGAGTTCGGCTTCGAGCCGCCCCGCGAGCACGGCCACGACGCCGCGGACGCCGTCCGGGCACTGCGCGACGGTGACGTGCGGGTGTTCGTCGGGCTGGGCGGCAACTTCGCGTCCGCGATGTCGGACACCGAGGTCACCGAGTCCGCGCTGCGCTCGGCCGCGCTGACCGTCCAGATCTCGACCAAGCTCAACCGCAGCCATCTCGCCGCCGGGCGCGACGCGCTGATCCTGCCCACGCTCGGCCGTACCGAGAAGGACATGACCGGCGGGCTGCTGCAGCGGGTCACCGTCGAGGACTCGATGTCCGCGGTGCACGCCTCCCGCGGCCGGGCCACCCCGGCCGGGCCGCTGCTGCGCTCGGAGGTCGACATCCTCTGCGGGGTCGCGCAGGCCACCCTGGGCGACCGCTACGGCATCCCGTGGGCGGAGTTCGCCGGCGACTACGGGCGGATCCGGGAGCGGATCGGCCGGGTCGTGCCCGGGTGCGAGGACTACGAGGAGAAGATCTCCCGGCGCGGCGGGTTCACCATGCCGCACGGCCCGCGCGACTCGCGGACCTTCCCCACCGTGGCGGGCAAGGCCATGTTCACGGTGAACACGCTGGAGGTCGCCGACGTCCCGCAGGGACGGCTGGTCCTGCAGACGATCCGCAGCCACGACCAGTTCAACACCACGATCTACGGCCTCGACGACCGCTACCGCGGCGTGTACTCCGGGCGCCGGGTGCTGTTCGTGAACCCCGAGGACCTGGCGGAGCAGGGCTTCGCCGACGGCGAGCACGTGGACATCGTCTCGGAGTGGGCGGACGGGGTGCAGCGCCGCGCCCAGCGGTTCCGGCTCGTCGGCTACGACACCCCGCGGGGCTGCGTCGCCGGGTACTACCCGGAGACCAACCCGCTGATCCCGCTGGACTCCCAGGCCCTGGAGTCGGGCACGCCGACGTCGAAGTGGGTCGTCGTGCGACTGGTCCCGGCCGCCTGACCCGCCCCGCGGGCAGGGCCGCGTCGTGGAGCCGGTCCGGCTCCACGACGCGGGCCGGGATCAGCCCTTGAAGCGGAACGGGGCGAGGGCCTCGGCCAGGCTGACCGGGTCGCCGTTCTCGCCGGGCGCGTGGTGGAAGCCCTCGGCCTCGGCGAAACCGATGAGCCGGCGCTCGTCGAACAGCCCGCAGACGTAGCGCACGGTGTCCTCGCCGATCTCGGAGACGCCCACCCGCATCTGGTAGATGCCCGGGTAGTGCACCTCGGCGAGGTACTGCACCGACAGCGACGACGGCGACAGCCCGTCCAGCGGGCCGCCCGCCGGGTAGCCGAGGACGTCGGAGTGCAGCTCGGCCAGGCCGTCGAGGTACCACGAGGCCAGCGCCACGTTGTTGACGTGGCGGTTGGTGTCGATGTCGGTGAACCGGGTCCGGACGTCCCAGCGGAACGGGTAGTTCTCCCGGACCGTGCGAGCCGTCCCGCGCTCCGGGCGGACCGGGGCGGGGGCCTGCATCTGCAGCGCGACCAGGGCGTCGCGGACCTCGGCGGTCAGCGGGGCCGGCTTCTCGCCGTCGGTGTGCACGGTCGTCGACCCGCCGGTGGCGACGCACTCGTCGCCGGCGAACACCGCGTAGCGGTAGGAGAACGAGGTCGTCCCGATGTGGCTGACGCCGACGCCGATCCGGTAGGAGCCGGCCACCCGCAGCGGCGCGAGCACGTCGACCGAGACCGCGGCCAGCAGCAGCCGGACCCGGGACTGCAGGCGGGCCACCAGGTCGGCGCCGAAGCTCTCCCGTTCGACGGCGACGCGGGCGTCCTCGAACCAGCGGACGAGGGCATCGCGACCGATCCGGCGGCTCGGGTCGAGGTCGGCGTAGCGCGCCTCGTGCTCGATCAGCACCGGGAACGCGGCCGGCACCGGCGGGGTCGCATCGTGGGCGGTGATAGTGGCTGTCACTCCACCATCGTGACGCTGTGTCGCCGCTCACCGTGACCCGGCCGTCCGTTATCACACCTGGTGATCGGAACCGTGACGCCCCGTGCGCACGGATCCGCCCCGCGCGGCCGGAACCGTCGGGGGTGCTCGGTAGCCTCGCCCCGTGCCCGCTCCCCTGCAGACCCGTGACCTGCCCGGTGTGCACGAGCTGCTGGAGGCGGCCGTGTCCTCGGTCGGCGGGGCCCGTCGCGAGGGGCAGGACCGGATGGCCGACGCGGTGCGCCGCTCGCTGTCGTCCGGGGAGCACCTGGCCGTGCAGGCCGGGACCGGCACCGGCAAGTCGCTGGCCTACCTGGTGCCCGCGATCCGGCACGCGATGGTCCGCGACACCACCGTCGTCGTGTCCACGGCCACGATCGCGCTGCAGCGCCAGCTGGTGGACCGCGACCTGCCGCGGGTCGCGAAGAGCCTGAAGAAGGTGCTCGGCCGGGAGCCCACGTTCGCGATCCTCAAGGGCCGCCGCAACTACCTGTGCCTGAACAAGCTGCACGGCGACATGGAGGATGCGGCCGACGAGGCGGACCAGCTGTTCGACGCGTTCGCGATCTCCGCGCTGGGCCGCAACGTGAAGCGGCTGCACGACTGGGCCTCCGACACCGAGACCGGCGACCGCGACGAGCTGGTACCCGGCGTGCCGGACACCGCGTGGCGGCAGGTCTCGGTCACCGCGCGGGAGTGCCTCGGTGCCAGCCGCTGCCCGGTCGGCGAGGACTGCTTCGCCGAGAAGGCGCGGGCCCAGGCCGGGCGGGCGGACATCGTCGTCACCAACCACGCGTTGCTCGCGATCGACGCGATGGGCGAGGCGCAGGTCCTCCCGGAGCACGACGTGGTGATCGTCGACGAGGCGCACGAGCTGGTCGACCGGGTGACCGGCGCGGCCACGGCCGAGCTGACGGCGGGCGTCGTGGCCACCGCGGCCCGGCGCAGCGGCAGGCTCGTCGACCAGGAGCTGGCCGACCGGCTCGCCGAGGCCGGCGAGGGCCTCGGCGCCGTGCTGGAGGACCTGCCACCGGCCCGCTGGGAGGCGCTGCCCACCGCGGCCGCCGGCGCGCTGAACGCGATCCTGTCCGCCGCCGCGGCCTGCCGGCAGTCGCTCGGTGCGAACCGCCGCTCCGAGGACACCGACCCCGAGGGCGCGGCCGCGAAGAAGCTCGCGCTCGCCGTGCTCGACGAGGTGTCCGAGACCTGCGTCCGGCTGGTGGACACGTTCAAGGAGCCGGATCCGGCGAAGCGGCGCGACGTCGTGTGGCTGGGCGAGCAGGGGCCCGACGGCAGCCGCTACAAGGTGCTCCGGGTGGCTCCGGTGTCGGTCGGCGGGCTGCTGCGCGAGCGCCTGTTCAACGCGCGGACCACGGTGCTGACCTCCGCCACGCTCGCCCTCGGCGGCTCGTTCGACGCGCTGGCCCGCCAGTGGGGGCTGCCCGCGTCACGGCCCGTGGAGTCCGGCCGCACCGAGGCGAACACCGACGCCCCGCAGGAGACCGCGCACTCCGGGTCCGGAGCCGCCGATCCCGGCCACGGCCCGGTGCAGGACCCGGAGGCCCCGCGCTGGACCGGGCTCGACGTCGGGTCGCCGTTCGCGCACGGCACGTCCGGGATCCTCTACCTCGCCCGCCGGCTGCCCTCCCCCGGGCGGGACGGCCTGGCCCCGCAGACGCTCGACGAGATCGAGGGCCTCGTCCGGGCCGCCGGCGGGCGCACGCTGGGCCTGTTCTCCTCCACCCGGGCGGCGAAGCAGGCCACCGAGGCGCTGCGCGGCAAGCTGGACACCCCGTTGCTGTGCCAGGGCGACGACTCGACGATGCTGCTGGTCAAGCGGTTCGCCGAGGACCCGGAGACCTCCCTGTTCGGCACGCTGTCGCTGTGGCAGGGCGTCGACGTTCCCGGGCCGTCGCTGTCGCTGGTCATCATCGACCGGATCCCGTTCCCGCGCCCGGACGACCCGCTGGTCGCGGCCCGGCAGAAGGCGACCGACTCCCGCGGCGGGAACGGTTTCCTCTCCGTGTCGGCGACCCACGCGGCGCTGCTGCTCGCCCAGGGCGCCGGCCGGCTGCTGCGGGCCACCGACGACCGCGGCGTCGTCGCGATCCTCGATCCGCGGATCGCGACCGCCCGCTACGGCGGGTTCCTCCGGGCCAGCCTGCCGCCGTTCTGGGAGACCACCGACGTCGAGAAGGTGCACGGCGCGCTGCGCCGTCTGCGTGGTGCATGAGCTGCGGCACCTCGCACTGCAGCGGCGGCGCCCGTCGCGTTAGGTTGTGCCCTACTGAGAAGTCGATCAGAGGAGCAGACATGGCGGACGCGGTGTACTCGACCGAAGCGGTCTCGTCGGGCGGCGGTCGCACCGGCCGGATCCGTACCGACGACGGCTTCATCGACCAGGATCTGAAGATGCCCCCGGCCCTCGGCGGGCCCGGCGGCGCCACCAACCCCGAGCAGCTGTTCGCCGCGGCCTACGCGAGCTGCTTCCACGGCGCGCTGCGCAAGGTCGCGGGCGCGAAGAAGATCACGGTACCGGAGGAGGCCACGGTCACCGCGACGATCGGCCTCGCGCCGGACGACGTCAGCTTCGTCGTCTCCGCCGTGCTCACCGCGCACCTGCCGGGCCTGGACAAGGCGCAGGCCGACGAGCTCATCGAGGCCGCGCACCAGGTCTGCCCGTACTCCAAGGCCACCCGCGGCAACGTCGACGTGCAGCTCGTGACCACCGTCTGAGACCGTGCGCCGGAGCCGGTGGGCGTAGGGCGTGGCGGCGGCCGGTGCGTCCCTCGCCCCGCCCGTACCCGGCTCCGGATCGTGCAGAGGCGGTCGTCGTCACCCGGCATCATCGCGCTCATCGATCGAGCGCCGCCGGACGGTGGACCGGTGCGCCGGCGGCGCCGGGCCGCCAGGTCAGCCATCCGCGGCACAGGACGAACGCGGCGACCGTCGCGACGACGAGCAGCCCGTCGATCCACGCCGAGCGCACGGCGTAGGGCAGGTCGAGGTTGAGCAGCGCGTGGGCGGTCACGAGGCCCTTCTGCAGCAGGACCAACTCCCACACGCCCCGCTGCCCCCGCGGCCGGAGCGCCAGCATCGCCCAGAGCCCGGCGAAGACGAGATAGGCGGTCGTCCGCCAGAACTCGGTCAACGCGTACTCGTCGGGAGCGGCGAGGATGCGGTTGATCCCGTCGGCGAACGCACCGAGCGTGGCCAGTGCGCACACCGCGAGCAGGAGACGCCCGGTCCGGTCCGCCCACGGCGTGGGGAGATCGACCTCGGTCGGGGACGTGGCGCTGTGGGTCGTCGGCATCGATGGTTCCTCTCGTCGGGTCCGGCTCTCGGACGGGAGCAACGATGCAGCGGGTCCGCGATCGGCCGCGTCGGTAGGAACTGCGTAGATCGCGGTGCGCCGGCGGGCTCAGGGGCCGAATGCGCGGAGCTGGCGACGGGAGGTGATGCCGAGCTTGCGGTAGATGTTGCGCAGGTGGGTGTCGACGGTGCGGGTGCTCAGGAACAGGATCCCGGCGACCTCCCGCGACGTCGCTCCGGAGGCGACCTCGCGCGCGATGAGCCGCTCCTGCGCCGTCAGCGTGTCCAGCGGATCGGCGGACGCGCGCCGGGGCCGTTCCCCGGTGGCCGACAGCTCCCGGGCGGCGCGCTCGGCGAAGGACCGGGCCCCCATGCCGTCGAGCAGCTCGTGCGCGGCGCGCAGCTCGGCGCGGGCCTCGGCGCGCCGTCCCGCACGCCGCAGCCACTCGCCGAAGGTCAGCCTGGCCCGCGCGTACCCGCCGCGCGCGCGGCTGCGCGAGTACCGGTCGATCGCGTCCCGGTGCAGCGCCTCGACGTCGTTCCCGCGCTCGAGCAGCGCCCGGCCGTGCAGCGCCTGGGCCACGGCCCACGGCGTCGGGTTCGCCGCGGCTAGCGCCTCCATCCGATCCATCGCCGCGGACGCCGTCCCGGGGCGGCCGGACCGGGCGGCGGCCTCGACCAGCTCGACGTCGAGCTGCCCGACGACGTAGGAACCCGCCTGTCTGCGCTGCTCCGCGGCCAGCGCGGACCCGAGCGCGGCGTCGTAGCGGCCGAGCCCGTTGTACAGCACCGCGGTGGCGTAGGAGTCGGCCACGACCTCGTCCGGGCCGCCGGTGCGGAGCTCGGCGCGCAGCTCGCGGTGGCGGTCGACGTCGCCGCTCCAGCCGGCGAGGACGAGCTCGGCGCCGACCAGCCCGGTGATACCGCTCGCCTCGTCGATGGCACGGGCTTCGGCGAGACAGGTCGCGGCGTCGGTGAACCTGCCCAGCCCGGTCCGGGCCAGCGCCTGGTAGCGCAGCGCCTGGGAGAGCGCGGCGACCGCACCCCCGCCCCGGGCCAGCTCGACCTGGCGATCGGCGAGCTCCGCCAGGGCGTCCTCGTCGCCGAGGTCCATCGCGAGCTGGCCGGCCACGGACATCCACCAGGCGTCGGACGGATCCCCGACGGTCGCGGCGCGAGCCGTGGTCACCGCGAGCCGCATGGCCGGGACGGCCCCCTCGACGGGCAGCAGGCACTGGTCGAGCAGGGCGTCGAGGAGGAGATCCACCGGGCGGACGGTGCTCCGGCGGGGCGCGCGCTCGCGGATGGAGCGCGCGAGGCCGGTGTGCCGGCCGGGCCCGCCCTCCTGGTACATCGACGCCGCGAACGCCTCCAGGAGGATCTCGCGGGCCTCGTCGTCCGTCGTCCCCTCGGCGGCCCCGACCATCTGCGCGACGGCGCCCACCGTCCGCGCCGCCACCATCCCGATCCGGGCACGGAGCACCCGCGCGGCCCGGCGCCGGTCGGCGCCGTCGTCCGCGGGCACGAGGCGCTCGGCCCGGACGACGAGCGCACGCGCGTCGGCCGGGGCGCCGGCGTCGAGCCGGGCGCGGGCGGCGCGGAGCATGCGGGCGACCCGGTCGCCCGGCTCGGGGGTGAGCTCGGCGGCGCGTTCGAGGTAGGTCGCACAGGCCGCGAGACCGCCCCGCGACCGGGCCCGGTCTGCGGACCGGTCCAGCTCCCGGGCGATCCCGGCGTCGGGCTCGATCGCGGCGTCGGCGCGGTGCCACGCACGCCGGTCGGGATCGGTCCGCCCGTCGGTCGCCTCGGCGAGCGCGGCGTGCACCCGCCGGAACGCGCTGGGCGCCACCACCGCGTGGATCGCCGACCGGACGAGGGGATGGCGGAACGTCAGGCGGGGGCCCAGCGCCACCAGGCCCGCGTCCTCCACCTCCGCGAAGCCCGCCGGGTCGAGGTCGAGCAGGCCGGCCGCCCGGCGGAGCACCGCCATGTCACCGACCGGCTCGGCCGCGGCCAGCTCGACCAGCGACCGCGCCGCCGCGGGTAGCCGCTCGACCCGCCGGACGAACTGGTCCGACAGCTCCGCGGCGAGGCTGTCACGGTCCCGCACGCCGGGGCGGGGCAGCCCGAGCGGTCCGGCGTCGCGGGCGAACTCGACCAGCGCGAGCGGATTGCCGTGCGCCTCCGCCCGGATCCGGTCGAGCACCTCGCCGTCCAGGTCCGGGCGGGCCGTCGACCGCAGCAGGTGCAGCACGTCCTCGTCGCCCAGCCCCGTCACGCCCAGCCGGGGCAGGTCGGCCAGCTCGGGGACCCGGTCCGCGGAACGGGCGGCGAAGATCATCGCGATGCGTTCCGAGGAGAGCCGGCGGGCCACGAACGCCAGCGCCCGGCGGGACTGCTCGTCGATCCAGTGGACGTCGTCCAGCACACAGCAGACCGGGCGCTCGCGGGCGAGCGCGTCGAGGAGACCCAGACCGGCGAGCGCGACGACCAGCGGCTCGTGCGGGGCCTCGGGCCCGAGCCCGAACACCGACTCCAGTGCCCGTCGCTGGGGCTGCGGCAGGTCGGTCAGTCCCCCCAGGGCCGGCGCGCACAACCGGTGCAGGGCGGCGAAGGGCACGTCGTGCTCGAACTCGGATCCGTCCGCGTGCAGGACGGTCCATCCGTCCAGGGCCGCCGTGGACGCCGCCAGCAGGGCCGACTTCCCGATCCCGGCCTCGCCGAGCACCACCACGGCTCCGCCCCGGCCGGACCGCGCCGCGGCCGTCACCGTGCCGAGCACGGCGAGCTCGTGCCGGCGGGCCACGAAGCCCATCGTTCCTCCTACCACCGGCCCGCGTCAGCGGTGGCCAGGCAGGTGACGGTCCCGGGATCCACCTCGGTGAACCCGGCGTCCCGGACGGCGACCGGGTCCGGGCCGCCGAGCGCGTCGCACAGCCGCGCCCAGGTCCCGGCGTCCGGCGTGCGGACGGCGCACCGCGGCACGTCCGCGGGCTCGGCGACCGGCCACCCGTGGGTCGCCCCGAGCAGCATCGTCGCGTGCCCGACCTGCGCGGCGGCCTTCCCGACCGTCATCGTCACGTGCGGGTTCAGCAGCACCAGCGGAGCCCCCGCCGGCGGATCGCCGGGATCGTCGGGCTCCAGCTCGGTGCCCCCGATCTGCAACCGGGACACCTCCCGCGCGACGCCGTCGACCGGCCCGGGCAGCAACGCCCTGGCCTCGGCCCCGTCGATCTCGACAGTGACGCCCGGCAACTCCTGCACGGCCCGCCAGTGCGCTCCCCGCGCCCGGCGGGCGATCTTGCGGATCCGCCGGTCGACCCAGCCGGAGACGGCGTCGTGCCACTCCCCGCCGGGCTGGGACCGCCGATCCACGCACAGCGCCACCGCGGCCGTCGCGGCGGCGGCCAGCAGCGGTGTGCGGCCGGGCAGCGGGTCCCGCTCGATCCGCAGGACGACCGGCATCGCCCGGACGATCCCGTCCTCCGCGGGCGGGACGGGCGTGCTGTCGCGGTAGGCCAGGTAACGCCGGGCCACGCCGTCGAGCACGGGTGCCCGATCCCCATCCATGAACTTCACGATCCCTTCCCGGACGCGCGCAGCGCATGATCAGGTCGACGGCGAGCGTATCCCGGCCGGATCATCGTCCTGCTGTCGCGCCGGGCAGGTCGACCGTCTCCAGCCGCCGGTCACCGCGGACCACGCGGCGGACGGCGTCCGAGCCGAACACCTGGGTCGTCCAGCAGTCGATGTCGTTCGCCACGACGACCGTCCCCTGCTCGTCGCCCAGGACGCTCGGGGTCAGGAGGCCTGGCCCGCCACCGTCGATCACGGGGATCCGGTCACCCGGCCCGACCAGACAGAGATAGTCCCTGGTCTCCGTCCGCCACTGCGGAACCGATGGCCTCCAGCGCCGCAGGTCGGACCAGCCATGCCAGAACGCCGCCACCACGGGCCTGCCCCGTACGTGCGAGGCGAGCAGGTCGGCGAGCACGGCCCGGATCGGCTCCGGGATGCGCCCCTGCTCGGGCGGGAGGATCGTCCGTCCCGCGACCTCGAAGCCGTTCTCGAACGACGAGATCGAACCTCCCCCGACAAGGTCGGGGACCGAGGTCCCGGCCTCGAGTGCGACCCGGCGGAGACCTGCCAGCTCGCTCCATCTGAGCGCGGCGATCGATTGACCGTCGTCGTCGGAGAGGTGGAACGGATGCCGGATCAACACCGAGGGGCCGGCCCCACGGCCCCGGTCGTCGGGGAAGTACCGGACGGCCCGATCCAGCACTGGGGGCCCGGCGATCGTCCAGCCGTCCAGTAGCGAAGGCCCGTGGTCCACGCGGTGACCGTATCGTCGCGGAGCCTGCGCTCGAACCCCGTTTTCAGACGATCGGCACGCGCTGGCGCAGCACACCCTCGGCCGCGTCCGCCTCCTCCACCTCGGAGCGCGTGAGCCCCAGGACGAACAGCACCACGTCCAGGTAGGGCACCGAGACCGAGGTGTCGGCGACGTCGCGCAGCGCCTGCTTGGCGTTGAACGCGACGCCGAGACCGGCGGTGGAGAGCATGTCGATGTCGTTGGCGCCGTCGCCGACCGCGACCGTCTGCTCGACCGGGATGTCGTGGGCCTCGGCGAACCGGCGCAGCGCCACCGCCTTGCCGGCCCGGTCGACGATCTCCCCGACCACCCGGCCGGTGAGCAGTCCGTCGACGATCTCCAACTGGTTCGCGGCGACGAAGTCGAGCCCCAGCTCGTCGGCGAGACCGGCGATGACCTGCGTGAACCCGCCGGACACGACGCCGCACCGGTAGCCGAGGCGCTTCAGGGTCCGGATCGTGGTGCGGGCGCCGGGGGTCAGCTCGATCTCGGCGGCGACCTCGTCGACGACCGACGCGGGCAGCCCGCGCAGCGCGGCGACCCGGCGTTCGAGGGACTCGGCGAAGTCCAGCTGCCCGGCCATCGCCTCCTCGGTGACCCGCCGGACCTCGGTCTCCACGTCCGCCCCGGCGCGGGCCGCGAGCATCTCGATGACCTCGCCCTGGATGAGCGTGGAGTCGACGTCGAAGACGATGAGCCGCTTGCTGCGCCGGGCCAGCCCGGCCCGCGCGACCGCGACGTCCACGCCGGCCTGCCGGGCCACACCGACCAGGCGCTTGCGCAGGGTGCCGGGCGGGTAGGAGTCGGCGTCGTCGTCCGGGACCGGCGAGACGAGCAGTTCCAGGCCGGTCACCGGGTAGTCGGCGACCCGGCGGATGGCGTCGATGTTCGCCCCGACCGCGGCCAGCTCGGCGGCGATCGCACCGAACGCGCGGGCGGTGATCGGGCGGCCCAGCACCGTCACGACGTGCGTCGACGGCGGCCGGGATCCGACGACGCCGTCCCGCTGGATCTCGATGTGCACCGACATCGCGATCGAGTCCATGGCCTCGCCGACGGACTCCTGCAGGTCCTCGGCGTCCCCCTCGGGCACGACCAGCGCGCCGAGGGTGAGCCGGCCGTTCACGACGACCTGTTCCAGGTCGAGCAGTTCGACCCCGGCCGCGGTGAGCGCGGCGAACAGGACGGAGCTGACACCGGGCCGGTCCGGCCCGGTCACCGTGACGAGCACGGTCGGCCGGGCCGGATCGGGGGCGGCCAGCGCCACCTCAGTTGTGCTTGGGGTCGTCGTCCGGCATGGACTCCTTGCCGACCTGGTGGGCGAGGACCTCGGTCGGGTGCGCCCTGCCGCCGACGTGCGCCTCGGCGCGCGCCTTCTCGACGAGGTGCGGGTAGTGCAGGTCGAACGCCGGGCGCTCGGAGCGGATCCGGGGCAGCTCGGTGAAGTTGTGCCGCGGCGGCGGGGACGAGGTCGCCCACTCCAGCGAGTTGCCGAAGCCCCACGGGTCGTCGACGTCGCAGACCCGGCCGAACCGGTAGCTCTTGAACACGTTGTAGAAGAACGGCAGCGTCGAGGCGCCCAGCACGAACGCGCCGATCGACGAGATCATGTTCAGCGTGGTGAAGCCGTCCATCGGCAGGTAGTCGGCGTACCGGCGCGGGTAGCCCTCGTTGCCCAGCCAGTGCTGCACCAGGAACGTCAGGTGGAAGCCGATGAACGTCAGCCAGAAGTGGATCTTGCCGAGCGTCTCGTCGAGGAACCGGCCGGTCATCTTCGGGAACCAGAAGTAGATCCCGCCGAAGGTCGCGAACACGATCGTGCCGTAGAGCACGTAGTGGAAGTGCGCGACCACGAAGTAGGTGTCCGACACGTGGAAGTCCACCGGCGGCATCGCGAGCAGGATGCCGGTCAGGCCGCCGAAGAGGAACGTCACCAGGAAGCCGACCGAGAACAGCATCGGCGTCTCGTAGGTGATCTTGCCCTTCCACAGCGTGCCGATCCAGTTGACGAACTTGACGCCCGTCGGGATCGCGATGAGGAAGGTCGTGAAGGAGAAGAACGCCAGCATGACCGCGCCGGTCGCGTACATGTGGTGCGCCCACACCGCGACGGACAGGGCGGCGATCGCGATGGTCGCGAAGACCAGGCTCTTGTAGCCGAACAGCGGCTTGCGGGCGAACACCGGGAAGATCTCGGAGACGATGCCGAAGAACGGCAGCGCCACGATGTAGACCTCGGGATGGCCGAAGAACCAGAACAGGTGCTGCCAGAGCACCACGCCGCCGTTGGCCGGGTCGAACACGTGGGCACCGAGGTGCCGGTCCGCGGCCAGGCCGAGCAGGGCGGCGGTGAGGATCGGGAACGCGATCAGTACCAGCAGCGCGGTGATGAAGATGTTCCAGGTGAAGATCGACATCCGGAACATCGTCATGCCGGGCGCCCGCATGCAGACGATCGTCGTCACGAAGTTGACGCCACCGAGGATGGTGCCCAGACCCGAGACGACCAGACCCATGATCCACAGGTCACCACCGACACCGGGCGAGCGGATCGCGTCCGACAGCGGGGTGTAGGCGAACCAGCCGAAGTCGGCGGCGCCACCCGGGGTCAGGAAGCCGGAGACGACGATCAGGCCGCCGAACAGGTACAGCCAGTAGGAGAACGAGTTGAGTCGCGGGAACGCCACGTCGGGCGCACCGATCTGCAGCGGCACGATGTAGTTCGCGAACCCGAAGACGATCGGCGTCGCGAACAGCAGCAGCATGATCGTGCCGTGCATCGTGAACAGCTGATTGTACTGCTCGGTCGAGAGGAACTGCAGCTCCGGACGCGCGAGCTCGGCACGGATCAGCAGCGCCATCACACCGCCGACGGCGAAGAAGCCGAACGACGTGATGAGGTACAGGATCGCGATGTCCTTCGGATCCGTCGTCCGCAGCATCCTGAGGAACGTGGATCCCTTGCCCTCCCGGCGCGCCGGATACGGGCGCGTCGAGATCGGCTTGGGCTCGACGGCTGTCACCTGGGCCTCCATGCACTTGCCTGACCTGACCACGTCCTCGCGGACGGGTGGACTGTACTTCCCGGCCGGCGAGGTGCGCCCGGCGGCCGGGGAAGATCCACCGGGGGCTCCCGGCCCGTCCGCAGGACGCGTGACGATTGTGCTCTACGAAGGGTAGAACGACCACCCCCCGACCGCGTAACCAGGGCCTCGTTCCGCGGCGGATCCGAGCGCGGAGGGTGGGTCGGGGCGCCGGGTTCGATCTCTGTCACCGTATCGGGTGTGGTCGTGCGGACGTCTGATCCCGGGCGGACCGGGCCCCGGCGCCGGGAGCCCGGCTGGGACGCGCTGCGTGGCGGCTTCGTGCTGCTGGTCGTGCTCTACCACGGCACCCACCTCGGCCCGGTGCTGCATCCCGAGCTGATCCCCCGCCGGTTGTCCTTCGACCACCAGGTCGGGGCGAGCCTGCTGCTCGTCGTGTCCGCCTACTTCGCCTGCGCCACCCTCGGCCGACACTCGCCGGGGCGGTACTGGTGGAACCGGATGGCGCGGCTGCTGCCCGCGTTCGTCGTGGCGGTCCCGGTGGCCTGGATCGCGCTCCGGTTCGTCTCACCGGAGGACTGGCCGTCGCCGCCGGCCGGGGAGATGCTCACCAACTGGCTGATGCTGGGCAACTGGGACACCGACCGCTTCCCGTGGCTGGACCCCGCGTTCTGGACGCTGCCGCTGCAGCTCATGGCGTTCACCGCCGCCGCGGCGCTGAGTACCACCCGCTGGGGGTCCGGCGTCCGGCTGCGGGTGCTGCTCTGGGCCGCGGTGCTGGTGCCGCTGCTGCTCTGGCCGCTGCGGGCCCGTCCGGGGGACCCGATGGACCCGCCGGCGTGGTTCCGGATCGCCGTCGACGGGCTCGGCTTCCACCGGCTGCACCTGTTCGTCGCCGGGATCGTCGTGTGGCTGTGGTCGACCCGCCGAATGCGGCCGGGGCACGCCGCGGCGCTGCTCGCGCTGTGCGGCGCCGCCCAGTTCGTGCACGGTCTCGCCCCGGGCCCGGACGGCGTCGTCCTGATCGACGGCGACCACGTCGACGCGGTCGCCGCCGCACTGGTCTGCGCCGGGATCGTGCTGGTGGCCGTCGTGTCCCGGCTACCGCGGCCGGGCTCCTGGACACCGGCGCCACTGGCCTCCGAGATGCGCTGGCTGGCCGGCGTCTCCTACGGCGTCTACCTGGTGCACCAGACCGTCGGCTACGTCGTGATGCGGCGGCTGCAGGACGTCGGCGTCGGGCCCACGCTGCAGTCCGCCGCCATGCTGACGGTGGCCGTGTTGCTCGGCTGGCTGCTGACCCGGCTGGTGGAACGCCCGGCGCACGGCGCGCTCATGCAGGTGTGGGACCGCGCGACCGCGGCCCGCTGATCCCGCCCCGATCAGCCCCGCCCGATCAGCGCAGCGGCGCGAAGACGTCGGTCCACACGTCCGGTGCCGACGCCGGGTTCGGCTGCTCCCCGACGATGTAGAACTCGGTGCCCAGGCCCATCGCGAAGACCGGCTCGGGCATGGTCAGCATGAAGTGGTCCGGGCCCATCTGGCTGGCGTGCGCCCGCATCGACGCGCGCTTGGTCTCGGCGTACTCCACCGCCTCGACCCGGTGCGTGATCTCCGACTCGGGCTTGCCGAAGGACGGGTCGTCCGGGATCTCGGGGATCTCCGCCTCCGCGCCCCGCTCCTTGCGGAGCCCGCGCATCCCGCGCAGCATCCAGTCCCGGTTGGTGGTGTTCTGCGCGACCACCGGGACCCCGGCCAGCTCACCGGCCCGGGCACCGACCCGGTGCACCTGGATGTGGTCGGGGTGGCCGTACCCGCCGTTGTCGTCGTAGGTGGTGAGGACGTCGGCCTCCTCCTCCTCGCAGATCAGCGCGAGGCGGCGGGCCGCGTGCTCGACCGGCGCCTGCCAGAAGCAGTACGGCGCGTCGTTGCTCGGCTCGCCCATCATCCCGGAGTCGACGTAGCCGAGGAACTCCACGCGGGCGACGCCGAGGACGCGTGCCGACTCGTGGCACTCCGCGGAGCGGCGCACCGCGAGCTGCTCGCCGTCGGCGAGGACGCCGGGCACCGGCTCGCCCAGCTCGCCACGGGTGGCGAACACGAGCACGACGCGGTGCCCGAGGGCCGCGGCCTTGGCGAGCGTGCCGGCGGTGCCGATCGACTCGTCGTCGGGATGGGCGTGGAAGCTGACGAGGGTCCCCACGGCCGCGAGCCTACCCAGGCCGGGTGGGCCGGGTTCCGGGCGAGGCGTTGATCTACGAACCGTTGACGCGCCGTCGACTGTGTGTAGCATCACAGACTCCCGAAACCGGCACAGGAGCCACCCACCATGGCCGATGTCGTCAGCACGGAGTCCGGGGCCGAGGTCTTCAACGCCGCGGCCCACCTCACCGTCGCCCGGGTCGCCGCGGGCGACGGCGACCGCACCGCGCTGCGGTTCCCGGGCGGCGAGCTCACCTACGCCGGGCTGACCGGGCGCGTCCGGGCGGTCGCGGGGGCCCTGCGCGCCGCGGGGGTCCGCCCCGAGCAGCGCGTCCTCATGGTCATGCCGGACGACGCCGAGCTGGCGACCGCGATCCTCGGCACGCTGTGGGCGGGCGCCGTGGCGGTGCCGGCCTCCACCATGCTCACCGGCCGCGAGCTCGCCGTCCTCGTCCGGGACTCCCGGGCGACGACGGTGCTCGGCGGCGCCGCGTTCGCCGGCGCGGTGACCGAGGCCGTCACCGGGGCGCCGGACGTGGAACGGGTCGTCGTCACCGGCCCGGCCGCGCTCGCCGTCCCGGCCGGGGTCGCGTCGCTGACCTGGGACGAGCTGCTCGCCGGTGCGGAGCCGATGTCGGAACCGGCGCCGACCTGGGCGGAGTCCCAAGCGCTGTGGCTCTACACCTCGGGCACGACCGGACGGCCCAAGGGGGCGATGCACCGGCACGGCGACATCCGGTTCGTCGCCGACACCTACGCGGCCCGGGTGCTCGGGATCCGGCGCGACGACGTCTGCCTCTCGGTGGCGAAGCTGTTCTTCGCCTACGGCATCGGCAACTCGCTGTTCTTCCCGCTGTCGGTCGGCGCCTGCGCGGTGCTGGAGCCGTCCCGGCCGGCCCCGGAGCACTACTCCCGCCTCGTCGCGGAGCACCGGGCGACGCTGCTGTTCGCCGTCCCCAGCTTCTGGGGGCCGCTGATCGCCGCCGAGCCGCCCGCCGAGCGGTTCGCCACCGTCCGGCTCGGCGTCTCGGCGGGCGAGACGCTGCCCGCCCGGATGTTCCACGGCGTCCGCGACCGCTACGGCTTCGAGGTGCTCGACGGCATCGGGTCCACCGAGGCGCTGCACATCTTCGTCTCGAACCGGGCGGGCGAGGTCGTACCGGGCAGCTCCGGCTTCCCGGTCCCCGGCTACGAGGTCGAGCTGCGCCGCCCGGACGGCAGCGTCATCGAGGGCCCCGGCGAGCAGGGCATGCTCTTCGTCGCCGGGGACTCGCTGTGCACCGGCTACTGGTGCCGCACCGAGGTGAACCGGCTGGTCTTCCAGGGGCGCTGGATGCGCACCGGCGACCAGTACGTCCGCGGGGCCGACGGGTCGTGGACCTGCCTGGGCCGGGCCGACGACGTGCTCAAGGTCGGCGGCATCTGGGTCTCCCCCGGCGAGGTGGAGGCGCGGCTGCTGGAACATCCCGCACTGGCCGAGGCGGTCGTCGTCGGCGTACCGGACGACGACGGGCTGGACCGGCCGGTCGCGTTCGTCGTCGGGCGGGACGCCGGGTCGGTCCCGCCGGCGGCGGAGCTGATCGCGTTCTGCCGGGAGGGCCTCGCCGCGTTCAAGCGCCCGCGGCGGGTGGTGGCGGTGGAGACGCTGCCGCGCACCCCGACCGGCAAGATCCAGCGGTTCCGGCTGCGGGAGCTGGCCGCCCGGCTGCCCGCCGGCTGACCGGGATCAGGCGGCGGCACCGGTGGCGACCTCGGCCACCCGCTGCGCGCCCGGGCACCCGTCGGGGCCGATGACCAGCAGTGCGGCCCCGTCCACGTCGACGCTCACCGAGCACACCCCGTCGGCCGCCCCGTTCACGACGGCCGGACGGCCCACGATGTCGATCGCCCGGCCGCCCTCCTGCGCCATCGCCGCGGAGCTCTGGTCGTACACGCCGTCCCCGATCAGCAGCATCAGCTGAGTGGGGGGCATCAGGCTCGTCGGCAGGCCGCCGCCGCCCGAGGACGCCGGTCGCCAGGTACAGCCCTGCAGGCTGCCCGGCCCGCTCGACTCCGGTCCGCCGGCCGGCCGGCCCGGCCCGGCGAGCCCCAGGCCCGCCAGCTCGGTCTCGGGGAGCAGCGAGCACGTGTCGACCGAGGCCCAGTCCGTCCCGGAGGCGGTCGCGCACCCGGCGACGAGCAGGGCGGTCGCGGCGAGGGCGGTGAGGGCGGCGGGGAGGAGACGTCGGTTGTGCACGGGCGAACGGTCCCAGTACCGCCCCGCTCCCGGAGCTGATCTCCACCGGTCCGTAGCGATCGCGAACGATCTACACTCTTCCGTCGCACCGTCCGGAGCTTGTAGAATATGAGGCCGCGACGATGCGAGGAGGCGCCGGCCCCATGACCGCAGCCGAGGACACGGCCGAGGAGACCGTCCCGAGGGTCGACTTCGACCCGGACCCGTCGCAGTACCGGCACTGGCGGCTGGAGATCGACCCGGCGGACCCGGCCGTGGCCTGGGTGCGGCTCGACGTCGACGCCGCCGGCGGCCTGGTCGCCGGCTACGAGCTGAAGATGAACTCCTACGACCTCGGCGTCGACATCGAGCTCCACGACATCACCCAGCGGCTGCGCTTCTGCCATCCCGGTGTCCGGGCCGTCGTCCTGACCAGCGCGAAGGACCGGAACTTCAGCGCCGGGGCGAACATCCGGATGCTCGCGGGCTCCCCGCACCCGTGGAAGGTGAACTTCTGCCGGTTCACCAACGAGACCCGCAACGGCATCGAGGACTCCTCGGCGCACTCGGGCCGGCGCTGGATCGCGGCGCTGAACGGCACCGCCGCGGGTGGCGGGTACGAGATGGCGCTGGCCTGCGACACGATCCTGCTGGTCGACGACAACTCCGCCACCGTGGCACTGCCCGAGGTACCGCTGCTCGGCGTGCTGCCCGGGACCGGTGGCCTGACCCGGGTCACCGACAAGCGCCGGGTCCGCAAGGACCGGGCCGACGTGTTCGCGACCCGGCCGGAGGGCATCGGCGGCCGCCAGGCCGTGGAATGGAGGCTCGTCGACGAGGTGGTCCCCCCGCGGCGCTGGGACGAGACGGTCGCCGAGCGGGCCGCCGAGGCGGCCGCGGCGTCGTCGGGGGCGCCGGCGGGTGACGGCATCGCGCTGCCCCCGCTGGACCGCACCGAGACCGCCGACGGCATCTTCTACCCGCACGTGCGCGCGGAGTTCGACCGCGGCCGCGGCCTGGTCGAGATCACCGTCGACGGCCCGACCGGGGCCGGGCACGTGCCGGAGAGCATCGAGCGGGTGCACGAGCAGGGCGCGGACTTCTGGCCGCTGGCGATGACCCGCCAGCTCGACGACCTGATCCTGCGGCTGCGGGCCAACGAGCTGGAGCTGGGCACCTGGGTGCTGCGCACCCGCGGGGCGGTCGAGGACGCGCTGGCCCTCGAGCGCGTGATCGAGCGGTACTCCGGGCAGGACTGGCTGGTCGACGAGATCCGGCACTACTTCAAGCGCACCCTCAAGCGGCTCGACGTCACCCCGCGGTCGCTGATCGCGCTGATCGAGCCCGGCTCCTGCTTCGCCGGGGCGCTGCTGGAGCTCGCGCTGGCCTGCGACCGCCAGTACATGCTCGACGGGACCCTCGACGACGGAGACGGCGAGCAGGGCGACGAGGCCCAGATCATGCTCTCGCCGTCGAACTTCGGGACGTTCCCGATGCCGAACGGCCTGTCCCGGCTGGCCTCGCGGTTCTGGGGGGACGACGACCACATCGGGAAGCTCGGGCAGGAGACCGGCCGCCGGATCGAGGCGCGCGAGGCCGCGGAGCTGGGCCTGGTCACCGACGCCCCGGACGACATCGACTGGGACGACGAGATCCGGATCATGCTGGAGGAGCGGGCCGCGCTCTCCCCCGACGCGCTGACCGGCATGGAGGCGAACCACCGGTTCGTCGGCCCGGAGACGATGGAGAGCCGCATCTTCGGCCGGCTCACCGCCTGGCAGAACTGGATCTTCGTGCGTCCGAACGCCTCCGGGCCGGACGGCGCACTGCGCAGGTACGGCACGGGCCGCAGGGCCGACTTCGACCGCAGGCGGGTGTGAGAGCAGTGTCCACAGGGTCCACAGGGTCCATCGACTACACCGAGAAGATCCCCAACAACGTCGACCTGGCCGGCGACCGCAGGCTGCAGCGCGCGCTGGAGTCCTGGCAGCCGAACTTCCTGAACTGGTGGACGACGATGGGCCCGGCCGTGCCGACCCACGACGTCTACCTGCGCACCGCCGTCGACGTCGGCCGGGAGGGCTGGGCCCGGTTCGGGCACGTCGCGATGGAGGAGTACCGCTGGGGCGTGTTCCTCGCCGAGCGGGGCGAGGACCGGCGGATCGCGTTCGGCGAGAACCGCGGCGAGCCGGTGTGGCAGCAGGTGCCCGGCGAGTACCGCAGCGAGCTGCAGCGGCTGATCGTCATCCAGGGCGACACCGAGCCGGCGTCGGTGGAGCAGCAGCGCCGCCTCGGGGAGACCGCGCCCAGCCTCTACGACCTGCGCAACCTCTTCCAGGTCAACGTCGAGGAGGGCCGGCACCTCTGGGCGATGGTGTACCTGCTGCACGCGTTCTTCGGCCGGAACGGCCGTACGGAGGCCGAGGCGTTGCTGCACCGCAACTCCGGTGACCTCGACAGCCCGCGGATCCTCGGCGCGTTCAACGAGGAGACCCCGGACTGGCTGAGCTTCTTCATGTTCACCTACTTCACCGACCGCGACGGCAAGTACCAGCTCGGCACGCTGAAGGAGTCGGCGTTCGACCCGCTGTCGCGGACGTGCGAGTTCATGCTCAAGGAGGAGGCCCACCACATGTTCGTGGGCACCACCGGCATCGACCGGGTGATCCAGCGGACCTGCGAGCTGATGCGCGCCCACGACACCGCCGACATCGCCCCGCACGGCGGCATCCCGCTGGCGGTCGTCCAGCGCTACATCAACTTCCACTACTCGGTCTCGCTCGACCTGTTCGGCTCCGAGCGCTCCACGAACGCCGCGAACTACTTCACCGCCGGGCTCAAGGGCCGCTGGCAGGAGGAGCGCCGCGACGACGACCACCTGCTCACCGAGCACGGCTGCGACATGGAGCTGGTGCAGGACGGCGCCATCGTCACCGACCAGGTCCCGGCGCTGCTGGCGCTGAACCTGGACCTGCGCGACGAGTACGTGAAGGACTGCCGGTCGGGGCTCAAGCGCTGGAACCGGATCCTGGAGAAGAACGGCTTCGACGAGCGCGTCTACCTGCCGCACGTCGGCTTCAACCGCGAGGTCGGGCTGTTCGCCGGGCACCACGTGACCCCGCGCGGCGACCTGGTCGGGGCGGACGTCTGGGCCGCCCGGCGGGACGACTGGCTGCCGTCCGACACCGACCGCACCCACGTGCAGAACCTGATGCGCCCGGTCTACGAGCCCGGCCGGATCGCGGGCTGGATCGCACCGCCGTCGAACGGCATCAACGGCAAGCCGTTCGACTACGAGTACGTGCACCTGGCCTGAGCACTCATCTCAGCCCGGAGCTGGCCAGCCCGTCGACCACCCGGCGCTGGAGCAGCACGAACAGGATGATCATCGGGGCGCTGGCCATCACGCTGGCGGCCATGACGACCGGGTAGTCGACCGGTCGTTTCCCGGCGAGCGTCGCCAGGCCGGCCGACAGCGGCATGGCGGAGCTCTCCGGGGAGACCACGAGCGGCCACAGCAGCTCGTTCCAGCTCCACAGCGCCGCGGTGATCGTCAGGACCCCGACGGTCGGCCGGACCAGCGGGAACATCACCCGCCAGAAGATCGTCCAGGTGCTCGCCCCGTCGATCCGCGCGGCCTCCTCCAGCTCGTGGGGCATCGCCAGGAACGCGGTGTACATGAGGAACGTGCCGAACGCGCTGAACAGGCCGGGCAGGACGAGCCCGCCGACGGTGTTGAGCAGCCCGAGGTCCTGGATGATCTGGTACTGCGGGAGCAGGTAGGCCTGGGTGGGCACCATGAGGATCGACAGCACCAGAGCCAGCAGGAGGGCCCGGCCGCGGAACCGCATCCGGGCGAACGCGTAGCCGGCCATCGAGCAGAGGACCACCTGCGAGACCGTCCGCAGCACCGTGATCAGCACGGAGTTCTGCAGCTGGTCGAGGAACGGGATCCGTTCCAGCGCCTCGGCGTAGTTGCCCCACTGCAGCACCTCGGGCCACAGCACCGGGGTGGCGGCGCGCACCTCGGCGTCGGTGGACAGCGAGAGCACCAGCAGCCACAGGAACGGGAAGGCGACGAGCACCGCCCCCGTCCCCAGCACCAGGTGCGCGCCGAGGTTCGACCCCCTGCGGGCCCTGGGTCGTGCCACGGGTCGTGCTGCCGTCACCGGTTCCACCTCCGCTGGAGGGCGAGCTGCAGGTAGGTCAGGACGCCGATCACGACGAAGATCAGCATCGCGATGGCCGCCGCGTAGCCGCGGTCGTCGTAGACGAAGCCGGACTGGTAGAAGAAGAACACCAGCGACATGTTCGGCAGGATCACCGGGCTGTCCGGGCCGACCAGGACGAACAGCAGGTCGAACAGCTGGAACCCGGTGATGACGACGATGACGCCGAGGAACGCGATCGTCGGGACGATCTGCGGCACGGTGATCGACACGAGCTGCCGCCACCGGGACGCCCCGTCGAGCTCGGCCGCCTCGTAGATCTCGACCGGGATGGTGCGCAGCGCGGCCGAGACCACGATCATCGCGAACCCGAGGATCGACCACACGCCGACGATCGCGACCGCGACGATCACCACCGACGGGTCGCTGAGCCAGTACGGCCCGTCGATGCCCACCACCCGCAGCGCACCGTTGAGGATGCCGAAGTCCCCGCCGAGGATCGCCCGCCAGACCACACCGATCGCGGTCGGCATCGCGACGTAGGGCATCAGGAACAGCACCCGGTAGAGCGCGGCGAAACGCAGCCCCGGCCGGTTGAGCAGGCTCGCCAGGTAGACCGCGAGCGGGATGGCGAGCAGGCTCAGCGCGGTGTAGAGCAGCGTGTTGAGCAGGCTGCGGTAGAGCAGCGGATCGGCCAGCAGCCGGGCGTAGTTGTCCAGCCCGGCGAACGTCGCGCCGCCGAACACCCCGAAGTCGGTGAACGAGAACCCGGCGTTCTGCAGGATCGGCCAGAAGTAGAAGACCACGACGCCGGTCACGAGCGGCCCGGCGAACACCAGCGGCCAGACGCCGCTGCCGCGGCGCCGCGGGCGCGGCGGGCCGGTCCCGGCGGACGGGGTGCGGGTCGCCGGGACCGGCGCGGTGGTGGTCGTGTCACTCATCGGCTGCCTCCGCGGCCTGCTCGGCGAGGATCTCGTCGACCCGGCCCGCGAGCTCGGGCAGGACCTCGTCGACGGTGCGGGCGCCGGAGAACACGTCGGGCAGCAGCGCCCGCTCGGCGGCGTCCCACTCGTCGGTCTTGCGCCCCACCGGCAGCGGCCGGGCGTAGGCGAGCGAGTCGACGAACGAGCGCAGGTTCGCCCCCGGCGGCAGGGAGCCGACGAAGCCGTCCTGGGTGCCCGTCCGGGCCGGGATGGCCGCCCCGCTGTCGCCGAGGATCCGTTGCGCCCGGTCGCCGGCGAGGAAGACCTGGAAGGCCTGCGCCGCCTGCTGCTCCGGGCTGGACGCGGCGACGACGTTGCCGAGCCCGTGCACCACGGTCGCGGCGCGCTCGCCGCGGGGCAGCGGCAGGGCGAGCACGTCGTCCGCCTCGTCCGCGGAGAGACCGGCCCGGAACCAGCTCCCACCGATCATCATGCCCAGCCGGCCCCCGAGGAAGCGCTCCTGCGCCGGGGAGTCGACGAGCTGCGGGAAGGTCGGCGACGCACCGCTGGTGATCAGGTCCCGCCAGAACCCGATCCCGGCCCGGCCGGCCGGGGTGTCCAGCCCGGACCGGCCGTCGGCGAAGACCTCGCCGCCGGCCTGGAGGACGGTGTTGTAGTAGCTGCTCTGGCTGTCGCCCAGATCGCTCGCGACGCCGTGCACCCCCTCGGCGCCGAGCGCCGCGGAGATCCGCACACCGAGGTCGCGCACCTGCTCCCAGGTCAGGTCCGGACCGGGCAGCGGGACGCCGGCGCGTTCGAAGATCCGCTTGTTGACCCAGAGCCCGATGGTGTCGAAGTCCTTCGGCACGGCGTACCGGACGTCGTCGTGGGTGTAGAGGTCCACCAGCGGCCGGGGGTAGGCCGCCGGGTCGATGTCCCCGGCCTCGACCGCGCCGGTGATCGGCACGAGCTTGCCGTGCGAGGCGTACAGCTCCAGGTTGCGCGCGTTGAGCCAGAACACGTCGGGCAGGACGCCGCTGGTGGCCTGGGTCTTGAGCTTGGTGAAGTACTGGGCGAACGGTGTGATGTCGACCGTGACCTCGATGCCCGGGTACTCCTCGTGGAACGCCTCGATCGTCTGCTCGATCGCGGGCAGCTGGTTGCGGTCCCACATGGCGTAGCTGATCGAGGCCTGCAGGTCGCGCGGAGCCCGCTCGTACGGAGCGGGGGCGGGATCGACGTAGCCGCCGGCGCACCCGGTGAGCAGCAGCGTGAGCGCGCCGACGAGCGCCGCCGCGATCCGGGGGGCGCGCGGACGTCGCTGTCCGGGCGGAACGGGGATCATCGGACCAGCCCGCCCCCCGCCACCTTCGCGAAGTGGGCGAGCACCCGGTCGCCGGGCGGCGGGACCTCCCGCGGCCGGGAGCCGTCGCGCAGCGACTCCGCGGCGAGCACACCCGCCGCGACCGCGGCCCGGGCCGCGAGCGGGGTGACCGACACCGGGGCCCCGTCCGCCACGTGGGCGACGAACTCGGCCACGGTGAGCAGGTCGGCGTCGTCGTGGCCGGCCTCGACCCCGTCGATCGGGTACTCGATGTCGCCCTCGACCGAGAAGTCCCGGCGCCGGTTCCACACCCGCACGACCCCGCCGCCGGTGTCGCCGACGTTCTCCAGCCGGCCGTGGGTGCCGATCACGGTGTAGTTGCGCCAGTAGTCCGGGGTGAAGTGGCACTGCTGGTAGCTGGCGAGCACCCCGTTGTCCAGGGTCATCATCATCATGGAGACGTCCTCGACGTCGACCACCGGATTGAGCCCGGTCGCCTCGGTCGGCGGCCAGTTGTCGTGGGAGAACCAGTCCGACATCCGCTCCCCGGACCGGTCCCGGCGGTCGGTGACGCCGCCGTAGACCATCAGGTCACCCATGCCGACCACGCGCCGGGAGTCCCCGCCGGCCAGCATGTGGACGACGTCGATGTCGTGGCTGGCCTTCTGCAGCAGCAGGGTCCCGGTGTAGCGGCGGTCGGCGTGCCAGTCCTTGAAGTAGTAGTCACCGCCGTTGCCGACGAAGTGCCGCACCCAGATCGACCTGACCTCGCCGATCTCGCCCCGGTCGACGACGTCCTTCATGATCCGTACGACGGCGGCGTTGCGGTAGTTGTGGCCCACGTAGAGCGGGGTGCCGGTCTCGGCGGCGACCTCCAGCACCCGGTCGGCGTCGTCGATCCGCAGCGCGAGCGGCTTCTCCAGGTAGACCGCGATCCCGGCGCGGAGCAGCTCGACCGCGAGGTCGGCGTGGGTGTGGTCCGGGGTGCCGACGATCGCGGCGTCGATCCCACCGGCCGCGATCAGGCCCGCCAGGTCCGGGTACACCGCAATGTCGCCGAAGCGCACCCGGGCCAGGTCCCGGGCCGCCGGGTCGGGATCGACCGCCGCGACGACCGCGCTGCCCGGCCGCACCGTGGCGACGTGCCGCGCGATCCGGCTCCGTTCACCGGCCCCCACCACGGCGACCCGGAGGGTCCGCGCCGTCCCGTCCGTCATCCGGCCTCTCCTTCGCTCGCCGCCGGTCGATCACACGATCTGATTGATAGTGCTTTTTCTCCGGCCGAAACGAACGTTAGCGCGCAGAACCGAGGTGGTTCAAGACGCGGTTCCCGGACGACGCCCGGCACGCGCCCCCGCGCGCTACCGTCGATCGATGGCAGCCCAGCGGTTCGCGACGCTCGCCCAGGCCGGTGCCGCGGCGGCCGGACCCGTGGTGCCCGCCGTCGTCGCGCTCACGATCCTGGTGGCGGTGTTCGGCGTGGTGTGGGCCGGCCGGGCCCGGCGGCGCGGGTTCCTCGAGGAGGCCGCGCACGCGCGGCAGGTGTTCGCCGCCCTGGACGGTCCGGCGGACCCGCCCGCCGGCCCGACGGTGCGGCTGTCGGCCCGGCGCCGCTCCCGCCCGGACCCGGCCCCGGACACCGTCCGGACCGAGGAGCTGGACGCGGTCACCCGGGTCGCGGCCCGGGAGGCGGAGCTGTACCTGCAGCACCACCGGATGGCGTTGCGCCACCACGCCGCCTACCAGCAGGCGTCGCTGTGGTGCGGGCTGCTCGGGTTCTCCGTCGTTCTCGTCGGGGCGACACTGACCTCGCTCGCCGGGCTCGACGTCGGTGTCGTGACGGCGCTGGCGGGGGCCATCCCGACGGCGGCCGGCGGGCTCCTACTGCGGCAGGCCACCGCCGTCGGCGACCGGGCCGCGGCCAACCTGCACGGCTTGGAGGAGAGCGTGCGGCGCTTCGGCGCGCTGCACGGGGCGCTCGCGGCGGCGGCCGAGATCGAGGACCGGCGGGTCCGGGACCGGATGTACGAGAGCATCGGCATGCGGATGCTCGCCCCGGGCACCGGGCCCGGCACCGGAGGGCACCCGGCGGAACCGGACTCCGACGCCGGCTGAGGCTCACCGCCCCCGCAGGCCGCGCAGACGCTGCTCGGCGATCCGGCGGTTCGGCGCGTCCAGGGCGGGATGGTCGCGCGCGTACTCGAACATCCGCACCGCGTCGGCCCGCCGGCCGCGGTTCTCCAGCACGCCCCCGATGTTCAGCGCCGCCTTCGGGACGACGTCGGGGACGATCCCCAGCGCCTGTCCGCGCAGCGCGTACACCTCGCGGTAGCGGCGCAACGCCTCGTCGACGTCGCGGCGCCCGTGCGCGATGGTGCCCAGCCACAGCAGCGCCTGCGCCCGGAAGTCGACGTTCTCCGAGGCGAGCGCGGCCCGCAGGGCCGGCTCTGCGCCGTCCGGGTCGGCCCGGTCCAGCCAGAGCATCTTGCCGAGGCAGAACCCGGACGCCGCGGCGTGCTCGCTGCCGGGCACGACCTCCATGCAGCGCCGGTACGCCGCGATCGCGCCCTCGACGTCACCGAGCTGCTCGCGGCTCATCCCGAGCAGCGGGTACAGCGCCACCGAGTCGACGGTCTCGCCGCCGTCGAGCACGGCGGAGAACAGACGCTCGGCGTCGGCGTACTCGCCCGCGTCGTAGTGCTGCTGCGCCCGGCGCGTCTGCCGCTCGTAGTGGCGCCGCAGCACCTCGGCGTCGAGCTGCAGGGGTTCGCCCGACGCGTTCGACAGACCGGCCTCCAGCGCGCGGCGGAGCCCGGGGTCGCCTCCGTCGGCCATCGGCTCGCGCCAGGAGCCGGACGCGCGCTCCGGCCGCCGCCTGCGCAGCCACCGGAAGCGGGGCGCGAACCGGGTGCCGGGGACGGCCCCCGTCCGGTCGATGAGCACGTCGAGGTCGTCCCGGATGTCGCCGAGGAAGGACTCGAACGGCTCCACCCAGGTGTGCGCGCTGAAGTTGCCGTGCTCGGTCAGGTGGGCGTAGAGCGCCCGGAACCGGTCGTGGTTGGACGGATGGGTGGACCGGTCCCCGGCCGCGCGGGCCCGGCGGCGGGTCGGGGCGTCCCGGCCGGCGACGGTGACGCCGTGCCTGCCCAGCCGCTCCTCGACCACGTCGAGGAACTCGAAGTACAGCAGCGCCACGCACGGGGCGGCCAGCGAGACGTCCTTCTTCAGCGGCGCGGAGTCGCCGGTGAACAGGTCGTCGAACATCGCCAGGCCCGGTTCGAGGTTCGCACTGCCGCTGAAGGCGCCGATCACCGCGTCCTGCCCCCAGGTGTCGGCCTCGAACTCCATCGCGCGGGACCGTTCCAGCAGCGAGAACCCGGAGCCGGGGCCCGCCGGGTGCAGGTCGTCGGCGTGCCGCAGGACCGCGTGGCCGTACTCGTGGCACAGGACGAACGCGGACATGATCCGGGTCAGCGGCATCGTCAGGAAGCGGACCACCGTCGGGATCCCGACGAGCCCGGCCGGCCGCAGCGGGCCGACCCCGAGGAACTGCAGGGCCGTGTCCACCGCCTGGACCCGCAGTGCCCCGCGGGTCCGCTCGTCGGTGACGAAGGGGGTGCCGGCGCCACCGCCGATCGACCCGGTGCGCAGCAGCGGGAAGACGCTGCGGTTCATCCCGAACAGGTAACCGGCCAGGCCCTGGTGGACGACGATGGCCGGCACCGCGGAGTCCGCGAAGGTGATGCACTCGGCGTTCGGCTCGTAGGTGGGCAGGATCCCGACCGGGATCTTCCGCAGGTCGGCCCGCCACCGCGGCGGGGCGAGCCCGAGGGCGGCGTCCTTCAGGTCGGCGGCGAGGCCGGTGGTGTCGGCACCGAGCCGGGCGAGGCTCCGCCGGGTCCGCGCGGCGTCGGCCCGGCTCGCCCTCCGGAGCCGGTTCTCCCGGTTGCGGGGTGCCGGCGGTGTATCGAACGTCCCCCCGCCCTCGGCGCGGACCACGGTGAACTCGACCCGGCGCACGGTCTCCCCGCAGGTCGGGCAGGAACCGCCGCGCAGCTCGTCGGCGACGGCGAGGAGCGCGGCGGTGTCGACGAGCGGGCCGGCCCAGACGATGTGCCCGCACTCCGCACGCCGGACGAACGCCTGCACCGCCGCCGCCCTCCCGGGATCAGCCCCCGGCGCCCGGGTCCGGCGGCGGCAGCGCGGGACACTGCGCGTCCGACCGGTCCCCCGGCACCCGCTCCGGCAGCGCGCCGGTCAGCAGGTAGTCGGCCACCTTGTCGTCCACGCACGCCACGCCGGACAGCGACGCCGAGTGGGTGTGCCCCTCGACGCCCTCGATCAGCGACGAGCCGGGGAAGGTCCGGCGTGCCTGCAGCGCACCCTCGTACGGGGTGGCGCCGTCGTAGGTCTCCGAGATCAGCAACGGCCCCTGCTCCAGGGTCCCCTCGACCTCGGGCGCCGGGCCCGGCGGCACCGGCCAGTCCAGGCACGGCGCGTTGTACCAGGCGTTGCCCCAGGTCTCGAACGGCGCGACCCGGTCGGTCTCGGTGTTGTCCGCGCGCCAGGTCTCCCAGTCCGCAGGGAACGGTGCGTCCGTGCACTGGGTCGCGAGGTAGATGGCGTAGTTGTTGTCGTCGGTCGGCGATCCGGCCTGGTCGTACGCGGCCACCAGCGCCGCGGCGTCACCCCGGTCGCCGGCCACGAAGGCGTTCACGACGGCCGTGTACTCGGACACGTTGTACCCGGCCCGCAGGAAGATGTCGGTCCACTCCGAGGAGCCGATCTTCCCGCCGGCCGGTGCCGCGCGGAGCTCCTCGGAGATCTCCGAGTAACGCTTCTCGACGGCGTCGCCGGTGGTGCCGAGGTGGTAGACGCCGTCGTACTTGGCGACCCAGTCGAAGAACACCTGGATGTTGCGCTCGAACGCGACGTCCTGGTTCAGGTTCGCCTGGTACCACCAGTACCGGGGATCGGCGACGCCGTCGAGCACCATCCGCCGGACCTGCTCGGGGAACATCGTGGCGTAGACCTGGCCGAGGAACGAGCCGTAGGAGTAGCCGTAGTAGTTGATCTGCTCGGCACCGAGCGCCTGGCGGATCAGGTCCATGTCGCGCACCGTGTCCTCGGTGCGCAGGTGCTCCAGCAGCTCACCGCCCGCCGCGCCGCAGGCCTGCGCGTAGGCCTTCGTCCGGGGCAGCCAGGCCGCCTCGGCGCCGTTCTCCGGGCGGTAGTCCGGCCGGGCGTAGCCGCCGTAGTCGGCGTCGCAGCTCAGCGCGGGCCGGCTCGATCCCACCCCGCGCGGGTCGAAGCCGATCCAGTCGTAGGCGCCGCCCGCACCCTTCGGCACGGCCGCACCGAGCCGGCTCAGCCCCAGGCCGGACCCGCCGGGCCCGCCCGGGTTGACCAGCATGACGCCCTGGTACGCGTCCTCGGGCACGGTGTGGCGGACCCGGGAGACCGCGATCTCGATCTTCTTCCCGGCCGGGTCGGCGTGGTCGAGCGGCACCGGCAGCAACCCGCACTCGGCGCGGGCCGCAGCCAGCGCGGGCGCGGTGCACGGCGCCCACGCGATCGCCGGTGGTGGTGGAGGAGGAGCGGGTGCGGCCACCGCGGGCGTGGCGATGCCGACGGTCACCCCCACCGCTACCAGCAGCGTCACGACCGTTCTGCGCACCGACCCCCACCTTCCCCCGACCGAGGGCGCAGACGTTGCCATTCGCAACACTGGGTCCACAATCGCCACGCCGCCGGTGGACACGATCGGATGAGCGCAGGCAACCTCAGCGTCCGCAGACGCCACCCGGACAGCCCAGGCACCGCGCCGGAGGGAGCAACGACTCGACGACGTCGGCCGCCTGGGCTGCCCCTCCCGCCGCCCGCGCGACGGCCTTCTGCTCGGCGCACCGGCCCGCGACGGCGTCCGACGAGGCGACCCGCAGCACCGCCTCACGCAGCGCCTCCGGCGTGACCTGCTCGGCCGGCAGGTGCTCGCCGACCCCGAGCTCGGCGATCCGCGCCGCGTTGCCGAACTGGTCGACGGCCTGGGGCACGGCGACCATCGGCACGCCGTGCCAGAGCCCCTCGGCGCAGCCGCCCATCCCCGCGTGCGTCACGAACGCCGACGCGTGCGCGAGCACGGCGAGCTGCGGGACCCACTCCGCGACCCGGACGTCGTCCGGGATCTCGCCGAGCTCCGACCGGTCGACGTGCGGGCCCACGGCGAGCACCGTCGTCCAGCCGGTGCCGTGCATCGCGGCGATCGCGTCCCGCCAGAACCCCGGCCGGTCGGTGTAGGCGGAGCCGAGCGAGACCAGCAGCAGCGGGCCGCGCGGTTTCGGCCACAGTCCCTGGTGCGAGCGGTCGCCGATGACCGGCCCGACGAACGTGTGGCGCTCCCGGTCGACCCGGTCGAGGTTCGGCTGCATGGCCTCCGGGATCAGCACCACCGAGCGGTCCGGGCGGCCGAGGAACTCCCGGTTCCCGACGCCGGCGCCGACCTCGTCGAGCCAGGCGTCCAGCTCGGCCCGCCAGGCGAGGCCGTCCGGGGCGTCGAGGAAGGCGAACGCCTCGGCCATCTCCTGCTCGAAGCCCTCCCAGGCGACCATGTGCGGGGCCAGCTCGACCCGCGGGATCCCCCACACCCGCGACAGGGCGTGCCCGGCCCAGCCGCTGCCGTCGTAGCAGACGAGGTCCGGGTGCTCGTACTGCAGCGCGTCGGCGATCTGCGCGTACGCGGAGCGGGCCTCGTCGGAGAACAGCCGCATCGCCGCGACGCCGCCGTCCGGCCACTGCTCCCCGCGCGCCGGATCGGGCAGGTCGGTGCGGATGCGCAGCGGCGCCGCACCGGTCGCGGCGACGGGCTCGGCGAAGCGTTCCGGCACCGGGTAGGTGACCCGGTGCCCGCGTGCGACCAGCTCGGCCACCACCGGCAGGTTGGGGTGGACGTGACCGTGCGCGGCGGTGGTGGACATCAGGATGTGGGCCATGGCGGCACCGATCCTGCCCGGCGCCGCGCCCCGTCCGCATCCGGGCCCGGTTGACCCCGGCGACGCCCGCCCGAGACGATCATCGACGTGGCCCGCCTGCGCTGTGACCTCGTCGCCGACTCGCTCGGGCTGGCGACCTCGGTCACCGTCCTGCTCCCGCAGCCGTCGCGCACCCGGATCGGGGCCGGGGTCCGCGACCCCGGCGCACCGCCACCGGTGCTGTACCTGCTGCACGGGCTCTCCGACGACGACACGGCGTGGTCGCGCTACACCGCGATCGAGCGGTACGCCGACGAGCTGGGCCTGGCCGTCGTCATGCCGCAGGTGCACCGCAGCTTCTACACCGACGAGGCGTACGGCGGCCGGTACCGGACCTGGGTCTGCACCGAGCTGCCCGAGCTCGTCGGGCGGTTCTTCCGGGTGTCCGGCGACCCGGCCGAGACGTTCGTGGCCAGGCTGTCCATGGGTGGTTACGGCGCGCTGCGCTGGGCGCTGGCCGAGCCGGGCCGGTTCGCCGCGGCGGCCTCGCTGTCCGGGGTGCTCGACATCGGCGCGCTGGTGCAGGGCCCACCGCGCGAGGAGGACCCGCGGATCTGGGAGCGGATCTTCGGCGGCGAGCCGGTGACCGGCACCGGCGCCGACCTGTTCGCCCTCGTCGACGCGCTCGCGGAACCGGCGCACACGCCGTCGCTCTACGTCTGTGCCGGTACCGAGGACCCGCTGCACCCGCACACGGTCCGGTTCGCCCGGCACGCCCGCGCCGCCGGTCTCGACGTGACCACCCACTCCGGGGCCGGCGAGCACGCCTGGTCCTACTGGGACGCCCGGATCCGCGACGTCCTGGACTGGCTGCCGCTGGCCCGCTGAGCCGCGCTCAGGGCAGCTCGCGCACCAGCCGGGCGGGACCGTCCGGACCGTGCAGGACGAGCGTGCCGGCGTCGATCTCGACCCGCCGGGCGTCGCCGACCCAGACGGCGATCGGCACGTTCTCGCAAGCGATCTTGGTGCTCGGGCCGTAGCTGCCGGTGAACTCCCCGCCGGCCGCGACCGCCCAGGTGCCGCTCTGGCCGTTGCAGCCGTCGGACCCGGTCCAGTCACCGCCGTCGGCGAACTCGGCGAACGCCCGCCCGCCGGCCGCGCCGTCCGCCGGGTACCAGCGGCCGAGCAGGTCGGCCGCGGCGGCGGGCCGGGGCCCCGGCGGGTCCGCGGGCCCCGCACCGGCGTCGGCGCAGCCGAGCAGGACGAGGACGGCGAGCACCGCGGGGCCGAGCAGGAGTCGTCGCATCACCCCATCCTCTCCCGGACGCCGGGCGGGGGCGCCGTGGTGCCGCGGACCACGAGCCGGGTCGGCAGCTCGGCGTCGGTCGCCGGGGTGCCGGCCAGCGCTCCGAGCAGGGACCGTGCGGCCAGCTCGCCCTGGCGGCGGACCGGCTGGCCGATCGTCGTGAGATCGGTGACGGCGGCCATCTCGTGGTCGTCGAAACCCACCACCGAGACCTGGCCCGGGACGTCCACCCCGGCCCGGCGCAGCGTGCGGACCAGCCCCACCGCCGCCTCGTCGGCCATGGCGAACACCGCGGTCGGCAACCGGGGCAGGGTCAGCAGCTCACCGGCGGCGGCGACGCCCGACCCGACGTCACCCCCGACCTCCAGGACCGGGCCGGCGGTCCGGCCGGACTCGGCGAGCGCGTCGGCCCAGCCGGCGTACCGGGCCCGGGTGGTGCTGCGGCCGCACGCCTCGTCCGGGTCGAAGGACACCAGGGCGATCCCGTCGTGGCCCAGCCCGACCAGGTGCCGGACGGCGGCGCGGGCGCCGGCCCGGTCGTCGATCCCGGTGCGCGGCCAGCCCGACGTCGTGTCCCCGACGACGACGATCGGCACCCCCAGCGCGTCCAGCGCGGCCCGCTCCGCGGCGTCGGCACCGGAGGCGACGACGATCAGCCCGTCCACCCGGCCGCGGACCGGCAGCGTCGCGAAGAAGTGCGCCCGCGCACCCGGGTCGCCGACGTTGTGCAGCTGCATGGTGTGCCCGGCCGCGGACAGCACCGACTCCACCCCGGCGACGGCCTCGGCGAAGAACCAGCGGCCCGGGAACCGCGCGAGCACCGCGACGGTCAGCCGGCGGGACGGCGTGCGGTAACCGAGCGAGGCCGCCGCCCACCGGACCCGCTGGCGGGTCTCGTCGGACACCGGGGTGCCCGCCCGCAGCGCCCGGGAGACGGTCGCCGCGGACACCCCGGCCAGCTCGGCCACCCGCCGGACCCCCACCCGGCGGACGATCTCGTGCACCGGTTCGTCCGTCACCACGACATCGTGCCCGGACCTCGACAGCCTTGCAACACGCGTGCAACAGTGTGAAACATGACCGCCCACGAGCAGGACTGGTGGCGCAACGCCGTCGTCTACCAGGTCTACATCCGCAGCTTCGCCGACGGGATCGGCGACGGGACCGGCGACATCGCGGGCCTGCACGCCAAGCTGGACCATCTCGCCCGGCTGGGCGTCGACGCGATCTGGATCAACCCCTGGTACCCGTCGCCGCTGGCCGACGGCGGCTACGACGTGGCCGACTACCGGGCGATCAACCCGATGTTCGGCGACACCGCCCAGGCCGAGGCGCTGATCGCGGCGGCGCACGAGCGCGACATCCGGGTGCTGCTCGACATCGTCCCGAACCACCACTCGTCGGACCACGCGTGGTTCCGCCGCGCGCTCGCGGCCGCACCGGGATCGCGCGAGCGGGAGCGCTACGTGTTCCGCGACGGCCGCGGGCCCGGCGGCGCGGAGCCCCCGAACAACTGGGAGTCGATGTTCGGCGGGCCGGCCTGGGAGCGGGTGCCGGACGGGCAGTGGTACCTGCACCTGTTCGACGTCACCCAGCCGGACGTCAACTGGGCGGACCCGGAGGTCCGGGAGGACTTCGCGACCACCCTGCGGTTCTGGTTCGACCGCGGGGTCGACGGCTTCCGGATCGACGTCGCCAACTCGATGCTCAAGGACCCGGAGCTGCCGGACCTGGTGCCCGGCGTCAACGACGTGCAGGACGGCGGCCACCCCTACCTCGACCGCGAGGACGTGCACGCGGTCTACCGCTCCTGGCGCGAGATCGCCGAGGACTACGACCCGCCGAAGGTCTACGTGGCCGAGGCGTGGGTGCCGGACCCGGAGCGGCTGGCCCGCTACCTGCGCCCGGACGAGCTGCAGACGGCGTTCAGCTTCAACTTCCTGACCGCCGCCTGGATCGCCGAGGACCTGCGGCGCAACATCGACGACGCGATCGCCGAGAACACCGCGGTGGGTGCGCCGGCGACCTGGGTGCTGTCCAACCACGACGTCTGCCGGCACCCGAGCCGGTTGGCCCGCACCCCGGAGGCCGGTCGCGGCTGGAGCCTCGACGACGTCGTGGACCTGCCCGCCGACCCGGAGCTCGGCCTGCGCCGGGCCAGGGCCGCCGCGCTGCTGATGCTGGCGCTGCCCGGGACCGTGTACCTCTACCAGGGCGAGGAGTTCGGCCTGCCGGAGGTCGAGGACCTCCCGGAGAAGCTGCTCGACGACCCCACCTGGGAGCGGTCCGGGCACACCCGGCGCGGCCGCGACGGCTGCCGGGTACCGCTGCCGTGGGCCGCGGGCGAGCCGTCGTTCGGGTTCAGCCTCGGGCACCCGGACCCGCCGGCGCCGTGGCTGCCGCAGCCCGAGGTCTTCGCCCGGCACGCCGCCGACGCCCAGGAGGCCGACCCGGACTCGGTGCTGCACCTGTACCGGGACGCGCTGACCCTGCGCCGCGCCCATCCCGCGCTCGGCGGCGGCACGCTGACCTGGCAGGACTCGCTGGAGGGGACGCTGGCCCTGTCCCGCACCTCCGACGACGGCGCCGAGGGCGACGCCGGCTTCACCGCCCTGGTGAACGTGTCCTCCGCCCCGGTCTCCCTCCCCGAGGACGCCGAGGTGATGCTGACCAGCGCCCCCCTGACCCACCGCGGCGAGCTCCCCGCCGACACCACGGCCTGGCTCCGCCACTGACGCACCCCTCCCCGGGGTCACTCATGGAGCTTCGGCCTCGTGCGACCGGGCCGAAGCTCCATGAGTGCGGGATCCGGGTGCGCGGTGCGAGGTCCCCTGGCCCGCCCTCGCCGGGTGGGGCCGGCACGTGGTGGTGCTCGGTGCGTGGTGCACCGTCACTCGTGCCCCGTTCCGGGCGTGCCCCGTGTCGTCGGGTGACGCCGCCCGCGGCGCCGAGCAGTGGACCGGAATGACCGCCGGCCCTCGGTGTGTGCCCGCTCCCCGCCCGGCTACCGACTCGCACCGGCACCCGGGTCCGTCCTCAGTCGAGCATGGCGGTCGTCCAGTTCGCCCGCTGGATCCGGGCGTCGAGCTCGCGCAGGTCGCGGGCGACGCCGTCGGCCTGCTCGCGCAGCCGCGGCACCGGCAGCGCCGGGACCTCGCGGAGCTCGGAGTGCAGCTGGCGCCCGGCGTTGTGCCGGACGCCGTGCCCCGTGGCGGCGTCCGCCGCGGCGACCAGCAGCGAGTGCCGCATCCGGAGGACGTCGCGGCGGGCCAGCGCGTCGGTCATCGTCCCGTCCGGGCCCAGGTCGGTGGCCGAGTTGGTCCGGTTGATCCGCCGGATCAGCTCCTCCAGGCCGGTCAGCACGATCCCCGCCTGCTCCAGCAGGGCGGCGGCGTCCTCGGCGGGCGGGTCGCCCTCCTGGTGCCGGGCGTTCGCCGCGATCCGGTTGCGCAACGAGTCCAGCCGGTTGCGCAGTTCCGTACGGCGGGCCAGCGCCTCGGCGAGCGTGCTGCCGGGCGGGATCGCATCCTGGTCCGTCGTCGTCACGACGGCCAGTCTGGTGCCCCGGCCGCCACCGGCGCGACCGGGTTCACCCCTCAGGCGACGACGGGCAGGCCGGAGAACCACACCTCGCGCAGCGTGCTCTCGGTCCAGCGCCAGACCCGGCGGGCCAGCACCGGGTCGACCGCGTGCTCGATCGGCTCGGCCTCGGCGAGATCGGTGAAGTAGCGCCCGCTGATCCCGCCGGTGAGCGGCGACGCCGCCGCCAGGAGCACCGTGGCCGCCAGGTCGGCCGGGTCCCCGCCGGACGCACCGGGGCGCACCGCGTTCACCGCGATGCCGTCACCGGACCAGCGCCGGGCGGCCTCGACGGTGTGCAGCATGGCGGCCGTGCGGGACCGGGTGTGCGCCAGCGCGCCGTCGTAGCGGGTGGAGAAGAAGTGCGGGTCCTCCAGGTCGAACGGGGCCGCGAGGTCCGCGTCGGAGAGGACGTGCACGATCCGGGCGCCGTCGACCGCGGTCAGCGCCCAGTGCAGGCCGGAGCTGAGCGAGGCCGGGCCGAGGTGGTTGACGGCCAGGTGCAGCTCCCACTCGTCGCCGGTGCGGGTGAGCGGCGCGTCGGCCACCGAGGCGGCGTGCACGAGGATGTGCAGCGGGCCGTCCCAGAGCCGCACGAACCGGGCGACCGACCGCTGGTCGGTGAGGTCGAGCTCGCCGACCAACACCTGCTCGTTGCCGGTCTCGGCGACGATCCCGGCGCGGGCGGCCGCGCCGGCCTCGGCGTCCCGGACGGCGAGGGTGACCTCGGCGCCGGCCGCGGCGAGCGCGCGGGCGGTCGCCAGGCCGACCCCGGACGCGGCACCGGTGACGACGGCGCGGCGCCCGGTGAGGTCGGCACCGGCGAGCACGTCGGCCGGGACGGCGGTGGTGGCGGCAGTGGACGTGGTGGTGGTGGTGGTGTGCGTGGTGGTGATCGGGGATCGGGTGGTCGTGGACCGGAGGAACATCGTGCTGATCCCTTCTGTTCACCGGGTGTGCGGCGGTCACGGACCGGGGAGGACCGGCCGCGCTGCACATCCGGGGACGAGAAAACGGAGGACTCTCCGTATGACTCGGAACTCTATCCGGAGTAGCCTCCGGATAGCAAGCCGTATCGTGGTCCGGACCGCGTTCGAGGAGGCACCCCATGGGCACCGGCACCCGTCCCGCACTGCGTGCGGACGCCGCCCGTAACCGCGAGCTGTTGCTCGCGGCGGCGTTCCGGGCGTTCACGGCGGAGAGCACCGGCGGCCCCTCCCCCACGCTGGACGGCATCGCGAAGGACGCCGGGGTCGGCATCGGCACCCTCTACCGGCACTTCCCGAACCGGGACGCGCTGGTCGAGGCCGTCTACCGCAACGAGCTGGACCGGCTGTGCTCCGCGGCCGCGGAACTGGGCGCCGAGCTGCCCGCCGACCAGGCCCTGCGCGCCTGGATGGACCGGTTCGTCGACTACGTGATCACCAAGAAGCACCTCAAGGACTCGCTGCACTCGCTCGTCGCGTGCGGGCGCAACCCGTTCGCCCAGAGCCGGGAGCGGATGCTGGAGGCGGTGCGCGAGCTGCACGTGGCCGGCATCGCCGAGGGCACCCTGCGGTCCGACGTGGACGCGGCCGACGTGCTGGTCGGCACCAGCGGGATCTGCATGGCGCTCGCCGATCCGGAGAACCGGGTCCAGGCCGGGCGACTGCTGGACCTGCTGGTCGACGGCCTGCGCCCGCGCTGATCCCGTCCCGTCCCGGCGGTGCGCCGGTCGTGACCGTCCGGGCACGTAGGATCACCGGCGCGTCCCGGGCACCCGGTCCGGACCGGCCTCGGAGGAACCATGGGCGAGCCGTTGCGGCGGGGTGAGCGCACGCCGGCCGTCACCGCGGCACCACCGGCGGACCTCGTCGCCGCGCCGGGCTACGGCGCCCGCCGGATGTACCAGGCCTACCTCGCGGCCTGGAACCGGCACGTCGACGCGGTGCTCACCGGTCCGCAGTTCGCGGTCCTGTCCGCGGTGCGCGCCTACCCCGACTCCGACCAGGGCTCGCTCGCCGGTGCGGTGGCGCTGGACACCTCGACGATGGCCGACGTCTGCCGCCGCCTGGAACGGCGCGGCCTGATCCGGCGGACCGAGTCACCCCGCGACGCCCGCCGCAAGCTGCTCTCGCTGACCAAGGACGGCGGCGCCGCGCTCGCCGAGGTCACCCGCCGCACCCGGCGCCTGGACCAGGAGCTGCTCACCGCCCTCCCCGAGGACCGCCGCCACGACCTGGCCGCCCTCCTGAACACCCTCGGCACCCACTGGGAGTCGATAGCGGAACGCAACCACCTGACCGACCCCGCGTAACCGCCACTCATGGAGCTTCGGCCCGGTGAGACGAGGCCGAAGCTCCATGAGTGCAACGTGGGGAGGGGCAAACTCTTGCGTATCCGGATAGTACGTGCTCGGATTAGTTCCTGTGGGGGCTGCGTCACACCCGACGCGGCGGGAACGGCATGCGAGGAGGTACGTCGTGGCACCCAGCCAGTCGCTGGAGATCACGGTCGCCGGGGGCGGCCTCGGCGGGCTGACGACGGCGCTCGCCCTGCGCCGGCAGGGCTTCCGGGTGACCGTGCTGGAGACCGCGCCGCAGCTCGGTGAGGTCGGGGCCGGGATCCAGACCGCGCCGAACGCGAGCCGGGTGCTCGTCGGGCTCGGCCTGCGCCCGGCGATGGAGCGGATCCACACCGCGCCGCAGGACCAGGTGCGACGGCGCTGGGCCGACGGCGCGGTCATCGCCCAGCTCCCGCTCGGCCGGTCCGTCGTCGACGCCTACGGCGCGCCCTACTGGCACTACCACCGGGCCGACCTGCACCGGATCCTGCTCGACGCGTGCACCGACCCGGACGGGCCGGGACCGGTCGTCGCCGTGCACACCGGCGCCGAGGTCGTCGGGCTCGACGGCACCGGCACCGACCGGCCGGTCGCGGTCACCGCCCGCGGCGACCGGTTCGCCGGCGACGTCCTGGTCGGTGCCGACGGGATCCGCTCCCGGGTCCGTGACCTCGCCGGGTTCGACGACACCCTGGTGTTCTCCGGGGAGATGGCCTACCGGGCACTGATCCCGGGCGACCTGATCGCCGCCGACCCGGCCACCCGGTTCCTCCTCGACCGCTACCACTCCACGATCTGGTACGGCCCCGGCCGCCATCTCGTGCACTACGTGATCCGCCGCGGGGAGTTCCTCAACGTGGTCGCGATCGTGCCCTGCACGGCCGGGGTGGAACGGGACTGGACGGCCCCGGCACCGGTGTCCGAGCTGGTGGAGGCGTTCGCGGACTGGGACGACCGGGTCCCGGCGATGCTGTCCAAGGCCAAGGAGGACGTGGCCGCGTTCGCCCTGTACCGCCGCCGCCGCGACCCGGTGTGGATCGACGGCCGGGTCGCCCTGCTCGGCGACGCCTGCCACGCGATGCTCCCCTACCAGGCCCAGGGTGCCTCGCAGGCGATGGAGGACGCGGCCGTGCTCGCCGAGGAGCTCGGCGCGGCGGGCCGGGCCGGGATCGACGGCGCGCTGGCCCGCTACGTGCACCGCCGGGCCAAGCACGCCGGGATGGTGCAGGACGCGTCCCGGGCGAACATGGACTTCTACCACCTCCCCGACGGCCCGGAGCAGCGCGAACGCGACGCCAAGCTCCGCCGGTTCGACGGCGAGTCCGACGTCTCCTACGACTGGCTCTGGCGCGGGTCACCGCTGCACGATCGCGGCGACGAGGCCGTCACGTACCAGTTCGTCCGCTGACCCGACCGACCAAGGAGTACCGCCATGCGTACCGGAGACCAGGTCGTCCAGGACCTGCCGTGGCGCTGGGGCGTCCAGGGGAAGATCTTCCTCATCGGCGGCCTCGGCTACATGTTCGACGCCTGGGACGTCGCCCTCAACGGCTTCCTCACCCCGCTGCTCGGGACCGAGTTCGACCTGTCCACCGGGCAGCGGGGCCTGGTCGCGACGGCCAACCTCATCGGCATGGCGGTCGGCGCCGTCGCGTGCGGCACCATCGCCGACCGGATGGGCCGCAAACGCGTCTTCAGCATCACGCTGCTGATCTTCGCGCTGTTCTCGGTGCTCGGGGCGCTGTCGCCGAACTGGGAGGTCTTCCTGCTGCTGCGCTTCCTGGCCGGGATCGGGCTCGGCGGCTGCATCCCGGTGGACTACGCGATCGTCAGCGAGTTCTCCCCGCGCCGGCAACGGGGCCGGGTGCTCGCCGCGATGGACGGCTGGTGGCCGATCGGCACCACGCTGGCCGGGCTGTCCGCGACGCTGCTGGTGCCGGTGGACGGCAACTGGCGCTGGATGCTCGCTCTGATGGTGCTGCCCGCGCTGCTGCTGTTCTGGATCCGGCGTGGTGTCCCGGAGTCGCCGCTGTACCTGGCCCGCACCGGCCGCGAGACCGAGGCCAGGGTCGTCATCGACGACATGGTCCGCCGTACCGGGGCCGCCGCCGAGCCGTACGTGATCACGGCCGCCGCCCCGGAGACCGTCACCTCGCGGCGGCGCGGCCTCGGCGCGCTCACCGAGCAGCTGCGCCTGGTGTGGGCGTTCTCGCCGCGGATCACCGGGGTCGCCTGGGCGTTGTTCGTCTCGGTGATGGTCGTCTACTACGCGGCGCTGTCCTGGATGCCGTCGATCCTGCGGGCCCAGGGCATGGGCGAGGTCGCCGCGTTCGGCTCGACGACGGTGATGAACGCGGTCGGCATCCTCGGCGTGATCACCTCGGTGCTGCTGGTCGAGACGCTCGGCCGCAAGTGGGTGATCGGCATCGCCGGACCGGCCGCGGCACTGTCGCTGGTCGTGTTCGCCCTGGTCATGGAGTCCTCGACGGCGGCCATCGCGATGATCGCGGTGTTCGGGTTCTTCGCCCTCGTCGTCATCCCGGTGATGTACGCCTACGTCTCCGAGCTGTACCCGACGGAGCTGCGGGCCTCCGGGTTCGGCTGGGCGTCGTCGTCGAGCCGGGCGGTCACCGGGTTCGTCCCGCTGGTGTTCGGCAGCCTGCTGTGGCCGGTGCTGGGGCTGCCCCTGACGTTCGCGCTGATGGCCGTGTTCGTCCTCGCCGCCGTGGTGTTCATGGCGCTGGGGGCCCCGGAGACCCGCGGGCGGGAGCTGGACCGGATCACCGGCACCGAGGAGCGGCTGGACGGCCCGGTCGCGGAGCGCACGTGAAGCCGGCCGCGTTCACCTACCACCGGGCGTCGTCGGTGCGCGGCGCCGTCGAGCTGCTCACCGAGCTGGCCGACGACGACCCGAAGATCCTGGCCGGCGGGCAGAGCCTGGTCGCGATGATGAACTACCGGATGGCCCGGCCGGGGCACCTCGTCGACATCGGCCGGATACCCGGGCTGTCCGGCATCCGGCGCGACGGCGACGCCCTGCGGATCGGCGCGCTCACCACGCACCACGCCGTCGAGCGGGCCGACCTGGGGCCGGACTTCCGGGTGCTGTCCGAGGCGATGCGCTGGGTCGGGCACCTGCCGATCCGGACCCGCGGCACGGTCGGCGGCAGCATCGCGCACGCCGACGCCACCGCCGAGTGGTGCCTGCTCGCGGTGCTGCTGGACGCGGTCGTCGTCGCCGAGGGTCCGGGCGGGCGCCGGGAGATCGCGGCCGGGGAGTTCTTCCTCGGCCCGTTCAGCACGGCGCTCGGCGCCGACGAGATCGTCACCGAGGTCGTGTTCGGTCGCCCGGCGCCCCGGGCCGCGCTCGCCGAGTACGCCGACCGGCGCGGCGACTTCGCGATCGTCGCCGCAGGAGTCGATCTCGACACCGGGTCGGTCGCGCTGGGCGGGGTGGGCACCGTCCCGGTGCTCCTGCGCCCCGCGGGCCCCGCCGCCGAGGTCGCCGACGGCCTGACCCTGCGCGACGAGCCCGGCGCCCCGGCGGCGTACCGCCGGGCGCTGGTCCGGACCCTGGTCGAGCGGGCCAGGGCCGAGGCGGGAGGACGGCGGCATGGCTGAGCCGGGGTTCCGCCGGGACGGGACGTGGGTCGGGGCGGACGTGCCGCGCCGCGAGGACCCGCGACTGCTCGCCGGGCGCGGGCGGTTCGTCGATGACGTCACGCTGCCCCGGATGCTGCACGCCGCATTCGTCCGCAGCACCGAGGCGCACGCGCTGGTGACCGATGTGGATCTGTCGCAGGTGCGGGAGACACCGGGCGTCGTCGCCGCGTTCGCCGCCGCCGATCTCGCGCTCGCCGACATCACCGCGCTGCTGGACCGCCCGCCGGAGGAGTTCACGCCGACGGCGATGCCGGTGCTGGCCCGGGACAAGGTCCGCTACGTCGGCGAGCCGCTGGCGGTCGTGCTGGCGACCGACCCGTACACCGCCGAGGACGGGGTCGAGGCCGCCGTCGTCGAGTACGCGCCGCTGGACCCGGTCGTCTCCGAGGCCGCGGCGCTCGCCGCCGCCGGTCCCCCGGTGCACGACGAGGCGCCGGGCAACGTGCTCGTCGACGTCTCGCTGTTCGCCACCAAGGGCATCGACGAGGTCTTCGCCGGCGCGCACACCGTCGTCACCGTCGAGGCCACGACCGGGCGGCAGAACGCGCTGCCGCTGGAGACCCGCGGCGTCGTCGCCGACTGGGACGACCGCGACGACCAGCTGCGCGTGCGTACCTGCACCCAGGTCCCGCACCAGGTCCGCACGGTGCTGGCCCGCTGCGCGGGACTGGACGAGCGGCAGGTCCGGGTCACCGTGCCGGACATGGGCGGCGGGTTCGGGCAGAAGTGCGTGGTGGGCCGCGAGGAGATCGCGGCCGCGGCGGCGGCACTGCGGCTGCGCCGCCCGGTCAAGTGGATCGAGGACCGGCGCGAGGCGCTGACCGCGAGCTTCCTGGCCCGCGAGCAGCACTACACCGCCCGGGCCGCGTTCACCGCCGACGGCGAGATCCTGGCCCTGGACGCCGACGTCGTCTGCGACATGGGCGCCTACTCCTGCTACCCGTTCACCGCGGGCATCGAGCCGCTGATGGCCTCGGCCGAGATGCCCGGCGTCTACCGGGTCCCGGCCTACCGGGTCCGCGGCCGGGCGGTCACCACGAACAAGGCGCCGACCGCGCCGTACCGCGGGGTGAGCCGGCCCCAGTAAGTGATGGTGGCCGAGCGCCTGATGGAGCGGGCCGCCCGCGAGCTGGGGATCGACCCGGTGCAGATCCGGCGGCGCAACCTCATCACCGAGTTCCCGTACCGCGGGGTCAACGGCATCACCTACGACCCGGGGTCCTACCGGGAGTCGCTCGACCTGTGCGAGCGGGTGCTGCGCGAGGAGGGCTGGCCGGGCCACCGCGAACCGGGCCGGATCGTCGGGATCGGCTACTCCTGCTTCTCCGAGCGGACCGGCTACGGCTCCGGTGCCTTCGCCCAGCGGCGGATGCAGGTCGTCCCCGGGTTCGACCTCTCGCAGGTCACGATGGACACCGGCGGGGCGGTCAGCGTCACCACCGGGACGCTGTCGCACGGCCAGAGCCACGAGACGACGTTCGCCCAGATCGTCGCCGACCGGCTCGGCCTGCCCTACGACAAGGTCACGATCGTCCAGGGCGACACCGACCGGATCACCTACGGCTGGGGCTCGTTCGCGTCCCGCTCGGTGACCATCGGCGGTTCGGCCGCCGCCGGGGCCGCGACGAAGCTCGGGGAGACGCTGCGGGCGATCGCCGCGCACCTGTCCGGGACCGATGTGGACTCGGCCGTGCTGGACGGCGCGGGCGGGGTCCGTGCCGGGGACCGGACGTACCCGTTCGCCGAGCTGGCCGAGGTCGCCTACCTGCGCGCGCACCTGCTGCCGAAGGACGTCGGCCCGGGGCTGACCGCGACGGCGAGCTTCGACGTCGCCGGGGACGGCACGTTCTCCAACGCCAGCCACGGCTGCGTGGTCGCGCTCGACCCGGGCACCGGCGGTGTCGAGATCCTGCGCTACGTCTGCGTGGAGGACTGCGGCGTCGCCATCCATCCGCGGGTGGTCGAGGGCCAGGCCCGGGGCGGCATCGCCCAGGGCATCGCGGGCGCCCTGTTCGAGCAGGTCGTCTACGACGAGCTCGGCCAGCCGCTGGCCCCCAGCTTCATGGAGTACAAGGTGCCGACCGCCGCCGAGATCCCGGACGTGCGGATCGAGCACCTCGAGACCCCGTGCGCGTTCACCGCGAACGGCGCCAAGGGAGCCGGGGAGGGCGGGACGATCGGCGCACCGGCCGCCGTCCTCAACGCGGTCAACGACGCGCTGCGGCACACCGGCGTCGAGCTGGACGCCACCCCCATCCCCCGGCACGCGATCCACGCCGCGCTGGCCGCGGCCCCGACCCGAGAGGAGGCACCGTGACCGACGTCGTCCTGGTCGATCTGCACGTCAACGGCGAGCGCCACGACCTCGCGATCCCGCCCCGGCGCACGCTGGCCGACGTGCTGCGCCACGACCTGGGCCTGACCGGCACCCACGTCGGCTGCGAGCACGGGGTCTGCGGGGCCTGCACCGTGCTCGTCGACGGGGCACCGGCGCGCTCCTGCCTGCTGTTCGCAGTGCAGGTGGAGGACGCGGACGTCCGCACCGTGGAGTCGCTGGGGCACGACGGGCAGCTCTCGGACCTGCAGCGGTGCTTCGCCGCCCACCACGGGCTGCAGTGCGGGTTCTGCACGCCCGGCTTCCTGATGCTGGCCGAGGGCTACCTCGCCGCGGAACCGGACCCGAGCCGCGAGCAGATCCGCGAGGTCGTCGCATCGAACCTGTGCCGGTGCACCGGCTACCAGACGATCGTCGACGCGGTACAGGACTGCGCGGCGCAGCGCCGGGCGATCGCGGGCGCCGCCGGGGGCGAGGAGTGAGCGCGGGACCGCACGGCGCCGCCACCGACGCGACGTACGACACCGCCGGGTTCGGTGCCCCGGGCCGGCGCGGCACCCGGCCCGCGGTCGTCGTCGTGGACCTGAGCGCGGGCTTCACCGACCCGGCGTACCCGACGGGGTCCGACCTGTCCGCCGTCGTCACGGCGACCGGCGAGCTGGTGGCCGCGGCCCGGGCGATCGGTGCGCCGGTCGTCTGGACGACGATCGCCTACACCCCCGCCGAGCTCGACACGCTGCCCTGGCTGGTGAAGGCGCCGGGGATGCGCGGGCTCGTCGAGGGCTCCCCCGCCGTCGCGCTCGACGACCGGCTCGACGTCCGCCCGGTCGACCATCTCGTCGTGAAGAAGGGGGCGTCGGCGTTCTTCGACACCGGGCTCGCGACCCTGCTGCGCGCCTCCGGGGTGGACACCGTGCTGCTGTGCGGGGCCACCACCAGCGGCTGCATCCGGGCGAGCGCGGTCGACGCCGTGCAGTCCGGGTTCGGGGTGCTCGTCGCGCGCGACTGTGTCGGCGACCGGGCCGCGGGGCCGCACGCGGCGAACCTGTTCGACATCGCGGCCAAGTACGGCGACGTGCTCGGCCGGGACGAGGCACTCGGCTACCTGGAGGAGATCGCATGACCGGCACCCGGGCCGTCCGCCAGGACGCGCTGGCCGACCTGGCCGACGTCCCCGCCGTCTCGCGGTGGGCACGCAACGGGGCGGTGCGCCTGCACGCGCTCGACTACGGCGGCGACGGGGTCCCGGTGCTGGTGCTGCCCGGGATCACCAGCCCGGCCGTCACCCTGGACCTCGTCGCCCGGGAGCTGACCGACCGGTTCCGGCCGGTGGTGCTCGACGTCCGCGGCCGCGGCCTGTCCGACAGCGGCGACGGGTGGACGCTCGCCGACTACGCCGCCGACGCCGTCGCCGTGCTGTCCGGTCTGGACCTGCGGGACCCGGTGCTGCTCGGGCACTCGATGGGCGCCCGGATCGCCGCGGCCACCGCGGTCGCGCTGGCCGGGCGGGGCGCGGCCCCGCGCGCGACCGTGCTCGTCGACCCGCCGCTGTCCGGGCCGGGCCGGGCCCCCTACCCCACCACGCTGGAGACGTTCCTGGACCAGCTGCACCAGGCGCAGCGCGGCACCGACGCCGACGAGGTCGCCCGGTCCTGGCCGCGGTGGCCGCGGCGCGAGCAGGAGCTGCGGGCGCGCTGGCTGTCGTCGTGCGACGAGACCGCGTTGCGTGCCACGCACGCCGGTTTCGAGTCCGAGGACTTCTTCGACGTCTGGCCGCACGTCCCCGGCCCGGTGACGCTGATGTACGGCGACCGCTCACCCGTCGTCCCGGCCGAGGGCGCCGCCGAGCTGGCCGCTGCCCACCCGGGGGCGACGACGGCGGCCGTCCGCGGCGCCGGGCACATGGTGTTCTGGGACGAACCGGCCGAGGCGGTACGCGTGCTGCGCACCGCCCTGGCTGGAACGGCGCCCGGCGCACCGTAACGGCGGCACGCCGGGCACCGGGTCACTCGAGCCGGTCGCCGCCGGCGTCGAACAGGTGGGCACGGGAGCCGTCGAGCTGCAGCCGGACGTTCTCGCCGATCGACGGGCTCGACGCCCCGTCGGTCTGCACGGTCAACCGGTGCTCCTCACCGGCGACGTCCACCGTGGCGTGGACGAACGCGGTCGCGCCCAGCTCCTCGACCAGCTCGACCCGGGCGGGCAGGCCCTCGGTGGAGAGGGTCACGCCCTCGGGGCGGAACCCGATGGTGACCTCGCCCTGGGCCGCGGCGGCACCGGTGACGGAGAGCGCGGTGCCCTCGTACCCGACCGGCAGCACGCCGTCCGCGGTCACCTTCGCGGGCAGGAAGTTCATCGCCGGCGAGCCGATGAACCCGGCGACGAAGGTGTTGCGCGGCCGCGCGTAGAGCTCCTTCGGCGGCGCGCACTGCTGCAGGACGCCGTCGCGCAGCACCGCGACCCGGTCCCCCATCGTCATGGCCTCGGTCTGGTCGTGGGTGACGTAGACCGTGGTCGTGGCCAGCCGCCGCTGCAGCGCCACGATGTTCGCCCGGGTCTGCACCCGCAGCTTCGCGTCGAGGTTGGACAGCGGCTCGTCCATCAGGAACACCGAGGGCTCCCGGACGATCGCCCGGCCCATCGCGACGCGCTGGCGCTGACCGCCGGAGAGCGCCTTCGGCTTGCGGTCCAGGTACTCGGTCAGGTCCAGCAGCTTCGCGGCGTCCTCCACCCGGGACCGCCGCTCGGCGGCCGGCAGCTTCTGCAGCCGCAGAGCGAACTCCATGTTCTGCGCGACCGTCATATGCGGGTAGAGCGCGTAGGACTGGAACACCATCGCGATGTCGCGGTCCTTCGGCTCGACGCCGGTGACGTCGCGGCCGCCGATGAAGATCGAGCCCTCGTCGGTGGGGTCGAGCCCGGCCAGCATCCGCAGCGCGGTGGACTTGCCGGAACCGGACGGCCCGACCAGGACCAGGAACTCCCCGTCGGCGATCTCGAGGTCGAGCCGGTCGACCGCGCGGACGGTGCGGTCACCGCCGAACACACGGGATGCCTGCTGGAAGGCGACTTCGGACATGGATACTCCTTGCTCTGCGGATGCGGGCTACAGGTGCGGTGCTACGAGTTCGGCGTACCGGCGGACGATCGTGGCCAGGGCGTCGGCGCCGTCCGCCGCCCAGAGGTCCTGGTTGAACACCTCGACCTCGACGTCACCGCGGTAGCCGCGGGCGGCGACCGCCGAGGTGAGTCCGGCGAGGTCGATGTGCCCGTCGCCGGGGATCCCGCGCGAGCACAGGGTGTCCGCGGGCAGCGGGGTGATCCAGTCGCCGACCTGGTAGGACGCGATCCGCCCGGCCGCCCTGGTGAGCTGGGCGTCCAGCGCCGGGTCCCACCAGACGTGGAAGGCGTCGACGACGACGGTGACCTCGTCGGCGGCGAACGGCTCGGCCATGTCCAGCGCCTGCCCGAGGGTGGACAGCACCCCGCGGTCGGCGCAGAAGATCGGGTGCATCGGTTCCAGCGCCAGGCTCACCCCGCGCTCCCGGGCGTACGGCACGAGCTCACCGAGCGCGTCGACCACCGCCCGGCGGGCACCGGGCAGGTCCCGCGACCCCTCCGGCAGCCCGCCGACGACCAGGACCAGCGTGTCGGTGCCCAGCGCGGCGGCCTCGTCGATCGCGGCCCGGTTGTCGTCCAGCGCCTGGCCGCGCGCGGCCGGGTCCGGGTCGGTGAGGAAGCCGCCGCGGCACAGCGAGGACACCCGCAGCCCGGCGTCGGCGACCATCCGGGCGGCCCGGTCCAGGCCGGTCTCGGCGACCGGCTCGCGCCACAGGCCGATCGCGGGCACGCCGGCCCGCACGCAGCCGTCCACGGCCTCGCGGACCGACCAGGACGGGATGCTGCGCTGGTTCAGCGACAGTCTGGCGAGCCGCGCGTCGCCCGGCTCCGGGGTCGGGATGCGGGCCGGCTCGCCGGACGGGACGTCGATCCCCGCGGTGGTGGTGCTCATCCGACGACCCCGTTCACCTGCAGGAACGTGGTCATCCGGTGGGCCGCGAGCCCCGGGTCGGGCAGCAGGCCCGCCGCGTCGGCGAGCCGGAACAGCTCGGCCAGGTGCACCGCCGAGCGGGCGCTCTGCAGCCCACCGACCATGCCGAAGCCGCTCTGGTGGCCGGCCAGCCAGGCCAGGAACGCGATCCCGGTCTTGTAGTGGAAGGTCGGCGCGGTGAACACGGTGCGCGAGAGCGCCAGCGTCGCCGCCATCTCCCGGTCGTACGTGGCGGTGTCGCCGGCCTCGAGCGCGGTGAGTGCCGCCGACGCGGCCGGGGCGACCGCGGCGAACGCGCCCAGCAGCGCGTCGGAGTGGTGCGTGCCGTCGCCCCGGATCAGCTCCGGGTAGTTGAAGTCGTCGCCGGTGTAGAGCCGGACGCCCGCGGGCAGCGCGGCCCGCAGGGTGCGCTCGTGGTCGGCGTCGAGCAGCGAGACCTTGACACCGTCGATCCGCCCGGCGTGCGCGTGGCACAGCTCGAGGAAGGTCCCGGTGGCGGTCGGGACGTCCCGCGAGCCCCAGTAGCCGGCGAGCTGCGGGTCGAACATCTCCCCCAGCCAGTGCAGGACGACCGGCTGCTCCGCGGCGGCCAGCACCCGGGCGTAGACGTCGAGGTAGTCCTGCGCGGTGCCCGCGGCCGCGGCGAGCTGGCGCGAGGCCATCACGATGACCTGGGCACCGGCGGCCTGGACCGTCTCGACCTGGTGCAGGTAGGCGTCGGTGACCTCGGCGAGGGTCACCGCACCCGGGGCGTGGTCGGTGCCGGCACCGGCGGCGATCCGCGCGCCGTGCTCGCGCGCCTGCTCGGCGCTGCGGCGGATCAGCTCCGCGGCGCAGGCCCAGTCCAGACCCATGTTGCGCTGGGCGGTGTCCATGGCCTCGGCGACGCCCATGCCGTGCGAGAACAGGTGCCGGCGGAACGCGAGCGTCGCGTCCCAGTCCAGCCGGGCCGGCTCGCCGGGCGAGTTGTCCGCCAGCGGGTCGGCCACCACGTGCGCCGCCGCGAAGACGGTCCGCACGGTGTGCGGTGCCGGGCGCGGGGTCCACGTCCGCGGCTCACCGAGGACGTGCGGCTCCAGCGTGCCGTCCGCGCGGGGCAGCAGCAGGCCCCGCAGCGCGGGCGCCGCCGCGCTCACCGGCCCGCCCCGGGCAGCTCGATCCGGCGGCCGGACGCGGAGGACTCCAGACCGGCCTCGGCCAGCTGCAGCCCGCGTACACCGGAGGACAGGTCGTGCGCGTGCGGACGGCCGGCCAGCACGTCGCGCAGGTACTCCTCCCACTGGGCGCGGAAACCGTTGCCGAACGTGTCGTTGTCCGGGACCGGGGACCAGCCGTCGCGGAAGCGCAGCTCGGTCGGCAGGTCCGGGTTCCACACCGGCATCGGGGTGGCCACCCGCGGCTGGACCCGGCAGTCGAACAGGCCGGCCACGGCGCTGCCGTGGGTGCCGTCGACCTGGAACTCGACGAGCTCGTCGCGGTGCACCCGCACCGCCCAGGACGAGTTCACCTGGGCGATCACGCCGCCGTCGAGCTCGAAGATGGCGTAGGCGGCGTCGTCCGCGGTGGCGGCGTAGCGGCTGCCCTGCTCGTCGACCCGCTCGGGGATGTGCGTGACGACCCGGGCGGAGACCGCGCGGACCGGGGCGAACAGGTTCTCCAGCACGTAGTTCCAGTGCGGGAACATGTCGATGGCGATGCCGCCGCCGTCCTCGGAGCGGTAGTTCCAGCTCGGCCGCTGCGCGGTCTGCCAGTCGCCCTCGAACACCCAGTAGCCGAACTCGCCGCGCACCGAGAGGATGCGGCCGAAGAAGCCGGACTCGACGAGCCGGGCCAGCTTGCGCAGGCCGGGCAGGTACAGCTTGTCGTGCACGACGCCGACGACGAGCCCGGTGCCCTCGGCGGCGGCGACCAGCTCGCGGGCCTCCTCGACGGTCTCGGCGGTCGGCTTCTCGACGTAGACGTGCTTGCCGGCGGCCAGCGCCTTGAGCACCGCGGGCTTGCGGCCGGCCGTGGTCTGGGCGTCGAAGTAGATGTCGTTCGCCGGGTCGGCCAGCGCGGCGTCGAGGTCGGTGGTCCACTCCCGGACGTCGTGCCGGGCGGCGAGATCGGCCAGCTTGGTCGCGTTGCGTCCGACGAGGACCGGCTCGACCTGGACCCGGCTGCCGTCGGCGAGCTCGATGCCCCCGGCCTCCCGGATCGCCAGGATCGAGCGCACGAGGTGCTGCCGGTAGCCCATCCGGCCGGTCACGCCGTTCATGACGACGCGCAGTGTGTCGCGAGACATTCACACTCCTGAGTTGGGAAAGCGCTATCCGGAGTGTCCATGCCCACCCTCGTGCGCGCAACCCTGCGTCGACAGAATCCGGCCGGTCGTTGCTCGATGTCGTAACGCACGCTATCGGCGTCGCCCGATCAGCGGTAGGGGTATCGCAGCGTATTTGGGAAAGCGCTTTCCACCAGCGCACGGCCCGAGTGCCCGGCGAACACGGTGGGCGACGCCCGGCCGGGGCCCTCTACTGTCGCGGGCGTGCGCATCCGAGACCGTCGCGGCGCGGCCGCCCTCACGATGATCGCCCTGCTCGTCGTGGGCGGGTGCGCGTCCGGGCCGGCGACCACCCGCAGCGTGCAGGGCGAGGGCGCGAGCGCCTCGGACCGGGTCGGCGCGCCCGGGCTGGAGGCGCTGCGCACCAAGATCGGTTTCTTCACCCGGGACCCCTGCGCCTCCGGCGACGCGGCGGAGGTGTTCGCCCGGTGCGGCCGGTTCACCACCGAGGTCCGCAACGCGATCGGTCAGGTCCGCCGGGACGCCCCGGACGCCACGCCGCAGGCCGACGCGACCGAGCAGGCGCTCGGCCGGTTCGCCGAGACCGGGTGCGAGGCGGCCCCCGGCACCGTCGGCGAGGGGGACCCGGCCGTCTGCGGGCCCGCGTTCGCCGCGGTGCAGGACGCCGTGCAGGGCATGGCGGACGCGGTCGGCCCGGCCCGCTGAGCCCGCACGGGCCTCAGCCGGCCAGCAGCGCCCCCGCACCGGGGACGACGGGTTCGAGGCCGAGCGCGGTGAGGATCCGGTGGGTCGTGGCGGTGGCCGCGGAGAGCACCGGGATGCCGATCTCGTCCTGCACCGGCTCGATCGCCGGCAGCGACGGCATCTGCACGCAGGCGCTGAGCACGAGCGCGTCGGCCCGGGTGAGGTCCAGCCTCCGGTGGTGCTCGCGCAGGCCGGCCGGATCCAGCCGGGCGACGGCGAGGTTGTCCGGCACCTGCAGCGACAGCGCGTCCACGACCTCGACGCCGGCGTCCTCCAGGTAGGCGGCGACCGCCTTCGTCAGCGGCTCCAGGTACGGCGTGATGATCGCGACCCGCCGCGCACCGAGTGCGGTGATCCCGGACAGCAGGGCTCCCGCGCTGGAGACCACCGGTGCCCCGCTGCCCTCCGCGCGCAGCGCCGCGGTGATGTCGTCCTCGGCCGTGCAGTGGTAGCCGGGCCCCTGCGCCATGATCGCGACCAGGCACGCGGTGGCGACGACGTCCGGGCGGGCGTCGGCCAGCTCGGCGGCCGCCCGCTGGGCCTGGGCGTTCATCGCGCGCAGCTGCTCCGGGGTCACGTGCTGCATCCGGGCCCGGGCGGCGTGGAAGACGAACCGGTCCTCGGGCCGGACCTCCTCGCGGGCGCGCAGCATCCGCGGCAGCTCGGTCTCCATCGTCAGGTTCGACGACGGGACGATCATCCCGACGTGGTGGTCCCGCGTCATCGGCGCGCCGCCGGCCGCATCTCGGGGACGGTCAGCTCACCGGCGTCGACGATCAGCTCGTCGTCGAGGTAGAGGGAGTTGCCACGCATCGGGATGTCGAAGTGGCAGGCGGTGTCGTTCGGGCCGCCCAGCTCGTTGTTCGGGCCGATGGAGAACATGACGTTGCCGTAGAAGCTGCGCAGCTCCATGCCCATGCCGCCGCCGAACTGGGTCAGTCCGTGCCAGTGGGCGCGCTCGTCGAGGCCCCAGCCGACGTGGCTCATGCCGTAGCCGCGCGGGTCGTCGAAGCTGCGGATGTAGCTGCTCAGCAGGTCGGCGTCCAGGCCGGACGTCCCGGCGCCGCCGCGGATGTCGCGGACGAAGCCCTCCTCGACGGTGATCTCCACCGGGGTCTGCACGTAGGTGTTGAACGGCAGCAGCACGTCGCCGGGGGCGAGGACGATCGTCCCGTCGACGCCGTCGTCGGCCCCGCCGGTGAACACGAACGCCGCCGGCCAGTGGTCCCAGCGCCCGGGGGTGTCGGTGTAGCCGTACTCGCTCAGCGTCGGGTACACACCGAGCCGGTAGGTGATGTCGGTGCCGTGCGGGCTGGTGATCCGCATGGTCGAGGCCTTGGCGAGCAGCTCCGCGCCGATCTCGACGCGCTCGCGCAGCTCGGTGGTCGGCATCAGCCGGGCCAGCAGCTCCGGCGGTTCGACCGCGGTGAGGATCCGGGTGCCGGCGCCCTGGATCGCGAACTGCTCGGGCGAGAACAGCAGGAACGTGCAGTCGACGACCATGTCGGCGGCCTTCAGCGCCTCGACCGCGAGCGGGATCCGGCCCAGCCCGGAGTCGCCCACCGCCCAGGCACCGCTCGCGTCGGCCGGTGCCGGGAGCCGCATGTGGTAGCCGGTCGCGCCGAGCCTCCCGATCGCCCAGAGGAAGGCGTCGGCGTACGCGGTGCGGTCCGCGCCCCGGGTCAGCACGACGACGGTCTCGCCGTCGTGCACGCCGGACAGGGTCAGTTGCTGCAGGCAGATCTCGTTGAACAGGTTCTGGTCCATCGCGGCGGCCTCCGTGTCTCGTCCAGTTAATCCGAGCACGTACTATCCGGGTACGCAAGACCACCGGGCGTCCGGGACCGCTCCGGGTCAGCCGCAGATCGACATGAGGGCCCGGCCCAGGGCCGCCCGGTGCACGTCGTCGAGGGGTTCCGCCGTCGCGACGGCGGCCTGCGCCAGCGCCGACGGGCAGTCGTCGTGGGTCCGGGCCGGGGTGGCCAGCTTCAGCGCGGCGATCAGCTCGTCGCCGACCCGGTCCAGCTCCGGCCGGACCGCGGCGAGATCAGCCGGGGCCGGACGGGTGTCCGGCCGGTCGGCCCACCGGCGGAGCAGCTCGTTCTGCACCTGGGTGCTCGCCGCGATCTGGTCGGCGAACACCCGGGCGGCCCACTCCGGGTCGACGCCGTCGCGGGCGGCGTCGGCACGGGCGTCGTCGAGGACGACCTTCTCCCGGGCCGGGTCGGTCACCGGTCCGCCGGACTCCGCCTTGGCCGCGGCGACCCGGTCGGACAGCACGGTCCGCTCGGCCGCGAGATCGACGACCCGGGCGAGCCCGTCCACCGGCGCGGCGCCGGCGGGTCCCTGGGTCAGCGGGGCGGGCAGGTCACCGCACCCGGCGAGGAGCACGACGAGCGCGCCGGACCCGACGATGGTGGCGGCACGACGTCGGAGGGCGATCACGGGACGAGCCTACGACGAACGCCGGATCGCCCCGGCGCCGCCCATTGAGCCTTTTTCAACCTGACCAGCGAGCTTCTGCGTCAGGAGATCGCGAAGGTTGCAGCGCAACTGCTCTGACCACAGCTGCACAGGTCACCGGCTCGCCAGCTCGGCGTCTGCACCCACACAACCAGGCCCCTGAGCTGCCGGAACGGCAGGTTGAAAAAGGCTCATTGTCGGACGAAAGCGGTGCGGCACAACGGCCACGCCCCGGCGCGCCGAAACGGACCCGGCGCGGGCGAGCGGTGAATGGCGCCGGAGAATGTGGTTGGTACCCATCCGGATCCGGTCGAAACACGAATCAGCCGGTTTCTCCGGACACGGGTGCGGCCCCGGGGTGACCCCGGGGCCGCAGCCGGGCGTCGTACCGGCGGACCGACGTCGTCCGCCTGGTCAGAACCAGGCTTTCCGGCCGCCCACCGGCCGGCCGACCGCCCCCAGGATGAACAGGATGACACCGATGATCACGAGCAGGCCGCCCAAGTAGTACAGGAGCTGAATGCTCGTGAAGTAGCCGACCAGCAGGAGGATCACTCCGAGGATGATCATTTTCCGTGCCCCTTCCGAGAATGTGAGGGAAAGGTACACTTTTCCGCCCCCGAATGCAGCGTGGAGATCATGCCGGTTTCAGCCGGCCCGGGCCGCCAGCCCCACCGCCGAGGTCGCGTGGTCGAGCGCGATCGCCGCGGCGCCGCGCAGCGCGCCGTCGGTGGCGTACCCGGCGTCCCGGACGGGCGGCGGATCGGCGCGGCGGAAGGCCATCAGCCCGGCCCCGTAGGCGTCGGCGAAGGCCCGCGGCGCCGCGGCCCGCACGCTCGGGCCGAGCCCGCCGAGCACGACGACCTCGGGATCGTGCGCGTTCACCAGGCCGGCCGTCCCCCGCGCGAGCGCAGCCGAGGCCGACGCGACCGCCGCCACCGCGGCCGGCTCCCCGGCGACCGCACGGGCCAGCACCTGCTCGGAGTAGTGCCGCGGGTCCTCGGGCGGCGGCTCGTCGAGCATCCGGGCCAGCGCCCACCCGTTGACGCCGTTGTGCCAGCACCCCCAGGCACCGCAGTCGCACTGGATCGACGGGTCACCGAACGGGAGGTGCCCGAACTCCCCGCCCGCGCCGCGGGCACCGGCCAGCGGACGGCCGTCGAGCAGCAGCGCCCCGCCGATCCCGCCCTCCAGGGTGAGGAACAGTGCCGTGCGCGCGCCCGCGGCGGCGCCGGACCGGACCTCGGCCACCCCGGCCAGGTTCGCGTCGTTGCCGACGAGCACCGGGAGGTCGAGCCCGGAGCCGATCCGCCGGACGTCGAGCGGGCTCCATCCCTGCCCACCGGCCTGCGCCAGGTGCTCGTCGACGACCGTGGCCGCGACCGCGACCCCGATCGCGACGACGGGCCCGCCGGACCCGGCGACCAGCTCGCCGACCACGGCGTCCAGCTCGGCGACCACCGCGTCCGCGGACCGCCGGGCGTGTCGGCCGGACCGGACCGCGACGGGGACGCCGTCCAGCCCGCAGAGGGCGGCCTCCCAGTCGACGACCTGCACGTCGACCGCCACGACCACCGGCCCGTCCGGGGCCGGCACCAGCCGGGTGGTGGGCCGGCCGCGGCCGCCGCAGGGCGCCCGTTCCTCGACGACCCAGCCGAGGTCGCGCAACCGCCCGGCGATCTCGGTGGCCGACCCGCTGGCCAGGCGGAGCCGCCGGGCCAGCTCGACCCTGGTCAGCCCGGGCTCGTCGCGGACCTCGCGCAGCGCCTCCGCGGTCGCCCGCCACCGGTCGGTCTCGGCCCGTCCGGGACGTGAGTCGGCCGACAACGCAGTCATCGGGTTTGACACCTCCAGGCCCGCTCTTCTTATCCTCGTATCGCGATGAAAAACATGTCTTTACGCGACACCCACTCTCCCACCTCCACCGGGTCCGGCCGCGGGCCCGGTCCGGCGCTGTTCGCACTGGCGCTCGGCGGGCTCGCGATCGGCACCACCGAGTTCGCCTCGATGGGGCTGCTGCCGGACTTCGCCGCCGACCTCGGCGCGACCGTCCCGCAGGCCGGTACCGCGATCAGCGCCTACGCGCTCGGCGTCGTCGTCGGGGCGCCGGTACTCGCCGTCCTCGGTGCCCGGTGGCCGCGCAAGCGCCTGGTGCTGGCACTGGCCGGTGCGCTGGCCGTCGCCAACCTCGCCTCGGCGTTCGCCCCGACGTTCGGCACGTTCGTCGCCACCCGGTTCCTCGCCGGGCTGCCGCACGGCGCCTACTTCGGCACGGCGTCGGTGCTGGCCGCGTCGCTGGTACCCCGGGAGCGACGCCCGCGGGCCATCGCGACCGTGATGAGCGGGCTGATGATCGCCAACATCGTCGGGGTCCCCGGCGCGACCTGGCTGGGCCAGGCACTGGGCTGGCCGGCGGCCTACCTCGCCACCGGCGTGATCGCCCTGGTCACGGCGGCGGCGGTGTGGCGGCTGGTGCCGGACGTGCGCGACGAGCGCCGCGGCTCGCTGCTCGGCGAGCTCTCGGCGCTGCGCCGCGGCCAGGTGTGGATCACGATGGCGGTCATCGCGACCGGCTTCGGCGGCTCGTTCGCCGTGTACAGCTACGTGACCCCGGTACTCACCGAGGTGTCCGGGCTCGCCGCGGCCGCGGTGCCGCTTGCGCTGGCGGTGTTCGGCCTCGGTATGACGCTGGGCAACCAGGTGGGCGGGCGATTGGCCGAGCGGGCGCCGGTGCGCACTATCGCCGTCGGGCTCGGTGCCGCCGCGGTGTCGATGGCGGTGTTCGCGGTGACCGCGTCGTCGCCGGTGCTCGCCCTGCTCGCGCTGTTCGCACTGGCCTTCACGACGACCGCGACGACCCCCGCGCTGGCCACCCGGCTGATGGACGCCGGCCGCGAGGGACCGACGCTCGGCGCGACCCTGCACCACGCCGCGTTCAACGTGGCGAACGCCCTCGGCGCCGCCCTGGGCGGTGCGGTGCTCGCCGCGGGCTGGGGCTGGACCTCGCCGGCCGCCGCGGCGACCGTCCTGCCGCTGCTGGGCCTGGTGGCGCTGGCCGCCGCGGTGCGCCTGGAGCGGGTCGAGCGGCGCCGGGACCTCGCACTGGCCGCCTGACCCGAGGAGCACGACGCGCGGTGTCGGTCATGTCACCGGCGGGAACGACCCTCCCGAGTTGATCGTTGCATGAAGCAACACAACCGTCGGACGGACACGGGAGGAACGATGGGGACCGGTGCACGCACCGACGTCGAGGAACTGCTGGCGGCGCTGGCGGCCGACCCCGGCCGCGAGGCGCTGGTGTTCGGCGAGCGGCGGCTGACGGCGGGCGGGATCGCCGACGCCGTCCACCGGCTCGCGCACACGCTGGACGACCGGGTGGGCCCCGGTGACGTCGTCGCGCTGCTGGCCGGGAACAGCCCCGAGGCGCTCGTGGCGCGCTACGCGGTCAACCTGCTGGGGGCCGGGATCACCCAGCCGCACGAGGGACTGTCGGCGGCGGCCCAGGCCCGGATCGTCGACGACGTCGATGCCGTCCTGGTCCTCGCCGACGCCGCGCAGGCGGAGCAGGCCGAGGCGGTGCTCACCCACGCCGCCCCGGTGCAGGTGCTGGGGCTCGGCACGCTGCCCGGGCGGACCGACGTGCTGGCCGCGGCGGAGCACGCGTCCACCGCGCCGATCACCGGCCGGGCCCGGCTCTCGGACGTCGAGCAGATCCGGCACACCGGTGGCACCACCGGGCACCCGAAGGGGATCACCTACACCTTCGGCCACCACGTCCGGGCGGCCGCGATGCGCCGGTCGATGGGCTCGTTCGGCACCGACACGGCCGGGGAGTCCGGGCCGCCGCGGATGCTCGTCGCCACGCCCGTCGCGCACGCCGGCGGCGCGCTCGGTGACCGGATGCTCGCCGGCGGCGGCACCGTGGTCCTGCTGGAGCGGTTCGACGCCGGGGCCTGGCTGGCCGCCGTCGAGCGCGAGCGGATCACCCACACCATGCTGCTCCCGCCGCTGCTCTACCGGGTCCTGGACCACCCCGGCCTGGACCGGACCGACCTGTCGTCGCTGCGGACGCTGTTCTACGGCGGCGCGCCGGCCAACCCGCGCCGGATCGCCGAGGCGCACCGGCGGATCGGGCCGGTGCTGCTGCAGTTCTACGGCCAGACCGAGGCGGGCGGCGTCAGCGTCCTCACCCCGGCCGACCACACCCGGCCGGAGCTCCTCGGCACGGTGGGCCGGGTCGTGCCGAGCACCGAGATCGCCATCACCGGCCCGGACGGCGCCCGGGCCGGCACCGGCGTCCGCGGCGAGCTGTGGGTGCGCACCGGCGCCGAGATGGACGGCTACTGGAAGCAGCCGGAGCTGACCGCGGAGACGATCGTCGACGGCTGGGTCCGTACCGGCGACGTCGCCTGGCTCGACGACGACGGCTACCTGCACCTGGTCGACCGGGTGAAGGACATGGTCATCGTCGTCGGCGGGCACGTGTACACCTCGGAGCTGGAGGACACGCTGATGGAGCACCCCGGCGTGCGCCAGGCCGCGGTCTTCGGCGTCCCGGACGGCGACGGCACCGAGGTCGTGCACGCGGCCGTGGTGGCGGGCAGCCCGGCACCGACGTGCGACGAGCTCGGCGGGCTGGTCGCCGACCGGGCCGGGGCGATGTACGTACCGCGCTCGATCAGCTTCGTCGCGGAGCTGCCGCTCACCGGGATCGGCAAGACCGACAAGAAGCGGCTGCGCGCCGAGCTCACCGCCTGAGCGACCCGGCGGCCGGTGCCACCTGGTCCGCGGCGGGCCGTGCGGGCAGTACCGCGCGCACGGCCACCGCGACCTGGGCGACCACGATCAGGACGCCGAGCGGCACGTGCACCGACAGCAGCCCGGCGTGCCCGACGGCGACCTGGGCGGTGTCGGCGACGACGAGCACGACGCTGACGGCCAGCGGCCACACCGGCATCCGGCCGGGCCACGCCGCCGGCACGGCCAGCACCGCCTGCACCATGGCGAGCAGGATCAGCGAGTCGCCGATCCCGCCGTGCACCTCCAGCGCCAGGTCGAGCGCGTCGAGCAGGGCACCGGCGGCGCCGACCTGGGCCAGCGCGAACCCGGCGTGCAGCACCGCCCAGACCCGGAACGGGACGGCGGCCGCAGACCTACGCATGCCCGCCACCGGACGGTGCGGGGATCGTCCGCGGCACGTCGGTGGTGCCCGGCGCCACCACGACGAACTGGCCCATCATCCCCTGGTCCTCGTGCCGGTTCAGGTGGCAGTGGAACATGTACGGCGCCGCCGGATCGGGATGGCGGCCGAACCGGAACAGCACCCTGGTCGTGGTCCGGGGCGGCACGTACACCGTGTCCTTCCAGCACCGCCGCTCCGGCGGGACCGGCCGGCCGGCGGCGGTGAGCACCTGGCCGCGGGCGTCGTGCAGGTGCAGGTTGTGCGGCCGGGAGTGCACGTTCGCGATCTCCCACACCTCCGTCGCACCGGCCGGGACGACCTCGTCGATCCGGGTCAGGTCCATCGCTCTCCCGTTCAGGACGTCGTTGCCGAGCTCGACCCGCCGCACGGTCGCGCCGGGTGGTGGCTCCGGCGCGGGCTCGTGCGGCAGCGTGTCCGGCAGCGGCGGCGCCGGTTCGAGCACGGCGGCCGGGCGGATCTGCAGCACGTCGAGGGTGTCGAGCGCGCCGATCGTGCGCTCGGTGCCGGACACCGCGCCCAGGTCCTGGGGCAGCGAGCGCAGGACGACGCGTCGTCCGGGCTCCAGGTCGAGCAGCACCTCGGCCCGCTCGCCCGGGGTGAGCAGCACGTCGGGCACCGGCTGCGGCGCCGGGAGCGACCCGGCGTCGGTGCCGACGAGCACCAGCGGGCGTCCGTCGGAGCGGGCGAACCGGTAGCAGCGCGCCGGGGAGGCGTTGAGCAGCCGGAGCCGGATCCGGGCCGTCGTCGCCGTCAGGTACGGCGCGACGGTGCCGTTGAACAGCAGGACGTCGCCGAGCAGCCCGTGGGCGTTGCGCCGGGTCTCGTCGAACGCGCCGTCACCGGTGACGACCCGGTCGGTGACCATCACCGGCACGTCGTCGACGCCGTAGCGGTGCGGCAGGGCGGTCGTGGGGCCGGACCCGTCGTCGAGGAGGAACAGCCCGGCGAGCCCGCGGTGCAGGTGCCGTCCGGTCAGCCCGTGCGGGTGCGGGTGGTACCAGAGCGTCGCCGCCGGCTGGTCGATCGTCCACTCCGGACTCCAGGTGGTGCCGGGGGCGATCGGCCGGTGCGGGCCGCCGTCGTGCACCGCGGGCAGCGCCATGCCGTGCCAGTGCGTCGTCGTCGGCTCCGGGAGCGCGTTGACGACGTGCACCCGCACCCGTTCGCCACGGGCGGCGCGCAGCGTCGGGCCACCGAACGCCCCGTCGTAGCCCCAGGTCGGGGTGGGTGTCCCGGGGAACAGGTCGCTCGTCCCCGGCGCGGCGGTGATCCGGAAGACGCGCACGCCGCCGTCCACGGTGGACCGGGCCTGCGGCGGGATCGCCAGCGGGCGGGGCACCGGTGCCGGGCGCGGCGCCGACTCCGGTGCGACCGTGCGGGTCTGCAGCAGCACGCCGCCGGCGGCGAGCCCGGCGCCGGCCAGCGTCGTGGCCAGGAAGCTCCGCCGGGTGACCGCTGCGCTCATGGCCACGAGCCTGGCCGGGGAACCGGTGCCGGCGCGTCGGCGCAGCGACGTCAACCGCGGTTACGCCTCTCGACGTAGGACCCCGAGACCGGCCTCGTGGGCGATGAGGACCAGCTGCACCCGGTCCCGGGCCGCCAGCTTGGTGAGCAGGCGCCCGACGTGGGTGCGCGCGGTCGCCGGGCTGATCACGAGCTGGGCGGCGATCTCGGGGTTGGTGTGCCCGCGCCCGACCAGGGCCAGCACCTCGCGCTCGCGCGGGGTGAGCACGGCGAGGCGGCCGGGCTCCGGCGGCGCGTCCGGCAGCGCCGGCCGTTGCCGGGCGAACTCCCCGATCAGCCGCCGGGTGACCGTCGGCGCCAGCAGCGCCTCCCCCGCGTGCACGAGGTCGATCGCGCGCAGCAGCACCGCGGGCTCGGTGTCCTTGAGCAGGAAGCCGCTCGCGCCCGACCGCAGCGCCCGGTACACGTACTCGTCGAGGTCGAAGGTGGTCAGGACGATCACCCGGGTCCCGCCGAGCTCCGGGTCGGCGGTGATCGCGGCGAGCGCGTCCAGGCCGTCGGTGCCGGGCATGCGGACGTCCATGAGCACCACGTCCGGCCGGGTGTCGCGGGCCTGCCGGACCGCCTCGGCGCCATCGCCCGCCTCGCCGGCGACCGCGTAGCCGTCCTCGGTCTCCAGCAGCACCCGCAGCCCGGCCCGGATCAACGGCTGGTCGTCGACGAGCAGCACCCGCACCTCGGCCGTCGCGGCGCTCACCGTTGCGCCCCGCCGCTCGCCGGGCCGGGTGCGTCGAGCGGGAGGACGGCGTGCAGGGCGAAGCCTCCGGGGTGCGGGGTGGCGGTCAGGGTGCCGCCGAGGGACTCGACGCGTTCGGTGAGGCCGCGCAGCCCCTGGCCCGGCGGGCGGGCGCGGCCGCCGCCGGGCTCCGGGCCGGGCGCGCCGTCGTCGTCGACCCGGATCCGCAGCCGCTCCGCGTCGCGGTCCAGCAGCACCTGCACCCGGGTGGCCCCGCAGGCGTGCCGGACGGTGTTCGTGACCGCCTCGCGGACGAGCGCGAACACGGTGCGGTCCGGCTCCGGCGGCAGCGGCCCGGGATCGCCGGAGACGGTCACCGTGACCCCCGCGGCCCGGCCGGCGCGGACGACCTCGTCGAGGCGGGCGAGACCGGGCCGCCCGGCCGGGCCGGGATCGGTCCCGAGCTCGCGCAGCAGCGCCAGCGTGCCGCGCAGCTCGCGCAGCGCGTCGGTCCCGGCGTCGCGGATCCGCTCCAGCGACGCGACCGCCTCCTCCGGGCGGTGGGCCGCCACGTGCGCACCGACCCCGGCCTGCACGACGATCATCGACAGGCTGTGCGAGACGACGTCGTGCACGTCGCGCGCGATCCGCAGCCGTTCCTGCTCCACCCGCCGGGCCAGCCGCTCCTCGGCGCGTCCGGCGGACGCCTCGGCGGCGCGGCGGACCGCCCCGACGGCGACGCCGAGCGCGACGGTGACCACGATCCACGAGTAGTGGTCGAGGTGCAGCTGCGGCGGCAGCCCGGTGATCAGCTGCTCGGTACCGGTCCAGGCCAGCACGACGAGCAGGCCGACCAGCACCGCCCGCCGCCAGCTCACCCGGCTCGCCACGGTGTAGACGGCGAGCGCGACCAGCAGGGCCGCCGGGCCGTCCGGATGGCCGAGCCAGTAGTAGAGGGCCGTCGGCACCATGACCGCGGCGAGCACCGGCACCGGGAACCGCGACCGCCAGCACAGCAGCAGCACCGCGGTCCCGATCAGGACCGGCCCCCACGGCAGGAACGGGCGCTCCGACGGGTCGGCGACCAGCGCACCGACGACCGCGGCGGCGCCCACGGCGAGCGCCACCGCGACGTCGCGCACGGTCGGCATCCCGCGAGGTTACGCAGGCCGGGGGCCCGCCCGCGTCAGCTCTGCGACGTAGCTGCGGCAGCTGCCCGCTGCCGGACCGCCTCGAACAGCACGACCGCGGCCGCGATCGAGGCGTTGAGCGAGTTGACCGTGCCGTGCATCGGGATCACCACGGTCCGGTCCCCGGAACCGGGTCCGCCGTCCAGCCAGGCGTCGGTCACGCCGGTCGCCTCGGTGCCGACGACGATCGCGGCGGGCCCGGTGAGGTCGGCGGCGGCGAGCTCGGTGCGCCCGGCCGGAGTGGTGACGAACGCCGGAATCGCCCGGCGCCGCAGCCAGTCCCGCACCTGCGCGGTGGTCGCCGACGCGACCGGGACCGCGAACACCGTGCCCTTCGACGCCCGCACCACGTTCGGGTTGGCGAAGTCGGTGCCCGCGCGGTCCGCCGTCGCGATGACGACGGCGTCGGCGCCGCACGCCTCGGCGGTGCGCAGCATCGCGCCGACGTTGCCCGGCTTCTCGATGCCCTCCGCGACCAGCACCAGCGGGCCGGGGCGCAGCTCCAGCTCCTCGAGCGGGCGGCCCGGGGCGGACGCGACGGCGAGCCAGCCGTCCGGGGACTCCCGGTAGGCGATCCGGGCGAACACCTCACGGCTCACCGAGAACCGGGTGGCCCCGGGCATCCGGTCCAGCAGCCCCGCCGGGTCCCGGTCGCCGACGAGGTCCGGGGCCCAGTAGACCTCGGTGGGTGCGACCCCGGCGTCCAGGGCGAGTGCCAGCTCGTCGCGGCCCTCGATCAGGGTCACCCCGGCGGCGTCGCGGTGGCGGCGGGTGCGCAGCCGGACCAGGTTCTTCACCCGGGGGTTGGCGGTGCTGGTCAGGTCGGGCACCGGGCGAGCGTAGACACCGGTCCGCCGAGCCCCGCCCAGACCTGGTTACTCCGCGGTAGCCTCGCGCCCGGACCGGGACGGACGCAGGAGGGACGCGACGGATGAGCGAGCCGACGAGCATCGTGGTCGAGGTGGTGGACGGGGTCGGCCGGTTGCGGCTGAACCGCCCCGGGGCGGCGAACGCGCTGGACGAGGCGATGTGGTTCGGCCTGCGCGACGCCGTCCGGGAGCTGGACGCCGATCCCGGCGTACGGGTGGTCGTGATCAGCGGGACCGGGCGGCACTTCTGCTCCGGGATCGACGTGGCGATGCTCGGCGGGCTGCGCGGGACGGCGGCCGACCCGTCGCCGGGACACGGCGCGGACCGGCTGCGCCGCACGATCCTGGACCTGCAGGAGTGCCTGACCGCGATCGAGCGCTGCCGCACCCCGGTGATCGCCGCCGTGCACGGGGTCTGCCTGGGTGCCGGGCTGGACCTCGCGGTGGCCTGCGACCTGCGCTACGCCAGCGCCGACGCGTCGTTCGTCCTGAAGGAGGTCGACATGGGGCTCGCGGCCGACGTCGGCGTGCTGCAGCGGCTGCCGCGGATCGTGGGCGAGGGCGTCACCCGCGAGCTGGCCTACACCTGCCGCCCGGTCTCCGGCGCGGAGGCGAAGGAGCTGCGCCTGGTCAACGGTGTGTACGCCGACGCGGCGGAGCTGGAGACCGGCGTCGCCGCGCTCGCCGCGGAGCTGGCGGCCAAGTCGCCGCTGGCGCTGCGCGGCACCAAGTACGCGATCACCTACGCCCGGGACCACACGGTCGCCGACTCACTGGACCAGATCGCCACCTGGAACGGCGGGCAGCTGGTGTCGGCCGACCTCGAGGAGGCGGTGGCGGCGTTCGGGGAGAAGCGGCCCGGGGTCTACCGGGACTGACCGCGGGCGGGTGCCCGGCCGGGGCCGGGCACCCGGGCCGGGTCAGGGCCGGACGGAGTTCGTGTGGTGCACCTCGACCGGCTTGTCGCTGCGCACCTTCTGCGTGACGGCGGCGGCGATCCGGGCGGCCTTCTTCTCGGCGGCCTTCTTCCGGGCGGCGCGCTCACCGGGAGCGGTCTCCGGCTTCCCGACGCCGGTGCCCGGCTTCTCCGCGACGAGCTTGCGCTTCGCCGCCTTGACCGCCTTCTTCTCGGCCTTCTCGGCCCGCTCGGCGGCGGCGACCTTCTCCAGCCGGGCGGCCTTGGCCTTCTTCGCGGCCTTCTTCTCGGCCTTCGCCGCGGCCTTCTGCGCCTCGCGCTCCTCGCCGGCCTGCTTCTTCGCCTTCTTCTCGGCCTTCGCGGCGGCGCGGACGGCCTGCTCGGCCTCCTTCTGCTCCGCCTTGCGCGCCTTGGCGACAGCAGCCTTGCCGGCCTTGTCGGCCTTGTCGGCCTTCTTCGTGTCCTTCTTGCCCATGTGATGTCCTCCCCTGCCCCGTGCGGCGGAGCACCCCGGCGCCGGGTCCGGGCTCCGTGGCCGACGGGGATCGCCCGGATGACCGGGACGTGTCGTACGTGAACAGGGCGGAGTTCCCGGGCGGACCGGCGTCAAACACGGAATGTGACGGTGCTCGCCCCGGACGGGGCACCGGCCGGGTCGTCGAGGGCCCCGGCGGCGAGCCGGGCCCGCAGCGTCGCGAGGCTGCGCGCCAGCAACCGGGACACGTGCATCTGGGAGAGCCCGACCTGGGCGGCGATCTGGGTCTGGGTCTGGTTGCCGAAGAACCGCAGCATGAGGATGGTGCGCTCGCGCTCCGGGAGCGACTGCAGGGCCGGGCGCAGCGACTCCCGGGCGTCCACCGCGTCCAGGTCGGTGTCGAGCGCCCCGACGATCGCACCGAGCGGGGTGTCGGCCGCCCCGGTGATCCGGTCGAGCGAGTCGGCCCGGTAGGAGTCCTGGGCCTGCAGGATGTCGATGACCTCCTCGCGGGCGATCCCCAGGTGCGCCGCGAGCTCGGAGACCCGGGGCGCCCGGCCCAGCCGGACGGCGAGCTCGTCCTGGGCGGCGGCCATCCGGGTCTGCATGTCCTTGAGCCGGCGCGGCACCCGTACCGACCAGGTGCGGTCCCGGAAGTGCCGGCGGATCTCCCCGGTGATGGTGGGGACCGCGTAGGCGAGGAACGCCGTCCCCTGCCCGGGGTCGAATCGGTCCAGCGCGTTCAGCAGCCCGATCGCGCCCACCTGCTCCAGGTCCTCGACCGGCTCGCCGCGGTGCCGGTACCGGGCGGCGACGTGCCGGACGACCGGGCGGAACCCGTCGGCGAGCAGGGCGCGCAGGGCGGCCCGCTCCGGGGCGTCCGGGCCCAGGGCGGCGTACGCGCGCAGCGGGGCGTCGAGGTGCGCGTACTCCGGGTCGCGGCCGGTGACCGGCTGCTCCGACGGTTCCGGTGCGCCCACCGGGGCGCCGGGCCCGTGCGGATCGATCGTCATCGGAAGACGACGGTAGGACCGCCCCCGTCGCGCCGCACGTCGAACGTCGTCGTTCCCCCGGCGGGTATCGCCCGGCCCACACCATGAGTCATCGGGCCCCGGACGGGGTACGTCCCCACCATGAGCAGCAGCCTGCACGTCGAGCTGCCCGCCGATCCCGGTGCGGCCGGTCGCTCGCGTCGCGAGGCGGGCCGCTGGCTCGCCTCGCTCTGCGGGGTGGACCGCCCCTGCGAGACCGTGCAGGATCTCGTCCTCGCCGTGAACGAGGCCGTGTCCAACAGCATCGAGCACGCCTACCCGGGAGCCGGAGCCGCCGGCACCGTCATCCTGCGCGGGGACACCGACGGCCCGCGGGTCCGGCTGGAGGTCTCCGACCGCGGCTCGTGGCGGGAGCCCCCGGCGGACAACGGCTACCGCGGGCGCGGCCTGGGCATGATCGAGGCCGTGACCGAGGACGTGCGGGTCGAGCGGGGCCCGGAGGGCACCACGGTGACCTTCCACGGCCGGCTGGCCCGGTGCCCCGGCATCTGCGCGCCCTGACTCAGTCGCCGGGCTCCTCCGTGCCGGGGTCGCGCGTGACCCCGGCTCCGGGCCCGTAGCGGCCGTCGCACCGGGCGGCCTCGCTCGCCGGGTGCGGCCAGCGCGGATCGGCGTGGCGCGTGCTGCTCTCACTCATGCCCTCCAGGGTGGCCCGGCCACGTTCCGGGCAGGAGGCGCGCACGAGTCGCCCCGGTGACGTCCGGCGCGCGATCCGGTGACACCGGCCCGTGCCATGCGGTTGCACCGGCCCGTGCCATGCGGTTGCACCGGCCCGTGCCATGCGGTTGCACGGACAAGTGTCTCTTGTGGAATGCGTGACGCTCGACACACCCGTCGGAGGTACGCGTCGCCGCTGGTGGACGGCGGGCGGCGAGTGGCGTCCACCCCGGGACGACGGCTGCCGGTCACCGCGATGTCATCGCACGCCACGGTCTGTACGTCCGTACACAGTTACCGTACGTCGGTACTTTTTCCCGGCCCTGCCACGACAGTGTGAAGAGACGAGGACCATGAGCCCCGCACGACTCGCTCCGGCCCGGGCGGCCGTCCTGCTCGCAGCCGTGTCCGCCCTGTTCGCCGCGACGCTGGCCACCGTGCCGCCCGCGCACGCGGCGACCACGGTGAAGGCCCTCTCCCTGAACGTGTGGGTCCAGGGCACGAAGGCCCAGAAGCCCGACCCGGCGGCGCGGGTCGCCGCCACGATCACCACCCAGGGTGCGGACGTCGTCGCGCTCCAGGAGACAAACACCGCGTTCTCCGACGCCGTCGCGGCCGAGCTCGGCGGCTGGAGCGCCGTCACCCAGGGCGACGTCTCGGTGCTGAGCCGGGAGGCACCGGAGGACACCGCGACGTTCACCGACGGGGCGACGGCGGCGAGCGCCAAGGTCGGCGGGGTCTGGTACTACTCCGTGCACCTGTCCTACGACCCGTACGCCCCCTACGAGCTCTGCGACGGCCGGAGCCCCGAGCAGGTCGACGCGTCGATGACCAAGCAGACCGACCAGGCGAAGGCGCTGGTCGGCTGGGCGAGGTCGGACGCGCCGCAGGTGATCCTCGGCGACTTCAACAGCCCGTCCGGCCTCGACTGGGTCGAGGCGACGAAGGACCAGCACTGCGGCGTCGTCTACGACCACCCCACGATGCGGGTCTTCGCCGACGCCGGCTGGACCGACACCTACCGGGTCGCGCACCCCGACCCGGCCGCCGATCCCGGCATCACCTGGAGCACCGATCCGCAGTACACCGAGCAGCGCGACCGCGACCGGATCGACTACGTCCTGACCCTCGACGGCGCCGGGCAGCAGCTGAGCACGACCGCCAGCGAGGTCGTCGGGGACTGGGCCGACCCGGACTGGATCAGCGACCACTACGGCGTCCTCACCACCCTCGGCACGGGCTGACCGACCGGCGGCTCAGCCGGTCAGGTCCCCCTCGCGGGCGTTGACCGCGCTGTAGTGGGCCAGCTTGTCCTCGTCGACGGTGACGCCCAGCCCCGGGCCGGTCGGGACGCTCAGCCGCCCGCCGGTGAGCGGGATGGGGTCGACGATGTCGTCGTCGTGCAGGTAGTACATGGAGTCGATGGCCCGGTTCAGCACCGGGGTGCTGGCGACGACCGCGAGGTGCGCGGCGGTGGCGATCCCGAGCTCGCCACCGCTGTGCAGGTTCATCCCGAGGCCGAACGTCTCGCAGTGCGCGGCCAGCGCCTTGGTCGCGCTGATCCCGCCCCACTTGTAGACGTCACCGTGCACGACGTCGACGGCGCGGGAGCGCATCGCCGGGGCGAAGTCCTCGAACGCGACCACGCACATGTTGGTGCACAGCGGGATCCGCACCTTCTCCCGCACCTGGGCCATGCCGTCGATCCCCCAGCAGGGGTCCTCCAGGTACTCCAGGTCCAGCTCCTCCATCCGCATCCCGACCCGGATCGAGTCGGGCACGCTCCACGCCGCGTTCGGGTCGACCCGCAGCTCGGCGGCCGGCAGCCGCTCGCGCAGCGCGGCCATGATCGCGGCGTCCCCCCACGGGTCGGTCGTGCCCTTGAGCTTGACCGCGGTGAACCCACCGGTCCCGACGACGGCCGCGGCGTGCTCGGCCAGCGCGGCGGGCAGGTCCGCCGGGGCCACACCGGGGGCGTCGGCCCGGGTGACGAGCGCCGTGATCGGCACCGAGTCCCGCACCGGGCCCCCGAGCAGGTCGGTCACCGACTGCCCGGTGATCCGCCCGATCAGGTCCCAGCAGGCGACGTCCAGCCCGGCCAGCGCGGCGTGGCCGAGGTAGCCGTGGATGAACGGGACCATCCGGTGCCTGCGGTGGAACGCCTCCAGCGCGAACGGGCTCGTCCCGACCAGCGACGGCGCCAGCTGCCGGACGAGCGCGGCCACCGGGGCGCCCCACATCGTCTCGCCCCAGCCCTCGGCGCCGTCGTCGGTGCGGATCCGGACGACGGTCCGGGTCTCCCCGACCTTGGTCTCGAACGAGCTGGTGAACGGGTTGGTCAGGGGCAGGTTGACGACCCAGACGTCGATCGACGCGATCAGCATTCGTGCAGTCCTTCTCCGGTGGTGGTGGTCCTGCGGGTGGCCCGGTCGAACGCGGTGAGCGCGGCGGCGAGCCCGGCGCCGCGGCGGCGCAGCAGTGCGGCACCGGCGTCGGCACGGGCGTCGCCGGCGTCGTCGGTGGTGCCGCCGACCCGGGCCCACTCGCCGTGCCGCTCGGTGGTCATCCCGGGGTGCGGCGGGTCGTCGAACAGCGCGGGTGGCGCCGGAGCGGCGAACGGGCGGTCGGCGCCGACGAGATCGGGCCGGACGGCGAGCATCAGCGACGTCTCGAACCAGCCCGCGTGCCCCGGCGTGCGTTCCGGTCGTTCGGCCTCCGCGTCGGCCGCGCCGGTGTCGGCGACGACCGACCAGTAGGACAGCGCGGCGGCGGCGGTCCCCTGGTGGCCGAGGGTGTGCGCCTTGACGGCGAGCCGGGCCAGCTCGTCGTTGCCGCCGTGCCCGTTGACGAGCACCGCGCGGGCGAAGCCGGTCACCGCCAGCGAGTCGAGCACGTCGGCGAGCACCGCGGACAGCGTCTCCGGCCGCAGCGAGACGGCCCCGGCGAACAGGTGGTGCGGGCTGTGCCCGACGGCGAGGGTGGGGAGCCGGACCCACTCGGTCCCCGGCCCGTGCAGGTCCGGGTCGGCCAGCGCGGCGTCGAGCACCGCGTCGGCGAGCAGCGCGTCGGTGCCCATCGGGAGATGGTCGCCGTGCTGCTCGACCGCGCCGATCGGGAGCAGCGCCACCGCCCCGGCGGCGGCGAGCTCCCGGGTTCGGCCCCGGGTCAGCTCGGTCAGCTGTCGTACAGTCATCCGCGACTCCTCTCTGCGAAGGTCCGGTGGTTCAGGTGGTGGCACCGCGGGCCCGGCACCTGGCGGCGCTGCCCGCGGCACCGGCCACGCCGCCCGGGGACACCGGTCGTCCCGGCACGGCGCCGGTGCTGGGTGCGATCGAGCTGATGCCCGGCGGGGTGCGGGCGGCGCTGGTCGACGGGACCGGCCGGGTCGTGCGGGAGCGGTCGGCGGTGTTCGGCTCCCCGCGCACGGCGAGCACCCGCGAGCTGACCTCGGTCGTCGTCGGGACGGCCCGGCGCTGCTTCGACGGCGCCGCGGTGCGCGGGGTCGGGATCGCCAGCGTCGGCCTGGTGGAGGACGGCAGCGGCGTGATCCGGGACGTGCACGACCTGCCCGGGTTCCGCGGCTGCCCGATCGCCGCGCTGCTCACCGACGCACTCGGGGTGCCGGTGTTCGCCGACCACCACGCCCGGCTGCAGGTGCTCGGCGACCGCTGGTTCGGTCTCGGCGCCGGGCGCAGCGCCTTCGCCTCGGTGTCCACGGGGGACACCCTCGGCGTCGGGCTGCTGCACGAGGGACACGTGATCGCGCCGCAGGGCGGGCGCAGCGGCGCGCACATCACGGTGCGCGCCGGTGGCGAGCTCTGCAGCTGCGGGAACCGCGGCTGCTGGAAGACGGTGGCGACCACCGGCTGGCTGCGCACCCGCGCCGGGCAGCTCGGTCTCGGCCCGGTCGACGGCATCGCGGACCTGGCCGCGACCGGCGACCCGCGGGCCGTGGAGCTGGCCCGCGAGTACGCGGCGAACCTGGCCCTGGGCCTGTCGACCATCCAGCACCTGGTCGCGCCCGGCCTCTACATCCTGCACGGCGACGCCGCGGGCGGCGGCCCGGAGTTCCTGGAGCACATCGAGTCGGCCCTGCGGGCGGTGAGCGCGTGGTCCGAGCAGGCCGAGCCGCCCCGGGTGGTGGTCGCGACCACCGCGGCCGACGACGTCGCGCTGCTCGGCGGCGGCGGGCCACCACCGGGTCCGGTTCGAGGACGGCGTCGAGCAGCCGCCGGGTGTAGGGCGCGCGCGGCGCGGCGAACAGCTCGGCCGCCGGTGCCGCCTCCACGACCGCCCCGGCGCGCAGCACGAGCACCCGGTCGGCGACCCGGCGCACCACCGCGAGGTTGTGCGACACGAAGAGATAGCCGACCGCGTGCTCGGCCTGCAGCCGGGCCAGCAGGTCCAGGACCTGGGACTGGACCGAGACGTCCAGCGCGCTGGTCGGCTCGTCCAGCACGATCAGCCCGGGCCGCAGGGCCAGCGCCCGCGCGATCGAGATGCGCTGGCGCTGCCCGCCGGAGAACTCGTGCGGGTAGCGCTGCGCCATCTCCGGTTCCAGCCCGACCCCGGCCAGCAGCTCGGCGACCCGCTCGGCGCGGGCGTCGCGGCCCCGGCGTCCGCGCAGCTCGGGCAGGTGCGTGACCAGCGGCTCGGCGACGACGTCGAGGACCCGCATCCGCGGGTTCATGCTGGAGTACGGGTCCTGGAACACGACCTGCACCGAACGCCGGAGGGCGGCCCGGCCCGCCCGGTCCAGCCCGGCGACGTCCCGCCCGCCGATCTCGACGGTCCCCGCGGTCGGTTCGAGCAGGCCGAGCAGCAGCCGGGTCAGGGTGGTCTTGCCGGAGCCGGACTCACCGACCACGGCCAGGGTCTCCCCCGGGTGCACCTCCAGGTCGACGTCGTCGACGGCGACGAACGGGGTCGTGCCGCGCCGCGGGTACTCCTTGCGCAGGCCCCGGGCCCGGACCAGCGGGGCGGTGGCCGTGGGGGTGCTCATGCGGTGTCCTCCCGCGGGGTGTCGGCCGGGTGCAGCCGGGGCGTGGCGGCGAGCAGCTGCCGGGTGTAGGGGTGCGCCGGCGCGCCGAACACGTCGTCGACGGTGCCGTGCTCGACCACCTGCCCGTGCCGCATGACGACGACCCGGTCGGCCACCCCGGCGACGACACCGAGGTCGTGGGTGATCAGCAGGATCGCCATGTCGCGCTCGGCGCGGAGCCGGTCGAGGACGTCGAGGATCTGGGCCTGCACGGTCACGTCGAGCGCCGTCGTCGGTTCGTCGGCGATCAGCAGCCGGGGCTGCGCGACCAGCGCCATCGCGATCATCACGCGCTGGCGCAGCCCGCCGGAGAGCTGGTGCGGGTACTGGTCGATGCGCTGTTCCGGGTCGCCGATCCCGGCCGCGGCCAGTGCGGCGAGCACCTCGGCCCGGTGCGACCCGGGCCGCCCGCCGCGGTGCAGCAGGCAGACCTCCTCGATCTGGCGGCCGACCCGGGTGACCGGGTTGAGGCAGGTCATCGGGTCCTGGAAGATCATCGCGATCTCGCCGCCGCGTACCGTGCGCAGCTCCGGCTCGGACAGCGTCAGCAGGTCCCGGCCCCCGAACCCGATCCGGCCGGCCGGGTAGCGCGCCGGCGGCACCGGGTTGAGTCCGAGCACCGACAGCGCGGTGGCGCTCTTGCCGCTGCCGGACTCGCCCACCACGGCGAGCACCTCGCCGCGGTGCACCTGCAGGTCCACCCCGCGCACCGCGTGCACGGTGCGCTGCCCCAGCGCGAAGTCGACGTGCAGGTCCCGCACGTCCAGGACGGGCTCGCGGTCGGTCACGGCGTCGGTCATCGGCGGTACACCTTCGGGTCGGTGGCGCCGCGCAGCGCGTCGCCGGTGACGTTCACGGCCAGCGCGGTGCACAGCAGCGCCAGCCCCGGGAACACCGCGATCCACCACGCGGTACCCAGGTAGAGCTGGCCCTCGCTGAGCATCAAGCCCCAGGTCGGCACCGATGCGGGGACGCCGAGGCCGAGGAAGCTCAGCGCGGACTCGGCGAGGATCGCGGCGGCGACGTTGAGCGTGGCGACGGTGGCCAGCGGTGCCATCACGTTCGGCAGCAGGTGCCGCCGCATGATCGTCACCGGGCCGACGCCGATCGCCCTGGCGCCCAGCACGAACTCCCGCTCGCGCAGCGACAGCACCGACGACCGGACGACGCGGGCGTAGGACACCCAGTTCGTCACGCCGAGCACGGCGATCACGATCCAGAGCCCGTTGCCGACGAAGGCGACCACGGCCAGCGCGACGAGCACGCCGGGGAAGGCGAGCTGGACGTCGGCCAGACCCATCAGGATCCGGTCGGTCCGGCCGCCACGGGCACCGGCGACCAGCCCGACGACCGCCCCGGCGACGCCGGAGACCAGTGCCGCGGCGATCCCGACCAGCAGCGAGACCCTGGCCCCGTGGATCAGCCTGCTCAGCACGTCGCGGCCGAGCGCGTCCGTGCCGAGCGGGTGCCCGCCGCCCGGTCCCGGGGGCTGCAGCCGGACCAGCAGGTCCTGGGCGTTCGGGTCCCACGGCGCGATGACGTCGGCCAGCGCCGCGGCCAGCACGACCAGCCCGAGGACGACGAGTGCGGGCACCGCGAGCCGGGTGCCGCACATCCTGCGCAGCAGCGACGGGCGGGCCGGGACGTCCGGTACGACGCTCATGCGCGCAGCCTCACTCTCGGGTCGAGCACGGAGTAGGAGAGGTCGACCAGCAGGTTCACCAGCACGAACACCACCGCGAAGAACAGGACCGTGCCCTGCACGAGCGGGAAGTCCCGGTTGGTGATCGCCTCGACGGCGAGCCGGCCGATCCCGGGCCAGCTGAAGACCTGTTCGGTGAGGATCGCGCCGCCGAGCAGCGAGCCCAGCTCCAGGCCGATCACCGTGACCACCGGGAGCGCCGCGTTGCGCAGCGCGTGCCCGACGACGACCCGGGTCGGCCCGGCCCCCTTGGCCCGTGCGGTGCGCACGAAGTCCGCGGACAGCACGTCGACCAGCGAGGTGCGCAGCAGCCGCGCGATCACGGCCAGCGAGTAGATCGACAGCGTCACCGCGGGCAGCACGAGGTTCGCCGCGCTGCCGTACCCGGCGGCCGGGAGGATCCGCAGCGACACCGCGAACAGCAGGATCAGCACGATGCCCGTCCAGAACGCGGGCACCGACTGCCCCACCAGCACCGCGACGCCGATCGCGCTGTCGGTGCGGGTGCCGCGCCGGACCGCGGAGACGATCCCGGCCGGTACCGCGACGACGAGCGCGAGCAGCAGCGCCGACACCGCGAGCAGGGCGGTCGCCGGGAGCCGGTCGGCGATCAGCGACGTCACCGGCTGGTCGTAGAAGATCGACGTCCCGAGGTCGCCCCGGAGCAGCCCGCCCAGGTAGGACAGGTACTGCTGCCAGAGCGGGCGGTCCAGGCCCAGTCCGGCGGCGAGCCCGGCCGCCTGCTCCGGGCTCGCGTCCGGCGGCAGCAGCAGGGCCAGCGGGTCACCGGAGATCCGGACCAGGCCGAACGCCACGGTCGCCACCACGAACAGGACCAGCACGGCCGAGCCGAGCTTGCCCAGGATCGTGCGGGCCAGCGGGCCGATCTCACCCATCGCGCACCTCCGCGGTCGCCATCGCCAGCACGCCGACGACGTTCGGGGTCCACGACACCCGCTCGTTGGTGATCAGGACGGCGTCGAGCTGGTGCAGGAAGACGAACGGCGCCTCGTCGGACAGCAGCTCCTGCAGCTCGGCGAACGCCGCGGTCCGGGCGGCCGGGTCGATCGACAGCTCCTCGCGGTCGATGAGCGCGTCCGCCCGCGGGTCGGTCCAGCGGCTCTGCCGCCGGTCGCTGCGGACGTTGGACTGCACCGGGCTCTGCCCGTCGAGCGTCCAGCCGGTGGTGGCCGCCAGGTACACCGGGCCGAGCGCACCGCGGTTGTCGCTGGTCAGCCGGGAGGAGTAGGTGCTCGGGTCGAGCAGCTCGACCTCGGCGCGCACCCCGGCCCTGGCCAGCAGCCCGGCGACGGCCTGGGCGACCATCGCGTCCGCGCTCGACGCCGTCAGCGTCGTCGAGAAGCCGTCCGGGTGCCCGGCCTCGGCGAGCAGCGCGCGGGCCCGCTCCAGGTCCCGGGAGTAGGGCGCGACGGCCGGGTCGAACCCGAAGGACTCGCGCGGGATCATCGTCGGGACCTCGCGGGCCTTCCCGTCGAGCACGGCGTCGATCAGCAGCGGCACGTCGACCGCGTGGTTGAGCGCGCGACGCACCCGCACGTCCGACAGCACCGGGTCGGTGGTGTCCAGCGACAGGTAGGACATCCGGATGCCGGGACTGTTGGCGACGGCGATGCCCCGGTAACCCTGCAGCTGCAGGGCCGCGTCCGGGTTGAGACCGGTCACCATGTCGACCGCGTCGCTCTGCAGCGCGGCGAGCGCCGACGCCGGGTTGGAGATGGTCTGCAGCTCCAACCGCTCCACCCCGGGCGGGCCGGCCCAGTGGTCGGGCACCGCCGTGAGCCGCAGCGCGACCGAGCGCTGCCACTCGGTGAAGCGGAACGGCCCGGTGCCGACCGGGGCCGCGGCGAACCCCTCCTCCCCCACCTCCCGCAGGTAGCCAGGGGGGACGACGACCCCGCCGAACAACGACAGCTTCGCCGGCAGCACCGGGTCCGGCCGGTCGGTCACGATGTCGACGGTGTGGTCGTCGACGATCTCGACCCCGGTCACGTAGCGCAGCTCGACGATCGGCGACGCCGTCGCCGGGTCGAGCAGCCGCTCGATGCTGAACGCCACCGCGCGGGCGTCGAACACCTCGCCGTTGTGGAACCGGACGCCGCGACGCAGCGTGAACCGCCACCGGGTGTCGGTGACCGCCGTCCACGAGGTCGCCAGCCGCGGCCCGAGCCGGTTGTCGGCGGTCCGCTCGGTGAGGCAGTCGAACACGTTGATCAGGGCGTTCATCGAGACGATGTCGGCCACCTTGTGCGGGTCCATGGAGCGCGGGTCCGAGGCCTGCGAGACCCGCAGCAGGCGGGTGGGCGGCCGGTCGGCGGCCGGCGCGCAGGCCGTGAGCGCCGGGCCGAGCGCGAGCAGCGGCACGGCGGCCGCGATGCCACGGAGCAGCGCGCGCCGGCTCGGCCCCGATGACGGGTCGGTCACGGCACCTCCTCTGGTCGACGGGACGTGTGTCGCTGCCCAATACAGCAGTTCCGACTGACGATTGCACCGTTCCGCTGCAGGAAACGGGTCGTCCGCCGGGTAGTATCCGGCCCATGAACGACGACCGTGGTGCCCGCTCGGCCGCGACCAAGGTGCTGGACGTCCTCACCGCGCTCGCGCACGCTCCCGGGCCGCACCGCATCGTCGACCTGGCCGCCGCTACCGGGCTGGCGAAGGCCACCGTGCACCGGATGCTGCGCAACCTGGTGGAGTCCGGGTTCGTCGTCACCGCCCCGGGTGGCTGCTACACGATCGGGCCCCGGTTCCTCGGGATCGCCGCCGCCGCGCTCGCCGAGGACCCGCGGCGCCCGGTGATCCGGCAGGGGCTGGAACGCCTGCGGGCGGCGAGCGGGCTGTCCGCGCACTTCGTGCAGCGGTTCGCCGACCAGGTGGTCACCGTCGACTCGCTGGAGTCGACCGATCCGTACGGCCTGCCGGCCCGGCCCGGCCACACGGCGCCGGTCGGCGACACCGCGTTCGGGAGCGCCGTGCTGGCCACCGGGCCCGGGGACCCGCCACCGGTGACGGTGCGCGACGACACCGACGGTGTCCGCTCGATCGCCGCACCGGTGCTCGACGGCACCGGCGGGGTGATCGGCGCGATCGGGGTGTCCGGCACCGCGTTCACCCTCGCCGACGCCGCCGTCGAGCGGCTCGGGCCGCTGGTCGCCGAGACGGCCGCGACGACGTCGTCGGTGCTGCGGGCGCGCTCCACCGCCGGACCGCAGCGGCGGCACGCGTGAGGGCGCCCGGCGGAGCCCTGACCGATCTCCTGGCCGGCGCCCGCGCGGACGGGGTGTTCTCGGCCGCGGCCTGGGCCGTCGGCGACGCCGACGGGCACCGGGTCCGGGGCACGCTCGGCACCCGGGCCTGGCCGGACCTCCCCGAGGTCACCGGGGCCGGCGACGGGATCGATGCGGCCCCGCTGGACGGGACCGAGCTGTTCGACCTGGCCTCGGTGACCAAACCGCTGGTCGCGCTGGCCGCGGCCGTGCTGGTGGAGCGTGGTGCGCTGGCCGACGACGACACCGTCGCCCGGCTGCTCCCCGCGCACCGCGGAACCCCCGCGGCGGACGCGACCCTGGCGCAGCTCCTGCTGCACACCTCCGGGCTGCCCGGCCGGGTCCCGCTCTGGCGCGAGCACGGCACCCGGGAGGCGCTGCTGCGGGCCGTCGCGGAGCTGCCGCTCGCGCACCGCCCCGGCACGCAGGTCGACTACAGCTCGCAGGGGTTCATCCTGATCGGCCTGATGCTCGAGGCGGCGACCGGCGCACCGCTGGACGAGCTGGTCACCGACCTGGTCGCCGGGCCGGCCGGGGCCCGGGGCCTCACCTTCGCCCCCGGCCCCGGGGTGCCGGTCGTCGCGACCGAGCGGTGCGCGTGGCGGGGGCGGGTGGTGCAGGGCCAGGTGCACGACGAGAACGCCGTGGTCCTGGGCCGCCCGGCCGGGCACGCCGGGTTGTTCGGCACCCTCGACGACGTCGCGGCCGTCGGCCGGGCCCTGGTCCGCACCCTCGACGACCGCGTCCTGATGTCCCCCGCCGCGCTGGCCGCGATGATCCGGACCGACAGCCCGTCACCGGCGCGCAGCCGCGGCTGGCAGAACAACGACCCGGCGGAGCCGGTCGCCGGCGGCCGGGTCGGCCCGCGCACGTTCGGCCACACCGGGTTCACCGGCACCTCGCTGTTCGTCGACCCGGACACGCGCCGGTGGTACGTGCTGCTCACCAACCGGGTGCACGTGAGCCGGGAGGGCACCGGCGTCGTCGCCGTACGGGCCCGGTTCCACGACCTGGCACACGACACCGCCGGGGGCTGATCCGGGCCGCCGGTCGCGCTCAGGCGAACGTCGCCACCAGGACGAGCACGGCGAGCACGGCGTCCAGCACGGCGCAGAACTCCGACAGCGACCGGGACACCGTGCGCATCGTGACGTGGTGCCAGACGTCCCAGCCGGCGTGCGCGAGCAGACCGGTCGCGACGAGCACCCCGGCCCACACCGGCGCGACCACGGTGGCGGCCCCCGCGATCGCGACGACGACCAGCAGCATCGCGGCCTGCCGGGCCACCCCGGCCGAGCGGCCGGCGACGGGCCGGGCGACCGCTCCGGCGACGCCGACGGCACCACCCGCGACCAGCAGCGCCACCACCGGATCCAGGCCCGGCACGAACCGGGCACCGACGAGGATGCCCATGCCGGCCACCAGCAGCGGCCACGACGCTCCCGGCCGGCCCAGCGCTGCCGCTCCCAGGTAGACGAACGCGGCGACGGCCAGCGCGGGGAGCGCGTCCGGACCGGGCCCCGCCACCGCGACAGCCAGCGCGGCGCCCAGCAGTGCGGGCCACCGGTGCGTGGACCGCAGGACCCGGCCGAGGTGGGCCGGTGTGGTGTGCCGGAGGTGGTGGTCGTGGACGGTGGCCATGGCGCGCTCCTCGGATCCCGGTGCTCTGTGCGGTACCCGGGGAGCGTGCGGTGCCGGGGCGCGGCCGGAGACCGGCGATCCGCACGGTCGCACCGTGCACGGTGCACGCCCCCGTCGTGCAGGATCGGGGCCAGGATGGTGCCCGTCCACCAGCACGGTCCCGGAGGCGACGGCGATGACCAGCACGTTCGACCCCGGCGGCCCGGACCGGTGGACCCGCCCGGTCGCGCTGGTCACGGTGGTGTCCGCGGCGCTGATGACCACGGCCGCGGCCGGTGTCGGGCTGCTGCGCGAGCCGGACCCGGTCCGGGTGGTCACCGGCACGGTGACGTTGCTGGTCCTGCTGGTGGCGCTGGGTGTCGGGCTCTGCCGCAGCGAGCCGGGATCCGGGGCGCGGCCCGGCGCACCGGTCGCCGTCGGGGTGCTCGCCGTGGCGGCGGTCGCCTCGGTGCCGCTGCTGGCACCGGCCGGGGCGGCACAGGGGTGGATGACCTGGGCCTGGGTCGCCGCGGGGCTCGCCGGGTCCGCGCCGCTGCTGCTGGGGTGGCGGGCGGGGCTCACGGCCGCGGCCGTCGTGACCGGGGTGTCGGTGGCGGTCGGGCAGTGGGTCGCGGCGGCCGCCGTGCCCTACGCGGTCCTGACCGTGCTCGCCGCGGCGGTGCTGCTGCTCGTGCACCTGCTGCCGTTGCGGTTGTGGCAGCTGGTCGTCGCGGCCCAGACCGGCCGGGACGCCGCGGTGCGGCTGGCCGCGGCCGAGGAACGGCTGCGGCTGGCGGCCGACGTCCACGACGTCCTGGGGCACCACCTCACGGTGATCGGTCTGCAGGCCGAGCTCGCCGCGCGCACCGCGCACACCGATCCCGGTGCGGCGGCGGAGCACGCCGAGCAGGCACGCGGGCTGGCCGCGCACGCGCTCGGCGAGATGCGCCGGGTCGTGCACGGCCGGCGCACCGCGGACCTCGCCGCCGAGCTGACCGCGGTCGCCGGGGTGCTGCGGGCCTCGGGGGTGCGGACCACGCTGTCCGGCGAGCCGGCCACCGGGCTGCCCGCCGAGACCGGCACGGCACTGGCGGCGACGCTGCGCGAGGCGGCGACGAACGTCCTGCGACACAGCAGGGCCCGCTGGTGCACCATCTCCGTCGTGGACGGCGACGACGGCACCGAGCTGCGGATCAGCAACGACGGTGCCGCCGCGCCGCTCGGAACGTCCCCTGGCCCGGACCGGTACAGCTCGGGCCTGCACGGGCTCGCCGCCCGCCTCGGCGCGCTCGGCGGGCGGCTCGACACCGGCCTCGACGGCGACGTCTTCGTGCTGCGCGCCTCGGTCCCCGCGCCGTGACCGGCCCGATCCGGGTCCTGCTCGCCGACGACGAGGAGCTGATCCGCGCCGGGATCGCGGCGTTGCTGGAGCTGGAGCCGGACATCGCCGTCGTCGCGCAGGCCGGGGACGGGCCGTCCGCCGTCGACGCGGTCCGCGCCCACCGGCCGGACGTCGCGGTCGTCGACCTGCAGATGCCGGGGATCGACGGCCTCGCCGTCGCCCGGGAGATCGCGACGGTGTCGCCCGGCTGCGCCGTCGTCATCCTGACCGGGCACGGCCGCCCGGCGCACCTGCAGCGGGCGCTCGCCGCCGGTGCGCGCGGCTTCGTGCCCAAGGGCGCTCCGGGGTCGGTGCTGGCCGACGTCGTGCGCCGGGTCCGGGCGGGGCACCGCTACGTCGACCCGGCGCTCGCCGCGGACGCGCTCGCCGCCCCGCCGTGCCCGCTCTCGCCCCGCGAGCTGGAGGTCCTTCGCACCGCCGGGCCGGACACACCGGTCGCGACGGTCGCGCGCCGCCTGCACCTGTCCGCCGGGACCGTCCGCAACCACCTGGCGGCGATCGTCACCAAGCTGGACGCGACCTCGCGCCAGGACGCCCACCGGATCGCCGCGGACCACGGCTGGACCGACTGACGCCGGCCCTCACTCGGGGATGTCGAGCCCGGCGTCGTGCACCAGGAGGGCCACCTGCACGCGGTTGTTGAGGTCGAGCTTGGTGAGGATCGCCGAGACGTGCGTCTTCACCGTGGCGATGCCGAGATGGTGGCGGGTGGCGATCTCGGCGTTGGACCGCCCGGCCCCCAGCTCGAGCGCGATCGTGCGCTCCCGGTCGGCGAGCAGCCCGAGCCGACGCCGGGCGGCCTCCCGGGCCGTGTCCTGCTCGGAACCGGCGACCCGGTCCATGAGCCGCCGCGTGACCTCCGGCGACAGCACCGGCCGGCCCTGCGCCGCGTGCCGGATCGCGACGACCAGCTCGTCCGGCGGGGTGTCCTTCAGCAGGAACCCGGCCGCACCGGCGCGCAGCGCCCGCAGGACGTGCGCGTCGGCGTCGAAGGTGGTGAGCACGACGACCTGCGGCGCACCCGGACGGCTCCGCAGCTTCTCGGTCGCGGTGAGCCCGTCGGTCCCGGGCATCCGGATGTCCATGAGAACGACGTCCGGGGAGTGCCGTTCGGCCAGCTCCAGCGCCTCCGCGCCGTCGCCGCCCTCGGCGACCACGGTGAGGTCGGGCGCCCCGCGCAGCATCATGGTCAGTCCGAAGCGGACGACCGGGTCGTCGTCCACGACCAGCACGGTGATGGTGGATCCGGTTTCGGCGGCGGTCACGGGTGCACGGTAGCGGCCCGCCGACCGGCACGCCGGGCCGCGGGCCGACGGAGAAGACGGGCTTGACCATGCCCCGACGGCACGGTTTTCACTGGAGCGGCCGGTACGTGGGGTGCCGGCCGACCCCGGAGAAGTGAGGTGTCCTCGTGGCACGGAGTACGCGTGAGATCGTCGAGAACGCCGTACGGGGCATCGACACCGATCTGGCCGCGACCGTCGAGCGCCTGCAGCGGGTCCGCGAGGAGATCCACCGCGTCCTGCACGAGTCCGGCGCCGAGACCCCGGCCGGGGCGCACCGCACCGACTGAACCGCCACGAGCGCCCGCGCGCACTCCACGTGCCACCCCGCGCACGACCCCCGCGCGCGCTCGTCGCGTGACCCGGCGCAGCTCTGCGGCTCGATGGTGCTCCCTCGTCCAGAATCGCTGACCGGGTAAGCGAATTTCGATGACGCGGACCGTCCCGGCGCCGGACTCCTCATCGGGAGCGGTCCTCGGCCCACGGCGCGGGCACCTTCTGTCGTGCCGAATCGCTTACCCGGTCAGTCGTTCTCGGGAGAAGTCCTCGTCCCGGGGCGGCGCCCACCACCACTCCGCCCGGTCCCGCGACCAGTGTTCATCAGCCACATCGCTTACCTGCTCAGCGATTCCGCGCGAACGTCCCTCCCGGATCCTCGACCGGCGGCATCCCCGGACAGGACAACGGCGCCCGCCCTCCGGGAACGGAGGACGGGCGCCGCGGAAGAAGGGGATCAGGACCGGGGCAGCAGCCGCTTGCTCGTCCGGCGGAACGCCCACACCACGACCAGCGCACCCACGATCGTCAGCGGGGTACCCATCGCCACCCGCGCGATCGCCAGACCACCGGTGGTGTCGATCGCGTACAGCCAGTACTGCACCACGAACCGGGCGCCGAACACCGCGGCCGCGGCCAGCGTCGCGATGTCGTGGGCCCGCAGGCTCGGCCGGTCGGCACGCCAGTCATGGGTGTTGCCGTGCACCGCGTTCCAGATCAGCCCGGTCACCGGCCGGCGGGCCAGCACCGACACCGCCGTGACCACGAACCCGGCCAGCGCCGCCCAGATCCCGATCGCGAAGAAGTCCTTCGCCGACCCGGTCCAGGCCACCAGACCGACCGCCACGCCGACCCCGATCAGGCCGCCGACCGCCGAGGAGAACCGCTCCCCGCGGACCAGCCGGAACACCGTCAGCAGCAGCGCCGCGCCGATCGCGATCGAGGCGGTCACCGGCAGCGGCAGGAACGCGTTCGCGGCGGCGAACACGACGACCGCGACCGTGGAGTAGACGAACCCCATCGGGCCGCCCATCTGGTCGAGCATCGACGCCGCCGACGCCGAGGTCGCGGGCTTCGCCGCAGGACCGGCGGGGCCGGTGGGGCGGGGCGCCGCGCCGACGACCGGCAGCTGCTCGGTGGGTGCGTCGTCCCGGTACTGGGCGGGGTGGGTGCTCGTCGCGTTCATCTCGTCCTCCCGTGTCGTCGCTGCGTGGTGGGCCTCGCTGCGTGAGAACCAGGAGAAGCCGTGCCGCCACGGCACACTCAAGGCCGGAGTGGCCCGCGTCACACCCGGACGGTGCGCGGGGACGCCGGCCGGAGCAGCGCGGCGCCGGCGAGGATCACCGCGGCGCCCAGGGGCTGGTTCCAGGACAGCCGCTCGCCGAGCAGCGCGACCCCGGCCACCGTCGCGACCACCGGGACGACGTAGGTGACGGTCGACGCGACCGTCGCCCCGGCGTCGCGCACCAGGCCGTACTGCAGGGCGAACGCCAGCCCGGTGCCCACGACCCCCAGTGCGACGACCGCGAGCACCGGGCCGATCGGGAACGCCGTCGGCAGCGGCGTCAGCAGCGGGGCGAGCACGGCCAGCTGGACCGCGCCGAGGAGCAGCTGGATCCCGGCCAGGGACAGGTCCGGGTGCCCGGACCCGGTCAGGAACCGCCGGACGAACGCCCACCCGGCACCCATGCTCGCCGCGGCACCGACGGCCATCGCCATCCCCGCGGTGTCCCCGCTGCCCACCCGCCACACGCCGAACACGACGAGCACCCCGCAGAAGCCGACGCCCAGGCCCAGCACCCGGCGCGGTGAGGGGCGTTCCGCGGGCAGCGCGACGAGCGCGACCAGCAGGGTGAACAGCGGCGTGCTCGCGTTGCAGATGCTGACCAGGGCCGACGGGATCCGCTCCCCGGCGTAGGCGAACAGGGTGAAGGGGACCGTGTTGAGCAGCAGCGCCGCCACCGCCAGCCGCAGCCACAGTCCGGCGCCGGTGGGGATCCGCGACCCGGTCACCAGCACGACGGCGAGCACCGCGATCGCCCCGAAGGCGACCCGGCCGAACGACACGACCGGGGCGGCGAACCCTGCCAGGCCGAGCTTCACGAACCCGAAGGTCAGCCCCCAGACGAGGGCGAGCAACCCGAACCGGCCGATCCAGCCGCGGGCCGGGACCGGGTCAGGCATCGAGCAGGACGGACACCCGGCAGGTCTCGGTGCTGCCGTGCCCGAGGACCACGGTCGCCCCGACGTCGGACCGCTCGACGACCGCGGTCACCGTGCGCCCCACGCCGGTGTAGGCGTAGAACTCCGCGTCCATGCTGCGGATGCCGGTCCCGCCGGGTGCGGCCAACCGCCCGGCCACGGCGACGAGGACCGTGCCGGGCACGTGGTCGGCGCGGTGACCGGACACGAGCAGCGTCCCCGGATCGAGCTCGACGTCCCAGCTGGCGGGTCCGGTGGGGACGACCCGGCACGGGTCGCTCCCGGCGTCCGGCGCCGAGCCGGTGCCCGGGGCGGGACCGGTGTCCGGCGCCGGGTTCCGCCCTCGCACGAACCGCAGGACGGCCGGCGAGAGCACGTTCAGCCGGGCCCCTCCGGTACCGATCGTCCGCCCGCCCCGGAGCAGGACGAGGTCGTAGCCGATGCCGGTGACCTGGCCGCGGCGGCGTTCGACCTCGACCCGGGTGGTCACCGCCGTGACCGGCTCCCCGGCCGCGTCCCCGGCCGGTCCGCCGGGTGCCACGGTGGCGTCGAAGCGGAGCCAGGCGGGCGCGACCTGGTGGGTGAACGGCACCCCCTCGCCCAGGTGCACGAGCGCGAGCCCGGTCTGCCGGACGTACTGCGCGAACAGCACCGGATCGCCCGCGCACCGGTCGGAGACCCGGTGCACGGGATCGGTGCCGGAGAGCGCGAAGCCCACCCTGGCGTCCGTTCCGTCGGAGCCGAACGACCGCAGCAGGACGCCGGTGGCCGGGTCGAGCAGGTCGGCGGGGATCGTCCCGGGCACGGCTCAGGCCCTCCGGCGCAGGGACGGGTCGTCCAGCTCCGGCGCGCGCCAGCCGCCGTCGGCCGGGTTCGGGGTCGTCCCCGGCGGGACGATCGCGTCGATCCGGTCGAGCACGTCCGCGGACAGCTGCAGGTCGGCGGCCCCGAGCTGGCCGGTGAGGTGCTCGAGGGTGCGCGGGCCGATGATCGCCGAGGTGACGGCCCGGTGGCTCAGCACGAACCCGAGCGCCAGGTGCACCAGCGAGAGTCCGGCCTCGTCGGCCAGCTCGGCGAGCCGGGTGACGATGTCGAGCTTGCGCCGGTTCTCCGGACGGGCCATGTCGTAACGGGCGGCCCAGCGGGCGGCGCGCCCCGAGGTCTCCGGCTCGGCACCGGCCCGGTAGCGGCCGGACAGCCAGCCCCCGGCCAGCGGGCTCCAGACCGCGACGCCCATGTCGTACTGCGCGCAGACCGGCAGCACGTCGGCCTCGATCTCGCGGGCCAGCAACGAGTACGGCGGCTGCTCCAGCACGAACCGGGAGCGGCCGGGCTGCTGCGCGGCCCACTGCGCCTCGACGATCCGGTGCGCCGGGAACGTCGACGAGCCGATGTAGCGCACCTTGCCCGCCCGGACCAGGTCCGTCAGCGCGTCCAGGGTCTCCTCGATGTCGGTGTGCGGATCGGACCGGTGGACCTGGTAGACGTCGATCCGGTCGGTCCGGAGCCGGCGCAGGCTGTCCTCGACGGCCGTGACGATCCAGCGGCGGGAGTTGCCGCGCGCGTTCGGGTCGACGCCCATCGGGGAGTGGACCTTCGTCGCGAGCACGACCCGGTCCCGGCGGCCCGGGCGGGCCAGCGCGTCGCCGAGGATCCGCTCGGTCTCCCCGCGGGAGTAGGAGTCGGCGGTGTCGACGAAGTTGATCCCGGAGTCCAGCGCCCGGTCGATGATCCGGGTCGAGGCCGCGGCGTCGTTGGCCCCCCACGCACCCAGCATCAGCGTGCCGAGGCAGAGCGGGCTGACCCGGACGCCGGTCCGCCCGAGGTGGCGGTACCTCATGCCGGGACCCCGCGCAGCCGGACAAGGAGCTCGCGCACCGCGGCCGCGTGCTCGTAGAGGAAGTAGTGCCCACCGGCGAGGGTGGCGACGGTGCACCCGCCGCGGGTGTAGGCCGACCAGCCGCCGAGCAGGGCCCCGTCGGTCATCGTGTCGTCGCGGCCGCCGAGGACCAGGACCGGCGGGGTGACCCGGCGGTCGGTCCAGCCGGCGTCGTAGCGGTGCACCATGCGCTGGTCGGCGCGGATCATCGGGAGGAAGTCGCCGGCCATCGCCCGGCTCAGGCCCGGCGGCACGCCGCCGACCGCCTGCAGTTCGGCGAACAGCTCGTCGTCGGGCAGCGGGGCGACCCGCAGCCCCCACTCGGTCTGCAGGTGCGGCGGGTTCCGCCCGGACACCAGCAGCAGCTCGGCGGGCCGGGCGCCGTCGGCCTCGAGCCGGCGGGCCATCTCGAACGCGACCAACGCACCCATGCAGTGCCCGAGCAGCACGTACCCGCCCGGACGGTCGAGGTCCCCGGCGATCTCCCCGGCCAGGACGGCCGCCGCGTCCTGCACCGTCTCGGCGAAGGGTTCGCGGGCCCGCCTGCCGCGGCCCGGCAGCTCCAGCGGGACCACCTCGGCCACGTCGGTGCCGAACGCGGCGGCCCACCGCCGGAACGCGCCCGCCGTGCCGCCCGCGTGCGGGACGCAGTACAGCCTCGGGACGTCGGTGGTGCTCGTCATTTCCGGAACCCCTCGGTGTCGGCGCGGCGGACGGAGACCCTGCGGGGCCGCTCGACGCGGGTGAGCAGCGGCGCCAGACCGGTCGTGACCTGGGCCGGGCCGGGTGCGTCCGGCCCCGCGACGTCGACGACGAGATCGACGACGACGTCGCCGCCCTCCTCGGCCGGCACGGCCTCGGCCCGGACGACGCCGGGCAGCGACTGGGCGGCGTGGCGCAGGGTGCGCAGCGAGACCTTCTCCCCGCCGACGACGACGAACTCCGAGCGCCGCCCGTCGAAGTAGAGGTAGCCGGCGTCGTCGCGGTGGAACAGGTCCCCGGTCGCGACGACGCCCGGAGCGGCCAGCGGGTCCCGCCCGACCGGACCGGCCGTGCGCAGCAACGCGGTGTCGGTGTGCACGACCAGCTCGCCGGTTCCGGTGCACCGCTGCGGGCCGCCGGGTCCAGCGGCGGCCCGCAGCTCGGTGCGCACGTCCCCGACCGGGACGCCGACCGAACCCCAGCGCGCCGCCGGTTCGGCGTGCGCGGCGAGGGTGGTGACCCGCGGGCCGGCCTCGGTCAGCCCGTAGGTGGCGTAGACGCGGCGGCCCGGGTCCATCCGGACCAGCCCGGCGACGTGCACGGCCGCGAGCTGGTCGCCGCCGACCGTCACCGACCGGAGCCCGGCCGGGAGCGGTTCCCCGTCGTCGAGCAGCCGGCGCACGATCGTCGGGGTCACCGAGGACTGGGTGACGTCGTGCTTCTGCAGCACGGTGCGGTACGGCGCGGGCGCGAACGGCGGCCCGTCGAGGACGAGCCGGGCGCCGGTGTGCAGCGCCGCGAGTGCCTGGGCGACGATCGCGTACGAGTAGTACAGCGGCAGCGACACGAGCACGGTGTCGGTGCGGTCCAGCCCGACCGAGTCGCAGTGCCAGGCGGCGTTGCGCGCGAGCGACTCGTACCGGTGCACGCACGCGGTCGACCGGCCGGAGGTCCCCGACGTCAGCAGCAGCACCTCCCCCGGCTCGCAGGCCGGGACCGGGCGTTCCGGGCCGTCGAGGCGGACCAGCCGCTCGGTGCCGACCGCGGTGTGGCGCCGCGCGCCGAACCGGGCCGGGTCCGGCCGCGCCGCCACCAGCGCCTCGACGCCCAGCTCGACGGCGAGGTCGCGGATCCGGGCCGACGGCGTCGACGGCGGCACCGCGACCGGCACCAGCCCGAGCAGGACCGCGGCGAACCAGTGCGCGAGCAGCGGGCGGCCGTTGGACAGCGCGATCGCGACCGGGGTGCCGGGCCGCAGCCCGACCCCGGCCAGGTCGGCGACGACGGCGGCGAGCCCGGGGAACTCCTCGGCCGACGGGGCCAGGTCGACGGCGTCGGCGAGCAGCCGGTCGACCGCGTCGAAGGTGCAGGGGGCGGGTACCGCGGCCGTCGTGCTCATCGGACGGTCACCGGGGCCCCGCCCGCGACGTCCGCCCAGTCCAGCGGCGTCGTGCCGGCGACCGCGTCGCGGGCGAGCACCGCGCACCGGGCCTCGTGCACGCCGTCGCGCACGGTGTGCGTGGCGAGCACGACGTGGCGCGCCTGCCCCGTGTCCAGCCACCGCTGCGCCACCGCGACGGCCGCCGGTCCCGCCGGCGACGGCGGCATCGCCAGCATCATGGTGGGTCCGCGCAGCCCCCACCGCAGGCAGGCGAGCCCGGCCAGCGACCCGGGGTTCGCCCCGGCGAAACGCAGCGGCGAGACCCGCCCGCGCCGCCCGGAGCGGGCGAGCGCGCGCATCGTGTCCAGCGTGCCGTGGTCGCTCACGGCGAGATGGCCGACCTCGTCGGTGTGGTGCAGCACGTCGTCCGGGCATCCGGCCAGCGCCTGCCCGGTGACCTCGCACAGCAGCCAGGCCACCGGGTCCGCGTAGAGCGACGGAGCGTTGCGGGCGTGCGTACCGGGATCGTCCGTGGTGCGGGCCGACAGTCCGAACGAGTGCATCGACGACCTTTCAGACGGAGAGGGCGAGCGCGGTGTTGAAGCCGCCGAAACCGAGCGTCAGGGACAGCCCGGCGGAGCCGGTGCCCGTGCCGTTCACCGAGCGGGCCGCGACCGGGACCAGGCCCCGCACGTCGGGGAGCGGCTCGCGCAGGCCACGGACCGGTGGCACCCGGCCCGAGGCCAGTGCCAGCACGACCGAGATCGCCTCGATCACCCCGCAGGCACCGAGCGAGTGCCCCAGCGCCCCCTTGGTGCCGAACACCGGCGGCGGGTCCGCCACGCCGCCGAACAGCGCGCCGAGCGACGCCGCCTCGACCTGGTCGTTCAGTGCGGTACCGGTGCCGTGCGCGGACACCACCGACACCGCGGCCGGGGTCAGCCCGGCGTCGTCGAGACACCGTTCGACGGCCCGGTGGACGCTGCGGCCGCTGGGGTCCGGGGCGGTCATGCCGGAGGCGTCGTTGGCCGATCCGGTCCCGCGCAGCACCGCGTACCGGCGCGCCGCACGGTCCCTGGCCGATCCCGCGGACTCCAGGACGACGACCCCCGCCCCCTCACCCAGCAGCATCCCGGACCGCCCGGTGTCGAAGGCGCGCAACGCGTCCCGCGACATGGTGCCGAGCCCGGAGTGGCCGAGCCGCTTGACGTCGGTCACGACGTCGGCGCCCACGCAGACCACGACCGGGTACCGGCCGCTGCGGACCAGCGCGGCACCGACGACGAGCGCGTCGGACCCGGCCGAGCAGGCCGTGGCGACCGACACCGGTTCGTGCGGATGACCGACGGCGGCGGTGACGGCACCGGCCCACCCGGACAGCGACGTCGTGTCGCCGCTGTCCAGGTGGTCGCCGTAGCTCGTCGCCAGGACGAACGCGGCCCGCGGGTCGGCCCCGTCGAGGCCGGCGTCGCCGAGCGCCCGCCGCACCGCCGGCACGGCGATCCGGTGCAGCCGCTCCCCCGGCGGGAGCGCCGGGTCGACCTCGGTGACGAGCGCGGCCGCGTCGTTGCGGACCTCGACGGACAGCTCGCTCCGGACGAACCCGTGCTCGCCGCGGAGCAGCCGCCGCCAGACGTCGTCGAGATCGCTCCCGAGCGGCGTCGTCCAGGCCATGCCGGTGACGACGACCTCGTCACCGGCGCCGCGGTCCGCGGTCATCCGCCGCTGCCGACCGCCGCCGTGCGCCGCTCGACGAGACCCGCGAGACTCCGGATGGTCGCGAAGTTCTCCGGGGTGAAGTCGTCGTCGCCGATCTCGATCCCGAAGACCTCCTCGCACTGGGCCCGCAGCTCGACGAAGCCGAGCGAGTCGAGCCCGAAGACGTCGCGCATGCTGTCGTCCAGGCCCATGTCGGCCGGTGCGACCTCGACGAACACCGCGGAGACCAGGGTGTCCTTGATGGTGTCGACGGTGGTCATGTCCCCTCCAGAACGGGTCGTGGAACGTGCGGTCAGCGGACGGGTGCGCCCGGGCCGAGCGGGATGCCCAGTGCCCACCAGGCGAAGAACAGCGCCGTCCACACCGTGGTCATGGCGATCGCCAGCGGCAGCGTGTAGGACGCGAGCGTCCCGATCCCGGCGTCCTTGCGGTAGCGCTGCAGGAAGCCCAGCGCCATCACGAAGTACGGGCTCATCGGGGTGATCGCGGTCGAGCCGGAGTCGGCGATCCGGAACAACGCCTGGGTGGTCTCCGGCGGCACGTCCACCAGCATCAGCATCGGGATGATCACCGGTGCCGCGATGGCCCACATCGCCGAGCCGCTGGTGATCATCACGTTCACCACGCTGAGCAGCAGCAGGACCATCAGGAAGATCACCGGGATCGGCACGCCGGTGGTCCGCAGGGCGTCCGCGGACAGCACCGAGATCACGTCCCCGATGTGCGACCACTCGAAGTAGGCCAGGAACTGGGCGATCGCGAAGAACAGCGCCAGCACCGGGGCCATCTGCTTGATGCCCTCGGTCATCAGCTTCGGCACGTCGGACGCCTTGGTGATCGTCCCGACCCGCAGGCCGTAGACGATGCCCATCATCCCGAACAGGAACGCGATCACCGCGCCGATGCCCTCGATGAACGGCGACTCGACGATGCTGCCGCCCTCTCCGCGCAGCGGCGAGGACTCCGGCAGGATGATCGCGGTCAGCACGACCGCAGCCGCCAGCAGCACCAGCCCGGCCCGGATCAGCCCGGACCGCTCGGCGGCGCTCACGTGCAGGCCGGCGACGTCGTCGTCCGGGGCGTCCGGGTCGACGTCCAGGTCGGGGCGCTTGCTGAGCACCAGCCGCGTCATCAGCGTGATGATCGTCGCGAGGACGATCGAGGACACGATGTTGAAGAACCAGTTGCTCACCGGCGACACGACGTACTCGGGATCGACGATCTGCGCGGCGGCGGTGGCGATGCCGGCGAAGATCGCGTCGTTCGGCGTCGGGATCGGGCTCGCGTCGTAGCCGGACGCGATCGCCGTGTAGGCGACGACGATGCCGAGGATCGGCGAGCGGCCGACGGCGCGGAACGCGAGCCCGCCCAGCGGCACCAGGATGATGTAGGCCGCCGCCGACGCGACGTGCGCGACGGTGCCGGCGAACGCGACCGCGAACACGACCAGCGACGCCGGGACGCGGGCCACGCCGGCCCGCATCGCCGCGGCGAGCAGACCGGTGCGCTCGGCGACCGCCACACCCATGATCACGGTGACGATCGTGGCCATCGGCGGGAACGACGCGAAGTTGTCGATCATGCTCTCGAGGGCGTTCGCCAGCCCGTCACCGGAGAGCAGGTTCCGGACCGTGACCGTCTCCCCCTCCGGGTTGACGACGGTGACGCCGGCCGCGGCCATGATCGCGCTGATCACGCCGAGGATCGCCGAGAGCACCCAGAACAGCCAGAACGGGTGCGGCAGGGCGTTGCCGACGCGCTCGACGACGCCCATCGCCCGGATCAGCCAGGGCAGCTTGGTGTCGTCGGCCCCGCCGCCACGGCCGGGCTCGGGTGCCTCCGGGGTGCGGGTCCCGCCCGCCTGCTCGCTCACGCCGGGCCGCCCAGCGTCCGGTGGGACAGGAACTCCCACATCACGTCGGTGGCCCGGATCGTCTGGGTGGCGTAGCCGCCGCCGGAGTAGGCGCGGTTGCCGGGCCAGGTGTGGCCGCCGTTGTCCACGACGACGTGCTCGACGTCGGCGCCGTCCGCACAGTTCGACCAGTTCGACACGGTGATGTCCGGCTCGATCCGCTTCGTGGCGGGCTCGGGGGCGCACTGGTTGCGCGCGACCCAGCCGTTCACCCAGTCCATGATCGGCGGGGTCGGCTTCTCGGCGCCGCCGCCGGCGTAGGGGACGGTGGTGTCCGCCGTGCCGTGGAACTCGATCACCGGGACCGGGCGGCCGGGCGCACACTCCGGCTCACCGGTGCGGTAGAACGCCGCCGCGACCGGCGCGATCGCCGCGATCCGGTCCGACATCCGGCAGGCCAGGATCTCGGTGAAGCCGCCGCCGTTGGACTTGCCGGTGGCGTAGACCCGGTTGGTGTCCGCGCAGGTCGCGGCCTCCACCTGGTCGAGGACGGTCGCGGTGTAGGCGACGTCGTCGACGCCGGCCTCGGAGTAGGGCGCGCCCTGCCAGCTCTGGGCCTTCGTCTTCGCCGACTCCGCGCCCTCCAGGTAGACGACGATCGCCGGGAGCTTCGACAGGCCGGTGTAGTTCTCGACCTCGGCGCCGTTGCTGGTGCGGCCGTGGAAGGCCAGGACCACCGGCAGCGGGCGGGCCGGGTCGTAGTCCTCCGGGACGAAGAGCTGGTAGCGCCGCTTGGTCTCCGGCTCGTTCGGTTCCGTCTGCGGGACCTCGTACTGCGCGCTGATGCCGGGCAGGTGCGGGGCGTCCGTGCCGCACCCCGCCGACGGAGCGGCCGGGCCGGGGCCGCCGCCCGGCGGGGCCGGGGGCGGCGTGGCGAGCGCCGTACCGGTACCTGCGGCGGCCAGCGCCACGGCCACGGCCGTGGTCGCGAGCGCGCCGGACAGGCGCCGCGATCGTGTCGTTCCGAACATTGCTGATTCCCTTCGGACGGCGTCATCGACGGCCGGTGAACGTCCCTGCCGGAGGTGTTCGGGCAGGTGAGGGCTACGGAGGCCGGAGAGGCCACCGCTCGTGCGGAACCGCTATCGTGCTGAAGGAGGCGGGATCAGGCCTTGATCCACGCCTGAATGAACTCGGTGATGTTCTGGACGATCGCCTCGACGATCGCCGCGCCGTACTCGGCGTCGGCCCGGGTCGGGTCGCCGAGGACCCCGTTGTCGGTCAGCTGGTCGTAGCGCAGCGTGAGCTTCGGGCCGCCGGTCCGGCGGGCGACCGCGCCGCGGGCGTCGAGCTGGGTCAGCTCGGTGGTGCCGGGCGTGAGCCGCTCGGTGTGCACCAGGTCGGGTGCGACCGCGAGCATCTGCGCCGTCTCGGCCTCGCCGCTGTGCCCGGTGACCTCGCACCGCGGCACACCGGAGAGCGCACCACCGGCGAGCGGGGTGAGCGGGCTCCAGGCGAACTGCAGGTCGGGGTGGGTGACGAGCAGGTCCTGGGCCACGGTGCCGAGCGTGGCGTCGTTACCGCCGTGCCCGGTCACCACCAGGATCTTGCGCCAGCCGTGCCGGTAGAGGCTCTCGACGTAGTCCCGCAGCACCGCGGCGAAGGTCGCCGTGCTCAGGCTGACCGTGCCGGCGAACTCCAGGTGGTGCGGCGAGACGCCGACCGGCAGCGACGGGCCGACGACCGCGCCGCCGTCCAGCCGGGCGACGACCTGCTCGGTGACCGCCTCGGCCCGGATCAGGTCGGTCGCCATCGGCATCCCCGGACCGTGCTGCTCGAAGGCCCCGGCCGGGAGGACCACCACCGGGCTGTCCACGACGGCCGCGGCGGCCTCGACGGTCGTCATCTCGGCGAGTTTCAGGGTGGTCATGCGCGCACCGCCTCGGCGATCGATTCCAGGTGACTGCGGGTGAGCTGTTCGGCGCGGACGGGGTCGCCGTCCCGGATCGCCTCGACCAGCTCGACGTGCTCGGCGTGGTCGCGGGCACGGTCGTCGTAGCGGTGCCGGATCTGGATCTGGTCCGACGCCCGTACGTGCAGCAGGGCCTCGACGGTCTCCCGCAGCAGGGTGTTGCCGGTGGCCGCGGCCAGCGCGACGTGGAAGTGCACCGCCGGCCGGAGCTCGCCCCGGGGCGGGTGCAGCGCGTTGGTGACGCTGTCGGTGAGCATCCGGAGCCCGGCCGCGTCCCGGGTGCGGGCGGCGGCCGCGGCGATCGACGGCTCCACGACGAGCCGGGCCTCGACCAGTTCGAGCACGCTGCCCGGAGTGCTGGACGGGCGGTGCGGGTTCGCCAGCAACCGCCGGTCCACACCGGCACCGACGTAGGTGCCGGAGCCGTGCCGGAACTCCACCGCGCCGGTGGCCTCCAGCCGGCGCAACGCCTCGCGCAGGGTCGGGGTGGTGACCTCGAACCGCTTCGCGAGTTCCCGGGACGACGCCAGCTGGTCACCCGGGGCCAGACCCTCGTCCCGGATGATCTGCAGGATGTCGTCGGCCAGTCGCTCGGACAGCGTCGTCCCGGTGCTCATAAGGTGACTAAATCACTTAGCGAGTCGTCCGGTCAAGCGCAGACCCCCTGGGCGTGCGCACGGGCCGACGTCGGCCCGCGGCCGGGGCGCCCTCACCTCCGCCACCGATCCCACAGCGGCAGGCGGCCCGGCGCGGTCCCGCTGCCGCTACCGCTCGGGTAGCGCCCGCACCACCCCGACCCGGCAGGATGACGGCATGAGCGACCGCCCGCCGACCGGTGCCCGCCGGTTCGAGACCTTCGTGCGCCGGACGACCTACAGCGCCGTCGCACTGCCGGTCGCCACCCTGCTGGGCAGCGTGCTGGTCGCCCGGGGGGACGTCGGGGCGGCCCCGCTCGCGACGGTGGCGGCGTTCGTGCTCGCCGTCGCGGTGACGGTCGGGAACATCGTCGTGCTCCGGTGGAGCATCGACACCGTCGTCGGCCGGGCCCGCCGGATCCCGGCCGGTGTGCCGGTCGCCTGGCTCCTCGTCGGGGCGGCGTTCGTGGTGGTGGCACTGCAGGCCGACCTGCCGGCGATGGAGCTGACGGCGCTGGCCGCGGTCGCCTCGGCGGCGGCCAGCGTCGTCCCGGCACTGGGCGCGCGCATCACGCTGCTGCTCAACGGCGCGGTGCTCGTACTGACGATCGCGGTACTCGGGCTCGCGAACGTCTCGGCGCTGGTGTCCGGCTCGGTCGTGATCAGCAGCGTGCTGTGGGCCACCTGGTCGAGCGCCTGGATGCTCCGCCTGCTGCTGCAGCTCCAGGCCGCACACGAGGACCGCGCCGCACTGGCGCTGGCCGAGGAGCGGCTCCGCATCTCGCGCGACCTGCACGACGTGTTCGGCCGGACGCTCGCGGCGATCGCCGTCAAGAGCTCGCTGGCCGCCGAGCTGGTGGACCGCGGCCGGACCGACCGGGCCCGGTCGGAGCTCGCCGAGATCGGGCGCATCGCCGAGGAGGCGGGCACCGGGGTCCGCCGCGTCGTGCGGGGCGAGGTACACGCCACCTGGGACGACGAGCTGTCCGGCGCCCGGTCGCTGCTCGCCTCCGCGGGCATCGAGTGCACCGTGACCGGGGACCCGGTCCCCGCCGGATCCGCCGACGCCCTCGCCTGGGTCGTCCGCGAGGGCGTGACGAACCTGCTGCGGCACGCGTCGGCCGGCCGGGTCACGATCGCCACCGCCTGCCACGACGGCGAGGTCACGCTCACCATCACCAACGACGGCGTGTCCGACGGCCGGATCGCCGGTTCCGGCACCGGCGTCGACTCGCTCGCCGAGCGGATCGGGGCGCTCGGCGGCCGCGTCACCGCGCATCGCGACGGGGACCGGTTCCTGCTCCACGCCGCCGTCCCGGCCCCGCTGGGAGCACCGGCATGATCCGCATCCTGGTCGCCGACGACGAGAACCTCATCCGCGACGCGATCGCCGGCCTGCTGGACCTGGAGGACGACTTCGAGGTCGCCGGGCGGGCCGCGACCGGGGACGAGGCGCTGGCCACGGCCCTGCACGTGCGTCCCGACGTGGCCCTGCTCGACCTGCAGCTGCCCGGCCCCGACGGCATCGAGGTCGCCCGGCGGCTGGCCACCGATCTGCCGGGCTGCCGCTGCGTCATCGTGACCTCGCACGCCCGGCCCGGGTACCTGAAGTCGGCCCTGGCCGCCGGGGTGCGCGGCTTCCTGCCGAAGACGGTCTCCTCCCGCACCCTCGCCGAGGTCGTCCGCACCGTCGCGGACGGCGGCCGCTAGGGTGTGTCTCCCAATGCGCGGAGCCAGGTGACGATCGCCTTCAGGACGGCGCCGCCGCGGAAGGTCAGGGCGAGCTTGTCGTAACGGGTGGCCAGCCCGCGCCACTGCTTGACGTGGCAGAACCCGCACTCGACGACGTTGCGGTTTCGGTAGTCGACCGGATCGAATGCGGGCGGTCGGCCGCCGCGTGAGCCCCGTCGTTTGCGGTGTCCCTGCTGGTCAGAGGGCTCCGGAATGACAGCGATGATCCGGCGCTCGCGCAGGTGCCGGCGGATCGCGCGTGAGGAGTAGGCCTTGTCCGCGCGCACGCGTTCGGGCCGGGTCCGGGGTCGTCCCGGGCCCGGTCGGGCGATGCTCAGGTGCGCCATCAGGTGCGGAAACATTGGCGAGTCGCCGCCCTGGCCGGGGCCGAGGAGGACCACCAGCGGGCGGCCGTGCCCGTCAACGAGCTGGTGGATCTTCGTCGACAGCCCTCCGCGGGACCGTCCCAGCGCGTGATCTGCTGGTTCGGCGAGCAGATTCGTGTAGTTCGATCCGGCCCCCTGTGTCGCGCTTGAGGGTCGCGGCGTGCTGGTGGGCACGGATGATCGTGGAGTCCACGCTGACCGCCCACCCGAGCACCTCGGCGGCGTCGGCCTCGATCAGAAGAGCAGCCAGGATGTGGTCCCAGGTGCCGTCGCCGCTGTAGCGGCGGTGCCGCTTCCACAACGTCTGCCACGGCCCGAACTCGGCTGGGACGTCGCGCCAGGGAAGCCCGCACCGATACCGGTAGATGATCCCCTCGAGCACCCGGCGGTCATCGCGGAACGGGCGCCCGCGACGACCCTCGGAGGAGGGCAACAGCGGCGCCAGACGGGCCCACTGGGCATCAGTCAGGACAGCGGTACGCGGCACCGATCAAGCATCGCGCACCCCGCTCCGCCTATCTGGGAGACACGCCCTACGTCGACCCGGAACTGGCCGCGGAGGCCATCAGCGCCGGTGACTCGCCACTGAGCCCCCGTGAGTCCGACGTCCTCGCCCTGGCCCGCGACGGCGCCCCGGCCGACGAGATCGCCCGTCGTGTGTCGCTCTCCACCGGGACCGTGCGCAACTATCTCGCCGCCACCATCGCCAAGCTCGGGACGACGAACCGCCACGAGGCGGCCCGCCTGGCCGCGGAGCGCGGCTGGATCTGACACGGCCGGTCAGGGGCCGGCCACACGCTTCACAGACGATCAGAACCGATCGGGCAGAAGTGGAGTGACGAGCACCTGCACACTCATCGACTCCGAGAGCGTTCACGGATCGCCACGAAGAGCGTGACGCCCAGTGCGGCCAGCCCGATGAACAATCCCCGCACCGTCCGCCACTCCGGCTGGTAGACGAGGTAGGCGGCAGCCAGCAGAAGCATGCCGAGCACGGTCACGCCGGCGAGAACCGTCCATGATGTCGGCTTCGTCTGGTCCGCCACGGTCTCATCGTAGTGCCGCGGAGTACACATCTCTGCACACGTCGGTCGATTCCGCCGGACGAATGACATGACGGCCGTCCAGCGGTAAATATCAGACCGAACACAAATTGGGCGGCACCGACCATTGTCGATACCGCCCAATTGCCACAAAGTGGAGCTGAGGGGATTCGAACCCCTGACCCCTTGACTGCCAGGGTCGATCGACGACAACCCTGACCAGCCAATACACACGTTCTCCCAGGTCACGTGGCGCAGTACAGCGCCGTTCGATGCCACCAACTTCAGCCCCGTTCACGATCGCTGCTCCACGATTGCTTCAGTCGATCAGTAAATGATCTTCACCTGATGGCGGTCGATCGGGCACCCCGATTCATTGCTGCGCCTCCGCCGGCGAAGGCAGCCACTCGCGGTGACTGCGCCAGCTCTCCGTCGCCGGGGCTACCGCCCAGCTCTGGCTCACTAGCCCGGATCTTTCGTCGGGCAGTCCCGGCTTGATCGACACCGGTGCTCGTCGGTGTGGTGGCGCTGATTCTGCCTGGCGGGTGTGACAGTTCAGCCGAGGTCGCTCGGGTGGGCGCCGGTTTCCACTGGTCCGGTCGGGGTCCTGGGTCGTCGTGACGGCGGGGTCGGGCTCAGCCGGGGACGGCGAGTGCGCGCAGCCGGGCGAGGCCTTCGCAGAGCAGCCTGGCCCAGGGTGCGTGGGCGGGCAGGTGCAGGACGGTTCGGCGGGCGTGCCGGGCTCGCTGTGCGGGCTGGGAGAACAGCCGCAGCCGGAGTCGTTTCGGTTCCCAGCGCCGCGCCGGGTGGTCGGTGTAGGCGAGCATCTGCGCCCAGGCGGTGACCTCGCAGGCGAGCGCGACAACGGCCTGCCAGATCCGGTTCTGGTCGAGCTCGTGCAAGGGCAGGTTGGTCAGCCCGGTGTCCTTCGCCGCCCGGATGCGGTCCTCGGCGCGGGCCCGGCGGCGGTGTCGTAGCTCGAGGTCGGCGAGTTGGCGGCCCGCTCCACCGGGGTGTGTGTTGGTGGCGAATGCGGTGTAGCGCAACCCGTCCGGGTCGGTGATCCGTAGCTGCGCGCCGGGGTGCGGGCGCTCGCGGCGGACGATCACCCGCATCCCTTTCGGCCAGGAGGTCAAGTTCATCAGGCCGGTCGCCTCGATGACCCAGGCTCCGGGACGGGGCTCGCGGTCGGCATCGAGCGCGGTCTGCCAGTCCGTGGCCGGGAGCGCGGCGAGCTGGTCGACCAGAGCCTGGGACAGCCCGAAGCCGACTGAATAGGACAGACGCTGCCCGGCCAGCCAGTCGAGGAGCTCATGCGAGGCACCTGCGCCGTCGACCCGGATCAGAACTTTGCGGCCGGGACGGTTGCCCGGGCGGTGGTCGGGGAGCTGGCGCAGCGCCGCCCGGATGACGGTGACGTGGTCGGTGGCGGTGTTCGACCCGGCGTTCCCGGGGCGTAGCAGCGCCGCGAGAGGCTCACCGGTCCCGGCCGCGCCGTGGTCGCAGAACGCCCACAACGGATGGTGCCCGAAGCCCTTCTTGAACGTCGGTGCGGCGCCCTGCTTGTCCGAGTGGGCGGTGATCAGGGTGGCATCCACGTCGATGACCAGCGGGTTCGCCGCGTCCGTCTGGTGGTCGGGAGCGGCGGAACCGGCCAGCGCCCACACCTTCGCCCGAGCCGTGGCGCGGGCGGCATCGATCGCCGCCAACACCGCGGTCGAGTCGGCGGCGAGGCGATCTACCGTGCGGGAGACCGTCGGGTCTGAGGCCACCGGACCGAACAGAGCGGGCTCCGCACGCAACAGCGCGATGTCGGACAGGCAGTCCCCGCCGGCGGCCAGCGTCAACGCGAGATCGAGCAGGACCTTCGCCGGGTCGTGCACCGCCAACCGCGGCCGCCACGGTTCCAACGCCTGCGACAGAGCGTGGTCGAGCCCGACCTTGCCGATGGTCTCGGTCAGCAGCCTCGTCCCGGCATGCGACACCACCGCTGTCGCGGCCGTGTCGATGTCCGGGCACGAGTAGAACCCGATAGCCTTCTTCACCTGGAGGGTGCTCCTGATTCGCGCGGATACGGGACCTCAGCAATCCCCATCCTTGCTGGTCAGTGGCACCCTCCAGCCTTCTGACACGCCCCGCTCGGCGAACCGCGATGAAAGCCCCGGGCTAGTGCCGCGTCCGGGAACGTTGGGGACGTAATCGTGTCGGCTTGATCCGTCCCGGTCTGGCGCAGGAGGCTGTGCGCCGGAGGTGATGGCCGTGGCGCGACAGCCGGAGGTGTTCGTCCGGGGACTGACCCCGGACGAGGCCCAGCGATTTGCGGTTCCCCCATGATCGGGGAGGCATCAGCTATAAGGGGTAGCGATGCCAGAGGTACGGAAGCGCTACGACCGGGAGTTCCGTGACGGAGCGGTCCGGGTCGTGGAGGAGACGGGCAAGCCGATCGCCCAGGTCGCCCGTGACCTGGGGGTCAACGAGGGCACGCTGGGCAACTGGGTGGCCCGTGCACGAGAGGCCCGCGAGGACACCGAGGGCCTGTCTCGCGGCGGCGTCGAGGAGCTCAAGCGGCTGCGCGCGGAGAACGCCGAGCTGCGGATGGAGCGTGATGTCCTCAAGCGATCCGTGGTCCTGTGGGTCAAGGAGGCGACGAAGTGAGCGTGGCCCGTTTCATCGCCGACCAGAGGACCTTCCACCGGGTGCCGCACACGCTGGCCTGCGCCCTGTTGGGGGTGTCGATCTCCTGGCTGTACAAGTGGCTCGACCGCGCCGCGCGTTCCGACGGTGGTGCCACCGCGACCGAGAAGCGCCGCTGCGCGTTGGACGCCGCCGTGGCCGTGGCGTTCGACGACGCCCAGCGGCTACACGGCTCACCCCGTCTGCACGCCGACCTGTGTGAGGCCGGATGGCGGGTGTCGGAGAAGACCGTGGCGGACTCGATGCGCCGCCAGGGCCTGGTCGCCCGCCGGATCAAGCGGCACAACGGGCTGACCCGCCAGGACCGCACGGCGCCGAAGTTCCCGGACCTGCTTCGTCGGGGTTTCACTGCGGCCGAGCCGAACCGCAGATGGGTCGGGGACATGACCGAGATCCCCACCGCGGCCGGGAAGTTGTATCTGGCCACGGTGATCGACCTGTACTCGCGGCGGCTGCTCGGCGCGGCCACGGGGCTGCACCCGAACGCCGAGCTGGCGTGTGCGGCGATCCGGATGGCGGTGGCGGCCCGCGGCGGGGCGGACCGAATCGCCGGGGTGATCTTCCACACCGACCGCGGGTCGACCTACACCGCGGGCGCGTTCACCGCTCTGTGTCGGCGGCTCGACATCCGTCAGTCGATGGGCCGGGTCGGGTCGTGTTTCGACAATGCCGCGGCGGAGGCGTTCTTCTCCAGCCTGGAGTGGGAAGTGCTGTCCCGCAACGAATTCGACACCATCAGTAGGGCGCGGGCGGCGGTCATCGACTGGTGTTACGGCTTCTACAACCACCGGCGGCGACACAGTGCCGCCGCCGGGCTCTCACCGATCAACTACGAGAACGCCGCCCTCACCCGAGACGCGGCATAAGAACCCTCCACGATCTCGGGGGAACCGCAAACACCATGCCGCGCAGCACGTAGTCGCGGCGGGTCTGGCGGTTGGCGTTGGATGCGCTGCCGTCGCGGGAGCCGCGGTGCTTGGCCGCGTCGGCGCGCATCTGGTCGTAGACGTGTTTGGGGATCAACGGTTCGTGGGTGGGCTCAGGCGACCACACCCACTTGGCCGGGTCGTTGACCGCGCCACCGCGTGAGGTGCTCGCACGCCGGTTGAACACCATGTACCCGGTGTATTTCGGGTTCTTCAGGATCTCGTAGACGGTGAGCTTGCTCCACGCGCCGCGGGCCCGGTGTCGCCCGCCCACCGGTTCGGGTGGCGGGTAGCGCTCCAGGTCGGTGTTGAGCCGTTCGGCGATGGTGCCGTAGCCCAGGCCCTCGTGGTAGCGCCACAACGCGATCTGGGTGACGGTCTCCCCGCGGGCCCCGTCGGGTTCGAGCCGGGTCTTGGACAGTCCCTTGGCCCGCTTGACCGGGTTGGGGTGGCGGATCTTGCGGGCGCGGTAGCCGTACGGTGGTTTCCCGACGTTCCACCCCTCGCGGGCGTGGGTGCACAGCCCGCCCCAGGAAAGCTCCAGGGTGTTGATGACCTCGTACTCGGCGATCGACTGATTGATGCGCCGCTGCAGGATCCGCTGCGCCCGGCTCCCGGACACGGTGATCGGCTCGTTGCTGGCGAACAGGACGACGTCGGCGTCTTCGAGGGCTCGTTCGACCGTGAGCCCTTCGTAGGCGCGCCGCGCGACCCGCGACATCGACTCGACGATCACCACGTCGAACTTGCGCCCCGGCTCCTGCGCGGCGGCGAGCAGGTCGGCGATGCCGCCGTCGCGCGGGACCGGGATGTTGAACCGCTCGTAGTCCGCGCCCCGACCGCGCCGGTCGAGCGCCATCCGCCCGGACTCGACATCCCAGTAGTGGGCGACGATCACCCAGCTCTCCGGCAACGGCTGCTTGCAGTTGCCGAGCTGTCGCGGGATCGACGACCGAGGGTCCTGCTGGTCCTCTGTGGAGGTCCGCCCCAGGAACGCGACGCGGACCTCCTGGCGCATCAGCGCCAGCGGCGCACCCAGTGGGGACACCGCGTAGTCCGACAGCCCGGACGGCCCGGACTCCGGCACCGGCCGTCGCCCACCCTGCTGCGTCCGGTCGCCGCTAGTCTGTCCCCACCGCGGATCTGCTGTCATCGTCGTCACCGTCGCTTGTCGTCAGTGATCTGGGCGATCACCAGGTCGGTCATGGAGCGCGCCGCTCGTCTCGGCGTGCACCGTTCACGTCTCGGCCGGCGGCGTCGTGTCGTCGTCGCGTCCGGCGGCCCAGGCCAGCAGAGCCGCGAGCGCATCGGCCTGCTGCCGCTGGAGGTCGTGGCTGGCGGTGTGGCGCACCGAGCCGCGGTAGACGCGCTCGCCGCCTCGACGGTCGATCCGCTGCCGGTAGCTCCACGAGTAGCCCGCTCGCTCGTCGGCGAGGTCGACCGCACCGCCGCCGCGCGGACGACCCGGCGAGTCGAGGAAAGCCCCATCATCGCCACCCCTTCCGCTTATCGGGTCACCGGACGTGTCGGTCGTGTCGAGTTCGCCCGGCATCGAATTCCCTGCCCCGGAGATCGGGGCAGCGAATTCAACATCCTCAGAATAGCATTTATCCGGGCCAGATACCCTATTGATTCCGCCCTTTCCTGCCTCGCTTTTACGCGACCTTTTCGGGAGCGAACTCCGTGGTGGTCGAGGCGGACCCGGACGCGATGCCCGCCCGGAGCGGCGTCTGTCCGCTCGGTCGATCGGGTCACGCCTGGGTGCGCCGGTCGTGGCGGGCTGCGGGTCGATCCGTTTCGGCGTCACGGCTGGGTCCCGGAGCGAGCGGCGAGCTCGGCGCGGTTCATCGCGTCGAGCGCGGCGGCGCCCAGTGCTTGCCCGGGGACCGGCTCGGTGGGATCGAGCCACATGACGCGGCCGCCGCGCAGCGACTCGACGTCGGGGGCGGTCCCTCGGGCCTCGCCGTTGCAGTGCCCTTGGTGCGGGTGGCCGATGTTCGTACGCAGCCAGAGCACGCCGCAGCCGCGGGTGAGCAGGTGGTCTGCCTGGCCGCACTCCTGTGCGAGATGCTCCGGTCCGTAGCTGGCGTCGCTGATCAGGACCAGGAGCCGAGCCGCGGGTGACTCGGTCAGACCGGCGGCGTGCGCCACCGCAGCGATCCCGCCGGGCACCGTCGAGGGGCGTCCGAACCTCGTTCGCGCGCCGTACGGTTCGTGGGTTCCCGGCAGGCCGGACGAGCGTCGCGGCGGCGAGGCTGCTCCACCGGCGGTGCCGGTGTCGGTGTCGGTGTCGGTGTGACCAGGGGCGAGACCGACGGCGGTGAACACCGGGCCGAGGGCGTCGTCGATGCCTCGTGCGGAGTCGTAGGCGGCGGTGACCAGTGACCACGCCACTCGTGTGGCGAACTCGGTCGGCGCGCGCCCGGTCGGGTCGACGTCAGACAGGACGTTGACGATTCCGAGCCGCAGCCCGGCACCCGCCCAGCCCGGGGCGTCGCGCCAACGGCCGAGGACGTCAGCGACCGCTCGGGCGTCACCGACCGGGCGATCGGCCAGCCGGGGCCAGGGCGGGGACACGACGCCCGTCGGGACGAGGCCCGGGTGGACCCCCCGAGCGCGCGTCCGGAGCAGGTTCCGGCAGCCGTGTCGGTGGCGTGGTTCCTTGCGGCAGGGCTTTCCGTCGACCATTCGTCCACACTCGGTACCCATGTCCGTCGGCTCCCTCTCTACGTTCGGTCGTTGCCTTGCGGGTGGTCGTGTCGGCGGTTCAGGTCACGTAGGTCGGGCGTCTCCCTCGCCGGTTTCCAGCCCGATCGGTCGCGCCGGTTCCCGGTTCCCGATCCGGGTGTGGACGGAAGAACGGGGTCAGGTGTCGCCCTGACCCCGACCTCCCCGCGAGCGGGACGCGTTCAGATGAGGAAATCTCGGGCCAGCGCGGTGTCGAACACGAGCAGTACCGGCCCGTGATCACGGGCCCGCACCAGGAGGCGGGTTAGCGCGTCGACGTCGTGGTGCGGCGTACCGCGGGCGATGTCGGCGAGATCGTCGGCGGTCTCGCGGGACAGGCCCTGGGTGTTGCCGTCCTCGTCGGGCGCGGCGAGGGTGACCATCACGGCACCGGCCACGAGCATCAGCGGTGCCTTGAGGGCGGTGGCGAGCCAGACCGACCGGCCATTCGCCACCCACTGCGTGTCCGGGCCGATGTCAGTGTTGATCCAGTAGGCGAACACCCCGCCAGCGGTGTGCATGCCCACCTCGGTGGCGTCGATCTCGCGGTAGAGCGTGCCGAGCTCGTCATCGCCGCCCGGCCAGTCGATGACGCGGATGGGCTTGTCCACGTCGACCGGTATGACGACGGCGTACTGGCCGGCGGCGACGTTGATGGTGCGCGGCATGCTCATCCCTCCGTCGCGGCGGAGCCCGCCGGGTCATCGGCCCGTTGCGTGGTGACCAGCGGGACCGCAGCGGCTCGCCACCCTCTACCGGAGGCGTCGGCGCCCTGGCGTGCATCGCGGGGGGACCTCGCGCCCGGCCCGGCGTCGTCCGGCCCGCCGTCGTCCGGCCCGCCGTCGTCCGGCCCGCCGTCGTCGGCGTTGACGGGGTCCCCCGTGTCGGGTTCGGTGTCGGGGTCGGGTCGTTCGAGTTCGATGCGGATGGCTTCCACGAGTAGCCCGACGGCGATGCGGGCGTTCGGGTCGAACAGCAGGGTCGTTCCCGGGTAGTCGTCGCCGATGCACAGCTTGGAGCTCGGGCACAGCCACAGCACCCCGCAGCCCGAGCGGCGCAGCACCTCCAGCTCCCGGCGGGCGCGACCGACGAAGCGCTCCGGTTGACCGAACGCATCGCAGATCAGCACGAGCAGCCGCGCAGCCCCGGGTTCGGCCAGCCGCGCGAGGTGACCCACGGTCTCGATCGCCGCATGGACGTTGCGCTGGCTGCCCGTCCCCAGCGACGGGATCCGGTCCTCGTCGCTCACGATCCAGGTCATCGGGGTGGGCTGCGCACCGGCACAGCAGACGGCCGTGGACACGGGGAGGTCGGGGATGTGGGAGCGGTGTTGCTGGGCGTCGTGGGCGGCCCGCAACAGCACCCAGCTCAGTCGGGTCGTCGCCCGGCTGAGCGCGGTCATCGTCGGACCGATGTCGGCGACGACGCCCACCCGCAGACCGCCCTTGTCGCACAGCGGTCGCGCCATCGCCTCGGAGACGACCCAGGAGGCGTGCGCCTCCAGCGCGTCGGGCTCGTGACCGACGAGTCGCCACGGCCTCGCCATGACATCAGCCAGACCGACAGACCGGTCGTCGGCCCGGTCATCGGCACAGTCGCCGGTCCGGTCGTCGCCAGCTCGGTCGTCGGCCTGGTCGGGTGTGTCGATCATCATCGGTTCCCCGTCCCTGCGTCGGCGTGGTCGGGGTGCGGGCGGTCGATCTCGGCGTCGATAGCCGCACCGAGCACCCGGGCCGCGGGTGGCTCGTCGGGGTCGATGAGCAGGGTCGCCCCGGGCAGGGTCGCGCCCACACACGGCGCGGTGGACGTGCAGAGCCACAGCACCCCGCAGCCGGAGTCACGCAGCCGCGCCAGCTCCGTCCGGGTCTGGTCAACGACATCGTGCGGTGCCTGCGCGTCGGTGATCAGCACGAGCAGGCGAGACCCACCGGGTTCGGTCAGCCGCAAGCGGCGCACCAGCCCGTAGACGCCGTCGTCAAGGCGCCCGGTCTGCCCGGCGGTGACGGCGCCGATCATCTCCGACACCCCGAAATCGGCCACGCTCATCCGCGGGACGACGCCGGGCTCGGTCTGGACCACGATCGCCTTCGCCGAGCGACGCACACCGGTGTGGACGTCGTAGCGCTGGGCGGCCAGATGCGCGCCGCAGATCAGGACCCACGCCAGCGACGTGGTGCGCCCGGCGAACGGGCGCATCGACTCCCCGGTGTCGCACAGCACGCCCAGCCGCAGCTCGCCGCCGCGGCGCGACACCGTGTGCTTCAAGAACCCGGAGATCACCTGGGCCGTTCGCTCGTCCACGGCGTCGGGTCGGTGACCGTCGGGCTTCCGCCGTTCCCGGATCGGCCCATTTCGTGTGCCACTCATTGGATACACCTTTCGGTATTCGCGTTCCCGGTCGTGCGAACGGCATAGGTGTGACGCCGAACGCTTAGGATGTCGAATCGACAGAAGCAGCGGCCAGCCGCTCGCATTGAGCCGCCCTGTCAATTCAATCCGAATATAGCCAGGCATTCCGGGCCTGGCAAATTCGCCCGATACCGGCCTCGCGCTACAGTTTTACGGGTCGCACGAATTGAATTGATGGTGGCTCACGAGTGCTGCCCCTACGGTGTTGTCGACCGTCCGAGCTGGCGCTTCGCGTGTTGTCGCGTACGGGTGACCGGCGCGCCGAATCCGGCACGGTCCGGCGGCCGACGTTTTGTGCGGATGAGTTCAGCGGGATGTGCGTACGCGTTGGACGGCGTCGTAGAAGCCCTGGCCGATCAGCGCCGGATGGCTGATTCGCGGTGAACGGATCCAGTCGCAGACCGGGACGGGTCGTCGGTGTCGGGTGCGCCCCCACACCTGGTGCCCGCAGTAGCTGGGATCGGTCAGGATGCGGGCGACGAGGGCGGGCGTCCACCGTCGTGGTTCCCCGGGTGTGTGGGTTCACGGGTCGGGGGATGTCGTCGACGGCGGACAGCGACGCCGCGATCCGGGCGTCGCTGTAGCCGTCGCAGCCCATCCGGTAGATGAGCTGCACGACCGGTGCGGCCGCGTCGTCGCGCTCCCACAGATACGGCGGGGCCACCCCGCCCGCGGCCGGGTCGACACGACCCCCGTCGGCCGGTCCGGTGGTCGAGATGCGGTAGCCGTAAGGAACGCGGGCGGGGTGGACGCCGTCACGGACGCGGTCCTGGACCCCGGCGCGGCGCCGGCGGGACAACTCCGCGTGGTACTCGTCGAGCACCGCCGCGCGGACCGTCGCCGGGATCTGCCCCGTCACGGCCAGCCGCAGCCCCGCCACTCGGCCGCTACCCCCACGACGGCCCGGCCGAGCCGGGCTCGGGCCGCAGGGCCGACCGCGGCCGGTACGGCTGCGGGCGCGGCGGCTGTCGGTGAAGCGCTGCCGCGTCGGGCCTGCGTGGGCGTTGGCGTTCATCGTGGGGCTCCTGTTCAGGTGGCGCCGCGATCGGCGGTGTCGGCCGGCGCGGTGTCGGCCGGGGTGGTTGGGGCAGTGGGATGGTCGGCGGGCCGGACGGACTCCCGGGTCGCTCCGGGCGGTCGTGCCGATCGGGTGGCTCGGGTGGTGGGAGTCGGCGGGTGCGGAAGGTGAACGCGCGGGTCTCGCCGCCGTGGCAGAGCAGGCGGGCGGCGGCGTGGAAGGCGTCGAGGTTCGCCAGGTCGTGGGCGCCGAGTTCGGGTGCGGTGTGTTTCGCCAGGCGTGCGGCGTCCTCGGGCGCGGAGGTGAACACGATCTTGGAGCGGGCGTCGGTGGCGATCCCGTCGCGCAGCTCGGGCGGGAGCTGTGCGAGGTACTGGTGGGACAGGGTCAGTCCGAGGCGGTAGCCGCGTGCCTCGGCGAGCATGTCCTCGATCTTGTAGGGCAGGTTGAGGAAGTTGTGGCACTCGTCGAGGACCAGGGAGGCGTCGCGGCGCAGGTGCTCGGGTTGGGCGGCGCGGGCGGTGGCGGCCTGCCAGACCTGGGCGACGATCAGCGACCCCAGCAGCCGGACGGTGTCCTCCCCGAGTGGGCCTTTCGGCATCCGCACCAGCAGCAGCCCGCCCCGGTCCAGGACGTGGGTCAGGTCGACCGTCGACGGCCCGCACAGCACCCGCGCCGCGAACGGGCGCAACAGGATCGCCCGTAGCTTGTTCAGCAACGGCGCGGCGATCTGCGCGCGGGCGGGTTCGGACAACCGCTCGAACCACGTCCAGAACTCACGCAGCGCCGCGGTGTGGACGCTGCCGGACGGTAGTTCGCGGATGGCGTGCGCGCGGGCGTCGGCGTTGGTCAGCAGGGCGGGCAGCATGTCCAAGCTCGGGGTCTCGGTACCGGCGCGCAGGGTCAGGCACGCCACCCGCAGCAGGTCCTCGCTGCGGAACCCCCACGCCGAGGAGAACACCCTGGAAAAGATCGTCACCACGTTCTCGGCGGCGACGTCACCGACCGCGTCGACGTCCCCGGCCATCCCCGACCCGGTGGCCGGCGCCAGCGGGTTCAGACACGGCCACGCCAACCCGTCCGGGCCGCGTCGCGGCCGGTCGGGGCCGATCACCACGGTGCGGGCGCGGGCGGCGGCGGGTAGCCGGGCCAGGATGTCGGTGACCAGGTCGCCCTTGGGGTCGAGCACGACCGCGGCGCGCCCGGCGGCGGCGTCGGCCAGCACCCCGTGCACGAGCAGGGTGCTCTTACCGACCCCGGTCGCGCCGACGATCCACAGGTGATGGCGGGCATCGGGAACGGCGAGCCCGACCGGGCGCCCCGCCACCGCATCCGAGACGCCCAACGGCCGGACACCGTGCCCGGCGGTGGGGACCTGCGGGGGCGGCGCGACAGCGGCGGCACCGGCGCGGCGCAGCCCGGGGACGTGCTCACCGACCGGAAGCCGGGCCAGCGCCGCCAGCTCGGGCACCGAGAGCAGGTCCCCGCCGCGCAGCCGCCGCGCCCGCAGGACCGGGTCGGGGCGGCGCAGGCGTCGGCGCCGGAAGTGGTTGTGCCCGGCGAACGCCGACGCGACGCTGTGCGCGATCCCCCGACTCCGTGCTCGCGCGTGCCGCTGCTGGTCACTCATCGTCCGGCCCCGCGATCTCCTCGACTGGGGTGGCGGCGGCGTAGCGGATGGTGACCCGGTAGCCGCCGGCGGCGGCGCCGAGCTTGCCGGCCACGGCGCGGTCGGCGGCCGCGTCCATCACCCGCTGCGGACCGGGACCCGACCGCGCCGGGCGCGCCGTTGACGCCCTGCTCGCCGCGGGTCGATGGCTCGACGGTCCGCCGGGTACGAGCGCTGACACCAGCTCGGTCACGACCGCGGCGACGACCTCGACCAGCCCGAACGCCAGCGCGGTCGGCAACCGCAGCGGCAACGGTCCCGCGCCGTGCCCACGCCCGCCGCGCGCGGCCGATGCTGCGGCGCGGGCCATCCGGGCGGCCGGGACCGGGCGGGCCAACACCTGCACCCGCGCCCACTGGCCCGGACCCAGACGGCCGGGCGCCGCCAACAGCGCGCGCACCGGGTCCCCGGGTGGATCGTCGGCCAGCGGCAACGTGTCCGGCCGGGCCAGGCACAGCACGCCCCCGGCGACCGCGCGGCGCTCCCGGTCCCGGCCCGGCCCCGGCGGCGCGGGCGGCGGATCGGACTGCGGGTCGCAGAACGAGATGTGCGTGTGGCTCCCAGGCCACGCGGACCGGATCGCCGAGGCCACCAACGACGCGGACACCGTGCCCGGCACCCACACCCCGATCTCGACCCCGGCGGTGGAGAACCGGTACTCGAACACGACGTGCGGCGTCCCGGCCAGCCGGTCGCGCCACCGGCTGGGTAGACACAGCCCGAGCACGGCGCGCCAGAACATGACCGCGCCGTGCGGGTCGACCTCGGGCGGCGCGAGCACCGTGATCCAGCACGCGCCCCGCAGCAGACGTCGGTGACGCAGCCGCCCCACCCATTCCCGCCCGGCGACGACGAACACCGCCACCACAAGGACCCCGGCCGCCATCGTGACGGCGTCGGTCGTACTGATCATCGGCAGGATGGGAAGCATCCGGCTCACCAGCCCTCGACGATCAGGTCCGCGGCACCCGACGCGGCACCGGCCACCCGAGGATCCGCGACCTCACGCCGAACCGGAGCCGCGCGAGAAGCTGGCGGGCTGGGTGCGGCCGGACGGGGTGCGGGCGGACGGTCCAGGTCGATCCAGTCCCCGCCGGTGGCGGCGGTGCCGGTCAGCTGACGCGGGTCGGTGGTGATCAGCGCGTCCTCGGTCGGGGACACGACCGCGGACAGCGCCACCCGGGTGGGGCCGGCCACCAGCAGCGCCTCGCCGCGTCCGGCGCGGCGCACGAACCGCGCCTCGCCACCGGACAGGCCGCACGCGCGGGCGACGTCGTCGATGGCCTCGGCCGACTGGCGCAGGACGATCTGCGTGCCGGAGTTCGCGATCACCGCCCGACCGAGCTCGGAGCCCAGGACGTCGGCGACGTCCTGGGTGATCAGGGTCAGCCCGGCCCAGTGCTTGCGACCGGACTTCGCCGCCCGCAACAGGAACCGGGCGGCCGACGGGTGCTGCAACAGCGTCCACGCCTCATCGACCACGACCACCCGCGGTCGCCGGTTGTGCGGGTGGGTCACCGTGCGCCACACCGCGTCGAGCACCAGCAGCATCCCCAGGCGACGCAACGCCTCCGGCAGCTCCCGCACCGACCACACCACCAGGTGCCCGGCCGCGACGACGCTCGACGGCCCGTCGAACAACGCCGCGTAGGCCCCCGAGGTGAACGGGGACAAACGCGCCGCCAACCCGGCCGCCACCGAAGCAACCTCAACGCCCGTCGCGCCACCGCCCGTCGTGCCGGAGTCGGTGTCGGCGCGTAGCTCGGCGCCGGATCCGCTGGGACTTGCAGGGTCGGTGGAGCGCCGACCGGCAGCGTCGGAGTCGGTGCCGACGTCGAGCAGGGCGCGGTGCAGGTCGGTCAGCAGCGGCGCGGGGCGGGTCCAGGTGTGTGGGTCGTCGGTGATCCCGGCGCCGGTGTAGGCGGTGGTGATCGCGGCATCGAGCACGGCGCGCTCGAGCGCGGTGAGAGCTCCCGGCCCACCGGGGGCGGGTGAGCTGTCGCCGGTGAGGTCGGCGGTCAGCGCGACGGACAGGAACGTCTGCACGGCCAGGCGCTGGCGGGTCAGCGCGTCCGGGGCGGCGCTGCGCCGCCCGGTCGCGTGGTCGAGGTGGACCGGCAGGTCCAGCGGGTTGAGGGTGACCCCGGGTGCGCCGGCCCGGATCACGGTGCCGCCGACCGCGTCGGCCATCCGCACGTACTCGTCGTCGGGGTCCACGACGTGCACCTCGGTCCCGGTGCACAGCTCACGCAGCAGCCCCGACTTGACCAGGTAGGACTTCCCGGCTCCGGAGGAGCCGATCACGGTCTGGTTGTAGTTCGACTGGTCCCAGCGGTTCCACCACACCAGGCCCGAGCTGTGCAGGTTCTCCCCGTAGAGCACCGCGCCCGGCCCGGGTGCGGTAGCCGGCAGGTCGGGACTGGTGAACGGGAACGACGCCGCGAGGCTCGCGGTGTCCAAGATCCGGCCGGTCCGGACGCGGTCGATCCCGCACGGCAACCCGGTCTGCCAGGCGTGCAGCGCCCGCCCGGTCGTCGGGCGCGCCGAGATCAGCAGCGACGACGCCACCGCCTGCACCGCCGCGACCTCCTCCGCCAGCTCCGCTCGGGTCACCGCGTGCACGGTCACGGTGATCGTCGTCTCGAACATCCGGGCCGCGCCCCGAGCGATCCGCTCGGCCAGGGCATGCGCGTCCTCGGTGGCGGCCTCCTCGTCGGGATTGCTCAACCGGCCGCGCTCGGCGCCCATCCGGCGTCCGGACTCCAGGCGGGCCAGCCGACGACGTAGTCGTGAGGCCGCTACCGACGGGTCCACCGGGGTGATGTGCACGCTGACGTCCACCAGACCGGGATGTCCGGTCAACGGCGCCAGCCAACCCGCCCCCACCTGCTGCGGGAACCCAGTCAACGACAACGTGGATGTCCACAACCCGTCGACCCGTACCGCCTGCGCGCTCACCACCACCTCGGCCGCATCGAAGTAGCCCCGCGCCGCCACCGCACGGCGACCGAACCGGGAACGCCGGCCCGTTCGCCCCCGACGTCCGGAGCGGACCGGGTCGCGCCCACGACGGCGCCCCCGACGCTGCTGCTCCCGGCGGGCCGCGGGTTCGGGGTGGGTCATGCGCGGGCTCATCGGGTCGTCCCCTGTCCGGAGACGGGACCGTCGAGTGCGTCCCGGATACGGCCGGGCCGGAACTGGCCCGCCTCGATCTGCTCGTCGTCGAGCCCCTCGACGCCATCCACACCGAGGTCTTCCGACCCGCCGTCGTCCATGTCGCCGTACACGTCGTACGTCGGTTGGCGATCCAGCTCGACCGTCGGCGCCTCGTCCCAGCCGGGACACGGCGCCCATCCCGGGCTCGGCGCTCTGGTCGGACTAGGGGTTCCACCCGGGGTCGGGCCGCCTCGCGTCCGCGGCGGGGGTGGTGGCGGGGCCGGTCGGGGGTCGGGAGCCCAGTCCCGGGCGGCCTCGGCGGGGTGGAGCGGGGCAGGTCCGCTGAGTGGGTCGGCGGGGCGGGTGGCGGCGCGCACGACGCGGGCGGCGCTCGGGGCGTCGAGCACAGTGACCCGCAGCCCGAGCGGGTCGAGCAGGGCGGCGGCCTCGTCGGCGCGGCGGCACAGCGTCTCCACCGCCGTGCGCGTCGCCCGGGCCAGCCCGACCGGGCCGGGCGCACCCGAGCCGCCACCATCGTTGGTGCGGGCGGGAGTGGGGTGGCGGAGCACGAGCAGGTGCTCGTGGGTGGTCAGCTCGGTGGTGGCGGCGACCGCGGCGAGGTGGGCGGCGTGGGCGTAGGCGGCGTCGGCGAGCGCCGGGTGGGGCAGCCGTGCCGCGCGCCGGTAGAGGTCGGCGAGGACCGGGTCGAGGTCGAGCGGGCGGGTGCGGGACACGATCTGCACCGGCGCGGCCAACGCGTGCAGCCACCGGGCGAACCCGGCGAGCGCGTCAGCCTGTTCGGGCTCGGTACGCATCGGTAGGTGGATCGGGGTCACCGAGCACACCAGCGCCAGCCCCTGCCCGCCGAGGTCGAGCACCCCCAGGTGCGGGGACAGCGCGCGCACGCCCCGCACTGCCGCCGGCGCACGCACCACCCGTCCGACCCAGGACGGCGGCCGCCGGCGGCGGCCGCGGTCGTGCCCGACGTCGGCGTCGGTGTCGTCGGGGTGGTCGGGGTCCTGGGCGTTCTCGGTGGGGCGGGTGCCGGGCAGGGTGGGGGTCTCGGCGCGCTGGACGAGCGCCGCCCACAGGACCCGGTCGAGGGACAGGCCGTCGCGGCTGCCGAACGCGAGCGCGACCGCTGCGACGGTGACGGGGACGAGCGCGGCCAGGCACCACAGCAGGTGCGTAGGCCCGATCAACACCCACGCGAGGTAGGCGAGCACGGCGGCGCCACCGAGGATCGCGACCTGGCGGGCGGTGAGCTCACCCAGGATGCGGTCCTCGCGGTCGACGTCGGCCGGGATCTGGACGGGTGCGGGCATCAGGACTCCTTGGGGCGGCGGCTCGACCGGCCGCGACGACGAGACGGCGCGGCAGCGGACGGGGCAGGCGGGGCGGGTGGCTCGTGCCGGGGCGGCGCAGGCCGCGGGGGTCGGGGTCGTGCTGGTTCGGGTGGGCGTCGCACCGGTGGCGGCTGGTGCTCGTTCTGCGGGTGGGCGACGTAGTCGGCGGGTATCTGCCCGGCCTGCGCGGGCTCCGGGCGGCCGGGGGTCGCCACGAACCGGTAGGCCACCCGCTCGGGTGGTGTCGGCTTCGGCGCGGGGATCGGTAACCCGAACTGGCCGTCGCCGCGCCGGTGCCCACCGGCCCACGGCCGGCGCGGCGGCAGGTCGGCGACCCGTTCACCGGCGACGTAGTCGCGCGGCACCTGACCGGCGTCGGCGGGTTCGCGGTAGCCGGGCATCGGCACGAACCGCGATGCCCGACGGTCACGCGGGATGCGCCCGGCAGGGACCGGCAGCCGCCACTGCCACTGATCCGGGCCGACGTCCGGACCACGCATCGGGCTGCGCTGGGGTTGGCGGCGCGGGCGCGCCCGGGACGCTCGGGGAACGGCGGCGGAGAACGGGATCTCGTACTGGCCCTCGACGGGCGCCCTGCTCGGCTCGCGGTCCGGGGCGGAGGTGGAGCCGCGCGCCGGGCCAGGGGCGGGCCGTGCCCGCTCGGCGGGGACCGGCAGCCGCCACTGCCACTGGTTCGGGCCGACCTTCGGGCCGCGCCGCGGGCGGGGCCCGAACGCCGGGTTGTCCTCGGGGATCGGCATCGCCCACTGCCCGGCGACCGGCCCGCGCAGCGGCTCGTCGCGCGGGATATAGGTGTATTTGCCGCGGTCCGGCCGTGGTGGGCGGCCGGTGGGTTCGGCGCCCATCGGCAGGCGCCACTGCCACTGGCGCGGCCCGACCGTCGGACCGCGCACCGGGCGGGGATCACCGGAGACGTCGTCGAGCAGCGGCAGCTCCATCTGCCCCTCGATCGGGCGGCGGTGCTCGTCCCACGGCTCGTGCGCCGCCAGGTCGCCCACCCGCGGGTCGCCCGGGCGTGGCCGCCACTGCGGGCCCACTGGCGGGCGACGGCGACGGCGCGGCCTGAGCCCGTAGGGCAGTTCCGTCTGCCCGTCCTCACCGGTCGGTGCCTGCACATACGGGTCCCGCGGGCCCGACGGATCCGACGGGCCGGACGGGCCTCGGCCACGGCCGGATGACGTGCCCCCGCCCCGGGAGCCCGCGGCGGACAGCGCGCCCTTGAGCAGTCCGGCGCCCTTGGCGATCAGCAGACCGCGGACCAGGGCGCCGAGCATCGACCTGCCCCGGCCGCCGCCACCGATCCACGACGACCACACCCAGCCCGGGATCTTCCACAAGATCCACAGCAGGACGGTGACGGTGAGGATCGCGACCAGGCCGGACCCGGTCGGCACGGCGCCCATCGCGGGGACGAAGTTCCCGGGTACGAGCATGATCCGCAGGCCCACGATCAGCACCAGGCTCTGCAGCACCTGCGTGGCCAGACAGCCGGCCAGGGCCCGCCACCACCAGCGGGCCACGCCCTCGGTCTGGGGAAGGGCGTGCCACATCAGTGCCAGCGGCGCGGCCACGATCAGCAGGACCGTCACCGCGACCCGCAGCACCCACCCGGCCAGCACCGCGAGCACCAGCACGACCACCGGCAGCACGAAGATGCTCGCGACCAGCCCGGCGGGGGCGCCGCCGGTGGCGGACGAGCCGGTGATCGCGGCCTGCATCAGCTCCTGCAGGCCACCGGCGCCGGTGACCGGGTCGACCCCGTCCCCGATCGCCGCCCGAGACAGGGCGTTCGCGACCTCGATCGCCATCGCACACAGCGGCATCGACACCGCCCCGGCGACGAACCCGACCAGCAGCCGGGGCAGGACCTGACGCAGCCCGGTGCGGGTCTGGATCGTCTGGTGAACCATCACCAACAGGCCGCCGGCGACGATCAGCAACCCGTACACGGTGACCATCAGCTGCCACGACATACCCCACAGCTCGGCCACCCGCGGCATCTCGGTGAGCTGCGGCGTCGCCAGCAACGACCGCGACAGCAGCACCAACGCCGGATTGAGCACGTCGGCGACGACCGAGCGCGCCATGTCGGTGAACGACTCCGCGACGCACGCCGACACATCAGTGATCCCGCACGACCTGCTCTCATCCGGCGGCGGGGGCGGCGGTGACGGCTCCTGCGCCGGGACGCCCGACGTCGGGTCGGTGGCGCTCTGCCAGGCACCGCTCTGCCAGGCACCGCTCTGCCAGGCACCGCCCGGCGAGACACCGGCCGCGACGACCACCGCGGTGCCGGCCGGTCCGGGGTGGCCGGCGACCGCCTGCGCGCCGTCACCTGTGCCCGCAATGATGACGACGCCGATCACTGCGACGGCGAGTCTCAGCGCGACCGCGCGCCGGACCGGGCGGCACGACGTCCCGGGCGGCCGGCACCCGATCACGTCGTTGACGGGTTCGCCCGTGTGCGAGCGCGGACCGGCCGGGGCCGACGCGGTCGCCGACGCGGTCGCCGTCGTAGCTCGGGCGGGATTCCGGGCTGGAGTCCGGGCTGCGGTCGTCGGCGACGCCGCCGCGGTCGCGGTCGCCATCAGCCGACGACCTGCTGCAGCACGGTCAACAGGACCGGCGCCAGGACCGCGAGCACGTACCCGGCCGCCGCGGACTTCAGCGCGGACTTCGCGTTCTCGATCCGCGCCGGATCACCCCCGGCCAACAGGTAGAGCGTGCCGCCGACAAGCAACATCAACGTGGCCAGACCGGCCAGCAGACCGGTGATCACGTCCCGCAGGTTGCCGATGACGTCGTCGAGGGACTTCGCCTGAGCCAACACGATGATCCGGGTCCCCGCCAACTCCGGCAGCGGACCGGTCAACGAGCGCAGCGGCTGCGGGAGCGGCATGTGCGATCCGGACAGCAGCAGCTCAGCGAGGAGGAGATGCGCGCTCATCGGGTCGGCTCCCCGCTCGCGGTGATCGCCACGGCTCGGCCGGGCGCAGGTCTGGGTCTCGTGAGCTGACTCGGCCGGGTCGACGGCGGGCGGGCGGCGGTCACCGGGAGCTGTTCGCGACGCGAGCGACGACGCCGTCGCCGGCTGCCCGACCCGGCGACGGCACGCCCCGCAGCGGGCTCGGTCGGCCGGGTGAGGTCGGTCAGCGGGGCGGTCACGGTCAACGGTGCGGTCGCGGTCAACGGTGCGGTCGCGGTGGACGGGCTCGCGACGGGCGCTCCCGCATCGCGGATCGCGCGGGCGGCGTCGGAACGGGTCCGCACGGCGGCACGAGCCGACACCTGCTGGCCCGGCCGGGTGGGGCGCTGTCCGGTGCGGTGACGGCCGTCGCGGCGACGGCGGCCGGGCGCCGCGACCGCGGCCCGACCGGGCCTCGCCGTGCCATGGTCGGCCGCCTCTCGATCGCCCGGGTCGGGGTCGCGCCGGTCGGGGTCGGCGAGGTGGGCGAGCAGGCGGCCCTCCGCGCGGTAGCGGGTCGAGGCGACGGTGCCGATCGGGAGCCCGAGCGCGTGGGCGGCCTGGACGAGGGTCACCGGCTCCAGGCGGGTCGTCCCGATCAACGCGGCTTCGGTGGTGCTGACCGCCCCGGCCGTGACGGCGCGTGCCAGCACGAGGTCCGGGTGTCCGGGCGGGGGCGGCGGCGGGCACGACTCACACGGCCCTGACCGCGTCGAGGCACCCTCACCCGGGTCCCGCCGGGAGCTGCGCTCACCGCGCTCGGCGGTGTCGTCGCCGGGTGCGCTCTGCTCGGCGCGGTCGGTGTGGTCGGTGTCGGGGTGGCCGGCGGGGTCACTGAGCGTGTGCGGCGGGACCGGGCGGGGGGCGTCCATCGCCGCGGTGAGCGCCGCGCGCCCGGCGCGGTAGGCGGCCCACCGCAGCGACACCAGCGGTGCCCGGTCCGGATCGACCGCGACCAGCGCGGTCAGGAATCCGGTGAGGATCTCGGCGTGGATGTCGGCGGGGTCCCCGGCGAACCGTCGGGTCAGCTCGGCGCCCAGACCAGACAGCATCGGGCGGGCCATCCCGGCGCATGCCACCGTCCAGGTCGGCCCGCCGGTGCGGGCCGCCCGGATCAGGTGCGCCCACACCCGGTCGCGGACCTCGTCGGAGGTGACCGGGTCGAGCAGCCGCACGCGTAGCTCGTCGAGCGGGACCCGGGCGTCGGGCAACCCGGCGACGGCGCGGCCGTCGACGGTCACCGGGTGCGGGCGGGTACACAGCCACCCGAAGGCGACTTCGAGCGCGGTCAGGACTCCAGTCGGGAACCGGTCGCCGCTCCCGTTCGGGTCTCGCATGTCGCGGCGCTGCCGACCGGTGCGCCCCTGACATTCGCTGTTTTCGGTGTTCATCGTGCCCTCTCTGATTACTCGTTCCTTGCCGCCGGTTCTCCGGTGGATGACAGGCAACCAGAACATGCGCTTTCTAAGCGTTGTCTAAGCGTTTTGGTTAGCGCGCACTAAGCGTTGTCGGGCACGTCCTAAGCGCTGAGACGGGCGGCGGCGCCGCTGAGTGGTTGATCCACAATCGGCGGGACCGCGCTCGTGCTGGCGTCGTCACCCGAGTCCCGGAACCGATGCTCGCCGCGCGACCCGATCGACCGTTCGCCGCGCTTAGGACCCGTCCGATGTCAAGGCTCTGAAGTGGATCAATGATGCTTAGGGATGGCGCTGCCGTCGCGAGACGTCTCGACATCCCGCGCCCGGCCCCGTGTCCCGTACGACCACGCTGGGGACACGGCGTGACCACGGATCGGGTAGCGACTGCATGCTTAGCGGTCGTCCGCCGAGCCCGGTTCACAGACGGCACCGACGACTCCGGCCCGGCCCGCCGGGAGACCTCATCGACAAGCACTCATGCATGGCATCGACGTCACGCTGACCCTGTTCGCCGCGCTGAGCTACAGGACCGGGAAGCGTTTCGTCGCCGCGCTGGACGCGATTCTGGCCGATCGGGTCGGGTGTGCATGGAATCGACTCGAAATCCGGACTTCATTGGTGAGGGCCCCGTTCGGGGTTCGTGAGCACCCTCACCGACAGGAGAACGTCGTATGAGCACCCATGCCACGCCGCCGACCGCCGGCGACGACGCCGTCCCGCCCCGACGGCCGAACCGGGCCGCCCGCCCGGCCACCGCCGCGGGCACCCGGCGTACTGGCCGAGCAGCCGGGCCGGACACGGCCCGGCGAGGCGCCCGCCGCAGCCCAGGCGGTCCTGCCGGGCGGGCCGGGACGGGACCGGCCGACACGACATCCGCGCCGCGCCGTCGCCGGTCCTCGCGAGCCACCGTCGCCGCCCCCGGACACGGTGCACCGCCGGCAGCCGCTCGCCGGGCCGCACGGACGATCCGCGCCATGCCGCAGGCGAGGCCGGTGCCGCTGCCGACGACGGTGTGGACCGCCACCGGCGTGAACCCGATCACCCGCGTCGTGCGCGCCCTGGCACCGTTCACCGACGGGGACGCCCCGGTCCTGGTCACCGTCTGTGACCTCACCGCCGAGGGCGACCCGGCCGCCACCGACCGCCCGACCACCGCAGAGCCCGGTGGCCTGGTCGTCGTCGACCTCGACGACGGCGGGCTCGACCACGACAGCGCGCGAGCCGCCGCCGCCCGCACCACCCCCGGTGGACTCTTGGCCGTCCTCACCCGCTGCACCCACCACAGTGGACCCGCCGGATTGACGTTGACGGACCCGACGGGAGCGGTCGTGGCCGCCGTGCGGGCCGCCGGGCTGGCCTACCTCCAGCACATCGTCATCCTCGCCGAGGCCCTCACCCCCGCCCCCGACCCCGACCGCGACGGAGACGGCGACGGCGGACCGGGCGCGGCCGGCTCGGAGGTACGTGTCGGGGTGGGCCGCACCGAGTTGTTGGTGTTCCGTCGCCCGCCCACCGGAAGCGACCCTGCCCCGACTGCCCCGACTGCCCCGACGGCGCCGACCCGCGTGACGCACCGTGTAGCGGCCCGTGTGGCGGCCCGGTCGTGGCGGGCCGGTGACGGCCGCGGTGAGTCCGTGGCGGCGGGTGGGCCGCGGGTGTGGTGCACCTCCCAGCAGAACGCGCGCACCCAGCGCGTGGGCCGCTACGTGCCGGAGTCGGTGCGGCACCCGGCGCGGATGATGCCCGCGTTGGCCGCGCACGCCGTCGCGGAGTTCACCGCCCCCGGCGATCTGGTCGCCGACCCGCTCTGCGGGATCGGCACCACCCTGGTCGAGGCGGTCCGGGCGGGGCGCCGCGCGCTCGGCGTCGAGTACGAGGCGGCGTGGGCCGAGCTCGCCCAGACCAACCTCGACCTCGCCCACACCGACGGGCACCGCACGGCCACCGACTCGTGGGTACTGCGCGGCGACGCCCGCCGCCTGGGCGACTGGCTCGACCCGCGCTGGCACGGTGCCGCGTCGCTGGTGCTGCTGTCCCCGCCCTACGGGAGCACCACCCACGGGCAGGTCGAGAAGACCCCGACCGGTCTGGTGAAGACCGACGGCCGCTACACCGACACCCCCCGCACACCCGGTGCGGCCAACCTCGCGCACGCCTCACGCAACCGCCTCGTCGCCGGTTTCACCGACGTGTTGCGCGGCGCGGCGCTGCTCCTGCGCCCCGGCGGGCACGTCGTGATCGTCGTGCGGCCGTGGCGCGAGCGCGGCGAACTGGTCGACCTGCCCGCCATGGTCGCCGACAGCGCCGCAGACGCCGGTCTGGTCCTCACCGACCGGGCGGTGGCGCTGCTGGCACGAGTCACCGACGAGGGCCGGCTCGTGGCCCGTCCGTCGTTCTTCCAGAACTGGCACGTCGCCCGCAACCGCGACCGCGGCCTGCCCACCCACCTCATCGCGCACGAGGACGTCCTCGTCGCCCGCCTCGACCACACCGCCGACCACACCGCCGACCACCACACCGCCGACCCGGCAGGCGATGCCGGACGCCGCGGGCCGGAGCGGGTGGTCGCTGGCGGGGCGGTGCGCCGATGAGCGGCACGGCCGCGCGTCCGACTCGGACGACGACGACCGGGGTCGGTGAGGCGGCACGCCGGATCGGCGACCGCGACCGGTGGCTGCTGCGGATGCTGCACGAACACACCGTGCTGACCACCCCGCAGCTGGTCCGGCTCGGGTTCGCACACAAGACCCGGGCAACCCAGCAGCGGCTGACGGCGCTGCAGCGGCTCGGCGTGCTCGACAGGTTCCAGCCGCTACGCCGCACTCACGGCACCTCACCGATGCATCACCTGCTCGGACCCCTGGGGGCGCGGCTGCTGGCCGCCGAGCTCGGCGTCGAGGTCGCCGCGCTGGGATGGCGCCGCGACCGCAGCCAGGCCGTCGCCCACCGGCTGAGCCTGTCCCACGACGTCGCCACCATCGACCTGATCTGCGAGCTCGTCAGTGCGCCCGGAGTGCACATCGACGCGTGGTGGTCGCCGGCTCGCTGCCGTCGCGTCGTCGGCCGCCACGTCCTCCCGGACGCCTACCTCGCCCTCACCGCCACCGGCCCGACCGGCGGCCGAGCCCGGCCGGTGGCGGGGCCGGTGTGGGAGATGTTCCTCGAGTACGACACGGGCACGACGGCGTTGCGGGCACTCGCGGCCAAGCTGCACGGCTACCACAAGCGGGCCGTCGCGACCCGCACCGCGATCCCCGTCGGGATCTGGATCGCCCGCCCCGGACGCGAACCCGGCGCCCGCCGCGCGCTCGCCGCGGTGCACCGGACCCTGACCGACCCCGACGCCGTACCCGTGTTCACCGCGACCCCGCTCATCGCCACCGCCCCCGACGCCTGGCCCGTCGCCGCCGGGCCCGGCCGGACCGGCGGACCAGGCACGGACGCGGCGTGGCACGGCGCGTCCGGCCGGGTGTGGCTCCCGCTGCGCCAACGGGCCGGACACGCCGGGCACCGGTTCGGTCTGGTCGAGCTGGCCGGGCACCGCCACGCCGACCGACCCACGCTCGCCGAGACCACCGGCCCCGCCGACTCGGACGGCGGGTACGGGGAGCCGGACACCGTCGGCGGACGGGTGGAGCTGCCGACCCCGTCCCCGTACCCGCCGCACGCCCCGGCCCGGCCGGTCGCCCCGCCGCCCCACGACGGCCGACACGCCACCAGGGACACCGCCACCGAGAACACCGCCACCGACGATGCCGTCATGAACGGCGTCAAGTGCATCGCTCACGGCGACGGGCCGGCCTCGTCACGGTGAGCGGGGACCGTCCAGGCCCGACGCGAACAGGTCGCCATGCCCGCGACGCCGTCAGCGCTCACGCCGGACGTCGACTCCCGGGCTGACGGCTCGACGTTCCGCGCCCGACGCCCGCCACGGCGCCATCCCTCGTCGGCATCCCGCTCGTCCAGGAGGTGACAGCCATGTCGGCCACAACCAGGATCGCCGCCGTAGCGGCGGCCACCCTGCTTCTGTTCGTCCTCGTCGTGGCCGCGTCGCTGGCTGCGTCGATCGGGTCCGTCGGGCCGGGCGGCGCCTCAGCGCCGAGCCCGTCCGCGCTCGCCGACATCCCACCCGACCAGCTCGTCGTCTACCAGCACGCCGCCACCGTCTGCCCCGGCCTGGACTGGACCGTGCTGGCCACGATCGGCAAGGTCGAAACCGACCACGGGCGCAGCACCCTGCCCGGCGTCCACGACGGCGAGAACCCCTTCCACGCCGCAGGTCCCATGCAGATCATCCCGGCCACCTGGAACGCCATCCTCGTCCGGCACCGGATCCCGCCCGGCGGTGCGAACCCGCCGTCGCGCTACAACGCCCACGACGCCGCCCACGCCGCCGCGTTCAACCTCTGCGACAACGGCGCCCCACGGGACCTGCGCGGCGCGGTCTTCGCCTACAACCACTCGACCGCCTACGTCGACCAGGTCCTCGACCAGGCCACCCGCTACCGCGCGTCCCCGCCATCGTCCGGCCCGGAGTCCGGCGACGCGGCGACGGTGCCCGACCCCACCGGCACCGGCGGGCGGATCACCCCCCGCATGGACACCCTCTACCGCGCCCTGGACGCCGACGGGGCCGTCACCCGAGGCGCCACCTGCTGGGATCCCCACCCCCAGAACCCGACCAGCGACCACCCCGCCGGACGCGCCTGCGACATCTTCTACACCGCGAGCGACCCCACCTCGGTCACGCGAGGCTGGGACGTCGCGCGCTGGCTCACCGCGAACGCTGCCCGCTACGGCGTCAAGTACGTCATCTGGCAAGGACGGATCTGGACCACCAGCCGCCCCACCTGGGCCACCTACCGCTCCACGATCTACGGCTGCCCCGACCCCACCGAGATCACCGGATGCCACTACGACCACATCCACATCTCGGTGTACTGAGCGACGCAGGGCCGACGGCACCGCCCGACGCCGTTCCTCACCCCATCGTTCGCCGAACTGACCGCCCGGCATCGTGCGCCGCCGGATGGGAGCGCGTACCGGCCGCGTCGTTACGACGCTCACAACGTGTCGACCGTTCCGGCGTCGCTGCCCGGGAGGTACTCGACGGCGCGGCGGGTTACCCCGCCGCGCCGTGGACACCCCTGCGCCTGAGCATCGTAGGGACCGCGTTCGCCGAGCCGCCGTCCGCCGAGCCGCCGTCCGCCGAGCCGCCGTCCGCCGAGCCGCCGTCCGCCGAGCCGCCGTCCGCCGAGCCGCCGTCCGCCGAGATGTCTTCCGCCGAGCTGTCGTTGCGAGCGGCACAGCTGCCTCGTTCCCGTTCTGATCGACGCCGGTCGCGATGTGACCGGCGCTCACGGAATCGGCGGGGGCGGACCTACCGGCCGCTCCCCGCCGCACCGTGATCCCAAGGGCGGATCACCCGCGCGGGGGTGCTGCCCGGGAGCGCCGGTCTCGGCGCTCCCGGGCGGCCCGCCGCTACGCGGCCTGGTAGCGCAGGGTCGGCGTGTCGAGCTGCACCGCCCGGCCCCGGGCGACCAGGGAGTCCAGCGCGCCGCGCGTCGTGCCGTACCGGCGGCTGAACACTTCGCCGATCTCACCCGGCCCGAAATCCCGGTCTGCGTGCTCGTGGATGTAGGCGTCGATCATGTCCGTGATCGCTCCCCGGGGCAGGGACTCGCCCTGGGTGACCGACACCGAGTGGGTCACGCTGTCGGTGGCGGCGGGGCGCGTCCGTCCCGAGACCGGGATACGGGCGGTCGCCGCCTTCGCGAACACCTGCCGCGGAGTCGTGTAGTGCCAGCGGGCGATCCCGTTCATGTCCTCCGTCCGCGCCATTCCGGCGCTCTGGTACCGGTGCAGGATCCGCGAGACCACCGCCCCGTCGATGCCGACCGCCCCCGCCAGCTCCGCCTCCGCTGCGAGCTGCATGGCGGTCGGTCCGGTCCCGGCGTCGTTCGTCGCCCGCAGCATCCGCCAGATGGTGATGGCGGTGCGTGCCTCCGACTGCGAGGTGGAGCCGCCCGCCATAATCGCGATCAGCGGGAGCGCCTCCTCCCAGGTCGGTTCGGCGCCCTCCAGGAGAGCCTCCTCCGGCGGTGCCTCCGCCTCCTCGGTGACCGCCTCCTCGGTGACCGCCTCCTCGGTGACCGCCTCGCCGGTGACCGCCTCGCCGGTGACCGCCTCGCCGGTGACCGCCTCGCCGGTGGCCGTGTCCTCCGGCGCCGAACTGTCCGGCGTGGTGCTCTCGTTGACCGTGCTCTCGTTGACCGTGCTCTCGTCTGCGGTGGTCTCGTTCGCCCGGGCGCGGGTCGATCCCGCGCGTGTCCTGCCTGCCATTTTCCGGCCCCTTTCGTGAGGGTGTCGCTCGGTGCGGGCGGCATAGATCAGCCGTCCGTCGAATTGCGTGGAATCACCGCGGGAGAACTCCCGTGGTCACTAGTTCGCGTGCGAGTCAATCGTTCGCGTGCGTCGCGGCAATCGCGGCGTAGATGAGAACCGGGCTGGAACCGTGCTGTCCGGTCTCGGAGGTTGTACCGGGAGCTCCTTCGCTCCCTCCGTTCTGACACTTCCAATACTAGGCGCGGAAGCGCCGAATTGCAAGCCTTTCCGCAGCATTGTTCCGGCGAATATGCGTGCCGCCCCAACTGTGTTCAAGCCGTGCAAAGTTGATACAGATGAAACGTCACGTCAGAACGGCTCTCAAGGCGAGAGAGAAAGGCAATGGAGGCCGAAGCTCAAGAGTAGGAGAATAGGCATTCGAACTGCGGGAAGGACAATCAATCATAGAGAGTGACTGAAATGCTTATAGGGGTAAGTAGCGAACAGATAGACATGGACGGAGGACATACAGGAGAGGGGAGCACGAGGGAACGGGATCAAACGCCACGGCCCCCGACTACCCCTGGCCTTGCTTGCTGGTCGGGAGCCTGGTCATCGCGCGGGGTGGCACGCCGCGCGTGTGCTGCACGGATGACTGGGTGCGACTGCGTCTCTAAGGCGCAGGCGAGACGCAGGCGAGGCGCAGGCGAGACGCAGCCCCGTGCGCGGGCCACAGTGGACGCTACTCGATCGGTCCAGAAACAGTGGGTCATCGACAACGGATGGGCAATCGATTGCTCCGATCGGGTGTCGATCGTGGCGTTCTGCCCTGCTGGTGACGGCGACGGAGTAGCCAAGACGGTGGCTGATCAACACGGCGTTAGGAGTAGAAGAATGACCCGTCCAGACGTCGCCGGCGGCGGGTTCGCAGTGACGGTGGTCGAGCTTCGCGACCTCGCGGACCTGTTCGGGGAGCACACCGACGAGATGGTCCGACGGATTCGCTGCGAGACCGACGAGGCCGAGACGGAACGTTCACGGGTGACGGCGCCGAACTGGATGAACCTCGTCCCGTCCGCGTTGGACGCCATTGCCCCGCCCCCGCTGCCGCCCTGGCTCGACGAGGTCGATCACGCCTGGCAGGCCCGGCGGGCGCACCTGATCCGCGCCGATCGGGCCGGTGCCTCGGCGCTGATATCCACCGCGCGCGACTACCAGCGAACCGACGAGTACATCGCCACGGCCATCAGCGCCGGTGACGCAGTTCTGAGCACCCACGAGCCCGCTTCCGCGGCGCGCGAGGACGCTCCGGGAGACACCTCGCGCAACGCGACACCCACCCGGCTCGACACCGCCATAGCGCTGTGGTCGGTCCGGGCCCGCGCCTGCTCCGACGCCCTGGCCGGGCTCCATCACCCGGCCCTCGACGCCGACGGGTGGCGCGGCCCCGCCGGCAGCGCCTACGAACGGTGGCTCGACACCCACCGCCGCCGCTGGGACGGCCTGCGCGACGACGCCGACCGCATCCACCACGCCCTGGTCGAGCATTCCCTACCCGACCACCTTCGCCGTGGCGGCGGCCACCGCCCCCTCCCGTCCGGGCAGCGGGTCAGCGCGCCAACCCTGAACTCTGACGGCCTCGATCCATCCAGTGCGGCCCTCTCGCTACCTGACGTTGCACCGGCCGCGCTCGAACCCTTCCCCGCTCCGCGTAGCACCAGCGACATCGCCTCACCGACCGGGGCCGGATCGCCCGGGACCGGAGTTCCCGTGCCCCACGACGACGCGGCCCTCGATGTCGCGGGAACCACCACGTCCCCGCTCCCGACCGGCCCTTCACCCGGCGAGGGCGCCGTTGACGCGCCCGCTCCGCAGCCCACACCGCCGTCGTCGCTCACCCCGATGTCGTCGATCCAGGCGGCCCTGACCACACACCTGACCAACGGTCCCCTCGACGAGCACCCGGACGACGAGCACCCAGACGACGAGCACCCGGACGACTGGCACCCAGCCGACGAGCACCTGGCCGATGGCGGCGCGGTCGACGGACACCCGTCCGCCAGCCGTCCGCCCACGGAGTCCGAGCCGGCCCAGGTCGATCACGTCGTTGAGCCGGCTGACGACGGCCTCCATACCGACGTCGCGCCCACCGAGGACAGCTCAGGGGGCGACTCCGGGGGCAACGCCGAGTTCTACGACGCCGTCCACGGCGGGCCCGACCTGTCGGGCGGCGACGGGGAGCCGACGTCGGCCGACCGAGTGCCCACGCCGTCGGTAGTCGTGATCGACAACGATCCTTCCGTCGGCGGCGACGCCCACGCTTCCGCGCTGGCCCTCACCGCCGGCGCAGGCACCAGCGCTGCAGCGGGTGCCGCAGCAATCGCCGCGCTCGCCCAGCAGGACCGGGTCCGCTACGTCATCACCGACATCCCGCCGCACGCGTTCGCCCGCACAACCTCGACCCCGCCACCGGTACCCGGCGTGGTCGGACCTCCACCTGGAGCGTCGCCGCTCGGGCTGCCCGGCGCCCCGCCGCCACCGGCTCCCGCGCCGCCGACCCCACCGCACAGCGCGCCACCGGTCCCCGCAGCACCGGTCCCCGCAAGACCAGTCCCCGCGTCACCGGGGTCGACGTGGAGCCGCGCCCTGGCCGACGGACTCTCGGCCGCCCAGCAGATGGGCCCCGCCGGTGCGCCTGAACAGATCACACGCCGCCCACGAACCCCCCACCCGATGTCGGCGCCGGCAACCTCGAACGTCGACGCCGACGCGCCCACTCAGCCGCTCGCGATCGTGCCCGCGGTCCTTGTGGCCCCGACCGCGATGAACGGCCCGCTCGTGGTCGACCTCGGCGAAGCGGGCGGGCGCAGCGCCCTGCTCGATCTCGCCGCGACCGGAGGTCTCGGGCTGACCGGACCCGGTAGCGCAGACGTCGCCCGCGCCGTGCTCGCGACCCTGCTCACCCGGGCGCACCGCCCGCCCCGCATGGTCGCTCACACCGAAGCCTGGCGACACCTGCTCGGCTCCGCCCCACCCACCCCACCGGAGCTGGTCCGGCTCGTCGACGACCCCGACGACGCCCTGCTCAAGCTCGCCGACGACATCGCCCACCGACGTATCCGCCCCGATCTGCCGCCGCTGGTGCTGCTGCTCGCCGCGCCCCGCGATGACCGCGTCCGCGAGCGCGTCCACGAGGCCCTGGCCGACTCCCACCCGAGCCCGACCACCGCCCTCCTGCTCGGACCCTGGGCGCCCGGTACCACCCTCACGATCACCCACGACCACACCGTCGAACGCCACATCGACGGACGGCGCAGCAGCACCCAACACGTCGCGACGCAGGCCGATCTGGCGGGACGACAGCTGGCCCCGTCCACAGCGACGGAGCTGTTCGATCGTCTCTACACCGCGGCCCGCAACAGCGACGACCACGGCCTGGACCAGGCCGCGCCGGCCGCGTCGCCGAGCAGCGTTGTCACAGACGACACGAGCGGCGCCGCCACAGCGGACGCCACCACACCGGGCGGCGAGCCCGCACAGCCGTCGAGCGCCGCGCCGGCCATGCCCGGGACTCCGCTGTGGCTGTCGGTCATCGGGCCGATCGCGCTTCACGTCCGCGACGATCCCTCCGACCCGACCACCGCCCGCCCCATCCGCATCAATAGCCGCACCGCCGAGCTCTTGGCGTTCCTGGCCATCAAGCCGAACGGCGTCCCCCGCGACGAGATCATCGATGCGCTCTGGCCCGGTTCGCGCGCCGACCGGCCGGACGCCAACCTGCACAACACCACCAGCGAGCTACGCCAGACCTTGCGCAGCCACAGCACCGACGGCGCCCGCGACCTCGGCCCCGTGGTCGTGCACGACCGCGGCATCTACCGCCTCGATGACACCACCATCACCGTCGACTACTGGTCGTTCTGCGACGCGGCGAAAGCCATCCCGGACGTCGACGCCCGACCCGACCGGGCCAGCGCCGAGATCGTCGTCGGTCTCTACCGCGGGACGCTCGCCACCGGCTACCACGGCGACTGGGTTACCGCCGAACGCACCACCGTCGATCACCGCTTCGTCCTCGGCGTCAACGCCCTCGTCCGACACATCGTCGCCGAGAACCCCGATCGCGCCGTCGCCCTGCTCCACCAGGCACGGGCCCACGAACCCACCAACGAAGCGCTCTACCGCAACCTCATCCGAATCCACCTCAGGAACGGACGTCCCCGCGCCGCCGCCGACACCTACGACCTCCTCACCGCAGCCCTGGCCGCCTGCGGTTCCCCCGAGATCGTGGAGGGTTCTTATGCCGCGTCTCGGGTGAGGGCGGCGTTCTCGTAGTTGATCGGTGAGAGCCCGGCGGCGGCACTGTGTCGCCGCCGGTGGTTGTAGAAGCCGTAACACCAGTCGATGACCGCCGCCCGCGCCCTACTGATGGTGTCGAATTCGTTGCGGGACAGCACTTCCCACTCCAGGCTGGAGAAGAACGCCTCCGCCGCGGCATTGTCGAAACACGACCCGACCCGGCCCATCGACTGACGGATGTCGAGCCGCCGACACAGAGCGGTGAACGCGCCCGCGGTGTAGGTCGACCCGCGGTCGGTGTGGAAGATCACCCCGGCGATTCGGTCCGCCCCGCCGCGGGCCGCCACCGCCATCCGGATCGCCGCACACGCCAGCTCGGCGTTCGGGTGCAGCCCCGTGGCCGCGCCGAGCAGCCGCCGCGAGTACAGGTCGATCACCGTGGCCAGATACAACTTCCCGGCCGCGGTGGGGATCTCGGTCATGTCCCCGACCCATCTGCGGTTCGGCTCGGCCGCAGTGAAACCCCGACGAAGCAGGTCCGGGAACTTCGGCGCCGTGCGGTCCTGGCGGGTCAGCCCGTTGTGCCGCTTGATCCGGCGGGCGACCAGGCCCTGGCGGCGCATCGAGTCCGCCACGGTCTTCTCCGACACCCGCCATCCGGCCTCACACAGGTCGGCGTGCAGACGGGGTGAGCCGTGTAGCCGCTGGGCGTCGTCGAACGCCACGGCCACGGCGGCGTCCAACGCGCAGCGGCGCTTCTCGGTCGCGGTGGCACCACCGTCGGAACGCGCGGCGCGGTCGAGCCACTTGTACAACCAGGAGATCGACACCCCCAACAGGGCGCAGGCCAGCGTGTGCGGCACCCGGTGGAAGGTCCTCTGGTCGGCGATGAAACGGGCCACGCTCACTTCGTCGCCTCCTTGACCCACAGGACCACGGATCGCTTGAGGACATCACGCTCCATCCGCAGCTCGGCGTTCTCCGCGCGCAGCCGCTTGAGCTCCTCGACGCCGCCGCGAGACAGGCCCTCGGTGTCCTCGCGGGCCTCTCGTGCACGGGCCACCCAGTTGCCCAGCGTGCCCTCGTTGACCCCCAGGTCACGGGCGACCTGGGCGATCGGCTTGCCCGTCTCCTCCACGACCCGGACCGCTCCGTCACGGAACTCCCGGTCGTAGCGCTTCCGTACCTCTGGCATCGCTACCCCTTATAGCTGATGCCTCCCCGATCATGGGGGAACCGCAGCCATCCGCACCCGACCCGAACCGGCCACCATGGAACTGGTTGCCGAGATTCGACGCACGACCGCTCTGTAGATGCGCGGGGAACTGTCGGTGCGGCGAGGCAGGATCTCGGCATGTGGGTCTTGACGGTGGCACAGGCCACCTTGATGGGCGCCGGTGGTGCTGCCGCACTGACCACCATCGGTGCACGGCTGTCGGTGCAGGCCGGCCGACGCGGTAACCACGCCACCGCGCTCTGGGAACGCCAGAGCGCGCTCTACGACGACGTCCTGCGCGAGGCCCGTCGCTGGCGCCGGGATCGAGAGGACCCCGGCCAACCGACACCCGTAACCCGGCAGGACCAGCAACACACCGAGGGACGTCCGCGTGCGGTTCGCGATGTTCGCCACGACGACGTCGCACATCGTTACGTCGAGCACTTCGACCTGCACTGGAGGTGGGCCGGGCTGATGCACCGGTGGCGCCTGTCGGCCGAGATCAACCAGCGAGCCCTGCACGGCGAGGGACACCCCAACGACCTTGTGTCCGATCAGGACATGCGAACGATGCTCGACCTGGCCCGTCAAGCCAGAACCGATGCCGATGCCGCCCTCGACGCGCTCACCACCGCGGTCCGCCGCGCCATCCACACCGTCCCCTCGCTGGAACCGGCAGGAGCACGGCGGCGGTTGCGTTGGCCGGGCCGGTCGACCCGCCCGGCCGCGCAACTCGTCGAGCGCAACGAGTAACCGACCGCGCCAACGGTGCGGCCGTCGTGCACGCCCCCCGCGGGATCGGTCGCAGACCGACACTGGTCAGGCGTCCGCGGCCGACCGGCAGAACGTCACCAGTCCCGAGCCCCCTCGACCTCATCGAGCAAGGCACGGCAGCAGAGCCGGATCCCTGCTCGGTCCTCGTCGTCCTGGTCGTTCCAGCGGACCTCGGCCATGTCCAGTACCGAGGCCAGCGCGTAGGCCAGCTCCGGGCGGCGGAGGCCACGGTAGGCGCCCTGCGTGGCGTTGTGGCGCAACCGCTCCGCGGCCGCCCGCAAGAGGTCCTTGTCCGCCCGGACGCGCGGCAGGCGATCAGTCGTCGACGAGTCGGCGGCGCGATGTTCGGCGGCGCGATGTTCGGCGGCGCGATGTTCGGCGGCCACGAGTCCCCCGGATCGAGTACGGCGTGATGGAGCAAGCCCGCCGGGGGAAGCGTCGGGCCCGTCTTGGACAGCTCACAGCATGGCCGCAGGCGCCGCCTACCCGCCACCGCCCGCAGCCGACAGTGCCTCCGGCGCGACGCAGTCGCCAGTTCGACCGGCACCGTCGGCGATCTCTGCGGCGACTACCGGCGGGCCCGGACGCGGTCGAGGTCGCGCCGGCTGACCGCGACGAGCACGTTGGGGCCGGCGGGACGGCTCGTCGGGTAGCCGGCCATGAGCGCGGCCGCGATCAGCTGCCCGTTGCTCACGTAGCGGCCGATCGCCTGTTCGACGACGTGCTTGAGTGCGTAGCTGGACTGGGTCGGGGTCTTGATCGGCGCCAGGTTGGTGAGCAGCCAGTCGTGGACTGCCTCGACCTCTGCTCGACCCCGACGCAGTTCCTCGCGCATGCGGTGCAGTTCGGCGTCGTACTCGGCCGCGGTCTTGTTCCGGGCGTCATACAACCCGAATCCGTGGTCGCCGAGCTGCGGTGCTCGGTGAGCACGTCGTCGAGGGTCAGCACGTGACGCCGGGCCACGGAGTAGGGAACGCCGGTCACGCGCTGGTGGGCGCGGGCGGCGGCTTTGCGTCGACGGTTCGTGGTCATCAGGGCTCCGGCCGCGGAACATCCCACGCATGTACCGCTGTCGTCGTGGTGATGACCGTGCAGCAGAACGAGTGCGCGATTCGGTGAACCTTGTCCTCGGCGCGCCGGTCGGTCGTGGGCGATCGACGCTCGGGGCGGGCAGGCGCATCTGCCCGCGCTCATCATGCCAGCGACGGCCCCGGCCGGACAGGGTCCGTCCAAGGGAGTCGACGGTCTACCCGCGGAGCGAGGGGACTACTTCGTCGACTCGGCGAACCACGTGCACCGGTCACACCGGCTGAGAATGTGCGCCACGCGCGCCGCCCCGCAGCTCGGACATACGGCGCCCGAGCAGTGATAGCAGGTCATCTGACTACCCCCGGCGAGGTCAACGTGCAGGCGCGGGTTGGCCCGACGCACGACACGTGTGATGGACTCACAACCGCCCGCACACCGCCCGTCGCCGTCGGGGTCCGGGCGCAGGTGCGTCGGGAACACCGTGCATCGCGGATAGCGGGCGGCGGGTGCGTGCGGTTCGGTGCACCCGTTGGGACACGGCCAGTTCGGGTCAGCGATCACCAGGTCCGCGGTGCACACGGTGCACGCTGTTGGATCCAGATGGTGCGGGCAGCGGTGACGGGGCGGAAAGTCCTCGCCGTGAACCGGTCGGATACGGTCCGCCGGCCCATACTCGGGCCAGAGCCGGTATGCGCAGTTGTAGCAAGTCGTGTACTCGAACCAGTCACCGGTCAACGCCACGATCGTGGCCGTGTCCGGAACTACCGACCCGCAGGCGGTACCAGAACCGTCCAGGCTCACGTGCAACTTGCTCACCCACACACCGTCGCGCCCGACGCGCCGCCAGCTGACGATGAACACGCTGTCCACAGCTCGAATATATGAGCCGCCCCGACACCATACGAAGTATCGCGCTGGCCGTTCGCGAATGCTAATCGGCACCGACGGTCCGAGCTCGTCGCCGACGAGTACGCAGCTCTGCTCCGAGGTTCACCCGGTATAGGCGATTCGTGGGCGAACTGAACCGTCCCGGCTTTACTGCCGGTGGTTTGGTGGCCAGTGATCATCTGGCCGATGGTTCTGTGTCAGCGTAGTGGGCTGCCTCGAACTCGGTGGGGCTGATCATGCCCAGACTTGAGTGCAGTCGGCGGTTGTTGTACCACTCGACCCAGCTGGCGGTGGCGTACTCGACGTCGGCGATCGTGCGGTAGGGGCCGTCGTGGAAGACTCGGGTGCGGATGCATTCGGCCTTGTAGAGGCCGTTGATGGTCTCCATCAGGGCGTTGTCGTAGGCGTCGCCGACGCTGCCGACCGAGGGCCGTATGCCCTCGAGGTGCAGGTGCTCGGTGAACCGCAGACTCGTATATTGCGACCCGGCATCGGAATGGCAGATCAGCTGGTCCCGGGCCACGGCTTTGCCCTCGTGGGCACGTCGCCACAGCGCCATCCGTAACGGCACGTCCACCAGCTCGACGTCACGAGTGAGCGCGGCGTGCCAGCCCACGATCTTCTGCGAGAAGCAGTCCACGATGAACGCCACGTAGGTGAACGACTGATACGTGCGCACGTAGGTGAAGTCGGTGACCCACTTGCTGTCGGGTGCTGAGGCGGTGAAGTTGCGGTCGAGCAGATCAGCGGCCCGCTGGGCGGTCGAGTCCGGGATGGTCGTGCGCGGCCGTTTCCCGCGGACCACTCCGGCCAGCCCCACCGAGCGCGTCGCCCGGTCGACCGCTCCGAACCCAGCCTCGGGCAGCACCGTTCGACGGATCAGGGCCAGCATCTTGCGACGCCCATAAAGTCCCTCTGGGGCCAGCACCGGTTCGCCGGCGCGGTTGGTGGTGAACGCCGCCGCACGGACGGCGTCTTCGACCAGGGCGTCGGTGACGGTCCGGGCCGCGACCCGGCCGGCGGCGCCGTTCCTGGTGCCGGTCCGAGCGCACCAGGCCCGCAAGGTTCGTGCCGCGATCGTGAGCCCCAGGGTGTTGAGGGCAGCAAGGATCGACTCGACGGCATGACCAGCAGCCCGCATCTGATCGACGAACGCGACGATCAGCGGTTTCGGGGGTCGAGCTCCCCCACGAAGAAAATCGTCGCCGACTTGAGGACCTCGTTGACCTCGCGCAGGCGCTTGTTCTCCGCCCGCAACCGCCGCAGCTCCTCGCGGTCATCGCTGGTCACGCCCGCTACGACGCCGGTGTCGACGTCGTGCTGGGACACCCAGCGACGCACGGACTCACGCGACACCCCGAGTGACTCAGCGACCTGGACATGCACGGCACGCTCGGTCGAGTACGCCGAACGATGCTCGGTCACCAGACGCACAGCCTGGCTCCGAACCGCTGGGTCGATCTTCTTGGGCACGACACCCATCCTCTCAGCCTGCTCACAACGGAGCGGCAGAGAAGCCGGGACGGTTCACTGTGTGGGCAGCGGCCAGCAGTACGGGCCATCGGGATCGTCGAGCCAGGCGTACTGGCGGTGCGGTAGGTCGAGTGCGCTGATGCCGAATCGGGTCGGTGCCGGTTCGGCGAGGTGATCCCAGAGCGCGACGGCTGTCTCGATGGTGTCCCAGATCCGGCGGGGTCCGGTCTGGGTCACCGGCCAGCGTCCGTCATCACCGGGGGCGAGGGCGACCGTCGCGGTCGACTCACGATGACGCAGGATTAACTCGGCTGGCTGGTTCGCGCCGTCATGGCGGCTGAGCTTGTGCAGTCCCGGTAGGTGTAGATGGCAGAACAGGGCTAGAGGGGCATTCCCGGTCGCGAGCCGGGCGGGATCGAGTGCCGATGTGGAGTGGCTGGGAACCGTCCTCGTCGCGGTCGCGTCGCGGTCGTCCCCGGCCCCGAGCGGCGACTCCATGATCGCGCGCAGCGGCATGAACCCGCCGCCGTCGAGCAGGAACCGCCCGACGACCTCGTCGTCGGCGGTCTTGTCGAGCACGACGACGGGGCTGTCGAGGTCACCGTCGAGGGGGGCGACGATCCGCCCGCCCATCGCAAGTTGGTGGATCCAGGCCGGCGGGACGTGCGTGATCGAGCAGGTGGCCAGGATCCGATCGTAGGGGGCGTGCTCGGCCAGCCCGGCGTGTCCGTCACCGGCGTGCAGGGTCGGGTGAAGCCCCACGGCGCCCAACCGGGCCCGGGCCGACGCGACCAGGTCGGGGTCGATGTCGACCGAGGCGACGCGGTCCGCGCCGAGACGGCTGCTGAGTAGCCCCGCGACATAGCCCGTGCCGGTACCGATCTCCAGTACTCGTTCCCCGCCCTGCAGCTCCAGAGCCTCCAGCGCGACCCCGACCGCGGCCGGGGCGCTCAGCGACGAGGTCGCGAGCTCGCGGCCCGTGCCGTCGTCGGCGGTCCGGGTCTGGGTGACGACCGCGTCGGTGTACACCCGGGCCAGGGGTACCCCGGGCACGAACCACTGGCGCGGGAACTCCGCCAGCAGCCGCAGCCACCGCGGGTCTCGTACACGACCCTGCTCGCTCAACGCGGCGGCCATCCGAGCGGCATGCTCGCGCCAGGCATCGGTATCCACACCGTCGTGCCGCCCGGTGTGGCCGTCGGCCCGGTCGTCGTGGTCGGTGGCGGCGGCCCCGTCGTTGGTCGCGTCGTTCATGCGGTCACCTCGCTGGTGAGGGTGTCGACGAAGGCGTCGGCGATCGGTAGCCGGCATTCCTCGGCCAGCCAGCCCCACTGCCCGCCGCCGTTGCACTCCAGGAACCACCACCGCCCGTGCGGGTCGACGACGAAGTCGAACGCCCCGTAGGTCAAGCCGCTGTCGCGCAGGAACCGCCGTACGCCGTCCTCGATCGCCGGTGGGGTCTCGATGACGGTGTAGGACAGGGCGTCGTAGTCGGTTCGCCAGTCCAGTCGGGCCGCTGGGGAGTGGGCGTGGATCGCCACGGCGAACAGGTGCACGCCGACGACGATCAGCCGGACCTCGTAGTCCTTGACCAGCTCCGGCTGGAACAGGTGCGCTGTCACCTCGACCCCGCCCAGCTCGGCCAGCTGCGCGTCGTCCACACGACAGGTCGTGGCGATCGTCTGTCCGCCGTTCTCCGCCACCAGCGGCATCGCCAGCGGCTTCGTGATCAACGGCCCGTGCTCGCCTGCGAACCGACGCACGTCCTCAGCGCAGGTGGTGATCAACGTCGGCGGAACCGCGAGCCCGACCCGCTCAGCCAGCGCGAGCTGCCGAGGCTTGTACTCGGCGTCGGCCAAGGCAGACGGGTGATTGACCCACACCACCGGAAGGCTCGCCAGGATCCCGCCGATTGCCACACGAGCCTGCGCCCGGGCGAAGGAACGTTCCGGCGCCGACATCGACTCCGGGAACTGGAAATCCCGCGGCCGACGGTAGAGAACCGCGGTGACCTCATCCCAGCGGACCTCACCGCCCCCGACGACGGGACCCGTGGCGCGATCCTCCGCGCCGGAGCTCACGCCGTCGTCGGGCCCGTATCGGCCCCGCCAACCACCACCCAACGTTGCAGTCAGTCCGGCATTCATCGGGAACGTAGCCGGATCGAGCCACCGATAGGCAATGCCGCGCCGATCTAGCGCGGACGCGATTCGATCCGCTGACCAGTCGGTCACCGCGCTGAACAGCAGCACACACGTTGGCTCAGTCATCCGGGGTGTACCACGTGTCGTCGTCTTCTTGATTATCCCGGTTAGTCTTCTGCGGGTGCGGAGTCTGGTGATTCTCGGTTCGGTGTCGAGCGGTCGGCAGCACCTCTCCGACCGCTCGCGCCATCCGTAGCCCGAACGGGCGGTCGTCACTCGCAGGCTCGTCCGATCCGGTCGGCGGCCACTCGGTGCGAGGCAACCGATCCTCCACCCGCGCAAGAGGTCCGATAGTCACGGCAGTCTCCTTTCACATTTCAGCTGAGCTGGGGCCTCGGTGGACCCAGATGTCGATCCCGGCGTTGTCCAAGTCCACGGCGCCACTGTTCTGTCCACCGTTCGAGTGGGCGCAAGACCGGCTCACGCTCGGGCACACATACGGGGAAGGTCAACGTGTTCGTCGAGCCGGGATCCGGTTTCCCGTGACGAGCTGGCCGGGCCGTACGGCCTGGCAGCGCGGCCCAAGTCGTGGGGCGCATCCATACCGTCGCCGGTCCCGCACGGTGGGGCCGTAGATCGGACCGCTCGAACATCGCGCGGATCTGGGATGGGGGATGTCGATGATGGAATCGTTGCCGTCCATGGGCTCGGTTCTCATCGAGGTCCTCGGTGACCACGGCCAGCGCGAGGGGCAGCAGCGCGTTCAGCGTGTGGTCTGGGTCTGGGAGGTGGTCGAGGGTGTCGATGCACCACAACACGTCGGCGGCGTGCTCGCTGCTCACGACGGTCGGGCAGATCCTCGGTAACGTCATGTCGGCCCGGTAGGCGCAGAATCGGGTAGATGGTGAGTCGAAATCGCAGGTCGTGACGCGAAAGCCGGCCGCCTGCAGGGCAATGGCGTCGCTGCCGATTCCGCTCCCGAGGTCAAGGACCGTCCGAACGGGCAGCGCCTGGAGCACGGGCAGCGTGGCGTTGAGGTAGGCCGGACGGTTGCCGCTGGCTTCCCAGATGGCCAGGTTGTAGAGGTAGTTGGTGCTGGTCTGGAAGAACGCGGCGACCTCGGCCGGGGTTTGTGGGTCGGCGAGGTCCCAGTCGTCGGCCAGGGCGCGGCTGGAGTCTATGTAGGGCCGGTAGTCCTCGCCCAGGAAGTCGGCGAGCTGGTCGAGCAACGGATGCGCCAGCGCGGCGTCCCACCGGTAGCGGTTCCAACGGTCCCAGCAGCCCCGACAGGCGTCCAGGTGGGAGCGCACCGCCATACGGCGAGATGCGTCCAGGGTGCGCCGAAGGTAGGCGTCGAGGTCCGTTCGACCGACGTGTCGACCGTTCACAGCCGGGTCCGGCGGTGGTGGGCGTGCCGAGGTCGGGATCGCTGATCTGCTCTGGCACTCTGCGACGCAGTCCCCGCCCTTGAGTCCTGCTGGAGCCGGTGTTGATCAAGCATGCGACGGCGAGCACGTTCGTGTTCTGCCATGTGGACGACCAGTGGCGTCTGGGTTTGGTCGAGCACCCGCGTCTGGGCCGGCGCATGATCGTCGGCGGACATGTGGAGGACTACGAGACACCGGCTGAGGCTGCGGTGCGTGAGGCGACCGAGGAATCGGGGCTGCTGGTGCGTCTGCTGGGATGTCCGGCGCCGCAGCTGCCGCAGGGTTACCCGCACGAGCGGGTCGCCGCTCCGTGGTGGATGACCGAGGTTGGCGTCCCGGCCGATAACCACCTCGCCGAGCCGCACGTCCACATCGATCACCAGTATGTCGCGGTGGCCGATTCGCCGGTGCCGGTGAGCCGGCCCGCGCATCCGTTCGCGTGGTTCGGTGTCGGCGACCTTGATCGGGTCTCGATGTTCCGCGACACCGAGATGCTGGCGCGTGCGCTGTTCGACCGGATCGATGAGCTGGTCTCGCTGGGTGAGCACACACCTGTCGATGTGCTCGCCACGATCGGCTCCGTGGGCTGAGATCGCCCGGCCCGACGGGTCGACAGCGGCGGCGCCGATCATCGCGCCGACCCGGCCCAGGAGCGGCGCGGGGCCGACTCGATCCAGGCCAGCAGTGTCGCGGTCAGGGACTCCGCGTCCTGGCCGCGCCGGTCGAGAACCCACACGTGGCGGGGATCGTCGGCGGCGAGGCGGTCGAACAACGCAGCCGCGCGGCGGTGCAAGCGCCACTGCTCCGGGGTGTAGCGGAAGTCGTCACGAGCCTCGGCGCGTCCGACCGCTGTGTCGGGGTCGTCGGTGATCAATACCGTCAGATCCGGCAGCGGTCGCCAGGCAGCGGCCGTGAACAGGATGGTGCGCGCACGTGCCATCGCCTCGTCCTCGGTGCGCACGACGTCGGGCACGGCGTCAGGCACGGCGTCGATGTCCACGTCCGCGATGTCTCGTGTCTCTGGCACGGTGCCCGGTCCCAGGATCAGGGACTGGTAGACCGCGACGGAGTGCAGGCTTCGGCCCTCGATCACAGTGCCCCCGGACTGCAACGTGGCCCGGCTGGTCTCGAAGTCGTGGGCCTTGATCGCCAGCAGGAGCAGCGTCTCCGAACGGGGAGATCCCGATCGCAGGAACGGCTCACCCGCCGCGGCGTTGACCAGCGATCGCAGCAACTGGCGCCCCAGGTCGTAGCCCGAGCCCTGGTCGTCGGGGCACTGGCGGCGGGAGAACTCGGCCACCGTCGAGGGCCGCCGCGACGCCGGGATCGCGTCGAGGACCCGGTCGGTGAGGTAGGTCTTGCCGACGCCGTTGAGTCCTTCGATCGAGATCAGGGCGCCGCGGTCAGTTGGTCTGCCGCCGGAGGTGTCGGCGGGCGTGGCTGGGAGGTCCTGGCCGGGCATCAGAACAGCGCTTCCTGCTCGGTGTCTGCGGCGCGGGCGGGCACGTTGGCGACCGCTCGCAGCGTGCGCAGGTCAGGCCAGCGGACCTCGTGCTCGACCAGGGAGCAGAAGACGTCGACGAGCAGCTGCACGTCGGGCATCGCGCGGTGCCGCCCAGGCGGGGCCGGCATACGCATGTGCGCGGCCAGCACGTCGAGACCGTGCTTGGGCAGCTCGGGGAACCGGTCGCGAGCCAGACGGACGGTGTCGATCAGGTCGGTCCGGGCCAGTGTCGGGCAGTGCTCGCGCCAGTCGCTGAGGATCCGCGCTTCGGCGTGGGCGTGGTGGGCCACGAGGACGAGTGGGCCTCCCGCGGCCGGCCCCACCCCAGCCGCGGCGGCGCCCCCGTTCGTCGCTGATCGCAGCTGGTCGTCCAGCTCGGCGAGCACCTCGGCCGCGGCGGGACGGTCGGCGACCATCGCCGCCGTGATGCCGGTCTGCTGGGTGTCGAACCCTGTTACGGGCGCGTGCGCGGGCGGCCGGATCAGGGCCTCATAGGCCCAGGCACGGCGCAACCGACCGTCCTCGACGCGCAGGGTCTGCACGGCGACCTCGATCGGTTCGGGGGCGGCTCCGGTCGGGGTGGTGTACTCGAAGTCGATCACCGCAATGGTGATGTCGGTGAGAGTGGCGGTCAGACGGCCCATCGGGCGGCCTCCCGGGTGATCGTGTCCGCGAGCTGCCGCAGGTCTGCGGCAGCGGGGCCGTCGAGGGCGTCGGCGTCGTCGCGGATGTGGGGGACGTCGGGGGTGTTGGGTAGCGCCAGTGCCAGTGTGGCGTCGAGGACTGCGGCGGCCTGGCGGCAGGGTGCGTGTCGTAGGTCGGTGTAGGCGGGTCGCTGGTCGAGCGGCACGAGTCCGAAGGTGCCGGTGCTGTTCGCGACCCCGCATGCGGCGAGGTGCTCGCAGAACGCCCGCGGTCGCGCCAGGTCGAGCCGGTAGAGCGGCGCATATCCGTTCCAGCCGTCGTCGGCGGGTACGGCTCGCAGGGCGGGGGCGTCGGCGAGCAGCCGGTCCAGTGACGCGGTTCGGGCGCGCCGTCGGGCGACCAGCTCGTCGAGATGGGTCAGGCGCCGACGGCCGATCTCGGCCAGTGGGGCGGCGAGGCGGAAGTTGTGCGCCGCTCGCGCCAGCGGCGCCTCGCCAGGCGGCGGGGGGAGCCAGTGCGACCGGTAGGCCCGGGCCCGGGCGGCCAGTTGCGGGTCGTCGGTGCCGAGGAACCCGCCCTCGCCGGTGGCGAGGATCTTGGAGGAGTGCGTCGAGAAGCACACGGCGTGCGCCGGAACTCCGGCCTGGCCATCCGTCCATGTGGTGCCGAGCGCCTGGGCGGCGTCCACGATCACTGCGAGGCCGTGGTCGGCGGCCAGCGCGCGCAGGCGCTGCGCCCAAGGATCGGCGCGGCCCCAGAGCAGCACCGGGAGCACGGCGCGGGTTCGAGGCCCGATCTTGCTGAGCACGTCGTCGTGGTCGAGACCGGTCCCGGCCGGGTCGGAGTCGACCACGACCGGTCGCGCTCCCAGCGCCACCACCGGCGCGGCGGTCATCACGACCGTCAGCGCCGGCACCAGCACCTCGTCCCCGGGGCCGACCCCGGCCGCGTACAGGGCGGTGTGCAGCGCTGTGGTGCCGCTGGAGGTGGCGACGACGTGCTCGACACCGATCCGGGCGGCGAGTTCGCTCTCGTAGAGGCTGATCTCCTGCTCGGGAGACAATTCTCGCCGGGCGCTCTGTCCTGCATCGGGGTGACCGCGGTTCATCGGTTCCTCGCAGCGGGGTCGGCGAGGAACCGGTCGAAGTCCTCGACCAGCGGCCACATGTTCACGCAGTCGTCGGAGAACAGGGGGCACGGCGCGCGCTCCGGTCGAGGCGCGAGCGGGAACAACGTCGCGGCGTCGGTCCCGGAGATGGTGGCGGTCCGTCCCGCACTGGCCGCCGCCGCGATCCGATGCCGCGACGGGCAGTCCCAGACGGTGCCGTCGGGCTCGATGAACGCCAGGTCGGCGCCACCGAAGCACCGCGGTTCGGTCTGCAGGTCGTGGTGCAGCGTCGAGATCACCCGCGCCGGATAGCCGGGGCCGGGAGTCAGCATCCCCGGGACCGCCTCGGACACCGCCTCCAGCGCATCGCGGACTGCGGGCCCGTCCTCGGCGCGCAGTGCCAGCTCACCGTGCAGCCGGTGATCCGGGGCCAGCGAGATCGGCTGCGGCACCACGTAGTCCAGTCCGAGGTCGGCAGCGAGCCGGACGGTGTCGGCCAGCCCGGGAAGTGTCAGGCGAGTCAGGACCGTGTAGAGCCCGATCCGTGGGCCCGCGGCGCGTGGCGATGGCTGGGTGTCGCGGTCGGCGATCAGCGCACGGATCCCCTCGATCACGCCGTGCCAGCCGTCCCCGGGCCGGCGCGGGCGCCGGTGGAGGTCGTTGAGGTCGGGGCGCGCGGAGTCCAGGGACACCGACACCGCGGCGGCGTGCGCCAGCAGCAGCCGGCGCACTGGTTCACGGCGCAGCGGCAGCCCGTTGGTGCAGACCACGACCTCGACACCGGCGCCGGCCAACCGCTCGATGACCTGACCGGTACCCGGCCAGATCAGCGGCTCCCCACCGGCCAGGAACACCCGCCCGATCCGGGACTGCTCGGTGGTGGTCAGGAAGTCGGAGATCACGGCGAGCGGCAGGTCGCCGTGCGGCAGATGCGAGAGCACCCCGAGGGCCTGCGGCGGCGCGATCCGGTCGTCTTCGAGGGTGCCGAAGTAGCAGTAGTCGCAGCCAAGGTTGCACGGCGAGCGCAGCGCCCACAGCACGGCCAGGTCCCGGCCGTCGGTCGCAGCCCCGTGATCGGCTCGGCCCGACCCAGCCGCCGGGGCCGGTGTCGGTGTCGAGGGGTTCGGGTGCGGGGCGCTCATCGCTGCGCCACCAGGGCGTCGGTGACCAGCTGTTCGATCACCGTGACCGGGTCGAGGTTCGCCACCACGTCGACCCGCCGGATCCGCTGAGGTTCGAGCTCGGCGCGCCAGCTGTAGATCCGGGCGGCGCGCTCGACGAGGAGGTGTTCGTCCTCGGTCAGCGCGCGGCCTTCGCGCTCGGCGAAGCGGCGCGCGCACCGCTCGGCGTCATCGGTCAGCAGGATTGTCAGGTCGGGCAGCGGCCGCCATGGCGCCATGGTGTCGTAGACGGCCGTGGCGATCGCCCGCAGCTCCTCGTCGCCCACATCAGTGCGGTCGCCGGCGACGTGCCGGCCTGTCGGTGGTTCGACGCACACGGCGGCCTGGTAGGCGGCGACGGTGTCCACGCCACGGTCCTCGATCACTACGGCCGGCGGATCGGGCAGGGCGGCGACCAGCTCGTGCTCGCGGACCTTGAGCGCGAGCAGTGCCAATGTCTCGGTCGCCGGGTGGCCTGTGCGAAGGAACGAGCGACCTCCCGCCAGCGCGCCGATCACCGCGGCGGTGACGGTGTCCCCGCCGCCGTCGGTCAGCTCGGACAGCAGGCAGGTTCGTCCGACCCGGTCGGTGAGCCGGGCGGCGAGTCGGGGCGCGAGGTAGGTCTTTCCGACGCCGTTGGCGCCTTCGAGGCTGACCCACAGCGGCGGCCGGGTCACCGGGTGCTCCGCGTCGGGCACACGTAGAGCACCTCACCGGCCGCCTCGCCCAGCCCGGTCGAGATGACGGGGTCGAGCAGCGCCGACGGGCAGCGCTGCAGCATCTGGTCGTAGAGCAGCGCAGCGCCCACGCCGTACCGGGCTCGCAATGCGCCGCGCATGACCGGGGTGTCCGGCGGCAGCAGCCCGATGACCTCCAGCCGGTCGATGTCGAACCCGGCGTCGCGCAGGCCGGCCACGACCTCCTCGTGGGACCACTCGTAGACGTGGACGCGGTGCTGCAACGGCCGGGGCGCCGGGCCGGGGGTGTTCGGGGTCGACAGGAAGATCCGGCCGCCGTCTGCGAGCGCGTCGGCGGTCCGGCGCAGGCTGGCCAGGCCGCGCTCGTAGGGCAGGTGCTCCAGCGCGGAGGTGTAGACCGCGACATCGAACGGGCCGGTCACCGGCCACTCGGCGGCGACGTCGGCCTGATGGAACACGACGGGGAACTCCGCGCAGTCCCGACCGTGCGAAGCCTCGTCGAGGTTGGTGTCGCTGATGTCGATCCCGGTGTAGCTGCCCAGCCCGGGGCAGTAGCGGCGCAGCAGCGGCAGCGCGAGCCCACGTCCGCAGCACACGTCGACCAGGTCGTCGCCGGGCCGGCAACGCTCGGCCACGAGGAGGTGCTGCATCAGGTTCATCACGCCGGTGGTCTTGACCTGCCCGGCGCCCAGCGCGGCGTAGAAGTCGTCCATCTGTGCGGTGCTGTACGGGCCGGTCATCGGGGTTCCGGGCCGGGTCCGGGACGGGTCGTCGGCAGGCATCCGATCGTCGAGCTGTCGATCGTCGGTTCCGGTCATCACAGCTCCCAGGGGAATCGGACCCAGCCTGCGCAGGTCGTGCCGACGTAGTCGAAGTGGTGCAGGGGATCGTCGGGTCTGTTCCAGTTGTCGACGTTGATCACCGCGACAGCGAGACGAACGCGTGCCGGACCGCGCGCCCGCACGATCTGCTCCGCCATGTCCGCGGTGGCGCCGCTGCCGACCACGTCGTCGACGAGCAGAACGTCCAGCCCGGCGAGTGGGCCGAGCGCGGCGGCGTCGCGCACGGCAGGCGGGATCTTCGCGGTGTGTGGGAGGTCTGAGGTCGTGCGGGTGATCTCGACGGTCCGTACCGAGCGGACCCCGAGCTGGTGGGCCAGCATCACCGCCGGAATCGCTCCGCCGCGAAGCACGCCGACCACGACGTCCGGGGTGCCGTCGGACCGGATCCGCCCCGCTAACGTGCCGACGCTCGCGTGCAGTGCCGCCCAGTCCAGCTCCAGGGCGACCTGTGGGGCGCTCATCGGGCGCCGGCCAGGACGTGCAGCCGGGTCGACAGGTTCCACCCGTGCTCGGCCGCCGTCTCCAGCAGCGCCGCGGTGCCCTCCACGACGGCGCTCGGGGTCGTCGCCTCGGGCATCACCCACACCGGTCCGAGGCCGTAGCGCCCGACCAGCGCGGCGATCTCTGCGACATCGACCGCCGGGTCGCTCACCACGAACTTGAACGCGGCCCGGCCCGTGGCGCGCAGCGCCTCAAGCGCTGCCGGGACGAGCCGCCGCTCGATCGGCATCCCGGAGTTCGCCAGCTTGGGGCTGACCACCCACAAATCCACACGATCGGCCAGACCGGGCTCCGGCACCCGGGTTCCGTTGGTCTCGACCTGGACCCGGACCTGCGCCGAGACCTGATCGAGCAGCGCACCCAACCCGGGCTGTTGCAGCAGCGGCTCACCGCCGGTGAGCACCAGCAGATCCACCCCGACACCGCCCACCCAGTCCGCGACCTCCCCGACACCCGCCCGGACGGTGACCGCCGCGGGGTCGTAGCGCCGCCAGTCCCAGGTCTCGGGGGTGTCGCACCAGGTGCAGGCCAGGTTGCAGCGCGAGAGCCGCACGAACGCGCACCGCTGCCCGCACAGCGGACCCTCTCCCTGCACACTGACGAACCGCTCAGCCAGCAGCAACTCGCCCTGCCCCGGGTCTGCCGCCCTTGCCGGTCTCCCGCTCGGCGCGGCGATCACGCCTGGCCGCCGCGGATCCAGGTGGCCGACGCCGACGAGGTCTCGGCGACCCGGACCGACACGAGCCGACCGTGGATCTCCGGCTCGACGTGGCCGATGAACCACGACCCGAGATGCTGGGCCAGTAGCTCCGCGGTCGGGTGGAAGCTGACAACGTCGTTGAGCCGACGGTGATCGTAGGTGTCCTGCAAGTGCTCCCGAAACGGGCGCAGATCGCCGAAGTCGGTGACGAACCCCGTCTCGTCGAGGTCGGCCGCCGAGAGGGTCAGCGTGATCACGTAGTTGTGGCCGTGGTTGCGGCGGCACTTGTGCCCGGCCGGCAACTCGGTGAGCTCATGGCTCACCCCGTCCAGCTCGAAGGACTTCTCGATCGTGAACCACCCGGGCACCACGACCATCGGAGCAACGCTCATCGGCTTCTCATCCCTTCCTGACCACAGCCGCTCCCGGGACCCACGCGGATTCGTGCGGCGGGCGGGCCCGCGTTTGTCATCGCCCGGTCACCCACGCTGACCACCGATGTCCGCGGGGATCGGCGGCCAGGTGACGCGCAGGTCCCCGTGCGGCTTGTGCAGCCAGTCCGCCGCCTCGTCCTCCGGGACATCCGGCGGTGTCGTTCCGGTCGGCCAGAAGCTGAACGATGGTGTCGCGTCCCGCGAGGCCGCCCATGCCCGGACCTGTTCGATCATCGCGGTCGCCAACCGGTCGGCGCCCTCGCCGCGAGCGCAGATGCCGAGCTCGACCGTGTCCCCGGCCCCGTTCTCGTCTGGGTACTTGGTGGGCCGGTGCACCAGGTAGGCCAGCGCGCCCTCGTGGGCGACGCCGTGGGGCCACCACCGCGCGGGTCTCGGGATCAGCTCGGTGCCGTCCTCGACATCCATGGCGCAGTAGCCGGGCCAGTGCGTAGCCAACCGCAGGGACAGATCCGCGGTCGACTCCCGGCGGCCCAGCACGACCCGCGACCACACCGTCGTGGGTGCGCCGTCGAACACCACGCGCAGGCTGTCCGGGTCGGGGGCGGTGTCGCTGTCGAAGCGCAGGCTGACCTGCCGGTCGGGGTCACCGGGGAACCGCAGCGGGACCCGGACCTCGTCATGGGCGTCGGCGCCCTGCATGGGCACGAACCCGCACACCTGCACCGAGCTGCTCTCCAGGTGATCGTCAACGCGGCGGAACCCGATCGAGCGGGTCGCCCCGCGCATCCGCAGCGGCACCACCAACGTGCCACCGGGCGCGAGCTGGTCGAACCACGCCGGCGCGATGTCCCACGCCCCGGCGGTCACCACGACCGCGTCCACCAGCTGCCCGTCGGGCAGGACGCGGTGCGCGGCGTCGGCGACCACGGCCTGGACCCGCCCGCTGTACCCGGTGGTCTGCAGCCGGGTGCGGGTGCGGTCGACGACCTCCGGGTCGATGTCGACGCTGACCACCAGACCGTCCGGCCCGACGACCTCAGCGAGCAGGGCGGCGTTGTAGCCGCCCGACCCGATCTCCAGCACCCGCGAGCCCGCACCGACCTCGGCCTGGTCAATCATGGCGGCCTGCAGCCACGGCGCGCTGACCGACGACATCGACCGCCCGGTCTCGTCGCGCTTGGTGACCACCGCGTCCCGGTCGCTGTAGGCCAGCTCCAGCGAGGTACCGGCCGGCATGAACAGGTGCCGCGGCACCACCTCGACGGCCCGGCGCACCGCGGGCGTGTCGAGCCAGCCGTCGCGAGCGAGGTTGTCGACCATCCGGCGGCGGGCGGCTGCGGGGTCCCCGCCGCCCGGCAACCGCGCCACGAGCTCCTGGACGTCCAGGTCGTCGGCGGAGTCGGCGACCGCGCTCCACAGCTCGCGGACCGCGGCGGCCCAGCGGCCGTACCGGGTGAGTGCGGCGTCGCTGTAATAGAACAGGTCCGCCTCGAGCCGAGCGTCCAGGGCGTCGAGTCTCGACCTCGCCGCCTCCCACAAATCGGCCCGGTCCTCGGCCGCCCGGGCCTCACCGTCCCGCTGCGCGGCAGCCACGACCGGCCCGATGGGCAGTACCTCGAACAACGTGCACGCGTCGTGCAGGACCTGCGCCTCGACCGACAACCCATCGTCGAGCGGATGAGCCCGGCTGTCGCACACGATCTGCTCGACCCGCGCCCAGTCGTCCCGGTCGACATCGGCCTGGCGCAGCACGGCACGCGCCATCAGGAGATGGACATCGCCTCCGGAGTCTCGGCCCGAGTCGCGTCCGGAGTTCCGGCCCGGGTCGTGGGTCGGGGCGGTCGCGGGGTCCAGTCCCTCGATCAGCGCGGCGATCGCCACCACCCGGGTGTCGGCGCCGCGTGCCCGAGCGAACGTGACTGCCTTCGCCCGGATGAACCGGGTCCGCGCCCACTGCTCGGTGGCGACGGTGTTCGGGACGCCGGGCCGGTCGGCCAGGGTCTGCGCGCACGCCGCCGCCAATCGGTCGAGGACCGCGTCCGCGTCCTGGTCGGGCACCGGCGGCGGGGGCAACGTTGAAGGCGTGGCCGCCGGTGTCGACGCCGACGGCGCGTGTCGGGCCGGCGGCACCTCGGAGTCTCTCGCCTCGACATCGCAGGGCTGCGTTGCCCCGCGTGCACGAGGTGTCTTCGTGATATCCGCACCGGACGGGTTCACTGATTCCCTCTCCTTGATTCCCGAGTCGATCCTGAGCTCATCTGAAGCGTCGCCCCAGGCGCGCTCGCACGGCAGGGCACGCGAATGACCGGGCCGGTTCCTGGGGCGTTAACCGATCCAGGCGAGCGGTGCTCGCCAACACGGGGACTGTGCCACCGCGGTGGGCGTGCTCGTGGGCGTTTCGCCGGACATCACCGGCGTGGGCGATCTTGGCCGCGTCTGGTCGTGCCGGGGCGGTCATGAGACCGCTCGCAGGGGCGCCGTCGGGAGTAGCGCGGTGATCTGGCGGGCGATACCCACCGGGTCGGGGGTGACGTAGAGGCGGTGGCAGTCCACGGCCGCGAGGTCCTCGACGACCGTCCGGAACGCCTGCCCCATGCGGCCGGCCTCGGTCGGCGGGGTCGGGTCAGTGAGCCAGTCGTCGGTGGGTTCGTTCGGGCCCCGACCCGGGTCGATCAAGAACAACCGGGTCCGAGTCAACCGGGCACGCACCTCACCGCGGGCAATCGGCGGGCCGGGTGCTGTGTGGGGACTGCGGTCGAGTGCGAGTTGCGGCCAGAGCATCAGGCGCGGCCGGACGCGGGCGCGTAGCCGTCCCCCGGCGAGCAGGACGGCGTTCTGGGCCGGGTCGACGGTGACCGAGTGCCCGGTCATCTGCGCGCGGGGGTCCGGGGCGCCGAGCAGCGTGCGCAGCTGCGGATGCCCGAGCAACGCCCCGGAGCGCACGGTGACCGGCGCAGGCCACGGGTAGCCCACCAGGCCGCCGCCACGGCTGGTGTCGGGGTCGCGGGCGAGCAGAACTCGGTGATCGGCGACCAGATCCGCGGCGAGCAGGCGCAGCGCGGCCAGGACGGTCGTGGTCTTGCCGCTGGCGCGCAGTCCAGCGATCAAGACCCCGATCCCGGAGACGACCACAGCAGCGGCGTGGGCGTGCACCGCCCCGGCAGCGCGGAGCTGCGCGGTCATCGCCTGGCGAACCAGCTGCGGACCCCACCGGTGGCCCGCGGTCGAGTCGGTGGTGAGCACGCGCACCACGCCCTGGTCGGGGTCGGCGAGGATCAGGGTGCGGTCGCGATCGGCGCTGAACGCGTCCCACCGCCCGGTGTGCAGGTGTCGGATCGCGATGTCCGGGTCGGTGGCGCGCACCGGTGCGCCGGCGAACGCCCACGCCAGCGGCGCCAAGATCCGCTCGTCGACGACGTCAAGCTGGACCCGCCATCCCGGGCCAGGGCCGGCCACGGTGTAGGCGTGTCCGGCGAGGCGATCGGTCAGCCACAGCACCCGCCGATCGGCGCACACCAGGGTGACCGCCGCCCCGGTGTCCACTGTGGTGTAGCGGCGGGTGAACACCTTGCCGCCGTTCCTGGCCGTGGTGGGGTCGGGTAGCCCGGCCAGCAGCGCCTCCAGACGCGCGGTCACGCCGCCCCCGCCCGGTCCACGGCCGACCACTGCTCGTAGGGAACCGGTCGGCATGAGCCGGGGAGCCGCCCATGCCGACCGGAAGCCATCACCAGGACCGACCTCGCGGCACCAGCGACATGCGGCGCCGCGGCGCGGTCACCGTCCTCGATCGGGATCATCCGCGGTCACCTCGACCGCCGAGGTCATCCATTGCGACGACGACGCCGCCGACGTCTTCGAGGTCATCGACCATCGCCGCCTGCCGACGCGCGTCGAGCGCGAGGTGCCCGTAGGAGGGCACGACCACCGTCGGGACGTTGCAGCCGGCCACAGCCGCCACAAGCTGGTCGAACCCGTCCCGCGCGCCGGGCCGGGTCTCGGTGACCAGGTCGACGAGGTCGAATCCGCGCTCGCGGGTCCATTGCGCCAGCACGCGCGCGACACGGCGCTGTTCGGGTACCGACAGGCGCGCCGAACTCAGGTAGCCGATGGCCGGTCGAGCCCGTGCGGGACGGACGCCAATCGGTGCCGCCGGTTTCGCTGGCGCCGCTGGTGTCGGCGGTGCCGGAGCTGGGATCGTCGCGGCAAGGGCCCGACCAGTAGGGGTCAGCCGGTACACGTGCGGTGTGCGCCCTCCGCTGATGTGTCGCTGTCCGAGCGGTGGGGCCTGGGACGCGACCAGCTCGGCGCGTCGCAGGTGGCGCAGGCTGTGATAGGCCGAGGAGGTGGATGTCGCGGTGTCGAGGGCGCGCGTGACCTCGATGACCGACGCCCAGCCCGGGAGCCGTGCCAGCGCTGCGAGCACGGCGTCGCAGCGGGCGCCGAACGCCGCGCAGATCGATCGGCCGCACACCGGTACACCAGCCACGCCCCGCGACGGCTGCCCGACGTCGTTGCCGCACTTGAGACACCGCACCCGGTCACCGGCCGAGCCGACATCGTCGCCTCCGCCGGCCGTCGTCTCTGGTGTTGTCACGACGTCATCCAGACGTCCGCGAGGTCGGCCAGAGTCCGGGTAGGACACGGGGACGGCTGCGGGGTGTCGCAGAGCTCCGCGCACCCGCGGCAGTACCCCGCGGCGTCGGCGCAGTGCGCGGCGCGGATCTCGGCGCGCAACCCCTGGTCGGCGACCAGCACGGCAAGCGCGTTCCGCTCATCAGAGGCCAACGGATGCTCCGACAGCGGATGAGCCGCCAGCGACCGCGCAGCCGGTGACAGTTGTGGGGCGGTCCTACGGCGGTGCAGCACCTGACCGTCTCCGACGCGGTCGAAGATCCCGACCGTCAACGGCGGCACGCAGCCGGGACCGGTCGGCCAGACCAGCAGCCGCCCACCGGGCGCGAGCTGGGAAAGGCACGCCGCGACACGACGCCAGGCCCTCTGCTGCGCGGCCTGTCCGGCGTCGACGAGCTGCCCGAGCAGGATGGCGTCGTAGAGGCCGTGGCAGGCGGTGAGCGGGCCGGGTGCGGCGGTGAGGACTTCCGGGTGCCAGCCCAGGCGCTCCAACGCGGCTGCGGACTCCGCGCCGTCGCGCGGGTCGAGCTCGGCAAGGACCACGTGCCGGTCGCCCATGCTGCGGCACAACAACGCCGTCAACAGCGGGCCACCAGCCCCGGCCTGCAAGACCCGCATTGGATCCCCGCCCTGGCCGCACATGCCGCCGCCGTCACGTTGGGTTCGTTGCTCGCAGAGCAGCTCCACCATCCACGCCATCTGCTCAGAGGGCCTGCTCACCGGACTCACCACGGTGACCTCGCCTGACAGGTCGAGGTCGGCGCGACCGGCGTCCCGGTGACGCCGTCCGCTGTGGTCTCCACCGCGCGCACCGTGTTGCGTCCGGCCGCTTTCGCCGCGTACATCGCTCCGTCCGCTGCCTCCAGCAGAACCGACAGCTCAGGCGCGCTACCTGGCCGACCGATTGCGGCACCGACCGACACCGTCACTTCGGTGGTCTGCCTGTGGTCGGCGTCTCCGGTTCTTGTGCCGGCCAGCTTGGCGGCGCGCACGGTGGGCACCGGGACGCTCAGGTGCTCCACCCGCCGACGCAGGCGCTCGGCGATCCGTGCTGCCTGGGCGAGTTCGTGGTCATCGGTCAGCAGCGCGACCAGCTCGTCCCCGCCGAGGCGCCCGATCAGGTCCACGTGGCGAAGGCCGCGCCGGATCGTCCACACGACCTCGGCCAGCACCAGGTCCCCGGCAGCGTGGCCGAAGCGATCGTTGCACTGCTTGAAGTGATCCACGTCGAACAACAGCAGCGCCGGACGACGACCCGACTGCACGGCGGCCGCGATCTCGCGTTCCGCCCGCGTGCGCCACACCCCCCGCAGCAACGTGCCCGTCACATCGTCGTGGGCGGCGGACTCGAACACGTCCAGAATCGACACCCCCGCCAGCGGGTTCCGCGGCGGCGCAGCGGCCGCGCCATCCGAACCGGCCACCGACGTCAGCTCAGCTCGGCGCCCGAGCCGCGCACCCCCGGTCACGCCCGCCCTGCCCAGTTGGCTACCGGCCTGGCCAACGAGCGTCGCAGTGCCCCCACGACCTCGGCCAGCACACGATCCCCCGGAAGGTGTCCGAACGAGTCGTTCCACAACTTCAACCCGTCCAGGTCGATCAGCAGCAACGTCGGGCGACCGGTCGGCACGGCGGCAGCCGGAGCGCGTTCGGCTCGCGAGGTCCACGGCCGTCGCAGCAGCAGCCCGGTCACCTCGTCGTGAGCGGTGGAGTCTTGCGCGCCGAGCAGTGCGACGGCCGCCGGTCCGGGCCGTGACCCGTGGTGCTCGTTGAGCGCCGAGTTCGCGGTCATCTCAGATTTCTCCTGGTCCAGCGGTGCGCCGGGCGTGACGCCCCGGCGCGAGTTCGTAGTTTCTGTGAGACGGGCAGCGCGTCGCTTCGTGATCTCTGCCGCCGTGGAACCGGGCCAGCACGGCGCCGCTCATGGACACCACCCGAATCAGGCTGTCGACGACGGGCAGCGGGCAGCTCTGAGTCGGGACTCTGCGAGTCACCACGCGCTCTCGCGCCTCACGCAACCTCGACGCCGCGCAGCGAGCGCAGGCCAGACAGTCGGGACGTGGATCCGCCACTAGAGAGTCCGGCAGCACCACCTTCCCGCATACGGCCTGAAACCTCGGCGCGTCGATCCGGTGTTCGGCGGATGCGGCCAGTCCTTCCGCGTGCATCTGATCGTCGATCAGATGCCGACGGCCATCGATCGGACAGCCGACCGAGATCAGCTCTGCCTCTGAGAGGACGTGCGCCTCGGCGACCTGCCAGCCCTGAGACGCCTTCATCGCGCGAACCCGATGACGCACCGACGCCAACATCGAGGAGGCCTCGACAGTTCGACAGGAACGATCATGGAGGTGCCCCTAGGGTGTGTCTCCCAATGCGCGGAGCCAGGTGACGATTGCCTTCAGGACGGCGCCGCCGCGGAAGGTCAGGGCGAGCTTGTCGTAACGGGTGGCCAGCCCGCGCCACTGCTTGACGTGGCAGAACCCGCACTCGACGACGTTGCGGTTTCGGTAGTCGACCGGATCGAATGCGGGCGGTCGGCCACCGCGTGAGCCCCGTCGTTTGCGGTGTCCCTGCTGGTCAGAGGGCTCCGGAATGACAGCGATGATCCGGCGCTCGCGCAGGTGCCGGCGGATCGCGCGTGAGGAGTAGGCCTTGTCCGCGCGCACGCGTTCAGGCCGGGTCCGGGGTCGTCCCGGGCCCGGTCGGGCGATGCTCAGGCGCGCCATCAGGTGCGGAAACATTGGCGAGTCGCCGCCCTGGCCGGGGCCGAGGAGGACCACCAGCGGGCGGCCGTGCCCGTCAACGAGCTGGTGGATCTTCGTCGACAGCCCTCCGCGGGACCGTCCCAGCGCGTGATCTGCTGGTTCGGCGAGCAGATTCGTGTAGTTCGATCCGGCCCCCTGTGTCGCGCTTGAGGGTCGCGGCGTGCTGGTGGGCACGGATGATCGTGGAGTCCACGCTGACCGCCCACCCGAGCACCTCGGCGGCGTCGGCCTCGACCAGAAGAGCAGCCAGGATGTGGTCCCAGGTGCCGTCGCCGCTGTAGCGGCGGTGCCGCTTCCACAACGTCTGCCACGGCCCGAACTCGGCTGGGACGTCGCGCCAGGGAAGCCCGCACCGATACCGGTAGATGATCCCCTCGAGCACCCGGCGGTCATCGCGGAACGGGCACCCGCGACGACCCTCGGAGGAGGGCAACAGCGGCGCCAGACGGGCCCACTGGACATCAGTCAGGACAGCGGTACGCGGCACCGATCAAGCATCGCGCACCCCGCTCCGCCTATCTGGGAGACACGCCCTAGCAGCTCCTGCCCGCCGACCCGGCACAGCTCGGCCTCCACCAGGTCACACCACCGCAACACCCGACCACGCTCCCCCCGTGTCACCGCACGCACTCGCCCCGCCACCGATCCTCGTTACACACGGCCTAGCAGCACCTGCAGAGCCCGAGCACCCGGCCCGCCGCAGATCAGCAAACCCCGAACCGGACCCGGTGACCGACCCGCCTGACCGTTCACCGCACCACCACGAGAACGCCCCATAGGTCGGGACGTTGACAGCGAGGCGGTCGAGAGCCCGACCGGCGTCCGGGTCCGATCTTCTACGCGCTGAGGGCTCTGAGCGCTGCGGTGTGCACTCCGGGCGCGGCAGTCGGTCCCGAGCTCGCGATGACCCCAGGTGGCGAAAGTGGCGCGATGAACGATCTACCCGTGCCGTCCATCGCGGCTGAGCCGACCACGAACACATCGGGCACGCCCGGCCCGCGACCGGCCCGGTGCGGGAGGCGCTGCTGCAGGCGGCCCGAACCGAGCTCGCCGCCCACGGGCCCGGTGGGCTGAGCCTGCGCGCGACGGCCCGACGTGCCGGGGTGTCCCACGCGGCCCCGAAGCACCACTTCGGAGACCGGGCAGGGCTACTGACTGTGCCCGCCACCGACGGGCACCACCGGTTGACCACGGCGCTGCAGCGGACCCGCGACGTGCGGGGCACCGACCGGCCCGGCGAGGTGGTCGCCGATCTCGGGCACACACCTACCTCGGGTTCGCCCTCGCGGCGACGCCCCGATGCAGCCGCGTCCGGGGAGGGACCTCGACTCCGGACGCCGTCCCCGGTCCGCGGGCGACCGTCAGGCGTCGGGCCCAGGTGGTCGCAGCCCGTTGATCACGAGGTCGACCATCCGCTCGGCGAACGCGTCGTCCAGCGGCCGATCCAGGACGGTGGCGCGAGCAAGGACGACCCCGAGGAAGACGTCGAGCACGAGATCCAGGTCGACACCGTCACGGACCTCGCCACGTTCCTGGGCGCGGGCCAGCAGAGCACGGACCCGCGCGTACTCGGGGTCCACGACCTGCGCTCGCACGAGCCGGAGCAATTCCGGGCTCGTGGTCATCTCGGCGAGCATCGCCGGCAGGGCGGCCCTGGCCTCGGGCGCGTCGAACTCGGCGACCCCCCACCGGTAGGCCTCCAGTAGATCCTCGCGAACCCGTCCGCTGTCGGGCATCTCCCTGGCCTTGCTCTGACCGAACAGCGCCTCCGTGATCAGCAGCGCCTTGCTGGCATACCGCAGGTACAGCGTGGGCTTGCTGACCCCGGCACGCGCTGCGACGGCCTCCATCGACAGTCCGCGTTGCCCGACCTCGGCGATCAGGTCACGGGTCGCGGACAGGATCGCCTCGTTGATCGCGGGATCGCGGGGACGACCGGGGAGTCTTCTCGCCACGCCGCCAATCCTATACGCTGCGGCCAGATACGATACGGTACGTAAAGGAAACTAACTGGGGGCGAGATGACCCGACGGATCGACATCCCGCAGCACGTCACCACCATGCAACTCCTGGACCGGATCGACTACGGCGACGCGTTCACCGCCGACGTCCCACCGGGCGCACTGGACTCCACCCGAGCAGCCGAGCACGCGCAGGCGATCGCCCGCCAGGTGATGCCGCGGTGGATGACGGCCGCCGTCCTCGCGATCCACCGCCACGTCCTTGGACTGCAGCTGACAACATCGGACCAGTCCTCGCTCCTCCCCGGGTGGCGACTGCTGCGCCACGACCCGGACACCCTCGCCTACGGAGTGACCGGCGGACTGATCACGCCACGAGTCGTCCTCGTCGCGGCACCCGAACAGCTGATCGTCACGACTGTGGTGCGCTACGACCACCGCGCCACACCCGCGGTCTGGGCACTCGTGGCGCCCCTGCACCGACTCGTCGTCCGATTCGTCCTCGCTCGCACCGCACGTCGTGCGACGACCGCCACGACCAGCGGCCACCGGCCGCGATGACACCCGCGACGACATCACCCTCGGCAACCGCGACGACACATCCCGGCGATCGCGACCCGGCGCGGCGACGACACCTGGACCGTGAGCTACAAGTGATGCGCCGCAGGCCCATGGGCATCGGCGACCGAGCCGACCTCACCGTCACCATCCCCTACGGCAACCACTCAATCCGAACAGTCGCCGAGGCAAAGACGATCAACAACGTGGAAGTCGACACCGCGCTACGAGAACAGCTCGTCGAGCGTTACCTTCGTCCACTCGCACTGCGCCACGGGCTCTACCTCGTGTACTGGGTCCGTCGAGATCGCCGTCCTCCCGGATGGCACAAGTCCCGCGGCGAAGACCGCGACTCCTACCTCGACGAGCTCCGCGCTCAAGCCGACGCCGTCCGCGTCGACGGGTTCCACGTCGTCCCTTACATCTTGGACATCAGCCCACCGCCGACCTGAATCCCCACCTACGGAGCGATGTGGGCGCGCCGCAGTCAGACAAGGTCGGTCCGAACGCGCTCCTGGGCGGCTGCCGAACGTACTCTGTCGCAATAGCCTTGATCGACAAGCCGACGCTGGCTCCGGGGAGGCGGGTGCGCAGGTTCGAGGGCTGTCGATGGGCATCACAACTACGGGAACGACTCCGTCAGCCGCTCCGACGCCGCCCGGGGACGGCCAGTTCCCCGGACACGACCAGTTCACCGGCCGGTGAACCTGTCCCCCATGCTGTACGTGCCCCACCGCCGATCGGAACTGGCGATACCCATCGCCGCAGATCAAGACACTGACGACGACTACGGCCAGCGATTCGAACCGGCGACCCCGGGGTCACCGGGCAGCGTCCGGGTCGTGTGCGTCGACAACCGGAAAGCCGGTCTCTCGACCCCACCTGCGCCACATCCGGCCGTCGAGCATGCGTGCGCCTACCGTCGGGCGAATGTCGGCCGCGCCGTACCGGTTCGAGAATCTGGCCGACGACGTCGTCGTCGTGCTCGACGCGCTCAGCCGGGCCCAGACGCACCACCGCAGCAGCCGGACCAGACCGCGCGCAACGACCCTGTGACGTTGTTCGGTGGACGTGACGCGAGCGACCGACGGGGCGCCGGCCCGTCCGCCCGGCTGGATCACGTCACCGCGTGTTCCGGAGTCACACTGTCGGCCCGGGCACCGTGCCGTCGGTGGTGTAGGTGTGCAGGACCATGCCGCGGCGCACCGCGGGCACGACGCCGAGCGTGCGGAGGAACGCCGACATCGCGCCGCTGGTGCGCTGTACGGCCTCGTCCAGGATCGGCCTGTCCCGCTCCCGGACCAGGAGCGGGGTGACCGCCGCGTCCAGGTCTGCGCCGGTAGACCGGAACCCGGTGTCCGCTGCGCATGGCCGGCTGCCACCCGGTCGCCCGGACCAACCAGGGCGCGACGGCGTCGGCGACGAGCGTGCCGGTCGGCGCCGTGCCGTCCAGCGCGCCGGTGACGGCCGCCCGCACACCTGCCGGATCGAGATACATGACCAGCCCCTCGGCGACGACCAGCCGCGGGCGCCCGCTCGGGACCGACTCCCACCATCCGGGCTCGGTGACCGAAGCGGCGATCGTGGCGACGCCATCGCGTTCCGGGTACAGGCGCCTGCGCAGCGCGACGACCGACTCCTGATCGACGTCGAACCAGGCGACGCCCGGTCCGGGATCGACGGCCTACACCCGGCTGTCCAGGCCGCACCCCAGGTGGAGCACCACCGCGTCCGGATGCCGGTCGAGGAACCGGCGGGTGACGTCGTCGATCATCCGTGCCCGCGCGCAGATCATCGGAAGGTTCCCGTCCAGCGTGGACAGACGACCCGGCCTGTGCTCGACGCGATCGAGCAGGTCCGCGGCAAACCGATCGCCCAGGACGGGTCGCGCCGACGCCGCGTCCAGGGCGTGCAGGTGCAGTGTCATCAACATCGTCTCCTGCTCCTGGCGCAGAGAAATCCGGCCCGTGCTCATGCTGCTCCCGTCGACGTCTCCCTATTACGGTACACATGTGCACCGTAATGAGAGCGACGGAGTCCGGCAACCAGCGCGCCGGGGCCGCCCCCGGGAACGCCGGGCGGACGACGCGATCCTGGACGCGGCCCTGACCCTGTTCGCGGACGGCGGCCTGGCCGCGACGACGTTCGACGGCGTCGCCACGCACGCCGGGGTCAGCCGCAGCACCCTCTACCGGCGCTGGAGCACCCGCGACGACTTGCTGATCGCGGCGCTGCAGTGGTCACGCGCGCGGGCCGAGGCCGGGGTCGAGGACTGGGCGACCCGATCGCACGCCGACCAGATGGCGATCTTCACCCGTCTCGCCGTGCGCGGGCTGACCGACGCCGGCGGCATCGGGCTGCTCCGACACGTGACCGCACTGCCCGGAGACAGCCCGGTGCGGCACGCGTACTGGTCGACGATCGTCGCTCCCCGCCGGGACGTGTTCACCCAGCTGCTCGTCTCCGCCCGCGCCGCCGGAGACCTGCCGCAGGGCCCGGCACCGGACCTGTTGCTCGACCAACTGGCCGGGGCACTGACCTACCGCGCACTGGTCCACCCCACACCCCTCGACAAGGACACGGCCGAGCACTACCTCCGCCGCCTGCTCACCAGCCTGGGACTGGCCTCCACCCACGACGACCGGAGCACCGGACCGCACCCGTGACCAGCAGCGCATCCGGTCCGCCGCAACCGAACGTGACCGTTCCATCAGGCAGCCCGACGCCGGCCGGGCAGTGTCAGCACCTCGGAAACGACCAGCTCACCGGCCGGTGAACCTGTCCCCCATGCTGTATGTGCCCTGCCCTCGACCCGAACCTGCGAGGTGAACACTGCGGGGATATCCGGTCGGACGGGCCCGTAGGCACCACTTCCGGTCTCACGATGATCAACATCTCGCCCACCGCGGGTTCGGTGTCGCGGCACCGGTGGCTCGGCGGGAGTGTCCGGTGACCTCCGCGTCCGGGGACGTCGAGGTCCTGGTGGTCGGCCAGACCGGTCTGACCGCCGCCAACCAGCCGCGCGCTGCCAGGCGATGCGTCAGATCGAGGCCAGCACACGCACCCGATCGGAAAACGCGCGCCGGGCCACGTCGGAGTCCGGGGCCCACACGTCGAACAGGTGTGGCACGCCGGGGTGCAGGTGGTACTCGACGTCCACACCCGCGAGTCCGAGTCGCTCGGCGAAGTCCGCGGCCTCGGCGCGGAACAGGTCCAGCTGCCCGATCTCGACGTAGGCGGGTGGCAGACCGGACAGGTCGCGTTCCCGGGCGGGAGCCGCGTAGACCGGCACGTCCGGGCCGCCCGCGGCGTCGCCGAGCAGGCAGCCCCACCCGGTGCGGTTGTCGTCGGCGGTCCACATCACCATCGGGGCGAGGTGCGGGTCGGCGATCACGGTGCGATCGTCGAGCATCGGGTGCACGAGGATCTGGCGGGCGGGCGGGGGACCTTCCCGGTCCCGGGCCATCATCGCCACCGCGGCGGCCATCCCGGCACCGGCGCTGTCCCCCATGACGGCGACGCGTGCCGGGTCGGCGCCGAGCTCGATCGCGTGCTCGACGGCCCACAGGAACGCGGCGTACGCATCCTCGACCGCGGCCGGGTAGGGGTGCTCCGGGGCGAGACGGAAACCCACTGACAGCACCGCCACGCCGGACGCGACGGCGTAGCGGCGGCAGAGCGGGTCGTGGGAGTCCAGGCTGCCCAGGAACATCCCGCCGCCGTGGAGGTAGACGACCATCGACCCGGTGGAGGGGGTGGTGCCGCGGTAGAGGCGCAGCGCGACCGGCGCCCCGTCCGGGGCGGCCGCGACATGCTCGGTCATCTCCGCACCCGCCTGCTCCGGCAGCGCCGCGGTGTAGGTGCTGATCAGGCTGCCGCCGAGGTCGCGGCGGGTCTGCCAGTCCCCGGCCGCTGGCGCCGGTGCGGCGGCCGCGGCCGCGGCGATGGGTGCGATCGACTCGGCGACCTCGGTGTCCATCTGCAAGCTCATCGGTCTGCTCCTGACCGGGTTCATCGCGCCCCGGATCGACGTCGGCCGGTACGGATCGGCACCGGTCAGTACTGCTCGGCGAGGCGCACGACGGTGTCTCGCAGTGGTGCCAGTGCCCGCGCGACGCCGTCACCGGCCGCTCCCGGGCAAGCGACCAGGATCGACATCCGCTCGCCCACCGCGAGCGGCACGACGGCCACGTCGGCGCCGGGCACGAAGATCCGCCGGAGTAGGTCGTCCCGCCGTGGCGCCGGTTCCTCCCCGGTACGGGTCGCCACCGGCTGACCGCTGTTCAGTGCCTGGCGGATCGTCACGTTCAGCGGGCAGGGGTCGACGAGCGTCCGGTAGGCCTGCTGGACGGGGGCCAGCACCGGGTCGTCGAGTGCGCGCGCCTGCCGCAGCACGCGCGTGACCACGTCGGGCGACACCGCGAGGCACACCCGCTGCCGGGTGACGAGAAGCAGCCACACGTCACCGTCCGGCAGTGCCGCGACCGCATCGCGGACCTTACCGAACAGCGCCCGGTCGAAGGACGTCTGCAGCGCCGCGAGCGCGGCGCCCGCCCGCCGCTCCAGCACGTCGTAGCCGGTGCGAAGGGTGACGAGGAGGTGGTCGCGGACCCCGCCGAGGACGTCGGTCCCGAACGTGCGTGGGAGGGTGAGGCACACCGAGTCGAACCGCCCGATGCTGCCGTCCAGAGCGGTCCGGTGGTCGACGTACACGCCCGGTGCGTCCAGATCGGGTGTGGCGACGTCCTGCAGGGTCATCCGCAGGGTCCGTTCGCGCTGGAGGTCCGGCCGCAGCTTCAGCACCAACCTGTGGCCGCCCGCGTAGAGCACCTGCACGTCCGGTGCTGCCGGCTCGGCCCGCTCGTCCAGCACGTCGAGGACCGCCTGGGTGCACAGTGCCAGCAGCACCTGCTCGAAGCGGTCGAGCTGCGCGCCGACGTCGCCGTGCGACGCGCTGCCCAGCGGATGGTCGAGGCTGCGGGTCACGCGGCGGCGCAGGGTCGCTGCGGACGGCGGATCGGGACCGACCATCACCGGACCCGCCGGCGGAGGCTCGGGCCGGACCGCGACCCGCCCGTCCGCCGCGCCGGGCCGTGGCGACGGCGGACCGGCGGGCGCTGCCGGCGGTACGCCTCCGGTGGCGCCGTACCAGAGACTGCGGAACTGCTCGATGTCCCCGTGGAGGAAATGTACGACGCGGTGCACGGAATCCCACGGAGGAACCTCGGGCGCAGTGAAGATCTTGGACAGGGTGGTATGACTGCAACCGACTCCGCGGGCCATCTGACGAAGGCTCGGCCACCCGGCCCGATGATGGAGTTCATGCAGTGCCTCGTGCAATTCTCGGGCTGGCCCGTCCGGCAGTGGAGGTCGGGTGAGGGGCTTCATGCAAGTAGTCCTCGCACGTTATTCGACGGTTTATCTGCGGCCGCGCGAACGGCGTGTCACGGACGTCGTCAATGACCCCGTGGCCGGGCCGGGTACGCGGTCCGGCGCGGTCGCGTGGCGTGCTCGCCACCCTCCGCGAGGGCGCTTCCGACCTGGCGTGACCAGGGCCGAGCACCCTATCCCGTGCGTCAGCCATGTAACCAGCAAATCGGACACATGTCCAACTTCAGGCAGGAATCGGACCGTTTCCCCTGCTCGTGGGCTCAACCCCGGACCGTAGGCGGCGACCCACCGCACCGGCGCGGAAGCCGGTCCGTCCGGCGCCCGCGCAGGGGTGGGCGACCCGGACCCCACCGGCCCGGCCCGGAGGGACCGGCGCGCCCGGGGACCGCCGCCGTGGTTCGTGCGTGGTCGATCCTGGCAACTTCGCAACCCGGATGGACATCACTGGCGCCGTCGTGGCTAATGCGTTGTCGAATACGCCGTATTGCGTGTGACGTGTTGTCCGAATCACCGCGGCGATCAACCCGGTGCAACGACCTGTCCAGAGCGAGGGGATTTCTGGTGAATTCGGTGAGACACGATCCGACCGAACTATCGGCGTATCAGAGGGACATCTGGGCCGCCGCGGCGCAGGATCCGGAGCACCCGCAGTTCACCGTCGTCGTCGCGGAATGGCTGGACGGGCCGGTGGACACGGCACGCCTGCTGCGCTGCACCCGCCAGCGGGTGGCCCGTACCGACGCGCTGTGCCTGCAGGTGACCGAGCGGGCGGGCTCGCCGGTGCAGGTCGTCGATCCCGACGGCGTGACGGTGGACGTCCACGTCCCGGAGGAGGGCGTCGAGGAGTGGATCGCGGCGGCGGCCGACCGCGCGTTCGTTCCCGGCGACGGTCCGCTGGCGGCGGTGACGCTGCTGACCGACGGGCCGGACCGGTGCGTCCTGGTCGTCGCCGCGCACCACATCGTCGCGGACACCCGGGCCCTGACGCTGTTCACCGACGCGGTGCTGACCGACTACGCCGGAGCCGGGCCCGAACGGGACGGGCGGTCCTACCTGGACGCCGTCGCCGACGATCTGGCCTACCGGAGCTCCGACGAGCATGCCCGTGACCGCGCCGCGCTGGCCGGGGAGCTGGCCGACGCCGTGCCGGTGCTGTTCGGCCGCGACACGACAGGTTCCGGTGCGCGGCACCGCCTGTTCCTCGACGGCCCCCTGGTCGACCGGATGCTGGCACTCGGCGAGTCACCGTTCTCGTTCGTCGCGGCGGCCGTCGCGACCTACCTGTCCCGCGTACACCACGCCGAGGAGGTGATCATCGGGGTACCGCTGCTGAACCGCCGGACGGGCCGGGACGAGTCGACCGTCGGTCAGTTCGCCAACACGCTGCCGCTGCGGCTGTGGACCGACGGCACCCGCACCCTGCGCGCGCTGGCGGGCGAGGTGCGGGCGTCGACGTCGTTCCTGCGCCAGCACGAGCGCCTCTCGCTCGGGGACCTGCTGCGCGAGCTGGAGCCGACCGCGGGCGGTCCGCGCACCCCGTTCGACGTCACCGTGTCCTCCCTGCGCCACCCCCGGCCGGTACAGGTGCCGGGGATCCGGCGCACGACCTCGCACCGCGCCTCGGCCCACCGCGGCGACGCGCTCGCGATCCACATGCACGCGGTCGAGGGCCGGCCGGGGATCGAGGTCGACCTCCACTTCGGCGAGGGCGTCTTCGACGACGACCTCTCGGCCGCCGCCGTGGTCGGGCACCTGGAGAACCTGATGCGCGCGGGCGTCGAGGACCCGCTGACACCGGCCGGCGGGCTGGCCATGACCACCCCGGACGAGCGGGACCGGCTCGCTGTCATCGCGGCCGGTCCCGAGATCGACCATCCCGCGGACCTCACCCTGACCGAGCTGATCGAGCGGTGTGTCGACCGGGATCCGCACGCGCCGGCCGTCGTCGGCGACCATCCCCTCACCCGGGCGGAGCTGGACGCACGGGCGAACCAGGTCGCGCGCGGGCTGCGGGCCCGCGGCGTGCGGCGCGGCGACCGGGTGGCGGTGCTGCTGGAGCGCGGCCCCGAGCTGCTGCCCGCCGTGCTCGGCGTGCTCAAGGCCGGCGCGGCCTACGTGCCGGTCGACCCGTCCCACCCGGCGGAGCGGATCGGGTTCGTGCTGTCCGACAGCGGGGCGTCGGTCGTGCTCGTCGGGGCCGGCGCGCCGGTGCCGCCGCCGGCGGGTGCGGTGCCGGTGGCGGACCTGCTGCACGGCCCGGACGGGCGGCTCGGCCCGATCGCCGGCGCCTCCGATCTGGCCTACGTGATCTACACGTCCGGGACGACCGGACGCCCGAAGGGCGCCATGATCGAGCACCGGTCGGTGGTCAACCGGCTCGGCTGGATGCAGCGCGCCTACCCCATCGGTGGCGGCGACGTGCTGCTGCAGAAGACGCCGGTCTCGTTCGACGTCTCGGTGTGGGAACTGTTCTGGTGGGCCGTGGACGACGCCGCCGTGTCGCTGCCTCCGCCCGGCGCGCAGCGCGACCCGGAGCTTCTATTGGACGCCGTCTCGGCGGCCGGGTGCACGGTGGTCCACTTCGTACCGTCCATGCTGGAGCCGTTCCTCGGTGTGGTGGAGGCCGCGCCGGACGGCCGCGACCGCACCGGGTCCCTGCGCCGGATCTTCTGCAGCGGGGAGGCGCTCCCGCCGGCCCGTGTCGAGCAGTGCGCTCGCGTGCTGGGACCGGACGTGCAGGTGGTGAACCTCTACGGGCCGACCGAGGCGACCGTCGACGTGTCCTACCAGGACTGCACGACGGAACCGGGGGTGACGCCGCGGCGGGTGCCGATCGGCCGGCCGATCGACAACACCTCGCTGTTCGTGCTCGACGCGCATGGCAACCAGCAGCCGGTCGGTGTACCGGGCGAGCTGTGCATCGCCGGTCGTCAGCTCGCTCGCGGCTACCTCGACCGGCCGGACCTGACCGCCGAGAGGTTCGTCGGCTGCGCGTTCGCGCCGGGCGGGCGGGTGTACCGGACCGGCGACCTCGCCCGCTGGACGGCGGACGGCACGCTGGAGTTCCTGGGCCGGCTGGACGAGCAGGTCAAGGTACGCGGGAACCGGGTGGAGCTCGGTGAGGTCACCGACGCGGTGCGCCGCCTGCCCGGCGTGCGCGATGCCGTCGTCGTCGACCGGACCGCGCCGGACCTCGGGACCCGGCTCGTCGCCTATGTCGTGACCTCCGGCGAGCCGGATCCGGCCGGGTACCGCGCCGGGCTGGCGTCGACGCTGCCGGACTACATGCTCCCGACCTGGTGGCTGCGGATCGACGAGGTCCCGCTCACGGTCAACGGCAAGACCGACCGGCGGGCGCTGCCGGACCCGGAGCCCGCGACGACCTCGGCGGGGGCCGAGCCGTCCGGGCCGGTCGAGGTCGCGCTCGCCGACGCGTGGGCCCGGGTGCTGGGCACCGGGCCGGTCGGCGCCGACGACGACTTCTTCGTGCTCGGCGGCGACTCGCTGCTGATGCTGCGTGTCCGGGCGGAGGCGGCCGCGGCCGGCGTGCACTTCTCGCTCACCGACCTGCTGCGCGCGCCGACGGTCGCCGGGCTGGCCGCCGTCGCGACCCGGGAGGCGACCGGGCAGGCGCCGGTCGAGCCGTTCGAGCTGGTCCCCCGGGTGGACCGGGCACGGCTCTCCGGCGTCGAGGACGCGTTCCCGGCCCCGCGCCTGGCGCTGGGCATGCTGTTCCACAGCAGCCGCGGAGCCGGCTCCGAGCACTACCGCGACGTGTTCCGCTACAGCCTGTCGATGCCCTGGGCGGAGCGGGAGTTCCGTACCGCGTTCGACGCCCTCGTCCGGCGGCACCCGGCCATGCGCAGCTCGTTCGACCTGGCCGGCACGTCCGAACCGCTGCAGCTCGTCCACCCGTCGGTCCCGTCCCCACTGGAGGTCGTCGACCTGCGCGGCCGGCCGGAGCGCGACGCGGAGGCCGAGATCGAGCGGCACGTCGCCGAGCGCCGCCGGCACCCGTACGCCGTCGACCGCCCGCCGCTGCACCTGTTCCGCGTGCACGTGCTGGACGACTCGGTCGAGCTGGTGGTCAGCTTCCACCACGCCGTGTTCGACGGCGGCAGCGTCGCCCACCTGCTGTCCGAGCTGTTCGCCGACTACCGGCACGCGCTGGGCGAGCCGGTGGACCCCGTCCCGGACCTGCCGCTGCCCGCGCCGGCCGAGCACGTGCGCGACGAACGCGCCGCTCTGGAGTCCGGGGACGACCGCCGGTACTGGGCCGGGGTGCTCGACGGTGCCCCCCGCACCCGGATCGAGCCACTCGCGCCCACGTTCCCGCCCGCCGGCCGGACCCACTTCGCCCGCAGGCTCGACCTGGACGACGATCTGGTCACGGCCGTGCGCGCGCTCGCGGCCGAGCACGCGGTCCCGGTCAAGTCCGTGCTGTTCGCCGCGCACTGCCTGGTGCTCGGCCGGCTGACCGGCGACGACGAGATCGTGACCGGACTGGTCACGCACTGCCGGCCCGAGCGCCGGCACGCCGAGCGGATGGTCGGGCTGTTCCTGAACACGGTGCCGGTCCGGCTGCCCGTCGACGGCACCGCGCTGGACACCGTCCGGACCGCGCTGCACCGCGAACGCGAGGGACACCCGCACCGCCGCTACCCGCTCAGCGCCATCCAGCAGGACCTCGGCAGCACCCCGGTGTTCGACACGGCATTCAACTACGTGCACTTCCACGTGCTGGAGTCACTGCACACCGGCGACCGGGTGCGCCTGGACCGTTTCCGGACCTGGGAACGCACCGAGTTCGCGTTGCTGGTCAACGCGTTCACCGACCCCGGCGACGGGAGCGTGACGCTGCGGCTGGACTTCGACGGCGAGCAGTTCGCCCCGGAGCAGGCCGATCTGGTGGAGAGCACCTGGCTGACCGTCCTGCGCTCGCTGACCACCCGCCCACACCGGCCGGTCGACGGTCCCGACCTCGCCCCGGCGCCCCGGACCGCACCCGCCGCGCACCCGGCGGAGACGGTCGTGCAGTGGGTCGACGACCGGGTACGCACCGCCCCGGACGCCCCGGCCCTGATCGACGGCGACCGGACATGGAGCTACGCGCGACTGGACCGGGCCGCGCGGGCGATCGCGCACGGGCTGCTGGCGGCCGGTGTCCGCCCCGGCTCGGCCGTCGGGATCGCGGTCGGGCGGTCCGCGGAACTGGTCGCGGCCGTGCTCGGCACCGCCATGGCCGGCGCGGCGTGCCTCCCGCTGGACACCTCGTACCCGCCGGCGCGGATCACGGCCATGCTCGACCGGGCCGCGCCCGCCGCCGTCCTCGCCGGTTCCGACGACCTGCCGGACGTCGGGATACCGGTGCTGCGCCCGGACGACCTGATCGCCACCCCGGCGGACCCCGCCGCGGTGCTGCCCCGTCCCGCCGCCCACGACCCCGCCTACATCCTGTTCACCTCCGGCTCGACCGGCGAGCCCAAGGGCGTCGTGATGCCGCACCGCGCCCTGGCCAACCTCGTGTGCTGGCAGAACGCTCGGGACAGCGGCGCCGTGGGCGGGCGGACGCTGCAGTTCGCCCCGATGAGCTTCGACGTCTCCTTCCAGGAGGTCTTCTCCACGCTCTGCGGCGGCGGGACACTCGTGCTCGTCGCCGACGAGCTGCGCCGCGACCCCGCCGGGTTGCTGCGCCTGCTCGACTCCGCCCGGGTGCACCGGGTGTTCCTGCCCTACGTCGCGCTCGAGCAGCTCGCCGACGCGTCCGCGCTGCTGGACATCGTCCCGTCGGCACTGCGCGTGGTCGTGTCCTCCGGCGAGCAGCTGAGGGTCTCCGACCCGGTGCGGGCGCTGTGCGCCGCACGCCCCGGCATGGTGCTGGAGAACCAGTACGGCCCGACCGAGACGCACGTGGTGTGCGCGCACACCCTGGCCGGCGACCCGGCCCGGTTCCCGGCGCTGCCCCCGATCGGGCGGCCGGTGGACGGCACCGAGGTCGCGGTGCTGGACCGGCGGGGGCGACCGGCCGCCGTCGGAGCCCGCGGGGAGATCCACATCGGCGGCGCCTGCCTGGCCGACGGGTACGTCGGGCGTCCGGACCTGACCGCGGAGCGCTTCGTCGCGCACCCGGACCGTCCCGAGGACCGCCTCTACCGCACCGGGGATGCCGGGATCGCGCTGGCCGACGGCTCGGTCGTCTGCCTGGGCCGCCTGGACGACCAGATCAAGGTCCGGGGGTTCCGGGTCGAGCCGGCCGAGGTCGAGCTGACCGTGCGGCGGGTCGCCGGACGCACCGTGCGCGACGCCGCCGTGGTCGCGGTCCCCGGTGACGGCGCGGATGCCCGGCTCGTCGCGTTCCTGGTCGCGGCCGGCGACGGCCCGGTGGACGGGACCGAGGGGCTCGACGGGATCCGGCACGGCCTGCGCACCGAACTGCCCGAGCACCTGGTGCCCGGCCACCTGCAGTGGATCGCCTCCCTGCCGACCACCCCGAGCGGCAAGCGCGACGACACCGCGCTGCGCGCCGTGCCCCTGACCGGACCGGCCGGCGGGACCCCGGCCGCGCCACGCGACGCCTACGAGCACGTGCTGCTCGACATGGCCGGCGAGCTGCTGTCCCGCTCCGATCTCGGCGTGCACGACGACCTGTTCGCCGCCGGGGCCACGTCGCTGACCGCGATGCGCCTGGTCGTACTGATCGAGCAACGCTTCGGCGTCGCCGTGGGGCTGGGGGCGTTCGCCGGCGCACCGACCGTCGCCGACGTCGCGGCGCGGCTGCGGGACGGCCGGGCGGAGGCGGCCTACGACCCGCTCGTGACGCTGCGCGCGGACGGGGACGGCCCGCCGCTGTTCCTGGTGCACCCGATGGGCGGCAACGTCCTCTGCTACCTACCGCTGGTCCGGCACCTGCCGGCCGGGTACCCCGTGTACGGGTTGCAGGCGGCCGGCACGGAGCCGGGCAGCGAGCCCGTCGACTCGGTGGAACGGATCGCCGGGGCCTATCTGGACGCCGTGCGCCGGGTCCGGCCGGACGGCCCCTACCGGCTCGCCGGCTGGTCGTTCGGCGGGTTCGTCGCGTTCGAGATGGCCCGCCTGCTACGCGCGGCCGGGGAGGAGGTCGACGAGCTCGTCCTGATCGACTCGATCGCCCCGGGCACCGGGGACCGCAGCACGGCCGACCCGGACGCGTTGATGCGGTGGTTCTTCTGGGAGCTGCTGTGGCTGCGGCACGGCAGCGGGACCGCCGCCGTCGACCTGCCGGCCGCCCTGGACGAGCACCACCGGTTCGAGCACCTCGCGACGCTCGCGGTGGACGCGGGCGTCCTCCCGCCCGGCAGCACCGGGGCCCTGGTCCGGCGTCTCTTCGCGATGTTCCGTGCGCACTGGACCGCGCTGGACGGCTACCGGCCGGCGCGGACCGACCAGGACCTGACCCTGGTGCACGCGACCGGCCCGCTACCCCCGGTGCTCGAACCGCTGCACGCCTCGCTGGACACCCAGCACGCCGACGCCACCAACGGGTGGAGCAGCTGGACCGACGGCCGTCTCGACGTCGTCGACGTCGACGGTGACCACCTCGACCTGATGGAGGAACCCCACGTGCGCCACGTCGCCGACGTCCTCGCCCGCCTGCTGGGCCGCACCCGGGCGGGGGTGACCCGATGAATCCCGGCCTCTCCGCCGTCGTCGTGGGCTCCGGTATCGGGGGCCTGTCCGCGGCCATCGCCCTGCGCCGGGTCGGTGTCGACGTCCACATCTACGAACGGGCCAGCGGGATCCGCCCGGCCGGCACCGCGCTGTCGCTGATGAGCAACGCGATCGCCGCGCTCGACGAACTCGGGATCGACCTCGGCCTGGCTGAGCGCGGCGCGGTCGTGCGGCGCTTCGACATCCGGACCCGGCGGGGACGCCTGATGCGCCGGATGCCGTTCACCGAGATCTGCGACGACCTGGGCGCCCCCAGCGTCTGCATCAGCCGCTCGGACCTGCAGGCGGCGATGCTCGACGAGCTGCGCGACCCGCCGCTGACCACCGGAGCGACCGCCACCGGGTTCGAGCGCGAGCCGGACGGACGGGTGCGGGTCGACTTCGCCGACCACCCCAGCGCCCGGGCCGACCTCCTGGTCGGCGCGGACGGGTTCGGCTCCCGGATCCGGGAGGCGCTCGCCGGGCCGGAACCGGCGAGGGACAGCGGCTACGTCTGCTGGCTGGCCGTCGTCCCGTTCGACCACCCGCGCCTGACGCCGGGCTACATCGGCCACTACTGGGGCGCGGGACAGCGCTTCGGCCTGATCGACATCGGTCACGGGCGGGCCTACTGGTGGGGCACCCGCAACATGCCGGCGACCGAGTCGGCGAACTGGACCGGCGGCAAGGCCGGCGTGCTGCGGGCGTTCGACGGCTGGGCGCCGGAGATCCGCGAGATCGTCGACCGCACGCCCGAGTCGTCGATCATCGCCGTGCCGAGCCGGGACCGGGCGTTCCTGGAACGGTGGGGATCGGGTCCGGTGACCCTGCTCGGCGACGCGGCGCACCCGATGCTGACCAGCCTCGGGCAGGGCGCCGGGATGGCGGTGGAGGACGCCGTCGTCCTCGCGCACAGCGTGTCCCGGGCCCCGGACGTGGAGACCGGGCTGCGCGCCTACGAGGACGCCCGGCGCGACCGGACCCGCGCGATGGTCGCGAACTCCCGCGCGGTCAGCGACATGGAGCAGATCGAGCGCCCGGTGCGCCGGGTCCTGCGCGACCTCTACATGCGCACCGTCCCGCGGCGGGTGCTCACCGAGCGGGCCCGCGCGGCGCTGGCGTTCCCGGGACTGGCGGGGGTGGCGTGATGGATCCCCGCCCGTTGAGCCCGCTGGAACGCTGGTACGACGTCGCCGACCGGATCAGCCCGCTGAACGTGGTCGGCCGGCTGACCGTGCACGGCCCGGTCACGGTCCCCGCGCTGCGGGACGGCCTCGACGCGGTGCAGCGCACCCATCCGCTGACCCGGGTCGCCGTCGGCGGCGACGGGCCGCGGCCGCGCTTCGTCCCGGCCCGTGCGCCGGTCCCGTTGCGGGTGCTGACCGGGGACCGGGAACCGGGCGTCGTCGAGGACGAGCTGGCCCGGCGGATCGACAGCCGGACCGGGCCGCTGCTGAGGGCCGCGGTCGTGCTCGCCGAGGACGGCTCCGGCGCGGACCTCGTGCTCACCGCCGCGCACAGCATCGCGGACGGGACGACGGTGCTGTCCCTGTTGCAGGAGTGGGTGGAGCGGGCCGCCGGGACGACGGCGCCGGCGCGGCCGGGCGTCCGCCCGACCGAGGAGCTGTTCCCGGCGCCGGCGCGGGGCCGTCCGGGCGCCGCGGCCGCCCGGGCGAAGGCCGGGCGGGACCACGCGGACCTGGCCCGGCACCGGCCGGCGCGGGTCGAGGCGGACCGGATCGTGCCGCACGCGTCGCGGCGCACCGGGCTGGTCCGCCGCGAGATCGCCGGCCCGGCGCTCTCCGCTCTGGTCATCGCCTGCCGCGCGGCGGGGGTGAGCGTGCACGGCCTGCTCGGGGGCACGCTCGCCCGGGTCGTGGCCCGGGAGTCCCCCGGCGCCGGGTGCATGGTGCTCGGCTCCCCGGTGGACTTCCGGGCCGACCTGGAGCCCCCGGTGGACCGGCACGAGGTGGGCAGCTTCGTCGCGACGCTGCCGACGGTCGTCGACACCACGGGTGACCCGTGGGACGCGGCCGCCGCGATCGGCGACGACCTGGCAGCACGGCGCGCCCGCGGCGAGCACTTCTCGATGATCACCGAGCTGGGCCGGGCCGCGCCGGCGACCCCGGACGCGGCCGGGCCGTTCCTCGACCGTCTGGACCGGGAGGGCCCGATCAACCTCTGCCTCACCAACCTCGGCGTGTGCGCCGTCCCGGACCGGATCGGCCCCTGGGACGTGAGCGGCGCCCGGTTCGCGGCCGGGATCTCGGTCGTCGGGCTGCTGGTGGCCGCCGTCACCACCCACCGCGGCGTGCTGTCGATCGATCTCACGCACGTCGAGGACGCGGTCCCGGCCGCCCGCGCGGCCAGGATCGCCGACGGATGGCTCGACGAGCTGACCGGTCTGGTCGCCGCGCGGCGCCCGATCGCCGCACCGGCCGGGGTGGCCCGGTGAGCGCCCGCGGAACGGTCCTGGTGACCGGCGCGTCGTCCGGCCTGGGCCGGCACTGCGCGCTCACGCTGGCCCGATCCGGGTTCACGGTGCTGGCCGGCGTGCGCCGCGGCACCGACGGCGAGCGGATCGCCGCCGACGCCCGCCCCGGCGCCGTGCACCCGCTGCGGTTCGACGTCACCGACGAGGACGCGGTGCGCGCCGCCGCGGCCGAGGCGGAGCGGCTCGGCGGGATCCGGGGCCTGGTGAACAACGCCGGGATCTGCGTCTCCGCGCCACTGGAGTGCCTGCCGCCGGATGAGCTGCGCCGCCAGCTGGAGATCAACGTCGTCGGTCAGGTCTCGGTCACCCAGGCGTTCCTGCCCCAGCTGCGCAGGCATCGGGGACGGATCGTGAACGTGACGTCCGGCCTCGGCAGCCTGGCCGTGCCGTACATGGGTGCCTACGCGATGGCGCAGTTCGCCAAGGAAGCCATGAGCGACGCGTTGCGCCGCGAGCTGGCACCCCTGGGCGTGCGTGTCTCGGTCGTGCAGCCCGGTGCGATCCTGACCCCGATCTGGGACAAGGTCTCGGACACCGCCGACGAGGTGCTCGCTCGCTCACCGGACGTCGCGGACACCTACCGGGACGTGTTCACGCGGTTCCTGCGCGGCAACGCCGAGGGCGCCCGCACCAGCAGAACCACACCGGACGACGTCGCGCGCGCGGTGCTCCGGGCGCTGACCGCGGCCCGCCCGCGGACCCGCTACCCGGTCGGCCGGGACGCCCGCTCCGCGGTGCGCCTGGCCCGGCTGCTGCCGGACGGCCTGCTCGACCGCCGGTTCGTCCCGCTCACCCACACCTGAACACCTCCCCGCGCCGCGGGGCCACAGAGGAGAAGGAGAGTCCCATGTCGTTCGTCAAGTACACCGCCGAGGACGCGTCCTGGATGCGCTTCGCCGACCGCCGGATCTTCCTCGGCGACGTCGTCGACGCCTCGAACTCGACGTCCATGGGGGTCGGGCTGGCGCACTTCGGCGCCGGCGAATCGATGCCCTGGACCCCCAGCTACGACGAGGCGGTCGTCGTCCTCGACGGCGAGTTCACCGTCGAGCGGGGCGCCGAGCGGGTGACCGCGGGGCCGGGCGAGATCATCTGGCTGCGCCCGGGCCCGGAGGTGGTCTACCGCGCGGGGCCGGAGCCGGTCACGCTCGCGTTCGCCACGCACCCGGTGTGGACCAGCACCGACGAAACCGCCGCGGCGGCCTCCGTCCTGCAGCCGGTCGCGCTCGCCGAGGTCGAGGGAGCGAACCGATGACCGCCGTGCAGCCGATGTCCACCGCCGAGCTGGTCGACCGGGCCCGCGCGCTGGGCCCGCTCGTCGCCGAGCACTCCGCCCGCGGTGACCGGGACCGGCGGCTGCCGGACGAGGTCGTCTCCGCGCTGACCGACGCCGGCCTGTTCGACCTGTCGGTCCCGCGCGCGCTCGGCGGCCCCGAGCTGCCGGTGCGCGGCGTCATCGAGGTCGCCGCCGCCGTCGCCGAGTCCGACGGCGCCGCCGGCTGGGTCACGGCCATCTACAACTCGTGCGCATGGATGGCCGCGCTGTTCCCGGACCGGGCCCGGGAGGAGGTGTTCGGCGGGACGGGCGGACGGCGGGTCTCCGGCGTCGTCGCCGGCACCGCCGAGACCGCCCCGGTCGACGGCGGCTACCGGGTCAGCGGGCGCTGGCCGTACAACTCCGGGTCCTGGCACGCCGACTGGGCGGTGCTCGGGGTGCCGGTCACCGGGGACGACGGGACGGTGCTCGACCAGGCCCTCGCCCTGGTGCCGACGGCCGCGTGCCGGGTCGAGGACACCTGGGACGTCGCGGGGATGCGCGGCACCGGGAGCAACACACTGGTCGTCGACGACGTCGTCGTCCCCCTGCACCGGATGTTCTCGGTGACCGGGGCGCTGCGCGACGACCACGTCGACGGCCCCGGCTCCCCGTACCGCTCGGCGTTCCTGCCGTACGTGTCCGTGGTGCTCACCGGGCCCCTGCTCGGCCTCGGCCGGGCCGCGCTGTCCCTGGTCACCGCGAAGGCACACGACAAGGCGATCGCCTACACGACCTACGAGCGGCAGGCGGACTCCGTCGCGTTCCAGCTCGCGGTCGCGCAGGCGGCCACCGAACTGGACACCGCGGAGCTGCACGCCCTGCGCGCGGCCGACGACGTCGACGCCGCGGCGCAGCGCAGCGAGCCCCTGTCGCCGCTCGTCCGGGCCCGGGTGCGGGCCGACATCTCCCGGTGCGTGGAGTGCGTGCTGTCCGCGGTGGACGGGCTCGTCTCGGCACACGGGGCGGGATCGTTCGCGACCCCGAACCGGCTGCAACGGATCTGGCGGGACACCGGCACCGCTGCACGACACGCGGTCCTGGCGCCCGCGCTGGGCTATGAGCTGTACGGCAAGGCACTGCTGGACGTGCCCAACACGACGTCGCCCTTCGTCTGAGGCGTGCGCCCATTTCTCGAACGATGGTACAACTAGTACTATCGTCCAGGAAATGTCCCGACCGAGAGCGAGGTCCGCATGACCACCTCCACCCGACGACGCGCCGGACCGAGGGAGTGGGCCGGTCTCGGCGTCCTGGCGCTGCCGACCGTCCTGCTCGGTCTCGACGTCACGGTGATGTACCTGGCCATCCCGGCGCTGTCCGCCGACCTGAACCCGAGCAGCGTCGAGGCGCTCTGGATCATGGACGCGTACGGGTTCCTGATCGCCGGGCTCCTGATCACGATGGGCACCCTCGGCGACCGGATCGGCCGCCGGCGGCTGTTGATGATCGGCGCGGTGGCGTTCGGTGCCGCGTCCGTGGCTGCGGCGTTCTCCACCAGTGCCACCATGTTGATCGCCTCGCGGGCTGCGCTCGGGATCGCGGGCGCGACGCTGATGCCCTCCACCCTGGCGCTGATCAGCAACATGTTCACCGACGTCCGCCAGCGGGCGTTGGCGTTCGGGGTGTGGGCGACGATGTTCGCCCTCGGGATGGCGGCCGGTCCGCTGATCGGCGGCCTGCTGCTGGACAGCTTCTGGTGGGGCTCGGCGTTCCTGGTGGCGCTGCCCGTCGTCGCGCTCGTGCTGGTCGCGGCCCCGCTGCTGCTGCCGGAGTACCGCGACCCGGGCAGCGGCCGGATCGACCTGATCAGCGTGGGGCTGTCCCTGGCCGCGATCCTGCCGGTGATCTACGCGATCAAGCACGGCGCCTCGGAGGGCGTCGACGCCACCGCGGTCGTCGGGCTCGTCGCGGGCCTGGCGTTCGGCGTCGCGTTCGTCCGGCGCCAGAACCGCCTGCCGGACCCGCTGCTGGACCTGCGGTTGTTCGCCGCACCGGCCTTCACCTCGGCCCTGACCATCCTGCTCGTCGGGCTGGTCGGCGTCGGTGGCGCGATGTTCCTGGTCACCCAGCACCTCCAGCTCGTCGAGCAGCTCCCGCCGATGCAGGCGGGGTTCTGGATGGGCCCACCGGCGCTGATGATGTTCGTGGCGGCGATCGGCGCGCCGCTGCTGGCCCGGCGGATCCGGCCCGGCCACATCGTGGGCGGCACGCTCGCGCTGTCCGCGGTGGGCTACGTGCTGCTGCGCAGCGTCGACGGCCCGGGCAGCATCGGGCTGGTCACCGCCGGATTCGGCCTGGTCTATCTCGGGCTCGGCGCGATCGCCGCGCTCGGGACCGACCTGGTCGTGGGCGGCGCGCCACCGGAGAAGGCCGGCTCCGCGTCGGCCATGTCGGAGACCGTGCAGGAGCTCGGACTGGCCGTCGGCGTCGCCGTCCTCGGCAGTCTGGCGAGCGCGGTCTACCGGGACCGGCTCGTCGCACCCGCGGAGCTGCCCGCACCGGTCGCGGCGGCCTACGGCGAAAGCCTCTCGGGGGCGTCGTCGGTGGCCGACCGGCTGCCGGCCGGCCTGATCGAGCAGGCCAGGGCGGCCCAGGTCGCAGGCCTACAGGTGACGGCGACGGTATCCGCGGTCGCCATCCTCGCGCTGGCCGTGCTGTCCGTCGTCGTGCTCCGGCACATCGGGACGGTCGGCGACGACGAGACCCGCGGCGAGACCGAGGACGCCGACGAGCAGGCCGGGGCCGCGGTGGACGCCGGACGAGCCACCGGGTCCGGCTGACGAGGATCCGGTGCAGGACAGGGTCGCCGGCACGGGCGCCACGTGCGCCCGTGCGGGCGACCGCCTACGCTCACCCGATCGGCATTCCGGGGACGACCCGGCACCGGGACAGGAGGAGCGATCGGTGGCCCGAACCGACGCACGCGACCGCAGCACCCCGGACCCGAGCACGGACGGCCGTCGCGCCCGCGGTGAACGCAAGCGGGGCGAGATCATCGACGCCTGCCTGCGGGTCGTGCAGCGGGACGGCGCGTCCGGGGTGACCCACCGGACCGTGGCCCGCGAGGCCGGTGTCCCGACCAGCCTGACCACGTACTACTTCGCGACGCTCGACGAACTGCTGGTCGCCGCGCTGTCGGCGGTCGCCGAGGCCTACGCGGTCACGTTGCGGGACATCGTCGACCGAGCCGGCGACGAGCTGGGCGAGCTGGCCGGACTGATCGCCGCCGCCGGCACCGACGCCGGTCGCGGGCGCGCCCTCGCCGAACGCGAGCTGTCCACGCTCGCCTCCCGGCGCCCCGCGCTGCGGCCGATCGCGCAGCACTGGCGGGACGAGGTCGCCCGGATCGGACGCCTGCGCACGACCGACCCGGTCGCCGTCGACGCCCTGGTCGCCGCCGCGGACGGCCTCTGCGCGGCCATCCTGGTGTCCGGCCAGGCACCCGAGGTGAGCCACATCCGCGCGGTCCTGGCACGCGCACTCGGACTCGACCCCGACGCCACACCGACCTGATCACGGCCGGCTGCCCCTGAGGGCTCAGCGGGTGGCGTGACCGCCGATGGCGAAGATCGTCTGCCCAGTCTTGAGCCCGTCACAGACCACGATGCAGGCGTCCGCGACTCCACGGTTCTTGATCTCGGTCAGGACCTGCAGCCAGTAGCGGAACAACCAGCGGCGGCGGACGACGAATCGACCACGAGACGTCACCTGACGCCGCCGCGTCAGCCCGCGCCGACGTCACCGTCATCGCCGACCACGCAGACATGACCGCGCCCGCCCTGCAGCAGCTGTTCCGGTGCCACCTCGGCTGCTCACCGAGCGCGTACCTGCGTCGCATGCGGCTCGACGGCGCCCGCTGCGACGTGCGCGGGAGCGACCGCTGCCGCCGGGATCACGAGCTCCGGGCATCCGCAGCGGCGAGACCTCCACAGGGTGTGCGGCCGGGGTCGAGCCCGTCGCGTTCAACCCGCCAGGAACGCAAGACGATGCTCGGGTTCTGCCCCGACTGTCACCGGTAATCGGCGGCGAGCCAACCCGAGTTCGAGAACCCCCAGCGGGCCGCGATCGGGCCAATGGTGTTCCCGTCTGCGCAACCTGCGGCGGTGTTCCCGTCTGCCACACCTGCGGCGCAGAGGTCTCGGTGCGCACGTTCGAGACGGATTCGACGCAGGTAGGTCAGCGGCGTCCGACACGGTGACGTCCCGCGGAGTGGGGTAGGTCCGGTCGCGGGGATCTCTGCGGGTTAGATCATGCGATGAGCTGCGGTGTCGCCACCTCCTCGGTACTGGCGGTGGTCGTGGTGAGCTGGGCCATGGTGGCTTCGCCGAGGTAGCGGCGGTCCCCGGTCTGCCACTCGTCGTGGGCCTCGGCCAGTACCGGGCCAGCCGCAGCAGCGCCTCGGGGTTGGGGAACACCCCGACCACGTCGGTGCGGCGTTGACCTCCTTGTTGAGCCGTTCCAGGGTTGGTCGACCAGATCTTCTTCCAGTGGCTGACCGGGAAGTCGGCGAACGCGAGCAGGTCCGGGGCGGCATCGCGCAGCATCGTTTCGACCTTCGGGGCGTGGCGGCCGAGCAACCCGGCGATCACGGCGACTTGGTCGCGGACCATGTCGGCCGTGGGCTGGGCGAAGATCGTGCGCACGGCGGCGGCGACCATCTCGGCGTTGCCCTTCGGGACCTGCGCCAGGACGTTGCGCAGGAAATGCACTGGACACCGCTGCCACGCCGCTCCCAGGAGGACCGCGGAGATGGCCTGCTTGAGGCCGGTGTGGGCATCGGAGATGACCAGCTGCACCCCGCCCAGACCACGCGCCTTCAACGAGCGCAGGAATGCGGTCCAGAACGCGCCGTCCTCGCTGTCGCCGACGGCGAACCCGAGGACCTCCCGCCATCCGTCGGCGCGGACGCCGGTGGCGATCACGACCGCCTGGGACACCACCCGGTGGTTGACCCGGGCCTTGCAGTAGGTGGCGTCGAGGAACACATACGGGAACGCCTGCTCGGCCCGTGACCGGTCTCGGAACGCGCCGACCTCGGTGTCGAGGTCGGCGCAGATCCGGGAGACCTCGGACTTCGAGATGCCCGAGTCGGCACCGAGGGCTTTGAGCAGGTCGTCGACCTTCCTCGTGGAGACGCCGTGCAGGTAGGCCTCCATCACGACCGCGAACAGGGCCTGGTCCACCCGCCGGCGCCTCTCCAACAGGCTCGGGAAGAACGAGCCGGTGCGCTGCTTCGGGATCCGCAGCTCCAGATCCCCTGCCGTCGTCGACAGCGTGCGGGCCCGGTGCCCATTGCGTTGGGCGGATCGTGATCCGGTGCGTTCGTGCGGGGCGACGCCGATGGTGTCGGTCAGCTCGGCCTCGATCAACGCCTGGTAGACGGTTTCGGCGGCGGTGCGGACACGGTCACCGACATCGGCGGCCTTGAGTGCCTCGAGGACGTCGAACAGGGCAGCCTGGTCCAGGGCCATCGCGTGGACTTCCTTCTCTGACTGATCCTTGGCGGGTTCAAGCAGAGATTCACGCGATGGCCCCTCCTATATGGACACGCCACGCCGGAGCGGGCCCGGACTTACACCACCACCTGGGACGTCACCGTCGACATCTACGCCCAGAGCGACAATTGAGGTGCCTGTGCCGCCAACATAGCCTGCCTCGAGTACCGGGCTCGCGTCGCGACGCGGACAGAGTGGACGTCGCATCGCCCAGTCAGCGCCCGCCTACGTTGCCGCGCAAGTGGAACCGTCGCGGACATGCCCAGCCCCCTAGCGGGGGCGATGGCGCAGTTCCTGTATGTATCCCGCCGTCGATCGCGACCTGCGACCGAGCCGTGCAGGTGCCCGGCAAGATCGCTGGGTCACCCGCCGCGGCAACAGGATCTCGTCCGACCGCTCGGTCGGTCCACCCGCCGCGGCCACGGTGCCGGGCGCAGAGTGCTCTGAGGTCCGTGCCGCCGGGAGTGTGTGGCCCGGTCACGTGGCCCGGTCAGCGCGGTTCGTACACCGCCACTGATCGGTCACCGCCTGTGGTGGCGCATCTGCTCGACCAGCGCCACTACCGCGGCGGGATCAGCGACTCGCGATCGTGTCTTGACGGTCCCCGTGCTGTCGGCATGGAACTCGTGAACGTCCGCGGCGATCAGCAGATCCGCGCCGTCCACACCGACGGTCAACGTCGCGATCCGCGGGTCACCCCACCCGACATTGACCATCGGCCCCTGCGCGCGCCGCACGACCAGCCGACGCCGCGTCAGCGCCACGGTCCAGCGCACCGGCTGCCTGGACCACGAGGTGTACCGGCCCGGCGAGCGGTAGTGGCGATAGGTCAACGACCCCGACACCGTCTCGCAGAACACCACACCCTCCCCCCGCAGGTCGGACACATCCGGTGCCTCTCGACGCCACCACGCCACACCACCCAGCCTATCGACCGGGCACGATCCTCGATCATGACGACATCGAGAACGACCACATCAACGAGCGAGCATGCACCGACACGGACCGCACTCGTTGTGGTCGACATGCAGAACGTGTTCATCGACCCCTCCGCCCCATCCGCCATGACCGGGGCCGACGCCGTCCTCGACGCGGTCAACACACTCGTCGCCGACGCCGTCGACCACGACCGGCCGATCTTCTACACCCGCGACGTCGACCCGACCGACCTACCACCCGGCGACCCCGACAACCAGACCGGGCTCCACCCGGATCTCGACACCCGCGGCACCGTGATCGACAAGGGACCCGGCAAGCACGGCGTGTACTCCGGGTTCGTCCTCAACGCCAACGACCCGGACAGCGGCGGCCCCGGCCGGGGCGGGCTCAACGACCTCGCCGAACACCTGCGCGCCACCCGGGTCACCCACCTCACCGTCGTCGGACTGGCCGCCGACGTCTGCGTCGCCGCCACCGCCCGCGACGCCCGCCGCCTCGGCTACGACGTGACGATCCCGCTGTCCGCGACCGCGTTCGTCCACGCCCACCCCGACGGCGACGACGCCGCCCTGGCCGACCTCACCGCCGCCGGGATCACCATCACCGACTGAGATGTCCGCTGGCGAGCACGACCCGACACCGTGGGGCCTCACGCCCGCCCGACCCGGACCGGTGCCTCGCGGCAGTACCCGTCCGCCGAGCGGGTCAGGGATACAACCAGCCCGTGAGCAGGCGGGCCAGCGCCGGCATCACCAGCCACGTCAGCAGCGCGCCCATGACGGGAACGAGCAGCGCGAATCGCAGCGGGGCGGGCAGGACCGCGAGCCAGGGCCCGGCCGCCAGCGTGATCGCGGTGATGAGGCACCAGATGGCGACGCTGGACACGATCCAGGTCTTCCACCGTCGGGGCGGCCGGACGACCCGCCCGTCGCGGCCGGCGAACCAGGCGTCCTGGGCGTCGGCGTCGCGTTCGTGCGGTGCGGCGTCGGTGAAACCGGCGGACAGCTCGACGAGCCGCCGGTGTTCGACCGACTCGTGCCACGCCCCGCAGGTCCTGCGTGAGGCGAAGCGGTACACCAGGACGGCCCCGCGATCCGGCTCGTCCGGGACGAGCAGCGCCGTCCCGCGGATGCCGGGCCGGCGCCCGAGTGCGTCGCAGACCCGCTGCAGGTCCGCGGCGAGGCCCTGCTCGTGCCCGGGTCGCGCGGTACGGGTCGCGATCACGGTCACCGCGGTGCGACGGCGGGCCGCGGCCGGGGCGCTCACACCGGCTCCTCGGCGGCGATCACCGGCCGGTCCAGCACCGCCCGCAGCCTGCACCACACGTCCTCGGTCGCGGCGGCGTCGTAGGTCTGCGGCCGGTCCGGGCACAGGAACCCGTGCGGCTGTCCGGGGTAGGTGACCATTTCGTGCGCGACGCCGGCGTCGTCGAGTCGGGCCCGGATGCGTCGCCACTCGTCCTGGGAGACGACGTGGTCGTTCTCGCCGACCACCCCGAGCAGCTCGGTGCCGAACCCGGCGATCGCCTCGGCGTCGTCCAACGGCGGGTGCGGTTCGGACAGCGGTGCGCCACCGTCCAGCGTCCACGCGCCATAACACGACGCCACCAGGTCGAACGGCATCGCCGTCGCGGCAAGCACAGCGACATGACCCCCACGCTGAACCCGAGCATCGCGACACCACCGGTCTGGTCTGCCCGCTCCCTCACCAGATCGCGGGCGCCCGCGACGTCGGCGAGCGCACCGTCGGCGTCCACGGCCGCGAGCAACTCGAACCCGCGCTTCCGGTCGTCGTCCTCGTAGCCGAGTGCGATGCGCCGCCCGCTGCGCCAGTACAGATCGGGCGCCGCAGCGACCACCCCGAACCCGGCCAGCCGACGCAGCGCGTCTAGCACGTGGTCGGTGATCCCGAACAGCTCGCCGACCACGACGGCCGCCCCCGGACCCGCCCCTCGGGCATCGCCAAGGCCGCCTCCGCGCCGGACTCGACGCCGACCCACTCGATCGTTGCGCTCACGGTCGCCTCCTCGGTCTTTCGACCAGACGATTTCCGCGCAGCCGGACAACGCCCGTCCGGCGATCCCAGCGTTGAGCGGCACTCATGATCCACCGCGATGGGCCGCGCGCTCCTCACCCTCGCACTGCTCGACCTCGCGCTCCGCCTCGGCCACGAACGCCCGCGCCGCCGCCGACTCCGCCCCGCTGACCCAGGTCAACGCCGTGCACAACGCGGGTGCGTCGTGCAGCGGGACGAACACGACGTCGGGATGGTTGTAGTAGTCGGTGATCCGCGCGGACGTCGGGTGCACGATCCGGCCACGGGCCACCGCTTCGAGCACGTCCCAGATACCGTCGACGTCGAGCACCACCGGGATCGGGCGCCCCGAGGGCGTCGCCTTCGGCAGGATCGGCAGGTGCAACGATTCCGGGTAGCGAGGGAACCGACAGACCCCCCGATCGGCCAACACCTCCACCGACACCGACCGGGCGGCAGCCAGCGGATCGGTACGTGCCACCGCGAGTACCCGCCCGTCACGGTCGAGTTCCGGGCCCACCGCGAGGTCGGGCTCGTCGAACGGCAGCCGGACCACGACCAGATCGAGCTCACCACGCCGCAGCATCGCCAACGGATCCGAGGTCGTCGGCTCGACGAGCATTACCCGACATCCCGGATGCGCCGACCGGAAACGACGATCAGCCGCACGCAGGCTCGGCCCGTTCGACATCGCCATCGGAACCCCGCAGCGTCCCGCCGACCGGCGCCGCGGACCCGCTCACCCGGTGCTGCACAACAGCGTCCAGCAGCGCCCGGTAAGCCGGCTCGACCGCGGCCCGGAACCGCTCACCCCGAGCGGTCAGCACGACCCCCCGGCTGCTGCGCTCGAACAACGTGTCCCCAACCGGCGTTCCAGAGCGGACACCGTCTGGCTGACCCGCGACGGGGTCAACCCGAGCCGCGTCGCCGTACGGCCGAAATAAGCTCCTCGGCCAGCACCAGGAACACCCGCAGGTCACGGAGCTCGACATTACCCGCCACGAGTCCACGGTAGGACGATCCCCACGTTCGTCAACCGACGATGTCGTTCCGGGACGGCCAGTAGCCGCACCGGCCCTGCGGTGCCGCACCGCCGAGGTTGTCGAACACCGACCCGACCGGATCCGCTGAGGTAGGGAGCCATGCGATGGTCCGCCACCGGCCACACCTGACAGAACGACCCGTAGGTCTTTCGGCCGACCAGCAGCACGTCGGCGTCGTCGAGCAGGCGTATCGTGTACTGCTCGCGTGGTTCGACGACTTCCGACGGGGCGGCGTTGAACAGGTCGACCTCGTCATTCGGCCCGTCCACTGAGTACACCCCCTCACGCGCCCGGTACCCGGCAACATCCCCGAGGGGCTGCTGGGAGGAGTCGACGACCCGGCGGCCCCGATCGACGTCGAGCCCCCGCTGGGCGGGCTGCGGCAGGCGTTGCCGCCGACTGTCCCCGAAGGCAGGTTCGAGGCCCCCGCACCCAGGCCCGGAGTGCTCCTCACCCAGCGGTCACGGCGCAGGTGAGCACGAAGCCCAGTAGCAGCAGCCACGAGCGGACCGCCTGGTACCGCTCCCACCGGGTCCGGGTCTGCTCCCAGTCCGGCGGCGGGTCCTCGGGCTCCAACCGGCTGGTCGCCATGTTGATCGGGACGTTCACCACCACCGTGGTGGTTACCGCGACCAGGAACGAGGCCGCCGCCGCCCAGCTGACGGCGGTATTCCGGTCGACCGCGAGGCTGACGCCGACGACGACGCACATCACCATCCCGGCCGGCATGACCCGGCCGAAGGTCTGGAGCAGACCCTTCTCGACGTCGATCCGTTCGCGGCTGGGCAACCGCCGCATCACAGGATGCACGAAGGCGTAGGAACCGAACTCCGCGCAGGACACGAAACCGGTCACCGCGAGCGCCGCGACGGCGAGCGCGGTCATCGTCGCGGCCCCGCGGACGCTGCACGGACGGGGCCCAGCGTGTGCTCGACGAGCGCGGCCGGATCCGGCCAGGGCATCTCTGGCTTGGTGATCCGCAGGTCGACGACCCCGTGCAGGGAGGCCCACAGCTCGACTGCCAACTCCAGGATCTCGCTGTCGACGTTGATCTCGCTGTCGACGTTGATCTCGCTGTCGACGTTGATCTCGCTGGCGAGGCAGCCACCGACGGCGTTGAGCAAGGTCCGGAAGGACGCCGCACCGGGGTGCTCACCATCCGCTGTGATGCCGAGTCCCGCGGGACCGGCTCCGGTGGCACCGAACAGGACGCGGTAGGTGCCGGGGTCGTCGAGGCCGGCTCGGACATAGGCGTGTGCCATCGCGGTGAGCCGGCCATCCGCTCCGTGCGCCCCGTCGCGCGCAGTTGTCAGGATGGTGGTGAACGCGGCGAAGCGATCCCCGATCACGGCGCGAACCAGGCTCTGCTTGTCCGGGAAATGGCGGTAGACCGAGGGCGCGGTGACACCGGCGGTGGTGGCGACCGCGCGCATGGTCAGCGCCGCGACATCACCGGTCTCGGACAGCAGCGCCGCCGTGGCGTCCAGGACGACCCGGCGAAGCTCGTGCCCGGCGCCTCGCCGACGACGCGCACCCACAGCGTCGCCGGAACGGGTAGCAGTCACGGTGTCAGGCCGAGCGCAGGCCCGGCCTGCCCGCCACCCATCCGGCGACCCACCCCCTCGGCAAGCGCGGCCAGGGCGGGCAACGGCCGAAGGAACACCGTCAGGTCCGCGATCCGCCCATCAGCGGCAGGCCGGGCGAACAACAGCCCGTCGGCGCGCCCCGGATAGCCCGCCACCGCTGCGGTGAATGTCTGCACCTGCACGCCGACACCAGCGTCGGCGACAGCGGTGGTGACGGCGGCGGGAACAGCGGCGAAGTGTTCGACGGGCCTCACGTCGTGCAGCGGCCCGTCGAGAACCACCTCCAGGATCGCCTGGGCCGCCGCGGCGCCGGAGAACGGCCGGTCGTGCACGGCCACCCGCAGTGTGACGTCGTCGTGCAGGGTCGCGGCAGCATCTGAGGCGTCCGCATCAGCCAGGGCCTGGGTGAGTCGTTCGAGCATGGCACCCCCTCTAGGATAACAATCGTTATGTTAACAGGCGTTACTCTAGCTTGGATAGCAGCACTCGACTACCGCGGGGGAGTCCTCGTTGCCGAGGGTCGATGCAGCGGCACGAGGTGTCCGAGTCCTCAGGGCGCAGGTCCAGCCCGGTGTTCGGGCCACGAAAGGTTCACGCCCATCCAGCACCCACCCGCCTGAGCGATGCACCACAGTCGAGTGAATGGACTGGTGACCGCCAGGCCGCGGCTGGCAGGTCTGCCAGCCGTACCGGTTCTATATGCTGCCTGACGGTGTGTCGGAGCTCATCGAGCGACGGGTCGATGACTTTCCGCCGGGTAGCCGTAGCAGGCCTGTCACGGTGGCGAGGACGACGAGGGCGGCCACGGCGGTCACAGCGGTGCGGAAGCCACCGGCGTCGGTGAGCCCGCCGCCGAGCAGCGGCCCCACGACCAGGCCAGCGGCATAGGCCAGGTTGAACGCCGCGTAGGCGGCGCCGAGCGCCGGTGGGCTCGCGCGCATGCCCTGGTGGCCGATCAGGGTGGTGGCCGGTGCGAGCAAGAACGCGTTGGACGCGCCGAGCACCGCCATGCATACCGCGACCTGCCAGGTCACCCCGGCCAGCCCCAGCCCGGCCAGAGCGACCACGGCGAGTCCACCACCGAACCCGGTCAGCAGCCGCGCGTCGACGCGACCGACCAGACCACCGACCACCGGGTTGAGAACCGCACCGGACAGCACCAGCAACGCGAACAACAGCCCCACCGCCGCCGGGCCGAGCCCCTGATCAGATGCCAGGTGCACCGGCAGGACCGGGCCGATCACGGCGAGGGTCGCCGCCCCGACCAGGACCACGGTCAGGACGCTCCCGCTGCCGCGCACCCGCATCACCGCGCCCGGGCCCGCGGTGGGCCCGATCTGTGGTGGGTCAGAACGCAGCAACGTCACCCGCAGCACGCCGTCGAGCAAGGCGACGGCGGTGGCGGCCAGGAACGGCGCGCGCGGCCCGAACGCATCCACCAGGGCACCGGCCAGCGGCGGCCCGACCAGCACACCGACCGACACCATGCTCATGGCCAGCCCCATCGACCGACCGCGGTCGGCCACCGGGGTGTTCGCCGCGATCAGCGACAAACTCGCGACCCACGCCATCCCGGCCGCCAACCCCTGCAGCACACGAGCCACGACCAGCAACGCGAACGGCCCACCCACGGCGAACAACAGTGTGGACGCGGCCAGCCCGAGCAGCGCGACCAGCAGCGGGCGGCGGGACCCGACCCGGTCGACCAATCGACCGGCCACCGGTGTCGCGACGATCATGGCCAGCGCGTAGACGGCGAACAGCACCCCGGTCGCGGCCGGGCCGGCGTCGACCGTCGCGGGCAGCAACGGCAACACCGGGATGGCGATCCCGTAGACGAGCATGTCGGTGAACAGGGCGACACAACCGACCAGTAGCGCCACTCGCGGTCGCACACCACCGACGGGCCGACCGGCCGGATCATCGCTCATCGTCGCCTCCCTCGATCAGGCCGTGCACGACCGCGGCCGCGGCGGCACGACGCTCGCTGTCGGTGCTCGGCAACCGGTCCGGTTCCAGCGCCGCCGTGTCGTTGCTCCCGAGCACGACCGCGACGACCACGAACACGGCCATGTCCGGGGTGACGCCGGCGCGCAGGACCCCGGACGGGCCGAGCACGCCGTGCAGCTCCGCTCGCCAGCCGTCCAGGGACCGCCGGTGCTCCTGCAGACCCTCCTCGCCGCCGGCCCGGGCGTGCGGCGCCACCAACGTGGTCACGGTGGCCAGGGCGCGGAACGACGCGTCCTCGGCCAGCCGGCGCAGATAGCCGACCAGGAAGCCCCCAAGCCGGTCGGCGGGTGACCCCGCCGGCTCACGCAGCGGCGCCAGGACGGCGTCACCGTGGCGCGCCCACTGCTCGACCAGCAACTGGACCAGCAACTCGTCCTTGCCGCCGCGGAAATGATGGTGCACCGCGCCCCGGGTCACCCCGGCGCGCGCGCCGATGTGCTCGAACGTCGCACCCTCATAGCCACGCTCGGCGAACGCGACCGTCGCCGCATCCACCAGCCTGCGGCGCGTCTCGGCGGCATCGGCCGCACTCCGTCTCATACAAACAAGCTGGCACGTATGTAAATTCTGGCAAGAGGGCCCACGACGGAGATCAGGCGGCCTCCCCCCAGAAGCCGTCGCCCGGCCAGGTGTACCGCGTTGGTGGTCGCCGCCGGCTACGACCGTCCCGCGACGATGCCGCCCGTCACCGTCCGCCCGACGCCGTTCGACCGTCGTCGACAAGTCGGCGCGCCACACGAACCTCGAAGCAACTCTGTCGGACGACATGAGCGACCTCCGCACGTGTCGCCGCGTCTGACGTAACGGCCTCCATCGAGGCGTTTGACCGACGACAACGCGCGGCGATCACCTGGTCCGGGTTTCGCCTCGTCGACGTTGCCGCGCGAGCCGAAGCGTCGCACACATGGTCAACTCCCCGAGCGGGGGCGGTAGCGCAGTTCCTGTATGTATCCCGCCGGGGGCACACCTTGTGCCAACAGCAAAGATCGGCCCCTCACCTGGTAAGACAGGGTGAGGGGCCGATCTTGTTGTGTCCGGAGGTCACCGGCCATGGGTGGCTGTTGACGGCTACTTGTTCCCAGGGTGTTCCCACGTCCCGTTCCCAGGACGTTCCCACGATCACCGGCCGTTGAGCGCGGCCTCGACTCGCTGTCTCGCGACGGTGTCCTGGCCGTCGAGACACTTCGCGTAGACCTTCAACAGCACCTCCACTGAGTGCCCGGCCCACTCGGCGACCTGTGTCGCCGGGACGCCGCCGTTGAGCCACGTGGACACACACGCGTGCCGCAGCGTGTAGGGCGTCGCCCCGAGCGGCCCGGCTGCAATGTCGGCGGTGAACGCCCGCTGCCGCGCCGCCCGCCACGTCCGCATGTACGTGAGCTTCGGAAGCTCCAGGGCCCGCTCCCCTGGGAACAGCCGCCCGTCGACCCCGAGCGGGCGACTCGACAGATGACGGTTCAGGTGAGCGGTCAGCTCCGGCGGCGTCGGGACAGTCCGCCCCTCCCCCAGTGCCCGGTTCTTGAGTTGACGGACGTCGCGCTGCTCACCGGTGTCGGTCCAGTCAGCTCCGGCGTAGGGAACGGCCTCGTCGATGTAGATCTCGCCCCACCCGGACGACGGCAGCGAGAGATTGCGCTTCCGAACGTTCGCCGCCTCCTCCGGCCGGAGCGCAGCGAAGTAGAGCAAGGCGAAGAACGCCACCAGTTGCGGGCCGCTCCGTTGTGTCTGATCGACTGCGACCAGCAGAGTGCGGGCCTGAACCGGGTTGACCACTGTCCGCCGGTCGATTCCCGCCGAGACCTTGGGCGCGGTCCACTTGAACGTGGACAGCGGGTTGGTCGTGAGTAGCTGCCGCTCTACGGCGTACTCCAGGACGTTGAACAGGACTCGCCGCCGCTTACTCACGACGCTGGCAGCCGCCGGGCGGCCGTCGAGCCGTTTCGCCAGCGTGTCAAGAACTCCTCGGAGCACCGTGCGGTCAGCGAGTCGACTAGGGTGTGTCTCCCAATGCGCGGAGCCAGGTGACGATTGCCTTCAGGACGGCGCCGCCGCGGAAGGTCAGGGCGAGCTTGTCGTAACGGGTGGCCAGCCCGCGCCACTGCTTGACGTGGCAGAACCCGCGCTCGACGACGTTGCGGTTTCGGTAGTCGACCGGATCGAATGCGGGCGGTCGGCCACCGCGTGAGCCCCGTCGTTTGCGGTGTCCCTGCTGGTCAGAGGGCTCCGGAATGACAGCGATGATCCGGCGCTCGCGCAGGTGCCGGCGGATCGCGCGTGAGGAGTAGGCCTTGTCCGCGCGCACGCGTTCGGGCCGGGTCCGGGGTCGTCCCGGGCCCGGTCGGGCGATGCTCAGGTGCGCCATCAGGTGCGGAAACATTGGCGAGTCGCCGCCCTGGCCGGGGCCGAGGAGGACCACCAGCGGGCGGCCGTGCCCGTCAACGAGCTGGTGGATCTTCGTCGACAGCCCTCCGCGGGACCGTCCCAGCGCGTGATCTGCTGGTTCGGCGAGCAGATTCGTGTAGTTCGATCCGGCCCCCTGTGTCGCGCTTGAGGGTCGCGGCGTGCTGGTGGGCACGGATGATCGTGGAGTCCACGCTGACCGCCCACCCGAGCACCTCGGCGGCGTCGGCCTCGACCAGAAGAGCAGCCAGGATGTGGTCCCAGGTGCCGTCGCCGCTGTAGCGGCGGTGCCGCTTCCACAACGTCTGCCACGGCCCGAACTCGGCTGGGACGTCGCGCCAGGGAAGCCCGCACCGATACCGGTAGATGATCCCCTCGAGCACCCGGCGGTCATCGCGGAACGGGCGCCCGCGACGACCCTCGGAGGAGGGCAACAGCGGCGCCAGACGGGCCCACTGGACATCAGTCAGGACAGCGGTACGCGGCACCGATCAAGCATCGCGCACCCCGCTCCGCCTATCTGGGAGACACGCCCTAGGGCGTGTCTCCCATATGGGTGTCCGGACTGCCGGCAGGATGAGCCGGTGAGTTCGTCGAGGTTCGCGCTGCTCTCGGATGCTCAGTGAGCCTTTTTCAACCTGACCAGCGAGCTTCTGCGTCAGGAGATCGCGAAGGTTGCAGCGCAACTGCTCTGACCACAGCTGCACAGGTCACCGGCTCGCCAGCTCGGCGTCTGCACCCACACAACCAGGCCCCTGAGCTGCCGGAACGGCAGGTTGAAAAAGGCTCAGTGGCAGTTGATCGGGCCGCTGCTGCCCTCCAACGCCGGGCGGCGTGGGCACCCGTTCGGCGAGGATCGCCGCGTGGTGGAGGGGATCATCTTCCGATACCGAACCGGGATCCCCTGGCGAGATCTGCCGCGGGAGCAGTTCGGGCCCTGGCAAACGGTGTGGAAGCGACACCGCCGCTACGCCGCTGACGGCACCTGGGACACCGTGCTGGCCGCACTGTTGGCCCAGGCCGACGCCAAGGGCGAGATCGACTGGACGGTGTTGACAGGTGTCGGTGGACGCCACGATCAACCGGGCGCACCAGCACGCCACGAACACCACCCGCCCCGAGCAGGACACAGGGGGCACGGTCGAACTACACGAAATCCCCTGACGGGTTCATGCCCAGCCCGCTCGGCGGACCGCGAGAACCCGCAGGTCACGGCATCGGCCGTTCCCGTGGCGGGCTGACGACGAAGATCCATGCCGCGGTCGACCGGCGGGGCCGGCCGCTGGCGGTGGTGGTGACCGGCGGGCAGCGCAACGACGGCGCCATGCTCGAGCAGGTCCTGGCCGACATCCGCGTCCCCCGCCTCGGCGCGGGACGGTCCCGCACCCGACCCGACGCCGTGGTGGCCGACCGGGCCTACTCATCCGGGGTCAACCGGCGCGCACTGGCCCGCCGCTCGATCACCACCGTCATCCCGCAGAAACGCGACGAGATCGCCGCCCGCAAACGCCGCGGCTCCCTCGGCGGCAGACCACCCGGACTCGACGTTGAGACCTACAAGGGCCGCAACGTCGTGGAACGCCACTTCGCCCTGACCAAGCAGTGGCGCGGGCTGGCCACCCGCTACGACAAACTCGCCATCACCTATCGCGCCGCCACCGTCCTCAGCGCCTGCATCACCTGGTCACGCCTATTGGGAGACATGCCCTAGTTGGTGTGGAGTAGAACTGCCCCTGCTGCGGATCCAGGGGGTCGTGCAGATCCGATTAAGGGTGGTGTCACTGGCAGCTGACTCGGTCCTCGAACTGTGTATTTACCGGTCCTTGCCAGGCAACCGGCCAGCCAAAGGTCAGCTCCGATGACTTCCCGCGCGAGGCGGAATCGGGTCTGGCGGTGACTCTACACGCACACGCGCCGCCTGGACGAACGTGTCGGGTCGAGTTCATCGGCTACGCCCACACCAGTACCGGGCGCATCTCGACGCGCTGATGTCGAGCCGGCCGCTCTCGGCCCATGGCTCGCTAGGCCCGCCGCCAACACCTCGCACCGCTTCCGCGGGCGAGCGAGCGGCCTGGACGTCCGCGGCACCGGCGCGCTCGCGCCGACCGCCCTCGAACGCTCCCGGGACTCACCCGGGAGCCGAACTCACCCCACCGTTGATCGGAGACCTTGTCATGCCCGCATTCCGGCGCCTCGCCGCTGTCCTGGCCGTGTTCGTCGCGGCCGTCGCGCTCGCCCTCGTACCCACCTCCGCCGCTCTTGCCGCGCTTCCGCCCGGACCGGCGTCGACCAACATCGCCACCGATGAGATCTCTGATCTGTTCCGGCCCGGTGAGGAGGGTGGCCAGCTCGTGCGCAGCGCCCGGGTCCGGCTCGACGAGGGCTTCTACACCTACGGCCAGCTCTACAACACGAGCATGACCCACGACCGGACCGGGGTGTACCTGCCCGCCGGAACCTACGAACTGTTCGACATGCTCTCCGACACCTGGGACACCTCCCGCACCATCGACGGCGAGCCGATCCGGATGCACGCCTCCTGGCTCGACCCCGTCGACGGCGCCGACCCCATCCCCGGCGGCGTCATCATCACCGGCCGCGCCATCCCCGCCACTACCGAAACGATGGACTGGGGCTGGATGCTCCTGCCCGAGCCCGCCGAGTAGCACCCCTCCCCCGCGCGCACGGCGCGCCGAACCCCCTCCACATACCAAAAGTCCATTGTGGACTTCAGGTATGTGGAGGGTCGCGCCGAACGGGATCCGGCCGAGTTGCCCGCGGCGAGCGGGCTCGGCGATGCCGGCAACGGCGAGACGGAAGCCGAACCGCCCGGCCGACGCGAGTCATCCTGCGTGACGTCGACGTCGTCGGGCTCCGGACAGGCCCGGGTTCGGATCATGCGGCGACTCGTCCGCGTGGCCCGCCGCCGCGGGCTCTGTCGCGCCGTGATGCGGGTGGCGTGGCTCAACGTGCGAGTCGGTGCGAGTCGACTCGCGGAACGACTCGTGCCCGCGGCATCCCCGGGCCCCGCGACGCGCCATCACCGGCGGCCGGGTGCCGCCCGCCCCGGCTCACGACCACGCGTCCCGGGCCTGCCCCGTCCCTGCACCACCGGCCGGACCGGGACGCCCAACCGACAACCCCCCCCCTGCTCTGCCAGCGACCCGGACACCCACCCGGCCCGCTTTAGAGGTCGTTGCAGAAGTCGGGGCGTGTTGGTCCTATGTAGATGGACCTGGTCGGGTGATGCTCAGAGTTGATGGCAAGGGCATCGACGGTCGAACGACTGGTCACCGACGAGCTGTGGGAGCTGATTGAGCCGCTGCTTCCCCGTCCTCGGCCACGTCGGCGAGGCGCGCGGACCGGCCGGCCACCAGTACCGGACCGGGCCGCGCTGGCGGGGATCGTGTTCGTGCTGACCACGGGGATCGGCTGGAACGACCTGCCGCCCGAGTTGGGCTGTGGATCAGGGACCACCTGCTGGCGACGGCTACGCGACTGGCAGCGGGCGGGGGTCTGGGATGAGCTGCACCGAGTAGTGCTCGATCGGCTCGGCCAGGCCGGGGTTCTGGACTGGTCGCGAGCTGCGGTGGACTCGGTCAGCGTGCGCGCCAAGCGCCGCGGCGAACAGACGGGGCCCTCGCCGACCGATCGTGGGAAGGCCGGGTCGAAGTACCACGTGTTATGCGACCGCAACGGCCTGCCGCTGCACGCGGTCGTGACCGGCGCGAACACCCACGACAGCCGGATACTGGCCGAGCTGCTCGACACCAACCCCGGCGTCCGCGAACGGCGCGGCCAGGCCGGACGCCCGCGGCGGCGTCCCGGCAAGCTGCACGCCGACAAGGGCTACGACTATCCACGGTGTCGCCGCTACCTGACCGGGCGCGGGATCGGGGTGCGGATCGCTCGCCGCGGAGTCGAAGACTCCTCCCGGCTCGGCCGGGTCCGGTGGGTCGTGGAGCGCACGATGGCCTGGCTGCTGTCGTTCCGGCGGCTCGGGCTGCGCTACGAACGCTCCCGCACCAGCATCGAGGCCTTGCTGAAACTGGCGTGCGCGTTGATCTGTTTGCGCCGTCTGCCCTGAACGACCCCTCGCGGTGGATCAGGACCGCGCCGTCGCGCTCGCCCCGGCCAAACGCTCCAGCGCTCGGTCGGTGGCGACGAGGTCGAAGTGGTGTGGGTCGAACCGGTCCGAGCCCCACCACTCGACCCGCTCGGCGTGCTCAGCATGATCGGGATCGGCGAGCGCGTCGACGAACTCCGAGTAGCCGAACACCCCGCCCACATCCTCGGGCGGACACGCACCCTGACCCTCGACACAGCGTGGGTACCGCACCCCAGGCTCTGGGATGGTGACCGCGTCGACGACCAAAACGTGGTGCCAGTTGTCGCCGAAGTCGTAGACGTAGCCGGCGTCATCACCGGCAGCCAGCACCCGGAACAACTTCGTCTTGGCCTCGTCGAGCGTGCCGGTGTCCCAATCCGGATCAGGCAGCCCGTAGCGGACACCGTCGATCTCGAATTCGTGCAGGTGGGAGTTGGTCCAGCCCATCGCGTCCTGCACGACCTCGTGCAGGACCGCGAGGCTGGCCTCACCCGGAACCTCGACCACCCGTCGCACGGTCGGCTCGACATCGACCAACACGATCTCGATCCGGAAGATCTTCGTCTTCGTCGTCACCCGAGGCCTCGCCATGCTGCGATGCTCCCACCGCTCCTCGCACCCCCAGCACCCGCTCCCGGACTTCTGCAACGACCTCTTAGCACGGGCCCGTCCCGCCCCCCCCCCCCCCCCCGGGGTCGGCGGCCGGGCCCGCCGTCCCCAAGGGGGTGCCTGCTCTGCCAGCGGCGGGGCCCCCCGGCGCACGACGACGGCCGGGCCGGACACCCGCGTGGTCACGGTGTCCGGCCCGGCCGGGGGTGATGCGGGGGACGGTGGTCCCCGGATGGTCAGTCGTCGAATGTGGGGTCGGTTGCCCAGGACGGGCACCACGGTTCGCACCGCTCACCCACCCCGGCCCCGCACAGGTCGGCGGCACCGACACACGCCGGGACCGGGCGGGCGTCGTGGGCGGCGGCGCACGTCGGGTGCATGTACCCGGTCCACCCGGACCGGGTGTGCACGAACGTCGACGTGGCCTGTCCGCATGCGGGGCAGGCGTCGCCGGTGCCGTCGTCGTCCGGGTTCAGGGTCAAGGTGGCGTGGTCGCCGGTGCCGCGCTGGCAGGCAGAGCACCCCGCCCCGCCCTGGTCAGGGTCGCGTGGTTCATCGGGCGCGTTGCGGTAGTGGGCGTGCAGGGCATCCATGACGGCCCGTCGCAGCGAGTCGGACGCGGACACGGTCACCACCCCCCAACAACGGACACGGCGGCGATGATCGCGACGGCGAACGCGACACCGCACAGGAAGATCACCACAGCGTGCCCGACCACGCTACGGCGACCGGTCACCGGCTGCGGCAGCGGCCAGCGCTGCCGGTGCCGCGGTGGGCGAGCCGAATCGACTCGATGCCCTGGCGAATCGAAACCGACGTCGGGGGTGTGATCGTCGGGGGTGTTGCTGGCAGGCTTGGACATAGCCGGGACTCCTGGTCTTGTCAGGATGAACGGTCAGGCCCTGGCCCGGCGGTGCAACGCCGAGTCGGGGCCGTTCACATCGGTTCCCCGGGGTGCTGTGCCCCGGGTTGTAGCGTGACCGGGGTGCGGGTCACTGAGCCTTTTTCAACCTGACCAGCGAGCTTCTGCGTCAGGAGATCGCGAAGGTTGCAGCGCAACTGCTCTGACCACAGCTGCACAGGTCACCGGCTCGCCAGCTCGGCGTCTGCACCCACACAACCAGGCCCCTGAGCTGCCGGAACGGCAGGTTGAAAAGGGCTCACTGCCCGTCGGTGTCCGAGTCCGACTCGACGTCGGCCACGGTGTCGTCGGTCGTGTCGTCGGCGGTGACGTCGTCGGCCCACTGGTAGCGGCGCGGACGGTCCGCGGTGACGATGACCGTGCCCGCGTCGACCATCCGGTCGGCCGAGTTCTTGATCGCCCCGGGGCTCTTGCCGCCGATCGCCTTGCTGATCTCACCGGGCGACCAATCCTGATCGGCGTGGTCGCGCAAGTGGGTCGCGACCATCGTCTTGAGCTGCCCCGGCAGTAGCGCGGTCCCGCCGTCGTTGGTCTGGCGACCCCCGGCCGTCGCCGACGACGTCGCCCCGCTGGCCGCCATCATCGCGGCCTTGCGGGCGTTGGCGATGATCGCGCCCGGGGTGACCGGCGCCCACCGGGTGACCTGTCCGTCCTGGTCGGCGGTCACGATCCCGACCCGCTGAAAACGGGTGAGCACCCGGTCCACAGCGGCGACGTCCAAGACGACCCCGCGGTCTTCGGCGTCGGCCGCCATCCGCCGCGCGGACACCCCGGGCGACGTGTGCAGCGCGTCCCATACCGACTGCGCCACGATGACTTCGGGCATCGTCGGGCGGCTACCGGACTGCAAGGCAAGCCACACGATCGCATCCGCCCACGTCGCCGACGACAGGTCCGCATCATCGACGCTGTCCGTGCCGGTGGTGTCGGTGGTGTCGCCCGGCTCACCGGCCGCAACGTCGGTCGCGGTGTCGGTCGTGGTGTCGTCCACTGCGGGGGCCGAGTCGGCCGCCGCGTCGACGGCGGCATCGGTGGTGGTGGTGTCGTTGGTGTCGGTCGCCGCGGAACGGGGCCGACGGGTGGTACTGAGCCTTTTTCAACCTGCCGTTCCGGCAGCTCAGGGGCCTGGTTGTGTGGGGGCAGACGCCGAGCTAGCCCTGGTGATTCACGGAGCTGCGGATTGACCGCGTGATCGGCTGGCGGCGGATCCGGTCCGGTTCGTTCGATGGGTGGGCATGGCGAAGGGGCCGGCCTGCGCGTTCTGCCGGGAGCTCCCGCCGCTCGTCGTGTCGGGCTTCGGAGATCAACCAGCAGGAACAGGCAACGCGCACAGCCGCGCGAACGCGCGGGCGAGATCGACCGCCCAGGGCCAGGACCGTTGGATGCGGACCCAGACTCGGCGTTGCCCGCGGGTGATCCGCGCGGCGGTGTGCAACAACCGGTAGCGCAACGCCTTCGGCTCGACCTTCGCCAGGTCGCCGTCGAGAAGCAGGCGCTGGGTCCAGGTGATCAGGTCGACCGCGAGCATGACCACGGTCAACCACGCCGCGTTGACGGCGAAGGACCGGGACGGGAAGTGGTTGAGGCCGGTGTCCTTGCCGCAGCGGATCCGGTCCTCGACCCGGGCGTGGGCGCGGTGGCGGGCGTCGAGGAAGGCGAGCTGCCCGACGCGGGTGTCGGTGGCGAACGCGGTGTAGCGCCAGCCGTCACGCTCCTCGAACGCATCGAGCTGCGCGCCGGGATGCGGCCGTTCACGACGGACGACAACGCGGGTCCCGGCCGGGTAGTCGACCAACGCGGAGGCGGGGAGCAAGCCGGTGATCTCGGCCAGCCCGGCGCCGTCACGGTGCCCGCCGTCAGCGTCGACCGCCTCGGCCCACACCGTCTTCGGGACCAGGCTGATCACGGTGCGTTCGCGGTCGGTGACGGCCCAGCCGACGGAGAACTCACAGCTCACCGCTGTGTCTTGTTGCGCTCGGATGTGGGCGAGGAAGGCTTTCGTGGCGCCCGCGGTGTCGGTGCGGACCAGGATCGGGTGCCCGTGACGGAACGCGTCAGGGATCTGGGCGAGCGCGTCGTCGAGCACGCTGATGTGATCCGCGGCGGTGTTCGCACCGGCGTTCCCGCGGCGCAAGCGGGCGGCGAGGAACTCGCCGGTGTTGTCGCAGAACGCCAGCATCGGGTGATACCCGAACGTCTTCTTGAACGTGGGCGTGGCCTGTTCCTTCTCGCTGTGGGCGATGACGATCGTGGCGTCGAGATCGATCACCAGCACGTCCCGGCCGTGCCGGCGCAGGTCGCGGCCGGCGACCCGAGCCGCGGGAAACGCGCGACCATCGACGTCGGCGTGCTGGGCCCAGACCACCTCCCGGGCCCGCGCCCGCCCCGCCGCGATCGAGGACAACCGGCGCTCGTCGAGCTTGTCGAGCAGTCGCCAGCAGGTCGAGTCCGATGCCACCGACCCGAACACCGCGCCCTGATCGGCCAGGACCGCGATCTCGCAGATCCTCGTGGCCCCGTCGGCGACCGCGACGGCCAGATCGACCAGCACCCGCCCCGGATCATGACGCGCCCGAGCTCGTCGCAGCGGTGCGAGCGCGGTCGAGAGTTCACTGGCCAACGTGGTCCGGTCGGCGACATCGGCCAGCAGACGCGACCCGACGTGCGACACCACCCCAGCGCCGTCGGCGGTCACGATGACCGGTGGGCGCGTGCTTGTAGTCTGCACTCGGAAAGTGCCTCCTCGACCATGGCGGACAGGGCTTCGACACCCGCTGTCTTACCTGGTCACGAGGCACTTTCTTCAGTTGGGGTCGGAGATCACCGGCACAGCCCGTGAAGAGTCCGGGTGAGTGATGACATCGGACCTTGTGGGTTCAGCCAAGGATGAGACGGGTTCAGGGCGTCAGCTCTCGCCCGAGCAGGCCGCCGCGGCGGCGATGGTGGCCGACGCGCGAGCACGCGGCCTGGAGCTGACCGGCCCGGATGGGCTGTTGAAGCTGTTCACCAAGAACGTTCTGGAGACTGCGCTCGGGGAGGAGATGACCGAGCACCTCGGGCATGCAAAGAACCGGGCCGACCCGGACCGGGAATCGACGAACAACCGGAACGGTCACCGGTCGAAGACGGTGATCTCCGATGCTGTCGGGGAGGTCGAGATCGAGGTACCGAGAGACCGCGACTCGACGTTCGAACCCCAGATCGTTCGGAAACGGCAACGGCGGTTGGGGGATGTCGATGAGATCGTGTTGTCGCTGTACGCGAAGGGTTTGACGACCGGGGAGATCTCGGCGCATTTCTCGGAGATCTACGGGGCGTCGGTGTCGAAGGAGACCGTCTCACGGATCACCGACTCGGTGATCGCCGAGATGCAGGAATGGGTGTCGCGGCCACTCGATGCGGTGTACGTCGCGGTCTTCGTGGACGCGATCATGGTGAAGGTCCGCGACGGGCAGGTCGCCAACCGGCCCGTCTACGCGGCGATCGGGGTCACCGTCGACGGCCGCAAGGACGTGCTGGGCCTGTGGGCCGGCTCCGGTGGTGAGGGCGCGAAGTTCTGGCTGGGGGTGCTGACCGACCTGCGTAACCGCGGCATGCGGGACGTGTTCTTCCTGGTCTGCGACGGGTTGAAAGGCCTGCCCGAGGTGGTGGAGAACGTGTGGCCACAGACCATCGTGCAGACATGCATCGTGCACTTGATCAGGAACTCGTTCCGGTTGACGTCGCGGCGTGACACCGATGCGATCAAGCGAGGGATTCGGGCGATCTACACGGCCCCCACCGCCGACGCCGCTCTCGCTGCTCTCGATGACCTCGACGAGAAATGGGGTCGCACTTATCCGGCGATGATCCGGTTGTGGCGCAACGCCTGGACCGAGTTCGTTCCGTTCCTCGACTACGATGCCGAGATCCGTGCCGTGTTGTGTTCGACGAACGCGATCTGGGTGTTTAGATCAAGGAGTCGGTCAGGGCGTTGCTTCCCCGGCCGATGCTCGAGGCGGCCAGCCCTGACTCTGAACGCTATTGACGCCGTGAGGCTGTCTTCGATTCGAAGTGTCGGGCTGGCCGCGTGAGCGCAGGCCCGCGGTGCCTGGCTTGAAGAGAGCCTGCCTGACTCAACCCAGATCTGCCGACACCGCGGGCCTGCGCTGTCCACGATAGGCCACGCAGACGGGAACAAGTGTTGACGCACGAACACGGTGTCGCGGGGATCGATCCTCACAAGAATACGGCTACCATCGCAGTCCTCGATCATCGAGGCGGCGTGGTCGACAACAAGTCCTTCTCCATCACCAAGGGCGGTATCGATGAGCTGCTGACGTTCCTGCTCGGTGTCGAGCTGACGATCGACCGGATCGGCATCGAAGGATCGGGATTTCTCGGCCAGCCGCTGGTCCTCGCGCTCGCGGCCGCGGGTTACGACGTGCGCGAAGTCCAAGCCAACCGCACCGCGGAGCGGCGTAAGCGTCGTCGTCGGGCCAAGACCGACGCCGAGGACGCGGAGGCCATCGCCCGAGAGGCCCTCAGCGACCCCGAGCTGCCTCCGGCCGGGAAGCACACCGCGCCCAGCCCGACATGGCAGACGCTCACGGTGATCCGCGACTGGCGTGAATCTCTTGTCCTGCAGCGTGTTCGGCTGCTCACCGAGTCCGAAGCAGTACTCGTCACGCTCCCCGTCGCCATCCGCGCCACGTTGCCCTCGACCAGCCGCGTTCTCCCGCAGCTCCAGTCCCTGGTCGACGGCGTCGCGAACCCCGATCTGCTCAGCCCAGCCGAGCGGCTCAAGCTCGACCGGCTCGCGGCCAGCCTGAACGACATCATCACCCTGACGGCGCGGATCAAGGAACTCGACCGACAGATTCCCGCCCTCCTCAGCGACCTTGGCTGCACCCTCACAGAGGTCCGCGGTGTCGGCGTGGTCACAGCCATGGATCTTCTGGTCGAGATCGGCGATCCGTGCCGGTTCACGACCGAGGCCCAGTTTGCACGCTGGTGCGGAATCGCGCCCGTCGCCCTCTCGTCGGGTGAAGGTCACGGGCCGGCCCGTCGGCACCGACTCGACCTCGGCGGCAATCGAGCTGTCAACTCTGTTCTGCACATCGTGCACGTCACGCAAGTCCGATGCCACCCGCCGGCGAAAGAGTACATGGCGAAACGGGTCACCGACAACAAGACAAAACGTGAGGCTCGGCGAAGCCACAAGCGGCAGCTCGCGAACATCATCATCAGACTCGAATCCGCGAGTAGGCTATGAGCTGATCTTGGTCGGCCAAAGTTGATGTTGCTTGGGTCGGGAGTGGGGTGGTGGGCAAGCGGGCGGCCCGAGTGTCGCCTCGGGTGGCGGGTTCCTGTGCTGGTCGGGGCCGGTGCGGCCGGGTCAGGACGGAGCGGGCAGGGCGCGGACGCGGGCGAGGACCTCGGCGAGTAGGTGCTCGCCGGGTGGTAGGCGCAGGGTGAGGCCGCGGGCGTGGCGCACGAGGCGGGCGGGGATGGTGATCAGCCGCCGGCGCAGGGTGGCGATCATGGCCTGGCCGCCGCGGACGCCGTGCCCGACCAGGCGCCCGTCGCGGGTGCGGGCGGTGAGGTGGTGCAGCCACCCGCTGGTGGTGGCGGCCAGGAGTGCGCCCCACATCCAGGCTCGGTTCACCGCGAGGTGTCCGGAGGGGAGGTGGCGCAGCGCGGCGCCGTGCTTGGTGTCGCGGAACAGGTTCTCCACCTTCGTGCGGTGGCGGTACCAGTACTCGGCCTGCGCGGCTGCGGCAGGTGTGGAGACGTCGAGGTTGGTCACGATGAACGAGTAGGCGAACACCCCGTCGACCTTGGCCACCGTAGCGAGGTCGTCGAGCGGGAGCGCCCGCTGGGCGGGGTACAGGGTGCGTCGGCGCCGCGCTCGCGGGTCACCGGAGACCTGGCCGTGGTCCAGGTCGAGCCGGACCCGACGGATCAGCAGCTGGGTCGCTGCGGGCCACCAGTTCGGGCAATAGTCGGCCACCGCGACCTGCGCGCCGGTCATGTCGATCGCGTCGGTCCACCCGTCGGCCGCGACGCCGTCGAGGATGCGCCACAGCGGCGCGATGCGTCGGGCGCCGATGGCGAACTCCACGCCGACGAACAGGGCTGCGCGGGCGAGCTGCCCGGCGAAGTAGCCCGCGTCCGCACGCACGCGGACTCGCCCCGCCCGCGCCTGCGCGGGGAGCGCGGCCAGCGCCCGGTGGAACAGCTCGGCGCTGGTGGCGCGGGGGTCATCCCGGCCCGAACCGAGGTCAGCGGCCAGCACCACCGCGGTGTCGGCCCAGGTCGCGACGTGCGGGCGGGCGACCCGCTGGCCTTGGTGGTTGAACGCCACGCCCTGCTTGAGCCGGCCGTAAACCTCGACATCGGTGGTGTCCAGATCGATCGTCACGTCCGCCGTCAGCTGCTCGGCCCGGTCCGGGTCGACCTGGGCGAGCAGGTCCAGCGCGGTGGTGTGCACGTCACCGAGCCCGGTCTCCACCGCCGCCCACTGCCCCTCGATGAACTTGCGCGCGAGCCCGGCGGCGGTCGTGGACGCCAACCCCGGCACCGGCGTGAGTGCCTGCCCGGCGGTGTCGGCGCGGTGCCGGTCCAGCCCGACCAGGAAGTCCTCCCCGCACAGCTGCGCCGCCGACATGCCGACCAGCATCTGCCCGGCGCTGCACCCGCGGTCGCGGTCCTTGATGGGCCCGACCGCGGCGTCGAGCTTGTCGATGATCCCGAGCCGGTCGATCAGCTCGGTCACCGCGGCCAGCCCGGAGAACCTGGTCAGCGCCGCGTCCGGCGCGCCGAGACGCACCCGCGCACACCGCGGGCGTCGCTTGCGTACTGTTCGCACCTGATAGGTGTCCTCTCAACCCGCAATGTCGTGTCGTCGCAAACACGATCATCGCAGGTCAGCGGGCACCTATCGCCATCTCCCCAGTCCGGCCACCAGCGCAACTCGCGGATTCGGGTCAGACACATGTGGACCGACGCAAGACGCTCCACGGCGACCACACCGACCAGCTCCGCAGCTGCTGCTTGACAAGAGAGCTTCGAATCACTCAACGCCCGCTACCGCCGAGCGGTACGGGCGCGAGGGCATTTCCCCAGCGAGGCGGCCGCGTTGAAATGCCTGTACCTTGTGACCCGCAGCCTCGACCCGACCGGGCGAGGCCGCGCACGGTGGACGATCCGATGGAAGCCGGTGATCAACGCCTTCGCGATCACGTTCAGTGACCGCTGGCCGTCCGCCGAGCACTACTGACCAACAACGCCGGAACCACCGTTCCTGTTACAGACCCTATACAGTGGGATCACGTTGTCGCCGGGAGATCGTGCGCCGGTACTCCGGGGTCGAACAGGTAGCGGACGGCGTAAATCGTGCGCCGAAGCGCCCCGCGCTCCTGGAGCGCGGCGGCGAGCGTGTTCTGCCGCCCGGACGCAGAGAGTTTCCCGACCAGCAGAGGCGGTGGCGTGCCCGAACTTCAGCGCCCCGGCCAGGCGCAACAGGTCGTCCCGGTGCTCGGCGAGCAGCCCGGTGTTCAGCCGTCCCGTCAGCGGCGGTCCGATATGAGAGAGCCGAGCGGCGACCGCAGCGCGATGCTGGTCACGATAGAAGGTGATCGCCCTCAGCGTCATTCCCCAGACTTACGTGGGATGTGCTCCGGCCAAACACCGTCCGTGAGCGACACCGTCGAGAAAGAGCTGCACCTTGCGCCACAGGTGCGTCCACGGGTCGGCGATGATCACCGCCATGGCCGCACGGACGTCCGCCGGGTAACCGGCGGGTGCGTCGTCGCCCGCCCGGATCGCGAGCGCCTGCCGGGCGCCGTCGTGCAGGAGGTCGATCAGGGTGTCGGCGATGAGGACCGCGGTGGCCGTGTCGAACCCCTTGGCCTTCAGCGCCGTGAGGATGACGGTGAGTCGGTCCACCGCGACCACGGTGAGGTCGGCAGCGGGTCCGGCGAAGAGGGCCGGATGGGCGCGGAGCAGCTCGAGTCGCCACCGCGCCTCCTCCTCCAGGTAGGCGCGCCACGGCAGGTCGGCGTCGGGGAGGGGCGTGGTGACGAAGAGATGCTCGGCGGCGCCGCGGGTCAGGTCCTCCAGACCCTCGACGTGGCGGTAGAGGCTCCCCGGCGTCACCCCCAGCAGCGCTGCCACCGAGCCGATCGTCAGCGGGTCGACCCTGGTCGCGGCCTCGATGATCGACTCTCGCGAGATGCGGGGCTTGGGCCCCGGGCGGTTTCCGGGCCGACGACCAGCTGTCTCGCTCACGGGAACGAGCCTACTGCCCCGCTCTGTGAAAGTAGTTCACTATCAAGTAAGGTCACCCTCATTCCAGAGGAGGTCCGATGACGGCGGAGCAGGTGGAGAGCACCCGACAGGACGGGTCGCGGCCAGGGTGGGTCCTGGCATCGGTGGTGATCGCGTCGGCCCTGATGGGTATCGACATGATCATCGTGGCGGTGGCGCTGCCGCAGATCGGGGTGGAGCTACCGGGGACCTCGCTGGTGAGCCTGCAGTGGCTCGTGGTCGGCTACTCGCTCGCGTTCGCCGCGCTCGTGCAGCCGGCGGGCGCGCTGTCGGACCGATGGGGCTCGCGGTCGCTGTTCCTCGCCGGCATCGCGGGGTTCACGCTGGCGTCGTTGGCGTGCGGGCTGTCCTGGGACATGCTCTCGCTCAACATCTTCCGGATCGTGCAGGGCGCGGCCGCCGCGGTGATGTCGGCGAACGTCGTCCCGCTGCTGGTCCGGGCGATCGAGGAGAAGCGCAGGCCGATGGCCATCGCGATCTGGACCGCGACCGTCACGAGTGCCTCGACCCTCGCGCCGCTGGTCGGCGGCGCGCTGATCGCCGCAGGAGGCTGGCGGTGGATGTTCTTCGTCAACGTGCCGTTCGGCGTCATCGCGTTCCTCGTCGCCTACCGTGTGGTGTCGGCCGACCGGCCGGGGACCGCCGTCGCGGGGCGGTTCGACGTCGTCGGCGCCGCCCTGGTCGCCGCGGTGTTCGTCGCGCTGAACCTGGGCCTGTCCCTGGCCCAGGAGAACGGGTTCGCCACCGTGGGCGCCGTCGTCGGCCTGGTGGCCGCGGTACTGCTCGCCGCGGCCTACTCGGTGCGCTGCCGCCGGATCCCGACGCCGGTGCTGGACCTGGGCCTGTTCCGCATCCGCGCGTTCGCCGGGATCACCGTGCTTGCGATGGTCAACCGGATCGGGACCGTCGGCGGAGCGGTGTTCTACATCGTCTACCTGCAGGTCGGCCACGGTCTCAGTGCCCTGACTACCGGGGTCGTCCTGGTGCCCCTGGGCGTGGCGACCGCGCTGGGCGCGCTGGCGGGCGGGCGGCTGCAGGCCCGCGTCCCCGCCCGTTGGGTACTGGCGGCCGGGTTCGGGATGCTCGCAGTCGCCGGTGTGCTGATCGCGGTCAATGCGGCCGCAGCGGCGGACCCGGTGACCGCGATCCCGGCGCTGAGCCTGTGGGGCTTCGGCAACGGCCTGGCCAACGCCCCGCTGCAGGCGGTGGCAGCGGCGGCGGTGCCACCGGAGAAGGTCGGGATGGCGACGGGGATGGTCAACAGCTTCTTCCCCGTCGGCGCATCGCTCGGGACCTCGGTGCTCGGGCTGGTCTTCACCGGAGCGGTCGGCCAGGTCGACGCCATGACAGTCGGGCGGCCCGAGCTGCTCGGCCAGGGCATCGCGACGGTGTTCGGGCTGGTCGCCGCAGCGATGGCCGTCGGCGCCGTGGTCTCCGGCGCACTCATCGGCGCGCGGCGCGCCGCCCCGGCCTGAGCGATCAGCGCGCGACGGGTACGAGGAACACCTCGGACCCGCCGCGCCGGTGCGCGGCGAGCACCTGTGCGTGGTCGGTGGTCCAGGTGTCACCCGGACCCGCCAGTGGCACCCCGGGTGGGTAGGTCACCAGGAAGCCGTCGAGCACGGTGCCCACCGCGGGACCGTCCTCGGCCACGGCGCCGGACCAGTGGGGCCCGACCGCCGCGGGAACGGTGGCGATCGCGCGCAGGGCCCGGGTCAGGGCGTCGACGTCGGCGTCGGTCACCCCGATGTGGACGTGCGCCAGAAGGGACCCCTGCACGGCCCGGGCGAGGACCACGCGATGCTCCTCGAGCAGCGTCCGCCGCACGGCCGAGGCGTCGACGCCGTCGGACAGCCGCAGCGACACCATCATCGGGTTGCCTCCTGTTCCGTCGGTGGGGACGAGCTCCCGGGTCCGGGGGTCGTCGCGCAGGCCGGCGACCAGCCGGTCCCGCCGCGCCAGGGCCCGCGCGACGGCCTCCCGCCCCTCCAGCTCGGCGTGCGCGCGGGCGAGGTCGAGCGAGGCCAGGACCGGCCACGACGGCGACGACGTGTGCCGCCGGAAGAAGGCCCGCCGCACCGCGGCGACGAGTCCCTCCTCCCCGGCGACGTGCACGTACGCGCCCTGCCGCAGGGCGAGCAGGGTCTTGTGGGCGGACTGCGTGACGATCAGTCGTGCCGGCTCGGATCGCAGCGACAGTGTCGAGGCCGCAGCGGTCCGGGGGTGCAGGGCGTGCGCGGCGGCCCAGGCCTCGTCCACGACGAACACGGTCCGCGGCGACGCCGCGACGAGCGCCGGCAGCACCCGGTCCAGGGCGAGCCGTGAACCGTCGTAGGGGGCCGCAGTGAGCACGACCGCCGCGACCGGGCGACACGAGCGGTGCCGGGCGCCCAGCAGCTCGACGGTGGCGTCCGCGTCGAGCCGCCGCGTTCCGCGGGACGCCAGGCCGGACGGCGCGGGCAGCACGGTCGCGCCGGCGCCGTGCGCGGCGAAGAACACGGACTGGTGACAACTCGGGTCCAGGACGACGACGGGCGGGGCGGCCTGCTCCCCCGGTCCGGATTCGAGAGCGGCGTCGAGCGCGATGTGGTTGGCCAGCGTCGTGCCCCCGGTGACGAACAGCGTGTCGTCGGCACCGAAGAACCGGGCGGCCCGCCGCTGCGCCTGCGCCAGCGGGCCGCTCGGCCGGAACGGCGAGTCGAGGGCCGCGCCGGACAGCGACAGGTCGGCCCCGGGGGCGAGCACCGCGGCGTAGGCGGCCCGCCAGCGGTCGGGCAGCTCGTCGATCATCGCGGTCAGCGGAAGGGCGTGGAAGTTGTGCCACCGCTCGCGGGCGTGCCCTGCGACAGCGTCCGCGAGCGGGGCCACCGGGGTCACCACGCGAGCGTGTCCACCCGGAACATGTCGTGCGCCAGCACGGACTTCCCCACGTAGGCGAGGCACTCGTCGGACTTGGCAGGCATGACGGCGCAGAACGTCGCCTCCCGGGACCGGCGTTCGAGCTCGTGGCCGCGCCGCAGCGCCCGCGACCCGCAGCGGGCGGTCGCCTCGCGTGCGAGCCGCGGTGCGAGCTCGCCGACGACGTACTTCGCCGCGTGCACCGCGGTGTTCGCCTCCAGGCTGCCGCGGTGTTCGTCGACGGTGGCCGCAGCCGAGTGGACGAGCGCGCGGGCCGCGGCGAGCTCGGCACCCATCCGCCCGACGTCCGCCTGCACCACCGGACAGTCCTGCTTCGCCGGATCGGCGGTGAGCTCGGCGACGAGCACCCGGAAGGTCGCCTCGGCGATACCGAGGTACGCCCCCATGTATCCCGCCACCATCCAGTGCGGCTCCCGGACCAGTTTGAACAGCGACATCCCCTCCACTCCGAGGAACAGCCGGTCGGCCGGGAGCGGCACCGCGTCCAGCGACATCGGTGCCGTCGCCGTCCCGCGCAGGCCGGCACCGTCCCAGAGTGCGCCGAAGCCGACGCCGGGATCGTCACGCGCGACGACGAAGTGGCTGACCTCCAGCCCGTCGGCGGCATCCTCCGCGTCGGCGGGCGCCGCCGCGACGACGTAGTAGTCGGCCACCCCGGCCAGGGAGACGAACGACTTCCGTCCGGTCAGCTCGTACCCACCGTCGGGCGTGTGCCGGTAGGTCGTTCCGATACCGCGCAGCTTGGCACCCGTCGCGGCCTCCGAGGTCGCCGCTGCGACCAGCTTGCGTTCCTCCACCACCTCCCTCAGCAACCACCGTCGGAACCGGTCCGCGCGGGGTGGGAGGTCAGTGCCCGCGGTCTCGCACAGCGACCCGATTGCCACGTTGTGCATGGTGAAGCCCAGTGCGAGCCCGCCGTCGAGCAGGGCGAGCCGTTCGAGGAGCCGGGTCAGCTGCAGGAAGCTGAGACCGTCGCCGCCGAACTCGGCGGGGACCACGGCGGACAGGAGCCCGGCCCGGCGGAGGGTGTCGTAGGCCGGGTCGAGTGCGGCGGTGCCGTCGTCGACCCCGCCGGCTCCCGCGGCGAGTTCCGCGCGGACCTCGTCGAGGCGCTCGACGGGGGAACGGCGGGCGGTGGCGTGCATCGGTTCCTCCTCGGAACGGGTCAGTTCTCGACCGGGAGACCCAGGCCACGGGCGACCGAGACCCGCAGCAGGTCGTTGGGGCCCGCATAGACCAACCCGGCGGCGGGGCCGAGCAGGTCGGCGGTGAGACCGGTGTCCTCGACGAACGAGCGGACACCGCCCAGCGCCGCCGCCTGCTCGGCGAAGGCCAGGTGGTCCTGCGACACCGAGAGCTTGGTCAGGGCGGCGGCGTCGGCGAGACCCCGGGCGGACTCTCCCGCCTCGAAGCGCGCGGCCATGCCGCGCACGAGCACCTGCGAGCGGTGCAGCGCCAGCGCCATGTCCGCGATCCGGCCCGCCACCAGCGCGCTCGTCCCCATCCGCCTGCCGAACTGCTCCCGTTCGCGGGCCCAGGCCACGGTCGCGTCGAGGACCCGGCGCATCGGGCCGAGCGCGTAGGCGAGCAGCAGGCCCCGCTCCCACACCGTGGTCGTGGTGAGCACGGCCAGGCCCGAGCCCTCGCCACCGACGACGTCCTCGGGGCGCACGACGACACCGTCGAGGTCCAGTACGCCCATCGGCACCTCGACCAGCGCCGTCTTCGGGAACGTCGCGTCGCGGTACACCCCGGGTGCGGCCAGGTCGACCAGGAACGCGGTCAGTGAGAAGGGGGTCCGCTCGGCCGCGGTGCGGGCGAACACCAATGCGGTCTGCGCCACCGGGGCCGCCGTGACGAAGGCCTTCCGCCCCGAGAGCCGCCACGTGCCGTCGGGGCCGGGCTCTGCGCGGGTGGTCATCGACAGCGGGTCGCTGCCGCCGCCCTCCTCGGTCAGGGCGTGACAGAGCACCCGACTGCCGTCGATCAGGCCGTGCCGCTCGGGCCCGAGCATCGTCCGCAGCGGGTGGGCGAGTCCGAACAGCTGTGAGGTCATCGCATAGCAGACTCCCGGTGCGGCGCCGGCCGCGCCGAGCTCCTCGATCGCCGCGACGGCCGCGGTGACCGACGACGCCGCCGGATCGAGCGGGACGATCGTGCGGTAGGCGTCCCACTGGGTGCGGAACTCCGCTCCCGCGACAGCGGCGACGACCTCGGCCGTGCGGTCCGGGCGGACCCCGTCGAGGACGGTCATCGGCCGGCCTCGGCGGTGGCGTCCCGCACCGCGACGACGGCGGCCCGGACCGTCTCGGGGGTACGGAACGTGCGGGCGACGATCGCCGTCTCGGGGAGGGCCACCCCGGTGGCGGACTCGATCTCGGTGACGATGCGCATGATCGTCAGCGAGTCGAGCAGCCCGGACAGCAGCAGCGGCGTGTCGGGCACGATCTCCGGGGTCTCCCCGCTCGCGTCCGCGACCACGCGCGACACCAGGGTGCACACGTCTTCGACCTGCATGGGTGTTCTCCGTTCGCTGGGTCAGCCCGAGACGGGCTCTGCGAGGGCGGCGACGGCCGCCCGGTCGACCTTGCCGCGGTCGGTGAGGGGCAGCTCCGCCACGAGGTGGATCTCCCCGGGCAGCATCCGCCGGGGAAGCCGTGCCGCCAGGCCCGCCCGCAGGGCGTTCTCCGCGACGACGTCCGCGGCCGCCGCGACCAGGACCAGGGTGCCGCCGTCGGGCCCCGGTCGGACGTGGGCGGCGCAGGCGCGGACGCCCCGGACCTCACCGGCGGCGGCCTCGACGTCGGCCAGGTCGATCCGGTGTCCGCGCACCTTGACCTGGTGGTCCCGTCGCCCGGCCAGCCAGAGCACGCCGTCGGCGTCGATCCTGCCGAGGTCGCCGGTGCGGTAGGCCCGGGCGGGTCCGGTGGGCAGCTCCACGGCGACGGTCGGGTCCTCCAGCCCACCCTCGACGAGATAGCCCCGGAACACCGTGGGTCCGGCCACCGCGACCTCGCCCGGTCCGGGCCCGGTGTGGAGGGTGCCGTCCCCGGCGAGGAGTCCGACCCACAGGCCATCGATCGCCCGGCCCACGGGCAGCCCGTCCCCGGCCAGCCAGTCCGGGGCGAGGGTGGTCCAGGTGCAGACGTTGGTCTCGGTCGGGCCGTACAGGTTGGCGATCCGGGCGTCGGGGAACGCGCGGACGAGCCGTTCCAGGCCCGCGACCGGATAGGGCTCGCCGGCGAACGGCAGTGTCCGCAGCGTGGGCAGGGTCCCGGTGTCCGCGCCGGCCTCGACGATCCGCTGGTAGAGGGTGGGCACCGTGTAGAAGACGGTGACCCGCTCGGCCGCCAGCCACGCGACGACGTCGAGCGGGAACGCGGTGAGAACCTCGGGCATCAGGGTGACGCACGCGCCCGCGGCCAGTGCGCCGAACACGTCGAGTGTGGACAGGTCGAAGGTGAGCGCGGCCTGGGCGCCCAACACGTCGTCGGGCCCGATGTCGAGGGCCCGCACCGCCCAGCGGACGAAATGCAGCACGTTCCGGTGGGTCAGCAGGACACCCTTGGGCCATCCGGTGCTGCCCGAGGTGAACAGGATGTACCCGCCGTCGGGCGCGCCCCACGTGCGCGGCAGGTCGAGGCGGAGCATGGACAGGCCGTCGCCGACGGCGGCCTCGGCACCGGGCACTCCCAGCTCGGCGGCCACCGCGGCACGGCGTGCCCCGTCCGGCGTCGGTGCCAGGACTACGTCGAGCCCGGCCCCCGAGGCCATCCGGGCGAGCCGGGCGGGTGGGTCGTTCGGCGCGAGCGGCGCCACCACCGCCCCGACGCGCAGCCCGGCCAGCAGCGCGACGGCCGCCCGGTGCCCCTTCGGGACCAGGATGCCCACCGCGGAGCCCGGTCCGACCCCGTGTCCGACCAACCGGGCGGCCAGCTCCACGACCCGCGCCTCCAGCTCGGCGTAGGTCAGCCGGATCGCCCCGTCGACCAGCGCGATCCGGCGCGGGCTCGCCCGTGCCGAGTCCGTGAGCAGGGCGTCGAGCCGCTCGTGGCGATCCCCCGGTCCGGTCACGGGAGACCCACCGGGTTCGTGGCCAGGGCGCGTCGGATCGCGGCGGCGACCGGGGTGACGTCGGTCAGCACGGCGAAGTGCCCGCCGTCGAGGACCACCGCCTCGACGACGTCCACGTGCTCGGCCCAGCCGGCGATCTCCGAGACGCCAAAGGCCGGGTCCGCACGCCCCGCGACCGTCACCACCGGCATCCCGGGCCTGGCCGGCGTCGACGCGGCGACCCGGTCGCCCATCCGCAGGTCCGCGAGCAACGGCGGGAGCAGGAACGGCTGCAGCTCGGGGTCACGCAGCTCGACCCGCCCCGGCGCGTCGAGCCGGTCCACGAACTCCAGCAGGGCCGCGGTGTCGAGCTCCTCGGCCGCCCGGCCGACCGGCGACGGCGGTACCCGACCGGGTCCCGGCCACCCGGAGACGACCAGCAGGTCGCATCCTCGGTGTGCGGCGAGTCGCGCGGCCATCGCACCGCCCAGGCTGTGCCCGAACACGACGGTGCGCCCGGGGGCACCCGGCAGCGCGTCGAGGGCGCGGACCGCCCCCGCGACCGCCGCGTCCGGCTCGACCACGGCCTCCTCGTCGAGCCGCAGCCCACGTCCCGGTGGGACGATCCCCCACACCTCGATCTCCGGGAGCGCCGCCGCCAACGACCCGAACGCCGCCGGCGACCCGCCCGCGTGCGGCCACACGACGAGCCGGTCTCCCGTCGTGGTCCTCTGCGCCCCGGACACCGGGCGCACCCGGTGCAGCCAGTCGCTCATGCCGCCACCCGCCCGACGACGTGGGACTCCAGGAACGCGCGGATCTCGGCGCAGAGCCGACCGGGCGACTCCAGGTGGGGCTGGTGGCCGACGCCGGGCAGCTCGACCCGTCACACCGGCCCGGCCGCCCGTTCCGCCACCAGGTCCAGCTGTCGAGCGGTGCCGTACCGGTCGTCCTCGCCCTGGATCACCAGCACCGGACAGACCACCCGGCCGACCTCCTCGATCATGGTGAAGTCCGCGAACTCCGGTGAGAGCCACACGTCGCTCCAGCCGCGGAACGTCGCCTCGGGATCGTCGTGGAACGCGGCGAGACGGCGGGCCAGCTCGCCCTCGGCGTACTCGTCGACCGCGGCGGCGACGCCCGCCACGGTCCGTGGCTCGACGACCACGTGCGGCGCGATGAGCACCAGTCCCGCGACCGGCCGGCGCGCTGCGTGGGCGAGCGCGATCGACGCCCCGTCGCTGTGCCCGATCAGCACGGGATCGAGGATTCCCAGCTCGCCGAGCAGCTCGGGCAGGGCGTCGCTCGCCTCCTTGCGCAGGTAGCCCAACGGGCGTGGGCGCGGCTCCGGTGCAGAACCGCCGTGGCCGTGCCGGGAGTAGGCGACGACGGACCGGCCGGTCTCCGCCGCGAGTCTGTGCGGGAAGCGACCCCACGTGGCGACGCAGCCCAGCCCCTCGTGCAGCAGTACTAGGGGGGCCAGGCCCTCCTCCCCCGTGAGCCACTGGTACTCGACCGGTCCTCCGCGTACGGCGACCTCAGCCACGAACCCCTCCCGACGATCGGTCTCGTGTGGATTGTCGAGTGACGATTATTAGGTTAACCTCACCTAATAGTAAACTATAGTCACTGATTGTCGGTCTGTATAGGCCGATCGGAGGACAGCAGCATGAGCACCGATCACACCGCCCTCGCCGAACTCGACCTCACCCCGTGGCCCGGCGGGCTCGCCGATCGCTACCGGGAGCTCGGCCTCTGGCGCGGCGAGACGTATCGGCAGGTCCTGGCCCGACTCGTCGACGCCTATGCGGACCGCACCGCGGTGGTCGACGACCACCGCAGGCTCACCTACCGCGAGCTCGACGCCCTCGCCGACCGGGTGGCACGTGGGCTGTCCGACCGCGGGCTGGGTACCGCCGACCGGGTCCTGGTGCAGCTGCCCAACCGCAGTGAGTTCCTCGTGGTGTGGTGGGCCCTGCAGAAGATCGGGGCGGTCCCGGTCCACACCCAGCCCGGCCATCGCCGCAGCGAGATGACCCACCTGGCCTCGCTCTGCGGAGCGCGGGCCTATGTCCTGCCCGACGTCCACGCGGGCTTCGACCACCGCGTACTGGCCGACGAGGTGCGGGCCGCGGTGCCGAGCCTCGAGCTGCTGGTGGTGCTCGGCGACCCGGGCGACCGGACGGGTGCGGTGACGGTGGCGGAGCTGGAGGCCACGGGCCACACCGAGCCCGCCGGTGCGCCCGCCTCGACCGCCGGCCCCGGTGACATCGCCGTGCTGCTGCTCTCCGGCGGCACGACCGGTCTGCCCAAGCTCATCCCCCGCACTCACGACGACTACGCCTACAACGGCAGACGGGCGGCCGAGGTCGCCGGGATGGCCGAGGGCTGCGTGTACCTCGCCACGCTGCCGGTCGCTTTCAACTACACGATGAACTGCCCCGGTGTGCTCGGTGCGCTGGGACAGGGCGGCACGGTCGTCATGGCGGGAACGCCCGACCCCGGCTACTGCTTCGAGCTGATCGAACGCGAGCGGGTCACCCACGCGGCGATCAACCCACAGCTGACTCCCCTGTGGCTCGACGAGCGCGAGTTCACCTCCGCGGACCTCTCCAGCCTGCAGGTCCTGCAGATCGGCAGTGCCCGGCTGGCCGACGACACGGCTCGTCGGGTGGTCGCCGAGTTCGGGGCGCGGCTGCAGCAGGTGTTCGGCATGGCCGAGGGGATGCTGTCGCTGAGCAGGCTCGACGAGGACGACCGGCTGCGGACGACGACACAGGGCTGCCCGATCTCCGACGCCGACGAGACCCGGGTCGTCGGCCCGGACGACGCGGAGGTCCCCGACGGGGAGGAGGGCGAGCTGCTGACCCGCGGTCCGTACACGCTCCGGGGCTACTACCGGGCGGGGGCGCACAACGCCCGCAGCTTCACCGCCGACGGCTTCTACCGCACCGGCGACATGGTGCGGCGGCTGCCCTCGGGCCACCTGGCTGTCGTGGGCCGGGCAAAGGACCAGATCAACCGGGCGGGAGAGAAGATCGCGGCGACGGAGGTGGAGGGGCATCTCCTGGCCCATCCCGGCGTCCGGTCCGTCGCGCTGGTCGCGGGGCCCGACCAGGAGCTGGGCGAGCGGTCCGTCGCGTTCGTCGTGGCGGGCGACGGGCATCGACCCGACCGCGCCGCGCTCGCCGCCCACCTGGACGGGAGGGGGGTCGCCGCGTACAAGGTCCCCGACGAGGTCCGGCTGATCGAGAGCATGCCGCTGACCCCCCTCGGCAAGATGGACAAGAAGGCCCTGACCGCCCTGCTGGTGGGCTGACCGGAGTGACCGGGAGGGGGTCCCACCCCTCCCGGTCACTGGGCCAGCACCTCCCACCAACGCTCCAGCAGGTCCGCGGCCAGGTCAGCGGGCAGCCCCGGCCCCACCACGACCTGCAGGGTCCCGTCGAGGCCCGCCATCGCCACGACCCGGTACGGGGCCACCCCGGCCGGTTCCAGCCCGGCGGGGACGACCTCCACCCGCACGTCGGGGACCGGCGATCCGGCCGACGGACCGGGCCGTCCCGCGGCGTGGGCGGATCCCGCTCGCGCCTGTTCGGCGACGTCCTCCACCGACGTCCCGGCCGTCGCCGTCAGCGGATGGGTGGAGGTCAGCGGGCCGACCCCGGTGGCCGGGCCACGGACGGCCCGGTCGATCACCGCGGTCGCCCGGCCGCTCCGCTCGCGCACCGCGACCGCGAACGCCGCGACCAGGTGGGCCTCGTCGATCGGGCCCGGGACCGGGCCCCTCGCGCAGCGTCCACCCGACTCGCCGTCGGTGTCCGCGGGGAGGCCGGCGGGATCGTGGGTGGGGACCTCGCCGAGCGCCGTGCCCCACGCGGTGCCGTCGTCCCCGGCCACGGTGGGGGCCGGCCAGTCGCTCCCGGGGCCGGCGGGTGCCCCACCGTCGAGCAGCACGGTCAGCTCGGCACCGACCGTCGCCAGCGACGTGGCGTCCAGGCCCGTGACCGCACCGACCAGCGTCGTCCCCTCCGGCCCGACCAGCGCAGCGAGGACGCCGCCGTGGGCCAGGGCGGCGAGCGCATCGGCCACCCCGCCGGTCACGACCGATGGTGCCGCCGCCGGATCGTCCGGCCCGAGGACGGCGGCGCGCCAGAGGCCACGGCGACCGGCACGAACCCGCAGACGCAGCGCCTCGTGCCGGGCGGCGACCTCGGTGAGCGCGGCGCGCAGCCGCTCCGGCCCGACCCTCGCGGTGCCGGGAACCGCCAGCGTGAGAACTGCGGCGACGGGCCCGACACCGGCGCGACGGAGCCGGTGCGCCCCGGGGTCGAGCAGGACCGGTCGTTCCGCGGCCTGCGCACGGTCCGGGGCCGACGCGGCGAGCGCCGCCACGGTGCGGGCGGCGAACACCCCGGCCACGTCGAGCGGCCTGCCCGTTCGCCGCGCCGCGGCGACCAGCCGGATCGCGCTGATGCTGTCCCCGCCGAGGAGGAAGAAGTCGTCCTCGGGGCGGACGTCGGGGATCCCGAGCACCTCACCCACCACACGGCACAGGTCGCGCTCGGCCGGGGTCCCGGCGGCCCGACGGTCCCGGTTCACGACCGCGGGGGGCTCGGGCAGCGCGGCACGGTCGACCTTGCCGTTGGGCAGCAGGGGCAGCTCGCCCACCACCACGACCGCCGCGGGCACCATGGCGTCGGGCACCCGACCGCGCAGGTGTGCCTCGACGGCGGCGGGCTCCGCATCACCGACGACATGGAGCACCAGTCGCTCCCCCACGGCTCCTGGGCGCAGCGACGCGACGGCCGCCCGGACACCCTCGGCGCCGCGGGCGACCTCGGCGACCTCGCCGAGCTCCACCCGCTGGCCACGGATCTTCACCTGGTCGTCGCCACGGCCGAGGACCTCCAGCCCCCAGCGTCCGCGGCGCGCCCGGTCCCCGGTGCGGAACAGCCTGCCACCGGACCCGAGCGGATCGGCGACGAACCGCTCCGCCGTCGCCCCGGGCCTTCCCTGGTAGCCGCGGGCGACCTGGAGACCGCCGATGTAGAGATCGCCGACGGCGCCCGGCGCGACGGGGCACAGCCGCGGGTCGAGCACGAGCGCGCGGACGCCGGGGCCGGGTTCGCCGACCGGGTGCGCCCAGCCCGGCGAGACGGCGGCGGGCACCGGACCGTCGACGACGTCACCGGCCAGCTCCGCGCAGCCGTAGGAGTTCCGCAGGACACCGTCGTCGACCAGCGCGGCCAGCGCGGACGCCGAGCCCGAGGTGAGGGCCTCCCCGGTCGAGACGAGCCGGTCCAGCCCACGCAACGCGTCCGGATGCGCGTCCGCGATCGCCGCCAGCAGCCCCGGGACCGCCATGAGATGGCGGACACCGTGTCTGCGCAGCAGCTCGGCGAGGGCCACCCCGTCTCGGATCTTCGCCTCGTCGGCGACGACCAGCGTGCCGCCGGACACCAACGTCTCGACGATCTCGCTGATCGCGTCGACGAACGTCACCGGGCTCTTGGCCAGCCGCGGCTCGCCGGGACCGACCGGCCAGCGTTCCCGGGCCCATCCGGCGCGCGCGAGCAGCGCGGCGTGCGACACGACGATGGCCTTGGGCACACCGGTCGAGCCCGACGTGTACCCGATCCAGGCCGCCGAGTCCGGGTGGACCGGTCGCGCGGTCCACCCCGACCCGCCGTCGGCCCGGGGGTCCACGACCGGCCGCCCGGGCGGCACGATGTCCGCCCGGCCGGGTCCGGCCACCACCGCGAGGGTGCCGCTGTCGGCGAGCAGGGCCCGCAGCCGGGCCGTCGGGTGGGCGGGGTCCAGCAGCAGGACCGCGGCACCGGCGGTGAGCACCCCGAGCACCCCCACCACGAGGTCCGCCGAGCGGTCGGTGGCCACCCCGACGACGGTCTCGGGCCCGGCCCCCAGCGCGGCCAGCCGACCGGCCAGGTCCTCGGCCCGCCGGACGAGCTCCCGGTAGGTGAGCGTGGTCTCCCCGTCGGCGGCGGCCTCGGCGAGCACCGCGACGGCGCGCGGATCGGTGGCGGCCCGGCGCGCCACTGCCTCGGGGACGGACTCCGCCACCACGCCGCCAGAGGGCCCCTCGGCGAGGACCGGGACGGGGACGGGGACGGCGGAGAGCAGATCCGGGACCGCGCGGTCGGCATCCGCGGCTACCGCGAGCAGCATCGATCCCAGCGCATCGGCCATCGCCCCGACCGTCACCGGGTCGAACAGGTCGGCGGCGAAGTGGACGTCGACGTCGAACCGGTCGGGGAAGACGAAGGCGTGGACGGTGAGGGGGAACGGGGTCGCGCCCGCGAACACCGACTCGAACCGGACGTCGACATCGGGCAGCGCAGGCCCGCGGACCTCACCCGACAGGAACACCAGCAGGGAGTCGAACCAGGGCGGGCGGCCCGGTTCACGGGGTGGCCCCAGCGTGTCGACGAGCCGGTCGAAGGAGAACGCGCGATGGCTGAACGCACCGGCACAGGCCTCCGCGACCCGGTCGACCAGATCGCCGACCGTCGCCGCGCCGGTGTCCACCCGCAGGGCCAGGGTGTTGCCGAAGTTGCCCACCAGCTCGTCGGCACCGGGAGTCTCCCGTTCCATCGCCGTGGTACCGACGGTGAGGTCCACGGCTCCGGTGAATCGCCGCAGCACGAGCAGATGGCAGACGAGGAACGCGACGAAGTCCGTGGTCCCGTGCCGGCGCGCGATCGAGCGCAGCGCCGCGGGTGTGCCGGCCGGCAGCGTGACCCGGACCCGTTCGGCACGCTCGGTGGCCGGGCCCCGGGCGATGCGACCGCTCGGCAGCGTCGGCGGCGCGGGCGGGTCGGCCAGCGTTGCACGCCAGAAGGCCAGGTCCTCGTCGTGGGACGGTGGGGGCCACCGGTGCTGTTCGTGCGCCGCCAGGTCCGCGGGGCCCACCTCGGTGCGACCGGGTGTCGCGCCCGCGTAGAGCGCGGTGAGGTCGCGGCTCCAGCAGGCGTAGGACAGCCCGTCCCAGACGATGTGGTGGACGACCAGACACACGACGACCTCGTCGACCGCCGTACGGGCCACCACCAGCCGGAGCGGTCGTTCCGCCAGGTCGAACGGCGTCCGAGCCGCGACGTCGAGGACACCGCCGAGCGTGTCCGGCCGCTCGCGCAGGTCGAGCCGCTGCACCGGCGGCGGGAGCTCCGCGTGCACCCGCTGCTCGGGCTCGCCGGAGTCGAGCAGGTGGTAGGTGGTGCGCAGTGCCTCCTGCCGCTCGACCACGCCGAGCAGTGCGGCGTGCAGGCGGCCGTCGTCGACCGGGCCGCGGAAGGTCGTGGCGATCGTGACGTTGTAGGCATGGCTCGCGGGTGCGATCTGCTGGTGCAGCCACATCCGTCGCTGGGCGAACGACAGTGGCCCGCGGTCGCTGTCGCGGCGGGTGACCCGCCCGGAGTCCGCGCTCTCGAGGTCCCGCTCGGCGAGCCTGCGCCGGAACAGCTCGCGGCGCGCAGCCAGGTCGGACGTGCTCATCGGGCCTCCGTCCGGGTCAGGTGCTCGGCCAGGAGCGGACCGATCCGCCGCCAGCCCGCCCCGGTGCCGACACCGTGGTGGTCGACGTCGACGTCGACCACCGTCAGCTCGCCGCCCAGATGGCGACGCCACCCCGCGTCCCGCTCGGCGCGCAGCGCGGCGGACTTGTCGGCGGTCGCCGAGACGAGCAGGACCTCACCGTCGTACGGGTCGACGCCCGCGCGTTCCATCATCCGGCTGTGCCGCAGGTAGGCGTCCACGATCCGCTCCAGCCCGGTCCGGTCGAGACCGCCCAGCAGGGTCTCTCCGCGGGCCGCGAGGTCCGCGAGCCCGGTGAGCCCGAGCGCGGGGTCGACCCCCGCCGAGCGGGCTAGGAACCCGACGGCCTCCCGGTGCAGCACCTCGTCGGGTTCGGGTTCGGCTCCCGGTGGCAGGGTCGCCAGCACCGAGTCGAGCAGGGTCACCGAAGCGACGGACCCGCGCAGCCGGGCCGCCATCGCGACGGCGAGCTGCCCGCCGAAGGACCAGCCGACCAGGTGGTACGGACCCTGCGGACGGCGCCGACGCAGCATCGCGAGGTGGTGCTCCACCAGCGCGGTGAAGTCGGCGACGGCGGGCCCGCCGTCGAGCCCGGGGTCCTGCAGGGCGTGGACCGGCCGGTCCGACTCGACGTGCGCGAGCAGGCCGGCGTAGGCCCAGCCGAGTCCGCCCGCGGGCGGGAGGCACCACACGGCGGGCCGGTCTCCCGCGCGCAGGTCGAGCACCGGGCCGAGCCCCGACGGGCCCGATCGGGGACCGGCGGCGAGGCGGGCCAGCGCGGCCGGCGTGGAGTCCTGGTAGACGTCCCGGACCCCGACGGGGAGATCCAGCTCCGTGCGCAGCCGTGAGACCAGCCGCACCGCCAGCAGCGAATGCCCGCCGAGGGCGAAGAAGTCGTCGGTCCCACCCACCGGTCCCGTGCCGAGCACCTCGCCGACGATCTCGGCGACCCGTCGCTCCTCCTCGGTCTCGGGCGGTGCGGACCCGCCGGCCCGGCCCTCGACGGCCGGGAGCCGGGCGGCGTCGAGTTTCCCGTTGACCGTCCGGGGCAGGGTGTCGAGAACGGACCAGCCCGAGGGGACCAGGGCGGCGGGCAGGTGCGCCGCCGCGTGCGTCCTCACGGCGTCCACGTCGAGTGCGGTCGCCCCGGCCGCGGGCACGAGATGGGCCACCAGCCGGGTCCCCGCGGGGCCGTCGTCCACCCCCACCACAGCGGCCTGGCCGACGGCGGCGTGCCGGACCAGGACGTCGACGATCTCAGCGGGCTCGACGCGCACCCCCCGCACCTTGAGCTGCTCGTCCGCCCGTCCGAGGTAGTCCAGCGCACCGTCCGGTCGCTGCCGCACGAGATCGCCCGTCCGGTACATCCGCTCACCCGGCTCGCCGAAGGGGCAGGCGACGAACCGTGTCGAGGTCGGGCCCGGCGCATGGTGGTACCCGCGGGCCAGTCCGGTGCCCGCGAGGTACAGCTCGCCGACCGCACCCGGCGGCACCGGCAGCAGGCCCGCACCGAGCACGGCCGCGCGGGTGTTGCGGATCGGGAGGCCGAGGCTCGGGGTCGCGCTGTCGGCGACGTCCGCCCCCAGCGCGTTGATCGTGTACTCCGTCGGCCCGTACAGGTTGTACCCGCCGACCCCGCGCCCCGCCCGCAGCTGTGTCCACAGCCGCTCGCCGACCGCCTCGCCGCCGAGGGACACGAACACGACACCGGTCGCGTCGGACCGCCCGGTGTCCGCACGTGGTCGGGGACGGTCCAGCAGCCCGGCCTCGACGAGATAGGTGCCGTAGGTCGGGGTGACGTCGAAGGCGTCGATCCGGACCCGGTCGAAGTGGGCGAGGAGGCGGTCGGGATCCCGGCGCATCTCGTCGTCGATCACGTGCACCTCGTGCCCGGCGAGCAGCCACAGCAGCTGCTCCCATGAGGCGTCGAAGGAGAACGAGGTGGTGTGCGCGATGCGCAGCCCGCGCCCGGGGTGTGCGGCCGTGACCGGGTCGAAGATCTCGGTGCGGTGGTTGTCGAACATGTTGGTGAGCCCGCGGTAGGACACCTCGACCCCCTTGGGCCGCCCGGTCGAGCCTGAGGTGAAGATCAGATACGCGAGGTGGTCGAGGCCTGCCGGGCGCGGCCTCTCCGCCTGCGACAGTGGGCCAGCCGGGAGCGCGTCGAGCTCCGCGACCGTCTCCGGCGCGTCCAGCACGACGACACGCGGATCGCCCCGCAGCGCGTCGGGCAGCAGCCCGACCGTCGCGGTGCTCACCAGGACGACGGTGGGGCCGCTCTCCTCGATCATCGCGGCGATCCGCCCCGCCAGGTACCCGGCGTCGATCGGAACGTAGGCGGTGTGCGCGGCGAACACCCCGAACAGGGCGACGACCATCACCTCGGACCGCGGCAGGAGCAGGGCCACGCGCTGCTCCTCCACCGCCCCGCGGGAGCGGAGCAGCCGGGCGAGCCGCCGGGCGGCCCCGGTGAGCTCCGCGAAGCTCACCGAGACCGTGTCCGCCACCACCGCGGTGGCCTCCGGGGTGCGCGCGGCCTGGGCCTCGAGCAGGTCGGCGACCGAGTCCTCCCCCACGGGTCCGCGGACACCCTCCAGGACCTCGTGGGCCCGCTCCTCCGCGTCGCGCAGGTCCATGCGGTGCAGGGCCAGGTCGGGGGCGGCCGTGATCGCCCGCAGTGCGGCGAGATAGCGGTCCATCAGTGAGCGTGCCTCGGCCCGGCCGACCGCGTCGGAGCGGAACATCAGCCGAAGCGCGGTGCCCTCGGGGGCGGGGGTCACCGCCATGCCGACCGGGTAGTGCGTGGCGTCGCGGACGTCGGCGTCGACGATCCGTACGTCCCCGGCCGGACCGAAACGCTCGTCGGGCGCGGCACCAGGCAGGTTCTGCACCACGAACAGCGTGTCGAACAGCGTCGGGTGGCCCGCGAGCCGCTGGAGCCGGGACAGACCGAGGTGGGAGTGCTGGAGCCGGACGCCGCGCTGCGCGTGCAGCTCGGTGAGCACCTCGCGCGCGGTCCGGCCCGGGCGGACCCGCACCCGCGCGGGGACCGTGGTGAACAGCAGCCCGATCATCTGCTCGACGTCGTCGAGCTCGGGTGGGCGGCCGGAGACCACCGTGCCGAACACGACGTCCGAGTTCCCGGTGGTGTGCATCAGGACCAGCGCCCAGGCCAGCTCCGCCACCCCGCCCGCGGTGGTCCCGGTCGCGCGGGCCAGGGCGGTGACCGCGGCGTCGAGATCGGTGGGGACGGTCGCGGTGAGCTCGTCGGTCTGCGTCCGGGTCGCCGCGACGCCGTCCGCGTCGCGGCACAGCAGGGTCGGGGTGATGCCGTCGAGCAGGGGCCGCCACGCACGCTCCGACTCGTCGTCGTCCCGGCCGTCGAGCCAGTCGAGGTAGACCCGGAACGGTGGCGGCGCGGCCACCGCGTCGGGATCGGTGTAGAGCCGCAGCACCATCAGCAGCAGCAGCCGGATCGACCATCCGTCGACCAGGACGTGGTGGGCGGTGAAGACGAGGTGGTGGCGCCCGTCGGGCAGCCCGACCAGGGCGAATCGAGCCATCGGCGGCGCCGCTGCGTCGAAGGGACCGTCGAGCTCCGCCGCGGCGGCAGCCTCGGCCTCCGCGTCCGTGGCCGCGGCGAGGTACCGGAACGGCACCCGGGGATCGGCGGGAACGACCTGCACCGCGCGTGTCCCCACCTCGGCGAAGCCCGCCGCGATCGTGGGGGCCCGGCGGACCGCCTCGGCGACGGCGGCGCCCAGGCGGTCGGGGTCGACCGGGCCGGTGAGGGTCAGCGCGGTCTGCGTGAGGTAGACGTCGTCGACCTGCGTGTCGTCCGCTGCCGCGAGCAGGTGGAACAGCAGTCCCTCCTGCAGCGGGGAGAGCCCGAGGACCGCCCGCAGCCGCCCGAACCGGTCCGCCAGCCTGCGACGCTGCGCAGGCGCGACGGTCAGGGCGTCGCCGTAGGTGCCGGGAGCGGGATCGCCCGCAGGATGCTCGGGAGCCAGGGCCACGACCTCGGCGAGCCGGGCGGCGAAGGCCGCGACCGCCCGGTCGGCGGCCGCCTCGACCTCGGCGCCCGGGCCACGGAGGGCGAGCACCGCCCCTCCGCGGGCGTCGACGGTCACCGCGATCTCCCGCTCACCGGTCGGCGCCGGTGGCCCGGGCGGGTCGTCACCGAGATCGGTCAGCGCCACCGTGACGGTGACGTCGGGGACGGGCGGGGCGTCGAGCACACCCGCGGTGTGGCCCGAGAGCTCCGCGGCGATGCCGTACCCGACGGCCGCGTCGGGCCCCGGCAGCTCCGGATCGTGCCCATCGCCGGGAGCGAGCACGGGGTAGGTCCTCCTGCACCGCCCGACGACGGCCGTGTCCCCCACCCGCCGGTCGCGGTCGGGTTCGTCGACGGAGAGCACGAGCGGGTCCGCGTCGCCGAACGCGGAGATCGCGGCCGCCACCGCGGCCGTGACCACCTGCCGGGCGGCCGGTCGCCCCACGGGCACCTCACGCACGGCGATCCGTGGGCACTCCGGTGCGGGCCGCGGCGCGGGCCGCACCGCGTCGATCCGCTCGAACAGGTCCACCCACGCCTCCGCCACGTCGACGATCCCGGGGTCCTGCGCACGCGCGGCCCGCTCGGCGAGCAGACCGGACCGGTCCGCCGGCCCGGCAGGCACGTCGGGGACGTTCGCGGGGTCGGCGCGCAGCGCGACGAAGGCACCCAGGATCGGCCGCCACGACTCCTCGTCCAGCCCCCGCGTGACGAGGTGCAGCAGGTCACCGTCCACGTGGGCCCGCAACAGCGGGCCACCCAGCGGTTCCTCGAAGGCCTCCGCCGGCCGGGTCGTGCGCAACGCCTGGTGCTCGGCGTGCAGCCGGTGCAGCACGGCGGCGACGGCGGTGCCCGACGTGCCGGGACGCAGACGCAGCGTGCGCCTCGACTCCGGTGGGTCCTCCCGGACCGGCTCCCCGGGCCCCCACCCGGCGAGCCCGGAGACGCACATGTCCGGGTGCCGGACCAGCTGCCCCAGCGCGGCGACCACCGAGTCCAGGAGCCCCGCCGCGGTGTCCGCGTCGAACAGGTCATGGGCGTAGAGCACCGACAGACCGGGTGGGCCGCCGTCGAGGTGGTCGTGCACGAGGAAGGTCAGGTCGAACCGGGCCTGGTCCTGGCTCGGCTCGAACGCACGCACCGGGACCCCGCCCAGCCACAGGTCCGGCCAGGCGCGGGTGGCGGAGACCATGACCTGGAAGAGCGGGTTGCGGCCGGGATGACGCTGCGGCCCCATCCGCTCGACCACGTCCTCGAACGCCACCTCCCGGTGGTCCAGCGCCGCGACGTCCGCGGCCTGCACGCGGTCGAGCAGCTCGGCACCGGTCGGATCCCCGCCCACGTCGGTCCGCAGGACCACGGTGTTGGTGAAGAACCCGACGATGCCCGACTGGTCGGGGCCGGGGCGCAGGTCCACCGGGCTGCCCAGCGGTACCACCCGCCCGGCACCGTGCCGGGCGAGCACAACCGCGACTGCGGTCTGCAGCAGGACGAACCGGCTGACCCCGCGAGCCGCCGTGAGCCGATCCAGGGCCGCGGCGAGTCCCGGCCCGAGGCGCACCCGGTGCTGGCCGCCGCGGTGGCTGGGCCGGGCTCCGCGACGCCGGTCGGCGGGCAGCACGGTCTCCACCGGGAGCCCGGCGAGGGTCCGCTCCCAGAACGCCAGCCGGGCGGTCGCCCCCGATCCGGGATCCGCCGGATCACCCAGCCGCGACGCCAGCCACACGGCGTGGTCGGCGTAGCGGACCTCGTTCGGCGGCACCTCGAGCAGCCCGCCGTCGTGAGCGCGCTGCAGGTCGGCGAGCACGACCGGGAAGGACTCGCCGTCGGCGGCGATGTGCGGCACGGTCAGGACCACCGCCACGATCCCGCCGTTCCGTGTCAGGAACCGCGCCCGCAGAGCGGCGTCCGTGGTGAGGTCGAAGGGCTCGTCCCGAGCGGCTGCTGCGGCGGCGTCGACCGTCGTGTCCGCGGAGTCGTCGAGCTCCACCTCGGACGGTTCCACGGCGAGGTCGCTGCGAACGACCTGGACCGGCTCGCCGTCGTCACCGACGTGGTAGGTGGTGCGCAGGACGGCGTGCCGCTGCACGACGGCACGCAGCGCCGCGGTGAGGCGGCCGGCGTCGAGGCGTCCGTGTGGGCGCAGGACGAGGCAGAACGTGTAGGCCCGGCCGTCACCGGTGAGCTGCTGCTGGAACCACATCCGCCGTTGGGCCGCGGACAGTACCGACGCGGTGCCTTCGGGCCCGGCGGCGCCGGGGGTGGGCCGGTCGTCCGCGACCGACTCCGGTGAGCGGTCGAGCCCGGTGGCGGCCAGCCTGCGGCGCAGCAGCTCCCGCCGGTCGATCGAGAGGGTCATCGGATACCTCGCACGGGTCGGGCCGGGTGCAGCCGGTCGCGGACGGGAGCGACGGTGACGACGGGACGGATGTCCGTCGGGGCCGTTCGTCGCCGGGTGTGGGAGTGGGTGGTGCACGGCGCCCGGAGCCGCCCGGCGCGGGTCGTCCCCGGGCCGACGCGGACCGGGTCGCACGTCACGAGGTCTGCTCCACCAGGGCCTCGACGGTGTCGCGCAGCGCGTCGTCGAGACGGTCGAGCAGCCTCCCGGCCTGCTCGCCGGTGACACGGTCACGGTCGCGGGTCAGCTGGACGTCGATCCCCGCGGCGCGGACGAAGATCTCCACCCCCACCGGGACCAGCGGGAACTGCACACCACCGTGGTCGACGCGCGCCCAGTCGACCGCGAGCCCCGGCAGCCGCGGTCCCTCCAGGTCACCCGCGAGGAACACGACGATGCTGTCGAAGAACGGGACCGAGCCGGTGCCGTCGTGCCCGGCGAGCTCCTCCGCCAGCGGCAGGAACGGCAGGTCGGCGTGGGCGAGGGCGGCGGCGCACTCGTCCGCGGCCCGCCGCAACCGGGTGGCGGCGTCCGCCCCGTCGGACAGGTCCAGCCGCAGCGTGACCGGGTTGGCGAAGTTCCCCATCAGGGCGGCCTCCTCCGGCCCACGTCGCACCGCGAGCGTGCCGACAGCGACGTCGTCGGTGCCGGTGTGGGCGCCCCACACCTGCGCCCAGCAGGAGATCGCCACCGCGAACGGCGTCACCCCGGCCGCCCGCGCCGCGGCCCGCAGCCGCTCCGGGGTGACCGCCCCCAGCCTGCGGTCGGTCCGCGCGCCGCGCTCCCCCACCGGCTCCCCGCCCAAGGCGGGCGCCGGGGTGAGCCGATCCGTCCAGTAGCGCCGGTCCTCGTCCGCGGTCGGCCGTCCACGCCACCCGGCACGTTCCTCGGCGGCGATCTCGACGAGCGACCGCCCCGGCGGCTCGCCGTCCGGCTCGGCCCCCGTCAGGGCCGCGCGGTAGGCCGTGCCCAGGTCGCTGCAGAACACGGCGAAGGTCGGCCCGTCCCACAGGAGGTGCTGCACGACCAGCAGGAGCTCCCACTCGTAGGGTCGGCTCCGGACGAGCACGATCCGCCACGGCGGACCGACGGCGAGGTCGAACGGCACCGCGGTGCGTCGGGCAAGCAGCCCCGGGACCTCGTCCGGGTCCGAGACGGCGAGCCGTTCGACGGGTACGGGCAGCGCGTCGTGCACCCTGACCCACGGCTCCGTGCCGGAGTGGAAGGTCGTACGGAGGACCTCGTGTCGCGCAGAGAGCGTGTCCAGGGCTGTGGCGAGGGCCCGCTCATCGAGGTCGCCGCGCAGGGTGAAGCGCACCCCGAGGTTGTTGGCGACGCTGCCCGGGACCTGCTGCTGATGTCGCCAGGCGTGCAGCTGGGCGAACGACGGCAGCGCGTGGTCCCGGTCCACCCCCGGGCCGGTCCGCTCCTCCTCGGAGCGGGCCAGCCCGACGCGGCGCAGCCGGTCGGCGAACAGCCGCCGACGCGCGTCGGCGACGGTCACGACCCGCCGACGGCGTCGGCGTGGACATCCGCGTCCGACATCCGGGAGACCTCCAGGAACACTGCGGCGACCTGTTCGAGCCGGCCCGGGGTGCGCTGCCGGGCGGACAGCCGCGCCGCCAGCCCTCGGACGTGTCTGCCCGTGTAGAGGTCACCCACCGCCACGTCGGAGGTGTCGAGCCATTCTCGGATCCGGGCCACGGCGAGCGTCCCGAGCACGGAATCCCCGCCGAGGGCGAAGAAGTCGGTCTCCGCCCCGACCTCCGGTACCCCGAGCACCTCGCCGACGATCTCGGCGAGCGCGGTCTCGAGGTCACCCTCGGGCGCGACGTGGTCGGGCGCGGTGTCGCTGCCGAGCAGTGCCCGGCGCACCGCGCGTCGGTCGATCTTGCCGTTACCGGTTAGCGGCAGCGCGTCGAGCACGACCACGGTGCGCGGGACCATGTAAGGCGGTAGGGACTCCCCCGCCGTCTCGCGCAGCCTGTCGACCGGCAGGTCGGTGCCGGGTTCGACGGTCACCGCGGCGGCCAGCGAACAGGTGCGTTCCCCCACGACCTCGACGACCGCGGCGCGGACGCCCGGTACCGCACGCAGCGCGGCCTCGACCTCGCCCGGCTCGATCCGGTAGCCGCGGATCTTCACCTGGTCGTCGCAGCGGCCGAGGAACTCGACCTGGCCCTCGGGCCGGAACCGGACCAGGTCGCCGGTGCGGTACCAGCGCCGCCCGGCGTGCTCAACGAACCGCTCCGCGGTCCGGTCCGGGTCGCCACGGTAGCCGCGGGCCAACCCGGCGCCGGCGATCCAGAGCTCGCCCGCCACCCAGTCCGGGCAGTCCCGGCCCGCCTCGTCGACGACCCGGGCCGCGACGTTCCCGAAGGGGACGCCGAACGGGACGGCCGCCCAGTCGTCGGGAACCTGCGGACCGACCTCGCAGACGGTGTGGTGGATCGCGGTCTCGGTCGCGCCGCCGAGCCCCGCGAAGCGGGCGCGGGGGACGAGCGCACGGAGCCTGCGCGGCAGGTCGACCCCCACCCAGTCACCACCGACGATCACAGTGCGCAGCCGGTCGCCGAGGCCGTGCTCCTCGCCGGCGGCGAGGAGCATGTCGAGCAGCGCGGGCACACAGTAGAGCTGGGTGACCCCGTGGGCGCGCAGGAGGGCCGCGGCCCGCTGGCCGTCACGACGGTCCCGCTCCTGCGGCACCACGACCGAGCCGCCGACCGACAGCGGCCCCCACACGTCCTGCACGGACAGGTCGAACTCCAGCGAGGACAGCCCGAGGGACCGGTCGTCCGGGCCGACGTCGAAGAGCTCGTTGCACCGCTCCACGGTGTTGACCGCTGCGGAGTGCGGGATCTCGACACCCTTCGGTTCGCCGGTCGATCCCGAGGTGAACAGCACATAGGCGAGGTCCGCGGCGGTGGTCGCCACCGGCTCGGGCGAAGGATCCGCGGTGAGCGCCGCGGCGAACCCGAGCGCCGGGACGCGCTGGTCGTCGAGCAGGTCGTCGGCGACCAGCGCGAGCCGCACGGCACCCGCGGCCTGGATGCGGTCGCGACGAGCGGCGGGCTGGTCCGCGCCGACCGGGACATAGGCGGCGCCCGCCAGGAACACCCCGAGCACGGCGGCGACCTGGTCGGGCCCCTTGGGCAGCTGCAGGGACACGGTGTCCCCGCGGCCCACTCCCCGGGCCGCCAGCGCGCCGGCGATCCGCAGACCCCGCTCGCGCAGCTCGCCGTAGGTCGTGACCGCGCCCTCGGCGTCGAGCAGGGCGGGGCGCTCGGGCTCGCGCTCAGCCGTCGCGAGAAGGCCGTCGTGCAGCCGTCGGCCGCTCTGCGGCACCGACGGGCCGTCGAGGACCGCCCGGCCATCGCGCTGGCCCGCGGGCAGACCGTCGTCCAGCGGCCGGGTCCAGGCATCGGGGTCGTCCGCCAGGAGGCCCTCGACGAGCTCCCGGTGGCGGGCGTACATCGCCGCCATCACGCCGTCAGGGAAGGCATGCTCGCGCACGTCCCAGTTGACCAGCAGCCCGCCGTCCAGCTCGACGCACTGCGCGTCGAGCACGACCTGGGGGCCCTGGGAGATGATGTGGACCGGGGTGCCGAAGGTGGAGGAGACCGTGTCGCGGAACAGCTCGCCGAGGTCCAGACCGCTCGTGTAGACGACCGGAGCCAGCAGCGGCTCACCGCGGAAGCGGCCGAGCTCGCGCAGCACATCGAGACCGGGCAGCGCCGCGTGTGCGGCGGCGGTGTGCAGCCGTGACTGCATCCGCCGGGCGCGGTCGACGAGCGACTCGCCGGGAGCACTGACGTCGACGTCGGCCATGATCGAGCTGGAGAAGTCACCGACGAGCAGGTCTACGTCGGGGTGCAGGGGCTCGCGGTCGAACAACGGCACGTTGAGCAGGAAGCGCGGGGTGCGCGACCACCGGCCGACCACCTCGGCGAAGACCGAGGCGAGGACCACGGCCGGGGTGACGCCGTGCTCGCGGGCCCGGGCGAGCAGGCGCTGCTTCGACGCCGCCCCCAGAGGGTGCGCGTAGCGGACCGTGAGCAGCGGATCGGCCCGCTCACCCTCCGGCACGAGCGGCAGTTCCGGCGGCGCAGGCAGGTCCGGCAACCGCTCCAGCCACCACGCCCGCTCCCGCTCGCGGGACACGGCGGCGGCCCGGTCGTGGTCGCCGAGGTAGGAGCGGTAGTCGTAGCCCAGCTCGGGCAGGGTGTCCCCCGCGTAGAAGGTCGCGAGGTCGGCGAGCAGGGTGCGGTAGCTCAGCGCGTCCGCCGCGAGCATGTCGACGTCCACGTGCAGCCGGGTCCGTCCGCCGGGGCACCGGGTCAGGGTCACGTCGAACACGTGCCCGCGGTCGGCCCGCATCCGCTGGTGGGACTTCGTGTGCCGGAGCTCGGCAAGCCGTGCGGCCACGGTGTCCGGGTCCTCCTCCCGCAGGTCCACGACCGCGAAGACCTCGACCCCGGGCCGGTCGAGGACCTCCTGACGGCCGTTGTCGAGGAACCGGCTGCGCAGCATCGGGTGGCGCTCGACCAGCCGGCCGACGGCGTGCCGCAGCCGATCCGGCTCGACACCGACGCCGTCGAACTCGGCGTAGAGGTGGGCGGCGACACCGCCGAGTTCCTGCTCGTCGGTGCGCCCCACCCAGTAGGCGTGCTGCATGGTCGCGAGCGGGAACGTCGGGTCGTCCGGGGTCGACCGCTCCACCGCCGGGGCCGGCTCCGCGACCGTCGCTCGTCCGCTCAGCAGCTCGTGCCAGCCCCGGACCGACGGCACCTGCGCGAGGTCGCCGAACGTCACCTCGTAGCCCCGCCTGCGCCACGCCGATGCCAGCTTCATCATCCGCAGCGAGTGCACACCGAACTCGACGAGATTGTCGTCGTCGGCGATCTCCTCCGGACCCACACCCAGCTGCTCCGCGACCAGGGCGCGGATCTCGGCGCGTGACAGCCGGTCGTCGTCGGACACTGTGAACCCCTTTCACGATAAGGTAAGGCAACGCTAAGGTCGGCCGATCGGGTTGTCAAACGATCGCGGAGCGTGACCTTGTGTGCGCGACTCCCACCCTTCCCCCGTCCACGACCCCGGCAGCCCGAGGACAGGAGCGCCCATGACCACCGATCTCACCGCGTGGCGAGCCGAGGACTACGCACAGGTCAACAGCAACCAGGTCACAAGCGCGCTCGCAGCGCTGGACCTCGTCGAGGACACGCTGCCCACGACCGGGGGGCGGCTGGCCGACGTCGGCTGCGGCACCGGCGAGGTGGCCCGCACGCTGGCGGGCCGCGGGATCCACGTCGACGCCTCCGACGCCTCCCGCTCGATGGTCGACGCCACCGCGCACGCCTGCCGGGGACTCGATGTGACCGTGAGTCACCAGGATGCCGACCACCACGTGCTCGAGCCGGGTGCCTACGACGTGGTGCACTGCTCATGGGTGCTGCACTGGCTGACCGACCTCGACCACGCCGTGACGACGATGGCCGCCGCGGTCCGCCCCGGCGGCGCGCTCGTGCTGCAGTGGAGCCACAGCCGGCCCGACGCGCCGGGCGGTGACGTGATCGACGCCTTCAGGGAGGTGGCGGCACGGGATCACTGGCGCGGACGGCTCACCGCCGCGCCCCTGCGCAACCGGCAGCACCCGATCTCCCGGGTACGCCGGATCGTCGAGGGGGCCGGGCTCGTCCCGACCGTCGTCGACACCGACCTGTGGCCGGCGCCCGCCGGGCCGCCCGATCTGGGCCTGGTGCACCGCAAGCTGCGGTGCACCGGGTTCGCCGAGCAGGCCGAGGTGCTCGGTGCGGACGTGGACGCCTTCATCGACGAGGGGCTGCGGCACGCCGTCGCGACCGGACGGACGGACCCCGGCGACGCCCGGCTGGTAGCGCGGCGACCCGGGGCCCGGGACACACTGACCCCGTGACGCAGGATGCCCGGGCCGTGGTCGGCCCGGGCATCGGCTCTCGCCCGACCCTGATCAGGTCCGGGCCTTCTCCAGCTTCGGTGCGACGAGTTCCAGGACCGCCCCGGTGGTGGCCGGGTTCGGCTGCAGCAGCAAGCTGGCCTCGTCCGCGGTCAGAAAGTTCAGGCGACCGGCCCGGGTGAGGTCCAGGTCGGCGACCAGCGGTTGCGCGGCGAAGGCCGCCCCACCGTCGGTTGCTCCGATGAACGCCACGTCGGCCTCGTCGAGCACACCGAGGTTCTCGGGCGCCACCTGCGCCATCCCCGCCTGCCAGATCGGCAACGAGGCGATCCCGGCGGGCTGCCGCACCCCGATCGCGTCGAACAGCTGCGCGGTCGGCCCGTCCTGCGCGATGACCAGGTAGGTGGTGCCCGCCGCGTACTGGCCGAACGTGTATGTCGTGCCCTCCACAGCGGGATGCTCGGCCTTGTACTGCGTCAGCTGCTCGACCGAGCGGGTGACGAGCGCGTCCGCCTCGGCGTCCTTGCCCAGCGCCTTCCCGATGATGCGGGTGACGTCCGCGCCGGAGTCCAGCAGCATCCCCTTCTGGTAGGAGATGGTCGGCGCTATCGCGGAGATCCGCGGGTAGGCGGCGTAGAACCCCGACTGGGCACTGGTCATGAGGATCAGGTCCGGGCGCAGCGACGCGAGCGCCTCGAGATTCGGCGTGATCGAGTCCAGGGTGCGGATCTCGGCCGGGATCTGCGGGGACACCCCGGGCCAGGCCCCGTCCGCACTCGACGGGTTCGTGGTCGCGCCCACGATCGTCGTGCCCAGGGCCGCGGCGATCTGGGTGTCGGCCATCCCCAGCACGACGACCCGCTGCGGCGCGGCCGGGATCACCGCCGTGCCCTGGCCGTGGGTTATCGTGCGCGGAAAGGCACCGCCCACCTCGGTGGGAGCACTTCCTCCTCCCCCTGCCGCTCCACCGCACCCGGCCAGCACTGCTGCGGCCACGGCGAACGCCGCGACCAGCCGTCCCCTACGCATGGTCCTCCTCCAGAGCTCCGACCGGCCGCAGACCCTGTGCAGCGGTCCGATTCCTCCACATGCGCGCGTACAGCCCGCCGCCGGCGAGCAGCTCCGCGTGCGCCCCCTGCTCGACGATCCGGCCACGGTCCAGCACGACGATGCGGTCGGCACCGGCGATCGTCGACAACCGGTGGGCGACGACGAGCAACGTCCGCCGCCCGCTCAGCGCCGCGATCGTCCGTCCGACCATCCGCTCGTTCACGGGATCGAGTGCCGAGGTGGCCTCGTCGAGCAGCACGACCGGCGGGTCCGCGAGCACCGTCCGGGCGAGCGCGATCCGCTGGCGCTCCCCGCCGGAGAGCCCCTGTCCCCCCTCGCCGACCGGCGCGTCCCACCCGAGCCGCCCGACGACCTCGTCGACCCCGGTGAGCGCGGCGACCTCGTCCAGCCGCGCCGGGTCACCGCCGCCGAGCAGCAGATTCTCCCGGATCGTGCCGTCGAGCAGCACGACCTCCTGCAGCACCACGCCGAGCGAGCCGTAGAGCTCGGCCGCACGCAGCTCGCGCAGGTCGATCCCGCCGAGCCGCACGCTGCCCGCCTCCGGGTCCGCGAACCGCGCGACCAGCGACAACGCCGTCGACTTGCCTGCCCCCGACGCTCCGATCAGGGCCACCGTCGAGCCGGCGGGCACCGTCAGCGACAGGTCGAGCACCTGGTGGCGGACCTGGTCGAACTCCACCGACAGCGGACCGCTCGGCAGGGTGCGTGGCTCCGCGGGCTCGGCGAGCGCCGGCTCGGCGAGGAGCTCCGTGATCCGCCGTAGCGCGGTGCGGCCCTGGCGCATGCCACGGGCGGCGTCCCCGAGACCCGCGATCGGCTCGGAGAAGCGGATGGTCAGCACCAGCAGCGCCACGAGCACCGCCGTGGCGGACGGATCGCGCAGCAGGACCCACCCGATCACCGCCACCACGGCCGCGACGACCAGATTCACGGCGACCCCGAAACCGGCCCGCGCGAGGATCTCGCGCCCGACGTCCGCCCGGGCCGCCGCATACTGCTCGTCCAGGGCGTCGCGCAGCAGCGCCGCACCGAGCCCCTCGCGGCCCGCCGCGCGCAGGGTGGCCTGGGTGTCGGCGAACTCGACGACCCGTGCCGTCGCCTCCGCGCCCGCAGCGTGCGTCCGTGCCTCCAGCCGGTCCAGCGCCGCACTCGTGCGGCCGTGGACGAGCCACAGCACCGGCACCGCGACGAGCATCACCAGCGCCGGCCGCCAGTCGACCAGGGCCGCCGAGATCAGCACGACCGCCGGTGTGACCACGCCCCCGACCATCGCGATCAGCGAGTACGGCACACCGCGCCCGGCGGTGATCGCGCCCCAGGACAGGGTCTGCGGCAGGCTCCCGGTGCGGGTCGGGGTGAACCAGCCGACGGGCAGGGACGCCACGTGCCGGGCGAGCCTGCTCTGCAGGGCCGGGATGGTGGCGAGCGCGGTGTCCACACCGCCGCGGATCTGCCACTGCCGGGCGAGCATCGTCGTGACGGTCGCCAGCACCACCCCGAGCAACCACCGGCCCGCCAGCTCGCCGCGGACCAGAGCCGCGATCAGCGGCAACGTCAGCCCGTAGGCGAGCCCTTCGCATCCGGCGAACACCGCGATCCGCACCAGTTGGACCCGGTTGAGCCGGGCGGTGCGCGGGTCGAGCGTCGCCAGCAGCGCGCGGATCACGCCGCCACCCCCTCGTGCGCCTCCCAGAGGTCCCGGTAGGTCCCGCTCTCCCGCAGCAGCTCGTCGTGGGTGCCGCGCTGCACGATTCGACCGCCGTCGAGCACACAGATCTGCTGTGCGCCGACGATCGTCGCCAGTCGGTGGGCGACCATCAGCACCGTGCGACCCGCGGCGAGCTCCGCCAGCGCGGCGAGGATCTGCGCCTCAGACTCCGGGTCTAGGTGCGCGGTCGCCTCGTCCAGGACGAGCACCTGCGGATCGGTGAGCAGCAGCCGGGCGATCGCGATCCGTTGCCGCTCGCCACCGGAGAGCCGCACCTCCTCGCCGACGACGGTGTCGTAGCCCCGCGGCGTCTCGAGGATGCGGTCGTGGATCCGCCCCGCGCGGGCGGCCGCCTCCACCTCGGCGTCCGTCGCTGAGGGGCGCCCCAGCCGGATGGCGTCCCGCAGTGAGGTGCGGGGCACGGCGGAGTCCTGGAGCACGAAGCCCACGGTGCAGTAGAGATCGGCCGCCTCACGGACGTCGACCCCACCGACGAGAACCGCACCGGAGGTGGCGTCCCAGAACCGACCCGCCAGCGCGGCGACCGTCGACTTCCCCGCGCCGGACGGCCCGACCAGCGCGGTCACCGTGCCGGGCTCGCAGACCAGGTCGATGCCGTGCAGCACCGGCCGGTCCGGGTCGTGGCCGAAAGTCACGTCCCGGAACTCGAGCCGGGCACCGTCGACCGCGGTGGGCGTCGTCGGCGCCGGCAGCGCTGGGACGGCGAGCAGTGCCTGCAGGCGGGTCGCGGCGGCGTACCCGGTGCGCAGCGCCAGCATGGTCTCCGGGATCCGCGTCACCCCGGCGACCGACACCGCGAGCAGCAGGAAGGGCAGGAGGTCCACCGGCCTCAACGAGCCAAGCGCGATCAGCCCGGCACCCGCGGCGAGTACGAGAGCGAGCGTAAGCACCGGTGTCACCAGCGCGTTCGCCCGCCCCCCGCGGACTTCCTGCAACCGCACCGCGGTGCTCAGCGCCGCGTGCAGGCGATCCACTGCCTCTAGGACGGGCTCGTCGGCGCGCCTGCCGACGACCCGCAGCGTCCCGACGTCGCGGACCATCCGCGCCACCGAAGTGGTCAGGGCACCGATCGCTGCGGGCACCGCACGCATGACCTCGGTCGCCCCGGACAGCGCCCGCGTCATCAGCAGGGTCGAGAGCGCGGGCATCACCAGCAGCAACACGGCCAGCCGCCAATCCAGGACCAGCAGCCACCCCACCGCGAGGACCGGCCCGACGACCGCTCCCACCACGTCCAACCTACCGTGGGCGATCGCCGCGTGGAGGTCCTCCACATCGCCCCGCATCGCGGAGAGCGCCGTGCGACTACTCGCCCCGGCGGTGAACCACCCGAGCGGAACCCGGCTGAGGTGGTCGGCGATGCGCAGTCGCACATCCGGTGCCACGGTGACCTCCGCGGTGTGGGACAACGCATACGCGCCCAACCGCAGCAGGAACCCCAGCACCGCGAACCCCGCGACGAGCCCCACCCACGGCCAGACCTCCTGCCCCCCTGAAAGCACCTCGCTCGCGATCAGCCAGATGCCAACGTAGGGCCCCAACAGTACCGCCGTCGCCACCCCCTGCAGCCAGGCTGCGGCCCGCAGATGACGACCCACCCCCGCGGTGAGCTGTTGGAACGCGGCCGGGTCGAAACCCTGGGTCCGCACCACTCGAGCAGCACGCCATTGCTGCACGATCCGTCCGAGCACGTCCACCTCCATGAAGTCAGGTGAACCTTACTGATTGGTGAATCTGATTCGCAATAAGATGAGCACGATCTCCGGTCCGCTCAGCGGCGCTCGCTGGCCGACGAGCGCAGAGCTGCCCCACAGAGCCGGACTAGGGTGTGTCTCCCAATGCGCGGAGCCAGGTGACGATCGCCTTCAGGACGGCGCCGCCGCGGAAGGTCAGGGCGAGCTTGTCGTAACGGGTGGCCAGCCCGCGCCACTGCTTGACGTGGCAGAACCCGCACTCGACGACGTTGCGGTTTCGGTAGTCGACCGGATCGAATGCGGGCGGTCGGCCACCGCGTGAGCCCCGTCGTTTGCGGTGTCCCTGCTGGTCAGAGGGCTCCGGAATGACAGCGATGATCCGGCGCTCGCGCAGGTGCCGGCGGATCGCGCGTGAGGAGTAGGCCTTGTCCGCGCGCACGCGTTCAGGCCGGGTCCGGGGTCGTCCCGGGCCCGGTCGGGCGATGCTCAGGTGCGCCATCAGGTGCGGAAACATTGGCGAGTCGCCGCCCTGGCCGGGGCCGAGGAGGACCACCAGCGGGCGGCCGTGCCCGTCAACGAGCTGGTGGATCTTCGTCGACAGCCCTCCGCGGGACCGTCCCAGCGCGTGATCTGCTGGTTCGGCGAGCAGATTCGTGTAGTTCGATCCGGCCCCCTGTGTCGCGCTTGAGGGTCGCGGCGTGCTGGTGGGCACGGATGATCGTGGAGTCCACGCTGACCGCCCACCCGAGCACCTCGGCGGCGTCGGCCTCGACCAGAAGAGCAGCCAGGATGTGGTCCCAGGTGCCGTCGCCGCTGTAGCGGCGGTGCCGCTTCCACAACGTCTGCCACGGCCCGAACTCGGCTGGGACGTCGCGCCAGGGAAGCCCGCACCGATACCGGTAGATGATCCCCTCGAGCACCCGGCGGTCATCGCGGAACGGGCGCCCGCGACGACCCTCGGAGGAGGGCAACAGCGGCGCCAGACGGGCCCACTGGGCATCAGTCAGGACAGCGGTACGCGGCACCGATCAAGCATCGCGCACCCCGCTCCGCCTATCTGGGAGACACGCCCTAGCCGCGACCCTCACCCCGGCCCACACCCCCACCAGGACACCCGCAACCAGCACCGACCACAGCACACAGCACGACACCGGCACCGGCACCGGCACCGGCACCGAGGCGACCGCACCGCCGGACCGCGAGCCCGAACGGGACGATCCGCACACGCCGCTCTACCTATCGGTACTCGGACCGGTCGAGCTGACCTACCGTCCCCCCGACGCCACCCAAGCCTCGTCCGGCCGCCAGACGGGGCCGCTGGTCATCTCCCGCATCCCGCGCCTGGCCCGCGAGCTGCTGGCCTGTCTGGCCGCACACCCCAAGGGCGCCACCCGCGACTACCTCGTGGCCACCTTGTGCCCCGACAGCCAGTCCCTGACTCCGGAGACGACGTTGCATTCGGCGTTGAGCCGTCTACGCAAGACGCTGATCGACACCACAGGCGACGAGCGCACCGCCGAGATCATCGGCACCGGTGACCGCTGGACGCTGGACCCGAGCACCGTCACCGCCGACCTCTGGGCCCTGCAGGCGACCGCGGACCCCTGCACCGACCACGCACCCGAGCGGCGTCGCATCCAGCTGCGAAAGGTCGTCGGCTCCTATCGTGATCTGTACGCCGCTGACCTACCCGGACTCTGGGCGCACAGCCTGCGCGAGACCACCCGGCGCAAGTTCTTGGAGATCATCAACGAACTGGTGGCGCTCGACGTCGAACGCGGAGACGACCGGGCCGCCGTTCAGCTCCTGGACCGGGCCCGCACGATGGAACCCCGCAACGAGGCCATCGCCCGCACACTGATCACCCTTCACCTTCGAGCCGGCCACCTCGACCACGCCGAAGCGGTCTACGACCTGCTCCGCGTCGAGCTGGAGGCGATCGACGCCGAACCCGACCCGCGGACCCGCGAACTGCTCACCGCCGCCCTCCAGCCCTGACCGAGCACGGCGGACGATCAAAGCTGCCAGTCGACTCCGTTCACATGATTGAGCACTGCATCAATCTCTGCCCAGCTACATTGCGACCACAGGCGCCCCTGATCCCCAGAATCGCTTGGGCGAAACCGGACCATCCGGAGAAGCCAGAGGCGACCGAGAGCGTCAGCCAGGCGCCCGTCGTCGTCGCTGACTCCGCGAGACCTCGCCGCAGTAAAAAGATCCGTACTCGTCTTGTCTTCGAGATCATCCGTCGTGATCGACCGGAGCGGAGAAGTTACGGCGTCGATGAGATCGCGGGTACCGCCTCCGGTTGCAGTGCCCTCGGGATCGACGACAGACGCACATCGGACCGAGTCGGCCACATCGGACCGACTGCATCGGAACCACACCTTCTCGCTGTAAACGATATAACCGGGCAGATACTGAGCCTTTCCCAGTAGTGGGGAGCGGCTGGCGGCGACACGCCGGGGGCGTGGAGGTGCTCAACGAGGGTGCGGGACCCCGGTAGAAGAGGTCGGTCCGCTCAAAGATCGACTCACCACCGAGGTCCCGCGTGCCCGATCCTGTCACCTACACCGCCGTGCTCCCGATCGGGGAGCCCACCGCGTCCATGTTGTCGCGACTGTTGGCCGAGGAACGCCTCCGGCGCGGGACCCGGCGCGGGCGCCGCGCGCTGGACTGTGACCGCCACGCGGTGCTGGTGCTGCGCTGGTTCCTCGACGCCACCCGGGTCGCCCAGCTCGCCGCCGACAACCAGCTGAGCCTGTCGAGTACCTACCGCTACCTGCACGAAGGCATCGACGTTCTGGCCGCCGCCGCGCCTGGACTGCCCGGCGCGCTGCTCGCGGCCCGCACCGCCGGGCACACCCACGTTCACCTCGACGGCACCGTGATCCACACTGACCGCTCCCGCACTCCCGGACCGACCCCGGGAGTGGATCTGTGGTGGTCGGGCAAGCACCACGTCCACGGCGGGAACGTTCAGGTCCTCACCGCGCCTGACGGGTGGCCGTTGTGGACATCCCCGGTGCGCCCGGGCCGCGAGCACGACACCACCTGCGCCCGCGGCCACCCCGGCCTGCTCGACGCGATCGAGGACTGGACCGACGACACCCACGTCGTGCTCGCCGACCTCGGCTACGACGGTGAGAACACCCGCCTGACCTGCCCGTTCAAGACCCCCACCGGCAGTGGGCTGTCGGAGGACAAGCGCACCGTCAACACGCTGCACTCCGCCGTCAGGGCTGTGGCCGAACGCGGGAACTCCCTGCTCAAGACCACCTTCAAGGCGCTGCGTCGGGTCAGCTTCTGCCCCTGGCGGATCGGCGCGATCACCGCCGCCGCGCTCGTTCTCCTCCACGTCGAGCACGACCGAACCACATGATCAACCAGCACCTACTGGGAAAGGCTCACTGTGCCGGAATACGGATCTCGACATCGGAATCGCCCACTTCTGCAGCATAGGCGAAGGATCCGGCCCCGAAGTCACACAAACAGGAGTGCAGGGGGAATCCCTCACCGACCGTCACCGTCGTCCCCGGCGCCGCCCGTTCCGCGGGCCCGGGCCCGGGGCGACGGCCGTGCCCGGAGCCGGAGGGGCGCCGGCCGGACCGGCGCGCGGCGCCCCGGAAGGCGGCCGGCACCGCGCCGCCGGCCGCGGCGGATCGGCACCCGTCGCCGCGATGCCCCGGCCGGTCGTGGCGGGCGACGCTCCGGCACGCCGGCGGAACGGGACGACACGCCACCCGAGGCTTTCCCGTCGAACGCCCGACGGACGTCACACCTGCGACGCGGCCGTATACGGGTACGGCCGGGTCCGGTGCCGAAACCGGGGCGCCGAAAGACTGTTCGGCGGTGCGGCTGAACGGGTTCACCCGATCGGCCTCGTGCGTTGTCCTGGTAAGCATTCGCTGACCCCGCGGACGATCCCTGCCGCCTGTCACCGCCGAGGGGTACCGGTCCCGGCATGCCCTGCCCGCGACGCCGGTGCGGCCGCCGACCTGCGTACCGACCAGGGCGACCGCCCGGCCGGCTCCGCCACACCCCCTCGCACCCGGCTCCCCGGGGAGCACCGCCGACGCCCCGGGAATCCCCGAATTCCGCACGCCGAATTCCCGCACACCCCGGCCCCGGGACGGCGGCCGAGCGGCAGGGGGAACGCCCCCACGAGAGTGCGCCCGGGCCTATACCACAGCGCACCCGTCCCGGTCTCGGCGTTTTCCGGCCGAATCCCGAAGATCACACGCGGATCTCCCACGCGGATCACGATTTTATCTCGCAACGGGACCGGCGCCGGCTGCTCCCGGTGAGGACGTGGCCGGGCGGGCGCCCCGCTGTATCGTCCCGGCATGACGCCCGGCGCCGAGGACTCCGCACGCCCGGATCTCGCCGCGATGCTCGTCCCGCTCGGCCGGGAGCTGATGGCGCTCGAACGCCCGATCCTCGACGAGCACGGGCTCTCGATGTGGGCCTACTCCGTGCTGTCCCGGCTGGACGACGAGCCCCTGCGCACCCAGGCGGCCCTGGCCGCGGCGATCCACGCGGACAAGACCCGGATCATCCCGGTCCTCGACGACCTGGAGCACCGCGGGCTGCTGACCCGCAGTCCCGATCCCGCGGACCGCAGGGCGCGGCTGCTGGCGCTCACCCCCGAGGGCCGGCGGCTGCGTGACACCGTCCGGACCGCCGTCCGGGGTGCCGAGATCCGGTTCCTCGAGCGGGTCCCGGCCGGCGACCGGACCGCGTTCGTGCGGGGCCTGCTCGCCCTGCACGAGGCGGGCCGGACGCCGGGCTGAGCCACCTCGGCGACACGGACACGCGCTCCCGGGCCGCGGCGGTCAGCCCCCGGAGCGGGGCCGCATCGCCAGCACCTCGATCGCGGCGGTCACCCCGACCGTCGCGGGCAGCGCCGCGACGGCCCGGTCCAGCTCCGCCGGATCGAGGTGCCGGGCGCTCGGCCCCATCGCCACCAGCGACCGGACGTCCTCGGGGTGCAGGGCCATCCGCCAGGTCACCGGCTGACGGGCGACCGGCTCGAAGGCCGCGAAGGCCGCCCGCCGCCGTGCCGGTGCGTGCGGGTCGACACCGAGGGTCCCGAGCAGGTCCCGCAGCTCGTGCAGGTGGTCCGGGGCCGCGCCCGCCACGACCAGCACACCGCGCCGGTCGAGGACACGCTCGATCTCCGCGGCGTTGCGCGGACCGAACACGGTGAGCACGACCTGCGCCGAGCCCGGCGCGACGGGCAGCTCCCGCCAGACGTCGGCCGCGACGGCGGCCACCCGCGGGTGCACCCGGGCCGCCCGGCGCAGGGCGGCACCGGAGAGGTCGACCGCGAGGCCGCGCGCACCCGGCACGGCGTCGACCACCGCGGCGAGATGGTGCCCGGTACCCGCGGCCAGGTCCAGGACCACGGGCTCCGCCGGCCCCGCGTGCTCGACGGCGAAGGCGGTCACCGTCGACACCAGTGGCCGGTAGTGACCGGCGGAGAGGAACCGGTCCCGGGCGGCGACCATCGCGGGGTCGTCACCGAGGTGCCGGTGCCGGCGGTCGCCGCGCAGCAACGAGACGTAGCCGTGCCGGGCGATGTCGAAGCTGTGGCCGATCGGGCAGCGCAGGCTGCGGCCGTCCCGGGCGAGCGGGGTCGCGGCGCAGTGCGGGCACGCCAGCAGGGCGGTCAGGCCGTCGAGTGCCGGCCGGTGCGGAGCGGGTGCGGAGTGCAGATCCATGGTCGTGCGGTCCCTGGTGATCCGGAGCGGAGCACGGCGGTGACACGTCTGCGGCGCGTGCCCCTGTCGGCACGCGGGAGAGGCCGATCGGCGGTTCCGGGCCGACCGGCGGGGTGCACCGCCTCAGGCGGTGCGGGGGCGCTTCACGAGCAGCTGCACGGTCGATGACCCTACCCGGGGGCCGGGCCACGGCACACCGGCGCGGCGGGCCCGGACCGGGTTCGCGACGGGCACCCCACCGGACCTGGTCCTCCGGGTACTTCGTAGTACTAGCAGGTCGGCGCAGGTGGGTGGACCTGTTGACCGCCGATGTACTTCGTAGTAAACAGTCGTCGGCTGGCACGTCGACAGTGGAGTTGATGGCTCGGTGCGCGCTCGAGGAAGATCGGTGGACCGCCGGACGGTGCTCGGAACGCTCGGCGCCCTGGTGGGGACGGCGGTGGTCGCCGGGTGCGGTGGGTCCGCCCCGGCTCCGGAGGACGGGCCCGCGCCGCCGCTTGGCTCGGGCGGCCTGCGCTGGTGGGACCAGTTCGAGCCGCTGGAGGACCTCCAGCGCTCGACGTTCGAGGCGTTCACCCGCGCCGACGGCACGTCCGTCGAGTACACGACGTACAACCCGAACGACCTGGCCCAGGCGCTGCAGCTGGCCTACGGCAGCAACCAGCTGCCGGACGTCTTCTCCCCCGGCTCGCTCGGCTCCCCGGTCGCCCTGCTGCGCGACCAGGGCTGGTTCTCCCCGCTCGGCGCGGACTCCGAGGCGGCCGTGCGGACCCGGTTCCCGGCCGGCGTCCTGGCCGAGGGGGTGCACGCCTTCGGCGGCGAGCTGTACACGTTCCCGCTGTTCAGCCCCCGTCAGTACGACGCCCTGCTCTGGTACGACCGGGACACCGTCGCCCGGGCCGGACTCGATCCGGACGACCCGCCGGCGTCCTGGGAACAGACCAGGGCGGCGGCCCGCGCGGTGAAGGACTCCGGCGGCGAGGGACTGACCCTGCCGCTGCAGTTCGCCGACCGGCTCAGCGAGTTCGTCCTGGAGCTGGCCCAGACGGCGGGCTTCCCGGGCTGCCGGGCCGGCGAGCTGGAGGGGATCGACCTGCGCACCGGCGAGTACCGCTACCACGACGACGCGTTCGTCGCCGCCATCGACTACCTGCACTCCTTCAAGCGGGACCGGTTGCTCTTCGCGGCCAGCACCGGTCTCGACGCCCGGTCCGCGCGGGTGCGCTGGGCGGCCGGCGGCAGCGCCTACCTGATCGACGGCTGCTACAACGTCGGCGTCCTGACCAGGAGCTTCCCCGAGGTGCTGGACCGGATCTCGGTGGCCCCGATCCCGACCCCGGACGGCCGGCCCGCGGTGCTGACCCGGCCCCCGCTCGGCGGCACGTTCTGGGTCTCCGGTCAGTCCGGGCGACCGGGGACGGCCGCCGCGCTGCTGGAACGGACCCTGTCGCCGGAGTACCAGCGCGGGCTCGCCACGGCGATGGACCAGCCGCCCGTCGACACCGCCGCGACGGCCGGCTCCGACGCGCACCCGCTCTACAAGCGCTGCGTCGAGATGTTCGAGCAGCAGGTGTTCGTCGGGCCGGTGGTCCAGGCCCGCAACCCGCGGATCTCTCAGGTCGAGGCCAGGATGCGGCCGGTCGAGCCGAACCTCGGCGCGATCGTGCAGGGCGTGCTCAGCGACCAGATCCCGGACGCGCGCCGGGCGCTCGCCGCGCTCTCCGACGGGCTCGCCGCCGAACGGGACGCGGCCATCGCCGAGATCGGCGGGGGCGTCGGCCCGGCGGACTGGGCGTTCCCGGACTGGCGCCGTGGAGAGGACTACCCGGCATGACGGTCACCTCCGCCCGGCGCGCGCCCGCGCCGGGCCGCCCCCGCGCCGTCCCGTACGGCTGGATCTACCTGTTCCTGCTGCCGACCCTGCTGCTCTACGGCGTCTACACGGTGTGGCCGGTGCTGGCCAGCTGGTGGTACTCGTTCCTGGAGTGGCCGGGCTTCGGGGCGGACAAGACGTTCGTCGGGCTGGCGAACTACGCCGCCGTCCTCGACGACCCGCTGTTCTGGAACTCGTTCGGCATCACGATGCTGTTCATGGTCGTGACGGTCCCGCTGCGGGTCGGGCTCGGGCTGCTGCTCGCGCTGGCGGTGAGCCATCCCCGGCTCCCCTGGCAGGGACTGTTCCGCTCGGCGTTCTTCGTCCCGGCCATCACCACCACCGCCATCATCGGCGTCGTCATGCAGTTCGTGCTCGATCCGTCGAGCGGTCCGGTGACGGTGGTGCTGGAGGCGTTCGGGATCACCGACGTCGACCTGCTCGGCTCGGCGGGCAACGCGATCTGGACCGTGGTCGGCGTCCACACCTGGAAGTGGGTCGGGATCACGATGATCTACTGGCTCGCCGCGCTGCAGACCGTCCCGCGGGAGACGATCGAGGCCGCCCAGGTCGACGGCGCGACCGGCTGGACGATGTGCTGGCGGATCCGGCTCCCGCTGCTGCTCCCGTTCCTGGTGATCATCACGCTGCTGACGGTCGAGCAGAACCTGCAGATCTTCGACCTCATGCTGACGATGACCGGCGGCGGCCCGTACTTCTCGACCGAGGTGATCGAGCTCTACGTCTACCGCTGGGCGTTCACCGCCACCGTCCCCGAGCTCGGCTTCGCCTCCGCGGCGGCCGTGCTGTTCGGGGTGTTCCTGATCGGGGTCGGCGTGGTGCAGCTGCTCGGCGCCCGGGCCGCCCGACGACTGACGGGAGCGACCTCATGACGACCCGGCCGCCGTTGCTGCGCCGGTACCCGCCGAAGATCTGGGTGCTGACCGGTGTCCTGACCGTCCTCGCGCTGCTGTGGCTCTACCCGTTCGTCTGGGTGGTCGCGGCGTCGTTCAAGGGGCAGCTGGAGGTGTTCCGCTCCGGGCTCGGGCTGATCCCGGAGGAGCTGCGCTTCGAGAACTACGCCCGTGCCTGGGTGGACGCGCAGTTCGGCACCTACCTGCTGAACACGTTCCTCATCACGCTGTTCACCGTGGTCATCGTGGTGCTGCGCTGTGCCATGACCGGGTACGTACTGGCCCGGTACTCGTTCCTGGGCCGCCGGGTCGTGCTCGGCGTCATGGTGGCGACCCTGTTCGTGCCCGCCGGGTACACGATCATCCCGGTGGTCGAGGTGTCCCAGCAGCTCGGCCTGCTCAACTCCATGACCGGCGTCGTCCTGGCGCTGTCCGGCGGCGGGCACGTCGCCGCCGTGCTGCTCTACACCGGCTACTTCCGCCAGATCCCGCGTGAGCTGGAGGAGGCCGCGGTGATCGACGGGGCCGGGTTCCCGACCGTGTTCTTCCGGGTCATGCTGCCGCTCGCCGGACCGGTGACGGCCACCGTCGTCGTGCTGACGTTCCTGTCCAGCTGGAACGCGTTCCTGCTCCCGCTGGTGTTCACCTTCAGCAACCCCGAGCTGCGGACCCTCGCGGTCGGGATGCAGGCCTTCGTCGGGGAGAACTCGGTGGACTGGCCGGGCATGGCCGCCGCGGCGACCATCTCGCTGATCCCGATCCTGCTGCTGTTCCTGTTCCTGCAACGCTACTTCGTCGAGGGGATCGCCGGAGCCGTGAAATCGTGAGCACGCCGCCCAACATCCTGTTCCTCTGCACCGACCAGCAACGGTTCGACATGCTCGGTGCCGCGGGGAACCCGCACGTCGCGACGCCGAACCTGGACCGGCTCGCCGCCGAGAGCGTGCTGTTCGAGAACTGCTACGTGCAGAACCCGGTCTGCTCGCCGTCCCGGGCCAGCCTGATGACCGGGCAGTACGTCGCCGCGCACGGCCTGCACGCCAACGGCGTGGACCTGCCGACCGGGGCCCCGCTGTTCTCCCGGCTGCTCGCCGACGGCGGCCTGATTGGCAAGTTCCGCCTCGGGGCCTGCGGGGGCGGGCGCTCCGAGCCCCGGACCGACGACGGCTTCCGGGTGTTCCGCTGGGCGCACGACCCGTACCCGGGCTCGTCGGAGAACGCCTACCACCGCTGGCTGCGCGCGGCGCATCCCGAGCTGCACGCGGCCGTGCTCGACGGCTCGGAGTCGGCGGACACGCTGCCGACGCAGGCGCACTACAGCCGCTGGGTGGCCGACGAGGCGATCGAGTTCCTGACGACCGGACGCCGCGGGGACCGGCCGTTCCTCCTCATCGCGAACTTCTTCGACCCGCACCACGGCTTCGGCGCACCGCCGGAGTACCGGGAGCGCTACGACGCCGCGGCGCTGCCGCCCCCGGTCACCACCGACGACGAGCCGGACACCCGGCCGACGCTGTTCGCCGAGGCCTCCCGGCGGTCCTACGCCGGGCACGCCCGCGGCTGGGCCGAGTACACCGACGACGAGCTCGCCGACGCCCGCGCCGAGTACTACGCCATGGTGACCCTCGTCGACGACGAGGTCGGCCGCATCCTCGACCGGCTCGACGCCGAGGGGCTGGCCGAGGACACCGTCGTCGTGTTCACCAGCGACCACGGCGAGATGCTCGGCGACCACCGGCTCATGCTCAAGGGCCCGTTCCACTACGACTGCGCCGTCCGCGTCCCGCTGATCGTGCGCCGCCCCGGCACGGCGCCGGACCGGCGGGCCGAGCTGGTGCAGTGGGTCGACCTGGCCCCGACGCTGCTCGACCTCGCCGGGCTGCCGCCCGCGCCGACGCACCAGGGCGACTCGCTCACCGGCCTGCTCCGCGGGGACGCGACGGGCTGGCGGGACTGGGCGCTGTGCCAGTACCGCGACTCGGGGCACGCCCACGACCCGCCGGTGCACGTCACGATGCTGCGCCACGACCGCTGGAAGCTGGCCGTGCACCACGGCGCACCGGCGACCGGTCGAGGGCGGACCGGCGAGCTCTACGACCTGGTCACCGACCCGGACGAGCTGGTCAACCTGTGGGACGACGCCGGGCACCGCGACGTCCGCACCGGGCTGCAGGAGAAGCTGCTCGACGTGCTGGTGGCCACCGAGGACCGCAGCGCGCCACGGCTGGACCACTGGTGACGGGGCCGCACGGCACGGCGGGATCCCACGGCCCGGACACCCGCTGCACCGGCCACCCCCGGCCGCAGCTCGTCCGGCCGGGCCGGACGGACCTCTGCGGCGAGTGGGAGTTCGCCACCGGCGAGGACCCGGGCGGGTTCGGGGCGAGGATCGTCGTGCCCTACCCGTACGAGGCGCCGCTCTCGGGTGTCGGGGACACCGGGACACACCCGGTCGTCTGGTACCGCCGCCGGTTCGACCAGCCGCCGCCGGGGCCCGGACGGCGGCTGCACCTGCACTTCGGCGCCGTCGACTACCACGCGCGGGTCTGGGTCAACGGGACCTACCTCGGCGAGCACCGGGGCGGGCACACCCCGTTCTCCTTCGACGCGACCGACGCGCTGGCCGACGACGGGCGGCAGACGGTCGTCGTCCGGGCGGAGGACCGGCTCGACGTCGGGCAGCCGCGGGGCAAGCAGGGCTGGCGGGCCGAGCCGCACGGTGTCTTCTACCTCCGGACGACCGGGATCTGGCAGCCGGTGTGGTGCGAGACGGTCCCCGAGACCCACGTCCGGCAGCTGCACTGGACGCCGGACGTCGCGGGCGCGAGCGTCCGCTGCGAGGTGACGCTCCCGGCCCCGCCGCCGCCCGGTGCGCAGCTGCGGGTCCGGCTGTCCCTGGCCGGGACCGAGCTCGCCCGGCAGACGGTGCGCCTCTATGACACCCACCAGGAGCTGGACGTCTCGATCCCGGCCCTGCGCCGGGAGCTGGACCGCTCGGAGCTGCTGTGGTCACCGGAGCGGCCGAACCTGGTGGACGCCGTCGTCGAGATCCTCGACGACGCTGGCGGCGTGCTGGACCGGGTCGGGTCCTACCTCGGCCTGCGCAGCGTCGCGGTCGAGGACGGCCGGTTCGTGCTCAACGGGCAGCCGGTGTTCCTGCGGATGGCGCTGGCGCAGGGCTACTGGCCGGAGTCCCATCTCGCCGCGCCGTCCCCGGACGCCCTGCGCCGCGAGGTCGAGCTGGCGAAGGAGCTGGGGTTCAACGGGATCCGGATCCACCAGAAGATCGAGGACCCGCGCCTGCTGGCCTGGTGCGACCGGATCGGGATGCTGGTCTGGGAGGAGATGCCCAGCGCGTTCGGCTTCGGGCCGCACGTCGTCGAGCGGGTCGTCGAGGAGTGGCTGGCCGCGGTCCGCCGCGACCGCAGCCACCCGTCGATCGTGACCTGGGTGCCGATGAACGAGAGCTGGGGGGCGTGGGACGCGGCGGTGCGCGCGGACCAGCGGCACTACCTCGACGCGCTGTACCACCTCACGAAGGCGGTCGACGGGTCCCGGCCGGTCATCTCCAACGACGGCTGGGAGCACACCCACAGCGACATCTGGGGCGTGCACGACTACGCCCAGCACGGATCGGAGCTGCGCGAGCGCTACGCCGGTGCGGAGTCGGTGCGCCGGATCCTGCGGGACCGGCGGCCCGGCCGGCGCCGGGTCGTGCTGGGCGACGGCGCGGCCCCGGACCCGTCGCTGCCGGTGGTGCTGACCGAGTTCGGGGGGCTGAGCCACGCACCGGCCGCCGGCCAGCGGTGGTTCGGGTACGGCACCGTCGCCACGGCCGGGGAGCTGGAGGAACGCCTGCGGGACCTGTTCACGGCGATCCTGGACAACCCGGAGCTGGCCGGGTTCTGCTACACCCAGCTCACCGACACCGCGCAGGAGCGCAACGGCCTGCTCACCGAGCGGCGCGAGCCGAAGCTGCCGACGGCGGTCGTGCACGAGATGGTCACCCGCGCCGCCCGCGCGGTCCCCACGGAACGGACGGACCTGAGCCGGGCGGCGATGCGCCGGCGCTCCGGGACGGACGCCCACTGACGCCCCGGGCGATCCCCGGCGGTTACTGAACCGGTGCCGTGAGTGACGTGCGCCACGGTTGCTCGATGCACGACGGCCCGGCGGGACACGATCACGGTCCGCCACGATCGGCGTACCCGGCCGTCGCCCGGACAGGGACTCCCCGAGACCGCCTGGTCGCTACGTGTCGTCGACCACGGTATCGGCGGCGAGTGAAACCCCCCTGATTGGCGGCCGTAGGGTTCACAGGCGATCTTCGGAGCCGTGCCGTCCTACCGTCCCGGGTATCGGCGACGGACTTGTCCGATTCGGTTCGGCTCCGGGTCCCGCAAAGGCCCGTCGCAGGGAACGAACGCGCCTGTACCCGTCCCGTAGGAGGTGGACCGTGGCACGCCAGCCACTGAGGACCCCGAACGGTACGCCCGGGGGGTGGTCCTGATGCCACGCAAGTCCCGGCCGGTGCCCACCGGCCCCCAGTGGCGTACCGCCCCCGGCCTCGGCTCCGGCTCGACCGCGCTGCGCGACCACTCGGACGAGCCGGAGCCCGAGACCCGCTCGGACGAGCGTGCGAGCCGGGTGCGGGCGGCGCCGACCTCCGTCATCGGGCGGCGCTCCGCCGCTCCGGCCCCGGCCGACGACCGTGATGACCGGGACTCCGGGCCCGGCACCGCCGACACGACGGACGAGCCGGAGCTGGCCCGCCCGCAGCGGCGCCTCGACGGTGAGCTGCCCCGGTTCCGCACGAACGGGTCGGGCGACGGATCGGGACAGCGCAACGGGGCGTCCCGGGACGGCGACGCCGACCCGCGCAACGGCTCGGCGCAGGATCCGGGACCGGACCGGCAGAGCGGGTTCGCCCCGCGGTCCGGGTCGGCCCGGGCCAACGGGACCGCCCCGCACGACGGCTCGGCCGAGCCCAGCGGGACCGACCGGTACAACGGGTCCGACCAGCACAACGGATCCGACCGGTACAACGGCTCGGAGCGGTACAACGGGTCCGACCGGTACCGCGGGTCGGACCGGTACGACGCGGCGCCGGGCGACGGACCGGCGGGCCGGTACCGCACCGGCGCGCAGTACGGCTCCGCCGCGCAGTACCCGTCGGCGTCGGACAACGGCGCGGGACGGCAGTACGAGGCCGCACCGCAGTACGGCGCCCGGCCGGACGGCGGCTCGGAGTACGGCTCGACGCCCGAGCCGGCGTCGGACGACCGCAGGGCGCTGGTGCGGCGGTCGTCGATGCGGGAGTCGTTCACCCGGTCGGTCCGCTCGCTCGAACCGATCTCCGACCTCGAGGCCGCGGCGTTCGCGGGCCGCTTCGCCGCGGACTTCCAGTCCTTCGACGAGGACAACCCCGCGCACCGGGCGACCGTGCTCCGCTCGCTGCTCGCGGACCCGCAGGCCAGCACCTGGGGCTGGTCCGGCCGCGGCCGCCAGCGCGCGGACTCGCCGCTGCCGGGACGGCTGTTCCGGTCGTCGGACACCGTGGTGTTCGTCGAGGTCCTGGTCCGCGCCACGACGTACGCCCGCAGCCGGGGCGCGTCGATGCCCGAGGTGCCGACCACCGACTACGACGAGCCCGTCGGGATCGTCGGACCGTCCAGCGTCCCCCCGGAGGCCGACCCGCGGTGGGTCGCCGTCGAGGCGAACTGGGTTCGCATGACCGTCCCGATCACCCGATCCCCCGACGACGGCCGCCTGGTCGTCGATCCCCTCCTGGTCCCCGAGCAGACCGCCTGACTCCGCGAGGTAGCAGCCACTCATGTCGCCGACGAATCACACCAAGCCCGGCGGGGCGCCGTCCTGGCTCTCCGACAACAGTGGCACCGCGTGGGCCAACGAGCGTCCGCCGTCGCCCGGTGAGCCGGCCGTCGGCAAGGACGAGTCGCAGGACACCCCGGACGCGGCGGCCGCCGAGGCCCCGGCCGACCAGGATGCACCGGCCCGCCCGGCCACCCAGGACGCGCCGGCCCGCGCGGCCGCGCCGGACGCACCGGCCCGCCCGGCCGCACCCGAGCAGGGCGCCCCGGCCCGGTCCGCGGGCACCGAGGAGCAGCCGGCACCGGCCAGGACGACCGGCGGACCGGCCGGCCGTGTCCCGGCGACTGCGCCCGGCGAGCCCGTGCTGGGGCGCCCGGCCACCCGCTCCACCCAGGAGGCGACACGCCCCGGCCCCCGTCCGGGACCCGGCCGGGCGAGCGAGCGGCCCGGGCCGTCCCGGGTGACCGCCGAGCGTCCCGCGGAGGGATCCTCCCGGGACCGCGCGGCCGGGCCGGCCCAGGAGCGCACAGCCGGGCCGGCCTCGGAGCGCACGGCCGGGTCGGCCCAGGAGCGCACAGCCGGGTCGGCCCAGGAGCGCACGGCCGGGTCGGCTCCGGACCGTACGGACGGCCCGGCCAGGGACCGCGCGTCCGCGCCGGGCCGGCCGACCGGACCGGCGGGCGGCCGGCCCCGCAGCGGCCCCGCCGTCACCGAGCCTGCCCCCACCCGCCCGGCCGAGGCCGAGCGCACGCCGTGGGACGAGGGCTCGAGCGTGCTGACCAACCTCGTCCCGGTGCGCAGCTCGCCGCCGAAGGAGGGCTGGCGGGCGGTCGTCTACCGGGCGACCCGCGGCCGCTGGAACCCGGGCCTGTCCGAGGCCGAGGCCCGGCTGCGCGGGCAGCTGCAGAAGATCCGCACCCCGCTGCCCGGCCCGCACAGCGTGGTCGTCGGCAGCATCAAGGGCGGGATCGGCAAGACCACCGTGTCCTCGCTGCTCGGGCTCGCGCTGGCCGAGCACCGCGGGGACCGGGTGATCGCCGTCGACGCGAACCCGGACGCCGGGACCCTCGGTGACCGGCTCGTCGGCGAGGAGCCGGCGTCGAAGACGACGGTGCGCGACCTGCTCGACAACATCGCCCAGGTCCGCTCCTCGACCCAGCTCGCCGGGTACACCCACCTCGCCGGCCGGCTGCAGGTCCTGACCTCCGAGCAGGAGCCCGAGCTGTCGGAGATGTTCTCCGCCGCCGACTACGAGTCGGTGCTCCGGCTGCTGGCCCGGTTCTACGAGGCGATCATCACCGACTCGGGGACCGGCGTCGTGCACTCGGCGATGCAGGGCAGCCTCGCCCACGCCGACTCCCTGGTCATCGTCGGCGCGCCGACCCAGGACGGCGCGTCGCGGGCGTCCCGGACGCTGCAGTGGCTGGCCACGCACGGCTACCGCGAGCTGGCCGAGGACGCCGTCGTCGTGCTGAGCTGCGACCGGCACTCGCCGTACGTGAACGAGTCGATCGTCCGTGACCACTTCCGGGCCCGCTGCCGGGCGGTCATCGAGCTGCCGGCCGACCAGCACCTGTCCACCGGCGGGCTCATCGACCTCGAGGCGCTGCACCCGGCGACCCGGGACGCGGCGCTGGAGCTGGCGGCGACCGTCGCCGACGGCTTCCACTCCTCGCGGGCCCGTGGCCTGTCCTCGCACGGCTTCCGGTCGGAGGCGTCGCGATGACCGGACCGACCGCGATGGTCGGTTCCGCGATCGCGCTCGCCGTGTCGCTGCTCGCGACCGGCCCGATGCCCGCCGCACCGCCGCCCGGGGTCGAGTGCGGGTGGCGGATCACCGCCTCGCACGTGCTCGCCGAGCTCCGGGGGGACACCTCCCCGCGGGCCGAGGAACTGCGCACCGCGCTGACCGAGGTCGGCGCCGGGGAGCCGGGGTTCGTCCCCGCCGAGTGCTACGAGGCCCCGGCCGCCGGGGCGACCGAGCCGGGTCAGGGCACCGCACCGGCCCCCACCGCCCCGGACTCCACAGCGCCCGACTCCACCGCTCCCGACCGGGACCGGCCCGACGACTCCGGCTCCGACGACTCCGGCTCCGGTTCCGACGACTCGGGCTCGGGCGACTCGGGGGACTCCGGGAACTCCGGCGACTCCGGGGGTTCCGGGAACGCCCCGGACTCCTCGAACTCCGGGCGGGCGACCGATCCGGCGGCTCCGGCCGCACCGGGCGGCGCCACCGGCGCGGACGGTCAGTGCACCACCACCGCGGCGAACCGCTACGGCTGGGGAGCCCCCTCGCAGGAGGACGGGTTCGACGGCAGCTCGGTCTCCGAGAACTGGAACATGTACGACGGCCCCGGCCACGGCGGCAACGGCGTCCGGACCCCGGACGCGATCAGTGTCGCGGACGGCCAGCTGACCATCACCGGCTCCGAGAACGGCGACGCCGGCGGCATGGCCTGGACCGGGTCGCAGCAGTTCGGCCGCTGGGAGGGCTGCGTCCGCTCCCCCGCCCCGGCCGCGGACAGCCTGCACACGCTGCTGCTGCTCTGGCCGTCGGAGGAGAACTGGCCGGTCGGCGGCGAGGTCGACTTCATGGAGATCTCCGACGGCGCCCGGCAGAAGGTCGACGGGTTCCTGCACTACGGCGAGGACAACTCGCAGACCCAGGGCTCGGTGGACGTCGACGCGTCGCAGTGGCACGCCTACGCCGTCGAGTGGTCCGCGGACCAGATCACCTACTTCGTCGACGGCGAGCCCTGGTTCACCGACTCCGAGCCGTCGCACAACCCGCCCGGCCCGATGCACCTCACCATCCAGCTCGACTACTTCGGCGGTGACGCCTCCGGCGGCGCCGAGATGAACGTGGACTGGGTGCGGCAGTGGCCGATGGAGGGCGCCGCGGTCGACGCGACCGTCGGCGCCGACGGGGCGGGGGTCTCGCTCGACGCGAACGCCGGGACCTCCGGGACCTCCTCCGATTCCGACTCCGGGGACTCGGCGGACTCCCGTGACTCGGGCGACTCGGGCGGGTCTCGGGACTCCGGCGACGGTTCCCGTGAGGGCTCCGGCGACCGCTCGGACGGCGGGTCGCGGGGCGGCTCGGACGGCGGTGGCGAGCGTGCCGACTCCTGACATGGTCCGGCCGAACCGGGAGGTGCGTCGTGCGACGCTCGCGTAAGCCCTACTGGGCCGAGCACGTCCCCCGTCGCTGGGACGGGACCGCGCTGCGCCGCTCGACGATCGCCGTGCTCACCACGAGCACGCTGATCGGGCTGACGGCGTTCGCGGTCGGCACGTCCACCGACGAGGTGACCGCGGACGCCTGCACCGGCGCCACCCGGGACCAGGCACGGACCCTGCTGGCCGACGCCGCCCTGAACGACGACCCCCGCGCCCAGGACCTCGCCCGCCAGCTCGCCGGGCTCGGCCTGACCCCGGCCACCCGGCCGGCCGGGTGGCAGCAGCTCGCCGTCGACGTGTCCGACCAGCTCAACGGGACGACCGATCCCCGGCTGCGGGCCGTCGCCGTGAAGCTCGCCGCCGCCGGGTACGGCCCGACCCCGAGCGACCTGATGACGCGACCGGCCGCGGGGTCCGCGGCGCCGGAGGACGGTGCCGCCCCGATCGTCGACCTGCCCGAGGGCTGCGTCGACCGGGTCGCGAGCACCGGCCAGGCCCCGGAGCCCCCGGGCGCCGACGGCAGCACCACCGGCCTGCTCGGCGAGCTCGTCGACCAGCTCTCGGCGAGCAACGACACCGAGGCGACCGCGCTGTCGGACGCCATCTCCTCCGCCGTCGTGCCCGCGGCGGAGGCCGTGGTCCCCGAGCAGGTCATCGACCTGCAGTTCGACCCGGCCGACCTGGAGGAGGCCCCCGAGGCGGCCGCTCCCGAGCCGGAGGCCACGACCGGGACCGGCTCCGGCAGCACCGACGGCGGCACCGCGGACAGCACCGAGACCAGCACCGGGACCAGTACCGACGGCACGACCGGCGGCTGGCAGGACGGCGCGCGGGCCCTCGTCGCCCAGGTCGACGCGGCCGCGGCCACCGACCCGCTGGCCGCCGAGCTGGCGACCACACTGGACCGGCTCGAACTCCTCCCCGACACCGGCAAGCGCGCGGCGACCGATGGCGCGACCGCGCCGGGTGCCGCCGCCTGGGAGGCCGGGGCCGAGCGGCTGGCCGCCCAGGTCACGGCCGCGGTCGACGTGGACCCGCTGGCGAAGGTGCTCGCCGACCGGCTCACCGCGGCCGGGTTCGCGGCACCGGCGCAGGACTCCACATCGGACAGTGATTCGTCCGGATCGGACTCCTCCGGTTCCGGCGACACGACGTCCCGCGACTCGGACTCCGGCACCGACTCGGACTCCGGGTCCGGTTCGGACTCCGCGTCGGACTCGGACTCCGGGTCGGACTCGGACTCCGACGCCGACTCGCGGGACTCCGGCTCCGACGGCGGATCGGGGTCCGAACGGGACTCCGGCAGCTCCGGGTCCGGGTCCGGCAACGACGCCGCCGAGCGCACCACGGGCGGCAGCGCGGCCCGGTCCACCCCGGCCGAGGGCGCCGGGGACACCGCGGGCGAGGACATCGTGCGACCGGGCAGCCGGGCCGCGACGGCGCCGAAGCCCGTCGAGCCCGCTCCGGCGGCGGACCCTGCCCCCATCCGGGCGCCCGCCGCCGACCCGAGCAAGGGCGTCCCCCTGGAACCCGTTCCCGGAGCCGCGACGGAGGGTGCCGCGCCCTGGGAGACCGGGGCCGCGCTGCTGGTCGACGAGGTCACCGAGGCCGCCGGGAAGGACCCGCTCGCCCGCGAGCTGGCCGACAAGCTCACCGCGGCCGGGTTCGGTTCCGGCCGGGGCGCGGTCCAGGGCGCCACCTGGGACAAGCTCGCCCAGTGCGAGAGCGGTGGCGACTGGACGATCGACACCGGCAACGGCTACTCCGGAGGACTCCAGTTCGCCCCGGCGACCTGGGAGGCGTTCGGCGGCAGCGGCCCGGCGCACCAGGCCAGCCGGACCGAGCAGATCTCGGTCGCCGAGAAAGTGCTCGCCGCCCAGGGCTGGGAGGCCTGGCCGGCCTGCTCCGCGGAACTGGGGCTGCGCGGCACACCGTCCTGACCGACCCCGTCCACGAACCGACCCGTTTCCCGCCCGTAAGGAGGGCCGAGCGATGACATCGGCCGAGCGATACCACCGGCCCGCAGCGCCGCGGACGCCCTACGAGCTGAACCACGTGCTCGGATCGGCCGCCCGCTCGCGGGCCGGCGAACTGGACGTCATCGATGTGGAGGCGATCGTGGACGTCACCGGTGCGGCGGCCGCCGCGGACGGCGGCCGGGACCCCCTGGTCCTCGCCGAGGACCTCGGGACGGCCGTCGGGGCGGTGCGCGAGCGCGGCCGGACCGTCTTCCCGGACTCCCGCTCGGTGTCCTGGGCCCCGTTCGGCGCGCTCATCCCGGTGCTCGCCGGGTCGGCGGGCGCCGGAGCGTCGTCGATCGCGGTCGCCATCTCCGACGCGCTGCAGCAGGACGAGCGCTGCACGCTGCTCGTCGACGCCGACGACCCGGCCCGCTCCGGGCTGGCCTGCGCGTCCACCCAGGACGGCCCGTGGGTGAAGGAGATCACCGGGCAGCTCGCCGTCCGCTACAGCTGGCGGGACGACGCGCTGCTCGCCCGGCTGTCCACCGAACTGCCCGCGATCACCCCGGGCATGGTCCCGGCCCCGCCGGACTGGCTGCCCGACCCCGCACCGGACCCGTTGCACGCCACCGTCGTCGACCTCGGTCACGGCGGCTGGCGGGCCGCCGCGACCCCGCTCTACGGGGCCGGCGGCTGGCTGCGCCGCGGGCTGCCCGCCCAGCGGCCGATCCTCGTCGTCCGCGCGACCCGGCCCTCGCTGCGCCAGGCCGAGCAGCTGCTCGCCCGGCTGGAACCGTGGGTGAACCGCGGGATGGCCACACCGGTGCACCAGCTCGTCGTCAACGGGGCCCGCAAGTGGCCCTCCGGTGTCGCGGGGGCCGCCGGGTCCCGGATCGAGGCGTTGCTCGACGACGCCCTGTTCGTCCCGCACCAGGCGGGCTGGGAACCGGCCGGGATCACCGACGAGCCCGCCCCGGCGCGGGCCGTCGAGGCGCTCCGGCCGCTGCTGGCGGCGTGGGGCCTCATCCCGTCGCCCCGGCGCCGCTGACCCGCCCTCATCCGGCGAGCCGATCCGCTCGCCCGTCCTGCCGCGGAGGCACTCCATGTCCCTGTCCCTGCTCCGGTTGCTGCCCGAGGCGCTCGCCGTCCTGCCCGCGCAGGACCCGTCGCCGTTCGACGAGGTCGCCCCGGCCGCCCCGCCCGGCTTCGAGGCGATCCAGCAGGTCGTGGGCTACCTCCAGTGGATCGCCGGTGCGTCGATCGTGGGCCTGTTCTTCGGCGGCATCGTCGCCGCCACCGCCGGACGGCTGTGGGACCACCACGGCTCCGGCCGGCTCGGCGCCCGGATGATCATCGGCAGCCTCGCCCTCGCCGTCCTGTTCGGGCTGGGGTACACCCTGATCAGCCAGTTCGCGGGCACCACGGCCTGATGACCGACGCGAGCGGAACCGCCGTCGTGGCGGAGGAGCAGAGCCCGGTGCCCGCGGCACCCGGGCGGCGCCGGGCCGGGCTCGTCCTCGTCGGCACCGGTCTGCTCGCGCTGCTGCTCGCCACCGCACTCGTCGCCGCACTCGCCGGGCTGTTCCTGGGGGGCCGCGGCGGCACCGCCGGCAGCACCACCGACACCCCGGACACGGCCACCGGCCCCGGGTCCGAGGCCGCGCTCGCCACCGCGCCGATGCTCGACCTCCCGCCCGCCGCGGCGTCACCGCACGCGCTCACGAGCCGGACCGCCGGGCCGCCGCTGACCCTCCCGGCCGCCGCCGGCGGAACCCCGGCCGACGGCGTCGCCACCGGGTTCCCGGCCACCCCCGAGGGTGCGCTCGCCCAGCTCGCCGCGCTGACCCGGGCCGGGCTGGCCGGCGGCGACCCCGCCGTCTGGGAGCGCACCTACCGCGCGGCCGCCGAACCGGGCGCGGCGCCCGCCGACGCCACCTGGACCGGCCGCGACCTGCTCGACCTGCGCCGCGGCGCCGGGATGGCGTGGTCCGGCCCGGCGCCGGAGGGCACCACCATCTCCTGGACGCCGACCGCCGCGATGACCAAGGGCACCGCCGCCGGCGGCACCTACACCGTCGCCTGCGTGCTCGGCGAGCTCGTCGTCGAGCACCGCGGCCGGGTGGTGACCGCGGGCTGGGGCAACTGCCTGCCGATGCGCCGGGTCGACGACCGCTGGCTCGTCGCGTCCGGCCCGACCGCGGCGGTCGCGCCGTCGGCGTGGCCGGGCAGCGCCGAGGCCGTCGACGCCGGCTGGAGGGAGATCAGGCGATGATCACCACCGTGCTCCCCGCCCAGCCGCCGCCACCGCCGGACGGCGGGTCGGGCCTGGGCAGCTACCTGTCCGAACCGGTCGGGGCGATGGGCGCCTCGTCGTTCGACGCCGCCATGCAGAAGGTGTGGGACGCCGGGGCGCTGCTGCTGCGCGGCGCGTTCACGCTCACCGACCAGGTCGGCCGGTTCGACCTCGCCGCGGTGGTCGGCGGCCCGGGCGGCGACGGCGACGGGGGCGGCTTCGCCTCGCTGTGGCCGTCGATGACCTGGCTGGCCGCGATGATCGCCCTCGGCCTGTTCTTCCACCAGCTCATCTCGGTCGCGCTGCGCGGCGGGCGCGGGATGTTCCGCGCGTTCACCGGCCCGGCCCAGTTCGGCATCGCGATCGCGCTGACCACCGGCGCCGTCGCCACCCTGCTCACCGCGGCCGACGGCCTGACCACGATGTTCCTCAGCCGGCTCGGTGAGGGGGGCACGTTCACCGCGCTGCTCGACGCCCCCGAGGTCGCCGGGCGGTTCGGCCCGGAGCCCGATCTCGGGTCGGTCGACGAGCAGGTCCGGTCCATGCTGCTCGGGCTGGCCGCGTTCTTCGGGACGATCCCGGCCGGGGTCGGGCTCTCGCTGCTCACCGTCTTCCGGCAGGCCGCGGTGCTCGTCCTGGTCGCGACGATCCCGATCACCGCCGCCGCGCTGGTCGCCGACACCACGACCGGGATCTTCTGGCGCTCGGCCCGGTGGATCCTCGCCGCGGTCCTGATGAAGCCGGCGCTCGCGCTCGTCCTGCTGGCCGGGGTCACGGTGACCACCGGCACCGACGGCGTGGCCGGCCTGCTGGCCGGGACGACGGTGCTACTGGTGTCGCTGTTCAGCCCGGTCGTGCTGTTCCGGCTGCTCGCCTTCGTCGATCCCGCGACCGGGGCCGGGGACGCGGTCCGGTCCCGCGGGCGGTCCGGCGGGTTCGCCGAGCCCGCCGGGGACGACGGCGCCAGCGAGTCGATCAACGTCGCCCGGTTCGGCAGCCGGACCGGTGCGCCCGGACCGGCCGGGCGGGACGGACTCACCGGCGCCACCACCGGCGAGCTGGGCGGATCCACCGCGTACCGGACCGTCACCGCAGGCGGCGACGGGCTCGTGGGCGGAGGACTCGTCGGCGGGGACCGCGGCACCGCCGAGACGATCGCCGCCGGTCCGCTGCGCCCGCGCGGCGGGGACGGCGCCAGCGGCGGGCACTCCGGTGACCACCCGGGCGGCGGGGCGGCCGGGGACGGCCCGGCCCGCGGCCGCACCCCCGGCGCCGGCACACCCACCGGCAAGTCCGGCGCCACCCGGCGCTCCCGCCGCCGGGACGCCGGATCCGGGGCGTGGGCGCCGGCGTCGAGCACCGGCACACCCGCGACCCCCACGACACCCGGCGGCGACGACCACCGACGAGGGAGGGGACCACGATGAGCGCACCGAGTACCGGCGGCCCACGGGTCTACCACGGACTCGCCCACCGCGAGGGCACCGGCTGGATCGCCGGGATGACGCCGGTCCAGGCGTTCCTCGTCATCGCCGCGTGTGTCCCCGCGCTGCTGGCCATGTCCCGCAACCGCTGGAGCGAGACGCTGGGCTGGGGGGCGTTCGCCGCGGTCGTCGCGGTGCTGATCGTCGTCCCGGTCCGCGGCCGCCCGGCGTTCCGGTGGCTGGCCGACCTGATCATGTTCCAGACAGGAGTGCTGATGCGCTGGTCACCCTGGCAGTCCCGCGCCGCCGCCGGGCTGGCCGGCGACCGGACCGAGCCCGACCTGCCCGGTGTGCTGTCGCGGCTGGAGTTCCCGGACGGGCCGGAGTTCCACGGCTCCCGGGTCTGCCTGATCCACGACACCGCCGAGGGCCGCTGGGGCGCCACCGCGAAGCTCACCCACTCCGGCGTCGGGATGCTGTCCGACGCCGAGTGCGAGCGCCTGGCCGGGCGGCTCGGCTCGCTGCTCGCCGCGCTCGGGCACCGCGAGGTCGTCGACCGGGTCTCGCTGCTGGTGCGCACCGTCCCCGACGACGGCACCGAGTACGAGGTGTGGCGGTCCCGCCACGAGCACCCCGACGCACCCGACCTCGCCCGCCGGGTGACCGACGAGATCGACCGCGACGTCGCGTCGGTGTCGGTGCGGACCGAGCTGTTCGTGACCGTGTCCGGCACCGAGGAGGCACTGCGCCGCCCGGCGAAGGCGGCCGGTGGCGGCGTCGCGGGGCGTGCGTACGCGCTGTACCGGCTGCTGGAGGGCGTCGCCGACGGCCTGCGCGGGCTCGGGGTGCAGTCGGTGACCTGGCTGACCTCGACCGGCGTCGCCGAGGCCATCAAGACCGGCTTCAACCCGGCCACCGCGGGCGCGCTGTCCTACCGGCACCTGGTGCGCCCGGACGCCGACGGCACCGTCGGCCTGCCGATCTCCCAGGCCGGTCCGGCGCTGGCCCCGGCCCCGGCCGCGCGGGCCTACCACCACGACGGGTACTCCTCGGTCTCCTACGCCGTGCAGCCGCCGGAGTCCGGGACGATCTTCGGCTCGCTCGGCCCGATGCTGGCCGTGCGCACCGCGGGCGAGCGGCGCACCCTGCAGATCCACTACGAGATCCTCTCCCAGGCCGCCGGCGCCCGGGTGGTGCGCAGCGACCGGTTCCGGCACAACGTCCTGATCGACGCGAAGGCCGCCCGCGGGTTCGCGACCACCGAGGTCGACGACCGCAACCGCCGCGGGTCCCGCGAGCAGGAGGCCGCGGTCGCGGCCGGGCACGCGGTCGTCCGGTTCACCGTGGCCAGCTCGGTGACCGTGCCCTCGGACTGGAACGTCGAGGACCACGCCGCCCGGCTGGAGAACGACTCGTCGGGCCGGTTCCGGCTGCTGCGTCTCGAGCTCGCCCAGGACTCCGCGTTCGTCGCCGCCGCCCTCCCGGTCGGGATCGGGCTGCCCCGCCAGAAGCGGGCGTTCGACTCGTGAGCCCGCTGCGGAGGAACCGCGAGGTCCGATCCCGGGACACCGCCGAGCTGCTGTCGCAGTTCAGCGGCGGTGACGCGGCCGGGCCCGGCGACGACGGCCCGGAGCCCGGCGAGCAGGGCGGGCGGCGGCGCGAACGCGTCAACCGGGTCGCCGCACCGCGCCAGGGCCACCGCGAGCCGGGCCGGGGCTGGACCGCGGTCGACGCGACCCGCCGCGTCCCGGTGCACACCGCCACGACGGCGGAGGTCGGCGGGCTGTTCCCGCTGCTGGCCGCGAACGGCGTCCCCGCGGTCGGGGCCCGGCTGGGCTACGACACCCAGTCCGGCGGCGCCTTCTACGTGCACCCCACCGAGTGGGTGCTGCGCGACATGGTCACCAACCCCAATCTCGCCGTGTTCGGCGAGCCGGGCCGCGGCAAGTCCTCCACCGTCGTCGCACTACTGCTGCGGATGATGCTGTTCGGCGTCCGCTCCCTGATCAGCGGCGACGTCAAGGGCGAGTACACCCCGCTGCTGCGCGCGCTCGGCATCACCCCGATCGCACTCGGCCGCGGCAGCCCGCACCGGCTCAACGCGCTCGACCTCGGCCCCGTCCGCGCCCGCTGGGCCGGCTGGGACACCGCCCGCCAGCGCGAGGAGCTGACCAGCGTCCTCGCCCGCTGGACCCGGATGCTCACCGCGCTGGCCGAGGCGCAGGGCTACTCCCCGACCGTCACCGACGAGCTGGTGCTCTCCACCGTGCTCACCCGCCTGGTCGGGGCCGCCGACGGCTACACCGAGCTGCGCCCGATCACCATCCCCCAGGTCGTCGCCCGGCTCGCCGACCCCGACGACGCCCTCTGGCGCGAGCTGCGCTTCGCCGACCGCCGCCAGTTCGTCGACCACACCCGCCAGATCACCGACGCCCTGTCCAACCTCGTCGTCGGACCGCTCGCGGGCCTGTTCGACGAGCCCACCAACTTCGACCTCGACTGGGACGCACCCGTCCAGTCCATGGACCTGTCGCTGCTGCGCGCCCGCGGCGACCAGGCCGTCGCCGTCGCGCTGACCTGCCTCGGCTCCTGGTCCTCGATGATCACCGACCTGCAGGACGACGGCGACGTCCGGATCATCGTCCGCGACGAGGTGTGGCGCCAGATGCGCCTGGGCCTGCGCGCGGTCCAGGCCGTCGACTCCGACCTGCGCCTGTCCCGCGCCGAACGCAAGATCCAGCTCCTGGTCATGCACAAGCCCTCGGACCTGCTCTCGGTCGGCGCCGCCGGCTCCCAGGAGGTCTCGATCGCCAAGGACCTGCTCGCGCTGTGCTCCACCCGGATCCTGCTCGGACAGTCCACCCGGGTCGGCGACGAGCTCGCCGACGACCTCGGACTGTCCGAACGCGAGCAGGCCGTCATCACCGGCTGGGCGATGGAGGGCGCCGGGCGGGCACTGTGGAAGCTGGAGAACACCCCCGGCATGAAGATCCAGACCGTGCTCTCGGCGACCGAACGCTCGGTGTTCGACACCAACGCCGGGCTGCGTGCCGAGCCGGTCCCCGCACCGGAACCGACCGGCGGCGGCACCCGCCGGCGCGGGCTCGTCTCGGTCCCGTCCGGTGGCGTGCGCGGCCCGCGCCCCGCCGGCGGCGAGCCGGGCAGCTCATCCGCGCGCGGGTGACCCGGTGGCACGCAGGAGCCCGGCCGTCGTCCTGGCGGTCGTCGCCGCGACGCTGACGTTCGTCTCCGCCACCCTCGGCATCGGGATCGCGATGCTCGGCGCGGCCGCCGACGGCGCGCTGCCGGGCGGCGGCTGCGGCGGCGACGGCGGGATCGGCGGTGGCTCGCAGTCCATCGGCGGGACCGACTGGAACGCCGAGCAGACCGAGAACGCCGCGACGATCGTCGACGGCGTCGTCGGGCGCGGGCTGCCGCGGCGGGCCGCCGTCATCGCGATCTCGACGGTCATCGTCGAGTCCCGGCTGGTCAACGTGGAGTACGGGGACCGGGACTCGCTCGGGCTCTACCAGCAGCGTCCGTCGCAGGGCTGGGGCACGCCGGAGCAGGTCCTCAACCCAGTGTACTCGACCGGGATCTTCCTCGACCGGCTCGTCGAGCTGTCCGGGTGGGCGACCATGCCGCCCGGCGAGGCCGCCCAGTCCGTGCAGCGCTCGGCGTTCCCGGACCGCTACGGCCCGCAGGAGGAGCCGGCGGCCGCGCTCGTCGACCGGTTCTGGGTCGGGCCGGACAACCCCGTCCCCACCCCCGGCGCGGCGACGGCCCGGCAGGCGTCCACGTTCGCCTGCCCGGACCAGGGCGGCGCCGGGCTGCCGACCGCGCCGACGCCGGTCGACCCGGGCGCGCTCCCGCCCGGGTTCGCCCTGCCCGCGGACCCGGCCCAGCGGGCCGCGGTGAGCTACGCGCTCGCCCAGATCGGCAAGCCCTACGTCTGGGGCGGCAAGGGCCCCGACGGGTTCGACTGCTCCGGGCTGATGCTGGCCTCCTGGGCCGCAGCCGGGGTGCCGATCCCGGCCGGGACGGTGAGCCAGAAGAACGCCGGGACGCCCGCGACGGTCGCGAGCATCGCCCCGGGCGACCTGGTGTTCACCCCCGGATCGCTCGGCTCCCCGACCAACCCGCGGCACGTGGGGATGTACGTCGGCGGCGGGCTCGTCGTGAACGCCTACGACTCGGCGACCGGGGTCGTCCTGCAGCCGCTGTCGGACTGGGAGGGCGAGGTCACCGGGGTGCGGCACGTCGCGGGGCCGTCCGGGGCCGACGCGCGGTAGACCCACGGTCCCCCGCCGAACGGCACACCATGCCCCGTGGTCGGCCCGGCCGGACCGCACCGCGTGCCGTTCGAGCGGGGTCGGTCACCGGACCGGTGCCCGCTCGACGAGCGCCACAGAGAGCGCGCCCTCGCCGGTGGAGCAACCCGGTGCTGGTCCCGGACGCTGGTGGCGGCGAACCCGCGGAGCGCACTGGCGAGGGATCTCCCGCGTCCGGCTGCCGGGAACGACGGGGCCGCACGATCCGTCCGGTCCGGCACCTAACGTCCGCCGTGCACCTGAACACGACGGCCGGCGACCAGCCGGCATCGAGGAGTGTCGATGACGACAACAGGACGTCCGCAGCTCGCCCGCGTACTGATCACCGGAGCGGCGACGGCAGCATTCGCGCTCGCCGGCGCGGGACCGGCACTGGCCGCGGGACAGCAGGGCCAGGACGTGGCCTGCCCGACGTGCACCAGCGGCCCGGTACAGCCGGGGCCAGGTACCGGCACCGGGGCCGGGAACGCCGACGAGTGGCCGCCGCCGTCGGAGAACCTGCCGAACCTGCCCACGAACCCGGGCATCCCGCCGAACACCCCCTGACCGCTCCTCCTCCTCGATCGTTCCGCCCCGCGGGGCGGACACCCGCCGGAGGAGCACGACCGGGACGCAGCCCCACGGCCGTCGTCCCGACCACTGTCTGCCGGCGTCGTGCCGCAACACGGCGCTGGCAGATGTGTGTCCGGGCCCGGACGGCACCGGACGACGTCGGCCACGGACCCGGCGCCGCAGCCACGGCCGCTCAGTTCCGCCATTCGCCGACGCCTTGGCTAAAACGCTTTAGTGTCACACGATCGGATTACAGTATCGCAACTGGCGAGGAATCAGTACGTGGATTCACGACGAGATCGATCACGAGAACAGTGGGATCCCGAATGGCGGTGGGTGCCGCCGGCGCACTCGCCCTGCTGCTCGCGGGCATCGGAACCGCCCCGGCCCGGGCGGACGACCTCGCACCGCCACCTCCACTGACCGGTGTGGTCTACGTCGAGGTCAACGACCAGAAGTTCGAGAACGTCGCCACCTACCTACCGGCTCGAGGACGGGACCCCGGTCTTCGACGTCGCCATCGTCTTCGCCGCCAACACCGACCACGCCCCGGCGACAGGCCCCTCCCTCTTCCTCAACGAGAAGGTACCGGAGACCGTCGACAACGCCGAGACCACGAGTCGGCCGGTGCAACGGCAGGGCACCAAGTTCACCCTCTCCATCCTCGGGAACCACCAGATCGCCGGCCTCGCGAACTTCGAGAGCCCGGAGACGGCGGGCGCCTTCGCCGCCGAGGTAGCGCAGACCGTCGAGAAGTACGGTCCCGACGGCGTCGAACTGGACGACGAGCACAGCGACTACGACGGTCCGGGCGCACCGCCGATCAACCCGGACTCCGCCGGATGGCTGATCTCCGCGCTCCGGGCGCACCTCCCGGACAAGATCATCTCGTTCTACGACATCGGTCCGGCCACCGAGGGACTGTCGCAGGCCACGAGTCAGTCGGCGCGAAGCTGGACTACACCTGGAACTTCTACTACGGGACGCACACGGCGCCGACCATCCCCAGGCTCTCCCGGCAACAGCTCTCCGCGGCGGCCGTAGATGACGCGGGCACCCCACGGAAGCTGACCGCCGACCTCGCCCGGCGGACCGTCGAGGACGGCTACGGCGTGCTCCTCACCTACAACCTGCCCGACGGGGATCTGGGCGAGTACCTCTCCGCCTACACGACGGTGCTCTACGGGCAGGAGACCCGCCACGGCTGACCGCGTACCGGGACGCTCGTCCACCGGCCGGCAGTGCGCGGCCGTCGGCTGCCGGCATCGTGTCGAAACACGGTGCCCGGCAGACGCGTGCGCCGACCGGGCGGCTCAGCAGGACACGGGGCGAGCGAGCGGGTCCTCGGCGTCGAGTACTCCGCGCACCTCGGTCTCGTCGCATCGAGCGGCGATCCGGGCGGTGGCGAGCCCGTGTCGCGTACGGCACCCGAACCGGACGAACAGCCTGGTCAGGTGGTTCTCCACGGTCTTCTCGCTGATCTGCAGGTCCCGGGCGATCTGCCGGTTCGTCATGCCCTGCTCGACCAGCTCGACGATGCGCAGCTGGACGTCGGTGAGCCCGGAGTCGCGGTGGCGGCTGACCGGGAGCCGGACGCCGTGCTCCTCGACCAACCGGCGCAGCCGCGCGCGCAGTACCGGCGAGTCGATCTCGGTGGCGACCGCGTGCGCCTCGGCCCACAGTGCGGTCGGGTCTGGGACGGCGGTCCCCGCGGCGAGTAGCATCCAGCACAGCTTCGCCCGGTGCCCCCGGTTGCGCGCCGGTTCCATCGCCCTGGCCAGGCGCGCCTCGCTCGCCGCGCCACCGCCGAACAGTCCGTCCGCGAGGTCCCACGCCTCCGCGGCGCCGATGACCTCGGCGCCCCGGGCGTTGCGCCGCCACTCGACGGCGGCGGCGTGCAGCCGGGCGTGCCACTGCCGGTGGCCGTCAATCGCGGCGATCCCGCACAGCCGGGCCAGCAGGAACCGCCGGCCGACGTGCCCGGCTCGGCCCTGCGCGTCGGTCCAGATCCGGTAGCCGTCCTCCAGCGCCGTCGCTCCGTCCCCGGCCGCCCAGAGCCGGGTGGCCTGTACGGCCGCGTACAGCATCGGGTGCCGGGCCCGGACGGCGTCGTCCGGCAGGTAGTCCTGCCACGCCTCGGCCATGCGCTCGTCGCCGGACCAGATTGCGGCGTCGGCCGCGAGCAGCGCGGCGAGCTCGCGGGAGCCCGCGGTGCTCTCGTCCGCGTCGTGGTCGGCGAACAGGGCGCGGGCCTCGTCGGTCGCGTCCTCCCAGCGGCCGCTGCTCAGGGCGACGGCGACCTGCTGGGGCCCGAGGTGCCCGCCGTGGGCCGGGCGACGGTAGGCCGGGCCGAGCAGCCCCTCGAGCGCACCGACGACGTCGCGGCTCAGCAGGGCCGTCTCGGCCGCGTGCCGGCCGAGCGAGCGACGGTCCGGACCGGCCTTCGGCGCGAGCAGCGGGCGCATCGCGTCCCGCAGTTCTTGCACGTCCAGCGCCTGGCCGGCGGTCCAGTCCCGGACCAGCCGCAACGGGCACGCGGGATCGAGGTCCCGACCCAGCGCCCGGTGCACCGCGTCCGGCACCGGCTCGTCCAGCGACAGCGCCGCGGCGGCCGCGGCGGCGGCGAGCAGCTCCGGATCGGCGTCCCGGGCGCCGCCGGCGACGATGCGGGCCACCAGGTGCGCGACGCCACGGTGGTCACCGGCGCGCAACAGCAGCCGGAGCACCCAGCCGGTGGCCGGTCCGGACTCCGGCTCGGACTCCGGCTCGGCGCGGTCGTGCCGCTCGGCGGCGTGCACCAGGCGGGCGGCGCGGTCGGGAGCCCGGCGTTCGCGTTCCCTGGCCTGCGCGTGCAGCAGCTCCGACCACGTCCGGCCGGGCTCCAGCGCGTCGCCGGCGGCCTCCACGTGGTCGCTGAGAACCTCCGGCGTCGGCGGGGCCGGGACAGTCGCGGAGGCTCGGACCACCGCGGCGTGCAGGGCACGGACGCGGCCGGTACCGGCCCGGGCCCGCAGCGTCGCCCCGACCGCCGGGCAGCGCAGGACGAGCGCGCCGTGGTGCTCCTCCAGCACCCCGTCCGCGACGAGCCGGTCGACGGTGCGACCGGCGTCTCGGGCGGTCCGGCCGCACGCGGCGGCCAGCAGCGGCGTGTCCTCGACCCGGACCCTGGCCGGGCCGTCGACCAGCAGGACGATCTCCTCGGCGGAGTCCCCGGGATCACCGACCGCGGTGACCGCGAGCGCGTCGGACGGCAGCGTCGGCGGGCGGTGCGGCGCGCGCAGGCACACCCGGCGTGCGACGGTGACCAACCGGTCCGACCGGCGCAGGTGGTCGAGGGTGGCGAGCACCGCCGACGGGTTGCCCACGAGCGGGCCCAGCGCCCGGCGCAGGGCGGCGACCAGCCGCGCGTCGGGGCGCGCACGCAGCGCCCGGCGAACAAGCCGGGCGAGATCCTCGGTACCGATCGGCCCGGCGTGCACTAGGGCGTCGGCGACCTCACCGAGCGCCGACGCCCGTCCGGCCGTGACGATCACCCGGTGGCCGGCCAGCCGGCCGGCCACCGCGATGTGCTCGGGTTCGGGGATATGGTCGACGTCGTCGAGCAGGACCAGCGCCGCCGAGCCGAGGCTGCCCAGCAACCGGCCGATCTCGGCGTGCAGGGCACCGCGACGGACCGTGCTGCGGTAGGAGCCGGGGGTGCACCGGCGGCGCAAGGCGGCGGTCCGGCCGACGAGATTGGCTGCCGCGCCGAGGCTCTCGAACCGGCCGGTCACCGCGTCGAGCAGCGGGACGACGCCGTAGAGGTCCCATTCGGGACGCGGGCCGGCGAGGTCGACGGTCAGCACCGGGCGCCCGACCGACCGTCCGATGTCGGCCAGCGCCGCGAGCATCGTGCTGCGCCCGCTCCCGCGCTCCCCGTGCAGGACCGTGACGACACCACCCGGCCCGTCGGCCGCGAGTACCGCGAGTTCGTCCTCCCTGCCGACCGGTGCGGACGGAGCGTTCCTCATGAGTCCGTTTCCTCCCCCACGTCGGCCACGATCGGCGGCTCTCGTGCCGGTCAGCATGGAACATTGATCATCCTCCGACACCGCCGTTGCCCCTTCCGGGCACCGATGACGCCCGTCCGGGCTGTTTCGATGTCACAGCCGTTACCCGGCCCGGCACGCGCCGTCACCCGGCGTACGCCATCATGATCGAGTGCCGGTGGTTCGGAATACGACGAACGAGGTCCTCGACCTCGTGCGCGCCGACGACGGCCCGCCCGTCGTGCTGGTGACCGGGTGGGCCGGATCGGGGCGCAGCACGGTGCTGGCCGAGGTCCGGGCCGTCCTGCGCGCCGAGGAGCGGGTCGTGACCGGGGTGCGGCTCACCCGCGACGGCGTCCCGGTCGGTGTCCACGACGACGGCTCCCCGCCACCCCGGGGCAACGGCCACGTCCCGGTCCCCTTCGGTCCCGCAGCCGGCGCACACGACGACCCGGCCGTCGCCCGCAGGGCCGCCGCGGCCACGGCCGCCTGGGTCACCGGCCGCGACGCCGTCGTCGTGGTCGACGACGCACAGTGGATGGACGCCGACACCGTCGCCGTCCTCGAGGCACTCGCCCACCGGCTCACCGGGACCTCCGTCCACTACGTGTGCGCGATCGCCATGCCGGGGCCGGAACCGCTGCGCGCCGTCGGACTCCCGGCGCTGGAGCGCCTGCGGGCACGCGGACTGGTCGCGACGGTGCGCGTTCCCGGCCTGGACGCCGACCAGACCGCCCAGGTCGTGCGAGACACGCTCGGCGCAGTGCCCACCCCAGAGCTGCTGACCTGGGTACGCGGGCATAGCCGCGGCCTCACCGCCGTGGTGGCGGGCGCCGCGGAGACCCTGCGGCACACCGACCGGGTACGCCTTGTATCCGGGCACGCCTACCTCGTCCCCGACGCCCACGCCGAACCCGGTCCGGACACCGCTGCTGCACTGCAGGAGAACGTGCGACGCCTCGGCCCTCGGATCTGGCGCACCGCCACCGTCGCCGCAGCGCTGCAACCCGCGGGCAGCGCGCTGCCCGGCCTGCTCGCCACCGCGCTCGAGACCACCGCGGAGGACGCCTGCGACCGGCTGGCCGAGCTGCGCGCGACCGGGATCCTGCACCGCCGCAGCACCGGACGGTGGCAGTTCATCGTCCCGCTGCTCGGCGCCGGGCTACGCGCCGCACTCGGACCCTACGAGCGGCGGGTGCTCGCCACCCTCGTCGTGCGCGCGGTCTGGGACGGCCGGGCCACACTCGACCGGCCCGCGCTCGCCGACCTGGTCGTGCTGGCCGGGCGGTTGCTGCCGGCCGACCGGGCGTACGACGAGCTAATCGCCGCGGGCTCCGAGGCCGTCCCAGGGGTCGTCCCCCGCCGGGAGGAGCGGTGGTGGGCGGCGGCGATCGAGCTGGCCGGCACGGCTGCGGAGCGACTCAGGGCCCGGTACGAGTTCATCCGGGCGGCGGAACGCGCGGGCGACGCGGACGCGTCGCTCGCCGCGATCCGCGAAATGCTCGACGACGAGACCATCCCGCACCCCACCCGGCACGCGCTCTACCCGGTTCTCGTGCTCGGTCTGCACTCGGCAGGCGACACCGCAGAGCTCGACGCCATCGCGACTGGGCCCGCGCCGACCCTGTGGGAGGTCGACGACGCCACCCGGGCCATCTGCCAGGTCATCGCCAGGGCGCTGCGCGGCCGCTGGGGCGCTGCGTACGCTTTGCTGAACCTCACCCGTCCACACTGGAGCGCCGAGCCGACGACCCGGGAGATGGGCGAGCTGATTGAATGGGTCGGCGACCTGTTCGCCGGCCGGGTCCCGGCCACCGACGCCCCGTCGGTCCTCGACGGCGAGCCGACGGTCCTCGACCCGGCCCGGATCCGCTACCGGGCCCAGTGGGCCATCGCGTCGCTCGTCGCCATGGGGGACGTCCGGGGCGCGCGGGAGGTGGTCCGCCGGTCCGGGCTCGCCGAGGCGGAGCTCGTGCCCCAGCACCGTGCCGTGTTCGCCCTGCTGGAGGGCCGGCCGGAGGCCTCTGAGCTGGCCCAGCGGGCGATCGCCGACCCGGGCAGCCACATGTTCGAGATCGGGCGGGCCTCGTTCTACCAGCAGTTCACCGGGCTGATGGTCGTGCGCGGGCAGCTCACCGCGGCCCGGCAGACGATCGCGTCCGCCCGCGGCGAGGTCCCGGTCCTGTCGCACCTGCTCGACATGGTCGAGGGGGTGATCGACCTGGGCCTGGGCGACCTCGCCACCGCGACCGCCCGGGTCGAGGGCGCACTCGATCAGGCCCGCGGCGAGAGCCTGCTCGTCGGCGCCGATCTCCTGCTCTGCCTCCTGGTCCAGATCGACGTGATCTGCGAGGACTTCGAGCGGGCCCGCCTGCGAGCCGGGGAGCTCGACGAGGTCGCTGCCGTGCTGGGCACCCCTCGCGCGCTGCTGCACGCCTCCTTCGGCCGGGCGATGGCCCACGCCGACGCCGACGAGACCGCCGAGTGCCTGCGGATCGCCCGCGACACCGGCCAGGAGTTCGACGGCGCCCAGCTCGGAATGCGACTGGCCCGGATGGGCCTGGTCGAAGCCGACGAGCTGCTGCGCATCTACGCCTTCTACGAACGGATCGACGCCCCGCTCGCCCGCTACTGGACCCGCACCGCCATGGAGATCTCCGGGGTGCCGGTCCCCGGCCGGTCGGTCACCAAGGCCGAGAACGAACGGCTCCTCGGCCAGCTGCTCACCGAGGGACTGACCAACCGCCAGATCGCCCACGTGCTCGGCAGCAGCGAGAAGAGCGTCGAGGGCCGACTGGGACGGCTGTTCTCCCGTACCGGCTACCGCTCGCGGATCGAGCTGGCCGCGGCGCTGCTCGAGGGCACCTACGACCACTGAGCCGATCACCAGGCACGACGAGCCAGCCCCGGCGTCCTCGTGGGCGTCGTTGCGTCCCCCCGGGGCAGTAACTCGGCCGTGCGGCGGCTCGAACGCCGGGCCCGGCATACCGTTCTAATCCGGCGCTGTGTGTCCGGCGCACGATCGTCAGGCAACGGAGGATCTCAGGTGTACGAGTCCGGTAACGGGCGGCGACCGTCCGGGTCGGGGCGGCGTCCGGGTGATCCGGCCGGCGGCCACCGCCGGCGCACCGGGATCGCCGTCGCCGCGATCACCACGCTCGCCGCGCTCGGGGTCTCCGCCGTGGCGGTGGCGGCTCCGCTGTCGCTGAACGCTCCCGATCCGGCCGCGCTCTCGGCGCCAGCCTGGACCGCGGCCGACGGGTCGGAACCGCCGCCGGCCGTCGAGAGTCCCGTGTCCAGCGGCAGTGGCGACCCCGCGGCGCTCGACGCGGTGCCCCCGGACGGTGCGGTCTCCGAGCTGCCCGCCATCGACCCGTTCGCCGGCGGCGCGCACCCGGCACCCGGTGAGCCACCCGTCCCGCCGCCGCCCGGCGCGGCCCCGGTCCCGCCGGCGCCGGACGTCGCGCTCGCGGTGCCGGACATCACCGACGGGGGTGCCCCGGTCGCGGCGGCACCGAAGCCCGCGGACCCGCCGCCCGCCGATCCCCCGCCGCCCGCGGCACCGCCTGCACCTCCCCCCGCGGCCGCCGCACCGGCGCCCGCCGCCCCGCCGCCGCCCGCGGCCCAGCCGCCGGTCGCCCTCGCCGCGCCCGCGCCCGAACCCACCCGGGAGCCGACCCGGGAACGGACCGCCGAACCGACGCGGGAACGCACGACCGGGCCGACCAGCGAACCGGTCCGCGAGGCACCCCGGCAGGCGGAGCGCGAGCCCGCCGCCGAACCCGACTGGGGAGTGCCCCCGCAGGCCGCCCCGACCCGGGAGGCCCGCACGGAGTCCGACCGGTCGGAGCAGCCGCAGACCCGGAGCACGCCCGAGACGACGGACTCCGACTCCGACCGGACCGAGACCCGCACCCAGCAGCGCAACGCGTCCCCGCAGACGACGGGGCGGACGACGACCCCGACCTGTGTCACCGACGGCGAGGGCCTGCGCACACAGCTCCGCAAGGGTTCTGCCGGAAACGTCAACGGCGCCACGGTGAGCGGCTTCCCCGACTCCTGCGGCGACCGGAAGGTCCGGCTGATCGTGCACCGGAAGTCCGGTGACACCGTCGAGGCGCTGTCGACGGTCAAGGACGGGAAGGCGAGATTCACCCTCGCCGACCCCGTCCCGCAGAGCGAGATCGCAGGTGTCCAGCTGGGTTTCCCCCGCTCCTGACCCGTCAGACGGAACGACAGGGCCCTCCCCATCCGGGAGGGCCCTGTCGTCGTATCGATGTACTCCCGCGGGGGAAGTCCCCTCATCTCGTCGAGAATTGCCGCGACGACACTCGCAATCGTCTCGGATCCACTATGTTCGCAGGACCCGATAAACGACGAAACGGGAGAGAACTCATGCGATCGAATCGTCAGTGGGTGCTGCGGGCCGGACTGGCCGGCGCCGCAGCAGTCGCACTCGCACTCGTGGGCGCCGGAGCCGCCGTGGCCGACGAGGACACCCCACCGCCCCCCAGCACCAGGGCACCAGCCCGTTGACCCCGGCGCACCCCGGTACCCCGGCCACCCCCGCGCAGCCGGTCACGCCCGCCCTCCCGGGCATCCCGGCGAACTGACCGGCCCGCGACGGTTCCGGGCGCAGCACTTCCCTGGCGTCCGGTCCCGCCGCCGGACCCGGGCGGGGGTCACCCCCACACCCCCTCGGCCCCCGCCCGGGGCATCCGGCCGCACCCGTGACACACGACGGCCCCGGGCCGGTTCTGCAGGAGAACCGGCCCGGGGGCCGTCGTCGTGCGGTCAGGACGTCAGCTCGAGGTCCTCGACGGTCAGCAGGGTCAGGTCGTCCGCCGAGCCGGGGGGTGCCATGCTGAGCCGCGACGCCTGCCGGTCAGCCATGCGCTCGAACACCCGCCGCGCGGTACGCCCGTTACCGAACGTGCCGTCCTTCGGGATCTCGTCGAAATAGGCGAGAAGCGCCTCGGCGGCGTCCTCGGCGAGCCGGTAGTCGTGCTTGCGGCACTGGAGCCGCACGATCGTCACCAGTTCCTCGGGCTCGTAGTTGGCAAATTCCAGGGTGCGGGAGAATCGCGATTCCATACCGGGGTTCGCGGCGAGGAACTGAACCATCTCCTTCGAGTAGCCGGCGGCGATCACCACGACGTCGTCGCGGTGGTCCTCCATCAGCTTGACGAGGGTGTCGATCGCCTCCCGCCCGAAGTCGGGACCGGTGCCGCCGCGCCCGGTGGACAGCGCGTACGCCTCGTCGATGAACAGCACCCCGCCGAGCGCGCTCTCGAAGGCCTCGGTCGTCTTGATCGCCGTGCCGCCGATGATCTGGGCGACCAGGTCGGCCCGCGCGACCTCGACGAGGTGTCCCTTCCGCAGCACCCCGAGCTGGGCGAGGATCTCGCCGTAGAGCCGGGCGACGGTCGTCTTGCCGGTACCGGGGGCACCGGCGAAGACGAGATGGCGGGCCATCGGCGGCGCGGACAGACCCGCGTCGATCCGGCGCTTGGCCATCTTGTTCAGGTTCACCATCGAGGTGACGTCGCCCTTGACGCTCTCCAGGCCGACCAGGTCCTGCAGCGCGCTGAGCGGGTCGCTGCCGCGCCGGACCGGCGGCGGCGGTGCCTGCGGCGCCGGGGACCTGCCACCGGACGCGGACGTCGCCACCGCGGGGCCACCGGCGGCGGGGGGCCGGCCGGGGCCGGCGTTGTTGCCCGACTCGGCGAGGTCCTGCACCACGACATCGGTGTGGGGTACCTGCTCGAGGAGCACCGGGCCGGCGCTATCGTGGACCGCGCAGTCCCGGATGCGGACGGGTTCGGTCGTCGCGACGACGATCCCGGGGCCGCCGGCTCCGCTGAACTCCGAACCAGTGACGGAGCCCGCCGACCGCTCCCCAAACGTCAGACACGCCCCGGCCGGGCCACGGACGCGGCACTGGTGGGCCGTCAGCTCGGCCTCGGCGTCGGCGCGCAGACCGTCCGCGCCGGGCGACGCCACGTCGGCGTCGGTGACCACGAGGGTCCCACCGTCGGCGTGCAGCCCGTGTCCGGCCGGCCCGCGGACGCTGGCGCCCACGAGGTCGGCCCGAGCGCCGTTCCGGACGTGCACGCCGGAGCCGCCGGTCCGCTCGATCTCCACGGTCTCCCAGCGACCCCTGGCGCCGTCGACGAGGATGCCGGGGCCGGTCGAGGACAACACCCGCAACCGGCGGACGAACGGTTCGGAGTCGGCGTCGACAGCCATCCCGGCCGCCCCGGCACCGGTCACGACCACCCGGTCGAACTCGGGGCGGCTGCGCGTGGTCACTCCGACACCGGCGCCGCCGGTGTCGGTGACCTCGCACTCGAAGACGGTCCCGGTCGCGCCGTCGGAGAAGTGGAACCCGCGGCCGCCGGCTCCGGACACCCGGCACCCGCGCAGCACCGGGGCGCAAGTCGCGGCGACGTAGATCCCCTCGGTGCCGCTGCCGGAGACCGTGCAGTCGTCGAGGGCGACCGAACCGGTGGCGGCCAGGAAGACGCCGACGCCGCCGGCGTCGCGGACCTGCACCGACGTCGCTGTCAGCCCGCCGGCGCCCTCCACGGCGATCGCGGGCTGGGCCGCGGACTCCACGGTGCAGCCGGAGAGCACGGCGGTGGCGGACCCGGCGACGAACACACCGTTGCCGCCGCTCGGCCCGATCTCGCAGTTGCGGGCGGTGAGCGTGCCGTTCTCGGTGGCGACGAGCGCCGAGGTCCCGATGTCGCGCAGCCGGGTGGAGTCGATCACCGCGCCGTCCGGCGAGGTCACGACGATCCCGGCCCCGGTCTCGTTGACGATCTCGCAGTCGCGCAGGAGCAGCTCGCCGGCGCCGGAGTGCACGGCCGACCACGCGGTCGCCTCCACGCGGCACTCGATCAGTTCCAGGTGCCCGGCGGTCACCGCGGCGGCCGGGTCGGAACCGGTGGCGCGCAGGATCAACCCGGCCGCCCGGGCGGTGCCGCCGAGCACGACCAGCGCCGGGCCCTCGGGCACGTGCACCCGGACCGACCCGGCGCCGTCCTCGGCCGCGACGGTGATGTGGCGGTCCAGGATCAGCGGGCCGGTGTAGGTCCCGGCGGCCAGCACCACCGTCGATCCGGCGGGGGCGGAGGCCACGGACTCGGCGAGGCTCCCCCCAGCGGTCGCGCTCACGGTCAGCACGGCACCGCTCACGGCGTCACCTCCGGGTAATGGCACGCGGGTCGTGGCACGTCGGCAGGGTGGGTCACCGACGGCCCCGGCGGTCCGCCCGTCGTCGTGCCATGACAGGGCCGGGCCACACCCGGGGCCCTGCTCTTATTATGACGTCCCGGGGGGCCCGGCGGAACCGGTCTGCGGGGCAGCAACGTCGCCCTCCCCGGCACCTGCCGCGGCGCCCTGGGTGACCTTCCGGAGATCTGCGGCCGTGATCCTCATCGGGGCCGGTCCGAGCGGGTTGAGCAGAACGTCGATGCCCTGCGTTGGGAGGACCTCGACCAACTCGCCGACCGAGCAGAACCGCCACTCGTCGACCGTCGGGTCGGCCGCCGCCGCAGCCGGACCGCAGTGCCGCAATGCGGTCGCGGCCAGCACGCAGTGCACGCCGTCCGGCCCCGGTGCCACCACGACGGATCCGGTCTCGTCGTGCCCGATCGCGAGATCGAGGTCACCGAGCGCGGCGAGCAGCTCCTCGCCGTCGGTCTCGCTGCGTGCCATGCCACGCAGCACCGCGTCGACCGGGTCGGACGGCACGTCGGGGCCGGAGGGCACGTGCTCGGGATTAGGCAGGAAACGGCCGGTCGCGCCGTCCGCGTCGACCTCCCAGCCGCCGATGATGTGCTCGTCGGCGACCGAACCGTCGTCGTCGGGTTCGGCGGCCGGGTCCAGGAGCACCAGCAGGTCGGGTGCGGTCGTCAGCTCCGGAGGCTCGCTCATCGAGATCATCCTTTCGGGTCGGGGCCTGCGGTCGGGGTGCACGGTAGTCAGCTCGTGTCCTCACCTGCGACGTCGTCCGGTGCGGGCACCGATGTTCGTCGACGCTTCGCTGAGGGCTCGCCGGCCCCGGTTCCCGCCGGGTCCGCCCCGTCGATCAGGCCCTCGCGCTGCAACCGATCCACGAGGTCGCGGGCCAGGGTGCGGGCGGCGTCGTCCCCGCCCGTCGGCGACAGGAGTTCCACGGCGACGCGGTCGACCACCACCTCGAACATGACCCGGTTCGCGGTCGCACCCCCCTCGCCGACACTCTCGGCCCACATCGATCCGGCGACGATCTGTGCCGCGTGAACCTGCACGCGCATGGCGACGAGTTCGGAGAGGTCCCCCGCCGTGACCACCCGTCCCCACGCGCCCGCATCGGTACCGAGAAGCCGGTACACACGATCACGAAGGGCGTCGTGGTCGACCGGCCGCGCCGCCGGATCGTCGACACCCGACCGTTCACCGAGGGTCCCGGACGGATCACGGCCCGGCCCGAGCAACAGGGCCTGGACATCCGGCGGGTCCTCCTGCGCCGATGACAACCCCCGCAGCGCGCCCGAACCGGCCACGATGTCCGTCACCGCGGACAGCAGCGTGTTGAAGTAGGGGAGCCTGCGGCCCGCGGCCGAAGCCCGGGCGACCAGCAGTGGCCGCAGCTCACCATCGGGGCGCAACAGATGCCTCGAACGGAAGGTCGAGTTCAGCAGGCGGTACTTGTCGGGGCTTCGCTGCTCCTCCTCGAGGTCGGCGGCCCGCACCAGCGCACGCACCTCCACGTCGTCACCGATCTCTTCTCGCGACCACGGCTGAACGTCGGACTGCCTCTTCAGGACGCGGGTCAACGCAGACTGCAGGTCACCGGATTCGGGAAGGCGGCGACCCGTGGCCGCGGCGAGGTCCTCCAGCGATCGCCGCAGGCGGCCATCGTCGAGGCGCAGCAGTTCCACCGCGCGGCCGGTCGAATTCAGCCGACCGTAGACCTCGGGGCTCCGCTGCTCCTCGGCGAGGTTGGCGACCCGGACCCGATGATACACACCCTCGTGGGCCTCGAACTCCTCTGTGGACCACCGCCCAGAGACCGGCTCCTCAGCGATCGACCGCCCAGCCAGGACACCGGACACCGCCCCCCCCCCCCCCCCCCGGAGATCGTTCCTGCCGGGAAGCTTGTAGCCCGCCGACTCGGCCACCGCGACCAGACAGCGCTTTTCGGCTCCGGCAGCGGGCTCGCACCGGATCCGGAACCGCGGCTCGACCTCTCGACCCTGATCGGGATCGGGTTCTCGGCGGCCCGCTCTGCCCGCAGCGCCGCGAGCCGGCGTTCCAGCTCGTCGACGACAACCGCGGCTCGTTCGTCACCGCGCACGGACGCACCCGTGCGGCTCCGCATCCCGCCGTTGCCGCCGCCCTCGACGCGCAGGACCAGCTCCGGCACCTCGCTATCGGCCAGCTCGACGGACCGGTCGAGCGCATCCCGGGCGAACGCGTCGACGGTCTCGGCCCACCGGTCGTCGGTCGGGACGGCGCCGCCACCCGTGAAACCGATCCTCGCCGGATCGGGGAAGGGCTCGTCGGACAGCAGGACGCCCTCGGGTCGGGACACCTGCGGCGGGAGGAACACCACGAACTCCGGCCCTCGTTCGGCGACCCCGGACTCGGCCATGGCGATCCACGCGTCGTTGTCGATCCGGCGGGAGATGTCCTGCCAGCCCAGCTGCCGGGCGTAGGCGCGGGCCAGCCCGTCGCGGCCGGCGACGGGGCGGAGGTAACGGTGCTCCAGCGGTACCAGGGGCAGCCCCGGCCGGCCACCGTCGGCGGTGTCGAGACTGTCGAGCTCGGAGTTCATCCACAGGACCAGCGCGTTCGGCGGGACCGCCGGTTCGCCACGGCGACGCGGGCTCCACGTCTGCCGGACGAAGTCCTGCCCGGAGAACCTGCTGCGTCCCCGCCCCAGCTTCGAGCGCAGGAAGCCGTCCGCGGTGGCGAGTCCCATGTCCGGGCCGTTCGTAGCGATCGTCTTCTCGAACAGCGCACCCAGCCCGGAGGCGTCGTCCGCCATGAACCGGCGCACCCGTTGCGGCAGAGCGTCCCGGACGGCCGAGATCGGTACCCGGGACAGGACCAACGTGTGGTTCTTCTCGATGGTGTCGAAGCCGACCGAGGTCGGCAGGCCCGTCAGCAGCTGGGTGTAGGCGAGCGCCGCGTAGCCCTGCACCGCGTCGAGGTCAGCCCGCAGAGCGGCATCGGTGCCGAGCCGGGACCGGGCGTCGCGACCGGCGGAGGCGAGGAACCGGTCGCCGACCTCCTGTCCGAACGACCGGGCGTCCCGGTGGGAGCGCATGGCGAAATCAGTTGTGGGTACCCCTTCGCGGAGGGCGTCCTGGTAGGCCTCCCGTAGGTGCTCGCGCAGCCCGAACACCGACGACCCAACGGTGATCTGCTCGCCGAACGAGCGCACCGACAGTTCGTCGCGGCGGATCTGCACAGCGTGCCCGTGGCGGATCGAGAAACCGGACCAACGGGAGAAGATCGACCGGATGGACGCACCGGGCCGGGCGTCGCGCAGGCTCCGGAGCATGCGGTCGATCTCGGCCCATATCTGGTGGGCCGGGGGGCGACTCTGCTCGCCGCGCAGCGCGGCTCCCGGCACCGCGACGATCTCCGCGATCCGCTGGCCGTCCTGCAACAGGTCGGTGACGAGCTTGACGTACCGGCCGGACACGACGGTCTGTCCGCTGAACCGGGTGTCGGCCACCTCCAACTCGGGCCCGACACCTCCGCTGGCCAGCGTCGAAGCCGGGCTCTTCCCGCGGCGTGCCAGCAACGCCTGCGTCAGGTCGTCGGCCAGCTGTGCCGCCTCGATGCCGCCGATCACGTCCCCGGACACCGGCGCGATCCTCCGGCGGGGCCACGACGCGGGTTCCGGCGCGACGCGGTTTCCCTCGTACGCGGTGTGGGTCTCGTCGCGCAGCTCCTGGACGAGCCGGTCGAAGGCAGGTCCCTCTGGCAGGTCCTCGTCCGGGATCCTCCTGGTGATTCCGGTACGCAACAGGGCTCGCACGGTGACGGACAGGGGCGGGATCCGGTTGCCGGCCGGGGTCCGCTGGACCGGCTGGAGCTCCCCCGTGCCGGGGTCGAACTCGACGTCGAGGCCGGGGTCGACGGGCTCCCGGCTCGACTCGATGGAGTCCGGGGCCGGCGGGGCGGGCGGCGGGGTCGGCGGCGCGGGGGGCGGGGTCGGCGGGCCGTAGAGGTCGCTCTCGCTGCTGGCCCGCCCGGCCGGGGTCGCGGGGGCCTCGGTGACCTCGGGGGTCTCCTCGATCGGGGCCAGCCGGTCCCGGACCGGCCCCCGCCTGCCGCCGATCAGGTCGGCCAGCGCGGTGTCGTCGACCTCCAGCGCGATCCGCTCGTCGAACCGGCCGGTGCCCTCGACACCCCGGTCACCCAGGTACTCCAGCGTGTGCCGCGCCTCCACACGGACCAGCGTCATGTCCGAGACGGTCTCGACGGTGCGGGTCGAGGAGTGCGAGACCCCCGTCGCACGCGTCCGCCGTGAGTGGAGCGCCTGGGAGTCCACGACCGATACGAACGGTGTGTACTGCGAGGTCTCGGCCCGGCCGTCGCCGTTGGTGTCGTACTCGGCGGCCCGGGCCCGCGCCTCGACCGCGCTGAAGGTGTTCGTCTCCGCGGTGCGGCTGTGCGTCCGGCTGCCGGAGCGGATCTCGGTCACCGAGCCGGTCCGGCGGCCCTCGATCTCGCCGTGCACGTCGACGGCGACGAAATCGGTGCGCACCCGCACCCCGGAGTACCGCCCGCGGGGCAGCTCGATCAGGCGGCCGTCGGGCCCGAGCTGGGTGCGCAGGTTCTCGGCGGTGTTCGACCGCGACAGCTCCAGGAGCAGCATGCGGCGGTCGGCCGCCGTCATCCCGTCCGGGTCGGCCCCGCCGGGTCCGTGGGTGATCGGGTCGAGCTCCCGCGGAACGGGGACGCCCGGCGTCCGTCGGACCCGGACCTGGGCATCCTCGGAGAACCCCGGGTCCATCCCGGCGGCCCGCCGGGCGTCCCGCCAGGAGCCCTCGATCCGTCCGATCGGTTCGGCGTCGGACTCCGGGACCGTGCGCAGCGCCCGAGCGATGTGCCCGGTGGCGGTGAAGTCCGCGCGGGACGGCTTCCCGCGGCCGAAGAACTCCAGCAGCGGGTGGACCCGGCGCAGGATCGATCCTCGGCGGGCGACGGCCTGGACTCCGAAGGTCAGGTCGAGGTCGCGCAGCGTCCGGGTCCGGTCGGCGATGCGGTCCGTGCCGGACGAGGACCGCGTCGTCGACCGCTCGGTCGCCGACCGGTCGTCCAGCAGGTATTCGAAGATCGGCCCGACGAACACCCGGGGTCGGGTCGACCCCGGGTCGCCGAGGAAGGCGGTGAACCCGACGTCGTGCCGCACCCACCAGGCCCGCAGCTCGCTGTCCTCGACGCCGTCGGTGCGGCTCGGCTCGGTCGTCACGGTGACGGCGGACCGCGCGTCGCCGTGCCGGCGGGCGGCACCGAGAGCGCCCTTGACGTCGACCATCAGGTCCAGCGACCGTCCACCGGCGGACGCCGTCACCAGCAGCGGCCATCCCTGCCGGAGCAGGTCGGGGATCAGCGCCTCCATCCGGGCAGGATCGTTGGTCAGGCCCATCTCCACGTTCCGCGGGCCCGTCTGCGGGTCCGCCCCGGACCCGGTGAGACGGCGCCACCACCCGCGCACGGTCGTCCGCATCCCGGTGTCGCCGTCGGTCGCGACGTTCACCCGCAGGACCTTCAGCGGACCGGACACACCCTGTTCGGTCGCCCACCGGTTCAGCGCATCGTCCAGTTGTGCGTGGAGGTCGGCGACGACGTCGCTGCGGTGCAGCTGGACGTGCTCCGGCGGACGGACATCCTCGTCCGGGATCAGGTCGTCGGGGCGGGCCTCGCCGCCGGCCTGCGGAACCGCCGCGTGGTAGGCCTTCCGCTCCGCATCGTTCAGACGCTCCAGCGACGCGGCGTCCAGGACGCCGACGTCGTGGATCTCCTCCGCCGAGACCCATGCGGCCAGCCCACCGGGCACCTCGGTCCACCGGGTCGAGATGTGCTCGCGCAGGGCGTGGCCGACGCCGAACAGGTCGACGACCCGCTCCCGCAGGCTCATCCGGAACTCGTCCTGGTAGTTGTAGCGGATGTAGAAGCCGCGCCCGGTGTGGGTGCGCGTCTGCGGCGCGCGGTTCGTACCGCTCGGCGCCGAGCGCGACGTCCGGAGCCGGTGCAGCTGCAGGTCCGCACCGAACCCGGCGGCCGCGTTGCCGGTCGTGATCGGGAGGGCGACCCCACCGACACGGCCCCGCCAGCCGTGGTGCGGCCCGCTCTCGCCGCCGATGTCGGTGCCGGGATCGACGGTGTAGGTGAAGGTGTGCTCGTCGTCGACGGCCAGGATCACCGGGTCGCCGACCGTACGGTTCTGCCTCAGGTGCACGTCGTCGACCCGGCGGCCGACCAGGCCCTCGTAGCCGCCGGTCGTCAGGTCGATGTCGCGGTGCCGGGCGACGGCCTCGCCGAGTCCAGCCTGCTGGGCGTACGGCGAGGTCGAGGACTCCAGCACCTCCAGGGCCGCGTTCGTGGAGTTCGAGCCGTCGCGACGCGGATCGTGCCGGAAGTACCGGCGAGCCCGGTGCGGCTCGTCGACCCGGTCCGGCCTGCTGCCGACGAACGGCCGGAACAGTGGCCGGAGGATCCCGCGCACGAGCCCGCCGGACCCGCTCGCCGACGGGCGGTGCACCATCCGGGCGATCTCGGTGGTCAGGCCCGGCGGCGGCTGCACCATGTCGATCTCCGAGTGCATCGGCAGCTTGCCGGGGCGGGCGAACCGGGCGGGCGCGGTGTCGCTCCACCGTGCCGTCGCCTGCTCCGTCTCGGGTCCCGTCGCAGGGGTCCCGCCGCTCGGGTCGTCGATGCGGTCCGGCAGGTCCGCGGCCGGTTCGGGAACGATCACGCCCACCCGTCCCGGCAGCGGGTCGCCGTCCGGGCCGGGGCTCGACCAGCTCCCGCCGACCCCGACGTGGAAGCTCGCCGGGTAGGTCCAGCCCTCCAGCGGGCGGTCGGCGGTCCGGGTGGAGGCGTCGGCGAGCTGCGCGGCCCTGCTGTTCTCGGCCGCGCCCCACTTGTAGGTGACGCCGGCGCTGGCGTAGTAGAGGCCTTGGGCGTACCCCTGGAAGGTCGGGCCGACGTTGGCGTCCCTCCGGCGGTCGACGCGGGTCTCCTCGCGCTGGCCGGTCCCGGTCTCCCGGTACCCCTCGTTCTGCGGGATCGCGTGCTTGCGGCCGGACCTCTCGCCGACGGTCGCGCCGATGAACACGTCCGGCGCGCCCCGGACGATCTCGTTCATCGGGAATCGGGCCCGCCCGGTCGTGATCGTCTCGGCGTTCTCGTCGAGGAACCGGCGCAACGGCTGCACGACGTCGTCGGGGCTGATCCCGTGCTCGGCTGCCAGACGGTCGGCGGTGTGCTGCACGACCAGGTCGCGGCTCTCCTGGTCGATCAGGTGGAGGGCACCGGCCCGCCTGCGGGCCCGGGCACCCTTGGCGATCTCGGTGCGGTCGACGCTGTGCGGGGCGGTGTCCTGGCCGGTCGCCGTCGTGTCCGGGGCCGCAGGGCGGGTCCACATCCGCACCGTCGCCACACCACCCTCGACCCGGGTCGAGGGGCCAGACTCGGGGGTGATCGTCGCGAGCAGCCGCCGCCGTACGTCGTGCCGCTCGATCTCACCGGTGTAGCTGCGGGAGTCGAGCACCTGCTGCTCGCGCCCCGATCGGCCGGTGGTGGTCGTGGCGCGGTAGCGGTTGACCGCGGGCCCGCCGCCGATGCCGAACACCGCCGGGAAGAACACCCCGCCCATCACGGTGAGGCCCAGGCCCCGCCAGCGGCCGCGGCTCCGGTCGTTCACGGTCTGCACACCGCGGGACTCGCGCTGCTCGGCGGTGCCCGTGCCCGGCGTGTGCGACCACCAGGCGACACCGTCGGTCGGGCCGACCGTCAGCGTCACCGGCCGGGTGACCCGCAGCGGCCCGGCCGAGACCACGGAGAACGTGCGCGACTGCGGACCGACGAGCAGCGAGGAGTCCATCTCGCGCAGCCAGTCCCGGATCTCGGCCGCTGCGGGGTCGCCGACCCGGATGTCCATCCGGGTCCGGAGCTGCTCGGCGAGCGCGTCGAGTCCCTCGACCTCGCTGTGCAGGACGTCGTCCGGCCGGGCCCACGCCGGGCGCTCGGTGTCCGGGTCCCGCAGGGTCGCGTCGTCGGCGGTGCGCCGTCCGATCTCGGCGGAGACCGTCGCCTCCCGGCGGTCCGTCGCCGGGGCGCCGGGCAGGTCGAGCTCGAGCTCGTAGCGGACCAGGTGCGGGGTGATGTCGACCCGGACCCCGCCCTCGGTGACCGAACTGGTGCGGTCGTGCAGCCGGTTCGAGGAGAGCCCGACACCGCGGGTGGGGAGCAGGCCCGCGATCCGGACGAGCAGGTGCACGAACAGCAGCGGGATCGAGATCCCCGGCGGATCGCTGAACACCAGGCCACGGGTGTGGGACACCCCGCGGTCCGACAGCGAGCGTTCCGCGCGGTGCACCAGGTCGCGAAGACTCCGCAGCGACGCTCCGGAGTTCGGCTCCACCGCGACCGTCCGCACCCGGATCCGGGCGCCCCGCCCGGCCTTCGCCCCGAGCTCGACGACGTGCACCGCGCCGGGATCGCGCTTCAGCTCCGAGGTCAGGGTCTCGTCCGACAGCGCGACGTCCACCATCGCCCGGGCCCCGGCCATGGCCCGCTTCGGGATCTTCGCCCCGTCGAGCAGCGCCTGTGCCTGCTCGCGGACGCCGGTGCCGTCCACCTGCTCGACGTGCACCCGTTCGGTCTCGGCCGGCGGCGACTCGCGGAGCTCGGCGGCGCGTGCGGCGCGGTCCTCCCTGGCGCGCGGGTCGCGCAGAGCACGGAGCCGGTCCTCGCCGAGCTGGCCGATGCGGGGGTCGGCGGGGCGGGTGTCCGCGGGGCGGGGGTCGGTGAGACGGCCGTCGAAGGTCAGCTCGGACAGCTCGATCGCGCCCGCGAGCTCCGCGTCGACGACCGGGGGCGTCCCGGTCCGGGCCGATGCGACCGCGGGCTCGGGCCGGGCGAGCTCCGACGTCCGTGCCTCCGGGTCCGGCTGCTCGGCCAGGAGGTCCCGTGCGCGGTAGCGGCCCGAGTCGAACTCCTGGCGCAGCGGTGTCGTCGACTCCGGATCGAGCCGGCGGGCGATGGCCCGCTCGACGACGGCGTCGTCGAGCAGCCGGGCCGGGTCGTCCCGGTGCGCGTCCAGCAGGTCCTGCAGCAGCGTCGACCGCTTCGCACCGATCACCAGACCGGTGGTCGACTCCCGCTCTCCGGCCGCGAGCCGCGGAAGCGACGGGACGTCGGAGGCCGCCTGTACCGGCAGCGGCGCGGCGGCGGAGACGTCGTATCCCTCACGGGCGGGCCCGTCGGCCACGATCCCGCCCTCGGTGTCCAGCGGCACCCACTTGAGCAGGGCGTCCCGGGCCGGGGTGTCGAGATCGTCGAGGACGAACCCGAGCTCGTGCTGCACCTCCCGCGCGCCGTCGCGCACGTGCACACCCAGGTCCTCCAGATCCCGGTGCGCCGCCGGGGTGAGCAGCCCGGGGATCGCCCAGACCCACACCCTGGACGGGTCGCCGGCGGCCGCCACCCAGGATCGGACCACGTCCAGGTCGATCGTCGCACCGGGCGCGCGCAGGTGCACCGGCGGCGGATCGGTGCCGAGCACCCGGCCGGTCCGCTCCCCCATCACCGTCACCGGCTCCGGCGCCAGCACCGACACGAGCGCCGACGCCGACCGGGCAGGCCGCTGGGAGGGGTCCAGGTCGACCGCGCGCCGGGTGACGACGACCACGCTCCGCGCGGCGTCGCCGAGGCGGGCGGTGAGGATCTCGCGCAGCTTCTCCGCGACGACCTCGGCCCGCGCGGCACCGCTGTCGGCCCGGCTGCCCGGCTTCCACCACGTGCCGTTTCCGTCGCCGACGATCTCCAGCCGGCGGCGCGGGCGCTCCGGCTGCCGCGCGTCGTCGGCGAGCATCGTGTCGACCATGCGACCCAGCGCCGCCTCGGTGACGGGGTCGATGGTGCGTCCGCGCGGGTCGAACCCGATCCGCAGCGGCTCGGAGACGCCGGGAGCCCCGTCCGGGCCGGTCTCGTCCCGGACGGCCGGGCTCTCCTGTCCCTCGGTCTCCGCCGGGGTGTCCTCCGGCAGGCTACTGGGCCCCGTCTCGGGCTCCGGGGTCGGTCGTTCCGACCGCGGCGGCAGCTCGGATAGCTCGATCGACTCGATCGGCCCGGTGTCGGGTGCGTCCGATGCCCTCTCGACCCGGTTCGCCAGATCGGCCAGGTCGCCCGGATCCGACACCTCGCCCGGCTCGGCCGGGTCGTCCAGGTCGCTCCGGACGGCCGGGGGGGCCGCATCGGTCCGGCCGGTCGCGAACGGGTGCCGGGCCCGGGTCGGCGACGGGACCTCCGCCGGCACGTCCGAGTCCGAACCGGTCGACGAGACCGAGTCCGGGTCCTCGCCGGTCCGGCCGTCGGTCCGCGGCCACGGACCGTCGACGAGTGCGCCGCCCCGCCGGTCCAACCGGTGTACGGGGTGCTCGCGGACCGGCTCGTCCGGCGGGAGCAGCCGTGCGGGGACGACCTCCTCGCCCAGGTACAGCACGGACGGCCCGTCCGCCCGGGCCAGTAGCCCCTCGGCTCCGGGTGGCAACCCGTCGCGCCCGTCCCCGGCGGGCGGTCCGTCGGTCACCGACCGCACGGCCGCACGGACCGCCTCGGACCCCGCCAGGAAGCGCAACGCCACGTTCCGGACGAGCTCCGGATCGGTGTGCCGGTCGAGCAGCTCGGCGAGGTCGGAGAATCGCAGGTCACCGGGGCGGTTGCCCAGGTCCCGCAGCAGCACCGTGGCGACCTGGGCGGCCAGCCGGGCCGTCCCCGCCCGGTCGGTGGACTCGATCCGCGGGCGGCGGAGTTCGGCCTCGGCCGGGGTGAGCCAGGACAGGGCGCCGTCGAGCCGCACCCCCGGGATGGCCGGCAGTCCCAGCGACCGTCCCTCCGGGCTCATCGCGTCGAGCAGCACACCGGGCCCGGTCCGGAACATCACCGAGCGACGGCGCATCAGGTGCCATGCGTCCCGCTCCGCCGGGTCGTGGCTGACGTAGTCGGGGACGAGCTCGGTCTGCGGGATGTCGTAGTTGCGCGACTGGAGCAGTGTCGACCACAGGACGAAGGGGTGCATCCGGGCCGCCGCGATGGCGCTGTTGCCGATCGTCCGGTTCTCCTGGGACGTCGCGAACCCGGGCCCGGTCACGTCCGGGTCGCCCAGCGGGTCGCCGACCAGCGCGTTGTCGCCGTCGATGTACAGGCCGCCGAAGCGCAGGAGCAGCGCCATCCGCAGGATGTCCGACGCCGCGGCCCGGCCGGGGCCGTTCCCCCTGGCCACCTCACTGCGGTAGGCCGAGCCCACGAACCGCATCGGGTCGCCGCGGTGGAACAGCTCGTCGGCTGAGACGAGCTTGATGTCGTTGTCCCGGGCCCATCGCACCATGTCGGTGATGCCGGGATCGGCGAGCTTCGCCGCATCCGGGTCGGCGATCGCGGCGGCGATCCGGTCCCGCGAGACGTCGGTGACCAGTACGGACGGTCCGTCGAAGTTCGCCCGGGATCCCGCGAAACCCTCGGCGAACCGCTGTCCGCGCCCGCCTGCCGGCGAGACCGGGTCCCCGATCCACACCCCGAACATCACCCGCGGGATCGCGAACGTGTCCGGGAACGGGATCCGGTCACCCATCCGCTGCTGCCAGTACTGCACCGTCTCCGGAGTGACCTCCTGGTGCACGACGGCGGTGTCCCGCGGCAGCGTGGCGGGATCGAGATCCACGGAGGACGGGGCCTCGCGCAGCATGTCGAGACGGTCGAACAACGCCCCCAGCGACTCCGTCGGCACCGCGGACTGGTTCAGCCCCTGGAGGAAGACCGGGGTCGGCGGCTCCGTGCTGAACACACCGAACGGGTCCGGGCCGAGCCCATGCGGGAGACCGGACCGGTCCACGTCGATCGTCTGCCCGGCGAGGTCGTACAGGTCCGCCAGCACGGTGTCGGCGTCGACCGGGGCGTCGGCGGTGGTATCCGGGGCCCGGGGCCCGGCCGGGGCCTGCGGCTCGGCGCCGGCGGGTTCCTCGACCGGTCCGGTCCGGGGCACCGTCGTGGAGAGGACCCGGTCCGAGCTCGTGTCCTGCGCGGACGGTCCGCGGCCCGGCTCGTCCGACGACGGCTGCCGCCAGTCGCCGTCGACCAGCGCGTCCGCAGTCCCCACTTCCCCGTCACCACCGGAGTCGGGGGCCTCGTTCGACCGCGGCGCCGACGACGGACCCGCATCCGACGGCGCAGTGCCGCTGTCCCGCTCTGGGGCTCCACCACGCAACCTGAACGGGCCCAACACGACACCAGACTTGTCGCGCCCGTTCACCGCGGTTTCAGCAACAGCATTAACCACATCATTACTGTTCCGCGGCCAGCTGTTACCACGCCCGATCCACTCGCCATACATATAGAACGCCGCAACCGCGTCCGAACGACTGACCGACGAACCAGACAGCACAGACAAACGCCGCTGCACGAACGACACCACATCGAGCCCATCGAACAGGGATCTGACCTTGTCTCCCACCCAACCAGCGAGGCCCTGACCGATGAAGAAGTTCTCATTCAGCAGAACAGGAACTAGACTATTAAAGATCGTCTCGGCAAACCTTCCCCGATCACCGTCAGACAGGCCGGGAAGCTTCGCAGTCTCCCCTGCGATGTGATCGACGAGCACATCGAACGCGACCCGATCCCGAGTTATCGTCTCGTCCACGATGCCCTCAGCTTCTACAAACTTGCTGACCTCCATTGCCGCGGCAATCTTCCATCGCATCGTACCGAGATTCGATACATCGAAAACAGACATTCCATCGGGAATATCAGTCAGTCCTAAAAGTTCTGACACTCTACGACGAAGCTCAAGATGCTCATCTGACCCCACCTCGACGCGATCCGCAGACCCCAAGGACGCGAAATCGAACCTATCGGTAGGCGAATCCTCGAACATAGGATCCCAGCCCGCCCCAAGAACATCAGACCCAGAACCCCCGACACCCTCACCGGCAGACGAATCCACCACATCCTTATCGGCAGACGAGTCCACGACCTCGGATCGGGCCTCGCTCTTCAGGATAGCGGTCACCACCGACCGGAAGTCGTCGTACTTCGAGGCGGGGCGGCCGTTGTCGGCGGCGATCCTCCTCAGCGTCTTGGTAAGCCCGCCATCCTTCGACAACAGATGCTCCGCACGCCAGTATGCGGTCCAGTCGCCAAAGCCCTCGATGGAGTCGGCGGCGGCTCGGTCCGCGACCTGAACCGCCGCGACCACATCCTCACGAGCAGCGAGTTCCTCCGGCGACCACGGCGGCAGTGCCTCAGTATTCAGGATACTAGTCACCACCTGCCGCACGCGGTGGTAATCTGGGGCCCGACGGCTGTTGGCGGAGGCAATCCGCTTCAGCGTCCCGGTAAGCCCGCCATCCTTCGACAACAGATACTCCGCACGCCCGAACGCGGACTTGTCTGCATGGCCCTTGATGGATTCGGCGGCGGCTCGGTCCGCATCCTGAACCGCGGCGACCACATCCTCACGAGCAGCGAACTCCTCCTGCAGCCACCGCTGCGGCCGCAGCCGTACCGTGCCGCCAAGAATTTCAGTCACCGCCGAATACAGGTCGCTCCCCACCGGGATGAGAGCGCTGTCGGCGGCGGCGATCTCCCTCAACGCCTTGGCAAGTCCGCCAGTACTCGACAACAGACGCTTCGCACGCTCGGTCCCGGACAACTTCTTATAGCCATCGCTGGATTCGGCGGCGACGGCGCTGTCCGCGGCCAGAACCGTGTTGACCACGTCCTCATGAGCAACGAACTCCTCCCGCAACCACCGCCGCTTCACCTCGCCGTTCAGGACAATTCTCACCGCCGTCCGCAAGTCGTCCGTCTTTGGGTGGCGTTTAGGATCGATACTCCGCAACCGCTCGGAAAGCCCGCTAGCCGTCAACAACAGACGCCGCGCACCCATGGATGCGGACTCGCCTCGATAGCCCTCGATGGATTCGGCGGCGGCGGCTCGGTGCGCGTCCTGAACCATCTCGATCACGTCCGCACGAGCAGCGAACTCCGCCGCCGTCCACCGGTCCGACGACGGACCCGCGCCCGACGGCGCAGTGCCCCTGTCCCGCTCTGGGGCTCCACCACGCAACCTGACCGGGCCCAACACAACACCAAACTCGTCGCGCCCGTTCACCGCGGTTTCAGCAACAGCATTAACCACATCATTACTGTTCCGCGGCCAGCTGTTACCACGCCCGATCCACTCGCCATACATGTAGAACGCCGCAACCGCGTCCGAACGACTGACCGACGAACCAGACAGCACAGACAAACGCCGCTGCACGAACGACACCACATCGAGCCCATCGAACAGGGATCGAACCTTCTCTCCCACCCAACCGGACACATGATCAGAGCCGGTCCCGGGAAGCCCCGGCCAGTCCGGCTGCTGGCCTCGGTTCTGCACCAGCTGCCGGACCAGCGGCTCCGCCAGCGCCCGCGCCACCTGGGTGTCGATGTCGTCGGCCGGAAGGTCCGGTACCCGCGAGAACGGCGCCCAGTCGGCCTTCGCCGCGTCGTGCAACCGAGTGACCAGCCGGTCGAACTCGCGGCCGTCGACCGGGAGTTCGGCGCCAGGGAGGACGCGCTCGATCGCCAACCGCAGCTCGCTCCGCACCTGCGGTGCCAGCACCGGGCCGCCCACCGGGACGAGCTCGATCGCATCGGACTCGCCCGGACCCGACCGGACGCGCATCGCGTCGTCGAACGAGACACTGCCCACGCGGCCCGGCGCGCTGGACACCACGATCGGCGAAGCAGCCAGCTCGCTGCCGGACGGATCGCTGCCGGACGGATCCTCGATGCGCTGCTGCAGCTCGGCGTCCAGCGCCCGCTCGACGGCGCGCTGCGCCTCGGCCCAGCCTGCCCAGGCCTCGTCCAGCTGCGGGAGGAGGCGTTCGCGCTTCTCCAGGACCGGGATGAGTCCGTCCATCAGGGTGACCATGCGCTCGTGGCTGATGGCGCGGACCTTCTCCCGAAACTCGCGGGCCTGCGCGGGTGTCGCGACCGCGGAGAATCGGACGAGCCGTTGCTTGTGCCGTTCGGCGGCCTCCCGCATCCGGTCCTGGTCGCCGAGGAGGTCCCTGTCCCGCCGGAGGTCGCGGTCGGCGACCGCGTCGCGATCCTGGTCGATGTGGACGAGCCGGGTCATGCGGTCGGCCAGCCTCTCGGTGGCCGTCTGCCGCTGCTCGACCGCGGTCCGCACACCGGCGGAGACCGGTCCCAGACTTTCGGTGGCGAGGTCGTCGCTGATGCGGATCTGCATGCCTCGGCCCACGAACGTGTCGGTCAGCGCGAACGACCGGGTCTGCCGCGAGGAGTCCCGGCTCGGCCGGAGCGCGTCACCGGCCGCCGCCACGGCGGTCGTCAACGGCCCGCGGTGCACCCGCACGGTCACCGTGTACTCGACGTCGGCGCCGATCCGCCGCAGCGGCACATCCAGGATCCGGTTGACGTCACCGCGGTCGTCGCCCAGCGCCGGGGGCAGTGCCCGACCGCGGTCCTGCTGACGTTCCGGGTCGACGTGCCCGACGCCGCGCAGGGTGTCGTCCCGGCGGCCCTCGGGGACCACCGCTGCCCCGAACCTGAGCTCGATGTTGTCTTCCACGACCTGCGCATCGGACTCCAGGTACTTGTCCCCAAACTCCAGGGTCTGCCTCGGGTCGAGGCCCTCGGTCCGGGGGCGGCGCGGAGTCGCGGCGAGCTCCAGCTCGATGTACTCCGAGCGGTTGCCGAGGTTGGTCAGCCTCGCCAGCCCGGACGTGCCGGCGAGCACGTTGGGCATCGCCGGGTTGAGCACCGTCTGGTCGAATAGCTTCTCCAGCAGCGTGCGCACGGTCTGGCTGCTGTGGAAGAAGCTGGGCACCCGCGGGTCGTTCTGCAGCAGGTTCAAGGTCCGCTTGCGCAGCTCCAGCGCATCGGCGGTCAGGTAGATCGAGGCCTCCGACCACGGCAGCCGGAACCCGGGGCCGGTCGTGTCCGGCTCCCACGGAATCGACAGTGCGCTGGTACGCAGATCCACCGCGGGAACACGGAAGGTCAACGACTCCGGCTCACTGCGCGGCCCAACGATGGTCCCCGAGCTGGTGTCGATCACCAGCTCCAGCCGCACCGTCCCCGAGATCCGCGCCATCACCCCGCCTGAGGACAGGAACCGCATCGTCCGCAGCCCAGCACGGCGGTCGGCGCTGAACGCGGTGGCCGAACTCAACTGCCCGGTCGGCCCACCGACGCCGTAGGTCGAGCTCTCCGGTTCCGGGCCGGCGGCCCGGCCCCCGACCATCCCCTCGGCCCCACTCTCCGAGCTGCTCTGGAAAGCGTCCCCGGACTGCTTGGTGTTGAACCCGAGCTGCTCGTTGCCGATCGACCAGCCGTCGAGAACCAGCTCCGCCACCGAGAACCCGGCATCGTCGGGCACCGCGCGCAGCCGCACCGACATGTCGGCGAACGAGATGGCCCGCCGGTCGCTGACCGCGATCGAGATCCCGCTGCCGAGCAGATCCGACAGCGAGCTCTGCAGTGTGAAGAACGTCGCCCCGTCCCGCACCCGGGTCACCAGCTCGCCCGCCTGGCCGGAGGTGAGCCCACGGACACCGTGCTTGGTCACCTCGCCCAGCATCTGCTCGACGAGATCCTGGACCCGGGCAGTGGTCTCCGGATAGTGCACCCCCGGGCTCGGCCGCTTCGGGTCCATGCCGGCCGGCAACGTCCACTCCGCGCCACGGTAGCTCGCACCCCTGCCGAGCGCCGACGGGAGCAGCCCCCAGTCGCGCAGCTGATTCTCGTCCACTCGGGTGGGCAGCGAGACCCTGACCCACTGGGTGTGCGAGACGAGATCCCGGCTGGGCTGTGGCGCAGTCGGCTGGGAGTCGATCAGGCGCAGCATCGTCGCCAGCATGGCGACGTACTCGGGTGCGTACCGGATACCGGTCCATATCCCGTCGAGGATGAAGTTGACCCGCCGGGTGCCGGCGTCGATCCGGACCATCGCGGTCACCCGCGCCTCGGTGGTGGGGACGAACGCGCTGATGCTGGTCTCGAACCCACCGGCCAGTGACTCGGAATCGGAGTGCTCGATCCCCCGGGAGCGCTGGTGGGACCCGCCGACGCGACCGGCGGGACGGGTCGCGTCGCCGTGCTTCATCGGCGGCGTGTGGCTGGCGTCGACGACCCGGAACCCGCCCATCAGCGAGATCTGATGGTGGCGCCGGTCCCGAGTGGAGACGGTGACGTCGCTGCGGACCATCGACGTGAGCAGCCGCCGCGACATCGTGCGCCCCGAGAGCCCGAACGAGGGCAGCTGCGGGTCCATGAGCTGCATGCTGATCTGCGCGGTCGCGACCAGGTTGAACATCCACTCCGCGAAGACGATCTGCGGCGCCCGGACGGGACTCCGGCTCAGGCTGAGCAGTTGCGCGTGGCTGCGCATCGACCCCTCGCTGAGCTGCTCGTGTAGGAACTCGAGCTCCGGGAGACCGGGCAGCGTGAGCAGTGAGACCTTGCTGGGGTCGAGGTGAGACGCGGAGCCCTCGATCGCCATGTCGGCGGCCTCGTGCAGTTCCGCCGACCCCAGGAACACCTCGATGGTCGTCGTCGGGCGGATCGTCAGCGGTGGGGGCTCCGGGATGTCGGTGCCGACGTCGAGGATCTCCGCCTCCGGGAACGGGTCCGGGGCGTGATCGGACAGCTGGTCCGCGGGCAGCGCCACTGCCCAGTTGTCCTCCCAGGCCCACACCGCCGGGTCCCGCGGGCCACCGGGTGCGGCGTCGCTGGGTGCCGAGGTGGATCCGGTCGAGCCGTCGGAGGCGTCGTCGAGGTCGTCGACCTGGCGGTACCCGCCGAGGACCGGATCCTCGAGTCGCCGGGGGAACGCCATCTTGGGCAGGGCCCTGCCCAGCGGGGACGCACGTTCCCAGGTCCAGGTCGTGAGGATGTACCGCGACTGTCCGGTCACCAGGTGCGATCCGCCGATCGCCCTGCTGGTGCTGCGGGCGCTGCCGGCGTGGCTGCCGCTGACGCCGGTGTCGCGGCCGTAGGTGTAGCCGAAGCGCGCCACCGGGGAGATGGTCAGCGTCTCCAGCCAGCGCGGCAACGCGGTGGCCCGGAACCCGGCGAACCACCGGCTGTGCGAGCTGCTCCCGTGCTGGATCGCCGAGCGCGAGCCGACGCTCTCGTTGATGTGGGCACCGTCGATCCTGCCTCGGTCGGAGGCCTCGAGGATCTCCTTCCGCAGCTCGACGGTGAGGTAGCGCCACGTCAGCAGGCCGTACTTGACGAAGGTCTGCGAGATGTTGTCATCGAGCCGGTTCACGAGGTGGCCCTCGCTGGCGAACGCGCTGAGCTCGTCGCCGTGCGCCGCGGCCCGTATCGCGTCCTTGCCCGATGACACCTGCTGGGCTCCCAGCTCCGGCCGGTGGATGAGCCGCTCGAACCCGGTGGTGTCCCCGACCGCACGCTGGATCCGCCGCTGCACCTCGTGCGCGACGTTGCCCAGAGAGATCGGCACCGTCCGCCCGAAAGCCTGCTTGTGGTGCAGCGGGCCGGGCAGGAACTTGGCCGGCCGGGTGCCGCGCCGGAGGAACTGGGTGGGCAGCACCGTGATCAGCGTCGCCGTGGTGCGCACGGTGTGCGGCTCGCCGTAGCGTGGCCGGCCGAACTCGGACCGGATCAGCCCGGCCCAGCGCGGGACGTCGTCGATCCGGGAGCCGTGCGCGGTCCGGATGTCGAGCTCCAGGTCGACCGCTACCAATCGCATACCGGGTCCGGCCATCATCATGATCTGCCGGATCAGCGTGCTGCGGTCCAGCCCGTCGGACCGGTGCCTGCCCCTGGTGTAGGTGAGCTCCGGGCCCACGTGCTGCCCGGCGTTGCCGCCCGAACCCCGCCACCCGCCGTAGGCCGTGGCGCTGTTCTCGATGCTGCGCTGCTCCTGGGTCGCGATCGTGGGCTCGTTGCGCCGGCTGAACCAGGCCGTGACCTCGGCCGGGCCGATCTCGGAGTAGCGCACCGGTGTGGCCTTCATCTCCACCGACGACGACACCCGGCCCGGCCCGAGGTCGGTGACCGACGGGGACGCCTTGGTGCTGACGAGCAACGGCGACGCCGTCCACCGGCTGTACAGGTCCGAGAGCTTCCTCTCGACCGAGCGGCTGGACAGGAAGGTCGTCAGATCCTGCCGGCCGGCCGACCCCGGGGCGACCGTCGCGGGGTCGAGTCCGGCGGCGACGGCGTCGACCACCCGGTCGTCGTGCATGGTCAGGCTCACCGAGTTGGCGGCACGCAATGCGCGGGACACGTCCTCGTCCGGGTAGAAGCTCGGCGGGGGCTCGTCCGGCGGGCGGATCGTCATCTCGGTGCTGGTGACCTCGCCGTGCACGACCCGGCTCGTCGGGCGAGCGTTCCGCGACGCCTCGAACTCCAGGTCGACCCGCGCCGATCCGATCCGCGCCGGGCCGTGGACGTAGACGATGCTCGTCTCGGTCAGCGAGTTGATCATCCGGCTTGCCGACGTGCTGTGCTCGATCCCGTGCCGGGCCCCCACCCCGGCGAAGATCCCGAACTTGCCGAGGTCGAACCGCACCGGCGCAGCCACACCGGACTTCTCCTGCGTGCCCCGCGCCGACGCGGCGGTGGTCCGGGCGAACTTCTGTGTCGAGGTCCGCTGCTCGGGCGCCACGTCCGGATCCGGGCGGGGCCCGCCGTCGGGGGTGATCCGCACCCGCACCGCGCGCTGCTCCACCGCGTCCGGCAGGCCCCGGCGCGGCGTGTGGACCATCACCGTGAACGGGCGTCCGGGCCCGCGCAGGGTCTCCGGTGCCTCCCGCACCGCGTTCTCGATCAGGTCCAGACCCTCGATCCGGGTGTCGCCGAACTCGGTCAGCACGGCGCCGCGAACCCGGCGGAGCAGCGCCTCCGACGAGGTCTCCAGCACCGGCAGGGTCGTCGACCCGACCGAGGTCTGGTTGCGGCCCCGCCACGGCGCCATGGTCAGCGGGTCGGCGGTCCAGCGCCGGGTCCGCAGCTCCCGCTCGACCGAGGTGCTCGCCGGGTCGACGAACCGGCCCCACCGGTCGAGGAACGACCGTGCCGGGGCCGGTGTCCCTGGCCCGTGGTCGGCGAGGATCTCGGTGAGGAACTGCGCGTCCGGCGGGCTGACCATCAGGTCGGTGACCGGCCGCGCAGGACCGTCGCCCGAGCCGTCGGGGCGCCCCGCGTGGTAGGGGCCGGCGCCGACGCCCTGACGGTCGTGCAGCAGCGGCAGGAACGGCACGCCGTGCCGGTAGCCCGTCGGCAACGGCGGCAGCGCGGTCAGGTCGGCACCGCCCGGGTGCACCCGGTGGTGTGCCCACACGCCGCCGTGCGCCGCCAGCACCGCCGCGCCGACCAGTACCTGCCGCTCGGCCGCCGACGCCTCCCGATAGGCGTCCAGCACCGGGCCGTCCAGGAGCTCCCATCGCGGGTCCCGCACGTCCACGCCGAGGTCGTCGAGCCGCGCGCGGACCACGTCGGACAGCCGGCCCGGCTCCGCCCACACCGTCACCCGGCCGTCGCCGTCCGCACCCAGCGCCCGCCTCCACGCGGCGACCGTCTCCGGCGACGGGTCCCCGTCGAAGGCCCCGATGTGGACGTGCCGCGGCACCTTCTGCCGGTGCGGGGCGTCCGAGGCACCGATCGTGTGCCGCTCCGGCTCGTGCACCCGCACCCGCACCGTGTCGCTCGACGACGGCCGCATGTCCCCCGGCGGGCCAGCCAGCACCGACCGGCTCGCCCGGATCAGCTCCGGCCGGTCCACCATCCGGCCGAGGTCCCCGGTCACCGACCGGGCCCGGTCAGCGCCACGCTGCTCCCGGCCAGGGTGTCCCGGGACCGGCATCCGGCGGGCGTCGCCCTCGACGTCCATCAGCGGCAACGGCAGGCCGGCCTTCTCCGCGCTGCGCACCTGGGCGTTGAACCGGTCCGCGATCCGCCGCAGCGCATCCGCCCGCGCACGCTCGGACGGCGTCGAGTCCGCCGGACGCCCAGCGGTGTCCCGCAGGCCCGGACGCACGCCCTGCTCGGTCCGGGCGAAACTCACCGACTCCGACCACTGCGGCTCGGGGGTGCGCTCGGTGAACGGGTCCCCCAGCGCGGGCAGGACCCGGAACGTGCGGCCCGGGTGCTGCGGGCCATGCCCGCCCGCGATCGGCGCGTCCACCCGAACCAGCCGTGAGCCGGGGGGCAGCACGAAGTGGGTCCGGCCGTCGTCGGCGCCCAGCGGGACCACCGGTACCCCGGGCCCGGCCTCCAGCAACACCTGCGATCCCGTCGGGTCGGTGCCGACGTCAACCAGCAGCCCGTTGCGCACCGTCCCGGTGTCGTCCACGATCCCGGGCCGCACCGACGCCAGGAACCACGCCCGGCGCTGCAGCGGCGTCCGCCCGGCCGCCTCGAGGAGCCCGCGCTCCTGCTCCGGGGTCGGGCCGGGGCGCTCGGGCTCCGCCGCCCGGTCGAGGACCGCGAACAACGCCTCGCTCTGGTCCAGCGGCTCGCGGTGCGGGCCGACCAGCCACTCGGTGATCGAGCCGTCGTCGACCGTCGAGCCGTCCGCTCCGGTCTCCGATCGGCCGTCCTCGGACCGGAGCAGGTCCTCGAACGTCCGGCGCTCGAAGTCCGGCCGCGGATCCCGGCCGCCGCCGGTCCGGCGGACGGAGACCGGGCCGGACCCGGTGTCGGCGGAGCCGCCGGGGGCGATCACCCGGGCCCGCAGCGAGTCCCGTCTACCGGAGGTCCGGACCTGCGCGCCGGGCGGCAGCAGATACCGCTGGTCGCGCGGGTCGACCTCGAGTGGCCGGACCGGGATCAGCGGGGTGCCTGCGGGGAGCTCGATCGCGACCCTCCGCATGCCGTCGTCGAGCGAGCGGACGCTGCTCCCCTGCGGGACCAGGAGCAACCCGTCGTGCACCTGTTCGGTCCCGCGATCGGGCAGGTGCCGCGGTGAGAGCACATCCATCCGGACCGGCCGGTCGAGCCGGTGCACCTCGGCGAGCTCGTCGAGCACCGCCCGGTCGGCGGGCAGCGGGATCGGGTCGGACGACCCGGCCTCCGGCTCGGCACGGTTCGCGGAGCCCCCGGTGGGCCGGTCGGGGAAGTACCGGTACAGGATCCGCTCCAGCGCGGCGTCGGTCGCCCTGCGGTCGGCGGGGGTGAACGCGTACTCGGCGGCCCGGTCGTGCAGGGACTGCAGGTCGTGCGCAGCACGGCGACCGACGGACCTCTCGCGCACCGACGACGAGGACGAAATCTCCTCGGGGATGGGCTCTTGGACCGCCCTGCCCTTGCCCTTCCGGTCGGCGCGCCCGGTCCGGCCGGTGCGCCCGGTGTCCGCATCCTCGGGCAGGCGGGACGGAGGCCGGTCGCCGAGCGCGACCCGCGCCACGTCGGCGGCGAACGGCAGCACCTGACGCGGCACCGGGTGGTCGTCGGGGAGCAGACGCAAGTAGTCCGCGAAGACGATCCGCGCGCGTTCCGGTGCCGCGTCCAGGCCGCGGGCCCGCAGCTCGGCGGAGATCGCGATCGTCTCGTGCTCGTCGATCCCGTCCGGCTGGGATCGGGTCGTGTCCCGAGGGCGGCCCCGGCCGACGTCCTCGACGTGCACGGCGCGCGCGACCGCCGTGACCCGCTCCGCACGGCCGTCGGGCAGGCGGCCCTGCGCGCGCAGCCGCTCGACGACCTCCAGCACGTCGCGGGCGTCCGGGACGGGGCTCTCGACCGGCCGGTCGTCGCGCCGACGCAACCGGACCAGCTCGGCGGTCACCCAGGGAGTCAGTACTGCGGCGTCCAGCGCGGACGGGTCCGGCGCGAGCGGGTAGCGGCCCGGCCCGGACAGTGGCGAGGCGACCGCCCACATCCGGACCTCCGACCGGGGTGCACCACGGCCGAGCGAGCGGTCCGGTCCCCTGGCCTCCGCCGGGGCCGCGCCGTCGCCGTCCGCCCGGGAGGACCGGACCACCTCGACCGCACCCGCCGATCCGGGGGCCCCGCCGCCGTCGTTCCTGGCGAGATCGACCAGCTGCTGCTCGACGATGTCGCCGACCGAGTCCGCACGGCGCAACCCGACCTCGTAGGCGCCGTCGCTGCGTGGACCGCCGTTACCGCCGCCCTCGGCGTACACGGTGACCGGGCCGTACCTGGCCAGCTCCCGCACCTGGTCGGCGAACGAGCGGATCGTGGCCCGGTCCCCGGTGTCGACCCGGGTCGTGCTGCCCGGGCGGAAGTCGATGTGCCGCGGCGTCACCCGCGGGTCCGGTGCCGGGGCAGCCGGCATGTCGAGCGGCTGCGAACCGGACTCCGCGGACCGGGACGCGTTCGCGGACACCCACGCACCGTCGTCGATCCGCCGGGCGGTGGACTGCCACTGCTCGTACCGACGGGCTGCGCCCTCGGCCCCTGCCCGGCCGGTCTGGACGTCGAAGTGCAGCCCGAGCCCGATCAGCGGCAGGTCACGGCGGACCCGGGAGGGGTGGGTGTCGGAGATGTCGAAGGCGTTGCGCCCGAAGATCTGCGACGGGCGGATGACGTCGGACGGCGAGCGGGCCCCCTGCCACGCCTGCTTCAGGAACGCCAGGGGCTTGCGGTGGTCCGGGTAGTCGTTCTCGACATCACCCCACAGCGAGTCGAGCGGACCGGCGCGGAACTGGTCCCCGCTGCCGGCCAGGCTATTTTCGACCAGCGTTGTGAGGTCGTCGGCGTCGCCGGCGAGGAAGTCGCGTACTCGGGCCGGCAGGGTCTGCCGGATCTGGTCCACCGGAGTCTGGGCCTGCACCGTGACGTGCGGGCGCCGGTCGGCATCCACGTTCACTCGCGGCACAGCCGAGGCGACCTGGGTGTGGACGAGCGCCGCGTAGCCGCGGACGGCATCGGCGTCGGCGTCGAGCGCCGCCCGGACGGCGGGCCCGGCGTCCGGGCCGAGGGCGGGCCCGGCCGCGCGGAAGCGGTCGGCGACCCGGCCCCCGAAGTCCAGCGCCTCCTGGATCCGCCGGGGCCTGTCCGGGTCGGACTCCGCCACCGACCGGCCGAGGTCGCCCAGCATCCCGGTCAGTCCGAAGACCGACACGAGGGTGTCGATCCGCTGCCGCACCGGGCCGTCGGCCGGCCGGTCGGCCCGGCCGTCCCCGACGCGCTCGTAGCGGTCGGCACCGCCGAAGACGCCGACGAACGAGGTACCGGCCGGCGCGTCGCTCAGCCGCTGGATCGTGTCCTGCACCTCGGCCGCCACCTCGAGCGGATCGGCCGACGGCAGCGCACCACGGAACACGGCTGCCGGAGGGCTGATGATCTCCGGAGTGGTCTGGCCGGGCCCCTCGACCAACGCGCCGTCGGCGACCCGCACGTGCCGGGCCCGGTACAGCGTGTCCGACCCGAACTGCGCCTCCCCAGGGATCGAGTGGAGAAGGTCCTGCAGGTAGGTCCGGTCCTGCGGGTCCTCGGTGTCGGCCGCGTCGGCCTCGGCGGTGCGGCGGTCCTGCTCCCTCCGCTCGTACAGCCTGCTGGCGAGTTCCGCGAGGAGTTCCCCGGGGTCCCCGGGCAGGTCGTCCCCGGCGAGTTCGCGCTGCACGTCGCTACGGCTGGGCCAGGAGCGGTGCGACCCGTCGATGCCCGGGTACCGATCCTCGAGATGGCGGGCCACTGCGGGGCGCAGCACCCTGGCCCGCAGGTCGTCGAGGGTGCCGGTCGCCGGGCCGTCCGGGAAGGACCGTTCGGCCCAGATCCGCACCTCCCGGCGCTCTGCGGAGTTCGTGGGTGCCGCGCCGGGGGCGTTCCCGGCGCCCCGGCCACGGGAGGACGGCAGGGTATCGATCCGCGGCCTCCCCCGGCCGCTGGACAACGCCTGCACCTGCTTCTTGATCTCCCCGGTGACCGTCCTGGCCCGGATCTCCCCGATCTCGTCCGCACCCCGGCTGAGCGGGCCGCCGTTGCCACCGCCCTCGACGTGGATGGTGACGCGGTCCCGTTCGTCGACCGAGTGGGGCAGCATCTCGTGCAGCCGCTGGACGAACCGCGCGATCCGGTTGCGGTCGGCGATGTCGAGACCGTCCTGCCGGCGTTCCGCGAAGCCGATCTCCGTGCGGTCGGGCCACAGCTCGTCCAGCACCAGCGCAGATCCCGGGCGGCGCAGCGGGTCGGGCAGCGTCGGCGACTCACCGGGGTGCGACACCGTCCAGCTCTCGGCCGCACGTTCCCAGGCGCTCTCGTCGATCTGCCGGGAGCGGTCCATCCACGACCGCAGGTCCGCCATCATCGCCGGCTCGTCGACCCGGCCGAGGTGGGTGTGGCGCAGGGTGACCAGCGGCAGGTCCCGGCGCTCTCCACCGACGGTGTCGAGCTCGGCGGCCTCGGTGACCCCGCTGCCGAGCGCGTCCTGCTGGGAGATCGCGGTCTCGCCGGCACCGAGCGGTCGCCACGCCTGGTCCACGTAGTCCTGCACCGAGCGTCCGCCTGCCGCGCCGAGCAGGGGCCGGTCGAGAGCCTGCGGGTCCGGACCGGCATCGGCGAGGGTGCTCCCGAGCGTCGCGGTCAGGTCCTCGCGGTGCGCCTCCAGATAGCTCCTCACCCGGTCCGGCAGCGCCGCCAGGACGACGTTCAGGGGCATCTGCGAGAGCACCGGGTAGCCCGCCCGGCCTGCGAGATCCGGGTGCGCGGCGCGCGCGGCCAGCGCGCTCTGGGTGTGTACCATGGTCAGGTAGCCGACGAGCGCGTCGACGTCGGCCCGCAGGGCGCCGTCGGCCGTCGTGCGGCCGGACTCCTCGATCGCCCAGCCGCGGAAGGACGGCGCGATCTGCTCGGCGAACGCACGGGCCTCCCGGATCGCGCGTCGCCGGGCCCGTCCCGGCTCCGAATTGCCCGCCCGGTCGCCGAGGGCGTTCAGGTAGGCCGTCAGCCCGAACACCGAGACGCCCATCGAGAGTTCCTGCTCGGCGGCCTGCGGCCCCTCGTCGCCCGGCCGGACCGCGACGTTGCCCCGTTCGACCGCGAACCCGGGCTTCCCGTCGAAGGCCTGCCCGATCGTCGTCCCCGGGGCGGCGTCGCGCAGGATCCGCACCGCGCGCACGAGCTCGGCCATCGCCTCGGTCGCCGCAGGCCTGCCGCGCTCACCGCGCAGCACCGCCATCTGCGGGACGACGATCCGAGGGACCACCCGTCCGGTGGGGGTCCGGACCGCGCGGATCGACAGGTGCTCGCCCCGGATCAGCAGCCCGTGCCGGTGGGAGCCCAGCTCGACATCGGGGAACGACATCCGGTCACCGGCGGCTCCACCCATCAGGCCGGGGACCCGGCCGCCGTTCAGCTCGGTAGCAGCGACCTCCCGGCCGAGTACCTCCACCGGACGGTGGTCGGTCCCGGACCGGTACGACGCCGCCCAGTCGCGGAACGCGTTCTCCGCCTCCTCCCACGACACCGGAGTCCTGCGCTCGCGGGCGAGCGTCGCCTGCGCGGTGCGGATGATCTGGTCGGTCTGCCAGGCGAGGAAGGCAGGGTCGTCGCGCGCGGGCATCGCCGGGTCGCGGGGATCGGTGACCGGGCGCCCGGCCCCGACCTCCCGGCCCGCCTCGGCGGACTCGTCGGGGGTGGGCCGTCCGGCATCCTCGGACCGCCGGTTCCCGGTGTCGCGCCCGCTCTCGCCCGGTCCGGACGCCGTGCCGCTGCCCCGCACCTCCTCCGGCCGGACGGCGGCGGTCTCCGCGCCGCGGACGGGTTGGCCGGTCGACACCGCCGACGGCCGCCCCGACGGCGTGGACTGCGCCGGCGTGCGCCCCGCGTCGCCCTCACGTCCGCCCGGGGTGCGCCCCGCGTCGCCCTCACGTCCGCCCGGGGTGGAACCGCGGGAGCCGTCGCCCGGGGCCGTCGGCGCCGGGGTCCCCTGCGAGCTCGGCGCAGACGGCACCGCCGCGACCCCGGCATCCGGCGCGTCGGTGGGCGCTCCGGCGTCGCGGGCCTCCTCCGGCTGCCGTCCGGGGGCCGGAGCGTCGTCGGCGTGCGGGTCGGTGCCGGACCGGGGGCTGCCTGCACGAGCATCCGCGGCCCGCTCGTCCTCGGTCCGGCCGCCGTCGGCGGGAACGTCGTCGACGGGAACGTCGTCGGCGGTGCGGCGCCCGGCGGGTGCCTCGCCGTCGTCCCGGGATGCGGCACCGTCGACCCCGCCGCGGTTCGCGGGGTCGGCACCGGTCACCGGCTCCGGCGATCCCGGCAGGTCCGTCGCCGTCGTCCGCTGCGAGGTCTGCGACACCGGTTCGGGTCCGGCGGAGCGTTCGACGGGTGCGGGGTTCTCGCGCACGTCGTCCGGGCGCGGTTCCGGGGCGACCCGGTCCGGGGCGGCTGCACCGTCGCCGGGCGGGGAACCCGGGGTGTGCCCACCGACCGTCTCGACGGGGCGATCCGGTGCGCCGCTCTGCAGCGACGTCCCGGACCCCGGGGTGCCGGATCCCGGCGTTCCGGATCCCGGACCGGCAGTAGCCGGGGTGGGGCCGCGCGAGCCGGACGCGGTGTCGTTGCCCGCTCCGGGGCCCGGCCGGTCGCCCGCGGAACTCCCTGGCGAGGACTGGTGTCCGGCCTGCGTCGCGGGCGGGCTGCCGGCACCGGGGGTGGATCCGGCAGCGGGCACCGATCCGACCGGTGTCCCGGTGGCCGCCGGGTTGCCCGATGCGACCGGCGCCGGGGTGCCGCTCGGGCCGGCGTCCGCACCGGAGCCGGGGTTCCCGGTCGACACGGTGTCGTCCGTGCCGCCCGACGGGGTCCGGTCGGTCACCACCGTGCGGTCGCCACCCGCCTCCGTCGGCGAGGTGGCGGGCGGGGCCGCGGGGCCGTCGCCGGTGGTCGTGCGGTGGTCGGTGGTGCCCGGCTCCGGTGTGGCGTCGGCCTGCGGGGCCTGCCCGAACGAACCGTCGATGTCGCGGTCGTCGGCCGTGACCGGGTTGCCGGAACGGTCCACGGCGCCCGGATCGGTGACGGTGCGCTCCGGACCCTCCGGACCCCGGCCGGACCCGTGCTGCTCGTCGACCGGGACCCGGCCCTGCTCATCGACCGGCACCCGGCCCTGCTCATCGACCGGCACCCGGCCCTGCTCATCGACCGGCACCCGGCCCTGCTCATCGACCGGCACCCGGCCCTGCTCATCGACCGGCACCCGGCCCTGCTCATCGACCGGCACCCGGCCCTGCTCGGTCGGCGGGCCGTCACCGCGGGCGGCCTCCGGCGCACCGGTCGAGCCCTGCGCGGGGCCGGCCACGAACGCGTCGGACGGTTCGTCGGGACGCTGCGAGAAACCGCTGCGGTCGTCCAGCCCCCCGGATCCCTGGCCGTCACCGGTCCCGGCGGGTCCGTCGTCGGCGCGCCGGGAGCCGTCCTGGGTGCCGTCGAGGTTGCCGCCGCCGGACCGCTGCCCCTCCGTCGCGCGGGCAGCACCCTCGTCCCGCGACGTACCCTCGTCGCGGGACACACCCTCATCGCGGGACGCACCGCCGGTGCGCGACTCGTCCCCGGTGTGGGAACGGCCCTCACCCCGCGACTCGCCCTCACCCCGCGACTCGCCGTCGTCGTGGGCCCGACCCTCGCCGCGGGAGTCGGCCTCGCCGCGCACGCTGCGGTCGTCCGGGCTGTCGGTCTCGCCCACCGAATCCGAGTGGTACCGGTCCTCGACCCGGTTCTCTCTTCCGTCCACGTCGACAGCCGAGCTGTCCTCGGAGTAGATGCTGCGGTCGTCCGGGGTGTGCTCACCCTTGGCCTGCTCCGCGACCTCCTCCGCAACGGCCTCGCCAGCGGCCCCGAATCCGAGCGACCCCAGGAACCCGACCTTGCTGAAGTCGATCTTCCCGATCGGGGCCATGGTGTCGATCTTCTGCAGCGATTCCGCTGTGTTCCCTCGGCTGCGGTACCTCTCGATCATGAACAGGCCGTCGTGGGCGTTGCCGTCGCCACCGGTGGCAGCGCTCGAGGCCAGTACGGCGCCCGGCATGACCGCCATCTGCACCCCGCCGAACAGCGCGAACGCACCGAGCCGGGTCCGCACGCTGGTGGCCCGGGGCGCCTGGTACCCCTTGAGCTTGTGCTTCGCCGCCGAGGCGTCGAGAGACCGGTACAGCGGGGTCGGATCGACCCCCATCCGGGTCAGTGCGGGGTCGGCACCCTTGCGGACAAACATGTCCGCGACCTTGTGCGGCCAGGACATACCACCGCCGGTCAGCTTCTGGAAGATCGAGGCGCCGACGTTGTGCGGCACCCGGTCGTCGTCCCACAGCAGCGCGCGTGTCCTCGGCCCGACTGGAGCGACCGGGATACCGCTGAGGTAGGTCGGCGACCCGCTCTCGCCACGGGGCATGTCGTCGGTCTCGCCGGAGCCCTCCTTCTCCCCGGAGCCGCTGTCCTGCTGCGAGTCGGCAACCCGGTCGGTCTCGGGCGAGTCCGGCTCCCCGGTCTTCTCGGCGTCCGACGTCGCCCGGTCGCCGGCGATGTCGTCGCTGTCCGGCTTCTCCGACCCGACCTCGTCCGGGCCGCTGCGGCCGGGGGTCTCGAGCGTCAGCGAGCCGTCGGGACCCTTGGTCTCGATGTTGTCGAGGTTGTTCTTGAGCAGGCCCGCGATCTCGACGTTGGTGAGATCGCCGACCCCGCGCATGATGTTGATGGCGCCACCCAGGACGGCCCCGTTGACCGCACCACCGATGAGTGCCTTCTCGATCGAATCGGTGTCGATCTCGGTACGGCCGTGGACGTCGTCCTCGTCCCGGGCACCGTCCCGGTCGGGGTCCGACTGCTCGTCCCCGTCACCGTCCTGGTTCTGCTTGTAGTCCTCGTACTGGCCACCCTGGATCGCGGCGTCCAGACCGCCCTCCAGCGCGGCCTCCCCCGCGACGTAGCCGCCGGTCCGGAACAGGAACTTCTGCCCTGGCGCACCGAAGACGATGCCCGGCGCGTGGTTGAGGATCTGGTTGATCAACTGGCTGAGAGCCTGCCTCAACGCGGCCTTGACAGATTCGATCACGATCGGCGCGAACAGCGCACCGATCCCCGTGGCCAGCAGGTAGATCACGCTGGCCAGCGCGATGGCGGCCATCATGATGAACAGGATCTTCTGCTTCTGGACGTCGGCGGCGGTGTTCTGCGCCGTCTTCCCGAGCTCGCGCGCGGCGTCCGACGAGGACCCCATCGGGGACTGGAGGGACTCCTTGGTGAAGGATTCGAGCGCGGTGGCGGTCTCGCCGTCCATCGCGTCGTCCACGTCGGCGGCGAAGGTGCGCGCCTCGTTGCGGGCCTCCTCCAGGGCGTCGGCGAAGTCGTACCAGGCGGCGGCGATCGCCTTCAGCCCGCCCTCGGATGCCTCCGGCCACCTCAGACCGATGGTGACCTCGAAGAAGGTCTGCAGCTCGGGAGGCAGCTTGACGACCTCGTCCTCACCCGCCACGACTCACCTCCCTCCGACTGCCCACGGTCAGCTACGGCCGACCACCCCAGTGGCCGACCACCCCAGCGTGTGAGTGAAGAGGAATCGGGCCACCGTGAACCACCGGGTATCCGCGGAAGGGCCACACCGGCGGAACATCACTCACCAGCCCCACCACGAGCAGGGCGCCGGCCGGCTACTCCTCCTCGCTCCAGCTCTCGATGTCGTCGGCGTACAGGCCGTCGAACCGCTTCGCGTTGTCCTCGTCGACGTCGGCCAGCTCGCGCGCCATGTCGGTGGTCGCCGTTCCGACACCGGAGAAGTTCTCCCCCAGGGACTTGGAGTTCTCCCGCAGCGGGTCGGCGTACTCCACGTAGGCCTTCTCGAACGCCTTGCCGATCTGGTCGGTGCCCCAGCAGCCGTTCCGTGCGTCAAGCACCGACGCCAGGTTGCCGTGCGCGCGCTGCAGACGCTCGCCTGCGGACTCGGCACGCTCCCCGGCCCGTACGGCATCGCTCTCGGCGAGCTCGAAGCGGTCAGCCACGGCCGGCCCCGCGCTGCTCACGGTTGTGCACGCCCGGCGCGTGCACGTCCTCCAGGAACGGGGCCATCAACGCGTCGATCGCCTTGCGCGGGTCGACCTTGCCGGTCGCGATGCCGACGACGTCGAGCCCGGGGATCGACCCGGTCTTCTCCGCCATCTTCTCGATGCTCTGCAGCCGCCCCTGCTTGACCGCATCAATGATGCGGGTGGCGAGCTCGGCCGGGGCGAGGGTCCGGTACCGGTTGCCGTGGAAGGTCAGCTCGCTGATCTCCCCGCGCCCGTCGAACGTCATCGTGAACGTGTTGTCCTTGGCGCGGACGGTGCTCGACTCCTCGTCCCACACCCTGCCGACCTCGTCGAGCTTGCGACGCTCCGCCTCGACGATCGCCATCGGGTCGTCGGTCCCGGTGAAGAAGTCGTCGTTGTCCCGTGCAGGCATGTAGCTCTCCTCTTCTCGGTGGTTTCTCAGCGGCGGCCGAGCACGGCCGGCGCGGCCCCGCTGCCGTCGTCCCAGGCACCCGGTTCCTCCTGGAGGACGACCTCGCGGGTGCGGTTCTCGTCGGGCGGGGCCCCGCCCATACCCATGCCGCCCATACCCATGCCCATCGGCATCATCGGCGGTGGCATGCCGAGACCGGACGCCTGCGACGACGGCGTCGACGTCGGCGGCGGTCCCGGCTCCGGACGCTGCGGCGGGCTGAGCGACTGCAGCGCCGACGGCGGCGCGAGCTCGGCCGGGCGCACCGCCGACGGGTCGGGCAGGGCAGGAGACACGGGACGCCCTGGCACGGCGGGTTCGACCGCGGCCGCCCCCGCTGTCGCCGGGACTGCCGGGGCGTTGCCGACCGGCGGCAGGGACGACGGCGCCGCGGCGACCGGATCCGGGACGGACGACGCGGTCGCGATCCGCCCCCGGAGCCCGTCCGACGGCCGGTCGTCGTTCAGCAGCGCGCTCGGTACGGCAGGGGCCTCCGGCACGACGACACCGCCGTCGGGCCGCTGCTCCGTCGCGCCCTTCACCTCCCGGCCGAGCGCACGAGGTGGTGCGCCGGCCCCGGCGAGGGCGGTCCCCGCCATCGGCAGCGGCACCGGAGACTCGAACCCGGGCGGGATCATCGGCGAGGACGTCCTCTCCGTCGCTGACGCCTCAGCCGGAACCGGGGACTCGCGCCCGAGCGCCCGCGGAGCAGGCGCGCCGGACTCGGTAGGACGGTGAGCCGCGGTGTGTACCGGCAGCGCGGAGGCCGTCGGTGCCGAACCGCGCACCGGGCCGCCACCACCGACGGCCACGGCTCCCAGCACCGCAGGGACCTGACCCTCCGGGAATCCGGCCGGGGTGACCGCACGATCGACGGTGCGGCCGAGCACCGGGGTCATGCCGGCCGGCATCGCCGGGGTGACCCCGCCGGGTCGCCCGGTGACCGCGGGATCGACCGCCACGGCGTGCACCCCTGACACCGGCGCGAGCGACAGCGCCGCGACCGGCAGAGCCGGGACGGTGCCGGGGCTCTCGTGCCGCGCGAGGTCCCGGACCCCGTCCGCACCGCCGGAGGCCACCTCGCTGTCGGCGCCGCGCAGCACAGCCTCGTCGGCGCCCGGCGACCCGGGTGCGTCCTCGGCACCCGGGAGCGGAGCGAATCCGGTACCCACCTGGACGTAGGTGCGGACGAGTCCTTCCAGCACGCTGCTGGCCCGCTCGTCGTACTGCGCCGCCACGCCCGGGTCCGTCGCGCCCGCCACGGCGCGCGCCCGCTCGGCGACCAGTTCCCGCATCGACTGCTGGGCGCCGGCGACCCCGTCACCGGCCCGGCGCAACAGCGCCGCGTCCCCGGCGATGGCAGCGGCGACCGCCTCGATCCCGGCGGTCAGCCCGGTGCCGTGGGTCGCGGCCGAGTCGCCGGCAGCACCCTTCAGGTTCTCTCGCAGCCCGATGCTCTGCGCCCTGACCCGACCGGAGACGTCCTCGAGCGCATCCGCCGCGGCGGCGAACGCGACGGCCTGACGGTCGAAGCCGTCCGGCGGGACGGACAGGACGAGCCGGGACAGGGCCTCGAAGCGCGCGGTGTAGATCCTGTCCGCCTCCGACGGGGGCGGCGGTACCGGCAGTTCCGCCATCAGGAGCGTCCCAGCACGTTCGGGGCGATCGAGTCATCGTCGTCGTCCCAGGCGCCGCCGTCGGCCTGCAGCCAGATGGTGGGCTCGCGCTCCTCGTTCTGGCCGCCGCCCATACCGGGGCCGCCCATACCGCCCATCGGCGGCATCATCGGCGGCATCCCGCCGCCCGGCATGCCGCCCGCGTTCGAGAGGGCAGGCGTCCCGCCGCCCTGCACGGGCGGTGGGTTCGAGCCGGGCGCGCCGATCGACTCGCTGTCGAAGCCGTTGCCACCGCCGTCCGGTATCCGGGACGCGAGGTGCGAACCGTCGCCGGGGCCGCCGCCCTCCGGACCGATCTCTGGCATCGGCGTGGGTTGCTCGTCCTGGACCTCCTCGGGCCCGCCGCCCGGACCGCCGAGCCCACCGACGGCGTCGTCGACGGCGTTGCGAGCGTCCTGCAGCGCCTGCTCGCGGGCCGGGTCGTCGCCAGGAGCGGAGAGCCCGTCGATCGCCTCCTTCGCGGCGTTCTGCGCATCCTCCGCGGTCGCGTCGTCGCCGAGCCCACCGAGCGCGTCCTGCACGGCGTCGCCGGCCTGGTTCAGTGCCTCGCGACGGGCCGGCTCGTCGTCCGGGTCTCCGAGAGCGTCGAGCGAGTCCCCGATCGAGCGGTTCGCCGCCTCCGGCCCGGTGGGGTCGGTCAGGGACGTCATCGCGTCCTGGGCGGCGTCCCGGGCGTCGTCGAGCGCCTGCTGGCGCACCGGGTCGTCCTCATCGGCACCCAGGTCGTCGAGGGCCTGGTCGATCGCCTCCTGGGCCTGCTCGGGTGTGGCGTCATCGGGCAGGTCGGCGAGCGCGTCCCCGACGGCGTCCTGGGCATCCATCAGCGCCTCGGTGCGGGTCGGGTCGTCCGACGGACGTCCGAGATCGGCGATCGCGTCGTCGGCGGCCCGCGGGACCGCCGCCGCGCCGTACGGATCGGCCAGCGAGTTGATCGCGTCGTCAGCGGCCTCGCGGGCGTCGTCGAGCGCCTTCTCCTTCTCCGGGTCACCGCCGGTGTCGACCCCGCCGAGAGCGTCGTCGACGGCCTGCTGGGCCTGCTCGGGTGTGGCGTCCTGCGGCAGGTCACCGAGTGCCTCGTCGATCGCATCCTGGGCCTGGCCGAGCGCCTCGGTCCGCTCCCCGGAGTCACCGGGGCGGGCCAGGTCGTCGATCGCGTCGTCGACGGCGTCGCCCGCCTCGCCCGGCTCGAAGGCCGCATCGGGGTTCTCCCCCATGAGCCCGTCGATGGCCTCGCCCGCGGCGTCCTTCGCGTCCTGCAGCGCCTGCTCCCGAACGGGGTCGGAACCGGGGCCGCCCTCGCCGCCGCCCTCGCCACCGCCCGGGTCCCCGGGGCCGCCACCCTCGCCACCGCCGGGGTCGCTGCCCTCGCCGTCGTCCATGAGGCCGTCGATGGCGTTGTTCGCCGCGTTCTTCGCGTCCTCGAGGGCGTTGTCCTTGGCCGCCTTGGCCTGTGCTGCCTTGTCCTGCTCGGCCTTGTCCTGCGCCGCCTCGTCCTGTGCGGCCTTGTCCTGTGCGGCCTTGTCCTGTGCGGCCTTGTCCTGCGCCGCCTTGTCCTTGCCGGCGCCGTCCTTCCCCGCACCGTCCTTCCCCGCACCGTCCTTGCCACCGCCCCCGCCGAGCGGTGCGCCGCCACCGCCGGCCAGCGGATCGCCCTCACCACCCAGGTCGCCGATCGCGTCCTGCGCAGCGTTCTTGGCGTCCTCGAGCGCCTTGTCCCGGGCCGGGTCGGAGCCGTCGCCCTTCAGGTCGTCGATCGCGCCGCCCGCGGCGTTCTCGGCGTCCTCGAGCGCCTTATCCCGGGCGGGATCCGAGCCGCCACCACCGCCGAGCCCCTCGCCGCCACCCTCGCCGCCACCCTCGCCGCCACCCTCGCCGCCACCCTCGCCGCCACCCTCGCCGCCACCCTCGCCGCCACCGAGGCCCTCACCGGCGGCGTCACCGAGGCCGTTGAGGGCGCCGTTCGCCGCATTCTTCGCGTCCTCGAGGGCGTTGTCCTTGGCAGCCTCGTCCTGCGCCGCCTTGTCCTTGGCCGCCTTGTCCTGCTCGGCCTTGTCCTGCTCGGCCTTGTCCTGCTCGGCCTTGTCCTGCTCGGCCTTGTCCTGCTCGGCCTTGTCCTGCTCGGCCTTGTCCTGCTCGGCCTTGTCCTGCTCGGCCTTGTCCTGCTCGGCCTTGTCCTGCTCGGCCTTGTCCTTGGCCGACCGATCGTCGCCACCGCCGCCGGGAAGTCCACCCCCGCCACCGAGGCCACCACCTGAACCGTCGCCGGTGCCCTGGTCCTCCCCGGTGTCCTCGCCCAGGCCGTCGCCGCTCCCGCCGCCGGCACCGTCGCCGGTGTCCTCGCCGGTTCCGTCACCGGAGCCGTCCTCCATCAGCTCGTCGAGCTGGTCGTCGACGCCGTCGTCGACGCCGTCGAGGTCCTTCTCACCGTCGCCCTCGTCGTCACCGGTGCCGTCGCCCTCGTCGTCGCCGGTGCCGTCGCCCTCGTCGTCGCCGGTGCCGTCGCCCTCGTCGTCCCCGGTGCCGTCACCGTCCAGATCCTTGTCGTCCGGGAGGTCGGGCTTCTCGAGCGCCGGATTCGACGTGTCCGTGGTGTAGGTGGCGAAGAGCGGGGGCATCGCCGAGCCTCGCTCGACGTAACCGTCAATGAGATTGTCCCCGAGAATCTGCAGGGAAGCGAGCAGCATCTCGTCCCGCTTGTCCTTGAGTAGCGCATTCCATTTATCGGAGCTTTTGACGACATCCCAGAGATCATCTTCGTCGCCGCCGTAGGCGGCAACGAGGTCAAGCCAATGCTTGTGGTATCGACTATTTTCACTCTGGGCGTTCTCCAGCCATTCCCGATTCTTCTGCTTGGCGAGCTCGACACCTTTAGCGAAATGCGATATCGATTCGCCGGTATGCCAGAGCTTCCCCACGAGATCAGCGTCGGTCGCCGTCTGCCACAGTTCCCGACTTTCCTTGAGGATCCCCTTGGCGCGCTCCTGAAATGCCTCCGAAGCCTCGCCCACGAGCGCTTCCTGCATACTCTTGATCTTGCCACTGAAGTCGTTGTTCGTGTCGTCGATCTGGGCGAGCGCGGACTTCATGGCGTCGCTCATGGCGCGCCAGTCCCGCGTGGCGATGTTTCCGTCGCCGAACCCGGCGTACTTGCCACCATCGACCTCACCGCCGTTGTAGATCACCGCGCTGAAGTACTGAAGGAACTCGTCGACAGTCTTGAACCGGCGGTTACCGAAGGTAGGAGGACTGGACTCGGCGGTCCCCGAGACCGGAACGATGGATCCACGCTCAGCCATTTCTGCTACCTCTCACACGACGCATCGACAGGTCGTCCCATCGCCCGGAACGTGCTCCGGACCGACGGAAACCCGGAGCGGGTCGTACACCTCACGCCCGGGCCGTCCGACCTCGAACGAGTGCCGGTAGCGTGCCCCGACCCCGGCCCCGGCCCCGTCGCCCGGCACCGGACTCACCCCTCGTCCCCGGCCGTCCCCGGTCACGCCACCGACGCTGCCCGTCCGCGCTCATGCCCTCTCCACCGCCAGGATCACAGGCCTCTCCTCCGTCACAGAGGCTAGATCCACGTGTGGCGGAGTCAGCCGTTACGCAGGGCTCCTGGCGTGATCTGCGGGGTTTCCCCCGCCAGCGGGACAGCTCCGACCCGGCCGACACCGCTAGGGCATGTCTCCCAATGGGTCTGTAACAGGAACGGTGGTTCCGGCGTTGTTGGTCAGTAGTGCTCGGCGGACGGCCAGCGGTCACCGAAAGTGATCGCGAAGGCGTTGATCACCGGCTTCCATCGGATCGTCCACCGTGCGCGGCCTCGCCCGGTCGGGTCGAGGCTGCGGGTCACAAGATACAGGCATTTCAACGCGGCCGCCTCGCTGGGGAAATGCCCTCGCGCCCGTACCGCTCGGCGGTAGCGGGCGTTGAGTGATTCGAAGCTCTCTTGTCAAGCAGCAGCTGCGGAGCTGGTCGGTGTGGTCGCCGTGGAGCGTCTTGCGTCGGTCCACATGTGTCTGATGATGATGTTCGCGAGCTGCCGCTTGTGGCTTCGCCGAGCCTCACGTTTTGTCTTGTTGTCGGTGACCCGTTTCGCCATGTACTCTTTCGCCGGCGGGTGGCATCGGACTTGCGTGACGTGCACGATGTGCAGAACAGAGTTGACAGCTCGATTGCCGCCGAGGTCGAGTCGGTGCCGACGGGCCGGCCCGTGACCTTCACCCGACGAGAGGGCGACGGGCGCGATTCCGCACCAGCGTGCAAACTGGGCCTCGGTCGTGAACCGGCACGGATCGCCGATCTCGACCAGAAGATCCATGGCTGTGACCACGCCGACACCGCGGACCTCTGTGAGGGTGCAGCCAAGGTCGCTGAGGAGGGCGGGAATCTGTCGGTCGAGTTCCTTGATCCGCGCCGTCAGGGTGATGATGTCGTTCAGGCTGGCCGCGAGCCGGTCGAGCTTGAGCCGCTCGGCTGGGCTGAGCAGATCGGGGTTCGCGACGCCGTCGACCAGGGACTGGAGCTGCGGGAGAACGCGGCTGGTCGAGGGCAACGTGGCGCGGATGGCGACGGGGAGCGTGACGAGTACTGCTTCGGACTCGGTGAGCAGCCGAACACGCTGCAGGACAAGAGATTCACGCCAGTCGCGGATCACCGTGAGCGTCTGCCATGTCGGGCTGGGCGCGGTGTGCTTCCCGGCCGGAGGCAGCTCGGGGTCGCTGAGGGCCTCTCGGGCGATGGCCTCCGCGTCCTCGGCGTCGGTCTTGGCCCGACGACGACGCTTACGCCGCTCCGCGGTGCGGTTGGCTTGGACTTCGCGCACGTCGTAACCCGCGGCCGCGAGCGCGAGGACCAGCGGCTGGCCGAGAAATCCCGATCCTTCGATGCCGATCCGGTCGATCGTCAGCTCGACACCGAGCAGGAACGTCAGCAGCTCATCGATACCGCCCTTGGTGATGGAGAAGGACTTGTTGTCGACCACGCCGCCTCGATGATCGAGGACTGCGATGGTAGCCGTATTCTTGTGAGGATCGATCCCCGCGACACCGTGTTCGTGCGTCAACACTTGTTCCCGTCTGCGTGGCCTATCGTGGACAGCGCAGGCCCGCGGTGTCGGCAGATCTGGGTTGAGTCAGGCAGGCTCTCTTCAAGCCAGGCACCGCGGGCCTGCGCTCACGCGGCCAGCCCGACACTTCGAATCGAAGACAGCCTCACGGCGTCAATAGCGTTCAGAGTCAGGGCTGGCCGCCTCGAGCATCGGCCGGGGAAGCAACGCCCTGACCGACTCCTTGATCTAAACACCCAGATCGCGTTCGTCGAACACAACACGGCACGGATCTCGGCATCGTAGTCGAGGAACGGAACGAACTCGGTCCAGGCGTTGCGCCACAACCGGATCATCGCCGGATAAGTGCGACCCCATTTCTCGTCGAGGTCATCGAGAGCAGCGAGAGCGGCGTCGGCGGTGGGGGCCGTGTAGATCGCCCGAATCCCTCGCTTGATCGCATCGGTGTCACGCCGCGACGTCAACCGGAACGAGTTCCTGATCAAGTGCACGATGCATGTCTGCACGATGGTCTGTGGCCACACGTTCTCCACCACCTCGGGCAGGCCTTTCAACCCGTCGCAGACCAGGAAGAACACGTCCCGCATGCCGCGGTTACGCAGGTCGGTCAGCACCCCCAGCCAGAACTTCGCGCCCTCACCACCGGAGCCGGCCCACAGGCCCAGCACGTCCTTGCGGCCGTCGACGGTGACCCCGATCGCCGCGTAGACGGGCCGGTTGGCGACCTGCCCGTCGCGGACCTTCACCATGATCGCGTCCACGAAGACCGCGACGTACACCGCATCGAGTGGCCGCGACACCCATTCCTGCATCTCGGCGATCACCGAGTCGGTGATCCGTGAGACGGTCTCCTTCGACACCGACGCCCCGTAGATCTCCGAGAAATGCGCCGAGATCTCCCCGGTCGTCAAACCCTTCGCGTACAGCGACAACACGATCTCATCGACATCCCCCAACCGCCGTTGCCGTTTCCGAACGATCTGGGGTTCGAACGTCGAGTCGCGGTCTCTCGGCACCTCGATCTCGACCTCCCCGACAGCATCGGAGATCACCGTCTTCGACCGGTGACCGTTCCGGTTGTTCGTCGATTCCCGGTCCGGGTCGGCCCGGTTCTTTGCATGCCCGAGGTGCTCGGTCATCTCCTCCCCGAGCGCAGTCTCCAGAACGTTCTTGGTGAACAGCTTCAACAGCCCATCCGGGCCGGTCAGCTCCAGGCCGCGTGCTCGCGCGTCGGCCACCATCGCCGCCGCGGCGGCCTGCTCGGGCGAGAGCTGACGCCCTGAACCCGTCTCATCCTTGGCTGAACCCACAAGGTCCGATGTCATCACTCACAGTGCCCATCCCACCGGACCCGAGCCCGGCGTGTCGGGCCGGAACCACCGTTCCTTGCACAGGCCCCTCCCAATAGGCGTGACCAGGTGATGCAGGCGCTGAGGACGGTGGCGGCGCGATAGGTGATGGCGAGTTTGTCGTAGCGGGTGGCCAGCCCGCGCCACTGCTTGGTCAGGGCGAAGTGGCGTTCCACGACGTTGCGGCCCTTGTAGGTCTCAACGTCGAGTCCGGGTGGTCTGCCGCCGAGGGAGCCGCGGCGTTTGCGGGCGGCGATCTCGTCGCGTTTCTGCGGGATGACGGTGGTGATCGAGCGGCGGGCCAGTGCGCGCCGGTTGACCCCGGATGAGTAGGCCCGGTCGGCCACCACGGCGTCGGGTCGGGTGCGGGACCGTCCCGCGCCGAGGCGGGGGACGCGGATGTCGGCCAGGACCTGCTCGAGCATGGCGCCGTCGTTGCGCTGCCCGCCGGTCACCACCACCGCCAGCGGCCGGCCCCGCCGGTCGACCGCGGCATGGATCTTCGTCGTCAGCCCGCCACGGGAACGGCCGATGCCGTGACCTGCGGGTTCTCGCGGTCCGCCGAGCGGGCTGGGCATGAACCCGTCAGGGGATTTCGTGTAGTTCGACCGTGCCCCCTGTGTCCTGCTCGGGGCGGGTGGTGTTCGTGGCGTGCTGGTGCGCCCGGTTGATCGTGGCGTCCACCGACACCTGTCAACACCGTCCAGTCGATCTCGCCCTTGGCGTCGGCCTGGGCCAACAGTGCGGCCAGCACGGTGTCCCAGGTGCCGTCAGCGGCGTAGCGGCGGTGTCGCTTCCACACCGTTTGCCAGGGCCCGAACTGCTCCCGCGGCAGATCTCGCCAGGGGATCCCGGTTCGGTATCGGAAGATGATCCCCTCCACCACGCGGCGATCCTCGCCGAACGGGTGCCCACGCCGCCCGGCGTTGGAGGGCAGCAGCGGCCCGATCAACTGCCACTGAGCATCCGAGAGCAGCGCGAACCTCGACGAACTCACCGGCTCATCCTGCCGGCAGTCCGGACACCCATATGGGAGACACGCCCTAGTGCCGCGTCCGGGAACGTTGGGGACGTAATCGTGTCGGCTTGATCCGTCCCGGTCTGGCGCAGGAGGCTGTGCGCCGGAGGTGATGGCCGTGGCGCGACAGCCGGAGGTGTTCGTCCGGGGACTGACCCCGGACGAGGCCCAGCGATTGGTCAGGATCACGCGCACGGCGCGGGACCGGGTCCGGTTGCGGCGGGCGGGGATCGTGCTGGCCTCGGTGCAGGGCCGGACCGCGACCGAGGCCGCGATGATGTTCGCGGCGAAGCCGCAGTACGCGCGGGAGGTGATCCACGCGTTCAACCAGCAGGGCTTCGCCGCTTTGGACCCAAAATGGAGCGGGGGCCGACCCCGTAGGTTCGGTCCCCACGTCCGTGAGCTGATCTGCCGGGTCGCTCGCACCCCGCCCCAGCAGGTCGGGTTGCCGTTCACCACCTGGAGCCTGGCCAAGCTGGTCGAACACCTCGCCGCCGCACACCGGGTCGTGATCAGCGTCGAGACCGTCCGCCAGGTCCTGCGTGACGCCGGGGTCCGCTGGCAGGCCACGAAGACCTGGAAGGCCAGCCGGGACCCGCGGTTCGTGGAGAAGATGAACCGGATCCTCGACCTCTACGACCGCGCCGCCGACGGTCGCCTCGAACCGGGTGCGCGGGTGATCTGTGTCGATGAGTTCGGGCCGCTGAACCTGCTGCCCCGCCCCGGTCGGGGCTGGTTCCCGATCCGGCGCCCGGCCCGGCTACGGGCCACCTATAGCCGTCACAGCGGGGTCCGGCACATGTTCGCCGGTCTGGACCTGGCCTCCGGGCAGCTGTTCTACCGGCTCCGTGACCGCAAACGCGGCCGCGAGTTCCTCGACTTCCTCCGCCAGCTGCGCCGCCGTTTCCCCACCGGCGGTCTGCACGTGGTCTGCGACAACTTCTCCCCGCACCTGCGCACCGATGTCGCGCACTGGTGCCACGACCACGACGTCGAGCTGGTGCTCACCCCCACGAACGCGTCCTGGCTGAACTGGATCGAGTCGGAGTTCACCGCGCTGCGCTACTTCACCCTCGACGGCAGCGACTACCCCTCCCACACCGCCCAGGAAGCCGCGATCGCCGGCTACATCCGCTGGGCCAACCGCCACGCCCGACCCAAGAAACACTTCGCGCCCGAGTCCAAGATCCGCAGGCCGGATTACCTACCCAACATTGCCTGACGAGGCACTAGTACTTCGGCCCCACCCAGTTGTAGGCGGGCTCGAGATTGACCTTGTCCTCGTCCGAATCGCCGTCACCGCCCGAATCCGAGCTGGAATCGTCGTCCGAGTCGGAGTCGTCGTCCGAGTCCTCGTCAGAGTCCTCATCGTCGGAGTCCTCGTCAGAGTCCTCGTCGGAGTCCTCATCGTCGGAGTCCTCGTCGCCCGCGTCGTCGGGCTCGTACGACTCCGCGAACGTCGGCAGATCGTTCTTCGCCTCATAACCGTTCGTCTCCGACGGACCCTCCTCGGAATCGGTGAAGTTGTACTCCTCGCCCTCGACCTTCTCGGCATGCGCGTCCAGCCGATCGCCGATCGACTCCGTCACGCTCACCAACTCCTTGTCGACCACCTTCTTGATCGCACTCTCGTTGTCCCGGTCGACATCCTCCAAATCGTTGGCAATGTCCTTCACACCTTTACCGAGCTCCTGCAACGCGATGTTCATCCGCTCACCCTGCTGCACCACCGCGTTACGACGATCATCGACACGGGTCTCCAACCAGTAACCCGTCTCAAAGTTCCCCGCCTCCGGCCAGAACCCTTTCAGATCAGCGAATGCCGACATGTTGCCCTCCATCAACGTCGTCAGATCCTGACCGATCTTGTGCAGCTCGTCGGTCCAGCTCGTCTCCTCGGCCACAACTCTCTCTCCTCAGGCAGTGATCACATCAATGCGCGCGAGCGTGCGACAAAACCAAATCCGTCTACTTGTCGTCATCGTCGGAGTCGTCATCGTCGGGCTCGTACGACTCCGCGAACGTCGGCAGATCGTTCTTCGCCTCATAACCGTTCGTCTCCGACGGACCCTCCTCGGAATCGGTGAAGTTGTACTCCTCGCCCTCGACCTTCTCGGCATGCGCGTCCAGCCGATCGCCGATCGACTCCGTCACGCTCACCAACTCCTTGTCGACCACCTTCTTGATCGCACTCTCGCTGTCCCGGTCGACATCCTCCAAATCGTTGGCAATGTCCTTCACACCTTTACCGAGCTCCTGCAACGCGATGTTCATCCGCTCACCCTGCTGCACCACCGCGTTACGACGATCATCGACACGGGTCTCCAACCAGTAACCCGTCTCAAAGTTCCCCGCCTCCGGCCAGAACCCTTTCAGATCAGCGAATGCCGACATGTTGCCCTCCATCAACGTCGTCAGATCCTGACCGATCTTGTGCAGCTCGTCGGTCCAGCTCGTCTCCTCGGCCACGGCTCTCTCTCCTCAGGCAGTGAGCCTTTTTCAACCTGCCGTTCCGGCAGCTCAGGGGCCTGGTTGTGTGGGTGCAGACGCCGAGCTGGCGAGCCGGTGACCTGTGCAGCTGTGGTCAGAGCAGTTGCGCTGCAACCTTCGCGATCTCCTGACGCAGAAGCTCGCTGGTCAGGTTGAAAAAGGCTCAGTGATCAGGCGATCGGTGTCGGACGGTCGGTCTCAGGCACCCGCTTCCGCGCGTGCCGCGGTCGTGCTCAGCACCGGCCCCATGGGGAGCAGGTCCAGCATTGATCCGGGCAGCGCCGTGACCGGCGCCCCCTGATAGCCCAGCCCGGTCAACGCCGCATCGTCGGCGATCGGGAATCTCGTTCCGGTCTCGGTGACCAGGAAGGTCCCCGCCGCCTCCGCCCCCTGATCGCGTACCAGCACCCCGCCGCCGGTCGGGAACGACACCCGGTCGGCCGCGACGCCGGGCGCGCGCGCCGCGACGACCGCCGATCCCGCGTCGACCTCGCTCCGGTCGCGCAGCTCGATCGTGGTGGTCACACCGGCGGGGCCGGGGGTGTTCCGGGCGCACGGCACCGAGTCCGATGATGGCGCCGCCGCAGCCGGCGGACTTTCCGGGAGGCCGGCGGCCAGGTCGGTTCCGCGGGACACCGGGAGGTCGGCGAGCGCGGCCTGTCCGATCGGGACGGGCTCCGGAGGGCCGCCCGGGTAAGCGGGAGCCGAGGCCGGGTCGGCGAGCAGCAACGCCGCCACACTGGTCGAGATCGGGCTCACCCCGTCGGCGCGCAACAGGTAGAGCTGCTCGGACTCCAGCGCCGGACTTCCGACGGTGAGCACCTGCCCGACGAGCGTCGGGCGGCCTCCCACGATCGGGCCCGGGGTACCCGCGCCCTCGGTCGGCGGCACCCCGAGATCCCGGCCGGCCGGCACGGTGTCGAGCCACCCGGCAGGAACGGACACCGGGGTGACGGCGTCGTAGCCCAGTACCTGGACGGTCTCGGCCGACGGGATCCGGTACCGCCTGCCCTGCCAGAGCAGGTGCCGCGTCCCGTCCGGGCTCGCGACCAGGACACCGCGGGCGTCGTCCAGCGGACGGCCACCCGATCGACCGACCAGTACGGTCAGCTGGGGGGCGCTGGAACCCGCCCGGCCTGCCGGCAACGTACAGACCGACCACGGGCCGACGTCGAGATCCTTGACGGCGGGGATGGAGTCGGGGGCGCCCGGGATGCCGATCGGGCTCCCGGTCGGGGCGCCGACGAGCGAGGCGACCGAGACCGAGGTGACCGGCCCGGGTGCGGCGCCGGCCAGCCGTGCCGAGGCGTAGTTGAGCACCGGACGGAGCTGCCCGTCCAGTAACAGGTAGCGGGCACCGGTCTCCTCGGCCGCGATCACCGTGCCGGGGGTGCGCCACGCGGTGTTCCCGCCCGGCACGAACAGCCCGTAGATGAAGAAGATGCCGCAGATCAGTGCTGCGATCAGCATCCCGATGACGACGCCGGTGCTGCTGCGCCGGTTCGGCTGCACCAGCGCGTCTGGCCGCCCGTGAGTGACGGCCGCGATCATCCTGCCGACGACGAAGAAGTAGGCCTGGACCTGGTCCCTGCGTGACTGCATGTCCTCAGCCGCTCAGCCCGCGCATGTAGGCGTACACCCCGAGCACGGCCAGCAGGATCGGCACCATAGCGACCGAGGTCAGCGTCTCGAGGATGTCCACGGCGCGGCCCCAGTAGGGCTGCAGCCGCCGCCCGGGCATGACGTCGACCAGCCACAGCATCCCGGCGCCCACGGCGAGCGTCGGGAGCAGTGTGGCCAGCAGCAGACCGGTGAGACCCGACCTCGCACCGTACCCGAGCACGGCGGCGCACACCGCGGACCCCGCGGGGACCAGCATCGCCCAGCGCGGGAGCGACGCGCCGGGATGGCGCGAGCGCAGCATCAACAGCAGCGCCGTCACGACGGCGAACACTGTCGACCATCCGCCGGCCAGCGCCACGATGACCAGCAGCGGGGTCTGCGCCGTACCGAGCCCGATGTGCAGCGCCGCGGTGTAACCGACGGTCACCGTGCCCCGCTCGACGACGACCTCCTGCGGGACCGGATCGATGTTCTCGCCGAGCTGCTCGGGGGTGGTCGGTAGGAGCGGCAAGGAGAGCCCGGAGAGCCGGAAGGCCAGCGAGGAGACGAACAGCTGCAGCACGCAGGTCACGACGATCGTCAACGCGGCGGTCTTCGCCGGTGCCAGCCCGGCCAGGGTGCCGATCAGACCGGCCACCGTGACGATGACGGTCATGGTGAGCGCCCCGGCGAACAGCAGCGCCGAGTCCGCCACGACGACGAGCCCGACGGCGAGGATCGCGACCGTGACGGCCCCGCCCACGGTGAGTGCCGTGCTCGGCGTCGGGTCCGGGGCCAACGCCAGGCACACCAGCACCGCCGCCGTTGCGCCGTAGAGCACGGACAGGCCGACCAGCACCGTTCCGACGACGGTGTCGCCCGCGCCCCGTGCGACGAGTGCGGCCACCCCGAGCAGGGCGGCCGCGATCAGCGCGCCGGCCGGCCCGGTCAGCACACCGGCCCCGGGACCGGCCAGCCAGAGCAATGGCACCCCGAGCCCGAGCAGCACGGTCGCGCCGGTCAGGAGCATCCCCCTGGTCCGGGTCGCGGTCCAGACACCGGGGTGCGCGGCGACCTGCTCCCCCGCTCCGGCGACGATGTCGTCGTAGTCGATTCCGGCGAGCTGCTCGGCCCGCGGACGCAGGTGCAGCGTCTCGCCGTCGTGCAGGTCGAGTTGAGCCGCCGTCAGCTCCTCGTCCAGCGGCGGCTCGCCGAGACGCTGCACGACCCAGCCCTCGTGCTCGGCACCCGCCTCCACCGTCTCCGCCCCGAACTGGGGCAGTACGGCGGGCAGCAGATCGACCAGCGGCACCTCGGCGGGTACCGCCACGTCCATCGCGCGATCGCCCAGTACAAGGTGTAGCCGCGCCGACGTCCATGTGCGAGTCTGGGTCTGTTCCTCCGCCACGCGTTCAGGTCCTTCCTGCCAGGGTCGAAGACCGTGAACCGATCGCAACCGTAGGTCCGCCACCCACACCGGGCACCGCACCGGTGGGGCGGCGGCCGCGATCGTGGGAAGTTCACCCACCAAGGAGGACACGTGAGCGCACCCGTCTGTCCGGCACCGCGAACGCGGCCCACGTGCACCGGCAGGACGAGCTCGTGAGCTCGATGTTGTTCGCCCGACGGTCACGCCGGCAGAAGCCGCCGGCCCCGGAGGAGGACATCGAGCTCCAGGAGCCACCCGCCATTCCGGAGGACACCGGCGGCGGGCTCAGTTCGATCCTGATGTACGCGCCGATGGGCCTCGGCGCGCTCGCCATGATGATGATGTTCCTGCGCCCGGGCTCCGGTACCCTGTCCTATATCGGCGGCGGCCTGATGGTGCTGTCGGTGGCGGGCATGATGTTCGCTCAGCTCCTGCGCCGTGCCGTCGAGCACAAGCAGAAGCTGCACGGCCACCGGCGGGACTACATCCGCTACCTCGGCCAGCTCCGGCGCCGGGTGCGCAAGGGCCTGCTCGCCCAGCAGCACGCTGCCCGTTGGACCCATCCGGACCCGCGTTCGCTGTGGTCGATCGCACTCGGTTACCGGCTGTGGGAACGCCGGCCGTCGCACGACGACTTCAGCGAGGCCCGGATCGGGGTCGGTGCGCAGCGTTCGGCGCTGCGCTTGGTCACTCCGGACACCAAGCCGATCGAGGACCTCGAGCCGCTGGCCGCGCACGCGCTTCGCCGGTTCCTGCGGGCCTACTCGACGCTGCCGAACGCGCCGATCGCGATCTACCTTCGGGGCTTCGCCCGCATCCAGCTGCGCGCTGCGCCGGACGACGCCCCGACGGGGTTCAACCCCACCGCCGACGACCCGGGCACCGCCGATCCCGGCCTCCTGGACGGTCGGGAAAGGTCGTTGACTTCCGATGAGGACAGTGCAGAACAGCCGCCGGCGGCCACGCTCGGCCGCCTGGCGCAGGCCCCGGTCCGCGAAGGCGTGACCGCCACGGCGCCTGACCAGGAGGACGGCACGGACGAGCCGGGGGCCGTCCCCGGCCCGGACCCGGTGCTCGGTGCCGTCCGCGCGCTCCTGGCCCAGGTTGCGACCGCACACGCCCCCGGTGACGTCCGCCTCGTCATCGCCGCCTCCGCCGACCGGCGTGCCCGGTGGGACTGGTGCAAGTGGCTGCCTCACCATCTCGATCCCGACGTCCGTGACGGTGCGGGTGAGCTCCGCCTGGTCACGGACTCCCTCCCCGGCGCTGAGGACCTGCTCGGCGGTACCGCCTTCGCCGGGCGCCCCGGGTTCGAGGTCGGGAGCCCGGTGACGGCGACCGAGCCGCTGGTTATCCTAGTGCTCGACGGCGTAGCCGTGTCCGATGACCACCGCGTCGCGGGCGAGAGCTACCGGAACACGATCGTGATCGATGTCGCCGGGTCGATGTCCTGGGCAGCCCGCGCCGACACGCTCTACCTGGAGATCGGCCCGGAGCAGGCGAGCACGGTGACCTTCGACCGGCTCGGCAAGCCGCACAACCGGGCGTTGTGCCGTCCCGACCAGCTCGGGGAGGCGTCCGCGGCGGCGCTGGCCAGGACGATGTCGCGCTACCGGATCGGCACCGCCACGGCGAACAGCGACGAGCCGCTGGTGTCCGACTACGACCTCGCCGCGCTGCTGGGCGTCGGCGACGTGCGGACCTTCGACCCGGTCCGCTACCGCACGGAGCGTCGCTCGGCGCGGCGCCGGCTGCGGGTGCCGATCGGGATCGCCGGGGCGGGCGGCCCGCTGGAGCTGGATCTGAAGGAGTCCGCCGAGGACGGCATGGGCCCGCACGGCATGTGTGTCGGTGCGACCGGTTCGGGCAAGAGCGAGCTGCTGCGGACGCTGGTGCTCGCGCTGGCCACAACGCACTCGTCGGAGGACCTGAACTTCGTCCTCGTCGACTTCAAGGGTGGTGCGGCGTTCCTCGGCTTCGACCGGTTGCCGCACACCTCGGCGGTCATCACGAACCTGGTCGACGAGCTGGAGCTCGTCGACCGGATGAAGGACGCGCTGACCGGTGAGCTGACCCGGCGCCAGGAGCACCTGCGGGCGGCCGGCAACTACGCCTCGCGCCGCGACTACGAGGCGGCCCGGGCCGCGGGAACCCCCCTGGAACCGATGCCGGCGTTGTTCGTCGTTGTCGACGAGTTCTCCGAGATGTTGACGTCCAAGCCCGAGTTCATCGATGTCTTCGCGATGATTGGGCGGCTCGGCCGCAGCCTCGGGGTGCACATGTTGCTCGCCAGCCAGCGGCTTGACGAGGGCCGCATCTCGAAGGTCGAGACCCATCTGTCGTACCGGATCGGCCTGCGGACCTTCTCTCCCGGCGAGTCACGCAGCGTGATCGGCGTCCCGGACGCCTACGAGCTGCCGTCGAGCCCCGGCAACGGCTACCTGCGCCCGGACACCCAGACCCTGGTCCGGTTCAAGGGCGCCTACTCCTCGGCCCCGTACCGTCCCGCTCGGCGCCGTACCGCACGGACCGAGGTCGAGCAGCAGGTCATCGCTTTCCACAGCGACTACGTCGAGCCGCCGCAGACGCCGGAGCCCGAGCCGGACCCGGAGCCGGAGCCGGAGATCGCCGAGCGGACCCAGGCGATGATTGACGTGCTGATCGAGCGCCTGGAGGGCATCGGCCCGCGAGCGCACCAGGTGTGGCTGCCGCCGCTGAAGCTCGCCCCGACTCTGGACCAGCTGCTCCCCCCGCTGGTCGACCACCCGCAGCTGGGCCTGCGCCCGGTCGGCGGGCTGGGTACCGGCGCGCTGTCGGTGCCGGTCGGCCTGGTCGACCTGCCGGACCAGCAGCGCCGCGACCTGCTGCTGGCCGACCTGGCCGGGCCACGCGGCAACGTCGCGGTCGTCGGCGGGCCGCAGAGCGGCAAGAGCACCCTGCTCCGCACACTGATCGCCGGGCTCGCACTGACCCACTCGGCCCGCGAGGTCCAGTTCTACTGTCTGGACTTCGGCGGCACGCTGTCCTCGCTGTCGTCGTTGCCGCACGTCGGCAGCGTCGGCGGACGGCTGGACCGGGACCGGGTGACCCGCACCGTGCTCGAGACGACGAACCTGCTCGCCCGGCGCGAGGCGTTGTTCGCCTCGAACGGCATCGACTCGATGGCCACCTACCGGCGGGCCAGGGCGGCCGGCCGGTTCCACGACGAGGACCCCTACGGCGACGTGTTCCTGGTCGTGGACGGCTGGTACACGATCCGCCAGGACTTCGAGACCCTGGAGGACCGGTTCTCCGAGATCGCGGCCCGCGGGCTCAGCTTCGGCGTCCACCTGCTGGTCGCGTCCAGCCGCTGGGCGGAGATGCGCCCCTGGCTGCGCGACGTACTGGGGACCCGCTACGAGCTCCGGCTCGGCGATCCGTCGGACTCCGAGGTCAACGGCCGGTTCGCCGCTACGGTGCCGCAACGCCCCGGCCGCGGCATCACCCCGGACCGGCTGCACTTCCTCACCGCACTACCCCGGATCGACGGTGACCAGCGCACATCGGATCTCGCGGACGCGACGACCGACCTGGCCGACGCCCTCGCCGTCCCCGACGCGCCGACGGCCCCGGCGGTGCGGCTGCTGCCGATGAAGCTGTCGCCTGCGAACCTGCCTGCACCCACCGCCCCGACCTCGACTGCGGAGATGCGGATGCCGCTGGGCATCGAGGACGTCGAGCTCGGGGTACAGTGGCTGGACTTCGACGCGAGCCCGCACCTGATGGTGTTCGGAGACGCCGAGACGGGCAAGACCAGTCTGATGCGGCACATCGCCCGCTCGGTCGTCGCCCATCACGCGCCGGACGAAGCCAAGGTATTGTTTGGCGACGTCCGCCGTGAACTCTACGACGCGGTGCCGGAGGACAACCGGCTCGACTACGCGGTAGGCAACGAAGCGCTTACCGCGGCTGTCGCCAGCGCAGCCGGTTCGCTGGCGAAACGCGTCCCGGGTTCGGAGATCCCGCCGAGCCGGCTGCCGCTGCGCGACTGGTGGACCGGCGTGCGCCTCTACATCATCATCGACGACCTGGAGCTCGTCGAGGGCGGCGGTATGGGCGGTGGCCCGCTCGATCCGCTGCTGCCGCTGATCGCCCAGGGCGCGGACATCGGGCTGCACCTGATCGTCGCGCGCAGTACCTCGGGGGCCAACCGGTCGATGATGAACTCGGTCATGCGCCGGATGTGGGAACTCGGGACGCCAGGGGTCTTGTTCTCGTGCCCACGCGACGAGGGCGCCTTCCTCGGCAACGTCAAGCCGCGAACCCTGCCGACCGGACGAGCCCAGTTCATCAACCGGCGCCGCGGGGTGCGGCTCGTCCAGACCCCGCTACAGGCGGGCGGCTGACCGGCGGCGGCCGCCCGAGACATCGATCTGTCGAAACCACGAATCGTTCACCACAGTTCTGTCGCAGCATGCAGTGCGCTGCGGCAGCGTCCCCACCTACAGTCACCTGACGTCGACCTCATTCCGCGAAAACAATTTCGGGGAGGGTCGTATTTAACCTCAGGAGGCATGTGTGGGAATCGTGGCCGTACTCGGCGCCGGCAATGTCGGGCATGCGATCGCGGGTCATCTGACCCTTCGCGGTCACGAGGTCCGCCTCTACTCGCCGTGGTCGTCGGAGTTCGACGCGATCCAGGCCCGCGGCGGGATCGGGTTGTCCGGTGCCACTGAGGGCACCGCGATGCCCGCCCTGCTGACCACCGGGCTACCGGCAGCGGTGGCGGGGGCGGACGTGGTCGTGGTCGCGGTCCCGGCCTTCGCCCACCGCGAGCTCGACGGTGGGCTCGCCGGGATCGCCGAACCCGAGCAACTGGTGCTGTACCAGCCCAGCGCGCTGGACAGCGGCCTCGAACTCGCCAGGAGCTTCACGGCAGCCGGACGCAAGCCCTGCCTGATCGCCGTGACGGCGACCAGCCTCTACACCTGCCGGCTGCAGGGGCCCGCCGAGGTCTACATCGGTTCGATCAAGCCGAGCGTCCGGATCGGCGCCACGCCGTCGGACGCGGTGGCCGAGATCCGCGACCGGCTCGCGCACTACTTCGACGACCGCTACGTCCCCGACATCGACGCGCTCACCGTCGGCCACTCCCGGATCGGCGCGGTCTATCACGTCCCCCGGCGCTGCTGAACTTCAAGTCCGTCGAGGACGGTGCCCGACTGCCGCACAACACACTGGCGACCCCGCGGATCTCCGAACTGATCGGCGCCATCGACGCCGAACGACTGGCGCTGGCCGATGCACAGGGAGTACCGGCGGTGAGTTTCCCGGATTTCCTCACCCGGTCCTACGGGGTCACCGAGGGAACGTTGTCCGAGCGCATCCAGAGCAGTTACGGACCGTTGGACTTCCCGGAGCCGGATTCGCCCTCGCACCGGTACTTCACCGAGGACATCCCGTTCAGCATGGTGATCTGGAGCTCGCTCGCCGCCCGGATCGGCTGCCCCATGCCGCTCACCGACGCCGTCATCGACATCAGCGCGGTGCTCTGCGGCCGGGACTGGCAGGCCTGCGCCCGCACCGCCGGCTCGCTGGGCCTGGGCGGCGCGGACGCCGCCGGGATCGTCGCCGCGTTCACGACGAAGCGCCACCACCAGCCGAGCATGCGACAGCGTCCGAGCAGCCCCGGGCCTGCGGCAACGTCACGCGGCGTGCGCCCCGTGCCTATGGGTGGGGGCACCCCCACCCCGGGGGTGGCGGCAGACCAGTGGAGAGGGGTTCGCCTGGTCCGCCGGGTTCAAAGATTTCGTGAGCCACGCTAACGAATGCAGAGAGTGACATGTCCCAGGGCTAGAGCGTGTCTCCCAAATGGGCGGAGCGGGGTGCGCGATGCTTGATCGGTGCCGCGTACCGCTGTCCTGACTGATGCCCAGTGGGCCCGTCTGGCGCCGCTGTTGCCCTCCTCCGAGGGTCGTCGCGGGCGCCCGTTCCGCGATGACCGCCGGGTGATCGAGGGGATCATCTACCGGTATCGGTGCGGGCTTCCCTGGCGCGACGCCCCAGCCGAGTTCGGGCCGTGGCAGACGTTGTGGAAGCGGCACCGCCGCTACAGCGGCGACGGCACCTGGGACCACATCCTGGCTGCTCTTCTGATCGAGGCCGACGCCGCCGAGGTGCTCGGGTGGGCGGTCAGCGTGGACTCCACGATCATCCGTGCCCACCAGCACGCCGCGACCCTCAAGCGCGACACAGGGGGCCGGATCGAACTACACGAATCTGCTCGCCGAACCAGCAGATCACGCGCTGGGACGGTCCCGCGGAGGGCTGTCGACGAAGATCCACCAGCTCGTTGACGGGCACGGCCGCCCGCTGGTGGTCCTCCTCGGCCCCGGCCAGGGCGGCGACTCGCCAATGTTTCCGCACCTGATGGCGCACCTGAGCATCGCCCGACCGGGCCCGGGACGACCCCGGACCCGGCCCGAACGCGTGCGCGCGGACAAGGCCTACTCCTCACGCGCGATCCGCCGGCACCTGCGCGAGCGCCGGATCATCGCTGTCATTCCGGAGCCCTCTGACCAGCAGGGACACCGCAAACGACGCGGCTCACGCGGCGGCCGACCGCCCGCATTCGATCCGGTCGACTACCGAAACCGCAACGTCGTCGAGCGCGGGTTCTGCCACGTCAAGCAGTGGCGCGGGCTGGCCACCCGTTACGACAAGCTCGCCCTGACCTTCCGCGGCGGCGCCGTCCTGAAGGCAATCGTCACCTGGCTCCGCGCATTGGGAGACACACCCTAGACCCGGGGCAGCCGCAGGTACGGTGCGCGACCCGTAGCACCCATCCCACCAGAACCACCGACATACCGGGGCAAATCCCGCAGGGCGCGCTCACTCATCCGTACCGAGCCTCAGACATCTGACCGCACGCCGGAGCCAGCCGCTAGAAGGGGAACCTGCAGCTGCAGCCACGGACTGAATAGGAAAGGTGCGGCGGCAACGGTTTCAATGAGCCTTTCCCAGTAGTGGGGAGCGGCTGGCGGCGACACGCCGGGGGCGTGGAGGTGCTCAACGAGGGTGCGGGACCCCGGTAGAAGAGGTCGGTCCGCTCAAAGATCGACTCACCACCGAGGTCCCGCGTGCCCGAACCTGTCACCTACACCGCCGTGCTCCCGATCGGGGAGCCCACCGCGTCCATGTTGTCGCGACTGTTGGCCGAGGAACGCCTCCGGCGCGGGACCCGGCGCGGGCGCCGCGCGCTGGACTGTGACCGCCACGCGGTGCTGGTGCTGCGCTGGTTCCTCGACGCCACCCGGGTCGCCCAGCTCGCCACCGACAACCAACTGAGCCTGTCGAGTACCTACCGCTACCTGCACGAAGGCATCGACGTTCTGGCCGCCGCCGCGCCTGGACTGCCCGGCGCGCTGCTCGCGGCCCGCACCGCCGGGCACACCCACGTTCACCTCGACGGCACCGTGATCCACACTGACCGCTCCCGCACTCCCGGACCGACCCCGGGAGTGGATCTGTGGTGGTCGGGCAAGCACCACGTCCACGGCGGGAACGTTCAGGTCCTCACCGCGCCTGACGGGTGGCCGTTGTGGACATCCCCGGTGCGCCCGGGCCGCGAGCACGACACCACCTGCGCCCGCGGCCACCCCGGCCTGCTCGACGCGATCGAGGACTGGACCGACGACACCCACGTCGTGCTCGCCGACCTCGGCTACGACGGTGAGAACACCCGCCTGACCTGCCCGTTCAAGACCCCCACCGGCAGTGGGCTGTCGGAGGACAAGCGCACCGTCAACACGCTGCACTCCGCCGTCAGGGCTGTGGCCGAACGCGGGAACTCCCTGCTCAAGACCACCTTCAAGGCGCTGCGTCGGGTCAGCTTCTGCCCCTGGCGGATCGGCGCGATCACCGCCGCCGCGCTCGTTCTCCTCCACGTCGAGCACGACCGAACCACATGATCAACCAGCACCTACTGGGAAAGGCTCAATGAGTACCCGCCAGTCGATCCACCGCCATTCGCAGACCTCGTCCACCACCGGGCGGGGGTCGGAGCTTACCGTGGCAGTCCACACCGGACAGAACTCGTTCTCGACAATTCCACTGACATCCTGGGCTTCGTACCGAAAGTCAGCCAGGGCGACACTGGGCTCACTGACCGTCATACCGAGCTCCTGCGCCCCTCTCCGACGGAGTGCACCCTCCGGGTCTTCTCCCGGGCCGGGATGGCCGCAGAAAGAATTGGACCAGACGCCGGGCCACGCCTTCTTGCCGAGCGCCCGCCGGGTAATCAAGATACGGCCGTCCATATCGAATACATAGCAGGAGAAGGCGAGGTGGAGCGGAGTTTCCGTGGTGTGCACGACCGCCTTCGGAGCGGTGCCGATCGGCGCGAAATGCTCGTCGAGAAGCACCACGTACTCAATCATGGACGAGTCGTTCTCGCGCTTCACGTTCATACTCGACAACCCGCTCCCGGTCGCGTCCATGTCCACCCCTCCTCCGACGACGATTCAGGCCCCCTCCTGCCGAGGGTGCGCCCGCCCCAGCCACCGGACCATCATCCCCTCGGATACTGATTCGACGCCTCACGGCCATACCCAGGGCGACTCCACCGAGACCGGTAGCGCCGCGGAGGCGTCCGGGCGCCCCGAGTGCAGATTTTCCGGACGAGACCACCCACTGTCTACCGCTCCCATCGCGGCGAGCGATTCGCGACGACGCTCGGCCCACTACCTTCTGCCTCACACCGAGCGACCTTCCGTGCGATCGCACCGAAGGTCGCTCGATGCCTTTAGCCAAGACCATGCAGCTGGAGTCAGGATACCGACGCTATAGCCGACCTCTCGACCGATACCGCGACCCGTCAACCGGAAGATCGTACCCGACTCCTCGGTTTCCAGTCGGTTGTCAACGACGCCATGCCCACTGCGCCGCCTCAAGCCGGACGAGAGCGAAGAGAGAAGAAGGAGTGCAGAAACCGATCAACACATCACCGTATCCACCTACGGCTCTCATGACGGAACGGCTCCGAAGTACAGCGGCACGACCTTGTCCGAATCAGGCTATACGCCGCCAACCTTACCGCCTCCACGCTTGTCGGTTTCCTGCATGTCCTCATTGCCCTTCACGAACTTGTTGTCGACCAGCTCCAGCTGGCTGCCGTAATCATTCAGCTTCGACCCGAGTTCAGTGACCTTCGCGTCATAGGAGTTTGCCGTGTCGCCTTCCCAGCCGCCGTTGCCCACCAGATTATTCATCTGGTCGCGAAGCGCCTTGACGGCGTCATTCGTCTCGTTCACGAGATTCCTGCACACTACGTCGACGTTGCTGAGCTCATCGTACTTGTAGACGATCTTTGACATCACAGCCTCTTTCCGGGGGTCGCACGATCTTCCTGAAGAGTACCTGACGGGTCAGTTGAGAGCAGGGTAGTCACCCTTCGAAGCCTGGTCCTGCATGTACTGGTCGTCAGACGCGCCGAGCATGGTGTTCTGGAGGTCGTCGATACGATTATTGACATGCTTCTCAAGCATATTGAGAAGCTCCTCGTACGTGGACTGCAGTCCCATCAGGTTTCCGTTCGGGGAGGTGGCGAGCGCATGCGGGAGAGTACTGGTCTTGAAGTTGAAGAACTGCGTCCGCAAGACTTCTTTCGTATCCACGTGAGCCTTGGCCGCCTTCTGGACGTCGTTCGGATCAAGCTGAAAAGCCATTGAATGATCTCCTGTCGAGCAAACCGAGACACCCCCGCGGGTCTCCCGGTCGGCAGATTTTGCCTGTCGGCAGTCTAGCGAGTACTCGACGAATACCGGCTCTGCGGCGCGACGATCAGCTAACCTGAGGGGATTCCCTCACGAGCCACTCTCCGGTTCGGGCACTTCACCATGCGCTTCATTGCGGACCGAACAAGGCCGGACCCGGAAACGATGACCTTCCTGCCCCGTCGACTGGGTCGTCAATTCACGATCGCATGCCAGCGTACCGACCATCGACTCGGCGGCCAGGGCGCCAACCGCCATTTCATTATCCTTCCGACCGCCACACACCACGCCCTTCCGGGGACGATAACGCTCGCTCGGGCGTCATATTCACCGGTGCCACGAACTCAGCGACCGCGTGCAACAGTTTCTGACGTGTCGCGAACCGCATGCGTGTCACCTGGCCTCTCTGTCACGTTCGCCGCGGTCCCGCTCCGGTCTTCCGCTGCCGGTATCGAGCGGTCCGGGCGCAGCACCCGGGCCGGTCTCCAGGAGCGCCGACGACCCTGATGTCCCAGACGGACCGACAGCCCCGCTCCGACGACGACCAGCATCGCCGTCGTGACGGCCAGTACCGATGCGATGATCGCCGGTAGGTGATCCGGCGGCGCGGGCGCGAACGGGGCCAGCACCGCTTCGGCCCGATCGCCCGAGTTCTCGGCGGGGAGGAGGGCGGACACCGCGGCCACCGGATCGACCACACCCCAGCCCAGGGCCGGGTCCGGCAGCGCCGCTGCCGGCGCGGTCGCGGTAGCTTTGAGCCGCTCTGCGACTTGGACCGCCGACAGCTCCGGATGGTAGGCCCGGATCAGCGCGGCGGTGCCGCTGACGAACGGGGCGGCGAAGCTGGTGCCGCTGCCCTCCCAGTGCCCCGGCCCGCCAGGGCCGAGCCCGATCACGTCGACGCCCGGTGCGGCCAGCGCCAGGTGCGGCCCGGTCTGGGAGAACTGGGCGTGCTTGCCCTCGGCGTCGACGGCGCCGACCGCCAGCACCGACGGCAGCGTCGCCGGGAAGGTGGCCAGGTCACCGGCCTCCGCGCCGTTCGCGGCGGAGGCGACCAGCACGACGTCCCGGGCGGCGGCGTGTTCCACCGCGGAGCGCAGCCCCGGCGGCGCGGACGTCGTGCTCGCCGACACGTTGATCACCCGGGCGCCCCGATCGACCGCCGTCCGGATCCCCTCGGCGAGGGCGAGCGCATCGACCTCGCCGGAGTCCGCGGTGCGGGTGATCCGGACCGGCAGGATCGTGGCCTCCGGGGCGACCCCGGCGAACCCGGTGTCCGGCCGGACCGCCGCAGCCACGATGCCCGCGACGAACGTGCCGTGCCCGACACAGTCCGAGTTCGCCGCCCCGCCCCCGGTGATGTCCACACCGGGCAGGACGCGGTCTCGCAGCTGCGGGATCGAACCATCCACACCGGAGTCCACGATGGCGACGACGACGCCGGCTCCCTGGGTCAGCTCCCAGGCCCGTTCCGGCCGGAGCTGCTGCTGGGACCACGGGACGTCGGGGCTGTTCGCCGGTGGTGGCGGGAGACAGCCCTCCTGGGGCTGTGCAGGGACGGGCCCGTGCGCCTGCGCGGGCGGCGCTCCCCCGGCAGCCAGCCCGAGACCGAGCGCGACCGCGAGCACCATCCCGAGCACCCGGCGGGTCACGAGCTCGTCCCCGTGCGTGCGCCGGAGACGACCGGAACCGGTGCCTCTGCCGGAGACAGGGCCGGGACCGGGGCCTCACCGGGGCTGACGACGGACAGCCGCCGTGTCAGCCGCGCGACGGCGACCGGATCCTCCACGATCCGGGCGGTCGCCCGGCGGCGGCCGGCGACTGCGCGTTCCAGCCGGCTCAGCGCGGCCCGGTCGCGGGCGTCGAGCTCACCCGCGGTGCTCGCGGTCTCGTCCGGGGCCAGCTCGCGCAGCAGCAGCGCGACCCGCGGGAACCCGCTCTCTTCGGCGGCCGGGTCCGCCTCGTGCAGGCCGAGGGTGCGGTAGCGCGACCCGGCCGGGAACACCACCTCGGCGACCGGCCCACCGCCGACCAGCTCCCCGGTCCGACGGGCCGACGCTGGCATGATGAGCACGTCGTAGCGCGCCCCGGGGACCGTGACGTCGAGCTCGGTACTGGCGCTGATGAACGCCGGCTCGCCGAGCAGCCGCCCGGTGACGCCCTGTTCGGCCGCGACGTCGTCGATGCCCTGGCGCAGCACCGGCCGCCGGTGCACCGGCAGCCGGCGCAGTCCGGCGACCAGGCACGGGAGCTGACCGCCGACGCCTCCCTCGTGCCCGCGGCGGATCGCCGCGTCGATGTCGGCGGCGCCGCTCACCTCGCGTCCGTCGAGGTAGAGGTAGACGGCTGCGAAATCGGCCTTGGCGTCGCTGTCGGACTCGTGTCCCGCTCCGCCGCGCAGCGCCGGCCAGGTGGCCATCGCGGTGTTCACCGCGGCCAGCGCCTCGGTGAACTCGTCACCCGCGGCGGCCACGAAGCGGCTGCGCTCGGCGGCGGTGCTGGCCCGGTCCGCGACCTGCAGCGCGTTCTCCGGGACCCGCTCCTCACCGGGCGGCGCCGACGGTTCGGGCGCGGCGGCGGGCTCCTCGTGGACCGGCTTGTCGGCGGGATCGTCCAGGACGATCGGAGCGCCCTCGACGACCGGGGCAGGCACCGACGATCCCGTGGAGACCGGGTTCGGCAGCACGGGCAGCGCCGGGGGCCAGCGCGGGACCGGCTGCACGGCCTCGGGTGCTGGGCCGCCGGACGCGCGCTCCGCCGGCGGCTCACGATCCGGCGCAGCGTCGCTCACCGGGGGCCGGGAGGTGCCGTCCGCAACGGGCGGTCCGGGACTCGGAGTGGGGGAACGTCGCTCGGGGGCTGCGGGGCGTACACGGGGGGTGGGGGCCGGGGCCCCGGTGTCCGCGCGGCGTCGCGGGGCGTGGGTGTCCGGGGTCGCGATATCCGGGGGCGGTGCCAGGACCCGCTCGTCCGGGGCCGCGGTGTCCGCCCGATCTTCCGCGGCGCGCGCGTCCGCGGTGTCCGCACGCGGTGCCGGAGCCCGGCGCACCGGGTCCGCGGTGCCGGCACGCGGCGCGGCGGCGCGCTCCACCGGCGGCCCGGCGCTGGCCGTCCGGGAGACCGGAGCCCGTCGAGCCGGAGCAGCGTTCACACCGGCCATCGGGGCCTGGCCATCCACACGGGGCACCGGCCTCGGATCGTCCACACGAGACTTCGGGATCGGATCCTCCCCGCGAGACTCCGAGGCCGGGGCGGATCGTTCGCCCAGTGCGGCGGGCTGGCCGCGGGGACGTCCGTCCGGTCCGGCCGGGCGGGGAGCCGGCCGGTCGTCCCGCACGGAGGGCCGTTCCGCCGGCGCGGGGCGACTCGGACCGGGTCGCTCCTCTGGACCGGGTGCGGGCGCGTGGCGTACCGGCGGGCGATCGTCGCGGTCGGTGGACCGGGGCCGCGGGCTGGGGGCCTGCCCGTGCGGGGCCGCGTGGGTGCGGCGGGTGCCCCGGGGGCGTTGCCCGGCGACGAGGCGGGGCGGGGTGGGCCGCTCCTCTCCCCCGGACGCGGTGGAGGGCGGTTCGGGGATCCGCTCGCGCGGATCATCGGCCGCGCCGCGGGTACGCCGGGTCTCAGCAGGCGGGCCCCCCGGCGAACCGGGTCGCGCGTCGGGACGTCCGCCGCGCAGCCCCAGCCGGGTCGCCCGGGCGGCCCGGCCCTCCGGGGCTCCCCGGCTGCGGGCGCCGGACACGGCACCGGCGTCCTCCGGATCGGCCGGAGCCGGGTCTGCCGGAGCCGGAGCCGGAGCGACCGGGGTGTGGTCGACGACCCGCATCATCGCCCGGCGCCCGGGATCGAGCCCGGTGACCAGGTGCTGGGCTACGATGCGCACCGCGTCGTCCGGCGGGTCCTCCGGGCTGCCGAGCTCGATCGTCCAGCCGGTCGGGTCGAACCGCCGTCCGGTCTCCGGGGCCGGTGCCGGGCCGCGGCCGACGACCAGGCCGCTCGGCACCACGTGTACCCGGATCCCGTCGTGCTCGCCGCCGTCGCCGGGGGCGTACTCGGCCGGCCCGGCGCTGCGCCAGCCGGCCGGTGGCGGCGCCGCCACGGCGACATCCTGGGTGCCGTCCGGCTCTAGGCGCAGCACCGTGGGGAACGGGTCGAACAGCTCGCGGCCACCGTCGAGCACGACGTCGCGGACCTGCCCGTCGGCGGCGATCAGCGAGGCGCACGGCGCGATCAGCACCGGCCCCCCGACGGCGGCGCAGAGCCGCCCGAGCCAGGACGGCGCGGCGGCCTCGCTGGAGAGGGTCACCACGGTCGGCGCGGTGCCCAGGAAGCGCGACAACGCGGTCGCCACCGACTCCGGCGACGGTGGCGGATCGTCGACGACGATCCTGGCCGCGCGCCGGCCACCCACGACGTGGAAGGCGAGATCGCCGGACCCGACCGGGGTGGCGCCGGTGGCGCGGACCGCGACCCCCGCCATGACCGGCGTGCTGACGAGCGGGGACGTCGACAGGTCCGGGACCGTGGACTCCCACGGCCGGGGCGGGAACCGCCATCCGTGGGCCCGCGGGGGCGCGCCCGCGGAGCTGCGCCGCCAGCCGGGGCGACCGTCTGCATCGGACACCACGATGGCGCTGCCCGCGGCGAAGGTCAGCCGCCCGACCGGGCCGAGCACGGTCAGCCCGCTGTCACCGGCGAGCTCAGCGAGCAGGTCGGGGTGCTGCGCCAGTCCCTCGACCCCGAGCCAGACCTCGCCCGGCGTCGGGGTCGCGCGCGCGGCGTCGAGCACCGCGTCGTGCAGCGCGGCACGCAGCGCGTCCGGGTCGGCGTTCCGGGCCGCGTCGCGCGCGAGGAGCACGAAGCGACGGCCGAGGGGGGCCGGCAACCGGTGCAGGAACGCACGCTCGCGCTCCGGTTCCCGGGCACCGCGGAGCACGACGTGCCCGCCGACGACTTCGGCCGTGATCCCGGCCGGTGCCGCTCCCGTCATCACCATCTCCTCGCGCTTCACCCCGTGCGGGCCCCCGTGCGGGCCACCCCATCGGATCAGATGGCGCCGATCCGCAGGGCGTGGGCGACGGCGTGGGCCCGGTTGCGCAGGCCGAGGCGCTCCTTGACTGCGTGCACGGTCGATTTGATCGTGCGTTCGGAGTAGTTCAGCTGGCGGGCGACGTCGGCGGTCTCCAGTCCGGCGGCGAACAGCCGCAGGATCTCGGTCTCCCGTGTGGTCAGTCCCGCCCGGTTGACGCCGACCGCGGCCAGCCGGGTGTCCAGCGACCGGATCTCGTCGAGCAGCCAGCCGACGGTGGCCGACGGGAGGTCGGCGCCGCCGGCGCGCGAGGTCACCAGGGCCGACACGACGTCGTCCCAGCTCGCGGCGCTGCGGGCGAGCACGGCGGAGAGCTCGTGCGCGACCGCCCACCACAGGTGGCGCTCCTCCATCTCACCGACGACGAGCACCAATCGGGTGACGGCGTCGCCGTCGCGCCCGGCACCGATCTCGCCGACCACGCTCTCGACCTCGGCCCGCACACCGTCATCGACCGTCTCGGCGAAGACCAGCAGGACGTCCGCGGCCTCCCCGGCGACCTCCACCTCGGGGCGTCCGCGCAGGTAGGCGTTCGCCGCCTCACGCAGCACCGGGTCGGCGCACAGCACGCGGGTGGCCACCGGTCGCGGTTCGTGGCGCGGCCGTGGCGTGTCCGCGGCGAGCCGCCCATCCACGATCACCGTCATCCGAAATCTCCTCCCGACAACCGGACGTGTGGAACCGTGCCCACCCGACGTGACATCTCGATCACCTGATCGGTTGTGCGCGCTAGGCCGAGGGAGATCCCCCACCAGCGCGCCCCCGATCCGCGGGGTGACCGACACCCGGGCGTCATAGGACGTTTCGTGGGGGTTTCTCCCGGAACGCGAAGCCCGTCCCGAGGACGTCCGACCATCTCCCGGTGGCGCTCGATCATGCTCGAGGGCAGGGCCGGACGCGGCGGATCCGGGAAGGACGCACGAGAGTGGACACAGGACGACACGTGGCTCCACAGGGCGCTTCGCGCAGCACCGTATGGCTCGAGACCCTCGTCCCGGCGGGCATCGTCCGGGCGGACCGGCTGGTCCGGGTCTACCTGCGCCGGGGATGCAATCTCGGCCTGCTCGAACCGGCCTGCGACGAGGTGTCCGACGTGTCGTTCTGCGCCGAGACCGAGTCCTCCGACGGACCGCTGCTGCTCGGCTGCACCGACGACCTCGACTCCGCCGACGACCAGCTCGGCGAGCTGATCGACGCGCTCGCCCGCGCGTCCGACCGGGACGGTCACGGTCCGACCTACGTCACGCGGAGCGACGGCGGCACCGACGACCCGCGATGGACGGTCAGCTCCCGGTTCCCGGGACGGACCTGAGCCGTCCCGGCTTCTGGTTCGTGCTCGCTCGGTCATACACCCTCCGACGTCGTGCGGTTCGGCGTGCCCGAGGACCAGAACGTATGCCGTAACGGCATGGTCCAGTCCGCCGGGCCGATCTGAGATCCACGTCACACTCTTTGGGTCTTGCCTGGCTTCGCGCTCACCCCCTCCTCCCTGCACTCATGGAGCTTCGGCCTCGTCTCGCCGGACCGAAGCTCCATGAGTGCGAGACCCCGGGGGCCGGCACCGAATAATCGGCACTGCGACGAGAGAAATGCGTGGGCAGGAACGGGGCCGATCACCGGCACATTTCCCGCAGTTGCGCCACTCCCCGGTCGTACTCATGGAGCTTCGGCCCCGTCTCACGAGGCTGAAGCTCCATGAGTACGAAAAAAAGGGGCCGGCTCAGCCGTCGAGTTTGGCCGGGTCCAGGGTCGTCTGCTTCACCCCGAGACGACGGTTCAGCAGCACCGTCACCCCGTACAACACCAGCCCCAGAACCAGCAACAACCCCGCCAGCTCGTACTGGATCGAGTCCCGCCCCGAGAACGGCAACACCAGGTAGAAACTCGCCAACGCCCCCACCACCGGCAACCCCCGCGGCGCCCGGAAATGATCCGCATCCACCCGGTCGCGGCGCAGCACCAGCACCGCGATGTTCACGATCGTGAACACCGCCAGCAACAACAACGACGTCGTCCCACCCAGCGCCGACACCACATCGGAGTCATCACCCAGCGACACGTAACCGATCAACCCGAACGAGATCAACGTCGTGAACACGATCGACACCCACGGCGTCCGCCGGAACGGATGCACCCGCGCCAACGGCCGCGGCAACACCGCCTGGTTCGCCATCCCGTACAACAACCGCGACGCCATCAACATGTTGATCAACGCCGAGTTCGCCACCGCGAACATCGAGATGAACGGCAACACCGCATCCGCCGGGATCCCCGGCGCACCCGCCCGCACCACCTCCACCAGCGGCGTCTCACTCGCCGCCAGCGGACCCACCGGCACCAGCGCCACCGAACAGATCGCCACCAGCACATAGATCACACCGGTGATCGACAACCCGGTCAACATGATCTTCGGGAAGATCCGCCGCGGCTCGTGACACTCCTCGGCCATGTTCACCGAGTCCTCGAACCCCACCATCGCGAAGAACGCCAACGACGTCGCCGACGTCACCGCCAGGAACACACCCTTGTCCTCCGGCGTGTCGAACGCGACCACCCGCGCCCAGTCCGCACCACCACCCGCGATCGCGAACACCCCGACCAGGATGACCAGCAACAACCCCGACAACTCCACCAACGTCAACACCACGTTGACCTTCACGGACTCGCCCACACCCCGGAAGTTCACCGCCGCCACCAACGCCATGAACCCCAACGCGATCAGCAGGATCCCGCCGTTACCCAGCTCCAGCCCGAACCCCGCATCCAGGTTCGCCGCGAACGCCCGCGACGCCGTCGACGCCGACGTGATCCCCGAACACATCACCACGAACGTCACCATGAACGTCAGGAAGTGGATCCCGAACGCCTTGTGCGTGTACAACGCCGCACCCGCCGCAGCCGGATACTTCGTCACCAGCTCCAGATACGAGAACGCCGTCACCATCGCCACCGCGAAGGCCACCAGGAACGGCAACCACGCCGCACCACCGACCTCCTCGGCGACCTGCCCCACCAACGCATAGATCCCGGTCCCCAGGATGTCGCCGATGATGAACAGCAGCAGCAGCTTCGGACCCATCACCCGCTTGAGCGCCGGCTGGCCCTCCGTGGTGGTCGTGGCGGCCTCGGACATGGGCCCGCTCCCTCCTACGGCGGACCCGTGTGTCCACCGTGACGAACCCAGGGTGTGGAGGCGAAATGACGCTGTCCAGCACTGAGCCTTTTTCAACCTGCCGTTCCGGCAGCTCAGGGGCCTGATTGTGTGGGTGCAGACGCCGAGCTGGCGAGCCGGTGACCTGTGCAGCTGTGGTCAGAGCAGTTGCGCTGCAACCTTCGCGATCTCCTGACGCAGAAGCTCGCTGGTCAGGTTGAAAAAGGCTCACTCCCGGTGATCCTTGAGCAACTTTTGACCTTGGCCGTGTAACGGTCACCCGATGTGCTGACGACCGTTGCGAAATTGCGACCGTCGCCGATTCGTCGGATGTTCGGATAGCGCTGCCCCGGGCTGCGTAACGTTCGGCTTCTAGATCGAGAATTAATGTCAAGCGTTGCTCAAGATTCTTGTAACCGCAGGTCGACCGTGGTCAGGGTCACCACACAGCCCGGGGCGTGCCGCCCCGCGACGTCTGCGATCGACCCGGAGGACACGCACCGATGCGTTCGGACACCGCCAGTTCCGACACGATCACCGATCTGGATGACGGCCTGCGCGACCTGGCCGCCGTGCGCGCGCCGGACGGCGTCCGTGTCCGGGTGCTGCCCGCCGATCCGGAGCTCGGGGCCGGGCCGCGCGCACTCGTCGTCGTGGAGGACATGCCGCACCTCATCGACGCGCTGATCGCCGAGCTCGGGCGGCACCGGCTGGTGCCCGACCGCGTCATCCACCCCCGGGTCCGGGTCCGGCGGGACGCAGCGGGCGAGCTCCTCGATCCCGGCAGCGATCCCGGCAGCGCCCCGGGCGCGGCCGAGGTGACCGAGTCCTGGACCTCCCTGGAACTGGACGGGCCACCGCACGGCCCGGTCGACGAGCTGGAGACCGCCGTCGAGCAGCGGGTGCTGCGGCTGCGCGAGCACCTGCGCCGCCGCACCGGCCTGGTCTCGCGGGTGCACGACCTCGCCGTCGCGCTCGCCGCCGCGGGCCCGGTGTCCACCGGGCTGACCGACTTCCTCATGTGGTGCTGCGCGGGCAACATGCACCTGCTCGATCTCGTCCCGTGCAGCGATCCCGTGGCCGAGCCCGACGTGCTCCGGTTTGGCTGGCGCTACGAGCCGTCCGACGTGGTCCGCGACGAGCGGCCGCTGCGCGTCGTGATCCCGCCGGTCCGCCCCGGCGAGCCGGCGCACGAGCTGACCGGCCTGCTGACCGACGAGGTCGCGCGCACCGACCCGCGCAGCATCCCGCTGCTCGGCGAGCAGGTCCGGGCCCGCACGCAGGACCTGGGGATCTCCGCGGACCACTGGTCCGGGCGGCGCGGGCTGGAGGTGCTGCGCGAGTGCCCGCGGGGCGCGCTGCTGCACTCCGGTGCGCGGGCGCTGGACCGGGTGCTCGTCGCCGTCGGGGCGATCACCGACCAGCGGCGGCTGCGCGTGGTCGCCGAGCACGACCGCGGTTCCGGCGTCACGTCGGTGCTGGTCTTCCTGGCCCGCGACCGCTGCAACCCGGACGCGCGGGAGCTCATCACCACCGAGATCGACGCCGTCGTCGGCGGCCCGGTGATCGAGCACTCGGTCTCGGCGACGCCGTCGGCGATCTCGATCGTGCACCTCACCACGGTGTCCGGTGCTGACGTCGCGGACGGCCTTGAGGACGAGCTGGAGCGCCGCCTCACCCGGCTGCTCGGCAGCTGGGAGGACCGGCTCGCGGCGATGAGCGGCACCGGGCGGCCCGCGGTGCGCTTCCCGCCGGAGTACCGGGCGGCCGTCACGCCGTCGGAGGCGCGGCACGACCTGGCCCGGCTCACCGCGATCGGACCCGAGTCCGATGTGGACGTCGCTTTCCTGCCCGGCCCGGCCGGTGCCGACGGGATCACCCGGTGGCGGTTCCGGCTGTACTCCCGCGACGACCGGATTGCGCTGTCGGCCGTGCTGCCCGTCCTGCACTCGCTCGGGCTCTACGTGCTCGACGAGCGTTCCTGGCCGGTCTCCCGCGGGCACACCCGGTTCTGGGTGCACCACTTCGACGTCCGGGCCCGGTTCGTCGCCGACGACACCGGTGCGGGCGACGACACCTCCGACCCCGCGGACCGGCTCGGCGCGGCGTTCGTCGCGTGCTGGACCGGCGGTTGCGACGTCGACGGGTTCAACCGTCTGGTCGGCACGGCCGGGCTGGACTGGCGTCAGGCGTTGCTGCTGCGCACGCTGGCCCGCTACCTGCAGCAGATCGGGCACCCGCACGGGCCGGACCGGGTCGCGGACACGCTGTGCGCGCACCCGGTGATCGCGGCCCGGCTGGTCGGGCTGTTCGAGGCCCGGTTCGACGCCGACGACGAGCGCCGCGCCGCCGGGGTCGAGCGGATCCGCCGCGAGCTGGGGATCCGGCTGGACCGGGTCACCGCGCGCGACGCCGACCGGGTGCTGCGCAGCCTGCAGGAGCTGGTGCTGGGGGTGGTCCGCACCAACCACCACACGGCGCCGCGGGACCTGGCGCTCAAGCTCGACCCGGCACGGCTGTCCGAGGTCCCGGTGCCCCGCCCGGCGTCGGAGATCTTCGTGTTCTCCGCCGACATCGAGGGCGTCCACCTGCGGTTCGACCGGGTGGCCCGGGGCGGGCTGCGCTGGTCGGACCGGGGCGAGGACTACCGCACCGAGGTGCTGGGGCTGGCGAAGGCCCAGTCGCTGAAGAACGCCGTCGTCGTCCCGGCCGGGGCGAAGGGCGGCTTCGCGAGCCGGACGGCGTCCGGTGACGGTGCGGAGCACTACCGGCGGTTCGTCACCGCGCTGCTCGACGTCGTGGACAACCGCACCGCCGGGTCCGGCGGCACCGACGGCACTGACAGCACCGGCGGCTCCGACGCGGCCGGCGGCACCGTCCCGCTGCTCCCCGGCGTCCGCCACGACGGCGACGACGACTACCTCGTGGTCGCGGCCGACAAGGGCACCGCCCGGTTCTCCGACCTCGCCAACGAGATCGCCGTCGCCCGCGGGTACTGGCTCGGCGACGCGTTCGCCTCCGGCGGGCGCACCGGCTACGACCACAAGGCGATGGGCATCACCGCCCGCGGTGCCTGGGAGAGCCTGCGCCGGCACCTGCACGAGCGCGGTGTCGACGCCGACCGGGACGCGCTGACCGTGGTCGGGATCGGCGACATGTCCGGCGACGTCTTCGGCAACGGCATGCTCCGCTCCCCGGCGCTGCGGCTGGTCGCGGCGTTCGACCACCGGCACGTCTTCCTCGACCCGGAGCCCGACCCCGACACCGCCTACACCGAGCGGCTGCGGCTCTACGGCCGGCCGGGCAGTTCCTGGGACGACTACGACCGGACCGTGATCTCGGCCGAGGGTGGCGTGTGGCCGCGCTCGGCGAAGTCGGTCCCGGTCGGGCCGCGGGTCCGGCACGTGCTCGGCCTCGCGCCGACGGTCACCCGGCTCGACCCGCCGTCACTGATCCGGGCGATCCTGCGGGCGCCGGTGGACCTGCTGTGGAACGGCGGCGTCGGGACCTACGTCAAGGCCTCCCACGAGACGCACGGCGACGTCGGCAACCGGGCCTGCGACGACCTGCGGGTGGACGCCTCCGAGCTGCGGACCACGGTCGTCGTCGAGGGCGGGAACCTCGGTCTGACGGCGGCCGCCCGGGTCGAGTTCGCCGCCGCCGGCGGCGGGATCAACACCGACGCGCTCGACAACTCGGCCGGGGTGAGCTGCTCCGACCACGAGGTGAACATCAAGATCGCGGTCGACGAGCTGGTCCGGGCCGGGACGCTCGACGCCGGCGACCGCAACGACCTGCTCGCCGCGATGGCCGGCGAGGTCACGACGCTGGTGCTCGGCGAGAACGCCCGGCACAACACCGTCGTCGGGCTGGCCCGGACCCACGCCACCCGGCGGCTCGGCCGGCACGCCGCGCTGCTCGCCCACCTCGAGCAGCACCACGGGCTGCACCGCTCGCTCGACGTGCTGCCCTCGGCCGAGGAGATCGAGATCCGCCGCCGGACCGGCCAGGGCCTCACCTCGCCCGAGGTGTGCACCCTGCTCGGCCGGACCAAGCTCGCGCTCTCGGCCGAGCTCGCCGCGTCCGGCCTGCCGGACGACGACGCCGTCGTCGACCTGCTCCCCGGCTACTTCCCGGTCGCGCTGACCGAGCGCAGCCCGACCGCACTCGCCGACCACCCGCTGCGTCGTCAGATCGTGGTCTCGGCGCTGACCAACCACGTGGTCGACAGCGCCGGCATGTCCTTCTGCCACCGGCTCGCCGACGACACCGGGGCGAGCTGGCCGGAGGTCGTGCGGGCACACCTGGTCGCGTCCTCGGTGCTGCGCATCGGCGAGCTGCAGCACCGGATCACCGGGATCGCGCCCGGGCTGCCGTGCGCCGTCGCCGACGAGCTGATGGCCCTCTCGCGGCGGCTGCTCGAACGCGGGGCGCGCTGGGTGCTGCAGCACCGGCCGCGCCCGGTCGACCCCACCACCGAGATCGCCCGCCTCGGTGGCGCGGTCGCGGTGCTGCTCGCCCGTACCGGTGCGCACCTGCACGGGCCGGAGGCCGGGCGGCTGTCCACGACGCTGGCCCGGTTCGCCGACGCCGGCGTGCCCGACGACGTCGCCCGGCACTGCGTCGACTCCGCCTACGCGGTGTCGGTTCTCGACATCGGCGAGATCGCCCGCGACCTCGCTGGGAGCGCGGACACCGAGATCGCCGCGGACGACCTCGACCGGCTGGCCGGTCTCTACTTCGGACTCGCCGACCGGCTGGACGCGCACCGGCTGATGGACACGGTCCGGGCGCTGCGGCGCTCCAGCCGGGCCGAGCTGCTGGCCCGCGCCCACCTGCGCGACCTGCTCTACGACGTGCTCCGCACCCTCACCCGGCGGCTTGCGGACACACCGGACGGCACCGGCGGCACCGGCGGCACCGAGGACCCGGTCGAGGACTGGGCGGGCCGCAACACCGGGGCGCTCGACCAGCTGCGGTCGCTGCGCCGCGAGCTCGACGTCGACGGCGAGGGGACCGACCTGGCCTCGACCGTCGCGGTGGTCCAGCAGGTGGCCCGGCTGGTCCGATGACCTGCGCGTCCGCCGGCGGTGCGGGGACCCGCCGGCGGACGCGCGCTCACCCCTCCGACGTGCCCGCGACGAGCGCGCGGACCGCCTCGACCGGGCCGGCGGCCCGGTCCATCGCCGTCGCGACCGCCGCGGCGCACCCGCGGGTGCGGTCCTCCGGGGACAGCACCCGGCCGACCGCCGGGCCGATCCCGGCCACCGAGTCGACGACGACCCCGGCCCCCGCGGCAGCCACCCCGGCGGCGATGGTCGGATGGTCGGCCCCCTGGGGCAGCAGGACGAGCGGGATCCCCCGGGACAGCGCGGCCAGCACCGTCCCGGCGCCACCGACGCCCACCACGAGATCGACGCCGCCGAGCAGCTCCTCCAGCGGCACGAACGGGACGAAGGTGACGGTGCCGCCGCCGGCACCGCGGCCGTCGTGTCCCCGCACCGCCTCGCCCGGCAGCCCGAGCCCGAGGGTGGCGACGACGTCGACCGGGTGCGCGGCGACCGCGTCCACCACCGCACCGAGGACGTCGGTGCTGCTGAAGATCGTGCCCATCGAGACCAGCACCCGGGGGCGCGGCCCGGCGGGCGGCGGCGTCCAGGCCCCGGACGGTGCCGGGCGCCGGTGCGCGCCCGCCCGGACCGGGACCACCGGGACGGCCCCGGGACCGTCCGGCGCCGGGTCCCGCAGCTCGGCGGGCCACAGGTCGAGCACGCTCGCGACCGGGCACGGCGCGAGACCGCGCTGCGCGTAGCGCACCGCAGCCGCCCGGTCGATCGCCGCCGTCAGGACCGCCGGGAGCGGGGCCGTCATCCGCAGCCGGTGCAGTGGCCGTGCCAGCGCCGCCGCGACGAGCGGGCCCACCGTGCAGTAGACCTCGGACACGACGACGTCCGGGCGCCAGCCCCGGGCCGCGGCGAGTGCGTCGTCGGCGGCGAGATCGAGCAGCACCCCGCCGAAGGTCTCCCCGATCCCGTCGGTCGACGGGGCCATCAGGTCCTCGCCGGTGCGCCGGGCCGCCTCGGTCGCCAGCTCGAACGGCATCGGCCCGGCCGGGAGGTGTTCCACCCCGGCGGGCAGCTCGGTCGCGACGACGTCGGCCAGCCCGGCCGCCGTGACCAGCCCGACCGCGTGCCCGTCGTCGAGGGCGGCGGACATCAGCGGGGCCAGCGGCAGGACGTGTCCGTGCGCGGCGACGGCGGTGAACAGCAGACGCATGACCGGAGCCTGCCCCATCCGCCGCGTGCTCAGCGCGACCGGTAGCGCTCGGCGCTCGCGGTCTCGGCCGCCACCTTGCGCCGGTGCAGGTCGCGCAGTGCGGCGTGGTCCGGCGACCGCCGGACGACGAGGTAACCCAGCCCGAGCGCGGCGAACCACACCGGCGTGACCAGCAGCGCGGTCAGCGTGTCCGTCTCCTGGGTCAGCGCCCAGAGGATGAAGGCGAAGAACGCGAAGACCGCCCCGACCATCACCAGGCCGCCCGGCATCCGGAACGTCGACGCCGCGTGCAGGTGCGGGCGGCGGCGCCGGTAGGCGACGTAGCTCAGCAGGATGATCGACCAGACGAACACGAAGCAGACCGACGAGATCGTGCTGACCACGGTGAACACCTCGATGACCGAGTCACCGGAGTACAGCATCACCACGCCGATCAGCAGGAACGCGCACGAGAACAGCAGCGCGTTGACCGGCACCTTGCGGCCCGACAGCCGTCCGAAGGGGGTGGGGGCGTCGCCGTCGAGCGCGAGCCCGTAGACCATCCGCGACGTCGAGTAGATGCCGGAGTTCGCGCTGGACGTGGCGCTGGTGAGCACCACGAAGTTGACGACGCCGGCCGCGATCGCCAGCCCCGCGAGGGTGAACATCGCGACGAACGGGCTCTCGTCCGGCGAGACCTGCCGCCACGGCGTGACCGAGCAGATGATGACCAGCGCACCGATGTAGAAGATCAGCATCCGGATCGGGATCGAGTTCACCGCACGCGGCAGCGTCTTGTGCGGGTCCTGGGTCTCGGCCGCCGTCGCGCCGACCAGCTCGACCCCGACGAACGCGAACACCGCGATCTGGAACCCGGCCACGAAGCCCATCGGGCCGGTCGGGAAGAAGCCGCCGTCGTTGTAGAGGTTCGCGAACGACGCGCTGCCCGCGCCCGGCACCAGGTCGATGATCATGGCGATACCGACGACGATCAGCGAGACGATCGCGATGATCTTGATCAGCGCGAACCAGAACTCGGTCTCGCCGAACGCCTTGACCGTCGGCAGGTTCAGCCCGACGAGCACGGTGATGAACACGATCGCCGGGATCCACAGTGGCACGTCGGGCCACCAGAACGTGATGTAGCCGGCGATCGCCACGACGTCGGCGATACCGGTGACCACCCAGCAGAACCAGTAGGTCCAGCCGGTGAAGAACCCGGCCCACGGCCCGAGCAGGTCACCGGCGGCGTCCCGGAAGGACTTGTACCGCAGGTCGGACAGGAGCAGCTCGCCCATCGCGCGCATGACGAAGAACAGGAAGAAGCCGATGACCGCGTAGACCAGGATGACCGACGGCCCGGCGAGCGAGATCGTCTTGCCCGACCCCATGAACAGCCCGGTGCCGATCGTCCCGCCGATGGCGATGAGCTGGACGTGGCGGCCCTTGAGTTGCCGCTCCAGCCCACCGACCGGCCCGTTCCCGACGATCGTGAACTCGTGCGTGTTGTCGTGCATGGTCATGACGAACTCCTCGTGGGGCGCGGTTCCGGTCGAACCGCGGTCGAGCCGGGCCGCGGGCAGGTGCCACGACGGATCCCGCCGGACCGTGACGCCCGCCGCACCGGCCGGGCGCACCACGACGTGCCGCCGGCCGGACCGGTGATGGAACGTCGGAGGTCCGGGTACAGCCGCACAACCGATGCCCCTGCGGCGCAACGTCACCTCGGTACGCCGGGGAGCCGGTGCGACTGCCGAACGGGCCGCTCGGACGGCGGCGACCGGACGACTCTCGCGTCCGGTGACCGAAGCATCCGCCCATCCCGCGTCCGGCCCACACGCGTGCGCCCGGAAAGATCAGCCCCGTGGGGGTTTCCCTTACGAGAACCTGACGATCCTCCCCCGTCCCGGCGTGTCACCAGGACACCGGGAGCCGCGCCGGACCGCGGATCATCGACGTCGCGCGCCACTCGACGGGCCCGGCCAGGTCGAGGGCGGGCAACCGGGTGGTGAGCACGCGCAGGACCGTCTGCAGCTCCATCCGGGCCAGCGCCGCCCCCAGGCAGTGGTGCGGGCCGAAGCCGAACGCCACGTGCGCACCGGGTGCGCGGCCCGGACGCAGCTCCTCGGGCGCGTCGAAGACCTCGGGGTCCCGGTTCGCCGCGGCGAGCGACACGACGACGGCCTCGCCCGCCCGCACCGTGCCGCCGGTGAGCGCGACGTCCTCGGTGGCGATCCGCGGCAGTCCCTCCCGCCGGGTGAGCGGGACGAACCGCAGCATCTCCTCGACCGCGGCCGGGATCGCCTCCGGCGCGGCGACCAGCGCCTCCCACCGGGAACGCTCGGCCAGCAGGGTCCGGACCATGGTGCCGATCATGTTCATCGTGGTCTCGTGCCCGGCGATCAGGATGTCGGTGACCAGCGAGACCAGCTCGTCCTCCGACAGCCGGTCCCCGTCGTCGTCGCGTGCCGCGACGAGCCCGCCCAGCACGTCGTCGCCGGGCCCCTCCGGACGGTCACGGCGCTCCGGGAGCAGCGCCGCGACCGTGCGGCGCAGGTCGAGCAGCGCCCGCTGCCGCTGCTCCACCGGGATCGCGGAGGTCGACATCACCGCGTCCGCCGCGGCCCGGAAGGTGTCCCGGTCCGCCGCCGGCACGCCGAGCAGCTCACAGATGACGACGACCGGCAGCGGCATCGCCACCGCCGACACCAGCTCGCCCGGGGCGCCCCGGGCCACGAGATCGTCGACCAGGCCCCCGGCGGTCGCGGCGACGCGCCGCGCCAGCGCGGCCACCCGCCGCGCGGTGAAGGCGGCGGTGACCAGCCGGCGCAGCCTGCCGTGCTCCGGCGGGTCGATGCTGATGATCGACTCGGGCTGGCCCGGCCGCTCCGGCACCGTCCGCGGCACGTCCGCACCGACCACCGCCGCCCGGCTGAACCGGGGGTCCGACAGCACGGTGCGGACGTCGTCGTACCGGGTCACCAGCCAGCCGTCGGCCCCGTGGCGCATCCGGATCCGGGTCAGCGGCTCGTCGCGGCGCAGCGCGGCGTAGCCGGGATCGAGCTCCGGCTCGTCCTGCTCGCTCAGCGGGTAGCCGAGCGGACGCGGACGGGCCCCGGTCACCGCGCCGCCCCCGGCCGGCAGCGGAGGATGTGCAGCCCGCCCGGCCGCTCCAGGCCCGTCTCGACGACGAGCCCCGCCGCGCCGATCAGGACGCCCAGTTCGGCGGGGGTGCGGTTGCGCCCGCCGACCAGGGTGAGCGTCTGCAGGTCCGACGAGGAGTTGTTCTTCTCGTGCTCCGGGCCGGGGGCGACCTCGACGACGACCAGCGCGCCGTCGGCGGCCAGGGCGTCGGCGCAGTGCCCGAGGATGGTCGCGGCGTCGGCGTCGGGCCAGTCGCTCAGCGTGCGCGAGGCGATGATGACGTCGTACCCGGTGGGCAGCGGCTCCAGGAAGCTGCCGCCGACGAACGCGGCCCGGTCGGCGAGCCCGGCGGCGCGCAGCGCCTGCTCCGCCTCGGGCCGGACGGCGGGCAGGTCGAGGACGGCCCCGTGCAGGTGCGGGTGGCGGGTGAGCACCGCGGAGAGCAGCGCGCCGGTCCCGCCGCCGATGTCGAGCACCGACCCGGCGCCGGACCAGTCGAGCTGCGAGGCGACGTCCGGCCCGGTCTGCCAGGCGTGCCCGGCCATGATCTGGCCGAAGAACCGCCGCAGCTCGTCGTCGCGCTCGTAGTCGGTCCAGAAGTCGGCGCCGTGGACCTCCCCGTACGCGGGACGGCCGGTGCGGACGGTGTGCGTCATCCCGGCGTAGGCCAGGTCCATCTTCGCGCCCGGGCCGCCGGGGATCAGCCAGGCACGCTGCCAGCGCAGCCCGTCGGACACGAGTTCCCGCGAGACCGGCGTGAGGCGGTAGCGCCCCGGCCCGTCGTCGGCGAACAGGCCGACCGACACCAGGTGCGCCATCAGCCGGGCCAGCGCGGAGGCGTCGGTACCGGTCGCGGCGGCGAGCTCGCCGACCTCGGTGGTCCCGGCCTCGATCAGCTCGCCGATCCCGAGCCCGACGGCGGTCCGCACGGCGAACGGGGTGACGAGGTCGACGAGCCGGGCGAGGTCGCGGGCGGCGTCGGAGGTCATCGGTACTCCTCGTGGGTCACAGCGGGGGTGGTGGCACGGGCGTCCTCGCGAGCGGCGGCCAGCGCACGCAGCGCCAGGCCGGTCGCGATGACCGGATCGGCGAACCGGTAGCAGGCCCGGACGTGGTCGTTGACCGGGCCGCCCGGCCAGGACCCGTCCGGGCGCTGGGTGTCGAGCAGGTAGGCGGTGGCGGCGCCGCGCGCCGTGGACCGCCCGGCGTCGGGCACCGGGTGCCGGGCCGCCGCCGTGGACAGCGCCCGCAGCGCCCACGCGGTCTCCTCGACCGTGCCGGGTGCGGCGCCGTCACCCCAGGAGCCGTCCGGGTTCTGGGTGCCGTAGAGGTGGGCGGCGGCCGCGCGGGCGGGCTCGCCGGTACCGCGGCCCAGGCGTCCGAGCATCTCCAGCAGCGCCGACGTGCCCGGCACCCGCCCGCGGTACCACAGCGCCTCGACCGATCCGTCCGGCTCCCGGCGGGCGGTCACCCAGTCCGCGGCACGCCGGATCCGGGCGTCCGTCGGCGCGACACCGGTGTCCAGGAGCGCGAGGACGACCTGCGCCGTCACGTACGGGCAGGGGCCGAAACCGCCGGGACGGCTGTTGCGCACCGTCAGGCTCCAGGAACCGGCCCGGTCCTGCTGCGCCCACAGCCAGCGCACGGCCGCGGTCACCGCCGGATCCCCCGCGCCGTTCGTCCGGACGAGCACGGCCGCGATCTCCGCCGTCTCCAGGGAGAAGGGCCAGCTCGCCGCGACGTGACCCCAGCCGCCCGGCGGGTAGCGCAGCAGCTCCGATCCGTGGCGCCCCTGGCTGCGGGTGAACATCGCCGTCGTCGGGGCCAGCCGGTCCGGCCACGGTGGTCCCGCGTCGAGCAGCGCCCGCGCCGCGAACTGCGACCAGGTCAGGTCCAGCGGCATGAGGTCCCAGTGCCCCTCGGGCCGGACCGCCCCGGTGAGCCACCGCGACGAGGACGCGACGACGTCCGCGGCACGCGAGCTCCCCGCCAGGCCGAGCAGGACCAGACCGGTGAGCCAGGGATCGGCGCAGAACCCGCCGTCGCCCCCGTTGTCCGCGTGCGCGGAGGGCGGCGACGGCCCGCCGGGCGGCGAGCTCGTCCAGCCGGGCGGCGGGGGCGCAACGGGGCGCCCGCTCGGCTCCGCTGAGCGCGGCACCGGCGGCGATCGGCGTCCGCAGGCTCAGCAGCCGGGTCGCGGGCCCCCTGGCGAGGAACAGCTCCAGCGGCACGCGCCGGCGCGGGGCGGGCGCGCCGTCGTCGGCGAGCGACCGGAACTCCGCCACCAGGCGCGCCATGAGCGGCTCGGCGAGCGCCTCGACCCCGCCGAGGTCGCGCACGCACGCGTGCCCGGCCTCGATCGCCTCGGTCCGGTCCGGCGCCAGCCGCTCCAGGACCGACGTCACGACCGCGGTGCCGAGGATCTCGGTCGGCACGCCGGGCATCGCCCAGCCGCCGTCGGCCCGCTGGGTCCGGATCAGGTGGTGCAGCGCCCGCGCGCGCCGCTCGGGATCCAGCCCCGGCAGGACGGCGAGCGCGGCCGCGGTGTTCTGCGGCGACGCGCGGTCGCCGTCGGCCGCGACGACGCCGTCGGCACGCCGTCGGTCGAGCAGGGCGCGGGCACCGCGCCCGATCGCCGGACCGGGATCCACCGATGTCACTTGCCCGCCTCCGCAGGGGTCGAGGTACGCCCGGCACGGGACGCGTGCCGTTCTCGTGACCGAGCGGCGTCGACGGTGCCCGGCAGGACGGACCGGTCCCGGCCACGGGCGCGCCCCTCGGGCGTCGCCGGCCTCCCCGGTCCGTCCGGACGATCACAGCGGAGCCCGGGCACCCGGTACGTGATCCGCCGGGCGGCGACGGGGCTACGAGGGGTATCCCCCGGGAGCCGGACTCCTCGGCCCCGGTTCTCCGCCCGGTCCGGCGGGACGGGGCCGCACTCATGCTTGAATCGCCTCGTTGCCGGTCACGGCAAGCTCCATGAGTGGCCTCAGGCGGGGTGGCCGGTGCCGAGCAGGCCGAAGTACCTCGCGGCGGTGTCGACGTCCTTGTCGCCGCGGCCGGACAGGTTCACCAGCACGACCCTGCCCTCGCCGAGGCGCTCCGCCTCGCGCAGGGCACCGACCAGCGCGTGCGCGCTCTCGATCGCCGGGATGATGCCCTCGGTCCGGCACAGCAGCCGGAACGCCTCCATCGCCTCGCGGTCGGTGACCGACTCGTAGCGGGCCCGGCCCAGGTCGTGCAGCCAGGAGTGCTCCGGCCCGACGCCCGGATAGTCCAGCCCGGCGGCGATCGAGTGCGAGCTCCGGATCTGACCGTCGGGGTCCTGCAGGACGTAGCTGCGCGAGCCGTGCAGGAGACCGACCTCCCCGCCGCCGATCGACGCGGCGTGCCACCCCGTCCGCACCCCCGCACCACCCGCCTCGAACCCGACCAGCTCGACGGCGTCGTCGTCGAGGAAGGCGTGGAAGATGCCCATCGCGTTCGACCCGACCCCGACGCAGGCGCACACCAGGTCCGGGAGCGCACCGGCAGCTCCTGGACCTGCCGGCGCGCCTCGACACCGATGATCCGCTGGAAGTCGCGCACCATCGCCGGGAACGGGTGCGGCCCGGCCACCGAGCCGACCAGGAGGTGCGAGTCGGCCACGGAGCCGACCCAGTCGCGCATGGCCTCGCTGACCGCGTCCTTGAGGGTGCGCGTGCCCGAGGTGACCGGGCGGACCTCGGCGCCGAGCATCCGCATCCGGGCGACGTTGAGCGCCTGGCGCTCGGTGTCGACCTCGCCCATGTAGACCACGCACTCCAGGCCCATCAGCGCGGCCGCGGTGGCCGAGGCGACGCCGTGCTGCCCGGCCCCGGTCTCGGCGATCACCCGCTTCTTGCCCATCCGCCTGGTGAGCAGCGCCTGACCCAACACGTTGTTGATCTTGTGGGAGCCGGTGTGGTTGAGGTCCTCGCGCTTGAGCAGGATCCGCGCGCCCCCGGCGTGCGCGGCGAACCGCGGCGCCTCGGTGAGCAGGCTCGGGCGGCCGGAGCAGGTGCGGTGCAGCTCGGCGAGCTCGGCCTGGAACGCGTCGTCGGTCATCGCCGCGTGGTAGGCCTGCTCCAGCTCCTCCAGCGCGGCGACCAGCGCCTCCGGGACGAAGCGGCCACCGAAGCGGCCGAAGTACGGGCCGGGCAGGCCGGTCGGGCCCGGGACCTTCCCGATCGGGCGGACGACGGTCTCGGTCATGCGCACTCCCTCACGAACGTCGCGGGCGTACCGGGCTCGTCGTCGGTGTTGCGACCGGCTGGAACTCGGCGGGACCGCAGCATTCGCCGCGCTGCGTCGCACACAACTGAGTTGCGCCGAGAGACGATTACCGCAAGGGGTTTCACCTACGAGCTCTGGTACCGCCGCACCCCGCCGGTGTCGCACTCATGGAGCTTCGGCCTGCTCACACGAGGCTTTCGCGCCATGAGTGGACCGGCCCCGGGAGCGGTGGGGGTTCCCCGGCACGGCGAGGCCGGTCGTCCGGGATCGGGCTGGCATCCGGTTCGTCCGGCTGCTCTGCCCGCCGGGCGGTGATCCGGCGGTTTACCCGGCGCCGGTGCTGGTACCCGGCGGAGATGACACACGACGACAGCACCGGAGTCCGCCGCCTCGTCGACCGGCTGCGCGGCGACGGCCCGGCCGAGGACGTCGAGCCGGACCCGAACCTCGCCAACGCCCGCACCACCGGCGGCGCCGACACCGAGCACGGCGACTCGGCCACCACGACCGGCACCGGCCACACCGGCGAGTACGTGGGCCGGGTGGCCGGCCAGGACGAGGGCTACGCCGGCACCACCGGCGCCGAGGCCAGGGCCGAGGAGACCCCGGACGACCCGGGCCGATGACGCCGCGACGCCCGGGCGGTCAGGCCGCCCCGGGCGTCAGCACGACCTTCACCGCGCCGTCCTGCTTGGCCTGGAACATCGAGTAGGCCTCCGGAGCCTGCTCCAGCGGCAGCCGGTGGGTGGTGAAGTCCTCGACGCCGAGCGGGTCGGCGTCGGTCAGCAGCGGCAGGATCTCCGGCACCCAGCGCCAGACGTTGGCCTGGCCCATCCGCAGCTGGACCTGCTTGTCGAACAGGGTGAGCATCGGCACCGGGGTGGCGGTGCCGCCGTAGACCCCGGACAGCGAGATCGTGCCGCCCCGCCGGACCAGCGCGATCGCCAGCTCCAGCGCGGACGTCCGGTCCGTGCCCGCGGTCTCCATCAGCTTGCGGCCCAGCGCCGTCGGCAGCGAGGCGACCAGCTTCTGCCCGGCCGTCGCCACCGGTGAACCGTGGGCCTCCATACCGACCGCGTCGATGACGGCGTCGGCGCCGCGACCGTGGGTCAGGGAGCCGACGGCGTCGCGCACGTCGGACTCACCACGGCCGAGGTCGAGTGCGGTGACCCCGCGGTCGGCGACCCTGGCCAGCCGCTCGGGCACCACGTCGACCCCGACGACCTGCCGGACGCCGAGGTGCCGGGCGATCCGGGTGCACATGTCGCCGATCGGCCCGAGCCCCACGACGACGAGCGTGCCGTCGGCCGGGGTGTCGGCGTAGCGGACCGCCTGGTACGCCGTGGGGAGCACGTCGGACAGGAACAGGAACCGGTCGTCCGGCGGGCCGTCCGGGACCCTGATCGGCAGCGAGTTGCCGAACGGCACCCGCAGGTACTCGGCCTGCCCGCCGGGCACCTGGCCGTAGAGCTCGGTGTAGCCGAACAGCGAGGCACCGGTGCCCATCTCGCGGTTCTGGGTCGTCTCGCACTGCGACTGCAGGCCCCGCTCACAGGTCCAGCAGTGCCCGCAACTGACGTTGAACGGGATGACCACCCGGTCCCCCACCGACAGCTCGGTGACCTCGGGCCCGGTCTCCGCGACGACGCCCATCGGCTCGTGCCCGAGGATGTCGCCCGCGCTCAGGTACGGCGTGAGCACCTCGTAGAGGTGCAGGTCCGAGCCGCAGAGGCCGGTGCTGGTGATCTGCACGACGACGTCGTCGGGCTTCTCGATCACGGGGTCGGGCACGGTGTCGACACGGACGTCACGACGTCCGTGCCAGGTCAGGGCACGCATCGGCGCCTCCTTCTCCGATCGGGTACCGGACGGCCCGCGCCGGGACCCCGGTCGCGTCCGGGCAGGTCCCGGCCGGGCCGACCGGTACGGAGCAGCGGCTACCCGGGCCCCGCGGCGGGAAACCGATGACCGCACCGCGGCTCCCCGCCCGTACCCGGCCGACGACGGGGCGCAGGGCTCCACCGGACGGACCGGTCGGACCGATCGGTGCCGCCCCGGCCATGCGGCCGGGCCGCCCGACCGACGGTCGAGTACGAGCTGGGAGCCGGGGTGCGCGACGCCGGCTCAGCCCTCGTCGTCGTCGTTCCGGGTCTGGTTGGCGATGTCGCCCGACTGGACCCTGAACGGCGTCAGCGAGGGCTTGCACCCGATGAAGGCCGCCGCCGGAGCGGCACCGGAGCCGCCCACCAGATCTGCCTTGTCCGGATCCACGATGTCACCCGTGTTGAAAGCCCGGTCCTCCGCGGTGATGAACATCGACAGGCCGGCGAGGACCGCGGGCTTGGTGTCGCTGCCCAGGGTGAACAGGAACCCCACACGGTTGCCGTCGAACTCCGCGCAGGTCACCCGCCCCGTCGTCTTCACGAAGGCGGTCTCGATCGACGCCCCGCCGACGACCGTCCCGTCGGGCCGCTTGGTCACGTCCCAGCTGAACGGCCCCAGGTCGCTCACTCCGTCGGCGTTCGACGTGTAGGTGGTCCCGCCCTGGGTCTGGGCGGCCGCGGTCCCGGTGAAGGCGATCCCGGCGGCGAGCACGAGTGCGGACAGCACAGCAATGATCTTCATGATGCCGTCAACCACTCCGGACGGGCTCGGATACGGCGCCCCGGCCCGGTTCCACCGGACGGGTGCCCGCGTCGCTCACGACGGGGTGATTACGTTGTCCTGCAACGGTTCTATCCGAGGATCGACGGCATGGCGCCGACCGGCCGGCGGGCCCGGCGCGGTACGCCGGGCCCGCCCGCGGTCACTGGCCGGGACCGGCGGCGGGCTTCGTCGTCCCGGGGTCGTCGGGCGTGCACACGGTGCCGTCGGCCGGGAGGTTCCCGTCGATCAGCGTCGCGTCCACGGCCGCGTCGACGCATCCGCCGCTGGTGCGGTACGAACCGTGGCCGACGCCCTCGCGGGTCAGCAGCACCGCGGACTCCAGGCGCCCGGCCATCGCCTCCGCCCAGTGGTGCGGCGACACCGGGTCCACCCGCCCACCGACGACCAGGATCGGCGGGGCACCGGCGCCGGTCAGCGGCTCGGCGATCCGGTCCTCGTTGCGCACCGGCCACTGTGCGCAGTTCAGCGCGCTGTAGGCGGCACGGTAACCCATCCGACCACCGCGCTCGGTGATCCGGGTGGCGGCGGTGGTGTGGGCCGCGATGTCGGTCGGCGTCTGCCAGTCCATGCAGCGCACCGCGTTGTGGCTCTCCTGGTGGGTGGCCAGCGGAGCACCGAACGGGGACACCGAGACGAGGGTGACCAGGAAGTGCAGCAGCGTGCCGTCGCCCTGCTCGGCACTCGTCAGCCCGGCGGTGAGCGTCGGCCAGAGGAACCGCGCCCCGGCGCCGGACCGGACGGCCTCGATCGCCACGGCACCGTCCAGGGTGCCGCCGGGGGTCAGCCCCTCGACCGGCGGGACCTGCAGCGGGTTCGCCTCCAGCCGGGCGACCAGCGCGTCGAACGCCGCCTCGGGATCGCCGGCGCCGAAGGGACACGCCGCCACGCCCTCGGCCCGGCAGGTGTCGAACCACGCCGCCAGGGTCGCCTCGTTGGCCCGGTCGACGTCGTCGAGCAGGGCCAGCGGGTCGGTGCGCCACAGCTCGGTGTCCACCGGCGCGTCGATGACCATCTGCCGGACGCGGTCCGGGAACAGCGTGGCGTACGTCGGCCCGACGACCGTGCCGTAGGAGACCCCGTAGAAGGTGATCTGCTCCTCGCCGATCGCGGCCCGGACCTGGTCCATGTCCCGGGCGACGTTGTCGGTGGACAGGCTCGCGAGGAACTGCGGGCTCTGGTGGGCCGCACAGCCCGCGGCGAACTCCGCGGCGTCGGCCTGCAGCTCGGGGAGCGGCTTGCCGCCCGGGACGGCCGGGTCGAGGTCGTCGGCCGCCCGCGCCGCGCGCTGCTCGTCGGTCAGGCAGCGGACCTCACCGGACGCACCGACACCGCGCGGGTCCATGCCGACGACGTCGAACCGCGCCAGCACGGCCGGGGAGAACATGCCGGTGCCCTGCGCGGCGTCGATCCCCTGCACCTGCTCGGTCGCGGGCACGCCCGGCCCGCCGGGGTTGAAGAACAGCGTGCCGATGCGCTGGGCGGGATCGGTCGCCCGGTGCCGCACGACCGCGATCGGGATCGTCTCCCCCGCCGGCTCGGTGTACTCGACCGGCACCTCGACGGTGGCGCAGTCGCGGTTCGGCCCGCACTCGCTCCACTCGATCGGGGCAGGTACCGGGGCCGGCGGCCCGGACGGCGCGGAGGAGGCCGCACCGGTGCACCCGGTCAGCAGCAGGACGGAGGCGGCGAGGACCGCGGCCCCCCTCGACACGACCGTCCACCGGCCGCGCCCCGGCGGCCGCTGCGTCCCGGTCGGTACCTGGTCGGCCGACGTCGGCCCGGAGATCACGATGCTCACACCCTCCCGCTCGACGGCCGGTCGGCCGCCCACCAGCGATGACTTCTCGATCGCGATCCATCGCACCGCACGGTGCGGGGCCGTCCCAGTGGCGACGGGTCACGCGCACCGGTGACGTGGTGTCACTACCGCCCCGGGGGGAGGCCGTGCACCGAAACGCGTTCCCCCCGGCACCGGAGCCGTGCAGGATGGGCGGGAGTGGACGAGCACACGGGATGGGCCGTTCACCGGCCGTCGACCCTCGCGTGGGTGCACCGGCACCTCGACGCCGGGGAACGGGTCGTCGGGTCCGCGCCCCTGCCCGGCGGGATCAGCGCCGAGATGCGGACGCTGACCGTCGCCGCGCGGACCGGCGGCACCCGGGCGCTGGTGCTGCGGTCCCTGCCCGGCACCGGCCGGGCCGCCGAGCCGCTCACCCGGGAGGCCGACGCCCTCACCCTGCTCGCGGACCACCCCCGCATCCGGGCACCCCGGCTGGTCGCGGTCGATGCCACCGCCCGCCGGTGCGAGCACCCGTCACTGCTGATGACCCACCTGCCGGGCCGGGCGGTCCTCGACGACGAGGGTGTGGCGGACCGGGTGCCCCTGCTGGCCCGCCGGCTGGTCGAGATCCACGCCGTCCGCCCCGCCGCACGTCCCCCGGTGTTCACGACCCTGACCACCGCCGACACCGTCGTCCCCCCGGAGGGCGCCGACGCCGAGGCGTGGGCGGCCGCGACCGACCTGCTCCGCGACGCCGTGCCGCACTGGACGGGGCGGCACCTGCACCGCGACGTCCACCCCGGCAACGTGCTGTTCGGCGACGGGCCGCGGATCACCGGCGTCGTCGACTGGGCGGCGCCGTCCTGGGGGCCGGCGGACCTCGACGTGGCGCACTGCGCCACCACCCTCGAGCTGTTGCACGGTCCCGGGTGGGGTGACCGGTTCACCGCCGCCTACACCGACGCCGGCGGGCGGCTCGCGGTCGCAGCACGGGCCCGCCGGTACTGGCGGGTGCGGGACGCACTGGCGTTCTCCGAGGACGTGCACGTCGTCACGCGCGCGTGGCAGGGCTCGGGCCGCCCGGACCTGACACCGGGCACGGTCGGGGCCCGGCTGGACGGCTACGTCACCGCCCTGATGACGCCACCGGACGGCTGAACGCCGATCAGCGGGGGACCCCGGCCGCGGGGAGGATCGCCTGGTCGACGATCTCGGCCAGCCGCTCCCGGTCCGGTTCCTGCCCCGTGTCGATCCCGTGCTTGAGCACCAGCGCCTCGCCGATGTCCTCGACCACCGGCGTCACCCGGGCCGGGTCGAGGTGACCGAGCCGGGCGTAGTGGTGCAGCACCGTCGCGGTGAACCGGCGCCCGGAGGCGTCGAAGACCTGCTGCAGCGCCGCGACCGTCTCCGGGTGCTGCCGCCGTTCGGCGAGGACGGCCTGGACCGCGCGGGCACTCGGGTGCCGCGACCACTCCAGCAGCAGCTCCAGCGCCCGGATCAGGTCGCCGCGCAGGTCGTCCGCGGCCGGTGACGGCCGCTCGGTCGGGTACGCGGCGCCGATCGCCTCGACCAGCAACGCCCCGGGATCGGGCCAGCGCCGGTAGAGCGTGGTCTTGGCCGTCCCGGCCCGGCGGGCGACGCCCTCCATCGTCAGCCTGCCGAGGCCGACCTCGTCGACCTCGGCGAGGACCGCCTCGTACAGGGCCGCCATCAGCTCGTCCCCGCGACGCCGCGAAGGCACCTGGGATCACCCCTTGTTAGATACGGATCCGTATCTTAATCTCGCATCAATAGCTACGTATCCGTATCTTAAAGGAGACCGTCGTGTCCGTCGCACCGGCACTGCGCGAGCGGGCGCTCGCGCCCGACCTGGCGCGCGGCCTGATGCTCGCCCTGATCGCGCTGGCCCACGCGCAGCTGCTCACCGGTCGCGTGCTCGCCCCGCTGCCGGGCACGACCACGCCGGCGGACACGGTCGTCCAGGTCGTGCTGACCCTGCTCGTCGACAGCCGGGCCTACCCGATGTTCGCGGCCCTGTTCGGCTACGGACTGGTCCAGATCCTGCGCAGCCGGGAGCGCACCGCCGGCCCGGACGGGGCGCGACGGGTACTGCGCCGGCGCGGCGGGTGGCTGGTGGCCTTCGGGATCGGGCACACCGTCCTGCTGTTCACCGGCGACATCCTCGCCGCCTACGGCCTGCTCGCCCTGCTCTGGGCCGGGATGCTGCGCGCCCCGGCCCGCCGCCTGGTCACGATCGCCGTCGTCGCGGCGGGGACCGGGGCGCTGGCGTACGGAGCGGTGCTCGCCGTCCCCGACCCGACCGGCGGCGCCGAGGCTCCCGCCGACCCGCTGACGTCCGCACTCCTGCGGATGACGGTGTTCCCGGTGCTGACCCCGCTGAACGCGGTCATGGCCGCCGCCCCGTTCCTGCTCGGGGTCCTGGCCGCCCGCCGCCGGCTCCTGGAGGACCCGGCGGCCCACCGCCCGCTGCTCCGCCGGGCCGCGGCGGCCGGGATCGGCGTCGCCGTGCTCGGCGCGCTGCCCCAGGCGGCCCGGACGACGGGACTCTGGTCCCCGGACACCGGCGCCGCCGTCGCCGCGGGGGCGCTGCACACCCTCACCGGGTACGCCGGCGGGCTCGGCTACGCCGCGGCGATCGGCCTGCTCGCCGTGCACCTCGGCACCCGCCGGGACTCGGGCCCGACCGGTGCGCTGGTCGCCTGCGGGCGGCGCTCCCTGAGCTGCTACCTCGCCCAGTCCGTGGCCTGGCTGCTGCTGTTCGAGCCCTACCTGCTCGACCTCGGTGGCTCCGTCGGACCGGCCGGGGCGTCGCTCGTCGGGCTGGGGGTGTGGGGCAGCACCGTCGTCGTCGCCGCGCTGGCCGCACGCGCGGGACGGGCCGGGCCCGCCGAGGCACTGCTCCGCCGGCTGGTGGAGCCCGGTCACCGGTGACACCGTCACCGCGGCACGCCGCCCCTTGCGACAGCCCCTTCCCGACGAGCCTCACCACTCCGGCTTGACCGTGCCGCAACGGCACGGTGTCTTCTTGTCCCATGAGCGAGTCGGCGAGGAGCGGAGCAGGCGACATGACGGGCGCGACCAGCGGCAGGCACCAGGGCGGGATCCCCGGGCCGGGCCATCACGGCAACCCGGAGGACCCGACGCTCGCCATGCCCGCCGTGGGCACGGTGGGCGCACCCGGCCTGTCCGAGGCTGCCACCCCGCCGCACGGCGTCCCGGCCGTCCCGGCGGCCGCGACCCCGGCGGCGCCGGTGAAGAAGCGCCGGTTCCGCTGGAAGAAGGAGCACTACACGCCCGAGGAGCTCGCGGAGTCCCGCGAGGCCCTGCGCAAGGTCGCCCCGTGGGACGGCCCGATGCGGGGCGGCGACTGGTTCATCATCATCGCGACCGTCGCGATCGTCGTGCTGAACCTGGCGTCGATGCCGTTCCGGCCGCTGCTCATCGCGTCGTACCCGGTCGCGCTGGCCGCGGTCACCGGCAGCCTGTCGGCGATCGGTGCCGGGGCCGCGTTCGCCCGGATCGGTGAGGCCGACCTGTGGCTGGTGGTCGCGGCCGGGATCTTCGGGATGATCAAGTTCGACTGGCTGTTCTGGCTGGCCGGCCGCCGCTGGGGCGCGAAGATCATCGAGCTCTGGGCGCCGGGCGCGGCGGCCAAGCGGTTCGTGGCACGGGTGCGGTCCGCCCCGCGCTGGGTCCTGCCGATCGCCGTCGTCGCGGCGGCGCTGCCGGGCGTCCCCGCCCCCGCGGTCTTCGCGCTGGCCGGCATGGGCCGGATGCGGCTGCTGCCGTTCATGGTGCTCAACGCCCTCGGTGCCGGGCTCATCGCCGGACTGGTGGCCTGGCTCGGCTACAGCATCGGGCAGCACGCCGTCGACGTCGTCCTCGCGGTCGACAAGTACGCGCTGTGGATCACCCTCGGCCTCGTCGTGGTGGTCTCGGTGCAGGCCAGCATGAAGGCCCAGAAGGAGCAGAAGGCCAAGAAGGCACAGCAGGCCGCCGAGCAGAACCAGGCCTGATCTCGGCCCGGCCCGCGCTCTTCGTACTCATGGAGCTTCAGCCCCGTACGACCGGGCCGAAGCTCCATGAGTATCCCGGGCCCCTATCCACTCATGGAGCTTCGGCCCGGTGTCACCGGGCTGAAGCTCCATGAGTGTGTCCGGGGGCCGGGGGCGGGGGCGGGGGCCGGGCTCAGGGAGTGGCGCGTAGCGGGCGGTAGGCCGCGCGGTACGAGCGGGGGCCGGCCAGCGGGGTGGTGAGGCGCAGCAGCCGGTCGGGCAGCGCGGCGATCCGCGACATCCGGTCGGTGGCGGCCTGCACGTGCTCGACCCGCGGACGCCGGCGTCGTTCCCAGCGGTCCAGCTTCTCGGCCGTGGTCCCGGGCAGTGCCATCGTCTCGCCGAGGACGACGGCGTCCTCCAGCGCCATCGCCGCCCCCTGCGCCCACACCGGGCCGGTGGCGTGCGCGGCGTCCCCGACCACCACGACCCCGCCCCGGTGCCAGCGGTCGGTACGCAGCTCCTCGACCGGCGCGTGGTGCAGCCGGCCGTCACCGGCGAGGACCGCACCGACCGTCTCGCGGACCGGCCGGGGGAACCCGCCGAAGGTCCGCCGGAGCCACTCCGGGTCGGTGTCCACCGGTTCGCCCCGGCTGGTGGACGCGTAGCCGTACGCCCGCCCGCCGCCCATCGGGATCAGCAGGAACGTGCCCCGGCGCCCGGTCCACGCCGTCCAGTGCTCGACGCCCGGGTCGGCGGTGACCAGCCGCCAGCTGCCCGGGGTCATGACCGACGGAGCCGGGACGGCCGGCGAGACGATCCCGCGGACGACGGACCGGATGCCGTCCGCCCCGACCACCAGGTCGTAGCTGCGCCGGGTCCCGTCCTCGAACGTCACGGTGCTCGGCCCGTCCCCCGCGCCGTCGTCGATCCCGAGGACCCGGGTGCCGAACCGGACGTCCAGGCCCCGGGCCAGCTCCGCGCCGAGCTCGGCGTGCGACACGCACCAGGACTCGGCGACGCCGGACCAGAATCCGGCCTCGTCCACGGAGAAGAGCAGCCGGTCGGTCGCGCTGCGGTACTCCCGGCGCCGGATCGGGAACGCGGACAGGTGCGGCCCCGCGTCGATCCCGAGCGACCGCAACGCCCGGACCGCGTTGCCCGGGAGGTTCAGCGCCGTCCCGGAGCGCGGAGGTTCGAGGCGCCGCTCGACGATCGTGACATCGAGCCCGCGGCGCCGGAGCACGCGTGCGACGGCGCAGCCGGCGATCCCGGCGCCCACGACCAGCGTGGCGGTCATCGGTTCCTTCCCTGCCCGGCGGTCGTCGGGGCACCGGCCACGGTAGTGCGGGCGAGGGGTCCGCGCGGGCGGCGATCGTGCCTCGGGCGGCACCGGGGCGTGCTCAGCGGGGGACGCCGGCCCGGCCCACGGCGTCGAACGCCTCGGCCAGCGCCGCCCGCACCGCCCGGATCGCCGGGCGGGACACCGCCGCCGCCCGGACCGAGGTGAAGACCTCCCGGTGCGACGGCCCGGGCAGCTCGATCAGCCGGACGCCCACGGCGTTGCCGGTCCACACCAGGTCCGGCAGCAGCCCGACGGCGTGCCCGGCCCGCACCAGGTGCACGTGGATCTCCAGGTCGGCCGAGTCGAACCGGATGTCCGGCTCGAACCCGGCGGCCCGGCACTGCTGCACCGCCCAGTTCCGGGCCGCGGTGCCCTCGGGCTCCATCACCCAGGGCATCGAGGCGGCGCCGGGCAGGTCGGTGATCCCGGACACCGCCGGGACGACCAGGCGCACCGGGTCGGTCCCCAGCACCTGCCGGTCAAGCCGTTCCCGGTGCGCCCGGGTGTGCCCGGGGTACTGCTCGGCGATCGCGAGATCGAACCCGCGGGCCTCCAGCTCGGTCAGTCCGACCTCCGGCGGCAGCACCGACGCCTCCACCCGCAGGTAGGGCGCCGCGGTCCGCAGCCGGGTCAGCGCCGCCGGGAGCAGCACCCGGCCGGTCGTCTCCAGCGTCGCCAGGCGCACCGTCTCGGTGACCGCCTCGTCCGGGCGCAGCTCGCTGCGGACGCTCTCCTCCAGGTCGAGCACCTGCGCGGCGTACCGGGCGACCCGCTCGCCCTGCGGGGTCAGCCGCACCCGGCGGCCGTCGGGCTCCAGCAGCCGGACCCCGACCTCGTCCTCCAGCTTCGCGAGCTGAGCCGACACGCTCGACGGGCTGTAGTTCAGCCGCTGCGCGACCGCGGTCACGGTGCCCCGGCGGTGCAGCTCGTGCAGCAGGTGGAGGCGACGGAGATCCCACATGGACACACCTTTCGGTTCTACCGAACAGTATCCTTCTCATTTCGTCGCTATTCGCGAAGGGTATGTCCTGAGACGCTCCTCCGAACCGGGCAACCCCGACACGAAGGAGACGAGGGGAATGAGTACCGACCGACCGACCGCAGTGGTCATCGATGAGGCACTGGCCGACGACGCGGTCGCGTTGGTCCGCCGCTGGCTGGAGAACAGCCGCAGCGAGCCGGTGGACGCCTCCGCGCAGCGCCTCGCCGGCGTCCTGAACGACCCCAACGGGCTCGCCTTCACCGTCGGCTTCGTCGACGGCGTGATCCGCCCGGAGGACCCGCGCGCCGCGGCCCGCAACCTGGCCGCGCTGGTGCCGATCATCCCGAAGTTCCTGCCGCTGCCGCTGCGCGCCGCGGTCCGCGCCGGCGCGCTGGCCGGGAAGGTGCTGCCCGGCGTCGTCGTCCCGGTGGCCCAGGCGTCGCTGCGCCAGATGGTCCGCCACCTGCTGATCGACGCCTCGGACCGCCGGCTCGGCCCGGCGATCAAGCGGATCCGCAACTCGCAGGACGGCGCCCGGCTCAACATCAACCTGCTCGGCGAGGCCATCCTCGGTGAGGGCGAGGCCGCCCGCCGGGTCGAGGGCACCCGCGCGCTGCTCGCCCGCGACGACGTCGACTACGTCTCGATCAAGGTCTCCTCCACCGTGGCCCCGCACGACCCGTGGTCGTTCGACAAGGCCGTCGCCGACGCCGTCGAGGCGCTCGCCCCGCTGTACCGGCTCGCCCGCACGGCCCCGGGCGGGCAGAAGTTCCTCAACCTCGACATGGAGGAGTACAAGGACCTCGACCTCACCCTCGCGGTCTTCACCACGCTGCTGGACCGCCCGGAGTTCGCCGACCTGGAGGCCGGGATCGTCCTGCAGGCCTACCTGCCGGACGCGCTGTCGGTGATGATCCGGCTGCAGGAGTGGGCGGCCGCCCGCGTCGCCCGGGGCGGGGCCCGGATCAAGGTCCGCGTCGTGAAGGGCGCCAACCTGCCGATGGAGCAGGTCGACGCCGAGGTCCACGACTGGCCGCTCGCGACGTGTGACAGCAAGCTGGCCTCGGACGCCTCGTACAAGGCCGTCCTGGACTACGCGTTGCGCCCGGAGCACACCGCTGCGGTGCGGATCGGCATCGCCGGGCACAACCTGTTCGACATCGCGCTGGCCTGGCTGCTGGCCGGGCGCCGCCGATGTCGAGACGGCGTCGAGATCGAGATGCTGCTCGGCATGGCCACCGCGCAGGCCGCGGCGGTCCGGGCCGACGTCGGCTCGCTGCTGCTCTACACCCCGGTCGTGCACCCGGCCGAGTTCGACGTCGCGATCGCCTACCTGATCCGGCGGCTCGAGGAGGGTGCCTCCCCGGAGAACTACATGTCCGCCGCGTTCGACCTCGACGCGAACCCGGACCTCTTCGAGCGCGAGAAGCGCCGCTTCCTCGACTCCGTGGCCATCATGCCGACCGAGCCGCCCGCGCCGAACCGGTCGCAGGACCGCAGCCGGCCCGAGGCCCCCGCCCCGCTGCACGGGTTCACCAACACCCCCGACACCGACACCTCGGTGGCCGCCAACCGCACCTGGGGCGACCGCATCCGGACGAAGATGCGCGACTCGGTGCTCGGGGAGCAGACCGTCACCGACGGCACCGTCACCTCCCGCACCGAGCTGGAGGAGATCGTCACCGGCGCCCGCGCGGCCGGCGAGTCCTGGCGCGCGCTCGGCGCCGACAAGCGGGCCGAGATCCTGCACCGGGCCGGTGACGAGCTGGCCGCCCGGCGCGCCGAGCTGCTGGAGGTCATGGGCTCGGAGTGCGGGAAGCTGCTGGAGCAGGGCGACCCCGAGGTAAGCGAGGCGATCGACTTCGCACACTTCTACGCCGAGTCCGGCCGCAACCTCGAGACCGTCGACGGCGCCCGGTACGAGTCCGCGGCGCTGACCGTCGTGACCCCGCCGTGGAACTTCCCGGTGGCCATCCCGGCCGGCTCGACGCTGGCCGCGCTCGCCGCGGGCTCCCCCGTGGTGTTCAAGCCGGCCGACCCGGCCCGGCGCTGCGGCGCCGTCGTCGCCGAGGCGCTGTGGGCCGCGGGCGTCCCGCGGGACGTGCTGCGCTTCGTCCGGCTCGACGAGTCCAGCCTCGGTTCCGAGCTGATCTCGCACCCGGCCGTCGAGCGGGTCATCCTCACCGGCGCCTACGAGACCGCCGAGCTGTTCCGCTCGATGCGGCCCAACCTGCCGCTGCTCGCCGAGACCAGCGGCAAGAACGCGATCATCGTGACCCCGGCGGCCGACCTGGACCTCGCCGCCCGCGACGTCGCCCGCTCGGCCTTCGGGCACGCCGGCCAGAAGTGCTCGGCGGCCTCGCTGGTCGTGCTCGTCGGCTCGGTCGCGACCTCGAAGCGCTTCCGCCGCCAGCTCATCGACGCGGTGTCCTCGCTGCGGGTCGGCTGGGCCTGGGAGGAGGGCGCCCAGGTCGGCCCGCTGATCGGGCCGGCCGAGGGCAAGCTGCTCTCCGCGCTGACCACGCTGGGCGACGGCGAGCGCTGGGTGATCGCCCCCGAGCGCCTCGACGAGACCGGCACCCTGTGGCGCCCCGGCGTCCGGGAGAACGTGCAGCCCGGCTCGGAGTACCACCTCACCGAGTACTTCGGCCCGGTGCTCGGCATCATGACCGCGCCGACCCTGGAGAAGGCCGTCGAGCTGGTCAACCAGGTCGACTACGGGCTCACCTCCGGCCTGCACTCGCTGGACCCCGAAGAGATCGACACCTGGCTCGCGACCGTCGAGGCCGGCAACGCCTACGTCAACCGGGGCATCACCGGCGCGATCGTGCAGCGCCAGGCCTTCGGCGGCTGGAAGAAGTCCGCGGTCGGCGCCGGCACCAAGGCCGGTGGCCCGAACTACCTCGTCGGGCTGGGCAGCTGGACCGACTCGCCGGTGCGCGCGGACGCACCGGACGACGCCCTGTCCGCCCGGGTGCTGCGCGGTGCCCGCGCGGCCGACCTGGACGAGGCGGACCTGGCCTGGCTCTCCGGTGCGCTGAGCACCGACGTCACGGCGCTGCGGGAGGAGTTCGGCATCGCGCGGGACGCGACCGGGCTGGTCAGCGAGCACAACGTGCTGCGCTACCACCCGATGCCGGTCACCGTCCGGCACGGCGGCGGGCACGCCGCCGAGCTGCTGCGGATCGTCGCCGCCGGGGCCAGGGTCTCCGCCCCGGTCACCGTCAGCACGGCGACCGAGCTGCCCGCGGCGCTGCACGACGCGCTGGTCGCGCTCGGCGCGTCGGTCCGCCACGACGACACCGGTGCCTGGCACACCCGGGCCCGGGAGCTGGGCGTCACCGGCGGGCGGCTGCGGCTGATCGGCACCCCGGCGAGCGAGATCGCGGCCGCCACCGGTGGCTCGCCCGCGCTGGCCGTCTACGACGGGCCGGTCGTCACCGCCGGCCGGGTCGAGCTGCTGCCGTTCCTGCGCGAGCAGGCGGTCTCGGTCACCGCGCACCGCTTCGGTACCCCGCACCCGCACGAGGTCCCGGCCGTCGTGCCGGCGCCACGCTGAACCACGATCCGACACGAGCAAGGGAGCTCATCAGATGCCGGACCAGACCTTCCAGGTCACCGCACTCGTCGTCTACTTCGCCGTCATGATCGGCATCGGCTGGTACGCCTATCGGCAGACCGCCGACCACGAGGGCTACATGCTGGCCGGGCGGCAACTCCCGCCCTGGACGGCGGCGCTGAGTGCCGGCGCCTCGGACATGTCGGGCTGGCTGATGATGGGGCTGCCCGGGGCGATCTACGCCTCCGGGCTGATCGAGGCCTGGATCGCGATCGGGCTGACCGCGGGCGCGTACCTGAACTGGAAGTTCGTGGCGCCGCGCCTGCGGTCCTACACCGAGGTCGCCCGGAACTCGATCACCATCCCGAGCTTCTTCGAGAACCGGTTGCACGACACCTCCCGTGCGCTGCGGGTGGCGTCGGGCGCCATCGTGCTGGTGTTCTTCACCTTCTACGTGTCGTCGATGATGGTCGCCGGGGGCGAGTTCTTCGTGCTCGCCTTCGGCGGCACGTACCTGACCGGCATGATCATCGTGGCCGTCGTGACCCTGGCCTACACGATGATCGGCGGGTTCCTCGGGGCGTCGCTGACCGACGTCGTGCAGGGCCTGATGATGATGCTCGCGCTGCTGGTCGTGCCGGTCATCGCGATCGCCGCGATCGGCGGTCCCGGCGAGACGATGGCGGGCGTGAACGAGATCGACCCGACCCGGCTGTCGTTCATCGGCGGTGCGGCGCTGTCCGCGACGACCGTGCTCGGCATCATCTCGGCCGCCGCCTGGGGCCTGGGCTACTTCGGCCAGCCGCACGTCATCGTGCGGTTCATGGCCATGCGGGACGCCGCCTCCGCGGGCCCGGCCCGCCGGATCGGGATGAGCTGGATGATCGCGACCCTGGTCGGGGCGGTCACCTGCGGCGTCGTCGGGATCGCGTTCTTCCACCGGACCGGGGCCACGCTGGACAACCCCGAGCTGGTCGTGCTGGAGATGTCGCGGATCCTGCTGCACCCGCTGGTCGTCGGGTTCGTGTTCGCCGCCGTGCTGGCCGCCATCATGAGCACGGTGTCCAGCCAGCTGATCGTCAGCTCGTCGGCGTTCGTCGAGGACCTCTACAAGGTCGTCGGGCGGGACGCCTCCCCGGAGCGGCTGATGGCGCTCGGCCGGGGCTGCGTGCTGGCCGTCGCCGTGATCGCCGGGCTGCTGGCGCTCAACCCGAGCGGCACGATCCTGGACCTGGTGGCGTTCGCCTGGGCCGGCTTCGGCGCCTCGTTCGGCCCGGCCGTGCTGCTGTGCCTGTTCTGGCGCCGGCTCACCAACTGGGGTGCGCTGGCCGGGATGATCGTCGGTGCGGTCACGGTGTTCGTGTGGGACGCCTACGCCCCGCAGATCGCCGGCGTCGACCTCTACGAGATCATCCCGGGCTTCCTGGCGAACGTGCTGGTCGCGGTCGTCGTGAGCCGGGCGACCTGGGTCCCGAACGCCGAGCTGGAGCGCGAGTTCGACGCGGCGGCGGAGCTGGCCTCCGGCCGGGTCACCACCGCGTCCTAGCCGGTCAGCCGGTACTCCCAGCCCTCCCGTCAGCCGAAGTCGGCCGCGACCAGGTCGTCGACCGGGGCACCGTCGACGAGGTGGTCGAGGGTCCACCTCGTGGCGACGTGCCCGACCAGCAGGACCCGGCGACCGTCCCACCGGGCCAGCAGATCGGTGAGGACGGGTGCGGTCCGCGCGATCGCACCCGTCCAGCTCTCCCCGCCCGGGTACGCCAGCCGTACCCGGGCGGTCCGCTGTGCGAGCACCTCGGCGCTCGGGCGGCCGTTGAGCTCGCCGTAGTCGCACTCCCGCAATCGCCGGTCGAGCAGGAGCGGGATCCCGGACCCGGCGAAGGCGATCCGGGCCGTCTGCACCGCGCGGTGCAGGTCGGAGCAGAACACGGCGGCGAGGCCGTCGCGCCGCCGACGCGGGCTGATCGGATCCTCGGTTGCGTCCGGTGCCGCCGACGGCACCGGACGCAGCCAGGATGTCGATCACCGACCGGTCACTGCTCCGGGGTGACGCTCTCCTGCCGCCCGCCCAGGTGTGCGGCGAAGTGCCGCTCCATCGCCCGGTGCAGGCGCCGCTGGTTCTCCTTGTTCGCGAACCCGTGCCCCTCGTCCTCGGCGAGGATGTACTCCACCGGCACCCCGCGCTCCCGCAGCGACGCGACGATGTTGTCCGACTCGGCCTGCACCACCCGGGCGTCGTTCGCACCCTGGGCGACCAGCAGCGGCGTCGTGATCCGGTCGACCATGGTGATCGGCGACCGGGCCAGCATGTCCGCCTCCTGCTCCGGGACGTCCGGGTCGCCCGCGTACCGGAACCAGGCGTTGACCTGGTACGGCCGGACGAACGGCGGCAGCGTGCGCATGAAGTTCGCCAGGTCGGAGATGCCGACGTAGTCCACCGCGGCGGCGAAGAAGTCGGGCGTGACGGTGACCCCGACCAGCGCGGCGTACCCGCCGTAGGAGCCGCCGTAGATGCCGATCCGGGCGGGATCGGCGTAGCCCTGGGTCACCGCCCACTCGGCGGCGTCGATGAGGTCGTCGTGCATCGCCCCGGCGAGCTCGCCGATCGCCGCCGTGAGGTGCCGGCGCCCGTAGCCGGACGAGCCGCGGAAGTTGATCTGCAGCACCGCGTAGCCCCGGTTGGCCAGGAACTGGACCTCCGGGTCGTAGCCCCAGGTGTCGTTCATCCAGGGGCCGCCGTGCACGAGCAGGACCAGCGGCAGCTTCTCCGGCGCGATCCCCACCGGCAGCGTCAGGAACCCGTGCAGGTCCAGCCCGTCGCGGGCGGTCAGGCGGACCGGTTCCATCGGGGCGAGCGCGTCCGGGTCCAGGTGCGGGAACGGCCGGAACAGCTCCCGGCTCTCCCCGGTCGAGTGGTCGTAGTACCAGGTCACGCCCGGGTTCCGGTCGTGGACGAAGGTCGCGATCCAGCGCTGCTCGGACTCGTCGGAGGACACCGTGCCCAGCACACCGTCGGACAGCTCCGAGAGCCGCGCGTAGACCTCGGCGAAGTGCGGGTCGAGCACCTCGACGTGCGGCCGGTCGCCGGTGAACCGGGCCGCGATCGCCTCGCCGGTGCGCCGGCTGGTGTACACCGTCGGCGGAAGGACGCCGGGCGCCGCGGCGCTGATCACGCACAGGTCGCGGTCCGGGAGTGCGGCGACGACGGTCTGCTCGCCGGTGGCCCGGTCGACCCGGACCAGGCGCAGGTGGTCGGAGTCCTGGTAGATGCCGAGCAGCAGGCCCTGCCCGTCCGGCGTCACCTGCTGCGGGTGCACACCCACCGGGTGCTCGGCGCCGCCGACCCGGCACAGCAGGCGGTACTCGCCCGGACCGTCGACCGCGGAGAACTCCAGCGTGCCGTCGTCGGTGAGGTTCGTGTGGAACGCCGGGTTCCCGTACCGGTCGGGCAGGATGCTCTGCCGCGGGTCGGTCTGCTCCAGGTGCGGGGTGATCTCACCGGTGGCGATGTCGATCCGGAACACGTCGATGAACAGCGGCCGGCGGTTCATCCAGGCCAGGACGACGTCCGGCTCACCGGGGACCGGTTCGGCGCCGAACACCCGCGAGCCCGCGGGCATCGGGGTCAGGTCGACCGCGGGCTCGCCCGGGTCCTCCAGGTCCACCCGGTACAGGTGCCAGTCCTCGTTGCCGTCGGTGTCCTGCATGTACAGCAGGCGGCGGGAGTCCTCGGCCCAGTAGTAGGTCGAGATGCCGCGCCGGGCGTCGTGGGTGACGCAGACGGCGTCCTCGTGCTGCTCGTCGATGCCGCGGACCCAGATGTTGCGACGCCCGTACGCCGGCGCCAGGTAGGCCAGCCGGGTGCCGTCCGGCGAGATCGACGCGCCGCCGGACTTCGCGTCGGTGAAGAAGTCGTCGAGGTCGATCAGCTCGGGCAGGGCCGGCCGGGTCGGTGCCGCGGTCATGCTGGGCTCCCATCTCTCCGGGGGTCGGCGCGAGGCTGTCGCGCCCTGTCCCCCGGAACGGAACACCGTGCCGTCGCGGCAGGGTCAAGCGCGCGTCCGTCGTGTCACACCGTGGTGCACGACGGAACGCCACCCGCGACGTCGATCGACGTCCCGGGTGGCGCACCGCGGCGGCAGCAGATCAGCGACGGTCGTCGCGCCCCAGGGCCCGCGACGGGTCGTCGACGTCGATCTGCTCCTTGCGGACGGTGTCGGACACGCGCTCGTCCTCGGTCACGGTCCGGGTGTCGAGCCGGACCTTCTCCACCGCCTCGGTCTCCTTGCCCACCACCGCACGCTCACGGTGCAGGGTGACCTCGTAGTCCTCGTCCTTCATCGCGCCGCGCCCGGCCTTCGTGCCCTCGGCCACCGGCTCGCGCTCGAGGCGGACCTCCTCGTGGCTGACCGGGACGGTCACCGTCTGGTCCTCGGTGACGACGTACTTGCGCAGCGCGACCCGGCCGGCCTCCTCGGACTCGGTGCCGACCCGCAGCCGCTCCTCGTGGCGCACCATCGCGTCGTCGCCGGAGCCACGGCGGTCGCGGTCGGTGTCCCGGGCGTCGGCGCGACGGTCCCCCTCGCGGCCGCGCTGCGACGGCACCCCGTAGTGGCGGTGCAGTTCGCTCTCGTCGGAGCCGGAGAGCCGCTCGTCGGAGCGCCCCACGTGCGGGCAGTCCTTCACCTTCTGCTTCTCCACGGCGAGCTGCACCGCACCGTCGCGTCCACCGTCACCCATGCCGGCCCCGTCGAGCGGGACGAAGCTCTCCTTCGTCCCGAACAGCCCGGTGTTCACCGTCGCCCAGGTCGGCGCCCCGGTCCGCTCGTCGAGGTAGACCTGCCCGATCTTCCCGACCTTCTCCCCGTGGTTGTCCACCGCCTGCTTGCCGATGAGGTCGCGGGTCATGTCGTTGCTGATCATCCTGCTCGCTCCGTGGGTCTCGGTGTGTGTATCGCGTTGTCGGACAACGGAGGAGTGGACCGGCACGGCCGGGGCCATGCGCAGCACCGGCCGGTCTCCGTCGGACGTGTGGCGGCGGACACACGTCCGGCCCAGCCGTGACCGGACCGCGACGACCCCGGGTGCACGGCGGTCCCGGCTCGGGCGACCCCGGACGGAATGTTTGTGCCGCGCCCGACCGGGACGCCGTCCGGCCCGATCGGGCGGTCGGTCCCGCCGCGGCGGCGCGGCACCCGCGCCGGGCCCGGCCGCGGACTACATTCGGCGCCATCCCGACGCCCCGGGCGGGGCGTCCGAGCCGAACGGGGGCGCGCGTGGCCGGGGGACCGACCGAGGACACGGGCCGGCGCACCCGCGCACCGGCCCCGGACCCGGATGCCCGGCGACGACGGCTGTCCGACGCCGCCGTCGTCCGGGCGGTGGTCTGGGCCGCCCGGATCGTGGGCCTCCTGACCGTCCTCAGCGCGGTGCTGCCCGCCCCGCGCCGGGTGCTGGGCGGCGAGCTGCGCAGCACGCTCGGGCTGCCCCAGGGCGTCGGTCTCGCCGCCCTGGTGGTGACGGCGGTCGCCGGGGCCGGGCTGCTATTCCTGGCCACCGGGCTGCGCCGGCGCAAGCAGCGGGCCTGGTGGGTCGCGACCGGAACCGCGACGTTCCTGCTGGTCGTCAACGTGCTGCACGTCGTCGACCAGCGGCGCGGGATCGTCGCGTGCGTGCTCGTGGCGGCGCTGCTCGGCGCGCTGCTGGCCACCCGGCGGCAGTTCGTCGCCCGGGCCGATCCCGGCGGGCTCGGCCGGGCGGTGCGCACGCTCGTCCAGTTCGGGCTGTCCGGGTTCCTGGTCGTCTGGGTGCTGCTGGCCCTCAACCCGCGCCGCCTGCTCGACGACCCGTCGGTCGCCGCGCAGGCCGCGCAGGCCGCGCTGTCGCTGATCGGGATCACCGGGCCGGTGACGTTCGCCCCGGCGGCCGGGTGGCTCGACGACCTCACCGCGGCGGCCGGGCTGACCTTCGGCGTCGTCGCCGTCGTGACGGCCGGGTACCACCTGCTGCGCTCCCCCGAGCCGCGGCCGTCGCTGGAACCGGCGGACGAGCAGCGGCTGCGCGAGCTGCTCGACCACCCCGGCGGCGACTCGCTCGGCTACTTCGCGCTGCGCCGGGACAAGGCCGCGGTGTTCGCACCCGGCGGGCGCTCGGCCGTGTCCTACCGGGTGCTGGCCGGCGTCGCGCTCGCGTCCGGCGATCCCGTCGGCGACGTCGGGGCCTGGCCGGGCGCGATCGAGTCGTTCCTCGCGAGCTGCACCCGCTACGGCTGGTCCCCCGCCGTCCTGGGCTGCTCCGAGCGGGGCGCGACGGCCTGGGCCAAGGCCGGGCTGGACGCGCTGGAGCTGGGCGACGAGGCCGTGCTCGACACGACGGCGTTCACCCTCGACGGACGCCCGATGCGCGGGGTCCGCCAGACCGTCAACCGGATGCAGCGGATCGGGCACACGGTCGCGGTCACCCGGCTCGCGGACTGCACCGGCGAGGAGCGGACGGACCTGGCCGCCCGGGCGCTGCGGTGGCGGGGCGAGGAGCCCGAGCGGGGCTTCTCGATGGCCTCCTCGCGGGTCGCCGACCCGGCCGACCCGGACGCCGTCGTCGTCACCGCGGCCCGCGACGGCGCACCGAGCGGGATGCTGCAGCTGGTCCCGTGGGGGCCGGACGGGCTGTCGCTGGACCTGATGGTGCGCGACCCGGGCGCCGACAACGGCATCAACGAGCTGATGATCGCCGGGCTGATGGCGGCGGCGCCCGGTCTCGGGGTGCGCCGGGTGTCGCTGAACTTCGCCGTGTTCCGCTCCGCGCTGGAACGGGGCGAGCGGATCGGGGCCGGACCGGTCGCCCGGACCTGGGCCCGGCTGCTGCGCGTCGCGTCCCGGTGGTGGCAGATCGACTCGCTGTACCGCTTCAACGCGAAGTTCCGGCCCGCCTGGCACCCGCGCTACGTGCTGTTCCCCGCGGTGCGCGACCTGCCCCGGATCCTGCTGGTGGCGCTGGAGGCCGAGGGCTTCGGGGGCCGCCCGCCCGCCGTGCTGCGGCTGCTCCGGCGGTGATCGGCGGGTCACACCGGCCCCACCGGGCACAATGACCGGTGTGGACTTCCGTTCCGTCTATCGCCAGAACTTCGTCCGGGTCGCCGCCGCGACCCTGCACACGACGATGGCCGAGCCGGCGGCGAACGCGGCCGCCGTGCTGGAGGTCGCGCGCGGGTGCGACGCCGACGGCGTCGGGCTGGTCGTGTTCCCGGAGCTGACGCTGTCCGGGTACTCGATCGAGGACGTCCTGCTGCAGGACACGCTGCTCGAGGCCGTCGAGCGGGAGCTGCTCGCGCTCGCCGCCGCGACCGGGGACCTGCTGCCGGTGCTCGTCGTCGGGGCCCCGCTGCGGTACCGGCACCGGCTCTACAACACCGCGGTGGTGATCCACCGCGGCCGGATCCTCGGCGTCGCCCCGAAGTCCTACCTCCCGACCTACCGCGAGTTCTACGAGCGCCGCCAGGTCGCCGCGGGCGACGACGTCCGGGACGCCACGATCCGCATCGGCGGGCACGAGCTCCCGTTCGGCACCGACCTGCTGTTCGCCGCCGAGGACCTGCCCGGCCTCGTGCTGCACGCCGAGATCTGCGAGGACCTGTGGGTCCCGGTCCCGCCGTCCGCCGAGGCCGCGCTGGCCGGCGCGACGGTGCTGGCCAACCTGTCCGGCTCCCCGATCACCGTCGGCCGGGCCGAGCACCGGGCGCTGCTGTGCCGCTCGGCCTCCGCCCGCTGCATCGCCGGGTACGTCTACGCCGCCGCGGGCGAGGGCGAGTCCACCACCGACGTCTCGTGGGACGGCCAGACCATGATCTACGAGGCGGGCGAGCAGCTCGCCGGGTCGGAGCGGTTCCCGCAGGGCCCGCGCACCGCGGTGGCCGACCTCGATCTCGACCTCATCGCCGCGGAGCGGCGCCGTCAGGGCACCTTCGACGACAACCGCCGCACCCACGCCGCCCGCACCGGGTCGTTCCGGACGGTCCCGTTCCGGCTGGACCCGCCGGGGCACGACATCGGCCTGCGGCGCACCGTGGAGCGCTTCCCGTTCGTCCCCGCCGACCCGGCACGCCTGGAGCAGGACTGCTACGAGGCGTACTCGATCCAGGTGTCCGGCCTGGAGCAGCGGTTGCGGGCGATCGGGCAGCCGAAGGTCGTGATCGGGGTGTCCGGCGGCCTGGACTCGACGCACGCGCTGATCGTCGCCGCCCGCGCGATGGACCGCCTCGGCCGGCCGCGCAGCGACATCCTGGCGTTCACGATGCCCGGGTTCGCGACGTCGGACCACACCCGCGGCAACGCCGTCGCGCTCTCCGGGGCGCTCGGTGTCACGTTCGAGACGCTCGACATCACCGGCACCGCCCGCACCATGCTCAGCGGGATCGGGCACCCGTTCGGCCGGGGTGAGCCGGTCTACGACGTGACCTTCGAGAACGTCCAGGCCGGGCTGCGGACCGACTACCTGTTCCGGCTCGCCAACCAGCGCGGCGGGATCGTGCTCGGCACCGGGGACCTGTCCGAGCTGGCGCTGGGCTGGTCGACCTACGGCGTCGGCGACCAGATGTCGCACTACAACGTCAACGGCGGGGTCCCGAAGACCCTGATGCAGCACCTGCTGCGCTGGGTGATCTCCTCGCGCCGGTTCGACGACGACGTCAGCGCCGTCCTGCAGTCGGTGCTGGACACCGAGATCACCCCGGAGCTGGTGCCGGCCGGCTCCGGGGCCGAGGTCCAGTCCAGCCAGGCCACCGTCGGCCCGTACGCGCTCCAGGACTTCACGCTCTGGTACACCCTGCGCCACGGGTTCCGGCCGTCCCGGATCGCGTTCCTCGCCGGACACGCGTGGTCCGATCCCGACGCCGGGCAGTGGCCGCCCGGGTTCCCCGCCGACGACCGCCCGTCCTACGACGCCGCCGAGATCCGGCACTGGCTGCAGGTGTTCGCGAAGCGCTTCTTCGCGTTCGCACAGTTCAAGCGCTCGGCGATGCCGAACGGGCCGAAGGTGTCCGCCGGTGGTGCGCTGTCGCCGCGCGGGGACTGGCGGGCACCGTCGGACCTCTCGGCCGCGCTGTGGCTGGCCGAGATCGAGAACGAGGTGCCGGAACACTGACGGCACCCACCGTCACCCTCCCGGCACGGTGAGTCGCACACTCCACCTGACGCAACAGTGGTGCATGTCACCGCGATTTCGGCACCGCTCACCGATCATCACGACGTTTCACCGAGCGGCGTGGAATCGGACGTGCTGCGTGGATCGGCCGGCGACCGCCGCGGGCCGGCCCCGGCGACGTTCCGGACGCGCGACCGGGGACGGCCCGACACGATCTTCCGACCTGCGGCGGAGACGTCTCCACAATGGACGGGCAAAGCCCTTCCGGCGCAGACCGGAAGGGCCGTCCGGCGGTCTCCGCCCCTGGTCCGAGCGGGTGATCGGGACTACTACTGTCCCCGGCAATCGACCTGGAGGTGAGTCTTGGCACTCGCGAACATCCTGTCCGAGATGCCCGATCTGCTCGAACGGACCCTGTCGGAACACACCCCGGACGACCAGGGGTACTGCCGGGAGTGCCGGGACGCGAGCGGGATCAGTGCGACGTGGCCGTGCGTCACCCGGGAGCTGGCCGAACAGGCCCGTTCCATGAACGGGTCCGCCGCACCGGCCGAGGCCACGGGGACCGTGGCCGGGCGCCGGCGGGCGCGCGACCTGGGGTCCGGCCCGCGGGCGGACCGGGACGGCCGGCACCGCTCCCCCTGAGCCCCGCCCGGGGCCACCGCACCGGCCCGCCACCGATCAGGACAGGCGCGCAGGTACTCCCGGCCGGTGTGTCTCGCGGATGAGCACGACCGCCACCAGCGAGATCACCGCGACCGCGACCATGTAGAGCGCGACCGCCAGCGACGACCCGTACGCCTGCTGCAGGGCCTCCGCGATCAACGGCGCGAACCCGCCGCCGACGACCGCCCCGACCGCGTAGCAGAACGACGCGCCGCTGTAGCGGTACCGCGCCTCGAACATCTCCGCGAACAGCGCCGCCTGCGGACCGTAGGACAGGCCCAGCCCCACCGTCAGCACGACGACGGCGAGGGACATCGCGGCGAACCCGGCCGTGTCCAGGATCGCGAAGAACGGCACCGGCCAGAGGACGAGCAGCACCGAGCCGACGAGGTAGACCGGCTTGCGCCCGATCCGGTCCGACCAGATCGCGGCCAGCACGATGCTCACCAGCCAGCTCAGCGAGCCGATGACCACGACCGCGATCATCGTGTTGCGCTCCACCCCGAGCACCCGGGTCCCGTAGGACAGCAGGTAGGCCAGGAACACGTAGCCGATCGCCGTGTTCGCGACGAAGCTCAGCGACGCCAGCACCAGCTCGCGGCGCCGGTGGGCGAACACCTCCACGATCGGTGCCCGGCTGCGCGAGCGGTTCGCCCGCAGCGTCGCGAACACCGGGCTCTCCTCGACCCTGAGCCGGATCACCATGCCGACGACGACCAGCACGAGCGACAGCAGGAACGGGATCCGCCAGCCCCACGCGGCGAACTGCTCGGGCGTGGTCGCGTTGGAGACGGCGAGGAACACCAGCTGGGCCAGGATCAGCCCGGCCGGGACGCCGATCTGCGGGAACGAGCCGAACCGGCCGCGCCGCTGCGGCGGGGCGTGCTCGACCGACATCAGCGCCGCGCCGCCCCACTCGCCGCCCGCGGACAGCCCCTGCAGCAGCCGCAGCAGCACCAGCAGGATCGGCGCCGCGACCCCGATCTGTGCGAACGTCGGGAGCAGGCCCACCCCGACGGTCGCGACCCCCATCAGCAGCAGCGACGCGACCAGCATCCGCTTGCGCCCGAGCCGGTCACCGAAGTGCCCCCAGACGACGCCGCCCAGCGGCCGGGCGATCAGCCCCACGCCGAGGGTGGCGAACGCGGCGAGGGTGCCGGACGCGGGGGACAGCGTGGAGAAGAACTGGCTGTTGAACACCAGCGCCGCCGCCGTGGAGTAGATGAAGAAGTCGTACCACTCGATCGTCGTCCCGATCGCGCTCGTGACCGCGACCCGGCGCATCTGCACCGGCGCGGACCCGGTGGTGTCGGCGATGGTGGCCCCGGACGCGGGTGCGGCACCGGCCTCGCCGCGGCCGGTGGTGTGCTGGTCGCCCATGCCCGTTCCCCCCTCGGCCGGGGCTCCGTCGCGCCGGCTCGCGGACACTGTGCACCGAACGTCCGGTCGGGTAAAGGCGCTCCGGCAACCGGACGTGTGATTCGACCATTCGCCGCACACCGGCGAACGGTCGTCCGGCCGAACGGCCTACCGAAGCGGACATTCCGGCACGGTTCGCTAGCGTCGCCGCCGACAGCACGGACCGGTACCCCGACGGGCCGGGATTCCCCCGATCCCACGCTCCCCGCAGCCCGCCCGGCCCCGTGCCGGAGGAGAACCGTGGTGTCCCGACACCGCCACCGACGGGCGCAGGCCGCCGACATCCGTCCCGGGCTGCGTCACGTGGCCACCGCCGCCGCCGTCGCGAGCGGCACGCTCGCCGTCGTCACGCCGGTCGCCGGCATCGTCCCGGGCCCGGCGGAGGCCGACCTGCGGCTGGCCGCGGAGAGCGTGACCGACCCCCCGGCCGGCTCGGGCGACGACTCCGGCGACAGCGACACCGGCACCGGCGGGCCCGGGCCGCGCTCGGCCCCGGTCGTCGGTGCGGAGATCGTGCGCGACGCCGGGCTGCTCGACGCGGCGGCCGACGCCGGCCGGGCGGCGGCCGAGGAGGGCGAGCGGATCGCCGGGGAGGCCGCCGACCGCGCCCGGCTCGGCGGTACCGGGGACTGCGGGATCGACGTCGACGACCTCGGCGCGGTGCAGGACTGGGTCGCCGAGGCGGCGGAGTTCCTCGGCTGCGCCTACGGCGAGCCCGAGCTGATCGGCGTCTCGCAGCGCGCGAACGCCTCCGACCACCCCACCGGGCACGCGCTGGACCTCATGGTCCGCGGCGAGCGCGGCGACCGGATCGCCGAGTGCGCGCTCGCCAACGCCGAGGAGCTGGGCGTGAAGTACGTGATCTGGGAGCAGGCGATGAGCCACGGCTCCGGCTGGACCGAGATGTCCGACCGGGGCGGCGACACCGCCAACCACAACGACCACGTGCACATCTCGTTCGAGAAGAGCGCCGGGACCGGCGACCCGGACCTGGGGCGCTGTTCCTGACCCGGGTGGGCGGGGCCGCCGGCCCCGCCCACCCGGCGCCGGTCAGAGACCGATCGCGGCCGGGCGCCCGTCGCGCAGGTGCCGGATCGCCACGACCGCGGGCCGCGGCTGGGCCGCGCCACCGTCCGGCCAGTGCGACGCCGGGGCCTCCGGCGACGCGTCGTCGACGTCACCCGGGTGCTGCACGGAGATCAGCACGAACGTCTCGGTGACGACCGGGCCGCAGCACTCGGACCCGACCGGCACGCTCGCGAACAGCCGGGTCGAGCCACGCTGGGGACCCTCCAGGACGACGCCGTAGAGCCCGTCGTTGATCTCCAGTGCCTGCGTGGAGTCGGTGGACACCCACAGGTTGCCGTGCCCGTCGAAGGCGACGTTGTCCGGCGAGGTGATCGGGCTGACCTGGGACTTGTCGAACCCGCCGAAGTACGTCGACGGGTCGTCCGGCGTGCCGCAGACCAGCAGGATGTTCCAGCCGAACCGGGTCGCCGCCGCGTCGTCGGACGCCTCGGTCAGCTCGATGACGTGGCCGTGCTGGTTGTCCACCCGCGGGTTCGGCTCGTCGGCACCGGCCTCGCCCGCCTTGCCGCGGTCGGAGTTGTTCGTGCAGGCGATGTAGACGCGCCCGGTCCGCGGGTTCGGCTCGACGTCCTCGGGCCGGTCCATCTTGGTGGCGCCGACCTTGTCCGCGGCGAGCCGGGTGAACACGAAGACGTCCGCGACGCTCATCCCCGGCACGAACGACGTCGTGGTGGACGCGAGCGGCTTCCACTCCCCGCCGCCGTCGAACCGGCCGTCGGCGGGCAGGGTGCCGTTGCCGGTGATCTCCGCGGCCGGGCTGTTGCCGGTGAACACGGCGACGTAGAGGGTGCCCGACGCCAGCAGGGTCGCGTTGTGCTCGCGCGCCTCCCGGCTGTTGCCCGTGCGCATCGGCGTGTCGGACACGAACTTGTAGACGTAGTCGAAGCGCTCGTCGTCGCCCATGTAGACGACCGGGCGGTCGTCGGCGGTCAGCGCGACCGTCGCGCCCTCGTGCTTGAACCGGCCCAGCGCGGTGTGCTTGACCGGCTTCGACGCCGGGTCGTGCGGGTCGATCTCGACGATGTAGCCGAACCGGTTCGCCTCGTTCGGCTCCTGGGCGAGGTCCCAGCGCGGGTCGAGACGCTCCCACCGCCGCTCCGACGGGCCCTCCTCGAAGCCGTAGCGCTCCAGCCGCGGGTCGGTCACCGGCCCGGAGGCGAAGTAGCCGTTGAAGTTCTCCTCGCCGGACAGGAACGTGCCCCACGGTGTGGTGCCACCGGCGCAGTTGCCGATCATGCCGCGCACGGCGCGCCCGGTCGGGTCGGCCTTCGTGCGCAGCGCCTCGACGCCGGCGGCGGGGCCGTCGAGCACCATCTCGGTGTCGGCGGTGATCCGCCGGTTCAGCTTCCCGGCCCGGTCGTGGTGCAGCTCCCCGCTGCGCGCCTCCCGGGTGACCTCGACGATCCCCCCGCCGTGCGCGGCGATGCCGATCCGGATCTGCTCGTCGGTGGGGTTGTCGGCGTCGTAGCCGCGGAACATCAGCGGCTCGAGCGTGTACTCGTGGTTGGAGTACATGACGTAGCGGTGGCCGTCGCCGTCGATCGGCAGGATGCCGCAGAAGTCGTTGTTGTAGCCGAACTGGCGAGCCTGGGCCGCGGCCGTCTGGTTCTCGAAGTCGAACTCCGGGGCGTCCGGGAAGATCGGGTCCCCCCAGCGGACGACGACGTTGCTCGCGTAGTCCTTCGGCACCCGGACGGTGTCGTCGAGGTTCGGCGCGACGGTCTCGAAGCGCAGGCCGCGCGGCGGCTCACCCTGGCCGGCCGCGGCGCCCAGCGGGTGCACGGGGGCGGCCGGACCGGGGGCACCGGCCGCGGCGGTGCCCGAGAGCGCCACCCCCGCACCGGCGGTCAGACCGACGACCGCACCGGCGCGGAGCATCCCGCGGCGGTCCAGCACGGTCTGCAGGACGTCACCGAAATACCCGTTCGACGACGTGTTCGGCTCCGGCTTCGAGCACGCGTCGCCGCACTTGTACCGGCAGGTCAGCCCCTGCCGGCCGGGACGGAGGCGGTCGAGGAGGGGGAGCGTGCGGAGGGCGCCGGCCGCGGGGGCGTCGCCGGGGCAGCAGTCGGCCACGGTCGTTCTCCTGGTGTTCGTGGTGGGATGGCTCCACCGCATCCCAGCACCCACGTCCTCCGTACGGGTGAGAGCCAGATGGCCACCGGATGAACGACCGCGCCGCCCGGCGTGGTCTCGGCCACGCACTGCTCCGTCCGGGGGCACCTGGTCCCGATCGTGTCCGTGCGCGGCTGCGGCGGGTCATGTGCCGCGTGCCCTCGCCGGACCGGGCCAGTCGGGCCGGGTCGTTCGCGCCGGTTCTGCGACGCGCCACCCCTGCCGAAGCCGACCGGGGACCGTCCTCGCCCTGGTCCGAACTCGGCCGTCCGTGCCGAGATGCACGTCATGGGGCCATCGAGGCCCGGGAACCCCGCTGATGTGCATCTCGGCGCGGGTATCGGACCGATCGGGTATCGGCGTACGGAGGGTGCGCGACGGATCAGGGGCGGGCACCGGATCGACAGGCTGGAACGGGGGCACCGGGCCAGGGCACGCCGGGAGGGACCGCCGGGCCCGGCACCCGCGTCAGACGATGCCCTGGCGCGCCGCGGTGTAGACGATCTCGGTGCGCCGCCGCACCTCCAGCTTGTCGCGCAGGTTCCGGACGTGGAACTTCACCGTGGCCTCGGAGATCCGCAGCCGGGCCCCGATCTCGCGGTTGCTCATCCCCACGGCCAGCAGCCGCAGCACCTGGTTCTCGCGGTCGGTGAGCAGCGAGGTCCGGCAGAGGTCGGCACCGGCCGCGGGAGCGGGGTCCGGCTCGCGCAGCACCTGCAGCGGGCCCGCCGCCGCGCTGCCCGGGTCGAAGACACCCTCGCCCCGCAGCACCGCACGCAGCGCGCGCACGATCTCCGCGGTCTCGGCACCCTTGCGGAGGTAGCCGTGCACACCCGTCCGGACGGTGCGCATCATCGTCTCGCGGTCGACGCACCCGGTCAGCACCAGGATCTTCGCGCCCCGGCAGCGTTCGAGCAGGGCGCGGACGAGATCCAGCCCGGGACGCTGGTCCCGGCCGAACTCGATGTCGACGACGATCGCGTCGGGGCGGGCGCGCTCGGCCGCGATCAGCGCGTCGCGCGGGGAGGCCGCCTCACCGGAGGCGACCAGGTCCGGCTCCGCCGTGAGCAGCGCCCGCAGCCCGTGCCGGACGACCGGCTCGGAGTCCACGACCAGTACCCGCGCCGCCCGGCGGACCACGTCCGGGCCGTCGCCGCGGCCCGGCAGATCGGTGGCCTGACGAACGGCTTCGAGCGTCATCGCTGTCCTCCGGATACGTCGTCGCGGGCCGCCTGCGATGGCGACCGCGGCAACCGTAGGCAGCGCGACGTTGCCCGCACGTTGCGCGCGACCCGTCCGCGGCCGACGGTGTCCGGGGTGCGGGCACGCCCCCGGCGGCCCGGCCGACAGGGGTGCGGGTCCCCGATCGGCGGGTATGCTCGCGATCCCGGACTGGGAACGGTGGGTGGCGGACCCGCGACGGAGCGGAGTACCGCGAGTGGCGAGGGCGCCGGCGCGCCCCGGCGGCAACGGGAGGCGAGATGCTCGATGCGGACGGCCACGCACCGGTCGACGATCTCGTCGAGGACGCGCACCGGCTGCGCCGCATCTACGACGACGACCTCGGGACCGGCGGCGCGACCGGCTCGCCGCGGTCGGTGGTCTCCGACTCCTGGCAGCGCAGCCTCGCCGCCAGGGTGGACCCGGAGAGCCGGCTGCCCCCGCTCGTCTACCGGGCCGACGAGCTGCGCGAGGTCCGCGAGAACCATCCGCTGCACTCGGTCCTGCCGTTGCTGCGCACGACGCTGGTGAGCATCGCCGACGAGGCGATGCACGTCATGCTCGTCACCGACGCCGACGGGCACGTGCTCTGGCGCGACGGCGCGCACGGCCTGCTGCACTCCGCCGACGACGTCGGCCTCGTCGAGGGCACCCGCTGGACCGAGGACGCGATCGGTACCAACGCCATGGGCACCGCGCTCGCGCTCGACCAGCCGGTCCGGATCCACTCGGCGGAGCACCTCGTCCGCACCTACCACGACTGGACCTGCGTGGCCGCGCCCGTGCACGACCCGGACACCGGCGACACCATCGGCGCCATCGACATCTCGGGCCCGCTGCACACCGTGCACCCGGCGCTGGTCCAGCTGGTGACCGCGACCGCGCACCTGGCGGAGAACCAGCTGCGGGTCCGGGTCGCGATCGCCGACGAGCGGCTGCGGGTCAAGAACATGCCGCACCTGGCCGCGCTGCGCGGGACCGAGGGGGCGCTGCTGTCCCCGAGCGGACGGGTGATCGCCAGCGAGCCCTACGGCCGGTTCCCGGAGCGGGTCCGGCTCGAACAGGGCACCGACCGCGTCCGGCTCGGCGACGGGCGGGAGATGTCGGTCGAGCCGCTGTCGGAGGGCTACCTGCTGGTCCCGCCGTCGCGGCGCCGTGGGCGCACGGTCACCCGCAGCACCCCGGCGTCGCTGGCGCTGCGGTTCACCGGTGGCTCCGGGCCGCGGATCACCGTGGACGGCGAGGAGATGCCCGCGACCCTGCGCCCGGCCGAGATCCTCACCGCGCTGGCCCTGCACCCGGACGGCCTGTCCGGGGAGCAGCTGACGTTGATGCTCTACGGCGACGACGGCAACCCGACGACCGTCCGCGGCGAGATCCACCGGCTCCGTGCCTCGCTCGGCGCCGACCTGCTGCCGACCCGCCCGTACCGGCTGGCCACCGAGCCGGACGCCGACTTCCTCCGGATCCGTACGGCGCTGCGCGAGGGGCGCACCGTCGACGCGCTCGACGCCTGCCACGGCGAGCTGCTGCCCCGCTCGGACGCCCCCGCGGTCCGCGAGCTGCGCGACGAGCTGATCGCCGGGCTGCGGCACGCGATCCTGGCCGCCGACGACATCGAGCTGCTGCACCGCTTCACCGGGCACCCGCTCGGTGAGGAGGACATCGAGACCCACGAGCGGCTGCTGGCGCGGCTCGGCCGCGAGGACCCGCGCCGGGCCGCCGTCGCGGCCCGGCTGGAGCGCCTGCTCGCCTGAGCGCGGGCCGGCCCGGACGAGAGGGCCCGCCGCCGGGGCCGGCCACGCCCGTGGCCCCGGTCGCGGCCCGCCGGCCCCGGCTCAGGTCCGCGCGGCCAGCGGGCTGTCCGGCTCCGGCTCCAGCTCACCCGCCCGCCACAGCGCGGCGTAGCGGCCGCCGGCCCGGACCAGCTCGTCGTGCGGGCCCTCCTCCACGATCCGGCCCCCGGCCAGCACGACGATCCGGTCCGACCGGCGGGCCGTCTGCAACCGGTGGGCGACGACGAACGAGGTGCGCCGCGACGACACCCGCTCGCCCGCGGCGAGCACCGTGGCCTCCGTCGCCGGGTCCAGCGCCGCGGTCGCCTCGTCGAAGATCAGCACGTCCGGGTCGACGAGCTCGGCCCTGGCCAGCGCGACGAGCTGGCGCTGCCCCGCGGACAGTCCCTGCCCCCGCTCGCCGACCGGCGTCCGGAAGCCGTACCGCAGCGAGCGCACCAGGTCGAGCGCACCGACCGCCCGGGCCGCCGACTCGATCCGCTCGCGCGACGCGTCCGGACGGCCGTAGGCGATGTTCGACGCCACGCCCCGGGTGAACAGGTGCGCCTCCTGCGGCACCACACCGAGCCGGGACCGGTACGCGGCCAGCGGATAGCGCCGGACGTCGACGCCGTCCACCCGGACCTCGCCCTCCCCGGCGTCGTAGAACCGGGCCAGGAGCTTGATCAGCGTGGACTTGCCGGCCCCCGTCGCGCCGACCAGCGCGACCGTCTCGCCCGGCGGGACCCGCAGCGACACGTCCTCCAGCGCCGGGTTCTCGACCCCGGCGTAGCGGAAGGTCACGTGGTCCAGCTCAACCTCGCCGCGCAGCCGTTGCGGCACCGTGACCGAGCCGGCCGTCGCGAGCGGCCGGTCCGGGACCGAGGTCGGCGTGCGCAGCAGGTCGGAGATCCGGCGCAGGCCGACCCGGGCCTGCTGGTAGCCGTCGAACACCTGGGACAGCTGCTGCACCGGGCCGAAGAACAGCGTCAGGTACAGCAGGAACGCGGTGAGCACACCCGGGGTGATCCCACCGGTGACGATCATCGAACCGCCGACGCCGAGGACGACCGCCGCGGCGACGTCGGACGGCAGGGCGACGAACGGGAAGTACACGGCGATGTAGCGCTGCGCCCGCAGCCGCGAACGCCGGTAGGCGTCCGACCGCTCCCCGAACCGGTCGTAGCTGAGCTCCTCGCGGACGTAGGCCTGCGCGATCCGGACCCCGGTGACGTTCTCCTGCAGGTCCGCGTTCACCACGCTCACCCGCTCGCGCGCCTCCTCGTAGGCCCGCGAGGAGAAGCGGCGGAACACCACCGTGCCGAGCGCCAGCAGCGGCAGCAGCCACCCGAGCGCGACCAGCGCGAGCTGCGCGTCGGTCGCGATCAGGGCCACCGCGACGCCGCCGATGGTCAGGACGCTGACCACGGCCTGGGCCAGCCCGGTCTGCAGGAACGTGGACAGCGCGTCCACGTCGGTGGTCATCCGGGTCATGATCCGGCCGGACAGCTCGCGTTCGTAGTAGTCGAGCCCGAGCCGCTGCAGGTGGGCGTAGCTGCGCAGCCGCAGCAGGTAGAGCAGGCTCTCCCCGGCCCGGGCGGTCACCACGGTCTGGAACCCCACGACCACCGCACCGAGCGCCACGATCACCAGCCCGCCGAGTGCGGCGTAGAGCAGCACGTCGGTCGACGCCCCGACGATGCCGGAGTCGACCGCGACCCGGGCCAGGCTCGGCAGCGCCAGGGTGGCCAGCGCGTCGGCGGCCATCAGCACGATGCCCAGCATCAGCAGCCCGCGCACCGGGCGCAGCAGCGACGCCAGCCGGAACTGCGGGTCCGGCGCGGTCGGGTCGTTCTCGCCGCGCAGCCGCGGCGACTCGGTCGCCGGTGGCAGCTTCGCCACCGACTCGAGCAGCTCCGGGGTCGCGCTGATCCCGCCGACCCAGCCGGCGCCCCCACCTCCGCCGTCCCGGGAGAGTGCGCGGTCCGGGTCCTCCGCGTGCTCGACGTCGGGCCACAGCTCGGGGGTGTGTCCCGGACCGTCGCTCACGGCACCGTCGACGGCGGAACCGTTCGTCGCGCCGTCGGCCGCGGCACCGTGTGCAGCGCCGTCGGCCGCGGCACCGTCGGCCGCAACGGCGCCGGTCACGGCGGTCGCGGCGGTCCCGTCGGCCGCGACGGTCCGGCCGGCCGGGGTGCCGAGCTCGTCCGCCGGGCCGGTCGCCAGCAGGTCGCGGAACAGTGCGCACCGCCCGCGCAGCTCGTCCTCGGTGCCGATGTCGACCACCCGGCCCCGGTCGAGCACCGCGATCCGGTCGGCCAGCGCCAGCGTGGACCGGCGGTGCGCGACGAGCAGCGTGGTCCGATCGGCGGTCAGCTCGTGCAGGGTCGCGTGGATCGCGGCCTCGGTGGCCGTGTCGACGGCGGACGTCGCGTCGTCGAGCACCAGGATCCGCGGCCGGGTGAGCACGGCGCGGGCCAGCGCGATCCGCTGCCGCTGGCCACCGGACAGGGTCAGCCCGCGTTCGCCGATCTCGGTGTCGTAGCCGTCGGCCAGCTCCTCGACGAACCCGGCGACCTGGGCGGCCTCCGCGGCGGCGTGGATCTCCTCGTCGCTCGCGTCCGGACGGCCGTAGGCCATGTTGTTGCGCACCGAGTCCGAGAACAGGAACGCCTCCTCGAACACGACGCCCAGCTCGGCCCGCAGGTCGTGCAGTCGCAGGTCGCGCAGGTCGACGCCGCCGAGGCGGAGGCTCCCCTCCTGGGGGTCGTAGAACCGTGGCAGCAGCAACGCCACCGTCGACTTGCCCGAACCCGGCGGGCCGACCAGCGCCAGCGTCTCCCCCGGCTCGACCCGCACCGACAGCCCGTCGAGCACCGGATCGGGCGCGGCGTGCCCGTCCGGGCCGGACCCGGCCGGCTCGTAGCCGAACCGGACCCGGTCGAGCTCCACCGCCAGCGGCCCGTCGGGCAGCTCCCGCGGCCGCTCCGGGTCGGTGATGCCCGGCTCCGCGTCGACGATCTCGTACACCCGCTCGGCGGCCGCCCTGGTCAGCTGCCCGGTCACGACCAGCGCGCCGATCAGCCGGGCCGGCCCCACGAGCATCCCGACGTAGGTGGTGAACGCGAGGAAGGTGCCCAGGTCGATGGTGCCCTGCGCGGCCATGTACCCGCCGACGCCGATCACGGCGACCTGCCCGAGGCCGGGCAGCGCCAGCAGCGCCGGGTTCAGCCGCGCCGTCAGCCAGGCCGCACGCAGCCGCTCGCCGTAGAGCCGGTGCGCGCGCCGCTCCAGCCCGGCGGTCTCCCGGGCCTCCTGCCCGAAGCCCTTGACCACCCGCACCCCGGTGACGGTCTCCTCGACCTGCTGGGCGATCTCCGCGGCCCGCTGCTGCGCGGACCAGGTCGCGGGGAAGAGCCGGTGCCGGATCCGGTTGGTGGCGAGGAAGGCCAGCGGGAGCATGACGAGCGCGACCACGGTGAGCGCCGGGGAGAGCCACAGCATCGCCGACACCGCGACGACGACGAGCACCACCGTGCCCGCCGAGAGCGGCACCATCGACAGGAAGCCCTGGACGAGCTGCAGGTCCGAGATCGACCGGGAGGCGACCTGCCCGGTCCGCAGCCGGTCCTGGCGCACCCCGTCCATCCGCTGGACCGCGGCGAACAGCGCCCGCCGCAGGTCGTGCTGCACGTTGAGCGCCATCTTGCCGCCCAGGTAGCGGCGGACGAACGCACCGGCGAACTTGACCACGCCGAGCACCAGCAGGCCGAGCACCATCGGCAGCAGGATGCCGGGATCACCGCCGACCACGCCGTTCACCCCGGAGCGGATCAGCAGGGGGCCGACCGCCTCCAGCCCGACCCCGGCCATCGAGGCGACCATGGCGCCGATCGTGACGCGGCGGTGCCGCAGGCAGGCACGGGTGAGACGGCGGATCCAGCCGGGATCGGCGGTTCGGGAGCGGGGCACCTCGCCAGGCTATGCCCGACCCCCGACAGGGACGCGCGTCAGGTGATGTCGCGGCGGCCGCCGACGACCGCGGCGACCGCCACCGCGGCCGCCGTCCACGCGGCGAGGACCAGGACCGCGACCCAGCCGGGCGGCGGGGCGCTCACCCCGGCGAGGAACTCCAGCACCGAGCTGCCGCCCGCACCGACCGCGCCCACCGGCACCTCGTAGAGCGCGACATCACCCGCGTTGCCCGGCAGGAACGCGGTGAGCCGGGCGAACACCGACGGCTCACCGGCCGCGGAGTCACCGGCCTGCAACGCGGCGGCCAGCAGGTTCTCGCCGACCATCAGCCAGCCCACGGCGAGCGCGACCGCCCCGGGCTGGTTGGGCACCAGCGTGCCGAGCGCGACCCCGAGCACCCCCCACAGCGCGCAGACCAGCACCCCGACCGCGCCCAGCACCAGCACCTCGCCCCAGGACGGGAGGTCCTGCCCGCCCAGTACCGCCCCGCCCAGCAGCGGTCCCAGCACCGCGACGACCAGCCCGTACCCCCCGGCGACGACGGCGGCGACCACCGCCTTCGCCGCCAGCACCTGGAGCCGGGAGCCGGTGAGGAAGGCGAGCGTGATCGTCCGGTGCCGGTACTCCCCGGCGGCGAGCAGGGCCCCGAACGCCGCGCCCACCACCGCGGTCATGCTCAGCACCGACGCGAGGCCGGTCAGCACGAGGATCGCCGAGGTGTCGCTCGCGGCCGGCGCGAACAGCGTCATCAGGCCGCCGAACAGGCTCATCGCCAGTGCCAGCAGCAGCACCGGGAGCAGCAGCAGCCACCAGAGCCGGGTCGACGTCGTCCGCCGGGCCTCGCCGTGCAGCACCGCCAGCCAGCGGTGCGGGCTGCCGAGCCTCATCCGGGGTCCCCCTCCGCGAGCAGCTGCCGGAACATCTGCTCCAGGCCGATCCGCTCCTCGGTCATCCCGTGCACCGCGACGCCCGCGGCGAGCGCCACGTCCCCGACCCGGACCGCGTCCGCGCCGGCGACGGCCAGCCAGCCGTCCCCGGCGCCGGCCGGCCCGTCGACCTTGTCGACCTCGGGCAGCCCGTGCGCGACCAGTGCCTGCGCCAGCCGTTCCGGGGCCGCGGACCGCACCAGCACCCGCGCGCCGTGGCCCGCCCGCAGCTCGGACACCGCGCCGTCGAACCGGCACCGGCCGTGGTCGATGACCACCAGCCGCTGCGCCGTCAGCTCCATCTCGGCGAGCTGGTGGGAGGAGACCAGGACGCTGCGCCCGGACGCGGCGAAGGCCTGCAGGAAGGCCCGCAGCCAGGCGATCCCGTCGGGGTCCAGCCCGTTGCCCGGCTCGTCGAGCACCAGGATCCGCGGGTCCCCCAGCAGGGCGGCGGCCAGCGCGAGCCGCTGGTTCATCCCGAGCGAGAAGCCACCGGCCGCGCGGTCCGCGGCCGCGGCCAGGCCGACCAGGGCCAGCACCTCCTCGACCCGGGCGTCCGGCACCCCGACGGCCGCGGCGGCGGCCCGCAGGTGGGCGCGCGCGGTCCGCTTCGGGTGCACCCCCTGCACCTCGAGGACGGCACCGACCACCCGGCCCGGCGACTCCAGCGCGGCGAACGGGACACCGTCGACCAGCGCCCGGCCGGCACTCGGGACGACGAGCCCGAGGATCATCCGCAGCGTCGTCGTCTTGCCCGAGCCGTTCGGGCCCAGGAACCCGGTCACCGAGCCCGGCTCGACGGTGAACGACAGGTCCCGCACCGCCTCGACCCGCCCGAAGTCCTTGCCGAGCCCGTCGACCACGATCCGCCCGGGTCCCGCGTCGTGCACGTGGATCTCCCGCCCGTCTCGTGTGCCGGTACCCGGGTGCTCCCGCGGGTACCGAGTGCGCCACCATCCTGGCCGACCGGGCGGCCGGTGCCCCGACCGGGACACCGCAGGACCGGGTGTCCGGAAATGAGACACGCCGAAACTTGACTCGTTCCAGAAACGACGGCAGGCTCGTCGTCGTGTCGACCGCTTCGGACTACGAGGGCATGTTGCGCGGGGCAGCGCTGCGCGTGACCCGCCCTCGCCTGGCCGTGCTGCACGCCGTGCACTCCCACCAGCACGCGGACACGGACTCGATCATCCGGGTCGTGCGGGAGGACATCGGCGAGGTGTCCCACCAGGCCGTCTACGACGTCCTGAAGGCACTGACCGGGGCCCGGCTCGTACGGCGCATCCAGCCGACGGGTTCGGTCGCCCGGTACGAGGCGCGGGTGGGCGACAACCACCATCACGTCGTCTGCCGGTCCTGCGGGGCCATCGCCGACGTCGACTGCGCCGTCGGCGCCGCGCCCTGCCTCACCGCGTCCGACGACAGCGGCTTCGTCATCGACGAGGCCGAGGTCGTCTACTGGGGACGGTGCCCCGACTGTTCGACCACCACCACAGAACCAGAAGGAGTTCGGAGTGTCTGACGAGCACCCCACCGTCGAGAGCCAGATGAACCGGGAGGAGGACGGCGGCTGCCCGGTCGCGCACGGCGGGATGCCGCACCCGACCGAGGGCGGCGGCAACATCGACTGGTGGCCGAACCAGCTCAACCTGAAGATCCTCCGCAAGCACCAGGTCGCCGCCGACCCGTTCCACGGCGAGTTCGACTACGCCGCCGCGTTCGCCGCCGTCGACCTCGGTGAGCTGGCCCGCGACGTCGACGCGGTCATCACCACCTCGCAGGACTGGTGGCCGGCCGACCACGGCAGCTACGCCGGCCTGTTCATCCGGATGGCCTGGCACTCCGCGGGCACCTACCGGACCTTCGACGGCCGCGGCGGCGCCGGTGCCGGCATGCAGCGCTTCGCCCCGCTGAACAGCTGGCCGGACAACGGCAACCTGGACAAGGCCCGCCGCCTGCTCTGGCCGGTCAAGCAGAAGTACGGCCGCTCGGTCTCCTGGGCCGACCTGCTGATCTTCGCGGGCAACCGGGCCCTGGAGGTCTCCGGTTTCACCACCTTCGGCTTCGCCGGCGGCCGCGCCGACGTGTGGGAGCCCGACGAGGACGTCTACTGGGGTGCCGAGACCACCTGGCTGGGCAACGAGGCGCGCTACGGCGGCAGCACCGATCTCGCGCACCGCGAGCTGGAGAAGCCGCTGGGCGCCGCGCACATGGGTCTGATCTACGTCAACCCGGAGGGCCCGGACGCCAGCGCCGACCCGGTCGCCGCCGCGCGCGACATCCGCGAGACGTTCGGCCGGATGGCGATGAACGACGAGGAGACCGTCGCGCTGATCGCCGGCGGGCACACCCTCGGCAAGACCCACGGTGCCGCGAACCCCGACGAGAACGGCAACGTCGGCCCGGAGCCCGAGGGCGCCGACATCACCGAGCAGGGCCTGGGCTGGAAGCAGAACTTCGGCTCCGGCAAGGGCCGCGACGCGATCACCTCCGGGCTCGAGGTCGTCTGGACCCGCACCCCGAACCGGTGGAGCCACGACTTCTTCGACTTCCTGTTCCGCTACGAGTGGGAGCTGGAGACCTCGCCGGCCGGCGCGAAGCAGTACGTCGCGAAGGACGCCGAGGCGATCATCCCGGACCCGGAGGAGGGCTTCCCGGCGCGCAAGCCGACGATGCTCACCACCGACCTGGCCCTGCGGTTCGACCCGATCTACGAGCAGATCTCGCTGCGGTTCCGGGACGACCCGCAGGAGTTCGAGGACGTCTTCGCCCGCGCCTGGTACAAGCTGACCCACCGTGACATGGGCCCGCGGGAGCGCTACGTCGGCGCGCTGGTCCCGTCCGAGGAGCTGCTCTGGCAGGACCCGGTCCCGGCCGTGGACCACGAGCTCGTCTCGGCCGACGACGTCGCCTCGATCAAGGCGACCGTGCTCGACTCCGGGCTGTCGGTGTCCGAGCTGGTGTCGACGGCGTGGGCCGCGGCCTCGTCGTTCCGCAACTCCGACAAGCGGGGCGGCGCCAACGGCGGCCGCATCCGCCTGGAGCCGCAGCGCAGCTGGGAGGTCAACGACCCGGCGCAGCTGACCACGGTCGTCTCGAAGCTGGAGTCGCTGCAGGCGCAGGTCAACGGCTCGCTGACCGGGGGGAAGAAGATCTCCTTCGCCGACCTGGTCGTCCTCGCCGGCGCCGCGGGCGTCGAGAAGGCCGCGAAGGACGCCGGGCACGACGTCACCGTGCCGTTCGTCCCGGGCCGCACCGACGCCACCCAGGAGCAGACCGACGTCGAGTCGTTCTCCTACCTGGAGCCGGCGACCGACGGGTTCCGCAACGTCCTGGGCAAGGAGAACCGCCTCCCGGCGGAGTACCAGCTCGTGGACCGCGCGAACCTGCTCGGCCTGACCGCGCCGGAGCTGACCGTGCTGGTCGGCGGCCTGCGGGTGCTGGGTGCGAACACCGGTGGTGCCACCGCCGGCGTCCTCACCGAGCGGCCGGGCACGCTGAGCAACGACTTCTTCACCACCCTGCTCTCGGCCGGCGTCGAGTGGCACGCGGTGTCCGGCGACGACAACGCCTTCACCGCGGTCGACGCCTCCGGGGCGCAGAAGTGGACCGGGACCCGCGCCGACCTCGTGTTCGGCTCGAACTCCGAGCTGCGCGCGGTGGCCGAGGTCTACGCCAGCGACGACGCGGGCGAGAAGTTCGTGCAGGACTTCGTCGCCGCCTGGGACAAGGTCATGATGGCCGACCGGTACGACGTCTGATCATCCGCTGACGCGCGCACGACGCCCGGGACCGGTCCGCCGGCCCGGGCGTCGTCGTGTCGGCGGTCAGTTACCGAGCAGTGCCGGGGCCCACACGGCGGCACGGGGACGGGCCGCCCACCACAGCCGGGCGTACCACCGGTGCACCGCCGATCCCGCGGGCCGCGACCGGCGGCACCGGCGGTGCCGGTCGGCCTCGGCGTGCAGCTCGTGCATCCGGGCCCGGGCGAGCATCGCGGCGATCTCCCCGTTCACGACGGGTCCTCCGGCACGATCTCCCCGATCGGGCGGGGCAGCCACGCGGCGAGGAACATCTCGACCGGCCGGGCGCCCGGCGGTGCGGTCGACGGGTCCCGGCGACGGTCCGCGTAGCGCGCGACGAGCGCCTGGAACTCCGCGGTCATGTCGCGCAGCTCCGCCGCCGTGAGCCAGGTGACGGTGTTCCACGAGCTCGCGGCGCGGCGCCACTGCTCCGGCTCCTGGCCGAGCCGCCGGTTCCAGCGCTTGATCCGGGCCGCCGTGTCGTCGATGAAGACCTCCGACAGCGCCTCGACGGCCATCGCCGCCTCCGGCTCCATGCCGTCCTCCACCGACCAGGAGTGCCCGTCGTGCACCAGGCGCCACGGCTTCTCCCGGCCGCGCCCGCCGTCGGCCGGCTCGACGAAGCCGTACTTCGCCAGGATCGACAGGTGGTAGGAGCAGCTGGCCACGCTCTCGCCGGTGATCTCGGCACAGCGGGTCGCCGTCGCGGAGCGCTCCAGCGTCAGGAGGTTGACGATCGCGATCCGCAGCGGGTGCGACAGCGCCCGCAGCTGGGCCGGATCCGTCAGCGATGCGCGGTTCTCGGACATGATGGCAAGGTATCTTGCGCAAGACATCTTTAACAAGACTTCTTGCGATACGCGCTACGCCAGCGCGTGCAGGATCTCTGCGAGCCGCCGCGGCTCGGAGAACATCGGCCAGTGCCCGGTCGGCAGCGCCGTGAACGCCCACTCCGGCCCGTCCATCCCGGCGAAGCCCGGCACCCCGGCCTCGATCGCACCGCGCACGTCGTCCGGGGCGAAGCTGCAGGCCACGACGGTCTTCGGCAGCGTCGGATCGGGCGTGCCGCGCCGCACCCCGGTCAGCACGACCCCGGCGGGCTCGACCTCCGAGCGCGCCCGGACCTGCTCGAACAGCGCGTCCGGGATGCCCTCGGTGCTCGTCCCGAGTGCCGCGAACCCGTCGCGGTCCGGCATCGGCTGCCCCGTGCCGTGCGCCGTGATGGCGGCCCGGATCCGCTCCTGCGCCGCGGGCCCGGTGAAGTCGACCTGGGCGACGCCGTCGGGCAGCGGGCCGGTGTCGACGAACACCAGGTGCGCGACCCGGTCCCTGGCCCGCTCGGCGGCCGCGGCGCAGACCGGGCCGCCGCCGCTGTGCCCGACGAGTACGACGGGGCCACCGGCACCGGGGAGGGCGTCGAGCACGTCCTCCACATGGGACTCCGCGGTGTCACCCGGTGCGTGGCCCAGCCCGACCGCCGTCACCTCGTGGCCGCGGGAGCGCAGGTCGCCCGCCACCTCGTCCCACGCCCAGGGGCCGAGCCAGAATCCGGGAACCAGCACGAACGTCGTCATGGGCACGACGATGGCACCGGACGAGGACCGTTCCGGTCCTCGTTACTACTGCTACTTCTTCGGAGCCTGCGCGCCCTTCAGCCGGTCGGTCTCGCGCTGCGTCTCGGCCCGGGTGTTGCGCTCCTGGCGCAGCCACTCCGGCTGCTCCTCCTTCAGGGCCGCGATCTGCTCGGTGGTCAGCGGCTCGGTGATCCCGGCCCTGGCCAGTCCGGAGATCGACACCCCGAGGCGGTCGGCGACGACCGGGCGCGGGTGCGGCCCGGTGCGGCGCAGCTCGCGCAGCCACTCCGGCGGATCGGCCTGCAGGGCGTTGAGCTCGTCGCGCGAGATCACCCCGTCCCGGAACTCGGCGGGCGTGGCCTCGAGGTAGACACCGAGCTTCTTCGCCGCCGTCGCGGGCTTCATCGTCTGGGTGGACTTCTGCGACGTCATCGCGCCAGGGTACGAGGGGCGGCCGGGGACCCGGGCACCGGCGGAATAACCTGGCCCGGTGACCGACCCGGGCGACGCCGCATCCTTCAGGCTCGGCTACGTCCCGGGCGTCACGCCCGCCAAGTGGGCCCGGACCTGGGCCGAGCGGCTGCCGGACGTGCCGCTGGACCTCGTCGCGCTGGACGTCGCGGGCGCCGAGCCCGCCGTGCGCGCCGGCACCGTGGACGCCGGGCTGGTCCGGCTGCCGATCGACCGGGACGGGCTGCACGCGATACCGCTCTACACCGAGACCACCGTCGTCGTCGCCGGGAAGGACCACGTCGTCACCGCGGTCGACGAGGTCGCCGTCGCCGACCTGACCGGCGAGGTCGTCCTGGACCCGCCGGACACCGGGCTCACCTGGCCGGACGGCCCCCCGGGCGTCGCCCCCGCGGCCGCGGTCGCGACGACGGCGGAGGCGGTCGAGCTCGTCGCCGCGGGCATCGGGCTGCTCGTCGTCCCCCAGTCACTGGCGCGGCTGCACCACCGCCGCGACCTCACCTACCGCCCGCTGACCGGCGCGCCGGAGTCGGGCGTCGTCCTCACCTGGCCGGAGGACCGGACGACCGACCTGATGGAGCAGTTCATCGGGATCGTCCGCGGGCGCACGGTGAACAGCTCCCGCACCCCCGCGCGGGCGGCCGCGGCGACGCCACCGGCCCCCGCGAGGCGGGCCGGGTCGCGCCCGCAGGGCCGCCGGGGCCGTCGCCGCTGACCCCGGACACGACGAGGCCCCCGCACCGGTGCGGTGCGGGGGCCGTCGTGGACGCGAGGGGGGTCAGGCAGCAGCGGCCTGCTTCTTGGCGGCGAGCTTCTCCAGCCGCCGGGTGGTGGGCCAGCGGACGTTGGTCGCCCAGCCCGCCTTCTCGAAGCCCCGGATGACGATGGCCGAGATGTCGATCTGGCCCTTCTTCACGCCGTGCCGGGCGCAGGTCGGGTCGGCGTGGTGCAGGTTGTGCCAGGACTCGCCGAAGGAGAGCACCGCCAGCCACCAGACGTTCGCGGACTTGTCCCGCGAGGCGAACGGCCGCTCGCCCCAGATGTGGCAGATCGAGTTGATCGACCAGGTGACGTGGTGCAGCAGCGCGACCCGGACCAGGCCGGCCCAGAAGAACGCGGTGAACGCGCCCCACCAGGACATCGTCACCAGACCGCCGATGAGTGCCGGGCCGAGCAGGCTGCCCACGACGATCAGCGGGAAGGCCTTGTCGACCCGCTTGATGTCGGCGTCCTCCAGCAGGTCCGGCGCGAACCGCTTCATGTTGGTGAGGTCGCGGTCGAACAGCCAGCCGAAGTGCGCGTGCACGAAGCCCTTGACCAGCGCCCGCGGGCCGGTGCCGTAGAGCCACGGCGAGTGCGGGTCGCCCTCCTTGTCGGAGAAGGCGTGGTGGCGGCGGTGGTCACCGACCCAGTCGAGGACGCTGCCCTGCAGCGAGATGCTGCCGGCGACCGCCAGTGCGATCCGCAGCGCGCGGTTCGCCTTGAACGAGCCGTGCGTGAAGTACCGGTGGAAGCCGACGGTCACGCCGAGCCCGCTGATCACGTAGAACACCGCGAACAGCGCGACGTCGACCCAGCCGAGCCCCCAGCCCCAGGCGAGCGGGATCGCGGCGAGCAGCGCCAGCGTCGGCAGCGTGACGAACACGCCGATCAGGAAGACGGCACCGGGCGGGCGGGTGCCCTCGGTGATCGGTGCTGGCGCCCGCTTCTCGGGAGCGGGAGTGGGCGGAGCGGCCTCGAGCGTCATGGCTCCATGAGACCTCCGGACGTACCCGTCGGGCAGTGCGGCTAACCCCCCTATCGGGCTTCGGGTTCGACCGCCCGCGCACTTGACCCGTCGGTAACTTACGACTACTGAACGGGGAGTGAAACTCTCCACGATCCTCCCCTACGGCGACGACCCGATCCGCAACGCGGACGCGGTCACCGAGATGGAGCGCGCCGGCCTCGACATGGTCTGGGCCGCCGAGGCGTACAGCTTCGACGCCGTGTCGCTGCTCGGCTACCTCGCCGCCCGCACCGAGCGGCTCGAGATCGGCTCGGCGATCCTGCCGATCTACTCGCGCACACCGGCCCTCACCGCGATGACGGCGGCCGGCCTGGACGCGCTCTCCGGCGGCCGCTTCACCCTCGGTCTCGGCGCGTCCGGGCCGCAGGTGATCGAGGGGTTCCACGGCGTCCCCTACGACAAGCCGGTCGGGCGCACCCGGGAGATCATCGAGATCTGCCGCCGGGTCTGGCGGCGCGAGGAGAAGCTCACCAACGAGGGCCTGTACCCGATCCCGCTCCCCGAGGGCAGCGGCACCGGTCTCGGCAAGCCGTTGAAGATCATCAACCACCCGCGGCGGCCGGACATCCCGGTCTGGGTGGCCGCACTCGGCGAGAAGAACCTGGAGATGACGGCCGAGCTGGCGAACGGCTGGCTGCCGCACGTCGTGCTGCCGGAGAAGATCCAGGACGTCTTCGGCCCGTCACTGCGGGCCGGCTACGCCCGCCGGGCCCCGGAGCTGGGACCGCTGCAGATCACCGGCGGCGGGATCTGCGCCCTGGAGGAGGAGATGTTCGCCCCGGCCCGCCAGGCCGCGCGCGGGCTCTACGCGCTCTACATCGGCGGGATGGGCGCCCGCGGCAGGAACTTCTACAACACGGTGTTCGCCAAGCAGGGCTACCCGGACGCGGCGAAGGCCGTCCAGGACCTCTACCTGGACGGGAAGAAGGAGGAGGCGATGGCCGCCCTCCCCGAGGACTTCATCGACAAGGTCACCCTGATCGGACCGGAGGGGCACGTCCGCGAGCGGATCGCCGCGCTGCGCGAGAACGGGATCACCCACCTGCACGTGAACCCGATGACGGCCTCCGGCGAGACCTCGGAGATGTTCTCGAAGCTCAAGTCCTGGATCTCCTGAGCGGCCCCGGCCGCCGCGCGGATCCGGGCTCCGCGCGGCGCCGTAGCCCTGACCTCCGGGTGCCCGTACCCGAGCTGCGCCGTTCGGCGCAGTGACGGGGGTCGCGTCACCACGCGTATCGCCGGGCGTACAGAATGTGTGAGGTCGTCCACGGTCACCGCGCCGGAGGCAACCTCCGCACGGGCGCGGTGACACAACGAGGAGGAGCACCGACTTGCTGGAGCAGGCCATCCGGACCTCCGACGAGCCGATCTCCCCGGGGCAGTACCGCCACACGGCGACGCACGCCTGGTGGATGGGCACGGTCTTCGTCTCCGACGAGCTGTGCGTGCACTACTCCGAGCACCTGCTCCAGCAGTGGACGCCGGTCGACCCCGCCGAGGACTGGCTGCTCGACCGGGAGCTGACCGGCCAGGTCCGCTGGCTGTGCGGGGACGGCGCGCGCGCCGTCGAGGAGGGCTTCCGGATCGCCGACCAGTGGCCGACCGGGCGCTTCCGGGCCCCGCACGGCGACTTCTACGCCGACCTGAACGGGCACCTGCCCGCCGCCCGGCCCGGCTCGTGGTCCAACCCGACGCTGCCGTTCCTGCTCGCACTGCCGCGCGACCCGGCCGAACTGCTGGGCCGGCTGATCGACGAGAGCCCGCCCGGCCGCGGCTACACCGGCCCGTTCCAGAGCGCCGTCGACGCGCTGCGCACCTGCCGGGTGCCCGCCGACCTGCGCGCCGTGATCTACGCCACACTGCGCGACCTCCCCACCGTGAGCGTCGGCGAGGCCACCGACCTCGACGGCGAGCGGTACCCGACCCTGGTGCACGACGACGGCCCGGTCCGCTCCGAACTGCTCGTCTCCCCGGTCGACGGCCAGTACGCCGGGGAGCGGGACACCGTCCGCCGCCCGGCGCGGGTCGGCCCGCCGGTGGGCACCGTGATCGCCGAGACGACGGTCTCGACGTCGGTCGTCGACGTGCTCGGATCGCCGCCCGGTTTCTGAATCGTGCGGGTGAACCGATTCTGCCCCTCCGATCACGACGAGGTCACGAATTGGGACCCGGCACACTGCCGCCCGTCGTACGGAGGGGACTAACCTGGTACGCGGTCGCGACAAATCGAGCAGCTACCAAGGCGGTTGACGCAGAGTGTCATCGAGCAGTACCTCCCATCCGGCGAGCGACTTCGGTCCCAACGAGTGGCTCGTCGAGGAGATGTACCAGCGCTTCCAGGAGGACCCGTCGGCCGTGGACCCGGCCTGGCACGAGTTCTTCGCCGACTACGGCGGCGGCGGTGAGAAGCCCGCCGCGCACGAGCCCGCCGAGAACGGCGAGAGCACCGCGGACGGCGGCACCTCCGCCACCGGCAACGGGTCCGCGCCGAAGGCGGAGCCCGGCGGGGTGACCCGCGGGTCGGCCACCGAGGACGACAAGGACAGCCCAGCCGCCACGGGCGGCGCGACGGCGCGGTCGTCGTCGGCGCCGTCGCAGAAGGCGGTCGAGAACGGCTCCCGCGCCGGTGGCCGCGCGACCGGTTCGGCGCGCGACGTCCCGCCGCCGGTGACGCCGAAGGCCGAGACCCCGCCCGCCGACGAGCGCACCCGCCCCGCCGCGAAGCCCGCGGCCGGCAGCGCCTCGAAGGCCGCCAAGCCCGCGCAGGACGGTGGCGGCGCGACCTCCGCCCCGTTGCGCGGTGCGGCGAACGCCATCGCCAAGAACATGACCGCGTCCCTCGGGCTGCCGACCGCGACCAGCGTCCGCGCGGTCCCGGCCAAGCTGCTGGCCGACAACCGCATCGTCATCAACAACCACCTGAAGCGGACCCGCGGCGGGAAGCTGTCGTTCACCCACCTGATCGGCTTCGCGCTGGTCAAGGCGCTGGCCGACTTCCCGAACATGAACCGGCACTTCGCCGAGGTCGACGGCAAGCCCTCGGTCGCCACGCCGGAGCACGTCAACCTCGGCCTGGCGATGGACATGCCGGGCAAGGACGGCAGCCGCACCCTGATCGTCGTCTCGATCAAGGGCTGCGAGGTCATGTCCTTCGCCCAGTTCTGGGCGGCCTACGAGGGCATGGTCCGCAAGGCCCGGGACGGCAAGCTCACCGCCGACGACTTCGCCGGCACCACGATCAGCCTCACCAACCCGGGCACGCTGGGCACCAACCACTCGGTGCCGCGGCTGTCCGTCGGCCAGGGCACGATCGTCGGCGTCGGCGCGATGGAGTACCCGGCCGCGTTCCAGGGTGCGTCCGAGGAGCGGCTGACCGAGCTCGGCATCTCCAAGATCATCACGCTGACCTCGACCTACGACCACCGGATCATCCAGGGCGCCGAGTCCGGCGACTTCCTGCGCCGGGTGCACAACCTGCTGCTCGGCGAGGAGGGCTTCTACGACGAGATCTTCGCGTCGCTGCGGGTCCCCTACGAGCCGATCCGCTGGGTCAAGGACTTCCCCGAGGGCGAGGTCGACAAGACCGCGCGGGTGCTCGAGCTGATCGAGTCCTACCGGACCCGCGGCCACCTGATGGCCGACACCGACCCGCTGAACTACCGCCAGCGCCGCCACCCCGACCTGGACGTGCTCAGCCACGGGCTGACCCTGTGGGACCTGGACCGCGACTTCGCGGTCGGCGGGTTCGGCGGCCAGAGCCACATGAAGCTGCGCGACGTGCTCGGCCTGCTGCGCAACTCTTACTGCCGCACCATCGGCATCGAGTACATGCACATCGCCGATCCCGAGCAGCGCAAGTGGCTCGAGGAGCGGATCGAGATCCCGCACCAGAAGCCGGACCAGAGCGAGCAGAAGTACATCCTTTCGCGGCTGAACGCGGCCGAGGCGTTCGAGACCTTCCTGCAGACGAAGTACGTCGGGCAGAAGCGGTTCTCGCTGGAGGGCGGCGAGACCGTCATCCCGCTGCTGGACGCCGTGCTGGACAAGGCCGCCGAGAGCGAGCTCGACGAGGTCGTCATCGGCATGCCGCACCGCGGCCGGCTCAACGTGCTGGCCAACATCGTCGGCAAGCCGATCAGCCAGATCTTCCGCGAGTTCGAGGGCAACCTCGACCCGGGCCAGGCGCACGGCTCCGGCGACGTGAAGTACCACCTGGGCGCCGAGGGCAAGTACTTCCGGATGTTCGGCGACGGCGAGACCACCGTGTCGCTGACCGCGAACCCCTCGCACCTGGAGGCCGTGGACCCGGTGCTCGAGGGCATCGTCCGGGCCAAGCAGGACATCCTGGACAAGGGCGACGGCGGCTTCACCGTGATGCCGGTGCTCATGCACGGCGACGCGGCGTTCGCCGGGCAGGGCGTGGTCGCGGAGACGCTGAACCTGGCGCTGCTGCGCGGCTACCGCACCGGCGGCACCGTGCACGTCGTGGTCAACAACCAGGTCGGGTTCACCACCGCGCCGGAGCACTCGCGCTCGTCGCAGTACTGCACCGACGTGGCGAAGATGATCGACGCCCCGGTCTTCCACGCGAACGGCGACGACCCGGAGGCCTGCGTCTGGGTCGCCAAGCTGGCCGTCGAGTACCGGCAGCGCTGGAACAACGACGTCGTCATCGACATGATCTGCTACCGCCGCCGCGGGCACAACGAGGGCGACGACCCCTCGATGACCCAGCCCTCGATGTACGACATCATCGACGGCAAGCGCAGCGTCCGGAAGATCTACACCGAGTCGCTGATCGGCCGCGGGGACATCACCGTCGAGGAGGCCGAGCAGGCCCTCAAGGACTTCTCCAACCAGCTGGAGCACGTCTTCAACGAGGTGCGCGAGCTGGAGCGGACCCCGCCGGTGATCTCGCCGTCGATCGAGGACGTGCAGCAGGTCCCGTCGGACCTGGACACCTCCATCCCGCTGGAGGTCCTGCACCGGATCGGCGACGTGCACGAGACGCTGCCCGACGGCTTCGAGGTGCACAAGCGCGTCGAGCCGGTGCTGCGCAAGCGCTACACGATGTCCCGCGAGGGCAACGTGGACTGGGCCTTCGCCGAGCTGCTCGCCATGGGCTCGCTGGCGATGGACGGCCGGCTGGTGCGGCTGTCCGGCCAGGACTCCCGGCGCGGCACGTTCGTGCAGCGGCACTCGGTGCTGATCGACCGGCGCACCGGTGCGGAGTACGTCCCGCTGCGGAACCTGGCCGAGGGGCAGTCGAAGTTCCTGGCCTACGACTCGGCGCTGTCGGAGTTCGCCGCGGTCGGCTTCGAGTACGGCTACTCGGTCGCCAACCCCGAGGCGCTGGTGCTCTGGGAGGGCCAGTTCGGCGACTTCGTCAACGGCGCCCAGTCGATCATCGACGAGTTCATCTCCTCCGGTGAGGCGAAGTGGGGCCAGCTGTCCGACGTCGCGCTGCTGCTGCCGCACGGCCTGGAGGGCCAGGGCCCGGACCACAGCTCCGGGCGCATCGAGCGGTTCCTGCAGCTGTGCGCCGAGGGCTCGATGACGGTCGCGCTGCCGTCGGACCCGGCGAACTACTTCCACCTGCTGCGCCAGCACACCCTCGACGGGGTCCGGCGGCCGCTGGTCGTCTTCACCCCGAAGTGGATGCTGCGGGCCAAGCAGGTCGTCAGCCCGCTGTCGGACTTCACCGAGGGCCGGTTCCGCCCGGTCATCGACGACCCGGAGCACGCCGGCACGTCCGGGCCGGTCTCCGGGGTCGACCGGGTGCTGTTCTGCAGCGGCAAGATCTACTGGGAGCTCGCCGCGGCGAAGGAGAAGCGCCGCAAGAACGGCGACTCCGCGGTCGAGAACACGGCGCTGGTCCGCGTCGAGCAGCTGTACCCGATGCCGCTCGAGCAGATCGCCGAGATCCTCGAGCGCTACCCCGACGCCCAGGACGTCCGCTGGGTCCAGGAGGAGCCGGCCAACCAGGGCTCGTGGCCGTACTACGGGCTGGAGCTGCCGCAGAAGCTCCCGCAGCTGCAGGGCCGGTTCACCCGGGTCTCGCGGCGGCGGATGGCCGCGCCGGCCGCCGGGTCGTCGAAGGTGCACGAGGTCGAGCAGGCCGAGCTGATCGACAAGGCGTTCGCGAAGTCCTGACCGCCTGATCTCCCCGGAACGGCCGGGTGCGGGTTCGTCCCGCACCCGGCCGTTCCGTCGTCGGGGACGTCCTGCTGCGGCGCGCGGGGCGGCCGTCCCCCGGGCTCCCGCCACCGGGCGCCGGTGCCGTGGTGCGCCGACCGCCCCGGGCCCTCCGTGCCGAGATGCGGACCGGCGGGGTCTCCCGGTCCCCCGGGCCCGCTCCCGTCCCCCTCGGCGCGGGCCGCCGCGCGCTACCGGGCCGGGACCGGGCGCCGGATCCGGCCCCTCGCGACCAGCTCGACCACGACCAGCGCCGCGACCGTCTCGGCGGCGAGCAGGCCGGCCAGCACCAGGAGCTGGGCCGCGGCGGCCTGGACCGGGTCGCCGCTGCCGAGCAGCACCCCGACGAACGCGCCGGGCAGCGTGACCAGCCCGACCGTGCGGGTCTGGTCCAGCGCGGGCACCAGCGCCTGGCCCGCGGTCGGGCGCACGACGAGCAGCACGGCGTCCCGCGGGAGCAGGCCGAGTGCGAGAGCCGCCTCGTACTCGCCGTGCCGTGCACCCAGCTCGTCGAGTGCCCGGCGGCCGGCCAGCGACGTCGCCGTCATCGCCCCGCCGATCACGATCCCGGCGACCGGGACGACCGCGATCCCGGCGAACGGCACCGCCCCGCTGCCCAGGACGACGACGAGCACCGGCACCACCCCGGCGAGGATCGCCGCCCCCGCCACGAGCCCGGCCCGCCCGGCGGCACCGCCCCACCGTCGACGGGTCCCGGCGGCGCCCGGCCGCCCGGGGCCGCCGCGCGCACCGGTGATCCGCCGCCCGGAGGTGACCGCCGCGACGAGCACCATCAGCACGACGAACGCGACCGTCCCCCACCAGCTGCGGACCAGCGCGAGCAGCACCAGCGCGACGAGCCCGAGCTGCAGCACCGCCCGGGCCACCGCCGTCGCCGAGGACCACGCCGTCCCGGTGCCCCCGAGCGCCGCGGCGGCCGCGGCCAGCGCGACCAGCACCACGAGCGCCACCGCCAGCGGCGGCCCGACGACCACACCCGACCCCATCGGTGCCCCCTCCAGCCGGCCACTCGTGTCCCTGACGCCCCACCGACCCCGAACCAGGCACGACTCATGGAGCATAAGCACGGCCACGCCGGTCCGAAGCTCCATGAGTGCGGGGTGGGCGGGGTGGTTAGGCTCCCCCCGTGTACTTCACCGACCGCGGGATCGAGGAGCTCGTCGACCGGCGCGGCGACGAGCAGGTCAGTGTCGAGTGGCTCGCCGACCGGCTGCGGGCCTTCGTCGACCTGAACCCCCAGTTCGAGACGGCCGTCGAACGGCTGTCCAGCTTCCTGGCCCGCGACGAGGCCGACGACGAGTGAGCCCGCCCGGCGGGTGAACACTATGACCGCAGCGCACGCTGTGACCACTGCGAGGGCTGTGTCCGCAACCGTGGCTCGACGCAATCCGGCGCCTAGCGTTCCTCCCTGCCACCACAGCAGGAGGAGCGCCGATGCTCATCGTTCTCGGAGCCGCGATGATCGCGGTCTTCATGTACCTGATCCTGTCGAAGCGGCTCGCGCCGGTCCTGGCCCTGGTCCTCGTACCGCTGACGTTCGCGCTGGTCACCGTCGGTACGGGGCTCGCCGAGCCGGGCGAGGAGGGCGTGGTCGACTCGATCATGACCGCGGTGTCGGACTTCGCGCCGACCGCGGTCCTGCTGTTCTTCGCGATCATCTTCTTCGGCACGATGATCGACGTCGGGCTGTTCGACCCGCTGATCCGGTTCGTGCTGCGCACCGTGGACAACGACCCGGTCCGGCTGGTCGTGCTGACCGCGGTGCTGGCGGGCGTCGTCTCCCTCGACGGTGACGGGTCGACCACCTTCATCATCACCGTGTCGGCGTTGCTGCCGATCTACCTGCGGCTGGGCCTGAGCCCGGTGGTGCTGACGGTCGTCGCGAACCTGGCGAACGGCGTGCTCAACATCCTGCCGTGGGGCGGCCCCACCGTCCGGGCCGCGACCGTGCTGAACGTGTCGCCCTCGGAGCTGTTCAACCCGATGGTCCCGGGCATCGTGGCGGGCATCCTCACCGTGCTGGTGCTGGCGTGGTTCCTCGGCCGCTCCGAGCGCAGGCGGCTGCTCGCCTCCGGGCGCACCCTGCAGGTCGTCGCGCACGAGCTGGAGCCGGCGATGGCCGGGGCCGGTGGCGGCGACGACGGCGGCGCGGACCACGGCACCGGTGGCGGCGCCGGCGGCGCGAACCACGGCACCGGTGGCGGCGCCGGCGGCGCGGACGGCGGGCCGGGCGACATCCTCGACCCGGACCGGCCGACCCTGCGCCCGAAGCTGATCTGGTTCAACCTGGCGCTGACCGCGGCCCTGCTGGTGCTGCTGGGCATGGACGTCCTGCCGCTGGCGCTGGTGTTCGTGGTCGCCACCGCGATCGCGCTGGTCGTGAACTTCCCGCGGCCGGAGGACCAGCTGCGGGCGGTGACGTCGCACTCGTCGTCGATCGTCGCGGTCGTCGCGATGGTGTTCGCCGCCGCCGTGCTGGTCGGGGTGCTGTCCGGGACCGGCATGGTGACGGCGATGGCGAACGGGATCGTCGCGGCGGTGCCGCCGTCGATCGGCAGCTGGTTCGCCGTGATCACCGGCGTGCTGAGCATGCCGCTGACGTTCTTCCTCACCAACGACGCGTTCTACTTCGGCATCCTGCCGATCCTCACCGAGGCGGCCGGGCACTACGGCATCGAGCCGGTCGAGATGGCCCGCGCGTCGATCGTGGGGCAGCCGGTGCACATGACCAGCCCGCTGGTCCCGGCGCTGCTGCTGCTGGTCTCGCTGGCGAAGGTGAACCTCGCCGACCACCACCGGAAGGTGATCTGGCGGGCGGCGGTCTGCTCGCTGGTGATGCTGGCGACGGCGATCGTGCTCGGCGTGATCCCGCTGGGCTGATCCGGCGCGGGCGGTCGTGCCGGCCGGGGTCCGGGAGCGCGAGCGTGGCCGGTCAGGCGTCGCGGTTGCGGAGCCGGAAGAACCGGCGGTCCCCGGACGCGCGGAGCGCGTCGAGGGCCTCGTCCGCCTCCCGCTCCAGCTCGGCGTGCCGGGCCGGGTCGGCCCGGTGGTCCGGCCGGGGCCGGGGCTTGCCCGGCTCCTCGGCCGACCACATCACCTGCAGGGCCGCCTCCCAGCGCAGCTCGTACATGCCGCGGGCCAGCATCAGCGTGTCGGCCGAGCCGCGCAGCTCCTGCTCGGTCCGGCGGAGCACCCGGCGCAGCTCGGCGGCCCGCTCGGCGTCACGCTCCCGCAGCTCGACCACGGCCCCGGCCAGCCGGGCCACCACCTCGCGGTAACGCTCCGGGGCGTTCACCGGCCACCTCCACGGTCGGTCAGGATCACCAGCTGCGGACGCGAGTGCCGGGACCGGTCGAGGAACAGGCCGCGGCCCGGCGTCGGCATCCAGTCCAGCGGCTGGCCGCCGAGCAGCCCGGTCAGGTCCGCACCCTGCACCCCGGTCGCGATCCAGGCGCCGAGGTCGTCGATCGCGGCCCCCGGCGGCGCGAGCAGGGTCTTGAGCCGCTGCGCGCCCTGCCACCAGCCGAACACGTGCACCCCGACGCCCGGTCCGTGCCGCAGCACCGCCCGCAGGTCCTCGGTGCCGGTCCGGTCGAGCATCGCCTCGGCGGCGTCCGCACCGAACAGCACGACCGCCACCGACCGGCCACCGTCGCCCGACGCGGCCCGGTCCCGGACGGTGGCCGCCAGCTCGCGGACCCGGCCGGCGAACCCGTCGGCACCGACGGCGTCCACCTCGTGGCCGCCCGCGGACAGCCGGTCCGCCAGCGCACCGGACTCCACCGCCGCGTCGGCGGCCAGCGGGACCAGCACGACCCGGCCGGCGCCCGGCCCGGCCCCGGCGAGGTAGGACTCCACCGCCGCGCTCAGCAGCGGGACGGCGACCCGCGCGTCCGGCCCGACCACGCCCAGGTTGCGGCCCGGCCCGGCGCCGAGCCCGGCCGCGGCGGGGCTGCCGTGCACGTCGACGAACTGGCCGACGAGCGCCCGCGGGACGCCGTCGGCGGGCAGCCGGGCCAGCAGCGCGTCGTGCGCGGGGGCACGGGCACCGTCGAGGACGACCGGCTCCGGCTCGCCGGGGAACATCCCGAAGGCGGTCCGCTGCACCTCGCGCACCAGGGCCGCACCGGCCTCGGGGACCCGGACCACCCGGTTGCCGTGCTCGACGCCGGAGTCGTGGTTCACCACGGCGTGCCAGCGCGGGATCTGCAGCGCCGCCTCGTTGTCCTGGGCCAGGATCCGCCGGGCCCTGGGCAACGCGATCCGCAGCACGAACTGCTCGAAGATCGCCGACCGGCCCCACAGCGCGTCGATCCCGGAGATGTCCTGGCTGGCCAGCACCAGGTGCACGCCCTGCGAGCGGCCGCGCCGGGCGACGTCCTCCAGCAGCGCGGTCGCCTCGGCGCTGACGGCGTCCCGCCCGGTGAACAGGAACTGGAACTCGTCGATCACCGCGACGATCCGTGGCAGCCGGGTCTCCCGCCCGGTGACGCCGCGGTCGGCGAGCTCCGCCCGCAGCTCGGCGATCTTCGTGGCGCCGTAGCGGCGGGCCAGCTCCGCGCGCGAGCGCATGACGTCGGCCAGGTGCCGCAGCAGGGCCAGCCCGAACTCCCGGTCGGTGTTGATGTTGACGCCGATCAGCCTGGCCTGCGGGAGCCGGTCGCGGCGGTGCCCGTCCGGGTCCGGGGCGAACTGGGTGAACGACACCCCCTCCTTGAAGTCGAGCAGGTACAGCTCGACCTCGTCCGGCCCGTACCGCGCGGCGAGCCCGGAGATCCAGGCCAGCAGCAGGTTCGTCTTGCCCGATCCGCTGGGCCCGCCGACCAGTGCGTGCGGGGAGTGGTCGTCGAGGACCAGCTCCGAGGGCATCCCGTCGGAGAAGCCGATCTCGGTGACCAGGCCCTGGTGCGAGCGGTCCCGGCCGCGGTCCGGCCCGGCCGGCAGCAGGTCGGCGAACGCCCCGAGCCGGCCACGCCACTCCTCGTGCGCCGCGGCGATCGCGGTGGCGATCCTGGTGACGTCGTCGGTGCCGACCGGTGGGTCCGGCTCGACCAGCACGTGCGGCCCGGTCAGCGACGTCCGCACCGGCACCGGCGCCGACGGGTCCTCCGGATCGACCCCGGGCGGGTCGCCGAAGTCGACCGACTCGACCGGGTGCCGCAACGCCACCGGCACGTCGAGCAGCACCAGCACGACACCGGCCGCGATCCCGCCGCGGGCCACCCGCTGCAGCTGGCGCAGCTCCGCCTCGGGCAGCTCGTGCCCGTTGCCGACCAGCACCGCGACCATCCAGGACTCGGGCCGCTTGCCGGTCTCACCGGCCAGCTCGGCCAGCGACGCGCAGCCCGCGGCCAGCACCCTGGTCTGCACCCGGCGGATCCGGTCCGCGAGCAGGGACAGCAACGCCTCCAGCCGGGTCGGGTCGTGCACGGTGAGCAGGCCGGTACGGGTCAGCGGGTAGAGCCCGGGCAGCGCACCGGCGAGCTGGCCGACGTCCCAGACGTGCACGTTCACCACCCCGGGCCGGTAGTGCCGCAGCAGCCGCAGCACCAGCTGCTCCACCATCGCCTCGGCCCGTTCCCGGCTCCGCGGCGACGACACGACCTGCAGGTGGGCCCCGTCCAGCAGCGGGACGGCCACCCGGAACGGCGCGCCGCCCTCGACCGACCCGGTGCCGAGCGCCCACATCTCGGGGACGTCACCGACGGCCTCCGCGCACCCGGCCACCGCCTTCCACTCGGCCGGGTCGTCCCCGGCGGCACCGGGCGCCGCGGTCGTGACGATGTCCGACAGCGCCTGCGGCGAGTCGCCCTGCCAGCCGTCGAAGGCGTGGGCGCGGTCCTCGGCGACCCGGGCGAGCACCCCGGCCAGCCGCGGGTTCGCCAGCACCGCGGCCAGTCCCGGGTCCTGCTGGGCCGCGTCGTACCCGGTCTCGCGCAGCCAGAGTTCCGCCATCGCCTCCGCGTGCGCCACCGCCGCCCGGTCCCGCCGGACCTCGGCGGCACCGATCGCGGCGGAGGCCGCGGCGTGGAAGTGGGTGAAGGCGGTGCGGATCCGGTCGCGACGGCGGGGCATCAGGTGCGGGGCGTCAGAGCCGGGAGGCGACGTCGTCGGCGGCCTGCATCGCGATGTGCAGGGCCTGCTCGACCTCGTCGATCTTCTCCGACGCGGCGCCGAACCGGGCGCGGGCGTCGTCCGCGTCGTTCTGGGCGGTGCCGTAGATGTTCTGCGAGAAGGCCGCCCCGGCCTCCTCGATCGCCTGCCGGGCGTGCCGCAGCGCGCCCAGGCTCTCGGTGGCCTGCTGGTTGGCCCGTCCGATCCCGGCGCGGATCTCGTCGATGTTCGCCATGCCACTCCCCGTGCGTACGTGGCGTCCGGACTCGTCGGACGCCGTGCCGGAATCTATCGGCCGGTGTGGTCGTCACCATGGTGAGCCGCGCGGTGACCCGGCGCAACGCTCGGCGAGCGTGACCGTTGCCGCCGCGAACGGACGACCCGGGCGGCGCAGTCGTGACCCGGCCGCGCTGGAACGGCACCCCCGCCTGGCCTAACGTGCGGCAGACGGTCGGCCGCAGGCAGCCGCCGTCCCGAGCCCGGCGTCGTGATTCGGAGTGTGACCATGGCCTCCCCCGGTCCGCAGACCGACTTCCTCGAACCACCGACCGGGGCGGCGAAGATCCGCTCCATCGGGCCGGGGCTGCTCGCCGCGGCGACCGGCGTCGGCGCCGGTGACCTCGTCGCGACGATGGTGGCCGGTGCCAGCTACGGCACCGCCCTGCTGTGGGCCGCCCTCGTCGGCACACTGGTGAAGCTGGCGCTCGGCGAGGCCGTCGGCCGCTGGCACCTGGCGTCCGGCGCCACCATGCTCGACGGCTGGCGGCGGCTCGGGTACTGGGCGACCGGCTTCTTCGGCGTGTACATCGTGGTGTGGGGGTTCGTCTACGGCGCGACGGCGATGTCGGCCGTCGGGCTGCCGCTGAACGCGCTGTTCGGTGGGCTGCAGGTGCGGTACTGGGCGATGCTCGCCGGCCTGGCCGGCGTGGTGCTGGTGTGGCTGCAGCGCTACCACGTCTTCGAGAAGTTCATGACCGTCCTGGTGGTCGTGAAGTTCTTCTCCGTGGTGTTCGTGGCGTTCCTGGTGGGCCCGGACCTCGGGGCGCTCGTCGCCGGCCTGCGGCCGACGCTGCCCCCGGGCTCGACGGTGTACGTGCTGGGCCTGATCGGCGGGGTCGGCGGCACGATCACCATGGCCGCCTACGGCTACTGGCTGTTCGCGAAGGGCTGGAAGGGCCCGAAGTGGCTGTCGATGATGCGGCTCGACAACGCGACCGGCTACATCATGACCGGCATCTTCGTGGTGTCGATGCTGGTCGTCGGCTCGACGGTGCTGCTGGGCCAGAACCTCACCGAGTCCGACTCCGGCCTGCTGACCCTGGCCGACCGGCTCGGTGAGCTGTACGGCCCCGCGGTGCGGATCGTGTTCCTGATCGGCTTCCTGTCGGTCACCTTCACCTCGCTGCTCGGCGTGTGGAACGGCGTCTCGCTGCTGTTCACCGACTGGGTGCGCGCGATCCGGCTCCCGCACGGCCGGCGGACGGCGATCGGCCCCGGCGAGGGCGACGCGGTCGTCACGGGCGAGGAGCACACCGCGGCCACGGCCGAGCGCGCCGACGGCCCCGGGCGTGCCGGGGTCTACGAGGCGGCGCGGGCGGAGAAGTCGCTGCCGTTCCGCTTCTACCTGCTGTGGCTGACCTTCCCGCCGATGGTCCTGCTGCTGTTCGACCGGCCGTTCGCCCTCACCCTGGTCTACGGCGTGCTCGGGTCGTTCTTCATGCCGTTCCTGGCGATCACGCTGATGCTCCTGCTGAACACGAACCTGGTGGCCAGGGAGGGGCGCAACGGCTGGCTGTCCAACGGGATCCTGGGGATCTCGTCGGTGCTGTTCGCCGTCCTGCTGGTCACCGACGTGTACTCGCGGCTGCCCTGAGCCCGGGCCTCACGCGCCGCTGCCGGCGGTGATGCCCCTGCGCTCCAGCCAGTCGGCGGCCACGGTGCGCAGGGCCGGCTTGTCCGGCCCCGCCGCCTCGGCGTTCATCGCGAGCAGCTCCTCGGTGGAGAGCTCGCCGGAGATCCGGTCGAGCACCGCACGCACCTGTGGCGTCGCCTTGCGCTGTGCCATCACCGGCACGACGTTCTGCGCGGCGAAGTTCTCCTTCGGGTCCGCCAGCGGCACGAAGTCGTTCTGCGGGAGGGCCGGGTCGGTGGTGAACAGGTTCGCCGCCTGCACGTCGTCGCCCTCCAGGGCGGCGACGGTCAGCGGGCCGCCCGAGTCCAGCGACCGGTAGTCCTTGAACGCACAGCCGTAGTTCTTCGCCAGGCCGGGGATGCCGTCGGTCCTGGTCCGGAACTCCGGGCCCCCGCCGAAGGTCAGCTCCGGGCAGTGCGGCGCCAGGTCGGCGATCGAGCGCAGGTTCAGCCGGGTGGCGGTCTCCCGGGTGACGACGACCGCGTCCTTGTTCTCGGCCTCCGACATCCGGCCGAGCAGCAGTTCCGGCGGCAGGGCCTGCTGCAGCGCGGTGTACACGTCGTCCGGCTCGACGGCCGTGGACTCCTCGTCGAGGTAGGTCAGCAGCGCGCCGGAGTAGTCCGGGATCAGGTCGACCGAGCCGTCCTGCAGCGCCGGGAAGTACGCCTCCCGGGAGCCGATCGCCACCGGGTCCTCGACCTGCACCCCGGCGTCGCGCAGGGCGATCGCGTAGACCTCGGCCAGCAGCTGGGACTCGGTGAAGTTCCCGGAGCCGATCGCGACGACGTCGGGATCGGTGTCCGAGCCCGCGAGCGGGTCGCCGCCGCAGCCGGCCAGCGCGAACGCCGCCACGACCAGCAGTGTCACCAGCTTCTTCACGCCGCGCTCGCCTCCGTGTCGCGTCCGCCGCGGAGCACCCGCAGCCGTCGGCCACCGGTTCCGGCCGGTGGCGCCGCCGCCGCACCGGCACGCAGGCCGGGCGAGACGATCAGTCGCTGCAGCCCGCCCAGCACCAGGTCCGCGACGACGGCGAGCAGGGCGACCAGGATCGAGCCGCCGATCATCGCACCGAAGTCGCGCTGGCCCAGGCCGTCGATGATGAACCGGCCGAGCCCGCCGATGCCGACGTAGGCCGCGACCGTCGCCGTCGAGATGACCTGCAGGGTCGCGCTCCGGATGCCGCCGATGATCAGCGGCAGCGCGTTCGGCAGCTCGACCTTGGCCAGTACCTCGGGGCCGCGCATGCCGACGCCGCGGGCGGCGTCCACCACCGCCGGGTCGACGTTGCGCACCCCGGAGTAGGCGCCGGCGAGCAGCGGCGGGATCGCCATGATCACCAGCGCGATGAGCGGGCCGAGCAGGCCCAGCCCGACGAGCAGGAACAGCAGGACCAGCAGGCCCAGCGTCGGCAGCGCGCGCAGCGCGTTCGCCAGCCCGACGACGACGAACCCGCCGCGACCGGTGTGCCCGATCCAGGCACCCAGCGGCAGCGCGATCACCATCGCGATCAGCATGGTCAGTGCGGTGTAGCCGAGGTGCTCGGCGAGCCGGACCAGGATCCCCTCCGGGCCCGCCCAGTTCGCACCGTCGAACAGCCAGCCGAGGTAGGTCATGTCGTCGCTCCCGCCCTGGCCCGCTGGCCCGCCCGCTCCCACGGGGTGGGCAGCCGCCCCAGGAGCACCAGCAGCGCGTCGATCACCACCGCGAGCAGCAGCACCAGCACGATGCCCGCGATCGTCTGCTGCGGGATCTCCCGCTGGAAGCCCTCGGTGAACATCTTGCCGAGGCCGCCGAAGCCGATCACCGAGCCGACCGTCACCAGGCTGATCGTGCTCACCGACGCGACCCGCAGCCCGGCGACGATCACCGGCACGGCCATCGGCAGCTCGACCGAGACGAACCGGCGGACCGGGCGGTAGCCCATCGCCGTCGCCGAGTCGACGATCTTCGGCGGGACCGCGGAGAGCGCGTCGGCGACCGTGCGCACCAGCAGGGCCAGCACGTAGACCGTGAGCGCGACGATCACGTTGGTCGTGTCCAGGATCCGGGTGCCGAGGATCGGCGGCAGGAAGACGAACAACGCCAGCGACGGCAGCGTGTAGAGGAACCCGGCCGCGTTGAGCGTCAGCGTCCGGCCCCAGGACCGGCGGTTGGCCAGCCAGCCGAGCGGGATCGCCAGCACCAGCCCCAGCAGCACCGGGACCAGCGAGAACACCGCGTGCTGGCCGGTCAGCTCCAGCACGAGATCGAGGTTGCGGAAGACCCAGTCCATGGCCCGGCCCTACGCGGCGGAGTCGTCGCGCGCGGCGGGCAGCGCCGCCAGCACGTCGTCGGCCGTGACCGACCCGGCGACCCGGCCCTCGGCGTCGACGGCGACGCCCTGGCCGGACGGCGAGGACAGCGCCGCGTCGAGCGCACCGCGCAGCGAGCCCGAGCCGACCGCGTACAGCGTGCCGCCGGGGACGATCGCGCCGTCGGTGACGACGCCGTCGCCGGCCTCGACCCAGCCCAGCGGGCGGGCGGTCGCGTCGACGACCAGCGACCAGCCCGCCGACGGCAGCGGGTCCCCGACCGACCGCATGTCCAGCGAGCCGAGCGGGATGGCGTCGGAGGTCAGGAAGCCCAGACCGCGGTAGCCCCGGTCCCGGCCGACGAAGTTGTCGACGAAGTCGTCCACCGGGCGGGACAGCAGCACGCCCGGCTCGTCGTACTGGGCCAGCTTGCCGCCGACCCGGAACACCGCGACCCGGTCGCCGAGCTTGATCGCCTCGTCGATGTCGTGGGTGACGAACACGATGGTCTTGCCCAGCTCGGACTGCAGCCGGAGCAGCTCGTCCTGCAGGCTCTCCCGGACCACCGGGTCCACCGCGGAGAACGGCTCGTCCATCAGCAGCACCGGCGGGTCCGCGGCGAGCGCCCTGGCCACGCCGACCCGCTGCTGCTGGCCACCGGAGAGCTGGGTCGGGTAGCGGCGGGCCATCGACGTGTCGAGGCCGACGGTCTCCATCAGCTCCATCGCCCGGTCCCGGGCCGCCTTCTTGCCGCTCCCGACGAGCATCGGCACCGTCGCGATGTTGTCGACGATCGTGCGGTGCGGGAACAGCCCGGCCTGCTGGATCACGTAGCCGATCCCGCGGCGCAGCTCGGCGGGGTCCGCGGCGAGCACGTCCTGCCCGTCCACCCGCAGCGCGCCCTCGGTCGGCTCGACCATCCTGTTGATCATGCGGAGGGAGGTCGTCTTGCCGCAGCCGGACGGACCCACGAAGACCGTGATCCGCCCCTGCTCCGCGACGAGGTCCAACTCGTCGACCGCGACCGTCCCGTCCGGGAAGCGCTTCGTGACGCCCCGGAACTCGATCATCGCCGGCTCCCCCTGCCTTCGGCGCGCGGCCCTGAGGAAGGGCCGCGATGTCGGAGCACAGTAACCCGAACGGGGGCGCCCGGCGACCCGGTCCCCGATCGCCGGACACGTGTCCGGACCGGGGGCCGGCCACCGCCTCACCAGGCGCCGGGGGGCCCGCCGTCCGGGGTCGAGGTCGCCGGGGTGGGCAGGCCGCCGCCGCGCAGCACCCGGTGCAGGTCGTCCGGGCGCAGCGAGCGGGCGAACAGCCAGCCCTGGAAGGCGTTGACCCCGATCCCGCGCAGCACGTGGAACTGCTCCGCGGTCTCGACGCCCTCGGCGACCGTGGCCCGCCCCATCGCCCGTGCGACCTCGACGACCGCCCTGGCCAGCGCGAAGTCCGCCGGGTCGGTACCGACCCCGGTGACGAACGCACGGTCGACCTTGACCGTCTGCGCCGGGAGCTCCTTGAGCCGGGCGAGCGAGGAGTAGCCGGTGCCGAAGTCGTCGACGGCGAACCGGACGCCGCGGCGCACCAGCTCGCTCATCGCGTCCAGCGCCGGGGCGGGGAGCGAGACGAGGCTGGTCTCCACCAGTTCGAGCACCAGCTGGTCCCAGCCCAGCCCGGCCCGCTCGACGGCGGCGCTCACCTCGTCGAGGAACGCCGGGTCGGCCGGCAGCAGGCCGGCCAGGTTCACCGCGACGGCGATCCGCTGCCAGTGCTGCGGCCAGGTCGCCGCCTCGGTGGTCGCGGTGCGCAGGACCCACACGTCCAGGTCCCGCTGCAGCCCGCTGCGCTGGGCGACCGGCAGGAACTCGCCCGGGGACACCTCGCCGTGCACCGGGTGCGACCAGCGCAGCAGCGCCTCGGCCGAGAGCACCGTGCCGTCCGGGCCGACGACCGGCTGGTACTCCAGCCGCAGCGCGTCGGACTCGATCGCCGCCCGCAGCTCCGCCTCCAGCTCGAGCTGGCGCAGCTCCGGTGCGACGGTCCCGCGGTCGGCGACCGCGACGGTCCCCCGGCCGCGCTGCTTGGCGTGGTGAACGGCGACCTCGGCCGAGCGCAGCAGGTCGTCGCCGCGCGGCGGGCGCGGGCCGACCGGCACCGCGTCCCGGGTGGCGACGCCGACCGAGGTCGTCAGGGCCACCGGCCGGCCGCCGACCGTGACCGAACCGCGCAGCAGCTCCGCCACCGTCCCGGCGAGCGCGGAGACACCGCCGGTGTCCTCGATGTCGGCGCAGACGACGGCGAACTCGTCCGCCGAGAGCCGCCCGGCCGTGCACAGCGGCGGCAGCTCGCGCTGCAGCCGCCCGGCCAGCTCGACCAGCAGGGCGTCCCCGGCCTCGTGCCCGAGCCCGGTGTTGACCCTGGCGAAGTCGTCGACGTCGCCGCAGACGACCGCGACCCGGTGCGCCTCCGGCCCGGCGAGCAGCCGGTCGGCGACCTCCAGCAGGCCGGCCCGGTTCGGCAGCCGGGTCAGCGGGTCGATGGTGTCGGCCTCGTGCAGGACGTCGGCGGCCCGCCGGCGTTCCCCGACGTCGGTGACGACGAGCAGCCAGAACGGGCGGCCGTCGTCGGACGGGGAGGCGTTGACCACGACCTCGCACTCGACCCGGGTGCCGTCGGCCCGCAGCAGCGGGAGCGACTCGATCCGGTAGGTCGGCTCGGGGTGCGACGGGGCGCGCAGCCAGTCCGGCAGCCCGCCCCGCTCCCCGGACTGCGGGTCGGCGGACAGCGACCGCGCCGGCACGCCGCGCAGCGTCTCCAGGTCCGCGTCGAGCAGCTGGCACAGCGCCGGGTTGGCGTCCACGATCCGGCCACGGCCGTCGAGCATCGCGACGCCGGTGGTGATCGTCGCGACCAGGTCGGCGAACCGCTGCCCGGACCGCTGCGCCCTGGACTCGGCGCGCCGCCGGTCGGTGACGTCCTGCACGGTCCCGATCAGGCGCAACGGGGCACCGCCGGGGGTGCGGTCGATCCGGGTGCGGCAGGACAGCACGACGCCGCCCTCGGGCCGGATCTCCGAAGAGTGCGCAGCGTGCGCGGCGGGCCCGGCGGGCCCGGCGTGCGGGGCCGGCGCGGGCCGGGGCCGGCCGTCCGGGCCGCGCTGCAGGGCGCGGCACACCCGCTCCACCTGCTCGCCCTCGATCGGGCCGTCCGGGCCGTCCGGCCGGACGCCGAGCACGCGGTAGAGCTCCACCAGGCCCTCGCTGCGGGTGAGGGTCCCGGCCTGCAGGTCGAAGGTCCAGGTCCCCGACCGGGTGGCGCGCTCCAGGTCCAGCGCGGGCGTGTCGTCGAACGCGGCGGGGGCGGCGTCCGGGAACGCGGTCAGGAGTACGACCAGGCGCCCGTCCGGCTGCGGCCACCGGACGACCTTCACCCGGGCGAGCCTGCGGTCGGCGCGCACCAGCCGGGCGTCGGCGTCCGGGCCGACGAGCAGCTGCGGCAGCTTCATCCCGGTCGGGTCGGCCGAACCGGCCAGCCGGCGCAGCGCCGCGTTCGTGTGCAGGACGATGCCGGCGGCGTCGCAGAGCAGCGCCGGCGACGGCGGCAGCTGGACGGCGGAGTGGTCGGCCGGATCGGTGACCTCGGGCTCGTGCCCGGCCGCGCCTCCGGCCGGCCGCGGCGTCGGCGACGGCCGGCCGGGCCGGTCCGGACGCGGCTCGTCCGCGCCGGCCGGGCCGGCGCGCACCACGCCCGGGGCGGGCAGCGTGGTCGTGGCCCCGCTCACCGGGCCGGGCGCGGGCGGCACCGGGCCGGGGAGCACGGCCGCCGGCCCGGCGGGCGCCGGGTGCGGCCCGGGCCGCGGCCGCGGCCGGGTGGCGGCCGTGCCCCCCGGGCCCGCGAAGGCCCGGGCGAGGTCACCGGCGAGATCCGCCGGGACACCTGCGACGTCCGCAGCATCTGCGACATCCGTGACACGGGCGTCGGTCTCCCGGGGATCGTCCGTCCACGGCTCGTCGGCCATGTCACGGGGCGTACCCCCCGGACGGTGTCCCGTCCGTGGATCCAGGTCGGCCACGCCCGCCTCCGTTCTGCTCGGCAGTTCCAGGGGGCTCAACGAGCCACCGGGCCGGGCGATCCGCACGGATAGCCCGATCGAGCTATCCCGCACAGCGGGTGACGGGACCATTCGGCGCAACGCCGATACTCCGAGGAACGTTCACCGTTGGTGACACGCCGACGCCTGAGGGTGAAGGGCGCTCATCCTTCGCCGAACGGTGAAGTGAAGATCAACGCTGCGTGTCCGACCGCTCACAGCGCGATGTACCGTTCGCCGCACGGTCGTCACGGGCACGGTTCGTGACCGTCCGTGCCGACTTGTGCACACCCGTCACATCGGGCGTCGCGCCGGCCGGGCCTCAGCCCTCCCCGGCCGCCTGCGCCACCGCCGCCGCCACGGCCGGTGCCACCCGCGGGTCGAACGGGCCGGGCACGATCCGGGTCGGCGACAGCTCGTCGGCGCCGACCCCGGCGATGGCCTGTGCCGCGGCCACCTTCATCCGGTCGGTGATCCGGCGGGCCCCCGCGTCCAGCGCGCCCCGGAAGATCCCCGGGAAGGCCAGCACGTTGTTGATCTGGTTCGGGAAGTCGCTGCGCCCGGTCGCGACGATCGCCGCGTGCCGCGCCGCGACGTCCGGGTGGACCTCGGGGTCGGGGTTGGACAGTGCGAAGACCATCCCGCCGGGCGCCATCGTGGCCAGCAGCTCCTCCGGCAGCCGGGCGCTGGAGAGCCCGACGAACACGTCCGCCCCGGCCAGCGCCTCGGCGATCCCGCCGGTCACGCCGCGCGGGTTCGTCACCGCGGCCAGCTCGGCCTTCACCCCGCCCCGCCCGGCGTCGACGATCCCCCGCGAGTCCACCAGCACGACGTCGGACGCCCCGGCCGCGAGCAGGATCCGCGCGCAGGCGATCCCGGCGGCCCCGGCACCGGACACGACGACCCGCAGATCGGTCACCGCACGGTCCTGGACCCGGCAGGCACCCTGCAGCGCCGCGAGCAGGACGACCGCCGTCCCGTGCTGGTCGTCGTGCATGACCGGGCAGTCCAGCGCCTCGATCAGCCGGCGCTCCAGCTCGAAGCAGCGCGGTGCCGAGACGTCCTCGAGGTTCACCGCACCGAAGGTCGGGCGCAGCCGGACCAGGGTCTCGACGATCTCGTCGACGTCGGTGGTGTCGAGCACCAGCGGGATCGAGTCGAGCCCGGCGAACGTCTTGAACAGCGCCGACTTGCCCTCCATCACCGGCAACGAGGCCCGCGGGCCGATGTCGCCGAGCCCGAGCACCGCGGTGCCGTCGCTGACCACGGCGACCAGCCGGTGCGCCCAGGTGTAGCGGGAGGCGAGCGCGGCGTCGTCGGCGATCGCCCGGCAGACGTCCGCCACGCCGGGGGTGTAGGCGATCGACAGGTCGTGCGCGTCGGCCAGCGGCGCGGTCAGCCCGGTCGCGAGCTTGCCGCCCTCGTGCGCGCCGAACACCTCGTCACGGGCGGGGACGGCCGGGCGGTCCTGGGCGAGCGTCATGAATGGCTCCAGTGGAACGGGTAGGGGTGAGCGGCGCCCGGCGGAGCGGGCGCGTGCCGTTGCACCGGGGGCCGCGGGTGTCGTCGGCCGGTTCACCGGTGCCGGACGGCCATCCCGCTCGCCAGGGACCGGATACGGCTCCGGCGCGGGACACGGCTGTCTGGGTTGCGGGCGACCCTACCGCCGGTACGCCCGGGGCCCGGCGGTCCGACCGGCCGGAGTGGGCGTCGGCACAGAACGTACGTACGGATTCACTGCAGGTCACCGGCCCGGGGCCTCAGCGCAGCGGCGAGGGCGTCAGCTCCGGCAGCGGGCTGTCCGGCAGCTGCGGGCCGGAGGGGAGCTCGGTCATCGGCTGCGCCGTCCGGCCCGGGGTGAACGGACGGGTGCCCGGCACCAGCCGCACGTCGTCGATCCCGCCGTAGGTCATGGCGTAGTCGAGGGCCTGGGCGATGTCGGTGACGCCGTTCGCCGTCGTCGGCGCCAGCAGGCTGGACAGCACGCCGAACGCCCTGCCCTCGGAGTCGAGGTACCCCGATCCGGAGTCGCCGGGTACCCCGGGCGGTGCCGTCACGACCACGTGCATCCGCGGGCTCTCCGGGCGGCCGAGGCTGACGCCCTGCTTGTTCGGCGTCGCGGCGAGCTGGTTGGGCTGGTGGCTGTAGACGGTCTCGCCGCTGCGGGTGCCGCCGACCTCCAGCCCGACCGGGCCGCCGAACCCCGGGACGGTCGGGTCGGCCGCCGCCGCGGCCTCCGGGCTCAGCTCGATCAGCGCGAAGTCGTTGAACGAGCAGGCCGCCGGGTCGTCCTCGCCGATGTCCTGCATCGTGACCCACGAGTTGTAGGCCAGGGTGCCGGTGTAGGTGCGCCCGTCCCGCCCCTCGATCCGGACCTCGGTGCCCTCGGGCTGCACCGGCTCCACACACCCGTTCACCGAGCCCGTCGAGTCCTCGGTCCCGGTGCAGTGCGCCGCCGCGCCGAGGTAGAGCGTGCCGCCCCCGTCGAACAGGAAGTTCGCCGTGCACAGCTCGGCGACCTCGCCGAGCGGGGTCACCAGCCGGACGCCCGGGCCGACCGCGCCGGGCGCCGGCTGCGCGGCGGCCGTTCCCGCGACGGCGGGGACGACCAGGACGGCGACGGCCAGGTCGGCCGCGGCCCCCAGCCCGGCGATCCGCCGCGCGGTGCGGCGGGGCTGCTGCGTCATGGGACTCCTCGGGCGGGGACGGGGTTCGGTGCCGAGCCAACGGCACCGGCGCGGCCCTGTCACGTCTCGTACGGGTGGACCCGTGGTCCGACCGGGCGATCCGGAACGGACGGTGCCCGCCGCCGTCCGCGGCTACGGTCTACGTCGTGAGCCCCGAAACCGACCCCTACGGCCGGGTCCTGCTCCTGCGCCACGGCGAGACCGAGTGGTCGCGGACCGGCAAGCACACCGGCCGCACCGACATCCCGCTGACCGGGGCGGGCCGGGCCGCCGCGCACAGCGTGCGGGACGCGCTGGCGCTGGTCCGGCACGCCGAACCACCGGCCCGCGTCCTCTGCTCCCCGCGCACGCGCGCGCGGGACACCGCCGAGCTGGCCGGGCTGCGGGTCGACTCCGTCGACGAGCGGCTCTCCGAGTGGGACTACGGCGACGGCGAGGGCCGCACCACCCCGGAGATCCGCGAGGACCTGCCCGGCTGGACGGTCTGGGACGGCCCGTGGCCGGGCGGGGAGACCGCCGACGACGTCTGCGCCCGGGCCGACGCGGTCCTGGCCGGGATCCGCCCGCTGCTCGACGACGGCGACGTCGTGCTGGTGGGCCACGGCCACTTCTCCCGGGTGCTGACCGCGCGCTGGATCGGCCTCCCGGCGAGCGGCGGGGTGCACTTCCGGATGGACCCGGCCGGGGTCACCGTGCTCGGTCACGAGCGCGGCGTCCCGCGGCTCGACCACGTCAACCAGCGACCGACGGGCAGCGCGTGAGCACCGGCACCGTGCGACCGGCGGGTCCGGCCGACGTCCCCGCGATGGTGCGGCTGGTGCACGAGCTGGCCGAGTACGAGAAGGCCGCCGGGGAGTGCGGGCTGACCGCGGGGCAGCTGGACACCGCGCTGTTCGGTGACGACCCGGTCGCCGCGGCGCACGTCGCCGTGGCCGCGGGCGGTGACGTGGCCGGTGACGTGGTCGGTGACGTGGTCGGTGACGTGGTCGGGGTCGCGATCTGGTTCCGCACGTTCTCCACCTGGGAGGGCGTCGCGGGCATCCACCTGGAGGACCTCTACGTCTCCCCCGCCCACCGCGGCGACGGTCACGGCGCCCGGCTGCTGGCCGCGCTCGCCGCCGAGTGCACCCGCAACGGCTGGGCCCGCCTGGAGTGGAACGTGCTCGACTGGAACGCACCGGCGATCGGCTTCTACCGCGCGATCGGCGCCACCCCGAACGAGGGCTGGACGACCTACCGGCTGACCGGTGCCCCGCTCACCGGGCTCGCCGCCCGCTGACCGCCACGACCGGGGCCCCGGCGTCCGCCCCGTCGGCGCCCGGCCCCCGGAGCCCGCCGGTCCGGCCGGCCGCTCAGTCCGGGTACTCGTCGCCCATCGACCACCGCCGGGTCTGCTCGCTGATCAGCATGAGGAACGTGAACAGCACGAACAGCCCGCAGACGATGCCCCACAGCAGCTGCCGGCTCGGGCCGAGCACGTAGTAGATCACCGGGAACAGCAGGAGCTGGACGACGATCGCCGGCGTCCGGCAGCCGTGCACCCCGCGGTAGAGCCCGTAGCCGACCGCGGCGAGGCCGCCGGCCATCAGCAGGAAGATGCCGGCCTCGGCGATGCCGTAGTAGCCGCGGGCGTCCCCGGCGCCGATCGCGCGGACCGCCAGCACGACCGACACCACGATCCCGGCCAGGCCCTGCACCATCACCAGGACGCCGGAGACCCGCACGTTCTCCGGTACCCGGACGCCCTTGCGCTGTTCGGATGCCACGGTGTCGAGGATAGGCGCGACCCGGGTCGTTAGAGTTCGGCCCGTGCGCGCGATGCTCGTGGTCAACCCCCAGGCCACGTCCACCACCGCCGCCGGCCGGGACGTCCTGACCAAGGCACTCGCCAGCGAGCTGAAGCTGGACGTGCTCCAGACCCGCTACCGCGGCCACGCCGCGGAGGCGACGGCGGCCGCGGTCGCCGACGGCGTGGAGCTGGTCGTGGCCCTCGGCGGCGACGGCACGGTCAACGAGGTGGTGAACGGGCTCCTGGCCGCCCAGACCGGCAGCGGCACCGGCCCGCCCCGCCCCGATCCGGACGCCACCGCGATGCTCGCCGTGGTCCCCGGCGGCTCGGCGAACGTCTTCGCCAGGGCGCTGGACCTGCCCCGCGACCCGGTCGACGCGACCGGCCAGGTGCTGGACGCGCTGGCCCGGCGCCGGCGCAGGCTGGTCGGTCTCGGGCACGCCGACGACCGCTGGTTCACCTTCAACGCCGGCATGGGTTGGGACGCCGAGGTCGTCGCCGCGGTCGAGCGGGCCAGGGCGCAGGGGCACGAGGCCAGCCCCGGCCGGTACGCGGTGACGGCGATCGCCCAGTACCTCGCCCAGCTGCGCCGGCCGCCGTCGATGACGGTCGACATCCCCGGTGCCGCGCCGCTGGAGGGGGTCAAGCTGGCGTTCGTGTCGAACACCGACCCGTGGACCTACCTGTCCGGGCGCGCGGTGCGGACGAACCCGCGCTCGTCGTTCGGCAGCGGCCTGGGCCTGTTCGCGCTCACCGGGCTGAGTCCGGCGACGATCGCCTCCACCCTGCGGCAGATCCTGTCCGCCGACGGTGACCCGCACGGGCGCTCGATCGTCCGGCACGACGCCGTCCCGCAGGTCAGGATCACCTCCGAGCGGCCGCTGGCGCTGCAGCTGGACGGCGACCACCTCGGGATGCGGACCGACGTGGAATTCCTCAGCGTGGCGGGAGCGTTACGCGTCGTCGTGTGAGACGGGCGGTTCGTCGCGCCCCGTGCGGGCCCTCTCACACGGCGGAGTGAGCAACCCCGCCATTCACCGATGTGAGCGGACCGTCGGTCCCGTTGGGGCTTACACCACCGCGAACGGTTGATCCAAGGTGGTCCCTACGCAAGCGAGGGATCACGAGCAGCGCAGCTCGTACGGGTAGGGGTGAACGAGGCCCAGACCTGCAGGATCCGGTTCGGCACGGTGTCGGCCCGCAGGGGCCGGACCGGGGCGAGAGTGTCCGGCTTTACACGGATTCGGGTGGCCGAGTCCGTGCACGGCGAGGACACTGGAGCCAGGAACCGGCCCGGAGTCCTGATGTCCCGGGCACTGGTCTGCCGTGCGTGGGTGGCTATGAGGCCCCTCACGTTTACGGCGATCGGTATCCCATTGAGGACGAACCGAGCTCGTGAAAGTATTCACAAGCTGCGAAACATGCACGTAAAGAAGACGACGATCGGCGCGACCCCGATCGCGCACCAGAGGAGAAGGCGAACATGGACTGGCGTCACGACGCGATCTGCCGCGACGAGGACCCGGAGCTCTTCTTCCCGGTCGGCACCAGCGGCCCCGCCCTGATGCAGATCGCGGAGGCGAAGAGCGTGTGCCGGCGCTGCCCGGTCACCGAGTCGTGCCTGCAGTGGGCCCTCGAGTCCGGCCAGGATGCCGGCGTATGGGGCGGCATGAGCGAGGACGAGCGTCGCGCCCTGAAGCGGCGCAGCACCCGCCCGCGCGCTCGCACCGCATAAGGCACATCGAGAAGTAGCTCCCCGCCCTCGGGCCCGTAGCCGGATGCCACCGGCCACGGGCCCGAGGTGCGTTCGGGGCGATCTGCCGCCCCGGGTGACTCGTCCACCACGGTGCCGGCGCGACCTCGGCACCGGGATCAACGGTCACGGTCCGAGGGTATCCCCTCTGTCCGGGCCGTTCGTCGACGCCCCGGGTCACCCGCTGTAGCGACGACGGTCACCCGGCGCACCGGGGCGACCGCCCGGGGACCACGAACGGCGACGTCCTTGCCTCGCCGCCGCCCCGTCCCCGGCCACCGGTACCGGCGTCACGACCCGCCCAGCGGGACCCGGATCGCCGCGACCGTCCCGCCGCCGTCGCGGTCGGAGACGGAGATGGTCGCCTCCAGCTCCGAGCTCAGCAGGGTGCGGACGATCTGCAGGCCCAGCCCCTTCGACTTCTCCACGTCGAACTCCGGCGGCATGCCGTGGCCGTCGTCGGCCACCGAGACCTCCAGCCGGCTCGCGGACCGCCGCGGGCTGACCACGACCTCTCCCGCGGCCCCGGGGTCGTAGGCGTGCGCCAGCGCGTTGTGCACGAGCTCGGCGAGCACGAGGACGAGCGGGGTCGCCTTGGCCGCGGGGAGCGCACCGAAGCCCGTCTCCACCCGGACCCTGGCCCTGGCCTCGGTGGTGGCCCCGTCCCGGATCGCCGGGAGCACCTTCGGCAGCAGCTCGTCGAGCTCCACGACCTCGGCCACCGAGTAGGCCAGAGCCTCGTGCACCAGTGCGATCGAGGTGACCCGGCGGACGGACTCCTCCAGCGCCTGCCCCGCCTCGGGGTACTCGCTGCGGCGCGCCTGCATGCGCAGCAGCGCCGCGACCGTCTGCAGGTTGTTCTTCACCCGGTGGTGGATCTCCCGGATGGTGGCGTCCTTCGACATCAGCGCGGCGTCCCGGCGGCGCAGGTCGGTGACGTCCCGGACCAGCACCAGCGCACCGGCGGGATCGCCGCGCGGGCGCAGCGGCAGGGCCCGCACCAGCATCGTCGCCCGCCGGCCCTTCACCTCCAGCCGGGTCGACGGCGTCCCGTCCAGGGCCGCGGTGATCCGCTCGGCGACCTCCTTGGCGTCGAACGGGTCCAGCACCAGGACCTTGGTGACGGTCGCGAGATCGGCGCCCGCGACGTCGCTCGCGTGGCCCATGCGGTGGTAGGCCGACAGCGCGTTCGGGCTGGCGTAGGCGACGTTGCCGTGCACGTCGAGCCGGACCAGCCCGTCGCCGGCCCGAGGGCTCCCCTCGGCGCTGCCGGGCGGCCCGGACTGCGGCGGGAACGTGCCGTCGACGATCATCTGGCACAGGTCCGACGCGCTGCCGAGATAGGCGATCTCCAGCGGCGACGGCACCCGCGGCGTCGAGAGGTTGGTGTCGCGGGACAGCACGGCCACGGTGCGCCCCTGGTGCCGGACCGGGATCGTCTCCCGGCGGACCGGGACCTCCAGGTGCCAGCGCGGGTCGTCGTCGCGGCAGATGCGGCCCTCCTGGACCGCCCGCCGCACCTGGCCGACCTCGACCGCCGCCGCCCGGCGGCCGACGACGTCGTCCGGGTGCGCGGTGGGCGCGGTGGTCGGGCGGGCCTGGGCGACGCACAGGAACTGCGCCGTGGCCGACCGCGGGGCGCCGTCACCGGACCTCGGGTCGAGGGCCGCACCCAGGTCGTCGAGCGGCACCCACAGCAGGAAGTCCGCGAACGACATGTCGGCCAGCAGTTGCCACTCGCCGACCACCCGTTGCAGGTGGTCGACGGTCTCGCCGTCCATCGTCGTGTGTTCGGCGAGCAGCTCGCTCAGCGTGGTCACGATCGCCCATCCCACCACATGCGAGAATCAGCGGACGAACTCCCGCACACGAAAGGAGGCCGGTCATGTCCAAGCGTGCCCGCAAGCGTCGCGACCGCGCCAAGAACAAGGCGAACCACGGCAAGAAGCCGAACACCTGAGTCGCCGCGCGAACGACGAAGGGCGGGCACCCCACGGGGTGCCCGCCCTTCGTCGTCTTCGCGTCAGCCCTCGGCGCGGAACTCCGTGCGCCGGTGCGCGACCGAGACGCTGGTGCCCTCCGGCCCGCTCTCGACCGTGACCTCGGCCTGCTCCAGCACCGCCGAGCGGATCTGGGTGCGCAGCCGGTCCTTCAGCGACTCGGGTGCCGCCTCGCCGCCGCACTTGCGGGCCAGCAGCGCCTTCAGCTTCTCGTCGATGCCGTACTCGGCCAGGCAGGGAGCGCACTCGTGCAGGTGCTGCTCCAGGAGCATCCGCCGCTGCTGGTCGCACTCGCGGTCGAGGAACATCCAGACCTCGGCGAGCACCTCGCTGCAGTCGGTCCCGCCGTCGGGCAGCATCGGGTTGCGGTCGTCCGGGACGTCCTGCGCGCTCACGACGCCGTCACCTCCTGGTTGTCCTCGCCGCGCCCGGCACCGGCCCGCACCACACCGCGGTCGCGGGCGACGTCGGTCAGCATGTCGCGCAGCTGGCGGCGGCCGCGGTGCAGCCGCGACATCACGGTGCCGATCGGAGTGCCCATGATCTCGGCGATCTCCTTGTAGGCGAACCCCTCGACGTCGGCCAGGTACACCGCCATCCGGAAGTCCTCCGGCAGCGCCTGCAGGGCCTCCTTGACGTCGGAGTCCGGCAGCGCGTCGAGCGCCTCCATCTCGGCCGAACGCAGCCCGGTCGAGCTGTGCCCGCCCGCCTGCGCGAGCTGGTAGTCGGTGATCTCGTCGGTCGGCGACTGCAGCGGCTGGCGCTGCCGCTTGCGGTAGCCGTTGATGTAGGTGTTGGTCAGGATCCGGTAGAGCCAGGCCTTCAGGTTCGTACCGCGCCGGAAGGAGCCGAACGCCGAGTACGCCTTGAGGAACGTCTCCTGCACCAGGTCCTCGGCGTCGGCCGGGTTGCGGGTCATCCGCAGGGCCGCGCCGTAGAGCTGGTCGAGCAGGGGCATCGCGTCCCGCTCGAAGCGCGCCGTGCGGTCGGCGACGGACTCGCCGTCGGGCGCCCGGTTGCCGTCCGCGTCGGCGGCGCCGACCTCGGTGGCGCTGTCGGCGGCGCCGACCTCGGTGGCACTGTCGGCGCCGACCTCGGTGGCGCTCTCAGTGGCACCCTCGGCGGGCACGCCGAGCTGCTGGTCCCCGGACTGGTCCGGCTGATCTGACAACGGTCCCCTCTCCAGTGACACGAGCCGCGAGCCGGTGCGGGCCACCGGCACTGCGGACCCGTCGGAGGGTACGCGTCCGCGCCGGACCGGGCCCGGCCGCGGCGCCTCCATCACTGCTGTACTCACGCCCCGCACAACGCCCCGACCGGCCACGACATTCCCCGCGCTCACCCCTCCCCCGGGCTCCACTCATGGAGCTTCGGCCCGGTGACACGAGGCCAAAGTGCGGTTCACCCATGATCGGGGAGGCATCAGCTATAAGGGGTAGCGATGCCAGAGGTACGGAAGCGCTACGACCGGGAGTTCCGTGACGGAGCGGTCCGGGTCGTGGAGGAGACGGGCAAGCCGATCGCCCAGGTCGCCCGTGACCTGGGGGTCAACGAGGGCACGCTGGGCAACTGGGTGGCCCGTGCACGAGAGGCCCGCGAGGACACCGAGGGCCTGTCTCGCGGCGGCGTCGAGGAGCTCAAGCGGCTGCGCGCGGAGAACGCCGAGCTGCGGATGGAGCGTGATGTCCTCAAGCGATCCGTGGTCCTGTGGGTCAAGGAGGCGACGAAGTGAGCGTGGCCCGTTTCATCGCCGACCAGAGGACCTTCCACCGGGTGCCGCACACGCTGGCCTGCGCCCTGTTGGGGGTGTCGATCTCCTGGCTGTACAAGTGGCTCGACCGCGCCGCGCGTTCCGACGGTGGTGCCACCGCGACCGAGAAGCGCCGCTGCGCGTTGGACGCCGCCGTGGCCGTGGCGTTCGACGACGCCCAGCGGCTACACGGCTCACCCCGTCTGCACGCCGACCTGTGTGAGGCCGGATGGCGGGTGTCGGAGAAGACCGTGGCGGACTCGATGCGCCGCCAGGGCCTGGTCGCCCGCCGGATCAAGCGGCACAACGGGCTGACCCGCCAGGACCGCACGGCGCCGAAGTTCCCGGACCTGCTTCGTCGGGGTTTCACTGCGGCCGAGCCGAACCGCAGATGGGTCGGGGACATGACCGAGATCCCCACCGCGGCCGGGAAGTTGTATCTGGCCACGGTGATCGACCTGTACTCGCGGCGGCTGCTCGGCGCGGCCACGGGGCTGCACCCGAACGCCGAGCTGGCGTGTGCGGCGATCCGGATGGCGGTGGCGGCCCGCGGCGGGGCGGACCGAATCGCCGGGGTGATCTTCCACACCGACCGCGGGTCGACCTACACCGCGGGCGCGTTCACCGCTCTGTGTCGGCGGCTCGACATCCGTCAGTCGATGGGCCGGGTCGGGTCGTGTTTCGACAATGCCGCGGCGGAGGCGTTCTTCTCCAGCCTGGAGTGGGAAGTGCTGTCCCGCAACGACTTCGACACCATCAGTAGGGCGCGGGCGGCGGTCATCGACTGGTGTTACGGCTTCTACAACCACCGGCGGCGACACAGTGCCGCCGCCGGGCTCTCACCGATCAACTACGAGAACGCCGCCCTCACCCGAGACGCGGCATAAGAACCCTCCACGATCTCGGGGGAACCGCATGCGACGTCCGCGATACGGCGACCGGGTGTGTCTCTCGGCCCTCGGGGCCGAGACGATTCGGGGGTCCGACCGTGGTGCGCCTACTGGGCGAAACCGCTGTCGCTTTTGCAGGGTCTGTCAGAGCACGTGCCGGGCGTGCAACCGGTGATCCGACGGCGCGCCGCGGGCACGACACCAAGGTCCCGGCGTTGCGTGTGGTGAGCCATAGAGCTGAACGTGTGGCGCCGATCTGAGCGATGATCATGGACGACGGGCGGAGCAGAGCCACGTCCGCCCGCATTCGGAGGAATCTATGTGGCGGTGACTTGACCTTGTATGCCTTGATGGTCGCGTGGAGGACGTCGTGGTGGTCGGAGGTGGCCAGGCTGGACTAGTGTCCTGAGTCAGTGATTCGTTTGCAGTAGTGAGCGACGCTGTCGAGGATCTCGTCGGCGGTTTTGGTCCAGACGTAGGGCTTGGGATCGTCGTTCCAGGTCTTGATCCAGGCTCGGACGTCGGCGTTGAGCGCGCGGACCGAGCGGTGGGTGGAACGCCGCAGCTTCTTCGTGGTCAGCTCGGCGAACCAGCGCTCGACGAGATTGAGCCATGACGAACTGGTCGGGGTGAAGTGCAGGACGAACCGCGGGTGAGCGGCCAGCCAGCGGCGGATCGCCGGGGTCTTGTGGGTGGAGGCGTTGTCCAGCACCAGGTGCACGTCGAGCTCGGCGGGGACTTCGCGGTCGAGGGTGCGCAGGAACTTGCCGAACTCGACCGCCCGATGGCGGGCGTGCAGGGAGCCGATGACCTTGCCGGTGGTGATGTCGAGGGCGGCGTAGAGGCTCGAGGTGCCGTTGCGGACGTAGTCGTGGCTGGCCCGCGCCGGGCTGCCGGGCAGCATCGGAAAGACGGGCTGGGTGCGATCGAGAGCCTGGATCTGGGTCTTCTCGTCCACACACAGCACCAGCGCGCGTTCGGGCGGGTCGAGGTAGAGACCGACGACGTCGCGGACCTTGTCCACGAACAACGGATCTTTCGACAGCTTCCAGGAGTCGGTCTTGTGCGGCGCCAGTCCGAACGCCCGCCACACCCGCGACACCGTCGTCTGCGACATGCCTAGGGCGTGTCTCCCAGATAGGCGGACCGGGGTGCGCGATGCTTGATCGGTGCCGCGTACCGCTGTCCTGACTGATGTCCAGTGGGCCCGTCTGGCGCCGCTGTTGCCCTCCTCCGAGGGTCGTCGCGGGTGCCCGTTCCGCGATGACCGCCGGGTGCTCGAGGGGATCATCTACCGGTATCGGTGCGGGCTTCCCTGGCGCGACGTCCCAGCCGAGTTCGGGCCGTGGCAGACGTTGTGGAAGCGGCACCGCCGCTACAGCGGCGACGGCACCTGGGACCACATCCTGGCTGCTCTTCTGGTCGAGGCCGACGCCGCCGAGGTGCTCGGGTGGGCGGTCAGCGTGGACTCCACGATCATCCGTGCCCACCAGCACGCCGCGACCCTCAAGCGCGACACAGGGGGCCGGATCGAACTACACGAATCTGCTCGCCGAACCAGCAGATCACGCGCTGGGACGGTCCCGCGGAGGGCTGTCGACGAAGATCCACCAGCTCGTTGACGGGCACGGCCGCCCGCTGGTGAGTGGAACGGGCGCCCGCGACGACCCTCGGAGGAGGGCAACAGCGGCGCCAGACGGGCCCACTGGGCATCAGTCAGGACAGCGGTACGCGGCACCGATCAAGCATCGCGCACCCCGGTCCGCCTATTTGGGAGACACGCCCTAGGGGCGGCCGGCTCGCCACCCGAATACCGCAGGTCTCGAATATTGCACGTGCGCCAGTCAAGCTGCGGAGTTGCATCGGATGCAACATCTCCGCACGAGAAGAAGGCCCTGGAAGAAAATCGGCTCTGGCACAGGTGCGGTGGTGCCGCGGCGCGTCACGTTCGGGTGGCGCGCTGGCTCTGTGATCATCCCGCTATCCCGCTGGTGCAATCCTGCTCTTGGAGAGGCACTGAGCCTTTTTCAACCTGCCGTTCCGGCAGCTCAGGGGCCTGGTTGTGTGGGTGCAGACGCCGAGCTGGCGAGCCGGTGACCTGTGCAGCTGTGGTCAGAGCAGTTGCGCTGCAACCTTCGCGATCTCCTGACGCAGAAGCTCGCTGGTCAGGTTGAAAAAGGCTCACTGTTCCCCGGGCTGTCGTCCCTGGTCATCGAAGAGGCCCTCGCCAGCGGCTCCGTCCCGCAGCTCACAGCGCGCAGCGCCATGGCCTCGACAGCTGCCGCAGCCGCCCACTCCCACACCACCCGGTGTTGAGCGTCGACGACGTCGCCCTGCGTCGCGGACGCCGCTACATGACCATGGTGATCGACCCGGTCACGCACCGCCGGATCGACGTGCTGCCCGACCGCCGGGCCGCGACCCTGGCCGCGTGGCCGCGTGGTTACGTGATCGGCCGGTTCTGGCGGCGGGCATTGGGCCGGTGGTGACGGAGCCACCGCGTCCCCGCAGTAGGGCTCTCGTGGGAAGGTGATCATCCCGGCGATGAGTCCGGCCCCGCACCGAGATCGGCGGGGCCGCACAGTACAAAGCCCCGGTCGCGTGACCTACGAGGGTCAGAGGCTTCCGGGGCTATTCGCCAACCATGCTACACCGGGACACGGGAGGCTGCGAGTGGTGGACGTCGGCGACTGGATCGAGCAGTGGCTTTCCCGACCCCGGTTCGCCGTCTATCTCACCGAGGCCGACGGCGACCGCGCCCGAGCCCTCGCACTGTACGACTGGAACGCCCGCGCGGCCGCGGCGTTCCTCCACGACATCGGACACCTCGAGGTTGGGCTCCGGAACGCCTACGACCGCGCGCTTTCCGCCCGCGACCGGCCCGGGGACCCGCACTGGGTGTACGAGCCGACCCGGCACTTCCCGGCGCGTATCCGGGGCAGCAAGGACGCGAACTGGTGGCCGCGGAACGAGATCGCGATCGCGATCGACAAGGCCCGCAGGAACGGCGGCGGCGCACGCCCGGCGTCGGGCAAGGTGGTCGCCGAGCTGAATTTCGGGTTCTGGTCCGGGCTGACCACGGCTGGCCACGAGGGCCCCGTCTGGCGACGTCGCCTGCACCGTGCGTTCCCCCGCGGCACCGACCGGACCGCCGTGCACGAACCGGTCGACCGCCTCCGCAGGCTCCGGAACCGTGCGGCGCACAACGAGTCGATCCTCCGCATACCGCTCGCCGACCGGCACGCCGACCTGCTCGCCGTCGCCGACCTGCTGTCGCCGAAGCTGCGCGGCCACATTGCCGACCGGTCCCCAGTCCCGGCGGTGCTCGCCGATCGGCCCTGACCGGGCCGCTACTGCCCGGCGATCACGGCGGCGATCCTCGGTCAGTCGACGGCGTGTGTGGAGTGCCGGCGAGTTCAGGAGAGACCGCGGGGACGCCAACGCCCGAACCCGGCCAAGCGGGAAATGATGCCGCCCGCTCTGCCGTGAGGGCTGACATGATCGAAAGATGGCTTCCGCTCCGATCGCCCCGGCCGCCGAACTCCTGGCTCGCGCTCGTGACGGTGTGCTGCTCTACGGACTGACCCCGCCACGACAGTCCAGTACCCGCGAACAGGCCGACAGCATCGCCGCCGCGGCCCTGACGCGGCTCGAGTCGGTGCATGTCGATGGACTCATCCTCTACGACGTGGACGCCGAGGCCGACCGCACCGAGGCGCCACGACCGTTCCCGTTCATGCCGATGATGGACCCGGCCGACTTCCTCGATCACCACCTCGCCGGCTGGGCCGGCTCGGTGATCGTCTACCGCGCCGTGGGCAAGTACGGCGCCGACCAGCTGGACCAGTGGCTGGGGGAAGCCGACCAAGGCAGGGTGCTCACCGTGCTGGTCGGCGCGGCCTCCCGGCATCAGATGGTCCGGACGAGCCTGCCGGAGGCATACCGGCGACACGCCGCTCTGCCCCGTCCGCCGCGGATGGGCGGCGTCGTCATCGCCGAACGTCATGCCGAAGCCGGCACAGAGCACCTGCGCATGCTGCGCAAGCAGGAGGCCGGCTGCGAGTTCTTCGTCTCGCAGATCTGCTACGACCTGAACCGCACCTGCAACCTGCTGTCCGACTACGCCCACAACTGCCGCGACCAAGGCCTGGACCCACGCCCGGTGGTGCTGACCCTGGCCCCCTGTGGGTCGGCGAAGACCTTGGAGTTCATGACCTGGCTCGGCATCGAGGTCCCGCGATGGCTCCGTGCCGAGATCAACCGCGGTGACCCACTCGCCGCCTCGTACGAACACTGCCTCCTCAACGCCCGCGCTTTGATCGCGTTCTGCCGCCGACTCGGCCTGCCGTTCGGCATCAACGTCGAGACCGTCACCAACCGCAAGGTCGAGATCGACGCCTCCATCGACCTCGTCCGCGAGGTCCGCGACCTACTGGGCTGAACAGCGTCCACCCAGCCAGCGATGCGCGACCGGAGGTCCTAACCCGCGGCCGCCCTCGGCGTCGCTCCCGGGCCTGTGCAAGGAACGCCGGAACCACCGTTCCTGTTACAGACCCACCCTGATGTCCAGGCAGGGGGTCTGTAACAGGAACGGTGGTTCCGGCGTTGTTGGTCAGTAGTGCTCGGCGGACGGCCAGCGGTCACCGAACGTGATCGCGAAGGCGTTGATCACCGGCTTCCATCGGATCGTCCACCGTGCGCGGCCTCGCCCGGTCGGGTCGAGGCTGCGGGTCACAAGGTACAGGCATTTCAACGCGGCCGCCTCGCTGGGGAAATGCCCTCGCGCCCGTACCGCTCGGCGGTAGCGGGCGTTGAGTGATCGCGTTCGTCGAACACAACACGGCACGGATCTCGGCATCGTAGTCGAGGAACGGAACGAACTCGGTCCAGGCGTTGCGCCACAACCGGATCATCGCCGGATAAGTGCGACCCCATTTCTCGTCGAGGTCATCGAGAGCAGCGAGAGCGGCGTCGGCGGTGGGGGCCGTGTAGATCGCCCGAATCCCTCGCTTGATCGCATCGGTGTCACGCCGCGACGTCAACCGGAACGAGATCCTGATCAAGTGCACGATGCATGTCTGCACGATGGTCTGTGGCCACACGTTCTCCACCACCTCGGGCAGGCCTTTCAACCCGTCGCAGACCAGGAAGAACACGTCCCGCATGCCGCGGTTACGCAGGTCGGTCAGCACCCCCAGCCAGAACTTCGCGCCCTCACCACCGGAGCCGGCCCACAGGCCCAGCACGTCCTTGCGGCCGTCGACGGTGACCCCGATCGCCGCGTAGACGGGCCGGTTGGCGACCTGCCCGTCGCGGACCTTCACCATGATCGCGTCCACGAAGACCGCGACGTACACCGCATCGAGTGGCCGCGACACCCATTCCTGCATCTCGGCGATCACCGAGTCGGTGATCCGTGAGACGGTCTCCTTCGACACCGACGCCCCGTAGATCTCCGAGAAATGCGCCGAGATCTCCCCGGTCGTCAAACCCTTCGCGTACAGCGACAACACGATCTCATCGACATCCCCCAACCGCCGTTGCCGTTTCCGAACGATCTGGGGTTCGAACGTCGAGTCGCGGTCTCTCGGTACCTCGATCTCGACCTCCCCGACAGCATCGGAGATCACCGTCTTCGACCGGTGACCGTTCCGGTTGTTCGTCGATTCCCGGTCCGGGTCGGCCCGGTTCTTTGCATGCCCGAGGTGCTCGGTCATCTCCTCCCCGAGCGCAGTCTCCAGAACGTTCTTGGTGAACAGCTTCAACAGCCCATCCGGGCCGGTCAGCTCCAGGCCGCGTGCTCGCGCGTCGGCCACCATCGCCGCCGCGGCGGCCTGCTCGGGCGAGAGCTGACGCCCTGAACCCGTCTCATCCTTGGCTGAACCCACAAGGTCCGATGTCATCACTCACAGTGCCCATCCCACCGGACCCGAGCCCGGCGTGTCGGGCCGGAACCACCGTTCCTTGCACAGGCCCGCAGGTTGGTCAGGCGACTGATCGGCGGTAGGCCGTTGGTTGCGCTGTGGGGCCGGTGGTGATTGTAGAAGTGCAGCCAGCCGGGGAGCGCGTCTCGCCGAGCCGTTTCGCAGGGGTGGAAGCGGGCGTATGCCCACCCGTCGGCGAGGGTGCGGTGGAAACGTTCGATCTTGCCGTTGGTCTGAGGCCGGTAGGGCCGGGTTCGCTTGTGGGTGATGCCCAGTTCGCTGCAGGTGTCACGCCAGGCGTGTGAGCGGTAGCAGCTGCCGTTGTCGGACAGGACCCGTTCGACGGTCACGCCGCGGGCGTTCAACCAGTCCACGGCCCGGCGTAGCACACCGGTGGCGGTGTCGGCTTTCTCGTCGCTGTGGATCTCGGCGTAGGCGACGCGGGAGTGGTCGTCGATGACGGTGTGGACGAACGCTCTGCCGGTGCGCGGCTTGTAGTCGGTTCCCCTGGGCAGTCCGGGAGTGGACCGCTTGTTCAGGGCGCCTTGTCGGCGTCCGACGAAGCGGTGTCCGCCTCCGTCGGGGATGTTGCCGAATGCGGTTCCCCCATGATCGGGGAGGCATCAGCTATAAGGGGTAGCGATGCCAGAGGTACGGAAGCGCTACGACCGGGAGTTCCGTGACGGAGCGGTCCGGGTCGTGGAGGAGACGGGCAAGCCGATCGCCCAGGTCGCCCGTGACCTGGGGGTCAACGAGGGCACGCTGGGCAACTGGGTGGCCCGTGCACGAGAGGCCCGCGAGGACACCGAGGGCCTGTCTCGCGGCGGCGTCGAGGAGCTCAAGCGGCTGCGCGCGGAGAACGCCGAGCTGCGGATGGAGCGTGATGTCCTCAAGCGATCCGTGGTCCTGTGGGTCAAGGAGGCGACGAAGTGAGCGTGGCCCGTTTCATCGCCGACCAGAGGACCTTCCACCGGGTGCCGCACACGCTGGCCTGCGCCCTGTTGGGGGTGTCGATCTCCTGGCTGTACAAGTGGCTCGACCGCGCCGCGCGTTCCGACGGTGGTGCCACCGCGACCGAGAAGCGCCGCTGCGCGTTGGACGCCGCCGTGGCCGTGGCGTTCGACGACGCCCAGCGGCTACACGGCTCACCCCGTCTGCACGCCGACCTGTGTGAGGCCGGATGGCGGGTGTCGGAGAAGACCGTGGCGGACTCGATGCGCCGCCAGGGCCTGGTCGCCCGCCGGATCAAGCGGCACAACGGGCTGACCCGCCAGGACCGCACGGCGCCGAAGTTCCCGGACCTGCTTCGTCGGGGTTTCACTGCGGCCGAGCCGAACCGCAGATGGGTCGGGGACATGACCGAGATCCCCACCGCGGCCGGGAAGTTGTATCTGGCCACGGTGATCGACCTGTACTCGCGGCGGCTGCTCGGCGCGGCCACGGGGCTGCACCCGAACGCCGAGCTGGCGTGTGCGGCGATCCGGATGGCGGTGGCGGCCCGCGGCGGGGCGGACCGAATCGCCGGGGTGATCTTCCACACCGACCGCGGGTCGACCTACACCGCGGGCGCGTTCACCGCTCTGTGTCGGCGGCTCGACATCCGTCAGTCGATGGGCCGGGTCGGGTCGTGTTTCGACAATGCCGCGGCGGAGGCGTTCTTCTCCAGCCTGGAGTGGGAAGTGCTGTCCCGCAACGACTTCGACACCATCAGTAGGGCGCGGGCGGCGGTCATCGACTGGTGTTACGGCTTCTACAACCACCGGCGGCGACACAGTGCCGCCGCCGGGCTCTCACCGATCAACTACGAGAACGCCGCCCTCACCCGAGACGCGGCATAAGAACCCTCCACGATCTCGGGGGAACCGCAAAGCTCCATGAGTGGACCGTCGGCGGGGTGTCGTAGGTTGCGGGAGGGAGGGGTTGCGATGGCTGGGAAGGGCACGCCGGCGACGGCGCTGCTGGCGAAGCGCCGGATCCCGCACGAGGTGCACAGCTACCCGCACCAGGACGGGGCAACCGGTCCCGGCGCCGGCTACGGCGAGGAGGCGGTGCGGGCGATGGGCCAGGACCCGCGCCGGGTGTTCAAGACGCTCGTCGCGCTGGTCGACGGGACGATGACCGTGGGGATCGTGCCGGTCGCCGCGCAGCTCGACCTGAAGGCGCTCGCCGCGGCGGCCGGCGGGAAGAAGGCGGTCCTGGCCCCGGTCGCCGACGCCGAGCGCGCAACCGGCTACGTGGCGGGCGGCATCTCCCCGCTCGGCCAGCGCAGGCGGCTGCCGACCGTCCTCGACGCCTCGGCGCACGATCACCCGACCGTGTTCTGCTCGGGCGGCCGCCGGGGGCTGGAGATCGAGCTGGCCCCGGCGGACCTGGTGACCCTCACCGCGGCCGTCGTGGCGCCGATCGCCGCAGGCTGAGCGGGCCGTGCCCCTTCCGCGCCCGGCGTCGGCAAGTAGTGTCGCAAGCGCCGAGGTCGTCGAGACGGTTGCGGGGTTGGAACGAATGGACAGACCGGCGTGGGCACCTGACGAGGTCGACATCACCCGCCCGAGCGTCGCCCGGGTCTACGACTACTACCTGGGCGGGTCGCACAACTTCGAGGCCGACCGCCGCTTCGCGGAGCAGGTGCTGGCCGCGCTCCCGGAGATGGCGACGGTGGCCCAGGCCAACCGGTCGTTCCTGCGCCGGGTGGTGCGCCACCTGTGCGCGCAGGGCATCACCCAGTTCCTCGATCTGGGTTCCGGCATCCCGACCGCGGGCAACGTGCACGAGATCGCCGCGGCGACGTGCCCGGACCCGCGGGTGCTCTACGTCGACAACGACCCGATCGCGGTCGTGCACAGCAGGGCCCTGCTGGCCGACGACGACAGCACCGAGGTGCTGGCCGCCGACCTCACCGACCCGGCCCGGATACTGGAGGCGCCGCTGACGCGGACGCACCTGGACCTGTCCCAGCCGGTCGCGGTGCTGCTCGTGTCGGTGCTGCACTTCGTGCCGGACGCCGCCGACCCGGCGGGGATAATCCGGACGTTCGCGGACGCGACGGTCCCCGGGAGCCACGTCGTCGTCACCCATGCGAGCGACGAAGGCGGCCATGCGGGTGCACATCTGGCCGAGAAGGTCTACAACCGCGATCAGTCGCCGAATCCGATGCGGATGCGGAGCAGCTCCGAGCTGCGCTCGCTGTTCGGCGAGCTCGAACTACTGGAACCAGGAGTGGTGCGGATACCGCTGTGGCGGCCGGAGTCCCCGGTCGGGCCGGAGGCGCAGGGCTATCCGGGCCTGGCCGCTGTGGCCCGCTGCTGAGCGGAGACGCCCCACGCGTGATCTTGAGGAGACCGAGTGGGCGGTCCCGTACCGGCTGACGCCGGCGGGCGGCACGATCCGGGCGTCGAGCAACTGGCCGACGCCTGGGTGGCGGCGATCCACGCCCGCGGGTTCGTCTCGGCGGGTCGCGCCGAGCTGTACGGCCTGCTGTCGGGGGCGGCGTGGTGGACGACCGCCGTCGTCGACGGCCGGGCCGAGGTCGAGATGGCCGCGGACGTCGGGGCGGAGCTGGTCGCCGCGCACCTGACCGACTCGGCCGCGCTGCGCTGCTCGCTGGACGTGCTGTCGGCGCACTTCACCGACCGGATCACCGACCCGGCCCGGCTGCAACGGTTCACCGCCGCGGTCGGCGCGCTCTCGGCCGGCTACGCGCGCACCCTGCAGGAGCGGACCCGCACCGAGCAGGACCGGATCAGCACCGCCGCGTTCGCCGCCCGCAGCGCCGCGGAGAACGCCCGCTGGCGCTCCGAGGCCCGCTACGGCGCGGTCTTCGAGAACACCGCACTGGGGATCAGCGTCGCCGACGTGGGCGGTCGGATCCTGGAGGCCAACCGGGCACTGACCGACATGCTCGGGTACCGGCCGGGTGAACTCGTCGGGCGTTCGGTGTTCGAGTTCATCCACCCGCAGGACACCCCCGAGATGTGGCCGCAGATCCAGGCGATGCTCGCCGGACGGGTCGGCCACGTCCGGACCGAGAAGACCTACTTCCGCAAGGACGGCGAGCAGGTCTGGACGCAGCTCGTCGTCTCCCTGATCCGCGATCCGGACGGCTCGCCCCGGCACCTGGTCGCGATGATCGAGGACGTCACCGAGCGGCACCGGCTGCAGTCGCGGCTGCGCCACCAGGCCGAGCACGACCCGCTGACCGGGCTGCCCAACCGGGCGTTGTTCTTCCGCAGGCTCACCGCCGCCCTGGACGCGGGGCCGGACGCCAAGATCGGCGTCTGCTACCTGGACCTCGACGGCTTCAAGGCGGTCAACGACACCCTCGGCCACGACGCCGGGGACCAGCTGCTGCGCACCGTCGCGCAGCGCCTGCACGAGGCGCTCGGCGACGACGGGCACACCGTGGCCCGGATGGGCGGCGACGAGTTCGTGGTGCTCGTCGAGGACTGCCCCGGGGCCGACCAGCTGCGGTCGGTGGCCGAGCGGGCGCTGGAGGTCGTGCGCCGCCAGGTCCGGTTGCGCGGCCGCGAGGTCGTGGTGTCGGCGAGCATCGGGATCGTCGCGTGGCCGGTCCCGGAGGACGCCTCCGGCCCGCGGTACCGGGGTGGCGCGGCCGAGCTGATGCAGGCCGCCGACACCACGATGTACTGGGCCAAGCGGGACGGCCGGGACCGGATCGCGGTGTTCGACCTGGCCCGGCACCGCAACGACGTGCACCTGTTCGAGCTGGCCGGGCGGATGCCCGGCGCGCTGGACCGCGGCGAGTTCGACCTGGAGTACCAGCCGCTGGTCTCGTTCGCCGACGGCAGCGTCACCGGTGTCGAGGCGCTGGCCCGCTGGCGGACCGCGGACGGCGACCGGCTGGGACCGGACGTGTTCATCCCGCTGGCCGAGCAGAGCGGGCTGATCGTGCCGCTCGGCCTGCACCTGCTGCACCGCGCCTGCTCGGACGCGCAGGACTGGGTCGCCGCCGACCCCGGCCGGTCGTTCGTGCTGAGCGTCAACATCGCGGGGCGGCAGCTGCGCCAGGACGACGCCGTCGAGCGGATCGTCGAGGTGCTCGGCGAGACCGGCTGGCCCGCGGAGTCGCTGCAGCTGGAGCTCACCGAGAGCGACCTCATGTCCGCGAGCGGACGACCGGTCGAGGCCCTGCAGGAACTGTCCCGGCTGGGCGTCCGGATCGCGATCGACGACTTCGGTACCGGCTACTCGAACCTGGCCTACCTGCACCGGCTGCCGGTCGACGTGCTGAAGCTGGCCGGGTCGTTCGTCTCCGCGCGGGACGCACCGGGGCGGGACACCGCGCACGAGGTCGACAGCCCGGTGATCCTCTCGGCGATGATCGACTTGGCGCACAGCCTGGGCCTGCGCGTCATCGCCGAGTCGGTGGAGACCGTCGAGCAGGCGGAGCACCTGCGGTCGGTGGGCTGCGACGACGGCCAGGGGTTCCTGATGTCGGAGCCGCTGCCACCGGGGCGGATCGGTGCGCTGCTGGACAGCGGCTTCGGGGCCGAGTTCGGGTTCGGGCCGAAGCCGGACGCGGTCTGACCGCAGGTGGGCGGGGCCGCCCGGGCGGTCACTCCCGGGGCGGCCCGGACTGGGTGTCGCGGCGGTCGATGACGAGTTCGCACCCCTCGTCCGCGGCCTCGGCCCGCAGCCGGGCCAGCTCCTCGGCCGCCCGCGCGGCCAGTGCCACCCGCCCGCGGGCACGTTCCGCCGCGGAGTGCAGCGAGCACGGCCAGCGGGTCGCCCGGATCTGACCCGCGCACCCACGGCAGTACGCGACGCCCGGAGCCCCCTCGGACCGGTCCGGACGGTGCTCCGCCAGCAGCACCGTGAGCAGGTCGGGATGCGCCTCGATGAAGCACACCAGCGCGTCCTCCTCCGCCGGGTCGATCATCGTCGTGCGGGCACGGGTCGTCTCACGGCAGCCACGGCGATGCCCTCCATCGTCGACAGGAACCTGTGTCCTATGACACTAGCGCACTGTCCTAGTACTGGCGACCAGCACACTCACTAGTACAGTTCGGCGACGGGGAAGGAGAGCGCATGACACGATCCGACCGCCCGGAGCCTCCCTACCTCCGGGTCGTCCGCCGCATCCGGGACGACGTCCTCTCCGGGCGTCTCGCCGAGGGCGACCTCGTCCCGTCCGCCCGGCAGATCGCGGCCGACTGGGAGATCGCGCTCGCCACCGCGACGAAGGCCCTCGCCACGCTGCGCGCCGAGGGCCTGGTGCGCGGGGTACCCGGGATCGGCACCGTCGTCACCGGCTCCACGACCACCCACTCGCCCCAGGAACGCGGCTCCTCGTTCCGCCGGACCGGGCGGATCTACCCGCCGGGTCAGCGGGCCCGGATCGTGGCGGCCGACTTCACCACCGCGTCCGACCAGGTCGCCTCGGCACTCGGGGTCGACGCCGGCTCCGGCGTGATCCGCCGCCGGCGCACCACCCTCGACGGGTCCGGCACCCCGCTGTCCACCTCGACCAGCTGGTTCGACGGCTCCCTGGCCGGCCGGTGCCCGGCCCTGCTCGTCGCCGAGCGCATCCCGCAGGGGACCGCCCGCTACGTCGAGGAGCGGACCGGTCGCGTCGTCATCTCGGGGCGGGACCAACTCGCGGCCGGGACCGCCACCGCGGAGGACGCGGCCGAGCTGGGCGTGGCGCCGGGCTCGGTCGTCCTGCTCCGGCGCAACCGCTGGCTGGACGCCGACGGCGACGTCGTGGAGTACGGCGAGTCGGCGTCCCCACCCGGGCGATGGACCACCTACGAGTACGTACTCGGCGAGTGATGGAGCGAGCCATGGAACTGATCCACAGCGGCAAGGTGCGCGACCTCTACCGGCTCGACGACGGGGACCTGCTCCTGGTCGCGACCGACCGCGTCTCCGTCTACGACGTCGGCCTCCCCACTCCCGTCCCGGACAAGGGCAAGCTGCTCACCGCGCTGTCCGCGTTCTGGTTCGACGAGCTCGCCGACGTCGTGGCGAACCACGTGGTCTCCGTCGACGACGTCCCGGCCGAGTTCGCCGGCCGGGCGGTCCGGGCGAAGCCGCTGCGGATGATCCAGGTGGAGTGCATCGCGCGCGGCTACCTGGCCGGTCTCGGACTGCGCGAGTACCAGCGCGACGGTGCGATCTCCGGTGTCGCGCTGCCGCCGGGCCTGGTCGAGGGCAGCAGGCTCCCCGAGCCCGTCTTCACCCCGACCACCAAGGTCTCCGACACCGGGCACGACGAGTTCATGGGCTTCTCCGAGGTCGTCGACCAGGAGGGGCGCGAGGTCGCCGAACGGCTGCGCGAGCTGACCCTGGAGATCTACACCCGCGGTGCCGCGCTGGCCGCCGAGCGCGGCGTCGTCATCGCCGACACCAAGCTCGAGTTCGGCTGGTCCGCCGACGGGACCCTGACCCTGGGCGACGAGGTCCTCACCTCGGACTCCTCGCGGTTCTGGCGCCAGGAGGAGTGGGAGCCCGGCCGCGCCGGCGGCCAGCGTGCCTACGACAAGCAGTTCGTCCGCGACTGGAGCCTGACCACCGGCTGGGACAAGACCGAGCCCGGCCCGGAGATGCCCGACGACGTCGTCGAGGCGACCCGGGCGCGCTACGTCGACGTCTACGAGAAGATCACCGGCCGGGACTGGGTCTAGCCGTGGAGTGGTCCGGATACCCCCGCGACCAGCTCATCGAGGACGTCGTGATGCTGCTGACCGCCCGCGGCGTCGACGTCGTGCTGCCGCCGGAGCGGCGCGCCGAGCGGCAGGACGCGGCGAGCCGCCTGCTGGCCGCCATGAGCGTCATCCCGACCCTCGCCCCGGAGGACGCGCTCGACCTCGACGGGCACGCCCGGTACCAGCGCGCCGTTCACGGCGACTGACGCAGCACCCGGCCCAGCCAGTCCCCCACCGCATCCCGCAGCTCCCCGTGCTGCTTCTTCAGCCCGTGGTCGCCGTCGAGCAGCACGACCGCGCGGTCCGGCCCCGGGCCGGGCACCCCGAACCGGTCGCTGCGCCCCTGCACCACCAGCACCGGGACCCCGGCCCCGTCCAGCTCGGGCTGCCGGGTCTTCTCCGGGCGCCCCGGCGGGACCAGCGGGAACGCCAGGCACAGCACGCCGGCGGCGCCCACGACCGGTGCGGTGCGGCAGGCCACCCGCGCCCCGGAGCTGCGCCCGCCGACGACGAGCGGCCGCCCGTCGGACACCGCGGCGGCGACCGCGGTCCACGCCTCGTCCAGGTGCCCGGCCGGGGCCGGTGCGCGCCGCCCGGCCACCCGGTAGGGCTGCTCGACCAGCCCGACGTCGAACCCGGCGGCGGTCGCCGCGGTGGTCGCGGCGACCAGGTCAGGGGCCTCGATCCCGCCGCCCGCTCCGTGTCCGAGCAGCAGCAGGCCACCTGCGGAACCGCTGCGGTGCAGGGTCACCCGGGCCGGGCCGCGCGGGGTGCCGACGACGTCGGCGGAACGGTTCACGAGAGCAGGTCGAGCTGGATCGGCTCGCGCACCTCGTCGTCGGGGATGCGGTCGAGCAGCTCGGGCCGGTTGTTGCGGACGCTGTTGACCTCCGGGGAGACCGGGCGGATCTCCAGCGTCGAGACGAGCTCCGGGGTGGGCGGGGCGAGCAGCCGCGACACCCGATCGGCGCCGGAACCGGTGTCCGGGTCGAGCCAGTCGGCCCAGTCGTCGGGGCGCAGCACCAGCGGCATCCGGTCGTGCACCTGGGCCAGCGGGCCGACCGCCCCGGTGGTGAGCACGCAGGCGGTGACCAGGCCGTCGGGGTAACGCTCGTGCAGGTCCTGCCCCGCGTCGTTCCCCGGGCGCCAGAACTCCCAGATCCCGGCCATCGCCATCGTCGCGCCGTCGGCGTAGTGCGTGAAGTACGGCTGCTTGGTCGGCTTCCCGGTGCCGCCCTCGCTCTTCGGGACGGCCGCCGAGCGCTGCCACTCGTACCAGCCGGCCATCGGGAACAGGCAGCGCCGCGACGCCGCGGCCCGGCGGAACGCGGGTTTCGTGGTGATCGTCTCCGACCGGGCGTTGACCATCCGGGCGCCGGCCGAGGGGTCCTTCGACCAGAACGGCACGAGCCCCCACCGGACCGTGCGCAGCGACCGCTCGGTGCTGTCCGGGTCGGGCTCGCCCTGCTCGTCGCGCGGGTGCCGCTCGACGACGACCGTGATGTCCTTCGTGGGCGCCACGTTGTAGTCGGCGCGCGCGGACTCCGCGGTGGCGTCGGTGGCGTCGACGGCGCGGAACTCGCCGGCCAGGTCGGCGGGGGCCTTCGTGGAGGCGTAACGGCCGCACATGCACCCCATCCTGGCACGTGGGAGAAGATGGGTGCGTGAGCAACTGGAGCGCCCCCACCCCCGACGGCCCGGTGACCGGAACCGTCTCGGTGCCGGGGTCGAAGTCGGTGACCAACCGCGCGCTGCTGCTCGCCGCGCTGTCCGGCGGGGACGCACGCGTCACCGGTGCCCCCGCCACCCGGGACACCGCGCTGATGACCGGCGCGCTGTCCGCGCTCGGCGCCGTCGCGGACACCGACGGCGAGACGGTGCGGTTCGCCGCGCACGACGGGCTGCGCGGCGGCTCCGGCGACCGGCCGGCCGAGGTCGACTGCGGGCTCGCCGGGACCGTCATGCGGTTCGTCCCCCCGGCGGCCGCGACCGCGACCGGCACCACCCGCTTCGACGGCGACCCGTGGGCCCGCAAGCGCCCGATGGGCACCGTGCTGGGTGCGCTGCGCGAGCTCGGCGCCCGGATCGACGGCACGACCGACGCTGACGCCCTGCCGTTCGTGCAGTCCGGCGGGCCGGTCCGGGGCGGCGAGGTGACGATCGACGCCTCGGCGTCCTCGCAGTTCGTGTCCGGGCTGCTGCTGTCCGGCGCGCTGTTCGAGCGCGGCGTCACCGTGCACCACGACGGCAAGCCGCTGCCCTCGCTGCCGCACATCGCGATGACCGTCGCCATGCTGCGGACCGCAGGCGTCACCGTGCACGACGACGAGCCGAACACCTGGCGGGTCGAGCCCGGCCCGGTCGCCGCCCGGGACTGGGCGGTCGAGCCGGACCTGTCGAACGCGTCGGTGTTCCTGGCCGCCGCGGCCGTCACCGGCGGGCGGGTCACCGTGCGCGACTGGCCCGCCGAGACCACCCAGCCCGGGGTGGACGTGCTCCCGGTGCTGGAACGGTTCGGCGCGACCGTCACCCGTTCCGCCGACGGGCTGACCGTCACCGGGCCGGACCGGCTGTCCGGGGTGGACGTCGACCTGCACGACGCCGGGGAGCTCGCCCCGACCGTCGCCGCGATCGCCGCGCTGGCCGGGGACACCTCGCGGCTGCGCGGCATCGGGCACATCCGCGGCCACGAGACCGACCGGCTGGCCGCGATCGCGAACGAGATCACCGCGCTCGGCGGCTCGGTCACCGAGACCGAGGACGGGCTGGTGATCGAGCCGAAGCCGCTCACCGGCCGCGCCGACCGGCCGTGGGGCGCCTACGCCGACCACCGGATGGCCACCGCCGGGGCGATCATCGGGCTGGTGGTGCCCGGGGTGCTCGTCGACGACGTCGGCTGCACGGCCAAGACCATCCCGGACTTCCCCGGCCGGTGGGCGGCGCTGCTCGGGACGCCGGGGAACGGCTGAGACGTGCCCCGCCGCCACGACGTCCACGCCCTCGACGAGTCCGACGTCCGGGTCCGGCCGGGCCGGCGCGGCTCCCGGCCGCGCAGCAAGCGCCGCCCCGCGCACGCCGACGCCACCCGGGCCATGGTCACCTCGGTCGACCGGGGCCGCTGGACGTGCGCCGTCGACGCCGACCTGGGCCGGCCGCCGGTGGTCGCGATGCGGGCCCGTGAGCTGGGCCGGACGCCGGTCGTCGTCGGGGACCGGGTGGACCTCGTCGGCGACCTCTCCGGCGAGCCGGACACGCTGGCCAGGATCGTGCGGGTCACCGACCGGGACACCGTGCTGCGGCGGACCGCGGACGACACCGACCCCTACGAGCGGGTGGTCGTCGCGAACGCGGAACGGCTGATCGTCGTCACCGCGGTCGCCGATCCGGTGCCGCGCACCGGGTTCGTGGACCGCTGCCTGGTCGCCGCGTTCGCCGGCGGGTTGCAGCCCGTCCTGTGCCTGACCAAGTCCGACCTGGCCGATCCCGAGCCGTTCGCCGTGCGGTACCGCGAACTCGGGGTGCCGGTGGTCGTCACCGGGCGGCCGGACACCGGGCCGCCGGAGGGCCTCGACGCCCTGCGGGCGGAGCTCGCCGGGCGGCTGTGCGCGCTGGTCGGGCACTCCGGGGTGGGCAAGTCGACGCTGGTCAACGCGATCGTCCCGGCCGCGGACCAAGCCACCGGGCGGGTCTCGGGCGTCGGGAAGGGGCGGCACACCACCACCGCGGCGCTGGCCTTCCCGCACGCCGACGGCTGGGTGGTCGACACCCCGGGCGTGCGCTCGTTCGGGCTGGCCCACGTCGGGCCGGACGACGTCGTCGCGGCGTTCGGCGACCTGGCCGCCGCGATCGACGACTGCCCGCGCGGCTGCGGGCACCTGGGGCCGCCCGCCGATCCGGAGTGCGCACTGGACGACCTGGTCACCGCCGGTGGCCTCGGCGGAGGCAGACTCGAGGCGTTGCGCCGCATCCTCGTGGCGCTGCACCAGGGCTGAGCGAGCATGGCCACACAGGGCCACACGGACCACACACGGGGGATGCGGGTGCCGGTAAGGCGGCGAGCGGCACTGGCCGCCGGCACGGCCGTGCTCGCCGGGCTGCTGTCCGGCTGCGCCTGGCCCGGTTCCCTGGGGTCGGTCCCCGGGCAGGAGGATCCGGCGCCCGCCGCGCTGCCCAAGTACTACGACCCCGCGCCGATGCTCGCCGACGTCACCGCGCGCACCCGCACCGACCGCACGGCGACGCTGGACGTGGCCGGGACCCTCACCGGTACCGGTGGCCCGGTACCGGTCAGCGGGGACGGCGCGCTGCGCGTCGACCCGGCGGGCGCGGCGCCCGCGGTGCGGCTGGTGCTGCTCACCGGCCCGGAGGGCACGGCCCGCCCGGTCGATCTCGTCCGGATCGGCACCCGGACCTGGCTACGGCCCCCGGGTGGCGGCTGGGGCGAGCCGGGGCGGACGCCGATGCCGCCCGCGTCCGCGGTCGACGCCACGGTCGCGGCGAACGTCGCGGGCGGGGCCGACCCGCTCGGCGCGGTGAACCGCTACCCGGACGCGGTGCTGGTCGCCGACGCCCGCGACGACGACGTCGACGGCACCCCGGCGGTGCACTACACGCTCGTCGTCGACCTGGTCCGGGCGATCGCCGGGGAGCACGACCCGCAGCGGCGCGAGGCGCTCGCCGCGCAGCAGCGGGCCGGGGTGACCCGGCTCAGCACCGAGATCTGGCTCGACGCCGACCGCAGGCCGCTGCGCACCCGGATCCGCCAGCAGCTGCCCGGCGCCGGGACCCTCGACCTGCTGGTCCGCTACCGGGACTGGGGCGCTCCGGTCACGATCGACCCGCCGGTCCAGGGCTGAGCGGCACCGGCCCGGCTCGCACTCAGCCCAGCTCGACGAGGAACGCCAGCTCCGACGCCGCGTACCAGGCCAGCTCGAAGTCCTCGGCCTCGCCGACCAGGAACTCGGCGTCCATGTCGCCCAGGTCCGCCTTGTCGACCGCACCGGCGGCCTCCCGGACGGCGTGCTCGGCCTCCGGCAGGTCGACGTGCACGGCGGCGATCTTCGCGACCGGGACCGGGCCGCTCACCCGGACCGCGCCGTCGTCGAGGTCGGGTCGGACGGTGACGTCGTCGGTGTCGGCGGCCACGACCACCCGGCGGGCCGGGGTGCCGTCCTCGCCGAGCCCGAACTCCACCGAGAGCAGGCGCAGCGAGGCCCGTGCGGCCTCGTTCATCGCCGCGTACTCCAGCTCCTCCTCGTCACCGGCGACGTAGGACTCGCGCAGCTTCGGGGTCAGCGCGAACGCGGTGCCGCCGAGCGGCTCGAAGCTGCCGGTCTTCACCGTCCTGGCCAGCATCGGCCAGGTCGCGGGCAGGTAGATCCGCACGTCGGGGTCCTCTCTCCTCGTGCTCGGGACGGTGCTCGGGCGGCGGGCTCAGCGCAGGGTCTCGAGCAGCTCGTCGAGCGACTCGTGCACCATCCCCGCCAGCACCTCGATGTCGCCCATGGCGTCCCGGTCACCGTTCAGGCCGTAGTAGACACCACCGTCGTAGCTGGTCAGGCCGATCGAGACGGCCTGGCCCTTCGCCAGCGGCACCACCGGGAACATCTCCAGCATCTGGGCCCCGGCCGCGTAGAGCGGGAACTGCGGTCCGGGGACGTTGGTCACCACCAGGTTGAAGAAGTGCCGGGACATGCCACTGGCCGCGCGGGCCCCGACCGCGTGCAGGGTCGGCGGGGCGAACCCGCCGATCCGCACCAGCGTGGCCGCGCCGACGGCGTCGCCGGTGTCGGTGTGCTCGCGCATCTGGTGGGTGACCTGGTGCAGCCGGACCAGCGGGCTCGGCTCGCCCACCGGCAGGTCGACCAGGAACGACGCCACCCGGTTGCCGAGCGAGCCGCCGGTCGCCGAGCTGGGCACGTCGCCCTCGCCGCGCACCGACAACGGGACCAGCGCCCGCACCGTCGACGACCCCCCGACCGGCTCGCCGCGCGTCATCAGCCAGGTCCGCAGCGCACCGGCGATCACGGCGAGGACGACGTCGTTGACGTCGCAGCCGTAGGCCGCACGCACCGTGCGGTAGGCCTCCAGGTCGGTGCGGGCCAGCGCGAACCGGCGCTGGGTGGAGATCTGGGCGTTCAGCGGCAGCCCGGGCGCCCGGCGGCCCGCGGTCCGGGCCATCGTGAGGACGTGCCCGGCCGCGCCGGCGAGCTTGCCGACGGTCGCGATCGCGTCCCCCGCGGCGACCCGGACGTTGTCCACCACCTCGGTCGGCCGGGTCACGGCCTCGCCGACGGCGTCGAGCAGGAGCTGGCCGTCGGTCGGCTCCGGGCGGGGCATCCACAGCTCGTCGGGCGTCTCCCGGGGCTCGGCCGAGACGTCGAGGATCACCTGCCCGATGTCGATCGCCGAGATCCCGTCGACCATCGCCTGGTGGGTCTTGGTGAGCACGGCCGCCCGGCCCCGCCCGGCGCCCCGGCCGTCCGCGGCCGGTTCCAGACCCTCGATCAGGTACATCTCCCACAGCGGGCGGGCGTGGTCCAGCGGCCGCGACATCAGCCGCCCGACCAGGTCGACGAGCTGCTCCTCGCTGCCCGGACGGGGCAGCGCGGAGCGCCGCACGTGGTAGGCGACGTCGAACTCGGGATCGTCGACCCACACCGGGCGGGCCAGGTTCCCCGGCACGTGCCGGACCTTCTGCCGGTAGCGCGGCACGAGCGCGAGCCGCTGCTCGATCAGCTCGACGAGCCGGTCGTAGTCGAAGCCGTCGTCCGGCCGGTCGAACACGGCGAGCCCGCCGACGTGCATGGGTGTGGTCGCCTCCTCCAGGTACAGGAAGGAGGCGTCGAGCGGGGAGAGCCGGGACGGCATGGCCGCGATCCTACGTGCGAGGCTGGTGGGTGTGAGCGACCCAGCGCCCGACCCGGTGTCCCCGAAGGACAGGTTCATCACGGTCTACGGCCGCAAACCCGTCCTGGAGGCCCTCGCGGACGCGGACCTGCAGGTCGACAAGGTGGTGCTCGCCGACTCGGTGCGCGGCGCCGGGGAGCGCGAGATCACCGCGGCGGCCCGGCGGCGCGGGGTGCCGGTCACCAGGGCGTCGGCGCAGCGGGTGAAGGTGCTCGCCGGGAACGGGCGGCACGACCAGGGCGTGCTGGCCGACGTCGTCGCACCGCGGATGGCACCGCTGCCGGTGTTCCTGTCCGACCTGGGCAGCCGCCGGCCGGCGTCGGTCATCGTGCTGGACGCGGTGACCAACCCGTCGAACGTCGGGATGATCCTGCGCAGCGCGACGGCCGCCGGTCTCGACGGCGTGCTGCTGCCCCGGCGCGGGGTGCCCGCGATCGACCCGCTGGTCATCAAGGCGTCGGCCGGCGTGGCCTTCGGCGCCCCGGTGCTGCGCTGCAGCACCGCGGCCGACGGCCTGGACCTGCTCCGCGACGCGGGCTTCGCGGTGTTCGGGCTCGACGCGGGCGGCGACTCGCTGCTCGACGCCGACCTCCCGCCCCGGATCGCGCTGGTGCTGGGCAACGAGACCGACGGGCTGACCGAGCCGGTCCGCGAGCGGATCGACAGTGTCCTGTCGCTGCCGATGTACGGCGGCGTCGAGTCCCTCAACGTCGCCTCCGCGGGTGCGGTCGCGGCCTACGAGCTGCTGCGCCGCCGCGGCTGAGGCCGCTGGTACCCGGCCGGACCGGGCCGTACGGTCGGCCCATGGTGCACCGTCGCATCCCCCGCCCGTCCGAACTCGCCCCGCTGCTGCGCCCGGCCCCGGTCACGCTGCACCGGACGACCGCCCGGCTGGCCCGCGCCACCAGCGTCGGCGACCTGCGGGAGCTGGCCCGGCGCCGGGCACCGCGGGCGGTCTTCGACTACACCGACGGCGCCGCCGAGGACGAGGTGAGCCTGCGCCGGGCCCGGGAGGTGTGGGCGTCGGTCGAGTTCACCCCGACCGTGCTGCGCGACGTGTCCCGGGTCGACACCGGGCGCGACATCCTCGGCACCCGGTCGGCACTGCCGTTCGCGCTGGGACCGACCGGTTTCACCCGCATGATGCACACGGCGGGCGAACGGGCGGTCGCCGCCGCGGCGGCGCGGGCCGGGGTCCCCTACGCGCTGTCCACGATGGGCTCGACGACGATCGAGGCCGTCGCCGAGGCCGGGGCCGGTGGCCGGCACTGGTTCCAGCTCTACCTGTGGCGGGACCGCTCGGTCGCCCGCGAGCTGGTCGCGCGGGCGGCGGCCGCGGGCTACGACACCCTGATGCTGACCGTCGACACCCCGGTCGGCGGCAACCGGCGGCGCGACGCCCGCAACGGCCTGTCCATCCCGCCGGCGCTGTCGCTGCGCACCGTGCTGGACGGCGCCCGGCGCCCCCGCTGGTGGTTCGACCTGCTCACCACCGAGCCGCTGACGTTCGAGAGCCTCGCCGCGGGCGGCCGCTCGCCGTTCGAGATGATCAACCAGGTCTTCGACCCGGCGCTGACCCTGGACGACGTGGCCTGGCTGCGGGAGGCCTGGAGCGGCTCGCTCGTGATCAAGGGGATCCAGTCGACGGCGGACGCCCGCCGGGTCGTCGGCGCGGGCGCGGACGCCGTCCTGCTGTCCAACCACGGCGGCCGCCAGCTGGACCGCGCCCCGGTCCCGGCGGAGCTGATCGAACCGGTGGTGCAGGAGCTGGGCGACGACGCCGAGGTGCTGGTCGACACCGGGATCCTGCACGGCGGCGACGTCGTGGCGGCCGTGGCGCTCGGTGCCAGGGCCGCGCTGGTCGGCCGGGCCTACCTGTACGGGCTGATGGCCGGCGGCGAGGCCGGGGTGGCGCGGGCCGTGGAGATCCTGCGGGCCGAGGTGGAACGGACGCTGCAACTGCTCGGCGTGACCCGGATCGACGACCTCCGGCCGGAGCACGCACGGCTCCGCTCGTCGATCCCCGGCGTCCATCACCGGATCGGGGGACACGCTCCGGGTGCGGACGGCCGGTGATCACGTCACGATGGCCGGCATGAGTTTCCTGGACAAGGCCAAGGAACTGCTCGGCAAGCACGACGACAAGGTCGATCAGGCACTGAACAAGGCGGGCGACTCGGCGAAGCAGAAGTTCGCCGGGCACGACCAGCACATCGACACGGCGACGAAGTTCGCCCGCGAGCGGACCGGGACCGGTGACACCACCGCCCAGCAGCCGGGTCAGCCCGGCCCGGACGGCCAGGCGCCGCCGCCCCCGCCGCCCGGGCAGGCGCCGCCGCCCCCGCCGCAGCCGTGACCGCGCGCCGGAACCGTCCGGCGCGCCGCCGCAGCAGCTGATCACGAGGCGCCGTCCGCACCGCGGGCGGCGCCTCCGTACGTCCGGGTCAGCCCGCGGCGGGGACCCCGAGCAGGACCTCCAGCTCGGCGAGCGTCGCCTCGGCGTCGACGTGCCGGACCCCGACCGCACCCGCCGCGGCCGCGCCGCGGACGCAGGCCCCGATGTCGTCGACGACGACGCAGTCCGCCGCCGCCAGCCCCAGTTCCGCGGCGGCCGCCGCGAAGGCGTCCGGGCTGGGCTTGCGGGCGCCGCGCACCGCGCCGAGCAGCACCGTGCCGAAGGCGGCCGCGCAGTCCTCCGGCACCGCGTGCGCGCCGGAGAACAACGCCGTGCGCACGCCCGCCGCGGCGGCCCGCCGGGCGTAGCCCAGCAGCAGCGGGCCGGTGCCGGGGTCGTCGAGGACCCCGCCGTAGTCGACGATCAGGCCGCGCAGGCTCCGTGTCTCCGCCACCGGATCGACTGTAGGCGAACCGGGCTCAGTCGAGGGCCCTGCGGAGGAACCCGCGGATGCCCAGCAGCGTGAACACCACGATCGCGACGGCCGGGACGAGCACGCACACCCACAGCGGCAGGTGCGGCACCTGCACCGGGACCAGCGACGCCCGGATCCCCTCGCTCACGTAGGTCAGCGGGTTCAGCGCCGAGAGCACCTGGAACCAGCGCAGGTCGGCCAGCGTCAGCAGCGGGTACTGCACCGAGCCGGTGAACAGCAGCGGCGTGAAGATCACCGCGAACATGATGTTGATCCGGCGTGGCGGCACCGCCGTCCCGATCGTCAGGCCCATCGCGCCGCCGAGCAGCGCCCCCAGCACCACCATCAGCAGCGCCGGGGCGAGCCCGGCCGCCGGCCAGCTGACGTCGACCATGACCAGGCCGATGGGCACCATCAGCAGGCTCGCCAGCAGGCCGCGCAGCCCACCGAAGACGATCTTCTCGACGGCGACCGCCCAGACCGGCATCGGCGCGAGGAGCCGGTCGTCGATCTCGCGGGTCCAGGACAGCTCGAACACCAGCGGCAGCGTGACGCTCTGCAGCGCGCCGAACATGGCGTTCAGCGCGATCAGGCCGGGGAGCATGATCTCGCCGTAGCCCTCGGCGACGATCCCGCCGCGGCCGAGCACCACGACGAACACCAGCAGGAAGAAGAACGGCTGCACCAGGGTCTGGGCCAGGAACGAGGGCAGCTCCCGGCCCGTGACGTAGAGGTCACGCCGCAGCACGGCGAGGAAGGTGGTCCCGGTCATCGCAGGTCCCTCCCGGTCAGGTCGATGAACACGTCCTCCAGCGAGGCCTCGCCGAGCGAGACGTCGCGCACCACCGCTCCGTACCGGCCGAGCAGCTCGACGACCGGGCTGAGCAGCGCGGCCGGTTCGCGGGTGACCGCGAGCCGCAGGGCCACGGTGGCCCCGGCGTCCGCGGCGGGCTCGCGCCCGGCCGGGGTCTCGGCCCGGGCCACACCGTCGAGACCGGCCAGCGCGGTGCGCAGCGGCTCGGCCCCGTCCGGCCCCGGGACGGCCACGACCTCGATGGTCGCCCGCCCCGGCAGGGCCGCGACCAGCGCGTCCGGCGTGTCGAGGGCGAGCAGCCGCCCGTGGTCGACGATCCCGATCCGGTCGGAGAGCTTGTGCGCCTCGTCCATGTCGTGCGTGGTGAGGACGACCGTGACCCCCTCGTCGCGCATCCCGCGGATCTGGTCGTGCACGAACAGCCGGGCCTGCGGGTCGAGCCCGGTGGACGGCTCGTCGAGGAACAGGACCTCGGGCCGGTGCATGAGGCCGCGGGCGATCATGACGCGCTGGGCCTGGCCGCCGGAGAGGTCGTCGGCGATCGCCTTCGCCTTGTCGGTCAGTCCCATCCGGTCGAGGAGCTCGTCGGCCCGCCGGTTGCGCTCGGCCCGGCCGACGCCGTGGTACGCGGCGTGGAACACTAGGTTGTCCCGGACGCCCAGCGAGCGGTCCAGGTTCTGGCGCTGCGGGACGACGGCCAGCTTCGCGCAGACCGCGACGGCGTCGGTGCGCACGTCGAGACCGGCGACCCGGGCGGTCCCCGAGGTGGGCACGACCCGGGTGGTCAGGACGCCGACGGTGGTCGTCTTGCCGGCCCCGTTCGGTCCGAGCAGGCCGAAGACCTCGCCTTCGGCGACCTCGAACGACAGCCCGTCGACCGCGTTGCCGGGTGCCTTCGGATACCGCTTCACGAGGTCGGTGACCTCGACCGCGACCTGTCCCATCGTTTCCCCCTACAACGGTGCGTCGCGGCGATCCTGCTCCAGGAACGCGATCACCGCGACCAGATACTCCCGGACGGCGTCGGCGTGCGCCGCGGGAGGCTCGGGCAGCCGCGGCCCGTGGGTCGCGGCCACGGCGTCGCGCAGCCGGGCGTGACCGGGCCCGGTGATGACCACCCTGCGGAGCCGCCGGTCGACCCCGTCGGTCGTGCGCGTGGCGAGCCCGGCCGCCTCCAGCACGTCGAGGACGGGGGTCAGCGTGGGCGGGGTGATGCGGACCCGCGCGGCGAGCTCACGCTGCACGAGACCGCCACCGGCCCGGGCGAGCTCCTCCAGCACCCGCACCGCCGTCAGCGAGAGCCCGTGCTCCGCGGCCCGGGCGCGCCGGGCGCCGAGCACGAGCTGACCGGCCCGGACGAGGAGATCGGCGCCGCTCGGCCCGGCCTCCCCCACGGCTACGGGGTGGGGCGGGTTCGTCAGCGACGACGCAGGCTGCGGAGGTCGGGACACCGGCGGAGCGTAGGTCGGCCGGACGACCGGCACGGCCGGTCGCGCGGGACGGTCTGCGGAAGCGAACGGCACGCGCGTACCGGACCGTGGGATGCGCACGCCGGGACGCTTCGCACGCACATGATGCGGCGACGAATGCGGATCGGAGGCGTCCGGGCGGCGGATCGCGGCCCGATGCTCCTCCGGTGACCTCCAGCCCGCCCGCCCCCGGGACCACCGCTCCGGAGCCCGCCGCCCCCGGCCGGGCGCACGTCCGCCCCTCCCCTGTCGGGGGCACCGGCTCCCCGGAGGCCGGCGCCCCGGACCCGGATGCGGACGCGGCACCGCCCGGGCCCCTCGTCGAGGACACACCGAACGGCCGGATCCTGCACGCCCGGACGGTCGAGGACGTCCCGCGGGACCTGCCACCGGGGCTGGTCGTCGTGCTCCCCGGCGGGTTCCGGATGTGGTCGGGGGGACCGCTGCCGGTACCGCCGCCTCCGGCACCGGCGGCACCCGCGCGCGGTGCCCACCGGCCACCGGCCGGGCCGCGGGAGCTCGGAGCGGCCGGGGCCCGGGCGGCGGAGCTGGTCCGGCTCGTCGCCGAGGTGCTGAACGGGCGCCGGGCGCCCGTCCAGCTGGCCGCGGTCGCCACGCCCCGGGTCCTGCGCTACCTGGGCGCCGCCCGGCTGGACACCGCGGCGACCCGGCCGATCGCCGGGCCGCACCCGGCCCGGCGCCGGGCCGGAGCGGAGGCGTCACGGGCCCGCGGACCGGTCGCCGTGCCCGGCTGCGGCGTCACCCGGCCGGCGCCGCGGCTGCACCTGTGCCGGCCGCACCGCGACGCGGTGGAAGCCTGCACCACGCTGACGGTCGCCGGGCGCCACCGCGCGCTCGCGGTCCGCCTCGATCGCCGGTCGGCGGCGGGGCCGTGGACCCTCACCGCCGTCCGGCTGATCTGATCGTTCGCGCCCGCCCGCGTCAGCGACGCCGGCGGTTCGCCTTCTCCGCCCGGCGCCGGTCGGCCCGGTTCACCCCGGGGTCGTCGTTGCCGGCCGGGACCTGGTGGGCCCCGCTGGGCGGCATGCCGCCGCCGCGGACCGGTGCCTGGCCGCCCCGCGGGACGGCGGGCTGCCGGCCCGTCCGGCCTGGGACCGGACCCGGGCCCTCGCCGCGACGGGCGACCCCTCCGTCCTCGCCCGGGCCGCTGTACTGCAGGTTCTGCGGCGGGGTGGCACGGAACAGGTTCGGCAGGACGACGGTGCTCTCGCTCGGGTCCTCGGCCGGGACCCGCCGGATCACCGGGATCTCGGTGGTCTCCGGGTCCTCCTCCTGGACCGGTGCGGCCGGCTGCTGCACCTGGACGACCACGTTGAACAGGTGGCCGATCGTCTCCTCCTTGATGCCCTCGAGCATCGCGGCGAACATGTCGAAGCCCTCGCGCTGGTACTCGATCACCGGGTCGCGCTGGGCCATGGCCCGCAGCCCGATGCCCTCCTTGAGGTAGTCCATCTCGTAGAGGTGCTCGCGCCACTTGCGGTCGATGACCTGCATCAGGACCTGACGCTCGAGCTCGCGCATCCCGCCCTGCGGCCCGATCAGCGAGTCGATCTCCGCCTCGCGGCGGGAGTAGGCCGCCTCGGCGTCGGCGAGGACGGCCTTCTCCAGCTCCTCCGGCGAGATCCCGTCGTCGTCGGCCAGCGCGCGCCAGTCGATCGAGACCGGGTAGAGGCCGCGCAGCGCGGTCCAGAGCTTCTCGAAGTCCCAGTCCTCGGCGTAGCCGTCGGCGGTCGCACCGACGATGTAGCCGTGGACGACGTCCTCGAGCATGTTCCGGGTCTGGCGCTGCACGTCCTCACCGTCGAGGACCCGGCGGCGCTCGTCGTAGATGACCTTGCGCTGCTGGTTGAGGACCTCGTCGTACTTGAGGACGTTCTTCCGGATCTCGAAGTTCTGCTGCTCGACCTGGGTCTGCGCGCTGCGGATGGCGCGGGTGACCATCTTCGCCTCGATCGGCACGTCGTCCGGCAGGTTGAACCGGTTCATGATCGACTCGACGACCTGGCCGTTGAACCGCCGCATCAGCTCGTCGCCGAGCGAGAGGTAGAACCGGGACGCGCCCGGGTCACCCTGCCGGCCGGAACGACCGCGGAGCTGGTTGTCGATCCGCCGCGACTCGTGGCGCTCGGTGCCCAGCACGTAGAGGCCGCCCGCGCTGCGGACCTCCTCCGCCTCCGCCTTCACCTGCATGCGCATCCGGTCGAGCGCCGAGTCCCACGCCGCCTCGTACTGCTCGCGGGTCTCGACCGGGTCGAGACCCTGGCTGCGCAGCTCCAGGTCGGCGAGGAACTCGGGGTTGCCGCCGAGCATGATGTCGGTACCGCGGCCGGCCATGTTCGTGGCGACCGTGACCGCGCCGGCGTGCCCGGCCTGGGCGATGATCTGCGCCTCGCGCGCGTGGTTCTTCGCGTTCAGCACCTCGTGCGGAACGTTGCGCTTGAGCAGCAGCTTCGCCAGGAACTCGGACTTCTCGACGCTGGTCGTGCCGATCAGGACCGGCTGGCCCGCGTGGTGCTTCTCGGCGATGTCGTCGGCGACGGCCTCGAACTTGGCGACCTCGGTCTTGTAGATGAGGTCGGCCTGGTCGGCGCGCACCCGCGGCCGGTTCGGCGGGATCGTGACGACCGACATCGTGTAGATCTCGTGCAGCTCGGCGGCCTCGGTCTGGGCCGTACCGGTCATGCCCGCGAGCTTGTCGTAGAGCCGGAAGAAGTTCTGCAGCGTGATCGTCGCCAGAGTCTGGTTCTCCGGCTTGATCTCGACGCCTTCCTTGGCCTCGATCGCCTGGTGCATGCCCTCGTTGTAGCGGCGGCCGGACAGGACGCGGCCGGTGAACTCGTCGACGATCAGGACCTCACCGCTGTTGACGATGTAGTCCTTGTCCTTCTTGAACAGCTCCTTGGCCTTGACGGCGTTGTTCAGGTAGCCGACGAGCGGGGTGTTCGCGGACTCGTAGAGGTTGTCGATGCCCAGCTGATCCTCGATCAGCGAGACGCCCTCCTCGGTGATGCCGACGGTGCGCTTGCGCTCGTCGACCTCGTAGTGGATGTCCTTGGACAGCATCGGCGCGAGCCGGGCGAACTCCTGGTACCAGCGGGCGCTCTGCTCCGCGGGGCCGGAGATGATCAGCGGCGTGCGCGCCTCGTCGATGAGGATCGAGTCCGCCTCGTCGACGATCGCGAAGTTGTGCCCGCGCTGGACCATGTCCTCGGCGTTCCACGCCATGTTGTCGCGCAGGTAGTCGAAGCCGAACTCGTTGTTCGTGCCGTAGGTGACGTCCTGGCGGTACTGCTCGCGGCGCTCCGCGGGCGTCATCTCGGCCAGGATCACGCCGACCGTGAGACCGAGCCACCGGTGGATCCGGCCCATCGTCTCCGAGTCGCGCTTGGCCAGGTAGTCGTTCGTCGTGATGACGTGGACGCCCTTGCCGGGGATCGCGTTCAGGTAGACCGCGAGGGTCGAGGTCAGGGTCTTGCCCTCACCGGTGCCCATCTCGGACACGTTGCCCATGTGCAGCGCACCGGCGCCCATCAGCTGCACGGTGAAGGGCCGCTGCCCCAGGGTGCGCCGGGCCGCCTCGCGGACGGTGGCGAAGGCCTCCGGCAGCAGCGAGTCGAGGGACTCGCCCTCGGCGTGCCGCCGACGGAACTCGTCGGTCCGGGCACGGAGCTGGTCGTCGGAGAGGCCCTCGAACTCGGGCTCCAGGCCGTCGATGTGTGCGGCGATCTTGCCGAGCCGCTTCACCAGCTTGGTCTCGCCGGCCCGGAGGAGTCGACTCAGGAAGGGCACTGCCGACCTCATTCACGTCGCGGTCAGGACACGGGCGGGCTCGCTCGCCGGAGGAGGTCACACCGCCCTGTCGCCATCGTACGGGCACGCGACGACGGGTTTCGCGCCGCTTCGGCGACGCAGACTCCCCGCACGCCCGGCGTCACCCGACCGGGACCTGTCCGGCGCGGGTGCGGGCGTCGAAGCGACCCGCACCCGCGCCGGACGGTCAGCCGCCGAGCCGGATGACGCCGTAGTCGTAACCGTGACGCCGGTAGACGACCGACGGACGACCGCTCTCGCTGCAGGAGAACAGGTAGAAGTCGTGCCCGACGAGCTCCATCCGCGACAGCGCCTCGTCGACCGTCATCGGGGCCGCGTCGTGGGTCTTCTCGCGGACGATCCGGCCCGGCAGGTAGTCGGCCTCCCACTGCTCCTCGAGCCGGGCGATCTCGGCGTCGGGCAGGGTCTCGCCGTGCGAGCGCGGGGCGGGGATCGTGTCGGTGGTCGGCGGCGCCTGCTCCATCAGCGCGACGGCCGACGCGTCCGCGGCGACCCGGGACGCGTGCACGCGGTCGCGGCGGCTCGGCTTGCGGCGGTCGTGCGAGCGGCGCAGCCGCTCGGCGAGCTTGCTCGCGGCCAGGTCGAGCGCGGCGTAGAAGTCGGCCGCGGAGGCCTCGGCCCTGGCGACGGCTCCGCAGCCGCCGCGGCCGGTGATCTCGACCCGCTGACAGGACTTCTGCTGGCGGCGGTTCGGCTCGTGGAACAGCTCCACCTCCATGCCGACGATCTTGTGATCGTGGCGCTCCAGACGGCTGAGCTTCTCCTCGACCAGGCCACGGAAGTGGTCGGGCACCTGGACGTTGCGGCCGGTGACGACGATCTCCACTCGGACATCCCTCGCTTCGGTCGTGCTTTTTCCGGGACTCGACGACGGCCCCGGGGTGGGCTATCGGTCGCTCCTCCTGCTGTGGTAGCGGCTGCGAGTTCATCGGACGTTAGCGGTAAATCCGCGTGCTCGACAGGTCGTTCGCCGACCCACTCGTGGGACGTTCCGCCGCCCCCCGTACGCGCTCCGCGACCGGGCCCGGCCACCCGGGTGACGATCGGATCCGCACGTGACACGCACACCGCAGCGGCCGGTCCGGCGGAACCGGAGGAGCGCCCCGGCGAGCCGGGGACACTGTTCGTCACCAGAACGGCAATGTGACTTTCGACACATGACGCCGGTCACGTCCACGGGCGCACCGTCGCGTCGGCCAGCACGACCGCTCCGGCCGGCCGGAGCCGGGCGGCGCGGAGCAGTGCACCGCAGGCGCCCAGCGTCGCGCCCGTGGTGACGACGTCGTCGACGACCAGGACCGCGTCACCGGGGCCCGGCCACGCGGCGCCCGGCAGCGGTACCGCCCGCATCGCCGCGCCCAGGTTCGCCCGGCGCCCGGCGGCGTCCAGACCGACGGAGTCCCGGGCCCGCCGGTCGAGCGCCAGCACCGGCAGCGTGCGGGCCGGGAGCCCCACGGCCGCCAGCCGCGGCTCCAGCTCCCGGCACAGCCGCAGGACGTGGTCACCCCCGCGGGCCCTGGCCGCGGCCGGCCGGGACGGCGCGGGCACCAGCCACACCCGGTCCGGGTCGGCCCGGGCGACGCCGGCCGGCAGCACCGCGCCCACCGCGGGGACCAGCAGCGCGGCCAGGGCCGGGGCCAGGTCCCGGCGCCCGCGCTCCTTGTAGGCGAGCACGGCCCGGCGCAGCGGGCCGCGGTAGCGGGCGACCGCCGCCACCCGGCCGGCCGCGGGCACCCGGACCGCGATCGGCCCCGCCGTGTCCTCCGCGCACGCGGGACACCAGCCGCCGCCCCCGGCCCGGCCGGTGCCGCAGCCGCCGCAGGTGTGCGGCAGGAGCAGGTCCAGCAGGGCGGACAGCGGAGCGGGAGCGGAGGACGGCACCCGGCGAGCATGCGTCCCCGCACCGACACCGCGCGGCCGATCACCCCGCGCGCGGGGTGATCCGTCCACAAGGTGGCGGATCCGTCCACAGGCGCGGTGGCCGGGGGCGTCAGCCGGGGTAGAAGGGCCGGGCGGAGGTCGAGGTGCCCGACGCCTGTTTCCACGCGTCCAGGTCGCTGCCGGAGAACGTCCACATGCCGGTCCGGTCGGTCACGTAGATCGGGCGTCCCGGGGCCGCCGTCACCGCGTGCAGTGGCGCGGTGAGGTTCGTCCCCGAGAGCGGGTCCACCACGAGCCCGTCGATCGTCACCAGGACGACCGGCCGTTCGGAGTCCGACGCGACCACGAGCTGCTCCTCGGACCGCCAGTCGACGGCGACCACGCCGTCCAGGTCGTTCGGGCGCAGCGCCCGGGTCGGCCCGAGCGCCACCGCCCCGGCCGGCCCCGGGACGACCGGCGCGACCAGCAGCCGCCCGTCCGCGACGACGGCGATCCGGCCGCCCTCCCTGGAGTGCGCCAGATCCACGACCGGCCCCGCGCCGTCGAGGACGGTGGTGTCCACCGCCGCCTCGCCCGGCGCGCCGGCCGCGGGGACCAGCACCCGGCGCACGCGCCCGTCGGCGACCGCCCAGATCTCGTCCCCGGAGGCGTTCCAGCTCAGCGCCGTCACCGCCGACCCGGAGACCGGCGTCGCCGACAGCTGCCCGTCGGCCGGGCCGACGAGCAGTCGCTGGGTCCCGCTCTCCTCCCGCGAGACCACCGCGATCCGCCCGGCCCGCGGCGAGGACGCCGCGTCGACCACGTCGAACGAGCCGTTGCCCGCCTGCCCGGCGACCGGCTCGTCCTGACCGCCCTCGACCACCCGGTGCACCCGGCCGTCGTCGACCACCAGCGGGTACGCCGGGATCCGTTCCGGCGTCGCGACCATGGCGCCGACGTCGTCACGGGTCAGCTCCGGACGGTCGGGCAGCAGCGGCTCGCCGTCGGACAGCAGCCGCACCCGCGGCACGCTGACCTCGGCGAGGGTCAGCACGATCTGGGCGGCGAGGCGCTGCCGGTCCGGCGGCTCCAGCCCGGACACCCCGGTGAGGTCGACGAGCACGACGCCGTCCGGGGTCTCCGCGACCGCCGAGCGCAGCTTCGCCGTCGCCGGGAACGCGGTCACCGCCGCACCGGCCAGCCCCCGCGACGGGCCGCGCATCAGCACGTCCATCGCCCGTGCGGCCAGCTCGCCCGGACGGCCGTTGGGGATGTAGTGCGGGTCCGACAGCAGCGTGTTGCGCCGGGGATCGACGAACCACGCCCGCAGCGAGCGGTAGTTGCCCCGGAAGTCCGAGAGCCGCACCAGCACCCCGGGCGGCAGGCGCTCGATGCGCCACCGGTCGTCCTGGCGGACCACGCCGATGTCGATCTCGACCGGTTGCGGCCCCGGCTCGAACGCGCCGGACGGGCTCACCTGGCCGAGCCGGTCGGCCCGCAGCCGGACCACGGCCCGGTCCGGGCCCGCGTCGGCGGAGCTCGGCGCGAACACGGTGTCGAACCGTTCCGAGAGCACGGTGAGCGTGGCGCCGTCGTCCCAGGTCGAGGCGCTGTCGGCCAGGTAGCGACGGGCCGAGGCGTGCCGTTCCTCCGGGCTGCCGGAGTTGTTCACGAAGCCGCGGACGAGCCCGAGCGGGTCCGCGTCCTCGATCGGGCCGTCCGGGACCGCGGCCCCGGTGTCCCCGGTCTGCCGGATGACCTGCACCGACGAGTGCTCCGGGACGCTCGCGCAGCCGGCCAGCACGGCGAGGCACACGAGCATCCCCACTCCGGCGGCCCACCGGGTCAGCCGGCCCGTCACCGGTCGCCGCCCGGGTCGGTGATCGCGCGCTCGGCGGGCTGCACCGGCGCGTGCTCCGGGCCACGGACCGGCCAGGCGTCACCGGCCGGCCGCGCCGAGACCCCCCGCGGGGGCGTCGGCACCGAGCCGCCGGACCGGCCGTCGAGCAGCGGTGCCGGACCGCCGCGGCCCGGGGGCGGGCCCAGCGGCAGCGGCGGCGTCGAGATGTGCCCGCCGACCAGGCGCGGCAGGGTCAGCCGGAACGCCGAGCCGCTCCCCCGCTCGCCCCAGGCCTGCAGCCAGCCGCCGTGCAGCCGGGCGTCCTCGATGCTGATCGAGAGCCCGAGCCCGGTCCCCCCGCTGCGGCGGGCGCGGGACTCCTCGGCCCGCCAGAACCGGTTGAAGACCAGGTCCGCCTCACCGGGGCGCAGCCCGACCCCGTGGTCGCGCACGACCACCGCCACGGCTGCCGGGTCCCCCGCCACCGTCACCTCCACCGGACGTCCCTCCCCGTGGTCGATCGCGTTCGCCACCAGGTTGCGGACGATCCGCTCGACCCGGCGCGGGTCGGCCTCCACCTCCTCGCCCTCGGCGAGGTCGAGCACCAGCTCGGTCCCGGCGTCGGTCGCCAGCCCGCGGACGGCGTCGACGGCGCGGTGCACCACCGCGGCCATGTCGACGCGCTCCGCACCCAGGTCGGCGACACCGGCGTCCAGCCGGGAGATCTCCAGCAGGTCGGCGAGCAGGGCCTCGAACCGGTCCAGCTCGGTCACCAGCAGCTCCGAGCTGCGGCGCAGCGCGGGCAGCAGCTCGTCGCGGGAGGCGTAGAGCACGTCGGCGGCCATCCGCACCGTCGTCAGCGGGGTGCGCAGCTCGTGGCTGACGTCGGAGGTGAAGCGCCGCTGCAACGCCCCGAACTCCTCCAGCTGGGCGATCTGGGCCGCCAGGCTGCCGGCCATCTCGTTGTAGGACTCGGCGAGCCGGGCGACCTCGTCCTCGCCGTGGACCGCCATCCGCTCGCCGAGGTGACCGCCCGCGAACCGTTCCGCGACGTCGGCGGCGTGCCGGATCGGCCGGACCACCTGCCGGGTCACCAGGCTGGCGATCGCCGCGAGCAGCACGAGCAGCACTAGGCCGCCGACGACCAGCGTGCTCTGGACCAGGTTCAGCGTCTGGCGCTCGCCCTCCAGCGGGAAGAGCAGGTAGAACTGCAGGTCGCGGCCCGCGGTGGAGATGAGCTGCCCGAAGATCAGGGTGGGGACGCCGTCGATGGTCACGTACTGCTGGCTGGTGCTGCCCTCGGCGACCGTGTCCTGCAGCTCCCGGGTGACCGGCTCGACGTCGCCGGAGGAGATCTCCGGGCCGTTGCCGGTGCCGGTCGTCAGCGCGGCGCGGTACTCCCCGACGGCGTTCGGCCGGGACTCCCGGGCGTTGGTCAGCCGCTCCAGCGCGGAGTCCAGCAGCTCCTGGGTGCCCTCGCGGTCCGGATCGGCCCCGGAGAGCTCGGCCTCCAGCACCGACCGGCTCGTCTCGGCCTGGACCAGCGCGCCCTGCGCCTTGCTCTGCAGCAGCCGCTCGGTGATCTCGCTCTGCAGCACCAGCCCCAGCACGAGCACCACCGCGGTGGACAGGGCCAGCGTGGAGACGACGACCCGCAGCTGCAGCGACCGGCGCCAGGACGCGGCGACCAGCGCGCCGAGCTCGTGGGCCTGCGCGCGGAGCGGGGCGAGCACCCGGGCGGTCCGGCCCGTGCCCGCCGGCCGGGAGGCCCCCGGCCGCGCCGCGCGCGGGCTCACCGCCGCCACGGCCCGACCGGCCCGGTCACGGGGGCCCGGCCTTGTACCCCACCCCACGGACGGTCAGGACCACCTCGGGGCGCTCCGGATCCCGCTCCACCTTGGAGCGCAGCCGCTGGACGTGCACGTTCACCAGGCGGGTGTCGGCCGCGTGCCGGTAGCCCCAGACCTGCTCGAGCAGGACCTCGCGGGTGAAGACCTGCCGCGGCTTGCGGGCCAGCGCGACGAGCAGGTCGAACTCCAGCGGCGTGAGCGCCACCGGCTGCCCGGCCCTGGTCACCTGGTGCGCCGGGACGTCGATGTCGATCTCACCGATGGACAGCTGCTCGGCGGGCTCGGCGTCGTTGCGCCGGACCCTGGCCCGGATCCGCGCGACGAGTTCCTTCGGCTTGAACGGCTTCACGACGTAGTCGTCGGCGCCGGACTCCAGGCCGAGCACGATGTCGACGGTGTCGCTCTTCGCCGTGAGCATGACGATCGGGACCCCGGACTCGGCCCGGATCGCCCGGCACACGTCGATCCCGTTCATCCCGGGGAGCATCAGGTCGAGCAGCACCACGTCGGGCTGGGTGTCCCGGACCGCGGGCAGCGCCCGTGTCCCGTCGGAGACGACCGCGGTCTCGAACCCCTCGCCCCGCAGCACGATGGTGAGCATCTCGGCCAGGGCCGGGTCGTCGTCGACCACCAGCACGCGCGACTTCATTGCTCCACTATCCCAGTTCGCCGCTCGGGGTCAGCGCAGGAGGTCCGCAGCCAGCGCCGCCGGGTCCCCCGGATCCGCCCTCGGCGCCGGTCGGGGACCGGTCCCCGGGGCACCGGGCGCGGCCAGCACGGTCCACCTGCTCAGCCAGGCGGCGTCGGCGAGCTGCCGGTAGACGGCGTCGGTGCGGGCCTGCAGATCGCCGTCGCGCTCGTAGGCGTCGCGTTCCCGCCCGGCCTCGGCCGACGCGCGGCTCCGGGCGCGCTCCGCGGCGACCGACGGCGGCGGCGCCAGCAGCAGCTGGTGGTCCGGCACCGGGACGGCGAACCGGTCGATCTCCAGCCCGCGGACCCACTCCACGACCTCGCCACCGGCGTCCTGGCCGAGCCGGGCGGCGTTGTAGGCGGCGTTCGAGGCGACGTACCGGTCGACCAGGACGACGTCGTGCCCGGCCAGCGCGTCCCGCAGCCCGGGCGCGGCGGCCCGGCGGTCGAGTGCGAACAGGACCGCCATCGCGTGCACCGACGACGCCAGGTCGCCCATCCGGCCGTAGAGCGCGTCGCGGGCCAGCTCGGCGTGCACGTCGTCGTCGTAGCGGGGGAAGGCCGTCGCCGTGACCGACGCGCCCGCCGCGCGCAGTGCGGCGGTCAGCCGACCGGCGAAGGTGCGCTTGCCGGCCCCGTCGAGCCCCTCGATGACCACCAGCCGTCCCACGGGCGAGACCCTAGGTCTCCGCCCGCAGCCCGCTCACCGCGGGCCAGCTCGCCGCGAAGCCGGGATGCAGGTCCAGCTCGTCGAGCCGGTCGGTGCGCACCCACCGCAGCTCGGTGCTCTCCGCGCCGCGGACCTCGACCGGCGGTGCGGCCCCCGGCCACCCGGCCCGCACGACCACCGTCGTGTAGCTCCAGCCGCCGTGGTCGTCGACGTACTCGCCGGTCCCCCGGTCCGGGGTCAGCGCGGAGACGTCCAGCGCGCTCTCCTCGCCCGCCTCGCGCAGGGCCGCCTCCCGGGCGGACTCGCCGCGGTCCCGGGCGCCGCCGGGGATCCCCCAGGTGCCGCCGTGGTGGCTCCAGCCGGCCCGGTGCTGCAGCAGGATCCGGTCCACGCCGGGCGGGTCACCGGCCCCCCGGTGCCGGACCAACAGCCCGGCCGCGCCGAACAGCCCCCAGTGCCGGTGGCCGCGGGCGCAGTGCACCCAGCCGTCCCCGGATCCCCGGTCGAGCACCGGTGACACCCCCTCCACACGCCGACGGCGCGATGGCCGCAGCCATCGCGCCGTCGGGCACAACGCACCAGGACTCGGTACCGATGCGCGCTCCGCAAGCTCCGCGCTCAGCACCGACGCGCGCTCCGCGAGCTCCGCGCTCAGTACCGGTAGTGCTCCGGCTTGTACGGGCCCTCGACGTCCACGCCGATGTACTCGGCCTGGTCCTTGGTGAGCTTGGTCAGCTCACCGCCGAGCGCCGTCACGTGGATCCGCGCGACCTTCTCGTCGAGGTGCTTCGGCAGCCGGTAGACGTCCTTGTTGTACTCCTCGTGCTTGGTGAACAGCTCGACCTGCGCGATCACCTGGTTCGAGAAGCTGTTGGACATCACGAACGACGGGTGGCCGGTCGCGTTGCCCAGGTTCATCAGCCGGCCCTCGGACAGCACGATGATCGAGTGCCCGTCCGGGAAGATCCACTCGTCGACCTGCGGCTTGATGGTGATCCGGCGGACGCCCTCGACCCGGGCCAGCCCGGCCATGTCGATCTCGTTGTCGAAGTGACCGACGTTGGCGAGGATCGCCTGGTGCTTCATCCGCTTCATCAGGTCGACCGTGACGATGTCCTTGTTGCCGGTCGCCGTCACGACGATGTCGGCCTGCTCGATGACCTTCTCCAGGGTGGCGACCTGGTGGCCCTCGAGCATCGCCTGCAGCGCGCAGATCGGGTCCGCCTCGGCGACGATGACCCGGGCGCCCTGGCCCGCGAGCGCCTCGGCCGAGCCCTTGCCGGTGTCGCCGTAGGCGGCGACCACGGCGACCTTGCCGCCGAGCAGCACGTCGGTGGCCCGGTTCAGGCCGTCGACCAGCGAGTGGCGGATGCCGTACTTGTTGTCGAACTTCGACTTGGTGACCGAGTCGTTGACGTTGATCGCCGGGAACAGCAGCTCGCCGCGCTCGGCCAGCTGGTAGAGCCGGTTGACGCCGGTGGTGGTCTCCTCGGTCACGCCGCGGATGCCGTCGTTGATCGTGGTCCAGCGCTTCGGGTCCTCGGCGAGGCTGCGGCGCAGCGTGTCGAACACGACGCGCTCCTCGTCGGAGACGGTGAGGTCGTCGTCGTCGAAGGTCGGCACGACGCCGGTCTTCTCGAACTCGACGCCCTTGTGCACGAGCAGGGTGGCGTCGCCACCGTCGTCGAGGATCATGTTCGGGCCCACGACGTTGCCGTCGGCGTCACGGAACTTGAACAGCTGCTCGGTGCACCACCAGTAGTCCTCCAGCGACTCGCCCTTCCAGGCGAACACCGGGACGCCCTGCGGGTTCTCCGCCGTGCCGTTCGGGCCGACGACCGCCGCGGCCGCCGCGTAGTCCTGGGTGGAGAAGATGTTGCAGGACACCCAGCGCACGTCGGCGCCGAGGCTGACCAGGGTCTCGATCAGGACCGCGGTCTGGGTGGTCATGTGCAGCGAGCCGGCGATCCGCGCCCCGGCCAGCGGCTTGGCCTCGGCGTACTCGCGCCGGAGCTCGGTCAGACCCGGCATCTCGTTCTCAGCCAGCCGGATGTCCTTGCGGCCGTACTCGGCCTCGGCGATGTCGGCGATGGCGAAGTCCAGGCCACCGACGTTCTGCAGCTTCGGGTGGCCGGTCGTCTCGGATGCGGTCATGGGGTGGGTGCGCCTCCTCGGGCGGTCGGGTCGGATACGGCCGGGGTGGTCGGATCCGGACGGACGGGCTCCGGCGGCGGGGGAACGGTGCGCGCACGGGACACGGCACCCTCCCTCCTCGTCGGAGACAGGCGCCCTTTCCTCGATCCGTGCCGGGCCGGGCCCCGAGCGTGGCGGCCGCCCCCGGTACCGGGTCGGCGACCGCTGCAGCGCCTCTCGGCGCCCGGCTCTCTCGCGGGTTCCATCGTTCCCAGCGACCCGGAGGGTGTCAACTCCGGCGGGTGATCATCCGAGCAGACGTTCGGCGAGCACGGACCGGGCCGCGGCGTGCCTGCCGTGCGACGCGAGCAGGCCGGCGGGGGCGAGCACCGACTCGCTGTCCACCCGTACCTCCACCTGGGCCAGCACACCGAGCAGCACCGGGTCGCGGCGCACCGTGGCGGCCACGGCGGCGAGCCCGGCGGCGTCGCGCTGGCGGAACACCCCGCCGGTCAGGACGACGAGTCCGACATCACCACCGGCGCCCGTGCCCGGCACCGCGACCGGGGGGTCCGGGACCAGCAGCCCGGCCGCGCCGGTGTCCGGCAGCACCCCGGTGTGGCGCAGGTGCCGCCGCAGCGCGATGACGGCGGCGATCGCCGCGAGCCGCCGGCCTCGGCCGCCGCGCCCCGGTCCGCGGGCACCGCCGGGCCGGAGGACTCCAGCGCGGCGACCGTCGGGCCCAGCAGGTCCGCCTCGACCGGATCGACGATGCCCTCCGACTGCGCCTCCACCAGCACCCCGGCCGCGGTGCCGGAGCCGTGGACGTCGGTCGTCGCGGACCCGACGTCCACGACCAGCACGCCGGTCCCGGTCAGCCGGGCGAGCGCGGTCACCCCGGCCGCGACGGCGAGCGGGGTGCGGGTGGGCGCCAGCGCACCGAGCCGGCCGGGCCCGGCCTGCACCCCGAGCGCCTGGCCGGCGTAGAGCTCGGCGACGGCGTCGCGGACCGGCCCGGTCACGATCTCACCGGGGCGCGGGGTGGCGTTCGGGCACGAGGTCACGCTGCGCCCGCCCGCCCGGAGCAGGCCGAGCGCGTCCGCACGGGCACCGGCGTCGACCGCGAGCAGCACCGGCCAGCGCCCGCGGGTCCGGGCCAGCCGGCCGGCGTTGTGCAGGACCACACCGGGGTCGCCGCCGTCGGCGCCGCCGAGCAGCAGGACCGCCCCCGGCCGCTGCCCGGTGAGCTCGCGGACCGCGTCGCCCTCCAACGCGCCGGTGTGCACGCCGACCACCCTGGCCCCGGCCGAACGACAGGCCCGGTGCGCGGCCTCGGTCGCGGTCAGCCGCTCCGCCCCGACCACGACCAGCCGCAACGGACCGCCGGCCGACGAGCAGGCCAGTACCTCCGGGGCCCGGCCGCCGGACGGGCGCCCGCCGGACGCGGCCGCTGCGGCCACCGCGGCGTCGACACCGGCCTGCACGTCGGGGGTGGTGGGGTGCTCGGCGAAACCCGCCGGGGTGCCGTCCGCCCGGACCAGGACCGCCTTCGTCCAGGACGACCCGACGTCCAGGCAGACCGCCGCGGAACGCGGATCGCCTGGCGACGGTTCGGTCATGAGCGGTGAGCGTACTGCGCGCGGGCGGTCACGAGGAGTGCTCGCGGGAGTTCTCCACCCCCTTCGACGAGCTGCCGGGACGACGGACGGCGGCGTCCCGGGGTCCGGGACGCCGCCGTCGAGGGGAGGGCGGGGTCACTCGCCCTGGGGGGCCTTCTTCCCGCGTGCCTCGGCCGCGATCTCGGCCAGGGACTGGCCGGTCGCGAGCCGGGAGCGCCGGCGCCCGTAGACGAAGTAGATCGCCGCACCGAGCGCCATCCAGGCGAAGAACCGGACCCAGGTGTCGGCCGGCAGGAACAGCGCGATGACGAAGCAGGCCACCGCCGAGACGATCGGCAGCACCGGCATGAACGGCACCTTGAACGTCCGCGGCAGGTCCGGCCGGCGACGGCGCAGCACGATCACGCCGATCGAGACCAGCACGAACGCGGCCAGGGTGCCGATGTTGACCAGCTGCCCCAGCTCGGTCAGCTCCAGGAAGCCGCCCATCAGCGCCGCCGAGACGCCGGTGATGATCGTCAGCCGGTACGGGGTGCGGTACTTCGGGTGCACCCGGGCCAGCCACGGCGGCAGCAGCCGGTCGCGGCTCATCGCGAACGCCACCCGGGTCTGGCCCAGCATCAGCGTCATGATGACCACGGTCAGGCCGATCAGGATGCCCAGCGAGATGATGAACTCCGCCGCCGGCACCCCGGTCGCGGCCATCGCCGCGGCCGCCGGAGCCTCCACGGCCAGCTGGTCGTAGGGCAGGATCCCGGTGTAGATCAGCGACACGACGATGTAGAGCAGCGTCGCGATCGTCAGCGAGGCGATGATCCCGATCGGCATCGTCTTCTGCGGGTTCTTCACCTCCTCCGACAGCGTCGCCACGATGTCGAAGCCCAGGTAGGCGAAGAAGACCAGCGCGGCCGCGGTGAACACGCCGGTCAGGCCGAACGCCGTGTCGATCCCGAACAGGTCGAGCAGCAGCGGGGTCCCCGCGTCGCTCGAGTAGTCGGCGGGCCGGGACTCCGGGATGAACGGGGTCCAGTTGGCACCGGAGACGTAGAAGACGCCGATCAGGATGATGCCGGCGACGATCACCAGCTTCAGCGAGGTGACGGTGGCGTTCACCCAGGCCGAGAGCTTGATGCCGATGATCAGCACGACCATCATCAGCAGCGCGATGAAGACCGCCGGGAGGTCGACGATCCCGCCGCCGCCCGGCCCCGCGGAGATGGCGTCCGGCACCGGGACGCCGAGGCTCGCCATGACGCTGTCGAAGTACCCGCCCCAGCCCTTCGAGACGGTGGCCGCGCCCAGCGTGAACTCCAGGACGAGGTCCCAGCCGATCATCCACGCGATGAACTCACCCATCGACGCGTAGGAGAACGTGTACGCACTCCCCGCCACCGGCACCGTCGACGCGAACTCCGCGTAGCACAACGCCGCCAGCGCACACACCACACCACTGATCAGGAACGACAGCGACACCGCCGGACCCGAGTACAACGCAGCGGCCTCACCCGCCAGCACGAACACCCCGGTGCCGATCAGCACCCCGATGCCCATGATCGTCAGCTGGACCGGGCCCAGCGCCTTCTTCAGCTGGAACTCCGGTTCCTCGGTGTCCCGTATCGCCTGCTCGACCGTTTTGGTGCGGAAGATCCCGCCATTGGGGCTTCTGGCCTTCATACGCGGAAACATACGTAATGCACGGTTCGGCCCGACACCCAGGTACGACGACGGCGGCGCCCCGGTCACCGGGACGCCGCCGTCGTGGAGCGGGTCGGGTCAGGCCTTCTCGCCCGTCGCCAGCCGGCTGCGCCGGCGGCCGTAGGCGAGGTAGACCACGGTGCCGATGATCATCCAGAGGATGAACCGCAGCCAGGTCTCACCGGGCAGGAACAGCGCCACGGCGAAGCAGAGGATCGCCGAGACGATCGGCAGCACCGGCATGAACGGCACCTTGAACGTCCGCGGCAGGTCCGGGCGGGTCCGGCGCAGCACGATCACGCCGATCGAGACCAGCACGAACGCGGCCAGGGTGCCGATGTTGACCAGGTTGGCCAGCTCGGTCAGCTCCAGGAAGCCACTGAGCCCGGCCGCGACCACACCGGTGATGATGGTGAGCCGGTACGGGGTGCGGAAGGTCGGGTGCACCTTGCCCAGCGACGGCGGCAGCAGGTGGTCGCGGCTCATCGCGAACGCCACCCGGGTCTGGCCCAGCATCAGCGTCATGATCACGACCGTCAGGCCGATCAGGATCCCGAGCGAGATGATGAACTCCGCCGCGGGTACGCCGGTCGCCGCCATGGCCGCCGCGGCCGGGGCCTCCACGCCGAGCTGGTCGTAGGGCAGGATCCCGGTGTAGATCAGCGACACGACGATGTACAGCGTCGTCGCGATCGCCAGCGAGGCGATGATCCCGATCGGCATCGTCTTCTGCGGGTTCTTCACCTCCTCCGACAGCGTCGCCACGATGTCGAAGCCCAGGTAGGCGAAGAACACGATGGCGGCACCGGTGAACACGCCGGTCAGGCCGAAGCCGGTGTCGATGCCCAGGATCTGCAGCAGCAGCGGCTGGCCGCCGACCGCGCTCTCGTAGTCCGCGGGCTGCGACGGCGGGATGAACGGCGTCCAGTTGGCGCCGGAGATGTAGAAGACGCCGATGATGATGATGCCCGCGACGATCACCAGCTTCAGCGAGGTGATCGTGGCGTTCACCCAGGCCGACAGCCGGATCCCGATGATCAGCACGACCATCATCAGCAGCGAGACGAACACGGCGGGCAGGTCGATCGCGCCGCCCTCGCTGCCCGGGCCGCCGGACAGCGCCGCGGGCAGCTCCAGGCCCAGACCACCGAGGACGCTGTCGAAGTAGCCGCTCCAGCCCTTGGCCACGGTCGCGGCACCGAGGGTGAACTCCAGGGTCAGGTCCCAGCCGATCATCCACGCGATGAACTCACCCATCGACGCGTAGGAGAACGTGTACGCACTCCCCGCCACCGGCACCGTCGACGCGAACTCCGCGTAGCACAACGCCGCCAGCGCACACACCACACCACTGATCAGGAACGACAGCGACACCGCCGGACCCGAGTACAACGCAGCGGCCTCACCCGCCAGCACGAACACCCCGGTGCCGATCAGCACCCCGATGCCCATGATCGTCAGCTGGACCGGGCCCAGCGCCTTCTTCAGCTGGAACTCCGGTTCCTCGGTGTCCCGTATCGCCTGCTCGACCGACTTCGTGCGGAAGAACCCGCCGCCGCGGTTCGTGACCGTCATGAGCCGACAAATTACGACCCGTGCGATCCGCGGTCACGCGTTTGGTCCGGATTTGAGATCACGATATGGTTGCGACACAAAACCGCTCGATTTCCGACACGATTCAGCGCCACGAGTCGATAGCCGGCGCACGACACCGCCCGCACGGGTACGATCCGCAGCCGCAAAGGGCGGACATTCCAGACATCGTGGAGTTTCGCGTCGTTCTGCCCCGAACCGAGCGGGAGACCCCGCGCTCCCGCCCGGACAGCGGTCAGAGGGTGCCGTGCTCCAGCCCGTGCGCCTGCGCCACCTCGGCCGAGAGCAGGGCGCCGCGGTGCGTCGAGAGCCCGGCGGCCAGCACCGGGTCGGCCGCGGTCGCGGCCTCCCAGCCACGGTTCGCGATCCGCAGCACGTAGGGCAGGGTCGCGTTCGTCAGCGCCCGCGTCGAGGTGTGCGGCACCGCGCCCGGCATGTTCGCCACGCAGTAGAAGACCGTGTCGTGCACCGCGTAGGTCGGGTCGGCGTGCGTGGTCGGGCGGGAGTCGGCGAAGCAGCCGCCCTGGTCGATCGCGATGTCCACCAGCACCGCACCCGGGCGCATCGCGGCGACCAGGTCGTTCGGGACCAGGGTCGGCGCCTTCGCACCGGGCACGAGCACCGCGCCGATGACGAGGTCGGCGTTCGTCACGGCCTCACGGACCGACAGCTTGGTCGAGTAGACGGTGCGGACCCGGCCGGCGTACCGCTCGTCGATCGCGCGGAGCTTGTCCACGTCGATGTCGAGCACCGTCACCTGCGCGGCCATCCCGGCCGCGATCGCGATCGCGTTCGCACCGGCGACACCGGCACCGAGGACGACGACGTCCGCGCCGGGGGCCCCGGGCACCCCGCCCATCAGCACGCCGCGGCCACCGGCCGAGCGCATGAGGTGGTACGCGCCGGCCTGCGGCGCGAGCCGGCCCGCGACCTCGCTCATCGGGGCCAGCAGCGGCAGCCGGCCGTCGGCGGTGCGGACGGTCTCGTAGGCGATCGACGTGGTGCCCGAGGACAGCAGCGCGTCGGTGCACGGCCGGGACGCGGCCAGGTGCAGGTAGGTGAACAGCGTGAGGTCCGGACGCAGGAAGCCGTACTCCGACGCGATCGGCTCCTTGACCTTCAGCAGCAGCTCGGCGGAGCCCCAGACCTCGGCGGTGTCGGCGAGGATCTGCGCACCGGCCTCCTTGTAGTCGGCGTCGGTGATCGCCGAGCCGGCGCCCGCGTCGTGCTCGACGACGACGTCGTGCCCCTGCCCGACGAGCTCGTGCACCCCGGCCGGGGTCAGGGCGACCCGGAACTCGTTGTCCTTGGTCTCCTTCGGCACGGAGATGCGCATGTCTGGCTCCTCATCCTCGACTGCCCTCCATAGTGAAGAAGAAGCGATACTCTGCCAACTCCAACGACAGATATTCTCCGAACGAGGGTCATGAGCGAAGAAGATTCCGTCAGCGTCGGCCGACGAGCGGCCGGGCCGAACGTCGTTCGACTGGACGAGACCGACCGGAGACTGCTGCGCCTGCTCGAGCAGGATGCGCGCACGCCGAACAACGCGCTCGCCGAGGCCGTCGGCATCGCCCCGTCGACCTGCCTCGGGCGGATCCGGGCACTGCGCGAGCGCGGGGTGATCCGGGGCTACCACGCCGACGTCGATCCGGCCGCCACCGGGCACCCGCTGCAGGCGATGATCTTCGTGACGCTGCAGGCCGACGCCCGCGACCGGCTCGACGAGTTCGTCACCCGCAGCTCGCGGCTGCCCGAGGTCCGCGACGTCTACTTCCTCGCCGGTGCCGACGACTACATGCTCCGCGTCGCGAGCGCCGACACCGGGGCGCTGCGCCGGCTGGTGGGGGTGCTGAACTCCTGGGGCGAGGTGGCGGGCACGCGGACGTCGCTCATCTTCGAGCACCACCGCGCGCCGGACACGTACTGATCCCGTGATCGCGAAGGGCGGAGCGAGCCCGACGGCACACGCCGGTCGCGCTCCATCCCTCGTGATCATCCCGCCGAGCGCGCGGCCCGGCCGAGCCGCAGGGCCGAGACCAGGAAGAAGACGCCGCCGAGCAGCGCGTACCCGGCCGTGCTGCCCACCATCGCGTCCGGGCCGGTCGACTGGAGCACGAACGAGGCGCCGGCGAGCACCGAGAGGCCGCCGCTGGCGATCATCGCCCACTGCCCGCCGAGCGCCCGGCGCCGCAGCGCGACGAGCAGCTGCACCAGCCCGGCCACGATCGCCCAGATCCCCCACACCCGCAGGACGGCCGGGGCGCCGGAGGTGACCGCGAAGGCCAGGCCGATCGCGACGCTCGTGCTCAGCACGATGTTGGCGACCAGTGCCGGGACCGAGCGGGTCCCCCGGGAGGCACGGGCGTCGACGACCGCGGCCCCGACGTCGAACAGCGGGTAGAGCACGAGCAGGGTCGCGACCACCGGGCCGAGGTCCGGCGCCAGTACGAACAGCGCGATCGCCCACAGCAGGGCGAACCCGAAGCGGACGAGGTAGAGCCGCCGGAGCGCGGGGACCGGAGCGGTCTCGGGGACGGTGGCCGTGGTCATGGAGGTCCTCCCGGACGGGGTGGGTGACGAACGGAGAGAGAGAAAGACCGTTCTCTCTGGTCAGCTTCGCACACGATCGCGAGCCCAGCAAGACCGACCGTTCTTTCTGCTACGGTCCGGGCATGACGTCACCGACCCGCACCGGGCGGTCCGAGGCCCGCGACCGGCTGCTCGCCACCGCGAGCGCGTTGTTCTACCGCGACGGGATCCGGGCGGTCGGCGTGGAGCGGATCCTCGCCGAGGCCCCGGCCACCCGGGCGACCTTCTACCGGCACTTCCCGTCGAAGGAGGACCTGGTGCTGGCCTACCTGCGCGCCGTGGACGCCGACCTCCGGGCCGACGCGCAGGCGATCATCGACGCGGCGCCGACGGCCGCCGAGGCGGTGCGCGGGCTCGGGGCCGCCGTGGCCGACTCGCTGACCCGCCCGGGCTTCCGCGGGTGCGCCTTCCTCAAGGCCGCGGCCGAGCACCCCGATCCCGACGACCCGGTGCGCCGCGTCGTGCTCGACCACCGGTCCTGGTACCTGGACACCCTCACCGGGCAGTTCGCCAGGGTGTTCGCGGACTCACCGCGCCGGCCGGACCCCGAGCACGCCGCACGGCACTTCGTGATGGTGCGCGACGGCGCCATGAACGGCGCCGACCTCGACGGCGCCGAGGGCGTCCGGGCCGCGTTCCGCCGCGGGGTGGAGGGCCTGCTGACCGTCCTGCACTGACCGTCCCGCACCGGCCGTCCCGCACCGGCCGTCCGCGCCGGCGGGCCGCCGGTGGCCCGGGTCAGAGCCCGTCGCCGGCCAGGAAGACAGTGGCGCCGTCGTCGCCGGTGCTCAGGACGGCCCCGGTGTCGGCCGCCGACAGGTAGACCGCGGCCCCGCGCGGCAGCTCGATCTCGGTGCCCTGCGCCTCGACGGCCGCGGAGCCGGAGGTGCACAGCAGGATGCGCGCACCGGTCCCCGGCACGTCGAGCTTGTCCCGCCCGCCGGTGTCCGCCCGGCGCAGCAGGAACTCCTCGACCGGCACCTCGTAGCGCTGCCACCCGGCGGCGGACGGTTCCGGCGCCGGCCGGCGGACGGCCGGCGGCGGGGCCGCGAAGTCGAGCACCCGCAGCAGCTCCGGGACGTCGACGTGCTTCGGCGTCAGCCCGCCGCGCAGCACGTTGTCCGAGTTCGCCATCAGCTCGATGCCGGCACCCGACAGGTAGGCGTGCAGGTTCCCGGCCGGCAGGAACAACGCCTCGCCGGGCACCAGGTCCACCCGGTTCAGCAGCAGGGCCGCGAGGACCCCGGCGTCACCGGGGTACCGCTCGGACAGGTCGAGCACCATCTTGGCCTCGCCGGTCCAGTCACCCGCGCCCCGCTCCAGCAGCCGCACCGCACCCTCCTGCAGGGCCGGGACCAGCGCGTCGAGCACGGACTGGGGCAGCGTGATCCAGGTGGTGAACAGCGCGCGCAGCCCGTCCGGGCCGGGCTGGCCGGCGAGCAGCTCGGTGTAGGCCCCCAGCTCCGGCACGTCCAGCGACCGGAGCAGCTCCACGGTGCGGACCGGCTCCCGGAACCCGACGAGCGCGACGAAGTCGGTGAGCGCGCAGATCAGCTCGGGCTTGTGGTTGGCGTCGCGATAGTTGCGGTCCCGGGCGTCCACGGCGATGCCGGCCGCGTTCTCCCGCTCCCAGCCCTCCCGGGCCTGCTCCAGGCTCGGGTGCGCCTGCAGCGACAGCGGCTCCTCGGCGGCGAGCACCTTCAGCAGGAACGGCAACCGGCCGGCCCAGCGGTCCCGTCCGGAGCCGAGGGCGGCGATCGGGTCGTCGGCGATCAGCCGGTGCAGCGGGCGGCGGCCGCCCCCGTCCGGGACCGTCGACGACGCCGCCGGGTGCGCACCCAGCCACATCTCCGCCTGCGGGTGCGGTGCCGGCACCACGTCGCCGAGGAGTTCGGCGATCACCGTCCGCGATCCCCAGGCGTAGGTGCGGATCGGGTTCTCCAGCAGTTCCACGGGTCTCCCGGGGTCGGGCGGGTCAGGGGTTGAGCGTGGCGCGGGTGGCCAGGCCCAGGTACACGGCGGCGACGTCGGCCCGCAACGCGAGCAGACCGGCGCGGATCAGCACCGCGTCCCGGGTACCCCGCGGGACCTCGTCCACCGGGTGTGCGAGATCGGCGTTGGGCCACTCACGGCCGAGGACCCGGCGGCTCACCTGCTGCGGATCCTCCTCACCCGTGCCCATCAGGACCAGTCGCGGCGGGGCCGCCGCGGCGGGTTCGGGGTCGTCGAACGGGTCCCGGAAGATGTCGTCGGAGCGCTCACCCAGGTCGACCGCCACCCGCAGCCCGGCGAGCGTCCCCGCCTGGCCGATCCCGTCGGCGTGCGCGACGACGCCGGCGTGCGTCGCCAGCGCGGTCGCCGCGTGCCGGGCGACCGCGGCCGCGGCCGGGTCGGTGCCCCACAGCAGCGGGGTCCGCTCGGCGAGCCGCAGTGCGAGCGACTTCGCCGGGTTGACGAACGGCTCGTTGCCGGGCTGGGAGCGCTCGGCCTCGGCGTCGAGCGCGTCGGCGAGGGCCTCGGTGTCCGGGGCCAGGGGCAGCAGCTCCAGCTCGCTGACCGTCACCAGCGCGACCGTCAGCGCCTGGGCGAACCCGAGCCCCTCCGGCAGCGGGATGCGCGGCTCCACCAGCCGGGCCCGCCCCGCACCGGCCCGGGCGACCGGCCCGCCGTCGGGCACCGACAGCACGGTCTCCGCGCCGCGGTGCACCGCGGTCGCGACCGACTCCGCCAGCTCGGGGTCCGACGGGTCCGCGGAGTGCGCGACGACGACGTCCAGCGGGCCGATCCAGCCCGGGACCCGCTCGGCGTGCACCACCGGCACCGGGCAGCGGTCACCGAGCAGCGCGGTGACGAGATCGGCCACCGCACCCGACACCCCGGGACGGCGCAGCAGCACCAGCGCCCGCGGCCGGTGCCCGCGCAGCCGGTCCAGCCCGGCCTCGCGGGAGGCGTGCGCCGCGGAACGGACCTGCGCGCCGGCGGTCGCGGCCGCCCGCAGGACACCGGTGGTGTCCCGCGCGGTCAGCGTCGCCGCGTCGGCGAGCAGCGTGTCGTCGAGCACCCCGTTCACCCGTCGACCCTCGCCGGGCCGGTGCCCGGGAGGGCCTCGTCCAGCAGCAGCACCGGGATCCCGTCGGTCACCGGGAAGGATCGGCCGCAGGACCCGCAGGTCAGGGCGTCGGCCTCGGGATCGGCGACGGTCCCGGGGCGGAGCGGGGCGTGCGCGTCACACGGGCAGGCCATGATCTCCAGCAGCTGGGGGTCGAGCTGTACGGCCACGGTTCTCCTCGTCGTCATGTCTCACGCTCGATGCTGCCATCACTCCACGTCACCGCGCGGCAGCCGACCGGGTACCGCGCCGGTGCCGGAGGGTGCCCGGCCCGGCGGCCGGGCCGGGTGTCAGCCGCGGACGACGGCCAGGACCTCGTCGACCAGCGCCCGGACGGCGTCGTCGTCGGCCGCCTCCACGTTCAGCCGGAGCAGCGGCTCGGTGTTCGACGCCCGCAGGTTGAACCAGGAGCCGCCCGGCAGCGTGACCGTGAGCCCGTCGAGGCGGTCGAGCTCGACGCCGTCCCGGGCACCGTAGATCGACTCGATCTCGGCCACCGCGGCGGCCTGGTCGGTGACCGTCGAGTTGATCTCGCCGGAGGCGGCGTACCGGTCGTAGCCCGCCATCAGGCCGGACAGCGGCACCGGGGCGCCGGCCGCGGCCCGGTGCTCGCCGAGCGCGGCGAGCAGGTGCAGCGCGGCGAGCATGCCGGAGTCGGCCCGCCAGAAGTCGCGGAAGTAGTAGTGCGCCGAGTGCTCGCCACCGAACACCGCGCCGGTCTCGGCCATCGTCTGCTTGATGAACGAGTGCCCCACCCTGGTCCGCACCGGGCGCCCGCCGTGCTCGGCGACCAGCTCGGGCACGGCCCGCGACGTGATCAGGTTGTGGATGACGACGACGTCGTCCTCGCCCGCCGCCTGCGCCCTGGCCAGCTCGCGGGCGGCCACCAGCCCGGTGATCGCGCTCGGGCTGACCGCCGTCCCGCGCTCGTCGACGGCGAAGCAGCGGTCGGCGTCGCCGTCGAAGGCCAGCCCGAGGTCGGCCCCGGCGTCGATCACGGCCTTCTGCAGGTCGACCAGGTTCGCCGGGTCGAGCGGGTTCGCCTCGTGGTTCGGGAACGTGCCGTCGAGCTCGAAGTAGAGCGGGACGACCCGGACGTCGAGCGCCTCGAACACGGTCGGGACGGTGTGCCCGCCCATGCCGTTGCCGGCGTCGACGACCACGGTCAGCGGCCGCGCACCGGCCAGCGAGGACAGGTCCACCAGCGAGCGCAGGTGCTCGGCGTAACCGGCGAGCACGTCGTCGCGGCGCACGGTGCCGGTGCGGTCGGCGACCGGCACGCCGTCGGCGAGGAACCCGGCCGCGGTGTCCCGGATCGTCGCGAGCCCGCTGTCCTGCCCGATCGGCACCGCGCCGGCCCGGCAGAGCTTGAGCCCGTTGTAGCGGGCCGGGTTGTGGCTGGCCGTGAACATCACGCCGGGCAGGCCGAGCGAACCGGAGGCGTAGTAGAGCATGTCGGTGCTGGCCAGGCCGATGTCGACGACGTCGAGCCCCTGCCCGGTCACACCGTCGGCGAAGGCCGCGGCGAGCGCCGGGGAGCTGTCGCGCATGTCCCGGCCGACGACGACGGCACCGGGTGCCGGGTCGTCGGCGGCGACCAGGCGGGCGGTCGCCGCGCCGAGGGCGCGAGCGGTGGGCTCGTCCAGCTGGTCACCGACGACACCGCGGATGTCGTAGGCCTTCACGATCGCCGAGAGGTCGGGCACGACGCCTGACCCTAGCGCAGCCGGGTCACCCGTCCGCGCAGGTCTCCACACCGGCGTCACGTCAGGCGGGATTCCTGCACCGGTGGCTCAGTCGTCCTCACCGGGAGCGGGCAGCACCCGCAGGTGCCCGCGCCGCCCCGTGGCACCCGGCCCGGCGACCACCTCGACCGGCCGGTCCACCCGGCCCGCCTCACGGACGGCGTCGGCCAGGGCCGTCAGGTCCTCCCCGGTGTGCTGGGGCGGGGCGAACTCGCTCTCGAACCGGACGACCTCCCAGCCCCGCGGGGCGGTGAGGTTGTGCGCGTGCCCGGTGCACAGGTCGTAGGAGTGCGGCTCGGCCTGGGTGGCGAGCGGGCCGACGACGGCGGTGGAGTCGGCGTAGACGTAGGTGAGCGTGGCGACGGCGAGCTCGGTGCAGCCCGTCCGTGAACATCTCCGCACACTCAACACACGGGCGACGATAGCCCGTGTACCCGGCCGGACAGAACTGCGACGCGCACTCTCGTGCCGGGTCGTGCGTCGTCGCGGGTCGTGCCGAGGGGGTGGGGCCTAGAATGCACCGGTGTCCGCCGCGAACCGCCTGTTGCGCCGCACCCCCCGCCGCCGGGACCGCCGCGGCCGTGGGCTCCGCGGGTTGATGTACCCGGTGTCCACGCCCGCGTTCCGCACCCGCGCCGAGCGGTTCGACGCCAAGGTGCTGGAGGCGCTCGAACCGATCGAGGCCCGGTGGGGTCCCGAGCTGGCCGATCTCGACCTGGCGATCGACGACGTCCCCGCGGTCGACCGGACCTCGCCGGACGAGGTCGTCTGGGGCACGGGCGTGCTCGCCGACGTCGGCGTCCCGCTGGCGCACCTGGTGCCGGCCGGGGTGGACCCGGCCGGGCTGCCGACCCGGGCCCGGATCGTGCTCTACCGCCGGCCGCTGGAGGCGCGCGCCACCGGCGGTGAGGACCTGGCCGACCTCGTGCACGAGGTACTGGTGGAGCAGGTCGCGGAGTACCTCAACATCGAGCCGGACGCCGTCGACGGCGGCTGAGCGCCCCGCACGGCACGACGCCCGGGCCCATCGTGTGATGGGCCCGGGCGTCGGTGGTTCGTCCCCCTGGGCGGGTGTCAGACCGCGGCGCGCCGCAGCCGCCGCCGTTCCCGCTCGGAGAGCCCGCCCCAGATGCCGAAGCGCTCGTCCTGGGCCAGCGCGTACTCCAAGCACTCGGCCCGGACCTCGCAGCCGGCGCAGATGCGCTTCGCCTCCCGGGTGGAGCCGCCCTTCTCGGGGAAGAACGCCTCCGGATCGGTCTGTGCGCACAGGGCGCGCTCCTGCCAGTCCGGTACCTCGTCCCCGGGCACCTCGTCCAGCAGCAGACCCTTCAGGTCGAGCACCTGCGCGGCCCGGTCGTGGTCGGACAGCTCCGCCGACACCCCCGGACCGTCGTGGCCGGAGACCATCGTCTGCTGCCCGACCGGCTCGACCCCGGCCGGTCGCAGCATCCGCATGAAACCCTCGACGTCGTCCACTCGCCCACCTCCCCGCAACGCACCGGCGAATGACACCGCTGTAAGTACAGCGCTGACACTAGCTGCGTGCAAGCCGCCTCTGCCGAACGAGTGACGGGGTGCGTGCCGGTGTTTGGCGCGTCCGGGAGGATGGGTACGTGCCTGCTCTCGCCCGACGCATCAGCCCGTGGTTCCTCCTGCTCGTCGGCATCACCGCGCTGGGCGGTGTGCTCGCCGCGGTGGCCGTCCCGGCCGGATCGGACGCGCTGGCGATCGCCGGGGTCTTCGTCATCGTGCTGGGCGGATGGACCGTCTCGCTGTGCCTGCACGAGTACGGCCACGCCATCACCGCCTACCGCGGCGGCGACACCTCGGTGGCCCTCAAGGGCTATCTGACCCTCGACATCCGGCGGTACACCGATCCCGGGTTGTCGCTGGTCCTGCCCCTGATCATCCTGCTGATCGGGGGGTTGCCGCTGCCCGGCGGCGCGGTCTGGATCAACCAGTGGGCGCTGCGCTCGCGGGGCTGGCGCTCGGCCGTGTCGCTGGCCGGACCGGCCGCGAACCTCGTCGTCGGGATCGTGCTGATCGTCACGGTGGCGGTGTTCACCTCGATGCCACCCCCGCTCGCGGCCGGGCTGTCCGCGCTGGCGCTGTTCCAGATCGTCGCCGTCGTGCTCAACCTGCTGCCGGTGCCCGGCCTGGACGGCTGGGGCGCGATCGAGCCGTTCCTGTCGGTGCCCGCGCAGCGCTTCGGCGCGAAGGTGCGGCCGTGGGCCCCGCTCGCGCTGCTCGGCGTGCTGCTGTTCGTGCCCGGGATCAGCACGCTGTTCTTCGCCGCGACCCAGCTGCTCTACTCGCTGGTCGGCGGCGACTCCCAGCTGGCCGGGCAGGGGTTCAGCGCGTTGTTCTTCTGGCGGTACCTGTAGCGGCGCCGGTGGCCGCGGCGACCATCGTCGCGACGGTGTCGCCGTCGCCGGGCAGCCCGTCGACCGGCCACCAGCGCAGGTCCAGCGACTCGTCGCTGATCCGCGGGACCGCCCCCGCCGGCGCCCGGACGAGGTAGCGGACGTCCAGGTGACGGGTGGGGACTCCGAGCGAGCAGGTGACGGCGTGCACGTCGACGTGCAGCGGGTGCTCGCCGATCTCCAGGCCGTCGATCCCGGACTCCTCGGCCGCCTCCCGCAGCGCCGCGTCGCGCAGCCCGGCGTCGCCGGGCTCGCAGTGCCCGCCGAGCTGGATCCAGCGCCCCACCCTGGGGTGCAGGGTCAGCAGGGTGTGCGTGCCGTCCGCGTCCAGGACCAGCGCCGACGCGGTCAGGTGGCCGGGCACGCAGGACCGGTCGCAGGCGTCGTCGGGGCGGGCGTCGAGGAACGCCAGCAGGGCCTGGCGCAGGGCCCGCTGCCCCTCCCCGGCCGGGTCCCACGCGCCCAGCTCGCGGGCCGCCGTCGCCGCGGTCACCACTCGATCAGCCCATCGCCCGGGTCCCGGGGTTCGCGCGGTACGAGCGGCTCGCGCGGCACCCCGACGGCCACCGCGCCGAGCGCCTCCCAGTCCGCGGGCAGGTCCAGCGCCTTCCGCGCCACCTCCGGGGCGAAGATCGTCGACCCGACCCAGCACGACGCCAGTCCCTCGGCGGCCAGCGCCACCAGCAGCGACTGCACCGCGGCACCACCCGCGACGGTGAACATGTCCCGCTCGCTCGCGTCCCGGGGGTCGTCACCGTCACCCGAATAGGTGTGCATCCCCTCGCGGGCGCGGAAGGCCAGCACCACCTCCGGGGCCCGGCGCAGCAGGTCCCCGCGGGCGAGCCGGCGCTCGACCTCCTCCGGGCCGCGGCCGTCGGCGACGAGATCGTCGCGCCAGCGCTCGCGCAGCGCGTCCAGCACCGCGCCCCGGCGATCGGGGTCCCGCAGCCACACGAACCGGAACGGGGTGCTGTGGTGCGGCGCGGGCGCGGTGAGCGCGGTGCCCACCGCACGGCGGAGCGCGTCCGGGTCGACCGGCTCGTCGGTGAAGTCGCGGGTGCTGCGCCGCAGCAGCACCGCCTCCCGGCGGCCGCGGGCCATCGCCTCCTCCGCCCCGAGCCAGAACAGGTCGTCGGCGACCGGGCGGACCAGGTCCCGGGCCGCCGAGCCGTCGTCGGCCAGCTGCAGGCCGCGCACGACGGCGACCGGCATCGCGCCCAGCTTGCCCTTGACCAGGTCGGCCGCGGCGGCGATCTCGTCGGCGACGGCGACCTCGGTGACCACCAGGTCGTTGCCCTGCGCGTCGACGGCACCGGCGTAGCCGTGCAGCACCGGGATCCCGGACGAGCCGATGGCGGCGTCGGTCTGCCCGACCCGCCAGCTCCGGCCGAGCGTGTCGGTGACGACCACGCCGACCTCGACCCCCAGGTGCTCGCGCAGCCCGGCGCGCAGGCCGGCCGCGCTCGCGTCCGGGTCGGCGGGCAGCAGCGCCAGCTCGTCGCGGCGCACGTTGGAGCCGTCGATCCCGGCGGCGGCCTGCACGATGCCGAGCCGGCCCGCCACGATCGCCATCCGCCCGCGCCGCGCCACCACCCGTTCGGTCTCGGCGTCGACCAGGCGGCGACGCAGCGCGTCGCGCTCCGCGTCGTCGGCCGGTGCCGGGACCAGGCGCCCCTCCACCTTGGAGAACACCTTCGAGGTGACGACGACGACGTCACCGTCGCGCAGCCAGGGCGCGGCCCCGGCGAGGGCCGCGGTGAGGTCGTCGCCGGGACGGAACTCGGGCAGGCCGGGCACCCCGAGCACCTCCAGCCGCTCCGCGGCGTGGTCCGGGTGGGCGCTGCCGGGCCGCGGCTCAGACACGCACGCCCGCCAGGTCGAGGGCGGCGCGGACCATGTCGGCGGTGGCGTCGTGGTCGGTCATCAGCAACGGGACCTCGCGCACCGTGGCGCCCGGCAGCTCGCAGCCGTCCCCGGTGTGCACCAGGTAGCCGTCGAGCAGGCCACCCTCGCCGCGGCCGCCGTAGTGCCGCCCGACGCCCGCCGCGCTGGTCTCGACACCGATCGCGGCCAGGCAGGCGTCGGCCATCCCGCGGACCGGGCGGCCGCCGACGATCGGGCTCACCCCGACGACCGGCGCCGGGGTGCTCGCGAGCGCCTGCGCGACACCCGGCACCGAGACGATCGTCCCGATCGAGACGACCGGGTTCGACGGCGCGACGAGCACGACGTCGGCCTCCGCGATCGAGGCCCGCGCGGCCGGCAGGATCCCGGCCTGGTCGGCGCCGACCGAGGCGAAGCGGTGCGCCGGCGGCGCGGCCCGGTGCTTGATCCACCATTCCTGGAAGTGCACCGCGACCTGGTCCGGGGCGTCGGAGTCCGCGGGGGCGTCCGGGGAGTCGATCACGACGTGCGTCTCGACCCGGTCGTCGGTCGCGGGCAGCAGCCGGACCCCCGGCTGCCACCGGTGGCACAGCGCCTCGGTGACCTGCGACAGCGGGTACCCGGCCCGCAGCATCCGGGTCCGGACAAGGTGGGTGGCGACGTCGCGGTCGCCGAGCCCGAACCAGGCCGGCTCGGCCCCGTAGGCCTCCAGCTCGGCCCGGACCGACCAGGTCTCCTCCGACCGGCCCCAGCCCTTCTCGACGTCGATCCCGCCGCCGAGGGTGTACATGCAGGTGTCGAGATCGGGGCAGACCCGCAGCCCGTGCAGCCAGATGTCGTCGCCGACGTTGACCACGGCGTCGATCGAGTGCGGGTGGCCGTCGCCCGCGCTCCCCGGCCCGACCGGGGGGAGCCCGAGAGCCGCCTTCACGCCTTGCAGGAAGCGGGCCCCACCGACCCCGCCGACCAGAACGGTGACCTTCACAGGGCGGACCCTACGTCCGTCGGGGCTGCTCACAGCGCCCGGTAGTCCCGCGGGGAGAACCGGGGCCCGAACCGGGGGCGCCGGAACCCCGACGCCTCGATGTAGCGGACCGCGCGCTGGCGCTGCGGCGCGTACGGCGCGAGCACCTCGAGCAGCCCGGCGTCGTCGAGATCGTGCCCGAGCAGCGCCCAGCCGACGGTGTTCGGGACGTGGAAGTCCCCGAAGCTCACCGCGTCCGGGTCGCCCCAGGCGCGCTGGGCGACCTCGGCCGCGGTCCACACCCCGATCCCCCGGATCCGGCGCAGCAGCGCCCGGCCCGCCTCGCCGCCCAGCTCGGCGGCGCGCTCCAGCCGGTGCGCGACGACGGCCGCGTGCAGGATCGCCGAGCGCCGCGCGTGGTCGACCCCGGCGCGGTGCCACTCCCACTCCGGGACCTCGCGGATCCGTTCCGGGGTGGGCGGCACCCGCATCCCGTCCGGGACGACGCCGGCCGGTCCGGGCGCCGGGTCGCCGAAGTGCCACGCCAGCTCGCGGAACGAGCGCCGCGCCTCGGTGCCGGTCACCTTCTGCTCCAGCACGGCGGGCAGCAGGGTGTCCCACACCCGTCCGGACGCGCCGAGCCGCAGCCCGGGGCGGCGGCGCACCGCGTCGGCGACGACCGGGTGGTGCGCGGTGAACCCGGCCGGATCGTCGTCGGCGCCGAGCAGCGACGGCAGCCGGTCGACCTCCCACCCCGCGCCGGGGCCCCAGCCGCTCGCGCGCACGGTCCCGTCCGGGCGGCGCCGGATCGCGACGGTGGCCGGGCCGTCCGGGGTGGTCGAGACCCGCCAGATCACCCCTCCATCGGCGACGGTGCGCCAGGTCGGGTCGCCCCGGCCGCGCCGCAGCGGCGCCAGAACCCCGTACAGGTCGAGGGGGAACGGCGGGCGCCACTCGCGGTCGCGCACCGGGGGCTCACACGTCCGGCGAGAACCGCACCCCGTGCGGCGGGAGCGACACGTCCGGCCAGATCCGCATGTCGTGGCGCAGCTCGCAGTGCGCCCCGACGACGGCCCGGTCGCCGACGACGGTGTCCCGCACGCTCGCGCCCTCCTGCACCACCGCGCCGGCCCCGATCACCGAGTTCTCGACGACGGCCCCGCCGGCGACGACGGCGCCGTCGAACAGCATCGAGCCCTCGACCCTGGCCCCGGAGCCGATCCGGGCGCCGCGGCCGACCGTCGACCCGCCGAAGACGAACGCGTCGGCCGCCACCTCGGCGCCCTCGAGGACCATCGACTCCCCGGTCGGGCCGGGCAGCGCCGCCGACGGGGCGACCCCGCGGACCAGGTCGGCCGAGCCGTGCACCAGGTCACCGGGGGTGCCCATGTCCCGCCAGTACGCGACGTCGACGTGCCCCTGCACGTGCGCGCCCGAGGCCAGCAGCCCGGGGAAGGTCTCCCGCTCCACCGAGACCGGGCGCCCGGCCGGGATGGAGTCGATGACCTCGCGGCGGAAGACGTAGCACCCGGCGTTGATCTGGTCGGTCGGCGGATCCTCGGTCTTCTCCAGGAAGTCCAGCACCCGGCCGCTCGCGTCGGTCGGGACGCAGCCGAACGCCCGCGGGTTCTGCACCCGGACCAGGTGCAGCGTCACGTCCGCGCCGGAGTCCCGGTGCGTCGCGGCGACGGCCTTCAGGTCGGTCCCGGCCAGCACGTCACCGTTGAAGATCATCACGTGTTCGGCGGACAGCGCGTGGGCGACGTTGCGGATCCCCCCGCCGGTGCCCAGCGGCTCGGTCTCGGTCACGTAGGTCAGGTCCAGGCCCAGCGCGGAGCCGTCGCCGAAGTGCTCCTCGAACGTCTCCGCCAGGTAGCTGGTGCCCAGCACGACCCGCCGGATCCCGGACTCCCGGATCCGGGACAGCAGGTGCGCCAGGAACGGCACCCCCGCCGTCGGCAGCATCGGCTTGGGCGCCGACAGCGTCAGTGGCCGCAGCCGGGTGCCCTTGCCCCCGACCAGTACGACCGCCTCGACATCGTGCACCGCGGTTCCCCCTCGGTCTCGTCTCGTCCGGGCCAGGGCCCGGGTGTCAGCGTCCGCCCCGGGTCGCCAGGCCCGACCGCACGGCCAGGCCCGCCCGCAGCGCGGCCCGCAGCGGCGCGCGGAGCGGACCGGGGTTCCGGTCCGCCAGGTAGCGGTAGGCGCTGCGGTGGTGCTCGGCGAGCATCCGCGCCGACACCTCCTGCTTGCCGGTGGACGCACCCCCGACGTGCATCACCTCGGCCGAGGGTACGTAGACGTTGCGCCAGCCGGCGCGGCCCAGCCGCTCGCCGAGGTCGGTGTCCTCGAAGTACATGAAGTAGCGCGGGTCGAACCCGTCGACCGAGTCGAACGCGGCCCGGCGCAGCAGCAGGCACGACCCGGACAGCCAGCCGGCGTCACGCTCGGTGACGTCGTCGCGCTCCCTGCGGTAGGCCGCCGAGAACGGGTTGCCCGGCCACACCGTGCCGAGCGCGGCGTGCCCGGCCCCGGTGACCAGGGACGGGACCTCCCGCGCCGACGGGTAGACCGCGCCGGACGGCTCGCGCACCAGCGGCCCGAGCGCACCGGCCCGCGGGTGCCGCCGCCCGGCGTCGAGCAGCAGGTCCAGCGAGCCGGGGGCCCACTCCAGGTCCGGGTTGGCGACGACGACCCAGCCGTACCGGTCGTCGAGCGCGGCGACCCCGCGGTTCGCGGCGGCGCCGTAGCCGACGTTCTCCCCGATCGGGAGGAACGTCACGCCGGACCGCTCGCGGGCGGCCCGCTCCGGGGCGCCGTCGACCGAGCAGTTGTCCGCCAGCACCACCGGGACGTCGTCCCGCACGGTCGCGGTCCGCAGCGAGTCGAGGAACCCGTCCAGCAACGGGCCGGGCGAGTAGGTGACGGTGACCACGGCGAGCCCGTCGCCGTAGGCACGCCCGCCCGCACTCACGTCCTGCGCCCCGCTGCCGGGCGCCTCGCCGTCCTGCACAGCCGTGCACGCTAGCGAGAACGCACACCCGGCGCGGCGGCGGGACCACCGACCGGCTCTCGTCGCGATCGCGAACGTCACACCGCGTGGCCGGGCCGCGCCCGGCGACAGCCTCCCCCGAACCGGCGACACGCTCGTCATCTGCGACGACGGTCCGCATCCGGGGATCACCCTCAAGGAGCAGCGGGGTACGGCGTCCGGGCGAGGGCACGCGACACGCATGCCGCAACGGCCTGCCCCGGCCGTCGGCATGCTGCACCCTGGGCGAAACCGGCGGTCATACCCACCGACGTGTGGCGACCGCCCGGGTTCGGTCACGACACCCGGCCGGGTGACCACCGGCCCCCGACACGTCCACGTCCCACCGCACCGAGGGAGGCGAGCATGCGCGAGCTGTACGACCGGCCCCGCCCCCCGGCGGCGGAGCGTGCCGCCGCCCGCCGGGCCGCCCGTCCGCCGGCCCCGGCCCGGCCCGAGCGCTCCCGCGGTTCCGGCGACCGGCGGCCGTCCGGTGGTGGCGGGTTGCGCTGGCTGCACCGGTTCCGGGTGCTGGTCGCGGTGCTGTCGGCGCTGACCGTGCTCGCCACCGGGGCCGTCTGGGCCCTGTACCGCGACGTCACCGGCGGCATCACCACCAGCAACCTGCTCTTCGGGGGGTCGGCGGGCGGTGAGCAGAACATCCTGCTCGTCGGCGTGGACAGCCGGACCGACGCCCAGGGCGATCCGCTGCCCGACGAGGTGCTGGCCGAGCTGCGCAGCGGCGCCGAGGCCGGGGTGCTGAACTCGGACACGATCATCGTCGTGCACGTGCCGGCCGACGGCGCCGGCGCGACCGCGTTCTCGATCCCGCGCGACGCCGAGGTGCAGATCCCCGGCCTGGGCCGCAACAAGATCAACGCCGCCTACCCGCAGATGAAGGCCGAGGCGGCGAACCGCCTGGTCGCGGACGGGATGAGCGACCCGAAGCAGGTCGACCAGCAGTCGTCGCAGGCCGGACGGCAGGCGTTGATCGAGACCGTGCAGCAGCTGACCGGCCTGGGCATCGACCACTACGCCGAGGTCAACCTGCTCGGTTTCTTCAACCTCACCCGGGCCGTCGGCGGCGTCGACGTCTGTCTGAAGGCACCGGTGTCCGACGCGTTCTCCGGCGCGGACTTCGCGGCCGGCCCGCAGAGCATCTCCGGGGCGGACGCGCTGGCCTTCGTCCGGCAGCGGCACGGCCTCGCCGGCGGCGACCTCTCCCGGATCAACCGGCAGCAGGTCTTCCTCGCCGCCGTCGCGAAGAAGGTCCTCTCCTCCGGGACCCTGACCGACCCGGGCAAGCTCGGCGCGCTCGTCGACGTCGTCCAGGAGTCGGTGGTCATCGACAGCGGGTGGGACGTCCTGGCCTTCGCCCGGCAGGCGTCGCAGATCGCGGCCGGGCAGATGACCTTCCTCACCGTCCCGACCGGCGGGCCGGAGGACACCCGCTCCGGCGACGTGCTGAGCATCGACCCGCGCGAGGTCCAGGACTTCGTCTCCCGGCACACCGATCCGGCACCGGAACCCGCGCAGGCACCCGAGCCCGGGACCGGGCAGGCACCGCCGGCCCCGGTCGTCGCCGACGTCGGCAACGGCTCCGGCCAGACCGGGCTCGCCGCGCGGGTGGCCTCGACCCTCGGCCAGAACGGCATCACGTCCGGTGCGGTCAGCAACGCCCCGGACCGGACCACCACCGTCGTGCGCTACAGCCAGGCCGACGGCGACGCTGCGGCGCGCCGGGTGGCCGACGCCCTCGGCGGGGTCGGTGTCGAGCAGTCCGACGCCGTCGGCCAGGGCCGGGTGCAGGTGCTGATCGGTACGGACTTCGACCCGTCCGACGGCGCCGGCGGCCCGTCCGCGGCCCCGGCGCCGGGCCCCGCCGCCCCGCCGATCACCGCGGGCGACGTCCCCTGCATCGACTGAGCCCGGGTAGCGTCGGCGCCCGATGACGACCGTGTTCGGCTCCGGCCTGTTCCTCACCGACGCCCTGCTGGGCCCGGCGCTCGGCGCCGCGGCGGCACGACCGCTGTTCACCCACTACGACGACGCCTCCGGCGAGCGGATGGAGCTGTCCGGGACGACGACGGCGAACTGGACGGCGAAGGCCGCCAACCTGCTGCGCGACGAGTGCGACGTCGAGCCGGGCACCCGGGTCGCCGTGCTGCTGCCCGCGCACTGGCAGACCGCGGCCGCCCTGCTCGCGGCCTGGTCCTGCGGGGCGGAGCTCGTCGGCGACCCGGCCGCCGCGGACCTGGTGCTGGCCGACGCGGCCCGGCTGGACACCGCGCTCGCCGCCGGGGCGGACACCACCGTGGCGTTCTCGCTGGACGCCTTCGGCCGCGGGATCAGCGGGCTGCCCGCCGGGGTGCTCGACTTCGCCTCCGAGGTCCGGGTGCACGGCGACGACTTCGTGCCGTGGGACCCGGTGGACGACGCGGCGCCGGCCTGGGACGGGGCGAGCGGCGCCGAGGTGCTCGCCGCGGCCCGGGACCGGGCCGTCGCACTGGGCGTCGCCGCCGGGGACCGGGTGCTGTCGACGACCGCCTGGGACTCCCCCGACGGCCTGCGCGACGGGCTGCTGGCCGTGCTCGGCGCCGGCGCGTCGCTGGTGCAGGTGGTGAACCCGGGACCGGACCCGTCGGTGCTGCGGCGCCGGGCGGACACCGAGCGCACCACGGTGCGGCTGTCCTCCCTGGTGTGAGGCCCGGACCGGCGTCGTGAGACTCTGGTCGACCGTGAACGCCAACCCCTCCACCGTGACCGCGGCCGGCGGCCGGGTGAGCGCCCGGGACGTCGACGACGCGGCGGCCCGGCTGCACGCCGTGATCGGCCCGACCCCGCTGCAGCTCAACCCCCGTCTGTCCGACGCGATCGGCGGCGAGGTCTGGATCAAGCGCGAGGACCTGCAGCCGGTCCGCTCGTACAAGATCCGGGGCGCGTACAACCTCATCGCCCAGCTGCCCGAGGCCGACCGGGCCGCGGGTGTGGTCTGCGCGAGCGCCGGCAACCACGCCCAGGGTGTCGCCTTCGCCTGCCAGCGGCTCGGCGTCCGGGGCCGGGTGTACCTGCCGGGGACCACGCCGCGGCAGAAGCGCGACCGGGTCGCCCGGCTCGGCCGCGACGCCGTCGAGGTCCGGGTGGTCGGCAACACCTACGACGAGGCCGCCGCCGCGGCCCGGGCCGACGCCGAGTCCACCGGCGCCACCCAGGTGCCCGCGTTCGACGACCCGCGCACCGTCGCCGGTCAGGGCACCATCGCCCGCGAGATCCTGGCCCAGCTCGCCGACCCGCCGGACGTGCTGGTCGTGCCGGTCGGCGGCGGCGGGCTGCTCGCCGGGGCCGTGACCTACCTGGCCGAGCACTCGCCGTCGACCCGGATCGTGGGCGTCGAGCCCGCCGGGGCGGCGAGCATGGCCGCAGCGCTGGACGCCGGGGAACCGGTGGAGCTGGGATCGCTGGACCCGTTCGTCGACGGGGCCGCGGTGCGCCGGGTGGGCGCGGCCACCTTCGACGTGGTCCGCGGCTCGGGCGCCGAGCTGCTCGCCGTGCCCGAGGGGCGGATCTGCGTCGAGATGCTCGCGCTCTACCAGTCCGACGGGATCATCGCCGAGCCCGCCGGGGCACTGTCCCCCGCGGCGCTGGCGATGCTCGACATCCCCCGCGACGCGACCACGGTCTGCCTGCTCTCCGGCGGGAACAACGACGTCAGCCGGTACGCCGACATCGTCGAGCGGGCGCTGGTGTTCGAGGGCCGCAAGCACTACTTCCTCGTCGAGTTCCCGCAGGAGCCCGGCGCGCTGCGGCGCTTCCTCGACGACGTGCTCGGCCCGGACGACGACATCACCCTGTTCGAGTACACCAAGCGCTCCAACCGGGAGACCGGGCCGGCGCTGGTCGGGATCGAGCTGGGATCCCCGGACGACCTGCCGGCGCTGCTGAAGCGGATGGCGGAGTCCCCGCCGCACATCGAGCAGATCCCGCCGGACAGCCCGCTGTTCGGGTTCATCCTGTAGGGGCCGGGTCCCGGCCCTGCGGCACCCGGTCACCGAGCCCGCGCAGCGCCGCGTCGTACTCCTCGGCGAGCCGGTCGACCAGCTCGGCCGTGGTCCCGGCCCGCTCCACGTCGGCGATGCCCTGGCCGGCGCCCCAGACGTCGCGCCACGGCCGGGGGCCGGGCCGGTCGTCCGGTGCGCTGCCGAAGTCCATCAGGGTGGGGTCGGTGCCGGTCGCCGGGACCGGGTCGAGCCCCGCCGCCTCGATGCTCCCGCGCAGGTAGTTGGCCGGGACGCCGCTGAACCGGCTGGTGTAGACGATGTCGGCCGAGGACGAGCCGAGGACCATGTCCTTGTACGCGGCCGCGGCCCGGCACTCCCGGGTCGGCAGGAACGCCGAGCCGACGTAGGCGAGATCGGCCCCGGCGGCGACGGCGGCCAGCACCGACGCCCCGTGCGCGATCGCACCGGAGAGCGCGAGCGGCCCGTCGAACCAGCGCCGGATCTCGCGGACCAGTGCGAACGGCGACAGCGTCCCCGCGTGCCCCCCGGCCCCGGCCGCCACCGCGATCAGCCCGTCCGCGCCCTTCTCGACGGCCTTGCGGGCGAAGCGGTCCGTCGTCACGTCGTGCAGGACCAGCCCGCCGTAGGCGTGCACCGCCTCGTTCACCTCGGCCCGGGCGCCCAGCGAGGTGATGACGACCGGCACCCGGTGCTCGGCGACGGTCGCCAGGTCGGCGTCGAGCCGGTCGTTGCTGCGGTGCACGATCAGGTTGACCGCGTACGGCGCCGCCGTCCCGGCGGTCCCGGCGATCTCGGCGAGCCAGTCGCCCAGCTCGCTCTGCGGCCGGGCGTTGAGTGCGGGGAACGAGCCGATCACGCCGGCCCGGATCTGGGCGGCGACGAGTTCGGGCCCGGACACGATGAACATCGGGGCGGCGAGCACCGGGACCCGCAGCGGCGTGTCGAGCGGGGGCGGGAGGGCCATGACTGCACCTCTTCGGCATCGGAGCGGCGGCATCGGGTCGCGACGACGAGCGGACCACCGGCTGAACGCTGACTGACCGCTCGTACGGTCAACATAAGTGACCGTACGAGCGGTCGGCAACCCGTCGCGGTTATGCTCGGCCCGTGGCCAGGGCGAGCTCGCGGGACGCGATCCTGCTGGTGTTCGCGGAGATGGTCGCCGACCGGGGCTACGCCGAGACCAGCATCGCCGACGTCGCGACGGCGCTCGGGCTGAGCAAGGGCACCGTCGTCCACCACTTCGGCGACAAGCAGAGCATGCTGGGCGAGCTGCACGCCGCCTACTTCACCCGCCGCTTCGCCGAGGTCGACCACGTGCTGGCCGAGCTGCCGGACCCGGTGGACCGGCTGGTCGCGCTCATGTACCTGATGCTCGTGGCGCACCGCGACGACCGCGCCGCGACGCTGGCCTGCCTGCGCGAGCTGGTCCGCTACCTGACCGGCGAGCTGCACGGGTACGTGCACCGGCAGCGGGAGCGGTTCACCGGCGTCGTCGTCGACACGCTGGTCGCCGGGCGCACGGCGGGCGCGCTCACCGTGGACGACCCGGAGATGACCGCGCTGCAGATCTTCGGCATGTGCAACTACGCCTGGACCTGGTACCGGCCCGACGGCCGGCAGACGGTCGAGGAGATCACCACCGTCTTCGCCTCCGGCCTGCTCCGGGGCCTGAGCAGCGACGCGACCGGACCGTCGGACGTCGGCGCGCGGGTCGAGCGGGCCGCGCGCGTCGTCCGGTCGGCGCCGGGACGGCTCCCCGCACCCGCCCCGGCCGGACCGCCGGCCTGACCCGCCCGGGCGCGGGAACGCCGGTCGGCCGGATCCGGTGCCCGGCCCGGGGCCCGTCCTGCCGTAGCGTTGCGTCGCGATGACCTCCCCGCCCGCGACCGCCCGCCGCCGCGGTGACGGGATCGGTGACTCCGTCGCCCTCACGCTGACCTCGGCGTTCAACTCGGTCGCCGGGCTGCTCGGGGTCGTCATCGCGGCCTGGGTGATGCCGCAGGCCGAGGTCGGCCGGGCCACCGAGTTCGTGTCGGCCATGCAGCTGATCGGCGGTGCCGCACAGCTCAACCTCGGTATCGGGATCATGCGCTGGCTCCCGGGCGCCGGGCGGAAGTCCGTACGGCTGGTGTTCGGCACGCTGCTGCTCGTCATGCCGCTGTCCGGGCTGGCCGGCCTGGTCTACGGCCTGGTCGTCCCGCGGGTCGCCGAGGTCGCCGCCGGCGACCGGCCGTTCGCCTGGGGACTGGCACTCCTGGTGCTGGCCTGCGCCGGCTGGGGCGTGTTCGTCGTGCACGACTACGTGCTCGTCGCCACCGGGCGGCCGTGGCTCGCGGTGTGGCGCGGCGGCACGTTCGCGCTCACCCGGGTCGTGCTGCTCGGCGTGCTCGGTGCGGCGTTCGCCGCCGAGGGCATGGTGCTGTCCTGGGCGATCCCGGTCGTGCTGTGGACGGCGGCGGGGACCGTCCTGCTCTGGGTCGTCGTCCGCCGGTTCGCCGCCGCCGACACCGACCGCACCGGGGACCTGCCGAGCCGCCGGACGATGGTCGCCTTCCTGGCGCCGACGGCGATCGCCCAGTTCGGCGCGGTGCTGCTCTACAACCAGATCCCGCTGCTGGCGAACTTCCGGATGGGCAACGCGATCGGCGCGGTCTTCTTCGTCGCCTGGCAGGCCACGGTCGTCGTCGACACCGCGGCGGTGTTCTTCACCAACTCCCTCGCCGTCGCGACGGCGCGGGAGCCGCACCGCGCGGCCGAGCTGGCCCGGCTCACCCGGCGCCGGATGCTGCTGGTGTTCGTGCCGCTGCTGGCACTGGGCGCGCTGCTCGGCGGGCCGGTGCTGGGCGTGCTGGGCGCGGGCTACGCCGTGGGGGCGCCGATCGTCGCCGCGCTCATGGTCGGCGTGCTGTTCCGGCTGGTGGTGGTGTTCGAGCTGGCCCGCCGCCAGGCCGACGGCGACGGCACCGGGTTCGCCCGGCTGGCCCTGCTCAACTGCGGGCTGGTGGTCCTGTTCGCCTGGCTGGTCCCGCTGCCGGTGCCCGGGACGGTGCACCCGGCGCTGGTGATGCTGCCGTTCGTGATCGGGTACGTCCTCGTCCAGGCCGGCTTCGCGGTGTACCTGCTGCTGCGGGACCGGCGGATCGGGCGGCGTCCGGTCAGCTGAGGTCGTCCCACCAGGTGAGGACGCGGGTGGCGTACAGCGTCAGCCACCGCGAGGGTTCACCGGCGGGGACGTCGACCTCGAACCACACCGCGCCGGGGTCGCGCTCGCCGTTGCGCCACCGGCCGTCCGCACCCCGGGCGGCCCGGACGACGTCGACGGCCCCGGCCAGCCGCGGGTCCGGCACACCACCGTCGAGAGCGTGCGCGCGCCGGAAGTGGTCGGTCGCCCGCAGCACGTCGAAGCGCCAGCGGAACGGATAGGCGAACCGGTCCACCCACGGCCCGACCCGCTCCCCGGTGCTGCGGCGGTACAGCAGCTCGCGGGTGAGCAGGTACTCCTCCCCGGTCCGGCGGGCCTCCCGGGTCTCCGGGGTGCCGCCGGTCGCGGTCTCGTGGGCGAGCAGCCCGATCAGCGAGTTGAGCGTCGAGTGGAACGACGAGCGCCGGGCACCCTCGACCCACTCGCAGTTCCAGCCGCCGTCGTCGAGCCGGTGGTCGGCGAACCACCGGGCGAGCCCGGAGACGTCCCGGCCGAGCCACACCCCGTTCGCGAGCGTCGAGGCGTTGATGCAGCAGTCGACCTCGCCGTCCCAGTACGGCAGGTCCTCGTACTCCCAGCGGCAGGTCGCGTCGAGCAGCTCGGCGGTGCGCCGGGCGTGCAGGACCGCGGGGTCCAGGCCCCACTCCCGCAGCGTGGTCAGCGACCAGGTGGTCGCCGTCCACGCCTGGCCGGGGACGTCCGGGGCCGGGACCGGGAAGTACGCGCCACCGGCCCAGCGGCCGTCGGGATCCTGGAGTGCGAGCAGCCGGGCGCCCCATCCCTCGTGCGCGACCCGGGCCCGGGTCGCCCGCCACCGCGACGGCGGAGCACCGGCCAGGTCCCGCTCGACCTGCCAGCGCAGGGCGGGATCGGAGTCGAGCAGCCAGTCCAGGACGCCGGTCACCCCGCGACGGTAGCGGTCCGGCGCCGCGGTGCGGACCGCCTCACTTCAGCAGGTTGCGCGCCATCACCATGCGCTGGATCTGGTTGGTGCCCTCGTAGATCTGGGTGATCTTCGCGTCGCGCATCATCCGCTCGACCGGGAAGTCCCGGGTGTACCCGGCCCCGCCGAGCAGCTGCACGGCGTCGGTCGTCACCTGCATCGCGGTGTCCGAGGCGAAGCACTTGGCGGCCGAGGAGATGAACCCGAGGTCCGGCTCGCCCCGCTCGGCGCGCGAGGCGGCGACGTAGCAGAGCTGCCGGGCGGCCTCGACCTTCATCGCCATGTCCGCGAGCATGAACTGCAGGCCCTGGAACTCCGCCAGGTGTCTGCCGAACTGCTTGCGCTCCTTGAGGTACCCGGTCGCGACGTCCAGGGCGCCCTGGGCGATCCCGACGGCCTGCGCCCCGATCGTCGGACGCGTGTGGTCCAGCGTGCGCAGCGCCGTCTTGAAGCCGGTGCCCTCGGCGCCGATGATCCGGTCGGCCGGGATCCGGCAGTTCTCGAAGTGGATCTCACGGGTGGGTGAGCCGTGGATGCCGAGCTTGCGCTCCTTCGTCCCGACCACGAAGCCGGGGTCGTCGGCGTGCACCACGAACGCGGAGATGCCGTTGGCCTTCTTCTCCGGGTCGGTCACCGCCATCACCGTGTACCAGGTGGACTGCCCGGCGTTGGTGATCCAGCACTTGGTGCCGTTGAGGACCCACTCGTCGCCGTCGCGGCGGGCCCTGGTCTTCATCGACGCCGCGTCCGAGCCCGCCTCGCGCTCGGAGAGGGCGTAGCTGACCATGGCCTCGCCGGACGCGACCGAGGGCAGCACCTGCTTCTTCAGCTCGTCGGACGCGGAGAGCAGGATCGGGGTCAGCCCGAGCCCGTTCACCCCGGGGATCAGCGACGACGACGCGCAGACCCGGGCGACCTCCTCGATCACGATGCAGCCGGCGAGCTCGTCGGCACCCTCACCGCCGTAGACCTCGGGGACGATCACCGCGTGGAAGCCGGCGCGGGTCAGCGCCTCCTGGGCCTCGATCGGGTAGCGGGCCTGCTCGTCGACGTCCGCCGCGTGCGGGGCGATCTTCGACTCCGCCAGGTCCCGCACCGCGGCGCGCAGGGCCTGGTGCTCGTCGCTGAGCCGGAAGCTGTCGAAGTCGCTGTTCATACCGACCGATGCTAACGGCACTCCGTGCCACCCAGCAACGCCGGTTGCTACCCTCCGTGCCATGACGACCAGCACCCGTCGGGGGCGTTCCGCCGAGGGACGCGCCGAGGTCCGGCGCCGGCTGGTCGCCGCCGCGGCGCGGCTGTTCACCGAGCGCGGCTACGACGACACGACCGTCGACGACATCGCCGCCGCCGCCGAGGTCGGCCGGCGGACGTTCTTCCGCTACTTCCACGGCAAGGAGGACGCGCTCTCCCCCGACCACGAGCGCGGGCTCGCCCGGATCTCCGAGGTGTTCGACGACGCCCATCCCGGCGAGCCGCTGCCGTCACTGGTACTGCGTGCCGCGGAGACGGTCTTCGACCTCTACACCGACGATCCCGACGTCGCCCGGCTCCGGTTCGCGCTGGTCGGGTCGGTCCCCGCGCTGCGCGACCGCGAGGCAGCCTCGGTGCACCACTACCGGCGGTTGTTCACCCGCGAGCTGACCGCCCGGCTGACCGGGCGCACCGACGGCGAGCTCGTCGCGGCGGTGACGGCGGCGGCGCTCGTGGCGGCGCACAACCAGGCCCTGCGCCGCTGGCTGGCCGACGGTGCCCGGCCCGCGGACCTGGCCACGTGGGTGGCCCACTTCCGGAAGGTGGCGCCGATGCTGCCGCTGGCGGAGAACCGGCCGGCCGAGCCCGACCTGGAGTCGGTGACCCGGCGCCTGGAGCGGGCGGCGCAGGCGCTGGAGCGGGACCGGCACCCGGGGTGACCGGGCGGTCCGGCGCCGTCGCGCCCGCTCGGGCGTCCGGCGGCTCCGGACCCGGCCGGGTCAGGGCGCGGGCACCCGTCCGGTGTGGCTGCGCGCGCCGGACAGCACCAGCCAGGCCCATCCCACGCAGACCGCCGCGAGGAGACCGGCGGCCGTCCCGGTCAGCTCGTCCGGCGCGACCAGCGACTGCCCCCGGACCGCCTGCCAGGTCGTGATCGCGAAGACCCCGGTGACGCCGAGCACCGCGACCCCGGTGAGCCGGGCCCGCACCGCGGGGTCCCGCAGGCGGTCGACCCGCCGGGCCAGCACCGCCAGCACCAGCACGACCAGGACCAGCACCTGGATCGCGTGCAGCCCGACGAAGTGCGGGACCCGCAGGTCACCACCGGTCGTGCTCCAGTTCGTGAGCGGCATCCCGGACCCGTCCGGGTTCCCGACGCCGCGCGCCCCGGCCAGCGGCACCGGCCGCCCGTAGGCGTCGGTCACGGTCCGCTCCGGCCCGGAACCGGCGATCCCGAACGCGACGAGTATCCCGGCCGTCGCGAGGAGCAGCCCGGCGCGCAGGGCCCGGGTCAGGGCGGCGTCGCCGACCCGCTGGAACAGCAGCAGCACCGAGATCAGCAGGCTGACGCCGAACAGCCCCAGCACCCCGGAGGTGAAGATCTGCTGCCCGATCGCGTTCACCGGGTCGGAGGCGGTGTTGAAGTGGCTGTGCGTGCCGCGCGCCGCCTGCAGGGCGATGAACCCGACGTCGACGAGCCCGGTCACCGCGAACGCCGTCCCCAGCCACCACATCGTGCGCCGCGCCCGGGGCAGCATCGGGAGCAGCGCGGCGAGCGTCAGGCCGTAGACGGCGAACGAGACGCCGAACTTCAACGGCTTCGCCCAGACCGAGGCGCCGGCCAGCATCCGGTGGTCGACGACGGTGCCGACCACCGCGACGACGACCAGCCCCGCCATCGCGGCGGACATCACGAACAGCGGTCGGTGCCAGGTGATCTCGCGCATGGTGTCCCCCTCGACGGGCCGGTGCGGCCACTGCGTCGAGCGTCGCGAGTCGTGTCCGCCGCCACACCGGGGCGGGCACCCGGACCGCGGTGGGGCACGCCGGTCGGGGATCCCCTAGGGGGCGTCCGGCCCCGGACATGCGTGATCCCCGGGCCGCACCGGTGTGCGCACGCCGGACCTGAGTGGCCCGGACCCGGGGATCACGGGTGACCGTCTGGAATTCGCCGGCACCACACCGGCTTCCACGACCGTCTCGCCGGACGGGTTCTCCCCGCCGACGCAGAACGTGGTGCTAGCTGACGGCCACCTCACGTGTCCAATAGCTCATCTGCTGGACCACCTCCTCTCCCGTGTACCGACACCGTACGCACGTGATCGGCGACGGCGCCACGGGAAATTTCAGGCCCCGTTCTCGCCCCGCGCGGTCGCCCGCAGGGCCGCGTCCTTGTCCAGCACCGTCCGTTCCAGACCGGCCTGGTAGGCCACCATCGCGGCCCGCAGCGACTCGTCGCCGGCGCCGAGGATCCGCACGGCGAGCAGGCCGGCGTTGCGGGCGTTGCCCACGGCGACGGTCGCGACCGGCACCCCGGCCGGCATCTGCACGATCGACAGCAGCGAGTCCAGGCCGTCGAGGTACTTCAACGGCACCGGGACGCCGATCACCGGCAGCGGCGTCGCGGCGGCGACCATCCCGGGCAGGTGCGCGGCACCCCCGGCACCGGCGACGATCGCCTGGAGCCCGCGGTCGGCGGCCGAGGCCGCGTAGTCGAGCATCCGCTGCGGGGTGCGGTGCGCGGAGTAGACGCCCACCTCCCACCCCACGCCGAACTCGTCCAGCGCGGCGCCCGCGGCGCTCATCACCGGCCAGTCGGAGTCGCTGCCCATGACCACACCCACCCGGGGTGTGCTCGCGTCGGCCATCAGGAGTCCTCCCGGGGGTCGCGGTCTGCGGGGCCGTGGGCCGACCAGCCGTCGGTCCACGTCGCGGTGGCGAGCCAGGTCGCGGCCAGCTCGGCGCGCTCGCGCACGGCCGGCTCGTCGGAACCCAGCACGGTCACGTGCCCGATCTTGCGGGCCGGGCGGCCGTCCTTGGCGTAGAGGTGCACGTGCGCGTCGGGGAAGCGGGCGAAGCAGTGGTGCAGCCGCTCGTCCATCGACATGGCGGGTTCCTCGGCGGCGCCGAGCACGTTCGCCATGACGGCGACCGGCGCGACCGGCGCCGTCGAGCCCAGCGGGTAGTCGAGCACCGCCCGCAGGTGCTGGGCGAACTGCGAGGTCACCGAGCCCTCGATGGTCCAGTGCCCCGAGTTGTGCGGGCGCATCGCCAGCTCGTTGACGACGACCCCGCCGTCGGCGGTCTCGAACAGCTCGACCGTCATCAGGCCGGTCACACCGAGCTCCTCGGCGATCCGGATCGCGAGGCCCTGGATCCGGGCGGCCGCGTCGGCGTCCAGGCCGGGGGCGGGCGCCGTCACCCGGGCGCACTGGCCGTCGACCTGCAGGGTCTCCACCACGGGCCAGGCGGCGGCCTGGCCGAACGGGGACCGCGCGACGCTCGCCGCCAGCTCCCGGACCATCGGCACCGCGGACTCGACCATGAGCGGCGTCCCGGCGGCGAGCAGGTCCGCGACGAGCGCACCGGTCTCCGGGCCGCCGTCGCGCAGGAACCACACCCCGCGGCCGTCGTAGCCGCCGCGGACCGCCTTGAGCACGACCGGCCAGCCCTGCGCCGCGCCGAACTCCGCGACCTGCTCCGGGCCCGTGATCCCGGTGAACGCGGGTACCGGCAGCCCGAGCGCGGCGAGCCGGCGGCGCATCACCAGCTTGTCCTGGGCGTGCACCAGCGCCTCGGGCGACGGGCGCAGCGGCACCCCGGCCGCGGCCAGCGGGGCCAGCACCTCCTGCGGCACGCCCTCGTGGTCGAACGTCACCGCGGAGCAGCCGGTGGCGAGCTCACGGAGCGCACCGCCGTCGTCCGGGTCGCCGAGGACGACGTCCGGCGTCACGCGGGCCGCCGGATCCGTCCGGGCCGCGGCCAGTACGCGCAGCGTCTGCCCCATCGCGACCCCGGCCTGCGCCGTCATCCTGGCGAGCTGGCCGCCACCGACCATGCCGACGACGGGCAGCCCGGTCGCCGTCGCCTCAGTCGCCTCAACCCTGTCCACAGGACGGAGAGCCTAATCTGGCACGATCGACGGAGTGACGGTGGTGGAGGCGACGCTGAGGCGAATCCCCCAGCCGTACCGTGACAAGGCCATCAAGCACCGGGAACTGATCAAGTTCCTGATGGTGGGCGGCACCACGTGGATCATCGACACCGCGGTGTTCCTGCTGCTGAAGACCCTGGTGCTGGACAGCAAGCCGGTCACCGCCAAGGTCGTCGCGGTACTGGTGGCGACGATCGTGTCCTACGTGCTCAACCGCGAGTGGTCGTTCCGGACCAGGGGCGGCCGGGAGCGCCACCACGAGGCGCTGCTGTTCTTCGTGATCAGCGGGATCGGGGTCGGGGTCTACTCCGCCCCGCTGTGGGTCTCGCGCTACGTCTTCGAGCTGCAGGAACCGCTCGTCTCGCTGGTGACCCAGGAGTTCGCGGACTTCGTCGCCGGGCAGATCGTCGGCACCCTGGTGGGCATGGCGTTCCGCTGGTGGGCGTTCCGCCGGTTCGTCTGGCCGGACCAGTTCGTGCGCCGCCAGACCCCACCCGCGTAGCGCCCGTCCTCCTCCGGAGGTCGGAGACCGGAGTGCGGTCGCAGGCCCGATGTGCCCGGCGGCCGGGGCGGACAGGCTCGTGGCATGAGGATTCCCCGCCCGGCACGGCTGCTCGCCGTCGCCCTCTGCGCGGTGGCGCTCCCGGTGCTGGCCGGCTGTGCGGGTGCCGTACCCGTCACCCCGGCCGAGCCGCCGCCGGCCACCACCGCCCCGCTCACCCCCGCCGACGTCGGGGCCTGGCTGGACGGCATGGTCCCGGCCGCCCTGGACCGGACGCAGATCCCCGGCGCCGCGGTCGCGGTCGTCCGCGACGGGGAGGTGGTCGCGGCCCGCGGGTACGGGGTCGCGGACGCCGGCGGCCGGCCGGTCGACCCGGCGGACACCCTGTTCCGGCTCGGGTCGATCTCCAAGGTCGCGACCGCCGTCGCCGTCCTGCAGCAGGTGGAGCAGGGACGGATCGACCTCGACGCCGACGTCCGGCGGTACCTGGACTTCCCGCTCCCGCTGCGGTTCGAGCAGCCGGTGACCGTGCGGCACCTGCTCAGCCACACCGCCGGGTTCGAGGAGCGGATCCGCGGGCTGATCGTGCTGGACGAGCAGCCGGGGACGCTGCACGACGCCGTGGCCGCCGACCCGCCGGAGCAGGTCTTCGCGCCCGGCACCACCCCGGCCTACTCCAACTACGGGTACTCGCTGGCCGGGTACGTCGTCGAGCGGGTCACCGGCCTGCCCTTCGAGCAGTACGTCCGGGAGTCGGTGCTGGACCGGGCGGGGATGACGTCGTCGACGTTCGCGCAGCCGCTGCCGCCCCCGCTGGCCGGCCGGGTGGCGGACGGTTTCGCCGTCGCCGGGACCCCGCCGGTCGGGTTCGAGGGCTTCCTCGACCAGCCGGCCGGGGCGCTCACCGCGCCGGTGACCGACGTGGCCCGGCTGGCGTCGTCGCTGCTCGGGACGGGGACACCGCTGCTGGCGCCGGAGACGCTCGCGCTGATGCAGCCGCCCGGCCCTGGACGCGGACAGCCTGGGCGGGCTCGCCGAGGGGCCGCGGATGGCACTCGGCCTGTTCGACGAGAGCCGGGGTGGCCGGACGATGCTGGGGCACGGCGGGGACACCGCCGCGTTCCACGCCCTCATGCAGATCCACCCGGGCGAGCGGATCGGCGTCGTCGTCGCGATGAACGGCAACGGCAACGACGGCCTGGCCAGCTCGCAGCTCCGCAACGCCGTGCTCGACGGGTTCACCGACCGGTACGTGCCGGGCCCGGAGCGGGCCGCACCGCAGGAGCCCGCACCGGGTGCGGAGGAGCGGGTCGCCGCCGCCGCGGGCCGCTACGAGAGCGCGCGGGCCTCGTTCAGCACGTTCGTCGGTGCGGCGAACCTCCTCGGCCAGGTCACGGTGACCCCCGGCCCGGACGGCACGCTGATCTCCTCGCCGGGGGTCGGGCGGGCCGGGCCCACCGCGTACCGGGAGATCCGGCCGTGGGTGTGGCAGGAGATCGGTGGCGAGCAGGTGCTGGCGGCACGCCACGACGGCGACCGGGTCACCGCGATCGGCGCCGAGTCCGCGTTCACGCTGCTGCGGGCCGCCCCGCTCCGGGACGCCGCGATCGTGCTGCCGGTGCTGGTCGGCGCGCTCGTCGCGCTGGTCGCCGGGCTGGCCGCCTGGCCGGTCGGGGCACTCGCCCGGCGGCGCTACGGGGTCGCAGCGGCGGGCACCGGTCGCGCGGACCGGGCGGCGATCGGGCTCACCCGGCTCGCCACGGGGTGCGCCGTGCTGGCCGCCGCGGCCTGGAGCGCGACGGTGCTCGCCGTCATGGGCCTCGCCGATCCGCCCCGCCCACTGCTGTACGCGGTCCTGGCCGCGCAGTGGGTCGCGACCGGCGGGGTGCTCGCCGCCGCCGTCGCGCTGGTCACCGGGTTCCGGGCGGGGGTCGGCCGCGCGCGCCTGGCCGGGCGGGTGCTGATGCTGCTGGGTCTCGTCGGTGTCGCCTGGGTGGCGCTGGCGTTCGGGCTGCTCTCGCCCGACCTGGGCTACTGACCACCCCTACGATCGGCGGCGCCATGACCACACACCCGTTCTCCGCGCGGTTCGACCGCGTGCTGACGGCGTGCGGGCTGACCGGACCGCTCCGCCGCGACGTCGCACTCGCCGTCGTGCTGGCCGCCGTCACGGCGGCGCTGATCCGGACGGTCACCGAGGCGCTGCCGGTGACCGTCGGGGCGACCGCGACCGCGCTGGCGGTGCTCCAGTCGCTGCTGCTGGCCGTGCGCCGGATCGCCCCGGCCACTTGCCTGCTGCTGGTCGCGGCGGTGCAGACGGCGCTGCCGCTGCTGCTGCCGTCGGACCTGACGGTGCGCGGCATCGCGACGGCGATCGCCGCCTACACCTGCGCGACGCTGCTGCCCGTCCGCCGGGTCGCGGTGCTCGTCGCCGCGGCCGGCGTCGCGGAGATCGCCGGGGTGCTGGCCGCCATGACGATCGCGGGCAGCTGGCCGGTGGTCGTCCTGCTGAGCGACGTGGTGTCCGCGGCGGTGGCGCTCGTCGGCGGCGCGCTCGTCGGCGGGTCGGTCGCGACCCGGCGCCGCTACGCCGAGCTGGTCCGGGTCCGGGCCGCCGAGGTGGTCGCCGCCCAGCAGAGCCGGGCCGACGCCGCCGTCCGGCGGGAGCGCACCCGGATGGCCCGCGAGCTGCACGACATCGCCGCGCACCACCTCTCCGGGATGGTCGTGCAGGCCGGGGTGGTCGAGCAGCTCGTCGAGCGGGACCCGGCGACGGCCCGGCGGACCGCGGCGGAGCTGCGCGCCCAGGGCCGGCGCACGCTGCGCGACCTGCGGACGGTCGTCGGGACGCTGCGCGAGCCCGGCCCGGGCGACGGCCCCGAGACGGACGCCCCGGTGCCCGGCCTCGCCGATCTGGACCGGCTCGTGGAGCGGGCCGCGGCGCTCGGGGCGCCGGTCGTCCTCCAGCGGCACGGGCCACCGGCCGAACCGGCGCCGATCGCCGACGTCACCTGCCACCGGGTCGTCCAGGAGGCGCTGGCCAACGCCCGCGAGCACGCGCCGGGCGCGCCGGTGCGGGTCGTCGTGACCTCGACCGCCGCCCACGTGACGGTCGAGATCCGCAACGGTCCCGCCCTGGCGCCACGACCCGACGGCACCGCCGACGGCGACCGCGGCTTCGGCCTGGTCGGGATGCGCGAGCGCGCACACCTGGTCGGCGCCGAGTTCTCGGCCGGTCCGGCCGCCGACGGCGGCTGGGAGGTCCGGCTGGTGGTACCGCTGGAACCGGGGACGGAAGGGGATCCGACGTGATCAGGGTGGTGCTGGCCGACGACCAGTCGGTCGTCCGGGCCGGGTTCCGGGTGTTCCTGGAGCTGGCCGGGGACATCGAGGTGGTCGGCGAGGCGGTGGACGGGCCCGGCGCGGTGCGGCTGGCCCGCGAGCTGGCGCCGGACGTGGTCTGCATGGACGTCCGGATGCCCGGCGGCAACGGCCTCGCCGCGACCCGGGAGATCGTCGCCGGGCCGGCGCCGGTGCCCGCCGTGCTCGTCGTGACCACGTTCGACCTCGACGAGTACGTCTTCGGCGCGCTGGAGGCCGGGGCGGGCGGCTTCGTCCTCAAGGACACCGGACCGGACGACCTGGTGCACGCCGTCCGCCGGCTGGCCGACGGGCACGGGCTGGTCGACCACGCCGTCACCCGGCGGGTGATCGCGGAGTTCGCCCGCCGCCGTCCCGCGCCCGAGGACCTCCCGGCGGTACCGGTCACCCCGCTGACCCCGCGGGAGTCGGAGATCGTGCGCCTGCTGGCCCGGGGGATGTCCAACGCCGAGATCGCCGAGACGCTGACCGTGGAACTGAGCACGGTCAAATCGCACCTGGGCCGGGCGATGTCGAAGATCGGCGCCCGGGACCGGGTACAGACCGTGGTGTAGGCCTACCGCAGCGGCGTGGCGAACCTCCCACCCCCCGCCCCCTGACGCCCGCCCCCGCCCACCCCGTGACCCACTCATGGAGCTTCAGCCCGGCGTCACGAGGCTGAAGCTCCATGAGTGCTGTCCGGTTCGGGACGCACGGGACGCACGGGGCGGACGTGGTGTTCGGGGCGTCGCACCGGCGCCGATGTACTCATGGAGCTTCGGCCTCGTGCGGGCAGGCTGAAGCTCCATGAGTGGAACCGGGCGGCGGGGTGGTGTGCCCGAAATGGGCTTTCGCCTCGGCGAAGATCGTGAGGAGGCGGTCCACCATCTGCTCGGTGACGGCCAGGCTCAGCGAGCCGGTGCGTGATCCGAACTCCAGGTGGAGCTCGTCGTCGTGCAGCTCCGGGCGGAGGGAACACGAGGCGTCCAGGTCGACCAACGAGCTGAGCGCTATCCCCTGCTGGGTGAGCATGTCCGGCGTCCTTCCATGTCGTCGTGTCGCGACGCCCGCGTCCCCGACCGAACGGAGCGGAACACCTAGACTTCGTCGAGGCACGCACGTCGCTAAGAGGAAAGTTCCCCGAAGCATAGGGAGAAGTTTCCTCTTGGTCACTCCTTCGATCGGGTGGCCGGCGCCGTCGCACGTTGACACGCCGGGCGACCGGGTTCCTGGTGGTGCGTGCACGCGGAGGAAGGACACCGGATGGGCGCGCGGCAGACGATGGAGCGTCGACAGCTCGGCCTGGCGCTCCGGCGTCACCGGGTGCTCCGGAGCATGTCCCAGGCCGAGGTGGGCGCACTCGTCGAGCAGAGCGACTCGCGGATCAGCAAGGTCGAGGACGGCACCGCGACGCTGAGCCCCGAGCAGCTCGCGACGGTGCTGGACCATCTCGGCGTCCACGGGACCGAGCGCACCACGATCCTGGAACTCGGCGTGCGCGCCCGGAAGCGGCAGCGGCGCGGGGAGCGGGAGAGCCATCCCTACACCGACACGCTGCCCGGCTCCTTCCAGCGCATCGCGGATCTGGAGGCCGACGCCGCCGCGATCTTCTGCTACGAGCCCGGGGTCATCCCCGGAACACTCCAGTCACCGGGATACATCCGCGCAGTCATGCAGTCGTGCGACGGGATCTTCTGGACGTCATCGGACTCCGAGATCGAGAACCGGATCACCTTCCGGCGGGAACGCCAGATCAAGACCCTCGAAGCGGCGGCGCCGAAGGACCTGCAGTTCGTCTTCACCGACAGCGCCCTCGACCTCGACGGGGACGACTCGGGGGTGCTCCGCGACCAGCTGGAACACCTCCTCTACCTGCACCGCCAGTACCCGAACATCACCATGCAGGTGGTCCGGGCGGGTGGCCTGCGCAATCCCGCGCCCAACGGCGGGATCACGGTGCTCGACTTCGGCGGCTCGGCACCGAACGTGGCGTTCGCACCCATCGTGTACGGGCCGTCCACCTACTTCGACGCCGAGCACGACACGGCGGCGCTGTTGCGTGCGTTCAGGAAAGTGCAGGAACTCGCCCGCGACCCCACGGGCACGATCGAACTCGTCCGCCGGAAGCTACAGGAGACCTGACCATGCCGACCCACACCACCGACACCGGCTGGTTCAAGAGCAGCCGCAGCAACGGAGGCGGCGACCAGTGCGTCGAATGCCGCATCATCGACGGTGTCGGCGTCCTCGTCCGCGACTCCAAGAACCGCGACGCCGCCACCCTCCGATTCACCCCGGACGAGTGGTCGGCCTTCCTGCACGGCGCCAAGGCGGGCGAGTTCGACCTCCCCGGCTGACCCACCGGTGGGACTCGCGCTCACCGGGCCCGGACGGGCATCGCCGTCAGGCTCGCCGACGCCGGGAGGCGGAGCCACGCCGTGGACTCGGCGTCCCAGCCCGACAGCTGCGCGACACCGTAGGGGGTCGCGACCCGGACGTTCTGGGCCCGCGCGAGCCCGGCGGCACTGAGCGTCACGGCGGTGACATCGTGGCGCAGCGCCGCCCAGTCGATGCCCACGGTGTCCCGGGTCACCCGGCGCGGGTGACGCCGCACCAGCTCGGCGTAGTCGTCGACGTCCCGGATGGTCCACACCTCGTCGTCCGGGCCCAGGGCGAAGTCGAAGCGCATCAGCGGCCTGTCGTGCTGGGAGAACTCGCCGGCCTCGAGCCTCTCCCACGCGCTCCGGAGACCGGGCAGGAAAGACGACGTCCAGAAGGCCCCCTCCGGCTTGTCGACCGCCGCCCAGGATCCGCTCGGGTTCGACACGCGCACGGGACGCAGCTCGGTGGGTTCGGAGAACTTCGACTGCGGCGACCGCAGAGATGCACCGGCGAGCCACCCCGAGCCGAGCCGCCGGTCCACCAGCTCTGCGACATCCGAGAGTTCGGGGTCGGCGCGCTCGGTGAAGTTCTCGACCGAGTGCTGGTGTGCGGCAGCGAAGATGATGTCGTCGTACAACTCGTCGTCCGGCTGCGTCGACGGGTCCAGGTCGAAGTCCTTCAGGGAGTCGGCGACCTGGAGCAGCACCGGCCCCCAGACCCTGTCGTTCGGCATCGCCGCTCCCGTCCCGAACCCCGGCCGCCGGTTCAGCGGGGCCCGGACCGGTCGGCCGCCGGGGCGGTCGCGGCGACGTCGTCGGTGCGCGCGGCGGGCAGGTAGAGCCGGAACACCGGCGGCCGGGCCCGGTACAGCTCCAGGCGGCCGCCGTCGGCCTCGATCAGCGTCCGGGCCAGCGCCAGCCCGAGACCGGTGGACGACTGGGCGGAGATCCCGCGGTCGAACACGTGCGGCACCAGGTCCTCCGGGACCCCCGGCCCGGTGTCGGATACCTCGACCTGCAACGCGTTGTCCCCGGTCCGCGCGGCGATCGTCACGGTGCCCTCGCCGTGCTGCAGGGCGTTGTCCACCAGCGCGCCGACGGCCTCGCGCAGCCGGGCGGCGGTGACCCGGGCGAGCATCCCGTCGGGGATCCGGACCCGCAGCGTCCGACCGGCCGCCGTCAGGGGCTCGCGCCACTCCCCCGCGACGTCGGCGAGCGCCTCCGCGAGATCGACCGGCTCGGCCCCCACCGCCCGCGCGGCACGGGCGGACTGCAGCAGGTCGTCGAGCACGGCGGTGAGCCGCTCGGTCTGTTCGAGCGCGGCCAGCGCCTCGCGGCGGGCGTCCGGGTCCGGGTGGGTGGACAGCTCGTCGAGCCGCAGCTGCAGGGCGGTGATCCGGCTGCGCAGCTGGTGCGACACGTCCCCGACGAGCGACCGCTCGCGCTGCAGCAGCTGCGACAGCGCACTCGCCGAGGAGTCGAGCACCTCCGAGACCCGGTCCAGCTCGGCGATGTCGTAGCGGGCCGGTGCGCGGCGGAAGTCCCCGGCGCCGAGCCGCGCCGCCCGGGCCGCGAGCTCACGCAGCGGGTCCGACAGCCGGCTGGCCGTGTAGATGGCGACCCCGGCGCCCACCGTCACCGAGAACCCCACCAGCAGCACGACGACGAGCACCACCTGCGTCTGCTGCGACCGCATGACGGCGGTCGGCTGGGCCAGCTCGATCGATCCGCCGGGCCCGAACGGCAGCTGCTCGCTGACCGGGTCCTCGACGGTCGCCGCCCCGTACCCGACCGGCGGCGCGTCCGGGGTCAGCACGGTGACCCGGCTGTTCGGCGGGATCGCCGCCTCCACCAGCCCCCTGGTCTGCGGGCCCGTCCCGGAGTCCTCCAGGGTGTCGGTCACCTGCTCGAGGCGCTGGGTCAGCTCGGCCCGGGTGAAGTCCTCGACGAGCTGCCAGGTCGCCAGCGCCAGCGGACCGCCGAGGAACAGGGCCGTGACCGCCACCGTCAGCAGCGTCGAGAGCAGGATGCGCCGGCGCATCAGTCGTGGTTGTAGCGGAACCCGACGCCGCGGACGGTGGCGATCCGCTTCTCGCCGCCGATCTTGCGCCGCAGCCAGGACATGTGCATGTCCAGCGTCTTCGACGACTTCATGTCGGCGTCGCCCCACACCGCGTGCAGGATCTCCTCGCGGGTGACCACCTGCCCGGCGTGCGTCATCAGCACCCGCAGCAGCTCGAACTCCTTGTTGGCCAGGGTGATCTCCGCGCCGTCGAGCAGCACCCGGCGCCCGGACAGCTCCATCCGCAGCCCACCGACGTCGACGACGTCGGTGGTCCGGCGGCGCAGCAGCGCCCGCACCCTGGCGAGCAGCTCGGCGAGCCGGAACGGCTTGGAGACGTAGTCGTCGGCGCCGGCGTCGAGCCCGACGACGAAGTCGACCTCGTCGGTCCGCGCGGTCAGCATCAGCACCGGCAGGTCGGCCTGCGTCGCCCGGACCCGCCGGCACACCTCCAGGCCGTCCATGCCCGGCAGCCCGAGGTCGAGGACGAGCAGGTCCACCTGCTCGGAGGTGACGCGCTCCAGCGCGCCGACGCCGTCGCCGACGACCTCCACGTCGTATCCCTCGCGTTGCAGCGCACGGGACAGCGGCTCGGCGATCGCCGCATCGTCCTCGGCCAGCACCACGGTCGTCATCGGCACCAGCATAGGACGCCGGGCGCCGGGCGCCGTCCGGGAGCGGGCTGGCATGCTCGGCCACCGTGCGCCCCGACCAGAACCCGGTGGCCGGCGCGGGGGACCTCGACCTCGCGCTGCGGCTCGCCGACCTCGCCGACGCGATCACCCTGCCCCGCTTCCGGGCCGCCGACCTGCGGGTGAGCCGCAAGCCGGACCGCACCCCGGTGACCGACGCCGACACCGCCGCCGAGGACGCCGTCCGCGCAGCGCTGGGCCACGAGCGTCCGCGGGACGCGATCCTCGGCGAGGAGCGGGGCGGCTCGGCGGGCGCCGGGCGGGTCTGGGTGATCGACCCGATCGACAGCACCAAGAACTTCTCCCGCGGCGTCCCGGCCTGGGCGACGCTGATCGCGCTCGTCGTCGACGACGTCCCGGCGGTCGGGGTGGTGAGCGCCCCGGCCCTGCACCGCCGCTGGTGGGGCTCGGCCGGAGCCGGTTCGTGGGCGCGCGACCTGCCGTCCGGGACGCCGCGGCGGATCGCCGTGTCCGGCGTCGCGGACCTGGACGACGCCTACGTCTCGACCACCGACACCGACGTCTTCCGCACCGAGGGCGACCGGCGCGACGGCTGGCTCGCCCTCACCGAGGCGTGCTGGGAGTCCCGCGCGTTCGGCGACTTCTGGCACCACGTGCTCGTCGCGGAGGGCGTGATCGACGTCGCGGTCGAGCCGGCCGCGAACCCGTGGGACCTGGCCGCGCCGGCCGTCGTCGTGCGGGAGGCCGGTGGGCGGTTGACCGATCTCGCCGGAGCGCCCACCCACTCCGGTGGCAACGGCCTGACCAGCAACGGCCTGCTGCACGACCGGGTGCTGGAGATCTTCGGTGGCTGAGCTCGCCTACGAGGACATGGCCCCGGGCGCGGTGTTCGACCTCGGCACCACGGTGGTCGACCACGACGAGATGCTGGCCTTCGCCCGGCGCTTCGACCCGCAGCCGTTCCACGTCGACCCGGAGGCGGCGAAGGCCTCGGTGTTCGGCGCGCTCGCCGCGTCCGGCTGGTTCACCGCCGGGCTGTGGATGCGCGCCTACACCGACAACGTCCTGAGCCGCTCGACCGCGCTCGGCTCGCCCGGCGGCGACGAGATCGCCTGGCCGGCGCCGGTGTTCGCGGGCGACGAGCTGCGCGGGACGATGGAGGTCGTCGACGCGCGGGTGTCGCGCAGCCGCCCCGGGCTGGGCCTGGTCACCCTGCGCGGGACGATGACCCGCACCACCGACGACACCCTGGTCTACCGGTCCCGGTTTATCAGCATGTTCGGGCTGCGCAACGCCTGACCCCGCCGTGCGACGGCCGGGCGATCGCCGCATCCGGTTCCCGGGGGCGCACCGGATCTCGGGAGTCGTACGTCTCCCGGCCTCGTCCGGGGCCGTCGACCTCCTGCGGGGAGCGGTGCTCCTCCCGGTGTGGCGTTCCGCGGAACGGTCCGGCGTCTGCGCAGTGATGCGTCGGCGGGTGCGGGGCCCTCTGGCCTCGTCCTCGGCGCTCCGTCAGGGCGTCGAAGTCCATGCCGGAATGCTCGGCGGCGCTGCGTCCTCGCTGGTCAGGAAGTGCTGTCCCCGCGCCTGCGGGGGTGGTCCGCGGGCTGATCCCGCGCTCACCGAGGCTGCGCGGACAACGACGCCACGATGGCTTCCGCGACCTGCGCAGGGTCCCGACCCGTGGTGTCCACGACCTCGGCACCCGACGGCCGCGCACACCCGCTCTCCCGCACCGCCGCGGCGATCGCGTCGGCCAGCGCCCGGCCGGTGAGCCCGAGTCGGCGGTCACCCGCAACGGGCGGACCGCCACCCCCGGCCCGCGACGTGACGCGTTCGGCGAGCGCATCGGGGGACGCGTGCAGCCAGAACAGCCGTACCTGCTCCGCACCCCGGACGACGCCGAGCCGGCGCACCGTAGGAACGTCCCCGCCGACCACGACGGTCCGGGCACCGCCCCGGACGAGACCTCCCGCGACCGCGCGGACGTTCCGGGCGCGCAGCCCAGCGAGCCGGTCATCGCCGACGCTGGTCCCGAGGAAACGGAGCTGATGCGCATCGAGGTACCCCACCGGCTCGCCGGCCCGTGCCAGGCGGGCGACGACCTGGTAGCCGATGGTCGACACCCCGGCACCACCCGGTCCGGTGACCAGGACGACCCGTCGCGGAACCGCGGTCGCGCCGTGCACCGGACGGGTGCCGTGGTGCCCGGAGGCGATCTCCAGGTGTGCGAGTGCCGGACCCGTGATCCGCGCTGCGACCTCCGCCGGGGTCAGGCCGGTCGTGTCCAGCCGCAGATCGGCCACCGCGGGATCGATCCGCGCGGCGTGGGCCACGGCGTCGTCGGCGAGATGGACCAGCCACCCGCGACGTCGTATCCGCTCCCGGACGGCGTCGTCGTCCGCCTCCAGCCACACCGCCAGCACGCGTTCGCGGGGTACGCCCGGCAGCAGTCGGGACAGATGGTCGCGGTCGTCGGCGAGCCCGGCGACGACCAGCACGCGGGCGCCCTGCGCGCGGTACCCGTCGCTCAGGGCGGGCATCGAGGAGGCGATCAGCTCGGTCTCCGAGGCGGCCACACCGCGGGCGAGCCGGAGCTGGTCGGCGTCCACGAACGCGGCCGTGACCCCACGCGCAGCCAGCTCGGACAGCATCCGGTACCCCGCGGTGGACTTCCCCACCCCCGAGGTCCCGAGCACCCAGACGACGGGCAGCACGCGGCGACCGTACCGCCGCCGCAGCGACCCGGCCGGCCGATATCGGTCTGCTAGCGTTCACGCAGGTCGTGACTGGCGCATACAGATGGACAACCATCGGGGAGCGACCTCACCGAGCACGTGTGCCGCGCGCCTGGGCCTTCTCCGCCGTCGTACAGGAGGCCCGGTGCCCTCGTCCCATCCCCAGTCCGTCGCCGTCAACGCCGCGCTCGAGGTCATCGGTGACGTCGAACCACGGATCGCCACCGCCATCGCGGCCGAGCTGACCGACCAGCGCGCGTCGCTCAAGCTCATCGCCAGCGAGAACTACGCCTCGCCCGCCGTCCTGCTCGCCATGGGCAACTGGCTCAGCGACAAGTACGCCGAGGGCACCGTCGGCCACCGCTTCTACGCCGGCTGCCGCAACGTCGACACGGTCGAGGGCATCGCGGCCGAGCACGCCAGGGCGCTGTTCGGGGCCGAGCACGCCTACGTCCAGCCGCACTCCGGCATCGACGCCAACCTGGTCGCCTTCTGGGCGGTGCTGGCCCAGCGGGTCGAGGCGCCGGCGCTGACCGGCGTCGGCGTCCGGCACGTCGACAAGCTCGGCGACGAGGACTGGCAGGCGCTGCGCCACGAGCTGGGCAACCAGCGGATGCTCGGGATGTCGCTGGACGCCGGCGGCCACCTCACCCACGGCGCCCGCTCGAACATCTCCGGCAAGCTGTTCGACCTCTACAGCTACGGCACCGACCCGGCGACCGGGCTGATCGACTACGACGCGCTGCGGCGCACCGCGCACGAGGTCGAGCCGCTGATCATCCTCGGCGGGTACTCGGCGTACCCGCGCAAGGTCGACTTCCGCGTCCTGCGGGAGATCGCCGACGAGGTCGGCGCCACCCTCATGGTCGACATGGCGCACTTCGCCGGCCTAGTCGCGAGCGGCCAGTTCAGCGGTGACTTCGATCCGGTGCGGCACGCGCACATCGTCACCACCACCACGCACAAGTCCCTGCGCGGCCCGCGCGGCGGGATGGTCCTGTGCGACGCCGAGCTGGCGCCCTATGTCGACCGGGGCTGCCCGATGGTGCTCGGGGGCCCGATGCCGCACGTCATGGCGGCCAAGGCGGTCGCGCTCGCCGAGGCCCGGCGCCCGGAGTTCCGCGACTACGGGGCCCGGGTGCTGGCGAACGCGGCCGCGATCGCCGAGGGACTCAGCCGGCGCGGCGCGACGCTGGTCACCGGCGGGACCGACAACCATCTCGTCCTGATCGACGTGGGCGGGTACGGGCTGACCGGGCGGCAGGCCGAGCAGGCGTTGCTGGACGCCGGCATCGTCACCAACCGCAACTCGATCCCGTCGGACCCCAACGGCCCCTGGTACACCTCGGGCATCCGGATCGGCACCCCGGCGCTCACCACCCGCGGGCTGACGACCGACGACATGGACCGCATCGCCGAGCTCATCCACACCGTGCTGGACGCCACCGAGCCGGGCACCGCCGACGACGGCACGCGCTCGCCCGCCCGCTACCGGCTCGACCCGGCACTCGCCGAGAAGGTGGCGACGCAGGCGGGCGAGCTGCTCGCCGGGTACCCCCTCTACCCGGACGTCGTCCTCGGCTGACGCCGGGCTCCCGGCACCCCGCTGCACGGCTGCGGGGTGCCGGGACTCGTCGGACGACGCAGCTCCCCATAACATTGCATTGCTTTGTTATGCTTTGGTCTCCCGACGAGAGGAGTACGGCCATGACCGTCACGCTGGTACACCCCGAGCGCGTCAACCGGGTCGACGTCCACCACCAGGTCGCCGACACCCGCGGCACGCGCACCGTCTACCTGGCCGGGCAGGTCTCCTGGGACACCGAGGGCAACCTCGTGGGACCGGGCGACGTCGCCGCGCAGGCCGAGCAGGCGTACCTGAACATCGCCGCGGCGCTCGACGCGGTCGGGGCCACGGCGGCCGACCTGGCCAAGGTCACCGTGTACATCGTGGACCTCGACGAGGCGAAGGCGGAGCAGTTCGTCGTCGGGCGCGAGCGGGCGGCCGCGACGCTGGGCGTGCAGCTCCAGCAGCCGAGCACCTGGATCGGGGTCACCGCCCTGGCTGCCCCGGGCTACCTGGTCGAGGTCGACGCCACCGCCGTACTGCCCTGACCACCGGGCCCGCAGGCCGGCGACCGTCGCCCCGGCTCACCGGCGCAGCACCGGTCCGGCGGGTTCGCACGAGGCCCGGAGTCGTGCGAACCCGCAGACGAGGTGCGGAGCCACCTCCGAGGTGATCCGGGTTCCGGAACGAGCGTCACGGGCCTTCCGGGGTGAGCGCGGTGACCACCCGCGACGGCGACGGCCGCCCCAGGTGCCCGGCCATCCATCCGCTGGTGGCGACCAGTGCCCGCAGGTCCACGCCGTGCGCGATGCCGAGCCCGTCGAGCATCCACACCAGGTCCTCGGTCGCCAGGTTGCCGGTGGCCGATCCGGCGTACGGGCAGCCGCCGAGCCCACCGGCGCTGGCGTCGACCGTCGTCACACCCCGGCGCAGCGCGGCCAGCGTGTTGGCGAGCGCCTGGCCGTAGGTGTCGTGGAAGTGCACCGCGACCCGGTCGACGCCGACGCCGCGCCCGGCGCAGGCGTCCAGGACCGCGCCGACGTGCGCCGGCGTCGCCACCCCGATCGTGTCGCCGAGCGAGAGCTCCTCGCACCCCATCTCCATCAGCCGCGCCCCGACGGCGGCCGCCTGCGCCGGGTCGACGCCGCCCTCCCACGGGTCGCCGAACACCATCGACACGTACGCCCGCACCCGCAGCCCCTCCCGCACGGCGCGGGTGACGGTCGGTTCGAACATCGCGAACTGCTCGTCGAGGCCGCGGTTGAGGTTGCGCTGCGCGAACGTCTCGGTGGCCGAGGCGAACACGGCGACGTGGTCGCAGCCGGCCGCGATCGCCCGGTCCAGGCCGCGCTCGTTCGGCGTGAGCACCGGGTAGTCGAGGCCGTCCCGGCGCTCCAGCACGTCGAGCAGCTCGGCGGCGTCGGCGAGCTGGGGCACCCACTTCGGGTGCACGAAGCTCGTGGCCTCCAGCGTGCGCAGGCCGGCGTCGGCCAGCCGGTCGAGGAACTCCGCCTTCACCGCGACGGGGACGACGGCCTTCTCGTTCTGCAGGCCGTCCCGCGGGCCGACCTCGTAGATCTCGACGCGCTCCGGGAGACCGGGATCGCGCACCGTCACCGGCAGGCTGGTCATGACGCTGTCCTCTCCGGCACGGCCCGCGGTTCCTCCGTGCTCCGTCGCTGCGGTGATCGCCCCATCCTCTCCCGGACCGCGGCGTCGGCGTGCTCCCGCAGCGCTGTGTGCTGCCTCTCCACCCCGGCGCTGTGCCGGGCGTCGGCCAGCCGGCCGATCTGGCGGTGCAGCCGGGCCTGGACCCGCTCGACCGCCGGGACGTCGGTGAACCGCAGCTGCCGGCCGGCCACGTCGAGCAGCAGGACGCCGTAGCCGAGCAGCCGGCCGGGCCCCGTCGTCCGGACCCGGACGGCGTCGATCCGGTCCATCGGGACGTCCAGGCCGTCCCGGCGCAGGACGCCGTCGCGCACGAGGAACCGCCGGTCGGTCAGGACGAGGTGCGAACACCGCCAGCGGGCGATCGGGAGCACGGTCCACCGCACCGCGGCCGGCACGGCGAGCGCACCGATCAGCGCCCAGGCGTACGGCGCCCACGGCTGCAGCCGCACGACCGCGCCCGCGAACCCGGCCATGGCCGCGACCAGCAGCAACGCAGCGGCCGGGCGCAGGCAGAGCCGCCAGTGCGGGCGCCCGGCCAGCACGACGCGCTCGTCGTCGTCGAGCGCGTCGGCCGGGAACGCCATGGGCCCCACGGTAGGCCCGCCGGGGCCGGTGCGGCCGTCACGACGCGCGGGGAGAAACCCTGGTCAGCGCTACGAGTGATCGGCAGCGCGCAGATGGACGATGTCACCGGCCGCCACCGCGACGCGCTGTCCGCCGTCCGAGTGCACCAGCAGCCTGCCCTGCGGGTCGACGTCCTCGGCCATCCCGACCAGCGACTCGCCGCCGGGCTTCTCCACCCGCACCCGGGCGCCGAGGCTGGCGCACCGCGACCGGTAGGCACTGCGCAGCCCGCTGGCGTCGGCGTCGCCGCCGCTCTCGCGCCAGTCGGCCTCCCACCGGTGCAGGTGGGTGAGCAGGGCGACCGCCACCTCGGCGCGGGACGCCGTGAGCCCGTGTGCGGACAGCGACGTCGCGCCCCACGGCAGCTCGGGGGACGGCGTCGACACGTTCAGCCCGATCCCGAGCACGATGCCGGGACCACCACCGGACAATGCTGTCATCTCGGCGAGAATTCCGGCGGCCTTGCCCAGCGACGGGCCCGCGAGCAGGTCGTTCGGCCACTTCAGGGCCACCGGCAGCTCCGGGGACAGCTCCCGGATGGCGTCGACGAGCGCCACCCCGGCGAGCATCGGCACCCAGCCGAGCCGGTCGGCCGGGACGCCCTCGGGCCGCCACAGCACCGACATGGTGAGCGCGGCGCCCGGCCGCGAGGTCCACGTCCGGTCCAGCCGGCCCCGGCCACGGACCTGTTCCTCGGCGATCAGCACCGAGCGGTCGGGGGCGCCGCGGCCCGCCTCGGCGAGCAGGTCGGCGTTGGTCGAGCCGGTCGAGGCGACCACGTCGACCGCCGCCCAGCCGCCGGCCGGGCGCAGCACCGCCGTGCGGAGGGAGTAGACGTCGAACGGCTCGTCCGCACGGTGGTCGCGCCGGCCCGGATCGGAATCGGTCCCGCTGGTCATCACGGCGAACCGTAACGGGCGCCGACCACGGACCGGTCCGCAACCCGGATGCGGATCGGTAACGACTCGCCGGTAACCGGATCGGGCTGCGTCGTACGTCACCCCGGTCGACGGGCGCGGACCGGGTTAGAGTCCGATTCCATGAGCGCCGCAACGGAGCCGATGGCGACCCCGGACGGTGAGTCCGGCCAGGACCAGCCCGACGTCCACACCACCGCGGGCCGGCTCGCCGACCTGTACCGGCGGTTCGACGAGGCGGTGCACGCCGGCTCCGAGGCCGCAGTGGACAAGCAGCACGCGAAGGGCCGCCAGACCGCCCGGGAGCGGATCGACCAGCTGCTCGACCCGGGATCGTTCGTCGAGCTCGACGCGCTGACCCGGCACCGATCGACGAACTTCGGCATGGAGACCAAGCGCCCGTTCGGCGACGGCGTCGTGACCGGTTCCGGCACCGTCGACGGCCGTCCGGTCGCGGTGTTCTCCCAGGACGCGACGGTGTTCGGCGGCGCGCTCGGCGAGGTCTACGGCGAGAAGATCGTCAAGGTGATGGACCTGGCCGCGAAGATCGGCTGCCCGATGATCGGGATCAACGACGGCGGCGGCGCCCGGATCCAGGAGGGCGTGGTCGCCCTCGGCCTCTACGGCGAGATCTTCACCCGCAACGTGCGCAGCTCCGGGGTGATCCCGCAGATCTCGCTGGTCATGGGCCCGTGCGCGGGCGGGGCGGTATACTCCCCGGCGATCACCGACTTCACCGTGATGGTCGACGAGACCAGCCACATGTTCATCACCGGGCCGGACGTCATCAAGACCGTCACCGGCGAGGACGTCGACATGGAGGAGCTCGGCGGCGGCCGCGCGCACAACTCGAAGTCGGGTGTCGCGCACTACCTGGCCGGTGACGAGTCCGACGCGTTCGACTACGTCAAGCAGCTGCTGAGCTTCCTGCCCTCGAACAACCTGTCCGAGCCGCCGTCGTTCCCGGCCCCGGAGCCGACCGAGGGCTCGGTCGCCGACACCGTCACCGACACCGACCGCGAGCTCGACACACTCGTGCCGGACTCGGCGAACACCCCGTACGACATCCGCGAGGTGATCAACCGGGTGGTCGACGAGGCCGACTTCCTGGAGGTCCAGGAGCTCTGGGCGCCGAACATCGTGATCGGCTACGGGCGGGTCGAGGGCCACAGCGTCGGCATCGTCGCGAACCAGCCGACCCAGTTCGCCGGCTGCCTCGACATCGACGCCTCGGAGAAGGCCGCCCGGTTCGTCCGGACCTGCGACGCGTTCAACATCCCGGTGCTCACCTTCGTCGACGTCCCCGGGTTCCTGCCCGGCACCGACCAGGAGTGGAACGGCATCATCCGGCGCGGCGCGAAGCTGATCTACGCCTACGCCGAGGCGACCGTCCCGAAGGTCACCGTGATCACCCGCAAGGCCTACGGCGGCGCCTACGACGTCATGGGGTCCAAGCACCTCGGCGCGGACGTCAACATCGCCTGGCCGACCGCGCAGATCGCCGTCACCGGGGCCCAGGGCGCGGTGTCGATCCTGTACCGCAAGGAGCTCAAGGGCCTGGAGGGCGACGAGCTCGCCGCCAAGCGCGCCGAGCTGCAGCAGGACTACGAGGACACGCTCTGCAACCCCTACATCGCCGCGGACCGGGGCTACGTCGACGCCGTGGTGCCACCGTCGCACACCCGCGGGTACGTCGGGCGGTCGCTGCGGATGCTGTCCACCAAGCGGGAGCAGGGCCCGACCCGCAAGCACGGGAACATCCCGCTGTGAGCGGCGACGACGAACCGACGCCCGAGGAGCGGCGCGCGCTGTTCCGCGTCGTGCGGGGCACCCCGGACGACCGGGAACTCGCCGCGCTGACCGCGGTGCTCGCCGCGGCCGCGTCCGGCACGGGCACCGGCTCCGCTCCCGCCGCCGCACCGAGCCCCTGGTCGCACCCCGCCGCCCAGCTGCGCGCCCCCCTGGCCCCCGGCCCCGGCGCCTGGCGCGCCTCCGCCCTCCCCCGGTAACCGCTGCTCCCGTCCTGACCTCACCCCGCCGCAGGGTGCACTCATGGAGCCACAGCCTCGTGCGGCCGGGCTCGTGCTCCATGAGTGGGCAGGGGCGGGGCGTGCGTGTCCGCCCGGCGGAGCCGGTCCCGGACCGCCGCGCCGTCCTCGCCCCCGAGCAGTGCCATGACCAGCACGGAGGTGTCCAGGACGACGTCGGACGGGCCTCCGGTCACCGCCGCAGCTCGGCGAGGTCGGCGATCACCGCAGCGCGCGTGACCACCGGAGACGACGCGGACCGGTTCACCTCGTCCATCGCCGCGAACACCTCGTCCGCGGTCGGCCGGGACGCCACGTCGACCACCACGTCGCGCATGTAGGACCGGATCGACCGGCCGCCGGCGCGCGCACGCGCCCGGATGACCACGTACACGTCCTCCGGGATCTCACGGACCTGAATGGTCCGTGTCCGGGGTACGGCGGCCCGGTCGGCGACGCGGCTCCCGCGGATCACCGATCGTCCGGGTCCGGGCCGAGCACCGCGTCGGTCGCGACGATCTCGACGTCGAAAGCGTCCTGGGTGGGAACGAGGTAGCGGTTCCGGTGGTTCTGCCCGTCCGATCCACCGGCCCCGGCGGCGGCCATCGGACCGAAGCCGCCCCCGGGGACGCCGGATCCGCGGCCGGTGGCCGGTTCGGCCCGGGTGGGTGCGAACTCGCCGGGAGCGGTGCGGGCGCCCGGGCCCCGCGGCTCCGCGCCCCACGTCCCGGCACCCCGGCCCGCCGGCGGGAGGCCGTCACCGCCCGGCCCACGGCCGCCGTACGGGTACCCACCGCCGCCGGCACCACGGCCCGTGTCGGGGAGCAGCTGCTGACGACGGACGTCCTCGCCGAAACGCCGGGCGATGTCGTCACGGATGCGGTCGGCACCGGGAACAGGTGCCGCCGGGTACGCGCCGGGCGGGGGACGGTCGACCGGCGGCGCGGGCTGGAAGCGCTCGGGCTGGGCGGTGGGCGGGCCCGCGCCCGGCGAGCGGGGATCGCCCGCCGGGAACTCGGGTACGCCGACCGGGGCGACGCGGTCGGTGGGGTCGGGCCGGTCGGGGGCCATCGGTCCGCCGCCGGGGACGGCGCGGTCGCCGGAGCCGCCGGGGCCGGCCGGTCCGCCGGGTCCGGCAGGTCCTCCGGGGCCGCCCGGGCCTCCGGGACCGCCCGGGTCGGAGGGGCCGGACGGTCCGCCGGGTCCCGCGGGCCCGGCGGGTGCCGCCGGGCCGGATCCGGGCGGCGGCAGTCCGGGCCCGGGCGGTGTCGCCGGGCCCCCGGCCGGGCCGGGCGGGGCACCACCACCGGTCCCACCGGGGCCGAACCCTCCGCCGCCACCGGCCCCGCCGGCCCCGCCACCGGCCGTACCGCCGCCGGCGCCTCCGGGATCGGGTGCGAGCCCCGCCGGCGCCGTCGCCGTCGTGAACCGGTCGTCGGTCTCGAAGGTCTCCGACTCGTACTGCTTGAGCGCGCGGTCGGCCGCCTCCTCGTGCGCCGCGTTGCGTTCGGCGATGGTGACGTGATCGGCCCCGTTGCCCCAGAGGGACTGCCAGCCCTCGCTGATGTTGTCCCCCGCGCGCTGGATCCAGCTGTACTGGTTCGGGTCGACGTAGCCGATCTGGCGGCTCATCCGCTCGTACGCTGCACCGTGTTCGACCATCCGGTCGGCGCCGTTGCGGCTGACCGTCACGGTGTCGGCCGCGCCGTTCGCGGTGGCGGTCAGCGACTGCCGGGCGGCGTCGCCCGCGGAGCCCTGCCAGGCCGTGCCGAGGGTGCCGACCCCCTGCCCCGTCGACAGGCCCGCGGTGTCGAGCGCGGCGCTCACCGCGCTCAACCCGTCGGCGGCCTGCTGCGCGGCGGCCATGCCCGGCTGGCCCTGGACCCAGGAGAACTTGGTCGCCATGTCGTACGCGGCGAAGTTGTGGCACGGGATGAGGGACATCGTCGTTCTCGTCAGGTCCTGGCCGGGTACGTCGCACGGACGCCGTCGAGGCGTTCCTGCAGGGCCGGGCGCGCGTCGGTGAACGAGTCCCGGATGTAGTCGTCGGTGTGGCCGTACTCGCGGGCAGCCTGCTCCAAGCGCTGAGCGGCGTCCTGAAGCTCCTCGGCGTGGGCGAGATGGACGTCGCGGATCTGCCCTATTTTGGCGTTGAAGCTCTCGGCTGCGGCGACGGAGACGACGTCGCCGCCACACGGAGTGAACCCGTTCTCGATACCGGGGGCCCGAATCGCCTCACGGATCTTCTCGGCGTGGAAACGTAGCTCGTTGCGGACGGCCAGGACGTTGTCCGGGGTGATCTGAGCCATCAAACTGTCCGACGCGGTCCCCTGGGGCGCGTGCGACGGTGTCTCCATAACCCGAGCGTGCCTGACGCAGCCCTCCAGCTACGGCCGAACAGCGACTCTGATTCGCGAGAGCAAACCCGGCGATCGAGTCACCTGCTGAGGCCACGCGCAGTTCCGACGATCCTGGCGGTGAACTCGGCGGCTTGCCGGCACACGTCGGCCATGGCCTGAGGCCGGCCCTCCACGGTTCGATGCGTCCCGACCTGCACTCGGATCGCCCTGTCCGGCCGAGCATCGACGACCAGGATGCACATCGGGTACCTGCCGTCCTGCTCCTCCCGGATCGCCCCGTAACCGGCAACCTGATCCAGTGAACCGGTACCGATCGCCGCGGTGGCATCCAGATCGATCAACTGCACGATGTAGTCCATGCCGCCCTCCCAACTACCCCCTTCGCAGTTACGGGAGCGTGCGCCGCTGACCACGTTCTCCGAGGGCTCGTCGAGATCGTCGATCTGCAACTCCGCCACCAGTTCCGGCGTCAGCAGGTCACACGGCTCGATCCGGTCCACCGCGATGTCCTGCGGCCGCGGCGGGAACGGTCCCGCGGGCTCCGCCGCCCCACACCCGGCGACCACCGCCCCCGCGACCACCAGAACACACATACGGCGCAGAGCCGTTCGCACCACGTGATCCTCCGCAACGGACGAGGGGACGCACAGGCTAACCGGCGCCCCGTCCCCCGACGGCCGATCCGCGGTTCCGGACCCGGCGTCCACCCCCGGGTGGACGCCCCGGATCCACCCGGGATCGACCGTCGCGCCGACGCGCCGGACCGGTCCCGCGGACGATCGTCGTCGGCATGGACACCACCACGCTCTTCATCACCGTCGCCGTCGTCGGGCTCGTGCTGTACCGCCAGTTCAGCGGCGGTTTCGTCCGGCCGGGGAACCGGGACGTCGTGCTCCCGGTCGTCGTGCTGGCCCTCGGGGTGACGACGCTGACCACGGCGGCCCCGCCGGTCACCGCGACCGGGGTCGCGCTGCTCGCCGGGGAGCTCGTGCTCGCCGCCGCGCTCGGCGTGCTGCGTGGCCGGGCGTTCCGGCTGGAGGCCCGGGACGGGCTGCTCTACCGCCGCGGCTCGGTCGCCCTGCTCGTGGGCTGGGTCCTCACGATCGGGTTGCGGCTCGTCGCGGGGGCGGTCGGCACCGCGCTCGGCGCCGGGCCGCTGCTGACCTCGACGACGACGCTCGTGTTCGGGGCCGGCCTGCTGCTGCAGGGGTTCGTGCTGCGCAACCGGGTCGCCGCGTCCGGGATCCCGGTCGGCGCCCCGGCCCGCCGCCGGTCCGCCGCCTGATCCGGCACCACCACCGATCTGTGCCAAGGTGAAACGATGAATGCCGCCGCCGGTCGCGGGCCCGGCAGGCCCGGGGTCCCGGCCCTGCTGATGTCACTGCTCTGGCTGCCGCTGCTGCTGGGCCTGCTGGTGCTCGGCCGCGGCCAGCAGGTCTCCCCGGTGTGGCTCTACCCGGTCGGCATCGTCCCGGCCGTGGCCGGATGGCTGCTGTTCTCCTTCCGGCCCGGGATCTCCGGGCGCACGCTGTACGCGGTGATCGTCGTGCTGGTCGGGGGCGGCGCCGTGCTCCTCGCCGGGTCCGACGGCTGGACGGCCGCCGCCGGGTTCCCGATGCTGGCCGCCCTCATCACCGGGATGCGGCTGCCGACCCGGACCGCGGCCGTCGTCTCGGGGCTCAACGCCTGCCTGCTGGTGCTGGTGGTGGGCCCGTACGAGTCGCTGTGGGACCCGGTCGCCGTCATCGCGGCGGTCGCCGCGCTGATGCTGTTCGGGATGGCCCGCCGCGACGCGGCGCGCCGGGCCGAGGAGCACGAGGGCGCGCTCGTCGCCGACGCCAGGGCCCGCGAGGAGCACGCCCGCGCCGAGGCCGTCACCGACCGGGCCCGGGTCGCCCGCGACGTGCACGACGTGCTGGCGCACTCGCTGTCCGCGCTCGCCGTCCAGCTGCAGGGGGCCCGGCTGATGGCGCTGCGCGACGGGGCGGCCGAGGACACCGTCGCTCAGATCGAGCGGGCCCAACGCCTCGCCTCCGACGGCATCGCCGAGGCCCGCCGGGCGGTCCGGGCGCTGCGCGAGGGCCCCGGCCCGGTCGACGTCGGCGCCGAGCTGCACACGCTGGCCGACGCGCACCCGGACGCGACGGTGCACGTCGACCCGGACCTGCGGCTCGGCGGACGGGAGGGCGAGACGGTGCTGCGGACCGCACAGGAGGCACTGAGCAACGCGCGCAAGCACGCGCCGGGCGCCCCGGTGACGGTGTCGCTGCGCGGCACCGGCGACGGCGCCGAGCTGGAGGTGCGCGACTCCGGATCCGGTCCCCCGGCCCCCGCCGACGGCGCGGGGTCGGGCCTGGTCGGGATGGCCGAGCGGGCGGCGCTGGTCGGTGCCGAGCTGGAGACCGGCGCCACCGGGGACGGCTGGCGGGTCCGGTTGCGGATCCCGGCGGACGCCGGGGAGAGGATCGTGCGATGAGCGCGCTGCGGGTGGTGCTGGCCGACGACCAGCGGATCGTCCGGGACGGGCTGGCGACCGTGCTCGGCCTGCTCGAGGGCATCGACGTCGTCGGGACGGCGGCCGGCGGCGACTCCGCGGTCGGGCTCGTCGCCGAGCTGGCGCCGGACGTCCTGCTCACCGACCTGCGGATGCCCGCGGGCGACGGTGTCGAGGCGACGCGGCGGGTCCGCACCGACCATCCCGGCACCGCGGTCGTCGTGCTGACCACCTACGTCGACGACGACGCCGTGGTCGACGCGATCGCCGCCGGAGCCTCGGGCTGGCTGTCCAAGGACGCCGACGCCGAGGCCATCGGCCGGGCCCTGCGCTCGGCCGCCGACGGGGTCTCCACGGTGGACGCGTCGGTGCTGGCCCGGCTGGTCTCGGCCCGGTCCGGTGGCACACGGCCCGAGCCGGCCGAGCCACCGGACGGGCTGACCCCGCGCGAGGTGGAGGTGCTCGCGCTGATCGCGGACGGGCTGTCCAACACCGAGATCGCCCGCCGGCTCGTGGTCGGCGAGGCCACGGTGAAGACGCACGTCAACCACCTGTTCGCCAAGACCGGGCTGCGGGACCGGGCGCAGGCCGTCGGCTACGCCTACCGGCACGGGCTCGCCGGGCGGTAGCCCGTAGCGTCCGGTGGGTGCGCCTGGTCCTCGCTTCCGCGTCCCCCGCCCGCCTCTCGGTACTGCGCGCCGCCGGTGCCGACCCGCTCGTCGAGATCGCGGACGTCGACGAGGACGCCCTGCTCGCCGCCCAGCCGGACGCCGACCCGGGCGACGCCGTCACGGTGCTCGCCGCCGCGAAGGCCGCCGCGGTCGTCGAGCGGGTCGCGATCGAGCACCCGGACGCCGTGGTGGTCGGCTGCGACTCGATGCTGCGCATCGACGGTGAGCTGGTGGGCAAGCCGCACGACCCGGACACCGCCCGGCGGCGCTGGAAGACCATGGCCGGACGCACCGGCGAGCTGCTCACCGGGCACGCCGTCCTGCGGCTCGACGGCGGGACGGTCGCCCGGCGGGCGCAGGCGCACGCCGGGACCACCGTCCGGTTCGCCGAGCCGGACCACGCCGAGCTGGAGGCCTACCTCGCCAGCGGGGAGCCGCTCGCGGTCGCCGGGGCCTTCACCCTCGACGGGCTCGGCGGCTGGTTCGTCGAGAGCATCGACGGGCACCCGTCCAACGTGATCGGGATCAGCCTGCCGCTGCTGCGGCGGCTGCTCGGCGAGGTCGGGGTGGGCGTGGTGGACCTGTGGGGCCCGCGACCGGTGTGAGTGTCGGACCGCGCGGTTACCCTCCCGCCATGGCTGTGGAGAACGACCCCGACGCGAAGCTCGCCGAGTACGCGCACCCCGAGCGCCTGGTCACCACCGGGTGGCTGGCCGAGCACCTGAAGGATCCGGGTCTCGTGGTCGTGGAGTCCGACGAGGACGTTCTGCTCTACGACACCGGGCACATCCCGGGCGCGGTGAAGGTCGACTGGCACACCGAGCTGAACGACCCGGTCACCCGGGACTACGTCGACGGCACCCGGTTCGCCGAGATCATGTCCGAGCGCGGCATCGGCCGGGACACCACGATCGTCGTCTACGGCGACCGCAACAACTGGTGGGCCGCCTACGCCCTGTGGGTGTTCTCGCTGTTCGGCCACGCCGACGTGCGGCTGCTCGACGGCGGCCGCTCCAAGTGGGTCGCCGAGGGCCGCGAGATGGTCACCGGCACCCCGGAGCCGCAGCGGGCGGAGTACCCGGTCGTCGAGCGGGACGACGCGGGCATCCGCGCCTTCAAGGACGACGTGCTGGCCCACCTCGGCAAGCCCCTGGTCGACGTGCGGTCCCCGCAGGAGTACACCGGCGAGAAGCTGCACATGCCGGACTACCCGCAGGAGGGTGCCGTGCGCGGCGGGCACATCCCGGGCGCCGCGAGCGTGCCGTGGGCCCGGGCCGCCGCCGAGGACGGCTCGTTCCGGCCCCGGGCCGAGCTGTCGGCCATCTACGAGCAGGAACAGGGCCTGAAGTCCTCCGACGAGGTCGTCGCCTACTGCCGGATCGGCGAGCGTTCGAGCCACACCTGGTTCGTGCTGACCCACCTGCTGGGCTTCGGCACGGTCCGCAACTACGACGGTTCCTGGACCGAGTGGGGCAACGCCGTGCGCGTCCCGATCGTCCAGGGCGAGGAGCGCGGGTCGGCATGACCGAACGGACCGAGCAGCTCCCGCCGGACCTGGCAGAGCTGGTGGACGACTTCGCGGCCCTCGGCCCGAAGGACCGGCTGCAGCTGCTGCTGGAGCTGTCCCAGGAGCTGCCGGACCTCCCGGAGCGCTACGCCGACGCGGCCGACACCATGGAGCAGGTCCACGAGTGCCAGTCGCCGCTGTTCCTGGCCGTCGAGGTCGGGGCCGACGGCGACCGGCCGGTGCACCTGTTCTTCTCCGCACCGCGGGAGGCCCCGACCACCCGGGGCTTCGCCTCGATCATGCGGACCGGGCTGGACGGTCAGCCGGCCGCGGCGGTGCTCGCCGTACCGGACGACTTCTACACCGACCTGGGCCTCGCCGAGGCGGTCAGCCCGCTGCGGCTGCGCGGGATCGCCGCGATGCTCACGCGGATCAAGAACCAGGTCCGGGCCGCCGTCGCCTGATCCCGGGGGGGTCCGGGGCAACCTCAAGTCTCGGTGAAATCCGGCTCCGTCCCGAGTGAGCGGGCGCACACTACTTCGAACGATGAAGTGTGCGCTCGCCGCTGGGGGTGGTGGAGATGGGCACGAACCTCACCGATGCGACCTGGGGGATCCCCGGGTCGACGTTCCTGGTCCTCTACGGGGTGATCGGGGTCGTCGCCGTACTGCTCGCCGTGCGTGCACGGCGGCACATCGCGCGCGGCGACCCGTACGGCCTGCACGGCCTCGACACCCGGCCCGAGGATGTCGCCTACCTCAACGGCGGCCCCGAACTGGCCGTGTACGCGGCGCTGTCGGCGATGCACGTCGACGGCACCGTGGTCACGTCGCGCCGCACGTCGGGCCAGGTCCAGGCCGGCAACCGGCCGACCCGGGCGGCGACGCCGCTGCAGCAGGCGATCCACCGCAGCGCGTACCGGCTGACGCCGCGCCGGACCCTGCACACCCACGAGCCGGTCCGTCTCGAACTGGCCCGCATCGGGCGGCGGCTGGAGGGGATCGGCCTGCTGCTCTCCGCGGGCGACCGGAGCCGGTACCGGGCGACGGCGTGGCTGCCGGGCGCGGTCTGCGTGCTGGGCGCGGCCCGGTTGGCGGCCGGGGTCGGCAACGGCCGCCCGGTCGGGTTCCTGGTGCTGCTCGTCGTGGTGCTGGGCGTGGTGACCGTGGTGCTCGCCGTGCGGGCACCGGACCGGACCCGGATCGGCACCACCGCGCTCGCCGAGGTCCGGGCCCGGCACGACGTGCTGTCGCCGGCGATGCGGCCGGACTGGACGTCGGCCGGGGCGAGGGCGGCGGCGCTGAGCGTGGGTGCGTTCGGCATGGGGGCGATGCTCGCGTCCGAGCCGGCGTTCGCCGAGGAGCTGGCCGCGCAGAAGGCCGCCGCGCTCGGCGGCGGGGGCGGGGGCGGCGGGAGCTGGTCCGGCTCGTCGGGATCGGGCGGGTCCTCCGGTGACGGCGGGTTCTTCGGGGGCGGCGGGTTCTCCGGCGGTGACGGCGGCAGCGGAGGCGGCTGCGGCGGCGGCGGCGGTGGCGGTGGCGGTGGCGGTGGCTGCGGCGGCTGACGGTCGCGGGGCGGCGCCCCGCGACCGGCCGGTGCGTCCCCGCGGCTCCGCCACCGGGGGGTGTGGAGCTGTGGGGGCGCGCCGGGACACCGGCGACCGCCGGCTGCGCGGCACGGGCGCCGGCTGGCGGGGCGCGATCGCCGCCGCCCTGGACGACGTGCCCGGGCTCGGCTTCCACGAGGTGATCGCCGAGTCCATCCGGCCGGGCTCCGCGCGCGACGACGTATCGGCGTCCCTGCTGCGCCACGACGTCGTCGTGCACGGGGTCCGGCTCTCGCTCGGCTCGCCCGACGGCCTGGACCCGGCCCGGGTCGCGCACCTCGCGGCCTGCACCGGGGCCACCGGGGCCGTGCTCGCGAGCGAGCACGTCGCGTTCGTCCGGGCGGGCGGCATGGAGGCCGGGCACCTGCTGCCGCTGCCGCGGACCCGCGAGGCGCTGGACGTGCTGGCCGGCAACGTCGCGCGCACCCGGTCCGAGCTCGACGTCCCGCTCGCCCTGGAACCGATCGCCGCCCTGTTCGACTGGCCCGACGACGAGTTCGACGAGGCCGGGTTCCTGCTACGGCTGCACGAGCGGACCGGCGCCCCGCTGCTGCTGGACGTGGCGAACGTGGGGGTCAACGCCCGCAACCGGGGCCGCGACCCGCGGGCCGACATCGACGCGCTGCTCGCCGTCCTCCCGCCGGGGGCGATCGCGTACTGCCACGTCGCGGGCAGCGCCGACCACGACGGCCTGGTCCACGACACGCACACCGCGCCGGTCGGGCCGGAGGTCCTCGACCTGCTGGCGCACACCGTCGGGCAGCTCCCCGAGCCGCCGCCGGTGATGCTGGAACGCGACGGCGCCTACCCGCCCGCGGCCGAGCTGGCGGCCGAGCTGGCGGCGATCGCGGCGGCCGCCGGGCACCCGTCGCCGTGCCGGGCACCGGCCACCGGGGTGCCGTCGTGAACGCCCTGTGGCCACCCGATCCCGGGACCCCGCTCCCGGCATCGCGGCGCTGCCCGGCCCGGTCCGCGTCGCGCACCGGCCGGGCCGCACCACTGGCCCAGCGGCAGGCGGCGCTGGTCGCCGCGCTCGTCGCGGGCGGGCCCGATCCCGCCGGCTTCCCGGAGCCGCTGCTCGCCGCCACCCGGTCCGCGCTGCTGCGCACCCGCGCCGCGCGGACCGCGGTCCAGTGGCCGCTGCTGGCCGACGACGCCGGCCCGGGCTGGGCCGCGCTCTACGCCCGGCGGTTCGCCGGCGTCCCGCCCTACGGCGCCGACCGGGAGGGCTGGGACCTGGCGCGCGAGCTCGCCGCGGCCGGCCTGCTCGGCGCGGGCGCGGTCCGTGAGCTGGACGAGCGCGAGATCGCGTTCCGCTACGACGGGCGCTCCGCCCCGGTCCCGCGGTCCGCGTTCGCCCGGCGCCTGCTGCGGTGGCGGGACGTGGTGCGGCGCGGCCCGATCGGCTCCTGAACCGATCCCGCCCCGCCCCCGGCCCGGGTGACATTGGCATCACCGCGGGCCGCAGCCGGGCCGATCACCGATCGCGCTTCTACACTCCCCGGTAACCCTGCGCCGGAGCATCGGGCCGGCGCGCGCGACCGGAGGAGTTCGACCGTGCCCGCACTGCGCAAAGTGCTCGTCGCCAACCGGGGAGAGATCGCCGTCCGGGTGATCCGGGCCGCGAGGGACGCGGGGCTGGGGAGCGTCGCCGTCTACGCCGACCCGGACCGCGACGCCCCGTTCGTCCGGCTCGCCGACGAGGCCTTCGCGCTGGGCGGCAGCACCGCGGCCGAGTCCTACCTCGACATCGGCAAGGTCGTCGCCGCCGCGCAGCAGGCCGGGGCGGACGCGATCCACCCCGGCTACGGCTTCCTGTCCGAGAACGCCGACTTCGCCCAGGCCGTCATCGACGCGGGGATCACCTGGATCGGGCCGTCCCCGCAGTCGATCCGCGACCTGGGCGACAAGGTCACCGCCCGGCACATCGCGATGCGGGCCGGTGCGCCCCTGGTCCCGGGCACGAAGAACCCGGTCGGCGACGCCGACGAGGTGCTCGCCTTCGCCGACGAGCACGGCCTGCCGGTGGCGATCAAGGCCGCGTTCGGCGGCGGCGGACGCGGCATGAAGGTCGCCCGCGAGCGCTCCGAGGTCGCCGAGCTCTACGAGTCCGCCGTCCGGGAGGCCACCGCGGCGTTCGGCCGTGGGGAGTGCTTCGTCGAGCGCTACCTCGACCGCCCGCGGCACGTCGAGACCCAGGTGCTGGCCGACCAGCACGGCAACGTCGTCGTCGTGGGCACCCGGGACTGCTCGCTGCAGCGCCGCTTCCAGAAGCTGGTCGAGGAGGCTCCGGCCCCGTTCCTGACCGACGAGCAGCGCAGCACCCTCTACGAGGCGTCCAAGGCGATCTGCACGGAGGCCGGCTACTACGGCGCGGGCACCGTCGAGTTCCTCATCGGCGAGGACGGGATGATCACCTTCCTGGAGGTGAACACCCGGCTGCAGGTCGAGCACCCGGTCTCGGAGGAGACCACCGGCATCGACCTGGTCCGGCAGATGTTCCGGATCGCCGAGGGCAAGGAGCTGGAGCTCGGCGGGGACCCGGAGCCGCGCGGGCACGCGATCGAGTTCCGGATCAACGGCGAGGACGCCGGGCGCAACTTCCTCCCGGCACCGGGCACCGTCGAGCGGATCCACTACCCGGCGGGCCCCGGCGTCCGGCTCGACGCCGGTGTCGAGGACGGGTCGGTCGTCGGCGGCCAGTTCGACTCGCTGCTGGCGAAGCTGATCGTCTCCGGCGCCGACCGGCAGCAGGCCCTGCAGCGGGCCCGCCGCGCGCTGGAGGAGTTCCGGGTCGAGGGCATGGCCACCGTGCTGGACTTCCACCGGCTCGTCGTGACCGACCCGGCGTTCACCGCCACGACCGGTGAGGCCTTCGCCGTGCACACCCGGTGGATCGAGACCGAGTGGGACAACACGGTGCCGCCGTTCGCCGGTGGTGCCGGTGCCGACGAGTCGGCCGCGGAGCGCCGGACCGTGGTGGTCGAGGTCGGCGGGCGACGGCTGGAGGTGTCGCTGCCCGGTGACCTCGCGCTCGGCGGGGGCGGCGGCAACGGCGGCCCGGCGAAGGGCGCGCCGCGGCGGCGCAGCGGAGCCGGCGGCGGGGCGAAGGTCTCCGGCGACGCGGTGACCGCGCCGATGCAGGGCACGATCATCAAGGTCGCGGTGTCCGACGGCGACACCGTCGCGACCGGTGACCTGATCCTCGTCCTCGAGGCGATGAAGATGGAGAACCCGGTCACCGCCACCAAGGACGGCACCGTCACCGGCCTGACCGCCGAGCAGGGCGCCTCGGTCTCCCAGGGCACCGTGATCTGCGAGATCAAGGACTGACCGGCGGTGCCGCTCGACCCCGTCGAGATCAACGCCGGGGCCTGGTACCTGCGCCTGCCACGCTGCGACGACCGGGTGGACGACCGCCCGGCCGTCGCCGCGGCCGCACGGGACCCGCAGATCCGGCGTCGGCACGACCTGCCGGACCCGGCGGCGCCGGACTTCGACGACCGGGTCACCGCCCGTCTCACGGACCGGATCGACGGCTGGGCCCGCGGCACCCGGTGCGCCTGGGCCGTCGCCGAGCCGACGACCGGCGAGATGCTCGGTGAAGTGACCCTCGAGCCGGATCCCGTCCACGGGACCGGCGAGATCGCCTGCTGGACGCTGCCCGGCGCCCGTGGCCGCGGCCTCGCCCGGACGGCGGCCGGTGCGGTCTGCCGGTTCGCCTTCGGCGGACTCGGCCTGCACCGGCTCACCTGGCGGCACGCCGGACCGGACGTCGCCGCGGCCCGGGTCGCCGACGCGCTGGGGTTCGTCCCGGAGGGCCGGCTGCGCGCGGCGTGGGCCGCCGACGGCGGGCGGGTCGACGTCGTGCTGCTCGGCCGGCTCGCCGGCGACCCGGTTCCGTCACTCTCGCCGCCGCGGCGTTGACCGCGCGTCACCGGAGCATCTAGCGTTTACGTGAGGGTCGTGCACGCCGCACAGGCGTCCACGCATCCTCGACCACAACTGAACAGAGCCGACCCGTGTGCCCGATCCACGGGGCCCGGAACTACCGCCACGCGGAGTACCGCGCCGCGGATCCGCTCGCCACGCCGGCCCAGCCGCGTCGTGAGCCGTCCCAGCTCGAACGAGACGTCACAGGATCCGTCATGCCCCTCACTGTCCCTGTCCCCTCCGTCGACACCGCGCAGCAGACGCTGTTCGTGACGACGCACGTCCACACCGACGGCCCGATCCCGGGCCCGCACTCCCTGCTCACCCTGACTGCGTCCGCGTACCGCGCGGACGGCGTCCCGATCGGCACCTTCACCGCCAACCTCCGGGAACTGCCCGGGGCCACGTTGCACCCCACCGCGCTGGAGACCTGGCGCGACCGGGCCGACGACTGGCTCTGGACCCGGCGGGCCGCGCGCCCGCCCGCACAGGTCGTGAACGCCTTTCTCTCCTGGGTCGAGGACCTGGGCCGGAGCCCGGTGTTCGTGACCGACCCGGAGCAGCCGGACCACCTGTTCTGCTACTGGTACCTGCAGCGTTTCGCAGGCCGGTGGCCGTTCGCCGGGATCACCCCGGCGATCGACGGGCCGGACCGGGCCCTCTCGCCCCCGGCGTGCCCGCTCAGCGGGTGCCGCCCGGCGGACGGCAGCGCCCGCCCCGTCCTGGTGGCCCCGGCGGCCTAGGGCGTGTCTCCCAGATAGGCGGAGCGGGGTGCGCGATGCTTGATCGGTGCCGCGTACCGCTGTCCTGACTGATGTCCAGTGGGCCCGTCTGGCGCCGCTGTTGCCCTCTTCCGAGGGTCGTCGCGGGCGCCCGTTCCGCGATGACCGCCGGGTGCTCGAGGGGATCATCTACCGGTATCGGTGCGGGCTTCCCTGGCGCGACGTCCCAGCCGAGTTCGGGCCGTGGCAGACGTTGTGGAAGCGGCACCGCCGCTACAGCGGCGACGGCACCTGGGACCACATCCTGGCTGCTCTTCTGGTCGAGGCCGACGCCGCCGAGGTGCTCGGGTGGGCGGTCAGCGTGGACTCCACGATCATCCGTGCCCACCAGCACGCCGCGACCCTCAAGCGCGACACAGGGGGCCGGATCGAACTACACGAATCTGCTCGCCGAACCAGCAGATCACGCGCTGGGACGGTCCCGCGGAGGGCTGTCGACGAAGATCCACCAGCTCGTTGACGGGCACGGCCGCCCGCTGGTGGTCCTCCTCGGCCCCGGCCAGGGCGGCGACTCGCCAATGTTTCCGCACCTGATGGCGCACCTGAGCATCGCCCGACCGGGCCCGGGACGACCCCGGACCCGGCCCGAACGCGTGCGCGCGGACAAGGCCTACTCCTCACGCGCGATCCGCCGGCACCTGCGCGAGCGCCGGATCATCGCTGTCATTCCGGAGCCCTCTGACCAGCAGGGACACCGCAAACGACGGGGCTCACGCGGTGGCCGACCGCCCGCATTCGATCCGGTCGACTACCGAAACCGCAACGTCGTCGAGCGCGGGTTCTGCCACGTCAAGCAGTGGCGCGGGCTGGCCACCCGTTACGACAAGCTCGCCCTGACCTTCCGCGGCGGCGCCGTCCTGAAGGCGATCGTCACCTGGCTCCGCGCATTGGGAGACACACCCTAGCGTGCGCGAGTCCGATCCCGCCGTCCTGCGGAGGCAGCCGTGCCCGAACCCCGTCCGGATCTGCAGATCGCTGCGGATGCGCCGTCCCGGACGGCGCAGGCGCTCGACCGCGCCGCCGAGCGGCTCGCCGGTGCGTTGCGCGCCCTCGACGCCGACGCCCGCCGGGTCGAGCCCTGGCTGGGTGACCCGGTCAGCGCGGAGGCCGCGGCCCGGTACGCCGGGCACGCCGCGGAGGGCCCGGACGCCGCGATCGAACGGCTGCGCGGGTTGCACACCGAGCTGGTCCGGGCCCGGGAGGCGGTCGCCGCCTCCGGGCGGGACTACGTCACCACCGAGGACGCCATCACCCGGTCCTGGAGCGTCCGGTGAGCGCCGCACGCTGGGCCGGCATCGGTCACGCCGAACTCCGCGCGATGGTGGCCGCCGGGCCGGGGGCCGCGGCGTCGGCCGGCGCGGAACGGGCCTGGCGGGACGCGGCCGCCGCGCTCGCCGAGGTGCAGCGCGAGCTGGGCGGGTCCACGCAGGCGTTACCCGCCTCCTGGACCGGCACCGCGGCGGACGGCGTCGCGCGGGCCGTCGGCACGCTCGGCGACTGGTCGGCCACCGCCGCGGCCGAGGCGACCCGGACCGCCGACGCACTCGCCGCGCAGGCCGCGCTCGCCGCGGACCTGCGGGCCCGGATGCCGAGTGCACCGGCCGCCGCACCGCCGGAGACGGCACCGGCCGGAGCCGCCGTGCTGGACGACTGGGCCGCGGCGGACGCGACCGCGGCGAACGCCGCGGGCCGGGCCGAGGAACTGATGCAGCGCTACGACGACGACAGCCGGACCGCCGACGTCCCGTGGGCCGGGTGGGCCGCCGCGCCGGTCGTGATCAGCGACCGGGCCGGGGGCGACGCCCCGCCACCGGACGGCACGGGTTCCGGCGACCGGGCCGTCCCGGCGATCGGCACCGGCGCGGCGACGGGCACCGGTCCCGGCGCCGGTTCCGTGCCCGCCGGGAGTGCGACGGTGAGCATCGGCCCGGACGGGTTCGTCGCCGCCGCCGTGGCCCCGGACGGCGCCGGGACGATCGGCGCGGGTGTCGGCATCGGCGGCGGCATCGGCGCCGTTCTCGGTGCGGGCGTCGGCGCGGGCGCCGGTGCCCCGGTGCTCACCGGCGGTGGCCCGGGCGAGGACCGCTCCCCCGCCGCGGACGGGACGGACCCGGCGGACGACCCCGGTCCCGGCCCGGACTCCGGCTCCGGTGGCGAGGGCGGCTCGCAGCGCCCGGACGCCGCCGGGCCGGGCGCGGCCGGTGGCGCCGCGACCACCACGCTGCTCGCCGGGGGTGCGGTGGCCGGGGCGGCCGCACTCGTCGGGGCGGCGGTGCGGCGGGACCGTCGCCGGTCGGCGCCGGACTGCCCCCCGCCGGGCGACGACCGCACGTCCACCGGCTCGGCGGACGCCGACACCCGGTCACCGGCAACGGGCACCGGCTCACCGGACCCCGGCACCCCCGGGGCGGACACCGGCGAACCGGGGGCGGACACCCGCCACCCCGGGACGAGCGGCGACACGGGGACGGATCGGCCGGGGCACGCCGCCGACGGCTGCACCGCCGGGCCGGAGGACCACCTCCTGCGCCCCGAGGACCCCACGGCCGATGACGGTTCCGCGACGACCGACCGGCCCGGCGGCGATGCCGCGGACGGCCGCCCCGCTCCGGGACCGGGCCACGACGGCGGCGATCCCCCCGCCGGGGACCCGGCCGCGGACGACACCCCGACCAGCGGCGCCGAGCACCGGCCGCCCTCCGGCGGTGAGCTCACCGGCGGGACCCGCGCGCAGAGCGGCACCGGCGGCACCGTCGAGACGGTCGACGGGACGGTGCCGGGCGACCGCCCCGGGCCGGTCACCGCTCCGGGAACGCCGGACGCGCCGCCGCCCACCACCGAGCCCGGCTCGGCTCCGGTCCCCGAGCCCCGGTCGCACGGCACGGCGCCCTACCTCGCGGAGGCACCGGGCACCCCGGCTCCCCCCGCGACCGCGGCACACGGCGTGGCTCCGCACCCCGCGGCACCCGCGGTCCCGGCCCCGGCCGCACCGCCCGCCGGGGTCCCGGTGTCCCCGGTCGCCCCGTTCGCGGACGGCCGGCTGCCGGGTGTGCACCCCGCGGGTGCCGACCCGATGAGCGGGGCCCCGCTGCCCGGCGGCGTCCCCGGCGCCGTCGGTACCGGAGCGGGCGCCGCACCCGCGGGCTCCCCGGCGACCGCGGCCCCCGCCTGGCGGGCCGTCGCCGGATACGGCGCCGCGGACGGCACCGACGGTGCCGACGGTGCCGACGGAACCGACGAGACGAGCGGCAGGACCGACCGTCCCGGGCCCACCGGCCCGGCCGACGACGACGCGGTCCTCCGTCCCGAACAGCGCTGGAGGGGCCGTGGCTGAGCCGTACCCGTGGAACACGACCGCACGTTTCGAGATGAGCGGTGCGGAGTTCGACGTCGTCTGGGAGCACCTGGGCCTCGGCGCGCTCCCGGTCGCGCTGCGCCTGCCGTCGCCGGGGCGGACGTTCGCCGAACGCCGCCGGGTCACCGCCGCCGGGCTCGACGGCCTGCGCGGGCGGGGCCTCGCCGGTCCCGGCGGCACCGAGCCGGCCCTCGTCCGGCTGCTCGGGCTGCTGGCCCGGCCCGCGCGGCAGCTGGAGCTGCGCGGCTGGTTCGGCTCCCCGTTGCGGGCGATCGCCGCCGAGCGCGACGACGACGGCGTCCTCGTCGTGCACACCGGCGGGCGGGTCACGATCTCGGCCGCCGGGACCCCGGCCTACGCGGCCACGTCCGCGCTGCCGTCGCTCCCGGCGGGTCCCGGACCGGCGATCGGGTTGCCGACACCGGTGCTGGCCGCCGTGCTCGACGGCACCGGCACCGGCACCGCGGCACCGGCGGACGGCCTCGGCCCCGTCCCACCGGTCGACGCCGCGACCGGCCTCGACGCCGAGCGGCTGGCCGCGCTGCTGCGGGGACCGGCCGACCGGGCGCAGGTCTGCGCGGTCCGCTTCGACCGCTGGGGCAGCCCGGCCCGGTTGCCGGGGCACGTCGCCGTCGTCGACACGCGGTACGGGCGCTACCGGCTCTCCCGGGGGCCGGGGCCGCACGGCGGCGCGGAGTGGTCGACCCTGGCCCCGGCCGACGAGCGGTCACTGCCGCCGCAGCTCGCCGCGCTGTTCGACACTCAGTCCAGGTCGGAGTGCTGCATCAGCTGACGGCCGGCCTCGGTGATCGACCCGGACAGCGACGGGTACACCGAGAAGGTGTGCGCCAGGTCGTCGACGTTCAGACCGTTCTGGACCGCGAGCGCGATCGGCAGGATCAGCTCGCTGGCGACCGGCGCCACCACGACGCCGCCGATGACCGCCCCGGACGCGGGGCGGCAGAACAGCTTCACGAAGCCGCGGCGCAGCCCCCGCATCTTCGCCCGCGGGTTCGTCGACAGCGGCAGCATCACCGTCCGGGCCGGGACCTCGCCGGTGTCGATCGCGTTCTGGCTGATGCCGACGGTCGCGATCTCCGGCCGGGTGAAGACGTTCGCCGCCACCGTCCGCAGCCGGATCGGGGCGACGCCCTCGCCGAGCGCGTGCCACATCGCGATCCGGCCCTGCATCGCCGCGACCGAGGCGAGCATCAGCACACCGGTGCAGTCCCCCGCCGCGTAGACGCCCGGCTCCGAGGTCCGCGACACCTTGTCGACCGGGATGAAGCCACCGCGGTCGGTCTCGATGCCGACCTTCTCCAGGCCCAGCTCGGTGGTGTTCGGCACCGAGCCGACCGTCATCAGCGCGTGCGAGCCGGTGACCGTGCGGCCGTCGGACAGCGTCACCAGCACGCCGTCACCGGTGTTCTCGACCTTGTCGGCGCGCGCGTTGGGCAGGATCTCGACGCCGCGCTCGGCGAAGACCTCCTCCAGCACCGCGGCGGCGTCGGCGTCCTCGTGCGGCAGCACCCGGTCCCGGCTGGAGACGAGGGTGACCCGGCAGCCGAGCTCGACGTAGGCCGAGCAGAACTCGGCACCGGTCACCCCGGACCCGACGACGACGAGGTGCTCGGGCAGCTCGTCGAGGTCGTAGAGCTGGCGCCAGTCCAGGACGCGGTCGCCGTCCGGGCGGGCCGAGGCCAGCACCCGCGGGGTCGCCCCGGTCGCGATGAGCACGATGTCGGCGAGCAGCGCCTCGGTCGAGCCGTCGGCGAGCGCGACGGTGATCTCGTGCGCGGCCCGTGCCTCCGCCGGCCCGCCGAACTGCGCGGTGCCGACGACGATCCGGACGCCCTCGCCCTCCAGCCGGGCCCGGATGTCGGAGGACTGGGCCAGCGCGAGGGACTTCACCCGCTGGTTGACCGCCGGCAGGTCCACGGCCGAGCTGCCCCGGTCGACCAGGACTCCCAGGTCCTCGGCCCGGTGCAGGTCCACCCGGACCGCCGCGGAGGCGATGAAGGTCTTCGAGGGGACGCAGTCGTGGACGACGCAGGCGCCGCCCATCCCGTCCCGCTCGACGACGGTCACGTCGCTGCCGTGCTGCGCCGCGACGAGCGCGGCCTCGTATCCGGCAGGTCCGCCGCCGATGATGACGATGCGGGTCACGGGAGGTTCCCCCTGGAGATGTCGGTGGTGGTGTGGCCGGGGGCGGCCTCGCCACCGGCGTCGACGGCGCTCACAGTACGCGTGTCCGATTCTTCTCACCGGGCGGGTCGCGGTCCCCGATCGGTGGACGTCTACCCTGCTCACGTGCCGCTGTATGCCGCCTACGGGTCGAACATGGACCCGGAGCAGATGAAGGAGCGCGCCCCGCACTCGCCTACGGCCGGGACCGGGTGGCTCCAGGGCTGGCGGCTGACGTTCGGCGGCGAGGACTACACCTGGGAGGGCGCGCTCTCCACCGTGGTGGAGGAGCCCGGCTCGCAGGTCTTCGTGGTGCTCTACGACGTCCCCGAGCCCGACGAGCGCAGGCTGGACCGCTGGGAGGGCGGTGAGCTGGGGATGCACAAGAAGCTGCGGCTGCGGGTCGCCACCCTCGACGGCAGCGTGCTCGCCTTCATCTACGTGCTGAACGCCTACGAGGGCGGCGAGCCCTCCGCGCGCTACCTCGGCGTGATCGCCGACGCGGCCGAGACCGCCGGTGCACCCGCCGACTACGTCAACGAGCTGCGCAGCCGTCCGAGCCGCAAGTCCTCGCCCGGCACCTGACCCGCACCGGCACCGTCCGCGGACGCGGTGCCCTCGGCCACGCGCACCGGCACCTGCCGCTACCGGAGCCCGCCGCCGCACCCGCGCCACACGGCACGGCGCGGCCGCACCGGAGGCACTCCGGTCCATCGGCGCACCCCGCGTCGGCGCACCGCGCCCACACACACCGCGCCGCACGCCCACCCACGGCGCGCGACACGAGATCGGCCCGCAACCGGCGCACCCCTGCCGCCTCGGCGCACCCCGCCACGGCGTTCCGCGCCCCACCCGCGGGGTGCGGCACGCCGGGCACGTGCGCGGACGCCGCGCCGGAGCACGACAGCAGGCTCGCCCGACGCACCCACACGACCGTCACGTGCACCCCTGCACGGTGACCCGGACCCGCGCTCACCGGACCGCTTCGTGCTCACCCGATTCCGCGAGCGTCCCCGTGACGCGTGAGCGTCCAGGTGCACAGGTGCAGCGACGCCGGGGCGGGGACGGGGCGGCAGATGGTCAGGGCGCGCTGCGGTGGCCCCACCAGGCGGTGGTCCGGACCCGGTTCCGGTCGGTGGGTGCCGTCGTCCGGGTACCACCGGCACCGAACCGCACCCGGACCCGGCGGCCGGTCCCGGGGTCGGTGACGTGCACCGCCCGCGTCCCCTCCGGCACCGCGACCCGGCCGTCCTGGTCCAGGTCCAGCTCCCACTGCCGCAGGATCCGCCGGTCCCCGGTCAGCGCCGTCACCACGACCCGGCGCCCCGCCCTCCTCATCGGACGGCGGCCCGGGCCGGACGCGGGCCCGATGGCGACGGCGGCCCGGCAGGCCGGGGGCATCGCTGCCGGGCCACCGCCTGATCGTGGGGGTGCCGTGGCACCGCCCGTATCCGGCCCTCCCCGGCGGGACCGGCCGCCGGGGAGCAGCGGCCGGTCCCGCCGGGGGTCGCGCCGGCCGGGGTGTCGGGTCGTCGGTCCATGTCCGCCTCGCTCAGGGGTCGGTCGCCGTCGCGGCCCGCGCCCCCGGACGGGCGAGCCGGCGATAGGCTGTAGCTGCAGGGTCTCGGTAACGCGTCCTGAAAGTAGCGCACTACAGAGGGAGCGCGCTACCGTCAGGCATGGCGCAACCGGGTGATCCCTTGCTGTGGCAACCGCTGCTCGAGGACGTGGGAGGTGACCCGGCCGTGGCGACACCACCGCGGACCGCCGCTCGCCGATGGCTGGCCATCGAGCTGGCCCGGATGCGCGGCGACCGGGAACCGGCCGAGGTCGCGGCCCGGCTCGCGAAGGGGGCCGGGGCCTACCGGCACTACGAGACCGGGGAGCGGCTGCCGTCCGCGTCCGACCTGGAAGTCCTGCTGAACTGGTACGGGCGGCCGGAGCGCGTCCCGTTCTTCCGCGACCTGCTGGACGCGGCGAAGCGCGGCACCGACTGGTGGCGGAGCATGCCCGCGACCCCACCGAGCTGGTTCGACCTGTATCTCGGCCTGGAGTCGGCGGCAGCCCGGATCAGCGGGTACGACGCCCAGGTGGTCCCCGGCCTGTTCCAGACCCGGGAGTACACCGAGGCGGTGTTCCGCGGTGGCGCGCATCCGTGGACCGACTCAGAACTCGCCACCGTGGTCGAACTCCGGATGGCTCGCCAAGCCGTGCTCGACGCACCCGACGCGCCGCAGATCTGGTGGATCATCGACGAGGCAGCGCTGGATCGGCAGGTCGGCGGACCAGAGGTGCTGGCCGCCCAGCTCGATCGCCTGAGCGAGCTCGCCGCGCGGCCCAACATCGAGATCCAGATACTCAGCCACGCCAGCGGAGCGCATGCTGGAGTCGAGGGCACCTTCGTGGTCCTCGACTTCCCGACCGACGGCTTCGAGGGCGATCCCGGCACCGTGTACGTGGAGAACTTGGAAGGCGGCAGCTACTACGAGATGCCCGACACCATTCGCAGATACCGTCGGGTCTTCGAACGACTTCAGGTGCAGGCCGACAAGCCGGCTGCCTCCGCGGAGCTGCTCAGAAGCGCGAGAAAGAGGTTCTCCTGATGGAACAGACCCCCAGCATCGACGAGGCCCGGGCGACGCTGTCCGCGGCGGAGACCGACTGGAGCAAGTCCAGCTTCTCCAACGGCGGGGCGAGCGGCTGCTTCGAGTTCAACTTCACCGTCCCCGGGCACGTCGGGGTCCGCGACTCGAAGCTGGGCAACGCCAGCCCGGTCCTGGTCTTCACCGCCCGTGAGCTCGACGCGATGCTCGCCGGAGCACGGGCCGGGGAGTTCGACGGCCGGATCGTCTGAGCCGTCCGCATCGCCTGAGCCGACCGGATCGGCTGAGCACACCGGATCGGCTGAGCACACCGGCCCGGCGGCGAGCGCGGCCACGGCCCGACCGGCCGCGCCCGGTCGCCGGGCGTCCGCTGCTCGGTGCATCGCGATCCGGCGACCTGGGCCGGACCCCGTCCTGAACCTCCACGGGTCCGGCCGAAACGGTCCGGCGAGGGTGGTGCCGGGGATAGAGTGACCGCTCGCCCGACCCCGGAGGAACACGTGGCACGACCGGCCCGGAGCCGCGCGTCCGCCCTGCTCACGCTCGCCGTCACCGCTGTGCTGGCGGCGGGCTGCGGAGCCGAGGAACCACCACCCGGGCCCTTCCCGCCCCGGCCGCAGGACATCGCGGTCGACCGCCTCGACCCCTGCCAAGGCTTCACCGCCGCGAAGGCCACGGAACTGGAGACCCGGGGGCCGCAGCCGTCGGACGACGAGCAGAACGCCATGGTCTCCAGGGCCCAGGGAGCCCGGAGCCGGGGCTGCGCCTGGCACAACTTCGACGACGGCACCAGCTACGGCGTGACCTTCATCGACCGCGACGCGACCAACGGCCACGGCGCCGACATCGGCAACGGCACCATCGACCAGATCGCCGGATACGGCATCGTCCGCCAGGAGGACGAGGTCTTCGGGGCCTGCACCATCAGCATCGACGCCAACCAGGACCGGACGATCGACGTGGACGTCTACGAACTCGCCGGCGCCGACGGTCAACGACCACCCATCGCAGGAATGTGCCGACAAGCGGCCGACCTGACCACCCACGTGATCGACACCCTGCGCACACTCGGCGGCTGACGCGCCCACCCCGTGACCACGATCTCTCGTTCCGCCTCGGCGGGAGACCCGGTCCCCTAGCTTCCCGGTATGACGCGAGCACACGAGCCACGCGGCACCGCATCCGACAGCCTCATCGTGCAGATCGACCAGGACAACGTCCTCGGGGTCCGTCACGCACTTCAGTTCCAGGCCGACCAGATGCAGGTCGCTCTGTTCGACGCCCGGAAGGCCGTCGATCAACCCCCGTGCGGGGCCGATCCCGTGTCGATCGAGGCCGCCCAGGCGTTCGACGAGAAGATCCTGCAGATCATCGCCGTGCACGAGGCACATCGACTCGAGATCGTCGGCGCCGTCGACCGTCTGCGCGACGCCGCCCTCGAGTACGGCTACACCGACCAGGACATCGAGAACTCGTTCGCCAGGGAACTCCCCGGCATCCAGCAACGCCACGCCGACGCCCTCGCCGCCCGGGCCGCCTCGGCCTGAGAGCCGAGGCCCTGCCCGGGCCGCGACGTCAGCTCGCCTCCGCCAGCGCCGCCAGCGCGGCGTGCACGAGCACCCGGGAACCGAACGGGAGTGCCCGCTCGTCCAGGTCGAATGTCGGCTGGTGGATGTCCCGCTTCGGACCACTGCCGGACCAGACGCCGAGCCGGGCCATCGCACCCGGGGCGTGCTCCAGGTACCAGGCGAAGTCCTCGCCACCGGAGGACTGCTCGGTGCTCGCGTCCGCACCGTCCCCGCCGACGGTGACCGCGGCCTCGCGGAGCATGCCGGTGGCGAGCTCGTCGTTGACCACCGGCGGGACGCCGCGGACGTGGTCCAGCACGTAGCCCACGCCGGTCGGCGCCAGGACCGAGGCGACCAGCGCGCGCAGGGTGGTCTCCAGCTCCGTCCACGTCGCGTGGTCAGCGGTGCGCAGGGTCCCGCGCAGCAGGCCGGACTGCGGGATGGCGTTCGCAGCCTCCCCGGCGTGCACCGCACCCCAGGTCAGCACGGTGCCCGACCGCGGGTCGACGTGCCGGGTCAGCAGCAGCGGGACCTGGGTCGCCAGCAGGCCGAGCGCCTGCACGAGGTCCGCGGTCAGGTGCGGACGGGAGGTGTGGCCGCCGGTCGAGGTCAGCCGCACCTCGATGAGGTCGCAGGCCGAGGTGATCGGCCCGACCCGGGTGCCGAGGCGCCCGACCTCCAGCCGCGGGTCGCAGTGCAGGGCGAAGATGCGCTGCACGTCCGTCGCGACACCCTGCTCGACCAGGTCGAGCGCACCGCCGGGCTGCACCTCCTCGGCCGGCTGGAAGATCAGCCGGACCCGCCCCGGCAGGGACGGCGCCGAGTTCAGCGCCAGTGCCGCACCGAGCAGCATCGCGGTGTGCCCGTCGTGCCCGCAGGCGTGCATCACGCCGGGGAACTCCGACGCGAACGCCACCCCGCTCTGCTCCTGCAGCGGCAGCGCGTCCATGTCGGCGCGCAGGGCGACCAGCGGGCCGCCGTGCCCGATGTCGCAGACGACGCCGGTGCCGCCGGGCGGCGTGAACGGTTCCAGCCCGGCCCGGCGCAGCGTCTCGGTCACCCGGGCGGTGGTGAGGTGCTCCCGGCGGGCGAGCTCGGGACGGGCGTGGATCGCCCGGCGCCAGCCGACGATCTCGCCCTTGTGCGCCCGCATCCAGGACTCCAGCCAGGCCGGACCCGTGCCTGCGCCCAGATCCTCGACGGGGAAGTCGACGATCTCGGGAAGCTCGGTGCGAGTCTGCAGCGCAGTCACGTTGTCCTCCTCCTCCGGCAGTACCGGACAGGTCTCGCGACGCGGTCACGGCGCCGTCCGGTCGTGCCCGCTCGAGTCCGATGGTGCTCACCCGTCCGGCGGTGTTCCAGTCGAAATCGGCCGTTCGCGACACGGGGCGGCGAGGGGTCGGCGGGGTGCTGCCAGCGGAATCAGCACACCGGACGAGCGGGCGGACGGGAACGCGACGAGCGGCCGTTTCCGCCGTTCACCGGCGGTCCGGGCGGCCGCGGCCCGCCCGTCGCACGGCGCGGCCGGCCCCGGGTCGCCCGGTCCCCGGGGTGGACCGCCGGGCGTCCCGCACCGACCGGGACGATGACACACAGTCAGCACTGCGAACGGGCTGTGACAGCAGGTGTCCGGGCCGGGAGCCCCGCGGGGACGATGGGACAATCGCCGACGTGTCCGTTCCCGAAGGCGAGGTCCAGCGCCGCCAGATCGCCGGGCGGTACCGCGTCGACGGCCCGCTCGGCAGCGGCGCGATGGGCACCGTGTGGTCCGGTTTCGACGACGTGCTGCAGCGCCGGGTCGCGCTCAAGGAGCTGAAGATCCCGGACGGGATCCCGCACGGCGAGAAGCAGGAGCTGCGCGAACGGATCATGCGCGAGGCCCGGGCGCTGGCCGGGCTGTCGCACCCCAACGTCGTCACCGTGTTCGACGTGCTCGACTCCGGCGGTGACGAGCCGCTGGTCGTCATGGAGCTGGTGCCGTCGAAGAACCTGGCCTCGGCGATCTCGGAGCTGGGCCGGCTGGACGTCTCGCAGGCCGGCGTCGTCGGGTTCGGCACCGCGGCCGCGCTGCGCGCCGCGCACCGGGCCGGGATCACGCACCGCGACGTCAAGCCGGGCAACGTCCTCATCTCCGACGACGGCCGGATCAAGCTGACCGACTTCGGGATCGCGCGCAACGAGTCGGACGCGCCGATGACCTCGGCCGGCCTCGTCCTCGGCTCCCCCGCCTACATCGCGCCGGAGGTGGCCGCCGGGCAGCCGGTGACCCCGGCCGCGGACCTCTGGGGCCTGGGCGCCACCCTCTACGCCGCCGTCGAGGGCCGCCCGCCCTACGACGTCGACGGCGACCCGGTGCGCACGATCACCGAGGTCGTCGACGGCCCGGTGCCGACCCCGACGATCACCGGCCCGATCGCCGAGGTCATCGCCGGCCTGATGGTGAAGGAGCCGTCCGGGCGGATGCCGCTGGACGAGGCGCGCGCCCGGCTGCGCCCGCTGCTCGCGGACCCGGACGACCCGGTGTTCCCCGGCTCACCGGACGTCCCCACGATCATGGCCAGGGTCCCCGCCCCGACCGCGCCGTCGGGCCCGCAGGTCCCCCAGGCCCCGCACCGGCCGCCCGGCGGGCCCACCGCGACCGGCACGAACGCGCGGGCCGGTGCCCCGCTCGCCGCCGACCCCGGGCCGGTCCCCTCCTTCGGGATGCCCGCCCCGCCCGAGCCGCAGCACCGGCCCGGCCCGCCGCGGCCGATGCCGGCACCGGTGCCCGCGCGGGCACCGCGCGCGGGCGGGGCGGCCCCGGCCCGGACGGCGGCCACCGGGGCCACCGGCGTGCTCGGCGGGGTGCCGCTCGTCATCGGCGGGGCGGCGCTCGTGCTCGCCGGTGCGCTGGCCGGCTTCGCCGGGGTCCGGGCGCTGTCCGGTCAGGAGCCGCTGAGCACGGTCACCGTCGCCACCGAGCGCACGCCGCGGATCGCGCACCCGGACCCGCTCGGGTTCTCCGTCGCCGTCCCCGACGACTGGACGCAGTACCGCTCGCCCGGCGCCGACGGAGCCGTCGTGGTGCGCTTCGTCAGCCCGGACGGGCGCCAGGAGCTCTCGGTCCGGCCCGCGGCGTCGACCGAGGCGGTGACCGGGGCGCTCACCCCGGACCTGCTCGGCGTCGACACCGCCGACGTCGGCCCGGTGACCTCCGGGCCGGACGGGTCCAGCCAGGTCGAGCTCACCACGACCAGCGGCCCGCAGGAACGCAGCACGCTGCTGCGGATCGTCCCCGGCCGCACGCCGGACGGCGTCTGGGTCCTGCAGCTCACCTCACCGGCCGGGCAGAACGAGCGGGCCGCGGCCGGGCTGTTCGACGCCGTCGCCGCGGGCTTCCGCAACACCGGCTGAACCGGGCTCACACCAGCAGCGCGAACAGTCCCCCGACGGCCGAGCCCAGCAGCGCACCGGCGACGACCTGGCCCGTCGTGTGATCGCGCAGCCGTACCCGAGACCAGGCCACGGCCGCGGCCGGCAGCACGGCCGCCCACCACCACGGGCCGTGGACGACGGCCATGACGACCGTCGCGCCCGCGACCACGCCGGTGTGCATCGACACCTTCCAGACGACGGTGATCGCCGCCGAGGCGAGCAGCAGCACCAGCATGATCACGTCGAGGGCGACGACCAGCCACGGTGCGTCCAGCACCACGAGCAGGCCGAGGCCGAGCAGACCGAGCCCGATGAGCACCAGGAACGGGATCAGCCGCCCCTCCCGGTTGCGCACGTGATGGCCGTCCCACCGCCCGGAACGGGCGCCCCAGACGATCACCGCCATCGGCAGGATGCTGCTGGTCGCCGCGACGAGCAGGCCCCAGCCCACGGTGGGGAGGACGGCCCCGGTCGCCGCCCACGCCACCGCGAGCGGGAGCAGCGCGACGACCACGGACGGAGCGAGGACCTCGGTCAGTACCCGGGCGACCCGATCCAGCGGCCCCACCGGACGATCATCAACAGCACGCACGATCGGAGGACCCTACCGACTCCCCCGCTCCCCCACGCCCCCTTTCCCACTCATGGAGCTTCAGCCTCGTGCCACCGGGCCGAAGCTCCATGAGTACGCGGGGCGCACCCTGCGGTTCCCCCGAGATCGTGGAGGGTTCTTATGCCGCGTCTCGGGTGAGGGCGGCGTTCTCGTAGTTGATCGGTGAGAGCCCGGCGGCGGCACTGTGTCGCCGCCGGTGGTTGTAGAAGCCGTAACACCAGTCGATGACCGCCGCCCGCGCCCTACTGATGGTGTCGAAGTCGTTGCGGGACAGCACTTCCCACTCCAGGCTGGAGAAGAACGCCTCCGCCGCGGCATTGTCGAAACACGACCCGACCCGGCCCATCGACTGACGGATGTCGAGCCGCCGACACAGAGCGGTGAACGCGCCCGCGGTGTAGGTCGACCCGCGGTCGGTGTGGAAGATCACCCCGGCGATTCGGTCCGCCCCGCCGCGGGCCGCCACCGCCATCCGGATCGCCGCACACGCCAGCTCGGCGTTCGGGTGCAGCCCCGTGGCCGCGCCGAGCAGCCGCCGCGAGTACAGGTCGATCACCGTGGCCAGATACAACTTCCCGGCCGCGGTGGGGATCTCGGTCATGTCCCCGACCCATCTGCGGTTCGGCTCGGCCGCAGTGAAACCCCGACGAAGCAGGTCCGGGAACTTCGGCGCCGTGCGGTCCTGGCGGGTCAGCCCGTTGTGCCGCTTGATCCGGCGGGCGACCAGGCCCTGGCGGCGCATCGAGTCCGCCACGGTCTTCTCCGACACCCGCCATCCGGCCTCACACAGGTCGGCGTGCAGACGGGGTGAGCCGTGTAGCCGCTGGGCGTCGTCGAACGCCACGGCCACGGCGGCGTCCAACGCGCAGCGGCGCTTCTCGGTCGCGGTGGCACCACCGTCGGAACGCGCGGCGCGGTCGAGCCACTTGTACAGCCAGGAGATCGACACCCCCAACAGGGCGCAGGCCAGCGTGTGCGGCACCCGGTGGAAGGTCCTCTGGTCGGCGATGAAACGGGCCACGCTCACTTCGTCGCCTCCTTGACCCACAGGACCACGGATCGCTTGAGGACATCACGCTCCATCCGCAGCTCGGCGTTCTCCGCGCGCAGCCGCTTGAGCTCCTCGACGCCGCCGCGAGACAGGCCCTCGGTGTCCTCGCGGGCCTCTCGTGCACGGGCCACCCAGTTGCCCAGCGTGCCCTCGTTGACCCCCAGGTCACGGGCGACCTGGGCGATCGGCTTGCCCGTCTCCTCCACGACCCGGACCGCTCCGTCACGGAACTCCCGGTCGTAGCGCTTCCGTACCTCTGGCATCGCTACCCCTTATAGCTGATGCCTCCCCGATCATGGGGGAACCGCACCCGGCCGCCGGGTCCACTCATGGAGCTTCGGCCTCGTGTGACCGTGCTGAAGCTCCATGAGTGGGGAAAGGGAGGAAGAGGAGGGGAGGGGCGGGACGGGCCGGATTAGGGTGGTGGCATGGCCGATCCCGTCACTCTCGCGCAGGACGCCGCCGCCGAGCTCGGGCGGCGGACCGGTGTCCCGGCCCACGACGTCGCGGTCGTGCTCGGTTCGGGCTGGCGACCGGCCGCCGACGTCCTCGGTGCCGGCGAGGAGGTCCCGCTCGCCGAGCTGCCGGGGTTCGTCCCGCCCGCCGCGGTGGGCCACGGCGGCACCGCCCGCTCGCTGCGGATCGGGGACCGCAGGGTGCTGGTGCTGCTCGGCCGTACCCACCTCTACGAGGGCCACGGCATCGACCCGGTCGTGCACGGGGTCCGGACCGCGGCCGCCGCCGGGGTCCGCACCGTCGTGCTCACCAACGCGGCGGGCGGGATCACCGAGGGGCTCTCGGTCGGCCAGCCGGTGCTGATCGCCGACCACCTCAACCTGCTCGGCCGCTCGCCGCTGCAGGGCGCCCACTTCGTCGACCTCACCGACGCCTACTCCGCGCGGCTGCGCACCGTCGCCCGTGAGCTGGACCCGTCGCTGGTCGAGGGCGTGTACGCCGGGCTGCCGGGTCCGCACTTCGAGACCCCGGCCGAGATCCGGATGCTGCGCACGCTCGGCGCCGACCTGGTGGGCATGTCGACGGTCCTGGAGACGATCGCGGCCCGCGCGGCGGGTTGCGAGGTCGTCGGGATCTCGCTGGTCACGAACCTGGCCGCCGGACTGTCCGGGCAGCCGCTGGACCACCAGGAGGTCCTGGACGCCGGGCAGGCCGCGGCGACCCGGATGGGTTCGCTGCTGCGCGACCTGGTCCAGCGGGTCTGACCGCGTGCTCGCCCCGCAGCTGCGCGACGCCGTCCTGCGCTGGATCGCCGACGACCCCGACCCGGACACCCGCACCGAGCTGCAGCGGGTGCTCGCGACCGCGATGGCCGGCGGTCCCCCCGCCGAGGACGCCGCGGCCGAGCTCGCCGAGCGGATGTCCGGTCCGCTGCGGTTCGGCACCGCGGGCCTGCGCGGACCGGTGCGGGCCGGACCGTCCGGGATGAACGTGGCGGTGGTGACCCGGGCGACGGCCGGGCTCGCCGCCTGGCTGCGCGCGTCCGGGCAGCAGGGCGGGCAGGTGGTCGTCGGCCGGGACGCGCGGCACGGTTCCGCCGCCTTCGCCACGGCGACGGCCCGCGTGCTGGCCGGTGCCGGGTTCACCCCGGTGCTCCTCGACGGACCGGTGCCGACGCCGCTCGTCGCGTTCGCCGTCCGGCACCTGGGCGCCGTCGCGGGGATCGCGGTCACGGCGTCGCACAACCCGCCCGCCGACAACGGCTACAAGGTCTACCTCTCCGACGGCGCGCAGCTCGTCGGACCGGACGACGCCGCCATCGAGGCCGCCGTCGACGCCGCACCGGCCGCCGTCGCGGTCCCGCTCGGCGCACTCCCGGACCCGGCCGACCTCACCGGCCCGTACCTCGACCGCGTCGCCACGCTGCCCCGCGGCCCCCAGGGCCCCGCCCCGCGGATCGCGCTGACCCCGATGCACGGCGTGGGCGGTGCGCTGGTCACCGCGGCGTTCGCCAGGACCGGGGTGCACGACGTCCGGGTGGTCGCGAGCCAGGCCCGGCCGGACCCGGACTTCCCGACGGTCGCGTTCCCGAACCCGGAGGAGCCCGGCGCCACCGACGCGCTGCTCGCGCTCGCCGCGGAGTCCGGGGCCGACCTGGCCGTCGCCCTGGACCCGGACGCCGACCGGTGCGCGATCGGCGTCCCCGGCGACGGCGGCTGGCGGATGCTCAGCGGCGACGAGACGGGCGTCCTGCTCGGCGACCACCTGCTGCGCACCGGACCACCGCCCGGCGACGACCGCCCGCTGGTGGCGACGACGGTGGTCTCCTCGTCGATGCTGGGCCGGGTCGCGGCGGCCCGCGGCGCCCGGTTCGCCGAGACGCTGACCGGCTTCAAGTGGATCGTCCGCGGCGGGCCGGGGCTGGTCTTCGGCTACGAGGAGGCGATCGGGCTCTGCGTCGATCCCGGCGGGGTCCGGGACAAGGACGGGATCTCCGCGGCCGTCGTGGCCGCCGACCTGGTCCGCGGGCTCGCCGCCGCCGGGTCGTCGGTACCCGCGCGGCTCGACGAGCTGGCCGCGGAGTTCGGCGTCCACCTCACCCGCGGCGTCTCGCTGCGCCTGCCCGCGGCCGAACGCGACGCCGCGGTGCAGCGGCTGCGCGACGCACCGCCGTCCGGCTGGGAGATCGACCGTCCCGCGCCGGACGTGCTGCGGCTGCGCCGCGACGGCGAGCGGGTCGTCGTCCGCCCGTCCGGGACCGAACCGAAGCTGAAGGCCTACCTGGAGGTCGTCGAGCCCCCGGCCGGGGACGTCGCGCTCGTCCCGGCGTCGCGGGCCGTGGCGGCCGACCGGCTCGCCGCGCTCGGGGCCGAGGTCGAGCGGATGCTGGCCCCGTGACCACCCTGCTGATCGTGCACCACACACCGTCCCCCGGGACGGCCGAGCTGCTCGACGCGGTGCAGGCGGGTGCGGCCGACCCGGAGATCAGCGGGGTGCGGACGGTCAGCAGGGCCGCGCTGGCCGCGACCGCGTCGGACCTGCTGGCCGCGGACGCGGTGCTGCTCGGCACCCCGGCCGCCATCGGCTACATGTCCGGGGCGCTCAAGCACTTCCTCGACCAGGTCTACTACGTCTGCGGGGACGACACCCGGGGCCTGCCGTACGGCCTGTGGGTGCACGGCGGCTCGGACACCTCCGGAGCGACCCGGTCGGTCACCCGGATCGCCGAGGGCATGGGCTGGACCGCGGCCGCCGCACCCGTCGAGCTCACCGGCCCGCCGGACGCCGCGGCCCGCGACCGGTGCCGTGAGCTCGGTGCGGTGCTGGCCGCGACCGTCATGCCGGACGGGTGAGCCGCCGCGCGGCCCGCCGGTCCAGCCAGGTCTCGATCCGGCCGGCCCACATCCCGGCGATCTCCCGGTAGGCGAGCGGGCCGGCGTGCAGCCCGTCGGCGGTGCGCCCGGCCGGGAACAGCGACGACACGTCGGCGTACTCCACGGAGTGCCCCAGCTCCCGGTGCCGCTGCGCGACCTGCGGCAGCAGCGTGTTCAGCTCGCCGCGGGCCGCACGCTGGCGGGGCAGCGGGGCCCACACCCCGGCCATGACGACGTGCGTGCCCGGCGCCGCGGCGAAGATCCGCTCCAGCACCCGGTCCAGGCTCTGCGCCGTCGACCGTGCCGACGCCCCGGCGAGCAGGTCGTTCGTCCCGGCGTGCAGCAGCACGACGTCCGGGTCCGCGGCCAGCACCCAGCCGCCGACGAACGAGGCCATCCGGGCCGCGCTCCAGCCCGAGCGTCCCTCGTGGTCGCCGTCGGGCAGCGCGTCCGGCCCGGAGTTCCGCGAGCCGACGTAGTCGAGCCGCACGCCGCGCGCGGTGAGCCGCTCCCACAGCGGCAGCCGGTACCCGGCGGTGCCGAGGCTGCCCACGCCGACCGTCGACGACGCCCCGAGCGGCAGCACCCGCAGCACGCCGGGCGCGGCGACCGCGGGGACGTCGTTCTCCTCCGGCCGGTCGGCCACCGCCAGGGCCGCGACCGCGGCGACGACGGCCGCGACGAGCACGACCGAGAGCAGCTGCCGGGCCGGCACCCGTCGCGCGCGCACCGGAGGGCTCAGACCGAGCCGAACTGGCGGTCCCCGGCGTCGCCCAGGCCGGGGACGATGAAGGCCGAGTCGTTCAGCCGCTCGTCGACGCTGGCGGTCACCAGCCGGACCGGCAGCCCGGAGTCCGCCAGCACCCGTACCCCCTCCGGGGCGGCCAGCACGCAGACCGCGGTGACGTCGTCCGCGCCGCGGCGGGTGAGCAGCTCGACCGTGTGCACCATGGAGCCGCCGGTCGCCAGCATCGGGTCGAGCACGAACACCGGGCGCCCGACGAGCGAGTCGGGCAGCGACTCCATGTAGGGCACCGGCTGCAGCGACTCCTCGTCCCTGGCCATCCCGACGAAGCCCATCTGCGCCTCCGGGACGAGGTTCAGCGCCGCCTCGGCCATCCCCAGCCCGGCCCGCAGCACGGGGACGAGGACCGGGGGCGCCGCCAGCCGGTAGCCGGTCGTCCGGGCCACCGGGGTGTGGATCGGCGTCTCGGCGAGCGGGGCGGAGCGGGTCGCCTCGTAGATCAGCATGAGGGTCAGCTCGCGCAGCGCGGCGCGGAAGGTCGCGCTGTCGGTGCGGGCGTCCCGCATCGTGCTCAGCCGGGCCCGCGCCAGCGGGTGGTCGACGACGCTCGTGTCCACGGCCGCAGCCTACGGTCGCCGGCCCGGCGGCGGTGTCCCCGGAGGCGGTGCGGTCGCCCACCAGGGCGGTGCGGTCGCCCGCCGGGGCAGCGGATCGGCCCGTGCCGCCGGTACCGGCCGGGACACGGGGACGACGGTGACACGGAGGCGTGTCATGGTTCACGAAGAGTGAGCGCTCGGCGCGCACCGACGAGTGACGGCTCCGCGTCCGGAGAGCGGCCCTCGCCCTGCCGGGTGAGGCCCGGAACACCCCCGCAGACCTTGCGTCACAGTCGATCCCCGGCCGCGTTCGTGATCACGAGGGGTACCGCTGCGAGCACCCCCCGTTGGTCCCTTCGCGTGACCGTGTGCGCCGAGTGCGGCAATCAGCACGCGGCGTCGCCGATTTCGCGATTCACCTGACCCGAACGGGTGGTATGGCCGTAACGGTGTCACACCGAGGGCTCCGGCGACGCTGTACTAGATGACGAGGAGGTGATCCGATGCCGGAGAACACGACTTCCGAGGAGCAGACGTTGATCGCTGCTGCGGAAAAGCTCACGCAGTGCGACGGGTACGTCGTCCTGGCGGTGGACCCGCAAACCGGGGAGGTGGACGCGCACGGCCCGTTCGACGGGATGACGGCGACCGTGAAGGCGGACCAGTTGCGGCGGGACTTCGACCGCGGCGGTCTGGAGGACGTCTCGATCGGCGTGGTGCGGTTGCACAGCAAGGCCTGAGCGACCGGGGTTCCCCGACCCCCGCTCCCGACGACCGCGCCCCGCCGCCCCCGAAGGGCCCCGACCCGAACCGACGGCGGGCGCGTCCCCCGAGGCTCCAGCAGCACGTCCGAGACGACTTACCGACGGTCGGCCCGGCCGGGTGACCGGCACGACGATAGGGTCACCGCGTGGCAAGCGACATCGTCCCGATCCGGCTCGCTCTCACCCGGGGCGACGTGGTCACCCTGTGGGCTCCCCCGTGGCGGGAGGACGGCGAGGAGTGGGAGGCCTTCCTCGGCGACGACGACAACGTGTTCGTCTTCGACGAGATCGCGGGCCTCGCCGCGTTCGTCCGCACCGCCTCCGGGCACGATCTGGAGGACCACCCGGCCTGGTCCGTGGTCCCCGGCCTGGACGTCGGCGAGCTGACGCCGGACGACGCCCACGGCTACGACCTCGTCGGCCTGCCCGAGCTCGCGGCGGCCGACCCGGACGCCTGGATCGTCCAGCAGCTGCACGAGATCATCTCGATCGTCCGCTCGCTGGCCGACGTCTGCGACCTGACCGACGTCGTCACCGCGCTGGACGGCGAGGAGTCCTTCGCCCGGCTCCGCGACGGCGAGTCGGCCTTCACCGGCCGCGAGGGGGCCAAGCGCTGGTCGGCGCTGTCCGCCGCGGTCACCCGGCACTGGGACGACATCCTCGACACCGTCGACGGGCTGGTCGCCACCCCGAAGATCGACACCGGCGCGCTGGAGAAGGCGCGTGCCGAGGCCGCCGAGTGGGAGGCCGCCCGCGAGGCGGCGTTCGGCAGCGGCGACGATGACGACGAGGTGCTCGAGGCCGCCGCGCTGGAGGCCGGCCCGGCCGACGACGAGCCGCAGGCCACCGGGTTCTGGGCCGAGGTCGGCATCGACCCGATCCGCATCGAGTCCGGCGAGCGGTCGGTCGTGACCCTGCGGTGCTACCTCGACGACAAGCCGGTCTACCTCGGCTCCGACGGCCGGATCGACGTGTTCGCCTCCGAGCGCGCGATGGCCCGGGCCCTCGCGGACCCGGAGCACCCCGCCGTGCACGGCACCGACCTCGCTGCGGCCGTCACGCTGCCCGAGGTGCTGGAGGCCGCCGCGACCGGCGACCTGCAGGTCGCCGTCGAGGACATGAACACCTACGTGCTCACCGGCATCGGGGCGGACCTCGCCGAGGGGGTGCTGGACCTGGACCCGGTACAGCTCGACCTGGCGTCGGAGCTGCTCACCGACGTCGGCGAGTGGGCGGGCGACCCGGAGCCGGCGGAGTACCTCGCGGAGTCGAACAGCCTGGGCTGGCTGGTGTCGTTCGTGGTCCGGCCGGACCCGACCCGGATGGCGCCCAGCCCGCCGTTCAGCCGCGAGGCGGAGGCCTGGGGCGAGCTCGTCGCCGGGCTGGAGGCCCGGCTGCGGGAGCACTGAGCAGCGCCCGGCCGGCACCCGCCGGCGCAGGGCCCGCTGCTCAGCGGCCGGTCAGCGCCCGGTACCCCGGCTTGATCACGTCGTTGATCAGCGCGAGCCGCTCGTCGAACCCGATGAAGGCGGACTTCATCGCGTTGACGGTGAACCACTGCAGGGTGTCCCACCCGTAGCCGAAGGTCTCGGAGAGATCGGCCAGCTCGCTGGTCATGCTGCACCCGGACATCAGCCGGTTGTCGGTGTTGACCGTGACCCGGAACCGGAGCGCGGTGAGCAGCCCGATCGGGTGCTCGGCCAGCGACGGGGCGGCGCCGGTGTGCACGTTCGACGTCGGGCACATCTCCAGCGGCACCCGGCTGTCGCGCACCCAGGCGGCCAGCCGGCCGAGCTGCGGGGCCCCGTCCCGGGCCCGGGTGATGTCGTCGACGATCCGGACCCCGTGCCCGAGCCGGTCGGCGCCGCACCACTGGACGGCCTCCCAGATCGACGGCAGCCCGAACGCCTCGCCGGCGTGGATGGTGACGTGTGCGTTCTGCTGGCGGACGTACTCGAAGGCGTCGAGGTGGCGGGTGGGCGGGAACCCCTTCTCCGCACCGGCGATGTCGAAGCCGACGACCCCGGCGTCGCGGTGCCGCACGGCGAGCTCGGCGATCTCCCGGGAGCGGGCCGCGTGCCGCATCGCGGTGAGCAGCGTGCCGATCCGGATCCGCCGCCCAGCCGCGGCCGCCCGGTCGGCACCGATCCGGAAGCCGTCGAGCACTGCCGCGACCACGGCGTCGACGTCGAGGCCGTTCTCGACGTGCAGCTCCGGGGCGAACCGCACCTCGGCGTAGACCACGCCGTCCGCGGCCAGGTCCTCGGCGGCCTCCGCGGCGACCTGGGTCAGTGCCTCCCGGGACTGCATGACGGCGACGGTGTGGCCGAACGTCTCCAGGTAGCGCTCCAGCGAACCGGAGTGCGCCGCACCGAGGAACCATGCGGCGAGCGCGGCCGGGTCGGTGGTCGGCAACCGGTCGTACCCGATCTCGCGGGCGAGGTCGATCACCGTCTCCACCCGGAGGCCACCGTCGAGGTGGTCGTGCAGCAGCACCTTCGGCGCCTGCCGCACCGTCTCGCGGGTGACCGGGACGGGAGCCGGGCTCGTCGGATCGGCCATGGTGACCCCCTGGGTCCTCGCCGGTGGAGGTGCCGGGCACACAGCCCCGGAACCGGGAAACCGGATGGTAACCAGCCGCACCGACATTCCGGCCCTCCGAACCACCCGGCCCCGCCCCACCCCCACACCCCCTCACACCGCCCCCTCTCCACTCATGGAGCTTCAGCCTCGTGTCACGAGGCTGAAGCTCCATGAGTACGGAGGGGAACCACCGCCCCCGGCTGCACTCATGGAGCTTCGGCCCGGTGTGACGAGGCCGAAGCTCCATGAGTGCAGAAAGAAGAAGAAGGAGGGGGCGGGGAGGAGGAGGAGGAGGAGGAGGAGGGGCGGGCTCTCGCCGCGGGGGCGGTACCGCTCGACGCAGCGCCGGGCGAACCGGACGATCGTGTGTACGGCCCCGTGCGGACCGGGCTCGCAAACATCCGGCGCCGGCGAGCACGGCGTGGCGGGTGGGCACGCGCGCACCGACCTGCCATGATCCCGCTCGATCCGGGGGCGTGACATACCCCGGATGGCTCAATCCGCCACCGTCCGTCGACGCTCGAACGGCGGTCGCTACCCTCTGGGCACTCCCCACTCAGCTCAGAGGAAAGCGCGCAGGTGCCATGAGCGACACTTCGAACCTCTCGTTCGACCGGATGCGCGGCATGCTCATGCGGGCGGCCGAGATCCGTGACAGCGAGCAACAGCAGATCTTCGACTCCCTGGACGAGATCCACGCCCGGCTCGCCGCGCTGGACGCCATCGGCACCGTGCGCAAGAAGCTCACCGAGCTCCCCGACCGGACCGAGCTCAACGTCGTGTCCGAGCGCCTCGACGAGACGGTGACGAAGCTCGACAACACCGAGATCGTGCTCGGCGCGATCACCCGGGCGATCGAGTCGCTCCCGGACAAGCTGGCGAAGCCGATCGCGCAGCTCGACGGGCGGCTCGACGGCATGGGCGGGCGCCTGGAGGGTGTGTCCGGCCGGATGGACGGCCTGGACGACCGGCTCGGCGGCCTGCACAAGCGCCTCGACGACCTGGACAACCGGCTCGACCGGCACGAGATGCGGCTCGACGCCATGCCGAACGCCGTCGCCTCCCCGATCAAGGAGCGCATCGACGGGGTCGAGCGGCAGGTCAAGGACCAGCTCGACGCCGCGGTGTCCTCGTTCGAGGAGACCGGCGAGGGCCTGCGCAACCTGCTCGGCGACACCTCGGTCGGCCTGCACCGCCGGCTGGAGGAGCTGGCCCAGCGCCCGGCCGTCGACCCGGCTCCCGGGTTCGAGGCGCTCACCAAGCGGCTGGAGGCGCTGTCGGCGCGGCTGGAGGAGGTCGGGACCCGGCTGGACTCGGTCGAGACCGGGCTCGACGGCAAGCTGTCCGACCTCGACGGGTCGGTCAAGGAGCGGGTCGGCAAGCTCGGCGGCTCGCTGAAGGAGCGGCTGAGCGAGCTCGACGGCTCGGTGGGCGACCGGTTCACCGGCGTCGACGAGAAGCTGACCGGCTTCGACGCCCGGCTCGACCGGCTCACCTCCGACGTCGACGGCCGCTTCGACACCCTCGCCGAGAACGTCGACTCCCGGCTGGAGAAGCTCTCCGGCGACGTCGACCAGGTCTCCGGCACCGTCGGCGAGCGCTTCGACACCCTCGCCGAGAACGTCGACGGCCGGCTGACCGGCATCGACGCCGTGCTGAAGGACCGCCCGGACACCGGCTCGGTGACCGACCTGGTGACCAGGGCGAACGCCGAGTCCGAGCTCCGCAACGCCAACCAGCTGGACGAGGCGATGGCGACCTTCGCCGAGCTGATCATGGGCCGTGGCGGGCAGTACGCCCAGCAGGCCCCGCCGCCCCCGCCCCGCCCGGCCCAGCGCCGCGGCCGGCAGAAGGTCGCGGTGAAGAGCCAGAACGGCGCCTCGGCCGCCGACCTGGTCGGCGACGACCCGGACGCCTGACCGGAGAACCACCCACGACGCCGTGCCCCGCACCCCGGGGCGCGGCGTTCGTGCGTCCGGGGCCGGGACGAGCCGACGGTGTCAGGACACCGCGGCGGCCATCCGGCGCACCGCGGTGGTGAGCACGTCGGGCCCGGTCGCCACGTTCAGCCGGACGTGCCCCGCGCCGCCGTCGCCGAACGTCGGCCCGGAGTTCAGCGCGACCCGGGCCCGGTCCAGGAACACCGCGGCCGGGTCGTCGCCGAGCCCGAGCGCACGGCAGTCCAGCCAGGCCAGGAACGACGCCGGGCCCGGCCGGTAGCCGACCCCGGGCAGGTGCTCGGCGAGCAGGGACGCGAGCAGCGTCCGGTTCCGGCCGACGGCGGCGACGAACCCGTCCAGCCAGTCCCGGCCGTCGTCGAGGGCGGCGATGTGGGCGTGCACCGCCACGTGGCTCGCCCCGACCTCCAGGATGTCGGTGGCCAGCCGCCCGGTGTCGGCGTCCGGGCCCGGCACGGCGACCGCCGCCTTGAGCCCGGCCAGGTTCCACCCCTTCGACGCCGACCACAGCGCGAACCCGTCCCCCGCGCCGGGGACGGCGAGCCACGACGTGAACGCGGTGCCGGGATCCACCAGCGGCGCGTGGATCTCGTCGGCCACCACGGTGACGCCGTGCCGCCGGGCCAGGTCCGCGACCGTCGCCAGCTCGTCGGCGGTGTGCACGGTCCCGGTCGGGTTGTGCGGCGAGCAGAGCAGGAAGGCGCGCACGTCCGGCCGCGCGAACGCGGCGGCGAGCGTGCCGGGGTCGAGCCGCCCCTGCGCGGTCAGCGGGGCCGGCACCGGGACGAGCCCGGCGTGCCGTAGGTGCGAGTGGAACGGCGGGTACACCGGCGGGGTGACGACGACCCCGCCGCCGGGCGGGGCGAGCGACTGCAGCACCGCGACGGCGCCCTGCATGACGTCCGGCACGAGCACCGCCCGCCCCAGGTCGACCGCCGTCGGTGCCGCCGCTCCGGCTCCGACCGCCGTCGGTGCCGCCGCTCCGGCTCCGACCGCCGTCGGGAGCCCCCACCGGTCCGCGGCGAACCGGGCGAACGCCTCGGCGTAGCCACGACCGGCGGGGTAGCCGGTGTCCCCGCGGCGCAGCACCGCGGTGACCGCCTCGACGACGGCCGGGGCGAGCGGCACGTCCGCCTCGGCGATCCAGAGCGGGAGCACGTCATCGGGGTACTCGCGCCACTTCGAGCTCGTCCGCCGCCGCAGCTCGTCCAGGGCCGGCCACTCCAGGGGATCCACCCGGCCGATACTGACACGGCCCTCAGCGCCGGGCGAAGCGCCGGAACACCGCGTCGAGCTCGGCGACCTTCAGCACCCGCATGCCGACGACGGCCAGCGGCAGCGCGACGAGGCTCCCGAGCACCAGCACGGCCCAGGACCGCACGACGTCGGACCAGCCGGCCAGCAGCGGATCGGCGAGCTGCACCAGCCCCCAGGCCAGCGCGGCGCCCACCGCGGACGCCAGCGTGACCCGGGCCAGCGTCGACAGCACCTCGACGCTGCGCGCCCGGCCGAGCCGGCGGCGCAGCAGCCACTGCCCGAGCAGCGCACCACCGACGAACGACAGCCCGTTCGCCGCGGCCAGCCCCAGCACGACCTGCTCCGGCGGCAGCAGCAGCGGGCACATGAGCAGCAGCGGGATCTTCACCGCGACCATGCCGACCTGGATCAACGTCGGCGTCCGCGAGTCGGTCATCGCGTAGAAGACCCGCATCTGCAGCATCGTCACGGCGTAGGGCAGCAGCCCGAACGCCGACCACGCGATGGTCTCGCCGAGGCGGGCCGCGCCGGTGCCGCTCCCGGCGCCGACCGAGAACAGCGCGGTGCCCAGCGCGCCGCCGAACGCCGTCATGACCGCCGCGATCGGCACCAGGCCCACGGTGGACAGCCGCGCACCCAGCGACAGGTCGGCGACGACCTGCCCGGTGTCCCCGCTCGCCGCGGCCCGGCTCATCCGCGGCATCAGCGCGGTCAGCAGCGAGACGCCGAGGACGCCGTACGGGACCTGCAGCAGCAGCCACGCGTTCGTGTACGTGGTGACCGAGCCGCCGTCGGCCGCCGCGGCGACCCGGGTGGTCACGATGTAGCCGACCGCGCCGACCGCGACGTAGCCCATGATCCACAGGACCATGCCGCCGGCCACGCCGAGCCGCGGGTCCCACCCGAGCAGCGGCCGGTAGCGGAACCCGATCCGGCGCATGAACGGGATCAGCGTCAACGCCTGCACGACGATGCCCAGCGTCGTCCCCAGGCCCAGGACCAGCAGTTTCGGGTCGCCCATCCGCACCGGGTCGAGGCTGATCTCCCCCGGCATCAGGGCGAACACCCCGAGCACCCCGAGCACGACGAGGTTGTTGAGCACCGGCGCCCAGGCGAACGGCCCGAACATCTGCTTCGAGTTCAGGATCGCGCCCAGCAGGGCGCCGAGGCCGTAGAAGAAGATCTGCGGGAGCAGCAGCCAGGCGAACGCCGTCGCCAGTTCCGGGTTGGACCGCCCCGACTCCCCGGAGCCGAGGTAGAGCTGGGTGAGCAGCGGCGCGGCGGCCATCGCCAGCAGGGTCGCGACGAGCAGCCCGATCCCGACGACGGTGAGCAGCCGCCGGGTGAACGCCTCGCCGCCGTCGGCGTCCTCGGTCTGGGCCCGCACCAGTACCGGGATCATCACGCTGGTCAGCACGCCGCCGATGAGGAACTCGTAGACGATGTTCGGCAGCGTGTTGGAGACCGTGTAGGAGTCGTTGACGACGGCGAAGCCGAGCACCGCGACCACGGCCAGTGTCCGGACGAAGCCGGTGATCCGGCTGACCAGGCTGGCGATCGCCATCATGCCCGAGGAGCGGACCAGCGAGGCGTTCCCCGATCCGCCGGACGGGGCGGCCGGACCGGCGGAACCACCCGCCGGGCCCGCCGGCCCCCCGGCCGGACCGGCGGGCTGCTCCGGCGGGCCGCCGGGGGCGTCGTCCGGGCCGGCCGGGTCCGCCGCGGCGGCCGGGGCAGGGGCGGGGCCGGGGACCGGCGGTGCGACCGGGGGGACCGGGTCGATCGGGGTCGTCTCCGGACCGGGGTCCGGCACCACGGGTCGCCCGACCGGGCGGGTGATCTCCGCGGTGGTCTCCGTGTCCGCCTCGCCGGGTGCCCGGCGGGGCCGCCCCGGCATCACCGGTCGGGGGATCGCCGCCCGTTCCGCACCTCGGTCCTCACGCATCGCTCACCATCGTGCCGGACCCGTGTCCCCGCCCCGGAGCCGCCCGGCCGGTCCGCGGGCCGCCGGTCACCGGCGGGCGGGGCGGCGGTGCGTCCGGGTGTCGCTCAGCGGAAACGGGCCGCCCAGGTCGCCGTGTGCAGCGCGCTGGCGGCCCGCCACTCCCGGGTGCGTTCCCGCAGCTCCTCGCGCACCGGCGCGTGCTCCGGAGAGGACCAGAGATCGTGCTCCTCGTGCGGGTCGGTCTCCAGGTCGAACAGCTGCCCGCGCGGATGGTCGACGAACTCGACGAGCTTGTGCCGCCGGTCCCGCACCATCGTCATCAGCTCGGTCCCCTTGAGCAGGCCGTCCCGGGCGTGCTCGGAGAACACGTGCGAGCGCCCCTCCCACCGCTCGCCCCGCAGCGCGGGGGTCAGCGACTCGGCCTCCATCCACACCGGCGGCGCGAGCCCGGCCAGCTCCAGCACCGTCGGCCCGACGTCCATCAGCGAGGCCAGCCCGTCGAGCCGCCGGCCGGCGGCGACGCCGGGGCCCCGGAACACCAGCGGGACGTGGACGCTCGGCTCGTACATGGTCCACTTCTGGGAGTGCCCGTGGTCGCCGAGCGCGTCACCGTGGTCGGAGGTGAACACGACGACGGTGTCGTCGAGCACCCCGCGCCGCTCCAGCGCGTCGAGCAGCCCGCCGACCTGCTCGTCGATCAGCGAGACGTTGGCGTAGTAGTGCCTGCGCCGGCGCTGTTCCTGCTCGGCGGTCGGATCGTCGAGGTGCACGACGGCGTCGTGGTCGTTGTCCAGGTGCTCGCGCCGCAGGGCCTGCAGCGGCTCCGGCTGGGCGTCGATGTCGGCCCGGGTGGCGTGCGCCGGGGGCATCGGCCGGTCCCGGTAGGGCTCCAGGTGCCGCGGCGGCGGGTCGTAGGGCGGGTGCGGCCCGGGGAAACCGACCTGCAGGAAGAACGGCTCGTCGTCGGCTCCCGGGTAGGTCTCCAGCCAGTGCCGGGCGAGGTTCCCGACGAACGCGTCGGCGTGCAGGTCCTCGGGCAGCTCCCACTCGAAGGCGCCCAGCCGGTCGGCGTAGTCGTCGCGCCGCCGGTAGGTGACCCGGGTCGGCTTCTCGTGCCCGCGGATCCACAGCGCCTTGTCCCACTGGTCGAGGAAGAACGGCAGGCTCGGGTGCGCCCGGTCCTTGTTCTCCACGACGTGCCGCTCGGCGAACCCGACCGGCGCCTCGTAGGGATAGGTGTGCATCTTGCCGATGCTGGTGCAGCGGTAGCCGCTGCCGGTGAGGTCCTCCACCCAGGAGTGCGACCACGGCTCGTCGTTGCGCAGCACGCCGGAGGTGTGCGGGTAGAGCCCGGTGAACAGGCTGGCCCGCGACGGCGCGCAGGACGGCGCGGCCACGTAGGTGTTGGTGAGTGCGGTGCCCTCGGAGACCAGCCGGTCCAGGTTCGGGGTGTCCACGTGCTCGTGGCCGAGCGCGGCGATCGAGTCGAAGCGCTGCTGGTCGGTGATGATCAGGACGATGTTGGGGCGGCCGTCGGGCACGGAACTCCTCCGCTGGTGGTCGGGCGATGGGTCGGAGCGGGCGGGATCAGGTCTCGGCGAGGTCGTCGCGGAAGGTCTCCCGGGTGAGCAGCACGCAGACCGCGCTGACGGCGCACAGGGTCACCAGGTAGATCGCGGCCGGCCAGTACGAGTAGCCGAACGCGGCGACCAGGGCGAGCGCGATCGCCGGGGTCGGGGCGCCACCGAGCAGCGCCGAGCCCTGGTAGACCACGCCGAGCCCGGTGTAGCGGGTGCTGGTGCTGAACATCTCGGCGAAGTAGGCGCCCTGGATCGCGAACATGCAGCCGGTGCCGACCGCGACGAGCACGACGATCGCCGTCCAGGTCAGCAGCACGCTGCCGGTGTCCAGGACCGGGAAGTAGAGCAGGCCGCCGATCCCGCAGACGACGACGCCGGTCAGGTACACCGGTTTGCGCCCGACCCGGTCCGACCACCGGCCGATGAACGGCAGCAGCACCAGCTCCACGGCGGCGGCGAGGACGAACCCGTTGAGGATCATCGACGAGCTGAGCCCGAGGTGGACCGTCGCGTAGGAGATCGCGAACACGTTGATGACGTTGAACGTGACGGCGTCGGCCATCCGGGCCCCGAGACCGAGCAGCAGGTGCCGCCACTCGGTGCGGAACAGGGTCGCGACCGGCAGCCGGTTCGCCTTCTGCCGGGCGATCTGGAACACCGGGGTCTCCGGCACCCGCGAGCGTACGATCAGCGCGACGACGACGAACACCCCGCTGAGCAGGAACGGGATCCGCCAGCCCCAGCTGAGGAAGTCCTCCTCGGGCAGCAGGCTGACCAGGCTGACCAGACCGGTGGAGACGAGCAGCCCGGCCGGCGTCCCCATCTGGTGGAAGCTGCCCATGAACCCGCGGCGCCCGGTCGGCGCCGACTCCAGCGCGAGCAGCGACCCGCCGCCGAACTCGCCGCCGATGCCGATCCCCTGCAGCAGCCGCAGCGAGATCAGCGCGACCGCCGCCCACACGCCGATCGTCTCGTAGGTCGGCAGCAGCCCGATCAGGAACGTGACCGCACCGATCAGCACGACGGTGATCATCAGCATCGGCTTGCGCCCGATCCGGTCGCCGAAGTGCCCGAAGATCAGGGCACCCAGCGGGCGGGTCAGGAACCCGGCGGCGAACGCACCGAAGGACTCGATGACGCTGACGGTGTCGTCGCTGCCCGGGAAGAACAGCCGGGGGAAGATCAGCGCCGCGGCGGTCCCGAAGAGGTAGAAGTCGTACCACTCGATGAAGCTGCCGCCGAATGCCGCCCGGACGGCCTTCCAGGACCCGCGCGTCGTCGTTGCCGCTGCGTTCGCCATGCCTTGCCCCGTATCTCTCATCCGTGAGATAGTGATCGCTCTTTCGTGAGGCGTGACCGTAACAGCGGTGCGGGCCGGACTCAATGTTGCGCAGCGGGGGCGGTCGGTACCGCTCATCCGTGGGATCAGGGGGTGTCGTGGACGGCCGTTCCGAGGTGATCGGGCGCGAGGTCGTGCTGGAGGTGGCCCGGGCCTACTACCTGCAGGACCGGTCGAAGACCGAGATCGCCCGCAGCACCGGGCTCAGCCGCTGGCAGGTCGCCCGGCTGCTCGCCGAGGCCCGTGCCGACGGCACGGTGCAGATCCGGGTCGGCGACCCGGCCGGGGAGCGGACCGCGCTCGCCGGGGATCTCACCGCGGCGCTGGGGCGCTACGGGGTGCGCGACACCCTGGTCGTCGCGGCCACCGAGAGCGCCGACGAGGAACCGGCGGTCGACGCGGTCACCGGGGCGCTCGCGACGCTGCTGACCTCGCTCGTCGACGAGGGCGCCGCGGTCGGCCTGGCCTGGAGCCGGGTGATCGAGCGGCTGCCGCGCCGGCTGGAGCGGCTGGCGCCGTGCCAGGTCGTGCAGCTCGCCGGGGCGCTGTCGTTCCCCGGCGACCGGCTGGGCTCGGTCGAGGTGACCCGGGAGGTGGCCCGGCGGGCCGGCGGGACCGCGTTCCCGTTCTACGCCCCGCTGTTCGTCGACGCCCCGGCCGCGGCCGCCGCCCTGCGCGAACAGCCCGAGGTCGCCCGGTGCCTGGAGCGGGTCGAGCACCTCGACGTCGCCGTCGTCTCGGTCGGGCACTGGAGCGAGCACGGCTCGGCGGTGCACCCGCTCGTCCCGGCCGGGCTGTCCCGCCGCACCGCCGACGCCGGGGCGGTCGGCGAGATCAGCGGCCGCCTGCTCGACGCCGGCGGCGGCGCCGTCCGGCCCGGGCTGGACCAGCACGTCGTCGGGATCACCCTGGACGGGCTCCGCCGGGTGCCGGTGCGGATCGCGACCAGCCACGGCCGGTACCGGGCCCGGGCCACACTGGCCGCGGTCCGGGCCGGGCTGGTGAGCCACCTCGTCGTCGACCAGTCGCAGGCCGAGGCGCTGCTCGCCACCCTCGCCGCACCGGTCTGAGCCCCGGCCGGCGGCGATCGCTCAGGCGTTCTCCTGCGGCGGGGCGAGCGGGCGCGGGTCGCCGGGGCGGTCGTCGGCGGTGAGGTCGATGCCGAGATCCTTCGCGAACACCAGGCGGGTCTCCATCCGGACCGTGTCCCCCTCGACGGCGAGGTCGAACACCCTGGCCCCGCGCAGCCGGTTGCGGTCCGGCCCGTCCAGCCCGTAGGCGCCGAAACCGGTGCCGGGCCCGTAGCCGAGCCGGATCCCGTAGTAGTCGCCGCAGTAGGTGTTGACGTGGTCGTGCCCGGCGAACACGCCGTGCACGTCACCGCGTTCGCAGATCGCGGAGAACAGCCCGGAGTTGAACGGTCCCGGGCACTCGTCCTCGTTGCGCTCGCCGACGATGCGGTGCCTGGCCCGGCCGCGGGCCGCGGACTCCTCGGTCCGGGTGTCCACCCCGCCCCACCACATGAAGCGGAACTCCCACAGCGGGATGTGCAGGAACATCAGTCCCGGAACCGGGCCACCGTGCCGCTCGGCGAGCGCGGCGGACTGCTCCCGGTACCAGCCGACCTGGTCGCCCCGCACCCAGTCCCAGTGCGGGTAGCCCTCGATGTCCTGGCCGGCGATCCGCTCGGGCGCGTACCGGCCGGCGTCGATCAGCCAGACCGCGTACGCCGCGCGGTCACCCTGCGGGGCGGCGATCTCGACGACCCCGTTGCCGGTCCCGGTCGGCCCCGGCTGCTCGTCGGCGTTCACGTTGTGCGCGTAGGTGCGGCAGAACCGCAGCATGTCGGGTTCCTCGGCGGCGGGCGAGTCCTCGTCGTGGTTGCCGAAGGTCAGCGCCCACGGGATCGCCCGGCTCTCCATCGGCCACACGACGTTGTTGATCGCCTGCTTGACCTGCTGGCGTCCCTCGCAGCCCTCGGTGATCACGTCCCCGTTGACGACGACGAGGCCGGGCTTCTCGGCGTCGAGCGTGCGCTCGATGAGCTGCACGGTGCGGACGTCGGTCCGCTCGTCGTCCTGGGTGTCGTTGAACTGCACGACGCGGAAGGTGCCGTCCGGGGCGAAGCGCAGGCGGCCGGCGACCACCCCGGTGCCGGGCCGAGGGCTCGCGGCGGCGGTCCCGGACCGGACGCCCGCGGCCAGCGCGCCGAGACCGCCCGCCGCCGCGAGCACGGACCGCCTGCCTATCGGGGACGAACCCACTGCTGCCTCCCGGCTCGATCGACCGGGCCCGACGCTAGCGATCACCCCCGGCCGTGCCGCGACGCGCGGGACAACGCCGGATGAACTCCGGGTCGGCCGGGTCGGCCGGGGCGGCCGGGTCAGCCGGGGCGGCGCGCGTCGAGTACGAGCGGGCGCTGCGCCGGTGGGTCGGCGGTCACCAGCAGCGCGGCCCCGGCGAGCGCCCGGTGGGCGTCCGGGAACCGCTCCGGGGTGTCGGTGTGCAGTTCCAGCAGCGGGGTGCCGGGGCGGACCTCGTCCCCGGGGACGGCGAGCATCCGCACCCCGGCACCGGCCTGCACCGGGTCCTCCTTGCGCGCCCGGCCGGCGCCGAGCCGCCAGGCCGCCGTCCCGACGGCCAGCGCGTCCGCCCCGGCGAACACCCCGGAGCGGTCCGCGGTGACCGTCTCGACGTGCGCGGCGACGGGCAGCGGCGCGTCCGGGTCGCCGCCCTGGGCGGCGATCATGCGTTCCCAGAACGGGTGCGCCGCGCCGGAGGCCAGCACCTCGGCGGGATCGGTCCCGGTGACCCCGGCCAGCGCCAGCATCTCCCGGGCCAGCGCGACCGTCAGCCCGGCGACGTCGGCGGGGCCGTGCCCGCGCAGCACCTCGACCGACTCGGCGACCTCCAGCGCGTTGCCGACGCACCGCCCCAGCGGCCGGGACATGTCGGTGAGCAGGGCGGTCGTCGGGAGGCCGTGCGCGGCACCGATCGCGGTCATCGCGTCGGCCAGCTCCCCGGCCCGGGCCGCGGTCTTCATGAACGCGCCGGAACCGACCTTGACGTCCAGGACCAGGCCGCCGGTGCCCTCGGCCAGCTTCTTGCTCATGATCGAGCTGGCGATCAGCGGGACCGACTCGACGGTGCCGGTCACGTCGCGCAGCGCGTAGAGCCGCCGGTCGGCCGGGGCCAGCGTCGGGGTGGTCGCACAGATCACCGCGCCGACGTCGGCGAGCTGGGCCCGGATCTCGTCGGTGGACAGCGCGGCCCGCCACCCGGGGATCGACTCCAGCTTGTCCAGGGTGCCGCCGGTGTGCCCCAGGCCGCGCCCGGACAGCTGCGGGACCGCGGCGCCGCAGGCCGCGACGAGCGGGGCCAGCGGCAGGGTGATCTTGTCCCCGACCCCGCCGGTGGAGTGCTTGTCGACCAGCGGGCGGCCGACGTCGCCGAAGTCCAGCACCTCGCCGGAGTCGATCATCGCCTGGGTCCAGTGCGCGGTCTCCGCGGCGTCCATCCCGTTGAGCAGGATGGCCATCGCGAGCGCGGACATCTGCTCGTCGGCGACCTCGCCGCTGGTGTAGGCGTCGACCACCCACCCGATCTGCTCGCGGCTCAGCCCCCGGCAGTCCCGCTTGTCCGCGATGACCTCGACGGCACTGAACCCGCTACCGGAACCCACGGCCCCCGTCACCCCACTTCCCGATCGATCGGCACACCGGCGCCCGGCCGGACGGTCGGACGGAGCTCACGGCAGGTGCTCCGGGCCGAACGCGTCGGGGAGGACCTCGGTGAAGCCGAGCACGCCACGGGGGGTGTCGCACAGGAGGTCCGGGCCACCGAACTCGTAGAGGACCTGGCGGCACCGGCCGCACGGCATCAGCAGGTCACCGGTGCCCGACCGGCAGGCCACGGCGACCAGCCGGCCGCCGCCGGTGAGCCGCAGCTGCCCGGCCAGGGTGACCTCGGCGCAGACGCCGAGGCCGTAGGAGGCGTTCTCGACGTTGCAGCCGGTGATCACCCGGCCGTCGTCGACCAGGGCCGCGGCGCCGACGTGCAGCCCGGAGTAGGGCGCCCAGGCCCCGGCGGCCGCGGCGACGGCGGCGTCCCGCAGGGAGGGCCAGTCGGGGTCCATCTAGCCGCCCTCCCCGCGTTGGTACGGATCACCGAGCCGGGCGGGTGGCCGTAGTCGTTGCGACGCCACCGCGAGCACGATCAGCGTGACCAGCTGCGGGGCGTAGGACGCGAACTCCGACGGCACCGACTCGATCGTCCAGTACAGGGCGTAGACGGCGACACCGGCGCCGAGCGCGACGGCGGTGGCCGTCCACATCCGGCGGATCGCCCACAGCACGGCGACGGCCACCGCGACCAGGGTCGCGCCGTAGAGCAGGGCGTGCACCGCCTCGCCGCCGGCCCGCAGCTGCAGGCCGTCGACGTAGCCGAACAGCGCCGACCCGACGAGCAGCCCGGCCGGCCGCCAGTTGCCGAAGATCATCGCGGCGAGCCCGATGTAGCCCCGGCCGCCGACCTGATTCTCCAGGTAGCTGAGCTGGCCCGGGTTGAGGACGAGCGCCGCGCCGCCGAGCCCGGCCAGCGCCCCGGAGATCACGACGGCCGCGTACTTGTGGGCGACCACGTTCACCCCGAGCGACTCCGCGGCGACCGGGGACTCGCCGGTGCTGCGCAGCCGGAGACCGAACGGCGTCCGCCAGAGGATCCAGTAGCTCAGCGGGACCAGCCCGACCCCCAGCACGACGATCGGCGTCAGCCCGGTGACCAGGCCGGAGAGCAGCCCGGCGAGATCGGAGACGAACACCCGTTGCTGGGCCTCGAGCGCCTGCAGCCCCGGCGACAGGCCGGGCACCGAGAACTGCTCGAAGCCCTCCAGCCGCGGGGACTGGCGCGGGTTCTGCGACACCGGGGTGAACACCAGCGTCGCCAGGTACTTCGTGAGCCCGGTGCCGAGCAGCGTGATCGCGACCCCGGAGACGATGTGGTTGACGCCGAACGTCACCGTCGCGACGGCGTGCACCAGCCCGCCCAGCGCACCGAACGCCAGCCCGCCCAGCAGCGCGGCCCACGGCCCCCACTGGTAGCCGGCCCAGGCCGCGCCCCAGGTGCCCAGCACCATCATGCCCTCGAGGCCGATGTTGATGATCCCCGCGCGTTCGGCCCACAGGCCGCCGAGCGCGGCGAACAGGATCGGCAGGCCCAGCCGGACCGCGGCCTCCGAGGTCCCGGACGACGCCAGCTGGGTCTGGCCGGTCAGCGTCACGGTGATCGACAGGACGAGCACCAGCCCGGCGGCGAGCAGCGCCGACCGGGCCCACCGGGGCAGGGCCGCGGCCCGCTGCAGCACGGCGGCGGTCACGAGCCCACCCCCGCGGGTTCGGGCGCGGCGACCGCGACCCGGCGTTGCTCGGCCCGCCGCTCCACCCGCCGGACCAGTTCGTAGGCGACGACCACCGACAGCACGATCAGCCCCTGCATGATCAGCACGATCTCCCGCTGGATCCCGACGACGTCGAGTGCGACCGCGGACTTGTCCAGGAAGGCCCAGAGCAGCGCCCCGAGCGCGATGCCGATCGGGTGGTTGCGGCCCAGCAGCGCGATCGCGATGCCGGTGAAGCCGTACCCCTGCGGCGAGGTGAGGGTGTAGGCGTGGTCGCGGCCGAGCAGCTCGGGCAGTCCGATCAGCCCGGCGATCGCGCCGGAGGCGAGCAGCGCGACGACGATCGTCCGGCGCGCGTTCACCCCGCCGGCCGACGCCGCCGTCGCCGACTCGCCCGACGCCCGCAGCTCGAACCCGAACCGGGTCCGGCCGAGCAGGAACCAGTAGCCGGCGCCGAGCACGGCGGCGACGACCACCATCCCGAAGATCTCGCTGTCGCCGACCGGGATGCCGGGGAACCAGCCGGACTCCGGGATCGGCGGGGTGGTGATGTTGTTGCCGCGCAGCTCGCCGAAGGTCTCGGCCCGGATCAGGAACGCGATCAGGCCGGTGGCGATCGCGTTCAGCATGATCGTGGAGATGACCTCGGAGACCCCGCGGTAGGCCTTGAGCAGCGCCGGGATCGCGATCCACGCGGCACCGGACAGCATGGCGACCACGAGGATCAGCAGCGTGTGCAGCACCGGCGGCAGGACGACCGTCCCGCCGACGATCGCGGCCAGGCAGGCCGCGACCCGGAACTGCCCCTCCACGCCGATGTTGAACAGCCGCATCTGGAAGCCGATCGCGACCGCCAGCGCGGCGATGTAGTAGACCGCCGCGGAGTTCACCGTGTCGACGGCGATCGTGCCCGAGCCGAGCTGGGCCAGGATGGTGGTGAGCGCCGTCCACGGCGAGGCGCCGCTGACGAGCAGCGCCACCGCGCACAGCAGCGCGGCGACACCGACGGCCAGCACCGGCGCCACGATCGCGCCCCGCAGCCGGATCACGTCGCGGCTCCCGTCATCGTCGTACCCAGCTCCTCCGGGGTGACGGTGGCCGGGTCGGCGGTGCCGACCAGCCGTCCGTCGAGGATGACGGCGAGCGTGTCGGACAGCCCGATCAGCTCGTCGAGGTCGGCCGAGACCAGCAGTACCGCGAGCCCCGCGGCCCTGGCCCGGCGCAGCTCGGCCCAGATCCCGGCCTGCGCGCCGACGTCGACGCCCCGGGTCGGGTGCGCCGCGATCAGCAGGATCGGGTCCCCGGACAGCTCCCGGCCGACGACCAGCTTCTGCTGGTTGCCGCCGGACAGCGCCGAGGCGGTGACGTCGATCCCCGGCGTGCGGACGTCGAAGGAGGCCACGATCCGCTCGGTGTCGGCGCGGGCCGCGGACCGGTCGATCAGCCCGCGGCGCCCGATCGGGGCCCGGGACTGGAAGCCCAGGATCCGGTTCGCCCACAGCGGCTGGTCGCCGAGCAGGGCGTGCCGGGAGCGGTCCTCCGGGACGTAGCCGACGCCGCGCTCGCGGCGGGCCATCGTGGACAGCGACGAGACGTCGTCGCCGTCGAGGGAGATCCGGCCGCGGGTGTGCCGGCGCATCCCCATGATCGTCTCGACCAGCTCGGTCTGGCCGTTGCCCTCGACGCCGGCGATACCCAGCACCTCACCGGCCCGCACCACGAGATCGACGCCGTCGAGCAGGTCCCGGCCGCCCCGCGGGTCGGTGAGCCCGAGCCCGGAGACCCGGAGCACCTCGCGGTCGGTCACGGTGGAGTCGCGGGTCTCCGGCGACGGCAGCTCGGAGCCGACCATCATCTCGGCCAGCTGGGAGTTCGTCACCGACCCGGGATCGGCGGTGCCGACCGTGCGGCCGCGGCGGATCACCGTGATCCGGTCCGCCACCGCCCGCACCTCGTCGAGCTTGTGCGAGATGAACAGGAACGTGTAGCCGTCGGCCTGCATCGACCGGACGGTCGCGAACAGCTCGTCGACCTCCTGCGGGACCAGCACCGCGGTCGGCTCGTCGAGGATCACCGTGCGGGCGCCGCGGTAGAGCACCTTGAGGATCTCGATCCGCTGCCGGTCGGCGACGCCCAGGTGCTCGACGAGCACCGACGGCCCGGCGGTGAGCCCGACCGTGCCGGCCAGCTCGGCGATCCGGGCCAGCGCGGCGCGCCCGATGCCGTGCCGCTTCTCGGCGCCGAGCAGGACGTTCTCCGCGACGGTGAGGTTGTCGGCCAGCATGAAGTGCTGGTGCACCATCCCGATCCCGGCCGCGATGGCGTCCGCCGGGCTGCGGAAGTGCGTCGCCACCCCGCCGACCTCGATCGTCCCCTCGTCCGGGGCCTGCATCCCGTAGAGGATCTTCATCAGGGTCGACTTGCCGGCCCCGTTCTCGCCGCACAGCGCGTGGACCTCACCGGTGCGCACGGCGAGGTCCACGCCGTCGTTCGCGACGACGCCGGGGAACCGCTTGGTGATCCCGCGCAGCTCGACCGCGTGCTGGGTGTCGCTCACTTGGTCGACGACACCTGGATCTCACCGGCGATGATGGCCGCCCGGTACGCCTCGAGCTGGGCCTTGATGTCGTCGACCTGGCCACCGGAGGTGGAGTAGCCGACGCCGTCGTTGCGCAGGTCGAAGCGGTCGGGCAGGGCATCGACGGTGCCACCGGCCACGGCGTTGATGTAGTCGTAGACGGCCACGTCCACCCGCTTGACCATCGACGTCATGATCGTGTCGCGGACCTGGGTCAGCTGCGGGGAGTTGTACTGGTCGGAGTCGACGCCGATCGCCTTGCGCTGCGCGGTCTGCGCGGCGGCGAACACGCCCTGGTTCGACTGGCCGGCCGCGGCGAAGGAGATGTCGGATCCGGCGTCGTACTGGCCGGAGGCGATCTCGGTGCCGCGGGTCGCGTCGTTGAACCCGGAGAAGTCACCAGCCGGGGAGATGTAGGCCGAGTCGATCTCGATGTCCGGGGCGACGGCCTTCGCGCCCTGCTCGTAGCCGGCGTCGAACTTCTGGATCAGCGGGTTGTCCACACCGCCGACGAACCCGACCTTGCAGGTCTGGGTCTTCAGCGCGGCCGCGACGCCGACCAGGAACGAGCCCTGCTCCTCGGCGAACACCAGCGGGGTCACGTTGGGCAGGTCGACGGTGTCGTCGTCGACGATCGCGAACTGCGTCTGCGGGAACTCGGCGGCGACGGCCTTGACCCCGTTGACGTAGTTGAACCCGACCGCGATCACCGGGTTGTTGCCGGCCTGCGCGAGCTGGCGCAGGCGGGTGGTGCCGGCGTCCTCGCTCTCGCCCTGCTGGGCGGTCGCCTCGGTGGCCTTCGGCATGCCGAGCTCGCTCGACGCCCGGTCCAGGCCGGCCGCCGCGGCGTCGTTGAACGAGGCGTCGCCCCGGCCGCCGATGTCGTAGGCGAGGCCGACCTTCAGCGCGCTCGCGTCGGCCTTCGGCTGCTCCGGGGCGGGCTGCGCGCTGGCCGCGGGGACCGCGGGCGGGGCGACCCGCTCGCACTCCCCGCCCTGCGCGGCACCCCCGCCGCCGGTGTCCCGGGCACAGCCCGCCAGTGCGAGTACCGCGACGGCCCCGACCGCGATGGCGGTGGCGCCCCGTCCGCGTCGTCCGGTGCGCTGGTTGATCCGCACGAACGTCCTCCCCGTCGACCGATGCCGCCCGGTCGGCAGCACACGTTCCGCGGGACGGTAGCCGCTGCACCGGCCGGACGGCAGAGGCGATACATCGCCGTGACGAGAAATCGTCGAGCGGTTGACGGACGGTACGTTCCCGCATCGGAGAACGGATCGATCAGCAGGAGGACGGATCGTCATGGATCGTGCGGAGCTGCGGGTGGACGCCCCCGCGGACGCGGTGTGGGCGCTGGTCTCGGACGTGACGCGGGCCGGCGAGTGGAGCCCGGAGGCCACCGGCGGGCAGTGGCGCGACGGTGCGGCCGGGCCCGCGGTGGGCGCCCGCTTCGTCGGCGGGAACCGGCGCGGACGGATCCGCTGGTCGACGCACTGCCGGGTCACCGAGTGCGAGCCGCCGCACCGGTTCACCTTCGTCGTCACCGAGTCCCGGACGGCGTGGGGCTGGGTGCTCACCCCCGCCGACGATCACGCGGGGACCCACGTCGTCGCCTGGCGGGAGAACGTGGGGCGCACCTCGCTGCCGGTCCGGCTGCTGCAGCGCAGCGGGCTCCTCGGCCGGGACCGCGAGGCCCTGATGCGCTCGGGGCTGCAGCACAGCCTCGAGCGGGTGAAGTCCCTCGTCGAGGACGGCCCGGCGAACGGCACGACCGGGTGAGCCCGCCGGATGGGGCATGCTTCCGGGTGTGACGACGAGGGCCCGCCGGTGGCGGCGCAGCGCGGTGACCGGGCTGGTGGCGGGGCTCCTGATCGCGACCGCGGGAACGGCGGTGGCGGCGCCGCCGGTCGCGGCGCAGCCCGGCGGCTGTCCCGGACAGGCCGTCCCGCCGGGGCCACCCGCCGAGGAGGAGACGACCGGGGCCGCGCCGGACCCGCTGCCGGTGCCCGACCCCCCGGTCGGCGCGCTCGACGTCTGCACCGAGGAGCACGTGGGTGCGGTGCCGCCGCCCCCGGTCGGCGCCGCGTCCTACGTCGTGGCCGACCTGGACTCCGGCGCGGTGCTCGCCGCCCGCACGCCGCACGCGCGGCAGCGGCCGGCGTCGACGGTCAAGCTGCTGCTCGCGCTGGTCGTGGACGACGAGCTGGCACCGGACCGGGTCGTCACCGGCACCGTGGAGGACGCGAACATCGAGGGCAGCCGGGCCGGCCTGGGCCCGGGCAGGCGCTACACCGTCGACCAGCTGCTGCACGGGCTGCTGCTCGCCTCCGGCAACGACGCCGCGAACGCGCTGGCCCGCGAGCTCGGCGGGCTACCGCCGACGCTCGCCGCGATGCAGCGGACCGCCGCCGCGCTCGGCGCCCGCGACACCCGGCCCGCGACCCCGGCCGGGCTGGACGGCCCGGGGATGGCGTCCTCGGCCTACGACCTGGCGCTGTTCCTGCAGGCGGCCCTGCAGCGCCCGCGGATCGCCGCGGCGATGCGCACGCCGAGCGTCACCTTCCCCGGGTTCGGCGACCGTCCGCCCTTCGAGCTCGGCAACGACGACCGTCTGGTCGGCACCCCGGGGTTCCTCGGCGGCAAGAACGGGTTCACCGACGCCGCCCGGCACACCTTCGTCGGCGCCGCCGAGCGGGGGGGCCGGCGGCTGGTCGTCGCGCTGGTCCGCGGGGAGCAGCGCCCGGTGCGGATGGTCGACCAGGCGAGCGCCCTGCTGGACTGGGGCGCCGGTGCCCCCGACGACCGGCTCGGGACGCTCGTCGACCCGGTCCGGGACGCACCGGCACCCACGCCGGCCGCCCCGGCACCCGCACCCGTCCCGCCACCGCCCGCCGCCCCGGCACCCGCCGGTCCGGGACCGGTGACGCTGGTGGCGGGCGGCGCGGCCGCACTCGTCGGCATGGCGGCGCTGGTGCTCGTCCCGCTGCGGCAGCGCCGGCGGGACCGCGGCTGACCCCGGGGCGGGTCAGCGCCGCCGGCGGCCCCAGGCCCGCACGCCCAGCACCCCGCCGACGATGCCCGCGGTGAGCAGCCCGGCCGACGCCAGCGCCCCCGGTCCCTCCCGCACGACGTACTGCGGACGGAGGACGGCGGGTGCCGGCAGGTCCCGCGGGCCCTGGTCGTTCTCCTGGGCGGTGGCCGCCCACGCGGTGACGAACAGCAGGAACCGGGAGGTGAAGAAGATGAAGACCAGCAGACCGAGGATCGAGCCGAACGCCGCTCCGGCCGCCGAGTTGGTCACCGAGCCCAGGTAGACGACCATCACCCGCTGCAGGACCGCGAACCCGACGGCGCCGAGCAGGGCCGCCTTCATCGCGCTGCGCAGCGCGACCGGCTCCCGCGGCAACCGGGCGATCACCCAGAGGAACACCAGCCAGTTGCCCGCGAGCACCAGCAGGAACGACGCGACCTGCAGCAGGAACCGGGCCCAGCCGGCCTCGCCGAGGCCGACCAGTCCGAGCAGGTAGGTGCCCAGCGCGCCGCCCACCGACGAGATCGCGAACGACGCGACCAGCGCCAGCCCGAGCCCGACCAGCGCGAGCAGGTCGAACGCCAGCCGCTTGATCATCGGCGGCGCGTCGTCGCGCTGCCCCCACTGCTCGGTGAGCGCCTCGCGCAGGTTGCTCATCCAGCCGATACCCGAGTAGAGCGCACCGACCAGACCGACCAGGCCGATCGCCCCGGCCCGGTTGATCGCGGTCTCGACGATGCCGCCCAGCAGCTCGCCGATCTGCCCCGGCGCCGCCGAGGCGATGCCGTCGCGCAGCTGCATCAGCAGCTCCGGGTTCCCCCGGAGCACGAACCCGGCCGCGGCGAACCCGACCATCAGCAGCGGGACCAGCGCCAGGATCGAGAAGTAGGTGATCGCCGCGGCGTAGTGGTCACCGTGGTTCTCGGTGTACCCCGCGCCGGCCCGGACGAGATGGTCGAGCCACGGGTGCTTCTCGCGCTGGCGTTCGAGGAAGGTCGGGCCGTCCTCGTCGTCGTCCAGCCCGTGCGCCGTCGTCGTCGGACGGTTGTCGGCCATCGCGTTCCCCCGGGGTCGCCTCGTGCTCGCCCACCCCGGGAGTGCCGGTCACACCGAGGGCGGGAGGAGTCCGATCCTCTCGTGAACCGCGGCCAGTGTCGCGCCGGAGACCTCGCGCGCCCGGGTGGCGCCCCGCGCCAGCACCCGGTCGAGCTCCGCCGGGTCGGCCAGGTAGCCGTTCACCTTCGCCGCGAACGGCTCGGCGAACCCGGCGACGATCTCCCCCAGGTCCTTCTTCAGGTCCCCGTAGCCGCGCCCGGCGTACTCCGTCTCGACCTCGCCGATCGCGCGGCCGGTCATCGCGGCGTTGATCGTGAGCAGGTTGGCGATCCCCGGCTTGTGCTCCGGGTCGTAGCGGATCTCGCGGTCGTTGTCGGTGACCGCCGAGCGGATCTTCTTCGCCGAGGTCTTCGGCGGGTCCAGCAACTCCACGATCCCCGACGGCGACGACGCCGACTTGCTCATCTTCGCCGTCGGCTCCTGCAGGTCGTAGATCTTCGCCGTGGCCTGCGGGATGTGCGCCTCCGGCACCCGGAAGGTCTCGCCGAAGCGGTGGTTGAACCGCTGCGCGAGGTTGCGGGTCAGCTCCAGGTGCTGGCGCTGGTCCTCGCCGACCGGGACCCGGTCCGCCTGGTAGAGCAGGATGTCGGCGGCCTGCAGGATCGGGTAGGTGAACAGCCCGACGGTCGCCCGGTCGGTGCCCTGCTTCGCCGACTTGTCCTTGAACTGGGTCATCCGGCCGGCCTCGCCGAAACCGGTGATGCACTCCAGGACCCAGCTCAGCCGGGCGTGCTCGGGGACGTGCGACTGCACGAACAGGCTGCACCGGTCCGGGTCGAGCCCGAGGCCGAGCAGCTGGGCCGCGGCGACCCTGGTCCGCCGGGCCAGCTCCGCCGGGTCGTGCTCGACGGTGATCGCGTGCAGGTCGACGACGCAGTAGAAGGCCTCGTGGTCCTCCTGCAGGGCGACCCACTGCCGCAGCGCACCCAGGTAGTTGCCGAGGTGGAACGAGTCGGCGGTCGGCTGGATCCCGGAGAGCACCCGGGGGCGGCGGTCGGCGGTCATGGGTTCATCGTCGCGCACCCGGCCGGCGCGGCGGGGCCGGGGACACCGATCTCCGGTCGAACGCCAGCCCGCACCGGTCGCAGGCCAGCCGCACCACCAGGATCTCGCCGCAGGCCCGGTGCCGGATCACGAAGTCGATCGGGGCGCCGTCGGCCCCGAACCAGCGGTGCGACCAGTCCACGAGGCAGGCGTGGATCGGGAAGGCCGCGCGCCCCTTGTCGGTGAGCCGGTACTCCCCCGTCCCGCGGCGCACCAGGACCCCGAGCTCGACGAACCGGCGCAGCCGGTCCGACAGCACCTCGGGGGAGATCCCCAGCTCGGCGACGAAGCCGTTGAACGAGCGGATCCCGGCCAGCGCCGCGCCGAGCACGGTCGCGCCCCACCGGTCGCCGACGATCTCCATGGCACCCGGCAGGAACGACAGCGGATCGACCGGCAGCGCGCCACGGGTGCGCCGCGGGTGCTGCCGGGGCAGCGCCTCGGGACCCGGCGCCCCGGGCGTCCGGTGGACCTCGGTGTCCCCCACGCCGACCACGGCGTCGCAGGCGGCGCAGCGCAGGAGCACCCCGGCGGACTCGCCGCAGCCCCGGTGCACGATCGCGGGCAGCGGGACGTCGCGGGGCACCCAGGTCTTCTCCCAGTCCCAGGTCGAGATCAGCAGCTTCCAGACGTCCTCACCGCGCGGGGTGAGCGCGTACTCCCGCCGTTCCCGGCCACCCTCCCGATACGGACGGGTCGTCAGCAGACCGGATTCGACGAGCGAGCGCAGCCGCCCGGACAGCGTGGCGTCGGAGATGTCGAGGGTCTCGCGCCAGCCCGCGTACCTGCGGGTTCCGAGGAAGGCGCGTTGCAGGATCAGCAGCGTCCAGGTGTCGGCCAGCAGCCCGAGACCACGCGCCACGGCGCCCAGATCCTGCGGCCGCACCTGCTCGCCTCCCTTGACCTGTTCCGACCATGATCGTAGCCTGGTCCTGACTCTGTCGATCGAAGCCGGGTGCGCCGCGGGGAGCGCGCACCAGGCCGGGCCCGCCGCGGCGGGTGGTCATCGGCAGAGGTGCGGACCGGCACCCGGGGGGTGGGGTCCGCCCGGCCACGGCCGGCAGGACGGGAGGCGGCGCAGAGGGGGACGTCGCCACCATCCCGCCGGCCGTGTGGCTCAGGGCCGCGTCCGGTCTCCGTCCGGCGGGGAGTCGGCGGCCGCGGGATCCTCGGGCGCCGGGTCCGGTGCACCGGCGGGCTCCACCGTCACGACGCCCTTGTCCAGGTCGATCGGCCCCAGCCGCCACTGCTCCCCGCCCTGTGCGGCGTCCGAGTCCTCGTGGATCCGCTTCCGCGGGAACATCTCTCCGAGTACGCCCATGCCGACCACGGTACGGACATCACGCCCCCGCCGGCCTCCTCCGCGCGGGCCCCCGCCCACGGTCCGCACCGCGGTGAGCGGGGGCCGGCGCGGTCAGGCCGGGGCGAGCGGCAGCATCCGGGGCCCCGACGGCCGGGCCGGGGTGAGCACCGACGGCTCGCCCCGGTAGGTCGTCGTGCGCTGCCGGACCGGGCGCCCGGCGGCGTGCGCGATCGCGGTCAGCTCCTCGACCGAGCGCTCCGAGCCGTTCTCCGACCCGGCCATCCGGCTGATGGTCTCCTCCATGAGCGTGCCGCCCATGTCGTCGGCACCACCGGCGAGGACCTGCCCGGCGAGCTCGTCCCCCAGCTTGACCCAGGACACCTGGACGTGGTCGATCCGCCCGTGCAGGGCCAGCCGGGCGAACGCGTGCACCGCCCGGTTGTCCCGCTCCGTCGGCCCCGGCCGGGCGATCCCGGCGAGGTAGATCGGCGCGTTGTGGTGCACGAACGGCAGCGGGACGAACTCGGTGAATCCACCGGTCCGGTCCTGCACCGAGGCCAGCGTGCGCAGGTGCCCGAGCCAGTGCCGGGGCTCGTCGACGTGGCCGTACATCATCGTCGACGAGCTCGCGATGCCCAGCTCGTGCGCGGTCGAGACGACCTCGATCCACTGCGACGCCGGCAGCTTGCCCTTGGTCAGCACCCAGCGGACCTCGTCGTCGAGGATCTCCGCGGCGGTGCCCGGGATCGAGCCGAGGCCGGCCGCCTTCAGCTCGGTCAGCCACTCCCGGATCGACACCCCGGCCTTCGCCGACGCCGAGACGATCTCCATCGGCGAGAACGCGTGCACGTGCATCCCCGGCACCGCCGCGGTCACCGCACGCACCAGGTCGGCGTAGAACGTCACCGGCAGCTGCGGGTCGATGCCGCCCTGCACGCAGACCTCGGTCGCGCCGTCCCGGGCGGCCTCCGCGGCCCGCTGCGCGACCTCGTCCAGGGAGAGCCGGAACGCGTCGGCGTCCCGCTCACGCTGGGCGAACGCGCAGAACCGGCAGCCGACGTAGCAGACGTTGGAGAAGTTGATGTTCCGGTTGACGACGTAGGTGACGTCATCGCCGTTGACCTGCCTGCGGACGTCGTCGGCGAGCCGGGTCAGCTCCCGCAGCGCGGGCCCCTCCCCGGTCAGGACGGCCATCGCCGCGGCCTCGTTCGCCGGGTCCAGCAGCGCGGCCGGGTCGGACGCGGCCAGGTCCAGGCCCGCGCGCACGTCGCCGTCGAGCCGCTCCGGGGCCCGTGAGCGCTGGGACGCCAGCTCGGCGGCGACCTCGTACCAGTCGCCGTAGACCGAGCCGAAGTCGCTGCGCCGGTCCTCGGTCCGGCCCTCGGTGTCGACGGCGGTGTGCAGGTCGGTCCGGCCGGTGGACGCGAAGCCGCCGTCCGGTTCCTGCCACGATCGGCCCTCGACGACGGCGTCCGGGGCGGCGAGCCCGTCCGGCGTCGCGAGCGCGGCGACGTGGCCGTGCAGCCGGGTGTCGATCCACGGCGACCCGGCCCGCACGAACTTCGGGTACGCGGTGAGCCGCTCGCGCAGCTCGAACCCCTCGGCCGCGGTCACCCGGGCCAGCTCGTCGACCGCGGGCCACGGCATCTCCGGGGACACGTGGTCGACGGTCACCGGGGACACCCCGCCCCAGTCGTCGATCCCGGCGCGCAGCATCAGCGCCTGCTCGTCGCCGACGAGGTTCGGCGGGGCCTGCAGCCGGACCTTCGGGCCCAGCACGATCCGGGCGACGGCGATGGTGGCGGCCAGGTCGCCGAGATCGGCGTCCGGATCGTTCGCCATCGCGGTGTCGGGCTTGGCCCGGAAGTTCTGGACGATGACCTCCTGCACGTGCCCGTGCGCCCGCGCCGCGGACCGGATCGCGAACAGCGACTCGGCCCGCTCGGTGCGGTTCTCCCCGATCCCGATCAGGATCCCGGTGGTGAACGGGACGCCGACCCGGCCGGCGTCGGCGAGCACGCGGAGCCGGACCGCGGGCTCCTTGTCCGGGCTGCCGAAGTGCGGGCCGCCCTTGGCGAACAGCCGCTCCGAGGTGGTCTCCAGCATCATCCCCATGCTGGCTGCGACCGGCTTGAGCCGGGTGATCTCCGCCCAGGACAGGACGCCCGGGTTCAGGTGCGGCAGCAGCCCGGTCTCCTCCAGCACCGCGATCGCGCACGCCCGGACGTAGTCCAGCGTCGAGTCGTAGCCCCGGGCCTCCAGCCACTCGCGGGCCTGCGGCCAGCGGTCCTCGGGCCGGTCCCCGAGCGTGAACAGGGCCTCCTTGCAGCCCTGTGCCGCACCCTGCCGGGCGATCTCGACGACCTCGTCGCGCTCCAGGAACATCGACTCGAGCCGGTGCGGGACGGTGGCGAACGTGCAGTAGTGGCACCGGTCCCGGCACAGCCGGGTCAGCGGGATGAACACGTTGCGGGAGTAGGTGACGACGCCCGGACGGCCCTCCTCGACCAGACCGGCGTCCCGGACCCGGCCGGCGTGGGTCAGCAGCTCGTCGAGGTGCTCCCCGCGGGCGGCGAGCAGGACGGCGGCCTCGGTGACGTCCAGGGTCGCCCCGTCACGGACCCGCCGCAGCGCCCGGCGCAGTGCCGACTCCGACGGGGCCGACTCCGACGGGGCCGACTCCGACGGGGCCGGTTCCGGGGGCGCGGGCGGGGTGCTGGCGGTGCCGGGATCGGTCGGTACGGTCCCGGCCGGATCGGGGGCAGCGGGAATGTCGGCCATGACAGCCACACTAGGTTTCCGGGCCCACCGGGGCGAGGTGTCCGATCCGGGCGGAGCATCACCGCGCGGGCGGGAATACCCGGGCCGCTACCCGACCTCGGCGGCCGTCCCGCCGGTGACCGCGACCAGCTCGGCGAACGTCGTCGGGAAGACCGAACGGGCGACGCCACCGGCCGCCCACACCCGCTCGTAGTCACCGAGGGCGACGTCGACCAGGGTGCGCACCGGCGCCGGGTGCCCGACCGGGGCGACCCCGCCGATGACCTGTCCGGTCGCCGCCCGCACGAACTCCTTGTCGGCCCGGCCGACCCGGGTGACGCCCAGGAGGCCGGCCACCCGTGCGGTGTCCACCCGGTGCCGGCCCGACGTCAGCACCAGCAGCGGCTCGCCGTCCGCGTCGAACACCAGCGAGTTCGCGATCTGGCCGACCTCGACCTCCAGCGCCGCCGCGGCGGCGGCCGCGGTGGTCACCGCGTCCGGGAGCAGGACCAGCCCGGCGATCGAGGCCGGGTCGGCTCCGGCCCGGCGCAGCGCCTCCTTGACGGCGGCGACCCTGGGGTGGTCGGCGGGGTGCTCGGGTGCGTTCACGCCCTCCATCCTCGCGGTGCGTGCCGGCGCTCTCCGCACCGGTCCTAGGGTGTGTCTCCCAATGCGCGGAGCCAGGTGACGATCGCCTTCAGGACGGCGCCGCCGCGGAAGGTCAGGGCGAGCTTGTCGTAACGGGTGGCCAGCCCGCGCCACTGCTTGACGTGGCAGAACCCGCACTCGACGACGTTGCGGTTTCGGTAGTCGACCGGATCGAATGCGGGCGGTCGGCCGCCGCGTGAGCCCCGTCGTTTGCGGTGTCCCTGCTGGTCAGAGGGCTCCGGAATGACAGCGATGATCCGGCGCTCGCGCAGGTGCCGGCGGATCGCGCGTGAGGAGTAGGCCTTGTCCGCGCGCACGCGTTCAGGCCGGGTCCGGGGTCGTCCCGGGCCCGGTCGGGCGATGCTCAGGCGCGCCATCAGGTGCGGAAACATTGGCGAGTCGCCGCCCTGGCCGGGGCCGAGGAGGACCACCAGCGGGCGGCCGTGCCCGTCAACGAGCTGGTGGATCTTCGTCGACAGCCCTCCGCGGGACCGTCCCAGCGCGTGATCTGCTGGTTCGGCGAGCAGATTCGTGTAGTTCGATCCGGCCCCCTATGTCGCGCTTGAGGGTCGCGGCGTGCTGGTGGGCACGGATGATCGTGGAGTCCACGCTGACCGCCCACCCGAGCACCTCGGCGGCGTCGGCCTCGACCAGAAGAGCAGCCAGGATGTGGTCCCAGGTGCCGTCGCCGCTGTAGCGGCGGTGCCGCTTCCACAACGTCTGCCACGGCCCGAACTCGGCTGGGACGTCGCGCCAGGGAAGCCCGCACCGATACCGGTAGATGATCCCCTCGAGCACCCGGCGGTCATCGCGGAACGGGCACCCGCGACGACCCTCGGAAGAGGGCAACAGCGGCGCCAGACGGGCCCACTGGACATCAGTCAGGACAGCGGTACGCGGCACCGATCAAGCATCGCGCACCCCGCTCCGCCTATCTGGGAGACACGCCCTAGACCGTATGGAGGCCGGCGCCTCCGCTCGTAAGTTGGCGCGGGTCGCCGTCGTTGGGTGACGGTGCCGCATTTACGGGGAGGCGCCGGTGTCGGGCGAGGGTACGTGGGTCGGGTTGGACGTCCATGCGCGATCAGTGATCGGTTGCGCGATCGAGGAGAGTGCAGCTGAGATCCGGACGCAGCGGATCGGGGCGCGGACTGAGCAGATCGTGGAGTGGGTGCGTGCGCAGCCCGGTCCGGTGATGGCCTGCTACGAGGCCGGCCCGACCGGATTCGGGCTGGCGCGGGCGCTGCGGGCCGCGGGTGTGGCCTGCGAGGTCGTGGCGCCGTCGAAGATCGAGCGACCGTCCGGGGACAAGGTCAAGACCGACCGGCGCGACGCGGAGCGGCTGGCGCGGTTGCTGCGGATCGGTGAGGTCCCCGGGGTGCGGGTCCCGACCGAGGCCGAAGAAGCCGCCCGGGACCTGGTCCGGGCTCGCGAGGACTGCCGCAGCGACCTGATGCGGGCCCGCCACCGTCTCTCCAAGCTGCTGCTGCGCCAGGGCCTGGTCTGGGACAACACCGCCTGGACCGCCGCGCACGAGGTCTGGCTGCGCAGTCACCACTTCGACCGGCGCGGTGTCCAGCTCGCCTTCGACGAGGCCCTGGATGCGGTGTTCACCGTCCATGCCCGCCGGGCTCGGCTCGACGCTGCGATCGTCGAGATGGCCGCCAGCGACCCGGTGTTGGCCGGGCCGGTCGGGCGGCTGTCGTGTCTGCGGGGCGTCTCGACGCTGACCGCGACCGGGCTGTGCGTCGAGGTCGCCGACTGGCACCGGTTCACCGGCGCCACCATCGGCTCCTACCTCGGGCTGGTGCCCTCGGAGTTCTCCTCCGGGTCGCGGCGGGTCCAGGGCGGGATCACCAAGACCGGTAACTCGCATGCCCGGCGGCTGCTGGTCGAAGCGGCCTGGCACCACCGCCGCCCGCTGCGCCCGAGCCGGGAACGGGCCCGACGCGCCGATGGGCAACCCGCCGTGGTCCGCGACCGCGCCGACGCCGGGAACCGGCGCCTGCACCAGCGCTGGACCCGCTTGGACCACCGCAACAAGCGACCGACCGTGGCTGTCGTCGCGGTCGCCCGCGAGCTCGCCGGCTGGTGCTGGAGCCTGGCCACCCTCGAGGAAACGGCCGCAGCGAGAACCGGCTGAGCCTCTGGCTCGGCCGCCACAGACCCCGGCGGGAGTCGGGAGAGGATGCAGGCAGCGCGAGGAGCGACCCGCGATACAGCTATGAGCAGCTCAGCCCCGATCAGCTCGGGACGAGGCGACGCTCGCCCCTAGACTCGCGGAACGCTCCCGACGAACACCCGGTCATGCGGTGACCAACCCGCGTATATCAGTCTGACCGCGCGTCGAGCCGACACGCCTCCACCCACCCGGCCCCGTCGGGCCCACAACCGCCCTGAGCAGCCCCGATACCAGATATCGAGGGGCCGATCACCCCTGCCCACTTGACAGAAGTGACCTCCATATCAGGTGTGATGTCCATGGACGTTGTTCCAGGTTGAGCTGATGACGGCCTGTCGCTGAGACAGGCGAGGACCCCCGGTTGTGAAGTGGAGCTGTCTAGGAACCGCTTCACCAACCGGAGGCCCTTGTGACCCACGCTAACGCTGCGCTGACTCCGCGTGCCCGGCTACGGCTGGCCCGTCTGATCGCCGACCAGGACTGGACCTGCTCCACCGCGGCCAGAATGTTCATGGTCGCCCCTCGCACCGCCCGAAAGTGGGCTGACCGCTACCGCGCCGAGGGCCCGCCCGGGATGGTCGACCGCAGCTCCCGACCACGGTCGATGCCGGCCAAGACCCCGCCGAGGCTGGTGAAGCAGATCGTGCGACTGCGGTGGCACCACCGACTCGGACCAGTACAGATCGGCGGCCGACTCGCTCTCGCCGCCTCGACCGTGCACGCGGTCCTGCGCCGCTGCCGGATCAACCGGCTCTCCCACATCGACCGGGTCACCGGCGAGCCCCTACGCCGCTACGAACACCCACACCCCGGCTCGTTGATCCACGTCGACGTCACCAAGTTCGGCAACATCCCCGACGGAGGCGGACACCGCTTCGTCGGACGCCGACAAGGCGCCCTGAACAAGCGGTCCACTCCCGGGCTGCCCAGGGGAACCGACTACAAGCCGCGCACCGGCAGAGCGTTCGTCCACACCGTCATCGACGACCACTCCCGCGTCGCCTACGCCGAGATCCACAGCGACGAGAAAGCCGACACCGCCACCGGTGTGCTACGCCGGGCCGTGGACTGGTTGAACGCCCGCGGCGTGACCGTCGAACGGGTCCTGTCCGACAACGGCAGCTGCTACCGCTCACACGCCTGGCGTGACACCTGCAGCGAACTGGGCATCACCCACAAGCGAACCCGGCCCTACCGGCCTCAGAGAGTGTTTGAGAAGATCATGTTGAGGGTGTGACTACGTACTTCTGCTGGCGTCGGGCGGGTTCGCCACGGGCGATGCGGCGGGTGATGGTGTTGATCGCCGCCCAGCGGATCATGGCCTCGGACACTGCGGGGTGGCGTTCGTAGTCGCGGGCCAGGCGGCGGTGTGCGGTGACCCAGGCCAGGGTCCGCTCGACCACCCACCGCCGCGGGAGGACGGCGAATCCGCGCTGCTCAGGCGGTTTGCGCACGATCTCGACGCTGGTGTGCAGGATCGTGGTCGCCCAGTCCAGCAGGCGCCCGGCGAACCCGGCGTCGGCGTAGACGAACCGCACCCTCGTGCGCAGGTAGAGGTCGAGCAGGATCGACTTGGCGCCATCGCGGTCCTGCACCGACGCCGAGCACACCATCGTGGTCAGCAGCAGGCCGAGGGTGTCGGTCACGATGAACCGCTTCCGACCGTTGACCTTCTTCCCGGCGTCATAGCCGCGGGTGTCCCGCCCGACCGTGTCAGCGCCCCTCACCGACTGCGAGTCGATGATCCCCGCGCTGGGTTCGGGGTCGCGGCCCTCATCAGCGCGTAGCTGACGGCGCACGATCGGGAGGATCTGCTCGGTGACCCTCTGCTGCTCCCACCGGTTGAAGTACCAGTACACCGTCTGCCACGGCGGGAAATCCACTGGTAGAGCCCGCCACGCGCACCCGGCGCGCACGACGTAGAGGATCGCATCCACCACATCACGGCGCGCGTGCTTCTCCGGCCGGCCTCCCGCCCCCGCCGCTGGCAGCAGCGGCTCGATCAACGCCCACTGCTCATCGCTGGTGTCCGAGGGGTACCGCCGCCTACGCCGAGCCACTCCTCCACGATGGACCACACCCGGACGCATCCAGCGCAGACACGCCGACCCTTCTCAAACACGCTCTCAGACCAACGGCAAGATCGAACGTTTCCACCGCACCCTCGCCGACGGGTGGGCATACGCCCGCTTCCACCCCTGCGAAACGGCTCGGCGAGACGCGCTCCCCGGCTGGCTGCACTTCTACAATCACCACCGGCCCCACAGCGCAACCAACGGCCTACCGCCGATCAGTCGCCTGACCAACCTGCCTGGACATCAGGGTCTGTAACAGGAACGGTGGTTCCGGCGTTGTTGGTCAGTAGTGCTCGGCGGACGGCCAGCGGTCACCGAACGTGATCGCGAAGGCGTTGATCACCGGCTTCCAGCGGATCGTCCACCGTGCGCGGCCTCGCCCGGTCGGGTCGAGGCTGCGGGTCACAAGATACAGGCATTTCAACGCGGCCGCCTCGCTGGGGAAATGCCCTCGCGCCCGTACCGCTCGGCGGTAGCGGGCGTTGAGTGATTCGAAGCTCTCTTGTCAAGCAGCAGCTGCGGAGCTGGTCGGTGTGGTCGCCGTGGAGCGTCTTGCGTCGGTCCACATGTGTCTGATGATGATGTTCGCGAGCTGCCGCTTGTGGCTTCGCCGAGCCTCACGTTTTGTCTTGTTGTCGGTGACCCGTTTCGCCATGTACTCTTTCGCCGGCGGGTGGCATCGGACTTGCGTGACGTGCACGATGTGCAGAACAGAGTTGACAGCTCGATTGCCGCCGAGGTCGAGTCGGTGCCGACGGGCCGGCCCGTGACCTTCACCCGACGAGAGGGCGACGGGCGCGATTCCGCACCAGCGTGCAAACTGGGCCTCGGTCGTGAACCGGCACGGATCGCCGATCTCGACCAGAAGATCCATGGCTGTGACCACGCCGACACCGCGGACCTCTGTGAGGGTGCAGCCAAGGTCGCTGAGGAGGGCGGGAATCTGTCGGTCGAGTTCCTTGATCCGCGCCGTCAGGGTGATGATGTCGTTCAGGCTGGCCGCGAGCCGGTCGAGCTTGAGCCGCTCGGCTGGGCTGAGCAGATCGGGGTTCGCGACGCCGTCGACCAGGGACTGGAGCTGCGGGAGAACGCGGCTGGTCGAGGGCAACGTGGCGCGGATGGCGACGGGGAGCGTGACGAGTACTGCTTCGGACTCGGTGAGCAGCCGAACACGCTGCAGGACAAGAGATTCACGCCAGTCGCGGATCACCGTGAGCGTCTGCCATGTCGGGCTGGGCGCGGTGTGCTTCCCGGCCGGAGGCAGCTCGGGGTCGCTGAGGGCCTCTCGGGCGATGGCCTCCGCGTCCTCGGCGTCGGTCTTGGCCCGACGACGACGCTTACGCCGCTCCGCGGTGCGGTTGGCTTGGACTTCGCGCACGTCGTAACCCGCGGCCGCGAGCGCGAGGACCAGCGGCTGGCCGAGAAATCCCGATCCTTCGATGCCGATCCGGTCGATCGTCAGCTCGACACCGAGCAGGAACGTCAGCAGCTCATCGATACCGCCCTTGGTGATGGAGAAGGACTTGTTGTCGACCACGCCGCCTCGATGATCGAGGACTGCGATGGTAGCCGTATTCTTGTGAGGATCGATCCCCGCGACACCGTGTTCGTGCGTCAACACTTGTTCCCGTCTGCGTGGCCTATCGTGGACAGCGCAGGCCCGCGGTGTCGGCAGATCTGGGTTGAGTCAGGCAGGCTCTCTTCAAGCCAGGCACCGCGGGCCTGCGCTCACGCGGCCAGCCCGACACTTCGAATCGAAGACAGCCTCACGGCGTCAATAGCGTTCAGAGTCAGGGCTGGCCGCCTCGAGCATCGGCCGGGGAAGCAACGCCCTGACCGACTCCTTGATCTAAACACCCAGATCGCGTTCGTCGAACACAACACGGCACGGATCTCGGCATCGTAGTCGAGGAACGGAACGAACTCGGTCCAGGCGTTGCGCCACAACCGGATCATCGCCGGATAAGTGCGACCCCATTTCTCGTCGAGGTCATCGAGAGCAGCGAGAGCGGCGTCGGCGGTGGGGGCCGTGTAGATCGCCCGAATCCCTCGCTTGATCGCATCGGTGTCACGCCGCGACGTCAACCGGAACGAGTTCCTGATCAAGTGCACGATGCATGTCTGCACGATGGTCTGTGGCCACACGTTCTCCACCACCTCGGGCAGGCCTTTCAACCCGTCGCAGACCAGGAAGAACACGTCCCGCATGCCGCGGTTACGCAGGTCGGTCAGCACCCCCAGCCAGAACTTCGCGCCCTCACCACCGGAGCCGGCCCACAGGCCCAGCACGTCCTTGCGGCCGTCGACGGTGACCCCGATCGCCGCGTAGACGGGCCGGTTGGCGACCTGCCCGTCGCGGACCTTCACCATGATCGCGTCCACGAAGACCGCGACGTACACCGCATCGAGTGGCCGCGACACCCATTCCTGCATCTCGGCGATCACCGAGTCGGTGATCCGTGAGACGGTCTCCTTCGACACCGACGCCCCGTAGATCTCCGAGAAATGCGCCGAGATCTCCCCGGTCGTCAAACCCTTCGCGTACAGCGACAACACGATCTCATCGACATCCCCCAACCGCCGTTGCCGTTTCCGAACGATCTGGGGTTCGAACGTCGAGTCGCGGTCTCTCGGCACCTCGATCTCGACCTCCCCGACAGCATCGGAGATCACCGTCTTCGACCGGTGACCGTTCCGGTTGTTCGTCGATTCCCGGTCCGGGTCGGCCCGGTTCTTTGCATGCCCGAGGTGCTCGGTCATCTCCTCCCCGAGCGCAGTCTCCAGAACGTTCTTGGTGAACAGCTTCAACAGCCCATCCGGGCCGGTCAGCTCCAGGCCGCGTGCTCGCGCGTCGGCCACCATCGCCGCCGCGGCGGCCTGCTCGGGCGAGAGCTGACGCCCTGAACCCGTCTCATCCTTGGCTGAACCCACAAGGTCCGATGTCATCACTCACAGTGCCCATCCCACCGGACCCGAGCCCGGCGTGTCGGGCCGGAACCACCGTTCCTTGCACAGGCCCGACGATCTTGGGGTCTCTAGAGCACCGCCCAGAGGATCATCCCGACGACCGCGAGCGCGAGCAGCGCGGCCACGACCAGCAGGATCCAGCGGTTGCGGCCGAGGTCGCCGCCGACCGCGCGGGGCCGCGCGGCCCGGTCCAGCAGGGCGTCGGCACCGCGGGCGTCGAGCCGCTGGGCCGGGTCGGCCGCGGTCAGCCCGGAGATGGCCTGCGCCAGCGCGCTCCCCGGCGCGACCCGGCGGCCCGCGGCGTGGTGCAGCACCGCGCCGAGGCTCCACAGGTCCGCGGCCGGGGTGTCGGTCCGCTCCGGGGCGGTGAAGGCTTGCGCGTCGCCGCCGGGAGCCGCGGGCCGCGGGCCGATCGCGCGGGCCAGCCCCACGTCGGTGACCAGTGCTCGGCCGTCCGGGGTGAGCAGCACGCAGTCCGGGTCCAGCCCCGCGTGGGTGCTCCCGGCGGCGTGCACGGCCCGCAGCGCGGCCAGGACGTCCCGCCCGATCGTCGCGACCCGGCGCGGTGCCGGGTCCCCGGTGGCGGGGTCGCCGCCGCCCAGCGGGTGCGCCTCCGGGTGCTCGGTGACCAGGTACTCCCGCATCCCGCCGTCCGCGGCCCGGTCGGTGACCAGGTCCAGGACGCCGACGAGGCCCGGGTGCCGCAACCGCCCGGCCGTGCGGACCTCGGCGAGCAGCCGCTCCCGCGCGGTCCCGTCGGCGGGCAGCGCGATCTCGGTGACCGCGACCGTCCGGCCGGTGATCCGGTCCTCGGCCCGCACCGACGGCCCGAACCCGCGCCGGTCCAGCTCGTCGAGCAGCAGGTAACGACCACCGACGACCCTGCTCGCGATCATCCGGCCGCCGCCAGCCGGACCACCACCGGCGCGTGGTCGGACCATCGGGCGTCGTGCGTCACCGCCCGGTCGACACCGGCGGAACGCGCGGCCGCTGCGAGGCCCGGGGTCAGCAGCACGTGGTCGATCCGCCATCCCACGTCGTTGTCGAACGCCCGCCCCCGGTAGGTCCACCAGGAGTACGGGCCGTCGGCGCCGGGGTGCAGGTCGCGGACGACGTCGGACCAGCCGGTCCGCAGCAGCCCGGCGAACCACTCGCGCTCGTGCGGCAGGAAGCCGGAGTTGCGCTGGTTGTTGCGCCAGTTGCGCAGGTCCCGCTCGGTCGGCGCGATGTTCCAATCCCCGGCGACGACCATCTCCCGCCCGCCGGCGGCGCACCGGCCGGACGCGGTGTGCAGGTGGTCGCCGAAGGTCTTGAGGAACGCGTCCTTGGCGTCCTGCCGCTCGGTGCCCGCGACGCCCTTCGGCAGGTAGAGCGACCCGACCGTCAGATCGCCGGGCAGGTCCACCTCGAGGTAGCGGCCGTCCAGGTCGGTCACCGGGTCGCCGAAGCCGATCCGGACCGCCTCCGGCTCGGCACGGCTGAGCACGGCGACGCCGTTACGGCCCTTCGCCGTCTCGCTCGGGGCGAGACGCAGGTGCCAGCCCCCGGCGGCCAGCGCGTCGGTGAACGCGGCCGGCAGCTCCTCCGGACGGGCCCGGACCTCCTGCAGGCAGACGACCTCGGCGTCGGTACCGGCGAGCCAGTCGAGCAGTCCCTTGCCGGTGGCCGCCCGGATCCCGTTGACGTTCGCGGTGGCGACAGCGGCGGGGAGGGGCACGCGCCTACTCTCCCGCACCGATCGTCACGCGGCGCAACCGCCTCAGCACACGCTGCCCGCGGTCGCGGCGACCGCGCTCGACGGCACCCAGCGGTCGCCGCCGGCCAGCTTGCGGAACCCGGTGTCCACGATCGCCTCGGCCGAGACCTCCTCGCCCTGGAGGAGGGTCTCCAGCGGCTGCCCGGACGCACTGGGTGTGGCGCGCACGGTCACCTCCGACGCCTGCACCGTGACCGAGCAGCCGCCGCCGAACTCGTCGGTGGCGCTGCCGTAGAGCAGGGCGACCAGGGTCAGCCCGATCGCGATCACCCCGACCAGCGGCCAGCCGCTGAACAGCGAGCGCCGCCCGAGGGCCGGGATCTTCAGCTTGGGCACGCCCACGCTCCTCGTCGGTGTCGTCGATGTCGTCGGTGTCGGTACGGGGTTCCGTACGCACGGTAGCCGCTCGGGGACCCCACGCAGATCCACCGGCCGGGGGTGTCGGACCGGTTACTCCTGCGGGCGTCCGGGGGCGGTGGGGGGATAGCGTGTCCGTCGAGGAAGCGGGCCGCCGCACCGGGCCACGCCCGGGCCGCCGGGCGGGTGCCGGAGCGTGCAGGGCCGCCGTACGCACCAGCACCCCCGACGACACCGAGGCAGGCCGGACACCCGATGAAGCTCATCTACACCTACACCGACGAGGCGCCGGCGCTGGCGACCCACTCGTTCCTGCCGATCATCGAGGCGTTCGCCGGGCAGGCCGGGGTCGACGTGGAGACCCGGGACATCTCGCTGGCCGCGCGCATCCTGGCCAAGTTCCCGGACCGGCTGACCGACGCCCAGCGGGTGCCGGACTCGCTGACCGAGCTGGGCGAGCTGGCCACCACGCCGGACGCCAACATCATCAAGCTGCCGAACATCAGCGCGTCGATCCCGCAGCTCAAGGCCGCGATCACCGAGCTGCAGGGCGCCGGGTACGCCGTCCCGGACTACCCCGAGGCCCCGCAGACCGACGACGAGCGGGCAGCCAAGGCCGCCTACGACGCCGTCAAGGGATCGGCGGTCAACCCGGTCCTGCGCGAGGGCAACTCCGACCGCCGCGCGCCGCAGTCGGTCAAGAACTTCGCGCGCAAGCACCCGCACTCGATGGGCGCCTGGAACCCGGAGTCCACCTCGCACGTCGCGACGATGTCCGACGGCGACTTCCGGCACTCCGAGACCTCGTTCACCGCCCCGGCCGACGGCGCCGTCCGGATCGAGCACGTCGCGGCGGACGGCACCGTCACGGTGCTCAAGGAGTCGGTGCCGGTGCTGGCCGGCGAGGTGGTCGACGGCGCCGTCCTGCGGCGGGCGGCGCTGCAGGCGTTCCTGGCCGAGCAGGTCGCCGACGCGAAGGCGAAGGGTGTGCTGTTCTCGGTGCACCTCAAGGCCACGATGATGAAGGTCTCCGACCCGATCATCTTCGGGCACGCGGTGCGCGCCTACTTCGCCGACGTGTTCGCCACCTACGGCGACGACCTCGCCTCGGTCGGCGCCGACCCGGACGACGGTCTCGCCTCGGTCCTCTCCGCGCTGGAGAAGCTCCCCGCCGGCAAGCGCACCGCCATCGAGCAGGCGATCACCGACGCGTACTCCTCCGGCCCGGCGCTGGCCCAGGTCGACTCCGCGCGCGGGATCACCAACCTGCACGTGCCCAGCGACGTCATCATCGACGCGTCGATGCCGGCCGCGATCCGCTCGTCGGGGCAGATGTGGAACGCCGACGACACGACCCAGGACACCAAGTTCGTCATCCCGGACTCGTCCTACGCCGACCTCTACGACGAGACCGTCAAGCACTGCATCGCCCACGGCGCCTTCGACCCGACGACGATGGGCACCGTCCCCAACGTCGGCCTGATGGCGCAGAAGGCCGAGGAGTACGGCAGCCACGACAAGACGTTCGAGGTCGCCGCGGCGGGCACCGTCCGGGTCGTCGACGCCGCCTCCGGCGAGGTGCGGCTCTCGCACGAGGTCGCCGAGGGCGACATCTGGCGTGCCTGCCAGACCAAGGACGCCCCGATCCGCAACTGGGTCTCCCTGGCCGTCGAGCGGGCCCGGGCCACCGGCGCCCCGGCCGTGTTCTGGCTGGACTCCGCACGCGCCCACGACGCGCAGCTGATCGCCAAGGTCGAGACCTACCTGGGCGAGCTCGACACCGACGGTCTGACCATCGAGATCCTCCCGGTCGGCGAGGCCACCCGCTACACCCTGGAGCGGGCCCGCAAGGGCGAGGACACCATCTCGGTCACCGGCAACGTGCTGCGCGACTACCTGACCGACCTCTTCCCGATCCTCGAGCTGGGGACCTCGGCGAAGATGCTCTCGATCGTCCCGCTGATGAACGGCGGCGGGCTGTTCGAGACCGGCGCCGGCGGCTCGGCGCCGAAGCACGTCCAGCAGCTGCAGAAGGAGAACCACCTGCGGTGGGACTCCCTCGGCGAGTTCCTGGCGCTGGCCGTCTCGCTGGAGATGCTGGCGTCGAAGATCGCCGACCCGGCGGCCGGCGCGAGCGCGGAGGGCGCCTCGGCGCTGCGGGCGAAGCTGCTCGGCCTGGCGCTCGACGACGCCACCGGTGCGCTGCTGGAGAACGGGCGGTCGCCGTCGCGCAAGGTGAACGAGCTGGACAACCGGGGCAGCCACTTCTACGTCGCGCTGTACTGGGCCCGCGCGCTCGCCGAGCAGACCGAGGACCCGGAGCTGGCCGCGGTGTTCGCACCGCTCGCCGCGACGCTCGGCGAGCAGGAGGAGACGATCCTCGGTGAACTCAACGGCGCCCAGGGCGACCCGGTCGACCTCGGCGGCTACTACTACGTGGACCGGGCGAAGGCCGACTCGGTGATGCGGCCGAGCGCCACGTTCAACGCCACGATCGACGGGTTCGCCCGGCGGTCCTGACCCTCGTTCGACCGGCGGCCCGTTCCTGTCCGCAGGGGCGGGCCGCCTCGCGTCCGGGGATGGTCCGCCGTGCGTGTCCGGTCTCGCGGCCGATGCGGTCACCCGGCCACCCCATCGGTACCCGGCGGCCACTCGGATGATCACCGTTACGATCTTCGGGTGATCATCGGCGGCCCGATGGACGATCATGGTCACGTCCGGAGGCACACCCGGTCACCCAGTGTGCGCGGCACCGCGTAAAATAGCGCTAGCGATGATCATTATCGAACAGTCGACAGCCGCTCCCTACGGGGTCGTCCCTCCGGCCCCTCCGGCCCCTCCGGCGCGCCCGCCGTACCGGCCGCTGGCCACCAGCACCGGCCCCGGCCGGCCGGGCAGCAAACGGCCCGCCGGCCCGCGCCGCCCACCGACCCGCCGCCCGGCGAGTCCGGGGACGACCGGCGGCGCCCGGAGCCGCGCGGTCAGCTGACCGTCAGCGAGCCCCGGGTGATCGTCAGGGCCAGCAGCAGCACGGCCAGGCCCAGCGCGCCGTAGACGATCGCGTCGACGTAGCGCCCCCGGACGGCGAGCAGCCCGACCCGGTCCGGCGGCAGCGCGACCCGCAGCCCGGCGGCGACGAGCACCGCGACGGCGAACGTCGCCGAGCCCTCCCGCCAGTGCTCGGTGGCCACCCGCTGCAACGCCACCAGGGCGATCGCGAAGACGGTGAGCAACGGCCAGTGCGCACGCAGCCGGGCGCGCAGTCCGAACCCGCTGCGGGTGGTCGCCATCGGCCCTCCCGCCTATCGGGTCCCGGCCCGCTCGGCCGCCTCGACGACGTTGGTCAGCAGCATGCCGCGGGTCATCGGGCCGACCCCGCCCGGCATCGGGGCCAGCATCCCCGCGACCTCGGCGACCTCCGGGGAGACGTCGCCGACGAGGCCGACGTCGGTGCGGGTGACCCCCACGTCGAGCACCGCGGCCCCCGGCCGGATCTGCTCGGCCGTGACGAGTCCGGCCCGGCCGGCCGCCGCGACCACGACGTCGGCCTCCCGCAGGTGCGCGGTCAGGTCCTTGGTGCCGGTGTGGCACAGGGTGACGGTCGCGTTCTCGCTGCGCCGGGTCAGCAGCAGCCCCAGCGGGCGCCCGACGGTGACCCCGCGGCCCACCACGACGACCCGCGCCCCGTCCAGCTCGACGCCGAACCGCCGGCACAGCGCGACGATCCCCCGCGGCGTGCACGGCAGCGGCCCCGGCTCGCCGAGCACCAGCCGGCCGAGGTTCACCGGGTGCAGGCCGTCAGCGTCCTTCGCGGGGTCCACGCGCTCCAGCGCCGCGCCGGAGTCCAGGCCGGACGGCAGCGGCAGCTGGACGATGAACCCGGTGCACGCCGGGTCGGCGTTCAGCTCGTCGATCGCCCCGAGGACCTGGGCCTGACTCGCGTCGGCCGGCAGCTCACGCTGCAGCGACGTGATCCCGACCTTGGCACAGTCGCGGTGCTTGCCGCGGACGTAGGCGTGCGAGCCCGGGTCGTCGCCGACCAGGATCGTCCCCAGCCCGGGAGTCCGCCCCGCCGCCGTCAGCTTCTCGACCCGGGTCTGCAGATCGTCGAGGATCTCCGCCAGAGTGGCCTTGCCGTCCATGACCGTTGCGCTCACACCGAGCATCCTCGCAGGCGGATCCGGGCCACCGCACCCGACGGCGGCGGCTGCGGTCGTCAGCACGGTGTCAGCGGAAGTCACGGGACCGCACGGCCACGGCGAGCGGCATCCGCTGCAACCGGTCCGCCAGCAGGTTGAGGACCCCCTCCGGGCTGCGCTCCAGCCGGCCGCGCACCAGCAGCGCCGCGCTGCCCGCCGCCACCGGGCGGTACCGGGCCCACAGCCCCTCCGAGCAGGTCACGTTGAGCATCCCGGACTCGTCCTCCAGGTTCACGAAGGTCACCCCGCCCGCCGTCGCGGGCCGCTGCCGGTGGGTGACCAGGCCGCCCACCAGCACCCGCGGCGGCGCGTCCGGGCCGGCGGCCGCCCCGACCGCGTCGAGCCGGTCGATCCGGACCGCACCCAGGCCGTCGAGCTCGCGGCGCAGGTGCTGCACCGGGTGGCTGTCCGGTGAGACGCCGGTGGCCCAGACGTCGGAGACGGTCAGCTCGGCCTCGGTCATCCCCGGCAGCGCCGGCGCGGTCAGGCCGACCGCGGTACCCGGCAGGTGCTCGGGCCGCACCCCCGCGACGACGCCCGCCGCCCACAACGCCTCCCGGCGCGCCACGCCGAAGCAGCCGAACGCACCCGCGGTCGCGAGCGCCTCGGCCTGCGGCCCGGTCAGCCGGACCCGGCGGGCGAGATCGGCGAGATCGGTGAAGGGCCCGGCGGCGGCGCGCTCCGCGTCGATCGTCCCGGCGAGGTCGGCCCCGATCGTCCGTACGTCCGAGAGCCCGAGCCGGACCGCCCGGCCACCGGTGCTGTCGCCGTCCGCCTCCAGGGTCGCGTCCGCCCGGCCCTCGTTGACGTCCGGGCCGCGGACCAGCACCCCGTGCCGGCGCGCGTCGGCGACCAGCGACTGCGACGAGTAGAACCCCATCGGCTGCGCGTTGAGCAACGCCGCGCAGAACGCCGCGGGATGGTAGAGCTTGAACCAGGCCGAGTAGTAGACCAGCGCGGCGAAGCTGATCGAGTGGCTCTCCGGGAAGCCGAAGTTCGCGAAGGCGAGCATCTTCGTGAAGATCGTCGAGGCGAGCTCGCCGGTGATCCCCTTCTCCGCCATGCCGGCGAAGAACCGGCCGCGCAGCCGCTCCATCTTCTCGGTGGAGCGCTTGGCGCCCATCGCGCGGCGCAGCTCGTCGGCCTCGGCCGCCGAGAACCCCGCGACGTCGACCGCGATCTGCATCATCTGCTCCTGGAACAGCGGGATGCCCAGCGTCTTGTGCAGCGCGGGCCGCAGCAGCTCGTGGTCGTGCTCCCACGCGTCGATCCCGTTGCGGCGCCGGATGTAGGGGTGCACCGAACCGCCCTGGATCGGCCCGGGCCGGATCAGCGCGACCTCGACGACCAGGTCGTAGAACTCGCGGGGGCGCAGCCGCGGCAGCGTCGCCATCTGGGCCCGGGACTCGACCTGGAAGACCCCGACCGAGTCGGCCCGGCAGAGCATCGCGTAGACCTCCGGATCGGACTCGCCGATCCGGTGCAGCTCGACCCGGGTGCCCTCGCTCGCCTCGACCAGGTCGACCATCAGGTGCAGCGCGGTCAGCATCCCCAGTCCGAGCAGGTCGAACTTGACCAGGCCGGCCGCGGCGCAGTCCTCCTTGTCCCACTGGACGACCGTCCGGTCCGCCATCCGGGCCCACTCCACCGGGACGACCTCGGACACCGGGCGGTCGCAGATGACCATGCCACCGGAGTGGATGCCGAGGTGCCGGGGCCCCCCACGAGCTGCCCGGCGAGGTCGAGCAGCAGCGGGGGCATCCGCGGTTCCCGGTCCACGTCGGCGCCGGGTGTCTCCAGCCCGTGCCAGCGCTCGATCCGCGTGCTCCACGCGTCCTGCTGGCCGGGCGAGAACCCGAGCGCGCGGGCGGTGTCGCGGACCGCCGAGCGCGGCCGGTAGGTGATGACGTTCGCGACCTGCGCGGCGTACAGCCGGCCGTAGCGGCGGTAGACGTACTGGATCGCCTCCTCCCGGCGGCCGGACTCGATGTCGATGTCGATGTCGGGATAGCCGTCGCGGTCCGGCGAGAGGAACCGCTCGAACAGCAGGCCGTGCCGGACGGCGTCGACCGCGGTGATGCCGAGCGCGTAGCAGACGGCGGAGTTGGCGGCGGATCCCCGGCCCTGGCAGAGGATGTCCGACCGGCGGCAGAAGTCGACGATGTCGTGGACGATCAGGAAGTAGCCGGGGAAGTTCTTCTCCTCGATGATCGCCAGCTCGTGCTCGATCATCCGGGCCGCGACCGGGTGCTCGGCCCGGCTGCCGTACCGCTGCATCCGGCCCCGCTCGGTCAGCACCCGCAGCCAGGACGCCTCGGTCTCTCCCTCCGGGACGTCGAACGGCGGCAGTTCCGGCGCCACCAGGTGCAGCTCGAAGGCCAGCTCCCGGCCCAGTTCCGCAGCCCGGGCGACCGCTCCCGGGTGCCGCTGCTCGAACCGGGCCGTCATCTCCCGGCCCGACCGCAGGTGGGCGGTGCCGGCCGCGGGGAGCCAGGGATCGATCTCGTCCAGGCTGCGCCGGGCCCGCACGGCGGCGACGGTGGCGGCCAGGGGCGCCCGCTCCGGGGTGGCGTAGTGCGCCGCGGTGGTGGCGACGGTCGCGACGCCGGCTCCGGCGGCCAGCGCGGCCAGCGCCTCGTCCCGCTCGGCGTCACGCGGATCGCCGTGCGCGGTCAGCTCGACCCGCACGTGCTCGCGCCCGAACCGCTCGACCAGGAGCCCCAGCGCGGCCGCGGCGGCCGCCGGCCCGTCTCGGTCCAGCGCCCGGCGCACGGCGCCCTTGCGGCAGCCGGTGAGCACGACGACCGAGCCCGCGGTGTCGGCGACGACCTCGTCGAGGTCGTAGACCGGGCGCCCCTTCTCCCCGCCGCGCAGCTGTGCGGTGGAGATCGTGCGGCACAGTGCGCGGTACCCCGCCGGCCCCCTGGCCAGCAGCAGCAGGTGCTCGCCCACCGGGTCGGCGACGCCGTTCTGCGGGGCGGTCAGCCCGAGGCTCAGCTCGGCCCCGAAGACCGTGCGGATCCCCAGCGCCGCGGCGGCCTCGGCGAACCGGACCACGCCGTACATCCCGTCGTGGTCGGTGAGCGCGATCGCCTCCAGACCCAGCTCCGCGGCCCGCTCCACGAGCTCCTCGGGGGCGCTGGCCCCGTCGAGGAAGCTGAAGTGCGAGTGACAGTGGAGCTCGGCGTAGGGCACCGTCCCCGCGGCGGGGCGCAGGTCGCGCGGCGGTTCGTACGGGCCGCGGTGCGCCGACCACGCCGGGGCGTCGCCCCCGTCTCCCCCGTCGCCGGCCGGGCCACCGTGCAGGCCGGATCCGTCACGCGGCGGCCGGCCGGAGAGCGCACTCTCCAGTTCGGCCCACGGAACGTCCGGATTCTCCCAGCCCACGTGTCGAACGTACTCGAACGTCAGTTCGAAGAACAGTCCCGGCGCCGGGCCTGTGGACCGGGCCTGTGGACCGGGCACGGCCGTACGACCGGCGGCCACGGGACGGGCGTGCCGTGCGAGGGCCGGCCGGCTGCTCCCCAGCGCCGGTCGGCCCCGCACGGCGGTACCGGGTTCCTCCACGGCACCGGCCACTCCCCAGCGCCGGGCCGCAGGGCCACCCGGGGTGCCCTGGTCGGGATGCCGGCGGCGCCCGCTCGCGGGAACCCACCGACAACGACGAGTTCACCACCGGAGTCTGTGGAAGTGCTGAGACGAGACCGTGAACCGGCCGTGGATCTTTCCCGTTCGGCCCGTGGGCGGGCCCCGGATGCCGGTACCGTGATCGACGTTCTCACGGCGGGCCCACGTCCGGTGACGGATGGTGGCCCGGCGTCGTGCGGTCCGGGCCAGCTCCGGTCACGCACCGGACGAGCACCGGTCGACCGGTGCGGACGAGGCCCGGGGGCGGGCGGGACGGCGGGGGTGGCCCCATGAGCAGGGCGATGACGGGAACGACGGGCGGCCGACGGGGCTGGTGGCCCGGCACCGGGACCCGGCTGGCCCGGGTGCTCGGAGCGGGGGTGGCGGTCGTCGCGCTGGCCGCGTGCTCCCCGGCCGGGCCGGGGACCGCGACGATGGAGACCGAGGATGCCGCGTCCGCCGGGCAGGCCGATCCGGGGCTGCCGGACCGGCTCGCCGGGGCGGTGAGCGGTGACGGCGCGTTCGCGCACCTGCAGGAGCTGGAACGGATCGCCGACGCGAACGACGGCAACCGGGCGATCGCCACCCCGGGTTACGACGCGAGCATCGACTACGTCTCCGGGAAGCTGCGCGAGGCCGGGTACGAGGTGCAGACGCCGTCGTTCGACGTCCGCACCTTCACCGCGGGCGACGCCCGGCTCACGGTGGCGGACGCGCCGGTGCCCACCGAGGTCCTGAGCTTCTCCCCGGCCACGCCGCCGGGCGGCCTGACCGCACCGCTGTCGATCCGGCCGAAGGCACCGCAGGACACCGGCTCCGGGTGCGAGGCCGCGGACTACACCGGGATGCCGGCGGGGGCGATCGCCGTCGTCGAGCGCGGGACCTGCCCGTTCGGGCAGAAGTCCCAGCTCGCCGGGGCCGCCGGGGCGGTCGCCGTGATCGTCACGAACACCGAGGACGCGGCGCTGTCGGCCACCCTCGGCGAGACCACGGACGTGATCCCGACCGCGGGGGTGCAGAAGACGGCGGGTGCGGCCCTGCGCGACGGGCAGCAGGCCACGCTGCTGCTGGACACGACGATCCAGCAGCAGACCTCGCGCAACGTCATCGCCGAGACGAGCACCGGCGACCCGAACCGGGTGGTGATGGCCGGGGCGCACCTCGACGGTGTGCCGGAGGGCGCCGGGATCAACGACAACGGCAGCGGCAGCGCGGCGCTGCTCGAGGTCGCACAGAAGCTGGGCTCGGCCCCGCCCGCCGGCCAGAAGGTGCGGTTCGCCTGGTGGGGGGCCGAGGAGATCGGCCTGGTCGGCGCGACCCGGTACATGGAGGCCCTCGCGGAACCGGATCGGGCGAAGGTCGCGCTCTACCTGAACTTCGACATGGTCGCCTCCCCGAACTCCGCCTACCTCGTCTACGACGGGGACGACTCCGACGACCTCGGTGGCGAGCCGGGCCCGCCCGGGTCGGAGACCGTGGAGCGGGTACTGACCGAGTCCCTGGTCGCCGCCGGCGTGCAGGGCCCGGAGGGCACGGCGTTCGACGGCCGCTCGGACTACGGGCCGTTCATCGAGGCGGGCATCCCGGCGGGCGGCCTGTTCACCGGGGCGGAGGAGAAGAAGACCCCGGAGCAGGCCCAGAAGTGGGGCGGCACGGCGGGCCAGTCCTACGACCCGTGCTACCACACGGCGTGCGACCGGCTCACCAACCTCGACCGGACCGCGCTGGACCGCAACGTCACCGCGATGGGTGCGTCGGTCGGGCGGTTCGCGGTGGACCTGACCGGAGTGCCCACCCGCTGACCGTGGCGGGGCCGCCGGGCGGGTGGCCGGTTCAGTCGTAGACACCGGTCACCTCCCAGCGCGCCCCGCGGTGCTGCAGCAGCAGCGCCGTCCCGTCGGCCAGCACCACCTGCAACCGGGTCGTGGGCCCCGGGCCGTCCGGTGACCACCAGCGGGCGTGCACCGGCCACGGCCCAGCCCAGCCGACGATCTCGCGGTCCGGCCCGTCGCCGCCGCGGATCCGGTGCGGTGCGTCGTCGAGCAGGTCGGGCGCCACCGGCCGGATCTCGGCTCCGCCCGCGCCCACCAGCCGGACCGGGGACGGGGACGGCGGCACGGTGGCCGGGGACGGCGCCGGGAGCCGGCCGGGCCAGGACGCGGGCGGGTCCACCGGCGGGCGCCGCCCGGGCGCGCGCCGGGCCGCGACGGCGGCCGGGCTCCCCGGCACCCCCGGCCCGGCCGCAGCACCGGGCCGGGTCCCGACCCCGGCGCTGTTCCCGGCTCCGGCTCCGGCTCCGGCTCCGGCTCCGGCTCCGGCATCGACACTGACACTGACACTGACACTGACGTCGGGGCCAGCACCGGCACCGGCGACAGCACGCGTGTCGGGGCGGGCGTCGGCGTCGGGGCAGGCGTCGTCGGCCCCGGGCCCGACGTGCCCCGGTGTCCCGGCGGCACGGCCGACGGCCGCCCCGGCCCCGGGCCGTGGTGGCACCGCCGTCGGCTCGACGACCCGCTCGTCGCCCCACGGCACCCACCGCACCCGTTCGCCGGGGTCCCGCCCGCCCGCCGGGACCGCCGTGACCACCGCGGCCGGGCCGAGCAACGCCTGCACCCGGACCAGCGCGCGCCCGGCGCGGTCGTCGTTCTCGCCGACGTCGCCCCACAGCCCGTGCTGCAGCACCCCGGCCGGCACCGTGTCCTCCGGGGTGAGCCGGAGAGCGACCAGCGTGCCCGAGCCACCGCGGCCGAGCCAGGTGTCGAGCTGCCAGCGCACCCGGTCGACGGTGCCGGCCGGGGTCAGCGGTTCGGCGCACCGCCAGATCCGCAGCAGCTCCTCCCCGCTCCCGGTACGGGCGTGCACCCCCAGCCGGGTGCACGCCAGGCCGTGCCCGGCGAGCGCCTCGTGCAACCGGGTGGCGAGCCCCCGCGCGGCGAAGGCCGCCGCGTCCACCCGGTCCACCGGCGGGTCCAGCTCGATCGCCGCGGCGAGTTCCTCCGGCGGGACCCGCCGGGCCGGCGGCCGTGGATCGAGACCGCGGGCGAGCCGGTGCGCGGCCACCGCGTCGGTGCCGAACCGGGAGGCCACGTCGGTCTCGGCGAGTGCGGCGAACGCACCGAGGGACCGCAGGCCGAGCCGGCGCAGCAGGTCGACCAGCTCGGAGCGGTCCACCGCCGGGTCCCGGTCCAGCTCGGCGACCTCCAGTGGCGCGAGGAACTCCGCCGACCGGCCCGCGGGAACCCCGCGGCCCCGCCGGGCGGCGAGCTCGGCCGCGAACATCCCGTCCGCCACGCCGATCTGGCACTCGGTGGCCGCGTGCAGGGCGACCTGGTCCATCAACCGCTCGACCGCGGCCCGCTCCCCGCCGAACCAGCCGACCGGGCCCCGGGCGGGCAGCACGAGCAGCCCCGGCCGGACGATCTCGACCCCCGGCGCGAGCGCCTCGACCGCGACGGCGACCGGCTCGAACAGCCGGGCGTCCCGCCCCGGGTCGGGGGCGAGCACGGCGAGATCCGGGCACCGGGCCTCCGCCTCGCGGCGGCGCAGCCCCCGGCGCACCCCGTGCCGCCGGGCGGTGGCCGAGCAGGCCAGCACCCGGTTGGCGCCGAGGACGGCCGCCGGCCGGTGCGCCGGCACGTGTGCGGCCCTGGCCGCAGCGGTCACCGGCCAGTCCGGCGACCACACCGCCAGCACCCGCGGATCGGGGGGCGCGCTCCCACGGCCGTGCGGGCCGGGCGCACCCACCGCCTCCGCCGTGCTCATCCCGCAGCCCGTACGACGACCCGGTCACCCGGCACCGGCGCACCGGTCACCGGCTCCGGGACGGCCGGGGCGACCGCGACCGCTCCGCCCGGCCCCGGGAGCAGTACCTCCGCCACCCGGCCCGCCGGTCCGATCCCGCGCCCGGAGGACCGGACCTCGAGCCGCCGCGACCGCAACCGCCCGGTACCCCGGCCGACCCCGCCCCACTGCGGGCGGGCGCAGCTCAGCCGCAGGTCCGCACCGGGCCACGGCCCCAGTGCCAGCAACACCGCTCCCCGCTGCCGGGCCCGCGCCGCCAGCCGTTGCCGGTCCCCGGCCCGCAGGCCGGCCCGCTCCGGACCGGCGACCGCCACCAGGTCCAGCCCGTCGAGCAGGGCCGCGGTGACCCCGACCGGGTCCGCCCCCGGATCCGGGACCAGCGCCAGGCGGTCCAGCCGCACCCCGGCCTCGGCGGCTGCCGCGGCCCCCAGACCGGGACGACCCACCACCCCCGCCCAGGCCCCCTCGGCCGATGCCGCGGCGAGCAGGGCGAACAGCAGCGAACCGGCACCGGCACCGGCGCCCACCGCGACCGTGGACCCGCGGCGCAGCCCGCCGGCCGGGAGCAACCCGGCCAGCGGACCGGGGACGGGGAGCAGGCCCGCCGCCGCGGCCTCCGGCTCCGGACCCGATCCGGCGTTCCCGGTGCGGGGAACCGGACGGGCCCGATCCCCGTCGGTCCGGGTCTGCACCCGGTGCAGTGCCTGCCGGGCGACCGCCAGCCGGTCCGACACCGGCCCGCCGACCGGGCCCCGCGACCCGTGCTGCGACTCCCGACCGCACACGGGATCACGGGGCCCGGCGAACCCGCCCCGACCACCGGTTCCGGACCGGTCCGTTGCGGCGGGCTCCCCGTCCGCCGCCACCGGCCGCAGCCCGGCCCCGATCACCGGACCCACCGGCTCCGACGATCGGTCCAGCGGGTCCGCACCGGAGCCGGGTGGATCCGGGTCCCCACCCCGATCCACCCGGTCCGGCACACCCCCGGTCACCCGGCCCACCGCCGCCGCTCCCCCGACGACGGTGACCCCGGCACCGCACGCCGCCGCACCGCCCGCATCGGCACCGCTCACCCCGGAACCCGACCCGGCACCGCGCGACACAGCCCTGCCCACACCGACCTCCCCCTCGCACCGCGACCGGTCCACGACCGGCCGGAACCTGCCCGGCACGCCGCGGGGAAGGCGACGTGGATCGAACTGACGTTCGAATCATAGGCCCGACGCCGGCCTCGATGCAGCCCCCGGACGGGGGATCCCTCGGTGGACCGGCACGGAGCACCGTCGCACGGCACCCCGACAGTTCCGGTCCGTCGCGGGACGAGCCGCAGCGGACGGACCGAGCGCAGGACGGCCCGGGACGCAGGACGGCCCGGACCGCACGCAGCGGGCCGGGCCGTCCGGGAGGGGCGGGCTCAGTGGGCGAAGTGCCGGGTCCCCGTCAGGTACATCGGGACGCCGGCCTCCGCACAGGCCGCGACGACGAGCTCGTCGCGCACCGAACCACCCGGCTGCACGACCGCCGCGATCCCGGCCGCGAGCAGCACCTCCAGGCCGTCCGGGAACGGGAAGAACGCGTCCGAGGCCGCGACCGCGCCGCGCACCCGGTCACCGGCCCGCTCCACCGCGAGCCGGGCGGCGTCGACCCGGTTGACCTGGCCCATCCCGACGCCCACGGCCGCACCGTCGTGCGCCAGCAGGATCGCGTTGGACTTCACCGCGCGGCAGGCCCGCCAGGCGAAGGCGAGATCGGCGAGGACCTCCGGGGAGGCGGGATCGCCGGTGACGAGCTTCCAGGCGGCCGGGTCGTCACCGGCGGCGTCGACCAGGTCCCGCTGCTGGGCGAGCAGCCCGCCGGAGATGGGCCGCAGCTCGGTCCCGCCCCGGACGAACTCGCCCGGGATCCGCAGCAGCCGGACGTTCTTCTTGCGCTGCAGGATCTCCAGCGCACCGTCGGCGTAGGACGGCGCGACCAGCACCTCGGTGAAGATCTCCGCGACCTGCTCGGCCAGGGTCGTCGTCACCTCGCCGTTGACCGCGATCACACCGCCGTAGGCGGACACCGGGTCGGTGGCGTGCGCCTTGCGGTGCGCCTGGGCGACGTCGGCGCCGACCGCGATCCCGCACGGGTTCGCGTGCTTGATCACCGCGACCGTCGGGGCGTCACCGTGGTCGTGCGCGGCGCGCCAGGCGGCGTCCGCGTCGACGTAGTTATTGTAGGACATCTCCTTGCCGTGCAGCTGCTCGGCCCCGGCGAGCCCGCCCGGGGTGCCGCCACCGGTGTACAGCGCCGCGGCCTGGTGCGGGTTCTCGCCGTAGCGCAGCGGGCGCTCCCGGACCCAGGTGGCGCCGAGCCACTCCGGCGTCTCCTCGTCGGTACCGGCGAACTGCTCGCCCATCCAGGTCGCGACGGCCGTGTCGTACGCCGCGGTGTGCCGGAACGCCTCGGCGGCCAGGCGGCGCCGGTCGGCGACGACGAAACCACCCGCGGCGACCTGCTCCAGGACCCAGCCGTAGCGCGCGGGGTCGACGACCACCGTCATGCTCTCGTGGTTCTTCGCCGACGCCCGCACCATCGCCGGGCCGCCGATGTCGATCTGCTCGACGACCTCGTCACGGGCCGCCCCGGACGCGACGGTCTCCGCGAACGGGTAGAGGTTCGACACCAGCAGGTCGAACGGCGCGATGTTCAGCTGCTCCAGCTGCGCGACGTGCTCGGCGGACCGGCTGTCGGCGAGCAGCCCGGCGTGCACCCGGGGGTGCAGGGTCTTGACCCGGCCGTCGAGGCACTCCGGGAACCCGGTGACCTCCTCGACCGGGGTCACCGGGACGCCCGCGTCGGCGATCCGCCGGGCCGTCGACCCGGTCGAGACGATCTGCACCCCGGCCGCGTGCAGCCCGGTCGCCAGGTCCAGTAGCCCGGCCTTGTCGTAGACGCTGATCAGGGCCCGGCGGACCGGCCTGCGCTCACTCACTGACTCACCTCGTGGTTGTCCCGGCCGCTGCGCGACGCCGCGAGGCTCCGCACCGTCTCGACCAGCAGTCGTCGTTCCTCGGTCTTGATCCGCTCGTGCAGGACGTCCTCGTCGTCGGAGGGCAGCACCGGCACCTCCACCTGCGCGAGCACCGGCCCGGTGTCCAGTCCCGCGTCGACCTCGTGCACGGTCGCGCCGGTCGTGGTGACGCCGGCGGCCAGCGCGTCGCGCACGGCGTGCGCTCCGGGGAACGCCGGCAGCAGGGCCGGGTGCGTGTTCAGCATCGGGCATCCGAGCGCGTCCAGGAAGGTCTGTGCGACCAGCTTCATGAAGCCGGCCCCGATCACGACGTCCGGCCGGTGCCCGAGGACGGCCTCGGCGAGCGCGTCGTTCCAGCTCTGCCGGTCGGGGTGGTCGGCCAGCCGCTCGACGAACGTCGGCAGGCCCGCGTCCTGCGCCCGGTCCAGTCCGGTGGCCCCCGGCCGGTCGGCACCGACGGCGACCACCCGGTAGCCGGGGTCCGGTGCGTCGAGCAGCGCCTGCAGCAGGGTCCCGGCCCCGGAGACCAGCACCACGACCCGGTACGCCCCGGGCAGATCCCGCGCCTGCACCATGCTCCTCCCGATCGGTGTCCCGGCCGCCGTCGCGACCGGCGACCAGCGTAGACGCGCCGGCACCGGGGCCGGACCTCAGCCGCCCGGCCCGTCCTCGTCCGCTCGATCGCCGGCCCGGTCGTCGGCCGGGCCCGCGGCCCCGGAGCGACGGCGGTTCTCGACGAGGTCCCGCACGCTGTCCGACCGGTCGCGACGGCCACGGCCGCCGGCCGGACGGGTGGACGGGCGGCGGTCCGGGCCACCCACCGGCACGTGCCGGGCCAGTTCCGGGCCGGCGCAGGCCAGCACGGCGGGCACCCCGACCAGCAGGAGGACCGCCAGGAACACCGAGCCCGGACGGAACGACACCGGGTCGTACGGCCCGTCGGCCAGTGGCCCGCCGGCCGCCGTCGCGAGCAGGGCGGCCCCGGCCGCGACGACGACGACCGCCGTCACCGGCGCGGCCAGGCGTTCGACCGGTGGCACGTCCCCGGCGAGCGCCCGCCGGCTCGCGTACCCGGTCAGCACCCCGACCGCGACCGGGAGCAGCAGCACCAGCGGCGCGGCGGCCGGGACCGTGGTGACCGGGAGCACCACGGTCAGCGGGAACGGCGGGAGCGGACCCGGTTCGGCGAGCAGCGGACCGGAGGTCGCCACCCCGATCCCGACCCCGGCGCCGAGCGCCCAGGACACCGCACCCACCAGCGCGTTCGGCAGGTAACCGACGGCGAGGACGAGCACCCCGAGCCCGGCACCGACACCGGGCCCGAGCCGGGCGGCCGTGTCACCGACCTCGGTCGCGGCAAGGGCCAGCGCCCCGGTCAGGACCAGCGCGCCGACGAGCAGCAGGCCGGTCGCGCCCACCCGGGCCCCGGCGAGTGCCGCGCCCGGCCAGCCCGCGAGCAGCCGCCGCCACGCGGCCGGCGGCCCGCAGGCGTGCACGACCCCGATCCCGGCGGCGGCCCCGGCCACCAGCCCGGCCCCGACCAGCGACGCCCACGGGGCCGTCACCGCCATCGACTTCGGCAGCAGCGCACCGGCCAGCACCGCGACCGCGGCCGCCGCCCCGGCCTGGGAGGCGACGACCGCGCCCGCGTCGTGCCGGACCCGTCCGCCGAGACTGCGCACGGCCCAGCCGGAGAACCCGGCGACCGTCCCGACGGCGATCAGGGTCGGCACCATGGGCAGCACGCCGAGCGGACGGCCGTCGAGGGCGATCGGGATCTGGTGGGCGGCCAGCCACATGGGCACCGCGGTGGCGAGCGCACCGTCCGGCGTCACGGGGACGCCCCCGGTCCCGGCGAGCACGGCCGCGACCGGCACGAGCAGGGTGTATCCGGTCAGGACCGAGCCCATGGTCGCCACGAGCAGGATGCGCAACCGGTCCAGCCCGGTGCCGGGACGGCGCGTCCGGGGACCGGCCCGGCGGGCCGCGGCGGGATTCCGCCCACCCCGGGCCCGATCGGGCCGCTCGCCGCGGCGCGCCCCGTCACTCCCGGACGGCCGGGACCGGACGGCGGATCGGCCACGGGTCGGCCGGGACGAGGTACTCACCCGGCCAGGGTCCCAGCGGCCGGACGTCCGGGGCCGCAGGCACGCCGGGGGTGGGCCGCCCCACCACGGGACCGGCCCCGCGGATCCGGGGGCGGATCAGGCCGAGGTGCCGGGGCCGCCGCCCGCACGGTCGCCGCGGTTCTGCTGGTCCCCCTCGGCGGTACCCGGCTCCCCCGCCACGCCGGTCTCCGGAGCCCGGCCCGGCGCCTGCTGCGGGGCGTCCTGCGGCGCGGCCTGCCACCACGCCGGAGCCGCCTGCCGGCCGGGCTGGTCCGCCGGGCCGGTGCCGGGCGGCTGCGCGCCGTCCGGCCGGCGGGCCGCGGACCGGTCGGTCTGCTCCACCGACCGGGCCTCGGGAACGGCTCCGGTGTACGGCGCCTGCCCCGCCGCGGGAGCCCCGGCGGGCGGGTACCCGATCTGCTGCGCTCCCGGGACGTCCGGAACCTGCTGCCCGGCCCCCGCCTGCGGGACCGGATCCACCTGCGGCGCCCCACCATCGGGCTGCTGGGTCCCGGCTGCGGTCTGCGGGGTCGCGGTCTGTGGGGTCGCGGCCTGCGGACTCGCGGCCTGCGGATCCGCGGCCTGCGAGCTCCCCACCTGCGGAGCTCCGGCCTGCAGCGATCCGGCCTGCGGGGCGCCCGCCTGCGGGGGCGCGGCGGATCCCGGCTGTGCCGCGGCGCCGTAGGTTCCCGGCTGCTGGCCGGCGGCTCCGGGCTGCCCCTCGTACTGCGGTGCCTGCTGGTGCTGTTGTGCCTGCGGTGCCTGCTGTGCGGGCAGCGCCGTCTGCACCGTCGGTGCGGAGTGGGTGGCGGGGGCGATGCGGTCGCCGTAGGCGACCCCGGAGAACGCGCCCCCGGACACCCCGGCGGCCGGCGGCTGCCCGTACGGCTGGCCGGGCTGGGCGTAGGACGGCGCGTACTGATCCGGCTGCTGGGCGAACTGCTGGCCCGGCTGCGCGTACTGACCGGGCTGGGCGGGCGGCGCGTACTGCCCGGCCTGGACCGGCTGGCCGTACTGCTGGCCCGGCTGCACCGGGTACTGGCCGGCGTTCACGCCGGCGGCGGGCCCGCCGTACCCGGCGGCGGGAGGCTGCTGCGGCGCGCCCGGGGTGGCCCACTGCGCGTCGCCGACGTGCGAGGGCCGGGCGGGCCGCGGCGCCGGTGCGGACAGCACGCCGGACAGCAGCAACTGCCCGTAGAGCAGGGCCGTCACCGACAGCAGGCCCAGGGCCAGGGTGACCCAGCCCACCGCCCCGGCCGCGATCGGGCTGTCACTCCCGGTGAACAGGAACAGCAGGGTCAGCACCCCCGTGCCGGCGAGCACGATCCCGCCGACCAGCACCCGGCCGGTCCCCGGGAGCAGTGACAGGCCACCGGCGATCCCGCCCGCGACGACGAGTGCGAGCGCGTAGCCGGCGGCGGCCGACAGCCCGAAGAGGGCGACGACCAGTGCGACCAGCGCCGCGACGGCCCCACCCAGCACGGCGAGCCGCACCGGGCCCGCGGAGGGTGGCGCGTCCTCCCGGGCGGCACCGGGGACGGACGGCTGGTTGCTCGGCATGACGACTACTCCAGCGGGCCTCGACGGCAGGGGATCCTGCGTCGCACGCTAGCCGATGCCCCTGACACGGCCGGGTGACGCCCGGCGGCCCCGCACACGACGACGCGCGGGCCCCGGAACCCGGGACCCGCGCGTCGTGGTGCTCGTCCGGCTCAGGCGGAGAGGATCCCCTTCATCAGCGCGGCGGTCTCGGACGGCGTCTTGCCGACCTTGACCCCCGCCGCCTCCAGGGCCTCCTTCTTCGCCTGCGCGGTGCCGGCCGAGCCGGACACGATCGCGCCGGCGTGGCCCATCGTCTTGCCCTCCGGCGCGGTGAAGCCCGCGACGTAGCCGACGACCGGCTTGGTGACGTTGGCCTTGATGAAGTCCGCGGCGCGCTCCTCGGCGTCGCCACCGATCTCACCGATCATCACGATGGCCTCGGTCTCCGGGTCCGCCTCGAACGCCTCGAGGGCGTCGATGTGGGTGGTGCCGATGACCGGGTCGCCGCCGATGCCGATGGCGGTGGAGAAGCCGAACTCACGCAGCTCGTACATCATCTGGTAGGTCAGCGTGCCGGACTTCGACACCAGGCCGATCCTGCCGGCGCCGGCGATGTCGGCCGGGATGATGCCCGCGTTCGACTTCCCGGGGGAGATGACGCCGGGGCAGTTCGGCCCGATGATCCGGGTCTTGTTGCCCTTCGCGACGGCGTGCGCCCAGAAGTAGGCCGAGTCGTGCACCGGGATGCCCTCGGTGATGACGACCGCCAGCGGGATCTCGGCGTCGATGGCCTCGATCACGGCGTCCTTGGCGAACTTCGGCGGCACGAAGACGACCGACACGTCGGCGCCGGTCTCCTTCATCGCCTCCTCCACCGTGCCGTACACGGTGACGTCCTTGCCGCCGACCGAGTGCGTGGTGCCGGCCTTGCGGGCGTTGACACCGCCCACGACGTTGGTGCCGGCGGCGATCATCTTGGTGGCGTGCTTGGTGCCCTCACCGCCGGTGATGCCCTGGACGATGACCTTGCTGTTCTCGTTGAGGAAGATCGACATTTCTCTCAGGCTCCCGCGGCGTTCGCAAGCTCCGCGGCCTTCGCGGCCGCGTCGTCCATCGTGGCGACCACCGTGACCAGCGGGTGGTTCGCGTCGGCGAGGATCTGGCGTCCCTCGACCACGTTGTTGCCGTCCAGCCGGACGACCAGCGGCTTGGTCGCGTCGTCGCCGAGGATCTTCAGCGCCTCGACGATGCCGTTCGCGACCGCGTCGCACGCGGTGATGCCACCGAAGACGTTGACGAAGACGCTCTTGACCTCGTCGTCGCCCAGGATGACGTCCAGGCCGTCGGCCATGACCTGCGCCGAGGCGCCGCCGCCGATGTCGAGGAAGTTGGCCGGCTTCACGCCACCGTGCGCCTCACCGGCGTACGCGACGACGTCGAGGGTCGACATGACCAGACCCGCGCCGTTGCCGATGATGCCGACCTGGCCGCCGTCGAGCTTGACGTAGTTCAGGCCCTTGGCCTTGGCCTTCGCCTCGAGCGGGTTCTCGGTGCGCTCGTCGACCAGCTGCTCGTGGTCGGGGTGCCGGAACCCGGCGTTCTCGTCCAGGGTGACCTTGCCGTCGAGGGCGATCACCTTGTCCTGCGGGTCCCGGACCAGCGGGTTGACCTCGACCAGGGTCGCGTCCTCGGCGACGAAGGTCTCCCACAGCTTCACGATCACGGTCGCGGCCTCGTCGGCGACGGCGGCCGGGATCTTCCCCGCGGCGACGATCTCGTCGGCCTTCGCCTTGTCGACCCCGGCGATCGGGTCGATCGGGATCCGGGCCAGCGCCTCCGGGCGCTCGACGGCCAGCTCCTCGATCTCCATGCCGCCCTCGGCCGAGCACATGGCCAGGAACGTCCGGTTGGACCGGTCCAGCAGGAACGAGAAGTAGTACTCCTCGGCGATGTCGCTGGCCTCGGTCACCAGAACCTGGTGCACCGTGTGGCCCTTGATGTCCAGGCCGAGGATCGCCCCGGCCTTCTCCTGCGCCTCGGCCGCGTTCTCGGCCAGCTTCACGCCACCGGCCTTGCCCCGGCCCCCGGTCTTGACCTGGGCCTTGACCACGACTGCGGTGCCCAGCTCGTCCGCCGCGGCCGCCGCAGCGGCGGCGTTGTCCACGGTCTTCCCCGGAAGGACCGGGACTCCGTGCGCGGCGAAGAGGTCCTTCGCCTGGTACTCGTACAGGTCCACTCGGCTCTCCCGCTCCACTTCGCTCTCACCGCGACCGGCGCGTCCCGGTGCTTGCTCCCGGACGCGCCCCGCACACCGGAGGCGGCAGCGGTCGCGGACGTCCGTCGTGCTGCGTCGGGGAGCCTAGCCAGACCGGTCCCACCGGTCCTGACCTGGGCCGGTGACAGCAGTCACCCTGTCGCCACAGTGTTCGATTCAGATGGGCCGTCCGAGTGACGGGCGCCACCGGGAGGGCAGCGGGGACGCACCGTCCCGCACGTCTCCCGCGCCCCACTGTGAGCGGGATAACCGTGCGGACGGCCCGGCCGACGTCCGCGGCGTACCGGTCGTCGATGATCATCGACCGTCCGGAACCGGGCGACGACCCGCCGTTGCCGCGTCGCGACTCCCGCGTTACCGTCGAGCCGTCCACGTCACGGACCGATCACGGTGGTCGGCGCCACCCCCGAACGGCGCCATCCCCGCGGAGCCCCACTCCGACGACCACCGCGGGACGGTCCGGGCGACCTGAACACCCAGAAGGGCAGGTCTTGGCGCGCCACCGCTCCCCCAGCGGCGCCGTCCGACCGGAGTCCCGCCCCGGCACGACCCCCGACGTGCCGGACACCGCGGGCGTCCACCGGTACCCGGCGCCTCCGTCGTCGGTACCGCGTACCCGCGTTCCCGCCGGCGTCGACCGGCGTCGGCCGGTGCCGCCGCCCGCTGCCTCCGGGCAGCCGGCGCGTACCCGGCCGGCCGCGTCCCGTGACCGCCGTGCGCCCGAGGCCCGCCCACAGCACGACGCCACCGCCCGCCGCCCCGTCAGCGGGCCCCGCGACGGCGACCGTGCACAGCCCGTGACCGGTCACCGGGCCGTCCCCCGGCCGCAGCAGGCCGGACCTCAGCGCGACGCCCGCCCGTCCCGTCCCGCGCGCACCGGACCCGCCGAGCACCGCCCGGGTCGTACGACGGCCGCACCGCCGGCCGGCCGGGCCCGTCCCGCCGCACCGCGGACGGCACCCGCGCGCCGCACTCCGGATCCGGTCCCCGAGATCGTGGCGGCCCCGCTGCCCCCCGCGGATCCGCCGGCGCCCGGTGCGCACCGGCTCCCCCGCACCCCCGCCACCGGCCACCGCACCCGCGTGACGGTGGCCGCCGCGGCCGGGGGCGCGCTCGTCGCGGCCGGCCAGACGATGGCCGGCGCGCTCGGCATCCCCGTCCTCAGCGGCGACGATGCTGTCGAGGACTCCTACTCGCGGCTGTCCGCCTCGGCGATGCTCCCGGTCTCCGCCGACCCGCGGCCGGCCGACACCACCGCGCCGGCCGTGACCTCGGCGATCGGGGGTGAGCAGCTCGCGCCCCAGGCCGCGTCGCTGCCGAACCTCGACGAGACGACCGAGGTCGACGTCGCCAGCCTCACCAAGGCCGCCCGGATGGGCGAGCAGGCCGCGAAGGTCGAGCAGGCGATCTCCGGCGCGATGTCGCACGGGGCCCCCGAAGCCGTGCTCTACGACGGCGACGCACTCGTCATGCCGACCGCGGGCCGGTTCACCTCCGGCTTCGGCGCGCGCTGGGGTGTGCAGCACTACGGCATCGACCTCGCCGCACCGATCGGTACCCCGATCTTCGCCCTGACCGACGGCGTGGTGGAGAAGGCCGGGCCGGCCAGCGGCTTCGGGATGTGGGTCGTGCTGAAGCACGCGGACGGGACGAAGTCGGTCTACGGCCACATCAACCGTTCGCTGGTCGAGGCGGGCCAGGAGGTCCGCGCCGGCGACGAGATCGCCGAGGTCGGCAACCGCGGCCAGTCCACCGGCCCGCACCTGCACCTGGAGATCTGGCAGTCCGACGGCAGCAAGACGAACCCGCTGCCCTGGCTGACCGAGCGGGGCCTGGACGTCGGGAACGCCACCGGCGGGCGCGACGCCTGACCGGACCGGCAGAATGGCCCGTGTGACGGACGGGTCCGAAATCCGGGTGGGGGACGCCGATCGCCGGGCGGTCGACGACGTCCTGCAGCGTGCCCACGGCGAGGGCAGGCTCTCCCTCGAGGAGTACGAGGAGCGCTCCGCCCTGGTCTGGGCGGCGCGTACCCGCGCGGACCTCGCGCCCCTGACCCGCGACCTCCCCGCGGGCGGTGACCTCACCCGGCCGGTGGCCGCGGAGCCCGCACCGCGGTCCCGGGCCGCCGATCTCGCGGCCACGGCCGCACGGTCGGTCGGGAGCGTGCTCGGCGCCGTCGCCCTCGTGGCCGCCGCGGTCTGGGGCGGTTCCGAGCTGCTGACCGCGCAGGACGGTGCCGCGGTGTTCAGCTCCCGGACGGTCGGTGTCGGTCCCGGCCAGGACCGGGTCGAGACGCGGTCGCTGTTCGGCTCGGTGCGCGTCGTCGTCCCGGACGGGACCCGGGCCGAGCTGAGCGGGCTCACCCTGTTCGGGTCCACCGAGTGCCCGACGGCCTGCGCCGCCCCCGGGCCGGGGACGGTCGCCGTCGATGCCTCCGGGCTGTTCACCTCGGTCGAGGTGCTGACCCCCGCGGAGTCGGCGGCGACGCCGATGGGGAGCGACCGTGAGGACCGCGGCAACAGCGGAGACGGCGACGACGACTGACGCCGCCGGGAGCCGGCGGTGGTGTCCACCGGCCCCCGGGCGACGGTCACGCCGAGGTCTCCGCCCGTGCCGCGGTCCGGCGCATCGAGCGGTAGGTGAGTGAGCGCAGCGCGGTCTCGGCCGGCCCCCGCACCCCCGCCCGGTCCATGGCGTACGCCACCACGACCGTCACCATCCACGCCGCGACACCGACGAGCATCGCCGAGGCGCTCGTGAGGTGCGCGCCGAGCCCGATACCCGAGGCGGCCAGCACACCCGCCCAGATCACCGACTGGGCGATGTAACCGCTCATCGAGCGCCGTCCCAGGGCGACCAGCGCCCGGGCCGGCAGCGGCGTCGTCCCCCGGGTGGTGATCCGGTGCGCGATCAGGGCGAACAGCGCCGCGTAGCCGATGCCGGCGAAGAAGCCCGTGTAGGCGTGGACCTGCGAGAGATCGACCGTGCCGACGTCCAGCACCCCGACGTGCACGAGCGCCTGCACCGCCCCCGCACCCCAGCCGACGGCCAGCCCGGCGACCGCGGCCCGCCGCAGCAGCGGCAGGTGCCGGGCCGGCTCCTCCAGGATCCGGTGCCGCGAGGCCAGCAGGCCGACCAGGAACGCCGCGGGCAGCACGAACATGACGAACGGCGTCACGAGCGTCGGCAGCCACTGGACCAGGCGCAGCGGGATCGACGCGAGGTAGCTGCTCTCGGCGATCGGCAGCCGCGCGGAGGCCGGGATGCCCCCCGGGGCCGACAACAGCACCGACAGCGCCGTCATACCGGCCGCGACCAGGGCGCCCAGACCGAGCAGCACGCCGATCCAGACCTTCAGGACGCGGTCACTGCGGTTCAGGAACAGCGGGACCATGATCAGCCCCATCAGGCCGTAGGTGCCCAGGATGTCGCCCTGCCACAGCAGCGCGGCGTGCACCAGGCCGAACAGCAGCATCCACCAGTTGCGGGTCCGCAGCAGCCGCCGCGCCCCCTGGACCGAGGTGCCCCCGGCGACCTGCCTGCTGTACATCTGCCCGATCCCGTAGGCGAACAGCAGCGCGAACAGCGGGTACGCCCGGGCGTCGACACCGGCGATCGTGATGAACTGGGCGATCCGGTCGGCGAGGCCACCCTCCGCCGGGTGGAGCAGGGTGGCACCGACCTCGGAGGTGTAGAGGAACCAGGGCACGTGCGCCAGTGCGATGAACAGCAGCATCAGCCCCCGGGCCAGATCCGGCGCCAGCGCGCGCCGGGACACCGGGGTCGGGGCGGACAGGACGGCGGCGCCGCCGGACGGATCGGTCGCGGTGGACATGCGAACGGTCTCCTCTCAGGTCGTTGGACCCATGAGAAACCGTGCCGCCACGGCACACGCAAACCGGTGCGAGCCAGAACACGGCCGGACGGGCCGGCACGCGGTCACGTGCCCCGGGCGGAGCCCTACAGCTTCTGCATCGGGACGCCGCCGATGAGCATCAGCCGCACCGTCCCGCCGGACCCGAAGTCGATGGTCACGGTCGCCCGCGGCCCGACACCGTCCGAGGCGACGACCGTGCCGAGGCCGTACTTGTCGTGGTTGACCCGGTCACCGACGTCGAGCTGCAGCGAGGTGTTGTTGAGGCTGCGCTCGGGCACCTTCCAGTCCCCGCGGTCACCGGAGCCACGGCCGCCCGACCGGCCGAAGCCGAACCGGCCCACCGGCGCCGACGGCCGCTCGGCCACCAGCTGCTCCTCGGTGCGCCGCCAGTCGGTGAGCTCGGGCGGCACCTCGTCGAGGAACCGGGACGCCGGGTTCGTGCTGGGCTGCCCGAACGCCGAGCGCACGATCGCCCGGGACAGGTAGAGCCGCTGCTCGGCCCGGGTGATGCCGACGTAGGCCAGCCGGCGCTCCTCGGCCAGCTCCTTCGGGTCCCCCAGGGTCCGCAGGTGCGGGAAGACCCCGTCCTCCCAGCCGGTGAGGAACACGACCGGGAACTCGAGGCCCTTCGCCGTGTGCAGGGTCATCAGCGTGACCACACCGGACTCGTCGTCCGGGATCGAGTCGGCGTCGGCGACGAGCGCGACCCGCTCCAGGAACGCGGCGAGCGAGCCGGGCTCCGGCGCCCCGGCGTCGGTGTCGTCGTCGTTGCCGGGACCGTCGGTGGCGTCCGGGCCCGCGGCGTCGGGACCGGGGCCGGAGCCGATCGCACCTCCGGCGTCCGGATCGCCGCCGACCGCCAGGTCGGCCACCGCGGCGTCCCCGGCGAACTCACGGGCGACCGTGACGAGCTCCGCCAGGTTGTCCATCCGGGTCCCGTCCTGCGGGTCCTCGGAGGCCTGCAGCTCCTCCACGTACCCGGTGCGGCCGTAGACCGCCTCCAGGATCTCCGCGGTGTCGTCGCCGCGCTCGACCAGCTCACCGAGCTCGTCGAGCATCCGGACGAACCCGGCGATGTTCTTCTGCGAGCGCGTGGCCAGTGCCGGCAGCCTCGCCGGTTCCTCGGCTGCGGTGCGCAGGGCGCGGGCGAACGACGTGCGCTCCCGCTCCGCGTACTCCGCCACGACGGACTCGGCCCGGTCCCCGATCCCGCGCTTGGGCACGTTGAGGATGCGCCGCAGGCTGACCGTGTCCTCCGGGTTCGACAGCACCCGCAGGTAGGCCAGCGCGTCCCGGATCTCGCGGCGCTCGTAGAACCGGACGCCGCCGACCACCTTGTAGGGCATCCCGACCCGCAGGAACACGTCCTCGAAGACCCGGGACTGGTTGTTCGTGCGGTAGAAGACCGCGATGTCGCTGTTGCGGTACTCGCCGGTGTCGACCAGCCGGTCGATCTCGCGGGCGACGAACGACGCCTCGTCGTGCTCGTTGTCGGCGACGTAGCCGACCACCCGCTCGCCGTCCCCCGCGTCGGACCACAGGCGCTTGTCCCGGCGCTCCGGGTTCCGGGCGATCACCGCGTTCGCCGCGGACAGGATCGTCTGGCTGGAGCGGTAGTTCTGCTCCAGCAGGATGGTCCGTGCGTCCGGGAAGTCCTGCTCGAACTCGATGATGTTGCGGATGTTCGCGCCGCGGAACGCGTAGATCGACTGGTCGGAGTCGCCGACCACGCACAGCTCGGCCGGGCGGGCCTTCTCGGTCGCCGGCAGCACCAGCTGGCGGACCAGTTCGTACTGGGCGTGGTTGGTGTCCTGGTACTCGTCGACCAGCACGTGCCGGAACCGTCGCCGATAGTACTCGGCCACCGCGGGCATCCGGTCCAGCAGCGAGACCGTCTCCATGATCAGGTCGTCGAAGTCGAACGCGTTCGCCTGGCGCAGCCGGGACTGGTAGATCCCGTAGACCTCGGCGATGCGCCGCTCGTGGTCGGTGCCGGCCCGCTCGGCCGCGTCGTCCGGCGAGAGCAGCTCGTTCTTCAGGTTCGAGATCTGCGCCGCGAGTGCCCGCGGGGCGAACTTCTTGGGGTCGAGCTCCAGGTCCCGCCCGACGATGCCGACCAGCCGGCGCGAGTCGTCCGCGTCGTACACCGAGAAGGCGCTGCGCACGCCCAGGTGCTTGGCCTCGCGGCGCAGGATCCGCACGCACATGGAGTGGAACGTGGAGACCCACATCGGGCCGGAGCGGCGCCCGACCAGCCCGTCCACCCGCTCCTTCATCTCGGCCGCGGCCTTGTTCGTGAAGGTGATCGACATGATCTCGCCGGGGTGCACGCCGCGCTCGGCGAGCAGCCAGCCGATGCGGTGGGTGAGCACCCTGGTCTTGCCCGAGCCGGCACCCGCGACGATGAGCAGCGGGGAGCCGGCGTGGGTCACGGCCTCGCGTTGCCGGTCGTTGAGCCCCTCCAGCAGCTGACGCCCGCGCGACGTCTTCGGCTCGGTCGTCGAGCTCGTACCTGGAAGTTCGAACAGCGCACTCATTGTGACGAGCACGGTACGCCGAGGGGCTGACATTCCTGCGGCCGCGGTGAACGACGACGACGCGGGACACCGTGTCGTCTACACTCGACTGCGTGCACACGGACAGGCGATTTCGCTACGGGTACCGGCCTCCGGCACCCGCTGCGCAGCCCGTCTGAGTACGGAACCCAGCCGCCCCGGAGTCCAGAGGACCCGGGGCGTTCGCGTGTCCTCGGCCCACGGACGACCCGGCGCTCGATCGAGACGAGGAGATCATGACCGCGACCGAACCCGGCACGGACGCCCGCGAGGGGACGCACACCACGGAACCGGTGCCGCCCGGCACCGGAGGCTCCGGGGGCACCACGGGACCGGCGCCCGCCGCGGACGGCCCGGCGGCCGGCGCCGAGGCCGAGATCGACCGGCTCCGCTCGGAGATCGACCGGCTGGACACCGAGATCCTGGACGCCATCCTGCGGCGCACCGAGGTGTCGAAGCGGATCGGTGCCGCCCGGATGGCCGCGGGTGGCCCGCGGATCGTCTACAGCCGCGAGATGACCGTGCTCGACCGGTTCGACGATCTCGGCCCGGAGGGCCACCAGCTCGCGATGATGCTGTTGCGGCTCGGCCGGGGCCGGCTCGGCGGCCGCTGAGCCGGGCGGTGGCGCGGCCGCGCCACCCGTCGCTCTCCGCGACGGCGCACGGACGGGTCAACCGTTCGGCGATTCGCCGTCACCGTCAGAACTGTGACCCAGCGCGCATGATCACGGGAAGCGACCTGGCCTTTCCGCCACGTCGTCGGCACACACCGGTTGCTTCCCGGACCAACGAGCCGGACGAGCGGTCGGATACGACCGATGAACGGGAATCACCTGATCGGGTTACCCACGACGAGCGGACAGTGACCGCTTGGGAATGCGCGGAGGTTCCGGTAGACCTTCCCGGGTCGAGACGACACCCGAAGGAGGACGTGCGGCCGTGAACGACACCCCTGCCGGAGCCCCGCTCCCCGGCGCCACCGGCGCCACCGGGCCCCGTGAGGTCGTGAGCGTCGCCGAGCTGCTGGCCCGTCACTCGGGCCGCGCACGCGACTCCCGCCACGCAGCCGAGCCGATGACCGGTCCCGTCCTGTCCGTGGGCGACCTGCTCCGCCGTGAGGGCGGCCCGGCCGCCGGCGCGACCGTCCGGGCCGACGTCGCCGCGGCGGGCACGCCCGGTGGCTGGCCGGACATCGAGCTCCCACAGCCCCGCGACACCGGCGCCGAGGAGGCCCCGGTCTGGGTCGCCCGGCCGGCCGGCGGGCGCCGCCGGGCCGGCGCGGTCGCCGGTGCGCTCGTCGCCGCCGGGTCGGTGCTCGGCGCGGCGCTCTACAACGGGGCCGCGACCCACGACTCCGACGCCCAGGCCGCCGCCGACGGGCTGTTCCCCGGCGTGGCGCTCCCGGCCGGCGGCAGCACGGCCCCCGAGACGCTGCCCGCGCAGTACCTCCCGGCCACCGTGGCGCTCAGCTCGCCGCTGCCCGAGGTGCCCGCCACCGCCCCCGGGGCGAACGACTGGATGGACGTCGCGTTCGGGCAGGAGTCCGCCGCCGGCAGCACGCTGCGCGAGGTCTCCACCGGGACGGGCGCCGACGCCGCGAGCGCCATCCCGGCCCAGCGCACGACGACGGCGGCCGCCGCCGCGCCGCGGGAGACCACCGACACGCCCCGCGGCTCGACGGCCACCGGATCGCCCCTGGGCGGCCTGCCGCCCGTGCAGGCGCTGAACGACCCGGACCGGGAGCCGGCCGGGAACCTGCTCGAGCCCGTCACCTCGCCCGGCCGCTCCGGCGGCGAGAGCCGCCGCACCGGGCCGCTGCAGGACGTGACCGAGCCGGTCCGCCCGCTGGTGAGCAGCGTCGGCGACGGTGTGGTCGCGCCCGTCGCCCGGGTCGCCGCGCCGGTCGGGGAGACTCTCGGCGGGGCGCTGGAGCCGGTCACCGGCGCCGTCGCACCCGTCACCGACGCCGTGAAGCCGGTGACCCGCCCGCTGACCGACACCCTCGAACCCGTCACCACGCCGGTGCTCGGCGCGCTGTCGCCGGTGACCGAGCCCGTGCTCGGTGCGACCGAGCCGCTGACCGGGCCGCTGCTGAAGGCCGCGGAGCCGGTGACCGGGCTGCTCGACACCTCGGCGAAGAAGAAGGACTCCGACGACGGGTCGCGCTCGTCCCGGAGCAGCTCCGACTCGGCGTCCGACTCCGGGTCCGGGTCCGACGAGACCCAGCCGCTGCAGCAGGTCACGAAGCCGGTCGGCGAGGTGCTGGGCACCGTGACCGAGCCCGTCGGCGAGACCGCGTCGGCGGTCACCGAGCCGGTCGGTGGCCTGCTCGGCGGAGTCACCGAGGGAGCCGGCTCGCTGCTGGGCGGCTGAGCCACGACCGACGAGCACGGCGCCGGACCCGAACGGGTCCGGCGCCGTCGCGGTTCCGGCCCGCTCCGGTCGCTGCGCGACCCACACGAGCCTCCTGGCAGTGCCGATGCTCCTTCCGGCCCGCTCCGGTCGCTGCGCGACCCACACGAGCCTCCTGGCAGTGCCGATGCTCCTTCCGGCCCGCTCCGGTCGCTGCGCGACCTACACGAGCCTCCTGTCGGAAGCCCAGCGGGACAGTTCGTGCCGGTTCGACGTCTGGGTCTTCCGGAGCACGCTCGACACGTGGGTCTCCACGGTCTTCACCGAGATGAACAGCTCCCCGGCGATCTCCTTGTAGGCGTACCCGCGGGCCAGCAGCCGCAGGACGTCCCGCTCCCGCTTGGTCAGCTGGTCCACCTCCGGGTCCACCGGCGGCGCGGCCCCGGGACGGTCGGAGAATGCGTCCAGCACGAACCCCGCCAGGCGCGGGGAGAACACGGCGTCACCGACCTTGACCCGGCGCACCGCGTCCGCCAGGTCCCGCCCGGAGATCGTCTTCGTGACGTAGCCGCGCGCCCCGGACCGGATGACGCTGATGACGTCCTCCGCCGCGTCCGACACCGACAGGGCCAGGAAGACCGACTCGGTCCCCGCCGCCCGGGTGCGCCGCAGGATCTCGGCACCGCCGCCACCGGGCAGGTGCACGTCGAGCAGCACGACGTCGGGGGCCAGGTGCGCGACCCCGGCGACGGCCTCGTCGACCGAGCCGGCCTCACCGATCACCTCGATCTGCGGTGTGCCCCCGTCGCCACGATCCAGCTCGGCACGCACCCCCGACCGGAACAGCGCGTGGTCGTCGACCAGGTAGACCCGGATCGTCGATCCGGGCTCCGCGGAGCTCATGAGGTCCCCTCTCCTGCCAGCGGCATCGACAGCCGCACCTCCGTACCCTCGCCCGCACCCGTGCGGAACCGGACCGTACCGCCGTGCCGCCGCATCCGGGCGTGCACCGAGTCCGCCAGACCGTGCCGGTCGCCGTCCACCGCGTCCGGGTCGAAGCCCTTCCCGCGGTCCCGGACGAACACCTCGGCGGCCCCGGGCTCGCCGTCCGCACCGGCCGGTTCGACCTCCACGTAGACGTCCACCTCGGCCGTCCCCGAGTGCTTCGCCGCGTTCACCATCGCCTCCCGCGTCGCCAGCACGAGCGCTCGCAGGTCGCCGTCGAGCTCCGCGTCACCGACGAGCACCGGATCGACGCCGATCGCGTAGGTGTCCTCCACCTCGCCGGCCACCCGGGTGATCGCCGCGGACAGCGTCGTCTCCGCCTCCGGGGCGACGCTCCCGGGACCGCCCCGGGCCCGGCCACCGGGCCCGTACAGCCAGGAGCGCAGCTCGCGCTCCTGCCCGCGGGCCAGCCGCTGCACCTCACGCGAGTCCCCGGCCTGGCGCTGGATCAGGGCCAGCGTCTGCAGCACCGAGTCGTGCAGGTGCGCGGCGATCTCGACCCGCTCCGCCTCGACCGCCCGTGCCCGTCGCTCCTCGCCCAGGTCGCGGACCAGCCGGATCCACCAGGGCACCGTGAGCACCGCGACACCGAGCAGCGTGGCCAGCACCGCCAGCACCCCGAACCGGACCTGCCCGATGTCGAGGTTCCCGAACAGGTAGACCGCCACGCCGGTCAGGACCAGCGCCACGCCCAGCAGCGTCCGCAGCAGGGCCGCCCGGCCCCCGACCACCCGGGTCCTGGCGTCCTGCGCCCAGCGGCGCCGCTGCGCCTCGTCGGCCTCCCGCCAGACGACGGCCGCACCGACCGTCGCCAGCCCGAGCGGACCGGCGATCCAGCCGAGCACCGACGACCCGGACGTCGCCGCCACCAGCGACAGGCCCAGCCCCAGGGTGAGCACACCCGCCGCCTGCAGCTGCTCGGAGCGGCTCACGGTGCGCTGGACCGACGGATCCTCCTGCCGGAGGAACACCCAGAGCAGCGCGTAGCCGAGCGCCGCCGCCCAGCTCAGGAACATCAGGACGACGAACGCCGCCCGCACCCACCGGACGTCGGCACCCAGGTGGTCGGCGACCCCGCCCGCCACGCCGCCGAGCATCCGCCCGGTCCGGCGCCGGACCAGCGGGGCACGGCCCCGGACGGCGGTGCGCACTCCGGCTGTGGCGGCCGCCGGGCCGGGCGCACCGGCCTCCGGCTGCGGCCCCGGCGGCTCCACGGGACCGCCGTGCACGGACGGGTTCGGGCTGTTCACGACTCCATCGTCACACGGGACACCGACGATTCCCTCCGGCGGAGTTCCGGGGTCGGCTCGGGGTTGTCCCCGAGACCGCGGGGCACCGGAGCCGGGCAGGGTGGTCCCCATGGACGGAACGCAGGCTCGCGCCCCGGGGGCACGGCGAGTGGGGACCCAGGGCACCGACACCCTGCGGGACATGTGGGACTCCCGGCCGGTGCGCCCGCGGGACGACCGGAAACTGGCCGGTGTGGGCGCGGCGATCGCCCGGCGCTACGACGTGGACCCGACCCTGGTCCGGGTCGGCTTCGTGGTCGCGGCCGTCTCCGGGCCCGGGATCCCGCTCTATCTCGCCGGCTGCGCGGTGCTGCCGGACGCCGGAGCACCGGGCGGCACGCCGGGGCGGCGCGGGCCCGGTGCGGTCTCCAGCTCGGCGCTGTCGCTCGTGCTGCTGGTCATCGCCGGGCTGCTGGCGATCCCGCTGGTCTTCTCGTTCGCCTCGATCGCGGCGACCGCCGTCACCCTCGGGCTGCTGCTGGCGCTGCACCTGACCCGGGGCTCGCTGCCCGGCCTGCGGGCCGCGGCCGCCGTCCCCACGCCCGTGGCCCCGGCCGTCCCGTGGACGGCCGCCGACCCGCCGGCGGGCGGGCCCGTACCGGCTCCGGACCCGGGCCGCCGGCCGCCGGACTGGGACCCGCTCGGCGTCGCGCCGTTCGCCTGGGACCTGCCCGAGCCCGGCCCGGCACCGGTGCCGCCACCGGAACCGCGGTCCAAGCTCACGCCGGTGACGCTGGCCGTGGCGCTCGTCGTCGCCGGGATGGTCGGGGTGCTCGCGCTGACCGCCCCGGGGCTGCTCCCGGCCTCCGCGGTGCCCGCGGCGGCACTCGCCGTCGTCGGCGTCGGGCTCGTCGTCGGGGCCTTCCGCAGGGCCGGGCGCTGGCTGATCCCGTTCGCGCTGATCCTGGCGCTGCTGACCGGGCTGACGTCACTGCTGAACGGCGCGCTCGGCCCGGACGGCTGGGCACTGCGCGGCGGGATCGGCCCGAGCGTCGAGAGCCCCATGACCGTCGCCCAGATCGCCCCGGAGTACCGGCGGGGCACCGGCACGATCGACCTGGACCTGAGCCGGGTCGACCTGACCCCGGCCGCGGGCGCCGACGGCCCGGTGCGCACCCGGGTCGAGGTGGGCGTCGGCTCCGTCACCGTGCGCGTCCCGGAGGGCGCCGATCTCCTCGTCCGCGGGTCGACCGGGATCGGCGACGTGACCGTCGACGGGCAGTCCCGGACCGGGGAGGACACCGACCTGCGGGTCGACGACCCGGGGCCGGACGGCCGGAGCGGCCGGGTACTGGAACTCGACCTGCGGGCCGAGATCGGAGCCGTGGAGGTGCTGCGTGGCCAGGACGACTGAGAACGACAGCGGGATCGGGACCGGGACGGCGCGCCGCCGCCCGGACCCGCTGGCCCTCGTCGCCGGGCTGATCGCCCTGGTCATCGCCGTCGCCGGGCTGACCGGCGTGGGCCCGTGGGAGTACGTCGACCTGCGCTGGCTGCTCGCCGGGGTGGCGGTCGTGGTGGGAATCGTGTTTCTCGTGGCGAGTCTGCGTAACTCCCGGGGCACTTCCGACGACTACTAGACATCACGGTCGTCGGCGGGCTGGGGAGCATCGCCGACGACCGCGCCGCCCGAGTGGCCGCGGCTCCGACGGGGGTCGGGAACCGCAGGCCCGGGCAGGCCGGGGCGGGACCGGTTCGACCGGTCCCGCCCCGTTCACCGTGTGCGGGTCACTCCCACTCGATGGTGCCCGGCGGCTTGCTCGTCACGTCGATGACGACCCGGTTGACCTCGGACACCTCGTTGGTGATCCGGGTCGAGATCCGCTCGACGACGTCGTAGGGCAGCCGGGTCCAGTCCGCGGTCATGGCGTCCTCGCTGGACACCGGGCGCAGGACGATCGGGTGGCCGTAGGTGCGGCCGTCGCCCTGGACCCCGACGCTGCGGACGTCGGCGAGCAGCACCACCGGGCACTGCCAGATCTCGTGGTCGAGCCCGGCCGCGGTCAGCTCCTCGCGGGCGACGGCGTCGGCGGCGCGCAGCGTCTCCAGCCGGTCCCGGGTGACCTCGCCGATGATCCGGATGCCCAGGCCCGGGCCGGGGAACGGCTGGCGCGCGACGATGACCTCGGGCAGCCCCAGCTCGGCACCGACCATCCGGACCTCGTCCTTGAACAGCGCGCGCAGCGGCTCGACCAGGTCGAACTCGATGTCGTCGGGCAGCCCGCCGACGTTGTGGTGGCTCTTGATCACCGCGGTGCCGTCGCCACCGCCGGACTCGACGACGTCGGGGTAGAGGGTGCCCTGCACCAGGAAACCGACGTGGTGGTCGGCGACCACCTCGGCCGTGGCCGTCTCGAAGACGCGGATGAACTCCCGGCCGATGATCTTGCGCTTCTGCTCGGGGTCGGTGACCCCGGCCAGCGCGTCGAGGAACCGGTCGGCGGCCTCGGCGACGTGCAGTGTCGCACCGGTCGCGGCGACGAAGTCCTTCTCGACCTGCTCGCGTTCCCCGGAGCGCATCAGGCCGTGGTCGACGAACACGCAGGTCAGCCGGTCCCCGATGGCGCGCTGGACGAGAGCGGCCGCGACGGCGGAGTCGACCCCGCCGGACAGCCCGCAGATCGCCCGGCCGTCGCCCACCTGGGCCCGGATCGCCGCGACGGTGTCGTCGATGATCGAGGCCGTCGTCCAGGACGGCCGGATGCCGGCGACGTCGTGCAGGAACCGGCGAAGCACCTCCTGGCCGTGCGGGGAGTGCCCGACCTCCGGGTGGTACTGGACCCCGGCGAGGCGGCGCTCGCGGTTCTCGAACGCGGCGACCGCGACCCGGTCCGACGACGCCGTCACCGTGAAGCCCTCGGGTGCGGCGGTCACCGAGTCGCCGTGGCTCATCCACACCGGGTGCGTGCGGGGCAGCCCGTCGTGCAGCGTGCCGGGGGTGTCCGACAGCGCGATCTCGGTGCGGCCGTACTCACGGGTGCCGTCGTGCGCGACCTCGCCGCCGAGCGCGCGGGCCATCGCCTGGAAGCCGTAGCACATCCCGAACACCGGGACCCCGGCGTCGAACAGCGCGGGGTCGATCGCGGGGGCGCCGTCGGCGTAGACGCTGGCCGGGCCGCCGGAGAGGATCACGGCGGCGGGCTCGCGGGCGACGATCTCGGCCACCGGGGTGGAGGACGGGACGATCTCGGAGTACACGTCCGCCTCGCGCACCCGGCGGGCGATGAGCTGCGCGTACTGGGCGCCGTAGTCGACGACGAGGACGGTCGGGGTCTGCACGCGACCAGGGTAACGACGCGACGGAGGTCACCCGGGGGCCGTACCGCCGAGGCCGTGTCGGTTACGTCGGAAGGGCTGGTCGCCGGGGCCGCCCCGGGGGGAGCACCCGGCATTCGCGGCGAGGGCCGGCATCACACGACGACGCTGCGTCGCCGGGCTCAGCCCCGGTCCGCGTCGGCCAGGCGCCCGATGCCGTCCAGCACCAGCCCCAGGCCGAACTCCCAGTCACCCGCCGGATTGTCCTCCTCGAACCCGCCGGCGTCCCACAGCGTCCGCATGGTCGGGAACCGCTCGTCGGTGAAGAACCTCCCCCAGAATCCCGCCCGCGCCGCGTAGTAGTCGTCCTGACTCTCCCCGGTACGGGCCGACAGGCTGGTGTCGGTGATCACGCCGCGGGCGGCGCCGAAGACGTAGGACTCGATCAGGCCGGCCGAGTGGACGACGGTCCGCGCCCCGAGGCCGGTCAGCGAGACCACCCGGTAGAGGTCCTCCTGCACGTCGAGGACCCGTGGCCCCAGCGGCATCCGCCACAGGTTCGAGCTGATCATCCAGGGGTGCTCGCGGTACATCCGCCACGCCTCGTGGGCGTGGAACTCCGCCTGCGCGCGCCAGCCGAGGGCGCGGTCGGGCAGTTCCCGCACCCCCCAGGCCCGGTCGATCATGAGCTCGAACAGCTCGTCCCGGCCGGGAACGTAGGTGTAGAGGCTCATCGCCCCGACACCGAGTTCCTGCGCGACCTTGCGCATCGACAGCTCGTCGAGCGACCGGGCGGCCACGGTCATGCCCGCCGCGACGACCCGGTCGAGGGTCAGCTTCTGCCGCGGCCCGCGGCGCGGGGGCGGCGGCGGGTTCCAGAGCAGCTCGACCATGGCCTGCCCGGCGGGCGTGCCCCACTCCTGCTGTTCGGTCACCGGCCACCCTCACACTTCCTCTTCGTACGGCGTACCCTACTGAACCCGCCGCACGACGCCCGCGCTCCGTCGATCCCCTCCCGCTCCTCCTTCGCCCGGCGCTGCCCCTGCACGCTCGCCGGACGTGCGGGCGCGCACCCGATCGCGTGCGCGGTCACGCAATCGGTGAGCGTCCTCCCCGGGTGGGTCAGGGCTCGTGGCGGCCTGGGGAGCGGTGTGGGGGTGGCTGGACGGTGCCGAGCAAGGCGCGTAGGTCGGCTGCGCTCGCGGCGCGTCGTCGCAGGTCCACCGCCACCACCGGGGCGATGTCCCGCAACCGGCCCAGCACGGCGGGCTCGGCCAGGTCGTGCCGCCCGGCGACGCTGCCGGTGACGATCGCGTCCGGCCGCAGTGCGGCGACCGCCTGCGGGTCCGGGGCCCGGGCCTCGCCCACCGGGTCGACGCCGTCGAGCTCGCCCGCGCACCCCACGACGTCGGCCCCCAGCTCGACGAGCAACGCGCCGACGCCCGGATCGGCGGCGACCACCCGCCGGACGGGGCCGCGCAACGGCACCGGGGCCCCGGTGGCGTCGACGAACGCGCGCCCGCCACCCATGGCGGCCCCGGCTGTGGGTCGGCTCATCCGGCGGTCCTCCTCGGCCTCGGTGCGACAGCCGTCATCATGCCCGCGGGGGCCCGCACCCGAAACCGGATGGACCCCGTACCGGCGACGCGCCTACCGTCGGTGGACGTGACCAGTCCGTCCGAGACCCGGATCCGCCGCGCCATGAGCAACTGCTCCAAGGGCGAGGCGACCCGGATGATCCTGCCCCCGTGGGTCCGTGACCTGGACCTCGACCACCTGGCCGACGTGTACGGCTGGCGGGACCCGAAGGCCCCCGACCGCGGTGTCCTGCTCGTGCCGGCGCCGGGGGGTGTCACCGGCGTCGCGCTCCGGGCCACGTCGGGCGCGGCCCGCGCGGCGGCGATGTGCGCGCTCTGCCGGACGACGCACACGGTCGGCGGGGTGGCCCTGTTCGCGGCGGCCCGGCGCGGCGCCAAGGGGCGTCAGGGCGACACCGTCGGCACCTACATCTGCGCCGACCTCGCCTGCGCCGAGCACGTCCGGGTGGAGAAGGCGACCGCGGCGCTCAAGCCGACCCCCGGCACGACGGTCGACGAACGCCGGGCCGGCCTGCGCGAGCGCGCGACCGAGTTCGTCGCGGCCGTGCTCGGCGAGGTCCCGGTCACCTAGACCCGCAGGTTCAGCCCGACCCGCTGGAACTCCTTCAGGTCGGAGTACCCGGTCTTGGCCATCGCCCGGCGCAGCGCGCCGAACAGGTTGGTCGTGCCGTACGGGCTGTCCGTCGGGCCGAAGAGCACCTGCTCCAGGGACCGCCCGGACCGGGCGAGACCGGTGATCTCCGACCGCGGCAGCGACGGGTGCGCCGCCGAGGACGTCCAGTAGAGCCCGCCGGCCGGCGACTCGGTGGCCTCGGCGAGCTGCTCGCCCAGCATCACCGCGTCGGCGCCGCAGGCCACCGCCCTGGCGATGTCGCCGGACGTGCCGATGCCGCCGTCGGCGATCACGTGCACGTACCGGCCACCGGTCTCGTCGAGGTAGTCCCGGCGGGCCGCGGCGGAGTCGACGATCGCCGTGGCCATCGGCACGCCGACGCCGAGGACCTCGTCGGTCGTCGTCGAGGTGGACTGGCCGTACCCGACGATGACGCCGGCCGCGCCGGTCCGCATCAGGTGCAGCGCCGTGCGGTAGTCCCCGACACCACCGGCGACGACCGGGACGTCCAGGTCGGCGATGAAGTCCTTGAGGTTGAGCGGCTCGTCGTCGGAGACGTGCTCGGCGGAGACGATCGTCCCCTGCACCACGAGCACCTCCACACCGGCGGCCAGCAGCGCCGGAGTGAGCTCACGGGCGCGCTGCGGGCTGACCCGCGCGGCGACGGTGTGCCCGGACTCGCGCAGCGGGCGCAGCGCCTCGACGATCAGGTCCTCGCGGATCGGGGCCTGGTGCAGCTCCTGCAGCACGGCCACCGCGGAGTCCGGCTCGTCGCCGGTGGCGGCCTCGACCACCCGGGCCAGCGCGCCGTCGGCGTCACCGTGCCGGGCCCACAGGCCCTCGGCGTTCAGCACCGCCAGGCCGCCCAGCTCGGCCACCCGCGCCGCCGACGACGGCGAGACCACCGCGTCGGTCGGGTGGGTCACCAGCGGGATGTCGAACCGGTAGGCGTCCATCTGCCACGCCGTCGACACCGCCTTCGAGCTGCGGGTCCGCCGCGACGGCACGATCTCGATCTGGTCGAGGTCGTACGCACGACGGGCCTCCCGGCCCATCCCGATCTCCACGAGGTCACGCACGCCGCACAGCCTAGGCGGTGGGTCCGGCAGCGCTGTTCGGACCCGGGATGTGGGCGCCGGAACGGGCGGGATCGGGCACCCGACGGCAGGCCGGGCGCTACCGGGCCACCGGCGGGCCGAGAAGTCCGGTGAGGGCGGCTGCCAGCTCCGGTACCCCAGGAAACCGCCCCTCGGCCACCCCGACGACCAGGTCGAAGATCGGGTCGTCGTCCGCGTCCACGCGCACCCCGTTGAGCGCGAGGAAGGTCTCCGTCGCCAGCCAGCCGAGCCGCTTGTTCCCGTCGACCAGCGCGTGGTTGCGCACCAGGGACTCCAGGAGCGCGGCGGCCTTCTCCGCGAGGGTCGGGTACGCGTCGGCACCGAACACCGTGGCCCGCGGCCGGGCGACAGCAGACTCCAGGAGCCCGTAGTCACGGACCTGGACGTCGCCGTCGATCGCGGCCTCAGCGACTTGGAGGAGGGAGTCGAGCGTGAGGTACTCGGTCACGCCTCGCCCAGCCGGCGGAGCAGGTCACCGCGACGTGGGGCCAGCTCCGCCAGTACGTCGGCCACGCGGTCGTGATGACCGCGCCGCTCCAGGTACTCCCGGACCGCGGCCCGCGTGACCTCGCCCATCGAGCGACCCTCGATCCGGGCCCGGTCACGGAGCTGCTCGGTCTCGTCGTCCGAGAAGCGCACGTTCATCGCCATGCCGCGATGGTACCGAACTGGTACCGGTTACCGGGCGGCGTAGTTCGGCGCCTCCACCGTCATCGTGATGTCGTGCGGGTGGCTCTCCTTCAGCCCGGCCGCGGTGATCCGGACCAGCCGGGCCTGCTGCAGCTCGGCGATCGTCTGCGCCCCGACGTAGCCCATGCCCGAGCGGAGCCCGCCACCGAGCTGGTGCACCACCGACGACAGCGGCCCGCGGAACGGGATCCGCCCCTCGATGCCCTCCGGGACCAGCTTGTCCTCGCTCAGCACGTCGTCCTGGGCGTAGCGGTCCTTGGAGTAGGAGCGCCCGGACGCACCGGCGCGGCCCTGCATCGCACCGAGCGACCCCATGCCGCGGTAGGTCTTGAACTGCTTGCCGCCGACCAGCACGACCTCGCCCGGCGACTCCGCGGTGCCGGCCAGCAGCGAGCCCAGCATCACGGTGGACGCGCCGGCCGCGATGGCCTTCGCGACGTCGCCGGAGTACTGGATGCCGCCGTCGCCGATCACCGGGACACCGGCCGGGGCGCACGCCCTGGTCGCCTCGTAGATCGCGGTGATCTGCGGGGCGCCGACCCCGGCCACCACCCGCGTGGTGCAGATCGAGCCCGGGCCGACGCCGACCTTCACCGCGTCCGCGCCGGCCTCGACCAGCGCCCGGGCACCCTCGTAGGTGGCGACGTTCCCGCCGACGACGTCGACCTGGTCACCGGCCTCGGCGCGCAGCTTCGCGACGGTCTCCAGCACCCGGCGGGAGTGGCCGTGCGCGGTGTCCACCATGAGGACGTCGACCCCGGCCTCGACCAGCGCCATCGACCGGGCGTACGCGTCGTCCCCGACGCCGACCGCGGCCGCGACGACGAGGCGCCCGTCCGGGTCCTTGGTGGCGAGCGGGTACTGCTCGGTCTTGTTGAAGTCCTTGATCGTGATGAGGCCGCGCAGCACGCCGTCGCCGTCGACGATCGGCAGCTTCTCCAGCTTGTGCCGGCGCAGCAGCCCCAGCGCCGCCTCCGCGGTCACGCCGGCCTTCGCCGTCACCAGCGGGGCCCGGGTCATGACCTCGGAGACCGGACGGTCGGTGTCGATCTCGTACCGCATGTCACGGTTGGTGATGATCCCGATCAGCCGGCCGGACTCGTCGGTCACCGGGACGCCGGAGATCCGGAACTTGGCGCACAGCGCGTCCACGTCGGCGAGCGACGCGTCCGGCGCGCAGGTCACCGGGTCGGTCACCATCCCGGCCTCGGACCGCTTGACCACCTCGACCTGGGCCGCCTGGGCCTCCGGGGAGAGATTGCGGTGCAGTACCCCGAGTCCGCCGGCACGGGCCATCGCGATGGCCATCCGGGACTCGGTCACGGTGTCCATCGGGGACGACACGAGCGGCACCTGGACCCGCACCCGGCGGGTCACCTGGCTGGAGGTGTCGGCCGAGCTGGGAATCACGTCGGACTCCGCGGGCAGGAGCAGTACGTCGTCGAAGGTCAGTCCGAGCATCGCGAACTTGTCCGGCAGGCCGCCGATGTCGCTCGTCATCTCTACCGGGGCTCCCCTTGCGTTGCGGCTGTCGCGGCGGGCGCTCGCCGCAGGCCGTCATCCTACGTCCACCGCCGCGGGGTGGGCCGGGGCCCGACCCCCCGCCCGGGTACCGTGTACGCCGTGTCACCAGAGGCGCTGCCACCGGACCCGTTCGCCGGAGACCCGGATGACCCCGCGCGCTCGCTGGAGGCGCTCGACGAGCACCGGCACGACGGCTGGGCGGACTCCGGTGACCCCGACGCTCCCCCACTGACCGAGACCGACCGTGGCGAGATCCTGGCCGATCTCGCGGATCTCGCCGTCTACCAGGCGCTGCTGTCCGGCCGTGGCGTCCGCGGCATCGTCGTCGACTGCACGGACTGCGGCGAGCAGCACTTCCACGAGTGGAACCTGTTGCGCGCCAGCCTGCAGCAGCTGCTCGACGAGGGCCGGATGCGCCCGCACGAGCCGGCCTACGACCCGGACCCGGCGCACTACGTCACCTGGGAGTACTGCCGCGGTTTCGCCGACGCGACGCTGGCCGACGGCGGGCACTGACCCGCACGGCTCAGACCACGACGAGGAACACGGCGAAGGCCCCGGGGGACGTGTCCTCCGGGGCCTTCGCCGTGCTGCGTCAGTTCGTCGTGCTGGAGACCGCGCCGGACGTGGTCGACGACGTCGGCCCGGCCGACTCGTCGGCGCCGCCCTCACCGGACGCCGTCGGCGTGGCCGGGGTGGCCGGGGTGGTGCTCGGGTCCGGGGACCCCTCGGTGGTCGGCGAGGTCTCGGTCGGGCGGGTGGTGCCCGTCCTCGGGTCCTCGGAACCCTCGCCGGCCCCGGGATCGGACAGCATCCGCGGGTCGTTGCGGCTCGGGGACGTGCCCTCGGGCCTCGTGGTCCCGCTGGAGGACTCGCCACCGGAGGTCGAGGTACCCGACTCCGCCGGGCTGGGACGCGGCTCGGTGCGCCCCTCGTCCGGACGGCCCTCGGAGGTCACCGGGGGCGGCGGGGCCGGGGTGCCGTCGCGCAGCGGCGACCGGGGATCGATCGGCGTGCCCGGCGGGGTCTCGTCGACCTTCTTGGTCAGGAACCGGTTCTGCTGCTCGAAGTCGTCGCGCTGCTGCGGATCGGTCTGGCGCAGCAGCGGCTCCAGCGCGACCAGGTCCAGCCGGGCGCCCGCGGTGTCACCGGTGGCGAGCTTCGCGTTGACCCGCTCGATGCCCTCGCGCAGGTCCGCCGCGGCCTGCACCTGCTCGGCACGCTCGCTGTAGAGCACGCGGCTGACGCTCCACAGGCTGTCGCCCGGCTGCGCCTCGTAGGCGCTGATCGAGACGACGGCCAGCGCACACGCCGCGACCGCGGCCGCGGCCAGCAGCGGGCGCAGGAACGACACCTTCCGCACCGGCCGTGCGGGCTGCAGCATCGCGACGGCGTCGTCGGTGTCGACGAGGTCGGGCACCGGCTGCCGCTCGACGTCGTCCTTCCAGGACGAGAGCAGCGCCACCAGACGGTCGTCGACGTCGTAACCGCGGTTGCCGGGCCCGGACACGCCGAGGCCGGACGAGAGCGCGTTGATCAGCTCGTCGTCGGCCTGCAGCTCGACCAGGTCGACCGGGCCGTCGTCGTCGGCCGGGGCCGGCTCGAACGGACGACCGACCGCCGACGGCGACGTGTGCCCGTTGCGCACCGGCGGACGCTCGGGGCCGCCGGGGGGCCGGGGCACGCCGAACGGGCCGCGCGACACCGGCGCCCGGCCGGGGTCGCGGCCGTCGCCGGACGGTGGGGGGAAGCCCGGACCGTACGGACCCTGGTCACGCATCCCGGACCACCTCCTCACTCATGATTTTCCGCAGCCGGGTGAGCGCCCGGTGCTGTGCCACCCGGACGGCGCCCGGAGTGGAGCCGACGGCCGCCGCGGTCTCCTCCGCCGACAGCCCCACGACCACCTGCAACACGATGATCTCCCGATGTTTCTCCGGGAGGACCTCCAGCAGCCTGGACATCTCCTCGGACAGCTCGACCTGCAGCGCCCGGGCCTCGGGGCCCTCGGACACCTCGATCCGGTCCGGCACGTCGGCGACGGGCTCGGACCGGTTGCGGGACGCCGCCCGGTGCGCGTCGATCACCTTGTGCGACGCGATCCCGTAGACGAACGCCAGGAACGGGCGGCCCTGTACCCGGTAACCGGGCAACGCCGTGAGTACGGCCACACACACCTCCTGGGCGACGTCGTCCGCCGAGACGGATCCCCTGTCGGTCCCCAGCCGGGCGCGGCAGTAGCGCACGACGAGGGGCCGGACCACGGTGAGAACGCGCTCGACCGCGGATCGGTCGCCGGCCATCGCGGCTTGGATCCACTCGTCGGGTACGTCTCTTGATTCACTCATCGTGGGGAACCGCCCAGGCGTTACGAGGCTCCGTCAGTGTCATCCGATCGTGGAGGCAACCCACGTCGCGGCAGGTGGAGGCACAGCGCGTCCACCGTATCCGAGCGGCACGTGCCCGCGGGAGTTGCTCCATGCCGAGTCCGACGATCGTGCGGGGTGTCGGGTTGCCGGCGTGTCGGGTACGCGCGGTCACCAGACGACCACGGTCGGCCGACGGTCGCCGAGGCGCCCCGAGAGCGCACCGTCCGGCGCCGGCGAAGATCGTCGCTGGTGGGCGACCGATCGTCGACCGCCCGGCGCGGGTCTCGTCCGCTTCGGCGCCGGTGACGCGAAGGGTTCCGAGGGGCCTCAGTGACGATCGGGGCCGTCGAGACAGGAGGGACGGGAGTGACAGGAGTGACAGGAGGGCGTTGTTCCCGGTTCCCGGGCAACCGTTCGGCGCCACGAAGGGGATCGGGGCAACGGGGCCGCCCGTTGGTGCCGTACCCGAGTGGGGGACGCCCGCGGGCGTCCGCGACCGCTTCCGGACGGGCGGCACCGGTACCGGGCACCGCCGGGGCCGGGACCGCGGGGGACGGTCCGGCCCGGGGAGTCACCCGGCGCGACGCCGGGACCGGGTGGGCGATCTACCGCCGCGCACCGTGCGGTGCACGACCCGCGGCAGGTGGCCTCAGGAGACCAGGCCGCGCCGGAAACCGTGGGCGACGGCCTGCGCCCGGTCCCGGACGCCCAGCTTGCGGAACAACCGCCGGGCGTGGGTCTTGACGGTGTCCTCGGACAGGTAGAGCTCGCGCCCGATCTGGCCGTTGCTCTTGCCCTGGCTCATCCCGCGCAGGACCTGGAGCTCCCGCTCGGTGAGCTGGACACCGGGGTCGGTCGGCACCCGCGGGGTCGGCACCGAGGTGCTGGCCAGGGTGTGCGCGAGCGCGGCCACCAGCTCGGGACGCGAGGCGTCCCAGCGCAGGTAGCCACGTGCCCCGCCGGCGATGGCGGCGGCGATGCTGCCGGCGTCGTCCGGGGCACCGAAGACGATGACGTTCGCCTGCGGATGCGCCGCGACCAGGCGACGGGTCGCCTCGACTCCGGTCGGCACCGCACGCTGGGTCCCGACCAGGACCACGTCGACGGACTGGCGGGCGTAGCGAGCGAGCAGCTCGTCCCCGTGGGCGACGCAGTCGATGCGCTGGACCCCGGGGACCGCGGACATGACTCGGGTCAGACCCTCGCGGACGCTGCGACGATCGTCGCAGATGAGTACCGTCGTCACGACGATTCCTTCCTGCAGCTTCCTGCAGCCGGGTGATATTCACCCTCCGAATCGGCGGGTGACCCTCTCACCTTGACACGGTCGGGGCGATTTTGTGCCCTCCGTTCGGAACTTTGGCCCACCTGCTCAGCGTCATGTGGGTGAAGAGTCGCCGAATGGAGTAGTGGTCACGGTACATCGTCCGGACGTGTCTGCGGGCGCGAGTCCCGCAGCAGGTCCCGGCCGATGCCGTCACTTCGCGTATAGAGGACGCTCACCGTGTGCAATCCTGCATGTCGGCGACCCTCCGCATCCGTTCGGCGACTGCGCGTATCGAACCGTGACGATCCGGCGTGTCGCACTCGGGCGCCAGGGGGTACCGGTCTGCTCCATCCGTGGCGGCGCGCCAGATCGGCCGCCGCGAGCAGCGCCGGCCGGTGCAGCGGGAGTGCGGACCCGAGCGCGGCGAGCGCGACGGCGTCCAGCTCCGCGAGCACGGTGCCGGGGTCGGCCCCGGCGACCCCGGCGGACACCGCGCGCACCAGCCCGCTCTTGAGCAGGTGCCGCGCCGACCCGAGCGCGACGGCGCCGGCCACGGCCGCGTCCGCCGCGGCGAGCGCCCCGGCCGGGTCCCCGGCGACCAGCGCGGTCTCCGCGGCGACCCAGTCGTACCGGATCCGGCACCGGGTCCCGGCGGGACCGCACCACGGCTCGGCCCGGGCCAGCAGGGCCGCGGCGGTGCGGGCGTCGGCCCGGCCGACGGCGTCCGCCGCGAGCCCGGTCAGCGCGTCCCCGACGGCCGCCGTCGCCCCGGTCCCCCACGGCTGCCCGCGGTCCCCGGCGACCGGCCGGGCCAGGGCCAGGGCCGCCGCGTCGAGCGGCTCGGCGAGCCGGTGCCCGCCGAGCTGGCGCAGGTGCGATGCGCGGGTGACGCCGGCGTGCGCCCGCACGGCCGGGCCGACGCCGGGGTCCCGGCGCAGCCGGTCCAGCACCGCGGCGGCCGCCGCGTAGTGCCCGGTGCCGCCGAGCGCGACCGCGGCGGCCCAGCGCGTCGGCGCATCGGGGGAACGGGCGGCCCGGAACGCGGCCGCGGTCGTCGCGGCACCACTGAGCAGCTCGATCACCCGGGGTGACGAGCCAGGTACCGGATCCGGTTTCCGGACGTGCACGATCGTTCACCTCGAATCAGGTTTGCGCACGCCGAAGCCCGGGAATCTGGTCGGAGTCAAGCCCGAGGTCGACGGCAGGAGACGAACATGGCGGACATCCGGCGGCTTCCCGGCCCGGTCTCCGACATCTACGACTGGCAGATGGAGGGCGCCTGCCGCGGCATGGACAGCGCCTTCTTCTTCCACCCCGAGGGAGAGCGCGGCCCGGCCAGGGTCCGCCGTGAGGCCCGCGCCAAGCAGGTGTGCAACGACTGCCCGGTCGTGCGGCAGTGCCGCGAGCACGCGCTCGCCGTGCACGAGCCGTACGGGATCTGGGGCGGTCTGTCCGAGTCCGAACGCGACACGATCATCCGCGGCCCGCGCCGCACCCTGAAGGTCTCCGGCGACGCGCCGGTGCTGCCGGTGGAGAAGCTCGACATCGTCTGACCCTTCCCGGCGGGGACCTCGGCGCGACACCGCACCCCTGCGACACACGAACGGCGGGCGGCCCCAGTGGGGCCGCCCGCCGTTCGTCGTGCGGGTCGGAACTCAGTGCCCGTGCCCGTGGCCGTGGCCACCGGCGGCGGGAGCGGGCTCCTGCTCCGGCTTGTCCACGACGGCGCTCTCGGTGGTCAGCACCATGCGCGCGATGGACGCGGCGTTCTCGACGGCCGACCGGGTCACCTTGACCGGGTCGATGACGCCGTCGGCCGCCAGGTCGCCGTAGCTGCGGGTGGCCGAGTTGTACCCGGTGCCCCAGCCCTTCTCGGCGACCCGGGAGACCACGATGGCGCCCTCGTCGCCGCCGTTCTCGGCGATCCAGAACAGCGGTGCGGACAGCGCCTTGCGGACGATCGCGACGCCGGTCGCGGCGTCACCGGTCAGCCCGAGGCCACCGTCCAGCTCGGCCGCGGCGTGCACCAGCGACGAGCCGCCGCCCGGGACCATGCCCTCCTCGAGACCGGCGCGGGTGGCCGCGACGGCGTCCTCGATGCGGTGCTTGCGCTCCTTGAGCGCGGTCTCGGTCGCCGCACCGGCCTTGATGACCGCGACGCCGCCGGACAGCTTCGCCAGCCGCTCCTGCAGCTTCTCGCGGTCCCAGTCGGAGTCCGAGTCCTCGATCTCGCGCTTGAGCTGCGCGACGCGGCTCTCGACGTCGGCCTTGGCGCCGCCGCCCTCGACGATCGTGGTGTCGTCCTTGGTGACGACGACCCGGCGGGCCCGGCCGAGCAGCTCCAGCCCGGCCTCGTTCAGCTTCAGGCCGACCTCGGGGTTGATGACCTGGCCGCCGGTGGCGACCGCGAGGTCGTCCATGAACGCCTTGCGCCGGTCACCGAAGAACGGCGACTTCACCGCGGCGACCTTGACGGTCTTGCGGATCGAGTTGACGACCAGGGTGGACAGCGCCTCGCCCTCGACGTCCTCGGCGATGATCAGCAGCGGCCGGCCCTCGCCGAGCACCTTCTCCAGCAGCGGGAGCAGGTCCTGGATCGAACCGATCTTGTCCCGGTGCAGCAGGACGTAGGCGTCCTCGAGCACGGCCTCCATCGACTCGGAGTCGGTGACGAAGTACGGCGACAGGTAGCCCTTGTCGAACTGCAGGCCCTCGGTGATCTCCAGCTCGGTCGCGAGGGTGGAGCCCTCCTCGACCGTGATCACGCCGTCCTTGCCGACGGTGTCGATCGCCTGGGCGATCAGGTCACCGATCTCCTGCTCGCGGGAGGCGATCGCGCCGATCTGCGCGATGTGCTCCTTGCCGTCGACCGGGGTGGCCTTCGCCAGCAGCACCTCGGAGACCTTCTTGGCGGCGGCCTCGATGCCCTGCCCGAGCGCGGCCGGGCCGGCTCCGGCGGCGACGTTGCGCAGCCCCTCCTTGACCAGGGCCTGGGCGAGCACGGTGGCGGTGGTGGTGCCGTCACCCGCGACGTCGTTGGTCTTGGTCGCGACGGTCTTCGCCAGCTGGGCCCCGAGGTTCTCGTACGGGTCCTCGAGGTCGACCTCGCGGGCGATGGTCACGCCGTCGTTGGTGACGGTCGGACCGCCGAACTTCTTGTCGATGACGACGTGCCGGCCGCGCGGGCCGAGCGTCACCTTCACCGCGTCGGCGAGCTGGTTCACGCCGCGCTCGAGCGCGCGACGGGTGTCCTCGTCGAAGCTGATCTGCTTCGCCATCTGTCCTCTCTCAACTGCTCGTCGTGGGGAGAAAAGCGACCGCCCCGGTGTGGACCACCGTCCGGTGGTCCGCCCGGGGCGGTGCGCTCACGAGGTGCTCGAACGTCAGTTGACGACGGCCAGCACGTCGCGGGCGGAGAGGATCAGGTACTCCTCGCCGTTGTACTTGACCTCGGTGCCGCCGTACTTCGAGTAGATGACGACGTCGCCGACCGCGACGTCGAGCGGGACGCGGTTCCCGTTGTCGTCGACGCGACCCGGGCCCACGGCCAGGACCTTGCCCTCCTGGGGCTTCTCCTTGGCGGTGTCCGGGATCACGATGCCGGAGGCGGTGGTGGTCTCCGCCTCGCTGGCCTGGACGACGATCTTGTCCTCGAGCGGCTTGATGTTCGCCACGACGATGATCTCCCCTTCCTGGGGTGAATCCGGTATCACGGTTCTTGTCCGGTGTCAGCAGCGCGCGGGTGACGCCCTCCGTCCCGCCGTCGCGGGTGCCGGGACGGGTGGCGTGCGTCGCGCGCATTGGCACTCTACTCACGAGAGTGCCAGAAGCACGGCGGGGGCTCAACCGCTTCCGGTGGTTACCGGGGCCCGGCGAGCTCGATGATCCGCTCGGCGGCCGCGACCGGGATCCGGCGGCGCCCCCGCAGGTGCCGGAAGACCGGGGCCAGCACCGGGTCGGCGAGCAGCTCCGGCCGCGGCACCGGGTTCGCGATCGGGTGCACGACGACCGGCGCCCACCAGCCGCCGGCGGGGCGGGCACGGGCGCCGGCGAGCGCGTCCGCCAGTGCCACGACCCCGCCGCCGGGCCCCGTCCGGTAGACCACCATCCGGTCCCCCTCGGCGGTCGTGCGCAGGCAGCACGGCTCGGCGGGCGGGTCGGCCACCTCGGCGGCGTCCCACAGCAGGATCGCGCACGGCAGGGCCGGACGTCCGGGGGTGACGGGGAGCATCGCGTCCGGCCTACCCGCGGACGCGGTGCGGCAATCCTCGCGGAGCCCGGCGGGTCACCCGCCGCCCCGCGCCGGACGTGGGTGCGCCGGGCGGGCCGGTAGCGTCCCGGGGGTGACTGACCTGGTACTCGGGGCGAACGTGTTCGGCTGGACCGCGGACCGGGAGTCGTCCTTCGCCGTCCTCGACGCGTTCGTCGCCGCCGGCGGGACCCGGATCGACACCGCCGACTCCTACACGTGGCGCGCCCCCGGCAACTTCGGCGGCGAGTCGGAGACGATCCTCGGCGAGTGGATGGCCGCCCGCGGCAACCGGGACCGGCTGCACCTCGCCACGAAGGTCGGCTCCTGGCCGGAGCGCCCCGGGCTCGGGGCGGCGAACGTCGCGGCCGCGGCCCGGGACTCGCTGCGCCGCCTGGGCACCGACCGGATCGACCTCTACTACATCCACCGCGACGACCCGGACACCGCGCAGGAGGAGACCCTCGACGCCCTCGACGCGCTGGTCCGGGAGGGCCTGGTCCGCGAGACCGGGGCCTCGAACCTCGGCGTCGACCGGCTCCGCTCGGCGCTGGAGATCTCCGCGCGCGACGGGCTCACCGCGTTCACCGCGATCCAGCCGCACTACAACCTCATGGAGCGCGACGACGTCGAGGCCGCACTCGCGCCGCTCGCGGTCTCGGAGGGGCTGGCGCTGTACCCGTACTACGGGCTGGCCAGAGGCTTCCTGACCGGCAAGTACCGGCCGGACTCCCCGGTGCCCGACGGCCCGCGCGCCGAGGGGGCGGCGGCCTACCTGGACTCGCGCGGCCGCGCGGTGCTGGCCGGGCTGGACGAGATCGCCGCCGGGCACGAGGTGCCGGTCCCGGCCGTCGCGCTGGCCTGGCTGGCCGCGCAGCCCGGCGTCACCGCACCGATCGCGAGCGCCCGCAGCACCGGACAGCTGGCCGGGCTCCTGCCGATGCTGACGCTGCAGCTGACCGACGACGAGCTGCGCCTGCTGTCCTACCTGTCCGCGACGACCTGATCCCGGCCGGAGATCACCGGACGGCGTCGCGGCGCATCGTGTGCGCGTCGGCGCCGGAGGGGTGGTAGTAGCGCCTGCGCAGGCCGACGACGGTGAAGCCGTGCGCCTCGTAGAGCGTCCGGGCCGGGGTGTTGTCCGTCCGGACCTCCAGGAACACGGTGGCCCGCAGCTCGTCGGCGGCGTCCAGCAGCCGGCCGAGCAGCGCCCGGCCGATCCCGTGCCGCTGCCAGGCCGGGTCGACGCCGATCGTGTGCACCTCGGCCTCGGCCAGCGGCGGCCCGGCGACGACCGCCAGCCCCGCGTACCCGACGAGCTCGCCGCCGGCCCGGGCGCAGAAGTACAGCTGCCCGGTCGTGACGGCGTCCCGGAACGCCTGCGCGCTCCACGGGTCGTCGCCGGGGAACAGCAGGTGCTCCAGCTCGGCGCAGCGCTCGGCGTCGGCCCGGTACAGCGGGCCGATCGTCACCTCGGTCGTGCTCATGCGGTGACGCGCTTGCGCCCGGTCGGTTCGACCGCGTCCGGCCGGCGCAGGTAGAGCGGCTCCACCGGGGCCGGGGGACGCCCGGCGCGCAGCGCGGCCGCGGCCACCCCGACCAGGCCCCCGGGCGTCGGCGCGGCGGGCCCGCCGACCGGGACACCGAGCGGCCCGGCGAACCCCGGGTCCCCGACGACCGTGCCGACGGCCAGCTCCGGCAGCCGGGCGGCGAGCGCGGCGGGCGGCTCGACGGCGGGGCCGCTCAGCCGCCGGGCCGCGGGATCGTAGGCCGCCCAGTAGACCTCGCGGCGCCGCGCGTCCGTCACCACCAGCAGGTTGTCCGGGCCCGTCCGCGGGTCCGCGGCGCCGGGCTCGGCGATCCCGGCCGCGGCCAGCGCGATCGCGTCGTGCGAGCAGACGCCGTGCACCGGCGCGTCGAGGGCGTGCCCCAGCGCCAGCGCCGAGGCGATCCCGACCCGCAGCCCGGTGAACGGCCCCGGCCCCGCACCGACGACGACCGCGTCCACCTCCTGCAGCGCCCGCCCGGCCTCGGCGCAGAGCGCGCGGACGGCGGGCACGAGCAGCTCGCCGTGCTTGCGGCCGTCGTGCGCGCGGACGGCCAGCGCCGTCGCGGGACCGTCCGCGGGCAGCTCGACCAGTCCGGCGGTGACGACGGTCGTCGCGGTGTCCAGGGCCAGTACCAGCACGGTCGCCGAGCCTACGGGCGCGCCGTCCGGCGCAGGGTGGCGACCCGGGTCTCGTCGTCGCGGCGCTCCAGGACGACCTCGACCGCCTGCTCGGCGAGCCGGTCCGCGACCCCGGCCCCCCACTCGACGACGACCACCGCCCGGTCCAGCTCGGTGTCCAGGTCCAGATCGTCGAGCTCGGCCGCCACGTCCACCGACCCGTCCGGACCACCGAGCCGGTAGGCGTCGACGTGCACCAGCGCCGGGCCGGTGCCGGACGGCGGGTGCTCGCGGGCGATCACGAACGTCGGCGACGCGACGGACCCGGTCACGCCGAGCTCACGGGCCAGGCCCCGGACCAGCGCGGTCTTCCCCGCGCCGAGCGGGCCGGTGAGCAGCACCAGGTCCCCGGCGACGAGGTCGCGGCCGAGCTCCGCCCCGAACGCCTCGGTGTCGGTGACGGTCGGCAGCTCGCGGCGCAGCGGCCCGGCCCCGGTACCGGGGATCACGACCCGTCCCGCCGGGCCCGTGCACCGGTGCGGCCCTCGCGCACCCGTCCACCGCGGAGCGGCCCGCCCCGGCGGCGACGGCTGCCGCCGCGGCCGTCCGCCTGCTCGTCGGTCTCCCCGGCGCCGCGGCCGGCCCGGCGCATCGAGCGGTGCGGCGGGCGGGTGAGCCGGAAGCGGTCGGTGCCGGTGCGTTCCATGCTCCGCTCGATGAGGTCGCCGAGCTCGTCGTCGACGGTGTCGGGCTGCTCCAGCATCGGCATGTGCCCGACGCCGTGCAGCCGGACCAGCCGCGCGGTCGGGATCGCCTCGGCGATCACCTCGGAGCGCCGGTACGGGATGATCCGGTCGGCGTCACCGGCCAGCACCAGCACCTCGGCGCCGGACAGCCCGGGCAGGGCCGCGAGCCGGTCGTGCGTGCCGAGGGTGTCGACGAAGTCGGTGAGCGCCCCCACCGCGTTCGAGTCGATCATGGTGTCGACCAGGTCGACCATCCGCGGGTCGACCTGCCGGTCGCCGTAGGCGAACCGCTTGGTGATCGCCCAGATGACGTCGCCGAGCGCGCGCCGCCCGCTCTCGACCAGGTTCGGCTGCCAGGCGGCGAGCCCGGCCAGCGTCCGGATGACCGGGTTGCGCCGGGACAGGAACGTGCCGGGCAGCCCGGACGACGCCATCTCCCCGGTCGAGGTCGACACCAGCGCGACCCCGGCGACCCGCTCGTGGAACAGCTCCGGGTGCTGCTCGGCGAGCGCCATCACCGTCATCCCGCCCATCGAGTGCGAGACCAGCACCAGCGGGCCCTCCGGGGCGAGGGCGCGGATCACCGCGTCGAGGTCCCGGCCGAGCTGCTCGATCGTGCAGCTGTCCTGCGGGGCCCGCTCGGACCGGCCGTGGCTGCGCTGGTCGTAGAGGACCGTGCGGACCGACGGGCCGGACAGCAGGGCCAGGAACTCGCGCTGCTCCTGCCAGGTCCGCCGGTCCAGCGCGAACCCGTGCACCAGCACGACGGTCAGCAGCGGGGCCGTGCCGTCCGCCGGCCCGACCTCCTCGCAGGCCAGGCGGACGCCGTCGTCGGCGGTCACCGAGCTCTCCTCGCCGGCCCACCCGGCCGGCGGCAGCCCGCCGTGCTCGGCCATCTCGGTCGCCAGGCTCTGCCGCGCCGCGGCGATCTTGCGCCGTTGCGCGGCCACCCCGGCACCGGCCACGGCGCCCGCCGCGCCGACCAGGCCACCGGCGACGCCGGCGACCGTCCAGCCCCTGCGGCTCATCGGTCCCTCCCGTCGGCACCGGTGGGGGGCACCGTGCGGCGCACCCGCCCCGAGATGCCGGTGACGATCTCGTAGTGGATGGTGCCGAGCTCGTCGGCCCACTCCTGGGCGGTCGGCCCGCCCGTGGTCCCGGTGCCGAACAGCTCGACCTGGTCCCCGGCGGCGACGCCGAGCTCGCCCGGTGCCCCGCAGTCGACGACGAACTGGTCCATGCACACCCGCCCGACGACCGGGCGGTCGGCGCCCGCGACCAGGACCCGCATCCGGCCCCGGTCGTTGCTCCGGCGCGGGACCCCGTCGGCGTAGCCGAGCGGGACCAGCGCCAGCACCCGCGGCCCCGGCGCGACCCACTCGTGGCCGTAGGACACGCCCTCGCCGGCGGCGACCGTCTTGACCAGGGCGATCCGGCCGCGCACCGTCATCACCGGGCGCAGCGGGCTGTCCTGCGGCCGGGCCACGGGGTCCAGCCCGTAGACCGCGATCCCGGCCCGCACGACGTCGAGGTGCAGGTCCGGGCGGGTCAGGGTGGCCGCCGAGTTCGCCAGGTGCACCAGCGGGGTGATCCCGCGGCCCCGGACGTGCGCGACGGCGGACCGCAGCCGCTCGGCCTGGGCGTCGATGCTGGGGTCCCCCGGCTCGTCGGCCCGCGCGAGGTGCGACCAGACCGCGGCCAGCTCGGCGGTCCCGTCGACCGCAGCGGCGACGGCGTCGTCGACCAGGCCCGGCCACTCGCCGGGCGGACAGCCGTTGCGGGACAGGCCGGTGTCGGCCTTGAGGTGCAGCCGCACCGGGCGCCCCGCGGCACGGGCCCCGGCGAGCACCGCGGCCAGGTGCTCCCGGGACGACACCGACAGGTCCACCCCCGCGGCGACGGCGGCGGCGAAGTCCTCGTCCGGCAGGTGCAGCCAGGACAGCACCGGCGCGTCGATCCCGGCCGCGCGCAGCGCGAGCGCCTCGTCCAGGGTGGCGACGCCGAGCCGGTCCGCCCCCGCGGTCAGCGCCGCCCGGGCGATGCGCTCCGCGCCGTGCCCGTAGCCGTCGGCCTTGACGACGACCATCGTGGCGGCGCCGGAACCCCCGGCCAGACCGGACAGGTACCGGACGTTGTGCCGTACCGCGCCGGTGTCGATCACGGCCTCGGCGCGGGGCCCGGCGGCCGGGGAGGCCACGGCACCGGCGCCGGGGTCGGGTTCGATCGCTGGCAGCACGGCCCGATCATCGCATCCCGTAACGACCGTCCGGTCCGGTACCGATCGGTCCCGGGTCCGGACCAGTACCGATCGGTCCCGGGGCCGGACCGGGCTCAGTCGGTCCCGGCCTCCATCGCCGCCCGGTCCAGCGACTCCTCGGCCTGCTCGGTGCCCTCCGGCGCCGCCGGGGTGGCGGTGATCTCCGCGGCCCGGCCGGACTCGACCTCGCCCACGAACTCCTCGAACTCGCCGCCGAGCATGCCGGTCGCCGCGTACTGCTCCAGCTTGGCGCGGGAGTCGGCCAGGTCCAGGTTGCGCAGCGTGAGCTGGCCGATCCGGTCGCCCGGGGTGAACGGCGCGTCCTCGACCCGCTCCATCGACAGCCGGTCCTCGGCGTAGGCGAGCGCCGGGCCGCGGGTGTCGAGCACCGACCAGTCGTTACCCCGGCGCAGCCGCAGCGTGACCGACCCGGTGATCGCGTTGCCGACCCAGCGGGTCAGCGACTCGCGCAGCATCAGCGACTGCGGCTCCAGCCAGCGGCCCTCGTAGAGCAGCCGGCCGAGCCGGCGGCCCTGCTCGGAGTAGGCCGAGAGCGAGTCCTCGTTGTGGATCGCCGAGACCAGCCGCTCGTAGGTGACGAACAGCAGCGCCATCGCCGGGGCCTCGTAGATGCCGCGGCTCTTCGCCTCGATGATCCGGTTCTCGATCTGGTCGGTCATACCGAGCCCGTGCCGGCCGCCGATCCGGTTCGCCTCGTCCACCAGCGCGACCGGGTCGTCGTAGCGGACGCCGTTGATCGCGACCGGGCGCCCGGCCTCCCACTCGACGGTGACGTCCTCGGTCTCGACCGCCACGGCCGGGTCCCAGAACCGGACACCCATGATCGGCTCGACGATCTCGAGCGAGGTGTCGAGGTGCTCCAGCTTCTTGGCCTCGTGGGTGGCGCCCCAGATGTTGGCGTCGGTCGAGTACGCCTTCTCCGCCGACGCCCGGTACGGCAGGTTCCGCGCACCCAGCCAGTGGCTCATCTCGGTGCGGCCGCCGAGCTGGTCGACGAACACCTCGTCCAGCCACGGCTTGTAGATCCGCAGGGCCGGGTTGGCGAGCAGGCCGTAGCGGTAGAAGCGCTCGATGTCGTTGCCCTTGAACGTCGAGCCGTCGCCCCAGATCGACACGCCGTCGTCGGCCATCGCCCGGACCAGCAGGGTGCCGGTGACGGCACGGCCGATCGGGGTGGTGTTGAAGTACGGCATGCCGCCGGCGCGGATGTGGAAGGCACCGCAGGCGATCGCGGCGATGCCCTCGTCGACCAGGGCGCGGCGGCAGTCCACGACCCGGGCGGACTCGGCGCCGTACTCGATCGCGCGCTCGCGCACCGCGACCAGGTCGGGCTCGTCGGGCTGCCCGAGGTCGGCGGTGTAGGCGTAGGGCACCGCGCCGTTCTCGCGCATCCAGGCGACCGCGACGGAGGTGTCGAGGCCACCGGAGAAGGCGATGCCGACGCGCTCGCCGACGGGGAGACTGGTGAGGATCTTCGGCACGGGACAGACGCTAACAATCGCGTTGCGGCCCAGGTCAGGCGGTGCCGCCCGGCGCGGCGGCACGGACCGCCCGCAGCGCGGCCGGGATCGCCGCCCGCATCTCCGACGCGGGTGCCGGGACCGCCGGGAGCCCGTGCCGCCCGGCCGCGACGGTGGCGGCCCGGCCGTGCACGACGGTGGCGCACCCCGCGGCCCACCACGGCTCCAGCCCGGCGGCGAGCAACGCCCCGATCATCCCGGTCAGCACGTCACCCGAGCCGGCGGTCGCCGCCCAGGAGTCCACGGCCGGGTCGACGAGGGCCCGGCCGTCCGGCGCGGCCACGACGGTCGCGTTGCCCTTGAGCAGCACCGTCACCCCCAGGTCCGCGGCGGCCCGGCGGGCGGCGGCGACCCGGTCCGGCCCGGCGTCACCGGCGATCCGGGCGAACTCCCCGGCGTGCGGGGTGAGCACCACCGGGCGGGCGTGGATCCGCGCCCGCAGGTGCGGGTGCCGGGCGAGCAGGGTGATGCCGTCGGCGTCGATGCACAGCGGCACCTCGCGGTCGAGCACCGCCTCCAGGACCGCGAGCCCCGCGGACCCGGTCCCGATCCCCGGGCCCACCGCCCAGGCCTGGGTCCGCCCGGCGTCGGTGATGTCGCCGGTCGCCACGATCTCCGGCCGGTGCCGGCGCACCTCGTCGGCGGCCGATCCGGCGAAGCGCACCATCCCGGACGTCGCGAGCGCCGCGGCCCCCGCGGCCAGCACGGCCGCCCCCGGGTACGTGGCCGAGCCGGCGGCGATCCCGACGACGCCCTGGGTGTACTTGTCGTCGTCCGGGCCGGGGACCGGCCAGCGCGCGCCGACCTCGGCGTCTGTGAGCAGCCGGGCGTGCGGCTCGGCGGGCAGGAACGGGCCGAGCCCGATGTCGACGAGGTGCACCGGCCCGCAGAGCGGCGCGGCGAGCGCGTGCACCGGCTTGCGGGCACCGAAGGTGACGGTCCTGGCGGCCCGGACGTGGGCGCCGTCGGTCGTCCCGGTGCCGGGGTCCACGCCGGACGGCAGGTCACAGGCCACGATCGGGACGCCGGCGTCGTCGGCCGCGGCGACCAGCGCCGGGGCGGGGTCGCGCAGCGCGCCGCGCCCGGAGATGCCGACGATCCCGTCGACGACGACGTCGGCCCCCGCCACCAGCGCCCGCGCGGCGTCGAGCGGGGCCGGGCCGGTACCGGTACCGCGGCCGCGGCCCGCGCCGCCGGTGTCCGCGCCGCCGTTGTCCGCGCCCGGGGCCGGTCCGCCTCCCGGATCACCGGTGTCCGGGCCGAGTGCCAGCACCCGGCCGCGGGCGGCGCGCAGGGCGGCCAGCCCCTCCGCGTGAGCGCGGCCCGGAGCGAGCAGGACCGCGGTGACCCGGGCGCCGCGCCGGCGCAGCTCGGCACCGGCCCAGAGCGCGTCGCCGCCGTTGTCCCCGGCCCCGACCAGCAGCACCACCCGGCGGCCGTAGGTGGAGCCGAGGAACCCGCGCAGGTGGGCGGCCAGCCCGCCGGCCGCCCGGCGCATGAGCACGCCGTCCGCGACGGTCGCCGCCATGGCGGCCTCCGCCGCCCGGACCTCCGCAACCCCGAACACCCCGTGCATGCCCAGCAGGCTAGTGGCTCACCCCGGTCCGCTCACCGGATCCGTGGACGCGCACGCGATCGCGCGAGCGTCGCCGGAACCCGTGAGCGGGCCCGGGCTCACTCCACCGTGACCGACTTCGCGAGGTTGCGGGGCTTGTCGACGTCGTAGCCGCGGGCCCTGGCGATCTCGGCCGCGATCACCTGCAGCGGGATCGTCGCGACCAGCGGCTGCAGCAGGGTCGGCACCGCGGGCAGCTCGAAGAGGTGGTCGGCGAACGGGCGCACCGTCTCGTCACCGGTCTCGGCGATCACCACGGTCCGCGCACCGCGGGCCTTGATCTCCTGGATGTTGGACAGCAGCTTCGAGTGCAGCACCGCCCGGCCCTTCGGCGACGGCATCACGACGACGACCGGCAGGTCCTGCTCGATCAGCGCGATCGGGCCGTGCTTCAGCTCACCGGCGGCGAACGCCTCGGCGTGCATGTAGGCGAGTTCCTTGAGCTTGAGCGCACCCTCCAGCGCGACCGGGTAGCCGACGTGGCGCCCGAGGAACAGCACGGCCTTGGACGGCGCGAGCAGCTGCCCGAGCGCCCGCGCCTCGCCGAGCGACTCCAGCACCTCGGCCACCGCGGCCGGGGTGGCCTCCAGCGCCTCGAACTCGCGGACCACCTCGTCCGGGTACTTGGTGCCGCGGGCCTGCGCGAGGGCCAGCCCGACCAGGTAGTTCGCCGCGACCTGGGCGGTGAAGGTCTTGGTGGCCGCGACACCGATCTCCGGCCCGGCGTGGGTGTAGATCACCGCGTCGGACTCGCGCGGGATCTGCGCACCGTTCGTGTTGCAGATCGCCAGCACCCGCGCCTTCTGGTCCTTGGCGTGCCGCAGTGCCTCCAGGGTGTCGGCGGTCTCCCCGGACTGGGAGATCGCGACGACCAGCGTCGAGCGGTCGAGCACCGGGTCCCGGTAGCGGAACTCGCTCGCCAGCTCGATCTCCACCGGGAGCCGGGTCCAGTGCTCGATGGCGTACTTCGCGAGCAGCCCGGAGTGGTAGGCGGTACCGCAGGCGATGACGAAGACCTTGTCGACGTCGCGCAGGTCCTGGTCGGTGAGCCGCTGCTCGTCGAGCACGATCCGGCCGTCGACGAGGTGCCCGCGCAGGGTGTCGGCGATCGCGGTCGGCTGCTCCTCGATCTCCTTCAGCATGAAGTAGTCGTGGCCGCCCTTCTCCGCGGCGGCCAGGTCCCAGGTCACCTCGAACGGGTTGACCTCGGCCGCGCCGCCGTCGAACCCGGTGACCGCGTAGCCGTCGCGGGTGATGGTGACGATCTGGTCCTGGCCGAGCTCGACCGCCGAGCGGGTGTACTCGATGAAGGCCGCGACGTCGGAGGCGAGGAAGGTCTCGCCGTCGCCGAGGCCGAGCACCAGCGGGGAGTTGCGGCGGGCGGCGACGACCCGGTCCGGGTCGTCGGCGTGCGTGACCACCAGGGTGAACGCGCCCTCCAGCCGGCGGGCGACGACCCGGACGGCCGCGGTCAGGTCCCCGGCGGCGTCCTCGGCCCCGGCCAGCTCACCCGCGAACGCCAGCCCGACCAGGTGCGCGGCCGTCTCGGTGTCGGTGTCGGACTCGGCCCAGATGCCGCGCGCCTCCAGCTCGGCCCGCAGCTCCAGGAAGTTCTCGATGATGCCGTTGTGGACGACCGCGACCGCGCCGTCGGAGGACCGGTGCGGGTGCGCGTTGCGGTCGCTCGGCGGCCCGTGCGTGGCCCAGCGGGTGTGCCCGATGCCCGTCGTGCCCACGAACCGGTCCCGGCCGACCTCGTCCAGGCGGGCCTCCAGGTTCGCCAGGGCCCCGGCCCGGCGCTCGACCAGCAGCTCCCCGCCGATCGGGAGCGCCACACCGGCCGAGTCGTACCCCCGGTACTCCAGACGACGGAGCCCCCCGACGACGACGTCGAGTGCGGGGCGATGACCGACGTAACCGACGATGCCACACATGACGGCGAGCGTATCGACGTCCGGACGGCGCCCCCGCGGCACCGGGTGCGAGCGGCGCCACGCCGACCGGGTAGCGGGAGCCGGGCGGGGTGTGACCAGCCCCGGTACCGTGCCTGCGTGGCCCGGAGCGATGTGACCCGCCCCCCGTCGATGAAGGGGGCCCGCGACGCCCTCGGCGTGCTCTCCCGGCCGGGCCCGAACCGGGTCCGGTTCGGTGATCTCGGGCTGGTCGGGCTGCCCGGGATCGTCTACACCCCCGAGCAGGGCTACCAGCTCCCCGCGGTGGTGCTCGGGCACGCCTGGCTGCAACCGGTCCGGCGGTACCACGAGCTGCTGCGGCACCTGGCGACCTGGGGATTCGTGGCCGCCGCGCCGAACACGCAGCGCGGTCCGGTCCCCAGCATGTCCCGGTTCTCCGCCGACCTGTCCACGGTGCTGGACGTCTGCGTCGGCGTCCGGCTCGGCGACGGCCGGATCACCGTCGACGCCCGGCACACCGCCCTGATCGGGCACGGCACCGGCGGTGGCGCCGCGGTGCTGGCCGCGGACCGCCGGGAACGGCTGGGCGCGCTGGTGACGCTGGCCGCGTCGGAGATCGCGCCGTCGGCCGTCGAGGCGGCCGGGCGGGTGCTGACGCCCACCCTGCACCTCGCCGCCGCGGTGGACTCGCTCGCCCCGTCCGAGGGACACGCCGAGCGGATCGCCGCCGCACAGCGCGAGGCCGGGGCCGACGTCACGATCCGGCGCATCGAGAAGGCCGGTCACCTGGGCTTCTGCGAGGGCAGGCACTGGTCGAGCGTGCTGCTGCAGAACCGTCAGCAGCACCGCACGCGCAAGATCACCCGGGCGCTGGTGACCGCGTTCCTCATGCAGGAGCTGCTCGGCGAGAAGCGGGTGTCCGTTCTGACCTCGGGCTCGGTGCCGGGCGCCCCGGTCATCGAGCCGATGGCGCCGGAGGCCGGCGAGGAGACCGGGGAGTCGCCGAGCCTGCTCGGTACCGGCGGCTGAGGCACCCCGGCTCACGGACCGCTGGTGGGCGGGCCCGGCTCGATCGGCTCCGTCATCGGCGGGAGCAGCGGCGCGACCACCCCACGATGCTCCGTCGTGCGGATCCCGGGCGGGCCGGGCGGCGGCATCCCGGACGTGTCCGGTTCGACGGTGCCCGGTGGCTGCTCCGCGGGCCCCTGGCCACCGTCCGGGTCGTGCGCGGTACGCCGGTCCCTCGGGCCGCGGCCCGGCGGCACCGCGCCGGGCCCGTGCACGGTGCCGTGGCCCGGAGGCACCGGATCGTGCCCGTCCTCCGCGCCGCACTCCGGTGGCAGCGCCTCGTACCCCGGCGGTAGCCGGCCGGTCCCGGCCGGTGCACCGGGTCCCGGTGGTGCCGGGGACCGATCCGGCCACACCCCGTACCCGGGTGACGCCGGATCGTTCCCCGGCCACACCCACCGCGCCGGCGGCACCGGCGCGGGCGAACCGTCCCGGGGCTCGTACCCCGCTACCGGGTCGTCGGCTGCCGGGTCGTCGGCTCCCGCGCCGATCGCGACCGCGTCGGCCAGCACGTCGTCCGCCAGCCGCCGGACCGCCCGCCGGACCAGGTCGAGCCGGTCGCCCCACTCGCGGCCCCTGGCGTCGTCCCACGGGGTTCCGGACCGCACCCCCGCCAGGACGGCCGCGGTCTCGTCCAGCCGCCCCACCAGCCGTCGCAACGCGGCGCCCTGTTCCTCGGCGGTGGCCGTCACGGGATCGGGGTGCACGGTCCCGCCCCGCCCGGGGCGTCCCGGTGCCGCTCGATCCCGTCGCGGAGCCGGACAGCCGTGGCGGTGTCGGTGTCGCGGGTGGTGGTGGCCGTGTGGGCGGCGGTGGCGGCCAGCGAGTCCAGCTCGTCGGCGATCAGCCGGGCCGCGGTGCCGGACCCGGCGGTCGCGGCGCCGGCGTCGGTCCGCAGGTCCGCGGCGGCGTGCCGGAGACGGGCGGCGGCCCGCTCCAGCCGGTCGGGGTCACGCTGCACGTCGGCACCCATGGCCCAAGAGTGCACCGCCACCGTCCCGGAGCGGCCCGCATCACAGCAGCCGGTTCACGATCGGGAACCGGCCGCCCGTCGGGCGTCACGTCCGGGCGGCCGGGGCAGCCGGAACGTCACGCCCGACGGGCGGAACGGTCAGCTCGCGGCGGCGACGACCTTCGCGAGGCGGTCGGCGACGGCGCTCGCCTCGGACTCGGTGGGCGCCTCGACCATCACCCGGACGAGCTGCTCGGTGCCCGAGGGGCGCAGCAGCACCCGTCCGGTCCGGCCCAGCTCCCCCTCCGCCTGCGAGACGGCCTCGGCCACCTCGACCGACGCGGCGACGGCGTCCTTGTCGCCGACCGCCACGTTCTGCAGGACCTGGGGCAGCGGCGTCACGACCGACGCCAGCTCGGCCAGCGACGACCCGGTCCGGGCCACCCGCGCCATCAGCCGCAGCGCGGTGAGCAGGCCGTCCCCGGTGGTGGCGTGGCCCGGCAGCACGACGTGCCCGGACTGCTCGCCACCGAGGGAGAACCCACCCTCGCGCAGCCGCTCCAGCACGTACCGGTCGCCGACCTTGGTGGTGTCCAGGGTGATCCCGGCCGCCTGCATCGCGAGGTGCAGGCCGAGGTTGCTCATCACCGTCGCGACGAGGGTGTCGTGGGTGAGCTCACCGGCGTCGCGCATGGCGAGCGCGAGGACCGCCATGATCCGGTCGCCGTCCACGACGTTGCCGGCCCCGTCGACGGCGAGGCAGCGGTCGGCGTCGCCGTCGTGAGTGATGCCGAGATCCGCGCCGTGCTCGCGGACCGCCGCCTGCAGCGGCCCGAGGTGGGTGGACCCGACGCCGTCGTTGATGTTGAGGCCGTCCGGCTCGGCGTTGAGCGCGATCACCTCGGCACCGGCCTGGCGGTACGCCTCGGGGGCCGCCACCGACGCGGCACCGTGTGCACAGTCGACGATCACCCGGAGACCGTCCAGCGAGCCCGGCACCGCCGACAGCAGGTGCGCGACGTAGACGTTGGTCGCGTCCGGCGCGTCCCACACCCGGCCGATCGCGTCCCCGGTGGGACGGCGGGCGGCCGGGTCACCGAGCCCGCGCTCGATCTCGGCCTCGACGTCGTCGGGCAGCTTGTGGCCGCCGGCGGCGAAGAGCTTGATGCCGTTGTCGGGCATCGGGTTGTGCGACGCGGAGATCATCACACCGAGGTCGGCACCGGTCTCGGCGACCAGGTGCGCGACACCGGGGGTGGGCAGCACGCCGACCCGGATCGCGTCCGCACCGGCCGCGGTGAGACCGGCGACGACAGCGGACTCCAGCATCTCGCCGCTGGCCCGCGGGTCCCGGCCGACGACCGCGACGGGCCGGCCACCGGAACCGTTCGACAGGGTGCGCGCAGCCGAGGCACACACACCAACGGCGAACTCCGGAGTGAGGAGTTCGCCGTTGGCCAGGCCCCGGACGCCGTCTGTCCCGAAGAGGCGACGCATCCGGCTGCGATTCAGCGCTTGGAGTACTGGGGCGCCTTGCGGGCCTTCTTGAGGCCGTACTTCTTGCGCTCGACGGCGCGGGCGTCCCGGGTGAGCCAGCCGGCCTTCTTCAGCGGCGGGCGGTCCTCGGAGTCCAGCTCGACCAGCGCACGGGCGATGGCCAGGCGCAGCGCGCCGGCCTGACCCGCGGTGCCGCCACCCTTGAGGTTGGCGAAGATGTCGAAGCGCTCGGCCTTCTCGAGCAGGACCAGCGGCTCCTTGACGATCTGCTGGTGCAGCTTGTTCGGGAAGTAGGTCTCGAGCGGCTTGCCGTTCAGCGTGAACTGGCCGCTGCCGGGCAGCAGCCGCACGCGCACGACGGCCTCCTTGCGCCGGCCGACGGTCTGCACCGGGCGGTCGCCCTGCAGCGACGCCTGGGCGAACGCGTCGGCGTCGAACTCGGCGAACTCGCCGGACTCGTCGGAACCGTCGATCGAGTAGTCGACGTCGGCGACGGCCTCGCCGACGGTCTCCGTCAGCTCGGTGTCCGTCAGCTCGGTCTCGGTGGCCTCGGCGGCCGACCCCTCGGTCTCGACCGCGTCGACGACCTCGTCGGGTCCGTTCTCGGGGCTGGTCACGGGCTGTCCCTCTTCGTTGCTCGGGGTGGTCACTGGGTGACCTGCTTGATCTCGAACGGCTGCGGCTTCTGCGCCTCGTGCGGGTGCGACGGACCGGCGTAGACCTTGAGCTTCTTGGCCATCGCCCGCCCGAGGCGGTTCTTCGGCAGCATGCCCTTGATCGCCTTCTCGACGAGGCGGTCGGGCTGGGTGTCGATCATCTCGCCGACCGAACGCTGGCGGAGCCCGCCCGGGAAGCCGGAGTGGCGGTAGACGAACTTGTCGGTCCGCTTGTTGCCGGACACCGAGATCTTCTCCGCGTTGATGATCACGACGAAGTCGCCGTTGTCCATGTGCGGCGCGTACGTGGGCTTGTGCTTGCCGCGCAACAGCGTGGCGGCCTTGGCGGCGAGCTGACCGAGGCGCACGTCGTCGGCGTCGATCACGTGCCAGGCATGGGTGATGTCGCCGGGCTTGGGGCTGTACGTGGGCACGAAGCTACCTCGTCGTCGTTCTCGGCTGCGGTGGGTGGAACCGGCGGGGTCCGCTCGGTTACCGGCCCACACTGGTGTGTCGGTGATCCTCAGCGTGCCGCTGGTGGACGCCGATCGGACGCTCGAACCGCCAGGACTCGCCGACGAGCCTGTCCCCAGTCCACCTGCACGAGGGATGGCGTACGGCGCCCGCGGGTCTCCACCGCTGCACAACGAGAGTCGAGAGTACCCGGCGGTTCCGGGAGCGGGCACTCCGGGGTCGGTGCACCCGCTCCCGGGGCGCTCAGGCGCTGAACCGCCTGGCGTTGTTCATCTCGACGGCGCGGTAGCCCTCGCCGGCCTGCCCCACCAGCATCTTGATCTTCTGCAGGGTCTCGGTCAGCTCGGCCGCCGAGGTGTCCCAGCGCCGCTGGGCGTCGGTGTAGCGCGCCGCCGCGTCGCCGGTCCAGGTCCCGACGACCGGGGCCAGGGACTGCTTCAGGTCGTCCAGCTGGGCCAGCATGCGTGCCCGGGACCCGTCGATGTCCGCCGCCGCCTGCTCGATCGCAGCGAACGTGACCTTGATCTCGCTTGCCATGTCCGGCCTCCTCAGCCCAGTGCCGACGTGATCGCCGAGACACCGCGGGTGTTCTCGTCCTCGACCTGCTGGTAGGCGACCGCGGTGCCCCCGAGCTGCTCGGAGATGTCGGCGAGCGCCGCGTTGAGCCGCTTGGCCTCGGCGTCCCACTCGGCCATCAGCACGGTGAACGCGGTGGCCGCGGAGCCCACCCACTGGCCGCGGGTCGCCTCCAGCCGCGACCGCAGCCCGCTCAGCTCGCCGTTGACGGCGGTGCTGACCTCCTGAACCCGGCCCGCAGCCCGGGTCATCTCCGCTGTCGTCGTGCCGAATCCCTCGGCCATGCGCCTCACCCCGATCCGATAGCCGGCCCGGCCGTGTCACCGGCCCGGCCCCGGGGACGTCCGTCCCCGCCCGCGCACCGTGGCAGCTCCGCGGCCCGGCCGTGGGCGTTCGGGGATGTTCGTTCGCGACCGGGAACGGCTCACCGGACCGGGCGGACCGATCCGACGACCTCGGCGCACGCCGCGGCAGGACCGGCGGCGCCCGGCCGGCGGCAGCCGACGACGAGCTGGTCCCCGCCGTCGAACAGGACGTGCCAGTCGACCAGGGTGCCGTCCCCGGGCCGCTGCACGTAGCGCTGCACGGCCCGCCCGGCGACCGTCGCGGCCTCGGCCCGGCCGCCGAGCAGCCCGGCCAGCTCCGCCGGTGCCCGGCCGGGCTCGCGTCCGGCGTCGTAGGTCAGCGGGCTCCGCTCCACGACGACGAGGTCCGCGCCGTCCGGCCGCCCGGCCGGGGTGAGCAGCACCCGGCGCCGGGCCGGGTCGCCGCCGCTGTGCTCCCACCCGGCGGGCACCGCGGCGCGGAACCCGTACTGCACGACGACGCCCGTCCCCGGCTCACCGGGCGTCCCCACCAGCAGTCCCGCGACGACGAGCACGGCCCCCAGCACGGCGAGCGCCGGGAACAGGAGGCGCATCGGGTCCGGTCCGTCCACCCCGGACGGGGCACTGGCCGCGGCCTCCCCGGTCCGGGCGGCGCCGGTCCCCGGACGGTCCGCCCCGAGCAGGGCCGCCCCCAGCAGCGCGGCGCCCAGCACGGCCGCCGTGCCCGGCCCGGCCCCCGCCACCTCGGCCGGGTCCCCGGCCGCCTCCGGGCCGGCGACCCGCACCGGAGCTCCGCAGCTCCCGGCGACGGCACGCACCCAGGCCGGGTCGGCGGCCCGCTCACCGGCGAGCACGACCTCGACCGGGCCGCCCGGCACGGTCGCGGCGTCCGCGGGCCCGGCGGGCACCCGGGGCGGCGCGGCACCGGGAGCAGCCGGGACCGGATCGCGGGCGCCGGGTACCGCGCACGGCCACGCCGCGGGCGTCACCGTGCGGTCCGGCGCCACCAGGGTCGCCTCGGTCCCGTCCGGACCGGCGTCGAGCACGAGGACCGGGCCGGGCGGCGGCTCCGGCCCGACCGCGAGCACCGCCACCGCGACCGGCACCGGGAGCACCCGCGGCGCCCCGGGGAGGTCCCCGCCCGGCGTCGCCCCGACCCGCACGACGATCCCGGGCGGATCGTCGCCGAACACCGCGCGCACCGCCGCCGCGGGCGGCGTCCCGGGCGCGACGGCGGCCAGGAACCGGATCCCGCGGGCGTCCGCGGAGGCGAGCAGCACCCCGCCGGGACGGGCGTGCACGGCCACCGCGTGCGGGCTCACTCCGGGTCGGTCCAGGCGATCTGCATCCGGCGGGCCCCGAACCGCCGGTCGACGAGCACGGCGCGGCCCGGCGGCATCGGGCCCGGCTTCACCTTCTCCAGCAGCGCGCCCTCGTCCGGGCTCCCGGAGCCGACGAACCCGGGTGCCCCCAGCTCGCGGAGCCGGCCGAGCACCGGGTCGAACAGCGCCCGGCTCGCCCCGCCCGAGCGCCGGGTGAGGACGACGTGCAGGCCCACGTCCCTGGCCTGCGGCAGGTACTCGGCCAGCGGCAGCAGCGGGTGACCGCCGGAGCTGCCGGTCGCCGGGACCACGAGGTCGTAGTCGTCCACCAGCAGCCAGACGTCCGGGCCGCTCCACCACGACCGCTCCCGCAGCTGACGCGGGGTGACGTCGGCGCCGGGCAGCCGGCGGCCGAGCGAGCCGGCGATGTCGGTGCAGGCCTGGACGGTCGCGTCCGGGGTCGAGGCGTGGGTGAGCAGGTGCTCCGGCGGGATCGACCCGAGCAGCGTCCGCCGGTGGTCGACGACGACGATCCGGGCCTGTTCGGGCGTCCACCGCTCGGCGATGCCGTGGGCCAGCAGCCGCAGCAGCGACGTCTTCCCGCCACCGGCGTCGGCGAAGCACAGCAGGTGCGGCTCGTCCGGGTCGAGCTCGACGGTGCCGAGCCGGTCCTCGTCGACGCCGAGGGCCGGGCCGCGGCCGGGTCCCGGCGGCAGCTCGGTGACCGCGATCCGCTCGGGCAGCAGCCGGACCGGCGGCGTCGACGTGCCCGTCCAGGCGGCAGCGACGACCGGTGCCGGGTCCGCGCCGTCGGTCAGCAGCGGTGCGGCGAACACCGCCGCCGCGCCGTCCGGGGCCAGCCCGTGGCCGGGCCGGGTGGGGACGGCGGCCGCCCGCCGCCGGTCGATCTCGGAGTCGGCCGGGTCGCCGAGACGCAGCTCGAACCGGCTGCCGACCTGGTCGCGGAACGCCGGCCGGAACTCCGCCCAGCGTGCGGCCGACACCGCGACGTGCACGCCGTAGGCCAGACCACCCGACGCCAGCGCGGTCAGCTTCTCGTCGAGGTCCTCGAACCCGGCCCGCAGCGCCGCGTAGCCGTCGACGACCAGCAGCAGGTCGGTGCAGGGCTCGTCGGCGAACTCCCCGGCCGCCCGGCGGGTGCGGAACTCCTCCACCCCGGCGATCCCGTGCGTCCCGAACAGCTGCTCCCGGTGCTCGACGACGGCGACGACCTCGGCGACCACCCGCCGGACGAGATCGGTCCGGCGGCGGTCGGCGACCGTCCCGACGTGCGGCAGCCCGGCGAGCGGGGCGAGCGTCCCGCCCCCCAGGTCCAGGGCGTGCACCCCCAGCTCGTGCGGGGTGTGGGTGAGCGCCAGCGCGACGACGAGCGTGCGCAGCGCGGTCGACTTGCCCGAGCGCGGCCCGCCGACGACGGCGAGGTGCCCCGCCGCCCCGGACAGGTCCACCACCATCGGGTCCCGGCGCTGCAGGTACGGCCGGTCCACCAGGCCGATCGGGGCCTGCAGCGCCCCGGACGGGCCGGGCACCTGCAGGCCGCGCCCCGGGCGCTCGGCCGGTTCGCCCAGCACCACGGTCAGCGGCGGCGGCTCCTCCAGCGGCGGGAGCCACACCTGGTGGGCCCGCGGTCCCGGGCCGGAGACCGCGTCGACGATCCGGTCCAGCACGGTCGGGATCCGGGCGTCCGGATCCTCGGTGGGCGCCGCCGCCGGGGCCGCGCCGTCGCGGGGCTCGCGGACCGGGACCGGCGCGGCCGAGAACGGCAGCACCCGGCGCGACACCGCCGCCGCCCGGCGCCGGACCGGGCGGTCCTCGGACGGGCCCGAGGCGTAGGCGGCGCGGAAGCGCACCAGCTCGTCGGTCCCGGCGGACAGGTAGGCGGCGCCGGGCGTCGGCGGGAGCAGGTGGGCGTCCGGGACGCCGAGCACGGCCCGGGACTCGGCGGCGGAGAACGTCCGCAGCGCGATCCGGTAGGACAGGTGCGACTCCAGGCCGCGCAGGCGTCCCTCCTCCAGCCGCTGCGACGCGAGCAGCAGGTGGATGCCGAGCGAGCGGCCCAGCCGTCCGACGGTCACCATCAGGTCGATCATCTCCGGGCGCTGGGCGAGCAGCTCGGAGAACTCGTCGACCACCACCAGCAGCGACGGCAGCGGGTCGGGCACCGGCTCGCCGCGACGTTCCGCCGCCCGGCGCAGCGCGACGTGCTCGGCCTGCGACGCGAGGTTCCCGGCGTCGCGCAGCACCTCCTGGCGGCGGGTGATCTCGCCGGCGAGCGCATCGGCCATCCGGTCGACCAGGGTCAGCTCCTCGGCCAGGTTCGTGATCACCGCGGAGGTGTGCGGCAGCCCGGCCAGCCCGAGGAAGGTCGCGCCGCCCTTGAAGTCGACGAGGACCAGGTTCAGCTCGTCGGCGGTGTGCGTGGCTGCGAGCCCCAGCACCAGCGTGCGCAGCAGCTCGGACTTGCCCGACCCGGTCGCGCCGATGCACAGCCCGTGCGGCCCGGCCCCGCCCTGCGCGGACTCCTTCACGTCGAGCAGCACCGGGCGGCCCGCCTCGTCCACCCCGATCGGGACCCGCAGCCGTTCCGCGGGGCCACGACGGCGGCGCAACGCCGTCGTCCCGGCCGCGTCGATCGTTCCGAGCCCCAGCAGCGACGGCAGCCCGGTGGACAGCTCGTCGGCCGCCGGGTCGACGGCCGCGCCCGCGGAGCCGGCCGGGCGGTAGCGGGCCAGCCGGCGGGCGAACGCCCGTGCCTCGGCGTAGGTCACGGCGTCCGGCGTCCCGATCGCCGTGCCGGTCGGGCCGCCGCGGCGCAGGACCGAGCCGCCGCCGGGGGTGTGCCCGGCGGCCAGGCGCAGCACCGACGCGGCGGGCCGGCGTCCACCGGCCGGGCCGATCCGCAGCACCGTCACCCCGGGCAGCCCGGCCCACGCCCCCGGCGAGTCGGCGACGCCGTCGAGCACGACGAGCAGGTGCGAGCCCGCCGACGACGGCTCGTCGACCCACCAGCGCCGGACCCGGTCCGGGTCCTCGGCGATCATCCGGACCGGCCCGACGGCGTCGGTGAGCCGCGGGTGCTCGGCGTGCGGCAGCCACTTCACCCAGTCCCACCGCGAGGCCGCCGCACCGGGTGCGACGACGGCGATCCGGGCGTCGTCCGGACCGTGCCAGAGCGCGTACTGCACGACGAGCGCCCGGGCGAGGTCCAGCGCCGGGGCCGCCGGGGCGGCCTCGTCGACCGGTTCGAGCCAGACGGTCGCCGCGGCCCGGACGTCCACCGCGACCGGCAGGTCGGCGACCGTCGAGTGGCGCCGCAGGAACCGGCGCAGCGCGAGCGCGGACAGCGGCTCCAGGGTCTCCAGCGGGCCGGTGTGCGGGGCGGTGAGCCGGGTCGCCAGCCGCTGGGTGCCGCGGCCGGCGCGCAGCCGCCCGAAGTCGTCGTCGGCCGGGCGGCGCTCCCACAGCCGGTTGACGGCGAGCACGTCCGGCCAGGCGCCCGGGTCCGGGTGCACCGTCTCCAGTGCGGCGCGCTGGGCGGTGGCGACGTCGCGGGCCTGGCCGGCCAGCACGTCGAGGTAGCGCAGGTAGTCGCGCCGGTCCTCGTCCATGGTCGCGGTGCGCGCCCCGGCCCCCCGGCCGCCGCCGGAGACCAGCATCGCCACCGCGGACAGCGCGAACATCCCGCCGAACAGCCAGGTGCTGGCCTCCCCGCGGCCGAGCACGACGAACAGCAACGCGCCGCCGATCATCACCAGCGGCAGCAACCGCTGCGCGAGACCGCCCGGTACCGGACGCTCCGGCTCGGGCGGCGGCTCCAGCACCAGCTCGCCGCCGGGCGGCTCCGGCACCGTGCGCCGGGGCCGTCGCAGACCGATCGTTCCCGCCACGCGGACCTCCGCACGCACCGATCCGTCGCGGATCACCCGCGAACTTGTGCCGAACGCCCACGGCGAGTGCCGGGACGGGCGAATACTCGCAGCCGGCGCGGAACCCCGTGGCCGTTTCCGCCAAGTCCCGGAGCCGCTCGTGACCAGCGTCCTGCCCGCGCCGTCGACCGTCGGTGCCACCACCGGTCCCTGGGTGCGGGTCTCCGTCCTGACCCCGCGCGGTCGGGCGGACCTGGCCCTCCCGGCGGACGTGCCGGTCGCCGAGCTGGTGCCGATGGTGCGGGAGCTCCTCGGCCGGGACCCGGCGGCGCAGCGCCCGCAGGCCTGGCGGTTCACCGGTCCGGCCGGCGGCCCGCTGCCGCCGGACGCCACCCTCGACGAGCTCCGGGTCCGCGACGGCGAGCTGCTCCGGCTCGGTCCCACCGAACCCGCACCCGCGCCCCCGGTCCTCGACGACGCCGCCGAGGCCGTCGCGCGGGCGGTGCGGGACGTGAGCGACGGCTCCGCGGCCGCGCCGTGGGCCGGCCCGGCCGCGGCCGTGCTCGGCGTCGCGGCGGCCTGCCTGGTCCTGTCCACCGTCGACGGTCCACTGCGGTGGCTGGCCGCGGCGGTCGCGGCGGCCGGGACGGTGGCGGCGCTGGTGCTCGCGCACCGGGCCCCCGGCACCGACGCCCGGACCGCGGCCGGGGCGGCGCTGTGTGCCGTGCCGCCCGCGGCGACGGTCGGCCCGCTGCTGCTGCCGGCGTCGTTCGGGGCCGGCGGGCTGCTGCTCGCGGTGGCCGGTGCCGGGCTCGCCGCGGCGGCCGGGCAGGCCGTGCGCCGGAGCGTGTCGCCGCTGCTGCTCGCGGTCGCGCTGGCCGCCACCGTGACGGCACCGGCCGTGCTCTTCCACGTGCTCCTCGACGCCCCGGCCGCCGCGGTCGCGGTCGGCCTCGCCGCGCCCGCGCTCGCCGCCGGCCCGCTGCTGCCCCGGATCGCGGTCCGGCTCGCCGGGGTCCCGGCGCCGGCGGTGCCCAGCGACGCGGGCGGGCTGCCCGACGCCGAGCGGCTGCTGCCCGGCGACACGCTCGCCGTCCGGGCCCGGCTGGCCCGCGGCCTGTACTCCGGGACGCTCGCCGGTACCGCGCTCCCGGCCGCCGGAGGCGCCGCGACGGCCGCGGCGACCGGCGGCTGGACGGGGGCGCTGCTGCTGGTGGTGACGGCGGCGGTGCTGCTGCTGCGGGCCCGCGCACTGGCCGATCCGATCGCCGCCCGGGTGCTGACCGGGACCGCCGTCGTCGCGGTCGCGGTGGCGGCGGTCCCCGCGGCGCTCGCCCTCGGCCCGGGGCTGCGGGTCGCCGTCGGGTGCGGCCTGCTGCTCGCGGTGGCCGGGGCGGCAGCCGCCGTCCGGACGACGCCGTCGCCACCGGCGCGGCGGGCGCTCGACATCACCGAGCTGATCCTGACCGCGGCGACCATCCCGGCGGCGCTCGCGGCGATGGGCCTGTTCGGCCTGGTCCGCGGCCTGTGACCGGGAGGAGGACGGCGGGCACGGGCATCCGGGTCGCCACGGCGGCCGGGATCGTCCTGCTGGCCGCCGGGCCGGTCGCGGTGACCGGACCGGCCGGGGCCGTCACCTCCGCCGGCCCCGCGGGTGCCCCGCCGGGCCCGGTCGCACCGGCGAGCGCGCCGCGCACCCCGCCCGGACCGGCCGCCGTCGGCCCGCCGGGCGGGCGGCCCGTGCCGCGGACGGGATCCGGTGCCGCGGTGGCCCAGGTGGACTCCGGCCCGCCGGGCGAGGCCGACGGGCTCCGGCAGGTCCGTGGGTGCAGCAACCCGGGAACGGGCGGGCCCGGCGCCGCCGCGGAGGCGGTCCCGCGACCGCCGGACGGCCTCGCCACCGGCGCCGGCGAGACGGTCGCGGTGATCGACACCGGGGTCGAGGCGGTCCCCCGCCTCGACGGCCGGTTGCGCGGCGGCGGCGACTACCTCGCCGGCGGCGACGGTCTCGACGACTGCGACAGCCACGGCACCGACGTCGCGCTGCTGCTCGCCGGGGCCGCGGATCCGCGCACCGGGACCGGTGCGGGCCTCGCCCCCGGCGCCGGGGTGCTGTCGCTGCGCCAGTCGTCGCTGCGCTACACCGTGCGCGACGACGAGGGCGCCGAACGTCCGGCCGGCGAGATCTCGACGCTGGCCTCGGCCATCGAGCGGTCCGTCGAGCTGGGCGCATCCGTGATCAACGTGTCCGAGGTGGTCTGCGTACCGACCGACCGGCTGGACACCGCCGACGCACCGCTGCGTGCCGCGGTCGCCGCCGCCAGCAGGGCCGACGTCCTCGTCGTCGCGGCGGCCGGGAACCTCGACCCGTCCGGGACCTGCACCGGTGACCCCGGCCTGCGCCCGCTGCCCGCGCTCTACGACGAGGTCCTTGCCGTCGGGGCGGTCGACGGCGCGGACCGCCCGGCCCCGTTCTCGGTGGCCGGAGCCTGGGTGGACCTGGCCGCGCCGGGAGTGGACCTGCCCGCGCCGACCGGGCCGGAGGGCTCGGTGATCAGCGGGACGTCGTACGCGGCCCCGCTCGTGGCGGGCACCGCCGCACTGGTCCGGGAGCGGTTCCCGATGCTCTCCGCCGAGCAGGTCGCCGACCGGCTCCGCGCGACGGCCCGCCGGCCCGGGGCGGGCCGCGACGACCGGGTCGGCGACGGCGTCCTCGACCCGACCGCCGCGCTCACCGCCGAGCCGCTGCTGCTGGACCCGGGCCCCGGTTCCGCCGTCGCGGCCGGGACCGCCGGGGGCCCGTGGACCGGCTACGACGACGCGGCGACCGCCCGTGCACCGCTCCCCCCGGCCACGCCGCACTCCCCCGTCATCCCGGCGACCGTCGCGGTGGGGGCGGTCGCGGCCACCGTGGGCGCGCTGGTCGCGGTGCTGGCCGCGCTGCGCCGGCGCTCCGGGGGCCGCTGACCCGCGCGGTCACCCCACCCGCGGCCCCCGTTCCGGTCCGGCCGGGCACACCGCCGTCTGAGCCACCGCACCCATGTCGTGTCGAGCACTCCGGCACCCTGCCGCGCGCCCCGCTCGCGGGGTGCGGCACGCCGCAGCGAGGTGCACAGCGCGCTGCCGGTCACACCGGTCCCGGGCCCCGTCCGGGCGGGCACGGGTCGCAGCTCGTCGCCGGTCCGGACGGCGCGGGCCGGGGACCACGGAACGTCCGCCCCGGCCACGGGCTCAGCCCGGGACGTCGGCCATCTCCTGGGCCTCGGCGACGTCCAGCACCCCGCCCCGCGGCAGCAACCGCACGATCTCCGCCGGGGCCGGCTCGGCCGCGCCGATCCCGAGCGCCGCGGCGGTCGGGTCGTCGGCGATCCCGTGCAGGGCCCCGGACGACGCCAGCAGCCACGGCACCCCGCCCGCCGGTCCGTCGGCGTCGGAGGATCCCGCCCGCAACGGCCCGGGGCCCGACGGCGGCAGCACGACCTCGTCGAGCGCCGGGCCCGTCCCGTCCGCACCGGCGAGCGACACCGTGACCGCACCCGCGGCCACCGGGGTCCGGGCGGTCGCGACGACCCGGGCCCGGCCGGGCTCCCAGGTCCAGCACAGCACCGGGGTGTCCGGCCCGGGACCCGCGGACGGCGGCGCCACCGGCCAGGCCTCGACCCCGGGGATCCGCGACGCCGGCACGTCGTTGATCTGGCCGGGCGGCAGGGTCGTGGGCAACCCCTGGCCGCTGCGGGAGAGCACCGCGTCGGCCAGCGTCACCGGGACCGGCGCGAGGCCGTCCTCGGTGACCAGGTAGAAGCTCTCCGGCGCCCCCAGCGGCTGGACGACCACGACCTCCCCGACCCGGCCGAGTCCGGGGATCTCGGTGCCGGTGGTGTCCGGCATCCGCAGTGGCGGGCCCTCCGGGACGGCCGACAGCAGCCCGCCGCCGACCGGGCGCACCAGCGCGTCGCGCAGCCCGAGCCCGGCCATCACGTCCGGGTCGGACGGGTCGATCCGGTGCCGGCGTCCCTCGTGGACCAGGTAGGTCGCGCTGCCCTCCGCGGTGACGAGCAGCGCCGGGCCCGGGCCGTCCGGGACCGGCCCGAGCGACCCCGCGAGCACGGTCGCCGCGCCGGGGCCGGGTCCGTCCGACGGAGCGGTGTCGCACACCGCCCACGCGGCGGGCACGGGTGCGCCGTCCAGCGCGACGCCCACCGCACCCGGCACCGCGGCCGGTGCGGTGCGGGGCGCCGTCGCGAGCGCCTCGTCGGGCACCGCCACCGGGACCGCCGTCGCCGCCCCGGCCTGGCCGCGGGCGGCCAGCACCAGCCGTCCGACGACCGGGTCCGGAACCGGGACCAGCCGGGGCGGGTCGGGGATCACGGCGTAGAGGACGCCGGTCCGCGTCCCCTGCACGAGTGCCTGGCGCTGCCAGTCGGTCGCCGGGGCGTTGCGCGCGAGCAGCGCGGTGACCCCCAGCGCGAGCAGCCCGAGCAGCACACCGGCGAACACGGCCCGGCGCTGGGAGCGGATCTGCTCGTGCAGCGGCACCGGATCGGCACGGACGAGCGCGGCCTCCGTCCGGCGGACACCGAAGCGGTAGGCGTCGACCTGGTCACGCGTGGCCGGGGCGCGCTGCACGCGGGTGGGGCCGGATTCCGGGGGCACCGGCCGGACGGTAGGCGGTCCGGGCCGGGACCGCGGCCGAACGGGGTGTGCTGCGTAGAACTACCCGGCGACGCCGATGTCCTCGTTCCAGACCTCGGGACGCTCGGCGACGAACGCCGTCATCATCTCGACGCACCGCGGGTCGTCGAGCACCTGCACCCGCACCCCGTGCTCGGCGAGCCAGTCGTGCCCGCCGTGGAACGTGCGCGCCTCGCCGGCGAGCACCGCCCCGATCCCGAACTGCCGGACCAGCCCGGAGCAGTACCAGCACGGGGAGAGCGTGGTGACCATCGTCGTCGCCCGGTAGTCGCGCTGGCGGCCGGCCGCGCGGAACGCCGCGGTCTCGCCGTGCGCCGACGGGTCGCCGTCCTGGACGCGGCGGTTGTGGCCGCGGCCCAGCACCTCGCCGTCCGGCCCGACGAGCGCGGCCCCGATCGGGATGCCGCCGGACGCGAGGCCGTTCCGGGCCTCCGCCACCGCCACGTCCAGCCAGCTCGGGTCCATGCGGGCGAACCTATACCGGGATCGCGCGGTGGGTCAGCCGGCGCCCGGGCCCGGCACCCGGATCCGCCGGGTCTGCTCGGCCCGCGCCGCCAGCTCGCCGGGCGGTGGGTAGTCGACACCGGTCAGCGACAGTCCGTGCGGGGGCGCGACGGTGACCTCCGAGGCCCGCGCCGTCCGGGCCAGCAGTTCCGCCGGCCACGCGACGGGGCGGTGCCCGCGGCCCACCTCGAACAGCGCACCGACCAGGCTGCGGACCATCGAGTGGCAGAACGCGTCCGCCGAGACCGAGGCGACCAGCACGCCCGGTTCGTCCGGCGCCGCCGCCCAGTCGAACCGCTGCAGCGCCCGGACGGTCGTCGCACCCTCGCGACGCTTGCAGAACGCGGCGAAGTCGTGCTCGCCGAGCATCAGCCGCGACGCCGCGTTCATCGGACCGGCGTCCAGCGGGTGCGGCCAGGCGACGGTCTCCCGGGCCCGTAGCGGCTCGGCACCGAACGGTGCACCGGTGACCCGGTAGCGGTAGTGCCGGCGCAGCGCGGAGAACCGGGCGTCGAACGCGTCCGGGACCCGGGTCGTCGCCCGCACCCGGACGTCCGGCGGCAGGTACCGGTTGAGCCGCCGCACCAGCCCGTCGATCTGCGGGTCGAGCGCAGCCGGGACGTCGACGTGGGCCACCTGGCCGTGCGCGTGCACGCCGGCGTCGGTGCGGCCCGCGACGGTGAGGCGCAGCGGGGTCCGCAGCACCGTCGAGATCGCCTCGGTGAGCACCCCCTGCACCGTGCGCCGGGTCGGCTGGGCGGCCCAGCCGGAGAAGTCGGTCCCGTCGTAGGCGAGGTCCAGCCGGACCCGCACGGTCGCGGACGGGTCGGAAACGCCGACGAGCCCGCCGTCGGTGACGGCGGGCTCGTCGGGGTGGTGCGATCGGCTCAGGAGCCGGACTCCTTCGTGCTCTTCGCGTCCGCCGAGCCGGCGGCGTCGGCAGCCTCGTCGGCGGCCTCCTCCGCGGCTGCGGCGGCGTCGACGGCCTTGTCGGCGGCCTCCGAACCCGGAGCGACCTCCTCGGCCTCGACGGCGGCGTCGACCGCCTTCTCGGCGGCCTCCTGGGCCTCGTCGGCCGCGGTGACCTCGGCCTCGGTGGCCGTGGTCTCCTCGTCCGCCGCAGCCGGGGCCGCGGCGGCCGGGGTGGCCGCCTGGGAGCCGGCCGCGCGACGGGCACGGTTCGCCTCGTCGGTGACCGTCTTCTGCTGGACCAGCTCGATGACCGCCATCGGGGCGTTGTCGCCCTTGCGCGGCATCGTCTTGGTGATCCGGGTGTAGCCACCGTTGCGGTCCGAGAAGAACGGACCGATCTCGGTGACCAGGCGGTGCACGACCGACTTGTCGCGGATCACCTTCATGATCTCGCGCCGGTTGTGCAGGTCGCCGGCCTTGGCCTTGGTGATCAGCCGCTCCGCGTACGGACGCAGCCGCCGGGCCTTGGCCTCGGTGGTGGTGATCCGGCCGTGTTCGAACAGCGAGGTCGCCAGGTTGGCCAGGATCAGCCGCTGGTGCGCGGGAGACCCGCCGAGGCGGGCACCCTTGGTGGGCTGGGGCATGGCTACAACTGCTCCGTTTCTGCGTAGTCCTGACCGTCGTCACCGAAGGTGCCGGGGTCGAACCCGCTGTCACCGTCGACGCCGTAGTCGCTCGCCGCCGCCGACGGGTCGAACCCGGGCGGGCTGTCCTTGAGGGCCAGGCCGAGACCGACGAGCTTCATCTTGACCTCGTCGATCGACTTGGCGCCGAAGTTGCGGATGTCGAGCAGGTCCGCCTCGCTGCGGCCGACGAGCTCGCCGACCGTGTGGATGCCCTCGCGCTTGAGGCAGTTGTAGGACCGGACGGTGAGGTCCAGCTCCTCGATCGGCATCGCGAACGCCGCGATGGTGTCCGCCTCCTGCGGGGAGGGGCCGATCTCGATGCCCTCGGCGTCGACGTTCAGCTCGCGGGCCAGGCCGAACAGCTCGACCAGGGTCTTGCCGGCCGAGGCCAGCGCGTCCCGCGGGGTGATGGACGGCTTCGACTCGACGTCGAGCACCAGCTTGTCGAAGTCGGTGCGCTGCTCGACTCGCGTGGCCTCGACCTTGTAGGTCACCTTCAGCACCGGCGAGTAGATCGAGTCGACCGGGATGCGGCCGATCTCGGCACCGGTGGCCTTGTTCTGCATGGCCGGGACGTACCCACGACCCCGCTCGACGACGAGCTCGACCTCGAGCCGGCCCTTGTCGTTCAGCGAGGCGATGTGCAGGTCCGGGTTGTGCACGGTGACGCCGGCCGGCGGCACGATGTCGCCGGCGGTGACCGCACCCGGGCCCTGCTTGCGCAGGTACATGGTGACCGGCTCGTCCTCCTCGGAGCTCACGACGAGCTCCTTGAGGTTCAGGATGATGTCGGTGACATCCTCCTTCACCCCCGGCACGGTGGTGAACTCGTGCAGGACGCCGTCGATCCGGATGGACGTGACGGCGGCGCCGGGGATGGACGAGAGCAGCGTCCGGCGCAGGGAGTTGCCGAGGGTGTAGCCGAAGCCCGGCTCCAGCGGCTCGATGACGAACCGCGACCGGGTCTCGGCGACGACGTCCTCGGAGAGAGAGGGTCGCTGAGAGATCAGCATGGGTGTGTGCCTCCTTAGCACCTGCGACAACCGCTATTTGATGTCGCAGACAGGGCCCGCCGCCCCTCCCTGCGGGGCGGCGGGGGTGTCGAGCTACTTCGAGTAGTACTCGACGATGAGCTGCTCGGTGACCTGGGTGTCGATCTGAGCGCGCTCGGGCAGCTGGTGGACCAGGATGCGCAGCGTCGACGGGACGACCTGCAGCCACGCCGGGACCGGGCGGTCGCCCTGGGTCTCCTTGGCGATGACGAACGGGTCCATGTTCCGCGACTTGTCCCGCACGTCGATGATGTCGTACCGCGACACCTTGAAGCTGGGGATGTCGACCTTCTTCCCGTTGACCAGGAAGTGGCCGTGGTTCACCAGCTGGCGGGCCATCCGCCGGGTGCGCGCCAGGCCGGCGCGGTACACGACGTTGTCGAGCCGCGACTCGAGGATCTGCAGCAGCTCGTCGCCGGTCTTGCCCTCCCGGCGGTGCGCCTCCTCGTAGTAGGCGCGGAGCTGCTTCTCCTGCAGGCCGTAGCCGAAGCGGGCCTTCTGCTTCTCCTGCAGCTGCAGGAGGTACTCGGTCTCCTTGATCCGGATCCGGCCGTGCTGGCCGGGCGGGTAGGGACGACGCTCGAACGCCTGGTCGCCGCCGACGAGGTCGGTCTTCAGTCGGCGCGACTTGCGGGTCATGGGGCCGGTGTAGCGAGCCATGGTGGTTCTTCCTTCCCCTTAGACCCGGCGCCGCTTGGGCGGGCGGCACCCGTTGTGCGGCTGCGGGGTGACGTCGTTGATGGTGCCGACCTCGAGGCCGGCGGCCTGCAGCGAGCGGATCGCGGTCTCGCGGCCGGAGCCCGGGCCCTTCACGAAGACGTCGCACTTCTTCATGCCGTGGTCCATGGCCTTGCGGGCGGCGTTCTCAGCGGCCAGCTGCGCGGCGAACGGCGTCGACTTCCGCGAGCCCTTCAGGCCGACGTGCCCGGACGAGGCCCAGGCGATGACGGCACCGGTCGGGTCGGTGATCGACACGATCGTGTTGTTGAACGTGGACTTGATGTGGGCGTGACCGTGCGCGACGTTCTTCTTCTCGCGACGGCGGACCTTCTTGGGTCCGGCACCCTGACGTGCGCGGGGCGGCATTACTTCTTCCCTGCCTTCTTCTTACCGGCGACGGTCTTCTTCGGACCCTTGCGGCCGCGCGCGTTGGTCTTCGTGCGCTGGCCGCGGACCGGAAGGCCGCGACGGTGACGGATACCCTGGTACGAGCCGATCTCGATCTTGCGGCGGATGTCCGCCTGGATCTCACGGCGCAGGTCGCCCTCGGTCTGCAGGTTCGCTTCGATGTACTCGCGAAGCTTGCTGACGTCCTCGTCGGTCAGATCCTTCGACCGCAGGTCGGGGCTGATGCCCGTGCCCACGAGGATCTCCTTCGAGCGGGCCCGTCCGACCCCGAAGATGTAGGTGAGCGCGATCTCCATCCGCTTGTCGCGGGGGAGGTCGACGCCGGCAACACGTGCCATGCGGCGTGTTCTCCTTGTTGTCGTTCCAGGTCTTCCCGATGTCCGTCCCGATCCGCCGTTGGAGATCGGGCCCCGGCCTGGTTCCGGGGGTGCTACCGGGCCCTCATGGCCCGGCAGGTACACCGGGGGCTTCTCGCGTCCGCGATCAGACGATCACGACGAGTGCCGGTCTGCTCAGCCCTGGCGCTGCTTGTGGCGCAGGTTCGAGCAGATCACGATGATCTTGCCGTGGCGGCGGATCACCTGGCACTTGTCGCAGATCTTCTTGACGCTCGGCTTGACCTTCACGTCGTCTGCCTCTGCTAGTCGATCTTCTCGGTCGTGCGACCGACGGTCACTTGTAGCGGTAGACGATGCGGCCGCGGCTGAGGTCGTAGGGCGACAGCTCGACCACCACCCGGTCCTCCGGAAGGATCCGGATGTAGTGCTGGCGCATCTTCCCGCTGATGTGGGCGAGCACCCGGTGGCCGTTCTCCAGCTCCACCCGGAACATCGCGTTCGGCAGGGGTTCGACGACCCGGCCCTCGACCTCGATCGCCCCGTCCTTCTTAGCCATGTCCTCCGCTATCCGTGACAGGTGTCGGTTGCACCGCTGCACCGGCCTGGGACCGGAGAGCGGCACGGTGCGCACGGAAGGGCCCGGACCCGAAAGTGGGATACACGACGGATCCGGCGCCACAGAGCGCACCGGCTGTCCAGTGTACGGAGGTCGCCCGCGGTGGATGCACGCGGGGGTGACGGACGCCGCGCGCCCGCCGGACCGCCGACGGTACCGAAGACCCCGCCCCCGGGACCAGGGCAGCGCGCCGGGCGTTCCCGGCCCGCCCCCGTCACCGGGCCTCAGGTCACCGACCGGTACCGCGACCACACCCACCGGCCCGGTCTCCGCGCCGACGGGCGGGGCGCGGCCGCCACCCGTACCGCGGCCCGGCAGGGCGGGCAGACCGGCCGCGGGGCGGCACAGAGCGACTCGGCGACGACCGACGCACCGCAGAGCGCCGGGAAGCCGTCCCGGACCCGGGCCGCCAGCGCCGCCGAGTGGTGCCGTTCGTGGACGTAGTGCCGCAACCCGTCCACCGCCGAGTCCACCGCCACGACACCGCGGCGCAGCAGGTCGGTGTCGGCGCTACCGCTCCACTCGCGCGCCATCAGCGCGCGCTAGCCGTTCTCATATGGAGCACGCTACATGTGAGAGATTTCTGTAGCTACGTCACTCCGTATGACCCGGCGTGTCGCGGACGACCTCACCGGGGGAGACTGCGGGGGTGGTCGCATCGGACAGCCGGACGGCTCTGAAGTGGTGGATCGCCGTGGAACTGCGCCGGCTCCGCGAGGGCTCGGGCCTCACCCGGGAGCAGGCGGCCCGCGCGACGAAGGGCAGCATCCAGGCGATCGGGCACTTCGAGACCGGCCGGACGCTGCCGGGACCGCTGCAGCTCGACGTCCTCCTGGAGCTGTACGGGGTGCCCGAGCGGATCGACCACTTCCAGGAGCTGCGGGTCCGGGCCAAGCGCGGGAAGGACTGGTGGGTCGGCGCGCACGACGCCGCGCCCGAGCACCTGAACCTGTTCCTCGGCCTGGAGACCTACGCCGCACAGATCGAGAGCTGGGACGCCCACGTGGTGCCCGGCCTGTTCCAGACACGCGACACCGCGCACGCACTGATGAGTGCCGTGCGCCGGGAGACCCCGGACTCCGACGGCGGCGGGCGTGACACCGCCATCGAGGACCTGGTCGAGCTGCGGATGGAGCGGCAGCGACGAGTGCTGGACCGGGACGAGCCGCCGCTGGTCTGGAGAGTGATCGCCGAACCCGCGCTCCGCTGGCCGATCGGTGGTGTCGAGGTCCAGCGCGAGCAGCTACGTCATCTCCTCGCGCTCGCCGAGCGCCCGAACATCGAGATCCAGGTCCTGCCGTTCGAGGCAGGCGCCCATCCCGGTACGGAGGGCACGTTCACGCTGCTCTCCGCGCCGGGCGAGCTGGAGAACTACCCGGGCTGCGTCTACGTCGAGGACCGCATCCGGGGCCACTACTACGATGAGGCCGACGACATCCGCGTGTTCAGCAACGAGCTGAACCGGCTGCGCGTGGAGGCGCTCCGCCCCGGCGACTCCCTGGCCCTCATCGCGCGCCTCCTCGAGGAGCTCTGACCGGCATGCCCCACGACGACATCGTCGCCGCGCTCTCCGCATCCACCACCTGGCACAAGTCCACCCACAGCGGCGGGGAGAACGGCGGCTGCGTCGAGGTGGCGACGATCCCCGGACACGCCGGGGTCCGCGACACCAAGCTCGGTACGGCGAGCCCGGTCCTCGCCTTCACCACGGCGGAGTGGCGCGCCTTCCTGACCGGTGTCGCGCACGGCGAGTTCCCCGCCGGCTGATCCCGCCCCGTGTGCGCGCCGAGGTGCGCACCAGCGGGGCGCTGCCGCACTCCGGGCCCGCTGACGTGCATCTCGGCGCGGGCACCGTGGCGCGCCGCGGGGATCCCGCTCGGCTCGGCTCGGCTCGGCTCGGCTCGGCTCGGCTCGGCTCGGCTCGGCTCGGCTCGGCTCGGCTCGGCTCGGCTCGGCTCGGCTCGGCTCGGCTCGGCTCGGCTCGGCTCGGCTCGGCTCGGCTCGGCTCGGCTCGGCTCGGCTCGGCTCGGCTCGGCTCGGCTCGGCTCGGACATGATGATCGAATCATCGGCTGCGTTCGGTGCCGCAGGTGGCACGTGATGTCGCCAAGGATCTGATCACCGCGGATCTGCCCCGGGAGCGGCGCACGGCATCCGCCCGGGCCGCGGATCTCCGCGCCGAGATGCGCATGAGCGGGCGCTGTCGATCACCGGAGCCCGCTCACGCACATCTCGGCGCGGGTACCGCGGAGCGGCGAGCCGCTGCTCGGCCCGAGCCGCATCCGCGACGCACCGGCGCCCGATGCCGGTGCCGGTGCCGGTGCCGGTGCCGGTGCCGGAGTCAGCGCCCATGCCGGAGCCGGTGCCCGTGCTGGACTCGGTGCCGCCGCCCGCGCCGGAGTCGGTGCCGGACTCGGTGCCTGTGCCCGCGCCTCAGCCGGCGCCCATGCCCATGCCGGTGCCGGTGCCGGTGCCAGGTCCGAACGATGAGGCCCGCACGGTTGATCGTCGGCTCGGCTGCGTCCGGTGCCACCAGCGGCACCGGACGTCGCCACAAATTCGATCACCGGAGCCCCGGCCCGGACCGCGCACATCCCACACCCGAACGCGCACTCCACACGACGCCGGCCCGAACACCCCTCCGGCGGATCGGGCGCGACACCCGTACCGACCGTGCATCCCGAAACGGATCCGAGCCCGGGCCGGCCACGCCCGGCAGGCCGGCCGCGGCCCCGGCAGACCGGGCGCGACACCTCGGACCGCACCCGGATCGCAGGAGCGACAGCCACGGGGCCCGAGCGGCCCGTCCCCGGCGACCGATCGCCACATCAATCCCACGTGATCACACGAGCCACACCCGTCACGCACCGTCGACACAAATGGCCACGCTCCGTGACTCAGTAACCCGATGGGCGTGACGTCGTTACGCCTCCCATGCACCGATCGCCACTCTGCGCGGTCGGATCCGTCGAAGGGAGTACTGGTGCCTCGTCTCGTCCGTCCCACCGTGCGGCTGCTCGTGGCGGTGGTCGCCGCTGCGACCACCGCCGTGCTGGTTCCGGCCGTGGGGGTCGCCGCGCCGCCGCCCCCGGCGAGCGGGAAGGCGGTGGCGCTGAACGGGGTCACCGACGACGGGGAGCGGTTCGCCGCGTCCCGGGTGCTGCAGGACCCGGCGCTCGGCGTCTGCTACGACCTCACGACCCCGGACGGCCGGCAGGCGTCCTGGTCGGAGTTCGTCAACGGGACGAACCGGGTCGCGCTGGTCTCCACGGGCTCCTGCGTGGCCCGGATCGAGGACCGGACGCCACTGGCCGCGGGCGAGCGGGCCACCCGGACCGTCCGCTCGGTCCGCTTCAGCAGCATCCCCTGAGGCAGGGCCCCACCACCGCGGCGACGGTGTCCCCGCGACCACCCGGCCCCGGGGACACCGCACCGGCTCAGAGCGCCTTCAGCTCCTCGGTCACCTCGGTCACCGACGACTTCGCGTCACCGAAGAGCATCGACGTGTTCTCGGCGAAGAACAGCGGGTTGTCGATCCCGGCGAACCCGGACCCCATCGACCGCTTCAGCACGATGACGTTGCGGGACTCGTCGACGTTGAGGATCGGCATCCCGTGGATCGGGCTGGACGGGTCGGTGCGCGCCGACGGGTTCGTGACGTCGTTCGCCCCGATCACCAGGGTGACGTCGGTGCGGGCGAACTCGTCGTTGATGTCGTCCATCTCCTTGAGGGCGTCGTAGGAGACGTCGGCCTCGGCGAGCAGCACGTTCATGTGCCCCGGCATCCGGCCGGCGACCGGGTGGATGGCGTACTTGACCTCGACGCCCTTGCTCTCCAGCAGCTTGGCCATGTCCTTCACCGCGTGCTGGGCCTGGGCGACCGCCATGCCGTAGCCGGGCACCACGATCACCTGCGCCGCGTACGCCATCTGGATCGCCGCGTCCGCCGCGGAGGTCGACTTCACGGTGCGCTCGACGCCGTCGTCGGCGGCCGCGGCCTGCGTCCCGCCGAACCCACCGGCGACGATCGCCGGGATGGTCCGGTTCATCGCGACCGCCATCTGGTTGGTCAGGATCGAGCCGGACGCGCCGACGATCATGCCCGCGACGATCATCGCCGTGTTGTCCAGCGCCAGCCCCGCCGCGGCGGCCGAGAGCCCGGTCATCGCGTTGAGCAGGGAGATCACGACCGGCATGTCCGCACCGCCGATCGGCAGCACGACGAGCACGCCGACCACGGCCGCGATCACCAGCACGGCGACGATCCACGTCTCCGACGCCCCGCCGAGCCCGGCGAACACCGCGGCCACCACCGCCAGCGCCAGGAGCAGCAGGTTCAGCGGCTGCTGCACCCGTCCCAGCCCGATCGGGCGCCCCGGCAGGATCTCCTGCAGCTTGCCGAACGCGATCAGCGAGCCCCAGAACGAGATCGACCCGACGATCGCCGCGAACATCGACGCGATGACGACGTAGAGCTCGATCCCGGCGAAGCCGTCGGACCCGCGGAACTCCGCCCACGCGATCAGCGCGACCGCACCGCCGCCGACGCCGTTGAACAGCGCCACCATCTGCGGCATCTGGGTCATCTTCACGTTGCGCGCGGACGGGACGCCGAGCAGCGTGCCGACGACCAGCCCGACGACGATGAGGATCCAGTTCGCCTGCACGAGCAGCAGGGTCGCGAGGACCGCGATCGCCATCCCGACGGCGGCGATCTTGTTCCCGCGCACCGCCGTGCGCGGCCCGGTCAGGCCGGACAGGCCGTAGATGAACAGCGCGAACGCGACGATGTAGAGGATCGGGACGATCACGCCGAGCGGACCGTCCGGCAGCGTCTCGGTGGCGGCGAGGTTCACGATCCGTCTCCCTTCCGCTCGGTCGGCTTCGCCTTGAACATGCCGAGCATCCGGTCGGTGACCAGGAAGCCGCCGACCACGTTGATGACGCCGAACGCGATCGCGACCACCAGGATGATCCCGTCGACGACGCCGACCTCCTCCCGGCCGAGCACGACGATCGCGCCGAGCAGCACGATCCCGTGGATCGCGTTGGTGCCCGACATCAGCGGCGTGTGCAGGGTGTTCGGCACCTTCGAGATGACGGCGAAGCCGACGAAGCCGGCCAGCACCAGGATGGCGAGGTTCGCCAGCAGTCCGGTGTCCATCAGGAACCCTCCTCCGCGCGCGTCACGCAGGACTTGACCAGGACCTCGTCGTCGACGTCCGGGGTCAGCACGCCGTCGGCGAGCATCAGCTCGAGCAGCGAGGTCACGTTCCGGGCGTAGAGCTCGGAGGCGTGCTCGGGCATCGTCGACGGCAGGTTCAGCGGGGACACGATCGTCACGTCGTGGCGCACGACCGTCTGCCCCGGCTCGGTCAGCTCGCAGTTGCCGCCGGCCTCGCCCGCCATGTCGACGATCACGCTGCCGGGCCGCATGCCCTCCACCGCGGCGGCGCTGACCAGCCGCGGGGCCGGGCGGCCCGGGACCAGCGCGGTGGTGACGACGACGTCGAACCCGGTGATCGCCTCGGACAGCGCCTGCTGCTGCTGCGCGCGCTCGTCGTCGCTGAGCTCACGGGCGTAACCGCCCTCCCCCGCGGCGTCGATCCCGAGATCGAGCCACTGCGCGCCGAGCGACCGGACCTGGTCCGCGACCTCCGGGCGCACGTCGTAGCCGGTGGTGCGGGCGCCGAGCCGCTTCGCCGTGGCGAGTGCCTGCAGCCCGGCGACGCCGACGCCGAGCACCAGCGCGGTGGCCGGCTTCACCGTCCCGGCCGCGGTGGTGAGCATCGGGAAGAACCGGGTGGAGTGCTCGGCCGCCGCCAGCACCGCCTTGTACCCCGCGACGTTGGCCTGCGAGGACAGCGCGTCCATGCCCTGGGCCCGGGAGATCCGCGGGATCGACTCCATCGCGAACCCGGTGACCCCGGCCGCGCGCAGCTTCTGCACGGTCTCCGGATGGGCCAGTGGGGACAGGAACCCGACCAGCACCTGCCCGGACCGGAGCCTGCCGATCTGCTCGCCGGTCGGCGGGTTCACGACGGCGACGACGTCCGCCGCCCACGGATCGCCGATCTCGGCGCCCGCCGAGGTGTACTCCGCGTCGGGGATCAGCGCGCCGGAACCGGCGCCGCTCTCCACCACGACCCGGGCGCCACGACCGGAGAGCTTCCCCAGCACCTTCGGGACCAGCGCCACCCGGCGCTCGCCCTCGCGGACCTCGCGCGGTACCCCGACCGTGACCGTTCGCTGCGGACCGTCCCGCCCGGCCTCATCGCTCATGACCGGAACCTAGTCCAGATGTCGCGCCCCGTGGGCCGAACACGTGATCACGGCTACCCCCGGGGAGGGCACTGGACCGATGCGCCCGATCCGGCTGGATCGTGCAAGTGCCCCGATCAGCTACCCGGGCGGTCCGGTGCGCCGGCCGGCGCGGTGAGGAGCCACGGGCCCTCCTCGGTCACGGCGACCGTGTGCTCCCAGTGCACCGCCCGGCCCCCGCTCGCGGTGACGACGGTCCAGCCGTCGTCCAGTTCCTCGGTCTCCGGGTCCCCGGCGACGAGCATCGGCTCCACCGCCAGCGCCATCCCCGGCCGCAGTCGGGGTCCGCGGCCCGGGTCGCCGTGGTTCGGCAGGAACGGGTCCATGTGCATCGAGGTGCCGATGCCGTGCCCGCCGTACTCGGCGACGATGCCGTAGTCGGCACCGTCGGCCTCGGCCGCGGCCCGGCACGCCTCCTGGATAGCGTAGGAGACGTCGGTCAGGCGGGCGTCGGCCCGGACCGCCAGGATCCCCGCCTCCATCGCGCCGCGGCAGGCCGCGGACAGCGCGAGATCGGCGGCGGACACCGACCCGACGGCGATGGTCACGGCGGAGTCGCCGTGCCAGCCGTCGAGGATGGCGCCGCAGTCGACCGAGAGCAGGTCACCGTCGGCCAGCACCTGGTCCGGGCCGGGGATGCCGTGCACGATCCGGTCGTTCACCGAGGCGCAGATGCTGCCCGGGAAGCCGTGGTAGCCGAGGAAGGACGGCACGCCACCGCCGTCCCGGATCGTCTGCTCCGCCAGCGCGTCCAGCTCACCGGTGCTCACCCCGGGCTTGGCCTGCTCGGTGACCGCGGCGAGCGTGGCCGCCACCAGGGCACCTGCCTCCCGCATCAGCTCGAGCTGGCGCTGGGTCTTGAGCTCGATGTCGCGGCCCCGGTACCGGGCGATGGCGCCACGGATGCCACCCCGACCGTTCATGATCGTCCCTCGGTTCCCCGCGTGCTCAGGCGCCGCGGTCGCGCAGCGCCGCGAACACCCGCTCGGTGATCTCGTCGATCTCGCCGACCGCGTCGATCGTCACCAGCTGGTCGCGGTAGTGGTCCAGCAGCGGGGCCGTCTCCTCGCGGTAGACGCGCTGCCGGTTGCGGATGGTGTCCTCGTTGTCGTCGCTGCGGCCACGGCCCAGCAGACGCTGCACGACGACCTCGTCCTCGACGTCGAACTGGACGACGGCGTCGAGCGCCAGCCCCTTCGCGTCCAGGATCTCCGCCAGCGACGCCGCCTGCGCGGTGTTGCGGGGGAAGCCGTCGAGGATGAACCCACCGGCGGTGTCGGCGTCGCCGAGCCGGTCGGCCACCATCCCGACGGTCACCTCGTCCGGGACCAGGTCGCCGGCGTCGATGTAGCGCTTCGCCTCACGACCGAGCTCCGTCTCGTCGCGCAGGTTCGCGCGGAACAGATCTCCGGTGGAGATGTGCAGGACGTCCAGCCGCTTGGCCATCTGCTCAGCCTGGGTCCCCTTGCCCGCACCGGGCGGTCCCACCAGAACGAGTCGCACGAGAACCCGACCTCCTGAAATCTTGTCTGCATCGCACCGGCGGCGTCACCGGTGCACGGTGCCGCCGGCACCGGGTCGGGGCCGGGGCCCCGACCGGGGTTCCCGCACGGCCACGCTTCGACGAGCCTAACGCAGGAAACCCTCGTAGTTCCGCTGCATGAGCTGGCTCTCGATCTGCTTCAGGGTGTCGAGGCCCACGGTCACCATGATCAGCGCCGCGGTACCGCCGAACGGGAAGTTCTGGTTCTGGCCGCTGCCGGTGATGCCGAGGAAGAAGTTCGGCATGACGGCGATGATGCCCAGGTACAGCGAGCCCGGCAGGGTGATGCGGCTGAGCACGAAGTTCAGGTACTCCGCGGTCGGCCGGCCGGGCCGGATGCCCGGGATGAAGCCGCCGTACTTCTTCATGTCCTCGGCGCGCTCGTCGGGGTTGAACGTGATCCCGACGTAGAAGTACGTGAAGAAGATGATCAGCGCCATGTAGAGCACGATGTGCACCGGGTTGGACTGATCGACCAGGTAGGTCTGCACGAACTGCTGGAACCAGCCGCCGTCGTTCCCGGCCAGCCGGGCGATCAGGTCGGGCAGGTAGAGCAGCGAGCTACCGAAGATCACCGGCACGACACCGGCCTGGTTCACCTTCAGCGGCAGGTAGGTCGAGGTGCCGCCGTACATGCGACGGCCGACCATCCGCTTCGCGTACTGCACCGGGATGCGGCGCTGGCCGTTCTCGATGAACACGACGCTCGCGATGATGGCCAGCGCGAACACGCAGACACCGGCGAACACCAGGCCGCCGGAGTTCTCCAGGATCTGCTGGCCCTCGGCCGGGATCCGGTGCGCGATCGACGCGAAGATCAGCAGCGACATGCCGTTGCCGATGCCGCGCTCGGTGACCTGCTCGCCGAGCCACATCACCAGCGTGGTGCCGCCGACCATCGTCACGACGATGACGATCAGGGTGAAGATCGACGAGTCCGGGATGACCGGCAGCGCGCAGCCCTGGAACAGCTGCCCGCGCTCGGCCAGCGCGACGAAGCCGGTGGCCTGCAGGACGGCGATGCCGATCGTCAGGTACCGGGTGTACTGCGTCAGCTTGGCCTGGCCGGACTGGCCTTCCTTCTTCAGCTGCTCGAAGCGCGGGATGACCACCTGCAGCAGCTGCACGATGATGCTCGCCGTGATGTACGGCATGATCCCCAGCGCGAAGATCGACAGCTGGAGGAGCGCGCCACCGGAGAACAGGTTGATCAGCGAGTAGACACTCGCGTTGTCACCGCCCTCGACCTGGCGGACGCACTCCTGGATGTTCGGGTACGACACACCCGGCGACGGCACGTTGGCCCCGAGCCGGTACACCGCAACGATCGCCAGCGTGAAGAGGATCTTCTTGCGGAGATCCGGTGTGGTCAGGGCCGACCGGACTGCGCTGAGCACTCGGTGATCCTCCTACGACGTCGACGGTTCGACACCGCCTGCGCCGGCCCGGACGGGCCGGCCGGATGGAAGTCGCGGTCCGCGCCTTCCGGGACACCCGGGCCGGCGTTGTCCGCCGACGGGGGTTGCGCCGTACCACGCGGCACCGCGCGGTACTGCGACGTCCGGTCATCACGGACGCACAGTCCGGACGTGACTGTAACAGCGGTCCGGAGGCACCCCGGCGCCCGCCCACGCACCCGGCCCCGCCGGAGCGGGACACGAACGGTGGGAGCGGTACGGACGGGGCCCGAACGAGGTCCGGGCCGGCCCGGCGCAGTGCGCCGGACCGGCCCGGTGGCCGGAGCGGGAGACCCGCTGCGAAACCTCAGAGCTCGGAGACGGAACCGCCTGCGGCCGCGATCTTCTCGCGGGCCGACGCCGAGAACTTGTGCGCCTTCACGGTCAGGGCGACGCCCGAGAGCTCACCCTCGCCGAGCACCTTGACCAGCTGGTTGCGACGGACGGCGCCCGCCTCGACCAGCTCGGCCGGGCCGACCTCGCCGCCCTTCGGGAACAGCTCGGCCAGGTCACCGACGTTCACGACCTGGTAGTCGACCTTGAAGCGGTTCTTGAAGCCCTTGAGCTTCGGAAGCCGCATGTGCAGCGGCATCTGCCCGCCCTCGAACCGCGGCGACACCGTCTTGCGGGCCTTCGTGCCCTTGGTGCCGCGCCCGGCGGTCTTGCCCTTCGAGCCCTCACCACGACCCACACGGGTCCTGGCCTTCTTCGAGCCCGGGGCCGGACGCAGGTCGTGCAGCTTGATGACGTTCTGCTCGTCGCTCACGCCTGCACCTCCTCCACGGTCACGAGGTGACGCACCACGTGGACGTACCCGCGGGTCTGCGGGTCGTCCGGGCGCTCCACCGACTGCCGGATCTTGCGGAGGCCGAGCGAACGCAGCGAGTCCCGCTGGTTCTTCTTGGCCCCGATCTTGCTCTTCACCTGAGTGATCTTGAGAGTGGCCATGTCACTCACACCCTCGTCGCTTCGGCCTCGGCACGCTGGCGCAGCATGCTGTGCGGAGCGACGTCCTCCAGCGGCAGGCCACGGCGGGCCGCGACCTCCTCCGGACGCTGGACCCCCTTCAGCGCCGCCACCGTGGCGTGCACGATGTTGATGGCGTTGTCGGAGCCGAGGGACTTGGACAGGATGTCGGAGATCCCGCCGCACTCCAGCACCGCGCGGACCGGACCACCGGCGATGACGCCGGTACCCGGCGAGGCCGGGCGCAGCATGACGACGCCGGCAGCGGCCTCGCCCTGCACGCGGTGCACGATCGTGCCGCCGATGCGCGGGATGCGGAAGAAGTTCTTCTTCGCCTCCTCGACACCCTTGGCGATCGCGGCCGGCACCTCCTTGGCCTTGCCGTAGCCGACGCCCACCAGGCCGTCGCCGTCGCCGACGATCATCAGCGCGGTGAAGCTGAACCGGCGACCGCCCTTGACGACCTTGGACACGCGGTTGATCGTGACCAGCCGCTCGATGTACGGGGTCTTGTCCTGGGCCGCCCCGCCACGGCCGCCGTCCCGGCGGTCCCGGTTGTTGCTGCGGTTGTCGTTGCTACCGCCGCCGGGCCCTCCGCCGTCACGCCGCGTACGTCCCGGCATCAGACGATCCCTTCAGTGTGCTTGGTCTGCATCAGAACTCCAGGCCCCCTTCGCGGGCGGCGTCGGCCAGAGCCGCGATCCGCCCGTGGTAGGCGAGGCCACCGCGGTCGAACACGACCGCGGAGACGCCGGCCGCCTTGGCCCGGGCGGCGATGAGCTCGCCGACCTTGGCCGCCTTGGCCTTCTTGTCGCCCTCCAGGCCACGGACATCGACGTCCAGGCTCGACGCGTGGGCCAGGGTGTGCCCGGCCAGGTCGTCGATCAGCTGGACGGTGATGTGCCGCGAGGAGCGGTTGACCGCCAGGCGCGGACGGACCGGCGTACCGGAGATCTTCTTGCGCAGCCGGGCGTGCCGGCGGATGCGCGAGTCGCGACGCTTGCGCGCGACCTGGGACGCCATCCGGCGACGAGCGGCCCCGGAAACGGTCTCGTTCGTCTCGGCCATCACTTACCCGTCTTTCCGACCTTGCGGCGGACCTGCTCGCCGGAGTAACGGACGCCCTTGCCCTTGTACGGGTCGGGGCGGCGCAGCTTCCGGATGTTCGCGGCGGTCTCGCCGACGAGCTGCTTGTCGATGCCGGAGACGGAGAACCGGGTCGGGCTCTCCACCGCGAAGGTGATGCCTTCCGCCGGCTCGATGATGACCGGGTGCGAGAAGCCCAGGGCGAACTCGAGGTTCGAGCCCTTGAGCGCCACCCGGTAACCCACGCCGTGGATCTCCAGCTTCTTCTCGTAACCGGCGCTGACGCCGACCACGATGTTGTTGACGAGCGAGCGGGTCAGGCCGTGGTAGGCACGGACCTCGCGCTCCTCGTTCGGGCGCTTCACCAGCACCGTGCCGTCGTCGTCGCGCTCGACCGTGATCGGCTCGATGACGGTGTGCGACAGGGTGCCCTTGGGGCCCTTCGCGGTGACCGTGCGGCCGTCGACGGTGATCTCCACGCCGGACGGAACGGTGATGGGCAGCTTTCCGATGCGTGACATCGTTCGTTACCCCTCTCTCACCAGGCGTAGGCGAGGACTTCCCCGCCCACGCCGTTCCGGTAGGCCTGCTGGTCGGTCATCAGACCCCGGGAGGTCGAGATGATCGCGACGCCGAGCCCACCCAGGACCCGCGGCAGGTTGGTCGACTTCGCGTACACACGCAGACCGGGCTTGGAGACCCGGCGCAGACCGGCGATGCTCCGCTCCCGGTTGCGGCCGTACTTCAGTTCGACGACCAGGGACTTGCCGACCTCGGCGTCCTCGGTGTGGTGGGCCGCGATGTAGCCCTCCTTCTGCAGGATCTCCGCGATGGAGACCTTCAGCTTGGAGTGCGGCATCACGACGCGGTCGTGGTAGGCCGAGTTCGCGTTCCGCAGACGGGTCAGCATGTCTGCGATCGGATCGGTCATCGTCATGGTGTCTGTCTCTTTCCCGCCGTGGTTCCTCGCGGCCCGGTGCGGCGCCCCGGTCGGGGCGCCGCACCGGCGTGGGCCTTCGGCGATCGGGTTGATCCCCTGCCCCGCGGGTGCGGGGCCGGTGAGATCACCAGCTGGACTTGCTCACACCCGGCAGCTCGCCGGCGTGGGCCATGTCGCGCAGGCACACGCGGCACAGGCCGAACTTGCGGAAGACGGCACGCGGACGGCCGCACTTCTGGCAGCGGGTGTAACCCCGCACCGCGAACTTCGGCGTCGCGTTCGCCTTGTTGATGAGCGCCTTCTTCGCCATTCGCTCAGCTCTCCTTGAACGGGAAGCCCAGGTGGCGCAGCAGCGCCCGGCCCTCGGCGTTCGTGGTCGCGGTGGTCACGACGGTGATGTCCATGCCACGCGGCCGGTCGATGGTGTCCGGGTCGATCTCGTGGAACATCGACTGCTCGTTCAGGCCGAACGTGTAGTTGCCACGCCCGTCGAACTGGTTGCCCTCGAGCCCGCGGAAGTCGCGGATACGGGGCAGCGCGATCGTCAGCAGCCGGTCCAGGAACTCCCACATGCGGTCGTTCCGGAGCGTCACCTTCGCGCCGATGGGCATGCCCTCACGCAGCTTGAACTGCGCGATGGACTTCGTCGCCCGACGGAGCTGCGGCTTCTGGCCGGTGATGGTGGCCAGGTCCCGCAGCGCGCCGTCGATGAGCTTGGAGTCCCGGGCGGCGTCGCCGACACCCATGTTCACCACGACCTTGGTCAGGCCGGGGATCTGCATGATGTTCGAGTAGCCGAACTCCTCGCGCAGCTTGTCCAGGATCTCGTCCCGGTAGCGCTGCTTGAGACGAGGGATCTCGGTGGTCGGAGCGGTCATCTCAGATCTCCTTCCCGTTGCTCTTGGAGATCCGGACCCGGCGGGCCTTGCCGTCCTCGCCCTCGACGGACTTCGAGCCGATGCGGGACGGCTTGCCGTCGGAGTCGACGACCATCACGTTCGAGACGTGGATGGCAGCCTCCTGGGTGACGATCCCGCCACTCTCGGCACCGCGCTGGTTCTGGCTGATCCGGGTGTGCTTCTTGATCCGGTTCACGCCCTCGACCAGCACGCGCTGGCGGTCCGGGTAGGCCGCGATGACCTTGCCCGTGGCGCCCTTGTCCTTACCGGCGATCACCTGAACGGTGTCGCCCTTCTTCACCTTCATCTTCGCCTTCATGGATCAGAGCACCTCCGGAGCGAGGGAGATGATCCTCATGAACTTGCGGTCGCGCAGCTCGCGCCCGACCGGGCCGAAGATTCGGGTCCCTCGCGGGCCGTTGTCCGGCTTGATGAGGACAGCGGCGTTCTCGTCGAATCGGATGTAGCTGCCGTCGGGACGGCGCTTCTCCTTCTTGGTGCGCACGATGACCGCCTTGACGACGTCACCACGCTTCACGCCGGCGCCGGGGATGGCCTCCTTGACCGTGGCGACGATGACGTCGCCGATCCCGGCGTAGCGCCGCGCGGAGCCGCCCAGCACCCGGATGCACAGGATCTCCTTGGCACCGGTGTTGTCGGCGACGCGCAGCCGCGACTCCTGCTGGATCACTGTGTCTCCTACTTGGCCTTCTCGAGGATCTCCACCAGCCGCCAGCGCTTGGTCGCCGACAGCGGACGGGTCTCCATCAGGCGAACACGGTCACCGATGCCGGCCGTGTTGCCCTCGTCGTGCGCCTTGACCTTGCTGGTCCGGCGGATGACCTTGCTGTACCGCGGGTGCTTGACCCGGTCCTCGAGGGACACGACCACGGTCTTGTCCATCTTGGCGGACACGACCAGGCCCTCACGGACCTTGCGCTCCCCGCGCTGCCCCTCCGGCTTCGTCTGCGCGGTGGACGGCTTCGCCGCCGCCGTCGCATCCTTGGCCGGGGTGCGAACGTCCTCGCTCACGCCCTCGCTCATGCTGCGCCCTCACTCTCGGTCGGCGCAGCGGACAGGCCCAGCTCACGCTCGCGCATGACGGTGTAGACCCGCGCGATGTCGTGGCGGACGGCCCGCAGGCGCCGGTTGTTGTCCAGCTGCCCGGTGGCCATCTGGAAGCGGAGGTTGAACAGCTCCTCCTTGGCCTCCCGGACGCGCACGACCAGCTCCTCGTCGGAGAGCTCGCGCAGCTCGGCGGCCTTGGTGTTGCCAGCGCTCGCCATCAGATGTCACCACCCTCACGGGACACGATCCGGCACTTCATGGGCAGCTTGTGGATGGCCCGACGAAGTGCCTCGTGGGCCGTCTCCTTGTTCGGGAAGCTCATCTCGAACAGCACCCGGCCGGGCTTCACGTTCGTGACCCACTTCTCCGGCGAACCCTTACCGGAGCCCATGCGGACCTCGGCGGGCTTCTTCGTCATCGGGATGTCCGGGAAGACGTTGATCCAGATCTTCCCGCCACGCTTGATGTGCCGGTTGATCGCGATACGCGCCGACTCGATCTGCCGGTTCGACACGTACGCGGGCTCCAGCGCCTGGATGCCCCAGTCGCCGAAGGTCACCGCGGTGCCGCCACTGGCCATGCCCTTGCGCTTGGGCCGGTGCTGCTTGCGGTGCTTGACCTTGCGTGGGATCAGCATCGGTCAGCTCTCCCCACCGTTGCTCTGGTTCTCACCGGAGGCCGGGGTCTCGGCGGTCGCCGTGGCGGCGCCGCCGCCCTGGGCGGCGCGCCCGGCCTCGGTGCTGGTCGCAGTGGTGCCCGAGGCACCGGACCGACGACGGGCCGGACGCTCACGGCGCGGGCCACGGCCCGGAGCGTCGGCGGCGGCGGGCGCGCCCTCACGGCGGCCCCCGACGACGTCACCCTTGTAGATCCAGACCTTCACGCCGATCCGGCCGAAGGAGGTCCGGGCCTCGAACAGGCCGTAGTCGATGTCCGCGCGCAGCGTGTGCAGCGGGACCCGACCCTCGCGGTAGAACTCCGACCGCGACATCTCGGCGCCGCCGAGCCGGCCGGAGCACTGGACCCGGATGCCCTTGACCTGCGGGCTGCGCATGGCCGACTGGATGGCCTTGCGCATGGCCCGCCGGAAGGCGACCCGGTTCGACAGCTGCTCGGCCACGCCCTGCGCGACGAGCTGCGCGTCCGACTCCGAGCCCTTGACCTCGAGGATGTTCAGCTGGACCTGCTTCTTGGTCAGCTTCTCGAGGTTGCCCCGGATCCGGTCGGCCTCGGCGCCACGACGGCCGATGACGATGCCCGGACGCGCGGTGTGGATGTCCACCCGCACGCGGTCCCGGGTCCGCTCGATCTCGACCTTGGAGATGCCGGCCCGCTCCATGCCCTTGGAGAGCATCTTGCGGATCTCGACGTCCTCCTTCACGTACTCCGAGTACTGCTTGTCGGCGTACCAGCGCGACTTCCAGTCCGTGGTGATGCCCAGGCGGAAGCCGTGCGGGTTGATCTTCTGCCCCATCAGCGGGCCCTCCCCTTCGCACCACGACGGCCGGCCTTGGCGGGAACCGACTCGACCTCGATGGTGATGTGGCTCGTCCGCTTGCGGATGCGGTACGCGCGCCCCTGGGCACGCGGCCGGATGCGCTTCAGCGTCGGGCCCTCGTCGACCATCGCCACGGCCACCACGAGGGTGTCCGGGTTCAGGTCCAGGTTGTTCTCCGCGTTGGCCGCGGCGCTCGCCACGACCTTCGCGACCGGCTCGGCCGCAGCCTGCGGCGAGAACCGCAGGATGGCCAGTGCCTCCGAGACCGGCAGGCCGCGGACCAGGTCCACGACGCGACGGGTCTTCATCGGCGAGCTACGGACGAACCGTGCCACGGCGCGCGCACGAGTCGGCTCGAGCGCAGCGCCGGTGGTGTCGGCAGCTGTGTTCACAGCGTCAGCCATTTCTCTCCACCTCTCCTAGTCGCTACTCGGGCCGGCTTCTAGCGCCGACGCGCCTTGCGGTCGTCCTTGATGTGTCCCCGGAAGGTCCGGGTCGGGGCGAACTCGCCCAGCTTGTGCCCGACCATCGAGTCGGACACGAACACCGGCACGTGCTTGCGGCCGTCGTGCACCGCAATGGTGTGACCGATCATGTCCGGAATGATCGTGGACCGACGGGACCACGTACGGATGACGGTCTTCTTGCCGGACTCGTTGAGGGCGTCCACCTTCTTGAGCAGGTGGTCGTCCACGAAGGGGCCCTTCTTCAGGCTGCGCGGCATCTTTACCTCCCTGCTCAGCGCTTCTTGCCGGTACGGCGCCGGCGGACGATCAACTTGTCGGACGGCTTGTTGCGACGGGTACGCCCCTCGGGGGTACCGGCCGGGTTCACCGGGTGGCGGCCACCGGAGGTCTTGCCCTCACCACCACCGTGCGGGTGGTCCACCGGGTTCATGACGACACCACGGACGGTCGGGCGCTTGCCCTTCCACCGCATGCGGCCGGCCTTACCCCAGTTGATGTTGGAGTGCTCCGAGTTGCCCACCTCGCCGACCGTGGCGCGGCAGCGCACGTCGACGTTGCGGATCTCGCCGGAGGGCATCCGCAGCTGCGCGTAGGGCCCGTCCTTGGCGACCAGCTGGACGCCGGCACCGGCCGAGCGCGCGATCTTGGCGCCGCCACCGGGGCGGAGCTCGATCGCGTGCACCACGGTGCCCGTCGGGATGTTGCGCAGCGGCAGGTTGTTGCCCACCTTGATGTCGGCCCGGGGACCGTTCTCGATCGGGTCGCCCTGCTTCAGCTTCGCCGGCGCGATGATGTAGCGCTTCTCGCCGTCGGCGTAGTGCAGCAGTGCGATCCGCGAGGTGCGGTTCGGGTCGTACTCGATGTGCGCGACCTTGGCCGGCACACCGTCCTTGTCGTTGCGGCGGAAGTCGATCAGGCGGTAGGCCCGCTTGTGACCGCCACCCTGGTGCCGGGTGGTGATCCGCCCGTGCACGTTGCGGCCGCCCTTGTTGTGCAGCGGACGCAGCAGCGACTTCTCCGGGTGGTCCCGGGTGATCTCGGCGAAGTCCGAGACGCTGGCGCCGCGGCGGCCGGACGTCGTCGGCTTGTACTTACGAATGCCCATGGCTCAGCTCGCTCCCTCAGCTCGCCTGGCCACCGAACACGTCGATCGCCTTGCTCTCCTCGGAGAGCGTGACGATCGCGCGCTTGGTGTCCTTGCGCTTGCCGTAGCCGGTACGGGAGCGCTTGCGCTTGCCCGAGCGGTTGAGCGTGTTCACGCTGGTCACCTTGACCCCGAACACCTTCTCCACGGCGATCTTGATCTGCGTCTTGTTCGCGTCCGGTGCGACGACGAAGGTGTACTGGCGCTCGTCGAGCAGCCCGTAGCTCTTCTCCGAGACCACCGGCGCGAGCAGCACGTCCCGCGGGTCCGTGATCACTTCTCGGCCTCCTCAGCGGCAGCCCGGCGGCTCGCGGCCTTCGGCTTCGCGATCGGGCCGGACAGGAACTCGTCCAGCGCCGCCTGCGTGAACACGACGACGTCGTTGACGAGCACGTCGTGGGTGTTCAGCTGGTCCGGCGCGATCATGTGGATCTGCGGCAGGTTGCGCAGGCTCAGCAGCGCGGTCTCCGCGGTCCGCTCGACGACGACGAGCACCCGGCTCGCCAGGGCCTCCGGCACGACGGCCTCGAGGGCCTTGCGGGCGGCCTTCGTCGACGGGGCGTCGCCCTCGACCAGCGAGGAGACGACGTGCACGCGGCCGGCACGGGCCCGGTCGGAGAGGGCACCGCGCAGGGCGGCGGCCTTCATCTTCTTCGGGGTCCGCTGCGAGTAGTCCCGCGGCGTCGGGCCGTGCACGATGCCACCACCGGCGAACTGCGGCGCGCGGACCGAACCCTGACGGGCGCGGCCGGTGCCCTTCTGCCGGTACGGCTTCTTGCCACCGCCGCGGACCTCGCCGCGGGTCTTGGTGTCGTGCGTGCCCTGGCGCGCCGCGTTCAGCTGCGCGGTCACCACCTGGTGCATGAGGGCGATGTTGGCGGTCACGTCGAAGACGTGGTCGGGCAGCTCGACGCTGCCGTTCGCCTTGCCCTCCGGGGTCTGGATCTGCACGGTGCTCACTTGCCATCGCCCTTCGCGGGGGTCTTCACCACGACGAGGCCACCGCGGGGACCGGGGACCGCGCCCTTGATGAGCAGCAGGCCGCGCTCGGCGTCCACCCGGTGAACCTTGAGGTTCTGCGTGGTCTGACGCTCGGAGCCCATCCGGCCCGCCATCCGCACGCCCTTGAACACGCGACCCGGGGTGGCGCAGCCACCGATCGAGCCCGGCGAGCGGTGCTTGCGCTGCGTGCCGTGCGAGGCGCCCAGGCCCTTGAACCCGTGACGCTTCATGACACCGGCGAAGCCCTTGCCCTTGGTGACGCCCACGACGTCGACCTCGGCCACCTCGGCGAACGCCTCGGCGGTGACCTCCTGGCCGGGGGTGTAGTCCGCGGCGTCGGAGGTGCGGAGCTCCAGCAGGTGCCGGCGCGGCGTGACGCCCGCCTTGGTGAAGTGGCCGGTCTCCGGCTTGTTCACCTTGCGCGGGTCGATGGTGCCGTAGGCCAGCTGGACGGCGGTGTAGCCGTCGGTCTCCTCGGAGCGCACCTGGGTCACGACGTTCGGCCCGACCTGGACCACGGTGACCGGCACGATCCGGTTGTTCTCGTCGAACACCTGGGTCATCCCGAGCTTGGTGCCCATGACGCCGGTGATCTTGCGCGCCTGCCTGGTGGCGACGGTCTTCTTCACAGCTGCAGTCATCGTCTGTATCCCCACGCCTACTGGATGTTGACGTCGACGCTCGCCGGCAGGTCGATGCGCATGAGCGCGTCGACCGTCTTCGGCGTCGGGTCGAGGATGTCGATGAGGCGCTTGTGCGTACGCATCTCGAAGTGCTCGCGCGAGTCCTTGTACTTGTGCGGCGAGCGGATGACGCAGTACACGTTCTTCTCGGTGGGCAGTGGCACGGGGCCGACGACCCGGGCACCGGTACGCGTCACCGTCTCCACGATCTTGCGAGCAGACGCGTCGATTGCCTCGTGGTCATAGGCCTTGAGCCTGATGCGGATCTTCTGTCCCGCCATGGTCGTCGGTCGTCCTCTTCTTCCTGCCGCGGGGGTGTCGCGGTGTCGGCCCCGTCGAGACAGCACGGCGCGAAGCTCCGTCGTGTACGGCCGGCCTGCGGCCCGTGCTCTGTTCAGGTCTGTCGGCCGGTAGCGGCTCCAGTCGCCTGGAACGCACGTCCTGCCGGGGCTCTCCGGTCCACGCGGTCGGGCGTGTCGCGCCCGATCCTCATGGATCTACCCGGGTCACCGCGTCCCACCCCCTGTGGGGCGGGCATGTAGCTGATCTTCGCAGGCCCTGTGCTCTCCGCGGACGGAGGGACGGACCCGAGGGCTGACAACGAACATGGCGCGTGGAGCGCGACACCTGGACTACCGGGAACCGGGAACCGGGAACAGGAGCGGCGCTTCCACGCGCCATGCTCATCGTGCAACCCGTCAAGGATGCCACACGCTCGTGCGGCGTCCTCGACCGGGGGGTGTGGTGCGGGCCCACCGGGATCCGGCGGGCCCGCGACCTCACGCGTTGATCTTGGTGACCTGGCCGGCGCCCACGGTGCGGCCACCCTCACGGATGGCGAACTGCAGGCCCTCCTCCATGGCGATCGGCTGGATCAGCTGAACGCTCATGGTGGTGTTGTCACCCGGCATGACCATCTCGGTGCCCTGCGGGAGGGTCACCACACCGGTCACGTCGGTCGTCCGGAAGTAGAACTGCGGACGGTAGTTGTTGAAGAACGGGGTGTGACGGCCGCCCTCGTCCTTGCCCAGGATGTACACCTGGCCCTCGAACTCGGTGTGCGGGGTGATCGAACCCGGCTTCACGACGACCTGGCCGCGCTCGACGTCCTCGCGCTTGATGCCGCGGAGCAGCAGGCCGACGTTCTCACCGGCCCGACCCTCGTCGAGGATCTTGCGGAACATCTCGACACCGGTGACGGTGGTCGAGGTCTTGTTCGGCCGGATACCGACGATGTCGACGGTCTCGTTGACCTTGACGATGCCCCGCTCGATACGACCGGTGACGACCGTGCCGCGACCGGTGATCGTGAAGACGTCCTCGACGGGCATGAGGAACGGCTTCTCGATGTCGCGCTCGGGCTCCGGGATCGCCTCGTCGACGGCGTCCATGAGCTCGACGATGGCCTCGGCCCACTTGTCGTCGCCCTCGAGGGCCTTGAGCGCCGAGACGCGGACGATCGGGAGGTCGTCTCCCGGGTAGTCCTGGTCCGAGAGGAGCTCACGGACCTCCATCTCGACGAGCTCCATGATCTCCTCGTCGTCGACCATGTCCGCCTTGTTCAGGGCGACGACGATGTACGGCACGCCGACCTGACGCGCGAGCAGCACGTGCTCACGGGTCTGGGGCATCGGGCCGTCGGTCGCGGCGACCACCAGGATCGCGCCGTCCATCTGGGCGGCACCGGTGATCATGTTCTTCACGTAGTCGGCGTGCCCGGGGCAGTCGACGTGCGCGTAGTGCCGCTTCTCGGTCTGGTACTCGACGTGCGCGATGGAGATCGTGATACCGCGCTGGCGCTCTTCCGGCGCCTTGTCGATCATGTCGAACGCCGACGCCTCGTTGAGGGTCGGGTACTTGTCGTGCAGAACCTTGGTGATGGCCGCCGTCAGCGTGGTCTTGCCGTGGTCGATGTGACCAATGGTGCCGATGTTGACGTGCGGCTTGGTCCGCTCGAACTTCGCCTTCGCCACTGGGGGGTCCTCCTGGACTTCTTGTGTTCTCCGCCGTGCTGACGGCAGGTCTGTGGGGGTGGTACGAGGTGCGGGCCGCGGACCTTACCGATCCGCGGACCGCGCCCTACGAGCGGTGCAGGATTACTCGCCCGTCGCCTTCGCGATGATCTCCTTGGCCACGCTCGCCGGAACCTCGGCGTAGGAGTCGAAGACCATCGTGTAGTTCGCCCGGCCCTGGGTCCGCGACCGGAGGTCACCGACGTAGCCGAACATCTCGGACAGCGGCACGAGCGCCTTGACGACGCGGGCGCCGGCCCGCTCCTCCATCGCCTGGACCTGGCCACGGCGGGAGTTCAGGTCGCCGATGACGTCGCCCATGTAGTCCTCGGGCGTCATCACCTCGACGGCCATCATGGGCTCGAGGATGGCGGGGCTCGCCTTGCGGGCCGCCTCCTTGAACGCCATGGAGCCGGCGACCTTGAAGGCCATCTCCGAGGAGTCGACCTCGTGGTACTGGCCGTCCAGCAGCGTGAGCTTCACGCCGACCACGGGGTAGCCGGCCTGGATGCCGTACTGCATCGCGTCCTGGGCACCGGCGTCGACCGACGGGATGTACTCCCGCGGGATACGGCCACCGGTGACCTTGTTCTCGAACTCGTACAGCGCACCGTCGCCGCTGGTGAGCGGCTCCAGGTTGATGATGACGCGGGCGAACTGCCCCGAGCCACCGGTCTGCTTCTTGTGCGTGTACTCGTACTTGGTGACCGACTGCCGGATGGTCTCCCGGTAGGCGACCTGCGGCTTGCCGATGTTCGCCTCGACCTTGTAGTCGGACTTCATCCGGTTGACGAGCACCTCGAGGTGGAGCTCGCCCATGCCGGCGATGATCGTCTGACCGGTCTCGTCGTCCAGGGACACCTGGAACGTCGGGTCCTCCTCCGCGAGCTTCTGGATCGCGAGGGAGAGCTTCTCCTGGTCCGCCTTCGACTTGGGCTCGACGGCGACCTGGATGACCGGGTCCGGGAAGGTCATCGACTCGAGGACGATCGGGTTCTGCGAGTCGCAGAGCGTGTCCCCGGTGGTCGTGTCCTTCAGACCGATGACCGCGTAGATGTGGCCGGCCACGGCCTCGTCGACCGGGTTCTCCTTGTTGGAGTGCATCTGGAACAGCTTCCCGATGCGCTCCTTCCGGTCCTTGGTCGAGTTGATGATCTGCGCACCGGAGGCGACCCGGCCCGAGTACACCCGGACGTAGGTCAGCTTGCCGAAGAACGGGTGCGCGGCGATCTTGAAGGCCAGGGCCGCGAACGGCTCGTCCTTCGAGGGCTTGCGGCTGGCCGGCGTCTCACCGTCGGTCAGGAAGCCCTCGACCGGCGGCACGTCGTACGGCGACGGCAGGTAGTCGATGACCGCGTCGAGCATGGGCTGGACGCCCTTGTTCTTGAACGCGGACCCGCACAGCACCGGGTAGGCGGCACGGTCGGTGACGAGCTTGCGGATGCCGGTCTTGATCTGGGCGACCGACAGCTCCTCGCCGCCGAAGTACGCCTCCATCAGCGAGTCGTCGGTCTCGGCGACGGCCTCGATGAGGGCGGTGCGGTACTCCTGCGCCTTCTCCAGGAGGTCGGCCGGGATCTCCTCGACCGCGTAGTCCTCGCCCTTCTTGGGCTCGCCACGCCAGGTGAGCGCCCGCATCTCGACGAGGTCGACGACACCGATGAAGTCGTTCTCCGACCCGATCGGGATCTGCAGCGGGAGCGGGGTGGCGTTCAGCCGGTCCTGGATGGTCCGGACCGTGAAGAAGAAGTCCGCGCCCAGCTTGTCCATCTTGTTGACGAAGCAGATGCGGGGGACGTCGTACTTGGTGGCCTGCCGCCAGACCTGCTCGGACTGCGGCTCGACCCCCTCCTTGCCGTCGAAGACCGCGACGGCGCCGTCGAGCACCCGCAGGGACCGCTCCACCTCGACGGTGAAGTCGACGTGCCCGGGGGTGTCGATGATGTTGATCTGGTGGTCGTTCCAGAAGCAGGTCGTCGCGGCCGACGTGATCGTGATGCCGCGCTTCTGCTCCTCCTCCATCCAGTCCATGGTGGCGGCGCCGTCGTGCACCTCACCGAGCTTGTAGTTGATCCCGGTGTAGTACAGGATCCGCTCGGTCGTGGTGGTCTTACCGGCGTCGATGTGGGCCATGATGCCGATGTTGCGGACCTTCGTGAGGTCCGTCAGCACATCCTGTGCTGCCACTGCTCAGCTCTCCCTCGATCGCGAGTTGGCGCCCGACGGCTCGCCGGTCACCAGCGGTAGTGGGCGAAGGCCCGGTTCGACTCCGCCATCTTGTGCATGTCCTCACGCCGCTTGACGCTGGCGCCGAGGCCGTTGCTCGCGTCGAGCAGCTCGTTCATGAGGCGCTCGACCATGGTCTTCTCCCGGCGCTGCCCGGAGTAGGTGACCAGCCAGCGCAGACCCAGGGTGGTCTGGCGGACCGCACGGACCTCGACCGGGACCTGGTAGGTCGCGCCACCGACACGGCGGCTGCGGACCTCGAGGGCCGGCTTCACGTTGTCCAGCGCACGCTTCAGCGTGACGACCGGGTCGGTGCCGGTCTTGTCCCGGGTGCCCTCGAGGGCGGCGTAGACGATGCGCTCGGCGAGCGACCGCTTGCCGTCCTTCAGCACCTTGTTCACCAGCTGGGTGACCAGCGGCGAGCCGTAGACCGGGTCCGACACCAGCGGACGCTTCGGGGCGGGGCCCTTGCGCGGCATCAGCTCTTCTCCTTCTTCGCGCCGTAGCGGCTGCGGGACTGCTTGCGGTTCTTGACACCCTGGGTGTCCAGCGATCCGCGGATCACCTTGTACCGCACACCCGGGAGGTCCTTCACACGCCCGCCGCGCACCAGCACGATGCTGTGCTCCTGCAGGTTGTGACCCTCACCGGGGATGTACGCGGTGACCTCGATGCCGCTGGAGAGCCGCACACGCGCGACCTTGCGCAGCGCCGAGTTCGGCTTCTTCGGCGTGGTCGTGTACACGCGGGTGCAGACCCCACGGCGCTGGGGGCTCCCCTTCAGCGCGGCGGTCTTGGTCTTGGTGACCTTGTCCTCGCGGCCCTTGCGGACCAGCTGCTGGATCGTGGGCATGAACCGTCTACTTCTTCCCGTCGGGTGTGACTGCTCGACTGTCTGTCCGTGTGACTCCGGGGACCGGGCGCCGGGGTGGCCTGTCGCATCCGCCACCGTCGCGCCGGACCCCGGGGTCGGGCGTGTCGCCCCGCGCACGCTCGGAGCCGGAAGGGCCCCGCTGAGGCATTCGGGACGTCCGTCGTGCCCGTGGTCGAGGCGCGGAACCGGCCCCGGGGAGTCGAACCACCCGGGGCCCGTGCGCCACGAGGCACGCGGACCGGCCCGACCGAAGTCGAGCGCAGGGCATAACCGTACTCGGCCCTCTTCCGGGCGGTCAAAGCGGGTCCCTCCGGACTCCGCCTCGCCGACCTCCGGGGGCTTCGGAGGTCCGCGCATCCGCCGGGGAGAACCCCCGACGGAGACCTGTGGTGACCCGACGATGCCGCACACGGCGATCCCTGGCAAGCGGACTCACCCGCTCGCCGCGGAACAGCTGCCGCTCGTCGTGGCGGGATCGGTGCTGGCCGATCGGGATGCACCCCGGTTACCGTCCGGTATGCATCTGCCGACGGCCGTCAACCGGCTCGCCACGCGCGCGCTCGTCGCACCACTGCTGGCGCCGACCCTACCCCGGCCGGTCCGGCGGGCCGGCCTCGACCTCATCGGCGCGGCGATCCCGGCGCCCCGGGGGACCCGCCGGGCCCGCGGCGAGCTCGGCGGCGTGCGGACCTCCGTCGTCGCCCCGCCCGGCGCACTGGCCCCGCACCGGGTGCTGTACCTGCACGGCGGGGGCTACGTCGTCGGCTCCTCGGCGTCGCACGGCCCGCTGCTGGCGGGGCTCGCGCACGCCACCGGGACCGCGGTGTTCGCCCCGCACTACCGGCTGGCGCCCGAACACCCCTTCCCCGCCGCTCTCGAGGACGCGCTGGCGGCCTGGCGGGCCCTGCGCGCCACCGGCCGGCCGGCCGGGCACATCGCGGTGGCCGGTGACTCGGCGGGCGGTGGGCTGACGACGGCCCTGCTCCTGCGCCTGCGCGAGACCGGCGAGGACCTCCCCGGAGCGGTCGGGCTGATCTCCCCGTGGCTGGACCTGAGCTGTACCGCGGACGCGCTGTCCCGCAACGCCGCGAGCGACGCGATGCTGGACCCGTCCTGGCTGCCGTCGGCGGCCGCGGACTACGCGCCGGGCACGCTCGCCGACGCCCCCGAGCTGCGCCCGCTCGAGGCCGACCTGTCCGGGCTGCCGCCGCTGCACGTCGTCGCGGGGGCCGAGGAGATCCTCGTCGACGACGCCGACGTCCTGGTGGAACGGGCCGAGCGGGCCGGGGTCCGGGTCCGCTACCAGCGCACCGCGGGGATGTGGCACGCGTTCCCCACGTTCGCCGGGATGCTCGCCGAGGCCGACGACGCGCTGCGGGTCCTGGGCGCCGGGCTGCGCGCGGACTGCACGTCCTGACCCCGGGGCCCGGGCCGCTGCTCCGGCCCTGGGTCCGGCCAGTACCGGCCGTGCTGGTCAGGCCGGTCGGGCCGGTCAGGCCAGTCAGACCAGTCCAGCTGGTCAGGCCAGTCGAGCTGGTCAGGCCAGTCGGGCTGGTCGGGCGGGTCGAGCCAGTCGGGCTGGTCAGGCCGGGCCGGTCGGTCGTGGACGCGGCTGCGGCGCAGGCGGCGGGGCGGATGTCGGTCGCTGGGCCCGGGCCGGGCTGACCCACGGTCCGGCCGCGACAGGCGTCCCGGTGCGGCTCTGCGGTCCCCCGCGGGCCCTCGCGGCCTCGGGACCGGTCTCCCGTGCCGAGATGCATCTCATGGGGGTTCTCCGGACGCCCGTGCCCCGTGGTGTGCATCTCGGCGCGGGGCACCGCCCGGTCGTGCCCGCCCGCGCCGACCGGCACTGCTCCGGGGTCGAACGGCCGCCACGCATGCATGCTCCGGGCTCGGGCGGTCGAGGCGCCTCCCCGGCCACGGGCACGCCTGCGCACGCCGAGCACGGGACATCTCCGGGACGACCGGCCCGCGTGTGCCCCTCAGCCACGGCCGCCGACACCCCCTGGCCACCGGCACGCCTACGTACCCCGGGCACTGCACATCTCCGGGACAACCGGCCCGTGTGTGCCCTTCAGCCATGGCCGCCGACGCATCTGCCGGGCGATCGGCATGCGCGCGCACTCCAGGTCCGAGCCGACGGCGCCTCCCCGGGCAGCACCGCGTCCTTTCCGGCCGGGCCCGCACCGATCGCGCCGCTCTCCGTGCCGAGATGCGCTGCACGGGGCTCGGACGATGTCCCGGCGCCCTCTGACGTGCATCTGGGCACGCCGGGCGATACGGGAGCCCCGAGCCCGTCCGGTTCGCCATCGCGATCGGTCCGTCCGGACCCGGGCCGGCGGGTGCCCGGGCGGCGCAGGATCACGGGATGACGGTGCGCGGACGGGCCGAGGTGTTCCGGGGAGCCGACGCGGTGGCGGCGGGGCTCGTGACCCGGGACCGGCTGCGTGGGCCGGGGTACGTCCGGTTGCTGCCCGACACCTACGCCCGGGTCCGTGACCGTGAGCCCGATCTGGGGCTGCGGTCCCGCGCCGCGAGCGTGTGGGCCGGGCCCGGGTCCGTGCTCTGCGGGTACTCGGCGGCGGAGCTGCTCGGACGGTCGTGTGCGCCGCCGTCCGCGCCGGCCGAGGTCGTCGTACCCGGGCGGGCCGCGCCCCGGACCAGGGCCGACGCCGTCGTCCGGCGGGAGACGCTGCGTCCCGCGGAGGTCACCGAGGTCGATGGGGTGCGGGTCACGACCCCGCTGCGGACGGCGTTCGACCTCGCGCGCCGGGTGCCGGGTTCCGAGGGGGTCGTGGCGGTCGACGCGCTGGCCCGGGCGCCTTCCACCCGGACCTGTTGCTGAACCTCACCGTCCGCCACCCGGGAGTGCGCGGCGTACGGAACGTGCTCGACGCGCTCACCTGGGCCGACGCCCGCTCCGGATCTCCGCAGGAGACGCGGCTGCGCCTGCTCCTGGTCCACGGCGGGCTGCCCCGGCCGGTCCCCCAGCACCCCGTCGTCGACGACCGGGAGCAGCTGTACTGGCTGGACCTGGCCTACCCGGACGCGCGCGTCGGCGTCGAGTACGACGGCGGCGACCACTTCGCGACACCGACCGCGGCCCGGGCCGACGCACACCGGCACACGAGACTCGCCGCCCTCGGCTGGCGGGTGCTCCGCTACACGGCCACGGACCTGCGCGACGCACCGGACCGGGTCCTCGCCGAGGTGCGGCGCGCGCTCGGCGGACCGGTCCGCCCGGTGCGCACGGCCTGAGCCGGTGCCGAGAGGCACACGAGGGGGCGTCGCGGCGGCTCCGCGGCCCGCTGGTGCGCATCTCGACGGGGGCCGTCCGTGCCCGGACGGTCCTGGGCGCGAAGGACCACGGCGGCGGGCACGTCTACGGACGGGCGCGGCGTCCGAACCGGCGGGCGCCGCAGTGCCGCGTGACGCGCCGCCACCGGCGACGGACCCGGCGATCCCGCCGCCGGTCGACCCGGACCCGGATCGGACGACCTGAACCGGCCCCGGACACACGAACGGGGCCGGTCACCGCCACGGGAGAGCGGTGTCCGGCCCCGTCCGGGACCTCTTCGGGAGCCCCGACCGGCCGTCGCCGGTCGGGGCGGTCTCCCACCGGTACGTACTACCGGTAGTCGCGCCCGAAGTCGTAGTCGTCCAGCGGCACCGCGGCACCGGTACCCGTGCCGAACACGTCGGGGCTGTAGTAGCCGTCGTCGTAGCTCGGCAGGGCGTAGGCGGCCGCGCGGGCCTCCTCGGTCGGCTGGACCTGGATGTTCCGGTACCGGTTGATGCCGGTACCCGCCGGGATCAGCTTACCGATGATCACGTTCTCCTTGAGCCCGACGAGCTTGTCGCGCTTTCCGTTGATCGCGGCATCGGTGAGGATCCGGGTGGTCTCCTGGAACGAGGCCGCGGACAGCCACGACTCCGTCGCCAGCGAGGCCTTGGTGATCCCCATGAGGACCGGACGGCCCGAGGCCGGCTCGTTCCCCTCGGCGACGACCCGGCGGTTCTCCGACTCGAACTCGCCCCGCTCGGCCAGTGCACCGGGCAGGAACTCGGTCGCGCCGGAGTCGATGATCGTCACCCGGCGCAGCATCTGCCGGACGATGACCTCGATGTGCTTGTCGTGGATGTCCACGCTCTGCGTGCGGTACACCTTCTGCACCTCACGCACCAGGTGCAGCTGCACCTCGCGCGGGCCCATGACACGCAGCACCTCGTGCGGGTCCGCCGTGCCCTCCAGGAGGAGCTGACCGACCGTCACGTGGTCGCCGTCCGCCAGCGGACGCTCGACGCCGTCGACGGTGGTCATCCCGAGCCACTGCCGCTTGGACAGCTTCTCGTAGGCGATCTCCTCGCTGCCGTCGTCCGGGATCAGCGTGATCTTCCAGAAGCGGTCGCCGTCCTCGATCCGGATGCGCCCGTCGACGTCGGCGATCGGCGCCTTACCGCGCGGGACCCGGGCCTCGAAGAGCTCGGTGACACGCGGCAGACCGGTCGTGATGTCGTCGCCGGCGACGCCACCCTGCTTGAACGTCCGCATCGTCAGCTGGGTACCCGGCTCACCGATGGACTGGGCGGCGACGATGCCGACGGCCTCGCCGACGTCCACCAGCTGACCGGTGGCCATCGAGCGGCCGTAGCAGGTGCCACAGATGCCGGTGGCCGACGCGCAGGTCAGCGCGGACCGGACCCGGATCTGCTTGACGCCGGCGTCGACCAGCGCGTCCAGCGCCTGGTCCCCGAGGTCGTCGCCCCGCCCGACGATCACGCTGCCGTCGGCCGCGGTGACCTCCTCGGCGGAGGACCGGGCGTACACCGAGGTACGCAGGTAACGGTGCGGGATGAGCCGCCCGTCGCTGGTCTCCTCGGTGACCGGCATGGAGATCGCCCGCTCGGTCCCGCAGTCGACGTCACGGACGATGACGTCCTGCGAGACGTCGACCAGACGACGGGTCAGGTAACCCGAGTCCGCGGTCCGCAGCGCGGTGTCCGCCAGACCCTTCCGGGTGCCGTGCGTGGAGATGAAGTACTCCAGCACCGTCAGGCCCTCGCGGTAGCTGGCCTTGATCGGACGCGGGATGAACTCACCCTTGGGGTTCGCGACCAGACCCTTCATGCCGGCGAGCTGCCGGATCTGGGTCATGTTGCCCGCGGCCCCGGACTGCACGATCGTCGGGATCGGGTTGTCCTCGGGGAAGTTCTCCTCCATCGCCTTGGCGACCTCCTCGGTCGCCTGGCTCCAGATCTTCACCATCTCGTCGTTGCGCTCCTGGTGCGACAGGGCACCACGCTGGTAGCGCTTGTTGACCTGGTCGGCCTTCGCCTCGTAGTTCTCGAGGATGCCCGCCTTGCTCGGCGGCACGAGGACGTCGGCGATCGAGATGGTGACGCCGGACCGGGTGGCCCAGAAGAAGCCGGCGTCCTTGAGCCGGTCCAGCACCTGCGCGACCTCGGTCATCGAGTACCGCTCGGCCAGGTCGTTGACGATCGTGGCCTGGCGCTTCTTCGGCAGCGGCTCGTTGACGAATGGGTAGTCCGCCGGGAGCAGCTCGTTGAACAGCACCCGCCCGAGCGTCGTCTCGGCCGTCCAGACGCCCTCGTCGTTCACCGTCTCGGACGCGGCACCCGGCGTCGGGGTGACGTCGGGGAGCCGGATCTTGATCGGCGCCTGCAGGTGGAGCACCTTGCGGTCGTAGGCCATGATCGCCTCGGCCGAGGAGCCGTAGTGGTTACCGGCGCCCTGGGCCTCCTCGCGCAGCCGGGTCAGGTGGAACAGACCCGTCACCATGTCCAGACGCGGCATGGCCAGCGGCCGGCCCGACGCCGGGGACAGGATGTTGTTCGAGGACAGCATCAGCACGCGGGCCTCGGACTGCGCCTCGGCCGACAGCGGCAGGTGCACCGCCATCTGGTCACCGTCGAAGTCCGCGTTGAACGCCTCGCAGACCAGCGGGTGCAGCTGGATGGCCTTGCCCTCGACCAGCTGCGGCTCGAAGGCCTGGATGCCGAGACGGTGCAGCGTGGGCGCCCGGTTCAGCAGCACGGGGTGCTCGGAGATGACCTCCTCCAGCACGTCCCACACCTGCGAGCGGCCGCGCTCGACCATCCGCTTGGCCGACTTGATGTTCTGCGCGTGGTTGAGGTCCACCAGGCGCTTCATCACGAACGGCTTGAACAGCTCCAGCGCCATCTGCTTGGGCAGACCGCACTGGTGCAGCTTCAGCTGCGGGCCGACGACGATGACCGAACGGCCGGAGTAGTCGACGCGCTTGCCGAGCAGGTTCTGGCGGAACCGGCCCTGCTTGCCCTTCAGCAGGTCCGACAGCGACTTGAGCGGCCGGTTGCCCGGCCCGGTCACCGGACGCCCGCGACGGCCGTTGTCGAACAGCGCGTCGACGGACTCCTGCAGCATCCGCTTCTCGTTGTTGACGATGATCTCGGGCGCGCCGAGGTCGATCAGTCGCTTGAGGCGGTTGTTGCGGTTGATGACCCGGCGGTACAGGTCGTTCAGGTCCGAGGTCGCGAACCGGCCACCGTCGAGCTGCACCATCGGGCGCAGGTCCGGCGGGATGACCGGGACGCAGTCGAGCACCATGCCCATCGGCGAGTTGCCGGTGGTCTGGAACGCCGCGACGACCTTCAGGCGCTTGAGCGCACGCAGCTTCTTCTGGCCCTTGCCGGACCGGATGATCTCGCGCAGCTTCTCGGCCTCGGCCGGGATGTCGAAGTTCTCCAGCAGCTTCTGGATCGCCTCGGCACCCATGGCACCGGTGAAGTAGTCGCCGTAGCGGTCGTAGAGCTCGCGGTAGATCGACTCGTCCGCGATGAGCTGCTGGACGTCGAGCTTGGTGAACGTCGTCCAGATCTCCTCGAGCCGGTCCAGCTCGCGCTGGGCCCGGTCACGGAGCTGGCGCATCTCCCGCTCGCCGCCGTCCTTGACCTTGCGGCGGACGTCGCCCTTGGCCCCCTCGGCCTCGAGCTCGGCGATGTCGGACTCGAGCTTCTGGGCGCGGGCCTCGAGGTCCGCGTCACGGGTCTGCTCGATCCGCCGGCGCTCCACGCTCATCTCGTTCTCGAGCGTGGACATGTCGTTGTGCCGCAGCTCGGTGTTCACCGAGGTGATCACGTAGGCCGCGAAGTAGATGATCTTCTCGAGGTCCTTGGGAGCCAGGTCGAGCAGGTAGCCCAACCGGCTCGGGACGCCCTTGAAGTACCAGATGTGCGTGACCGGCGCGGCCAGCTCGATGTGGCCCATCCGCTCACGACGCACCTTGGCGCGAGTGACCTCGACGCCGCAGCGCTCGCAGATGATCCCCTTGAAGCGGACGCGCTTGTACTTGCCGCAGTAGCACTCCCAGTCCCGGGTCGGACCGAAGATCTTCTCGCAGAAGAGCCCGTCCTTCTCCGGCTTCAGGGTGCGGTAGTTGATGGTCTCCGGCTTCTTGACCTCACCGTGCGACCACTGGCGGATGCCTTCGGCGGTGGCCAGGCCGATGCGCAGTTCGTCGAAGAAGTTGACGTCGAGCACGTAAGTCCTCTGTTTCTTCGTTATCTCGGCTACTCGGTCTACGGCAGGGTCAGTTGACGACGTCGTCGACGGTCATCGACTCCGAGCCCGGGCGGCTGGACAGGTTGATGCCCAGGTTCGCCGCGGCACGCTCGAGGTCCTCGTCGTCGGCGTCCCGCATCTCGATCGCCGCGCCGTCGCTGGAGAGCACCTCGACGTTCAGGCACAGCGACTGCAGTTCCTTCAGCAGCACCTTGAACGACTCGGGGATCCCCGGCTCCGGGATGTTCTCGCCCTTGACGATCGCCTCGTAGACCTTCACGCGGCCCACGACGTCGTCGGACTTGATCGTCAGCAGCTCCTGCAGGGTGTAGGCCGCGCCGTACGCCTGCATCGCCCAGCACTCCATCTCACCGAAGCGCTGGCCACCGAACTGCGCCTTACCGCCCAGCGGCTGCTGGGTGATCATCGAGTAGGGGCCGGTCGACCGGGCGTGGATCTTGTCGTCCACGAGGTGGGCCAGCTTCAGGATGTACATGTAGCCGACCGCGACCGGGAACGGGTACGGCTCGCCGGAACGCCCGTCGAGCAGCTGCGCCTTCCCGTCCGGGCCGACCATCCGCTCGCCGTCCCGGTTCGGACGGGTCGACGCGAGGAGGCCGGTGATCTCGCCCTCGCGCGCACCGTCGAAGACCGGGGTGGCGGTGTTGGTGTCGGCGGGCACCGAGTACAGCTCCTCGGGCATCCGCTCGGCCCACTCGGGCCGGCCCTCGATCTCCCAGCCGGACTTGGCGATCCACCCGAGGTGGGTCTCCAGGATCTGGCCGATGTTCATCCGTCGCGGAACACCGTGGGTGTTCAGGATGATGTCGACCGGCGTGCCGTCGGGCAGGAACGGCATGTCCTCCTGCGGGAGGATCTTGCCGATGACGCCCTTGTTGCCGTGCCGGCCGGCGAGCTTGTCGCCGTCGGAGATCTTGCGCTTCTGGGCCACGTAGACGCGGACCAGCTCGTTCACACCGGGGGCCAGCTCGTCGTCGTCGTCGCGGGAGAAGACCCGGATGCCGATGACCTTGCCGTACTCGCCGTGCGGGACCTTGAGCGAGGTGTCGCGGACCTCGCGCGCCTTCTCACCGAAGATCGCGCGGAGCAGGCGCTCCTCCGGGGTCAGCTCGGTCTCGCCCTTCGGCGTGACCTTGCCGACCAGGATGTCGCCGGGCTGGACCTCGGCGCCGATCCGGATGATGCCGCGCTCGTCGAGGTCGGCGAGCACGTCCTCGGAGACGTTCGGGATGTCCCGGGTGATCTCCTCGGCGCCGAGCTTGGTGTCCCGGGCGTCGATCTCGTGCTCCTCGATGTGGATCGAGGTGAGGACGTCGTCCTGGACGAGGCGCTGCGACAGGATGATCGCGTCCTCGTAGTTGTGGCCCTCCCACGGCATGATCGCCACGAGCAGGTTCTTGCCCAGCGCCATCTCGCCGTTCTCGGTGCACGGCCCGTCGGCGAGCACCTGGCCCACCTCGACCCGCGCGCCCTCGTCGACGATCGGCTTCTGGTTGTTGCAGGTGCCCTGGTTCGAGCGGCGGAACTTGTTCAGCCGGTAGGTCTGACGCTGCCCCTCGTCGTCCATGACGGTGATGTAGTCGGCGCACAGCTCCTCGACCACACCCGCCGCCTCGGCGGTCACGACGTCGCCGGCGTCGACCGCGGCACGCAGCTCCATGCCGGTGCCGACCAGCGGCGACTCGGAACGGAGCAGCGGCACCGACTGACGCTGCATGTTCGCGCCCATCAGGGCGCGGTTCGCGTCGTCGTGCTCGAGGAACGGGATCATCGCGGTCGCGACCGACACCATCTGGCGCGGCGAGACGTCGATGTAGTCGACACCGGTCGGCGAGATCAGGTCGACCTCGCCGCCCTTGCGGCGCACCAGGATCCGGTCCTCGGCGAAGGAGCCGTCGTCGTTCAGCCGGGCGTTGGCCTGGGCGACGACGAAGCGGTCCTCCTCGTCGGCGGTCAGGTAGTCGATCTGCGAGGTGACGACACCCTCGGTGACCTTCCGATACGGCGTCTCGATGAAGCCGAACGGGTTGATCCGCGCGTAGGACGCCAGCGAGCCGATCAGACCGATGTTCGGACCCTCGGGGGTCTCGATCGGGCACATCCGGCCGTAGTGCGACGGGTGGACGTCACGGACCTCCATGCCCGCGCGCTCCCGGGACAGACCGCCCGGGCCCAGCGCGTTGAGCCGGCGCTTGTGCGTCAGGCCCGCGAGCGGGTTGTGCTGGTCCATGAACTGGGACAGCTGCGAGGTGCCGAAGAACTCCCGGATCGCGGCCGTGATCGGCCGGGTGTTGATCAGGGTCTGCGGCGTGATGGCCTCGACGTCCTGCGTGGTCATCCGCTCGCGGACGACGCGCTCGGTCCGGGACAGCCCGACCCGCACCTGGTTCTGGATCAGCTCGCCGACGGTCCGGATCCGGCGGTTGCCGAAGTGGTCGATGTCGTCGGTCTCGACCGGGATCTCGGTGGCCGCGTCGCCCTGGCCGGACGTCATCGAGGTCTCGCCGGCGTGCAGCCGGACGAGGTACTCGATCGTCGTGGCGATGTCCTCCTCGGTCAGCGTGCCCGTCGGGATCCCGACGTCGAGACCGAGCTTCTTGTTGGCCTTGTACCGCCCGACCTTGGCCAGGTCGTACCGCTTGTCCTTGAAGAACAGGTTCTCCAGGAGCGCCTGGGCGCTCTCCCGCGTCGGCGGCTCGCCGGGGCGCAGCTTGCGGTAGATGTCGAGCAGCGCCTCGTCCTGGCCCGCGGTGTTGTCCTTCTCGAGCGTCGTCATGATCGTCTCGGAGAACCCGAAACGCTCACCGATCTGCTCGGCGGTCCACCCCAGGGCCTTCAGCAGCACGGTGACCGGCTGCCGGCGCTTGCGGTCGACCCGGACGCCGACGGTGTCGCGCTTGTCGACGTCGAACTCCAGCCAGGCACCCCGGCTGGGGATGACCTTGACCGAGTAGACGTCCTTCTCGGTCGTCTTGTCGATCGCGTGGTCGAAGTAGACACCCGGCGAGCGGACGAGCTGCGACACGACGACGCGCTCGGTGCCGTTGATGATGAACGTGCCCTTGTCGGTCATCACGGGGAACTCGCCCATGAAGACCGTCTGGGACTTGATCTCACCGGTGGTGTTGTTGGTGAACTCCGCCGTGACGAACAGCGGGGCACCGTAGGTCATGTCCTTGTCCCGGCACTCCTCGACGGAGGCCTTGACCTCGTCGAAGCGGGGGTCGGAGAAGGACAGCGACATCGACCCGGAGAAGTCCTCGATCGGCGAGATCTCGGTGAGGATCTCCTCCAGCCCGCTGACCGGCATCTCGTCACCGGCCTCGATCCGGCGCTGGAACCAGGCCTCACTGCCGACGAGCCACTCGTAGGACTGGATCTGCAGGTCGAGGAGGTCGGGGACCTCCAGCGGCTCTGCGATCTTCGCGAAGGTGACCCGGGTCGGTGCGCCGGGGTAGTTCGGGTTCGCCGAAGCGGAGAGGGTCGAGGTGGTCGCGGCGGCGCGGGAGACAGCCAAGATGCGTCCTTCCGAGAACTGCGCTTCTCGTCTGGCGTGCACCGGTGGCGAGCGCTACCGTCTCCCTCGATCCGTTCGGGGTCCCCCCGGATCGCGAGCCGGCAGCCCGGCCACGTGGCACGCCGTCTGTTGTCGGACACTGCCGTGCGCTCCAGATTCCCCGCGCCCGCCAGGACGGACCACTCCGGCGGAGCACCGGACGAACCAGTGCAGTCGGCGAAGCTTTCCCCGGTGGCGAGCGCGCAGAGCCTGGACGCAGACAGCGCAAACAATGACTATAGACGCTGCGAACGCAGCTGTCGAGACAGGTCGCCGATTCCAGCATCCAGGCAACCACCGTTGCCCAAGAGTGACCTGCCGGGCTCACCGAGTCAAGTCCCCGTCCGTCGATGAGCGGTCGGAAGTCGGGGACGACCGGTCGGCAACCGGCTTCCTCCGGCGTACGCAGCGGTTTCCGGGCGGCATCGGCACCCGGTCGGGGACGCACCGGGACGAGCGGTCCACGGCCCGGAGGCCCCGGAGAACGGCGAAGGGGGCGGGACCCGGTACGGGTCCCGCCCCCTTCGCGGAGCGTCGCTCAGATCACTTGAGGCTGATCTTCGCGCCGGCCTCCTCGAGCTTGGTCTTGGCGGCCTCGGCGGCCTCCTTGGTGACACCCTCGAGCAGCGGCTTCGGCGCGCTCTCGACGAGGTCCTTGGCCTCCTTCAGGCCCAGGCCCGAGACGACCTCACGGACGACCTTGATGACCTGGATCTTCTTGTCGCCGGCGCCCTCGAGGACGACGTCGAACTCGTCCTTCTCCTCCTCGGCGGGGGCCGCGGCACCGGCCGGGCCGGCGGCCGCGACGGCGACCGGGGCGGCGGCGGTGACGTCGAAGGTCTCCTCGAACTTCTTCACGAAGTCCGAGAGCTCCAGGAGGGTGAGCTCCTTGAAGGCGTCGAGCAGGTCGTCGCTGGACAGCTTCGCCATGATGGCTGGTCCTTTCTCTTACGAAAGACGTTCGGTGGGGGTGGTGATCAGCTCTCGGCGGAGTCGCCGTCGGCCGCGGCCGGGGCGGACTCGCCACCGTCGGCCTTCTTGTCGGCGAGCGCCTGGGCGAGCCGGGCAACCTGCGAGGCCGGCTGGCTGAACAGCGAAGCGGCCTTCGACATGTTCGCCTTCATCGCGCCGGCCAGCTTGGCCAGCAGCACCTCGCGGGACTCGAGGTCCGCGAGCTGCTCGATCTCGGCGACGGACAGGGCGCGCCCGTCCATGTACCCGCCCTTGATCTCCAGGCCGGGGTTGTCCTTGGCGAACTTCTTCAGCGCCTTGGCGGCGTCGACGGCTTCGCCCTGGACGAACGTGATCGCGGTCGGCCCGGCGAACAGGTCGTCGAGACCCTCGATCCCGGCGTCCGCGGCCGCGCGCTTGACCAGGGTGTTCTTCGCGACGCGGAAGTTCGCGTCCGACCCCAGGTCCCGGCGCAGCTGGGTCAGCTTGGCGACGCTGAGCCCGCGGTACTCGGTGACGACCGAGGCGTTCGACTCGCGGAAGCGGTTGGTGATCTCCTCGACCGCCGCGACCTTGTCGGGTGCTGCCATCGCTGCCCTCCTCTCGGGTGGTTGGTCCGTGCAGTGCCACCGCGCTGCGCAGGTACCGCCCTCGGGGCCGACGGCCCCCGGGAGAACGACGAACGCCCCGTGCGCAGGGCACGGGGCGGGAAAAGTACCGGCGGGCGCCGAGCGCCCGGATTCGCCTCGTCCTCCTGCGCGGGCCGCCCGGTGTTCCCGGGACCTTCGGTGGCCGGGGAACCCGGACACGGACCTGCGGTCTTCGGTGGATCGACGACGACAGTACCCGGGCGCCCCGGCCCGCCCGTCGCCGGGGGTCCGGGGCACCCGGGCCCGGGTCAGGCCGGGGTCATGGCGGCGATCTTCCAGCCGCCGTCGACGAGCTCGGCGTCCACCCGCAGCCGGGCCGCCGCGGCGCCCTCCTGCGGGGCACCGCCGTCGGCCTGGCGGCGGATCACCTGGTTCACGAAGACGTACACGGTCGCCCGGTCGCCGTCGATGCTCGCGACCGCCGACTTCGGGATCGTCGCGGTCACCACCGCCTGCTGCTGCGGGGCCAGCTCCCGGACGCTGCCGAAGATCCGCTCGAACTCCGGCTGGAAGGCCGGGGTGATCACGGCCCGGGCGTCGTCCTCGGCCTGCTGCAGGCGGGCGTGGTCGAACGAGTAGACGCGGGTGACGGCCTCGCCCACCTGCCGGCTCACCTCGGCGGTGGCGCCGACGTCGGCGAGCGCGCTGTTCGCGGCGGAGCCGGTGTACTCGGTCCGGTACCACTGCACGCCGAAGAAGGCCGCGGCCGTCGTCAGCAGCACGGTCGCCACGAGCAGCAGCACGGTCGCCCGGCGGGACCGCGGGGCGGCGGGCAGCCGGGGCCCGCGGGCGGCACCGGCCGGGCGGCCGGCGGCCTCGGGCCCTGCGGCCCGGCCGGTCCCGCCGTCGGCGGCGGATCCCTCGTCGGGTCCGGTGCCCGCGGAGCCCGCGGGGTCGTCCGGGCGCCCGGGAGCGTCGGGACCGGCCGGCCGTCCCGGTCCGCGCCCGCCCTCCGGCGCGTCCCCGGCGAGCGTCCGGCCGGCCCGGTCGGTCCGGCCCGCACCGGGTGCGGGGCCCGCGTCCGGGGCGGCCCCGGCGGGATCCGGGTCACCGGGGGCGGGCGGGGTGAACGGGGCACCGGTGCGGTCGTCGAGCGCGACGCCGCCGGGCCGGGTCCCGGGCTCGTCCGGCCCGGTCTCGTTCTCGCCCCGTCCGGGCCGGGGGCGACCGGCGACCTGGGGCCTGCGGATGCCGCCCGTGGGGCGGCGGCGCGAGGTGGACATGCGGTGACCTCCTGGGGTGGTCGACCTGGGAACGGGCGGTGGGTGCGGGTCAGCCGCCGGAGCCGGGGGTCGTCAGCGGCTCCAGCGCGTCGACCTTCCAGCCGTCCGGCGTCTCGACCATGCCGAGCTCGATCCGCTGGCGGGTCACCGTCGGCTCGGCACCCTCCGGGGTGACGGTCACGTCGACACCGGCCAGCACGCGGGCGGTCCCCGCCCGCGGGTCGACCTCGGCGACGGCGGCGTCGGCGACCGTCGCGGCGGTGGTCCGGCGCTGCTGGGTCACCAGCCGGGCGTAGGCGTCGCGGTTCTTCTCGAACTCGTCGCGCACCGAGCCCGACGACGACTGGATCCAGAGGTCCAGCCCCTTCTGGGCGTCGTCGTGGTCGAGGGTGTTGAGGTTGACGACGGCCTGGCGGGCGTCCCGCAGGACGTCGTCGCGGGCCTCGGCGACCCGTACCGGGTCGCTGTTCAGCGCGAACAGCCACAGCGCGCCGAACACCAGCGCCAGCACCGCGGCGACGACCGCGGCCACCGGCAGGATCCGGGCGGCGACGCCCGGCTCCGGCCCGGCCGGGTCCTCGGCGGTGTCGGTGACGTCGGGGCGGTCGGTGAGATCAGTGCTCATGGGGAGCGTTCCTCCTCCCGGCTGCGGGGCGCACAGCCGCTCGGTGGCCGCGCATCGGCGACCGGGGGACCGTCCGGGGAACCGCGCCGCCCCGATGGGCCGTCGCGGTACCCGCGGACGTGGTGCCGGGCAGGGTCACGGGGCTCACCCGCCCAGCAGGATCTGGGCGGCGTCGGTGACGAACGGCGAGCCGACGCGCTGGGCGCGGTCGTCGCCGAGCGAACCGGCGTTGGGCCGGGTCCCGGGACCACCGTCGGTGTCCCCCTCCCCCGGCGGCGGGCCGGCGTACCCGGAGTTGCCCGAGTAGTCCGGCACGTCCAGCGGCTGGGGCCGGTCGACATTCTGCATACCGCGCACGTTCGTCGGGCTGCCGGGGGGCTCGGCGCAGCGGGCGTTCGCGTTCACCGGGACCTCGGTGACGTCGAGGCCGCCGCGGTTGTCGGTGCCCTCGTAGCCCCGCGCGCAGGCCGGCGGGTCGAAGAAGTTGACGACCAGCCCGAGGTGCGCGGTGCCGTCACCGGGCACCACCTTGGGCGCCACCGCCACCAGGCCCGGGTAGGTCACCAGGATCTGCCGGAGCCCGGCCTGGCGCGGCTCCAGCAGCTCGCTGACCGTGCGCAGGTTCGCGACCGACTCGCCGAGGCCGGGCCCGCTCTCCCGGACCAGCGCGCGGAGCTCGTCGCCGGCGCGGGGGCCGTCGTCGATGATGCGGCGCAGGTCCGGGTCGGACTCGCGCAGCTGCTCGGCGACCTCGCGCAGGCCCCGGCTGAACTCCTGGAACTGCGGGGCGACCTCGTTCTGCGTGGTCAGCACCGGGCGGGCGTCGGCGATCAGCGCCGTCGTCTGCGGCAACGCCTCGGTCGCCGCGGTGGTGAACTGCCCGGTGGTGTCGAGCAGCTGCTGCAGCGGCTGGGCCGTCCCCTCGAAGCCCTGACCCAGCTCGGAGACCACGGTGCGCAGCGAGTCCTTCGGCACCGTGGAGACCAGCTGGTCCAGCTCGGTCAGGAAGGTGTTGATCCCCACCGGGGCCTGGGTGCGCTCCTGCGGGATGACCGTGCCGGCGGCGAGCACCGGGCCGCCGTCGGCGACCGGCTGCAGGTCCACGAACTGCTCACCGATCGGCGACAGGTTCCCGACGACGGCGCGGGCGTCGGCCGGGATCTCCGGTGCGTCGTTGGAGATGTCGAGCTGGACGTCGATCCCCGCGTCGGTCAGCGACAGCGGGCCGACCCGCCCGACGCTGGTCCCGCGGTAGGTGACGTCGGCACCGGTGAAGATGCCGCCGGAGTCGGCCATCTGGATGGTCACCGGGTACGTCGTGGCCCCGAACAGCCGGTCCAGCCCGGCGTAGCGGAACCCGGCGTAGCCGACGCCGACGATGGTCACGAGCGCCAGCGCCACCAGCTGCCAGCGGACGGTCCTGGTGATCACGATCCACCTCCGAAGAGACCGCCGAGCAGCCCGTCCCCGCCGGAGTCACGGGGCTCCGGGGTGGGCGTCGGGGTCGGGGTCGCCCCGGTAGCCGGGGCCGGGGCCCCCGGTTCGGCGGGCGGTGCGGCCGGGGCGGGGGTCTCCTGCTCCGGCCCGAGCAGCGGCAGCCGGGGCACACCGGGCGCCTGCGGGACCGGCGGGGCCTCGCCACCGAGCAGCGGCGTCAGCAGCTGCGCGGTCGGCGGCAGGGCCTGGAGCTGCTCCAGCGGCAGCGGCAGGCCGAGCTGGCGGCTCCGCAGGATGTTGTCCAGGATGCTGCCGAGGTCGGCGTCGACGGTCACGTAGAGGTTCGCGTAGTCCCCGGCGACGGCGTCGGTGGCCGCGTCGGTGAACGGGATGGTCAGCAGCAGCTCCAGCGACTGCGGCAGGTCCTGCCCGGAGTCGGCGAGGTTGCGCAGCACCGGGCGCAGCGCCTCCAGGTCGGCGAGCAGGTCGTCGCGGGACCGGTTGACGACGTTCGTCGCGACCCCGGAGAGCCGGTCCAGCGCCTGCAGCATCCCGACCAGCTGGGTCCGCTGGGCCTCCAGCTCGCGCAGCCCGGGGCTGATGTTCTGCAGCGCGTTGCTGATCTGCGGGCGCCGCGCCGCGAGCGTCGCCGACAGCCGGTCCAGGCTGTCCAGGGCGCGGTTGATGTCGTCCTTGCTGTCGTCGAGCGAGCCGACCAGCCGGTCGAGGTTGTCCAGCAGGGCGCGCACCTCGGGCTCGCGGCCGGAGAGCGCGTTGTTCAGCTCGGTGGAGATCGTCCGGATCTGTGCCACGCCGCCGCCGTTGAGCAGCATCGACAGCGCGCCGAGCACCTCCTCGACCTCCGCGGCCCGGCCGGTCGCGGCGACCGGGATCCGGCCGGCCGCGGCGAGCGAGCCCTCCGCCGGGCCGGCGGGCCGGTCCAGCGACACGAACTTCTCACCGAGCAGCGAGGTCGTCCGCACCCGCGCGGTGGAGTTCGCCGGCAGCTCGACGTCGCGGTTGACGTCGATCGTCACAAGCGCGTTCCAGGTGCCCGGCTCGACCTCGACCCGCTGCACCGCGCCGACCGGGACGTCGCCGTAGCGCACCAGGGACTGCGGGACGAGGTCGACGACGTCTCCGAAGGCGATCTGGACCTGGTAGGGGTCCTCGCCGAGGTTCGCACCGCCGGGCAGCGGTACCCCGCGCAGCCCGCCGCTGATCACCCCGCAGCCGCTCGCACCGACCGCGGCCGCGGTCAGCAGCGCGGCGACCCGCGCGGTACGGCCGCTCACGAGCCACCTCCGAGGAGTCCGCCGAACAGGCCGCCGTCCCGGGAGTCACCGGAGCCGTCCGGCTCCTCGGTGGCGTCCGGCTCGTCGGGCACCGGTGTCGGCGTGGCGGCCGGGCCGGGAGCGGGCGCCGGCGGGGCCGCCGGGTCCGGCTGCGGGCCGGGCGGCGGGGCCGGGGCCTGCGGGTCGCGCAGCTGCGACCCGGGATCGGTCAGCGACAGCGGTGAGCCGGGCAGCAGCTGCGGCGGCAGCGGGGACGACGGCGACACCCCCTGCTGCAGCTGGGTGATGACCTCCTGCGGGGTGGGCAGCGGGACCGCGCCGTCGAGCACCGGGCGCAGCCCGTCGCAGAGCGCGCCCGTGCCGGCCGCCGGGCCGTCCACCGGGAGCGGGGTCGCCGAACGTCGCAGGATCTCGCAGAGCGCCACCGGCAGCGGGTAGGCCAGCTCGTTGATGTTCGCCCGGGTGTCCAGGGTCTCCGACGAGCCGTTGTAGATGTTGGTCAGGTTGCCCAGCGCCGCGGGCGCGGTGTCGGCGACCTCGGCCAGCGCCCGCTGGTGGTCGACGATCTCCTGGGACACGTTCGCCAGCTTGTCCACGTTGGAGTTGAGCGCACCCCGGTTGTCCTGCACGAACGTCGCGACCTCGCCGAGTGCGAAGGACAGCTCGTTCAGCGCCCCGCCCAGCTCGCCGCGCTGCCCGGCCAGGAACCCGGTGACGTCGGCGAGCTTGGCGTTCAGCTCGCGCACCCCCGGGTCGTTCTCGCGCAGCGTGGAGGTGAACTTCTGCAGCTCGGTCACGGTGCCGAAGAGGTCCTCACTGGACCCGTTGAGGGTGGCCGAGAGGCCGCCGAGGTTGCGGACCGTGTCGTTGAGCGCCCGGCCGTTGCCGTCCAGGTTGCGCGCGGTGACGTCGAGGACGTCGTTCAGCGCCCCGTTCGCGTTCGCCCCCTGCGGGCCGAGCGCCCGGGACAGCTCGGTCGCGGTCCGGGTGAGGTCGTCGACGCCGAGCGGGAACGCGGTGCGCTCCAGCGGGATCGGCTCGCCGTTCCACTCCGGGCCGCCGGTGTAGACCGGGGTGAGCTGGACGTAGCGCCCGGTGACCAGGCTGGGCGAGACCACGGCGGCCTTGACGTCGGACGGGAGCCGGACGTCGTCGTCGGTGATCGTCATGTCGACCCGGACCCGGTCGCCCTCCGGCGTGATCCGGTCGATCTTGCCGACCGGCACGCCGAGTACCCGCACGTCGTTGTCCTGGAACAAGGCCGCCGCGCTGGTGAAGTAGGCGGTCACCGGGCGCCCGCCGCCGGAGCCGATCAGCCAGACCGCGCTCGCCGCCAGCACCGCGGCCACCGCCACGAGCGCGCCGAGCTGGATCTGGCGCCGGTCGTTGGCCCACGAGCCCATCAGCAGTCACCCCCGAGCGGGACGGCCGGCGGGACGAGCCCGCAGACGTAGTTGTCGAACCAGCGGCCGTTGCCGAGCGCGTTGCCGAACACCCGGATGAACACCGCCTCGTTGTCCAGGATCTCGCCGAGGTTGTCCCGGTTCGCCTCCAGCACCGCGAGCACCCGGTCCAGCGTCTCCAGCGCCGGGCGCAGCTGCTCGGTGTTGTCCGCGACCAGCCCGCGCAGCTGCACCGACAGACGCTGGACGCCGTCGAGCAGGTCCGCGATCGCCTGCTTGCGCTGCTGCAGCTCGCCGAGCAGCAGGTTGCCGTCGTCCACCAGCTTCACGACGTCGCCGCGGCGGTCGGCCAGCGTCGTCGACAGCTGCCGGGTGTTCGCCAGCAGCTGCTTCAGCTCGGCGTCCCGGCTGGAGATGGTGGTGGACAGCCGCGACAGCCCGTCCAGGGCGCCGCGGATCTCCGGCGGGGTGTCGCGGAAGGTGTCCGACAGCGTGGTCAGGCTGTTCGCCAGCGCCGCGGTGTCGAGCTGGTCGATGGTCCCGGAGAGCCCGTTGAACGCGTCGACGACGTCGAACGGCGAGGTCGTGCGGTCCCGGCCGATCGGCGCGTCCGGGTCCTGCTCGCCGTCGCCGCGCGGGTCGAGGGCGAGGAACTTGGACCCGAGCAGGGTGGCGATCTCGATCGAGGCCGTCGTCCGGTTGCCGACCCAGGCGTCGTCGACGGTGAACTCGACCTTCACGTGGTCGCCGTCCAGCTCGACGCTCTGCACCCGGCCGGCCTCGACCCCGGCGACCGTGACCCGGTCCGCCGCCTGCAGACCGGCCGCCTCCGGGAACTCCGCGGTGTAGCGGGTCGCCCCGGAGAACAGCGTCTCGAAGTTGAACGCGGCCAGGGTCAGCGCCACGACGGTCACGAGCCCGACGGTGGCGACGAGAACGGGCCGCTTCTGCCCAGCCTGTGCCATCAGTTGCCTCCCGGCTGCAGGGCCGCGGTCGGGTCCGCACTGGAGTCGGTGGCGGCCCCGAGCACCCCGCTCAGCGGGTCGGCCAGCCGCTGCAGCGACTCGGTGTCCGGGGTCCGCAGCAGCGGGTTCCGCTCCGCCTCCTGCGCCCGGTTGTCCCCGGTCGCGTCACCCGCGCCGCCGGTGGGGCCGGTACCGCCCGGACCGAGGCCGGACGGGTCGGGGCCGCAGCGGCGCTCCGGGTTGCGCAGGTCCAGGCCCAGGTCCTCGAGCGAGGTCGGCGGCAGGATCGGCGAGATGCCGATCTGCCCGTCGAGCCCGCAGAGGTAGAAGTTGAACCAGCTGCCGTAGGAGCCGACCCGGGCGATCCGGTTCAGCTTGAACGGCGCGTACTCCAGGAACCGTTCGACGGCCGGGCGGCCGCGGTCCAGCTCGGTGGCGAGGTCGCCGAGGTTGCGGATGTCGTCCCGCAGCGCCGGCCGGGCGTCCTCCACGAACGAGCCGGTGACCTGGGTCAGCGTGCCGATCGAGGAGATCGCGTCGCCGATCGGCTCCCGGTCCCGGGCCAGCCCCGAGACGACGGCCTGCAGCGAGCTGATCAGCTCGTCGAGGCCCTCGTCGTTCTCGTTGACCGTCTGCAACGTGAGATTGAGGTTGTCGATGACCTGGCCGATCACCCGGTCCCGGTCGGCGACCGAGTTGGTCAGCGACGACGTCGAGGCCAGCAGGCTCTGCACCGTGCCGCCCTCACCCTGCAGGACCTGCACGATCTCCATCGAGAGCTTGTTGATCTGGACCGGGTCGAGGCCCTGGAACAGCGGCTGGAAGCCGTTGAAGAGCACCGTGAGGTTGACCGCGGGCCGGGTGCGGTCCAGCGGGATCTGGCCGCCCGCCGGCAACGTCTGCCCGGTCGGGCCGGCGCCCTGGTCGAGGGCGAGGTAGCGCTGCCCGATGAGGTTGCGGTACTTGAGGGTGGCGTTCACCGTCGCCGGGAGATCGGTCGCGGAGTCCACGTCGAACTCGACCTCGGCGACCCGCTGGTCGACGATCCGCACGTCGGTCACCGAGCCGACGACCACCCCGGAGATCCGGACGTCGTCCCCGGCGAGCAGGCCGGTCGCGTCGGTGAACCGCGCGGTGTACGGGGTGACCTCGCCGCCGCGGGCGTTCGCGATCGTCAGCCCCAGCACGGTCGTCCCCAGTGCGGTGACCAGGGCGAAGACCAGGAACTTCAGCAGCGGTGACAGGGGGAAGCGGGTCACGTCAGCGTCACCTCCGCGCCGCGCAGCAGCGGCCCGACCATCGTGCTGCTCCAGGCCGGGACGGCCTCGGGGGAGCCGCCCTGCTGGGCGGCGAGGAGCTGGGCGACGACCTGCTGCTCGCCCGGTGAGTTGGCGACGCCCATGTCGACGGTCCCGGACTGGTGCGTGCCGTCCTCCGCCGGGAACGAGCTGGGCTCGATGCCGATGTTGCCGAGCGCCGTCGTCAGCGGCGGCAGGATGCCCGCGCCGTTCTGCCCGCTCTGGTCCTCGACCAGGTCGAAGCTGTTCGTCCCGTCGTAGGTGCCGTAGTCCTCGACGCCGAAGTCGCCGGGTGCCCCCATCGGCTGCCCGACCGGGCCCGGCCCGGGCACCGAGCCGTCCCGGAACGGGCCGTCCGGCGGGTACTGGGTGCCGTCCGGGACCGGGATCGGGTAGCAGCGCGGGCCGCGGTCGTCGGCGTACTCGGGCTCGTCCTGGTTCGGCAGGTACTTGCCCTTGCTGGCGACGATCTCCAGCGTGATGTTGACGCCGACCCGGTCGGTGCCCGGCCGGATCGCGTCGTTGATCTTCGGGATCAGGTCCACGAGCTGCCCGGTGAGGCAGGGGAACTCCGGCGAGTACCGGGCCAGGGTCTCCAGCGTCGGACGGCTGGACCGGGACAGGCCGATGATGTTGTCGCCGTTCGCGTCCAGGAAGGCCCGCAGGTCGTCCGAGGCGCCGGTGACCGAGCGGTAGAGGTTCCGCAGCCCGTCCCGCTTCTCGACGATCGTCCGGCTGGTGACCGTGAGGTCGTCCAGCGCGTCGAGCAGGTCCGGCGCGGCCACGTTCAGGTTGTCGGAGAACGTCGCGAGCTGGCGGATGTCCTCCTGCAGGTCCGGCACCGCCGGGTTCAGGCCCTCGACCAGCGTGTTCAGCCGGGACAGCGTGTCCCCCAGCTGGTCACCCCGGCCCTGCAGCGCCTGGGACAGCGAGCCGAGCGTGGTCGCCAGGTCCTGCGGGCGCACGGTCTGCAGCAGCGGGAGCAGCTCGTCGAGGACCCGCTCGACCTCCAGCGCGGACCGGCTGCGGTCCTCCGGGATCACCGCGCCCGCGGCGAGCCGGGCCGTGGACGGGGCCGGCGGCGGGACCAGGGACACGAACTTCTCGCCGAACAGCGTCTTCGGCAGCATCTGCGCCTGGACGTTGCCCGGGATCAGCTCGATCAGGTCCGGGTTCATCGACATCTCGATGCTGGTGGTCTCGCCGTCGGAGACGACCTGCTCGACCTCGCCGACGATCAGCCCGCGCACCTTCACGTCGGCGCGTTCCTGCATCTGGGTGCCGACCCGCGCCACGTTCAGCGTGACCGGGACACCGGAGCTGAACAGGCCGGCGTACTGCGCGACGGCGAGGCCGAGCAGCAGCACGATGACGACGACGAAGGTCAGCCCCTGGACGACCCGCTTGGTGGACCTCATCCCGCCACCCGCACCGAGGTCGACGTGCCGAACATGACCAGCGTGAGGAAGAAGTCGAGGATCGCGGTGCTGACGATCGACAGCCGGACCGCGCGGCCGACCGCGACGCCGACGCCCGCCGGGCCGCCCCGGGCCGTGTAGCCGTAGTGGCAGTGGATCAAGATGATCACCGTCGCGAAGACGATCACTTTCAGGTACGACAGCAGGACGTCCCCGACCGGCAGGAACAGGTCGAAGTAGTGGTCGTAGGTGCCGCCGGACAGCCCGTTGATCAGCGTGACGTTGAGCCGGGCCGCGGCGTAGCTGGCGAGCAGGCCCAGCGTGTAGATCGGGATGATCGCGACGATCCCGGCGACCACCCGGGTGGTGACCAGGTAGGGCACCGACGGCACCGCCATGACCTCCAGCGCGTCGATCTCCTCGGAGATCCGCATCGCGCCGAGCTGGGCGGTGAAGCCCGCGCCGAGCGTCGCGGTGAGCGCCGACGCGGCGACCAGCGGGGCGATCGAGCGGGTGTTGAAGTAGGCGGTGATGAAGCCGGTCAGCGCCTCGACGCCGAGCGCGTCCAGGGCCCGGAAGCCCTGCAGGCCGACCAGCGAGCCGACGAACAGCGACAGCGACGCCATCACGCCGACGGTCCCGAGGATGACGATCAGCGCCCCCGAGCCGAAGGAGACCTCGGCCAGCAGCCGGGCGACCTCCTTGCGGTAACGGGTGACCGTCTTCGGGATCCACAGGATCGCCCGGACGTAGAGCGACAGCTGGTCGCCCAGCTCCTCGAGCTGGTTCAGCGGCGCCTGCGCGGCCCGGCGGGCCCGGACGCCCAGTCGGTTGGCCATGTCAGAAGCCCTTCGGCGGGACGAGCTCGAGGTACAGCGCGGTGAGCACGAGGTTGATGAGGAAGACCAGGACGAAGGAGATGACGACGGCCTGGTTCACCGCGTCGCCCACACCCTTCGCCCCGGGCGGCGGGTTGAGCCCGCGGTAGGCCGCCACGACCCCGGCCACGATCCCGAACAGGAACGCCTTGATCTCCGAGACCACGATGTCGGAGACCTGGGCGATCGCCGAGAAGCTGTTGATGTACGCGCCGGGCGACCCGCCCTGGATGATGACGTTGAAGAAGTACCCGCCGGAGACGCCGACGCAGGTGGCCAGCCCGTTCAGCACGACGGCCGTGATGCCCATCGCCAGCACCCGCGGCACCACCAGCCGCTGGATCGGGGAGATGCCGAGCACCTCCATCGCCGAGATCTCCTCGCGGATGGTCCGGGCCCCGAGGTCGGCGCAGACGGCGCTGCCGCCCGCGCCGGAGATGAGCAGCGCGGTGACGATCGGCGCCGCCTGCTGCACGATCGCGAGCACCGAGCCGGCACCGGTCTGCGACTGCGCGCCGAACTGGCGGGTCAGCTCACCCAGCAGCAGCGCGATCGTCGCGCCGAAGGGGATCGTGAACAGCGCCGTCGGCAGCGCGGAGACCTTGGTGACGAACCAGACCTGCTCGACGAGCTCGCGCAGCTGGAACGGGCGGCGCAGGGACTGCTTGCCGATCTCGACGCCCAGCCCGAGGAACCGGCCGACCGGGGTGAGCGCCCGGGTGACCGGGCTCGGCGCGGTCACCGGTCGCCGCCGGAGAGCTGGTGCCGCCCGGACGCCGGCGGGTCGTCGGGGCCGGAGTCGGTGACCCGCGGGTGGATGTCGGTGGGCCACTCGTCGGTGTCGGGGGCCGGCTCGCGTGCCTCCTCGTGGGTGCTGCCGTCCCGGGCCGGGGCCCACTGCTCGGTCGGCCCGTCGTCGTCGGCCGGGGCCGCGGAGCCGTAGGAGGCGCGGATCGCCCGCTGGGCCGGCTCCGGGAGCTCGTGCAGCATCGCCTGCACCCGCTCCCGGCGGCGGTGCACCGCCTGCCGGTCCGGCATCCCGGTGGAGGCCTCCAGCTGCGGCTTCATCGGCGGCAGGCCCTCCAGCTCGCCCGCCTCCTCCATCTCCCGGGCGGCCTGGGCGGCGTCCTTCTCCTCGGACATGCCGATCGGGCCCTCGCGCCGCCCGTTGAGGAACTGGGCGACGACCGGCTCCTCGGAGGTCAGCAGGACCTCGCGCGGGCCGAACATGGCGAGGTGCTTGCGGTAGAGCAGGCCCATGTTGTCCGGCACCGTCTGCGCCGAGTTGATGTCGTGCGTGACGATGAGGAACGTCGAGTCGGTCTGCGCGTTCAGGTCGATGATCAGCTGGTTCAGGTACGCGGTGCGCACCGGGTCGAGCCCGGAGTCCGGCTCGTCGAACAGCACGATCTGCGGGTCGAGCACGAGCGCCCTGGCGAGCCCGGCCCGCTTGCGCATGCCGCCGGAGATCTCCCCGGGCAGCTTGCCCTCGGCCCCCGTCAGGCCGACCATCTCGATCTTCTCCATCACGATGTCGCGGACCGCGGTCTCGGACTTCTTCGTGTGCTCGCGCAACGGGAAGGCGATGTTGTCGAACAGGTTCATCGAGCCGAACAGCGCGCCGTCCTGGAACAGCACGCCGAACAGTTTGCGGATGTCGTAGAGATCGGACTCCGAGCACCGCACGAGATCGACGCCGTCGATGACGATCGAGCCCTGCTCCGGCTTCAGCAGCCCGATCAGACACTTCAGGAAGACCGACTTGCCGGTACCGGACGGCCCGAGCAGGACCGACACCTCACCGGGCGGCAACGTCAGCGAGACGTCCGACCAGATGTTGGCCCGGCCGAAGGACTTCGTCAGCCCCTCGACCTTCACCTCGACACCGGTCACCTGCCGCCTCCTCGCGCAATCGACCGTCCGGCCCGCACCGGGGGCCGGAAGACGCGGGGAGCGTGGGCCACTCGTCGGTGCTGAACGGCACAACGAGACGACGCGCACCGAGTTACTTACAGGTATCGGAAGCCCGGAACCGTGACCATAACGTGCTCTACGTTATGGTCACGCTCCGTCAGCAATTTCCGGCGATGATAGCGGACCGTGGGTAACAGTTGCTCCCGGAGCGGGCACCGAACTGGGCCGAACGGACCTTCCGCCCCCCGGGACGACACCGGAGGTCGCCGGACCACCCGAACTGACGATCACTCGATCGGCCCAGTGCCCGGCCGGACGTCGACGGGCGCGTAGGTCAGGATCAGCCGCTGGAAGTCGTCGAACAGGACCCGCAGGAGATCGCGGTCGCGCGGGTCGCAGGTCTGCTGGAACCCGGCCATCAGCGACATTCCGAGCACCGCGAGCCGGTGCGCGTCGGCCCGGTCCGCGACGACCTCGCCGACCACCTGCTCCAGCGCGATCCGGCGCTGCACGTCGACCCGGGCCTGGGCCCGGCCCACCTCGGCGTCGATCTGCGCCCACGCCCGGATGGCGGCCTCCGCGTCGTGGCGCAGCTCCACGGTCAGCCGCTTGACCACGAGCATCCGCTCGATCGGGTCCGCGGTCGCCCGGGCCAGCTCGACGACGCGGTCGGTCTGCTCGGCCTCCCAGTACTGCAGCAGCCCGCGGACGAACCCGGCCCAGCCGCCGAAGTGGTGGTAGAAGGACCCGCTGGTCACCCCGAGCGAACGGCACAGCGGGCCGATCTTCAGCCCGGCCGCCCCGTCCCGGGCGAGGATCGACATGGCGGCGTCGAAGTACTGCTCGGCGACCACCTGCCGGCCCGCTCTCCTGGCCACCTCGCCCGATCCCGCCCCTCGCCGCCGTGTTGGTGCGACCAGGGTGCCACGAGCCGCGTCCGCCGCGACTCTTGGGCAGTAACGTAATCTACGTTATGTTCTGGACCGGACGCAGCACTCGCACGACGACGTGGAGGAGACGTGCCCGGATTCGCCGACGAGGACGAGCTGTACCGCTACATCGGCGGGATCTTCGAGACCGCCCTGGCCGATCCCGAACTCGAACCGAAACTGCGCGCCACCGGCCTGGTGCTGCGCCAGCAGTGCACCGATCCGGAGTCGGCCCTGGTGATCGACCTGCCCGGCGGTGCCGTCTGGCGGGGCTCTGATCCCGGCGCCCCGGCCGCGCACGCGACGATGACGATGGCGACCCAGACCGCCAACGCCTACTGGCAGGGGGCGGTCAACCTGACGTTCGCCATGGCCAGGGGCCGGGTCACGGTCGACGGCACGGTGACCAAGCTGCTGCAGCTGGCGCCGCTGGCCAAGCGCCTGTTCCCGGTCTACGTCGAGCGGCTGCGCGCCGACGGCCGCGACGACCTGCTGGTCGCACCGTGACCGGCGCGGGCCGGGCGTACGACCCGCTCGACGTCTCCACGCAGGCGTTCTGGTCCCGATCGCCGGACGAGCGCGAGGAGACCTTCGCGCAGCTCCGCCGGGACCGGCCGCTGTCCTGGCACCCGCCGGCGGAGACCGAGCTGCTGCCGGACCCGGACGCACCGGGGTTCTGGGCGCTGGTCACGCACGCCGACATCACCGCCGTCAGCCGGGACCCGGAGACGTTCGCCTCGGGACAGGCCTACGGCGGTGTGATGCTCGAGGACGTCCCCGAGGACATGCTGGAGGCGGCACACTCGATCCTCGCCATGGACGCACCGCGGCACGCCCGCCAGCGCCGGGTGATCGCCTCGGTGTTCACCCCGCGGCGGACCCGGCGGATCGAGGACCAGATCCGGGCCCAGGCCGCCGCGATCGTCGACGACCTGCTCGCGCTGGGGGGCGAGGCGGACTTCGTCACCGCCGTCGCGGCCCGGCTCCCCATGTGGACGATCTCGGAGATGATCGGCATCCCGGCGCAGCGCCGCCAGGAGGTCGCCGACGCCGCCAACGCGATGGTCGCCTGGAACGACGCCGACTACATCGGCGACGGCGACCCGATGGCGGTCCTGCTGAACGCGCTGATGACCCTGCACACCGCGTCGTTCGAGCTGTCCGCGCTGCGCCGCGACGAACCGGCCGACGACCTCATGACCGCGCTGGTGCAGGCCGAGGTGGACGGCGCCTCGCTGACCGACGAGGAGATCGCGGCGTTCTTCGTGCTGCTCTGCGTGGCCGGGAACGACACCACCCGCCAGACCGCGAGCCACGCGGTGCTGGCGCTCGACCGGCACCCGGAGCAGCGCCGCCTGCTCACCGCGGAGTTCGACGACCGGATCGGGCCGGCCGTCGAGGAGTTCGTGCGCTGGGCCACCCCGGTGCTGACCTTCCGCCGGACCGCGACCCGGGACACCGAGATCCGCGGGCAGCGGATCTCCGAGGGCGAGCGGGTGGTGCTCTTCTACCACTCCGGCAACCGGGACGGGTCGGTCTTCACCGACCCGCACCGCTTCGACATCACCCGGGCCGAGAACCCGCACGTCGCGTTCGGCGGCGGCGGGCCGCACTTCTGCCTGGGCAGCCACCTGGCCAGGACCCAGCTGCGCTCGCTGTTCGGCGAGCTGCTGACCCGGGTCCCCGACCTGTCCGTCGGCGAGCCGGACCGGCTGACCGGCAACTTCATCAACGGGATCAAGCGGCTGCCGGTGACCTTCGGGACGGGCGGCTGAGCCGCCCGTCCCGCACGTACCGGGCCGTTCAGACCGCCGTGTCCTGCCGGTGCACCGGGCAGGCCGGGAACGTGCCCAGCTCGCGGACGTCGTAGCCCTGCGGGTAGCTGCGGATGTTCGGCGAGTCCGGCACCGAGTACGGCTCCGTCCGCACCGGCATCCGGCGCACCACCGCGCCCCGGGCCCGCAGCAGGGCGTCGGCCGCACGGCGGACCGGCGCCGGCGGGAACCGGTAGCCGAGCGCGTCGAGCAGCGGCGGGTCCATGAGCGCCAGCACGAACCCGCGGGCGGCCCGCTTCGGCAGCCGGTCGGTCGGCGGGAACGTCGTGGCCAGGTCGAGCGTCGCGTCGGCGACGGCCCGGCCGCCCGGGTCGTAGCCGAAGTGCTCGCCCTCGTAGGCGTCGAGCAGCGCGCCGAACTCCTGCCAGGTCGCCGGGACGTCCCGGATCCCCATGTGCCGCCCGAGCCGCCGGTAGTAGTTCGCGGTGGCGACCCGTTCGACCTCGGTGTGCCGGCGCCAGCCCCACCGGTCCACCCAGCGCAGCGGCACGACGACGAACGTCGCCAGCACGTAGCGCATGTCGTCGTTCGAGATGTCGTAGGAGCGGTGCATCTGGTTCATCCGGCGGATCCCGGCCCGGCCCTCGACGTGGTCGAACCCGTTCGCCAGCACCGACTCCAGGATGAGCGCGGTGTCGTCGTAGCGCTTCTGCACCCGTCCGGTGAACTCACCGGTGCCGGCGAGCAGCCGCCCGATCGACGGCACCGCGTAGGTGCGGAACAGCGCCAGCGACAGCGCCTGCTGGATGTCCCAGGGGAACTCCAGCCCGGCCAGGTCCCGGTAGATCTCGACGTAGTCCGTCTCCGGGTCCATCGCCGCGAGCGCGTCGCGCCGGTCGTACCGTCCGGGCCGGGTCATCGTGTCCGTCCTCTCTGCTCCGCGGTCAGGACGCCGCGGCCGCGGCGAGCACCTGCTGGTCCTCGGCGTGGAAGCGCTCCTCGAGCTTCTCCGGCTCGGCGTCGGAGTCGATCGTGCGCAGGTCGGCGCCGCGGGCGGACTCGATCGCCCCGAGCCGGCGGCCGACCTTGTCCATCGCGTACTCGGCCATCTCGTTGATGTCGATCCCGAACGGGGCCCGCCCGTCCTCCCACCGGTCGACCGTGCCGGTGACGACGCCCATCGCCGGCACCATCAGCTCCTGCATCCGGCCGTCGACGACGTCCCACAGCGCGTCGTCGGCGGCCACGTGCCGGCGGCAGGTGAAGGTGCCCCAGGCCATGTGCCTGCGCTCGTCGTCGCCGATGTGCTTGATCACCTTCTGCATGCCGGGCAGGATGCCGCGCTCGGCGCAGATCTTGTTCCAGGCGAAGTAGCCGGTGAGCGCGAGCGTGCCCTCGACGACGTGGTTGTAGGTCACCGAGGCGCGGATCTGGTTCGCCGGGCTCGGGTCACCGGCCAGCGCGTAGAGGCTCTCCGGCAGCGCCCGGGTGAAGATCTCCAGGTAGGACTCGTTGCGGTCGATGTAGGAGTGCAGGTCGCCGGTCATCCCGACGGCGTCGAACCACAGCCGGAAGGCCTGGGTGTGCTTGGCCTCCTCGAAGACGAACTGGGTCAGGTACATCTCGTCGCCGAGCCTGCCCTCGGCCGCCATCGCCGCGACGAACGGCTGCAGGTCCTGGGTCACCGACTCCTCGCCCGCCATGAACTGCGCGGCGAGCGCGCAGGTCTGCCAGCGCTCGTCGTCGGTCATCGCGGCGAAGTCGACCGCGTCCTGGGTGAAGTCGATCGCGGCCGGGTCCCAGTGCCTGGCGTTGCCCTTGCCGAACAGCCGCATCGGGAACGAGTCGGCCCGCAGCCGTCCCGCGGACAGGCTGGCGAACCCGTCCCGCTTGCCGTGCTCGATGGTGCGCGTCGCGGTGGTGGTCACGTTCGGCTCCCTTGCCGTCGGTGGGCACTAGTAGCGGATCAGGCCCCTGATGTTGCGCCCCGCCCGCATGTCCTCGTAACCGTCGTTGACCTGGTCGAGCGTGTACTCCCGGGTGATCAGCTCGCGGAGCTTGAGCTGGCCGAGGTTGTGCATCTCGAGCAGGCGCGGCACGTCGTGCTGGGCGGCGGAGCTGCCGAACAGGGCGCCGCGGACCTGCTTCTCGTAGAGGGTGAGGTCGAGCAGCGACAGGGTCGCCGTCTCCTCCTCGGCGTTGGCCAGCGCGGTGACGACGACCCGGCCCCGCTTCCCGACCAGCTGCAGCAGCGGCTGCAGCTCGGCCCCGGCCGCGACGCCGGTGCAGAGGATCGCGGCGTCGGCCATCTGCCCGCGGGTCAGCTCGCTGACGATCCCCCACGCCTCGTCGATGCTCGCCGCGACGTGGGTGGCCCCGAGCTCGCGGGCGCGCTCACGCTTGAACTCGACCGGGTCGACCGCCACGACGTAGCGGCAGCCGGCGACCCGGGCGCCCTGCACCGCGTTCGCGCCGATCCCGCCGACGCCGACGACCACGCACGCGTCGCCCGCGCACAGCTCGGCGCTGCGCACCGCGGACCCGAAACCGGTGGTCACACCGCAGCCGACCAGCGCGGCCAGGTCCAGCGGGAAGCCCTCGTCGATCTTCACGACCGACTTCACCGGGACGACGGTGTGCTTCGCGAACGTCCCGAGCAGACACATCTGCCCGACCTCCTGACCGCGAGCGGAGAACCGGTAGGTCCCGTCCAGCTGCGGGCCGAGGGTCGCGCCGGCGCCGTCGTTGCAGAGGTTCGGCAGACCCTTCGCGCAGTACGGGCACCGCCCGCAGGACGGCAGGAACGTCATCACGACCGGATCGCCGACCGCCAGCTCGGTCACACCGGGACCGACCTCGATCACCCGGCCGGCGCCTTCGTGCCCGCCGACCATCGGCAGCACCGCGGGCAGGTCCCCGGTCACCAGGTGTTCGTCGGAATGGCACATCCCCGACGCCGTCAGCTCCACCATCACCTCACCGGCGTGCGGGGCGTCGAGTTCGACCTCCTCGACCTCCCACTTGCCGCCGGGTTCCCACAGCACCGCTGCCGTCGTCCGCATGCCGGTCGATGATGCGGACCGGGTGGCCTGGGGCACACCCGCCGTCCGCGCCACGGCTGGCCCCCGGGTGCCACCTCAGGCCGGGGGGAGCGGCAGCGTCAGCCGGGCGACGAGCCCGCCGCCGTCGCGCGGGAGCAGCCGCAGCTCGCCGTCCATCGCCGAGGCCAGCGCCTCCACGATCCACAGGCCCAGCCCGGCGGTGCCGCGCCGCTCCCCCAGTGCGACGCCCTTCGCCGTCACCACGCCCTGCTGGCCGTCCGGCAGGCCCGGGCCGCGGTCGCGGACCTCGGCGAGGAGCTGCGAGCCGTCGTGGGTCAGGTGCAGCTCGACCGGCGCGTCGCCGCTGTGCCGGGCCGCGTTCTCGGCCAGGTTCGTCAGCAGCCGGCGCAGCCGCTGCGGATCGCAGAGCACCGCTGCGTCCGGCGGCACGACGACCGGGCGGCGGCGCCCGGCCGCGACCCCGGCGGCGTCCAGCGCACCGGCGGCGATGTTGGCCAGTGCGACCCGGCGGGGCCGGTTGCGGCCCAGCGGGCTGCCGTCGGAGACGGCGAGATCGGCCAGCCCGTCCAGCATGTCCTGCAGGTGGGCGGCGTGATCGGCGAGCAGCCGGGACGCCGTCCGGGCCGCGTCCGGGGACAGCCGTTCCCGGGCCAGGTCCGCGGACAGCGCGGTCAGCGACGCGACCGGCGTCCGGAACTCGTGCAGCACCACCCGGGCACCGTCGAGCCGGACCCGGCTCTGCGAGACGATCCGGTCCCGCAGCTCCCGCTCGGACAGGTACCGCTCGTGCTCGCTCTCGGCCCGGGCCCGGTTGGTCGCGGTCTCGGCGAGCTGGCGTTCCAGGAGCCGGACCAGCACACCGACCAGCACCGCGGTCGCGAACAGGAACCCGGTCCACCACACCCCGGCGACGATCCGGTCCGGCAGCGAGGTCCCGGGCGCCGACCCCGGTACGGCGGCCGCGGTGTAGCCGACCCCCAGCACGACGGCGGCCGCCCGGCCGACCCGGTCCCCGGCCCGCAGCGCGATGGCGATGACGACCAGCGGCAGCGCCGCGACCATCGGGCTGGCGATCCCGCCGGTCAGCCCGCAGGCCAGCACGGCGAGTGCACCGTCCACACCGGTCAGCACGGCCGGCCGGACCGGCAGCGTCCCGCGCAGCACCGAGATGGCGGCGAGGGCGGTCGCGTACACCGCGGTGAGTCCGATCAGGACGGTCGCCGCGAGCACCCGGTCCCCGGCGACCTCCGGCCGCACGACGACGAGCACCACCGCGGCGAGCACCACGCACAGCCGCAGGACGACCGCGGTGCGCTCCTCGTCGACCCGTTCCGGGAGCTCGTCGGAGCCCCGTCCGGCCGCCCGGCCGGCCGTCCTGTCCGCCATGTCGGTGACACCCCGATCTCCCGGCTCGCCCGTTGCCGGCGCGCCCACACTAGGCTCGCCGTCGTGCCCGACGAGCCACACGTCGTCGTCATCGTCGACGACCACGCCCTGTTCTCGCAGGGTCTCGCCCTGCTGCTGGAGTCACGCGCCGGGGACAGGTTCCGGGTCGCGGGCTCGGTCACCGTGGGCGAGGAGGCGGTCGCCCTCGTCGGCCGGCACCGGGCCGGGATCGCGATCGTCGACCTGGCGCTGCCCCCGCTCGGCGGGGTGGAGACGATCCGGCGGATCAAGGCCGCCTACCCGGCGACCCGGGTGCTGGCGCTGTCCGGCACCGAGGACCTGGACCTCGCCGCCGACGCGCTGCGCGCCGGTGCCGACGGCTACCTCGGCAAGTCGGCGGACCCCGAGGTACTGGTCGCGCCGCTGCTGGCGATCGCGGCCGGGGTGCGGGTGCTGCGCGGCGAGCTGCTGGACGCGCTGCTCAGCGCGTCGGACCGGACCTCCGGCGGTCTGCTCGACCGGCTCGGCGAGCGCGACATCGAGCTCTGGACGCTGCTCGCCCGCGGGATGGAGACCGCCGACATCGCGCGCCCGCTGCTGGTGAGCGAGCGCACCGCGAAGCGCATGATCGCCTCGCTGCTGCACAAGCTCGGCGCGGCCAACCGGATCGAGGCCGCCGCGCTCGCCGGCCGGTGCGGCCTGCTCGACGAGGATCCCCCCGGCCGCTGACCGGCGCTCAGCCGCGCGCGACGGTGACCTGCCCGACCGCGGCGACGGCCGCACCGTTGCGCGCGACCAGCTCACCGAGGCGCTCCGGGACACCGGGACCCTCGGCAAGCCACTGCCGGCGGGCCAGCCGCCAGGCCGCGACGACGGTCTCCAGGGCCAGCCGCACCAGGTGCTCGGGCTCCCCGCCGGTCACCGGCCGGATCCGGTCGTAGAGCCGCTCGGTGGTCGCCGCGCACAGCCGCAGCGCCGCGGCCTCCACCGTGGGGTGCTCGTCGATGATCCGGGCCGCGGCGGCGACGCGGGCGAACCAGGTCCCGTCCCGCTCGGCGAGTGCGCCGGTCAACGCCGTCGTCAGGGCCGTGGTGAGCGGGCCGGGCGACAGGTCGTCGGCAGCGTCGACGAACGCGTCGAACAACGCCCGCTCGACGGCGAGCACCACGTCCTCCTTGGAGCCGAACAGCCGGAAGAACGTGCGGGGCGACACCTCGGCGTCCTCCGCGATCGCCTCCACCGTGGTGGCCGCGAAACCGCGCGAGCCGATCAGCCGCAACGCCGAGTCGACGAGATCGGACTCGGTGCGGCGGCGCCTGCGCTCACGCAGCCCCGGGGTGTCGGACACAGCGGTGATCCTAACCGCGGGGACCCGTTCTGGCACTTGCTGCCCACTGGCAGTCCGTGCCACATTGTGGTCATGGATGCTCTCGTCGTCGATCCGGCCGCCCCGGCGCGGCTGCGCCCCGCCACCGTCCCCGATCCGGTGCCCGGGCCCGGTGAGCTGCTCGTGCGGGTCACCGCGGCGTCGGTCAACCCGGGCGAGCTCGCGGCGCTGGCCACGGCCGCGCCGGGGACGGTGCCCGGCTGGGAGGCGGCGGGCGTCGTCGTCGAACCGGCGGCCGACGGCAGCGGCCCGGCCCGCGGGTCCCGCGTCGTCACCGCCGGTTGGGGTGGCGGCTGGGCCGGGCTCCGGGCGGTGCCGGTGGGCGTCACCGGGACGGTCCCGGACGGCGTGCCGGACACGGAGGCGGCCACCCTGCCGATCGCCGCCGGGTCCGCGCTGCGGGCGCTGCGCGACCTCGGCCCGCTGCTGGGGCGCCGGGTACTGGTGACCGGCGCGACGGGTGCGGTCGGCCGGTTCGCGGTCCAGCTCGCCGCGCTCGGCGGGGCCGACGTCGTCGCGACCGTCCGCGACCGGGGCCGGATCGACGAGCTGCGCGCGCTCGGCGCCGGCGAGGTGGTGGCCGGCGCGGGCGCGGTGCCCGGGCCGGTCGACGGCGTCGTCGACACCGAGGGCGGGCCCGATCTCGTCGCCGCGTTCGGCGCGCTCGCCCCCGGCGGCACCGTGGTGTCCGTCGGCCGCGCGTCCGGTGCCGACGCGGTCTTCGAGCCGGCCGCGCTGCTCGGCGACACGCTGCGGCACGGCCGCTCGCTGCGCACGTTCTTCCTGTTCGACGGCACTCCCGGCCTCGACCGGGACTTCGGCTGGCTGGCCGGGCTGCTCGGCCGGGGGCTGCTGCGCTCCCGGGTCGACCACGTCGCGGCGCTCGCGGACGCACCGGCGCTGCTGTCCGGGACACCGGGCGGCAAGGTGGTCCTGCTGCCCGGCGGGGGCTGACCGGCCGGCCCGGCCCGGGCGGGCCACGGCTGGCCCGGCCACCGGCTGGGCGGGCATGATCCGGTGCCGCGAGAATCACACCGGGCCGGGCAGGTCCGTGCCCGCCACATCTCGCGAGGAGGCGCTGATGGCCGTGTTCGCCGACGAGGCCGAGGTCTACGAGTACCTGGGCGGGGTCTTCCGGCTCGGCCTGCAGGACCCGGAGCTGGTGGCGGCGCTGCAGCCGTCCGGGGTGGTCCTGCGGATCACCTACACCGGCCCGGACGCCGTCGTCACCGTCGACCTGCCGAACGCCGAGCTGCACACCGGCGCCGGCGCCGGCCCGGATCCGAACATCGAGCTGTTCATGACCGCCGACACCGGGAACCGGTTCTGGCTGGGCAAGGTGGTCCTGCCGGTCGCGCTGGCCAAGGGCGACGTGCGTGCGAAGGGGCCGGTGTCGAAGCTGCTCAAGCTGCTGCCGCTGGCCAAGCAGCTGTTCGAGCCGTACCGCCGCAGGCTGGAGGCCGAGGGGCGCGAGGACCTGCTCAAGGCCTGAGCCCGCAGGACCCACACGACGAGGAGGTTGCCGGTGACGCAGGGCAAGGGGCCGCTGGCCGGGCTGAAGGTGGTCGAGCTGGCCGGGCTCGGCCCGGGACCGCACGCCGCGATGATCCTCGGGGATCTGGGCGCGGACGTGGTCCGGATCGACCGGCCGTCCGGCGGGCTGCAGCTCGGCTCCGCCCGGGTGCCGGACCCGACGAGCCGCGGCCGGCGCACCGTCACCGCGGACCTGAAGGACCCCGGCGGCCGCGAGACCGTGCTGCGCCTGGTCGAGCGGGCCGACCTCCTCCTCGAGGGCTACCGGCCGGGGGTGACCGAGCGGCTCGGCGTCGGGCCTGCGGACTGCCACGCCCGCAACACGCGCCTGGTCTACGGCCGGATGACCGGCTGGGGCCAGGACGGGCCGCTGGCCGCGCGCGCCGGGCACGACATCAACTACATCTCGCTGACCGGTGCGCTGCACGCGATCGGGCGCTCCGGTGAGCGCCCGGTGCCGCCGCTGAACCTGGTCGGCGACTTCGGCGGCGGCTCGATGCTGCTGGTCGTCGGGGTCCTCGCGGCGCTGTGGGAGGCCCGCTCGTCCGGGCAGGGTCAGGTCGTCGACGCGGCGATGGTCGACGGCGTCAGCGTGCTCAACCAGATGGTCTGGGGCTTCCTCGCCCAGGGTGCCTGGGCCGACGACCGCGACTCCAACCTGCTCGACGGGCACGCCCCGTTCTACGACACCTACACCTGCTCCGGCGGCGGGCACATGGCCGTCGGCGCGCTCGAACCGCAGTTCTACGCCCAGCTCGTCGCCGGGCTCGGGCTGACCGACGAGGAACTCGGCGACCAGTACGACCGCTCCGGCTGGCCCGCGATGCGGGCCCGGTTCGCCGAGGTGTTCGCCACCCGGACCCGCGACGAGTGGACGGCCGTGTTCGCCGGCACCGACGCCTGCACCACCCCGGTGCTCTCGTTCGCCGAGGCGGCCGAGCACCCGCACCTGGCCGCGCGGGCCACCATCGTCACCGCCGACGGCGTCCCGCAGGCCGCACCGGCACCCCGGTTCTCCCGGACCGGCACCACCACCGCGACCCGCGGCACCGATCCCGAGACCGTCGAGGACGTCCTCAGGGACTGGTGACCGGGAGCGGACGACACGACGCCCCCGGCTCCGCGAGGAGCCGGGGGCGTCGTGTGGTGCAGGTCAGGAGATCAGACCGTCTCCTCGACGTCCGCAGACAGCAGGTTGCGGGTGCGGTTCGGGTCCACCGGGATGCCCGGGCCCGTCGTCGTCGAGAAGGTGATCTTCTTGACGTAGCGGCCCTTGGCGGCCGACGGCTTGAGCCGCAGGATCTCGTCCAGCGCGGCGCCGTAGTTCTCCACCAGCTTCTCGGTGTCGAACGAGGCCTTCCCGATGACCAGGTGCAGGTTGGCCTGCTTGTCGACCCGGAAGTTGACCTTGCCGCCCTTGATCTCGTTGACGGCCTTGGTCACGTCCGGGGTGACGGTGCCGGTCTTCGGGTTCGGCATCAGGCCACGCGGGCCGAGGATGCGGGCGATCCGGCCGACCTTGGCCATCTGGTCCGGGGTGGCGATGGCGGCGTCGAAGTCGAGCCACCCACCCTGGATCCGCTCGATGAGGTCCTCGGCGCCGACGGCGTCCGCACCGGCGGCCTCGGCCTCGGTGGCCTTGTCGCCGGTGGCGAACACGATCACCCGGGCGGTCTTACCGGTTCCGTGCGGCAGGTTCACGGTCCCGCGGACCATCTGGTCCGCCTTGCGGGGGTCGACGCCCAGCCGGAGGGCGACCTCGACGGTCGCGTCCGTGTTGCTGCTGGAGGTCTCCTGGGCCAGCTTCGTCGCCGAGAGCGGCGAGTAGAGGCGGTCCGCGTCGATCTTCGCGGAGGCCTCGCGGTAGGCCTTGCTGCGCTGTGCCATCTGTCCTCGTCTCCTTCTGGGAGGTCAGTCCGTGGTGCGAGCCGCGCCCGGCTCTCCCACGCGTGCGGTGTGGACTCTCAGCCCTGGACCGTGATGCCCATCGACCGGGCGGTGCCGGCGATGATCTTGGCGGCCTGCTCGATGTCGTTGGCGTTGAGGTCCTTCATCTTGGTCTCGGCGATCTCGCGGACCTGGGCCTGCGTGACCGTGGCGACCTTCGTCTTGTGCGGCTCGCCGGAGCCCTTGTCGACGCCCGCCGCCTTCAGCAGCAGCCGGGCCGCCGGCGGGGTCTTGAGCTCGAAGGTGAACGAGCGGTCCTCGAACACCGAGATCTCGACCGGCACGACGTTGCCGCGCTGGGCCTCGGTCGCCGCGTTGTAGGCCTTGCAGAACTCCATGATGTTGACGCCGTGCTGGCCCAGTGCGGGGCCGACCGGCGGGGCCGGCGTCGCGGCGCCGGCCTGGATCTGGAGCTTGATGATCGCGGAGAGCTTCCGCTTCTTGGGGGGCATGTCCGTTCCTCAGTGATCGATGTACACGACGCGCGGCCCTGCCATGCCGCGGACGTTCCTCACGGGTGCGTCAGATCTTGGAGACCTGGTTGAACCCGAGCTCGACCGGGGTCTCCCGGCCGAAGATCGAGACCAGCACCTTGAGCTTCTGGGCATCGATGTTGACCTCGGAGATGCTCGCGGGGAGCGTCGCGAACGGGCCGTCCATGACGGTCACCGACTCGCCGACCTCGAAGTCGACCTCGATGGTGGGGGCGCCGCCGGAGCTCGCCGAGCCGCCGGTCGTCGCGGCCTTGCCGCCCTCGGCCTCCTTCTTCGGGGCCTCGGTCTTGGGCAGCAGGAACTTCACGACCTCGTTGATCGTCAGCGGCGACGGCTTGGACGTGGCACCGACGAAACCGGTGACGCCCGGGGTGTTGCGCACCGCGCCCCAGGACTGGTCGTTCAGCTCCATCCGGACCAGGATGTAGCCGGGCAGCACCTTGCGCTGGACCTTCTTGCGCTGCCCGTTCTTGATCTCGGTGACCTCCTCGGTGGGCACCTCGACCTGGAAGATGTAGTCCTCGACGTCCAGCGTCTGCGCGCGGGTCTCGAGGTTGGACTTCACCTTGTTCTCGTACCCGGCGTAGGAGTGGATGACGTACCAGTCACCGGGGGCGCGGCGCAGCGCGGCGCGCAGCTCCTCCTCCGGGTCCACGTCCTCGGCGGGCTCGTCGTCGGCCCCGGGCTCCCCGGACGCGTCGTCCGTGGTCCCGTCGGCGGCGTCCGCGCCGGTCCGGTCGTCGTCGGAGTCCGCCGCGCCGACCGTGTCGCCTGCGTCGGCCGGGTCCTCGTCGGAGTCCGCGTTCTCGGCGTCGATCGACTCCGCGGCCGCGCCGGGGGTCGAGTCGTCCTCGGCGTCGGTGTAGTCACCGGACACGGCGTCCTCACCGTGGGCGGCCTCGACGTCGGCGTCCTGCACGGACTGCTCGGGCAGCGTCTCGTCGGCCGCGTGCTCGGCGACGGCGTCGATCGCGGCCTCGTCGGCCTTCTCGTCGTACGCGTTGCTGTCGGAGGTCACGTCCGTCTCGCTTCCTTGTTGCTGTCCGGGTCGCTGTGGGTCGCCGGTCGGTCGGTCGTCGGCGCGCGTCAGTTGCCGAACAGCAGGGCGACGCCCTCGGCGAAGGCCGAGTCGAGCAGGAACACCAGTGTCACCATGAACGTCACGAAGACGAGAACGGCGATGGTGTACTTCACCATCTGGGAGCGGTTCGGCCAGATGACCTTGCGGAGCTCGGCGACGACCTCGCGCAGGAACCGGGCGACGCGGGCGAACGGGGAGGGCTTCTTCTCCTTCGTCGCCATCGCACCGGCGCGCGTCGGGGTCGCGCGGCCCTTGGCCGGGGTGCCGCCGGAGCCGGACCGCGCCGCTCGCCGCCCGCGACGGTCGGCTGCGTTGCTCGGGCGCTCCCGCCCGGAACGCTCCGACTCGTGCTCGTCGCTCACGCGCCCTCCTGGCTGCGGACGCCCTGCCCGCTCTCGATCACGTCCCCCACTCGGGGAGGACCTGCTCTGCTTCGCCGTCCGTGCCGTCGGCCGCGCCACCGGACATCCCGATGGCCTGCGGCGTCGTGGCAGGGGTGACAGGACTTGAACCTGCAACCTGCGGTTTTGGAGACCGCTGCTCTGCCAATTGAGCTACACCCCTCTGCCCCGAACCACCCCTGAGGGCAGCGGGACGGGCACACCGATCATCCGGTGCGCCCGGCTGATCCCAGCATACGCATCCGCTCCAGCGGGTTCGCACACCGGGGTCGATCAGGCCGGCAGTGCCACCTCGGCACGCGCCCGGCCGAGCACCGTCCGCCCGTCGAAGACCGCCTTGAGATCGACGACGGCGACCCGGCGGCCCTCGGACTCCCGGACCTCGGCCACGGTGCCGGACAGCTCCACGGTGGCCCCCTCGTCGTCGTCCGGGACGACGACGGGCCGGGTGAACCGGGTGCCGTAGCTCAGCACCGCCGCGGGGTCCCCGGTCCAGGCCGTGAGGACCCGGCCGGCCAGCGCCATCGACAGCATCCCGTGCGCGATGACCCCGGGCAGCCCGGCGGCACCGGCGACCCGGTCGCTCCAGTGGATCGGGTTGAGATCACCCGAGGCGCCCGCGTAGCGGACCAGGTCGGCCCGGGTGAGCCGGACCTCCAGTGGCGGCAGCCGATCGCCCGCCTGCACGGATCCCGCGGTCACCCGGACTCCCCCGCCGGGCTGACGAGCAGCGCGTGCGTGGTGGCGACCGGCTCGCCGCCGGTGTCGGACACCTCGCACCGCAGCGTCAGCATGTGGTTGCCGGCCCGGGTGCGCAGCTCGTCGACGTGCAGCACGGTGACCAGCTCGTCACCGGCCCGGATCGGACGGTGGTAGGCGATGCGCTGGTCGCCGTGGACCATCCGGGTGTAGTCCCAGCCGAGCGCCGGGTCCTTCAGGAAGGACTCGATCACCGGCATCGTGAAGCACACCGGGAAGGTCGGCGGGGCGACGAGATCGGGGTGCCCCGCGGCTCGTGCGGCACCGACCTCGTGGAACAGCGGATCGCCGTCACCGATGGCGACGGCGAACTCGCGGATCTTCTCCCGACCGACCTGGTACGGCCCGACCGGATCGAGCGAGTGCCCGACCCAGGACTGGTCGACCACCCTCAGGACCGATTCTCGCTACGCAAGCTGCGCTCAGCGGGTCTCGCGGTGGGCGCGGTGCACGCCGCAGTTCCGGCAGAACTTCTTGATCTCGAGCCGGTCCGGGTCGTTACGCCGGTTCTTCTTGGTGATGTAGTTGCGGTTCTTGCACTCCTCGCAGGCCAGAGTGATCTTCGGCCGTACGTCCGTGGCCTTGGCCATCGCGGGTGCCTCCCAGCAGGTGTTCCATGTCGTGCGCCAGAGTGGTGACGATGGCCGGACTTGAACCGGCGACACAGCGATTATGAGCCGCTTGCTCTACCGACTGAGCTACACCGTCATGAAGGGGCTCCGCCGATCACGGCGAAGCCCCTACGAGCCCCCTTACGGAATCGAACCGTAGACCTTCTCCTTACCATGGAGACGCTCTGCCGACTGAGCTAAGGGGGCGGCAGCGGATCCGGGAGTCGCTCCGTTCACCGACCTGAAGAAGATTACACGCCGGTCCCGGGCCCCGTGGCCGGGGGGCCCGGAACCGGCGTGTGCGCAGGTCACGCCCCGTTCGGGGGACGTGTCACCAGCTCGACTTGCGGACGCCGGGGAGCGCTCCCTCGTGGGCCAGCCCGCGCAGCCGCACCCGGGACACCCCGAACTTGCGCAGGTGCCCGCGCGGGCGCCCGTCGACCGAGTCACGGTTGCGGACCCGGGTGGCACTGGCGTCGCGGGGCTGGCGGCGCAGCTCGGCCACCGCGGCGTCGCGTTCGGCCGCCGGCGTCGACGGCCGGGCGATGAGCGCCTTGAGCTCGGCACGTCGCTCGGCGTGGCGCGCGACGATCCGCTTGCGCCGCTCGTTCTTGGCGATCTGTCCGGTGGTGGCCATCAGATCCGCACCCCGTTCGCCCGGATCCGGGCGACCGCGGCGGGCACGCCGATCCGGTCCACCGTCTTGATCCCCTTGGCCGAGAGCGTCAGCCGCACCCAGCGGCCCTCCTCGGCGAACCAGTAGCGCCGGCGCTGCACGTTCGGGTCCCAGCGCCGGCTGGTCCGGCGGTGCGAGTGGGACACCGACTTCCCGAACGAGGGCTCGCGGCCGGTGAGGTCACATCGACGCGACATCGCTCACCGCCCCGCGTGCGGGTAGGGCAGCAGTGCCATCTCGCGGGCGTTGCGGATGGCCACCGCCACCTGGCGCTGCTGCTGACCGGTCAGGCCGGTCACCCGGCGCGCGCGGATCTTGCCGCGGTCGGAGACGAACGTGCGCAGCAGCGCGGCGTCCTTCCAGTCCACGTGCTCGATCCCGCGGGCGTGCAGCGGGTTCGGCTTGCGCCGCGTCGTCCGCAGCGGCTTGTCCCTGGACCTCATCAGCGCTCCTCCTTGAACTCGACGTGTGCCCGGATCCGCGGGTCGTACTTGCGCAGCACCAGCCGGTCCGGGTCGTTGCGCCGGTTCTTCCGCGTGACGTAGGTCGTGCCGGTGCCCGCGGTCGAGCGCAGCTTCACGATCGGCCGGACGTCGGTCGTCTTCGCCATCGGAACCCTCCTCTCAACATGAGAATCATTTTCGTTTACTCTACACCCGACCGTGACCGCCCGACCCCGGGAGGAAGACATGACCGAGCTGGTGGTCCTGTGCGGGACCGAGCGCGACGGGACGGAGCGCGCGATCGCGCGGATGCGGCAGCTCGACCCGGACGTCGTCGTGCTGCACCACGACCTGCGCGATCTCGGCCGGGGGCTGGTGCACCGCAGGCTGCGCGACGGTGGCCGCGACGAGCACTCCGTACTGGAGCTCGACCACGGGTGCGTGAGCTGCACGATCCGCGCGGACGTCCTGCCGACGCTGGCCGCGCTCGCCGGCGCCGTGCCCCGCGTCGTGCTGCACCTGGATCCGTGCCTGGAGCCCGAGCCGGTCTGCTGGGCGCTCGGGGCGGTGCTCGTCGACCCCGGCCGGGGCCGCGCCCCGTGCCCGGCGACCGATCTCGTGGACCTGCGCGGGGTGGTGACCGTGCTCGACCCGCAGACCTGGCTCGACGACGCCACCGGCGACGTGACGCTGCCCGAGCGGGGCCTGACGACGCTGCCCGACGACGAGCGGACGATCGCCCAGCTCGCGGTCGGGCAGGTCGAGTTCGCCGACGTGCTCGTCACCACCCGGCCGGCCGGGCCCCGGCCGGACCCGACCGTCGCCGTCCTAGACCGGCTGGCCCCCACCGCCCCGCGGCTGGACGTCGACGACGCCGACGAGCGGGTGTTCTGCACGCGGCTCGCCCCCGGTGCGCGCCGCGGGGTCCCCGGCGGGGTGCACGAACCGCTGCTGCGCGGCGCACCGTCGCTGGACGCCGACGCCGGGGTGCGCACCCTGGTGTTCTCCCAGCGGCGCCCGTTCCACCCGGACCGGTTGCACGACGCGATCGACACGCTGCTCGACGGCGTGGTGCGGGCCCGCGGCCGGGTCTGGCTGGCGACCCGGCCGGACGCCGTGCTGTGGCTGGAGAGCGCGGGCGGCGGCCTGCGGATCGCGCACGCCGGGGAGTGGCTCGACGGCGCCGGCCCGCAGGCCTGGGACGCGGCCGGAGCGGACCGGCAGGCGCTCGCCGCGCTGGCCTGGCACCCGCGGTGGGGCGACCGGGCCCAGGACCTGGTGGTCCTCTGCCACGCCGCCGACCCGGACGAGATCGACGCCGCCCTGCGCGGCGCGCTGCTCACCGACGCCGAGGTGGCCGCCGGCCAGGACGCCTGGTCCGGCCTGCCCGACCCGTTCGGCTGGGCACACGACGAGCCGTGCTCGGACCCCGAGCCGGCCCACACCGACCCGGGCACCGGGGACGGACGAGAGGGAGGCAGCTGATGGCCGTACCGAAGCGGCGGACGTCGCGGGCGAACACCCGGCACCGCCGGTCGCAGTGGAAGGCCCAGGCGCCCGACCTGGTGCCGCTCACCCTGGACGGACGGCGGCACCTGGTGCCGCGCCGGCTGGTCCCGGCCTACCGCCGCGGCCTGCTGCCCCCGCCTGCCTGAGGGGATCCCTTACCCCGGCGGCCCGGCACCGCCGCCGGGTCCCCGCCGGGAGTGCGTGACCGTCCGATGTGCCCGGCGGGGCCTCAGGGACAGCGTCGGGACCATGCTGATGAACCGGATCCCGATGGACCACCTGCAGGCGCTCGCCGAGGACCGGCGGCGCCGGCTGCACGCGGAGGCGGAACAGGACCGGCTGGCCCGGCCGTTCCGCAGGCCCCCGGTGTGGGTCAGGCTGCTGCGCCGGAGTACCGGCACCCGGGTCGGCCGGGCCGAAACCGGGGGCTGAGCGTCGGTGCGCCGTGCCACGATGCCCGGGTGTCGGTGGAACTGGAGCAGGACGGGGCGGGCGCCCCGCCCTGTCCCGGTCCGCTGCTGGGGCGCGCCGCCGAGCTGACCGCGCTGGAGGCCGATCTCGCCGCGGCCCGGGCCGGGCGGGCCGGCGCCGTGCTCGTGGCGGGCGACGCGGGGATCGGCAAGTCCCGGCTCGCCTCCGCCGTCGCCGACCGGGCCACCGCCGCCGGGATGCGGGTGCTCACCGGCCGCTGCCTGGACACCGGCGACGCGGCGCTGCCCTACCTGCCGTTCTCCGAGGTGCTCGCGGCGCTGACCGGTCCGGGGGGCGCCCGTCCCGCCGCCCGTCCCGCGCTGCGCGACCTGCTCCCGGGGCCGGCCACCGGCGAGCGCACGGTCGGCGACCAGGAGTTCGGGCGGCTGCAGGTGTTCGAGGCGGTGGCCGGCGCGCTGCGCACGGCGGCCGCCGCGGTACCCCTGCTCGTCGTCCTGGAGGACCTGCACTGGGCCGACCGCTCCACCCGGGAGCTGCTGGGCTACCTGCTGGCCCAGCTCGGGTCGCACCGGCTGGCGGTGCTGGGCACCTACCGCACCGACGACCTGCACCGGCGGCACCCGCTGCGCGCGGCGCTCGCCGAGCTCGTCCGGCTGCCCGCCGTGCGCCGGATCACGCTCGGGCCGCTGAGTGCTGCGGAGACCCTCGACCTGGTCCGCAGGCGTTCCGCCGGATCGCCGGGGCCGGCCGCACCCGCCGACGAGGCCACGCTGCGCCGGATCGCCGCCCGCAGCGAGGGCAACGCCTTCTTCGCCGAGGAGATGGTCGCCGCGGGCTCCGACGGACTGCCCGACGACCTGGCCGACGTCCTGCTGACCCGGCTGGACCGGCTGTCGGCGCCGGCCAGGGCGGTGCTGCGGGTGGCCTCGCTCGCCGAGCACCGGATCCCGCACGACCTGCTCCGGGACGCGGCGGAGCTCCCACCGGCCGAGCTGGAGGCCGGGCTGCGGGAGGCCGTGTCGCACCACGTGCTCGTCCCCGCCCGCGGCGCGGCCGGGGCGTTCGCGTTCCGGCACGCCCTGCTCCGCGAGGCCGTGCACGCCGATCTCCTGCCCGGCGAGCGGCTGCGGCTGCACGCCAGGCTGGCCGGGCTGCTGGCGGAGCGCGAGGGTGAGCCGGGTGTCGCCGCGGAGCTCGCCCGGCACGCGCTGGCCGCGCACGACCTGCCGCGGGCACTGGCCGCCTCGGTCCGGGCGGCCCGGGAGGCCGACCGGCGGCACGGCCCGGCGGAGATGCTGGTGCACGCCGAGCGGGCGCTGGAGCTGTGGCCGGCCGTCGGTGACCCGGAGCGGGTCGCCGGGATCGCGGAGAGCGTGCTGACCCGCGAGGCCGCGTGGGCGGCGAGCGCATCCGGGGACCCGGACCGCGGGGCCGCGCTCGGCGCCCGTGCCGTGCAGGTGGCCGACCTCCGGGAGGGGGTGCGGGCCCGGGCCGACGCCCGCCGTCGCTACGCGATGCGCCTGCTCGACGGCGGTTTCCGGATCGACGACGCGATCGCCGCCGTCTCCGACGCGGTGGACCTGCAGCGCACGGGGCCGCCGAGCACGGATCTGGCGTGGTCGCACGCGGTGCTGGCCCGGGCACTGCTCAGCGCCGACCGGCCGGAGCCGGCCTGGGAGCAGGCCCGGGCCGCGCTGGCCGCCGCCCGGGCGGTGCACGACAGCACACCGCCCGGCCCGGGGACCGCGGAGTTCCGTGATCTCAACGCGGTGTGCGCGGACGCGCTGGTCACGCTGGCGTTCTGCGCCCGGATGGAGAACGACCCGACGAGCGCGCGGGAGCGCCTGGCCGGCGCCGCCGCGCTGGCCGCCGCGTCCGGCAACCGGGTGGTGGAGCTGCGGACGGTCTGGAACCGCGGGGTCTCCTTCATCGAGGACGGCCTGCTCGACGCCGCGGCCGCGGAGTTCGCCGACGGCGCCCGCCGGGCCGCCGGGTACGGCCTGTCCTGGGGCGGCTACGGCCTGGAGTTCCGCGTCGCCCGGGTCCGGGTGGCGTTCCAGCGCGGCCGGTGGGACGAGGCGGCCCGGCTCGCCGGGGACGCCGACCCGGCGCTGTCGCTGCGGGTGACCGGGCTGCTGGCCGTCGCGGGGGCGCTGGTGACCGTCGGCCGGGGCGATCTCGCCGGGGCGGAGCGCCTGCTCGACGCGCTGCAGACCGAGCCGTCACCGAACGACCAGGCGGTCCTGCTGCGGGGCGTGGTCGGCGCCGAGTGCGCGCTGTGGCGCGGCGACCCGGCGCTCGCCCACCGCCGGGTCGACGCGGCCCTGGCCCTGCTGCGTCGGGAGTACCCGCACCACATGGGCGAGCTGGCGCTCTGCGCACTCGGCGCGGGCGCGCACGCCGATCTCGCCGACGCCGCACGCGCCGCCGGGGGCGCCGCCGACGAGCACCGCAGCGCGGCCGGCGGGTTCGCCGCCGCGGCCGCCGCCACCGCCCGCAACGGCGTCCCGCGCGGGACGGCGATCGGTCCGGAGGGCCGGGCCTGGCTGGCCAGGGCGCACGCCGAGGCCGCACGCGCCGCGGGCGACGCCGACCCCGCGGTGTGGGACGCCGTGGTCGACGGGTTCGCCGCGCACGGCGACGGCTACCGGGCCGCCGAGGCGCGGTGCCGACGGGCCGGGGCCCACCTGGAACGGGCCCGGCTGCGACGTACCGGCCCCGGCGACGAGACGGCGGCCGCCGGGCGCCGGGCCGCGTCCGCGGACCTCACCGAGGCCGGGGCCGAGGCCGAGCGGCTGGGCGCGGCACCGCTGGCCGCGGCCGTCGCGGCGCTCACGACCCGGGCCGGGGTCCCCGGGTCCCCGGGCCCGTCGGCGCCGGAGCCCGCGTCGCCGCTCACCCCGCGGGAGCGCACGGTGCTCGGACAGGTCGCGCTCGGGCGGACGAACCGGCTGATCGGCGAGCAGCTCTACATCAGCGAGAAGACCGTGAGCGTCCACCTGTCCCGGGCGATGGCGAAGCTCGGCGTGTCGAGCCGGACCGAGGCCGTGTCGGTGGCGCACTCCCGGGGCCTGCTCCCACCGCACGCATGATCGTCGCGTGTCCCGTCCGGTCCGCCGCTGGCCCGCCGGGGCCGTGACACGCACCACGGCCGCTCCCTAGCCTCGGTGGTGCCGCGCGCCCGCGGCAGGAGGGACGGCGACGATGCCGGACACGACCACCCCCGACCTCTCGGACCTCGACGGTTTCTGGACGGCCCCGCTCACCGAGCGGGCCGCCGGGTTCGCCGCGCTCCGGCGGGCACCCGGGATCGGCTGGTTCGAGCAGCCGCCGAGCCCGGTCCCGGACCCGGGGCCCGGCTACTACGCGCTGACCCGGCACGCCGAGGTCGTCGAGGCCAGCCGCGCCCCCGGCGTCTTCCGGTCCGGGCCGGGGGCGACCTCGGTCGCGGACATGCCGGCCCCGTTCCTCGAGTTCTTCGGCTCGATGATCAACACCGACGATCCCCGGCACGCCCGGCTGCGCCGGATCGTCTCCCGCGGGTTCACCCCGCGCCGGCTCGCCGGCCTGCAGGAGTCGATCGAGCGCCAGGCCCGCGAGATCGTCGACGACCTGCTCGCCGCCGGCGAGTGCGAGGGCGTGGAGTCGATCTCGGCCCGGCTGCCGCTCGGCACGATCTGCGAGCTGATGGGCATCCCGGCCGAGCACCACCGGTTCGTCTACGACCGCTCGAACGTCATCCTCGGCGCGGGCGACCCGGAGTACGTTCCCGACGAGAACGACATCGTCACCGCGCTGCTCACCGCGGGGGGTGAGCTGGCTGCGCTGATGCGCGAGCTGGCCGAGGCCCGGCTGGCCGAACCGACCGACGACGTCACCTCGGCGCTGGTCAACGCCGAGATCGACGGCGAGCGCCTCACCCCCGACGAGCTGGCGAGCTTCTTCATCCTGCTGGTCGTCGCGGGGAACGAGACCACCCGCAACGCCACCAGCTGGGGCCTGCAGCTGCTCACCGAGCATCCGGAGCAACGGGCCGCCTGGCTCGCCGACCTCGACGGGGTGACGCCGACGGCGATCGACGAGATCGTGCGCTGGGCCTCGCCGGTGATCTACATGCGCCGCACCCTGTCCGAGCCGGCGGTGCTCGGCGGCGTCGAGCTGCCGGCCGGGGCGAAGACGGCGTTGTTCTACTGGTCGGCCAACCGTGATCCGGAGGCGTTCCCGGGCACCGATCCCGAGGCCTTCGACGTCCTCCGCTCGCCGAACCCGCACCTGGGCTTCGGCGGGCCGGGACCGCACTTCTGCCTGGGTGCGCACCTCGCCCGGCGGCAGCTGACCGTGCTGTTCACCGAGCTCCTGCGCCGGGCACCGCGGGTCGCCGTCTCCGGGGAGCCGCGACGGCTGCGCTCGATGTTCATCAACGGCATCACCCGGCTGCCGGTCGTCGCCGACGGGGGCCGGGCCGTCGGCGGATGACACCGGCATCGGGGTGATGCGGAGGTGACCGCGGGTCATCGTGGAGGGAGCGTCCGGGTGGACCCGTCAGCCACTCGGGTGGAGTAGTCACTCCGACGATTGGCGGACACGGTCACCGGATAACAAGGTGAACACCCGACACGACAGGACGGGCAGAAGCAGGAACCGGCGGCGCGCACCGGATCCCGACGAACCCGTATCGACTCCCCGAGATCGTGGTGATCGCCATGCCAGCGCCCGCCGTCCGCATCCCGAGCCCGCGCCGTCCCGTCGACTCCGCCGTCTCCGTCCCGCCGGTCGCGGCGCCCGCCGCCCCGGTGGTTACCGGATCCCTCGTCCCCGCACCGCGCACGGCGCCGGACGGGACGACCTCCGGATCGGGCCGCCCGGCCGCACCCCGGCACGCGCTGCGCCCGCAGCCGACGGTCCCCGCCCCGCGGGCCGGGGCACCGGAACCCGGCGGCGTGCCGCGCGGGGTGCCCGGCCGGCACCGGGGCCCGGCCGGACCGACGCCCCTCGCCCGGAGCTTCGCCGTCCTGGCCCGGGCCGGGAGCCTCACCACGCTGGCCGCGATGGTCGTGCTGGCCGCCGCCGTCGTCGGGCTGGCCGACGGCTCCGCCCCGGCGGGCGACGGCACGGGCGCGTCCGAGGCCGCGGTCAGCGACGAGCGCTGACCGGCCGGCTCACCCCGGACCTGCTCAGGCGGCGTCCGACCGGCGGTCCGACGGGGCCCGCAGGACGTGGTCGACCAGCTCGGCGATCATCCGGTCGCCGCCCAGGCGGTACCCGAACTCCTCCCAGGACAGGATCTCGCGCGAGACCAGCTCGCCGACCGGGCCCGGATAGAGCCGGGTGGCCCGGAACGCGGCGGCCCGCATCCGCGTCTTCTCGTGGTGCTCCATGGGCGCCGGTGCGCTCATGCCCTCACCTCCGCGATCGGTGGACGTCTCCCGGGCGCGGGCGCCGCGCCGGGCCCCGCCCGTCCCCATGGTGACCCGCGGGCGGGGATTCGCCCGCGGACGTGCGCAGCGTCTCAGCGCGACGTCGTCACACGGCCGGCGGCGACGGCGCGGATACCGTGGCGGGTATGGCGGAACGCACGCGTGACCTGCTCTGGTCCGACGTCGAGGACATCCACGGCGCGATCCTCGCCCATCCGTTCGTCACCGGGCTGACCGACGGGACGCTCGCGCACGACGCGTTCCGGCACTACATCGTGCAGGACGCGCACTACCTGCGCGGCTACGCGAAGGCCCTGGCGGTGTGCGCCGCCAAGGCCCCCACCGACGACGACACCCTGATGTTCGCCGAGCACGCGGGCGGCGCGATCGCGGCCGAGCGTGAGCTGCACCAGGACCTGCTCGGCGGGCTGGGACTGTCCTCGCAGCAGGCGAGGACGGCGCCGGTCGCCCCGGCGACCCGTGCCTACGTCAGCTACCTGCTCGCCACCGCGCACGGCGGGTCCTACGCGGAGGGCGTCGCGGCGGTGCTGCCCTGCTACTGGATCTACGCGAAGGTCGGTGAGCACCTGGTCGGTGCGGGCTCACCGGACCCGCTCTACCAGCGCTGGATCGACATGTACGCCGGAGCGGAGTACCAGGCGGTCGTGGCGGCCGTGCTGGCGGCGACCGACCGGGCCGGTGCCGCCGCCTCGGCCGCGGAGCTCGCCCTGATGCGCGAGCACTTCACGACGACCGCCCGCTACGAGTGGATGTTCTGGGACGGCGCGCACCGGCAGGAGACCTGGCCGGTCTGACGGTCCCGGCCGGCGCCCGGGTCAGCGGGCGTCGTACCGGTCCGGGATGACCAGGTGCAGGAAGAACGACACGATCGCGACGATGATCGCGCCCCAGAAGGCCGACCAGAACCCGTCCACCACGAACGGCAGGTTCAGCAGCCCGGCCAGCCAGCCCGTCAGCATGAACATCAGGGCGTTCACGACCAGGGCGAACAGGCCCAGCGTGAGGACGTAGAGCGGGCAGCCGAGGGTGGCGACGATCGGCTTGACGACCGCGTTCACCACCCCGAACAGCAGCGCGACCCCGAGCAGCGTGCCGACCCGCAGGGCGGTGGAACCGGACCCGAGGTCGACGCCCGTCACGAGCACGGTCGCCACCCACAGCGACGCCGCGACGACGAGCGTCCGGACGACGAACGCCAGTCCTGCGCCGGCCTGGGACACCGGTCGGTCACTCATCGGTCGATCACCGCCTGTTGCACCAGCGTCTGCAGCTGGGATCGGATCGGGTACGTGCTCGAGGGCATGAGCTGGGTGAGGAACACCACGACGATGTCGTCCACCGGGTCCACCCAGAACGCGGTGGAGGCCAGCCCGCCCCAGGCGAAGGTACCCGGGTTGGCGAGCTGCTTGGACGCGGCGGGGTCCACCACGACCGAGAAGCCCAGACCGAACCCGACCCCGGCGAACGACGACTCGGAGAAGATCGGCCGGCCGACCGTGTCGAGGTCCCGGCCGCCCGGCAGATGGTTGCGGGTCGCCGCCGCGAGCGTGCGCGGGCCGAGGATCCGGACGCCGTCGAGCTCGCCGCCACGGGCGAGCATCCGGGCGAACCGCAGGTAGTCACCGGCGGTCGAGATCAGACCGCCGCCGCCGGAGAGGCAGGTCGGTTCCCGGGTGGCGGACCGGGCGAGGACCTTGTTGACGACGAACCCCCCACCGGGGCGTGCGTTGTAGAGCGTGGCGAGCCGCCCGGCCGCCGCCGAGTCCGGCGGCACCCAGAACCCGGTGTCGGCCATCCCCAGCGGACCGGTGATCTCCTCGCGGAGGAACTCGTCGAGGCGGCGCCCGGACGCGACCTCGACGACCCGGCCCAGGACGTCGGTGGCGACCGAGTAGTTCCATTCCGTCCCGGGCTGGAACAGCAGCGGGAACGACCCGAAGTGCTCGGCGGCCGTCGCCAGGTCCACCCCGGCCGGGGCACCGAACTCGAATCCCTTGGCCCGGTACATCTCGTCGACCGGGTGCGCGTGGTGGAACCCGTAGGTGAGCCCGGCGGTGTGGGTCAGCAGGTGGTGGATCCGCACCGGCTCGACGGCGGCGTCCGTGCCCGGGTTGAGTGCGGAGCCCCCGCGGTACACCCGCTGGTCGGCGAACGCCGGGATGTAGCGCGAGACCGGGTCGGTCAGCTCCAGGGCACCGCGTTCCCACAGCATCAGGGCCGCGACCGAGGTGATCGGCTTGGTCATCGAGTAGATGCGCCAGATCGTGTCGCCGGTGACCGGCGTGTGGGTGTCCACGTCCCGGTCGCCGTGGTGGGTGAGGTGCACCAGCCGGTCGTGCCGCGCCACGGCGACGGTCCAGCCCGCGAGCCTGCCGTCGTCGACGTAGCGGCGGAAGTGGTCGTCGACCCTGGCGAGGCGGGCCGGGTCGAACCCCACCTCGGCCGGGTCCGCCTCGATCTTCGGAACCGTCACCGTCCCGACCCTACCGACGGGCCGGGGCGGGCCGGGCGACCCGCGCCGGGCCCGCCCGGGTCAGGTGGCGACGAGTTCGTAACGGGCCAGCCGGTGCCCGCGCAGTGCGGGCGTGGCCCGCAGGCCGGTGGCCAGTGCCCGGGTCGTGCGCGGCAGCCGGGCGGCGACGGCGGCGGGCGGGTCGCCGGCACCGCAGGAGTCGGTCAGGCGCAGGCCCCACGGCTCCAGCTCGCGCGGGTCCTCGCAGGTCCAGTCGACGTCGACATCGCGCAGCGCCCCGGCCACCAGCCGGTCGGCGGCCGACCGGGAGAGCACGTCGGTGACCAGCACCGCGCCCGGCAGCATCCGCGCGGCGGTGAACACGATCCGCTGCACGCCCTGTTCCGGGAGCAGTGTCAGCACCTGGTCCGACACCAGCAGGTGCGGGCCGGGCAGGTCGCGGGCCAGCTCCATCCAGTCCTCGTCGAGCACGGAGCCCTCGACGAGGTGCGCCGGGCCCGGCAGCAGCTCGCGCCGCAGCGCGGCGATCTCCGGGAGCTCGACGTCGACCCAGTGCGCCGGGGCGGTGCCGCCGAGCCGCCCGGCCCGGTCGTCCAGGCCGGGGCCGAGCTCCACGACCGTGCCGTCCGGGTGCTCGGCGACGAAGGCACGGACCCAGTGGTCGAGGACCGCACCCCGCAGCAGCGTGCAGAGCGTGTCGGTGCGCCCGGGCGTGCTGCCCAGGTCGAGATCGTCCGCGAGACCTGCGGCGACCGGATCCGCCACCACCGGACGTCGGCTCCGGGCGTCGCGGGCCCGGACGGACGCGGCCGGGAGCGACGTCGACTCGATCGCCCCCAACCGCAACTGGCGTCGTTGCGTCACGGTGGTACCCCCTGGTCGCGCGAACCTACTAGCAGGCCGCCGCGCGGCCCGGACCGGGCGGTGGACGGCGGGTGCCGGGCGGCCGGTGGCGTGCGGACGGTCGGGTGGCGCCGGCCCGCCGATGACTTCCGGGCCGGCGGACGGTCAGATCATTCGGTACCCGTCCGAGCCCCGGGCCGAGAGGAGGGCGAACCGATGCCGGCGACCCCGCCGTTCCGGACCCGCACGGTCACCCTCGCACCCGGCCGGTCCCGCCCGCACGACGAGGACGAGTGGCGCGGCGCGATCGTGGTCGTCGACCAGGGGCGCATCGAGCTGCGGTGCTCGGCGGGCGGGAAGCGGACGTTCGGGGCAGGCTCCGTGCTGTGGTTCACCGGACTCGACCTCGTGCTGGTGCACAATCCCGGCCCGGCCGACGCGGTGTTCCGCGGCATCACCCGGACCGCCCCCTGACCGCCGGCGCGGCTCCACCCACCCGGTCGGGGGACCGCTGCCAGATGCCGTTACGGGTGGTCACGAGGCCCAGCTCGCCGGGATCGGCGACGCACACCCCCCGCGGCCGGTGGCTGTCCCACAGTTCCGCGTCGTCGAAGACGGCACCACAGCCGCCGAAACGACCGCAGCAGTGGGCTCGATCCGGCCCGGCCCACTCCCGGCCACAGCACGACATACGCACGACCTGCACCGGCGGAACGCTACGCGTGACCACCGACAGTGACGCCGCCTCGGTCCCGCGGGCGGTGACGGCCCGGTTCTCTACGATCGGGCCAGCCCGCAGCCCGCGGGCGGCGAGGGGGAGGTGACGATGGCTGCGCTCGCGGAGCGCCTGGTCGACCGGCGGCTGGGATTCACCCGCGCCGCGCCGTACGTGCGCGAGCGGGACCTTCGGGTCCCGCTGTCCGACGGTGTCGTGCTGCTCGCGGACCTCTACCGCGCGCCCGGCCCGGTCGAACCCCGCCCCACGGTGCTGATGCGCACGCCCTACGGCCGCGGTGGCCTGGGCGCGATCACCGGGTCCCTGCTGGCCCGGCGCGGGTTCCAGGTGCTGGTGCAGTCGACCCGAGGGACGTTCGGCTCCGGCGGGCAGTTCCGGCCGTTCCTGCACGAGAGCCCGGACGGCCTGGACACCCTGGCCTGGGTGCGCGAACAGGCGTGGTCCGACGGCCGGGTGTCGACCGCCGGGCCGAGCTACGTCGGGCACACCCAGTGGGCGATCGCGCCGTACGCCGATCCCGGCCTGTGCTCGATGAACGCCGACATCACGGCGTCGGAGTTCACCAGCACGTTCTACCCGGGCGGCGCTCCCGGCCTGCTCAACCTGGCGAGCTGGGTCAACCAGATCGGCCGGCAGGAGCGGCTCGGCGCCGTCACCGGCTTCCTCGCGACCCCGGTGTTCAGCCGGCGCAAGCGCCGCGCCGTGGCCTCGCTGCCGCTGCAGGCCGCCGACGTCGCGCTGACCGGGGCCCCGGTCGTCTTCTGGCGGGACTTCGTCGAGCAGGCCGAGCAGCCCCGCGAGTTCTGGGCACCCGCCGAGCACGACGGTTTCGACGCCGCCGCGATGCCACCGGTCTGCATGGTCACCGGCTGGTGGGACCTGTTCCTGGACCGGCAGGTCGTCGACTTCACCGCGCTGCAGCGCGGCGGGGCGACCGCACGGCTCACGATCGGGCCCTGGAGCCACGGCGACCGCAGGTCGCTACCGACCATCGCGCACGAGATGGTGCACTGAGCCTTTTTCAACCTGCCGTTCCGGCAGCTCAGGGGCCTGGTTGTGTGGGTGCAGACGCCGAGCTGGCGAGCCGGTGACCTGTGCAGCTGTGGTCAGAGCAGTTGCGCTGCAACCTTCGCGATCTCCTGACGCAGAAGCTCGCTGGTCAGGTTGAAAAAGGCTCACTGGCTCGGCGTCCACCTGCGGGGCGAGGAGCACGACGGCCGGGCGCCGGTCCGTGCCTACGTCCAGCACGCCGACCGCTGGACCGACCTGCCGTGCTGGCCACCGCCGGACGCGCAGCCGACCGAGTGGTACCTGGCCCCCGGCGGCCGGCTGCGCGGTGACTCCGCGGGCGTCCGCGGGGTGGACACGTTCGTCTACGACCCGGCGGACCCGACACCCACCGTCGGCGGGCCGATGCTGCAACCCCCGGCGAAGCAGCTCGACAACCGCGCCGTCGAGGGCCGTGACGACGTGCTGGTCTACACCGGTCCGCCGGTGGACACCGACGTCGACCTGCTCGGCCCGGTCTCCGCGGTGGTCTACGTCCGGACCGACTCCGGCGAGGGCGACGTGTTCGTCCGGGTGTGCGACGTCGCCCCGGACGGGACGTCGCTCAACATCACCGACGCGATGCACCGCCTGGTGCCGGGCCGGGAGGCGACCGCGCCGGACGGGACCACGGTCGTCCGGATGGCGCTGAGCCCGACCGGGTACCGGGTGCGGGCCGGACACCGGATACGGGTGCAGGTCGCTGCGGCGGCGTTCCCGCGATTCGCCCGGAACCACGGATCGGGCGAGCGAATGGCGGCGGCCGTCACCGGCCGGCAGATCCGTTACGAGATCCGGTACGGACCGGACCACCCCTCGCACGTGGTACTCCCCTATCACCCCTGACACACCGAAACGGCCGACCGATTCCGGGAAGACAGTCCCGGAATCGGTCGGCCGACGGGTGGAGCGAGGTCAGTCCTGGACGTTGACCTGCTCGGTCTTGCCCGGCGAGCACTCCGAGGAGCTCGGGGCGTCCTCACCGTTGACGGCCTGGCCGCCGAGGATGCCCAGGACGCTGGCGGCGACGTCGGCGCCGTTCAGCGAGCAGGACAGCACGTTGGCGTTGTTCAGCGCGTTCACGTCGCCGATGTTCACCAGGCCGGACTGCGCCGAGTCACGCGACTCGTCGATGTTGTTGATCTGGTCGGCGTTGACGACCTTCTTGTCGCCGTGCTTGTGGCCGTCCCCCCCGGCGTCACCGGCGAACGCCAGCGGCGAGATGGCGAGCAGTCCGGCGGTGACACCGGCGGTGACGATTCCAGCCTTCTTCAGCACAGTATTTCTCTCCGTTGTGTACGGGTCCGTTCTGGACCGGCGTGTTCGGCGTGGGTTCGGGAGCCCCGCCGATGCACAGAACGCTATCGCCCCGATCCCCGATTCAGCGAACTTTCTACCACCATTGGACCAGCAACATTACTTAATGCGAGGATACTGCTCTCTTCCGGCATTCCGGCCGCGAATGCAACGACCCCTCCCGGCCGCGGACCACGACCGTCGGTCACCACAGTGGACCCGAACGGACGCGCAACCTTCGCCCCGGACACGCTCGGTGAGACCGTCTTCCGACCTGATCGGGTTGGCATCACCCTCACACACCCCGGAGTCTCCGCGTACGACACGAAACGGAGCCGTCCGGTGCCGTCGGGACCCGACCGGGGTACGTCGCCCAGCGCGGGCCGCTCACGCGTACGTGGGACACCCGACGGCCCCACCGCCCCCGCCGCCCCACGACGAGCCGGCCGCCGAGCAGGACGGTGTGCGTCCTCCCGGATCGCTGACCAGGTCAGCGATCCGGCCGCCGGAGCGCCCGGCTCGCTCACCGGGCCCGGCGGTCCGTCCCCACTCCGGTCCCATCCCGATCCGATCTCGCCCCTGCCCTACCCCCGCCCGACTCCGGCCAGCGGATGACATGCCTTGACAGGCATATACTGTTCACGGCATGTTCGTCCGGTGCGCGATGTCTTCGACGTGCTCGCCGATCCCACCCGGCGGGCCATCCTCGACGAGCTCCGGCGACGTGACGGATGCGTCGTCGGGGCGCTCGTCGACGCCCTGGAGATCAGCCAGCCCGCCGTCTCGAAGCATCTGCGGGTGCTGCGCGACATGGAGCTGGTCGAGGTGGTGACGGAGTCACAGCAACGCCGCTACCTGCTGCGCCCCGGCGGACTGGCGGAAGCCGAGGCGTGGCTCGCGCCGCACCGGGCGTACTGGACCGACCGGTTCGACGATCTCGGCGCACACCTGGACGCCACCCACCCCCGCGGAGAGGACACCCCATGAGCACCGACGTCCGAGTCGAACGCGGTCCCGCCGGGACCGTCCTGCACGTCACCCGCCGGTATCCGCACTCCGTCGACCGGGTCTGGGCCGCCCTGACCGAGCCGGACCGGTTGAGCCGGTGGTTCCCGTGCGAGGTCGAGGCGGACGTCCGCGTCGGGGGGCTGATCACCTTCCGGTTCGGTCCCGACGACGTCGACACCGCGGAGATCACCGAGCTGGACCCGCCCCGGGTGCTGGCCTTCCTCTGGTCCGGTGAACACCTGCGCTGGACGCTCACCCCGGACGGCGACGGCTGCACGCTGCACCTGGCCAATCCGGTCGCCGACCCGGGGTGGACGGCCAACACCGCCGCCGGGTGGGACCGCTGCTTCGGTGCGCTCACCGCCGTCCTGGGCGGAGGTCCGGTCCCGGTGCACCGCGGCCCCGACGAGGCGCTCACCGAGCACTACCGGACGGTCCTCGCGCCGTAGCGTGCCGGGATGGGAATCAGCTGGGCGGCACTGACGATCGACGCACACGATCCGGCGGCCTGCGCCCGCTGGTGGGCCGAGACCCTCGGCGGTGAGCTGTGCGAACCGAATCCGCACGGCGTCGAGGTCCGTCCGCCGGGGGGCGCGGGCCCGAGCCTGTTCTTCGTCCCGGGCGCAGCGGACAAGCGCGGCAAGAACCGGCTCCACCTCGACCTGCTGACGCCGGACCCGGCCGCGACGCTCGCGTGGCTGGAACGACGCGGTGCGCGCCGGGTGGACATCGGGCAGGGCGACGCCCCCGGCTGGTCGGTCCTCCGCGACCCGGAGGGCAACGAGTTCTGCCTGCTGGAACCGGCCGGGCAGTGATCTCCGAGCAGAGCGCGGTCATCGTGCCGGTGCCCGAAGCGGACGCCGTCGTCCGTCCACTGCGCACCGAGCTGGACCGGACCGCGGTCTGGGGCGTTCCGGCGCACGTCACCGTCGTCTACCCGTTCGGCGCGCCCTCCGACCTGGGCCCGGCGGACCTCGACCGGCTGCGTGCCGCCGTCGCCTCGGTCCCCCGCTTCGAGGTGACGTTCGACGAGGTCCGGTGGTTCGGCGACGACGTCGTGTGGCTCGCCCCGCGGCCGGACGGCGGTTTCCGCGCGCTGCTCGGCGCGGTCGTCGCCGCGTTCCCGCAGTACCCGCCCTACGGCGGCGCGTTCGGCTCCTCGGTCCCGCACCTCACGATCGGTGCGCACGGCGAACGGGCCCGGCTCCGCAGCGCGGCCGCCGAGGTCGCACGCCGGTTGCCGATCCGGGCCGCCGTGACCGCGGCCCACCTGTTCCAGGGGTCGGACGCGCCGGGCGGGTGGCGCGGTGTCGCCGAACTACCGCTCGGCCCGCGGCGCTCCGGACCGAATCCGGGGGCGTGATCGACGGGTTCGCGCTACGGTCCCCGCGTGGTGATCGCCGGAGCGGTGGTGTGGCGCGCGTCGTCGTAATGACGGCACTCCCGGAGACAGTTCCCGACGGATCGGGAACCACGATGTCCGACACCCCGCACCGCACCGTCTCCTGGACCGAGCACGGCTGCCCGGTCACCGCACGATGGCTGACCGCCGACGGGCGGCGTCCTCCGCAACGCATCCTCGTCGCCGGGAACGACCTGTCCGCCGACACCGCGCTGCGGCTCGCTGCCGTGGCTCGTCCACCGGGCCGGGCTCGCGGTGCGCAGCCGGCGGAGTGTGCCCGGGACGACGGCGCACCGCTCGGGCGACCCGCTCCGGGGACACCGCAAACCGGGAGCGTGTCGTCCTGTGGACGCTCGTTCTCCGGCGAGGACTCGACCGTCCGACCGATCACGGTGGACCGACCATGGAGGACCGATGACCATCGCCTTACCGTCGACCACGCTCGTCGTGGCCGACGCACCGGGGACCGGGGCCGGACGTACCGCCGCGGCCTGCATCGTGCTCATCGGACCCCTCGCGGTCGAGAGCCGATGACACGGCCACCGCACGACCGGACGGTCGTGTCCGATCTGGTCGTTCGCCCGGCGGTCCCGGGAGACATCCACGCCCTGCACCGCTTCGTCGTCGCCCTGGCCGAGGACGAAGCGTTCCCCGGCGACGTGACGGCGAGCCCCTCCAGCCTGACCGACGCGCTCTTCGGGGCCCATCCGGTCGCCGAGGCCGTCATCGCGGCCGTCCGCGAGCGCCCGGTCGGTTTCGCCCTCTTCTACCCCACCTACAGCACGGTCCTGGGCCGACAGGGCATCCACCTCGACGATCTCTACGTCGATCGCATCTGGCGGGGCCGGGGCGTCGGTCGGATCCTGCTCAAGTATCTGACCGACATCGCGAACGCCCGCGGCTGCGGCCGTGTGGAGTGGTGGGTGCTGCGGACGAACGTCGACGCGATCCGCTTCTACCGTCGGCTACAGGCTCGAGGTCTCGACGAGATCGAGGTCATGCGCCTCGATGGGGACGCTCTCCGATCGTTCTGACCGGCAGCCGGGTGGGTCGGTGGCGCTATCCCCCGCGGCGGCACACACTCGGCGTCATGACACGCAGTGGGAAGGACGATGGGGCGTAGGCATCCACCCCGTGGCCGCCGCTTCTACCGCCCGCCCGCGTCCATCCAGGGGCTCCCTCGCACCACCTGCCACGCCCTCGATCTCCTCGACGATCCCGGTCCGTGCGCCGCCGAGGTCGGGTGGGCGCTCCGCTTCTGGGACCACTACACGCGGATCCCGCCGGAACAGCACCGCGGAGCGCGGGACCCGTTCGAGGAGGACGGGGCCGAGCGGGCCTGGGACGTGCTCGAATCGGCCGTCGCGGCGCTCGACGAGCGCTCGGCCGCTCCGCTGCGCCGCCGGGTGCGGACGATGAACGAGCGACTGCTCACCGGCTCGGTACCACTTCCGGCCGCGCCCCCCGGGCGTCCGTGGTGGCAGCGTCGTGACTGGTCCTGACCGAGCCGAGCCGGTGACCGTCCCCCTCAGGCCGACGCCCCGTCCAGCCAGAGATCGACCGCCAGCACCAGCCCGAGCACCGCGACCCCCCACCGCACCGCGACCGGCGGCACGAACCGGGTGATCACCGGCCCGGCCGTGCTCCCGGCGAACAGGCCGATCGCGAGCGGGACGACGGCCGCCCACTCGATCGGCGTCGCGACGGCGAAGACCAGCGCCGACACCAGGGCCGTCACAGCGACGAGGACGTTCTTCATGGCGTTCGCCACCGGCAGCCGCTCGTCGACGACCACGAGCAGCAGCGCGAGGAGCATGATCCCGGACCCGGCGCCGAAGTACCCGGCGTACAGCGAGACCAGCACCAGCAGCAGGACGGCCGCCCTCCGTGGGCGTTCCGCCCGCCGGGCGACCGCGGCCGTCAGCCGTGGCTGCACCAGCAGGACCAGAGACGCCAGTGCCACCAGGTAGGGCACGACCACCGAGAAGACCCCCGGCGAGGTGGTCAGGAGCAGACCGGCGCCCACCGCCGCGGCGACGACGGCGGGCAGCAGCGCACGCCGCAACGGTGCCGCCACCGACCGGATCTCGCTCCGGCTGGTGAGCGCGGCACCGGGACCGGTGGCGACGCAGGCGACCAGGTTCGCCACCGTCGCCGGGAGCGGCGGCAGGCCCACGGCGAGGAGCGCCGAGTACGACACGAGGGACGTGATCCCGCCCGCGGCACCGAGCGCGCCGGCCGCCACCCCGGCGGGGACCAGCACCAGCATCTGGGCGAGCGACGGCATCGACGACGATCGTCCCACCGCAGCGCAACGGGATCGAGCCGTGCTCCCGCCCGGGCGGGCGTCGTTCTAGCTGCTCCGGTCGGCCACCGCCGTCGCCAGACCCACCAGGTGCCGGACCGCACCGTCACCGGGCCCGAGCCGCTCGGCGTAGCGGCACGCCGAGGTCACGTGGTGCCGGGCCCGGGTCTCGGCCGCCGCGCGCCCGCCGCTGCGCTCGACGACGTCCGCGACCCGCGCGGCCTCCTCGTCGCTGAGGACGTCCCCGCCCCGGTAGACCTCGCGCAGCCACTGCGCATCGGGACCGCTGCCGGCCATCGCGACGACGACGGGCAACGTCATCTTCCGGCGCCGGATGTCGCCGAGGACCGGCTTGCCGGTGATCTCCGGGGCGCCCCAGGTGCCGAGCAGGTCGTCGGTGATCTGGAAGGCCAGGCCGAGGTGGCGCCCGTAGCCCTCCAGGTCGTCGAGGACCGGCCGCGGGGCCCCGGCGAGCAGCGGTCCGACCGTGACCGCCGCGGTGATCAGCGCGGCGGTCTTGCCGGCGGCCATCGCCAGGTACTCCTCGACGGTGACCGAGTGCCGCGTCTCGAACGCGACGTCGCGCTCCTGCCCGGCGATCAGCCGCCGGACCGTGCCCAGGAGCAGGCGGATCGCCTCGGCGCGTCCGGGGCCCTCGGCCTCGGTGAGTACCTCGACCGCCGCGGCGAGCAGGGCGTCGCCGGTGAGGATCGCCGTCGGGGTGCCGAACACCGTCCAGGCCGCCGGGCGGTGGCGACGCTCGGTGTCGCCGTCCATGACGTCGTCGTGCAGCAGCGAGAAGTCGTGCACCAGCTCGACGGCGACCCCGGCCGCGATGCCGTGCTCCTCCCCTGCGCCGGCGGCGCGTGCCGCGAGCAGCGCCAGTGCCGGGCGCAGCGCCTTGCCCGACGACCGCTCCAGCGGCCGGCCCCGCTCGTCGGTCCAGCCGGCGTGGTAACCGGCGACGTGGGCCACCGCGGGACAGAGCCGCTGCACGGCGTCGCGCAGCGCCTCGAACGAACGGGTGCGCGCAGCCGCCAGCTCGGGTGCGTCCAGGCCGGTCGGCCGGGCCGTCGCGGTCATCGCGGTCCCGGCGCGCCGGGCGCGGTCACCAGGCCGGTGTCGGTGCTCAGGCGCACCCCGTCGGCGACCCGGTAGCGCGAGCAGGTGCGCGACCACTCGAGGTTGCCACGCATCCAGGACCGCATGCCGTCGACGAACAGCTCGACCGCGGCGACGTCGTCCGCGGTCAGGCCGGCCCACTGCTCGAGAAGCCGGGTGAGGTCGGCCCGGGTGTGGTGGAACTCCTCGATCTGGGCGGCGACGAGGTCGTAGACGGCGGTCACCGCGTCCTGCAGCCCGAGATCGCGCTCCGCGGCGAGGACGAGCACGCCGTTGCTCGTCTCCCCGGCGGCGAGCTCCTTCTCCAGCGACACGACGTCGTTGACCCAGACGACGACGTCGGCCGCCCGGTCGAACATCGCGCGCAGCTGCTCGGACTCGTGGATCAGCACCGGGACCTCCCGCCCGGCGGCGAGTTCCAGCAGGTCCAGCGACGGCGTGATCCCGCCGGAGGCGCGGCGCAGCTGCGTGTAGCTCACCGGGCCCGGCGCCCGGCCGAGTCCCCGGTTGGCCGCCTCGTACTCGAACGCGGCCATGAACTGGGCCATGTGCAGGGAGAACCGCATGCGCCAGTGCCGGCTGCACCGGGCCGAGGCGAGCTCCCACATCCGGGTGAGCTGGGCCTCCAGCCGGGTGGGCGACCCGACCGGGACGCCGGCGAGGACGTCGAGCACCCGGCCGGCGGTGACCCCGTAGTCCTCGACACGGTCGTCGAAGCAGTCGTCGATGACGAACGCCCAGACGAACCAGCCGGCCATCGCCTCGATCCGGTCCGGTTCGATGCGCGGGTAGGAACGGGCGATCAGCTCACCGAGCCGGGTGCGCTCCAGCTTGCGCCGGGCCCGGTCGTCGTCGAGCAGTGCGAAGTCGTCGGCCCACCCGAGGATGCTGCGTTCCAGTTCCTCGACGTGCGGCGAGATCCGTTCCGGGAGCTGCAGGAGCGGATGGTCCTCGGCCGGCCAGATCTGCAGCCGGTCGGTGTGCAGGGTGCTCATGCCGCCGTCCCCCCACCGTCACGGGGCTCGACGATCATCGGCATGTGACCGATGGTCAGCTCCGCCTTCGGTACCGGCTTGAGGACGTGTCCCGGCTTCTCCCGCAGCCGCCACCGGGCCGAGACCGTGGCGAGCGCGATCGTCATCTCGTGGTTGGCCAGGACGTCGCCGAGGCACTTGCGGCTGCCCCCGCTGAACGAGATCACCGCGTTGCGCGGCAGCTCCCGCAGGCGTTCGGGCAGCCAGCGGTCGGGGTCGAAGCCGTCCGGGTCGGCGAACACGGCGGGGTCGCGGTGCAGCGCGTACGGGCTGAACAGGATGCTCGACCCGGCCGGGACGTGGTGCCCGCCCAGGGTGGTGTCGGTCGTCGCGCGCCGGGTGATGAACCAGACCGGCGGGTACATCCGCAGCGCCTCGTTCACGATCCGGTTGGTGTAGGGCAGCTGCGGATGGTCCTCGGCCGTCGCGGTCCGCCCGCCGAGGACGGCGTCCACCTCCTCGTGCAGCCGCGCCTCGACGCCGGGGTGCCTGCTCGTCAGGTAGAGCGCCCAGGCCAGCCCGGACGCCGGCGTCTCGACACCGGCCGCGAGGATCGTCATCAGCTCGTCGCGGATCTCGGTGTCGGTCATGGGGTGACCGTCCTCGTCGCGCCCGGCCAGCAGGATCGACAGGATGTCGTCGCGCTCGCGCTCGTCGCGGCGGTAGGCCTCGGCCATCGTCGAGATGACGCCCTCGAGCCGGTCGAGGGCCTGGCGGTACTCCCGGTTCGCCCGGGTCGGGATCTCGTGCACGACCGGCAGCGGGACCATCATCCGGCGGAAGACGCCCTTCCACACCACCGGGAACGACCGCTGGACCTCGGCGATCGCCGCGGCGCTGACGTCGGGGTCGGAGAACATCGCCTGCGCGGTGACCCGGGTGGTGAGCCTGCTCATCTCCTCGAGCACGTCGATCTCCTGCCCGGGCCGCCAGTACTCGACGAGCCGGGCGGCCTGCGTCGCCATCACCTCGGTGTACCCGGTGATCTTGTGCTTGGAGAACGCCGGCTGGATGAACGCCCGCTGCCGCTTGTGCGTGTTCACGCTGCAGGTCCCCACCCCGTCGCCGAGGATCACCCGCATCTTGTCGATGAACTCCCCGCCCTTGTCGAAGATCCGGGGGTTGTGCAGCACCTCCTGCACGACGTCGTGGGTGACCGCCATGTACGCGGTGTCCGGTCCGAGCTTCACGCGCACGACGTCGCCCTGCTCGCGCAGCGCGGGAAGGTAGTTCAGGGGATCGGAGAAGATCTTGAGGGCGTTGCCGACCAACGGCATCCGTCCGGGTGCCTCGCCGAGCCGGTAGTGCGGGTTCTCCGAGGTGACGGCCATCGTTTCCTCCACGATCCGATCGTGCGAACCGCCGCGGATCGCCCTCGGGCGACACGACGGCGGTCGATGTACAGCGCGTTCCCACCGGTCCGGGACGCGTTCTGCGAGATGCGTCCGTTCCCGGGGACGACGAGTGAGCCGGGCGGGCGGGGCGGCCGTCCCGCGCACTCGGTGCAGTTGTGGCCGGCGGTGGCTCCCCGGGCGCCGGGGTTCGGCGACGGCCGGGATGTCCGCCGCCGGATGGCGGAACATCGAGCAGACCACTGGGACACGACGCCGGGCGAAGTGGAGTGCGGCACGGAGAATCGTCCGGTCCATAGCGGACGCGCGTCCTGACCGGGGCCTGACCAGGAACTTCGGGGAGGATCCCCCGCGAGGAGAGTGCGGAACCGGCCAGACCGGACGACTCCGGCTGTCAGGGGGCGCGTTCCGCGGAACGCGCTGAGCACGTCGCGGCCGGGTGCTCGGCGAGCGACCTCAGGTCAGCCCGCCCACTCACGCCGCAGCAAGCCGTACACCCACGAGTCGGACACATCACCGTTGACGATGCAGTCCTCCCGCAACGTCCCCTCGCGCACGAATCCGAGCTTCTCCAGCACCCGCGCGGAGGCCACGTTGCGGGTGTCGGTCTCCGCCTGGACCCGGTTGAGGTCGAACGTGCCGAACGCCCACCGGAGCAGGACCCGCGCCGCCTCCGTCGCGTGGCCGCGTCCCCACGCCGCCTCGGTGAGGCAGTAGCCCAGGGAGGCGCTGCGCCAGTCGGGATTCCAGCTGTTGACCGAGCACCAGCCGATGAAGGCGCCGTCCGCCGTGCGTTCGACTGCCACCCGCACGCCGCTGCCCTCCTCCGCCATCGTCCGGCAACGGCCCAGGAAGCGCGCGATCGACGCGCGGTCGGTCCAGGGCGGGGAGTCCCAGTAACGCAGCACGTGGGCATCGCTCTGCAACGCGTAGACGGCGTCGGCGTCGGCGTCGGTGAACGGCCGCAACCGGAGCCGTCCGGTCTCCAGCGTCGGAGTCGGGATACCCATGACGCCATCGTCGCACCCGGGGCCGCACCGCCGGACCCCGTCGCCGCTCCGTTGATCGGCGCACGCCGCAGCGGACACGAGGAGCTGGATCCCCGGACACACCCGGACAACGAAAGAGACCCCCGGTTCCGGCGTTTCCGCTGGTCGGGGGTCTCTTTCACCTGCTGTGGCTGGTCCAGGATTCGAACCTGGGAAGGCTACGCCGACGGATTTACAGTCCGCTCCCTTTGGCCGCTCGGGCAACCAGCCGGGGTGCACGTCGATCTCTCTCAGTGCGTGGACGAGGATACGACACGACACGTGCGCCCCCGACGAGGGGGCCCCGACCCCGGAGGAGGACCCGCACATGGCCGACCCGTCGTTCGACGTCGTCAGCAAGGTGGACCGGCAGGAGGTCGACAACGCGCTGAACCAGGCCGGCAAGGAGCTCTCCCAGCGCTTCGACTTCCGCGGGACGAACACCACGGTCTCCTGGGCCGGCGAGGAGGCGATCACCTTCGAGTCCGACACCGAGGAGCGCCTGCGCGCGGGCATCGAGGTGTTCAAGGAGAAGCTGATCAAGCGGGACATCTCGCTGAAGGCGTTCGAGGCCGACGAGCCCGCGATCTCCGGCAAGACCTACCGGGCCGGCGGCAAGATCCTGCAGGGCATCGCGCAGGACAAGGCCAAGGAGATCAGCAAGGCCATCCGCGACGAGAAGCTCAAGGGCGTCCAGGCCCAGATCCAGGGCGACCAGCTGCGGGTGTCGGGCAAGAAGAAGGACGACCTGCAGGCGGTGATCGCCCTGCTCAAGTCGAAGGACTTCGGCATCGCGCTGCAGTTCACCAACTACCGGTGACCGACCGGCCCTGAGCTGCTGAGACCTTGACTCAGGGGGTGCCGGGTACAAACCCGGTACAACTGAGCGCGGAATCCACCAGCGTCCGGGTCTGGTCGACGGCGTCCGGCCAGTACCCGACGTAGGTGTTCAGGGTGACCGTCGGCGTGGTGTGCCCCATGGCGAGCTGGACCGTCTTCACGTTGGCTCCGCCGAAGATCAGGACCGTGGCGAAGTAGTGGCGGAGGTCGCGCAGCCCGTAGCCCGTAGGGGCCCCGCGACGGCGACGGCCGGGCGTCAGATGTGCGACCGGAGCGGGCCGAGGGACTGACCGACGCGGACGCCATCGCCGTCGTCGACGACATGCATGCCCTGATCGAGGCACTGCGCCCGTGACCGGACTTCGACCCGACGTCGCACACGCCGCAACGGCACGGTGGCCCGACCGCGCACGCGCGTGGATCGACGCCCTGCCCACCGAGCTGACCGACGTCTGCGCCGACCTCGCCGTGACCCCGACCGGCCAGATCTTCCGAGCCCGGTTCGCCCACGTCGTCGAGGCCACCAGCGTCACCGGCGCACACCTGGTCCTGCGATCAAGTCCCGACCACGACGCCGTCCACCAGGCCGCCGTACTCGACCGCCTCGCCTGCGTCGACCTCGCGCCCGCCGTGCACCTCGTGCGGCAGACCCAGACCAGCACGTGGACCGCGATGGACGCCGTCACCCCCGGCACCTCACTCGCCGAGGACGAACCGAACCCGGCCGACCTGGAAGCAGTGGCGATCAAGCTGCGAACGCTCCTCGACCAGCCGGGCGCACCGAAGGCGCCGAGCATCATTCCGTGGCTCCGGGGACGCCTCATCGACCCGCCGATCGACAACCAGCCGCCGCACCGCGGTCCCGCTGCTCCCGCTGACCGACGCGCCGCGATCGCGGTACTCGACCAGCTCGACAACGGGGCGTCGGACCGCCTGTGCCACGCCGACCTCTCGCCGCCCAACGTGCTGCGCGGACACTCGCGGTTGTGGGTGATCGACCCACGTGGAATGAACGGCGAAGCCGCCTACGACGTCGCCGTGCTCGCCCTGAAGCTCAGCGACGACCAGTTCGACACGACACGACCCCACGCCCGGAGCATCGCGATCACCAGCGGCGCCGACGCCGATCGAGCCGAAGCGTGGGTGACCGTGGTCGACGCCGGCACCGTCTGACCGCGCCCGAACGTCAAGCATCAGGTGCGACCGGAACGTCAAGCATCAGCCGGGACACGACAACGGAGCCAGCGCGCCGTGTCTAGACCTTCCATTCGGTATCAAGGCGGCGCCTACGGCGCCGCGCGGAGCGTGCGGCCTCCGGCCGGTCCCCGCGCGGCGAGCCCCGACTCGCTAAGGAATTGGCTCATAAGGGGCGGCAACAATTCCGAGTTCACTTTCGAGTGCGCCGTAACGGCGTGGCCCATCCATCAGGAGTACGTTAGCCTCCCGCGCGGCCTTTCTAACATGAAACCGCGCCGGGCGGAGCGCGACGTACGCGATCACATCCGAATGCCCGTCCAGCTTTGCGGCTTCGAGGAAATTCGTGAACTCTGTCATGCTGTGTCTGCGCGTATCGTCGATAAGTAGGCCAACGACAGCCCTTCTTCCGTTCCCGCCCGCTGTAGCGAAAGCATGTTTAGTATTATCGCTGCGGAGTATGGCAACGTTATCAAACCCCATTGCTCTTATAAGTCTACCGACTAGGGCTGTTAGCTCCGTTGAGCTCAACGAACTCAGAATGAGCTGACCGCTGTCCGGGGTCGCCGCCTCGCGCAGTTGCTCCACTGTGTCATCGGAGATATGCGAGTTCGGTCGCTCTTTCGCCAGGCGAACGAACTCTGCCAGCGATAGCAGGATGAGGGAGGCGCTGGCCTCTTCTGCAAGCTCATGAATTAACTCGGGTCTTGCGGCACCGGTCGATTCGCCATCTTTCAGGACCCACCAGTCCCCCTTACGTTCGCTCGTGACAAGCACAACTGGAGCCATCTCGTGCTTTTGGATGACGCGCACATGTTCGATTACCTGTCGCCAAAGAAGATAGTCCCCGGCTGCCAGCAGATCCGTAGGTTTGCCAGCGTCGTCGTAACCAGGAGGGATTTCATTCGGGAACCGGAAACTGACGGCTTCTTCGACGTGCGAGCGGAGCTCGTTTGCCGGGAACGGCGAACCGATCTTCCCGGCCAAGAGCTCGTCTACCTCCAAGAATAGATGGTCATCAGTATGAACTGCCTCCGTTGTGACATCCTGCTCTTTTTGGAGGCGATCGATCTCTTCGAGCGCGGCATTAATCGTCCCTGCAAGCATCTTAGTTAGGTCGTCCTTCGTTAACGAGTGCGCTTGTGGGAGCCAATCGTGCGTAGTGCGCGCCTTCGCGCGAAGTTCTATGAGCCTCTCGACTGGCTTATAGAGCTCTCGCGCGGCGGCTTCTGGGGCATTTCGCAAGGATAACGCAATCGCCTTATACTTCCCCTGCCTATTTCGCACTGTAGTAGTTCGGTTGCGGCTGAACTCAAGAGCTGCTTGGTAAGGGACCCATAGACGCGCTCCTAAACCACGAAGAGCTTCCATTACCTCGTTGCGTGGAGCTCTACCGAGTTCGTAAAGGTCAAGCAGTACATTAGCATCGAGGACAACAGTAGCGGCCGCGTCGAGCTTTCGATAATTCAGCTCTTCTGGCCTGAGATAACCCGAAAAGTCAGTAGACAGGCGACGGGTCGCTCGCAAATCTGTCTGGTCAGATGGGCGCATAGTTCAACTCTACTGTCATGTCGGCGGTGTAGTTCACCGGCTCCGTAAGGTCGTGGTCGTAGCTGGCCGCTCGCCGAGGCTGTGCAAAATGCTTTTTAGTCCACCTGTGTGCTGTTTATCCAACTAGACCGCCAGTGGTTACCAAGAATCCGCCTAGCATGGCCAGAGCAAGCGAAACTTGAACAATTCGATGTTTCCTCCAAGCGATTTTGCTCATATTGACAAGTTGCCTACTCAGAATAGGAAGAATATCGTCCTTCGAAGATTGGAGTCGATCCGCCAAGGCATCGGAGCTCCAGTGCCGGAGGTGTCCAAAATAGATATAGTTGTCAGGCCACTCTTGGGCAGTACGGTCCGACCGAATTCTGGGCATTACTACAGCAATAGCAGCAAGTGCCGCAGAAAACAATAGGATGCAGCCGAGCCAGAAAGTAGCTAGCCCGAGCTGCGAAGAGATCTGACTAAGGGGCTGCTGAGGTCGTGTAAGCAGTACGATCGCCGACAGGCCAGCCGCTTCAAGGGTCAACGCGAATGATGCTTTGGTGTCGACCTTGCCAGTCCAGTCCGATATAGCTGCATGAATCTTCCACGCGTTCTCTATACCGCTATCGCTCATGGCTTCCAGTACCAGCTAGACTTGTACACGTGGAGATTCTCGCCGCCAACGTCTCGAAGGTATGGGCCTTCCCACATTAGACGATCATCTTTACCGTACTTTGATTCCTTGTTTAGTCGATCAAAGACGTCCTTCGTGATATATGTGAAGTACGGATCGTTGCGTATGTCGCTCAGCTTGGCGGCGATGTTTGGTGGCCGCCCGACCGAAACCAGATCATTGTTCCCGCGGACGCCACCTCGTACAATAAGCGATTTGCCAGAGGCGACGCCAACACAATGCTTGAGCTTGTAGCCCTTCGAGGTCAAGCTCGACAGATTCCTCTCGACTATCGGTTTGACGATATGCTTCACGGTATAGTTGATTTGTAGAGCGCACTTTGCCGAATCCGAGTTCTTGGACTCGCCCACGAAAATCGCCATGACTCGATCTCCGTCGAAGCTTCGAATCTTTCCGTTGCGGGCATTGATTACACGACAAGTGGCGTCGAGATAGGACCTGATAACTTTTGCCGCTGTGGTCGGGGCAAAGTCACGCGCAAGCCCTGTGGAGTCTGCCATGTCAGAGTACAAATAGACCGCGTCAAGCTCGACAGCGCCATTTTTTAGCGCAATGTCCTCTGTTCTTGGGACTACTACACCTTTACGAATGTTCCAGTCACTGGTGACGACGCCAGTGACCGCCGTCGTGATCTCGTCGGCCAGGCTCACGCAATCTCCGTTCCAACAGAGAGCTCAAAAGTCATATGTTGTGGAACAACAGCCATGTAAGCACAACATGTGGGATCGGCGCTAGTCGCTGGCGGGCGACAGCACGCAGTCCGCGATCTACGGTCGCTGGGCAAAAAGGGCCCTCGCCGGGCAGGCAGGTCTCCGGGATGGTGGCGTCGTGCCATCCCGCCGACCTCCCGTGGGGCGTACCGCACGGCCACCCGCACGGTCGGTCTGGCGACAGGTCGACGGGATGGCACTCAGAGACGCAGGGGAGCGGGCTCGCCCCGGGAAATCCCGGAAATCAACGGCAGGAGCCGACGATGGACCGTTGCCCGATGGAAGAAGTGACAGTGAGGTGTTCTCAGTAGTGGTGGTCGTTCCGCTGCGACACGCCGAGGGAGTGGAGATGTCTAGCCCGGACTCTTCACGGGTTGTGCCGGTGATCTCCGACCCCAACTGAAGAAAGTGCCTCGTGACCAGGTAAGACAGCGGGTGTCGAAGCCCTGTCCGCCATGGTCGAGGAGGCACTTTCCGAGTGCAGACTACAAGCACGCGCCCACCGGTCATCGTGACCGCCGACGGCGCTGGGGTGGTGTCGCACGTCGGGTCGCGTCTGCTGGCCGATGTCGCCGACCGGACCACGTTGGCCAGTGAACTCTCGACCGCGCTCGCACCGCTGCGACGAGCTCGGGCGCGTCATGATCCGGGGCGGGTGCTGGTCGATCTGGCCGTCGCGGTCGCCGACGGGGCCACGAGGATCTGCGAGATCGCGGTCCTGGCCGATCAGGGCGCGGTGTTCGGGTCGGTGGCATCGGACTCGACCTGCTGGCGACTGCTCGACAAGCTCGACGAGCGCCGGTTGTCCTCGATCGCGGCGGGGCGGGCGCGGGCCCGGGAGGTGGTCTGGGCCCAGCACGCCGACGTCGATGGTCGCGCGTTTCCCGCGGCTCGGGTCGCCGGCCGCGACCTGCGCCGGCACGGCCGGGACGTGCTGGTGATCGATCTCGACGCCACGATCGTCATCGCCCACAGCGAGAAGGAACAGGCCACGCCCACGTTCAAGAAGACGTTCGGGTATCACCCGATGCTGGCGTTCTGCGACAACACCGGCGAGTTCCTCGCCGCCCGCTTGCGCCGCGGGAACGCCGGTGCGAACACCGCCGCGGATCACATCAGCGTGCTCGACGACGCGCTCGCCCAGATCCCTGACGCGTTCCGTCACGGGCACCCGATCCTGGTCCGCACCGACACCGCGGGCGCCACGAAAGCCTTCCTCGCCCACATCCGAGCGCAACAAGACACAGCGGTGAGCTGTGAGTTCTCCGTCGGCTGGGCCGTCACCGACCGCGAACGCACCGTGATCAGCCTGGTCCCGAAGACGGTGTGGGCCGAGGCGGTCGACGCTGACGGCGGGCACCGTGACGGCGCCGGGCTGGCCGAGATCACCGGCTTGCTCCCCGCCTCCGCGTTGGTCGACTACCCGGCCGGGACCCGCGTTGTCGTCCGTCGTGAACGGCCGCATCCCGGCGCGCAGCTCGATGCGTTCGAGGAGCGTGACGGCTGGCGCTACACCGCGTTCGCCACCGACACCCGCGTCGGGCAGCTCGCCTTCCTCGACGCCCGCCACCGCGCCCACGCCCGGGTCGAGGACCGGATCCGCTGCGGCAAGGACACCGGCCTCAACCACTTCCCGTCCCGGTCCTTCGCCGTCAACGCGGCGTGGTTGACCGTGGTCATGCTCGCGGTCGACCTGATCACCTGGACCCAGCGCCTGCTTCTCGACGGCGACCTGGCGAAGGTCGAGCCGAAGGCGTTGCGCTACCGGTTGTTGCACACCGCCGCGCGGATCACCCGCGGGCAACGCCGAGTCTGGGTCCGCATCCAACGGTCCTGGCCCTGGGCGGTCGATCTCGCCCGCGCGTTCGCGCGGCTGTGCGCGTTGCCTGTTCCTGCTGGTTGATCTCCGAAGCCCGACACGACGAGCGGCGGGAGCTCCCGGCAGAACGCGCAGGCCGGCCCCTTCGCCATGCCCACCCATCGAACGAACCGGACCGGATCCGCCGCCAGCCGATCACGCGGTCAATCCGCAGCTCCGTGAATCACCAGGGCTAGGACATGGGGCAGGGCCCCGGTAGAGCAGTTGGTCGACCAAGATCAACGAACTCTCCGAGGCCCCGCATGTCCGATCCTGTCACCTACACCGCTGTCCTCCCGATCGGGGAGCACACCGTGGCCTACCTGGCTCGGCTTCTGGCCGCTCAACGCTGTCGCCGCGGTACCCGCCCCCGGCGGCGGGCGTTGACCCCGTTCGCCCAGGCAGTGCTGGTGATCCGCTGGTTCTGCGACGCCACCCGGGTCCGGCACCTGGCCCGCGACAACGCGATCAGTACCGCGACCACCTATCGCTACCTGCACGAAGGCATCGACGTCCTCGCCAGCGCCGCACCCGGGCTGCACGGTGCCCTGCTCGCCGCCCGCCTCGCCGGACACACCCACGTTCACCTGGACGGCACCCTGATCGCCACCGACCGCTGCCGCGCGCTCGGCCCCACCGCGGGGGTCGACCTGTGGTGGTCGGGTAAACACCACCGCCACGGCGGGAACGTCCAGGTCGTGTCCGCCCCGGATGGATGGCCGCTATGGACATCCCCGGGAAGACCCGGGCGCGAACACGACGTGACCTGTGCCCGAGCCCACCCCGGTCTGCTCGAAGACCTCGATCACTGGATCGATGATGACCACGCCGCGCTGGGCGATCTCGGCTACGAAGGTGAGGCCCACCGACTCACCGTGCCGATCAAACCCATCCCCGCCGGCGGCCGAACAGTCGATCAGCGCACCGTCAACAGCCTGCACTCAGCCACCCGAGCACTCGCCGAACGAGCAAACGCCCTGCTCAAGACCACCTTCGCAACGCTACAGCGAGTCACCCTCTGTCCCTGGCGCACCGGCGCGATCACCGCCGCCGCGCTCGTGTTACTCCACACCGAATACGACCGCACAACATGATCACCACGCTACTGAGAACACCTCAGTGATCATCTGGCCGATGGTTCTGTGTCAGCGTAGTGGGCTGCCTCGAACTCGGTGGGGCTGATCATGCCCAGACTTGAGTGCAGTCGGCGGTTGTTGTACCACTCGACCCAGCTGGCGGTGGCGTACTCGACGTCGGCGATCGTGCGGTAGGGGCCGTCGTGGAAGACTCGGGTGCGGATGCATTCGGCCTTGTAGAGGCCGTTGATGGTCTCCATCAGGGCGTTGTCGTAGGCGTCGCCGACGCTGCCGACCGAGGGCCGTATGCCCTCGAGGTGCAGGTGCTCGGTGAACCGCAGACTCGTATATTGCGACCCGGCATCGGAATGGCAGATCAGCTGGTCCCGGGCCACGGCTTTGCCCTCGTGGGCACGTCGCCACAGCGCCATCCGTAACGGCACGTCCACCAGCTCGACGTCACGAGTGAGCGCGGCGTGCCAGCCCACGATCTTCTGCGAGAAGCAGTCCACGATGAACGCCACGTAGGTGAACGACTGATACGTGCGCACGTAGGTGAAGTCGGTGACCCACTTGCTGTCGGGTGCTGAGGCGGTGAAGTTGCGGTCGAGCAGATCAGCGGCCCGCTGGGCGGTCGAGTCCGGGATGGTCGTGCGCGGCCGTTTCCCGCGGACCACTCCGGCCAGCCCCACCGAGCGCATCGCCCGGTCGACCGCTCCGAACCCAGCCTCGGGCAGCACCGTTCGACGGATCAGGGCCAGCATCTTGCGACGCCCATAAAGTCCCTCTGGGGCCAGCACCGGTTCGCCGGCGCGGTTGGTGGTGAACGCCGCCGCACGGACGGCGTCTTCGACCAGGGCGTCGGTGACGGTCCGGGCCGCGACCCGGCCGGCGGCGCCGTTCCTGGTGCCGGTCCGAGCGCACCAGGCCCGCAAGGTTCGTGCCGCGATCGTGAGCCCCAGGGTGTTGAGGGCAGCAAGGATCGACTCGACGGCATGACCAGCAGCCCGCATCTGATCGACGAACGCGACGATCAGCGGTTTCGGGGGTCGAGCTCCCCCACGAAGAAAATCGTCGCCGACTTGAGGACCTCGTTGACCTCGCGCAGGCGCTTGTTCTCCGCCCGCAACCGCCGCAGCTCCTCGCGGTCATCGCTGGTCACGCCCGCTACGACGCCGGTGTCGACGTCGTGCTGGGACACCCAGCGACGCACGGACTCACGCGACACCCCGAGTGACTCAGCGACCTGGACATGCACGGCACGCTCGGTCGAGTACGCCGAACGATGCTCGGTCACCAGACGCACAGCCTGGCTCCGAACCGCTGGGTCGATCTTCTTGGGCACGACACCCATCCTCTCAGAGAGTGTTTGAGAAGATCATGTTGAGGGTGTGACTACGTACTTCTGCTGGCGTCGGGCGGGTTCGCCACGGGCGATGCGGCGGGTGATGGTGTTGATCGCCGCCCAGCGGATCATGGCCTCGGACACTGCGGGGTGGCGTTCGTAGTCGCGGGCCAGGCGGCGGTGTGCGGTGACCCAGGCCAGGGTCCGCTCGACCACCCACCGCCGCGGGAGGACGGCGAATCCGCGCTGCTCAGGCGGTTTGCGCACGATCTCGACGCTGGTGTGCAGGATCGTGGTCGCCCAGTCCAGCAGGCGCCCGGCGAACCCGGCGTCGGCGTAGACGAACCGCACCCTCGTGCGCAGGTAGAGGTCGAGCAGGATCGACTTGGCGCCATCGCGGTCCTGCACCGACGCCGAGCACACCATCGTGGTCAGCAGCAGGCCGAGGGTGTCGGTCACGATGAACCGCTTCCGACCGTTGATCTTCTTCCCGGCGTCATAGCCGCGGGTGTCCCGCCCGACCGTGTCAGCGCCCCTCACCGACTGCGAGTCGATGATCCCCGCGCTGGGTTCGGGGTCGCGGCCCTCATCAGCGCGTAGCTGACGGCGCACGATCGGGAGGATCTGCTCGGTGACCCTCTGCTGCTCCCACCGGTTGAAGTACCAGTACACCGTCTGCCACGGCGGGAAATCCACTGGTAGAGCCCGCCACGCGCACCCGGCGCGCACGACGTAGAGGATCGCATCCACCACATCACGGCGCGCGTGCTTCTCCGGCCGGCCTCCCGCCCCCGCCGCTGGCAGCAGCGGCTCGATCAACGCCCACTGCTCATCGCTGGTGTCCGAGGGGTACCGCCGCCTACGCCGAGCCACTCCTCCACGATGGACCACACCCGGACGCATCCAGCGCAGACACGCCGACCCTTCTCAAACACGCTCTCAGCCTGCTCACAACGGAGCGGCAGAGAAGCCGGGACGGTTCAAGAAGGAGCGTTGACAGAGCGAGGTGGACGCCGTGCCCGAAGCCGGACTCGAACCGGCAGCCGGACCCAGACCGCGCGCGACGCGATGGAGTTGTCGGTGTCAGCTTAGTGGCAGGGGCTCAGTAGCCACAGCCGGTACAGATCGGGTACAAACCTCGGCCGATCGAGTCCGTAACCCGCCGACACTCGATGGCATGAAACGACAGGTAGGGGCAAGACAGTTCGCGTTTGCCCTGGCCGGACGCAGTTCACCAACTACCGCTGAGCGGTTCCGGGGGCCGGGCCCGGCCCCCGGACCACCGGCTCAGATCCCGGACGCCAGGACGAGGATCACCGTCGCGTGCGTCACGGTCGCGGCGAGCACGCCGTGCCGCAGCCGCACCCAGGCACACAGCAGCCCCTCCGCGAGGGTGAACGCCAGCACCGGCCGGCCCAGGCCGGTCACGGTCGTCGCCAGGAACACGTGCCCCGCCGCGAAGAACAGGCCGGAGCCGAGCACCGTCCGCACCGGGCCGAGCCCGGCCGTCCGTTCCAGGTGCCCCTGCACCAGCCCGCGGAACAGCACCTCCTCCAGCAGGTTCCCGCCGAACGCGACGACCACCAGTGCCGGGAGCAGCGCCGTGGCCACGGCCCCGCCACGCTCGTCGAGCGGGACGCCGCGGAGCAGCCCGAGCATCGGGACCAGCAGGGCCGCGGCCGCCCCGAGTGCGGTCAACAGCGCCCGTGGCCCGAGCCGCCCCACACGACGAGACCCCGCAGGTCCCGCGGGCCGGACGCGACGGCGAGCGCCCCGGCCGCCCCCGCGAGCCCCAGCCCCACGAGCACGACCGGGTCCGGCGCGAAGCGCAGCCAGGGCACCCCGACCGGCGCCACGCCCATCGTCCACAGCCCGAGCGGGGTCATGGCGTCGCGCACCAGGACGAACCCCAGCACCAGGACGGCGATGCGCAGCGGCGTCGCCGCCCGGCCGAGCACCACGAACAACGCGCCCAGCACGAGCGTCCCGGGCAGCAGGCGCAGCGGGTAGTCGACGAGGAAGACGCTGGTCACCGGCTCAGCGTCGTGGTCGGATGGGGCCGTCGACAACTCGCGTACGGCGGCCTGGCAAGGAGCGGGACGGATGCGCAGAACGCCACGTCAGGCCCGGTCCCGGGAGACCGTGGAGATCATCCTGACGGCGGCTGCTCAGATCTTCCGGCGCGAGGGCATGTCGGCGACGACGAACCGGATCGCGGAGCGCGCCGGGGTGTCGGTCGGCTCGGTGTACCAGTACTTCCCGGACAAGCGGGCGCTGCTCGACGCGCTCGTCGCCCGGCACGTGGCCCACACCGCGACGGTGCTCCGGGAGACGTTCGCCGAGCTGCGGGCGACGCCACCCGACCCGGTGGCGGCCGTACTGCGGATCGCGGACATCGTCGTCACACTGCACGCCGACCACCCGCACCTGCACGCACTGTTCGCCCGGTTCGCCACCCGCACGGCCGACGGCACGGCGACCGTCGACGCGCTGCGCGAGTCGTGCGTGCGGGAGGTCGCCTTCCACCTCGGGCGCCGTCCCGGGGCGGCCGATCCGGAGGACCTGGCGCGGACCGTCGTGCACGCCGTCGACGGGCTGCTGCACCACGCACCGGCCCCGGCCGACCGGCAGCGGCAGCGGGTGCGCGAGATCGCCCGCCTGCTCGACGGGTGATCCGGCCGGGTCAGGGGGTGGCTGCGGGCGCGGGCGGGGCCGGTGCGGGAGCGGGCGCCCCGTTCACCCCGGCGACCACCCCGAGCGCCAGGACCAGGGCGGTCGCCGCGCCGAGCACGGCGGGCAGCACCGGCCGGACCGACTGCGGGAGTTCCGGGAGGCGCAGCCCGCCCGGTGGCCGGGTGACCGGTGCGGGCGCGGGACGCAGCGGCTCCGGACGCCGGGCCACCGGCGGCGGACCGGACCGGCCGGTCCGCTGACGCGGGATCATCGGCAGCACCTGGGTCGGCGCGTCCTCGAAGGACGCGACCGGGGCCGGACGGTGCGGGTCCGGGGCGGACTGCTGCTCGGGCACGCTCGGCCACGCCACGGCCGACGGCCCGGTGTCCGACAACGCGTGCCGGCGCTTCTGGGGCGGGGTCTCGCTCATCGGGCTCTCTTCTCGGATCGCGTGCGCAGGGGGAGCTCTGCTGCCCCCGGTCCATCGCCCGGCGCGCCCTGATCGTTACGAATTCGCGACCTGAGCGACGCCGGTCAGCGGGCCATCGCCTGCAGGCGGGCGATCCGGTCCTCGATCGGCGGGTGCGTGGTGAACCACCGCGCCATCCGCTCACCGGGCCGGAACGGGTTGGCGATCATCAGGTGCGACTGCGCGGTCAGCCGCGGGTCCGGCGGCAGCGGCGCGGCCGCGGTGCCGAACTTCAGCTTGTGCAGCGCCGACGCCAGCGCCAGCGGGTCCCCGGTCAGCTCGGCCCCGGACGCGTCGGCCTGGTACTCCCGCGACCGGCTCACCGCCATCTGCACGACGCCGGCCGCGACCGGCCCGAGCACCGCCACCAGGATGATCGCGATCGGGTTCGGCCGGTCCTCGTCGCCGCCGCCGAACAGCGAGCTGAACATGGCCATGTTGGCGATGAACGAGACGGCGGACGCCATCGCCCCGGCGACCGAGGAGATGAGGATGTCCCGGTTGTAGACGTGGCTGAGCTCGTGCCCGAGCACGGCGCGCAGCTCGCGCTCGTCGAGCAGCTGCATGAGACCGGTCGTGACGCAGACCGCGGCGTTGCGCGGGTTCCGGCCGGTCGCGAACGCGTTCGGCGCGTCGGTCGGGCTGATGTACAGCGCCGGCATCGGCTGCCGGGCCCGCTGGCTCAGCTCGCGGACCGTGCGGAACAGCTGCGGGTACTCCGCCTCGGTGACCGGCTGGGCGTGCATCGAGCGCAGCGCCAGCTTCGCCGAGTTGAAGTAGGCCCAGCCGTTCATGCCGAGCGCGACGACCACCGCGAGCACCAGCCCGGTGCGGCTGCCGATCATCCCGCCGATGGCGATGATCAGGGCGCTCATGGCGCCGAGCAGCACGGCCGTCTTCAGACCGTTCATGTGACTGTGCACCCACCCTCACCCTCCGTGCGATCTCCGTGGGCCCACCGGTTGAACGGACGAACCGGGCGCAGCGTTCCACGGTGTGATCCAGCCGCGTCCCGGCAGCGTGACCCGGCCCCGCCCGGCGTGGATGATCGGGGCATGGCCGACATCGAGGTCCGGACCGACATCAACGACGGCGTCGCGGTGCTGACCGTGTCGAACCCGGCCCGTCGCAACGCACTCAACCTGGAGCTCTCCGCGAAGCTCGTCGACGCGGTGCAGGCCGCGAACGCCGACGGGGACGTGGGCGCCATCGTCCTCACCGGGGAACCGCCGGCGTTCTGCGCCGGTGGGGACCTCGCCGAGCTGCAGGAGGCCGACCCGGACACGCTGCGCCGGGTGTACTCCGGCTTCCTCGCCGTCGCCTCGTCACCGCTGCCGACCCTGGCCGCGGTCAACGGGGCCGCCGTCGGTGCCGGGATCAACCTCGCGCTCGCCTGCGACGTCCGTCTCGCCGGCCCGTCGGCACGGTTCGACGTGCGCTTCATGCAGCTCGGGCTGCACCCCGGCGGGGGTTTCACCTGGATGGCGCACCGCGCGCTCGGCGCCCAGGGTGCCGCGGCGATGACGCTGTTCGGTGACGTCCTCGACGCCCGGGAGGCCGAACGGGTCGGGCTCGCCTGGCGGGCCTACGACAGCGACGAGGCGCTGCGGGCCGGTGCCCAGGAGCTCGCCGCCCGGGCCGCCGCCGCGCCGCGCGATCTCGTCACCACGACGAAGGAGACGATGCGGATCACCGCGCGGCTGCACGCGCACGCCGACGCCACCGACGTCGAGGTCCGCGCACAGGCCGAGAGCGTGCACTCCGCGGCGTTCACGGAGCGTGTCGCCGCCCTGCGGCAGCGGATCAGCTCGACGTGAGCATCGCCACTGCTCACACCGGCCGGATCGGGCCTGTGATGTCCGACCGGGCCGGGAGACACCCTTGCGAACAGACGGTTAACCTCGATGCAGCACCGCACGTTCGACGGAACCGGGGGCCGATCTGCCCATGACCACCAGCGACACCTCTGTCGGGGCCCAGAGCCCCGACGACGCACAGGTCGTCCAGCGCGACCGGGTGGTGATCCGCTTCGCGGGTGACTCCGGTGACGGTATGCAGCTCACCGGCGACCGGTTCACCTCGGAGACCGCGAACTTCGGCAACGACCTGTCGACGCTGCCCAACTTCCCGGCCGAGATCCGGGCGCCCGCCGGGACCCTGCCGGGGGTCTCGTCGTTCCAGCTGCACTTCGCGAACTACGACATCCTCACTCCGGGTGACCGCCCGGACGTCCTGGTGGCGATGAACCCGGCGGCGCTCAAGGCCAACATCGGCGACCTGCCGCACGGCGGGGTGCTGATCGTCAACACCGACGAGTTCACCAAGCGGAACCTGACCAAGGTCGGGTACGAGGCGAACCCGCTGGAGGACGACTCGCTCGACGCGTACGCCGTGCACGGGGTCGCGATGGCGACCCTGACCCGGGGCGCGCTCGAGGAGACCGGGCTGTCCAAGAAGGACGCCGAGCGGGCGAAGAACATGTTCGCGCTCGGGCTGCTGTCCTGGATGTACCACCGCCCGTCGGAGTCGACCGAGCGGTTCCTGCGCGAGAAGTTCGCGAAGAAGCCGGACATCGCCGAGGCGAACATCCTGGCCTTCCGCGCCGGGCACGCCTACGGCGAGACGACCGAGGCGTTCGCGGTGACCTACGAGGTCGCCCCGGCCCGGCTGGACCCGGGCACCTACCGGCAGATCACCGGCAACGTCGCGCTGGCCTACGGGATCATCGCCGCCGGGCGCACCACGAGCCTGCCGGTGTTCCTGGGGACCTACCCGATCACCCCGGCGTCGGACATCCTGCACGAGCTGTCCAAGCACAAGTCCTTCGGCGTGACCACCTTCCAGGCCGAGGACGAGATCTCCGGCGTCGGCGCCGCGCTGGGGGCCAGCTTCGGCGGGGCCCTCGGCGTCACGACGACGTCCGGGCCCGGTGTCGCGCTCAAGGCCGAGACCGTCGGCCTCGCGGTGGCGCTGGAGCTGCCGCTGCTGGTGATCGACGTGCAGCGCGGCGGGCCGTCGACCGGGCTGCCGACCAAGACCGAGCAGGCCGACCTGCTACAGGCCCTGCACGGCCGCAACGGCGAGGCCCCGCTCCCGGTGATCGCGCCGTGCACCCCGGGTGACTGCTTCGGCGCCGCCGTCGAGGCCGCGGCGATCGCCGTGCGCTACCGGACGCCGGTGATGCTGCTGTCCGACGGGGCGCTGGCCAACGGGTCCGAGCCGTGGAAGGTCCCGGACGTCGCGTCGCTGCCGACCGTGGACCCCGGGTTCGCGACCGAGCCGAACGCGCCGGACGGCTCCGGCGAGTTCTGGCCCTACCTGCGGGACCCGGAGACGCTGGCCCGGCCGTGGGCCATCCCGGGCACCGCCGGGCTGGAGCACCGGGTCGGCGGCCTGGAGAAGGCCGACGGCCGGGGCTCGATCTCCTACGACCCGGACAACCACGACCGGATGGTGCGGCTGCGCCAGGCCAAGATCGACGGCATCGAGGTGCCGGACGTCGCGGTCGACGACCCCGACGGCGACGCCGGCGTGCTCGTCGTCGGCTGGGGCTCGACCTACGGCCCGATCAACGCCGCGGCCCGCCGGGTGCGCAAGCTCGGCCACTCGATCGCGACCGTGCACCTGCGCAACCTCAACCCGATGCCGGCCAACCTCGGCGAGGTGTTGGCCGGGTACGACACGGTGCTGTGCCCGGAGATGAACCTGGGGCAGCTGGCGATGCTGCTGCGGGCCGAGCACCTGGTCGACGTCAAGAGCCACACCAAGGTCGCCGGACTGCCGTTCGGCGCCGAGGAGCTGCAGGACGTGTTCCTGGACTACCTCACCGGTTCGCACCCCGAATCCGCCACCGCCGCGACCACTGGAGCGCAGGCATGACCGCCACCGATCTCGGCCTGCCGTCGATCGGCGGGCTGGACGGCGTCCCCACCACCGACGCCAAGCAGACCGCGAAGGACTACACCTCCGACCAGGAGGTGCGCTGGTGCCCCGGCTGCGGCGACTACGCCGTGCTCGCCGCGGTCCGCCAGTTCCTGCCGACGCTGGGGATCCGGCGGGAGAACACCGTCTTCGTCTCCGGCATCGGCTGCAGCTCGCGGTTCCCGTACTACCTCAACACCTACGGGATGCACTCGATCCACGGCCGCGCGCCGACGATCGCGACCGGCCTGGCCACCAGCCGTCCGGACCTGTCGGTGTGGGTCGTCACCGGGGACGGTGACGCGCTGTCCATCGGCGGCAACCACCTGATCCACGCGCTGCGCCGGAACGTGAACATCAAGATCCTGCTGTTCAACAACCGGATCTACGGTCTCACCAAGGGGCAGTACTCCCCGACGAGCGAGGTCGGCAAGGTCACCAAGTCGACGCCGATGGGGTCGCTGGACCACCCGTTCAACCCGATCTCGCTGGCGCTGGGCGCCGAGGCGTCGTTCGTCGGGCGGGCGCTGGACTCCGACCGCAACAGCCTCAAGGCGGTGCTGCAGGCCGCGGCCGAGCACCGCGGCTCCGCGCTGGTCGAGATCTTCCAGGACTGCCCGATCTTCAACGACGGCAGCTTCGACGTCCTGCGCAAGGGCGAGAGCGAGAACCGGCTGGTCCCGATCACCCACGGCGAGCCGATCCGGTTCGGGACCGACGGCTCGCAGGCCGTGGTCCGGAACGGGTTCGGCCTGAAGGTGGTCGAGGCGGCCTCGGTCGACGAGTCCGAGATCGTCGTGCACGACGCGACGGACCACGAGCTGGCGTTCGCGCTGTCCCGGCTCTCCGACCAGGACCTGACCCACACGGTCACCGGGGTGTTCCGCGACGTCGACCGCACCACCTACGACGACGCGGCCCGCGCCCAGGTGCAGGCCGCCAAGGACGCCGACCCGGCCGCGAACCTGCAGGCCCTGCTCAACGGCCGGGACACCTGGACGATCCTGTAGGTCCACGCACGCACCACGACGACGGCTCCGGTACCGCTGGGTACCGGAGCCGTCGTCGTCGTGGGGGGTCAGCGCGCCCCGGGGTGCTCGTTCCAGGCGATGAACCCCGCGGCCCGCGCCTCCCGCGCACCGGAGAAGTACAGGTCGGCCCGCGTCCGCACGTAGTACGGCGAGTCCGGCGTGTGGAACCGGCGGGAGCCGGTGTGCACCTTGACCCGGAACGACTCCGGCGGGTCCGCGCCGTCCTCCGGGGCGAGCATCGACCCGAGGTACGGGCCGGGGCGGGCGCCCGCGGGCAACGGGTCCGACGTCGCCGTCGGCCCGATCAGCTGCGAGTCCAGCGCCGAGAGCGCGGACCCGCCGCTGGCCGGCGCCCGCGGTGCCGGCCGGGACGGGATCGGCAACGGCTCGGGTGGCTCGGGCGGGCCGGTCTGCTCGGGCAGCGTCAGCTCGGGCAGCGGTGCGGGCTCGGCGTCGTCGGGCAGCGCGTGACGTCCCGCCGGACCGGGCCGCTCGTCCTCGCCGTTCTGCTGCTCCGGGATCGCCGGGACGGGCGCGTCCGCGACCGGCTCCGCCGGGGCGGGACCGGCCGGTCGCGGTTCTGCGGCGCTCCCCGGACCCGGGTCGTCGGGATCGGCGGACCCGGGCTCCCCGGCGCCGGGGACCGCTGCAGGGGCCCCCTCGACGACGCCGGTGGCACCGGTCCCCGGGCCGTCCGGGTCTCCGGCGACCGGCTCGATGTCCCCGGCCGGGACCACACCCGGGGTGCCCGGAGGTTCTCCGGCAGCCACCCCCGGCCCGGTCGACGCACCCGCGGCACGCTCACCGGCCTCCGTGGTGGCCGCGTCGTCCGCACCGGCCCCCGCGGTCGCCACGCCGGGCACACCGGCCCCCGAGCTGGCCGCGTCGTACGCTCCCGCATCCGGGGTGGCCGCCCCGTGCACTCCGGTCCCACCGGTGTCCGCGTCGTACACGCTGGTCCGCAGGGTGGCCGCATCGTCCGCGCCGGTCCCCGGTGCGACCGCGGCGGCGTCGGTCCCGTCGCGTCGGGCGGCCGCCGTGGTGGCCCCGGTGCGCTCATCGGTCCCCGCGGGGTCGTCCTCGTGCGCGCCGGTCCCCGTGGCGGAGCCGTCGTCCGCACCGGGGGCGTGCTCGTCGCGCGGACCGTCGTACCCCGCGTCCGGCGACGGCGTGTGCGCCCCGGCGGCCGCGGCCGCCGGATCGACCGCGCCCGCGGTGTCGAGCCGGTCCGGGGCCGGCGCACCGGCCCGCCGGGTCCGGCCGCGCGTCCTGGCCACCGCGAGCCCGGCCACCACGAGGACGACGACGACCCCGAGCAGTACCCACATCCAGCTCATCACCGGACCTCCGTCCGTCCGGGACCTCCCCGGCGCCGCAGTGCTTGGTCAGTGCTTGGTATCACGGATCGTGCACGGTGGCCGCGCCCTGGCGACGCGGTACCCCCGTACCGGATCATCGTGCACGTGACGGGCCACGGAGCGGTAACGCGATGAGCGGGCCTTCGCCCGAACGAGCCACCCCCGGCCGGAGCGAGTTCGACCCGAAGGGCCTGGCCTGCGGGGTCGTCGCCTACGTGGTGTGGGGGCTGTTCCCGGCGTTCTGGCCGCTGCTGGACCCGGCGGCGCCGATCGAGGTGCTGGCCCACCGCATCGTCTGGACGGCCGTGCTCATGTCGGTGATCCTCACCGTGCTGCGGGGCTGGGGCCACCTGCGCCGTCTGGACCTGCGCGGATGGTGCGCGACCGCCGCGGCGGCGGTGTTCATCGCCGTCAACTGGGGCATGTTCATCTGGGGTGTGTCGGCCGGGCGGGTCGTCGAGGCCGCGCTGGGCTACTACATGACGCCGCTGGTGGGGGTGCTGCTCGGCGTCGTCGTCCTGCGGGAGCGGTTGCGACCGGCACAGTGGGCCGCGCTCGGGCTCGCCGCCGTCGCCGTCGGGGTGATCGCGGTCGGCAACGGCACCGTGCCGTGGCTGTCGATGGTGCTCGCCGCGTCGTTCGGGGTCTACGGCCTGTTGAAGGCCACCGTGACGCTCCCCGCGGCGACCAGCCTCACCGCCGAGGGACTGGTCCTGCTCCTGCCGGCGGCGGGCTACCTGGTGCTGCTGGAGTCGACGGGCGCCGGCACGTTCGCCTCGTTCGGCCCGTGGCACCTGCTGCTGATGCTGTCGGCGGGCCCGGTGACGGCGCTGCCGCTGTTCCTCTACGGCGCGGCGGCCCGGCGGCTGCCGCTGTCCACCCTCGGCGTCCTGCTCTACCTCAACCCGACGCTGCAGTTCCTGTGGGGCGTTCTCGTGGTCGGCGAGGCCATGCCCCCGGCCAGGTGGGCCGGGTTCGCCCTGGTCTGGCTGGCCCTCGTGGTGTTCACCGCCGACCTCGTGCACCGGGCCCGCCGGGCCCGGCCGCCCGCTCAGCCGGTCCGCTCCACGGTGTAGTCGATCAGGGTGCTCAGCGCGTCGACCGCCGGGCACGGCGGGAGCACCGCCAGCTCGGCGCGGGCCCGGTCGGCGTAGCCCACGACCGTCTCCCGGGCCCGGAGGAGCGCGTCCCCGCTGCGGAGCAGGTCCAGCGCCTCGGACACCTCGGCGTCGTCGGTGATCGGGGCGGACAGCAGCGCGCGCAGCCGCCGTGACGACGCCGAGTCGTCACCGTCGCGCAGCGCGTACAGCATCGGCAGGGTGTGCACGCCCTCCCGCAGGTCGGTCCCCGGGGTCTTCCCCGAGTCGTCCGACGGCGACGCGATGTCGATGATGTCGTCGGAGATCTGGAACGCGGTGCCGATGACGTCACCGAACCGGCGCAACGCCTCGACGTGCTCGACCGGGGCCCCGGAGAACATCCCGCCGTAGCGGGCGGCGGTCGAGATCAGCGATCCGGTCTTCTCCGCCACCACCCGCAGGTAGTGCTCCACCGGGTCCTCGCCGGCCTTCGGGCCGCGGGTCTCCCGCATCTGGCCGGTCACCAGCTGCGCGAACGTCTCGGCGATGATCCGGACCGCCTCCGGGCCGAGGTCGGCGACCAGCCGCGAGGCGTGGGCGAACAGGAAGTCGCCGGTGAGGATGGCGATCGAGTTGTCCCAGCGCGAGTTCGCCGACTCGGCGCCGCGGCGCATCGCGGCCTCGTCCATGACGTCGTCGTGGTACAGCGTCGCGAGGTGGATCAGCTCCACCACCGCCGCCGCGGTGACCACGTCGTCGCGCTCGGGGTGCGGGCCGACCTGCGCCGCGAGCAGGGTGAAGAGCGGCCGGTAGCGCTTGCCGCCCGCCTGGATCAGGTGCAGCGAGGTCTCGGTGACGAACTCGTAGTCACTGTGCACCTCACGGTGCACCAGGTCCTCGACCCGCTTCAGCCCGTCGGCGGTCGCCTCGGCCAGAGCGGGGTCGGCCATCCGGACCCCGGCCACACTCTGTGTCTCCACCCCCACATCCTACGAACGTCAGCCGGCGAATGCGCCGCTGGCGGCCCATTCGAGGACGAGTGTGGGCAGAATCCCCAGAACCAGCGTCGCCAGCACCCCCAGCGTGATCGCCACGGTGGTGAACGCGCCCGGCACCACGACCGTCGGCCCGCCCTCGGCCGGCTCGTGGAAGTACATGAGCACGACCACCCGCAGGTAGAAGAACGCGGCCACGGCCGACGCCACCAGCGCGATCACGACCAGCGGGACCATGCCGTCCGCCGAGGCGGCCGAGAACACCGCGAACTTCGCGGTGAACCCGCTGGTCAGCGGGATGCCGGCGAGGGCGAGGAGCAGGAACGTCATGACCCCGGCGACCAGCGGGGACCGCTTCGCGAGCCCGGCCCACTGCTCCATCCGGCTCGCCTCGCCGTCGGCGTCGCGGACCAGGGACACCACGCCGAAGATCGCGACCGTGGTGAAGCCGTAGGCCAGCAGGTAGAAGCTCAGCCCGGAGCTGCCCTCCGGGGTCAGCGCCATCGCGCCCAGCAGGATGAACCCGGCGTGCGCGATCGAGGAGTACGCGATCATCCGCTTGATGTCGGTCTGGGTCAGGCCGAGCACCGCACCGACGACCATCGACACGATGGCGACCGCCCAGAGCACCCCCCGCCACTCCCAGACGGTGCTACCGAACCCGACGTAGAGCACCCGTGCGATCGCACCGAACGCGGCGACCTTGGTGCAGGCGGCCATGAACGCGGTGACCGGGGTGGGCGCACCCTGGTAGACGTCCGGCGTCCAGGTGTGGAACGGCGCCACCGAGCCCTTGAACAGCAGGCCGACCAGCAGCAGGGCCAGACCGGCGAACAGCAGCGTGTCCGAGGCCAGCGTGCCCGCGGTGGCCGCCGAGATGTCGGCCAGGCGCACCGAACCGGCGTAGCCGTAGAGCAGCGCGATGCCGTAGAGGAAGAACGCCGACCCGAAGGCACCCAGCAGGAAGTACTTGACCGCCGCCTCCTGGGACAGCAGCCGACGGCGCCGCGCCAGCCCGCACATCAGGTACAGCGGCAGCGAGAGCACCTCGAGCGCGATGAACATCGTCAGCAGGTCGTTCGACGCGACGAACGCCATCATCCCGCCGAGCGCGAACAGCACGAACGGGAACGGCTCGGTCTGCATCGTCGGTTCCTGGTCCGGCGTGCCGTAGGACCGGTCGACGTGCTCGACGTCGGAGCCTCCGGGGCCGCTGCCCCCACCGGCGCGGGCCGCGGCCCGCTCGGCCGCCGAGGCGAGGAACACCCCGCCCGGCTCCACCGACCGGTCCGCGAGCAGCAGCAGGCTCGGGATCGCCAGGACGATCAGCGTGCCCCAGAGGAACAGTGCCGGGCCGTCCACCGACAGCGCGGAGCCGAAGGTGAGCACCGGCGCGGGTGCGGTCAGCGCGTACCCGGCCAGCGCGACCAGCGCGGCGAGGAGGGTCAGCCCGGTGCAGACCACCTGGGCGGGCCAGCGCTGGTGCCGCGGGAGGAACGCCTCCAGAAGCACCGACGCGCAGGCCCCGAGGAACACGATCCACAGCGGCGCGGACGCCGCCCAGTCGATCGGGGGCATCTCGATCTGCGTGACCTGGGCCGGGACGGCCGTCGGGAACGGGGCGGTCATCGGACGATCCCTCCAGCGGGCACCGGGTCGGCCATGCCGACCTCCTGCATGGTCGCCGTCACCGACGGGTTGATCAGGTCGAGCACCGGCGCCGGGTAGAAGCCCAGCACGACGATCGCGACGATCAGCGGCGCGAGCACGCCGATCTCCCGGCCGGTCAGGTCGGGGAAGCCGCTGCCCTTGCGCTCGGCGGCCACCGCCGGGTCGATCATCGATCCGGGGCCGCCGGCGCCGCCGCGCTCCAGCGCGGCGATCACCGCGTCACCGCGGACCGGGCCCTGCATGGTGCGCTGGTAGAACCAGAGCACGTAGAGCGCGGCGAAGATGATCCCGACCGTCGCGATGATCGTGAACACCGGCCGGGTCGGGAACGACCCGAGCAGCACCAGGAACTCCGAGACGAACGAGTTCGTGCCCGGCAGCGCCAGCGAGCTCATCCCGGCCAGCAGCAGGCAGCCCGCCAGCACCGGGGCCAGCTTGGCGACGCCGCCGTAGTCGGCGATCCGCCGCGAGCCGCCCCGGCTGATCAGCACGCCGACCATCACGAACAGCATGCCGGTCGAGAGGCCGTGGTTGACCATGTAGAGCGTCGCACCGGCGAACGCCTGCGAGGAGAACGCGAACACGCCCAGCGCGATGAAGCCGAAGTGCGCGACCGAGGTGTAGGCGACGAACCGGCCCATGTCGGTCTGGCCGACGGCGAGGATCGCGGCGTACACGATCCCGGCCACGGCGAGCACCAGCACCAGCGGCGCCAGGACCACGCTGGCCTGCGGGAACAGCGGGAGCAGGTAGCGCAGGAAGCCGTAGGTACCGACCTTGTCGAGCACCCCGACCAGCAGCACGGCGCCGACGATCGGGGCCTCGGCGCCGGCGTCGGGCAGCCAGGTGTGGAACGGCACCAGCGGCGCCTTGATCGCGAACGCGACGAAGAAGCCGAGGAACAGCCAGATCTGGGTCGACGTCGGCGTGCCGGTGGCGATCGACTGCAGCTCGGCCCAGGTGAACGTGCCCCGGCCCAGCTGCTCGGCGCTGGTCACGTACAGGCCGATCAGCGACGCCAGCATGATCAGGCCGCCGAGCAGCGAGTACAGGAAGAACTTCACCGCCGCGTACTGCCGGCGCGGGCCGCCGAAGCGCCCGATGAGGAAGTACATCGGGACCAGCATGGCCTCGAAGAACACGTAGAACAGGAAGACGTCGGTGGCGGCGAAGACGCCGACCAGGGTCGCCTCGGTCGCCAGCAGCAGCGCGAAGTAGCCGGCGGCCGAGCGCCCCTCGGGCAGCTTCTCCGCCCAGGCGAACAGCATCAGGCCGGGGACCAGGAACGCGGTCAGCCCGATCATCGCCAGTGCGATGCCGTCGACGCCGAACGCCAGGTGCGTGCCGAACGCCGGGATCCACGGGATCGAGAACTCCAACTGGAACCGGGTCCCGGCCGCCGCGGCCGGGATGGAGTACGCCACCCAGGCCACGACGACGAGCACGAACTCCAGCAACGCCGTCGCCATCGCGACGGCCTTGGCCGCACCGACGTTGCGCCGCAGCGGGTACATCACCAGCGCACCCAGCACCGGGACCAGCAGCAGCACGATCAGCAGCGGGTTTCCGCCGCTGCCGGGAACGATCGGGTCGATCATGCGAACCTCACCGCCAGCATCGCCGCGACGATGAGGACCCCGCCGCCGAGCATCGAGAGTGCGTAGGACCGGACGAACCCGGTCTGCAGCCGGCGCAGCCGGCCGGAGCCACCGCCGAACGCGGCGGCCGTGCCGTTGACCAGGCCGTCGATCCCGCGGTCGTCGACGTACATGAGGAACCTGGTGAGCCGCAGCCCCGGGCGCTCCAGGAACCGCTCGTTGAAGGCGTTCGCCCCCAGGTCCGCGCGGGCGGCCCGGACCACCGGCGACACCCGCTGCGGGCGCTCGACCGGGACCCGGCTGCGGCCCACGAACAGGTACGCCAGCAGCACGCCGAGCAGCGAGACCCCGACGACCAGCCACGGGATCACCGCGTGCGGCAGGACGCCGCCCTCGGCCTCGACCCGCTCGCCGACCGAGGGGGCCAGCCAGCCCGGCAGCATCCCGTAGAGGATCCAGCCGGCGAACACCGAGCCGAACGCCAGCACGACCATCGGCACGGTCATCGTCGCCGGGGACTCGTGCGGGTGGTACTCGCGGCCGTCGGTGGAGGGGACCTGTCGCCACCGCTCTTCACCGAAGAAGGTCATCAGCATCAGCCGGGTCATGTAGAAGCCGGTGAGCCCGGCCGCCAGCGTCGCGAGCCCGCCGAACAGCCAGCCCTGCCAGCCCTCCTGCGCGAACGCGGCCTCGATGATCGCGTCCTTGGAGAAGTAGCCGGACAGGAACGGGAAGCCGATCAGCGCGAGGTAGCCGAGACCGAAGGTCACGAAGGTGACCGGCATCTTCTTCCACAGGCCGCCGAAGCGGCGCATGTCGACGTCGTCGTTCATGGCGTGCATGACCGAGCCGGCGCCGAGGAAGAGCCCCGCCTTGAAGAAGCCGTGCGTGAGCAGGTGCAGGATGCCCAGCGCGTAGCCGGCCGGGCCGAGCCCGACGGCCAGGATCATGTACCCGATCTGGCTGACCGTGGAGTACGCGAGGACCTTCTTGATGTCGTCGTAGGCGCAGCCGATGATCGCGCCGATCATCAGCGTGACCACGCCGATCAGCGAGACGACCAGCCGGCCGGTCTCGGACAGGTCGTAGATCGGGGACGAGCGGGCGATCAGGTAGACGCCCGCGGTCACCATCGTCGCCGCGTGGATCAGCGCCGAGACCGGGGTCGGGCCCTCCATCGCGTCCGGGAGCCAGGACTGGAGCGGGAACTGGCCGGACTTGCCGCAGGCGCCGAGCAGGAGCAGCAGCGTGATCGCCGGTACCGTTCCGCCGGGCACCTCGCCGATCCGGGCGAAGACCTCGGTGTACTGCAGGGTCCCGAGCTCCAGCCAGAGCAGGAAGATCGCGATGGCCAGGCCGACGTCGCCGACCCGGTTCATGATGAACGCCTTCTTCGCCGCCGTCGCCGCGGACGGCCGGTCCTGGAAGAACCCGATCAGCAGGTAGGACGCCAGGCCGACGCCCTCCCAGCCCAGGTAGAGCATCACGAAGTTGTTGCCGAGGACCAGCACCAGCATCGCCGCGACGAACAGGTTCAGCTGCGCGAAGAAGCGCCGCCGGTTCGGGTCGTGGCTCATGTAGCCCACCGAGTACAGGTGGATGAGCGTGCCGACACCGGTGATCAGCAGCACGAACGTCAGCGACAGCGGGTCGAGCCGGATGCCGAAGTCGACGCTCAGCGCCCCGGACGACATCCAGGACCACAGCGACTGCTCACGCAGCCGGTCGTCGGCGGCGAGCCCGAGTGTCTCGACGAAGATCGAGACACCGACCGCGAACGACGCCAGCACGGTGGCGACACCGAGCCAGTGCCCCCAGCCGTCGGCCCGCCGTCCGGCGAGGAACAGGACCAGTGCACCGGCCGCGGGGAGCGCGATCAGCAACCAGGCCAGCGATGCGGCGCCGGTCGCCTGCGGGGCGGCCTGTGCGAGAAGGACGGTCACCAGCTCGCTCCTAGTACTTCAAGAGGTTCGCGTCGTCCACCGAGGACGACTGGCGGGTGCGGAAGATCGCCGTGATGATCGCCAGTCCGACGACGACCTCGCAGGCGGCGACCACCATCACGAACAGCGCCATCACCTGGCCGTTCAGGTCGCCGTGGATCCGGGAGAACGTGACCAGCGACAGGTTCACCGCGTTCAGCATCAGCTCGATGCACATGAACACGACGACGGCGTTGCGGCGGACGAGCACGCCGACCGCACCGATGGCGAACAGCAGCGCGGAGAGCAGCAGGTAGTACTCGGGTGTCATCGGTGCTCCCCGGTCTCGCTGGTCATCCCGGGCTCGCCGGCCTCGATGGTGCGGTCCGGGGCCCGGCGGCCGGTGAGGGCGTGCGCGTCCGGCGTCGTCGTGTCCGGCACCTCGACGGCGACCGACTCGATGATCTCGGCCATCGACTCCTCGGCGACCGAGCCGTCCGGCAGCAGGGCCGGCACCGCGACCGAGTTGGCGGTCGCGTAGACGCCGGGGCCGGGCAGCGGCGAGATCCGGGCGTGCTGGCCGCGCAGCCGGCGCAGCACCGTCTCGCGCTGGGAGAGCTTGGCGTGCGCGCTGCTCTGCGAGCCGGTCAGCACCATGGCACCGAGCGCGGCCACCATCAGCAGCGCGGCGGTCAGCTCGAACGCCAGCAGGTAGTCGGTGAAGATCAGCCGGCCGAGGCCGGGGACGTTGCCGTTCCAGCCCTGCCCGCCACCGGCGAGCCCGGCCGGGGTGACGTCGGTCAGCCCCCGGGACAGGCCGCCGACGAGCAGCGCGGCCAGACCGACGCCGAACACCAGCGCCGCGGCCCGCTGGCCGCGCAGCACCTCGATCACCGAGTCCCGCGAGTCCCGCCCGACCAGCATGAGCACGAACAGGAACAGCATCATCACCGCGCCGGTGTAGACGATGATCTGCACGAACCCGAGGAACGGCGCGGACTGCACCAGGTACAGCACGGCGATCGAGAACATCGTGAGCACCAGCAGCAGCGCGGCGTGCACCGCGTGCCGGGCGAAGACCAGGCCGAGCGCACCGGCCAGCGCGATGGGCCCGAGGATCCAGAACGCGACCGCCTCGCCGGTGCTCACCTCGCCGGCCGCCTGGGCCAGCACCGCGGTGCTCATCGGGTCTGCTCCCCGGTCTGGTCCTGGCCGGCCGCCCCGGACGGGGAGGACACGGCCAGCGTGGGCCCGGAGACGTAGTAGTCCTGCTCGTCCTCGCCGAGCCGCATCGGGTGCGGCGGCTGCTCCATGCCCGGCAGCAGCGGAGCCATGAGCTGCTCCTTGGTGTAGATGAGGTCCTGCCGGTTGTCGTCGGCCAGCTCGTAGAAGTTCGTCATGGTCAGCGAGCGGGTCGGGCAGGCCTCGATGCACAGGCCGCAGCCGATGCACCGCAGGTAGTTGATCTGGTAGATCGCGCCGTAGCGCTCACTCGGGGAGTACCGCGCCTCCTCGGTGTTGTCGCCGCCCTCGACGTAGATCGCGTCGGCCGGGCAGGCCCAGGCGCACAGCTCGCAGCCGACGCACTTCTCCAGCCCGTCCGGGTGCCGGTTGAGCTGGTGCCGGCCGTGGTAACGCGGCGCGGCGGGCGGGAAGTCCTCGGGGTACTCCTCGGTGACGACCTTCTTGAACATCGTCGAGAAGGTGACGCCGAATCCCTTGAAGAAGTCGAACATCTACTTGTTCTCCCTTCCGGCACCGACGGTCCGGCGGCGCTTGGGGGGCGATGCGGGCACCTTCAGGTCCAGCGGCGGGACCGGGTAGTCCGACGCCGGTTCCACCGACGGCGGTTCCACCTGCCGGTCCGGCAACAGGAACGCCACCGTCAGCACCACCGCCAGCGCGAACCCGATCAGCGACAGCAGCAGCACCACGTTGTTCCCACCGGTGTTCTGGAACGTGCGGATCCCGAAGATCGCCACGATCCACACCAGCATCACCGGGACCAGGACCTTCCAGCCCAGCTTCATGAACTGGTCGTACCGGAACCGCGGCAGCGTCCCCCGCAGCCAGATGAACACGAACAGGAACAGCAACACCTTCACGATGAACGCGACGAACTGCATCCACCCGTACTCGTTGAGGAACGACAGCGGCCACGGCCACATCCCGCCCCCCAGGAACAGCGTCACCGCCATCGCCGAGACCGTCACCATGTTCACGTACTCGGCCAGGAAGAACAGCGCGAACTTCAGCGACGAGTACTCGGTGTGGAACCCGCCCACCAGCTCCGACTCCGCCTCCGGCAGGTCGAACGGCGCCCGGTTGGTCTCCCCCACCATCGAGATCACGAACACCACGAAACTCGGCACCAGCAGGACCGCGAACCAGCCCGACGCCTGCGCCTCGACGATCGTCGCCGTCGACATCGACCCGGCGTAGAGCACCACGCCGACCACCGACAGCCCGAGCGCGATCTCGTAGGAGATCACCTGCGCCGCCGAGCGCAACGCACCCAGCAACGAGTACGGCGACCCGGACGCCCACCCGCCCAGCACGATCCCGTACACCCCGATCGACGAGCAGGCCAGCACGACCAGCACCCCGACCGGCACGTCCACCAGCTGCAACGCCGTCGGCTCACCGAAGATCGTCACCTCGCCGCCGAACGGGATCACCGAGAAGGCGACGAACGCCGGGATCGTCGAGATCACCGGGGCGATGAAGTAGACCTTCTTGTCGGCCATGGCCGGCATGATGTCTTCCTTGAACGCCAGCTTCAGCCCGTCGGCGAGGCTCTGCAGCCAGCCGCCGGGGCCGGTCCGGTTCGGGCCGGGCCGGTGCTGCATCCGGCCGACGACCTTGCGCTCCCAGTTGATCATGAACAGGGTGAGCACGACGCCGAGGGCGAAGAGCCCGACCACCTTGATCAGGATCAGCCAGATCGGGTCGTCGGCGAGCAGTTCCTGGGTACGGGTCAGCCCGTCCACCGGGGGCGCCTGGAGCAGGTTCACGACGCACTTCCGTTTCCGCCGGCCGGCCCCACGCCGACCAGGTCACCGTGCCGGGCCCCGAGGGTCGGCCGGACGTGCGAGCCGCGCGACGAGGTCGGCAGCCAGACGACGCCGTCGGGCAGGTCGGTCAGCGCGACCGGCAGGGTGATCGCCCCGCGCTCGGTGCGGACCGTCGCGTCGTCGCCCTCGACGAGGCCGAGCCGGGCCGCGGTGGCCGGGTTGACCTTCACGTACGGGCGGCGCGCCGTACCGGCCAGCGCCGGCTCGTCGACGGCGAGCGAGGCGTCGTCCACCATCTGGCGCGAGGTGGCGAGCACCGCCTGGCCGTAGCCGGGCACCCGGACCGGAGCCGCGGGGTGCGCCGGGGCCGTCGTACCGGCACGCCGGGTGCCGAGCCGCTCCAGCTCACCGGCCGCGGCCGCGGGGGTCTGGGTGAACAGGTCGGCGTCCATCTCGACGGCGAGGGTGTCCAGCACCCGGCAGTCGGGCAGCACGCCGGTGGCGTCCAGCGCGACGCCGAACGGGCGACGACGGCCCTCCCAGTTCAGGTAGCTCCCCGAACGCTGGGCGTCCGGTGCCACCGGGAGGACGACGTCGGCCAGCTCGGTCACCGCCGAGGTGTGGATCTCCAGGCTGACCAGGAAGCCCACCTCGCGCAGCGCGGTGCGCGCGGCCTGCGGGTCCGCCGTGTCGTCCGGGTCCACCCCGCCCACGACCAGCGCGGCCAGCTCCCCGACCGCCGCGGCGGCGAGGATGGCGTCGGCGTCGCGGCCCGGGGTCGCGGGCAGCGCACCGGCCCCGAGGCCCCAGGTCCGCTCGACGTCGGCGCGGGCGGCGGCGTCGGTCACGGGGCGCCCGCCGGGCAGCAGGGTCGGCAGCGCGCCGGCCTCGACCGCACCGCGGTCCCCGGCCCGGCGCGGCAGCCAGCCGATCGCCGCACCGGTCCGCGCGGCCAGCGCCGAGACCGCCGAGTAGAGACCGGGCGACTCCGCGGCCCGGTCCCCGACCAGGATCACCGTGCCCGGCAGCTCCAGCGCCGCCACGACGTCGGCACCCGGGTCGGCCACCACGGCGGCCTCCGCACCGGGCACCGCGTGCAGCACGGTGGCGCCGGTCTTCTCCGCGCCGACCGAGGTGAACGGTGCGACCTGGAAGTGCCGCAGGCCCTTCTTCCGCCACGCCTTGCGCAGCCGGAGGAAGACGATCCCGGACTCCTCCTCGGGATCGGTGCCGACGGTGAGGACCGCCGGGGCGTCCTCGATCCGCTGGAAGGTCACGGCGTCGTCCGGGGTGCCGCCGACCACGTGCGCGGCCAGGAAGTCCAGCTCCTCGGCCGAGTGCGGCCGGGCCCGGAAGTCGACGTCGTGGGTGCGGGCGGCGACCCGGGCGAACTTGGCGTAGGCGTAGGCGTCCTCGACGGTGAGCCGCCCCCCGGGCAGCACGCCGATCCCGGCGCCGGCGCGGGCCGCGAGCAGCCCGTCCGCGGCGATCTGCAGCGCCTCGGTCCAGGAGGTCTCGGTCAGCTCACCGTTCTCCCGGCGCACCATCGGCCGGGTGATCCGGCCTGCGCTGCCCTGGTAGCGGAAGGCGAAGCGGCCCTTGTCGCAGAGCCACTCCTCGTTGACCTCCGGGTCGTTGCCGGCCAGGCGGCGCAGCACCGTGCCGCGCCGGGAGTCGGTCCGCATCGAGCAGCCGGAGCTGCAGTGCTCGCAGGTCCCGGGGGTGGAGCGCAGGTCGAACGGGCGCGACCGGAACCGGTAGGCGGCGCTGGTCAGCGCGCCGACCGGGCAGATCTGGATGGTGTTGCCGGAGAAGTAGGACTGGAACGGCTGCCCGTCGGCGATCCCGATCTGCTGGTTCGCACCGCGCTCCAGCAGGTCGATGAACGGGTCACCGGCGATCTCCTCGGAGAACCGGGTGCACCGCTGGCAGAGCACGCAGCGCTCGCGGTCCAGCAGGACCTGGCTGGAGATCGGCAGCGGCTTCGGGAAGGTCCGCTTCTTCTCCTCGAAGCGCGAGTCGGACCGGCCGTGCGCCATCGCCTGGTTCTGCAGCGGGCACTCGCCGCCCTTGTCGCAGATCGGGCAGTCCAGCGGGTGGTTGACGAGCAGCAGCTCCATCACACCCTGCTGCGCCTTGTCCGCGCGCTCGGAGGTGTGCTGGGTCTTGACGACCATGCCGTCGGCGACCGTCATCGTGCAGCTGGCCTGCGGCTTCGGCATCGGCCGGCCGCCCATCTCGACCTCGACCAGGCACTGCCGGCAGGCACCGGCCGGGTCGAGCAGCGGGTGGTCGCAGAACCGCGGGATCACGATGCCGAGCCGCTCGCAGGTGCGGATCAGCAGCTCGCCCTTGGGCGCGTCGACGACCTGGCCGTCGATGGTGAGACGGACGTGCCCCTCCGGGACCGGCGTCTCGGTCGTCTCGTCCGGTGCGATGGTCATGCGGAGGCTCCGCTCAGCTCGGCAGGAGAACGCTCGACCGTGTCCTCGGCGGGCTGTTCCGCGATGAGGTCGAGGAACTCCTGGCGGAAGTACTGGATGCCGCTGGTGATCGGGCTCGTCGCGCCGTCCCCGAGCGCGCAGAACGAGCGCCCGAGGATGTTGTCGCAGACGTCGAGGAGGGTGTCGATGTCGGTCGCGGTGCCCTCGTGGCGCACCATCCGCTGCAGCACCTGCACCAGCCAGTAGGTGCCCTCCCGGCACGGGGTGCACTTGCCGCAGCTCTCGTGCTTGTAGAACTCGGTCCACTTCATGACCGCCCACGGCACCGAGACGGTCTCGTTGAAGACCTGCACCGCGGTCGTCCCCAGCATGGAGCCGGCCTCGGCGGCGCCCTCGAAGTCCAGCGGGACGTCGAGGTGATCGGCGGTGAACATCGGCGTCGAGGAGCCGCCCGGGGTCCAGAACTTGAGCGGGATCCCGTCCTTCATCCCGCCGGCCAGCTCCAGGAGCTCCCGCAGGGTGATGCCCAGCGGGGCCTCGTACTGGCCGGGCCGCTCGACGTGCCCGGAGATCGAGTAGATCTTCGGGCCCGGGGACTTCTCCCGGCCCATCGACCGGAACCAGCCCGAGCCGCCGTTGACGATCGCCGGGACGCTCGCGATGGTCTCGACGTTGTTCACCACGGTCGGGCAGGCGTAGAGCCCGGCCGTCGCCGGGAACGGCGGCTTGAGCCGCGGCTGGCCGCGCCGGCCCTCCAGCGAGTCGAGCAGCGCCGTCTCCTCGCCGCAGATGTAGGCGCCCGCACCGGCGTGCACCACGATCTCCAGGTCGAAGCCGGACCCGAGGATGTCGCGCCCGAGGTAGCCGCGCTCCTTCGCCTCCCGGACGGCGGCCCGCAGCCTGCGGATGCAGTGCAGCGCCTCACCGCGGACGTAGATGGCGCAGAAGTTGGCCCGGATCGCGTAGCTCGTGACGATGCAGCCCTCGATGAGCGAGTGCGGGTCGGCCATCATCGTCGGGATGTCCTTGCAGGTACCCGGCTCGCCCTCGTCGGCGTTGATCACCAGGTACTTGGGCTTGGCGCCGGGGCCGGTCCCGCTGCCGTCGTCCTGCGGGATGAAGCCCCACTTCATCCCGGTCGGGAAGCCCGCGCCGCCGCGGCCGCGCAGGCCGGACTCCTTGACCAGCGCGATGAGCTGGTCGGGGTGTGCGGCGAAGGCGGTGCGCAGCGACGTGTAGCCGTCCAGGCGCTCGTAGGTGTCGATCGACCAGGACCGCGGGGCCAGCCACCGCCGGGTGAGGACGGGCGTGAGCGGGTCCGGCGTGGTCGTGGCCGGTGTGGTGGGGTCGGGCGAGCTCATCGGGTCACCTCTTCTCCGCTGCGGCGGGCATCGCGGGCGGCTGGTCCGGCATCGCCGGGGCGGCCCAGCCGTTCTCCTCGGCGAGCCGGGCACCGCGTACGGACTCGATCGCGCTGGACGGGCCCTCGACCCGGGCGGTGGTGTCGACCTCCGCCGCGTCGTCGGTGAACCCGGCCAGTTCCAGCTCGACGGTCCGCAGGTCGGTCAGCGGGGCACCGCGGGTCGGCTGCGGACGCTCGCCGCGGCGCAGCGCGTCGACCAGCTCGACCGCGGAGTCGACCGTCTGGTTGTCGTAGTACTCGTAGTTGACCTGCAGCACCGGGGCCAGGTCACAGGCCGCGAGGCACTCGGCGTGCTCCAGCGTGACCGAGCCGGGGGTGCCGGGCTCGCCCGCGGTGCCCTCGTGGCCCAGCGGCCGGTCGCCGGTGCCGAGCCGGGTGCGCAGCCGGTCGTAGATCTCGTCGCCGCCCAGCGCCGCGCACAGCGTGTTCGTGCAGACGCTGACCAGGTGCTCGCCGCACGGGTTGCGCTTGTACATCGTGTAGAACGTGGCCACCGCGGACACCTCGGCGGTGGTCAGTCCCAGTGCCTCGGCGCAGTAGCGGATGCCGTCCTGGCTCACGTACCCCTCGACCGACTGCACCAGGTGCAGCAGCGGGAGCAGCGCCGAACGCGACTCCGGGTAGAGGGAGATGATCTCCTTCGTCCGGGCCCTGGTGACCACGTCGAACGTCGGCGAGACCGGCGACGGCTCGGCCGGGGGTGCTGATGCGCGTTCCGCCTGCGCTCCACGCTGGGTGAACTCGCGCTCGGCCGGGGCCACCGGGCTCGCCGAGTTGGACTCCGGGTTGCCTCCGGGGAGGGTCATCGGTCGCAACCTCCCATCACGGGGTCGATCGACGCGACGGCCGCGATGACGTCGGCGACCTGGCCGCCCTCGCTCATCGCGGGCATCGACTGCAGGTTCACGAAGCTGGGGTCGCGCAGGTGCACCCGCACCGGGCGGGTGCCGCCGTCGGAGACCAGGTGCACGCCGAGCTCGCCGCGCGGGGACTCGACGGCGGAGAACGCCTGGCCGGGCGGGACGTGGAAGCCCTCGGTGACCAGCTTGAAGTGGTGGATCAGCGACTCCATCGACTGACCCATGATCTTGCGGACGTGCTCCAGGGTGTTGCCCATCCCGTCGCTGCCGATCGAGAGCTGGGCCGGCCAGGCGACCTTCGGGTCGTCGACCATGACCCGGCCCGGCCCGACCTCGTCCAGCTTCGTCAGCGCCTGCCGCATGATCTTGAGCGACTCGTGGATCTCGGCGACCCGCAGCCGGTAGCGGGCGTAGCAGTCGGCCTCGGTCGCCGTCGGGACCTCGAAGTCGTACTGGTCGTACACCGAGTACGGCATGTGCTTGCGCAGGTCCCAGGCCAGCCCGGCCGAGCGCAGGATCGGGCCGGACGCGCCGAGCGCCAGGCAGCCGTCGACCGGGAGGTAGCCGACGCCCTCCAGGCGCTGCTTCCAGATCGGCTGGCCGGTGAGCAGCCGGTCGTAGTCGGGCAGCCGGGAGTCCATCACGTCGAGGAACTCGGTGACCTTCTCGCGGTAGCCCTCGGGGAGGTCCTGGGCGAGCCCGCCGGGCCGGATGAACGCGTGGTTCATCCGCAGGCCGGTCAGGAACTCCAGGAGGTGGAGCACCTCCTCGCGCTCGCGGAAACCCGAGGTCATGCCGGTCAGCGCGCCCAGCTCCATGCCGCCGGTGGCCAGCGCGACCAGGTGCGAACCGATCCGGTTGAGCTCCATGAGCAGCACCCGGATGTGCTCGGCCCGGTCCGGCACCTGCACGCCGAGCAGCTTCTCGACGGCCATGCAGTACGCGGCCTCGTTGAACAGCGGCGCGAGGTAGTCCGCGCGGGTCACGAACGTGACCCCCTGGGTCCAGGTCCGGTACTCGCAGTTCTTCTCGATGCCCGTGTGCAGGTAGCCGATGACCGCCCGGCCCTGGGTGACGGTCTCGCCCTCCAGCTCCAGAACCAGGCGCAGCACGCCGTGCGTGGACGGGTGCTGCGGACCCATGTTGATGACGATGCGGTCCTCGTGGTCCGCGTCCATCAGGGTGTCCCAGTCACCGCCGGTGACCGTGTAGACGGTGCCCTCGGTGGTCTCGCGCTCCGGCGCCGAGTACGGATCGGGGCCCGCGCTGTCCTCGGGGCCGATACTCGTTCCGCCTGCGCTGTTCTCGGTGGTGGTCACGAGTACGCCCTCCGCTCGTCGGGCGGGGGGATCTCCGCACCCTTGTACTCCACCGGGATGCCGCCGAGCGGGTAGCTCTTGCGCTGGGGGTGGCCGTCCCAGTCGTCGGGCATGAGGATCCGGGTGAGCGCGGGATGGCCGTCGAAGACGACGCCGAACATGTCCCAGGTCTCGCGCTCGTGCCAGTCCGCGGTCGGGTAGACGTCGACGACGCTGTCCACGTGCGGGTTCTCGAGGTCCAGTGCGGCCTCGAGCCGGATCCGGCGCCGGTAGGTCATCGACAGCAGGTGGTAGACGACGTGCAGCGGCCGCTCGACCGGGGCGCCGTCCGGCGCGGAGTAGTCGACCCCGGAGACCGTCGAGCAGAACTCGAAGCGCAGGCCCGGGTCGTCGCGCAGGGTGCGGGCCACCGCGTTCACCCGCGCGGGCTGCACGTAGAGGGTCAGCTCGTCGCGGTCGATGGTGACCTGCTCGATCGCGTCCCGCGGGATCGAGCGCTCGTCCAGCGCGGCGCCCAGCTCGTCGGCGAACTCGTCGAACCAGCCACCGAACGGGCGCTCGGCCGGCGCCGGGGCGTGCCCGGGCAGCCGCAGCCCGCCGTAGCCGGAGGTGTCACCGGTGCCGCGGACGCCGAACATGCCCGACCGCACGCGGGTCTCGGTCATCTTCGCGGCGGGGCGGGCACCGCCGAGCGCGTCGCCGGGGGCGGTACCGCCACCGGCCCGCTGCTGCTCGACGGCCGCGCCGCTCTCCTGCGACGAGGAGTGCGCACCGCCGGTGGGCTCCGCGTCGTCCTTCGAGGTCCCGGTGGGTCCGGTCGGCTCGGTCACTGCTGCTCACCTCCGCGGGCGGCGTCGGCGAGCGAGGGGAGCTCCTGCTTCTCCCCCGCCGCCAGCTGGTTCGTCGACGGCTTCGGCTGCGCGCCCGGCTCCAGGTAGTTCGGCACGTCCACGGTCGGGGTGTTCTTCAGCGCGCCGAGCTGCTTGTGCTTGGGCGCGAACTTGACCGACGACGGCACCATCGGCGTGCGGTAGCCGGACTCGGCCAGCTCGGCGGCCCGCTTCGGGCCGAGCGGCTCGTCGGAGATCTTGGCGTGGATCTTGAGGATCGCGTCGATCAGCATCTCCGGCCGCGGCGGGCAGCCGGGCAGGTACATGTCCACCGGCACGACGTGGTCGACGCCCTGCACGATCGCGTAGTTGTTGAACATGCCGCCGGAGCTGGCGCAGACGCCCATCGCGAGCACCCAGCGCGGCTCGGGCATCTGGTCGTAGATCTGGCGCAGGACCGGCGCCATCTTGTTGCTCACCCGGCCCGCGACGATCATCAGGTCGGCCTGGCGCGGCGAGGCCCGGAAGACCTCCATGCCGAACCGGGCGAGGTCGTAGCGCGGGGCGCCGGAGGTCATCATCTCGATGGCGCAGCAGGCCAGGCCGAAGGTGGCGGGCCAGAGCGACGACTTCCGGGTCCAGTTGACCAGCTTCTCGACGCTGGTCAGCAGGACGCCGCTGGGCAGGTTCTCCTCGAGTCCCATGCTTGCCTCAGCTCCACTCGAGCCCGCCGCGACGCCATTCGTAGGCGTACGCGAAGGCGATCGTGGCGATGTAGAGCGTGATGGCCACGAACCCGAAGACGCCGACCGCATCGGCGACGACGGCGTACGGGTACATGAACACCAGCTCGATGTCGAACAGGATGAACAGCATCGCCGTGAGGTAGTAGGCGACCGGCACGCGCCCGCCGCCGACGATCGGCTGCGGCGACGGCTCGATGCCGCACTCGTAGGAGTCCAGCTTCGCCCGGTTGAACCGGCGCGGGCCGATCAGCGGCGCCGAGGCGACGGAGAACAGCGCGAAGCCCGCCGCCAACACGAACAGCAGTACGAGCGGGAGATAGGGATCGAGCATCCGTGCACCTTCGTGATCGCGCCGCCCACCGTCGCTGGTGGTGATCGACAAGCCGGTCGGGGGGACCCTATGTCCGCCACCGTGTGATGAAGAACCCAGGCGAGCCTTACCTGAAGGGCGGTGCGGATCACGTGTGATCCACATCCGTCCTGGTCGAGCACCTCCCGATCCCGTGCCGCGTGCCACGCTTGTGAAAAACTTCACGATGTCGGGAAGAGTGTAGGGCGTGCACGGGCATTTTGCGTCAGCGGATCGGACCTGACGCGGGAATATTCGACGACGCAACGACGTGTGGTCGCCCAGGTACGGCGGGTGGCGACGGACCCGGCGATGCCGGTCGGATCCGGCCCGTCACCACCCCAGGAGACGTCGGCGGTTGGCGCGGACCCGGCGGTGGACCGGCCGCACGGCCGCGGCCACCGACCCCGCCGGCGACGCCTGCGCCACCGCCCGGGCCATCTCGGGCAGCACGGCGACCTTCTCGCCCACCATCCGCCCGATCTCGTCGCGGGCCCGCGCCCCGCCCCGCAGGACGACACCGGCCCGCGCCACCACGATCAGCGGCACCGACCACCCGATCTCCGCGACCTGCCCCGCCACCCGTCCGCGCACCACCCCAGTGTGACCCGCGGCCCACTGAACCGGTGCAGCATTTCCACCTGCCCCGCCACCGCGCCCCCGCGACCACCCCCGTCCCACCGACGTCGCAGGCCCCGCACCGACCTCGCACGGTCCGCAGCGGCTGCGAGGTGCGGGCGGGGGCTGCGAGGTCGGGCAGGGGGTGCGGGGTGCGGGGATAGGGTGGCGCCGTGGTGGGGGGCGACGAGCAGCTGGACCGGCTCGTGCGCAGCCGGATCCGGGCGCTGCGGGTCGCCCAGGGGTGGTCGCTGGAGGAGCTGTCCGGCCGCGCCCGGCTCAGCCAGTCGTCGCTGAGCCGGATCGAGAACGGGCAGCGGCGGCTCGCGCTGGACCAGCTCGTCACCCTCGCGCGGGCGCTGGACACCACGCTCGACCAGCTCGTCGACAACGCGACCGACGACGTCGTCGTCGGCCCGACGGTGGACAGCGCGCACGGGCTGATGCGCTGGCCGGTCCGCAGCGACCCGGGGCTGAGCGTCGTGCGCCAGCGGATCACCGAGCCACCGCCGGAGAACCCGGCCGCGATGCGGGCGCACCCCGGCCGCGAGTGGCTCGTCGTGCTCTCCGGCACCGCCGTCCTGCTGCTGGGCCACCGGCGGTTCCGCGTCGAGACGAACCAGGCCGCCGAGTTCCCGACGATGGAGCCGCACGCGATCGGCACCGCGGGCGGGCCCTGCGAGATCATGGGCATCTTCGATCGCGACGCCCGCCGGGGCCACCAGCGCGACGGCGACGACCGCCCGGGTGCGACCCCGTGACCTGCCGGTCTTGCGCGCGGGGCAGCAGGATCCGGAACCTGTTTGCGTTGTAGGCATAACGCTGTGCCACACACGCATGACGGTCCTACGGTGCGGTCATGCATCCACAGCACACCGCCCCCGACGACGGCGGACAGGTCGAGATCCTCGATCTCGACGCCGAGGTCCTCGCCGGGCACACCGCGTCCATCACCGCCCGGCTGGCGCAGCGGTCCGCGCCGCACCGGATCGTGGACCTGGGCTGCGGCACCGGGGCGGGCACCTTCGCGCTCCTGGAGCGCTTCCCCGGCGCGCAGGTCACCGCGGTCGACTCCGCCGACGCCCAGCTACGGGCCCTGCGGGAGTCCGCGGCCGGGCGCGGCGTCGCGGACCGGGTACAGACCGTGCAGGCCGATCTCGACGGCGACTGGCCCGGCCTCGGGCGACCGGACCTCGTGTGGGCGTCCGCCGCGATGCACCACATGGCCGACCCGCACCGTGCCCTCGCCCGGGTGCACGGGCTGCTCGCGCCGGGCGGGGTGTTCGCCGTCGTCGAGCTGGCCGGCTTCCCCCGGTTCCTGCCCGCGACGGCCCCGGCGGGACGGCCGGGCCTGGAGGAGCGCCTGCACGCCGCGGCCGACGCCGTGGCCGCCGGGCACGTCCCGCACCGCGGCGCCGACTGGGGCCCGATGCTGACCGCGGCGGGGTTCACCGTCGCCGACGAGTTCACCGTCGCCGTCGACGTCGGGCGGGACGGCGGGCGCGGCGACGCCGTCGGCCGCTATGCGCTCGCCGGCCTGCGGCGGATGCGCGGCGTGGCCGCGGACACGCTCGACCCGGCGGACCTCGCCGCACTCGACGAGCTCCTCGACGCCGACGGCCCGCAGGGCGTCGCGCACCGCGACGACCTCGCCGTCCGGACCGAGCGCACGGTCTGGCTCGCCCACCGCCCCTGACGGACCGACCGCCCGGACGGCACGCCACGACGGGCGGTGGCCGCCGTCCGGACACGGGGTGTGCCGTTCGGCGGGGCCGGGCTCAGGCCGGCTTGTACGCCCGGTGCAGGGCGACCGCGCCGACGGTCAGGTTCTGCCAGGCCACCCGCTCCCAGCCGGCCCCGGCGATGGTCCGCGCCAGCGTGGGCTGGTCCGGCCAGTCCCGGATGGACTCGGCGAGGTAGAGGTACGCCTCCGGGTTCGACGACACCGTGCGGGCGACCGCCGGCAGCACGTGGCCGAGCACGGCGCCCTGGTAGAGCGCCCGGAACGGGGCCCAGGTGGGGGTGGAGAACTCGCAGACCACCAGCCGCCCGCCGGGGCGGGTCACCCGGGCCAGCTCGCGCAGGCCCGCCCCGGTGTCGGAGACGTTGCGCAGCCCGAAGGAGATGGTGACGGCGTCGAACGACCCGTCGGCAAAGGGCAGGTGCAGGGCGTCCGCGGCGGCCTTCGGGACGTCCCGGTGGGCACCGGCCCGCAGCATGCCGAGCGAGAAGTCGGCCGCGACGCACCAGGCGCCGTCCTTGGCCAGCTCGACGGTGGACACGGCGGTGCCGGCGGCGAGGTCGAGCACCCGCTCGCCCGGCCGCAGCGCCAGCGCCCGGCGGGTCCGGGCCCGCCAGTAGCGGTCCTGGCCACCGGAGAGCGCGGTGTTGGTCAGGTCGTAACGCCGGGCGACGCCGTCGAACATGCGGGCGACGTCGTGCGGATCCTTGTCGAGCTCGGCGCGGGACACGCCGTCGAGCCTACGCACCGGGCCCGAAGTGCTCCCGGAGCACGTCACGCAGGCCCTGCAGGTACTCGGCGCGCACCCGGGCCGCCAGCGCGGGCCAGTCCTGCGACGGCGTCGACACCCGCCCGCCGGTGCCGGTGAACGCGCCCATGCCGTGCAGGGCGATCCAGCGGTGGTCGTACTCGTGCGGGTTCCTGCGGTCCCAGGCCACGGCGGTCACCGCGGCGCGGCGCACCCGCTGCGGGTCGGCGAACGCCCACCGGTTCACCGGCTCGCCGAACCGCTGGTGCAGCACCCCGAGCGCGGACGCCGCGGTCGGGTCGGTGCAACGCCCGGCGTCGAACTGGGCGCGCACCTGCGCGGTGTAGAACCACCGGGCCGCCCCCGGCAGGTCACCGGCGGCGACGAGATTCTCCGAGAGCGCGAACAGCACCGGCGGCGGACGGCGGTGCGGGGCGGCGAGCACCGCGTCCCGGGCGTTCGCCCGGGACACCGGGGACCGGTCGAGCAGTCCCCGGATCGCAGCGAGGGCCGCCGACGTGTCGATCTCCGCCATCGCACCGCCCGGCTCGACGACGATGGCCCGGCCGACGTGCTGTCGCTCACCCATGCTCCGAAGGATCCGCGCCGGACCCGGTCGGCGGATCCGTGTGACTACCGATCGCCCCGGCCGTCCGTGCTCACGCCGCCAGCCGGTCCGGTGCGGCCGACTCACGCAGCACCTGGCCGTAGTGCGCCAGCAGCTCGTCGCCGACCGCGGTCCACGTCCGGCGCAGCACCGACTGCCGGGCCGCGGCGCCGAACGCGCGGTTGCGGTCCGGGTCGCACAGCGCGGTGACGGCGGCGACCAGCTCCCGGTCCGCGGCGTCGGTCACCGGGTCGCCGGGCTCACCGCCGTCCGGGCGGGGCGCCACCAGGTAGCCGGTACGGCCGGGCAGCACCAGGTCGCGCGGGCCGCCCGCGTCCGGCGCCACCACCGGCACCCCGGAGGCCAGCGCCTCCTGCACCGCCTGGCAGAACGTCTCGGCCTGCCCGGTGTGCACGAACACGTCCAGGCTCGCGTAGATCTCGGCCAGCTCGGCCCCGCCGCGGTGCCCGAGGAACGCCGCGGACGGCAGCCGATCGCGCAGGTACTCCGTGCTCGGCCCGTCGCCGACCACGACCAGCCGGGTGCCGGGCACGGCGCCCAGCACCGCGAGCCGCTCGACCTGCTTCTCCGGGGCGAGCCGGCCGACGAACCCGACCAGCCGCTCGCCGGCCGGGGCCAGCCGGGCCCGCAGCTCGGTGCTGCGCCGGGACGGGGTGAACCGCCGGGTGTCGACGCCGCGGGCCCACTGGTGCACCCGCGGCACCCCGCGCTCGCGCAGCGCACCGGTGGCCCAGCTCGACGGCGCGAGCGTGCGGTCGGCCATCGAGTGCAGCCGGCAGGTCCAGCGCCACGCGGCCCTGGCCGTCAGCCCGAGGCCGTAGGACGTGGCGAACCCGGCGACGTCGGTCTGGTAGACCGCCACGGTCGGCACGCCGAGCCGGCGCGCGGCGGCCAGCCCCCTGGCCCCCACCACGAACGGCGCGGCCAGGTGCACGACGTCCGGCCGGAACGCCCGCAGCGCGGTGAGCACCCGGCGGCTCGGCACGCCCACCGGCATGGAGTTGACCACCGGCAGCCCGACCGCGGGGATCCGCACGACCGGGACGCCGTCGTACTCCTGCGTCTCGCCCGACCCGGGCGCGATCACGAGCACCTCGTGACCACCGGCCCGCAGGTGCTCGCACACCCGCAGCACGGAGTTGGTGACGCCGTTGACCACCGGCAGGAAGCATTCGGAGACGATTGCGACGCGCACGGCACAGAGCGTGCTCGGGGCGGGACGCCGGTCCGGGTCCACGGCGTGATCGCCCACCCAACCCTCGGCGAACATCGGGTGGGCCCGCGGGCGGCGCCGCGGCGAGTTGTCGAACCGGGAACGGGCCCGTCACCTCACGGACGCGACCGGGTCACCACCGACCCCGACACTCGGTCCGTATGACGGCCGTCCCGTACGTCCCCCGGCAGGTGCGCCCGGTGGACCCCGCCCTGCTCTCGCGCGCACTGGAGACGGCAGGCCGGCTGGCCAACGACGCCGCCGAGGTGATCACGGCGACGCTGGGCCGCGAGCACGGCGCCGCGATCGACGCGACGGCCAAGACGAACCCGTTCGACTGGGTCACCGACACCGACCGGACGCTGGAGCGGCACACCCGCCGGGTGCTGGCCGCCGAGTTCCCGGACTGCCCGGTGGTGGGCGAGGAGTATGGAGCCGATCACGGGGCCGCGGACGCGCCGATGCGCTGGGTGGTCGATCCGGTGGACGGCACCGCGAACTACGTCGCCGGGCTGCCCTGGTGCGCGTACAGCCTGGCGCTGGTCGCCGTCGACGGGCCGGCCGTCGGCGTCGTCGCCGACCCGGGGCGCGGGCAGATCTACGCGGCCGCCCGCGGGCGGGGTTTCCGGGCCAACGGCACCCCGGTGCCCCCGGCTCGGCCGGCCCGGCTCGCCGGCTCGCTCGTGTGCGCCGAGGACCCGGAGCCGGGCTTCGTCGAGCGCGCCCGCGCCGGGCACGCCGGGGTCCGGGTGCTCGGGTCGGCGGCGCTGGCGATCACCCAGGTGGCGCTGGGCCACGCCGTCGCCGCGGTGCTGACCCGCTACCACGAGTGGGACGTCGCGGGCGCGCTCTGCCTGGCCACCGAGGCCGGGGCGCTGGTGCTCGGCCGGGACGGGCACGAGGCCGCGCTGCCCGCCGGCGGGATGCTCGTCGTCGCGCCGCAGGTCGCGGCCGAGGTGTGCGCGCTGTGGCGGGGTCAGGACGGCTGATCGCGGCGCCGCCGCAGCGCGACGAACGTCGGGCCGACGACCAGCCACACGACGGCCAGGCCGCCCGCGACCGGGAGGATGCCGTCGACCGCGCTGCGCCCGGCGACCCGGACCCGGCTCGGCTCGGTCAGGTCGTACTCGACGTAGATGTTGGAGCGGTCGCTGAGCCCCGGCGGGTAGGCGATGCCGGCGCCCGGGGTCTGCAGCCGGCCCTGCTCGTCGACGAACCGGACGACCGAGCGCCAGTAGCCCGACCCGTCCAGCACGGTCGCCGCGGTCGTCGCCCGGTTCGCCGAGATCCGGGCGTCGGTGAGGAACGCGCCGCCCAGCGCGGTCACCGCGAGCAGGGTGATCGTGACCCCGACACCCAGGACGATCTCCGGGATCCGGTAGCGGACCCGCGCCAGCAGGCGGCCCGCCGCGGCACGGGTCTCGGTCAGCACATCGCCGGTCGGACTGGTCACGCCCGGCGATTCTAGGGACTCCCCGGCACCCGGGTGTGTCCGGTGCCTCGCCGTGCGGTCCGAGCAACGACGCGCCGGGTTGCCTACCCTCGTGGTGTGACTGTCGCACCGGCCCTGACCGCGCTGCGCGTCCGTACCCGTCCGCTCCGGCTCGACGGACCGCTGCTCGACGTGCTCCCCGGCCGGTCCGGCGAGCTGTGCTGGGTCCGCGGCGGGGACGGTCTGGTCGGCTGGGGCGAGGCCGCCCGGTTCACCGGGACCGGCCCGGACCGGTTCGCCGACGCCGACCGCTGGTGGCGTTCCGTCGTGGCCGGGCTGGACGTGCGCGACGACGTCGGGTTGCCGGGCACCGGCGCGGTGGCCTTCGCCTCGTTCACCTTCGACCGCCGCTCGCCCGGGTCGGCGCTGGTGGTGCCGCGCACCGTCGTCGGGCGGCGCGGCGACCGGGCCTGGATCACCGAGATCACCCCGGCCGGGCAGCCGCAGGACGGTCCGGCGCTGCCGGTCCCGGCCCCGGTCCGGTCCGCCGTCCGGCTCCGCTACGCCGACGGCGAGGCACCCGCCCACCGGTACCGCACCGCCGTCGCCGAGGCGGTGCGCCGGATGCGGGCCGGTGAGCTGGACAAGGTCGTGCTCGCCCACGACCTGCTCGCCCACGCCGACGCCCCGCTGGACCCGAGGGCGCTGCTGCAGGCACTGGCCCGGCGGTACCCGACGTGCTGGAGCTTCGCCGTCGACGGCCTGGTCGGCGCCACCCCGGAGCTGCTGCTGCGGCTCGACGGGACCACCCTGGAGTCGCGGGTGCTCGCCGGGACGATGTGGCCCTCCGGCAGCGGCACCGGCGGCACCGGCGGCACCGGCGGCACCGGCGGCACCGGCGGCACCGACGTGGCCGGGGCGCTCGCCGGGTCGGCCAAGGACCTGCGCGAGCACGCCTACGCCGTCGACTCGCTGGCCGCGTCGCTGCGCCCGCTGGTCGCCGAGCTGCAGGTGCCCCGGCGCCCGTCGGTGCTGACCCTGCCGAACGTGTCGCACCTGGCCAGCGACGTCCGCGCCCGGCTCGACCCGGCCCGGCCCGCGTCGCTGCTCACACTGCTCGGGGCGGTGCACCCGACCGCCGCCGTCGGCGGGACACCGACCCCGGACGCGACCGCGGTGATCGCCGAGATCGAGGGGCTCGACCGCGGCCGGTACGCCGGGCCGGTCGGCTACGTCGACGCCGACGGCGGCGGCGAGACCGGGATCGCCCTGCGCTGTGCCGAGGTCGGCGGCCGGACGGCCCGGCTGTTCGCCGGCTGCGGGATCGTCGCCGCCTCCGACCCGGACGCCGAGGTCCGCGAGGCCGCGGCGAAGATGCGCGCCGTCCGCGAGGCCCTGGAGGACTGAGCCGGGCGGGGCTCAGAGCCTGCCGAGTGCCGCCGTGACCGCCCCGCGCAGCGCGGAGTGCGCGTCGCGCAGGCCGGTACGCAGCGCCCGGACCCGCAGCAGCCGGCGGCCGGAACCGGGGTACGCGGCCAGCTCGGCGGGGTCGCCCGACCAGTCCTCCGCCGTCCAGCCCGCGGCCCTGGCCAGCCCGACCAGATCGGCACCGGTCGGGGTGCCGAAGATCCGCTCGAAGGCGTGCGCGTGCTCCGGGCCGCCCTGTTCGAGCAGGTGGAAGATGCCGCCGCCGTCGTCGTCGAGGACGACGGCGGTGAGGTCCGGCGACGGCTCACCGGGCCCGATGACCAGGCCGGTGGTGTCGTGCACCAGGGTCAGGTCGCCCAGCAGCAGCGTGGTGGGCACGCCGCGGGCGAGCGCGGCGCCGACCGCGGTCGACACCGTGCCGTCGATGCCGGCGACGCCCCGGTTCGCGTGCACGGTGAGCCCGGGGCGCGGGGTCGCGGCGAGGGCCACGTCGCGGACCGGGTTCGACGAGCCGAGGACCAGCTGCCCGCCGTCGGGCTGCGCGGCGGTGACGTCGCGGGCCAGCCGCAGCCCGGGGGCGCCGGCCGCGGTGCCGTCGTCGAGCGCGGTGTCCAGCGCCTTGGCCGCGGCGCGGTCGGCGTCGCCCCAGGACCACGTCCAGTCGTCGGGCGGGGTGAGGGCCCGCAGCGCCCCGACCGCGCGGACGGTGCCCGGGACGTCGGTCCACGCCGCGCCGTCCGGACCGGGATCGGCGTACACCGCGACGGCGGGATCGGCCAGCATCGCCGACACCGCGCGGTGCAGGGTCGGCCGGCCGAGCACGACGACCTGCTCCGGGCGCAGCTCGGGATGGTCGAGCAGCCACGGGCCGGTCCGCAGGGCGTGCGGCCACCAGGCCGAGGACGGCTCCGCGACCAGCGGTGCCCCGCCGAGCAGACCGGGATCGGCCGCGGGGCCGCCGCTGCCGGCGATCACCAGCGTCCGGGCGGAGGGGTCCAGCGGCAGCGGGGGCAGGGTGCGGACGGGCCGGGCGACCGCCGTCCACGGTGCACCGTCGTCGCGGCCGCCCGGGATGCCCGGGCCGAGCAGGTCGTGGCCCGGTCCGGTGTCCCCGGCGGTGGGCACCAGCGGCTCGCCGTAGGGCAGGTCCAGGTGCACCGGGCCGGGTGCGCCGGCACCGGCACCGGTCGCCGCGGCCAGCGCCCTGGCCACCGAGGACCGCCAGCGCCGCACCTCGGTACCGGTGACCGCGGTCGGCACCGCGAGCGACCCGGACCAGCGCACGGCCGGCCCGAACAGCTCGCGCTGGCTGATCGTCTGGCTCGCGCCGGTGCCGACCAGGTCCGGTGGCCGGTCCGCGGTCAGCGCGACCAGGCCGATACCGGCGTGCGCGGCCTCGAGGACGGCCGGGTGCAGGTTCGCGACGGCCGTGCCCGACGTCACCACCACCGGGACCGGGCGCCCCGACGCCAGCGCCAGGCCGAGCGCGAGGAAGCCCGCGGTGCGCTCGTCGATCCGCACGTGCAACCGGAGCAGGCCGAGCATCTCGGCGCGGGCCAGCGCGAACGCCGGCGGCGCGTTGCGCGATCCCGGGCAGAGCACCGCGTCGGTGACACCGGCGCGGACGAGCTCGTCCACGAGAACGCGTGCCTGAGCGGTGGAGCCGTTCACGGAATCAACCCTAGGTAGCGGTGGTGGTGGGGCCGGGGCGGCGCCGGGACGCGCCTCTCCCGGCGGCGCGCGACGCGCCCGGCCGGGGTACCGGGCGGCTCTCGACGGTACCCCGAACCCGCCCGGACGGGCTGTGACGCCGGTCGGGCGCCGGTCAGACCCGCAGGTACTCGAACGGTACGGCGGCGCGGGCGCCCGGCATCCGGGCGGCGGCCTCGACCGCCCAGGTCCGGACGAACGCGGGGTCGGCCATCGGCCCGTCCAGCGCGGCCAGGTACGCCCGGTGCGCGCGCAGCGAGGCGACGGCCGCGTCCAGCCGGTCGGAGACGTCCACCGCGTGCCGGGCCCGCGGCGAGGCCGCCGCCGCGATCCCCCGCACCCCGTCCCAGCGCGGGCCGGCGTCCGGGAACAGCCACCGGTTGGCCGCGTCCCGCACGGCGTCGACGACGGCCCGCCCCACCGCGACGTGGTCGGCGTGGTTGGGCTCGGCGCCCTCCTCGTCCCAGGAGTCCCGGAAGTTCCCGGTGACGACGAGCTGCGGCCGGTGCCGGCGCACCGCGGTCGCGATGTCGCGGCGGAGCCCGACCGAGTACTCGACGAGCCCGTCCGGGTGGTCGAGGAACTCGACGCTGTCGACCGGGTCGACCCCGACGACCGCGCAGGCGGCCCGCTGCTCGGCCTCCCGGATCCGGGCGCACTCCGCGGGCGGGACCGTGTCGATACCGGCCTCGCCCCTGGTCACCAGCAGGTAGGTCACCTGCCGGCCCTGTGCGGTCCAGCGGGCGACCGCGCCGGACCCGCCGGACTCCATGTCGTCGGGATGGGCGACGACCACCAGCACGCGGTCGGCGTCCTCGGGCAGCGGCAGGTAGTCCTCGGTCACCGGTCCAGTCTCCGGCGAAAACGAGGTGCGGCGCACCGCGGGGTGCCGGGTAGTGTCGTCCGGCTGTGGCGACGATCATGTACCGACGGCGCCGGTGGTCGTCACCGGTGCGGGTCTTCGCGCGCCTGCTGACGGCCGGCTTCCGGCAGCGGTCGGCCTACCTGGGCGCGGCCTGGGGCAGGCTGGCCGCCAACGCGACCTTCGGCTTCCTCAAGGCCGGGATCCTGGGGGCCACCGTCGTCGCGGCGGGTGGCTCGGTGGGCGGCTACGACCTCGCGCAGATGATGGCCTTCGTCTGGCTCGGCCAGGGCCTGCTCGGCGCGGTCGACCTCAACGGCACCGACACCCTCGCCCGGCGGATCCGCACCGGGGACGTGGCGGTCGACTTCGCCCGGCCGCTGGACCTGCAGCTGTCCCGGCTCGCGAGCTTCCTGGGCGAGCGCCTGTTCAGCCTGATCCCGCGCGGGCTGCCCAGCATCGCGATCGGGCTGGCCCTCACCCCGATGACGCTGCCGCTCGCCGCCGGGCCCTACCTGCTCGGCGCCGTCGCGCTGGTGCTCGGGATGGCGCTGTCGTTCGCCGTGGTCTACCTGGTGCAGGTCCTGGCGTTCTGGCTGGTCGAGGTGCGCGGGCTGCAGGTCCTCTACATGTCCTTCGCCGGCTTCTTCAGCGGCCTGTTCGTGCCGGTCGGGTTGTTCCCCGGCTGGCTGCAGGGGGTGGCCGCGGCCACGCCGTTCCCGTCGATGCTCATGACGACGATCGAGATCGTCTCCGGCCGGGTCACCGGGTCCGGCGCGCTCGGCCTGGTCGCGGTGCAGGTCTGCTGGCTGGCCGGGGCGCTGGCCGCCGGGCAGGTGCTGACCCGGCAGGGCCGTTCCCGGCTGGAGATCCAGGGTGGCTGAGGCCCGCGGCCCGCTGGCGCCGTACCGGGCGGTGCTGGCGTCGCGCGTCCGGGCCCAGACCGCGTACCGGGTGTCGTTCGCGACCGACCTGGCCGGGACCGGACTGGTCAGCCTGGTCGAGCTGGCCGAGATCTGGGTGCTGTTCCACAACGTCCCGGCGCTGGGCAGGCTGACGTTCCCGGCCGTCCTGCTGGTGTTCGGGCTGGCCGAGCTGACGTTCGCGACGGCCGACCTGCTCGTCGGGCACCTGGACAACCTGCCGACCTACCTGCGCGAGGGCACCCTCGACGTCTTCCACCTGCGGCCGCAGCCGTTGCTCGCCCAGCTGGCGACCAGCGACATCGCCCTGCGCAGGCTCACCCGGATCCTGTTCGGCGCCGGGGCCGTGGTCGCGGCGCTGGTGGTGAACGACGTCGAGCTGGACGCCCGCGCGGTCGCCGTGCTGCTCGTCGCCGTGCCCAGCGGGATCGCGATCTACACCGCGATGTTCGTGTGGGCGGGCGGGGCGCAGTTCTTCCTCGTGCACGCCGCGGAGACCACGAACGCGTTCACCTACGGCGGCCGCTACGCCGGGAGCCAGCCGGCGAGCGTCTGGCCCGGACCGGCCCGGGTGGTGTTCGGGTTCCTGTTCCCGGTGGCGTTCACCGGCTACCTGCCGGCGTTGCTGCTGCTCGGCCTGCCGGGCCCGGACTGGCTGCCGACCTGGCTCGGCTGGTGCGCCCCGGTGGCCGCGCTGTGGATGTGGATGTTCGCGCTGGGCACCTGGCGGCTCGGCGTCCGGCACTACCAGGGAGCGGGTGGATGAACCGACCGATCATCGAGACCGACGGTCTGACCCGGACGTTCGTCCGCCGGGTCCGGGAGGGGCGGCGGCTGCTGCGGACCCGGGTCGACGTCCCGGCCGTCGTGGACCTGGACCTGCGGATCGACGCCGGCGAGGCCGTCGGGTACATCGGCGCGAACGGCGCCGGGAAGTCCACGACGATCAAGATGCTGGTCGGGATCCTGGTGCCGACCGCGGGGACCGTCCGGACCTGCGGCCGCGAGCCGGTCGCCGGGCGCCGCGCGGTCGCCAGGGAGGTCGGCGTGGTGTTCGGGCAGCGGTCGCAGCTGTGGTGGGACCTGCCGGTGCGCGACTCGCTGTCCATCCTGGCCGCCGTGCACCGGCTCGGTCCCGCCGACGAGCGGAGCCGCACCGCGGAGCTGGTCGAGACCCTCGACCTCGGGGAGTTCCTCGCCGCGCCGGTCCGGCAGCTCTCGCTCGGCCAGCGGATGCGCGCCGAGCTGGCCGCCGCCCTGATGCACCGGCCCCGCCTGGTGATCCTCGACGAGCCGACGATCGGGCTCGACGTGCTGTCCAAGCAGCGGCTGCACGAGTTCCTGATCGGCGAGCGCGCCCGGCACGGCACCACGCTGCTGCTGACCACGCACGACATGGACGACGTCGAACGGCTCTGCGACCGGGTGCTGGTGCTCGACCGCGGCCGGACGCTCTACGACGGCGCGCTGTCCGGGCTGTCCCGCACGGTCCGGGCGGAGCGGGTGCTCACCGTCGACCTGGAACGGCCGGCGGCCGACCTCACCGGCGTCACCGACACCCGGCACGTCGACAGCGAGGCGGACGGCCTGCGCCAGCGGCTCGCGTTCGACCCCGACCGGACCACCGCGGCCCGGGTGCTGGCCGAGATCGGGGCCCGGGCCGACGTGCGGGACCTCTCGATCTCCGAGCCCGACATCACCGACGTCGTGCGCCGCATCCACGCCCGCGAGCGGGAGCGGGCCACCGGGTAGCGTCTGCGACCGAGATGAGCGCAACCCTGCACGTGACGGGCCTGGCCGCGGGCCACGGCGACCGCCCCCTGTTCTCCGGGCTCGACCTGGTCGTCGCCGCCGGGGACGTGGTCGGGCTGGTCGGCGCCAACGGCGCCGGGAAGTCCACCCTGCTCTCGGTCCTCGCCGGGTCCCGGGTCCCCGACGCCGGGTCGCTGACCCTCGCCCCGCCCACCGCGACGGTGGGGCACCTGCCCCAGGAGCCGGACCGCCGGCCCGGTGAGACCGTGGCGGGCTTCCTCGCCCGGCGGACCGGCGTCACCGAGGCCCAGTCCACGATGGACACCGCGGCCGAGGACCTGGCGTCCGGGGCGGGCGGGGCCGACGACCGCTACGCCACCGCGCTCGACCGCTGGCTGGCGCTCGGCGGGGCCGATCTCGAGGAGCGGACCGGCGAGGCGCTGCGCGAGGTCGGGCTGACGGTCGGGCCGGACGCGCTGATGACCGGGCTGTCCGGCGGCCAGGCCGCCCGGGCGAACCTCGCCGCGCTGCTGCTGTCCCGCTACGACGTGCTGCTGCTCGACGAGCCGACCAACGATCTCGACCTGGCCGGGCTGGAGCGCCTCGAACGCCTCGTCACCGGGCTGGCCCGCCAGGGCACGCCGACCGTGCTGGTCAGCCACGACCGGGAGTTCCTCGCCCGCACGGTGAACCGGATCGTCGAGCTGGATTTCGCCCAGCAGCAGGTCCGGGTGCACGACGGCGGCTACGAGGCCTACCTGACCGAGCGCGAGGTGGCGCGCCGGCACGCCCGCGAGGACTACGAGGAGTACGCCGACAAGCTGTCGTCGCTGCACCAGCGCGCCGTGATGCAGCGGAACTGGATGGCCCAGGGCGTCCGCAACGCCCGCCGGAAGACGAAGGACCCGGACAAGAACGTCCGGGCCCAGCGCGCCGAGTCCAGTGAGAAGCAGGCCGCGAAGGCCCGGCAGACCGAGCGCGCGATCGAGCGGCTGGACGTGGTGGAGGAGCCCCGCAAGGAGTGGGAGCTGCGGATGACGATCGCGTCCGCACCCCGGTCGGGTTCCGTCGTGGCCCGGGCGGACGCGGCCGTGGTGCGCCGCGGTGACTTCGTCCTCGGCCCGGTGACGGTGCAGCTGGGCTGGGCGGACCGGGTCGTGGTGACGGGTGCGAACGGCGCCGGGAAGTCGACCCTGCTGGGGCTGCTGCTCGGCCGGATCCCTCCGGACGCCGGTGCGGCCGGGCCCGGCTCGGGCGTCGTGGTCGGGGAGATCGACCAGGCCCGCAACGCCTTCCTCGGGGAGCAGACGCTGCTGCGGGCGTTCTCCGAGCAGGTCCCGGACCAGCCGGAGGCCGAGGTCCGCACGCTGCTGGCGAAGTACGCGCTCGGCGCCGACCAGGTGCTGCGCACCGCGGCGTCGCTGTCACCGGGCGAGCGGACCCGGGCCGGCCTGGCCCTGCTGCAGGCCCGCGGGGTCAACCTGCTGGTGCTCGACGAGCCGACCAACCACCTCGACCTGCCCGCGATCGAGCAGCTGGAGCAGGCCCTGGACGCGTTCGCCGGGACGGTCCTGCTGGTCACCCACGACCGCCGGATGCTGGACACGGTCCGCTCCACCCGCCGCTGGACCCTCGCCTCCGGCACCCTCACCGAACACTGAGCCCGCCCGCCCCGCCCCGCCCCGCCCCCGAACGCACTCATGGAGCTTCAGCCCGGCGATACCGGGCCGAAGCTCCATGAGTGGGTCGAGCGGGGTGGTGCGGGGTCAGGACTCGTCCGGCTCCTCGGTCTGCGCGACGATCGCGAAGCGCAGTTCCTCCTCGCCGCCCTCGGTGGTGACCGGCTGCACGTCGAGGACCTTGTCGTCCAGGATCTGCGCCGCGGTCGGCTCCAGGAAGACGGTGATGCCCTCCCCGCGCAGGACGGTGTCGGAGTCGTCGGCCGTCTGGGCGAGCGCGAGCTCGAGGCCCTGCGCCGGGTCCGGCGCGGTGATGCGCAGGCCCCCGTCGTCGGGCAGCTCGGCGTCGGTGCTCAGGGTCTTGATCGCCTCGGCGGCGTTCTCGGTGATCGCCAACATCGTCCCCACCGTACGGACGCCGGCGATCACGTCCACCGCGGGACCGGAGAACGATCACGATCGGGGGCTCCGTGACGCCGTGCCCTCCGGGAAAGCGGTGAGTGACCCGCGTCACCACCCCCCGAACGGGCGATGCCCGGCACCCCGAGGGGATGCCGGGCACCCCGACGGCGCGCGCTCAGCCGAAGTCGTCGGGATCCGGGCCGATCCGCTTGCCGGTGTGCAGCTTCTCGATCGAGGCGATGTCGTCCTCGCTCAGGGAGAAGTCGAAGATCTCGAAGTTCTCCTTGATCCGCTCCGGGTTGTTCGACTTCGGGAACACGATGTTCCCGAGCTGGACGTGCCAGCGGAGCACGACCTGCGCGGCGGACCGGTCGTACTTCTCGGCCAGCTCGGTCAGCTCCGGGGCGTCGAGCAGGCCCTTGCCCTGGCCGATCGGGCTCCACGCCTCGGTCGCGATGCCGTGCTGCTGGTGGTACTCGCGCAGCTCACGCTGGACCAGGTTCGGGTGGAACTCGATCTGGTTGACCGCGGGCACCGTCGAGGTCTCCCTGGCGAGCCGGTCCAGGTGCGCGACCTGGAAGTTCGAGACGCCGATCGAGCGGACCTTGCCCGCCTGCTTCGCGTCCTCGAGGCCCTGCCAGGTCTCGACGTAGCGGTCCTCGGCCGGCCGCGGCCAGTGGATCAGGTAGAGGTCGACGTGGTCGAGGCCGAGCCGGGACAGGCTGCCGTCGAGCCAGGACACGGCGTCGGCCCGGCTGTGGCCGGGGTTGTCCAGCTTGGTCGTGACCCACAGCTCGTCGCGCGGGATGCCGGAGTCGGCGATGGCCTTCCCGACGGCCTCCTCGTTGCCGTACATCTGCGCGGTGTCGATGTGCCGGTAGCCCACGTCGAAGGCCGCCTGCACCTTGTCCGCGGTGTGGCCCGGCTCGATCTGGAAGACGCCGAACCCGAGCTGGGGGATCTCGCGGCCGTCGTTCAGCTTGATGGTGGGGACAGACATGACCGGGGTCTACCCCGGTCCGCACCGCCGCATGCCTCGGCGTGGGATGGGCCTCGACCGGGAATAGCGCCGGGACGGCTCAGCGCCAGACCCTGGCGACCTCCGCCGCGACGGCCGCCGACTGGGCCCGGCCGGCCCGGGCCGCGCCGGGACGGCGGGCGGGATCGAGCACGTTGCGCCCGAAGGCCCGGCGCGACCGCCGGTCCGGCTCGACGAACGCCACCCTCCCCAGCGCGCCGAGCGCCTCGGCCTGCACCCGGGGCGGGACGGCCGAGCCGAGACCACCGCTCATCGGCGCGAGGACGACGACCCGCCCGTACCCGGCGGCGAGATCGGCGTTCGCCATGGACCGCACCCCACCGTCGATCCAGCGGGTGCCGGCGGCCGACACCGGCGGCCACACCCCGGGGACGGCGCAGCTGGCGGCGACCGCCGTGGCGAGCGGCACCCCGTCGTCGCGGGTGAACACCCGGAAGTCGCCGGTGTGCGCGTCGACCGCGGTGATCCGCAGCTCCCGATCGGTGGGCCAGTCCGCGCCGCCGAGCCGGGCGCCGATCGTGGCGAGCCGGTCGGACTCGGGCACCGTGCCGGTGGCCAGCGCCATCCGCCCGATCCGGGCGCGGACCCGGCGCGCGTCCCGGGGGCCGGCCAGCGCGGCGATCCCGTAGCGGGCCGCGAGCCGCAGCCCGAGGTGCGCGGCGATCTCCCCCTCGGGCGGGGTGAGCTGGGCGGCCAGCAACGCCTGGACGTCCCGGCCGGCGGCCACGTTCGCCCCCACCGCGGACCCCGCCGAGGTACCGACGACGAGGTCGGCCCCGGTCAGGTCGATCCCGTCCGCCGCGAGCCCCGCGAGCAGCCCGTACATCCAGGCGATGCCGGTCTGCCCGCCCCCGCCCAGGACCAGTGCCCGCCGGTGCTCGCCCATCGTGCCTCCCCGCTCGCCGTGCCGGTCACCTCCACAGTGCCCGAGATCGGCTGCGGCGGGTCACCAGTTCTGCACGGACCGGGTGAGGATCCCGGCGATGTCGTCCTCGGTCGGGGTGTGCGGGCAGGTCGCGAGCAGCCGCTGCTGCTTCATCGTGCCGGGGACCAGGTCCGCGACGTCGGACTCGGAGTAGCCGACCCCGCCGATGCCGTTCGGGATCCCGATGTCGCGCATCAGGCCGACGAGCACCGACGGGAGCTGCTCGCGCTCGTCGCGCTGCGCCTCGGCGCCCGGGTCCATCAGCTCCGCCGCCCGCAGGTGCCGCTGCGGGGCGGAGTCGAAGGTGAACCGGAACGCTTCCGGTGCGGTCAGCGACACGGCCATGCCGTGCGGGACCAGCGGCTCGTCCTGCGGGTAGCCGGACGGTGTGAAGTCCCGGACCATCCCGGCGATCGGGTAGGCGTTGGCGTGCGGGATGTGCACGCCGGAGTTGCCGAAGCCCATCCCGGCGAACGTCGCGGCCATCATCATGTCCGTGCGGGCGTCGATGTCGTCGGCGCCGTGGTGCACCGCGGTGCGGAAGGACCGGGCGAGCAGCGTCATCGCCTTCTCGCACCACAGGTCCGACACCGGGTTCGACCCGCAGTAGGTGACCCGCTGCTCGGGCGACTTCCGCTCGTAGGTCGCGTACCAGCGCGCGGTGTAGGACTCCAGCGCGTGGCAGACGATGTCCATCCCGGACGCCGCGGTGACCTCCGGCGGCAGCGACAGCGACACCAGCGGGTCGACGACGGCCAGTGCGGGCCGCAGCCGCCAGTGGCTGATCCCCGTCTTGACCTTCATCGACAGGATGTCCAGCACGCACATCGCGGTGGACTCCGAGCCGGTGCCGGCCGTCGTCGGGACGGCGACCAGCGGGGCCAGCGGGCCGTCCGGGGCCTTCGCCGCACCGATCGGCGCGTTCACGTAGTCCATGAGCTCGCCGGGGCCCGAGGTGAGCAGGTTGATCGCCTTGGCGGTGTCGATCGCGGACCCGCCGCCGACGGCGACGAAGCCGTCCCACGGCCCCTGTGCGCGGGCGTACTCGGTGGCCTTGACCAGCGAGTCGTCGGTCGGCTCGACGTGCACGTCGTCGAAGACCTCCGCGGTGATCCCGGCCGCGTGCAGGGACTCGGCGATCCGGTCCGCGACCCCGGTCCGGCGCACCCCCCGGTCGGTGACGACGAGCACCCGGGTCGAGCCGTAGGCGGTCATCTCGAAGCCGATCTCGTCGACCGCCCCGGCGCCGAACTTCAGCGGCGGCGCGCCCCAGGTGAAGATCTTCTCCTCGGTACCGGCGGGCTGCGACACGGGTGCCTCCAGGGTGCGGCGCTGCGGGGTCCTCGTGGTGAGTCTGGCCGGGTCCGGATCGGCCCGCGACCGGACCGCGGCGCGGAAACCCGTTGCCCCCGTCCGGCGCCACCGCCAGGTTCGACGCCGTGACCGGATCCCTGCGCGACGACCTGCACCCGACCGTGTCCCGGACCTGGGGCGCCGCCGGCGTCGCCTGGCTGTCCGCGCTGGACCCGCTGCTCGACGGCCTGGCCACCGAGCTGGACCTGGAGATCGGCCGGGCGCTGCCCCAGTCCTTCCACGCCGTACGGGCTGTGACCTGCGCCGACGGCACCCCCGCCGTGCTCAAGGCCGGTGTCCCGGACGGCCATCTCGACGCCGAGATCGCCGCCCTGCGCGCCTTCGACGGCCGCGGTGCCGTGCGCCTGCTGTGGGCCGACCCGGGGCGCGGCGCGCTGCTGCTCGAACGCGCCGACCCCGGCCACGAGATCGTCACGCTGCCCGACGACGAGGCGGTCGGCGTGCTCGGCGGCCTGCTGCACGAGCTGCACCGGGCCCCGCTGCCGGCGGCCGGGCCGGAGCACGTCCGGGCCGAGCAGGCCGCGTTCGAGGACCACCTGGCCCGCTTCCCGGGCGCCGGCCCGCTCCCCCGGCGGCTGGTGACGACGGCGGCCGGGCTGTGGCGCGAGCTGTGCGACTCCGCACCGCGCGAGGTACTGCTGCACGGCGACCTGCACCACCACAACGTCCTGGCCGCCACCCGGGAGCCGTGGCTGGCGATCGACCCGCACGGCCGCGTCGGGGACCCCGGCTACGACTGCGGCCAGGTGCTCTACAACCCGCTCGACACCGATCCCGCCGTGCTCGCCGACCGGGCCCCGGGCCGGATCGAGCGGCTCGCCGACGCCGTCGGCGTCGACCACGACCGGGCCACGGCGTGGGGGTTCGCGGTGTGCGTGCTGTCCGAGGTCTGGTGCGCGCAGGACGGCCCGATCGACGGCACCGCCCTCGCGGTCGCCGAGCGGCTGGCGCCCGGACTCTAGGCTGCGGATCATGGGAGTCTCCGAGACCTTCGATCCGCAGGCGTGGCAGCCGGTGGAGGGCTTCGCCTTCCGCGACATCACCTACCACCGGGCGGTCGACACCGGGGCGGTGCGGATCGCGTTCGACCGGCCCGAGGTCCTCAACGCCTTCCGGCCCGGCACCGTCGACGAGCTGTTCACCGCGCTGGAGCACGCCCGCACCAGCTCCGACGTCGGTGCGGTGCTGCTGACCGGGAACGGGCCGTCGCCCAAGGACGGCAAGCGCGCCTTCTGCTCCGGCGGCGACCAGCGCATCCGCGGCCGCTCGGGCTACCAGTACGCCTCCGGCGAGACCGCCGAGACGGTGGACCGCGGCCGGGCCGGGCGCCTGCACATCCTGGAGTGCCAGCGGCTGATCCGGTTCATACCCAAGGTCGTGATCGCCGTCGTCAACGGGTGGGCCGCCGGCGGCGGGCACTCCCTGCACGCGGTCGCCGACCTGACCCTCGCCTCCGCCGAGCACGCCCGGTTCAAGCAGACCGACGCCGACGTCGGCTCGTTCGACGGCGGTTACGGCTCGGCCTACCTGGCCAAGCAGGTCGGGCAGAAGTTCGCCCGGGAGATCTTCTTCCTCGGCCGGACCTACACCGCCGAGCAGATGCACCACATGGGCGCGGTCAACGAGGTGGTGCCGCACGCCGAGCTGGAGGCCACCGCCCTGCAGTGGGCGAGGGAGATCAACGGGAAGTCCCCGCAGGCCCAGCGGATGCTCAAGTACGCGTTCAACCTGACCGACGACGGCCTGGTCGGCCAGCAGCTCTTCGCCGGTGAGGCGACCCGGCTGGCCTACCTGACCGACGAGGCCGTCGAGGGCCGGGACTCGTTCCTGGAGAAGCGCGCGCCGGACTGGTCGGCGTTCCCCTGGCACTACTGAGTCACCACCGGGTGGCAGGCTGGGTCCATGGACGTGCGGGTGCTCGGGGTCGACGGCTCGCCGGAGTCGGTGACCCGGCTGACCGGGGCACTGGGCGCCGCGCTCGAGGGCACCGGACCGGCCGTGCTGCCGGTGCGGGCCCGTCCCGGCGCCGAGCCGCCGCCGCCCGCCCCGGTCGCCGCCGGGCCGCTGCCGGACGGGCTCGCCGCCGTCGTCGCCACCTCGGGGTCGACCGGCGACGCGAAGTACGTCGGGCTGACCGCGGACGCGTTGCGCGCCTCCGCCGCGGCGACCCACGACCGGCTGGGCGGGCCGGGTGCGTGGCTGCTGGCCCTGCCCGCCGAGCACGTCGCCGGGCTGCAGGTGCTGTCCCGGGCGCTGCTCGCCGGCACCGGCCCGGTCGTGCAGGACGTCCGTGACGGGTTCCGGCCCGCCGACCTCGCCCGGGCCACCGGCCGGATGCGGCACGGGGGCCGCCGCTACACCAGCCTCGTCCCGACCCAGCTGGCCCGGGTGCTCGACCACGGGTCGGCCCCGCTGCACGCGCTCGCCGGCTACGACGCCGTCCTCGTCGGGGGCTCCGCGCTCGATCCGGAGCTGCGCACCCGGGCCGAGGCGGCCGGGATCCGGGTGGTCGCGACCTACGGGATGAGCGAGACCTGCGGGGGCTGCGTGTACGACGGCGCCCCGCTGGACGGCGTCCGGGTCTCGATCGAGCCGGGGTCCGGACGGATCGTGCTCGACGGCCCGGTGCTCGCCACCGGCTACCTGGGCGCACCCGGCGACACGGCCGCGGCGTTCGGACCGGCCGGGTTCCGGACCAGCGACCTCGGCACCGTCGCCCCGGACGGCACGCTGACCGTGCTGGGCCGGGCCGACGACGTGATCAACACCGGCGGCGTGAAGGTCGCCCCGGCCGCCGTCGAGCGGGCGCTCCGGTCCGTGCCCGGCGTCCGCGGGGCCTGCGTCGTCGGCCTCCCCGACGACGAGTGGGGCCAGATCGTCGCCGCCCTGGTCGTCGCCGGTCCGGGCGGCGGACCGGACGACACGGCGCTGCGGGACGCGGTCCGCGCGGCCTGCGGCCGGGCCGCGGTGCCGCGGGTGCTCGGCCGGGCCCCGGCCGTCCCCGAGCACGGGATCGGCAAGCCCGACCGGCGCGCGGTCGCGGCGCTGCTCACGGCCGCGCACTGAGCCACGACCGACGGGTCCCACCCCCGCGCACCGGTCGCACAGCGCGACCGGTTCGTCGCGGCCCGCGAGATCGGCGCCACCCGGATCAGTGACGGTCGATGGCACTCCTTGGAGTTGGTTCACGCAGTGTTCGTTGCGCACCACCGGCACATCGAGTTTGCTACGACCACTGACGACCCAAAATCCACACATTCCACACAGACCTCACGGATCACGGGCGTCACACGGGCCACAGCAATCAGCGGGGGTAGTCCATGCGCAGGATCACGCGGGCCGGGCTGCGGAGCGTCGGCCTGCTCGCCGCGACCGGCGTGCTGTGCGCAGCGGCCGTGGCACCGGCCGTCGCGGACGAGCCGGGGACGACCTGGCAACCGGACCTGAGCACGGGCAGCGGCACCGGCGTCGCCGTCGACGGGGCCGGGGCGCGGTTCGACCCGGCCACCGCGGTGGGCGCGCCGGTCGAGGACGGCGGCGACGCCGAGGCGTCCGCGGACCCGGCCGGGGTCGTCCCGACCGGGCTGCTGACCCTGGAGCCCCGCACCCTCGACGCCCCCACCCGCGAGGTCGGCACCGCGCTCGCGGCCGACACCCCGGACGGCTCGTCGGCGACCCTGGACGTGCGCGGGCGCAAGGCGAACGGCAGCTGGAGCGAGTGGATCCCCGCCACCGACGACCGGGTCGCGCTCCCGGAGGCCGTGCGGGAGGTGCAGGGCCGGCTGGTCCTGACCGCGACCGGGCAGGCCGCGCCGACGGTCCGCGAGGTCACGCTCAGCGCCGCGCCGGCCGCGGGGAGCGAGGCCGACGGCCCGGTCGCCGAGGCCGCCCCGCTCAGCTACTCGGTGTTCGCCACGCGCGAGGGCCTGGAGGGCGGGACGACCGCGAACGGCCACGTCATCGCCCCGCGCGACCGGTTCGTCGCGCTCCCGTCCCGCAGGGCGCTCTCCCCGCAGGGCGAGACGGGCTACTCGGTGAAGGTGTGCGCCCCGAACGGGCGCTGCGCCGTCGCGCCGGTCTGGGACATCGGCCCGTGGAACACCAAGGACGACTACTGGAACCCGTCCGCCGAGCGGGAGATGTGGAAAGACCTCCCGCAGGGCCTGCCGCAGGCCGCCGCCGCGTTCCACGACAAGCACAACGGCGGCAAGGACCAGTTCGGCCGCACCCCGGCCAACCCCGCCGGGATCGACCTCGGCGACGGCCTCTTCTGGGACGCGCTCGGTCTGAAGGACAACAGCCAGGTGCAGGTGGACTACCTGTGGACGGGCTCGCAGAAGCTGTCCGCGGTCCGCGCCGAGGGCGCGGCCGACGTGCAGATCCTCGCCGAGCCGAAGGCCGGTGCCGCGTCGGTGGGCATCGCCGTCGACACGACCCAGGTGCCGGTGCTCTGCACGGTCGGCGACTTCGCCCGGATCGACGACGGCCAGTACCTGCCGGTCTCGGCGCTGGGGCAGCTGCCCGCGGACGTGTCCGGCTGCGCGGCACCGGGCGCACCGGATCCGGCCGACCCGGCTCCGGCCCCGGGGGCCCCGGCCACCGGGTCCACCGGTACACCGGCCGCACCGTCCGGGGATCCGTCCGGCCCGGCCGCCTCCCCCGGCGACCCGGCCGCCTCCTCCGCCGGCCCCGGGCCGACCGCCGGTGGCCCGACGCCGCCGTCCGGGGGACCCGGCGCACCGACCGGCGGCGATCCGGCCGCTGGTCCCGCCACGGGCCCGGCGGCCACGCCGACCGATCCCGGCCGGGCCGCAGCGGGCGCACCCCCGGCGACCGGCAGCACCGGTGGCGTTCCCGCCGCCGGCGAGGCCGGCGGAGCACCTGCCGCACCCGTCCCGGCCCCGGCAGGTGGGGAGCAGCAGGCCGCCACGCTCCCGCAGTCGGCACTGCGCGCCCCGTCCGGGGGCCGCTGAGACCAGGGCCACCCGGCCCCGGCGGGTGCGACGACTAGATTCGTCGGCGTGGCCACCACGGCAGAGTGGATCGAGGGCGCGCGTCCGCGCACCCTGCCCACCGCTATCTCCCCCGTCCTCGTCGGCACCGGTGCGGCGATCGGCGCCGGTGCCGTCGCCCCTAGACCGGCGCTGCTCGCGCTCGTCGTGGCCGTCGCCATGGTCGTGGGGGTGAACTTCGCCAACGACTACTCCGACGGCATCCGCGGCACCGACGACGACCGCGTCGGCCCGCAGCGGCTCGTCGGCTCCCGGGCCGCCGACCCGGCGACCGTCCGCACGGCGGCGTTCGCGTGTTTCGGGATCGCGGCCGTGGCCGGGATCGCCCTCACCGCGGTCTCCGGGCAGTGGTGGCTGATCGCCGTCGGGGCGCTGTGCATCGTCGGTGCCTGGTTCTACACCGGCGGCGCCCGCCCCTACGGCTACGCCGGCCTCGGCGAGGTCGCGGTGTTCGTCTTCTTCGGGCCGGTCGCGGTGCTGGGGACGACCCTCACCCAGGCCGGCTCGGTCGATGCCGCCACCGTGGGCGCCTCCGTCGCCGCCGGCCTGCTGACCTGCGCGGTCCTGGTCGCCAACAACCTGCGCGACATCCCCGGCGACCGTGTCGTCGGCAAGCGGACGCTCGCCGTGCGCCTGGGCGACCGGGGCACCAGGGGGCTGTACGTCCTCACGGCGCTGGGACCGTTCGTGCTCGCGCTCGGCGCGGCGTTCGACCGGCCGGGGCTGCTCGTCACGCTGCTCGCGCTCCCCGCCGCACTGCGCCCGGTGCGCACGGTGCTCGGCGGGGCGCGGGGCCCGGAGCTGATCCCGGTGCTGCGCGACACCGGCCTGCTGCTGCTGGCCTGGGCCGTCGCCATCGCGATCGGCCTGGCCATCGGCTGACCCACCGTCCGGCGTCCGCCCACCGTCGACCGGACCCGGTCCCGCCACCTCCACCGGCGCGCCCCGCCCCCGGCATGCCACGCCAGGCTCCGCGCCCCACGCCCGGGCTACGCGTCCCTCGCCCGGGCTCCGCACGCCACGCCGGGCTCCGCGCGCCACGCCCGGTTCCGCGTCTCTCGCCCGGGCTCCGCATGCCGCGCCGGGGCCCGCGCCCCTCGCCCAGGCTCCGCGCGCCGCACCCGGGCTCCGCGCGCCGCACCCGGGCTTTGCGTGCCGCGCCCGGGCTCTGCGTGCCGCGCCCCGCGCCCGAGGTGCGGCGCGCCGGAGCAGGACGCGCCACCGGTGTGCGGGTGCGCGACCGGAGCCACCGGACGGAAGTGGCCGCCGGGCGTGCGCACGGGACGCCGCCGGCAGGATCCGTCCGGGTCCGGGTCCGGGTCCGGGTCGGGTCGCCGGCGCCGAGATGCACGTGCACAGGGCGCCGAGGGCGTGTCCGGCCCGCTGCGCTGCATCTCGGCGCGGCGAGCCGCGGGACGGGCCCGGCGAGCGACCCCGGCACCCGGGGCGCGCCGCTGCCGATCCGCGGTCCTGCCGCACCCCGGCACAACTGCGGCACCCCGGTTCGGCGTGCCACACCCGCCGCGTGGGATGCGGCACGCCGAACCACGGTGCACCGGCTGGCGGCCGTAGCGGCAGGCCGGCGGAGCCCGGCCACGCCGGAGCACCCTGATCTGCCCGAATCAGCCCGGCCTGCGTGAAAGCACGCCGGCCGAGACCGGCGCGCCCCGGCCCACTCGGCGCGCACGAACCCGACGTGTCGCACCGCACGCGCCGGGTGCGGCACGCCGAAAGGGAGTGCGCCGACGCCCGGCGGCCCGGCGGCAGTCGACTCCCGGTCGGTCAGGAGCGGTCGGTCGGGGCCGCGCCGTCGGTGGCGCGCTCCTCGCCGCCGGGGCGCCCACCGGGCGCGGGCAGTACGTCGTCCGTGGTCTCGTCGCTCCGCGCCGGTTCGGGCCCGGCTGCCGACCGGGGCTCACCGGCCCCGGCACCGTCCGGTCGGTCCACCACGGGCTCCGGCGCGACAGCGCCGGCCGGGGCCTCCGGGGCGTCCGGGGCGTCCGGGGCCGCGTCGCCGCGCAGCTGGGCGCGCAGGGACTCGCGTTCCGCGGAACGCCGGGCCGTCGACACCGCGATCGCCCGGTCCAGCCGCCCCCGCAGCCCGCGGAACAGGACCATCGACAGCGGCAGCGCGACGATCAGCCCGATCAGCACGGCCAGCAGCAGCGGCACCCCCGCGACCGCCAGCACCAGCGCGACGACCAGCACCAGGCCGAGCCGGGCGAGGGTGTACAGCGCCACCGTCGCGGCCAGTCCGGGCTCGGCGGCGCGGGCCCGCGCGGCGGTCCGGGACGACGGGGACGGAGACGTCATGCCGTCCAGGGTACGGTCCCCGACGGGCACCCCTCGCGGCCGATCCGGTCGGCCCGGCCACGGTCGTCGTACCGGCCGATCCTCCCGTGGTGTCCGGTTCGCCCATTTCACCGGCTTTGCCCTTTAAGAACCCTTTACCTCCCGACAACCGTTCGAGTACCTGGGGTCTGAGGTGTCACGATGGCCCGGAACACCAAGCGGTGCCCGATCGGCGGCCACGCCGGCGCACACCGTCCGACGGCATCACGCTGCACTTCCGGGAGGACTCCATGGCAGCTCCGACGCAGGCCCCCGAGCGACTGCTGACCCCGGGCGAGGTGGCCACGCTCTTCCGCGTCGACCCCAAGACCGTCACCCGCTGGGCGTCCGCGGGGCGCATCGGCTCGATCCGCACCCCGGGCGGCCACCGCCGCTTCCGCGAGTCCGAGGTCCGCGGCCTGCTGGCCGACCTCACCAGTGAGGCCAGCGCCGGTCTCCGCTGACATCGCACCCATCGGGTGAACCCTCGGCTTCACTCGGACATCAGGCCACCTTCGCTACGCTGGACAGCGGAGGTGGCCTGATGTTCTTGTTCCTGATTCTCCTGCTGGGTGCGGCCGTCGTCGCCGTGCTGCTGGTCCGGACCCTGCGCTCCGAGCAGGTCGCGGCCGACCGGCCCCCGCGTACCGACTTCCCGTGGACGCCGGGCGCCCGGCCCGAGCGCCCGCGCGCCACCGGGCCGGACGACGACCCGGACTTCCTTCGTCAGCTGGACGAGAAGGTCCGTAACGAGGAGGACCCGCCCGAGCGGCCCTGACCGGAGCGGGCTCGCGGCACGGTCAGACCGGGAAACCGTCCGCCACGGCGGCCGCGAGCTCCAGCAGGGCGATCCGGGTCGGCTCCTCGAGCCGGTCCAGGTCGATCTCCGCCCCCTCCTCCAGGTGCGGGTCGAACGGCAGCCGCACCACGGCCCGGCAGCGGCCGGCGAAGTGCTCGGCCACCCGGTCCAGGTCGACGCCGCCGCCGGCCCGCCGGTACACCGAGTTGATGACGACGACGGCGTTGCGGACCAGCGCGCCGTACCCGTGCGCGTCCAGCCAGTCCAGCGTCGCCGAGGCGCTGCGGGCCCCGTCGATGGATCCCGACGAGACGATGACGATCTGGTCCGCCATCCCCAGCACCCCGTACATCGCGGAGTGCATCAGGCCGGTACCGCAGTCGGTCAGCACCAGGTTGTAGAAGTGCTCCAGCAGGTCGACCGCACGGCGGTAGTCCTCCTCGCTGAACGCCTCCGACACCGCCGGGTCCTGCTCGCTCGCGAGCACCTCGAGCCGGGACACCCCCTGCGAGGTGTAGGCGCGGACGTCGGAGTAGCGCCGGACCTTGTCCGCGTCGCGCAGCAGGTGCCGGACCGTCGCCGTCGTCTCCAGCGGGATCTTCTGGCTGAGCGTGCCGCGGTCCGGGTTCGCGTCCACGGCGACGACCCGGTCCCCGCGGTGCGCGGCGAAGGTCGAGCCCAGCGTGGCCGTCACCGTGGTCTTGCCGACCCCGCCCTTGAGGCTGAGCATGGCGATCTTGTGCGAGCTGACGAGCGGCCGGTTCAGCCGCGAGACCAGGTCCCGCCGGTGCAGCTCGGCCGGGCTCTCGCCCGGGTCCACCAGCCCCCCGGTCAGCAGGTGCACCCACCGGCGCCAGCCGCTCGCCGGCGGGCGGCTGGCGCGCGCGCTCCGCGAGGGCGTGAGGTCCAGGCCGCCGTGCTTCCCGTCGCTGCCCCTGCGGTGCTGCGCGGCACGTGCCTCCACCGCCTCGGGCGCGGTCCAGCGCGGGCGCCGGGGTGCGGGCTCCGGATCGGGACGGGCCTGCTCGGCCGCCCGCGGCCGGGACCGCGACGCCCGCTCGGAGGCATCCCGTTCGGCGGCGTCGCGGTCCCAGGAGGTCCGCCACGGCCGGTCCGCGGCCGGGCGGCCGGTCCGCGCGGGACCGTCGGTGCGCCCGTGCCCCGCCGCCGGACGCGGCGCGTCCCCGGGCCGGACCGTGCCGGCCGCCTCGGCGGGACGGGTCCGGTCGGCCGGCGCGTCACCGCTCCGGACCGTGTCGGCCGGACGGGCCCCGTGGGCCGGGCCGGTCCCGTCGGCCCCGCCGGTCCCGTCCGCCGGCCGGGCACCATCGGCCGGGCCGGTCCGGTCAGCCGAGCTGGTCCGGTCCGCCGGGCTGGTCCCGTCCGCCGAGCCGGACCCGTCCGCCTGCCTGGCCCCATCGGCCGGGCGGGGTCCGTCGGCCGGGCGGGACGGCGACGCGCCACGGACCGCGGCGGCCGTCCGGACCGTCGGCTCCTCGTCGGAGTGCGCCGCCCCGGCGGGCCGGGCCGGGCCGGTGGGCGCGGGGCCGTCCGGAGACACCCCGGCCCGCTCGGCGGGACCGTCGTCGCCGGACACCGGGGTGCCGGGGTCGTCGTACGGCACGGAGCGGGAGTCCGGACCGCCGCCGATCGGCGTCGTGCGCTCGCCGGGGCCGGACGCACCGTCCCCGTACGGCTGCGGGTCGGCCGGATCGGGACGGCGCCAGATCACCTCACCGTCCGGGTCGTCCGGGTACTCCTCGGACGGCGTGCCCCACCACGACTCCGGATCGCCCCCACCGGAGCGGTAGAGGCCGGTGTCGTCGGGGCCGTGGTCACCGGGACCGTGGTCGCCGGGGCGTGGATCGGGCTCGGCGGCCCGGTGCCGCCCGTCGTCGGAACCCTCCGGGGACGGCGGCAGCTCCGCGCGGGTCTCCCCGGCCGCGCGCACCGCCGAGAGGTCCAGGCCGTGCGGCGGGGTGCGGGGATCGATCTCGTCGACCAGCTCGTCGTCGACCTCGGGCAGTTCGCTGCCCCACGCCGAACCGGACGGCGGCGTCTGGGTGCCCACCCCGGCCCGCCCCGGTGCCGGTGCGGACGCGGCACGCTCCGCGGCCGAGGGCGGCGGGCGCTCACCCCGTGCCGGTGCCGCGGGCCCGGCCGCCGGTGCCGGGTCCTCACCACCGGTCCGGCGACGGCGGCCGAAGGACCGGCCGGCGTTGTCCGCCGCGCTCCAGCGCTCGCGCACGTAGCGGCCCACGGATCCGTCGGGCTGCTCGCCGGCACCGTTCTCACTCACGGGGTTCGACGTTAGCCGGGCATCCGGCCGGTCAGAACCCCGCGTACGAGTGGAGACCCGCCACCACCATGTTGATGAAGAAGAGGTTGAACACCAGAGTGACGAAGCCGATGGTGTTGATCCAGGCCGCCCGCGACGAGCGCCAGCCCGACGTCGCGCGCGCGTGCAGGTAGGCGGCGTAGAGCAACCAGGAGATGAACGCGACCGTCTCCTTGGGGTCCCAGCCCCATGACCTGCTCCAAGCGGTCTCCGCCCAGACCGCGCCGCTGATGATCCCGAAGGTGTAGATCGGGAACGCGATCACCGTCACCCGGTAGGCCAGCCGGTCCAGCGCCTCGGCCGACGGCAGCCGCAGCGCCAGACCCGCCGGACGGCCGCCGCGGCGGAGGATGAACAGCACGCTCGCGACGCCCGGGATCAGCAGCAGCCCGGAGCCGATCGTGATCGTTGTCACGTGGATGACGATCCAGTACGACTGCAGCGCCGGGAGCACCGGAGCGGCCTCGATGTACAGCACGGTGCCGGTGACGAACATCAGCAGCATGATCGGCGTCAGGACGAACACGCCGGCCGGCCGCAGCGCCGGGTGCCGGCGCAGCAGCACCAGCCACGCGACGACCGACATCAGGCACAGCGCCGAGGTGAACTCGTACATGTTGCCCAGCGGCCAGCGGTAGGCCGACAGCCCGCGCAGCACGATCGACCCGACGTGGGTCAGCACCGCGAGGATCATCAGCGCGACGCCGATCCGGCCGCTGCGGTCGGACCGCGTGCGGCCGCCGTCGTCGGCCGGTTCGTCCGGGGTGTCCTCCGGGGTGTCGGCGACCGCGACCGACGACTCCCCGGCCGCGGGCTCCGCGGCGACGGCGGCGGGCTCGCGGCGGGCCGCCTTCGTCATCCGGATCGCCGCGTACTCCAGCGTGGTGAACACCAGCGCCAGCAGCAGCACGAAGAGCGTGGCCTGGAACAGCCGGTCGCTCCACTGCGACAGCACGGGATCGACGAGCATCGCGGTCAACCGTCCTTCTTCGTCGTGGTCTCGAGCAGGTCCTCGGCGATCCGGTCGAACTCGTCGCCGTAGCCCGCCCGGTCGGTCCGGGCGAGCCCGCCCACCTCCACCCGGGAGGTTCCGTCCGCGGCACCCGGCCGCACCCGCACCCAGATGCGGCGCCGCTTGATCGTCAGCGACAGGGTCAGGCCGGCCAGCATGACCAGGGCCGACACCAGCAGCCAGGACTGCGAGGGGTCGTGCCCGACCAGCAGGTTCACCCACGGGGTGACGCCGTCGAACCGGACCGTGGTCCCGTCCGGCAGACGCACGGTGCCGCCGATGCCGATCCGGTCGGTGGCGACGGTCCGCAGGTCGCCGTCGTCGATCTTCTGCTGGTCGACGGTGAAGATCGACTGGCCGCGGCCGTCGTCGATGCCCAGGTCGCCCAGCATGATGTTCACGTCGGCGGTCGGCGCCCGCAGGTCCGGGTGCACCGACGCGAGCCGGCCCTCGGGGTCGATCGCACCGGTCGGGGCGAACGTCCCGGTCACCGCGATCTGGGTGGTGCGCCGCACGTCGGCGTCGGTGACGCCGGGCCGCTCGAACTTGGTGGCGCCCTCGGAGAGCTGGGTGCCGCCCTGGTCCACCGGCCGCCACTGCACCTCGCCGGTGCGGCTCTGGCCGTCCGGCCAGGTCACGGTGAACTCCGGCGCGTAGCCGTAGCCGGTCAGGTAGACCCGGTCGCCGTCGGTGCGCAGCGGCTCGTTGACACCGATCCGGTACGGCCGCCAGTCCGTGACGCCGTTCTCCAGGTCGGCGCCCGTCTGGTAGCCGATGTCGGCCTCGAACGCCGACGGCTGGCCGTTCGGCAGCCACTGGCCGTCGAACCGGTCGACGCGCACGCAGAACTCGTTGAGGTCGGTGCCGTCGACCTGCAGGCCGGCGTTGAACGAGTCGTAGCCCAGGATCGAGCTGTTGCAGAACTCGCTGCCGTCCGCCCGGACGATGACGTCGCCGTCGTAGCGGTAGAGGGTGCTGGCCGCGACGGCCAGCAGGATCGCGATCAGGCTGAAGTGGAAGACCAGGTTGCCGGTCTCGCGCAGGTAGCCGCGCTCGGCGGAGATCGAGCGGGAGCCGTCCGCCGCGGTGTGCTCGGCCCGGCGCCAGCCGCGCAGCAGGGTCCGGGCCCGGTCCAGGACGGCGTCCGGCGCCGCGGGCAGGTCGCCCTCGGCGTGGTGCGGCAACCGGGCCAGGTTCCGCGGCGTCGCGACCGGCGGCTGGCGCATCCCGCGCCAGTACTCCATCGAACGCGGCAGCACGCAGCCGACCAGCGAGAGCATGAGCAGCAGGTAGATCGCGGCGAACCACGGGCTCTTGAAGACCTCGAACCCGCCGATCGCCTCGACGACCGGTGCGATCGTCGGGTTGTCGGCGTAGAAGTCGTCCACCAGCGACGCGTTGAGCGACCGCTGCGGCAGCAGCGCGCCCGGCACCGCGGCCACCGCCAGCAGGAACAGCAGCACCAGCGCGGTGCGCATGCTGGTCAGGCCGCGCCAGGTGTTGCGGCCGAACGCGAGCAGCCGGCGCAGCGGGCCCTGGCGACGCGCCGGTGGCTCGCCGTCCGGTGAGGTCACGGACGGCTGCGTGGGGGCGGTGGGCGGGGAGCTCATCTAGATCGGCGGGGTGAACCCGGAGATCGACACCTGCAACGCCACGAGCCAGCGGCCCCACAGGCCGGACACCAGCAGCAGCCCGACCGCGACCAGGAGCACGCCGCCGGCGATCTGGATCGCCCTGGTGTGCCGGCGCAGCCAGCCCAGCGCGGACACCGCGCGGGTGGCGCCGAGCGCGATGAGGACGAACGGGATCCCGAGGCCCGCGCAGTAGGCCAGGATCAGCACGATCCCGCGGGCCGAACCGCCGCCGGTCCCGGCCGCGACCGCGACGACGCCGGCCAGCGTCGGCCCGATGCACGGGACCCAGCCCAGCCCGAACACCGCGCCGAGCAGCGGGGCACCGGCCAGCCCGGCCCGCGGCGTCCAGTGCGCGCGGTACTCGCGCTGCAGCGCCGGGATGAGCCCGGCGAACGCCAGCCCCATCACGATCATCACGACGCCGCCGAGCCGCTGCAGCAACGCCTCGTTGTCGATCAGCAGGTCGGACAGCTGGACGACGCCGACCATGATCACGCCGAAGACGACGGTGAAGCCCGCCACGAACAGCAGCGCCGCCCCCGCGACCCGCCAGCGCCCGTCGGCCCGGCGGGTCCTGGTGGCGGTGCGGACCCCGGCCCGCTCGGCCGCCTCGGCCGGGGTCACCGGCGGGGGCTGCGCGCCGACCAGCCCGGCCAGGTACGCCAGGTAGCCGGGGACCAGCGGGACCACGCACGGCGAGGCGAAGCTGACCAGCCCGGCGAGCACCGAGACACCCGCTGCGAGCAGCAGCGGGCCCGATATCGCCAGGGCGGTCGTGGGGTCCATCGGCATCCAGGGTAGAAGCCCCGCACGCTGCAACGACGAGCGGGTTCTACACGCTGTAGGAAATTCGACCCCGCAGCTCGTCCTCGGACCTCACAGCCGCCGCCGGGCCTGCGGGGACGGTGCACGGGCTGCGAGGTCAGGGGATCAGGGGCCGGGCGCCTGCGGCGCGGGCTCCGCGGCCAGCTTCGTGATCAGCGGGAGCAGGTCCGAGCTGCCGACCGGGACCAGGAACACCGCGGCCACCCTGGCCTGCCGGTCGAGCACCAGCGTCGACGGGACGACGTTGCGCGGGTAGCCGTCGAGCCGGGCCAGCGTGCGGCCGGAGAAGTCGTAGATCGAGTCGTAGGTCAGGCCCCGGTCGGTGGCGAAGTCCAGGGCCGCCTGCCGGTCGTCCTTCACGTCGATCCCGAGCACCACGGCGTCGTCGGCGGCCGCCTCCGCGACCGCCTGCAGCTCGGGGGCCTCGGTGCGGCACGGGCCGCACCAGGAGCCCCAGATGTTGACGACCCGCACCTTGCCCGGGAAGTCCGCCAGCCCGACCTCGGTGCCGGGCCGCAGCAGGCTCTCCCCGCGCAGGTCGGTGATCGGCTGGCGGCTCTCCGGCGGGTCGTAGGTGATCCGGGTCTGGCCACCGGGCGCGACGAAGCGGAACTCCTGCGGGCCGGACCCGACGGCGTCCTTGCCGACGCCGCACCCCCCGAGGAGCACCAGCACGGCCAGCAGCGGCAGCAGGAGCCGTCTCATGCCCCGGTCACCATCGCCCCGCTCGGGCCGGCCGGCTCCGCGTAACGGACCGCGGTGATCCGGGACCCGGTGAACTCGACGCTGGTCAGCGACGCGAGCGCGCACTGCCGGTGGCGCGGGTCGTGCCACAGCCGCTGCCCGAGCAGGTAGCGGCGCAGGGTCCAGATCGGCAGCTGGTGGGACACGCAGACGATCTCGCGCCCGGGGGCGGTCGCGCGCGCCGCGGACACCGCACCGAGCATCCGGTGCGCGATCCGCAGGTACGGCTCGCCCCAGGACGGGGTGAACGGGTCGCGCAGCAACCGCCACGCCCACGGATGGCGCAGCGCGCCGTCCCCGACGGCGAAGCTCTTGCCCTCGAACAGGTTGCCGGACTCGATCAGCCCGTCGTCGGTGCCGATGTCGCAACCGTGCGCGTCGGCGATCGGCCGGGCGGTCTCCTGCGCGCGCTGCAGCGGGGAGGCCACGACGGCGGCGACGTCGGCGTCCCCGAGGTACGCGGCGACCGTCTTCGCCTGGGCCTGCCCGTGCTCGGACAGCCGGTAGCCGGGCAGCCGGCCGTAGAGCAGCTTCTCCGGGTTGTGCACCTCACCGTGGCGCAGCAGGTGCACCACGGTCCGCGGGCCGTGCGCGTCGGGGCTGGTCCGGTCCCCCACGGCTCAGGCCCCGTCCGGCCGGACGGCCGTCGCGGCGGCCCGCGCCCCCGCCGCCAGCGCGGTCTCGATGCGCTCGAACGCCTCGTCGTCCAGCGCGGTGGAGACGAACCAGCCCTCGAACGCCGACGGCGGGGTGTAGACGCCGTGGTCGAGCAGCGCGTGGAAGAACGCGGGGTGCCGCCAGGTCTCGGCGGCCTTCGCCCCGGCGTAGTCGGTCACCGCGGAGTCGGTGAAGAACGGCGAGAACATCGTCCCGGCGTACTGCACGGTGTGCGGCACGCCCTCCTTCGCCAGCGCCGCGGTGAGCATGGTGCCGATGCGCTCGGCGTTCGCCGCCAGGGTCGCGTAGGCATCCGCGTCGGCGTTACGCAGCGTGGTGAGGCCCGCGGCGACGGCGACCGGGTTCCCGGCGAGCGTCCCGGCCTGGTAGACGGGGCCGGCCGGGGCCAGGTACGACATGTGCTCCACCGAGCCGCCGAACGCGGCGGCGGGCAGCCCGCCGGACATGACCTTGCCGAACGTGTAGAGGTCCCCGGGGACGCCGTCGCAGCCGAACCAGCCCTGCGCCGAGGCCCGGAACCCGGTCATCACCTCGTCGACGACCAGCAGCGCGCCGTGCGCGTGGCACAGGTCGCGCAGCGCGTCGTTGAACCCCTCGACCGGCGGGACGACGCCCATGTTGCCGGCCGCCGCCTCGGTGATCACGCAGGCGATCTCGGCGCCGCGCTCGGCGAACACCGCACGCACCGCGGCGAGGTCGTTGTACGGCACGACGACGGTGTCCGCGGCCTGCGCACCGGTCACGCCGGGGCCACTCGGCAGCCCCAGGGTGGCGACGCCGGACCCGGCGTCGGCGAGCAGCGCGTCCACGTGGCCGTGGTAGCAGCCGGAGAACTTGACGATCACGCTGCGCCCGGTGATGCCGCGGGCCAGCCGGATCGCGCTCATCGTGGCCTCGGTGCCGGAGTTGACCAGCCGGACCTGCTCCACCGGGGTGCGGTCGACGATCTCCGCGGCGAGGTCGATCTCGCCCGGCGTCGGGGTGCCGAACGACAGCCCGTACGACGCCGCCGCCCGCACCGCCTCGACGACGGCCGGGTGCGCGTGCCCGAGGATCATCGGCCCCCAGGAGGAGACGAGATCGACGTAGGTCGCGCCGTCGGCGTCGGTCATCCGGCAGCCCTGGGCCGACACCATGAACCGCGGGGTCCCGCCGACCGAGTTGAACGCCCGCACCGGGGAGTTCACCCCGCCCGGGATCAGCTCCGCCGCCCGGCGGAACAGGCGGGCGGACTCCTCGGTCCCTGGGCTCTGTTCGGTGGCGCTCACGGCCGACAGTCTCCCAGCCGTGCTCAGGACCGGCCCGCGACCCCGGTCCGGCGTGCGGCGTACCACTCGCGGGCGGGTGCGCTGTAGAGCAGCGTGACCCCGCTCGCGGCCACCGCGATCACCAGCACCGCGAACAGCGGCATGGCCGCCATCAGCAGCAACAGGGTCAGCCCGTAGACGCCGGTGAGGATCGCCAGGGTGAGCCGGGCCCCGCTGCGCCCGAGGAACGCGACGACGGCCAGCACCGCGTAGGCGAGCGCCAGCACGACGAAGATCCCGCCCATCACCCGGAACAGCTGGTTCAGCACCTCCATCGTCATCCCGGTCTGCGCCATCGCCTGGTCGATCTGGTCGCGCGGGACGCCGGCCTCGTCGAGCAGCCGGTCGTCGACCGTGACGAACAGGGCGGTCACCCCCATGACCACGAACGGCAGCACCGACGCGAGCAGGAGGATCAGCGCCGACACGACCTGCCGCGGCCGCGGGACCTTCCGGACCGGCGCGGGCCCGAGCCCGGCCGGCGACGGCTGCACCGGACCGTGCGACGGGTACGGCGCCGGGGCGGTGCCCGGCGTCCAGCCCTGCGGGTACGGGTTCTGCGGGTACTGCGGATAGGTCCCCGACGACGGGCCGGGCCGGTAGTACTGCGGTGCGCCCTGCTGGCCGGGGTCGGTGCTCACCCGACCACGGTAGCCGGACAGGTGTCCGGTTTGCCACGTTCGGCGGTACCGCAGACGGGTGCGGTTCGGCTCAGTCCAGCCAGGACGCGGCCTCGGTGGCCCAGTAGGTGAGGACCACGTCGGCACCGGCCCGGCGGATCGAGGTGAGCGTCTCCAGGATCGTCCGGTCCCGGTCCAGCCAGCCGTTCGCCACCGCGGCCTCGATCATCGCGTACTCGCCGGAGATCTGGTAAGCGGCGACCGGGACGTCCGCGGCGTCGGCGACCCGCGCCAGCACGTCCAGGTAGGCCAGCGCCGGCTTGACCATCACCATGTCCGCGCCCTCGCCGAGGTCGAGCTCCAGCTCGCGCAGCGCCTCGCGGGCGTTGCCGCCGTCCTGCTGGTAGGTCCGGCGGTCCCCGCTGAGCTGGGAGTTCACCGCCTCGCGGAACGGCCCGTAGAAGGCCGATGCGTACTTCACGGTGTAGGCGAGGATCCCGGTGCCGGTGAACCCGGCGTCGTCGAGGGCCGACCGGATGACGCCGACCTGCCCGTCCATCATCCCGCTCGGCCCGACCAGGTGCGCACCGGCGCGGGCCTGCTCGACGCCCATCCGGGCGTAGAGCTCCAGGGTCGCGTCGTTGTCGACGTCACCGTCCGGGCCGAGCACGCCGCAGTGGCCGTGGTCGGTGAACTCGTCGAGACACAGGTCGGACATCACGACCAGGTCGTCGCCGACCTCGGAGCGCACGTCGCGCAGCGCGACGTTGAGCACGCCGTCCGGGTCGAGGGCCCCGGAGCCGGTCGCGTCGTGGGTCTCCGGCACCCCGAACAGCATGACCCCGCCGACGCCGGCCGAGGCGGCCTCGGCGACCGCCTTGCGCAGCGAGTCCCGGCTGTGCTGGACGACCCCGGGCATCGACGAGATCGGCACGGGCTCGGTCGCACCCTCCCGGACGAACATCGGCAGCACCAGCTGCCGCGGCCGGACCTCGGTCTCGGAGACCAGCCGCCGCATCGCGGGGGTGCTCCGCAGCCGACGGGGACGCTGTGCCGGGAAACCCATGCCGGCCAGGGTAGGACCCGGCTCAGCCCACCGGCGCCTCGGTCCGGATCCGCAGGGCCTCGACCAGCTCGCGGTAGAGCACGCTCGACACGAGCAGTTCGGCGTGCGTCCCGCGGGCGACGACCCCGCCCCCGTTCATCACGACGATCTGGTCCGCGTCCAGCACCGTGGACAGCCGGTGCGCGATCGTGACGACCGCGCCGCGCTCGGCCTGCTCGCGCACCACGGTCTGGATCGCGGCCTCGGTGATCCCGTCGACCTGCGCGGTCGCCTCGTCGAGCAGCAGCACCGGTGGGCGGGACAGCAGGGCCCTGGCCAGCGCGATCCGCTGCCGCTGCCCGCCGGACACCGAGGTGTCCGACAGCGGGGTGTCCAGGCCGTGCTCCAGCCCGGCCACCACGGTGTCGAGACCGATGCTGCGCAGCACCTCGTCGATCTGCGCGTCGGAGACCTCCGGTGCGGCGAGCACGAGGTTCTCCCGGATCGTCCCCGGGACGACCGGCGTCTCCTGCTCGACGTAGGCGAAGTGCGCGCGGATCCGGCGGGCGTCCAGCTCCGGGTAGGGGACGCCGGACAGGAGCAGCTCACCGCGCTCGGGCTCGACGAACCGCAGGAGCAGCGACAGCAGCGTCGTCTTCCCCGCGCCGGACGGCCCGACGACGGCGACGTGCCCGTGCCGCGGCACGGTCAGGTCCACCCCGCGCACCGCGGGCTCCGCGGCGCCCGGGTACCGGACGTCGACCCCGCGCAGTTCGACCAGCGGCGCGCCCGCGACCGGCTCCCGCGCCGGGCCGCCCGGCGCACCCGGCTCGGACTCGATCGCCCGCACCTCCCGGATCCGCCCGGCCGCCGCGACCCCGGACTGCAGCGTGCTCAGGTTCTGGCTCAGCTCCATGATCGGCCCCATCAGGCCGAACGCGTAGAGCAGGAACGCGACGAGCGTGGACACGCTCATCTCACCCGACGCGACCCGCCAGGCCCCGACGCCCAGAATCACCACGATCGCGGCCTGCAGGCCGGCCCACGCGACCGTCCACACCAGCGCCTCGCGCCGGACGGCCCGGATGCCGAACCGGCGCGCGTCCGCGGCGTGGCCGAGCAGCCGGTCCCCGGCGGCGTCCTCCACGCCGGCCGCCTTCACCGTCTTCACCGCGCGCAGCGTCCCGTCCAGCGAGCCGCCGAGGTCACCGAGCGCGCCCTGGGCCCGCTCCTGGGAGGTAGCGATCGCCGGGAGCAGGACCGAGAACAGCACGACGACCACCGCGGTCGCGCCGAACGTGACCAGCGCCAGCGTCGGGTCCAGGAAGGTCATCAGCGCCAGCGAGCCGACCAGCATCACCGCGCCGTTCAGCAGCCCCACCAGGCTGGACGACGCCGCCTCCCGCAGCAGCACGGTGTCCGAGGTGACCCGGGTGACGAGCTCACCGGCCGGGCGGGCGAGCAACGGGAGCACCTTCGCCCGCAGGTAGCGGACGATCATGTTCTCCCGCGCGTCGTAGACGATGCGCTCGGCCAGCGTGCCCAGCACGACCCACTGCCACCAGGTCACCACCGCCCCGACCACGAGCAGGGCGACCAGCAGCAGCACCGGGCGGGCCAGCGACCCACCGGCGGCCACGGTGTCGAGCACCCACCGGGTGACCAGCGGGCTCGCCAGCTCCATGGCCGAGCCCGCGAGGGCCAGTACCAGGCCGAACACCAGCGTGGGCAGGTGCGGTCGGGCGTGGTCCCAGAGGATCCCCATCCGCGAGCGGTCCGGGGTCGCGACGTCCATGTCCACCAGTGAGACAGGAATGTCCTATTTTCGCAACGAGGTTTCCGATCAGGGGATTGTTATGGTCGTCTCGTGACGGTGCAGGACCGGGAGGAGAGCCCGACCCGGGAGCGGACCAGGCGGGCCATCCTCCGCGCGGCGATCGGGGTGCTGGCCGCGCACCCGGGGGCCGCGGTCGGCGAGGTCGCCGAGGCGGCCGGCGTCGCACGCAGCACGCTGCACCGCTACTACCCGGACCGGGCCGCGCTGGAGGCCGCGGTGGGCGCGTTCGTGCTCGCCGAGTACGGCGCGGCCGTCCAGCGCGCGCGCCCCGGCGAGGGCACCGGGCTGGCGGCCTACACCCGGCTGTGCGGGGAGCTCCTCGACGCGCAGGAGGTGTTCGCCTGGTGGATGCGGACCGAGGTGACCGACGAGATGCCGGCGGAGACCGACTCCGACCGGCAGGTCGCGGCGGTGGTGCGCCGCGGCCACGACGACGGGAGCATCGACCCGTCGCTGGACGCGGAGTGGCTCACCAACCACATCTGGTGCGGCCTGTTCGCCGCCTTCCACCTCCCGGACCAGTCCGGCCGCCGCACCCCCCGCGAGACGCGCGACATGTGCCTGCGCACCCTGGTGAAGGCCGCGCGGGCCTGACCCGAGGACCGCCCGCTAGCGTCGGGGCATGCCCACGGTCCCGACGCTCGTCACGTTCATGTTCGCGTCGGCGGTGCTGATCGCGGTGCCGGGCCCGAGCGTGCTGTTCATCGTCGGCCGCGCACTGGCCCACGGACGGCGGGCGGCGATCGCCTCGTCCGCGGGCAACTGCGCGGGGGTGCTGGTCCTGGTCGTGCTCGTCGCTGCCGGGCTGGGACCGCTGGTGCAGGGCTCGGCGACGGCGTTCGAGGTGATCAAGCTCGTCGGCGCCGCCTACCTGGTGTGGCTCGGCGTGCGGACGTTCCGTGCCCGCGACGAGATGGCCGGTGCCCTGACCAGCGCCACCACCGCGACCGCGGCAACCGCCGCTCCCGCTCCGTCCGGCCGGTTCGTGCGCCAGGGCTTCGTGGTCGGGCTGACCAACCCGAAGGCACTCGTGTTCTTCGCGGCCGTACTGCCGCAGTTCGTCGACCCGGCGGCGGGTAGCGCACCGGTGCAGATCGCCGTGCTCGGCCTGCTGTTCGTGACGATCGGCTGTCTCCTGGACGGCATGTGGGGCCTGGCGGCGGGCGCCACCCGGGACTGGTTCGCCACGTCGCCGGTCCGCCTGCGCCGGGTCGGCGCTGCCGGGGGGCTCGTCCTCGTCGGCATGGGCATCGGCCTGGCCGCGACCGGCCGGCAGGACTGACCCCGGGGCGACGCCCGCGGTCCGGTGCGGCACGCGTCGATCTGGTGCGTGGTTTCCCCCCGATATCGGCGCGCTCCGCACGCTCCGTGCCTTCGCGGACTCGGACAGCAAGCACCGTCGGTCGTCGGAGACGGCGCGTGAACGGGTCACGCGGGCACGGCGGATTCGAGGGGACACCGGTTGCGGATGTCGGAGAACGTGGCACACCGATATGCGGAGCGCACGCGCGACGAGGGGTGGGCCGGGCGGACCGCGTTCCACGCCGACGACCGGGCGTGGACCTTCGCCGAGGTGTTCGACGGCGCCGCCCGGGTGGCGGCCGGGTACCGGTCGCGCGGCCTGCGCGACGGGGACCGGGTGCTGCTCGCCCTGCCCGACGGCGTGGAGCTGGTGTGGTGCCTGCTCGGTGCGTGGCAGGCGGGTCTGGTCGCGGTGCCGGTGAACGTCCAGATGAGCCGGGACGACCTGGCCCGGGACGTCGCGACGGTGGAGCCGGGGCTCGTCGTCGTCGATCCGGACACCGCCGGATGGCTGGTGGGGCCGCGCCCGCACCGACGACGGAGGTCGGTCCGCTCGTCGCCGGCGAGCCGGACGGGGCGTTCGCCCCCGGCGGGGACGCGGCCGCGCTGGCGGTGTTCACCTCCGGCACGACCGGGGCCCCGAAACTGTGCTTCTACCGGCACCGCGACCTGCGCGGCGCGCGCCCTCTGGGATCGGTGGGCGGCCCGGGGACCGTGGTGCTGTCGCTGTCGCGGATGTACTTCCTGCGCGGGCTCATCGCCTCGGTGCTCACCACGCTCGAGGCCGGGCAGACGGCCGTCCTGTCGCGGCCCCGGGCGACCCCGGCCGCCGCGGTCGAGCTGATGCGGCGCCACGGGGTCACCGCCCTGTTCGCGCAGCCGAGCTTCCTGGCGCGGCTACTGCTCGAACCGGGGCACGCCGAGGTGCTCGGCCGCCTGCGCCGGGCCTCCTGCGGTGGGGAGGTGCTCACCGCGCGGCTGCGCGGGCAGCTGGTGCCGATCCTGGGTGACCGGCTGCAGAACGACTACGGCATGACCGAGGCCGGTGTCATCGCCGTCGGCAGGCCCGCCGACTACGACGTGGCGTCGGCGGTCGGCCCGCCGCTGCCCGGCAGAGAGGTGCGTGTCGTCGACGCCGACGGCCGGGAGCTGCCCGCAGGCAGCCGCGGCGAGCTGCACATCCGGGTGCCGTCGGCGCACCGCGGCGTCGCCCGCGGCGGCCTGGGGCCCGACATCCTGACCGACGTGTGGTGGCCGACCGGCGATCTCGCCTCGGTCGACGACCAGGGTGTGGTGCACGCGTTCGGCAGGCTCGACGACGTCGAGGTGATCGGCGGCCAGAACGTCGTGCCCGGCGAGATCGAGCGCCTGCTGGAGGGCCATCCCCGCGTGCGGGAGGTCGCGGTCGGCGCCGTGCGCCGACCGGCCGGGGACTCGAGCATGCGGGCCTACGTCGTCGCCGCACCCGCGCCGGGCTCGGCGGGGACGGCCGCGGTGCACGACGAGGCGCTGGGCGTCGAACTGATCGAGCTCGTGCGGTCCACGCTGTCCTGGTACAAGGTCCCCCACGACGTCGTGTGGCTGGAGGCGCTGCCCCGCAACGGCAACGGCAAGGTCCTGCGCAGGGAGCTGCGCGCGCGGGCCGAACGGACCTGACCGGCCGCCGGCCGCGGCACCCACGGCGGGGACCGCGAGCGCGCCGGCCATGACGACCCCGTCGCGACGGAGCCGGCCGCGACGGACGTGCGAGTGACGGGCGGCGCCGCGGCACCGCACACCGGAGCGGGCCCGCCGCACGGCGGGAGCCCCGGTGGGCCGCGGCGCCGTCGAACCGTGCGCGGGCGGCACCACATCCGGCCCGCGCCGGGATCGGGCCGGCACAGCACCCACGCCCAGGGAGGGCACGACCATGACCATCGACGGAGCAGCCGACCTCGCACCCCGGTCCGGGCCTGCGGCGGACCACCGCGACGGCCCGGCCGACGGCATCACCGCCGTGGGCCTGCGGCCCCCCGGTGGGCCGCACGTGGCCGCGTTCGACTGGAACGCACCCGTCGCGGTGGTCGACGGGCACTCCACCGGACTGCAGGACCTCGCCGTCGGCGGCTACGTGCTGCCGCCGTACCGGTACACCCCGCCGATCGAGCACCGCAGGACCGACGTCATCGTCCACATCCGCAGGTGCGGGCCCGAGAAGGCGGTGATCCTCTACGGCGACCGTCTCCGGTACCGCGCCGTCGCGGACCGCGGCGACCTGGTCGCGATCCCGGCCGGTCACCGGTACCTCGTCGCCAACGGCAGCGCCGACGAGGCCGTGGAGTTCACGGCCTGCCACTCCGACCGGACGCTGCACGACGTCCATCCCGTCACCGATCCGGCCGCCGACGCGGAGGACGGGTTCGCCGCCGTGGTCTCCCAGCAGCTCTGGCGGTGGGACTTCGCGCCCGGCCCGGTCCGGGTCGTCAGCCCGCACGGCGTCGGGGCCACCGGCGTCTCGCCCCAGGGACACAGAACGCTGCGACCGGTCATCGACGGCCGCCACGACGGCACGACCCCGGGCATGCGGGTGTGCGCCGGGTACCTCGAGGTGGCTCCGCAGTTCCTCGCCAGGGCACACCACCACCCCGGCACCGACGTGATCGTCGAGGTGCTCGAGGCGGGCCCGCAGGGTGCGGTCACGCTCTTCGGCGACGAGCTGCAGCACGAGGCGCGGCAGCTGGCCGGCGAGCTGCTCCCCCTCCCGCGCACCGTGCCGCACACGGTCTTCAACCCGAGCATGTTCGACCGCGTCGTCGCGGTGGAGTACCGCAGCAGCCAGAGCGTGGACCACGACAACGAGGTGCTCGCGCACCTGCAGCCCGAAGCCGTGCGGTGTGCGGAGCGGCTCCTGGCCGAGGACACCGATCCGGCCCTGCTCGAGGCGTACCGCCGCCACCGCGACCCGGCGGAGCAGGGGCGGCTCGGATGACCGCGCTCCCCACCTCGTCCCTCGCGCCCGGCAGCAGGGGCGACCGGCCGACGACGTCGCGGCCCGTGCTCGATCTCTCCGGTAACGAACTGCCGGTCCGCCCTCCGCGGTCGGTGCGGGACGCCCAGGCCGGCAGCGACGCCGTCGCCCAGCCGCAGCGGTACCCCCAGCCCCACAGCGACGACCTGGTGGCCGCGCTCGCCGCCCGGCACGGGGTGGCACCGGAGCAGGTGGTCGTCGGCGCCGGCGCGTCGGGCGTCCTGGAGGCGATCCTGACCGCGAGCGTGCGCCGCAGCAGGGGCGCCGGAACGTCCTGCCCCGTGCTGTTCGGGGGGCCGCCCGCGTTCTCCGAGCTCTTCGACCGGCCCGAACAGGTCGGGGCGCAACCGCACCCGGTGCCGCTCCGCCCCGACGGCGCCCCCGACCTGGACGCGATCCTGACGGCGGCCGGCGACCTGGGCGGGATGGCCGTCGTCGTCCTGGTCAGTCCCAACAACCCGACCGGCGCGGTCCTCGGGCGCGGGGAACTGGCCGGCTTCCTCGACCGGGTACCCGCGGACTGCCTGGTGGTGCTCGACGAGGCCTACGTCGAGTTCGCCGACCGGCGCGAGGTGCCCACGGCAGTGACGCTGGGCGGCGGCCACCACACCGCGGCCGGTCATCGGCCCGGCCTCGTCCGGGTGCGCACGTTCAGCAAGGCGTTCGGTCTCGGTGGGGGGCGGGTGGGCTACGCGATCGCCCATCCCGACGTCGCGCACCGGGTCCGGGCCGCCGTCCGGCCGTTCTCCGTCGCCCGCACCGGCCAGGTCACCGCGCTCGCCGCGCTGCAGGACGACTCCGGGGAGTACCCCCGGACCTGGGACGCCCTGGCCGGCACCCGCTCCGAGCTGACCGTGCGGCTGCGTGCTCTCGGGTACCCGGTGCCGGACTCGCACGCCAACTTCGTGTGGCTGCCCCTCGGGACGCGGGCACAGGCGTTCGCCGACCATCTCGCCGGGTCATCGGGGATCCTCGTCCGGACCTGGCCCGGAACCGGCGTACGGCTCACCGTCCCGGCCCGGCCCGACCTGCACCGCGTCATCGACGCGGCCCGCACCTTCCCCGGGTGGGCGGGCCGGGCGCGAGGCTCAGCGGCGGCGGGCCTTGACCTTCTTCGGCGGGGGCAGGTTGCCCTCGGCGCGAAGCTTGGCGGTGTGGCTCGCCAGTGCGTCGACCAGGGTCGGGACGCGGGACTCCTCGGGCTGCACGTCCACCCGCAGGCCGAACTCGCGGGCGGTCTCCGCGGTGGCCGGGCCGATGCAGGCGACCAGGGTGCGGGCGTGCGGCTTGCCGGCGATGCCGACCAGGTTCCGCACGGTCGACGACGAGGTGAAGCACACCGCGTCGAACCCGCCGGTCTTGATCGCCTCACGGATCGGCGCGGGCGGCGGGGCGGCGCGGACGGTCCGGTAGGCCGTCACGTCGTCGACCTCCCAGCCACGCTCCTGCAACCCGGCGGACAGCGTCTCGGTGGCGATGTCGGCGCGCGGGAGCAGCACCCGGTCCACCGGGTCGAGCACGTCGTCGTGCGGCGGGAAGATCTCCAGCAGCCCCTCCGACGTCGAGGACTGCGCCTCGTCGATGTCCGGGACCAGCTCCGGCTCGATGCCGAACTCGCGCACCTTCTCCGCGGTCGACCGGCCCACGCAGGCGATCTTCACACCGGAGAACGCCCTGGCGTCCAGGCCGAACTCGGCGAACTTCTCCCACACGGCCTTGACCGCGTTGGTCGAGGTGAAGACGACCCACTGGTAGCGGCCGTCGACCAGGCCCTTGACCGAACGCTCCATCTGCGCCGGGGACCGGGGCGGCTCGACGGCGATCGTCGGCACCTCCTCCGGGATGGCGCCGTGCATCCGCAGCCGCTCGCTCATCACGCCGGCCTGGTCCTTGGTCCGCGGGACCAGCACCCGCCAGCCGTAGAGCGCGCGCGACTCCCACCAGGACAGCTCGCCGCGGCGACCGGCGGCGTCACCGACGGTCAGGACGAGCGCGCCCTCCAGGTCGCCCCCGTCGGAGGCGAGCTTGCCCACCGACGACGAGATCGTCCGCTGGGTCGAGGTGGTGCCACCGGCGGTGATCGCGACCGCGGTCTCGGCGGGCACGCCCTGCGCGGACAGCCCGGTCGCGACGTCGGCGAGCAGCGCGCCGGTGGCGTGCAGCACGACCGGCCCGGGCGAGGCGGCCAGCGCGGCCCAGTCGACGCCGGCCCGGACGTCGGCCTCGACGTGCGCCGAGCCCAGCGCGACCCCGGCATAGGCCGGGACGGCGGTGGAGGCGGGCACACCCGGCACGACGTCGAACAGCGAGCCCGACGCGGAGACGGCCATCGCCTCCGCGACGACGGCGTCGTTGGTCAGCGGGTCACCCGAGACCAGGCGGGCCACCGACCGGCCCTGTGCGGACTCGGCGAGCAGGTCGCTCGCGATGTCGGCGGGCTGACCGACGGCCGGGCGGACCTCGGCGCCGTCGGCGGCCAGGGCGAGGATGCCCTCCGGCACGTCCGGGTCGGTGATCACCAGCGGCGAGCCGGCGAGCACGTCCCGGGCGCGCACCGTGAGCAGTGCCGGGTCACCCGGTCCGCTGCCCACGAAGGCGATCCGCCCCGAGGTGTTGGCAGGTCCTGTCATCTACGAACTCCCGATCCAGCGGTTCACGGAGCCGAGACCCGCAGGGGGCAGGTCCTCGGCACCCAGGTCGAGAAGCTCGTGCGCGACTGCGGCCCCGAGCTTCTCGGCATCGTCCAACTCTCCGGTGGCGGACGCGCGCAGCACGTCGCCCCCCGCGATCTCTCCCACTCCCAGCGCGGCACGCAGCGACAGCCGGTCGATCGCCCGGCCGTCGTCGTCCAGGTCGGACACGACGTCGGCCAGCGCCGCGATCGGCGCCGTGCAGCCGCCCTCCAGCGTCACGAGTACCGCGCGCTCCGCGGCGACGGCGGCGCGCACGCCGCTGTCGTCGAGCACCGAGTGCAGCGTCGCCGCCAGCTCGGTGTCCCGCTCCCGGCACTCGATGGCGAGCGCACCCTGGGCGGGGGCGGGCAGCATCTGCAGCGGATCGAGCAGCTCGTCCGCCTCCTCGATGCGGCCCAACCGGCGCAACCCGGCCGCGGCGACGACCACCGCGTCGAGCTCGCCGGACCGGACCTTCCCGATCCGGGTGTCCACATTGCCGCGGATCGGCACGACCTCGAGGCCCTGTCCGAGCGCGTAGAGCTGCGCCGCCCGGCGCGGCGATCCGGTGCCCACCCGGGCACCACGGCCCAGCTCGCCCAGGACGCGGCCGCCCGCGACGAGCGCGTCGCGCGGGTCCTCGCGGTCCGGTACCGCCGCGATCCGCAGCCCCTCGGGCTGCGCGGTCGGCAGGTCCTTGAACGAGTGCACGGCGACGTCGATCTCCCCGGCGTGCAGCGCGTCCCGCAACGCGGAGACGAACACCCCCACACCGAGCTGGGGCACCGGCGCCATCGAGCGGTCGCCGCTGGTGGAGATCGTCACCAGCTCGCTCGGGTACCCGGCGGCGGTGAGCCGGTCGGCGACCGTGCCGGACTGGGCGACGGCCAGCTTCGAGGGCCGCGTCCCGATCCGCAGCGGGGTCGGAGTCGCGGCGCTCACGAGACCTGCTCCGGCGGCCGGGAACCGATCGAGGGCACCGGGTCGAGCGGCGCGTTCAGGGCGGCGCCGACGTCGGAGCCGTCCACGCTCGCGTCCGTGCCCCGGACCGGTGCGGCGACCGCGGCGGCGGCCTGCGGGTCCAGCTCGAACAGGGTGCGCAGCGCGGCGGCGTAGCTGTCTCCGTCCGGCCCCTCGGCGAGGCGCTTGACCTGCACCGTCGGGGTGTGGAGCAGCTTGTCGACGACCCGGCGCACGGTGCGCGAGAGCTCCTCGCGGACCTGGCCGTCCAGGCCGGGCAGGCGGGAGTCGAGGCGCAGCAGCTCGGCGTCGACGACCTCCGACGCCCGCCGGCGCAGCGCGGTGACGGTCGGTGTGACCTCCGCCGACCGCTGGCCGGCGAGGTACTGCTGGGCCTCGGCGTCGACCATCTCCTGCGCGGCCGCGACCGACCCGCCGTCGGCGGCGTCGAGCAGGCGGCGCTGCAGGGTGATCAGGTCGACCATCCGGACCCCGGCCAGCTCGCCGACGGCCGGGTCGACGTCGCGGGGCAGGCCCAGGTCGCAGATCACCAGCGGGCGCTCCCGCGGGGTGGCCAGTGCCGCGGCGACCGGGTCCACGCCGACGACGTGCCCGATCGCCCCGGTACACGCGACGACGAGGTCCGCCGACGCGAACTCGGTGGCGAGGTCGTCGAGCGAGGCGGAGCGGGCCGGGACGCCGTGCTCGGTGACCTTCTCCACCAGCCGCTCACCACCGGAGACGGACCGGTTCGCGACGACGATCTCGCCCGCCCCGGCCCGGCGCAGGTGCGCGGCGGCGAGGGCACCCATCGCCCCGGCTCCGACGATCACGGCGCGGGCCCCGGCGAGCCCGTCCAGCTCGCGGTCGGCGTCGCGCAGCGCCTCGGAGACCACCGAGGCACCCGCCTCGTCGATCCCGGTCCCGGCGTGCACCCGCTTGCCGACCCGCAGCGCCTGCTGGACCAGCTCGTGCAGCACCTTGCCGACCGAGCCCGCCTCGTCGGCGACGGCGTAGGCGCTGCGCAGCTGGCCGAGGATCTGCGACTCGCCGACGACCATCGAGTCGAGCCCGGCCGCCAGCTGGAACAGGTGCTGGACCGCCGAGCCCGCGTAGTGCACGAAGAGATGGTCGGACAGCTCGCCGATCGGGACCCCGGCGTAGCCGCCGAGGACGTCGGTGACGTCGCCCAGGCCGCCGTGGAACGCGTCCACGACCGCACAGACCTCGATCCGGTTGCAGGTCGAGAGGACGACGGCCTCCTCGACGTGGCTCCGGTCGAGCATCTCCTCGAGCAGTTTGGGCACGTCACCCGGCGCGACGGCGAGGCGCTCCAGCACCTCGACCGGCGCACTGCGGTGCGACAGGCCGACCACGAGGACGCTCATGGCTCTACGACACCACCGATCCGTTGGTCTCACTGTGGTCCCGGCCCGGGGCCGGGGGCGTGGCACCGGCGGCAGCGGGCTGCCTGCGGGCCACGTGGAAGGCGAGGACCTGCAGCTCGACCGAGAGGTCGACCTTGCGGACCTCGACGTCGCCGGGCACCTGCAGCAGCACCGGGGCGAAGTTGAGGATGGACTGGACCCCGCCCTGCACGAGCAGGTCGCAGGCCGCCTGGGCGACCGGGGCCGGGGTCGCGACCATCCCGATCGTCACCCCGCCCGCCGCGCAGACCTCGGGGACCTCGCTCAGGTGCCGGACCGGGATGCCGTTGATCTCGGTGCCGACGACGGCGTCGGAGACGTCGAACAGGGCGCTCACCGGGAACCCGCGACCGGCGAACCCGGCGTACCCGGCGAGCGCGTGCCCGAGGTTGCCGACGCCGACCAGCGCCACCGACTGCCGGTGGTCCATCCCGAGCTCGCCCTGCAACCGCGACTGCAGCGACGCGACGTCGTAGCCGACCCCGCGTACGCCGTAGGAGCCCAGGTAGGAGAGGTCCTTGCGGAGCTTGGCCGAGTTGACCCCGGACACGCCGGCCAGCTCCTCGGAGGAGACGGTCTCGACCCCGGACTCGCGCAGCTCGCCCAGCACGCGCAGGTACACGGCGAGCCGGGAGACGGTCGCCTCGGGCACCGGGCGGACCGGGCGCTCGGCGTCACCGGTCTCGGGCGGCAGGCTCACGGGCCTCCTCCTCCGGTGTCGGTCGTGGGCGTCGTGGGCAGGGTGCGACGGCGGCCGGTGACACGTACCGCTCACGGGGGCTTGTCCGCGGACGGCCGGTCATCGACACTGATCGCACTCCGGTTCGGGGCTGGTCCCTCCCGCCCCCACCGGTGCTCCGGCGCGGGCGCGATCGCCGCTCACGCCGCACGCGGACCGCTCGTGCGACCGGTCGACGCGTGCGCCGGCGGGCCCGGGGACACGGCGCCGCGTGGCGGCGGGTGCCGCCCGGAACGGCGACGAGAACCCACGGTAGCCGCTTGTGAAGGCACGCACAAAGTTGCGATCTTGGTCCCGGACGTGCTCCGTTCCGCGCCTGACCTGGAGCTACCGGTGATCGACGCGCACGGACCGCTCACCGTGCGACCGAGGCCACATCGAGGCACGCGCCACCCGGTCGTCCCCGCCGTCAGACCACCGTGACGGTGCGCGACGGGAGCCCGGTGGCCGCCCCGGGCAGCGGGGAGCGGCGCTCGGCGGTCTGCACCACGCCGTCGGAGTCGGTGGCCCGGCAGGTCACCGTGTACCCGCCGGGGGGCAGGTCCAGCTCGGCCCGCCACATCCGCCATGTCACGCCGCCGGCCGGGACGTCGGCCAGCTCGGCGTCGACCCAGCGGTCGTCGCCCGCGGTCACCTCGACCCGGGAGATCCCGCGCGGGACCGCCCACGCGGTGCCGGTCACGACGACGCGACCGGCCGGGACCCCGGCGAACGCCGCCGGGGTGTCGATCCGCGACGCCGTCTCCATCGGGCCCGGCGGGTCCCAGCCGCGGACCCGCCAGTAGTCCGAGCGGGCCGCGAACGTCGTGAACTCGATCCCGGTGACCCACTTGGTCGCCGAGACGTAGCCGTAGAGCCCCGGGACGACGATCCGGACCGGGAACCCGTGCTCGGGGGGCAGCGCCACGCCGTCCATCGCGACGGCGAGCAGCGCCCCGCGGGCCGGGTCGCGCAGCAGGTCCGCCGGGCTGCCCGCCGTCCAGCCGTCCACGGAGGTGGACAACACCTGGTCGGCGGCCGGGTCCGGGACCGCCTCGGCCAGCAGCGGGGCCAGTTCGACCCCGGTGAATCGGGTCGTCGAGACCAGGCCCCCGCCGACCTCGTTGGAGACGCAGGCCATGGTCAGCCACCGCTGCACCAGCGGCCGGGCCAGCAGGTCCTCCAGCGTCAGCGTCAGCTCCCGGCCGACCATGCCGTGCACCCGCAGTCCCCACGACGCCGGGTCCACCGCGGGCACCCGCAGCGCCGTGTCGATGCGGTAGAAGTCCGCGACCGGGGTGACGAACGCCGCCCCGCCGGGCACCGTCGCGCCCGGCGGCAGTGGCGCCGCCGGGGTGATCCGCCCGGCTGCGGCGAGCGCCTGCAGGCGTGCGGTGAGCGCGTCGCGGGCGGGCCCGATCCGGCCGGACGGCAGCAGCGGCGCGACGGCGGCCGATCCCGCACCCAGCACCAGGCCGCCGGCCCCGGCCAGCGCGCCGGCCCGCAGGAACCGGCGCCGGGTCAGCGACGCCCGCAGCGGCCGCCCGTCCGGGAGCGTCCCGTCCGCGCCCGCCGCCGGGATCCGGGCGGCGAGCCGGTGCAGGCGGCGGAACGCCGTCACCGCGACGAGCAGCGCCCCGGCCGCCGGGAGGATGTCGAGCTGGCCCGCTCCGGCCGCCGTCGCCGCGGCGACCGTGCCGAGCACCCCGAGCAGCGCGATCCCGACGACCCCCGGCCGGTCGGTCCGGCGGGAGAGCGCGCCGGACCCGGCCGCCACCGCGGCGAGCACGACCAGCACCCCGGCGACGACGGTGTACCGGCTCCCGAGCCCGGCCCCGACCGTCGCCAGCTCGGCGAGCGCGGGCGGGGTCAGCGCGACGACCTGCTCGGCGACCGCGCCGACCGGCCCGGCGTCCGGGGCGACCGCCAGCGCGGCCAGCTGACCGGCGCCGACACCGAGCGCGGTACCGGCCAGCCCGGCGAGCGCACCCCTGACCGGTGCGACCCCGGCCCCGGGCCCGGTCACCGGGCGAGGTCCGCGCGCAGCCGCGCCTCGTCGACCCGGAACGAGTCGTGCTCGCGGCCGTCGAGCAGGACCACCGGGACCTGGTCGCCGTACTCGGCCCGCAGCTCGGGGTCGCCGTCCACGTCGACGCTGTCCCAGCGCTCGCCCAGCTCGCCGCACACCCGGGCGAGCACCTCGGCCGCGTCGTCGCAGAGATGGCAGCCGGACCGGGTCAGCAGCCGCACCCGCACGGTCACATCCCCGCCAGGGTCCGGCGGGCGATCTTGCCGGTCGGGGTGCGCGGCAGCTCGCCCGCGAACGCGACGACCGAGGGCCGCTTGAACCGGGCCAGCCGGTCGGCGCAGTGCGCGGCGACGTCGTCCTCGGTCAGCTCCGCCCCGTCGGTGGTGACGACCACCGCCTTCACCGCCGCCCCGGTGCGGTCGTCCGGCACCCCGACGACCGCGACCTCGGCCACCTCGACCAGCTCGGCGATCACCTGCTCGATCTCCCGCGGGTAGACGTTGAAGCCGTTCACGATCACCAGGTCCGACGAGCGGTCGACGAGATGGAGGTCGCCGTCCGGGTCGAGGTAGCCGACGTCGGCGGTGACGAACCAGCCGTCGGGGTCGGGGCCACCGGAGCCGTCCGGCCAGTAGCCGGAGAACAGGTTCGGCCCGCGCAGCGCGATCAGCCCGGTGTCGTCGGTCGGGTCGGAGCCGACGTCGAGGTCGATCTCCTCGTCGTCCGGTTCCGGCTCCGGGTCGTCCAGCGGACGCCCGGCCGCGTCCACCAGCCGCAGCTCGACGCCGGGCAGCGGCCGCCCGACCGAGCCGGGCTTGGCCGGCCGGCCCAGGTCGTTGCTGGTCACGACGGGGCCGCCCTCGGACAGGCCGTAGCCCTCGTGCAGGTCGAGCCCGGTCGCGCTGCGGAAGTCCGCGAGCCAGCCGGCCGGCAGCGGCGCACCGCCCGAGGTGCACAGCCGCACGCCGGCCATCGCCCGGTGCAGGTCGTCGGCGGGCAGGTCGAGCAGCATCCGGAACATCGACGGCACCCCGGCGACCACGCTCGCCCGCTCGTCGACGATCGCGCTCAGCATCCGCCGGGCGTCGAACCGCCCCGCCACGACGACCGTGGCCCCGGCCCAGCAGACCTGCAGCAGACCGGCCGCGAGCCCGTAGACGTGGAACATCGGCAGTGCGAGCAGCACCCGGTCCACGGCGTTGACCGGGGCCGGGCGCAGCCCCGCGGTCTGCTCCCGGTTCGCCAGCAGGGCGCGGTGGGACAGCTGCACCCCGCGCGGGGTGCCGGTCGTGCCCGAGGTGAAGACGATCAGCGCGAGCTGCTCGGGATCGACCGGCCCGCGCTCGGCCGGCGGCGCGTCCGGGGCGGTGGCGGCGGTGTCCGGCGGGCCGAGCAGCGTCGCACCGGCCCGGCCGGCCGATCCCGCGGCGACGGCGTCGTCGGCGAGGGCCACGACGACCGACGGCCGGGCCTGGCCGAACACGATGTCCAGCTCGCGGGCGACCGAGCCGGAGCCGATCGGCACCACCACGGCGTCCGCCCGCAGCGCACCGAACAGGGCGACGCAGAACGCCGCCCCGTCGGGCAGCCCCACCGCGACCCGGTCACCGGGGCCGACCCCGGCGGCGCGCAGCCGGGCCGCCTCGGCACCGGCCGCCGCGTCGAGCGCGGCCCAGGACAGGGTGAGCGGTAGCGCGCCGCCGAGATCGCGGACGGCGTCGTGCCCCGGCCGCTCGCGCGCGTTGCGGGTCACGAGATCGGCCAGGTGGACGATGCCGGCGGTGGATCCGGCTGGTGAACTCGGCACGGGGCCTCCTCGACGGGCGTCGCCGGCAGGACACGGAACGACGTGGAGCGACACGGAGGGACCAGTCTGGCAAACCGGTGGCGGACATCGGCACCGCTCGTCGCCGCACACCTGCCGTGTCGATTCGGACACGCTCAGCTAACAGTTCACTGACCGCTCCGCTGCCGCCGCTCGGCGGAAGGAAGCACGGTGAATGGCGGCGAGTGCCGTACACCACTCGATCACCGTTTATGCTCCGCCGCTACACGAGGTTCAACGCGCGAGCCGCCGGTTCGACGCGCGACTCACCCTAGGGAGTGGCATGCAGCTCGTCCGCAGCGCACCACCGCGCGGCGCCGGCGGCGCGGCCCGGCGATGTGCCGGGGACGGCGCCCGGCGCCGTGCCGGGCCCCCGGGAACGCGTCGCACGCCGGTCCGCCCGACCCCCCGGGATCCATGACCCGGCCCGTGCGACCGCAGCGGCCGTACCGGCCGCGAGAACGACCCGAGACCACAGCTGATCAAGCCGTCCGTCCCGGCCGGGTCCCCGACCCCGGACAGGACCGACCCGACGCCGTCCGCCCCCAGCCGGACGGGGAGGTGTCCGTGACTTCAGCGACCTCAGCACCGTCCCAGCCGACGGGGCCGATCGCGTCCGCTCCCCTGGTCGACGCTCCCCCCACCTACCCCGCGCAGGCGGGACCGCACCATCCCGGAGCCGGGATCACCCGAACGGGTGGTCAGGGCATGCCGGCACCGCGCCGGGCCCCGCAGATCTCGCAGGACCTGCCGCGCCCCGAGCAGGACCCGGCCGACGAGGCCGCCCGCGCGGTCGAGGACGCCAACAGCTCCTGGGCGCTGGTCGAGGCCTGCCAGGCGGGCGACACCGGCGCGTTCGGCGAGCTGTACGAGCGCTACCACGACGTCGTCTACCGGTACGTGCTGTTCCGGATGGGCGACCGGGCGTTCGCCGAGGACGTGACGCAGGAGACCTTCGTCCGTGCCCTGCGGCGGATCTCGTCGGTGAGCTACCAGGGCCGCGACATCGGGGCCTGGTTCGTCACGATCGCCCGGAACCTGATCTTCGACTACGTGAAGTCCAGCCGCTACCGGCTGGAGCAGACGACGTCGGAGATGGTCGACTTCTCGCCCACCACCAGCGGGCCGGAGCAGCAGGTCCTCGACATGGCGACGAACGACGAGCTGCTCGCCTCGATCGCCAAGCTCAACGCGGACCAGCGCGAATGCATCCAGTTCCGGTTCCTGCGCGGGCTGTCCGTCGCCGAGACCGCCGAGCTGATGGACCGCAACGAGGGGGCCGTCAAGGCCCTGCAGCACCGCGCCGTGCGCCGGCTCGCCCAGCTCCTCCCGGACGGCCTGCGGTGAGCGGCTACCCGGCCGTTCCGGCCGGAGCGCGAGAGTTGATGCTGATCACTGCGGTGAGCGCACTACTCGATGCGGTGAACGGTACCCGGCCCGTAACCTCGCGGTCGGTCGGTCGTTGTGCAGACGAGCGCGCCAGATACGCGCCGACGAGCAGCGCGAGACTGCAGTGAGGACGGACGGCATGCCCAGGGCATGGGACGACGACAGGTACCCGGCGGAGGACGGCTCCGGCCGGGCTCCCGCGGGTGCCCCCGCGTCGGAGGAGTTGGCGCACGAGATCGCGCTGACCGCCGCACTGGACCGCTCGCGCCGCGATCTCTCGCCGGACCCGCACGCCTCGGCCCGGATGCGGCAGCGTCTCTTCGACGTGCTGGCGCAGGAGGGTATCGGCCGTCCGGAGCAGTCCGACCCCAGGGCCCCGCACGGGTTCCGGCCGGCCGACCGCTCGGACCTCACCGCACCGATCGGCCCCCCGATCGCCGACGACCTGGACTGGGACGCCGTGTCGAACCGGCGCTCCGCCGGCGAGCGGACCCCGGTCGCCGACGACCAGGCCCCCCGGTCCGGGCGCGGGCGGCGCGGCGGGCGGCACGTGCTGCCCAGCGACCACCCCGACCACCCGGAGCAGGCGCCCGTCGGCGCCGCCGCCGGTCCGGCCCGCGACGCGGCGCCCGGCCCGGCCCGTGACACCGACTCCGGTCCCGGCCGGGACAGCTCGGCGCGGCCGTCGGCCCCGCGGATGCTGGACCGCCGCCGGCCGAGCGTCCGCAAGCGGTTCGGCGTCGTCGTCGGCGGGTTCGCGGCGCTGGCCGTGATCGCCGGTGTCACCTCCACCGTCAGCCGGGACGCGCTGCCCGGCGACACGATGTACGGCGTGAAGCGGGCCAGCGAGAGCATCGGCGGCGCCTTCACCGTCGGCGAGCAGGCCGAGGCGAACCGTCAGCTCGATCTCGCCCGGTCCCGGGTGGACGAGCTGGAGAACCTGGTCGCCCGGTCGACCCCGCCGTCGCCGGACGCCGTGGCCGCCGCGATGACCGACTTCGACCGGGCCACCAGCACCGGCGCCCGGATGGTGCTGACCGGCTCCGGGTCCGACGGCGCCGACCCCGCGGAGCTGGCCGAGCTGCGGACCTGGGCCGCCGCCCAGTCCGGCCGGATCAGCCGGCTGCAGGAGGAGCTCCCGGCGGCGAGCCGCCCGGAGACCGACGAGGCCGTCCGCCTGCTCGACCGGGTGCTGGACCGGGCCGAGGCGCTGCGCGCCTCCAGCGGTTGCGCGTCGGACAGCGGGAGCACGGTCGACGACCTCGGGCCGGTCCCCGGCGAGTGCCGGACCGGCAGCCCGACCCCGGTCGAGGCGTCGAAGCAGTCGGCGCCCGCGACTCCGGAGGGCAGCACCGCACCGTCGGAGACCACCGCCCCCCGGTCGGAGACGACCACCCCGGAGACGTCGACGTCCGAGTCGCCGACCAGCACCTCGGAGCGCGAGGAGTCCGACGGCGGGCTCCCGCTGCTCGGTGGCGGCTCCTCGTCGAGCAGCTCGCCGAGCAGCCCCTCGGACACCGAGGAGTCCGACGACGGCGGGCTCTCGATCACCATCCCGCCGTTGCTGCCCGGACTGGGTCCGGTCACCCTCGGCTGAGGAGTCGGCGTGCGGCACCATCGCGCGGCTCGGGCCCGGGCATCGTGCTCGGGGTCCGGGCCGCGCGGCCGTTCCGCCAGTAGGGTGGGAGCGCGCCCCGCGCTCGGGGCACGTGACGACGCCGCACCAGGAAGGCCGCCGTGGTGAGTGATCCCGGGTCCGCTCCCGACGAGGTTCGGGCCGAGACGGGGTTGTCCGAGGAACCCGGCGTCCTGGATCAGGTGACCGCGCTCGACCCCGCCGAGCGGGCCGGTCAGGCGTCCGCGGCGGCCGCCGTCGCCGCGGAGAGCGCCGACCACGTCCCGCCGGACGCCGACTCGGCGGAACCCGACCTGACCGCCGCCGCGTTCTTCGACGTCGACAACACGATGATGGTCGGCGCGTCGATCTTCCACTTCGCCCGCGGGCTCGCCGCCCGCAAGTTCTTCACCACCTCCGACATGGCCGGGTTCGCCTGGCAGCAGCTCAAGTTCCGGGTCGGGGGCCGCGAGGACAAGGGCGGTATCGCCGGGCACCGCGACACCGCGCTGTCGTTCGTCGCGGGCCGCCCGGTGGACGAGGTCGTCGCCCTCGGCGAGGAGATCTACGACGAGCTGATGGCCGACCGCATCTGGGCCGGCACCCGCGCGCTCGCCCAGATGCACCTCGACGCCGGCCAGCGGGTCTGGCTGGTCACGGCCACCCCGATCGAGCTGTCCCGGATCATCGCCCGCCGGCTCGGCCTGACCGGTGCGCTCGGCACCGTCGCCGAGTCCGTCGACGGCCTCTACACCGGCCGGCTGGTCGGCGAGATCCTGCACGGGCCGGCCAAGGCGCACGCGGTGCGCGCGCTGGCCGCGTCCGAGGGCCTGGACCTGCGCCGGTGCACCGCCTACTCCGACTCGGTGAACGACGTCCCGATGCTCTCGGCGGTGGGCACCGCGGTCGCGGTCAACCCGGACTCCGAACTGCGCGACGTCGCGAAGGCCCGGGACTGGCAGATCCGCGACTTCCGCACCGGCCGCAAGGCGGCGCGGATCGGGGTGCCGTCGGTGCTCGGCGCCGGGGCGCTCGCCGGGGCCGTGGCGGCCGGGATGGCCTACCGCAGGCGCTGAGGCGGGCAGGGACCGGCCAGGAGCCTGGTCAGCCGGTCCGGGGCAGGTCGAACTCGCCGTCGGCGGCGCCACGGCGGAACGCCGTCCACTCAGCGGTCCCCGGCCCGCTGCACTGCATCTCGGCGCGCGGAACCGCGGGATCGATCCGGCCGGCGGCGACCGACGCGCAGCACTCGTCCCGTGGTCGTGCAGCGCCCCGGCTCCGGTGCGGCACCGTCCTCCGGTGTGCCGCACCTGCCGGGCGGGTAGCGGCACGCCGGAGGAGGTCGCGGGACATCAGCCGGGGTGCGACAGGGTCCGGCACCGCGCCCCGATCCCGTGGCGGCAGCCCGCTCACCGCGCCCGGCACGACCGCGGCCGTGGCCCGGGCTCAGCCCAGGAACACGTTCCGGCGCTGGGACAGCAGCCGGTACAGCGTGTGCTGGATGGTCTCCCGGACCTGGTCGGTCAGGTTGAACACCAGCATCGGGTCCTCGGCGTCGGCCGGGGTGTGGTCGTCGGTCCGGATCGGCTCGCCGAACTCGATGTACCACTTCGACGGCAGCGGGACCAGGCCGGCCGGGCCGAGCAGCGGGAACGTCGGCGTGATCGGGAAGTACGGCGCCCCGAACAGCCGGGCCAGCGGGGCGATGTCCCCGAGCTTCGGATAGGTCTCCTCGGCGCCCACGATCGAGCACGGGATGATCGGCATCCCGGTCCGCAGCGCCGCCGAGACGAAGCCGCCGCGCCCGAACCGCTGCAGCTTGTAGCGGTCCCGGAACGGCTTGCCGATCCCCTTGAACCCCTCCGGGAAGACGCCGACGACCTCGCCGGCGCGCATCAGCCGCTCCGCGTCCGGGTTGCAGGCCAGCGTCGCGCCGGACTTGCGGGCCAGCGAGCCCGAGACCGGCAGCGTGAACATCAGGTCCGCGCCGAGCAGGCGCAGCTGCCGGCGGGCGGGGTGGTCGTCGTGCACCGCGACGGTGGTCATCGCGGCGTCCAGCGGGAGGGTGCCGGAGTGGTTCGCGACGATCAGCGCGCCGCCGGTCTCCGGGATGTGGTGGGCGCCGATCGTCTCCACCCGGAACCAGCGCCGGTAGAGCGGGCGCAGCGCCGGCAGCACCATGGCCTCGGTCAGCTCGGGGTCGAACCCGAACTCGTCGACCGGGTAGTCGCCGCCGAGCCTGCGGCGCAGGAACTCCAGCACCTGTTCCAGCCGCGTTTCCCAGGCGGACCGGTCCTCGTCGGCCTCCGGCCCCGCGAGCGGGGGGACCATCGCCGGGCGCACGGACTCGTCCGGCCCCGGGTCTCGCACCGGGCGGGCAGGGCCCCGGTTGCCCCGGATCGGGATCACGCGTGCCTCGGCCATCGCCTCGCCCCTCCTCTCACGTCCCGGCACCGTCAGCGCAGCGCCCGGACCAGGCCGAGCACGGCGCGCTCGGCCGAGGCTATGCGCTCCGGGCCGAGGACGGGGCTCAACGCCTTGCCGCGGACGAAGTCGTCGAACGCCTGGGTGGTCGTCCAGCGGGGTTCGAACCCGAAGTCTTCGATCAGCCGACTCAGGTCGACGACCCGGCCGAAGTTGAGGAAGCGCATCTGCTCGGGCGAGAAGTCGACCACCCTGGCCCCGCGCAGCACCCGGCTGACCGGGCTGACGGCGCTGCTCGGGACCGGCACCGCGACCTTGCCGGCCCGGCGGATCGCCTGCGACAGCATGAGCACGCCGTGCGCCGCGACGTTGTAGACGCCGGGCAGCTCGTGGGTCGCCGCCCGTTCCAGGACGGCGAGGCCGTCCTCCTCGTGCAGCAGCTGGATCCGCGCGTCGTAACCGAGCACGGTCGGCACCACCGGCAGGGCGAAGTACCGGTTCAGGACGGTGTCGATCCGCGGGCCGATGAAGTTGGCGAACCGCAGCACCGTGGTCGTGACGTCCGGACGGCGGCGGCTGAACCCGCGCAGGTAGCCCTCGATCTCGGCGGCGTCCTTGGCGTAGCCGCCGGAGGGGAGGTCCTTCGCGCCGGTGGCCTCGTCGAACACGGCGGGATCGCGCGAGCTGGAGCCGTACACCGCGGTCGTCGACTTCAGCACGACCCGCCGGACGCTCGACGCCTTCTGGCACGCAGCGAGCAGCTGCATCGTGCCGATGACGTTCATCTCCTTCATCGTCGCCCGGCCGCCCGCGGACGCGGGACTGGCCGAGAGCGACGCGTGCACCACGGTGTCGACACCGGCGGTGGAGATGACCTTCGCGATCAGCGGGTTGCGGATGTCGGCGCGGACGAACTCCGCCCGGCCCATCCGCTTGAGGAGGTCACGCGGCGGGGGCACCGTGTCGACGCCGAGCACCCGGTCGATGTCCGGGTTCGCGGCGAGCCGCGCGGCGAGGTGCCCACCGAGGTATCCGCTCACACCGGTGACCAGCACGACCGACGGTGCCGACGCCATGGTGCGACCTCCTCCGTAACGACACCGGCCGCGCTCCCGCCGATGGCGGGGGCACGGCCGGTGCGCGAGTCACTTACCGAGCTTGCGGCGCTGCACCCGGGTCTTGCGCAGCAGCTTGCGGTGCTTCTTCTTCGACATCCGCTTGCGGCGCTTCTTGATGACCGAGCCCATGGTGCTCCTTCTGTGTCGACGCAGATCGCCCGCGACCGCACCACCGGGTGATCGCGAGGCGGATCGGCCCGCACCTGCCGGAACGGCCGTGCGAGGCGTGCGACCGGTGGCGGTCCGCAGCCGGTTCGTCAGTCTACCCGGCCGGTCCGGCCGGGGCCGGAGGAGGGTGAGACGGCGATCAGCCCGCGTCGAAGTAGGCGTTGCGCAGGTAGTCCTCGACGGCCCGCTGCGGCACCCGGAAGGACCGGCCGACCCGGGCCGCCGGCAGCTCGCCGGAGTGCACCAGGCGGTACACGGTCATCTTCGAGACGCGCATCATCGAGGCCACCTCGGCCACCGTCAGGAACTGCACCTGCGCCGGCCGCAGGGGCTCGGGGCGTTCCGCCGCCATCGGGTACCGCCTTCCTCCCCCGTCAAGCGGCCGTACGCCCAGTGTTGGGGGATGCACGAGCAGTGTAGCGGGGCGGATGTGACGATCGGTACCCACGAGTCCGACCCGATCCTGGCACGGCTCGGCGCGTCGCGGTGACGACACGCCACGGAGCGCATGCGGGACAGGCGGATCTCACCCCTCAGGGTGACCCAGCTCGACCGAGCGGTCCCGGGCCGCGGTCGCCGCCGCCGTGAACGCGGTGCGCAGCCCGTGCCGCTCCAGCGCGGCCAGCGCGGCGGCGGTCGTCCCGGCCGGCGAGGTCACGTTCTCCCGCAGCACGGTCGGGTGCTCGCCGCTCTCGCGCAGCATCCGGGCGGCGCCGAGCGCGGTCTGCACCGTGAGCTCCGTCGCCGCCGGGCGGGCCAGGCCGAGCGCCACCCCCGCCTCGATCATCGCCTCGGCGACCAGGAAGAAGTAGGCCGGGCCGGAGCCGGAGAGCGCGGTCGCCGCGTCCTGCTTGGACTCCTCGACCCGCAGCACCTCGCCCACGGTGCTCAGCAGCGCCTCGGCCCGGTCCAGGTGCTCGGAGCCGGCGTGCGCCCCCGGGGAGAGCACGCACATCGCGGCGCCGAGCAGCATCGGGGTGTTGGGCATGACCCGCACGACCGGCGTGCCCTCGGGCAGCGCCCCCTCGAACAGCGCGGTCGGCAGGCCGGCGGCCAGCGACACCACCAGCACGTCCGGGTCGAGCGCACCGGCGATCTCCCCCAGCACCGTGACGACGTCCTGCGGCTTCACCGCGACGACGACCGTCCCCGCCCCGCGCACCGCGTCGGTGAGCGGCAGGGCGGCGACACCCAGCTTCTCCGTCAGCTCGGCGGCACGGTCGGCCGAGCGCTCGGCGACCACCAGCTCACCCGCGTCCCGCCCGGCCGCCAGCAGCCCGCCGAGCAGCGCCTCCCCGATCCGTCCGCCGCCCAGTACCGCGATCCGTGTCCCAGTCATGGACGCCAGCGTAGGAAGGACCTACCGCTGCAACGGCGCGAGGGCGAGCTGGCGGGCCTGGCACACCGTGCGCCCGCGGGAGTCGACGACGGTCACGTCCTCGTCGAACTGGGTGCCCGAGACCGTCCGCGAGCGGGAGTCGACCCGCAGCCAGCCCGGGGCCGGGCGGCCCCGCAGCAGGGCCGTGAGCTGCACCGTCGGGGCCCATCCCACGCGGCCGTCGAGGTTGAACACGGTCGGCGGCAGGATGTCGCCGGACAGCAGGGCGAACAGCACGTCCGGCTCCTCGCCGCGCGGACGCACCCAGCCGCTCATCCGCGGCGGGCCGGTCTCGCCGCGCAGGAACGGCAGCGCGGTGGCCGGGTAGCGGAGGTCACAGACCGTCGGCAGGCCGCTCACCCCGGGCTGGGCGGACGGGTCGGCCGCGTCCGGGTCCGGCTCCGGGCCGAGCCCGGCGTCGGTCTCCCAGACCGGTTCGCCCTCGGGCAGGACGCCCGCGGTGACCGTCGCGTGCAGCATCAGGCGGTCGTCCTGGAGCAGCCGGACCGCGACCGAGGAGATCGTGCGCCCGACCTTGAGCGGGACCGCCTCCAGCTCGACCGGCGCCAGGTCCGGCGCGCGCAGGAAGTCCGCCGAGACGGCCAGTGGATCGAGGGCCGGGGCGCCGTCGGCCGTCAGCCGGGCCAGGCCCGCCTTCGCCATGAGCACCATCAGCAGGCCGCCGAACGCCTTCGACCCGATCGCCCACCGGTCGTCGAGGGCCACCCGGAACCGGCCGTCGCCAAGGTCGGTCAGGACGTGTGCGTCCGCGAAGGGGCGTCCGGTTCCGACCGTCGTGTCGCTCATGCCCCCACGTTACCCACGGGTAGGGCGGGGTCAGCGGGTGAGCCCGGCCACCGGCGTCCTCGGCACGTTCGGCTCCAGGTGCAGCCGTGCGAACAGCAGCGACTCGGCGAGCAGCCCGGTGCGTTCCTCGCGGGTGCGGCAGCGCCGGGTGGAGACCTCCAGGACGACGGTCCCACCGGCCCGCGCGAACGCGCCGCCGGAGAGCGCCTGGCAGACCTCGGCGCACGGCTGCGTGCCCCGGCCCGGCACGAGATGCTCGTCGCGCGGGGCACCGGTGCCGTCGGCCAGGTGCAGGTGGGTGAGCCGGTCGCCCATCCGGGCCAGCAGCGCGAGCGCGTCGGTCCGCGCGGCCGCGGTGTGCGAGAGGTCCAGGGTGTAGGCGCCGAAGCCGGTCTCGGTCGGGTCGTGGCCGAGCGCGTAGGGGACGGTGCTGATCGAGCCCCTCCGCACCGGGAACATGTTCTCCACCGGCAGGCCGAGGCCGTGCTGCTCGTGCGCCCGGACGACCTCCGCGGCGAACACCCCGGCGTAGCGGCGCTGCCAGCGGAACGGCGGGTGCAGCACGACGGTCCTGGCCCCCAGGCGGGCGGACACCTCGGCGGTGCGCCGCAGCCGGTGCACCGGGTCGGCACCCCACACCCGCTGGGTGACGGCGAGGCAGGGGGCGTGCACGGCGAGCACCGGCATCCGGTGCCGCTGCACGAGCCGCTGCACCGCTGCCGGGTCCTGGCTCACCGGGTCGGTCCAGATCATCAGCTCGACGCCGTCGTACCCCAGTTCGGCGGCGATCTCGAATCCCGCGGCGACCCCCTCCGGGTACACCGAGGCGGTGGACAGCGCGACCGGCACGGGCGGGGACGGCTTCACATGACGAACAGTCGCCGCGCCGTCGCCCATCGTTACCGGTCCAGCAACACCAGGATCGCCGGGGACACCGTGAGCAGCAGCCCGACCAGCACCGCGAACAGCGTGGTGCGCAGCTCGTCGTTGCGCAGCAGGGCCCGGACGCCGAGGACCAGCCCGACCGTCAGGACGACGGCGAGCGCCAGCGCGACGATCGGGTAGGAGAACCACAGGAACCGGAACAGCACCCAGATCCCGGCCCCGGCGAGCGCGCCGCCGATCCACTGGGCGATCACGACCGCCCAGGCCTGACCGGTCCCGGCGGCACCCGCGGAGTCCGCGGCGTCGTCCAGCCCGGCCGGTGGCTCGGCCTCGTCCCGGCCGCGCCTGCGGGCACCGCGGCCGCGCGGGGCGTCGTCCTCGACGGCGCCGTTCTCCAGCTCGCCGTGGTCCTCGTAGTCGTCGAGGTCCGGGGACCCCGGGCGGGCCGGCGGGGCGCTCAGGACACCGGTACGGCCGCCGTCGAAGCCGGGACCGTGCTCCCGGCCGTCCTCGGCGTAGGCGTCGTCGTACGGGTCGTAGGTGCCGGTCGGCGGACCGTCGTCGGCGTAGCCACCGCGCGCCGGGGCGTCGTCGGCGTAGGCGTCGTACGGGTCGTAGGCGCCGGTGGGCGGGCCGCCGTCGTCGGTCAGGGGCGGGGCCCCGAACTGGGTGGGCGGGCCGTCGTCGGCCACCGCGGGGCGGTGGGCGTTCATCCGGCTGGTCGGGATCTCGTCCGGGGAGTCACCGCCGTACGGGCCCGGGCCGGGCGGGGGCGGCGGGGGCGCCTGCCGGGGCGGGGCGGGCGGACGGCCGTTGGGCGTGAACGCCTGCGGCGGGTAGCCGTCGGGGGCACCGCCGTAGGGCGCGCCGTTGGGCTGGGGTGCGCCGTTCGGGTACGGCCCGCCGTTCGGATGCGGGGCACCGTTCGGATGCGGCGCGCCGTTGGGGGCGTAGCCGTTCGGGGCGCCGTTCGGGGCGTTGCCGTTCGGGACGTACGGGCCGCCGTCCGGCTCGCCGCCCGGGTACGGCCGCCGGGCCGGGAACGAGGGGTGCTCGCCCGGCGCGGGCGCCGGCGGGCGCTCCGCGGTGCGGCGGGGATCGGCGGGCGCTTCGGGGACCCGGCCGGCGACGGGCGACGGGGCACCCGCCGGACCGTCGTCGTCGGCCGCACGCCTGCGACGGCGCCGACCCGTCTGGGAGCCGCCGTTGGCGGCCAGTAGTTCGGCGACCGTCCGCTGACGCGGCTCTGGGCTGTCCACACTCATCACGTCCACCGTGCCCTGTGCGTTGTCAAGGGTCCAAGCCCATCCCCGGGAGCGTGCGCCGAGCGGTCGCTCCCGTTCGTTCCGTCGAGCATGTCGAAGCGACGGAGGATCACGCCCTCGCGCAACGCCCACGGGCAGATGTCGAGTTCGTCGACGCCGAGGACGTCCATCGCGGCCTGCGCCACGACCGTCCCGGCGACGAGCTGGTGGGCCCGGCTGGGGCTCACGCCGTCGAGCTCGGCCAGGTCGGGGCCGGACATCCGGGTCACGAAACCGGACAGCTGGCGCAGCCCCTGCGCGGTCAGCCGGCGCGGTGCCCGGGGACCGGCCCCGGACGGTGCGGCCCCGGTGAGCCGGGCCAGCGTGCGGAAGGTCTTCGACGTCGCGACCGCCCGGTCCGGGCGCCCGGCCTCGCGCAGCCGGGCCGCGACCGGTTCGAGCTCGGCACGGACCCGCTCGGCGAGCGCCGTGACCTCCGAGCGCGGCGGCGGGTCGGCGGTGAACGCCTCCCGGGTCAGCCGGCCGGCGCCCAGCGGGACCGAGGCGGCGACGTACGGCGTCTCGTCCCGGCCGATGGCCAGCTCCAGCGAGCCGCCGCCGATGTCGAGGACCAGCAACCGCCCCGCGGACCAGCCGCACCACCGGCGGACGGCGAAGAAGGTCCACCGGGCCTCGTCCTCGCCGGGCAGCACCTCCAGCGCCACCCCGGTCTCACGCTGGACGAGCGCCAGCACGTCCGCGGAGTTGGTGGCGTCGCGCAGCGCCGAGGTGGCGAACGCGATCAGGTCGTCGCACCCGGAACCGCGGGCGATGTCCCTGGCCCGGTGCACGCTCTCCAGCAGGGCCTTGATCCCGACGCTGGTGAGCGCACCCCCCCCCCGCGTCGAGGTGCTCGGCCAGCCGCAGCTGGTCCTTGTCCGAGGACATCGGCTTCGGGTGCGCACCGCGGTGCGCATCCACCACCAGGAGGTGGACGGTGTTGGACCCCACGTCGAGGACGGCCAGGCGCACGACCCCAGGTTACCGAGGCGTTATCGACGCGCGGGCAACCCCTTCGGGTCACACGTCGAACTTGTACCCGAGACCACGCACCGTGACGAGGTGCCGCGGGGTGGACGGGTCGCCCTCCACCTTGGACCGCAGCCGCTTGACGTGGACGTCGAGGGTCTTGGTGTCCCCCACGTAGTCCGCGCCCCACACCCGGTCGATGAGCTGGGCCCTGGTGAGCACCCGGCCGACGTTGCGGAGCAGGTACTCCAGCAGGTCGAACTCCTTGAGCGGGAGGGCGACGTCGTCACCGTTCACCGACACGACGTGCCGCTCGACGTCCATCCGGACCGGACCGGCCTCCAGCACCCCGGCCCCGCCCTCGGTCTCGCCGGCCGGCTCGCCGCCGCGGCGCAGCACGGCGCGGACCCGGGCGATCAGCTCCCGGGCCGAGTACGGCTTGGTGACGTAGTCGTCGGCACCGAGCTCCAGCCCGACCACCTTGTCGATCTCGCTGTCCCGGGCCGTCACCATGATCACCGGGACGGCCGAGCGGGAGCGCAGCGCCTTGCAGACGTCGGTGCCGCTCATGCCGGGGAGCATGAGGTCGAGCAGCACGATGTCGGCACCGTTGCGGTCGAACTCCGACAGCGCGTCGTTGCCGTTCGCGGCGACGGCCGTCGTGAAGCCCTCCTTGCGCAGCATGAACGCGAGCGGGTCGGCGAAGGACTCCTCGTCCTCCACGATCAGCACCCTGGTCATCTCATCCTCCGGTTCTCGCGGTCACCGGCGGCGCCTGCTCCGGCACCGCCCGCCGCTCGGTCGGACCCCCGACGCCCAGCCGGGCGGGGAGCCGCATCGTGAAGGTCGATCCGGTGCCCGGGCGGCTCCACAGCCGCACCTCGCCACCGTGGTTCGCGCAGACGTGCTTGACGATCGCCAGGCCCAGCCCGGTCCCGCCGGTGGCCCGCGACCGCGCGGGATCGACCCGGAAGAACCGCTCGAACACCCGCTGCTGGTGCTCGGGGGCGATGCCGATCCCGCGGTCGGTGACGGCGATCTCGACCGAGCCCCCGGCGGCCCGGCGGCTCACCGACACCGACGAGTCCGCGGGCGAGTACGCGATCGCGTTCTCGACCAGGTTCGTCAGCGCCGTCACGAGCAGCGTCCGGTCACCGTCGACGACCAGGCCGGACGGCCCGTCGGCGGCGATCTCGACGGCGCCCGACTCGGCCGAGTTGCGGCTGCGCGACAGCGCCTCGGCCACGACGTCGTCGACCCCGACCGCGGCCAGCTCGGGGAGCCGCTCGGCGCCGGTCAGCCGGGACAGCGCGATCAGCTCCGAGACCAGGTTGCCCATCCGGGTCGCCTCGCGCAGCAGCTTCTCGCCGAACCGCCGGACCTCCGCCGCGTCGGCCTCGGACCCGGCCGCCGGCGCCATGCCGTCCAGCGAGTCGAGCAGCGCCTCGGCCAGCAGCGCGACCGCGCCGACCGGCGTCTTCAGCTCGTGGCTGACGTTCGCGACGAAGTCCCGCCGGGTGGCCTCCAGCCGGGCGACCTCGGAGGTGTCGACGGCCTCGACCAGGGTGAACCCGGCGCCGAGCGGCCGGATCCTGGCCTGCACCGCGACCGGGCCGCGCGGGGTCCGGTCCAGCGGTGAGAGATCGACCTCGAGCTGCTCCTCGCCGGGGCCCACGCGCTGGCAGGCGGCCCAGGCGCGGGGGTCGAGCCGGTCGTCGGTGACGGCGCCGAGCGCGGCGGCCCGCGGGTTGTGCAGCAGCACGTCCCCACCGGCCCCGACCACCGCGAGCCCGGACGACGAGTGGTGGAACGTGCGGTGCAGCAGCTCGCCGAGGGTGGGCGAGCCGGCGTCGGCGCCGTCGGCCGGGGGACGGTCGGCGGTGCCGGGACGATCGGGGTGGGCGGGCGACGGTCGTCGCGCCAGCGCGACCCCGGCCAGCAGGCCCAGGCCGAGCGCGACGACGGCGATCAGCCACGCGAGCGTGGTCACGGGGGCATGGTAGGCAAGCGGGGGTGCCCTCTGGCCAGCGCCGGAGCCCGGATGGTGACGCCCGCGACCCGTCCGCGCGACACTGTTCCGCCCGCGTTCACCGCGGGTTCACCACCGGGCCCCGGACGGGCGACCCCGGGCCTCAGCGACCCTGGTTCGCCACTCCGGCGATCGCCGCCTCGGCCGCGGCCGGGTCGAGGTAGCGCCCGCCCGGTGTCGTCGGCGCCAGCGCGTCGTCGAGGTCGTAGACCAGCGGGATACCGGTGGGGATGTTCAGGCCGGCGATGTCGGCGTCGGAGATCCCGTCCAGGTACTTGACCAGCGCGCGCAGCGAGTTGCCGTGCGCGGCGAGCAGCACCGTCGCGCCGGCCCGCAGGTCCGGGATCACGGCCTCCTCCCAGTACGGGAGGAACCGGGCGACGACGTCGGCCAGGCACTCGGTCAGCGGGGCGTCGATCCCGGCGTAGCGCGGGTCGGCGTCCTGGGAGAACTCCGACCCCTTCTCGATGTGCGGCGGCGGGGTGTCGTAGGAGCGGCGCCAGAGCATGAACTGCTCCTCGCCGTAGGCCTCCAGGGTCTGCTTCTTGTCCTTGCCCTGCAGCGCGCCGTAGTGACGCTCGTTGAGCCGCCAGTCCCGCTTCACCGGGATCCAGTGCCGGTCGGCGGCGTCCAGCGCGATGTTGGCGGTGGAGATCGCCCGGCGCAGCAGCGAGGTGTGGACGACGTCCGGGGCGATCCCCGACGCCGCGAGCAGCTCGCCACCGCGGCGGGCCTCCTGCTCGCCCTGCTCGGACAGCGGGACGTCCACCCAGCCGGTGAAGAGGTTCTTGGCGTTCCAGTCGCTCTGACCGTGGCGCAGCAACACGAGGGTCGGCATGCCCCCAGCCTGCCATCGCCCGCCGCAGGGTCAGGGGGCCAGGTGCTCGAGGGTGGCGCCCAGGGTGTCCACGAGCAGGTCGACCTCCTCGCGGGTGACGACCAGCGGCGGGGACAGGCGGACCGTGCTGCCGTGCGTCTCCTTCGCCAGGACCCCGCGCCGGGCCAGTTCCACGCACACCTCCCGGCCGGTCCCGACCGCCGGGTCGACGTCGACGCCGAACCACAGCCCGGCCCCCCGGACGGCGGTCAGCCCCGGCAGCCCGGCCAGCCGCTCACCGGCGCGGCGCCCGAGGTCGCGGGCCGCGGCCTGCAGCTCCCCGGTGCCGAGCAGCCCGCACACCGCGGACCCGACGGCGGCGGCGAGCGGGTTCCCGCCGAACGTCGAACCGTGTTCCCCGGGCCGCAGCACGCCGAGCACGTCCCGCCGCCCGACCACGGCGCTCACCGGCAGCACGCCGCCGCCGAGTGCCTTGCCGAGGGTGTAGAGGTCGGCCCGGACACCGGACAGGTCGCTGCACAGCGTGGCCCCGGCCCGGCCGAGCCCGGACTGGATCTCGTCGCAGACCAGCAGCACGTCGCGCTCCGCGGTGAGCCTGCGCACCTCGGCCAGGTACCCCTCCGGCGGGACGATCACCCCGGCCTCGCCCTGCACCGGTTCGAGGAGCACGGCGACCGTGTCCTCGGTGAGCGCGGCGGCCAGCGCGGCGGCGTCGCCGTAGGGCACCCGGTCGAAGCCGGGGGTGAACGGCCCGAAGTCGGTACGGGCGTCCGGGTCGTCGGAGAAGGAGACGACCGTCGTCGTCCGGCCGTGGAAGTTCCCCCCGGCGACGACGATCCGGGCCGCCCCGGGCCGCACGCCGCGGACCCGGTAGCCCCAGGCCCGCGCGACCTTGATCGCGGACTCCACGGCCTCGGCGCCGGTGTTCATCGGGAGCACCGCCTCGGTGCCGGTCAGCTCGGCGAGCTGCTGCTGGAACCCGGGCAGCCGGTCGTTGTGGAAGGCCCGCGCGGTCAGCGTGAGCGACTCCAGCTGCCGGTGCGCGGCCTCGACCAGCACCGGGTGGCGGTGGCCGAAGTTCAACGCGGAGTAGCCGGCGAGGGCGTCGAGGTAGCGGCGGCCGTCGACGTCGGTGACCCACGCCCCCGTGCCCTCGCTCAGCACCACCGGCAGCGGTGCGTAGTTGGCGGTGCCGAACCGGTCGGCGAGCGCGATCGCGTCGCCGGTGCGTCCGGAGAGCCCGGTGCGTCCGGGGAAGGTGGCGGTCACGGGGCCTCCCGCAGTTCGAGGGTGCAGCACTTGATCCCGCCGCCACCGCGGCGGAGCTCGGAGGTGTCGACGCCGACGGTGCCGTACCCGCGCTCGGCCAGTGCGGCCGCGAAGCGGGCCGCCTGCGGCGCGTGGACGACGGTCCGGCCGTCGGAGAAGCAGTTCAGGCCCAGCACGGCCGCGTCGTCGTCGCCGACGGTGACCGCGTCCGGGAACCGGTCGCGCAGCACCTCCCGCGACGCGGCGTCGAACGCCGCGGGGAGGTAGGCGACGGAGCCGGGCCCGCCCGCCGGGTCGAGGACGGCGAACGCCGTGTCGAGGTGGTAGTAGCGCGGATCGACCAGGCGCAGCGACACCACGTCGCGGCCCAGCACCGCGGCCGCCTCGGCGTGCGCTGCCGGGTCGGTCCGGAACCCGGTCCCGGCGTAGATCGTGTCCCCGACCAGCAGCAGGTCACCCTCGCCCTCGTTGACGGCCGCGGCCTCGTGCACGTCCAGGCCGGCCGTGCGGAACCAGGCCGCGTACGCGGGCGCCTCGGCGGCGCGCTCCGGGTACCGGAAGCGGGCGGTCCAGGCGATCCCGTCGACGACCGTGCCGCCGTTCGCGGCGTAGACCATGTCCGGCGAGCCGGGCAGCGGGTCGACCAGCCGGACGTCGAAGCCCAGCTCGCGGTAGACCGCGTGCAGGTCCTGCCACTGGCGCACCGCCAGCGGGGTGTCGGTGTGCTGCTCGGGGCGCATCCACGGGTTGATCCGGTAGCTCACGGTGAAGTGGGTCGGACGGCACATGAGCACCGACGGCACCCGGGCCGGGCGAGCGGCCACGGGGAGCGGTTGGACGAGCTCGACGGTCATGTCATCAGCATGCTGCGCACCCTGCCTGCGTTTCCCGGCATCGTGCGCAGGATTCGTGCGTCTTTACCGGCGTCCGTGCACGGATCTAGCATCGGACGCCGTGGACGGGATCGACGCGACCGACCGGAAGCTGCTGGACCTGCTGCGGGTCGACGGCCGGGCCGGCTGGGCCGAGCTGGCGGAGCGGGTGGGGCTGTCCGCGTCCGCGGTGCGCCGCCGGGTGGACCGGCTCACCACCCGCGGGGTGATCACCGGGTTCACCGTGCAGGTGGACCCGGAGGTCGAGGACGGCCCCGGGGTCGAGGCCTACGTCGAGCTGTTCTGCCGCGGCACGGTCGCCCCGGCCGAGCTGCAGCGGATGCTGTCGGCGGTCCCGGAGGTGGTCACCGCGGGCACCGTCACCGGCGAGGCCGACGCGCTGGTCCTGCTGCGCTCACGGGACGTCCGTTCGCTGGAGGACGCCCTGGAACGGCTCCGGATGGCGGCGAACGTCGACCACACGCGCTCGGCCGTCGTCCTCACCCGGCTCGTCACCCGTTGAACCCGGGGTCGCCGCGGCGTACGCTTTAGATGAGAGTTCAACTAATCCGGGAGCGACCATGCCCGTCCAGCGCCTCAACCACGCCGTCCTCTACGTCCGCGACGTCGCGCGCAGCGTCGCGTTCTACGCCGACACGCTCGGCTTCCGGGTGGTCACCGAGATCCCCGGTGGCCGAGGCGCCTTCCTGCAGGCGGCGGGCTCGTCCAACGACCACGACCTCGCGCTGTTCGCCGTCGGGGAGCAGGCCGGGCCGTCCCTCGCCGGGCGCGGCACGGTCGGGCTCTACCACCTGGCCTGGGAGGTCGACACCCTCGCCGAGCTGGCCCGGATCGCCGACCGGCTGCGGGCCGCCGGGGCGCTGGCCGGTGCGTCGGACCACGGGAGCACCAAGGCCCTCTACGCCCACGACCCGGACGGGCTGGAGTTCGAGGTCTGCTGGCTGGTCCCGGCCGCCCTGCTCGACGGGACCGGCATGACGACCGCCGCGCTGGACCTGGACGCCGAGATCGCCCGCTACGGCGCGGACACCCGCGGCGGGCTGGGCGTGTCGGTCCCCGCCTGACCCGCCGGGATCACACCGGCTCGGACAGGTCCACCCGGTAGCCGGTCCGGGACGAGAAGCGTGCGGTGACCGAGAACCGGTCCCCGCGGACCAGGGTGTGCCGCCACTCGACCGGACGGTCGCCGGCCAGACCGAGCCGCTCGATGGACAGCGCGGCGACGCCGTCGTCGATCCCCAGCAGCTCGCGCTCGCCGCGGGAGGGGAACACGGCCCGGATGTTCTCGTTGCCGCCGTCGACCCGGATCCCGCAGCGGCGCCGGTACTCCGGGTACAGACCGGTGTTGGAGAAGTCGACATCGAGCAGCGGGCCCGCGAGGTCGTGCGGCAGCCACACCCGGTCGACGGCGAGCGGCTCGGCGTCGGCGAGCCGCAGCCGCTCCAGGTGCACCAGCGGCGTCGACTCCTCCAGGCCCATCCGGGCGGCGATCACCCCGTCCGCCCGCACCTCGAAGATGCGCACGACGCTGCGCTGGGTCCGCCCGGCCGCCTCGACCGCGACGTAGAGCGAGTACGGCTCGTCCAGCGGCTGTTCGATCTCGGCGCCGGCGCTCGGCCGCGACACCCGCCCGCGGCTGGCGACGACCGCGCCGTCCTCCCGCATCCGGCGCAGCGCCTCGCGGACGGTGTAGCGGCTCACCGAGTACTCCGCCGCGAGCGCGAACTCACCGGGCAGCGCGCGGGCGAACTCGCCGTCGTCGAGCCGGCGGCGCAGATCGGTCAGCAGCTGCTGCCACAGCGGCGTCCCGTCGCCGCGCACCAGCGTCCGCCCGCCCATCGCCGTACCCCTGTCCTCGCCCGTGCACCGCCCCGGCGCACGGAGCACCACCCTAGGCGAGGCCACAGCTGATATGGAGGTCACTTCTGTCAAGTGGGCAGGGGTGATCGGCCCCTCGATATCTGGTATCGGGGCTGCTCAGGGCGGTTGTGGGCCCGACGGGGCCGGGTGGGTGGAGGCGTGTCGGCTCGACGCGCGGTCAGACTGATATACGCGGGTTGGTCACCGCATGACCGGGTGTTCGTCGGGAGCGTTCCGCGAGTCTAGGGGCGAGCGTCGCCTCGTCCCGAGCTGATCGGGGCTGAGCTGCTCATAGCTGTATCGCGGGTCGCTCCTCGCGCTGCCTGCATCCTCTCCCGACTCCCGCCGGGGTCTGTGGCGGCCGAGCCAGAGGCTCAGCCGGTTCTCGCTGCGGCCGTTTCCTCGAGGGTGGCCAGGCTCCAGCACCAGCCGGCGAGCTCGCGGGCGACCGCGACGACAGCCACGGTCGGTCGCTTGTTGCGGTGGTCCAAGCGGGTCCAGCGCTGGTGCAGGCGCCGGTTCCCGGCGTCGGCGCGGTCGCGGACCACGGCGGGTTGCCCATCGGCGCGTCGGGCCCGTTCCCGGCTCGGGCGCAGCGGGCGGCGGTGGTGCCAGGCCGCTTCGACCAGCAGCCGCCGGGCATGCGAGTTACCGGTCTTGGTGATCCCGCCCTGGACCCGCCGCGACCCGGAGGAGAACTCCGAGGGCACCAGCCCGAGGTAGGAGCCGATGGTGGCGCCGGTGAACCGGTGCCAGTCGGCGACCTCGACGCACAGCCCGGTCGCGGTCAGCGTCGAGACGCCCCGCAGACACGACAGCCGCCCGACCGGCCCGGCCAACACCGGGTCGCTGGCGGCCATCTCGACGATCGCAGCGTCGAGCCGAGCCCGGCGGGCATGGACGGTGAACACCGCATCCAGGGCCTCGTCGAAGGCGAGCTGGACACCGCGCCGGTCGAAGTGGTGACTGCGCAGCCAGACCTCGTGCGCGGCGGTCCAGGCGGTGTTGTCCCAGACCAGGCCCTGGCGCAGCAGCAGCTTGGAGAGACGGTGGCGGGCCCGCATCAGGTCGCTGCGGCAGTCCTCGCGAGCCCGGACCAGGTCCCGGGCGGCTTCTTCGGCCTCGGTCGGGACCCGCACCCCGGGGACCTCACCGATCCGCAGCAACCGCGCCAGCCGCTCCGCGTCGCGCCGGTCGGTCTTGACCTTGTCCCCGGACGGTCGCTCGATCTTCGACGGCGCCACGACCTCGCAGGCCACACCCGCGGCCCGCAGCGCCCGCGCCAGCCCGAATCCGGTCGGGCCGGCCTCGTAGCAGGCCATCACCGGACCGGGCTGCGCACGCACCCACTCCACGATCTGCTCAGTCCGCGCCCCGATCCGCTGCGTCCGGATCTCAGCTGCACTCTCCTCGATCGCGCAACCGATCACTGATCGCGCATGGACGTCCAACCCGACCCACGTACCCTCGCCCGACACCGGCGCCTCCCCGTAAATGCGGCACCGTCACCCAACGACGGCGACCCGCGCCAACTTACGAGCGGAGGCGCCGGCCTCCATACGGTCTAGGGTGTGTCTCCCAATGCGCGGAGCCAGGTGACGATCGCCTTCAGGACGGCGCCGCCGCGGAAGGTCAGGGCGAGCTTGTCGTAACGGGTGGCCAGCCCGCGCCACTGCTTGACGTGGCAGAACCCGCACTCGACGACGTTGCGGTTTCGGTAGTCGACCGGATCGAATGCGGGCGGTCGGCCACCGCGTGAGCCCCGTCGTTTGCGGTGTCCCTGCTGGTCAGAGGGCTCCGGAATGACAGCGATGATCCGGCGCTCGCGCAGGTGCCGGCGGATCGCGCGTGAGGAGTAGGCCTTGTCCGCGCGCACGCGTTCAGGCCGGGTCCGGGGTCGTCCCGGGCCCGGTCGGGCGATGCTCAGGCGCGCCATCAGGTGCGGAAACATTGGCGAGTCGCCGCCCTGGCCGGGGCCGAGGAGGACCACCAGCGGGCGGCCGTGCCCGTCAACGAGCTGGTGGATCTTCGTCGACAGCCCTCCGCGGGACCGTCCCAGCGCGTGATCTGCTGGTTCGGCGAGCAGATTCGTGTAGTTCGATCCGGCCCCCTGTGTCGCGCTTGAGGGTCGCGGCGTGCTGGTGGGCACGGATGATCGTGGAGTCCACGCTGACCGCCCACCCGAGCACCTCGGCGGCGTCGGCCTCGACCAGAAGAGCAGCCAGGATGTGGTCCCAGGTGCCGTCGCCGCTGTAGCGGCGGTGCCGCTTCCACAACGTCTGCCACGGCCCGAACTCGGCTGGGACGTCGCGCCAGGGAAGCCCGCACCGATACCGGTAGATGATCCCCTCGAGCACCCGGCGGTCATCGCGGAACGGGCGCCCGCGACGACCCTCGGAGGAGGGCAACAGCGGCGCCAGACGGGCCCACTGGGCATCAGTCAGGACAGCGGTACGCGGCACCGATCAAGCATCGCGCACCCCGCTCCGCCTATCTGGGAGACACGCCCTAAGTGCCCGGCCGGAAAGTCGTGTGGTACTACTTTCCCGAACCGCAAGGAGGTCACCCATGGGGCAGCAGCCCACTCCACAGCCCACCCCGCAGGACGCCGCGCGAGACGTGGCCGAGGTCGACGCGGCCCGGATCGCCGTCGGGGCCGCCGAGAGCCGGGGCCTGCCGATCATGCTCGCGGCCACGGGGGTCCTCACGTTCCTCGACTTCGCCGCGAAGGACGAGATCGCCAGCCCACGCCGGCGCCGGCTGGTCACCGGGATCATCCAGACGGCGATCGCCGGGATCGGGATGCTCGAGGCCCGCGCCAACCCGGTCAACCCGTTCGCGATCGCGCCCGTCCCGCAGCCCGCGGCGTTCGGCCGGTACACCGCGGTCGCGGCCGGCTGGTACGCCGATGAGCGACTGGCCGTGCACCTGCTGCGGCGCAGCCGGCTGTCCCGGCCCAACACCGTCGCGGGTGCCCTGCTCGCCGTCTCCCGGCCGGTCGGCACCCTGGTCGCCATCCGGATGATGCCGCGGGTGGACGACCGTGCCTGAGCCCGCCGACACCCGGCTGGTCCCGCTGCTGCTGGACCCGACCCGGCTGCGGATCGCCGCCACGCTCGTCGCGGCCGGTAAGGTCGAGTTCGGGTTCATCCGGGACCGGGTCGGGCTCAGCGACTCGGCACTGTCCAAGCAGCTCAAGGCGCTGGCGGCGGCCGGGCTGCTGACCTCGGACCGGGAGCCGACCGGCGCGGCGCGGCGGACCTGGATCCGGCTGACCGAACAGGGGCGCGAGCAGGTCGGCGCGCACGTCGTCGCGCTGCGGGAGATCGCCGCCGGCGCCCCGGCGGACGAGGGCTGAGACCCGGGTCACCCCGCCGGCCCGTCACAGGCGTCGCGGTCGTCTCGTCCACCGGGTGTACGCGCCCGATCCGCGACCGAGGGAGCACGCCATGACCGCCCGAATCGACTACCTCACCGAGCCGACCGCCGTCCCGTTCGTCGAGCACGTCATGGGACTCGGTGCGGCCCTGAAGCGCTCGTCGCTGCCGCCGGTGACGCAGGAGCTGGTGGCGCTGCGCGTCAGCCAGATCAACGGCTGCGCGCCGTGCCTCGGCATGCACACCGCGGCGGCGGCCGCGGCCGGGGAGACACCGGTGCGGCTCGCCCTGCTGGCGGCCTGGCGCGAGGCCACGGTCTTCACCCCGGCCGAGCGGGCCGCCCTGGAGATCGCCGAACAGGGCACCCGGATCGCCGACGGCGCGACGGGCGTCTCCGACGACGCCTGGGCGGACGCGGCCGCGCACCACGACGACGCGCAGCTCACCGCACTGGTCACCCTGGTCTCGTTCCTGAACGCGGTGAACCGGCTGAACGTCCTCACCGCCCGGCCGGCGGACGGTGACCTGCCGGCCCGGTTCCGGCCGGCGGCGCACGCATGAGCGACGACGACGACCGGGCCGCCGAGTTCGCGGAGCTGCGTCCGCTGCTGTTCTCGATCGCCTACCGGATCCTGGGCAGCGTCGCGGAGGCGGAGGACGCGGTGCAGGAGTCCTGGCTGCGCTTCGCCCGGACCCCGGCCGCGCCGGAGTCGGTGCGGGCGTACCTGTCCACCACGGTCAGCCGGATCGCGATCGACGTGCTGCGCTCGGCGCGGGTGCGGCGCGAGGAGTACCCGGGACCGTGGTTCCCTGAGCCCCTGCTCGCCGACCCCTACCAGGACCCGGAGCGGGCGCTGGAGCTGTCCGACTCGGTGTCGATGGCCGCGCTGCTGCTGCTCGAACGGCTCAGCCCGCTGGAACGGGTGGTGTTCGTGCTGCGGGACGTGTTCGCCTTCGGCTACGCCGAGATCGCCACGACGACCGGCCGCTCCGAGGCCGCCTGCCGCCAGCTCCTGGTCCGGGCCCGGGCGCACATGCGCGCCGACCGGCCCAGGTTCGAACCCGGCCCCCGGGAGCGCGACGAGCTCGCCACCCGGTTCTTCGCCGCGCTGTCCGACGGCGACGTCGGCGGCCTGCGTGACCTGCTGGCCGCCGAGGTGACGATGTCCGGTGACGGCGGCGGCAAGGCCCCGCAGTTCGCCCGGACGCTCGTCGGCGCCGACCGGGTCGCGCGCCTGCTGGCCTCGGCGTTCCCGCGGATGGCGGGCGCCGGCGTCGTCCGGGAACGCCACGAGGTCAACGGCCGGCCGGGCGCGGTCCTCCGGGACCGCGCCGGCCGGGTGCTGACGGTGCTGGTGCTCGAGGTCGCCGACGGGCGGATCACCGCCGTCCGCTCGGTCCTCAACCCCGACAAGCTGGGCCACCTCGGCCCGGTCGGCGACGCCTGGGCGGTGCACCGGGAGATCGTCGGATCGGGCCGGCCCACCCCGAACTGAGATCGTTCACAGGGGAATGTCGCTAGTGTCCGGATCGATGTCACCGACCGTCACGCTCGTCCGCCGCGCCGTGCGCACTCGTCCGTCCGGGTGCGCGCCATCCGATCAGGTGCCCGGCCACCGGGGCACCCGGCCTGCCCGCGCGGGCGGCGTGACCGATCGTGCAGCGGATCGTCGTCCGGATCACTGTGCACGGCCGGTCGAGTCGCTACGATCCGCACGTTCGTGTGTCGTCAAGGACCCGCGGTGACCGGAGGTGACGGGCGTATGAGCAGGTGGCCGAAGGTCGCCGCGACGCTCGGGAGTCTGTCCGTGCTCGCCGCGCTCGCGCCGCTGGCGCTCGACGGCGCACCGGCCGCCGTCGAACCATCCTCGCGGGCCGCGGACAGCCTGTCGGTGCAGCCCGCCGCCTGGACCCGCCCGGCCCAGGAACAGCAGGAGCAGCGGGAACAGGAGCAGGACACCGACGAGAGCAGCACCCAGGGCGGATCGGCCGCACCCGACCCGCTCGTGCTGGACGACGGCACCGCCGTGGACAGCGTCGAGACCTGGGAGAACGTCCGTCGCCCGGAACTGCTGGAGGCGTTCCAGGACAACGTCTACGGGCGCACCCTGCCCGAGCCCACCGACATGAGCTTCGACACCGCCGCCGGTGGCGGTGCGAACAGCAAGAAGGTCACGATCAACGTGACCGGCCCCGAGGGATCCGGCAGCTTCACGCTGCGACTGTTCCTGCCGGAGTCCGAGCCCAAGGGCACCTTCCTGCTGATCGACCACCGCGGTTCGGTGGGCGACGACGCCGGGGCCTCGTCCGGGTACGCGCCGGTGTCCACGGTCCTCGAGTCGGGCTACGCGTTCGCCGCGCTGAACGCCGAGGAGGTCGCGCCCGACGACAGCGGCAGCTTCCGCGACGGCGTGATCAACCTGTTCCATCCGGCCGGGCAGGAGCTGCCCGCCGACGCCGGGCGCGCGGTCAGCGCGTGGGCCTGGGGCGCCAGCCGGGCGATGGACTACCTGGAGACCGATCCCGACGTCGACCCGGCCAAGGTCGCGGTGATCGGGCACTCCCGCGGTGGCAAGGCCGCGCTCTGGGCGGGTGCCCAGGACACCCGGTTCCCGGTCGTCATCTCGAACAACTCCGGGTCCACCGGGGCCAAGCTCGCCAGCCGGGACGGCAGCGGCGAGTCGATCGCCGCGATCAACGACCAGTTCCCGCACTGGTTCCCGGAGACCTACAAGGAGTTCGCGGGCAACGCGGACGCGCTGCCGGTGGAGCAGAACGAGCTGCTGTCGCTCATCGCCCCCGGGCGGGTCGTCGTCGCCAGCGCCACCGAGGACGGCACCGCCGACCCGCAGGGCGAGTTCCTCTCCTACCTCGGTGCCGCACCGGTCTACGAGCTGTACGGGCTGGGCGACACCGGCCTGTCCTCGACGAGCTGGCCGCCGACGACCGGCGAGAGCTTCCGCGGCCCGGCGATGAGCTACCACCTGCGGCCCGGCGGTCACGGCCTGGAGGACGCCGACTGGGAGATGTACCTGGGCGGGAACCTCTTCAAGCGCTGACGGCCCGTCAGACGACCGGATCCGCCAGCACCTCGCCGAGCACCCGTTCCTGCACCGGGTCCGGCGAGGACAGGCCGAGTCTCACGCCCCGTGCTGCGGGCGTCGTGGGCATTTCCCGCCTGGCAGGATCGCAGGCTGTGTCCTGCGACGCGTGCGACCTCATGACCGGGAAGACGCCGCTGCCCGGCGGACGGATCCACGGGACCGCGCACTGGGTGGTCGAGCACTGCGTCGGACCGCTCGGGCTCGGCACGCTCGTCGTCAAACCGCGGCGGCACGTCACCTCGGTCGCCGACACCACCGACGCCGAGGCCACCGAGCTGGGCCCGCTGCTCCGCCGCACGGCGCGGATCGCCCGTGACCTCACCGGGGCCGAGCAAGTCTACGTGTGCCTGTGGTCGCACGCCGGCGGGGAGCCCGGGCACATCCACCACGTCGTCCAGCCGGTCACCCGCGACCGGATCGACGGCCATGACGGGCGCTACGGCCCGGCGCTGCAGGTGGAGATGTTCCGGCGCGGAGAGATCCCCGATCCCGGCGACGTCGAGCGGGTCGCCGGACGGGCCCGGGAACTGTTCGGCTGACGGCCGCGGTTCAGGACGAGGCGGGCGCCGGGCTCAGCGCGGTCCGGACCGCGAACCCGCCGAGGACGCTGCCCGCCACCCAGCGCTGCACCGTCATCGCCCGCGGCCGGGCGGCCAGGAATCCCGACACGGAGGCCGCCGTGAGGACGATCAGCCCGTTCACCGTGACGGCGACGACGATCTGCACCCCGCCGAGCTGCACGAGCTGTCCCCAGGCCGACCCGTCGGCCGGACGGACGAACTGGGGCAGCAACGCCGCGTACATCAGCGCGATCTTGGGGTTCAGCAGGTTGGTGAGCAGGCCCATGCCGAACAGCCGGGCGTCCGACACCGCCGCGAGGTCGCGGGCCTCGAACGGCGACCGGCCACCCGGGCGGAGCATCTGCCAGGCCAGCCAGGCCAGGTACAGCGCCCCGGCGACCTTCACCGTGGTGTAGGCGGCCGGGACGGCGGCGAACAGCGCGGAGAGCCCGGCGGCCGCGGCGAGCAGGTAGCAGACGAACCCGAGCGCGGTCCCGGCCAGCGAGACGAGCCCGGCGCGGCGGCCCTGGGAGATCGCGCGCGAGGCCAGGTAGATCATGTTCGGGCCCGGGGTGAGGACCATGCCGAGTGCGATGACGGCGACGCCGAGGACTGCGGTCGGCTCGATCACGGCGGTGGCTCCCTCACGGTCGGTTCCGTGCCGGAGCCAAGCACGCGGACGCCGGGGACCGACAGCGATGTCGGCCGGGCCCGCGGTGCCAGACTGACGCGATGCCCGCAGCGTCCGAACGTGTCCTCGCGGTGGCCCGCCTGAGCCACGCGCAGTGGTTCTCCGTGACCCTCTACGAGGCGGTCGCCGGCGTCCCGGACCGGCTCGCCGACGAGCACGACGCCCCCGGCCGTCCCGGCGTGGCCCGCTCGGCCCGGGGAGCCCGGCGCGCTACCACCTCCCCACCCTGCCGCTGGTGCTCGGCTCGGCGCTGGGCACCGCGGCGACGGCGGGGCGCGACGCCGGACGGCGGCGGACGGTCACCGTCGCGACCGTGTCGTCGCTCGGCGCGACGGCGATCACCGGGTACCTCGTCCGGGCCGTCAACCTGCGGTTGCTGGACGACGGCCCGCCGCTCGCCCCGGACGAGCGCCGGCGGCTGCTCGGGCGGTGGTACACGCTGAACCGGATCCGGCTGGTCCTGCTCGCCGTCGCGACGCTCGGGTACGAGCGGGCGGCGTGGAACCGGCGGTCCCGGTGAGGCCGGCCGAACAGCGCGACCGGTTCGTCGACGCGGTACTCGCCAACCCGGTCAACGCGGCGATCCTGGAACGCGGCGACGAGCTCGGCGCCGGCGACTGGTGGCTGACCGGCGGCGCCGTGTTCCAGACCGTCTGGAACGTCCTGACCGGACGGGACCCCGCCGCCGGGATCGCGGACTACGACTTCTTCTACTTCGACGACGCCGATCTCAGCTGGTCCGCCGAGGACCGGGTGATCCGCCGGGCGGCGGAGCTGTTCGCCGATCTCGACGGCGTCGTCGAGGTGCGCAACGAGGCCCGGGTGCACCTCTGGTACGAGGCACACTTCGGCCGTCCGGCACCGCGGTTCACCTCCGCCACGGACGCGATCGACCACTTCGTCGCCGTCGTGTGCTGCTACGGCGTGCGCCGCACCCCGGCCGGTGACGTCGCCGTGCACGCGCCGCACGGCTTCGACGACCTGTTCGGGATGCGGGTGCGCCCGAACCCGGTGCTGGCGCCACGGTCGGTCTACGAGGCCAAGGCCCGGCGCTGGGCGTCGGTGTGGCCGGAGCTGGACGTGCAGCCGTGGCCGGCCGGGGACGCGTGTGCCGATGCCGCCCGGTGACGGCACGGGCCCGCAGGCCCTGCTCCGGGCCGGGCGTCGTCGCACGCCTCGGCCGGACCCCCTGAGCGTTATCGTCGCGCCGTGACGTGGTCCTCGTACGGCGTGTACGTGCTCATCTCGATCAGCCTGGTGCTCGCGCCCGGCCCGGACACCTTCGTCGTCCTGCGGGCGGCGCTGGCCGGCGGCCGGGCCCACGGCGTCCTCAGCGCCGCGGGGGTCTTCACCGCCAGCGCCGCCCAGGGGGTGGCGGCGGCGTTCGGGCTCGGCCTGCTCGTCGTGCAGTCGCAGACCGCGTTCACCGTGGTGCGCTGGCTGGGCGTCGCCTACCTGACGTACCTGGGGCTGCGGGCGGTCCGGGCGGCCGTGCGCGGGCGGTACGGCCCGCTCGGCGGACCGTCGCCCGACGGTGCGGCCGGCCGCACGTTCGCGGCCGGGTTCCTCTGCAACATCACCAACCCGAAGATCCTCGTCATGTACGTCTCGGTGCTCCCGCAGTTCCTGGACCCGCAGCGGGCGACCGTGGCCGACGCGCTGCTGCTCGCCCTCACCGTCGCGGTCGTGGGCACGTGCTGGCTGATCGGGCTCGCACTGGCCGCCGTGCGGATGCGCGGATGGCTGTCGAGCCGCCGGGCGCGGCGGAGCCTCGACGCGGTCGCCGGGACGGCGTTCCTCGGCTTCGGCGGTGCCATGGCACTGAACGGCTGAGGCCCGGCGCGTTCCGCGGAACGCGGACGTCGCGTGACGCCCCGGACGAAAACGGCTGGACGCGGCCGGGCCCGCGGCTAGCCTCCGGCACCGTGCTGACCCCACCGGAACGACGGCTCGTCGAGGCCGCGACGGCCACCCTGCGTACCGCCCACCGTTCCGCGGACCACACGGTCGCCGCGGCCGTGCTCGACTCCGGCGGCGCCGTCCACACCGGTGTGAACGTCTTCCACTTCACCGGCGGGCCGTGCGCCGAGCCCGTCGCCGTCGGTCAGGCGGTCGCCGCGCCCGGGGTCCGGTTGCCGCTCCTCCGCGTCGTGGCCGTGCACGAGCGCGGCGTGATCGCCCCGTGTGGCCGCTGCCGCCAGATCCTGTTCGACCTCTACCCGGAGATCCGGGCCGTCGTGCGGACCGCGAACGGCCTGGCCGCGGTGCCCGTCCGCGATCTGCTGCCCTACGTCTTCGACCAGCGTGCGCTCGAACCGGGCGTCCCGCAGGAGCTGCACGTGTGGGAGGGATACCTCGACGCCGTCCGGTCCGGCGCCAAGACGAGCACCGTGCGCGTGGACGATCCCGCCACCGCCGGGCCGTGCCGTCTCCGGTTCGACCACGCGGACACCGGCACCACGACCGTCGAACCGGTGGACGTCACCGACGTCGTCGGGTGCACCGTGCGCGACCTGACCGAGGACGACGCCCGCCGCGACGGCTTCGCCGATCTCGCCGCCCTGCGGCGGGCGCTGGCCGGGCACTATCCCGGCATCGACGACGACACACCGGTCGACGTGATCCGTTTCCGCAGGTCGGTGGCCTGATGACGACCGCGGGCCACCCGTCGCTCGGTCGTCAGGGTTTCGGCGCGATGCGCCTGCGCGAGCACGCGGCCGGCGGTCCCGACCGCGACCCGGTCGCCGTCGTCGACGCGGTGCTCGATGCGGGCGTGACGATGATCGACACGGCGGACATGTACGGCAACGAGGATCTCGTCGGCCGTGCCATCGCCCGGCGCCGGGACGAGGTCCTGCTCGCCGGCAAGTTCGGGGTCGTCTGGGACGACTCGCTGCCCGGCGGCTACGGGATCCGGGCGGATTCGGAGTACGTGCGCCGGGCGTGTGAGGCCAGCCTCCGGCGCCTCGGGACCGATCACATCGAGCTCTACTACCTGCACCACCGCAGTACGACGACGCCGATCGAGGAGACGGTGCAGGCGATGGCCCGCCTGGTCGAGCAGGGTGCGATCGGGGCGATCGGTCTCTCGAACGTGACGGCCGAGGATCTCCGGCGCGCCCATGCCGTCCATCCGGTCGCCGCGTTGCAGGAGCAGTGGTCGCTGGCCGAACGCGGCATCGAACGCGATCTCGTTCCCGTGGCCGCGGAGCTCGGCGTCCCCCTCGTCGCGCACTCGCCGACAGCGCACGGCGTCCTGCACGCAGCGCAGGAGAGCGGCTCCGGTGGGCACGTCGCCCTGCGGGAGATCGCTTCGGCACACGGCGTCACGGTCGGGCAGGTCGCGATCGCCTGGGTACACAGCCGGGCGGCGACGCACGGTGTCGACGTCGTGCCGCTGCCCGGGAGCACGAGCGCGGACCACGTCAGGGCGAACGTCGCGGCCGGGGACATCCGGCTGGGGCCGGCCGAGCTGGACCGGCTGACCGCCGTCTGGGCGCCGGGGGACTGACGCGGTCCGACACGTCCCGTCCTGCGCCTGCCGCCGCGACACCGCGTTCCGCGGAACGCGGACCGGCCTGCGCCGGGTCCGGGCTGCTCGCGTCCCGGGCCCGTGCGCGGTCGGCTCCGTCACCACCTGCCGCCGCGGATGGATGCGGCCCGGCGACGGCGCTCGAGGAGCCAGACCGCCCCGAGGACCAGCAGGTGGAACGGCACGAGCGTGAGCACCAGGGCCATCGAGTCACCGCCCGCCCCGGCACTGCGGTCGACCACCACACCGGCCCCGCCGGACGTGAGGGTGGCCAGTCCGAAGAGGACCACGTTGTTGGCGACGTGGAACGCGATCGGCGTCTCCAGACCCCGCGTCACGACGGCCAGCAGGCCCATCGCCAGACCGATCCACACCGTGTAGCCGATCATCCACGGGTCGGTCGCGAAGTGGATAGCGCCGAACAACACCGAGGACACCGCGAGCCCGGCGACGACGGCCGTCGCGGGCGTGCGGAACCACGCGCCGACCGCGGGCCCGACGACCCCGCGGAAGAGCACCTCCTCGGCGGCGGCGGCCAGCGGCATCGTCAGCACGGTGACGACCAGCAGCGTGACCGCCGGAGTGTCGAACCGGACCTCGCCGTAGCCGCCCGGGACCGTCAGGGCGGTCGTCAGTACGGCGACGACGAACACCGGCGCCAGCGCCATCACCGTCACGGCCAGGCGCCGCCAGGAGAACGACCGCCCGGTCGCGAGCACCGCCCGCCACGGGACCCGGCCGACGACGTGCACCGCGACCAGCGTCAGCGGGACGAGCAGGCCGAGCGCGAGGTTGGCGGCGAGCAGCATCACCGGGTGCCCGACCAGCCGGACCGGGTCCTGCTCGCCGGTGACCGCCGACAGCACGGGCAGCACGACCGCCGCGGGCAGGAACTGCAGCACGAGCATGGCCGCGAGCAGACCGGGGACCAGGACGAGCGTCCGCCGTCGCTGCAGGTCCAGGTGTGCGAAGAACGGGCGCGCGGTATCGGTCTGCGCGCCACGTGCGTGGGATCCGACGGTCGAGGTGGACATGTCGTCTGCTCCTGCTCGTGTCGTTCGGGTGGATCGCCGTACCGGCGCCACCGAAGCTACGAGCTATAGGTAAGAACTACAACCTTTAGGAAGACGACGGCCAGGCCCGGAGTGCGCGGTCGAGGGCGTCGAGCGTCCGGACCCAGGACGTCTCGACCAGGTCCGGGGGATCGAACGCACCCGAACCGGACAGGCCGAGGAACCCGCTCAGCGTGGCGGCGACGAAGCGCATCGCGTGCGCGAGCTCGGCCTCGTCGATCCCGTAGCCCCGCAGCACCGCGACCGTCAGCCCGGCCAGCCGGACGATCTCGGCCGACCCGGCGTCCACCGGCGTCACGGGCCGGTTCAGCGCCGCCCACGCGCCCGGCCGCTCCCGGGCGTAGGACCGGTGGGCGTCGGCGAGACCGGTCAGCGCGGCCCGCTCCGAGCGGCCGGCGACCGCGTCCGCGACACGGTGCCCCAGCTCGCCCGTCGCCATCCGGTGCACCCCGGCCAGCAGCGCCGCCCGGTCGCGGACGTGGGCGTACAGGCTGGCGGGCTTGACCCCCAGCTCGCGGGCGACGGCGGAGACCGTCACCGCGTCGTACCCGTCACGGTCGGCGAGCACCGCCGCGGCCTCGACGACGGTGGTGGGCCCCAGGTTCGCACGCGGCATCGGCGCAGCCTACAAGCCGTAGCCCGGCACCTACACCCTCGCGACGGGGCGCGCCGCCCGGCTGTACGGCACGTGGCTTCCCGCCCTCGCTCTCGCCTGCCAGGATCGGCCGCATGCCAGCTCTACGAGCAGTAGGACGCGTGATCGGGTGGGCCTGCGTCGCGATCGGCGGACTTCAACTGGTCGGCGGGGCCCGGGTGGAGCCGGGAATGACCACCGACCCCACCGTCGACTCGCACGTCCGCTTCATGGGCCCGGTCTTCGCCGGTTACGGAATCGCCTGGCTCGACGCCGCCGACCACCCGAGCATCAGCCGTATGCGGCTCCTGGCCGGGCTCATGCTCCTCGGAGGTGCCGGACGGCTGGCGACCCGCGCGACGCTGGGCCGCCCGCACCGGTTCCACGACGCCCTGCTCGCCGTGGAGGTCGCTGTGCCGGTCGTCGTGGAGGCAGCCGGGTACCGCCATCGCCGGGCGACCCGGCGGTCACCCGCCCTGCGGCCGACGCCGGTTCCGCACTGACGGTCCGCACCGTCCGCCGACGCCGGACCACCAGGCTCGTGGCTGCCGGTCCGCGGGCCGCCCGCGACGCCCACGGACAGCCCGGGACGGCGCCGTCCCCCGCGTTCTCGCAGGTCACGGCGCCGTACCGGGCGTCCGGGCGGGTCAGGCCTTCTCGTTCTCCCGGGCCCGCAGGTCCTTGCGCAGGATCTTCCCCGACGCCGACTTCGGGATCTGCTCGATGAACTCGACGACCCGCACCTTCTTGTGCGGCGCCACCCGCTCCGCGACGAACGCCTTGACCTCGTCCTCGGTCAGGTCGTCCCCGCCCGCCTGGGTCACCACGAACGCCTTCGGGACCTCCTCGCCGTCGGCGTCCTTGACCCCGATGACCGCCGTGTCGGCGATCTTGTCGTGGGTCAGCAGCAGGGCCTCCAGCTCGGCCGGCGGCACCTGGTAGCCCTTGTACTTGATCAGCTCCTTGACCCGGTCGACGATCGAGTACACGCCCTCGGAGTCCACGACGGCGATGTCACCGGTGTGCAGGTAGCCGTCGGCGTCCTTGGTGGCGTCGGTCGCGTCGCTGTTGTTGAGGTACCCGACCATCACGTTCGGGCCCTTCACCCACAGCTCGCCGCGCTCGCCGACACCGGCCTCCGCGCCGGTCTCCGGGTCGACCAGCTTGCACTCGATGTTCGGCAGCGCGAAGCCCGAGGAGTTCAGGTCGAGGTCACCGCGGTCGTCGGGCATGCAGTGGCTGACCGGGGACAGCTCGGTCATGCCGTAGCCCTGCAGCACGGTGCAGTCGAGCCGCTTGGCCACGGCCCGGCCCAGCTCGCCGTCCAGCGGGGCGGCACCGGAGAACACCGTCTTCACCGACGACAGGTCGTAGGAGTCGACGACCGGGTGCTTGGCCAGCGCCACCGCGACCGGCGGGGCGATGTAGAGCCGGTCGACGGCGTACTCCTGGGTGATCCGCAGGAACTGCTCCAGGTCGAACTTCGGCATGGTGACGACGGTGGCGCGGGCGTGCAGCCCCTGGTTCATCATCACGGTCATGCCGTAGATGTGGAAGAACGGCAGGAACGCCATGATCTTCGTGCTGCTGTCCACGTCGCCCATGACCCGGATCTGCAGCAGGTTCGCCACCAGGTTGCGGTGGGTGAGGATCACGCCCTTGGCCAGCCCGGTCGTCCCCGAGGAGTAGGGCAGCACGGCGGTGTCGGACGCCGTCGTCGTGAGCTCGGGCGCCGGGGCCCCGGTGGAGACGAGATCGGCCAGCGAGTCGTGGCCCTCGACCGCGTCGATCGTCAGGACGGCGTCGGCGGACAGTCCCGCCTCGCTCGCCCCGGCCACCGCGCGGTCCAGGAACGGCGAGACGGTGATCAGCATCCGGGCGCCGGAGTCGGTCAGCTGGTGCGCCAGCTCGCCACCGGTGTACATCGAGTTGGCGCTGGTGACGACGGCGTTCGCGCGCAGGATCCCGTGGAACAGCGCCGCCCACTGCGGCAGGTTCGGCGCGAACAGGGCGACCACGTCGCCCTTCCCGATCCCGCGGGCGGCCAGTCCCCCGGCGATGCGCTCGGACAGGGCGTGGAACTCCGCGTAGCTCAGCTGGTCGCCGGTGGTCCCGTCGAGGAAGGCGGGCGCGTCGGCGCGGTCACCGAACCCGTCGGCGAACAGGAACTCGGTCAGCGAGACGTCGGGGATCTCGACGTCCGGGTACGGGCTGCGCATCGACAAGGCTTCGCTCCTTCGCGAGGTCCACATCGGGGACCGGGCGCCGGCAGGGGCCGCCCGGTGGTCGCCGGACATGCTAAGGGCATCGGGGCACGGCGCGCCGGGTGCGTGGCGAAAAGTTACCCGCGGGTCACCCGTCGAGCAGGTGCTCGAACGCCGCGAGGTTCGCCGTCGACTCGCCGTTGCGGGTCCGCCAGGCGTGCTCGCGCCGGATCGAGGAGGCGAAGCCGAGCTCCAGGAAGGTGTTGAAGTCGCCGTCGGCGGCCTCCAGCACGGCGCCGAGCACCCGGTCGAGCTCCTCGGCGGTCACCGCGTGCCGCGGGATCCGGCCGACCAGGTGGATGTCACCGACCCGGTCCAGGCAGTAGTGCACGCCGTAGAGCCGGGCGTTGCGCAGCAGCATGAACCGGTGCACGCCGTCGTGGTTCTCGTCGGGATGACGACAGACGAACGCCTGCACGGCGAGGGTCTGCTCGCGGGCCAGCAGCCAGGTCTGGGTCTGCAGCCGGGCCTGCCCGGGCAGCGTCACCAGCCACTGCCCCGGCCCACGGTGCACGTGCTCGACGTCCATGCCGGCCAGCGCGGCGCCCAGCACCGGATCCAGCTCGCTCACGCGCCCCGCCGTTCCCGCACCCGGAACTCCGACCGGGCCTCGTCGTAGGCGCCCAGCAGGGCGTCGGTCGTGCGGTCCCAGGAGAACCGGCGCGCGTGCTCGGCGGCCGCGGCGGCCATCCGCTCCCGGCGGGCGGGATCGGGCACCAGCTCGCCCAGCGCGTCCGCCCAGTCGGAGATGTCGTGCCCGGTCACCAGCAGCCCGGACCGCCCCTCGGCGACGGCGACCGGCAGTCCGCCCACCCGGCTGGCGACGACCGGGGTACCGCAGGCCTGCGCCTCCAGCGCGACCAGGCCGAAGGACTCGTTGTGGCTGGGGACGACGACGAGGTCCGCCGCCCGGTAGACGGTCACCAGCTCGTCCCCGCCGCGCGGCGGCAGGAACCGGACGACGTCGGTGATCCCCAGCTCGGCGGCCAGCTCGTGCAGCGAGGTCGGCTCGGCCAGCCCCGACCCGGACGGGCCGCCCGCGACCAGCACGACCAGCCGCTCGCGCAGCGACGGGGTGCGGGCGAGCAGCTCGGCGGCGGCGCGCAGCAGCACGTCGGGGGCCTTGAGCCGCTGGATGCGGCCGACGAAGGCGAGCACCACCGACCCGGGCGCCACGTCCAGCGCGGCCCGGGCCGCGGCCCGGTCGCCCGGCCGGAACCGGTCGGTGTCCACCCCCGGCGGGATCGTGACGGTGCGGTGCGGGTCGGCGTCGTAGAGGTCCATCAGCTGCTTGGCCTCGATCTCGGTGTTCGCGACGAGCCGGTCCGCCTCCGCGACGACCTGGTCCTCCCCGATCACCCTGGCCCGTGGCTCCGGGGTGTCGCCCACCGCCAGCGCCGCGTTCTTGACCTTGGCCAGGGTGTGCGCGGAGTGCACCAGCGGCACCCCCCAGCGGTCCCTGGCCAGCCACCCGACCTGGCCGGAGAGCCAGTAGTGGGAGTGCACGACGTCGTACCAGCCGGGGTCGCGCCGGGCCTCGGCCCGCAGCACGCCCGCGGTGAACGCGCACATCTGGCTGGGCAGGTCGTCCTTGCCGAGGCCCTCGTAGGGACCGGCCGCGACGAACCGGACCGTCGCCCCCGGCGCCAGCTCGACCGTCGGCGGCTGCTCCGACGACGTCGCCCGGGTGAAGATCTCCACCTCGACCCCGCGGCGGGCCATCCGGAGCGCGGTCTGGGCGACGTAGACGTTCATCCCGCCGGCGTCGCCGGTGCCGGGCTGCTCGGTCGGGGACGTGTGCACGGAGAGCACCGCCACCCGGCGCGGGAGCGCGGTCGGGCCGTCGGACGTCACGATCTCATCCTGACACGCCGCACCGAGCCGAGCGCAGCGACCAGGGCCCGCAGCGGGTCCGAGGCGTGCCAGTGACCGGCCGCGTCCGGCCATGCGGGGAGGGTGACCGCGGCGCCGCTGTCGAGGTCCACGACCAGCCGCTCGTGCAGCCGCAGCTCGCCGGCCGGGGGCTCGGCACCGAGCGCCTGGCAGGTCGCCGCGATCTCCGGCAGTGCGGTCCAGTCCACCGGTTCGCCCGCGCCGCGCACGGTGCCGGTGACCCGGTCCGACGCGAGCGGCAGGTCGAGCAGCTCGGCCAGCGTCGCCGGGTCGGTCCCGGCCGGGACGGCCGGGGTGTCCCCGAGCGCCGGCAGCACCCACGGCGCGTCGAGGACGACGGCGCGGTCCGCCGGCCCGAGCGCGCCGGTCACCGTCCGGACGTGCTCGGGCAGGTCCAGGTCCTCGGGGTCGAACGCACCGGCGGCGCAGGCCCGCGCGAGCGCGGCGTGCGCGCTCCCCGCGACGTGGCCGGGGACCGCCCGCTCCGGATCGGCCAGCCGGTCGAGCAGCTCGACGGCCTCGTCTGCGCCGGTGACCGCGAGCCCGCTGCGCACGCCGATCGCGGCGAGCACGGCGTCGTCGACCCCGTCCTGCGGCGGGACCGGGTCGTAGAGCCCGGCCAGCGAGGACGCCGACCGCAGCCGCCAGGCCGACGGCAGCCGCCCGCCGATGCGCACGTGCCGGCCCAGCCACCACGCGGTGTAGCCGGTGAGCATCGCGGCCCGGCACTCCCGGTCGGCGGCGAGCACCGCGAGGGCCGCGGGCCAGGAGCGGTCGTCGACGAGATCGAGATCGCGGACCGCGACCCCCTCGGCCGGGCCGTCGTGCACGCCGTCGGCTGCGTGGTCGGCTGCGTGGTCGGCGTAGAGCTCGCCGTCGTGCAGCTCGTCCGGGTCGAACGCGACGACCGTGAACCGGTCCAGCACCCCGGCCGCGACCAGGGCGCCGGTCCCGGCGTCGAGCCACCGGGCGTCGAGCACCCCGACCGGGGCGTCCGGGTCGAGCAGGTCCCGGACGGCCGCACCGGGCAGGACGAGATCGTCGGCGCGGGCCGGGGCCCCGGTGTCGTCGGTCAGCGCCAGGGCGCCGAACCGGGCGTCGCGTTCCGCGGACGGCCGGTCCAGCAGCGCGAGGACCGCCCGGGCCAGCGGCTCGGTGTCGAGTCCCGCGTCGGCGTCGTCCAGCGAGCCGGCGACCGCGTCGTGCAGGGCCGGTGCGGCGAGCAGGGTCTCCCGGTCGGCGTCGGTGGCGCCGAGCCGGCGCAGCAGCGGGTGCCCGGCGTCCGGGTGCACGATCCGCAGTCCGGGCACCGCGGGCACGTCGGCCCCGGCGAGCAGCACCGACGCCGGGCCCGGGACCAGCCGCCCGTCGGTCAGCGGGACCGGCAGCGCACCCAGCTCGGCCGCGAGACCCGGCACCGCGGAGACCGCCGGGGCCAGCAGGTCGTACAGCTCCCGCCACCACGACGGAGCCGCCTCGACCCCGGTGAGCCGCTCGGTCAGTGCGGCGGGCCCGAGCCGCTCGACGTCGAGCCCGGCCGGGGCCCGTACCCCGGAGCCGACCAGGCGGCCGAACGCCGGGTCCGCGCGGGCCAGGAGCTCCGGGAGCCCGTCCGGCACCGCGCCCGATCCGCCGAGGTCGATCCACTCGGCCCGGTCCGGGGCCAGCGGGTCCCGCCCGGCCGCGGGCAGCCACGGGGTGCGGGCCAGTTCCGCGGCCACCGCGTCGCGCAGCCGCCCGTCCAGCGGTGAGCGCGGGAACGCCGGCTCCGGCACCAGCGCCGTGCGCTCCGCCGGGGCGACCGCACCGACGAGCAGCGCGTACGCCGACGCCGCCGCGGCGACGAGCCCGGCGGTCCCGGGATCCTCGGCCCGGATCCGGCGGCGGTCCGGGTCCAGCGGGAACGGGGCGATCAGCCGGGCCGGCAGCGACAGCTGCTCCGCGCTCGGGGTCGGGGCGTGCAGCACCTCGCCGGCGTCGGGCCCGAGCGGGGCGGGACGGCCGTCGGTGACGGGCAGCGCCCAGCGGGCCCGGGCGTCGCCGGCCACCAGGAACTCGCGGTCGCCGATCCGCACGCCGCCACCGGGCAGCTCGGTGCGGGCGACGGTGACCGACCCGATCTCGACCCGGTCCAGGGCGGGCAGCGCCAGCAGCAGGTCCGCACACGCCGCGGCCAGTTCGCCGAGCAGCGCCGTCGGGTCCGCGCCGTCCGGGCGCAGCCGCACCTCGGTGCCGAATCCGTCCGGTGGCGGGTCCTCCTGCACCGGCCAGACCAGGCGCAGGACCGGTACCCGGGGATCGCGGTCCAGCTCGGCGGCCGCGGCACCGCCGAGCGCCCGCACCTCGTCCGCGGTGCGCTCCGCAGAGAACCCGACGCCGTCACCAGGCGGGGCGCGGAGCAGACCGCGAGCACCGCGGCGAAGCCGACGCCGAACCGGCCGGTCGCCCCGGCCGCGTCCCGCTTGGCCGAGGCCCGCAGCGCGGCGAGCGCCGCGACGCCGGCCGCGTCCAGCGGCGTGCCGGTGTTCGCGATCCGCAGCTCCCCGCCGGTGACGACGGCCCGGACCCGGCCGGGCACCCCGGCCGCGACCGCGGCGTCGGCCGCGTTCTGCAGCAGCTCGGCGACCCAGGTACCGGCGTACCCGCCGCGGAGCAGGTCGTCCTCGGTGTTGACGTCCTCCCGGAACCGCGTCGGCGACGACGACCAGGCCGCGAGGACGCCCGCCCGGAGCGCCGCGGTGCCGAACCGATCGGCGCTCAGGACCCCGGGCCGACCGGTTCGAGGTCCACGCCGTCGTCGTAGACCAGTGCGGACACGTGCACCGGGGAGCCCGCGGTCTCGGCGACCGAGGAGTGCGCGCCGCAGCCGAACCCGACCGCGACCACCCAGGCGTCCGCCGGGGACGACGAGTTGGCGCACACCCCGAACGCACCCCGCAGCGCACCGGCCAGCGGCACCCGGAACCCGCAGGTCCCGCAGGACGCCGGCGCCGCGCGGGCCAGCTCGGCGTCCGGGCCGTGCTCGCCGTCGAGCCAGCGCTCGGCGGCGGCCGCCCGGCCCTGGGGCGACAGCACCCGCTCCCGGCCGAGCCCGACCTCCCGGGCCAGCGCGTCGACGTCCGGGTCGCCGGAGCCGGTGTACCCCGGCACCAGCCGCAGGTCGTCCGGCGAGCTGGGGAGCAGGTCGCCGGGGCGCAGGTCCTCGGGCCGGACCCGCTGGTCCCACGGCAGCCACTGCGGCGCGACGAGCGCGGTGTCCCCGGGCAGCAGCACCGACTCCGAGACGGTGACCGGTTCGTCGGAACCGGCGCTGGCCACGGTGACCGCCCAGCGCCAGCCCCGGTAGCCGGGCAGCTCCGCGGCGAAGGAGTGGGTCACCGACCCGTCGTCCTCGGCGGACGCGCCCAGGTGCACGCCGACCGCGGCGGACGCGGCCCGGTCGCCCAGCTCGCCGGCGGACTCGTCGACGGCGGCGGCCCTGGCGAGATCGACGGCGGCGAACAGCTCGGGCGGTGCCGCACGGGGCGCGGCGGGTGCGGGGCTGGTCGCTGCCTGGTCCTCACCTGCGGTCACCTCGACAGTGTGCCACCGGGCTACGGCATGCTGGGGCGGTGCCCGTCCGTTCCGCTCCCGCGCGCCGCCCGGCGGGCCTGCTGGTGCCGCTGGTCCTGGTGCTGGTCGCCTGCGGGGCCACCGTGCCCGCCCAGCGGGCGACCGCCGATCCCGGCGCCGTCCCGGTCGTCGCGCCGCAGGTGCTCGGCGAGATCCCGCACGACCCCGAGGCGTTCACCCAGGGCCTCGAGCTGCGCGACGGGACGCTCTACGAGGGCACCGGCCGGGTCGGCGAGTCCGAGCTGCGGGCGCTCGACCCGGACACCGGCGCGGTGCGGTCGGCGAGCCCGCTGCCGGAGGCGTACTTCGGCGAGGGGATCACCGTCGTCGGTGACCGGATCTGGCAGCTGACCTGGACCGACGGTGTCGCCGTCGAGCGGGACCGGGCGACCCTGGAGCCGCTGCGCGAGGTCGCGGTGGACGGCGAGGGCTGGGGCCTGTGCCAGTCCGCGCCGGACCGGGTCGTCCGCTCCGACGGCACCGACACCCTGCACTTCCACGACCCGGCCGACCTGGCGCCCACCGGCTCCGTCGCGGTCACCCTGGACGGCTCGCCGCTGGGCGAGCTGAACGAGCTGGAGTGCGTCGGGAACCGGGTCTGGGCGAACGTCTGGAAGACCGACCGGATCGTGCGGATCGACCCGGCGACCGGCGTCGTGGACGCCGTCGTCGACGCGGCCGGGCTGCTCCCCGCCGACCGGCGCGCCGGGGCCGACGTGCTCAACGGCATCGCGCACGTGTCCGGGGACGAGTACCTGCTCACCGGGAAGCTGTGGCCGACGACGTTCCGGGTCCGGCTGCCGGTCCCCGCCGCCTGAGCCCCTCCGGCTCTCGTCCGCCCGGGTGATGACGCGCCCGGGTGTGGCCCGACACGGCGAAACCGTCGGGGGCACTCTGCACAATGGTGGCGTGGCAGGGAACTCGTTCCGGCGCTCCGGCACCGACCCGCGGACGACGCCGATCGCGTCGGACGCGTCGTTGCGGTCCGGCACCACGACCGAGGAACCGCCGCCCGCCCGGCCCCGCGGGCCCCGCAAGCTCACCGTGACCCGGGTCGCCGGGCACCGCGTCCGGGAGCTGAGCGGCCGCGCGGTCGGCCTGTTCCGGCGGGCCGCCACGGCCGACGGGGCGGACCGCTCCGGGCTCACCGCGCTCACCTACGCCACGATGCTCACCTACGCGCTGGACGCGGCGGTCGCCGTCGCGCTGGCGAACACGCTGTTCTTCGCCGCGGCCACGGCCGAGTCGAAGGCGAACGTGGCGCTCTACCTGGCGATCACCGTGGCACCGTTCGCGCTGGTCGCCCCGGTGATCGGCCCCGCGCTGGACCGGCTGCAGCGCGGCCGGCGGATCGCGATGGCGGTGTCCTGCGCCGGGCGGACGGTGCTCGCCGTCGTGCTCGTGTTCCAGCTCGAGACCTGGCTGCTGTACCCGGCCGCGCTCGGCATCATGGTGCTGAGCAAGTCCTTCCTGGTGCTCAAGGCCGCGGTGACCCCGCGGGTGCTGCCCTCCTCGATCACCCTGGCGACCACGAACTCCCGGCTGACGACGTTCGGGATGGCCGCGGGCGGGGTGGCCGGTGCGGTCGCCGGTGGCGCCGCCTTCCTGCTCGGCTCGCCGGGGGCGCTGTGGTGGGTGGCCGGGCTCGGCGTCGTCGGCGCGGTGCTGTGCCTGCGGATCCCGCGGTGGGTCGAGTCCACGGCCGGCGAGGTCCCGGCCGCGGTCCCGGCGAGCCGTCCCGGTGCCAGGGCCCGGGTGCCGGCGAGCCGCTCGGTGCTCGTCGCGCTGTGGGGCACCAGCGCGGTCCGGGTGCTGACCGGCTTCCTCACACTGTTCGTCGCGTTCGTGGTGAAGGCCGGTGCCGAGCAGGCCCCGGCCGGGGACCCGGCCGCCCAGCTGTTCGTGATCGGCCTGGTCGGCGCCGCCGCCGGGACGGGGCTGTTCCTCGGCAACGCGATCGGTGCGCGGAGCCGGTTCGACCGGGTCGAGCCGGTGGTGCTGGCCGCGGCCGGTGCCGCGCTGCTGGCCGCGACGGCGGCGGCGATCGTGCCCGGGGTCCCGGCCGCGGTGGTGACCGCGCTGGTGGCGTCGACGGCGAGCGCGCTGGCGAAGGTCTGCCTGGACGCGGTGGTCCAGCGTGACCTGCCCGAGCACGCGCGGGCCTCGGCGTTCGGGCGGTCGGAGACGGTGCTGCAGCTGGCCTGGGTGCTCGGCGGGGCGATCGGCGTGCTCGCCCCGCACGACACGTTCCGCACCGGTTTCGTCGTGGTCGCCGCCGTCGTCGCGGTGTTCGCGCTGCAGACGGCGCTGATCCGGCGCGGCGGGACGCTGGTGCCGGGGCTCGGCGTGCGCCGGGCACCGGTCCCCGAGCCCGGGCTGCGCTGAACCGTAGGGTGGTCGTCGTGACCACCCGCCCCCGGCGGCCCGGGATCGTGATCGCCGGGCTGCTCGCCGCCGCCGCGTTCCTGCTCGCCGGTTGCGGCGGCGCCGCCCCGAACGTCGTCTTCGACGTCGGCGGCACCGCCCTCACCGCCGCGCCCACCCAGTTCTGCGACAACCGCATGGAGAGCTGCGAGGACGACCCGAACGCCCGGGTCACCACGGCCGTGCCGCCCGGGGCCCCGATCCGGATCACGGTGCCCGAGGAGGTCTCCTCCGGCCCGTGGCAGGTCAGCTACGCCTTCGCCCGCGACGGCGAACCGGCGCCGCTGCAGCAGCGCAGCGAGATCGCCCCGGCCGGGGAGCGCACCGAGTTCACCCTGGAGCTGCCCCGCCCGGACGACCGGCTCGTCACCGCCCAGGTGCAGCTGTTCGGCCCGGCGCCGTCGATCGACCCGCAGAGCCAGCAGCTGCAGTTCCCGGTCCGGGCCACCTGGGTGCTCGTCGGCGAGGGCACCCCGGCCTGAGCCCGGGCCCCTATCCGGCCGGGAGCACGCCGAGCAGGCGGGCCACGGCCTCGTCGGAGGCGGCCAGCGCGTCCCGGTCCCAGGTCGAGGAGCTGATCATCAGCTCGTCGGCACCGGTCCGGGCGGCGAGATCGTCGAGGTGCTCGGCGACCGTGTCCTCGTCCCCGGCGATCGTGCGGGACAGCGCGGCGTCGAGGACCTCGCGCCGGCGGCCGGTCACCCGGCGTTCCGGTGCCGGCGGCTCCAGCGGCGGGAACTCGCCGGTGGACCTGGCCACCGCGAGCGCCCACGCCTCCGGCAGCGCCAGGTCCGGATGCCCGACGAGCACGTCGGCCGACACCACCAGCCGGGCCGCGGCACCGGCCCTGGCCCGGTAGTCCTCGAGCGCGGCGCGGTCGTCCAGCGCCGGGCCGCCGACGACGACCGGCAGCCCCAGGTCACCGGCGATCCGCAGCCCGGCCCCGGTGGCCAGCAGGAACACCGGCACCGGCTGCTCGACGCGGGGCCGCACGGTGACCGGCGCCGTGCCGTCGAGGTAGGACCGCAGCTCCTCGACGTCGGCACGGAACCCGTCGTCGCCGGACTCCGTGGCCCGCAGCGCCCGCCGGACCGGGCCGGTGAACCCCGGCGAGCGGCCGAGCCCGAGATCGATCCGGCCCGGGTGCAGCGCGGCGAGCAGCGCGATCTGCTCGGCCACCACCACCGGCCGGTGGTTGGGCAGCATGATCCCGCCGGACCCGACGCGGATGCTCCCGGTCGCCGCGGCGACCGCCGTCATCAGGACCGGCGGGCTGCTGGACGCGATCCCGGGCACCGCGTGGTGCTCGGCGACCCAGAACCGGTGGTAGCCGAGCCGTTCCGCCCGACGCGCCCGCTCGACGGTGTGCCGGACCGCGGCCGAGTCGGGTTCCCCGGCCCGGGTCCGCGTCCGGTCCAGCAGCGAGAGGTGCACGACCGGCACAACGCCACGGGCGCCACCGGCATTTCGGCCGGGGCGCCGGTCAGCCGTCGAGGTCCCGGGCGACCGCGCGGACGACCTCCGCCGCCAGCTTGCAGGTCTTGCGGTCGGGGTAGCGGCCGTGCCGCAACGCCGGCTGGATCTTGCTGTCCAGCAACCGCATCATGTCCTCGACGAGGCCGTGCAGCTCCTCGGCCGGGCGGCGCGTGTTCTCCACGGCCGACGCCTGCTTTTCGACCACGCTGACCGAGAGCGCCTGCGGGCCACGACGGCCCTCGGCCATGCCGAACTCGACCCGCTGGCCGGACTTGAGCGCCTCCACGCCGGACGGCAACGCCGCCTTACGCACGTAGACGTCCTCACCGCCGTCCTGGGAGAGGAAGCCGAAGCCCTTCTCCGCGTCGTACCACTTCACCCTGCCGGTGGGCACCGCGTCCCTCGATTCCTGCGCTTGTTCCATGCACGACGAACGCGCCCGGGAAGCCGGTGGCTCCCGGACGCGCCGTCGTCATCGTACCGTGCGGTAGCGCCCTCGGTCAGGGATTCCGGGGCCGGTCGGGCGTGGCCGCGCCGAGCAGCGCCGGGGACTTCTCCCGCATCTCGACCTTGCGGACCTTCCCGGTCACCGTCATCGGGAACTCCTCGACGACCAGCACGTAGCGCGGGATCTTGTAGTGCGCGAGCTTCCCGGTCGCGAACTCCCGCACCGCGTCCGCGGTCAGGGCCGCGGCGCCCTCGCGGAGGATCACCCAGGCGCACAGCTCCTCGCCGTAGCGCTCGTCCGGGACGCCGACGACCTGCGCGTCCACGATGTCGGGATGGGTGTAGAGGAACTCCTCGATCTCCCGCGGGTACACGTTCTCGCCGCCGCGGATGACCATGTCCTTGATCCGGCCGGTGATGGTGACGTAGCCGTCGTCGTCCATCACCGCGAGGTCGCCGGTGTGCATCCAGCGGGCCCGGTCGATCACCTCGGCGGTCTTCTCCGGCTGGTCCCAGTAGCCGAGCATCACCGAGTAGCCGCGGGTGCACAGCTCACCGGCAGCGCCACGGGGCACCGTCGCGCCGGTCTCCGGGTCGACGACCTTGACCTCCAGGTGCGGGTGCACCCGGCCGACGGTGGCGACCCGGCGGTCCAGCGAGTCGTCGGCCCTGGTCTGGGTGGACACCGGGCTGGTCTCGGTCATGCCGTAGCAGATCGTCACCTCGGTCATGCCCATCCGCTCCACGACCTGCTTCATCACCTCGACCGGGCAGGGCGAGCCGGCCATGATCCCGGTGCGCAGGCTGGACAGGTCGTAGGAGCCGAAGTCCGGGTCGTTGAGCTCGGCGATGAACATCGTCGGGACGCCGTAGAGCGAGGTGCAGCGTTCCTGCTCGACCGCGCGCAGGGTCGCTTTCGGGTCGAAGCCCTGGGCCGGGATGACCATCGTCGCACCGTTGGTGGTGCAGCCGAGGTTGCCCATGACCATGCCGAAGCAGTGGTAGAAGGGCACCGGGATGCACACCCGGTCGGCCTCGGTGTAGCCGCAGAGGCGGCCGACGTAGTAGCCGTTGTTGAGGATGTTGTGGTGCGAGAGCGTCGCGCCCTTGGGGAACCCGGTGGTCCCGGAGGTGTACTGGACGTTGATCGGGTCGTCCGCGGTGAGCGAGGCCTGCACCCGGTCCAGCCGGTCGTGGTCCGGGGCGGCGCCGCCGGCGGCCAGCGCGTCCCACTCCGGTGAGCCGGTGATGACCACCCGCCGCAGGTCCGGGCAGTTGCCGCGGACGTCGGCGATCATCGCCGCGTAGTCCGAGGTCTTGAACTCCCGGGCCGAGACCAGCGTGGAGATCCCGGCCTGGCGGAGCACGAACTCCAGCTCGTGCGTCCGGTAGGAGGGGTTGATGTTCACCAGGACGACGCCGAGCTTCGCGGTCGCGTACTGGGTCAGCGTCCACTCGGCCGTGTTCGGCGACCAGATGCCGAGCCGGTCGCCCGTGGTGACACCGGCGTCGAGCAGACCGCAGGCCAGCGTGTCGACGGCGTCGCGCAGCTCGGCGTAGGTCCAGCGGCGGCCGGTGGCGACCTCGACCAGCGCGTCGTTGTCCGGGAACCTCGCCGCGGTCCGGTCCAGGTTGTCCCCGATGGTGTCGCCGAGCAGTGGGGTGTCGGAGACCCCCGAGGCGTACGACGGGACGGCGGGTGAGGTCACGGCGGTGTTCTCCTCGGCGAGTCACGGCGGTCACGGCCAGTCCCGACATCCTCGCCCCGGCCGTGCGCGCTGCCAACCGTCCCGGCGGACGGGATCCGTGCCACGAACCGGTGGTCCCGGACCGCGCGACAGCGGCGGCCGATAATTCTGTACTACAGTACGAATTGTGGACGGACGCCGTCATCGCAGCGCACGGACCCGTGCCGCCCTGCTGGACGCTGCCGTCGAGATCATCTGCACCGACGGCGTCGCCGCCGTGACCCAGCGCGCGGTGGCGGCCAGGGCCGGGACGTCGCTCGCCTCCACGACCTACCACTTCCGCACCGCCGAGGACCTGCTCGTCGCCGCCTTCGAGCTGACCAGCACCCGCACGATCGCCGACATGCGCCGGATGGGCCGGGCGGCGGCCGAGGGCCGGATCGGGCTGCTCGACGCGGCCACCGCCATCGTGGGCCGTGCGCCCTACGGCGAGCGTCTCCCGCCGGACGGGGTCATCCAGCTGACCCTCGCGGCGGTCCACAACCCGCGACTGCGACCGGTCGCCGACGGGTTCGTCGAGGAGCTCGCCGGACTGCTGGCACCGCTGCTGCCGGCCCCGGACCACGCGGGCACCCTCGCCCGGGCGCTCTCCGGCCTGATCCTGCACGAGATGGCCCGCGGCGCCGGGGAACCCACGGAGACGGTGCGCGTGGACGTCGCACGGCTCTTCGCGGCCTTCGGCATCACCGACGTCCACCGGGACGAGACCCAGGAGGGTCCATGAGTACCACCGCGCACTGGCCGACCGCGCGATCCGGCCGGTCCGCCGTGCTCGCCCAGTTCGGCGAGGGCCGCGCCGACCTCATGCAGTGGGCCCTCACCACCGCCGACCCGCTCGCCGACGCCGTCGTCACCGAGATGCACGAGATCGGGATGCCGGTCGCGCGGCCACTGCTCGCGCAGGGACTGCGGGACGGTCTCGCCACCCTCGCGGACCCGCCGCCCGCGCTCGCCGCACTGCTGACCGCGGTCGAGAGTCCGCCCGGCTACGTCGACGACGACCTGCTCGACGAGCTGTCCCGTCCCTACTTCAGCTCCCCGGCCCCGGTGCACATCGTCTCGCTGAGCGCCGGGGCGCTGGTCCGGGTGTACGAGTCGCCCTCCATCGCGAAGGTCCTCTCCACCACCGGGCGGCTCGTCGACCGGGCCGACAGGCGCCTCACCGAGACCGGGACCTGGCTGACCCTGGCCATGCTCCCCGGCAACCTGCGCCGCGGCCGTCCCGGGTACGTCGCCACGCTCGAGGTCCGCATGCTGCACGCGCACATGCGCAGGCTCGCTCTCGACCGCGGGTACGACAGCGCCGCCGACGGGGTCCCGATCAACCAGGTCGACCTCGCACGGACCTGGATGGACTTCACCCTGACCTCCTACACCGCGGAGGAGCTGCTCGGCTTCGGACTCACCGGGCGTGAACTGGACGGCCTGTACCGCTACTGGTGGTACCTCGGCCATCTGCTCGGCATCGACGCGCGGCTCGTCGAGGGGATCACCGGCAACGACGCCGCCCGCCGGGTCGACGACGTGCTGCAGACCGTCACCGGGCCGGTGTCCGACGACTCCGCCCGGCTCGCCGACGCGACGCTGAACTCGATCTCGGCCCTGCTCCGGGACATGTTCGGGGTACCGGCGCGGGCGTCCCGGCCGGTGCTCGACGCCATCACCCGGCGCATCCACGGCACCCCGATGAGCCAGGATCTGCGGATCCGCCCCGCCCCGGTCGCCGGCGCCCTGCTGCGTCCGGCCGTCACGGGCCTCCGGCAGGCCCGCGCGAGGCGGCGCCGCTCGCCCGAGCGGTGGCGGGCCGCCGTCGACGCCACGATCTCGGCCGAACGCGAACGCGCGGCCGCCGGCGGGGATCCGACCGCCTACGAGCGCGGGGCGACCGGCTCCGCCGACTGACCCACCGATCCGGACCGCACCCCCGACGACGGGAGACCACCCGATGCCCCGCACCATCGACATCACCCTGCCCGACCTCACCGGGCGGCTCGCCGTCGTCACCGGAGCCAGCGACGGCATCGGGTTCGTGATCGCCCGGCGGCTCGCGGAGGCCGGGGCCGAGCTGATCCTGCCGGTGCGCAACCCCGCCAAGGGTGAGCATGCGGTCGGGCGCATCCGTGGCCACGTCCCCGGCGCGACGATCACCACCCGTCCGCTCGACCTGGCCTCGCTCGAGTCCGTCGCCGCGTTCGCCGGGACCGTCGTGACCGAGGGCCGGCCGGTGCACATCCTGGTGAACAACGCCGGCCTGATGAACCCGCCGGCCCGGCACACCACCCGGGACGGCTTCGAGGTGCAGTTCGGCACCAACCATCTCGGGCACGTCGCGCTCACCCACGGGCTGCTCCCGGTGCTGAGGGAGGGGCGGGCCCGGGTCACGAACCAGTCCAGCGTCTCGGCCCGCAGCGGCTCGATCAACTGGGACGACCCGAACTGGGAGTCGAGCTACGACGTCGGCAGGGCCTACAGCCAGTCCAAGATCGCCACCGGGCTGTTCGGCCGGGAACTCGACGCCCGCAGCCTCGCGGGCGGGTGGGGCATCACCAGCACCCTGTGCCACCCCGGCGTGTCCCCGACGAACCTGCTCGCCGCGCAGCCGGGACTCGGACGCAGCCGGGACACCGTGGCGGTCCGCATGATCCGGCTGATGTCCCGGATCGGGCTGGTCGGCACCGTCGAGTCCGCCGCACTGCCGGCGCTGCTCGCCGCCACCGGCCCCGACTCCCAGCGCGGGCGGTTCTTCGGCCCGGGCGGACCCGGCGGCGTCGGCGGTGCCCCCGGTGAGCAGAAGCTGTGGGGGCCCCTGCAGAGCACCGACGACGCCCACCGGCTGTGGGAACTCTCCGAGCGGCTGCTCGACCTGCAGTTCCCGGCCTGATCCGCCCGCGGCCGGTCGCGACGGCTCAGGAGGACAGCCGGCGGCCCGCGCGCCGCCCCGACTCCGCCACCCGGGCGGCACCGCGCCGGGCCCCGCGGGCGGCGCGCTGCAGCGGTTTCGGCGACGGCTCCGGCCACGGCCCGACCGGGACCAGCACCCGCTCGGCCGGGGCGAACCCGGCCGGGTAGCCCGGCACCCGCCAGGTACCGGCCGGTGCGTCCGGCGGCAGCCACTCCGGGCGCCAGATCCCCAGCGCCAGGTCCAGGTCCTCGATCGAGGGCCGCAGCTCGTCGGTCGGCTCGGTGCGCAGGTGCTCGGCCCACAGCCGCACCCGCAGGTCCCGGACCTGGTCCCCGGTGGTGACGAGCACGGTGCTCAGCTCGGTGTCGGTGCCGCGCATCGAGCGGGAGAAGAAGTTCGCCGACCCGACCGAGGCGAACACGTCGTCGATCAGGGCGAGCTTCGTGTGCACCGTGAGGTCCTCGATCCGGTGCATCATCACGTTGCCGCGGTCGGCGGGATCGAGCTGGTCGACGACGCCGCGCTGCACGTCCCCGGTGACCCGGCGGCGGAACTTGTTGACCCCGGCGTCCACCGGGTCCCGGCGGCCCGAGCAGACCAGCACGATCTTCACCCCGCGGGCCGCGGCGTCCCGGAGCAGGCCGTAGAGCCGGAACGCGCGCCGTCCGCCCGGCACCTCGAAGAAGTACTGGTCCTCCAGGTAGACGTAGTGCCGCGCGGCCCGGATCGCGGTGGCCAGCGCGTGGTAGACCTCCTGGACGCCGTACCGCGGCTGCACCGTCCAGTGCCTGCGGTAGAGCATCCCGAAGTGGTCGATCTTCCACGGCCGCAGCGAGCGCAGGACCTGCACCGCGGTGCCCGGGGCCGGGCGCGGCGGCGCCGGCGGGGCCGGTCCGACGACGCGCGACACCGGCTCCGGGGTTCATCGGCTCCCAGTCCGCCGGGCGCACCATGAACCGCCGCGACGGCAGCGTGGCCGCCTCGGTCCAGCGGGCCGCGTAGAGGTCCCACACCCGGGCCGCGGCCGGGCCGCGCAGCCGGACCGCGCCGTCGTGCCAGCCCCACCGCTCCTCGCCGATCGAGAGCCGGTCGTGCGGCTCGGCGTCGAACCGGTTGGCCGACAGGTCCAGCCCGCCGACGAAGGCGGTCAGCTCGCCACCGGTGTGCACCGCCACCACCTTCTGGTGGTGGCAGCCGATCCCGGAGCCGGACCAGTCCAGCAGCACCCGGTCGCGCAGGGCCGGACGGCTGCGCAGCTCCAGCGCGGCGAACGCGTTCGCCCGGAACGGCCCGATCGCGACGCCGGGCACCGAGCCGGAGAACAGCGCCGCGGTGAGCAGGACGCGCACGTCCACCCCGGCCCCCACGAGCCGGGCGAGCCGGTCCGCGAGCGGCTCGTAGCCCTCGTCCCCCGGTTCGAGGCCGGTGAGGTCCATGTCCGGCTCGAGGTTCAGCCCGGTGATCAGCACCGAGTCGCCGGGGCCGGCCCGGTCGAACAGCGCGCACAGCTGGGCGAAGTAGCCGACGCCGTCGATCACCGGGGTCCACTCGGTGTCCTCGCGGAACGTCGGGCTCTGCGGCGTCCCGGGCACGAGGTAGCGGGCGACGAGATCGTCCAGCGTGGCACCGGGCATGGGCCGGACGCTATCGCCCCGGTCCGGGATCAGAGGCCCGCGGTCTGCAGGAGCAGGTTGGGGGTGCCGCCGGTGCCGCCGTCGGCGATCTTGTCGCGGGCCGCGTTGTCGATCAGCCAGGAGCGGACCGTGCCGGACGGCTGGTCCCCGCGGGCCTGCTTGTAGAGCGCGGCGACCCCGGCGGCGAACGGCGCCGCCATCGACGTCCCGCTGTAGGACGCGGTGCCACCACCGGGGACGGGGGCCACGATCCGCGAACCCGGGGCGTAGAGCGCGACGCAGCGGCCGGTCGAGGAGTTCGAGGCCCGGCGGTCGTCGATGGTGGAGTTGGCCACGACCAGCACCCCGCCGACGGCCCGGGGCAGCGCGGTGCAGTCGTCGCCGCCGGTGTTGCCGGCCGACGCCGCGGTGAACACCCCGGCCCCGACCATCCGGTCCACGGCCTGCTTGAGCATCGGGGAGTCGCCGTAGCTCCAGGAGGTGACGGCGACCGACGGGCCGCGCTTGTTCTGCACCACCCAGTCCAGCCCGGCGAGCAGCGAGGACAGCGTGCCGGTGCCGTTGCAGTCGAGCACCTTGACCGCCCGGACGGCCGCACCGGGCGCGACGCCGTAGTCCTGCGCCGCGGCGATCCCGGCGACCACGGTGCCGTGCCCGTCGCAGTCCTCGTCCCGGTCGTCGATGGTGTTGGTCCCGAACGTGGCCCGGCCGCCGAACTGCGGGTGCTCGGTGTCCACCCCGGTGTCGAGCACGTAGACGTCCACACCGGACCCGTCCGCGGTGTGCCGGTAGCGGTCGTCGAGCGGCAGGTCCGGCTGGTCGATCCGGTCCAGCCCCCAGTTGCCGGGCCCCTGCTGCTCGGCCTGCCCCGGCTGCGCCGGGTCCGCCGGTGCGTCCTGGTGGGTGCCGAGCGGACCGACGGCGGTGACCGTCCGGTCCTCCTCCACCCCGACGACGCCCGGCCGGTCGCGCAGCCGGGCGGCCTGGTCCGGGCTCAGCTCGGCGGCGAACCCGTGCAGCACCGAGTCGAAGGTGACCCGCGGCGCGACGCCGACGGACTCGGCCGCCGCCCGGGTCTGCCCGGCCGACGCCGTCTGCACGAGGTACCCGGCGGGGGCCGCGGGCGCGGCCGGGACCGCCGGTGCCGCGGGCCCGGTCTCGGCCGCCACGGCGTGCGGGGCGGCGAATCCACAGAGAGCGACCGCGAGAACACCAGCGGTGACCGTCAGGGCGGTTCGATGGCGCACAATGCTCACGGATAGCGACGCTATGCGGAAGTGACGCCAGATGCGAGAGACACGATGGTGTCCAGGGTGAACCCCGGTGCTCCTGTGACGCCCGGTCAGCCCTGGCGTCCGTGCACCGCCACCTCGGTCGCCTTCACGGCGAACCACACGTCGTGGCCCGGTTCGACGCCGAGATCGGCGACCGCCGCCGGGGTGACGTCGGCGGCCAGCCCGTTCACCCAGTCCGGTCCCCCCGGCGGGGCGGCCGCCCGCAGCCGGACCGTGTCGCTGCGCGGTTCCAGGGCCGCGACCCGGACCCGGACCACGTTGCGCGGGCTGCCCCCGGGCGCCGTGGTGTGCACCGAGACCGCGGACGGCGGGAACACCGCCACCGCGGGCTCGCCCTGCTCCACCTCGACCGCCGTGCCGTGGAACCCGGTGCCGTCGGCGGTCCGGATGCCGGGGCCGTCCGCGGTGCCCGGCACGAGGTCGAGCCCGGCGATCCGGGCCGAGAACGCGCTGCGCGGCCGGGCCAGGACGTCGCGCGCCGGACCCTGCTCGACGATCCGCCCCCGGTCCAGGACGACCACCCGGTCTGCCAGCACCAGCGCGTCCAGGGCGTCGTGGGTGACCAGCAGGGCCGTCTGCTTCGCGTCGGCGATCACCCGGCGGAGCAGGGTGCGCATCGCCGGGGTGGCGTCGACGTCGAGCGCGGCGAGCGGCTCGTCGAGCAGCAGCAGACCGGGGCGGGGGGCGAGCGCCCTGGCCAGTGCGACCCGCTGCTGCTGCCCGCCGGAGAGCTGCGCCGGCCGCCGGGTGGCCAGCGCGCCGACACCGACGTCGTCGAGCAGCCCGCGGGCCCGCTCCTCGGCCCCCGCCCGGCCGGTGCCCTGGGCCCGCGGCCCGAACGCCACGTTGGCCAGCGCCGACAGGTGCGGGAACAGCAGCGGCTCCTGGGCGAGCAGGCCGACACCGCGCCGGTGCGGGGGCACGAACACCCCGCTCGCACCGCCGACGTCGAGCAGGGTGCGCCCGGCCACCCGCAGGTGCCCGGTGTCCGGCCGGAGCAGGCCGGAGACGATCCCGAGCAGCGTCGACTTCCCGGCGCCGTTCGGCCCGAGCACGGCGACGACCTCGCCCTCGGCGACCGACAGCTCCAGGTCCAGCGCGAACCCGTCCCGGTCCAGCCGCGCCGCGAGCTCGACGCCGCTCATCCGCGGCCGTCCAGACCGCGCGGCCGGCCCACGACGATGACCACCAGCGACACCACCACGAGCAGCAGCGACAGCGCGACCGCCCCCGCGACGTCGGTCTCGCCCTGCAGGTAGACCAGCAGCGGCAGGGTCCGGGTGACGCCCTCCAGGCTGCCGGCGAACGCGATCGTCGCGCCGAACTCGCCCATGCACCGGGCGAACGCGAGCACCAGGCCGGACGCCAGGCCGGGCAGCACCAGCGGCACCGTGACCCGGCGGAAGGCCAGCCCGGGGGACGCGCCGAGGGTCGCGGCGGTCGCCTCGTAGCGCTCCCCCGCCGTCCGCAGCGCGCCCTCCAGGGAGACGATCAGGAACGGCATCGCGACGAACGTCTGGGCCAGCACGACCGCGACCGTCGAGAACGGCACGAAGATCCCGAACGCGGCGTCCAGCCCAGCCCCGAGCAACCCGTTCGCGCCGAGCAGGAACAGCAGCGACAGCCCGCCGACGACCGGCGGCAGCACCAGCGGGAGCAGCACGACCGAGCGGATCGCCCGCATCAGCCGGGGGATCCGGTTGATCCGCCCCCTGGCGAGCACGACGGCCAGCGGCCCGCCGAGCAGCAGGCACAGCGTCGTCGAGATCGCGGCCGTCAGCAGCGACAGCCGCAGCGCCGACAGCGCGGCCTCGCTGGTGAGCAGCGTCGGCATCGACGCCCAGTCGGCCTCCCACAGCAGCCCGGCCACCGGCAGCGCGATGAGCAGGAACCCGACGCCGGCCGGCACCCACATCCAGGCCGGCAGTCCCACGCCGGTGCCGTGCCGGTCGGCGGCACCGGCCCGGCGCCGGGCGCGGGGACCGGCCGCGACCGTCACAGGTGGCCGCCGGGTGTCTCCACCACGACGTTCGTCGACTTGATCACCGCCACGGCGAGCGCACCCGGTTCGAGGCCGAGGTCGCGGACGGCCTCGCTGCTCATCAGCGAGACCACCCGGTGCGGGCCGCACTGCAGCTCGACCTGGGCCATCACGGTGTCGGCGATGACCGAGGTGACCAGCCCGACCATCCGGTTGCGGGCCGAGCGCTGGACCACCGACGGGTCCGGCGGCGCGGTCGCGTGCTCCCGGGCGAACTCGGCGAGCGCGGCGCCGTCGATCACCTTGCGGTTGGAGGCGTCGTTGCGCACCGGCAGCGTCCCCGCGTCCACCCACCGCCGGACGGTGTCGTCGCTGACGCCGAGCAGGCGGGCTGCCTCGGAGATCCTGAAGTGCGGCACGGACCGGATACTAGGACCCGCCGCTGCGGAGCGGCACGGCGGCGGAACGCGCAGGTTCGCGCGGGCCCGGCGCCCGCGGGAACCGCCACGGGCGGCCGGGGTGTGTTCTCATCGCGTCGTGGACTTCGCACCCGGTGACGTGGCGGCCGACTACACCGCGCGCATGCGCGCCTTCCTCGACGAGGAGGTCCTCCCGGCCGAGGCGGAGTACGACGCCTTCCGCGCGCAGCGCCGGGGGACGCCGCAGGAGTGGGACCTCCCGCCGGTCGTCGAGTCGCTGAAGGAGCGGGCCCGCGAGCGCGGCCTGTGGAACCTGTTCCTGCCCGCACTGTCCGGCCTGTCCAACCTGGACTACGCCCCGGTGGCCGAGGTGTCCGGGTGGTCGCCGGTGATCGCCCCGGAGGCGATCAACTGCCAGGCCCCGGACACCGGGAACATGGAGACCCTGCACCTGTTCGGCACCCCGGACCAGCAGCGCGAGTGGCTGGACCCGCTGCTGGCCGGTGAGATCCGCTCCGCGTTCGCGATGACCGAGCCGGACGTCGCGTCCTCCGACGCCACCAACATCGAGACCCGGATCCGCCGCGACGGCGACGACTACGTGATCGACGGCCGCAAGTGGTGGATCTCCGGCGCCGCCGACGAGCGCTGCCGGATCTTCATCCTCATGGGCAAGACCGATCCGGACGCCTCGACCCACCGGCAGCAGTCGATGGTCCTCGTCCCGCGCGACACCCCCGGCCTGGAGATCGTGCGGCACCTGCCGACGTTCGGCTACCAGGACCAGCACGGCCACTCCGAGCTGCGGCTCGACGGGGTCCGGGTGCCGGCGTCGAACCTGCTGGGCGAGGAGGGCGGCGGCTTCGCCATCGCCCAGGCCCGGCTCGGCCCCGGCCGTATCCACCACTGCATGCGGCTGATCGGGATGGCCGAGCGGGCGCTGTCGCTGCTGGTCGACCGGGCGCGCACCCGGGTCGCGTTCGGCGGGCCGCTGGCCGACCAGGGCGTCGTGCGGGAGCAGATCGCGCTGTCCCGGATGGAGATCGAGCAGGCCAGGCTGCTCACCCTGAAGACGGCCTGGCTGATCGACAACCACGGCGCCAAGGGCGCGGCGACCGAGATCGCCGCGATCAAGGTCGTGGTGCCGCGGATGGCGTGCGCGGTGATCGACCGGGCGATGCAGGTGCACGGCGGCGCCGCGATGAGCGACGACACCCCGCTGGCCTACTTCTACGCCTGGGCCCGCGCGCTGCGCTTCGCCGACGGCCCGGACGAGGTGCACGTCCGCTCGGTGGCCCGCCAGGAGCTGAAGCCCCGCTGACCTCGCACTCGAACACACTGACCGTTCAGCTGATATGGAGGTCACTTCTGTCAAGTGGGCAGGGGTGATCGGCCCCTCGATATCTGGTATCGGGGCTGCTCAGGGCGGTTGTGGGCCCGACGGGGCCGGGTGGGTGGAGGCGTGTCGGCTCGACGCGCGGTCAGACTGATATACGCGGGTTGGTCACCGCATGACCGGGTGTTCGTCGGGAGCGTTCCGCGAGTCTAGGGGCGAGCGTCGCCTCGTCCCGAGCTGATCGGGGCTGAGCTGCTCATAGCTGTATCGCGGGTCGCTCCTCGCGCTGCCTGCATCCTCTCCCGACTCCCGCCGGGGTCTGTGGCGGCCGAGCCAGAGGCTCAGCCGGTTCTCGCTGCGGCCGTTTCCTCGAGGGTGGCCAGGCTCCAGCACCAGCCGGCGAGCTCGCGGGCGACCGCGACGACAGCCACGGTCGGTCGCTTGTTGCGGTGGTCCAAGCGGGTCCAGCGCTGGTGCAGGCGCCGGTTCCCGGCGTCGGCGCGGTCGCGGACCACGGCGGGTTGCCCATCGGCGCGTCGGGCCCGTTCCCGGCTCGGGCGCAGCGGGCGGCGGTGGTGCCAGGCCGCTTCGACCAGCAGCCGCCGGGCATGCGAGTTACCGGTCTTGGTGATCCCGCCCTGGACCCGCCGCGACCCGGAGGAGAACTCCGAGGGCACCAGCCCGAGGTAGGAGCCGATGGTGGCGCCGGTGAACCGGTGCCAGTCGGCGACCTCGACGCACAGCCCGGTCGCGGTCAGCGTCGAGACGCCCCGCAGACACGACAGCCGCCCGACCGGCCCGGCCAACACCGGGTCGCTGGCGGCCATCTCGACGATCGCAGCGTCGAGCCGAGCCCGGCGGGCATGGACGGTGAACACCGCATCCAGGGCCTCGTCGAAGGCGAGCTGGACACCGCGCCGGTCGAAGTGGTGACTGCGCAGCCAGACCTCGTGCGCGGCGGTCCAGGCGGTGTTGTCCCAGACCAGGCCCTGGCGCAGCAGCAGCTTGGAGAGACGGTGGCGGGCCCGCATCAGGTCGCTGCGGCAGTCCTCGCGAGCCCGGACCAGGTCCCGGGCGGCTTCTTCGGCCTCGGTCGGGACCCGCACCCCGGGGACCTCACCGATCCGCAGCAACCGCGCCAGCCGCTCCGCGTCGCGCCGGTCGGTCTTGACCTTGTCCCCGGACGGTCGCTCGATCTTCGACGGCGCCACGACCTCGCAGGCCACACCCGCGGCCCGCAGCGCCCGCGCCAGCCCGAATCCGGTCGGGCCGGCCTCGTAGCAGGCCATCACCGGACCGGGCTGCGCACGCACCCACTCCACGATCTGCTCAGTCCGCGCCCCGATCCGCTGCGTCCGGATCTCAGCTGCACTCTCCTCGATCGCGCAACCGATCACTGATCGCGCATGGACGTCCAACCCGACCCACGTACCCTCGCCCGACACCGGCGCCTCCCCGTAAATGCGGCACCGTCACCCAACGACGGCGACCCGCGCCAACTTACGAGCGGAGGCGCCGGCCTCCATACGGTCTAGTCACACCGTGACTAGTTCCGCATCTGCGACCACGCCACGAGCGCCGGTTCCGCGGCTGCGGATCACGCCGTGAGCTGGGGAAACCCTGACTGGGCCGGGCGGGCGGAGCGCGGTTAGCCTCGGGTCCATGACCACCGAGCTCGGCCTCCCCGCCCTGCGCGGCGGCCCGGCGTCCGATCCCGCCCGGCCCGCCGACCCGCGGCTGGTCGACGGCTTCGGCCGGGTGGCGACCGATCTGCGGATCTCGCTGACCGACCGCTGCAACCTGCGCTGCACCTACTGCATGCCGGCCGAGGGCTTGGACTGGATGCCGCGGTCGGAACAGCTGACCGACGACGAGCTGAACCGCCTGATCGCGCTCGCCGTGCGCGAGCTGGGCGTCGAGGAGCTGCGCTTCACCGGCGGCGAGCCGCTGCTGCGCAAGGGCCTGGAGGACGTGCTGACCGCGGCGTCGGCCCTGCGCCCGCGCCCGGACGTCTCCCTGACGACGAACGGCATCGGCCTGGCGCGGAGGGCCGGGGCACTGGCCGCGGCCGGCGTCGACCGGCTGAACGTCTCGCTGGACACGCTGCGCCCGGAGCGCTTCGCCGAGATCACCCGCCGGGACCGGCTGTCCGACGTGCTGGACGGCCTGGCCGCGGCACACGCCGCCGGCATGCGCCCGGTGAAGATCAACACCGTGCTGCTGCGCGGGGTGAACGACGACGAGGCCCCCGACCTCCTCGCCTTCGCCCTGGAGCACGGCTACCAGCTGCGGTTCATCGAGCAGATGCCGCTGGACGCCCAGCACGGCTGGCGCCGGTCGGAGATGATCACCGCCGACGAGATCCTGGAGCGCCTCGGCGAGCGCTTCACCCTCACCCCGTCCGGCGAGGCCCGGGGCGGCGCCCCGGCCGAGAAGTTCGAGGTCGACGGCGGCCCGGACGTCGTCGGGGTGATCGCGTCGGTCACCCGGCCGTTCTGCGGCTCCTGCGACCGGACCCGGCTCACCGCCGACGGCCAGGTCCGCACCTGCCTGTTCGCCACCGGAGAGACCGACCTGCGGGCGATGCTCCGCGGCGGGGCGACCGACGCCGAGATCGCCGGCACCTGGCGCGACGCCATGTGGGGCAAGAAGGCCGGCCACGGCATCGACGACCCCGGATTCCTGCAGCCCGCGCGCCCGATGAGCGCCATCGGAGGATGACGATGACCAGCACCGAGACCAGCACTCCGACCAGCGCCCCGACCACCGGGCTGCTCGTGCGGTACTTCGCCGCGGCCCGCGCCGCCGCCGGGACGACCGAGGAGAAGATCGAGCTGCCCGAGGCGGCGACGGTGGCGGACGCCGTCGCGGCGCTGGCCGAGGCACACGGCCCGGATCTGGGCCGGGTGCTGCAGCGGTGCAGCTTCCTGCTCGACGAGGTCGCCGTGCGGGACCGGGGGGTGCCGGTGAGCGGGGCCGCGGCGCTGGACGTGCTGCCGCCGTTCGCGGGGGGATGAGCGGCCTCCGGACCACCGGGCTGATCTAGTCGAAAGCTACTTGAAGGCTCGAGAGTGGCGTGAAAACCAGCGCCAGACAGCCAGCCAGACGTCGGGCGTGATAGCGGCCTACGTACCGCCACGACCTGCAGCGAACCCTCCCCAGGCTCAAGCGTTCTCGTATGGTCATCCGGGAGATGCGTCGCTGGACCGCACGGTCCCGTGCAGTCCGGCGGACGGCTCCACCGACGTGTCGGGGTCGGATCGGAACCCCGTGATGAGATGTCGCAGACCGGATCCACCCTGCGCAGTGAGAATTCGTCACGACGACGATCCTGTGGCCCACCAGGCTGGGTACAGGACGTCCTGCTGTGGAACTGTTGTCGCACTTCCGACGACCCACGGCTCCGCGAGCTGCAACGGTGGTCGGGAGAACGGGATCGACGACTCGCCCCGGGAGTGGATCGTGGCCACGGTACGACGCTGGTCCGGTGCAGAGGCCCGCGCCCTGCGGACGGCATTGCGCTTCAGCGTGCGTGGTTTCGCCGCCCACCTCGGGATCGCACCGCGAACCGTCTCGAAGTGGGAATCGGGAGGAGCCACGACGTTTCCGCGCCCGGATTCCCAGGCGATGCTCGACGCGGTCCTCTCCTGCGCGGATGCCGGAGCACAACGGAGATTCGAGTTGTGCTGCCGGTCGACTCGCACCACGACGACGCAAGCTCTCCCACCACAGACGTGGGAGTACGAGACATGGACCGACGACCTCGAACGAGCGTCGATCGCACTCAGCCGCCAGGATTTCGGGGGAGCGCAGACGCTGATCGATCGGTGGTTCGTTCGGTTCCGGCGCAGCGACCTCGACGATCGGGGCGGATACCTGTACGCCCGCTCACTCGTTCTCCAGGGCTGCGTCCGGCGGGACCGAGGGTGGCTGCGCGGCCCAGGAGCGGCGGAAACGACGTTCACCGCCGCTCGCGCGGAGTTCACGGGGCTCGGGATCGATATCCGGACCGCGCAGACCGATCTCGCGCTCGTCGTGCTCCGCGAGATGGCCGGTGAAGTGGAAACAGCGGCACGTCTGTACGAGATGCTGGCCCGCGACGAACGGCTGAACACCCGGGACCGGGCCCTCGCGCTCCTGTGGGTCGGAACAGCGCTGAGTAAGGTGAACCGACCCGACGCGCTGCACCGGGCGATCGAGGCCATGACGGCCGCCGGTCGTCGGTTCGAGGAACTCGGCGAAGCCGGTGACTGGTCCGTGACACAGCAGAAGCTGGCTCTCGCGCACCGCGCGCTGGGCGCGCTGCACCCGGCGCTTCACTTCATCGACGTAGCGGAACAGAACAGGATCGACGGATCCCCGATGCAGACCGTCCGACTGGGCACGGCACGCGCGCACATCCTGCTCAGCGACCCGGCGACGAGGCCTGAGGGCTTCACCGTGCTCGACCGGGCACACGATCTGGCCGTGACGCACGATCTGCGGCACCAGGTCACCAGCATCGCTGCGATCCGACGGCGCGCCGAACCCCGATGCCGTCTCGCCCCCGAGGAGCTTCCGCACATGTCCGACACGGTGACCGTCACCCCTCACGACCGCGACGACGCCCAACGCCTCTGGCACTACCACCAGATGGGCCACGACGTCCGGGCGGCCGACGTCGCGATCGGTCTCGGGAGTCACGACCTCGGAGTGGCGTCGTACGCCGCGCAGCTCTATCTGCAGGGTCACGTGCCGTTGATCGTGTTCACCGGAGCGACGAGCGCAACCACGAAGGATCGCTTCCCGCGCGGCGAGGCGATCCACTACCGGGAGCGCGCGGTCGAACTCGGCGTCCCGCACAGCTCGATCCTCGTTGAACCGGAGGCAACGAACACCGGCGCGAACATCTCCCTGACCCGCGAGGTACTCACGGCGGCCGGGTTCCGTCCCCGCTCGGCATTGCTCGTGTGCAAGCCGTACATGCAACGCCGTGCGTTCGCCACAGCCGAGAAGGTCTGGCCGGATCTCGGCGTGCGCTGTGTGTCCGCGCCGTTGTCGTTCGACGCGTACTCGGCGGACATCGGCGACGATCGGCTGGTCGTCGACATGCTGGTGGGCGACCTGCAACGGGTGCTCGACTACCCGGCGCAGGGATTCGCCACGCCGCAGCACGTACCTACCGACGTCGAGCAGGCCTACGCGCGCCTCGTGGAACGCGGGTTCACGAGGCGGCTCGTGTGACGGTGGGCCGGGTCTGCGCCGTTCACCAGCCGAACCTGTTTCCGCGCTGGCGCACACTGACGAAGCTGCTCGCCGCGGACACCTGGGTCGTTCTCGACGACGTGCAGTTCTGCCGCCGCGACCACCAGAACCGTTCGCTGCTCCGCGCCGGATCGACCCCCCGGTGGCTCGTGGCACCCGTTCGCCTACCGCACGGCAGACGAACGTTGATCCAGGACGCGGTACTCGTCGACCGTGCCACGACGGTGAAGCGGATCGCCCTGCTCACCCGCCAGTACTACGGCCGCCGGGCGGGCTGGCCGGTAGTCGAGGAGGCGGTCGACTCCGTCGCCGAGGCGGTACGCACGTCCCACAGTCTTCGCGACGTGGCCGAGCTGTCGACGATCGGGCTCCTGCGAGTGTGCGGCTGGAACGGCCGCGTCGTGCGGTCCAGTTCGTTGACACCACTCTCCGGTCCCGCCACGGACCGGTCCGGACGACTCGCACGGTTGGTCAGTCTCACCCGCTGTGGCACGTACCTGTGCGGCCGGGGCGGTCGCCGCTACCTCACGTCAGCCCCGTTCGACCGCGCCGGCATACGGGTCCGTTGGTTCGAACCCTCGACGCAGGACGATCGAGCGGACCTCGATCTGAGCGCGCTGGCCCGGCTCACCTCCGTTGAGGCTCCGCTCAGTCCTCGGCGATCGTCCGGACCTGACCCGTCGGGACACCGTTCGCACAGCTCAGCGTGACGACGACGTCGACGTCGTCCCCGTCGAGGCCGACCGTGCCGGGGCCGGGGACGTCGTCGTCGTCGCGTTCGAAGCCCTGGGCCGGGTTCACCGACACCACCTCGGGGGTGTCCCCGTCGCAGCGGGCGAGGACGGTGCCCGCCGGGCCCGCGGGCACCACCACCGGCGCCGGGTCGGGCCGTGCCGACGGCGGGGCGGGCGGGGGCGGAGGAGCCGGCTGCGGGGTGGGGCCGGGGGCGGCCGCGTGCCGGGCGAGCCGGGCCTCGATCTCCGTCGCGGCCAGCGGCTCGGTCTCGCCCCCGCCGCCGAGGTCGCTGCCGATCGTGCCGACCGCCGTCATCCCCAGCAGGAGTGCGCCGGCCGCGGCCGCCAGCCACAGCGCGAGCTGGAGTCCGGGGCCGGGACGGGGGCTCGGTCGGTTCATCCGCCCAGCATGCCGTGGCCCCGGGTTAACGCATCCCTAACGGACCCCCAAGCGACGCCCCGGATACCGGTACGGCACCGCGTCGGCCAGTAGGTTCGGCTCCCGTGGCGCAGATCCTGATCGTCGAGGACGACCCCGGCATCCGCGGGGCGCTGATCCGCGGGCTGAGCGAGCGCGGGCACGCCGTGGACTCCGCACCGACCGCGATGGCCGGGCTGGAGTCCGCCGTCGGGAAGCGACCGGACCTGGTCGTGCTGGACCTCGGGCTGCCCGACATGGACGGCACGACGATGCTGCGCATGCTGCGCGGCGCGAGCTCGGTCCCGGTCATCGTCGCCACCGCCCGCGACGACGAGGCCGGGATCGTCTCGGTGCTCGACGCCGGCGCCGACGACTACCTCGTCAAGCCGTTCGCCGCGGCGCAGCTCGACGCCCGGATCCGCGCCGTCCTGCGCCGGCTGGGCGACGGTGCGCCGGACCCGACGGTGACCGTCGGCGGCCTGTCGGTGGACCCGCGCTCGCGCCGCGCCGTGCTCGACGGCACCGAGCTGGAGCTCACGCCGCGGGAGTTCGACCTGCTGCACCATCTCGCGGCGCGCGCCGAGACGGTCGTCAGCAAGCGGGAGCTGGTCACCGAGGTCTGGCAGCAGCCCTACGGCGGCGCCGACAAGACCGTCGACGTGCACCTGTCCTGGCTGCGCCGCAAGCTCGGCGAGACCGCGCAGGACCCCCGCTACCTGCACTCGGTCCGCGGCGTCGGCGTCCGGCTGTCCGCCCCGGGCGACGCCTGATGCGCCGCCGGATACTCCTGCTCGTCGGCGCGACGGTGCTGCTGGTGCTCGTCGCGTTCGCGGTCCCGCTCGCCACCCTGGTCCGGACGTTCGCGGAGGACTCGGCGGTGTCCGCGGCGACCTCGCAGGCCCGCTCGCTGACCCCGACGGTCGCCGCCGGGGACGTCGCCGCCGCCACCCCGGTGGTGCAGGGCGCCGACGCCGCGGACGCCGCGGATGTGTCGGTGTTCCTGCCGGACGGCACGATCCTCGGCGCACCCGCGCCGCGCAGCCCGCTGGTGCGGCTGGGCCTGCTCGGGCAGAGCGCCGCCACCGAGGCGCCCGGCGGCCGCGAGCTGGTCTTCGCCGTGCAGGGCACCCCGTCCGGCAACGCCGCCATCCGGGTGTTCGTGCCGGACGCGGAGCTGACCCGCGGCGTCGCGCGTTCCTGGCTGCTGCTCGCCGGGCTGTCGCTGGTGCTGCTCGCCGGTGGGCTGCTGGTCGCCGACCGGCTGGCGCGCACCCTCGTCGACGCCACGACCGACCTGTCCGAGGTGTCCGAGCGGCTCGCCCGCGGCGATCTCTCCGCCCGTGCCGACGCGCGTGCCCCGGCCGAGCTGGGCGTCGTCGCCGGGGCGCTGAACGGGCTGGCCGGGCGGATCTCCGAGCTACTCCGGGAGGAGCGGGAGAACGTCGCCGATCTCGCGCACCGGGTCCGCACCCCGCTGACCGCGCTGCGCCTGGACGCCGAGGCACTGCGCGACGCTGACGAGTCCGCCCGGATCTCCGCCGGGGTGGACGGCGTGCAGCGGGCCGTCACCGGCGCGATCGAGCAGGCCCGGCGGCGGGGCGGGGAGGGCCGCTCCGCCGACGCGGCCGCCGTCGTCCGGGAGCGGGTGGAGTTCTGGCAGGTGCTCGCCGAGGACACCGACCGCGCCGTGACGCTGGATCTCGCCGACGGACCGCTGCCGGTCGGCTGTGCCCCCGGCGACCTGGCGGCCTGCGTGGACGCGCTGCTCGGCAACGTCTTCGCCCACACCCCGGACGGGACCGCGTTCGCGGTCGCGCTCGGCCCGCTGCCCCGCGGGGGTGCCCGGCTGACGGTGTCCGACCACGGCCCCGGGCTCCCGCCGGACGGCGACCCGGCGAGTCGCGGGGTCAGCGGCGGCGGGTCGACCGGCCTCGGCCTGGACATCGCCCGCCGGACCGCGGACGCCACCGGCGGGCGGCTGGTCCTCGGCACCGCCCCCGGCGGGGGGCTGCAGGCCGATGTGGAGCTCGCCGCACCCGCCGCCGAGCGGTCTTGACGTCGCGTTAGGACTCACGCAGCGTGCCGTTGGCGCGGTCGGCGGCATCGTCTGCAGGTGTCAGCAACAGGACACCTACACGGAGGACGAACCAGATGCGTACCAGGACCACCGTCGCGGCCGTCGCCGCCGGACTGCTCCTCGCCGGCGGCGGGGCCGCGCTCGCCACCGTCCCGGCCGGGGCCGCCGTCCCGGTCGCCCTGACCGCGGCCGCGGACGGGACACCGCCCGCCGGGGCGCCGCAGCCGGCCGTGGACCGCGCGACGGCCGAGCGGACCGCGCTGGAGCGGGCCGGTGGCGGCCAGGTCACCGGGGTCGAGTTCGACCGGGCCGACGACGACCGCGACGACCGCGACGACGCCGACGACTCCGACGACCGGGACCACTGGGAGGTCGAGGTCACCAACGGCGTGACGCAGCACGACGTCGACGTCGACGCGGCCGACGGCACCGTGCTCGACCACGACACCGACGGCGCCGACGACACCGAGGGGGCCGACGACGGCGACGACCGGGACGACGACGGCCCCGGTGACACCGACGACCGCGACGACGACTGACCCGGCGGCCCGGTCCGGGCGTGGGTCAGCCCGCGACGCCGGCGGTGTCCTCCGCGGCAGCGGCGGACCCGTCGGCGTCACCGGGCGGGCCGGGCCGGCGGTAGACCCGGGCGGCGCTCATCCGGCCGCCGCCCTCGTCGGCGTCCGGGACCGAGCGCGGGACCCGCTCGTCGACCGAGAGGTACTTGCGCCCGGCGCGCAGGTCGGCGTCGTTGCGCAGCCGGACCAGCAGCGGGAACCCGGAGAGGGCACCGGCGTCGAACAGCCCGGTCGTGTAGACCAGCTGCACCCCCAGCGCCTGCGCGACCCCGAACTGCAGCTCGAGCAGGTAGCCCGCGGACGCCCGGCCGATCGGGTTGTCCAGGAACAGCACCCCGGCGTGCCCCTGGCTGCCGTGCCCGCGCTGGTGCGCGCGCAGCGCCGCCATCGTGCAGTACAGGACGATCGCCGCGGTCAGCTGCTGGCCGCCGGAGAACACGTCCTTGATCGCGGAGACGCGCAGCCGCTCGGTCCGCAGCACCGCGTCCGGCTTGAGCATCTCCACCCGGACGCCCTTCGGCATCGCCGACCGCACCCCGCGCAGCAGCATCGAGATGCCGTCACGCCGGTCCCGGGACCGGCCGGACGCGGCGGCCTCCGCGGTCCGGTCGACCACGATCCCCAGCTCGTGACGCAGCGCGACGTCGGACAGCTCCTCGAACCGGATCCGGAGGAACTGCTGGCCGGACCAGTCGCCGAGGCCGTCCGGCAGCTGGGAGAGCTTCTGCGCGAGCCGGACCGTGCGCAGCGCCTCGCCGACCATCCCGGACAGCCGGGTGACGATCCCGGACCGGTGCCGTTCGATGTTGCCGAGGTCGTCGTCGAGCGAGCGCAGGCGCGGCCGCAGCGCCTCGATCCACTCCCGGGCCAGTGCCGGCATCTCCGCGCGGTCGACGCCGCCGATGTGCCGGTGCACCGGGGAGGACAGGGTCGCGAACCGTGGGTCCTGGGCGAACCGGGCGACCGAGTCGACGCCCTCGCGCACCTTCCGGTCGGCCCGGCCCCGCTCGGCGACGGCCTCGCGGACCCGGGCCTGGTGCTGCTTCAGGGTCGCGACGGCCTCGTCGACGTCACCGGTGAACGGCAGGCCACCGGGCTCGGGGGTCTCCTCCAGCCCCTCGACGATCCGGGCGAACCCGCGGGCCGCGTCCTCGGCGTCGCGGTGGGCCTCCTCGGCGGTCTGCCGGGCGCGGCGGGTCCGCTCCAGCTCGGTGCCCGCGGCGTCCAGGTCCGCCGACGCCCGTGCCACGAGCTCGCGGCCGTGCGCGGCGTCGCGGGGCGGGTCGTAGGGGTCGATCGGCAGCTCGCCGGACGGCAGCGACGCCAGCTCCCTGCGGAGCACCTCCAGCTCGGTGTTCGCCTTCTGCCTGCGCTCGTCGGCCTGCTCGTAGGCGCTCCTGGCCTGCTCGGCGGCCGCGCGACGGCTGGTCGCGTCGGCACCGTCGGGGGTGTGCAGGAACTCCGTGGCCCGCTCGACGACCGACCGCGGCAACCCGTCGACGGCGATCCGCTTCTGCCCCGCGTCGGCCTCGGCCCGCTCCAGCGCGCCGCGCAGGTCGGTGTCGACGGCGGCCGAGGCGTACGCGTCGCGGGCGCGTTGGAAGGCGTCACGCAGCTCGGCCAGGGAGGCCCCGGAGCCCGGGTCCCCGCCGGCGGCGGGCTCCTCCTCCAGCGGCAGGCCGGCCAGCTCCTCCCGGGCGTTCGCGGCGATGCCCTGCTGCCGGTCCCTGGTCTGCTGGGCCGCGGCCGCCTCCCGCCCGGCGGCGGTGGCCGTGTCCCCGGCCGCGCCGGCCTCGGCACGCAACCGCTCCGCGTCCGCGGAGCCGGTGCGGCGACGTTCGGCCAGTGCGGGCCGGCGGGCCAGCTCCTCGCGCAGTGCGGCGAGCGCGTCGGCGCGGCGCCGGGTGTCGGCGGCGGTCCGCTCCAGCGTGGGACGGTCCGTCATCAGGGTGTCGGCGCGCTCGTCCAGCGCGGCGACCTCGGCGACGGTCGCCTCGTGCGCGCGGACGGCGGCGTCCCGCTCCCGGTCCGCCTCCTGCGCCGCCCCGGTCAGGTCCGCGGGCGACGGCCGCCGGTCCCGCAGCGCGGTGAACCGGTCCCGCAACCGCCGGTCGTCGTCGAGCGTCGCCTCCAGCGCGGACAGCCGGGCGGCCCGGTCCGCGGTCTCGGCGACCAGGCGGACCCGGACCTGCTCGGCGGCCCGTTCGTCGTGCAGCGCGGGGTTCGGCGGGACGACCAGCTCGATCCCCGGAGCGGGCCCGGCCGCGGCGTCGACGGCTGCGGTGCTCCCGACCGCGACCAGCGACGACGGCAGCAGCCGGGCATCGTCCAGCTCGGCACGGGCCCGGGGCGCGTCGGCCGTGTCGTTCAGCAGGATCCCGCCGGCCAGGTGCGGCTGCCGTTCCAGGACGGCGGCGCGGTCCGCGGCCGGGAGCGTCGCCAGGTAGCGGCGCCCGGACCAGGCGGTGATCCCGGCCTTCTCCAGGACCTCCAGCACCGACTCGATCTCCGGCGGGTCCGGCAGCAGCCCTCCGTCACCGAGTGCGGCGAGCGCGCGCTCGTCGCGGCGCTGGTCGGAGAGCAACGCCGTCCGCTCCCGTTCACCGGCGCGGACGGCGGCGGTGAGGGTGTCGACGACCAGCGCGGCGTCGGCGTCCGGCCGGACCGTGTCGACGCCGAGCAGCTCCGCGGGACGCGGTTCTCCGGCGAGCCCGTCGGTCTCGGCCGCGACCGCGGCCCGGGCCGTCTCCGCGGCGGCCGCGGACGCGCGGGCGGTGGCCGCCGCGTCCTGGGCCGCGGTCCGGCGGGCCTCGGCGGCGCGGCGCTCGTCGCGGATCGCGGCGGCCGCGGCGTCGGCGTCGGCCAACGCGGTCGCGGTGGACTCCGCGTCCCGCCGGGCGGCAGGGGCCTCGTGCTCGACGTCGTCCGGGCCGGAGCCCTCCTTCAGGTGGCCGGCGGCGACCGCGGCGGCGACCCGCCGGTCCAGGTCCGCGAGGGCCTCGTCGGCCTGGGCGGCCGCGCTCTCCGCCCGGGCCGCGCCGGTGGCGCGCTCGACCTGCTCGGCGCGGGCCGCTCCCGCCCGCTCCTCGGCCCCGGCCCTGGTCCCCTCCGCGGTCGCGGCGGCCTCGTCGGCCTCCCCCGCGGTGCGCAGCAGGGCCGAACCGAGCGCGACGGCGGCGTCCTGCCGGGCCTGCAGCGCCGGGCGGGCCCGCTGCTCCTCCTCGTCGACGCGGCCGCGCAACCGGGCGGCCTCCGCCGCGGCGACCCGGTGGGCGAGCACCGGCTCCACCGCGTCCCGGGCGGCGGACTCCGCGGCCGCGGCGTCCCGGTCCTGGGTGGCCGCGCCCGCCGCGTCCTCGGCCGCCCGCACCGCGAGCTCGGCGGTCAGCCGGCGCAGGCCGCCGACGGTGTCCTGCAGCCGTTCCGCGGCCCGGGCCGCGGACTGCTCGGTGGACACGGCGTCGCCCGCCGCGGTCCGGGTCGTCGCCGACCGCGCGGTCTCGGCGACCCGGCGGGCCGCGATCCCCTCGGCCGTCGCACGCAACGCCGTGCGGGCCCCGGTCTCCGCGGACCGTGCGGTCGCCGCCGCGTCCTCGGCCTCGACCATCGGCTCCAGCCGGGACAGCGTGCCGTCCACGAACTCGCGCTCGGACTCCAGCTCCTCGCGCTGCGCCAGCCGGTCGGCGTACCCGGCGACCAGCTCGGCGACGTTCTGCGGTTCCTCGGGGTCGAGCACGGCCCGCAGCAGGAAGTCGACGAACGCCTCGTCACTGGCGAACGAGAACGCCTCGGCCGCCTCGCCCTCGCCGGCGTTCATCGCGCGCTGGTAGCGGAACAGCTCCGGGTCGAGCCCGACGTCCACGAGGTGGCGGGTCCAGTCCCGGTGCCCGGTCTCCCAGGCGAGCTCGGTCTCCGGACGGTCCCGGTGCGCGGCCTGCAGCCGGTCCCGGAACGACGACAGCGTGATCCGCTTCCGCTCGTGGGTGAACGGGAGGTCGTCCAGCCCGAACCCGGGCTGCGGCCGGAACGAGTACCAGGCGTCGGCCAGCTTCTCCGGGTCCGACGAGGCGACGTGCCCGCGCCACTCCGACACCTTCCCGGTGACGAGCAGCGCGCCGGTCCGCACGTGCATCCACTCGCAGACCACGTGCGCGACGTCCTCGGCGAGCACGAAGTTCTCCAGCACCGTCGTGCTGGTCGTCCCCACGACCTGGCGCCGGCCCGGCAGCAGCACCGAGAAGATCAGCTTCAGCAGGACGGACTTGCCGCCGCCGTTCTCCAGGAACAGCACCGACGCCGGCGACGGGCGCCGCGGGGTCGTCCGGTCCACGGCGTCCGGGGCGAACAGGTCCTCCTGCACCGCCACCTTCACCGGACGGCCGATCCCGCGCAGATCGAGCGCGACGTCCTGGTAGCGCGCGGCGGTCGGCCCGACCGAGAACAGTCGGACCCGGGTCAGCTCATACATCGCGGTCCTCCGGTCCGGCGCTGACGGATGCACCCTGCTCCGCGGATTCGCTCACCGGGTCAGCGAGTTCCGCCGGGCCCTCTCGCCCTGCGGGTCCGGGATCACGCTCGACCGCGGCCGGGCCGGTGCCGGTGTCCGAGCCGGGGTCCTCGGTCTCGGTCTCGGTCTCGGTCTCGGTCTCGGTCTCGGTCTCGGTCGATTCGCTCACCTGCTCGGCGAATTCCGCCGAACCCATGCCCGACTCCGAGACCAGGGAGCCGGCCGCCGCGCCGGCGGGCAGCACGTTGAGCGACAGGAGCTCGTCGAACGTCCGCTGGGCGGCCAGCTCCCGGACCTGGACCTGGTAGCGCGGGGTCGTGCGGTAGGCGCCCTCGGCGCCGACGGGGACCAGGAAGCCCTGGTCCGCGAGGAACCGCAGTGCCTTCCCGACGATCCCGCGGGTGGTGGACTCGCCGGCCCGGCCGTCCTTCGTCGCGGTCGCCTCGGGGCGGCGCAGCCACACCCGCCACACCTGCTCCAGCTGCGGGGCGTCGGACTCGGGATCGACCGGGCCCTCGGCGCGCTCCCCGAGCACCCGGCAGGCCTCGCGGACGGCCCCGTCGACCAGTTCGACCGAGACCCGGCCGACGTAGGAGTCGTCGCCCAGGTCGTCGGGGCGCGGGAAGGCCAGCGCGGCGACGGCGAGGTGCGCGATGCCGTGCAGCACCTTGTCGGCCTGCCGGTTCGCCAGTGCGGTGCGCCGGGCGTAGGAGTCCATCCGGATCTCGAACACCGATCCCTCGGTCGCGGCCAGCACGATGCCCGGCGCCGGATCCACGGCGAGCACCACCAGCCCCAGACCGGACGCGACCCGCTGCACGGTGTCGCGGAAGTCGTCGTCCTCGCGGTAACGGCGCACCAGGTCGGCGTAGTCGGGGTCCCGGCCGGGGAGCGCCTTGGGCCGCATGCCGAACGCGACCAGCCGGGCCGCGGTCTCGGTGTCGCTCACGGGTCACCCACCGCCCGCCCGCCGGTGCCGCATCGGTCGCTCATCGCCGTTCCCCCTCGACGCCCGCCATCGCCAGCAGCAGGTCCGCGCCGCCGAACTCCGGATCGTCCAGCACCGTGCCGTCGTCGATCGCGATCAGCACCGACGGGTCGCCCTGCGTCCGGGCCGTCCCGATCGCGGTCCCGACGGCGTGCATCGCCCGCAGGGCGACCAGCTGCGGCAGGTCCGTGCCGGACTCCCGGGCCGCGGCCAGCGCCGCCGACAGGCGCACCGGTTCCTGGGCGCCCTGTGGCAGCACGGCGTCCGCGGCGGCCCAGGTGTTCGCACCGAACCGCTCCCGGGGTTGCGGAGCCAGCTCCGGCTCCGGCACGTCCGCCCCGAACGGGTCACGGTCCGCCGGGGGCGTCAGCAGCGTCTCCACCAGCCCGCCCAAGCTCGGCACCGGCGGGTTCGCGACCCCCGCCCCGGCCGCGAACCAGGCCGTCACCGGATCGTGCGCGGCACCGACGGTGAGGGCGAGCGAGGGCCGCAGCAGCTGCCCGAAGACGTCGACCGACGCCCGCTTCGGCTTCCCCGAGAACTGCTGGCGGTCCTGCTCGGCGCGGAACGCGGCGCCCGCCTCCTGCAGCCTGGCCTGCAACTGGGTGTGCCGCTGGATGCAGTCGTCGACCACCTCGACCAGCTCGGCGGCCTGCCGGCGGCGCCCCGGCTCGGCCGCCTCGTCCCGGGCGTCGGCGATGTTCGCCTTGATCACCGTCTCGGCCCGGTAGCGGGCCTCGATGTGGGTCAGCGCCTCGTTCAGCAGCTGCGGGACGGCGTCGAGCCAGTCCACCGACCGGACGTCGCGCCGGGTCGCCTCCAGCTTGCGGCGCAGCGACTCGGCGTACTGCACCGTGCGGTAGCGGGCCTGCTCCGCGGCGAGCCGGGCGTCGCCGAGCCGGCCGCGGACGATGAGCGTCTCCAGCTTCGTCTCGGCCGCCTCCTGCGCCGACTCGACGTCGGTGTCCAGCGCCCCGACCAGCACGTTGATCGCCTCGTCGGACGCGCGCAGGTAGATGCTCCCGTCCGGGGCGGCGACCTCGACCAGCAGCTTGAAGTCGAACCGGCGGCGGACGTAGCGGCCCTCGGCGTCGTACGCGCCGTACTCCACGGCGAAACCGCGGTCGATGCTGCCGACGTTGATCAGGTTGTCGATCACCCACTGGGCGACCCGGGCGTGCTCGGACCGCGGCGCGTCCGGGACCTGCGCACCGACGAACCGCACCAGCCGCCGGACCAACTCGGTGTGGTCGGCGCCGTGGTCGAAGTCCATCGCCAGGGTGACCTGGTCGATCGCCTGCAGACCGATCTCGGCCATCTGGTAGCCGGTGGCGTCCCACTCGAGCCGGCCCTTGCGGGCGTCGAGGTCGTGCAGCGGCGCGGTGCAGGCGAGGGCCTTCAGCCGGCGCGCCACTCCCTCGTCCGGGCTGATGGTCGACACCCCGACGACTGTAGTTCGGCCGCTCCGTCCCCTAACGCCGCCTTAGGACTCTCGCAGCGCGGCCTTGGCCCACCGAGCGGCACAGTACGTCTCGGTCACCGGGTCACACCGCCTCGGACCAGCGAGAACAACTCGGAGGAAGATCATCGTGCGTACCCCGATCACCCTGACCGCCGTCGCCGCGACCGGTCTGCTCCTCGTCGGCGGGGGCACCGCGCTCGCGTTCGGCCACGGCGGCACCACCACCCGGGACCCCGTGCCGGTCGCCGCCGCGGCCCCGACCGGGGACCTGTCGCCCCCGGAACTGCCGCTCACCCCGTCCCCCGTCCCGGCTCCGGCTCCGGCCGCACCCGCGGTCGACCGGGCCGCGGCCGAGCGGATCGCCCTGGACGCCGCCGGCGCCGGCCGGGTCACCGAGGTCGAGTTCGACCGCCACGACGACCGGGACGACCGGGACGACCGGGACGACGACAGTGATGGCCGGGACCACTGGGAGGTCGAGGTCACCGACGGCGTCACCGAGCACGACATCGACGTCGACGCCGCCACCGGGCAGGTCCTCGACCACGACACGGACACCGACGACGACGGTGGCGACGACCGGGACGACGACTGAGCCCGGAGTCAGCCGCCCGCGACCAGCGATCCGAACGACGGCCGGTCCGGCGCCGCCGTCGCGGCCAGCAGTGCGTGCGCGACCGCCCGCGCGGTCACCTCCGCCGCCGCAGCCTGCATCGCGAACACCTCGGCCGGGCCGGGGGCCGGACCGGTCCCGGTGGCCATCGCGAACGCGCAGTCGCCGTCGCGGATCGTGTGCACCGGGGAGATCGAGCGGGCCAGGCCGTCGTGCGCCATGGTCGCCAGCCGGGTGCAGCCGGCCTTGTCCTGCGTCGCGTCGGTGGCCAGGACGACCAGCGTCGTCGCCGTCCCGAGCGGGTTCAGATGCCCCGCGTACAGCTCGGCGACCCGCTCGGCCGGGGCCGTGGTCGCGCCGGGACCGCCGAACTCGCCCGGCAGGCCGTGCCGGGCACCCGGCACCTCGCCGGTCACCGGGTCGACCGCGGTCCCCGCCGAGTTCAGCACGACCAGCGCGGCGACCGTCGTCCCGTCGGCGAGCACCGCCGAGGCGGTCCCGATCCCGCCGCGCAGCCCACCGGACACCGCACCGGTCCCGGCGCCGACCGAGCCCTGCTCTACCGGACCGCCGTGCGCGGCGTCGTAGGCCGCGGCCTCGGTCTCCGCGGTCGGGCGCACGGACGGGTCACCGCCGCGCCCGATGTCGAACACCACCGCGGCCGGGACGATCGGCACCACCGCGCCCGGCACGGCGAAGCCCTCGCCGTCGCGTTCGAGCCGGGCCATCACCCCGGACGCCGCGTCCAGCCCGTAGGCGCTCCCGCCGGACAGCGTGATCGCGTGCACCCGCTGGACCGTCGCCGTCGGCGCCAGCAGGTCGGTCTCCCGGGTCCCGGGCGCCGCGCCGCGGACGTCCGCGCCGGCCACCGCACCACCGGGCGGGGCGAGCACGACCGTCGTCCCGGTCCGGGCGCCCGGCCCGCTCAGCGTGGCGTGGCCGACCCGCAGGCCGGCCACGTCGGTCAGTCCGTTACCCGTTCCCGCGCGCACCTCGTCCATCCTGCTCGCCGGACGGCCGGTGCGCGCGGGAGACCGGATCAGCGCTCGCCGCCGCTGCGCAGCCGCCGGACGAGCAGGACGATCAGCAGCAGCAGACCGGCGCCGCCCAGCACCGGGGCCAGTCGCTTGAGGACCGGGGCGCCCGCCGAGTCGAGCAGGTCGATGGCCTCGACCGGGTTGCTCTGCGGCCGGGTCTGCGCGAGCGGCCGCGGGGCGGCGGTCGCGGTGCGCTCGCCCGGCGCCGGAGGGACGGCGGGCAGCGGGGTGGTCTCGTCGGCGGCGTGCTTCGGGCCGGCCCCGTTGGACGCCGCGGCACCCGCACCGGTCAGCTTCTCCGCGACGCACCCGGCGAACTGGCCGATGATCTTGTCGGCGACGTCGGAGATCACCCCGCGGCCGAACTGGGCCGGACGGCCGGTGACGGTCATGTCGGTGACCATCGTGACCGACGTGCGGTCCGGGCCGTCGGCGACCATCGTCCCGGTCACGATGGCCTTGGCCGTGCCGTTGCCGCGGGCGTCCCGCCCGGAGGCGTCGATGACGACCTTCCGGTTGGTGTCGTCCCGCTCGACGTAGGTCCCCTTGCCCTTGTAGGTCAACGAGATCGGGCCGAGCTTGACCTTGACCGTGCCCTGGAACGAGTCGCCCTCGTACTCGGTGAGCGTGGCCCCCGGGAAGCACGGCGCGATGAGCTCCGGGTCGTTGAGGGCCTTCCAGGCGTCCTCGATCGGCGCCGCGATCGTGAACGTGTTCTCGAGCTGCATTCTCTCTCCAGCCTCCTCGTGCCACAGGGCGCCGGCCCCGGCGGGCCCTCTCGGTGCCCTCCGGCGGGCCGGCGCCCTGCCCGTGCCTCGTGGGTACGTCAGCCCGCTGCGGTCAGCACCGCGCGACCGGTCAGCACCTTCGCCAGGTGTTCACGGTAGTCGGCGGCGGCATCCGCGTCACTCGGAGCGGAGGTCCCTTCCGTGGCGTGCTCGGCCGCGGCCCGCGCCACGTCCGCACCGGCCGCCTGCCCCACCAGCGCCTGCTCCACACCGGTCGCCCGGATGGGCGTGTTGCCCATGTTGGTCAGGCCCACCCGGGCCTCGGTGATGGTGCCGCCGTCCACCTTCAGCGCGACGGCCACGGCGACCATCGACCACGCCTGGGCGACCCGGTTGAACTTCTCGTAGTGCGTCTTCCATCCGGTGTACTTCGGGAACCGGACCATGGTGAGGATCTCGTCCTCGCCGATCGCGGTCGTGAAGTAGTCCTGGAAGAAGTCGGCCGCGGTGACCAGCCGGGTGCCGCCGGGACCGAGGAGGACGAACTCGGCGTCCAGGGCCAGCGCGGCCGCGCCCAGGTCCCCGGCCGGGTCGGCGTGCGCGAGCGCACCGCCGAGCGTGCCGCGGTGGCGGACCTGCGGGTCCGCGACCGTCTCGGTGGCCTGGGCGATCAGCTCGACGTGCCGCTTCACCAGGTCGTTGCGCATGACCTCGTGGTGCGTGGCCATCGCGCCGACCATGACGTAGGTGTCGTCCTCGCCGATCCGGCGCAGCTCCGGGATGCCGCCGAGGTCGATGACGACCGACGGGGCCGCCATCCGCAGCCGCAGCACCGGCAGCAGGCTCTGCCCGCCGGCGAGGATCTTGGCGTCCTCGCCGGCCTCCTGCAGCGCGGTCACGGCCTCCTCCACGGAGCCGGGCCGGACGTAGTCGAACTTCGCCGGGATCACTGGACCTCTCCCTTGGGGTTGTTCGGGTCGATCGACCCGAGCCCGGCACCCGGTGAGTGGGTGTGGCTCGGGGTCTCCTGGGCGGCGTGGCCCTTGGCGACCTGCAGGGCCCGCCAGACCCGCTGCGACGTCGTCGGCATCTCGATCTCGGTGACGCCGAGGTGCCGGATCGCGTCGAGCACGCCGTTGACGATCGCCGGGGTGGACGCGATCGTGCCCGCCTCCCCGACGCCCTTCACCCCGAGCGGGTTGGTCGTCGACGGGGTCGACACCGTCTCGGTGGTGAAGCTCGGCAGGTCCGCGGCCGAGGGCAGGGTGTAGTCGACGAAGGTGGCGTTGACCAGGGTGCCCTGGTCGTCGTAGTTCGCCTCCTCGAACAGGGCCTGCGCGATGCCCTGGGCGAGGCCGCCGTGCACCTGGCCCTCGACGATCAGCGGGTTGATGACGTTGCCGATGTCGTCGACGCAGACGTACTGACGCAGGGTGACCCGGCCGGTGTCGGTGTCGACCTCCATGGCGCACAGGTGGGTGCCGTGCGGGAAGGAGAAGTTCTCCGGGTCGAACACGGCGTCGGAGTCCAGCGAGGGTTCCATGCCCTCGGGGTAGTCGTGCGCCATGAACGCGGCGAAGGCGATCTCCTGGATGGCCTTGCCCTGGTCGGTGCCCCTGACGGTGAACTGCCCGTTCGCGAACTCGAGGTCGTCCTCGGAGGCCTCCAGCAGGTGCGCGGCGATCTTGCGCGCCTTCTCGATCACCTTGTCCGCCGCGTTGACGATCGCGATCCCGCCGACGACCAGCGAGCGCGAGCCGTAGGTGTCGAGGCCCTTCGGCGCCACCTGGGTGTCGCCGTGCAGGATCTCGACGTCGTCGAACGCGACGCCCAGCTTGTCCGCGACGATCTGGGAGAACGCCGTCTCGTGGCCCTGGCCGTGCGCCGAGGCACCGGTGGTGACCTCGACCTTGCCGGTGGCGAGCATCCGGATGCTCGCGGCCTCCCAGCCGCCGGCGCCGTAGTCGAGCGAGCCCAGTACCCGGGACGGGGCGAGGCCGCACATCTCGGTGAACGTCGAGATGCCGATGCCCAGCTGCACCGGGTCGCCGTTCCTGCGCCGCTCCTCCTGCTCACGGCGCAGGCCGGCGTAGTCGAACAGCTCCATCGCGCGCTGCGTGGCCTGCTCGTAGTTGCCGGTGTCGTAGGTCAGGCCCACGACGGTGTCGAACGGGAACTCCTCGTGGCGGATCCAGTTCTGCTCGCGCAGCTCCATCGGGTCCCGGCCGAGCTCCACGGCCAACTCGTCCATCATCCGCTCGATGCCGAACGTCGCCTCCGGACGCCCGGCGCCGCGGTAGGCGTCGGTCAGCGTCTTGTTGGTGAAGACGTTGGAGCAGGTGAACTTGAGCGCCGGGATCTTGTAGATCGCGTTGAACATGAACGCGCCGAGGATCGGCACCCCCGGGCCGACCAGGCCGAGGTAGGCGCCCATGTCGGCGAAGAGGTGGACGTCCAGGCCGGTGATCGTCCCGTCCTTGCGGGCCGAGATCGTCAGGTCCTGGATCTGGTCCCGGGCGTGGTGCGCGGTGAGCATGCACTCGCTGCGGGTCTCGGTCCACTTGACCGGCTTGTTCAGCTTCTGCGCGAGCAGCACGCAGAGCATCTCCTCCGGCAGCACGCCGATCTTGCCGCCGAACCCGCCGCCGACGTCCGGGGCGATCACCCGCAGCTTGGACTCCGGGACCCCGAGGGTCACCGTGGTCATGGTGCGCAGGATGTGCGGCACCTGGGTCGCGGCCCAGATGGTCAGCTGCTCACCGGTGGGGTCCACGACGCAGGAGCGGGGCTCCATGAACGCCGGGATCAGGCGCTGCTGGCGGAACCGGCGCCGGACGACGATCTGGTCGTCGTCGGACTCGGCCTTCGTGATCGCGTCGGAGACGTTCCCGCCGGTGCCGGCCTCGCCGGAGTCGAACACCCAGGTCGCGGACACGTTCGTGCCGAGGTCGGGGTGGACCAGGTCGGCGCCGTCGCCCGCGGCGGCCTCCATGTCCAGCACCGGTTCGAGCGGCTCGTAGTCGATCTCGACGAGCTCGGCGGCGTCCCGGGCCGCGGCGGCGGACCGCGCGACGACCACGGCGACGCCCTCACCGGAGAAGTTGACCCGCCCGACGGCGAGCACCGGGCGCTGCGGGGCCTTCTGGTCCGGGGTGATCGGCCACGCGCAGGGCATGCCGATCTCCTCGGCGCCCAGGTCCGCGGCAGTGAACACGCCGAAGACCCCGGGAGCGCGCTCGGCCTCGGCCTTGTCGATCGAGGTGATGGTGGCCCGCGCGATCGTCGACCGGACGACGGCGATGTGCACGGTGCCCGACGGCGTGATCGAGTCGGTGTAGCGGGACCGGCCGGTGATCAGGCGCTGGTCCTCCTTGCGGACCCTGGCCCTGCCGATCTCGCCGGTCGTGGTGGGTTCGGCGGTCGTCGTCAACTCAGTTCCCTCCCGCTACCGGGGCGGCCTCGGCGGCCTGCCCGGACGGCTGCGCGGCACCCGGCTTCATGTGCTGCGCCGCGCTCTGGACCGCCCGCAGGATGTTCTGGTAGCCGGTGCAGCGGCAGAGGTTGCCCTCGATGCCCTCGCGGACCTCCTGCTCGGACGGGTCGGGGTTGTCCCCGAGCAGGTCCACCGCAGCCATGATCATTCCCGGCGTGCAGTACCCGCACTGCAGGCCGTGGCACTCGCGGAACGCCTCCTGCACGGGGTGCAGGTTCCCGTCCCTGGCGAGCCCCTCGATGGTGGTGACCTCGGAGCCGTCGGCCTGGACGGCGAGCACCGAGCAGGACTTCACGCTCTGGCCGTCGAGATGAACGGTGCAGGCGCCGCAGTTGCTGGTGTCGCAGCCGATCAGCGTCCCGGTCTTGCCGAGGGTCTCCCTCAGGTACTGCGCCAGCAACATGCGGGGTTCGACGTCGTCGGCGTAGTTCACGCCGTCGACGGTGACCCGGACCTCTGTCATGGACTCTTCACTCCTCGTACCGGGGGTTCGTCGGTGTGGCGGCGCCCACATCACACTCCCGATCATGTAGGGAGGCAAGACGAGCGGCGGGGGCGATCCGGCCTGCGTACGGCCCGTGCGACGACCCGACCGGGGCTCCCGGGACCGGCCGCCCGCAACCGCGGCGGCGATGGCCGGAAGCGACCGCAGATTCGGATCCGCGACGCAACACGAATCACTCGTTCAGACCAGCCCGGACGGACTGGACCTGCGCCGAGCGGTCAGGCGAGCCTCACCTACGTTCCCGGGCGGTTCCCGGGCCGGCCGGTCGCAGCGGCGCCGTGGTCCGCCGCCGCCACGCGCCCCACCACAGCCCGGCCCCGTAACCGAGGTCGTCGAGCCGGTGCGCCAGCAGGTACCCGACCGGCCCGACCCGCACCCGCGGGTCCCGGTCGCGGTGGCGCCACCAGTCGCCGATCCCCTCCGCGATCCCCGCCACGACGACCGCCCGGCGGGCCCGCCGCGAGAACGGCAGCGCGAGCGCCGCGAGCGGCCAGAAGTGCCGGGTCAGCGCGGACGCCGTCTGGGCGAGCGCACCCCACAGCCCCAGGACGGCGAGCCGGGCGGCGGTGCGCCGCGGGTGCCGGAGGCCGGTCAGCCGGCGGGACAGGCGCTCGGCCGCCACCGCGGTCACGACCGCGGCGAGCGCCGTCGCCCCCCGGCGTTGCAGCAGCAGGAGCAGGCACACCGCGGCCGTCCACGGCGATACCACCAGCGGCGGGACGGCGCCCGGGTGCCGCTGGGCCAGCGGGGCCGCGCCGGTGCCGTAGAACGCCTTGCGCCGCCACCACTGCACCGGCGACGTCCGGTGGTCGTGCGCGACCCGCGACGCCGGCTCGAAGCGCATCGACCGGCCCGCGGCGTGCAGCCGCAGGACGAGATCGACGTCCTCGGCGACGTGCATGCCGGGGTCGAAGGCGACCGGCCCCACGTCGGCCGCCCGCACCAGCAGCGCGGCGCTCGGCACGTAGGCCACCCGGGACCGCGGGACGACCGGCGCCGGGTCCGGCCCGAGGTCCAGCGAGGACCGCACGGCCTCGTACCGGCCGACGAGGCCGCGCAGCCCGTGCCACCCGTGCGGCCCGCCGTCGCCGCCCGGGTCGAGCGCGACGATCCGCGGGGCGACCAGCCCGACGGCCGGGTCGGCGAGGTGCGCGAGCAGCGGCGGCAGCCAGCCCGGCTCGGGGACGACGTCGGAGTCGAGGAACGCGACGAACGGGGTCATCGCCGCGGCCAGCCCGGCGTTGCGCGCCGCGGCGGGCCCCCGGGGCGTGGCGTGCCGGAGCAGCGTCGCCCCGGCCGCCCGCGCGGCCCGGCGCAGCGGGGCGGGATCGGCGGACCCGTCGTCGACGACGACCGCGGCGAGCCCGTCCCGCGCCAGCGCGGCGAGCAACCGGTCCACCGGGCGGTCCTTCACCGGGATCACCACGGTCACCTCGGCCGCCGTCGGCCCGGCCCGCACCGGGGCCGTGCCCGCCCGGGCCGGCACGGGATGGGCGAGGCCCGCGTCGAGCAGGGTGCGGGCGAGCGCCCGGTGCGTGGGGCCCTCGACCACCAGCGGGGCGCCGGGCGGTGGCAGGACTTCCCGGGCCCGCGCCGACAGCCGCACCAGCCGGGGCGGTGCCCCGCCGAGCAGGGCCCGGCCGTCGTCGACCCACCGGGCGCGGCGGTCGAGCAACACCCGGAACCCGTCGGGCAGACGTCGATCACCAGCGGACACGCCCCACCCTCGCACGACCGGCCCGGCCCGCACGACGCTCACCGCGGCACCGGACGCGCACCCGATCGCGTGCGCGGCCCCGCAACCGGTGCGCGCCGGGGAGACTGGTCGCATGTCCGTCGACGTCCTGCCGCGTTACGAGGCCGCCACGCTCGCCGACGTGCTGCCGTCGCTGCTGCATGCGGCCGGTGCACCGCTGGACCGGCGACCGCCCGCGTTCGCGCTGCCGGGAGCGCGGGCCGCGGTGCTGCTGCTCGTGGACGGCCTGGGCCACGAGCTGCTACACGCCCACGCCGCGGACGCCCCGGTGCTGGCCGGGCTCGCCGACGCCGGCCCGCTCACCGTCGGGTTCCCCTCCACCACGCCGATCAGCCTCACCTCGCTGGGCACCGGGCTGCCGCCGGGCGCGCACGGCACCCTCGGCCTGCGGTTCCGGGTGGACGGCGAGCTGCTGGACGCGCTCGGCTGGTCGGCCGGTGGCGAGAACCTGGTCGAACGGCTCGTCCCGGAGCGGGTGCAGCCCGAGCCGACGGTGCTGGAGCGGGCGGCCGCCGCGGGCGTCGCGGTGACCTCGGTCGCCCCGATGGAGTTCCGGACCTCCGGCCTGACCCGGTCCGGCCTGCGCGGCGGCGGGTACACCGGGGTGGCCGCGCTCGGCGACCTGATGGCCGGGATCGTCGCCGGCGCGCAGGGACCCGGGCCCCGGCTGGTCTACGGCTACCACGCCGACCTCGACAAGATGGGGCACCTGTACGGGCCCGGCAGCCCCGCGTGGCGCTGGCAGCTGCGCCAGCTCGACACGCTGGTCGCGATGCTCGCCGAGGCGCTGCCGTCCGGGACGCTGCTGGCCGTCACCGGCGACCACGGGATGGTCACGGTCGACCGGACCGTGGACGCCGACCGGAGCCCGGAGCTGCAGGCCGGGGTCGCGCTGCTCGGCGGGGACCCGCGGGCCCGGCACGTCTACACCGAACCGGGCGCGGCCGCCGACGTGCTGGCCGCCTGGCGGTCCGTGCTCGGCGAGGACGCCTGGATCCTGCCCCGCGACGAGGCGGTCGCCGCCGGGTGGTTCGGGCCGGTGCACGACCGGGTGCGGGACCGGATCGGCGACGTCGTGGTGGCGCTGCGCGGTACCGCGGCGGTGCTGCGGACCGAGGCCGAGCCGTGGCTGTCCCGGTTCCCCGGGCAGCACGGGTCGTTCACCGGCGCCGAGCAGCTCGTCCCGCTGCTCGTGCGTTCCTGAGCGCCGGTCAGGCCCGCGCACCCCGGCGCAGCCGCCCGGTCGCCGGGTCCGGGTCCCAGGCCGCGAGGAGGGCGGACACCCGGGTGACGATCGCGTCGAGCAGCGCCCGGCCCTCCCCGGCGGACGCCCCGGCCGGGTCGCCCAGCACCCCGTTCGGGCTGACGGCCGCGATCCCGCCCGCGCGCATCGCGTCGATGACCTCGTCCAGTGGACGGGTCTCGCCGGCGGCGGCCCGGTCCCGCCGGACCCGGCCGGGCGCCAGGTGCTCCAGCAGCGACGTCTCGTACCGCCCGGCGTGCGCGTCCAGCGGTACGCCGGGGGCGGCGGCGACGCAGGACGCCCAGCCGGCGTCGCGGCCCTCCCGGCGCAGCAGCGCGACCGCCGAGGACAGCGCGTCGACGTTGCCGCCGTGCCCGTTGAGCAGGACCAATCGCCCGGCCCAGCGGCACGCCGAGCGCCCGTACTCGACCAGGACGGTGTGCAGCGCCTCCTGCCCGATCGAGACGGTGCCGGGGAAGCCCTCGTGCTCACCGGCCGCGCCGTAGGGCAGTGCCGGGGCGAAGACCAGCGCCGGGTCGGCGTCGTGCAGCGCCACGGCGACCGCGGAGGCCACGACGGTGTCGGTGCCCAGCGGCAGGTGCGGTCCGTGCTGCTCGGTCGACCCGATCGGGACGAGCACGGTGGGCGAGCGCCCGGTCAGGTCGGGCCAGGTCAGGTCGGCGAGCAGCACAGGCCCATCCTGCCGTCGTCAGCCGGTGCGGCGCAGCGCCGTCACCGCGAGCGCGACGACGCCCAGCATCAGGGCCGCGCTGAGCAGCCCGACCGCTCCGACACCGGCGCCGAACGCGGCCCGCGCGGACCCGAGCAGCGCCTCCCCGGTGACGGCCGGGAGGCCGCCGGCCGCGCTCAGCGCACCGGCCATGCCCTCGCCGGCCAGTGCGGCCGTGTCGGCGGGCAGCCCGGCCGGCACCACCAGCCGCCCGGTGTAGACGGCGGTGAGCACGCTCCCGGTGACCGCGACGCCCAGCGCGACCCCCAGCTCGCCCGCGGTCTCCGAGATCGACGCGGCCGAACCGGCCCGGGCGCTCGGGACGGACCCGATCACCAGGTCGGTCGCGACGACGCCGATCGGGCTCAGCCCCAGCACCGTCCCGGCGACGAGCGCGACCAGCGCGACCGGCCCGGACGCCGCACCGAAGAGCCCGACCAGCAGCGACCCGGCCGCGGCCACCCCGGCCGACACCGCCACCACCGCCGGGACCCCGAACCGGCGGGCCAGCGCCGGGGTGAGCAGTGAGCCGGCGACCGTGCCGACGGCGAGCGGCAGCATCCACAGGCCCGCGGTCAGTGCGGACATCCCGGACACCAGCTGCAGGTACTGCGGGAGCACGAAGAACAGGCCGTTCACCGCGAGCAGCGACACCAGGAGCACCGACACCGCGGCGGTGAAGGCCGGCCGGGTGAACAGGGCGACGTCGAGCAGCGGATCGGCGAGCCGGCGCTGACGGCGGACGAACACCGTCCCCGCCGCCGCACCCACGACGGCCGCGACCAGCACCGGCACGCTCGGCCCGTAGGCGGCGAGCTCCTTCACCGCGAACACGAGCGGGAGCATCGCCGCGAGCGACGCCACGATGCTCCACGCGTCGATCCGGCCGGTGCCGGTGCCGCGCTCCTCGGGCAGCAGGCGGGGCCCCAGCACCAGGAGCAGGCCCATCGCCGGGACGCCGAGCAGGAACACCGCGCCCCACCAGAACGCGTCGACCAGGGCGCCGCCGACCAGCGGGCCGAGCGCGGCGCCGACCGAGAACGTGGTCATCCACACCGCGACGGCGAACCGGCGCTGCGCCGGGTCCGGGAACATCGTCGAGATCAGGCCGAGGGTGGACGGCATCAGCGTCGCCCCGGCCACCCCGAGCAGCGCCCGCGCGGCGATCAGCAGTTCGGCGGTCGGCGCGAACGCCGCCAGCACCGAGGCGACGGCGAACGCCGCGCCGCCGACGAGGAGCAGCCGGCGCCGCCCGATCCGGTCGCCGAGGGTGCCCATCGTGATGAGGAACCCGGCGATCAGGAAGCCGTAGATGTCGAGGATCCACAGCTGCTGGGTGGCGCTCGGCCGCAGGTCGGCGCTGAGCGCGGGCGCGGCGAGGTAGAGGACGCTCACGTCGAGCGCCAGCACGAGCAGGGGCAGGGCGAGTACCCCGAGGCCGACCCACTCGCGGCGCCCGGCACGGGGCGGGGTCACGGGCTGTTCGATCTCCATGGCTCCGACGCTAGGATCTGGACCTGACTTCAGGTCAAGGCGTGTGGGGTCGGGACGGCCGCGCCCTCCCGGACGGCGGCGTCCATCCGGCGCGGGGCCAGCGCGTCCCCGATGCGGTGCACCGGGACGGGACCGCCGGCGAGTTCGGTCCGGAGTCTCGCACGCGGCACCGACGGTGCCGCGGCGACGACCGCGGACACCTCCCGCCGCACGCTGCGGCCGGTGGGATGGTGCAGCAACCGGACCAGCAGGCCGGTCCCGGTCCGGGCCACGCCGAGCACCACGTGGCCGGTGGTGCACCGGATCCCGGCCGCGTGCGCCCGGCGCCGGAAACCCTCGCGGTCCAGGGTGAGCCCGAGGTCCTGGCCGACGACCAGCGCCGGGGTGACGATCTCCACCTCGTGCCCGCGCCCGGCGAGCAGCTCCGCGGCCGACGTCGCCTGGTGGAACCCCAGCTCGTCGACGACGAGCACCGGCCCGGCGGGCAGCACCCTCCCGGTGAGGACGTCGTCGACCCCGACGCCGCAGCGCAGCGGGTCCCAGTCCGGGACGACCGGGCGCGCCCCGACGGCGAGGACGACCGCGTCCGGGGCGTGCTCCGCGACGAACCGGGCGTCGACCGCCGTCCCGAACTCGAGCCGGGCGCCGGCCGCGCGGGCCTCCCGGAGCAGGTCCTCGGTCACGTGTGCCAGCTCGCCGCGGCCGGGCGCGGTCGCGGCGACGGCGAGCCGCCCGCCGGGACGCTCGGCACGCTCGGCGAGCAGGACCGCGCAGCCCCGGCGGGCCAGCGACGCCGCCGCCGCGAGCCCCGCCGGACCGCCCCCGACGACCAGCACCCGCGCCGGGACGGCGGCGGCCGCGCGCGGGGCGGCAGGGGACACCGGCCCCGGGGCCCGCTCGCGCCCGGCCCCGGGGTTCACCGCGCACCGCAGCGGCAGGTTCAGCCCGACCCGGCCGATGCACTCCTGGTTGCACCCCACGCAGCGACGCACCGCCCGCCCGGTGAGCGCCCGGTTCGCGAACTCCGGGTCGGCGATCTGCCCGCGGGTGACGCCGACGAGGTCGCACTCGCCCCGGCGCAGGGCGGCCGCGGCGTCGTCCGGCGTGGTGAACCGGCCGACCCCGAGCACCGGGACGTCAGATCCGGCGGCGCGCACCGCCCGGCGCAGGACCGCCGACAGATGACCGGCGTACCCGGCGGGGGTGTGCATCGACGGCTCGATCAGGTGCAGCGTCGACGTCGCGACGCCGACCGACGTCGTCAGGTGGTCGACGGCGCCGGTCGTGACGAGGCGCCGGGCGAGATCGGCGCCGTCGGCCGGGGTGATCCCGCCGGGGACGCCGTCGTCGGCACCGATCCGCAGGCCCAGCACCGGGTCCGGCCCGATCGCCTCGCGGACGGCGGCGACGACGTCGCACACCAGCCGGGCCCGCCGGGCCCGGTCCCCGCCCCACCGGTCGGTCCGCCGGTTGGTCGCCGGGGAGAGGAACAGCCGCAGCAGGGAGGCGTGCGAGCACTGCAGCTCGACGCCGTCGAACCCACCGGCGACGCACCGGGCCGCGACGTCGGCGAACCCGGCGACGATCTCCGCGATCCCCGCGGCGTCGAGCTCGGCGGGGACCTCGCGGAACATCGGGTCCGCCAGCGCGGACGGCCCGACGACCGGCTCCCGCGAGTACAGCCCCGAGCCCTGCGCCCCGTTGTGGTTGAGCTGGGCGAGCACGACCGCGCCGTGCCGCCGTACCGCGTCGGTCACCAGCCGGTACCCCGGGAGGATGGCCGGGTCGTGGCCCCGGACCAACCGCTCGTAGGGGCGGTCGTGCGGGTGCACGGCGTGCTCCTCGGTGATCACCAGCCCGGCACCGCCCGCCGCGCGGGCCCCGTAGTACGCGGCGTGCCGGGCGGTCGGGAGGCCGCTCTCGGCGAAGCCGGTGAGGTGGGCGGTGAACACGATCCGGTTCCGCAGCTCGTGCCGGCCGAGGCGCAGCGGCGCACCGAGCGGCCCGGCACCCGGCCCGCGCCCGGCACGATCCGGTCCGGCCGCGACGGCGGGCCACGGCATCCGGACGGCCGGTCGCACCGGTGCCGGCGGACCCGCCGCGACGTGCCCGGTGCTCGCGCCGGCGCCGGATCCACCGGACCCGGCCACGCCCGCTCCCGGGCCGGTGGCCGCGGTGCCGCGCGTCCCCGCGCGGGTGGCGGGCGGGCCGGGATCGCTCGCACCCGCGATCCGCAGCCCGGCCCGGCGGCCCTCGCGCACCGCCTCGGCGAGCGTCCGCGGCGCCACCCGGTCGCCGGCGCTCCAGCGCCCGGGCCCGTCCGGGATCGCACGCTCCGCCCGGCGCGGCCCGCAGTCCACCACCCCGGCGCACGGCACCCGGGTCGCCGCACCGGTGTGCACGTCGCGGAGCGTCGCGAGCCCGCCGGACACCGCGTGGACCTCGGTGAACACCGCCCGGAGCACCCCGGCCCGGTCGAGCCGGTCGTTCGCCGGGGCCAGGTCCCCGCAGCGGCCCAGCTGGTGCCCGGCGACGGCGTCGGGTGTGGACAGCACGACCGGATGTCCCGCGGCCGCCAGCAGCTCCGCCACGCCGGGCCCGGTCCAGTCCCCCAGCGGGTCGCGGACGACCATCGCGGCCCCGTCCGGGATCCCGGCCGCACCGAGCACGGCACGCACCGCCCCAGCACCCGCGGCGCCGCCCGTGCACCCGCCACCTCCGGTACCCGCCGGCCCCGGCACGCGCGCCACGGTCCGGGCACCCGCCGCACGTGTCGCGTTCCCGGCGCCCACCCCGTACACGGCCGCCGCGACGGCCGTCGTGAACGCGGCCGCGGCGAGCACCGGGACGTCGGACCCGAACCCGGGATCGCGTTCCGCGGAACGCGATCCGGTCGCCAGGACGACGGCCTCCCCGCGCGCCCGGGCGGCGGCGACGGCGGCCGCGCCGACCTCCGACCCGCGCAGCACGTGGACGCCGAGCCGGTCCAGCTCCCGCTCCCACCAGGTGACCGGCAGCGCGAGCCGGGCCCGCCCCGGCAGCACCGCCGCCGCGTGCAGCAGCCCGCCGAGCCGGTCGGACCGCTCGTGCAGGGTGACCCGCACCCCGCGCACGGCGAGCGTCCACGCGGCCTCCAGCCCGGCCGGGCCACCCCCGACGACGAGGGCCGCCGGCCGGGCGGGCACCTGCCCGTCCGACGGGTCCGGGTCGGTCCGCTCGTGCCCGGACCGCGGCTCGAGCTCGTCGCCGACGACCGGGTTGCGCGGGTCCCTGGCCGCGGCCAGCGCGTGGGTCAGCAGGCAGGGCCGGATCCGCCCGGGAGTCCCCGCCCGGGCGAGTGCGACCAGCCGCGGATCCGCGACCTGCGCTCTCGTCATCTCGACAATATCTGCGACGCCGCTGGTCAGCGCCGCCTCGGCGAGGTGCGGGTCGGCGACGCTCCCGGCCAGGACGACCGTCGTCGCACCCGCCACCGCCGCCCGCACCCGTCCGCAGCGCTCCCGCAGGAACCCCTCCGGGGTGTGCAGGTCCGGGCGGGTCGCGCCGACCGAGAACCCGCTGCCGACGACCGGGACGAGCAGGTCCACCAGCGGTGCGACCGCCCGGGCGAGGGCGACGCCGTCGTCCGGGGTGATGCCGGCCCACGGCGCCAGCTCGTCGACGCAGAGCCGCAGCCCGAGCAGCGGCCCGGGGCCCAGCGCCGCCCGGACCGCAATCAGCACCTCCACCAGCAACAGCGAGCGGTCGATGCCGTAGCGGTCGGGGCGGTGGTTCGTCAGGCCGGAGCAGAACTGGCGCAGCAACGAGTGCTGCCCGGCGGAGATCTCCACACCGTCCACACCGCTGTCCACAGCCGCCCGGGCGGCCCCGGCGAAGCCCGCGGTCAGCTCGGCGATCTCCGCATCGCCCAGCGCGACCGGCACCTCCCGGGACACCGGGTCCGGTACCGGGGACGGCCCCCACAGCGGGTGCCCGGAGTGCGCGGCGGTCCCCTGCCCACCGGCGTGCGCGAGCCCGGCGAGCACGACCGTCCCGTACGGCCGGCACGCCGCGGCCACCGCGCCCCACCCGCGCGCCGCGGGAGATCCCGGCCCGGCGGCGTGCATCTCGGCGGGGAACGCCGCGGGGGCGTAGGCGTACGGGTGGTCCGACGGGTGCACCGAGGCGGGCTCGACCACGACCAGGCCGGCGCCGCCCGCGGCCCGGGCGGCGTAGTAGGCGACGTGGTCCGGGGTGATCTCCCGGGCGGCGTTGCCGAGGTTCGTCTCGTGCGGGCCGAACAGCACCCGCGACGGGGCCCGCCGACCGCGCAGGTCGACGGGCCCCGTCAGCAGGTCCGTGTCAGCTCCCCGCGGCCGGTGCGTACCCGGCCAGGGGGCTCTCGTCGCACATCCGGTCCGGCCGCCCCGGCGGTGGGGCCAACGTCAGCATCGTCGGCTGCTTCGGGGTGCGGGAGTTGCGCGGAGCCGACCGCGAGTGGTCGACGTCGGAGCGCGGGACCACCGTCGCGGCGTCCCGGGCCGCGAGCATCTGCTCGCCGTAGCCCTGCACGCACTCCGGGTCCGGGCCGTCCAGCGGCAGGCCGGTGAAGAACTTGGCCGCCATGCAGCCGCCCTGGCACGCGTCGTAGTGCGCGCAGGACATGCAGGCGCCACCGGTCTGGGGCTGGCGCAGGTCCCGGAACAGCTCGGAGTTCGCCCACACCTCGGCGAAGCCACCCGGCGACCGGACGTTGCCGGCCAGGAAGTTCTCGTGGATCGCGAACGGGCAGGCGTAGACGTCGCCGACCGGGTCGATCAGGCAGACCACCCGGCCCGCACCGCACAGGTTCAGCCCGGGCAGCGCCTCGCCGTAGGCCGACAGGTGGAAGAACGAGTCGCCGGTCAGCACCTGGTCGCCGTGCGCGACCAGCCAGTCGTAGAGCTCGCGCTGCTGGGCCTGGGTCGGGTGCAGCTCGTCCCAGACGTCGGCGCCGCGGCCGGACGGGCGCAGCCGGGTGATCCGCAGCTGGGCCCCGTACTTGTCGGCGATCGCCTTGAACTCGTCGAGCTGGCCGACGTTCTCCCTGGTCATGACGACCGAGATCTTCGGCGCCGCGAACCCGGCCTCGGCCAGGTTCTCCAACGCGGTGATCGCGGTGTCGAACGACCCCGGCCCGCGGACGTGGTCGTTGACCTCGGCGGTCGCGCCGTCCATCGAGATCTGGATGTCGACGTAGTCGGTCGCCGCGAGCTGCGCGGCGCGGGCCTTGTCCAGCTTGACGCCGTTGGTGGAGAACTTCACGCCGACGTCGTGCGCGATGGCGTAGTCCAGCAGCTCCCAGAAGTCCGGGCGCACGGTCGGCTCGCCACCGCCGATGTTGATGTAGAAGACCTGCATCCGCTGCAGCTCGTCGATCACCGCCTTGGCCTCGGCGGTGCTCAGCTCGCGCGGGTCGCGCCGGCCCGAGCTGGACAGGCAGTGCACGCACGCGAGGTTGCACGCGTAGGTGAGCTCCCAGGTCAGGCAGATCGGTGAGTTGAGGCCGTACTGGAAGTGGTCGACCAGCTTCATGAGCGCACCTCGACGATCGTCTTCGAACGCAGCAGTCCGGCCAGTGCCTTGAGGTAGGCCTCGTGCTGCGCCGCGGGGACCCCGGCGGCCTCGACGGCGGAACGGGCGTCCGGGTGGTTCTCCAGACCGCGGACGACCTCGACGAGCTCGGGGGTCTTCAGGAACGACAGCTTGCGGGTGACGAAGTCGTACACCAGGGCGCCGAACGGCTCCGGCCGCAGCGAGACGTTCTCGCTGAGGCGGTACGGGGCCGCGGGATCGAACGGCGATCCCGCGGCCGGCACCGCGGTGTCGACGGCGTCAGTAGACACCGCACATTCCGTCGATCGAGACCTCCTCGACCAGGGTCTCCTCGACCAGCGCGTCCTCGTTCGGGTGCTCGCTCATGGGGCTACCTCCACCAGAAGTGGCCGCCCCGCCGGCCGACGGTGGCAGCGCGTCCGACGTTATTGGCACTCGGTGCCGGAATGCAAGGAATCGCACCGCCGCCCGTCCGTTCGGACGGGCGTGCATCCTGGTCGTCATGACGGTCCTGCTGCACCTGTGCACCCCGGCCGAGCGCACCGCCTACGAGCTCGCCGGCGAGATCGCGCCCGCCTCGCTGGCGGAGATCGGCTTCGTCCACCTGTCCACACCGGAGCAGGTCGCGCTGCCCGCCCAGCGCCTGTTCGCCGGCCGGACCGACCTGCAGCTGCTCGTCCTCGACCCGGCGGCGATCGCCGGTGCCGGTGTCGAGGTCCGCTGGGAGCCGGGGGTGCCCGGCGACCCGGAGTCGATGCGGTTCCCGCACGCCTACGGCGCGGTCCCGGCGTCCGCGGTGCGGGCGGTGCAGCCGTACCGGCCCGGGCCGGACGGGTTCACCGAGCCGGAGATCGGCTGACCCGGGTACCCACCGCACCGCCCGGCGGGGCGGGTTCGGCACCCTGGTACCCGTGCCGCTGTCCCGACGCTCGTTCCTGCGCGCCACCGGCGCGGCCGCGGCGCTGGCCGGCATCCCGGCGCTCGCCGCCTGCGGGGCGCCCGCCGACACCGCGGCGCCCCGGCTGACCGTCGCCTTCGCCGGGCTGGACCTGACCCCGGTGCCCGACCCGCACCAGGTCTGGCGCCCGGTCGACCGGGCCAGGGCGGCCGCCGTGGCGGACACCCTGCTGGTGTGGGGCCAGGACATGACGCCGCAGCCGCACCTGGCCGCGTCCGTGACGCCGGACCGGACCGGGGCCCGGTGGCGGGTCCGGCTGCGCGAGGTGATCGCGCACGACGGTCGCCCGATCACCGCGCCGGACGTGCTCGCGTCGCTGCGCCGGGTCGCCGATCCCGGCACCGGGGCGACCGCGGCCCCGCTGCTGTCCAACCTGGACCCGGCCGCGAGCAGGGCGCTGTCCCCGACCGAGGCCGAGCTGGTCCTGTACACACCGGACTACCTGTTCCCGCTGGTCCTGGGCGCGCCGGGCACCGGGATCGTCCGCGACGGCCGCGGCGGAGCCCCGGTCGGGACCGGCGCGTTCCGGACCGGGACGGACCCGGGCGTGCTGCTCCGCCACGACGCGCACTGGCTCGGCGCCGCGCGCTCGCCCGAGCTGGTGTTCCTGGTCGACGACGACGAGGAGAACCGCTACCAGTCCCTGCTCGACGGCCACGTCTGCTACGCCCACGACCTGTTCCCGCACAGCGTGCGGCGGATCCTCGGGCGCACCGGGACCGAGATCGTGTCGACGCCCGGCTCGGCCACCCGGTTCCTGGAGGTCGGCAGCGGACGGCCGCGCCGGGTCGGCGCGGCGGACCTCGGCGGCCCGGACGCCGCGGGCCCGGCCGGGGAGTCCGGTTCCGTCCTGGACGACCCGCGGGTGCGGGAGGCGGTGCGCCTGGGCCTCGACCGGACCGAGCTGGTCCGCACGGTCCTGCTCGATCTCGGCACGCCCGGCGACGACCTGTTCGGGCCCGGCCTGGCCCACCATCCCGGCGGGGTTCCGCCGGTGCAGCGCGACGTCGGCCGGGCCCGCGAGCTCGTCACCGCGGCCGGGGCGGCCGGCACGACCGTGCCCCTGCTGTTCGACCTGCTCGATCCGCTGTCCCGGCCGGCGGCCGAGGTCGTCGTCGAGCAGCTGGAGGCGATCGGCCTGGTCGCCGAGCCCCGCGAACCGGAGCCGCCCGCGGCGGACCCGGCCTCCGGGCCGGGCGCCGCACCGGGCGAACCGGTCGCGGCACCACCGCCCGTGACACCGGCTCCCGCGGCACCACCGGGGCCGGGGATCCGGTTCCGGCGGGTCCCCGCACAGCCGGTCCCGCTGTTCCTGCGCGACATCGCGAACGGCACCCCGGCAGCGGCGGGTGCCGACGACCCGTCCGGCACCGGGCGGGCCGACGTCGCCGAGCTGCTCGCCGCCGCGGCCGGTTCCCCGGACGAGCGGGACCGCGACACCGCACTGCGCCGGGCCCAGGTGCTCGTCCGGGACGCGGCGACCGTCTGGTCCGACGGCGACGAGCACGTCGGGATCTCCGCCGACCTCGACGGCGTCGAACCGGCCCGGCCGGACACCGGGACCTGGGCGCGGTTCCACCGGGTCCGCCTCGGGTGAGCACTGCTGCGACCGATGGGCAGGAGCCGCACGTTCGCACTTGAATCCCGCCGACGTCCGTGATCCCGTTCAGGTGATCCGACGACCGCGGCGGTCCGTCGCGTGCTGCGCGCGGTCGCACCGGCCGGTTCGGCACCCGCACCGCAGCCGTCGTGGAGGAGTCCGGACCGTGCCGAGGACCCACCGTCCGAATCTCCTGCTGACCCGCCGTCGCCTGCTCGGCGCGGCGGCCGCGCTCGCCGCCGTCCCCGCGCTCGCCGCCTGCGGCGGGGCCACCGGTACCGGTGGGCGGCTGCGGGTGGCCTTCCCCGGCGGCGGGAGCCGCGAGACGCTGGACCCGCACGTCGTCCCGCAGTTCGTGGACCAGGCGCGGGCGAAGGCGTGCTTCGACACCCTGACCGGCTGGACCCCGGAGATGACCGCCGAACCCCGGCTCGCGGAGTCCTTCGAGCCGGACGCCGGCGGGACCCGGTGGCGGTTCCGGCTCCGGGCCGCGACCTGGCACGACGGCCGCCCGCTCACCGGCGAGGACGTCCTGTTCACGCTGCGCCGGATCACCGACCCGGCGACGACCGCCACCGCGGCGGCGCTGTTCAGCCCGGTGGACCTCGCCGCGAGCCGGGCGAGCGGGCGCGACGTCGAGATCGTGCTGCGGGCGCCGAACCACCTGCTGCCGCTCGCGTTCGGCGCGCCGGGTACCGAGATCGTCCCCGCCGGGACGACCGGCTTCACGAACCCGGTCGGCACCGGGCCGTTCCGGTTCGTCTCGTTCACCCCCGGCGGCGCGTGCGTCTACGCCCGCAACGACGCGTACTGGGACGGGGCACCGCCGTCGCCGGAGCTGGAGTTCACCCCGATCGACGACGAGCAGGCCCGGCTCGGTGCGCTGCTGTCGGGCCAGGTCGCCTACGCCCACGACCTGCGCCCGGCGAGCGCCCGCACCCTCGCGCAGGACCCCGGGCGGGCGGTGCTGCTGTCCGCGCCCGGCGCCACCACGCAGTTCCTCAATCTGCGCGTCGACCGGCCGCCGTTCGCCGACCCGCGGCTGCGCGAGGCCGTCCGCCTCGGCATCGACCGCGACGCGCTGGTCCGGATCGTGCTGCTGGGGACCGGCAGCCCGGGCACCGACCTGTTCGGCCGCCCCGGGCAGCGGTACTTCCCGCCCGGGGCCGTCCCGGTGGCCCGCGACGCCGGGCGGGCCCGGGAGCTGGTCCGCGCGGCCGGTGCCGACGGCACCGTCGTCGAACTGCAGACCTCGACCGTCGACCCGAACTTCGGGCCGGCGGCCACCCTGGTCGCCGAGCAGCTCGCGGAGATCGGGCTGCGGGTCACCCCGCGGGTGCTGGACCCGCAGACCTACTTCACCTCGGCCCGCACCGTCGGCACGTCGTCGTTCACCCGGACCGGGACGCTCCCGATCCCGGACTACATCGGACGGCGGCGGCTCACCGGCGCGACCGAGAACCGCTACACCGGGTTCGCCAGCGCCGAGGTCGACCGGCGCTACGCCGCGGCCGTCGCGAACCCGGACGAGGACGGCCGGGCCGCCGAGCTGGTGCGGATCCAGGAGATCCTGCGGGCCGGCTCCGGCGCGCTGGTCTGGGCGGCGAGCGACTGGCACGTCGGCGTCGCCACGGGCGTGAGCGGGATCGCGAACGCGACGCCGAACAGCCTGCGCTGGGCCCGGTTCGACCGGGCGGCGGCCGGATGAGCGCGACCGCACCGGCCGGGACAGCCGCCGCCGTGGGACGGCGGGCCGGGGCCGCCGTGGTCCAGCTCGCGGCCGCCGCCGGGCTGGTGTTCGCCCTCACCACGCTGCTGCCGGGCGACGCCGCGGACATCGTCCTCGGCCCGGACGCGACCGACGACCAGGTGGCCCGGCTGCGCACGGACCTGGGCCTGGACCGGCCGGCCGGGGTACGGCTCGCCGAGTGGGCCGGCGGCCTGCTCCGCGGCGACCTCGGCGACTCGCTGGTCACCGGTCGTCCCGTGCTCGACGAGCTGCTGGACCGGCTCGGGACGACCCTGCTGCTCGGCGGCACGGCGCTGCTGGTGACGGTCCCGCTCGCCGTCGTGCTCGGGGTGGCCGCCGGGCGCCGGCCCGGGCGGCCGGTGGACCGGGTGTCCACCGGCGTCGTCGCCGGGGTGCAGGCCGCGCCGGAGTTCGCGCTCGGGCTGCTGCTGGTGGGCGTGTTCTCGCTGCAGCTGGGCTGGTTCCCGGCGACGGCGGGCGGCGGCTCCCTGCTGACGCCGTCGGTGCTGGTCCTGCCGGTGGTGGTGCTGGCCGCCGCGCAGCTCGGGCGGCTGTCCCGGCAGGTCCGGCTCGGCGTCGTGCAGGCCGACCGCTCCCCGCCGGTGGTGCACCTGCGCCGGCTCGGGCTGCCCGAACGGGTCGTGCTGACCCGGCACGTGCTGCCCGGTGCGGTGGCGCCCGCGGTGCAGCAGCTCGCCAGGGTGGTGGACGGGATGCTCGGCGGCGTGGTCGTCGTGGAGGCGTTGTTCGCGCTGCCCGGGGTCGGGGCCGGGTTCGTCGAGGCCGTCGGCCAGCGGGACCTGCCGATGGTCCAGGGCTACGCGCTGCTCGCCGCGGCGACGACGATCGGGGTCAACCTGGCCGCCGATCTCGTCACCGCGCGACTGGCCCCGGTCCGGGAGGAGCAGCCGTGACCCGGGTGCTCGCCGCGCTGCTGGCCGGGGTCCCGCTGCTGCTGGCGCTGTTCGGGCCGCTGGCCGCGGGCCTGCTCGTGCCCGACGCCGCGCCGGTGCCGCTGCTGGCCCCGGGCCCCGGGCACCCGCTCGGCACCGACGCGCTCGGCCGGGACGTGCTCGCCCTCGCGCTGACCGGCGGGAGCACCGTCGTCGGGCTCACCGCCGGGGCGCTCGCGCTGTCCTACCTGGCCGGGGTCCCGATCGGGCTCGCGCTCGCGGCGACCCGGCGCCGGTGGCTCGCGACGCTGTCGGTGCGGGTGCTCGACCTGCTGCTGGTGCTGCCGTCGCTGCTGCTGCTCCTGGTGCTGGCCGGCACCGGGCGCCGCGGGATCGGCTGGCTGCTGGTGGCGGCGGCGCTGGTCCAGCTGCCGGCCGTGGTCCGGCTGGTGCGCGGGGCCGCCGCCGCCCCGGCGCGGCGGGTGGCGCTGGAGACCATGCAGCTCTCCGGGGAGCCGTGGTGGCGGATCCACCTGCTGGAGACCGGCCGGTTCGTCTCCGGCGCGGTGCTCGTCGACGCCGGTACCCGCGCCGTGCTGGTGCTGACGCTGCTGGCGAGCGCCAACTTCCTCGGCGTCGGCCTGCCGCCGGACACAGTGGACTGGGCGGTGGTGATCGAGCAGAACACGGCGTCGCTGTTCCTGGCCCCGGCCGCGCTGCTGGTACCGGCCGGCCTGCTCATCGCGCTCGCCGCCGGGGCGAACCTGCTGGTGGACCGGGTGGCCGACCGGACCGGGGCGGCGTCGTGACCCCGGCGCTGACCGTGCGGGACCTCCGGGCGACGACCGCCGGCGGGACGGTCCTGCTGGACGGCGTCGGGTTCACCCTCGACGCCGGGCGGGTGCTCGCCGTCGTCGGGCCGTCCGGGGCCGGGAAGTCGACGCTCGGGCTCGCCCTGCTCGGCGAGGCCGGTCCCGGGATCGGACTCGCGGGCTCGGTCCGGGCCGGTGACACCGAGCTGCTCGGGCCCGGCCCGGCGGCGCCGCACCGGGCCGGGGCCGGACGGGTGGGGTACCTGCCGCAGCACCCGGGCGTCGTCCTCGACCCGGTACGGCGCTGCGGGCCGGTCCTCGACGAGCTGGCCGCGATCGGGCACGGGTCCGGCCGCCGCTCGGCGCCCGCCAGGGCCGCCGCGGCCGGGCGCGCGCTGGAGCGGGCCGGGCTGGCCGGTGGGCCGCAGCTCGGCCGCCGGTTCCCGCACCAGCTCTCCGGCGGCCAGCAGCAGCGGATGGCGCTGGCCCAGACCCTGGTCACCGACCCCGCCGTCGTCGTGCTGGACGAGCCGACGACCGGCCTGGACCCGGTGACCACCGGGATCGTCGTCGACCGGCTGGCCGCGCTGACCGCCGCCGGGACGGCACTGGTGCTGCTCACCCACGACCTGGACGTCGCGCGCCGGCTGGCCGACGAGGTCCTGGAGCTCGACGCCGGGCGGCCCGGCCGGCACGGCACCCCGGCCGCCCTGCTCGGTCCCGGCCGGGCCCCGGTGGCCCCCGGCCCGGCGGCCGGCGGGGACCCGGCGCTGGAGGTGACCGGGCTGTCGGTCCGGGCGCCGGACGGCGCACTGCTGCTCTCGGGCGTCGATCTCGCGGTCGCCCGGGGTGGCTGCGCCGGCGTCGCGGGGCCGTCCGGGGCCGGGAAGACGACGCTCGGCCGGGCGCTCGCCGGGCTGACCCCGTCGAGCGGGTCGGTGCTGGTGCACGGCACGCCACCGGGCCCCGACCGGCGGGCGGTGCAGTACGTCCACCAGGACGCACGCTCGGCGTTCCTCGACCACCGGCCGGTGCTCGACCAGGTGGCCCGCCCCGCCGTCCGGCTGCGCGGTCTCCCGGTCGCCGACGCCGTGGCGGTCGCGACCGCGCTGCTGGACCGGCTCGGTCTCGGTGCGGACGTCGTCCGGCGCAGGCCGGGCGGGCTGTCCGGCGGTCAGCTGCAGCGGGCCTCGGTCGCCAGGGCGTTGCTCGCCGGGCCCCGGGTGCTGGTGGCCGACGAGCCGACCTCGGCCCTCGACGCCCGGCACCGCGACCTGCTGCTGGCCGAGCTGGACCGCGAGCGCGACGCCCGGGGCACCGCGGTCGTGCTGATCAGCCACGATCCGGCGGTCCTCGCCCGCACCGACGGGGTGCTGACCCTCACCGACGGGCGGGCCGCCGCCCTCACGCCCCGGCGTGCTCGCGCAGCAGTGCCGCCGTCTCCCGGGTGACCTCGGCGTGCAGCCGGCAGTGCTCGTGGTGCTCGGCGTGCGCCGCGCAGGCGGCCGAGCTGGCCTCGCAGGCGAGCGCCGCCGCCGACGCGGCGGCCCCGGCGACCGTGTCGTCCACCGGCCGGCGGCCCAGCACCCGGGCCGCCGCGGCGCACAGGTCGGCCGCGTCCAGCGCGAGCAGGACCTCCCGCTCCATCGAACCGGTCGCGACCATGGCCGACGCGCAGGCGGTGCTCGCCCGCTCGGCGTCGTGCAGCTTCTCGATGACGGTCGCGGGCGTCGTGACGCCGGCGGCCTCCAGGACGTGGTGGCTCACGGGTCCTCCCTCTCGTCGGTGACGGTCCCGGGTTCCCGGAGCGGCCGCGCGCTACGCCTGCCCCCGCGGCGTGGCGACCACCACCGTTCGCGACTACTGAACACCTCATCAGGTGTGACGTAGTGTGCGGGCCATGCCGGCGACGCCCTCCCTCACCGTGTGCCGGGGGTGCTGCTGCGGCTCCGGCCGCAAGCACCCGGGCGTCGACCACGCCGGGCTCCTGGACCGGCTGCGGGCCGGGACCGACGGCCACGCCCGGCTCCGGACCAGCGAGTGCCTCGGGCCGTGCGCCGACTCCGACGTCGTCGTGGTCGGCCCGGCACCTGCCGCCCGGCGGGCCGGGGCCCGTCCGGTGTGGTTGCGCCGGGTGCTCGACCGGGCGGCCGTCGACGCGGTCGCCGACTGGGTGCGCGCCGGTGGCCCGGGTGCCGCCGACCGACCGGACGCGCTGGCCGAGCACGTGTTCGCGCCCGGGCTGCGGGCGTCGGACACCGGGCGGGCGGCCGGATGACGCCCGTACCGACGCCCGCACTGAACCGGCGCCGGTTCCTGGCTGCCGGGCTGGGGGCGGCCGGGCTCGTCCTCACCGGGTGCGCCGCCGCACCGGGCGGGTCCGACCGGCTGCGGGTGGCGTTCGCCGGCGGCGGGTCCCGGGAGTCGCTGGACCCGCACGTCCTGCCGCTCTACGTCGACCAGGCCCGGGCCAAGGCGTGCTTCGACACGCTCACCGGCTGGGCGCAGGACATGACCCCGCAGCCCCGGCTCGCCGAGTCCTGGGAGAGCGATCCCGCCGGGCTCCGCTGGCGGGTGGTGCTGCGCGCGGCCCGGTTCCACGACGGCCGCGAGCTGACCGCCGCCGACGTCCTGTACTCGCTGCGCCGGATCACCGACGAGGCCACCAGCGCGATCGCGGCCGCACTGTTCCGCGACCTCGACCTCACCGCGTCCCGGGAACGGGGGCCGCGCGAGCTGGAGCTCGTCCTGCGCCGGCCCAACCTGCTGTTCCCGCTGGCCTGGGGCGCGCCGGGCACCGAGATCGTGCCGCAGGGCACCACCGCCTTCGACGCCCCGGTCGGCACCGGGCCGTTCCGCCTCACCTCCTTCACCCCCGGCGGCCCGGCGCTCTACACCGCGTTCGACGGCCACTGGGACGGCGCCCCGGCCGTCCGCGAGCTGGAGTTCCTCCCGGTCGACGACGAGCAGGCCCGGATCGGCGCGCTGCTGTCCGGCCAGGTCGCCTACGCGCACGACCTCACCCCGGCCGGCGCCGCCCGGCTCGACGGCGACGCCCGGGTCGCGGCGCTGGCCGCACCCGCGGCGGCGCACCAGTTCCTGGTCCTGCGGGTGGACCGCCCACCGTTCGACGACGCACGGCTGCGCGAGGCCGTCCGGCTCGGGATCGACCGGGACGAGCTGGTGCGGATCGCGTTGCTCGGCCGCGGACGCCCCGGCAACGACATGTTCGGCCAGGGGCTGCGCTACTACCCGGAGCTGCCGCAGGTCACCCGGGACGTCGAGCGGGCCCGCGCGCTGGTCACCGAGGCCGGTGCCCGGGGGCTGGCCGTCGAGCTGCAGACCAGCGGGGCCGACCCGAACTTCGACGCGGCCACCGCCGTCGCGGCCCGCCAGCTCGGCGAGATCGGGCTGCGGGTGACCCCGCGGGCGCTGCCCTCGGAGAACTACTTCAAGGCGATCCGGAGCCAGGGCGTGTTCTCCCAGAACAGCACCGGGTCGCTGCCGATCCCGGACTACATCGGCCGCCGGATGCTCACCTCCACCCCGACCTACGACTTCACCGGCTACCGCAACCCGGAGATCGACCGGCTCTACTACGCCGCGACCGGCACCGCCGACGAGACGGTCCGCACCGACGCCTTCCGCCGGATCCTGGAGCTGCTGCGCGCCGGATCCGGCGGACTCGTGTGGGGCGTGCGCGACTGGAACGTCGGCGTCGCGGACGGGGTCAGCGGGATCGAGGCGGCCCGGCCGAACACCTTCGCCTGGGCGAACTTCGCCCGCGCCCGGCTCGGCTGAGCGCCCGGCTCAGCGGATCGCGACCAGCATCCGCCGGTCGAGGGTCTGGGTGAGGGTGCCGACCTCGGCGAACCCGGCCGCCCGCAGCGCGGCGTCCCAGGCCGGCAGCGACGAGCCACCGGGCACGCGGTCGGCGAAGCGCCGCTCCCGCTCGGCGAGCCCGTCGGCCAGCTCGGGTTCCGCGCGCAGCGCGTCCCACCAGGCCCGGAAGTCCTCGCCGCTCTCCAGGTCGCGCGCGGTGCGCTCCTCGCGCAGCCGCCGGGTGAGCGCCGCCAGCCGCGGCTGGGCCGGGTCGGCCAGCAGGGTATCGACGTTCACCAGCACCCCGCCCGGGCGCAGCACCCCGGCGATCCGCCGGGCCAGATCGGGCAGCGCCTCCTCCGGGAGCCAGTGCAGGCCGGTGGCCGAGACCGCGGCGTCGAACGATGCCCCGACCAGATCGGGCCACTCCGCGCCGGACAGGTTGGCGTCGACCCACCGGACCCGGTCGCCGGTGGTGCGCCGGGCGAGCTCGAGCATGACCGGGTCGACGTCCACCCCGACGATCTCGGCCGCCGGGAACCGGTGCGCGGCCCGCGCGGCGAACGACCCCGGCCCGCAGGCGAGGTCGAGCACCCGGCCGGGCGCGCCGGCCAGCCCGTCGACGGCATCGAGCGCCAGCGCGAACAGCTGCTCGCGGTCGGGGATGTAGCGCTCCTGCTGGGCGTCCCAGCGGCGCAGCCACTGCGCGGCGTCGAGTTCTCCGGCGATGGTCACGGGCCCTCCTGCAAGTCGTGTGCAACTGGGACCGACGCTAACCCGCGACCCCGACACTTCCGAAGCCCCGTTCGGCACGGACCGTCCCGAGCTCACACCACCCGGTGGGTGAACTCCCCGCCGCGCAGGGTCGCCAGCACCGGCATCTGCCGCATCCCGGCCGGGTCGAGGGTCAGCGGGTCCACCCCGACGAGCACCAGGTCCGCGGGCTCCCCCGGACCGGGCAGGTCCCGCCCCGCCGCGGCCGCCCGCAGCGCGGTCGGGGTGTCCAGTGCCTGCTCGGGGTGCCACGGCGGGCGGTCGACGTCGGTGCGGGCCACCGCGTCGGCGATCGCCGCCCACGGGTCCGGCACGGCGACCGGCGCGTCCGAGCCGAACTCCAGGCGGGCACCGGCGGCGGCGAGGTCGGCGTACGGGAAGGCGCGGGCGGTGACCCCACCCCAGTGCCGCTCGGCGACGTCGCGGTCGGCCGGCGCGTGCTGCGGCTGGACCGAGACGACCAGCCCGGGCCGGGCGAACCGGGGCACGTCCCCGGCGCTGACGAGCTGCGCGTGCTCCACCCGGCCGGGCCCGGCCACGGCACCGAAGCCGTCGAGCACGACCGCGTTCGCCCGGTCCCCGATCGCGTGCACGGCGGGGTGCAGGCCGTGCGCGACGGCCGTGGCCATCAGCCGGTGCAGCTCCTCGGGGGTGCGCTCAGCGCGCCGTGCCCGTCGGCGGGGTCCGGGTAGGCGTGGTGGCAGGCCGCGGTCCGGGAGTTCAGCGAGCCGTCGGCCATGATCTTGAACGGCCCGGTGACGACGGTGCCCCCGGTCCCCGCGACGACCGTCCCGGTGCGCAGCCGCTGCGCGACGGCCCGGTCCAGCCACGGCTCCCAGACCGCGGCGCGCACCCGGAGCGGGAACCCGCCACCGGCGCCGCGGCGGGCCCAGACGGCCACGGTGTCGGCGTACTCGAAGTCGAGGATCCCGGTCACCCCGCGGGCGGCGACCTCGGCGGCGGCCTCGCGGGCCCAGCCGTCCACCACGTCCCGGTCCGCGCCGTCGGCCAGCTCGGCGACGACGGCGAGCGCCTCGGCCTCCCGCAGCAGGCCGGTCGGGTGTTCCCGGCCCAGCGACGCCAGCGCCGCCGGGCTCAGCCACGCCGCGTGCAGGTCGTCGCTGACCACCAGGACCGGCACCCCCGGCAGCGCCCGTTCCAGCACCGCCTTGTGCGGCGCCGTCGCCCACAGCGCGGCCCGGAAGCCCTGCCCGACCAGCAGCCCGTCCCCGGTGGACCCGGTGCGCCGGGCCGCGGCGAGCAGCGCCGCAGCCTCCTCCTGTCCGGCGGCGGCCGCGACGTCGACCCGGCGCCGGGCCTGGGCCCACTGCGTCCAGTGCACGTGCCCGTCGACCATGCCGGGCAGCAGGTGCGCGCCGGGGACGTGCAGCTCGTCGTCGCCGGGGCGGGCGAGATCGGGGTCCCCGGCCGGGACCACGGCCCGCACCAGCCCGCCGGCGACCCGGACGTCGACCGGGCCGGGCGCGCCGGACGTGCGGACCGCGCGCAGCACCACCGGCCGCGGTGCGGTCACGGCCGGGCCCCGCTCATCCAGTCCGCCATCTCGGGGGCGGCGTGCACCGGGTCCTCGCGCAGCCCGGCGATCACCCCGTCCCGGTCGGCCTGCGGCTTGTCCTGGCTCAGCTTCGCCTTCGCGTCGATCCGGTCCGGGACCAGCCGGAACCCGGTGGTGTGCGGCGCGATGCGCCGGGCGTAGCCGTCCACCGAGGCGAGCCGGAACGGCTCGGGCCGGGGGCGCTCCAGGTGCTCGACGGTGCGGTCGAGCACGTCGAGGGTCTCCGCGTCGCCGAGCACGACCGGCCGGCCGTGCAGGTGCGCGACGACGAAGTTCCAGGTCGGCACGGCCGGGTTCGCGGAGCGGTAGAACGACGGCGAGACGTAGGCGTGCGGCCCCTGCACGACGACGACCGCCGGGTGCGCACCCAGCTCGTGCCGCTCGGCGTCGGCCCGGGCGAGGTGCCCGACCACCGCCCCGGCCGGCCCCGGCTCGGCCAGCACCGGCAGGTGCGACACCACCGGGACGCCGTCGACGACGCTGCACAGCGTCGCCCACGGATGGCCCGCGACGAGGTCGCCGACCAGCCGTTCGTCGAGGGCGAACATCCGTTGATCCAGCACGGGCCCGACGCTAGGACCCGATCGGGTGGGCCCGCCTCGTCGGGAGACGACAGCCGTCGCTCAGCCGCTTGTGGAGCCGGACAAACCCGGGTCACCCAGCACCCGGGCCTGCAGCCAGGCGACCAGCAGCTGGTCCGGGTCGGCGGCGTCGATCCCGAACAGCTCGCGCAGCCGGCGCAACCGGTAGCGCAGCGTGTTCTCGTGGATCGTCAGCGTGCGCGCGGCCCGGGCCACGTCCCCGGCGGCACCGGCCCACGCGCACAGGCTGGCGGCGTAGCCGGTGCCGTGCCGGGCGTCGTGGGCCAGCATCGCGGCGACACCGTCGAGCACCAGCTCCGGATCGGCGACGGCGTCGCCCAGCCCGCGCAGCGCGACCTGCGGGGCCAGCTCGGCGAGCGTCCCCACCCGCACCGACGCCCGCGCCGCCAGCAGGGCCGTGAGCACCCGGTCGGCGACCCGGCGGGCCGCGGCGACCCGGTCCGGGCCCGCCGCCCACGGCCCGACGGCGACCACCACGTCGGTCCCGGACGCGCGTCCCACCGCCTCGGCCAGCTCGCGGGCGGACGCGGTCTCCCGGCCGGCCGGGCCGGGCAGCAGGACGTAGACCGCGCCCTGCTCGACGACGCACACCGCGTCCGGGTGCCGCAGCTCGGCGTGCAGCGTGGTCAGCTCGACCACCCGGGCCGCCGGGAGGTCCGCGGACCCGCCACCGGTGCGCGTGGTCAGGGCCAGCACCGCCGTCCCGCCGGCGAGCACCGGGCCGAGCCGCCGGGCCGCGGACGCCGGGTCGAGCAGCCCGCCGAGCAGCAGCGCCGCGGCCTCGGTGCGCCGCACCCGCTCCGGGTCCCGGCGGGCCCCGGCCCGCAGCAGGTGCACGGCGGCGGCCCGGGCCGCCTCGTCGAGCACCTCGGCGGCGTCGGCGCGGACCCGCGGCCGGTCGGCGATCACCCAGACCAGGCCCAGCAGCCGGCCACCGGCCCGGACCGGACCGGGGCGACGATGCGGTCGGCCACGCCGGGCTCCCCGGCCGGGACCGGAACGGCCCGCTCGGCCCGGGTCGCGCGGTGGTAGCTCTGCGCGGTCGTGGAGTAGTGCGGGGTGCGGCGGCCCAGGATGCCGAGCCGGCGCACCTCGTCGATCTCGTGCCGGGGGTGGTGGGAGTAGGCCAGCATCCGGCCGTGCGGGTCCTCCACCGCGACCGCACCGCCGACCGCGTCGGCGATGGTGTCGGCGAGTGCGAACAGGTCACCGAGCCCGATCTCGGCGTAGCGGGCCGGGGTGTCGCCGCCCGGGTCCGCCCTGGCCAGCAGCAACAGGTTCTCCAGGTGCCGCCAGTCCATGCCGTCCGCGACCCGCAGCACCGCGAGCCCCGCCGCGGCGGCCGCGTCCCGCAGCCCGGTCAGGTCCGCGCCCAGCGCCTTGAGCGCCAGGGCGTCGTACCCGGCGGCGGCCACCCCGGCGACCACGTCCGCGACCGGCCCGCCCGGCGGCAGCGCACCGGCCAGCAGGAGCAGCCCGCCGTCGACCGGGGTGAGCGGTTCCCCGGCCCCGTGCAGCACCAGCTCCCCCGGGACCCGCCCCAGCCCGGCACCGCCGGTCAGCACCTCGACCGCGGCCGGCCCGAGTTCGGCCACGACCTCGCCGAGGGTGGGTCCGGCCGGTCCCGGGCTCGTCATCGGCCCACCGTACGTCGCGCCGGCTTGTCGGATCCGACGAGACCGGATCACGGGCTCTGTCGGTGACACCGTGTCGGGCCGCGGAGGCGAGGAGGTAGGAACATCATCCATGGAACCCGACGGGACGCCGACGACACGGACCGCCGTCCCCGGCTGGCTGGCCGCCGAGATGGCGACCGTGCCCGCGCAGGACCGCTACCCCTCGGTCGACGAGATGATCGCCCAGGAGGAGCGGATCGCCGCCGAGCACCCCGATGTCGTCCGGCGGCACCGGGTCGGCACCTCGGCGCACGGCGAGCCGATCACCTGCCTGACGATCGGCGACACCCGGCGGCACGCGGTGGTGATCGGGCTGCCGCACCCGAACGAGCCGATCGGCGGGTCCACCACGCTGCACCTCGCCCGCCGGCTCGCCGCCGACCCGGAACTGCTCGAGCGCCTGGGGCTGACCTGGCACCTGGTGCCCTGCATCGACCCGGACGGGCTGCGGCTCAACGAGGGCTGGCTGTCCGGGCCGTTCACCCGCGAGCACTACGCGCGGCACTTCTACCGCCAGGCCGGGCCCGAGCAGATCGAGTGGACCTTCCCGGTCGACCACAAGGACATGTACTTCGACGCGGTGCTGCCCGAGACGCTGGCCCTGATGCGGCTGATCGACACCTACCGCCCGGAGCTGCTGGCGTCGCTGCACAACGCCGAGACCGGCGGCGCCTACTACTACCTGAGCCGGGCCGAGGCCGAGCTGCACCCGGTGCTGCAGGAGGTCCCGGAACGGGTCGGTGTCCCGCTGCACCGCGGGGAGCCGGAGGCGCCGTGGATCCCGGAGCTGGCCACCGGCATCTACCGCTCGATCGACATCCGGGACGCCTACGACCACCTGGAGACCGTCGGCGAGGAGCAGAGCGTCGTCGGGGCGGGGAACTCGACCGGCGGGCACGCCGCGCCGCACGACACCCTGACCCTGGTCGTCGAGCTGCCCTGCTGGCGCGACCCGCGGGCCGCCGACACCGGGCCCGCCGGGTCCGGGCGGCCGGCCGCGCTGGCCGAGCGGGCCGCCGGGATGACCGAGCTGGCCGAGGTGCTCACCGGCGCGCTCGACGACATCGCCGGCCGGACCTGGGTGGAGTCGCCGTTCCTGCGCGCGAGCCGGTTCTACGCCCGGCTCGCCGCCGACACCGCGGAGGCCGACCGGCGCCGCGCGGAGGCCGGGGTCGCGGACCCCGGCGGGGCCCCGGCCACCGTCGCCGAGATCGCCTCGATCGAGGAGACCCTGCACATGTTCCGGCTGCGCTACGGCAACCTGCTGCTGCGCGCGCTGGAGGCGGAGATCGGGATCGGCAACACGACGGCCGCGGTCCGGGCCGCCCGCGACCGCGTCGCCCGGCACGTCGACGCCTGGTCCGCCGACGCCGCGGCCCGGGCCGCGACCGAGCCGCTCCCGATCGGGGACCTGGTGACGGTGCAGTACACCGCGGTCGTCGCCGCGGCCGCGCACCTGTCCGGGACCCTCGACGGCGCCGGGGGACGCGGGTGATCAGGGCCGGTGCCGCGCTCGGCACGGCGCTGGTCGTGCTGGGTGGCCTGGCCGGGTGCGGGACGGCGGCGGCCGGGCGGGCACCGGACACCATCGTCGTCGGGACGATCGAGGAGTACGCGACCAGCGTGACCCCCGGTGACGCGCTCGGCTCGCCGATCGACCTCGCCGTCTTCACCCCGCCCACCCGGCTCGACCCCGGCTCCGGGAACGCCCTGCCGGCCGCCGCCGAGTCGCTCACCACGGCCGACAACCGGACCTGGACGATCCGGTTCCGCCCCGGCACCTTCCACGACGGCACCCCGGTGACCGCGCAGTCCTTCGCCGACTCCTGGAACGTCACCGCCGACCCGGCGCGCGGGATGCTCAACAACGCGATGCTGGCCCCGGTCGAGGGCTACGACGCGATGAACGCCGACCCGGCCGCCGCCACCACCCTGTCCGGGGGCCGGGTGCTCGACGAGCACACGCTCACCCTGACCCTCGCCGAGCCGAACGTGCTGCTGCCGGCGATCCTGTCGTCGGTCGCGTTCGCCCCGCTGCCCCGGGTCGCGCTGGACCCGCCGTCGCCGGGCGCGCAGCCCCCGGTCGACTCCGGCGCGTTCGACACCGCACCGGTCGGGAACGGGCCGTTCCGCGCCGAGCCGTGGTCCCCGCGCACCCGCGACGTCGTGCTGCACCGCTTCGACGGCTACACCGCGGGCCCCCCGGCCGGGGTCGGCACGATCGAGAACCGGGTGTTCGCCGACACCACCGCGATGTACCCGGAGTTCGAGGCGGGCACCATCGACGTCGCCGCGGTCGACGGCGACGACCTGAGCCAGGCCCGGACCGCCTACCCGGACCAGGTCGTCGACACCCCGTACCCGGCGCTGGTGCACCTCAGCTTCCCGGGGGACGACCCGCGGTTCTCCCCCGACGTCCGGCGGGCGCTCGGGCTGGCCGTGGACCGCCGCGCGCTGGCCGACGGCCTGCTCGACGGTCGCGCGCTCCCGGCACGGGGCCTGCTGCCGGACAGCGTTCCCGGCGGGGGCGCGCTGGACTGCCCGTCCTGCGGCTACGACCCGGCACTGGCCCGGGAGCTGCTGGCCGGGGCCGGGGGCTGGCAGGGCCCGCTGACCCTGCACACCTACCAGGAGCCGGGCAACGACCAGGTGCTCGCGGCGCTGGCCAACCAGTGGCGGCGCAACCTGGGGATCACCGACGTCCGGTTCGTCATCCAGCCGCTGTCGCAGCTGCGCACCGAGCTGCTGGAGCGGACCACCACCGGGCCCAGCCTGCTCTACGCGGCCGCCGGCTTCCCCGATCTCTACGGGCTGGCCGACCCGCTGTTCGCCGCGGACGGCAGCTACAACTTCGCCGGGTTCGCCGATCCCCGGACCGACGACCTGCTCGCCGGCGCCGCGGCCGCGCCGGACCCCGCGACGGCGACCACCCGGGCGCGCGAGGCCGCCGAGGCCGGGCTGGCGAGCACCCCGGTCCTGCCGCTCTACCACCCGGTGGCCGGGCTGCTGCACGCCCGCGAGGTCCGCGGGGTCACGCCGGAGTTCTACGGCAACGCCCACCTGGCCGGGCTCACCCTGGAGGGACGGCGATGACGGCCTACGTCCTGCGCCGGCTGCTGGCCACCGTGCCGGTGCTGCTGGGCACCACGATCGTCATCTTCGTCGCGGTGCGGGCCCTGCCGGGGGACCCGGTCGCCGCGCTGGCCGGGCCGAACCAGACGCTCAGCCCGGCCGTCACCGCGGCGCTGCGCGAGCGGCTGGGCCTCGACGACCCGCTGCCCGTGCAGTACCTGCACTGGCTGGGCGGGCTGTTCACCGGGGACCTCGGCGTCGACCTGCGCGGGCGGGAGATCTCCGAGGCCGTCGCCGCCGCCTGGCCGGTGACCGTGCAGCTGGGCCTGACCACCTGGCTGATCACCGCCGTCGTCGGGGTGGGGCTGGGCGTGCTCACCGGGGTGCGGGCCGGGCGCGGCGTCGACTGGGCGGTGCTGACCGGCACCGTGCTCCTGGTCGGCGTCCCCTACTTCGTGCTCGCCTACGTGCTGCAGCTCGTGGTGGGGGTGCAGCTCGGCTGGCTGCCGGTCAGCGGGGTGCGGGCCGGGTGGCCGGCGTCCTACCTGCTGCCCGCGCTGTGCCTGGCCGCGGTGCACGTGCCCGAACTGGTCCGGGTGACCCGGTCCGGGGTGCTGGAGAACCGGGACGCCGAGTTCGTCGACACCGCGGTCGCGGCCGGCCTGCACCCGCGCCGGGTGCTGCTCGACCACGTCCTGCGCCCGGCGCTGGCCCCGGTGCTGTCGGTGCTCGGCGTGGGGCTGGGCTACCTGCTGTCCGGGGCGGTGCTGGTGGAGACGGTGTTCAACCTGCCGGGGCTCGGCGGGCTCGTCGCGACCGGCATCGAGGAGTCCGACGGGGCGCTGGTCGTCGCCGTCGGGACCCTGCTCGTGCTCGTGTTCCTGCTGACCACGCTGGCCGTCGACGTCGCGACGGCCCTGATCGACCCGAGGACCCGTCATGGCCGCACCAGCTGACCCGGCGGCGCGCGTCCGGCGGACGCGCGGGACCGTGCAGATCGCCGTGCCCGCGGCGCTCATCGCGCTGATCGTGCTGGTCGCGGTGTTCCCGGCCCCGTTCGCGGGCCTGTTCGGCGCCGGGGACGTGACCGACTGCGACCTGGCGCTGAGCCGGCAGGGGCCGTCGCCGGGGCACCCGTTCGGGCTCGACGTGCAGGGCTGTGACCTGTGGGCGCAGGTCGTCCACGGGACGCGGGCCTCGGTCTCGGTCGGCGTGCTGGTCACCCTGGGCTGCCTGCTGGTCGCCGCGGTGCTCGGGACGCTCGCCGCCTGGTACGGCGGCTGGGTCGACTCCGCGATCGGGCGGCTGATCGACGTCTTCCTCGGCTTCCCGCAGCTGGTGGGCCTGATCGTGGTGCTGACCGTCGTCCCGGTCCGGACGGTGCCGGTGCTGGCCGCGGTGCTGGTGCTGTTCACCTGGCCGCACCTGACCCGGGTGATGCGGGCCTCGGCGCTCGGCGTCGTCGGGAGCGGGTACGTGCGGGCCGCGGAGGGCATCGGGGCCGCCGGGCCCCGGGTGCTGCTGCGCCACGTGCTGCCGAACGCGGCCGGGCCGGTGCTCGCCGTGGCCGGCCTGACGATGGCCGCGGTGATCACGTCGGAGTCCGCGCTCACCTTCCTGGGGGTGGGGCTGCAGGCGCCGTCGATCTCCTGGGGGGTGCAGCTCGCCACCGCGCAGACCGCCTTCCGCAGCCACCCGCACCTGCTGGTCTTCCCGGCGGCCGCGCTGACCGTCACGGTGCTGGCCTTCGTCCTGCTCGGCGACGCCCTGCGCACCCGCCTGGACCCGCGGAGCCGGTCGTGAACGCGGGCTGGGGCCAGGCCGCCCCCGAACCGCCGTCGACGACCGGGGCCGCGCACGTCGGCGACCTGCGCATCGCGTTCCCCGGGCAGCCCCCGGTGGTCGACGGCGTCGGGCTCACCGTGCACTCCGGCCGGGTGACCGCGCTGATCGGGCAGAGCGGCTCGGGCAAGACCCTGACCGCGCGGGCGCTGGCCGGGCTGCTCCCGGCCGACGCGTCGGTCACCGGGCGGATCGAGCTGAACGGCCGGGTCCTGCTGAACTCCGAGGCCGGGCTGCGCTGGTACCCGCCCCGCTGGAACCGGGTCCGCGGGCGCGAGATCGGCATGGTCTTCCAGAACGCGCTGTCCGCGCTGAACCCGGTGCTGACGGTCGGGCGGCAGGTGGGCGACGTCGTCCGGCGGCACGATCCGGGCCTGCGCCGGCACGAGGTGCGCGAGCGCGCGATCGAGCTGCTGGCCCGGGCCGGGATGCCGGACCCGGTGCGCCGGGCCCGCAGCCATCCGCTGGAGCTGTCCGGCGGGATGCGGCAACGGGCGGTGATCGCGGTGGCGCTGGCCGCGCGGCCCCGGCTGCTGGTCGCCGACGAGCCGACGACGGCGCTGGACACCACGGTCGCCGCGCAGATCCTCGACCTGCTCGGCGAGCTGGGCACCGAGGGCACCGGCGGGTTGCTGCTGATCACCCACGACATCGGGGTGGTCGCCGACCGGGCCGACGACGTCGTCGTGCTCTACCAGGGCCGGGTGGTCGAGCGCGGCCCGGCGGAGCGGGTGCTCGACTCGCCGGAGCACCCCTACACCCGCGCCCTGCTGGCCGCGGTGCCGCGCCCGGAGCACCGCGGCGGTCCGCTGCCCACGCTCGCCGACTTCATCGGGGGTACCTCGTGACCGTGGTCCTGCAGGCACGTGGCCTCGTCCGCCGGTTCGACGTGGACACCGGCGGGCTGCGCCGGACGCCGCTGCTGGCCGTCGACGGCGTCGACCTCGATCTCGCGGCCGGGGAGACCCTGGGCATCGTCGGGGAGTCCGGATCGGGCAAGTCGACGCTGGCGACGATGCTGGCCGGGCTGCTCCGGCCGTCCTCGGGCACGGTGGCGGTGCACGGCAGGCGGCTCGACGGCCTGCGCGGGCGGGCGCTGCGGGCCGTGCGGCGCGAGGTCCAGCTCGTCGCGCAGGACCCGTTCGACGCCCTCGACCCGCGCCGCACCGCGGAGGACGCGGTCCGCGAGGCGCTGGACCTGCGCCCGGAACCGCCGCCGCGGGCCCAACGCCCGGCCCGGGTCCGCGAGCTGTTCGACCGGGTCGGGCTGGCCACCACGCTGACCGGGCGCCGCCCGCACGAGCTGTCCGGCGGCCAGCGCCAGCGGGTGGTGCTGGCCCGTGCGCTGGCGACCGGCGCGTCGGTGCTGGTGTGCGACGAGCCGGTGTCCGCGCTCGACGTGTCGGTCCAGGCCCAGGTGATCAACCTGCTCGGTGAGCTGCAGCGGGACCTGGGGGTGGCCTGCGTGTTCGTCTCGCACGACCTCGGCGTGGTCTCCCACGTCAGTGACCGGATCGCGGTGATGTACCTGGGACGGCTGGTGGAGACCGGCCCGCGCGACGCCGTCCACGACACCCCGGCGCACCCGTACACCGCCGCCCTGCTCGCCGCGGTGCCGGGCTCGGGCTCGGCCCGCGGGACCCGGTTGCCGGGGGAGCCGCCGAGCCCGCTGCAGCCGCCGTCGGGGTGCCCGTTCCACCCGCGGTGCGTGCACGCCAGGGAGCGCTGCGCCGACGACGTCCCGGTGCCGGTCGACGCCGTCGGGGCCGGTCCGCGGGGCGCGGCCTGCCACTTCCCGCTCGGCTGAGGGGATCGCGGACCGGCGAATAACTGTGCCACTACTCTGCCACTGGCGAAGTACTGTGGCACAGTTCGACGGGGACGAGGTCCGAAGGCGGCTCATGGACACACCGGCACTCCTGGAGCGGTTGCGGAAACTCGGCGTGGAACCGTCCGATGTCGAGGTCAAGGCCGCGAGTGGCGGGCTGCCGTCCTCCGTGACCGAGACGATCAGCGCCTTCGCGAACGGCGTCGGAGGAACACTCCTGCTGGGGATCGACGAGCGGGCGGGATTCGCCCCTACGGCGGACCTCGACGTGTCCGCGATCCGGGACGCGCTCGCCGCGGCGTGTGCCGACCGGATCGAGCCACCGTGCCGTGCCCCGATCGAGGTCGAGGAGGTCGAGGGCGCGCTCGTCGTCCGGTTGGACGTACCCGAACTGGACCCCGTCGAGAAGCCGTGTTTCGTCACCGCCCGCGGCGAATACGGCGGGTCGTTCATCCGTGGCGGTGACGGCGACCGTCGGCTCTCGCACTACGAGGTCACCCAGCTGCTGTCCAACCGCGGTCAACCCGTCCACGACCGGGACACGGTCGAGGGCGCGACGAGCACGGACCTCGACGACGAGCTCGTCAGGGCACTGCTGGCACGGATACAGCGACGATCACCGGCGTTCCGGACCGTCGACCGGGAACGTCTCCTGGTCCGGCTCGGTGTCCTGGCCCCCGACGCGCACGGTGAGCTCCGGCCGACGATCGCCGGCCTGCTGTGCCTGGGCGAGTACCCGCAGCAGTTCTTCCCCCAGCTGTTCGTCTCGTTCGTCGTGCTTCCCGGACGACGGATGGGAGAGGTGGCACCGGATGGTCGGCGCTTCCTCGACAACGCGACGATCACCGGCCCGTTCCCGACGATCGTCACCGACCTCGTGTCGGCCATGATCCGCAACATGCGTACCGGCGCGATCGTCACCGGCTTCGGCCGTGAGGACCGCTACGACTATCCGATCGCCGTCGTCCGGGAGCTGGTCGTCAACGCGCTCATGCACCGTGACTACAGCCCTGCTGCGCAGGGCAGCCAGATCCAGGTCGAGCTGTATCCCGACCGTCTCGTCGTGACCGGCCCAGGCGGGCTCTACGGTCCGATCACCGTCGCCGATCTCGGTTCCGAGGAGCATCCGTCGACGTCGAGGAATCGGACGCTCGCCGCATTGCTCGCCGACGTCGAGATCCCCGGCTCACGCGGCGAGACCCTGTGCGAGAACCGTGGCTCCGGCCTGCTCAGCGTCCTGGCCGAGCTGCGCCGCACCGGGATGAGCCCGCCGGACTTCGATGTACACCCGGGACGGGTGACGGTCACGGTGCCCCGGCACGCCCTGCTGGCCCCGGAGACGATCACGTGGATCGGTTCGCTCGGCCAGACCGGACTGGACGACACCCAGCGTCTCGCCCTGGCGATGATGCGCACCGCCGGGCGCGTGACCAACTCGATGCTCCGAGCCTGGGGGATCGACAGGCCGGCCGCCGGGCGTGCGCTCACCGATCTCGTCCACCGCGGCCTCGCCACGAGACACGGTGGTCGTCGCTATGCGAGCTACCACCTCGTCGACGAGGGCACGGAACAGTTGGCGCTGCAGCCACAGGTCGTCCCGGCGCACGACAGCAGCGGTGGAATCGAGGCGGAACTGGATGCGATCGTGCAGGCGATCCAGGCCGGGAACACCACCACCCGCGCGCTGACCGGACAGCTCGGGCTACCGCAGCGCACCGTCGCCCGCCGCCTGCGGACGCTCATCGACCGCGGACGCATCGAGCCGACCCGCCCTGTGCACAGCCGGAACCAGAGCTATCGCCTCCGGAGTTCACAGGGTTGAACCGCACCGCGCCCTCGTTCGAGTGAGGAGGGGGACGGCACCCGATGCCCCCACCAGCAGGTCTCACCGCGTGTGACGAACACCCCCACATTCGGCACACCTAGGGGGCGAGCACGTACCCTGGCCCAAGATGTAGTGTCCGCGTCGTTGGTGGTTCACCGGCCCGCACGGGCCGGTGAGGCAAGAGGGAACCCGGTGGGAAACCGGGACTGCCCCGCAGCGGTGAGTGGGAACGACCGCCGTCATGAGCACTGGGAGCGATCCCGGGAAGCGACGGCCAGTAGGTGGGCACGCGAGTGTCCGGGCCCGCGAGTCCGAAGACCTGCCACCGGCGCGTGCGCCGACGGTGCACGCAGCTCCAGGGCCTCGTGGGAGGGCGCTGAGGGTGCGCACCTCACGGACGTGTGTCCCGGTGCGGCCGTCTCCGCCGTTCCCGGCGGCCCTCGACGACCGCGACCCGCGAGGAGACCCGTGACCGCATCCACCGCTCCCCCCGTCTCCCCCGGCGGCTCCGCCGGCACCGCCGATCCGGCCGCCCTGCGGGTGATCCGGCGCGACGGCGGCGAGACCGCGTTCGACGCCTCGAAGATCTCGGTGGCCGCGACCAAGGCGTTCCTCGCCGTCGAGGGTGACTCCGGGGCGACGTCGTCGCGACTGCACCACCTGGTCGGCGAGCTGACCTCCCAGGTCGTCGCGGCGCTGGCGCGGCACCCGGTGCCGGCCGTGCACGTCGAGCAGATCCAGGACCAGGTCGAGCTGGCGCTGATGCGCGGCGGGCACCACAAGGTCGCCCGGTCCTATGTGCTCTACCGCGAGCAGCAGGCCAGGGCCCGGTCCGGCAGCGGTGGGGAAGCCGCTGCCGGCGACGGCCCGGTCGTGCACGTCACCCAGCCGGACGGCACCCGGGCCCCGCTGGACCGGCTCCGGGTCGAGACCGTGCTGGCCGAGGCCCTGCAGGGGATCGACGGTGACGTCGCGGCCGGGCCGGTGCTCGCCGAGCTGGACCGCACCGTCTACGACGGCATCACCGCCGACGAGCTGTCCCAGGCGCTGGTCATGGCCGCGCGCACGCTCGTCGAGCGGGAGCCGGACTACTCGCTCGTCGCGTCCCGGCTGCTGATGGACCGGCTGCGCACCGAGGCCGTCTCGCACCTGTCCGGCACCCGGCGGACCCCCGACGCGGCCGGCATGGCCGACGGCTACGCCGCCTACACCAGGGACTACCTGACGCACGCGATCGCGATCGGGCTGGTCGATCCCGAGCTGGCGACCTTCGACCTGGACCGGGTCACCGCGGCGCTGCGCCCGGAGCGCGACCTGCAGATCGGCTTCCTCGGGCTGCAGACGCTCTACGACCGGTACTTCCTGCACGAGCGCGGCACCCGGTTCGAGCTGCCGCAGGCGTTCTTCCTGCGGGTCGCGATGGGGCTGGCGGTCCGCGAGGTGGACCGCGAGGCCCGGGCGATCGAGTTCTACGAGCTGCTGTCGAGCTTCGACTTCATGGCCTCGACGCCGACGCTGTTCAACTCCGGCACCACCCGGCCGCAGCTGTCGTCGTGCTTCCTCACCACCGTCGACGACGACCTCGACTCGATCTTCGGCGGGTACCGCAACAACGCGCTGCTGGCGAAGTACTCCGGTGGGCTCGGCAACGACTGGACGCCGGTCCGCGGTCTCGGCGCGCACATCCGCGGCACCAACGGGGTCTCCCAGGGCGTCGTGCCGTTCCTCAAGATCGCCGGGGACACCGCGGTCGCGGTGAACCAGGGCGGCAAGCGCAAGGGCGCGGCGTGCGCCTACCTGGAGACCTGGCACGTCGACATCGAGGAGTTCCTCGACCTGCGCAAGAACACCGGTGACGACCGCCGGCGCACCCACGACATGAACACGGCGAACTGGGTGCCCGACGAGTTCCTGCGCCGGGTGCAGGCCGACGCCGACTGGACGCTGTTCTCCCCGGACGAGGTCCCCGACCTGCACGACCTCTACGGCAACGAGTTCGCCCAGCGGTACCGGGCCTACGAGGCGGCCGCCGGGCGCGGCGAGCTGCGGGTGCACCGCACGGTCCGGGCGGTCGACCTGTGGCGCCGGATGCTGACGATGCTGTTCGAGACCGGGCACCCGTGGATCACCTTCAAGGACCCGTGCAACCTGCGCAGCCCGCAGCAGCACGCGGGCGTCGTGCACTCGTCGAACCTGTGCACCGAGATCACCCTGAACACCCGGGCCGGCGGCGACGGCCGGGGCGAGGTCGCGGTCTGCAACCTCGGCTCGGTCAACCTCGCCGCGCACGTCACCCCGGACGGCCTCGACGCCGCGAAGCTGCGCCGCACGGTGAGCACGGCGGTCCGGATGCTGGACAACGTCGTGGACATCAACTTCTACACGATCCCCGAGGCCCGGCGGTCCAACCTGCGCCACCGCCCGGTCGGGCTGGGCATGATGGGCTTCTCCGACGCGCTGTTCGTCCAGCGCATCGCCCCGGCGAGCGAGGCGGCCGTCGAGTTCGCCGACCGCAGCGCCGAGCTGCTGAGCTACCACGCGATCGCGGCGTCGTCGGACCTGGCCGCCGAGCGCGGCCGCTACGCCAGCTACGACGGCTCGCTGTGGAGCCGCGGCATCCTGCCGATCGACTCGCTGGCCCTGCTCGCGCAGGCCCGCGAGGCCGGTGAGCTGGAGATCGACCGGTCCACCACGCTGGACTGGGACGCGCTGCGCGAGACGGTGCGGCGCCAGGGCATGCGCAACTCCAACGTGCTGGCCATCGCACCGACGGCGACGATCTCCAACATCTGCGGGGTCGCCCAGTCGATCGAGCCGATCCACCTGAACCTCTACGTGAAGTCGAACATGTCCGGCGACTTCACCGTCGTCAACCCGCACCTGGTCCGTGACCTCAAGGAACGCGGGCTGTGGGACGAGGTGATGGTGTCGGACCTGAAGTACTTCGACGGCTCGCTCGCCGAGATCGACCGGGTCCCCGACGACCTGAAGGAGCTGTACGCGACCGCGTTCGAGATCGAGCCGCGCTGGCTCGTCGCGGCGGCCTCGCGCCGGCAGAAGTGGCTCGACCAGGCCCAGTCGCTGAACCTCTACCTGGCGGGCCCGAGCGGCCGCAAGCTCGACGAGCTGTACCGGCTGGCCTGGCGCAGCGGCCTGAAGACCACCTACTACCTGCGGACCCGCGCGGCGACGTCGGTGGAGAAGTCCACCCTCAAGGGCACCGACGGCCAGCTCACCGGGGTGCCCAGCGGCTCCCCCGGCCCCTCGGCCGCGGCCACCGCCGGATCGGCGGCGGTCGCACCGTCCGTCACCGGTCCCGCAGCGGGGTCCCCGGCCGCGGTCGTCCCGGCGGGCGCGACGGTCCCCGCCACCACCCCGGAGAACGCGGATCCCGGCCGCGGAACCGGCTCCACCGCCGTCGACGGCACGGAGCTCGACCTGAACCCGGCGAACGCCTGCTCGATCGACGACCCCGACTGCGAGGCCTGCCAGTGACGACCACCGAGACCACCGAGAGCACCGACACCACCGGCCTCGGCGAGATCGAGCGCGGTGCCGCTCCGATCGACGCCGACGACAAGCGCATGATCAACGCGCGCGCCGACGTCAACCAGCTCCTCCCGCTGAAGTACACCTGGGCCTGGGAGAAGTACCTCGCCGGCTGCGCCAACCACTGGATGCCGACCGAGGTCGCCATGCAGGCCGACATCGCGCTGTGGCGCACCCCGGGCGGCCTGACCGACGACGAGCGGCTGATGCTGGTCCGCAACCTCGGCTTCTTCGCCACGGCGGAGTCGCTGGTCGCGAACAACATCGTGCTCGCCGTGTACCGGCACCTGACGAACCCGGAGTGCCGGCAGTACCTGCTGCGGCAGTCGTTCGAGGAGGCCGTGCACACGCACACCTTCCAGTACGTCTGCGAGTCGCTCGGCCTGGACGAGGGCGAGCTGTTCAACGCCTACCGCCAGGTCCCGTCGATCACCGACAAGGACACCTGGGCACTGCGCTACACCCGGGCGCTGTCCGACCCGGACTTCGTCACCGGCACCACGGAGGCCGACCAGGCGTTCCTGCGCGACCTGGTCGCGTTCTACGTGGTGTTCGAGGGGATGTGGTTCTACACCGGGTTCGCCCAGATCCTGGCGCTGGGCCGGCGGAACAAGATGGTCGGCGTCGCCGAGCAGTACCAGTACATCCTGCGCGACGAGTCGATCCACCTGAACTTCGGCATCGACTGCATCAACCAGATCAAGATCGAGAACCCGCACCTGTGGACCGCGGAGTTCGTCGCCGAGATCCGGCAGATGCTGCACGAGGCGTGCGAGCTGGAGGTCGCCTACGCCCGGGACACCATGCCGCGCGGCATGCTGGGCCTGACCGCCGAGTCGTGCGAGCAGTACCTGCGGTTCATCACCGACCGCCGGGCCGAGCAGATCGGGCTGGCCCCGCTGTTCGGCGAGCCGGAGAACCCGTTCCCGTGGATGAGCGAGGCCATGGACCTGCGCAAGGAGAAGAACTTCTTCGAGACGCGGGTGACCGAGTACCGCACGGGCGGTTCGCTGGACTGGGACTGACGGGGCGCGGGACGTGCTGCACTGACCGGTGTGCCGACGCTGATCCAGCTCAACGGCCTGCCGGGGACCGGCAAGTCCACGCTCGCCGAGCACCATGTGCAGCGCTTCCCGCCCGCGGTGAACCTCGATCCCGACGTCCTGCGCGGGCTCGTCGGCGGCTGGTACGACGCGCCGCAGCGGGCGGGGCTGCTGACCCGGCGAATGGTGCTCGCCGCCGCCAGGGTGGCGCTGACCGACGGTGTGGACGTCGTCGTCCCGCAGTTCCTGGCACGGGCGGAGTTCCTCGACTCCCTCGCCGGTCTCGCCGGGGACTGCGGGGCCCGGTTCGTCCCGGTCGTGCTGCACGAGCCGCTCGGGACGACCGTGGCCCGGCTCCGCGCCCGGGCCGCCGGTCCAATGACCCCGGCCCAGCGCGACGCACACCGCACCCTCGACCCCGCCGTCCTGCCGGAGTGGCACCGCCGGCTGCGGGAGCTGGTCGACGCCCGTCCCGGCACCGCCGTCGTGACCCCGGTGGTCGGCGACGTGGCGGCGACCCACCAGGCGCTGCTCGCCGTGGCCGCGTGACCGCTACCGGGGCGGGCGCACGCCGGGGAGCCGGGTCGCGCCGGCCAGGGCGAGCAGGCAGAAGCCCAGGACCCACCAGAACGTCTGGCCGAACGCGGCCGCGGCCGCACCGTCGCCGAGTGCGCCCAGCCGGGACTGCAGGATCACCGCGACCAGTGCGGTACCGACCGAGCCGCCCAGGGTGTTCAGCAGGTTCAGCGCGCTCGCCGCGCGCGGGATCATCTCCTTCGCCATCGTCCGGTAGACCAGGGCCATCACCGGGGCACCGATCAGCGCGGCACCGGCGCCGCGGACCAGCAGCGAGACGGCGACGAGCGCGTCCGCCGGGTCCCGGTCGAGCTGGGTGAACACCACCGTCCCCAGCGCGACGAGTGCGATCCCGGCGAGCACCAGGTTCCGCGGCGCGATCCGGTCCACCAGCCGGTTGACCAGCAACGAGCCGGCGAGCGCTCCGATCCCCTGCGGAGCGAGCAGCAGGCCGGTCGCCCAGGCGTCGAGCCCGCGGCCGGACTGCAGGTAGAGCGGGAGCAGGAAGGTCGCGCCGTACACCGACAGGCCCAGGATCACCAGCGCGAGCGCCGCCGGGCCGAACGGGCTGCGCACGAACAGCCGCGGGTCGATCAGCGGCGTCCCGCGGAACCGCAGGCCGTGCCACAGGAACAGGCCGAGCATCACCAGTCCGGCCAGGCAGACCGGGACGCCGGGCAGCGCGCCGCCGGTGCGCTCCACCTCGGTGAGGCCGAGCACGAACACCGCGAGGCCGGGCGAGAGCAGCAGCGCCCCGCGGACGTCGAACGCCGTCCCGCGGGACGCCGCCGCGTCCCGCGGAACGCACAGCACGGCCAGCACGGCGGCGGCGAGCCCGACCGGCAGGTTGACGTAGAACAACCACGGCCAGCTCGCGACGCCGAGGATCGCGCCCCCGGCGAGCGGTCCGAGGACCGGCGACAGCAGCGGGACGACACCGACGATCGCGATCAACCGGCCGATCCGCCGCGGCCCGGCGAGCCGGGCCAGCACCGCCTGCCCGGTCGGTGGCAGCAGCCCGCCGGCCAGCCCCTGCACGATCCGGAAGACGATCAGCGACGGCAGCGACCAGGCCAGCGCGCACAGCGCGGACGCCGCGACGAAGCAGAGCACCGCCGCGATCCAGGTGCGGCGCCCGCCGAACCGGTCGACCAGCCACCCCGAGGTGGGGACGGCCGTGACCACCGCGAGCAGGTAGGCGGTGCTCACCCACTGGATCTCGACCGGGTCGGCGCCGAACTCCGCGGACAGCGTGCTCACCCCGACCGCGACGATCGTGGCGTCCAGCGAGGCCATGAACGTCCCGAGCACCAGCACGAACGCGGCCCGCACCAGCGGCGCGTCGATCCGGTCGGTGGTCGCGGCCCCGGTCCCCCCGTCGCTCATCCGGTGCCCGTGCCCGGCGTCCCGGCCAGCGCGACCAGCTCGGCGCGCACGGCCTCGGCCAGCGCCTCGATCCGGGACGCGGTGAACAACGCGTCGGGCCAGGTGAACCGGACGGCGAGGACGGGCGCGTTCCCCGGGCCGTCGCCGGTGGCGAGCGCGTTCACCGCCAGCTCGTGCGGGAACGGCATGGCACCCGGTTCGCCGGAACCGAGCGGCCCGGCATCGGCCGGTGCCCGCCACGGCTCGCCGGCACCGGCGCCGGAGGAGCCGGAGCCGGTGAATCGGCCCAGATAGTTCAGCGTCACCCGCGGCCGGACGACGTCGCCGAGCGGCCGGTCCGGGGCGTCCCGCAGCAGGCCGTAGCCGAGGCCGTCCCCACCGGCCCGGATCTGCTCGCCGACCGCGGCCGGGCCGCGGTCGCCCGGCCGGACCAGCGCCGGGACGACTGTGGTGAACCAGCCGACGGTGCGCGAGAGGTCCAGTGCCGCGCCCGTACCGTCCGGGGCGGCCGTGGGGCGGCCGTGACCCTGCAGGTCCACCAGCAGCTCCGGGGACCCGTCACGGCCCCGCCACCGGTGCGCGGCCCTGGCCAGCGCGGTGAGCAGCACGGCGTCCGGGCCGGTGCCGTGGGCCTGGGGCAGCGCGGTCAGCACCGCCTCCGTGGTCGCCGGGTCGAGCCGGATCTCGTGGTGACGGGCCGTGGCCGCGGTGTCCCGGGCCGGGTCGGACGCGCGCTCGCCCCAGCCGGTGTCGGGGTGCGCGGTGACCGCCCGCCAGTGCCCCAGCTCGGCCCGGCGGGCGTCGGTCGCCGCGCGCGCCGTGCCCGCCCAGCCGACCCAGGTCCGTGCGGACGGCGGCAGCGCGGGGCGGGCGCCGTCCGCGGCGGCCCGGTACGCCTGGGCGAGGTCGTCGAGCAGCACCCGCCAGGACACCGGATCGACGACGAGATGGTGCGCGAGCAGCACCATCCGGCCCGGCCGGTCCGCGCCGGCGTCCAGCCACTCGGCGCGCAGCAGCGGGCCCCGGTACGGGTCGAGCCCGTCCCGGGCGGCGGCGATCCGGCGGTCGGCCACGGCCCGCGGGTCGGCACCGGGGTCGAGCGCGGTCCGGACGAGCACGTCGGCGCCGGTGACCGAACCGGGCGGCGGGACCCGCAGCACCGGCTCGCCGTCGCCGTCGGCGAGGTGCGCGCGGAGCACGTCGTGCGTGGCGAGCACCGCGTCGAGCACCCGGTGCCAGCGCGGTTCGTCGGCACCGGCGGGCACCACGGTCTCGACCCACTGGCAGTACCCGGCCGAGGGGTCGCCGGGACGGCCCGGGCCGCCGCGGCGCAGCAGGTCCCGCATCACCGGGGTGAGCGGGGCGTCACCGGATACGGGGCCGGCGGTGTCCGGGGCGGTGCCGGGGTCCGCCGGGACCGCGCGAGCCGCCATCCCGGCGACCGTGCCGCCGTCGAACACGTCGCGGGCGGTGAGCAGCCACCCCGCGCGCCGGGCCCTGGAGAGCACCTGCAGCGAGACGATGCTGTCGCCGCCGGCGGCGAGGAAGTCGTCGTCCGGGCCGAGTCCCGGGTCGCCGAGGGCGGCGCGCAGCACCTCCAGCAGGGCCCGCTCGGCGTCGGTCGCCGGTTCCCGCGCCGGACCGGTCGTCGCCCGGTCCGGCGCGGGCAGCGCGTCGCGGTCCAGCTTCCCGGCCGGGGTCAGCGGGAGCCGGTCGAGCAGGACCAGGTGCGCGGGCACCATGTGCGCGGGCAGCTCCGCGGCGAGCGCGGTGCGGAGCGCACCGGTGTCGGCAGGAGCCCCGTCGGCCGGGACGACGTAGCCGACCAGCCGGTCCTCGCGCACGATCACCGCGGCGGCGCGGACCCCGTCCCGGCCCGCCGGCACGGTCTCGATCTCGCCCGGCTCGATCCGGAACCCGCGGATCTTCACCTGGTGGTCGACCCGGCCGAGGAACGCGATCTGCCCGTCGGCGCGCAGGTGCACCAGGTCGCCGGTGCGGTACATCCGCTCGCCGGGCGCCCCGTACGGGTTCGCGACGAACGCCGACGCGGTGGCCCCCGGCCGGCCGAGGTAGCCGCGGGCGACCCCCGCCCCGGCCAGGTACAGCTCGCCGGTGCGGTCCGGCCCGACCGGCTGCAGACCGGTGTCGAGCACGTAGGCCCGGATGCCGGGGTCGGGCACGCCGATCGGCAACGGCCCCGGGTCGGCCGGGTCGTAGCCCCAGGTCACCGCGTTGATCGAGACCTCGGTCGGCCCGTAGCAGTTCACCATCCGGCGACGCGCGCCCCAGCGCCGGGCCAGCGCCGGGTCCAATCGCTCCGCCCCCACCATCAGCGCGATCTCCGGCGCCAGGGTCCGGTCGTCGGGCATCGCGGACAGGAACGACGGCAGCAGGTTCGCCAGCGTCACCCGCTGCTCGGTAATGTGGTCGAGCAGCGCGTCCCCGGACTCGCGGACCTCGGCCGGTGCCACCACCGAGGTGCCGCCGGAGGCGAGCGCGATCGTCGTCTGGAAGAACGCGACGTCGAAGCTGGTGGAGGCGAACTGCAGGACCCGGTCGTCCGGCGTCGCGCCGATCAGGCCCTCGGCCAGCAGCACCAGGTCGGCCAGTCCGGCGTGCGCCACCCCGACCGGCTTCGGGCGGCCGGTCGTGCCGGAGGTGAAGATGATGTAGGCGAGCCGGTCCGGGTCGTAGGACGGCAGCGGCACCGGCCCGGCGGCGTCGGTACCGGTGCCGGCCGGGCCGATCGGCTCGTCCAGCCGGATCCGGGGTACCCCGTGACCGGCGAGCAGCCGCTCGGCGTCGCCGCCGGTGGTGGCCCCGACGGTGAGCGCGGCGACCGGGGCGGCGTCGGCCACCATCGTCGCGAGCCGTGCCTGCGGGTAGGACGGGTCCAGCGGCAGGTAGACCGCACCGGCCCGGAGGATGCCGATGATCGCCAGCGGCATCTCGACGTCCCGGTCGAGCAGCACCGCGACCGGCTGTTCCGGCCGCACGCCGCGGCGGACGAGCTCACGGGCCAGCTCGTCGGCCCGGCGGTCCAGCTCGGCGTAGCTGAGCACCCGGTCCCGGCACTGCACCGCCGGATGGTCCGGCCGGGACGCGACCCAGCCGGCGAACCGCTCGGCCAGGGTGAACGTGGCCCCCGGGCCGCCGTCGGCCGCGCGCAGCGCCGCCGCACGGGCACCGGGGTCGAGCAGCGGGAGGGACAGCGCCGGGCGCCCCGGATCGGCGACCAGCTCGCCCAGCACGGTGTGCAGGGCGTGCCCCAGCGCGCGGACGGCGCCGGCGCCGAGCACCGCGGGCTGGTACCCGAGGCCGATCACGATCGCGTCGTCCGGGATCACGACGACGGTCAGCGGGTAGTGGGTCGCGTCGGCGATCTCCACGCCGGTCAGCTCCGGGCCCGGCCCGGTCCCGGCGGCCGGGCGGCGCTGGGCCGCCGGGAAGTTCTCCATCACCAGCATCGTGTCGAACAGGTCGCCGACCCCGGCGTCGCGCTGCACCTCGGGCAGTCCGACGTGGTGGTGCTCGGACAGGGCGACGGCCCGGTCGTGCACCCGCTCCAGCACGGCGAGCGCGGACTCCTCCGGCGTCCAGCGGACCCGCACCGGCACGGTGTTCCCGAGCTGGCCGACCATCTTCTCGACGCCGGGCACCTCGGCCGGGCGGCCCGACACCGGCTGCCCGAACACGACGTCGCGCCGGCCGGTCACCCGGCCCAGGACGATGCCCCAGGCCGTGTGCAGCACGGCGGTCAGCGTGACCCCGCGCTCGCGGGCGAAGCGGCGCAGCGCGGCGCTGAACCCGGCGCCGAGCTCGACGGAGTGCCGCTCCGGCCGGGCGACGGTGCCCGCGGCGCCGGTCCCGGCGCCGGGCGCGATCCGGGTGCCCTCCGCGACGCCGTCGAGCAGCTCGCGCCAGGCCCGGCGGCCGGCGTCGTGGTCCCGCGCGGCCAGCCAAGCGAAGTGGTCGGCGACCGGCGGCGGGGCCGGGACCGCCGGGCCACCGCTCAGTTCGTCGTGGATCGCCAGCAGCGCCCGTCCGACCAGCGGCATGGACCAGCCGTCGAGCAGGGCGTGGTGGTTGGTGATCGCGAGCCGGTGCTCGTCCGGGCCGAGCCGGGCCAGCAGGAACCGGATCAGCGGGGGGCGCGCCGGATCGAACGGGCGGGCCTGTTCCACGGCGGCCGTCCCGGCGAACGCGGCGGCCGGGTCGTCGGCGCCGGTGAGGTCGGCGAACCGCCAGTCGAGATCGGACTCGGTCGGGACGACCTGGACGACCTGGCCGTCGTCGAGCGCGGCCAGATGGATCCGCAGCGACGGGTGCCGGCGCAGCAGCTCGGCCGCCGCGGCCCGCATCCGCTCCGGGTCGAGCGCACCGGCCAGCGTCACGACGGCCTGCACGACGTAGACGTCGGCGTCACCCTCGGCCAGCGCCATGCTGTGGAACGCCAGCCCGGCCTGCAGCGCGGTCGCCGGGAGCACGTCGGTGACCGGCCGCTCGCGGGCCAGCTCGTCGATCGCGGCCTGGTCCAGGCGCACCAGCGGCAGGTCCGACGGGGTGAGCCCGCCGTCGCCGGCACCGAGCCCGCCCGCGTGCGCCGCCAGCCCGGCGACGGCGGCGCCGAAGGCCCGCCGGACCTCGGCGACCCGCTCGGGCCCGAGCGCGGCGCCCGCGACGGTCCACTCGACCGACAGGCGTTCACCGTCGCCGGTGCCGTTGAGGAAGCAGTTCAGCGCGAGCAGCTGCTCGAGCGCCTTGCCCGGCGGCTCGGTCACGCCGAACGCCGGTCCCGCCGGCATCCGCCAGCCGGCACCCGGGGCCGCCGCGAACCGGCCCAGGTAATTGACCAGCACGTCCGGCGGGGCCTCGGCACCCAGCGGAGCGGCCGGGTCCAGGTGGCGGAGCACGCCGTGCCCGGCGCCGTCCCCCGGGACGGCGCGGGCGGCCTCCTTGACCGCCCGCAGCAGCCGACCGGCGGCCGGGCCCCCGGCCAGCGCGTCGCGCAGCGCGTCCGGCCCGGCGACCTCGGCCAGCGGGAGCAGCACCGGGTGCTCGACGGTGAACCACCCGACCGTCTCGGCCAGGTCGAGATCGGCGGAGGAGCGGCCGTGTCCCTCGGTGCTCACCGTGACCGCGTCCCGGGGACCGAGCACCGAGCGCAGCGCCAGCGCCAGCGCGGCCAGCAGCACCTCGTCGACACCGGCCCGGTACCCGGCGGGCAGTCGCTCGACGAGCGCGGTGGTCTGCTCCCGGGTCAGCTCGGTGACCTCGCGCCACCCGGTCCCGGCGGTGTCGCGCCGCGGGTCCAGCGCCCGCTCGCCGAGCCGGGCGGACGCCGCCCCGGCGGCCAGCCAGTACGGCAGCTCGGCGCGCCGCGCCCCGGTCCCGCCCTGCTCGGCGAGCACGGTCGCGTGCCGCCGCCAGGACGCACCGGTCCGGCCCGGCGCCGGGTCGAGGCCGCGGGACGCCGCCTCCCACGCCCGGTGCAGGTCCGGCAGCAGCACCCGCCAGGAGACGCCGTCGACGGCGAGATGGTGCACCACGACGAGCAGCCGGTCCGGGCTCCCGTCGCCGGTGCGGGCGAGCAGCACCCGGACCAGGTCCGCGGCGGCCGGGTCCAGCTCGCCGGCCAGCAGCGTGGCGAGATCGGCGACCCGCTCCTCGGTGAGCGGCCCGGTGACCGTCTCCCGCACGGCCCGCCCGGTGTCGACGGCCTCCGGTCCGAGGACGGTGAGGCCGGATCCGCCCGACGACGGCTCGCGGCGCAGGCGCAGCGCGTCGTGCCGGGTCAGCAGCGCCCCGACGGCGCGGGTGAGGTCGCCGACGTCGACCGGCACGTCGATCCGCAGCGCCGTCCACTGCGCGTGGCCCGCGACCGTCGCGGGGTCCGGGTTCGGGTCGAGCAGCCCCCGGACGATCGGGGGTGCCGGGACCGGGCCGGTCGGGTCGTCGGCGGGGCCGTCCGGTTCCCGGTCCGCGGCGGGCAGCGCGGTGGCGGCGAGCGCGGCCAGGCTGCGCCGGGCCAGCAGGTCCCGCGGGCGCAGCTCCAGGCCGGTCTCGCGCAACCGGCTGCCGACCGAGATCGCGGTGATCGAGTCGCCGCCGAGCGCGAGGAAGTCGTCGTCGACGTCGATCCGGTCGGCCCCCAGCACCCCGGCCACGACGTCGTGCAGTGCCCGCTCGGCGTCCGTGGCCGGGGCGCGGACGGCGTCCGACGGCGCCGGGGCCGGCAGGGCCGCCCGGTCCAGCTTGCCGTTCACCGTGGTCGGGAACGCGTCGAGGACCAGCACCGTGGACGGCACCAGGTGTCCGGGTACCCGGGCGGCCAGCGCGTCGCGGACGGCGTCCGGGTCGAGGTCGCCGGTGACGTAGCCGACGAGCCGGTCCCGCCCGCCCTCGGCCCGGACGGTCACGGCGGCCGCCCCGGCCCCGGGCACCGCGGCCAGCGCGGCCTCGACCTCGCCGAGCTCCACCCGGTAGCCGCGGATCTTGACCTGGCCGTCGTCGCGGCCCAGGAACTCCAGGCCCGCACCGGTGAGCCGGGCCCGGTCCCCGGTGCGGTACATCCGCCCCGGGCCGAACGGGTTCGCGACGAACCGCTCCGCGGTCGTGCCCGGCCGGTCGAGGTAGCCCAGCGCCAGGTGCGGGCCGGCCACGTACAGCTCGCCGGGCTCCCCGGTCGCGACCGGCTGCAGGGCCGCGTCGAGCAGGTAGCCGCGGGTGCCGGCCAGCGGGAGGCCGATCGTCGGGTGCTCGCCGGTGATCGGCCCCAGGGTCGCGTCCACCGTCGTCTCGGTCGGGCCGTACAGGTTGTAGGCGGCGGTCCCGGAGGCCGCGACCCGCCGCCACAGCGGCTCGGGGGTGGCCTCACCGCCGAGGATCAGCAGCACCGGCCGGTGGTCCGGGGCGTCGAGCAGGCCGGCGTCGAGCAGCGGCCCGGCCAGCGACGGCGTGGTGTCGACGACGTCGATCCGGTCGGTGCGCACCGCCGCGGCCAGCGCGTCGCCGTCGCGGACCAGGTCGGTGTCGTAGAGGTGCAGCTCGTGCCCGGCCAGCAGCCAGAGCAGCTGGTCGAGCGCCGCGTCGAAGGCGAACGAGTAGGTGTGCGCGATCCGCAGCGCCCGGCCCGCGAGCTGCTCCGCCTCGGCGACCAGCGTCCCGCGGTGGTGGTGCACGAGAGCGGCGAACCCGCTCGCCCGGACGAGGACGCCCTTGGGCCGCCCGGTCGAGCCCGAGGTGTAGAGCAGGTAGGCGATCCGGTCCGGGTCGAGCGGGCCGGACGCCGCCGGACCGGCCGGGAGCGGGCCGGTCGGGTCGAGCACCGGGACCCCGGGCCCGGCACCGGCCGGTCCCGGCAGGTCCGCGACGCTCGCCGGGGTGCCGAGCAGCAGGGCCGGGCGGGCGTCGTCGAGGAGCTCGCGGCGGCGCTGCGCCGGGTGCGCGGGGTCCAGCACCAGGAAGGCCGCACCGGCGTCGAGCACCGCGAGCAGGGCCACGACCAGCGCGGGCTCCCGGGGCAGCGACACGGCCACCACGTCACCCGGGCCGAGGCCGCGACCGCGCAGCGCGGCGGACAGCTCGCGGACCCGCCCGACCAGCTCACCCGCCGTGCAGCAGGCACCGGCGTGCACCAGCGCCGTCCGGTCCGGGTAGGCGCCGAGATCGTCGAGCAGCTCCGGCAGGTCGGACGGGACACCGGCCGGCGCGGGCCGGTCGAGCGCGGCGAGCACCCGGTCGCGCTCCGCGCCGGGGAGCAGCCGGACCGCACCGACCGCGGGCAGCTCCGGCGCCGCCAGCCCGGTGAGCAGGTCGGCGAGCATGTCCAGGCGGCGGGCCACGGTGGGCTCGTCGTTCGTCCGGGCGTCGGTCTCGAAGCCCAGCAGCAGGCCACCCTCCGCGGTGGGGGTGGCCGTCAGGCCGAGGTCCTCCGGCGGGCCGCCGGCCACGTTCTCCAGCACGCCGGTCGCGTCGCCGAGCCGGACGCCGAAGTCGAACGACGCCTTCAGGTTGATCCCGCGCCCGTGCAGCAGCGCCCCGGCGCCGGGCAGCTCACGCGGCAGGTCCTCACCACGGAACCGCTGGTGGGAACGGATGTCGCGGAGTGCGGCCGCGGTGCGCAGGCCCAGCTCGTCGAGCCGGTCGCCGGGGCGCACCCGCAGCCGCAGCGGCAGGACGTTGACCATCATCGCCGGGGTGCGCAGTGCCGCCGACCCGGCCCGGCACATCAGCGGGAGCGCGAACACCACGTCGGTGCGGCTCTCCAGGCGGTGCAGGAACGCGGCGTACCCGGCGATGACCAGCTCGCCCCAGGTGACGCCGGCCCCGTCGGCGATCTCCTTGAGCCGGGCGACGACCGGCGCGCCCAGCTCGCGGTGCGCGGACACGGTCGCCGTGGCCGGGCCCTCCGGCGCCGGTGTGACCGGCGGTGCCTCGGGCAGCGGCGTCAGCAGGTCCCGCCAGAACGCCCGGTCGATCCCCGGCTGCTCCCCGGCCCGGTACTCCAGGTCGGCGGCGACCAGGTCGGCGAACGGGCGGAACGGGCACGGCGGCGGCTGCTCGCCGCGGACGGCGGCGGTGTACCGGGCGCCGACCCGGCGGCACAGCTGGGTGGCGGAGTAGCCGTCGAACACCAGGTGGTGGCCCAGCTGCAGGTAGTGCACCTCGGTGTCGGCCAGCACGGCGACCGACGGGTGGAACAGCGGCCGGTCGGTCATGTCCCGGCACCCGGCGGCGATCCGCGCCCGCTCCGCGTCGACGAGCTCGCGGGCCGCCGCGTGCGGGTCCGGTTCGCCGCGCAGGTCGACGACCGCCGGCGCCGGTACCGGGGCCGGGTCGACGTACTGCCGTGGACCGTCCGGTGTGGACACGACGCGCAGGCGCAGCGTCTCCGCCTCCTGCGCGGTCGCCCGGACCGCCTCGACCAGCGCCGCGACGTCGACCGGGTCGTCGCCGCGGACGTGCAGGACGTCCCCGACCACGTAGTACGGCGAGTCCGGCTCCAGCCGCTGGGCGTTCCAGATCCCGAGCTGGGCCCCGGTGAGCTCCAGCAGCCCGTCCCCGGCGCTGCTCGGGGTGTCCACACCGGTCCGGACGGTCGCCGTGCTCAACAGTTCTCCTCGGGTGCTCGTGCTCGTGCTCGTGCTCAGTGCTCGGGATCGTCGAAGTCCGCGACGCCGCGCTTCCAGTAGCCGGTGACGTCGCGGTCCGCCGGGTCGAGGCCCAGCTCGTCGCGCAGGAACCGGCGCACCGGCTTGATCGCCGTCGTCTCGCCGGCCACCCAGGCGAAGACCCGCGCCCCGGCCGGTGGACGGTCCGCGACCACGGCCCGGGCCAGCGCGTCCGACACCCCGGCCGGGACGCCGTCGCGGTGCACCCAGCGCACCTGCACCCCCGCCGGCGCGGTCAGCGGCAGCTCCTCACCGGCGTCGGCGACCTCGACGAACGCCCGGCCGGCGGCGTCGGCCGGGAGCCGCTCCAGGATCCGGGCGATCGCCGGCAGCGCGCTCAGGTCCCCGGCCAGCAGGTAGTGGTCGTAGCCGCGCGGGATGGCGAGGCCACCGGGCGGCCCGGCGACCGGGATCCGCGCCCCCGGTGACACCGTGCGCGCCCAGTCCGCGGCGAGCCCGCCGTCGTGCAGCACCAGGTCGATGTCCAGCTCGCCCGCCGCGGCGTCGTGCCGGCGCACGGTGTACTCGCGCGACACCGGACGCGGGCGCGGCCAGTGCAGCATGTCGCCGTCCGGCTCGGGCAGCCGGAGCACGCCGTCGCCGTCGGGGAACACCAGCCGGACGTGCTCCTCGTCGCAGTGGCTGTGGAACCCGGCCAGGCCGGGCCCGCCGAGCGTGACCCGCTGCAGCGACGGCCCGATCCGCCGGGTCCGCAGCACCTCCAGCTCGCGCAGCCGGATCGGGTACGGCACCTTCGTCGCGCCGGTCCGGCGGGCGCGGGCGACGGCGAGGTTCCCGGCGACATCGCCGCGGTCGGAACGGTCCGGCCGGCTCACCCGGCCCCCCGCACGATCTCGACCCACCGCCTCAGCACCGGCTCCTCGGCGAGGTCCGGGAACTCCAGCCCGGGTGCCCCGGCGGAGCGCCAGCGCTCGACCAGCGTCATGATCCGCATCGAGTCGAGCCCGCGGTCGAGCAGGTCCTCCTCGGGGTCGATGCCGTCCGGGGCACAGCCCAGCAGCTCGGCGACGTCGGAACGGATCCGCTCGGCGGTCGGCGCGCTCATCCGGCCACCCCCGCCGGGGCGGCGGCGAACGCGTCGAGGACGCCGGCGGTGCCGGTCACGACACCGCAGCGCTGGGCCACGTACTCGCAGGCCGCGTCGTGGTGGCGGCGGGAGAAGTCGGCGACGGCGTCGGCCACCAGGAACGGGGCGACGTCACGCATGAACGCCTCGACCGCGGTGGCCTGGCAGCCGATGTGCGCGTAGATGCCGGTGACGAGCAGCTGGTCCCGGCCGGCCGCGGCGAGCCGCTCGGCGAACGTGCTGCGCTGGAACGCGCTGTAGCGCCACTTGGTGAGGACCTCGTCGCCCGGACCGGGTGCGAGCTCGTCGACCACGTCGGCGGCGGTCGGGTCGTCGTCGATGACCGCGCCGATGCCGTCGCCCCAGAACTCGGTGAGCAGGCCGCGGTCGGCGGGGTCCTGCCGGCCGGGCTGGGCGGTGTAGAAGACCGGCACCCCGCGCTCGCGGCAGGCGGCCAGCAGCGCGGCGATGTTCGCCACGACCTCCGGCACCGGGGCACCGGCGTAGGGCGCCAGGAAGTAGCGCTGCATGTCGTGCACGAGCAGCGCGGACCGGGACGGGTCGGGCCGCCAGGACACCCGGCCGGCCGGGAGGTCCGCCGGACCCGGCAGCGGGTACGGCTCGATCCTGGGCAGGGACATGTCACTCACCTCTGTTCTGCGGCGCGTGCGCGCAGCGCCTCGCGCAGCTCGCGTTTGCTGGTCTTGCCGACCCCGGTGACCGGGAAGTCGGGAACGATCTCGATCAGGTCCGGGACCTTGAACGCGGCCACCCCGCGCTCGCGCACGAACCGGCGCAGCACCGACCCGGCCGGTGCCTGCGCCCCGGGGCGGGGCACCACGTAGGCGCAGGTCCGCTCGCCGAGGTAGTCGTCCTCGACGCCGATCACGGCGGCGTCCAGCACGTCCGGGTGCGCCATGAGGTGGTCCTCCACCTCGGTCGGCGCCACCTTCTCCCCACCCCGGTTGACCTGCTCCTTCACCCGCCCGACGACCTCCAGGTGCCCGCTCGGGATCCGCCGGACCAGGTCACCGGTGCGGTAGAAGCCGTCCGGGGTGAACGCGGTCGTGTCGTGCCCGGCGGCGCGGAAGTAGCCGCGGATCGTGTACGGCCCGCGGGTGAGCAGCGCACCCGCCCGGCCCGGCTGCACCTCCGCCGTCGATGGGGCGGCCGGATCGTCCGGGTCGACGACGCGGATCTCGTCGTCGGCCGAGATCGGCCGGCCCTGGGTGGTCCGGACGAGCTCGTCCGGGTCGTCGAGGCGGGTGTAGTTGACCAGGCCCTCGGCCATCCCGAAGACCTGCTGCAGCCGGCAGCCCAGTGCCGGGCCGATCCGCCCGGCCAGCTCCGGCCCGCACTTCGCGCCGCCGACCAGCACGACCTCCAGGCTGGACAGGTCGTGCGCGGTGCGGGCGGCCGCGTCGGCCCAGGCCGCGGCCAGCGGCGGGACCAGCCCGGTGATCGTCACCCGTTCCCGCTCCACCAGCTCGAACGCCGTCGACGGGTCCGGCGCCGGGGCGAACACCGAGGCGGCGCCGGCGTGCAGCGCGCCCAGCACCCCCGGCGAGCTGAGCGGGAAGTTGTGCGCGGCGGGCAGCGCCGCGAGGTACACGCTGTCCGGGCGCAGCCCGCAGATCCGGGCGCTCTCCCGGACGCTGTAGAGGTAGTCGTCGTGGGTGCGCGGGATCAGCTTCGGCAACCCGGTCGACCCGCCGGAGAGCTGCAGGAACGCCACGCCCTCCGGGTCGGGGTCGGGCAGCCCGACCGGCTCGGCGTCCAGCTCGGACAGCGGCACCGCGCCGGCGGTGGTGCCGCCCGCACCGGTGTCGAGCACGATCACCTCGCGCACGGACGCGACGTCGTCCGCGGTCGCGCGAGCGAGCGCCCCGTGGTCGAAGCGGGCGTGCGCGTCGACGGTCAGGACCGCCGTCGCCTCCGACCAGCCGGCGACGTGGCGCAGCTCGGTCCCGCGGTGCGCCGGCAGCGCGAACACCGGGCGGGCCCCGGCCCGGAACAGCGCGAACACCACCGGCAGGAACTCCGGCACGTTCGGCAGCTGCAGCACGACGTTGTCGCCGGGCCGGATCCCCAGCCCGTGCAGCCCGGCGGCGAGCCGGTGCGCGCGCCGGTCCAGCTCGGCGAAGCTCCAGCGGTGCCCGGTCTCCCCGGTCCGCCCGACGACCGCGGTGCGCTCCGGGTACGCCGCCGCCAGCAGCGACAGCCAGGCGCCGAACGACCGGCCGTGCCAGTACCCCGCCGCGCGGTAGCGGGCGGCGACCTCGGGCGGCCAGGCGACGTGCTCGGGGCCGCCGGGTGCCGGGGCGCTCACGCCACCGCCTCCACCCCGATGGCCCGCAGCATCGTGCGGAACTTCGCCCGGGTCTCGGCGACCTCGGAGTCCGGGTCGGACCCGGTCACGATGCCCGCCCCGGCGAACAGCCGCACCGTGCGGTCGCAGACCTCGGCGCTGCGGATGGCGAGCACCCACTCGCCGTCGCCGCTCGCGTCCACCCAGCCGGTCATCCCGCTGTAGTAGCCGCGGTCGGCCGGCTCGATCTCGCCGATCGCCGCCCGCGCCGCGGCCACCGGGGTCCCGCAGACGGCCGGCGTCGGGTGCAGCGCGTGCGCCAGGTGCAACGCCGACACCGACAGGTCCGCCGACCGGCCGGTGATCCGGCTGGACAGGTGCCACATGGTCGCGGTGCCGATCACGTCGGGCTCGGCCGGCGCGTCGACCTCGGCGCAGAACCCGCGCAGCACCGCGGCCACCCGGTCGGCGACCAGCGCGTGCTCGGCCAGGTCCTTCGCCGAGGCCCGCAGCGCGGCGATCCGCGCCTCGTTCTCGGCCGGGTCCTCGGAGCGGGGCGTCGACCCGGCGAGCGGGTTCGCAACCACGGTGTCCCCCTCCCGGGACACCAGCAGCTCCGGGCTGGCCCCCAGCAGGGTGCGCGGGGCGGGGTCCCCGGCGGCGGTGACGTCCGCGGCGAACGCGAACGCCGTGGGATCGGCCAGCGCCAGGCGGGCGAGCAGGTCCCGGACCGAGACCGGGTGCTGCGAGGTCAGCTCCAGCGAGCGGGCCAGCACGACCTTCTCCAGCGCTCCGGTGCCCAGCAGCTCCAGGGCCCGCCGCACCCCGTCGGCGTAGGTCTCCGGGGCCGGGACGTGGCGCACCGACCAGCCGCCGCCCGGGGCCTCCGGCACCCGGACCGGCCCGCCCGGCGCCGCCGCCGGGGCGGCCCGCCGGACCACGGCCGGGACGTGCAGGCTGCGCGGTGCGTCCGGCGCGAACCCGATCGCACCGACGACGACCGGGTCCGGGTGCCCGGCCGCGAGCGCGGTCCGCAGCGCGTCGGCCGCGGCGTCGGCCGGGGGCACCGGCGCTTCGGCGACCACGGTGTGCACCCCGTCGGCGAGCAGGGTCCCGCGGGGCGACCGGTGGAAGAACGACCCGGGCAGGTACGCCGCGAGCAGGTCACCCGGGTCGTGCTCCGGGCGGGGACGCGCGGTGGCTGGGCTGGACAAGGGGGTTCCTCTCCGGTCGGCGTGCGGCGGGCACGCGTGGTCGTGGGGGTTACAGCCCGAGGCTCGCGCCGCCGTCGACGGTCAGCGACTGCATGGTGATGTGCCGGGCCGCGTCGCTCGCGAGGAAGGCGACCGCCGCCGCGACGTCCGCGGGCTCGGCGATCCGGCCCAGCGGGATGCCGAGCCGGAACCGCTCCGGCGCGCCCGCCACGACCGGGCCGGCCCCGTCCGGGTCGGACGGGTCCGCCCAGAGCCCCCGCTGCATCGCGGTGTCGGTCGCGCCGGGGCACACGACGTTGCAGCGCACGTGCGGCGCCAGCTCCAGGCCGAGGGTGCGGGTCAGCGACACCGACGCCGCCTTCGACGCGGCGTAGGCGCCCATCGCGGCCCGGGGCGTGCGGGCCGCGTCCGAGGCGACCGTGACGATCGCCCCGGAGCCCCGGCCGGCCATCCGGCGACCGGCCGCCCGCCCGGTGTTCCAGACGCCGCCGGCGTGCACCGCCAGGCAGTCGGCGAGATCACCGTGGCCGGCGTCGAGCACCGTCCCGGTCCGCAGCACCCCGGCCGCGTTCACCAGGACACCGAGCGGGCCGACGGTCCGCTCGGCCTCGGCGACGGCCCGCTCCACGGCGTCGGCGTCGGTGACGTCGGCGACCAGCCCGTGCCCGGTCTCCCGGACCGCCGGATCACGGTCGAGCAGGACGACCGGGTGCCCGGCGGCCGCCAGCGCGGCCCCGACCGCGGCGCCGATGCCCTGCGCCCCGCCGGTGACGAGCGCTGCTGCGGGGGACACGCTCAGCCGCCCTGGCGCGGGAACGTCCGGCCGAACAGGTCGAGGGTGGAGAGCACGCCGTCGAAGTCCGGCCGGTAGCTCGACGCCGGGACCTCCCAGACGTTGCCGGACCGGAAGGACGGCAGGTTCGCGAACAGCGGGTCGCTCTTCATCTCCTCGACCGAGCGTCCACCGGCGTTCGCGACGATGGCGTTCGGCGCGTCGGCGATCTCGCCCAGCAGCTCCCGGCTGACCTCCATCGAGTCCCCGGTACTGGCGAGCCGGGCCCCGGGGGCCCTGGCGACGACGTCGACCGGCTGCAGGCCCAGCTCCCGGCCGAGCGTCGGCAGCGCGGCGTCCGCCGGGATCAGGTAGAGCTTGTCCGAGGCGAACGAGGCGATGTAACGACCTCGCCCTGCGGCGGCGTGACCGCCGCCTTCACCCGGTCCAGCTCGTCCCGGTACTGCTGCATCAGGCCGGGCACCGCGTCGGTCCGGTTCACCGCGTCCGCGACCGCGTTCAGCTGGTCCTCCCAGCTGGTGAGCGTGCGCGGCACGATGACCGTCGGCGCGATCGCGGCGAGCTGGTCGTAGGCCTGCACGGCCTGGACCGCGGTGATGCCCTGGCCGCCGCCGATGATGAGGTCCGGCTGGGCGGCGGCGACCGCCTCCAGGCTGAGCGAGTCACCGGCGGGCAGCTGCTCGGTGTTCGCGGCGCGGGCCCGGTCCGCCCAGGCCGGCGGGAACCCGCCGTCGAAGTTCGTCACGCCGAGCACCCGGGTGTCCGTCGCGACCGGGGGCGTCCCGAGCGCGTACAGGTAGCTCGCGAGCCCGCCGTTGAGGTTGACGATGCGCTTCGGCGCGGCCGGCACCTCGAGCGGCCCGCGGTCGGTGGTCACGGTGCGTGTCCCCGATGCCTCGGCCGTCTCACCCCCGGCGCCGCCGCACCCCGCCACCAGTCCCAGCGCCACCGCGACCGCCGTCGCGATCAGCGCGCGAGAGGTCCATCGACCCGGCATCCGCGGGCTCCCTTCACGTCCATGACCGACGTCATGAATCTATGAAGTTAGCCTGACCTTAACAAGTGTTCGCGTCATCTAACTTGATGACGGATCTCACCAGATCCGGTTACTCGCCGCAACCGGATCACTCCATCCGGGTCGCTGCATCCGCCTGTCACCGCCCGGCCGGGGATCAGCCCGCGTTGCGGTCACCGTCCGGGTCGAGCAGCTCCGGTTCCTCCGACCGGCCGCGCCAGGCGGCGAGCACCGCCGGATCCGCGCCGGTCCGGGCCAGCACCCGCAACGCGACGGCGTACGCCGCCCGTCCCGGTGGGTCGGCAGGCCGCGGCCGGGGTGGCTCGCCCGCGGTGACGGCTCGGACCACCCCGTCGGTGACCGCACGCTGCCCCGGATCGCCGAAACGCTCCAGCAGCCGGTCGAAGGCGGCGAGCCGGCCGGCGTCGAACGGGAGCGGCCGCCCGGTGAGGTCGGTCAGCGGGTGCGGCGGGTAGAGGTAGCCGCAGGGCAGGTACCCGGCCGGGACCGGGACGGTCGCGGCGTGCGTCCGGTCCGCGCGCAGCACGTGCGGCAGCAGGTGGGTGTGCGGGCCGTCCGGGGACCGGCCGTCCGGTGGCGGGATCGCCGCGCGGACCTCGACCCGCCCGAGGGCCGTCGTGAACACCCGGTGCGGGCCGGCCGCCACCAGCGTCGCGACGAGCCCGCCGTCCATCCGGCGCCCGTGCGCCGCCCGCAGCACGCCGAGCAGCTCCGGGTCGGCGGTGCGCACGCAGGCGTCCACCGTGGGGATGCCGAGACCGAGATCGACGAGGACGCCCGTCCGGTCCGCCGGCGCCAGCGCGTCCCGGTCCGGCCCGAGCACGGTGACGGTGCTCCGCCCGGCACGGCGGGCCCCGGCCGCGGGCAGGCACAGCACGACGGCGTGGTTCCAGTGCCCGTCCGGGCCCACCGGGGTGCGGTGGGCGACCGCGCGGACGTCCGGTCCGGCCCCGACCCGGATCCCGCCCCGGCCGGTGCCCACCGTCCCGGGCCCGGTCGCGACCGGCTCGTCCGGGGTCCGGACGAACTCCGCGATCGCGCCGGGCACGCCCATGCTCCAGCCGGACCCGGGATCGGCGAGATGCTCGGCCAGCAACTCCGGCACACCGGTCTTCCCTGCACCGCTCATGTCTGCACCGTGCCCGGCCGGACCGCGCGCGTCGACTCCCCGGGCGCTGCGCCCCGTTCCCGGCGCCGTCCCCACACCAGGGCCGTCGCGGCGGTCAGCACCACGGCGGCCGAAGGAACGAGCACCACCTGGGGCGCGCTGAACAGGTACTGCCGCCCCTCGGCCACCATCGCGCCCCACTCGGCCGTCGGCGGCTGGATCCCCAGCCCGAGGAACGACAGCCCGGAGATCGTGAGCAGCGTGCCCGCGAACCGCACGCAGGCGTGCGCGAGCAACGGGGGCGCCAGGTTCGGGCCGACGTGGCGCAGCAGCACCCGGACCGGTCCCGCACCGAGTGCGACCGCGGCCGTCACGTAGTCCCGCTCCCGCTCGGCGAGCGCGAGCAGGTGGGTCTGCCGGGCGAACGGCGTCCAGGCGATCGCGGTGACCGCCACCAGCAGCGACGCCCCGCCCGGGCCCAGCGTCACGGCCGCGACGAGCCCGAACAGGACGACCGGGATCGCCGCGAGCACGTCGACGACCCGCATCAGCACCCGTCCGAACGCGCCGGTGGCCGCAGCGAGCGCGCCCACCGCGATCCCGGCCGCCGCGGTGAGCGCGACGGCGAGCAGGCTCAGCCCGACCGTCACTCGCCCGCCGTGCAGGGTGCGCGCCAGCAGGTCCCGGCCGAGCTGGTCGGTCCCTAGCGGGTGCGCCGGTGACGGGCCCGCGAGCAGGGCCGCGAAGTCCGCCCGGTCCGGGTCCGGGAGCAGCCACGGCCCGGCGACGACGACGGCCACCACGACCACCACCACCACGAGCACCGCCCCGGTCCCGCGCGACCGGCCCCACCGGCCGGGCGCGCCACCGGTCCGGCCGCGACGCCCGTCGACCGGGCCGCACGGCGGACCCGGGCGGCTCACCGCGCGCCCCGGGCCGACCGCTGCACCGGGTCCAGCGCCGTCGCCACGATCTCGACCAGCACACCGGCCAGCACCGCCACCGTGACCACCAGCAGCGTCCCGGCCTGGATCACCGGCAGGTCCTGTGCCGGGACGGCCTGTTGCAGCAACCGGCCGAGCCCCGGGACGGCGAACACCACCTCCACCACCACCGATCCGCCGAGCAGCCCGGCGACGAGCAGCCCGGCCAGCGCCGTCACCGACGTCGTCGCCAGGCGGACCCCGTGCCGCCACAGCACGGCGTGCTCGCCCAGCCCCTTCGCCCGGGCGGCCCGCACGTGCGGGCGGGCCAGCACCGTGACCGTCTCCGCCCGTACGAGCTGCGCGACGAGCGCCCCCGGGTAGGCGGCCAGGGTCAGCACCGGCAGCACCAGGTGCTCCGGCCCGCCCCAGCCCAGCGCCGGCAGGGCGCCGAGGCCGACCGCGAACAGCAGCACCAGCCACGGCGCGAGGACGAACTCCGGCACCGCCACCCCGGCGACCGTCCCGGCCCCGAGCACCCGGTCCAGCGGGCCGCCCGGGCGCCGGGCCGCGTACGCCCCGGCGGGCACCCCGACCGCGGCGGCGACGACCAGCGCGAGCACCGTGAGCAGCCCGGACACCGTCGCCGCGGTCCCCACCTGGGCCAGCACCGGGACCCCGGAGACGTAGCCGTTGCCCAGGTCGCCCCGCAGCACGGCGGCGAGCCAGCGCAGGTACTGCTCGACCGGCGAGGCGTCCAGCCCGAACGACGCCCGGATCCGCTCCTCGACGGCCGGGTCCGGGACCGCGTCCGCACTGCGCGCCCGCAGCACCGCCCGCGCCGGGTCGACCCCCGCGAGCCGGGGCAGCGCGAACACCAGCACCGACGCCGCGAGCAGGACCGGCGGGACGACGAGCAGCCGGCGGAGCAGCAGCCCGGTCATCCCGTCGGCGTGAGCTGCGGCAGCACCGGCCGCACCTGCAGCGGGTCCGGGACGAACCCGGTCGCCCCGCGCAGCACCGCGGTGTTCACCGGGTGCACCAGCATCACGCCGACGGCGTCCGCGGTCAGCATCCCGGCCGCCTGCCGGAACAGCTCCTGGCGCTGCACCGGGTCGGCCGTGCCGTTCAGCCGGTCGACGAGCGCGTCGTAGGCGGGGTCGCAGTAGCGGTCGATCGCGTAGCTGCCGTCGCAGGTGTAGTCCGAGGTCAGGGTGCTCGCGGCGTCCGGGAAGTCGGAGAGGTAGCTGCGGGAGTTGAGGAACATGTCGTAGTCCCCGGCCAGCACCTGTGGTTCCTGCGCCTCGTAGTTGCCGACGGTGATCTCGGCCCGGATCCCGGCCTCGGCCAGCATCGCCTGCACGGCGGTCGCGAGCGTGGGCAGCTCGGGGCGGTTCGGGAAGGTCCACAGTCGCACGGTCAGCGGGTCGTCCGGTCCGTGGCTGGCCTCGGCGAGCAGCCGCCGTGCCGTCGTGACGTCGGCCGCCGGTGGCGGGGCCGTCGCGCCCCACGGGACCGCGGCGCCGAACAGGTCGGCCGCGGGCGCGGCGCCGCCGCCCAGCACCTGCCCGGCCAGCACCGGCCGGTCGATCGCGGCGGTCACCGCGCGCCGCACCCGGACGTCGTCGAACGGCGGGCGGGACTGGTTGAGCTGCAACGGCACCGTGCGGGCGTTCGGGTACTCGACGACCTCGGCGCCCGCCGACCGGACCTGGTCCAGCTGGGCCTGCGGGATCCCCTCGGCGAACTGGACGTCACCGGCCTGCACGGCGAGCGCCCTGGCCTGCGGGTCCTCCACGTACCGGACGGTGATCCGGGCCGCGCCCGCCCGGTCGCCCCAGTAGGCGTCGTTGCGGACGAGCTGCGCCGACTCGGCGCCGTCGACCTCGGTCAGCACGAACGGCCCGGTCCCGCTGCGCAGGTACCCGGGTGCCCCGCCACCGGCGTAGGCGGCCGGCGCGAGGATGCCGAGGTTGCCGCTGGACATCCGCAGCGGCAGCACCGGATCGGGCTCGGCGGTGGTGATGCGGACGGCGTCCGGCCCGTCGACGGCGATCGCGAAGCCGGTGCCCCGGACCGCCCGCGGCGGGGCCTCGACCCCCGCGACGTAGCGCAGCGCGGTGACGACGGCCTCCGGGGTCAGCGGCGTCCCGTCGTGGAACACGACACCCTGCCGGAGCGTGAACCGCCACGCGTCGCCCTGCTGCTCCCAGGACGTCGCGAGCAGCGGGGCCGGCCGCGCCCCGTCGTCCACCGTGGTCAGGGTCTCGGCGACGCCGAGCGACTGCAGCCGGGCCCCGTCGTCGGCGTCGAAGGCGTAGTCGGCGCGGGGCGGGAACTGCAGGGCCACCGTCAGCTCGCCGCCCGGTGCGGGCGCAGCACCGCCGCACCCGGCGAGGAGCAGCACCGCGGTCGTCAGTGCGGCGAGCGTGAGCCGGCCACGTCGTCGAACGATCACGACAAACTGGTACATCTGAACGTCTCTTCAGACAACCCGAGGTGAGCAACGACGCCGCTCCGTGACCCGGGGGCAGGCGCCGAGATGCACGTCGGCGAGCGGCAGCCCCCCGCGAGCCCCACAGGCACAGATCCCGGCGAGGACGATGCGGGCACCCGCGGCGGCCGCACCCCTGCCACGGAACCGCTGCCGACCGGCGCCGGGCACACCCCGCGCCGGCAGGTCCGCGTTCCGCGGAACGCACGGACAGGGCCTCCGGCACACACCGCGGACCGTGCAGGCACGGGCTCCGGCGGACACCGGGCGGCGCCGCCCCACCGACGGGCGCCGGTCCGCAGCACCCGCACGGCCGCCGCCCACCGCGTTCCGCGGAACGCACCGACGCGGCCGTACTGCGTTCCGCGGAACGCGCCACGGCGCCCGCAGCACGTTCCGCGGACCCCGGTTCAGCCTGCACCACGTTCCGCGGAACGCGCCGATCCGGACCGCGCGGCGTTCCGCGGAACGCGCCGACCCGAGCTGTACCGCGTTCCGCCGAACGTACGGTTCGGGCTGAACCGCGTTCCGCGGAACGTCGCGGGCGGGCGGCGCACCCGTCCGACCTCGGCATACCCCCACGACGCCGGACCCGACGGCCGGAAGGACCCGGCGTCGCGGGAGCGCACCGGCCTCAGCCGGTGGTTCGTGCCTCGCCGGAGCGGACCCGGCGGGCCGCCTCGACGAGGTTCGTCAGCGCGGCGACGGTCTCCGGCTCCCCGCGGGTCTTCAGCCCGCAGTCCGGGTTCGCCCACAGCCGCTCGGAGCCGATGTGCCGCAGCGCCGCGGTGAGCTGGTCGGTCAGCTCGTCGGCGTCCGGGACCTCCGGCGAGTGGACGTCGTAGACGCCCGGACCCAGCCCGCGCGGGACGCCCGGGCCGAGGTCGCCGAGCACCTCCATCCGGGAACGGGCCGCCTCGACCGTGGTGACGTCGGCGTCCAGCCCGTCGATCGCGCCCACGACCTCACCGAACTCGGAGTAGCAGAGGTGGGTGTGGATCTGGGTGGCGTCGGCCACCCCGCCGACGGCGGTCCGGAACGAGTCCACCGCCCAGTCCAGGTACGCCGGCCGGTCCCGCTCGTGCAGCGGCAGCAACTCGCGCAGCGCCGGCTCGTCCACCTGGATGATCCGGATCCCGGCGGCCTCGAGGTCGCCGACCTCGTCGCGCAGGGCCAGGCCGACCTGCCGCGCGGTGTCGCCCAGCGGCTGGTCGTCGCGGACGAACGACCAGGCCAGGATGGTGACCGGCCCGGTCAGCATGCCCTTGACGTACCGGTCCGACAGCGACTGCGCGTACGTCGCCCAGCCCAGCGTGATCGGCCGGGGCCGGGACACGTCGGAGTGCAGGATCGGCGGCCGCACGCAGCGTGAACCGTAGGACTGCACCCAGCCGAGCTCGGTGGTCGCGAAGCCGTCCAGGTTCTCGGCGAAGTACTGGACCATGTCGTTGCGCTCCGGCTCGCCGTGCACCAGCACGTCGAGGCCGATCCGTTCCTGCAGCCGGACCACGCGCTCGATCTCCGCGCGCATCCGGGCGGCGTACTCGTCGTCGGTGATGCCGCCGGACCGGTGGGCGGCCCGGTCCCGGCGGATCTGGCCGGTCTGCGGGAAGGAGCCGATCGTCGTCGTCGGGACCTCGGGCAGGTCGAGCGCCTCGCGCTGGATCGTGGCCCGGACGTCGCCCGCGGCACGCCGGTAGTGGTCGGCACCCAGGGCGGCGAGCCGCTCGCGGACCTGCTCGTCGCGCCGCGACGCCAGCGCGACCCGTTCCCTGGTCGCCGCCGCCGCGTCGAACGCGGTGGCGACGGCCGTGCGCCCCTCGTGCAGGGCCCGGCCGAGCAGCACGACCTCGGCGACCTTCTGCTCGGCGAACGCCAGCATGTCGACGACGTCGGCGGGCAGCGAGGTCTCCGCCGCCAGGTCGTAGGGCACGTGCAGCAGCGAACACGACGTCGAGATCTCGACCCGGCCCGCGACCCCGCTCAGCCGGGTCGCCTTCGCCAGCGCGGCGTCGAGATCGGTCCGCCAGACGTTGCGCCCGTCGACCACGCCCGCCAGCACCCGCTTGCGGCCCAGCCCCTCGACCGAGTCGATGCCGTCGAGGTCCGCGGCACCCGCGACGAGGTCCAGCGCCAGTCCCTCGACGGCGGTCGACGCCAGCGCCGGCAGCGCCGCCCCCAGCTCGCCGAAGTAGGACGCGACCAGCAGCTTCGGCCGCCGCGGCGCCGACGCGAGCCGGTCGTAGGCCTTGCGCAGCGCCGCGATCTCGTCGCTGCTGCGATCGGCGGCGAAGGCCGGCTCGTCGAGCTGCACCCACTCCGCGCCGGCCTCGGCCAGCTCGGCGAGCAGGTCCCGGTAGACCTCGACCAGCGGCCCGAGCAGGTCCAGCGGCCGGAAGTCCGCCGGAGCGCCCTCGGCCGGCTTCGCGAGCAGCAGGAAGGTCACCGGCCCGACGAGCACCGGCCGGGTCAGGACGTCGTAGCGCAGCGCCTCCCGGAACTCCTCCAGCGCCTTGCGGCTGCCCGGGGCGAGCCTGGTCCCCGGCCCGACCTCCGGCACCAGGTAGTGGTAGTTGGTGTCGAACCACTTGGTCATCTCGCAGGCCGGGGCGCCGGCGCGGCCCCTGGCCATCGCGAACAGGCGCTCCAGCGGGTCGGTGACGCCGGCGAAGCGCTCCGGGACCGCGTTCACCGCGAGCGCGGTGTCGAGCACCTGGTCGTAGAACGAGAACGTGTTCCCCGGGACCTGGCCGAGGCCGGCGTCACGCAGGCCGGTCCAGGTGTCGCGGCGCAGACCCGCGGCGACCTCGTGCAGTGCGGACGCGTCACCGCGCCCGGCCCAGAAGGACTCGGTCGCCCGCTTGAGCTCCCGGTCCGGTCCGATCCGGGGGTATCCCAGAACGGTGCTTGCAGTGCCCGATTCGGACGTGTTCGGCACGGCCCTCTCTCCTCGCGAGCGCAGTGGGGGCGGACCCACGGGCACCGGGGAGGGCGACGGCACGCGCCGGGCACACCTGCGCCACCGGGTGCGGCGTCGCACCGGCGGGCACGGGAGAACCCGGTCGTCCGCTCGGTCCTCCCTCGGGACCACGGATCCGCGTGCGCCGGTCGGCGCACGCACCGGCGGCAGGTCTTCGGACTCGCGGGCCCGGACACTCGCGTGCCCACCTACTGGCCGTCGCTTCCCGGGATCGCTCCCAGTGCTCATGACGGCGGTCGTTCCCACTCACCGCTGCGGGGCAGTCCCGGATTCCCACCGGGTTCCCTCTTGCCTCGTGCCGGCCTCCCGGGGGAGGCCGCCACGAACCGTCGGCGGCACCGACCCTAGTTCAGCGCCGGGGCACCGGCCAGGGCGCGCACTGTTGCCGCCGGACGAGTGTTGCCATAGATTGGCAGCAGTCGTCGTCCGACCTGACCCTTCCCCCTCCGATCGGAGGGGGGTCCTGCCCCGCCTCCCGAGGGGTAACAGCGGTCACCTCTGTGCCCGGCGCCACAGGCGTCCTAGCGTTCGCAGGCAATCGATCCGACCGCCTGGCGAAAGGGCCGACATGCAGGTAGACGAACTGCTCAAGCCGTTCCCGATCAAGGAGTTCCACCCGTTCCCGCGGGCTCTCATGGGGCCCGGCTCGCACGAGATGATCGGGCCGGAAGCGCTGAAGCTGGGCTTCAAGAAGACGCTGGTCATGACCTCGGGTCTGCGCGGCACGGACATCGTGCACAAGATCGTCGAGTCGATGAAGTACCACGGGCTCGAGGTCGTGCTCTACGACAAGGTCGAGTCCAACCCCAAGGACTACAACTCGATGGACGCCGTCGCGTTGTACCAGCAGAACAAGTGCGACTCGTTCGTCTCCATCGGCGGCGGCTCCTCGCACGACGCCTGCAAGGGCGCCCGCGTCTCGGTCGCGCACGACGGCCGCAACGTCAACGAGTTCGAGGGCTTCAACAAGTCCGAGAACCCGGCCAACCCGCCGCACATCGCGGTCTCCACCACGGCGGGCACCGGCTCGGAGACCTCGTGGGCCTACGTCATCACCGACACCACGACCGACCCGGACAACCCGCACAAGTACGTCGCGTTCGACGACGCGTCGGTCACCACCCTCGCGATCGACGACCCGGTCCTCTACTACGACTGCCCGATCGACTACACCGCGCAGTGCGGGTTCGACGTGCTCGCGCACGCCTCCGAGCCCTACGTCTCGCGGCTGGACTTCCAGCCGTCGCTGGGCAATGCGCTGCACGCGATCAAGCTGACCTCGCAGAACCTGCGCAAGGCGGTCTGGAACGGCCAGGAGCTCTCCGGCCGCGAGGGCATGATGTACGCGCAGTACATCGCGGCCCAGGCGTTCAACTCCGGCGGCCTCGGGATCATCCACTCGATCAGCCACGCGGTGTCGGCGTTCTACGACACCCACCACGGCCTGAACAACGCGATCGCGCTGCCGCGGGTGTGGGCGTTCAACATGCCGGTCGTCTACGAGCGGTTCGCCGACATCGCCGAGGCGATGGGCATCGACACCCGCGGCATGACCAAGCCGGCCGCCGCCGACGCCGCGCTGGCCGCGTCCATCCGGCTGCTGCGCGACGTGGGCATCCCGGAGCGGTTCGCCGACGTCAAGCAGGACACCTACTCGAAGAACCGGCTCGGCCAGGGCCCGACGAAGTTCTACGAGGACAACGCGACGATCGTCGGGGACGCGGCCGACGTCGACCGGATCACCCATCACGTGCTGGGTGACGCCTGCACCCCGGGCAACCCCAAGGAGTGCACCTTCGAGACGGTCCGCCCGGTCGTCGAGCACTCCATCAACGGTGACCTGGACGACCTGCTCACCTGACCGTCCGGCCAGTCCGTCGAATCTCGCACCAGCGGGCCCATCCGTCGAAGGTGATACTCACCAGCGGGTGGGCCCGCCGGGTGCGTGGCCCGCTGCACCGTCGGCCGGTGCGGCCAGCGAAGGAGAGTCCGCGTGTCCGAGACCGCCGAGAACACGGCACCGTTCGAGTCCGTCGACCAGGTCGTCGAGACGCTGCGCGAGCAGGGCTACATCGCCGACACCCGGCTGGCGACCACCGTCTTCCTGCTGACCCGCCTCGACAAGCCGCTGCTGCTGGAGGGACCGGCGGGCGTCGGCAAGACCGAGCTGGCCAAGATGCTCGCGCTCGCCACCGGACGCCGGCTGCTGCGGCTGCAGTGCTACGAGGGCCAGGACGAGACCAAGGCCCTCTACGAGTGGGACTACGGCAAGCAGCTCATGTACACCCAGATCCTGCGCGAGAAGATCGGGCAGGTCGTCGCGGACGCACCGGACCTCGCGTCCGCGGTCGACCGCGTCGGGTCGCAGGAGAGCGTGTTCTTCTCCGAGCGCTTCCTCGCCCCACGCCCGCTGCTGGAGGCGATCCGCTCCGAGCAGCCGTGCGTGCTGCTGATCGACGAGGTCGACCGGGCCGACGAGGCGCTGGAGGCGGTGCTGCTGGAGACGCTGGGCGAGTACCAGATCTCGGTCCCCGAGGTCGGCACGTTCACCGCCAGGCACCGCCCGTACGTGCTGCTGACCTCGAACAACACCCGTGACCTCGCCGCGGCGCTGAAGCGCCGCTGCCTGCACCTGTTCCTCGACTACCCCTCGGCCCGGCGCGAGCTGGAGATCGTGCGCTCGAAGAAGACCGGATTGTCCGACCAGCTCGCCGAGGAGCTGGTCGGCGTCGTGCGCGGGCTGCGCGAGCTGGAGCTGCGCAAGGCCCCCTCGATCTCGGAGACGATCGACTGGGCCCGCACGCTGGCCGTGCTCGGCGTGGACGAGCTGAACGCCCAGGTGCTCTCCGACACCGTCTCGGTCGTCGTCAAGTACGACAAGGACGTCCGCAAGGCGCTGGACGCCATCGGGTCGCTCGTCGATCCGAACGCGGTGGTCGAGGAGCACGGCCACGGGCACGGACATGGGCACGGGCACGGGCACGGCCACGACGAGGACCACGAGCACGACGAGCCCGCCCCGGCACCCGCCCGGCCGGCCGCGGCCGGCTCCGGGGACGGGGTCGACGACGGGGACGTCGACGGCCGGGCCAAGCGGGCCGCCAAGGACGAACCGGGCCGGCACCCGATCTACGGCGGCGTCACCGCCGGCAGCAGCACCCGGCCCCGGAACGTGAGTCCCGGCCAGGGCAGCCGCTCGTTCGGCGGCTCCCGCCGGCGTCCGGTCTGAGCGGCGCCGACGTGGAAGCCAGCATCCACCGCTTCGTACGGCTGCTGCGGATCCGGGCGGTACGCATCTCGGTGTCCGAGGCGCTGGACGCGATGGCCTGCGCCGCGCAGCCGGGCGTGCTCGCCGACCGGTCCGTGCTCAAGGAGGCGCTGCGCGTCGCGCTGGTCAAGGACCGGCGGGACGAGGCCACCTTCGACGAGGTCTTCGACCTGTTCTTCTCCCTGGTCCGGGTCGGGGAGGCGGAGACCGGTCACGGCCACGGGCACGGCCACGGGGACATGACCGACGACACCCCGCTGGAGGAGTTCACGCTGTCCGCCGAGCCGTCGGAGACCCCGCAGGAGGGGCACGACCACGGCACCCCGGCCGACATCCGCGACTTCTTCGACCCCGAGGACCTGGCCGAGCAGTACAACCTGCACCAGGAGGCCAACAAGATCGACATGGCGTCGATGACGGACGAGATCGTGCTCTCGAAGGAGCAGGCGGGCGACGTCACCGAGGGGCAGCGGGTCCAGATCGAGACCGATCGCTTCCACGGCGGCGGCGTGCCGGGCGACATCTCCCAGCAGCAGGACACCCGGGTCGACGCGGACCTGTCGGTGGCCCAGCAGGACGCGTTGCTGGGCTGGCTGAACTCCGAGGAGGACGCCCTGGAGGCGGCCGGTACCGAGGACGACGCGGCCGCCCTGCGCCGGCGGCTCACCGGCGTGCTCGACAACCTCCCCGAGCTGCTCAAGGCGCACCTGGAGAAGCTGCTCGCGATCGAGAACCGGATCGTCGAGGGCCACGACGACGCCGAGCGCGTCGCCGAGGTCGACCGGGCCTCGGAGACCGAGCGGATGCAGCTGGAGGACTCGCTGCGCCGGCTGGCGAAGTCGCTGCACGGTGCGCTGACCCACCGGCGCCGGGTGTCCCCGCGCGGGCGGATCGACTCGGGCCGCACGATGCGGAAGAACATGCGCTACGACGGCGTCCCGTTCACCCCGGTGACCGTGGCGCGCCAGGAGGACAAGCCGCGCCTGGTGGTGCTCGCCGACGTGTCGCTGTCGGTGCGGGCCACCGCCCGGTTCACCCTGCACCTGGTGCACGGCCTGCAGGACCTGTTCGGGCAGGTCCGCTCGTTCGCGTTCGTGGCCGATCTGGTCGAGGTGACCGACCTGTTCGCCGACCATCCCGTGGAGCACGCGCTCGGCCTGATCTTCGGCGGCGACCAGCTCGACGTCGACGCGAACTCGCACTACGGGCTGGCGTTCGGGCAGTTCCTGGACGAGCACGGCTCGGCGGTCACCCGGCGGACCACGGTGCTGGTGCTCGGCGACGGCCGGGGCAACGGCAACGACCCGAACATCGAGGCGTTCACCGAGATCACCCGCCGGGCCAGGGAGACGATCTGGCTGACGCCCGAGCCCCGCTACTCCTGGGGGCTGGGCCGCTGCGACCTGCCGGCCTACGCCGAGTACTGCGACCGGGTCCGGGTCGTGCGGGACCTGTCCGGGCTGGAGACGACGACGAACGAGATGGCCGGCGAGCTGATCGGGCGCTGACCGTTGGGGGACATCCGATGATCGGGACCGACCGGATCAGCAACGATCTCGCCGGCTGGCTGGACCGCACGCTCGTCGCACCGGGGCTGCTCGCGCCGGACCGCTTCGAGGAGGCGTTCGTGGCCTGCGTCCTGGGCACCGCGGACGATCCGGACGAGGCCTGGCTCGCCTTCTACCGCAACACCCTGGACGCGCTCGCCGGGACCCCGGTGCCGGGCGGGACGAACGCCGAGACCGCCCCCGTGCACGCGATGGCGCGGTCGCTCGCCGTCGGGCCGGACGTGCTGGAGCTGGGCTGCTGCTTCGGGTTCCTGGCCCTGCAGCTGGCCCGGGACGGCCACCGGGTGACCGCGACCGACCTGACCCCCGGCACGGTCGACCTGCTCACCCGGGTCGCCCGTCCCCTCGGCGTCGGGCTCACGACCCGGGTCGCCGACGCCCGTTCCGTCCCGTTGCCCGACCGCAGCGCGGACACCGTGTTCGCCGTGCACCTCGTCGAGCACCTGGACGAGGCCGACGGCGCCCGGGTGCTCACCGAGATGCTGCGCCTGGCCCGCCGCCGCGTCGTGGTCGCGGTCCCGTTCGAGGACACCCCCAACCCGGCCTGGGGCCACCTGCGCACCTTCACCCCCGCCACCCTGCGCACCCTCCTCCCACCGGTGGGAGCCCCGGCGCAGGTCACGGTGACCGAGTGGCACGGGGGCTGGCTGGTGATCGATCTCGACCGAGCAGACGCCGGGTCAGCGCCTCCAGCGGACCGCGGTCGTGGTGCCGCAGCCACGCCGACGCGATGATCCCCGACCCCGCGACGACGGCCACCCAGACCAGGACGACGACGGCGGTCCGCGCCGGGGCGGCGACGGTCGCGAGGGTCCCGGCCAGCCCGAGGCCCCACGCGTGGAACAGCACCGCCGCGACGACGTTCTGCCCGACGTAGCAGCTCATCGCCGTCCGGCCGATCGCGACGACGCCGTGCCGCACCCGCCCGCCCCGGCCCCGGGACCGCAGCAGCAGGGCCGGGACCAGCCCCAGCAGCCCGGCCGCGACCAGCGGGGCCGCCAGGTAGCGCTCGACGGCGAACCAGGCCGGCCCGCCGAGCGCCGTCAGCACGGTGAGCAGCACGCCGACCGCCCCGACGGCCGTCAGCCCGCGCCGGAGCCGGGCCCCGGCCGCGTCGCCGGCGAACACGCCGGCCCGCAGCAGCGCCGAGCCGAGCAGGAACAGCACCACCGCGGACGGCACGATCAGCACCAGCTCGATCCGGTAGAGCCCCATCCCGGTGAGCCGTTCCCCGACCTGACCGCTCCAGGTCGCCGGGTACGCCGGCACGCCGCCCCCCGGGGCTCCGGCCAGGGTGAGCGCCCCGACGACGAGCAGTACGAACGCCCCCGCGAGCGACCCCGCGGCGACCCGCACCGCGGCCGAGCGCCCGACCAGCCAGGCCACCAGGACCGAGGCGATCGCGTAGCCCATGAGGACGTCGAACTCGAACACCAGCACGTAGTGCAGCAGTCCCTCGACGAACAGGATCCCCGCCCTGGCCAGGTACCGGCCCGGCCAGCGCACCCCGCGGCGCACCGCGGACCGGTACTGCAGCTCCATGCCGATCCCGAACAGCAGGGTCAGCAGGGCGAGGAACTTGCCGTTGGCGACCGTGCGCAGGACGGTGTCGGCCCACCAGCCGCCGTCGAACCCGGCGAACACCGCGGCCGGGCCGCGCGGGTCGGCGAAGACCCAGATGTTCGTCGCGAACGTCCCGGCGATCGCGAGCCCGCGCAGGACGTCCGGCGCGCTCAGCCGGTCAGCGGACACCGGTGGGCTCCCGGTCGTCGTCACCGGGGAAGACGGTCGCCCACAACGGCCCCGCCACCAGCCAGATCACCGCGACCACCGTCGCCGTCCCCAGCCAGGACCACAGCGGATCGGCCGGCCACGCCCCGGGCGCCGGGAAGCCGAGCCCGCCGGCGACGGTGAACAGCGCCAGCACCACGGCGGTGAGCACCCACGCGAGGACGACCTTGCGGTACTCCCGCCACTCGTGGCGCATCCGCGCCGGCCCGCCGCGCGGCGGCTTCACCGGTCGCGGCCCGCCGGCGAACCGGTGCGCGAAGCGCGCGTCGGCCCAGCGCACCAACGAGTGCCCGAACGCGACGGTGAGGCCCAGGTACAGCGCGGCCAGTCCGTGCACCCGGGACGGCTCCCCGCCGCTCGCCAGGTCCGCGGTCGACACGGTGACCAGCACGACGTCCATCAGCGGCACGCCGAGCAGCAGCACCCCGCCCAGCCGGGGCCGGCGCAGCACGTACCGCGCCGCCAGCCCCGCGCCCAGGAACACCCAGAGACCGATCTCGGACGCGCCGATCAGCCACAGCAGCGGCTCGGCGAGCAGTGAGTCCTCCATGGGACCGACACTGCCCGGCCGGGCGGCCGCGGTCGTCCGGCGCACGACCGATCCGGGTGTACCTCCTTCGACGGACGCCGCCGTGTCCGCGGGCGTGCTGGGATGTCGGGGTGATCGCGTACCTGGCCGACCGGGAGCAGCGCGCGCCCGCACCGGTGCGCGACGCGGGGGTCGCGATCGTCTGGCTGGCGTTCGGCCTGCTCCTGGCCTGGGCGCTCCCCGAGGCCCGGATCCACTGGTGGGGCGCCGACACCGGGCCGGGCACCGCATCGATCGCGGTGCTCGTGCTGGCCTGCGCCGGCGCCACGGTGCGCCGCAGCGCCGCACCGCTGGGACTGCTGGTGACGACGGCGGCGCTGCTGCTGGGGCCGCTGACCGACGGGCGGACCGAGGTCGGCACGGTCCTGGTGTTCACCGACCTGCTCTACTGCGCCGTCCTCTACACCTCGCGCCGGACGTCGCGGGCGGTCGCCGTCGGCTCCGCGGTCGCGACGGCGGTGCTCACCCTGGTCTCGCTGCTGCTGTCCGGTACCCGGCCGACCGTGTACAACGCGCTCAACCTGGCCCTCGTCGTCGGGATCCCGCTGGTGTGGGGGCTGGAGGTGCGACGGCACCGGGACATCGCCACCGCCGAACGCGCCCGGGCCGCGGCGGCCGAGCACGCCGCCGCCCGGGAACGGGACGCGGCGGTCGCGGCCGAGCGGGCCCGGATGGCCCGCGACCTGCACGACGTCGTCGCGGGCCGGCTCTCGGCGATCGCGCTGCAGTCCGAGGCCGCGCTGCAGCCGGGTGCGGACGACGAGCTGGTCCGCCGGGTCCTCGGCACCGTCCGCGAGTCCGGCGTCGCCGCGCTCGGCGAGATGCGCACCATGATCGGGCTGCTCCGCGACGGCTCCGACCCGCCGGGCGCCCCCGCCCGCCTCGCCGAGCTGGCCGCCCTGCTGGAGGAGGCCCGCGCGACCGGTCTGGACGTGACGCTGCGCGACGACCGCGGCACCGCCCCGCTGCCCGCCCCGGTCGATCTCGCGGGCTACCGGATCGTGCAGGAGTCCCTGACCAACGCGGCCAAGCACGCACCCGCCTCCCGCGTCACGGTGCACCTGGGCCCCGGCCCCGGCCCCGGCCGGACGGCACACCACGGGTCCGGCGATGCCCCGGGATCGCACGGGGCCCGCCACGCGGCGGGGCTCGTCATCGAGGTCCGCAACGGTCCGGGGCGGCGCGCCGCCGAGGGCCCCGGGCTGCACGGCGGCACCGGGCTCGACGGGCTGCGCGAGCGGGCCACGGCCGTCGGCGGCACCCTGGACGCCGGCCCGGACGGCAGCCCGGACCGCGGCTGGCTGGTCCGTGCCGTGCTCCCCCTCGACCCGGAAGGACCCGTGGCATGACCCCGATCCTGCGTGTCGTGGTGGCCGACGACCAGGAGGCCGTGCGCACCGGGCTGGTGCTGATCCTCGGCTCGGCGCCGGACATCGAGGTCGTCGCCGAGGCCGGGGACGGCCTGGCCGCCGTCCGCGCCGCCGCCGAGCACCGCCCGGACGTCGTGCTCATGGACATCCGGATGCCCGGCATCGACGGGATCGAGGCCACCCGGCGGATCCTCGCCGAGGCGTCCGCGCAGGTGCTCGTGCTGACCACGTTCGACCTCGACGACCTGGTCGACGCCGCGCTCGCCGCGGGGGCCGCCGGTTTCCTGCTCAAGTCGGTCGACGCGACCCGGCTGACCGACGGGGTCCGGGCGGTCGCCCGCGGCGACGGGGTGCTCGCCCCGGAGATCACGCGCCGGGTGATCGCGCGCTACGCCGGGTCACCGCACCCCACCGCCGTCCCGGGGCTGGCGGACCTCACCGCCAGGGAGCGCGACGTCCTCGCCGGCCTGGGCCGTGGCCTGTCGAACGCCGAGCTGTCCGCCGAACTGGTGATCTCGGAGGGGACGACGAAGACCCACGTGTCCCGGGTACTGGCCAAACTCGGCCTGCGCTCCCGCACCCAGGCCGCGATCGCCGCCCAGGACGCCGGCCTGACCTGACCCCGCCCGGGTCAGCCGCCCTCGCGGGCGGTCATCAGGGCGCGGCGGGTCAGCACCCGGGCCAGGTGGGCGCGGTAGGCCGGGGTGCCGTGCGTGTCCGACGGCGGCTCGGTGCCCTCGGCGGCCAGCGCGGCCGCCTCGGCGACCGGACGGCCGTCGGCCAGCGCCCGCTCGGTGGCACCGGCCCGCAGCGCCGTGGAGCCCATGTTGACCAGACCGACCCGGTCGTCGCACACCGCGACGGCGACGATCGCCCAGTCGTTGCTGCGCCGGGTGAACTTCTCGTAGGCCCAGCCCTTCCCGGCGCAGCGCGGGACCCGGATCTCGACGATCAGCTCGTCCGGCTCGCGGACCGTGCTGAACACCCCGGTGTAGAACTCCCCGATCGGCACGCCGCGCCGGCCGCGCGGCCCCTGCAGGACGACCGTGCCGTCCAGCGCGAGCACCGCCGCCGGCAGGTCGGCGGCGGGGTCACCGTGCGCGAGCGTCCCGCCGAGGGTGCCGCGGGCCCGGATCTGCGGGTCGCCGACGGTCCGCGCGACCGCGGGCAGCAACGGGACCTCGGCGGCCAGCTCGGGCGAGTTCACGACGTCGCGGTGCTTGGTACCGGCACCGATCGCGATCTCGCCGCCGTCGGTACGGACGTAGGACAGCTCGGGCAGCCGGCCGATGTCGATCAGGAACTCGGGCGCGCCGAGCCGGATCTTCATGACCGGGATCAGCGAGTGCCCGCCGGCCAGGACGCTGGCGTCCTCGCCCTTCTCGGCGAGCAGCGCGATGGCGTCGTCGAGGGTGTCCGGGCGGGCGTAGTCGAACGCGAGCGGGATCATGCCCCGGCCTCCTCTGCGGACTCGCCACGGGAGAAGGCGGGTGCGGTGCGCAGCGCACCGGACTCGGCCTCGGCCCGCTGCTCGGCGTCCGGGTCCTTGCCCGCCGCGACGAGCACCGCGCGGACGATGTTGTGGTAGCCGGTGCAGCGGCAGAGGTTGCCCTCCAGTCCCTCCCGCACCCTGCGCTCGTCGAGGTCGGGATCGTGGCTGATCAGCGACACCGCGGACATGACCATGCCCGGGGTGCAGAACCCGCACTGCAGGCCGTGCTCGGACCGGAACGCGGCGGTGACGGGGTGCTCCGGGCGGCCGTCGGAGGCGCCGTCGAGCCCCTCCATCGTCGTGACGCCGAGCTGGTCGGCCTGGACCGACAGCACGGTGCAGGACTTCACGGCCTCGCCGTCGAGCAGCACCGTGCAGGCGCCGCAGGAGCTGGTGTCACAGCCGATGTTGGTGGCCTTGAGCCCGACCGTCTCGCGCAGGTAGTGCGCGAGCAGCTGGCGGGGTTCGACGTCGGCGGCGGTGCGCTCGCCGTTGACGGTGATCTCGACCTTCATCCGCGAGCCTCCTCGATGGCTTCCCAGACCCGCATCGGGGTCAGGGGCATGTCGATGTGCGTGACGCCCAGGTGGGACAGGGCGTCGACCACGGCGCTCTGCGTCGCGGGGGTGGACCCGATCGTCCCGGCCTCGCCGATGCCCTTGTAGCCCATCGGGTTCACCGGGCTGGGCGTGGTCATCTCGACCAGGTCGAAGCTGGGCAGCTCGGCCGCGGACGGGATCCCGTAGTCGGCGAAGGTGCCGGTGAGCGGGGTGCCGTTCTCGTCGTAGAGGACCTCCTCCAGCAACGCCTGGGCGATGCCCTGGGCGATGCCGCCGTGGCGCTGCCCGTCGCACAGCAGGGGGTTGAGGATGGGACCGGCGTCGTCCACCGCGACGATCCGCTGCACCGTGACCTTGCCGGACTCGGTGTCGACCTCGACCACGCAGACGTGCGCGCCGAACGGGAACGTCGGCTTCTTGCCGTCCCAGGTGGTGTCCACCTTGAGCTCGTCGGCGGCGGCCAGCTCGGCGAGCGTGACGCTGCGCGCCGACGGCACGCCGCGCACCGTGATCGCCGAGGTCGCGGGATCCAGTTCCAGGTCCTCGACGCCCGCCTCCAGCAGGTCCGCGGCCCGCTGCTTGGCGAGGTCGACCAGCTCCGCCGACGCCTGGTGCACGGCGACGCCGCCGGTCTGCAACGAGCGGGACCCCATCGTGCCCCCGCCGCGCGGCACCAGCTCGGTGTCGCCGTGCCGGACGGTGATCTTCTCGATCGGTACGCCGAGCTGGTCGGACGCGAGCATCGCCCAGGCCGTCGCGTGCCCCTGACCGTGCGGCGAGGTGCCGGTCAGCACGGTCACCGTGCCGTCGGCGTGCACCTCGACCGACGCGTCCTCGGCGAACGCGCCGCCGCCGGTGATCTCCACGTAGGAGGAGACGCCGATGCCGAGCTGGCGGACGTCGCCGCGCTCGCGCCGGGCCCGCTGCTCGGCCCGCAGCCGCTCGTAGCCGGCCTCGGCGACGGCCAGGTCGAGCGCCTCGGCGAACCGGCCCGAGTCGTACTCGACGCCGCCCTTGGTGCGGAACGGGAACCGCTCCGGCGCCACCACGTTCAGCTTCCGGATCTCGACCGGGTCCATCCCGATCTCGTGCGCGAACAGGTCGACCGCCCGCTCGATCGCCGCCGTCGCCTCCGGCCGCCCGGCACCGCGGTAGGCGGCCACCGAGGTGGTGTTCGTGACGACCGTCCGGGCGCGGAAGTCGACGTTCTCGATGTCGTAGGTGCCGGGCGCCATCATCAGGGTGAACACCGGCAGGAACGTGCCGAGCCGCGGGTAGGCGCCGAGGTCCTGCACGACGTCGAGCCGGTAGTGGGTGATCCGGCCGGCGCGGGTGCCGCCGATCGTCACCGTCTGGCGCTGGGCCCGGCCCTGCACCATCCCGGTCATGTTCTCCGAGCGGGACTCGTTCCAGCGGACCGGCCGCCCCTGCCGGCGCGCGAGCCACGCCACCAGCGCGAACTCCGGGTCGGCGCCGATCTTCGCGCCGAACCCGCCGCCGACGTCCGGCAGGACGACCCGGACCTTCTCCGGGGCCAGGCCGAGCCAGTCGGCGACCTCGTCCCGGCCGCCCTGGGCGTTCTGGTTGGACATGTGGATCGTGACCCGGTCGCCGTCCCACCAGGCGCTGGCGGCCCGGGTCTCCAGCGGGGCCGCCGCGAGGCGCTGGTTGACGATGTCCCGGCCGACGACGACCTCGCACCCGGCGAAGTAGTCCGGATCGGGGTCCTCGTCGTACCCGTACACGGCCGCGGTGTTGGTGCCCGCCTCGGGGAACAGCAGGATCTCGTCGCGGGCCGCGGCCAGCGGGTCGATCACCACGTCGAGCGGGTCGTACTCGACGTCGACCAGCTCCGCGGCGTCCTCGCCCTGGTAGAGCTGCTCGGTGAGCACCGCCGCGACCGGCTCGCCGACGAACCGCACCCGGTCGGTCGCCAGGAACGGCCGGGTCATCGCCTTCGCCGCCCCGGGGAACAGCAGGGCCGGGGCGATGTCGAGGTCCGCCCCGGTGACGACGGCGACGACGCCCGGCGACTCCAGCGCGGCCGAGACGTCCACCGAGGTGATCGTCGCGTGGGCCAGCGGCGAGCGGACGAGCGTCAGGTGCAACGCCCCGGTCAACCGCTCGTCGGTCAGGTCGTCGGTGTAGGTCGCGCCCCGCGTGAGGAAGACCGGATCCTCGGTGCGGACGACGCGGGTGCCCAAGATGCTCATCGATCGCGAGCGTATAGCCGCCCGGGGGTGTCCGCAGACCGGATCACGCAGGTCAGGGCGCTGCACCGGCCCGAGCTCGTTCCGTGTCCGCAGATGCGCCCGGATCAGCCGGAAATCTCCGAACACTCGGCACGAGCCGCCGCACGCCGGGCCTGGCTCAGGGGGCGGGGGTCTCCCACCACGGGCGGACGGCCCACAGCGGGGAGACCGGGCCGTGTCCGGCGCCCAGGGGATAGGAGTGCCGCACCGCCTCGACGATGTAGCGCTTCCCGAACCGCACCGCCTCGACGAGGTGCAGCCCGTGCGCGAGCCCCGCGGTGATCGCCGAGGCGAGCGAGTCCCCGCCGCCGTGGGTGTTCGCGGTGTCGAAGCGCGGGCCGGGCAGCTCGACGAAGGTCTCGCCGTCGTAGAGCAGGTCGAGGCAGCCCTCGGCGTCGCCGGGCAGGTGCCCGCCCTTGACCAGGACGGCGTGCGCCCCGAGCGCGTGCAGCGCCCGGGCCGCGGCGTACTGGCCGTCGCGGTCGGTCACGTCGTGCTCGACGAGCAGCCGGATCTCGTCGAGGTTCGGGGTCACCAGCGTCGCCCGCGGGAACAGGGTCTCCCGGTAGGCGTCGAGCGCCTCGCCGGCGAGCAGCGGGTCGCCGTGCATCGACGCCGCGACCGGGTCGACGACGAGCGGGGTCGCCCGGTCCGCACCGATCCCGTTGTCGTCGCAGGCCCGTGCGACGGCGGCGATGATCTCCGCGGTCGCCAGCATCCCGGTCTTCGCCGCCTGCAGCCCGATGTCGGCCGCGACGACGCCGATCTGCCCGGCGATCGTCTCGACCGGCACGGTGTGGACGCCGGTGACGCCCACGGTGTTCTGCACGGTCACCGCGCACACCGCGAGGCAGCCGTGCACCCCGCAGGCGGCGAACGCGCGCAGGTCGGCGGCGATGCCGGCGCCGCCGCCGGAGTCGGTGCCGGCGATGGTCAGGGTCCGCGGCGGTGTCGTGCCGACGGTGGGTCGCATGATCCGGTCCTCCCTGGCCGGCATTACCCGGCCGGTCCCGCGGTCGGCGGCGCCGGTCCGCACCGGACCCAGCCGCCCTCTCAGCCCGCTCGACGCACGAGCTCCCGCACACCGGACGGTATCCGGTGCCGGATCGTCCGCGACGCCCGGGAAATGCCGGGTCGCGTGGAACACTGCGTGCAGAGGAGGCCAGCCATGGGAGCACAACCGTCCGAGCGGTTCGAACCGTCGCGGTCCGGGCCGGGACAGCCGTCCGGGAGCGCGCCGCCGGTCCGGCCGGTGCCCGCGTTGCACCTGTTGACCGTCGCCGACTATCTGGAGATCGGCGAGGTCGAACCCGGTCACACCGAACTCGTCGAAGGTCAGGTCCTCATGTCCCCGGGCCCCGCTCCCGATCACGGTCACGCAGCGCTCGAACTGGCGTTCCAGCTGCGGGGACGGGTGGCGGCCGACACCGAGGTCCTCGTCGAGGTCGACGTCGACCTCGGCCTCGTACCGGCCACCGCCCCCGGCACGGTCCGCCGGCCCGATCTCGTCGTGGTCGACCGGGATGCGCGCCGCCGGGTACGCAGCGAGGGCGGAGTCGTCCGGGCTGCGGAGGTCCGCCTCGTCGTGGAGATCGTCTCGCCGGGCTCCCGGCGGCTCGACCACGTCACCAAGCGCGGCGAGTACGCCGACGCCGGGATCGCCCACTACTGGATCGTCGATCTCGGCGACCCGGTCTCCCTGCTCGCCTGCCACCTCGCCGGCGAGTTCGGCTACGCCGACGGTGGCGTCGTCACCGGCCGGCACACCGCCACCGCACCGTTCGCCGCCACCGTCGACCTGGACACCCTGCTCTGAGCCGGGAGGTCCGGTCAGTCCCCCGCCGAGATCGGCAGGTAGACCCGGCCGCCCTCGTCGCGGAACTCGCCCGACTTCTCGTCCATCCCCGCCTCGATCGCCTCGACGCTGGTCAGGCCGTGCGCCTCGGCGTAGTCCCGCACGTCCTGGGTGATCTTCATCGAGCAGAACTTCGGGCCGCACATCGAGCAGAAGTGTGCGGTCTTCGCGGGCTCCGCGGGCAGCGTCTCGTCGTGGTAGCGCTGCGCGGTGTCCGGGTCCAGGGACAGCGCGAACTGGTCGCGCCAGCGGAACTCGAACCTGGCCTGGCTCAGGGCGTCGTCCCGGGACTGCGCGTGCGGATGGCCCTTGGCCAGGTCGGCGGCGTGCGCGGCGATCTTGTAGCTGATCACGCCGACCTTGACGTCGTCCCGGTTCGGCAGGCCCAGGTGCTCCTTGGGGGTGACGTAGCAGAGCATCGCGGTGCCCGCCTCGGCGATCCGGGCGGCGCCGATCGCCGAGGTGATGTGGTCGTAGCCGGGCGCGATGTCGGTCGCGAGCGGGCCGAGGGTGTAGAACGGCGCCTCGTCGCACCACTCCTCCTCCAGCCGGACGTTCTCGACGATCTTGTCCATCGGGACGTGGCCGGGACCCTCGATCATCACCTGGACGTCGTGCGACTTCGCGATCCGGGTCAGCTCGCCCAGCGTCGCGAGCTCGGCGAGCTGGGCCTCGTCGTTGGCGTCGGCGATCGAGCCGGGACGCAGCCCGTCACCGAGGGAGAACGTGACGTCGTAGCGCCGCAGCACCTCGCACAGCTCGGAGAAGTGCGTGTAGAGGAACGACTCCCGGTGGTGTGCCAGGCACCAGGCCGCCATGATCGACCCGCCGCGGGAGACGATCCCGGTGACCCGCTTGGCGGTGAGCGGCACGTAGCGCAGCAGCACCCCGGCGTGCACCGTCATGTAGTCGACGCCCTGCTCGCACTGCTCGACCACGGTGTCCCGGTAGATCTCCCAGGTCAGCTTCTCCGGGTCGCCGTTGACCTTCTCCAGCGCCTGGTAGATCGGCACGGTGCCGATCGGGACCGGGGAGTTGCGCAGGATCCGCTCCCGGGTGGCGTGGATGTCCTTCCCGGTGGACAGGTCCATCACGGTGTCGGCACCCCACCGCGTCGCCCAGACCATCTTCTCCACCTCCTCCTCGATCGAGGAGGAGACCGCGGAGTTGCCGATGTTGGCGTTGACCTTGGTGAGGAACCGCTTGCCGATGATCATCGGCTCGGCCTCGGGGTGGTTCACGTTCGCCGGGATCACCGCCCGGCCCCGGGCCACCTCGGAGCGCACCAGCTCGGCGTCGCACCGCTCGCGGACCGCGATGTAGCGCATCTCCGCGGTGATCACCCCGGCCCTGGCCAGCGAGAGCTGGGTGCCCGGCCCGCCGTCGTCGTCCCGCCGGCCCCCGGTCCACGACGACCGCAGCGCGGGCAGGCCCGCCCGCACGTCGATCGTCGCGTCCGTGTCGGTGTAGGGGCCGGAGGTGTCGTAGACGTCGTGGTGCTCACCGTTGCTCAGGGCGATCCGCCGGACCGGGACGGAGATCCCGTCCGGACCCTCCACATAGGCCTTCGCCGAGCCCTGGATCGGACCGGTGGTGACCTGCGGACGCACGTGTACAGTCGTCATTCGACTTCCTCCCTGACCGGCATTACCCGGCTGGTTCTGCGGTCGGCGACCGTGAATCGGTCTGTCGCCCTCTCAGCCCCGCGCGACGGAGCTCCCGCGTGTTCAGTTGATCGTTCTCCCTCACGGTAGGCACGCCCGGCGCGGAAGAACAGCCCTTCGGCGGACCTCACCCGGTTGCGAGGAATGACCACGACGACGTCCGGGTTGGTCATTCGCATGACGCAGAACGCCGAACTGAGCCCGACCGACTGGGTGCGCAAGCAGACCGAGAAGATCCTGCAGACCGGGACGACCGAGGGCGTCACGGTCATGGACCGCCCGATCGTCCTGGTGACGACGACCGGCGCGAAGTCGGGGAAGCAGCGCTACGTGCCGGTCATGCGCGTCGAGCACGGCGGCTCCTACGCGATGATCGCCTCCAAGGGCGGCACCCCGGAGCACCCGGCCTGGTACCACAACGTGCTGGCGCACCCCACGGTCCAGGTGCAGGACGGCGCCACCACCGGCTCCTACACCGCGCGTGAGGTCACCGGGCAGGAGCGCCAGGAGTGGTGGGACCGCTCGGTCGAGGCCTACCCGCCCTACGCGGAGTACCAGGAGAAGACCTCCCGGGTCATCCCGGTCTTCGTGCTCGAGCCGGAGGCCTGACCACCCGGCCCTGACCGCGCGGCCGGTGCGCGCCCGACCCCTCGTGCGGGCGCGCACCGGCCGGCGGTGCCGGCTCAGCCGGCGGCCAGCCCGGTGGCCGGGGTGACCCGCCCGACCCGGCGCATCGACGTCGCCGACGCCAGGACCGCGACCAGGACGACCCCGCCGCCCAGCACGAGCAGCTGCCCGAACGGCGGCACCGCCCCCGCCATGTCCATCGCCTGTAGGCCCAGCGCCCCGTAGACCCCGCCCAGCACCACGCCGACGACCGCCCCCACGGCCCCGCCCAGTGCCGCCTCGGCGGCGACCGATCCCCTGGCCCCGGACCGGGTCAGGCCGAGCGCCCTGAGCAGGGCGATCTCCCGGGTCCGCTCGGCCACCGACAGGGCCAGCGTCACGCCGACCCCGAGCACGGCGACCACCAGGGTCACCCCGACGAGGCCGCCGCCGACCATCCGGACGACCGAGAACACCTGCTCGGTGTTCGCCCGCGCGTCCGCGGTCCACAGCACCACGGCTCCGGTGCCGCCGGTCGCCTCCGCGACCGCCGTGCGCACCGCCATCGGATCGGTCCCGGGTGCGGAGTCGACCAGGATCTCGGTCTCGTCGGTCTGCACCCGCAGCTCCGGCCGCTCCCCGAGCCGGGCCGCGAGGGCGTCGGCGGCCACCCGCCGCGCGGCGGGGTCCTCCTCCGACGACGAGCTCGCCGGCAGCACCAGCACCTCGGACCGGTAGTTGCTGTCGATCGAGTCCCTGGCGTCGGCGGTGGCGCCGTCGATCCCGACGAGCAGGGCGGCGGTCAGGCCGACCCCGAGCGCGAGCACCGTCGTCGTCGCCGCGGTGCGCCGGGACACCCGGCGGGCGTTCGCGACGGCCAGCCGGGCCGGACCGGACCGGGCCACCAGCGGTGCGACGAGCGCCGCGGCCCCGCCGACCAGGTACGGCCCGGCCACGACCAGCGCGGCGAACGCCACCAGCCCGCTCAGCGCGACCAGCGCCAGGCCGCCGAGGGAGTCGCCCACGATCGTGCCGAGGGCCCCGATCCCGGCCGCCAGCACCAGCAGCACGACCACCGCGGGCAGCCGGCGCCGCGCGCTCGGGCCGCGCGCCTCGGTGCTGTCCGCCGCCCCGAGGGCCACCACCGGCGGCACCCGGCCGGCGGCGAGCGCCGGAGGCAGCGCCGCGACGACCGCGAGCAGCACGCACCCGGCCAGCCCGAACGGCGACAGCGCGAGCGCGGGCACGTCCGTCCCGGTCGCCCGCATGACGGCCAGCACCGCGTACGACCCGCCGGTGGCGACCACGGCCCCCACCACCCCGGCGACCAGTCCGGTGATCCCGGCCTCGGCGAGCACCGAGCGGGTCACCTGGCCCCGGGTGGCCCCGACGCAGCGCAGCATGGCGAGCTCCCGCCCGCGCCGGCCGAGCACGATCCGGAACGTCGAGCCGACCACCACGACGGCCGCGACCAGCGCGAGCCCGACGAACACCGACAGCGCGGCCAGCACCGACGTCACCGCACCGGCGACGCTCGCGATCTCGGTGTCGCGGGCCTCGTCCGCGGTCTGGACGTCGGCACCCCCCGCGACGGCCTCCAGCGCGGCCTTCTCGGGCGTGCCCGCGACGTCGACCCGCGCGCCGTAGTACAGGTCCGGGCCGAAGGCGACCGCGTCGGCCGGGCTCAGCAGCAGGCCGTCCCCGCCGTCCAGGCCGTGCGAGGAGATCCCGCCGACGGTGAACGGGCGCCCGGACACGCTCAGCGCGTCGCCCAGACCGAGACCGGTCCGCTCGGCGGTCGCGGCGCTCAGCAGCACCTCGCCGGGTCCGGGTGCGTGCCCCTGCTCCGGGGCCGGGCGCACCGACATCGGGCCGGTGGCCGGGTCGGTACCGATCCGCCACTGGGCGGTGCTGCCGCCCACGGTCACCGGCAGCTCGCCCTCCTGGACGGGCACCACCTCGGTCACCCCGGGGACCGCGGCGAGCCGGGCGGCGAGCGGACCGGCACCCGCGTCGTCCTGCGGCTGGCCGACGACGAACGACGCCCCCGGCGGGGTGCGCGTCGAGTCGGCCAGCAACGCGTCCCGCATGGTCTCGGTGAACTGCACGGTCCCGGCCGCGAACACCGTGGCGACCAGCACCGCGAGTCCGGTCAGCAGGGTCTGCCGGGGCCGGCGGCGGATCCCGGCCAGCGCCGCGCGGGTCGCCGGGTTGCCGAACCGCCTCACGACGGCACCGCCGCCGTGCGCGGCGGGCCGCCCGGGCCACCCCGCCGGGGCGCGCTGAGATCGCCCAGCGCGGCGAGGACGGAGCCGGGGGTCGGGTCGGTGATCCGGCCCGCGGCGACGCCGTCGCGCAGCAGCAGGACCTGGTCCGACACCGAGGCCGCCAGCGGGTCGTGGGTGACCATGACGACGGTCTGGCCGTAGTCGTCCACGCAGCCGCGCAGCAGGCCCAGCAGCTCGCGTCCGGACGCCGTGTCCAGCGCACCGGTCGGCTCGTCGGCGACGACCAGCTCCGGGCGCCCCAGCAGTGCCCTGGCGACCGCGACCCGCTGCCGCTGCCCGCCGGACAGCTCCGAGGGCAGGTGGGCGAGCCGGTCGGCGATCCCGAGCCGCTCGACGAGCTCGGTGCGCCACTGCCGGTCCGGCCGGCGGCCCGCGAGCGACGCGGCGAGGTCGATGTTCTCCCCGGCGCTCAGGTGCGGCAGCAGGTTGCCGTCCTGGAACACGAACCCGATCCGGTCCCGGCGGACGGCGGTGAGCGCGGCGTCGCCGAGCGCGCCGAGGTCGGTGTCGCCGAGCAGCACCTGCCCCGCCGTCGGCCGGTCGAGCCCGGCCAGGCAGTGCAGCAGCGTGGACTTGCCGGAGCCGGACGGCCCCATCACCGCGGTGAACCGGCCCGCGGGCAACCAGAGGGTGACGCCGTCCAGCGCGCGGACGGCGGAGCGGCCCTCGCCGTAGGACCGGACCAGCCCGATCGCCGCGGCGGCGGCACGGGGCGCCTGGGGCGGCCCGGCGCGGTGCGCCTCGGGTGGCCCGGCGCGGTGCGGCTCAGGTGGCCCGGCGCGGTGCGGCTCAGGTGGCCCGGCGCGGTGCGCCTCGGGTGGCACGGCGCGGTGCGCTTCCGGTTGCACGGCGCGGTGCGCCTGGGGCGTCACGGCGTGGTGGGGCGGCTGCGGGGGCACGGGACGGGGCGCGCTCATCGCTGCTCCCGCCACTCCTCCAGCAGCGGCAGCACCGCGACCGTCACCAGCATCAGGAACAGCACGACGCCACCGACCACGGCGGCGCAGTTCACCAGGACATCGAGCATGGCGATGACCATGCCGCGGCGGGCCCCCCGTCCGCGTCGGACCGGAGGACGGTTGTCGGGCACCGGTCCGTCGTACTTCCGGACGAGGTGGGCGCCGCGTTCTCAGCCCTAGGGTGTGCGCCATGTCCGGCCAGACCACTGCCGTGCAGGCGGAACCGGCGCCCCCCGCGGCGCGGTTCCGGTCCCTGCTGTTCACCCTCGAGGCGTTCGCCTACCTGTTCTGGCTGGCCTTCGACGTCGTCGCCGGGCCGTCGCTGGCGGAGGGCTCGGCGTTCAGGTACTCCAGCCCGATCACCGGGCTGCTCGTCGTGGCCGTGGTCCTGACCCGCTACGTCCAGCCCACCGAGCAGATCGCGATCGTCGCGTTCGGCTCGTCGGCCGTGCTGTCGGTCGCGTCGGCCATCACCGCCGCGACGTTCTCCGGTGGCCGGATCACGGCGCTGTCGCTGGCCGAGCTGCTGGCGCTGGCGATCATCACCGTGGTGACCGTGCGGCAGGCGTCCGGGCTGGTCGCCGTGGGCACCGCGGTCGTCTCGTTCCTGGTCATCGTCGGGATGCCGGTGCTGCGCTTCCCGACCGACGCCATCGACGACGCGACGTTCACCGCGCTCTGCGGGCTGGGCTGGGCGTCCGCGGTGGCGCTGGCCGCCGTGCTGCGCGAGATCCGGGTCCGGCGCGAGGCCCGGTTGACCGAGGCCCGGTCCAACGAGCGCCTGGAGCTGGCCCGCGAGCTGCACGACGTCGTCGCCCACCACGTGACCGGGATCGTCGTCGCCGCGCAGGCCGCCGTCACCGTGGCCCGGACCCGGCCCGAGGAGGCCGGCCCGGCGCTGGAGTCGATCGAACGGGCCGGCGCCGAGGCGCTGGCCGGCATGCGCCGGATGGTGGGCGTGCTGCGGGGCGGCGAGGAGGCGGGGCGCACCGTCGTGCACGGGCCGTCCGACGTCGACGAGCTGGTGGACCGCTTCGACCCGGCCCGCACCCGTACCACGCTCGACCGCGACCCGGACCTCACCGAGCTGCCGCCGGGGGTCGGTGCGACCGCCTACCGGGTGGTGCAGGAAGCTCTGACCAACGTGCACCGGCACGCGCCGGACGCGACCTCGGTCCGGGTCGGCATGCACAGGCGGGAGGGACGGCTCGAGGTGACGGTGCGGAACGAGGGCGGCTCGCCCGAGCGGCGGTCCTCCACGCTGGGCCGGGGCGGCTTCGGCCTCGCCGGCATGGCGGAGCGGGTCGGTGCGCTGGGCGGGACGCTGCAGGTGGGCCCGGACGGGCCGGCCGCGTGGATGGTGCTGGTGGAGCTGCCGCTGGCCGGTGCCCGGTGAGCATCGGCGTCGTCCTGGCCGACGACCAGGAGATGGTGCGCACCGGCTTCCGGCTGATCCTCTCCGCCGAGCCGGACATCGAGGTGCTGGGCGAGGCCGGGACCGGGCACGACGCCGTGGCGCTCGCCCGTGAGGTGCGCCCGGACGTGGTGCTGATGGACATCCGGATGCCCGGGACGGACGGGATCACCGCGACCCGGACGCTGTCCGCGGACCCGCAGCCGCCGCGGATCGTCGTCGTGACGACATTCGACCTCGACGAGTACGTCTACGGGGCGCTGCGCTCGGGTGCCTGCGGCTTCCTGCTGAAGGACGCGGGCCCGCGGCTGCTGGTGGAGGCGGTACGCGCCGCCGCGGCGGGGGACGCCCTGGTGTCGCCGTCGATCACGGTCCGGCTGCTGGAGCGGCTCACCGAGCCGGCGCCGGAACCGCCGTCGGACCCGATGGGGCTCTCGCCGCGCGAGCTGGACGTCGTGCGCGCGGTCGCCCGCGGCCGGACCAACCACGAGATCGCCGGGGACCTGTTCGTCTCGCTGTCCACCGTCAAGACCCACCTGACGAACATCGGTTCCAAGCTCGACGCCCGGAACCGGGTCGAGATCGCCGCGTGGGCCTGGGAGAACCGTCTGGTCGAGTGAGTCCCGCGGGTTGCGTCAGTGGGCGACCGGCACGGTGCGGGCCGCGCGCTGCTCCGGGATCCGCAGGACGACGGCCACGTCGCCGAGCGACTCCGGGAACAGGGTCGGCTGGGCGGACACCGGCACGTCCGGCACGAGCGCCGGGGCGTGGCCGGGGTCCGGGACGGCGCGCTCGGAGGACCGCGCGTCCCACATCTCGAAGAGCGGCTGGGCTGCCATCACGAGCAGGATGGCCAGCACCGGGGTCACAGCCAGGATCGTCAGCACCATGGCTAGGACAATGCCCCGGACCAGGGGTCCCCGGCATCGGCCGGAGGTACGGTTCTCGCAGGTCACGGCTCGGCCCGTAGGAGGAGGCGGCCTCAGCCCCTCGGCACGTCCTCGGCGGCGGTAGACGTCGGGTCCCAGGAGTCGGCCCGGGTGCCCCAGCCGTTGCGCTTGAGCATCTTGCGCGCAGCCCGCTGGTTGCGGCCCATCAGCCGGTCCAGGTAGAGGCGGCCGTCGAGGTGGTCGGTCTCGTGCTGCAGGCAGCGGGCCAGGAAGCCGTGCCCCTCCACCACGACCGGGGCGCCGTCGAGGTCGGTGCCGGTCACCCTGGCCCACTCCGCGCGCCCGGTCGGGTAGCTCTCACCCGGCACCGAGAGGCAGCCCTCCTCGTCGTCGTCCGGGTCCGGCATCGACGCCGGGAGCTCGCCCGTCTCGAGGACGGGATCGAGCACGTGCCCGCGGACCATCGTCCGGGTGGTCTCGTCCGGGCAGTCGAACACGAACAGCCGCAGGTCGACCCCGACCTGGTTGGCGGCGAGGCCGACACCGTTCGCCGCGGCCATCGTCTCGAACATGTCCGCCACGAGCGTGCGGAGCTCGTCGTCCACCTCCCCCACCGGACGGGTGGGGTGGTGCAGCACCGGATCGCCGACCATGCGGATGCGCAGAACCGTCACCGGCGCAGGGTACGGTCACGGCCCGGCCCCGATCCCGGGTGGGCGGTTTCGCTCCCGCGTGGCGCGTCGTGGCCGATCGCCCCCATTGCCGTGTGGTTCAATCCGATCCGCGAACGACAGCCATGTCATTCGCACCGGCGGCGGCCTTCCCGCGAGGGTCCCGCCGACCGAGTTCGTCGGCCGCGCGAGGAGCGTGATGGAGTCCGCTGGGTCCCTGCCGGAGCGCCGCGGAGCACACCGCCGCTCCGCCCCGTCCCGTGATCTCGACCGCCGGGAGCGCGAGATCCTCGCGTTCGAGGGCCAGTGGTGGAAGTACGCGGGCGCCAAGGAACAGGCGATCCGCGAGCTGTTCGACATGTCCGCAACCCGCTACTACCAGGTGTTGAACGCACTCGTCGACAAGCCGGAGGCCCTGGCCGTCGACCCGCTGCTGGTGAAGCGCCTGCGCCGGCTGCGCTCCAGCCGCCAGCGCACCCGTGCCGCCCGGCGCCTCGGTCTCGAACCCTGAGCGACCCGTTGAACCCTCGGAGGTCACCATGACCGCACCCGCGTCCGGCGGACAGTCGCCGCTGAAGATCGCCGGCATCGCGCTGATCGGCGTCGGTGTGGTCGCCGGTGTGGTCGGCCTGTTCGGCCTCGGTGGCGGGGGCGAGCAGGACCCGCAGGCCGCGCCGCCGCCGGCGAGTGCGGAGCCCGTCCCCGGGTCCGAGGAGCCGGCTCCGGCGCCGCCCCCGTCGAGCGAGAGCCCCGCGCCGGACCCGGACTCGCCGCTGACCCCCGGCGCCCCCGGCACGCCCGGATCGCCCGGCTACGAGGGCCCCGGCCCGGCCGTCGCACCCCCGCCGCCGGCCCCGGTGCCCGGTGGTGGCGAGGCGTCCGCCGGCGGCAGCGCGGCCGGGGAGGGCTCGGCCACCGCCGCCCGGCCCGCCGTGCGGATCTACAACAACTCGACGATCCGCGGACTCGCCGAGAAGGCGGCCGGGCAGTTCCGCACCAACGGCTGGGACGTCGCCGAGGTGCAGAACTACTCCACCGGCGTCATCCCGACCTCGACGGTCTACTACCGCGAGGGCAGCGGCGAGCGGGCCGCCGCGGACGAGATCGCGAAGAAGTTCGGGATGCGGGTCGAGCCGCGTTTCGACGGCATCCAGGACGCCACCCCCGGCGTGATCGTCATCGTCACCCGGGACTTCTCGGCGGCCTGACGCCGGACCCGCCGGTTCAGTCGGACCGGCGGGCCGCGTACGCCTCCAGCTCGGCGACCTGCGCCGGGTCGAGTGACGGCCGCACCGCCCGGCGGGCCGTCGCGACGTGCGCGGCGGTCACCTCGCCGGCCTCCAGCGACTCGCGCATCGCGGTGAGCGCCGCCTCGCGCAGCAGGGCGGCACAGTCGGCGGCCGAGTAGCCGTCGAGATCGGCGGCGATCTCGTCCAGGTCGACGTCGTCGGCCAGCGGCACGTCCCGGCCGGACGCGCGCAGGATGTCGGCCCGGGCCGCGGCGTCCGGCGGCGGGACGAACACCAGGCGTTCCAGACGACCGGGCCGCAGCAGCGCCGGGTCGATCAGCTCCGGCCGGTTCGTCGCCCCCACGACGACGACCTCCCGCAGCGGCGTCGCCCCGTCCAGCTCGGTCAGCAGGGCGGCGACGACCCGGTCGGCCACCCCGGCGTCGGTGGAGCCGCCGCGGCGCGGGGCCAGCGCGTCCACCTCGTCCAGGAAGATCAGCGCCGGTGCGGCCTCCGCGGCCCTGCGGAACAGCTCCCGGACCGCGCGCTCGGACTCGCCGACGTACTTGTCGAGCAGCTCGGCGCCCTTCACCGCGAACACGTTGAGATCACCGGATCCGGCCAGTGCGCGCAGCAGGAACGTCTTGCCACCGCCGGGCGGGCCGTAGAGCAGCACCCCGCGCGGGGCGTCGACGCCGAGCCGGGCGAACGAGTCCGGGTGCCGCAGCGGCCACAGCACCGCCTCGGTGAGGGACTGCTTGACCTCGGTCATGTCGCCGACGTCGTCGAGGGTGAGACCACCGGCGCTCAGGGTGCCGCCGTCGGAGAGCGAGATCGGCCGGACCGCACCGACCGCGTCGAGCAGGTCCTGCTGGCGGACCTCCTCGGTCGTGTCGCCGGGGCGCAGGGCCGCGGAGACCGCGGCCTCCCGGCGCACCGCGGCGAGATCGGCGACGACGAAGCCCGGCGTCCGGGCCGCGACCACTCCCAGGTCGACGTCCCCGGCCCGGGGGACGCCGGACAGCAGCCGTTCCAGCAACGCCCGCCGGGTCGCGGTGTCCGGCAGCCCCACGGCGAGCTCGCGGTCCACGAGATCGGGCGCGCGCAGCCGCGGATCGAGACCCTCCGGCTCCGCGCTGGTGACGACGAGCGCGGGCCCGCCGGCGCGGGTGGCGGCCCGCAGCTCGTCGAGCACCAGGGTGGCCAGCGGGGGCGGGTCCGACGCCGGGAGCAGCGCCTCGGCGTCGTGTACGAGCAGCACGGCGGGCGCCCCCGGGACGGACCGGGCGTCGGCGATCGCGGCCCGCACCCGCTCGGCCGCCGTCGCGGGCTCCACCGCCGCGACGGCGGGACCGACGAGCTCCACGCACCGCGCCCCGGCCGCCGCGGCCGCGCTGCGCACCAGGGTCGCCTTCCCCGCGCCCTCCGGCCCGGTGACGAGCACGCCGAGCCGGGCGTCCCCGCCCAGCCGGGTGAGCAGCTCGGGGCGCCGGATCATCAGCTCCAGCCAGTCGAGCAGCCGCCGGGCGACCGTCTCGTTCGCCGCGAGATCGTCGATCGCCGGCGGCGGTTCGGCCCCGCTCGCGGCCTCGACCGGAGCCGGAGCCGGCGCGGCGCCGGCCGGAACCGGTCGCGCACCGTGGCCGGTCGGGCCCACCACGACTCCGGTGTCCGCGCCCCCCTGCCAGCCGACGACCGTCGACGGCGCCACCACGACCGGGCGCCCGTCCGGGTCCGCGACGGCGACGGTCAGCAGCTCCGAGGTCCACGCGCCACCGACCGCGGCGGCCAGCGCCCGGCGCACCGTCCCGACGTCGGAGCCGGGCGGCGGGTCGATGTCCTGGGGCAGCAGGGACACCGCGTCCCCGCGGACGATGACCTTCCCCATCAGGGCGAGGCGCAGCGTGGCCGGGCCGACCGTCGAGGTGGCGAGCCGGGAGCCGAGCAGCCGGACCTCGCGGGCGGCGGTCACCGCCGCCGGTGCGACGACGACCTGCGCGCCGTCGGTCAGCCCGGCGTTGGACAGCGTGACGTCATCCAGCCGGACCTGGCCGTGCGGCGTCCCGGCGTCCCCGGCGACCGCCAGCGCGGACGTCACCCGGGACCCGGTGAGCGTCACGGCGTCCCAGGACCGGAGACCGAGCCCGGCCAGCACCTCGGGGTGCAGCCGGATCACCCCGCGCCGGGCGTCGGTGGCCACCGGGGCCAGGCGGACGAGGAGGGTCAGCGAGGGTTCTCCCACGGCGGCCACGCTATCCGCCCGCGGTGCCGTCAGCGGCGGCGGAGCCCCAGCCGGCGCCCGGAGCCCCGGGGGGCCGGGGCCACCCCGGGCCCGCGGGCGGCGCGGCGGTTCGCGTCGTCCTCCCGGCGCGCGGCGCCCTCCGGGTCGAGCCGCCGGCGCACGCCGCGGGCCACGGCACCGGCCCGGCCGGCGACGCGGCGGCGCAGCGGCGCGCGCAGGCCGAGCCGCCGGGCCGAACGGGCGGCGCGGGCCACGGCCCGGCGCTGGCGCACCGGGACGTCCCACGCCTCCGGGTGCCGGGCCAGCCAGCGGTGCCGGTAGGCCGTGTACGGCAGCAGCAGCAGGTAGCCGACGCTCGCGATGGTGATCCCGAGGAACGGCACGGTCAGCAGCACCGCGACGATCACCGCCACCCCGACGAGCAGCGGCGCGATCGCGCGCTGCGGGACCCGGACCGTCTTCAGCGACACCGTCGGGACCCGGCTCACCATCAGGCCCGCGGTCACCAGCGCCCAGACCGCCACCAGCGGCGCGGCCGACCACCAGCCGTCGCCGAAGTGCAGCCACAGGTAGAGCGGGATGCCCGCGGTCATCGCCGCGGCGGGGGCCGGGACGCCCACGAAGAACTCGCGGGCGAACGGGGGCTCGCTGTCGTCGTCGATCAGGGTGTTGAAGCGGGCCAGCCGCAGCGCCATGCAGACGGCGAAGACCAGGGCGACGATCCACCCGGCCCGGGTGTCCTCGAACGCCCACAGGTAGATGACCAGGGCCGGGGCCACGCCGAAGGAGACCAGGTCGGCCAGCGAGTCGAGCTCGGCGCCGATCCGGCTGGAGGCGTCGAGCAGCCGGGCGAGACCGCCGTCCAGCGCGTCGCACAGCGCGGCGGCGACCACCGCACCGATCGCGAGGTCGAAGCGCTCGTGCAGGGCGAAGTAGACGGCCGAGAGGCCGGCACAGAGGTTGAGGACGGTGACCGCGTTGGGCAGCAGCCGGACGCCGGCCGGATATCCGTTCGGCGGGCGCGGGATCCCCATCCCCCTCAGCCCTCCACCGGCACGTACCCCAGCACCGTCTCGGCCCCCACGGTGCGCTGGCCCGGCCGGACCAGCGGCTCCGTCCCGGCCGGCAGGTAGGTGTCGACCCGCGAGCCGAACCGGATCAGGCCGAACCGCTCGCCGGCCGCGACCTCGTCGCCGTCGGTCAGCTGGCAGACGATCCGGCGGGCCAGCAGCCCGGCGATCTGCACGACGCCGATCCGCGCGCCGTCGGCCCGGGCGAAGGTGATCGCGTTGCGCTCGTTGTCCTCGCTGGCCTTGTCGAGGTCGGCGGAGAGGAACGTGCCCGGGGTGTAGCGCACGGTCGCGGCCCGGCCGTGGCACGGGGCCCACTGCACGTGGACGTCCAGCACGGTCAGGAAGATCGAGACCCGCAGGTGCGGCTCGCGCGGCAGGTCGAGCTCCGCCGGCGGCACGGCCTCGGTCACGGTCGCGACGGTGCCGTCGGCCGGGGCGAGCACCGCGTCGGTGCGCAGCGGCGGGGTGCGCGCGGGCTCCCGGAAGAAGAGCGCGGTCGCCCCGGTGGCGAGCAGGCCGACGAGCGCTCCGCGCCCGGTGACGGCCCGGACCCCGGCGGCGGCGAGGCCGACCGCGGCGACGATCGGCCTGCCCCCCGGGTGCATCGGCGGGATCGCGTCCCGGACCAGACGGGCGATGTGGGTCGGCGAGGTGCCGGTTCCTTCGGCCATGGCGGGTCGTCGGCTCCTGATGCTCCGGTTGGGGGGATCGTCACGCTACGCGGGCGGCCCGGACGCACGACCGGCGGGACGGCGCGGACACGCAGGGGCACCGTGCGGACACGTGCGGACACGCCGGGAGGGGCCGGTTCCCGCGATCCGCTGGGTACCGGTGGCACCATCTGACGGTTCGCGATGCACGGCGCGGTGCGCTCCCGGGCACGACGACCGGACCCCGGGAACGCAAAGGGCCGGGGCCGTCATCCCCCGAGACGACGACCCCGGCCGTGGAACCGCTCGTCCGCTCCCCAGCGACGGGCGGTGGGTCCTGTGCTGCGAAGGGTTTACCCCCTCGCGGAGAAAAGTATTCCTCCCCGGCGACCGGCAGTCCAGATCACGAACGATGTCGACCCTGATCTACCTCGTTCGGCGGAACGCACATCAGTATCGACGTCGCGCGCGGTGAGATCGTTGCCCGAGCTACCTATGAAGCGGGTCACACTATCGGCCCAGTGCAGACTCCGAGCGGGTGATCGCCCTGCCGCACAGTGCTTCCCCGTTTCCCCTCGGAACGGACCGCTCGGCGCGACCGGACCTCCCCTAACCGCCCAGAAGGACGATCGACACGCGCTCGCCGTCGGCCACCGCGGTCGTCTCCGCCGGGATGTCGATCAGGCAGTCGGCCCGGGCCAGCGCCGCGATCAGATGCGATCCGGTGGAGCCGACCTCGGCCACCGTGCCGGCGACCGCGTCGAGGATCCCGCGCCGGAACTGCCGCCGGCCGGGGACCGACGTGAGCGCCCCGTCCAGCCGGGCCGTCACCACCGGCCGTCCCGGGTCCGGACGGCCCATCGCGGCCCGCAGCGCCGGGCGGACGAACACCTCGAACGACACCAGCGAGCTCACCGGGTTCCCCGGCAGCGTCACCACCGCGACCGAGGTCCCGCCCAGCTCCAGGCGGCCGCAACCCTGCGGGCCACCGGGCTGCATGGCGACCTTCCCGAACGCGACGCCGTGCCCGAGCATCGCGTCCTTGACGACCTCGTAGGCGCCCGCGCTGACCCCGCCGGAGGTGAGGACGAGGTCGACGCCGTCCCCGGCCCGCTCGGCGAGGACGGCCCGGAACCGGTCGACGTCGTCCGGGACGAACGACAGCTGCTCGGCCGTCGCACCCGCCTCCCGGACCGCGACGGCGAGCATCGTGCCGTTCGACTCGTAGATCTGCCCCGGCGCGAGCTCCTCGCCCGGCGCCACCAGCTCCGAGCCGGTGGAGAGCACGAGCACGTGCGGGCGGCGGTGCACGGTGAGCCCGGGACGGCCCACCGCTGCGGCGAGACCGATCTGCGGCGCGCCGAGGACGGTGCCCGCGGTGAGCACGACGGCGCCGGCCGCGGCGTCCTCACCGGCCCGGCGGACGAAGGCGCCGGGCTGCGGCTGCGCGGAGATCCGGACCCGCCCGGTGCCGCCGTCGGTCCGCTCGACCGGCACCACCGCGTCCGCCCCGGCCGGGACCGGTGCCCCGGTCATGATCCGGGCGACCGTGCCGGGCGCCAGCGGGGGCACGTCGGTGCGCCCGGCCGGGATGTCCGCGGCCACCGGCAGCTCGACCGGGTGTGTGTCGGACGCGCCGGCGAGCTCGGCGGCCCGGACCGCGTAGCCGTCCATGGCGGAGTTGTCGAAGGGCGGCAGCGCGAGCCCGGCGGTCAGGTCCCCGGCCAGCACCCGGTCGCTCGCCCCCGCCAGCGGGACCGTCTCCGTGCCGGTCGGCCGCACCAGTTCCGCCACCGCCGCGGCGTGCTGCTCGACGCTGCGGGTACCACCCTCCGGCCAGCTGCTCATGCCGTCATCCTGCCCGGCTGCGGACCGGCCCCGCACACCGCGGCGATCAGCTTGCACTCGATACCTGCGAGTGCTAGAAACGGGACAGCATCCACTGGCACTCGTGTCTGTGGAGTGCCAGGTCGGAACGGTGAGTCCGGCGCAGGGTAGCCGGGCGTCCGTCGCGGGCACCGCATCCGATCACTCGACTCTGTCTACGGAGGGCAACACCCCCATGGCGAAGCAGATCGCGTTCGACGAGGAGGCCCGCCGGGGCCTCGAGCGGGGTATGAACACCCTCGCCGACGCCGTCAAGGTGACGCTGGGCCCGAAGGGCCGCAACGTCGTGCTCGAGAAGAAGTGGGGCGCGCCGACCATCACCAACGACGGTGTGTCGATCGCCAAGGAGATCGAGCTCGAGGACTCCTGGGAGAAGATCGGCGCCGAGCTGGTGAAGGAGGTCGCCAAGAAGACCGACGACATCGCGGGTGACGGCACCACCACCGCCACCGTGCTCGCCCAGGCGCTGGTCCGCGAGGGGCTGCGCAACGTGGCCGCCGGCGCGAACCCGATGGGTCTCAAGCGGGGCATCGAGAAGGCCGTCGAGGCCGTCTCCCAGGCGCTGCTGAAGAGCGCCAAGGAGGTCGAGACCAAGGAGCAGATCGCGGCCACCGCGTCGATCTCCGCCGCCGACAAGCAGATCGGCGAGCTCATCGCCGAGGCGATGGACAAGGTCGGCAAGGAAGGCGTCATCACGGTCGAGGAGTCGCAGACCTTCGGGCTCGAGCTCGAGCTCACCGAGGGCATGCGCTTCGACAAGGGCTACATCTCGCCCTACTTCGTGACCGACGCCGAGCGCATGGAGGTCGAGCTGGAGGACCCCTACGTCCTGCTGGTCTCCTCCAAGATCTCCACGGTCAAGGACCTTCTCCCGCTGCTGGAGAAGATCATGCAGTCCGGCAAGCCGCTGGCCATCATCTCCGAGGACGTCGAGGGCGAGGCCCTGGCGACCCTGGTGGTCAACAAGATCCGCGGGACGTTCAAGTCCGTCGCGATCAAGGCCCCCGGGTTCGGTGACCGCCGCGAGGCGATGCTGGCCGACATGGCCATCCTCACCGGTGGCGAGGTCATCTCGGAGAAGGTCGGGCTCAAGCTCGACACCGCGGACCTGTCGCTGCTGGGCACCGCCCGCAAGGTCGTCGTCACCAAGGACGAGACGACCATCGTCGACGGTGCCGGTGACGCCGACCAGATCGCGGGCCGGGTCAACCAGATCCGTGCCGAGATCGAGCGCACCGACTCCGACTACGACCGCGAGAAGCTCCAGGAGCGCCTGGCCAAGCTCGCCGGTGGTGTCGCGGTCATCAAGGCCGGTGCGGCGACCGAGGTCGAGCTCAAGGAGCGCAAGCACCGCATCGAGGACGCCGTGCGCAACGCGAAGGCGGCCGTCGAGGAGGGCATCGTCGCCGGCGGCGGCGTCGCCCTGCTGCAGGCCGGTGCCGGCCTGTTCGAGGGTCTCGGCCTGGACGGCGACGAGGCCACCGGCGCGAACATCGTCAAGGTCGCGCTGGAGGCCCCGCTCAAGCAGATCGCGGTCAACGCCGGTCTCGAGGGTGGCGTCGTCGCGGAGAAGGTCCGCAACCTGCCCACCGGTGAGGGCCTCGACGCCTCCAACGGTGAGTACAAGGACCTGGTCAAGGCCGGCATCATCGACCCGGCCAAGGTGACCCGCTCGGCGCTGCAGAACGCGGCCTCGATCGCGGCCCTGTTCCTCACCACCGAGGCGGTCATCGCCGACAAGCCGGAGAAGGGCGGCGGCGCCCCCGCCGACCCGACCGGCGGCATGGGCGGCATGGACTTCTGATCCAGGCTCCCAGCCACCAGCACCATCCGCGGGGGCGGTACCGGTTCGCCGGTGCCGCCCCCGCGGCGTGTCCGGGGTTCACCCCAGCGCGACGACGGCCGCCCTGGCCCGGCCGAGCAGCGTGGCGCGCAGCTCGCCCGGTGCGACGATCTCGACCTCGGGCAGCAGTGGCCAGAGCATCGTGGCGGCGTGCCGCAGGTCCCCGAACGCGGCCGTGACCTCGACGGTCCCGCCGTCGGACCGCTCGTCGCCGACGGTGAGCCCGGCCAGCAGGTGCCGGGCGGCGGCCGCGACCCGCACCCGGACCGCGACCCCGGGGTGCCGGTCCCGGAAGTCCGCGCGCCGGCGCAGCCACAGCTGCTCCAGGTCCACCCCGTCGGGACGGCGTGCGGGCTCGTCGAGCACCTCCGCGGACCCGATCCGCGAGACCCGGTAGGTCCGGTCCTCCCCGTCCCGGATCGCGAGCAGGTACCAGCGTCCGGACGCCTGGACCAGCCCGACCGGGTCGACCACCCGCTGCACCGGCGCGGGTACCGGCCCCTCCCGGCGGGGCCCGCCACCGGCCCGGTACCGGATCCGGAGCCGGGTGCCGCCGAACACCGCCCGCTGCACGGCGTCCAGCGCCGGGGTCCCGTCGTCGGCCGGGTCGGCGAGCAGCCCGCCGCTGCGGACCAGCACCCGTCCGGCGGCCCCGGCGGCCCGGGTCCTCGCCGTCTCCGGCATCGCCGCCACGATCTTGCGCATCGCCGACGAGAACTCCGGCCCCAGCCCGAGCGCGCCCGACGTGGCGACGGACCCGGAGGTCAGCAGCGCGACGGCCTCGCCGGGCGTCAGGCCGGTCAGGTCGGTGGTGAAGCCGGGCAGCAGCGCGAACCCGCCGTGCCGGCCGCGCTCGGCGTAGACCGGGATCCCGGCCGCGGAGAGCGCCTCGACGTCGCGGAGCACGGTCCGCTGGGAGACCTCCAGCTCGGCGGCGAGCGCGGCGGCCGTCATCCGGCCGCGGTGGCGTAGCAGCAGCGTCAGTGAGAGCAACCGGTCGGCGCGCACCGGGAAAGCATGACAGGAGATGTCGTGATTCGGGACCAGGCTGGTGCCATGACGACGACGGACGACCTCCCGACCGATCCCCGCCCCACCTGGTTCGCCGCCCTGGACCGGGTCGCCGCGCTCGCGGCGGCCGTGCCGGCGGACCGCATGGCCGACCCGACCCCGTGCGACGGGTTCGACGTCCGCACCCTGCTCGCCCACCTGGTGACGACGGTGCGCCGCCCGGCGGCCCTCGCCGCCGGTACCGATCCCGCGGCGCCACCGCTCGTCAGCGCGGACGTGCTCGACGCACCGGCCGCGGCCTACGTCGCTGAGGCCGCCGCCGTGCAGGTGGCGTGGTCGCGCCCGGATACCGGGGCGCTGCTCGACCGGACCGTCCGGCTGCCGTTCGGCGAGGTCCCCGGCCGGACCGCGGTGTGGGCGTTCGTCAACGAGACGCTGGTGCACGGCTGGGACCTCGCCGTCGCGACCGGGCAGGACCCGGAGGGCGATCCGGAGCTCGCGACGACGGCGCTGGTGGCGGCCCGGCAGCTGATCCCGGCCGAACCGCGCGGCGGCCCGGTCCCGTTCGCGCCGGTCGTGCCCCCCGCACCCGGCGCCGGACCGGCCGAGCGGCTGGCGAACTGGTCCGGCCGGTCCCGGCCCTGACCCTGCGGTGCCCGGCGCCGGCCGGCGCGGGTGCGGCGCTCCCCTCGTGCGCCGCACCCCGGCCGGCCCGGCCCCGCGTCCACCGCCGCCCTGACCCGCCGGCCCGTCAGCCGACCGGGGCGATGATCCAGGCGGCGAGGTAGACCAGCGCGGCCGCGCCACCGGTGACCAGGGTGAGCACCAGCACGAGGATCCGCAGCAGCGCCGCGTCGGCGCCGAGGTCCGCGGCCAGTGCGCCGCACACCCCGCCGAGCATCTTGTCGGTGGCGCTGCGCCGCAGGCGGAAGGAGCCGAGCCGGGACGCCAGGCTCGGGCCCGCGGTGGTGTTCTGCGGCGCGCCGGTGCCGGGCGGCAGTCCCGGCCCCGCGGTCCCGGCCGGGCCGTCCGCGGCCGGAGCCGCGGTGGCGGTCGTGGCCTGCGCCGCCGTGGTGTCGTGGACCGCCGTGGTGTCGTGGACCGCGGTGTCCTGCGCCGCGGCGGTGCCGGCCGCGGCCGGGTCGGTCGCGGTGGTCTGGGTCGCGGAGGTGGTGGCTGCTGTGGTGTCCATGGCTCCACCCTGTCCGGCCGGGCCGGGCCGGAACTCGGGATCGCCCCGGAGAACGACCCGGAACCGGCCCGGTCCCGGGTCGGGGGGCGGGCTCAGTCGGTCTCGGGGAGGGCGGGGCCGAGCAGGTCGTCGGCGTCGACGATCCGGTAGGCGTAGCCCTGCTCGGCGAGGAACCGCTGCCGGTGCGCCGCGTAGTCGGTGTCCACGGTGTCCCGGGAGACGACCGAGTAGAAGTGCGCCTGCCGGCCGTCGGCCTTCGGGCGCAGCAGCCGCCCGAGCCGCTGGGCCTCCTCCTGGCGCGACCCGAACGTGCCGCTGACCTGCACCGCGATCGTCGCCTCCGGCAGGTCGATGGAGAAGTTCGCGACCTTCGAGACGACCAGGGTGTCGATCTCGCCGTTGCGGAACGCGTCGAAGAGCTTCTCCCGCTCCCGGTTGCGGGTCGAGCCCTGCACGATCGGCGCGTCCAGCTTCTCGCCGAGCGCCTCCAGCTGCTCCAGGTAGGCCCCGATCACCAGCGTCTGCTCCCCCTTGTGCCGGTCCAGGATCGCCTGCACGACGTTGAGCTTCGTGTGCGCGGTGGACGCGGCCCGGTAGCGCTCCTCGGAGTCCGCCGTGGCGTAGGACATCCGCTCGGCCTCGGTCAGGGTCACCCGCACCTCCACGCACTCGGCGGGGGCGATCCAGCCCTGGGCCTCGATGTCGCGCCACGGGGCGTCGTAGCGCTTCGGCCCGATCAGCGAGAACACGTCGCCCTCGCGGCCGTCCTCCCGGACCAGGGTCGCGGTGAGGCCGAGCCGGCGGCGGGACTGCAGGTCGGCCGTCATCCGGAAGACCGGCGCGGGCAGCAGGTGCACCTCGTCGTACACGACCAGGCCCCAGTCCCGGGAGTCGAACAGCTCCAGGTGCCGGTACTCGCCCTTGGTCTTGCGTGTCACCACCTGGTAGGTCGCGATGGTGACCGGGCGGATCTCCTTGCGCTCACCGGAGTACTCGCCGATCTCCTCCTCGGTCAGCGACGTCCGCGCGATCAGCTCGCGCTTCCACTGCCGGCCGGAGACGGTGTTCGTGACCAGGATCAGCGTGGTGGCCCCGGCCCGGGCCATCGCCGCGGCGCCGACCAGCGTCTTGCCCGCGCCGCAGGGCAGCACGACGACCCCCGAGCCGCCGTCCCAGAACCCGTCGACCGCCTGCTGCTGGTAGTCCCGCAGCGTCCAGTCGTCCTGCCGCAGCTCGATCGCGTGCGCCTCGCCGTCGACGTAGCCGGCGAGGTCCTCGGCCGGCCAGCCGACCTTGAGCAGCGACTGCTTCAGGCGGCCGCGTTCCGAGGGATGGACGACGACCGTGTCGTCGTCGATCCGCTTCCCGAGCATCGGTGTGATCTTCTTCTGCCGGAGGATCTCCTCCAGCACCGCGCGGTCCAGCGCGGTCAGCACCAGGCCGTGCGCGGGGTGGTTGGACAGCTGCAACCGCCCGTACCGCCCCATCGTGTCGACGACGGCGACCAGCAGCGGCTGCGGCACCGGATAGCGCGACCACCGGACCAGCGCGTCCACGACCTGCTCCGCGTCGTGCCCCGCCGCGCGGGCGTTCCACAGCGCCAGCGGGGTGACCCGGTAGGTGTGGACGTGCTCCGGGGCGCGCTCCAGCTCGGCGAACGGGGCGATCGCGGCGCGTGCGGCGGCCGCGTCGGCGTGGTCGACCTCGAGCAGCAGTGTCTTGTCGGATTGCACGATGAGAGGACCGTCGGTCACGGAGTGAATCCTTTCGACGCCTGTTTGCCGGAGTTCCGGGCCCGCCGGGCATCGAGCCGAGACGAACGGTCGACGTGTGTCACGTCACGTGGCCGGAGAGCAACCGTCGCTACGCCACTCGGGACAGCGGCACTTTGGGGGCTAGACTCCGGAGCCGTTCGTCACGCACAGACGAGACCCAGCCCGATCCTATCGGCCGGACTCCCCCGGGACGCGGCACCCGCCGCCCCGTGTCGGCACGAGATGGTCGAGCGGGTCCCGTCGTGACCCGAAAGGCGCCCCGGAACAGCTGATGCTCCCCCTCCTCGACGACGCCCCCCGGCGGACCCACCGGCCCGCCGCTCGCCGGGATCACCCGGGAGTCACCGCTGCCCCGATCGCGCCCGGACCGGAGACCGACAGGGAGACCTCGCCGTGAGCACCGCGACCAGCACGGAAGCCCCGAGAACCCTCTCCGAGCGGCTCGACCCGCGGAACTGGAGCCTGGTCGCCAAGCTGGCGGTCGTCGGCCTGGTCCCGACGGTGCTCGCGCTGACGATCGGCGCGATCCGCGTCATCGACCAGGCGAACGTGGCCGAGGAACTCGGCCGCGGCAGCGCCCTGGTCGACGTCCACCAGCAGATCGATGCACTGTCCGGAGCCCTGCAGGCCGAGCGGGACGCCGCCGTCGTCTTCGTCTCGGCCAACCGGCCGGGTGATCGCCTGGCCGTCGACAACGCCCAGACCGCGACCGACGAGGCCCTGCGCGACACCACCGAGCTGCTCGGTGCCGCCGTGGAGCAGGCGCCGCAGCTCGCGACCGCCCGCCGCCAGGCGGAGACGACGCTCAGCCAGCTCCCGGTCATCCGCTTCCAGGTCGCCGAGGGCCCGTCGCCGGTGGCCGACGTCAGCAGCCGCTACACCTCGGTCGTCCAGCGGGTCCTCGGTCTCGACCGGGCACTCGTCGGGCAGCTGCAGACCACCGAGACGTCCGGTCTGACCAGCGCGCTCGGCTCCGGCGCGAACGCCGCCGAGGCGATCGAGCTGGAGCGCTCGGTGGTCAACGGGGCGCTCGCGGCCGGCCGGCTGGACGAGGCGCAGCGGGCGCTGCTCACCGGCGCCGACGCCACCTTCCAGACCGCGGCGGGCGACTTCCAGGCGTCGCTCTCCCCGGAGCAGGCGGACGCGTTCGGCAACTTCGCCGCCGCACCGCCGAACTTCGAGCGCGACACGCTGCGCGACCGCGCACTCGCCGCGCCCCCCGACGCGCCGCTCGACATCGACCCGCTCGCGTGGAAGGCCGCCGTCGACCGCTCCGCCGAGGCCATCGACCAGTCCACCGGCGCCGCCGAGCAGGCCTTCGTCGACGGCCGGAACGCGGCCGCCGAGGAGGCGGGCAACACCGCGGGCCTGAACTCGGTGCTGCTGATGCTGACCCTGCTGCTGACCGGTGGCATCGTGCTGCTGCTCGGCCGGCAGATGGTCCGCTCGCTGCGGCTGCTGCGCAGCTCCGCACTGGAGGTCGCGGAGCGCAAGCTGCCCGCGGCGGTGCAGTCGGTCCGTTCCGGGCAGGCGCCGAACGCCGTCGTCGAGCCGGTGCCGGTGGACAGCCGGGACGAGATCGGTGAGGTGGCCCGCGCGTTCGACGCGGTGCACGGCCAGGCGATCCGGCTGGCCGCCGACCAGGCGGCGCTGCAGCAGAACGTCAACAGCATGTTCGTCAACCTGTCGCGCCGCTCCCAGGCGCTGGTCGAACGGCAGCTGCAGCTGATCGAGCAGCTGGAGAGCAACGAGCAGGACGCGGACCAGCTGTCCAACCTGTTCCAGCTGGACCACCTCGCGACCCGTATGCGCCGCAACAGCGAGAACCTGCTGGTCCTCGCGGGCACCGACCTCGCGAAGCGGAACGTGGCACCGGTCCAGGTCGTGGACGTGCTCCGGGCCGCCGTGTCCGAGGTCGAGCAGTACCAGCGGGTCATCGTCCAGACGCCGCCGAACGCGACCATCGCCGGGCGGGCCGCGAACGACCTCGTCCACCTGCTGGCCGAGCTGCTGGACAACGCCACCAACTTCTCCCCGCCGGACTCGCAGGTCGTCATGTCGACCACGCGCACGGCCGACGAGTCGCTGCTGGTCGAGATCTCCGACCGCGGTGTCGGCATGACCGGCCCCGAGCTGAACGACGCCAACCAGCGGCTGTCCGGCCCGTCCGAGGTGGACGTCTCGGCGTCGCGCCGGATGGGGCTGTTCGTGGTCGGCCGGCTCGCCTCGCGGCACCGGATCGGCGTCCGGCTGTCCGGCACCGCCGGTGGCGGTGCGGGCGGGCTCAACGCCTCGGTGATCGTCCCGCCGCTGCTGGTCCCCTCCGCCGCGCTGCCCGAGCAGCGCCGCGACGGCGGCCAGCAGCCGTGGGGCCAGGACGCCCCGGCTCTGCCGCCCGGACCGCCCGCACCGGGCAACCGGGCACCCGAGGCGCCGGTCGCGCCCGTCGGCGGGGCCCCGGCCCCGGTCTCGGCGGTCAACGGCTCCGGGCGCGGCGGATCGCTGCCCTCGCTGGTCGCGGGCTCGGACGGGCCGCTGACGCCGACGTTCGAGGCCGGTCACGCCACCACCGGTGGCGCCCGGAACGGATCGCTCTCGGCCCTGCCGACCCGCACGCCGGGCTCGTCGCTGCGCCGCAACGCCCAGCCCGGCGACGCGGCGGGCGAGGAGAAGACCTCGACCAACGGGGTCGCCCCCGGCGGCGGTGCGCAGGCGTTCCTGCCGTCGCGCGACGGCGGCACGGCGGAACCGACCTCCTCGGACTTCTTCACCCCCGCCGACCAGAAGCCCCGGTCGTCCGGCCGGGGCGGCACCGAGCCCGGCGGCACCGGGCCGAAGGGCCTGGACGCGCTGCGCGGACGGCCCGGCACCCCGGACCGCCCGACCGGCACCGGGGCGGGCGACGCCGCCGGGACCGGCGAGCAGCCGGCCGTCGACGGGCAGTCCCCGCGTCCCGCGGCCGGTACCGCCGCCGCCCTGGGCCTGGGTCTCGCCGGTGCGGCCGGCCGCTCCGGCACCGACGGCCGTCGCGAGATGGACGACACCGTCGTGATCGGCGCCGCGGTCGACGACGACGAGCCGGCCGGCACCCCCGCGCCGGACACCGACGGCCCGGCCACCGCCAGCACCGACACCGCCAGCACCGACACCGACGGCTCCGACGCCCCCGTCGCCGGGGACCGTCCGGCGACGGCGGACCGTACGTCGGCCGACGACCCCGGTACGACCGCCGACGCCGAGCAGCTGCCCGCGGAACCGCCCGCCCGGGAGACCGACGCCGACGCCGGGCGCACCACGGCCGACGCCGGGCCCGGTGACGCCGAGGACGACGAAACCTCCGCCGACGGGCCGGCCGGCACGGCCGACGTCCGGGCCGCCGGCGGCGTGACCGACACGCAGGACGCCGGGACCGACGCCACGGACGACCCGGCGGACGACGCCGCGAGCACCGGCACGGGTTCGCCCGAGTCCGGTACGACCGGGTCCGGTGCGGCTACGGCCGGTGCGGTCGCCGCCGGTGCGGCCGGTGCCGCGCTCACCGGTGCGGCGATCTCCGGGGCGGGTTCCCGCCCCGGCCCGGACACCGACGACGAGACCGACGACGGGGCGGGCCCCGACACTGCCGACGCCGGTCGTACCGCGGCCGGTAGGACCGACCCGTCCGGGACGACCAACCGGCCCGCCGCCCCCGCCGCCCCCGTCGCCCCCGTCGCCCCCGTCGCCCCCGCGGCCTCCGCGCCGGCCGACGAGGACACCTCCGGCCCGGCGGAGCCGCGGAACACCCCCGGCACCCCGCCCGGGGCACCGACCGAGGAGACGTCGACCGCGTCGTTCCCCGCGGTGCGGCCCAGCGGGCGCGAGCCGATGGGCGGACCGCTGCCGGACGGGCACCCCGGCCCCAGCCGGCGCCCGGTGATGCCCGGTGGCCGCGCACCGTCCCGCGGCCCGGTCCCGCTGCCGCAGCGGGCACCCGGCCGGGGCGGTCCGGGCACGAACGGCAGCCCGGCGCCCGCTCCCGGGCCGAACGGGGTCCCGGCCCCGACGGCCAACGGCTCCGCGGCACCCAACGGGTCCGCGCCCAACGGGTCCGCGCCCAACGGAGCAGGTCCGAACGGGACGGGACCGAACGGCGGGCCGGGCGTACTGCCCAAGCGCCCCGTGCGCGGCCCGGCCGGGCCCGCACCGGCCGCCCCTCCCGGCGAGGAGGAGCTGTTCGCACCGAAGGTGCCCGTCGAGGGCGACCGCGGCCAGCTCCGCAAGCCCGGTGCGATGGACCAGGTCCGCGCGCACAACGGCAGCGCCGCCGAGGGCGGACCGACCACACCGATCTTCGACGACATCGCGTCCGCCTGGTTCCGCTCCAACCGCTCGGTGCCGGTCCGCTGGCAGGACGGCTCGCCCGCCCAGACCGGTGGGCCCGCCACGGCCGAACGGACCGCCACCGCGGCGCCCGCGACGCGGACCAGGACCGCCGAGGAGAACGGCGCACCGGACTTCGCCTCACCCGCCGACGAGGTCTGGCGGCAGGCGCAGGAGGCCGGCGACGCCCCCGCCGCCGAGGTCCCGGACGAGCAGCTGACCCAGGCCGGGCTGCCGAAACGGCGCCCGCGGGCGCGGTTGCTCCCGGGCAGTGCGGCAGGATCCACCGTGCTCAGTCCCGCACCGGCCGCCGAGCCGCGCGACGCCGAGAGCGTCCGTGGCCGGTTGGCCAGCTACCAGCAGGGCGTGCGTCAGGGGCGCGAGAGTGCCTCGAGCACGCGGCGCACCACCAGTGCGGCCGGGTCCCCCGAGCCGTCCGCCGAACGACAGAACTCGTCCGACCCCGAGGAGACCCCGTGAGGCCACAGCAGGCACAGCCGAGCCAGAGCCGATTCGGCTGGCTGGTCACGAACTTCGCCGAGCGCGTACCGGGTGTCGCGCACGCGATCGTCGTCTCGACCGACGGGCTGCTGCTGACCGCGTCGGACCGGCTCCCCCGCGACCGCGCCGACCAGCTCGCCGCGGTGGCGTCCGGTCTGGTCAGCCTGACCCAGGGTGCCGCCCGCTGCTTCGACGCCGGCGGCGTGGTGCAGACGGTCGTGGAGATGGACCGCGGCATCGTGCTGCTCATGTCCATCAGCGACGGGTCGTGCCTCGCGGTGCTCGCGTCGCCGAGCTGCGACATCGGTCTGGTCGGCTACGAGATGACGCTGCTGGTCGACCGGGTCGGCCAGCTGCTCACCCCGGAGCTCCGCGCCGAGCTGCAGGGCTCGTTCGGGCCCTGAGCCCGGACCGAAGCGACGACCGAGGCGATACCGTCATGCGCCGCAGCCGACGATCGACCAGAGCGGGTGAGATCCGATGACCCAGGACCCGGGGGGGTCTGGGCCCGAGCCCACGTTCGCCGACGTCATGAACGGGTTCAGCCTGGACTCGAAGCGCAAGCCGAAGAAGCGCCGCTGGGGACGCGACCGGCAGGAGGACGAGCAGCCGGAGGCCCCGGTGGACCGTCCGCCCGCCGCGCCCGCACCCGCACCTCCGCCCGCGCCGGTCGAGATGACCGGTCCGTACGGCCGCGGTACCAACCCGCAGGGCTACCGGCCGGTCCCGGCCGAGCCCGAGATCGTTCCACCCCCGCCGCCACCGCCACCGCCGGGCGCTCCGGCTCCGGCGCCACCGGCGGAGGGCGGTGCGTCCTTCGTCCGGCCCTATGCCTGGACGCGCGGGCGGACCAAGTCGGGCTACGAGCTTGCGATCGAGACCCTGGTCTCGGTCAGCAACCGTGCCCTCAGCCAGCTGGAACAGCTGCCGATGGAGCACCGTTCCGTCGCCGATCTCCTGGTCGAGCAGACCCGCTCGGTGGCGGAGGTCGCGGCGCTGCTGTCGCTTCCCCTGGGCGTGGCCCGGGTGTTGCTCGGGGACATGGCCTCGAGCGGCACGGTGACCGTTCACCAGACCGCGAGCACCCCCGGCAACGTGCCGGACCTCGCGCTGATGGAAAGGGTGTTGAGTGGACTCCGTCGGCTCTAGGCCTCAGCCGCATCAAGCAGCTGCCGGCCCGGCCCGCGCGGCGACGATGTCGGCCAAGATCGTTGTGGCCGGCGGGTTCGGCGTCGGGAAGACCACGTTCGTCGGGTCGGTCTCGGAGATCATGCCGCTGACCACCGAAGCCGTGATGACCGAGGCGAGCTCGTCGCACGACGACCTCTCGGCCACCCCCAACAAGCGTTCGACGACGGTCGCGATGGACTTCGGCCGGGTCTCGCTGGACTCCGACCTCGTCCTGTACCTGTTCGGGACGCCGGGGCAGCAGCGCTTCTGGTTCATGTGGGACGACCTGGTCCGCGGCGCGATCGGCGCCGTCGTCCTGGTCGACACCCGCAGGCTGGCCGACTCGTTCGCGGCGATCGACTTCTTCGAGGACCGCAGTCTCCCCTACGTGGTGGGGGTGAACGCGTTCGACGGCCGCCTGCAGCACGGGCTGGAGGACATCCGGGAGGCGATGTCGATCGACCCGGCGGTGCCGATGGTCGTCTGCGACGCCCGGCAGCGGCAGTCGACCAAGGAGACGCTGATCGCCCTGGTCCAGCACGCGATGCACCAGCGGATGGCCGCCGGCGCCCGCTGAGGCCGCTGTACCGCGACCGCGACCGTACGGGCGGGCCGCGTGACACCCGCCGGGTCGGGTGTCACGCGGCCCGCTCGGTGTTGTCCGGGGGTCCCGTCAGGCGGCCCCGGGCGCGGCCAGGTGGGTCGCGAAGAACGGCGCCAGTTCGGCGACGGCGGCGGTGACGTGCTCGTCGACGTCGTAGAGCGACACGTGGGTGGCGCCGTCGACCACGACCAGCCGTTTCGGCTCGGCCGCTCGTTCGACGGCCGCCCGGCTGATGTAGGCCGTGTCCGCCGCCGACCCGACGATCATCAGCAGCGGGCGCGGCGCGATGAGCCGGACCAGGGCGTAGGAGTCGTACTGGATGATCTGGTCGAGGTTGCGCACCGGCCAGGGCTGCACCGCCCGCGGATGGTGTCCGCGCGGGGTGCGGTAGTACTCGTAGGTCTCCGCGTCCACGGCGTCGGTGATCCACTCCTGCCGGTGGATCCCCTCCCCCCGCGCCTCGGCGGTGCGCGCGGCACCGGCCCGTTCGAGCAGCGCCCGCGTCGTCTCCGGGCTCTGGCCGCCGCCCAGCCCGTCGCGCATGACGGTGCCCAGGTCACCCGCGCTCACCGTGGCCACCGCCCGGATCCGCAGGTCGGTCTGGGCGGCGTAGGGCACGTACCCGCCGGAGGCGCAGATCCCCAGCGCGCCGATCCGGCCCGGATCGACGTCGTCGCGCGCGCTCAGGTAACCGACCGCGGCCTTCACGTCCTCGGCCCGCTGGAACGGGTCCTCCAGGCCACGGGGTTCGCCCTCGCTCTCGCCCTGGTACGCGGCGTCGAACACCAGCGTGGCGAACCCCGCGCGGACCAGGCGTCCGGCGTAGATGCTCGCCGTCTGCTCCTTGACCCCGCCGCTCGGATGGCCGACGACGACGGCCGGGAACGGTCGCCCGGCGGGCGCGTCGGGCAGGAGGAGGGTCCCGGCCAGCGCGAGGCCGTTGCTCGGGAAGGTCACGTCGATCCGCATGCCGTCCAGTCTCGGCCGGTGCACCCGGCCCGGCGTGGGCCAGAGCTGTCCTCCCCCGGCCGGGCGGGGTGCTGCGAGACTCGGCCGGATGGGCAGCGAACTCGGTGACTTCCTCAGGGCGCGACGCCGCAGGGTGGACCCGGCCGCGGCCGGGATCGTCGACGACGGACGGCGGCGCGTCCCCGGCCTGCGCCGGGAGGAGGTCGCGCTGCTGGCCTCGATCAGCCCCGACTACTACACCCGTCTGGAGCAGGGCAGGCGCCGGGCGGCCGAGCCGGTGCTGGACGCACTGGCCCGGGTCCTGCGACTGACCGGTGACGAGCGGGCCCATCTCTTCGAGCTCTCCGGCAGGGACGGCGCATCGCCGCGCCGCCGTCCGGCCGGGCGGGTCCGGCCGCCGTTGCAGCACCTGCTCGACGACCTCACCGACACCCCCGCGCTCGTGCTGGGCAGGCGCACCCAGGTCCTGGCCTGGAACCCGCTGGCCGCGGCGTTGTTCACCGACTTCGCCGCGCTGCCTGCGGACCGGCGCACCTTCGTCCGGCTGGTCTTCCTCGATCCCGTCGTGCGCGCTGTACGTCGACTGGGAGCACGTCGCGCGGTCCTGCGTCGCGCAACTGCGGAAGGAGGCCGCCGCGGACCCGGGGGATCCGGCGCTGACCGCGCTGGTCGGCGAGCTGTCCGTGCAGGACCCGGACTTCCGGCGGTGGTGGGCCGAGCACCGGGTCCTCCGGCGCACGGCGGGGACGAAGACCCTCCGCCATCCGGTGGCCGGCGAGCTGGACCTCGACTGGTCGACGCTGAGCGACGCCGCCGACCCGGACCAGCACCTCATCGCGCTGACCGCCGCCCCGGGTACCCCGGCCCGCGACGGCCTGCGCCTGCTCGCCTCGTGGGCCGCCGCCGGCCCGGCCCGCCCGCGACCGCGCTGATCAGTCGCGCCCGATCCGGGTCTGCAGCCCGGTGAGGAGCCACTCCAGCACCTCGGCGAAGCCCTGCGGCGCGGCCCGGAGCCGGTCCGGGTCGGCGGCCCAGGCGCTGAAGTGCGGATGGGCGCCGGCGGCGGCGATCCGTTCCAGGTACGGCGCGCAGCCCGGTGCGCGAGTCGCTCGGCATCACCCGCTCCGGTCCCGGGCCGGTCGGCGAGCCCGGCGTCTCGGTCTGCTTCCGGGCCGATCTCGGCGACGTCCTCGGCGGGCGCGCGTTCAACCTCTGCCGGATCGACCATCCGGCGGCCACCGGCGCGCTGGCCTCGGTCGACGGGCGGTACCGGTGGGTGTTCATGACCGGTGCCCCGCCGGGGGCGGATCCGGCCACCCGGGACTGGCCGGCCGTTCTGCGGAACGCGATCGGCGCACCCGTGCCGGACCTGGAGGTGGTCGACGTGCTCGCCTGGCGGCCCGAGTCGCTGGTCGCGGACCGGTTCGGCGTGGGCCGGGTGTTCCTGGTCGGGGACGCCGCACACGTCATGCCGCCCTGGGCCGCGATGGGTGCCAACACCGGCATCGCGGACGCGCACGGTCTCGGCTGGATGCTCGCCACCGTCCTGCACGGGGAGGCCGGTCCCGCGCTGCTCGACGCCCACGACGCCGAACGCCGTCCGGCCGCGGTCTTCGTCGCCGACCAGTCGACCCGGCGGGCCGGGCGCGTGCACGGGCCGGACGCGGCGCCCGATCCGGCGCTCGCCGACCCGTTCGTGCTCGCCGCGGGCGGCACCCAGTACCTGGCGGGCGCGGTCCGGCACGGCGGGCGTCCCGATCCCGAACCGGTCACCACGTTCGCCCCCGCCGGGCGGGTCGGCACCCGGGTACCGCACCGCAGGCTCCCCGGCGGCCGGTCCACCCTGGACCTCGCCGGCCCCGGCTGGGCGGTGCTCACCGGCGACGACGGCGGCGCCGACTTCCTCGGCCCGCGGGAGTGCGTGCTGCTGCGCCCCGACGGCGTCGTCGCCTGGCGCGGCGACGATCCGGCCGCGGCGTGGCGGGTGCGGGCCGAACTGCTCGCCGCCGGGGCCGGCGACTAGGGTGTGTCTCCCAATGCGCGGAGCCAGGTGACGATCGCCTTCAGGACGGCGCCGCCGCGGAAGGTCAGGGCGAGCTTGTCGTAACGGGTGGCCAGCCCGCGCCACTGCTTGACGTGGCAGAACCCGCACTCGACGACGTTGCGGTTTCGGTAGTCGACCGGATCGAATGCGGGCGGTCGGCCACCGCGTGAGCCCCGTCGTTTGCGGTGTCCCTGCTGGTCAGAGGGCTCCGGAATGACAGCGATGATCCGGCGCTCGCGCAGGTGCCGGCGGATCGCGCGTGAGGAGTAGGCCTTGTCCGCGCGCACGCGTTCGGGCCGGGTCCGGGGTCGTCCCGGGCCCGGTCGGGCGATGCTCAGGCGCGCCATCAGGTGCGGAAACATTGGCGAGTCGCCGCCCTGGCCGGGGCCGAGGAGGACCACCAGCGGGCGGCCGTGCCCGTCAACGAGCTGGTGGATCTTCGTCGACAGCCCTCCGCGGGACCGTCCCAGCGCGTGATCTGCTGGTTCGGCGAGCAGATTCGTGTAGTTCGATCCGGCCCCCTGTGTCGCGCTTGAGGGTCGCGGCGTGCTGGTGGGCACGGATGATCGTGGAGTCCACGCTGACCGCCCACCCGAGCACCTCGGCGGCGTCGGCCTCGATCAGAAGAGCAGCCAGGATGTGGTCCCAGGTGCCGTCGCCGCTGTAGCGGCGGTGCCGCTTCCACAACGTCTGCCACGGCCCGAACTCGGCTGGGACGTCGCGCCAGGGAAGCCCGCACCGATACCGGTAGATGATCCCCTCGAGCACCCGGCGGTCATCGCGGAACGGGCGCCCGCGACGACCCTCGGAGGAGGGCAACAGCGGCGCCAGACGGGCCCACTGGGCATCAGTCAGGACAGCGGTACGCGGCACCGATCAAGCATCGCGCACCCCGGTCCGCCTATCTGGGAGACACGCCCTAGGTCGACTCGACCTGGGCGATGGCCGTGATCCGGTGCAGCTGGATCCGGCGCAGCTCACCGTTGATGATGTCCCGGCCCTCGACGACGCCGCCACCGACCGATGTCGGCGCCAGCACCCGGTCGCCGGCCACACCGTGGGCGTCGACGAAGCCGATCCAGACGGTCCGCCCCTCGCGCACCGCCGCCTGCAACGAGGCGAGATTGCCGGTGGAGCCGGTGGCCTCGCGCCGTCCCGCGACGCTGCGCCGCACCCCGGCGAGCGCGTCCCCGGCCCGCAGCCGTTCGACGAGCTCCTCGGCCCGCACGGAGGTCCCGTCGTGCACGACACCGCCGGTACGGGCGTTGGCCCCGCGCCGCCGCGACTCCGCACGACGGCCGCGTGCCTTGAGGTCCAGGACCGCGCCCCCGTCGTCCTCCGCGGCCGGGCTGAACCCGGCGGCACGCAGGCCGTCGAGCACCTCGGCCAGCGGGAGGGCGCTCACCACGACCGTCGGCGCGATCCGGCGCAGCCCGAGCTCGCGGGTGCCCTCGTGCGCGAGCACCTCGGAGAGCAGCACCTCCTCGTCGGACCGCAGGAAGCTCGCCACGGCGCCGCCGCGCAGCCGTCCGTGCCGGCGGGCGACGTCGTCGACGAGGTAGGTCAGCGTCTGCGGCACCGGGGTCCGGGAGCGCGCGGTCAGGAACTCCCGCACGTCCTCGGCCGTGCGGCCGGTGTCCAGCGCGCGGCGCAGGCTCTGCTCGGTGAAGCGGTAGACCGTCGCGCCACCCGCGGATTCGACGTCGGCCAGCACCGCGAGCTCGTGCGCCAGGTCCGCGGACAACCGGCCCGGTGCGACGGCGGTGAGGTCGGCCTGCAGCAGGATCTCCTCGACCGGGGCGGGGAGTGCGGCGTGCAGGGCCGCGGCCGCCTCGGTGGGGTGCCGGGCCTCCCGGGTCGCCGGGTCCAGGAGCACCCGCCCGGCGGTGGTCATCGCGTCGAGCGCGACGACCCCGATGACCGTCCCCTCCTCGACCGTCCAGCCGACCATCTCGTCGCGGAGCCGGCCGCCGCGCCGGGGCGCCGCCCAGGCGAGCACCTGCGCGAGGTCCTCGGCCGACCCGACGGCCGTCCCGTCCGGCAGGTCGGCGAGCGCCTGCAGGATCCGGCGCCGGTCCCGCGGCGCGGGCGGCCGGCGCGGGCCGTCGGAGAGCGCGTTGACCGGCTTGTCGGCCTCGTCCCGGCGGCCGACGACGCCGGGCAGCCGCGGCAGCTCCAGCCACGTCCTGGCCAGCACCGCCCAGCGGGACTCCTCGGGGCCGGCCGCCCAGACGTCGGCCTCCGGGGTCGGCAGCCACTCCGGCGTCAGCGACTCGGTGTCGCCGATCAGGTCGGCGCCGAGCAGGATCTCCAGGATCAGCGCGGCGGTGGCCTCGTCGGTGTCCGCCGCCTTCGCCGCGCGGCGCAGTTCGCGCACTCCGAACCCGCCGGAACGCAGCACCCCCGGCGCCTCGGCACCCAGCATCTCGAGCACCTTGTCCACCCGGCGCAGGAACTCCAGCGCCGCGCCCGCCCCGGTGCCGTCGACCGTCTTCGGGTCCCGCTCGCGCACGGTGACGTCCGGCCGGGTGACGTCGACGTCCCGGCCCATCGGCCGGTCCCCGCGCAGCGCGAGCGCCACCTGGCGCGGCAGCTCGACGGTCTCGGTGTCGCGGCGCACCAGCAGGCCCTTCGACACCAGTGCGCCGACCGGGCCGGATCCCTCCGAGGCTCCGCGGGACCGCCCGATCGGCGGTCCCTGGGCGAGCACCTCCAGCACCCGGCGCTCGTCGGAGGTGACGCCGGCCAGCAGCTCGTCCAGCGCCACCGTCGCGACGACGCCGCTCCCGTCCCGGCCGAGGCCCGCGGGCCACTGGCCGACCACCTCGGACGCCGCGGGGATCACGGCGAGCCCGTCGTCCGGGCCCCAGGCCAGGGCGAGGTCCCGCAGCGGCGCGAGCCCGGCGCGGAAGGTCGCCCCGTCCACCCCGGCGCCGAGCCACCAGCGGGGGCCGCGCTCGGTCGTCGTGCCGTCCACCGGGCCGCTGCCCGCACCGGCCAGCACCAGGGCCTCCAGCACCGTCAGCGCGACGGTGCCGAGGTCCTCGCAGGCGCGCTGCACCGACGCCCGGATCGACGCCCGGGTCGCCAGCACGGTGAGGTCGGCCGGCGGGGGCACGGCGAGATCCGGGCGGGCGCGCAGCAGCGCGGCGAGGAAGCCGTCGTCCTGCTCCCGCAACCACTCGACCAGCGACGTCTGCACCACTGCCAGCGTAGTCGGGTGGCGGGAGCCGCACCGGGGCGGACAGGGGGCACCGCCGGGGGATACTGGCGGGGACACCGCCCCCGGCCCCGCCGGGCACCGATGCTGGAGGAACCGATGGCCGCGAAGCCCGTCAACCCGGACCGGATCGACCCGAACTGGCCGCAGCTGCCGGACGGCGAGCACCCGCTGACCGAGCTCACGGGCACCGTGCAGGGCAACATGTCGCCGTTCGGTGAGGTCGAGTTCCCGATCGACAGCGTGCCCTACGAGCACCCCGTCACCGAGATCAACCGCTGACCGTGGTCGCGGGTCTCCTGCTCGCCGGGGGTGCGGGCCGCCGGATGGGCACTCCGAAGGCGCTGGTGCGGCTGCACGGCGAACCGCTGGCGGTACGTGCGGTGAAGGCGCTGCAGGCCGGTGGCTGCGGCCCGGTCACCGTGGTGCTCGGTGCCCGTGCCGACGACGTCACCGACGTGCTCCGCACCGCGGGCCTGGGCACGAACGACAGCGACGTGGGTGTCGTCGTCGCCGAGGACTGGGACGAGGGCATGGGCGCCTCGCTGCGCCGTGGGCTCGGCGCGCTGACCCACCTGCCCGGCACCGGGGCGGCGCTGGTGCACCTGGTCGACCTGCCCGGCGTCGGGCCGGAGGCGATCGCCCGGCTGGTGCAGGGCGCGACCCACTCGTCGTTGCGGCGGGCGGCCTACGACGGCGTCGGCGGGCACCCGGTGCTGCTCGGCCGGGACCACTGGTCCGGTGTGGTCGGGACGGCGGCCGGCGACGCGGGGGCCCGTGACTACCTCGCCGGGCGTCCGGACCTGGAGCTCGTCGAATGCGGCGACGTCGCCGCCCCGGACGACGTGGACACCCCGGCCCAGCTGCGCCGCCTCGCCGGCACCTGAGCCACCCGCACACGCGTGTGCCCCGGTTCCGCTGGGAACGGATCCGGGGCACACGTGCGGGAGCCCTGCCGGGCCGGCGGTCAGAGGTTCAGGACCTGACCCGGGTGGATGAGCTGCCCGCCGTTCAGACCGGGGTTCTTCGCGAGCAGGTCCTTCCAGTTGCCGGCGCCCTGCGCGGCGGCGATCCGGCCGAGCGTGTCGCCGGACTTCACGGTGTACGTGCCGCCGGACGCGGGAGCGCTCAGCTTGGTCCGCTCCGGGGCCTGGGCCCCGGCGTCGCGCTCGACGGTGCGCGGCGTGGCGGAGCCGGAGGCACCGGTCTTCTTCGAGCACGACGGCCAGGCGTTCCAGCCCTGCTCGGCCAGCACCTTCTCGGCGACGGCGATCTGCTCGGTGCGGCTGGCCTGGTGCGCCGACGACGCGTAGTCGCCGCCACCGAAGGCCTGCCAGGTGGTGGGGCTGAACTGCAGCCCACCGTGGTAGCCGTTGCCGGTGTTCGCCGACCAGTTCCCGGTGCTCTCGCACTGGGCCAGCTCGTCCCAGGTGGAGTCCGTGGCGGCGTTGGCCGGGACGACCGCGAGCATCGGGGCGCCGAGGACGGCGCCGGCGACGGCGGTGCGGGCGATGGCCCGGCCGGTGGTACTGGGTTTGCGGTGCTTGCCTCGGTATCGAGCCATGACAGGTCTCCCGCGCGGCGCATTCCGATGGCGGCCGGGGAGTTGGCCACCGAACCGCTCGGCGGTCGGCCCTGTCCCACGGGTACCTCGGGGGCCGGTGGCCGCCGGACAGGGAGCGCTGCGGCACCGGAGCCCGTCCGCAATGGGGGAGTCGGCCGGGCTGCGATCGAAAGTAGGTCACGTCCGGACGGCGCGGAAGTCGGCTGCGACACGGCGCGTCGGCGCCCCCGCCGCGCCTATCAAGATCGAACAATGAGCCTTTCCCAGTAGTGGGGAGCGGCTGGCGGCGACACGCCGGGGGCGTGGAGGTGCTCAACGAGGGTGCGGGACCCCGGTAGAAGAGGTCGGTCCGCTCAAAGATCGACTCACCACCGAGGTCCCGCGTGCCCGATCCTGTCACCTACACCGCCGTGCTCCCGATCGGGGAGCCCACCGCGTCCATGTTGTCGCGGCTGTTGGCCGAGGAACGCCTCCGGCGCGGGACCCGGCGCGGGCGCCGGGCGCTGGACTGTGACCGCCACGCGGTGCTGGTGCTGCGCTGGTTCCTCGACGCCACCCGGGTCGCTCAACTCGCCGCCGACAACCAGCTGAGCCTGTCGAGTACCTACCGCTACCTGCACGAAGGCATCGACGTCCTGGCCGCCGCCGCGCCTGGACTGCCCGGCGCGCTGCTCGCGGCCCGCACCGCCGGGCACACCCACGTTCACCTCGACGGCACCGTGATCCACACTGACCGCTCCCGCACTCCCGGACCGACCCCGGGAGTGGATCTGTGGTGGTCGGGCAAGCACCACGTCCACGGCGGGAACGTTCAGGTCCTCACCGCGCCTGACGGGTGGCCGTTGTGGACATCCCCGGTGCGCCCGGGCCGCGAGCACGACACCACCTGCGCCCGCGGCCACCCCGGCCTGCTCGACGCGATCGAGGACTGGACCGACGACACCCACGTCGTGCTCGCCGACCTCGGCTACGACGGTGAGAACACCCGCCTGACCTGCCCGTTCAAGACCCCCACCGGCGGTGGGCTGTCGGTGGACAAGCGCACCGTCAACACGCTGCACTCCGCCGTCAGGGCTGTGGCCGAACGCGGGAACTCCCTGCTCAAGACCACCTTCAAGGCGCTGCGTCGGGTCAGCTTCTGCCCCTGGCGGATCGGCGCGATCACCGCCGCCGCGCTCGTTCTCCTCCACGTCGAGCACGACCGAACCACATGATCAACCAGCACCTACTGGGAAAGGCTCAATGAGGTGTTCTCAGTAGCGTGGTGATCATGTTGTGCGGTCGTATTCGGTGTGGAGTAACACGAGCGCGGCGGCGGTGATCGCGCCGGTGCGCCAGGGACAGAGGGTGACTCGCTGTAGCGTTGCGAAGGTGGTCTTGAGCAGGGCGTTTGCTCGTTCGGCGAGTGCTCGGGTGGCTGAGTGCAGGCTGTTGACGGTGCGCTGATCGACTGTTCGGCCGCCGGCGGGGATGGGTTTGATCGGCACGGTGAGTCGGTGGGCCTCACCTTCGTAGCCGAGATCGCCCAGCGCGGCGTGGTCATCATCGATCCAGTGATCGAGGTCTTCGAGCAGACCGGGGTGGGCTCGGGCACAGGTCACGTCGTGTTCGCGCCCGGGTCTTCCCGGGGATGTCCATAGCGGCCATCCATCCGGGGCGGACACGACCTGGACGTTCCCGCCGTGGCGGTGGTGTTTACCCGACCACCACAGGTCGACCCCCGCGGTGGGGCCGAGCGCGCGGCAGCGGTCGGTGGCGATCAGGGTGCCGTCCAGGTGAACGTGGGTGTGTCCGGCGAGGCGGGCGGCGAGCAGGGCACCGTGCAGCCCGGGTGCGGCGCTGGCGAGGACGTCGATGCCTTCGTGCAGGTAGCGATAGGTGGTCGCGGTACTGATCGCGTTGTCGCGGGCCAGGTGCCGGACCCGGGTGGCGTCGCAGAACCAGCGGATCACCAGCACTGCCTGGGCGAACGGGGTCAACGCCCGCCGCCGGGGGCGGGTACCGCGGCGACAGCGTTGAGCGGCCAGAAGCCGAGCCAGGTAGGCCACGGTGTGCTCCCCGATCGGGAGGACAGCGGTGTAGGTGACAGGATCGGACATGCGGGGCCTCGGAGAGTTCGTTGATCTTGGTCGACCAACTGAGCCTTTTTCAACCTGACCAGCGAGCTTCTGCGTCAGGAGATCGCGAAGGTTGCAGCGCAACTGCTCTGACCACAGCTGCACAGGTCACCGGCTCGCCAGCTCGGCGTCTGCACCCACACAACCAGGCCCCTGAGCTGCCGGAACGGCAGGTTGAAAAAGGCTCACTGCTCTACCGGGGCCCTGCCCCATGTCCTAGACATCTCCACTCCCTCGGCGTGTCGCAGCGGAACGACCACCACTACTGAGAACACCTCAATGCGTTATCCCTGGTCATTAGCCCCGATCACGAACCGGATACGGCAGTGGAAACTCTGTGTTCGGTTGCACAAACGTGTTATAGATCACAGCAACCTCCCCCATCAGGGTGGCCCGTGCGCCCGGCCTGCGGGAACGTCGGCGCCGTATAGGGTCGACCGGGTGAGTACCGAGCTGAGCCACGTCGACGAGGCGGGCGCGGCCCGCATGGTCGACGTCTCCGACAAGCAGCCGGGGCGCCGGTCCGCCGTCGCGACCGGGGTGGTGCACACGACCGCCGAGGTCGTCCGGTTGCTGCAGACCGACGGCCTGCCCAAGGGCGACGCGCTGGCCACCGCCCGGATCGCCGGGATCATGGGCGCCAAGCGGACGCCGGACCTGGTCCCGCTGTGCCACCCGATCGCGATCAGCGGCGTGACGGTCGACCTGGAGCCGGCCACCGGCCCCGGCGACACGGCGGGCTCGGTCACCCTGCGGGCCGAGGTGCGGACCACCGACCGCACCGGCGTCGAGATGGAGGCGCTCACCGCCGTGGCCGTCGCGGGCCTGACCCTGCACGACATGATCAAGGCGGTCGACCCGGCCGCGGTGCTGGACGCCGTGCGGGTCGAGCGCAAGGACGGCGGGAAGACCGGCACCTGGACCCGCCCGGAGGACCGGTCGTGAGCGGGCGCGATGCCCGCGTCGTCACCGCGTCCACCCGCGCCGCGACCGGGGTCTACGAGGACCGGGGCGGGCCGATCATCACCGCCTGGCTGCGCGAACGCGGCTACGAGACGCCCGATCCCGTCGTCGTCACCGACGGCGAGCCGGTCGGCGCCGCGCTGCGTGACGCCGTGGCCGCGGGGGTCGACGTCGTGCTGACCACCGGAGGGACCGGCATCTCCCCCACCGACGCGACACCGGAGCAGACCCGGGCGGTACTGACCCACGAGGTCCCCGGGCTCGCCGACGCCGTGCGCCGGGCCGGCGAGGACGCCGTCCCCACCGCGGTGCTCTCCCGCGGCCTGGCCGGGGTCGCCGGGCGGACGCTGATCGTCAACCTGCCCGGGTCACCGGGCGGGGTCCGCGACGGCCTCGCGGTGCTCGACCGGGTGCTCGACCACGCCGTCGACCAGCTCCGCGGGGGTGACCACCGGTGACCGGCGCCGAGGTCCGGCGGGCGACGGTCGGCCCGGAACCGCTCGACGTCGACGAGCACGCCCGGCTCGTCGAGCATCCCGCGGCGGGTGCGGTGGTCACCTTCGCCGGTGTGGTGCGCGACCACGACGGCGGGCGCTCGGTGCGGGGCCTGGAGTACAGCGCGCACCCCACCGCGGAGCGGATCGTGGCCGAGGTCGCCGAGCGGGTCGCGGCCGGCACCCCCGGGGTGCGGGCGCTCGCCGTCGGGCACCGGGTGGGGCCGCTGGAGATCGGCGAGGTCGCGCTGGCCTGCGCCGTGGCCGCCGAGCACCGGGGCGAGGCGTTCGCCGTCTGCGCCGAGCTCGTCGACGAGGTGAAACGGCTGCTCCCGGTCTGGAAGCACCAGCGCTTCGCCGACGGCACCGACGAGTGGGTCAATTCTGCCTGACCCACCCGCCGGGCCGTCGTCGCGCCGGGGCGGGTGCTGGGGAACACCGCGCGCCCCGATCCGTTCCGGCCCCGGATGGCGGCCCGGGCCGGAGGGAGGATCAGCCGGTCTGCAGGACCTGGCCGACGCCGATCGCGTTCACGTTCGCGATGCCGTTGCGCGAGGCGAGCTCGGAGACCGAGGTGCCGTGCGCCGAGGCGATCTTGCCGAGGGTGTCACCCGAGCGCACGGTGTAGCCGCCGCCGGAGGACTGCTTCTTCGGCGCGGCGGACTCCTGCGCGGGGGCGGAGGCCTTGACCCGCTTGCCGGTGTCCGCCGAGTGGCCGGTGATACCCAGCTTCTTCGAGCAGGACGGCCAGGCGTTCCAGCCCTGCGCCGCCAGCACCTTCTCGGCCACGGCGATCTGCTCCGAGCGGCTGGCGTTCGCCGCCGACCCGGAACCGCCGTAGGCACGCCAGGTGGACGGCGAGAACTGCAGCCCGCCGTGGTAGCCGTTGCCCGTGTTGATCGACCAGTCGCCGCCGCTCTCGCACTGCGCGAGCTGGTCCCAGACGCCGTCCGGGGCAGCGGAGGCGGTACCGGCCATCGCGGCCGTCGCGCCGACCGCGACGAGGCCGGCCGCAGCTGCACGCAGGAGGCGTCGGCCCTTGAGTCCCTGAGACATCGAAATTCGCTCCCACCGCGCCGGCCCGATCGAGCACACACCGCCCTGGGGGGAGAGGCGCCTGGGGGACGCCAGCGATGTGGTCTCTCTCGTCCCCGTCCCGTTCTCGATTCCTCGACGGACCGGACTGCCGCGGGACGGGGGTGGTTCGGCGCGGCGGGCCCGGATGTTGGCTCGTTCTGCTGGCCGTTCCGTTCGGACCGGCCGACGAGAAAGGTGAATGGCCGAATTCGATCCGTCAAACATCGAATGCGTGAGCGGAGTCACTGTAACATGCGTGTCATTATCACACCCGCACTAAACGTGCTGGTCAACGACGTCACATCACGGACCTATCTCGTAACCGTGAATATTTCAGCTTCGGAAGCACATCGAACCTTCCGGGCCCCTCGTTCGTCAGTACAGGGATCGGCACCCGCCGCCGCGGCCACATGTGGCCGCCCCCCGCGCTCGTCCTGCATGCTGGTTCGGTGAACGACTCCGCACCCGGCGCCGTGCCGGGATCGCCGGGCGGCCCGGCCGAGCTGGCGGCGGCGTTGCGCGCCACCGGCTACCTCGCCGACGACGGCCTGGCCACGGCCGCGTACCTGGCGATGCAGATGAACCGCCCGCTGTTCTGCGAGGGCGAGCCCGGCACCGGCAAGACGGCACTCGCCGTGGCACTGGCGCAGACCCTCGACGCACCGTTGATCCGGCTGCAGTGCCACGACGGCATCGACGCCGGCCAGGCGCTCTACGACTGGGACTTCCCCCGCCAGCTGCTGCACCTGCGCACCCTGGAGGCGACCGGCGGGGACCTCGACGCCGGCGCGGTCGAGTCCTCGCTCTACGACGAGCGCTTCCTGCTCGACCGGCCGGTCCTGCGCGCGCTGCGCACCAGCCCCTCGGTCCTGCTCGTCGACGAGATCGACCGGGCCGACGACGAGTTCGAGGCGTTCCTGCTGGAGGTGCTCACCGAGCACGCCGTCACGATCCCGGAGATCGGCGAGGTGCGGGCCACGACGCCACCGGTCGTCGTCCTCACCTCGAACCGGACCCGCGAGGTGCACGACGCGCTGAAGCGGCGCTGCCTGTACCTGTGGCTGGAGCACCCGTCGATCGAGCGGGAGATCGAGATCCTGCACAGCAGGCTTCCGGAGGTGCCGGAGCGGCTGGCGGCCGCCGTCGCGCGGGCGGTGCAGAAGCTGCGCCAGGCGGACCTGATCAAGCCGCCGGGCGTCGCGGAGACCCTGGACTGGGCGCGCGCACTGCATCTCGTCGGCGCCCGGCACCTGGACCCGGAGAACGCGGCCCGCACGCTCGGCGCGGTGCTCAAGTACCGGGAGGACGCCGACCGGGTGCACGCCCGGCTCGACAGTCTGCTGGCCTCCTGAGCGCCGTGGCCGGGTCCACCACCACACGGCCCGCCGACGAGCTGCTCACCGGGCTCGTCGGCTTCACCGAGGTGCTCCGCGCCGCCGGGGTGCCCGTCTCCCAGGAGCGGGTGACCGCGTTCCTGCAGGCACTGGACGTGCTCGACGTCACCGACCGGGACCAGGCCTACTGGGCCGGGCGACTGACCCTGTGCGCCGACCCGGACGACGTCGGACGCTACGACCTCGCCTTCCCCGCGTGGTTCGAACCCGCGCAGGGCCGCCGCGCCACCAACGCCGACGAGCGGCCCCCGGCGCCGCCCCGGCTCGCCGCGCTGCTGCCCGGCCGCGAGGGGGCCGGCTCCGGCGACGAGGACGGCGGGCCGCAGATCAGGGCGGCGGCGACCGGGACCGAGGTCCTGCGCAGCCGTGACCTCGGCGAGCTCTCCCCCGCCGAGCGCGAGCACCTGCGCCGGTTGATGACCCTGCTCCGCCCGGAACCGCCGACCCGGGTCTCGCGGCGCCGGCGCCCGCACCGGCGTGGCGACGCGGACCCGCGGCGCACCCTGCGTACCGCCATGCGCAACCAGGGCGAGCTGGCCGCGATCCGGTACCGGCACACCACCCGGCGACCGCGCAAGGTCGTGCTGCTGATCGACGTCTCCGGGTCGATGGAGCCCTACGCCGACGCGCTGATGCGCTTCGCGCACGTGTTCGTCCGCCGCGCACCCCGCTCGGTGGAGGCGTTCACGCTGGGCACCCGGCTCACCCGGATCACCCGGGAGCTGCGCCAGCGCGACCCGGAGCGGGCACTCGGCGCGGCCGGGAAGGCGATCCCGGACTGGTCCGGCGGGACCAGGCTCGGTGAGGTGCTGGCCGCGTTCGTCGACCGCTGGGGGCGCCGCGGCGCGGCCCGGCGCGCGGTCGTCGTGATCTTCTCCGACGGCTGGGAACGCGGCGGGACCGAGCTGCTCGGGGCCCGGGTGGCGGAGCTGTCGCGGCTCGCCCACCGGCTGGTCTGGGTGAACCCGCACGCCGGGAAGGACGGCTACGCCCCGGTCCAGGGCGGAATAGTGGCGGCCCTGCCGTACTTGGACGATCTGCTGGCCGGGCACAGCCTGGCGACGCTGGAGGAACTGCTCGAGGTGGTCAGAGATGCGTGACGTGATCGACCAGCTGGAAGGCTGGTGGCGCGACGGACGGCCGGCGGCGCTCGCGACCGTGGTGGGGACCTTCCGGTCCGCGCCCCGCCAGCCGGGGGCGTCGATGCTGGTGGGGTCGGCGGGCGAGGCCGTGGGTTCGGTGTCGGGCGGCTGCGTCGAGGGCGCGGTCTACGAGCTGGGCCAGCAGGTGCTGGCCGACGAGCGCCCCGTCCTGCAGCGCTACGGCGTGTCCGACGACGACGCGTTCGCCGTCGGCCTCACCTGCGGCGGGATCCTCGACGTGTTCGTCGAGAAGGTCACCCCGCAGACCTACGACCAGCTCGGCCGGATCGCCGCGGCGATCCGGGACGAGGAGCCGGTGGCGGTCGCGACCGTCGTCGCCGGGCCGTCGGAGCTGCTCGGCAGCCGGTTGGTCGTCTGGCCGGACCGGACCGAGGGCGGGACCGGGTCGGACCGGATCGACGACGCCGTCCGGGACGACGTCCGCGGCCTGCTCGACTCCGGCCGCAACGCCACCCTGACCTACGGCGTCAACGGCGAGCGCCGTGGTGAGGGGCTGCAGGTCTTCGTCGAGTCCTTCGCCCCGCCGCCCCGGATGATCGTGTTCGGCGCGATCGACTTCGCGGCCGCGGTCGCCCGGATCGGTTCGTTCCTCGGCTTCCGGGTCACCGTCTGCGACGCGCGGCCGGTGTTCGCGACCGCCAGCCGGTTCCCCGGCGCCAACGAGGTCGTCGTCGAGTGGCCGCACCGCTACCTGCAGGCCGAGTCCGACGCCGGCCGCGTCGACCAGCGGACCGCGCTCTGCGTGCTGACCCACGACCCGAAGTTCGACGTGCCGCTGCTGGAGGTCGCGCTGCGGCTGCCCGAGGTCGGCTACATCGGCGCGATGGGGTCGCGGCGCACCCACGACGACCGGCTGGAGCGGCTGCGCGAACGCGGCGTCACCGAGGCCGAGATCGAGCGGATGTCCTCACCGATCGGGCTCGACCTGGGGGCCAGGACCCCGGAGGAGACCGCGGTCTCGATCGCGGCGGAGATGATCGCCCAGCACTGGGGCGGGGCGGGCGCCCGGCTCGCCGACCGGGAGGGCCCCATCCACACGTCCTGAGGCCTCCGCTTTCGGGGAGCACCCGCCGTCCGCGACCGGCCCGCAGGGGCGTCGGGGCCTGTACCGTGGAACCACGCTCGTGACGGAGCCGCGGTCCCGGGCGACCGACGCGGTGCGGGCTCCGGCGAGGTCGCGACGGAGCGGAGGAGGGCGGCGTGGTCCTCACCGGGACGACCCCCACCGCACGGCTGTCCAAGTTCCACGCGCCCGAGATCGTCTTCGGGCACGACTCGCTGGGCGAGACCGCGCACGCCGCGGTCCGGCTGGGTGCCCGGCGGCCGTTCGTCGTCACCGATCCCGGCCTCACCGAGGCCGGCTGGCCGGACGAACTCCTGACACACCTGCGCGGCGCCGGGCTCGCGCCCCGGCTGTGGCAGGAGATCACGCCGAACCCCAAGGACCACGAGATCCAGGCCGGGTTCGAGCGGTACGAGAACTCCGGGTGCGACGTCGTGATCGGCGTCGGCGGCGGGTCGGTGATCGACGCGGCGAAGGGGGTCGCGCTGCTCGCCTCGAACGGCGGCGCGATCGGCGACTACGAGGGCATCGACCGGATCACCAGCCCGATCCCCCGCTGGTCATGGTGCCGTCCACCTCGGGCACCGGGGCCGACGTCTCCCAGTTCTGCATCGTCACCGACACCGAGCGGCGCACCAAGATCACGATCATGGGCCGGGCGCTGGTCCCGGACGTCTCGGTGATCGACCCCCGGCTGCTGGTCACCATGCCGGACTGGCTCAACGCGGCCACCGGGCTGGACGCGCTGACCCACGGCATCGAGGCGTTCGTCTCGCTGGCGCACGGCCCGCTGACCGACACCCACGCGCTGCACGCCGTCACGCTGGTGCACTCGAACCTGCCGACGACGATGGTCCGCCGCACCGACGACGGCCCCCGCACCGCGATGGCCCAGGCCGCGCTGGAGGCCGGGCTGGCCTTCACCAACGCGATCCTCGGCGCGACGCACGCGATGAGCCACCAGGTCGGCGGGATGCTGGACCTGCCGCACGGCCTCATCAACGGCGTCCTGCTGCCGCACGTCATCCGGTTCAACGGTGCCGACGACCCGACCCGGTTCGTCCCGATCGCCCGGGCGATGGGGCTCCCGGCCCGGCCGGGGATGCCCGGCGACGAGGCGGTCGACATGGTCGCGACCGAGGTCCGCAAGCTCGCCGACGAGGTCGGCGTCCCCACCGGGCTCGGGGCCATCGGGGTCCGGGAGGCCGACGTCCCGCGGCTCGCCCGGCTCACCCTCGGCGACGCCTGCCTGACCACCAACCCGCGCTCGGCCTCCGTGGAGCAGATCGACGATCTGTTCCGGCGGGCGCTGTAGGGGCGCGCGGTGACCGCTGCCGCCCGGTTCCCGAACCGGCGCACCCCGGCCCCGTCACCGTCCGGGCTGCGGTCGCGTCCCGATCTCGACCAGCTCACCGGTCTGCGGTCCGGGAAGCCGTCGTTCTACCCGCAGTACCGGGTGAACCTGGAACGGCTGACCAGGGTCATCGTGGCGCTGGACCGGATCTCGGCCGCGCTGGTGCGGACGACGGAGGGCTCCGAGGCGCTGGTCCGTGCGGTCACGGCCGCCGCCGCCGACCATCTCACCGCGGACTGGGTGGTCCTCGCGCTCGTCGACGGCGAGCTCCCGGACGCCTCGCCCCGGCACGTCGTGCTCGGTCCGGACGGCGTCGAGTGGGCGGACCTCGGCCTGGTCCCGGAGAAGGTGGCCCGGCACGTCCGCGCGCTGCACGAGGGCACCGGTGACGACGAGCACCACGGTGCGGCGGCCCTGCGGCACCTGCACGTCCCCATCCGGCTGAACGGCCGGACCGTCGGCGGGTTCGTCGCCTGGACTCCGCCGGAGCGCGACATCGACGACACCGACCACTCGGTGCTGCGCATCCTGGCCGGTCAGACGGCGTCGGCGCTGCAGAACTGCGCCTTGCTGGAGCGGTCCGAGCGGCTGCACGCCCGCACCGCGGCGCAGGCCGAGGACCTGCGCCTGCGCAACGCCGAGCTGATGGCGACCCAGCAGGCGCTCGGTGCGGCCCGGCAGCGCGAGGTGCTCGACGAGGAGCGGCACCGGATCGCCCGCGAGCTGCACGACAGCGTCACCCAGTACGCGCTCTCGGCCGGGATGCACATCGAGCTGTGCCGCTCGGAGATCACCGACCCGGACCTCGCCGGGCACCTGAACACCGCCAAGGACCTGACCCGGCGCGCGGTCGAGCAGCTGCGCTCGGCGATCTACGCGCTCAACGACGACGACCACGGCGACAAGGACCTCCCCTCCATGCTCCGCCGGTTGTCCACCGTGCACATGCCGGACGAGCTGCGGGTCGAGGTGGCCATCGGCGGGGCGCCGGTCGCGTTGCCGCACGAGCACGAGCAGTCGCTGTTCCGGATCGCCGGCGAGGCGTTGTTCAACACGGCGATGCACGCGTCCGCGACGCGGGCGGTGGTGCGGCTGGCGTACCAGCCCGAGCGGGTCCGGCTCTCGATCTCCGACGACGGCGGCGCCGCCCCGGAGGAGATCCGCCGCACCCTGCGCGCGGCGCCGGTCCGCGGTCCCTCCGGGGAGCACCGCGGCCTGGTCAACATGGACGCGAGGGCCCGCGAGATGGGCGGGATGCTGCGGTTCCGCCGCTCCCGGATCGGTGGGCTGCAGGTCCGGGTGGACGTCCCGCTCGGGGCGGCCCGCGAGGAGGAACGATGAGCGGGCCGGCCCGGACCACGGCGACGACGTCCGGGGGCCGCCCGTCCCCCGGCCCGCCGGGCACCCGGCCGATCCGGATCGTGCTGGTCGACGACCACTCGATCATGCGCCAGGGCCTGCGCGCCGTGCTGGAGCGCGAGGACGACCTGCGGATCGTCGGCGAGGCCGGCAGCGCACCGGAGGCGTTCGCCGCCGTCACGGCGGGGCGTCCGCAGGTCGTCCTGCTCGACCTGAAGCTCGCCTCCGGCCCGCAGACCGACGGTCTGGAGGTATGCCGCAGGCTCTGCTCCGAGCATCCCGGGATCGGGGTGCTGGTGCTGACGACGTTCGCCGAGGACCGTCTGGTGGTCGAGTCGGTGCAGGCGGGCGCCCGCGGCTACGTCGTGAAGGACGTCGACACCACCGAACTCGTCCGCGCGATCCGCGCCGTGTCCCGCGGCGAGAGCGCCTTCGACGCCCGCTCCGCATCGGCGATGGTCCGCTCGCTCTCCGGCGGGATCCCGGACCGGGAGCGGCTGACCGACCGCGAGCTGGACGTGCTCCGGCTGCTGGCCCGTGGCCTGTCCAACCGGGCGATCGGGGCCGAGCTGTTCATCTCGGAGACGACGGTGAAGTTCCACGTCGGGAACCTGATGCGCAAGCTGATGGTGTCCCGCCGCGCCGAGGCCGTCTACGCAGCGACCAAACTCGGCCTCCTCTGACCCCGCGTCCCGCGTTTCCGCGTTCCGCGGAACGCGGTCCCGCCCCGGCCCGGCCGACTCCGCCCCGCCCCATCCGGCCCATCCCGCCCGGTCCACCTGGCCGGCGGGCTCCCCCTGATGGCCGGAGAACGTCGTACCGGGGTGCGACAGTGACTGTCGAACGTCAGTTCGATTCCGCTGGAGGTCGTCCGATGCCCGCCCCCACCGCGTCCCCGTCCGGCACACCCCTGCCCGAGCTGGAGTCGGAGCTGCTCGGCCTGGCCGGGCACATCGCCGCCGCCGAATGCCGGTTCCTGCAGCTGCTGGCCGAGTTCGACGACCGCGGCGGCTGGGCCGGGGTCGGCATCCGCTCGTGCGCCCACTGGCTGTCCTGGCGGGCGGGGATGAGCCTGCGGACGGCGACGGAACACCTCCGCGTCGCCCGGGCCCTGACCACGCTCCCCCGGATCACGGAGGCGTTCGCGGCCGGCCGGATCTCCTACTCCAAGGTCCGTGCCCTGACCCGCATCACCGGCTCGGACAGCGCCGCCCTGGCCCGGATCGCCGCAGCCACCGCCACCACGCCCGCGCACCCGGACCCGGACCCGGACCCGGACCCGGACCCGACCCCGCCCACCCCGCCCGCGGGGTCCACAGAGTCCACCGCCCCCACCTGCTCCTCCACGGCCACCGGGCCCACAGAGGCCACCACGCCGATCGAGCCGACCGGGTCCACCGCGCCCACCATGTCCTCTGCGCCCACCGGGTCCCCGGCGCCGACGTGCTTCTCCGCGGCCACGACCGGCGGGCCCACCGCACGCACGGGCCCGACCGCGCCGGGAGCCGTCGGCCACGCCGGGAGCGCGCTCGGCTCCGACGCCGGCAGCACCGGCACCGATCATCCGGCACCCACGGCTCCCGAGACGGGCGTCGCCGATCCCGAGACCGTGGAGCGGGTGCTCCTCGACCTCGCGCTGTCGGGGACCGCGGGCCACGTCGAGACCGTGGTCCGCGCCGTCCGCCGCCGGGTCCCCGCTCCGACGTGGGTGGCCGCCCGGCGGTCGGTGAGCTGGTACCACGACGTCGACGGTTCGCTCGTCCTGCGCGGTCGTCTCGCCCCCGAGGAGGGAGCCGCGCTGATCGCCGCGATCGAGGGCCGCGTCAGCGCATCCGCCCCGGCCCCGACCCCGACAGTGCCGACAGCGCCGACCGGACCGACCGGACCGGTCGATCTCGACACCCGGCCCGCCGGTCTGCCGTCGGACCTCGACCAGCGCGGTCTCGAGCAGGCGCCCGGGCCCGCCGTGGACCGGATCGCGGCCCGGCGCGCGGACGCGCTCGTCGACCTCGTCCGCCACCGCGACGCCGGGGACGGTGCCGGGCCGGTGGTCGAACGCGGCACCGCCCACGTCGTCGTCCATCTGGACGTGGCGAGCGGGACCGCCCGGCTCGCCGACGGACCGGAGATCCCCGGGGTGGTCGCGGAGCGACTCGCCTGCGACGCGCGGGCCCAGCTGCTCCTCGACGACCGGGCCGGGAACCGGCTCCACCTGGGCCGGTCCCGCAGGCTCGCCAGCCCGGCGCAGATCGCGGCGCTGACCGCACGGGACGTGGCCGACGGTGGCGGCTGCCGGTTCCCCGGCTGCCCGCACGACCGGCACCTGCACGCGCACCACGTCCGGCACTGGCTGCACGGCGGATCCACCGATGTGGACAACCTCGTCCTGATCTGTGGACACCATCACCGGCTCGTGCACGACCACGGCTACCGCGTCCGCTACGACCAGGGGCGCTGGGTGTTCCGCCGGCCGGACGGCACGCTCGTCCCGGGAGCGGGTGACCAGCTGGACGGGAACACCGACGAACTCGTGGACATGCACGTCCGGGCCCGGATCGCGATCGACCGGGACAGCCTCACCCCGGCCTGGTACGGCGACCGTCTCGACCCGGAGCCGATCCTGGACGCGCTGCTCCCGCCGGTGCCGCCGGCCGCCGCCGCGGCATGAGCACCGTGACCGCGTTCCACGGCACCGACGTTCCACGGCGCAGAACGCACGGCTGCGTTCCGCGGAACGCGGCTACCGGGACCGGCAGGACAGCGCTGCCTGCGGAACAGCACCGGGCCTGCCGACCACACACCGAGCGCGACGGAGACCGCCGCCCCGGACCACTCGGCGCGGCGTTCCGCGGAACGCTCCGGCCCGTGCGACCACGACAGCGGATCACAGACCGCGACGACCCGTGACGCACGACCGGAACGAACGTGACGGCGCCCCCCGGCGGGCGCCGCGGCCACCGTCCCGCAGCACGGTCGGCACGGACTGTGGCTGTCCCGTGTCCCGGGTGCTACGCGGCGGGGGCCGGGCGGCAGGACGGCGCTGCCTGCGGCACGAGCGGGTGGGCGGGTGGTCAGGCGTCCGTGGGGGAGTCCGCGTCGGTGTGGCTTCGGGCCACGCCCATCTCCAGGCCCCGTAGCTCGGCGAGACCGCGGAGCCGGCCGATGGCCGAGTAGCCGGGGTTGGTGCGGCGGCCGAGGTCGTCGAGCATCTGGTGGCCGTGGTCGGGGCGCATCGGGATCCGTCTGCCCTCCCGGCGGGACAGCCGGTCCACCTCGCGGACGACCGCGTACATGTCGGAGCTCCCACCGAGGTGGGTCGCCTCGTGGAAGCTGCCGTGCGGCTCCCGCTGCACGTTGCGCAGGTGCAGGAACCCGATGCGGGAGCCGAACCGGCGGATCATCGCGACCAGGTCGTTGTCCTCCCGCACCCCGAGCGAGCCGACGCAGAAGCACAGCCCGTTCGCCGCGGCGGGGACCGCGTCGAACAGCGTCGCCAGGTCGGACCCGGTACTCACCACGCGGGGCAGGCCGAACAGCGGGAACGGCGGGTCGTCGGGATGGACGACCAGGCGGACGCCCAGCTCCTCGGCGGTCGGCACCACCTCGGTCAGGAACCTGATGTGGTTCGACCGCAGGGTGTCGGCGTCGATCGTCGCGTACGTCGCGAGGACCTCGCGGAACTCCGCGGTGCCGAAGCTCTCCTCGCTGCCCGGGAGGCCCGCGACGACCGTGCGCTCCAGACGGTGCCGGGCCTCGTCGTCGAGCGAGGAGAACAGCTGCGCCGCCCGGGCCGTGGTCGCGGCGTCGTAGTCCGCGCCCGCTCCGGGGCGGCCGAGGATGTGCAGGTCGAAGGCGGCGAGGGCGTCGGCGTCGAACCGCAGGGCGAGCGCGCCGTCCGGCATGGGGTACGCGAGGTCGGTCCGCGTCCAGTCCAGGACCGGCATGAAGTTGTAGGTGACCGTCCGCAGGCCGCACGCCGCGAGATTGGCCAGGCTCTCCCGGTAGGCCGCGACCGCCTCGTCGCACCCGGCGCTGCGCCGCTTCACCGACTCCGCGACCGGCAGGCTCTCCACCACCGACCAGCGCATGCCGTGCGCCTCGATCAGCTCCCGGCGCCGGGTGATCGCCTCGACGCTCCAGACGTGGCCGTTGGGTACGTCGTGCAACGCGGTGACCACGCCCTCGCACCCGGCCTGCCGGATGTCGGACAGGCTCACCGGGTCCTCGGGGCCGAACCACCGCATGGTCTGTTCCATCGAGGTGTCCGTCGACGTGTCGCGGGACGTGGTCATCGGGTCGCTCCCTCTCCTGCCGGGACGACGGGCGCGGACTCCCGGTCGAGGAACAGTTCCACGGCCGGGTGCTCGCGAAGGTACGAGGCCGGCGACCCGGCGTCGACAGGACCCAACAGCGCCCGGGTGACGGCCGCCCGCTTGCGCGGTCCCGGCACCGTGCAGACGAGGTGCCGGCCGTCGAGCAGGGTGGGCAGGGTCAGCGTCAACGCCCGGGTGGGCACGTCGTCGACGCCCGCGAAGCAGCCGTCGTTGACCTGCTGGACCCGCGAGGCGTGGTCCAGCTCGACCAGGCGGGCGGCCTGCGGGTCGTGCCGGTCCGCGAGCGGCGGGTCGTTGAACGCCAGGTGCCCGTTCTCCCCGATGCCGAGCAGCACCAGGTCCAGCGGCGCCGCGGACAGCAGCTCCGCGTACGCCCTGCGGCCGGCCTCGGCGGCCTCGGCGGCGCCGTCGGCGACGTCCATGTAGTGCACCGTTCCCGGCGACACCGCGTCGAGGACGTGCCGGCGCAGGTACGCGGCGAACGTCCCCGGCCCGCCCTGCGGCAGCCCGACGTAGTCGTCGAGCTGGAAGGCCACGACCCGGGACCAGTCGATGCCCTCCGCGGCACGCAGCTCGGCCAGGCACGCGTCCTGCGACGGGGCGGCCGCGAACGCGACCCGGACCAGCTCCTGCCCGGCCAGCAGCCGTCGCAACAGCTCGGCGGCCGCGCGGCCGGCCGCGCGGCCGGCCGCCGGTGCGGTGGGCTCGACGCGGACGGCGATGGCGCTGTCGGCGACGGTGAGCGTGGATGTCATCGGTTGCCTCTCTCGGTCGTGCTCGCGGGGGTGACCCCGGTGGTGTTCTCCGGGGTTGCCCGAGCGGTGTTCCCGGCGGTGGTCCGAGTGGTGTTCCCGGCGGTGGTCCGAGCGGTGTTCCCGGGGGTGGCCCGAGTGGTGTCTCCGGGGGTGGTCCGGGTGGTCGTCCCGGCGGTGACCCCGGTGTCCAGCCGGTGCAGCAGGAGCAGCGCGCGTGGGATGTGGAACGGGTCCTTGACCGGCAGCGCGACCACCTCGTCGAGCGGGCGGCCGGATCGGTCCCGGATCTGGGTCCACTCGCCACCGTGGTGGTCGGGGAACGTGGCGAGCGTGTAGTCGGCGATGCGCTCGTGCCAGGCCGCCAGCTCGGCCGACCCGAACTCCTCGGCGAGCAGCCGGGTGGCGTAGAGCGCCTCGACGTGCACCCACCAGAGCTTGGTGTCCCAGGTCCGCCGGACCAGGTCCTCGTAGGGGTCGCCGCCGCGGAGCCGGCCGCGCGGGGCCCCGCCGTCCCGAGAGTCGACGTAGCGGAACAGGCCGCCGCGCTCGGGGTCCCAGGCCAGGGTGAGGCAGCGCAGTGCGAGGTCCGGGGTCCACTCGGGCGGACCGGCCGTGGTCTGCCCGTGGCGGTGGGCGTCCGCGACCATCCACATCGCCTCCAGCAGGTGGCCGGGGGTGACGTGCCGGGCCGCCAGGGTGTCGGTGTCGGCCGGTGTGTCCGGGCGCAGCTCCCACCAGCCGTCCCGGCGCCACATCCCGCCGGTGAGGGTCCGGCGGGCCCGCTCGGCGACGCCAGCCGCGGGGACGGAGCCGGTGAGCCGGCCCAGCTCGGACCCCACGTTCAGGAGCAGCATCCGGGACGCGGAGTCGGTGAACCCGGCCGGAACCGGGTACGGGGCGCTCGGGGCGGTGCGGGCGTCGATCCGGCGTTCGGCGGACTCCAGCAGCTCCAGCGCACCGGCGGCCCAGCGGTGCGCCTGTGCCACCGTCGCGGCGCGGGACCCGGCGGCGCCGGCGAGCCCGAGCGCCGCGAACAGGTCGGCGAGGACGCTGGTGCCGGTGCCGGGATCGCCGTCGGCCGGGCGCCCGCCCCGGGTCCCGGTGACGAAGTGGGTCCGGGCCCCGCCGGCGACGGCGTGCTCCTCGACGAACGCCGCGGTCCGGCAGGCGCGCTCGTGCCAGCGGCCGGCGTCCCCGGTCAGCCGACCGGCGTCGCACTCCGCGCCGAGCTCGGCGCACAGCCACGCCCAGCGGCCCTGGGACCAGGTGTACTTGTCGTCGGTGAGCCGGGAGCCGTCGTCGCGCAGGCAGGTGTGGACCCCACCGGTCGCGTCGTCGGCGCCGTGACGCTCCCACCACGGCAGGACCGAGGTCTCCAGCAGCGCCCGCCAGGGACGGGTCACGACCGGACCGCCCCGGCGGTGCCGGGTGCCGCGACCGCGGCGTCGGTCCGGATCGCCGCCACCAGCTCGTCAGACGCCGCGTTCCGCCACGGGCGCAGCAGCCCCATCAGCACGAACAGGACGACCGAGACCAGGATCGGGGTCGCGACGGTGATCGCCTGGGCGGTGCCCTCACCGAGCGCGTCGAGCCGGTCGCCGATGACGTACCGGTTGACGACGAACACCGCGATCCCCGCCGCCCACGAGACGAGCGCCGCGGACGGGCCGCACCGCCGGAACGCCGGCAGCATCCCGAGCAGCATCGGCACGGCGATCGGGCCGACGAGCGCCCCGAACCACAGCACGAGCAGGCCGAGCACCCCGCCGAAGGAGTCGGCGGACAGCGCGATCGCCATCGACGCGGCGATGAACAGGAACGTTGAGACCCGCCCGGCGAGCAGTTCGCTGCGGCCGACCAGCCGGCCCCGGCTGCCGCGCAGCACCGGCACGATGTCGCGCACCACGACCGAGGAGATCGCGTTGGCGTCCGACGACGTCATCGCCATCGTGTGCGCGAACATCCCGGCGAGGACCAGGCCCACCAGGCCCGACGGCAGGAGCAGCAGCACCAGCTCGGCGTAGGACTGCTCGGGGTCGGCGAGGTCCGGGAGCAGCAGCGGCGCGGCCCACATCGGCAGGAACAGCACGAGCGGCCACACGAGGTAGAGCACCCCGGACAGCCACATCGACTTGCGCGCCGCGGACGACGTCGGCGCGGCGATGAACCGCTGCGCCAGGTTCCAGGTGCCGCCGTTGTAGGACACGAAGTTGATCAGGCAGTAGGCCAGGAAGAACGGCACCGTCAGGGTCCCGGCGAACGGGTCCGAGTGCGACGGCGGCAGGTCGTCCCACATCGTCACCACCGACCCGATGCCACCGAGGCTGCCCATCGCCGCGACCAGCAGGGCGAGCGCCGCCACGAGCTGGATGAGGAACTGCCCGAAGTCGGTGAGCGCGTCGGCCCACAGGCCCCCGATCGTGGAGTACACCAGCGTGACCCCGCCGACGAGCAGGATCCCGACCGGCAGCGAGAGCCCGGCGAACGTGTTCAGCAGGATCGCGCTGGCCGCCCACTTGGCCGCGACGTCGAAGACCTTCAGCACGGTGCCCGACCAGGCGAGCACCTGCTGGGACGGGATGTCGTAGCGCACCGACAGGTACTCCAGCGGGGAGACGATCCCCAGCCGCTCCCGGATGCGCGGCCAGCGCGGCGCGAAGACGAACGACCCGATGGCGCAGGCGATCGTGATCGACACCGCCCACCAGACGTACACGGCGAAGCCGGTCGTGTAGGCCAGCGCGGCGTAGGCGACGAAGACCGCGGCGGAGTACCCCGACATGTGGTGCGAGATCCCCGAGAGCCACCACGGCATCGCGCCGCCGGCGGTGAAGAAGTCCTCGGCGGACCGGATCCGCCGCTTCGACCACCAGCCGATGGCCACCATGACGCCGAAGTACCCGGCCAGCACTACCCAGTCGGCGATACCCATGCCCACTCCCAGGATCGATCCGATCGCACCATCGCGACCTGCGACGCTCTGGATGAAAAGGTTTGCAGTCAGAATGGACGCTGTCAACGGCCGTCCGTAATCTGGCGCCGTCGTCCGTCCGGAGGGAGCGAGGCAGCGGTGGCCGTCACGATCGTCGAAGTGGCCCAGCTCGCCGGGGTCTCCCCGGCGACCGTCTCGCGCGCGTTCAGCCGCCCCGACCTGCTGCGCGACGACACCCGGGAGGCGGTCCTGCGGGCCGCCGACAAGCTCGGGTACTCGCCCAACCGGGCGGCCCAGGGCCTGGTCACCGGCCGGACCGGGAACATCGGGGTGCTCGTGCCCGACATCGTCAACCCGTTCTACCCCCCGGTCATCAAGGGGGCGACCGACGCCGCGGCGATGACCGACCTCTCGGTGTTCCTCGCGACCACCGACTCCGATCCCCGGCGCGAGCTGCGGATGGCCCGGGAGATGGCGAAGCAGGTCGACGGCCTGGTCCTGTGCGCCACCCAGCTCCCCGACGACGACCTGGCCCTGCTCGCCGGACACTGCCCGCTGGTGCTGGTGAACAGCGAGCGTCCCGGCCTGACCTCGGTCGTCATCGACACCGAGCCCGGGATGACCCGGGCCGTGGACCATCTCGCCGATCTCGGGCACCCCGGATTCGTCTACCTCTCCGGGCCGGAGACCTCGTGGTCGAACTCCCGCCGGCTCGCCGTCCTGCGCGCGCACGCCGTCGAGCGCGGCCTGGCGATGACCGTCCTCGGCCCGTTCGACCCGAGCTACGCCTCCGGCCTGGCCGCTGCCGACCTCGTGATCGGCAGCGGTGCGACGGCGGTCGTCGCGTTCGACGACCAGATGGCGCTGGGCGTGCTGACCGGCCTGGCCGACCAGCAGGTCGACGTGCCGGGGGAGATCTCGGTGATCGGCTGCGACGACGTCCTGCCGGTCGGCATGGCCCGACCGTCGCTGACCACGGTGAACGCCCCGTGCGCCCGGCTCGGCCGGCGCGCCGTCGCGCTGATCCCGCGGGCCGGGCAGGCCGAGCGGCACGCCTACGACGGCACCCTCGTGGTCCGCGGGTCGACCGGCCGGGCGGCCTCCTGACCCCAGCGGCCGGGTTGACGTGAAAACGTTTGCATCCCATGCTGACCGTCCACAGCTCCACTCCCCGGCAGGAGACCGACCCGATGACCGTGATCAGCGGACGCGACGTCGCCACCGGCCGCCCGGTGCGGGTGCACGCCACGGGCCCGACCATCGACGCGGTGGAGCCCGGCGGCCCGCCGCCCGGCGACGACGACGTCTGGGTCGCACCCGGGCTCGTCGACCTGCAGGTGAACGGGTTCGCCGGGCGCGACGTCAACGCCGCCGGCGTGACCGCGGCCGACGTGGCGCACCTGACCGCGGAGCTCACCGCGATCGGGTCACGACCTGGGTCCCGACGATCATCACGGCGTCCGAGGAGCGGATCGTCGCCGCCCTGGAGGTCGTCGCGGCGGCCCGGCGGGCCGATCCGGCGGTCGCCCACGCGATCCCGTTCGTCCATCTCGAGGGCCCGCACATCTCCGACCTGGACGGCCCGCGCGGCGCGCACGACCGGCGGTGGGTGCGGCCGCCGTCGATCGCGGAGTACCGGCGCTGGCAGCGCGCGGCCGGCGGGCTCATCGGCATCGTCACGCTGTCGCCGCACCATCCGGGCAGCCGGGAGTACGTCGCGGCGCTGCACGCCGACGGGGTGCACGCGGCGGTCGGGCACACGCACGCGACCGGGGCGGAGATCGACGCCGCGGCCGGGGCGGGCGCCGTCCTGAGCACGCACCTGGGCAACGGCGCGCACGGCGAGCTGCCCCGGCACCCCAACTACATCTGGTCCCAGCTCGCCGACGACCGCCTCACCGCAACCTTCATCGCCGACGGGCACCACCTGCCGGGCGAGGTGCTGCGGTCGATGCTCCGGGCGAAGGGGCCCGGGCGCAGCGTCCTGGTGTCCGACGCCGTCGCGCTGGCCGGGATGCCGCCGGGCAGCTACGAGACCCCGGTGGGCGGGACCGTCGAGCTGTCCGCGGACGGGCGGCTGTCCCGGCCGGGCACCCCGTTCCTGGCCGGCGCGGCCTGCAGCCTCGCCGACGCGGTCGCGCGGGTGACCGGGCTCGCCGGGATCGGCCTGGCCGACGCGGTCACCCTGGCGACGGCGAGCCCCGCGCGGTTCCTGCCCCCGGGGTGCCCGGACCGCGGGGTGCTCCGGGCGGGCGCCGCCGCCGACGTCATCACCTTCCGGTGGCGCCCGGGGGATCCCACGCTCGACGTCCGGACCGTGCTCGCGGGCGGGCGACCGGTCACCACGGAGGCCCGGCATGCCGGCTGACCTGTCCGCCGCGACGCTCGCGCGGGTCCCGGAACGGATGCGGCCACGGGCCCGTCCCGGCGGTGCCGCTACGGCGGCCGGTGCGGGAGCCGCGCCGGGGATCGTGCACCTCGGGCCCGGTGCGTTCCACCGTGCCCACCAGGCCGTCCACACCGAGGACGCGACCGCCGCCTCCGGTGACGACCGCTGGGGCATCCTCGGGGTCGCGCCGCGCAGCACCGGGGTCGTCGACCGGCTCGCCGCGCAGGACTGCCTCTACAGCCTGACCGAGGCCGGTGCCCGGGGTCGCTCGACCCGGGTCGTCGGCGCCCTGACCGCCACCCTGGCCCTGACCCGGGACCGCCCGGAGGTCGTCGCGGCGATCGCCTCGCCGCACACCCGGATCGTCACCCTGACGATCACCGAGGACGGCTACACCGGTGGCGACGCCGTGACCGTGCTCGCCGACGGCCTGCTCGCCCGGCTCGCCGCCGGTGCGACGCCGGTGGCCCTGGTGAGCTGCGACAACGTCCGTAACCGGGACCAGGTCCTGCGGCGGGCGGTGGACGCGGCGGCAGCCCGCCTGGAGCCCGGCCGGCGGCGGGCGCTGGCGGAGTTCGTCGCGGGCGCCGTGACGTTCCCCGGCTCGGTCGTCGACCGCATCACCCCGGCCGCGACCGACCGGGACGCCGCGCTGGCGTCGGCGGCGCTGGGGGTGCGCGACGCGGCCGCCGTGGTCACCGAGCCGTACAGCAGCTGGGTGCTGACCGACGACTTCCCCGGCGGGCGGCCCCGCTGGGAGGACGCCGGGGTCACCTTCGCCGCCGACGTCGAGCCGTTCGAGCGGCTGAAGCTGCGTGTCCTCAACGCCGCCCACTCCGCGCTCGCCTACCTGGGCGGCCCGGCCGGGCACCGGACGATCGCGGCGGCGGCCGGGGACCCACGGCTGCTGGCTCTGGTGCGCCGGATGGTGCACGACGAGGTCGCCCCGGCCCTCGCCGCCCACGGCACCCCCGTCGCGGACACCCGGCACTACCTCGACACCGTGCTCGGGCGGTTCGCCAACCCGCACCTGCCGCACACCACGGCGCAGGTGGCCAGGGACGGCTCGCGCAAGCTCCCGGTCCGGATCCTGGACACGATCACCGAGCTGCGGCGGGCCGGGACGATGCCGGACGCGGCGACGTCGGTCGTGGCCGCCTGGATCCGCACCGTCCGGAACCCCGTGTCCGACGACGGCGGCCCGCTCGCCGTCGTCGACCCGCTGCTGTCCCGCGGGGTGCTGGCCGACCCGGGGCGGGCCACGGCCGCGGAGTTCCTCCGGCTGCTCACCGCGGACGGCGACGGTGCGCTCGCCGCCGACGAGGAGTTCCTGGCGCTGCTCGACGCCCGGGTCCGGGAGCTGGACCGGCACGGGACGGCCGCCGTCCTGGGATGACCTCGGACAGCACCGGACAGCACCGGACAGCACCGGGCGGGTCCGTACCGGGACCGGTAGACAGGGCCGATGCGCTGGTACGCGGAACGCCCGGGACGGCTCGCCCGGCAGGTGCTCGCCGACCTCGTCGCCCTGGCCTGGGCGGTGCTCGCGGTGCTGGCCGGGATCGCCGCGCACGACGGCCTGTCCGCCCTGCGCGGGCCCGGCGAGTCACTGGTCGCGGCCGGTGGCCGGGTCACCGACGCCTTCACCGGCGTCTCCGGGGCGGTGTCGGCGATCCCGCTCGTCGGCACCGACCTGGCCAGGGCCCTGGACCCGGCGACCGCGGCGGGCACCGACCTGGCCGACGCCGGACGGCAGTACGGCGAGACGGTCGGCGCGCTCGCGACCGGGGCGCTCGTCGTCGTACCGCTGCTGATGCTGCTGCCGGTGGTCCTCGGCTGGCTGCCGCTGCGGCTGCGTTACGCCCGGCGGGCCGGTTCCGCGGTGGCCGCCCGAGGGACGGCGGACGACCTGCTCGCGGTGCGTGCGCTCACCAGGGTCCCGGTGCGTCGGCTCACCCGGATTGCGCCGGATCCGGCGGCGGCCTGGCGGTCCGGCGATCCCGGCGTCGTCCGGGAGCTGGCCGCACTCGAGCTCGGCGACCTGGGGCTGCGTCCCGGGCGGTGACCGGCGGGTCAGCCGTCCTGGTCAGGGGAGCTGGCGTGCGCCCAGTACCGGCGCGGGATCCGGCCGGCGTGCCGGGCGTCCCACCCGGCCTCGACGCCGTGGCGCATCGCCCGCGCCATCCGCTCCGGATCCGCCGCCCTGGTCACCGCCGTCGCGAGCAGCACGGCGTCGCAGCCCAGCTCCATCGCCAGCGCCGCCTCGGACGCGGTGCCGATCCCGGCGTCGAGCACGACCGGGACGCCGGCCGCGGCGACGATCATCTCGATGTTGTGCGGGTTCCGGATGCCCAGCCCGGTGCCGATCGGCGACCCCAGCGGCATGACGGCCGCGCACCCGGCCTGCTCCAGCTTCCGGGCGAGCACCGGGTCGTCGTTGGTGTAGGGCAGCACGGTGAAGCCGTCGTCGACGAGCTGCTCGGCGGCGTCGAGCAGCTCGACCGGGTCCGGCAGCAGGGTCCGCTCGTCCGCGACGACCTCGAGCTTGACCAGGTCGGTCTCCAGCGCCTCGCGCGCCATCCGGGCGGTGAGCACGGCCTCGGCCGCGGTCCGGCAGCCCGCCGTGTTCGGCAGGATCCGGATGCCGAGCGTGCGCAACAGGTCCAGCAGCCCGGTCCCGCCCTCGACGTCGACCCGGCGCAGCGCGACCGTCGTCAGCTCGGTGCCGGACGCGACCAGCGCCCGCTGCAGGATCTCCAGGTTCGCCGCACCCCCGGTGCCCATGACCAGGCGGGAGTCGAACAGGTGGTCCCCGAACGCGAGCTTGTCCATCGTCATCCTCCCTGTACCGCGGTCAGCACCTCGACCCGCGCGCCGTCCGCCGGGGTCGTCGTGGCCCAGGCCGCCCGCGGGACGACCTCGCCGTCCACCGCGACCGCCACCCCGCGCTCCGGCAGCCCGGCCGCGGCCAGCACGCCGGCGAGATCGGCCCCATCGGGGACCTCGTGGTCCTTCCCGTTCAGCACGATCCGCATCCTCAGCTCCTCTCCACCGCGGCCGGTTCGACCCGCCGCGGGTCCGCCGGACGGGCGGCGTCGGGCACGGCGTCGCCGCGCAGCGCCGCGACGACGGCCGCCGCGGTCACCGGCACGAGCAGCATGCCGTTGCGGCCGTGGCCGGTCGCCGCGACCAGCCCCTCCGGCCCGATCCGGCCGATCAGCGGCAGGTTGTCCCGGCTGCCGGGACGCAGTCCCGCCACCGCCTCGACCAGTGCGTACTCCGCGATCCCCGGGAGGACCCGCTCGGCGTCGCGCAGCAGGTCCCGGACCCCGCCGACGGTGACCGTGGTGTCGAACCCGTTCTCCGCCGTCGTCGCGCCGACCACCAGGTCACCGTGGCCGGGTACCGCGCGCGGGACGGCGTACACCGGGCGCCCGTCGACCAGCGCCCGCACCGTCCGCTCCGGCGGCGGGAGCGCCCCGGGCCGGTGCGCCAGCCGCAGGATCTCGCCCTTCACCGGCCGGACCAGCCCGGCGAGCGCCGGGTGCAGCTCCGGGGAGTGCGCACCGGCGGCGACGACCACCGCGTCCGCGCGGATCTCACCGCCGTCGCCCAGCCGGACGCCGGTCACGGCGGTCCCGTCGTCCACCACCGCCGCCACCGCCCGGGTGTCGACGGCCACCCCGGCCCGGTCGCACGCGGCACGCAACGCCGCCAGCAACCGGCGGTTGTCCACCGACGGGTCGCCGGGTACCGAGATGCCGCCCCGGACGTCCGGCCCGATCGCCGGCTCCAGCCGGCGCAGCTCACGGCCGGTCAGCCGCTGCACCGGACGGCCGAGGGAGTCGAGGTGGTCGGCGAGCGCGTGCAGCTCGGCACGGTCCCCGGAGCCGGTCGCCGCGACGACGGTGCCCTCCGGGTGCAGCCCGGCGTCGAACCCGGCGTCGGCGGACACCGCGGCCGCGAACAGCGGCCACCGGGCCACCGAGTCGAGCCCGAGTGCGAGCAGGTCCTCCTCGCCGGGCCAGGCCTCGGTCACCGGGGCCAGCATCCCGCCGGCCACCCAGGAGGCCCCGCTGGCCGGTGCCGGGTCGACGAGCGTCACCCGCCAGCCGTCCTGCGCGGCCGCCCGGGCCACCGCGAGCCCGATGACCCCGGCTCCGGGGACGACCAGGCGTCCGGTCGCATGTCCGATCATGGTTCGACGTCACCCCACTCCCTGCGCCGGCATGACCCGGATCAGGTTCGACGGTCGGGACCGCGACTTGGTCCCCTCTCAGCCCGCGCGCCGGGCTCCCGTGTTCACGCTCGTACGCGGACCAGGCTACGCCGTAGCGTGCGGGCCGTGCCCGACACCGATTCCCGTACCGGCTCCCGCGCCGCGCGGCTCGCCCGCCTGCAGGACGCGCGGCTCTACCTGTGTACCGACGCCCGCACCGAGCGGGGTGACCTGGCCGCGTTCGCCGACGCCGCGCTCGGCGGCGGGGTCGACGTCGTGCAGCTCCGGGACAAGGGCGGGCCCCAGGGCCCGCTGGAGGCCGCGGCCGAGCTCGCCGCGCTGGAGATCCTGGCCGACGCCTGCCGCCGGCACGGCGCCCTGCTCGCGGTGAACGACCGGGCGGACGTCGCGCTGGCCGCCGGCGCGGACGTCCTGCACCTCGGCCAGGACGACCTGCCGGTGCACTGGGCCCGGCGGGTGGTCGGCGACGAGGTGCTCCTCGGGCGGTCGTCGCACAGCGCGGAGGAGACCCTGCGGGCGGCCGGCGAGCCGGGGATCGACTACTTCTGTGCCGGGCCGTGCTGGCCGACGCCGACGAAGCCCGGCCGCCCCGCCCCCGGCCTCGACCTGGTGCGCACCGTCGCCGGCCGGGCGCCGGAGCGGCCGTGGTTCGCGATCGGCGGCATCGACGAGCAGCGCCTCGACGAGGTCCTCGCGGCCGGGGCGGAGCGGATCGTCGTCGTCCGTGCGATCACCGGGGCCGAGGACCCGGGCGCCGCCGCCGCCCGGTTGCGGAAGCGGCTGCCCGGCGGCTCCGGTCAGTTCGAGGAGCCCTCGCCGTCCTGACCCGAGCGGTCCGACTGCTGCCGGCCGGACTCGGGCTGCTGCGTCGGCAGCACCCGGTTCAGGCCCTCCTGGAGCGGGTTCTCGCCGCGCGAGCCGTTCTCCCCGGTCTGCTCACCGGACTCGCCGGTGCTGCTGCCGGTGCTGTCGGTCGAGGTCTCCGAGCTGCTGCTGGTCGAGGACTCCGAGCTCTCGGTCGTGGACTCCGAACCGCCGGTGGAACCGCTGCCGTCGTCGGCGGGCTCGGCCGGCGGCGGGCCGGAGACCACCCGGCCGACCGAGGTGCCGGAGCTGGTGCCCGCCAGCGACGAGCCCTTGACCACCTCGATCCCGGTGATCAGGAACATCGAGACGCCGAACGTGACCAGCCCGAGCACCGCGGCCACGATCACCGTCCGCCGGGTCACCCGGACCCGGCGCCAGCCGCCGCGACCGCCGGACGGCTGCCCGGGGGCCTGCGACGGGTCCAGCAGGACCGTCTCCTCACCGGTGGAGCCGCTGGGACCGCCCGGGTGCCCGGCCGCCGCGACCGTGCCGGCGACACCCCGGCCCTTGCGGGCCGCGGCCTTGTCCTTGATCTCCAGGGCCTTGTTCCTGCTCACCTCGATCGAGCGGGTGAACAGGGTCGTCGCGAGCGTCGAGATGATCGAGCCCAGCGCCGCGCCGACGATGGTCCCGACGGCGCCGAGGAACGACCCGAGGATCGCCGTGACGATGGCCGCCCCGGCACCGGCCGCGATCTTGGTCGGGCTCAGGTCCGCCTTCAGCGACGTCGTCTCACCGCCCGCCGCGGTCGTCGGCGACGGGGAGGCGGCGGCGGTTCCGCCGCCGGGTCCCGGCCGGTCCCCGCCGACCGGGCCGTTCGGGCCCCCGGGGCCGGTCGCCGGTAGCGGCGCCGCGGCACCGGCCGGGCGCGCCCCCGGCTGCCCGCCGGGCGGCGTCCCCGGCGGGACCCCCGGCCCGGGCACGACCCGGGTCGGCCGGGGCACGCCCTGCCGGGGCGGACCGGGTGGTCCGGGACGCTGCGGCCGCGACGACGCGGTGCGCCGCTGGTCCGGGACGCGGGGCGTCTCCGGGGCGGCCACCGGGTGCCCGGTGCGGCTGGGGGGTACGGGGCGGTTCGGGCCGGGAACGCCGCGACGCGGGTCGGGCTCCGGGGGACGCTGGTGTGCCATGGCTCCTTGCAGCAGTCGTCGGCGGAGGTGCTCCTGCAGGTGGGAACGTCCGGGCACGGGCGAACGCGCCGGATGATCACCGGATGTGCGAACCGTCACCCGTCCGAGTGAAAGGTCACGGCGAGGTCACGATACTAGCGTCACCCGCCGTCGGCACCTGTCACCGGGGGTGACGAATCCCCGGGTGATCGCCGGGCAGCGCCGTACGCAGCAACGGCCACGACACGAGCAGGCTGAGCCCGACCAGCGCGGGGCTCAGCACGGTGCGGGCGAGCGCGAGCAGCACGACCTGATCGGCCGCCCACAACGGGATGAAGACCGCCAGCCGCACCACGTACTGGAGCACCCACGCCCAGGACGCCCGCTGGTAGCCCCGCAGGAGGTCCGGATCGCGGCGCCAACGGCTCCGCTGCCCGAGCGCCGTACCCAGGACCACGCCGAGCAACGGCCACCGGACGACGATCGAGATCGCCCACACCAGCGCGCTGCCCATGTTCGACACGATCTGGACCAGGAAGAAGTCCGACGCCCGGCCGGTCAGCAGCGCCACCCCGGCCGCGACGACGACGCCGGCCAGCCCGAACAGCACCGCGCGCGGCCTGCGGCCCTGGCGCAGCCGCCACAGCGCCACCGCGGCCCCGGCCACGATCGCCGCACCCGCGCCCCAGTTGACGCCGAACGCCGAGCCCGCGGTCCCCGCGACCACCCAGCCGAGCGCGAACGCGACGACCGGGACCGACGCGTCGACCGCACCGGCCCGGCCGCCCAGGAGCTCCGACAGACCCGGGTCCGGCGGGGACGGGGCACGGGAGGCGGGATCACCCTCTGGGGTCACGCCACCAAGGGTGCCCTATCCCGCGCCCCGCGGTGTGCAGCGGCACGGATCAGCGGACCGGTGTGGTGTCCCGGGCACCGATGTGGGCCGGTCGCGGCCGCGGCGCGGCGAACGGCTCACCACACGCGTTCTCGACGCTGTTGAACACCAGGAAGATGTTCGAGCGCGGGTACGGGGTGATGTTGTCGCCCGAGCCGTGCATGCAGTTCGAGTCGAAGAACGTCGCCGCGCCCGCCGCGCCGGTCATCATCGCGATGCCGTGCCGCTGCGCGAGCGCCGAGATCGACCCGGCGTCCGGGGTGCCGGCCTCCTGCTCGCGCAGCGACGAGACGTGGTTGTCCTCCGGCGTGCGCCCCACGCAGGACACGAACGTCCGGTGCGATCCCGGCATGATCATCAGGCAGCCGTTGAACGGGTGGTTGTCGGTCAGCGAGATCGAGCAGCTGACCGCCCGCGGACCGGGCATCCCGTCCTCGGCGTGCCAGGTCTCGAAGTCGGAGTGCCAGTAGAATCCCCCGCCGCGCAGGCCCGGCTTGTAGTTGATCCGGCTCTGGTGGACGTAGACGTCGGAGCCGAGGATCTGGCGGGCCCGGGACAGCACCCGCTCGTCACGGACCAGCCGGCCGATCGCGTCCGAGATGCGGTGCACCTCGAAGATCGAGCGGACCTCGTCGGACGACTTCTCCACCACGCAGCGCTCGTCGGCGCGCACGTCCGGGTCGGTCGCGAGCCGCTCCAGCTCGGCCTGGTACTCGGTCACCTCGTCGGCGGTGAGCAGCGCGGGGACGCCGACGAAGCCGTCGCGCTCGTGCGCGTCGAGCTCCTGGGCCCCGAACATCCCGGCGCTCGCCCGGCCGCCCCAGACGGTGGGCTCGGCGCGGTCGACGAAGGCGGGGGTCCCGGAGACGCGCGTGGGGTAGCGGTCGGCGCGCAGGCTGCGGGTGTCGGGCTGGGGGTCGAGGTTCGTACTGCCGGCGACAGCGGTCACGGGCGGTCCTCCTAGCGGTGGTGCGATGTCCTTTCCCGGGATCGGCCTGTATCTAGACCGCGAGGGGCGTTCCCGCTGCCGGGCAGCGGAAACGCCCCTCGAGACGGTGGTTGTAGCTCAGTCCTCGACGACGAGCGGGTAGACCCCGTTCTCGTCGTGGACCTCCCGGCCGGTGACCGGCGGGTTGAAGACGCAGACGCACTTGATCTGGGTCTTCGGGCGCAGCTGGTGGCGCTCGTTACCGCTCAGCACGTAGATGGAGCCCGGCGCCAGCTGGTAGGTGACGTCGTTGTCCTTGTCGTAGAGCTCGCCCTCACCCTGGGTGATGAAGACGGCCTCGATGTGGTTGGCGTACCAGAAGTCGTTGATCGTCCCGGCTTCGAGGGTGGTCTCGTGGACCGAGAACCCCACCTTGTCGTTCGCCAGCACGATCCGCTTGCTGCGCCACTGCCCGTTCTCGGACTTGACGTCGCGCTCGGTGTCGGTGATCTCGTCGAGGGTACGGACGATCATGTGGGTATCAGCTCCCGATGACGGTGCGGACGGACTCGCCGATGATTGCAAGTCCCTCGTCGAGCTCGTCGTCGGTGGTCGTCAACGGCGGCAGGAGCTTGAGGACCTCGTCGTTCGGGCCCGCGGTCTCCAGCAGCAGCCGGTGCTCGAAGGCCTTCCCGGCGATCTTCTCCGCCAGGCCCTCGCCCTCGAACTGGATGCCCCGTGCCAGGCCGCGGCCCTTCACGAACATCTCGGTGCCCGGGTTGTCCGCGATGATCTTGTTGAAGCCCTCCTCGACCTTCTCGCCCTTGCGGATCGTGTCCTTCTCCAGGGTGTCGTCGGTCCACCAGTTGCGCAGGGTGTGGGTGGCCGTCACGAAGGCAGGGTTGTTGCCGCGGAAGGTCCCGTTGTGCTCACCGGGGCCCCACTGGTCGTGCTCGGGCTTGATCAGCACCAGGGCCATCGGCAGGCCGTAGCCGGAGATGGACTTCGAGATGGTGACGATGTCGGGCTTGATCCCGGCGATCTCGAAGGAGAAGAACGGGCCGGTCCGGCCGCACCCCATCTGGACGTCGTCGACGATCAGCAGGATGCCCTTGCGCCGGCACAGGTCCTCGAGGCCCTGCAGCCACTCGATCCGGGCCGGGTTGAGCCCGCCCTCGCCCTGCACCGTCTCGACGATGACCGCGGCCGGCTCGTTCAGGCTGGACCCGGTGTCGTCGAGGACCTTCTCGAACCACAGGAAGTCGGGCATCTTGCCGTCGAAGTAGTTGTCGAACGGCATCGGCGTCGAGTGCACCAGCGGGATGCCGGCCCCGCCGCGCTTCATCGAGTTGCCGGTCACCGACAGCGCGCCCAGCGTCATGCCGTGGAACGCGTTGGTGAAGTTGATCAGCGCTTCCCTGCCGGAGATCTTGCGCGCCAGCTTCAGCGCGGACTCCACGGCGTTGGCGCCGGTCGGGCCGGGGAACTGGACCTTGTACTCCAGGCCGCGCGGCGCCAGGATCACGTCCTGGAAGGTGGTCAGGAACTCACCCTTGGCCCTGGTGTACATGTCCAGGCCGTGGGTGATGCCGTCGCCGGTCAGGTAGTCGATCAGCGGCTGCTTCAGCGCGTCCGGGTTGTGCCCGTAGTTCAGGGCCCCGGCACCTCCGAAGAAGTCGAGGTAGGAGTGGCCGTCGACGTCGGTCAGGCGGCTGCCCTTGGCCGTGTCGAAGACGACCGGCCAGTTGCGGCAGTAACTCCGGACCTGGGACTCGAGATCCTCGAAAACGGTCATTTCTTCCCACCCTTGTCTGCTGCGATCGGGCCGATGCGGTAGAGGTGCTCCGGCTCGTGCGAATCGCCGAGCAGGTCCGGGCCGAACAGATCGGACCGCTCGATGGTCGTGTCGTGTCGTCTGGCGAAGGAGCTGAAGAGCTTGATGGACGACGCGTTGTCTGGTGTGATCGTCGTCTCCATCCGGTCGGCGCCGGAGTCCGCGGCCGCGGCGTCCCACACGGCGTCGAGCATGCGGCCGGCGAGCCCGGCCCCCCGCGCGACCGGGTCCACGCACACCTGCCAGATCAGCAGGGTGCCGGGCGCCTGCGGGCGCAGGTAGCCGGTGACGTAACCGACGGCGCGGCCGTCGCTCCGGCGGGCGATCACCGACGTGCGCGCGAAGTCGCGGCACCACAGCACGTAGGCGTAGCGGGAGTTCGCGTCCAGCGTCTGCGACTCGACCGCGAGACGCTCCATGTCGACCCCGTCGGCCGCGGACGGGACCACGATCTCGTAGGAGTGGTCGCCGCCGGCGCCGGCACCCGCCGGGGCCCCGGACGAGGGTGCGGACGCTCGGGATTCGGCCTGCTCGGGAGCGATCATGTCGGTCGAGATTAACGGGCGGACGGGGCAGGTGCAGGTTCTGACGGGCAGCACGGGCGCCCGGAGCACCGGATCTCGTGACCGGGGTCACAGTCCACGAATGGGTGCACGAACCGGGCGTCCGCCCAGCAAGCGGGCGTTTTCCGGTGCCTCCGGCGACCCGCGTGGGGGACGCCGGCACCGGTCGTCCCAGCCGTCGTCGTGGCGCTCACCACGCTCCGCGACGGAGGCCCCGCAAGTTCGGCCGTTCGTGCGGATGCACTTGCATCTGCACGACTCTCGCGCGACGATGGACGCTCCGCCGAACCGCGCCCGGAGGAGCCATCGTGCCGGTACCACCCGCAAGTACGCGTCAGGCGCCGTCGTCCGCGTCCGTCGCGGCGCCGGAACCAGGCATCACCGTCACCTGCGCCAGCGACGGGCGGAGCCACGTCGTCCCGCACGCGGTGCTCGCGGACTCCCTGACCGCCGAGTCGGGCCGGTGCACCGCGGTCTGCGGTCACATCGTGCTGCCCGCCTCGCTCGCGTCACCGCCCGGGGCCGGGTGCGTGCTCTGCGAGGAGGCCTCCGGCTCGCCCCGCCGCGCCGTCCGCCGCCGGTCCTGGATCGGCTTCATGCGCACCCCGCGGTCCGCCTGAGGCGTCCGCTCCCCGCGCGCCCGGGGTCCCCGCCCCGGGCGAGACCCGCTCAGCGCCCGCCGCTGACGTCGAGCACCGACCCGGTCACGTAGCTCGCCTCGTCCGAGAGCAGCCACGCGATCGCCGTCGCCACCTCGTCCGGCCGCCCGGCCCGTCCCATCGGGATCGTCGGGGCGACCCGCCCCACCCGGTCCGGTTCCCCGGCCCGCGCGTGGAAGTCGGTGTCCAGCAGCCCCGGGCGCACCGCGGCCACCCGGATGCCGTCGGCCGCCACCTCCTTCGCGAGCCCCACCACCAGTGACTCGACCCCGGCCTTCGCCGCGGCGTAGTCGTTCCACTCGTCGGGCGATCCCAGCACCGCGGCCCGGGACGTGACGTGCACGAGGACGCCGCCGTGGCCGCCGTAGCGCGGTGACATCCGGTGCACCGCCTCCCGGGAGCAGAGCAGCGGGGCCCGGAGGTTGAGCGCGAGCACCCCGTCGATCCGCTCGTCGCTCATGTCCTCCAGGCGCTGCTGCGACGGCGCACCGCCCGCGTTGACGACCACACCGGCCAACGGGGACGGCATCGCCGCGGCCGAGTCGAACAACCGCTCGACGCCCTCGGTCCGGGTGACGTCGGCCGCGACGGCACGGGCCGTCACCCCGCTCGCGCGGCAGTCGGCGACGACGGCCTCGGCGTCGTCGGGCGAGGCCCGGTGGCCCACGAGCACGTCGTGGCCGCGGGACGCCAGCAGCCGCGCGGTGGCGGCCCCGACCCCGCGGCTGGCCCCGGTGACGAGCACCGTCGTGCGGGATCGGACTCCGTCCATGGTCGACGACCTTTCCGCACCGGGTCCGCCACCGGCAAGCGGGGCAGAATGGTCGACGCCGTACCCGAGGGTGGCGTCGCAGCCACCCCGTGTGAAGGAGCTGATCGGTGCCCCCGTCCGCACCCGTCGTCCCGCAGTCGCTCGAACCGGTCGATCTCGACCGTTACCCGGTGCACGAACCCGGGTCACGGGGCTGGGACGCGGCCGTCCGGTCCGCCCGCGAACGGCTCGCCGCGGGCGGCTGCGCGGTGCTGCCCGGCTTCGTCCGCGCCTCCTGGCTGGACCGGCTGCGACGGGAGGGGGAGAGCGTCGCCCCGCTGGCGCACCACGAGACCGAGGTCGTGAACGTCTACAACACCGACCCGGACCCGGACCTGCCGGCCGACCACCCGGCCCGGGTGCCGCTGGAGCGGGGCAACGCCTTCGTCGCCCGCGACCGGATCCCGCACGACCAGCTCGTCCACCGGCTCTACCCGGATCCCGGCTTCCGGGCCTTCCTCGCGGCCTGCGTCGGCGTCCCGGAGCTGCACGAGCTGGGCGACCCGTTCGCCGGACTCTGCCTCAACGTCGTCGCCGACGGCCGGTCGCACCCGTGGCACTTCGACACCAACGAGATCGCCATCAGCCTGCTGACGCGGGCGCCGGAGGCGGGCGGGACGTTCGAGTACTGCCCGGACATCCGCTCGGCCGACGCCGAGAACACCGGCGACGTCGCCGCGGTGCTGGCCGGCGACGGCGGCGCCCGGATCCGGCGGCTCGACCTGTGTGCCGGTGACCTGCAGCTGTTCCGGGGCCGGTACTCGCTGCACCGGGTCACCGAGGTGCGCGGGGCCACCGCCCGGCACACGGCGATCTTCTCCTACAGCGCGCGGCCCGGCGTCGTCGGCAGCGCCGTCCGGACCCGGCAGCTGTTCGGCCGGACGGCGCAGGTGCACCGGAGCCCGCGTGACGTCCGCGTCGACGGACTGATGGACTGACCGGCGTGACCCAGCCCTCGACCTTCGCCGCCGACGACGACCTGCCGAAGGTGCCGCTGCCCACGCTCGCCGCCTCGGTGGACCGCTTCCTCGAGTGGTGCGCACCGCTGCTGACCCCGGACGAGTACGCCCGCACCGAGGACGCGGCCCGCGAGCTGCTCGTCCCCGGCGGGACCGCCGAGATACTGCAGGCCGACCTGGAGCGCTTCGACGCCTCCGCGCACAGCTGGCTGGACGAGTTCTGGCCGTCGCGCTACCTCGGCCGCCGGGACCGGATCGCGCTCAACGCCAACTTCTTCTTCCAGTTCGGCCCGGGGACACCGGACCAGTGCCTGCGCGCCGCCGAGCTGGCGACGGCCGCGCTCGGGCACAAGGCCGACCTGGACGCCGGCACGTTCCCGCCGCTGTCCACCCGCGGCGGGGCGCAGTCGATGGACCAGAGCAGGCACGTCTTCTCGACCACCCGGATCCCGGGCGCGGAGCAGGACACCGTCCGGACCCCGTACAGCGACGCCTGGCCGGGCCCGTCCGCCGAGCGGCACGTCGTCGTGCTGTCCCGCGGCCGGATCCACCGGCTCGACGTCGTCGGCCCCGACGGCGCGCTGCACACCGTCGACGAGATCGCGCAGGCGCTGCGGGAGATCCGCGACGCGCACCGCGACCGGACCCCGCTCACGGAGTCGGTCGGCTCGCTCACCACGATGGCCCGCGCCGGGTGGGCCGCTACCCGGGACCGGCTGACCGGGCTCGACCCGGCCAACGCCGCGGGCGTCGACGTCGTCGAACGGGCGTTGTTCGCGATCTGCCTGGACGACGAGCCGCCGGCCGGGCCCGGCGGCCCGGACGTCACCGACGCCGAGACCCGGGCGGCCCGCACCCTGCTGGCCGGTGACTCCGGCAACCGCTGGTTCGACAAGGCGCTGTCGATCGTCGTGCTCCCCGACGGCACCGCCGGGGTCAACATCGAGCACTGCGAGCTGGACGGCACGACCGTGCTGACCCTGGTGGACGCCATGTTCGCCGAGCCGGTCACCGTGCACGCCGGGCGGGCGAACGCACGGGCGCAGGGCACCCCCGGGCACGCCGAGCTGGCCTGGGTGCTCGACGACGACCTGCGCGCCACCGTCCACCGGGCGCACGACGAGTTCGCCGCGTTCCTCGGTGCGACGGCCACCGCGCTGGTCGGGTTCGACGACTTCGGCGCCTCCGACGCGAAGGCGCTCGGGTGCTCCCCGGACGCGTTCGTGCAGGCCTGCTACCAGGTCGCGCACCGCAGGGCGAAGGGCGTCACCGGCGCGACGTACGAGTCGATCGCCACCCGCCAGTTCCGCCGGGGCCGCACCGAGGCGATGCGGGTGATCACGCCGGAGATGGTCGCCTTCGTCGACACGATGCAGGACCCGCAGGCGTCCGACGACGACCGGGTCGCCACGTTCCGGGCCGCCGCCGATGCGCACGTGGCCAGGGCCCGGCAGTGCCAGCAGGGCGACGCCCCGGAGCAGCACCTGTGGGAGCTGGAGTGGGTCCAGCGCCGCCGCGGGGCCGGGCTGGGGGCGACCGAGCCGCTGGCGGTCTTCGACTCCCCCGGCTGGACGATCATGCGCGACGACCGGCTGTCCACCAGCTCGGCGCCGTCGGTCAACATCCGGTGGTTCGGGTTCGGCTCCACCGGCTCGCGCTGCATCGGGGTCGCCTACGTGCTGCTGCCCGACCGCCTCGCGGTGCACCTGTCCACCCCGGCCGAGGCGGCCGAGGGGATGCACGCGTTCGCGCGCGAGCTGCGGGCGGCGGTAACGGAGTTGCGCGGTCTGCTGTCCTGAGGGGCGTGGAGCACTTCCTGGTCACCGGCAGCTCGGGGCACCTCGGCGAGGCGCTGGTGCGCACCCTGCGGGAGCAGCGGGTCCCGGTCACCGGGCTGGACCTGGTGGCGTCGCCGTGGACCGACGTCACCGGGTCGCTGACCGACCGGGCCGCCCTGCGACGGGCGCTGGCCGGCGTCACGCACGTCCTGCACACCGCGACGCGGCACAAGCCGCACGTCGGCTCGCACGGCAGGCAGGACTTCGTGGACACCAACGTGTCCGGGACGCTCGCCGTGCTCGAGGAGTCCGCGGCCGCGGGGGTGCACGGCGTGGTGTTCACGTCCTCGACCAGCGCGTTCGGCCGGGCACTCACCCCGAGCCCCGGTGGCCCGGCGACCTGGATCGACGAGACGGTCCTGCCACGGGTACGCAACGTCTACGGCGCCACCAAGATCGCGGCCGAGGAGCTGTGCGAGCGACCTGCCCGGGCTGGGCCACGACCCGGCCGGGGTGCTGGCCCGTCGCGTGCCGGAGCTGCACGACCTGCTGCGCGCGCGTGGCTGGGCCGTCCCCGCCGTGGACCGGGTGTACTCCGCCGCGCGGGCGGTCACGGAGCTGGGCTGGGCCCCCGTGTGGGACGCCGCCGCGATGACCGATCGGGTCCGCGGCGGCGGTCCGCCGCGCAGCCCGCTGGCCGTGACGGTCGGCGCGAAGGGCTACCACGCGCGCCCCACCGGCGTGTACACCCGGTGATTTCACCTCACCGGACCAGGTGACGTCGGGTCGTCAGGTCTAACGCAGTGGGTACGTACGGCGGTAAGGGTGGCGACAGCACGTGGGAGCCACCTCCCGCCGAACGCCGTACGTCGAGCCCGGAGGTCCGCCATGACCGGCCCGCAGCAGCCCCGGCCCACACCCGCACCCCGCGGCGACGACCCCGGCGTGCCGCGACCGTCGCCGCGGCCGCGGCACGGGCTCGGCGAGGACGCCCCGGAGCCCGCCCCGGACACCGGGCAGCAGGGCGGCTATCCCGACCTGCGGTCGTCCCGGCCGCTGGAGCGCGCGGAGCGCACCGATCCGGGTGGCTACCCGGACCTGTTCGGCGACAGCGGCCCGCTGCCGGTCGTCGACGGCTCGGCGCCCGATCACGACGCCGGCGAGTACGCCTCCCCCGTGACGTCCCACGGCCACGACGCGAACGGGTACGCGGATCCCCCCGGCACCACCACCCCGGCGGAACCGCGCCGGGCGTACGGGGAGTACGGCGATCCCGTCTCCCGCGGCGGCACCGCGATCGACGGCGGCCCGCCCTACGTCGGCCAGGCCCCGGACGGGACCGGTGGCCCGTACGGCGGCACCCCGGCCCCCGGAACCGCGGCCGCCGGACACGGCGACCGGGTCACCGGAGCACAGGGGTACGGCAACGGGCCCACCGGACCCTCCGGATACGACGACCGGCCCGTCGGAACCGCCGGGTACGACGACCGGCCCGGCGGCGCAGTCGGATACGGCGACCGGCCCGTCGGCGCGACCGGATACGGCGAGGGGTTCGCCGGGGAGACCGGACAGGGCGCCGGCCCCACCGGAGCAGCCGGGCACCGTGCCGGAGCTGCCGGTGCGGCCGGAGTCGCCGGTGCGGCCGTGGTCGATCGGTCCGAGGAGCCGACCGGCCCCACCGTCACCGTGCCGCCGCAGCGGGTGCCCACTGACCCCGGCCGCCGTCCGGCGACCGTCGCGGAGGCGGCGGCCGAGCGCTTCGGCTCCACGCCCGGATCCGGCGCCGCCGCTGCGGACCCGGCACGGCCGGAGGGCCCGTCGTCCGGCCCGGCGCGGGTGCGGGGCTCCTCCACGGTGCGCGTCGCGAAGGACTCGGCGGCGCTGACCGCCCTGCGGGTCGTCACCTACCTGCTGGTGTCGCTGTCCTGCCTGGTCTTCCTGGCCGCCGTGGTCTACGGCGTGGTCGTCTACCTGCAGCTGCGCGAGCTGCCCGGCATCGCGCCGCTGTTCGGCGGCGGACCGTTCTCCGGCGGCTGACCCGGCTGTCCCCGGCCGGTCGGCCCGGCGACCGCGGGGCCACACGGGGCACGGGGCGGACGGCGGCGCGGGTGCGGTGCGCCGCCGTACGCTGGGGATCGACCCCGACGGAAGAGACGAATCACCCGTGAAGACCCGCGCCGTCCCCGTGCTGGGTGTGTTCCTCGTGCTCGCGCTGCTCGGCGGGGCCCTGGTGTGGTTCGCGGCCGGACGCGGCCTCACCACCGACGACGTGTGGGAGATGCTCGACCCGCCCCCGCCGGAGCAGTGCGTCGCCGACGACCCGACGACCACCGGCTGCCTCACCCCGAGCGCCCTGCGCGTGCACGACGCCGTCGTCGACCGGTTCGGCGAGCCCGGCGGGGACGGCCCGGTGCGCTCGGCCACCTGCTGGTCCGAGCACGCCTGGAACCCCACCAGCGACCATCCGGCCGGCCGGGCCTGCGACTTCTTCCCCGCCGGGTACGGCGAGTTCCCCGCCGGGCAGGATCTCGACGACGGCTGGGCCGTCGCGGACTGGCTCCGGGAGAACGCCTCCGAGCTGCGGGTGCGCTACGTGATCTGGCAGGGCCGGATCTGGTACCGCGGCACCGGCGACTCCGGGGAGGGCCGGGCGAACTGGGGCCGGCCCTACGACGGTGGCGGCGTCTACGACCCGGACGACGCCACCGGCGGGCACTACGACCACATCCACGTCAGCGTGCGCCGTTAGAGCACGTGCTGGCCGTACATCTCGCCCAGCGGGTCGGCGATGAGCTCGACCCGCGCGCCGTCGGGATCGCGGAAGTAGACCGACACCCCGGAGTGCACCTCGTGCTCCACGCCGGCCGCGGCCAGCCGGGCGACGATCGTGTCCCAGGTCCCCTGCTCCACGCTGATCGCGATGTGGTGCAGCCCGCCCAGCACCTCGGCGTACGGACCGACGTCGAGGCCGGGGAAGTCGAAGAACGCGAGCAGGTTCCCGTTGCCGATGTCGAAGAAGAAGTGCGACGAGCCGGGGTAGTCCCGGTTCTCGATCAGCTCGGTGAGCGGGAACCCGAGTACGTCCTGGTAGAAGCGCACGGTCCGCTCCACGTCGCTCGCCAGGAGCGCGGTGTGGTGCAGGCCGCGGGCGGTGGACGCCGGACGCTGCCCGGCCGGGACGAGATGGCGGTCCCGGATGCGGTCGCGGGCGGCGTCGAGTGCGGTGGTGTCGGTCGCGGGGGTGTCGGTCATCGGGCGGGTCCTTTCGACAGGGCGTGGGCCGCGGTGCGGCCGCCGGCGGCGGAGGTAGGGGTGGTGACCGGGCGGGCCGGACGGACGGCGCCGGGCTGACCGGCACCGGCTCTCCGGCACCGGCTCTCCGGCACCGCCCGGCACGGGCCTGCGGTGTATCAGGCGGCTGGCACCGCGGCGCGTGCCGCGACCCGGGCCGTGTGGGTCGGTGCGTCCGGCACCCCGGCCGGGCGCAGTGCGGCGAACTCCTTGCGCAGCACCGGCACGATCTCCTCGCCGAGCAGGTCCAGCTGCTCCAGCACGGTCTTCAGCGGCAGCCCGGCGTGGTCGACGAGGAACAGCTGGCGCTGGTAGTCGCCCACGTACTCGCGGAAGCCCAGGGTCCGCTCGATGACCTGCTGCGGGCTGCCGACGGTCAGCGGCGTCGCCCGGCTGAAGTCCTCCAGCGACGGGCTGTGCCCGTAGGCCGGGGCGTTGTCGAAGTAGGGCCGGAACTCCCGCACCGCGTCCTGCGAGTTGTGCCGCACGAACACCTGGCCGCCGAGGCCGACGATCGCCCGCTCCCCCGGCCCGTGGCCGTGGTGCTCCCAGCGCCTGCGGTAGAGCTCGACCATCCGCCGGGTGTGCGACGCCGGCCAGAAGATGTGGTTGTGGAAGAAGCCGTCGCCGTAGTAGGCGGCCTGCTCCGCGATCTCCGGGCTGCGGATCGACCCGTGCCAGACGAACGGCGCGACGCCGTCGAGCGGGCGCGGGGTCGAGGTGAAGCCCTGCAGCGGGGCCCGGAAGCGCCCCTCCCAGTCGACGACGTCCTCGTCCCACAACCTGCGCAGCAGCGCGTAGTTCTCCACCGCGAGGTTCAGGCCGTGGCGGATGTCCTGGCCGAACCACGGGTAGACCGGGCCGGTGTTGCCCCGGCCCAGCATGAGGTCCACCCGGCCACCGGCCAGGTGCTGCAGCATCGCGAAGTCCTCGGCGATCTTCACCGGGTCGTTCGTGGTGATCAGCGTGGTGGCGGTGGACAGCTGCAGGGTGTCGGTGACGCCCGCGAGGTAGCCCAGCGTGGTCGTCGGCGACGAGGAGAAGAACGGCGGGTTGTGGTGCTCGCCGAGCGCGAAGACGTCGAGTCCGACCGCCTCCGCGTGCCGGGCGATGGTCAGGACGTCGGTGATGCGGCGGGCCTCGGTCGGCGTGCGGCCGGTCGTCGGGTCCGGCGTGATGTCACTGACCGAGAAGACTCCGAACTGCACGGCTGCCTCCGATTGGTTGATCCGTCATCTACATCCTGCGCCAACATAGATGATGCGTCAACTATTCCGGTAGGCTGGGTGCCGTGACCCGCTGGCTGGACGACCACGAGCAGGCCGCATGGCGCAGCTTCCTGCGCATGCGGTCCCGGCTGCACGCCGAGCTGCACCGGCGGCTGCAGGCCGAGTCGGGCCTGTCCATCTCGGACTTCGACGTGCTCGTCGCGCTCACCGACCGTCCGGACGGCCGGGTCCGTGTCCTGGAGCTGGCGGCGGCGCTGGACTGGGAGAAGAGCAGGCTGTCCCACCATCTCGCCCGGATGCGCACGCGGGGCCTCCTCACCCGCGAGGAGTGCGGCGACGACGGCCGCGGCCACGTCGTGGTGCTCACGGCCGAGGGCCGGGCCGCGATCGAGCGGGCGGCCCCCGGGCACGTCGAGACGGTGCGCGAGCTGGTGTTCGACGCGCTGCCTGCCGGCGACGTCGAGGCGCTCGCCCGGATCTCGGCCGCCGTGCTGGACCGTCTCGACGACCCTGTCGACCCCGGCGACCCTGTTGACCGTGGTGGCCCCGGCGGCGCCCGGTGATCGGATCCCGGGCTGCGTCCGGTGCCACGAACGGCACCGGACGCAGCCACGAAGACGATCACCCGGTTCGGGCTCACGGCACGAGGATCGCCCGGCCCCGCACCCGTCCCGCGTCGAGGTCGTCGATCGCCGACTGGAAGTCGTCGAGGGCGTAGCGCGTGGTGTGCAGCGCGACGCGGCCACGGGCGGCCAGCGCCATCAGGTCCTGCAGGTCGTTGTAGGACCCGACCAGGTTCCCGATCACGTTCACCTCGGCCGAGACCAGGTCGATCGTCGGGACGTCGACGTTCTCGCCGTACCCGACGACGTGGTAGTCCCCGGCCCGCCTGGTCATCCGCAGTCCCTCGGCGGTCGAGCCGCCCTCACCCACGAAGTCGATCACCGACTCGGCTCCGGCGCCGCCGGTCAGCGCCAGTACCTCGTCGACGTGCGAGCCGTCGGCGACGATCCCGTCGTCCGCCCCGAGCGAGAGGGCGAGCTTCACCGCGTCCGGGTTGCGGTCGAGCACGACCAGCCGGGCCGGGGTGAGCGCGGTGAGCACCTGGATCCCGATGTGCCCGAGCCCGCCCGCCCCGATCACGACGCAGGTGTCGCGCGGGCCGAGCCGCCGCGACGCCTTGGCCGCCGCGTGGTAGGCCGTGAGCCCGGCGTCGGCCAGCGCGGCGACGTCGGCCGGCTGCAGCGACGGGTCCAGCTTCACCACCGAGCGGGCCGAGGTCCGCAGGTACTCGGCGTACCCGCCGTGGGTGTCGATGCCCGGGAAGTCCGAGGCCGTGCAGTGCACGTCGTCGCCGGAGCGGCAGGCCCGGCACAGCCCGCAGGTGGCGAGCGGGTGCACGATCACCGGGTCGCCCTCGGCCACGTTCGTCACCGCCGGGCCGACCGCCGACACCCAGCCCGCGTTCTCGTGGCCGATCGTGTACGGCAGCGTGACCTGCGACTTCTCCGCCCACTGCCCCTCGAGGACGTGCAGGTCGGTGCGGCAGACCCCGGCGCCGCCGATCCTGACGATCACGTCGTGCGGCCCGGCGACCTCCGGTGCCGGGACCTCCGTCATCTCCAGCGGCCGGTGGTACCCGACGACCTGGACCGCCTTCACGTCTCGTTCTCCTTCGGTGCGGTGGACTCCGGGTAGCGAGTGCGCAGCAGGCCCCGGCAGAAGTGCGCGTTGCCCTCGATCGAGATGCGCTGCGAGCGGGCCATCCGCAGCCTCAGCGGTACCTGCTCGGCGGGGTACACGGCGCCGTCGTGCCCGACGAGCACCGGCAGCGCCGGGTCCGTCCCCAGCCCGAGGACGGCCCGCCGCCGCAGCAACGCCTCGGTGACGGGGCCGTCCGGCAGGTCGCCGATCCGCACGCCGGACAGCGACTCGGGCGTACGGTCCGGGTCCGCGCGCAGCAGCCCGGTCAGCGACCGTTCCATCGCGGCGGCGTGCGCCTTGCGCCGGAACGTGGCCCGCAGCTCGTCGAGGTCGGAGTCCGCCTCGTGCCGGAACGTGCCGCGGTACCCGGCGTCGGCGGCGAGCCCGGCGTTGATCAGGTCGGAGTCGTGGTGGTCGTCGAGCTCGACGGTCACCGCACCGGTCCAGTCCAGATCCGTGAGCACGTCCTTGGCGTCCGAGCACATCAGGTAGGCGAAGTTCGGCGCACAGAACGCGGTCGGCAGCCGCAGGTGCACCACGACCCGGTCGCCGTCGACCTCCAGCGACCGGACGAACTCCAGGTCGGTGATCGGCTCGTCCAGCTCCGGGTCGACGACGGCGCCGAGCGCGTCCCAGGCCGCGTCGCGGCGGGTCCCGGGCCGGGTGGGGGCGGGTGCGCTCATCAGGCCACCGCCACGGCCTGCGGCTCGTCGATCGGGAGCTGCAGCTCGGCCGGGACCTCGATGTCGTACATCGCGGCCGCGTTCAGCCCGAGGATCTTCTTCTTCTGCCCGGTGGTCAGCGGCGCGTACTCACCGAGCTCCTCGGGGATCTGGAAGTCGACGAAGCGCTCGATCAGCCAGCGCGGCGTCCAGATCGCGTAGTCGCTGGAGAACTGGATGCGGTTCTCGTCCAGCCAGTACAGCAGCTCGCCGATGATCTGCCCGAAGTACTTGGGCCGGGTGTGGATGAACGGGAGCGCGACGGCCAGGCCGGCGTGCACGTTCGGCTCCTGGGTGGCGATCCAGCAGAAGTCCTCGAGCCGCGGCAGGCCGCAGTGCTCGATCACGAAGTTCATCTCGGTGAAGTCGGTGGCGACCTTGTCCACGTCGGCGACGTCGAACGCGTCGCGGTCCAGCGGGCGGATCGTCGGGCCCTTGTGGATGTGGATGTTGCGGACGCCCAGCTCCTGGGCGGCCTCGAGGTACCTGTAGGACCAGTAGTCGTCGAGCTTCCAGCCGCGGGACTCGCCGCGCCACTCCGCGGTGTAGAGCTTCGCGCCCTTGAGGCCGAAGCGCTTCGCGTCCTCGCGCAGCTGCCGCAGGCCCTGCTCGCCGCCCCGCGGGTCCCAGTGGTGGTTGTAGGTGAGCTTGTCCGGGTGCGCCTGCGCGAGTGCGAAGGCCTCCTCGGTCTGGCCGAACCCGTTGGCGTAGAACTCGCCGAGGTGGGCGGGCTGGAAGATCGCGTGGTCGACGTGGCCCTCGTCGAACAGGTCGCGCATCAGCCGCTCGCCGCCCTGGTAGAGGAACTCCTCGTAGGTCCAGGTCTCGGACTCCGGTCCGAGGTTGCGGTGGTAGTCGTAGAAGCAGTCGATGAACTGCCTGCCGTGGACGTTGCGCTGGTTCTCCGGCCGCGCGTCCCACAGGGCCACGTGGGCGTCCACGATGAAGTAGGACTCACCGTTCTTCGAGTACATCGTCGTCCTCCCGGGTCGCGGCGAGGTGGTGGGCACCCCGCGACGACGCCGACGGTAGGAACGACGACCGCCCGTCCGGCGTGATCACCGTCTCAACCTGAGACGAGACGGTGCCCCGCCGGGGAGCGGATCGTGACACCGTGACCGGCAGCAGGTCGTACGAGGAGGTACGCGATGGCGCAGGCACCGGCCCCCGCACGCATCTCGGCGTCCTGGGCGCGCAGCGAGACCTACGGCGCCCCGACCGAGGCCGTGCGTCCCGCCTTCACCGGCGGGACCGACGACGACTCGCTGTTCGCCCGGTGCGGCAGCGAGGTCCTCGCCGGGCTGCACGAGGGGCTGCCCGGAGAGCCGATCAGCCTGATGCTGACCGACGCCGACGGCATCGTCGTCTCCCGGCGGTGCGACGAGCAGGCGCTCGTCCACGCACTCGACCGGACCTACTTGGCCCCCGGCTTCGCGTTCGGCGAGCGGGAGGCCGGGACCACCGGGCTCGGGCTCGCGCTGGCCGACCGGGTGCCGTCGCTGGTGCGCGGGGACGAGCACTACTGCACCGGGCTGTGGGGCTACACCTGCGCCGCGGCCCCCGTCCTCGACCCGGTCGACGGCGACCTGCTCGGCAGCATCAACCTCACCACCTGGTCCCGGCGCTCGGACCGGCTGCTGCTGGCACTGGCCCGTTCCGCGGCCGGGCAGACGCAGGCGCTGATGCTGGCCCACGGCCGCGGCGCCAGCGCGCGGCCCGCCCCGCGCGGCGAGGTGTTCCGGATCGCCCCGCAGGCGTCGGCGGGGCTGGCCGACGGCCTGTCGGAGAGCTGGCGGTGCGCGCTGGCCGAGGCCACGGCCGCCCTGCGCGACGGAGCCCGGGTCGGCGTCGTCGGCGAGCCCGGCACCGGGAAGGCCGCGCTGCTGGCGACCGCGCTGCGCTCGGTGCGGCCGCGCAGCCGGGTGCTGCACGCCCGCCCGCCGGCCGCTGCGGACGCCGTCTCGTGGCTGTCGCTGTGGTCCCCCGAGCTGGGGAAACCGGACACCGCGGTGATCGCGGGCCGGGTGCACGAGCTGCCGGCACCGGTCGCCACCCGGCTCGCGGCGCTCGTCCGGTCGCTGCCGCACGCGGCGCTGAGCCTCACCGCGGGCACCGTCGACGGCGTACCCGAACCGCTGGCCCGGATGCTCGACGTCGTCGTCGAGGTCCCGCCGTTGCGGCACCGCGCCCAGGACGTCGTGCCGCTCGCCCACCATCTCGTCCGCGACGGCGTGACGTTCACCGACGCGGCCGCCCGGGCCCTGCGCACCTACCCCTGGCCGGGCAACGTCGAGCAGCTGCGGCGCACGGTCCGCGACGCCGCGGCGCGCAGCAGCCTCGTCGACGTCCGGAACCTGCCGCCGGAGCTGCTGGCCACCCGGTCCGGGTCGCTCACCCGGATCGAGGCCCTGGAACGCGACGAGCTGGTCCGCTGCCTGAGCGAGCACGGCATGAGCGTCACCCAGGCCGCGGGATCGCTCGGGATCAGCCGGGCGACGGCGTACCGGCGGGTGCAGCGGTACGGGATCACCCTGCCCGGCTGAGCGGTCTCCGCGGGCGGGGCTACAGCCGGCGCACGCAGAACACCACCCAGACCACACCGGCGAGCGCGACGACGCCGCCCGACACCAGTGCCCCGACCGTCAGCAGGGCCACCCCGCCGGCGAGGACGAGCGCGGCGAGCAGCAGCTGGACCCAGACCACGCCCCCCAGCATGCCCGGATCCGGGCCGTCGGCGGCGGGGCCGGATCCGGGGGTGACGAGATCGGCACGGCGCGCCGGGAACCCCGACGGCGGCCGCGCGTAACACGGTGTGACGGCTGTGCTGCGCCGGCAACCCGATCCCGGCGCGCGGACATCCGGCCGGACAGGGCACCATGGACGCAGCGCACCTGATCGGAGGTACCCCGTGAACGGGCTGTCGGACGCCGTGGCCGCACTGCTGGCCGCTGTCCCGACGGCCCCGATCCGGTCACTCCTCGTGATCGGGATCGGTGCGTTCCTCGAGGGACCGATCGTCACCGTCGCCGCCGCGGCGCTCGCCGGGGCCGGGCAGTTGCCCTGGTGGGGGGTGTGGTTCGCGGCGCTGGTCGCGGACGTGCTGGGTGACAGCCTGCTCTACGCGGTCGGCCGCAACGGTGACCGTCCGGCCGTCGCCCGGTTGCTGACCCGGCTCGGGCTGACCGACGCCCGGCGCACGGTGCTGGTCCGCGAGGTGCACACCCACCTGCCGCGGATCGTGATCGGAGCCAAGCTCGTCGACATCGGGGCGATCCCCGCGTACCTCTCGGCCGGGCTGGCCGACGTCGGGTACCGGCGGTTCCTCGCCTGGATCGTGCCGACCTCGGCGGTCCGGACCGCGGTGCTCGTCGGCATCGGGTACGCCGCGGGCGACCGGCTCGCCGACGACCTGCAGGCCCATCCCTGGATGCTGCTCGTCGGCGGCATCGTGGTGGGGATCGTGCTCGTCGGCGGGCGGACGGTGATCACTCGGGCGACGTCGGCGCGGCGCCGCGTGCACACCCGCTGACGCCGGGAGGATCCGTGGACATGAGCCGACGGGTGCACGCGTTCACCGACGACGCACTGGGCGACGACGACGCGGTCGGGCTGGCCGCGCGGATGCGGCGCGGCGAGGTCTCCGCGGCCGAGCTGCGGGCCGCGGTGGCCGAGCGCGCCGCCCGGGTGGACCCGCAGCTGCGCGGGCTCGTGCTGGACCGGACCGCCGAGCCGGTGACGGGTTCGGCCGGCGGGCCGCTGGCCGGCGTCCCGACGCTGGTGAAGGACAACACCGAGGTCCGCGGCTGGGCGAACACCAACGGCACCACCGCCTACACCCCGGTTCCGGCCAAGGAGCACTCCGAGGTCGCCCGGCAGCTGCTCGCGACCGGCCTCGACCTCGTCGGGTCGAGCCGGATGCCGGAGTACGGCTTCAACGCCTCCACCGAGTTCGCCGAGGCCGAGCCGACGCGCAACCCGTGGGACCCGCGGTACTCGGCGGGGGCGTCCTCCGGCGGGGCGGCCGCACTCGTCGCGGCCGGGGTGCTGCCGCTCGCGCACGCCAACGACGGCGGCGGCTCCATCCGGATCCCGGCGGCGGCCTGCGGGCTGGTCGGGCTGAAACCGACCCGCGGACGGCTCGTCCCGAACGCCACCGGCAGCCGGATGCCGATCGACCTGGTCGCCGACGGCGTGCTGTCCCGCTCGGTGCGCGACACCGCCGTCTTCCTCGCCGCCGCCGACCGGTACCGCCGCAACCCGGCGCTGCCGCCGGTCGGCCTGGTCGAGGGCCCGGCGCGGCGCCGGCTGCGGATCGGGCTGGTGCTCGAGTCACCCACCGGGGCGACCGTGGACGACGACACCCGCACCCGGCTCGCGGAGGTCGCCGAGCTGCTGGGCAAGCAGGGCCACGAGGTGTCCGGGACCGCGACCGGGGTCGGGCAGCACTTCGTGGACGACTTCCTCGACTACTGGGGCATGCTCGCGTTCTCCGTGGTGACCGGCGGCCGGTGGCTGCACGGCCGGACGTTCGACCCCGAGCGCCTGGACGGCCTCACCACCGGCCTCGCCGACCACTACCGGCGGGTCGTGGCCCGGACCCCGATGGTGCTGCACCGGCTGCGCCGGGTCGAGCGGACCTACGCCGAGCTGTTCACCCGGCACGACGTCCTGCTCTCCCCGGTGCTGGCGCACACCCCGCCGGAGATCGGCTGGCTCAGCCCGCGGGTGCCGTTCACCGACCTGCAGGCGCGGCTGCTCGACTACGTCGCGTTCACCCCGCTGTGCAACGTCTCCGGCGCCCCGGCGGTCTCGCTGCCCGCCGGGGCCGCCGGCAACGGGCTGCCGGTCGGGGTGCACCTGTCCGCCCCGGCGGGCGACGAGCGGACCCTGCTGGAGCTGGCCTACGCGCTGGAGGCGGACCGGCCGTGGCGCCGGATCGACGACGAGTGACCCCGGCCGGGCCGCTCAGACGTTGCCGCGCCGCTCCTGCTCGCGCTCGATTGCCTCGAACAACGCCTTGAAGTTGCCCTTGCCGAACCCGAGCGACCCGTGCCGCTCGATGAGCTCGAAGAACACCGTCGGCCGGTCACCGACCGGCTTGGTGAAGATCTGCAGCAGGTAGCCGTCCTCGTCGCGGTCGACGAGGATCCCGCGCGACTGCAGCTCCGAGATCGGCACCCGGACCTCCCCGATCCGGGCCCGCAGCTCCGGGTCGGAGTAGTACGCGTCCGGGGTGTCGAGGAACTCCACACCCCGGGCCCGCAGCACGTCGACGGTGCCGAGGATGTCGTTCGTGGCCAGCGCGAGGTGCTGGGCGCCGGGGCCGCCGTAGAACTCCAGGTACTCGTCGATCTGCGACTTGCGCCGGCCGGGGGACGGCTCGTTGAGCGGGAACTTCACCCGGTGGTTCCCGCTGGCCACGACCTTGCTCATCAGCGCCGAGTACTCGGTCGCGATGTCGTCGCCGATGAACTCCGCCATGTTGGTGAAGCCCATGATCCGCCGGTAGAAGTCGACCCAGTCGTCCATCCGGCCCAGCTCGACGTTCCCGACGACGTGGTCGAGGGCCTGGAACAGCCGCGCCGGGGCCCCGTCCGGGCGCACCACGGTGGAACTGCGGGCGACGTAGCCGGGCAGGTACGGGCCGCGGTAGCCCGACCGGTCGACCAGGGTGTGCCGGGTCTCGCCGTAGGTGGCGATCGCCGCGGTCCGGACGGTGCCGTGCTCGTCGGTGCGGTCGTGCGGCTCGAGGAGCACCGTGGCCCCCTCGGCGCGCGCGTGCGCGATGCACCGGTCGACGTCGGGGACCTCGAGCGCGATGTCGACGATCCCGTCACCGTGCCGGCGGTGGTGGTCGGCGATCGGGCTCGCCGGGTCGACCGCGCCGCGCAGCTCGAACCGGATCGCGCCGGAGCGCAGCACGTAGGCGTGGTGGTCCCGGTTGCCGGTCTCCGGACCGGAGTAGGCGACCAGCTCCATCCCGTAGACGGCCTGGTAGACCAGCGCGGCCTGGGCGGCGTTGCCGACCGCCCAGACGACGGCGTCCCACCCGGTGACCGGGAACGGGTCGCGCGAGTCGTCGTGCTCCACCAGGCCGACCAGGCGCTGCAGCTGCTCGGCGGCGAGCTTCTCGGAGTCGGTGAGGACGTTCATCGCGGTGCTCCTCCGGTGAGTGTGCGGACGGCGACCCGTTCGGCCGCCTCGACCGTCGTCGTCGCGTGCTCGCGGGCGTCGGCGAAGACCGCGGCGAGGGTGTCGCCGATCGCCAGGGTGCGCTCGGTGACCCGGCCGGCGTCCCAGCCGAGCACCTCCCGCCCGACCAGGTGGATCGCGCCGCCGGCGTTCGCGACGAAGTCCGGGGCGTAGGTGATGCCGCGGCGGCGCAGCACGTCCGCGGCGACCGGGTCGGCGAGCAGGTTGTTCGCCGCGCCGGCGATCACCGCGCAGGGCACCTCCCGCGCCGTCGCGCCGTCGAGCAGGCCCCCGGTGGCACACGGGACGAGGACGTCGCACTCCCGGGTCAGGACGTCCGCCGGACCGACGACCTCGGCTCCGAACGTCTCGGCCGCGGTGGCGCAGCGGGCCGGGTCGACGTCGGTCACGATCAGCTTCGCGCCGGCCTCCGCGGCGTGCCGGGCGACGCCGGAGCCGACGGCGCCCAGCCCCTGGACCAGCACCCGCAGGCCGTCGACGCCGTCCAGGCCCGCCTCGGCGGCACCCGCGCGGATCGCGGCGAAGACGCCGAGCGCGGTCGCCGGGGCGCTGGTCCCGGGGCCGCCGGCCGCCGTGGACCGGCCGAACGCGTGCGGGGTCAGGGTGCGCAGCGTGTCCATGTCGGCGGAGTTCGTCCCGACGTCCGGCCCGGTGGTGTAGTTCCCGCCGAGCAGGTTCAGGTTCGCGGCGTGCAGGGCGAGGATCCGCTGCCAGGTGGCGTCGTCCAGGGCCGCCCGGGGCGCGGGCAGCGCGATCACCGACTTCCCGCCGCCCATCGGCAGCCCGGCGACCGCCATCTTCAGCGTCATCGCCCCGGCGAGGCGGCGGGCGTCGGCGACGGCGTCCGCCGGGTCCGGGTAGACCATGGCGCGGGTCCCGCCGGAGGCCGGGCCGAGCCGGGTGGAGTGCACGCCGATCACGAACCACGCCCCGGTGTCCGGGTCGTGCCGGACCGAGGTCAGTTCGCCGTCCCACTCGGGTAGTGCCATGCCGCGCCTCCGTTGCCGCCCGCCGGTGTGCAACGAGGACACTCCGGCCGCCCGGAGCTGCGCAAGTGGTCCATCTGCAGCTGGCCGGATCCGCCAGATCGACCCGGCACGTCCGGGCACCGGCTGTGCTCCGGGGACAGCAGGACGGTCCCGGCGAACGTGAGCAGACCGATGGTGCGTCGATCCCGCACGGCGGGTACACCTGGGACCTGCACGTACGGAAGGAGGCCGCCGATGGACACGCTCACCGGCGCCGTCGGCAACGCCTGCGTGAGCACGGCGATGCACACCTTCCCAAAGACCTGCGGCCCGGCCACCACCGTCGCGCAGGCTCACGGCTTCTTCGCCAACCCCAAGGTGCACGCCCTGCTGGTCGTCGACGACGGCGAGCTGGTCGCGGTGGTCGAGCGCGCCGACCTGGCGGACGACGACCGCCCCGGTGCACCGGTGGCCCCGGCCGGGACGCTGGCCGGCCGGGTCGTCGCGCCGGGCGACGACCTGCAGCGGGCCCGGGACGCGATGTCGGTCACCGGCCGCAGGCGGCTCGCGGTGGTCGCGGACGGGCTGCTGGTGGGCCTGCTCTGCCTCAAGCGCTCCGGGCGCGGGTTCTGCTCCGACGCGGGTGTGCAGGCCCGGATCGACGAGCGCGCGGCGCTCGCCGCGCGCGGGGGCTGAGCGGCCCGGTCCCCCGGTGGATCAGGTGCTGGCCGGCGTCCGGCGGGCGGCGATCGAGTAGGACAGCGCCTTGCGCAGGCCGGGCAGCTCGGCGTCGACCCGCTCGGTCAGCGCGCGGGCGGCCTGCTTGTGGGCCCGCAGCTCCCGGCGCCAGAACACCGTGCTCACGTGACCCTCGATCGCGATGACGGCGAGCGCCGCGTCCCCCAGGTCGGCGGTCGCCGGATCGCGGTCCTCCAGCACCGGCGCCCGGACCCGGTCGCGCAGTGACCGCAGCGCGCCGGGGTCGGCGATCCCGATCCGATGGGTCGGGAACACCAGCAGCATCCGGCGGCGCTCGGCCGTGATCACCCCGTCGGCGGCCAGCTGCTCGCGCAGCCCGCCCTCGGCCCGGTGCCAGTTCCGGTCCACGACACCGAACCAGCGACGCGGACGGTCGGCGGGGACGGCGTCGAGGACGTCGGCCAGGAACGGGTCGAGCGACCCGGCCGACGACGTCGCGGCGGCCGCCGTCCGGACGGCCTTCCCGTCCCGGTCCTCGACCAGGCCGGCGATCCGCAGCTCGGCGACGGCGGCGGCACGCAGCAGCGGGCCGCGCACCAGCGCGCTGTTGGTGTCGAGCTTCGCCTTGCCGGCGTCGTGGCTGAGCAGGAACAGGCGGTGCGGCAGCGGCAGGGTCACGTCGGGTCCTCCTCGGTCGTCTCCGGTCCGATGATCTTCGCGGCCCGGACGAGCGCATCGAGCTGGGCGGAGTTGTAGACGTCCTTCATCGCCCGCAGCGCCGTCGTCGTCGCGAAGCGCTCCCCGCGCGGTGCGTCGGAGTGCAGGTCACGCAGCCCCGGGTGCGCCTTCAGGACCGCCTGCAGCTGCGGCGCCATCTCCTCGGCGACGGACTGACGCTCGTCGTCCGGCGCGTCCTCGGTCAGCCGGTCGAACCGGTCGTCGACGGGGTTGCGCGGGGAGTCCTGAAGCATGTCGAGGTAGACCTGCAGGCTCTGCTCCCCGAGCACCCGGGTCATCACGACCGCCATCGACCGGTCGGCCTCCGACATCCCCTGCGGGTCGAGCGATCCCAGCTCCGCGGGCAGGTCGGTCGACACCGACTGGCGCAGGATGAGCCCGAGTTCCACCCGGGCCCGCTGGAGCCGGTCGATGGTCTCGGCCAGCTCGGCGTCGAGGGTCCGCAGCGCCTCCTCGGGATGCTGGTCCTCGTCACCCATGGCCTCGATCTGGGCCAGCGAGAATCCCAGGTCGGTGAGCCGCTTGATGCGCAGCAGCCGGACCAGGTGCGACACCCCGTACTGCTTGTAGCCGTTCGTGCGCCGCTCCGGCTCGGGGAGCAGCCCCACCTCGTGATAGTGCCGCACCGCCCGCAGGCTCGTCCCGGCGAGCTCGGCGACCTCCCTGGTGCTCCAGGCCACGACTGTCCTCCCCCTGTCTCGGTACGGACAGTCGACACCGTGCCGCTACGGCATGGTCAAGACGGGACCCGGACGTGTCGGACCGGTCTCAGATCAGCAGCTCGTCGACCCCGAGCCGGCCGGTCGGTACCGCGGACCGGCCGGTGCCCCGGCGCCCCGGGAAACCGAGCGCGAAACACCAGCGGACGTGCCACCCCGGCCCGATCCCCAGCAGCCGCCCGGCCCGCTCGACGTTCCGTTCCGGGTAGACGGTGGCCGGGCAGCACCCGAGCCCGGCCGCCGCCGCGGCGAGGACGACGCTCTGCGCCACCCGTCCGAGGTCGAAGTCGGTGTCGCGGCCGCTGTCGTCGGGCGCGAGGAGGACGAGCACGCAGGGGGCCGCCGCCAGGTGCGCGGCGAACGCCCCGAGCCGCGCCAGCCCGGACCGCGTCGGCCCGTCGGCGACGATCCGGAACCGCCACGGCTGGCGGTTGCGGGCCGACCCGGTCCGGCGCGCGACGTCGACGAGCCCGCGCACTGTCTCCTCGGGCACCGGCCGGTCGGTGAACGTACGCACCGCCGGCGCCGCCACCAGACGACACAGGTCCGCGGGATCGATGCCGGGCACGGCCGGACGCTACCGCGCCGCAGCCACACCACCGCCACACCACCGCCACACCACGGCCACGCCGCCGCGCCTCAGCCGCAGCCCAGCACACTCGATCGCCGGACGACAGCCGCGCCGTCGCATCATCACAGCCACGCCGCCACGCCACCGGCACATCGCCACCGGCACATCACAGCCACTCAATGCCCACGCCACGCCACGCCACGCCACAGCCGCCACACCCCGACCCCGATGCCACTGACGGGCCGGAGCCGGACGCAGCCACGTCGGGGCCGGATGCGCACCCGGCACCCGCCGGCGCCCCGCAGCGCGGTCCGGCCCCTTCCCGGCCCGGCCCGGCCCGCGCCAGGCCACCGTCGCCACATCGACGTCGCGTTCCGCGGAACGCGACGGCTGCCCGTGGGTGGACGGCCCCGACGCGGATCCGCACGACCCGCGCCACCGCGGTAGGACACGGCCCGGCGACACGGCCCGGCGCGGTTCGACGGCCGGGCCGACGCGCCCAGGACCGACCGGTGTCCCGGTGGACGACCCCGTGAGCGTTCCGCGGAACGCTCACGAACCGCACGTTCCGCCGCGCCGTCCCCGGCGACCGCGTTCCACCGCGGCCTGCGTTCCGCGTTCCGCGGAACGCACCGCGCCGTCCCGGCGGACACACCCGCGACCTACGCGTCCCGCCGAACGCACCGCGGCCATCGCGTTCCGCCGGACACACCGCGAGTCACGGTTCCGCGGAACGCGCCACGCCCGTCACCTCCCACCCGCCGGACGGACACACCCGCGCCCACCGCGTTCCGCGGAACGCACCGCGGCCATCGCGTTCCGCCGGACACACCGCGAGTCACGGTTCCGCGGAACGCGCCACACGCGTCACGTCCCACCCCGCCGGACACACCGCGGCCCGCGAGTTCCGCGGAACCGTGCGTTCCGCGGAACGCGCCCGGCGTCGTTCCGGCGTCGTTCCGGCTCCCGGAAGCGGTGGCGGTGGGCACCGCCCGGGCGGCTCGGGCCAGGGGCCGTCCGGAGCGGTCCGTCGCCACCTCGGGCAGCAGATCGGGCCGTTCCGGCACCAACGTTTCCACCCGAAATCCCGTGATCTAGCGTTGCGCCCCACGGCTCGTGCGAGGTGGGACGAGCCGGTGGCGGAGCAGGGGAGCGCATGACCACGACGAACCAGCAGCCCGACTTCTCGCACGAGGAGGAGGGCTACCACAAGTCGCTCGGCAAACGGCAGCTACAGATGATCGCCATCGGCGGCGCGATCGGGACCGGGCTGTTCCTCGGTGCCGGCGGCCGGCTGGCGTCGGCGGGACCGGCCCTCGTCCTCGTCTACGCGGTGTGCGGGTTCATGGTCTTCCTGATCCTGCGGGCGCTGGGCGAGCTGGTGCTGCACCGCCCGTCGTCCGGGTCGTTCGTCTCCTACGCCCGCGAGTTCTACGGCGAGAAGGCCGCCTACGTGGCGGGCTGGCTGTACTTCGTGAACTGGGCGTTCACCTCGATCGTCGACACGACCGCGGTGGCGCTCTACATGAAGTACTGGGCGAGCTTCTCCGCGGTGCCGCAGTGGCTGATCGCGCTGGTGGCGCTCGTCGTGGTGCTCGGCGCGAACCTCGTGTCGGTGAAGCTGTTCGGCGAGATGGAGTTCTGGTTCGCCATGGTGAAGGTGATCGCGCTGATCGCCTTCCTCGTCATCGGCACCGTGTTCCTGGCCGGCCGGTTCCCGATCCAGGGCCAGGAGACCGGCTTCTCGGTGATCACCGACAACGGCGGGCTGATCCCGAACAGGGTGCTGGCCGCGGTCGTGCTCACCCAGGGAGTCGTGTTCGCCTACGCGGCGACCGAGCTCGTCGGCACCGCGGCCGGGGAGACCGCCGAGCCGGCCAAGGTGATGCCCCGCGCGGTGAACTCGGTGATCCTGCGGATCGCGGTGTTCTACGTCGGGTCCCTGGTGCTGCTGTCGCTGCTGCTGCCCTACACCGCCTACAAGTCGGGTGAGAGCCCGTTCGTGACGTTCTTCGCCTCGATCGGCATCCCCGGCGCGGGCACCCTGATGAACCTGGTCGTGCTCACCGCGGCCCTGTCGAGCCTCAACGCCGGGCTGTACTCCACCGGCCGCATCCTGCGGTCGATGTCGATGAACGGGTCCGCACCCGAGTTCACCGGCCGGATGAACCGGCAGGGCGTGCCCTACGGCGGCATCGCGCTCACCGCGGTGATCACCCTGCTCGGCGTGGTGCTGAACGGCATCGTGCCCGAGCAGGCGTTCGAGATCGTCCTGAACATCGCCTCGATCGGCATCCTCGCCAGCTGGGCGACGATCGTGCTCTGCCACGTCCGGTTCGTGCGCTGGACCCGGGAGGGCTTCCTGGAACGCCCCTCGTTCCAGCTCCCGTTCTCGCCGTGGAGCGGCTACGTGGTGCTGGTGTTCCTGGCCGCGGTGGTCGTCCTCATGGCGTTCGACTACCCGGTCGGCACGTTCACCGTCGCCTCCATCCCGGTGCTGGCGATCCTGCTCGTCATCGGCTGGTTCGCGGTGCGCGGACGGGTGCTGGCCGCGGCCCGGGAACGGTCCGGGAACACCGGCCACTTCCCGGTGCGGGCGGACCGGCGGCGCCGGGACTGAGCCGATCGACGCAGGAGTGGAGCCGGTGGTCGGGATCGAACCGACGACCTACTGTTTACAAGACAGTTGCTCTACCACTGAGCTACACCGGCAGGTGATCCCAGCCTAACGCCGTCCCTCCGGCGCAACCCCCCGGCCCGCCCGTCCGTCGAACGGTGTGAGCTCCACCGAGCCCCCGGCGCCCCGTCCCGGGGCGCCCCTAGCCTGGTGGGGCACGCACGGTACTGACAGGGCTGCTTCACGGAGGTGACGGGGACCGTGGCCGAGGACAGGCCGACGGCCGACCGGTTCGCACGCCGGTTGCGCGGTGCGCTGCGCCGCGACGCCAAACGGCTGCTCACCCCGGGGCCGTCGACGGTGCCGATGCTGATGCTCGGCCCGCAGGTCCCCGACGACGCGCAGGTCCAGCAGGTGCTCGACCTGTGCATGCGGATCGGCGAGATCGAGCTGTCCTCGGGCGAGTCGGTGGACGAGGTCACCGCGACCATGCTGCGGCTGGCGAACGCGGCCGGGTTGCCCGCCGTCGACGTCGACATCACGTTCACCTCGATCACGATGTGCTGCCACCGCGGCAACGCGGCGCACCCGGTCACCACGATGCGCCTGGTGCGCTACCGCACCCTGGACCTCTCCCGGCTCGCCGAGACCGAGCAGGTGGTGCGCGAGCTGGAGGCCGGGAAGCTCGACGTCCGGGCGGCGTCGGCCCGGGTGTCGGAGGTCGTGCGCACCCCGCACCCGTACCCCCGCTGGATCGCGACGGCGGGCTGGGCCGGCCTGGCCGCCTCGATCGCCCTGCTGCTCGGTGGCGGCCCGATCACCGCGGTCGCCGCGTTCGTCACCACGGCGATCATCGACCGGGTCGGGCGGCTGCTGTCGCGGTGGGGCATCGCCGCGTTCTTCCAGCAGGTGCTCGGCGGCTTCCTGGCGACGGGGTCAACGATCCTGCTGATCTCGGTGGGCCTGTTCCCGGCCGGGACCCGGCCGTCGTTCATCGTGGCCGCGGGGATCACCGTGCTGCTGTCCGGGCTGAGCGTGGTCAGCACCGTGCAGGACGCGCTGACCGGCTACTACCTCACCGCGGCGGCCCGGATCGTGGAGATCTCGCTGCTGTCCGCCGGGTTGCTTACCGGCGTCGTCCTCGGCCTGCAGCTGGGGTTCCAGTTCGACGTGCGGCTGGAGGTTTCCGGGGACCTCCCGTCCAGTGTCGGCCAGTTCGGGCTGTCGGTCCTCTCCGGTGCACTGGCCGCGGCGTTCTACGCGCTCGCCGGGTACGCGCCGCTGAAGTCGCTGCCGATCGCGGGCGTGGTCGGCGGGGCGAGCTGGACCGTCTACGGCCTGCTGACCCAGGTGTTCGCGGTCGGGCCGGTGCCGGCGACCGGGGCCGCGGCGCTCGTCGTCGGTCTCGCGGCCGGCCTGCTGCGCCGGGGCACGGACACCCCGCCGATGGTCGTCACGCTCGCCGGTGTCACCCCGCTGCTGCCCGGCCTGGCCGCCTACCGGGGCTTCTACCAGCTCGCCGTCGTCCAGGGCGTGTCCGAGGGGCTGGTGACGATCACGGTCGCGCTCGCCACCGGGCTCGCGCTGGCCGCGGGGGTGGCGCTCGGCCAGTTCGTCACCCGGCCGCAGCGGCGGCCGGAGGAGCTGCCGTCCAGCGAGAGCGTCCCGCCCGGCGCGACCCTCGTGCCGGCAGCGCCCAGCACCCCGTCCGTCACCCAGCCCACCGAGCTGCCCGACGACACGGCCCCGGCCGCCGATCCGAAGTAGGGTCGGGCGCGGGCCCGGGACGAGCCCTGGCCCGGGTGTCGAGGAGGGCATGTGACCAGCGGCGAACCGGTGACCGGGGCGGATCTCGTGGTGGTGGCCAACCGGCTGCCGGTGGACTACGAGGAGCGTCCCGACGGCAGCAGCGGCTGGAAGCGCAGCCCCGGCGGCCTGGTCACGGCGCTGGAACCGACGCTGCGGGCCCGGGAGGGCGCCTGGGTCGGCTGGCCCGGCGTGCCCGACGTCGACGTCGACCCCCTGGTCGAGGACGGGCTGTCCCTGCACCCGGTCCGGCTGTCGGCCAAGGAGGTCGAGGACTACTACGAGGGCTTCTCCAACGGGACGCTGTGGCCGCTCTACCACGACGTCGTCGCCCAGCCGCAGTTCCACCGGCACTGGTGGCGCGCCTACACCGACGTCAACCAGCGCTTCGCCGAGGAGGTCGCGAAGGTCGCCGCGCACGGCGCGACGGTCTGGGTGCAGGACTACCAGCTCCAGCTGGTGCCGGGGCGGCTCCGGGAGCTGCGGCCGGACCTGCGGATCGGCTTCTTCCTGCACATCCCGTTCCCGCCGGTCGAGCTGTTCCGCCAGCTCCCGTGGCGGACCAGGATCATGGAGGGCCTGCTCGGCGCGGACCTGGTCGGGTTCCACACCGACGGCGGCGTGCGCAACTTCCACTGGCTCGCCCAGGAGCTGGCCGGTGCGGTGCCGGACCGCGATCCCGAGGTGGTCCGGGTCGGTGACCGCCGGGTGCGCCTGGGCGCGTTCCCGATCTCGATCGACTCGCAGCGGCTCGACGAGCTGTCCCGGGAACCGGAGGTCGTCGAGCGGGCCGCCGGGATCCGCGCGGAACTGGGCAACCCGGCGCGGATCGTGCTCGGCGTGGACCGGCTGGACTACACCAAGGGCATCGACGTCCGGCTGCGGGCGCTGCACGAGCTGCTCCAGGAGGAGCGGGTCACCGTGGACGACGTCGTCATGATCCAGCTGGCCACGCCGTCACGGGAGCGGGTCGAGCACTACCGGCAGATGCGCGACGAGATCGAGCTGTCGGTCGGCCGGATCAACGGCGAGTACTCCCGGGTCGGTCACCCCGCGGTGCACTACATGCACCGCTCGCTGCCCCGCGAGGAGCTGTCGGCGTTCTTCCTCGCCGCCGACGTCATGCTCGTGACCCCGCTGCGGGACGGGATGAACCTGGTCGCGAAGGAGTACGTGGCGAGCCGGCACGACGAGGGCGGCGTGCTCGTCCTGTCCGAGTTCACCGGCGCCGCGATCGAGCTGACCAGCGCGTTGCTGGTGAACCCGCACGACACCGACGGGGTGAAGGAGGCGCTCTACGCGGCGCTGACGATGAACCCCGAGGAGGGCGCCAAGCGGATGCGGACGCTGCGCCGCCAGGTCCTCGACCACGACGTCGACCGCTGGGCCCGCTCGTTCCTGGAGGCACTGGGCGTGAAGGTCGCGCAGTGAGCACCGGGGACCTGCACGCCCAGCTGGACCGGCTCGGCCCGGCGGGCTCGCTGCTCGTCGCCCTCGACTACGACGGCGTGCTCGCGCCGCTGGTGGACGACCCGTCGGCGGCCCGGCCGCTGCCCGCGGCGGCCGACGCGGTGCGCCGGCTCGCCGGGGCGGACCGGACCCGGGTCGTCATGGTGTCCGGCCGCGGCCGGGACGACCTCGCCGCCGTCTCCGGCTTCGGGCCGCCGGTCGGCCTCGTCGGCAGCCACGGCGCCGAGTTCGACGACGATCTCGCCGCGCTGCTCGGCCGGACCGGGCTGCTGACCGAGGCCCAGCAGCGTCGTCGCTCGGCGTTGCTCGACGGCCTGCGCGAGCTGGTCGACGCGGCGCCCGGTGCCCGGCTGGAGACGAAACCGGCCGGTGCCGCCGTGCACGTGCGCGGGATGGACCCGGCCGCCGGGACCGCGCTGCTGGACCGGGTCCGCGCCGAGTGGGTGCGCGACGGCGCCGGGGGCGCTGCGGACACCGAGGCGATCGCCGGCAAGGACGTGCTGGACATCGCCGTGCTGACCACGACCAAGGGTTCCGCCGTCGCGGCGCTCCGGGAGGCGCTCGGGGCCGATCTCGTGCTCTTCGCCGGTGACGACGTCACCGACGAGACCGTCTTCGGCACCCTGCACGACGGCGACGTCGGCATCAAGGTGGGCGACGGCGACACCGCGGCCGGCTTCCGGGTCGGCGAGCCGGCCGATCTCGCCGCGTTCCTCACCCGGCTCGCCGACGCCAGGGACCCCGCGGGCGCCGGGCACCCCGACGGCGCAGGGGACTGAGACCCGGTCAGCGCGGCGGGCCCGGGGCCGGGTCCGCCGCCTCCAGCACCTCGACCGGGTCGCCGGTCCGGATCTCGGCACCGGGGTTGTCCGGGATGAGGTTCATCCCGAACCAGACACCCTTGTCGAACCGCCGGTGCCGGGCGAGCGTCACCATCGGCTCGCGCCCCTTCACCGCGGACACCGGGTCGACGGTGGTGAACACGCAGCGGGCGCAGCCCTTGACCGCCCGGAACTCGGCGTCGCCGATCCGGATCCGCCGCCAGCCGTCCTCGGCCCACGCCGGGGCCCCGGAGACGACGACGTTCGGGCGGAACCGGCTCATCGACAGCGGGCCCTCGCCGGCGTTCGGGCCGGTCGCCACCAGCGCGTCCAGCGCTTCGAGGCTATCGGTGGCGGTGAGCAGCAGCGGGTAGCCGTCGGCGAAGGAGACCCGGTCACCGGGCCGGGAGAACTCCGGGTCCGACGGCCTGCGGTCCGGGTCGTCGAGGTGCACCAGCCGGGCCGGGGCCCCGAGCAGCTCGCCGAACCAGGCGTCGGCCCCGGCTCCGGCCGGCACGCCGGCGGTGTCCCACCGGTGCACCCGCACCGGCACCGGCCCGACCACCGCGGGGTCGGGCTCGGCGACCCGCAGCGTGGGCAGGCCCGGCCCGTCGATCTCCAGGCCGCCGTCGACCGGGCGCGGCACGGCCAGCACCAGCCGCGGGTGGGTGCGACCGGTGAGCATCCGCCCGTCGCCGGCGGAGACGACCATCCACCGCCGGTCCCCCGCGAGCCCGGCCCGTTCCACGACCGCGTGCTGCAGGTCGTCCCCCCGGCACGACTTGACCGGGTACCGGTGCAGCCCGGTCAGCTCCACCGCACCGTCACCATCCGGAGAAGAACTCCCCGGACTGCCGCAGTGCCCGGGTGGTGTGCCCCACGACCAGCTCGGTGGGCAGCACGACCCGCTCCGGGGAGTTCCGCTCACCCCGCTCCAGCAGCAGCCTCCCGGCCTCCAGACCCTTGGCCCGGAACGGCTGGCGGACCGTGGTGAGCCCGGCCCGCGCGGCGTCCGGGACGCCGTCGAACCCGGCCACCGAGAGGTCTTCGGGCACCCGCAGTCCCCGCCCGCGGGCCGCGTCCAGCGCGCCGAGCGCGAGGATGTCGGAGGTGCACACCACCGCGGTGGTCCGGGGGTGGGCGTCGAGCAGCGCCCGCGCGCCGTCCGCACCGGCCTCCAGGGTGTGCTCGTACCGTTCGATGACGGGGACGTCGGCCCAGTCGACACCGGCCTCGGCGAACGCCTCGCGCAGTCCGGCGAGCCGCTCGCGCTGCACGCTGTAGGAGCTGGCCTCCTGCCGGGCGGGATCGGCCGGCCCGTCGTGCCGGGTGCCCAGGCGCATGCACAGCACGCCGACCCGGCGGTGCCCCAGCTCCACCAGGTGCCTGCCCAGCGCGAGGGTGCCGGCGCGGTCGTCCACACAGACCCGGTCGACGCCCTCGACGTCGGCCGGCTGGTCGCACACCACGGTCGGCACCGGCCGCTGCAGCACGGCCTTGAAGTGCGGGTCGTCCTCGCTGACCGAGTAGACGACGAAGCCGTCCACCCCTGCCTGGTAGACGGCGTCGACGTCGGAGTTCTCGGGGCTCACCGGGATCAGCAGCAGGCCGGTCCCCGCCTTCTCGCACGCCAGCGCGAGACCCTCCAGGAAACCGGTGGCCCCCGGGTCGCGGAAGGCGTAGCTCAGCGCCTCGGTGAGCAGCAGCCCGACGGCTCCGGCGCGCCGGGTGCGCAGCGAGCGGGCGACCGGGTCCGGGCCCGGGTACCCCAGCCGGCGGGCGGCCTCCAGGACCCGCTCGCGCAGCGGCGCGGAGAGCTGGTCGGGCCGGTTGTACGCGTTCGACACGGTCGTCCGGGACACGCCGAGCTCCGCCGCCAGCGACGCCAGCGTCGCCGGACGACGCTGGTGCAGGGGACCGGTCATCCTCCGAACCGTAGCCAAGTGGTCACCGGGGTGAAAGACCGCCCTGGCCGGCGGTGGACACGTCACATCCCGCGACCGTGCCGGGCACGCGCGTACGACTGTAGAGTGAATTGAGAACGATTTTCGATAAAGTTATGCCGATACGTTGATAGGAGTGCCCGCGTGTCCCGATCCCCGCTCCGGCCGACCGCACTGGTGGCCGGCCTGGCCGCACTGGGGCTGGGCCTGACCGCCTGTGGTTCCGGCCAGATCGACGCCCCCACCAGCCCGGACACCCCGCAGGTCCGGATCGTCACCTCCACCGACGCCTGGGGCGCGGTGGCCGAGGCGGTCGGCGGGAACTACGCCCAGGTCGAGTCGATCATCAACTCGGCCAACCAGGACCCGCACGGCTACGAGGCCACCCCCCGGGACGCGGCCACCGTCGGCGGCGCCCAGCTCGTCGTCACCAACGGCGGCGGGTACGACGCGTTCATGACCGGTCTCGTCGACGCCTCGGGCACCGCGGTCCCGGTCGTCGACGCCGTCGCCGCCTCCGGGCTGGAGGGCTCCGCGGAGGCCGCGGAGGGCGGCGAGCACGCCCACGAGCACGCCCCCGGCGAGGAGCACGCCCACGAGGGCGAGAGCCCCGAGGAGCACGCCGCGCACGCCGACGAGGGAGCCGGCCAGGAGGCGGGCCACGAGGGGCACGACCACGGCGCGTTCAACGAGCACGTCTGGTACAGCCCCGCGACCGTCGCCAAGGTCGCGCAGCAGATCGCCGACCGGCTCGCCGAGATCGACCCGTCCGCCGCGGAGTACTTCCGCAGCAACGCCCAGACCGTCAGCGGCGGTGCCGCCCAGCTGACGTCGAAGGCCACCGAGGTCGGTAAGGCCCACCCCGGGGCCAGGGTCGCGGTCACCGAGCCGGTGCCGGACTACCTGCTGCAGGCCGCCGGTGTGCAGGACGCGACGCCGCCGGAGTTCTCCGGCGCCGTCGAGGAGGGCACCGACCCGCCGGCCGCCGTCGTCGCGACGATGCTCGACCTGTTCCGCACCCAGCCGCCGGTCGACGCGCTGATCGTCAACAGCCAGACCCAGTCGGCGAGCACCGACCAGGTCCGGGCCGCCGCCGAGCAGGCCGGGGTGCCGGTCATCGAGATGTCCGAGACGCTGCCCGACGGCACCGAGGACTACCTGCAGTGGATGAACGCCAACCTGGACCAGCTGGCCGGTGCCCTCGGTCGCTGACCCGGCGGGTGGGAGGAGACTGCCCCCATGAACGACCCGTCAGCCCGCCCCGCGCTCTCGCTGCGCGGGGCGGGCCTGCGTTTCGGCGACCGCACGCTGTGGTCCGGGCTCGACCTGGACGTCGCGCCCGGTGAGTTCGTCGCGGTCCTCGGCCCGAACGGCTCCGGCAAGACGACGCTGATGCGCGTCCTGCTCGGCCTGCTGCCGCTGTCGCAGGGCAGCGTCACCGTCGCCGGGGCGGAGCCCCGCCGGGGCAGCCCGGAGATCGGGTACGTGCCCCAGCAGCAGCCGCTCGACCCGGACCTGCCGCTGCGCGGGCGCGACCTCGTCGCCCTCGGGCTGGACGGGCACCGGTTCGGGCCGGTCCTGCGCGGTCGCCGCGAGCGCCGGGAGAAGGTGCAGCGTGCGCTCGCCGAGGTCGGCGGGTCCGGGTACGCCGACGCCCCGGTCGGCCGGCTCTCCGGCGGCGAGCAGCAACGGCTGCGGGTCGCCCAGGCGCTGGTCGGGGATCCGGCGGTGCTGCTGTGCGACGAACCGCTGCTGTCCCTGGACCTGTCCCACCAGCGCACCGTCACCCGGCTGATCGACGGGCGCCGGCGCTCCGCCGGCACCGCGGTCCTGTTCGTGACGCACGAGATCAACCCGGTGCTGCCGCTGGTCGACCGGGTCCTCTACCTGGTCGACGGCCGGTTCTCGGTCGGCCGGACCGACGAGGTCATGACCTCCGACGTGCTCTCCCGGCTCTACCGCACCGAGGTGGACGTCCTGCGGGTGCGCGACCGGCTGGTCGTCGTCGGGGCCGAGGAGGCCGCCGCCTGATGGACGGCTTCTTCTCCGTCGAGGACACCCTCGCCCTGCTCGACGAGGCGTTCGTGCAGAACGCGTTGATCGCCTGCGCCGTCCTTGGACTGGTCGCCGGGCTGCTCACCCCGCTGGTCGTCAGCCGGGGCATGGCGTTCGCCGTGCACGGCACCGCCGAGCTCGCGTTCACCGGCGGCGCCGCGGCGCTGCTCGTCGGGCTGGAGGTGGGGCTCGGCTCGGTGGCCGGCGCCGTGATCGCGGCGCTGATCTTCGGGATCCTCGGCCTGCGCCGGCGCGAGCGGGACTCGGTGATCGGGGTCGTGATGGCCTTCGGGCTCGGCCTGGGCGTGCTGTTCCTGTCGCTCTACGACGGCCGGTCCGCGAACCGGTTCGGCCTGCTCACCGGCTCGATCGTCTCGGTCGACGGGACCAACCTGGGCGTGCTCGCCGTGGTGGCGGTGCTCGTGCTCGCCGCCCTGCTCGTGGTCTACCGGCCGCTGCTGTTCGCCAGCACCGACCCGGACGTCGCGCTGGCCCGCGGCGTCCCGGTGCGCGCGCTGTCGCTGGTGTTCGCGGTGCTGATCGGGCTGGTCACCGCGCTGGCGGTGCCGATCGTCGGCGCGATCCTGGTGCTGGCGGTGATGATCGTCCCGGGTGCCGCGGCGAACCGGGTCACCGCGAACCCGGTGCTGGCCACCGTCATCGCGGTCGTGATCGCCGAGGTGTCGCTGGTCGGCGGCACGATCCTCTCGCTGGCCCCCGGGCTGCCGGTCTCGGCGTTCGTGGCGACGATCGGGTTCGCCGCCTACGTCCTGTGCCGGGTGGTCGCCCGGCTCCGCGGCCGCGCGCCGGCCCGGGCCTGAGTTCGTCGGCCTCAGCCGGCGCCCAGCCGGGCGGTCCGGACGCTGTTCCGGCTACCGGGACGCCCGTCGAGGTGCCGCCGTGCCGCATACATCCCAGTACGTGCCGTCCGGCCTCGTCGAACGTCGCACTCGGGGCGTATTCAGGCTTCCTCGCGTCCGCCCCGTTGATCGCCGACGATCTCGGCTGAGGCGAGGGCTTCTGCGGGGAGCAGGCGCTTCGCCCCTACAACTTCGACTCCGAGTAGACGGCCGGACCGGTCGAAATCGAGGTTGATCTCACCGATCTGATCATGGCCCGGCGGAACGAGCCCCGTGATACCGGGTGCGTCGCACCCGCCCGGCCCTATGTGACCCGCGAGGGATATATAGGCGACATCCACGTCGGCCTCGTATCTGATCAGCATTCTCACCCCTTCGTAGCTGTGATGATGGTCCCGTCCCGGTCGTTCACGACGACCCGAATCTGATTCTTACCCTTGCCTTGAGAGAAGACCGAGGTATTGGGCTGGTTGCCACGACTACGCTTCCCGTTCTGGACAACTTGCTGCATCAGCTGCTGACTGATTCCCCGCTGGGCGAGGCGGCCGGCAACATGGCCACTGAGGCGCGCCATCAGCGCGAGCGCTGGAATCCAAAATGGGTCGGCTACCACCGGGAACTGCGTGGTGGAGTTGCTATGGATTGTCTGGACCAGCGCCTGCCCGGACACCGTGAAGCTTGTGGGGACCGCTCTCCCGGCCGCGTCGGTCGCCCATGGCGGGGCGAAGCTTCCTTCCACGAAACCCTCGCTGTCGATGACAGCTACAGAACCGTCGGCCAGCTTCTGCAGATGTACGTCTGGATTGAGAACATCAAATCGATAGCTACGCGGCGCATCGACGTTCGGCACGTGCACGACAGCCTGGAAAGATCCTCCTTCCTGCCCGGTGACAGCAGTCCGAGAACCACCCTCCGATGTCGACCACCTCGGCTCGGCATCCACCTGGTCGCCGGAGAGTCGACTGGACGGGTCTGGGGCTCCTGGCAGTCTCAGTGAGCCTTTGCCAACCTGGTCAGGTGTTGACGATCATGAGGGTCTGAACTGCGGCGATGAGCTGTCCGGCCCGGTTCGGGCTGGAGCGGATCTTGCGCAGGATCTTCCAGTTCTTCAGCTCGGCGTTGACCCGCTCACCGGGTCCGCGGCGGCGTGAGTGAGCGGCGTTGACCTCGCGCTGGTTGTGCGACAGCGGGCGGAACCGGCCGGTGTCGGGGTCCTTGCGTCGCCGCCGGTGCGGGACCGCGACCGTCGGGCCGGCGCCCTGATATGCGGTGTCGGCAGCCGCCCGGATCCGGTGCTCGGTCAGGGCGTCGATGATGCCGTGCTCGCGGGCGGCGCCTATGTCGTGGCGGGCTCCGGGAAGCGGCGGGGAGATCCACACCAGCCGGCCGGCGGGGTCGGCGATGACCTGGACGTTGAGTCCGTGGCACTTGTGCTTGCCGGAGTAGAACCCGCGGTCATAGCCCGAGGCCATCCCGACGCGGTCGATGCGCAGCAGGGTGCCGTCGAGGATGACGAACGCTTTCCCGATGGCGACGTCGATCGCCTGCTCCAGGGTCGGGGCCATCGCCGCGAGCAGCTCGATCGCCTCGCGCAGGTAGCGGTAGACCGTCGAGGTCCCGACCCGGAAACCGCAGGCGAGGTCGGTGTAGGTCTCGCCCTTGCGCAGGTGGGCGACCACGAGCAGGGCCTGGCGGCCGCACGTCAGCTTCCGCCACCGGGTCGCCCGCTGGTTGCGGTGCGCGCGCAGCGCGTCAGAGAGTACGTGCAGGGCACGGCTGGACACGGTCATCCCGGACGGGTAGGACAGCACCTTGAAGCTCCTGGTTGGACGGTTTCGATCTCAGCAATCGCCCGTCTACCAGGAGCTTCACCCATTCGAGGGCACGCCACGCCGCACAGGCTCTGACCAGCCCCAACACCAGGTTGGCAAAGGCTCACTGAACCCTTTCCAACCTGACAGTCACGAGGTCGGCGGGGTCGCGGCGTGGCGGCCCGGAAACTAGAAGAGCTCCTGGTAGACGAGTGATTGTCTAGATCAACTCGTTGTCCACCAGGAGCTCCGGTGCTTTCCTACCCGTCCGCGCTGTCGGTGTCCACTCGCGCGCTGATCACCTTGACCAACGCCCTTCAGCGCAGCCGCAACCAGCGCGGTACTCGCTGGCGGCGCCTCCCGATCGGTCGTCACGCCCTGCTCGCCCTGGCGCACCTGCGCAAGGGCGAGACCTACCCCGACCTCGCCGCTGGTTTCGGGGTCGGCACCACCACGGCGTTCCGCTACATCCGCGAAGCGATCGACGTCCTCGCCGCCGCGGCACCGAACCTGACCGAGGCGATCGCGGTCGCGCGGCGGAAGGCGTTCGTGATCCTCGACGGCACCTTGCTGCGGATCGACCGGGTCGCCATGGCCTCGGGGCGCGACCGCCCGTACTACTCGGGGAAGTGGAAGTGCCACGGCATGAACGTGCAGGTCATCAGCAACCCGGCCGGTCGTCTGGTCTGGGCGTCGCCGGCGTTGCCCGGTGCGCGGCATGACATGGGTGCCGCCCGCGAACACGGGATCATCGACGCCCTCACCGTCGCCGGGGTGCAGGTGGTCGCCGACAGCGGATACCGCGGTGCCGGTGCGATGTTCCACCTCCCACAGCGACGCCGACCCGCCGATCGCGACACCGGCGAGCGCCGACGGCTCTCACCGAGTCAGCGGGAGGTCAACGCCGCCCACGCAGCGCAACGCGGCCCCGGTGAACGCGCGAACGCGATGTTCAAGAGCTGGAAGATTCTGCGGAAGATCCGGTGCTGCCCGCAGCGGACCACCGCGCTGGTCAACGCGATCCAGACCCTCATCCTCGCTGGCTGACGCCAAGTGGAAAGAGTTCACTGACCAGTTGTCCCGAGTCAGGCCTGGCTTTGCCAACCCTCTGCTCTGGACAGCACCCGTGACCTGCTGACCTGGATGGTTACGAATCTGCCCGACGCTCACGCACGAGTAATTTGAACGAGGCCACCCAGAGGTACTCGATCGGGCCGCGACGACGCCAGCGAAGCCACAGCGCGGCGAACGCCAGTAGAATTCCCGAGATTGCCGCGAACACGGCATAGGTACCGAGTACCGGGTCCACAGTACGCACTACATTGCTCTGGAAAATGGTTCGTTCGAGCACGACGCCGAGGACGTTCTGGAGTAGGTAACAGCTGAGTGCCATCGTCCCGACTCGGCCGAGTGCGTGGGCGAATCGGCCGGGAGCTCGGTGCTGATAGAATTGGGCGACCGCCGCCAGGATACCGAGAGCGACCAGCGGGGCGGTACCGTAGCGGGAGTAGCTACTAAGGGTGCCGCCGTCATAAGTGCCGAGTACGAAGTCCACCGGCAGTGCGACCACCAGTCCGATGACGATGAGCCATCGGCGCAGCTGAACGCCCTCCGTCCTGAAGATCCCGGCCCGGTAGAGCTTCCCGCCGAGCAGGAACAGCGGAATCCCCATCAGCAGGATCGTGGAGAACTCAGAGTATATTGTGAAAGCGTTGCCGATATTGCGGATGTTTGAGTTGACCAGCGACCAGTAGCCGCCGTCTTCGGTGGGGACGCGGGCGGCCCGGGACAGCTCCGGGAGCGATAGCGCCTCGCCCCTGGGGGGCACCGTGAGCGAGGATGTGAGGACGAGCACGGTCAGGTGCAGTGCGAAGAACACACTGATCAGCCACCATTGCACTCGATCGCTAGTCAGGAGCAGGAACGCGACGAGTAGGCCAGTGACCGCGTAGGCCCGTAGGACATCGAATTGGACCACAAAGACGTAGTTGATGAGTCCGTCGAGGAAGAGCAGCCCGGCGCGGACTGGGTAGGTCCCTGGCCAGGTCCGTCCGCCCCGGAGAGCGGACTGGCGCTGGATCTCCAGCCCGATCCCGAACATGATCGTCAGCAGGCCGAGGAACTTGCCGTTTGGCAGCCACTGGGAAACCTCGCCGATCCAGTCTGGGAGGAGAGGGGTGGCTGCAGAGCCGACGTTGATCGTAAAGATCCAGATATTGCTGGCAAGGGTACCGACAATCGCGATCCCACGCAGCACATCCAGGGTCTCGATCCGGTCGTCACTAGACACGTTGGGCATACCGAATCACTGGCGCGGTAGTCGGGCAATATGGGGTCCCCGCGGCTCAAGGGCCACGGGAGTCGGACTCCTCACAGGTAGCTCCTCGTGCGGAAGGGGTCGACACCGAACAGGCCGGGCCCTCTCGGGTGGTCTGGGATGCCCCAACCGGGGTTTTCAGGTGTGGTCCTGGGTCCTGTCTGCACATTCGCGGTCTCGGTGTCCTGGACGTTGCCGAGCTTTACCGGGACCTGGCGGGCGTTGCTACCGATGGTCAGTGTGACTTGCTGGCCAGGGGTGAAGTTCCCGACCCGCGCGATCAAATCCTCAAAGTCGGCGACCGGATAGTTGTCGATCTTGGTGATAACGTCGCCGGTCTTCACGCCCGCGGTCGCAGCCGGGGTCCCGGACTGGACCGTGTCGACTCGTGCGCCGCCAGCTTCACTGCTCGTTTCAGCTTTGTTGCTGGTGCTGTTCTCGGCGTGGCGGGCGGGCGACGCTGTGCCTTGAACTCCCAGTTGAGGCTTGGTCGCGACCCCGCTAGACATGAGTTCCTGAGCGACCCGCTTGGCGGTGTTCACCGGCACCGCGAAGCCGAGCCCGATCGAGCCGGGGCTACGCCCTGTTGTGGCTATCGCGGAGTTGATCCCGATGACTTGGCCGGCAAGGTTCACCAGCGGGCCGCCCGAGTTACCCCGGTTGATTGGGGCATCGGTCTGCAGCCCATTATAGACGACCCGAGTACCGCCGCCATCACCTGCGGTGACAGTCCGGTTCAAGGCCGACACGATGCCCGCGGTGACGGTACCGGACAGACCCTGCGGCGAGCCGGTGGCAACAACCTGCTGGCCGACCTGGACACTGCTGGCCTCACCGAACGTGGCGGCCTTCAGGTTCGACGCTCCTAAAAGACGGATAACAGCCAGGTCGTAGCTCGGGGAGGTACCGACGACCTTTGCACGGTAGCGGGTGCCGTCGGCGGTCGACACGCTGATCTCGCTGCCGGCGCGGGTAAGGAGGTGGTTGTTGGTGAGGACCGCGCCGTCACTGGTGAGGACCACCCCCGATCCCTCGATCGTGCCCTGAGCCGCGCGGACTCTGATGTCGACGGTGCTGGGAGCGATCGCGGCGGCTGCGCCAGCGATTGTGCCATTCCCAACCTGGGCTGAAGCGCCGGAGTTGGCGACGCTCGACAGCGGTGCCGACCCTGTCGTACCGAGGGCGGCATAGGCACCACCGAAACCGGCACCCCCACCGATCAGACCGGCAGCCACCATCACTGCGACCAGCCCGGCGCCGAAACGGCGGGGCAGCTTGAAGGCCGGTACTGGCGTCGGGGAAAGCGGATACACCGAGTTCGGCGGGCTGCCCAAGTTCTGTGTCGAGCCCGCAGGACTCGCAGAAACTTCGCGCCGCGGTGGCTGATCTGAAAACGTCTCGCAGCCGGTATCGACTCCAGATGTCACCCCCAGCTCGCCACCATCGCCATGCACAGAACAATCCCCGGGCACCCTCGGACCAGACCGATCAGAAGCCACAGCTTCATCCCTGGTAGAGGTCCGTCCGTCAGCTCGTCTCCAGAGCCCAGCCCATACTCGGTTCATAGTCTGACTGTGCGACATGACCCTGAAACAAACCTGTGACCACACCAGAAATCTCCCGAGGACCCGCCGGACACCCAGGGTCCCGGCAAAGTCACGTGATCCTGTAACTGGTCAGGGTACGGAGGGCGTCGCGGGCGTGCTGGCGTAGCGCGGCGGCGACGTTGGTGACCCCGGCCAGCCGTAGCGCGGTGATGGCCGGGTTCCGCAGCGCGGCCATGATCTGCGGCCCGGCCGCTGTTCGCACTGCCGAGCGGTCCTCGTCGAAGGACACGTCGCGGACCCAGTGCAGTCCAGGGGGTCGGCAAAGTCAGATGATCTTGAGTAGTCGGAGGGGGCGCAGCGCGTCGCGGCTGTGATGTCGTACTGCGGCGGCGATGTTGGTGGCTCCGGCGAGGCGGTGCAGGCTGATCACCAGGTTCCGGAGCGAGGCCATGACCTGGGGTCCGGCAACGGTTCGGATGGTGGAGTGGTCCTCGGCGAAGGTGACGTCGCGGACCCAGTGCAGCGCGTTCTCGATCTGCCAGTGAGCCTTTTTCAACCTGCCGTTCCGGCAGCTCAGGGGCCTGGTTGTGTGGGTGCAGACGCCGAGCTGGCGAGCCGGTGACCTGTGCAGCTGTGGTCAGAGCAGTTGCGCTGCAACCTTCGCGATCTCCTGACGCAGAAGCTCGCTGGTCAGGTTGAAAAAGGCTCAGTGTCAAGCGATCATCTTCGGACGCCATCACAGACGAGACCGTGCCGGAAGATGTCGCCACGGCACGGACGATAGAGCTGCCTGATAAGGGAGTCGCCTGCTCCGACTGTAAATCGATCGCTTGAGCTACTTCACGCAATGAGCCTTTCCCAGTAGTGGGGAGCGGCTGGCGGCGACACGCCGTGACGTGGAGGTGCTCAACGAGGGGGCGGGACCCCAGTAGAAGAGGTCGGTCCGCTCAAAGATCGACTCACCACCGAGGTCCCGCGTGCCCGATCCTGTCACCTACACCGCCGTGCTCCCGATCGGGGAGCCCACCGCGTCCATGTTGTCGCGACTGTTGGCCGAGGAACGCCTCCGGCGCGGGACCCGGCGCGGGCGCCGCGCGCTGGACTGTGACCGCCACGCGGTGCTGGTGCTGCGCTGGTTCCTCGACGCCACCCGGGTCGCCCAGCTCGCCGCCGACAACCAGCTGAGCCTGTCGAGTACCTACCGCTACCTGCACGAAGGCATCGACGTCCTGGCCGCCGCCGCGCCTGGACTGCCCGGCGCGCTGCTCGCGGCCCGCACCGCCGGGCACACCCACGTTCACCTCGACGGCACCGTGATCCACACTGACCGCTCCCGCACTCCCGGACCGACCCCGGGAGTGGATCTGTGGTGGTCGGGCAAGCACCACGTCCACGGCGGGAACGTTCAGGTCCTCACCGCGCCTGACGGGTGGCCGTTGTGGACATCCCCGGTGCGCCCGGGCCGCGAGCACGACACCACCTGCGCCCGCGGCCACCCCGGCCTGCTCGACGCGATCGAGGACTGGACCGACGACACCCACGTCGTGCTCGCCGACCTCGGCTACGACGGTGAGAACACCCGCCTGACCTGCCCGTTCAAGACCCCCACCGGCAGTGGGCTGTCGGAGGACAAGCGCACCGTCAACACGCTGCACTCCGCCGTCAGGGCTGTGGCCGAACGCGGGAACTCCCTGCTCAAGACCACCTTCAAGGCGCTGCGTCGGGTCAGCTTCTGCCCCTGGCGGATCGGCGCGATCACCGCCGCCGCGCTCGTTCTCCTCCACGTCGAGCACGACCGAACCACATGATCAACCAGCACCTACTGGGAAAGGCTCAATGCATTATCGGGCTGCGCCGGACTCTGCGTGAACACTACTGCAGTCATGGCAAGAGCAAACGTGACAGTCAGGGCGACAGGGGGACGAGACCCAATCATGGCTCCTCCAGAGCACGAGCGAAAGTAGAACTCTAGAGAGCGAGCGATGGGAATGCAATACGGTCGGGCATTGTCGGAGGTGCGCCCGGCTGCCGGGGACAACTGCACAACGGTGCCGTACGCCCGGCCCCTTACCGGCGGTCCGCCTGAAGCGGCCGGGCAAAGACCATCGGTCGAGGTGGGAAGGTCCTGACGTCTCCGCCCGGGACGACTGGCGCCTGGGAACCTACGAGTTCGTCCCGGCTGCGCGAGGACAGCCGAACAGCACGACCAGCTCACCACGCGGAAGAGATGGTTCACGTCGACGGTACGGGCCGGGAACCGGTCTCAGCCGTACACGCGAAGTACGACTGATTCTCCCGTTCCCGGCGCCTCGCCGTCAGCGCGCGGCGCGCCGCCGGCGGGCCACCTCGGCCAGCACCACGCCGGTGGCGACCGAGGCGTTCAGCGACTCGACCGCCCCGGCCAGCGGGATCGACACCGTGACGTCGCAGGTCTCACGGACCAGCCGGGACAGGCCCTTGCCCTCGGACCCGGTCACGACGACCAGCGGCCCGGTGGCCAGGTCGAACTCGTCCAGCGAGACGTCGCCGTCGGCGGCCAGCCCGGCGACCATCAGCCCGGCCGAGGCGTACTCGCGCAGCGTGCGGGTCAGGTTCGTCACCCGGGCCACCGGGACGCGCGCGGCGGTCCCGGCCGAGGTCCGCCAGGCGACCGCGGTCATGCCGGCGGCCCGCCGCTGCGGGACGACCACGCCGTGCCCGCCGAACGCCCCCACCGACCGGACGACCGCCCCCAGGTTGCGCGGGTCGGTCACCCCGTCGAGCGCGACGGCCAGGGCCGGGCGGTTCGTGTGGGCCGCGGCCTCGAGCAGGTCGTCCGGGTGCGCGTAGGAGTACGGCGGCACCTGCAGCGCGAGCCCCTGGTGCAGCGCGCCCCCGCTGATCCGGTCGAGGTCGTTGCGCGGCACCTCGAGGATCGAGATGCCCTGCTCGGCGGCCAGCGCGACGGCCTCGGTCACCCGCTCGTCGGCCGACACCCCGGTCGCCACGTACAGCGCGGTCGACGGGACACCGGCCCGCAGGCACTCGACCACCGGGTTGCGCCCCAGCACGGTCTCCGGGCCGTCGCCGTCGCCCCGCCGCCCGGCGACCGGACGGCGGCGCTGCTGCTGGTCGGTCTGGGCGGCCCGGCGGGCCGCGGCCTTCTGCTTCGGGTGTCCCGGCCGCAGCTCGCCGGGCGGGGTCGGGCCCTTGCCACGCAGGGCACGCCGGGGCTGGCCACCGGATCCGATGACCATGCCCTTCTTCGTGCCGTCCTTGCGGATCGCGCCGCGCCGCTTGGAATTTCCTGCCATCAGTCCTACGCGTCCTTCAACGTCCAGGTGGAGCCACCGGCGCCGTCCTCGACGGCGACCCCGGCAGCGAGGAGTTCGTCGCGGAGCCGGTCCGCGGTGGCGAAGTCACGGTCGGCCCGTGCGGCCTGCCTGCGCTCCAGCATCGACTCGACGAGGGCGCCGAGCGCCTGCCGGGCCGCGTCGCCGGCGCCGTCGGCCGCGTCGCCGTGGGCCAGCGGGTCCAGGCCGAGCACACCGGTCATCGCCCGCACGCAGGACGCGGCCCGCGACGCCGTCGCGCCGTCGCCGGCGTCCAGCGCGGAGTTGCCCTCCCGCACCAGCTTGTGCACGGCACCGAGGGCCAGCGGGGTGCCCAGGTCGTCGTCCAGCGCCGCCGCGAACTCGGCGGGCACCTTCGGCGACGGCTCCGGCAGCCCGTACCGCTCCCGCACCCGGTTCACGAACGACTCGATCCGCCGGTACGCGGCGACAGCCTCGTCCAGCGCAGCGTCGGAGTACTCGATCGCCGACCGGTAGTGCGGGCCGACCAGGTAGTACCGCAGCTCGGCCGGGCGGACCCGCTCCAGCAGTGCCTCGATCGCGAGCGTGTTGCCCAGCGACTTCGACATCTTCTCGCCGCCCATGGTGACCCACGCGTTGTGCAGCCAGAACCGGGCGAACGGGTCCCCCGCGGCGTGCGACTGGGCACGCTCGTTCTCGTGGTGCGGGAAGACCAGGTCCAGGCCGCCGCCGTGGATGTCGAACTCCGGCCCGAGGTAGGCGGTGGCCATCGCCGAGCACTCCAGGTGCCAGCCGGGACGCCCGGCGCCCCACGGGGTGGGCCAGCTCGGCTCGCCGGGCTTCGCGGCCTTCCAGAGCGTGAAGTCCAGCGGGTCCCGCTTGGCGCCCGGCTCGCCCTCGCCCTGGTGGACGTCGTCCACCTTCTGCCCGGAGAGCGCGCCGTAGTCGCCGAGGGTGCGGACGGCGAAGTAGACGTCCCCACCAGCCGGGTAGGCGTGCCCACGGTCGATCAGGCGCTCGACCAGCTCGGTCATCTGGGTGATGTGCCCGGTGGCGCGCGGCTCGACCGACGGCGGCAGGCAGCCCAGCGCGTCGTACGCGGCGGTGAAGGCCCGCTCGTGCGTGGTGGCCCACTCCCACCACGGCCGGCCCGCCGCCTCGGACTTGCGCAGGATCTTGTCGTCGATGTCGGTGATGTTGCGGACGAGCGTGACGTCGTAGCCGGCGTGGGAGAGCCAGCGGCGCAGCACGTCGTAGTTCAGGCTGGACCGGACGTGACCTATGTGCGGCAGGCCCTGCGGGGTGGCGCCACAGACGTAGATCGACACGGCTCCGGCCCGCAGCGGCGTGAAGGCACGCTGCTCCCTGGTCGCGCTGTCGAGAAGTCTGAGGCTCACGTCACCAGGGTACGGCTCTCCGATTCGTCCACTACACGGGCGGTGCCCGGGCGGCAAGGTGTCCGCCATGAGTGTTCAGCAGCTCCTGCCCCGGCTCGTCGTGTCCGACGCCGACGCGGCGATCGCCTTCTACTCCGCGGCGTTCGGCGCTGAACTCGTCGAGCGCTACACCGACGGCTCCGGGAACGTGGTGCACGCCCTGCTGCGGGCGGGCGCGGCGACCTGGGCGGTCAAGGACGCCGACGCCGTCGACCCGGCCCCCACCGGTCCGGAGGCGGTGATCATGGCCCTCTACGTGGACGATCCCGACGCCGTCGCGGCGGCGATGGTCGCGGGCGGCGGACGGGTAGTCTTCGAGGTCGACGACCACCCCTACGGCGAACGCGGCGGCCGGCTGGCCGACCCGTTCGGCCACGCGTGGATGCTCTCCCGCCGGACCGGGGACCTGACGGCGGAGCAGATCCAGCAGCGGACCGCGGAGGCCTATCCCTGAGCGGGCAGCAGCAACGCCGTGGCGACGGCGGCGCGGCCCTCGCCGCGCCCGGTGAGCCCCAGCCCGTCGGTGGTCGTCCCGGACACCGCGACCGGACCGCCGACCGCCTCGGTCAGCACCCGCTCGGCCTCGGCCCGGCGGGTACCGATCCGGGGCGCGTTGCCGATGACCTGTACGGCCGCGTTGCCGACCGTCCAGCCCGCCTCACCGAGGAGCCTGCGGACCTCGGTGAGCAGGGCGACACCGGACGCCCCGGACCACTCCGGTCGCCCGGTGCCGAACACCGCGCCCAGGTCGCCGAGCCCGGCGGCGGAGAGCAGCGCGTCGCACACCGCGTGCGCGGCCACGTCGCCGTCGGAGTGCCCGGCGCAGCCGTCGGTCCCCTCCCACAGCAGCCCGGCCACCCAGCAGTCCCGGCCCACCTCGACGGGGTGCACGTCGGTCCCGATCCCGACCCTCATCCGATCCTCTCCCCGGCCCCGGTGAGCAGCAGCTCCGCGATCCGGAGGTCCCACGCCGTGGTCACCTTGAACGCCAGCGGGTCGCCGTCGACGGTCCGCACCGGATCGCCGATCGCCTCGACCAGCCCGGCGTCGTCGGTCCGCGGGTCCGGGGTGCCGGCGTAGGCACGGCGCAGGTCCCCGGCGCGGAAGCCCTGCGGGGTCTGCACCGCACGCAGTGCAGACCGGTCCACCGTGGACACGACGACGCCCGCCCCGTCCACCGTCTTCACGGTGTCCGGAACGGGCAGCACGGGGATGACGGCCGGAGCCCCGGCACGGACCGCGGCCACCACCCGCCGGACCACGTCCGGTGGCGTCAGCGGGCGGGCCGCGTCGTGCACCAGCACGACCTCGGTGCCGGGTCCGAGCACCGCCAGCCCGGCCGCGACCGAGGCGGTGCGGTCCGCACCACCCGGGACGACCGTGACCGGGCGGTCCCCGAACATCGGCCCGGCGGCGGCGACCTGGTCCCCCGGCACGACGACCACGACGTGATCGACCACACCGGGAGCGAGCAGGCCGTCGACCGCACGGACCAGCATCGGGACACCCGACAGCTCGACGAACGCCTTGGGCATCCCGGCGCCCAGGCGGACGCCGGACCCCGCGGCGGGCACCACGGCGACGACGGACACGGCGTTCATCCGACGCCCCGTGTGTGCACCGGCCGGGGTCAGGCGATCGCGGTGGCGAGCACCTCGTCGAGCAGGACCTCGGCCCGCTCCTCGTCGGTGCCCTCGGCCAACGCGAGCTCACTGACGAGGATCTGCCGGGCCTTGCCCAGCATGCGCTTCTCGCCCGCGGACAGTCCGCGGTCCTTCTCACGGCGCCACAGGTCGCGCACGACCTCGGCCACCTTGTTCACGTCACCGGAGGTCAACTTCTCCCAGTTGGCCTTGTACCGGCGCGACCAGTTCGTCGGCTCCTCGGTGTGCGGCGCACGCAGCACCTCGAAGACCCGATCCAGGCCCTCCTGACCCACGACGTCACGAACGCCGACGACCTCTACGTTGTCAGCGGGGATACGAACCGTCAGGTCACCCTGCTGGACTTTGAGGACGAGGTACTGAACTTCCTCGCCCTTTATCGTCCGAGTCTCGATCGCCTCGATGAGAGCGGCACCGTGGTGCGGGTAGACGACGGTCTCTCCGACCTTGAAAACCATGTGTCCTCTGGCCCCTTTCGCTGGCTCCAGATTATCACGCCGCCGGGACGGGCCGGTCACCGGCGTGCACCGACGTCGCAGGTCAGGGGGTTGACAACGCCGGAAAAACGTGTTGCCCGCGGGCATGTCGACCGTGCGTGGCCGCGCCGGCCGGGTGCCGGGGCGAGGGGGCGCCCGGCGGGGCCGCCGGTGGCCGGGCGCCCGACCGCACACCCGGTGACCGCACGCGACTAGGCTGCGGCGCGGGATCGGCGTGCGCGGACCCGGCCGGGCACCGGCCGGGCACCACCGGGCGCCGGGCCCACCGGATCCAGTGCGGACCACCCGATCCGCAGCACGCAGCCGGGAGCCGTTCCCGGCCGGCAGGAAGGACACGCCGACCGTGAGCCGCCGCACCCGTCGCCCCCTCCGGACCCTCGCCGGGGTCGCCGGAGCCGTCACCCTGTCCGGCCTGCTGCTCAGTGGCTGCGGCGCGGGTCAGGTCTCCCAGACCGCCCAGCAGGTCGCCGCGACCAACGGCCTCAACGCCTCGGTCGGCCAGGTCGACCTGCGCGACGTCCAGATCGGCTACCCGGCCACCCCCGCGAGCCCGGCGGCGCTCTACGCGCGCGGCTCCGCGGCACCGGTGCGGGCGACCCTGGTCAACACCGGCGCCGTCGCCGACCGGCTGGTGTCGGCCAGCAGCCCCGCCGCCACGTCCGTGCGGGTCACCGACGGCGTGCTCCCGAAGGACGTCGCCCTCGTCTCGACCGGCGGCAACGCGCTGCAGCCCACCGCCAGCCGGCCCACCGAGATCGTGCTCGAGGGGCTGACCCAGCCGGTCGCCGCCGGCGCGGTCGTGCCGATGACGTTCACCTTCGAGCGGGCCGGCGCGATCACCGTCGACGTCCCCACCGGCATCCCCGGTGAGAACCACGACCGGGCCGAGCCGGAGCGCGTCGAGGCCGGCGGCGAGGGCGAGGCCGGCACCAACGGTGCCGAGACCGGGTTCGGCGGCCGGACCGGTGGCGAGGCCGAGACCCCGCCGGTGGACCAGGCGAACCCGGTCCCCGCCGAGGGCGACGCCGGGTCCGCGCCGGGCAACGAGGGCACCGGCGCCGGCGGCGCCGGCGACAGCTGACCACCCGGACCCGCGCGGCCCGCTCCGGCGGGTACCGCTGCACCGAGTGCGACCAGCGCACCGCGCAGTGGGTCGGCCGGTGTCCCGGCTGCCAGGCGTGGGGATCGCTGGAACAGGTCGAGGTGCCGCGGGCGGGCAGCTCGCGGACGGTCGTCGCGGGTGCCCCGAGCACCCCGGCCCGCCGCATCGCGGACGTCGAGCTGGACTCCTCACGGGCCCGGCGCACCGGGGTCGACGAGCTCGACCGGGTACTCGGCGGCGGGCTCGTCCCGGGCGCGGTGGTGCTGCTCGCCGGTGAGCCGGGCGTCGGGAAGTCCACGCTCCTGCTCGAGGTCGCCGCGCGGGCCGCGGAGACCGCGCGGGTGCTCTACGTCTCCGGCGAGGAGTCGGCCGGCCAGGTGCGGCTGCGTGCTGAGCGGACCGGCGGCGTGCACGACGAGCTGTACCTCGCCGCCGAGTCCAGTCTCGAGTCGGTGCTCGGCCACGTCGAGCAGCTGCGGCCGTCGTTGCTGGTCATCGACTCGGTCCAGACCATGTCCACCTCCAGTGTGGACGGCAGTCCGGGCGGGGTCACCCAGACCAGGGCGGTGACCGTCGGGCTCACCGCGCTCGCCAAGGAGACCGGCCTGGCCGTGCTGCTGGTGGGGCACGTCACCAAGGACGGCGGCATCGCGGGCCCGCGGGTGCTGGAGCACGTCGTCGACGTGGTGCTGCACTTCGAGGGCGACAAGCACTCCGCGCTGCGGATGGTGCGGGGGGTCAAGAACCGCTTCGGCCCGGCCGACGAGGTCGGCTGCTTCGAGCTGCGCGACTCCGGGATCGTCGGGCTGCCGGACCCGTCCGGGCTGTTCGTCGGCCGGTTCGGCCAGGGCGCCGACGGGGTGCAGCCGGGGACCGCCGTCACCGTCGTGATGGACGGGCGCCGGCCGCTGCTCGCCGAGGTGCAGGCCCTGGTCGCGGGCGCGAACATCCCCAGCCCCCGGCGGGCGGTGACCGGCCTGGACGCGTCCCGGGTGCCGATGCTGCTCGCCGTCGTCGAGCGCCGCGGCGGGCTGAAGCTGCACGACGCCGAGGTCTACACCGCGACCGTCGGCGGCATGAAGATCACCGAACCGGCCGCGGACCTGGCGATCGCGCTGGCCGTCGTCTCCGCGCGCCGGGACGTCACGCTGCCCGCCGACCTGGTCGTGCTCGGCGAGCTCGGGCTGGCCGGCGAGCTGCGCCGGGTGCACGGCGTCGGCCGGCGGCTGGCCGAGGCCGCCCGGCTCGGCTTCACCAACGCGATCGTCCCGGCCGGGGCCGAGGTCGGATCGACCGGGATGCGGATCACCGAGGCGTCGTCGCTGAAGGAGATCATGCAGCGGATGCGCTGAGCCCGTCGCTCAGCCCATGAGCAGCGGTGCGGGCTCGCTGACGACCCCGCCGAGCCGGGCCAGCACCCGGTAGCCGCCCGGTGCCACCCGCTCCCGGGCCGCGCCGCAGCCCGGGGCCGAGGTCAGCCCGCTCCAGGTCACCGCGAACGCGACCGGCTGCCCGGGGACCAGCGTGCGCAGGTCGTCGGTCGACGGGTTCGTGCAGTCGTTGGACGACCACAGCGCCGTCGCGCCGTCCCCGCTGCGGACGGCGATCTCCTGCTCGGCGCCGTCGAGGTCGCGCACGCACGGCTGTCCCGAGGTGTTCGTGACGACCAGGCGCAGCTCCGGCCGCGCGCCCGCCGGGTAGGTGGGGCTGCCGGTCTCGGCCGCGACGGCGATCATGCCGTCGGTGCACGGCACCGGGCCGGTCGGCGGTGACGGCTCGGCCGGGGGGACCAGCACCGACGGCCGGGGGGTGTCGTCCGGCCGGACCCGCTCGTCGGAGTCCCCCGGGCCCGCGTTCGGGGTCGCGGGCCCGGGGGACACATCCGCCGTGGCCCCGGGGGGAGCACCGGGGCCGGCGGGGGTGGGGAGCGGCGTCTGCGGTGCGCCCGGGGCCGGGGGTTCCGGGGCCGCGGAGTCGGGGACCGCCGCTCGGGGGTCGGGGTCGGGGTCGGACGGGTCGGGGTCGGACGGATCGGCCGGTGTGGACGGGTCCGCGGCGGCGTCCGGGACGGACAGCGCCGCGGTGCCGGTGGGGGTGTCGGACCCGCCGGGGGTGACCAGCCACGTCGCCAGCCACAGCAGGGCGACCAGGGCCAGCAGTGCGACGCCGACCGCGACAGCGCGCCGACGCCAGTACACCGACGCCGGCAGGGGTCCCACCGGGTCCATCATGTCACCGAGAGTAGATCTGCGATTACCTCAAGTCGTCGTCGCCGCGCCGCGCCCGGCGAAGCGGCACCAGGTGTACCCGGCTCAGCGACACGCGGGATACGAGTGGGTGAGCCCGGCACGTGCACCCCGCCCGCCGGTCGACGGCACGTGCGCGCGTCCGCCGGACGTGCGGGCGGGCCGACCTCCCGTCCGGGTGCCCGGAGGACCGCCGGTGACGGGCGGCGTCCACCGTCGGGTGCCCGCGCGTCCCGTACTCGACCCGGTCGTGACCGGCGCCGCGCCCGCGGACACGGTATGGACCGGTGCGGTGGGTGGCGCGGGGTCCGGGGTCCCGTCCCGGGCGGCCGGGCGATCGCGCGACACTGGTCGGGTGCTGGCCGACCTGATCTCGCCGTGGTTCCGTGCGCAGGCCCGCGACCTGCCGTGGCGGCGCCGGGAGACCACGCCGTGGGGCGTGCTGGTCAGCGAGTTCATGCTGCAGCAGACCCCGGTCGCGCGGGTCGAGCCGGTCTGGACCGACTGGATGCGGCGCTGGCCGACGCCCTCGGCCCTCGCCGCCGCGCCGCGCGCCGACGTGCTGCGGGCCTGGGGCAAGCTCGGCTACCCGCGCCGGGCGATCCGCCTGCACGACGCCGCGGCCGCGATCGCGCAGCAGCACGGCGACACCGTCCCGGACGACGTCGAGGCGCTGGAGGCGCTGCCGGGCATCGGGACCTACACCGCACGGGCGGTCGCGGTGTTCGCGCACGGGCGGCGGGCCCCGGTCGTCGACACCAACGTGCGCCGGGTGGTGGCCAGGGCGGTGCACGGCCAGGGCGACGCCGGTCCGGCGCGGCCCCGGGTCGATCTCGCCGACGTCGAGGCGCTGCTGCCCGCCGCCGAGGACGAGGCCGCGGTCGTCTCGGCCGGGCTGATGGAGCTGGGCGCGGTCGTCTGCACCGCCCGGTCGCCGCGGTGCACCGGCTGCCCGGTCGCCGCGCGGTGCGCCTGGGTGGCCGCCGGCCGTCCCGCCTACGACGGTCCCCGCAAGCCCGTCCAGGGGTTCGCCGGGACCGACCGGCAGGTCCGCGGCAAGCTCATGGACGTGCTGCGCGGCGCGCCCGGCCCGGTCGAACGGACCGCGCTGGACGCCGTCTGGTCCGACGCCGGGCAGCGCGACCGCTGCCTGCACTCGCTGCTGGTGGACGGGCTCGCCGAGCAGACCGACGACGGCCGCTTCGCGCTGCCCGTCTGAGCCGGTCGTGCCCACCACCCTCCGGTTCCGGCTCGACGACGCCGCCGTCGCGGACCTGACGGCGCTGCGCGGGCGGCTGTCCGAGGCGGGGCTCCCGGCGGCGACCGGGACCCCGCACGTCACGGTCGCCGCGATGGGCACCCCGGGCCGGGCGGCGGTGCCGGCGGTCGAGGCCGAGCTGCGCCTGGTCGCGCTGCCCGTGCTGTGGCTGGCGACCCTCGGCGCGGTCACCGGTGCCGACGACGCGCTGGTGCTGGCCGCCGTCACCGACCCGGAGGTCCTCGCCGTGCACACCGCCGTGCACGACGCGCTCGCCGGCCGGGTCCGCGGGGTGCACGCCGCGCACCTGCCGGGCTCCTGGCTGCCGCACGTCGTACTGGGCACCGCACGACCGGCGGAGGCGTTCGCCCTGCTGCACCCGGTGCCGCCGGTCCGGGCCCGGATCACCGCGGTCGAGCTGCACGACTCCCGCACCGGGGAGACGCGGGTGCTCGGCGGCTGAGTCAGCCGGACCGGTCCAGGAGCGCGGCCACCTCGGCGGTCCACTCGGCGGGGGCGGCGTCGTGCACCAGGTGCCCGGTGCCCGGGAGCCGGACGTGCCGGGCACCGGGGACCCGGGCGGCGAGCAGCTCCAGCCGGCCGGGCGGCGCCACCGACTCCGCCGCCTCGACGACGAGCAGCGGCAGCCGGACCGCGGACGCCGTCTCCAGCAGCGGCTCCCGCGTCCAGTGCTCCGCGATGCGCACCGCGTCGTCGACCTCGCAGGCCAGCCACCAGCCGTCCGGCCGCCGCACGGTGCACCGCCCCAGGTGTGTACCGACCTCGGGGTGCGGGTGGCCGAACACCGCCTCCAGCTCGGCCCGGGTCGGGTGCGGCCCGGCCAGCGCGGTGAACCAGGCCCGCATGTCCTCGAGCAGGCCGGGCGGGGGCGCCGTCACCCCCAGCGGCGGGTCCTCGACGACGACGGCCGTCACCAGGTCGGGCCGCCGGGCGGCGGCGAGCAGCGCGGAGATCCCGCCCATCGAGTGCCCCACCAGGGCCGCCGGGCCGGTACCGGCCAGCAGCGCGAGCACGTCGTCGGCGAGGCGCCGCGGTGACCAGGCCGCGGGGTCGAGGGGATCGGCCGGGCGCCCGGACCGGCCGTGACCGCGGGCGTCGGGGGCCAGCACCCGTCCGTGCCGGGTCAGCTCCGCCGCCCGCGGCTCCCAGGACGCGGCGCAGCTCATCAGGCCGTGCAGCAGGACGACCGGGCGGCCGGAGCCGCCGTAGCCGGTCGTCACGAGCCGGACGCCGTCGGCGGACCGGATCGGATCGGTCGTCGGTTCGGTCGGCACGGGCCCGACCGTAGGCTCTCGGGTATGGCCGACTCCGACGACGTCCGCCGGATCGCCCTGCGCCTCGACGGCGTCCGGGAGAACCCGAGCGACGGGTTCGACTTCCGCGTACTGGGCAAGGGGATCGTGTGGTCCTACCCGGAGCGGGTCCCCGGGCGGCCACGGGTGCTGCGGCTCGACATCGCCGTGCTCTACGTCGGCGACGAGGCCGAGAAGCAGGCGTTGCTGCACGGCGAGCCGGAGCTGTTCGGCGATCCCGGCTACGGCGGGCTCCCGCTGGTCCTGCTGTACCTCGACCGGGTCGGCACGGACCGGCTGGCCGAGCTGATCGGTGACGCCCGGCAGATGCGCATCGAGCAGGTGGGATGAGCGGCGTCGACCGCGACCGGATCACCGCGGCGGCCCGGCTCGTCGGCGGCGCCGGGGCCCTGCTCGTCACCGCCGGGGCCGGCATGGGCGTCGACTCCGGCCTGCCGGACTTCCGCGGCGACACCGGGTTCTGGGCGGCCTACCCGCCCTACGCCCGGCTCGGGCTGCGGTTCGCCGAGCTGGCCGACCCGGAGCACTTCGCCGACGATCCGGCGCTGGCGTGGGGCTTCTACGGCCACCGGCTGCACCTGTACCGGGCGACCGTCCCGCACCCCGGGTTCGCCGTGCTCCGCCGGTGGGCGCAGCGGGTGCCGACGAGCGTGTTCACCTCCAACGTCGACGGCCAGTTCCAGCGCGCCGGGTTCCCGGCCGGTGACGTCGCCGAGGTGCACGGGTCCATCCACCACCTGCAGTGCCTGGACCTGTGCGGGTACGGCGTGTGGCCGGCCGACGGGACGGACGTGCCGGTGGACCCGGACACGATGCGCGCGACCGGGCCGCTGCCCCGCTGCCCCGGGTGCGGCGGTCTCGCCCGCCCGGCGATCCTCATGTTCGGCGACACCGGCTGGGACGGCTCGCACGCCGCGCCCGCGCTGCGCCGCCACGACGACTGGCTGGCCACCCACCGCTCGCGGGTGGTCGTCGTCGAGATCGGGGCCGGGACGGCGCTGCCCACCGTCCGGCGGCGCTCCGAGCTGGCCGCCGCGGCGACCGGGGCACTGGTGCGGATCAACGTCCGGGAGCCGGAGGTCCGGCACGGCCGGGGCGTCGCCGTCGGCGGTCCGGCCGCGGCGAGCCTCGCCGCGATCGACGCCGCGATCGACGCCGCCCCGGGGTCCTGAGACGCCGGGCTCAGTCCGGGACCGACGCCTGGTCCGGGACGACGATCGACGGCAGGTCCGCCAGTCCCGCCAGCGCCGCGGCGTGCACCTCGGCCGCGGGCACGTCGCCGTCGATCCCGGGCAGCGCCCGGGTCGCGGTCGCGGCGGCGACGACCGTGGGGACGTAGCCGCCGGAGAACGCGCTGCGGGCCGTGGAGTTGACGCACATGTGCGTCATGAACCCGGCGAGCACCAGGTTCTGCTGCCCCTGCAGCAGGTCGGCGAGTCCGGTCTGCACGAACGCGCTGGGGAAGTTCTTGGTGACGACGGCCTCGCCGGCACGCGGTGCGACCGAGGAGTGGATGGCGCCGATCGGGGCGTCCACGTCGTACGGGCTGCCGGCCCCGGCGTCGTGCCGGATGTGGATCACCCGGGTCCCGGCCGAGCGGGCCCGGTCGAGCAGGACGGCGGCCTCGTCGAGGGCCGGTTCGACGTTCTCCAGCCGCATCACGCCCTCGGTGTAGGTGTTCTGCAGGTCGATCATGATCAGCGTGGACTCCGACAGCGGGGCCGGCTCGGCCGGCAGGCCCATCAGGCCGCGCAGGGTGTGCGTCATCGGTGCTCCTCACCCGTCTCGTACGGGCGGCCGCGGCCCGGGAACGGGTCCCGGGCCGCGGCCGTCCTGCTCAGTCCTGCGTCGCCCGCCACTCGTCGTCGGTGAACAACCGCGAGCGGATCAGGAACCGGACGCCCTCCGGCGCCTCGACCGAGAACCCGCTGCCGCGTCCCTCGACGACGTCGACGGTCAGATGCGTGTGTTTCCAGTAGCCGTACTGCGACTCCGACATGTGGAACCCGATCGGCTTCTCCAGGCCGTCCACCGTGAGGTCACCCAGGTGGACGTCGGAGCCGCCGAGCTTGAAGTCGCCGTCCGGGTAGCACATCGGGGCGCTGCCGTCGCAGCACCCGCCGGACTGGTGGAACATCAGCGGCCCGTGGATCTCGGTGAGCCGGACCAGCAGTTCGGCGGCCGCCGGGGTCAGCGCCACCCGCTCGATCGGGGTGGCGCCGTCCGGCAGGCCCATCAGAAGAAGCCCAGCGCGTTCGGCGAGTAGCTCTGCAGGATGTTCTTCGTCTGCTGGTAGTGGTCGAGCATCATCTTGTGGTTCTCGCGGCCGATGCCGGACTGCTTGTAGCCGCCGAACGCCGCGTGCGCCGGGTAGGCGTGGTAGTTGTTCACCCAGACCCGGCCGGCCTGGATGTCACGGCCCGCCCGGTAGGCGGTACCGGCGTCGCGGCTCCACACCCCGGCGCCGAGGCCGTACAGCGTGTCGTTGGCGATCTTCATGGCGTCGTCGTAGTCGTTGAACCGGGCGACCGAGACCACCGGGCCGAAGATCTCCTCCTGGAAGATCCGCATCTGGTTGTTGCCCTCGAACACGGTCGGGGTGATGTAGTACCCGCCGGACAGGTCCCCGCCGAGGTCGGCCTTCTCGCCACCGGTGAGGACCTTGGCGCCCTCCTGCCGGCCGATGTCGATGTAGGAGAGGATCTTCTCGAACTGGTCGTTCGAGGCCTGCGCACCGACCGTGGTGTCGGTGTCGAGCGGGTTGCCCTGCTTGATCTGCTCGACCCGCTTGACGCCCTGCTCCAGGAAGTCGGCGTAGATGCCGCCCTGGATCAGCGCCCGGGACGGGCAGGTGCAGACCTCGCCCTGGTTCAGCGCGAACATCGCGAAGCCCTCGAGGGCCTTGTCGTAGAACGCGTCCTGCTGCGCGGCGACGTCGTCGAAGAAGACGTTCGGGCTCTTGCCGCCCAGCTCCAGGGTGACCGGGATCAGGTTCTCCGACGCGTACTGCATGATCAGCCGACCGGTGGTGGTCTCGCCGGTGAAGGCGATCTTCGAGATGCGCTTGTTGGACGCCAGCGGCTTGCCCGCCTCGACACCGAACCCGTTGACGACGTTCACGACGCCGGCCGGCAGCAGGTCCGCGACCAGCTCCAGTAGCACGTGGATGGACGCCGGGGTCTGCTCGGCGGGCTTGAGGACGACTGCGTTGCCCGCGGCCAGCGCCGGGGCGAGCTTCCAGATCGCCATCAGGATCGGGAAGTTCCACGGGATGATCTGCCCGACGACGCCGAGCGGCTCGTGGAAGTGGTAGGCGATCGTGTCCTCGTCGATCTGGGACAGCGAGCCCTCCTGCGCCCGGATCGCCCCGGCGAAGTAGCGCAGGTGGTCGACGGCCAGCGGGATGTCGGCGGCGAGCGTCTCCCGGCACGCCTTGCCGTTCTCCCACGCCTCGGCGATGGCGATCATCTCGAGGTTGGCCTCGATCCGGTCCGCCATCTTGTTCAGGATGTTCGCCCGCTCGCCGACCGAGGTCTTCCCCCAGGCCTTGGCGGCGCCGTGCGCGGCGTCGAGCGCCTTCTCGACGTCGTCGGCGGTGCCCCTGGCGATCTCGGTGAAGTTCTGCCCGGTGATCGGGGTCGGGTTCTCGAAGTACTGGCCCTTCGCCGGCGCGACGTACTCGCCACCGATGAAGTGGTCGTAGCGGGGCTTGAACGTCACGACGCTGTCCGGCTGACCCGGATTGGCGTAGATGGCCATCGTCGGTCCTTCCCGTAGGAGTACTCGTTGCGCGTGACGCCGGACACTAGGAAGGTGGGGGTTGCAGGTGCGTTGCACGCAGATGCGGAACCTGACCCTCCGGTGAGTGCCGAACACGCGGATCCGACCCAGGGCAGGCTGTGCTGACCCGGAGGCGGGTGCCATGACCCAGGAACGTGCCGGTCTGGAGCGGGCGCGCGACGCCGCGCTCACCGGGACAGCGGGGGCCGGCGTGCGCCCGGAGGTGCGCGCGTCCTGGGCCCGGTCGCTCGCCGCGGCCGTCGATCCCGAACGCTCCCGGCCGCGGCACGCCTACGGCCCCGGCGAGGTCGCGGAGCTGCGCGCCGGGCATCCGCTGGCGATCGCGCTCCCGGTGCTGCGCGAGACCCTGACCACGGCCGCCGAGCAGGCCCGGCACCTCATGATCGTGACCGACGAGCGCGGCCACATCCTGTGGCGGGAGGGCGCCAGGGACGTGCTGCGGCGCGCGGAACGGGTCGAGCTCGTCGAGGGCACCCGGTGGAGCGAGGACGCGGTCGGCACCAACGCCATGGGCACCGCCCTGTCCGACGACCGTCCGGTGCGGATCCACTCCGCCGAGCACCTCGTCAGCGCCTACCACCCGTGGACCTGCGCCGCAGCACCCGTGCACGACCCGGAGACCGGGCGCCAGATCGGCACCGTGGACGTCACCGGGCCGGAGGACACCTTCCACCCGATGACGTTGTCGCTGGTCACCGCGGCGGCCCGGCTGGCCGAGCACCGGCTCGCCGCGCTGACCGAGCGGCGCGACCGGCGGTTGCGGGAGGAGAACCTGCCGCACCTCGCGCGCCTCGGGGGCGGTCGCGGAGCGCTGCTGTCACCGCGCGGCCGGGTGCTGGCCGCCACCCCGGCGGGGCGCTTCGCGGAGCGGATCGTGCTGCCCGACCGGGGCGACCGGGTACTGCTCGACGACGGCGCCGAGGCCCTGCTGGAACCGCTCGGCGAGGGCTGGTTGCTGCACGTCCCGGCGCAGGCCGGGCCGCCGGTGCGCGACCTGACGCTGCCGTTCCTCGGGGCCAGGACCCCGGTCGTGCGCTCCGACGGGCGCCCGGTGCGGCTCGGCCTGCGGCACGCGGAGCTGCTGACCCTGCTCGCGCTGCACCCGGAGGGCATGACCGCCGAGCAGCTGGCCGGGGCGCTCTACGGCGACGCGGGGCGCCCGATCACCGTCCGGGCCGAGCTGCACCGGCTCCGCTGTCACCTGGGCGAGGACGTCGTCCGGACCCAGCCCTACCGGCTCGCCGCCCGGGTCGACGCCGACTTCCTGCGCCTGAGCGAGGCCCTGCGCGAGGGCCGGATCCCCGACGCCGCCGCCGAGGCGGCCCGCGGCCCGCTGCTGCCGGTCTCGGAGGCCCCCGCGGTGCGCTCGGAGCGGGAGCACCTCATCGCGGCGACCCGGTCGGCGGTGCTGCGCTCCGGCGATCCGGACGCGCTGTGGTCCCTGGTCCGCTCCGCCGAGGCCGACGACGAGCTGCGGGCCCGGCTGCGGGCGGTGCTCCCCGCCGCCGACCGGCCCCGCGCCGGGTTCTGACCGCACGCCCGGCCGGGACGATCGGCCCGGCCCGGCCCGCCCGGGACGAGCGGCTGCGAGGATGCCGGGGGATCGGCGGACGGGGCAGGCATGACGGAGCAGCCGGAACAGCCGGAGCGGGCGGTACGGATCGAGCGGTTCGCCGATCTCGTCGAGCGCGCCCGGTGGCTCGCGCACCGGCCCGGCCGGGCGGTCCTCGGCATCGCCGGGGCACCCGGGGCCGGGAAGACGACGCTCGCCCGCGCCGTCGTCCGGGCGGTGCTGGCCGGCGACCCCGGTGCCGCCGCGCACGTCCCGATGGACGGGTTCCACCTCGCCGACGTCGAGCTCGACCGGCTGGGCCTGCGGGACCGCAAGGGCGCACCGGAGACGTTCGACCCGGCCGGCTACGCCGCGCTCCTGCAGCGGCTGCGGGCCGCGCCCGGGCACGCGGACGGCCCGGTCTACGCGCCCGCGTTCGACCGGGAGATCGAGCAGCCGATCGCCGGTGCGGTCCCGGTGCACCCGGAGTGCCGGCTGGTCGTCAGCGAGGGCAACTACCTGCTCCTCGACACCCCGTCGTGGCGGACGGTGCGACCGGCGTTCGACGAGATCTGGTTCCACGAGACCGACGACGCGCTCCGGCAGGAACGCCTGGTGGCCCGGCACGTCCGCTTCGGCAAGACGCCCGGCGCGGCCCGCGAGTGGGTCCAGCGCACCGACGAGCCGAACGCCCGGCTCGTCGAGCGGACCCGGCGGAGCGCGGACCTCGTCGTCGCCTGCACGGACTTCCCGGCCTGAACCGGGTCGGAGCCCCCGGACACACCGAACGCCCGGCCGGGGATCCGGCCGGGCGTTCGGGCTGTCGGGCTACCGGGGTGACCCTGCGGTCACTCCTCGCCGCTCGCCATGGCGGGCGGGGCGTCCGGCACCGGCTCGGACGGCTTGCGCTCACCCCGGAAGGTGAAGTGCGCCTTGTCGTCCCAGGCCTTGGAGTCCTCCTCGGCCTCGTGGTCGATGCCCTCGACGTCGACGATCACGATCTGACCGGCCTCGATCTCGCCGAACAGGATCTTCTCCGAGAGCTGGTCCTCGATGTCGCGCTGGATCGTCCGGCGCAGCGGCCGCGCACCCAGGACCGGGTCGAACCCGCGCCGGGCCAGCAGCTTCTTGGCCTGGTCGGTGAGCTCGATGGCCATGTCCTTGTTGGCCAGCTGCTTCTCCACCCGCCCGATCATCAGATCGACCATCTCGACGATCTGCTCCTGGTTGAGCTGGTGGAAGACGATGATGTCGTCGATGCGGTTCAGGAACTCCGGGCGGAAGTGCTTCTTCAGCTCGTCGTTGACCTTGGTCTTCATCCGCTCGTAGTTCGACGCCTCGTCGTTGCCGGTCGAGAAGCCCAGGCCCACGGCCTTCGAGATGTCCTGGGTACCCAGGTTCGAGGTGAAGATCAGCACGGTGTTCTTGAAGTCGACCGTGCGGCCCTGGCCGTCGGTGAGACGACCGTCCTCGAGCACCTGCAGGAGGGTGTTGTAGATCTCCTGGTGCGCCTTCTCGATCTCGTCGAACAGCACCACCGAGAACGGCTTGCGCCGCACCTTCTCGGTGAGCTGGCCGCCCTCCTCGTAGCCGACGTACCCGGGAGGGGCACCGAACAGCCGCGAGGCGGTGTAGCGGTCGTGGAACTCACCCATGTCGATCTGGATGAGCGCGTCGTCCTCGCCGAAGAGGAAGTTCGCCAGCGCCTTGGACAGCTCGGTCTTACCGACACCGGACGGGCCGGCGAAGATGAACGAGCCGGACGGGCGCTTCGGGTCCTTCAGACCGGCCCGGGTACGGCGGATCGCCTGGGACACGGACTTGACCGCGTCCTCCTGGCCGATGATCCGCTTGTGGAGCTCGTCCTCCATCTTGAGCAGACGGGTCGTCTCCTCCTCGGTCAGCTTGAACACCGGGATGCCGGTCCAGTTGCCCAGCACCTCGGCGATCTGCTCGCCGTCGACCTCGGCGACGACGTCGAGGTCGCCCGACTTCCACTGCTTCTCGCGCTCGGCCTTCTCGCCGAGCAGGGTCTTCTCCTGGTCGCGCAGGTGCGCGGCCCGCTCGAAGTCCTGCGCGTCGATCGCCGACTCCTTGTCCCGGCGGACGTTCGCGATCTTCTCGTCGAACTCCCGCAGGTCCGGCGGCGCGGTCATCCGGCGGATGCGCATCCGGGCGCCGGCCTCGTCGATCAGGTCGATCGCCTTGTCCGGCAGGAAGCGGTCGTTGATGTAGCGGTCGGCCAGGGTCGCGGCCGACGCCAGCGCGTCGTCGGTGATCGTGACGCGGTGGTGCGCCTCGTACCGGTCGCGCAGCCCCTTGAGGATCTCGATGGTGTGCTGCACCGACGGCTCGGAGACCTGGATCGGCTGGAAGCGGCGCTCCAGTGCCGGGTCCTTCTCGACGTACTTGCGGTACTCGTCGAGCGTGGTCGCACCGATGGTCTGCAGCTCACCGCGGGCCAGCATCGGCTTGAGGATCGAGGCCGCGTCGATCGCGCCCTCGGCGGCACCCGCACCGACCAGGGTGTGGATCTCGTCGATGAACAGGATGATGTCGCCGCGGGTGCGGATCTCCTTGAGCACCTTCTTGAGGCGCTCCTCGAAGTCACCGCGGTAGCGGGAACCGGCGACCAGCGAACCGAGGTCGAGGGTGTAGAGCTGCTTGTCCTTCAGCGTCTCCGGGACCTCGCCCTTGATGATCGCCTGGGCCAGGCCCTCGACGGCGGCGGTCTTGCCGACGCCCGCCTCACCGATCAGCACCGGGTTGTTCTTGGTCCTCCGCGAGAGGACCTGCATGATGCGCTCGATCTCCTTCTCCCGGCCGATGACCGGGTCCAGCTTGCCCTCACGGGCCTGCTGGGTGAGGTTGCGACCGAACTGGTCCAGCACGAGCGACGACGACGGCGTGCCCTCGCCCCGGCCGCCGGTCCCGCTCTCCTGGGGCTCCTTGCCCTGGTAGCCGGACAGCAGCTGCAGCACCTGCTGGCGGACGCGGTTGAGATCCGCGCCCAGCTTCACGAGGACCTGGGCCGCGACACCCTCGCCCTCTCGGATCAGCCCGAGCAGGATGTGCTCGGTGCCGATGTAGTTGTGGCCGAGCTGCAGCGCCTCGCGCAGCGACAGCTCCAGCACCTTCTTCGCCCGGGGCGTGAACGGGATGTGCCCGGACGGGGCCTGCTGGCCCTGGCCGATGATCTCCTCGACCTGCTGACGCACGCCCTCCAGCGCGATACCGAGGGACTCGAGTGCCTTCGCGGCGACACCCTCACCCTCGTGGATCAGGCCAAGGAGGATGTGCTCGGTCCCGATGTAGTTGTGGTTGAGCATCCGGGCCTCTTCTTGGGCCAGGACGACAACACGTCGTGCTCGGTCGGTGAACCTCTCGAACAATTCGCACTCCTTGCCTGCTGCGCCTCACGTACGGCGCGACCAGCATCCGTAGTCCGGACCCGGGCGCACCGGGCCCGGCACTGCGCCTCGCGTGACACTGCGCCGGACCACCCCTGCAGGGGCGGGCCTATATACCACTGTATCGGTCGTACGGGGTCCGGCGCCTCCACCGCTGGTGGACCGCCGGTCTGTGCGTGCGTAACGCGAACGGCACCGGTCGTGTTCCGGCCCGGCTCAGCCGGGCTGCTCCTCGGCCCGCTCCCGGGCCAGCTCCGCCTGCTTGAACTCGCGGAAGCCCTCCTCGTCGCGGCCGCGCCGCCAGTAGCCGGAGATCGACAGGTCGTCCTTGGCCAGCCCGCGCTCGCGGTACAGGTGCCGGCGCAGCTCCCGGACGGCGATCGCCTCGCCGTGCACGAACGCGTGCACCCGGCCGCTGCGGAACTCCAGCGCGCGGACGGCGTCGAGGAGCTGGGTGGAGTCCGGGTCGCCGGCCGCGTCGGACCGGTGCAGCCACGTCACGTCGAGGCCGGCCTCGCCGGGCAGCTTGATCTCGTCGGAGGGGCCGTCGGTCTGCAGGATCGCGACGACCGGGCACCCGGCCGGGATCCGCTCGAGCGCCGCGCACACGGCGGGCAGCGCCGCCTCGTCCCCGACGAGCAGGTGCCAGTCGGCGGCCGGGTCGGGCGCGTAGGCACCGCCGGGCCCCACCATCCGGATGCGGTCACCCGGCCGGGCGGCGGCCGCCCACGGGCCGGCGAGGCCGGTGTCGCCGTGGTGCACGAAGTCGATGACGAGCTCGCCGAGGGCGTGGTCGAGCGAGCGGACCGTGTACGTCCGCTGGACCGGCCACTGCTCACGCGGGTACTCGGCGTGCACGGTGTCGATGTCGAACGGCTCGGGGTAGTCGACACCCGGCTGCTCGAACAGCAGCTTGACGTAGCGGTCGGTGTGTTCGGTGTCCGGGAACGCGGCCAGGTCGTCGCCACCGGCGACGACGCGCACCATGTGCGGGCTCAGACGTTCGGTGCGGAGCACCTGGAGTTCGGTGACGCGGCGGGCCATGACGGCACCTCCCGAGGAGCGGAGGGGGAAGGGGCCTCCACGAGGCTACCCCTCCCCGTCGCACCCAGGTGAGGTCACCCTTAGTTCTCCTGGTGGTAGGCCTCGAGGACCTCGGCCGGGATGCGGCCGCGGTCGGAGACCTTCATCCCGCGCTTGCGGGCCCACTCCCGGATCGCCTGGTTCTGCTCGCGGTCCACCGAGGGACGACGGGCGGCGGGCGCGGCGGGGCCACCCCGGCGGCGGGCGGCGGGCCCGGCGGCACGACGGGCTGCGGCGACGTAGTCGGCGAGCACGTCGCGGAGCTGCTTCGCGTTGTCGTTCGACAGGTCGATCTCGTAGTTGCGGCCGTCCAGGCCGAACTCGATCGTTTCGTCAGCGGCGTCGCCGGACAGATCGTCGACGAGCCGGATCTCCTTGATCTGCGCCATCGTCGCAGCCTCCTTCAACCTTCGTGCGCGTTCTACGGTGAACCGGTCCGGCGGGAACCCGCACGATTGACTGCAATACCCGGACGCAATGGCAAGGCCGCTCGGATGGCCGGAACCGACTCGTTTCGAAGACTAACCGAAAACTGTTCGCCGCGTCGACCGAGGGGGGTCAGAACATTCCGGAATCGAGCCGAATGCCACTCGTTCGGGCCTGGATACGCCTCGTCCCCGGCCGCGACGACGGCCGGGGACGAGCGGAATCGCGCGTTCTAGGACTCGCCGCGAACCAGCGGGAACAGGATGGTCTCGCGGATACCGAGACCGGTGAGCGTCATCAGGAGACGGTCGACACCCATCCCGAGTCCGCCGGTGGGCGGCATCCCGTACTCCATCGCGCGCAGGAAGTCCTCGTCGAGCTGCATCGCCTCCGGGTCGCCGGCCGACGCCAGGAGTGATTGCGCGTACAAGCGTTCCCGCTGCTCGACCGGGTCGACGAGCTCCGAGTAGGCGGTCGCCAGCTCGACCCCGAAGACGATGAGATCCCAGGATTCGGACAGTCGCGGGTCGTCCCGGTGGGCGCGGGTCAGCGGCCGCACCTCGACCGGGAAGTCCCGGACGAACGTCGGCTCGACCAGCGTGTGCTCGACGAGCTTCTCGAACAGCTCCAGCACGATCTGTGCGTGCGTGGGGTAATCCGTCACGTCGACGTCGAACTTCGCCGCGATCTCCTGCAGAACCGGAACCTCGGTGTCCGGGCTCACATCCTGGCCGACCGCCTCGGACACCGATCCGTAGAGCGTGACCGAACGCCACTCCCCGCCGAGGTCGTGCTCCGTGCCGTCGGCGTGCCGGACGGTGGTGGATCCGAACAGCGACCGGGCGGCCCCCTGGATCAGTTCGCGGGTGAGGATCGCCATGTCGTCGTAGGTCGCGTACGCCTGGTACGCCTCCAGCATCGCGAACTCCGGTGAATGCGTGGAGTCGATCCCCTCGTTCCGGAAGACCCGGTTCAGCTCGAAGACCCGCTCGATACCGCCCACCACGCAACGCTTCAGATAGAGCTCGGGGGCGATGCGCAGGGACAGCTCCGAGTCGAGCGCGTTCGCGTGCGTGAGGAACGGCCGGGCGGTCGCCCCACCGTGCTGCAGCTGCAGCATCGGCGTCTCGACCTCGACGAACTCGCGCTCGGTCAACGACTCCCGGAGGGTGCGGAGCACCGCGGACCGGGCACGCACGGTCTCCCGCGCCTGCGGGCGGAGGATGAGATCGACATAACGCTGCCGGACCCGGTTCTCCTCGGACAGTTCCTTGTGCGCGGTCGGCAGCGGGCGCACCGACTTCGACGCCATGGACCACTCCTGCGTCTGCACCGACAGCTCGCCGCGCCGGGAGGTGATCACCTCGCCGCGGACGAGCACGAAGTCGCCGAGATCGACGACGGCCTTCCAGCGGGCCAGCTCGTCGGGACCGACCCGGTCCAGCGACAGCATGGCCTGCAGCTCGGTGCCGTCACCCTCGCGCAGGGTCGCGAAGCAGAGCTTCCCGGTGTTCCGCAGGAAGATGACCCGCCCGGCGACGGCGACCTGCTCGCCGGTGGCGACGTCGGCGGGCAGGTCCGGGTGCGCCTCGCGGACCTGACGGAGGGTGTGCGTGCGGTGGACCTCGACCGGGTAGGGGTCGCCGCCGGCGGCCAGCAGCTCCGCGCGCTTGGCCCGGCGCACCCGCATCTGCTCGGGCAGGTCCTCGGTTCCGGAATCGGTGGGTGTGCCGGGAGTGTTCACGGCCGGTCAGGCTATCGGCGCCGGTACCGGCCGAATCCGAGCGGGTCCCGAATCCGGCCCGCACCCCTACGCACACGCCTACCCTCGTCGCATGCGCCATCCGCGTTCGCACCCCCGCCCCCGTTCCACTCATGGAGCTTCGGCCTCGCTGCACCGGGCCGAAGCTCCATGAGTGCGGACGGGGAGGGGAGGCCCGCCGATCCCCGGGCGCGCAGCTTCGGGGCGGCGGCGCGGGAGTACGAGCGGTTCCGGCCGGGGTATCCGGACGCGGCGGTCGGGTTCGCGCTGGGGGATGCCGGGGGCGCCGGCAGCCGGGTGCTCGACCTCGGGGCCGGGACCGGGAAGCTCACGGCGTCGTTGCTGGCCCGCGGACTGTCGGTGACCGCAGTGGAGCCCGACCCGGAGATGCTCGCCGTCCTGCGCGGGCGGTTCCCCGGGCTCGACGCGGTACCGGGCGCCGCGGAACGGATCCCGCTGCCCGACGGGTCGGTCGACGCGGTCGTCGCCGGGCAGGCGGTGCACTGGTTCGACCCGGAGCGCTCGGCGGCGGAGATCGTCCGGGTGCTGCGTCCCGGCGGGACGTTCGCGGGGCTGTGGAACGGCGCCGACGGCGAGATCGGCTGGATCGCCGGGCTCGACGAGGTGCGCACCGGCAGCCCGGCCCCGGTGGACAACCCGGCCGGCGGCGGCGAGGGGCCGGGGCTCCCGGGGGCGCCGTGGTTCACCGGGCACACCGGCCGGGTGCTGCGCTGGACCCGCCCCACCACCACCGAGGACTACCTGGCGAACCAGCGCACCCACTCCTAGGGCGTGTCTCCCAGATAGGCGGACCGGGGTGCGCGATGCTTGATCGGTGCCGCGTACCGCTGTCCTGACTGATGCCCAGTGGGCCCGTCTGGCGCCGCTGTTGCCCTCCTCCGAGGGTCGTCGCGGGCGCCCGTTCCGCGATGACCGCCGGGTGCTCGAGGGGATCATCTACCGGTATCGGTGCGGGCTTCCCTGGCGCGACGTCCCAGCCGAGTTCGGGCCGTGGCAGACGTTGTGGAAGCGGCACCGCCGCTACAGCGGCGACGGCACCTGGGACCACATCCTGGCTGCTCTTCTGGTCGAGGCCGACGCCGCCGAGGTGCTCGGGTGGGCGGTCAGCGTGGACTCCACGATCATCCGTGCCCACCAGCACGCCGCGACCCTCAAGCGCGACACAGGGGGCCGGATCGAACTACACGAATCTGCTCGCCGAACCAGCAGATCACGCGCTGGGACGGTCCCGCGGAGGGCTGTCGACGAAGATCCACCAGCTCGTTGACGGGCACGGCCGCCCGCTGGTGGTCCTCCTCGGCCCCGGCCAGGGCGGCGACTCGCCAATGTTTCCGCACCTGATGGCGCGCCTGAGCATCGCCCGACCGGGCCCGGGACGACCCCGGACCCGGCCTGAACGCGTGCGCGCGGACAAGGCCTACTCCTCACGCGCGATCCGCCGGCACCTGCGCGAGCGCCGGATCATCGCTGTCATTCCGGAGCCCTCTGACCAGCAGGGACACCGCAAACGACGGGGCTCACGCGGTGGCCGACCGCCCGCATTCGATCCGGTCGACTACCGAAACCGCAACGTCGTCGAGTGCGGGTTCTGCCACGTCAAGCAGTGGCGCGGGCTGGCCACCCGTTACGACAAGCTCGCCCTGACCTTCCGCGGCGGCGCCGTCCTGAAGGCAATCGTCACCTGGCTCCGCGCATTGGGAGACACACCCTAGTCGCTGACCGCCGACCCGGCCGGGCGCGAGGCCGTGCTGGACCGGATGCGCGACTACCTCGCACACCGCCCGGAGACCGCGTCCGGGACGTTCGGCCTGCCGATGCGGACGATCGTCGCGCGGGCCGTCCGCGGCTGAGGTCAGCGCGGCCGGTGGTGGCGCAGGTGGGTCAGGCGCAACCCGTGCAGCGTCAGGTCCGGGACGTGCGCGGTGATGGTGTCCGCCCGCCCCGCCACCAGCTCCGCCAGCCCGCCGGTGACGACGACGGTGACCGGCCCCGCCGACGGCCCCAGCTCGGCGATGATCCGCCGCACCAGGCCGTCGACCTGCCCGGCCGCCCCGTAGAGCACCCCGGACTGGACGGCCTCGACCGTCGTCCGGCCGATCACCGAGCGCGGCTCCACGAGATCGACCGGCCGCAGCGACGACGCCCGCTCGGCCAGCGCCTGCATCGCGATGTCGATCCCCGGCGCGAACGCACCGCCCAGGAACTCGCCCTTCGCCGAGACGACGTCGATGTTGGTGCAGGTGCCCAGGTCGACGCAGACGCAGGTGGTCCCGAACAGGTGGTGCGCGGCGAGGGAGTTCACGATCCGGTCGGCACCGACCTCGCGCGGATGGTCGACCAGCAGCGGGACGCCAGTCCGCACCCCCGGCCCGACGACCAGCGCCCGCATCCGGTCCGACCACCGGTCCAGCAGCGACCGCAGCTCCCGCGACGGCCCCGGCACCGTGGACAGCGCCGCGACGGCGTCGACCTCGGCGAACCGGGCACCGAGCATCCCGGTGACCGTCAGGTCCAGTTCGTCGGCGGTGGCCCGGGTGTCGGTGCGCATCCGCCAGCGCCGCTCGGGCTCCGGGGACAGCGCCGACGGGTCGGTGCCCGGTGCCGGCTCCGGATAGAGCCCCAGCGAGACGTGGGTGTTCCCCACGTCGATGCAGAGCAGCACTAGCGGGCGGCGGAGGTCAGCAGCCCCGAGCCCTCCGGGGCCCGGCCCGGGTCGGCCCCGAGGTCGGCGATCGCGTTGTCGGCGTCGACGAACACCACCCGCGGCCGGTACCCGCGCAGCTCGGCCTCGTCGTAGGAGCCGTAGGAGATGAGGATGACGAGGTCGCCGGGGTGCACCAGGTGCGCGGCGGCGCCGTTGATCCCGATGGTCCCGGACCCGGCCTCGCCGGTGATCGCGTAGGTCTCCAGGCGGGCGCCGTTGGTGATGTCGACGATCGTGACCTGCTCGCCCTCGAGCAGGTCGGCGGCCGCCATCAGGTCGGCGTCGATCGTCACCGAGCCGACGTAGTGCAGGTCGGCCTGGGTGACGGTGGCGCGGTGGATCTTGGACTTCATCATCGTGCGGTACACGGGCACTCCTCGGAGGTTCTGCGGACCTACAGCGCGATCGCGATGTTGTCGATCAGGCGGGTGCTGCCGACCCGGGCGGCGACCAGCAGGCGGCCGTCGCCGTGGTCGGGTGCGGGGCCCAGGTCGGCACCCCGCAGCTCCAGGTAGTCGACGACGACGCCGGGCTCGGTCTCCAGCTCCGCCCGGGCCGCGGCGAGCACGGCGTCCGGGCCGCGGGCCGACACCGCGGCACCGGCGCGCAACGCCCTGGACAGCACGGCGGCCGCCGGACGCCGGTCGGCGTCGAGGAAGACGTTGCGCGAGGAGCGGGCGGTGCCGTCGTCCTCGCGGACCGTGGGCACGCCGACCACGTGCACGCCGAAGTCGAGGTCGCGCACCATCCGGCGGACCAGGGTGAGCTGCTGGTAGTCCTTCTCGCCGAACATCACGACGTCCGGCGCGACGATGTGCAGCAGCTTCGCGACGACCGTCAGCACCCCGTCGAAGTGGCCCTTGCGGCTGGCGCCCTCCAGGTCGTCACCGAGCGCTCCGGCCGCGATCCGGGTGTCGGAGCCCGGCGGGTACATGGTCTCGGGCTGCGGGGTGAACACCAGCTCGACGCCCTCCTCGCGGCAGACGTCGAGATCGGCCTCCAGCGGGCGCGGGTAGCGGTCGAGGTCCTCCCCCGCCCCGAACTGCAGCGGGTTGACGAAGATCGACACCACCGGGACGACCGAGCCGGGCACCCGGCGGGCGTGCCGGATCAGCTCCCGGTGCCCGTCGTGCAGGGCGCCCATGGTCGGGATCAGCACGACCTTCCGTCCCGCCCCGCGCAGCGCCCGGGTGACCGGGCCCAGCTTGGCCGGGTCGGAGTGGACGGTCAGCCGGCCGGGCGCGTAGCCGTTCCGGGTGGTGCTCACTGGTCCTCCAGGGTCTTCTCCACGGCGGCCAGGTCGGCCGGCGCCAGCAGTCCGGCCGCCGCGGCCCGGCGGGCGGTGCGCGCGGCCAGCGCGCGGTAGGCGACGGCGAGGTCCGGCGCGGCGTCGCCGATCCGGTCCAGGTGGGTCCGGACGGTCCCGGCGTCGCCCCGGGCGACCGGTCCGGTCAGCGCGCGGTCACCGTGGCGCAGCGCGTTGTCCAGCGCCGCGGACAGCAGCGGGGCGACGAGCCGGTCGGCCGGCCGGATCCCGGCGGACTCCAGCAGCTCGACGCAGTCCCCGACCAGCGTCATCAGGTGGTTGGCGCCGTGTGCGAGCGCCGCGTGGTAGAGCGGCCGCACCGACTCGGCGATACGCACCGGCTCGGCCGACATCTCCAGGACCAGTGCCTCGGCGACGCTCCAGCCGACGGTGTCGCGGGGGTCGCCGTCCTCGGGCGCGCCGGGCGCGGTGACGCCGACGCAGCAGGACGCGAGGCGCTCGACGTCCTCGGGCCGGCCGGTGAACGTCATCGCCGGGTGCAGGGCCAGCGGCAGGACACCCTGCTCGGTGGCCGGATCCAGCACCGCGGTCCCCAGCGATCCCGCGGTGTGCACGACGATCTGCCCGGGCCGGAAGCAGCCCGCCGCCGCGAGCCCGCGTACGAGGCCCGGCAGGACGTCGTCGGGCACGGCGAGCAGGACCAGGTCGGCCCGGGTGCAGACCTCGTCCGGAGGCAGCAGCGGGGTGTCGGGCAGCAGCTCCGCCGCCCGCCGGACGGAGGCCTTCGAGACCCCCGAGGCGGCGACGACGTGGTGGCCCGCCCTGGCCAGCGCGGCTCCGAGTACCGAACCGACACGTCCGGCGGAGACCACGCCGACGGCGAGCCGCGCAGGACGGCCGGCATCGATCACAGTCAGTTCCGTTTCCTCCCGCTCCGGTCCGTGCTGGTACCGGTCGGGCAATCCGCGGTCGCGCACCGCCATCGGCGGCGGTGTGCCGGACGCGAGGGTAGACGCGCGCCGGTCCGCCGCGAGCCCGGTATGACCGGCCTCACCCGCCCCGGGGACGCGCTCCCGGGACGGTTCAGTCGGCCGGGCGGGACCGGTCGGGCTCCGGCTCGTCCGGACGGCGCATCGGCCGGGTGAGGCCCGGGTTCGCGGGATCGTCGTGGTGCCGCCCGTGGCCGGACGGATCGGCGCCGGGGTCGCCGGACGCAGGGCCGGGGTCGCCCGACGCGGGGGCGGGGGTGCCGGACGCGCCGGTGGGGTCGGCCGGGCTGCCGGGCGCGGCGGGCGGTTCGGCGGGACGCCGGACCGGCCGGGTCGGCCCGTACGGATCCGGGGGCACCGGTCGCCCGGCGGCGTCGCGGCCGGGCGGACCCGGTCGTCCCTGGTCGGCGCGCGGCACCGGTCCCCCGGCCCGGTCGCCGCCGGCAGGCTGCACGGGCCGCCCGTCCGCCGGCAGCCCGGTTGCGGCACCGCCGGGTGCACCTGCGCCGCCAGGTTGCCCCGCACCGGCGCCGCCCGGCTGCCCCGCACCGGCGCTGCCCGGTCGCCCCGCTCCGGCACCGCCCTGCGGCTGCGCGTGGCCGGGACCGGAGTGCGACTGGGCGGGTCCGGCTCCGCGCAGCGGCGTGGGCGTGGGCGTCCCGGCACCGCCCGGCGGGATGGCGCCCCCGGAGCCCGACGGACCGGGACCGGGACCGCCCGGCGGGAATCCGGCGTCCGGCCCGCGAGCACCCGGATCGGAGCCCCGGCCCGCCCCGGGCCCGTGCGGCGCACCCGACGGGCTCCCGGGCCCGCGACCAGGACCAGGACCAGGACCAACGGAACCGGCGGGACGGCCCGGCGCCGGACCGCCCGTCCCCGGGGACGCCTCCGCGCCGAGGTCGGGGATCTTGAACGCGCCGGAGAAGCTGCCGTCCGGTGCGGCCGGGGGCGGCGGCTGCCAGCCCGACGGGCGCTGCCGGGCCCACGCGGCGACCAGCGCCTCCGGCACCCCGACGGCGATCGCCCGGGTCCGCAGGACGGCGGCCAGCTTCTCGTCGTGCAGCTCCGACGCGCTGTCCTGGACCGCGCCCCGGGCGATCCGGTTGCGCATGAACGCCAGCTCGGTGACCGCGGCCTGGTACTCGGCGACCGCCTTCGCCGCCGCCTTCCCGGACCGCCTGCGGACCAGCGCCTGCCAGCCCCGGCGCCGGGACAGCCGGGCGAGCAGCGGCACCTCGCTCGGCGCGATCCACCCGGCCGCGGCGAACCCGGGCAGCTGCGCGGCGACGATCCGCGCCTCGCGCCGCCGGGCGTACACGACCAGCGTGAACATCCCGGCGAACAGCGGCACCATGACGAACGCGTAGATCTCGTAGAACACCCCGGGCGAGGCCGCCAGCACCGACGCCCCGTTCCACAGCGCGTGCAGCACCACCGCCGCGAGGTAGCCGCCGAGCAGCGCCAGCACCCGGGCGCCGATGCTGCGGCTGGCGACCGACAGCCCGGCCGCGATGCCGATCATGCAGGTGAACAGCGGGTGCGCGAACGGCGAGGCGATCCCGCGCACGAACAGCGTCGACAGCACGCCCGCGGTCTCCGGATCGGAGACCGCGCGTCCCAGGTACAGGATGTTCTCGCTGAACGCGAAACCCGCCGCGATGATGCCGGCGTAGACGATCCCGTCGACGATGCCGTCGAACTCGCGCCGCCGGAAGACCAGCAGCCCGACGATGAACAGCCCCTTGGCGAACTCCTCGACGATCGGGGCCACCACGATCGGCCCGAACAGGTCCCCGGCGCCCCGCCCGGCGGCCGCGTCCAGCACCGCCGACGCGCTGGTGTTGATCAGCAGCGACACCAGCGCGGCGAACCCGGCGCCCCAGAGGAACGCGCCCATCAGCATCCGGGGCGGTTCCGGCTCCCAGCGGTCCACCCACAGGAACGCCGCGACCACCGGCACGACGGGCAGCAGCGCGACCAGGGTCCCGATCACGACGCCGCCGGTGCCGATCGCGCGCTGCAGCACGCCGATCGTCATCACCGTCAGCAGCGCCAGCACCACCAGCCCGACGACCGGCAGCAGGACACCGCGACGCTTCGCGGACGGGGCCGGGCCGAGCGGGATCCGGCCGGACACCGTGGGGGAGACCATGGCCCGGGAGCGTAGAGAATCCCGCGGCCGACCACCGCTCGTGCGCGCCGGGCGAGGCGCGCACCACACCCGTCCGGGCCCTCAGCCGGGGTGGACGCCGTCGTCGGGGTCGTCGGGAGCCCGGCAGCAGTGCTCCAGCCACAACGCCGCCCCGACGAGCAGGAACGCGCAGAGGAGGCCGAGCCCGGCCGCGAGGCTGTCGGCGTACGCGGCGACCACCTGGCCCGCCTGCGGCACGGTGTGCAGCAGCAGTCCCGCCCACAGCCCGGCGACGATCGCCCCGCCCACCGACGACGCCTTCGCCAGCAGCACCGCACGGGCGGCCACCAGCGGCGGCACCGGCAACGCCCCGTTGCGGCGTTCGATCCTCCGGCGCAGCACGAACCCGCCGCCGAACTCGGCGACCGCGAGCACCCCCACCGTCGCACCGGCCGCGTTCGGCAGCACCGGCAACATCGAATACGTCAGCTGGACGAGAATGTTGCCCAGCAGTGCCGTGACCACGAAGATCCCGGCGAGATCGCGGTAGCGGGTCGGGGGCACGGTCGGCCGGGGGTCCGGGTCGGGCCCCGGGCGCCGCCCCGCCGGATCGGGGGCGCTCACCCCGGCACCAGGACCAGGTCGTCCCGCCGGACGACGCCGTCGAGCGCGTCCGGGCCGAGCCGGTCCAGCAGCGCGCGGACCAGGCCGTGCCCGTGCAGGACCGCCCCGGGCTCGGCGAGCAGCCAGGGCAGCAGCACCGTGCTGCGCTCCGGGGTGCCCGGGTGCGGCAACAGCAGATCAGGGTCCGCGGAGAGCACCGGGACGGCCCCGTCGACGACCTGGACGACGTCGACGTCCAGCGTCCGCGGACCCCAGCGCTGCTCGCGCACCCGGCCCGAGGAGTCCTCCAGCGCCTGGCCCCGGCGCAGCCAGCCCCACGCGTCCAGCGCCGGGTCCTCGGCGACCAGCACGGCGTTGAGGAAGTCCGGCTGGTCGGTCACGCCCCACGGCGCCGTCTCGAACACCGGGGAGACGGCCACGACGGCAGGCCCCAGGCCGGCGACGACGGAGCGCAGGTGCCCGAGCCGGTCACCCAGGTTCGATCCCAGCGAGAGCACCGCGCGGGTCACGACCGCCCCCGGCGCAGGACGACGGCGACGTCGTCGAACGTCAGCGGGATCGGCGCCGAGGGTTTGTGCAGGGTCACCTCGACCTCGCGGATCCGCTTGTCCGAGGCCAGCACCGCGTCGGCCACCGCGCCGGCGACCGACTCGATCAGGTCGCGCGCCGGGCCGGCCACGATCCCGGCGGCCAGCTCGGCGAGCTCGCCGTAGTGCAGGGTGTCGGCGAGGTCGTCGGACGCCGCTGCGGCGGACAGGTCGGCGTGCACGACGAGATCGACGACGAACTCCTGCCCGTCGCGCTTCTCGTGGTCGAAGACGCCGTGGTGGCCCCGGACCCGCAGCCCGCGCAGCTCGATCCGGTCGGCGGTCACCGGTCGCCCTCCGGCGAGGTCCTGGCCCGCGAGGCACCGAGCCGGCAGGCCGCCGCGACCGCGACGGCGTCCATCGTCGAGTCGACGTCGTGTACCCGGATACCCCAGGCACCGGCGTTCGCCGCGAGCGCGCTGACCGCGGCGGTCGCCACGTCCCGGCCGGCCGGCGGACGCGGCGTGCCGTCGGAGTCGGCGAGCAGATCGCCCAGGAACCGCTTTCTCGACGCGCCGACGAGAACCGGGAACCCCAGCGCCACCAGCACGTCCAGCCGGCGCAGCAGGGCCCAGTTGTGGGCGGCGGTCTTCGCGAAGCCGAGCCCCGGGTCCAGCAGGATCCGGTCCGGGTCGACCCCGGCCAGCACCGCGTGGTCCACCCGGGCGACCAGCTCGGCGCGGACCTCACCGATGACGTCCTCGTACCCGGCGAGCTGCTGCATCGTCGCGCTGTGCCCGCGCCAGTGCATGAGCACCCAGGGGACCCGGGTCTCGGCGACGACCGCGGCCATCCGCGCATCGGCGAGGCCGCCGGACACGTCGTTCACCAGCACCGCACCCGCCTCGACGGCGGCCCGGGCCACCTCGGAGCGGGTGGTGTCGACGCTGACCCGCACCCCGGCCGCGGTCAGCTCCCGCACGACCGGCACGACCCGGTCCCGTTCGGTCGCGGCGTCGACCCGCTCGGCACCGGGCCGGGTCGACTCGCCACCGACGTCGACGAGATCGGCACCGGCGTCGCGCATCGCGACCCCGTGCGCGATGGCGTGCGACCGGTCGAGATAGCGCCCGCCGTCGGAGAACGAGTCGGGGGTGACGTTGAGGATGCCCATCACCGCGGCCCGGCCCAGCTCGGGCAGGCCGCCGTCCGGCGCGACCACGGTCAGGACCCCCTGATCAGTGAGAGCGCCTCCGCGCGCGAGGAGGCGGAGCTCTTGAACAGCCCGCGGACCGCCGACGTCGTGGTCCGCGAGCCCGGCTTCCGGATGCCGCGCATCGCCATGCACAGGTGCTCGGCCTCCAGCACGACGATCACCGCGCGCGGGTTCAGCTTGCGGACCAGCGCGTCGGCGACCTGCGCGGTCAGCCGCTCCTGCACCTGCGGGCGCTTCGCGTACAGGTCGACCACGCGGGCGATCTTCGACAGGCCGGTGACCTGCCCGTCCACCGCCGGGATGTAGCCGACGTGCGCGACCCCGTGGAACGGCACCAGGTGGTGCTCGCAGGTCGAGAACATCGGGATGTCCTTGACCAGGACCAGCTCGCCGTGCCCCTCGTCGAACGTCTTCTCCAGCACGGAGTCCGGGTCCACGAACAGCCCGGCGAAGATCTCGCCGTAGGCGCGGGCGACCCGGGCGGGCGTCTCCTTGAGCCCCTCCCGGTCCGGGTCCTCCCCGACGGCGAGCAGCAGCTCACGGACCGCACGTTCGGCCCGGTCGAGATCGACCTCGGCGGGGACCGCCTGGGTGACCCCCGCCGCGACCGCCGTCGACTCGATGGGCGGGGGGACCCGGCCGTCCGTCGTCGATGTGCTCAGCGTCCTGCCTCCGGATCGTCGCCCCGGCGGTCCTCCGTCCCGGGGCCGCCCGGGTTCCCGGGCGGCTGCTGCGGGTTGTTCTGGCCCTGCCCCGGGTACTGCTGCGGCGGCCGGTTCTGCGGCGGGCCCTGGTTCTGGCCCGGGTTCTGCCCCGGATTCTGGCCCTGGTTCTGTGGCCCGCCCCAGTTCGCCGGCGGCCAGGTCTGGCCGTGCGGCGTGGTGGCCGGGCGCCAGTCCGGCGGTGCCCCGTAGTTCGGTGCGACGGCCGGCGGGGGCGGCTGCTGACCGCCCGCGTAACCCTGCTGACGCCCGTCGGGGACCCCGTTGCCGTTCGCCTGGCCGGGGTGGGACCCGTTCCCGTTGCCGCCCGGAGCGGGACCGTTGCCGTTGCCGGGCGCGACCGGGGTGGCGCCGTAGCCGCCGTCGTTCGGGGCGTCCGGACGGGCCGGTGCGGACCCGCCGGGCGGGAACGGCGAGGCACCGGGCAGGCCGGGTGCGCCACCGTGGCCGTTCGCCAAGCCGGAACCGACCTGGGCCGGCGTCCGCTCCTCGTCGGCCGGCCACGGCTCGCCACGCTCGTGGGCGAGCTCGCGCGGGGTCTTGATCGGCGGCTTCTCCGACGGGGTGCGCTCACCGAAGTCGTTGAACGCGGTGATCCGCGGGCGCTTCTCCACCGATCCGAAGATCCGTTCCAGGTCCTTGCGGGTCAGCGTCTCCTTCTCCAGGAGCTCCAGGACCAGGTCGTCGAGGACGTCGCGGTAGGTGTTGAGGATCTCCCACGCCTCGGTGTGCGCCGCCTCGATCAGCTTGCGCACCTCCTCGTCGATCTCGTGGGCGATCTCCAGCGAGTAGTCGGCCTGGCTGCCCATCGAGCGCCCGAGGAACGGGTCGCCCTGCTCGCGGCCGTACCGGACGGCGCCGAGCTTGGCGCTCATGCCGTACTCGGTCACCATCGCCCTAGCGATCTTGGTCGCCTGGTCGATGTCGGAGGACGCGCCGGTGGTCGGCTCGTGGAACACCAGTTCCTCGGCCGAGCGCCCGCCCATCGCGAACACCAGCCGGCCGATCATCTCGGCGCGGGTCATGAGGCCCTTGTCGTCCTCCGGCACGACGAGCGCGTGCCCGCCGGTGCGCCCGCGCGGCAGGATGGTGAGCTTGTAGACCGGCTCCAGGTCCGGCATCGCCCAGGCCGCCAGCGCGTGCCCGCCCTCGTGGTAGGCGGTGATCTTCTTCTCGCGCTCGGAGACGATCTTCGACTTGCGCCGTGGCCCGCCGACCACCCGGTCGACGGACTCCTCCAGCGCCGGGCCGGTGATCTGCGTGGCGTTCTCCCGGGCGGTGAGCAGCGCCGCCTCGTTGATCACGTTCGCCAGGTCGGCGCCGGACATCCCGACGGTCCGCTTGGCGAGGCTCTCGAAGTCCACGTCGTCGCCGAACGGCTTGCCCTTGGAGTGCACCTGCAGGATCGCCCGGCGGCCGGCCAGGTCCGGTGCGGCGACCGGGATCTGGCGGTCGAAACGGCCGGGCCGCAGCAGCGCCGGGTCCAGGATGTCCGGCCGGTTCGTGGCCGCGATCAGGATGATCCCGCCGCGGGCGTCGAACCCGTCCATCTCGACCAGCAGCTGGTTCAGGGTCTGCTCGCGCTCGTCGTGCCCGCCGCCGAGGCCGGCCCCGCGCTGGCGGCCGACCGCGTCGATCTCGTCGACGAAGATGATGCAGGGCGCGTTCTGCTTGGCCTGCTCGAACAGGTCCCGCACCCGGGAGGCGCCGACACCGACGAACATCTCGACGAAGTCGGAACCGGAGATCGTGTAGAACGGCACCCCGGCCTCGCCGGCGACCGCACGGGCCAGCAGCGTCTTACCGGTACCGGGCGGGCCGTAGAGCAGGACGCCCTTCGGGATCTTCGCGCCCAGCGCCTGGTAGCGCGCCGGGTTCTGCAGGAAGTCCTTGATCTCGTAGAGCTCCTCGACCGCCTCGTCGGCGCCCGCCACGTCGGAGAACGTGTTCTTCGGCATGTCCTTGTTGAGCTGCTTGGCCTTGGACTTGCCGAAGCTCATCACCCGGTTCCCGCCGCCCTGGGAGTTGTTCAGGAACCAGAACAGGACGATCAGCACCAGTGCCAGCGGCACCAGCATGATCAGCAGCGAGGAGAGGAACGAGTCCGGCGGGGCGCTCGTGTCGTACTCGCCGATGCCGCGGACCCCGCGGATCTCGTCGAAGATCGGGCCGGCGAGCTGCGCCGGGTACTGCGAGATGATCTGGGTCTCGCCGTCGACCGGGGTGTTGAGCGTCAGCCGCAGCTGCTGCTCCCGGTCCTCCATCAGGGCTTCCTTGACGTTCCCCGACTGGATCTGGGCGAGCGCGAACGACGTCGGCTTCTCGGTGTAGCCCCGGGTGTCGTCGAACATGAAACTGAACCCGAGATAGACCAGGAGCGCGACGAGAATCCAGATCAGCGGGTTGCGGAGCAGGCGCTTGCGGTCCATGCAACGTCGGCCTGGGGTGGCCTTCACCTTCCCGAGAGTGGTTCGCGGCAGCGGCGGCGAACGGAGCACCGCCCCGCCGGTCGGCCCTGACCCGCCAGGATAGCCCCACGAAGCAGGGACTGCGCCGGGCGGACCGGGATCGGACGGTCGCGCGCGATCGTCCGTCGGGTGAACGTCCGGCGTACCCGGCTGGTTCCCCCGTCAGGGTGTCCCGGCGCACACCCGGTCGTGGCATCGGCGAGCGGATGTGGGACAACTGTGGAGCACGCCCGGAGACGAGGCGAGCACGGAGCGCACACCTCGGCGCCCGCGCTCCCGGTCCGGCCCGTGCGGGTCTGCGGGTCGGGAGGGGCGGATCGGATGGCGTTGCGCGCGGGGATCGGGGCTCGGCGGGCGGTGTCCGCGCTGGCGGTCGGCCTCGCGGGCTCGGCGGCACTGACGGCACTCGCGGCCCCGGCCGTCCCCCGGGAACCGGCGGCGGAGGCACCGGCCGTCGCCGCCACGGCGCGGGCGCTGCCCGGTGCCGCACCCGCGGCCCCGGCCCCGTCGGTGGTCGCCACCGGCCCGGCGGCCTTCGGGCCGGGCGTCGTCACGGAGACGGCGGGGGCCGGGCTGTGCACCGCCGGCTTCGTCCTCACCGCGGGCGACCGCACGTTCCTGGCCCAGGCCGCACACTGCGGCGGGACCGGCGGCGAGACCGAGACCGACGGCTGCACCTCGGCGGCCGTTCCACTGAACACCCCGGTCACCGTGCGCGGCACCGGCCGCACCGTCACCGGGACGCTGGCCTGGAGCTCCTGGAACACCATGCAGGCGCGCGACGAGACCGATCCCGACACCTGCGCCTACAACGACCTCGCACTCGTCGAGATCCCGCGGGCGGAGGCGGCCGCCGTCGGGGCGGCCGTGCCCTTCTTCGGCGGGCCGTCCGGGATCCGGACCGACCCGCTGCCGGCCGGGTCCACGGTGTTCGGCCTGGCCAACCCGCCGGGCCCGGGCGGGGTCCGGGCCGTCGGGCCGCGCGCCGGTGCGGTCGCGGGCGAGGTCGGCGGGGGCTGGGGACACGCCGTCTACACGATGGAGCCGGGCGTCGCCGGGGAGTCCGGCAGCCCCCTGCTCGACGCCGACGGACGCGCGGTCGGCGTCCTGTCCAGCCTGTCCTCGACCGACGACCGGCCGAGCACCGAGTACACCGACCTGGGCCGGGCGCTGGAGTACGCCGCCCGCACCGACGGGCCCCCCGGCCTCACCCCGGCCCAGGGCCCCGCCTTCACCGCGACCCCGCCCGGGGTGGACCCGCGCACCCTGGCGACGCCCGCGGGCCCGGCACTCGCCGCGGGCTGAGCTCCCGGCGCCCCTGTCCACTGCACCGCCCGGTGGATCGGAGGGTCCGGCGCCCGGCCGGTGGCCCGGCTCGCCGGGCCGACCCGGCGTCCGCCGTACCCCGCCGCCGTACCCGCCGCCGCGCATCTGCCGCCGTGTCTGGTCGCCATGCCTGGTCGCCGCACCTCGCCGCCGCATCCCGTTGCCGCACCTCGCCGCTGGGCCTCCCCACCGCGCCTCGCCGCCGCGCCTCGCCACACCCCGCCCAGTGCCCGGCGCTCATCCCTTGCCTGAACGCTCGCGGGATCGCGTGAGCGGGGACCGGATCCGTGAGCGTCGCGGTGAAGGAGGTTCGCGCGGCGCGGTGTGGACCGCGGTGGATGCCGGGCCCGGTTCCGAAGGGTCGGAGCGCACCGGCACCGCGCGGCCGAGCCTCGGATGCGTACGGGCCGAGCCCCGGGGAGGGACGCCGGACACGGCAGCACCGCGGAACGCGATTCCGAGGACCGCTCGCCCGAGGACGCACCGGCCCCACGGGTACCGCACCAGGCCCGGACGCGGTGCGAACACTCCCGGACGACGGATGCGGGAAACGTACTGCGCGGCGCACCGCCCGACCGCCCGACCGCACCAATACCGCGATCCCGCACGGGACCGCAGCCACCACACCCGTGATCTCACACGAGTCCCTCCGCACCGGTCCCCTGATCCCGCACCGCTGTTCCGGCCGCGCACGAAGCCGGGCCCCATGCGTCGACGGAGATCCCGTGCGAACGGATGTGACAGATCCCCTGGTCGTGCGGGGTGGGCTCGATGTCATGCGGGGGTGGCGGTCGCGGGCCCCGGCCCGGAACGGCGGGGGCCGCGGCCGGCGGCGACGGTTCCCGTGTCCCTCGCGACAGCGGGAGGGGGCGACGCGGGTTCCGGGGGCGGGGTGCCGTGGCCGCGGGGCGGGGAACTGCGTTCCGGCGGCCGCGTCTCCCAGGGCCGGTCAGGCGTAGACGGCCGGGTCCAGGGTCCCGATGTAGGGCAGGTCGCGGTACCGCTCCGCGTAGTCCAGGCCGTAGCCCACGACGAACTCGTTGGGGATGTCGAAGCCCACGTACCGCACGGGCAGGTCGACCTTCACCGCGTCGGGCTTGCGGAGCAGGGTGACGACCTCCAGCGACGCCGGTCCACGGGTCTGCAGGTTGTTCAGCAGCCAGTTCAGGGTGAGACCGGAGTCGATGATGTCCTCGACGATCAGCACGTGCCGGCCGGCGATGTCCCGGTCGAGGTCCTTGAGGATCCGCACGACCCCCGACGACGACGTGGACGACCCGTAGGAGCTGACCGCCATGAACTCCAGCTGCGTCGGCACCGGGAGCGCACGGGCGAAGTCGGTCATGAACATGACCGCGCCTTTGAGCACGCCGATCAGCAGCAGGTCGGAGTCCCGGCCGCCCCGGACGAGATCGGCGTAGTCACCGGCCACCTCGCGGGCCAGCTCTGCGGTCTTCTCCCGCACCTGTTCCTCGGTGACCAGCACGGACGAGATGTCCCCGTCGTACACCCGACCCCCTCGCGGGCCACGATGGCGACCCGGTCGACTGCGGCACCGGGTGATCGTCACGCCCGGTCACGCCCCCACCTGCGGCGGCGCAGCACGAGCCTGCCACGCGAGCGGGTCAGCTCCAAGCCACCACCGAGGGTCGGCCCGCCCTGCCCGCACCACCGTCCGACGAGGTCGTCGGCGGCGCGGAGCTGGGCGTCGGTCAGTGCCCGGACGCCGTGTCCGGCGAGCCATTCCCGCAGCACACGGCGCCGGACGGCCGGCGGTTCGGCGACCAGTGGTGCGACGTCGAGCACGGGTGCGACCACCTCCCCCGAACCGGTGACGTGCGCGGACGGGGGCTGCTCACGGGGGCGCCCCGCCGGTGTCCTGTCACCGGGATCACCCGGGACCGCGGGCGTCGGCCGCCCCTGATGGTCACGTTCCGTGTGCGTCTCGGCACGATGCGGCTCGTCCGTCCGCGGGGAGGACGGACGACCGGGACCACCGGGTCCGCCGTCCCCGACCGGCCCCGGGCGTTCCGCGGAACGCCCGCGCCCGCCCGGATCCGCGTGTCCGGTGCGTTCAGCGGAACGCTCCGGCCCGGCGACGCCCGTGTCCCCGGGCAGCTCCGCATCACCCACGGGGCCGCTGAACCCGGCGTTCCCGGGACGTCCCGTGCGCTCCGTGCGTTCAGCGGAACGCCCGGACCCGCCCACCTCGACCTCCGAGCGTTCCGCGGAACGCTCTCCCGATGAGTCCGAGCGTTCCGCCGAACACGCCGGGTCCGGGTTCCGGGAGAGGTCCGAGCGTGCTGCGGACGGTCGGTCGGAGCGTTCCGCGGAACGCCCGGCCGGTGAGTGCGAAGGGGCCGCGGAACGTCCGGGGAGGTCCGGTGCGGGACGGACCACGGACCCACCGGGAGAGCGTTCCGCGGAACGCCCCGCATCACCCGGTCCCGCGTCCCGATCGCGTTCCGCGGAACCGCCCGAACCACCCGAACCGCCGGGATCCGCCACGCCCACGGCCCGCACCACCGCGGAGCGCACCACCGCGGCCCGGGCGGTGAGGGCGTCGTCGTCGTCGTGCAGTTGTGCTGCGGTGCGGGCGAGCGCCTCCGCGACGCCCCCGCCGAGGACCTCCTCCAGCAGCGGCAGCACCTCGTGCCGCAGCCGGGACCGGGTGAACCGGGCGTCGGCGTTGTGCGGGTCGGCCCACACCGCCGCGCCGGCCTCGGCGCAGGCGCCGGCGGTGTCGGCCCGGCGCAGCCCGAGCAGCGGACGCAGCCACGGCCCGGCCCGGTCCCGCATCCCGGACAGCGAGCGCGCCCCGGACCCGCGGGCGAGCCCGAGCAGGACGGTCTCGGCCTGGTCGTCGAGGGTGTGCCCGAGCAGCACCGGCGAGGACGGATCGGGACGGGCGTCGAGCAGCGCCGCGCGCCGGGCCCGGCGCGCGGCCGCCTCGGTCCCGCCGGACCCGGTGACCTCGACCGCCCGGACGACCGCGGTCACCCCGGTCGTGCCGAGCCACCGGGCGAGCGCCGCGGAGCGTTCCGCGGAACCGTCCTGCAACCCGTGGTCGACGACGACGGCGTGCACCGGCCCGTCCCGCACCGCCCGTACCGCGAGCACCAGGGCCGTCGAGTCGGCTCCGCCGGAACAGCCGACGACCGGCGGCACCGCGCGCACCGGGCCGGGCAGCGCGGCGAACGCGGCGCGCACGGCCGACCGCACCCGCCGGGTCGCCGGGCCGGTCGTCACGACCGCGAGCGCCCGGTCAGGCCACCCGACGCAGCCATGCCTGCGCGTCGGTCAGCTCGTCGCGGGTCGGGAGGGTCTCCGGCGACTCCCACACCCGGTTCAGCCCGGCCGTGCCGGCCTCGGACTCGACGGTGCGGCAGAACGCGGCCCCGACGGCGTACTGCTTCATCTTGGCCTCGACGCCGAGCAGCGCCCGCAGCAGCCGGTCGACCAGGCCCCCGCCGCGACGGCGCGCGGTGAACCGGCGCCGGATCACCGCGACGTCGGGGACCACGTCCGGGCCGACCGCGTCCATCACGTGGTCGGCGTGCCCCTCCAGCAGGGTGGAGAGCGCGAGCAGCCGGTCGAGCAGCGCCCGCTGCTCCGGCCCCTGCAGCAGCTCGACGAGCGCGAGGACGTCGGTACCGCCGCGGCCGTCCGCACCGCGCAGCGAGCGGATCGCCTCGGGCAGCCGGGTGAGCGCCGCGGAGTCCGGCTCCTGCAGCGACAGCAGCTCGGTGACCAGGTCGGCGAAGTGGTCGCGCAGCCACGGCACGGCGGTGAACTGCAGCCGGTGGGTCGCCTCGTGCAGGCACACCCAGAGCCCGAACTGGGCGCCGTCGACGTCCAGCGCCCCGGTCACGGCGTGCACGTTCGGGGCGACCAGCATCAGCCGCCCGGCGCCGTCGGGGCCGCCGAACGGGTCGTACTGGCCCAGCACCCGGGCGCCCAGGTAGGCGAGCAGCCCGCCGAGCTGGACCCCGGCGCCGGCGGCGGTCACCGAGCGCAGCGGCCCGGGAGCGGCGGGCAGCACCGCGCGGCCGGTCAGCGCGTCCATCCCGTCGACGGCGGCCCGGGCCCAGGCCGGCCGGTCCAGGACGTCGGCCGGGAGCAGCGGCAGTCCCGCGCCCAGCCCGGTGACCTCCCGGACGTGCCCCTCGGCCCGGGCGGAGTCGGTCCGCAGCCGCTCGACCAGCTCCCGCGCCGCCGCCGGGGAGGTCCGGGGACCGGGCGGCATCAACCGGGCGGCCGTCGACGCGGCCAGCGACCAGTTCACCGGGAGGCCCCGCTCGTGCGACGTCTGCGGGGGCATCGTGGCCGTGCCGGTCGGGTCGGACTGCATTCGCCTCACGCTACCCGCGGCGGGCGGGTCAGCCGCGGCAGCCGCAGCGGCTCAGCGTCGCCGCGACCCGGTCCAGTGCGGGACGCGCGTCGGCCGGGGACGTCCCGTTCGACAGCAGCGCGAACACCAGCAGCCGGCCGTCGATGTCGGTCACCACCCCGGCCAGGCTGGACGCCCCGCTCAGCGTGCCGGTCTTCGCCCGCACGACCCCGCGCCCGGCCACCGCGGACCCGTCGGTGAAGCGCTCCGCGAGCGTGCCACCGCCACCGGCGACCGGGAGCCCGGTCAGGATCGGGCGCAGGAACTGGACGTCGTCCGGGCTGTCGGACTGGGCCGCGGCCGACTGCAGCACCGAGCCGAGCAGCCGCGCCGGGACCCGGTTGTCCACCGACAGCCCGCTGCCGTCGGCGATCTGCAGGCCCTGCACGTCGTACCCGGCCTGCAGCAGCGACGAGGTGACCGCGCGGGACGCGCCCTCGAACGACGGGTCGCCCTCCTGGACGACCGCGACCTGCCGGGCGAGGGCCTCGGCGGTGACGTTGTCCGAGGCGGTGAGCATGTACTCGACGAGGGTCGCGATCGGCGGGGAGAACACGCTGCCCAGCACCGGTGCCTCCGCCGGGGCCCGGCCCTCCTCGACGTCGCCGGCCCCGAGGGCGTCGGCCAGTGCCCGGCCGGCGGCCTGCGCGGGGTCCGTCGAGCGCGGGCCGTCCTGCTCACCGGGGTCGGTACGGCCGCCGTCGAGCATCAGGGGCGTCATCGGGGCGACGTAGCCGTCCGCCACGTCGCTCGGGCCCCAGCCGGGCGCCTCGGCCGGACCGGTCCACAGGGCGGTGTCGACGAGGACCCGGTTGATCTGCCCCGGGCGGGCCTTCTTCACCTCGTCGGCGAGCTCGGCGATCCGGGCGGGCTCGGGGTAGAGCCCGTTCTCCCCCAGCGGCAGCGCGGTCAGCGAGGGGTCGCCACCGCCGACGAGCACCACCGAGTCCTCGGTCGGGCCGGGCACGACGCGGGTCGCGAGCCGGTCCAGCGGGTCCAGGGTGAGCAGCGCGGCGGCCGCGGTGAGGAGCTTCATCGTGGAGCCGGGGAGCATCGCGCGGTCACCCTCGCGCTCCCACAGCGGCGGCACGCTGCGCGGGGACGCCGAGTCCAGCACGACCCCGGTCACCTCGCCGAGCTCCGGGGCGTCGAGCTGGTCGGCGAGTGCCTGGGTGATCCCCGCCGAGTTCGGGACGGGTGCGGTGGGCGTGAGCGGCCCCAGCTCGGGCATCGGGACCGGCGGGTACTGCACGGCCGCGGTGCCGAAGCCCATCTCGCCGCGGGTCTCCGGACCGGCCAGCGCGACGGCTCCGAAGAGCGACGCCAGTGCCATGACCGCGACGGCGACGACGGCGAACCGGCGCGTGCTGCGGTCGGTCCGCCGGTGCCTGCGTCCCACTGGAGCCTCCTGCTCGCTGCCCGGCACCGGGGTTCCGGTGCCGTTCGACCTGTCCGGGCGACGGTGCGACGGTCGCCACATCTGCCGCCGGTGAGGTCACCGCCTGCAGCCGCGGAGTCCGGCTCCCCCACACTAGGGGGAAGCACGGACTCCGCCGGAACGGGCGGGCCACCCCTCTTCAAGGAGCAACGAACCGTGGACTTCGACGTCACCATCGAAATCCCCAAGGGCGGCCGGAACAAGTACGAGGTCGACCACGAGACCGGTCGCATCCGGCTCGACCGGACCCTGTTCACCGCCACCCAGTACCCCGCCGACTACGGGTTCATCGACGACACCCTGGGCGAGGACGGGGACCCGCTGGACGCGCTGGTCCTGGTGCAGGAGCCCACCTTCCCCGGCTGCGTCATCCGGTCCAGGGCGATCGGCATGTTCCGGATGAAGGACGAGGCCGGCGGCGACGACAAGGTGCTGTGCGTCCCGTCCAGCGACCCGCGCCAGGAACACCTGCGCGACATCCACCACCTCGCCGAGTTCGACCGGGCGGAGATCCAGCACTTCTTCGAGATCTACAAGACCCTCGAGCCGGGCAAGAGCGTCGAGGGCGCCTCCTGGGTCGGCCGGGCCGACGCCGAGCGCGAGATCAAGGCGTCCTACGAGCGCGCCAAGACCGCCGGGCACTGACCGGCACCCCGGGACGGCCGGTCCGGCCGTCCCGGGAGGCGCGGGTCACACCTTCTCGAACACCGCGGCGAGCCCCTGCCCGCCGCCGATGCACATCGTCTCCAGCCCGTAGCGGGCGTCCCGGCGGTGCATCTCCCGGCTCAGCGTGGCGAGGATCCGGCCGCCGGTGGCCCCCACCGGGTGCCCCAGCGAGATCCCCGACCCGTTGACGTTCGTGCGCCCGAAGTCCGCCTCGGTGAACTTCCACTCCCGGGTGCACGCCAGCACCTGCGCCGCGAACGCCTCGTTCAGCTCGATCAGGTCGATGTCGGCGAGCGTGAGCCCGGCCCGCTGCAGCGCGGTGGCCGTGGCCGGGACCGGGCCGATGCCCATCGTCTTCGGCGGCACCCCGCCCAGGCCCCAGGAGACCAGCCGGACCAGTGGCCGCAGGCCCAGCTCGGCGGCGGTCCCCGGGCTGGTCACGACGCACGCGGCGGCGCCGTCGTTCTGGCCGGAGGCGTTCCCGGCGGTGACCGTGGCCTCGTCGTCGTCGCGGCGCAGGACCGGGCGCAGCCCGGCCAGGGTCTGCACCGAGGAGTCCGGACGGATGTGCTCGTCGGTGTCGACGACCGTGTCCGACCGGCGTCCGGGCACCGTCACCGGGACGATCTCGTCGGCGAACCGCCCCTCGTCCCGGGCCGCCGCCGCACGGTGGTGCGAACGCACGGCGAGCTCGTCCTGCTCGGTGCGGCCGATCCCGTACTCCCGGCGCAGGTTCTCCGCCGTCTCCAGCATCCCGCCGGGCACCGGGAAGTTGACCCCGCCCGCGGTGACCCGGCCCCGGGCCAGCGAGTCGTTCAGCAGCACGCCGGGGGTGCCGCCGCGGATCCCCCAGCGCATCCCGGTCGAGTAGAACGACGCCCCGGACATCGACTCCGCGCCACCGGCCAGCACGACCTCGGCGGCACCGGTCTGCACCTGCATCGCCGCGTACAGCACCGCCTGCAGCCCGGACCCGCAGCGCCGGTCGAGCTGCAGGCCGGTCACGGTCACCGGCAGCCCGGCGTCGAGGGCGGCGACCCGGCCGATCGCGGGGGCGTCCATCGAGGGGTAGCAGTGGCCGAGCACGACGTCGTCGACGACGGTCGGGTCCAGACCGGTCCGCTCGACCAGCGCGGAGAGCACCGTCGAGGCGAGCGTGTGCGCCGGTACGTCGCGCAACGCACCGCCGAAACCACCCACCGGCGTGCGCAGGGGCTCGCAGATCACCGCGTCCCGCAGCTCGGCCCCCATCAGACGTACTGCCGGGTCAGCCAGCGGGCGACGACGGCCGGTTTCTCCGCGCCCTCGATCTCGACCGTCACCGTCGACGCGATCTGGACACCGCCGGAGACGTCACCGACCTCGTCGATCGTCACCCGGCCGCGGACCCGCGAGTCCACCGGCACCGGGCTGGGGAACCGCACCCGGTCCAGGCCGTAGTTGACGCCCATCCGCACGCCCTCGACCCGGTACACGGCCTTGACCAGCACCGGGAGCAGCGACAACGAGAGGAACCCGTGCGCGATCGTGGTGCCGAACGGGCCGTCGGCGGCACGCTCGGCGTCGACGTGGATCCACTGGTGGTCGCCGGTCGCGTCGGCGAAACCGTCGATGCTGTCCTGCCCGATCCCGACCCAGTCCGAGACGCCGACCTCGGTGCCGGCCGCCGCCCGTAGCTCGTCCACTCCGTTGAAGACGTGCATCTCCACCCACTTCCGCGTCGTGTGCGTCCGTCGGTGAACCTCTCTACCGCATCGGACGAACAACGGCCGGGACGACGTCGTCCGCCCCGCGCCGCGCGGACCGGCCGACTTGGCTATGGTCGGTGCGCGAGGACGTGCCCGCGGCCAGGAGCGGGCCACCCCTCCACGGAAGGCCACCACGCGATGCACCCGACCGCAGCGGACCGCCGATGAGCAGTCCGACCGCCCCCGTGCGGGGGCTGGCGCACCGTGCCGTGCCCTACCGGGACCCGGACCACCAGGCCGAGTCGCTCGCCGGCCCGCTCGCGGCCGCGCTGGAGCGTGGCGCGCGGGCGATCGTCGTGGTCGAACGGCGGTGCCGGGTCGCGCTGGAACGCCTGCTGGGGCGGGACGCGGGCGTGCTGTTCCGGCGGCCCGAGCGGATGCACTCGGCCCCGCCGTTCACCGTCGCGGGGCGGTGGAGCCGGGCGGTGCGCGCGGCGCTCGCCGACGGCGCGCCGGACGTCTGCACGGTCGGCCAGCCCTGCCCGGTCCCCGGTACCGACCCGGCCTACTGGACCCGCCTGGACCTCGCGCTGGACCACGCGCTGCGCGACCTCCCGGTGCAGATGCTGTGCTGTTTCGCCGACGGCGCCGCCGCCAGGGCGGACGCGGGCGCGCTGCACGACGAGCTGCTCGTCGACGGGGTGCCGGTCCCCAGCGGGCACCGTCGGCGCCCGCTGCGGGACCTGCTCGCGGAGAACCCGCAGCCGCCGCCCGCGGACCTCGGCGCCCCGCTGGTCGAGCTGCCGATCCGGCTCGGCGACCTGGGCTCGATGCGCCGTGTGGTGCACCGGCAGGCGGTACTGAGCGGTTGCGGCCCCGGCCGGGCCGACGACCTCGTCCTCGCGGTGAACGAGCTGCTCAGCAACGGTATCGAGCACGGCTCGGGGGCCCCGGTGCTGCGGATGTGGCGCACCCCCGACGGGCTCGTCGCCGAGATGGCGGACCCGGCCGCGGTGCACCTGCCGTTCCCCGGGCTGAGCGCGCCGCCGGCCGCCGGGACCCGCGGCCGTGGGCTGTGGCTGGCCTCCGAGCTGACCGACGTGCTGCAGGTCTGGACGGCCGAGGACGACCCGGGCCGGGTGCGCGGCACCGTCGTCCGGGTGACGACGAGCCCGCCGTGACGCCGGGCGTCGATCCGGTGGCCCGCTTCCTGCGCATGGTGAGCGGGCCGGAACCGGAGCTGGACCGGGCCGCGTGCGCGATCGCCGTCGGCATGGGCCGCGAGGACCGCACCGCCCGGGTGACGGCGGCGCTCGACGACCTCGCCGACGGCGTGACCGGCCCGGAGTCGCTGCTGCACCGGCTGTTCATCGACGCCGGGTTCGTCGGCAACGTGACCGACCGCGCCGATCCCCGCAACTCCTTCCTGCCCGACGTGCTGGAGCGCCGGACCGGCATCCCGATCACGCTGGCCGTGGTGACGATCGAGGTCGGGCGGCGGGCCGGGGTCCCGCTGGAGGGCGTCGGCATGCCGGGGCACTTCCTGGTCCGGCTGCCCGGGACCCAGCGCTACCTCGACGTCTTCGACCGGGGACGACGGCTGGACCCGGCCGGCTGCGAGCGGCTGTTCCGGGCCACCACCGGCGCCGGCCCGGAGGTGCCGTTCGACTCCGGGATGCTGCCGCGCGTCTCGACCCGCCAGATCCTGGCCCGGATCCTGGACAACCTGCGGGTGGTCCACGCCCGGTCCAGGGACCACGCCGGGCTGGAACGGGTGCTGCGGATGCGGCTGGGGCTGCGGCACCGCGGCCCCGACCTGATCCGCGAGCTGGGCTCGGTGCTCGCCGCCCAGGCCCGGTGGGACGAGGCGGCCCGCCTGCTGGAGACCTGGGCCGACGGTCCGGGACGCGGGTCGCGCAGCGGGGCCGAGACCCTGGACGAGGTGCGCACCGAGGCCCGGCGGCACCGGGCGCACCTCAACTGACGGTCCGGGCCGGTTCCGCAGCGCGGACGGCTGGTACGTCAGGTGTGCGGGGCGCGGGTCGGGGCGCCGGAGTCCTCGCCGAACCGCCACGGCTGGCCGGTCGACTCCAGCACCGCCATCCACAGGTCCCCGTACGGGTCGACCTGGTTGCGGCGGCTCACCGCGAGGGACATCGGGATGTGCACGAACCGGCGGCGGACGCGGCCGACGACCATCGCCGTCCGTCCGGACATCGCGGCGTGCACCGCGGCCTGGGACAGCCGCACGGTGTAGACGCTGTCGTACGGGTTCGCCGGGACGCTGCGGATCAGGTAGCTGGGGTCGACGTAGCGCACCGTCGTCTCCATCCCGGCCCCGGCGAAGGACTCGGTGATCCGCTCCCGCATCCACGGGCCGATGTCGGCGAGCTTCGCGTTGCCCGACGCGTCGGTGCGCCCCACCGGCGGCAGCAGCTCCTGCCCGGCCCCCTCCGCGACGACGACGACCGCGTGCCCGCGCTGCTCCACCCGTCGTCGCAGGTGGTGCAGCAGGCCGGTCTCACCGTCGAGCTCGAACGGCACCTCGGGGATGAGGACGGCGTCCGCGTCGGACCGGACGAGCGAGGCGTAGCAGGCGATGAAGCCGGAGTGCCGGCCCATCAGCTTGACCAGCCCGACCCCGCCCGGGGTGGACTTGGCCTCCACCGTCACCGACCGGATGGCGTCACTGGCCTGGGAGAACGCCGTCTGGAAGCCGAAGCTCTGGTCGATGAACGGGATGTCGTTGTCGATCGTCTTCGGGATCCCGACGACGGCGATCCGCAGGCTCCGCTCGGCGACCACCCTGGCGATCTCCATGGCGCCGCGCATCGTGCCGTCGCCGCCGATCACGAACAGCACGTTGAGGTGCATCTGCTCCAGGCAGTCGACGATCTCCTCGGGGTCCTGCGGGCCGCGCGAGGTGCCGAGGAAGGTGCCGCCGTCGACCGGGATCTCGCGCACCGACTCCGGCGTCAGCTCGACGACGTCGTGCCCGTAGGAGGAGACGAACCCGCGGTAGCCGTTGCGGAACCCGACCACCCGGCGCACGCCGTAGTGGTAGGTCAGGGTGCGCACGAGGCCGGCGATGACGTCGTTGAGCCCCGGGCAGAGCCCGCCGCAGGTGACGATGCCGGCCCGGGTCTTCGACGGGTCGAAGTAGATCTGGCGGCGCGGGCCGCAGGGCTCCAGCCCGGGCAGGTCCTCGACGTCGACACCGCGGGACTTGAGCCCGTTGGCGGTGTCGTCGAGCAGGACGCGGTCACCGGAGTCGACGTAGTGCTCGGTGGTGCGTCGGGCGTCGAGCAGCGGGGCGAGCGGGGACGTGATGCGGGCCGGGCCGAGGGTGTCGATCGCCAGGTCGTCCGGAGTGATGGTGCTGTACTCCCACGTCGTCACACGCACTCCTTCAGGTGTATCGATCCCGTACCCGCCCCAATCGTCGCCTACGGCCCGGTGGACCGCACCGACACCCCCGGAGCGGGGGTGCAACTAGGCTGGGCCGGTGCCGCTCGCTCTGATCACCAACGACGACGGAATCGGGTCCCCGGGGCTGTATCCGCTGGCCAGGGCGGCGCGGGAGGCGGGGTACGACGTCGTCGTGGCCGCCCCGGCGTCGGACGCCAGCGGGGCGGGCGGGTCGGTCCGGGCGGTCGTCGGCCCGGAGGACGACGGCCACGTCGCGCTGAGCGCCCGGGACGACATCGCCGAGCTGGACGGGATCGAGGCCTGGGCGCTCGCCGCGGACCCGGCGTGGATCGTCCAGGCGGCCGGGCAGGGCTGGTTCGAGCGCCGGCCGGACGTGGTGCTCTCCGGGATCAACATCGGCGCGAACACCGGCGGCCAGGTGCTGCACTCCGGGACGGTCGGCGCCGTGCTCGCCGGGGCGCTGAACGGCTGGTCCGGGATCGCGCTGTCACTGGCCTGCGGCCTGGCGGTGCCGCGGCGTCCGCACTGGGACACCGTCACGGCACTGCTGCCGGAGCTGCTCGAACGGTTGCGCTCCCGCCCGGCCGGGACGCCGTGGACGGTCAACGTCCCCGACGTCGGCATCGACCGGCTCCCGCCGCTGCGCGAGGCCGCGCTCTGCGCGACCGGCTCGGTGCGGGTGCGGATGGTGCACCGCGGCCCGGACGGCGACCGGCCCGGCGGCCTGCGCGCGGTCGTGTCCGAGGAGCACTCCGAGGCGCTGCCCGGTACCGACGTCGCGCTGCTCGCCGCGGGACACCCGACGGTGACCGAGCTGTCCCCGATCGGCTTCCGGCCCGGCGGGACCGGCTACCCCGCCTGAGGCAGGGCGCCGGCGCCGACCGACCGGTACTCCCGGCCGACGTGGACGAGCGGCCCGCCGCGCCGCCGCAGCCCGAGCACCTCCACGATCTCCGCGGCGAACAGCAGCGACGCCCCGACCTCGGCGACCGAGCACACCCGGGCACGCACGGCCGTCCCGACGTCGGGCAGCCACGGCTCGCCGGTCGGCAGCGACACCCACCGGGTCCCGGGCCCGAACCGCTCCGCACCGGGCGCGGCGAAGTCGGCGGCGAGGCCGGCGTCGACGTCGTCGAGCAGGTGGACGACGACCGAGCCCGACCCCAGCACCGCATCGGCGAGCCGGGCGGTGCGCGCCATCGAGAACGACAGCGCGGGCGGGTCGGTGGACACCGAGGCGACCGACGACATCGTCATCCCCGCCGGTCCCGCCGCCCCGGTCGCGGTCACGACGGCGACCCCCGCCGGGTGCCCGCGGAACGCCGTCCGCAGGGCCCCGGCGAGATCGGTACGGGTGCTCATCACCCCCGCGCCCCCGCGAGGCGCTCGGCCGCGTCGGCCCAGTCGACGACGTTCCACCAGGCCTTGACGTAGTCCGGCTTCACGTTCTTGTACTGCAGGTAGAAGGCGTGCTCCCACATGTCGAGCAGGACGATCGGGGTCTGCCCGGCCGGGAGCTGGGACTGCTGGTCGTAGAGCTGGTGGATCAGCAGCTTCTGCCCGAGCTGGTCGTAGCCCAGGATGGCCCAGCCGGAGCCCTGGATGGTGGTGGCCGCGGCGGTGAAGTGGGCCTGGAACGCGTCGAAGGAGCCGAAGTCGGCGTCGATCGCGGCGGCCAGGTCACCGGTGGGCTTGTCGCCGCCGTCCGGGGAGAGGTTCTTCCAGAAGGCGGTGTGGTTGACGTGGCCGCCGAGGTTGAACGCGAGGGTCTTCTCCAGGCCGACGATCGCGCCGAAGTCGTTCTTCTCGCGGGCCTCGGCCAGCTTGTCCAGGGTGGCGTTGAGGCCCTGGACGTAGGTGTTGTGGTGCTTGGAGTGGTGCAGCTCCATGATCTCCGGCGCGATGTGCGGGGCGAGCGCGCCGTAGTCGTAGGGCAGGTCCGGAAGCGTGTACTGAGCCATGACCGAAGCCTCGGACCTGTACCGGACTTCAGGTCAGGTGTGACCTGCGACTAGGGCGTGTCTCCCAATGCGCGGAGCCAGGTGACGATCGCCTTCAGGACGGCGCCGCCGCGGAAGGTCAGGGCGAGCTTGTCGTAACGGGTGGCCAGCCCGCGCCACTGCTTGACGTGGCAGAACCCGCACTCGACGACGTTGCGGTTTCGGTAGTCGACCGGATCGAATGCGGGCGGTCGGCCACCGCGTGAGCCCCGTCGTTTGCGGTGTCCCTGCTGGTCAGAGGGCTCCGGAATGACAGCGATGATCCGGCGCTCGCGCAGGTGCCGGCGGATCGCGCGTGAGGAGTAGGCCTTGTCCGCGCGCACGCGTTCAGGCCGGGTCCGGGGTCGTCCCGGGCCCGGTCGGGCGATGCTCAGGCGCGCCATCAGGTGCGGAAACATTGGCGAGTCGCCGCCCTGGCCGGGGCCGAGGAGGACCACCAGCGGGCGGCCGTGCCCGTCAACGAGCTGGTGGATCTTCGTCGACAGCCCTCCGCGGGACCGTCCCAGCGCGTGATCTGCTGGTTCGGCGAGCAGATTCGTGTAGTTCGATCCGGCCCCCTGTGTCGCGCTTGAGGGTCGCGGCGTGCTGGTGGGCACGGATGATCGTGGAGTCCACGCTGACCGCCCACCCGAGCACCTCGGCGGCGTCGGCCTCGACCAGAAGAGCAGCCAGGATGTGGTCCCAGGTGCCGTCGCCGCTGTAGCGGCGGTGCCGCTTCCACAACGTCTGCCACGGCCCGAACTCGGCTGGGACGTCGCGCCAGGGAAGCCCGCACCGATACCGGTAGATGATCCCCTCGAGCACCCGGCGGTCATCGCGGAACGGGCACCCGCGACGACCCTCGGAGGAGGGCAACAGCGGCGCCAGACGGGCCCACTGGGCATCAGTCAGGACAGCGGTACGCGGCACCGATCAAGCATCGCGCACCCCGGTCCGCCTATCTGGGAGACACGCCCTAGTTGTCGTCGCGGCCGGTCAGGGCGTGCTCCAGCTCGTCGGCCAGGTGGACGACCTGGCGGAAGGGGAACTCGAAGCCGTCCAGCGCGGCCGGGCCGAGCGGGATCGAGTGCCGGTAGACGACGACGCCCTCCTCCGCCGCGAGCCCGCCGACGACCGAGGGCCCGGCGAGCTCCAGGGCCCTGGCCAGGTCGACGTCGGCGACCCGGGCCACCGGCGACTCGATCTGCACCCACTCCTGGTCCGGGTCGGCGACGGCGGCCGCGGCGTCGGTGATCTCGACGCCCGGCTGGGCGGCGTCCTCCCGGACCCGCTTGACGATGACGAGCTGCGTGCGGTCACCGGTCGTGGGGAGCCGGAAGCGCAGCTCGGACGCCGTCTGCCGCACGATCTCGTACCGCACCACCACGTAGGAGTGCAGGTCGTCCCAGGTCGCCACGGCTTCTCCCCCTCGTACCGGCGGGCCCCGCGGCCCGTCCCGCCGTGACCCTAGCGTGACCGCGGCGGCGGGCGGCGGGCCCCGGCGTCCGGTGGGCCTCAGCCCTCCAGCCCGGTGGTGATGAGCTGGTCGACCGGGGCCCGGTCGTCGGTCAGCACGGGTGCGCCGGCGGCGAAGGCCGAGGTACGGCCGGGGTCCAGGACGGCGCCGGGCTCCCCGGCGCGCGTCACCGCGCCGTCCAGGGCCGCCGGGTCGAGCGGCCGGTCGGACGCGACGACCACGACGTTCCCGCCGCCCCCCGGTGCGAACTCCGACGGGCGGGCCACCAGCCCGGTCGAGCCGAACCGGGTGCCGACGGTGGCGGTGGCCGCACGCACCAGCTCCAGCGGGTCCCGGTCGATGACGTTGAGCAGGTAGAGCCCGCCCGGCCGCAGGACCCGCCGGACCTCGTCGACGAACTCGACCGTGGACAGGTGCCACGGCACCGAGCGGGCGCCGAACGCGTCCCCGATGACGACGTCCGCCGAGTCGTCCGGCCGCTCGGCCAGCCCAGCCCTGGCGTCACCGGTGCGCACGGTGGTTCCCGGGATCCCGCCGGCCTCCAGCTCGCGGACGCCCAGGTCGACCACGCCGCGGTCCAGCTCCAGCACGGCCGACGTGCTCCCGGGCCGGGTCGCGGCCAGCCAGCGCGGCATGGTGAGCGCGCCCCCGCCGACGTGCACGACGTCCAGCGCCCGCGCGGGCCCGAACGCCGTGTCGACGGCCGCGGCGAACCGCTTGGTGTAGGCGAACTCCAGGTGCGCCGGGTCGCCGAGCCGGACGTAGGAGTGCCGCAGGTCGTCGAGCACGAGGTAGCGCCCGGCGGGATCGCCGGGATCGGGCTGCACCGAGGCGCAGTAGTAGGTGGTGTCGGCGTCGCACCGGCCCGGCACGGCGACCAGCGCGACCGCGAGCAGGACGGCAGCGGTGCCGCCCCGGGCGACGTCCCGACGGCGCCGCCACGGTGCCACCAGCACGCCGAGCAGCAGGCACGCGGCCGCCGTGAGGAGCAGGATCACGCTCACCGGGAACAGCGCGACCAGCACGAACCCGGTGAGGAAGGTGCCCGCGAGCGACCCGATCGTCCCGGCCGCGGACAGCCCGCCGATGACCTCCCCGGACCGGTCGAGCCCGGTCAGCCGGGCCCTGGTGACCGCGGGCGTGACCGCGGACAGCGCGGTCACCGAGACCAGCGTGGACGCCGCGACGAGCAGCACCGCCGCGGACGGCCCGGCCCCGAGCACCGGGCCGAGCAGCCGTACCAGCGGCCGCACCGCGAGCGTCCCGAGCCCGCCGACGACGAGCATCAGCGCCGCGACGGCCACCGGGTCGTGCCGGTCGGCCCAGCGCCCGCCGAGCGCGGCGCCCGCGGCGATCCCGGCGAGCGCCACCCCGATCACGGCGGTCGTCGACTCCAGGGTGAGGCCGACGTACGGCGCGACCAGCCGGGTGGCGAGGGTCTCGACGACGAGGATCGCCGCCCCCGACACGACGACGGCGGTCCGGGCGATGGCGAGGCGCACCGGGCCATCGTGCCGTCCGGGAACGGCTCCCCGGGAACCAGGCCCCGCCCCTCGCACCCCGCCCCGTTGTGCACTCATGGAGCCAAAGCCTCGTCCGGCCGGGCTCTTGCTCCATGAGTGCCGATCGGGTGGGGCCGGAGTGGCGACCGGACCGGACGGGACGCGCCCTGCGCCCCCGGAGGTCGGACGGCGGCCAGGAACCCGGTGATCACGGATCGGGAAGCAGGACGGCCACGGGTGGCCGGATCCCTTCCCGATCGCTGATCATCACGAGCCGGTCCGGGTCTCCCCCAGGCGCAGGACCAGTTTGCCGGTGTTCTCCCCGCGGAACAGCCGCAGCAGCACCTCGGGGAAGTCGTCCACGGTCCCGTCGACGACGTCCTCCCGGCTGTGGATGCGGCCCTCCGCCAGCCATCCGGCGAGCTCGGCGGCCGCCTCGCCCCAGCGCTCGGCGTAGTCGCCGACCAGGAACCCCTCCATCCGGGCCCGGAACACCAGCAGGTTCATGTAGTTGCGCGGCCCGGCCGGGACGCCCTCGGCGTTGTACCGGCTGATCGCCCCGCAGATGACGATCCGGGCGTGCATCGCGAGCCGGCCGAGCACGGCCTCCAGGATGTCGCCGCCGACGTTGTCGAAGTAGACGTCGACGCCGTCCGGTGCCAGCTCCTTCAGGCGCTGCGAGACGTTCTCCGTGCGGTAGTCGATCGCCGCGTCGAAGCCCAGCTCGCCGGTGAGCCACGAACACTTCTCCGGGCCCCCGGCGATCCCGATCACCCGGGCCCCGCGGATCCTCGCGAGCTGCCCGACGACACTGCCGACCGCACCGGCGGCCCCGGACACGACGACCGTCTCGCCCTCGGCCAGCGCACCGACGTCGAACAGCCCGAAGTAGGCGGTCATGCCGGTCATGCCGAGCAGCGCGAGGTAGCGCTCCGGCGGGACGCCGTCGGCGGGCTGCACCTTCTGCAGGCCGGAGCCGTCGGACTCGAGGTACTCCTGGATCCCGACGACGCCGGTCACCGTGTCCCCGACCGAGAACTCCGGGTGCCGCGAGGCCACGACCCGGCCCAGGCCCAGCGCCCGCATCACCTCGCCGAGCCCGACCGGCGGTGCGTAGGACTTCCCCTCGTTCATCCAGCCGCGCATCGCCGGGTCGAGCGAGAGGTGGCTGACCCGGACGACGAGCCGCCCCGCACCCGGCTCCGGGACCGGCTCGGAGGTGTGCTCCCAGACCTCCGGCCCCGGAGTCCCCTGCGGCCGCGCGGCGAGCCGCACCTGACGGTTGACGTCGTTACCCATGAGTACGGTCTACCCCCACGGCCCCGCCCGCACCCACCCGCCCCGAGGCCCACTCATGGAGCTAGAGCCCGGCCAGGCGAGGCTCTAGCTCCATGAGTGCGGCTTGGGGTGGGGTGAGCGGGGCGAGTGAGGCGGGTGAGGCGGGTGAGGCGGGTGAGGCCGGAGGGTGGGTGGGTCAGAGACCCAGGTGCCGGGCGATCAGCATCTTCTGCACCTCGGAGGTGCCCTCGCCGATCTCCAGGATCTTCGCGTCGCGGTAGAACCGCCCGACCGGGTACTCGTTCATGAAGCCGTACCCGCCGAACACCTGGGTGGCCGCGCGCGCGTTGTCCATCGCCGCGTTCGACGAGACGAGCTTGGCGATCGCCGCCTCCTTCTTGAACGGCTCGCCCGCCACGAGCAGGCGGGCCGCGTGCTGCCAGGCCAGGCGCGCGGTGTGCGCCCGCGCCTCCATCTCCGCGATCATGAACTGGACGGCCTGGTAGGAGCCGATCGTGTTCCCGAACGCCTCGCGCTCGCCGGCGTAGCGGACCGACTCGTCGACGCAGCCCTGCGCCAGCCCGGCCGACAGCGCGGCGATCGCGACCCGGCCCTCGTCCAGGATGGACAGGAACTGGGCGTAGCCGCGGCCGCGCTCGCCGAGCAGGTTCGCCTCCGGCACCCGGACGTCGTCGAAGAACAGCTCGCGGGTGTCGCTGCAGTTCCAGCCGACCTTGGAGTACTTCGGACCGACGGTGAACCCGGGCGTCCCGGACGGGACGAGGATCGCCGAGATCTCCTTGCGGCCGTCCGGCTTCTCCCCGGTGACGGCGGTGACGGTGACGACCGAAGTGATGTCGGTGCCGGAGTTGGTGATGAAGCACTTCGAGCCGTTGATCACCCACTCGCCGCCGTCGAGCCGGGCCGTGGTGCGGGTGGCGCCCGCGTCGGACCCGCCGCCGGGCTCGGTGAGGCCGAACGCCCCGAGCGCGCGACCGGCCGCGAGATCGGGCAGCCAGCGGGCCTTCTGCTCGTCGGTGCCGAACCGGTGGATCGGCATCGCGCCGAGCCCGACACCGGCCTCGACGGTGATCGCGACCGACGAGTCGACCCTGGCCAGCTCCTCCAGGGCCAGGCAGAGGGCGTAGTAGTCGCCGCCCATGCCGCCGTGCTCCTCGCCGATCGGCAGGCCGAACAGGCCCATCGCGCCCATCTTCGCGGTGATGTCGTACGGGAACTCCTCGCGGATGTAGAGGTCCCCGATCACCGGGGCCACCTCCTTGCGCGCGAACTCCTCGACCGAGGCCCGCAGTGCCTCGTAGTCCTCGGCGGTGCTCATGGCGTGTCCTCTCCGGTGTCGACGACCAGCAGCACCGCGTCCTTCGCGACGGTGCCGCCGGGTCGTGCCCTCAGCTCACGCACCGTCCCGCCGACGGCGGCGGTGAGCACGTGTTCCATCTTCATGGCCTCGACGACCACGAGCTTCTGCCCGGCGACGACGGTGTCGCCGTCGGCGACGTCGACGACCGTCACGGTGCCGGGCATCGGCGAGCGGACCGCACCGTCACCGGGACCGGACGACGCCGTCGCGGCGGCCTCGGTCGGCTCCTGCTCGCGCACGCCCCAGGTCCGGCCGTCCCGGGAGATCCAGAGCGTCCCGTCGGCGCCGCGGGCCACCGGGTAGCGGCGGGTCCGCCCGTCGTGCGTGTGCGCGATCGTCCCCGGTCCGGTGACGACGGTGCGGCACCGCACGACCGGGGCGGCCGGCACGCCGGGCACGGTGTGCCCCGCCGGGTCCGGGCCGGGCAGCGCCAGCTCGAAGTCCGCGGCCCGGCCGCGGACCCGGATCTCGGTCGCCGCCGTACCGGCCCCGCCCGCGACCAGCCGTCGTACGGTCCAGGCCGGTCCGCCGACCCGCCAGCCACCGGGGACGTCGAACGGGTCGACGACGCCCGGCCCGGGCTCGCGCTGCAGCAGCCCGTACCCGGCGACGGCTCCGAGCACGTCGTCGGGAACGCCCGTGTCGGCCAGCGCGGCACCGCGCCGGGCGATCAGGCCGGTGTCGAGGCGCCCGGCGCGGACGTCGTCGTCGGCCAGCAGGTTCCGCAGGAAACCGACGTTGCCGTCGATCCCGAGCAGCCTGGTGTCCCGCAGCGCCGCGTCGAGCCGGCGCAGTGCCTCGGCGCGGGTGGCCCCGTGGGTGATCACCTTGGCGAGCATCGGGTCGTAGTCGGACCCGACGACGGTCCCGGTCGCGACGCCGGAGTCGACCCGCACGCCCTCGGCGGGCGTCCACTCCAGGATCTCGCCGCCGGACGGCAGGAACGTCAGCGCGTCGCCGGAGACCGACGTCGTCTCGGCGTAGACCCTGGCCTCCATCGCGTGGCCGGTGAGCACCACGTCGTCCTGGCCGATCGGCAGCGGCTCCCCGGCGGCGACCCGCAGCTGCAGCTCGACCAGGTCCAGGCCGGTGACCTCCTCGGTGACCGGGTGCTCGACCTGCAGCCGGGTGTTCATCTCCAGGAAGAAGAACTGGTCCGGGCGGTCGGAGCTGACGATGAACTCGACGGTCCCGGCACCGGTGTAGCCGACCGCGCGGGCCGCCTCGCACGCCGCACGGCCCATCCCGGCCCGCTGCGCGTCGGTGAGCAGCGCCGACGGCGCCTCCTCGATGATCTTCTGGTGCCTCCGCTGCAGCGAGCACTCGCGCTCGCCGAGGTGCACGACGCCGCCGTGGGCGTCGGCCATGACCTGGATCTCGATGTGCCGGGGCGTGGTGACCAGCCGCTCGACGAGCAGGGTGTCGTCGCCGAAGGAGCCGCGGGCCTCGCGCCGGGCTCCGGCGATCGCGTCGGCGAGCTCCGCGGGCCCGTGCACCTCACGCATGCCCTTGCCGCCGCCCCCGGCGGACGGCTTGAGCAGGACGGGATAGCCCACCTCGGCGACGACGGCGGTCAGGTCCTCGTCGGACAGGCCCGCGCCGTCCGACCCCGGGACGACCGGGACCCCGGCCGCCGAGACGGTCCGCTTGGCCCGGATCTTGTCGCCCATCGCCTCGATCGCCGACGGCGGCGGCCCGACGAACACGATCCCGGCCCGCTCGCAGGCGGCGGCGAACGCGGTGTTCTCGGACAGGAAGCCGTAGCCCGGATGGATCGCCTGCGCGCCGGTGGCCCGGGCCGCGGCGATCACGTTCTCGATCGACAGGTAGGACTCCGCGGCCGCGGCCGGTCCGATCCGGACCGCCTCGTCGGCCGCGCGGACGTGCGGGGCGCCGGAGTCGGCGTCGGAGTACACCGCGACCGAGCGGATCCCCAGCGCGCGCAGGGTGCGGACGACGCGGACGGCGATCTCGCCGCGGTTGGCCACCAGGACGGTGTCGAACAGTGCCGGTTCCACGAGGGCCCTCACATCCGGAAGACGCCGAAGGCCGGGTCGGCCAGGGGCGCGTTGGCGGCCACGGACAGGGACAGCCCGAGCACGGTGCGGGTGTCGGCGGGATCGATGACGCCGTCGTCCCACAGCCGGGCGGTCGAGTAGTAGGGGTGCCCCTGGGTCTCGTACTGCTCCCGGATCGAGTCCGGATCGACGCCCGAACCGACGGTGCCCAGCACGGTGGCCGCCTGCTCGCCGCCCATCACCGAGATCCGGGCGTTCGGCCACATGAACAGGAACCGGGGCGAGTACGCCCGCCCGCACATCGAGTAGTTCCCGGCCCCGAACGACCCGCCGATGACGACGGTCAGTTTCGGCACCCGGGTGGAGGCGACCGCGGTCACCATCTTCGCGCCGTTCTTCGCGATCCCGCCGGCCTCGTACTCGCGGCCGACCATGAAACCGGAGATGTTCTGCAGGAACACCAGCGGGATGCCGCGCTGGTCGCACAGCTCGACGAAGTGCGCGCCCTTCAGCGCGGACTCGGAGAACAGGATCCCGTTGTTCGCCACGATGCCGACCGGGTGGCCGTGGATCCGGGCGAAACCGGTGACCAGCGTGGTGCCGTACTCCGACTTGAACTCGGAGAACCGCGAGCCGTCGACGATCCGGGCGATCACCTCGCGCACGTCGTAGGGGGTCCGCGAGTCGGTCGGCACCACCCCGTAGAGCCCGGCCGGGTCCACGGCGGGCTCCTCGGTCGGTGTCACGTCCCACGGCCGGGGTGCGCGCGGGCCCAGGGTCGCGACGATCGCGCGGACCCTGGCCAGCGCGTCGGCGTCGTCGGTGGCCAGGTGGTCGGTCACCCCGGACGTCCGCGAGTGCAGGTCGCCGCCGCCCAGCTCCTCGGCGGTGACGACCTCGCCGGTGGCCGCCCGGACCAGCGGCGGGCCGCCGAGGAAGATCGTCCCCTGGTTGCGGACGATCACCGCCTCGTCGCTCATCGCCGGGACGTAGGCGCCGCCCGCGGTGCACGAGCCCAGTACCGCGGCGATCTGCGGGATGCCCCGGCCGGACATCTGCGCCTGGTTGTAGAAGATCCGCCCGAAGTGCTCCCGGTCCGGGAACACCTGGTCCTGCTCGGGCAGGTAGGCGCCGCCGGAGTCGACGAGGTAGATGCAGGGGAGCCGGTTCTGGGCGGCCACCTCCTGGGCGCGGAGGTGCTTCTTGACCGTGACCGGGAAGTAGGTGCCGCCCTTGACCGTCGCGTCGTTGGCGACGATCACGCACTCCCGGCCGGCCACACGGCCTACCCCGGTGATGATCCCGGCACCGGGGGCCTGGTCGTCGTACATGCCGTGGGCGGCCATCGGCGACAGTTCCAGGAACGGCGACGACGGATCCACCAGCGTGTCGACCCGGTCCCGCGGGAGCAGTTTCCCGCGTTCGACGTGCCGGACCCGGGACCGTTCCGGGCCACCGAGCCGGGCGGTGGCGAGCTGCGCGTTCAGGTCCGCGACCAGATCGCGGTGCGCCGCGGCGGCGGCGACGGAGCGCTCGTCCGCCAGGTCGACCGCGGAACCGATCCGCGGGGCCTCCTGCGTTCCTCCGACCACCATCTCCACCCTCTCGGTTAATGACCGTTAACAGGTTAGCGCTCATTAACGTCGGGCGTCCAGACCGCGGGACTCAGGCCGGTCACAGGAGCGGCGGCGCACACTCACCGGGTACGACGACGAGGGAGTGCCCGTGAACGCCACCGGTCCGCAGCCGCCGGCCACCGTCGGCCTACGGTAGAACCGTGCGCCTGCTACTGGTCGAGGACGAGAAGCCGCTCGCCGAGCTCGTCCGCCGCGGGCTGACCGCCGAGGGCCACGAGATCGAGCTCGCGCACGACGGGAACACCGGTCTTCGCTACGCCCTGTCCGGCCGGCACGACGTGATCATCCTGGACATCATGCTGCCGGGACTGTCCGGCTACCGGATCCTGCAGCACCTGCGCGACCAGGGCGTCTGGACGCCGGTGCTCATGCTGACCGCCAAGGACGGCGAGTACGACGAGGCCGACGCGTTCGACCTCGGCGCGGACGACTACCTGACCAAGCCGTTCTCGTTCGTCGTGCTGCAGGCGCGGTTGCGGGCGCTGCTCCGGCGCGCCGGTGAGGCCGCGCCGACCGTCCTGCGGGTCGGGGACCTGTCCCTGGACCCGGCCACCCACCGGGTGCACCGCGGCGACGTCGAGATCACCCTGACCCCGCGCGAGTTCGGGGTGCTGGAGCACCTGATGGCCCACACCGGGCAGGTCGTGACCAAGACCGACATCCTGCGCTCGGTGTGGGACGCGCACTACGACGGCGAGGTCAACGTCGTCGAGGTCTACGTCGGCTACCTGCGCCGCAAGATCGACACCCCGTTCGGGACGCACAGCATCGAGACGCTGCGCGGAGTGGGCTACCGCATGTCCGAGCCGGGGGCCTGACCCTCCGGGAGCGCGTCCGCTCCCGGCCGGCCGGCGTGGTCAGCGGCGGTGCTCCTGCTCGCGCCGGTCCTGCGGGCGGCGCTGCATGGGCGGGCGGGCCGGGACCGGGTGCGGCTGCGGCGCCGCGACGGGCGGGCCCTCGGTGCGCGGACGGTCGGCGGGCGGCGTCTCGGCGGCGGGCGCGGCACCGGCGGGGGAGGCGCCGGCCCGGGGCGCGGTCGCCGTCGCGGAACGGGCACCCGCACCGGCCCGGACGACCGGGAGCGGGCGGGTGGCGTTCTCGTCGTACGGACTGCCGACGGCGTCCGGGCGGACGGGCTGCGCCGGGCCGGGAGCCCGGCCGCCGGCACCGGCCGGCGCGTCGGCACCCGGGACGACGCCCGGGGTCGCGATCGGGGTCGCGACCGGGACGGCGTCGCCGGTGGGCCGTTCCGGAACGTCGCCCGGACGTGCGGCGCCGCCGCCCCCACCGGTCCCGGGCCGGGAGGCGCCGGCCCACCCCGTGAGCGCGCCGGGGCCCGGTACCGCGCCGATCCGCGGCAGCGGTCCGGACGGCCGGTCGTCCCGCAACGGTGCGTCCGCCGGGTCCCCCGGGTCCGCCGCGTCCGCCGGGTCCGTCGCGTCCGCCGGGCCCGTCGGCTCCGCACCGACGGCCGGCGCCACGGGTGCGGCCGGTGCTCCGTCGGCATCGGGCTCGCCGTCGGTCTCCGGGGCCGGTGCGGCCACCGCGGGCAGGGTCACCCGGAACCGGGCGCCGCCCAGCTCCGGCGAGTCCAGCACCGACACGGCGCCGCCGTGCGCGGCCACCAGCTCGGAGACGATCGAGAGGCCCAGCCCGGAGCCGCCGTCACCGCGCGAGCGGGCCTCGTCGAGCCGCACGAAGCGCTCGAACACCCGGGCGCGGTCGGCCTCGGGGACGCCGTTGCCGTCGTCGTCGACGTCGACGACGGCCGTCCCGTCGGAGATCCGCACCGCCACGGTGACCGCCGAGGCGGCGTGCCGCCGGGCGTTGTCCACCAGGTTGCGGACCACCCGGACCAGCTGACCGCGGTCCCCGACCACCCGGGCCGGCTCGGTGACCACCCGCACCACGACGGCCGACGCCCCGGCGGGCCGGGCCCGCTCGGCGTCGGCGATCTCGTCGAGGTCGACCTCCTCGCGGCGCGGGGCGATGCCGCGCTCGTCGGCCCTGGCCAGGAACAGCAGGCCCTCGACCAGGCCGGTCAGCCGGGAGGTCTCCCCGCGCAGCGTCTCGACGGTCGCCCGGTCCGCGGAGTCCTTCCCCATCCCCGCGCCGAGCAGCTCCAGCCCGGTGGACACGGTCGCGAGCGGGCTGCGCAGCTCGTGGCTGGCGTCGGCGACGAACCGGCGCTGGGTGGCCTGCGAGGACTCCAGCCGGCCGAGCATCTGGTTCATCGTGCGGGCGAGGCGGCCCACCTCGTCCCGCGCGGCCGGCTCGGGCACCCGGCCGGACAGGTCACGCTCGCCCATCCCGGCGACCCGGGCCCGCATCTCCTCGACCGGGCGCAGCGCCCGGCCGGCGAACAGGTAGGTGAAGAAGCCCGCGACCAGGACCAGGATCGGCACGCCGACGACGAGCATCAGGCCCACGGTCTCGACGGCCTTGTGCACCTGGCCGAGGTCCTGGGCGGCGTAGACGGTGATCGGGCGGCCCTGCACCCGGGCCCCGATGCCGACGACCATCATGTTCTCGGTCACCGTCTCGTCGGCACCCTCGCGGTCCGAGCCGTTGCGGTAGGTGATCGGCACGTCGCTCTCGGAGCGGGTCTCGCGGGGCGCGAGCAGCCACCCGACGATCGGGTCCTGCCCACCGAGCGGGTCCGAGGCCCCGAGGACCTGGACGTCACGCCCCCGGCCGTTCGACCCGACCACCTCGTCCGGGGCGTTCGTCCGGTCGCTGTAGGCGGTGACGACCTGGACGATGTCGGTCCGCTTGCCGGTCGCGTCGATCGCGTTGTCCTTCGGGTCCCCGACGAAGTTCGCGTCGACCCGGGTCACGAGCTGGTTCGCGGTCTCCTCCAGCGCGTCGCGGGTGCTCTTCGCCAGCACCTGCTCCAGCACCAGGACCAGGGCGACCCCGGCGACGACGAGCACCATCGCGACCGCCGTGGCGGCGGCGAGCGCGGACGCCGCACGGACGCCCGTACGTTCGCGCAAACGGCGCAGGATCCTCAGCACACGCCCGAGGGTATCGCCGCCGACCTGTGCGGACACTGAGACGGACCGCGCCGGGGTTAACGTTCGTTAACCGCTCGGCTACGCTCGGGCGGTGGCCGGACCCGAGGTCGCCGGGCCCACCCGGCGGGAGCAGATACTGGGCGAGGCCGCGCGCCTGTTCGCCCGGCACGGCTTCCACGGCGTGAGCATCGCCGATCTCGGCGCGGCCGTCGGCGTCAGCGGGCCCGCCCTCTACCGGCACTTCCCCGGCAAGGAGGCGCTGCTCTCCGAGCTGCTGGTCGGGATCAGCCGCCGCCTGCTCGACGGGGGCCGGGCCCGGGTGCACCACGACGACCCGCACGCCGCGCTGGCCGCCCTGGTCGACTTCCACGTGGAGTTCGCGACCCGCGAGCCGGAGCTGATCGTCGTGCAGGACCGGGACCTGGCGAACCTGCCCGAACAGGCCCGGCGCACCGTGCGCCGGCTGCAGCGGACCTACGTCGAGCTGTGGGTGGACGTGCTCCGCCGGACCCGCCCCGGGCTGGCCCCGGCCGAGGCCCGGACCGTCGCGCACGGGGTGTTCGGGCTGCTCAACTCCACCCCGTACGCCCCCCGCGCCGCCCCGCCCGGCGACCGCGGGCCGGACGCGCGGGCCGCCGTGCTGCGCCGGATGGCACTCGCCGCGCTGGCCGCGGCACCGGCCTGAGTCAGGCCGCGACCCGCTCCCGCTCCCGCGGCGCCGCCGGGGCCTCCCGGCGACCGGCCCGCCGGGTCCCGGCCAGCAGGCGCAGCCCGTTGAGGCAGACGACGACGGTGGACAGCTCGTGCCCGGCGACGCCCACGACCAGCGGCAGCGTCCCGGCCAGGTCCCACGCCACGAGCACCACGACCACCGTCGCGGCGAACGCCAGGTTGGCCCGGGCGATCCGCCGGGCCCGGCGGGCCAGCTCCACCAGCGGGGCGATCGAGCCGAGCGGGTCCCGGGTGAGGACGCCGTCGGCCGCCTCCAGCGACAGCGCGCCGGCCCCCTCGGACACGACCAGGCCCACGTCGGCGGCGGCGAGCAGCGGGGCGTCGTTGATGCCGTCGCCCGCGGCGAGCACCCGGCGCCCCGCCGCCTGGCGCTCGCGGACGGCGCTCACCTTGTCCGCGGGCAGCAGCCCGGCCCGGACGGCGGAGAGCCCGAGCCGGGCGGCGAGCGCCGTGGCCGGGCGCGGCGCGTCGCCGGTGAGCACCTCCGGTTCGCCGCCGACCACCCGTCGCACCTCGGCCAGTGCCGCGGTCGCCCCGGGCCGGGGCTCGTCGGAGAGGCCCACGACCCCGGCCGGCTCCCCGTCGACGAGGACGACGACCGCCGTCCGCCCGGCGGCCTGGAGCTCGGCGACGGCCGCCGCGGCGGGCCCGGCCGACGTGCCGAGCAGCTCCGGGCGCCCGGCCACGACGTCCCGGTCACCGACCCGGGCCCGGACGCCCTCGCCGGGCAGCGCGGCGAACCCGGTGGCCGCCGGGATCCGCAGGCCGCCGTCGAGCGCGTGCCGGCGGACCGCCCGGCCGAGCACGTGCTCGCTGCCCGCCTCGGCCGCGGCCGCGACGGCGAGCACCTCGCCGGGTGACCGGCCGCCCAGCGGCGTGACCGTGACGACCACCGGCCGCCCGGCGGTGAGCGTCCCGGTCTTGTCCAGCACCACGGCGTCGACCTCGGCCAGCGCCTCCAGCACCGTGACGTCCTTGACCAGCGTCCCGCGCCGGCCGGCCACCGCGACCGCCGCGAGCAGCGGCGGCATCGTCGCCAGCACGACCGCGCACGGCGAGGCGACGATCATGAAGACGATCGCGCGCAGCAGCGTCTCCTCGAACGGGGCCCCGAGCAGCAGCGGCACCGCCAGCAGCAGCACCGTCGCCGCGACGACGACCACCGAGTACCGCTGCTCGACCCGCTCGACGAACAGCTGCCGCCCGGCCTTCGTCGCGGCGGCCCGCTCGACCTGGGCCGCCACACCGGCCACGACGGTGTCGACGGCGTCGCGCCGGATCCCGACGCGCAGCACCCCGGTGCCGTTGACGGTCCCGGCCAGCACGTCGTCGCCGGTCGCGCGGCGCACCGGCACCGGCTCGCCGGTGAGCGCCGCGGTGTCCACCTCGGACACGCCGTCGAGCACCCGGCCGTCGCCGGGGACGCGCTCGCCCGGCCGGACGAGCACGACCTGCCCGGCGACCAGATCCGCCGCCGGCACCCGCCGCTCGGTGCCGTCCACCAGCAGCGTCGCCGTCTCCGGGGCGAGGTCGAGCAGCGAGGCGATACCGGCCCTGGTGCGCGCCGTCATCACCGCCTCCAGCGCCCCGGACGTCGCGAAGATGACGATCAGCAGCCCGCCGTCGAACCACTGGCCGATCCCCGCGGCGGCGCCCGCCGCGACGACCATCAGGAGGTCGACGTCGAGCCGCCGCTCGCGCAGCGCGCGCAGCCCCTCGACCGCGGGCTCCCAGCCGCCGAGCAGGTAGCAGAGCAGGTAGGCGGCGACCACGACCGGTTCCGGGGCCCCGGCCAGGGAGAACCCGACGGCGCCCAGGAAGACCAGCAGGGCGGCCGCGGCCCAGCGGACCTCGGGCAGGGCGAGAGCGGTGCGCATGCGAACGACACTACCTGCGTATCCACGAAGATACGCAACAACGCATCCATGCACTGAGATGACGGACCATCCGCGCAGCCACGCAGGTATCCTCGGCCCCGTGCACGAGTCCATCCCCGGCTTCGCGATGCCACCCGAGGACGACGTCCGCCGGGCCGCGGACGCGCTGCGCATGCTCGCCGACCCGACCCGGATCAAGATCCTCTGGGCGTTGCTGCAGGGCGAGACCTCGGTGGCCTGCCTGGCCGAGCTGGTCGGCGCCGCCCCGACCGCGGTGAGCCAGCACCTCGCGAAGCTGCGCCTGGCCGGGCTGGTCGAGAACCGGCGGGAGGGGACGTTCGTCTACTACACCGTCGAGGACCCGACCGTCCGCGCCGTGCTCGGACGCGTCCTGCACCGCGAGCCCGCCGGGCACTGAGCGCACGGCGGGCGCCGCGGTTCACCAGCCGCGGTTCCCGGTGCCGTTGCGGGTCCCGGACAGGTCGGTGAAGACGCTCGTCCCGGACGAGGTGTCCCCGCCGTCGCCGTGCACCAGGCGGCGCAGCGCCTGCTGGGCGGCGGCCCGCGGGTCGTCATCGGCCACGGACTCCGGCCCGCCGGATCCCGCGTCCAGGTACGGGCGCGGCCGGGAGACCGGGGGCGCCTGCTGCGGCGCCGGGGCGTGCGCGTGCGGCGGCGGGGCGACCGGGTCGGCGCCGCCGGGTGCGGTCCCCCTGGCGTGCGCCGACGGTCCGCGGTCCCCGCTCGACGGCTCGCGGTCGCGGGCGGCGGGGACGCCGTGCACCGCGGCGGAGCCCGTCCCCCGCTCCGCGGCCCGGATCGTCGCGTCGGTGGCGGACCCGGGCGTACCGATCGCCGCCACCACGATCCGGTCGCCGGCCGGCGTGGCGCCGGCGTCCACCGGGCCGTGCCCGGTCGGGTCCTCCGGCAGGTGCTCGAGCGCGGCCCGCAGGTCGTCGACCGGCAGCGGCCGGGTGCAGGTGACGATCAGGCCGACCCGCCCGTGCAGCGGAACACCGGGGTAGCCCTGCGACGCCAGCTGCAGCTGCTCGCCGATCCGGTCGCAGACACCGGCCAGGTGCCGTTCCGAGGCCCCGGGCAGGACCAGGGCGAACTCGCGCTGGGACAGCCGCACGGCGGTGTCCACCGGGCCGAGCGGCTGGGTCAGGGCGGCGGCGACCTGGTGCGCGGCGAAGTAGGCGGCGCGGTCGTCGGACCGGACCCGGTCGCCGGCCAGCGCCGGGAGGTCGAGCACCGCGACCCCGACCGCGAGGGTCTCCGGACCGACCGGGCCGGTCCAGCGGTCCAGCACCTCGGCGGTGGGCAGTCCGCTGGCCGGGTCGGTGACGGCGGCCGAGCGCGCCGCGGCGGCGCGCTGGGCGTCGGCCAGCTGGGCCCGCAGCTCGCGGGTGCCCGCCCGCGCGGACAGCAGCTTGTCGATCATGTGGTTGAGCGAGGTGGTCGCCCACGCCTCGCCGGTCGTCCCGGAGGACGCGGCCGGGTCGCCACCGGCGGGCATCGAGCGGGCGAGCAGCTCGTCGATGGTGCGGCGGATGCCGGAGTCCAGCCGGTCGCCCAGCGCGAACCGCAGCCGGGCCAGCTCGCTCCCGGCCGCGGCCCTGGCGTAGCCCCAGCGGCCGTGGAACAGGCGGCCGGCCTCGTCGCCCGACTCCTTCGGGTCCCTGGCGTGCTGGTCGGTCGCGACCAGGAACGCCCCGCCCTCGGGACCCGCCGCGACGACCGTCCACTCGTCGGCGAGCGGCTCACCGGGCTGCAGGCTGACGAGATGGACGCCCGGGGGCGCCTCGTGCGCCTCGCCGTCGACGAACCCGACGACGACGTGGATCCCGGCCTCGGCCATCCGCGCGTAGACCTCGCGCTCGCGGTCGAAGAACGGCAGCTTCTGGAAGAGCGCGATCACCACCGTCGGGTCGATCCGCGGCCCGGACATCACCGCGCGCTCGATGGAGTGCGACAGGTGCACGAGCAGGCGTTTCGACGCGGGCTCCGGCGTCGCGCCGGACGCGCGCTCCCACGCCTCCCGGCGCCCCTCGGAGAGGCCGTCGACATAGGCCTGCTCGGCGGCGACGCGGACGGCGTGCGCGAGCGGTCCCTCGGACCCGGACATGACGGCCTCCCTCGGTCGGCACTCCGGCGGACCCGATGCCCCGGGTCACGCCGAGTACCGACTCAACAACCGCGAGTGATCCACAGCAACTCGGGGCGGGGATTGTGGGGTGGAGTCGCAGCAGACTGCGACCAGCGGTTTCACCCGGACGCGGACGCCCGGTCGGCCGCCGGTCGTGACCCTCGATGCGACGAACGGCGCAGCTCGCCACGTACGGAGCAGTACCGGGTCGCGCCGTCACCCACCCGCGGCGGCGAGGCGACCGTGCGTGCCCGCCGACCCCTCGGACGGCCCCGCGACATCGACGGCGGCCGGCCCGTCGCCTCCCGTTGACATGCCGATCCGCCGTCACATACTCGGACCGGACGGGCGCCGTGCGCCCACCGGCGCGCTCGCCGGACGCCGCGTACCGCTCGACCGCACCGCAGGAGCCCTGATGCCCGCACTGATCACCACCGAGCTGGTCGACCTCGACGTGCCGTCGGCGGACCGCAGGACCGCCGTCGCGGCGCTCGCCCGGCGCCTCGCCGACGCCGGCCGGGTCACCGACCTGGACCGCTTCCTGGCCGACGTCGAGGCCCGCGAGGTCCGGATGCCGACCGGCCTGGAGGGCGGCATCGGCATCCCGCACTGCCGCTCGGCGACCGTGACCACCGCGAGCCTGGCGTTCGGCCGCAGCGCGTCGGGCATCGACTTCGGTGCCGAGGACGGCCCCGCCGACCTGGTGTTCCTGCTCGCCGTCCCGGCGGAGGGGGACCCCGACCACCTCGGCGTGCTCGCGGCACTGGCCCGGCGGCTGGTCCGGGCCTCGTTCACCAGCACGCTCCGCGAGGCGACCGCCCCCGCCGCGGCGGCGACCTTCATCGAGGAGCAGATGACCTCGTGACGGCGTCGCCGGGCACGTCGGTCAGCACCGTGACCCCGTGCGGCGGCAGGACGCCGGTCGGCAGACCGGCCAGGGAGCCGATCTCGCCGAGCGGGGCCAGGTCCACCGGGGTGTCGCCGCGGTTCACCAGGAACCGGAACCCCTCCCGGCGGACCAGCTCGACCCGGCCGCACAGCTCGCCGGGGAGCTCCGGGGCGATCCCGGCGCGCCGCAGCAGCCGGCCCAGCAGCGGGGCCCGGTCGGCGAGCCGGGTCGAGACGTAGGACGCCGATCCCGTCCCGACCGGGCGCCGGGTGACCGCGGGCGACCCGGCCAGGTCCGGCGCCCCCGGATCGGTGCCGCCGCCGGTGTAGCGGGCCAGCACCTCGACCGCCGGGTCCACCAGCTGCACCGGTTCGCTCCACAGGTCACCGGTCGAGCCGTCGTCGAGCAGCACGGTCGCCCCCGGGTCCAGCGGCGCGAACTCCTCGACCCGGACCCCCAGCAGGTCGCGCAGCGCGCCCGGGTAACCGCCGGGCACCGCGTGCGCGTCGTCGTCGACGATGCCGGAGAAGTAGGTCGCGACCAGGTGCCCGCCGCCGTCGACGAACGCGCTCAGCTCCGCCGCCCGCTCCGGGCCGAGCACGTGCAGGACCGGGGCCACGACCAGCTCGTACCCGGCGAGGCCGGCCCCGGCCGGGACGACGTCGACGCGCACCCCGGCGTCGGCGAACGCCCGGTACCAGCCGAACGCCTCGGCCTTGTAGCGCAGCTCGGTGCTGGGCGTGAACGGCTGCTCGGCCGCCCACCACGACGGCCAGTCCCACAGGATCGCCGCCCGGGCCGGCACCCGGCGGGCACCGGCCACCGGGGCCAGCCCGGCCAGCGTCGCACCGAGCCCGGTGACCGCCCGGAACACCGCGGAGTCCGCACCGGCGTGCGGGAGCATCGCGGAGTGGAACTTCTCGGCTCCGGCAACGGACTGGCGCCACTGGAAGTAGCAGACGGCGTCGGCGCCGTGCGCGAGATGGGTGAGCGAGTCACCGGCGAGCCGGCCCGGGCGCTTGGCGCGGTTCACCGGCTGCCAGTTCACCGCCGACGTCGAGTGCTCCATCAGCCACCACGGTGCGCCGCCGGCGAGGTTGCCGGTGAGGTTGGCCGAGAACGACAGCTCGTCGCGGGCGTGCGGGCCGGGGAACACGTAGTGGTCGTTGGCGACGATGTCGATCTCGTCGGTCCAGCTCGCGTAGTCCATCCCGCTCGTCTCGCCCATGACCATGAAGTTCGTGGTGACCGGGACGTCCGGGGTCAGCTCCCGCAGCACGGCCGTCTCGGCGCGCAGCGCGTCGGAGCCGAAGCGGGCGAAGTCGAGCTGCTGGGTCGGGTTCGGGAAGGTGCCGGGGCCGACCCGGCGCGGGGTGCGGATCTCGGACCAGTCGCCGTAGTGCTGCGACCAGAACGACGTCCCCCAGGCCCGGTTGAGGGCGTCGAGGTCGCCGTAGCGGTGCGCCAGCCAGTCCCGGAACGCCCGCTCCGCGTCCGGCGAGTGGTCGGCGACGTTGTGGCAGCCCAGCTCGTTCGAGACGTGCCAGGCGGCCAGCGCCGGGTGCCCGCCGTACCGGCGCGCCATCCGCTCGACGAGCTCGAGTGCGTACCGGCGGAACACCGGCGAGGTCGGCCGGTAGTGCTGGCGCCCGCCCGGCCAGACCGTCCGGCCGTCGGCGTCGACCGGGAGGATCTCCGGGTGCAGGTGGTGCAGCCACGGCGGTGGGGACGCCGTCGCGGTGGCCAGGTCGACGGCGATGCCGCCGTCGTGCAGCAGGTCCAGCACCTCGTCCAGCCAGCCGAGGTCCCAGCGCTCCGGCGCGGGCTGCAGCCGGGCCCAGGAGAAGACGCCGACGGTCGCGACCGTCACCCCCGCCTCCCGCATCAGCGCGACGTCCTCGGCCCACACCTCGCGCGGCCACTGCTCGGGGTTGTAGTCGGCCCCGAACTCGATCCGGGGACGGGTGGCGCCGGGGGTGCGGCGGAGCCAGCGGGACATGGCGCTCCTTCGACGTCCGAGTTCGTGTGAACCTGTTCGATTGTGCGCGAACCTGTTCTCAGGGTGTACGGTGCCGGACGCGTGTTACGCCGAGGTAACGGCGTCCCGCCAGGGATGGCAGGAACCCGTCATCACGGGAGACGATGCGCGCCGACCCCGTTCCCGACGACGCGAGCGACCCCGACGACCCGCGTCCGTACGCGGAGGAACGGAGTCCACGCGTGACCCGGACCATGAACGGCACCACCTCCGGCACCGAGCTGGCGCCCGACTCGCTGTCGGCGCACTCCGGAGTGGTCAGCGAGTCCGAGCACCAGGCGCTGCGCGCCGACATCCGGCGGCTGTCGACGATGCTCGGGCAGACGCTGTCCGACGAGGCCGGGCCCGAGGTGCTGGCGCTGGTGGAGAAGGTCCGCCAGGCGGCCCGCGACTCCGCCCGCGGCCAGGCCGGCCCGGACGCCGTCGCGGCGCTGCTCGACGGCATCGACACCGGCACCTCGGTGCTGCTGGCGCGGGCGTTCTCCCAGTACTTCCAGCTGGCCAACGTCGCCGAGCAGCTGCACCGCTCGCGCGAGCTGCGGGCGCTGCGCCCGGCCGACGCCCGTCCGCTGCGCACCGTGCTCCGCCGGCTGGCCGCCGAGGCCGACCCGGACGAGCTGACCGAGGTGCTCTCCCGCGCCCAGCTGCGGCCGGTCTTCACCGCGCACCCGACCGAGTCGTCCCGGCAGTCGGTGCTCGCCATCCTGCGCCGGGTCGTCGAGTCGCTGGAGCGCGAGGCACCGGACTCCGAGGTCGCCGCGCTCGTCGACCTGCTCTGGCAGACCGACGACATCCGACCCGGCAAGCCGATGGTGATCGACGAGGCGCGCAACATCGCCTGGTTCGCCGCCCGGCTCGGCGAGCGCACCGTGCCGGACCTGCTCGACGAGTTCGCCCGCGAGGCCGCGGACGCCGGCTGCGAGCTGCCCGCCGACGCCCGTCCGCTGGTGCTGGGCTCCTGGGTGGGCGGGGACCGGGACGGCAACCCGAACGTCACCCGGGAGGTCCTGGAGCTCAACGCGGACCGGGCGATCCGGATCCACGCGACCCTGGTCGAGCAGCTCGTGCTGGAGCTGTCGATCTCCACCCGGGTGATGGGCGTGTCCGAGGAGCTGCGCGGCTCGCTGGCCCGGGACCGCAGGGCACTGCCCGCGGTGCACGACCGCTACATCCGGCTCAACGCGCACGAGCCGTACCGGCTGAAGCTGTCCTACGTGGCGGCGCGACTGGAGAACACCCGGCGGCGGATCGCCGGCGGGTCGCCGCACGAGCCGGGCCGGGACTACCTCGGCAGCGCCGGCTACCTGGAGGACCTGCTCGTCGTCGACCGCTCGCTGCGCGAGCACCACGGCGCCCGGATCGCCGGCGGCACGCTGGCCAGGGCGGTCCGCTCGGCCCGCGCGCTCGGGCTGCACCTGGTGGAGCTGGACGTCCGGGAGCACTCGCAGTCCCACCACGACGCGCTCGGGGCGATCTTCGACGAGCTCGGCGAGCTGGCGAAGCCCTACGCCGAGCTGACCCGCGACGAGCGCCGCGAGCTGCTGTCCGCCGAGCTGCGCGGCAAGCGCCCGCTGCTACGCCGGCACTACGGGGTCCCGGAGGCCGCCGCGCCGGTGCTCGACATCTTCGACACCGTGCACGCGCTGCAGCACGAGTTCGGGCCGGACGTCGTCCGGACCTACATCGTCTCCATGGCCCGGGACGTCGACGACCTGCTCGCCGTCGCGGTGCTGGCGCGCGAGGCGTACATGGTCGAGATCGAGGGCGAGAACCCGCGCTCGTCGATCGATCTCGTCCCGCTGTTCGAGACGGTCGAGGAGCTGTCTCGCGCCGGGGAGCTGCTGGAGGGCCTGCTCGCCGACCCGGGGTACCGCCGCCAGGTCCGCAACCGGGGCGACCTGCAGGAGATCATGCTGGGGTACTCCGACTCCAACAAGGGCGCCGGGATCACGGCCTCGCAGTGGCAGATCCACCGGGCCCAGCGCCAGCTGCGCGACGTCGCCGCCGCGCACGGGGTGACCCTGCGGCTGTTCCACGGCCGGGGCGGCTCGGTCGGGCGCGGCGGCGGTCCGGCCGGCGAGGCGATCGCGTCCGCGCCGTTCGGGTCCGTGGACGGGACGATGAAGCTCACCGAGCAGGGCGAGGTCATCTCCGACAAGTACTCGCTGCCCAGCCTGGCCCACGACAACCTGGAGATCCTGCTGGCGTCGATGCTCGACGCGTCGCTGCTGCACCAGGCGTCGCGCTGGCCGGAGGACACCCTGGCCCGCTGGGACGAGGTGATGGAGTGCGTCGCGACCGCGGCCACCGACACCTATCGCGAGCTGGTCTCCGACCCCGGCCTGCCCGGGTTCTTCACCGCGGCCACCCCGGTCGAGGAGCTGGGCCGGCTCAACGTCGGCTCGCGCCCGTCGAAGCGGCCCGGGCAGGGCACGCCGACCCTCGACGACCTGCGCGCGATCCCCTGGGTGTTCGGCTGGACGCAGACCCGGATGGTCGTGCCCGGCTGGTACGGCCTGGGCTCCGGGCTGCGCGCCGCGCGCGAGGCGGGCTACGGCGAGGACCTCGCCGCGATGCGGCAGTGGGCGTTCTTCCGGAACCTGATCGGCAACGTCGAGATGACGCTGGCGAAGACGGACCTGCGGATCGCCTCGAGCTACGTCGCGAACCTCGTCGAGCCCGACCAGCAGCACCTGTTCGAGCGGATCCGCGAGGAGCACGAGCGCACCCGCTCGGAGCTGCTCGCCGTGACCGGTGAGTCCCAGCTGCTCGCCGGGCACCCGGTGCTGCGCAACACGCTGGCGGTGCGCAACTCCTACCTCGAGCCGCTGCACCACCTGCAGGTCGAGCTGCTGGCCCAGCGCCGGGCCGCCGGCGAGCAGCCGGACCCGGACCTGGAGCGGGCCCTGCTGCTGACCATCAACGGCATCGCGGCCGGGATGAAGAACACGGGTTGACGTACGGCCCGGAAAGGGTATGAACCGGGCATGGAGAACGAACAGCACACCCCGGCCCCGGCGCGGCCCGCCGCCCGGCGGGTGATCGCCCTGCTGCTGATCTCGGCGCTGGCACTGACCGCACCGATCGGGCTGATCTCCTCGCCGGGCGGGGCCCGGATCCTGGGCGTGTTCCTGCTCGTGGCCATGGCGCTCGGGGTTCTGGTGTTCTTCCTGCACCGCTACCTCCGGGACCGGGAGCCGTAGGCCGCGGGGGACACTGCCCCGGTGCAGTACCGCCACGCCCCGGCCGCGAACCACGCGGCGCTCGACGCGGCACTGGCCTCGGCCCCCGGGCGCCCGACCCTGCCGGTCCGGCTGACGGTCGAGCTGTTCGGCCGGGCCCGCGAGCACGTGCCGGGGGCCCGCGGGACGCTCACCGTCTGGGACCCGTGCTGCGGGGCCGGTGGCACCCTGGCCGTGCTGGGCCTGCTGTGCGCCGGGGTGCACCGGCTGGCCGGCAGCGACGCCGATCCCCGGCCACTGGACCTGGCCCGGCGCAACCTGGGCCTGCTCGGTCCCGGCGGGCTCGCCACCCGCGCCGACGAGCTGGAAGAACTCGCCGCACGGCACGGCAAGGACGCCTACGCCGGGGCCGCGGCCGCCGTCCGCGCGCTGGTCCCGCGGAGCCGGCCGGAGTGGTCGGTCGGGGTGGCCGACGCCGGGGACCCGGCCGCGGTGCGGGCCGCACTCGGTGGCGCGGTGCCGGACATGGTGCTCGCCGACCTGCCGCACGACCGCCAGACGACCTGGTCCGGGCTCCCGCCGGCCCCGGGCGCGGGGGCGGGGGCGGGGGCGGGACGTGGCACCGGCGGCACCCGGGACGCGGCGGACGGCACCCCGGGGCCGGCGGCGCGGTTCCTCTCGGCGGTCGCCGGGGTCGTGCGGCCGGACACGGTGATCGTCGCCGTCGGTGCCGGGCGCACCGTGCCGCTGCCACCGGGGACCCGGAGCCTGGAACGCGTGCGGATCGGGCGGCGCGCTGCCGTGCTGGTCCGCGCCGGGGAGCTCGGGTCACCGTGACGATCGGGTTCCTGGCTGCGTCCGGTGCCGCAGGTGGCACCGGACGCAGCCGAGGATCCGATCACCGGTAAACGGCGATCGCCTGCCGCACCGCGGCTCGGGAAAGCCCGGCGGCACCCGGTCACAGCAGGGCGTAGGCGTCCAGCAACTGGTCGCGGGCGGTGGCCAGGTACCGGGCCAGCTCATCGGCGGCGCGCTCGGTCCGCCCGGCACCGAGCAGCTCGGCGATCTCGCCGTTGCGGGCCAGGTACGGCTCGTGGAACTCGCGCACCTGCAGCATCCGCTGGAACACCAGGCGCATCTCGGCCAGCAGCCGGCCCATCTCCCGCTCCAGGCGCGGGCTCCCCGCCAGCGCCACGATCTCGCGGTGGAAGTGCTGGTTCGCAGCGGCGACCCCGGTCCAGTCCCCGGTGCCCGCGGCGGCCCGGCCCTCCTCGTAGGCCGCGCGGACGGCGGCGAGCGCGGCCGGGTCGGCGGCCAGCGCCCCGTACCGGACGGCGCCCGGCTCGATCACCAGCCGGGCCGCGTAGACGTCGCGGACGTCGTCGATCTCCGGCCGGGCGACGAACACCCCGCGGTTCGGGACCCGGACCAGCACCCGCTCGGCCACCAGCTGGGACAGCGCCTCGCGCAGGGTGTTCCGGGAGACGGCCAACGCCTCACCGAGCGCCTGCTCGGGCAGTCGCGCGCCGACCCGCAGCCGCGCCTCGGCGACCTCGGCCCGGATCCGGTCGGCGACCCGTTCCGACGCCGGGACGACGATCGACGTCGACCCGGCCAGGGACACCAGCGCATCCTGTACGGAGGGGTTCGGGGCGGCCACGACACCGGATCCTAACGAGAAATGTCCTCCGATGGGATTGCCGGATCGTTGAACAATCCGACACACTCGACCGTTCCACCGCGCAGACGGCCCCGGAGGCGGCGATGAGCGAGGACACCGGCACGAGCGACACCGGCAGGAGCGGCACCGCACGTCCCCTGGCCGGATCGACCCGCAGCGCGCTGCTCGGGGCGATGTTCCTGATGGCCACCAGCGCCATCGGCCCCGGCTTCATCACCCAGACCACCCAGTTCACCGCGCAGCTCGGTGCGGCGTTCGCGTTCGCGATCCTGGTGTCGATCCTCGTCGACGTCGCCATCCAGATGAACGTGTGGCGGGTCGTCGGCGTCTCCGGGATGCGCGCGCACGAGCTGGCGAACCGGGTCGCACCGGGCGCCGGCTGGGTGCTGACGGCGCTGGTCGTCGTCGGTGGGCTGGTGTTCAACATCGCCAACGTGGCCGGGGCCGGGCTCGGGCTGAACGCGCTGTTCGGGCTGGACACCGCGATCGGCGGCGCGATCTCGGCGGTGCTGGCGATCGCGATCTTCACCATCCGCCGGGCCGGAGCGGCGCTGGACCGGATCGTCGTCGTGCTGGGTGTGCTGATGATCGGGCTGACCGCCTACGTCGCGGTCGTGTCGGACCCGCCGGTCGGGGACGCCCTGCGCCAGACCGTGCTGCCGGACGAGATCAGCTGGCTGGTCATCACCACGCTGATCGGCGGGACCGTCGGCGGGTACATCACCTACGCCGGTGCGCACCGGATGCTCGACTCCGGCCTGTCCGGCCCGGAGCACGCCGGGCAGGTCGCCCGCAGCTCGGTGCAGGGGATCGTGGTCACCGCGGTCATGCGGGTCCTGCTGTTCCTGGCGATCCTCGGCGTCGTCGCCGGCGGGGTGAGCCTGGCCGGATCCGAGAACCCGACGGCGACGGCGTTCGAGGCCGCGGCCGGCGAGGTCGGCCTGCGGCTGTTCGGGCTGATCCTCTGGGCCGCCGCGATCACCTCGGTGATCGGCGCCGCCTACACCTCGGTGTCGTTCCTGACCTCGCGGACCACCCCCGCGCGCACCACGAACCTGATCACCGTCGGGTTCATCGTGCTGAGCACCGCGGTGTTCCTGCTGGCCGGGGCCGCGCCGGTGACGCTGCTGATCTTCGCCGGAGCGTTCAACGGGCTGATCCTGCCGATCGGCTTCACGATCCTGCTCTGGGTGGCCTGGCGACGGCGCGACCTGCTCGGCGGGTACCGCTACCCGCGCTGGCTGCTGGCCACCGGGGTCGCGGGGTGGCTGGTCACCCTGTTCATCGGGTACCAGTTCGTGGCCGACAACCTGGGGAAGCTGTGATCATCGACCTCAACGCCGATCTCGGCGAGTCCTACGGCCAGTGGACCCTCGGCGACGACGACGCCATGCTCGGCCTGGTCAGCTCGGCCAACGTGGCGTGCGGCTTCCACGCGGGCGACCCGTCGACCCTGCGCGCGACGACGGCGCGCGCCGCGGCCGCCGGGGTCACCGTCGGGGCCCAGGTGTCCTACCCGGACCTGCGCGGCTTCGGCCGCCGGTTCCTCGACGTCGAGCCGGCCGCCCTGACCGACGACGTGCTCTACCAGATCGGCGCCCTGGAGGCGCTGTGCCGGGTCGCCGGGACCGCCGTCCGCTACGTCAAGCCGCACGGCGCGCTGTACAACGCGACCCGTACGCACACCGCGCAGGCGCGCGCCGTCGCCGAGGCGGTGCGGGCCTACGACCCGGCGCTGCCGGTGCTGGGCCTGCCCGGCTCGGAGCTGCTGCGCGCGGCGCAGGCCGCGGGCCTGCGGGCGGTGCCGGAGTTCTTCGTCGACCGCGGCTACACCGCCGAGGGCGCGCTCGTCCCGCGCCGCGAGCCCGGCGCCCTGCTCGACGACGCCGGTGCCGCCGCCGACCGGCTGGTCCGGATGCTCGACGAGGGCGTGGTCCGGGCCGTCGACGGGACCGACATCGCCGTCGTCGCGGAGTCGGCCTGCCTGCACGGCGACTCCCCCGGCGCGGTCGCGATGGCCCGGCGGGTGCGCGACGCGCTGGCCACGGCCGGCGTCGGGGTCCGGGCGTTCGCATGACGACGGCCGAGCTCACCCCGCCGGAGGCCAGGGCACGGTTCCGGGCCGGGCTGTCCACGCCGACGTCGGGCTGGTGCGCGGGCTTCACCCAGGCCAACCTGATCGCCGTCCCGCGCGAGTTCGCCTGGGACGTCCTGCTGTTCGCCCAGCGCAACCCGAAGCCGTGCCCGGTGCTCGACGTGCTGGAGCCGGGCGACCCGACCGGCGCGCTGCTCGACGGCGACGTCCGGACCGACCTGCCGGGCTACCGGGTGTACGCCGACGGGGCGCTGGTCGACCGGCCGTCGGAGGTGGCCCGCTACTGGCGGTCGGACCTCGTCGGGTTCCTGATCGGCTGCAGCTTCACCTTCGAGACCGCGCTGCTCGCCGAGGGCGTCCCGGTGCGCCACCTGGCCCGCGGCACGAACGTCCCGATGTACCGCACGACCCGGCGCTGCCGCCCGGCCGGGCGGATGTCCGGGCCGCTGGTGGTGTCGATGCGCCCGGTCCCGGCCGGGCTCGTCGACACCGCGGTCGCGGTGACCGCCCGCTACCCGGACGTGCACGGCGCACCGGTGCACGTCGGCGACCCCGGCGCGCTCGGGATCGCCGATCTCGCCGTGCCCGACTTCGGCGACCCGGTGCCGATCGCCGAGGGCGAGGTGCCGGTGTTCTGGGCGTGCGGGGTCACCCCGCAGGCCGCGGTGCTGGAGTCGCGGCTGCCGCTGGCGATCACCCACGAGCCCGGGCAGATGCTCATCACCGACGCGCGGGACACCGACTACCTGCTCTGAGTCATGATCGGGGCATGACGAACGACCCCCACGCCTGGCTCGAGGACGTCACCGGCGACGAGGCCATGGAGTGGGTGGCCGCCCGCAACGCCCGCACCGAGGCACTCCTGACCGGGACCGAGCTGTTCACCGGGCTGGAGTCCGGCGTCCGCGAGGTCCTCGACTCCTCCGACCGGATCCCGTGGGTCACCCGCCGCGGCGGGCACTACTACAACTACTGGACCGACGAGCGGAACCCGCGCGGCCTGTGGCGGCGCACCACGCCGGAGGAGTACCGCAAGCCGGAGCCGGACTGGGACGTGCTGCTCGACCTCGACGCGCTGAACGAGGCCGAGGGCGAGAACTGGGTCTGGCACGGCGCCCGGTTCCTGCGCCCCGGCCTGGACCGCGCGCTGGTCGACCTCTCCCGCGGCGGGGCGGACGCCGACGTCACCCGCGAGTTCGACGTCGAGTCCCGGACCTGGGTCGACGGCGGTTTCGTCCGCCCGGAGGCGAAGGGCGGCGTGAGCTGGATCGACCGGGACACGCTCTGGGTCTCCACCGATCTCGGCGAGGGCACGACGACCAGCTCCGGCTACCCGCGCAGCGCCCGGCGCTGGACACGGGGCACCCCGCTGTCCGAGGCGCCGATCGTGTTCGAGGGCTCGGCCGAGGACCTCTCGGTCTCGGCGTTCCACGACCAGACGCCCGGCTACGAGCGCGACTTCGTGCGCCGCGCCATCGACTTCTACGCCGACGAGCTGTTCCTCGTCGAGGACGGGGCCGGGGGCGGGACGCTGCGCAAGGTGCCGGTGCCGGACTCGGCGGTGGCCGACGTGGAGCGTGAGTGGCTGGTCCTCGAGCTGCGGGAGGACTGGAACGGGCACCCGGGCGGGTCGCTGCTCGCGGCCCGGTTCGACGACGTCATGGCGGGGACGCCGGTCTGGTCGGTGCTGTTCGCGCCGACACCGGCGTCGTCGCTGGCCGGGTACGCCTGGACGCGGCACCATCTCGTGCTCAACGTGCTCACCGACGTCGTCAACCGGTTGTCGGTGCTGACCCCCGGCGACGGCGACTGGGCCGCCTCGGAGTTCGTCGGTGCGCCGGAGTTCGGCAGCATCGGCGTGTCCGCGGTCGACCCCGACGAGTCCGACGACGTCTGGCTCACCGTCACCGACTACCTCACCCCGGCGACGCTGTCGATCGCCCGCGTCGGCGAGCAGCCGGAGCCGCTGAAGAGCTCGCCGTCGTTCTTCGACGCGTCCACGCACACCATCGAGCAGCACTTCGCGACCAGCGACGACGGCACCCGCGTCCCGTACTTCCTGGTCCGCCCGGCCGACCTGGCGTTCGACGGCACCGCGCCGACCCTGCTCTACGGCTACGGCGGCTTCGAGATCGCGCTCACCCCCGGCTACTCCGGCGCGACCAGCCGGTCCTGGCTCTCGCGCGGCGGGGTGTACGCGGTGGCGAACATCCGCGGCGGCGGCGAGTACGGCCCGCGCTGGCACCGCGCGGCGCTGCGGGAGAACCGGCCGCGGGCCTACGAGGACATGGCCGCCGTCGCCCGCGACCTCGTCGAGCGGCGGATCACCACACCGGCGCACCTCGGCGTGCAGGGCGGCAGCAACGGCGGCCTGCTCGCCGGGAACATGCTGGTCCGGTACCCGGAGCTGTTCGGGGCGGTGGTCGTCCAGGTGCCGCTGCTGGACATGAAGCGCTACAGCCACCTGCTCGCCGGGGCGTCCTGGATGGCCGAGTACGGCGACCCGGACACCGACGACTGGGAGTTCATCCGGACGTTCTCCCCGTACCACCTGATCGACCCGGACGCGTCCTACCCGCCGGTCGTCCTGCTGACCTCGACCCGGGACGACCGGGTGCACCCCGGGCACGCGCGCAAGTTCGCCGCGGCGCTCGACGCCGCGGGCCACGACGTCACCTACTACGAGAACATCGAGGGCGGGCACGGCGGCGCCGCGGACAACGCGCAGGCCGCGCGGATGTCGGCACTGGCCTCGGCGTTCCTGTGGCAGCGGCTCGGCCCGGCGGGAGGAGCGGCATGAGCGAGATCGTGATCCGGGTGCGCGGCGAGCACGAGCGGGAGGTGCCGGCGGAGCGCGGCACCGTGCGGCTCGTCGTGGCCGCGCAGGGGCCGGAGCCCGGGCCGGTGCGGGCGCAGGTCGAGCGCGACTGCGCCACCGTCCTGACCGACGTGCGGGCCGGGCACGACCCGGACCACGGGCCGGTCCGCCGGATCGTCGTCGACCAGGTCCGGACCTCGGTCCAGCAGCCCACGCACCGCGGGCGGCCGCGGCCGCCGGTGCACCACGCGTCGGTGTCGGTGTCGGTCGAGTTCGACGACGTGGCCCGGCTCGGCGGCTGGCTGTCGGCGCTGCACGACGTCGCGAGCGCCGCGATCCGCGGCATCACCTGGGACCTGGCCGACGAGCACCGCCGGGAGACGACGCGCGACGCCCGCCGCCAGGCCCTGCGCGAGGCCCTCGAACGGGCCCAGGACTACGCCGACGCCCTCGACCTGGGCCCGGTGCGGCCCCGGTCGGTGGCCGACATCGACGCCGGGCCCCCGGCACCGCTCGCCGCGCGGGCGTTCGCCGCCCCGGCCGCCGCCACCGCGCCGGACGACGGGCTCGGGGCGCTGCTGGAGCCGGGCGAGGTGACGATCCGGGCGGCCGTCGACGCCGAGTTCGTCGTGCCCGGCTAGGGCGTGTCTCCCATATGGGTGTCCGGACTGCCGGCAGGATGAGCCGGTGAGTTCGTCGAGGTTCGCGCTGCTCTCGGATGCTCAGTGGCAGTTGATCGGGCCGCTGCTGCCCTCCAACGCCGGGCGGCGTGGGCACCCGTTCGGCGAGGATCGCCGCGTGGTGGAGGGGATCATCTTCCGATACCGAACCGGGATCCCCTGGCGAGATCTGCCGCGGGAGCAGTTCGGGCCCTGGCAAACGGTGTGGAAGCGACACCGCCGCTACGCCGCTGACGGCACCTGGGACACCGTGCTGGCCGCACTGTTGGCCCAGGCCGACGCCAAGGGCGAGATCGACTGGACGGTGTTGACAGGTGTCGGTGGACGCCACGATCAACCGGGCGCACCAGCACGCCACGAACACCACCCGCCCCGAGCAGGACACAGGGGGCACGGTCGAACTACACGAAATCCCCTGACGGGTTCATGCCCAGCCCGCTCGGCGGACCGCGAGAACCCGCAGGTCACGGCATCGGCCGTTCCCGTGGCGGGCTGACGACGAAGATCCATGCCGCGGTCGACCGGCGGGGCCGGCCGCTGGCGGTGGTGGTGACCGGCGGGCAGCGCAACGACGGCGCCATGCTCGAGCAGGTCCTGGCCGACATCCGCGTCCCCCGCCTCGGCGCGGGACGGTCCCGCACCCGACCCGACGCCGTGGTGGCCGACCGGGCCTACTCATCCGGGGTCAACCGGCGCGCACTGGCCCGCCGCTCGATCACCACCGTCATCCCGCAGAAACGCGACGAGATCGCCGCCCGCAAACGCCGCGGCTCCCTCGGCGGCAGACCACCCGGACTCGACGTTGAGACCTACAAGGGCCGCAACGTCGTGGAACGCCACTTCACCCTGACCAAGCAGTGGCGCGGGCTGGCCACCCGCTACGACAAACTCGCCATCACCTATCGCGCCGCCACCGTCCTCAGCGCCTGCATCACCTGGTCACGCCTATTGGGAGACATGCCCTAGCCGTTCCCGGCGATGCCGGAGTGCTCGGCCCGCAGCTCGCGCTTGAGGATCTTGCCGGAGGGGTTCTTCGGCAGCGCGCCGGCGAACACGACGTACTTGGGGCGCTTGTAGCCGGCGAGGCGCTCCCTGGCGTGCGCGTGCACCTGGTCCTCGGTGAGCGTCACGCCGTCGCGGGGCACCACGACCGCGGTCACCGCCTCGATCCAGTGCGGGTGCGAGACCCCGAACACCGCGACCTCGGCGACGCCGTCGAGCAGGTAGAGCGCCTCCTCCACCTCCCGGGAGGCGACGTTCTCCCCACCGGTCTTGATCATGTCCTTCTTCCGGTCGACCACCGAGAGGTAGCCGTCGGCGCTCATGACGCCGAGGTCGCCGGAGTGGAACCAGCCGTTCCGGAACGCCTCGGCGGTCTTGTCCTCATCGCGGTAGTAGCCGCGCGCGGCGTGCGGGGACCGGTGCACGATCTCGCCGACCTCGCCGGGCGGCAGCTCCTCGTCGTCGTCGCCGACGACCCGGGTCTCGGCGTTCAGCGAGGCGCGGCCCGCGGACCCGGCGCGCTCCAGCTGCTCGGCCGGGGACAGGATCGTGGCCAGCGGCGACATCTCGGTCTGCCCGTAGAAGTTCCACAGCGCCACGTCGGGGAGCCGCCGGGCCAGCTCGTGCAGCACCTCGACCGGCATCGCGGCCGCGCCGTAGTAGCCCTTGCGCAGGCTGGACAGGTCCCGGGTGTCGAAGTCCGGGTGCCGCAGCAGCGAGATCCACACCGTCGGCGGGCAGAACAGCTTGGTGACCCGCTCCCGCTCGATGGTCGCCAGCAGGGTGGCCGGGTCCGGCGCGGGCAGGATGATGCTGGTCGCGCCGAGGTAGACGTCGACGGAGAAGAAGCAGTCCAGCTGCGCGCAGTGGTACATCGGCAGCGAGTGCAGCTCGACGTCGTCCGGGGCCATGCCGCCGTCGACGATGCAGGAGACGTACTGCGACACCAGCGAGCGGCTGGTGAGCACGACGCCCTTCGGCCGGGACTCGGTGCCCGAGGTGTACATCAGGCGCAGCGGGTCGTCGTCACCGACGGCGACGTCGGGCTGCCCCGGGTCGCCGGTCCCGGCGATCCACCCGTCGAGGTCCGGCCAGTCCCCGCCCGCACCGATCCGCACCCGGACCGGGACCGGCACCTGGGCGAGGGCCTGCTCGGCGGTCGGGACCAGCGTGTCCTGGACGACGAACGCCCGCGCCCCGGAGTGGTCGAGGATGTAGGCGATCTCGCCGGCGGTGAGCATGAAGTTGACCGGGACGAGCACGACGCCGAGCCGGGCGGTGGCGAACACCAGCACCCCGTACTGACGGCTGTTGCGCGACAGCAGCGCGAGCCGGTCGCCCTTGGCCAGGCCGTGGCCGGCCAGCGCGGCCGCGCAGCGGTTCACCGCGGCGTCGAACTCGGCGAACGTCCAGCGGGTGTCGCCGTCGACGACGGCGGGCTTGTCCGGGTAGCGCAGTGCCGTGCGGTGCAGCAGGTCACCGACCGAGTGCCGGCGGGCCCGCGTGAGGGCGGCGATCGTCCGTTCGCTGAACTCCGGGGCGGCGCTGCTCATGGCGGCATCGTGCCCGACGGCGGTGGCCGGCGTCACGTCCTGACGGGGGCCGCCGCCCGGTTGGTCAGGACCCGGTCCGGACGCCGTCCGACGTGCCCGAGCCGTCCGGGGCCGGCTCCCCGTCCCCGCTCGGGACCGGGGTGCAGATCCCGGTCGGAGCGTCCCGGCCGCGCAGCGTGACCGGTTCGCCGGACCGCCACCGCGCGGCCTCGGCACCCGCGGCGGCGACCGCCCGCTCGGCGGCGACCACGCCGCCCGGCACCGACTTCGCCAGCTCGGTCAACCGGGCCGCCTCGTTCACCGGGTCGCCGATCACCGTGTACTCGTAGCGGCGCGGGTCGCCGATGTTGCCGGCGACGGCGTCCCCGGCCGAGACCCCGATCCCCGCCTCGATCTCCGGCATCTCGGCCTCCAGCCGGGCACCCAGCCTGCGGGCCGCGACCAGCGCGGCGCCGGGCGCGTCGTCGAGGCCGGTGGGGGCGCCGAAGACGGCGAGCGCGGCGTCGCCCTCGAACTTGTTGATCCAGCCGCCGGACCGCTCGACGCACTCGACGACGAGGCCGAAGAACCGGTTGAGCACCGCCACGACCTCCTCCGGCGGGCGGCGCTCGGCCATCGCCGTCGACCCGACGAGATCGACGAACAGCACCGCGACCGGGCGGAGCTCGCCACCGAGACGGACCTCGTCGCCCCGGGCCGCCGCGGCCTCGGCGACGTCCCGGCCGACGTGCCTGCCGAACAGGTCGCGGATCCGTTCGCGCTCGCGCAGGCCCTCGACCATGCCGTTCGTCCCGGCCTGCAGCTGCCCCAGCTCGGTGTTGTCGTAGACCGGCACCCGGACGTCGAGATCGCCGTCGGCCACCCTGGCCAGCGCCCGGCGCACCGAGAGCACCGGATCGGCGATGGCCCGGGCGGCACCGATCGTGGTCAGCAGACCGGCGCCGATCGCCGTCCCGCCCAGGGCCAGCATCGTGATCCCCAGCTGGGTGGGCGAGGAGTCGCCGAAGACCAGCGCGAGCAGCCCGGCGAGCATCAGCCCGGCGACCGGGACGGCGGTGCCCAGCGCCCAGAAACCCACCGACCGCATCATGACGCCGGTGACCAGGCGCCGCCGGCGCGGCGGGCGGCCGGACAGCACCCGGGCCGCCGCACGTCGCAGCATCCGCTCGACCAGCAGGAACGACAGCGCGCAGGTGGTGACCCCGCCGATCGCCACCGTCGCCGTCACCGAGAACGCGAGCCGCCCCGAGTAGCGCACGTTGAGCAGGCAGAACAGCACCGCGGCGAGGAACCAGAGCACGGCGACCACCGAGGTGATCCGGCCCGGGGCGTGCAGCACCAGCCGGCGTTCGGCCGTCTCCGGGTCCGCGGAGCGCCGGCGCACGGTCAGCGCGCGGCGGCCGAACCAGATCCCGATCGGGAGCGTCACGAGCAGGTAGCCGACGAGGACGACGAGGTTGACCAGCCGGATGCCGACCGCGTCCAGCAGCTCCTCGCGGGGCAGCACGAAGGCCGCGAGCACCAGGACGACCGCCGCCCCGCCGACGTTCGCCGTCGTGACGACGAGTGCCAGCAACGCGCGGACCGACAGACCGACGACCGGGCGCCCCGCCCGGGCCTGCCGTTGCTCCGCCATGCGCCGGAGTCTAGGCCGAAAGGGTGATCCGGGCCCGCGTCCGGTGAACCGCCACGCCCGGGCGAGACGTCCGGCAGGCTCCACGGTGGACCGGAGGCGGGGGGCGCGTGGTGGGACGACGGACGACCGGTGCGGCCCGGGGCGCGCTCGGGATCGGAGCGCTGGCCGCGGCGCTCGTCCTGGTACTGGTGCTCGGGGACTGGCCGTCCGGCGTGCTGACGGAGTTCTGGGCCGAGCACGCGATGCTCACCAACGTGGTGTCGTCGCTACTGTTCCTGCTGGTCGGCGCCACGCTGGTGGAGTGGTGGATCGCCCGGCAGGACGCCCGGCGCTACCGGATCATCGAGGTCACGGCCTACGGGGCGGTGGCCCGTGCGCCGCTCGCCGCCCGGCGCGCGCTGTGGGGCCTGCTGAACGGCGGGACGGGCTCGGGCGACGCCGACTTCGGGATCCGCGAGCACGAGCGCACCGAGATCGAGGCGGCGTTCGCCCGCCGGGGCCTCGCACCGGCCTCCGAGCTGGAGATCGTGCACCGGGTCGCACCGCTGCCCCCGGACGTCGAGCGGCTCGCCGTCCTGATCGGCGACGAGCGGTGGCGGCGGACCGCGCTGACCGTGATCCGCCGGGCCATCGACTCCGCACGGGTGATCACCGCACGCTGGGCCCAGGTGATGCTGTCCGCGCAGCGCAGTGCCGAGACGCTCGGCGCGATCGGCGTGGTGATCGAGGACCTGCGCCGGGTCCGCCGGATCCTGCACGAGCTCTCCGGACCCGGTGCCGATCCCGCCGACGTGGACCGGATCCGGGCGGCCGCGATCGCCTGGCGGACGGCGTTCGTCCACGCGGCGGACGCGTACGAGCACATCGCCGACGCCGCCCATCCCGACACCCACGAGAACTGGACCGAGCTGTTGATACAGCCGGCTGACCTGCGGGTCCTGCGGGTCCGGGACGGGACGCGCGAGTCCTGGAGCCCGGTCTACGGCCCGGACCGGCCCCCGGCCGTCGACCTGGCGTTCCTGGAACCGCCGGAGGACCCGCAACCCGGGTCCGGCTCGACCGGTGACTAGGAGCCGGCCGCGGTGATCGGAGATTCGGCTGCGTCCGGTGCCGGCAGCGGCACCGGACGTCGCCGACGTTCCGATCACCATGGTCCCGGGGCCGGGGCCGGGGCCGGGGCCGGGTGCGGGGCCGGGTGCGGGATCGGCGGGCGCGGCCGCGACGGATGTCGCGTGACACCGGATCGACGGGCGACCGTCTGCCGGTGCCCGCGCGTCGATCACGACGGAGACTGGCCCCGGACACCTGTCGTGTGCCGTGGCGCCCGCCGCAGCACACCGCAGTACACCGCCGTCGCGGAAGGACAGTGGATGAGCAGCATGCTGCACGGTTGCCTCGCCGACACCGACTACGTCGAGCTCACGGCGCAGTCCGGGCGCAGTTACGGCATCTGGGTGACCATGCCCCCCGGCCACACCGACGCCACGGGCCCCCTGCCCCTGATGTACGTGCTCGACGGCAACTGGACGGTGGGCGTCACCGCTCCCCTCGTCGTCGTCCAGGCCGACCCGTACCTGACGGTCGCCCCCTACATCCAGGTCAGCATCGGCTACGCGGGCGAGGACGCCGGGCACTGGGAGCGGCTGCGCAACCGCGACTTCGTGCCGCCGGGGGAACCCGTCGCCGAGGACATGGTGTCCACCCTCGAGGCGGCCCGGGACTCGGGCGCGATGTCGCAGGAGAAGATGGCCGCCTACCTCACCGAGCTCGCGGACACCCGGGCCGATCTCTTCCTCGACTTCCTGACCGACGAGCTCCACCCGCACCTCCGGTCCCGGTACCCGGTCGCCGATTCCGGGCACGGGCTCTTCGGCTACTCCTACGGCGGGCTCTTCGCCCTCTACGCGTGGCTGCGCGGCGCGGCGCCGTTCGCCAGCTTCGGTGCGGGCAGTCCCGGCGTCATCACCCCCGCCAGCCGGATCTTCACCATGATCGACGCCCTCCCGGCACGTCCCGCGGATCCGGTCGCCCCGCGGCTGCACGTCACCGTGAACGAGCTCGAGGCACTCGGGGACGTCGCGATCTACCGCAGGCTGGCGCAGAACGTGCTCGACGTCGTCGACCGGCTGCAGCGCACGGACCGGGCGCCGGACGTCACCCGGGCGCTGTTGCGGGAGACCCACGTGACCGGGCTGCAGGCGTCGTTCCTGGACTACCTCAAGGTGTGCCACTCGCGGCCCGGGGCCGGCGACTAGGGTGTGTCTCCCAATGCGCGGAGCCAGGTGACGATCGCCTTCAGGACGGCGCCGCCGCGGAAGGTCAGGGCGAGCTTGTCGTAACGGGTGGCCAGCCCGCGCCACTGCTTGACGTGGCAGAACCCGCACTCGACGACGTTGCGGTTTCGGTAGTCGACCGGATCGAATGCGGGCGGTCGGCCACCGCGTGAGCCCCGTCGTTTGCGGTGTCCCTGCTGGTCAGAGGGCTCCGGAATGACAGCGATGATCCGGCGCTCGCGCAGGTGCCGGCGGATCGCGCGTGAGGAGTAGGCCTTGTCCGCGCGCACGCGTTCAGGCCGGGTCCGGGGTCGTCCCGGGCCCGGTCGGGCGATGCTCAGGCGCGCCATCAGGTGCGGAAACATTGGCGAGTCGCCGCCCTGGCCGGGGCCGAGGAGGACCACCAGCGGGCGGCCGTGCCCGTCAACGAGCTGGTGGATCTTCGTCGACAGCCCTCCGCGGGACCGTCCCAGCGCGTGATCTGCTGGTTCGGCGAGCAGATTCGTGTAGTTCGATCCGGCCCCCTGTGTCGCGCTTGAGGGTCGCGGCGTGCTGGTGGGCACGGATGATCGTGGAGTCCACGCTGACCGCCCACCCGAGCACCTCGGCGGCGTCGGCCTCGACCAGAAGAGCAGCCAGGATGTGGTCCCAGGTGCCGTCGCCGCTGTAGCGGCGGTGCCGCTTCCACAACGTCTGCCACGGCCCGAACTCGGCTGGGACGTCGCGCCAGGGAAGCCCGCACCGATACCGGTAGATGATCCCCTCGAGCACCCGGCGGTCATCGCGGAACGGGCGCCCGCGACGACCCTCGGAGGAGGGCAACAGCGGCGCCAGACGGGCCCACTGGGCATCAGTCAGGACAGCGGTACGCGGCACCGATCAAGCATCGCGCACCCCGGTCCGCCTATCTGGGAGACACGCCCTAGGGTGTGTCTCCCAATGCGCGGAGCCAGGTGACGATCGCCTTCAGGACGGCGCCGCCGCGGAAGGTCAGGGCGAGCTTGTCGTAACGGGTGGCCAGCCCGCGCCACTGCTTGACGTGGCAGAACCCGCACTCGACGACGTTGCGGTTTCGGTAGTCGACCGGATCGAATGCGGGCGGTCGGCCACCGCGTGAGCCCCGTCGTTTGCGGTGTCCCTGCTGGTCAGAGGGCTCCGGAATGACAGCGATGATCCGGCGCTCGCGCAGGTGCCGGCGGATCGCGCGTGAGGAGTAGGCCTTGTCCGCGCGCACGCGTTCAGGCCGGGTCCGGGGTCGTCCCGGGCCCGGTCGGGCGATGCTCAGGCGCGCCATCAGGTGCGGAAACATTGGCGAGTCGCCGCCCTGGCCGGGGCCGAGGAGGACCACCAGCGGGCGGCCGTGCCCGTCAACGAGCTGGTGGATCTTCGTCGACAGCCCTCCGCGGGACCGTCCCAGCGCGTGATCTGCTGGTTCGGCGAGCAGATTCGTGTAGTTCGATCCGGCCCCCTGTGTCGCGCTTGAGGGTCGCGGCGTGCTGGTGGGCACGGATGATCGTGGAGTCCACGCTGACCGCCCACCCGAGCACCTCGGCGGCGTCGGCCTCGACCAGAAGAGCAGCCAGGATGTGGTCCCAGGTGCCGTCGCCGCTGTAGCGGCGGTGCCGCTTCCACAACGTCTGCCACGGCCCGAACTCGGCTGGGACGTCGCGCCAGGGAAGCCCGCACCGATACCGGTAGATGATCCCCTCGAGCACCCGGCGGTCATCGCGGAACGGGCGCCCGCGACGACCCTCGGAGGAGGGCAACAGCGGCGCCAGACGGGCCCACTGGGCATCAGTCAGGACAGCGGTACGCGGCACCGATCAAGCATCGCGCACCCCGCTCCGCCTATCTGGGAGACACGCCCTAGGTCCTGCCCGCGTGGTCCACCGGCGCGGGCGCCTCCCCGGGGCCCGCGCCGGGGGCGCGGCGGCCCAGCCCGATCGCGTCGAAGCCCAGGGGCGGCCCGGGCAGCGGCTGCCCGGGTCCGGTCCGCAGGCCGTCCATGACCAGGGCGAAGAGCCGGTCCAGGACGGTCGGGTCGGTGCCGGCGGATCCCGTGTCCACCTGCGACACCAGGACCAGGGGCAGGATCGCGTCACCGATCCCGATGTCGGCCCGGACCGATCCCGCGGCCTGGGCCCGGCGCAGCAACCGCTCCGCGGTCGCGATCACCTCGCCGCGCCCCTCCCGGGTGGCCGGGGCGTCGCGCACCTGCTGGTAGACGCGCGTCGAGGCCACCGAGAGCAGCACGCTCAGCCGCAGGTCGAGCGCCGAGCGCAGCAGGGTGGCCAGTGCGACGGCCGGGTCGGGTTCGTCGCGCTCCACCCGCCGGGCCATCTCGACGAGCCGCTCCAGCAGGTCGTGGCTGACCGCCTCGATCAGCCGGTCGCGGTCGGGGAAGCGCCGGTACAGGGTCGCGACGCCGACGCCCGCCGCCCGCGCGATCTCCTCCATCGGCACCGCGGGGCCCACCCGGCCGAACAGGTCCTGCGCGGCCCGCAGGATCTGCCGGCGGTTGCGCTCGGCGTCCGCGCGCAGCCGCGTGCCCGACGACGGCTCGGCGCGCGTCGTCGTCCCGCCCGAATCGTCCCGCGCATCCGACCTCGTCACGGGCGGATCGTCTCACGTCCGGGGCACGGCGCCCGGGCGGCGGTCGGTGAAGTGGACGAGTTTCCTCCGGATAGCTACGCTCGTAAGTGGACGAACTCATTCCACATGGAGTGCGAGGTGCGGACCATGACCGACGCGATCGCCGAGCCCGACACGGTGTTCCCGCGCGAACGGGGGTGTCCCTTCGCCGCCCGCGCGCAGGACGCCGAGATGCGCGCGATCTCGCCGGTGCGCGAGGTGACGCTGCAGGGCGGGGAGAGCGCGTGGTGGGTGACCGGCCACGAGGAGGGCCGGACCGTGCTGTCCGACCGGCGCTTCTCCTCCGACCGGCGGCTGCCCCGGTTCCCGCTGCCCGGTGGCGACGCCGAGACCCGCGAACGGTTCCGCAGCCAGCCGCCGTCGATGATCGGGATGGACGGCGAGGAGCACTCGCGGGCCCGGCGCGCGGTGCTCGGCGAGTTCACCGTGCGGCGGCTGCAGGCGCTGCGGCCGCGGATCCAGGAGATCGTCGACGGGTTCGTCGACGAGATGCTCGCGGCCGAGGAGCACCCGGTCGACCTGGTGCAGGCCCTGTCGCTGCCGGTCCCCTCGCTGGTGATCTGCGAGATGCTCGGCGTGCCCTACGCCGACCACGACTTCTTCCAGGCCCGCACGGCCACGCTGATCCGGCGCAGCTCCCCGCCCGGGGACAAGGCCCGCGCCCTCGACGAGCTGCGCGGCTACCTCGGCGAGCTGCTCACCCGCAAGGACGCCGAGCCCACCGACGACCTGCTCGGCCGGCAGGTCGCGGCGCAGCGCGCCGCGGGCACCCTCGACCGCGAGGGACTGGTCAGCACGGCGTTCCTGCTGCTCGCGGCCGGGCACGAGACCACCGCGAACATGATCTCGCTCGGCACGCTCACGCTGCTGCGCGACGACGGGCAGCGGGCCGCGCTCGCCGCGGACCCGGACGCGATCCCGGCGGCGATCGAGGAGCTGCTGCGCTGGTTCAGCATCGTCGAGACCGCCACCTCGCGGGTCGCCACCGCCGACGTCGAGCTCGCCGGCCGGACGATCCGCGCCGGGGAGGGCGTCGTGGTCTCCGGCCTGGCCGCCAACCGCGATCCGCGCGCGTTCGACGGGCCCGAGGACCTCGACCTGACCCGCGGCAGCCGCCGGCACCTCGCGTTCGGCTACGGCCCGCACCAGTGCCTCGGGCAGAACCTCGCCCGGCTGGAGCTCGAGGTCGTCTTCGAGACGCTGCTGCGCCGGATCCCCGGCCTGCGGCTGGCCGCGCAGCCGGACGAGATCGACTTCAAGGACGACGCCGCCATCTTCGGCGCCTGGCAGCTCCCCGTCACCTGGTGAGGGGCTGACCGGCAGGCCACGGCCGCGCCGGCGCCACCCGTGCCGGTGCGGCCGATCTCCACCCGGGCTCGACCCGGAGGTTGATCCCCCACACCCCTCTCCGGCGCGAGGCTCGATCCCGTCACCCACGACGAGGAGGCCCCGCGATGACCCCGGCGGACACCGACCGCACCACACCCGTCCCGACGCCGTCCGGAGGCGGCGGGCCCCGGGCGTTCCTGCGTTCCGCGGGACCGTCGCTGCTCGTCGACGCGCTCCTGCCGTACCTGGTCTACCTGGTGCTGACCGCCCGCGGGTTCTCCGACGTCGCGGCGCTGGCCTGGTCGGCGCTGCCACCGGCCTGCCACGTGCTGGTGCAGGCGGTCCGCTCCCGGCGGATCGAGCCGGTGGGCGGGATCGTGCTGGCGACCATCGGGATCGGCCTCGCGACGTCGCTCGTCAGCGGGGACGCCCGGTTCGCCGTCGCCCGCGAGGCGCTGGGCACGGTCGTGCTGGCGGTGCTGCTCGGCGGCTCCCTGCTGCTGCGGGTGCGACCGCTGGTCTACACCGCGATGTGCTCGTTCGGCCGGATGCAGCGCCCGGAGCTGCCGGAGCTGCTGGACCGCCAGTGGCGCACCAACGCCGCGTTCCGGCGGCTGCTGACCCGGGCCACCACGGTCGCCGCGCTGGTCATGGCCGGGGAGGCGGTGCTGCGGGTGGCGCTGGCCTACACGCTGCCGGTGGCCGTCGCGGTCCCGGTGCTGGCGGTGCAGTCGATCGCGGTGTGGACCGGGCTGTCCGCGCTGCTGGCGGTCATGCTCAGGCGGGCGGTCCGGGCCGGGGCGTGACCTCCAGCAGCCCGCGCAACCGCTCCAGGTCCGCGACGACGGCGGCGACGTCGCGCTCGAACTCCGCGTCGGTCGCCGCCGGGGCGCGGCGCACGCTGAACACGATCTCCGCGCCCAGCGGGTGCGGCACCACCCGCAGCGGGTTGTACGCGACCTCCCCCGACGGCAGGACCACCTCGTGGTCCAGCACGCCCCAGGCGTTCTCCGGGACGAACCGGATCTCGATCTCCCCCAGCGGGCCGCCGGGGACCAGCCACCGGCCGTCCCGCTCCTCGATCCGGTCCCCGACCCCGGCCGCCCAGCGCGGCAGGTTCCGCGGGTCGCGGACCCAGGCGTAGACCGTCCCGGGCGGCACGGCGACGACGACGCCGACGTGCCGGGACCCCACGACCCTCATGACGTCGCCGTGGCGAGTCCGGCGAGCCGCTCCGCGGCCTCGGCCAGCACCTCGTCCCGCTTGCAGAACGCGAACCGCACCAGCGGCCGGGTCGCCGCCGCCCCCGCACCGGTCGGGCAGAACACCGACATCGGGACGGCCGCGACCCCGCACCGCTCCGGCAGCGCCCAGGCCAGCTCGACGCCGTCGTCGAACCCGAGCGGGCGCGGGTCCGCGACGACGAAGTAGGTGCCCTGCGGGATGAGCACGTCGAACCCGGCGGCCCGCAGCCCGGCCGAGAGCAGGTCCCGCTTGCGGGTCAGGTCGGCGGTGACGCCTGCGTAGAAGTCGTCGCCGAGCGCGAGCGCGTTCGCCACGGCCGGCTGGAACGGCGCGCCGCCGTGGAAGGTGAGGAACTGCTTCACCGCCCGCGGCGCCGCGACCAGCTCCGGCGGCCCGTGCACCCAGCCGACCTTCCAGCCGGTGACCGAGAACGTCTTGCCGGCCGAGGAGATCGTCAGCGTCCGCTCGGCGAGGCCCGGCAGCGTGGCCGTCGGGACGTGCCGGACGCCGTCGTAGGTCATGTGCTCGTAGACCTCGTCGGTCACGATCACCGCGTCGTGGGCGACGGCCAGCTCCCCGATCCGGGTCAGCTGCGCGGGCGTGAACACCGTCCCGGTCGGGTTGTGCGGGGTGTTGACCAGCACCACCCGGGTGCGGTCGGAGAACGCGGCGGCCAGCTCGTCGTCGTCGAAGCCGAAGGCCGGCGGGTGCAGCAGGACCGGCTTCAGGGTGGCACCGGCGAGCGCGACGGACGCGGCGTAGGAGTCGTAGGTGGGCTCGAAGACGACGACCTCGTCGCCGGGGCCGCACAGCCCCAGCAGGGTCGCCGCGATCGCCTCGGTCGCCCCGGTGGTGACGACGACGTCGGCCGGGTCGACCGTGAGGCCGTGGAAGCGGCGCTGGTGCTCGGCCACCGCAGCGCGCAGGGCCGGCACGCCGGGGCCGGGCGGGTACTGGTTGGCGCCGCGCTCGGTGATGTTCGCGGCGGCGTCGGCGAGCAGGGAGGCCGGGCCGTCGGTGTCCGGGAAACCCTGACCGAGGTTGATCGCACCGGTCTCGACCGCGAGCCGGGAGATCTCGGTGAAGATCGTGGAGGTGAACGGGCGCATGCGCTCGACGAGCATGCCCCGACCCTAGACCGGCACCCGGGCGGCGCAGCCCCTGATCGAGGTTCTGCGCTGCCGGAGTACGGGCCCGGGCCCGCTGGTGGGCGCGGTGGGTTCCACCGCCGCCGGGCGGGCTTCCGGCGCGGTCAGTCGAGGCCGCGGACGATGTGCGTCTCGTCCTGCTCCTCGGTGTCGACAGTGTCCTCGATGGTCGTGGTGCTCATGGGTGACCTCCTCACTGCTGTCGGATGACCGATGGTGGACGTAGAGGTGGACGCCCGTCACCGGGGTTGCGTTGCTGAACCGGCCTGTGGACCGATTCAGAGCCACCCGGCCGGGTGACGACTCCGGTCTACCCGTCGATCCGGCCGGTCAGGTGCACCCTTTCCGGTTTCCTTGCGCTGCGGACCGCGAGACCCCACGCGCCGCCGGCGCCGGGCGCGGTGACCAGCTCCGCCCGGGACGGGAGCAGCAACGGGCTGCGGAACGCGACGTCGTAGGTGCAGGCGTCCGGGATCCGGCCCGCCAGCGACGCCGCGGCGCGCGCCGCCGTCCACATGCCGTGCGCGATCGCCCGCGGGAAACCCGTCGCCCGCGCGGTGAGCGGGTGCAGGTGGATCGGGTTCACGTCGCCGGAGACCGCGGCGTATCGACGGCCGGTGTCCGCGCCGACCCGCCACAGCGCGCTCGCCGGCCCGGTGGGGGCGTCCGGCTCGTCGATGCCGGGTCCGGTCACCTCCGACGGCGCCCGCGCGCCGCGGGCCAGGTAGGTGCTGCGCCCCTCCCAGACCGGCTCGCCACCCGCCGAGACGATCCCGACGAGGTCCACCCGGGCGCCCTTCGGGTGGCGGCCGAACCGCTCCGCGTACACCTGGACGTCGAGCGTCTCGTCCGTGGCGATCCCCCGGTGCGCGGTGATCCGGTTCGCGATGTGCACCATCCCGGGCAGCGCGAGTGGGAACGCGCGGTCGGCCATCAGCACGACCTGCAGCGGGAACGTCAGCAGGTGCGGGTAGGTGAGCGGGAGCGCGTCACCGACCCGGAACCCGCAGACCCGCGCGTAGTCCGCGAGGTGCCCCGGATCGACCGTGACCCCGCGGCGGACGATCTCGCGGGCCGGCAGCTCGCGCGGCCGGCCACCGGGCAGCACGGCCGACACCGCGGCCGCGGCGTAGCGCGGGCCGAGCGCGGGCGGGCCCGTCAGCTCGGTGGTGGTGCGACCGGCGGGACCCGTCATCTCAGGCCCCCAGCATGGACTGGCCGCAGACCCGCACGACCTGGCCGTTCAGCCCGCCCGAGTCCGCCCGGCCGAACCAGCCGATGGCCTCGGCGACGTCGACCGGCAGCCCGCCCTGCTTGAGCGAGTTGATCCGGCGGCCGGCCTCGCGGGTGCCCACCGGCATCCGGCCGGTCATCTCGGTCTCGATGAACCCCGGGGCGACGGCGTTGATCGTCGCGCCGCGCTCGCCGAACCGCGGGGCCAGCGCCCGGACCATCCCGATCACCCCGGCCTTGGAGGACGCGTAGTTCGTCTGGCCGCGGTTGCCCGCGATGCCCGACTGCGAGGACACGCAGACCACCCGGCCGGCCTCGTGCAGCGGGGAGTCCGCGGCCAGCAACGCCTCGTTGATCCGCAGCTGGGCACCGAGGTTGACCGCGAGCACCGCGTTCCACCGCTCGGCCGTCATGTTGGCCAGCAGCTTGTCCCGGGTGATCCCGGCGTTGTGCACCACGAGATCGACGCCGTCGTGCCGGTCGGCGAGGTGCCCGAGCAGCCGGGTCGCGGCGTCGTCGGCGGTGATGTCGAGCTGCAGCGCCGTGCCACCGGTGCGGTTCGCCGTCCGGGCCAGCCCCTCGCCGGCCGCCGGGACGTCGACGGCGACGATCCGCGCCCCGTCCCGGGCGAGGGTCTCGGCGATGGCCGCGCCGATCCCCCGGGCCGCGCCGGTCACCACCGCGGTCCGGCCGGCCAGCGGCTGCTCCTCGGCCCGCGGGTCGTCCACCTCCACCGGCTCCTGCGGGACACCGACGGGTGCGCCGACGTGCACGACCTGACCGTCGACGTAGGCCGAGCGCGCGGACAGGAAGAACCGCACCGAGGAGTCGAGCGCCGCGGGCGGGGCGTCCGCGGCGGCCACGAGCAGGTTCGCCGTGGCACCGGACCGCAGCTCCTTGGCGATCGAGCGGACCAGGCCGTCCAGCGCCTGCGCGACGGCCGCGGCCTCGGCCCCCTCGGCGGCACCGGGCTCGGCGCCGATCAGCAGCAGCCGGCCGGACGGGCCGAGCCTGCGCACCGCCGGGGTGAGCAGCTGCTGGGCCGCGGCGAGGTCGGCCAGCGTCGTGGCGCCGGCCAGGTCGACGACGACGCCGTGCAGCTTCTCGCTCCCGGCCTCGGTGAGCACCTGCTGCCCCTGCTCGGTGACGAGTGCGGCGACCGCCGCGGCGAACCGCCCGTCCCCGATGGGGGCCACCAGCACCGGGCCGGCGAGCAGCGGGTCCCCCGGCCGGTGCCGGCGCAGTGCCGGGATCGCCGGCAGGCCCAGCTGCCGGGCGATCGGGGTGTGGGACAGGGTCGCGAGCAGGTCGCTCACTTCTTCGCCTCCAGGATCGCGACGACGCCCTGGCCGCCGGCGGCACAGATCGAGATGAGCCCACGCTGGTCGGAGCCCTGCGCGTCGGCCCGCTCCCGCAGCAGCTTCGCCAGCGTGGCGACGATCCGCCCGCCGGTCGCCGCGAACGGGTGCCCGGCCGCGAGCGAGGACCCGGCGACGTTGAGCCGGTCGTCGTCGATCGGGCCCAGCGGTGCGTCGAGGCCGAGGCGCTCGGTGCAGAACCGCTCGTCCTCCCAGGCCCGGCGCTGCACGAGCACCACCGAGGCGAACGCCTCGTGGATCTCGTAGAGGTCGAAGTCCTGCAGCGACAGGCCGTTGCGGGCGAGCAGCCGCGGCACCGCGAACACCGGTGCCGTGAGCAGCCCGTCCTCGCCGTGCACGTAGTCGACCGAGCCGGTCTCGGCGTCGACGACGTGGGCGAGCACCGGGAGGCGGTGCTCGGCGGCCCACTCGTCGGACCCGAGCAGGACCAGCGCGGCGCCGTCGGTCAGCGGGGTGGAGTTGCCCGCGGTCATCGTCGCGTCCGGGTCGCCGGTGCCGAAGACCGGCTTCAGCGCCGCGAGCTTCTCCACCGTCGAGTCGGGACGCAGGTTGTCGTCCCTGGTCAGCTTCAGGTACGGGGTGACGAGATCGTCGAAGAAGCCGCGGTCGTAGGCGGCGGCGAGGTTCGTGTGGCTGCGCACCGCGAGCGCGTCGGACTCGGTGCGCCCGATGCCCCAGGCCGCCGCGGTGCGGGCGGCGTGCTCCCCCATCGACAGGCCGGTGCGCGGCTCGGAGTTCTGCGGGATCTCCGGCACGATCTGCCCGGGCCGCAGCTGCCCGACGAGCTTGACCCGCTCGGCCGCCGACCGCGCCGCGGCCAGCTTCACCAGGACCCGGCGGAGGTCGTCGTTCACCGCGATCGGGGCGTCGGAGGCGGTGTCCACCCCGCCCGCCACACCGGACTCGACCTGCCCGAGGGCGATCTTGTTGGCGACCGCGACCGTCGCCTCCAGCCCGGTCCCGCAGGCCTGCTGGACGTCGTAGGCCGGGGTCGACGGGCTCAGCCGCGACCCGAGGACGGCCTCCCGGGTGAGGTTGAAGTCCCGCGAGTGCTTGAGCACCGCGCCCGCCACGACCTCACCGAGACGCTCGCCGGCCAGCCCGAAGCGGGCCACCAGACCGTCCAGGGTGGTGGTGAGCATGTCGAGGTTGGACGCGCTCGCGTAGGCGCGGTTGGCCCGCGCGAACGGGATCCGGTTGCCGCCGATGACGGCGGCGCGCCGGGGAGTGCCTGACATGGGGACGTCCCTCCTGGAGTGGACCTGCGTGCGACGGTCCCGGCTACCACCCGGTAGACGATACCCAAGGTACACGGTACTGTGGGTGTCGTGAAGGCGCGACGGGACAGGCGGGACAGCCGCTGGGACACGCACCGCGAACAGCGGCGCGGCCAGCTGGTGGGCGCGGCCGTCACCGCGATCCGGCGGGACGGCGCCGGGGTCGGCATGGACGAGATCGCCGCGTCGGCCGCCACCAGCAAGACCGTCGTCTACCGGCACTTCGGCGACCGGGCCGGCCTCTACACCGCGATCTGCGAGTCGGTGGCCGGGGTGCTGCTCGCCGAGGTCCGGCGGGCCACCGCGGAGGCGTCCACCGGCCCCGGCGCCGGGCCGCGCGCGGCGGTCGCCGCCGGCATCGACGCCTACCTGCGGCTGATCGAGATCGATCCCGAGCTGTACCGGTTCGTCGTGCACCGGCCGCTGCTCGCCCAGGGCGCCGCCCGGCGCGCGGGCACCGGGGACACCCCCGATCCGGTGAACGACATGGTGTCGGTGATCGGTGACGAGGTGGCCGGCGCGATCGCCGGGTACCTGCCCCCCGCCGCGGGCACCGGAGCCGCCCGGTTCTGGGGGCACGCGATCGTCGGGCTGGTCCGCGGCGCGGCCGACGACTGGCTGGCCCGCCCGGACGGCACGACCCGCGAGCAGCTCACCGCACACCTCACCGACCTGGCCTGGTCCGGACTCTCCGGCCTGGCGTCCCCTGTGGAGGTTCAGCCATGACCCGCACCCGAGTCGCACCGGAACACGTCGATGCGGGCGCGCTGCGCACCGTCGTCGACGGCCGGTGGGCGCACGTCCGCGAGGAGACCCGGGCACAGCTCGCCGCGAACGACGACGGCCTGCGCGGCGCCGGCGACCTGACCACCGAGGAGTACCGGGCGCGCATCACCGGCGCGCTGAAGATCCTCACCTCCTCGGGCCGCCCGCACACCGGGTTCGACCCGACCGTCGGGGGCTCCGGTGACGTCGGCGGCGTCGTCACCGCCTTCTCGATGCTGGCCTACGGCGACCTGTCGCTGCTGGTCAAGGCCGGTGTCCAGTGGGGACTGTTCGGCGGGGCGGTGCAGGTGCTGGGTACCGAGCGCCACCACGAGCGCTACCTGCGCCGGATCATCGACGGCGAGCTGCTCGGCTGCTTCGCGATGACCGAGGCCGGGCACGGCTCGGACGTGCAGCACCTGCACACCACGGCGACCTACGACCCGGCGGCGCAGGAGTTCGTCGTCGACACGCCGTACCCGCAGGCCCGCAAGTCCTACATCGGCAACGCCGCGCGGGACGGGCGGATGGCCGTCGTGTTCGCCCAGCTGATCACCCGGGGCACCCGGCACGGGGTGCATGCGTTCCTGGTCCCGCTGCGCGACACCGACGGCAACCCCGAACCCGGCGTCACCATCGCCGACGACGGGCGCAAGGCCGGGCTCAACGGCGTCGACAACGGGCGGCTGTCCTTCTCCGGCGTGCGCATCCCGCGGACCCACCTGCTCAACCGGTTCGCCGACGTCGCCGCGGACGGGTCGTACTCCTCCTCCATCGAGAACGAGACGGCGCGGTTCTTCACCATGCTCGGCACCCTGGTCCGCGGCCGGATCTCGGTGGCGGGCGGCGCCGGCGGGGCGGCGCAGAAGGCGCTCGCGCTCGCCGTGCGGTTCGGCGAGCGCCGCCGCCAGTTCTCCCACCCCGGCACCGGCGAGGAGATCGCCGTCCTCGACTACCTCGCCCACCAGCGCAAGCTGCTGCCCGCGCTGGCGACGACGTACGCCCTGCACTTCACCCAGGACGACCTGGTGAAGCGGATGCACGACATCCAGGCACCCGGCGCCGGTCCGGTCGGCGCCCGCGAGCAGCGCGTGCTGGAGCAGTCGGCGGCCGGGATCAAGGCGATCGCGACCTGGCACGCCACGCACACCATCCAGACCTGCCGGGAGGCCTGCGGCGGCGCCGGCTACCTGGAGGAGAACCTGCTGCCCGCCCTGAAGGCCGACACCGACGTGTTCACCACCTTCGAGGGTGACAACACGGTGCTGCTGCAGCTGCTGGCCAAGGAGCTGCTGTCGGACTACGGCCGGACGATCCGCCAGGGCAACCCGCTGCGGATCGCGCCGCTGCTCGGCGGCCAGCTGGCGGGCGTGCTGGCGGAACGGACCGGGGTGGCGTCGCTGGCCCGGCGGCTGCCGCTGCGCGGGTTCGACCTCACCGACCCGGCCCGGCGGCGCGCGCTGCTGCAGGTGCGCCGCACCGACACCCTGGCCACCGCGATCCGGCACCTGGCTCCGGCCCTGCGCGGGGGAGCCGACGAGTTCGCGGTGTTCAACTCGGCCCAGGACCTCCTGCTCGACGCCGCCCGCGCGCACGTCGACGCGCTGGTCGAGCAGTCCTTCGCCGACGCGCTGCAGCGGATCGCCGACCCGGGCGTCCGGGGGCTCCTGGAGCGGGTGCACGACCTGCACGTGCTGACGACGATCGACCGCGAGCGGGCCTGGTACCTGGAGACCGGGCGGCTCACCGCCGCCGAGTCCCGCCGGATCCGGCCGCTGGTCAACGAGCTGTGCGCCGAGCTGCGCCCGCACGCGCGGACGCTGGTCGACGCGTTCGGCGTCCCGGAGAGCCGGCTGGCCTGCCCGATGCTCGACGACGAGGCGTGGGCCCCCGGCCCGAGCGCCCCCGCCGCGCCGGTGACCGAGCAGGTCGAGGCGGGCTGACCCGGGCCCGGGTCAGGCGGGGACCGCGGCCAGCGTCAGCTGCGCGTCCACCACCGCCCGGGTCGCGCCGAGCGCCTCCGAGACCTGCCACGCCACCTCGGCGGCCCGACGGCCCAGCTCGGCGGCCCGCTCGTCACCCATCCGGATGGTGGGCACCGACATGCCCAGCGAGCCGACGGCCCGGCCGCTGTGGTCGAAGACCGGGGCCGCCACCGCCCGGATCCCCGGGGTCCGCTCGGAGTCCGAGCCCGCGTACCCGCGCTCGCGGCACTGCGCGAGCTGGCCCGCGAGATCGGCCGGATCGGTGACCGTCAGGTCGGTGACGGCCGCGATCGGCGCCGCCAGCGCGGCCTCCTGCCGTGCCCACGGCAGCGTCGCCAGGATCGCCTTGCCCGGAGCCCCGTGCACCAGCGCGATGGGGATGCCGATGTCGGTGTAGGTCCGCCGCAGCTCCTGACGGCTCTCCACCTGGTCGATCACGATCCGCTCGCCGCTGGGCAGCAGCTCGTGCAGGCCGACGGTCTCGTCGACCGCGTCCCGCAGGGCGACCATGAACGGCCGCGCGGCGTCCCGCAGCGACGACGGCAGTGCCCCCGACCGGCCCAGCTGCAGCAGCAGCGGACCCAGCCGGTAGCGGCGGTCCCCGCCCTGCGCGAGCAGCCGGTTGCTCACCATCGAGCCGAGCAGCCGGTGCGTGGTGCTGGTCGACAGCCCGGTCCGCCGGGCCAGGTCGGAGATGCCGATCGCGGAGTGCTGCGCGTCGAAGCACCGCAGGATCGCGACCGCCCGGTCGATGGACTGGACTCCGTCCCGCTGGGCCGTCACCGGCGCCCGCCGCCACCCGAAAGGGTTGACGACGGACGTGCCCCCTGCCACTGTTTCCGCATTAAGGCATGGTATCCCGCAATACGGGAAAGTTCAACCCGTCCTCTCACCGGGTTCCGCGTCCTCGACCTGACCCGGTTCCTCTCCGGCCCCTACTGCACGATGGTGCTGGCCGAGCTGGGCGCCGACGTCATCAAGGTCGAGCAGCCCGGCACCGGCGACGACTCCCGCCGGCTGGCCCCGAAGGTCGAGGGTGAGAGCTACCCGTTCGCGATGCCGAACCGCAGCAAGCGGTCGGTGTCGCTGGACCTGAAGGACGAGCGCGGCCTGGAGGTCTTCCTGCGCCTCGCCGAGCAGGCCGACCTGGTGATCGAGAACTTCCGCCCGGGCGTCGCCGACCGGCTCGGCATCGGCTACGACGCGGTCCGGGCGGTACGCGAGGACATCCTGTACTGCTCGATCAGCGGTTTCGGCCAGACCGGGCCGTACCGTGACCGGCCCGGCTTCGACATCATGGCCCAGGGCGTCGTCGGGTTCCTGCGGATGACCGGCGAGCCCGGCGGGCGGCCCGCGAAGTTCGGCATCGCGATCAACGACATCGCGGCCGGCTCCACCGCCATCTACTCGATCATGGCCGCGCAGCTGCACCGGACGTCCACCGGCGAGGGCCAGTACATGGACATCTCGCTGGTCGAGGCCGGGCTGGCCTGGACGGTCTGGGAGTCGGGTGCCTACTTCGGCGGCGGCGAGGTCCCGCAGCCGACCGGCACCCGGCACCGGCGCTCGACCCCGTACCAGGCGTTCCGCACCAGCGACGGCTACGTGACCGTCGGCGCGGCCAACGACCGGCTCTGGCACCGGCTGCTCGGTGCGCTGGGCCGCCAGGAGTGGGCGGCCGATCCGCGGTTCGCCACGCTGCCGGACCGGATGGCGAACATCGACGAGCTGGAGAGCGAGATCGAGCGGATCACCGTCACCCGCAGCACGGAGGAGTGGATCGCGGCGATCGACGCGGTCGGTGTCCCCTGCGGTCCGGTCCTGACCTACGACGAGGCGCTGCGCGACCCGCACGTGACCGCGCGCGAGGCCGTGGTCGACCTGGAGCACCCGATCATCGGGGAGATGCGCACGATCGCGCCGCCCACCAGGTTCTCCGGCATCGACTTCGCGGTGCGCGGCCCGGCGCCGTGGCTGGGTCAGCACACCGGCGAGGTGCTGCGCGAGGCCGGCTACTCCGACGAGCGGATCGCCGAGCTCGCGGCGGCCGAGGTGCTCTACGACGCCCATCCGGACCGGCAGGCGCCCGTCGCCGGGACGGGGGCGGCGTGATGTCCGACCACGTCGTCGTCGAGCGGGACGGGGCGGTCGCCACCGTCGTGCTCAACCGGCCGGCCCAGCACAACGCGATCAACGCCGCGATGTACCGGGACCTGCCCGGCATCGTCGCCGGGCTGGACGCCGATCCCGAGGTCCGGGTGCTGGTCCTGCGCGGGGCCGGGACCAGGGCGTTCGCCTCCGGTGCCGACATCTCCGAGTTCGAGGCGGAGCGCAGCGACGCGGTCCGCGCGAAGGCCTACAACGAGAAGGTCGCCGCCGCCGAGCAGGCGATCGAGGGCTGCACCAAGCCGACCGTGGCGATGATCCACGGCTACTGCATCGGCGGCGGGGCCGGGCTGGCGCTGTCCTGCGACATCCGCTTCGCCGACACCGCGGCGTCGTTCGCCATCACCCCGGCCAAGCTCGGCCTGGTCTACAGCCTGGAGTCCACCCGGCGGATGGTCGACCTGGTCGGGCCGTCGCGGGCGAAGTGGGTGCTGATGGGCGGGCTGCGGATCCCGGCCGCGCGGGCCGCCGAGCTCGGCCTGTTCGACGAGGTCGTGCCCACCGAGGAGCTGGCCGCGACGACCTACGACTTCGCCGGGACCGTGTGCACGCGGGCGCAGTTCAGCGTCCGCGCGGCCAAGGTCATGGTCAACCGGATCTCGGCCGGCCAGACCGTCGACGACGACGAGTCGGTGCGCCTGCGCAACTCCTCGTTCGGCACCGAGGACTTCGCCGAGGGCGTGCGGGCCTTCCTGGAGAAGCGGCCCCCGGACTTCCGGTGGTCCTGACCCCGACAGCAACGGTGTTTTTCTCAACGAGGAGGAAACGATGTTCGTCAGGAGGCTCCTGGCCGCGGCCGCGGTACTGGCGCTGACCACGTCCGTGGCGGCGTGCGGGGCCGGTGCACCGGCCGGCCCCTATCCGTCGGAGGACCTGAGCTGGACGATCGCGTTCGGCCCGGGCGGCGGCAACGACCTGATGGCCCGGACCATGGTCGACATCGTGCAGCGCGAGGGGCTGTACCCGGGCCGGATCCTGGTGGAGAACCGGGAGGGCGGCTCGGGTGCGAGCGGCTGGGGCCACGTCTACGGCCAGAGCGGCAGCGGCTACGAGATCTCGACGACGTCGGGGTCGTTCATCACCACCCCGCTGCAGGCCGACACCGGGTGGCAGCCCACCGACTTCACCCCGGTCGGCCTGCTGGCCTCGGACCACGCACTGCTGGTGACCGCGGGGACCGCGCCGTGGCGGACCCTCGACGACTGGGTCGCCCACGCCAGGGAGCGGGGCAGCGCCGTGGTCGGCGGCATCGGGACCGTGAACGTCGACTTCATCGTCCAGCAGATGATCGCCGAGGCGAAGGGCTACCGGATCGAGTACGTCCCGTTCAACGACGAGGGCCAGATGCAGACCGCGCTGTTGTCCGGCGCGATCGAGGCCATGGTCTCCAACCCCGGGTCGATCATGGGGCAGGTCGAGGCCGGCCAGGTCACGCCCCTGACGTTCACCGGTGGACAGCGGCTGCCCGCGCTGGAGCAGGTGCCGACCACCACCGAGGCCGGGATCCCGGACGTGCCGTCCATGCCGCGCGGCCTCATCCTCCCGCCGGGCGCACCGCCGGAGGCGCAGGCGTTCTGGGTCGACGCGATGCAGAAGGTCACCGCGACGCCGGAGTGGCAGCGCTTCCTCGACGAGAACCACCTGATCGACGACCAGCGCTGGGGCCCGGACTTCACCGCCTACCTGCAGGAGACCCAGGAACAGTTCCGGGCCAAGCTGACCGAGCTGGGGGCGCTGTGACCACCACCGCCGCGGCCCCCGTGACCGGCACCGGCCTGCGGAGCCGGCTGCTCGCACCGAAACCGGTCTTCCTGTTCGTGCTGCTGGTGCTGCTGGCCGGTTACACCGAGCGGGCCTTCGCCCTGGACTGGACGACGGTGGCCGGACGCATCGGGCCGGGCTACTTCCCCCGGATCCTCGGGGTCACGGCGCTGGTCGTCACGGTCTGGGCGCTGGTCGCGGCGATCCGGTCCCCGCAGGCGGAGCCGGAGACCGTCGACGACGAGTCCGACGCCGGGGCCGCCGAGCTGGGCCGGCACCCCGGGCTGCTGACGGTCACCGTGTTCGCCGCGGCCGCGCTCGCGCTGACCCTGGTGTGGCTCGGCGCGATCGTGTCCTCCGCGCTGTTCCTGATCGGGATCCTGGCGCTGGTCAACCCGGGCCGGTGGATCACCAACTCCGCCGTCGCCGTCGGGCTGCCGCTCGGCCTGCACCTGCTCTTCCAGACCCTGCTCAACGCCGGGCTGCCCAGCGGCATCCTCCCCGCGTTCTGACGCGGGCGGCCCGAGGACGGACGGGACCACATGGACGTGTTCGACAACCTCGTCGGGGGGGATCCTGGCGATCCTGACGCCGGCGAACCTGTTGCTCCTGCTCGCGGGCGTGCTGCTCGGGATGCTCGTCGGTGTGATCCCCGGTCTCGGCCCGTCGGCCGGCCTGGCGATCCTGCTGCCGCTGACCCTCACCCTCGACCCGACCGGCGCGATCGTGATGCTCGCGGCGGTCTACTACGGCTCGATGTACGGCGGGACCATCACCTCGGTCCTGATCAACACACCCGGCGAGTCCGCGACCGTCGCCAGCACGTTCGACGGCTATCCGCTGGCCAAGGCCGGACGGGCCGGTCCGGCGCTGGTCATCGCCGCGGTCGGCTCGTTCGTCGCGGGCACCGTCGGGGCGATCCTGATCAGCCTCGCCGCACCGGTCACCGCCGCGGCAGCCGCGACGTTCGGGCCGCCGGAGCTGTTCCTGGTCGTGATCATCGGGCTGCTCGCGATCATCGTGATCGTCGGCCGGAACCGGCTGCTGGGTGCGCTGTCGGCACTGCTCGGCTTCGCGATCGCCACGGTCGGCATCGACATCGGCACCGGCCAGCAGCGCTACACGTTCGGCTCGGTCGAGCTGATCAACGGGATCGACTTCGTCCCGGTCGCGATCGGCCTGTTCGGCGTCGGCGAGATCCTGCACACCCTCTGGCGCGGGGGCCACCTCGAACGCACCGGGTACTTCCGGGTCTCGGCCGCCGGGCGCGGGTTCTGGCCGACCCGGCAGGACTACCGCGAGTCCCGCGGGCCGATCGCCCGCGGCTCGGCGCTGGGATTCGCCGTGGGGGTGGCGCCCGGCGCGGGCGCGACGGTCGCCTCGCTGATGTCCTACAACCTCGAGAAGTCGATCTCGAAGCGGCCGGAGCGGTTCGGGAAGGGCGCGATGGCGGGCCTGGCCGGGCCCGAGGCCGCGAACAACGCCGCGTCCTCCGGCGCCATGGTGCCGCTGCTGACGCTCGGTATCCCGGGGTCGGCGTCGACGGCCGTGCTGATCGGCGGTTTCCTCATGTGGGGCCTGCAGCCGGGGCCGCTGCTGATGGAGCAGAACCCGGACTTCGCCTGGGGCCTGATCGCGAGCATGTACCTCGGCAACGTGATGCTGCTGCTGGTCAACATCTTCTGCATCCCGGCGTTCGCGAGCCTGGCGAGGGTGCCGTTCCGGATCCTCGGGCCGTCGATCATCGTCATGTGCGTGGTCGCCACCTACACGGTGAACGGCTCGATCATCGAGGTCGGCGTCATGCTCGCCTGCGGGGTGCTCGGCTTCTTCATGCGCCGGGTCGGCATGTCCCCCGCGGCCCTGGTCATCGCGCTGGTCCTGGGGCCGATGGCCGAGGAGACGCTGCGCCAGACGATGATCATCTCCAACGGCTCGGTCGGGATCTTCCTGGAGCGCGGGACCTCGCAGGTCCTGCTCGTCGCACTGGTCCTGCTGCTGGTGTTCCCGCTGTTCGCCGCGGGCGTGCGCCGGGCCCTCGGCACGCTGGTCGCCCGGATCGGTCGGCGGCGCCGGGTGGCCCACGGCGACCCGGACGGCCGCGGGGACGTCCCGGCGGACCCGGACCGCCCGGCGACGGGGCCGGCGACGACCGGGCCACCACACCGGAGCGGGACCGGGGCGGGGAACCGTGACCGGCTCGTACGCCGTCGTCGGGGGCGGGATCCTCGGCGCGGCCGTCGCCCGCCGGCTGCAGGAGGTCTCGCCGGGTTCCCGGGTCACGATCTGGGAGAAGGAGGACCGGCTCGCCGCGCACCAGACCGGCCGGAACTCCGGCGTCGTGCACGCGGGGCTCTACTACCCGCCGGGGTCGCTCAAGGCGACGCTGTGCCGGCGCGGGGTCGGCTTGCTGCGGGAGTTCTGCGCCGCGCACGACATCGCCTACACCGAGTGCGGGAAGGTGCTCGTCGCCCTCGACGGCACCGAGACCGGGCGGCTGGCCGCGATCGAGGAGCGGGCCAGGGCCAACGGTGTGCCCGGCGTCCGGCGGCTCTCCGGCGGGGAGCTGCGCGAGATCGAGCCGCACGTCCGCGGGGTCGCGGGCCTGCACTCCCCGCGGACGGCGATCGTGGACTTCCCGGGCGTCACCCGGGCGCTGGCCGGGCTCGTCGAGCGGGACGGCGGCACCGTCGCGCTCGGGCACGAGCTGACCGGGATCGAGCAGCGTACCGGCGAGGTCGTGCTCACCGGGCGGCGGCACGGCGGGCCGGTGCGCGAGCGGTTCGACCGGGTGGTCCTCTGCACCGGGCTGCACTCCGACCGGACGGCCGAGCGGGCGGGCGACGGGTACGCCCCGCGGATCGTGCCGTTCCGCGGCGAGTACCACCTGCTGCGCCCGGAACGCCGCGCCTTGGTGCGGGGCCTGGTCTACCCGGTCCCGGACCCCCGGTACCCGTTCCTCGGGGTGCACCTGACCCCACGGGTCGACGGCGAGGTCATGGTCGGCCCGAACGCGGTGCTCGCGCTGGCCAGGGAGGGCTACGCGTGGCGCACGGTCTCGGTCGCCGACCTGCGCGCGACCTGGGCGGACGCCGGGTTCCGCCGCTTCGCCCGACGGCACTGGCCGACCGGGGCCCGCGAGCTGGCCGGGTCGGTGAGCACCCGCCGGTTCGTCGCGGCCGCCCGACGGTACGTGCCGGAGCTGCGGGCCGCCGATGTCGTCGCCGGGCCGCGCGGGATCCGGGCCCAGGCCATCGACCCGGACGGCTCGCTCGTCGACGACTTCCGGATCTCGGCCCGGGGCCGGGTCACCGCGCTGCGCAACGCACCGTCACCGGCCGCGACGTCCGCGCTGGCGATCGCCGAGCACGTCGTCGGCGCGGTGCTGGACACGGGATCCCGCCGGTGACACCGCGCCGGCGGGCGGGTACGGACACGGAGGCCGGATGGACATCGGACTGAGGGACAGGGTCGCGCTGGTGCTGGGGTCGACGGCCGGACTCGGCCGGGCGTCCGCCGCGGCGCTGGCCGCCGAGGGGGCACGGGTCGTCGTCACCGGGCGCCGCGCGGAACGGGTGGACGAGGTCGTGGCGTCGCTGCCGGGCTCGACCGGGGTGGTCGCCGACCTGACCGAGCCCGACGCCCCGGCCCGGCTGGCGGCGGCGGCCCGTGCGGCGTTCGGCCGGATCGACGTCCTCGTGCTCAACGGCGGCGGCCCGGCCCCCGGGGCGCCCGACGACTTCACCGCCGCGGACGCGGCGGCCGCGGTCGAGCTGCTGCTCGCCCCGCACGTCGCGCTGGTCGGGCAGGTGCTGCCGGAGATGCGCCGGGCCGGGTGGGGACGGATCGTCGCCATCGGTTCCAGCGGTATCCAGCAGCCGATCCCGGCGCTCACCGCGTCCAACGTCGGCCGGGCCGCGCTCGCCGCGTACCTCAAGACGCTGGCCGGCCGGGTCGCGGTCGACGGGGTCACGGTGAACACCGTGCTGCCCGGCCGGATCGACACCGACCGGGTGGCCCACCTCGACCGGATCGCCGCCGAGCGCGCCGGGACGACCCCGGAGCAGGCCAGGGCCGGCTCCGAGGGCGGCATCCCGGCCGGGAGGTACGGCACCCCGGACGAGTTCGGGGCGGTCGTCGCCTTCCTCGCCGGCACCGGTGCCGGGTACGTCACCGGCAGCCAGATCCGCTGCGACGGCGGCCTCGTCGCCGCCCCGTGAGCAGGAGCCCGCACATGCGTCTCGCCACCGTCGTCGACGGACCCGACCGGGCCGCCGTCCTGATCGACCCCGGCCGCGGGGCCGTGCCGGTGCACCGGCTCACCGGCGGCCCGCGCGGCCGGGGCCGCGCCGGACGGGGAGTTCGTGCCCGTCCGGCGGCTCCGGTTCGCCGCGCCCTACCTGCGCCCCCGCAAGATCTGGGGGATCGGGCTGAACTACGTGGACCACGCCGCGGACCTGGCCGAGACCGTCCCGGACGAGCCGGCGTCGTTCCTCAAGGGCGACCACACGATCATCGGTCCCGGGGAGCCGATCCCGGTCCCGCCGCAGAGCGTCCGCACCACGACCGAGGGCGAGCTGGCGCTGGTCGTCGGTCGGGAGTGCCGCAACGTGTCCGTCGACGACGCGCTCGAGCACGTCTTCGGGGTGACCACCGTGCTCGACCAGACCGCCGAGGACATCCTGGCGCGCAACCCGCGCTTCCTCACCCGGGCCAAGAACTTCCCCGGTTTCCTGTCGTTCGGCCCGCAGCTGGTCCCGATGGCCGAGGTCCGGACCACCTTCGACCGGATCGGCGACATCGAGGTGACGACCGCGGTCGGCACGCGGAACCGGAGCAACACGGTGTCCCGGATGCGCTACGACCCGGCGTTCCTGGTGGCGTTCCACAGCGCGGTGATGCCGCTGTTCCCGGGTGACGTGCTCTGCACCGGCACGCCGGGTGCGCTCCCGATCCGCCCCGGCGACACGGCGTGCTGCCGGATCCCGGGCGTCGGGGAGCTGACGAACCCGGTCGTCACCGGTCCCTGAACCTGGACATTTTTTATCCTGGATATGTAGTGTCCTGGTCATGCGGATGGGACAGGGCGTCGAGTGGGCGCTGCACTGCTGCCTCAACCTGGCCTGGGTCGACGCACCGGTGCCCGGCCAGCGGCTCGCGGCGTACTACGACCTGCCACCCGCCTACCTGAACAAGCAGTTGCAGGCACTCGTCCGGGCCGGGATCTGCGAGTCGGTGCCCGGCGCCCGCGGCGGTTTCCGGCTCGCCGGGGCCGCCGCCGAGATCTCCCTGCTCGACGTCGTGGTCGCCCTGGAGGGCCGGGAGGGCGCGTTCCGCTGCACCTCGATCCTCTCGGCGTCGCCCGGTGGCGACCCCGGCCGGGACTACTCCGGCTCGTGCGCGATCTCGGTGAGCATGCGCCGCGCCGAACTGGCCTGGCGCCGCGAGCTCGCCGGGCGCTCGCTCGCCGACGTCGGCACCGACGTCCTCCGGTACTCCCCGGACGCGATGGACCGCGTCCGGGCCGCATTCACCTGAAAGGGTTTCCCGTGGAACCACGCATGCCCAACCCGTACTCGCACGTGCCGGACAGCTACCGCGCCCTGGCCGCGCTGGAGCGCTCCACCCGCGACGACGAGGCCCTCCCGCACCCGATCCAGGAACTCGTCCGGTTGCGGGCCAGCCAGATCAACGGCTGCGGGTTCTGCGTCGACATGCACTCCCACGAGGCCGCCGACGCCGGCGAGCGCCCCGAGCGCCTGTACTCGGTCGCCGCCTGGCGGGAGGCGCCGTGGTTCACCCGCGAGGAGCGGGCCGCGCTGGCGCTGACCGAGGCCGTGACCCGGCTGGCGGACAACCCCGAGGGCGTCCCGGACGACGTGTGGGACGAGGCCGCCGCGGTGTTCGACGAGCGGTCGCTCGCCCTCGTCGTCACCACGATCGCCACCATCAACGCCTGGAACCGGATCAGCGTGACGACCAGGCAGATCGCGGGCAGCCACCGCGGCGCGGCATAGCGACACGCCGTTCGCGTGACCCCACTCACCGGCCCGATGGATCCGGGGCGGAATCCCGGTCACCCCTCGTGAGGTTGGACCGAGGCGTTGCCACACGAGGGGGAGAACGGTGACCACAGCCGTCGTCACACCGAGCCGGGTACGGCTCGCACTCGTCCTGGGTGCGCTGATCGCGCTCGGTCCGCTCACCATCGACACCTACCTGCCCGCGCTGCCCGAGGTCGGCCGCGACCTCGGCGCCGCCGGGACGACCGTCCAGCTGACCCTGACCGGCACGCTCGCCGGGCTGGCGCTGGGTCAGCTCCTGATCGGCCCGCTGTCCGACGCGTACGGCCGTCGCCCGCTGCTGCTGGCCGGGGCGGCGCTGCACGTCGTCGCGTCGGCGCTGGTCGCGGTGGCCCCCTCGATCGAGGTGCTCACCCTGCTGCGCGTCCTGCAGGGCGCGGGCGCCTCGGCCGGCGCGGTGGTCGGGCTCGCGATCGTCCGTGACCTGTTCACCGGCCGCGCGGCGGCGAGCATGCTGTCCCGGCTGATGCTCGTCATGGGCGCCGCGCCGGTGCTCGCGCCGACGCTCGGCGCCGGGCTGCTCACCTGGGTGTCCTGGCGCGGGGTGTTCCTGTTCCTCGCGGCGTACGGCCTGGTCATGCTGGTCGTGGTCAGCTACGGGCTGCCGGAGACGCTGCCCCCGGCCCGGCGCCGGCCGGCCCGCCTCGGCGCCACCCTGCGCACCTACGGCACGTTGCTGCGGGACCGGACGTTCGTCGGCCTCGTCCTCGTCGCCGGGCTCGCGATGGGCGCACTGTTCAGCTACGTCTCCGGCGCCTCCTACGTCTTCCAGCAGCAGTTCGGGGTCGACCAGGGGACGTTCGGGCTGCTGTTCGGGGCCGGGGCGATCTGGCTGGTCGTCGGCACCCAGCTGAACCCGGTGCTGCTGCGCTACCTGGAGCCGCGCCGGGTGCTGACCGGCGGGATCACCGCGGGCGTACTGGCCGGGTTCGTCCTGTTCGTCCTGACCTCGACCGGCACCGGTGGCCTCCCCGCCGTGCTCGTCGGCGTCTGGGTGATGCTGCTGGCCTGCGGGTTCGTGATGCCCAACGCACCGGCACTGGCACTCGCCCGGCACGGGGAGAGCGCCGGGACGGCCGCGGCGCTGCTCGGGTCGCTGCAGTTCGGGCTGGGCGCCGCGACGTCGCCGCTGGTCGGCCTGCTCGGCAACGACGCGATGGCGATGGGCACCGCCATGTTCGCCTCGGTCGCGCTGGCCGGGCTGTCGCTGGTGCTGGTCGTGCGGCCGTGGACGCTGCCGGACCTGAACGAGTAGCCCACCCCCGTGGCGGCCTGATCCGACGGGCTCAGTCGTCGGCCAGCGCGGCGACGACGGGCACCCTGGTGGCCCGGCGGGCCGGGAGCACCGAGGCGAGGACCGCGGCCAGCCCGGCACACCGCCGACCAGCAGTGCCATGAGGCCCCACGGCAGGTCCACGACCACCCGGTCGTCGATCACCCGGGCGGCCGCGATCCCGAAGCCGCTCCCGAGCAGCGTCCCCAGCAGGCCGCCGGCGACGCCGAACACCAGCGCCTCGGCGGTGAGCATCGTCCGCAGGCCGGAGGCGGCGAGGCCGAGCGCCCGCAGCATCGCCGACTCCCGGGTGCGTTCCAGCACCGACAGCGTCAGCGTGTTCGCCACACCGACCAGCGAGACGAGCACGGCCAGCGCCAGCAGTGCGGAGATGAGCGCCGTCGCCTGGCCGAAGTTCGCCGCGACCCGCTCGCGCACGTCCAGCGTGGACACGATCCGGACGGTGGGGTCCTGCGCCGTGGCCCGGTCGACGATCGCCCGCGACTGCCCGGCCGGGAGGTCCGGTGCGAACCCGGCCAGCACCGCCGCGTCGCCCCGGCCGGGGAACAGCGACTCGAAGAACGCGTTCCCGACGATCATCCGGGGAACGGCCTCGCCGGTCACCAGGGCGTCGACGACGAGCGGGACCGGACGGCCGTCGACCACGACCGTGATCGTCCCGCCGACCCCGGTGCCCAGCTCCGCGGCCCGTTCTGGGCGCAGCGCCACCCGTCCCGGGCCCAGTGCGGCGGCGGCCGCCGGGGTCAGCGTCCCCTCCATCGTGCTCAGCTGTGCGGGCCCGCCGGCCGTCGTGACCCGGGACTCGCGGACCCGGGTCACGGCGGTGACGGCGGCGTCGCGGCGCAGGTCGTCGTAGACCCCGCGGGCGATCACGGATCCCGGGCCCGTCCCGGGCGGGCTGACGAGGTAGTCGGCGGGCACGAGGCGCGACGCGCCCACGGCGACAGACGCCTCCAGCGACCGCGTGATGACCGAGACACCCGTGGTCAGCGTGATCCCGACGACGAGTGCGAGCACCGTGGTCGCGGCGCGGGCCGGGCTGCGGGCCGCGTTCGCCACGGCCAGCCGCCCCGGCACGCCGAACAGCCGCCCGAGGGGCCGGCCGACGACGGCGACGAGCGGCCCGACGACGACCGGCCCCAGCAGGACCACACCGCCGAAGAACAGCGCGCCACCGACACCGACCAGCACGAGCGGGTACAACCGGCCGTCGCTGAGCAGTGCGAACCCGGTGCACAGCAGGCCCAGCACGCCGAGGGCGATCCCACCGGCCGTCCGCCCGGGCGGCCCGGCGGGTACCCGGTCGTCGACGGCCCGGCGCAGCGCCGCCACCGGCGGGACCCGGGTCGCGGCGCGCGCGGGCAGCACGGCCGCGGCGACGGTGGCCAGCACGCCGGTGAGCGACGCGACGAGGACCGTCACCGGGGTGACGGTGACGACCGAGACCGGGACGGCCGCCCCGGAGACCTGGATCAACGGGACCACCGCGTACACCGCCCCGATCCCGGCGAGCGTCCCGAGCGCGGCGGCGGCGGCGCCCATCACCAGTGCCTCGGCCAGCACCGACCCGAAGACCTGCCTGCGCGACGCCCCCACACAGCGGGCCAGCGCGAGCTCCCGGGTCCGTCGCCCGAGCAGGATCGTGAACGTGTTCTGGATGACGAACACCGCGACCAGCATCGCGACCAGCGCGAACATCAGCAGGCCGGTACCCAGGACCTCGGGATCGAGCCCGCTGCCCGCCGCCTGGGCCTCGGCGTACTCCCGTCCGGTGGTCACCGTGGCCGGGGCGCCGTCGAGCGCCGCGGCGACCCGCGGCACGAGAGCGGCGGGGTCGTCGCCGCGCACGTAGATCTCGCTGAAGCCGGTCGTCCCGGTCATCCGGGCGGCGACGCCGGGCGTCATCCCGACACCACCCCGCAGCACCAGATCACCCTGACCGGCGACGCCCGCGAGCCCGGAGACCACGAACCGGCGCGGCTCGCCGGATGCGGAGTCGAGGATCGCGACCGTGCTCCCGACCCCCTTGCCGAGGACCCGGGACGTCTGCTCGGCCAGCAGCACCTCGCCGTCCGTGGCGGGCGCCCGGCCGGCGACGACGTCGGTGCGGACCGTCACGGAGAAGCCGGCGGGCTGCTCGCGGACCGGCCGGCCGTCGTCGCCCAGGACCGAGACGTCACCGGTCACCAGCCCCTCCGCCGAGCGGACGCCGCCGGTCTCCCGGATCCGCTGCAACCCCTCGCCGGTGAGCGGGCTGAGCCGGCTCGTCGCCGCCGCGACGACGTCGATCCGGGCGGCCCCCGCGACGACGGTGCGCTCGACGTTCGCCCGCAGCGTGTCGCTCACCACCAGCGTCCCCGCCACGAACGCCGTCCCGATGAACGTGGCGAGACCGGCCAGGAGCAGCTTGCGGCCGTGTGCGCGCAGGGCGGCCAGCAGCAGTCGGCGCACCGCTCAGCCCTCCAGCTTCTTCATCGTGTCGAGGACCTCGTCGGCCGTCGGCCGGGACACGTCGTGCACCACCGCGCCGTCCCGCAGGAAGACGACCCGGTCGGCGTAGGACGCCGCGTACGGGTCGTGCGTCACCATCACCACGGTCTGGCCGAACTCGCGCACCGAGACCCGCAGGAACTCGAGCAGATCGGTCCGCGAGTTCGAGTCGAGGTTGCCGGTCGGCTCGTCCGCGAAGACCACCGCCGGGCGGTTCACCAGTGCCCTGGCGACCGCCACCCGCTGCTGCTGCCCGCCGGACAGCTCGGAGGGCCGGTGCCCCAGCCGTCGCCGCAGGCCCAGCCGGTCGACGACGTCGTCGAACCGCGCACCGTCGATCCGGCGGCCCGCGATCTCCGCGGGCAGCCGGATGTTCTCCTCCGCCGTGAGCGTGGGCAGGAGGTTGAAGCTCTGGAAGACGAACCCGATGTGATCACGCCGGAGAGCGGTCATCTCGTGGTCACCGAGTTCGGCGAGCCGGCGGCCGTCGACCTCCACCACCCCGTCGGTCGCCCGGTCGAGCCCGGCCAGGCACTGCAACAACGTCGACTTGCCCGAACCGGACAGCCCCATGACGGCGTTGAACGTCCCGGCCGAGAGCGAGAGGCTCACCCCGTGCAACGCGGTGACCTGCGCGTCTCCCGAGCCGTAGGTCTTCCGGACGCCGACCGCGCGCACGGTCGTCCTCCCGGGTGCGGTCGGATCGTCGGTGATGTCCGGCATGAACGCGAGCCTATACCGCATTCCCCCCACCGTCGTCGTGCTTGATCTATAGTTGACTTCAAGTTTTATCGTGTCCACATGGATGCGAGCATCTACATGGCCATGCGCAACGCCAGCTCCGAGCCGGGCCGGCAGAACCGGCCGGCCGGGGAGACGGTGCGACGGATACTCCGGCTCGCCCGGCCGCACCGCAGACGGATGGGCTGGTTCCTCGCCGCGAGCACGGTGGGGGCCGCGCTCACCGTCGCCACCCCGCTGCTCGCCGGGCGGGCCACCGACGCGATCAACCTCGGCGAGCCGCTGTCGGTGCTGGGGACCGTCGCCGCGTTGATCGCCGTCGCCGCCGTCGCCGAGGCCGGGCTGAGCCTGGTCACCCGCTGGCTGTCGGCGAATCTCGGCGAGGGACTGATCCACCAGCTCCGCACCACGGTCTTCGACCACGTGCAGCGGATGCCGGTCGCGTTCTTCACCCGCACCCGGACCGGCGCGCTGGTGTCCCGGCTGAACTCCGACGTCCTCGGGGCCCAGCGGGCGTTCTCCGACACGCTGTCCGGGGTCGTGTCGAACCTGGTCGTGCTGGCTCTGACGCTGGCCGCGATGCTCACCATCTCCTGGCAGGTCACGCTGCTGGCCGCGGTGCTGCTGCCGGTGTTCCTGGTCCCGGCCCGGCTGATGGGCCGCCGGCTGGCCGCGCTGGAACGCGAGGCCGCCGACCACAACGCGGCGATGAGCACCCGGATGACCGAGCGGTTCTCCGCCCCCGGCGCCACCCTGATCACCCTGTTCGGGCGTCCGGAGCAGGAGTCGCGGGAGTTCGCCGAGCGGGCCGATCGGGTCCGTGCGATCGGGGTGCGCTCGGCGATGCTGCAGTGGACCTTCGTGACGGCGCTGACCCTCGCGTCGTCGCTGGCCGTCGCCCTGGTCTACGGGGTCGGCGGCGGGTTCGCGCTGACCGGCGCGCTGTCCGCGGGCGACGTCGTCGCGCTGGCACTGCTGCTGACCCGGCTCTACCAGCCGCTGACCGCGCTGGCCGGTGCCCGGATGGAGATCATGACCGTGCTGGTCAGCTTCGAGCGGGTGTTCGAGGTGCTCGACCTGGAGCCGATGATCACCGACGCACCGGGTGCCCGGCCGGTCCCCGGCGGCCCGGTCGGTGTCGAGTTCGACCGCGTCTCGTTCGCCTACCCGAGGGCCGACCAGGTCTCGCTGGCCTCGCTGGAGGAGGTCGCGACGCTCGACACCCGCGGTGGCGAGGAGGTGCTGCACGACGTGTCGTTCAGCGTCCCGGCCGGGCGGATGGTCGCGCTCGTCGGGTCCTCCGGGGCCGGCAAGTCGACGGTGGCCCAGCTCGTGGCCCGGCTCTACGACGCCGGGTCGGGCGCGGTGCGGATCGGCGGGGCCGACGTCCGGGAGCTGACCGCGGCGTCGGTGCACCGGACGGTCGGGTTCGTGACCCAGGACGGCCACCTGCTGCACGACACGATCGCCGCGAACCTGCGGATCGGCGCCCCGGACGCCGGTGACGGCGAACTGTGGGACGCCCTGCGCCGGGCCCGGCTGACCGACCTGGTCGCGTCCCTGCCGGACGGGCTGGACACCGTCGTCGGCGAGCGGGGCTACCGGCTCTCCGGCGGTGAGCGGCAGCGGATGACGATCGCCAGGGTGCTGCTGGCCCGGCCGCGGGTGGTGGTGCTGGACGAGGCCACCGCCAGCCTGGACTCGACGTCCGAGGCCGCCGTGCAGGCCGCGCTCGCCGAGGCCCTCGACGGCCGGACGGCGATCGTGATCGCGCACCGGCTGTCCACCGTCCGCGACGCCGACGAGATCCTGGTGCTCGAGGGCGGGCGGATCGTCGAGCGCGGCGGCCACGCGGCGCTGCTGGCCCGCGACGGCCGCTACGCCGAGCTGCACCGCACCCAGTTCGGCAGTGCGCTCGCCGCGTGAGGGCGGCTCAGGCGAAGTCGTCGGGGGACACGTCGTCGATGAAGGCGCGGAACTGCCGGAGCTGCTGCTCCGGCGGTTCGGTGGGCGGCCCGGACGACGCTGCACGGGCCTGCGCGGCCGAGCCGCTCGCGTCCGCGGCGTCCGGGGGCAGCACCTCGCCGACCGGCTGACCCGCCTGGTCGATGACGTGCTCGGCCATGCCGATCCGCAGTCCCTCGCGGACCGCGACCGCCAGCGCGTCCGACGGCCGCACGGCCAGCCGGGTACCGCCGTCGAACACCAGCTCGGCCGTGTAGACGCCGTCGGCGAGGTCGCTGATCTCGATCGACTCGATCGTCCGGCCGAGCGCCGCGACCACCGGGAGCAGGACGTCCTGGGTGAGCGGGGTCCCGGAGGTGTCGTCGGGGTCCCGGCGGCCGACCGCGATCACCTCGGCCTGCGGGGGCCGCAGGAACACCGGGACGCACCGGTCGCCGCCCTCCTCGCCGAGCAGGAGTACCGGCTGGCGGGAACGGGCGTGCACGATCAGTCGCAGGACGTGCATCGTCCGGGCCATCGGACCAGTGTCCCCGCCGGTGGTGCCGGGAGCCGTCTCACTACGAGACGGTTCAGCCCCGGCCGAGCCACGGCATCGTCGTCGCGGCGATCGTGAGGAACTGGACGTTCGCCGTCAGGGGCAGCCCGGCCATGTGGACCACCGCTCCGGCGACGTGTGCGACGTCGAAGGTCGCCTCCGGCCGCACCGTCCCGTCGGCCTGCTTCGCGCCGGTCGCGATCCCGGCGGTCATGTCGGTGGCCGCGTTGCCGATGTCGATCTGCCCGCAGGCGATGCCGTGCGCGCGGCCGTCGAGCGAGAGCGACTTCGTCAGGCCGGTGATCGCGTGCTTGGTCGCGGTGTAGGCGGCGCTGCCCGGGCGCGGCACGTGCGCCGAGATCGAGCCGTTGTTGATGATGCGGCCGCCCTGCGGACGCTGCTCGCGCATCGCGGCGAACGCCGCCCGCGCGCAGAGGAACGACCCGGTCAGGTTGACGGCGACGGCGTCGTTCCAGTCCTCGACGGCGATCTCGTCGACGGTGCCGGCCGGGCCGAACGTGCCGGCGTTGTTGACCAGCAGGTCCACCCGGCCCCAGCGGTCCCGCACCGCCGCGAACAGGGCCGCGACCGACTCCGGATCGGTGACGTCGGTCCCCACCGGGTACGCGTCGGCGCGGCCGGCGGCGACCCCGTCGAGCTTCGCCGCCCGGCGCCCGGCGAGGGCGACCCGCCACCCGGCGTCGAGCAGGGCGCCCGCCACCGCCGCCCCGATCCCGGACCCGGCCCCGGTCACCACCGCCACACCGTTCATGGCGGCCAGCCTGGCACGCCGCGGGCGGTGACGCGGCACACAGATCGTCACACCGGGCCCGTGGGCGGTGTCCCCATCCCGACCGTTCCGGCAGCGAGGGAGACGACCATGGGTGGCACGGTTCTGGTGGTGGGCGCGGGCTACGCGGGCGTGACGGCGGCGAACCGGCTGGCCCGCACGAGCGGTACCGAGGTGACGCTCGCCGACCCGCGGGACGAGTTCGTCGAGCGGATCCGGCTGCACCGGCTCGCCGCGGGCAGCGGCCCGGCGACGGTGCCGCTGGCGCGGGTGCTCGACCCGCGGGTCCGCACCCGGCGGGCCCGGGTCACCGCGATCGGGGACGGCACCGTGACCCTCGACGACGGCGGCGGGCTGCGGTTCGATCGCCTGGTGTACGCGGTGGGCAGCGGAGGCTCCGGCACCCCGGCGGACGAGGGGTACCGGGTGGACACCCTGGAGGCCGCCACCCGGCTGCGGACGGCCGTCGCCGGTCTGGCCGCGGGCGCGCCGGTCGTCGTGGTCGGTGGCGGGCCGACCGGGGTGGAGACGGTGACCGAGCTGGCCGGCGCGCGTCCCGACCTGCGGGTGCGGCTGGTGACCGACGCCGAGGTGGCCGCCGGGCTCGGCGCGCCGGCCCGGCAGCGGGTGCGGGACCGGCTGGCCGGGCTGGGCGTCGAGCTGCGGGAGCACACCGTGGTGACCGACCCGATCGGGCTCGGCGCCGCGCTGCTCGTGTGGGCGACCCGGCCCGGGGTGCCGGATCTCGCCCGGCGCAGCGGCCTGCCGGTGGACGGGGCCGGACGGCTCGTCGTGGACCGGACGCTGACAAGCGTCGGGGACGCGCGGATCGTCGGGGCGGGGGACGCCGTCGTCGCACCGGCGGAGGTCGGGTTCGTCCGCGAGAGCTGCCAGGCGGCCGTCCCGCTCGGGGTCGCCGCGGCCCGGACCGTCCGGGCGGGGCTGCGCGGGCGGCCCGCACCGGCGGCGTCGGTCGTCTACCGGGCGGTGTGCCTGTCGCTCGGGCCGGGCAGCGGGCTCGTGCAGGCGGTCGACCGGCGGGACGTGCCACGCCCGCTCACGGTCGGCGGGCGGACGGGTGCCGTGGTGAAGGAGCAGGTGTGCCGGTACACGGTGCGGGCCGTGCGGGGACGGGTCGCGTGACCGGGCCGGGCGACGGTCCGCTCGCCGCGTTCGGGCGGCACCGCGGCCTGCTGTTCCGGCTGGCCTACGACATCCTCGGCAGCGTCGCCGACGTCGAGGACGTGCTGCAGGACACCTGGCTGCGCTGGGCCGGCGTCGAGCACGACCTGGTGGCCGATCCGCGGGCCTACCTGGCCAGGATCGTCACCCGGCAGGCGCTGAACCGGCTGCGCAGCACGGCCAGGGCCCGCGAGACCTATCCCGGCCCGTGGCTGCCCGAGCCGTTGCCGTCCGGGTCCGGCGCGGACGACCAGGTCCTGCGCACCGACGACGTGTCGGTCGCGATGCTGCTCGTCCTGGAGACGCTGTCCCCCGAGGAGCGGGCGGTCTTCGTCCTGCGGGAGGCGTTCGACGTCGGCTACGAGGAGATCGCCGGGATCCTGGACCGCCCGGCCGCGACGGTGCGCCAGATCGCGCACCGGGCCCGCGCGCACGTTCGGGCCCGCCGTCCGCGGTTCACCGTGCCGCCGGAGCGGGCGCGGCGGGTCGCGGAGGCGTTCGTCGGGGCGACGCTGGGCGGCGACCTCGACGGGGTGACGGCACTGCTGGCCCCGGACGTCGTGTCCGTCTCGGACGGCGGCGGGCGGGTCTCGGCGGCACGGCACCCGGTGCACGGCCGGGACCGGGTGGCCCGGTTCCTGGTGGGGCTCACCCGGTACCCGATGCCCGGCGGCGGCCCGGAGTTCGGCGTGTTCAACGGCCTGCCGGGCGTGCTGCTGCGGGCCGGTGACGCCGTGGACACGGCGTTCCTGGTCGAGGTGTCCGACGTCGACGGCGCGGACCTGGTCACGGCCGTGTACGCGGTGCGCAACCCGGACAAGCTGGCGCATCTCTAGCCGATCGATCGCGCTGTCTGCCGCCGTCTAGCAACGACACGAGAAAACGGCAGACGAGGACATCGACCGGTCGATCGGGCCGTCTCCGACTTTCTAGCGTCAACCCGAGACAGGCGCAGACGACGACATCGAACCGATCCGATGTCGCGACATACTCCTGTCTAGCGTCGCCCCGATACGGTCGGATACGAGGCGATCGATCCGGTTCCCTCTCTCGTCGGCGCAGCGCAGCAGCCCTGCATCGAACATGTGTGCGACACCCTCCGGGTCAACGCCCGGGGTCGGCGAACACCTCGGGGACGGTGGGCCCCCGCCGCCGCACCCGGCCGGCGGACTCGCCGTTCACCCGCGCGAAGGCCCGGGTGAACGCGGCCTCCGAGCGGTACCCGAACCGGCGGGCGGCCTCGGCCACTGTGACACCTCCCCCCGACAGGACGTCCACGGCGGCCCGCATCCGCCACCGCGTCAAGTACGCCATCGCGGGCTCGCCGACCAGCTCGGTGAACCGGGCGGCGAACGCCGAGCGGGACATGCCCGCCACCTCCGCGAGCGCCGCGACCGTCCAGTCCCGCTCCGGCTCCCGGTGCACCGCGGCCAGCGCCGGGCCGATCCGGGCGTCGGCCAGCGCGCCGGGCCAGCCCGGCCGGGCGCCCCGGTCACTCGCCAGCCGGGCCCGGATCGCCTGGATGACCAGCACGTCGGCCAGCCGGGTCACGACCGCGTCGCTGCCGGGACCGCCGTCCTCGACCTCGGCCGCGAGCAGGCGCAGCGTGTCCTGCACCCGGTCACCCAGCGGCGAGGCCTCGACCCGGATCAGCGGCGGCAGCCGGTCGACGAGGTCCTGCGCCGCGGGATGGGCGAACCGGACGGCGCCGCACACCATCCTCGTCACCGGGCCGCCCCCACCGTGGTGGAGCAGGCCGTAGCGACCGCCGAGCGTCGGGTGCGGGATCGACCGGATGTCCGGCGCGGGGACCTCCGTCGCACTGCGCAGCACGTGTCCGGTGCCGTGCGGGACGACGACGAGCTCCCCCGGCCGCAGCGTCCGCTCCTCGCCGGCGACCGTCAGCCGGGCACCGCCGGAGGTGACGACGTGGAACCACAGGCACCCGGGCGTCGCGGGCAGCGTCATGCCCCACGGCTCGGACAGCTCGCACCGGCAGTGGAAGACGCCGTCCATGCGCAGGACGTGCAGCGCCTCGCCGAGCGGGTCGGCGACCGGGAACGGCGGCGCGGCGGACACCGGCACAGCATGACAGTTCATCCACAGGCCGTCCCCAGGTGTGGACGCTCGAACAACAGATGTGGACTCCTGTGGATTGTCCGTCCGTAGACGGGCCGACAAGCTGGATTCATGTTCGGACGACATGGATTCGAGAGGGGACGCACCATGACCGGAGTGCTCGACACCGTGATCGGCACCGCGACCGGGACCGGCGCCGGCCTGCTCGGCGGGATCTACCTGGCCTTCTCGGTCGCGGTGCTGCCCGCGCTGGGGAACCGGCCGGCCACCGAGGCGGCGGAGACCATGCGCGAGATCAACCGGGTGATCGTCAACCCGGCGTTCCTCGTGCTGTTCGTGGGCACCGCGCTCGCCGCGACGGCGCTGCTCGTCGCCGGGGTGCTGGCGGGGGCGCCGCTGCGGGTCGCGGCCGGGATCGTCGTCCTGGCCGGGTTCGCCGTCACGATCGCGGTGAACATCCCGCTCAACGAGGCCCTGGAGCGCGGCGGGGACTGGGCGGCGTTCGCGCCGAACTGGACGTGGGCCAACCACGCGCGCGGGGCCCTCTCGGCACTGGGCGTGCTGCTCCTGCTGCTCTGAGTCCGCTCCGAGCGGCTCCGGGCCCACTCCGAGTCGAACATGTGTGCGACATCTTGGGGACGCCCCTGGCCCCGGGCGAGCCGGGCGGTGCACCCTGGTCCGGCATCCGCTCCCCCGGGTGCGGACCGGCTGTCGCCGACAGCGCCGAACCAGCACCACCCGGGGGATCATGAACACCCACGAACGACGCCGGCTGGCCGCCCTGCGCGCGGACCGCGAGACCGTGCTCGCCGCCGCCGCCGGGCTACGGCACGAGGCGGTTCAGGCGTACTACGCCGGGCACCTGCCCCGCCCGGAGTACGCCTTCGGCCTGGCGTCGGTACTCGAGCTGCTGGGCACCCGGGTCGCCGACCTGGACCCGGACATCCGCGCGCACGTCGTACGGGTGTCGCGGGAGATGACCGGCGACGGGATGGACCAGCCTTCGGTCCGCCGTACCCGTCGCCGGTGAGTGTCCGTCCACAGGCGGGCCGAGTTGTCCACAGGTGTGCACACAGCTGGGGACAGCTCGAACCCGCGTTCGAGAAGGGGCCTCAGCGCACGCCTTCCATGAGCACCTTCAGCTTCGGGACCGTGGCGAGGACGACCGCTCCCACGACGACCGCGGCGACGCCGGTGATGCCGAAGTAGGCGACCTCGTTGTCCGCGCTGTAGAAGTCCGCGAGCACACCGGCCAGCACCGACCCCATCGACACCGACAGGAAGAACAGGGCCACCATCTGGGTCTGGAACGCCCGCGGTGCGAGCTTGGTCGACAGCGACTGGCCGACCGGTGAGGTGAACAGCTCGGCGACGCAGAAGACCAGCAGGATGCCGGCCACCGCGAGCAGCGGCGTGCCGTTCGCACCGGTCCCCGCCAGCGGCACGAAGAGCAGGAACCCGAGACCCACGACGATCGTCCCGATCGCCATCTTGGTCGGCGACGCGGGCTGGCGCGGACCGAGCTTCGTCCACACCGCCGCGAACACGCCCGCCAGGACGACCACGAAGAACGGCTCGATCGACTGCACGGTGCCGGCCGGGATCTCGAAGAGGCCGAACACCGAGCGGTCCACCCGCTCGTCCGCATAGATCGTCAGCACGGTGAAGATCTGCTGGAAGATCGCCCAGAAGACCGCACTGGCCACCCACATCGGCACGAAGGCGAGCACCCGGCGGCGCTCGATCGGATCGACCTTCGGGCTGCTCAGCATGAGCGCGAAGTAGCCGACCGTGGCGATCGCGACGATCGCGGTCACGATGTAGTCCAGGCGCCCGGCCGTGATCACGCCGGTGAAGGTGAGCACCAGCAGCACGACGACCGCCGCGACACCGATCAACCCGGCGCGGGTCCGCTGCGTGGCCGGGAGCGGGTTGGGGGCGGTCCGGCCACCGGCCGGGAGGTTGCGGCGGAAGAGCGAGTACTGGATCAGCCCGATCGCCATCCCGACCGCGGCCAACCCGAAGCCGATGTGGAAGCTGGCCGTCCGGGTCTGCACGACCGGGGTGAGGATCTGCCCGAGCAGCGAACCGATGTTGACACCGAGATAGAAGATCGAGAATCCGGCGTCGCGGCGGTCGTCGCCCTCGCCGTAGAGCATGGCGATGATCGTCGAGGCGTTCGCCTTGACGCCGCCGCTGCCGAACGCGACCAGGACGAGGCCGACGGCGAGCCCGGTCCCGCCGGGCAGCACGGCGAGCGCGATGTGGCCGGCCATGACCGAGATCGCGCTGCCGAACAGCACACGTTCCGGGCCGAACAGCCGGTCGCCCACCCAGGCCGCGAGGATCGTCGACAGGTAGACCGTGCCGCCGTACGCACCCACGACGCCGGCCGCGACTCCCTGGTCGTAGCCGAGCCCGCCGTCGGTGACGGCGTTGTACATGTACAGCAGCAGGATCGACTGCATCCCGTAGAACGAGAAGCGCTCGAACATCTCGACGCCGAACAGCGTTCCGAGCTGGAGGGGATGGCCGAGGAAGGTCCGCTCCCGGCGTACTGGCGATGTCGTGCTGTCGGTCACCGGGCCCGGTCTACTCGCCGAGTTGCACGAGGTAAAGCTCTTACACCCGACTGTTGGCTCACATCAACGAGCCGCGACACGGATGCCTCAGAGCGTGGCCGGCCCCTCCTCCGGCACCATCCCGATCCGGTCGGCGACGGCGGCCATCACGTCCTGCACCGCGACCGTGTCCGCCAACGGCATCACCGGGCTCTCGATCTCCCCCGCCGCGACCCGGAGGGTCACCTCCTCGATCTCGTGCGCGTACCCCCGCCCGGTGGCCGGCAGCACGATCTCCGCCGGGTCGGCCCCGTGCGCGTGGACGACGATCCGGTCCGGGTGGTGGAACCGCGGCGGCACCTCGATCCAGCCCTCGGTGCCGATCACCCGGGCGCTGCCCGGCATCGCACACCGCAGGCTGGTCTGCAGGGCCGCGCTGCGGCCGTCCGGGAATCCGAGCAGGATCGACTCCTCGGCGTCGACGCCGGTCGCGGTCAGCGCGCCGCTCGCGGCGACCTCGGTCGGGGTGCCGAGCAGCATCTGCGCGAACGAGATCACGTAGACGCCCAGGTCGAACAGCGCGCCGCCGCCGAGCTCGGCGGAGAAGAACCGGTCGTCGTCGGCGGACCGGTTCCGCACGCCGAGATCGGCCTGCACCGACCGGACCTCGCCGATCGCGCCGTCGGCGACCAGCTCGCGCAGCCGGACGACCGCGGGGAAGAACCGCGTCCACATCGCCTCCATGGCGAAGACGCCGTGCCGGCGCGCCGCGGCGGCGATCTCCCGGGTGCCGACCGAGCTGACCGTGAAGGCCTTCTCCACCATGATCGCCTTGCCGGCCCCGATCGCGGCCAGCGCGAGCGCCCGGTGCTGCGGGTGCGGGGTGGCGATGTAGAGGACGTCGACGCCGTCGTCGTCGAGGATCGCCCGGTAGCCCGTGTGCACCCGGTCGATCCCGTGCCGGCGGGCGAACGCCTCACCCCGCTCGGTGGACCGGGACGCGACGGCGACCAGCTCGGCCCCGGGGACGTGTGCGAAGTCCGGTGCGACGGCGTCGGCGATCCGCCCCGGGCCGACGATCCCCCAGCGCACCCGCCGTCCGGCCCCGGTACCCGCCCCGTCCGTGCTCACCTGCGTCATGCCCGTGATCCTGCCGGAAGAAATCTCCGGCCCGCGCGATGAGTTCCGCGGAACGTCCCGGTCTCTCCTGGTGAACGGCACCGGATCCCCGGCGCCACCGCAGCTCAGGAGAAGCTTCCGATGCCGAACATGATCTTCGTGAACCTGCCCACCTCCGACCTCGACGCCGCCAAGGCGTTCTACTCGGCGCTCGGGTTCACCCTCAACGAGCAGTTCTCCGACGAACAGACCGCGTCGTTCGTCGTCAGCGACGCGATCGTCGCGATGGTGATGACCGACAAGCGGTTCGCCGAGTTCACCAAGCAGGACTCGGTGGCCACCCCGGGCACCGCCCGCGAGGTGATCAACGCCCTGGGCGTGGAGACCCGCGACGAGGTCGGCCGGCTCGCCGACGCGGGCCTGGCGGCCGGCGGGAAGCAGGGTGGCGACACCCAGGACCACGGGTTCATGTACGGCCGCAGCGTCGACGACCCGGACGGCCACCGCTGGGAGTTCGTCTGGATGGACATGTCGGCCATGGAGGGCTGAGTGGCGCCGGGCCGTCGCACACGAGGGGGTGCGACGGCCCGTAGGATCTCCGGTGCGCTCAGACCGCCCGCAGCGGCCGGGCCCTGCGCACCAGCCCGTCGATCGCCAGCGCGTACCCGTCGATCCCGAACCCGACGACGATCCCCGCCGCCACCGGCGAGACGTGGGAGTGGTGCCGGAACTCCTCACGGGCGTGCACGTTCGAGATGTGCACCTCGACCGTGGGCAGCTCGGCGCCCTCGATCGCGTCGTGCAGGGCCACCGACGTGTGGGTGTAGGCGGCGGCGTTGAGCACCAGCCCGATCGCCGAGCCGTGCCGCACCGCCGCACCGGCCTCCTGGATCCAGTCGACGAGCGTGCCCTCGTGGTTGGTCTGGCGGAAGTCCAGTTCCATCCCGTGCCCGGACGTCGACTCCCGGCACAGCGCCTCGACGTCGGCGAGGGTGTTCGCGCCGTACACGTCGGGCCGGCGGGTGCCGAGCAGGTTCAGGTTCGGGCCGTTGAACACGTACACGGTGGTCACCCGGCGGATCCTCCCACCTCAGTGCGACCAGCCGGGACGGACCAGGCCGCACTCGTAGGCCAGCACCACCAGCTGCGCGCGGTCGCGCGCGCCGAGCTTGGACATCGTGCGGCTGACGTGGGTCTTGGCCGTCGTCGGGCTCATGTGCAGGCGGGCGGCGATCTCGTCGTTGGACAGACCGGCCGCCACCTCGACGAGCACCTCACGCTCCCGCTCGGTGAGCGACGCCAGCTGCGGCGCCGCGGCCGGGCCGCCCCGGGAGCGGGCCGCGAACTCGGCGATCAGGGTGCGGGTGACGCCCGGCGCGAGCAGCGCCTCACCGCCGTGCACGACCCGGATGGCGTGGATCAGGTCGGCCGGCTCGGAGTCCTTCACCAGGAAACCGCCGGCCCCGCCGCGGATCGCCTCGAAGACGTACGAGTCGTCGGTGAACGTGGTCAGCACGATCACCTTCGTGCCGGCCAGCCCGGGGTCGGCGGTGATCTCCCGGGTGGCGGTCAGGCCGTCGGTGCCGGGCATCCGGATGTCCATGAGCACCACGTCCGGGCGGTGCTCCCGGGCCGCGGCGACCGCCTCGGCCCCGTCGGCGGCCTCGGCGACGACCTCGAGATCGGCCTGCGACCCGAGCAGCGCCCGGAACCCGGAGCGCACGAGGGCCTGGTCGTCGGCGAGCAGCACGCGGATCATGCGTCCACCATCGGCGGTCCGGCCGCCTCCCGTACGTCGGCGACGGGGAGCCGGGCCCGCACCCGGAAACCGCGCTCCGGCCCCGGTCCGGCGTCCAGCGTCCCGCCGACCGACCGGGCCCGTTCGCGCATGCCGGTCAGTCCGTTGCCCTCCGCGGCGTCCTCGACGGGGCCGGTCCCGTCGTCGTCGACCACCAGGTCCAGCTCCTCCGGCCCGAACCGCAGCGTGACGACGGCCGTCGCCGCCCCCGCGTGCCGCCGGGTGTTGGTCAGCGACTCCTGCACGATCCGGTACGCGGCGAGATCGACGCCCGTCGGCAGCGGCCGCGGCTCCCCCTCGGTCCGCCGGTCCACCGGCAGCCCGGCGGCCCGGACCTCGTCGAGCAGCGCGTCGAGCCGGTCCAGCCCCGGGGTCGGCAGCCGCGGTGCCTGCTCGTCCACCCCGCGCAGCACCCCGAGGGTCGAGCGCATCTCCCGGAGCAGGTCGCGGCTGGCCCGCTTGATCTCGGTGAGCGCGGTGCGGGCCTGCTCCGGGTCGTCGTCCATCAGGAACAGCGCGACCCCGGCCTGCACGTTGATCAGGGAGACGTGATGGCCCAGCACGTCGTGCAGCTCCTGGGCGATCCGCAACCGCTCCTCGCCCGCCCGGCGGCGGCGCTGCTCCTCGGCGGCGCGCCGGGCCTGCTCCACCCGCTCCCGGCGGACCCGCAGCAGCATCCCGACCGCGAACAACGCCAGCAGCCAGGCCACCACCGGCCCGCTCGCGCCCCACGGCACCGGCCGGCCGGTCAGCAGCAGCCACCCCACCAGCACCGCCGCCGCCACGACGACGACGGCCAGCGCCCGGTGCTGGCGCCCCGCCGCGACCGCCGAGACCAGCCCGACGCCCAGCGCGAGCCCGGTCGGCCCGGTCACCGGGTACCCGAGCCCCAGGTAGACGACCGACGCGGTGGCGATCACGGCGAGCGCGGCCACCCGGTTCGCCCGCCGGAACACCAGCGCGAGCGGCCCGATCGCCAGCAGCAGCACGGCGAGCCCGTCGAACGGCAGCTCGCCCGGCCGGAGGGGACCGGCGGACCAGTCCCACTCGTCCCGCCGGACCGCGCCGAAGGCCGTGCCCCCCGCGGTGAGCAGCGCGACGGCGCCCGGCAGGACGAGGGTCCGCACGACCCCACCCCACCAGCGCGGACGGCGATCGGTGAGCACGGGCGACACGGTAGCCGGGCACACCGACAGCCGGCGTCGTCCCGAGGGTGACCGGCCGGCTGCACCCGGGGGAGTACGCCCGGCCCGGACGCTGCCACCCCGGCGGCAGCCGGATCGGCGACCGCCGGTGGACGCGCCCGCACCCCGCCCGCGACCAGGCTGTCCGGCATGACGACGACACCGGACACCACCGACCCGGCCCCGGCGGCCACGAGCACCGACGCCGCGGGAGCCCCGACCGGACCGACCGCGCCGACCGCGCCGGACGACGCGATCACGCGTCCCGGCCCCGTGGGCGCGACCACCCGCACCGTGCACCCCGGCGAGGACGAGCTGCTCGCCTCGGACTCCGAGCGCGAGCACGTCACCGACCGGCTCCGGCAGGCGGCCGCCGAGGGGCGGCTCACCCTGGACGAGGCCGACGAGCGCCAGGCCGCGGCCTACGCCGCCCGGACCCGCGCCGAGCTCGTCCCGCTGCTGTCCGGGCTGCCCGCCGTGCCCCGGGCCCGGCGACCGCGCCGCGGGCCGCTCACGCCCCGGGCCCGGCGGAACCTCGTCGTGCACGCCGGGGTGACCGCGGCGATCCTGCTGGTCCTGATGGTGGCGGCGATCGTGGGACCGGCGCCGTTCTTCGTGCCGATCGGGCCGGCGTTCTGGCTCGGCCTGATCCTCTTCGTGCACTCGCGGCGGGCCGAGCGCGAGCCGTCCCCGGACGAGCAGATCCCCGCGGAACTCCGATGACCGCCGCGGCCACCGGGGCAGCCGGGGCAGCCGGGGCAGCCGGGGCAGCCGGGGCAGCCGGGGCAGCCGGGACGTCCAGGACCACGGCGGCCGCCCGGCGGCCCGCCCCGGCCCGCCGGCTGCCCCGGCGCGCACGCGCGGGGCTGCGGGTCGCGCACGTCGTGCTCGGCATCGGCTGGACCGGGCTCTCGACGGTGATGCTGGTGCTGCCCGCGACGGTGCTGCTGCGCGACGGGGGTGCGGACATCGCGGTCCCGGCGATGGCGTTCGTCGGCAACGGGATCATCCCGTTCTTCGCCGTGGGCACCGTGCTCACCGGCGTCGCGCTCGGCGTCGGCACCCCGTGGGGCCTGTTCCGGCACCGCTGGGTCGTGGTGAAGACCGTGCTGGCACTCGCCGTGATCGTCGGCTCGGTCGCGCTGAACACCCGGTGGATCGAGATCGCCGCCGCCGGCGACGACCGTTCGGTCCTCTGGTCGCTCGTGCTCAGCTCGGTCCTGCACCAGGTGATGCTGCTGGCCTCGACGGTGCTCTCGGTGGAGAAGCCGTGGGGACGCGTCCGGCGCTTGACAGGCAACCGTTCAGTTGCATAATTGGCCGCGTGACCGCCGTCGACGCCGTCTTCCGGGCCCTGGCCGACCCGACCCGGCGCACGGTGCTCGACCGGTTGCACGAACGGGGTGGCCAGACGCTCGGTGAGCTGTGCGAGGGGCTGGGGATGAGCCGGCAAGCCGTCTCCAAGCACCTGGCCCTGCTGGAGTCCGCCGGGCTCGTGTCCTCCGTCCGCCGCGGCCGGGAGAAGCTCCACCACCTGGACCCGGTGCCCATCCAGGAGATCCACGACCGGTGGATCGGAAAGTTCGAGCGCAGCCGGGTGCAGGCGATCACGAGCCTGCGCGCCGCGTTGGAGGACGACGATGAGCGAGCAGACTGAACCGACCTACGTCTACACGACCTACATCCGCAGCACCCCGGACCAGGTGTTCCGGGCCCTGACCACGCCCGAGTTCACGATGCAGTACTGGGGCGGCGCCGAGCTGACGTCGGACTGGCAGGTGGGGAGCCCACTGGAGGCGGTGCACCCGGACCGGGACGACTTCATCGGCACAATCCTGGCCGTGGAACCCCCGCACCGGTTGTCCTACTCGTTCACCGGGCGGGCCGAGCAGGCCGCGGGCCGAGCGGCCACCGTGGTCGAGTTCGCGATCTCGCCGTTCGGCGAGGAGGCGGTGAAGCTGCAGGTCGTGCACACCGGCTTCACCCCCGACGAGCAGGGCGCCCGGGACCTGCGCGACGTGGGCGAGGGCTGGCCGGCGATCCTCTCCGCCCTGAAGACGCTGCTGGAGACCGACCGCCCGCTGGCCTCCCCCGGGCACTTCGCCCCACGGACCCCCGCCCGCACCTGAACCCGGTCCCGCGCCGGCCCGGCCAGGACCGGCGCGGCGGAGCGGCTCTCAGGTGCCGCGTCGCCACCAGCGACGGCGCGGCGGAGCGGGTTCCGGGGCGGCCGGGACGGTGCGCCGCTGCTCCCGGGCGTGGCGCCAGCGCGACACCACCTCGTCGGCGTCGAGCTTGCGGATCGGCACGCGCGGTCCCATCGGGTGCCGCATGTGGTCGACGACGCGCGAGTTCACCTCGGCGACGTGCTCGCGCACCCGGCGCTCGTCGCGGAACCCGGCGACCGTGGTGTCGATCGCGTCCAGTTCCTTGCGCAGCTGGACCGACGGCGGCAGCAGCGCGTCCCCGGAGATCCCCTCGCGCTGCAGGTAGCCGCGGATCCACCAGTTCTCGTCGACCGGGCCGGTTCCCCCGGCGCCCGGCAGTGGTCTGCCCTTCCCGGGCAGGTCGTCGAAGTCGCCCCGCTCCACGGCCTCCCGGATGCTCCGGTCGACCGGGGACTCGAACCGTGGATCCACCATTGCGATCACCCCGTGCCTACCGTACCGGCGACACCCGTTTTCTGTCGGGGGTCGGGTCCACACTCCTGCCATGACCGACCTCCACGGGGCCGACCGCCTCGAGACCACCGACCGTTCCCGCACCCTCGACCTCGCCCGCCACTACCCCGGTCGCCGGGCCGGCCACGTGGCGGCGCGGGTGCGCGGTGCCGGGCATCCCGACCGTTCCTGGCGCCTGGGCGCCGACGGGGAGATCCGCACCGCACACCTGCTCGAACAGCTCACCGGCCGTACCCGTCGCGACCGGCTGCTGGGCCGATCACCCCGGTGGCGGGTGCTGCACTCGGTCCCGCTCGAGGGCGGGGCGGCCGATCTCGACCACGTCCTGATCGGCCCGCCGGGGATCTGCGTGATCAACTCCCGGCACCACCGGCACCGCTCGGTCCTGCTCGACGGCGAGCGGCTGGTCGTCGCCGGGGTCGCCACCGACGCGGTGCCGCGGGCCCGTGCCGAGGCCGCCCGGGTCCGGGAGCTGCTGCTGCCCCGGGTCGGGGGCGGGTCCCGGATCCCGGATCCCGGTCCGGTCGGTGATCGCCGTGGTCGGGGCGCCGATGCGGGTGCGCCGCTGGCCGGACGACGTGGTCGTCGCGACCGAGAGTGCGCTGGTCCTCGCCCTGCGCGGGCTGGCACCGGCGCTGGACCCGGCCGGGGTGGACCGGGTGTACGCGGTGGCCCGCCGCCCGGAGACGTGGGACGGGCCGCGGGACCCGGTCACCGGTCGAGGAACCGCAGCACCGCACCGGTGAACTCGGCGGGCCGCTCCATGTTCGGGTAGTGCGCGGTGCCGGGCACGGTGGCCTGCTCACCGTGGGGCACGATGGCGACCGCGTCGGCGACCAGTCGCCGGTGGTCGTCGCCGTCCAGGTCCCCGACGATGCCGAGCAGCGGGGCGGCCAGGGTCGGGGCCAGTGCACGGGCGTCCGGGAGGAACTCGATCGGCGGACCCGGCACCGTCGGGTCCGCGGGCAGGTGCCGGCCGAGCAGGTCGACGGCCATCACCCGGATCTCGTCGGACACCAGCGGGTCGACCTCGTCGGCGGTCCGTGTGGGCCCCGGGACGAACCGCAGGAACGCCTCGACCCAGCCGTCGGCGTCGAGCGCCTGCTGGGTGCGGGCCCACTCGGCGAACACCCCGAGCACCCAGGGGTCCCGGAAGTCGGGCTCGCCGATCCCGGTCCCGCACACGACCAGCCGGTCCACCAGGTCCGGCCGGGCCAGCGCGGTGTCCGCGGCGATCCGGCCGCCCATCGACAGGCCGACCAGGGCGGCCGGCCCGGTACCGAGGTGGTCGAGCAGCGCGGCGAGATCGTCGTGCGGGCGGAACGGCCGGTCCGCGCCGGACGAGGCACCGTGGCCCCGGGTGTCGGGCACCACCACGCGGTGCCGGTCCGCGAGCGCGGCGAGCTGCCGGCCCCACATCCGGCCGTCGAGCCCACCGCCGTGCAGCAGCACGACCGGCGGGCCGCTGCGGGGACCGACGTCCCGGTAGGCGATCCGGCCGTCGTCGACGGGCAGGAACGAGGGGACACCGAGACGGGCGAGAGGCAGGCTCATGACAACCAAGGTGTCATTACTTCCGGAAGATGACAACCGAGGTGTCATACTGTGCCCATGACGGACGCGGACGCGACAGCCGACCGGCTCGCCGAGGTCTACCTGCTGGTCGGGCCGCTCTACCGTCGGGTGCTGCGCGAGGTCGAGGAGGCCGCTCCGGCGAACCGCGTGTCGACCGGCGTCCGCGCGGTGCTCGACCAGCTGAGCCGCAACGGCCCGATGACCGTCCCCGAGATCGGCCGGTCGCAGTCGCTGAGCCGCCAGTTCGTCCAGCGTTCGGCCGACGAGGCGCTGGCGGCCGGGCTCGTGCAGCGGCGGGAGAACCCGCGGCACCGCAGGTCACGGCTCATCGCACTCACCGCGGAGGGCAGCACGAGGATCGAGGAGGTCACGAGGCGGGAGCACGCCCGGCTACGGGAGGTCGCGAGGGAGGTCGACGACGCCGACGTCCGGGCGACCCTGCGCGTGCTCACCGCGATGGTCGACGCCCTCGCCGAGATCGAGCCCGCCACCCACTGAGCACCCGGCACCACGGACGGTCCGGACACGCCGACGGGCGGCGACCCGTTCAGGTCACCGCCCGTCGCCGAGGGATCGGACTTACCGCAGTCCCAGCTGGCTGGCGCAGGAGGGCCATGCGCCCCAGCCCTGGCCGTCCAGCACGTTCTCCGCCACGCGGATCTGCTCGGACTTGCTCGCGTTGTGGGCCCGGCCCTCGCCGCCGTAGGCCTTCCAGGTCGACGGCGTGAACTGCAGGCCACCGGAGAAGCCGTTGCCGGTGTTGGTGTTCCAGTTCCCGCCGGACTCGCACTCGGCGAGCTTGTCCCAGGTCGAGCCGGCGACGGACTGGGCCGGTGCGACGACCGCGGCCGGGGTCACCGCGGCGGTGGTCTCGGGGGCGGCGTTCGCGGTGCCGGCCAGGGCGAGCGGGGCTCCGATCGCCAGGATCCCGGCGGTCAGCGTCCCGACAAAGCGCCCACGGATGGACGTGCGCGTGCTGCTCATCAGTTCTCACCTGGTTCCGGACCCACGGCTTTCCGGGCGGACCGGATGCGCTGGGGGTGCGCCCTCCGGTGCACACGAGCAGATCTCGTGGCCCGCGACCCCGTCCCGCCCGAGGCAGGTCGACTGGCCGGGAACCGTGGGACGGGGCCGTCCTGGCGTGGCGGTTCCGGCGCTTCGATGCACGCTCCGGCCGAGGACGGCCAGGAGCGACATCGAAGGTCGCCGAAAGGGTGAGATCAGGTCAAGCCAGGTGGCCGTGAGGTATCACACGACTATAACGAAAGGGTGCGCATTCGCAGCTCAGAGGCAGTGGCCGACGATCACGAAGGATGCCGTGCACGGCACGGTCGTTTCCGGATCGGAGATGTTTCACGGGCCCCGTCACGACGCGGACGGCTGCTCCGCCCGCCGGAGCGTGAACACCGCGATCCGCACCACCATCGCGTCGAGCAGCAGCGCGCCGAACGCCCACGGGTCCAGCCACGCCGTCCACGTCTGCCCCTGAGCGAGCACCACCAGCCCGGGCACGAGGAAGAGCGCGACGCCGAGGCCACCGGCGACCGCGGACACCAGCAACGCCGGGCCGTCCGCGCGCCGGATCACCAGCACCAGCGCCACGAGCGCGGCGATCGCCACGATGCCGTCGACCACCGCGACCAGGGGCGCGGCGGAACCGACCACGGCGACCAGGCGCGCGTGCACCGCCACGGCGAGCACGAGCAGGGCGATCAGGATCCGGCGCCCGAGCACGGGTCCGCGGTCGGCACTCATGCGACCAGTGTGACCGGTGCCCCGCGGGCCGCGGCCTACCGCACCCGCAGGACCAGCAGGCGGCAGTCCACCTGCTGACCGGCGCGGTAGGGCGCGATCTCGATCGAGACCGCCTCGAACACGTCCGCCGCGGCGAGCCGGTCGATCTCGGCCCGGTACCCGCCGGCCTCCCAGACGTCGTCCAGCACCGTCGCGACCACGTACCCGCCGGGGCGGACGACCCGGGCGAACTCGCCGATCGCCGCCGGGCCGACGTGGGCGTGGGTCAGCGTCCCGACGCAGACGACGACGTCGTAGCGGTCGTCGGGCAGCTCCAGCGCAGCGGTGAGATCGGCCTCGCGCAGCTCGCGGTAGGCACCCGTCGCACGGGCCCGTTCGAGCATCCCCGGCGAGAGGTCGATGCCGTCGATCGTGCCGACACCGCGCTCGTGCAGCGCCGCGCCGACCAGGCCGGTCCCGCAGCCGGCGTCGAGCACCTCGCCGCCGGTCCCGGCCGCCGCGACGACGGCGTCCGCGGTGACCGACGGCGCGACGTAGCTCTGCGCCCCGGCGGCGAGATCGGCGTCGTAGGTGGCGGCCCACTCGTCGTAGAGGGCGCGGGCGTCGTCCGGGCCGGTCAGTGCGTAGGCGCGTTCCAGGTGGGGGTCGCCCCCGGTGCTCGTGGCCATCCGCCGATCATCGTGGATGGCCGGTGCCGCTGTCAGGCCGGGCGCCCACGGCGGTCGGCGGCCAGGAAGGACAGGGCACAGAGTGCGCCCCACCCGGCGGCGACCATGGTGGCCTTCTCCCGGGCGTCGCGGTCCGGGAGCCGCCCGCCGAGCACGGCGAGATCGGCCACGTCGGCGCCGACCCGGACCGCGATCGCCGTCTTCAGCGGGGTTCCGGCGGGCGCGAACAGCATCGCCAGGCCGGAGGCGAGATCCCGGCCGCCGATCGCCATGGTGAACGTCCGCTGCTCGCCGCTGGGGGTCTCGCCGTCGGAGACGAGCCCCGTGGGCCGCAGGAACAGTTCCGGCTTCGCGGTGATCGCCGCGCCGTAGGCGGCGGTGGCCGCACCGAGCAGGCGCGGGATCCAGGTCAGGTCTCGTCGGGGCATGTCCCCGGTCTACCCGATACGGCCGGGTCGCATCCCCGCGCAGCCGAACATCGGTGCGCCGGTCGCCGCGTGGACGGCGGTACCGGCCGCCAGCATCGCGCCCCACGGGCCGATCACCCAGATCGGCCAGAAGTAACCGCTCCCGCCACCCACGGCGACCGCGGCCCAGACGAGCAGGCAGACGACGGCGGTGAACGCCCACGGACCCCAGGTCGCGGCGAGCACGGTCCGGCGCACCCGGGCCTCCCGCTGCGGGTCGGGCAGGCGCGGGAGGTCCGCCTGGACGTCGGCGAGCTCGGCGCGGGTCCGGGCCGTCGTGGCCCGGTCGCTGCGCTCGGTGAACTCGGCCAGGTCCAGCCGGCCCGCACCGACGTGCCGCCCGAGCTGCTCGATCGTGCGTTCGCGCTCGGCGTCCCCGATTCGCATGTCCGTCATGCCCCCGCCCTCCGTTGTCGGATAGCAGAACTATCCACTATCCAGTGGGCGGGCGCAACGTCAGATCTCGTCGAGGAACGCCAGTGCGGCCTCCGCCGACACCCGCCGCCAGGCGACGAGGGTCCGGTCGAACGCGTCGGCGCCGGTCTGTTCCTCGCGCAGCGCCGCGACGATCGGCTCCAGCACCCCCCGCTGGGCGGCCACCAGCGGCGCCGGGTCGGCACCGCGCCGGTGCGTGATCGCCAGCTTCAGGAGGAACTCCGACCGCAGGTCCCGGACGTGCGGGACCGGGGACCGGAGCCAGTCCTCGACCAGCTCGCGACCCGCGCGGGTCGAGGCGTACAGCGTCCGCGGCGGGCCACCACCGGTCTCGACGGCCCCGGCGGTGATCCGGCCGGCGTCGACCAGCCGGCCGATGGCCCGGCAGACGACCGGGCGCGGGATCTGCCAGACCCGGCCCAGCTCGCCGTCGGACGCCGTCAGTGCGGCGATCGCGAAGCCGTGCACCGGGCGCTCGGCGGCGACCGCGAGCACCGTCCACTCGGCGAGCCCGAGCCGGACCGTGCCCTCTCCCATGCCGGGGAGGGTAGGGCCACCGGCCGACCGGCGTCCGCCACGGCTCCCGATCGGAGGGGTCCCGGCGCAGCCGCCGGACCACGGACGGGTCACAGGACCGTGCGCGGCGCCATCGGGCCTTCGACCAGGCAGGACGGCCGCCGGAACGACACCTGGTCCCAAAATCTTCACCCAGAACGGTTGCGCACAACCAAATACGGTAAGAAGATGGTTTCCACGCCCCGCACGACGACGCCCGGGGCGTACGGGAAGCACCCGACGGCGTTGCGGAGGAATCGTGACCACCACCGTGCCCGCCCTGACCACCGCCGGCCCCAACCAGCCGTTCCGGCGGGGGACGGTCGAGCGTCGTGACCCGCGCCCGCACGACGTCGTCGTCGACATCGCCTACAGCGGGATCTGCCACTCCGACATCCACCAGGCCCGCGACGAGTGGGGCGAGGGCATCTACCCGATGGTGCCCGGCCACGAGATCTCCGGGATCGTCGCCGCCGTCGGCAGCGAGGTCGACCGGTACGCCGTCGGTGACCGGGTCGGCGTCGGCTGCTTCGTCGACTCCTGCCGCCGCTGCGAGAGCTGCCTGGCCGGGGAGGAGCAGTACTGCCTGGAGGGCGAGGTCCAGACCTACAACTCCCGGGCCTACGACGGCTCGCTCACCTACGGCGGCTACTCGACCCAGATCGTCGTCGACCAGAACTACGTGCTGCGCATCCCGGACGGCATCGCCCTCGACGCGGCGGCGCCGCTGCTGTGCGCCGGGATCACCCTCTACTCACCGCTGGTCCGGTGGGGTGCCGGGCCCGGCCGGAAGGTCGCGGTCCTCGGCATGGGCGGGCTCGGGCACCTGGGGGTGAAGCTCGCCAAGGCGATGGGCGCTGAGGTGACCGTGCTGTCCCGGACCCTGGCCAAGGAGGCCGACGGCCGCCGGCTCGGCGCCGACCACTACCACGCCACCGGCGATCCGCGGACCTTCACCGAGCTGGCCGGGCGCTTCGACCTCATCGTCAACACGGTGGCCGCCGAGATCCCGGTCGAGGACTACCTGCGCCTGCTCGACCTCGAGGGCACGATGATCACCGTCGGGGTCCCCCGCGGCGAGCTCGGCTACCACGGCTTCTCCCAGGTCACCGGGCGCGGCAACCCGGCCGGTTCGAAGATCGGCGGCATCCGCCAGACCCAGGAGATGCTGGACTTCTGCGCCCGCCACGGCCTGGGCGCCGACATCGAGACGATCTCCTGCGACGATGTCGACGACGCCTGGGACCGGGTGGTCAAGGGCGACGTCCGGTACCGCTTCGTGATCGACGCGGCGTCGTTCGCCTGACCGTCCCGCCGGGCACCGGGCGTCGCAGATCGGGACACGCGCACCGGCCGCGCCCGTGGAAGGATCGTCCCGGCGATCCGTCCCGACGACCGTGAACCGGAGACCCCCGTGATCCTCATCGTGCTCAAGGCCCAGATCCGACCGGACAAGCGTGCCGAGTGGCTGTCCGGGATCTCGGAGTACAAGGCGAACGTCAACTCCGAACCGGGCAACGTCTCCTTCGACTACCACGAGAACGTCGAGAAGGAGAACGAGTTCGTCATCGTCGAGGTGTTCCGCGACGACGCGGCGGGCGAGGCCCACGTCAAGACCGACCACGCGCAGAAGTTCTTCGACTTCATGGGCTCCGTGGTGCCGGAGAAGCCCCTGATCAACTTCCAGAGCGTGGACGGCGACGCCTGGGTCGAGATGGGCGAGGTCACCCCGCGCTAGGGTGTGTCTCCCAATGCGCGGAGCCAGGTGACGATTGCCTTCAGGACGGCGCCGCCGCGGAAGGTCAGGGCGAGCTTGTCGTAACGGGTGGCCAGCCCGCGCCACTGCTTGACGTGGCAGAACCCGCGCTCGACGACGTTGCGGTTTCGGTAGTCGACCGGATCGAATGCGGGCGGTCGGCCACCGCGTGAGCCCCGTCGTTTGCGGTGTCCCTGCTGGTCAGAGGGCTCCGGAATGACAGCGATGATCCGGCGCTCGCGCAGGTGCCGGCGGATCGCGCGTGAGGAGTAGGCCTTGTCCGCGCGCACGCGTTCAGGCCGGGTCCGGGGTCGTCCCGGGCCCGGTCGGGCGATGCTCAGGCGCGCCATCAGGTGCGGAAACATTGGCGAGTCGCCGCCCTGGCCGGGGCCGAGGAGGACCACCAGCGGGCGGCCGTGCCCGTCAACGAGCTGGTGGATCTTCGTCGACAGCCCTCCGCGGGACCGTCCCAGCGCGTGATCTGCTGGTTCGGCGAGCAGATTCGTGTAGTTCGATCCGGCCCCCTGTGTCGCGCTTGAGGGTCGCGGCGTGCTGGTGGGCACGGATGATCGTGGAGTCCACGCTGACCGCCCACCCGAGCACCTCGGCGGCGTCGGCCTCGATCAGAAGAGCAGCCAGGATGTGGTCCCAGGTGCCGTCGCCGCTGTAGCGGCGGTGCCGCTTCCACAACGTCTGCCACGGCCCGAACTCGGCTGGGACGTCGCGCCAGGGAAGCCCGCACCGATACCGGTAGATGATCCCCTCGAGCACCCGGCGGTCATCGCGGAACGGGCGCCCGCGACGACCCTCGGAGGAGGGCAACAGCGGCGCCAGACGGGCCCACTGGGCATCAGTCAGGACAGCGGTACGCGGCACCGATCAAGCATCGCGCACCCCGGTCCGCCTATCTGGGAGACACGCCCTAGGTGGCGCACACGATCACCGCATCGGGGGTTGCTCCGCCCGATGCCGTAACGGCACACCGGGTCCCGGGCGACACACGGGGCGTACCCGCACGCCCCCTGATCTCCGGAGTGGCCCGATGGTCGAGCGCCTGTCGTCCCGCCCGTCACCGGCCGGGCTCGCCCGCCGCGCCGCGCGCCTGACGCTCGGCGGCGGGGCCAGGGCGGTCGCCGCGCCGGTGCGCCGGATGGCGTTGCTCGGCCGTCGCGAGGCCGATCCGCGGTGGCGGCGGCTGACCTGGATCTGGCAGCCGGGCTGGGGCCGCCGGGCGCAGGACCGGCTCCTCGACCGGCCCGCCCCGTACGCCATCGGCGCGGACGCCTACGAGCAGCAGAAGTACGCCACGGTGATGGACACGCTCGCCGGGCGCCGGTTCGACCGGGCGCTGGAGGTCGGCTGCGGCGAGGGCGCGCTCGCCGCCCGGCTGGTGCGCCACGCCGACATCCTGCTCGGGGTCGACATGTGCGACGCCGCCGTCTCCCGGGCCGGGGTCCGGGTCCCGGCCGCCGTGTTCGGCCGGCGCACGCTGCCGCACGAGATGCCGGTCGGCACGTTCGACCTGATCGTCTGCAGCGACGTCCTCTACTACTGGGAGCCCACCACCCTGCGGACCGGCGTGGCCACGCTGCTGGACCGGCTGCGGCCCGGCGGGACGCTGCTGGCGTACCACCGCCGCACCGACTTCGGGCAGGCCGGGAGCGCGGAGGGCGCACGCGGCGTTGCGGGCGGCGGCCCACGAGCGGGGCTACACGGTCACGCCGCACGACGGCGCGGGCCGGGTGCGGTTCGACGTGATCACCGCGTCCCGCACCGGCGGCCGGGCCCCGGCGGTCCCCGCGCAGCGCTGCCCGGAGTCCGACCTCCCGTCCTGGTCCTCGCGGGACTGAGCCACCCGGCGGTACTCCGGATCCGCCGTTCGGACGTTATCGTCAGGTCGACGCGGACCTGTCCGGAGTTGCGGACACCCCGTTAGCGTCGGTGGGCATGACGGTCAACGCCGACGGTCCCGCCGACATGTCCGACGCGCGCCGGGTGGTGACCATCCCCGAGCTGAGCGCGCCGAGCTACCTGCAGGCGGTGCTGTCGGTCGCCTACCGGGACGAGCGCAACAGCGTCCCGCTGACCGTCGCCACCCCGGCCGGTCTCGTCTTCGGCAACGCCGTGCACCCTGCGACGTGGCTGCGCCGGCTCGGCGACCAGCTGCGGCACCTGACCGTCGGGCACGAGCGCAACGAGTCCGCCGAGGCGATGGCGGCGATGTTCTTCGACATGGCCGAGGAGCGCGACGACGCGCATCCCGGCGGCGAGGTCCCGGTCGAGGACATCCGGTGGGTCTACTTCACCGACGCGCTCATCGTGCCCACCGCCGCGGCGGCGCCGAACTACACCGAGCCGGCGTGCTGGCAGGTGGCGATGCGCGACGTCACCGGATGGACCATCGGACTCCCGCCCGGATAGACATGTGACGACGGTCACGTCGATCGGTGCGTGAGGTTGCGGGCCCGGCACGCGTCCCACTTCCGACGGCCGACGCCCACGCCAGGGCGTCCGGCCACGGAGCATCCGACCCGGCGACCCCGGGTCGCCCGATCGAGCGTGGAGGCACACCCATGAGCACCACCCCCGAGGCCAAGGCACCCATCAGCCCCGCCGCCCCGTCGGCGCTGCAGTCCGAGTTCGGCAGCACCCGGATCGCCGAGACCGTCGTGTCGAAGATCGCCGGGCTCGCCGCACGCGAGGTGAACGGCATCCACGCCCTCGGCGGCGGAGCGGCCCGCGCGTTCGGCGCGCTGCGCGAGCGCATCCCGGGCGGCACGACCAACGCCTCGCAGGGCGTCGCCGTCGAGGTGGGCGAGAAGCAGGCGGCCGTCGACATCAACGTCGTCGTCGAGTACGGCGTGTCCATCGCGGACCTGGCGAAGGCCGTGCGGCGCAACGTCATCACCGCACTGGAGCGGATGACCGGCCTGGAGGTCGTCGAGGTCAACATCTCCGTCGACGACGTCCACCTCCCGACCGAGGAGGACGCCGAGCCCCGCGAGCCGGCGCCCCGCAAGATCGAGAACCCGGGCCGCGTCTCCTGAGCCGTCGCGTGGGCCCGGCGGGCGCGACCCCGGGCCCACGCGATCGGTGCGGGTCAGCGCGAGCGGTCGACGAACGTGGTCCCCGAGATCCGCAGGCCGCTGCCCCCGGCCATCCGGAGCAGCCCGGCGAGCGCGACGACCAGGCCGACCATCTCGCAGGACTCCTCGGCACCAGCCAGCACGTTGTAGCCGAACGCGTGCACGTCGCCGGTCTGCTCGAAGACCGCGCCACCGATCGACTCCAGGCCGACCGAGCCGAACAGGAACAGCGCGGCACCGGCCACGACGACGTACCCGCCCGGGCGGCGCAGCACCATCGGCAGGCAGAGCAGCGCCACCACGGCGACCAGCGCGACCGCCGGGATGATCCAGGCGTAGGTCAGGAACCCGCTCGTCCCGAACGTGGTGTGGATGATCCAGCCGATCTGCTCGTGGTTCGCCGCGGTCTCGTCCATCGCGACGACCGCGCAGGACAGGCTCAGCAGGATCCAGCGCCACCGTTCCCGACGCACCGAGTTCGCGGCGATCAGGGCCAGCACACCGGCGTTCGTCAGGTGCAGGGCCGAGCTGAACCAGGTGGAGACGTTCAGCTCGTTGCCGAGCCGGATCGCCGCCGGGATCTCGAACCCCGGCCGCCCGATGCCGTAGACGGCGGCGGCGAAGTGCGCGAGCACCAGCACCGCCGTGATCCCGCCCGCGACCTTGACGACGCCCGACGGCCGCAGCAGCGCGAGGTGCGGCGCCCCGGCCGGCGGCTCCGGTTCCGGTGACGGCTCGACCGGGGCCGGCGTGGCCGCCGAGGACTGCTCGCCGACCCGCGGGATCACCTCGGTCACCGGGTCCTCGTCGGCGTTGCGTGACTGGTGGTGCTCCAGCCGGTGCTGCGCGGTCATGGCCCCCTCCTCCTCCGCGACCGGACCCCCCGATGCGGACGGACACCCCCGGTCGTCCGCCCTGCGGGAAGCAGGAGGCTACGGGCACTCGTCGGAGCGCGGACCGTGAGGTGACTGGAAGGTAAACGAGCGTCCGTCCGACGGGAAACGCCCGGTCGGGCGGTGTCCGGTCAGGACCAGGGCCGTGCCGACCGCCGTTCCCAGTAGGCCGCGGGCTCCTCGGCGAGCGCGGCCAGTTCCGCGACGGCACCGGCGGGCGGTTCCGGGTCCGCCGCGGCCACGTTGGACCCCAGCTGGGCCGTCGTCACCGGCCCGAGCAGCACCGTCGTGGGCCAGGGGTTCGCGAGTGCCGCGGCGACCGCCAGCCAGTCCAGCGGGACACCCGTCGCATCGGCGATCGCGGCCGCCGAGCGGGCGCCCGCGCTGCCGTCGTCGCCGCCGGGGGCCAGCCGGCCGTTGGCGAAGACCTCCTTGAGGATCACCCGGGCCCCGGCGTCCGCGGCGTCGGCCAGTGCCGGTCCGGCCGAGGGCTCCAGCGGGTTCCAGGTCGACTGGAACGAGGTGAACAGGGGCTGCCCGTCGACCACGACGTCGAGCGCCCGCCGGATCGCGTCGGCCTGGCCGGGACCGGAGGTGGAGATCCCGACCCGCAGGCCGGCGTCCCGCAGGTGGGCGAGCGCGCGGTGCACCCTGGCGTCGGAGAGCACGCCGGTCTCCAGGGTCGCGGAGTGCACGTGGTAGATCCCCAGCCGCTCGCCGAGCAGCTCCCTGGTCTGTGCGTACTGCTCGGTGAACGCGTCCAGCGAGTGGTCCTTCACCTCGTGCCGCTCGGCGTCCGTCCGCCAGGCACCGACGTAGCGGTAGCCCCACTTCGAGCCGATCTCGACGTCGTCGACGTCCGGGCGGGCGGCGAGCCACCCGGCCAGGAACTCCTCGCCCCGGCCGTAGGACCGGGCGACGTCGAGGTAGCGGATGCCGGCGGCGTACCCGGCGTCGAGGAGCTCGTGGGTGCGGGCGCGCAGCGTCTCGACGCCCCGGTCGTCACCGAGACCGGTGTCGCGGCCGGAGGTGATGTACGCGGGCCGGGCGATCGCGGCGAGCCCCAGGCCGAGCCGGGCGACGGGAGACGACATGCCGGACAGCCTGCCCGGCGCGGCCCGGTACCGCACGGCTGGGCGACGAACTCGGCGTTGTCGCCGGGCGGGGCCGGGCCGTAGCGTCGCCGGGGTGCCGACCGAGGGCTGGATCCTGCTGCTCGCGCAGCTGCCCGCGGCGCCGTCGAGCCCCCGGGTGACGCTCTGGCGACGGGCGCGGGCCGCGGGCGCCGTCGGGCTGCAGAACGGCGCCTGGGTGCTCCCGGACGGCCCGGAGCACCGTGAGTTCGTCGACGGCCTCGCCGCGCACGTGCGCGAGAACGGCGGGACCGCCTACGCGCTGCGCGCCCACGCCGGGTCCGGGGACGGGATCGTGGACCGGTTCCGGGCCGAGCGCGCCAAGGAGTACGCCGAGTTCACCGAACGCGGCCGGGCCCTGCTGGCCGAGCTGGCGAAGGAGACCGAACGGGACAACTTCTCCTTCGCCGAGCTGGAGGAGAACGAGCAGGCCCTGGACCGGCTCGCCGGCTGGCTGGAGACCATCTCGGCCCGGGACTTCTTCCCGGACGAGCACCGGTCCGACGCCGCCGGGCTGCTGGAGCGGTGCCGGGCCGCGCTCGCGGAGTTCACCGCGGGCGTCTACCGGGCCGAGGGCGTCGCCGAGGACGTCCCGCCCGGGGACTGAGAGCCCCGGACACACCGATGCCCCCGCGACGGTGCGTCGCGGGGGCATCGGAGCAGTGCGAGGGGGGCGATCAGCCGATCGAGTCGCCCGCGCCCGCGACCTGGCCGCAGTTGTCGGACTGGTCGGTGACCGAGTCGCCGGACTTGGCCTTGGCGTCGCCCAGCACGCCGAGCGCACCGGTCACGCCGTTGAGCAGCGAGGCGTCCTCGACCGGAACCTGCGCGCCCAGGACGTTGACCGGGATGTTGTTGTTGCAGACCTGGATCGGCACGTTGATGTTGTTGCCGTTCAGACCCGAGATGAGGCCCTTGGCGTCCTTGTCGATCTCGCCGCCGTCGTGCCCGTGGTGCTTGCCGTCGCTGGTCTTCTCGGCGGCGTAGTCGCCGGCGAACGCCAGCGGGGAGACGGCGAGCAGGGACGCAGCGGACGCCGCGACGATGATTCCGGCCTTCTTCAGCACAGTTCTTCTCCTGGTGAGTCTCGAGTCCGTGCGAAGACGGCTCGGTACCTGCCGGCGCGATGACAGAGAGCGGGAGCCCACGCCGGATGACGGAAATGTATCGGTACCCGTGGCCCGACACAATTAGTCCGACACCATCGTGGGGTCGGAATTACTTTCTGTTTTGCACGGTCCACGATCGGGTCGATCCGAACGAGTTCGATCGGGTCGGTGTCCGGGTCGCGGACCACGGAGGGTCACCTCCGCGCCGCGCGCACCCGGGGTCGCGCAGGACTCCGGGTGCGCGCGCGATCAGCGGAGGATCAGCCGCCGATGGCGTCGCCCGCGCCGGCCTCCTGGCCGCAGCTGTCGGACTGGTCGGTGACCGAGTCGCCCGACTTCGCCTTGCCGTCGACGGCACCGGCGGTGAGGCCGTTGGCGGCCGCCGCGTCCTCGACCGGCACCTGGACACCCAGGACGTTCACCGGGACGTCGTTGTTGCAGACCTCGACCGGCACCTGCGCGTTGTTCCCGTTCGCACCCGCGACCAGGCCCTTGGCGTCCTTGTCGATGTCGCTGCCGGCGAACGCCAGCGGGGACAGCGCGAGCAGGCCCGCGACGGACGTCGCGGCGATGATGCCGGCCTTCTTCTTCAGCACAGTTCTTCTCCTGATGAGTTCGGGACCGTTTCGGCCCCGGCACCTACCGGCACGCTGACCAAAAAAAGGGGGAGCCCGCGCCGGCTGCGGAGAACGTATCCGGCGCGAACCCGGCATTCAAACGGACGACACGATCGAGCGTGTTTATTACTTTCCGTATGGTTACTCACCTTTTCGGGCCCCATCGCCCAGACCGCGGCACGACAGGACGGGCGGGCGGTGACCCCGGATCCCCATCCGGATCTGCACCGCCCGCCCGTCCTACCGGTGAGCGCGTCCCGGCTACCGCCGGTCGCCGGCCACAGGCCGTTCGCTCAGCGCCGCACGGCCTCCGCCACGAACTCGGCGAGGGCCGCGGTGAGTTCCCGGCGGCTCTCCTTCCAGGTGTAGAACATGTGACCGCCGTCGAAGTGCCGCACCGTGAGCCGGTCGGCCGTGGCCGGGTCCAGCCGCATGAGGTTCCGCAGCCGGTTGGTCGTGTAGTAGGGCGTCACGAGGTCGTGGTGGCCGTGGGTGATGAACGCCCGCAGGTGCGGGTTGAGCGCCAGTCCCTGCCGGAAGTCGTCGGTCGCCCCCGGGATCGGCTGGTTGTAGTTGCCCGGGGTGTCGTTCTTCCAGGCGCCGACGACCTCCAGGTCGATCAGCTTGTACTCGCGGTCGGTCTCGACCCCGATGTCCGAGCGCAGCCTGCGGTTGACGGCCGTGGTGAACGTCGAGGCCGTCCCCATCAGCGTCGGGTCGCTGCCCATGAACAGCGGCCGGTCCGGGAACGGGTCGGTCGTGGTGACGGTCGCGTCGTACATGCCGATCGCCGTCCGCTCGTCGCGCAGCAGCTCACGGACGAACTCGATCACCCGGATCCGGCCCTCCGCACGGGCCACGACCTCGGGGGACAGGCCGATGAGGTCCGCGAGCCGCCCGGCCACCCGCTCCCGCTCCGCGTCCGGCATCGCGGCCCCGCGGACGAGGTACACGGCCAGGTCGCCGGTGGCGAACTCCTCGGCCGCCCGCCGGATCTCCGCACCCGGTGTGCCCGGCGCGAACGCGCAGGACCGGCCGTGGTGCGCGGCGGCGAGCGCCATCGTCGGCAGCACGTCGACCCACGGGAGGACCTCGTAGTCGCCCCAGGTCAGCCCGGCGATCGCGGCGATCCCGCCGAACTCCAGCGCGGGGGACAGCAGGATCGAGCCGTTCAGGCTGATCCCGGCGGTCTCCTGCAGCATCCGGGTCAGCCGGCCGACGCGGTAGCCGCCGTAGCTCTCCCCGGCGAGGAACAGCGGCGATCCCCAGCGGTCGTTCGCGGTGAGCCAGCGGCCGATGAACTCGCACAACGACTGCAGGTCGCGGTCCGTGCCGAAGTAGGCGTGCGGATCGGGAGCGTCGTCGTCCTTCCCGGTCTCGATCATCCGGCTGAACCCGGTGCCGACCGGGTCGACGAACACGAGGTCGGTGAACGCGAGCCAGGACTCCTCGTTGTGCACCAGCCGGGCCGGGGCGGGCCGCACGGTCCCGTCGTCGTTCAGGTCGACGCGCTCCGGGCCGGCCGCCCCGACGTGCAGGTACGCCGACGAGGCTCCGGGGCCGCCGTTGAAGACGAAGGTGACCGGCCGGTCGGCCGGACCGGTCCCGGTGGCGCCCTGCGCGACGTAGGAGACCGAGAAGATCTCCGCCGTCGGCTTCTCCTTCGTGCGCAGGACCTCCCAACCGGCGGTGGCCCGGTAGCCGATCCCGTTCCAGACGGCGGTCGTCGAGGCCCCGGCGGGCGGCCGGTGGGTCGCACCGGCGGCGGGCTCGGTCGCGTCGGGGGTACCGGAGGCGTTCATCGAGGTCTGCTCCTTCTCGGTTCGGGTGCTCCACCGATCAGACGCCGTGCCGTCGCGGCACGGTCAAGCCCCCGCGCCGATCCGGCCGGGCGCACGTCACATCCGATCCGCGGAACCGCCACCCGCCGGGCGACGACTGGAGCACCGGACGGCAACCGGACGGGAGAGGTGCGCGGTGCGACGACACGGACGGATCACGGTGGTGGCGGTGGCCGTACTGGCGGTGCTGGCACTCACCGGCTGTGCGGGCGGGGGTGCGGGCGGGGATGCGGACGACGGTGCCGGCCACGCCGCCGCACCCGCCTGCCCGCCGGCCCCGGAGCTCGCCGGGCCGCCGCAGCGGGTCGTGACCATGGACGGCGGCGCGGCCGCGGTGCTGGAACGGCTCGGGGTGGGCGACCGGATCGTCGGGACCGCCGCACCCGACTTCCTCGACGCCTTCACCGGGCCGCGGCGCACTGCGCTCGACCGCATCCCGGTCCTCGATCCCGGGCAGGGCAACGCGGAGGCCGTCATCGCCGCCGAGCCCGATCTCGTGGTCGGGATCTCCGCCTACAGCTTCGGCGGTTTCGACGGGACCCCGACGGTGCAGCGGCTCCGCGACGCGGGCGCTGCGAGCCTCGTGGCCTGCGACGACGCCCCGGCGCCGGTCACCGGGATCGACGACACCTACGCCTTCGTCGAGCGGGCGGCGCGGGTGTTCGGGGTCCCCGAGCGGGGCGCGGAGCTGGTCGCGGAGATCCGTTCAGCGGTCGAGGCGGCCGCACCCGCCCCCGGTACGGCCCCGGTGCGGGTGCTGATGCTGTCGTCCGCGCCCCAGCCCGGCCAGCCGCTGAGCACCCTGGGCGGCGGCGGGCTGGCGAACGGGATCGTCACGCTGGCCGGGGGCACCAACATCGCGCAGGACACCGGCGCCGACTTCGCCGCGCTCAGCGCCGAGGAGGTCGCGGCCCGGGACCCGCAGGCGATCGTCGTGATCACCGGCTTCGCTCCGCAGGGCGACGCCGAGCTCCTCGGCGCCGTCCGGTCCAGCCCGGTGCTGGCCGCCACGACGGCCGTGCGGGAGAACCGGATCGTCGCCGTGCCGCAGTCGATCACCCTGTCGCCGAGCGTCCTCAACGGACAGGCGGTCGCGACGGTCGCCCGCGGCATCCACCCCGCCCCGTGACGCTCACGGTGCGGCGGGAGATCCCGGCCGGTGGCCTGCTCGGCCGGGTGCCCTTCGGCGCGGTGCTCGCGGCCGGGGCGGTCGCGCTGATCGGCTCGGTCGTCGTCGCGGTCGGGCTCGGTCCGGTGTGGATCCCGCCGGGGACGGTGCTCGCCTCCGTCGGGGCGCACCTCGGCGGCGCCGGCCCCGCCGTCCGGCCCGCGACGGACTTCATCGTGTGGGAGCTGCGCGTGCCGCGGGTGCTGCTGGGGGTCGTCGTCGGGGCCGGGCTGTCGGTCGCCGGCCTGCTGGTGCAGGCGATGGTCCGCAACCCCATCGGCGATCCGTACGTGCTGGGGCTGTCGTCCGGGGCGTCGGTGGGCGCGGTGCTGGTCATCACCACCGTCGGGACGGCGGCCGGGCTGCTCGTCCTGCCGGCGGCGGCCTTCGCCGGGGCGACGGTCACCGGCCTGCTGGTGTTCGCCGTCGCCCGGGTCCGCGGACGGCTGCAGGCGGCCCGGATGGTGCTGGCCGGCGTCGCCGTCGGACAGCTGCTGGCCGGGGTGACGTCGTTCCTGCTGCTGTCCACACGCGACCCCGACGCGACCCGGCAGGTCCTGTTCTGGATGCTCGGCAGCCTCGCCGGGGCCCGCTGGGACCTGCTGGCGACGGCCGCCGCGGTCGTCGCGCTGCTCGTCGTGGCGACGGTGCTCGGTGCGAGCCGGGTGAACCTGCTCGTGCTCGGGAGGACGCGGCGTCCGCGCTCGGTGCCGACCCGACCCGGGTCCGGGCCGCGGTGTTCCTGCTGACCGGGCTGCTCACCGGCACGGTCGTCGCGGTGTCCGGGAGCATCGGGTTCGTCGGGCTGGTCGTCCCGAACACGGCCCGCCTGCTGTTCGGGGCCGACCACCGCCGCACCGTGGCGGCGTGCGTGCTGCTGGGGGCGCTGCTCGTCGTCTGGTCGGACACCGCGGCCCGGCTGCTGCTGGCGCCGACCGAGCTGCCGATCGGGATCCTCACCGCCGCGGTCGGGGTGCCGTTCTTCCTGGTCCTGCTGCGCCGCAGCGCCACCGGAGCGGTCGGCGGGTGAACGCGACGCTCACGCTCGACGGCGTCACGGTCGGCCACGGCGGACCGCCGGTCGTGCACGACGTCGACCTCACCGTCCCGGACGGGGCCTTCCTCGCCCTGGTCGGCCCGAACGGCTCCGGCAAGTCCACCCTGCTCCGGACGCTGTTCCGGGCGCTGCGCCCGCAACGCGGGCACCTGGTCCTCGGCGCCGACGACCTCTGGGCGGTGCCGCACCGCGACAACGCCCGCGCGGTCGGCGTGCTCGCCCAGCACACCGACGGCGGGTTCGGCTTCACCGTGCACGAGTCGGTGATGCTCGGGCGCGCACCGCACCTCGGCACCTTCGGCCGGCCGGGCCCGGCCGACGCCGCCGTCGTCGCGGCGGCGCTGGAACGCACCGGGTGCACCGGGTTCGCCGCCCGGCCGCTGTCCGAGCTGTCCGGCGGGGAGCGCCAGCGGGTGCTGCTCGCGCGGGCGCTCGCCCAGCAGCCGCGGGTGCTGGTGCTCGACGAGCCGACCAACCACCTGGACCCGCAGCACCAGCTGGGCGTACTGCGCCTGGCCCGGGAACTGGGGACGACCGTCGTCGCCGCCCTGCACTCGCTCGATCTCGCCGCCCGCTACGCCGATCTCGCCGCGGTCCTGTCCGGGGGCCGGGTCGTCGCGGTGGGGCCCCCGGCGGAGGTCTTCACCCGCACACTGCTGGCGGAGCACTTCCGGGTCGACGGCCGCGTGGTCCCCGACCCCGTCGACGGACGTCCGCGGGTCCTGCTGCGCGAACTCGACCCGCCCTGACCCCACGCACCTCACCGACCTCACCCACCTCATCACCCACTCCACCCCCACCCCACCGGTCACTCATGGAGCTAGAGCCTCGTGTCGCGGTGCTCTTGCTCCATGAGTGGGCCATGGCGGAGGAGGGGAGGGCGCCGTACGAGGGCCGGGGTTCGGCGGGACCACGCTCGGTGGCCGCTCGCCCGCCCGGGGTCCATCCCGCGGCTCGATGTGCCGAGATGCAGGGCAGCGGGCCGGGGCACGCACCCGAGACCCGCTCACGTGCATCTCGGCACAGAAGCCGGGCCTCCACGCAGCCCGCGCGGCGGTCGGCAGGCCGGGCCCGTGCGCGAACGCGGTGCCGGGATGCGGCGCGGTCCCGGGCTCGCCGTCGCACCCCGGGCCGGGTCGTGCACCCCCTCACGGCATGTCACACCCGTCGCGGCGGGTGCGGCACGCCGCAGCGGGGTCACGCACGAGCACGGGGGCGCGGCAGGACCACAAGTCGGTGGCCGCTCGCCCGCCCGGGGTCCATCCCGCGGCTCGACGTGCCGAGATGCAGCGCAGCGGGCCGGGGCACGCACCCGAGACCCGCTCACGTGCATCTCGGCACCGTCCGGGAGCCGACGGGGCCGTGGGCGCCCCGCCCGCGCCGATCCCGCACCCCGACCGACACGTGCACCTCCGCCCGGCGCGCTGCGCCCCACACGCCGGATGCGGCAGGCCCCGACGAGGTGCCCCCGCGGCTCCCGGCCTCAGCCCCGGTGCTCCAGGTAGGCCAGGATCGCCAGGACCCGGCGGTTGTCGTCGTCGCTCGGGGCGAGGCCGAGCTTGTCGAAGATGCTGTTGATGTTCTTGCTGACGGCCTTCGGCGACACGGACAGCCGGCCGGCGGCTGCGGGGCCGGCCGGCACCGTTCGCCGTCGCACCGCGGTGCACCCGCACCTCCTGGGGCCGGGCTGCGGACCTGCTCACCCACCGTCCGGTCACGACGGTCGCGCTCGGCCAGTGGGCGTCCTACGGGCGGGTCGTGGTCCCCCGGATCGCGGGCTGGACCTCGATGGCACCCGGCCGGTTCGCCGTCGTGCACGCGCTGTCGGCGACGAGCTGGGCGACCGTCCTGACCACCGCCGGGCACCTGCTGAGCGCGGGCGCCCGGGAGCGGCTGACGTTCGCACTCGGGGTCCCGGTCGTCCTCGTCGTCGGCATCGGTGTGGGTGGCGCGATACTCCTCCGACGGTTCCGACGCGGGGACCGCACGCGCAGCACACCGGAGGAGCGGACATGGCGAGAACCGATGTCACGGCGATGGCCCGCGCGGAACGCGCCGACCTGGCGGAGTTCCTCGACACCCTCACCCCCCGCCGAGTGGGACGCACCCACCCTCTGCACCGGCTGGCGGGTGCGCGACGTCGTCGCCCACACGATCAGCTACGACGGGCTGCGCCCGCTCGCGCTCGCCCGCCGGCTCGCCGCCGGGCCCACCGGCGCGAACGAGGCCGGGGTCGCCGAGCTGCGCGACCGCACCCCGTGCGAGCTCGTCGCACTCGTCCGCGAGCGCCTGACCCCACGCGGCCTGACCGCCGGGTTCGGCGGGCGGATCGCGCTGACCGACGGCCTGATCCACCACCAGGACATCCGGCGCCCGCTCGGGCGGCCCCGGGCCGTCCCGGCGGGCCGGTTGGTCACGGCACTGGAGTTCGCCCGGTTCGCGCCACCGATCGGGGCCCGCTCCCGGATCCGCGGGCTGACCCTGCTGGCGACCGACATCGGCTGGCGCACCGGGACGGGCCCCGCCGTCGCGGGTCCGGGGGAGGCCCTGCTGATGGTGATGGCCGGGCGGGCCGACGCCGTCACCGGTCTGTCCGGCCCCGGTGTGGACGTCCTCGCCGCCCGGCTGGGCAGCTGAGCACCCGTACTCCGCGGTAGGTCCGGACCCACCGGGAACCGGAACAGCGGTAGCCCCGAACACCGGACATGAGCAACGGTGTGGATCTCGATGTCGCCGGAGCGGTCCTCGCCGTGATCACGTCACCGGCCGGTGCCCTCGACGAGCTGGTCCGGCGGTCGGCACTGATCCTCGACGTGACGGCGGGCGCCGCGCTGGTCTCCGACGGCGCGGTGCACGGCCTCGTCTCCGCCGGTCCGGACGGGCCGCGCTCGGTCCTATCCGCGGGGTTCGGGCAGGGCCCCGGCGGCGAGTGCGCCCGCACCGGACGGCCGATCGTGTGCACCGATCTCGCCGCGGTCCGCCCCCGGTGGTTGTCGTTCACGGCGCGGGCCGCGCAGTTCGGGATCACCGGCGCCTGGGCGCTGCCGGTACCCGGCGGGTCCGGGCCGCTCGGGGCGCTGCTCCTGCTCGGGCGCGGTACCGAGCCGCCGAACCTCGGGGTCGCCGGGATACTGGCCGAGGCCGCGGCCGTCCGGGTCAGCGACCGGCGCGAGCGGGACCGGGTCGAGGCCGAGACCGGTCAGCTCCGCGCGGCCCTGCACAGCAGGATCCCGATCGAGCAGGCCAAGGGCGTGCTGTCGGTCTGGACCGGGCGCGACGTCGACACCGCGTTCGACCTCCTGCGCTCGCACGCCCGGCGCAACGGGCGCCCGCTGGCCGAGGTCGCCGCCGATGTCGTCTCGGGTGACATCGACCGGAGCGCATTTGTCGATGGATCGTGACGCGCGCCACCCGAATTGCCGACGAACACGATCTACGAATTTATCGGCGGTGCGGTTTTCACTCGATCGAGTGATCATCCGTCGGGGTCGCCGGGAGACCGGTCCGAGACCGGCGAGCGAGCTGGTTCGATCTTCATCGTCGCAGGTGAACGGCCTACGGACACAGAGCGCTTCGGAACCGGGCGCGCCGGGGTTCAGTACCGGAAGAGTGAATTCGGGCCACCCCCCGTGAGTACTCGCCGTACATCGCCGGGATAGCGTCCGGAACAGCACAGTCGGACCATCCCGAAATGTGCCGGCGAACCACTGGAGGATTCCCATGCGCAAGTCCGTGCGTACCCTGCTCGTCTCGGCGATGGCCGTTCCGATGACCCTCGGCGTGACCGGAATGGCGTTCGCCGACGAGGGCGACTCCAGCTTCGGGCTGAACAAGTCCCTCGAGGGCTCCCTGGTCTCCGAGCAGAGCTCCTCGTTCGACCGGGACGGCGACCGCTTCGACTCGTCCAGCCGGTCCGACTCCTCGCTCGGCCTGAACCTCGACAGCTTCAGCGAGTTCGACGACGAGGACTTCGAGAGCGACTCCTCCTCGTCGCTGGGCCTGGACCTGGACAGCTCGTTCGAGTCGCGGACCGAGAGCGACCGCGACGACGACGGGGACCGCGACGGTCTCTTCGACCGGATCAGCGACCGCGACAACGACGACGACCGGGACAACGTTCTCGACCGCATCGTCGACCTGGACGACTGATCTCCTCAGCACCACCGACCGTCGGGCCGGTCCGCACACTCCGTGCGGGCCGGCCCGACGTCGTTGTCGGGTGCCCGGACACGACGGTGCCGCCGCTCCCACGTGTGGGGGCGGCGGCACCGGGTCGTGCGGGGAGGGCTGGTCAGTCGTTGGCGTCGCTGGTGGCGACCTCGCCGTTGACGCCGGCGGGGAAGAATCCGCCCGAGGTGACCGAGGCCGGGTTGAGGTAGGCGATGTTGAGTACCTGGCCGGGGGTGCGGGAGAAGGCGATCGAGTTCTCGTCGGTCGGCACGATGTTGGCGTTGCCGTTGCGGTCGACGATGCCCTGGTCGAGGTCGTCCGGGCCGTCGAGGGAGTCGCGGGCGTCGGAGATCTTCCCGACCGTGTCGGCGGCGCCGCCCTGGAGCAGCAGGGTCCGGACCAGCCCGGCGTGGTAGGCCTCGACGGCCAGGATGCCGGCCGCGGCCTCGAGGAACGTCTTGTTCGCGACCAGGGGAGCGGCGCCCTTGTAGGCGGTGACGCCCACGTCTTCGAAGATGAACGCGCCCAGCAGGAAGCTGGTCTCGTCCTTGAACGGGTCGAAGGTCTCGTTCGGCCCGATGACGCCGGCGGCCTGGGCGGCGGCGGTGAAGGCGTCCTGCAGGTTGATCTCCGGGCGGGCCACCTTCGCGTCGCCCAGTGCGGTGCGCAGGAAGTCGACGTGCGCCTTCTCGTCCTGGGCGATCTCCTCGGCGTACTGGCGGCCGATCTTGGTCTCGAACTTGACCGCGTAGCCGCCGGTGACGCCGCCGAGCTTCCCGGCGCCGTCGATCTGGGAGTCCGCGAGCCCGTTGCCGGTGACGGCACGCAGGTAGAACTCGGCCTCCAGGTACTCCAGGTTGAGCGCGAAGTTCAGCACCGCCGCGTCGGACACGGCGCCCTCGTCGTCGCTGCTGCCGCCGAGGATCCCGCCGAGCAGACCGTCCTCGCTGGCGGAGGCGACGCCGCTGCCGAGGACTCCGAGGCCCGCCACTCCGGCGCCGGTCAGACCGGCGGCACGCAGGAAGCGACGACGGTCCATCGCGTTCTCCGAGCTGCGCTCGATCGAGTCGTTCAGGAACTTCTTGGTGAAGCCGTGGAACACGAGGTCTCCCCGTGCCGGCCCGACGGCGACGGCCGGGGTCCGGGGCCGTCGAGACACGATCGGGCGGTGACGAGCACCGCACCGGCACCCGTACGGGGATCAACGAGCCACCACTGCGCGGACACCACCCGTTCGGGTGACGTTTGCGGTGGGGTGGTCCTCAGCGCAGCCGGGTGGCGTCTACCGCGAGCCGGGCCTGCAGGACGAGCCGCGCCCGGAGCACGAGCTCGCGCGCCTCCTCGGGGCTCAGCACCCCCGCGGCGACCGCCGGGAGGACGCGATGGGGCAGCTCGTCGACCAGGCGGATGTGGACCTCGAGACCGATCCCCTGGTACCCCATGCGCACTGCACGTCCTCGTGTACCGGCCGTACCGGTACCGCGGGGTCCGGGCGGCACGGTGTCGGAGGATCGATCCGACCGGACACGCTACGGAGTCCGGTACGCTCCGCAGCCGCCCGGGGGGTCACCCGTCGAGGAACCGCAGCAGCTCCGCGGTCACGAACTCCGGGTTCTCCTCGACCAGCCAGTGCCCCGCGCCCGGGACCTCCGCCGCCCGCTCGATCGCCGTCAGCCGCGGTGCGACCGTGCCGCGGACGCCGTCGAGCTGACCCTGGGCGGTCAGCAGCAGGGCGGGGGTCCGCACCGGTGGCGCCGCGACCGCGTCCCGCACGTCCTCGTCGAGGGACCGATACAGCTCGAACCCGCCGGCCAGCACCTCCGGACGGCCGTAGGTCCGCGCGTACTCGTCGATCTCCTCGTCGGTGAACGGCGAGTCGCGCGACGTCCCGCCGAACGCGCTGCCGCCGAAGGCGACCTGCGGGTAGAACAGCGCGAGGTACTCGCGGACGTCGTCGCCGACCACCGCCTCCGGCACCTCGGGCTGGGAGTGGAAGGCGATGTGCCAGCTCAGCGACCGGTAGGTGGCCGCGTCGACGGCCGGACCGGGCAGCGGCAGGTCGAGGTAGCCGAGCCGGGAGACGTCGGCCGGGTGCGCGGCCGCGTACTGGAAGGCGACGGCGGCCCCGAGGTCGTGCCCGACGACCGCGGGGGCACTCAGCCCGAGCTCCCCGGTGACGAGGGTGTGGACGTAGCGCGCCAGCGTCGCCTTGTCGAACCCGTCCGGCGTGCCGGTGCTGTCGCCGAGTCCGGGCAGGTCGATCGCGTAGACGGTGTGGTGCTCGGCGAGCTCCGGCATGATCGGCCACCAGCCGTACCAGGTCTGCGGCCAGCCGTGCAGGAGCACGAGCGGCGGCCCGCTGCCACCGGCGACGTAGTGCATGCGGACGCCGTCGACGTCGGCGAAGCCGTGCCGGAACGTGCCGCCGAACTCCGGATCGTCGTGGGTGGCCGCCGCGTACGGCTCCGGTCCGCTCTCCGCGACCGGGCCTCCGCACCCGAGCAGGACGACGACCGCACTCAGGAGGACGGCGAGCAGCCGCCCGGAGATCGGCGCGGTCATCGCCCCGTGCTCCCGTCGATCAGCTCGCGCACGATGTCGGCGTGCCCGGCGTGCCGCCCCGTCTCCTCGATCATGTGCGCCAGCGCCCAGCGCACCGTCGGTGCGGTCCGGCCCGGCTGCGACCGGGGCAGCGGGGCAGCGAGATCGGTGCACCCGTCGAGGACGTCGTTCGCCGCCGAGACGGCCGCGCGGTACCCGGCGACGACGGAGCCGACCGTGTCGTCCGCGCTCGTCCGGAAGGTGGCCGGCCAGTCCGTGACGCGCTCGCCGAGGAACAGCGCCCGCTCCACGTGGGTCAGGTGGTGCAGCAGGCCGAGCAGGGTGGTGCCGGACGGCACCGCCGCCGTCCGGACCGCGGGTTCGGGGGCGCCGTCGACCTTGGCGGCGACCGAGGTGCGCAGGTAGTCGAGGAAGCCCCGCAGGACCTCGGGTTCCGAGGATCCGGTGCGCGGGGGCGGGGTGTCGCGGCGGCGGGCGGTGCTGGGCACGGTGACCTCCATCGTGGGAGCGGCGGTGCCGCTCGGGGGCCGCCATCCTGCAACGACGGGCGCGCGTCCGGCACGGGATCTTGCGGTTCCGGCAAGAGGGAACCGGCTTCCCGGACCGGAGCAGAGCTGCTATCACCGTCGACGGTGAGCGACTTCTACCACCTGTGCTTCGCCGTCACCGATCTCGACCGGGCCACCGACGAGCTCTCGGCGGTCCTGGGCGTCACCTGGAACCCGGCCCGGGACGGCCACCTCGGGGACTGGGACTACCGCATCGTCTTCTCCGCCGGTGGGCCGCCGTTCTTCGAGGTCATCGAGGGTCCACCGGGCAGCCCGTGGGACGCGACCGGCGGGTCGCACTTCCACCACATCGGCTACTGGGCCGACGACGTGCACACCGGCAAGCACGCACTCGCCCGGCGCGGAGCACCGATCGAGTTCGACTCGTGCCCCTACGGCCGGTCCTTCACCTACCACCGGCTCCCGGGCCTGGGTGCACGGATCGAGCTGGTCGACGTCTCCGTCCAGCCGGGCTTCCGCGAGACCTGGAGCCCGGCGGCGGCGCCCATGCCGACGCTCGACATCCCGTGAACCTTGCGGTTACGGCAAGCTGCACCCGTGCAGAACGACGGTGACCAGACCGACGAGGTCCTCGACGCGGTCGGGCCCCGGCTGCGCGCACTGCGACAGGCCCGCGAGCACACCCTCGCCGACGTCACGGCGGCCACCGGCGTCTCGGAGAGCACGCTGTCCCGGCTGGAGAGCGGGCAGCGCCGGGCCACGCTGGAGCTGCTGCTCCCGCTCGCCCGGGTGTACGACGTCCCGCTCGACGATCTCGTCGGTGCGCCCCGGACCGGCGACCCGCGGGTGCACCTCAAGCCGATCCACCGGTTCGGGATGACGTTCGTGCCGCTGTCCCGCCGCCCCGGCGGCACCCAGTCGTACAAGATGATCATCCCGGCCCGGCCGGACGGGGTGCCGCCGGAACCCACCCCGCAGACCCACGAGGGCTTCGAGTGGCTCTACGTGCTCGACGGCCGGCTGCGCCTCGTGCTCGGCGAGCACGACCTGGTCCTGCCGCCCGGCGAGGCCGCCGAGTTCGACACGCTGCTGCCGCACTGGCTCGGCAGCGCCGACGGCGGCGCGGTCGAGCTGCTCATCCTGTTCGGCAAGCAGGGCGAGCGCGCCCACGTCCGGGCCAGCACGCGGCGGTCATGAGGCGACCCGCTCGGTGCCGCGCAGCACCGACGGACGCCGGCGACCGCCCAGCCACCTCCCGATCCAGGTGTCACGGACCAGCAGGTCGTAGCTCCCCAGCAGGGTCACCGCGGCCACGGCCCAGACGACCAGCAGCTTGACCGGGACCGGCCACCCGAGATCGGCGAGGAACACCCCGGTCACCATGACGACCGGCAGGTGCGCCAGGTACATCCAGTACGACGCGTCGGCGAGGTAGCGCACCCACGCCCGGTCCCGGTGCAGGAACCGGACACACGCGCCGACCAGGCCGAACGTCCACGTCCACCCGGCGACGGCGACGACGACCGCCTGCACCACGAACGGCGGCGCGTCCCCCGCGAACACGCCCACAGCCGTCAGCACGACGGCCGCGACCAGGTTCACCGTCCACGCCCCGGTGATCCGGCGCAGGGCGTCGGTACCGGCGTGCAGGCACCAGCCGACCAGGAACGCGCCGAGGTAGCCGACGAGCGGGACCGGCTCGGGCAGCACGGTCGTCGGCTGGTCGATGCCGCCGCCGGCGTGCCCCTGCAGCAGCACCGTCACCAGGTAGGGCAGTGCCGCGACGACCACCCCGGCCCCGGGGACGGCGAGCAGGTCACCGGCCCGCGCCGCCCACGCGTCGAGCCGCTCCGGTCCGGCCGTCCGGACCAGGACCGCGCGGACCCCGACGACGAGCACGATGCACTGCACCAGCACATCGAGGAACCAGAGATGGCCGGGCGCCGCGAGCAGCAGCAGCCACGGCGGGCCGCCGAGCTCGGCCGGCAGCGGCGTACCGCGCACGACCCGGTCGAGCTCGAACACTCCCGCGAGTGACGCGAGCACCAGCGGACCGAGGACGACCAGCGGGAGCAGGATCCGCAGTCCCCGGTCGCGCAGGTAGGCCCGGGTCCCGCGGCGGCGCAGCACCATCCGGCCGAAGTACCCGGCGAGCATCACGAACAGGACCATCCGGAACAGGTGGATCACCGTGACCGCCACGGACGCGACGGTGCTGTCGTGCACGTCGTCGGGCACCCAGAACCCGCCCGGCAGGAACGGCATCAGCGAGTGCAGCACGATCCCCAGCAGCAACGCGCCGCCGCGCAGCGCGTCGAGTCCGTGCACCCGGCGGCCGCCCGCCGCGCCCGGTGTGTGGCCGTCCATCGGCACGCTCCCATCACCGTTCCGATACGACCGTACAATCTTGTACGATCGATCAGCACCAGCCCCGCCCCGGAAGGAGCAGCCCGTGCCGAAGGTCGTCGACCACGACGCCCGCCGCCGTCAGATCGCCGACGCGGTGTGCCGCATCGCCGCCGCGGAGGGGCTGGAGGCGGTCTCGGTACGCCGGGTGGCGGGGGCGGCGGGCCTGTCGTCCCCGCTGGTGCAGCGTTACTTCCCCGAGAAGAACGAGATGCTGCGCTTCGCGATCACCGACGTCACGGCGCGCGGCCAGCAGGCCGCGCAGGAACGCGTTCGCGCCCTCGTCGCCCGGGACCCCGGGGCATCACCCGTCCGGACGACGCTGCGGGCCGTCCTGATCGAGTGTCTCCCGCTCGACGACGAACGCCGGCTCGTGCTCCTCGTGCACCACGCGTACTTCTCCCGGGCCCTGTTCGACCCGGCCATCGCCTCGCTCTTCCGGGACGAGACGCCGCTGCTCGCCGGCTACGTGGCGGACGAGCTGGCGGGGGCGCAACGCTCCGGACAGGTCGATCCCCGGGTCGATCCCCGGCGGGAGGCGGACACGCTGCTGTGCGTCGCGATCGAGCTGGGGACGGAGATGCTGCTGGGGACGAAGGACCGCGACGCGGTGCTCGACCTGCTCGACTACCACCTGGAGCGGCTGTTCACGGGATGAGCGGGGCACCGTCCCGCAGAACGGTGTGCACCCGCTCAGGCAGGAGCACGGTCCGCCACCCGTCCTCGGGCTCGTCGCCCCACCAGGTCCGGCCGGTCGCATCCACCCACGCTTGATCACCGGGATCCGTGTGCAGATCGTGGTAGAGGTCCGAGGCCAGCCTCCCCGGATCTGTCGCAGGCAGTCCGGAGGTCGGATCGACCGTGAGGTCGAACCGCGCTCCCAGCAGCGCCGACCCGATCTCGTACTCGACGAGGAGCGCACCGTCGGCGGCCAGCCAGACGCTCGACACACCGGGCACCGCGTGCTTCAGCGCGATGTCCCGGAAGGCGTGCGCAACGTCGAAGGCGCAGATCTCGTCACCCGGTCCGATGGAGCATCACCTGCCGGCACCTCATGGAGAACAGGCTTCCTGGATTCCTCGTCAAGGCTACGACGGGGCGTCTCCGTCACGGCGGTCGCGCACTCGGACCGCCCGACTGGCCAGCAGACGGACGTTGCACGGCCACCGCGCACGGCCGGCCGAGACGGTGGAGCACACCCGGCAGCATCCGTGGTCGTCACTGACGTGCTCCGTGATCACGATGTCGAGCAGCCCGGGCTCGGCCACGAGGAACGCGACGGCATCGTCGTCGGCGACCTCGTTGATCGGGCCCCGCCACACAGGTTCGGATGCGTTCGGTATCTGCACCGGCACAGAGTGTCGCCTCGGCTGCTGCCACTGAACTGCACAAGCCCGGCACTTACCAGGTATCGCAAACTCATCTAGGCGTTTTACGCCGGGTCGTGTCACGATCGGTGCATGCTGTTCGGCGAGAACCTCGCTCGGATCCGGGCGGCCCGCGAGTACACGCAGGAAGCGCTGGCCCAGGCCAGCGGCGTCTCCGTGGACACGATCTCCCGGCTCGAGCGCGGCACCCACGACCGGGCGCGCCGCGGCACGTTGCAGGCGCTCGCGAATGCGCTGGGGGTGGACTCGACGCGCCTGCTCGGTATGGCCGCCCCCGAGCAGGACACGACCGGCGCCGATCAGCTCCGCCGCGCCGTCCACGCCCTCGACCTCCCCGACCAGGCCGAACCCGACGACGTCCCCCCGATCGATGAGCTACGCGACGCCGCCTCGACCGCATGGCGCGACTACCTGGCCGGACGGCACGCAGAACTCCTCGCCGGGCTGCCGGCTCTGATGGTCGACACCCGGCGTGCGGTCTCCGCTCTGACCGACGACCGACGGGCGGAGGCAGCGGGTCTGCTCGCCACCTCCTACCGGCTCACGGCCGGGCTGGCCGGGCGCATCGGACTGACCGACCTGGCGGCGCACAGCGCGCACCGGGCACTCGACGTCGCCCGGCACACGAGTCGTCCCGACCTCGACGAGGCCGCCGCGTTGCGCTATTTCGCCTGGGTGCTCGTTCGGCAAGGTGATCTCGCAGGCGCCGAGCGGCTTGCCGTGCAGACCGCCGCCCGTCTGGACGCCGGGCTGATGAGCCGCCCCGACCTCGACACCGCCGCGGTGTTCGGTGCGCTGATGATGAACGCCGCGTCCGCTGCTGCGCGGCAGGGCAACAGCGGCGGCTCGGACGACCACGTCGCCGTCGCTCGGGCGGCCGCCGTCCGTTCCGGGCGGGACACCTCGGCCGAGGCAGGAGTGTTCGGCCCCCGGGTGGCCGGGATGCAGGCCGTGGACTCGGCGGTGCGCTCGGGGCGTCCGGACGATGCCCTGCGACTGGCCGGGCACGTCCCCGACGCCACCGGCCCGGTCCCGGCCTTCTGGGAGTCCGGGCACCGCATCCATCTCGCTGCCGCGTGCGCCGATCTCGGACACTGGAACGACGTGCTGGAGCACCTCGTCGAGGCGGCGAAGATCGCTCCACAGTGGTCCCGAGTCCAGCCGCTGGGCCGCACCATCGCGCAGCAGGTCATCGAGCAGCGCGCACGGCGCACGGGCCGGCTCGCGTTCGTCGCCGACCACTACGGCACGACCTGAGCCCGCGGCACTCCGGTAAAGCGCCACTTCCCGCATGTAGGACTCGATGGCGGCCGACAGCAACGGCTCTGCGACCATCGGCGTGCCGAGTCCGATCATGCACCGCCCCGCCATGACGGTGATCTCGGATCGGCCAGTCGTCAGAGCGTCACTGCGGATCCGGCGTGCTCGGCCGGTTCAGGTCGATGTCGTCCTGGGGGCCGACGATGGCCTGCAGGTTCTCATCGTCGGCGGCCAGGTAGAACGCGCGGCTGGTCGGCTGGTTGTCGAGCAGCACGGGGCGGCCGTACCGGTCGTACCAGCGGAGCTGCTGGACCCCGCCGTCGCGGAAGTGGGCGACCATCCCGTCCGGGGCAGGCGTGAACGGTCCCTCCGGGTGGGAGGGCAGGCTCGCGCGGAGTCCGACGAACTGCTTCTGCGGATGTGTCGCCGGGATCAGGCTGCCGGACGGCGAATGAGCTACCAGAGCACGTCCGTCATAGGTGAAGCCGTGCACCGGATCACTCCACTCTCGGCCGTCCCTGAGTCGGTAGACGGCCTCGACCGGTGCGGCCGGCGCGATCGCGACATGGTTGTCGTGGGACATGACTACTGCTCCACCCACAATCTGTTGACGAGCACGTCAGGTGACTGGGCCCAGGCGATCCACGCGTCAGACCCGAATCCGCGAGTTGCGCTGGTGGCCGGACTGGGGAGATGGCGATAGGTGCCCGCTGACCTGCGATGATCGTGTTTGCGACGACACGACATTGCGGGTTGAGAGGACACCTATCAGGTGCGAACAGTACGCAAGCGACGCCCGCGGTGTGCGCGGGTGCGTCTCGGCGCGCCGGACGCGGCGCTGACCAGGTTCTCCGGGCTGGCCGCGGTGACCGAGCTGATCGACCGGCTCGGGATCATCGACAAGCTCGACGCCGCGGTCGGGCCCATCAAGGACCGCGACCGCGGGTGCAGCGCCGGGCAGATGCTGGTCGGCATGTCGGCGGCGCAGCTGTGCGGGGAGGACTTCCTGGTCGGGCTGGACCGGCACCGCGCCGACACCGCCGGGCAGGCACTCACGCCGGTGCCGGGGTTGGCGTCCACGACCGCCGCCGGGCTCGCGCGCAAGTTCATCGAGGGGCAGTGGGCGGCGGTGGAGACCGGGCTCGGTGACGTGCACACCACCGCGCTGGACCTGCTCGCCCAGGTCGACCCGGACCGGGCCGAGCAGCTGACGGCGGACGTGACGATCGATCTGGACACCACCGATGTCGAGGTTTACGGCCGGCTCAAGCAGGGCGTGGCGTTCAACCACCAAGGCCAGCGGGTCGCCCGCCCGCACGTCGCGACCTGGGCCGACACCGCGGTGGTGCTGGCCGCTGACCTCGGTTCGGGCCGGGATGACCCCCGCGCCACCAGCGCCGAGCTGTTCCACCGGGCGCTGGCCGCGCTCCCCGCGCAGGCGCGGGCGGGGCGAGTCCGCGTGCGTGCGGACGCGGGCTACTTCGCCGGGCAGCTCGCCCGCGCAGCCCTGTTCGTCGGCGTGGAGTTCGCCATCGGCGCCCGACGCATCGCGCCGCTGTGGCGCATCCTCGACGGCGTCGCGGCCGACGGGTGGACCGACGCGATCGACATGACCGGCGCGCAGGTCGCGGTGGCCGACTATTGCCCGAACTGGTGGCCCGCAGCGACCCAGCTGCTGATCCGTCGGGTCCGGCTCGACCTGGACCACGGCCAGGTCTCCGGTGACCCGCGAGCGCGGCGCCGACGCACCCTGCACCCCGCCCAGCGGGCGCTCCCGCTCGACGACCTCGCTACGGTGGCCAAGGTCGACGGGGTGTTCGCCTACTCGTTCATCGTGACCAACCTCGACGTCTCCACACCTGCCGCAGCCGCGCAGGCCGAGTACTGGTACCGCCACCGCACGAAGGTGGAGAACCTGTTCCGCGACACCAAGCACGGCGCCGCGCTGCGCCACCTCCCCTCCGGACACCTCGCGGTGAACCGAGCCTGGATGTGGGGCGCACTCCTGGCCGCCACCACCAGCGGGTGGCTGCACCACCTCACCGCCCGCACCCGCGACGGGCGCCTGGTCGGGCACGGCGTCCGCGGCGGCCAGGCCATGATCGCCACCCTGCGCCGGCGGCTGATCACCATCCCCGCCCGCCTCGTGCGCCACGCCCGCGGCCTCACCCTGCGCCTACCACCCGGCGAGCACCTACTCGCCGAGGTCCTCGCCCGCGTCCGCGCCCTGCCCGCTCCGTCCTGACCCGGCCGCACCGGCCCCGACCAGCACAGGAACCCGCCACCCGAGGCGACACTCGGGCCGCCCGCTTGCCCACCACCCCACTCCCGACCCAAGCAACATCAACTTTGGCCGACCAAGATCAGCTCATAGCCTACTCGCGGATTCGGGTCAGAGGGCGCGCGGCTCGTGCTGACCGCGGTGTGGATCCGCTGATCCGTGGAGCCGAGTCGCGAAAGTCCGCGAGTGCGAGCAACAGGGTGCAGTTGGCCGCTATGCGACAGAGCGACTGTCCGCTCCGTATCCGGACCATTCCCAATCATTCAGCCCGGCTGACGTGAAGGCGTCGACGAGCTCCTTACGAATCTGGTCGTACTGCTCCAACTGATCTTTGACGGATCCGTCGACCTGAGGAGTGAACCCGCTTGCTATCTGGCATACATCGATTCCCTGCAAGGGAGTTTCCTCAACGAGGTAGCCTGCAGACCTGAGCGCCTCGATGTAATTCTGCATAGAATCGCGCGGTACTATAAAATGAACGGTCGCGAGAGTGGTCATACTTGTACATGATACCCTATCGCGGCCACGTCCGGGTAGGGCGCGGCCGCGATCGAGAAAAGCTGTGGGTTAGTCTGTCAGCCCGTCATCGGCGTACAGAAAGTGTCGACCGTCCGGTTGCTCCTGGCAGCTAGTGAGGCCGGGTCGCTTCTTCTGCTCTCTTGCTGCTGCATCGAGGCACTCGTTCATGGATTGGTATCGGCCGATGATGACGTGCCCGGCAAGCTGCACGCCTGACTGCAGGATGAGGCCCTGGCTCTCCACAGGTGACGGGCCAGCGGCCGGAACCAGCAGGGCTGCCGAGCCAGCCAGGAGTCCAGCGGCCACCGCGCGACCGATAGCAGATACTTCAGCCACGTCGATCAGCCCTTCGCCCACAGCGTGAACATGCCCTTCTTGGGGCCGTACCTATCTTCGAAGCACTGCGAGAACAGGCCGGGCTTCTCGGCGTGAAGTCGCTTCTGTGCCGCGATGCACTCGTCCATCGTCTTGTGCACCGAGTAGGGCATCACCGGTGGTTCCTGAGTTGGAGCACTGACAGTGACGGGCGCTGACAGTGAGGTGGCTGCATCGGACGGCGATGAGGCATGAGCAGCCATGGCGGGACCTGCTGATCCGAGGAGTGCCACAAGAGCGATGATGATCGCAGCGGACATGCGAGCAAGAGACATGCGTCTACCCCATTCGCGAGTCGTTAACCATGTTTGCGATTGGTCATTCTTTACTATCACTGCACGAGCGCGGAGTCAGCCTTGATTCACATCATCACCGGCATGGAGCACAAGCCGCCGAGTCGCGCAGTGAGCTATCGTCTGTCAATCACTCGTCTGTAGTCTTTACAAGCGTTCGCTGGAAGGCTGACTCTCCGAGCGCGGCGGCATCCGGCTCAGCTGCCGGCTGTGCGCCGGATCTGTCTGCACGAGATCGTTTCCGACCGCACGTGTCCCACCGGAGGGAAGCCGATGATCGTCCTCGCTTCCAGCCACGTGTTCGCGGACCGGCAGCCGCGTCTCGGTCACGGTCCCGTCGGACGCCCGCTCGATCTCGTAGCCGTACGCGCCCTGGGTCGCCGTGACCACGTCGGGCCGCTCCGTCCCGCGGTAGTACGGCCCGGCGCTGTCGTCGGTGACGAATCCCGGCGCGGCCTGGCATCTGGGCGAGTGCGACGGCGTGCTGGGCCGGCGGTCGATCTCCCGGGACAGCCACGGGACCGCCGGAGGCAGCGAAGATCATCGGGTGCAGCGCGGTCATCACGCGAGGCTGGAAGCCGATGCGGACGGGTTCAGCCGGACTACACATGGTGTCGGCGAACCCGGCCGAACTGCCGGAGAGTGTGGAGCCGCCTTGGGGAGTCGAACCCCAGACCTACGCATTACGAGTAGGTCGCTCACCGGGTTCGGCATGCTCGACGAGGACCGCCGTTCACGTCGTGACGTTCGCGGTGCGCACCGCGTACCGCTGTGCAGCACCGTTTCGTGCCACGAGCCGTACCACGATGGAGGTCGTCGACGCGTGCAACTGCTCGTCGAACGCGGTCTCGATCAGCACCGAAAGCAGCGGCGTGGCGCCTGCTCCCGGGCGGACTCGTCCGGCCTGGATGACCGACTAGACCCGGACGGCTACGTCGTCGGACCATCACTGAGCGCGGAGTCCGAGCAGCTCTCCCAGGCGGCCGACCATGGAGCGTACTGATCTGTCCTCACTCGCCGCCTGCGCCGGCTGTCAGGGCAGGTCCGCCGCCAGCGCTTCCGCTCGCTTCGTGTCGACGTGCTGGTGCCACTGCCCGGTCGGGTGCTCGATGACCAGCGGTCCGAGGTTGCAGGGTCCGATGCAGGACATGCCGGTGACCTGCGTGCCCGTTCCGCGGGAGGCGTCCGCCAGCGCGCGTTGTGTGGCACCGGCTCCGTGTGCGGTGCAGCGGGGACCGCGGCAGACGAGCAGGTGGCGGTCCGGGATCTCCAGGTCCGACCAGGCCGGGCTGCGGAACCCGGCCGGGGAGGCGGTGACCGGCCGGCCGCCGGACGCGACGAGATCGGAGACGGCGTCGGCAACGCCGGGCAGGTCCGTCAGCCCGTCGGCCTGGCGGATCGCGAGGGTGGACGCCCGGGTCTCGCGCCAGTTGGCGACGGCTTTCGCAATCCAGCTCGTGAGGTAGCGGTCTGCGGGCACCGCGAGCGCCAGGACCAGTACGGAAGCCGCCCCAGCTGCAGCCAGCTCGTCCAGGACGTCGTGCAAAGAGGGCGCCTCGTGGTCGAGGTGCGCGACATGAACGGAATCCGGCACCCGGCCGGCGACGGCTCCGGCGAGCCGGCGCAAGGCCCGCTCATCGAGGCCGGCGGGAGTCGGTCGGGCGACCAGCACGACGGCCCGGTCGGTCGGGTGGGTCACGGGGTGACTCCTCGGCGGTCGGGGGCAGGGGGTCGGAAGCGGATGTGCGGGCGGCCGGTGTCGGCGTCGGGGGCGACCTCGGCCCGTACGCCGTAGACGTCGCGCACCATCTCCTCGGTGATCACGTCCGCGGGCGGGCCGTGGGCGTGCAGACGACCGTCGTGCAGGACGGCGACGTCGTCGCCGTAGTGCGCAGCGAGGTTGAGGTCGTGCAGGGCCATCACGGTGGTGACGCCCCGGCGCCGCGCGGCGTCCAGCACGTCGAACTGGTGGCGGACGTCGAGGTGGTTGGTCGGTTCGTCGAGCACCAGGAGCCGGGGGCGTTGCGCGAAGGCACGGGCGATGACCACGCGCTGACGCTCTCCACCGGACAGCGTCCGATACGACCGCTCGGACAGGTGCGCGACGCCGGCTGCGGCCAGTGCTGCGGCGACGGTCTCCTCGTCGTCGGACTCGGTGGAGACGAGCAGGCGCTGGAACGGCGAGCGCCCCATGCCGACGACCTCGCGCACCGACATGTCGAACTCGGCTCCGGGGTCCTGCAGGACCGCGGCGACGTTGCGGGCGAACTCGCGGGCGGAGAACTCCCCCGCTGCCTGACCGTCGAGTGCGACCGTCCCGTGCTCCGCGGGCAGGATCCGTAGGACGGCGCGCAGCAGCGTCGACTTGCCGCTGCCGTTCGGCCCGACGAGGCAGAGCGTGCGGCCCGGGTCCAGGGCGAACGACACGCCGTCGACGACGGTCCGTCCGCCGAGCCGGACCGCCAGGTCGGACACGGCCAGCCCGGCCGGGTCGCTCATGCGCTGGTCCGGGTACCGCGGCGAGCCTCGCGCCGCACGAGCCACAGAAAGAACGGCCCGCCGCACAGCGCGGTCAGCACCCCGACCGGGACCTCGATCGGCGACGCGACCGTGCGGGCGGCGATGTCGGCCCACACCAGGAACGACGCGCCGCTCAGGGCGGCGGCCGGGAGGAGCCTGCGGTGGTCGCTGCCGACGACCAGGCGCACCGCGTGCGGGACGATCAGCCCGACGAAGCCGATCGGTCCGGACACCGAGACCAGGACGCCGGTGACGAGCGAGGTCAGGACGAACATCCCCGCGCGGAACCGCGGGACGTCGACACCCATCGTCGTCGCGGCCTCGTCGCCCGCGAGCAACAGGTTCAACGGGCGGGCCGCGGCGAGCAGGATCGCCACACCGACCACGACCGCCCCCGTGGGCAGCCACAGCAGGTCCCAGGTGGCTCGGCCGAGGCTGCCTAGCAGCCACGCCAGGACCTCGCGGTAGGCGTCCGGGCGGGCCGCGAGGATCAGGAGCAGGCTGGTCAGGGCGGACAGGACGTAGGCGACGGCGACGCCGGAGAGCACCAGCCGGGTAGGCGTGACCTGCCCGCCGGACCGCGACATCGCGTAGACCACGAACAGCGCCAGCAACGCGCCGAGGAACGCCGCGACCGGCGTCGTGAGGCCGAGGACGGCGGTGGCGCCGGAGATGATGACGAGCACCGCGGCGACCGAGGCGCCGGACGAGACGCCGAGCAGGAACGGGTCGGCGAGCATGTTGCGCACCAGCGCCTGCAGCGCGGCGCCGACGACGGCGAGGCCGGCACCGACGACGACGGCGAGCAGAACCCGCGGAGCGCGGCTCTGGGTGACGATCGCCTGCACGAAAGGTGGCCCGGTCGCATCGATCCGCCCGCCGGTCACCGCGGCCGCAAGGTTGGACCAGACCTGCCCGGGCGGGATCCTGACCGAGCCGATCGAGATCCCGGCGGTGACCGAGACGACCAGCACGGCCGTCAGCACGACGAGCACCGCGGGCTGGCGCCAGTGCGAGCCGGGAGCGAGATCCGCCGTGGCCGGTCGGCGGGGCGCGATCGTCACCGGAAGCGGTCGGGGTGCAGGGCGCGGGCGAGGGTCTCCACGGCCATCGGCGGACGGACACCGACGACGCCGTCCTGCAGGGTGAGCGTGGTGAAGCGCTGGTTGCGGATCGCCGGCACGCTGGCCAGCTCCGGACGCCCGAGCAAGAACCGCTTCTTCGCCTCGACGCCGCCGCTGCCGTCGACGTAGTCGTAGATCACGATCACGTCCGGGGCCCGCTGCGCGACCTGCTCGAACGAGACGTCGCCGAAGAGGTCGTCCAGGTCCCCGAACACGTTGCGCCCGCCGGCGCGGGCGATCACGTCGTTGCTGATCCCGCGCCCGCCGGCGGTGAACGCGGTGTCCTCGCCGCTGTCGTAGACGAACACGCTCACCGGCGGGGCACCGGCGACGCGGGCGCTCGACGCGTCCACCCGTCGCTGCAGGTCACCGACGAGCGACTCGCCGCGCTCCGGGACGCCGAACATGCGCGCGACCGTCCGGATCTCGGACCAGACGGTGTCCATCGTGACCTTTGGCGTGCAGGCCTCCGAATTCTGGTAGGTCGCGACGCCGGACTGCTGGTAGCGCTCCCGGGCGGTGCCCTTGTCCGCGGAGAACGCCGAGTCGTAGCCGCCGTAGACCATGTCCGGTCCGGTGACGAGCACCTGCTCGAACGACGCGTCCTTGTCCGAGATCTGCGGCACCGACGCGTTCGCGGCCGCGAACTGTGGCAGATAGGGGTTGTCCGGGTAGGCCGTCCCGACCATCGAGCGCTCGAGTCCGAGCGCGTACATGATCTCCGCCGGGTGCTGGTAGATCGTCACGACGCGCTGCGGCGGGGCGTCCAGGCGGACCTGCACACCGCAGTTGTCAATCGTCATCGGGAAGCCGGGTGCAGCCGCGGGCGTCTGTGGCGGCGCCTCGGTCGACGGCGCCGCGGAGCAACCCGCAGCGAGCGCGACGGCCATCGCCACTGTGCAGAGGCGCAGCATCGCCGACCGACGGCGGGTGCCAACGGCGGATGCCGCGATCGTCTCCGGACTCGACACCGCTGCCTCCTGGGGTCTCTTGTGGAGCCCGAACTGTATGGATCGAATCGACAGTTGAGCAAGTGCTCATACGATTTGGGTCCGCCATCGGCCCGTCGCGTACCGCCACCCCGTGATCGCGAGCATCGTGAGACCGAAGCCCAGCCACGCGACGTAGATCCCGGTCAGCCCCCAGCCGAGGACCAGCCCGAGGAACCAGGCCAGCGGCACCAGCACCGCGTAGTCGGCCACCAGCGACGCGATCATCACGGTGACATTGTCGCCGGACGCACGCAGTACGCCCGCGATGTTCAGCGACAGCACGATCGGAACCAGCGTCACGACGGCGAGCGGCGCGGTGGACGCCGCGAGGTCGACGACGGCCGTGTCCGCCGTCGCGAGCGAGAACAGCGTCCCGGGGAACAGGGCGGCCAGCACCGCCGGCGGCGTGGCGAGCACGAGAGCCAGTACGACCCCTGTCCGCTGGTAGGTCCGGACGGCCGCGACATCCCCCGCCCCAAGGCACTGACCGGCCAGGATCGCGATCCCCGCACCGACCGCGGCGAGCAGGTTATAGATCACCAGCGTGAGGTTGTCCAGGAGACGGTACGCCGCCAGGTCCACGCTCCCGACCTGCGCGGCGAACCCCACCACCAGGACCTCGTTGAGGTAGCCGAAGAACAGCAGAGCGGCCTCCGGCCACGCCAGGCGGGCGAGCACCGGCACGGCGACCCGGCCACGCGCGAGATCACCGCGGGCCAGCAGCACCGCGCCGGGCACGACCGAGCCGATACGGCTGCGGGCGAACCAGATGAGGTAGGCGGTACCGACGACCGTCGACACCACGGTGGACAAACCGGCCCCGACGACCCCGAACCCTGCTCCGAAGACCAGCGTCACGCCCAGCACCAGATTCACGATGATCATGAGCAGTGTCGACACCATCGCGATCCGAGTGGCGCCGAGGCCGGCGAACGCGGCCTGGAGCACCGCCGACGCCGCCGCGAACGGCACGCCGACGGCGACGATGCGCAGGTAGTCGACACTGCCCGCGACGACGGCCGGGTCATCACTTAACGCCCCCAGCACCGGACCCGCCGTCAGGATCAACGAGCCGGAGAACACGACACCCGTCACGACTCCGGCGAGGAGCGCAACGGCGGTCGCCCCGGCAACCGCCGGGACGTCGCCGGACCCGAAGCGCCGCGCCACGACGATCTGGGCGGCGGTAGCCCAGCCCCGGACGACCATGACCGCGATGAGATAGACGGGCGCAGCCAGGGCGACCGAGGCCAGCGCCGCGGTGGAGTAGCGGGCCACCAGCGCGGTGTCCGTCAGGACGATCGCGACCTGCGCGAACATGGTGACGATCAGCGGAACGACCAGCCGCCACAGCTCGCGCAGCGGTGACGCGTCACGGGTGAGCGTCACAGCACGCCCGACGCGGCCTCGATGAGTTCGACGTCGCGGGTCAGCAGGATCAGGGTGTCCACACGCGACCCGGCCCACGCACCGAGCCGGTCCAGGATGCGCTCCCTGGACCCGATGAGCGCGAATGCGTCCACCAGGTCGTCCGGCACGGCGGCCCAGGCATCGGACCGCCTGCCCTCGACGTGGTGCTCGCGGATCCGGTGCGCTGCCTCCTCCCACCCCATCTCACAGGCCTGCGCAAAGTGGGTGTTCTCCACGCCGACACCGCGCGGGCCGATGTAGGACGCGAGGACCGGGCGGACCTCGTCCCGCGCCGCGTCCAGGTCGTCGTCGACCAGCACGTCGACGATCTTCGTGACGGCGACGGCGTCCGCTTCCCGTCCACTGCGGGCGAGCCCCTCGTCGAGCGGGGCGAGGCAGACCTTCTCGTGCTCCGGGAGGTAGAGGCCGCCGGCGATCCAGCCGTCGGCGATCTCACCGGTGAGTCGGACGGCGCGAGGTCCGGTGGTCCCGAGGTAGATCGGCACCGACGGCCGCAGGGGCTTCATCTGGGACCGGATCGACCGGCCGGGCCCACGGGCGTCCGGCCCCCGGTACGGGACGGTGTAGTGGCGGCCGTCGAACTCCAGCGGTGCCTCGCGCGCGACGGCTGCCCGTACGACCGCGACGTACTCGCGGATCGTGTCGACGGGCGGGGTGAACGGGACGCCGTGCCATCCCTCCATCAACCAGGGCTGCGATACTCCGAGCCCGAGCAGCGCCCGCCCCTCGCTGAGTATGTCCAGGGTCGCCGCCGTCATGGCGGTCAGGGCGGGCGTGCGGGCCCCGATCTGCAGGATTCCGGTACCGAGCCGGATCCGGTCGGTCTGCCCGGCGAGATAGCCGAGGATGGAGACGCCGTCCGCGCCGAACTCCTCCAGGCTCCAGACCGAGTCGAACCCGCAGCGGTCCGCGGCCCGCACGGCGGGCAGTACCTCGCCCATCGGTTCGCCCCCGTATCCGAGGGCAAGGCCCAGCTTCATCCGACCTCCAGTGGACGGTTCACGAGAACGGCAGCGGCGGGGGCACCGGGATGTCGGGGTCCCGGTCCAGGCGAGTACCGCCGAGCAGCGGGAACGCCGCCGGCGCGAGCTGGTAGAGGCCGGGGACGACGACCCGGCTCACGCGCAGCCCCGCCCGCGCGACGTCGTCGGTCGTCAGGTCGACGCCGACCGCGGACAGCCCGGCGCCGGTCAGCTCCCGCAGATACGCCGACCGCGGGTCGCCGGTCACGGTGGGCCCCGCGCCGAGGGGGATCGCGGGCGTCGCGGGGCGGGTCCGAGCCAGGGCGACGGCCTGCATCCGCGGGTCCAGGTAGAGCTGAACGTTCGGTTCGAGCGACGTGAGGTCCCGCCAGTCCGCCCGGTACAGGTCCCGGTAGGACCGGTCGTCGTGGAACGGGCGGTAGGGCGCGGCGGGCAGGCGCCCGGCACGGACGTCGGTCCAGAACGGGCTGTCCGGGTCGGCCAGCTCTCGAGCGACCTCCAGGGATACGAGAGCCTCGGTCAGCGCCTTGTGCGCGGCCGCGGTCGTGGTCGGACGGCAGGCGGTCCCGACGCCGATCAGCCCGCGGTGCGGGTCGTGGAGCAGCACGGCGGCGACCGGGACGTCGACCAGGCAGGGCAGCAGGAGGAACCGCGCGTCGAGCCGGCCACAGACGGGCCCCGACAGGGTGTCCGCGATCACCGGGTCACCCGTGACATCAAGGGCGGTCGCGTGGTCGCCGGTCGCCCACCACACCGTGACGGCATCGCGCTCCAGGACCTCCTCCATCGCCGCCCGCTGTGCCGCCGTCGCCGTCTCCCCTGCCGCGATGCCGGCCAGGGCCGGCGGCGATACCGGGGCCGGGCCTCCGGGCCGGGTACCCGGCCCGTTGAGGTGGACCGCCGCCGCGGGCACGAGCATCGGGTCACCGGTCACGAGGTCGCAGCCCCGGGCCCAGTCGAGCGTCAGGTCGTCGTGCAGCGGGACGAACGGGAAGCCCGGCGTTGCGTACTGCGCCGCCGAGTACAGCGTCAGCGCACCGGGTGACACGACCCGGTGGCCGAGCGCGCGGAGGTCCCGGGCGGTGCCGCGCGGCAGGTCCGGAGGTATGGCGTTGCCGCAGTAGCGCTCGACGGCTTCCCCGAGGGCAGCGCGGCGGGCCGCGTCCGGGTCTCCGAGTGTCGCCCCACCGGCCGCGGGGTCCGCCCGCCACGGCGCGAAGACCCGCGTGTCGCAGACCTCGGCCTCGACGCAGGCCAGTGAGGACGAGTAGGGACCGGGTCGCGACGCACGGAGCGCGGTGACGATCCCGGTGCGGGCGTCCACGAGGCGATCCTCGGGGCTCGTTCCCGTCGCGGTCCCGGCGGAGTGCTTTCCGGGGAGCGGCAGCACCGGGTGGCGAGTGAGGGTCGCGCCGCTGATGCGGACCTCGTGATCGGCCCCGGGCGCGCGTTCGCCGCGCAGGTGGGCGAGCACGTCGTCGACGACCAGCTGCGCCGCCGTCACCACGGTCTCCGAGTTCGGCCGGGGACCCGGAACCCGGTCCGCGCGAGACCAGCGGTCGAGAAGGCCGTCGGGGTTCCGGCTCGCGGCCAGGCGCCGGGCACGCCAGTCCCGGTAGCCGGCAGAGACGCCGGGCATGGTGAACGGGCCGACGCAGACCACCGGCCCCTCGACGTGCACGCGGTGCCAGGCGAGGCCCGCACCCTCGCAGAGGGCGTCGAGGTCCTGCCACCGATCATCGGGCAGAGCGTTCGCGCAGGCGACGACGACGTCATGCACAGCCGGGTCCGGCCGGTCCCCGATCTCCGCCCGAACGTCGGCCCGCTCGCTCAGCAGCCGCCGGACCTCGTCCGCGATCGGATCGGAGCCGGACGGTGCGGTGACCAGCGAGATCGACGCGGTCGTCGCGTCAGGTCCCTGGTGATGTGCGACGGTTGTCGCCTTGGCGATCACCACCGGAGTCCCCCTGTCGCGCCCACGTCCCGGTCGAGGCACGGGGCGGGGAGAACGCATCTCCCCACCCCGGCGACTCACTTCTCGGTGTCGGCCAGGTCGCCGATCAGCCAGCTGAAGGTGTCCTCGACGGCCGGGGTGTGGGCCCGGAGCCGGCGCGGCGCAGCATCGTCGCTCTCCTCGTACTCGTAGCCGTGGTGATTCATGACCTGCTCCTCCGTGTCGGAATTGACGGTCCGGGCGCCCGTTGTGATGCTAATGCATCTAAGTACCAAATCAACACTTGAACAGTCATTCATTTGTTGCTAGACCGTCTGGGTAGGCGGAAGGGGCTTCGTGGACGACACGCTGGCGGCGCGGGTGGCCGATCTCGATCTCGCGGACGTCCAGTCCCGGTTCGCCGTCGGCGTCGCCCCGGACGCCCCCTACCACCACCGCGAGGCCACTGCGCTGGAGTACCGCCGCTTCCTACTCCTCGCCGTGACGCATCCGGAGCTCGACGTGCAGCCAGGCGGGCCGGTCGGACGCTTCCGGCGCCTGCACGCCGGCCGGCCGCGGTTCACCACCGACTGCGCCGGGCTCGTCGCCGGAACCGGTGTCGATCCTGGACGGCTCGCTCCCCCGCCGCACCCAGGCGGCCCCCCGCCCGACGAGCGGATCCACCACCTCTACCGGCACATGTTCCCCGGCGGGGACACCGACCTCTGGGGCTGGCCCGCACCGCAGTCGTACCCGCGCGTCGCGGCCCCCGGACTCGGGATCATCCACACTCGACTCGACGGGGCCGTCGACGACGGGACCCGTGACGGTCTGCGACGTGAGGCGCTCGCACTGCGTTCGGGAGCGATCGAGGGCCACTCGGGGGTGTCGACGATCGAGCGCGGTTGCGTGACCGGCGGATACGGCGGCTTCTGCTACGCCGACGCGGGACCGGCCCTGCTGAATCGGCATTGGTCCGGTTCGCTGGCCCGCCGCATCCGTGCGGAGACCGGTGTCGCGGTGGCCCCGACGGGGGTGTTCTACAACTTCCACCGCGACGGGGACGCCAGCCCGCTGCACACCGACCCCGTCGCCACCGAGCTCGTTGTCCTCACCCTGCTCGACGGGCCCGTCGAGCCGCTGTACTTGCAGCCCGAACTCGCGACGACACCGCTCGAAGACATCGGGGCGCTGTCCGGGCGGACCCACGGACATCCCGACGGTGGTATCGGATTCGACATCGGCCCGACACCGTTCCTGATGTCCGGGCAGACCGTCCCGCACCACCGCCTCCCGGCCACCCGATCCGCGGAGGTGGTCGTCGCGGCGCAGTTCTTCGGTGTCGTCGCCCCTTGAGCCACGTAACCGGCGGCGCCCCGTCCGATTCAGCCGCCGTTCCACCCGTAGCACGCTGGCCGTCAGCGCGACACCGACAGATGACCCGCACTCCGGCGAACCGGGGGAAGCTCACGGCCCGGCTCCACGACGCCCGCCACACTGCCGCGACTGCGCTCATGGTCCTCTGGGTCCCCGTCCGCGCCATGATGGGCTGGTCGGAAGCCTCGACGGCGACGCGCTACACGCATGTCCCCGACGACCTGCGCCGCGGGTCCGCGACCCAGGTCGGAGGTCCCCTGTGGAACGCCCCCGAGCCGGCACCGGACGGCCTGACCCCGGAGCACCAAGAAGCGCTCGGTGAGTTCAGCCAGTCGTAGCAGCTCGGCCAGCTCAGGCTCGAAGATCCAGCGGCTGGCAGCTACGAACCTAGATTACGTTGTTGCCGTCTCGCCATAGCGGTCGGCAGCGAGTACGTCGTTAACATGCGCCAGGTCGAGGGTTCCGTCGTCGTTGATGCCAGGGAACACGATCGCCGGCACCGAGTCGACCAGGAGCCGGTACTCCTGGCAGCAGTCCTCGGCCGCGATCAGCGCGTGCAGCTCGTCGAGCGCGTGGCGGCGCGCGCGGGCCCAGTCCGGCTCGTCGCCGGCGGCGGTCCAGTCGATGTTCTCCGCGCCGTCCCGCAGGACGCCCACCTGCCATCTCATGCCCGCGACGATGACGGGCCCCCGATTGTCCACAGCCGGCCGCTACAGGTCGTCGCTGTCCACAGACAACATCTGCTCGGCCAACTTCCACCCCCGCAGCAGCGCCGCGTACGCCTCGGCGTCGCACACCTCCCACACCAGCGGCCCGACCCGCATCCGCAGCATCCGCGACGCCTCCGTACCCGCCTGCGGCTCGATCACCCCGCCGGTGACGTTCGGGACCCCGTTGAGCCGCACCATGACCGCGGTCGACCACGGCCCGGTCGGTGCCATCACCTCCCGCTTCCGCCCCGCCAGGACGGTCGGCAGCGGCGCGACCAGCGGCGCCGCCGCGGCCCACTGCCGTGCGATCCGTGCCGCGACGAAGTGCGAGCGCATGTAGACCAGCACCGGCCCCAGCGACAACCCGAGCTGGCGCTCCGGGGTCCCGGCGAAGCGCATGTCGACCCGCACCGCGACCGGCCCGGCGACCCGCAGGACCATCCCCATCATCGCGACCGCGCCAGCGGCGCCCTCGCGCGCGGCCTGCTCTGCGTCGCTGCGCCCGGCCTTGTGGGCGGTGTGCTGGCTGGTGTTCACGCTGGCCTCCCGATCGACGGTCGGGCCTGTCGGCCCGGGTACCCCTTGGGGTGGCGGGGCGCTTGTTCCCCGCCGCCGCAAGGCGTCCCACCGAGGCCGGCGAGGCTCGCGGTCACTACGGGCCGGACGCAGTCCGGTCGCGCAGCGACGCGCAGCGCCCTTGACCGGGAGACCGGTCGTGGTAAGCCACCGGGCCGTCAGGCCACGCCGCAGGCGTTCCACCGGGGTTCACGGCCGCGCGGCCCTGAGCGGGTCTTTGAACCCGTCACTCCACTCATGGCCACCGAACAGAAATTCGCGTTAGCAGACTTGAACGCGACTATCTCCCGCAGTAGCGGAGTTACCGGGCTGGTCGCAGAACGTCTAGAGCAGTCTCATCGAAGAGGCCGCGTGTGAGCGCGACCATTGCTAGCGCCATGGGGTCCACAGTCGGGTAGTCCCGCTTGCGGCACGGCTCATCCAGTCAACCTCGCCTGGGAGCACGGCTACACGGAACGCCGTTGCACCTGACGGGCCACGCCCGTGGTGTTGTAGCGAAAACGGGCCATCTCGATGGTGACGCCGCAGTCCGCGGCGATCTCGGCGGGTCCGTCGCCGCGGCGGGCGGCCAGCATGAGCAGTGGGCGCGGAAGCAACAACGTCCCACCGAACGCGGTGGCCTGTTCCTCCTCGTCGGGTCGGCAGGTCCGGAACGGGACGCCGTCAATCTCGCGAACCTCGGCGAGGTCGTGGTCGAGGATGGTATGAGCGAACTCGTGCGCGACGTCGCTGGCGAGGCGACCAGGAGTGCGGAGGGGGTTGGTCACCACGAACGTCCGATCCCCGACGACGAACGTCGCGGCAGAGAACGCAAAAGCCTGAAGACGCTCGATCTCCTCCAGGCGGTCGCGAGCGACGAGCTCCTCACCACTGACCAGCGTGACTCCGAGGTGCTCGGCGAGACGATCGAGCGGCAGTGCGGCGGCCGCACCGAGGCCGAGTTCACCGCGCAGACGTTCGGCCTCGCGCTCGGCCTTGGCCTTGAAGCCCCGCGGCAGGGTCACTGCGCACCCTCCTTCTCGACCCGCGCGACGAGCGCGGCGTGCATGTCGTCGAGCAGCGCCCCGAGCCGCTGCGGCACCCCGGGACGCATCACCGAAGCCGCACGAAGGTGGCAGGCGACGACCGGCTTCGCGAGCGGGTTGGCCTGGGCCAGGGTCGCGTACATCTCCTTGAGCACACTGCTGATCGCCGCGGCTGCGTCGGTTGTCAGCGCCGGGTCTGCGGAGATGTGGGCGATCGCCTGCTCCAGCGGCTGCTGCGGACGCTCGGTGACCGGGGTAAAGAATCTGCTCGGCGGCATCCCCAACCAAGCACACAGGGCGGTGAACGACGCCAGGTCGGGCTGGGCACCCCCCTCGACGCGCGACATCGTGGAGAAGCTGACCCCGGCGTCGGTCGCGGCCTGTCGCAGTGACTGCGCGCCCCGTCGCTCCCGGACGAGTCGGCCAAGCTGGGAGACGTCGAGACGCTCGACATCGCCACCGCGCGGATCCCGCTCGTCGTCGACAGCACGGGTCATCGTGGGTTTCTCGGCTCGGCCACGCCGCGAGGGTAGCCGCTCGTCGCAGCTTTGCTGCAACACGGCGCGCTGCAGCAGCCGATCACTTGTGACGCTTTACTGCAACACGTACCGTCCTTGGTGCAACTCCCCAGCAGCCAAGCAGTAGAGAAGGACGGTCATGACCGACGTCTCGAACCGCAAGCCGCGCCAGGTGCACTTCACCCTCGACGGGCGCAAGCTCGTCACCGACGCCAGCCGGATGCCCGCCGCCGCGATCCTGCGGCTTGGCGGTCTCGACCCCGCCGGCTACGACCTCAAGCAGGTTCGCCCCGGGCACCGCGAGCCGATCGGCTACGCCGACACTGACGAGGTTGCCATCTCCAACGGCGACAAGTTCGTCAGCGTCCGCCAGACCGCCACGGTCGCATGATGGACACCGCCTCGACCGTGCCGGACACGGTGACCGATTTCCTCGCTGGCCTCGACCGATGTGGCATCACTGCGGTCGTGCAGGGGTCGGTCATCACCTTCACGGTCGAGGCGGTGGCCGGCGCCCGCGCCGGCCGCGCAACCCCTACCGGGGTACAGATCGACGAGCTGTCGATGTGGCCGCAGTGCCCACCGCACTGGGTTCACTTCCCCGCGGATGTCGGGTTCGCCGCAACCAACGCGAACGTCGACGAGACCCTGCCGGGCTGGGTTCGCCACTCCCGGCAGATCGCCGGTTGGGGGGACGCCACCGAACCGGCTCAGGCGTGGATCGCGCACGTCAGGTCCGTTCTTGAGACGGCGAGCTGACCATGACGATGTCGAACGTCCCGACCCGGATCATTCCGGGGTCTACGAACTCCGCGCCGACCGTCTCGGTGGCGATGACCGAGACCATCGACGAGCTGCTGCACCAGCACTTGCTACGAGCCGACGGGCAGGAAGACCTGTGCCTGGCCACTTACGCCCCCTCCACCGGCAGCCGGCGCTGGACCGCGCTGCTGCGCGACGTCGTCACGCCGAAGCCCGGCGAGCGCACCGTGCACCGCAACGTTTCGTTCACCGGCGACTACATGGTGCGCGCGGCGGTCCAGGCCGCCGCCGCCGGGCTCGGTGTCGCCATCCTGCACTCCCACCTCCGCGGGCGCGGCTGGCAGCGCATGAGCCCCTGGGACGCCGACGCCGAGCAGTCCTACGCACACCTCGTCGAGGCGATCACCGGCCTGCCGCTGCTCGGCATGACCCTCGCCGGGGTCGACCAGGCGTGGTCCGCGCGCACCTGGACCAGCACCGGCACCCCGGTCTGGGCGGAGGGCGTCCGCATCGACGGCGGGCAGTTGCGCGTGAGCTGGAACGACCACTTGCGCCCGTCGCCGCGCGCCCAGGACACCCAGCAGCGCACCATCTCCGCGTGGGGCACCACCATCCAGGCCGACTTCTCCCGGCTGCGCATCCTCGTTGTCGGGGTCGGTAGCGTCGGACTCGACGTCGCTGTCCGCCTCGCCGCAGCCGGCGTGCAGCACATCGCCGTCATGGACCCCGACATCGTCAAGCGCCTCAACCTGGACCGGCTCATCGGCGCCACGCGCCGCGACGCCAGCTTGGGCCGCCCGAAGGTCGACGTCGCGGTCCAGCTGATGCGCGCGGCGGCGACCGCCGAGCAGCCCGACATCGTCGGCCACCGCATGAGCGTGTGCGACCCGGAGGCGCACGCGATCGCGCTGGACTACGACGTCATCTTCAGCTGCGTCGACCGCCCCTGGGCCCGCGCAGTCCTCAACTCCCTCGCCTACACCGACCTCATCCCGGTCCTCGACGGCGGCATCGGCATCGACGCCTTCGACGACGGCACGGGCATGCGCAACGCCACCGTTCGCACGCACGCGCTGCGGCCCGGGCGGCCCTGCATGGTGTGCAACAAGCAGCTCGATCCCGCCCTGGTCCAGATCGACCGCCAAGGCCTGCTCGATGACCCCCACTACATCGCTGGCGCCGGTCCTGACATCGGCGGCGGCCACGAGAACGTCGCACTACTCTCGCCGAACGTCAGCGTCGGACTGCTCAACCTGTTCGTCAGCCTGATCGCCGCACCCGGCGGCGAGCCCGACCCCGGCCCGCTGCGCTTCAGCCTGTCCACCCACTCTCTCGAACACCTGGACCACCGCTCGTCGCCCACCTGCTACGTCGAACAGACGGTCGGGATCGGCGACGCCCGGCCGACGTTGACAGGGGCGCCGGGCTGCGAGCAGTCAGCCTGACCAAGAAGCATGACTCCTTCAGCGTCCCTTCGAGGACGTCCGGCTATCCGCTCAGGAACGAACGATTGATCAACGAGGCATCGAGCTCGGCGAGCAACTACATCAGCCGGGTGCGGAACCGCTCGACGCTGGCGAGCTTGATCTGTTCGTAGCCACGGATGATGTCCCCCGAGGACGTCACGGACCTGCGCTTCGAGCCGCCGCTGCCGGTCTTCGGTCATGGTCGCGGTCCAAAGCGGGTCGGTGGTTGCCGGAACGGTGTCGGCGGGCACACCGCTGCCCCCGAGACCGGGACCGGCATGACGGGTTCACCGCGGCACGCCGCCGAACCGCGAGCCATCGCCTCGTCGACCAGATCGAGGGGCAGGTCGAGGGCCGCGGCGATGCCGTGGACCATCTCGGTCACGGTGCCGACCAAGTGCGTGGGTGGGCCGATCCAGACCTGTGGGCCGTCCGCGTCGTCGACGCCGTTCGGGGTGAGCTGGGCGTAGTAGTGATCGCCGTCGAGTCCCCAGGTGCTCGCGTAGTCCCAGCCGTCGAGCAAGAAGGCGTAGATGCTCACGGCCGTCACCCGCCCGGCCGGGCCGCGGTGGACTGGTCGGCCGCGCGGGTCCGGTCCAGGCTCCGGTCGGCGGTCCGGGACCTCTGGGCCGGCGCCTCGGGACGGCGCAGCGTCACACCGGCGGCGGTGAGCATCCGCAGGTCCAGGTGCCAGGTTCGCGCGGAACGCTCGGTCCAGAGCCGACCGGCCTCATCGACGTGGCGAGACACCTGCTGGTCGCTCATGCCGGTGACCCGACGCAGGTGGGTCAGGGCCTCGTCGGCGCGACCGGTGACGTTGGCGTGCCCGAGGTGGGTCGTCAGGTGGCACGGCGAACACAGGCAGATCAGCCGGCGCAGGGTCTGGGTGCCGGTGCGGTCGTCGTAGCTCCAACGCTCGTGCGCCTCCAACCACCGGCGCACAGCACGGTCCTCGATCGCACCGCACGCCTCGCAGCGGTGCCCGGCACGGGCGAAGACCATCTGGCGCAGGCGCTCCCAGTCCTGCGGCGAGACGCAGGTACGGACGTTGGTGAACCAGCAGGTCCTCGGGATCATGTCGACGAACAACCCGGACCCGAATGACCGGTCCTCGCCCGGCAACAGGTCCGGGACGTCGGGCAGCGCCGCCCACGGCTGCAGCCCGGGCGTGGGCGGGCGAGGGTCGAACCAGCGCTTCGCGGCCGGATCCCAGCGGGCGCCGTGCGCCTTGGCCTGGTCCTTCTCGCTGAACGGCACGTCCAGCCACGCCCGCGCCCGCGGGCCCGTCTTGGTCTCGTTCGTCGTCATCTGCGCTCCTCGACGCCGGCGGTCGTGGACCTGCCCGCTCCGATGATGACACCGGGCACCGACAGTTCAGTCCAGGTCGACGTCATCCGTTCCGACTGGAGACTGCCGACGACCAGTGACCGCCGTAATGTGCGCCCGTTCTCCCTGGGGCCCGAACAGGTTCAAGATCTCGGTCGGTCGAGGGCTGGCGCTGGCGAACCAGTGCGGAACGTGGGTGTCGAACTCGGCGACCTCACCGGGCCTCAGGACGACGTCGTGGTCGCCGAGGATCAGCCGTAGTTCTCCGCTCAGCACGTAGAGCCACTCGTACCCGTCGTGGACGACGGGCTCGGGAAGCGGCTGATCGGGGTCTCGGCCGGGCAGGATCTGCTTGTAGGCCTGGAGCGGACCCGGGTAGCGGGTCAGTGGCACGATCGTTCGCCCGCGGTGGTTCCGTGGTCGCAGGTGCACGCGCGGGTCGCCGGTCTCGGGTGCGCCGACGAGGTCGTCGAGCGGCACTCGGTAGGCCCGGGCGAGCGGGACGAGGAACTCCAGGGTCGGGCGGCGCTTGCCCGACTCGAGACGCGACAGGGTGCTGATCGAGAAGCCGGTCAGCTCCGCGAGATCGGCGAGGGTCGTCCCTCGGCGCCGGCGTAGCTCCCGCAGCCGTGGACCCACCTGCCTCGCCAGCTCTTCGCCCTCCACTCCTGCATTTTGCAGTATCCGCAACGATCTTTGCCACCGTTCTCGACGGCGGCGATCGTGAGCGGCGGAGGTGCTGTAATGATCGAAGAACCGACATATGACGTTGTTGTCGTGGGAGCCGGCGCGGCCGGGCTCAGCGGAGCGCTCACCCTCGCCCGGGCCCGGCGGTCCGTCTTGGTGGTCGATGCGGGAGAGCCGCGCAACGCTCCGGCGGCCGCCATGCACGGATTCCTGACCCTTGATGGAGCTGCACCGGACAGGGTGCTGACCGAAGGCCGTCGGGAAGTGGAGCACTACGGCGCCGTTATCCGCCGTGCACGAGTGACAGAGGTCGGCCCGGTCAGGAGGACCGACGGATCACCGGTATTTGACCTCGGCCTCGACGACGGTGGCCGAGTACGGGCCCGGCGGGTCCTGCTGGCCTGTGGGCTCGTCGACCGCCTGCCCGCGGTCGACGGGGTGCGGGAGCGTTGGGGGCGAGACGTTCTGCACTGTCCCTACTGCCACGGCTATGAGGTCCGCGATCAGCCGGTAGCCGTACTGGCCACCGGACCGGCTGCAGCACACCTCGCGCTGCTCATGCGGCAGTGGACCTCGAACGTGACGTTCATTCAGCCTGAGGACTTCTCCCTCGACCATGCCCAGCGCGCCCAGCTCGACGCGCGAGGTATCGGGCTCGTCGTCGGCGACGCCGCCGGACTCGACATCACCGGCGACGCCCTCAGTGCGGTCCGCCTCACCGACGGTCGAGTAGTTCCCTGCCGTGCACTGGTCGTGACACCTCGATTCGAAGCGCGTAGCGACCTGGCGGTCGCTCTCGGCGCGCGCGTCGCCGAGCACCCAGCAGGCACCGGATCGATGGTGGTCACCGACCCCACCACGCTGCAGGCAGCGCCTGGCGTGTGGGCGGCCGGAAACATCACCAACCTGATGGCCCAGGTCGTGCAGGCCGCCGCCCAGGGCGTACAAGCCGGAATCTCGATCAACTCCGACCTGGTCACCGAGGACACCGCAGCCGCGCTCCCTCCATCGGGACCCTGGGCCCCGATTCCCGAAGGCCCCGAAGAAGAGGCAGTCCGTCGATGAGCACCGGAACCACCCCGACCCGACCCGACGACGACCGCGGCACGCCGCGTGCGACAACGCGACTACCCGGAGCGGTGTACCTGCTGGGGCTGAGCCTGTTCGCCATCGGAAGCTCCGAGTTCCTCATCGCCGGCGTCCTCCCACCGGTCGCCGCCGACCTCGACGTGTCCTTACCGGCCGCCGGAACCCTGATCTCGGCCTACGCCATGGGCGTCGTCGTCGGGGCCCCGCCGCTGGCGCTGCTGACCTTGCGATGGTCCCGACGCACGACTCTCATCGCCAGCCAGGTCGTGTTCGTCGCCGCCACCACAGCGGGGATGCTCGTCGAGGGCTACTGGCCCCTGCTGATCTCACGCGTCGTGGTTGGTCTGGCCTATGCCGGGTTCTGGGCCGCTGCGATGGTGACCGCGCTGCACTTGGTCACCCCGGACCGCGCCGCACGCGCACTCGCCGTCGTCGTCGGCGGCCTGAGCCTGGCCATGGTGCTCGGCGGACCACTGGGCACCCTGATCAGCGACGTCGCTGGCTGGCGGGCTGGATTCTGGGCTCTTGCCGCCGCCACCGCCGCCACCGCCGTCGCCACCGCGATCGTCCTCCCCGCCGGAGCGGATCAGGGACCGCCACGCGATGTGCGGGGTGAACTTCGCACGATGCTGCGTCCGCGGCTCTGGATCGCCTATGGCACAACCGTTCTCAGTACCGGCTCGTACATGGTCACCTACAGCTACATCGCCGGAATCCTGACCGACGTGAGCCGACTGGATCAACGCCTGGTGCCTGCCGTCCTGGCGTTGTTCGGCATCGGTGCCGTGGCTGGCTTGACCGTCGGCGGCCGGATAGCAGACCGATACCCGTTCCCGCTGCTCGCGGGCGGGCTGGCGAGCATCACGGTCCTGTCCGGCGCCATGCTGATCTGGGCGTCGAACTCCACGATCATGGTGGTGCTGTTCTTCCTGCTCGGATTCGCGGCGTTCGTGCTCAATCCTGCGGTTCACGGCCGGGTGTTCGCCATCGGCGCCGACGCTCCGACCCTGGCCGGTGCGGTCAACGTCTCCGCCTTCCAGGTCGGCATCACGCTGGCCGCCGCCGTCGGCGGCGTCGCGATCACCGCAACCGGCCGCCTCACCGCGATCGCGTGGGTGGGCATAGCCGGCGCGATTCTCGCCCTCTCGACCGTGGCCGTCGACGCCCGATGGCCGCTGTCCGTGCGCAAGCCCGAATCGCCCTCCTGACCGTTACCGTCCTCGCGACGGCCCAGTTGCGCTGTCTCTGCCCTTCCGCGGTCGACCGGCAACCACGCACCGCACACTGCGAGCGTGGAGAATCGGCTCTGGAAAGACAGGCCGACGGGCCGACTCATCCGGCCCTGTCGTCGGTGCGGCAGCGACGTACCGGTTACGGCACCGCATAGGTACTTCACGAGTCTTCTACGTCGTCGAAGCCTTCAGTCGCGGCGTCGTCGGTGTGCCAGCGGATGAGCTGGTCGGCGCGCTCGTCCTCGGGTTCGTCGACGGCGTCGCGGTAGGCGATCTCGTCGAGCATCCGGCGGGCGTGCTGGACCGACTGCTCGGTCTGCTCGGCGTCCGGGACCCGCACGACATCCTCCCCGGTCTGGACCGGCGGGGCCTCGCGCGCGTCCTCCCGCCGCGACTCGGCCACATCCCGGTCCTCGTCGGGTCGGGTGTCGTCGAGGTGGTCGGCGATGTCGCCCTCGGTGATCTCGCGGTGTCGGTCGTCGTCGGCGACGGCGGCGTCGTGGGCGGCCTTCCACTCGGCGGCGGTGATCCGGTCGTCGGGGTCGTCGTCGGCGTCGCGGGCGAACAGCTCGGCCTTGGACAACTCGGCCTGCGCGCGGGTCTGGGCGGTGTGGGCGAGCCAGCGGCTGCGGGCGTCGTCGACCTCGGCCAGCTCGGTCGCGCGCTGTTCCAGGACCGCGGCGAGCGCCGCGGCCTGGGCGGCCTCCTCGGTGAGGCGCTGCTGCTCGGCCGGGTCGGTCGCCGCGTCGGCTTCGGCGCGGCGCAGGGCGGCGTCCTGCTGGTGGCGGGTCGCGGCCTGGTGGGTGGCGGCGAGCTCGTTGGCGACGTAGCGGGGCGCGGCGGCCAGCTCGCGGTCGTAGGCACGCACGCGCATCCGGAGCTGGCCGTTGGACAGCTCCAGGTGCTCGCGGTCGATCTCGGGCCGTCCGAGGTCGCGCCACGCCGCGCGGTAGGCGGCGAACTGCTCGACCTGCCCGGGCTGCGGGCCGGTCCGAGGGCGTCGTCGGGGTCGTCGTGGCCGCGGGCCTCGCGGTAGGCCGCGACCCGCCCGACCCTGTCGGCCCAGGCGGCGCGGGCGGGGCCGTCGTCGGGGGCCTCTCCGAACGCGGCGAGCGCCCAGGGCTGCGGGGCGTCGGCCAGCTCGGCGCCGAGGGTGTGGGCGCGGTCGTCGGCGGCCTCGGCGAGCGCGCTCAGGTAGGTGTCCCACTCCTTGTCCTCGACCCGGGGGGTCCAGTCGGTCCAGCTCTGTCCGACGGGGTCGAAGCGGTGGCCGTCGCGGATGCGGGAGTAGAGGACGTTGGACACGGTGCGGGCGCCGGTGAGCGGGCCGCGTTCGACGGCGTCGCCCAGGACGGTGTCGGGGTCGTGCCCGGCGAGTTCGGCGCGGCGCAGGATGCGGGTCAGAGCGCCGGTGCCGTCCTCGGCGGCGATGCGGGTGCGCTGCTCGACGGTCAGCGCGCCGGTGTCGACGAGCCGGTCGAGGGCGGCGTTGGTGCGCTCGGTCGCGGCGAGCTGGGCGCCCTCGGAGAGCAGGTCGGCCGCGGTGCGGGTGCTGAGGGCTTCGGCCACGGAGTCGGCGGCGAATGTGAGCGAGGAACGCTCGACGGCCTGCTCACTGGTGTCGAGGATCCCGGCGAGGGTGGCTACGGGGTCGCGGTGCACGCCGTGTTCGTGGGTGGTGCCCTCGGCCGCGTCCTGCGGTCCGGTGCGGGTGGCGACGTGCGCGGTGTTGGAGCTTCGGCCGCGGGACATGCCGACGTACAGCGCGGCGGCGGCGGTGTTCGGGGTGGCGACGGTGTGGGTGGTGTCGACGGTGGCGCCCTGCGCGGCGTGCACGGTGGAGGCGTAGCCGAGCGCGAGGTGCTCGGCGACGTAGTCCGCGGGCAGGACCAGCCGCTCCCCTCCGTCCCCGATGGGGTCGGTGGTCACTTCCAGGGCGCCGTCGTCGCGGACGGCGGTGACGCGGTAGGTCTCGCGGTTGATCGGGCCGCGGCGGTTGCCCTCGACGCCGACCAGGTTCCAGCCGTTGCGTCGGGCCTGCACCAGGTCTCCGACCCCGGCGAAGGTGCCCTGCATCCCGAGCGGGGCCCCGTGCTCGTCGACCCGCCCGAGTCGGACCAGCTCGGTCCGCAGCTGGGCGGACAGCCGGGCGGCCTGGTCGTTGGTGTCGACCAGGAGCAGGGACCGGCGGCCGTCGAGGGTGTCGGCCAGCCATCCCCGTGCGGCGGACGCTTCGGCGTCGTCGCGGGTGCCGGAGTCGATGAGTCGGCCCTGCTGGTGGTACTCGCGCAGGACCGTCTCGTCCCCGGCGCGCAGCCGCAGGGACGCGGCGCGCTCCCAGCCGTCGGTGAAGCGGCGGGCGTCGGTGAGCTCGTAGCGCGACCCGGCCGCGGCGAGCATGTCCATGCCGCCGCCGGCGCCGACAGCGGCGAGCTGCTTGTGGTCCCCGACCAAAAGCAGCTTCGCCCCGGCCGCCGCGGTGTGGCCGTGGATCGCGGCCAGGGCGGCGGTGTCGGTCATCGCGGACTCGTCGACGACGACGAGGTCCCCGGCGCGCAGCCGCCACGCCTCGTCGCCGTCGACGGTGCGGCGCTCGGCGGGCGCGGCGGCGAGCCGGTCCTGCGTCACGAGCCATCGGGTGACGTTGCGCGCGGTCAGTCCTTCTCCGGTGAGGACGTCGGTGGCGACCTGGCTGGTCGCCAGCCCGAACACCCGTCGACCGGGCTCGTCCGGTGTGGCACTGGTGTCGGTCCAGGCGCGGGCGACGGTGCCGACGACGAAGGACTTCCCGGTCCCGGCCGGCCCGACGAGGGTCTCGACCCGGGCACCTGAGGTGAGGACCCCGCGGACCGCGGCGGCCTGGTCGGCTCCGAGGTGGACTTCCTCGTCGTCGAGGCGGGTCAGGAACGCGGCCGCGGCCTGCTCGGTGAGTGCGGCGCCGTCGCGGGCGGTGACGGCGGCGAGCAGGATGCGTTCGGAGCGGACCTGGTCGGGGGTGGAGTAGATCCGCCCGCCCGGGGCGCGCATCGCGGACTCGCCGTTGGCCAGCAGCAGGTCGGGCGGCAGCAGCGACTCCCCGGGGCGTTCGGCGTCCATCGCGACCGCGTACAGGATGGCCTCGTCGGTGAGCTGGTCGAGCAGGGTCGCGACGTCGGTTCCGTCGGGGATCCCGAGGTAGTCGGGCAGGGCGGCGTTGACCGCGCGGGTGAGGTCCGCGCGGGTCCAGCCGGCTTTGCGGGAGGCGACGTCGGACAGCGCGAGCTCGATGACCACCTGCGGGTTGAACGCCTGTGGCGCGACGTCCCCGGGGCGGGCGGCCAGGACGGCGTCGGCGACCGCGGCCAGGCCGCCGTCGATGTCGGCGCGCATCCGGTCGTTGATCCGGTCGAGGAACTCCTCGCGGGTCTCCCCGTCGTGCGACTTCGACGCCCGCGTGGCGAACGTGGCCTGCCGGGAGATCCGGTCGCGCTCGGCGGAGTTCGGGGCGCGCCCGTAGCGCTGCTCGAACAGCTCGAACAGCTCGCCGGTCTTGGCGGTGACCGCGCGGCGGCGCTGGGAGAACAGCGCCATCGTCTCCTCGGCGATGCCGACGACCTCGCGGGACTTCCCGTCCGGACGGGTCGCGAGCAGCATCCCGAGCGAGTGGGTGATCCGCTCCTCGCACGTCCGCTCCGCGACCGCGGCGGCGGCCGGGCGCCACCGGTAGAGGCTGCGCCCGTCCAGGGTCCGCCACACCCCGTCGGGGCCCTCGACGCGGTTGAGGATCGTGTCGTGGATGTGCAGCTGCGGGTCCCGGTCGCGGGAGTCGTGCTGGAAGAACGACGCGACGACGAAGTTGTGCGCGTCGACCCACCGGCCCGCGGCGCCGCCGTGGTGCCCGACGCGGGAGTAGCCGGCCTTGTCCTGCAGGTAGGCCAGGGCGGCGTTGTTGCCCGCCCAGATCGCGTCCTCGACGGCCTGGCGGAACTCGCCCCACGCCACGGCGGTGGCCTCGTCGCCGGCGTTGCGGGCGGCGACCTCGCGGGCCTCGAACGCGGTGTGCAGCATCGTCACCGACTTCTGCACGGAGAACGTGACGTCGAGGAAGGCGACGTTGTGCCGGGCCGACTTCCCGGCTTCGGTACGCAGCTCGGCCCGGCGTTCCGCCGAGGCGTCCGGTTCGCGTTCCAGCGCGGCGGTGTAGATCTCGTCCTCGGACAGGTACTTGCGTCCCGTGTGTCCCAGTGTCCCGACCTCGTCCCACCGGGACGGGTCGTGGAACCCCTCGTCCCGCGGGTCGAGGAACCGCTCATAGACCGCGCGCATGTCCTGGGCCTCGACCAGCCCACGCAGCCCCAGCTTCTCCGCCCCGGCACCCCACCAGCGCCCCGGTGGCTCCCCCTCGGCGACCGCGCCGGTGTAGTAGTTCTCCCGCCCGGCCGCGACCTCCTTCAACAGGTACTCCGGGCTGTACCCGGACGCGATGCTCAGCACCCCGACCACCTCGAAATGATCTTCCGACGGGTCCCGTCGAGATCGACAGCGCACGGGGTCCGGCGTGGCCGGCCGGAGGCCGGCCAGCCCCCTCGGATCGTGATGCATCGGTGTGCTGCTTTTGATCTTGGGCTCTTGTTGCTCTGTTCGGGGTAGTCGCTCTCGGTTCTGGCGTTCTGCTCGGTCGCGGTGGTCTTCTCGCTGCTGGTGCTCATCGGGTGGTCCTGTTCTGGGGCTCGTCGGGGACGAGGTGAAGACCGCTCGCGGTCTGCGGTGGGGTGTCGCGGAGCTGTTGGAGTGCTCGGGCGGCGGTGCCCCGGCCGACGTCGGCCATCTCCTGCAGCTCGCGCACCGTGGGGAGGTCGCCGTGGCGGTCGCGGTGGGTCGCGGCGGTGGTGCGGGCGCGCTCCTGCGCGCCCGCACCCGACCCGCCCGTCCCACCCGGGCCGGAGCCGTCCGGCCGGACGGCGGGGCGCGGAGCGGGGTGGGACACCGGCCGCGGCGGGCCCGGGATCACCGGCCCGTCGAGGGCGGGCGGGACAGCCGGCCCGTGTCCCACCTCGTCGGGGTGTCCCGCCGGTGTCCGGCCGGACGGCGGGACGGTGATCGTCGCTCGGACACGGGGTTCGGCCGCGACCTCAGGCGCCTGCCGATCGTGGTGCTCGGGCTGCTCGTCGGTGTCGGTCTCGGCAAGGAGGTAGAGCAGGTGCGCGACGACGGCGGCGGCGACCGCGGGCCACGCCCCGACCCCGAACCGCAGCGCGGCGCTCACGGCCAGCTCCCCACCCGCGGTGACGGTGTCAGAAGCGAGGTAGACCGCCTGCGCGAGCCCCGACAGCCCGGCCGAGACGATCACCACCGACCAGGCGTAGCGGGCCGCCGACCCGGACAGCCGGGCCGTGGCGGTGTAGGCGACCAGCGCGAGGCCGTCGGTGATCAGCGGGTAGATCCAGGCGATCCCGGCCGGGACCCGCGCGGCCAGCGCGACCTCGAACAGACCGTGCGCCGTCGCGACCGCGGCCCCGATCGCGACGGCCAGGCCCGGCAGCCAGATCGCGGCCCGGCCGGCGCGACCGCTCCGTGTTCCGGTGATCGTCATCCGAGCGCACCGCCGATCGGACCGGCCCCCGCGGCGGCGGTGCTCGCCGGCTCGGGTGGAGCCTGCTCGCGCCCGTCCGCCCACCACGCGGTGATCAGCGACGCGTGCTGCTCCCCCGGCACAGTCGGCGGAGCCCCGGGCGGGGCACCCCACCCGGGTCGGGTCTGGTGCCTCTCGATCGAGCACGACCCGACGGACTTGCGGAGCCGGTTGACCACCCCAGGGCGCTGGCGGTCGTGCCAGTCCCCCGCGAGCTGCACCGAGGCGTCGGGGCCCTGGTAGGCCGCGCACCAGGCGTGCATGAGCCACAGCAGCTCCTCGACGACGTCGGCGTGCCAGGCCCAGCACTCCGGCACTACCCCGGCGCCGTCGGGGTAGCGCAGGAACACCAGACGCAGCCACCCGGCCAGCTCGTCGAGCAGCGCCGCGACCTTCTCCGACTCGGTCGGGGCAAGCAGCCACGACGGGGCCGGGGCCGGCCGCCGCCGGGCGGCGACCGTCGCAAGGGTCTGGCTCAGCTCCGCCACGACCTGGGTCAGCTCGTCGACCCGGCCGTTGACAGGACCGAGCGCATCGAGCCTGCGGTTCAGGTCGTCGACCTGCCGGGCCAACCCGGCGACCGCGACACCGGTCGGCCCCTCCGCCTTCGAGGGGGTGTCGGGGTGCGGGGGCGTGTTCATCGGCCCCACTCCGTCGCGTCGTCGTCGGCCCGCGGGGCGGACGACGGGATGTCGTGGGGTGCCAGATCGTCGGCCAGCGCCTCGGCCTGCGTCGCACGGACCATGTCCGAGACCCGCCGCATCTCGGTATCGGTCAGCGGCCGGATCCCGCCCTCCACGGCCGGGTCCGGGGTGAACCACATCCCACCGACGAACGCACCGGGCCCCTCGTCGAGGACCCGTTCGCGGTCCCCACGCTCGTCCTCGCGGACCAGGTCGGGACCGTCGTCGGTGCGCGCGGCCGCCTCCATCTCCGCGCGCAGGGCACGCATCGACGGGTGCTCGTCGGACAACATCCGCATCCGCCGCCCGTCCGGGGCAAGCGACCACCCCTCGTCCTGGTTGCGGTCGTCCGCGCCGCGCATCGTGTCGTCCGCCTCGTGGTCGCCGCTCCGCTGCTCACGCGGGTCGCGGTCGGTCTGCTGGTGGTGGTGATCGGCGGTGGTCGCCGACGCGGCGGCGGCGGCTTCGGCCGCCAGGACCCAGGTGTCGTGGGCGGCGGTGGCCTCGCGGTGCGAGCGCTCCCGCCCCTCCCGGGCGACGGTCACGAGCCGCGGCTGCGGGTCACACGCCGCGGTGTTGGTCAGCTCGTCGAGCCCCATGCTGTGGGCGCGGTAGCCCCACATCTCTGCGTCGGAGTGCAGCCCAAACAGCCGGGCCCGCTCGGTGATCGCCGACGTCCCCCGCGCGTCCCGCAGCGCCGCGACCGCGGCGGCATCGGCACGGGTGCGGGCGGCGGCGACGGTCTCCCCGCCCGCGAAGTCGACCCACCCGAACCGGGCACGGGCGTCGTCGAGATCGAACTCGTCCATCCGCCACCCCGACGACGGACGACCGTGCACACCGGTCGCGTCCCGCAGGTAGGACGCGATGACCTGTTCCGCATCCGCCCGCCCACCCGGCAGGTCGACGGCGAGCCGGTCGACCGCCTCGACCGGGGTCAGCAGCTCGTAGCGGCCGCTCATCGCTGCCACCGCCCGTCATCTGCGCCGCCTGCCGGTGGGCCGGGCGGTGCGACGTCGGGGCCGGGATCTTGCAGCGCCGTCGCCTCGGCGGCCTGGCCCTGCTCCCCACCGCGGCGGATCGCGCGCAGCTCGGCGAACATCCGGTTCGACGACCGCACCCGCTCCGCCGCCTCCCCGAACCGCCCCGGCCAACGGCCGGCGAGCACGGTGAGGGCATGTTCGAGCTGGAGGTCCGCCCACGCCCGGGCCGTCTCGCTGCGGCGGTGCCAGCGGGTCTCCGCCTCGATCCGGGCCAGCAGCCGGGCCCGACGCCGGACATCGCGGCGGCGCCACGCCATCTGCGCCCGGCCGATCACCGGGGCGATCCCACGCCGGATCACGACCACCCGGCCAGCGGGCAGGTTCGCGATCTGCGCCGGCGCCAACACCGGCACCTTCCGCACACTGCGGGAGGCGACTCGGCCGTGGTCGTCGGTCGTGGTGACCCGCTCGTCCCGCTCACCCGCGAGGGTGGACCAGAACTCCAGATCCGCCTTGTCCCGGGTCCCACCGAAGATCATCACGGCGGCGGTGTTGTTCAGGATCGTCGCGGCCTTGTGCTCGCCCCACCGTGCGAGGAGCTGGGCGCGGGACTGGAACGCGCACAGGATCGTGACCCCGCGCCCGCCCATGTCTGCAGTCCACGACTCCAGCGGGACCGGGCTGATCAGGGCGGCCTCGTCCAGGAACAACCCCAGCGGCGGGTCCAACCGGCCCTTGGACTGCCCGGCGGCGAGGCGTCGGGCTTCGCGGGCGATGTGCCCCGTGAGAGCGCAGACCAGGGGTGCGGTCTGGGCCTCCTCGGCGCCGAGCAGGAACACCGTCGCCCGGTCGTCGAGGAGTCGGGCGACGTCGAAGCCGTCCCCCGGCTTGGCCGCCGCGGCGGCAGCCGGGTGGGTCAGCCACCCGAGGGCGGGCATCACCGAGGAGGTGATCGAGGAGCGGGTGCGTTCGTTGGTGGTGATGAACTGCATGGCGTCCTGTTCGAACGCGGTCACCCCGGAGCGGCGCAGCAGCGCGGGGACCTCGCGGCCGGCGGCGTCGGGGTCGGCGACCCACCCGAGCACATCGGCCATCCGCCGACCGCCGAGAGCGGCGGCGTGCAACAGCGCGGCCAGCACGCGGCGGGCCTGACCGTCCCAGAACTCCCGATCCCCACCACTGCCAGAGGCGACGGCGGCGAGCATGTCCGTCGCCCGCTCGGTCGCAGTCACCGGATCCGAGCAGCCGGTCAGCGGATCGAACGTTATCGTGCTGGCCCGTGCCCCGAGGCCGGCCGGGTTGAACACGAACACCTCACCCCGGTCCTGACGGCGCAGCGGCGCGCAGAGGTCGAGCAGGTCGGTGCGGGTGGAGGTGACCAGGGCGGCGCCGGGGGCGTCGAGGACGCGCCCGGCGAGCCAGCCTGTCTTGCCGGTGCGGGGGCCGCCGACGACGATCACGACGTCCTCGACCAGCGCCCACACCCGCAGCACGCCGGTGCGGCACAGCTCGACGGCGGCCTCGCTGGTGGCGAGCCGGGCCCGCTGCCACCGCGACAGAGCGGCCAGGGACGGCCGGACGGTGCCGGTGCGGCGCCGGACGGCGAGGGTTCCGGCGTGGCGGACGATGTCCAGCGACGAGGCCACGCCGACCTTGCGGCGCGACCGGGCCGCCCATCGGGACACCGTGGCCGAGGAGCGCGACCAGCGGTGCCACACGATCACCCCCGCCAGACCGACCACCGCGACAAGCGCGGGCCAGGACAGGGCGGTGACGATCGTCGCCGCCGGGAGCAGCGCGACCACGGCGAGGCCGGCCGCCAGGGCGCGGGCGCCGCGCGCCCAGGCGAGCAGCGCGCCCGCGGCGAACACCGCCAGCACGAGCGCGGTGGAGCTGAACAGGATCTCCATCAGAGCTCCCACCCCTCGTTCCACGCCTGCACCTCGGCCGCGTGCCGCGTGCAGCCCTTCGTGTGGCCGTCCTCTCTGTTGGCCGGGTTGCCCTCGAACGGGCCGTGGTCGGTGACCAGGCCGTCGCAGGTCGAGCAGCGCCAGTACGCACACGGCGTCCGGAACGAACGCACCCCGTCCGGCTCCGGATCCGGGGCACGGCCGCAGACCAGCCAGTCGAACGCCGCCTCCCCCACCACCGCGACCTCGTCAGTGGTGATGCCGAGCGCGTCGGCGATCTGGTCCCAGGACCGGCCCGCCGCACGGGCGGCCCGGGCGTACTCGGTCAGCTGCGACTCCGCCACCGTGTGCACCAGCAGCGCGGCCCGGATGCCGGCCAGCGGGTCGTCGAGGCGGCGGTCGGTGAACGCCGTGAATCCCGGGATCGGGACCTCGGTCTCGGTCGCGGCGAACACCTCGACGGCGATCCAGCGCACAAGCTCACGGACCCGACCGGACACGGCGGTCCTCGGGGCGACGTCGAACCGGGCCATCACCGACCACCACCCGGGGTCGTGTCGGCGACGGACAGGGTCGCGGCCCAGCGGTCGACCGTGCGTCGCGACACCCCGAAAGCCGCCGCGACCTCGCGTCGCGGGACGCCCCCCGCGAGGGCGGCCCGACCGTCGGCGACGATCGGGGACCGGCTCCGGGATGGGACCTGCCGGACTCCGACCGGAACCTTGAAGGCGACCTCACCTCGGCACGCGGTGACGCGCCGGGCGGGCCGGACCGCGCGGGCCCGGCGGCGCTCGGCGGCCGTCATCCCGCCGGCGATGCCGTGCGGCTGGGACTCGATCGCCCACTCCAGGCACGCGGCCTGCACCGGGCACCGGCCGCAGACCCGCTTCGCACGGGTGACCTGCCGGGCGTACGCAGCGCCGTTCTCCGCGACCGGGAAGAACAGCTCGGGGTCCACCGACCGGCATCCGGCGCGGTCGCGCCACCGGTCGTCCTCGCGCTCTACCATCGTCACCTCTCCTGCCTTCTGCTGATGTGCGGTGAGAGCGGCCCGGCGGCTGTGTCCCGCCAAGAACCCGTCGCCGGGCCGTCCCTCGTGGTGTGTGCTCCCGTGGTTCATCGCGTGTCCTCCCGTTCCGGGGTGCGGGCCGGGGCGGCGAACAGCCCCGACATCGCGTCCAGCTCGTCGCGCCGCCGGTCCCGGTCCGCGGCGCTGTCGCGGCCGGCCCGGGCCCCGGGGACGACGTCGGCCAGGTGCCCCAGCCGCGCCGGCAACGGCCGGTTCTCCAGCAGCGCGAGCGCCACCTGCCGCGACGGGCACTCCTCACGGCGCTGTACCGTCCACCGGCAACTCGGGCACCGTCCGGCGGTCGGGACGTAGTGTTCGACGACCATCCGCAGTCGTTCCGTGCGTCCGGTCGGCGACAGCAGCCGTGGGTCCAGGTCGTCGGGCTGCGCGACCGGGTCCCGGACCAGCCGCTCCGGGCTCGGCCCGGGGCTCACGCCCACCACTCCCGGTCGACGTCGAGCGACGCCCCGGAGCCCTGCTCGGTGAGCGCGTAGCGCAGCCCGCCCGCCTCGACCGGATCCGGAACGCGTCCGGCCTCGTCCGGGCACAGCACCGAGCCGTCCTCGTGGGAGAACGTGGGCAGGTGCCCAGCCCGCGCGGGCCAGCCCGTCGGCGGGACGTCGACCACCGGGGACCAGCAGCCCGGGCACACCAGGTCCGCGACGTCGACGACGTCGTCGCCGAGCACGTGGTCCACCGGGTACTCGGCCGCCGCGCTCACGACCCGCTCCCAGAGGTCCCGGCCTGCTGTGTTCCGTTCAGCGCGGGGGTCGCAGCCTGGTCGAACGCGGACATGAACGTCCCGACCGCCGCCGGCACCCCGGCCCCGACCGGCGTGGCGATGAACAGCACCAGGGCCAGCGCGGCGAACGCAACCGCGCCACCGGCCGAGCGGGCCTTGGCGCAGATGAACGCCCCGACCAGCGCGACGAGGATCAGCACTCCGACGCTGCCCATCACGCACCGCCCCGCAGGTCGGCGGGGACACCGGCGACGGCGTTCTCGACGAGGGTCTCGATGACCTGCGCCGGGACCAGCCAGCGGCCCCGCACGCGGACCGCCCGCAGCTCCCCGGTCGAGATCGCCCGGTAGACGGTCATCCGCGACATCTTCAGCATCGCGGCCACCTCCTGGACGTCGTAGAAGGTCGGCCCCGCACTCGGGGCTCCGGTCGTCGTCATCTCTGCTCTCCGTTCGTATCCATACACACATTGTGCACCATATGCACATGGTGCACAATGCTGCATTGCGATGGCTCCCGCCGTGCGTGGCAGCTACGCGCCCGTCACCGGGCTGCGTAGGCTCCCGACCGGAGGAGGCCGATGACCGAGCACACGGGGCGCCCGAAGTACCTACAGGTGGCCGACGAGCTACGCCGCGCGATCCGCGCCGGCTCCTACCCCGTCGGGAGCGAGCTGCCCTCGACGTCGCAGCTCACCCGCACCTACGAGGTGTCGACGACCGTCGTACGCGCCGCGGTCCGCGAACTGCGCCAGGAGGGCGTCGTCCAGGGGCAGCCCGGCAAGGCCGTGTACGTCACCGCCGAGCCCGGCGACGAGCCTGATGCCGATCGCTCCGACCTCGCCGTCCGACTGCGCGAGCTGGAGGACCGCACCTCGACCGCTCTCGCCGCGCTCGAAGCCCGGGTGGCCGAGCTGGAGGGCCGGACCTCGGAGCAGTAGCTCCCTGAACCGCCTGTTTGCTTCTGCGATGCTCTCCATGCGAATCAGCAAACAATGTCGGTGCCCCTACCTACAGTGTGCTCGGGGGGTGCATCCGTGCACAGCGGGTGCACACGGGGTGCAGACAGCCCCTCCGGGCGGTGGAACGGATGGGCGGAACGACGCCGAACGTCGCGCTCGGTCGCGCGATGGCCGAAGCCGAGATGACCAACAACGGGCTCGCACGCCGGGTCCGTGACCTCGCCGCACGTCGCGGCGTCCGCAGCGCCGCCGACCACGTCGCCGTCAAGCGGTGGCTCGACGGCACACAACCCAAGGCCGAGACCGCGGTCCTGATCGCGACCTGCCTGTCGGAGAAGCTCGGACGCACCCTCACCCCGGCCGGACTCGGCTTCACCGCCGTCGTCACCGCCGAGGCAGAACCCGCCGCCGCCGTCGAGCCGGTCGTCTATCCCGACGACGCCGACACCGCGACCGCACGGCTCGACTCCGTCGCCGCAGCCGACACCGCCGGCGTCCTCGTCCCCGGCCCACACGCCTGGGACGGGTTCGCGACCCCGTCGATCATCACCGGGTACCTGTTCGACGACCAGAGCGAGTACCGCCGACCCGACACCGACGATGTCCCGGTCGACGCCGAAGCGATCCGGCTTACGACCGCACGGCTCATGGAGCTGGACTTCCAGCTCGGCGGCGGGCACACCCGCGAGCTGCTGCTGTTCTACTTCCGCAGCCAGGTACTTCCGCTGCTCCGCTCGCTACCCCGGGGGGCCGGGCGCGCGGATATCCTGTCCGCCACAGCGGAACTCGCCCAGATGCTCGGGTGGAGCGCGTACGACGCCGGACGCCACGCCGCCGCACAGCGCTACCTCACCTACGGACTGCGCCTCGCCCGCGACGCCGGAGACGTCCTGCTCGGCGCGCGGCTCCTCGCCAACCTCAGCCACCAGGCCAACTACCTCGGCCGCTACCGCGACGCGGTCCAGCTCTCCCGCGCAGCGATCACCACCAGCACCGGCATCCCGGCACCGGCCACGCTCGCGATGCTGCACGCGATGGAGGCGCGAGCCCTCGCGTCGCTGTCCGACGGCCCCGGAGCCGAGCGGGCACTCGGACGAGCGGAGGCCTCGCTGCACCAGGGCGGAGACGCCGATCCTGCGTGGATCGGCTACTTCGACCCGGCCGAGCTGGCGGGCGAGGCCGCACACTGCTTCCGCGACCTCGGCCACGGCGAGGAGACCCGCCACTTCGCCGGCCTGGCCGTTGCCTCGGACGCGACTCCGCCCCGGACACGAGCTTTTATCAACATGGTCACCGCAGCCGGGGCGCTGCAAGGGGGATCACTAGACGAAGCTGTGGCCGCCGCCCGATCGGCGATTGAGCTTGCCGGACCTCTGCAATCCAGCCGGTATCGGCGTTACGTCGCTGATTTCGTCCGACAGGTGACCGCAGCGCATCCGCGCGACCGGCGGGTCGTCGAACTCGCCGTGCTCACCGAACCGTTGCTTCGAACGACGTAGGGGTCTACGTCCTGCAACCACAGTGGCGGCGAGACACAGGAGACAGGCGAGCGACCGTGATGATCGCCGCATGATTGATGTTGCCAGGCCGGCAGCTCCGTCAGGCGCAGTGGAGGAGTGGCGATCCACAGTCGCCCCAGGACGGGGCTGTGGTTCAGATGTATATCGCGATGGGCATGACAGTGACGGCGTTGACAATTTCCGCGTCGAAGGATAAATCGAAGTGCTCGGCTACTTTTTCATCGGGAACCAACGCATCAAGAAGCTCGTCGATCGCCTTTGGCTGGAATCGTCGCAGCAGTTTGTTGTTGGCGAGAATCGACGTGCTCGAAGTCAGCGGCTTGATGACCTTCCCGAGGATGGTGAATCGGCCATCAAGGAGCCGATCGGGATCCGCGGTCACAAAATGTGCCGTGTCGCAGATAAGAATAGCATTACGGTCGTCGGTGACAGTAGCGTGGTACTCGCGGGTGTCCGTCCGTCGTGCATCGACTTGAAGTGCCGCGGCGACAGCCTCGGCGACATCAGCTGTATCAGACGCTGCTAGCTCGTGAATAGCACGCTGCGCGGCGATCTTCTCCGCGCCTATGCTGACCTCCGCAGCCTCGGCCTGGTCCATCATGTCCTTAATCTCGGCCCGATTTCGGCTCCGGACGACGAACCGAGCGACCTCCCTGACCAGAATAGGGGTCGCGATGTCCAAGAGGGCGTTGATCTCGTTCGGGCGCACCGTGCGGGCAGTGAGCCTTTTTCAACCTGACCAGCGAGCTTCTGCGTCAGGAGATCGCGAAGGTTGCAGCGCAACTGCTCTGACCACAGCTGCACAGGTCACCGGCTCGCCAGCTCGGCGTCTGCACCCACACAACCAGGCCCCTGAGCTGCCGGAACGGCAGGTTGAAAAAGGCTCAGTGAACTCCACGATGTCCCCGACTGACGCGGTGAACGCATCGGAGGCGATCTGACTACGTTCGGCAAGCCCTCGATGCACAGCGTCGAGGTAATGAGCTTGCGAGAACACGAACTTCTGCCGTTGAGCGCTCGATCGTTCGTCGGCCTCGGTCTGCTGGCGTATCCATTCGCCGTCTAGCTTGCCCCCAGCCTTGGACAGGAGCGGCACACTCCCTTCGGTGTTTGCGTCAGCAGAGGTCTTCCTCTGCTTGTTCCCGGTCTCTGAGTTCTTCCCGGAAGAATCGCTTTCCAGCGACTGAATCAAGCCGACCTGGTAGATCTCTTGCAGCATTGCCGAAACGAAGTCGGCGTTCTGATAGACAATGGTGCGCGGAGTCTGGGACCACAGCCCTTGCGTCGAGATCTCGGCCATAACAGCGCATCCTTCCGAAGATATATATATATATATTGCCTAGCAGGCGAACCGAGCCGCTGCAGAATCCGTCAGAACGGCCTCCAACTGCGTAACGACTCACCCTCCCGAATGGTCCGCATCCGACGCTCGTACTGATCGCGGATCTCGCGCGACTCGTTGAGGTTCTGCATGATCCAGGTGGTCATCTTGATCGCCTGAACTCGCCTTAGAACTGCGAAACCTGACCATCTCGATACATCAAATCCGTACTCCTCGGAAAACTCCCTGTATCGCTCGTCCTGCCAGAATCCGGCGACCTGCCACTCGGTTGCGGTGACGTTCAGATCCCACTCGGGCTGTCCGAGCGCCATGTTCTCCAGGTCGATGACGACCGGCCGCCCGTCCGCCGGAACCATGAGGTTCTGCACGTGGGCGTCGCCGTGCAGCACAGCAGGGGCGAGGGGGAAATCGAGGTCCCGCAGCTGATCCCGGACTTGGCTAAGAGTGTCGGCGAGAAACGCACGGTCGTCGTCTGGGATGGGCGACTGCTCGATGCGGTGCACGACCCGAGCGAAGGGGTCGAACTGCGGCAGCTCCGGCGCCTGGTCGACGGGCAGCTCGTGGATGGACCGCAAGATGCGGGCGAGATCCCCGACGTCGCTCGGGCGACCGCGGCGACCGTCGATGTACTTCCAGAACGTCACCGGGTGGCCGTCGACATCGAATGGCTGGTCCTCGACGTCCGCAAGCCGGACGACACGGACGCCCTGCTCAGCGAGCCACCGCGACATCCGGACTTCCTTCACCGCGTCGGGCCACCGCTGCGCCGACCGCGCGATCCGTACGACGACGGGTGCACCGGCAAGTCGGTAGATCGCGTTCTCGCCGAGGCGGAGCAGCTCCGCACCGTCGGCCGAGAGACCCGCCCGACGGCACGCCTCGCGCAGAACGGGCGTCGTCGAGTCGCGTCCGAAGGTCGGAGAGCTGGGTGCACCGGCCACAGCGCAACCGTACGGATGGACGACGCTCACGGCGCCCGCGGTACGCCGTCCGACGGCCTCACTTCTTCCTCGCGGAGAACGGCCGGCGGCTCGCCAGCGCAGCGGCCGACCGCTGCTCGGACTCCAGCACGAACGCGGTGTAGGTTCGCAGCGTCGTCGACCCACCACCCGCGTGCCCGAGCCGCCCGGCGACGGTCCGGATGTCCACCCCGGCCGCGATGAGCTCGGTCGCCGAGTAGTGCCGGAGGCAGTGCAGGTGCGTCGTGATTCCGAGCCGCTTCACCATCCGCCCGTACCGCTGGGTAACCGTGTCCGGGTTCAGCTGCACTGCCCCGTCGATCGCTGGCGAGAACACGAACCCGTCCCGCCGGACCGTCGTGTCCAGCTCGGCCGCGCGGGCCTCGCACCGCTCGCGGTGCGCCATCAGGACCAGGACCAGCTCCGGGTCGATGGTGACCCGCCGGTGCTGGTGGGTCTTGGTGTCCTTCTCCCACACGTCCCCGGCGATCTGCCCGATGCTCGACCGGAACACCACCACCCCGCGCTCCAGGTCGACGTCGGGCCACCGCAGCCCGCAGATCTCCCCACGCCGTGCACCGGTCGTCATCGTCAGCCAAATCAGCGCGGACCAGTCCGGGTCGCTCTCGGCCGCCTGCATGATCTGCGCGGCCTCCTCCGCGGTGGGCGGGTTCGGGTTCGGCCGCGGCACGGACGGCGGGTCGACCTGGTCGACCGGGCTCGTGGCGATCCAACCCCAGCGGATCGCGCGCTGGAACGCACCGCTCAGGATCGCGTGGACCACTCGCACGCTCCCGGCCGACAGCGGCGTGCAGACGTGCTGACGACAGATCCGGCTGCACCACTTGCACTTCGCGTCCAGATCACCCGTCGCGATCTTCACGCACTTCCGTCGGGTCGAGTGCTCGTCGCAGACATGCTCGGCCGTCGTGCGGTGCTGGATGTACTTCTCGCCGTGGCAGTGGTCTCGGCACCGGCGGAGGCGTGCGTAGAGGGTGTCCAGCGTCTCCGCCGTCACCCGACCGACCTGGAGCCGGCCGATCGTCGGCCGGATGTGCTTCTCGATCTTCCCGACGTACCCGGCGCGGGTCTTGCGCTCGACCTCGATCACGTCGAGCCAGCGGTCGATGAGCTGGTTCACCGTCGCCTCGGTCCGCGGGCTCCGGCGCTCGTCGACCTGGTTGAGCAGGCGCGTCACGGCCTTGTCCGCCTCGCGCTCGGTCTCCCGCTTCGTGGCACGGGCGGGCACCGTCTCGCGGAGCCGGATCTGCTTCCCCGTGACCTGGTCGACGCCGCCGTACACGCTCACGCGGGCGGAACCGCTGGGGAGCCACGTGACGTTGCCGCGTGTGCGGCGGGGCTTCGAGGAGGCCATGCGCCGAAGCTAACGCGGATCTCGTGCCACAAACCGTGCCACGATCTTGCCTCTGAGCTGGTCAGAAGGCCCGGAAAGGGCCTCTGACGTGGAGCCGCCTTGGGGAGTCGAACCCCAGACCTACGCATTACGAGTGCGTCGCTCTAACCGACTGAGCTAAGGCGGCGTGGTGCGTGCGCAAGTGTACCGACCCCGTCCGGCGCCCCCGACAGCCCCCGCCCCACCGCAGATCGATCGAAAGTGGGACGCGGTCGCAGCGGCGGGCGGGAGATCCTCCTCGTCATGGTGACGCGCTGGGTGGCGGTTCTGGTCCTGGTCGGGGTGGCGTGCCTGTCCTGGGCGGACGGGCGCGCCCCGGCCCCGCTCCCGTCCGACGCACCGGCGCAGGTGTTCGCCGCGGACCGCGCGATGCGCACGGTCGAGGAGCTGGCCACCGGGCCCAGGCCGGTCGGGAGCCCGGCGGCCCGGCAGACGCGCGACGAGCTGTCGGCCCGGCTCTCGGCGGCCGGGCTCACCACCCGGGTGCACGCGTCCACCGGTGTGGACGGCCGGGACCGCCGGATGGTCGCCGCCCCGGTGGACAACCTGGTCGCGACGCTGCCCGGCACGGACCCGACGGGCACCGTCGTCCTCGCCGCGCACTACGACTCGGTCGCGAACGGCCCGGGGGCCGCCGACGACATGTCCTCGGTCGCCGCCATCCTGGAGGCGGTGCGGGCCCTACGGACCGGTCCGCCGCTGCGCAACGACCTGGTCGTGCTGTTCACCGACGCCGAGGAGCCCGGCCTGCTCGGCGCGCAGGCCTGGGTCCGCGAGGAGCTCGGATCGCGCCCGACGGTCGTCGTGAACTTCGAGGCCCGCGGGACGTCCGGGCCGTCGCTGATGTTCCAGACGTCCACCGGCAACGCGGGCCTGGTCCGGGCGTTCGCGGAGGCCGTGCCGCACCCGGTCGGGGACTCCTCGCTCGTCGAGGCCTACCGCCTGCTGGACAACGACACCGATCTGAGCCGGGTGCTCGACGCCGGCCGGCCCGGCCTGAACTTCGCCTTCATCGAGCAGCCGGTGAACTACCACACCACCGGGGACTCCCCGGTCAACCTCGACGCGGCGAGCGTGCAGGGGCACGGCGAGGCCGCGCTCGGCCTCGCGCAGGTGCTCGGCGCGCGTGATCTCGGACCGCTCGATCCGGCCGCGTCCGGCGCCGCGCCGGAGGACGACGTCACCTACTTCCGGTTCCTCGGGCTGCTCGTGGTGTACCCGGCCTGGCTGGTGTGGCCGCTGGCCGGACTGGGGCTGGCCGCGGTCGCCGGGGCGGTCGTGGCGGGGCGCCGACGTGGCGTCCTGACCGTGCCCCGGCTGCTGGGTGTCGTGGTCTCGGTGCCGGTGGCGGCCGTCGTCGGGGCGGTGCTGTCGGTCGGGCTGTGGGAGCTGCTGGTCGCGCTGCGGCCCGCCTACGCCGACGTCGGGCCGTTCCTGCACCGTCCGGTCCCGTTCCAGTCCGCGGCCGTGGCGACGGCGGTGCTGGTCACCGCGCTCTGGTACCTGGCGGTGCGGCGGTGGGCCGGTGCCGCCGCGGCCGCCACCGGGGCGGGCGTGGTCGTCGCGCTGCTGGGCGTGCTGACCGCCGCGACGGTGCCCGGGGTGTCCTTCCTGTTCGCGCTGCCGGCGATCGGTGCCGGGCTGGGGCTCGTCGCCACCGTGCTGATCGTCCGCACCCCGGTCGCCGGGACGGCGGTGGCCGCCCTCGGCGCGGTACCGGCCGCCGTCCTGCTGGCCCCGCTGAGCTGGGAGCTGTTCGCCCTCTCCGGGATCTCCGACGGTGTCGCGGTGCTGGTGCAGGTCGTCGTCCTGGCGCTGCTCGCGGTGGTGCTCGTGCCGACCGCCGACGCCGGTGCCGGGCGGGGATGGCCGGTGCCCGTGACCGCGGCGGTGCTCGCCGTCGTCCTCGCCGGGACCGGGCTGGTGCTGGACCGCCCGTCCGCGGACCGGCCGCAGGCGTCGCACCTGGCGTTCCTGCAGGACACCGGCACCGGTGGGGCCCACTGGATCAGCGCCGACACCGCCCCGGCCCCGTGGACCGCCGGGTACCTGGACGACGGGCCCGCCCGGGCCCTGCCGTGGCCGGACGACGCGCCGGTGCGGTCCGGGCCGGCGACGCCGCTCGACCGGCCGGGCCCGGTGGTGGAGATCCTCGAACGGGGTCCGGAACGGCTGGTCGTCCGGGTCGTGAGCGCCCGCGGAGCCACGTCGGTCACGCTGCACTCCGATCGGCCGGTGCCGTCCGTCGTCGTGGCGCCGGACGGGCGCCCGGCGGTGCGCCGGGACGGGGCGATCGACGAGATCCGGCTGCACGCCGTCCCGGCGTCCGGGATGCGGGTCGAGCTGACCCGGCCGGGGCCGGAGCCGGTCGCGCTGACCGTCACCGATCTGACACCCGGGCTCACCGGAGCCCCCGGTTTCCGGCCCCGGCCGCCGGAGCTGCGGGGATCCGGGCAGTGGAGCAGCGACCAGGTGGCGCTGAGCCGGACGGTCAGCGGCTGAACGTGAACCGCGGGCCGGGCTCCCACGGGCCCCCGGCGTAGCGCCACAGGGCCAGCCCGGTGACCGTCGCGGTCCACGGCGTGAACGCCGCGGCGAGGTCGTCGTGCAGCGCCCTGGCGACGGCCGGGTCCACCTTGTTCTGGACGGTGACGTGCAGATCGGACTTCCCGGTGTCCTGCCGGGACAGGCGCGCGGCCCAGCGCGACGCGAGCCCGCGGCGCAGTGCGACCAGGTCCGGGCAGGCCACCGTGTACGCGACGCCGCGCCCCAGCAGCCGCAGACCGTCCACCCGGGCCGGCAGCGGCACCCGTTCCGCGGCGGCCAGCACGTCCGCGGCCACCTCGGTCGCGGCGTCGCCGGGGAGCGCGTGGAACAGCGTGAGGTGCGCGGCGAGGTGGTTGCGCTCCGGCGGGAAGTGGCGCTCCCGCAGGTCGTCGAGGCGGCCCTGGGTGTCGTCGTCGAGCAGCGCGGTCAGGACGAGCGGCCGGTCGTCGGGATCAGCCACGGTGCAGCGCCGTCATCATCGCCTCGACCGCGATCCGCGGCTTCACGTTCTGCTCCAGGCCCTCGCGGCAGGACAGCACCGCCTCCAGCCGGCGCAGTGCCGAGTCGGCACCCCACTCGGCGGCGGCGCCGCGGATCTCCCGTTCCCGGTCGGGGTTGGTCAGCGGCACCTCGGCCCCGGACGCGGCGACGATCACGTCCCGGTAGAACCCGGCGAGGTCCACCAGGGCCCGGTCCAACGCGTCGCGCTGGGTGCGCGTGGCCCGGCTCTTCTGCCGCTTCTCCAGGTCCCGCTCGGCGGCCTTCGCCGACCGCGCCGCGGCGGCCGCACCCTTGCCGGTACCGCCGGCCCCCATCGCGACGGCGAGCTCCTCGCGCTCGGCACCGTCCCGCGAGGCGCGCAGCTCGTCCGCCTCGCCCTCCGCGGACCGGATCAGGACGTCGGCGTGGGAGAACGCGTCACCGAGGCGGCGCAGGCTGGTCGGGACGCCGAGGATCTGCTCCCGGCGGGCCCTGGCCCCGGCGTCACGGGCCAGCCGGCGCGCCCGGCCGACGTGGCCGCCGCACACCGAGGCCGCCCACCGGGCCTGTTCCGGGTCGATCCCGTCGCGTTCGCGCAGCACGCCGGCGACGGCCTCCGCCGAAGGGCTGCGCAGGTGCACCGGGCGGCACCGGGAGCGGATCGTGACCGGCACGTCCTCCGGGTGGTCCGACGGCGCGCAGAGCAGCCACACCGTCTCCGGCGCGGGTTCCTCGACCGCCTTGAGCAGCGCGTTCGACGCGCCCTCGGTGAGCCGGTCGGCGTCGGCGATGATCACGACCTGCCAGGAGCCGGTGGCCGGGCGCCGCGCGGCCAGCTGCACCAGCGCGCGCATCTCGTCGACCTTGATCGACAGTCCCTCCGGGTTGATCTCCCGGACGTCGGCGTGGGTCCCCGCGAGCGTGGTCCGGCAGGCCGCGCACTCACCGCAGCCGTCGTAGCGGCACTGCAGCGCGGCGGCGAACGCGCGCGCCGCGTTCGACCGGCCGGACCCGGGTGGCCCGGTGAACAGCCAGGCGTGCGTCATCGCGGCCGGGTCCGCGGCGGCGGCCCCCAGCTCGGCGACGGCCGCCGGCTGCCCCACGACATCGCTCCAGACGCTCACGACACTCCCTCCGGTGTGCTCCCGGTCCGCTCGGACCGGCGGCCGGCCATCTGACGGTGGGCGACCGCACCGACGACCGCGGCCACGATCCCGCCCCCGGCCAGGACGAACCGGGTCCCGTCGACGACGACCGTCAGGTCCGCGATCGTGACCGTCCGGGTCGCGACGATCCCGACGATCACCGGCACCAGCGACATCGACCCGAGCAGTACCAGCCGCACCAGCGACTGGACGAACGCGTTGATCCGACCGCGGACCTCGTCGGCGACCCGGGTCCCGATGATCGTCAGCCCGGTGAGGAAGGCGATGCCGGCGAAGCAGCTCACCAGCAGCACCGTGGCGATCGCCATGAACAGGTGCACCGCGACCGCGACGAGCACCAGCGAGAGCCCGGCGGCGACGATCGCGGTGCCGAACAGCCGGTCGTGCGGCAGCCGGCGGGCGAGCCGCGGCCCGATCCCCATCCCGGCCGCCAGCCCGGCGAACACGGCCACGAACAGCACCGAGTACGCGGCGTCGCCACCACCGAGGCTCGACGCGTAGAGCTTCGCCGTGGCGATCACCGCACCGCCCGCGGTGAAGGCCCCGACGATCCCGACGGCCAGCCCGCGCACCAGCGGGGTGGCGACGACGAACCGGAACCCGTCGCGGAGCAGGAACAGCATCGACGGCGGCACCGCCCGCCGGTCGGCCGCGGCGGGCCGGCCGGAGATCTCCGGGATCCGCAGCGCCACCACGACCGCGGAGATCAGGAAGACGAACGAGTTGAGGAACAGCGCCACGTTGACCGCGGCGATCGGGTGGGTCTCGTCGATCAGCGGCGCGGCCTTGGTGACCAGCGCGAACAGCCCGGCTCCGGCCAGCACCGCGACCCCGTAGGTGACCACCAGCCCGAGCTGGGCGGCGGCCTCCATCTGGTCCGGGCGGCGCAGCAGGTTGGGGACCGCGGCATCCTTCGCGGGGATCCAGAACATGGTGCACAGCTCGATCAGCAGCGTGACCACGAGCAGCCACCACAGCGACCCCGCGAACGGGACCGACACCAGCAGCCCGAACTTCGCCAGGTCGCAGACGACCATCACGGTGCGCCGGTCGAACCGGTCGGCCAGCACCCCGGCGAGCGGCCCGAGCAGCAACGACGGGACGAGCTTGGTCGCGACGACGCCGCCGAGCGCGAAGCTCTGCGCGGTGTACCCCGCCCCGGCGGTCAGGTGCGTGGCCAGCGAGGTCAGGGCGAGCAGGGACATCCACTCGCCGGTCGAGGTGAGGATGGTGACCGACCACAGGCGGCGGAACGCCGGGATCGAGAGCACCGACGACCCGCCGTGCTCGGCGCGCGGTGCCTCCGGGGACACGGGTGCGGTGATCGCCGCTCACCTCCTCCGCGGGGGACGCCGGAGAAGGACCCACCCGGCTCCGGCCACAGTAATCGGGGGCACCGACTCCCCCGGCGGACACCTCAGACGATCGTGGACAACGTCTGGATGATGATCACCAGGTAGATCGCCGCGAAGACGAGTGCGAACGCCCGCGACCCGTTGCGGCCCCGGGTGAGGCGGGAGAAACCCAGCAGCCCGTTGTCGAGGTCGACCCGCGGGCGGGCCGACACGGCCGGGGGCCGGTAGACGACGCCGGACGGCCGGGGCCGCCGCTGGCTGGGGACCACGGCGGGCTCGGCGGGCCCGGTCGGCTCGGCGGGCCCGGTCGGCTCGGCGGGCCCCGTCGGCTCGGCAGGATCCGTGGGCCCGGCAGGATCCGCGGGCCCGGCGGAGTTCCTGGGCCCGTCAGTCTCGGTGCGTTCGACGGGGGCGTGCGGCACCCGGCCCGCGCGGCGCTCCGCCTCCCGCTGCGCGACCAGCCGCGCCACGCCCCAGCGCTCGTCGTCGGTGGGGCCGGGCGCGGTACGCCTGCTCCTCCACCGCACGGCCATGTCCGCATGCTAGGCCCGGACCAGCGATGACGCGTCCTTTCGACACCCCTCGCGGGCGGGTCGTCCCCGGCCGGGTGACCCGGTGCGGGCGACGGTCACCGACCGGAGCGGAACGGCTCAGCCGTCGCCGGGCGGAGGTCCGCCGCCGTCGTCCCCGCCGTCGCCGTCACCACCGCCGTCGCCCTCACCCGGCGGCGGGCCACCGGGAGGCGGCGGACCGCCCGGCGGCGGGCCGGCGCCGGGCGGCGGGGGCGGCGCGGGCACGCTGCCGCTGCTCACCTGCAGCGTCACCTGCTCGCCCGGCAGCGCGGCACCCCGCGGCTCCTGCCCGACGACGGTGCCCTCCGCGGCCCGGTTGTCCACCGTGCGCGTGGTGACCTGCCAGCCCTGGCCCTCCAGCTCGCCGCGCGCGTCGCGCAGCGGGCGGCCGACGACGTCCGGGATCCGGGACTCGGCGCCACCGTCGAGGAAGCGCGGGTCGGTCGGGGGCAGCGGCGTCGGCGGGGTGCCCGCCAGCAGCGGCCCCACGGCGCCGTACCAGGTCCTGGCCGGGGTCTTGCCGCCGAAGATGTTGCCGTTCCCGCAGGCGAACGGGGCACCGCCGCCGTCGCACAGCGGTCGCGGCGAGTTCGAGTTGTCGAAGGTGATCACCGCGCCGGACATCTCCGGCACCCCGCCGACGAACGCCGCCGACTTGTGCTGCTGGGTCGTCCCGGTCTTGCCCGCCATCGGCCGGTTCCAGCCCGCCGCCCGGGCCGCGGCCGCGGACGTGCCGGAGATGTCGTCCTTGCTCATGCCGGTGACCAGGGTGTTCGCCAGCGCCGGGTCCACCGCCTGCTGGCACGGCTCCTCGGTGATCGGGACGTCCTTGCCGTTCGCATCGGTGATCGAGTCGATCGGCGACGGCGGGCACCAGGTACCGCCGGAGAACAGCGTCGCCCCGACGTTCGCGAGCTCCATCACCGACGTCGGCGTCACGCCGAGGGTGAACGACGCGAGCTTCTGCTCCTTGATCACCTCGGCGATCGAGCGGTCGGTCCGCTCCCCGCTGCCCGGGTCTACGAACGGCGTCGTGGCCAGCGACTTCATCCCGAGCCGGACCGCCATGTCGACGACGTCCGGGACCCCGGTGAACTCCTCCAGCTTGATGAACGCGGTGTTCGGCGACTGGGCCAGCGCATCGGTCATGCTCATCCGCGGCGGCAGGCCCTCGCTGGCGTTGCCGACCGGGATCGGGCGCCCGCTGCCGTCGACGTAGATCGGGGACGCGTACCCGGACGGCGGGACCTGCATCGAGTAGTTGATGCCGAGGCCCTTCTCCAGGGCGGTCGCCGCCGTGAAGATCTTGTACGTCGAACCGGCGCCCAGGTTGACCGGCTGGTACGGCAGCCCGTAGCTGGTCTCCTCGGCGTCGGCGTCCAGGCCGAAGGTGCGGCTCGATCCCATCGCGAGCACGCGGTGCTTGTCCTTGCCCGGCTGCACCAGCGACATCACGTTCGCGACGTTCGGGGTGTCCGGCGGGACCTCGGCGTCCAGCGACCGCTTGACCTCGTTCATCGCCCGCGGGTCCAGGCTGGTCTTGATCGTGTAGCCGCCCCGGTTGATCTGCTCCTCGGAGAAGCCGGCCTCGGTGAGGTACTGGACGACGTACTTGCAGAAGAAGCCGCGGTCACCGGCCCCGAGGCAGCCGTTCGGCACCCGGACCAGCGGGTCCGCCACCCCGAGCGGCGCCGCCGTGGCCTGCCGGGCCTGCGCGTCGTCGATCATGCCCTGCTGGCGCATCTGGTCGATCACGACGTTGCGCCGCTGCAGGGCGTCGTCCGGGTTCTGCACCGGGTCGAACCGGGACGTCGACTGGACCATCCCGGCCAGCATCGCGGCCTGCGGGACGGTCAGCTTGTCCGGCGTGGTGTTGAAGTACGTCCTGGCGGCTGCCGCGATCCCGAACGAGCCGTTGCCGTAGAAGACGATGTTGAGGTAGCGGTTGAGGATCTGGTCCTTGGACAGCTGGCGCTCCAGCTGCAGCGCCACCCGGGCCTCCTTCAGCTTCCGGGCCGCCGTCTGCTCGGTCGCCTTCAGCCGTTCGGCCTCGGTCTGCGCGTCGACGTAGAGCATGTAGTTCTTGACGTACTGCTGGGTCAGCGTCGACGCGCCCTGCACGACGTCGCCGGAGGCCGAGTTCGCCACGAGCGCGCGCAGCGTGCCCTGCCAGTCCACGCCGTCGTGGTCGTAGAACCGGCGGTCCTCGATCGCGAGCGTCGCCGCCTTCATCGCGGGGGCGATCTGGTCGTCGCCCACCTCGGTCCGGTTCTGGTCGAACAGGTAGGCGATCGGGCGGTCCTCGGAGTCGGTCACCGTCGTCGTCCGCGGGGCCGGGTTGTTGACCAGGTCGACCGAGCTGGACGTGACGCTGTCCCCCGCCTGGTTCGACAGGATACCGACCCCGCCCGCCAGCGGGAACGCCATTCCCGCCGTGACGACGCCGAGCAGGACGCACAGGCCCGCGAGCACACCGAGCGGGCGGAGCAGGCGGCGGGGGAACCTCACGGGATCGAGAGTACGGCCCGCGAGGTCAGAAACACGTCAGGCCGCGTTCCCCGGGTTGCGTAGTTTTGCGCGCTGCCGCCGGCGCCCTCCGCTCGCCAGAATTACCCCATCGCATTGCGGACCGGAGGTCGGTCCGCCCCGGGACGGAAGGCAGTCATGTCCGAGCAGCAGAACGTCACCTCGATCGACTCCCGCCGCCCCGGCCGGCCGCGGTTGCGGCCGGCCGGTCTGCGGTCGTCGGGTCCGGTCTGGAACTGGCGGGCCGCCGCGCGCTGCCGGGCCGGCACCGCCGAGGAGCTGTTCGTCACCGGCGCCGACCAGCGCGAGGCCCGTGAGTTCTGCTTCGCCTGCCCGGTCCGCACCGAGTGCCTGGCGCACGCCCTGGACCAGCAGATCGAGTTCGGGGTGTGGGGCGGCATGACCGAGCGCGAGCGGCGGGCCGTGCTCCGCCGGCGGCCCGAGGTCAGCGACTGGTCGAACCTGCTGGGCCAGGCGCGCAACGACCACTACGCCGGACGCACCCGCGGGGCGTGATCGGCCGCTCGCTAGCGTCTGCCCGGTGCAGACCACCGAGCGGCTCGACCTCCTCGCCGACCTGTACCGCGCGCACGCCGACGACCTGCGGGTCGTGATCGCCCAGCGGCGCGCGTTCCTGCTGGACGCACCGTCGGTCACCCCCCAGCTCGACGACGTCGAGGCCGAGGTGACCTACCTGCTCCTGCGCCACCACCGGCCGTCGCACGTGGTGGAGATCGGCACCTTCTGGGGCTGGTCGACCACCTGGATCCTGTCCGCGCTGCGCGACAACGGCCACGGGCACCTGCACTCGTTCGACCTCGTCGACCACGTCCGGGACACCGTGCCGGCCGCGCTCGCCGACGATCGCTGGACGTTCCACCACGGCGACCTGCGGGACACCGTCGCCGAGGTCCCGGACGACACCGGCTACCTGTTCGTCGACGCCGACCACGGCCGCCGGTTCGCCCGGTGGTACCTGGAGCACCTGTTCCCCCGGATCGCGCCGGGCACCCCGGCCAGCGTGCACGACGTGTTCCACCTGCCGTGGGCGCGGCCGTTCACCGAGGGTGCGGAGGTCGTGCGCTGGCTGCGGCAGCGCGGGACCCCGTGGTTCCGCCCGGGCGGCCGCAACCGCCGCACCCTGGACGCGGTGCGCGCCGAGCTGGGCATCACCGGGGCCCGCGGGACCACCCGGAACCCGATGATGTTCTTCGAGATGCCGGAGACCGCGGACCCGAGGACCCCCGCCTCCGTGCCCGCCGAGCAGCGGGGCTGACCGGACGGCCCCTCCCGCCCTGTCCGGTCGGCGGCCCGGTCCCGGAGACTCGCTCACCCGGTGAGCGAATCGGGAGCCCCTCGCCGCGTGTCCGCGCGGAGGGGCTGCGGTCCGTGGTGCGAGGAGGCCACGAGGGTTCCTCAGCCCGTGGCTCGTCCCTCGGCCGGGGCCGGGCTCGCCAGCAGGTCGCCGATCGTGCGCAGGCCGTCCAGGTCGGCGATGTCCCCGGCGACCGCGGGCACCCGGACCACCGGCACCGACGGGTGCGCCGCGGAGAAGCGGGTCAGCAGGTGCTCCTCGCGTTCGTGCAGCTCCACGCGGTCGGCGTGCAGGCGGAGCACCGCGGCCGCGATCTGCGATCCGGGTCCGCCGACCTGCTCGGCCGCGGCGCGGGCCCGGGCCGCGGACACCGGTGCGAGGACGGGGTGCGTCCGGTTGAGCACCAGGCCGGCGAGCGGCATGTCCTCGGTGGAGAGCCGGTCGGTGAAGTAGGCGGCCTCGCGCAGCGCGTCCGGCTCCGGCGCGGCGACCACGAGGAACGCGGTGCCCGGTGAACGCAGCAGGGCGTAGGTCCGCTCGGCCCGCTCGGCGAACCCGCCGAACAGCGTGTCGAAGGCCTGCACGAACGCCGACGCGTCCTGCAGCATCTGCCCGCCGATGATCGTCCCGACGGCCTTGGCGAACAGCCCGAACCCCGCCTCGACGATCCGGCGCAGGCCCCGGCCACCGGCCTTCGCGGGCGCGGCCAGCAGCTTGATCATCCGGCCGTCCAGGAACCGGGACATGCGCTGCGGTGCGTCGAGGAAGTCCAGCGCCGACCGCGACGGCGGGGTGTCGACGACCACGAGGTCCCACGTCCCGGCGGCGACGAGCTGCCCCAGCTTCTCCATCGCCATGTACTCCTGCGTCCCGGAGAACGACGAGGAGATGACCTGGTAGAACGGGTTCTCGATGATCCGCCGGGCCTTCTCCGGCGGCGCGTGGCCCTGCACCATCTCGTCGAAGGTGCGGCGCATGTCGAGCATCATCGCCGCGAGGTCACCGGTCGGGGTGGGCACCGGGGCCGGGTCGTTGGAGAGCTCGTCGAGCCCCAGGGCCTGGGCCAGCCGACGGGCCGGGTCGATCGTCAGCACGACGACCTGGCGGCCCCGCTCGGCCGCGCGCAGGGCCAGCGCGGCCGAGGTCGTCGTCTTGCCGACACCGCCGGAGCCGCAGCAGACGATCACCCGGGTCTCCGGGTCGTCGATCAGCGCGTCGACGTCCAGCCCGCTCATCGCCGGGGCTCCAGGTACACGCCCTGGCCGATCATCGACTCCGCGAGCTCGTAGAGCGCGCCCAGGTCGACGCCGCCGAGCACGGCGGGCAGCGTCAGCCGGGGCAGCGGCGGGTCGGGCTCGGTGTCGAGCCGGCGCAGCGCGGCGGTCTCGGCGGCGACACCGACGGCGTGTTCGACGGTCTCCGCGACCAGCCCGTCGATCTCGTCCGGGGCCAGCTCGATACCGGCGCTCTGCAGCCCGTTCGCGATCCGGCCGGCGTCCACCCGGCCGTCCGCGGCCGCGGTCACCGAGCGGTCCGGGAGCCACTGCTCGCGCATCCGGTTGACCACCAGCGTCCCCACCGCGATGTCGGCCCGGCCCAGCTCGGCGACGGCGTCCAGGGTCTCGGTGACCGGGAGGTCGGACAGCAGCGTGACCAGGTGCACCGCGGTCAGCGGTGAGTGGATCAGGGCCTCGACGCCCTTGGCCTGGCCGTGGATCGGCCCGACCTTCGCCAGGTCCGCCATCGCCTTGGTGACGTCGAGGAAGCCGACCAGCCGCCCGGTCGGGGGCGCGTCGAGGACGACGGCGTCGTACGCGGGCCGCCCGTCGGTCTCGGTCCGCGTCACGCACTCCTTGGCCTTGCCGGTGAGCAGCACGTCGCGCAGGCCCGGCGCCAGCGTCGTCGCGAACTCGATCGCGCCCATCCGGCGCAGCGTCCGGCCGGCCATGCCGAGCCGGTAGAACATCTCGAAGTACTCCAGCAGCGCGGCCTCGGTGTCGACGGCCAGCGCGCGGACCTCGCCGCCACCGGCCGCGACCGCGATCCGTCGCTCGGCGTAGGGCAGCGGCGCGGTGTCGAACACCTGCGCGACGCCCTGCCGGCCCTCGACCTCGACGAGCAGCACCCGCTTCCCGCCGGTGGCCAGGGCCAGTGCCAGCGCGGCCGCCACCGTCGTCTTGCCGGTGCCGCCCTTCCCGGAGACGACGTGCAGCCGCGCGTGGGCGAGTGCGCCGGGCCAGGTCGCGGGCCCGGCCGCCGGTTCGGGGTGGACGGTCGTCGGCACGCGGTCAAGCGTACGGAGTGGACCCCGGCGCGGCCCGTCGGCGAGGCGCGCCCCACACGGACGTCCGTCGCAGCGGGATGTCCATCCGCCGTCCGGGGCAGCCCGGCGACCGGTTCGCCGGGTTAGAGTCCGGCCATGAGCTCCCCGGCCCTGAAGTGGGAATACCTGACCGCCCCGCTGCTGATCCACAACACCAAGGCGATCCTGGACAACTTCGGCCAGGACGGCTGGGAACTGGTCACGGTCACCGCCGGCGCCAACGCCGAGCAGCTCGTCGCGTTCTTCAAGCGGCCGGTGCAGCAGTGAGCGCGCTGGCCCGCCTGCGCGAGCTGGGCCTGACCCTGCCCGCGGTCGCCGCGCCCGCCGGCGCCTACATCCCGGCCCGGCGCAGCGGGAACCTGGTGTTCACCGCGGGCCAGGTCCCGTTCGTGGACGGTGCCGTGGCCGCGACCGGCAAGGTCGGCGCGGCCGTGTCGGCCGAGCAGGCCTACGACCTGGCCCGGATCTGCACACTGAACGCGCTCGCCGCCGTCGACGGCCTGGTCGGCCTGGACGCCGTGACCGGCGTCGTGAAGGTCGTCGGGTTCGTCGCGTCCGACCCGTCGTTCAGCGGGCAGCCCGGCGTCGTCAACGGCGCGTCGGACCTGCTCGGCGAGGTCTTCGGCGAGGCGGGGGCGCACGCGCGCTCGGCCGTCGGCGTCGCGGTCCTGCCGCTCGACGTGCCGGTCGAGGTCGAGCTGGTCGTCGAGGTCGGCTAGCGGACGACCCATGGGATCTCAGACCGGAACCCCCGCCGCGCACGACCTGCTCCTGCGGCTCGCCGGGCGGCTGCCCGACGAGCTGCTCTGGCGGCTGCGCGACTGGGTGGCCGGAGGCGCCGACGAGTCCGTCGGCGCACTCCTCCCGCGGGCCCTGCTGCGGCACCGGACCGGTGTGACCGACGAGGAGCGCGCGCTGCTCGCCGAGGTCGTCCCGGCCGGCTCCGCGTCCCGGCGGCTGGTCGGGGCGGTGCCGTCGTGCGAGGTACCGGCGCCGCCGTCGTTCGGACCGGGGGAGCCGGACCTGGCCGCGTGGTCGGCCACGTCGGTCGTCCGGGACGAGGCGGACGAGCTGCGGGTCGCCGTCCGTGACGACGGGGCCCGGGTCCTCCTGGTCCGTGCCCACGACCGCCCGCACCTGCTCACCGCGGCCCTGCAGCGGCTGCTGCGGGTGCACGGCGAGCACGTCCCCCGGGTGGAGATCTGGACCGGCGACCGGGCGCCGGGTCCGTACCACGAGGCGGCGTACGAGAGCGCCGCCCCGCTGTGGAGCCGGCCGCCGGTACCCACCGGCAGCTGAGCCCACGAAGGAGGCCCCATGTCCGACCCCACGTACCGGCTCCTGCTCGAGCTGGCCGGCCGGGTGGACGACGACCTGCTCGGCTCGGGCCGGGAGCTCGTCGCCGTCGGCGAGGAGGGGTACGCGCTGGAGCTGCTGGTCGCCGAGCTGGTCGCCGGCCGGGTGGTGCTGCCCGTCGCGGTGCGCCGGGCGCTGGTCACGGAGGCCACCGCACGCCGGCTGCAGCCGGACCCGGACCGGCTCCTGCCGGCCGGCACGCCGGAGGACGCGTGCCCGCACCGCTTCACCGGGAGCGGGGACGCCGACGGCATCGCCGGGGCCCTGGCCGGCCTCCCGGCCCCGGACGACGGCTGGCTGCTCGCCCACCGGGTCACGCCCGCCGGTTCCGCACCCGGCCCGCTGCCGCACCCGGTGCTGCTCGCCCGTACCGGTGGTGACGGGTCGGCCGAGGTGCTGACGCTGCAGGCGCAGTCCGCGCTCGCCCGGGCCGGGCTGGTCGCCTCGGTCGAGGTCGGTGGGGACGGCGATCCGGACACGCCCTACCACCGTGCGGCCCGTGCGGCGGCGGTGCGGCTCCCGGCCGGGCCGCCCGCTCCCGGGACCGCACCCGAACCGATCGACCCGCCACTCCCGGACGCGCTCACCCCCGCCGAGACCCCCGCGCCGCCGGTCCAGCCGGTCCAGCCGGCATCCGCGCCGGAACCGGTCGTGACACCGGCGGTGCAGAGCCGGGCGGCACCCGTGTTCGCTCCACCCGCCGAGGTACCGGACACCCCCGCCACCCTCGCCGAGCCGACCGCGGAACCGCCCCCGGCGGGCCCGTCCGCGGCACCGGCCGATCCGGAGCCCGTCGTCCCGGCTGCCCCGTCGAGCCCGGTCGCGCCCCGGCCCGCCCCACGGCCGGCGGCGGACCCGGCCGAGCCGATCGTCGCGGCCGCATCGTCCGAGGTCACCGACCCGCCGACCGCGGTCGGGCCCACCGGCCCGGAACCGGCCGTACCGATCGACGCACCGGCGCCGCGCCCGGAGGAACGGCCCGGGGCCGCCGGACCGGCCGTCCCGGCGACACCGGCCGGGACCGTCCCCGCGCAGCACGGGCCGCTCCCGGAGGGCGAGGACCACGAGCAGGCGTCACCCAGCATCTCGTCCGTCGCCGCACCGCTCGGAGCGATCGACCCGACGGTCCCGATCGAGCGCCCCGAGCGGCGCGCTCGGCGGCTCGCCGGCGCCGGTCGGGACTCCGGAGCACCGGGCCCCGCGCCGAGGCCCCGCAACGGGCGACCGGGTCCGAGCGCCGCACCGGAGCGACCGGACCCGGCAGCACGGCCGGATCCCACGGCGCGCCCGGACCCGTCGGCCGGACGCCCGGACCCGGGGGAGCAGCCGTACCGCCCGGCCGCGACCGGCGCCCTGCCGCCCGGTGCCCCGCCCACCGGCGACCTCCCGTCCAGCACCGGAGCCGGTCCCGCCCCGGGAGCGGGCACCTTCGACGCCGCCCCGCCGGAGCCACCGGCGTCCCACCGCCTGCACCCGGACCCGGCCGACGCCGGGGAACCGCTGCATCCGGCACCCCGCCCCTCCCCGCCGATCCGGGCGCTGCGCGAGTCCACGGCGGGCGACTGGTTCGAGTCCGACGGCGAGTCCCCGCAGCCCCGGGGACCCGGTGCGACCGAGGAGATCGGCCACCCCGCTCCGGACGTGGCGGAGAACGACCCGGCGCCACCGGGACGGCCGACCGCCGGACCGCCCGCGGTCCCCGCCGCCGACGAGCAGGCCTGGCTGGACGACTGGGCCTCCGGAGCGTGGATCGGGGAGACGGCGGGCCCGGCACCGGAGCCCGTCGCCCGGCCGTCGACGGCCGGAGCCGAGATCGACGCCCCGACCCCCGCCCCCGGGGTCCCGATCGTGGCCGCGCCGGACGTCCCGCCGTCGTCCGTGGTGGAGGTGCCGCGACGGCCGCGGCACCTGCTCGTCACCGAGGAGGGCCAGGTCACCGGGCCGGAGGAGCCGGGGACCGCGGACGCCCCGGTCAACGGCTCGGCGACGAACGGCACGATCCCGGAGGCGGCTCCGGACGGCCACCCCGCGGGCACCGGCCGTCCGGCGCCGCAGCCCGGCCCGCCGTCGGACGGGGCCCCGTCCGACGGAGCGCTCGCCGACCGGCTGACCCCGGCCGAGCAGGACCTGCTGCAGCGCCTGCACGAGGAGCTGGCGGTCCGGGAGAACGGCGGCGAGCCCACCCCGCGCAACGGGACGACCCGCCCCGACCAGAACTGATCAGCCGGCGGCGCGGGTGATCTCCTCGACGATGCGTTGCAGGTGCAGCGCCCGGGCCGCGCCCACGGGGAGCCGGGTGTTCCCGGTGCCGATCGCGTCCGCCAGGTCGTCGAGGAGCCGGGAGTAGCAGGCGACGGCGTCGGCGGGACGGCTGTCGAGCACCGTCCGGCCGCGCCCGTCCGGGCCGAGCCCGCCGGTGATCGCCAGCTCGAAGTCGGTCGGGTCGACCGGGGTCCGCAGCGACAGCACCAGCGAGCTGCGGGCCCCGCCGGAGTGCAGCAACCCGACCCGCCACAGGTCCGGCTCGTCGCGGCGGGCCTGCTCGACACCGGTGACCGGCCCGAGCGCGGCGTCCAGCAGGTCGATCACGTGCGGACCGATGTCCAGCAGGGCACCGTGCTCGGCCCGCCAGCCGGACGTCGCGAACGGGCCGCCCAGCAGGGCACCGGACAGCCAGCGGGCCGTCCCGACCGTCCCCGGGCCGTGCGGGCCCTCCGGCACCGCCCGGAGCCAGGCACGGATCGTGGGGTCGAACCGCAGCGTCAGCACGGTCGCCGAGCACACCCCGGCCTCCTCGATCGCGGCGGCGGCGCGCTCGGCGGCCGCCAGGTCCGCGGCCAGCGGCTTCTCCAGCACGAGATGGCGGCCCGCCGCGGCCGCCACCGGAACCAGCTCGCCCTGCACCCGCGGCGGCACGGCGAACGCCACCGCGTCACTGGCCGTCAGGAGAGCATCGAACGACGGGTGCACCGGGCGCCGCGGCCTCCGGGCGGCGGGCCCACACCCCGGCCGCCGACCAGCGCGGATGGCCCGCGATCGCGGGTGCGTGCACGGTGCGCGCCCAGGGGCCCGCGCCGACGAGTCCGATGCGCATGCGGGCATTGTCACCGTCTGTCCCGGGCCGTCGTGTTCTAGGGTCGGCGGCCATGAGCACCGCAGCTCCGGAACCCCCGGTCGAGCCGAGACCCGCCGCGACGGTCGTGCTCGTCCGGGACGCCCCGGGCACGGGCCTGGAGGTCTTCCTGCAGCGCCGGGTCACCGGGATGGCGTTCGCGGGCGGCATGACCGTCTTCCCGGGCGGTGGCGTCGCGGCCGACGACGTCCCGGACCCGTCGCGCTGGCGCGGGCCCGCCCCCGAGCGTTTCGGCGCGGCACTCGGTGTCCCGGCGGACGCGGCGGCCGCGCTGGTCACGGCCGCGGTGCGGGAGACGTTCGAGGAGTGCGGGGTGCTGCTGGCCGCCGCGCCCGGCACCGAACCGGGCCCGATCACCGACTCCGGACGCTGGCGCGACGACCTCACCGGACGGCGTGCGACGCTGCCCGGCCTGCTCGCCGAGCACGATCTCGAACTGCGTGCCGACCTGCTGCAGCCGTGGGCCCGCTGGATCACCCCGCCACGCAACCCGCGCCGCTACGACACCGCCTTCCTGCTCGCCCGCCTGCCCGACGGCCAGCACGCCGACGACGCCACCACCGAGGCCGTCGAGGCCCGCTGGTGGACCCCGGCCGACGCGCTCGCCGGGTACCGCGACGGCGCCGTGGCCCTCATGCCGCCCACCCTGCACACCCTGCAGGGCCTGGCCCGCTACGACGGTGTCGGTGCCGTCGTCGCGGCGGCCGGGGAGCGCGACATCGAACCGATCACCCCCGAGGTGCGGCGGGAGGGCAAGGTCGTGACGATCACCCTCCCCGGCGACCCGGACTGGCGATACGAGGAGACCCCGACGTGAGCCACCCGCTCTACGGCAGCCTGCGCGCCGTGCACCCGCTGGCGGCGGTGCTGCTGCAGGACAACCCCGGCCCGATGACGCTGGACGGCACGAACACCTGGGTCGTCGGGGTGCCGGACTCCGGGGAACGCATCGTCGTCGACCCCGGTGAGGACGACGGCACGCACCTGGAGCGGCTGGCCGACGGCGCGCCGGTGGCCGCGGTCGTCCTCACCCACCGCCACCACGACCACTCCGGCGGCGCCCGGCGGTTCGTCGAGCTCACCGGCGCCCCGGTGTACGCCGCGGACCCGGACCTGGCCGCGGGCACCGAACCGCTGACCGACGGCGTGGTGATCGCCGGCGCGGGGGTCGAGCTGACCGTCCTGGCCACGCCGGGGCACACCGCGGACTCGGTCTCGTTGCTGCTCGACGGGCCCGGATCCGGTGGGCCGGCGCTGCTGTCCGGGGACACCGTCCTGGGCCGCGGGACGACCGTCATCGCCCGTCCGGACGGTGCGCTCGGGCCCTACCTGGAGTCGCTGCGCCGGATCGCGGAGCTCCCGGCGGGTGTCCCGGTGCTCCCCGGGCACGGGCCGGAGCTGCCGGACGCCGTGCAGGTCGCCAACGCCTATCTCGCCCACCGCGAGCAGCGGCTGGACCAGGTCCGGGCGGCGCTGGAACAACTCGGCCCGGAGGCGACCGCGCGCGACGTCGTCGAGGTCGTGTACGCCGACGTCGACACCTCGTTGTGGGACGCGGCCGAGCAGTCGGTCACCGCCCAGCTCGAGTACCTGCGGGCCTGACCGGCACCGGTCAGGCGAGGCTCGCGACCGGCGGAGCGACCGCCGCGACCGTGCCCCGGCGCAGCCACAGCAGGACGGCGACCAGCACGCCGAGGAACCCGCCCGCGGCGAATCCGGCCGGGCCGACGAGCTCGATCACGCTACCGGACACCGCCTGGCCCGCCGAGACCCCGACGATGGCCGCCATGACCGTCCAGTTGAACGCCTCGGTGGCCGCCTCCGGCGGGGCGGTCAACTCCACCCCCAGCGAGTGCGCGGTCACCTGCGGGGTGATGAACGCGCCGGCCGCCATCATCACCACGCCGAGCAGCAGCAGCGACCCGAGCGGGGCGACCAGACCGGTGGCGGCGACCAGCAGGCCGAACCCGCCGAGCAGCACCGGCAGCCGCAGGTGCAGCGGGCGCGGCCACGGCCGGAGCCCGTACACGACGCCGGCGGCGACCGACATCACCGACCACAGCGACAGCAGGATCCCGCCGGCCGCCGGGGCACCGGCGAACTCCGCCGCCGCGAACACCCCGACCTCGGCGGTGCCGGCCACCAGGCCGAACCCGAACGCGGCGAGGGCGACGGTGCGCAGCCCCAGGCGGCGGAACACCCCGAGGAGCCCGGACTCGCCGGTCGGCACACCGGCGGCGCGCTCGGCGCGGATCCGGGCCGAGCGCCGGCGCGCCGCCCGGGTCAGGACGAACCACGTCGTGCCCAGCAGCTCGGCCGACGCCGCGACGACCAGTGCCGTCCCCGGCCACGGCGTGGCGACGACCAGCACGGCAGCCAGTGCGGGCCCCAGGATGAAGAACGTCTCGAGGCTGATCGCCTCGTAGGTGTACGCGGCCTCCCGGCGGGGACCGGCCGGGACCAGGTCGGACCACAGGGCCCGCGAGGAGCCCTCGATGGCCGGCGTGGCGAGGCCGGTGAGCACCGCGACCCCGGCCGTCAGCACCGGCGGTACGGCGGCCTCGACACACCCGATGAGCCCGGCGACGGCGACCGCGTAGACCGCGGCCAGCACCAGCATCGGACGGGTCGGGCCGAGCCGGTCCAGCATCCGGCCCTGCAAGACCGTGCCGGCCGCCGTCCCGACCAGCAGCGCCGCCGAGACCGCACCGGCCAGTGCGTAGGAACCCTCCGCCTCGCGGACGTAGAGCAGGGTCGCGAGGCTGTGCATCGCGATCGGGAACCGCCCGATCGCCGAGGCGAGGACCGGAGCCGCCGCGCCGGGGGTGCCCAGCGCGGCCCGGTAGTCGGAGAGGGAAGCGGCCACGCCCCAGGGTCACACGGTCTGGTACGGCAGTACGACCCGGATTCCCGAGGAGCGGGACGCGGTCAGCGGGCCCGGCGGGCCAGCCGCTCCGGCTCCAGGATCAGCACGCTCTTGCCCTCGAGCCGCAGCCAGCCGCGGTGCGCGAAGTCGGCGAGCGCCTTGTTCACGGTCTCCCGCGAGGCGCCGACGAGCTGGGCGATCTCCTCCTGGGTCAGATCGTGCGTGACCCGCAGCAGACCCGACTCCTGGGACCCGAACTGGCGGGCCAGCTGGAGCAGCGACTTCGCGACCCGGCCGGGGACGTCGGTGAAGATCAGGTCCGCGAGCATGTTGTTGGTGCGGCGCAGCCGGCGGGCCAGCACCCGCAGCAACTGCTCGGCGATCTCCGGGCGCTTGCCGATCCACTCCCGCAGCGCGCTGCGGTCCATCGTGTAGGTGCGCACCTCGGTCACCGCGGTGGCCGACGACGTGCGCGGGCCCGGGTCGAAGATGGACAGCTCACCGAACATGTCGGAGGGGCCGGCCACCATCAGCAGGTTCTCCCGGCCGTCCGGCGACTTGCGGCCCAGCTTTACCTTGCCACCGGCCACGATGTAGAGGCGGTCACCGGGCTCGCCCTCGGAGAAGATGACCTGCCCACGGGAGAACTCGACCGTCTCCAGCGCCTCGGCCAGCGCCTCGGCGGCCTGGGGCTCCACACCCTGGAAGATCCCGGCCCGGATCAGAACCTCGTCCACTGCAACTCCTCGTTCACCGGCCGTGATCGTCACGGCGGGTCGTCGGCGCGCCAGTGTAGAGGCCTTCGCCACACACGTGCGCACCACTGGCCCGATCGGCGCTCGTCCGATCGGGCCTGTTTCGTTCTTCGGACGCTCTCGTGGAGCCCCGATTCGATCGCGTCAACCGGGTCAGGCCGACGGAACCTGACTACGCCGGGTGGTCCTGCGCCGCCGGTTCCGCAACCGGAACAGCTCCAGTGCCCGGCTGCTGCCGGAGCGGAACAGGGCACGCACCTCGTCCGGTCGGGGCTGCTCGAGCATCTCGTCGAGCTCGTCCTGGCGCACCGTGGACTCCCGCAGGCGGGACTCCACACGCTCCATGCCGAGCGCGAAGAACATCACGAGAAGCGGAACGAGGACGCTCAACCAGGCAGTCATGGCACCTCCGATCCTCTCCTACGGGTTCGCACCCGCACCCTCCGGGGGTAACCGATCCGGGTGTTTCGTGATCGTTTCGTGATCGTCTGCTCCGTCCGGCGGCGTTCGGCGCCGCCGGACGGCCGCTCGACGCAGCCCCGATCCGGCCGCAGCGCCCCCGCCACCGGTGCACTCATGGAGCTTCGGCCTCGTGTGGCCGGGCCGAAGCTCCATGAGTACGCGAGGGGTGGCCGGGGCGCGCCACACGGTGACACGGCTGTCGGGGGCCACCCGTACGCTCGGTGACGTGAGCACTTCCGTCCGGCGGCCCACCCGGCGCGCCGCGGCCGGTCTCGCCGCGCGGATCACCGCCGGGGAGAACCCGATCGGGCGATCGCGGCGGGTCAACCGGATCCTGCGCGCGCTGGCCGAGTGTTACCCGCACGCGCACTGCGAACTGGACTTCACCACGCCGCTGGACCTCGCGGTGGCCACCATCCTGTCCGCCCAGTGCACCGACGAGCGGGTCAACCAGGTCACCCCGGCGCTCTTCGCCCGGTACCCCACGGCGGCGGACTACGCGGCCGCCGAGCGGACCGAGCTGGAGGAGCTGATCCGGTCCACCGGCTTCTACCGCAACAAGGCGAACTCGCTGGCGGGTCTGGGGGCCGCGGTCGTCGAGCGGCACGGTGGCGAGCTGCCCGCGAACCTCGAGGACCTGGTGCGTCTGCCCGGCATCGGGCGGAAGACCGCGAACGTCATCCTGGGCAACGCGTTCGACGTCCCCGGCATCACGGTCGACACCCACTTCGGGCGCCTGGTCCGCCGGTGGGGCTGGACCACCGAGGAGGACCCGGTGAAGGTCGAGCACGCCGTGGCCGCGCTCGTCCCGCGCCGGGACCAGACGATCATCTCCCACCACGTGATCTTCCACGGCCGGCGCGTCTGCCACTCCCGCAAGCCGGCCTGCGGGGTCTGCCTCCTGGCGGCGGACTGCCCGTCCTTCGGGCTCGGTCCGACCGAGCCCGCCGAGGCTGCGGCCCTGGTCAAGGGCCCGGAGCGGGACCACCTCCTGGCGCTGGCCGGAATCGACGAGGGCGGCCGGTGAGCCGGAGCGGCGCCACCCGGTCCGAGATCGTCTCGACCGTGGTCGTCGTCGTGCTCGTCGCCGTCGCGGTGTGGGCGCTCTGGCCCGCACCCTCCGGCCCCTCGGCCCAGGGCGCGCCGCCCGCCGCGGCCCGGCAGGAGTCCGACCCGGCCACCGCCGATCCCGCCGCGCTCGCCGTCGCCCGCTCCGGGGCCCGCCTGCAGCCCTGCCCGGCCCCGACCGGCGCGCCCGCGGCCGGGCCGCTGGCCGGGATCACCGTCCCGTGCCTGGGCGCGGACGGGTCGATCGACGTCGGCGCCGCGGTCGCCGGGCGTCCGGTGCTGGTCAACTTCTGGGCCTCCTGGTGCGTGCCGTGCCGCGAGGAGCTCCCGGCGCTCGCCGAGTACGCCGCGCGCCCCGGCTCGGTCCCGGTACTGACCGTCGACGTCCAGGACGACCCGGTCGCGGCGCTGCGCCTGGTGCAGCGGCTGGGGATCCGGCTGCCGGCCGTGACCGACCCGCGCGGCGAGCTGCGGGCGGCCCTCGACGCGCCGCCGGTGCTGCCGTTCACCTCCGTCGTCCGGGCCGACGGCACGCCGGCCACGGTCGATCCGCCGATCCCGTTCCGTACCGCCGACGAGGTGGCGGCCGCGGTGGAGCGCCTGCGGTGACCGGCCGCGCCGTGCCGGAGCCGGACCCGGGGGCCGCACCGCCCTCGCTGGTCCCGCTGGTCGAGGGGGTCCGCGGGCTCGACGCGGCCTGGTTCGGCAGCCGGCGCGATCCGGCGGCCGGCCGCGGCGACGGGCGGCGGGCCGCCGTCCTGATGCTGTTCGCCGACGGCGACCGCGGCCCGGACGTGCTGCTCACCGAACGGGCCGCGACCCTGCGGTCGCACGCCGGCCAGGTGGCCTTCCCCGGCGGCCGGGTGGACCCCGGGGACACCGGGCCCGTCGACGCCGCGGTGCGCGAGGCCCGCGAGGAGACCGGGCTCGACCCGGCGGGCGTGGTGCCGCTGTGCCTGCTGCCCGAACTCCTCGTCCCGCCGACCGGCGCGCTGGTGACCCCGGTACTCGCGCACTGGGCCCGCCCCGTTCCGGTGGACGTCGTGGACCCGGCCGAGGTGGCCAGGGTGCTGCGGGTCCCGGTGGCCGAGCTGGCCGACCCGGCGAACCGGATCTCGGTCCGCGGGCCGCGCGGGTACGTCGGCCCCGCGTTCCGCACGTCGGGGCTGCTGGTCTGGGGATTCACCGGGGGCCTGCTGTCCGCCCTGCTCCGGCGGGCCGGCTGGGAACGTCCGTGGGACGAGGAACGGGTCGAGGGACTCGACGAGGCATGGGCGGCGAGCGCCCGGCCCGGGCACGGGGAGCCGTGCCCGGACGAACTGCGAGGAGAACGCGTGACCGACCCCGTCGATCGTCGTGACGAGGTGGGCCGGTGAGCATCAGCTGGGTCGACGTGGTCGTCGTCCTCCTGGCGCTGCTGGCGGCGGCGTCCGGATGGCGGCACGGGGTGGCGGTCGCTCTGCTCTCCTTCCTCGGGGTGCTGACCGGGGCCATCCTGGGGCTGCGGCTCGCGCCGCTGCTGGCCGCCCAGGTGGAGTCCCAGCAGGCGAAGGTGCTGCTCGGGATCGGGGCGGTGGTGCTGCTCGTCGCGCTCGGCGAGGCCACCGGGGTCTACCTCGGCCGGCACATCCGGGACCGGATCCGCGGCGAGGGCACGCTCAAGGTCGACTCCACGCTCGGGGCCGGGGTCCAGGCGGTCGCCGTGGTGATCGCGGCCTGGCTGATCGCGCTGCCGCTGTCGTCCACCAGCTTCGCGACGCTCACCAGCGGGCTGCGCGACTCCCGGGTGCTGGCCGCCGTCGACGGCGCGATGCCGGACGCCGCCCGCCAGCTGCCGGCCGAGCTGCGCCAGATCCTGGACGACTCCGGGTTCCCCGACGTCGTGAGCCCGTTCTCGCGCACCCCGGTCGCCGCGATCGGCCCGCCGGACGCCGGTCTGGTGCAGAACCCGGTGGTCAACGAGGTCCGCGACCGGGTGCTCAAGGTGCGCGGCCGGGCCACGGCCTGCCGCCGTGCGCTGGAGGGGACCGGCTTCGTCGTCGCGCCGCAGCGGGTCATGACCAACGCCCACGTCGTCGCCGGCACGTCGAGCACGAGCGTGGAGGTCACCACCTCGCGCGGCCGTACCCGCCAGCTCGACGCCGAGGTCGTCTACTACGACCCGCAGGTCGACGTGGCCGTCCTGGACGTGCCGGCGCTGGAGGAGGAGCCGCTGCAGTTCAGCCCGGAGCCGACCGGCGTCGGGGACGACGTGATCATCCTCGGCTACCCGCTGGACGGCCCGTACACCGTCACGCCGGGCAAGGTCCGGGAGCGGATCCGGCTGCGCGGGCCGGACATCTACGAGCAGGGCAGCGTCGTGCGCGACGTCTACACCGTGCGCGCCGTGGTCCGTTCCGGGAACTCCGGCGGGCCGATGATCACCCCGGACGGCCGCGTGGTCGGCGTCGTCTTCGGTGCGGCCCTCGACGACACCGAGACCGGTTTCGTGCTGACCGCGGAGCAGGCCGCCGCGGCGCTGAACGCCGCGGCCGACGAGTCGGCGTCCTCGGTCGGCACGGGGGAGTGCGCCTCGTAGCGGTTCCCATCATCTGGAAGCGCATGGTCACCTGCTGGGAACACGCCTAGCGTTGCCGGCATGGCCGACGTCGACGTCACCCGGAGTCCACGCCGCTGGGTGGTGCTCGGCGCCGGCGTGCTCGCCCAGACCGCCGCCTGCAGCTTCGTCTACGGGATGCCGTTCCTGGTCCCGCTGCTGCGCGACGCGGGCGGCCTGTCCCTCGCCGGGGCCGGCACCTACGTCGGCGCGCCGACCGCGGGGCTGTTGCTGACCCTGATCGCCTGGGGCGCCGTGGCCGACCGCACCGGTGAGCGCGGGGTGATCGCCGCCGGGCTGGCCGTCTGTGCCGCCGCGGTCGCCGGGGCGGCGTTGTTCCCGGGGCCGGCGACGCTGGTCCTGCTGGTGCTCGGCGGCGCCGGGGCGGCCTCGGTGTTCGCCGCCAGCGGCCGGATGGTGATGGGCTGGTTCGGCCCCCACGAGCGCGGTACGGCGATGGGCGTGCGGCAGACCGCGCAGCCGCTCGGCGTCGCGCTGGCCGGGCTCACCCTGCCCACCCTCGGCGCCGCGGCGGCGGGCCCGTGGCGGGCGTTGCTGCTGCCCGCCGTCGCCTGCCTGGTCGCCGCGGTGCTGGTGCTCCTCCTCGCGCCCGACCCGCCACGCCCGGCCGGCGCCGGCGGCCCGGACCCCGGCTCCCCGTACCGGACGCCGGTGCTGTGGCGGGTGCACGGCGCGTCGGCCCTGCTGGTGGTGCCGCAGTTCGCGGTGGCCGCGTTCGGCACCGAGTACCTGGTCCGCGAGCAGGGGTGGGGCGTGGCTGCGGCCGGGGCGTTCGTCGCCGCCGGGCAGGTCGTCGGCGCGGCCGGCCGGATCGGGGCCGGCTGGTGGTCGGACCGGGCCGGCTCCCGGCTGCGGCCGATGCGCCTGATCGCGGTGGCCGCCGCCGTCGTGCTGCTGGTGTTCGCGCTCGGCGACGCGGTGGCCGGGTGGCTGGCGGTGACGATGCTGGCGGTCGGCGCGGTCGTCACCGTCGCCGACAACGGTCTCGGGTTCACCGCGACCGCCGAGCTGGCCGGCCGGGCCTGGTCCGGCCGGGCGCTCGGAATCCAGAACACCGGCCAGAACGCGCTCGCGTCGGCCGTCCCGGTCACCCTGGGCGCCCTGATCGGGGCGAGCAGCTACGGCGTGGGCTTCGCCCTGGCCGCGGTGACGCCGCTGGCCGCCGCCCTCCTGACCCCGGTCCGTGACGAACCGACCACGCGCAGCGTTCCCTGACCCGTCCCCCGGACCCACTCATGGAGCTTCGGCCTCGTGTGGCCGGGCCGAAGCTCCATGAGTGACCAGTGGGAGGGGGAGGGCGGGGGCGGGGAGGGGAGTCAGCGGGTGATGGTCTGGTCCCGGCCGGGGCCGACGCCGATCGCGGAGACCGGGGCGCCGGTCAGCTCCTCGATCCGCTCGACGTAGGCGCGGGCGTTCGCCGGCAGGTCCTCCCAGGCCCGGGCCCCGGAGAGGTCCTCGAACCAGCCCGGCAGCTCCTCGTAGACCGGGACGGCGTGGTGGAACCCGGTCTGGGTCATCGGCATCTCGTCGACCCGGTGGCCGTCGACCTCGTAGCCGACGCAGATCGGCACGCTCTTCAGGCCGGAGAGCACGTCCAGCTTGGTCAGGAACACGTCGGTGATCCCGTTGACCCGCACGGCGTACCGGCCGATGACCGCGTCGAACCAGCCGCAGCGCCGGGCCCGGCCGGTGTTGACGCCGACCTCGCCGCCGGTCTTGCGCAGCCACTCGCCCATCTCGTCCTGCAGCTCGGTCGGGAACGGGCCCGACCCCACGCGGGTGGTGTAGGCCTTCAGGATCCCGATCACTCTAGTGATCTTGTTGGGCCCGATGCCCGACCCCACCGAGGCGCCACCGGCCGTCGGGTTCGACGAGGTGACGAACGGGTAGGTGCCGTGGTCGACGTCGAGCAGGGTGCCCTGCGAGCCCTCCAGCAGGATGGTCTCGCCGCGCTCCAGGGCCTCGTTCAGCAGCAGCCGGGTGTCGACGATCCTGTCGGCGAACTCCTTCGACTGCTCCAGGACCGTGTCCACGACCTCCTGGAAGTCCAGCGCGCGCCGGTTGTAGACCTTGACCAGGATCTGGTTCTTCAGCTCGAGGGCCGCCTCCACCTTCTGGTGCAGGATCTTCTCGTCGAGCAGGTCCGCGGCGCGGACGCCGACCCGGGCCACCTTGTCCTGGTAGGCCGGGCCGATCCCGCGGCCGGTCGTGCCGATCTTGGCCTTGCCGAGGTAGCGCTCGGTGACCCGGTCGATCGCCACGTGGTACGGCATGATCAGGTGCGAGTCGGCGGAGATCAGCAGGCCGGACGTGTCGACGCCGCGACGCTCCAGGCCCGCCTTCTCGTCGATCAGGGCCTCGGGGTTGACCACCACACCGTTGCCGATGACGTTCTTCACACCCGGGGACAGGATCCCGGACGGGATGAGCTTGAGCGCGAAGTCGCGGCCGTCCGGGGTGACGACGGTGTGCCCGGCGTTGTTGCCGCCCTGGTAGCGGACGACCCAGCCGTACTCGCCGCCGAGCAGGTCGGTCGCCTTGCCCTTGCCCTCGTCGCCCCACTGGGCGCCGATCAACACGATTGCGGGCATGTAAGAGACTCCAGTTCACACACGCTCGGCACGGCCACGGACCCGGGCGTGGTTACCGGTTTCCGCGGCGGAGAGGGTACTCGATCAGTGGACTCGACCGATCCCGAAGCGGTGTTGCTCGCCTGCGTGCCGCAGCGCCGACACCGTCTTCCGTTCCACGGTATCCGGCCCCGCGCCCGGCGGGAACGCCCACCGGCCTCCCTCACCGGGGACCCGGCGGTGCGCTCGGTCACCACCGGCCCGCGACCGGGACGCGACGTCGTCGACCCGCTACTGGCCGAACACCCCGGGGTGCGGCTCATCGTGCACGGCGACGACGCCGATCTCGCCGCGGTCGTCCTGCGCCTGCTCCGGCGCTCCGCGCTGGGGACCGAGGTCGCCTACCTGCCCGTGCACCGGAACTCCGCCGCCGTGCGGAACTGGGGGCTGCCGTCGTCGTTCGCCGACGCCGCCGGGCTGGCCCGGACCGGGACGGCCCGGCCGCAGCCGTTGCTCCGCGACGACAACGGCGGTGTGCTCGTCGGGCGCGGCGAGATCCCGGACCTGTACGGCGAGGCCTACTGCGACGCCGTCCGGGTCCTGCACGGCCGGGTGCCCCGCCTGGTCGTCGACGCCGGCCCGGACGGCGTCCGGGTGCGGAGCGGTCGCGGGGTCACCGCCGCGACCGGGCGGGCGGTGCAGATCGGGACGACCGGTGCCACCCCGGTCCGGGACGGCGAGCCGTACCCGCGCGAGACGAAGCGCTGGGCCTGGTACCGGCACACCGAGCCGTGGAACCCGGTGCTGCCGGACTGAGCCCTGCTCAGGCCGCGCGGTCCGACTCGGACGGGCGCCGGTGGTAGGAGTCCACGTAGACCTGGCCGGAGAGGTCGGCGATCGCGTCCATGATCTCGTCGGTGACCGCCCGGCGGATGGTCGGAGCGCCCTCCAGCCCCTCGTACCGGCTGAACTCCAGCGGCGCACCGAAGTGCACCTCGACCCGGGCCAGCCGGGGGAGCCGCCGCCCGGACGGGCGGACCCGCTCCGTCCCGATCAGGCCCACCGGCACGACGACCGCACCGGTGGACAGGGCCAGGCTCGCGACCCCGGTGTGCCCGCGGTGCAGCCGGCCGTCGAGCGAGCGGGTGCCCTCCGGGTAGATGCCGAACACGCCCCCGGCCCGCAGCACCTCCCGGCCGGCGGCCAGCGCGGCGAGACCGGCCCTGGCGTTGCCCCGGTCGACCGGGATGTACCCCAGCGCGCCGAGGAAGCCGGCCGACAGCCGGCCGCGCAGCCCCCGGCGGGTGAAGTACTCCGCCTTGCCCAGGAACGCCACCCGGCGCGGGGCGACGAGCGGGATGAACACCGTGTCGGCGACGGCGCGGTGGTTCGCGGCCAGGATCACCGGGCCGGAGGAGGGGATGTGCCCGGTTCCGTGCACCCGCGGACGCCAGAGCAGGCGCACGAGCGGCGCGAGAACGTAGCGGATGAACGACTGCACTGGCTTGGACCCCGATCGCGGTCGGCGGCGACGACCGCACGGCTGTGTGCGGGGGACGAGGAGTTCGCCCCGGCGCCGGACAGCGCCCGATTCTGCTCCGTGACCGGACCGTGACGGAAGCCCGCTCCCCCGTTCAGCCGACGCCGGTCTCCGGGGGCACGCCGCGCAGCGCGTGCATGGCCTCGGTCCGGGTCATGCCGGTGGCCTGCAGGAGGTCGATGGCGATCGAGCGGACCTGGGCCACCAGCACCGGGACCGAGACGGCCGGGGCCGCGGCGCCGTCGTCCTCCGGGCGGGGTACGGCGGGGACCACCGGTACCTCCGACAGCACCGGGACGTCCCGCACCGCGTCGAGCAGCGGGCCCCGGGCCCGCTCCCGGTCGCCGTCCTGCCCCAGCTCGCGGATCAGGGCGTCCACCGCGCCGGCGAGGTCGACGATCGTGTCCGGCAGCTCGGCCGGGACGCGCTCGCCGTCCTCGATGGCGGTCAGGGCCCGCCGGGCGAGCACCCGGGCGTTGCGGTGGGCGTAGTCGGTCCGCTCGGCGAGCTCCCGGTACCGGCGCAGCATCCGCCGCCGGGGACGGTGCAGCGGGGACACCGCGGCGACCTCGCCCGCCGAGCCGACGGCGGTCCGGAGGCCGTCGATGACGCCCTGGGTGTCGCGGGCCCGGCGCAGCGCCCGGGACGCGCTCTCCCGGTCGCCGGACCGCAGCGCGGAGGCGATCTCGGTGAGCACCGTGACGAGGTCGTCGAGTACCCGCCGGGCCTCGCGCCGCACGATCCGGACCGGGTGCACCGGGAGCACCGCGGCGACCAGGATCCCGGCCATGCCGCCGATCAGGGCGTCCACGCACCGGTCGATCCCCCCGGTCTCGCCGGGCGGCAGCAGGGTGGTGACCAGCACCGCGGACGCACCGGCCTGGGCGACGATGAGGTTGCCGCCGTCGAAGAACGTCGCGAGCGTGATCGCCAGCGCCACGACCAGGACCAGCTGCCAGACCCCGCTGCCGATCTGCGCGATGAGCAGGTCGCCGACCAGCACGCCGAGACTCACCCCGACGACGAGCTCGCTCGCCCGGCGCAGGCGGGAGTTGAGCGACAGGCCGAGGCTGATCACCGCGGCGATCGGCGCGAAGAACGGCCGGGTGTGCCCGACCAGGTCGCCGGCCACCCAGAGGGCGAGGCCCGCGGCCACGGCGCACTGCAGGATCGGCAGCCAGGACGCCCGCACCCGGCGCACACCGAGCCGGCCCCGCACGCGCAGCCGGTTCCCGGCGCGCCGCCACCCGTTCCGCGTCACCGGTCCGCCACGCGGCCGGGGACCCCGTCCCGCACCCGGGTGGCGGGGCGGGACGGGACGGGATGCACGGCCACCGGGTCAGCCGATGCCGAGGGCGGCGAGCGCCTCCGGATCCGAGTCGGCGATCAGGCTGCGCAGCCGCTCGACCTCCGGCGCCTCACCGATCCCGTCGGCCGCGCGCAGGAGCGCGCCGCAGGAACGCAGGAAGCCGCGGTTGGGCTCGTGCGACCACGGGACCGGGCCGAAGCCCTTCCAGCCGTTGCGCCGCAGCTGGTCCAGGCCGCGGTGGTAGCCGGTGCGGGCGTACGCGTACCCGGCGACGGTCTCGCCGGCGGACAGCGCACGCTCGGCCAGCACCGCCCAGGCGATGGAGGAGGCCGGGCTGCCCGCCGCGACCTCGGACGGGTCGGTGCCCGCCGTCAGCTCGGCGGCCGCCGGATCCACCGGGAGCCGGGTGGCTTCGGGTTCGAGGAGATTGCCGTGCACGCTCATGGGACTCAGAGTGCCTTGCCGGCGGACTTCAGCGACTCGCAGGCCTGGACGACCCGCTCGCTCATCGCGACCTCGGCCTTCTTGAGGTAGGTGCGCGGGTCGTAGGTCTTCTTGTTGCCGACCTCGCCGTCGACCTTCAGGACGCCGTCGTAGTTCTCGAACATGTGCGCCGCGATCGGGCGGGTGAACGCGTACTGGGTGTCGGTGTCGACGTTCATCTTCACCACGCCGTAGCCCAGCGCCTCGTGGATCTCCTCCAGCAGCGAGCCGGAGCCGCCGTGGAAGACGAGGTCGAACGGCTTCTCGACCGAGCCCGGCCCGATCGTCGTCCGGGCCACGTCCTGGCCCTCCTTGAGGATCTCCGGGCACAGCTTCACGTTGCCCGGCTTGTAGACGCCGTGCACGTTGCCGAACGTCGCGGCCAGCAGGTAGCGGCCCTTGTCGCCGGAGCCGAGCACCTCGACGGTCCGCGCGAAGTCACCGGGGGCGGTGTAGAGCTTCTCGTTGATGTCGTTGTCGACGCCGTCCTCCTCGCCGCCGACGACGCCGATCTCGACCTCGAGGATGATCTTGGCCTGGACCGCCTCGGCGAGCAGCTCGGCGGCGATCTCCAGGTTCTCCTCCAGCTCGACGGCCGAGCCGTCCCACATGTGCGACTGGAACAGCGGGTTCCGCCCGCCCGACACCCGCTCCTGGCTGATCTTCAGCAGCGGCCGGACGAAGGAGTCGAGCTTGTCCTTCGGGCAGTGGTCGGTGTGCAGCGCGATGTTGACCGGGTACCTGTCCGCGACGACGTGGGCGAACTCGGCGAGCCCGACCGAGCCGGTGACCATGTCCTTGACCCGGGTGCCGGAGAGGAACTCGGCGCCACCGGTGGAGACCTGCACGATGCCGTCCGACCCGGCCTCGGCGAACCCGCGCAGCGCGGCGTTCAGGCTCTCGGTGCCGGTCACGTTGATCGCCGGGTAGGCGAACTCGCCGCTCTTGGCCTTGTCCAGCATCTCGTTGTAGATCTCGGGCGTGGCGATGGGCACGGGCTGCCTCCTCGTCGTCGGCGGTCGCTGCTCGTCGCAGCGCTCTCTCCTCGGGTGAGTATCGCGTACCCGGTGCGGGGTGGCAGGCACCGCGGGAGAGGGTCTGGTCACCCGTTCCGGCGCGGCCGGGGGCACGAGCCCGTGTGGACCGCCGGGGGCGATCGCTACGCTGGGGCACGTGGAGGAGGAACGGGCCGAGAACGCGGTCGACCGGACGCTGGGCCGGTTGCGCGCCATCGACAGCAGACCGGCGCCCGAGGGCACCGGTTCCCACCCGAGCCCGTTCCCCCCGGAACCGGTGCCGGACGGGCCGGGTGGATCCGGGCCGCAGCCCGAGCGCCCGCTGACCCTCGCCGACCTCTACCGCGACCACCGGCTGCGGCTGGTGCGGCTCGCGATGCTGCTCGTCGACATCCCGGCCACCGCCGAGGACGTGGTGCAGGAGGCGTTCGCCGGGCTGCACCGGCACTGGACCGGGCTGCGGGACGAGACGGCGGCCGTCGCCTACCTGCGCGCCGCCGTCGTCAACGGGTCGCGGTCGGTGCTGCGCCGCCGCCGCACCGCACGGGAGTACGTGCCGCCGCACGCGGCCAACGCGCGGTCCGCGGAGTCGCTGGCGATGCTGTCGGCCGAGCACCAGTCGGTCGTCGACGCGCTGTCCGCGCTCCCGCCCCGGCAGCGGGAGGTGCTGGTGCTGCGCTACTACGGCGGCCTGACCGAGTCGGAGATCTCCGAGGCCGCCGGGATGAGCCGCGGGACGGTGAAGTCCACCGCCAGCCGCGCGCTCGACGCCGTCGCCCGGATCATGGAGGAGCGCGCCGGCGCCGCGGCCGTCCGCCGCCCGGGGGAGATCCGATGACCGGCCCGCAGGTCCCGCAGCACGACGACGCGGCCCGCCGGATCGGCGAGGCGCTGCAGGCCCAGGCCCGCGGCCGCCCGATGCCGCCACCGCGGCCGTCCGGCCCGCCGCCGGGAGCCCCGCGGATGCCGAGCCGGGTGCCGCCGCCGGCACCCCGTCCGGGGCCCCCGGTCCAGCACCGGCCCGCCCCCGCCGGCCCGCCCCGCGCCGTCGCCGAACCCCGCACGTCGGCGGGGTCGCAGATCCTCTGGGCCGCACTGGTCGCGCTGCTGGTCGGGGCGTTGCTCGGCGGCGGGATCGCGCTGATCTCCATCCTGCTGCCGGGGGCACTGCCCGCGTTCGGCTGACCGCGCCGGTCGCCGCGCCTCACCCGGCCGGTACCGTTTCTCCGCGTGATGGTCCTCGCCGCAACCCGGACGCTCGCCCTCGGCCCGTCGTGGCTCGACCCGGCGGTGATCATCGAATCGCTCGGCCCGTGGGCCGTCGTCGGCGTGGCCGCGATCATCTTCGCCGAGTGCGGCCTGCTGCTCGGGTTCTTCCTGCCCGGTGACTCGCTGCTGTTCACCGCGGGCCTGTTCGTCGCCCAGGGCGCCATCGACATGCCGCTGTGGCTGCTCTGCATCCTGCTGGTGGTGTCCGCGTTCGCCGGGAACGCCGTCGGTTACGGCATCGGCTACCGGGCCGGCCCGGCCGTCTTCGACAAGCCGAAGTCCCGGCTGTTCGACCCCAAGCACGTCGCCAAGACCCACGAGTTCTTCGAGCGGTACGGCAACCGGGCGATCGTGCTGGCCCGGTTCGTCCCGATCGTGCGGACGTTCATCACGGTCAGCGCGGGTGTGGCCCGGATGGATCCGAAGCGCTACCTCACGTACTCGCTGATCGGCGGCGTCGCCTGGGCCGCCGGGGTGACCGTGCTGGGCTACTTCCTCGGCCAGTTCGCGTTCGTCCGCGAGCACATCGACCTGATCCTGATCGCGATCGTCCTGATCTCGGTACTGCCGATCGTGTTCGAGGTGCTGCGCGCCCGGTCGCAGAAGGGCTCCCCGGCAGCCGCTGGCGCTGCCGGTGCCGTCGACGCCGTCGGTGCCACCGCGGCGGGGGCGGCCGCCGCGACCGTCACCGGCCGGGCCGGCGAGACCGACGCCGCGACCGTGCAGATGCCCGTCGTGGGCCGTCGCCCGGAGCCGGACGGCCAGGGCGGGACACCGGGCCCGGCGGCCCGCCCGCGGGCGGCGCGCGACCTCGGCGGGCGGCAGCCGTCCGCGGCACCGCGCCCGCCGCACCCGGGCGGGGCACCGCAGGGCTGGAGCGCGCCGCAGGACGCACGCACCGGCCAGGGCGAGCAGTCCTACCGGCGCAGCAGCGGGCGCCCGCCGATGCCGCCGCGCCAGGAGCGCTGAGCACCACCCCCGGGAGCCCCCGGCTCACCAGGCGCCGGACAGGTCCGCGTGCTCCCGTACCCAGGCGTGCATGACGATCCCCGCCGCCACCCCGGCGTTGACCGAGCGGGTGGAGCCGAACTGGGCGATCGAGACGGCCACCTCGGCGGCCGCGCGCAGCTCGTCGGACAGCCCCGGGCCCTCGGCGCCGAAGACCAGCACGCAGTCCCGGGGCAGCGCCGTCTGCTCCAGCCGGGTCGCGCCGGGCAGGTTGTCCACCGCCACCAGGGTCAGGCCGGCCGTCCGGGCGTACCCGACCAGCCCGTCGGCGTCCGGATGGTGGTGCACCGACAGGTAGCGGTCGGTGACCATCGCGCCGCGGCGGTTCCAGCGCCGCCGCCCGACGATGTGCACCCCGGCCGCGCCGAACGCGTTCGCCGTGCGCACCACCGTGCCGATGTTGTGGTCGTGACCGAGGTTCTCGATCGCGACGTGGAACGGGTGCGCCCGGCGCGCCAGGTCCGCGGCGACCGCCTCCCGGCTCCAGTAGCGGTAGGCGTCCACCACGTTGCGACGGTCGCCGTGGGCGAGCAGCTCCGGGTCCCAGTGCGACCCGGCGGGCGGCGGTCCCGGCCAGGGACCGACGCCGACCTGCCCCGGGACCTGCCACTCGCTCGGCCCGGTCTCCCCGGAGCCCTCCGGCGCCGTCACCCCAGCTGCAGGTCCGCCAGCCCCAGCAGGGCCCGGTACGGCGCCCCCTCGGCCTCGACGGCCTGCCGGGCGCCGGTGTCGCGGTCCACGACCGTGCACACCCCGACGACGTCGGCCCCCGCGGCGCGCACGGACCGCACCGCGGTCAGCACCGAGCCCCCGGTGGTCGAGGTGTCCTCGACGACGAGCACCCGGCGGCCGGTGATGTCCGGCCCCTCGACCAGCCGTTGCATGCCGTGCCGCTTGGTCTCCTTGCGGACGACGAACGCGTCGATCGCCGCGGGCTCCGGCTCCAGCGCGGCGGCGTGCAGCACGGCCGTCGCGACCGGGTCGGCCCCGAGCGTCAGCCCGCCGACCGAGGCGTAGTCCCAGTCCGCCGTGAGCTCGCGGAGCAGCCGCCCGATCAGCGGGGACGCCTCGTGGTGCAGCGTGACCCGCCGCAGGTCGACGTAGTAGTCCGCCTCGGCACCCGAGGACAGCGTCACCTTCTCGTGGACCACCGCCAGCTCGCGGACCAGCGCGGCCAGCCGGGCCCGGTCCGCGTGCGCCGTCATGTCCGGTCCCGGTCGAAGGTCGCCGTGATCCGCCGCAGCGCACCGCGCGGGATCATCCCGACCAGCCCGACGATCGCCTTGTACTGCCGCGAGGGCACCGACACCACCCGCCCTCTCTGCAAGTCGGCCAGGGCCTCGTCGACGACCCGCCCGGCGTCGAGCCACAGCGGGCCGCGCCGTCCGCCGACGTCGATCCCGGCCCGTTCGTGGAATTCCGTCCGTACGTAACCGGGGCAGAGCGCCATCGCCCGCACCCCGGTGCCCTGCAACGACGCGGCCACCCCCTCGGTGAAGGAGATGACCCACGCCTTGTCCGCGGCGTAGGTGGAGCCGCGGCCGGCGAGGAAGGCGGCCACGCTCGCCACGTTCACCACGGCTCCGGTGCCGCGGTCCACCATCCCGGGCAGCGCCGCCCTGGTCAGTTCCAGCACCCCGGTGACGTTCACCTGCAGCTGCCGGGTCAGGTCCGCCGGGTCGCTCTCCAGGAACGACGCCCCCAGCGCCAGCCCGGCGTTGTTGACGAGCAGGTCGACCGGTGCGAGGTCCGGGTCCGCGAGGCGCGCGGTCACCCGGGCCCGGTCACCGGGCTCGGCCAGGTCCGCGGGCAGCACCTCGACCGCGATCCCGAGATCGCGGAAGCGGTGCGCGGCGGCCTGCAACCGGTCGACGTCGCGGGCCACGAGCACGAGGTCGCGGCCGTCGGCGGCGAGCCGGTCGGCGAACGCCGCCCCGATCCCCGACGACGCGCCCGTGATCATGACGGAGGGCACGGCAGTGAGCGTAGTCCGTCCGCGGGCGGCGTTCCGCCGGAGGCGACACCCGTCCGTGGTCCGTGACGCCGGTCACACACAGCGATCATGACCTCGTGAGACGGAACGCTCTCGCGTGCCTCGCCGTTACGGACCCTTTACCGTCGAGGCATGACGTCCGAGGTGCTGCGGATCCGGCGATCGGCCGAGCCCGCCGGAGAGCCCGACACCGGACCCTCCCCTCGGCACTCCCGGGTCGCGGTCGTGGGTGCGGGCTTCACCGGCCTGGCCGTCGGCCTGGCCCTGCTGCGCCGCGGGGTGCACGACTTCGTCCTGCTGGAGCGGGCCGACGACGTCGGCGGCGTCTGGCGGGACAACACCTATCCCGGCGTCGGCGTCGACACGCCGTCGCCGCTCTACCAGCTCCGCGCGATGACCAACCCCGGCTGGTCCGACCTGTACGCGCCGGGCCACGAGGTGCAGGACTACGCGCGCCGGCTCGCCCGCTCCACCGGCCTGCTGAAGCACATCCGGTTCGGTGCGGACGTCGACTCCACCCGGTGGGACCCGGCGGCGGCCTGCTGGCGGATCGAGACCCCGCTGGGCGAGTTCACGGCGAACGTCCTGGTCAGCGCGGCCGGGCTGGTCGCCGACCCGAAGCTCCCCGACGTGCCGGGGCTGGCCGAGTTCGACGGGCCGGTCTTCCACTCCGCACGCTGGGACCACTCGGTCGACCTCACCGGCAAGCGGGTCGCGGTGGTCGGCACCGGGGCGACGGCCATCCAGCTCATCCCGGAGCTGCAGCCGGTGGCCGCCGAGCTGCACGTGCTCCAGCGCACCCCGGCGTGGATCCTCCCGAAGCCGGAGCGGCCGGTCGGGGACCTGACCCGGCGCGCGCTCGCCGCGACCCCGGTGCTGTCCCGGATGCAGTTCGACGTCATCTACGTCGGCGCCGAGATCCTCGCCGCGACCCGCCGCTCCCGGCTGCTGCGCGACGTCCTCACCCGGGTCGGGCGCCGGCACCTCGGCGCCCAGGTCGCGGACCCGCGGCTGCGCGCGCAGCTCACCCCGGACTTCGCCTACGCCTGCAAGCGCCCGCTGGTGTCCAACGACTACCTGCCCGCGATGTGCGCCCCGAACGCCACCCTGCACACCGGCGGCCTGTCCCGTGTGGACGGACGCACGGTCGTCGCCGGGGACGGGACGGCGGCCGAGGTCGACGCGATCGTCCTCACCACCGGCTTCGAGGTCGGCGCGACGGCACCGATCGCCCGCCGGATCCACGACGCGTCCGGGCGGTCGCTGCACGACCACTGGGGTGCCTACCCGCGGGCGTACCTCGGGGTGAACGTCCCGGACTTCCCCAACCTCTTCCTCATGCAGGGCCCGAACGCCACCAGTGGCGCCAGCTCGACGCTGCTGTTCTCCGAGGCCCAGGCCCGCTACGTCGCCGACGCCGTGTGCCGGATGGCCGACGAGGGCATCCGGGCACTCGACGTGCGGCCCGAGGTCGAGGAGCGGTGGACCCGCCGGATCCGCAGGCGTTCGGCCCGCACCGTGTACGAGACCGGCGGGTGCAGCAGCTACTACCAGAACGCGGACGGCTTCAACGTCGTCATGTGGCCGGCCAACACCGCCGAGTACCAGCTGCGCACCCGGCGGTTCCGGACCACGCCGTTCCGCACCGAGCCGGGCCGGACGGGCGCCGGCCGGCCGCTGGAGCCGCTGCGCCCGGTCCGGCTCGCCGCCACCGCCTGAACGCGCTCAGGCCAGGACGATCGTCGGGAGCACCAGCACCAGCGCGGCGACGACCTCCACCCCGCAGTAGAACCAGATCGGGTACAGCGCGACGGGCCGGTCCACCAGCCGGGAGATCACCCGACCGGCCGCCATGCCGAGCAGCATCACCGCGACCGTCAGCACGACGCCGGGGCGCATGCCGGGCAGCACCAGCGTCGCACCGAGGACCGCGGCCGTCGCCACCCCGAACCCGCCGTAGACCGCCCGGACCTCCGACCGGCTCTCCGGCCGGTCCGCGACCAGGGCGAACGGCCGCACCAGCGCGGCCGGGGCGACGAGCCCGTAGAGCCCCATCCCGAGGAAGAACACCGCCACCACGACGACCGCCGACGTGCCCACACCGGGCCTCCCGTTCCCGGCGGCCCCGTGCCGCCGACCGGGGCCGAGTCTCGCCGGGCCCCGCCCGGGGCGCTGTCACGAACGTGCCGGTCAGCCGTCGGTGACGATCCCCCCGGCGTCGAGGACCAGGCTCGGGCGCAGCCCGAACATCTGCCGGAACGCGAGGCTGAGGTGCGACGGGGTGGCGAAACCGGCGTCGGCGGCGGCCCGGGTGAGATCACCGCCCGCGGCCACCACCCGGGCGACGACGATCATCCGGGCCCACCGCCGGTAGGCCCGGATCCCGATCCCGGCCTGCTCGGCGAACAACCGGCGGAACCGGGGCGGGGACAGCTCCGCCCCGGCGGCGAGCACCTCGGTCGCGACGTCGGCCCCGCCGGGGCGCCCGATCACCCGCAGGGCCGCGCCGATCCGGGCGTCGATCCGGGCCGGGTCGCCGGTCATCGGTCCTGCCGCGGCCCGGTACGACCCCGGCAGGTCGCGCTCCGCGGCCCGGTCCACGATCTCGGCCTCGGCGACGTGGCGCCGGGGGAGCACGGGGTGCGCGTCCGTCATCCGGTCGCGGCAGGTCCCGTGCGCCGCGGTGGCCGGGTCGAGGTAGAGGAAGGCGCTGCGGCCGGCGCCGGAGCGGATCCGGTGCCGCAGCCCGGCCGGCACGAGCACGGTCCGCGCCGGCCCGGCTGCCGGGAGCCCCTCGACGTCGACCGACAGCGGCGCGTCGATCCCGATCGCCAGGCAGGCCACCGCACCGCGGTGGTACCCCAGCTCCAGCGACGGCCCGGCGTAGGCCGCCCAGCCGGGCCCGACCCGGATCTCGGCCCGGTCGGTGCGCGTGGCGCTCAGGCCGGACGTCCCCCGGCCCACGACCGGACCTCCCCGACGAACGCGTCCCGGGCGGCGGGCTCCAGGAACGCCGAGGTGAACGAGTTCTCGGCCAGCGTGACGACCTGCTCGTCGGTCAGGCCGAGGCCCTCGCGGGCGGCGGCGTAGTTGGCGTCGACGTACCCGCCGAAGTAGGCCGGGTCGTCGGAGTGCACCGAGACGTTCAGGTCGGCGGCGAGCATCTCGGGCAGCGGGTGCAGCGCCATCCCGGGCACGCAGCCGAGGCGGACGTTGGACAGCGGGCAGACCGTCAGCGGGGTCCGGTCCCGGCGCAGCCGGGCGACCAGCTCCTCGTCCTCGACCGCCCGGATGCCGTGGTCGACGCGGAGCACGCCGAGATCGTCGAGCGCCTCCCGGACGTAGGACGCCGGGCCCTCCTCCCCGGCGTGCGCCACCGGCCGCAGCCCCAGCTCCCGGGCCCGGTCGAACACCGGCACGAACCGCGACGGCGGGTTCCCGACCTCCGCCGAGTCGAGCCCCACCCCGACGATCCGGTCCAGGTACGGCTCGGCCGCGCGCAGGGTCTCCTCCGCGGCGGCGACCGGCTGGTCCCGCAGGAAGCAGAGGATGAGACCCGCCGAGACCTCACCGGCGTGCGCGTCGACGGCGTCGGTCAGGCCACCGACGACGTCGGCCATCGGCACGCCGCGGGCGGTGTGCGCCTGCGGGTCGAAGAACATCTCGACGTGCCGGACGCCCTGCTCCGGGCAGCGCCGCAGGTAGGCCGACGCCAGCTCGGCGAAGTCGTCGCGGGTGCGCAGGACGGCCATGTTGGCGTAGTAGACGTCCAGGAAGGACTGCAGGTCGGTGAAGTCGTACCGGGCGCGCAGGTCCTCGACGCCGGCGTAGGGCAGCGCGACGTCGTTGCGCCCGGCCAGCGCGAACACCGTCTCCGGCTCGAGGGTGCCCTCGATGTGCAGGTGCAGTTCGGCCTTGGGAAGGGGCGGGATCCCGGTGGTCGTCATCCGGTCATCCTCCCGTGGACGCGGCCACGGGGGCGACCTGCCCGCGGGTCAGGACTCGACGGCCGGGCGCCGCGAGTGCAGCCCCTCCTCCATCGCCGTCGCGACCTCCGCGAGGTCGGCGAGCAGGTCCTGCATCCGGTCGGCGGAGATCCCGACCGGGGCGGCGGCGAGGACCCAGGCGTCCTCGGCCCAGAGCAGCTCGATGTCCTCGCCGACCGCGTCGCTGGCGTCGGCCAGCCGGGTCGAGAGCAGCGGCCGGACCGCCTCGGCGTCGCTCACGAAGGCGTACCGCTCGCCGACCGGCTCCAGCAGGTCCAGACCGGCGTCGTCGGGCAGCGGTGCGGACGGGAGCCGCAGCTCGACCGCGGCCGGGAGCGACTCCTGGACCTGGACCGCGCAGAGCACCGAGCTCACCCGGCCGGCCTGCTCGTGGTCGAACGCGTACGCCTTGCGCGGGCCGTCCGGGGTCGGGACGTCCCCGGTCACCAGGTTCCGGGCGACGCCGGGACCGCCCTGGTGGATGGTCCCGTAGCGCCAGCGGCTGGGCAGGACGGGGTCGGAGTCCTGGTACTCCCACTCACGCATCGAGGCCCAGCGCTTCCGGTCCCGGGTCGCGCCCCCGCGGAACCGGTCGAAGACCAGCAGACCGACGCCGACGACGATCGCGACGAGTGCGATGACGAACCAGACCGACATGCCGCGGAGCGTAGCCCCGATCGAGGGCGCGAGGTGGTTCCGCCACGGCCCGGACGTGCACCTTTCCGGGTGTGACCGGGTTGCGGCACGACATGGAACGACAGGGTCACGCGATCGCGGTGCCCGGGGGCGGCCCCCAGCCGACCAGGGTCTCCCGCCCGGAGGCGGACTGCTTCTGATGTTCGAGGAGCATGCCCGGCGCCCGGTCGGTCACGATCCCGGTCAGGCTCTCCGCAGCGCCGGGTACGGCAGCGGTCACCCCGTCCATCGTGTCCGTCGAGGCCCGTTTCGCCACGTTGGCGGCGACCTCCTGGGCGGCTGCCGTCATCCTCCCCAGCACGGTCAACAGCTCGTCGGTCCGTCGCCAGAGATCGTTGGCGAAACCGATGATGTCGGCGATCAGCAACCCGCCCGACACGACGCCCCCGACCCCGGCGGTGGCGGCGGTCGCGGTCAGCGCCGCCACCGCTTTCGGGACCAGCCACACGAGGAACTCCGCGATCAGGTCGCGAATGATCGCCCGCTCGGTCCCGACGAGCACGCCCGACTGCAGGACGAGCTCGCCGACCTTCCTGCAGTCCTCGGCGAGCGCCCGGAGGCCGTCCGCCTCCCGGACCGCCGCAGCGCCGTAGGACCGGGCCGCCGAACCACTCCATCCGCCGGCGGCGTTGCCCAGCGACGACTCCAGGGAATCGGCCTGGGTCCGGAGCGAACGGGAGAGACGCTCCCAGCCGTTCGCACGGTCCTCGATCTCCGCGGCGTCCCCGCACAGCGCGTCGAGCGGTTCGCGCAGGATCGAGACGTGCTCGATCAGCCAGCCGACACCGGCACGGGCCAGCACGTCCGCCGGATCGTCCCGCAGACTCAGCGCGTCGAGGGCCGCGACCGTGGAGGCAGCGAGTATCCCCGGTCCGTCCTGCCCCTGGACGGCTCCGACCACGTCGTACATCGACGAGGCGATGCCCGCGCCCTCGAAGGCATCGTCCATCAGGTCACCGGTGGTCGGCTCCGGGGCGTCGAACGGGTTCGGGGTCGGTGCGTTCGGGGTCGGTGCGTTCACGCTCGCCCCAGCCCGAACGACGACAGCGACGACGACGACATCATCCCCATGAAGTACGCGGTGTTCCGCTCCTCGGTCTCCCGGTAGGCGGCGGTCGTCGTCCGCAGGGTGTCCCCGAGGTCACGCAGCGCATCCGCCCGATTGCCGAGTTCGACGACACACGCCGCCATCGGCTGACACACGGCCTGCGCGAACACCGCACCGATCAGGCCATAGGCGTCGGGGGAGATGTCGGCCCGGTCCGGACCGGACTCGGCCACCGCCGTGGCCAGCTCCTCGACCTGGCGCGCGTGCTCATCGACGTGGTCCGGTACGACCCAGAAGCCCGGCGCCGTCACGACGGCCTCTCCGCGGACAGCGGCTCCATGATCGCCTCGACCTGACCGCGGGCGTCCGTGACCGCGTCGGCGGCCAGCCGGACCACCGTCTCCGCCAGCCGGGTCAGCGGGAGGTCACCGGCGCGGGCGCCGAACCGCACGTCGGTCAGCGCCCCGGACGCGTCGACGGTGATCGCGACCGCCCCGTCCCGGGTCTGCGCGGTCGCGGTCACCTCGCCCGCACGCGCGCAGGCCTGTTCGGCCCGGACCCGGGCGGCCTCGATCCGCCTGCGGTAGTCGTCCAGCCAGGTCCGCGCGGACGGCGGGGCGGATGTCGGTCGCTCCATGGGCCGGAACGATGACGGTGCACCGCCCCGGCCCGCTGGCGAGTCGGCGGATCAGTTCGCTATCGCGATCGGGGCCACCGACCTCCCGACGACCAGCGCGCCGGTCCCGCCGCCGGCCGCCGGGTCCAGGTCGACCCGCACGGTGTCGCCCTCACGCACCGCCCCGGACAGCAGCTCGCGGGCGAGCTGGTCGCCGATCGCGCTCTGCACCAGCCGGCGCAGCGGGCGCGCCCCGTAGACCGGGTCGAACCCGTTCATCGCGAGCCACTCCCTGGCGGGGTCGGTGACCTCCAGCGTCAGCCGCCGCTTCGCGAGCCGCTCGCCCAGCACCCCGACCGAGATGTCGACGATGTGGGTCAGCTCGTCGGTGGACAGCGCGTGGAAGACCACGACGTCGTCGAGCCGGTTGAGGAACTCCGGCTTGAAGTGCGTCCGGACGATCGCCAGCACCGCGTCCGCGCGGGCGGACTCGTCCAGCGACTGGTCGGCGATGGCCTGGCTGCCCAGGTTGGACGTCAGCACCAGGATCGTGTTGCGGAAGTCCACCGTGCGGCCCTGGCCGTCGGTGAGCCGGCCGTCGTCGAGCACCTGGAGCAGCGTGTCGAAGACGTCCGGATGGGCCTTCTCGACCTCGTCGAGCAGCACGACGGTGTACGGCCGCCGCCGGACCGCCTCGGTGAGCTGGCCGCCCTGGTCGTAGCCGACGTAGCCGGGCGGGGCACCGACCAGGCGGGCCACCGAGTGCTTCTCGGAGTACTCGCTCATGTCGATGCGGACCATCGCGCGCTCGTCGTCGAACAGGAACTCGGCCAGCGCCTTGGCCAGCTCGGTCTTGCCGACGCCGGTCGGGCCGAGGAACAGGAACGAGCCGGTCGGCCGGTTCTCGTCGGCGATCCCGGCCCGGGCCCGGCGCACCGCGTCCGACACCACCTGGACGGCCTCGGCCTGGCCGACGACGCGCCGGCCCAGCTCCTCCTCCATCCGCAGCAGCTTGGCGGTCTCACCCTCCAGCATCCGGCCGGCCGGGATCCCGGTCCAGGAGCTGACGACGTCGGCGACGTCGTCCGGGCCGACCTCCTCCTTGAGCATCACGTCCTCGGCGCGCTGCACCGTCTCGGTCGCCGCCGCCAGCTCCTTCTCCAGCTGCGGGATCCGCCCGTAGCGCAGCTCCGCGGCCCGGCCGAGGTCGCCGTCGCGCTCGGCCCGCTCGGACTCACCGCGCAGCTGCTCCAGCTGCTCCTTGAGCTCGCGGGTGGACTCGATGGCGCCCTTCTCGTTCTGCCAGCGGGCGGTGAGGGCGGCCAGCTCCTCGCGCTGCTCAGCCAGCTCGGCGCGCAGGGCGACCAGCCGGTCGGCCGACGCGGCGTCGGACTCCTGGGTGAGCGCCATCTCCTCGATCTCCAGCCGGCGCACGGCCCGCTCCACCGTGTCGATCTCGACCGGGCGCGAGTCGATCTCCATCCGGAGCCGGGACGCGGCCTCGTCCACCAGGTCGATCGCCTTGTCCGGGAGGAACCGGGCGGTGATGTAGCGGTCCGACAGCGTGGACGCGGCGACCAGCGCGGCGTCGGTGATCCGGACGCCGTGGTGCACCTCGTAGCGCTCCTTGAGCCCGCGCAGGATCCCGACCGTGTCCTCCACGCTCGGCTCCCCGACCAGCACCTGCTGGAACCGGCGTTCCAGCGCGGCGTCCTTCTCGATGTGCTGGCGGTACTCGTCGAGCGTGGTGGCGCCGACCATCCGCAGCTCGCCGCGGGCGAGCATCGGCTTGATCATGTTCCCGGCGTCCATCGCGCCCTCGCCGGACGCCCCGGCGCCGACGATCGTGTGCAGCTCGTCGATGAACGTGATGACCTCGCCCGCGGAGTCGGTGATCTCCTTGAGGACGGCCTTGAGCCGCTCCTCGAACTCACCGCGGTACTTCGCCCCGGCGACCATCGAGCCCAGGTCGAGGGCGATCACCCGCTTGTTGCGCAGCGACTCCGGGACGTCCCCGGTCACGATCCGCTGGGCCAGCCCCTCCACGATCGCCGTCTTGCCGACGCCCGGCTCGCCGATCAGCACCGGGTTGTTCTTGGTGCGCCGCGAGAGCACCTGCACGACCCGGCGGATCTCGGTGTCCCGGCCGATCACCGGGTCGAGCTCGCCGTCCCGGGCCCGGGAGGTGAGGTCCTGGCCGTACTTCTCCAGCGCCTGGTAGCTGCCCTCGGGGTCCGGGCTGGACACCCGGGCCGAGCCGCGGACCTTGCCGAACGCCTCGCGCAGCGCGTCCGGGCCGGCGCCGTGCCGGGCCAGGAGCTCCGCCACCGGGCCGCCGGACCGGGCGAGCCCGACGAGCAGGTGCTCGGTCGAGACGTACTCGTCGCCCATCTCGGTCGCGAGCTGCTGGGCGGCGGTGATCGCGGCCAGCGCGTCGCGCGACAGCTGCGGGGCGCTCACCGAGGACCCGGACGCCGACGGCAGCCGGTTCCCCAGCGCGGTCAGCTCCCGGCGGACGGGGTCGGCGTCCGCGCCGACGGCCGCCAGCAGCGGGACGGCGATCCCGTCGGCCTGGGCGAGGAGCGCCCCGAGCAGGTGGGTGGGGCCCACGTCGGGGTTGCCGGCCAGCGTCGCGGCCTGGACGGCCGCGGAGATGGCCTGCTGGGTACGGGTGGTGGGGTTGAAGGAGTCCATGCTCCGCGTTCCTCCTGGTCCTTCGCGCTCGGTGGGGGCGTTCGGATAGCCCGGGGGGAGCGCCCGGATCCCAGTGTGCCCGTTCGCCCCGTCCCTCGACACGTCCAACGGCAGGAAAGTTGAGCGTGTTCCGCTCAAGCACGACGGGTTCGCCGGATCACACCCGTGCCACCCACATGGACCACCGTCACCTGGCCCGGCCCACCCCGCCCGGCCCACTCATGGAGCTGGAGCCCGGCGGGAGCAGGCCGAAGCTCCATGAGTGCGGCCTGGCCGGGCGCCGGGGCGTGGCGTGACGGCTCAGCGGGAGTGCGGGCGGCGGCGCAGTGCGCGGGAGGCGCCGCCGCCGAGGTGCGTGGTGCTCGGGAACCGGCGCCGGGCCGGGCGCGGCGCGCGCTGCGGGGTCCCCTTCGCGCCGAAGAAGTCGCCGCCCTTGCGGGCCGGGTCGTCGGTGCCCCACTCCCGGCGCTGGGTCACCCGCTCCATCCGCGGGATGTGCTTGCGGCAGTGGATGTAGGCCTCCTCCACCTCGACGACCACCCAGCGCTCGGCGCGGCGGCCACCGGACTCCTCGCCGCCGGCGGCCGGGAAGCTCGCCCGGAACACCTCGTCGTCGACGATCCGGGCCCGGCCGTTGACGTGCAGGCCGATCAGGGACTCGGTGAAGTCGACCATGAGGATGCCGACGTGCGGGTTCTCCACGAGGTTGCCGAGGCTCGCGTAGACACCGTTGCCGCGGTACTCGGGGTAGGCGAGCGTGAACTCGTCCAGCACGCGGACGAAGCCGGGCGGCCCGGCGCGCAGCGAGCTGTCGCACTCGCCGTGGCCGTCGGCGGTGGCGACGAACGCCATCTCCATCCGGGCGATGAACTCGACCATCCGCGGGAGCAGCCGGTCCCGCAGCTGGTCGCCGTAGAAGCGGTCGGCGCGGGCGACGCTGCCGACCTGGTCCTGCAGGACATGCTCGCCGGCCGACCCGGGCCGGTGCGGCGGATCGACCGGATCCGGGACGATCTCCGGAAGGCGCGCGGGACGCTCCCGGCGGGGGAGCACCGGGGCGGGTGTTCGCAGCGGCACGACCACCACCGTGCCATCCGGCGGGCGCAGGACCAAACGATCACCACGACATTCGTCGGCCCGGCCAGGTCGGCACTCCCCGCGACGGACGCTATCCTGCCCGTGGCGCCACCCACGCCAGACGAGTACCCACCGTCCCCGAACGGATGATTCGTGATCATGCGTATCCGCTCACCGCTCCCGAGCGGGACGGCGCGTGCGCTGACCGCACGGGCCGCGCGGATCCTCGGGGGAACGGCGGATCTCGCGTACCCTGACCGGCGGTGCCCGGGCGTCGGCACCGCGGTACGGAGCACGACCGAGGAGAGTGTCCGCCAGGCATGACTGCTGACCAGCTGATCGCCGGCGGCGTCGCCCCGCCGCGTCGTCCCGCCTCCGAGGCGGACCGCACCGTCGAACTCATCCGGACCAGCTTCGCGCTGGTGGAGCCGGTCGCCGAGGACGTCGGGAAGCACTTCTACGCGACGCTGTTCAGCCGCGCCCCGGAGACGCGTGACCTGTTCCCGGTGAACATGGAGGTGCAGCGCAGCCGGTTGCTGCGCGCCCTCGTGCACGTCGTGCAGATGGTGGACCAGCCGGACGACCTCGTCCCGTTCCTCCAGCAGCTCGGTCGCGACCACCGCAAGTTCGGCGTGCTGTCCCAGCACTACAACGCGGTCGGCGAGGCCCTCATCACCGCGATCTCGGCCCACGCCGGGCGGCACTGGACGCCCGAGGTCGAGCGGGCCTGGACCGGCGCCTACGGGATCGTCGCGGACGCGATGCAGCAGGCCGCGGCGGCCGAGCGGGGCCCGGCGTCCTGGCTCGGCCGGGTCGTGGACCACCGGCGGATCGGCTGGGACATCGCCGTCGTCACCGTCGCGACCGACCAGCCGGTGCCCTACCAGGCCGGCCAGTACGTGTCGGTCGAGACACCGCACCGGCCGCGGTTGTGGCGCTACCTGTCCCCGGCCAACGCGCCGCGGCGGGACGGCACGATCCAGTTCCACGTCCGCGCCGTCGAGAACGGCTGGGTCAGCCGGGCGATCGTCGCGCACAGCCGGATCGGCGAGACCTGGCGGATCGGCCCGCCGATGGGCCGGATGGCGGTCCCGCAGAACACCGACCGCGAGCTGCTGATGATCGCCGGCGGCACCGGCGTCGCCCCGATGAAGGCCCTGCTCGACGAGGTCCGGCAGCGCCAGCGCCCGCCGCGCACCCAGGTCTTCGTCGGCGGCCGCACCTGGGACGACCTCTACGACTTCGACTCGCTGCGCAAGCTGTCCTACAGCTTCCCGTGGCTGGACGTGATCCCGGTCGTCGAGCACGAGGACGTGCCGTCCGGTGCCGAGACCGGCACGCTGGCCGACGTCGTGACCCGGTTCGGCGCCTGGAGCGACCACGACGTCCTCGTCTGCGGATCGCCGGCGATGATCCGGTCGACGGTCTCCCGGATGCTGGTCGCCGGCACGCCGCTGGACCGGGTCACCTACGACCCGTTCACGATGGACTGAGCGACCCGCTCAGAACGCGTCGGTGCTCCGTACCGACAGCACGTGCAGGACCCGGGACCCGGAGAACGCGTCCCGCCCGTGCAGGAACCGGTAGTTGTCGAGGACGAGCAGGTCGCCCCGCTCCAGCCGGAACCGCGGCGCCACCTCGAACGCGGTGGCGAGCAGGTCGGCGTACTCCTCGATCCGGGCCAGGTGCTCGTCCCACTCCGGCTCCCGGGGCACCGGCAGCGCGTAGTCGCTGGCCCGGACGGCCCGGCGACCGCCACGGGTGTGCTCGACCATCCGGCGCAGCAACGGTGTGGACGGCACACCGCGCGGCGGGTCGGTCCGGCTGCCGAAGAAGTCGGTGTCGGCGCCGGTGAGGAACGCGTGCAGACCGGGATCCTCGACGGCCACCCGGTCGATGAGCCGGTAGCCGTCGACCAGCACCGAGTCGCCACCGGACGGCGCCGGTGCGGAGCAGTGCATCAGCAGGTAGTCCTCGTCCGGGTCGCGCAGTCGCACGGTGCGTCCGTGCACGTCACCCTCGAGGAACGCGCCGTCGTTGTGCAGGCCGAGCACCGGTGAGTCGGTGCCGCCCTGCGGCCGGATGCCGAACAGCTCCCGCAGCCGCCGGCCGAGCAGCCGGGCGGCGGTCTCCACCAGCACCTCGGGATCGTCGCCGGCACCCGGGATCCGGACGACGCCGTCCTCGGCGAGCACCCGCCGGGCGTCCTCGACCGGCGCGGTGCGCGGCACCGTCCCGGTCTCGTCCACCAGGCCCTTGAGCTCGGGCCGGACCTCGCCCCGCCGCCGTCCGTCCGTGTCGGTGACCGCCACGTCGCACCTCCTGCCGCATCGTGGTTCTCGCAGCATTGTGGCAGCAGCAAGGTCCGATCAGTACTGTCCGGACGGTCCGGTGACCCACCGCCGCTCGAGCGCGCGGCCGAGCGCGGTCACCATCAGCGCCGTCCCGACGACGGCGGCCGCCGGCAGCAGCACGAGCTGCGGCGCGGAGAACAGGAACTGCCGCCCGTCGGCGAGCATCGCGCCCCACTCGGGGGTCGGCGGCTGCGGCCCGAGACCGAGGAACGACAGGCCGGCCACGGTCAGCAGCAGGTTCGCGAACCGCAGGCACAGGTGCGACAGCAGCGGGCGGGTCAGGTTCGGCAGCACGTGCCGGAACGCGATGCGGCCCGGCCCCGCCCCGACGGCGACCGCACCCTCGACGTAGGCCCGCCCCCGTTCCCGCACGACGAGCTGGTGGGTGAGCCTGGCGAACGGCGTCCACCCGGCGACGACCACCGCCACCAGCAACGATCCCGCGCCCGGCGCCCCGCCGGACGCCGCGACCACGACCAGCCCGACCAGCACGGCCGGGACCGCGACGAGCACGTCGATCGTCCGCTGGAAGACCTGCGCGACGGTCCGGCCGGCCCACCCCGCGAGCGTGCCGAGCACGGTGCCGATCAGCGCGCACAGGGCCAGCGCGACCAGGGTGAATCCGACCGAGGTCCGGGCGCCGACGGCGAGCCGGGCGAGCAGGTCGCGGCCGAGCTGGTCGGTCCCGAGCAGGTGCTCCACCGACGGGCCGGCGAACCGCTGGGACAGGTCGTTGGTCGTCGGGTCCAGGGGCAGCAGTGCGAGCACGAGGAGTGCACCGCCCAGCAGGGCACCGGTGGCCGGCCACGGGCGGTACCCCATGGCGGTCCTCATCGGGCCGCGCTCCGGGCGACCGGGTCCAGCGCCAGCGCGAGCAGCTCGGCGAGGATCCCGGCGAGCGAGGCGACCATGATGATCGCGAGCAGACCGGCCTGGACCACCGGGAGATCCTGACCGAGGACGGCGTCGTAGAGCAGCCGGCCCACCCCGGGCACCGCGAAGAGCACCTCGACGACGACCGATCCGCCCAGCAGACCGCCCAGGAACAGGCCGGACATCGAGGTCACCGAGGTCAGCGCGAGCCGGCCGCCGTGCCGCCACAGCACCGCGGGCTCGCTCATCCCCTTCGCCCTGGCCACCGTGACGTGGGCGCGTCCGAGCACGTCGACGGTCTCGGCCCGCACCAGCTGCGCGGCGAGCGCCGCCGGGAACGCGGCCAGGGTCAGCACCGGGAGCACCGCCTGGGCCGGGGTGCCCCAGCCGGTCGCCGGCAGCACCGGGACCACGACGGCGAACGCCAGTACCAGGACCGTCCCGAGCACGAACTCGGGCACCGCGACACCGAGCACCGAACCCGCCGTCAGCACCCGGTCGGCCCGGCCGCCGGGCCGGCGGGCCGCCCGCACCCCGGCCGGGATGCCGACGGCCCCGGCGACGACGAGCGCGCCCGCCGCGAGCAGGAACGACACGCCCAGCGCCGGCCACAGCGCGTCCGTCACCGGGGTGCGGCTGGCGTAGGACAGGCCGAGGTCCCCGCCGAGCAGCGCGGAGAACCAGCCGGTGAACTGGTCCCACCAGCTGCCGTCGAGGCCGTAGCGCTCGCGCAGCGCGGCGAGGACCGCCGGATCGGGGTCGGCCTCGCCGGTCCGGCTTCGGAGGATGCCCAGCGCCGTGTCCTGCCCGGACAGCCGGGGCAGCAGGAACACCAGCACCGATCCCAGCACGAACACCACCGGCAGCGCGGCCAGCCGGCGGACCAGCAGCGTCGTCACCCCGTCTTCGCCAGCCCGGGGACGACCAGCGACTTCGCGAGCGGATCGACGGTGTACCCCGCCACCCGGTACCCGACGCCGGTGGCCCGGGTGTGCACCAGCGGCACGCCGACGGCGTCGGCGGTCAGCATCGCCGACGCCCGGCGGAACACCTCCTGGCGGGCGGCCGGGTCGGTCTCGGTGGCCAGTGGGCGCAGCAGGGCGTCGAACGCGGGGGAGCAGTAGCGGTTGATGTTGTACGAGCCCTGGCAGGTGTAGTCCGTGCCCAGCGTGGCGCCGGCGTCCGGTACGTCGAGCAGGTAGCTGCGGGACAGCAGGTACATGTCGTAGTCACCGGCGAGCAGTTCGGGCTCACGGGCGTCGTGGTCACCGATCCGGACGTTCGCCTCGATCCCGGCCGCGCGCAGCATCTCCTGCACCGCGGTGGCGAGCGTCGGCAGCTCGGCGCGGTTGGCGTAGGTCCCGAGCTCGACCCGCAGCGGGCGGTCCGGGCCGAACCCGGCCTCGGCGAGCAGCTGCCGGGCGCGGGCCGGGTCGGCGGCGGGCGCCGGGGTCCGTGCCCCCCAGGCGACGGCCGGGCCGAACAGCTCCGACGCCGGCACGGCCGACCCGGCGAGTGCCTGCTCACCGAGCGCGGTCCGGTCGATCGCGGCGGTCACCGCCTGCCGCACCCGGACGTCGGAGAACGGCGCCCGGGACTGGTTGAGCAGCAGCGACGCGGTCCGGGGAGCGGCGACGGCCTCGTTGGCGTAGTCGCCTCCGGTGAACTCCAGCGCGGTGGCCTCCGGGAGCTCCTGGGCGATGTCGGCGTCCCCGGCCCGCAGCGCGAGCGCCCGGGCCGCCGGATCGGGGACGAAGGTCGCCGTGACCTCGGCGAGCCGGGCCCGCTCACCCCAGTACCGGTCGTGACGCTGCAGGGTCGCCGACTGGACGCCGTCGAGCCGGGTGATCGTCATCGGCCCGGTACCCGTGCCCTGCACCGCGGGCGGGGTGGACGCGTACGCCGACGGCGCCAGGATCGCGGTGTTCGCGCTGGACAGCCGCAGCGGCAGGATCGGGTCCGGCGCCGTCGTCGTGACCCGGACGGCGGCCGGCCCGTCCCCCTCGGCCCGCAGACCGACACCCTTGACCGCGCGCGGCGGTGCCGGGACGCCGGCCAGCCAGTTCAGCGCGGACGCGGCCGCCTCGCCGGTGAGCGGCTCACCGTTCTGGAACCGCACGCCGGGCCGCAGCTCGAACCGCCAGGTGCGCGGGTCGGCCTGCTGCTCCCAGGACACGGCGAGCGCCGGGTTCGCCCGGCCGTCCGGGCCGGAGGCGACCAACGACTCCGTCGCACCGAGCTGGGAGAGGACGAACGCGTCGTCGGTGTCGACGGCGTAGCCCGCGCCGGGGGCGAACGCCATGGCGAGGGTGAGCCGGCCGTCCGGGACCACCTGCCCGGTCCCGCCGCCGCCACCGCAGGAGGTGAGGACGAGTGCGCCGGCCGCCAGTGCGGCGACCACCCGGACGGCGGAACGACGGCGCCCGGGAACGGCGGCCGGTGCAACAGGCATGCGAGCTGTCCTCTCCGGCGCCTCGACGGGATGTCACCCGGCGCCCGGAAGATCCTCGGAAAGCGTGCGCGGACGGTCAAGCCTGTGCGTAGGTACGCATGGATGCCAGCTGCCACCGATTCGCGACAAGGGTGCCGGGTTTGGTACCACTTGCGGGTGCTCCGCAGTCTCGGCGACCGACCGGCCCGGGTGTCCGGCCGTGCGCGGTTCCGGGCGCTCCCGCCGGTCGTGCGGCTGCTCGTCGCGACCCAGCTGGCGTTCAACGTCGGCTTCTACATGGTGCTGCCCTACCTCGCGACGCACCTCGCCGAGGACCTGGGGCTGGCCGCGGCCACCGTCGGTCTCGTGCTGGGGCTGCGGACCTTCAGCCAGCAGGGGCTGTTCGTCGTCGGCGGCGCGCTGACCGACCGCTACGGGGCGAAGCCGGTCGTCCTCGCCGGCTGCGCGCTGCGGGTGCTCGGGTTCGTGCTGCTCGGCGCCGCCGGGTCGCTGCCCGCGGTGCTCGGCGGTGCGCTGCTCACCGGGTTCGCCGCCGCCCTGTTCTCCCCGGCGGTCGAGTCGTCGCTGGCCCGGGAGGCCGGACGCCTGGAACGTTCCGGCGAGGGGCCGCCGCGGGCCGAGGTGTTCGCGATGTTCGCGATCGCCGGGCAGCTCGGAACGGTCACCGGCCCCCTGGTCGGGACGGCCCTGCTGCTCGTCGACTTCGGCACCGCGTGCCTGGTGGCGGCCGCCGGTTTCGTGCTGGTCGGGCTCGCGCACTGGCGCCTGCTGCCGTGGCACCCGGCCGAGCACGCCGGGCAGCCGGTGCTCGCGGGCTGGGGCGAGGTGCTGGGCAACCGGCGGTTCCTGGTCTTCGCCGCCGGCTACTCGGGCTGGCTGCTGGCCTACAACCAGCTCTACCTCGCGCTGCCCGCCGAGCTGGAACGCGTCGACCGGGTGGCGGCGCTGGGGTTCCTGTTCGCGCTGATGTCGGTCCTGGTCGTCACCCTGCAGATGCGGATGACGGCGTGGTCGCGCCGGATCGGAGCGGGGCGCTCGCTGGTGCTCGGGTTCTGCCTCATCGCCGCGTCGTTCGCCGTCGTCGCGGTGGCCCGGCTGCTGCCCGGCCTGCCCGGCTGGTGGTCGATCGCGCCCGCGGTGGCGATGGTGCTGCTGCTCTCCGTGGGGGAGATGCTCGCCGTGCCCGTCGCGCAGGACCTCGTCCCGCGGCTGGCGGGGGAGCGACGACTGGGCGCGCACTTCGGCGTGCTCGCCTCGTTCGGCGGGCTCATGGTACTGATCGGCTCGACGGTCGTCGGTGCGCTGCTCGATCCGGCGGTCCCGCCGGCGGTGCCGTTCCTGGTGCTCACACTGGTCCCGCTGGTGGGCGCCGTCATCCTCGGGGCGCTCGCCCGGCGCGGCGGGATGGCCGTCGCGGTGCCCGCCACCGCCTGAGCCCGCTACTCCTCCGGACGGGCCGGGCGCCAGCGGACGATCGCCCGGCGGTCCACCGGGACGAGGTCACGCCGGTAGGACCGGTGCACCGCCGCCGTCGCCTGCGCGGCGGCCGCCCGCACCGCCTCCAGCTCCGCGGTGGTCTCCTCCAGCCGCGTGGACAGCTCGTCCACGAGCTGCTCCAGCTCGATGATCCGCTTGATCCCGGCGAGGCTGACGCCCTCGTCCTGGGAGAGCCGCTGGACCTCGCGCAGCAGGGCGATGTCGCGCTGCGAGTACCGCCGCCCGCCACCGGAGGCCCGGCCGGGGCTGACCAGCCCGAGCCGGTCGTAGCTGCGCAGGGTCTGCGCGTGCAGGCCGGACAGCTGGGCCGCGACGGAGATGACGAACACCGGGCTGTCGTGCGTGACGGCATCGTGGAACCCGGCATCCGGGACCCGACCGTGGTCGTCCCCGCTGCCCTCCCCGCCCCGGGAGCGTCCGGGCACCGCACTCACCTCCTGGCGTTACCGAGCAGGTCGGCCCGCGGGTCGAACGACGCCGTCGCCGCCGCGTACGCCTGCAGCGCCTCCGACGCCGACTGGTCCAGCTTCTGCGGCACCGCCACCTCGACGGTGACCAGCAGGTTGCCCTTCTTCCGGTTCTTGCGCTCCACACCGCGCCCGGCGACCCGGAAGGTACGGCCGCTGGCGGTCCCGGCCGGGATCTTCAGCGAGACCGTGCCGTCGAGCGTGGGCACCGTCAGGGTCGCACCCATCGTCAGTTCGGGGAAGGTCACCGGGACGGTGATCGTCAGGTCGTCGGCGTTCTTGGCGGACCGGCCGAACATCGGGTGCGGCGTGACGCCGACGGTGACGTAGAGGTCACCGGCCGGCGCGCCGCCGCGGCCGGGCTCGCCCTGCCCGGCGAGCCGGACCTTCTGCCCGTTGTCCACACCGGCCGGGACCCGCACGGACAGCGACCGGGTCCGGGTGGAGACGCCCTCGCCGTGGCACTCGGGGCACGGGTCGTCGATGATCCGGCCGGTCCCGCGGCAGTCGCGGCACGGCTCGGAGAAGGAGAACGCGCCCTGGCTGCGGTTGACCAGCCCGGCCCCGCCGCAGGTGCTGCAGGTGTGCGGGGTACTGCCGGGCCGGGAGCCGGTCCCGCCGCACCGCTCGCACCGGCCGGGCGAGGACAGCTGGATCGGCACCGTGGCGCCGCGGACCGCGTCGGAGAAGGAGATGGTCAGGCTGCTCTCGACGTCCTGCCCGCGGCGGGCACCGGCGGTGCCGTAACCAGCGGCTCCGGCACCCCCGGCACCGCTGTTGCGGGCGGCGCGGCCGAAGATGTCGCCCAGGATGTCGCTGAAGTCGCCCGAACCGGCACCGGAGCGCCCGGCCTGGCCGAACAGGTCGTTGATGTCGAACCCGCCCTGGCCGCCGGCCGGGCCGCTGCGGGGATAGCCGCCGCCGGTGCCGAAGCCGCCGAACCCGCCGCCTCCGGCGAACATCGCGCGGGTCTCGTCGTACTCCTTGCGCTTGCTCTCGTCCCCGAGCACGCCGTAGGCCTCGGAGACGGACTTGAACCGGGCCTCGGCCTTCGCGTCGCCCGGGTTGGCGTCGGGGTGCAGCTCGCGGGCGAGCTTGCGGTACGCCTTCTTGATCTCGTCCTGCGACGCCGACGACGAGACGCCCAGCTCGCGGTAGTAGTCCTTCTCGATCCAGTCGCGCTGGGTCATCCCGCCTCCTCTCCGGTCACGCACGCGGTGCGGTGGGCCGCTGCCCACCGCACCGCGTGCCGACGTCCGTGGTCGTCGTCGGTCAGGCCGATCAGGCCGGGTTCGCGGGCTCGTCCGCCGTATCGCCGGCCGCACCGTCGACCTGCCCGGACGACTCCACCGCCTCCGGGGACACCTCGGCCTCCGGGCGGTCCTGCACGGTCACCATCGCCGGCCGGAGGACCCGGTCGGAGATCCGGTAACCCCGGCGCAGCACCGCGGACAGCACGGTCACCGTCGGGCCGGAGCCCTCCGCCGGCTCGTGCTGCACCGCCTCGTGCACCTGCGGGTCGAACGCCTCGCCCTCGGCCCCGAAGGGCTCCAGGCCGAGCCTGGCCACCACCGAGGTGACCTTGTCCGCCGCGGACTTGAAGGCCCCGGTCAGATCGCCGTGCTGCTCGGCGCGCTCGAAGTCGTCGAGCACCGTGAGCAGGTCGGAGACGAACGAGACCTTGGCCGAGAGCTTCGCGTCCTCCCGGTCCCGGTCCGCCCGGCGCCGGTAGTTCGCGTACTCGGCGCTGACCCGCTGCAGGTCCGCCGTCCGTTCGGCGACCTCGGAGGTCAGCTTCTCGACTTCCGGGTCGATCCCGTCCGCCGGGCCCGCCACCGGGTCACCGGCGACGCCGTCCCCGGCCGGGACCGCCTCGTCGGCGATCCCGGTACCGGTGACGTCGATGTCGGTCTCGGTGTCCACCCTGGCCTCTCCGGTCTCCGGATCCACCTTGCGGCGGTCCCGGAACGTCACCGGCTCCTGCTGCTCGTCGTCACGTGCCATGTCGACCGTCCTGTCCTCGGGATGGCCGCCGGCCGTCACTTGTCGCCCTTGGCGTCCTTGTCGTCGTCCACGATCTCGGCGTCGACGACGTCGTCCTGCGGCTGCTCACCGGCGGCACCGGCGGCCCCGCCCGCGGCACCGGCACCGGCCGCCGCACCCGCGGCGTCCTCGGCGCCCGGCTGCGAGTACAGCGCCGACCCCATCTTCTGGGACTCGGTGGCGAGCTTCTCCATCGAGGACTTGATGGCCTCGTGGTCGGTGCCCTTGAGCGCCTCCTGGACCTCGCCCAGCGAGGCGTTCACCGAGTCCTTCACGTCGGACGGGAGCTTCTCGTCGTTCTCCTTGACGAACTTCTCCGTCTGGTAGACGAGGGTCTCCGCCTGGTTGCGGGTCTCGGCCTCCTCGCGGCGCTTGGCGTCCTCCTCGGCGTGTGCCTCGGCCTCGGACACCATCCGGTCGATGTCGTCCTTGGACAGCGCCGAGCCGCCGGTGATCGTCATCTCCTGGCTCTTGCCGGTGCCCATGTCCTTCGCGGACACGTTGACGATGCCGTTGGCGTCGATGTCGAAGGAGACCTCGATCTGCGGGACGCCGCGCGGGGCCGGCGCGATGCCGGTCAGCTCGAACATGCCGAGCTTCTTGTTGTAGGCGGCGATCTCGCGCTCGCCCTGGAAGACCTGGATCTGCACCGACGGCTGGTTGTCGTCCGCGGTGGAGAAGATCTCCGAGCGCTTGGTCGGGATCGTGGTGTTCTTCTCGATCAGCTTGGTCATGACGCCGCCCTTGGTCTCGATGCCGAGGGACAGCGGCGTGACGTCCAGCAGCAGGACGTCCTTGACCTCACCGCGCAGCACACCGGCCTGCAGGGCGGCACCGGCGGCGACGACCTCGTCCGGGTTGACGCCCTTGTTGGGCTCCTTGCCGCCGGTGAGCTCCTTGACGAGCTCGGTGACGGCCGGCATGCGGGTCGAGCCACCGACGAGCACCACGTGGTCGATCGAGCCGACCGGGATCCCGGCGTCCTTCACGACCTGGTTGAACGGGTTGCGGGTCCGCTCGAGCAGGTCGGAGGTGATCTTCTGGAACTCGGCGCGGGACAGCGTCTCGTCCAGGAAGAGCGGGTTCTTGTCGGAGTCGACCGTGATGTAGGGCAGGTTGACGCTGGTCGAGGACGAGCTGGACAGCTCGATCTTCGCCTTCTCGGCGGCCTCGCGGAGCCGCTGCATCGCCATCTTGTCCTTGGTCAGGTCGATGCCCTGGGAGCCCTTGAACTTGTCGACGAGCCAGGTGACGATCCGCTCGTCCCAGTCGTCGCCACCGAGGTGGTTGTCGCCGTTGGTCGCCTTGACCTCGACGACGCCCTCGGCGATCTCCAGCAGGGACACGTCGAACGTGCCGCCACCCAGGTCGAAGACCAGGATGGTCTGCTCCTTCTCGCCCTTGTCCAGGCCGTAGGCCAGCGCGGCCGCGGTCGGCTCGTTGACGATCCGGAGCACGTTCAGACCGGCGATCTGGCCGGCCTCCTTGGTGGCCTGGCGCTGCGCGTCCTCGAAGTAGGCGGGGACGGTGATGACCGCGTCGGTCACCTCGTCGCCCAGGTAGGCCTCGGCGTCCCGCTTGAGCTTCTGCAGGACGCGGGCGCTGATCTCCTGCGCGGCGTAGGTCTTGTCGTCGATCGACGGCGTCTTCCAGTCGGTGCCGATGTGGCGCTTGACCGAGCGGAAGGTGCGGTCGGAGTTCGTGACGGCCTGGTTCTTCGCGGACTGACCGGTCAGGACCTCGCCGTTGCGGGCGAACGCGACGATCGACGGAGTGGTGCGAGCGCCCTCCGAGTTCGCGATCACCGTCGGCTCGCCACCCTCGAGGACGGCGACGACGGAGTTGGTTGTCCCGAGGTCGATGCCGACCGTACGAGCCATGGTGACTGCCTCCGAATGTATCCGTGGATGATGTGAGTGCCTTCGGCTCAAGTTCTACCAGACCGGGGAGCGGTGCGTGGGAGGAGCTTGAGCGACGGTCGCTCAACCTGTTCGTACCCGGCTCAACGGGCGACCCCGGAGACTTGTTCCCGGCCGGCTCAACTTTTCTCCCGGCGCCGGTGGCGGGCGCCCGGTCCGGATTCGCAGTCGCGAACCGGGGCCGGCGTTCCCCCGTGCCCGGGCCGTGGTGCGTCTACGCTGCCGTCATGCAGACGCAGGCACATCTGCCCCGCGGCACCGGGCCCGGCGGTCCGATGGCCCAGATCACCGGGACCGACACCGCCGTCGGCCCCGAGGAGGACCCTCGATGATCGACTGGACCCGGGCCACCGTGCTCACCGTCACCGAGTTCGACGTCGCCCGCGACCTCCTCGATCTCGGTCGCAACCCGGCCGTGCTGGACCTGGTCAGCCCGGGGCCCAGCGACGGGGAACGGGCCCGTGTCGTGCGGGAGGCGCTCGGCTCGCTGGCGGCCCGCGGCCTGTTCGCCGACGGCGGGTTCCTGCCCGCCCTGACCGACGACCTGCGCACCGTGGTCGACGCCGAGTTCCAGCACGACCTGGTGGTCGCGCCGCCGCGCCGGCAGCGGGCGATGGTCGGGCACCGGGCCGGGCGGGCGGTGCTCGCCACCCGGATCGGCGACGACGTCGCGCTGCTCCGGGTACGGCCCGCGGACGCGGCGGCGGTGCTCGTGGAGCTGCTCGGCAACGTCGTCCCCGCACCGGCGCCGACCGTGCGGGTCCCGGCGGACGTGCTGGCCGACGCGGCGTCCGCCGCCGGCGACGACCTCGACCGGTTCGCACCCGAACTGCTCCGCCGCGGCTGCAGCGGCGCCGAGGCCGACCTGTTCCGGCGGATGAGCGCGAGCGAGGGCGTCGCCCAGCTCGGCGCGGGCCGGCGCGGGAGCGATCCGTGCCGCGCGCCCGGCGTGCTGCTGGTCCACGCCACCGCGGAGGGCTGCTTCCACCAGCGCCGCCCGACCACGGGCGACGTCGGCGGCCCGCTGCCCGCCGGGGCGACCGTGCACGCCGGCCCGGCGGACGGCCCGCTCCTCGTGTCCGAGCTGGACCGCCTGGCCGACGCCGTCCACCGCCGTCGCACCCCCATGGGGCCCCGCCGGACCGCATGACCGCTCCGCGCACCCCGCCGCCTGCGCACTCATGGAGCCAAAGCCCGGTGGCACGAGGCTCTTGCTCCATGAGTGCAGCGAGGGAGGGGCGGGTCAGGCCGGGTTCGGGGTCGTTCCGGGTCGGGTGGCCAGCGGGACCAGGTCCTCGAAGTCCCAGGGGACCGGCTGGACCCGCACCGGGAAGTTCCGGTTCGGCGCCTCGACCATCTTGTCGTCGCCGATGTACATCGTGACGTGGTAGATCGTCGACGGGTCGGAGGTGTCGCGGGCGTAGAACAGGAAGTCGCCGGGCTGGACCTCGCGCACCGGCAGGTGACCGCCGGAGCGGTACTGGTCCCGCGAGACCCGGGGGATCGTCATCCCGGCCGCCTCGTAGGCGCGCATGAGCAGGCTGGAGCAGTCGTAGGCGTCCGGGCCGGTCGCACCCCACACGTAGGGCTTGCCGAGCTCACCGAGCGCGAACCCGATCGCGGCTCCGGCGGTCCCCGGCGGCAGCGCACCGGTCGTGCCCGGCTCGCAGCCGGTGGGGTTCGCGACGTCGCCGATCTGCTCCACCAGCGAGGCCGCGAGCGGCTCCCACTTCGCGTAGGCGTCCGGGAACGCCGAACGCTGCACGGTCTGCGCGGCGACGGTGACCGGCATGCTCTCCCAGCCCGGCACCTCCAGCAGCCGCTCGTAGAAGATCCGGCTGCTGTACGCCGGGTCGGTGACCTGCGCCGGCGTCCCCCAGCCCTGCGACGGCCGCTGCTGGAACAGCCCCAGCGAGTCCCGGTCGCCGTAGTCGATGTTGCGCAGGGTGGACTCCTGCATCGCGGTGGCCAGCGCCACCAGCCACGCGCGCGGCGGCAGGTCCATGTCCTTGGCCACCGAGATGATCGACGCCGCGTTCTGCCGCTGGTCCTCGGCCAGCGTCTCGATCGTCGACCCGCCGCCGCCGCGCCCGACGGTGGCCGTCGAGATGCCGGTGTCGCACCACGCCGAGTCGCCGGTGCGCCCGCCGAGGTTGGGGCTGAACGCCAGGAACCCGATGGTCAGGAACAGCACCAGGGCCATCCCGATCGCCACGAACGGCAGCAGCAGCCGCAGCGGCCGCAGCGCCCGGGTGACGGGGGTGCTCATACCCGGTCGTAGCGGGACACCTTCCAGCCCGCCTCGGTGCTCACGACCAGAACGGACAGCCGCAGGGTGTCGGTCGGGACCTCCGCCTCGACGCTCTTCGGCGCGACCCGGACCGCGACCGCCGGGCCGGTGACCCGGGCGGCGGGGACGTTCGCCGGGTCGACCCCGGCGAGCACGCCGAGGAACTCGTCGGTGGTGTGCGGTCGCAGGCCCGCGATCCACTGCTGCGGCGTCATGCCCTCGGGATGGTTCACCCAGGACGACGCCCACACCCGGGCGGCCTCCAGCGCCTGCGGCGGCGCCTGGTCCACCGGCAGCGTGTCGGGCGTCAGCGGGGTGACCGGCGGGAGCATCGTCGGCGTCGGGGTGGCCGAGATCCCGGAGCCGGCCGCGTCCCGGCGTTCGTCCTGCTGCCCGCCCGCCGAGGAACCCCCACCGGACGTGCCGGCACCGAGCTGCCCGCCGAGGAAGACCAGGCCGAACACCAGCCCGGCGAGCACGACGACGCTGAACGCCAGCCGGACCGGCGAGCGCAACGGCCACTGCCACACGGCGCGGTAGGCGGCCGCCCGGCCGCGCGGGGACCTAATCGGCACGGCCGTCCCATCCGTCGGCGGTCCGCGCGGCGCGTGGCCGGTAGATCTTGTAGACGGGGACGCCGTCGACGAGCTCGGGGGTCACCGCGGCCGGATCGCCGGGGCGGCGCGGGGTCGCGGCGTCGCGGCGGTAGATGGAGCGATCGTCGATCTCGCCCGGGTCCGTACGGCCGGGGGTGGGTCCGGTGTTCGGGCGCCCCGAGGCACCGATCGGCAGCTGCTCGCGCCGGGCCCCCGGGATCACCGGGTTCGCCTGCGGCTCCCGCGCCCCGGCCGGCGCCCGGCGGCGCCAGGGCCGGGCTCCCGGCCCGGCCACCGTCTCCGCCTCGGGCCGCACCGTGTCCGGGCTGCCGGGACCCGTTCCGCCACCGCGCTCGTCCCACCAGCGGCTCTGCCGTTCGTCGCCGGGCACCGGGCCGCGCATCCGGTTCCAGACCTTCGACAGCGGTCCACCGGTAACCCCGGGGACGATCCCGCCGAACTGCTCACGGGTCAGCGACACCATCGACACCAGCCGCCGGAACGGCCGGGCGATCGCCCACATCACCAGCGTCACGACGCCGGTGACCAGCAGGGCCAGCCACAGGTCGATGCCGGATCCCGGGGCGAACAGCGACACGACGAGCAGCGCGTGCAGCCCGGCGAGCGCACCCACCACCAGCGTGTTCACCACCGCGGCCCCGCCGACCCGCAGGATCGCCGGGATCACGTCCGGCTTCAGCAGCGCGACCACGGCCACCGCCGGCGCGCAGACCACCAGCAACCGGATGATCAGCAGGGCGACCAGCACGAGGATCTTCGCCAGCAGCTGGAACAGCGCGATGCAGACGGCCTGGATGAAGGCCAGCGTCCCGGCGCCGATCCGGCTGCCGGACGCGCCGGTGAAGTAGGTGTAGCGGTCGCCCATCCGGTCGGCGATCGCGCCGTAGTCGCCCTTCTTCTGCTCCGCCGTCTCGGTGGTGGCCCGGCCCTCCAGCACCTCGGCGTTGCTGAAGGTCTGGGCCCGGAGCAGGTCCCGGCCCAGGTCCTGGGCCTGCGGCACGTCGGGCGCACCGAAGTTGCCGCGCAGCCAGTTCTGGTAGGCGACCTGGTCGACCAGGATGGTGGGCAGGGTGTCCCGGGTACCGAGGCCGACCTGGTCCAGGAACCCCTCCTGCATCTGGGTCACGCCGTCGAGCAGCAGGCCGTCCGCGGCCCGGGACCAGTCGACCGGGGCGAGGTAGGCGGCCGACCCGAGCATCAGCGCGAGGACCGCGATCCCGGTGCGCTGGGCCTGCCGGGCGAGGTCCCCGCGCATCGCCAGCAGCAGGATGATGATCGCGAACCCGAGCAGGCCGAGCCCGACCCAGGTGGTGAACACCGTCTCGTACATGGCCCGGGTCGCGGTCGTGATGACGTTGTCCAGCGGCTCGAACAGCGCACCGCCGTCGGCGATCAGGTAGTGCGCCCAGTTCACCCCGCCGACGGCCAGCTTCGCCAGGTTGAACACCTGGTTCCCGAGCCAGGTGTCGGTGGTGACCGAGGGGTTCAGCACCCCGGACGCGGCACAGCCCAGGTCGTAGTTGTGCCAGACCAGCCCGGCGTAACCGGACTCCTCGTAGACGCTGCCGGCCTCGCCGTGCAGCGGCGCCGGCCGGTCCAGCGAGCCGACCAGCCCGGTACCCGGCCGGTCGGGTTCCGGGGGCGTCTTGCAGTCGAGGGCCTGGGCCATCGCGGGCGAGCCGACCAGCACCGTCCCCACGGCCAGCACCGCGACGACCAGTGCCGCCCGGGTACGACGGCGGCGCGGCCGGGTGCCCCCCCGTACCCGGCGCGAGCGCCGGACCGAGACCACGACGGCCGCCACGACCACACCCAGCACGACCCAGACACCGGCACCACCGGACGGGTCCAGGCCGGCGGTCACCGCCCGTCCCCGCGCGGTTCGCCCCGCTCGTCCGCCCCGGCGACGGCGGGCTGCCCGTTGGTGCCCGGGCCGTCGGGGGCGGGCTCGTCGACCACCCAGTCGTCGTCGAACTCGTCGAGGAGGTCGATCTGCTCGTCGTCGTAGAGCTCGGCGCCGGATCCGTCACCGGCCGGGACCACCTGCACGCCACCGGCGCGGACCCGGCCGGCCAGCACCGGGTCGGCCTCGCCGGGCCCGATCCGGGTGTCGATCTCCAGCAGGTCGCCGTCGAGGTCGGGCGACCCGGGCGCGGGCGACGGCGGCACGAACACCGGCGGCAGCGGGGTGGGCTCGTCCGGCGCGTTGATCTCCGGGCCGGACGGCGGCCGCGGCGCGGCGACCCGGGCGGCGTCCGGGTTGGTGTCCAGCGCGTCCCGGACGTGCTCCAGGTGCGGGGCCTCCAGGTCGATCCGGATCTTCTCGACCCCGCCGTGCCCGTCGGCGAAGACGAACTGGCGCGGGGTGTCGTCCGGCCGGTCGTCGTGCCGGGGGCGCGGGGACAGCGTCCCGAGCATCTCCTCGTAGCCGACGTCGGTGGGGACCCGCAGCAGGCGCAGCGCCTCGGACTGGGCCTCCTCGTCGTCGGTCCGCCCGACGAACACCGCGTTGACCAGCGAGGCGAAGCCGGAGACCCGCAGCAGGTCACCCGCCAGCTGGGAGGCGAACAACGCCCGGACGTTGAACTTCCGGGAGTCACGGGCGAGCCGGTCGATCAGCACCTTGCCGGTGGGCACCTGGGACAGGAAGTGCGTCTCGTCGAGCGCGACGCCCTTGCGCAGGTTGCGGTCCGCGTCGTAGATCGTGCGCTGGGTCAGCCAGGACGCCAGGTTCAGCAGCTCGACGCCGAGCGACTCGTTGTCCGTCCACTCCTCGCGCGGGCTGCCCGGCCGGGGCAGCGACAGGCCCTGCATCGTCAGCACGGTCAGCCGGTAGTCCCGGTCGGCGTGCCACGGGTCGGACCGGGTCTCGTCCGGGAACAGCAACGCCGCCTGCGGCAGCTCGCGGCGCTCGTCGAGGAAGTCGGCGACGACGCCGGCGTGCTGCTCGCCCTCCTCGGCGTGCCGGCGCAGGGTGTCGATGACCATGCCGGGATGCCGGTCCGGGGAGCCGCCGACCTCGCGGACCGCGCGGAGCAGCACGATCCGGGTGTGCGGCTGCCGCGAGATCTCGTAGGGCAGCAGCCCGGACAGCACGTCCAGGACGAGCCGGCGCCGGGTCGCCGCGGCCAGCGAGCGCTCCCGCTTCCAGGCGCGCTCGGGATCGTCGTCGTCGGCGAAGTGGTCCGGCCGCGGCTCGGCGACCACCCGGTACGGGTTGAGGATGCCCGGGTCGGCGTGCAGCAGGTTGATGTGCCGGGAGAACGGCGCCAGCTCCGGCAGCCGGGTCAGCTCCGCCAGCGGACCGGACGGGTCGAGCACCGTCCAGCGGGCCCCGCCGCGCAGCGACTTGTAGACGACGAGCCCGGTCAGGAAGGACTTGCCGGACCCGAGACCACCGACGATGGCGGTGAGGCCGGACGCCCGCCGGACCTCCTGGGCCAGCCACGGGTCCCAGGCCACCGGCCGCCGGGTCGCCGTGCAGGTCTCGCCGAGCATGATGCCGCGCCGGTCACCGACCGAGGCGGTCGCCGCGGGCACCCCGGCGGCGGCCCAGGTGACCGACCCCCGGCGCCGGTACGCCGTCGAGGCGAGCGGCTCGCCGGGGATGAACTCGCGGGCGTAGCGGTACTGCGCCTCGGGGTGCTCGACCTGCACCTTCGGTCGGTACAGGTCGACGACCTGCTGGGCCCGGGTGGTGGCCTCGGCCTCGTCCCGGCCGGAGACGGCGATCCGCCACCAGCCGTACAGCCGGGTGTTGAGCTGGGTCAGCCCGGACGTGAGCTCGTCCTCGACCTCGAGGACGCGGTCGGCCTGGCGGGCCAGCGACATCGGTGGATCGAGATCGTGGTCGTGGGTGTAGTGCCGGATCTGGCTGCGGACCTTGCCCATCTGCCGCTGCAGCTCGCCGGTGACGTCCTCCGGGCGGCGCACGTAGATCCGCGCGGACCACTCCACCGGGAACGGCAGCCGGTCCGAGTGCTGCATCCACGGGTCGTCGACCTCGGGGATCCGCAGGCCCTCCATCAGCCCGACCGACAGCACCGCCACGTTGCGCGAGACCGCCTGGGACCGCATCCGCCCGACGACCTGCACGGTCGGGGCGTACGGCTCCTGGTGCAGGTCGACGCCCTCGGTGAACGCCGCGAGGTCCTCGGCCTCCCAGGTGGTCACCCCGCGGGGCACCGAGGACAGGCCGCGCGGCGCGGGCAGGCCGAGCGCGACCGAGCGGTGCATCAGCCAGGCCATGTCCTCGGCGTTGGCCGGGACGGCGTCCAGTCCGGACCCGGCGACCAGCACGTCGAGGTGGTTGACCTCGGACTCCAGCGCGGCCAGCTCGGCGCGCACCGCCGACGGCGCGATCCGGTCCAGCACCGGCGCGGCACGCTCCACCCAGCGGTCGAGCAGGCCCCGGCCGGACACCTCGATGCCGAGGAAGACCTCCTTGTCGGCCATCGACAGGCCCATCAGGTGGCGCTGCTCGCCCTCCAGGAACCCGTCCCAGCCCAGTGCACCGGGGACGTCCGGCATCCGGCCGAGCGCGTTCTGGTCGAACGACTCCGCCCACATGTGCACCGGGTACGGCCGGGTGGTGACCCGCAGGTGCAGCCAGCGGCCCTGCAGCTCACCGAGCTGGGCCGCGATCTGCCGGATCAGCACCTCGCGCTGGTTGTCGCTGCGGAAGCTCCAGGCCTGGGCCGCCAGCCGGTACCAGGCCATGACCTGGGTACCGGTCCGGGTGAGGTGCCCGTCGATGGAGCGCAGCGCGATCGACGGCGTGTAGCCGGAGCCGCCCTCCCCCGCGCGGGCACGGCCACGCCTGCCCGCCCGGCGGGAGGTCCGCTCAGGAGCGGCCACGGTGGCCTTCCCTGCGCCACGCCTCGTTCCGCCCGACCCTGGCCGGCACGCTCGCCCCACGCCCCCGGCTGCGGCCGCGGGCACGCCGGAAGCGGCGCGGCTTCGGCGCGCTCCCCGGCTCGGGCAGCGGCGGCACGACCCGCTCCGGTTCGGCCCGGGCCGGCTCACCGGAGCCGCCGGCGGGCACCGTCACGACCGCGGGCCGTTCCCCGGCGCCCACGAGCCGCCCCGGCCGGGCCGGTGATCCGGAGGTCCGGCCGGTGGCGGCGCGGACACCCGGGCGCGGTCCGCCCGACGGGCGGCCGGCGGCCTTCCACGGCCGCTGCTGCACCCCGGGGTGCGCCCGGCTGGCGCGGACCCGCACGTGCCCGGCCCGGACCGAGCCACCCGCGGCCCTGCGCCCGGCCCGCGGCCCGGTGACCTCGGCCCAGAACTGGCCGAGCACCTGGCCCAGCGGCCGTTCCTCGTTGATCTTCTTGCCGAGCAGCCGGGTGATCGCCACCGTCCCGACGACCGACCAGGCGACGGAGATGAAGTTCAGCCCGATGCCGACCTGACGTTGCACGATCATGATCACCATCATGACGAGCAGGCCGACGCCGTAGCTGACGTACCTCGCCCGCCAGGGGAAGGTGGCCCGCGGCGGGCCGAGCCACACCGCGTCGACGCGGTAGACCTCGTCGTCCGTGCGAACCAGCACGGATCAGCCCGTGGAGACGAGCAGGTTGGCCAGGGCCTCACCGACCGCCGGGCCGTTGCCGGTCACGGCGATGCCGAGCGCGATGAGCCCGACCAGCAGACCGACACTCCGCCGGGCCACCCCGGCGTTGTCACCGCGACCACCGATCCAGAGCAGGATGACGGCGATCGCGAGCAGGATCAGCGGAACGATGTTGTTCCTGATCCAGTCCTGGAGGTTGACCGTCGTGAGCTCGCCCTGGGCCAGCACCAGCTGGATCGCCTCGTGCGAGGTCATCTCAGCTCCTCCTTGCGGAATCCGCTTCTCGGTCGCTCCCGCAGGCGAGTAGACCACGAGACCCGACGGTGATAGTAGAGGAGTGCTCCGTCCGCCCGGTACGACCGCCACGCATCGCAGTCGATCGAACACGTTTGGCGGAAGGCCGCTCCGTCCGGTGAGCGTGACACGCACCTCATATCGGGCACCCCGAGGGGACCCCGACCGCCCGGGATGACATGGTCAAGGGTGGCTACTGTTCGGTAACAAGACGTCACCCGCCGGGCGGTGGGGCAGCGCGCGCCGCACACGGGCGCACTACCCTTCGCCCGACCGCCGTCGCGTCCCACCACAGCAACGCGACGGCGACGTCCGAGGAGGCACCACGATGGAGAGGTCCGCCCGGTCCCGGCGCAACGGCTCGCCGTGCCCGCCCGACCGGCTGTCCGTTCCCGTGCCGCACCGGACGCGCGCAACGATTCCCGTTCCGTCCCGCCACGACGACCGCGCGCTCCCGGGCGCCTCTCGCCGGCCGGCACGGCCCCGCACGCTCGGGCCGGGACCACTGGGTGGTCCAGAAGGAGGTTCCCCCGCATGACCTGGGTGCAGTACACGCTCGGCATCGTCACGGTGCTCTCGGCGATCGTCGCGGTGGTCCTGGTCGCACGTACGGTCGCGTACCTGGTGAAGGTCATCCGCGCCGGCGCACCGGACCCGACCCGGACCGGGCCCTTCGGGCCGCGGTTCACGACCATGCTCACCGAGACCCTCGGCCACACCAGGATGCTCAAGTGGAGCCACGTCGGTGTCTTCCACTGGCTGGTGATGGTCGGGTTCGGCGGGCTGTTCCTGGCCCTGATCGAGGCCTTCGTCGAGGTGTGGAACCCGACGTTCCACCTGCCGCTGCTGGGTGAGTGGTCGGTCTACTCGCTGTTCGTCGAGATCCTGGGCGTCGGGACGGTCGTCGGTATCGGCGTGCTGATCGTCATCCGGCAGCTGAACAACCCGCGCACGCAGGGCAGGTTGTCCCGCTTCTACGGCTCCAACCAGGGCCGGGCCTACTTCGTGGAGGCGATCGTCCTCCTGGAGGGCCTGGGCATCCTGGTGGTGCGCGGGGCCAAGGAGTCCCTCGGCGTGTTCGACGTGCCGACCTGGTCGGCACCGGTGTCCAAGGCGCTGGGCGCGATCCTGCCCGCCTCGCCGACGCTGGTCACGGTGTTCGCGGCGGTCAAGGTCCTCTCGGCGACGGTCTGGCTGATCGTGATCGCGGCCACGCCGACGATGGGTGTGGCCTGGCACCGGTTCACCGCGTTCCCGAACATCTACTTCAAGCGCGACGACGACGGCCGCAAGGCACTCGGCGCGACCCGCCCGATGATGTCGAACGGCGCGGTCCTCGACCTGGAGGAGGCCGACCCGGACACCGACACGTTCGGCGTCGGGCGGGTCGAGGACTTCACCTGGAAGGGCCTGCTCGACTTCACCACCTGCACCGAGTGCGGGCGGTGCCAGTCCCAGTGCCCGGCCTGGAACACCGAGAAGCCGCTGTCGCCGAAGCTGCTGGTCAACGCGCTGCGCGACCACGCCTACGACAAGGCGCCCTACCTGCTGGCCGGTGGCAGCACCGACATGGCCGGCGACGAGGTCGGCATCACCGGCGACGGCGCCGAGGCGCGCCTGGCGGCGATCCCCGAGGGGGCCCGCAAGGAGGCCGAGCGGCCGCTGATCGGCGGCGAGGACGTCCTGGGCGTGATCGACCCGGACATCCTGTGGTCGTGCACCATGTGCGGGGCCTGCGTCGAGCAGTGCCCGGTCGACATCGAGCACGTCGACCACATCGTCGACATGCGCCGCTACCAGGTCCTGATCGAGTCCGAGTTCCCCACCGAGCTCAACTCGCTGTTCAAGAACCTGGAGAACAAGGGCAACCCCTGGGGCCAGAACGCCAAGGACCGCCTGGAGTGGACCAAGGGCCTCGACTTCGAGGTCCCGGTCGTGGAGAGCGAGCTGCCGGCCGGGACCGAGTACCTGTTCTGGATCGGCTGCGCCGGCGCGTTCGACGACGGCCAGAAGAAGACCGTGCAGGCCACCGCGGAGCTGCTGCACCGCGCCGGGGTGGAGTTCGCGGTGCTGGGCTCGGGCGAGACCTGCACCGGTGACCCGGCCCGGCGTTCGGGCAACGAGTTCGTCTTCCAGATGCTGGCCCAGCAGAACGTCGAGACCCTCAACGGCGTGTTCGACGGCCGTGGGCCCGGCACCCGCAAGATCGTCACGACCTGCCCGCACTGCCTCAACACCCTGGGCCGGGAGTACCCGCAGCTCGACGGGCACTACGAGGTCGTGCACCACACGCAGCTGCTGAACAAGCTGGTCCGGGAGAAGAAGCTGGTCCCGGTGAACGCCCCGGCGGGCGAGGACACCGGTCCGGTGACCTACCACGACCCCTGCTACCTCGGGCGGCACAACGAGGTCTACTCCGAGCCGCGCGAGCTGGTGGGCGCGGCCGGCGCGACCCTGTCGGAGATGCCGCGGCACGCGGACCGGTCGATGTGCTGCGGTGCCGGTGGCGCGCGGATGTGGATGGAGGAGCGCATCGGCAAGCGCATCAACGTCACCCGCGCCGAGGAGGCCGCCGAGACCCTCACCAAGGCCGGCGGCGGCAGCGGACCGACCGGCACGCTCGCGGTCGGCTGCCCGTTCTGCCGGACGATGATGACCGACGGCGTCAACCAGACCGCCGGTGACGCGGTCGAGGTCAAGGACGTCTCGCAGATGCTGCTGGCCGCCGTGCGCCGCGGGGACCCCGCACCGGAGCCCGGGCCGGCGACCGCGGACACCACCGGTGAGGACACGCCGACCACCGAGACCCCGGCCGTCGCGACGCCGGAGCCGGAGATCGCCCGGGAGGCCGCGGAGCAGGACCCGACCCCGAGCGGGTCGGACGGGGCATCCAGCACCGGGACGGCGGCACCGTCGGCGTCCGGGAACGGGTCCGCCAACGGCGCGACGCCCGACGAGGCCCCGCAGGAGAAGTCGACCGAGAACTGACCGCCCGCCGACGGAACGGCCGGGCGCCCGTGATCGGGTGCCCGGCCGTCCGTCTGCGGGGGGTCCCGGTCAGCAGGGGCCGAAGCCGGAGATCTGGAACGCGGGCGTCGCCGCCGGAGTGCGGGTCAGGACCACCCGGCCCAGGTCCGGACCGGCCGCCTGGGCCCATGTGGTCGCGCAGCCGTCGACGGTGACCGACGCGCCCGGCTCGACGTCCGGATCCGGCTTGCGGTCCGGGGCGGTCACGTCCGCACCGGCCGGTACCCGGGCGTGCAGTATCGCGATCGCCTCGTCGCACCCCGGGGCCCCGGTCGCCGCCTTCAGCTGGTCCACCGCGGGCGGCCGGGCGAACCAGCAGGCACGTGCCGGGTTGTTCTCGACGACCGCCGAGTCCAGCCCGAGCAGCGCGAGCTGCGGGCGGGGCACGCCGTACTCCGTCCGGAACTGGGCCGTCTGCTGGGCGTCCGCGGCGGCCCGGTCGTCCCGGATCTCCGCCGACCGGAACGCGTACCCGGTCCCGGCCAGCACGACCAGCACCATCCCGACGGCCAGCACCTTCCACCGCGGGAGCAGCAGCAGCCCCGCGACGACGACCCCGGCCGCCAGCGCCAGACCCCACACCCACGGGTTCTGCCGGGTCCCGTGGACCAGCGCCGCGACCAGGACGACGCCCGCCACGTGCGGGGTCCATCCCTTGAGCAACCGGTCCAGCCGGAACAGGGTCAGCAGCAGCAGGGTGCCGAACCCCAGGCCGGCCGGGACCCACCAGCGCCCCGGCTCGTCGAGGAACGGGAACAGGAACACCGCGGCCCCGACCAGCCCCAGCGCGCTCGCACCGCGGACGCTGCGCGGCCGCAGGCTGCGCCAGTACCGCCACGGGTCCCCGGATCCGGGAGCACGGCCCGGCGGCGGCGCGGCGGGCTCGGCGACCGACCCCTCGACCGTGTGCGGTGCCTCGTCCCGGGGCGGCGGGCGCCGTTGCAGCTCCCGGCCGGGTGCCTCCGGGGTGCGGGTCCGGCGGTCCGGACGGCCCGGACGGCGACGCCCGGTCGCCCACGGGTCCGGGTGCTCCGGGGAGCTGCGCTCGGCGTCCATCGCCACCAGGGTAGCGAGCCGGCGGCCCGCGTCACCCGGGCGCGATCAGCTCCGGCGGGTGTCGGTGCGGTGGAAGTTGCGGAACGCCCGCGACGGTGTCGGGCCCCGCTGCCCCTGGTAGCGGGAGCCGACGGCCTCGCTGCCGTAGGGCCGCTCGGCCGGGGCGGACAGCCGGAACAGGCACAGCTGGCCGATCTTCATCCCCGCCCACAGGGTGATCGGCAGGTTCGCCACGTTCGACAGTTCCAGGGTGATGTGCCCGGTGAACCCGGGGTCGATGAAGCCCGCGGTCGAGTGGGTGAGCAGACCGAGCCGGCCCAGCGAGCTCTTGCCCTCCAGCCGGCCGGCCAGGTCGTCGGGCAGCCCGACCCGCTCGAACGTCGACCCGAGCACGAACTCGCCGGGGTGCAGGACGAACGGCTCGTCGTCGGTCGTCTCCACCGGCGTCGTCAGCTCGTCCTGCTGCTGGGACGGGTCGATGTGGGTGTAGCGCGAGTTCTGGAACACCCGGAAGTAGCGGTCCAGCCGCACGTCGATGCTGGACGGCTGGAGCATCTCGACGTCCCACGGATCGAGAACGAGCCGGTCGGACTCGATCTCCTTGCGCAGGTCGCCGTCGGAGAGCAGCACCGGGACACCCTATCGAGCGGGCGTCAGGCGTCGGTCGGCTCCTCCTCCGGCGACGCCCCGGCGACGTCGTCGTGCCCGGCGGGCCGGTCCTCGGGCAGCTGCGGCGACCGGCAGAGCCCGAACATCCAGGCGACCGCCTGCTCGGTCCGGGCTGCCTCGAGCCCGTCCCCGGGGACCGGCCGGCGGCCGTGGTCGCCGTCGAGGACCTGGGCGACGGCCGGGACGGCGTCGGGAGCGGCGATGCTGCGGATCGAGTCGCCGGGCTGCGGGACGTTGGGCCCGTCGACCAGCACCGCGAGCGTCCCGAGCCCCGGGGCGTCGACGACGAGGTCGTGATCGTCGCTGACCAGCGCCGTCGCCGCGGCCAGGGCGGTCAGCTCGTCGGGCAGGCTCAGCTCGGGGACGACCGTGATCCGGGCGTGCCGCGGCGGCATCCGGGCGGGGTCACCGGTCGTGAGGCTCCCGGTCAGCACGACCTCGAGGCGCGGGTACCGGTCGACCAGCGCCGCCAGGTCGGCGAGTACCGGCACCGACGACGGCCGCCTCAGGTCGACGAGGACGAGCGTGCGGCGCTCGCCGCGGACCCGCCGCAGGACCGCGGCGCACGCGTCGTCCACCGGGTCCGGCAACGAGTTGACCGTGTCGCCGACGGTGATCACGTTCGGCCCGAGCGGGCTCCCGAGCGTCGAGCCGCCGGTGGTGAGGAACAACGACGCCAGCTGCCCGATGACCCGGCGGTGCGCCTCCTGCGGGAACGGGCACAGCAGGTCGTCGGTGCCCATCCCGGCCTGCATGTGCACGACCGGGATCCGGCGCCAGAACGCGACGGTCGCGGCCATCGCGGCGGCCGTGCCGCCGCCGTGCACGAGGATCGCCGACGGGTCCTGGTCGACCATCAGCCGGTCCAGCCGGGTGAGCAGCGCCGCCGCGGTGTCCGCCATGTCCGGCGCGACGTCGCCGGGCAGCAGGATCGTGATGTCGGTGGGCACGCCGAGCGCCTCGAACGTCTCGTGCACGACCATCGGGTCGGGCCCGGTCGCGACGGTGATCCCGCGGATCCGGTCGGCCGCGGCGACGGACGCCGCGACGGGGGCGAGCCGCGCGACCTCGGGCCGGCTGCCCGCGATGAGCAGGATGTCGTGCTCGTGGTCCGGACCGCCGGGACCATCGCCCCACGGCGTATCGAACACGCTCATCATGACCCCTCCGCCGGTGAACGCCGACCGGGTCAGTGTGCGCCGTCGCGACCCCGATGGGCGATACGTCCGCGACGGAAGGTCGGTTCCTGCGGCGACCGGGGACGGTGGCCCGTGACGGGCGGCCCGGGGGTGGTGCTAGGGTGATCACGCGACATGCGGATGTAGTTCAATGGTAGAACATCAGCTTCCCAAGCTGAATACGCGGGTTCGATTCCCGTCATCCGCTCCACACACAAAGGCCCAGGTCAGCGGCAGGTTTCCCGCCGAGCCTGGGCCTTCGTCGTTCCCGGCGGCCGTCCACCGGGCCGCAGATCAGAGGACGAGATCGAAGCTCCCGGCGGGCATCACGGTCCCGAAGTAGTGGTCCTCGGCCGTCGACCACCGCACCGCCCAGTCCTCGTCGTACTCCGCACCCTCGCGCTCGACGAGCCGGCGGCGACGGACCTCGGCCGGTGCCGTGAGCAGCACCCGCAGGTCGAGCAGACCGTGCAGCTCGGGCCGGCAGCTGTAGGCACCCTCCAGCACGACGAGCGGGGCGATCCGGACGGTCGTGGTGGCCGCCGCGAGCGGGGCGACCTCGCCGTCCCATCCCTCGCTGTCCCAGTCGAAGGCCCGCCATCCGGCGGCACCGTCCGCGCGTAGGCGCGTCAGCACGTCGTGTTGCCGGCGCCAGTCGAGGACCAGGTCCACCCGCTCGGCCGTCGTGCGGCGATCCCACGTCGCCGCGCTGCCGCCGCCGTAGAAGTCGTCGCCCTCGATCACCGTCACCGGTCCGCCGAACTCCCGGGCCACCCGAGCAGTGAGCGTCGACTTCCCGGACCCGCTACGGCCGTCGATCCCGACGAACAGCGGCCGGTGTCCGGGGGCCTTCCCCTGCCGCAGCCGAGCGAGGAGGACAGCTGCGGCCCCCTGCCCGGCGGCCGCCACGGGAGCGACCGACCGCTCGTCCGGAACCATGCCTCCATGATGGCTCCAGGGGCGGGGCGCGCGGGGACCGCCCGGGGCTCGGGGGTCCGCGGTGGCTGCGGCCGGGCTCAGTGGTGTGCGAAGCGCCGCGCGAACCACTCGGTGAGCACCCGGTCGACCGCCACCGCCCCGGGCAGCTGCGGGGCCGGCTGCAGGCCCGGCTCCTCGGCGAGCGGATGGGCCAGGTCCGGCACCGTCGTCAGCACGACGTCGTCGGGGCGCTCGTGGCGGGAACGGAGCGCGGCGACCAGGGCTGCCGCGTCCGCGCGCAACGTCGGATCGTCCTGTTCCCCGCTGACCAGCAGCAGCGGTGACCGGATGCCGAGGTCACCGGCGCGGGCCACGAAGTCCAGCTCGGCGGCGAGCTCCCGGGACCGGGGCGTCCACCGGTAGGGCCCGCCGAGCGCCGCCTCGAGCAGGCCGACCCCCGTCGCCACCCGGACCGCCGGGTTGACCAGGGCGACCGGCCCGACCGGGACGGGCGGGGCGGCGAGGACCTCCAGCGCGACCAGGCCGCCGAGCGAGGCGCCGAGGAGCCCGACCGGCCCGTCGCCGAACGGCAGCCGGTCGCGGAGCGCGGCCAGCGCGGCCGGGAACTCCTCGACGGCCTGGCGGACGACGGGGACCAGGTACTCGGTCAGCGCGTCCGCACGGGCCCGTCGCACGTGCTCGTCGAGCCGGCCGTCGACCATCCGGGATCCGCACAACGGCATGCCGAGGTGCACCCGCCAGGCGGGCACCCCCGCCATGGGCAGGGCGGCGGCGAAGGCCGCGTCGGTCCGGGGCGCGTCCAGCATGTGCCAGGTGACGAGCAGCGGGGCGGTGCCGCCGCCCGTCCCGGCCGGCGGGAGCGCCGTGAACGGCACGCCCGCGGCGTCGCCGGTGATGGTGTCCATGTGTCCTCCCGCGACGGAACCTAGGACCACCGGACCGGACCCGGCCACGGTGTCCGCTACGGGTGAAAGGGGTTCACCGCGAGGCGAGCGCCTTGCCCGCACGCGACGCCGCCTGCTCGGCGTCGGCCTTCAAGCTCGCGCCCAGCTCGGCGAACTCGGCGAGGGCCGGGTTGACCCCGGCGAGGGTGAACTCCCGCTCGACGACGGTCAGGTCGGCGCCCCAGAGGTCCACCAGGATCCGGCGCAGGAAGTCGGTGCAGTGGTCCCAGCCCTCCCGCGGGGTGCCCGGCCCGTAGGCGCCCCCGCGGGTGACGACCAGCACCACGGGCTTGCCCTCGAGCAGCCGGGCGCCCTGCTCCGCACCGGCGAAGACGAGGTCGATCCACGCCTTCACGTGCTGCGAGACGCCGAAGTTGTACAGCGGGAAGGCCAGCACGGCGGCGTCGGCGTCGCTCAGCTCCGCGGCGAGGGTCCGGGCCAGCCCGATCGCGGCCGCCTGCTCGGGGCTGCGGTCGGCTCCGGTGGCGAACCCGCCCGCGATGGCCCGGGCCCACGCCTCGGCCGGGAGCGGCTGTTCCCCGAGGTGCCTGCGGACGACGGGCTCCTCGGGCCGGTTCGCGGTGACCTCGGCGAGGACCAGGTCGGCCAGCTCGCTACCGGCCGAACGGGGGCCCTGGATGCTGGCGTCGATCCGGAGCAGGGTCATGGGGTCTCTCCTCGTGGGTGCGCGTCGCACTGAACTTGAACATGCAAGTTGGACTGTAAGTCGGTCAGCTTGAATATTCAAGTTCGGTACGCTGCCCTCGTGACGGACGCCTCCGAGGAACCGGACGAGCCGTGGCTCTCCGCCGAGCAGCTGCACCAGTGGGTGTCGCTGGTCGCGATGGTGACCACCCTGCCGGTGAGCCTGGACGCCCAGCTCAAGCGCGATCAGGGCATCAACCTGTTCGAGTACCACGTGCTGGTGGAGCTCGGCGACGCCCCGGGCGGCGTGCGGACGATGAGCACCCTCGCGTCGCTGGCCCGCGGCTCGCTGTCCCGGCTGTCCCACGCCGTCTCCCGGCTGGAGGCCGCCGGCTGGGTCGAACGACGGGCCTGCGGGGGCGCCGGCCGCCGCACCGAGGCACTCCTGACCGCCGAGGGCCGGGCGAAGCTCCGGGACAGCGCACCCGGCCACGTCCGCGAGGTGCGGCGCCTGATCATCGACACGCTGACCGCCGAGGAGCTGGCCCACCTCGGCCACGCCGCCCGGCGGGTCATCGCCGCCACCGACCCCGAGATCGCGGCGACCGTGGCCGAGCGGAGCCGGGAGCACACGGGATCGGCGAACCCCTTGCCCTGATCTATGCGAGCCGCATATGTTCCGTGGATGGACTTCGACGACGACGCCGTCACCGCCTGGCACGAGGCCGTGAACAGCCACGATCCGGCACGTGCGGCGAGCGCGGTCGGCGACGCGGTCGTGGTGTTCGGCCCCCGGGGAGCCGGCTCGATCGACCCGGCCCGGTTCGCCGAGTGGGTGCGGCGGTCCTGGATCACGCTCACACCACAGGCCCGGCACCCGGTCGGCGAGGACCTCACCGTCGTCGAGCAGGACGCCCGCTGGCCGGGTGATCCGGCCACGTCCCGGGTCGCCACGGTGTTCCGGGTCCGGGACGGGAAGGTGACCGCGGCCCTGCGGCTGCCCGACCTCGACGCCGCCCTCGACCTCGCGCGGGTCTGCCACGAGATGGCCGCCACCCGGTGACGCCGGACGGGCCCGGCCGGGCACTGTTCGCCTTCGTCCGGCACTGGTCGCGGCGGGCACCGGACGGCGACGATCCGATCGCCGCCCGCGGGCGCCACGCGCTCGTCGCCGAGGCGGTCGCCGCGCTCACCCGGCGCGACGTCGTCGCGACCGTCAACGCGATCGCCGCAGAGATCGGCCTCGACCAGAGCGGCGCGTCCCGCCTCGTCCGGGACGCCGCTGCGGCCGGGTACCTGACGGTCGGGCCCGTACCCGGCGACGCGCGGAGCCGCTGCACCGCACTGACCGGGGCCGGCGGCCGGATGCTCGCCGACGCCCACGCCTGGCAGGAGCAGGTCTTCGACCGGCTCACCGACGGGTGGAGCGCGCAGCGGCGGGCCGAGTTCGAGCGCGGGCTGCGGGAGCTGGTCGAGCGCAGCACCCTCGCCGGACCGGGGGAGCCCGGACCGCCGTCGTGAGCGCCGGGCCTCCGATTCCTCCACGACGACCGGCCCGCCGGTGCCGCACCGTGGACGCATGACAGCAGAACCCGCACCCACCGTCTGGCCGGCGTTGCGCTACACCGACGCGCCCGCCGCACTGCGCTTCCTCGTCGACGTCATCGGTTTCCGCGAGGCACTCGTGGTGCCCGACGACGGCGGCGACATCGTCCATGCGGAGCTCCGGTGGCCCGAGGGGGGAGCCGTCATGCTCGGCTCGCTGCGCCACACCGAGGGCGTCCACGACGAGGCGTCCCCCGGCACCGGCGTCGTGTACGTCGTGACCGACCGGGTGGACGACCTGTACGCGACCGTCCGCTCGGCCGGCGTCGAGGTGACCCGCGAACTGGAGGACACCGACTACGGCTCGCACACGTTCTCGATGCGCGACGCCGAGGGCAACCAGTGGACCTTCGGCACCTACCGCGGCGCTGCGTGACCGGTCAGAGACGCAGCCGGGCGGCCGCCGCCGGATCGGCCCGGACCGGCAGGTCGGCCGGCTCCAGGACGACCACCTCGGGCGCGGGATCCACCAGCTCCAGCAGTCGTGGCAGGTACTCGACCAGGACTCCCGCGTCGTGCGCGGCCCGGTCGGCCGGGGAGGCGTACTGCTCGACGACCGTGATCCGCACCGGGTCCGAGCCCGGCTCGGTGTAGAAGGCGTAGCGCAGGGTCCGGGGCTCCTCCTGCAGCACCCGGGTCGCGAGCTCGCCGAGCAGGGCGCGCAGCTCCTCGCCGCGCCCCGGGCGGGCCCGCAACCGCACGACGACGACGGTCTCTGCCGCGCCGGTCATGCGCCGATCACCGGGAGCCGCAGCACGGAGGGCGTCGACCCACCGTGGTGCACGGTGTGCCGGGCGGTGACGGCCTCGTCGAGGGTGCCGAGCTCGGGCACGGTCCGGGTGTGCAGGTTGCGGCTGAAGCGGGGGAAGCTGGCCCCGGCCACCTGCACCCGGATCCGGTGCCCGCGGCCGAACCGGTGCGCGACGTCGTGCAGGACGACCGTCACCCGGTGTGGACGGTCGGCGTCGAGCCAGTCCTCGTCGCCGCCGTCGCGGTAGCGGGCCCGCTGCGCGCCCTCGGCGACGTTGACGGCGTACCCGCCGGGTTCGACGTCGACGAGCGTGACGCACAGGTCGGCGTCCGGCGCGGTGCTGGTGACGAACGTGACCAGCTCCGGAGCGCCGCCGACGGTGACGTCGGCGGCGAGCGGCTCACCGGTGTAGACGAGCAGGTCGGTCCGGCCGTCCACGGCGCGCTGGTCCTGGATGCCGCCGGGCGAGGCGGCCTGCACGCCCTCGAGCACGATCGCCCCGCCGTGGGTGGGGAACGGGTCGTGCGGGTCGGCGGTGAACGTGTCGGACCCGGCGGTCGCACCGGGCTCGCCCGGCCGGTCCAGCCGTCCGTCACCGGCGGCGCTGCGGGCGTCGCCGGCGCTGGTGAGGGCCCACTCCCGGGTCGCGACCGCCGGGGGCGGCCAGGTGTCCGCGTGCGCCCAGGTGTTCGCGCCGCCGACGTAGTAGGCGACCCGCCCGGGACCGGAGAGGTACCGCCGGGCCGCCGGGTGGCCGGAGCCGTCACCGCCGCGCAGGTGCCGGTCGAAGAACGCGGCGAGCACCGGGCCCCAGACGGGCACACCGGCCGCCGCGTCCGGCAGCACCCTGGCCCCGACCTCGCCGGACGCCGTGTAGGTACCCATGTGGGTCCACGGCCCGGCGACGAGCGCGGCCCGCTCGTCGTCCCGCAGCAGCTCCGCCAGCCGGAACTGGGTCGGGCTCGTGAAGTCCCGGTACGCGGCGACCTGCAGGAACGGGATGGTGACCCGCTCGGGCTCGGTGAGCAGCGTCGGCCGGTCCCAGAACGGGTCGTTCGGCGAGCGCAGCCAGTCCGCCCAGAACGGGGCGACCCGGTCGTCGTCGAGCGGGGCGATGCCGGTCAGCGGCAGCCGCCCCAGGGTGGCGATGCGGTCGGCGTCGGCGGCGGCCAGCGACTCCAGCACCTGCCGGCGTTCCGCCGCGTCCAGCGACGTGTGGCCCAGCCCCTCCCGCACCATGCCGAGCGCGTAGGTCGTCAGGAATCCCAGCTCGAACAGCCCGCCCGGCCGGGCCGTGTGCGCCATGTCGGCGGTGCCGATCAGCGCGGCGGCGGCCGTGAGCCGCGGGTTGCGGGCCGCGACGGCCTGCAGCACGGTCATGCCCAGGTAGGACGAGCCGTACATGCCGACGGTGCCGTCGCTCCACGGCTGCTCCGCCGCCCAGTCGACGGCGTCGGAGGAGTCGTCGTACTCCTGGGTGAGGAAGTCGAAGCGGCCGCCGGACCCGGCGCGACCGCGGGTGTCCTGCACGAGCACCGCGAAGCCCTGCCGGGCGAGCCACAGCGGGTCGGCCACGATCCCCGAGACGCGGAAGGGATCGCGCCGGTCGTAGGGCGTGCGGTGCAGCAGCACCGGCCAGCGGCCGTCGCCGGCCGGGCGGTACAGGTCCCCGGCGAGGGTGACGCCGTCGCGGGTGGTCATGTGGACGTCGGCGTCCACCTGGGGTGGGTACACGGTCTCTCCTCCTGGTCGGTGGTGCGGGGACGGGCTCAGACGACGATGACCCGGCGCCCCCGCGTGTGGCCGGCGTGGCTGTCGGCGTGCGCCGCCGCGGCGTCGGCGAGCGCGTAGGACCGTTCGACCGGGATGTGCAGCCGGCCCCGCTCGATGAGGTCGACGGCCTCGGCGAGCGCGTCCGGCACGCTCCCCGCCGTCCCGGAGAACCGGACCCCGGACTCCGGCGCCGCGAGATCGGCGATCGAGACGACCCGGCCGGGATCCCCGGTCAGCTCGACCAGCTCGCCGATCACCCCGGAACCGGCGAGGTCGAGCGCCGCGTCCACCGGGCCGAGCGCGCGGACCCGCTCGGCCCAGCCGTCGCCGTAGGTCGTGGCGGCGGCGCCCAGGTCGCGGAGGTAGTCCTGGTTGGCCGGGCCCGCCGTGCCGATCACCGCGATGCCGCGCTCGCGGGCGATCTGCAGCACCGCCGAGCCGACACCGCCGGACGCGCCGCTGACCAGCAACGTCTGCCCGGGTTCGACGCCGACCTCACCGATGATGCGCAGCGCGGTCTCGACCACCGACGGGTACCCGGCCGCCTCGGCGAAGGAGAGCCCGCCGGGCATGCGGGTCCAGGCCGTCAGCACGGCGTGCTCGGCGTAGGTGTCGATCCCCTCCCCGAACACCCGGTCGCCGACGCGCACGTCGTCGACGCCCGGGCCGGTCTCGTCCACCACGCCGGCCGCGTCCAGCCCGACCCCGCACGGCAGCCGGACCGGGTGGGCGGCGAGCACCTGGCCCTCCCGGATCCGCCAGTCGGCGGGATTGACCCCCGCCGCGCGCACCGCGATGCGGACCTGACCGGGGCCCGCGTGCGGTTCCTCGGCGTCGACCAGCTGCAGGACCTCGGGACCGCCGAACTCGGCGAAGCTCACCCTCTTCATGGCCGCACCGTAGCACTAACCGTTAGCTTTTTGAATCTGTTGCACTTTCGTACTTGGTAGCATCGACCGATGAGCACGCCGACCGGACGCCGGGAGCGCAAGAAGGCCGCGACCCGGGAGCGGATCGCCGACACCGCCCGCAGGCTCTTCGCCGAGAGCGGGTACGACGCGGTGGGCATCCGGGACGTGGCCGCGGCGGCCGACGTCGCCGTCACCACGCTGTTCTCGCACTTCGCCTCGAAGGAGGCGCTGGTCTTCGAGCACGACCTCGACTTCGAGAACCGCCTCGTCCACGCGGTCGCCGGGCGCGCGCCCGGTGCGCCGCTCGTCCCGGTGCTGCGGGAGGAGATCCGGGACATGGTCCGGCACTGCACGTCCGGTGCGGCCGCCCCGCTCTGGCGGATGATCGACGGCTCGCCCGCACTGCGACAGTACGAGGAGTCGATGCGGCTGCGCCACGCGGAGTCGCTGGCCACCGCCATCGCCGCCGATCCCGGTCCGCCGCGCAGCACGACCGCCTGCCGGACCATCGCCCGGTTCGCGGTGGACGCCCACGGGCTGGCCCGGGAGTCCGGCGACCCGGACGCCGCGGTGGACGAGATCTTCCGGATGGTCGAGGCCGCCTGGGCGAGCACCACCCCGGAGCGGGCCGGCTGAACCGAACGTCGTGTGCGGACGCCGCCCTGCGCGCTAAGATACAAAAATGTATCTGGATCCACTTTCGTATTCGGAGGACCGGTGCGCACCTACCGAGTGACCCTCCGGGGGCGGTTCGCCGACGTGCCCGGCGCCGCGGGCGAGCACCTGCGGGCCGTCGCGCACGAGCACGGCGTCCTCGCGGCCCGCCACACCTCCGACGGCACCGTCACCTACGGGGCCGAACTCCGCGGCCTGGTGTTCCGGCACGAGTCCCGCCAGGGCGACGACGCCGACGACCCGGGGGAGAGCGCGGGCGCGGCGGCCGCGCACGCGGTGCACGCCTGGGCGGCGGCCCACGGCGTCACCGTCACGATCGACCGGACCGACACCACCTGCCTGGACGACATCACGATCCGCCGCCGGAACCGTCGTGCCGGCTAGGGCGTGTCTCCCAGATAGGCGGACCGGGGTGCGCGATGCTTGATCGGTGCCGCGTACCGCTGTCCTGACTGATGCCCAGTGGGCCCGTCTGGCGCCGCTGTTGCCCTCCTCCGAGGGTCGTCGCGGGCGCCCGTTCCGCGATGACCGCCGGGTGATCGAGGGGATCATCTACCGGTATCGGTGCGGGCTTCCCTGGCGCGACGTCCCAGCCGAGTTCGGGCCGTGGCAGACGTTGTGGAAGCGGCACCGCCGCTACAGCGGCGACGGCACCTGGGACCACATCCTGGCTGCTCTTCTGGTCGAGGCCGACGCCGCCGAGGTGCTCGGGTGGGCGGTCAGCGTGGACTCCACGATCATCCGTGCCCACCAGCACGCCGCGACCCTCAAGCGCGACACAGGGGGCCGGATCGAACTACACGAATCTGCTCGCCGAACCAGCAGATCACGCGCTGGGACGGTCCCGCGGAGGGCTGTCGACGAAGATCCACCAGCTCGTTGACGGGCACGGCCGCCCGCTGGTGGTCCTCCTCGGCCCCGGCCAGGGCGGCGACTCGCCAATGTTTCCGCACCTGATGGCGCGCCTGAGCATCGCCCGACCGGGCCCGGGACGACCCCGGACCCGGCCTGAACGCGTGCGCGCGGACAAGGCCTACTCCTCACGCGCGATCCGCCGGCACCTGCGCGAGCGCCGGATCATCGCTGTCATTCCGGAGCCCTCTGACCAGCAGGGACACCGCAAACGACGGGGCTCACGCGGTGGCCGACCGCCCGCATTCGATCCGGTCGACTACCGAAACCGCAACGTCGTCGAGCGCGGGTTCTGCCACGTCAAGCAGTGGCGCGGGCTGGCCACCCGTTACGACAAGCTCGCCCTGACCTTCCGCGGCGGCGCCGTCCTGAAGGCAATCGTCACCTGGCTCCGCGCATTGGGAGACACACCCTAGGCGCAGCCGGCAGGAGTCACAGGCATTGACCCGGGCCCGGCTGCTCGCCGCGGCGGCGGAGGTCTTCGCCGAGTCCGGGGTCGCCGGGGCGTCGGTGGAGACGATCGCCGAGCGCGCCGGTCACACCCGTGGCGCGTTCTACGGGCACTTCGCCGGGAAGGACGAGCTGGTCGCCGCCCTGCTGGAGGAGCGGACCCACCGCGAGCGGGAGGAGGTGGCCGGGCTCGCCGCCGCCGGGGGCGACACCTGGGAGGCCCTGCGCGAGTGGCACCGGCAGCGCTCGGTCCACGTCGAGCAGTGGCTGGCACTGCGACTGGAGCTGGTGCGCCACACCCTGAACCGCGCACCCGGGGAGCGGTCGGTGCTCGCCGGCCGGGAGACCGTCGCCCGGGAGGCGCTGACCGGCGCGGTGGCGCACGAGCTGGGCGTGGACCGGGCCGGGGCCGCGTTCACCGCGCTGGTCGTCCACGCTCTGGAGGACGGCCTGGCCATCCAGCGGGCCATCGACCCCGACTCGGTCCCGGCGGACGCCGTCGTGGCGGCGACCGAGATGGTCCTGCGCGGGGCACGGCGGCCGGGGGCAGGTCCCGGGCACTGAGCAGCGGCCGGTCCGCACGACAGGACGCTACGCCGTATCGCCGGTGACCCTGCAGCTGGAACGGGCAGCGTCCTAGTTCGTGGGTGCCCGCGTCCAGTACGCTCCGCCGGCAGCGCACCACGGAGGAGGACTCCCATGTCGACCAGCCGGCAGCCGGAGCCGCCGTTCCGGGTGATCGCGGGCCGGATCCGGGACCGGATCGAGTCCGGCGAGCTGCGTCCGGGGGACCGGGTCCCGTCGATCCGGCAGATCGCCCAGCGCTGGGGGGTCGCCATCGCGACCGCGACCCGGGCCGCCGCCGTCCTCCGCGACGAGGGTCTCGTCGAGCCGCGGACGGGAGCGGGAACGGTCGTCACCGGGCGAGCGGGCACCGGCACGACCGTCGCCACCGGCGGCCGCCGGGGCCCCGAGCGCCCGGCGACCCCCGGTCCGGCCGCCACCGTGGCCGCAGCAGCCGGGCCCGACGGGCAGGCACGGCGGGACCGGTTGCTGCGGGTGGCGATCACGATCGCCGACACCGAGGGGCTCGAGGCGGTGTCGATGCGCCGGCTCGCCGCGCACCTCGGCGTCGGCCCGATGTCGCTGTACCGCTCGGTCGCCGGCAAGGACGAGCTGCTGGCGCAGATGGCCGACAGCGCGTTCGGCGAGGTCGTCCTCCCGGACCCCGGGCCACCGGGCTGGCGGGCGAAGCTCGAGCTCGTCGCCCGTGCGGAGTGGCGGCTGTTCCGGCAGCACCTGTGGCTGCCGGCCACCGTGTCGCTCACCCGGCCGATGCTGGTCCCGCACATGATGGCGCACTCCGAGTGGACGCTGCGTGCGCTCGACGGGCTCGGGCTGCCGATGGCCGTCCGGGTCCGCGAGATGCTGACGCTGCAGTCCCTGGTGCTGAACATCGGCGTCGCGGTGGCCGCCGAGGTCGACGCCGAGCGGGACTCCGGGCTCCCGCTCGACCGGTGGCGGGTCACGCGACGACCGCAGGTGCGCCACGCCGTCGATCCGGCCCGCTACCCGCTGCTGGCCGCCATCCCCGAGGGGACCGCGGAGGATCTCGGGGAACTGTTCGAGTACGCGCTCGCCCGGCACCTGGACGGCCTCGCCGTCCTGCTGGAGCGCACCGGCGGGCCGGCGGAGCAGGCATGAACGCCTACACCGACGACACCGTGTTCGCCGCGATCGCGGTCGCGCGGCGGCGGTTCGCCGACCTGGCCGCCGGGCTCACCCCGGAGCAGCTCGACCGGCCCAGCCTGTGTGCCGGCTAGCGGGTGCGCGACGTCGTCGGGCACCTGAGCATCGCCTCGAACCCGCCGCGGGCCGCGCTCCTGTACGAGGTGGTGCGGGCACGCGGGAGCTACGACCGGGCGATGGACCGCATGTCCCGCGCCGCCGCGGCGGCACCGGTGCCCGGGCTGGTGGCCACGATCCGGGCGAACGCGGACAGCCGGTTCGCCGTCGCCGGGGTCGGGCCGCGCGGGCCGCTGACCGACGTGCTGGTGCACAGCGTGGACGTCACGGTCCCGCTCGGCGCCGGGTTCGAGGCGGACCCGGCGGCGGTCGGCACGGCACTCGGGTTCGTGACGGGCCGCCGGGCCGCCGCGTTCGTCCGGCGCGGGCGGCTCGACGGGCTCCGCCTCGTCGCGGCCGAGCGTCCGGACACCGGATACGGCGACGGGACCGAGGTACGGGGTCCCGGCACCGACCTGCTCGCCGCGGCCTGCGGGCGGGCGGCCGTGCTGGACCGGCTCGACGGTCCCGGGCTACCGGCCCTGGCCGCCCGGCTCGTACCGGCGCCCGGGGACCCGGCCCGCTGACCCGGCCCGCCGGGTCAGCCGGCCCGCCCCGCCGGGCCGGGGTCGCCCGTCCCGACCCACCACGCGGCCACACCGACCGCGGTGAACAGCGGGATCGCCAGCAACGCCACCGGACCGGCGAGGACGGCCAGCACCCCCAGCACGACGACGGCCGCCCCGGCCCCCAGCGCGGCGTGCAACGCGAGCACCGTCGCCGCGGCACCGCCCGGCGTACCGGCCACCCAGGCCAGCGTCCGGACGACCGACCCCACGAACACCGCCAGCACGATCCCGGCCACGATCGCCGTCGTCGGCAACGCCGCCCCGGCGGCCAGCACGAGCGGGATCGCCAGCGCGGTGAGGACGGCGGACAGCAGGGCGCGCACGGATCGCCGGACCGGCGGGACGGGGGTGTTCACGTGGACCCATTATTCATCCGCTGACCAGCGGTGACGATGTAATCTGCGTGACCCGTCCGGGCCGGTGGCGCGGCTCAGTAGAGCCGCTCGGCGTACTCCGCGCCGTAGTACCGCTCGATCTGCTCCAGCGGCTCGTCCGGCCGGGCCAGCTGCTTCGCGATCGCCGCCACCGACGGCAGCCGGTCCGCCTCCGGCCAGGTGCCGGAGCGCCACAGCTCCGAGCGCAGGAACGCCTTCGGGCAGTGGAAGAACACCTGCTCGACAGCGATCTCACAGGCCAGCAGCGGCCGCCGGCCCCGGACGGCGAGCGCGTCGAAGTAGTCGGCGTCGCGCACCAGGCGCGCCCGGCCGTTGATCCGCAGGGTGTCCGAGCGGCCGGGGACGAGCAGGATCAGCCCGACGTGTGGGTTCTCCAGGACGTTGCGCCAGCCGTCCACCCGGCCGTTCCCCGGCCGCTCCGGGACGGCGACGGTGCGGTCGTCGACCACGTGCACGAACCCGGCCGGATCGCCCTTCGGCGAGACGTCGCAGGTCCCGTCGGCGCCGGACGTGGCCAGCAGCACGAACCGGGACACCGCCAGCCACTCGCGGTGCACGTCGAGCAGCCGGTCCCGCTCCTTGGCCAGCGCCGGCTGCGACGCCACGCCGGTGATCTCCTGCAGCTCGGCCAGCGTCCGGATCTCCCGTGCACCCATACCCGGAACGCTAACCGCCCCCGCATCCCCTTTCCCCGGTTCCACTCATGGAGCTTCGGCCTCGTGTCGCGAGGCCGAAGCTCCATGAGTGGAACGGCGGGGGGTGGGGAGGAGAGTGGCGCCGCGGCGGGAGGCGGGGGGTTCGCCCGCGGCGGCCATCTCCTCGGCCACGCGCAGCAGCTCCGCGTTGACCGGGGTCGGTACGCCGTGGGCCGCCCCGAGGGCCACGATCTCGCCGTTGAGGTAGCGCGCCTCGACCGAGCCGCTGCCCCGGCGCAGGCTCTGCCAGGACGACGAGCCCTGCCGGCTCCGCCCGGCCACCGGCCGCTCGGTGAGGATGCCCTCGCGGCGGACGCGGTCGTCGTCGCCGGTCCGGGCGGTGATCCCGGCGGCGGTGTAGCAGGCCGTCCCCTCCGCGGTGGCCGCCTCGACCAGCCGGGCGGCGTCCGGGTCGGCGAACCCGCAGATCGCGTCGACGGCGTTGCCCAGGTTGGTGAGCAGCTTGCCGTACTTCGCGTCCATCACCGCCGGGTCGGTGTGCGAGGAGAACCCGGCGGCCGTGAGATCGGCGGCGACGGCGGTGCTGGTGGCGTCGACCCCGGACGGCCAGCACCCGACGTCGAGCATCCCCGGCGTCGGCGACGACGAGGCGATCACCACCCCCGGCTCGTAGTGCTCGGCCGGGAGGATCACCAGCATGGCCTGCACCCGGTCGAACCGCCGGGCCGCGGTGCGCTCGTTGGCGACGCCGTTCTGTGCGCACACGATCGTGACGTGCGGCGCCACCCCGGCCAGCGTCTCCAGTACCGGCCCGGTGTCCTGCGACTTCACCGCCAGCACGACGACGTCGTCGGGCCGCCAGTCGATCTCCGACACCGCGGCGGCCGCCGGCACCGGGTAGGTCCGGGGCCCGTCCGGGGTCTCCAGCCGCAGTCCGTGCTCCCGCAGCGCCGCCAGGTGCGGGCCGCGGGCGATCAGCACCACCTCCCGGCCGGCCCCGTGCAGCCGGGCCCCGATGGTCCCGCCGACCGCTCCTGCCCCGATCACCACGTAGCGCACACCGGCATCCTCGCTCAGCCGTCGTGCCGGCGCACCACCGCTGCCGGAGCCTTGCGCCGCCAGGCCTCCTCGACCAGCTCGGCGAGCTGCTGCGGATCGACGCGCTCGAGGTCGACCAGGATCGACCCGTGGCCGTCGTAGTGCGCGGTGGTGGAGAAGGCCGGGTCGCCGGAGGCCAGCAGCGCCTCCTTCTCCTCGAGCGAGCACATCACCACGAGCAGGTCGTCGCTCTCGGTGCGCAGCCGGACGAAGCCCTTCCCGCGCACCTTCAGCGACGGGGTCCGGTACCAGGTCGACTCCTCGACCTCCGGCAGCCCCGATCCGATACCCACGACGTCGTCCCAGTCCGGCACGGGTCCATCCTGCGCGGTCCGGGCCCGCGGCGTCGTGGACGAACCGGAGCTCAGCCCAGACGGGCGGCGAGGAACCGGTCCACCGCGGCCTTCCCGGCCTCGACGTGCTCCGGCTCCTTCCACTGCTCGACCAGCTCGGCACCGGGGGCGAGCAGGGCGATCCGCCGGGATACCGCCTCGGGATGGAACCGGTCACCGCCGGCCAGCACCTGCCACGGCGTCGTGAACCGGGCCAGTGCCTCGTCCGGGACGGAGAAGAGCATCCCGCCACCGCCGAACATGTTCGCCCGGAACGACGCCCACTCGGCGTCCGGCGGGCCGGGGCGTTCCGCCTCGACGGCGGCCCGCCAGTCGTCGAACCGCTCCTCGAACAGGTGCTGGTTGTCCGCCCGGCCGATCGGCTGCAGCGTGACGGCCGCCCGCACCCGCTCCGGCGCGGTGGCCAGCAGGCTCGCGACGTACGACCCGCCGATGCACATGCCGAGCACCGCGAACTCGGTGACGCCGAGGTGGTCGAGGAGCGCGAGCTGGTCGGCGGTGTAGGTGGACCAGCCGTCGGTGCCGTGCACCTCGGCGGTCGACGCACCGGCGTTGCGCTGGTCCATCGCGATCACCCGGTACCGGCCGGCGAGGTGCTCGATCGGGTCCCACGGGGCGTTGCCCCACGCCTCGATCGTCGAGCGCATCCCGCCCGGGGCGATCAGCAGGACGGGGAAGCCGCCACCCCGCTCCTCGTAGTGCAGCGAGACACCCGGACGCTCGAACGTGGCCATGGGCGCGACGTTAGGATACCCGCGGGGGGCTCCGCCGCTCCGGACGGCGGCGCGCCAGGACGGCGGTGCCGTAGACGACCAGGGCGAGCCCCAGCAGCAGCATCGGGGTGAACCCGGGGCGCACCGTGTCGTCGAGCAGGGTGATGCCGACCATCCCGGGCACCACGACCTGCACGACCATGTAGAGCGCGGTCACCGTCGAGATGTCGCCGAGCTGCAGCGCTCGGGCGTAGTTGTAGAGGCCGGTCACCGCCATCCCCAGCAGCAGGTAGACCAGCGGCTCGGCCAGCAGGCCGGAGACGGAGAAGCCGTCCGACACGTGCATCGCGCGGATGCACACGGACCCGCCGCCGAGGCCGAGCCCGGCCAGCACCGCCGACGGCCACGGCCTGGTCTGCCGGTTCGTCGCCAGCGTCGCGATCATGAGCAGGACGAGCGCGCCGACGAGGACCGCGACCGTGGTGCCGTGCCCGCTCAGCGCCTCCTTGCGCTCGGTCCCGGCGCTGCCGGCGACCAGCGCGAGCCCGAGCACGCTGGCCCCGATCGCGAGCCGGTGCACCGGGCGCAGCCACTCGCCCCTGGCGTAGCGGGCGTAGAGGGCGGTCATCGCGATCGCCCCGGCCAGCGTGGCCTGGACCGCGAAGATCGGGATGTGCTGCAGCGCGACGACCATGCAGAGCCAGGTCACGATGTCCATCCCGATCCCGCCGACGAAGCGGGGACGGGCGAGCACCGCGGTGGTCCGGCCACCCTGGTTCGCCGCGTCGGCCTGCAGGATCGCGGCGACCGTGCTGCACAGCATCGCCAGCACGGCGAACACCATGCCGATCAGCACGTGCGGTCCCGGGGGGGTCGCGACCGGGCGGCGGCGGAGATCGTCACCGTCCGATTCTCGCCTACCGTTGCCGCGCGCTCGCCGGGCGGGCGTCCGGCAGCGGCGCGGACCGCTGCTCGGGAAGTACCGACGGCTGCGGGCTCACCTCGAAGAACCCGCTCATCAGCCCGCCCACGCCGGCATCGGCCGGAGCGTGCAGGACGGCACCGCGCTCGGCGCGTCCCGCGCGCTCGGCGGCGCTGCGCCACGGGGAGACGACGGTCTCGGCGCTGCGGCGCTGCCGGAGCAGGGCCCGCGGGCGCTCGGTGAGCACCAGCACGAGGACCGTGACCGCGACGCCGACGAGCAGCGGCCCGCCGACGACCAGGACCGGCCACCCGAACACCAGGTACGCCAGCACCAGCGCCACCGCCGCCATCCCGACGACCGCCCCCGCCAACCGCGTCACCACGTGCTCCCCTCGCGCCCCGGCCACCCCAGTGGTCACAGTGGTTTTACCACCTCGGGGCCGCGGGTCCGTGCAGGACGCGACACACACCTTCGGGCGCCGTCGTGGGCGTCGGTCGCCCCGGGGAAGGGGCCGAGCCGGCGTGGGGGCTCCCGGTTCCACGCCGGCCCGGCGGTCCGAATCATCCCGTCCCGGCCGTGTGCCGGGCGGGGTGGGGGTCACTCGCCGCTGTCGGTGCAGCGCAGCGGGTGATCCGTGGTCATGCGGGGGTGTTCGTCGCCGACGCCGGGGTGGCCGGGGTCACCGGCGCGGTCGACGTCGACGGGGCCGGGGTGTTACCGGCGGTCGGGGTCGGTCCGGTCGTCGATCCCTGGTCCTGGTCGCCTTCCGGCCCGGTCGGAGCCGGGCTCTCCGGGGTGACGGGCACCGACGGCTCGACCGGCGCCGGGGACGACGCCGGGGGGACCGGCGCGGGCGGCGGGACGACCGCCGGTGCGGGCGGCTGGGCCGCCGGGCCCGGACGGGGGGCGGCCGGCGCCGGAGCGGTGTCCCGGGCGCCGCCCGAACCGCCGGAGGACGCAGCCGACCGCGGGGCCCGCTCGTCGGCCTCGCCGGACGCGGTCGCCGGGGCCGGATCGGCCGGGGCGTCGGCGGCCGGGGCCACCGGGGCCGGCGCCGGGACCGAGGTGGCCGGCAGCGTCGGGGCCGCGCGCAGCTCCCCGAGGGTCTCCTGGGCGGGCCAGAACAGCAGCGCCCCGGCGACGGCGGCGGCTCCCAGGAGCCCACCGGCCCCGATCAGGATCCGCTGCCGGCTGCGGGGTGCGGCGGCCGGTCCGGCGTCCCGGGTCACGACGGTCTGCGGGACCGGGCGCTCCGGGAACGGGGCCCGCGGCGCCGGCACGGCTGTGGCGAGCGCCCGGGTTCCCGCCGGAGCTGCCGGATTGGACGCCCGGGTGGCCGGCGGCGCGGCGACGGGCCGCCGCGGGGCGGGCACCGACGGCGCCGGCCCGGTCGACGCGTCGAGCAGCGCCACCCCGGAACGGCCGCCGGGTGCGGCGTGCGGGCCGGTGACCCCGCGCGGACGCCCGGCCGGAGCGGGGCCGTTCCCGTCCCGGATCGGCTCGATCCGGGTTCCGGGCCAGGACGCCGGGCCGGGGGACACCGCGAGCGCCGCACCGCGGGCGGCGCCGTGCACCGGGTCGGCGGCCACCGCGAGCGGGCGGCGCAGAGCCGCGGAGAGCACCTGGACCGCGACCGGCATCCGCGCGGCACCACCGGTCAGGAGCAGGTCGGCGTCCGGGGCGACGGCGAGGGCGTCCTCGATCGGGCCGACCACCGGTTCGAGCAGCGGGCGGGCCAGTTCGTCCAGGTCGGAGCGGTGCAGGCGGACCGGGACCCGGATCCCGGGCAGGGCCACCCGGACGGTGGCGACGGTGCTGCTGGAGAGCAGTTCCTTCGCCGCCCGGCAGTCGTCGCGCAGGGCGGCCAGCGCCGCCAGTACCCGGGGGTCGTCGGTGTCGAGCGCGTCGAACGCCGCCGCCAGCTCCGGGGTCGCACCGCGCACGAAGGCGAACACCGCGTCGTCGACGTCGGCGCCGCCGGTCCGGCAGGTGGAGCTGCGCCCGGCGACCGCGGGCAGCGCACCGGCACCCGCCGGGCTCAGCACCGTCGCGGTCGCGCCGGTCCCGCCCAGGTCGACGACGGCGAGCGGGCGCGCGCCCGGGACCTCGCCGCGGTGCGCCAGCGCCACGGCCTGCGGCGCGGCGACCAGCGACACGGTCAGGCCGCGCCGGTCCAGTGCCGCGGCCAGCAGGTCGCGCTTGTGCCGGCCCCAGGCCACCGGGTGGCTGACCCCGATCCGCGCCGGCGGTTCCCCGCGGCGCTCGGCGACCTCGTCGACGAGGTAGCGGACCAGGCGGGCGCACAGGTCCTCGGCCCGGTACGCGACGCCGCCGAGCGAGAGCGGGGTCGGGTCGCCGACCCGGTCGAGGAAGCCGCGGGCGACGCGGTCCGGATCGGCCGGTGCCCTGCGGTGCGCGAGCTCACCGCAGAGGAGGTCACCGGTGGGCGTGGCGACGAGGACGGCGGGCAGCGCGTGGACCTCGGACACCCCGTCGTGCAGCATCGCGGCGGTCACCGAGGTGGCGCCCAGGTCGATCCCGAGCAGGTAGGACATGTCCCTCCTCCGGTAGGCGCCGAATCCCCCCGACCCGCCGCTCCTGATGGGTGTGCGCGCACCGCGCGACAGCACCCCTCCCGGTTCTCATCGGTGCCGGGGCCGGTCGCGTTAACCCCGTGCCGCACAGCGGGTCGGGCGGGGGACCGATCCCCTAACGGCCCCCGTACGGACCCGGAGCGATCCCCGATGGCCGGACCGGCCGGCGCCCCTAACTTTCGAACTCGACACCGGCCGCTGCCCCCGGCGGACCGGTCACCGACGAAGACCCGGAGGTCGACATGGCCGACAACGACGTGACACTCATCGAGTTCGTCCGCATGCTGCTGGGCCTCGGCCCGGACAAGGACGAGAACATCCAGGTCCGCGACTGGTTCGAGAAGGACCCGCAGGCGGCGCTCAACCACTTCGGTCTCGGTGACCTGACCGCGGAGGACGTGCAGGACGCCGTCCTGATCGCCCAGGACAACGACACCGTGTCCTTCGACCGCAGCTACGACACCGGTTTCGACTGGGGCCGCGGCGGTGGCCACGAGGGTGGCAAGGAGGGCGGCAAGGAGTCCGCCGTCCACGAGAAGGTCCACGTCACGGACCACTTCCACACCTCGGACGTCGACGACCGCGACACCATCGTCGACAACTCGATCAACCAGAACGTCGACACCGGCGGTGGCGACTTCGACCAGGACATCGAGACCAACTCGGTGACCGCCTCCGGCGACGGCGCCGTGGCCGCGGGTGGCGACATCGACGACTCGACGATCACCACCGGCAACGGCAACATCGTCGGCGACGGCAACAACGTGGCCTCCGGCAACGGCAACACCATCGCCTTCGGTGACGGCGACGCGACCCGGACCGGCGACATCTCCGCCGACAACGGCTCCGCGGTCTCCATCGGCGGCGACGCGACCGGCTCGCACGACGCCGAGGACTCGTTCAACGAGACCACCGAGAAGACCACCGTCGACACCGACATCGACGGTTCGTACAACCAGGACTCGAGCCAGGACAACGACTCGTCGTTCACCGACAACAGCGAGTCGCACACCGACATCGGCTCGCACAACTCGGTCGACCTCGGCGTCGACGCCTGATCGGCACCTGCTGATCGAGGTCACCGGGCCGGCCGCCCCCGGCCCGGTGACCTCCCCGCCCCACCCGCCCTCCGTCGCCGGAACAGCGCGACGGCACCCTTTCCGAGGAGAGTTCGATGTCCGTCGAGAAGTCGCTGATCCAGTTCATCCTTGACCTGCTCAAGGACCCCAAGGCGCTGGCCGAGTTCAAGGACGACCCGCAGGGCCTGCTCGCCCGCTGCGGCCTGTCCGACGTCTCCGCCGAGGACGTCCGGGACGCGGTCGTCCTGGCCCAGGACAACGACGACGTGTCGTTCGACCGGGACTACAACACCGGCGGTGGCCACCACACCCCGCCGCCGCCGCCCGTCGTGCACGGTGAGGACCCGGTCAAGTACATCGACAAGTACGTGACCAACAACCACTACACGTACAACGTGGACGACCGCGACACCATCGTCGACAACTCGATCAACCAGAACATCGACACCGGCGGCGGCGACTTCAACCAGGACATCGACACCAACTCGGTCGTCGCGTCCGGCGACGGCTCGGTGGCGGCGGGCGGGGACATCTCCGACTCCACGATCACCACCGGCGACGACAACATCGTCGGCGACGACAACGACGTGGTGAAGGGCGACGACAACACGATCGCCTTCGGTGACGGCGACGCGACCCGGACCGGCGACATCGCCGCGGACGACGGCTCGGCCGTCTCCACCGGTGGCGACGCGACCGGCTCGAACGACGCGACGGACTCCTACAACGACTCCGAGACGACGACCGAGACCTCGACCGACATCTCGGACTCCTACAACGAGGACTCCAGCCAGGACAACGACTCGACGGTCACCGACAACAGCGAGACCCACACCGACACGCTCTCGCACAACGACGTGTCGGCGGACGTCGCGCTCTAGAGTCGACGACCGGTCGGACTGCTCCGTCCGGGAGTACCGACCGTGGACCGTACGGCCCATCGGCCCTGGTCACCCACCCGTGGGCGACCAGGGCCGATGGCGTTCGTGTATCCATGACAGCGACACGGCGAGACGCACGGCGCCGGTGTCCCCCGTGGGCGCCGGCGCGGTCGTGACGAGGGGGCCTGGCACACGTGGCGGTACCGGAGGCGGTCGGTCTGGTCGACCTCGCGCTGAAGGCGGTCACCGCCTACGACCGCCCGGACCTCGCGCCGCGGCTGCAGGCCGCGAAGGCGCGGCTCACCGACCCCGCCGTGCGGGTGCTCGTCGTGGGCGAGTTCAAGCAGGGCAAGAGCCAGCTCGTGAACGCGTTGGTCAACGCCTCGGTCTGCCCGGTGGACGACGACATCGCCACCGCCGTCCCGACCCTCGTGCGGTTCGGTGAGGACTCCGCGGTGACGCTGGTCCGGGAACAGGACGGCGGCGAGCGTGCCGAGCGCACCCAGGTCCCGATGGAGAAGCTCGCCGACCACGTCTCCGAGGGCGGCAACCCCGGCAACCGTGCCGGGCTGACCCGCGCCGAGGTCACGTTGCCCCGCAAGCTGCTGCAGAGCGGCCTGGTGCTCGTCGACACCCCCGGCGTCGGGGGTCTGGGCTCCGCGCACGGCGCCGCGACGATGTCCGCGCTGCCCACCGCGGACGCGGTGCTGCTGGTCTCCGACGCCAGCCAGGAGTACACCGCGCCGGAGATCGAGTTCCTGCAGGCCGCCCGGAAGCTCTGCCCGAACGTCGCGTGCGCGGTGACCAAGACCGACCTCTACCCGCACTGGCGCCGGATCGTCGAGCTGGACGAGCGGCACCTCGCCGACGCCGGGATCTCCGCGGAGGTGCTCCCGGTGTCCTCGGCGCTGCGCCTGCACGCCGCCCGCACCCAGGACCTGGACCTGATCGCCGAGTCCGGCTTCCAGGCGCTGGTCGGGTTCCTGCTGCGCAAGGTCGTCTCCCGGGCCGACGAGCTGAGCCGGCGCTCCACCAGCCAGGACGTCCTGGTCACCTGCCAGGCGCTCGGCTCGACGATGCGCGCCGAGCTGATGTCGCAGAACGACCCGGAGAAGGCGACCGCGCTCGCCGAGGACCTGCAGGCCGCCCGGGCCAGGGTGGACGCGCTGCGGCAGCGGTCGGCGCGCTGGCAGACCACGCTGAACGACGGCGTCGCGGACCTCATCGCCGACATCGACTACGACCTGCGGGACCGGCTGCGCGCCGTCTCCCGGGACGCCGAGCAGCTCCTCGAGGACGCGGACCCGGCCGACATCTGGGAACAGTTCTCCGAGTGGTTCCACAAGCAGGTCTCGCACGCCGTGGCGCAGAACTTCGTGTGGACGACCGAGCGGGCCCGCTGGCTGGCCGAGCAGGTGGCCGAGCACTTCGCCTCCGACATCGACGTCCAGCTGCCCGAGCTGCGGATCGCCGGGGGTGCGGTGGCCGGCAAGGTCGACACCCTGGAGATGCCCGAGGGCGAGAAGTTCGGCTTCGGCCAGACCCTGTTCGTGGGCATGCGCGGCGGCTACGGCGGCCTGCTGATGTTCGGGCTCGCGTCCACGTTCGCCGGGTTCCTGCTGCTCAACCCGCTCTCGATCGGCGCGGGCCTGCTGTTCGGGGCGAAGACCGTGCACGACGAGAAGAAGCGGTTGAAGCAACGCCGCCAGGCCGACGCGAAGACGGCGGTCCGCCGGCACATCGACGAGGTGACCTTCCAGGTCGGCAAGGACTCCCGGGACAACCTGCGGCAGATCCAGCGCGAGCTGCGCGACCACTTCACGACGCTGGCCGAGGAGCTCTCGGAGTCGCTGAAGGAGTCGGTGACGGCCGCGCAGACCGCCGTGAAGGACGACGCCGCCCGGCAGAAGCGGGTGGCCGACCTGGAGGCCGAGCTGAAGCGCGTCGACGAGCTGTCGGAGCGGGCCCGGACGCTGGCCGTGGTGCCGGAGACCGCCGAGTCCGCACAGTCCGCACAGTCCCCGGGGGCCAGGGCATGAGCGCGCTGACCGAGCAGACCCGCGCCCTGCTGCGCAACGCGCTCACCGTCTACGGCGACTCCCCGCAGGCCGCGGGCTGGCTGCGGCACCACCTGGACCGGTTCGACGAGCCGCTGCGGGTCGCGATCGCCGGCAAGGTGAAGGCCGGGAAGTCGACCCTGCTCAACGCGCTGGTCGGCGAGCGGATCGCGCCCACCGACGCGGGCGAGTGCACCCGGATCGTCACCTGGTACGCCGACGCACCGGCCCCCGGGGTGCGGATGCGGATGCGCGACCCGGCGCAGCGCGAGCGCCCGCTCACCCTGGCCCGCCGCGACGGCGCGCTGCGGATCGACCTGCAGGGCACGCCGGTGGAGAGCGTCGACCGGCTGCTGGTCGACTGGCCGTCGCAGCACCTGCGGCACACCAACCTGATCGACACCCCGGGCATCGCCTCGCTGACCGCGGACACCTCGGCCAGGGCCGGGGAGTTCCTCACCCCGGAGGACTCCCCGTCACCGGCGGACGCGGTCGTCTACCTGATGCGCCACCTGCACGCCGGTGACGTGCGGTTCCTGGAGTCCTTCCACGACCGGGGCGTGGCCCGCGCGACGCCGGTCAACACGATCGCGGTCCTGTCCCGGGCCGACGAGATCGGCGTCGGCCGGCTCGACGCGCTCACCTCGGCCCGCCGGATCGCCCGGCGCTACCGCGGTGACGACAAGCTGCGCGGGCTGTGCCAGACCGTCGTCGCGGTCGCCGGGCTGGTCGCCGAGACGGCCAGGACCCTGCGCCAGGACGAGTTCGTGGCGCTCTCCGAGCTGGCCGCGCTGCCCCGGGCCGACGTGGAGGCGCTGCTGCTCTCGGCCGACCGGTTCGGCCGCAGCGAGCTGGACCGGCCCGACTCCGCGACCCGGGTGCGGCTGCTGGACCGCTTCGGCCTGTTCGGCGTGCGGCTGGCGAGCACGCTGATCCGCCAGGGCGTGACGGACCCGACGGCGCTGGCCGACGAGCTCGTCCGCCGGTCCGGGCTCGACGAGCTGCGCGGGGTGCTGGACACCCAGTTCGCCGAGCGGCGGGACCTGCTGAAGTCGCGCTCCGCGCTGCTCGCGGTGGACCTCGTGCTGACCCGCGAGCCCCGCCCGGCGACGGCGGCGCTGCGGGCCGAGGTCGAGCGGATCCTGGCCGGGGCGCACGAGTTCGTCGAGCTCAGGGCGCTGGCCGACCTGCGGGCCGGGAAGATCGTGTTCCCGCCGGAGGCACTCGTCGACGCCGAGCGGCTGCTGGGCGGCGACGGCGGGTCGGTCGCGGCCCGGCTCGGCCTGGACGACGGCGTCGGCCCGCGCGAGGTCCACGACGCGGCGGCCGAGGCGTTGCGCCGCTGGCGGCGGCGGGCCGAGAGCCCGCTGACCGGGCGGGCCTCGGCGGAGGCGGCGCGGATCGTCGTCCGCTCCTGCGAGGGGCTGCTCGCGGCACCGGCGCAGCATCCCGCGCCGCACTAGCCGACCGGGGCGATCGCCGGGGCCGGGTGGATCCTCCCGGACCCGCGCAGCGGCGTCAGCAGGCCGATCCCGTGGCGGCGCGACACCCACAGCGACAGCCCGGCCGTGAGCACGAGCGTGGTCGGTACCGAGGTCAGCAGCGCCGCCGGGTCGATCTCCCCCTGCTCCAGCAACGTCGGGTACGCCGGGGTCATGGTCACCACCGCCAGGTTGTTGCCGGTGTGCGCGACGATCGCGAGCTCCAGGCCGCCGGTCTTCCACACCAGGAACCCCGTGCAGAGCGCGAACACGGCGATGTCGACCTGGCCGACCCAGTCGTAGCCGTGCCCGGCCATGAACAGCGGCACCGGCAGCACGATCCCCCACACCGGCGAGCGCAGCCAGGTGCCGAGCACCTGCTGCGGGAGCCCGCGGAAGGCGTACTCCTCGCCCGCGCACTGCAGCGGGACCAGCACGATCCCGATGACCAGCGCCAGCACCGCCGGGGAGTCGAACCGCAGCACCCCCGGGTCCGGCGGGTCGAGCAGCAGCGCCAGGCCCCACTGCAGGACCAGGCAGGCCGGGAGGACGACTGCGGCCGCCCGCAGCAGCAGCGACCAGCGCACCCGGCCGTCGACCGAGTGCACGGTGCCGCGCCGGCCACCGCCCCAGCGCACGCCGAGCACCACGGCCGGGACCAGCAGCGCCAGCGGTCCGAAGAGGATCGCCATGTCGACCGGGTTGCGCGCGTCGTCCAGCATTGCCGACGGCGAGGGGACGCCCGGCACGGTGATCAGGACGACGCCGAAGACCAGCCCGACGACGATCCCCGCCGCCAGCAGCAGCCCGGCGACCACCGCGACCGTCGTGAGCGGACGCCACCAGGTCCCCGTGCGCTGCTCCAGACGGGCCATCCGGTGATACGGAAGCCCCACCGGTGCACTCACCACCTCACACCCCCGTTCCTCCACTCATGGAGCTTCGGCCCGGTGACACGAGGCCGAAGCTCCATGAGTGGACAGGGGCAGGGGCGGGGGCAGGGGCAGGGACGGCGAGGGGAGGCGCGGGCACCGCTCAGGCCCGGCGGTCGTTCAGGATGCGGCGCAGCTCGTCGAGCAGCTCGCTGCGGCTCCCGGCACCGAGGCGCTGGCGCATCCGCGCCACGTGGTGCTCGACCGTCTTCGCCGAGATGAACAGCGTCTCGCCGATCTCCTTCTGGGTGCGCCCCTGCACGACGAGCTCGGCGACCTCCAGCTCCCGGTCCGACAGCAGCGACGGCTGCTCGGCACCGGCCTCCGGAGCCGGCCCGTTGCCAACCGGCCCGTCCTGCGGGGCACGGGTCGCCGGCACCTCCGGGACGACCGGCACGGCCGTCCCGCCGGGTCCACCCGGTTCCGCGGGACCGTCGGGCGCGGGCTCGGCGGTCGGTGCGGGACGGACGTCCGCGGCCGCGGCCTGCAACGCCCGTGCGCAGGCCAGCAGGGTCGAGACCGCCTTGCGGTCCGCCGTCCGCAGCGCCGCCTGCCCGGCGAGCTTCCCGCCGTCGAAGGACAGCCCGACGGCGTGCAGCCCGCGGGCCGCCTCCTCGACCGCGACCGGGTCCACCCGGTTCTCCAGCACCCCGACCCAGTGCGGCGCCGCGGTGGCCATGGCGTGCGCGAACCGGCTGCCGCCCGCAGCACCCTCCAGGGCCGCGGTCTGCTCCCGGGCGGTGCCGACGTCGTCGGTCAGCACGGCGGCCTGCAGCCGGGCCCAGTGCAGCGGCGCCGACCACAGCGCCGGACGGCCGAGCCGGTCCAGCAGCGCGGTCGCCTCGCCGAGGTGCGGCGCGACCCAGCTCTCCTCCCGCAGCCGGGTCGCGGCCGTGACCAGCTCGCCGAGCGGCTGCAGCACGAACAGGTCGACCGGGTGCCGGACGATCGCCTGCCGGGCCCTGGTCCAGGACCGCATGAGCCCGCCGAGGTCGGAGTTGCGGCGGGCGATCGCCACCTGCAGGGCCGCGGCGAGGAACTCGTCGCGCGGCTCCAGCGGACGCTCGACACTGTCCTCGTCGACCGCGGCGAGCCAGTCGGCCGCCGGGACGGTGGCCCCGCGCAGCAACGCGATCCAGCCCAGCAGCAGCCGGTGCCGGGACCGCGCCGGTGGGCCGCCCAGACCGGTGCGCAACGCCCGGCCCAGCACCGAGGACGCGACGTCGAACTCCCCGGTGTGCACCGCGACGAGCGCGGCGAGCGCGGCCGGGGTGTCCGGGAGCAGGGCCGCACCGTGCGCGCTCTCCAGCAACCCGGCCGCCCTGGCCAGTCCGGACAGCGCTGCGGTCGGGGATCCCTGCACCGAGTCCAGCACGCCGCGGGCGGTGAGATCGTCGGCGCCGTCGACGAGCGTCGGTGCCCGGCCCGGCACGATCCCGCCCGCCCGGCCGACGACGGCGGCGGCCTCGTCGAGCGCGCCGGTCCCGATCAGCACGGGCACCGCGGCGGCCGGCGGGTGCTCGCCGCCGACCGCTGCCGTCCAGCGGTACAGCTCGGCGCTGCGGGCCAGCAGGCCGCGCCGGGCGAGGACGGCGGCGGCCACCGCGCCCGCTCGGACCGCGTCCTCCGGCTCGACGGCGTCGGTCGCCGACAGCACCTCGTCGGCGTGCGCGAGCGCGCCGTCCAGGTCCCCGGCGACGAGGTGCGCCGCCGAGCGGCGGGCGGCCAGTGTGAGCGGCGCTGCTCCCGCGGCGACGGCGTCGGCGTAGTACCGGACGGCGTCCGGGTGCTCGCGGCGACCGGCCTCCGCGGCCGCGGCGGCGAACACCGCGGCGGCCCGCTCGCCGGTGGCGCCGGACCCGCGCAGCAGCCGCGCCACGGCCAGCACGCTGCCGCCCCGGTCCAGCTCGATCTCGGCGAGCGAGCGGCGCAGCTCGGTCCGGCGGGCCGGGGCGACCCGGGCCCGCACGACCTCGGCCACCAGCGGGACGACCCGGCCGTCCGGGGTGCAGAGGCCGGCGGCCACCGCGCGGGCGACCAGCTCGTCCAGCTCGTCGACACCGGACCCGGCGCCGTCGGAGAGACCCAGCAGCGGGACCAGGACCTCGCCGTCGGACGGGGCGCCGAGCGCGGTCGCGACGACCAGGTCGACGACCCGGCGGTCCTCGGAGTCGACGGTGTAGCCGATCTGCTCGGCGAGCGCCGCGGGGACCGGGCCCCGGGTCGTGCCGGACGCGAGCAGCCGGTCGACGAGCATCGGGGAACCGGCGGTCCGCTCCAGGACGGCGCGGACGTCGTCGTCGGGGATCCGGCGGCCGGTGACCCGGGCGGCCCGCGCCTCGACCCCGGCGGCGGTCAGTGCCCCGAGCACCAGCGGCGGGGCGCTCGCGGCGAGCGTCGCACCCAGCCGGGCGAGGCCCCGCTCGCGCGGCCACGGCCGGAACGCGACCACCATCCGCACACCCGGCTCCTCCGCGTGCGCCCGGAGCCGGTCCAGCCCGGCGGCGTCCAGGTCGTGGGCGTCGTCCACCACCAGGACGGCCGCCGGGTCCGGGTGCCCGGCCGGGACCGTCCGCACGACCTCGGCCCCGGAGCCCGCCCAGGCCGCGGCGAGCGCCCGGAGCACGGTGGTCTTCCCCGATCCGGCGGGGCCGCTGACGGCGACCGCGCGGGGGGCCGCCGGATCTCCGGTGACCGCACGGAGCAGGGCGACGGACTCGGGCCCGCCGGCGAGCGGACCGTCCCCGGTCGCGCCGGTGGCCGGTGCGGTGCCGGCCGGTGCTGCTGCGCCCACTCCCGGGCCTCCTCACGGTCCCTGGATCGCCGGTGACCGAGCGTATCGGGTGCGACTGACGGGAACTGCCCGGGTCCGGGCAGGATCACCACTGTGGATGAACCTGTGGATGACGAGGTGTGGGCGATCGTCCTCGCCGGTGGCCGCGGTACCCGCTACGGGCGGCTCAAGCAGCTCGACGAGCTCGCCGGGATCCGCCTGGTGGACCACACGGTCGCCGCCGCCCGGCGGACCTGCGACCGGGTCGCGCTGGTGCTGCCGCCCGGTGTGGTGTGGGACGGCGAGCCGGTGGACCGGCTCGCCGAGGGCGGGGACCACCAGTCGGCGTCGCTGCGGGCCGGGCTGACCGTCGTCCCGCGGTCGGCCGGGATCCTGGTGCTCGCCGACCCGGCGCACCCGCTCGCCGCGGACCGGATCTTCACCGACGCGATCGCCGAGGTCCGGGCGGGCGCCGACGGGGCGGTCCCGGTGGTGCCGATGCTGGAGGTCGTGCAACGGGTGCTCGACGGCGTCGTGGTCGAGACCCTGCCGAAGGACGACACCTGGATCGCGCAGTCACCCCAGGCGTTCCGCGCGGGGGTGCTGCGGGCCGCGCACGCCGACGCGCCCCGGCCGGTCGAGAACTCGGGGATGCTCGCCGCGCTCGGGCACCGGGTGGTGACGGTCGCCGGGGACCCCGGGAACCTGCACGTCGCGACGGAGGAGGACCTGGCCGTCGTCCGGCGGCTGGCCGTTCCTTGCGATGACTTCTGAAAAAGTTCAGAATTGGGCCGTGACGACCGAGGTGCAGTGGAGCGAACTGCAGCGTGACCCGAAGGGTGTCGCTGCGCTGGCCGACCAGGGCGAGGTCCGGGTGCGCCGCCGCGACGGCGCACCCCTGCTCCTGCTCCGGGAGGAGAGCGCCGACGCCGCCGCCGTGGGCGCGGTCAGCGCCGCCCGGGCACTGCGCAACGCCCTGGTGCACCTGCCGGGAGAGCAGGGGGTCGCTGTCCTCGTCGAGGAGTTCCCGTGGGTGGACGTACTCCCCGAGACCGACCGCCGTCGTTTCGTCGCCGACTTCGTCAGGGCGGTGGCCGCATCGGCCGAGCTCGGGCGCTGGGCGGTGCTCGCCCAGGTCGTCCAGGAGTGGCGGGCGACCGCGTCGATCCACGCCGATCCGGCACTGGCCGCCGACCTCGCCGTCTCCCTCGACGACATCGGCCTGGACTCCGACTTCGGAGCGGTCCCGGCCCCGGAGGGCGAGTGATCCGTGGCCGCCGAGCGAGGGGACCGGATCGCTCCGCCGGCCGGTCCGCACGGATGGGAGGCCCGCTTCGCCACGACGGAGGCCGCCAAGGGCTGGGAGGATCTGTGCCGGGTCGCCCGGCCGAACACGTGGGAGGCCTGGGTCGTGCTGACCGAGCGTCCCGACACCCCGCAGAACCCGTCCCGTCAGCACCGTCTGCGTGGCGGCCTCGCGACCCGCACGATCGGCGGCCGGGAGCTCGGCCAGTGGCAGTACGAGGTCACCGCGGGCGGTCGGATCTGGTACTGCCCCGATCCGGCGCGGCGCGTCGTCTGGGTGGTCGCCGCCTCCACCCGGCACCCGAAGGCGACCGGCTGAGCCCGTTCCCCGGCGTGCCGCACCCCGCGCGACGCGTGTCGCACGCCGGGACGGAGCGCGTCAGCGGTCGCGGGCGCCCGGCGGGTCCTCGGCGGTGGGGGCGGGGGTTCCGCCGGTGCCCAGGAGGCGTTGCCAGACCGGGTGGTCGACGGTGTCGGGGACGCTCTCCGTGCCGGAGTGTGCGGCCAGCAGCTCGACGGCCCGTTCGGCGTCGCCGCCGCTGCCGACCTGCACCGTGCGGGCCAGCTCCGGCCAGGACTCGCCGCCCAGCAGGCCGTTGGCGTCGTCGGCGCGGTGCGCGACCTGGAACTCGGTGACGGCGGACCGGGTGCGGTCGTCGTAGCGCCCGTCCGGTTTCCCGGACAGCGCACCGGCGTCGCGCAGCAGGAGCTGGGCGGCCTCGACCCGCGGGCCCTCGTCACCCGCCCGCAGCAGCGGCCAGCTCGCCTTGACCGCCTCGGTCCGGGACAGCCGGCGGCCGAGCAGGTCGCCGACCTCCCGCCGGAGCCGGGGCAGCTGCCCGTAGAGCCGGTCGCCGGGACAGATCGTGTTGCGGTAGTCCCGGTGCCCGTAGAGCTCGCTGGGGGCGATCCCGTACTGCGCGCAGATGTAGGCGCAGGTCGCCCGCAGCGAGTCCCACAGCGGTCCGGGCGGGTCCTCGGAGATGTAGGTGCCCTCGTTCTCGATCCCGATCGCGATCACGTTCTGGCCGGGGGAGTGCGCCCCCTCCACCACCCGCCGGCCGCCGTTCAGCTCGCCCAGGCTCAGGAACCGTCCCTCCAGGACGTGCCCGCCGCGCGAGATCGTGAAGTGCTGTCCGGAGTCCAGCCAGCCGTTGCGGTCCATGTGGTGGGCCTGGATGCCGCGGGCCATCCGGTGCGCGGCCGGGATGCTGAAGTCCGGGGTGTTCGCACCCGCCGTGTGGTGCACGAGGATGCGGATCGGCCGCCGGTCCCAGATCTTCGGCGGCGACGACGGCGGGCGGGCGCCCCACTCCGCGCACCGCGCGATGTACGGGGCGCGGGCCGCCTCGCCCCGGCCGACCGGGCCCGGCACGTCGTCCGGTCCCGGGACGCGGGGCAGCGGGCCCGGTTCGTCGGTCACCGGGGGCGGCGCCGCGTGCGCCGTTCCGCCGAGGGCCGGCACCGCAAGGCCGGCGGCGGCCCCGGTGACCAGCAGCCGGCGCCGGTTCGGCCGCCACGACCCGGCCGGGGGTGCACCGTCCCCGGGGTCGGTGTGCTCGCCGGGTGTCCCCATCGCGCACCGTCCTTCCGGGAGCGTCCGCAACGGACGCCACCTCAGTCACAGACGTCACGGCAGCCCCGTGCGTCGTGGGCGATTCTGAATCGCTCCCCCCGATTCCAACGGCGGCGCGCCGGGCGCGCCCGTCACCCGCAGGGGTCACTGCGCCGGGCGGCACGGCCACCCTTGCCGTGGTTACCGACGAGTAATACTCTGGAGTCGGTTACCGGCCGGTAAGCAGACCGGCCTCGGCGGGAACGGCGGTGAAGGACGGATGGGCCACTACAAGAGCAACGTGCGCGACCTGGAGTTCAACCTCTTCGAGGTGTTCCGGATCCAGGAGCATCTGGGGACCGGCCCGTTCGCCGACGTCGACGTCGACACGGCCAAGGGCGTGCTCTCCGAGCTGTCGTCGGTGTGCACCGGCCCGCTCGCCGAGCACTACGCCACGATCGACCGCAACCCGCCGGTGTTCGACCCCGCGACCCACTCGGTCAGCACCCCGCAGGAGCTGAAGGACGCCTACCGCGTGCTGTGGGACGGCGAGTGGTGGCGGCTCGGGCTGCCGAACGAGCTGGGCGGGATGGGCGTCCCGCCGTCGGTGCAGTGGGCGGCGGCCGAGCTGATCCTGGGCTCCAACCCGGCGATCTTCATGTACATGGCCGGGCCGAACTTCGCCGGCATCGTGCACCGCAACGGCACCGACGAGCAGCAGCGCTGGGCGCAGCTGATGATCGACCGCGGCTGGGGCGCCACCATGGTGCTGACCGAGCCGGACGCCGGGTCCGACGTCGGGGCCGGCCGGACCAGGGCCGTCCAGCAGCCCGACGGCAGCTGGCACGTCGAGGGCGTGAAGCGCTTCATCACCTCGGCCGAGCAGGACTTCACCGAGAACATCATGCACCTGGTGCTGGCCCGGCCCGAGGGCGCGAAGCCCGGCACCAAGGGCCTGTCGCTGTTCCTGGTGCCGAAGTTCCACTTCGACTCCACGACCGGCGAGCCGGGCGAGCGCAACGGCGCCTTCGTGACGAACGTCGAGCACAAGATGGGCCTCAAGGCGTCCACCACCTGCGAGCTGACCTTCGGCGCGCACGGCACCCCGGCGGTGGGCTGGCTGCTCGGCGAGGTCCACGACGGCATCGCACAGATGTTCCAGGTCATCGAGTACGCCCGGATGATGGTCGGGACCAAGGCCATCGGGACGCTGTCGACCGGGTACCTGACCGCGCTGGAGTTCGCCAAGGAGCGGGTCCAGGGGGCCGACCTGACCCGGATGACGGACAAGACCGCGCCGCGGGTCAGCATCACCCACCACCCGGACGTCCGGCGCAGCCTGATGCTGCAGAAGGCGTACGCCGAGGGTCTGCGGGCCCTGTACACCTACACGGCCACCTTCCAGGACCGGATCCGGCTCGGCGGCGAGGGTGCCGGGATCAGCACCGAGCTGGCGGAGAAGGTCAACGACCTGCTGCTGCCGATCGTCAAGGGCGTCGGTTCGGAGCGGGCCACCGAGCAGCTGATCCAGTCGCTGCAGACCCTCGGCGGTTCCGGCTTCCTGCAGGACTACCCGATCGAGCAGTACATCCGCGACGCCAAGATCGACTCGCTGTACGAGGGCACCACCGCGATCCAGTCCCAGGACTTCCTGTTCCGCAAGATCGTCCGGGACAACGGGCAGGCGCTGGCCCACGTCGCCGGCGAGGTGCAGGCGTTCGTCGACTCCGACGCCGGCAACGGCAGGCTCAAGGAGGAGCGCGAGCTCCTGCGCACCGCGCTGACCGACGTGCAGGGGATGCTCGGCACGCTGACCGGCTACCTCTACGGCTCGACCAAGGACGTCACCGAGCTGTACAAGGTCGGCCAGCACACCGTCCGGCTGCTCATGGCGGTCGGGGACCTGCTCGTCGGCTGGCTGCTGCTGCGCCAGGCCACGGTGGCGCTCGACGCGCTGGGGACCGACGGCGTCTCCGCCAAGGACCGCGCGTTCTACGAGGGCAAGGTCGGCGTGGCCGGCTTCTTCGCCCGGACCGTGCTGCCCCGGCTGACCGCGGAGAAGGCGATCGTGGAGAACGCCGACAACGCGCTGATGGAGCTGCCGGAAGCCGCGTTCTGACCCGCTCCGGGCCGGGGTCCACCCCGGCCCGGAACCGGCCGTGCCCGCCCGGCAGGATCCGGGATCATGACGGTGCCGGCTGGCCTCCACCGCACGTCCGTCGACGGCGTCGTCCGCCTGGTCGGCCTCGTGGGTGCGGTCCTGCTGTGCGCGGGCAGCTGGGCCGTCGTCCGGGCGGGTGCGTGGGCACCACCGGGTCTCGCCGTCGCCTGCTGCGGGGTCGGTCTGGTGGTCGTCGCCTGGGGGGTCGCGGCCCGCGCCGTCCTGCGCGGGACCGTGCCGCCGCCCGGGTGGTCGGTGCGCACGCTCGCCCTGTGGGCCGCACCGTTGCTGGTGGCGCCGCCGCTGTTCAGCAAGGACGTGTTCAGCTACCTCGCGCAGGGCGGCGTCGTCGCGCGCGGCCTGGACCCGCACGTGCTCGGCCCGGTCGACGGGCTGCCCGCCGGGTCCGCGCTGCTGGCCGAGGTCGACGGCCACTGGCGGGCCACGCCGTCGCCGTACGGACCGGTCACGGACGCGCTGCAGGGTGCGATCGCCGTGCTCACCGGCGAGGGCGTCGCCGCCGCCGTCGCCCTGCACCGGGTGCTCGGGGTGCTCGCGGTGCTCGGTGTCGTCTGGGCCGTCCCGCGGCTCGCCGCCCGGTGCGGGATCGCCCGGGAGGGCGCCCTGCTGCTCGCCGCGGCGAACCCGCTGGTGCTGTGGCACCTGCTCGGCGGCGTGCACAACGACGGGCCGATGCTCGCGCTCGCGCTGTGCGGCCTGGCCGTCGCGCTGCGGGGGATCGACACCGGCCGGTTCGGCCCGGTCGCCGCCGGGGTGGGACTGGTGACGCTCGGGGCGCTGGTCAAGGCCCCGGCGGCGGCCGCGCTGGCGGTGATCGCGGTCGCGGCCGCGCGGCCTCCGCAGCGCCGGGCCCGGTACGCGCCGCTCGTCGTCCTCGGGATCGGGGCCGGTGCGCTCGCCGTCGTCACCGTGGTCTCCCTGGCGGTCTCCGGCGCGACCGGGTCGGCCACGAGCTGGCTGCTCTCGACGGCGACGCCCGGCCGGCTCGGCAGCTGGATGGCACCCACCAACTGGCCCGGGTTCGCCGCGGGGGCCCTCGGTGGTCCCGGCGCCGCCGCCGGGACGCTCGCGCTGGGCCGCACGGTCGGTGCGGTGGTGAGCGTGCTCCTCGTCGTGCTGCTGCTCGTCCGGCAGTGGCAGGGCCGTCGCGACCCGGTCGGCACGCTCGCGCTGGTCTACACCGCCGTCGTCGTGCTGGGGCCGGTCGTGCAGCCGTGGTACGTGCTCTGGGCGGCCGTCCCGCTGTTCGCCTCGGCCGTCGGGGACCGGGCCCGCCGGTGGACGGCCGGCGCCGTCGCGGTGTTCGCGGTGGCCGTGCCGCCGTCGGCCGGTGACTTCTCCGCCCGGGTGCCCGACCTGGTCCTCGCCTACGGCGCGGCGGTCGTCGTCGCGGGGATCGCCCACCTCGTGCTGCGGCGTGCGGAGCGGGCACCGCCGCACGCCGGCGATCGATGAACGTTCATGCTGTCGGGGTGGACGCAACGGCCGCCGGGCGGCTCTCGGGGTTCGGGGCACCACTGCTCCGCGTGGCGGTGGCCGCGGCCGCCGGGGTGCTCCTGCACCTGGCGTTCCCGCCCCGCACGGTGTGGTGGACGGCGGTCGTCGCGTTCGCCCTGCTGTGGTGGGTGCTGCAGGGGCGCCGGATCCGGGCGGCGGCCGGGCTCGGCTTCGCGTTCGGCCTCGGGTTCTACCTGCCGCACCTGTTGTGGCTGCAGAACTTCCTCGGCCGGGAGTTCGGCGTCCTGCCGTGGGTGGGGCTCTCCGCCCTGATGGCGGTGTTCACGACGGCCGGGTGCGTGCTGGTCGCGCTGGTGTCCCGGTTCCCCGCGGCGCCGCTGTGGGGCGCGCTCGCCTACGTCGGGCAGGAGTGGGTGCAGAGCCGGTTCCCGCTGAACGGCTTCCCCTGGGGCCGGGTCGCGTTCGGCCAGGTGGAGGGCCCGTTCCTGCCGCTGGCCGCCGTCGGGGGCGCCCCGCTGGTCTCGCTGGCCGTGGTCGCGGCCGGGTTCTCGGTCGCGGCGCTGCTGATCCGGCCACGGGAGCTGCGCCGGGCCGTCCCGGTCGTCGCGCTGGTGGCGCTGGTCCTGGTGGTGCCGCAGCCCCCGACCGAGGCGCAGAACGGGACCCGGGCGGTCGCCGTCGTGCAGGGCAACGCCCCGGACATCGGCCTGGGCCTGCTGAACGCGAGCGCGACGCTGCGCCGCAACCACCTCGCGGAGACCGCCGAGCTGGAGCGCGCCGTGCGGGCCAGGACCGAGCCGCGGCCGGACCTGATGGTCTGGCCGGAGAGCTCGACACCGACCGACGGCGACGACCCGGTGCTCGACCGGGTCGTCGACGGGCTCGGCGTCCCGGCCCTGATCGGGGCCTACTACCGGGCGGGCGAGGCGGTGGAGAACGCGGTCGCCGTCTGGAACCCCGGCTCCGGGGTCGGCGAGCGGTACGCCAAGCAGGAGCTGGTCCCGTTCGCCGAGCGCATCCCGCTGCGCCCGATCGCCGGGCTGGTCACGCCCTACGTCGGACTGTCCGACCTGAGCGCCGGGACCCGGCCCGGGGTGCTGGACGTCGCGGGGACCCGGGTCGCCGTCGGCATCTGTTACGAGGTCGCCTACGACCACGTCCTGCGGGACGGGGTCCGCGACGGCGGCCAGCTTCTCGTCATCCCGACGAACAACGCCTGGTACGGCGTCGGGGAGATGACCTACCAGCAGCTCGCGATGGCCCGGCTGCGCGCGGTCGAGCACGGCCGGGCCGCCGTCGTCGCCGCGCTGAGCGGGGTGAGTGCGGTGGTCCGGCCGGACGGGACGGTCGTCCGCTCCACCGACATGTACACCGCGACGAGCTTCGTCGAGCAGGTGCCGCTGCGCTCGGACCTCACCCTCGCCGACCGGTGGGGCGGGCCGCTGGAGCACGGCCTCGCGCTCGGTGCGCTCCTCGCCGCCGCGGCCGGAGCCTGGCGACGGCGCCGCACCACACCGGCCGACGAGGGGTGACGGGCTACTGCGCGATGTAGCTCTCCAGCTGCTCGCGCTCCTGCTCCAGCATGTCGATCCGGGCCTTGACCAGGTCACCGATCGAGACGATCCCGGCCAGCGCGCCGTCGACGACGACCGGGAGGTGCCGGACCCGGCGCTCGGTCATGATCCGGGCCAGGTCGCCCACCGCGTCGTCCGGCGAGCAGGTGACGACCTCCGCCGTCATCAGGTCGGCCACCCGGGAGCGCAGCAGCTCCTCGCCGTGCGCGTGCAGCCGGCGGACCACGTCCCGCTCGGAGACGATCCCGACGATCCGGTCGCCGTCGACCACCGGGAGCGCGCCGAGGTTCTCCTCGGCGATGTGCCGCAGTACCTCGGCGACGGACTCGTCCGGTGACACGGTCGTCACCGCGCTGCCCTTGCCCTTGAGAACGTCCGCGATCCGCATGGCGTACCCTGATCCCTCCGCGTCGTCGTCTCGGAGGGATCAGGGTACGAACGTGACGTGGCTCTCGTCAGCCTCTAACCGGCGATCTTCACCGGATCAGCCGCCGCACTGCACGATCGGCTGCGGGTTGTACTTGACCGTCCGGGTGTCGCTGGTGGTCTCGCCGGTCTGGACGTTGCGCATCGTCCGGGTGTCGGTCGCGGTGAACCCGGGCGAGCCCTTGCTCGCGCTGCACGGCTGCCCCGGCGGGATGTTCACCAGCTGCGGCTCGGTCGGGTTCGTCCGCGGACCGCTCTGCGAGGTGACGTCGTACATCTTCTGGCCGAGGAAGGTCACCGTCACGTTGCTCGGCGTCCACGACGTGCGGATCAGCACCGCGGTCGGCCCGTCGTTGCGGAACTTGACGTCGATCAGGTCGTTGAAGACCGTCGCCTCCCGGGCCACCGGGTACCGGCTGATGTAGTAACTGTGCTCCTTGTGCTCGATGTCGGTCATCCCGGCGAAGTACGACGCGTTGTACAGCGTCGTCGCGAGCTGGGAGACACCGCCACCGACGCCCCGCGCCGGGTGGCCGTCCTCGATGATGCCCGCCTCGACGTAACCGTTCCCCGCGTTCCGCGGGTTGGTCACGCCGTTGAGGCTGAACGTCTCGCCCGGCTGGACGATCTCGCCGTCGATCATCTCGGCGGCGCGCCGGATGTTCTGGCCGGAGTCCGCGGCGAACCCGCCCGTGGTGAACGTGCCGATCTCACCGGCGTTGCCCAGCGACTCCAGGTCGGCGGTGGTGATCTCGGCCGGCTTCTGCGCGTAGACCGCCGGGACCTGGCGCTCACCCTGCCCGGTCAGGACCGGCAGCACGTTCGCGAAGGTCGCGTCGTAGTCGATGCCCCGGCCGTCCTGGGACGGGACGACCCGCGGCGGGGTCGCGGCGAAGTCGAGCTGGGCGTCGACGCCCGGCTTCTCCGTGCTCGCGAGCTGCGGCTTCGCCGAGTCCTCCAGCGTCTTGTTCGCGATGACCGGCTTCAGCTTCGCGGCGCCCTCCGGGTCCGCGGTGAAGCTCAGCGCCTTCACGATGTCCTCCGGCGGGATCGTGGCGTTCGCGCCCTCGCCGGTGACCGTCAGCGGGCCGGACACCGCGGGCAGCGCGACGTCGTCGATCGCCTGCTGCACGTCGGCGGGGGTGGTGACCGCCTGCTCGATGATCAGCGGGAGCTGCACCGGCTCACCGGAGGCCCACCGCTGCTCGACGACGCCGACGGCCGCGTCCACGTCCAGCTGCTGGCCGGGTTCCGGCGCGACCGGGGCCGGGCTCAGGCCCTGCCACTCGACGGCGCCCTCCTTCGGCTCCTTCATGACCAGCGGGGCCATCTGCTCCAGCGCGGACCGGACGGCACGGTCGTCGGTCGAGTTGACGACGCCGACGTCCTGGCTGGTGAAGAACGAGGAGACCCGGGTGATCGGGTTCAGCGGCTGCTCACCCGCCTCGTCCAGGGTGCGGTCGTAGTCGACCTTCAGCCCGGCCGCCCTCGGGTCGATCTCGCTGCGGATCTCGCCCGCCTGGACCGGCACCGGCGCGGAGGACCGCGGCTCGATCGCGGTCTGCAGCTTCTCGGTCGCCGCGGCCCGGGACAGCCCGCCGATGTCCTGCCCCGCGACGACGACGCCGCGCGGCACGCTCCCCGAGGTGACCAGCAGGTCACCGAGGTAGGCCAGCAGCAGCAGCCCGACGACCGCCGCCGCGACGATCAGCCCGGTCCGCCGGCCGCGGCCGGGACCGGAACCCTCCGGATCGCCGCCGTCACCACCGCCGTCGCCCGGTCCCGGGTCGTCGGGGCCGCCGGGACCACCCGGGCCACCGGGCCCGGGCGCGCCGGCTGCACCGGCCGCACCGCCGAAGACGGCCGTGCCCGCGGTCTCGATCCGCTCGGTCCGCTCGCCGGCGTTCCCGGAGTCGGCCGCGGCGCCGACCCGGGGCATGACCTGGGTCCGCTGGTCGCTCAGCGCGGCGACGCGGACGGTGTCCTGCGCGCCGTGGCCGGCGGTGTCCTGCCCGCCCGGAGCGGGACGGGACGGGGTGGCAGCGCCCGGCTGCGACACGGGCTGCGCCGGTTCGGCGCCGGCCGGCGCCGCGGGGACCTGCAGGTTCGCGGTGGGACCGTCGCCGGACGGGCCGGACGCCGGAGCGTCACCCGGGCGGTCGGCGGGTGCGGGCGACGGCCGGGGCGACGGCGAGGGCTTCGCCGCGGGCTCGGCCCGGCCGGCCGGCTCGCCCGGGCGCTGGACCGGCGCGGGCTCGCCCGGGCGCTGGACCGGCGCCGGGTCGGCGGGCCGCTGCCCGGACGCCGGGTCGACCGGACGCTGCCCGGCACCGGGCTCGGCCGGACGCTGGCCGGACACCGGCTCCGCCGGGCGCTGGCCGGACACCGGCTCCGCCGGGCGCTGGCCGGACACGGGCTCGGTAGGCCGCTGGCCGGACACGGGCTCCGCCGGGCGCTGGCCGGGCGCCGGATCGGCCGGTCGCGGGTCGGCCGGACCGGGCTCCGCGGCCGATCGGGCGGCGGCCGGACCGGGCTCCGCAGCGGGGCGCGGACCCGGCGACGGCCGCCGGGGCGCGTCCGCGCCACCCGCGGGCCCGGGCGACGGGCGGTCGCGCGCAGGCATCATCGGACGGGCGGACGGAGCCGGTGGAGTCCGGTCGGCACCGGCCGTCCCACGGTCTCCCGCTCCCGTTTCTGACGTCACCGGCTGCTCGGCCGGGTCGCCGGACGGGGACTGACGCTCGGGCATGACGTGGGACTTCCTTTCCGCACTGCCGTCGTGCCCGGCCGGGCCCGCTCCTCGCGGGTGCCGGGCCGGGGAATCAGAGGTAGAGACCGGTTCCGTGCTGGGCACCGGTGGAGGCCACCGCATGCAGGTCGCGCTCCCGCATCACCAGGTGCCCGACCCCGCCGATCTCGACCTCGTACTGGTCCTCGGGCGCGAGGAGGACACGGTCACCCGGTTTCACCGTGCGCACGTGCTGCCCCACCCCCACGACCTCTCCCCAGACCAGACGCTTGGCGACCTGTGCGGTTGCCGGAATGACGATTCCGGCCGAACTCCGTCGCTCGCCGGTACCGTCGACCTTCTTGATCATGACCCGGTCGTGGAGCATCTGGATCTCGAGTTTGGGCTCGACCACCCGGCCGATGCTACGACCCGCCACCGACACGTCCGGCAGCGCCCGGTGCTGCGACGACCGGTCGGAAACAGGGAAGGCCCCGCGACGCGACCGGGTCGGGGGTCCGGTGGCATCGCGGGGCTCGACCGGTCAGTCGCGCTACGAGATCGCTGCGTTACAGCGCAACCGGTTTTCACCCGTCCGGAGTACCCGTGGTTCAGGTGCTGGCGAGCAGGTACCGGCCGAAGTGCGGCACGGTGAACGCGATCTGGCCGCGCTGGGCCGAGAACACCAGGCCCTTCTTCATGAGGCTGTCCCGGGCCGGCGAGAGCGACGAGGCCCGCCGGTCCAGGTGCTTCGCCACCATCGACGTCTCCACCGGCAGGTCCTCGCCGTCGGTCAGCTCGGCCATCGCCCGCAGGTACTCGCGCTCGGCCGGGGTGGCCCGCTCGTAGCGGGACCCGAAGAACCCGACGGCCAGTTCCGCCTCCGCCTCGGGTGCCGCCATCGCGACGTCGCGCACCCCGATCGGGCTGGTGGGGGCGGCGTCCCAGGCCGCCTTGCCGTAGGCCTGCACGAAGTACGGGTACCCGCCGGAGCGCTGGTAGAGGTCGTCGAGCGCCTCCTGGTCGAACGTCGCGTCCTCCCGCTCGGCGGGTGCGCGCAGGGCGAAGTCCGCGTCGGAGCGGTCCAGCCGGTCGATCCGGGAGTACTTGAACAACCGCTCCGAGTACGACTTCGACGCCGACAGCACCGCGGGCAGGTGCGGCAGCCCGGCCCCGACGACGACCAGCGGCACCCGGGACTGGGACAGCTCGTGGCAGGCCGCGCAGAGCGCCGAGACGTCGTCCGGGCCCAGGTCCTGCATCTCGTCGACGAGCAGCGCGATCCCGGAGCCGACGTCCTGCGCCAGCTCCGCGACCTCGGTGAACAGCTCGACCAGGTCGATCTCGATGTCGCCGGAGTCGGCCCGGCCGTTGCGGACCGGGACGTCGATGCCGGGCTGCCAGCGGTCGCGCAGCTTCGTGCCCTCCGGCGAGGACCGCAGCGCGAACGCCTTGAGGACGCCGAGCACCTCGTCGATCCGCTCCGGCGCCCGGTGCCGCACGGCCAGGTCCCGGATCGCGCGGTGCAGCGCGGCCGACAACGGCCGGCGCAGGTCGGCGTCCGGCCGGGCCTCGATCTTCCCGGCGCCCCAGCCGGCGTGCATCGCCATCGAGCGCAGCTCGCCGAGCAGGACGGTCTTGCCCACCCCGCGCAGCCCGGTGAGGACCAGGCTCCGCTCCGGACGGCCACGGGCCACCCGTTCGAGCACGATCTCGAACGCGTCCACCTCGCGGTCCCGGCCGGCCAGCTCCGGGGGCCGCTGCCCGGCACCGGGAGCGAACGGGTTGCGCACCGGATCCATGACCGGACGGTATCCGCCGGTCTTCCGGATTCCGTAGACGGCGGTATCGGACGCCCGGCGTGTCGGTCGGATCCACCCACCCGGCCCAGTGCCGGCGGCCCCACCGGACGGTCACGCAGCGTTGTGGCAGGTCGCAACGATCCCGGTTCCGGGGACGCCCGGGGCGCCGGCGGGCATGATCGACGTGGCTCCCGGCTATGAGTTACACGATTGTCATCACGATCCGGTCGGCTCGTCCGGCGAACCTTCCACCACCCGCTCCGACCAGCGACACTCGTTCCCATCACCGAGCCCACCGCACGTTCCCGTCCGGAAGGAAGCGCTGTGAGCCGACGCCGCGGACGGCACCGCACCACCGAGACCCACCACTCGACCCTGCGCATGCGCCCCGTCACCCAGCGTCGACGGCGCCTCGACGGCCTGCGGAACCTGATCGCCGCGGCCCGCCCCGGCTGGTGAGCCGGGGTACCGGATCGCGCCGGTACCGCTGATCCGCAGCAGGTCCGGGCGGACGCACCGCTCCCGGACCCGTGCGGTCCCGGCGACCCCCTGCGCGGGCGGGCACCCCGTGCGGCGATCCGGGCGCGGAGGTCAGCCGTCGGTGCTCCGGCGGTCCGCCGGGCTCCCGTCGTCGACGACCTCACCGTCGATCACCGGACCGGAGCCACGCGGACCCGCGCCCGGCGTGCCGGTGCCGGTGCCGGTGATCATCGGCCGGGAGCCGCCGGGCCGGGCGGTGTCCTCCACGACCGTCTCGCCGTCCACGACGGTCGCGCCGTAGCGGATCCGCGCGGTGCGCAGGCCCGGTGCGGCCCGTTCGGCGGCGCGCACCATCCGGCGCCGGACCAGCGCCCTGGTCGGCGGCAGGACGAGCGCCAGGCCGAGCACGTCGGTGATCAGGCCGGGCACGAAGATGAGGATGCCGCCGATCGAGACGAGCAGGCTGTCGGTCGCCTCCTCGTGCGCGAGCTTCCCGCCCTGGATCGCGGTCGCCATCGCACGGAAGGCGCGCACGCCCTCGCGGCGGGCCAGCAGCAGGCCGACGACCGACCCGGCGAGCAGGACCAGCAGGGTCCAGCCCAGCCCGATCCAGGCGATCAGCCCGGCGATCGCCACCACCTCGAGCACGACGTAGAGCAGCACGAACGGCATGCCCGTACAACGCACGAGCATGTCGTTCTGCTCCCGGTCCGCCCGGATTTCACCCCGGAAGCGGTCACCAGGTGAAGGCGACCCCCGGATCGGCCAGCAGCGCACCGACGTCGGCCAGGAACCGCGAGCCCTCGGCGCCGTCGACGACCCGGTGGTCGAACGACAGCGCCAGCTGGCAGACCGTCCGCACGGCCAGCTCGCCGTCCACCACCCACGGGGCCTGCTTGATCGAGCCCAGGGCGAGGATCGCGGACTCGCCGGGGTTCAGGATCGGGGTCCCGGTGTCGACGTCGAACACGCCGACGTTGGTGATCGTGAACGTGCCGCCGACGAGGTCCGCGGGTGCGGTCCGCCCGGCCCGGGCGGTCTCGGTCAGCTCACCGAGCGCCTCGGCGAGGCGCCGGAGGTCGAGCGTGTCCGCGTCCCGGATCTTCGGCACGACGAGACCGCGCGGGGTGGCCGCGGCGATGCCGAGGTGCACCCGCTCGTAGTAGACGATCTCGCCGGCGCGCTCGTCCCAGCTCGCGTTCGCGGCCGGGGTGCGCGTGGCGGCGAGGCAGGCGGCCCGCGCGGCGAACGCCAGCGGGGTCAGCTTCACCCCCGAGAACTCCCGGGAGGACCGGAGCCGGTCGCGCAACGCCATCATCTCGGTGACGTCGACGGTCAGGAACTCGGTGACGTGCGGTGCGGTGAAGGCGCTGGTCACCATCGCGGCGGCGGTGGCCTTCCGGACGCCGCGGATCGGCTCGCGCCGGTCCCCGGCACCCGCACGGGGCGCGGCACCGCCCACGGCGGCCGGCCGGGCCGGCGCGGCGGCGACCGGGGTCTCCGCCGAGGCCGCCGAGGTCACGTCGTCGCGGGTGATGCGACCGTGCTGCCCGGTGCCGGTGACCGACCGCAGGTCGACCCCCAGCTCCCGGGCCAGCAGCCGGACCGGGGGCGGGGCCAGCGGGACGAGCCCCGCCGTGGGCCCCTGGCCGGCGGGCCCGTCCGCCGGGGATCCGCCGGCGGCGGTCGCGGGCCCGGATCGGGCCGTGGTCCCGGCGGTCTCGTGGCGGCCGCCGCCACCTGCCGACCCGCCCTCGGCGCCGCCCGGCGCGGGTGCGCCGACCGGCGCGGGTTCACCCCCCGCGGCGGGTGCACCGCCCGCGGCGGATTCGCCCCCCGGGGCGGGTGCGCCGTCCGCGACGCCCCGGCGCGGACGCCGCCGCGCGGCGCCCTGACGGGGGCCGTACCCGACCAGCGTCGCGATCCGGCCGTCCTTGCCCGCCTCGCCGATCTTCGCGCCACGGTCGTCGCCGGAGTCCCCGGTGCCCGGCTCCGGGGCCGGTGCGCCGCCGCCCGCGGTGTCGATGGCGATGATCGGCGTCCCGACCGCGATCGTCGCGCCGGGCTCGGCGAGCAGCTCGCCGACCGTCCCGGTCCACGGCGACGGCAGCTCGACCGCCGCCTTCGCCGTCTCGATCTCGACGATCACGTCGTTCACCTTCACGGTGTCGCCGGGGGCGACCCGCCAGGTCACGACCTCCGCCTCGGTCAGACCTTCGCCGACGTCGGGGAGCTTGAAGAGTTCACGCATGCGTTGGGTTCCTCACCAGGCCAGCGAGCGGTCGACGGCGTCCAGCACCCGGTCCAGGTCGGGCAGGTAGTCGTCCTCGAGCCGGGACGGCGGGTACGGCGTGTCGAAGCCGGTCACCCGCAGCACCGGGGCCTCCAGCGAGAAGAAGCACTCCTGCTGGATGCGCGCGGCGACCTCGGAGGTGACCGACGACTCCGACGGCGCCTCGGACACGACGACCAGCCGGCCGGTCCGGCGCACCGACTCCGCGACCGGGCCCAGGTCCAGCGGGGACAGCGAGCGCAGGTCGATGACCTCGAGGTCGTGCCCGTCGTCGACGGCGGCGGTCGCGGCCTCCAGGCAGGTCCGCACCATCGGGCCGTAGGTCGCCAGCGTCAGCGTGGAACCGGGCCGCACCACCCGCGCGGAGTGCAGCGGCGGGGCGGCGCCGAGGTCGGGATCGACCTCGCCCTTCTCCCAGTACCGCCGCTTCGGCTCGAAGAAGATCACCGGGTCGTCGGAGAGGATCGCCTGCTGGATCATCCAGTGCGCGTCGGCCGCGTTCGAGCAGGCGACCACCTTGAGCCCCGCGACGTGCGCGAACAGCGACTCCGGGGACTCGGAGTGGTGCTCGACGGCACCGATGCCACCGCCGAACGGGATCCGGACGACGATCGGGACCGGCACCTTCCCCTGGGTCCGGAACCGCAGCTTGGCGAGCTGGGAGACGATCTGGTCGTAGCCGGGGAACACGAACCCGTCGAACTGGATCTCGCAGACCGGCCGGAAGCCGCGCACGGCGAGCCCGACCGCGGCCCCGATGATCCCGGACTCCGACAGCGGGGTGTCGAGCACCCGCTGCTCGCCGAAGTCCTTCTGCAGGCCGTCGGTGATCCGGAAGACACCGCCGAGCCGGCCGACGTCCTCGCCCATGACCAGCACCCGCGGATCACGTTCCATCGCCGCGCGCAGGCCGTCGTTCAGGGCCTTCGCCATCGTGGTGCTCATGCCGGCTCACCCTCGGTCGTGAAGGACTCGTGGTAGGCGAGATGGGTGTCGCGCTGGGCGTCGACCTGCGGCGACGCGTCCGCGTAGACCTCGGAGAACATCCGCTCCGGGCCGGGCTGGGGCATCGCCCGGCAGAACGTCCGCAACCGCTCGCCGAGCTCGTCCGCCTCCGCCTCGACGGCCTCGAAGAACTCCGGCTCGACGCCGTGCCGGCGGGCCAGGTGCACCCGCACCCGTTCGATCGGGTCCTTGAGCTTCCAGAGTTCCACCTCGTCGGCGAGCCGGTAGCGGGTGGCGTCGTCGGAGGTGGTGTGGGAGTCCATCCGGTAGGTGAACGCCTCGATCAGCACCGGGCCGTTCCCGGTGCGGCACTCCTCCAGCGCCCACCGGGTGACGGCCAGGCAGGCGAGCACGTCGTTGCCGTCCACCCGGACGCCGGGGAAGCCGTAGCCCCGGGCGCGCTGGTAGAGCGGGACCCGGGTCTGGCGGGACAGCGGGACCGAGATCGCCCACTGGTTGTTCTGGCAGAAGAAGACCAGCGGGGCGTCGTAGGCGGCCGCCCAGACGAAGCCCTCGTGGACGTCGCCCTGGCTGGTGGCCCCGTCACCGAAGTAGCAGATGGTGGCCTCGCCGGTCTCGGAGTCCCCGACCTTCGACTCGAAGCGCTGGCCCATCGCGTACCCGGCGGCGTTCAGGCACTGGTTGCCGATGACGATCGTGTACGGGTGGAACCGCTTGCCGGCGAAGTCCCAGCCGCCGTGGTCGGTGCCGCGGAAGATGCCGAGCAGCTCGGTCGGGTCGATGCCCCGGGTCCAGGCCACGCCGTGCTCGCGGTAGCTGGGGAAGCACATGTCCGTCGGGCGCAGCGCCCGCCCGGAGCCCACCTGGGCCGCCTCCTGGCCGAGCAGCGGGACCCAGATGCCCAGCTCGCCCTGGCGCTGCAGGGAGTTGCCCTCCCGGTCCGCCCGGCGCACGAGGACGAGGTCGCGGTAGAGGTCCTTCAGGTCCTCGGCGGTGATGTCGGCGGCGTAGCGGTCGAACCGCTCGTCCGGGACCCGCTCGCCCTCCGGGGTCAGCAGCTGGACCAGCTCGGCCCCGCCCTCGTCGACACCCTTCAGACCGGCGACGACCTGGTCGTGGCTGGGCCGCGACCGTGGATCGGTCGGTAGCCACGCCTGTGGTTCGTCCACGGGGACACCTCCTCGGATCGCCCGGGCCGGGGTGCCGGCGGGCGGCTCTTCCGCGTGGCCCGCACGGGGTGGGCGGGCCGGGGACGCTCGGTCGCGTCACCGCCGATCCTGGCACGCCGCGCGGCGCCGGGGACAGCAGTGCCGGTCGTGGTGTCCGCATGCGACGGACCCGGCACCCTGCGTGGTGTGCCGGGTCCGTCGGGACGTCGCTCAGGCCCCCTGCGGGCCGGGCGGCGGGGTGGTCGGCGGCTGCTGCTGCCCGGGAGTGGCCGGCGGCGGGACGGGGTGCCCCGTCGACGGGTCACCGGGGCGGCCCGGGGCCGGCGGCGTGGTCCCGGGGGCGCCGAAGCCGTACCCCGGCTGCGGGATCCCGGCCACGTCCTTGGCCTTGCGCGCCACCCCGGAGATCTGGTTCGTGTAGCGGCCCTTGGTCTGCTTGTCCACGAACTGGGCGGCGGTGTCCAGCGCGCGGCCCGCCTGGTCGGGGTGGGAACGCGCGTAGCGGCGGGCGGCCTCGGCCGCACCGGCGAGGACGGTGAGTCGGCGGAACAGGGACATGGTGTGCGGACCTCCGTGGCTACGACGGGCTCGCGGGTCGCGTGGACCCGCGGAAGGGAAACGTGTTCGCGTCGGCAGGAAGTTCCCCCGCCGGGTGCGGCCCTAACGTCCCATGGTGAAGAACTCCGGGTTCGGGCGCAGGGCGGTGAGGTGGGCGAGCCGGTTGGACATCGCGAACAGCGCGGTGATCGCGCCGACGTCCCAGATCTCCTCCTCGGTCAGGCCGGCGGCCCTGGCGGCGTCCAGGCCGGCCTCGGTGAGCCGGTCGGGGTCCCGCGCGAGCAGCAGCGCGAGATCGACGATCGCCCGCTCGCGCACCGGCAGTTCCGTCGCGTGCGGGTTGGTGGCGACCCGGTCGGCGATCTCCGGGTCGGCGTAGCGGATCCGCAGGATCGCGCCGTGCGCGACCACGCAGTAGGTGCAGTGGTTCGCCCCCGAGGTGGCGACGACGACCAGTTCCCGCTCCGCCTTCGACAGCGTCGACGCGGTGCCCTCCGGCGGGTTCATCAGGGCGTCGTGGTGGTCGAGGAACGCCCGCAGCTCGGCCGGTCGGCGCCCCAGCGCCCGGAAGACGTTCGGGACGAAACCCGAGCGCTCCGCCACGGCACCGACCCGCTCCCGCAGGTCCGGTGGGAGATCGTCGAGATCCACGTGCCCGAACCGGCTCACCTCGTGCTGCGACATGCTCCCGGACGCTAGTACCTCGTCAGGGTTGGCGGCCCGGGCACGGATCCGGGACCATCTCCGGGCATGGGGGTCCCGGAGCAGGTGCGCGAACGGCTCGCGACGTGGTGCGTGGAGCAGGTGCCCGAGGGCAGCCGGGACCGCCGCCGGATCGGCTATACGACGGCCGGGGGCACGGTCACCGTCCTGGATCGGCGGCCACCGGCGTTCCCCGAGCTGGGCGCCGCCTGGACGTCGACGGCGCTGGCCCGGTTGCGGATCGACGATCCCGAGCCGGGCAGCTGGACGCTCTACGTGCCGGGGGCCCGGGGCTCCGGCCGCCGCTGGGAGCGCGTCCGGCCACCGGCGACCGACCCGTTCGAGCTGCTCGACCGGGTCGCCGCCGACATCCGCTCCGCCGGGCCGGCCTGAGGTTCAGTCCTCGTCCGCACCGCGCCGGGCGGGGGCCATCGCCGACGGTGCCGACGGACGGCTGTCCTCCGCCGGCGCCGACGCCGGGCGGGGCGCGGGGACCGCGGCGACCGCCGGGGCGTCCACCGGCCCGGCCTGGGCCGGGACGGCGTCCGCCGGAACGTCGTCCGACGCGGGTGCCGGCTCGCCGGTCCCGCCGCCTGCCGGGCTGCCGGTGCCGCGCAGGAACCGCGCCGAGGCCTGGTTGAGCACCTCGATCAGGGTGGTGCCGGAGGACTCCGCACGGGGCTCGTCGGAGACCACGGCCAGCATCCGCGGTGCGACCGCGGTCAGCAGCAGCCCGTCGGCCTGCAGCGCACCGGCCCCCAGCACGACGACGAGATCCGCCGCGTCCGCCGCGGGGAGCGCGCTCAGCACGGCGTCGGACGCGGCCACCTGGACCAGCCCGAACCCGTGGACCCCGTTCTCCGCGTCCGCCGTCCAGGCGGCGACCAGATCGGGGTGCGAGCCGGACAGCCGCTGCAGCAGCGACTCCAGCTCGGTCACGTCGGCCAGCTCGCGACGGGCCCGGCCCAGCTCGGCGAGCGCGGCGGCGTAGGCCTCCGGGTCGTGGTCGCGCAGCGCGTCGACGACGGCCGGGTACTCCGGGGCGAAGGAGCCGTCCGGCACCGCGGCCTCGCACTCGGCGGCCATGCGCTCCAGCTCGTCGGCGGCCTCCGCCGGGTCGCCCTGCTCGTCGTGGTCGACGATCGCGCGCGCCACCCGCTCCGCGGACGCCAGGTCCGGCACCGAGACCGGCGAGCCCTGCTGCAGGAACAGCACGTCGTGGCGCAGGGCTCCGACGGACCGCGCGGCGGCTGCGGTGTCGTCGAGGGACCCGATCAGTGCCGGGAGGTCGTCGGTCCCCTCCGGGACCGGCAGGCCGAGCGTCGTGCACAGCCGGGCGATCTCGGTGTCCCGGTCGGCCAGGTGCAGGTGCCGGGAGACGGCGAGGATCTGCTCGTGGGTCTGCGGGACCGCGCCGTCGACCCGGAAGACCTGCAGCAGCGGCTCGGCGTCCTTCTGCTCCTGCGGGCGGAAGTAGCTGCGGGTCCGGCCGCCACCGTCGAGGAAGTGCAGGTAGCGGCGGATCGCGAGCTCGCCGCCTTCGGGGAGCGGTTCGTCCTGCTCGACCCGGGACCCGGACCCGGCCCGGTCGTCACGCTGGTCGGCGGCGAGTTCCCGCAGCGACTCGAGCTCGGTCCGCAGGCCGCCGTGCACCAGGCGGCCGGCCACGTCGCGCAGCCGCTGCGGCTCGGCCGCCCCGTCGAGTGCGGCCAGCGCGGTGAGCGTGGCCGCGGCGACCTCGGTGACCGCCGCCAGGCGGTCGGCGTCGAGGTCGCGGAGCAGCCCGGCGACGATGCGGGCCTCGCCGGTGTCCTCGCCGGCGGTCCCCTCGACCACCCGGGCCGCCTGCTCGCAGCAGTCGGCGACGTCGGCCCCGGCCGGGAGCGCGCTCTCCGGCGGGATCTCCTGCCCGGCGCGGGACCGGTCGGCACCGACGGTGGCGAGCAGCGTGCGCAGCCTGCGGAACTCGCTCGACGGCAGCGTGGGCAGCCGGTCGACGACCCGGCCGGACACCGCCGGGGGGAAGGCCGCGCGCACGGCGGCGAGCCGCTCGGCCTGGCCGCCGGTCAGCACGATCCGCATGCCGTCGCCGGTCAGCTCGCCGAGCACCCGGGCCAGCTCGTCGGGGCCGGTCTCGGAGAGCACGACGAGTGCCTCCCGGGCCAGCGCCCCGGCCAGCGTGTCGCCGGACCCGGCGGACGACTCGGCCGGCCCGGTGGAGTCCAGCGCGGCCGACAGGCTGCGCAGACCGGCCGGTACCCGGCCGTCACGCACGTCACCGACGATCCGGGACGACGCGGCCGCGGTCGCCGCACCACCCCGGCCACTGCCCGCGAGCCGCTCGACGAACGCGACGAGAGCCTCCGGGTCCGTGCCCTCGGACACCCGGACATCCAGCATCGCGCCACACACCTCCGCCGTACCTGCATCACCACGCCGGGACGGCGCTCACGTCGTGTATCGCCGGGCCGCGGCCGGCGTTGCGCCGGTGCGGCCCCGCCGTGCCCGTGCCGGGACGACCGTCGTCACGATCAGCGACGACGGCCGGACCCGTCCGGTCTCCACGGGAGGTTACCCGTCGGAGGACCCACCGGCATCGACAGAGAATGACCTGCCGATGTCACGGGGCGCCGCCGAACGGATGATCTCCGGTGACCACCGTGAGCGACGACGCCCCGTGAAGCACTGCCCCAAGCGGGTGAAATTCGCCCTGTCAGGCGCCGAGGCGCTGCTTCAGTGCCTCGAACTCGTCCCGGATCGAGGACGGCAGGTGGTCCCCGATCGTCGCGAACCACTCCTCGATGAGCGGGATCTCGGCCTTCCACTCCTCGACGTCCACGGCCAGCGCCGCCTCGACGTCGGCGACCTCGGCGTCGACCCCGTCGAGGTCGATCTGGTCGGCGGTCGGCACGAACCCGATCGGCGTCTCGACGGCGGCCGCGGTGCCCTCCATGCGCTCGACGCACCACTTGAGGACGCGGCTGTTCTCGCCGAAGCCGGGCCACAGGAACCGGCCGTCGTCACCGCGGCGGAACCAGTTGACGTAGAAGATCTTCGGGAGCTTGTCGGCGTCCGCGTTCTTGCCGGTGTTCACCCAGTGCGCGAAGTAGTCGCCGACGTCGTAGCCCAGGAACGGCAGCATCGCCATCGGGTCGCGCCGGACCTGGCCGAGCCCGCCGGCCGCGGCCGCGGTCTTCTCCGAGGACATGGTGGCACCCATGAAGGTGCCGTGCTGCCAGCTGCGCGCCTCGGTGACCAGCGGGATCGTGGTCTTGCGGCGGCCACCGAAGAGGATCGCCGAGATCGGGACGCCCTGCGGGTCGTTCCACTCCGGCGCGACGACCGGGCACTGCTCGATCGGCACGGTGTAGCGGGAGTTCGGGTGCGCGGCGTCGGTGCCGGACTCCGGGGTCCAGTCGTTGCCCTTCCAGTCCGTCAGGTGCTGGGGATCGCCCTCCAGCCCCTCCCACCAGACGTCGCCGTCGTCGGTCAGCGCGACGTTGGTGAACAGCGCGTTCCCGGCCTCGATGGTGCGCATCGCGTTCGGGTTGGTCTTCCAGTTGGTGCCCGGCGCGACGCCGAAGAAGCCGAACTCCGGGTTGATCGCGTAGAGCCGCCCGTCGGCGCCGAAGCGCATCCAGGCGATGTCGTCACCGACCGTCTCGGCCCGCCAGCCCGGGATGGTCGGCTGCAGCATGGCGAGGTTGGTCTTGCCGCAGGCGCTGGGGAACGCGGCGGCGACGTAGTAGGCCTTCTCCTCCGGGCTGATCAGCTTGAGGATCAGCATGTGCTCGGCGAGCCAGCCCTCGTCGTGCGCGATGGCCGAGGCGATGCGCAGCGCGTAGCACTTCTTGCCCAGCAGCGCGTTGCCGCCGTAGCCGGAGCCGTAGCTCCAGATCTCCCGGGTCTCCGGGAAGTGGCTGATGTACTTGTTCTCGTTGCACGGCCACGGCACGTCGGCCTGGCCCTCGGCGAGCGGGGCGCCGATCGAGTGCAGCGCCTTGACCCAGCGGTCGCCGGCGGCGTCGAGCAGCGGCAGGATGTGCGCGCCCATCCGGGTCATGATCTTCATCGAGATCACGACGTACTCGGAGTCGGTGATCTCCACGCCGAGCATCGGGTCGTCCGAGTCGGTCGGGCCCATGCAGAACGGGACCACGTACATGGTCCGGCCCTTCATCGAGCCGCGGTACAGCTCGGTCATGGTCGACTTCATCTCGGCCGGCGCGGTCCAGTTGTTCGTCGGCCCGGCGCCACGCTCGGTCTCGGTACAGATGAAGGTGCGTTCCTCGACCCGCGCGACGTCGTCGGGGTCGGAGGCCGCGTAGAACGAGTTCGGCTTCTTCTCCAGCCGGGTCAGCGTGCCGGCGTCGACCAGCTGCTGGGTGAGCCGGTTCCACTCGGCGTCCGAACCGTCGCTCCACACGACGCGGTCCGGCGTGGTCAGCTCGGCGATCTCCTGGACCCAGGCCGCGACGCTCTGGTTGGTGGTCGGTGCCTTGTCGGTTCCCGGAACGGTCGCTGCAGTCATCTCGTCCTGTTCTCCTCGCCGGCCCCGGCCCGTCTTCCGGGGGAACTGCTAGGAGCCCGGACCGAACTCGGTACGGGCCTGACGGGAAATGGTGTAGAGCGAGGCTACCCGCGGAATCGCGACCGACCCACGGGTCGTATTGAGAGGTCAGGCACAGCACCGATCAGGTAAATCGATCCAGGCGACGACCCGGTCCACCAGCGTCGTCGCTGGTGACAGCCCTGTCACACGATCGCAACCCGATCCGGGTGACGTATTCCAGGACACACCGCGCCGATATTGCAGAAAGCGACGGTTACCGCCGAATAAACTCGTTCGCAACTCGGAAGAGTCCGGTTCTCGGTTTCGCACGGTCACACTTACGCATCTTCAGTACAGAAGCGGCCCACGCCTCCCGGGGAGGTACGGGCCAGTTCCGGAACCATGATCGGCAGCCGGTGCGCGGTGACCTGCCAGTAGCGCGCCTCCGGATCGGCGGCCCGCCACGCGTCGGCGAGCCGGATCACCGCGTCCGGGTCGATGCTCCGGCGCGGGCGGGGCCGCATGCCGCAGCGCTCCCGGACGGCGCGGTCGAGCGCGCGCCAGGCGTCGGTCGCCGTGGAGTGGACGGTCACCTGCGGCTGGCCCTGCGGGTCCGTCGCGTCGTCCGACGCCTCGCCGAGGACCAGGGTGTAGGCGCTGACCACGTCGTAGGGCACGGCGGGCTCCCGATCGGTTCGTTCCGGCGACCGGCCCCGGCCACCGCGCTCGCCGTAGTGAACCAGGAGGGGAACGCAGCGACCCCGATCGGTGGACCGCACACGCGTCCGGTCGCCGGAACGCCCCGGGCGGGGCGGTGGACGGTCACCCGTACCCGGGTCGGGTCACCGCCGGCCGCTCACCGCGTGCGACGCCGCCGGGTCCATGCCGGCGACCCCGGCCGCCAGCACGGCGCGGTGCGCCCGCCGCAGACCGGTTCCGGCGGCCACCAGGACCACGGCGACCGCGACGGCCGCGACCCCGGCCGCGACGTCGACCCCGGCCACGAACGCCGTGCGGGCGGACGCGACGAGCTCGGCCGCGGGCCCGGACGGCAGACCGGCCGCCGCGCTCACGGCCGCGCCGATGGTCTCCCCGGCCGCGGCCGGCGCCCCGTCCGGGAGGACGACACCCGCCCGGTAGACGGCGGAGAGCACGCCGCCGACCAGCGCGGTGCCGAGCACGGCGCCGACCTCGTAGGCCGTCTCGGACACCGCCGAGGCGGCGCCGGCCTTCTCTGGCGGCGCCGCGGCCAGGATCGCGTCGTTGGTGACGGTCTCGGACAGTCCGATCCCGGCGCCGATCAGGACCGCGGCCGTCATCAGCAGGGCCACCGCCGAGTCCACCCGGACGAACAGGACCAGCACGAACCCGGCGAGGACCAGTGCCAGCCCGGTGGCGACCAGGCCGTGCAGCGGGAACCGCCTGGCCAGCCGGGCCGCGAGCAGCCCGGCGATCGTCGTCACCACGAAACCGGGGAGCAGCAGCAGGCCGGCCTGCAGCGGCGAGGACCCCAGCACGAGCTGCAGGTACTGGGCGGCGAAGAACAGCAGCCCGGTCAGGCCGAACATGGTCGTCGCGTTGGCCAGCGCGCTGTAGCGCAGCACCGGCCGGGAGAACAGCTCGAGATCGATCAGCGGGTCGAGCCCGCGGCGCACCCGGCGCCGCGAGTGCGCGGCGAACGCCACCCCGGCACCGGCACCGACCACGAGCGCGAGCAGCGCCCCGGCCGCGTCACCGGAGCCGGCCAGCTTGATCGCCAGGACCAGCGGCCCCATCGCCAGCAGCGACAGCACGACGCCGACCGGGTCCGGCCGCCCCGGCGCCGCGGCCCGGGACTCCGGCAGCAGGACCGGTGCGACGAGGAGCAGCACGGCCATCGGCGGCACGCTCATCGCGAAGATCGAGCCCCACCAGAAGTGCTCCAGCAGCAGCCCGCCGACGATCGGGCCCAGCGCCGCACCGGCGGCGAAGCCGGTGGCCCAGATCGCGAGCGCGAGCCGGCGCCGGGCGCGGTCGACGAACACCGTCCGGATCAGGGCGAGCGTCGCGGGCATGAGCATCGCCCCGAAGACGCCGAGCAGCGCACGGGCCGCGACCAGCTGCCCGGCCGAGGTGGCGAACGCCGCGAGCAGCGACACCAGCCCGAACCCGGCGACACCGATCAGGAGCAGCCTGCGGCGGCCGATCCGGTCGCCGAGGGTGCCCATGGTGACGAGCAGGCCGGCCAGCACCAGCGGGTAGACGTCGACCACCCAGAGCAGGGTCGTGGCGTCCGGCCGCAGGGCCGCGGTCAGCTCGGGCAGCGCCACGCCCAGCACCGTGTTGTCGATCGAGACCAGCAGGGTCGGGATCGCCAGCACCGCCAGTGCGAGCCAGGCACGCGGACCGGGCAGGTCCGTCCCGGCCGCCCGGTTCGTCAGCTCGGGCCGTGACATCTCTCGTCTCCTTCTGTGCTTTACCGTCCGGACGGTGCAGAACTATACCGTCCAGACGGTACAGTTCCCAGGCCCTGCCGGCCGTGTGAGACGGGGCACCGCCGGTAGGGTGCGCGCATGGCCGAGCGGCGGAACGCAGCAGGATCGGCCCGCGACCGCGTGCTCGACGCGTACGAGACGGTGCTGGTCGAGCAGGGGCCGGGCGGGACGACGCTGGACGCCGTCGCCGCGGTCGCCGAGGTCTCCAAGGGCGGCCTGCTCTACCACTTCAACTCGAAGGAGTCCCTCGCCGCCGGGCTGCTGGACCGGCTGCGGGAGCGCAGCGCCACCGACGCGGAGCTGATGCGCACCGACCCCGGCGGCGCCGTGTCCTACTACCTGCGGACCTCGGTGCCCGGCGGGGGCTCGCCGGTCGGCCTGACCCGCACGTACCTGGCGACGCTCCGGATCGCCGACGGGGGCGCGGCCGGTGACGCCGCCCGGGACGCCCTCGCCACGGTCGACGCCGACGGCCTGGCCGCCCTGCGCACGGAGATCGACGACCCGGTCGTGGCCTGGCTCGTCCAGCTCGTCGGCGACGGCCTCTACCTGCGCACCCTCACCGGCGCCCCGCTGACCGGCGACGTCTCGCCGGCCGAGCTGCACGACACCCTGCAGTCCCTGCTCGCGGCGCGGCCCCGGACGGGGTGAAACCGGACGCCTGCACACAGCGTCGGAGCGATCGCTCAGGGTAGGCTTCAGCCCTGCTCGCGCACGGGGAGGGGCCCACCGTGGAGGGAACCGGAAGTTACCTGGCACTGGTCGTGATCGGAGTGGTGATCACGGTCGGCGTCGGACAGATCCTGCTGCGCTCGGGGCAACCGTTCCTGGAGGACGTCTTCCAGAACAACGAGACGGCGCACTCGATCAACCGGCTGCTGGTGGTGCTGTTCCACCTGCTCACCCTCGGGGTGCTCGGGATGATCTCGATCGTGCCCGTGCCGGACACCACGAACACGGCGCAGACGATCGTCTTCAAGATGGGCGTCGTGCTGCTGCTGGTCGGCATCGCCTACGGCGTCAGCATGCTGGTCCTGCTGCGGATCCGGGAGCGGCGGCGGCAGCTGAAGGTCTCCGCCGAGATCGACCAGAAGATCGCCGAGCAGCGCTCGGGCCCCGGCCGGTTCCGCCGCGGCGGTAACCCCGACCCCGAGCCCCGGACGTCGTCGGACCAGTCCGACAGCTGACCCCGGTCCCGCCCGCACACCCCCGCGGAGCCGGGGTGCTGCGGCTCAGGGCGGGTCCGGCAGGTCCAGGGTGAGCACCTGGTCGGCGAGTCCGTCGCCGTCGGTGTCGGTCCAGCGGGTGGTCGCGTACGGACCGTCGACGAGGAGGACGTCGGCCCGGCCGTCGCCGTCGGTGTCGCGCGCCCCCGGCCCGCGCACCGGGACGGCGGAGCCCGTTCCCAGCAGGTCCTCGGACCGCACGGCGGAGCGCGGCACCCGGACCGTCGCCCACCACGGCGCCGCGAGGCCCGCGGCCACCGCGGTCGTGCCGCACGGCCACCGGACCGGGCCCTGTGTGGCACCCGGATCAGTACGCACCGGCCGGCCCGCCCTCACGGATCGGCCCGGCCCCGCACCCGGCGTCCGCACTCCGGAGGGGGCCGGCGGCCCCCTCCACGGGGGATCCGGCACCCGTCCCGCGGGCGAGCGCGTGTTCGATCTCGACCGTCCGCCGGGCCAGCTCCCGCTCCGCCGCGCCGAGCACCGCCGCGCGGACCCGCCGGGTCTGCTCCCGCGCCCGTGCCGCCCGGACGGCGCGGACCCGGAGCCCCGCGCCCGCCACGACGAGCAGGACCAGCCCCGCGCACACCAGCACAGGGCCCGGGCCCGGCAGCCCGCGCCCGCTCCCCGCGAGCACCGACAGGGCCGGGATCACCGAGCCGGGCACCAGGACCGCCGCGCCACCGGAGGCGAACGGCCACCGCGATCCGCCGGGCGGGCCGGGCAGCACGGCGGACACCGCGCGTCCCAGGATCGGCCCGAGTGGGCGTGACGGAGGGTGAGTGAGGTCTGTCACATCGATGCCCGAGCGGCCCAGTCCGCGCGTCGCGTGTGCACGACACAGCAGCGGACCCGCGCGGCGGGCCCACCCGGCGTCGAACTCGGCCGCCGGCCCGGCGAGGCGTGCCGACCACCATCGCGGGTCCGCCGCCGGTCGGGAACGACGCAGCGCCACCGCGGACAGGGCCTCCACCTGCAAGGACAGTCGCTCCACCGCGTCCATCCCGGCCAGCGCGAGCCCCGGCCGCAGCTCCCCGGCGAGATCGACACCGCGCCGCTCCGGCGCTGCGAGCCACATGCACACAGTGTCGCCGTTCCGGCGCCGGAACGGCGGAACGGCCGCGCGCGATCGACTCCGTCACACCGGCCGAACCGGGCGCCGGGCCCGGACGGAACAACCGCCCGGGGCAACCCCCTCGACGCTCGGTACGTCTCACGATCGGGGCCGAGGAAGCTGCCCGACACGAGAACCGCAACCAGACCGTGACTTCGTCGTTGGACGGAGGGAGCGGAACCTGTATGGAGGAAGTGTGAGCGCCGTTACGCCCGCCCGCCCGGCCACGCCCGAGTCGAGCGCGCCCGCGCGCCCCGGACAGCAGCACGGAGCCGGGGCGGCACAGCCGACGTTCCCGGCCAACCCGGCCCGGACCGGTGGCGTTCCGCACGCCCCGCAGCCGGAGGGCCCCGAGGGCTTCCGGCGCCCGCGGCCCCGTCCGGCCCCCCGCCGTAGCGCGAACCCCGCCGTGTCGGTGATCGTCCCGACCCGCAACGAGGCCCGGAACCTGGAGATCGTGCTGCCGGCGATCGCCGCGGTGCGGCCCGCCGTGCACGAGGTCATCGTCGTCGACGGCAACTCGACCGACAACACGGTCGCGGTCGCCCGCCGGACCCTGCCCTGGGCCCGCGTCATCACCCAGACCCGCAAGGGCAAGGGCAACGCGATGGCCTGCGGTTTCACCGCGGCGACCGGCGACGTCATCGTCATGTTCGACGCCGACGGCTCGGCCGACCCGAACGAGATCCCGGCCTTCGTGAACGCCCTGGTCGAGGGCGCCGACTTCGCGAAGGGCAGCCGGTTCTGCAAGGGCGGCGGGTCCGACGACATCACCCTGCTGCGCAAGTCGGGCAACGCCGGACTGAACACCGTCGCGAACCGGCTGTTCGGCACCCGGTACTCGGACCTCTGCTACGGCTACAACGCGTTCTGGGCCGACCTCGTGCCGCAGCTGGAGCTGCCGGACCCGGCCGCTCCGCAGCCGGAGGACGGGGCGATGCTGTGGGGCGACGGTTTCGAGATCGAGACCGTGCTGAACTGCCGGGTGGCCGCGGCCGATCTGAAGATCACCGAGGTGCCGTCGGTCGAGCGTGAGCGCATGTTCGGCGAGACGAACCTGCGGACCTTCGCGGACGGCACCCGGGTACTGCGTACCCTGATGTCCGAGCACCGCCGCATGGAGCAGCGCCGCAAGGCGTCGGGCTACGCCCGCTGACCCTGCTCCCTCCGCACCTGCCATGGGGCCAGTGCCCCGCGGTGTGTCGACCCGAGGAGCGAGAACGTCGTGAGCGTCCTGCCGACGGCCAGCGTCGTCGTGTGCATCTACACCGAGAAGCGCTGGTTCGACATCAAGGCGGCCGTCGAGTCGGTCGAGGCCCAGGAGGTCCGGCCGGTCGAGACGATCGTCGTCGTCGACCACAACGAGCGCCTGCGTGAGCGCGCCGAGGAGGAGTTCGGCCCGCGCGGCGTGGTCGTGGTCGCCAACGAGCGCGCCCAGGGCCTGTCCGGGGCCCGCAACACCGCCGTCGAGCTCGCCTCCGGCGAGGTCGTCGTCTTCCTCGACGACGACGCCGCGGCCCGGCCGGGCTGGCTGGGTGCGCTCCTCGCGCCCTACGCCGACCCGGACGTCATCGGGGTCGGCGGCATCGCCCACCCGAGGTGGCCGGACGGACGGCCGCGCACGCTGCCCGGCGCCGTGCCCGGTGACCGGGACGCGACCGGCGAGCTGGACTGGGTCGTCGGGTGCACCTACACCGGCCAGCCCACCGAGCGCGCCGAGATGCGCAACCTCATGGGCTGCAACATGTCGCTGCGCGCCGAGGTGTTCAAGCGCGTCGGCGGGTTCGCCGAGGACATGGGCCGGATCGGCAAGAACCCGCTGGGCTGCGAGGAGACCGAGCTCTGCATCCGCGCCCGGCAGGCCTACGTCGCCGACGGTCGGTCGCCGCGGATCCTGTTCGAGCCGAAGGCCGCCATCGACCACCGGGTCTCCGACGACCGCGTCTCCTGGAAGTACCTGCTGCGCCGCGGCTGGGCCGAGGGGATCTCGAAGGCCGCCGTGTCCCGCGTCGTCGGGACCGGGGACTCGCTGTCCGCGGAGAGCAGCTACACGATGAAGGTGCTGCCGAAGGGCGTCCTGCGGGAGGCCCGGGAGCGCAACCCCGCGTCGGCCGCCGCGATCGTCGCCTGCTTCGGGGTCACCGCGGCCGGCTACGTCCGCGGACGGCTGCCCGGTGCCACCGCCCACGTGCGCCTGCCCGCCGCCGACCCGAACCGCCCCGGTGCCTGACGTCGCCGACCGGCGGATCCGCTCCTACGTCCACCAGCGCGTCCGGCTCTCCGACGGCCAGGAGTCGGCCTGGCGCCGGCTGTGGCCGGTCTGGGGGGCCGAGGTCGACGAGATCGTCGGGAGCGCCCGGTCCGGCGGGTGGGATCCCCGTGCCGCGTTCGACCGGGACGCCCCGGTGGTCCTCGAGATCGGTTCCGGCATGGGGGAGACCTCCGCGCTGCTCGCCGCGGCCGAGCCGGAGACCGACCATCTCGCGGTCGAGGTCTACGAGCCGGGCCTGGCCCAGCTGCTGATGCGGATCGAGCAGGCCGGCCTGACGAACCAGCGGCTGCTCCGCGGCGACGCGGTCGAGCTGCTGACCCACGCGATCGCCCCGCGGACGCTGGACGGGCTGCGGATCTTCTTTCCGGACCCGTGGCCGAAGCGGCGGCACCACAAGCGCCGGCTGATCCAGCCGGAGTTCGTCCGGCTGGCCGCCTCCCGGCTCGTCCCGGGTGGTGTCCTGCACCTGGCGACGGACTGGCCGCACTACGCGGAGCAGATGCGCCGGGTCGTCTCGGCCGAGCCGGCACTGCGCCCGGACCCGGGGTTCCCGCCCGGCCCGGACGGCTGGCAGGAGCGGCCGGCCATGCGTCCGGTGACGAAGTTCGAGGACCGGGCCCACGAGGAGGGCCGCCCGGTCCGCGATCTGATCTGTGTGGCTGATCACACGAATGCTTCAGATGAGTTACGGACAGTAACCGACTACGGTCGAGACATCCCCCGAGATGACCCCCCGGTCGAGTGACCCCCGAAGGACGCCCGTGACGACGGTGGAGCACGCCACGAGCCAGCAGCCCGCCCCGGCCCAGCCGACCCGACCCGTACGCCGGCCGTCCGGGTTCCGGCCCAGTCCCACCCCCCGGCCCAAGGAGGGGGAGCCCGCGACCCAGCAGGTTCCCGTCGACGGTTCCGGGGCCCAGGAGGAACGGACCCGCGCGGTCGCGGTCGTCCCGCTGGTCGGAGCGGTCGAGACGACCACGGCGACCCCGGCCACGACGACCCCGGCCACGACGACCGGTGGCGCGGCGAACCCGGCGGGTCCCCGGCCGGGGCGGCCCGACGGCCCCCGGCACGGCGCACCGGCGGGCGCGGAGGCGACCACCGCCGTACCCCATGGCGGGCCGGCCCGCGGACCCAGCGCCGGGCCCGGGCCCGGGCCCGGCGGCGCTGAGGCGACCACCGCCGTACCGCGCAACGCGGCCGAGGCGACCACCGCGGTACCCCGCAACGCGGCCGGCGCGACCACCGCGGTGCCCCGCGGCGGGGCCGGCGCGACCACCGCCGTCGAGCGCGGCAGCATCGACGCCGCAGGCCGCGGCGGCGCCGAGGCCACCACCGCCGTGAACCGCGGCGGGCCGGACGGCTCCGCCGTGGCCGGGGACGGTGCCCGCCGCCGCGGCGACGCGCCCGACGGACCCCACCGGGGCGCCGAGGCGACCGCAGTGGTGTCCCGGGACCAGGTGACCGTCGCGACGCCCGCGCCGGAGAAGGTCACCCTCGCGGTGCCGTTGCGTGAGGTCGACCGGGGCCCCCGCCCGGGCCCCGCGGGCACGACGGAGCCCCCCGCCGCACCCCGGGGCTGCCCGGTGACCGGGCACGGCCGCTCCGGGGGGCACCCGCACCCGCCCGGCGTCGCCGACGAGCGGAACCCGGCGCCGGTGGACCCCGCCGCGGCCGAGGAGTTCCTCCGCCAGTTCCACGCCGAGACCGAGCCCGGCGAGCCGCTGGCCGACCGGCTCCGCGCGGTCCGTTCCGAGATCGACCGCACCGGCACCTACCGCCAGACGACGGCGGAGCTCACCTTCGGCGCCCGGATCGCCTGGCGGAACTCGGCGCGCTGCATCGGGCGCCTGTACTGGCAGTCGCTGCAGGTCCGGGACCTGCGCAACCTGCACGACGCGGCGGACGTGGCCCAGGAGAGCGTCGCGCACCTGCGCTCGGCCACCCGGGGCGGCCGGATCCGTTCGACGATGACGGTCTTCGCCCCGGACACCCCCGCCCGGCCGGGTCCCCGGATCCGCAACGACCAGCTGATCCGGTACGCGGGCCACCGCAACCCGGACGGGTCGGTCACCGGCGACCCGTCGCAGGTCGCCTTCACCGACCACGTCGCGTCGATGGGCTGGCCGCGCCCGCAGCCGGCCGGACGGTTCGACGTCCTGCCGCTGCTGATCACCGGCCCGGACGGGCGGCCCCGGCTGTTCGACGTCCCGCCGGACGCCGTCTACGAGGTACCGCTGCGCCACCCCGAGCACCCGTGGTTCGCCCGCCTCGGGCTGCGCTGGCACGCCGTCCCGGCGATCAGCAACATGCCGCTGGAGATCGGCGGGATCACCTACCCGGCCGCACCGTTCAACGGCTGGTACCTCGACACCGAGATCGGCGCGCGCAACCTCGCCGACCCAGACCGCTACGACCTGCTGCCGGAGATCGCCACCCGGCTCGGCCTCGACACCCGCTCGATCCGCACCATGTGGAAGGACCGGGCGATGGTCGAGCTGGTCCGCGCCGTGACGTTCTCCTTCGACGCGGACGGCGTCACCATGGCCGATCACCACACCGAGTCCGAGCGGTTCCTGCGGCACCTGGAGAAGGAGGAGGCCGCGGGGCGCAGCTGCCCGACGGACTGGAGCTGGATCGTCCCGCCGATGTCCGGCTCACAGACCCCGGTCTTTCACCGCTACTACGACGAGCCGGACCCGGAGCTGCGCCCGGCGTTCCTGGAGCCGCACGGCTTCTGAACGCTCACGCCGGTGGCGGCGGCGCCAGCCCCGGGACCTGGCGGGTGCGGCCGCGGAACTCGGCGACGGCGGTCCCGTCGCCGGTCCTGACCGTGACGTCGTAGAGCCCGGAGCGCCCGGCCAGCGACCGCTCGACCGCCTCCGCGCTCAGCACCTCACCGGCGCGGGCCGGGCGCAGGAACGCGATGTCCGCGCCGGTCGCCAGCGTGGAGACGCCGTGCGCGTTGCAGGCATAGGCCATGGCCGCGTCGGCCAGCAGGAACAGGTACCCGCCGTGACACACACCGTGCCCGTTGGCGTGGTCCGGGCCCACCGTCATCGTCGCCACCGCCCGGCCGGGTCCGACGTCGGTGACCGTCACCCCCGCCGCCCGGGCTGCCCGATCGGTGGCCCGCATCGCCGCCGCCGTCCGTTCCGCGACCCGCTGCGGGTCGGTGTCCGCCGAGTTGTTCACCGGCGCAGTCTCCCCGGACGTACTCGTGGGGCGAAAGCCCAGCACCGGCGGCGCGAACGGACCGTTCGGCGACGGTTACGCTCGCCGGCATGAACAGCGGCACGGGGCACCAGGGACGAGGCGTCCCCACGGGCCCGGCGGAGCGGGTCCTGCTCGTCTGGGACGCCCCGAACATGGACATGAGCCTCGGGTCGCTGCTGGGCGCGCGACCGACGTCGGCGTACCGGCCGCGGTTCGACGCCGTCGGCCGCTGGCTGCTCGACCTCGCCGGTACCGAGGCCGAGGCCGAGGCGTGCGTGTTCACCAACGTCGCACCGGGCAGCATCGAGATCGTCCGGCCGTGGGTCGAGGCGCTGCGCAACGTCGGTTTCGCCGTCTTCGCCAAGCCCAAGACCAGCGACGACTCCGACGTCGACGACGACATGCTCGCCCACATCGACCTCCGCTCCGGCGAGGGCAGGCTGCGGCACGTGGTGGTCGCCTCCGGCGACGGCCGGGCGTTCAAGGAGCCGCTGGAGAAGCTCGTCGAGGGCGGCACCGACGTCACGGTCATCGGGTTCCGCGAGTACGCCGGGTTCGCGCAGGCCTCCGAGGTCATCTCGTTCCTCGATCTCGAGGACATGGACGGCGTGTTCCGCGAGCCGCTGCCGCGCGTCTCGCTCGACACGCTGCCCGACGAGGGCGCCTGGCTGCCGCCGTTCCGCTCGCTGCGTTCGCTGCTCGAGCGCCGGTGAGCACACTGCAACGGCTGACCGCGCCGGTCGCGCTGAGCTGCGCACCCGGCTTCCCGGTCGTCCGCGACGCCGTGCTCGACGTCGACGAGACCGGGCGCATCGCCTGGTTCGGGCCGGCCGTCGACGCGCCGGCGACCGACGCCGTCGTCCGGCCGCTGCCGGGGCTGCTCATGCCCGGCCTGGTCAACACGCACTGCCACACCCCGATGTCGCTACTGCGCGGGATGGGCGGCGACCTGCCGCTGATGCCGTGGCTGACCGACGTCATGTGGCCGGCCGAGGGCCTGCTCACCGAGTCCGACGTGCACGCCGGGATGCTGGCCGGCTGCCTGGACCTGCTGCGGACCGGGTGCACCACCAGCGTCGAGATGTACTTCTTCACCGACGCGCTGGCCGACGCCGTCCGTACCGCGGGCTCGCGGGCGGTGCTGACGCCGGGGATCATCGCCGCGCCGGGCTGGGACCGGCTGGGCAGCTGGGAGCAGATGCGCGACGACGTGTCCGCCCGGATCGACGCGCACGGCCTGCAGCCCGGCGCCGACGGCCGGATCGAGCTGGGCTACGGCCCGCACTCGGCGTACACGCTGCCGGCGGGCGCGCTGGAGTCGGTGGCCGCCGCCGCCCGGGAGCGCGGCGCGCTGGTGCACACCCACGTCGCGGAGTCCCGCGGCGAGGACGCCGACGTCCGCGCGGCGCACGGGTCGGTCCCGGCCATGCTCGACGCCGGCGGGGCGCTGGGCGGCCGGTTCCTGGCCGCGCACTCGGTGCACCTGTCCGACGACGACGTCGCCACCTACGCCCGGCACGGCGTCGCCGTCGCGCACTGCCCCGGCTCGAACGCCAAGCTCGCCGCCGGCACCGCCCGGCTGCTGGACCTGCGCCGGGCCGGGGTCGCGGTGGGGCTGGGGACCGACGGGCCGGCGTCCTGCGACGACATGGACCTCTGGCAGCAGGCCCGGCTGGCCGGCCTGCTGGCCCGGGTCGGCGCCGACGACGCGGCCGCGCTCACCGCGGCCGACGCGCTGCTGCTGGGCACCGCGGACGCGGCACACGCGATCGGCCGGGACGACCTGGGCGTGCTGGAGGCCGGCCGGTGGGCCGACGTCGTGCACGTCGACACCGAGGACTCGGCGTTCGTGGCCCCCGAGGACGACGCCCAGCTCGTGTCCAACCTCGTGTGGGCCGGCGGCTCCCGGCTGGTGCGTGACGTGTGGGTGGGCGGCGAGCAGGTCGTCTCCGGCGGCGAGCCGACCATGACCGACCGCCGGGAGTCCCTGACCGCGGTCCGCGGCATCTCGGCCCGGCTGCGCGCCGCGCTCGGTCAGGGGCCGAGCACCGCCGACAGGTAGGGGTCGGTGAACCGGCGGTCCGGGTCGAACCGGTCCCGGACCTCGGCGAACGCGGCCCAGCCCGGGTAGGCGACGGCGAGCTCGTCCGGTCCCCACTCGTGCCGGGTCGTCCAGCAGGGGCGGCCGTCCGCGTCCTCCAGCACCGCGCAGGCAAGACGGCGCAGCGGCTCCTCCGCCGGCCCGCGGGCACGGATCCGCAGGTACGCGGTGTCCCGCCCGGACGCCGGGTGCAGCAGCCCGGTCTCCGCCGCGCCGGTGCGCACCCGCACCGGCCGCAGCTCGTGCCCGCGGGCGGCCGCCGCGGCACCCAGCTCACGCAGCACCGACCCGAGCGCGGCCCGCGGCACCGCCCACTCGGCGAGGTCCGGGTCCCACGGCTGCGGGTCGGGCAGGACCTGGTGCGGCGGGCCGACCGTCCCGGGCGTCCAGCGCTGGGGCGGCGGCCAGGACGACCGCGACTGCCACCAGGAGGACGCGAGCCGGGACACGGCCTGCCCCCAGCCGGCCCGTTCCGGCGGCTCGGCCGCGGCGCCCGCGGTCTCGGGGGTCTCGGGCTCGGCCCAGCGCAGGACCGCCTGCCCGGTGTGGACGGCGACGTCGCACTCGGTCCAGGCGTAGGCGGAGAACAGGTCGTCGGCGAGGACGTCGTCGACCCGGGTCTGCTCCTCGCCCACCCGCAGCCGCTGCAGCGGCACGGTGCGCAGCTCCACCGAGGTGACGACGCCGAACGCGCCGAGCCCGCACCGGACGGCGTCGAGCTCCGGGCCGCCGGTGACCTCCCGCACGGTCCCGCGCCCGTCGACCAGCCGGACCGCGCGGACCTGGTCCGACAGCGAGGTGCCGCGCGGTACGCCGCCGGTCATGCCGAGGCCGATCGCCCCGGCGATCGTCGCGCGCGGCGGGTCCGGGACGGTCGCGAGCGCCCGGCCGGACGCGGCGAGCGCGGTGCACAGGTCCGCGAGCGTCTCCCCGGCGCGGACCCGGACGGTGTCCTCGTCGCCGGAACCCGCCGCGCCACCGATCCGGGCGACGCCGGTCAGTGCCGAGGCGTCCAGCAACACCTCGTCGGTACGGACGAGTGGCCCCGGCGCCCGGCCCCCGGCGCCGGTCGGCCGCACCGTGGTGCCCCGTTCGGCGGCACGGCGGATCGCGGTCGCCACGCCCGCCTCGTCCAGGGGGCGGTCGGTGCGGCGGGGGCCGGTCGCCGGGGCGTCGGTGCTCATCGTCGACCAGCGTAGAGCCCCCGCCGTCACCGTGTGCAGCGATCCGTGCGCGACACGGTGTCGGGCGGCGACCGGTGCGTGGCTCATGGGGAGGATGGTGACCCACGTGTCCCGGCGGGACACCGAACCGGCCCGCGCGGACTCTTGTGGAGCAGTCGATCGGCCGATACGGTCACACTGCGTGGCGATCATGTCGCCACCCGGGACCGGGGCGGCGACCGCCCCGGAACCCGGACCGCCCCGGCCCGGAACCGCGCTCCCCACGGCTCCGGGAGACGGCGCGACCGCACCCCGGCATCGCACGACCGTGCCGGCGGGTGCGCGCACGTGCGAGGGCCGGACCGGTGTCGGCTCCCTCCGACCTCCGGCCCGGCCCTCGCCCTGCGTGCTGACGCCCCGGCTCCCCAGCCGCGGTCGTCATCCACCCCACGGCCCTGAGGTCTCCGTGGGACGCCTGCTCCGCCTCAGGCGGTGCGGCCCATCCGGTGCCGGCCGGCCCCGCCGAGGAGATCCGCGATCGCGGCGCGGTCCGTCGCCCGCTGGGCGTCCCGGCGACGGCGGAGCATCGCCAGTGCCGCGTCCCCCGGGTCGTTCCAGTCGTTCCGCCCGCCGTCGCGGCCGTGCGTCCCGGACGCCGGCGCCGGGACGGCGACGTGGTGCGCGGCGACCGACTCCGCGGCCCGCCGGTTGCGGACGGTCGAGCGGTGCATCCGGCGTACCGCGTCGCCCGCCGAGCCGGTGGTACCGGGCTCGCGCCACCCGCCGACGGTGAGGGAGTGGAAGATCGGCGTCTCGTCCCGGATCTCGGCGTGGGACTCGTGCCGGCCCGGGAAGGGCCAGCCGTCCCGCTCGGCCCGGCGGGCCCGGATCGACGCCTCGAGACTGCTGCTGCCGGGAAGGTGATCGAACTCGTACACCCGCCGTACCTCCTGCTCCCTGACGTCCGTCGCTGCCGGGGCCGGTGCCGCTCGGCCCACTCACCGGCTTCAACGGGTGACACACGAGTGGGGAAACGGCGGTTACAGCAGCGCTGCCCGTTCCGCCCGGACGAGTGGCGACCCGGCCGGTGATCGATACGAACGACTACCCAGGGTACCGACATACCGCCCTCGTGGAGCAGTGCGTGATCGGTCCCGGGATGCTGCGTGCCCACCGTGCGAGAAGAACCGCACGTCGGGTCCGGTGCGTGAGCACCGGACCACCCGGTCGTGATCATGTGTGCAGACGGTGGGTCCACTACACGGGTGTCATTCGACCCTCGGTCACCGTCGCGGCGCCGGGCTGCTCCGCCCGCACGGCCGCTGGGCCGTCCGGGGGCACCGCCCGCGCGGCGGCCGTCGATCCCCTGCCGGGCGCCCCCGCGCGCACTACCGTCGGATGCATGACGGAACGGCGCGGTACGGCGGAGACCCCCGGGGTGCCCGCCGCCGCGCCCGCCACCCGGCCACGCGGAGGCGTCGTACGGCGCCGCCCGGCCGGTGCCGGGCGCGCCACGACCGTCGTCCGGCTCGGGATCCGCCGCCCGTCCGGGACCGGTGCCGCTCCCGTGCTGACCGGCGGGCCGGAGGGGGCCCTCACGGCCCGGCCGATGCCGGAGACCCGGCCGGCACCGGAGGAGCGGATCACCCGCAGGCCCCGGCGCCCGCTGCCCCGCTCCGAGGTGCCCGGCCCGCTGCGGATCGCCTCCGAGGTGTGTGCCCGGCTGCTCGTCGTCGCGGCGGGCCTCGCGCTGCTGGTGTTCCTGGTCGTCCAGCTGCGGGTGGTGGTCATCCCGGTCGCGATCGCGGTGCTGCTGGCGGCGTTGCTCGCCCCGCTCGTCCGCTGGCTGCACGAGCACCGGGTGCCGCGCGGGATCGCCACCGGGCTCGTGATGGTCACCGGGCTGGCCGCGCTCGGGGGGCTGCCACCCTCGTCGTCAACACGCTCGTCGCCGGCACCACCGACCTGGTCGGCCAGCTCACCGTCAGCGTGGCCTCGTTGCAGGGCCTGGTGGACGCGACGCCGTTCGACGTCGACATCGAGCAGCTCGGGGACCAGATCCTGCAGACGCTGGAGAACAACCAGCAGACGCTCACCTCGGGGGCCGTCAGCACCGCGGCCACCCTCACCGAGGTCCTCGCCGGGTTCGCACTGTGCCTGTTCGCGCTGATCTTCATGTTGTACGACGGATCGCGCATCTGGGGCCTGCTCCGGCTGCTGGCCCCGTCCCGGCGCCGGGAGCGGGTGGACGTCGCCGGCCGCCGCGCCTTCGCCTCGCTGGTCGGCTACGTGCGGGCGACGGTGCTCGTCGCGATCGTCGACGCGGCCGGGATCGGGATCGGGCTGTGGGCGACCGGGGTCCCGCTGGCCCTGCCGCTGACCGCGCTGGTCTTCGTGGGTGCGTTCATCCCGATCGTCGGCGCCGTGCTGACCGGGGTGGTCGCCGTGCTCATCGCGCTCGTCGCGAACGGCTGGGTGACCGCCCTGATCGTGCTGGCCGTGGTGCTGGCGGTGCAGCAGATCGAGAGCCACGTGCTGCAGCCGCTGCTGCTCGGGCGGGCGGTCCGGCTGCACCCGCTCGCCGTCGCGCTGGCGGTCGCCGCGGGGGTGGTGATCGCCGGTGTCGCCGGGGCGCTGCTCGCCGTCCCGCTGCTGGCCGTCCTGACCGCGGCCGTCCGGTCGCTGGCGGCGCCGGACGAGGTCGGCCCGGACGAGGTGGACCCGCTGCGGGCCCGCCAGGGCGAACCCCCCGGGACGATCCGGCCGCAGTGAGCCTGCCGTCCGGCCCGACCGGTGGCACGATCCGGGGCGTGCGCTATCTCGTCACCGGGTCCACCGGGTACATCGGCGGGCGGCTCGCGCCGCGACTGCTCGGGCACGGACCGGAGGCCGACCTCGTGCCGGACCCCGGGGCGGGACCGGTGCAGGTGCGGTGCCTGGTCCGTGACCCGGACAAGCTCGCCGACGCGCCGTGGGCCGCCGACGCCGAGATCGTGCAGGGCGACCTGCTCGACCCGGAGAGCGTCCGCGCCGCCTGCGCCGACGTCGACGTCGTCTACTTCCTCGTCCACTCGCTGTCCGACGACGACTTCGCGGCCACCGACCGGAGGGCCGCGCTGATCCTCGGCGAGGCCGCCCGCGCGGCCGGGGTCACCCGGATCGTCTACCTGAGCGGGCTGCACCCCGACGGTGACCCGTCCCGGCTCTCGGCGCACCTGGCGTCCCGACTGGAGGTGGGGGAGACGCTGCTCCGGTCGGGGGTACCGACCGTGGTGCTGCAGGCCGCGGTGATCCTCGGGTCCGGGTCGGCGAGCTTCGAGATGCTCCGGCACCTGACCGAGCGGCTGCCGCTGATGGTCACGCCGAGCTGGGTGCACAACCGGATCCAGCCGATCGCGGTGCGCGACGTGCTGCGCTACCTGATCCGGGTGGCCGAGATCCCGGACGAGCTGAACCGGACCTTCGACGTCGGCGGCCCGGACGTCCTCACCTACCTGGAGATGATGCAGCGCTACGCGACGGTCGCCCGGCTGTCCCGGCGCCGGATCGTGCCGGTGCCGGTGCTGTCCCCGTCGCTGTCGGCGCACTGGATCAACGTCGTCACCCCGGTCCCGAAGTCGATCGCGAAGCCGCTGATCGAGTCGCTGGTGCACGAGGTCGTCTGCGCCGAGAACGACATCACCCGGTACGTGCCGGACCCCGCGGGCGGGTTGATCGGCTACGAGCGCGCCGTCGAGCTGGCGCTCGCCCGGATCACCGACGGCGAGGTGGAGACCCGCTGGTCCGGTGCCAGCACCGGGAACGTGCCGTCGGACCCGCTGCCCAGCGACCCGGACTGGTCCGGCGGCAGCGTCTACCTCGACGAGCGCGAGCAGCCGACCAGCGCGTCGCCGGAGCGGCTGTGGACGGTCGTCGAGGGGATCGGCGGCGAGCGCGGCTGGTACTCGTTCCCGCTGGCCTGGTCGGTGCGCGGCTGGATGGACCGGGCCGTCGGCGGGGTGGGGCTCTCCCGCGGCCGGCGCGACCCGGACGACCTGCACACCGGCGACGCGCTGGACTGGTGGCGGGTCGAGCGGCTGATCGAGCCGGGGGGCTCCCGCCCGGACGGGAGCGACCTCGGCCCGCAGGACGGCCTGCTCCGGCTGCGGGCCGAGATGAAGGTGCCCGGACGGGCCTGGCTGGAGATGTCGGTGGCCCCGCGGCCGGGTGGCTCGGTCTACCGGCAGCGCGCCGTGTTCATCCCGCACGGGCTGCCGGGCTACCTCTACTGGTGGTCGGTGGCACCGTTCCACGGCATCGTGTTCGGCGGCATGGTCCGCAACATTACGCGCACGGCCGAACGCACCGGGTCCGATCCCGCACCGGCCACCCGGCGGCCGTCCTGGCTGCGCTCGCGGGGACGGCGGCGGTCCGACCGGGCGGCCTGACGCCGACCGGGACGGGCTCAGCGAGCGACCACCACGGGGTCGAGCACCCTCGGGGCGGGGTCGAGGACGACCCACCGCCCACCGTCGCGCTCGACGCCCGGCAGCGCGGCCCGCACCTCGCCGGCCAGTTCCGGCACGAACAGCACGACCCGGTCCGGGCGCAGCGCGGCGAGCTCGGCGGGGGAGACGATGGGCACGTCGGTACCCGGCATCCGGCGCCCCTGCCGGGTCGGCGCGGCATCGCCGACGGCCGCCAGCAGGTCGGCGGAGAGCCCGGCCCGGCAGACCAGCGGCACCGCCCGGGACGCCGCACCGTAGCCGGCGACCATCCGGCCGGCCCGGCGCTGCCCGGCGAGCCAGTCCCGGAGCCGGTGGGCCTGGTCCGCTGCGTCCTGCAGCCCGGCGAGGCCGGCCGGGGTGGTGAGATCGAGCCCGCCGGACTCCCGCAGCATCCGGCGGGTCTCCCGGTCCGGTTCCGCACCGGCCCGGGCGGTGACGAGCAGGGTCCCGCCGGACAGCGGGTACCACCACGCGCGGTGCACGCCCAGGCCGTGCGCCCGCAGGGCGGCCGCCAGGGCCGTGAGCGACCAGTACGCGTGGTGGCCGTGCCGCAGGTCGTACCACTGGCCGTCGCGGACGAGGGTGTCCAGCGGCAGGAGCTGCAGCGCGAGCGTCCCGCCGTCGGCGAGCAGCGCGGCCCGGCGGCGCAGGGCCACCCCCTGGTCCGGTTCGTGCAGCAGCCCGTAGACGTCGACGACCAGGTCCGCCGTCCCCGGTCCGGCGTCCCGGCCGGCGTCGGTCGTGCCGTGGCCGGTCAGCCGGGGGAGCCAGGACCCGCCGTGCGGGCTGCCGAACTCGACCACCCGGCGGCCCGGACCGACCACGCCCTCCCGCACCAGCCGGTCGATCGCCTGGTCGCTCTGCTCGAGGACCGCCAGCGGTTCGACGGCGGCCGGCTCCTCGGTGACGTCGGCGTCGATCTCGAGCTGGGCCAGCCCGCAGGATCCGCACAACCACATGCGCAGCGGGGTCGCCGGGTCCGGGAGCGGGTCGGCGACCGGGGGCATGCGGTCCCACGGCGGCTGTTCCCCGAGGTCCAGGACGGTCCTCCCGTCGACGGACCCGCAGCAGCGGCACCGCATCCGCACCGTCCCCACCCCCGCTCCGTCCGCTGGGCGCGATGGTAGAGGCCGGGGTGGCGGCGCCGGCGGGAACTCGTTCGGAGCAGCACGATCTCGCGCTGCGTCACCATCGGGCCGCTCGCTCGTTTCCCTACCGGTACCGGAATCCGGCCGCACCGTCGCGTCCCGCGGGGGTGCCGATCCGACCGAGGGGAGCAGCGCATGCAGGTCGTGGCCACTGTCGTGCCGGGCGCGCTGCTGCTCGGCCCGGGGCGGACTGGGCCGGGCTCCGGCCCGGTCCCGGATCTGTCGATGTTCACGCTGCGTCGTCGTCGGCAACCGTCGCGTGGCGCCGTGCACGGGTTGCACGGCCATCTCGACGAGCCGGTGCTGGTCCGGGTGCTGTCCGGGGCCGGCTACACCGCCGTGATCGACGCCCGGCCCGACGCCGGGACGTTCGGCCGGCTCGCCGTCACCCTGGTCGAGGACGACGCGATGCTGCTCGTCCCGCCGGGCTGCCTGTACGGCGTGCAGGCCGTCGCCGGGGAGACCGTCGTCGAGGTGCGGGCGGCCGTCCTCCCCGCGGAGCGGGAGCAGCTGCGCGCCGATCCCGACGACCCGGACCTGAACATCCGCTGGCTGGATCCCCGCCCGCGCCGCACGCCGGACGACGACCGGTCCTGGGACGCGTTGTGCTCCCGGCTGGGCGCTCCACCCGGACCCCGCCGGGACCGCGTCTCCCTCTGGTGACCGGCCCCGGGCTCTGGTGACCGGCCCCGGGAACGCCCGGGCTCAGCCGTGGGCGAGGTCGGAGAACCGGCTGTAGTGCAGCTGGTGCGCCACGGTGATCGTGGTCGTGGGGCCGTTACGGTGCTTGGCCAGGATCAGGTCCGCCTCGCCGGCCCGCGGGTCGTCCTGCTCGAACGCGTCCGGCCGGTGCAGGAGCACCACCATGTCCGCGTCCTGCTCGATCGAGCCGGACTCACGCAGGTCCGACAGCATCGGCCGCTTGTCGGTGCGCTGCTCGGGACCACGGTTCAGCTGGCTCATCGCGACGACCGGCACCTCGAGCTCCTTGGCGATCAGCTTGATCTGCCGGGAGAACTCCGAGACCTCCTGCTGCCGCGACTCCACCTTGCGGCCCGAGGTCATCAGCTGCAGGTAGTCGAGGATGATCAGTTTCAGGTCGTTGCGCTGCTTCATCCGGCGGGCCTTCGCCCGGATCTCCATCAGCGTCAGGTTCGGCGAGTCGTCGATGTAGAGCGGCGCCTCGGAGATCTCCGACATCCGCCGCGCCATCCGCGTCCAGTCCTCGTCCGACATCCGGCCCGCACGCATGTCGGCCAGCCGGATGCGTGCCTCCGCCGAGAGCAGGCGCATCACGATCTCGGACTTGCTCATCTCCAGCGAGAAGAACGCGCTGGTCATGCCGTTGCGGATGGAGCACGACCGAGCGAAGTCCAGGCCGAGGGTCGACTTACCCAGACCCGGCCGGGCCGCGACGACGACCATCTGGCCCGGGTGCAGGCCGTTGGTCACCGCGTCGAGATCGGCGAACCCGGTCGGCACGCCCGCCGCGACCCCGCCCTGGGAGGCGATCGCGTCGATCTCGTCCATCGTGGGCTGGAGCAGCTCCTCCAGCACCGTGTAGTCCTCGGTGGTGGTGCGCTCGGTGACCTCGTAGACCGCGGCCTGCGCCCGGTCGACGACCTCCTCGACCTCGCCGCCCTCGTTGCCGTGGTACCCGAGCTGCACGATCCGGGTGCCCGCCTCGACCAGCCGGCGCAGGATCGCCTTCTCGCCGACGATCTCGGCGTAGTAGGCGGCGTTCGCCGCGGTCGGCACGGTCGCGATCAGGGTGTGCAGGTAGGGCGCGCCGCCGAGCCGGACGAGCTCGCCCCGGCGCTGCAGCTCCGCCGACACCGTCACCGCGTCGGCCGGCTCACCGCGGCCGTAGAGATCCAGGATGGTCTCGTAGACGGTCTGGTGCGCGGGCCGGTAGAAGTCCTCGGGCCGCAGCACCTCCACCACGTCGGCGATCGCGTCCTTGCTCAGGAGCATGCCGCCGAGCACGGACTGTTCCGCCGTGAGGTCCTGGGGCGGCTGCCGGTCGAAGGCGCCGCTCCCGCCGTCGCCCGAGCCGGACTGCTCGCCGTCCCGGACGGCGCGGGGCCTGCCCGTAGGACGGTCGTCGGTCAGAGCCATACGCAGCGTCACCCCCGATGACCAGCCTACCGAACACACGTTCGATGCGCGAGGGACGATCCGGCACTTCTCGACGGATCTCCCGTGGTGTCCGGTCCGGGCGGTCGTCGCCGGGCGCGGGACGCGCCGACCACCTCGCCGGTCCGGTGCCACCGAGGCTAGGTCGCCCGGGCGGGGCAGTGCGAACCACTCTGGTGATCGACATGGGGATGGACTGTGCACCGAGACCGCCCGTCCCGGGACGGCGCTGTGGACAAGTTGGGGACAGCACTGCCGAATTCGAGGAATCAGCAGGTCAGAGCGTGATCAGCTGATGTGGACAACTTTGCTGTGGCGTGTCGGCGCACGCCGTTTCTCGGCGTGTCGGAGCACTCGGGCGACCGCTCACCGTCCGGCGCATCCACAGCTCCGCCCGACGCCCGGCCCGGTATCGCTCCGGCGTGTCGGCCGGGTGACGGAGCACCCTTCGTGCGGTCGCCCGGTCGGGTCGGGGAGCCCGCCCGGCGTCGCACACCGCCACCACGCTCCCCACCGGGACGCCCTGGAGACACGAAAGGGCGGTGTCCGGAACCGTGGTTCCGGACACCGCCCTGACTACGTTCAGTGGTCAAGTGACCACTGTCACAGCTCAGCCTGCTGCGACGACCGCGATCGCCAGCTCGGTGGTGACCTCCGGGTGCAGGCGGACCTGCACCTGGTGCTTGCCGAGCTCCTTGATGTGCCCCGGGACGTCGACGGTGCGCTTGTCGAGCACCGGGCCGCCGGCGGCCTTCACCGCGTCGACGACCGCGAGCGGGGTGACCGAGCCGAACAGCCGCCCGTTGGCACCGGACTTGGCCGGCACCGTGACGTTCAGGTTCTTCAGCTGCGAGTCGACCTGCTGGGCGTGCCCCAGGTCCCGGATCTCGCGGACCTTGCGGGCCCGGCGGATCTGCTCGACCTGCTTCTCGGAGCCACGGGTGGCCACGACGGCGAGCTTGCGCGGGATCAGGTAGTTGCGGCCGTAGCCGTCCTTGACCTCGACGATGTCGCCGGGCGCGCCCAGGTTCGGGACGTCGGCGTTGAGGATCAGCTTCATCTGCGTTCTCCCCTGTCTCAGCGCGCGGTCGAGGTGTAGGGCAGCAGCGCCACCTCGCGGGAGTTCTTGACCGCGACGGCGACGTCCCGCTGGTGCTGACGGCAGTTGCCGGTCACCCGGCGGGCCCGGATCTTGCCCCGGTCGGAGATGAACTTCCGCAGCAGGCCGGTGTCCTTGTAGTCGATCGCCTGCGCCTTGTCCTTGCAGAACGCGCAGACCTTCTTCTTCGGCTTGCGCACGATGGCCTTGGCCATGGTGGTGCTCCTGGAGTCGTCCACCGCCCGTCGCGGACGGTGGGTGCGTGGATCAGAACGGGGGTTCGTCGTTCGACGCCGCGCCACTGCCGGCGGGCGGGGCCGAACCCCAGGGATCGTCATAGCCGCCGGAGTTGCCGCCCCCGGAGTTGCCGCCGCCGCCCTGCTGGCCGCCGCCACCGCCGAAGCCGCTACCGCCGCCGTCGTAACCGCCGCCGCCACCGAAGCCACCGGAGCCTCCGCCCCGGTTGACCTTGTTGACCTTGGCGGTCGCGTAGCGGAGCGAGGGGCCGACCTCGTCGACCTCCATCTCCACGACGGTGCGCTTCTCGCCCTCCTTCGTCTCGAAGGAGCGCTGGCGGAGCCGGCCCTGGACCACGACCCGCGCACCGCGGGTCAGTGACTCGGCGACGTTCTCCGCCGCCTGGCGCCAGATGTTGCAGCGCAGGAACAGTGCCTCGCCGTCCTTCCACTCGCCGGACTGGCGGTCGAAGGTGCGCGGGGTGGACGCGACGGTGAAGTTGGCGACCGCGGCGCCGGAGGGTGTGAAGCGCAGCTCGGGATCCGCCGTCAGGTTGCCCACGACGGTGATCACGGTCTCTCCGGCCATGACGGGTCCTCTCAGTCTGCGGCGGGCGCCGGCGTGCGGGTGAGGTCCTTGCGCAGCACCTTGGTGCGCAGCACGGACTCGTTCAGACCCAGCTGGCGGTCCAGCTCGGTGACCGTGGCCGGCTCCGCGGCGATCTCGACGACCGCGTAGATGGCCTCGCTCTGCTTCCGGATCTCGTAGGCCAGGCGGCGCTTGCCCCAGACCTCGATCTTCTCGACCGATCCGCCGTCGCTCTTCACGACGGTGAGGAACTGCTCCAGGGACGGCTGCACGGTGCGCTCGTCCAGGCTTCCGTCGAGGATGACCATGACCTCGTAATGACGCATGAGAACCACTCACCTCCTATGGACTCGTGACGGTCGCGACCCGGACGGCCGCGACAGGAGGTTCTCAACACACCCCGGCGGTCCACGGCACACAGATCGCGCCGCACCACCGGGATGGCTCCGAGCAGGCTACCAACGCCCCCTCGGCCCCCGACCTGCGGGTACGCCCACCCACCCCGCCGCCGCTCACCCCGCCGCAGCCGCACTCATGGAGCTAAAGCCTCGCGTCGCCGGGCTTTCGCTCCATGAGTGCACCCCGGGCCGGATGTACTCATGGAGCTTCGGCCCGGTGGGACGAGGCTCTGGCTCCATGAGTGGGCCGGCCGCGGGGGCGAGTGGGCGCGGGGCGGGTGGGGCCGCGGGGTGGGTGGGCGGGCCGGTGCGCTCGCTACCGTGGCGGCATGCAGATCGGAGCGCACGTCCGGGACGCCGAGGATCCGCTGGCCGCGGCCGGTGAGGTGGGCGCCGAGGTGATCCAGCTGTTCCTGTCCGACCCCCAGGGCTGGAAGAAGCCGCCGCCGCACCCGCGGGCCGCCGAGCTGGCCGGCTCCGACGTGGCGGTGGTGGTGCACGCCCCCTACGTCGCGAACGTCGCCTCGACGAACAACCGGATCCGCATCCCGTCGCGCAAGATCGTCCAGCAGCACCTGGCCGGTGCGGCGGAGGTCGGCGCGTTCGGGCTGGTGGTGCACGGCGGGCACGTGACCGCGGGCGAGGACCCGGCCACCGGCGTCGACAACTGGCGCAAGTTCGTGGAGCGCCAGGCCGGCGAGCACGGGTTCGACGTACCGGTCCTGATCGAGAACACCGCTGGCGGCGACAACGCGATGGCCCGCCGGTTCGACGCGCTCGCCCGGCTCTGGGACGCGGTCGGGGAGTTCGGGGTCGGTTTCTGCCTCGACACCTGCCACGCCTTCGCCGGCGGCGAGGAACTGGCCGGGATCGTGGAGCGCACCAGGGCCATCACCGGCCGGATCGACCTGATCCACCTCAACAACTCGCGCGACCCGTTCGACTCCGCACGGGACCGGCACGCGAACATCGACTCCGGGACGATCCCGCCGGACGAGCTGGCCGCCGTCGTGGCCGAGGCCGGGGCACCGGTCGTGGTGGAGACGCCGGCCGAGGGACAGGCCCGCGACATCGCGTTCCTGCGCGGCGCGGTCGTCGCCTGACTCACCGCCAGGCGAACACCGGCTGTTCCAGGTGCGCCACCCTGGTGCGCCTGCCGTGCAGGACGACCTCGCGGAACTGGTGGAGCACCGCTCCGGTGGGGGCGTGCACGAACCGGTCGAACAGCGGCACCTGGATCACCGGGGCGTCGGACTCCGGGATCGTCAGGAACCGGGGCTCGCCGTCGATCTCCGCCAGCGGGGGCCGGTGCAGCTCGGCGACCTCGTCCGGGTTCGGCACCGGTTCCCCGGCACCCCCGGCCCACAGCACGACCGGCGTGATCACGTAGCCGGAGCGGGTCGGGTAGTCGTCGAGCAGGCCCAGCACCCGGTCCGGGCCGAGGTCGAGCCCGACCTCCTCGGCAACCTCCCGCCGCCCGGCCTGCTCGGCCGTCTCACCGGCGTCGATCCGGCCGCCCGGCAGCGCCCACTGCCCGGAGTGCGCCCGCAGCGAGCGGGCCCGGCGGGTCAGGACGAACGCGACCTCCTGCGCCAGCGGGCCCGTCCCGGTGGCGCCGGGCACCGGCAGCAACGTCATCGTGACGGCGGCCGGTCGCCGCCCGGCCCGTTCGGCCTCGGTCGCGGCGATCCGCTGCTCCGGCCCGAGCACGGCCAGCGCGTCGCGGACCCGCTCGCGCAACCGGTCGGCCACCTGCTCCGGGACCTGCTCCGGTACTGCCGCGCCGTCGCCCATGCCGCGATCCTGCACGGGGGATCAGCCCGCCGCGACCGGGACCGGCCGGCGCGGCCACACCGGGTCCGGGTCGCGGTCCGGCGCCGGTTCCCGCCGCAGCACCTGGCGTACGACGAGCACGCACAACGCGACCACCACGGCGTCCCGCACCAGCACGGTGACCAGGAACGGCTCGATCGGCAGGCCCTTCGCGTCCTCCCCGAGGTACTGGAGCATCCGCGGCACCCAGACCAGCGCGTCCACCGTCATCCAGGCCAGCAGCAACCGCCAGCGCGGCAGGGCCAGCACGGCGAGCGGCACCAGCCACAGCGAGTACTGCGGGCTCCACACCTTGTTGAGCAGCAGGAAGGCCGCCACCACGAGGAAGCCCAGCTCGGCGACGGCCGGTGGGCGGGGTGCCCGCCACGCCAGCCAGGCGATCGCGGCGAACGCGAGCGCCATCAGCGCCGCCGTCACCGCGTTGAGCACGGCCGGGGCCGCACCGTCGGCCAGCTGCCCGTCGAACCCGGACCAGCCGGTGAACGTCGACAGCGCGAACCAGATCGAGTCCGGGTCCGCGGGGCGGGTGCGGTTCAGCGTGAAGAACTCCGACCAGCCCGGCCACCAGGCCAGTGCGACCGGGAGGTTCACCGCGAGCCAGGTGACGGCCGCCGCCGCGATCACCCGGACCGCCCGCGGCAGCCCGCCGTCGCCGCGCCGGCGCAGGCCGACCAGCAGGATCGGCAGCAGGAGCAGAGCCGGGTAGAGCTTCGCCGCGGCACCGAGCCCGATCAGCACCCCCGCCCAGCCGGGCCGGTCCCGGCGCAGGGCCAGCAGGCCGCCGGTGGCGAGCGCGACGGTCAGCGTGTCGAAGTTGGTGAACGCGTGCACGACGACCAGCGGGGACAGCGCGACCAGCGCGGCGTCCCACGGCCGTTCGGGCCGCAGGGCCAGCACCGCCCAGACCACCGTTAGCCAGGCGGCCGCCAGCCACACCGCGGTGATGTCGAAGTACACGACGACGGCGAGCGCCCCGGGCAGCGGCAGCCGGTCCGCCAGCCAGAGCCAGCCGTCGGTGAGCTGGGCGTTCAGGTACTGGAAGAACCCGGTGACCACCGGGTACTCCATGTAGCGCTCGGACTGCGAGCCGTCGGCGCGGGTCTCGGACCAGGAGTCGCGGTAGGGGACTGCGTCGTCGGCGAGCCCCTCCAGGCCGTAGAGCGGGACCGTGTCAGAGTAGCACATCGCGACGTACTGACGGTCCTCGCGCCAGTCCAGGGCGAGCGTGCCGTCGTCCGTGCGGTACTGCTGCAGGCACGCCGCCTTGCCGAGCCAGCCGAGCGCGAGCACCAGCACCGCGAACAGCAGGACCACCCGCAGCGGGGTCCAGTACCGGGAGCGGCCGACCAGCGCGTGCCGGCCGAGCGGGCCCCCGGCCAGGCGGCTGGCCGAGCGGGCCAGCGGCTCGCTCCAGCTCGGGGTGACCCGGTCGGCCGGGCCGTCACCGGCCCGCTCGACGGTCGAGCCGGGTCCGGGACGGCCGGACGGGATCAGTTGCCGCCCCCGCCGTCGCCACCGTCGTCGCGGCCCGAGCCGCCGTCGCCACCGCCGTCACCACCGGAGTCGCCGCCACCGTCGCCGCCGGAGTCGCCGCCGCCGTCGCCCCGGCCGCCCTCGTCGCCGGAGTCGCCGCCGTCGCCACGACCGGAGTCGCCGTCGCCGGACGAGCCGTCCTCGTCGCCGCGGCCGCTCTCGTCCCGGCCGGAGTCGCCGCGCCCGTCCTCGGACCCGTCCCGGCCGGACCGCTCGCCGTCCTCACCGTTGCGGTCGCCCGACTGCTCGCCGTCACCGGTGGACGCCTCCCGCGCCGGGGCCTGCCCGATCGGCTGGAACCCGGAGAACTGCTCGACCGGGGTGCCGTCCAGCACGCCGTCCATGAACGACTGCCAGATCGAGCCGGGCAGCATCCGGCCGTAGATCGCCTGCCCCGAGGAGTTCCGGATCGGGGTGTTGTCGTCGGTGCCGACCCAGACCGCCGTGGACACCGACGGCGTGTAGCCGACGGTCCACGCGTCGTTGTTCTGGCCCTCGGTCGCGCTCTGCACCGTCCCGGTCTTGACCGCGACCGGGCGGCCGCCGCTCAGCGCGATCCGCGAGGACCCCGCGACGTCGGTCATCGACTCGGTGACGTTGCGCGCCACCTCGGACTCCATGACCTGCTGCCCGGTGTCGGTCGACCCGCGCTCGTAGACCACCCGGCCGTCGCTCGCCGTCACCCGCGACACCAGGAACGGCTCGCGCCGCGTGCCGTCCGCGGCGAACGTCGCGTAGGCGGCCGCCATGTCCTCCGGGTGCACCTCGCGGTCACCCAGCGAGATGCCGCCGGTGGGGTTGGGGAGCAGGTCCGCCGGGATACCGGCCTGGTGCGCGGCCTCGGCGACCTTCTGCGGGCCCACGTCGAGGCCCATCCGGTAGAAGACGGTGTTGATCGACTGCGTCATGGCCGTCTTGACCGAGCAGTTCGCGCAGCTCACACCCTCGGAGTTGGTGACCCTGGTCCCGGCCAGCTCCTGCGGCGACGACCCGTCGTAGGTCGCGCCGAGCCCGATCGGGTCCGGTGCCTGCAACGCCGCGGCCAGCACGAACGGCTTGAACGACGACCCGGGCTGCTTGAGCACGCTCGCGTAGTCCAGGCCGACGCCGTTGTCCCCGCCGTAGTAGGCGAGGACGGCCCCGGTCTTCGGGTCCACCGACACCAGCGAGGTGCGCAGGTTGTCGGGCTGGCCCTCCATGACCTCCTGGGCGGCCTCGGCGGCGTTCTCCTGGGCCTTCGGGTCGATCGTCGTGGTGACCGTGAGGCCCTGGGTGTTGATCTCGGTCTCGGAGATCCCGAGCCGGTCGAGCTCGGCACGGGCGGCGTTGTAGATGTGCCCGCGGTCGTCGCCGGGGATCCCGCCGCCCTCGTTGCCCGAGGACTCCCGCCACTGCGGGAACTGCTGCTGGGAGCGCTCCCCGGCCGCCATCCAGCCCTGGGCCACCATCCCGTCGAGCACGAACGTCCAGCGCTTCTGGGAGGTCTCCAGGTTCTTCGCCGGGTCCCACCGGGACGGCGACTGGATCAGCCCGGCGATCATCGCGCCCTCGGACGGGGTCAGGTCCGCGACGTTCTTCCCGAAGTACGCCTGGGCCGCCGCCTGCACGCCGTAGGCCCCACGGCCGAGGTAGATCGCGTTGAGGTAGTTCTCGAGGATCTGCTCCTTGGTCATGTCCTTGGACATCTTCGCCGCGAGCACCACCTCGCGGAACTTGCGGAACAGCGAGTACTGGTCGTTGCCGGTGGTCACCTTGATGTACTGCTGGGTGATCGTCGAGCCGCCACCGCTGCCGCCGGTGAGCTGGTTGAGCACCGCCCGCCCGATGCCGCTGATGTCGAAGCCGGGGTTGGAGAAGAAGGACCGGTCCTCGGCCGCCAGCACCGCCTGCTGGACGTGCACCGGGACCTGGTCCAGCGGGACGCTGATCCGGTTGACGTTGTCCGGGCGGACGGTCGCCAGCGGCGCGCCGTCGGTGTAGGTGAACGTCGAGACCTGGGTGACCGCGATCTCGTCGGCGGTGGGCACCGGGATGACCAGCCAGCCGATCGCGAACGCGACCAGCGGGCCGACGACCGCGAGCGCGGCCAGCCCGAGCAGCCAGTTCCGGATCCGGCGCCGGCGGCCCGGGCGCCTGCCGTCGCCGCCGTCGCCGGGACGGCTGCCGTCGGTGCGCCCGGGTGGCCCGCCACCGCCGTTGCGACCGGTCCGATCCGGTCCCGGCCCCATCGCCGCGGTCTGCGGCGGCGGCTGCTGGGCCGGGAACGGCTGGCTGACCGGGCCGAAGTGCCCGACGCCGGAGTCGTCGTGGGTCAGCAGCGGCGGCGGGGCCTGGGACGGTGGCGGCTGCGACGGCGGCGGGCCCGGCCGGGGACCGGGCGGCGGGCCCGGCGGGCGGGCGCCCGGCGGCGGGCCGGGAGGACGCCCGCCGGCCGGACGGCCGGGTGGCGGTCCGGGACGCTGCGGCGGGGGCGGCGGCGGGCCGCCCGGTCGCTGCCCCGCACCGGGCCGGGGAGCCGGGGGCGGGAGCGGGCGGCCGGGATGCGGCGGGGGGCCGGGGGCGGGGGCCCGCCGGGGGTCGCGCTCGTCGTTCACCGGGCAGCTCCGTGGGGTGCGGTCTCGCTGGTCCGCCGGCCGGGGCGGGGGCGCCCGGGGCGGTGGTCCGTACGCGGCCGGCGGCACGCGGCCGACCCGGCTCGTCGCGGGGGCAGGTCCTCAGCCACCTGCGGTCCTGGGGCCGCGGCGCTGACGCCGGCCGGTACCGAGGACGTACGACCGGACCAGATGGTTCCAGCCGCAGGTCCGGCACACCTCGACCACGTGCACCGTGAACTCGGCGGTGGTGGCGGCCAACTGCTCCAGGTCCGCGCTCGAACGCGCCGATCCCGAGACGTGCCGGAGACTCTCCCCGAACACCCAGGAGACCTGGTCGAGCTGCTCCCTGCCGCACATCGGGCAGGTCTGGTCGACCGGGGTGCCGTGGAATCGGGCGGCGCGATGCAGGTAAGCACCGGCGTCGCACACCTCCTCCGGACCGACCCGGCCGGCGCGGACGTCGACCAGCAGCGCGCGGCGCTGCAGGGCGTAGTCCACCACCTGTCGCGGGCTGAGCACCCGACCAGGGTACGCGCGGGGAGCGACCTCACCCACCGGCCGCTCCGGTCACACCGCCTGTGATGACGATCATCGAGCCGGGCCCGCGATGTATCGGACCGATACAGTCGATCGGTCCGGCACCCGGCCGGTGCCCACCGGTTGCGCATACCGGTGCCCCGCAGGAGCCCAGGAGGTGAGCCGTGCTGGAGTTCGCCGTGCTCGGCCTGCTCCAGGAGGGCCCGTTGCACGGCTACGAGCTGCGCAAGCAGCTGGGCCGGCGGCTCGGCGGGCTCCGTGCATTCTCCTACGGCTCGCTCTACCCCGCGCTGCGCCGGCTCGTCCGGGCCGGGCTCATCGCCGACACCGGCTGCGGGGCGGACCCCGGCGACCAGCCGGCGGGCCCGGGATGGCCGCGGCGCGGCCGCCGCGTCTACCGGATCACCGGCGCGGGCCGGCGGCGGTTCGCCGGGATGCTCGACGACGCCGGGCCCCAGGCGTTCCAGGACGGCGGTTTCCGCGTCCATCTCGCGTTCTTCGCGCACGCGCCGGTCCAGACCCGGATCCGCATCCTGGAGGGGCGCCGGAGCACCATCACCGAGCGCCGGGACGAGCTGCGGTCGGCCCTCACCGCCGAGCCGGTCGACCGCTACACCCGCGAGCTGCACCGCCTCGGGCTGGAGAACTCCGAGCGCGAGGTGTGCTGGCTGAACGAGCTGATCGCGACCGAACGGGCCGAGCAGGGAGCCACGGACGGTCGCCAACCGAGGACCACCGCCGACGGCGGGGTACGACAGGACGAGACAACAGGAGGAGCCTGACATGAGCCAGGTTCGGGTCGCGGTCGTCGGCGTGGGCAACTGCGCGGCATCGCTGGTCCAGGGTGTCCACTACTACGCGGACGCCGATCCGTCGACCCAGGTCCCCGGCCTGATGCACGTCGACTTCGGCGGCTACCACGTCCGGGACGTGACCTTCGTGGCCGCGTTCGACGTGGACGCGAAGAAGGTCGGGCACGACCTCGCCGACGCCATCGCGGCCAGCGAGAACAACACCGTGAAGATCGCCGACGTGCCGCCGCAGGGCGTCACCGTGCAGCGCGGGCCGACCCTCGACGGGCTGGGCCGCTTCTACCGCGAGACGATCACCGAGGCCGACGACGAGCCGGTCGACGTCGTGCAGGCGCTGAAGGACGCGCGCGCGGACGTCCTCGTGTCCTACCTGCCGGTGGGCAGCGAGGACGCCGACCGGTTCTACGCGCAGGCCGCGATCGACGCCGGCGTCGCCTTCGTCAACGCGTTGCCGGTGTTCATCGCCTCGGACCCGGAGTGGGCGGAGAAGTTCCGCGCCGCCGGGCTGCCGATCGTCGGCGACGACATCAAGTCCCAGGTCGGGGCCACCATCACGCACCGGGTGCTGGCGAAGCTGTTCGAGGACCGTGGCGTGCAGCTGGACCGCACGATGCAGCTCAACGTGGGCGGGAACATGGACTTCCTGAACATGAAGGAGCTGGAGCGGCTGGAGTCCAAGAAGGTCTCCAAGACCCAGGCCGTCACCTCGCAGGTGGACCGGGACATGGGCCGGGGCAACGTGCACATCGGCCCGTCGGACTACGTGGCCTGGCTCGACGACCGCAAGTGGGCCTACGTCCGCCTGGAGGGCCGCGCGTTCGGCGACGTCCCGCTGAACCTGGAGTACAAGCTCGAGGTCTGGGACTCCCCGAACTCCGCAGGGATCATCATCGACGCCGTGCGTGCGGCGAAGATCGCCAAGGACCGCGGGATCGGCGGCCCGATCCTCTCCGCGTCGAGCTACTTCATGAAGTCGCCGCCGGAGCAGTACCGCGACTCCGAGGCCCGGGACAAGGTCGAGGCGTTCATCCGCGGCGAGATCGACGAGTGAAGCGGCGTCGCCGAATACGGTGACGTTCCGTGCGGATATCCGCCCGGCCGGTGATCGATGCAGGTCAGCGGCCGGGCGGAGCCGTTTCCGAACCAGGACGTTCCCAGTGTGGAACAATCCCGAATATCGTCGTGAGCGCAGTCATGCACTGATTGTGCGCCACGTCATTCATTTCTTCGATACCTGTTCGTAATCTCCCCGGCGGCCTTGCGCGATCGACGCCCATCCGGGGTGCCGGGCGCAGGGTCTCCGCCGGGCGGCGACGCGGGCGGGTTGCACGGCCGGCGTGACGTCGTCCCCCACGACGCGCGCACTCCCCCCTTCACGGTCGTGCCGCCCCCTTCGACGGTCCCCCGGCGGTGCAACCCCGAGGGACTCTCCCCGTGCCCCAGCGACCCACCGCTCCGGCGCTCCGCGTCGCCGTCGTGGCCTCCACGGCCGCGGCCGCCGCAGCACTGTCCGTGCTCCCCGCCGCCACCGCGGCCCCCGCGCCGGACGCCACCGCAGCTCCCGCGGCCACCCCCGCCGTCGCGACCGCCGCCACCGTGGCCCGCGACGTCGCCCCGGCCGCCACCGTCCTCCCGCTCACCACCGGCGGGCCGGCCGTGCAGAACGTCGCCGCCGCGGCGCGCGCCGCCGATCCCGCGGCCCGCGCCGCCGGGAAGCGTTCGAGCGCGCTGTCCACCGCGATGGACCAGATCGGCAAGCCCTACCGGTGGGGCGCCACCGGCCCGAGCGCGTTCGACTGCTCCGGGCTGATCAGCTACGCCTACGCCCAGGCGGGCTCGGACGTGCCGCGCACCAGCCGGGCCCAGGCCGGCACCGGGCAGAAGGTCTCGAAGTCGGCGCTGAAGCCCGGCGACCTGGTCTTCTTCTACAGCCCGGTCAGCCACGTCGGCATCTACATCGGCGACGGCCAGATCGTGCACGCCTCCACCAGCGGCGAGCCGGTGAAGGTCTCGGACATGGACCGGATGCCGTTCAACTCGGCCCGCCGGATCTGACCCTCCTCCTCCTTCCACACCCCGCCCCCCTTTCTCCACTCATGGAGCTTCAGCCTCGCCAGGCCGGGCCGAAGCTCCATGAGTGCGACATCCCGGGCAGGTACTCATGGAGCTTCAGCCTCGTCACACGAGGCCGAAGCTCCATGAGTGGCACCGGGGGAGGGGCCGTAGGTTCGGGGCATGACCGTTGCTCCCCGCCGTCCCGTCGCGCTCGTCACCGGAGCCTCGCAGGGGATCGGTGCCGCCGTCGCGACGCTGCTCGCCCCGCGCTACGACCTCATCCTCGGCGGGCGGGACGAAGAGCGGCTGGCCGCCGTGGCCGACGGTCTCACCGAGGCCGGTCCGGTCACCGTGACCCCGCTGCCGGTCGACCTCACCGACGACGACGCGCTGGCCGCGGCCCTGTCCGGCATCGACCGGCTGGACGCGCTGGTGCACTCCGCGGGCACCGGCGAGCTGGGGACGGTCGAGCAGACCCCGGCCCGGGCCTGGCGCCGGCAGCTCGACGTCAACGTCGTCGCGGTCGCCGAGACGACCCGGCTGCTGCTGCCCGCGCTGCGGGCCGCGGGGGCCGACGGCGGCGCCGACGTCGTGCTGGTCAACTCCGGTGCGGGGTTCGCCGCCCGCCCCGGCTGGACCTCCTACGCGGCGAGCAAGTTCGCGCTGCGGGCCTTCGGCGACGCGCTGCGGGCGGAGGAGTCCGGCAACGGCATCCGGGTGACCTCGGTGCACCCCGGCCGGGTGGACACCGCGATGCAGCGCGCCGTCGTCGCGCACGAGGGCGGCGAGTACGACGGGTCGCGGTTCCTCCGCCCCGAGTCGGTCGCCGCCGCGGTCCTCGCCGCGCTGACCGCGACGCCGGACGCGCACCTCACCGAGATCGTGGTGCGGCCACAGGGCTAGCGACCGCCCGCAGCTCCTCGAGCGCGGCGCGGACCGGCGGGGTGTGGGCGACGGCGTCGCGCACCACGGCCAGGATCGACCGCACCGGCACCGGCCGGACCACCGGCACCGCGCACGTCCCGGCCGGGCGCCGGGCGGCACCGAGCTCGGGCAGCACGGTGATCCCGATCCCGGCCGCGACGAACGCCATCGCGGTCGAGTAGTCGTGCGCCTCCACGTGGAACGGCGGCCGGAACCCGGCGGCCGTGCACGCCTCGACGAGGTTGCGCCGGCACCAGCCGCGGGCGAAGTCGTTGTCCACCCACCGCTCGGCCGACAGCTCGGCCAGCTCGACCTCGTCCCGGCCGGCCAGCGGATGCCCCTGCGGCAGGACGACGACGTACGGGTCGTCCAGCAGGTGGTGCACGGTGAACCCCGGCCACGCCGCGAAGTCCGGCCGTTCGACGGCGATCTGCACGTCCGACCGGTCGGCCGGATCGTCGGGCAGCCACTCCCGCAACGCCAGGTCCAGCCGGACGCCCGGGAAGTCCGCGCCGATCCGGCGCACCACCCCGGGCAGCCAGGCCGCGCCGACCGAGGCGAAGTAGGACAGCGACAGCGCGCCCGTCCGCCCGGCGCGCAGGTCCGCGACCACCACCTCGGCCTCGCCGAGCCGGGAGAGGATGGCGTCGGTCTGCTCGGCGAGCACCAGCCCGGCCGCGGTGGCGCGCAGCCCCCGGCCGGCGCGCTCGAACAGCGCCAGCCCGGTCTCCCGCTGCAACGCGGTGACGTGCTGGCTCACCGCGGACGGGGTGTAGCCGAGGTTGGAGGCCGCGCCCTGGACCGAGCCACTGGCGACGACGGAGCGGAAGACGCGGAGCCGGTGGGTATCGAGCACCCGCCCAACGATACAGCCGTGCTGAATCCAGGAGAAGGAACAGTCGCTGGTACTGAATGGTCAGGTGCCGCAGGCTGGGGTCATGTCCTCCTCCCGGTCACTGCTCCCCGTCGCCGCCGCGGCGACCACCGTCGTGCTCTGGGCCTCGGCGTTCGTGGGTATCCGCGCCGTCGGCCACGACCTCTCGCCGGGAGCCCTGGCTCTCGGGCGGATGCTGGCCGGCTCGCTCACCCTCACCGTGATCGTGCTGGCGGTGCGGCTGCGCCGGGCCGGGCTGCGGTCGGTGGGTGCCGGGCTGCCGCGGGGCCGGTTGCTGGGCGCGGTCGTGCTGTGGGGCGCCGGATGGTTCGGGGTCTACAACGTCGCGCTGAACGCGGCCGAGCGGCACCTCGACGCGGGCACGACGTCATTGCTGGTCAACGTCGCGCCGGTGGTCGTCGCGGTACTGGCCGGGTTGCTGCTCGGCGAGGGCTTCCCCCGACGGCTGCTGGCCGGGATGGCGGTCGCGTTCGGCGGCGTCGTCCTCATCGCCGTCACCTCGTCGGCGGGCGGGACCGAGACCTCGGGGATCGTGCTGGGGCTGCTCGCCGCGCTCACCTACGCCGGGGCCGCCGTCGCCCAGAAGCGGCTGCTCGCCCGGATCGACGCGCTGACCCTCACCTGGCTGGGCGCGCTCGCCGGGACCGTCGGCCTCCTCCCGTTCTTCCCGGCCCTGCTCGGCGAGCTGGCCGTCGCCCCGGCCGCCGCGGTCGCCGGGACCGTCTACCTCGGCGTCTTCCCGACCGCGATCGCGTTCCTGACCTGGGGATACGCCCTGTCCCGGACGACCGCCGGGCGGCTCGCCGCGGCCACCTACGCGGTGCCGCCGATCGTCGTCGGACTCTCCTGGGTGCTGCTGGGCGAGGTCCCGGCGCTGCTCGCGCTGGCCGGCGGTGCGCTGTGCCTGGCCGGCGTCGCCGTCGCGACCCGGAACCGGCCGCGGGCGGCCGCACCGGTCCCGGCGGACACCGGATCGGTCGAACGACGGATCCCCACCCCCTGAACCGCCGATAGACTCGCCGCATGGGGGAGCAGCAGGCCGACGGGACCGACGGCGCAGCTCTGGTCCGGGTGTCCGACGCCGAGCGCGCCGAGACCGCCGAGCGGCTGAAGCTGGCGCACGACGAGGGCAGGCTCTCCCTCACCGAGTACGACGAGCGGCTGCAGCAGGCCTACGCCGCGACCGTCCGCGCCGACCTGGACCGGGTCGTCGCGGACCTCCCGGTCGTCGCCCGGACCGACCTGCCCGCGGTGCGCGCCGAGCGGGCCGAGACCGAGAAGGCTCAGGAGACGCGGGCCTACCTCGCGGAGTGGCGGTCCTGGGGCGGCGTCGCCGTGCTGCTCACCGGGATCTGGGGGATCCAGGCCCTGAGCTCCGACGGCCTCCCGTTCTACTGGCCGATCTGGCCGCTCGGCATCTGGGGCGTCATCCTGCTGGCCGGCCTGTTCTGGAGCGGCGACGACGACGGTGACAAGGGCTGACCGGGCACTAGGCTCGGGCCATGCTCGATCCCGGTCGCGTCGATCTGGCCGCACTGGCCGAGGCGCTCGACGACCGGACGCCGGGCACCGGCCGGTTCCTCGACCCGGCGACGGGTGAGGTGGTCGTCCACGCCCCCGGCGACGGGCCGGTGGCCGCGGGCCTGGTGGAGATCGAGTCGGTCACCAGCCGGGAGTCCTACCGGGACATGTCCGAGTTCACCTCCGCCGTCCAGCACCGGAGGGCGGCGGCCCTGCTCGACCAGGCGATCGAGGGCCGCGGCGCGTTCCGCAGGTTCAAGAACACGTTGTTCGAGTTCCCCGAGGTCCGCGACCAGTGGTACCGCTTCCGCGACGCCCGCTCCCGGCGCCGGGCGATCGACTGGCTGCTCGACGCGGGCCTGGTCTCGGCCGCGGACGCGGAACGGCTCCGCGCCCGCCATCCCGATCCCGACCCGTCCAACGACGACGTGCCGGCCGCCGTCGCCGACGACCTCGTGGCGCTCTACGGCCCGCGGCTGCGGCAGGTGCTGCTGTTCGGGTCCTGGGCCAGCGGCGGGGGATCGGTCGAGTCCGCGGTGGACCTGCTCGTCGTCCTCGACGACGCCGCCACCGCGGTCCTGCCGTGGGAGGAGCTGCGCACGATGGACGACGTGCTCTGGCAGCACACCGAGCGCAGCGGGCTGACGATCAGCGTCCTGCCGGTGGGGCAGCGGGAGCTCGTCTCCTCCGGCGATCCCACGGTGCTCCGGGCCCGCGCCGAGGCGGTGCGGGTGCGATGAGACCACCGCCCCGGTCCGGGATCGCCCGGGCCCGCGCCGAGCTGGCCGGGGCCCGGGTGCTCGCCGAGCACGGGTTCGCCGACGCCGCGGTGTCCCGCGCGTTCCACGCCGCCTTCCGCGCCGCCGAGGCCGCGCTGCTGGTGCTCGGGGAGACCCGGGCCGGGCACTCCGACGTCGTCAGCGCGTTCGTCCGGCGGGCGGTCCGGGAGCGGTCGCTGGATCCGCTGGCGGGACGGCTGCTCCGCTCGTTGTTCAACCGTCGCGCCCTCGCCGACCACTCCGACGCCCCGGCCCCGGACCGCGAGGCACTCGCCGCGCTCGACGACGCCGGCCGGGTGGTCGACGCCGTCGAGAACTGGCTGGCGGAGCCGGCACTGAGCGAACCACCGGACCCGACCGGCCGGGCGACCCGCCGGCCCGCCCGGCCGCCCCGCCGGCACCAGCGGGGCTGACCGGGATCAGCGCACGATGTTGACCAGGCGCCCCGGGACCACGATGACCTTCTTCGGCTCCGCGCCCGCCAGTGCCGCGACGACCTTCTCGTCGGCCAGCGCGACCGCTCGGATCTCGTCCTGCCCGGCGTCGGCCGCGACGGTCACCCGGGACCGGACCTTGCCGTTGACCTGGATCGGGTACTCGACGCTCTCGTCCACCAGGTACCGCTCGTCGGCCTGCGGGAACGGGGTGTGCGCCAGCGAGCCGTCGTGACCCAGCTTCTGCCACAGCTCCTCGGCGATGTGCGGGGCCAGCGGGGCCAGCATCAGCACCAGCGGCTCCGCGACGTCCCGCTCGACCGCGGTGCCGCGCTTGGTCAGCACGTTGTTCAGCTCGATCAGCTTCGCCGCGGCCGTGTTGTAGTGCAGCGCGGGCAGGTCCTCGCGGACACCCGCGATGGTCCGGTGCAGCGCCCGCAGCACGTCCTCGGACGGCTCGGTCCCGACGACGGTGCTCGCACCGGTGCCCTCGTCGACCAGGTTGCGCCACACCCGCTGCAGGAACCGCTGCGGCCCGACGACGTCGCGGGTCGACCAGGGCCGGCTCGCCTCCATCGGCCCGGTGTACATCTCGTACAGCCGGAACGTGTCCGCGCCGTAGCGGTCGCACATCTCGTCCGGCGTCACGACGTTCTTCAGCGACTTGCCCATCTTCCCGTACTCACGGGTGACGGGCTCCCCGTTCCACGTGAAACGGGGGGTGCCGTCCGGACCGGCGTCCTCGACGACCTCTTCGGCGGGCACGTACATGCCCCGGGAGTCGGTGTAGGCCCAGGCCTGGATGTAGCCCTGGTTGAACAGCTTGCGGAACGGCTCCTCGCTGCTCACGTGGCCCAGGTCGAACAGCACCTTGTGCCAGAAGCGCGAGTACAGCAGGTGCAGCACGGCGTGCTCGACACCGCCGACGTACAGGTCGACGCCGCCCGGGTCGTCGGCCGCGCGCTCCGGGTCCTTGCCCAGCCAGTAGCGCTCCGCCTCCGGCGACACGAAGCGCTCGGAGTTCTCCGGGTCCAGGTAGCGCAGGTAGTACCAGCACGAACCGGCCCACTGCGGCATCGTGTTCGTCTCGCGGCGGTAGGCCTTCGGCCCGTCGCCCAGGTCCAGCTCGACGTTCACCCACTCGCTCGCGCGCGACAGCGGCGGCTCCGGCTCGCTGTCGGCGTCGCCGGCGTCGTAGGTCTTCGGCGCGTAGTCGTCGACGTCGGGCAGCTCGACCGGCAACCGGTCCGCGGGCAGCGAGACCGGGCCGTGCTCGTCCCAGACGATCGGGAACGGCTCGCCCCAGTACCGCTGCCGGGAGAACAGCCAGTCCCGCAGCTTGTACTGGACGACGTCCTCGCCGGTGCCCTGGGCGACCAGCCAGTCGATGATCGTCCGCTTGGCGTCGACGACGCCCAGGCCGTTCAGGCTGACGTCGGCGTTGGCCGAGTTGATCGCCGGGCCCTCACCGGTGAACGCCTCGCCCGCCCAGTCCGCGCCCGGGTCGACGGTGCGCACGATCGGCAGCCCGAACGCGGTCGCGAAGTCCCAGTCGCGCTGGTCCTGGGCCGGGACGGCCATGATCGCGCCGGTGCCGTAGCCCATCAGCACGTAGTCGGCCACGAACACCGGGACGGACTCGCCGTTCACCGGGTTCACCGCGTACGCGCCGGTGAAGACGCCGGTCTTGTCCTTGTTCTCCTGGCGGTCCAGCTCGGACTTGCGCCCGGCCTCGGCCCGGTAGGACGACACGGCGTCGGCCGGGGTGGCCGCGCCGCCGGTCCAGCGGGGTTCGACCGCCGACGGCCAGGCCGCCGGGACGATCTTCTCCACCAGCGGGTGCTCCGGTGCCAGCACCATGTACGTGGCACCGAACAGCGTGTCCGGACGGGTGGTGAAGACCTCGATCGCGTCGGACCCGCCCGGCACCGCGAACCGCACCCTGGCGCCGGAGGACCGGCCGATCCAGTTCCGCTGCATCGCCTTGACCGACTCCGGCCAGTCGACCCGGTCCAGGTCGTCGGCCAGCCGGTCGGCGTAGGCGGTGATCCGCATCATCCACTGCTTCAGGTTGCGGCGGAAGACCGGGAAGTTGCCGCGCTCGGAACGCCCGTCGGCGGTGACCTCCTCGTTCGCCAGCACCGTGCCCAGCCCGGGGCACCAGTTGACCGGCGCCTCGGAGATGTAGGCCAGCCGGTGCCCGTCGACCAGCGCCCGGCGCTCACCCTCGGTCAGGTCGCCGTACGGGCGCCCGTCCGGCGTCGCCCGCTCGCCCGACTCGAACTCCGCCCGCAGCTCGGCGATCGGGCGGGCCCGGCCGATCGCGGCGTCGTACCAGGACTCGAAGATCTCCCGGAAGATCCACTGGGTCCAGCGGTAGAACGGGATGTCGGTGGTGGACAGCGAGCGGCGCGGGTCGTGGCCCAGGCCCAGCCGGCGCAGCTGCTCGCGGTAGCGGGCGATGTTCGCCTCGGTCGTCGTCCGCGGGTGCGTCCCGGTCTGCACGGCGTACTGCTCGGCGGGCAGCCCGAACGCGTCGAAGCCCATCGGGTGCAGCACGTTGTGCCCGGTCATCCGCAGGTAGCGGCCCAGGACGTCGGTGCCGATGAAGCCCAGCGGGTGCCCGACGTGCAGGCCCGCCCCGGACGGGTACGGGAACATGTCCATCAGGTAGTACTTCGGCTTCTCCGAGCCCGGTTCCCCGGGGTTCGGCGCCCGGAAGGTCTGCTCCGCCTCCCAGACGTCCTGCCACTTGCGCTCGATCCGCGCGGCCATCTCCGCGTCGTAGCGGTACGCGGGCCGGTCGGCGGAGCGCTCCGCGGGAGCCGTGCTGATCTCGGTGCTCATGTCCGTCTCACCTCGGGGGAACCTGTTGCGTCGGCCCGGTCCGGGCCGGAGAACACGCTGCGACCGCCCGTGCCGCGCGGGCACGAGGGATCCTCGCCGCGCCGATCGGTCCGCCCGGAGCGGAACGTGCTTACGACGCGGCGCCGGGAAGTCGGCGAGCCGTGCACATGTGACCAGGGTAGCCGGGGCGGGCGTCCGGGCTCAGCCGGGTTCTACCCTGGTCACGTGCCCACCACAGTGCGCCTGATCGTCGCCGCCCTGCTCCTGCTGGCCGGGGTGGTGCTCGTCGTGCTCGCCGCCCTCGGCGCGACCGGCCGGTTGCCGCGCAACCGGTTCGTCGGCGTCCGGACGCCGGCCAGCCTCCGCACCGCGGACGCGTTCCTGCTGGCCAACCGGATCGCGGCGGGTCCGCTCGGGGCCGCCGGGGTGATCGGGCTGGCCGGGGGAGCCGCGCTGCTGTTCGCCCCGGAGGGGGCGACGTCGTGGGTCCTCGGCGGGATCTCCGCGGTCGGCCTGGTGGTGCTCGCCGGGATCGGCGGGGCGCTCGGCGGGCGGGTCGCCGAGGCGGCGGTCGCCGCGCAGGCGCCGGCCCCGGTGTGCGGCGGCGTGTGCGGCGGCTGCGACCTGGTCGCCGGGTGCCGGGACGCGATCGAGTCGGGCTCCGCACCCGCCTCCACGGACGCTCCCACCAACTGACCGGGCCCCACCCGCGGCACGGCCTGCGCGCCGAGGTGCACGTCGGCGGGCCCGAGACGTCCACCGGGACCCGCCGAGCCACGTCTCGGCGCGCTGAGCGGCGGGGCTCGGTGGCCGCACCCCGCCGAGCGGCGCTCGCGCACCTGCCCGGCTCCGGACGGGGTGATCGCGACGCCGGTGGCGTCAGTTGTGCGCCGGGTCCAGCGGGAACGTCGCGAGCAGCGCGAGCGGGATGCCCTGGCGGCGCAGCACCCGCTCCCACAGCCGGTCGTGCGCCACCGTCAGCAGGTCGTCCGGCAGCCCCGGGACGACGAACCAGTCACCGCGGGCGATCTCGCCACCGAGCTGGCCGGCGTCCCATCCGGAGTAACCGGCGAAGATGCGCAGCCCCCGCAGCCGCGGTGCGAGCGAGGCCGGGTCCGAGTCGAGATCGACCAGCTGCACCGGCGGCCGGACCGGCATCAGCCCGGCGAGCCCGCGCCCGGTCTCCCCGGTGCGCAGCGTGGCGAGGCAGAGCGCGGTCTGCGCCTCGACCGGGCCGCCGACGAACATCGAACCGGGATCGCTGGTGAGGCCGGCCCAGCGGGGCAGTACCTCCCGCACCGCGGCCGGCCCGGGCCGGTTCAGCACGACGCCGAGGCTGCCGTGCGGCCGGTGCTCGATCATGTAGACGACGGTCCGCGCGAAGTTCGGGTCACCCAGTCCGGGGGCGGCGACGAGCAGACTGCCCGGTGTGACCGGGGGAAGGGCGGCGCCTCTCGTGGCGCGGTGTTCCCGCACGGACCCATGTTCGCACTGTCGGCCCCCGTGGAGTGCCGGCACCCGTACGGATCACGTCACCCGACCGAATGACGGCATCGCCCGCGCACCGCTCGCGGCTACCGGGCGTGACACGGGATCCACAGCGGGTCGACGACGACGCCATACGTCCGTCCTGGACGAACGTATGACCCGCCTCGGACACGCGCGCCCTGACTGCCGAACAGACATCCGTGTAATACAGATGTGTAGTACGGACGTGTGAACGATCAGAGGTTCTCGGCCGCCCAGGCGCGCAGCTCCGCCTCGGCCCGCTCCGGGTCCAGCGGCCCGTGCTCCATCCGCAGCGCGAGCAGGTGCTGGTAGGCCTTCCCGACCGCGGGGCCCGGCGGGATCCCGAGGAGCTCCATGATCCGGTTGCCGTCGAGGTCCGGCCGGATCGCGTCCAGCTCCTCCTGGTCACGCAACGCGGCGATCCGGTCCTCGAGCCCGTCGTAGTTGCGCTGCAGCCCGGCGGCCCGGCGGCGGTTACGGGTCGTGCAGTCCGACCGGACCAGCCGGTGCAGCCGCTCCAGCAGCGGCCCCGCGTCGGTCACGTACCGGCGGACCGCGGAGTCGGTCCACTCGCCCTTGCCGTAACCGTGGAAGCGCAGGTGCAGGTAGACGAGCTGGCAGACGTCGTCGATCAGCGCCTTGGGGTACTTGAGCGCACGCAGCCGCTTGCGGGTCATCTTCGCGCCGACCACCTCGTGGTGGTGGAACGAGACCCGGCCGTCGGGCTCCTTGCGCCGGGTGGCCGGCTTGCCGATGTCGTGCAGCAGCGCCGCCAGCCGCAGCGTGAGGTCCGGGCCGTCGGTCTCGCGGTCGATCGCCTGCTCCATGACGACCAGCGAGTGCGTGTAGACGTCCTTGTGCTGCATGTGCTCGTCGGTCTCCAGCTGCATCGCCGGGACCTCCGGGACGACGTGCCGGGCGAGGCCGGTGTCGCAGAGCAGCTCGATCCCGCGGCGCGGGTGGGCCCCGAGGAGCAGCTTGGAGAACTCGGCCTGGACCCGTTCCGCGGTGATCCGGGACAGCTCCCCGGCCATGCCGGTCATCGCCTCGGTCACCCGGCCGGCCGGGGTGAAACCGAGCTGGGAGACGAACCGGGCCGCGCGCAGCATCCGCAGCGGGTCGTCGGCGAACGACCGCTCCGGCAGGTCGGGGGTGTCGAGCAGGCCCTGGGCCAGCGCCGCGAACCCGCCGTGCGGGTCGACGAACCGCCGCTGCGGGCCGGTGAGCTCGACCGCCATGGCGTTCACCGTGAAGTCCCGGCGGACGAGATCGCCCTCCACGGTGTCGCCGAAGCGGACCTCGGGATTGCGGGACGCCCCGTCGTAGGTGTCGGCGCGGAACGTGGTGATCTCGCAGATCTCGTCGCCGCGACGCAGTCCCACGGTCCCGAACGCGATCCCGGTGTCCCAGACCGCGTCGGCCCAGCCGTGGGCGATCTCCAGGATCTGCTCCGGGCGGGCGTCGGTGGTGAAGTCCAGGTCCCCGGAGTCCCGGTCGGCGACACCGGTGCCGCGCAGCAACGCGTCCCGGACGCTGCCCCCGACCAGGTAGAGCAGGTGGCCGCGCTCGGCGAACCGGCTCGCTAGCCGATCGGCGACGGCGGGCACGTCGAGCATCTGGACCACGGCATTCTCCTGGGAGCGCTGCAGCTCGTCCGGGTCCGCCCCGCCGCCGGGCGGCCGGCTCGCGGTTCGGGTCGGTCGTGAGGTCGCGGAGGGCGAGGACACGACGGGCCAGTGTAGGCAACGCGCCCGGACGTCTCCCGGGGGATCCGGCCCCCGGACGTGCCGCGGACGCAGATCACGGCACCGCGGCCGGGTGACACACGCCGTCGAGTGCTCGTCCGGACCCCCGGGCGGCCACCTCCTCGTTACCATCGCCACATGTCCACCTCCCGCGGCCGCTCCGGGGGGCGCCGCGCGGGGCGTTCCGCAGACCGGCGCCGCCTGCGCACCGTGGACGAGACCTCCGCGGGTGGTCTCGTCGTGGATCCCGAGACCGGGGCGGCGGCGCTGATCGGGCGGCTCGACCGGCGGGGCCGGCTGCTGTGGTCGCTGCCCAAGGGGCACATCGAGACCGGTGAGACGGCCGAGCAGGCGGCGGTGCGCGAGGTCCAGGAGGAGACCGGCATCATCGGAGAGGTGCTGGCACCCCTGGGCACCATCGACTTCTGGTTCGTCGCCGAGGACCGGCGCGTGCACAAGACCGTGCACCACTACCTCATGCGCGCGCTCGGCGGCGAGCTCTCCGACGAGGACGTCGAGGTGTCCGAGGTCGCCTGGGTGCCACTGGGCGAGTTGGAGGGACGGCTCGCCTACGCCGACGAGCGCCGGCTGATCCGGCACGCGTCCGACCTGCTGGAGGAGACGGCGTGAACCGGATCGCGGCCCTGGTCGCGATCGTGCTCGTCGCACTGGCCGCCGTGGTGCTCCCGAGCGCGCCGGCGTGGGCCCAGGAGCCGGCGGCACCGGTCCGGCTGGACGTCGACGCGATGTCGCCACGGGTCGTCACCGCGACCGGGCCGCCCGAGCTCGTCGTGACGGGATCGATCACCAACACCGGGACCGGGCCCGTCGACGAGCTGTCGGTACGGGTCCAGCGCGGGGCCGCGGCGGCCGACGAGGCGGGCGTGCGCGCGACGTTCGCCGGGGAGCCCGCGGTCGACGACGCCGTGCCGCCGTTCACCACGATCGGCACGCTCGCACCGGGCGCGACGATCCCGTTCCGGTACGCGGTGCCGCTGACCGGTGCACCCGGCACCACGCTCGCCCTGCCCGAACCGGGCGCCTACCCGTTGCTGGTGAACCTCAACGGCACCGTCGACGGGCTCGCGTCCCGGCTCGCCGAGGTCCGGACGGTGCTCCCGGTCTCGTCGCTGCCGGGGGACCCGCAGCCCGGCGGGACCCCGCGCCCGCCGGCACGGCCGGTCACCATGCTCTACCCGATCACCGACGCGCCGCGCCGGCTGCCGCCGGTGCCCGGCCAGGTCCCGCTGCTCACCGACGACGACCTCGCGGTGTCGTTCGCCCCCGGCGGCCGGTTGTACGGGCTCGTCGAGGCGGTGTCCGGCGCCGCCCCGGCCGGATCCCCCGCCCGCGCGGCCCTGTGCCTCGCGGTGGACCCGGAGCTGGTGGCGACGGCCACGGCGATGCAGGGCGGCTACGAGGTCGTGACCGGTCCGGACGGCGCGACCGCACCCGGCCGGGGGGCCGAGGCCGCCGGGCGGTGGCTCGCCATGGTGCAGTCCGCGGCCCGGGGGACCTGCGTGGTCGCGCTGCCGCCCGCCGACGCCGATCTCGTCGGTCTCGTCCGCGGCGGCCGGGCCGATCTCGCCCGGACCGCGCTCGCCCGGGGCCGCGAGAACCTGACCGGGGCGCTGGACACGCCGGTCGTCGAGAACCTGGTCTGGCCCACCGACGGGGTGCTGGACGAACCGACCCTGGACGCGCTGGGCGGCGTCGCCCTCGTCCTCTCCACCGACGGGGTGAGCAGCCCGGACCGGTCCGGTGTCGTGCGGCTCGGCGACCCGGCGGCCCCGGCTACGGCCACGCTGTCCGACCCGCTGCTCACCGAGGCCGCGGCCGAGCCACCCGGCGTCGCGCTGCAGGTCGGTGACGGCGGCGGGCTCGCCGGCCAGGACCTCGCCGGAGCGCTCACCTTCCGCGTCGCGGACGACGACCCCGGGCCCGGCCCGGTCCTCGTCGCGCCGCCGCACCGCTGGGACGCCGACGGCGCGACGGCCATCGGGGCGCTCACCGCGCTGGCCACGCTGATCGACGACGGCCGGCTCGTCCCCGCCGGTGCGGGCGGCATCGCGACCGGTCCGGGCACCGCCGGTACCGACGCCCGGTTGTTCTACCCGCCGCAGGTCGGCGCGACCGAGATCCCCGGCCCGGTGATCGAGACGGTCGGCGAGCAGATCCGGACGATCGAGAGCCTGCGCAGCGCCGCCGAGCCGCGGACCGGTGTCGGCGCCACGATCACCGAGGTGTTCGACCCGCTGGTGCTCGGGACGCTGCGGGCCGCGTCGTCCTGGTGGCGCGGTGATCCGGACCGGGCCGAGCGGGAGGGCCGGGTGGTCGCCGAGCGGATCGAGCAGATCCGGGCCTCGGTGCGGGTGGTCCAGCCGCCCAGCCCCTACTCGCTGGGGACCAGTGACGCCCCGCTGCTGGTCACCGTCGCGAACGGGCTGCCGGTCACGATGAACGTCCGGGTGGTGCTGTCGAGCACCGCGGGGCTGCGGGTGAACCCGGTCCCGGTGCAGCCGGTCCCGCCGTCCGGACGGGTGCAGGTCCGGATCAGCGCGCAGGTCACGCGGTCCGGCCAGTTCAGCGTCGACGCCGGCCTGCGCACCCCGGACGGTGCCGTGCTCGGCCCGGACACCCGGCTCCGGGTGCGCTCCACGGTCTACGGGACGGTCACCGGCTGGCTCACCGCCGCGGCGGGCGCGGTGCTGGTCGTCCTGGTGGTACGGCGGGTGGTCCGGCGCATCCGGTCCGCGGGGCGCTCCGGCCGGCCGGGCGGTCCTCCCGGGCCCGGGGGGAACGGGGCCCCGGAGGCGCCCGGCGGGCCGGCCGGGCCGGTGCCCTCCGGCGGCGACGCGGCGCCGGTGCCCGAGCACCCGGACCCGTCCGGCGCCCCCGGCCCGGCCCGCCCGGGGACCGGCGACCGGACCGGGAACACCACCCGGCCGTGACACACGGCGACGCGTGTCGACCGCTCGTCGCACGATCCGGCTCGTCGGGCGCAATCAGTCGCCTACCGGGCAAACCCCCGGCGGTCGGGGACCGAAGTCACGGCATACGGGTCATGAGCACGGTCCGCACCTCGTCCGGACCCGACGGGGTGCCGTAAGCTGAGCGCCGGAACGAGAGCAGGCGCCGAGGGAGGGCGAAGCCGTTGAACGGGCAGACCGACCAGCGAGCTGCCCGAACCGACGCCCCGTCCGAATCCGGCCCCACCACGTCGTCCGATCCCGGTGCCGAGGGCACCGAGAGCGTCGGCACGACCGGCCGGAACCCGTCGCCCGAGCCCACCGCGGCCGTACCGGCCGTGCCCGCGGCTCCGGAGCCGGCCGCACCGGAGGGCTCCGGCACCGCCGAACCCCCGGCGGCCGAGCCGGATGCCCGGCCCCCGCTCGACCCGCCCACCGCCAGGGTCCCGGCGCAGGCCGGGCCCACCGAGCAGCTCACCGTGACCCACGCACCGGTCACGGCGGCCGGATCGAACCTCACCGACCGGTACGTCCTGCGGCAGCGGATCGGGTCCGATCCCGCGGCCGGGGCCGAGTTCTGGCGCGCCGAGGACACCGTGCTGCGCCGCTCGGTCGGCGTCACCCTGCTCCGCCGGATGCCCGCCGACGACCGCTCCGACGATCCGGAGGGCACCGCCCGGGCCGGGGAGATGATCGTGCGGGCGCTGCGGTCCGGCTGCTTCGAGCACCGCGGCACCGCGCGCCTGCTCGACGTGCTGGCCCCGGGGACGCACGGGCTCCCGCACGACGTGCTCGGCGCCGCCGTCGCCGAATGGGTCCCGGGCCGCTCGCTCGCCGAGACGGTGGCCGAGGGACCGGTCCGGGCCCAGCGCGCCGCCGCCGCCACCGAGGGCTTCGCCGCCGCGGCCACCGAGGCCCACCAGCAGGGCCTGGTGCTCGGCTGCGACCACCCGCAGCGGATCCGGATCACGCCGGACGGGCGGGCCATGCTCGCGTTCCTGCTCCCACGGCCGTCGGTGTCCGCGGCGGACGACGTCCGCGGCCTCGGCGGGCTGCTCTACTGCCTGCTGACCCGGCGCTGGCCGCTCTCGGTCGCCGACGCGGCCCGGGCCGGCCTGGTCGCCGCGGAGCGGTCCTCGGCCGGTCGGCTGCAGGCCCCCTCGGCGCTGCGCCCCGGTGTCCCGCTGGAGCTGGACACCGTCTGCATGGGCGCCCTCGGCCAGGCCGGGGACGGGCTCGGCCGGGTGCACACCGCGGCGGCGATGCAGCGGATGCTGGCCGACGTCGTCGCGGAGGACGCGGACCAGGCGTTCTTCCCCCCGGCGCACGACGGCGCCCCCTCCGACCCGGACGACGTCTGGCAGGACTCCGACCGGCTCCCGGACACCCGGCACGACCCGCAGCGCCGGCGCAACCTGCGGATCGGTCTCGCCGTGCTCGGTGTGGGCGTGCTGGTCGTCCTCGGCTACCTGTCGGTCCAGCTCGGTGCGCTCTTCGGGGGCTCGGGCGGCCCGCCCGTCGTCCTGCCACCCGCGGCGGAACAGCAGCAGGAGCAGGGCGTCGCCCCCGGTCCCGGCGGTGCGACGAGCGCCGTGGCGAACGTGTCGGTGCAGGTCTTCGACCCGGTCGGGGACGCCGACAACGCCGCGACGGTCGACCGGGTGGTCGACGGCGATCCCACGACGACCTGGACGACGAGCCGCTACTTCCAGCCGTTCCCCGCGCTCAAGCCGGGCATCGGGATCATGGCGTCGTTCGACGCGCCGGAGCCGGTCACCCGGCTCACGATCGACTCGGACAGCCCCGGCACGGTGGTCGAGGTGCGCACCGCGCCCTCGCCCGGCGCCGACCTCGACAGCACCCGGGTCGTGGCGACGGCCACCCTGCAGCAGGGGGAGACCGAGGTGCCGCTCGACGGCGCGATGCCGACCGAGAACGTGCTGCTGTGGATCACCACGCTCGGTCCCGGCAACCAGACCGAGATCGGCGAGTTCTCCTTCGAGCGCGCCGTCCAGTAGCCGCGTTCGCGAACGCGACCCGGCTCGCCGGAACGCCGGTGGTGATCCACCCGGGATCCCTACGGTGCCCCGGTGACCTCCGTCGACCGCGGCTCCCCGACGGCGGCGCCGCCGGACCTGGACGAGGTGTTCCGGCGGTACGCCGACCGGCTGTGGTCGGTGGCCCTGCGGATGCTCGGGGACCCCACGGAGGCGGAGGACGCGGTCCAGGAGGCGTTCCTCGCGGCGCTGCGCTCGCCCGGCTTCCGGGGTGACGCGTCGGCGGGTACCTGGCTGCACCGGATCCTGGTCAACGGGTGCATCGACCGGATGCGCGCGGCCCGGCGCCGGCGCCGGGCCGGGTTCACCGGGACGCCGGTGTCCGCCGACCCGTCCGGGCGTCTGCTGATCCGGCTGACCGTGGACGAGGCGCTGGCCCGGCTGCCCCTCGACCAGCGGGTCGCCGTGGTCCTCGTCGAGGCGCTCGGGTACCCGGTGGCGGAGGTGGCCGAGATCCTCGGGGTGCCGGTGGGGACCGTGAAGAGTCGCTGTGCGCGTGGCCGGGCCCGGCTGACCGGGATCCTCGCCCGGACCCGTGAGGAGGAGCGTTGAGCACATATCGTGACAACGACAAGAACTATCGCCCAGATTCTCATGGGATCGACGATTACCAGTCTTCAGCTGCCGCTCAGTATTACTGTCAGAAAGACGATGATCGGTCCGACCCGCTCCGGGACGTGCTCGTGGTCGCCGCCGGTCCGGTCCCGATGCCGAGCGACGTCGCGGCCCGGATCCGCACCCGGCTCGCCGCCGGGGCGGCACCGGGGCGCCCGGCGATCCCGCGTCGGACCCGCCGGACGACGGTGCTCCTCGCCGCGGCCGCCGTCGTCGGGCTCGTCGCGATCCCGGTTCTGAACGGTCCCGGCACCGGACCGGAACCGGTCACGGGGGCCGTGGACGGGGACCGCGCGGCGGCGGGAACCGGCCGGATCCGGGCCTGCCTCGCGTCCGCGGGGATCGACGATCCGGGAGCACCGGTGCTCGACACCCGGCCGCATCCCGGCCCGGACGGGCCGGATCTGCTCGTCGTCCTCGGCACCTCCGCTCCCGGCCGGGAGCGGACCGTCGTCGTGCCGCCGGGCTGCCGTCCGGGATCGGCCCGGGTACTCGGCGGGACCGGCACGGGCTGAGCCCCGGCGACCGGGGACCGCGCCGGGTTCGGCGCCGCCCGGACCGGGAATGCCCCTGACTAGGATCGCGTTCGAGCCATACGGCAGCAACGAGGCCGGATCCGACCGGACGGCCGGATCCACGGGCCCCGCCATCGCGCCCGGGGTCAACGGGCGCGCGGAGGAGGTATCGGTACCGGTGACCACCGACGACACGGTGCACGACCTGATCATCATCGGGTCCGGGCCGGCGGGCTACACCGCCGCGGTGTACGCCGCCCGCGCCCAGCTCGCGCCGGTCGTGTTCGAGGGCAGCCAGTTCGGCGGCGCCCTGATGACCACGACCGAGGTCGAGAACTACCCCGGCTTCACCGACGGGATCATGGGCCCCGAGCTCATGGAGCAGATGCGCGGGCAGGCGAAGCGCTTCGGCGCCGACCTGCGCCCGCAGGACGTCGACGCGGTGAAGCTCGACGGGGACGTCAAGGAGGTCCGGGTCGGGCAGGACACGTTCCGCGCCCGGGCCGTCATCCTCGCCATGGGTGCCGCGCCGCGCTACCTGCACGTCCCCGGTGAGCAGGAGCTGCTCGGCCGTGGCGTGAGCTCGTGCGCCACCTGCGACGGCTTCTTCTTCCGCGACCAGAACATCGCGGTGATCGGCGGCGGCGACTCGGCGATGGAGGAGGCCACGTTCCTCACCCGGTTCGCCGAGACCGTCACGGTGATCCACCGGCGCGACGAGTTCCGGGCGTCGCGGATCATGCTGGAACGGGCCCAGAACGACCCGAAGATGCGCTGGCGGACCAACTCCGAGGTCACCGAGGTGACCGGTGAGGGGTCGGTCAAGCAGCTGCAGCTGCGCGACACGACGACGGGGGAGACCGACGCCCTCGACGTGACCGGCATGTTCGTCGCGATCGGCCACGACCCCCGCAGCGCGCTGGTCGCCGGCCAGGTCGAGACCGACGACGAGGGCTACGTGAAGGTGGACGAACGTTCCACCTACACGAACGTCCCGGGCGTCTTCGCCTGCGGCGATCTCGTCGACCACACCTACCGGCAGGCCATCACCGCCGCCGGCAGCGGCTGCTCGGCCGCCATCGACGCCGAGCGCTGGCTCGCCGGGCACCCCGTCAGCCCCGAACTCGCCGGTGGCGGGTACGGCGCCGACAGCCCGGCGGTCGCCGAAGCCGTGCACTGACAGCTCCCCGACCAGGTCCGAACCGAAGGAGAAACCATGGCCAACACCGTCGACGTCACCAGCAGTTCGTTCGACCAGGACGTGCTGAAGAGCGAGAAGCCCGTCCTGGTCGACTTCTGGGCCACCTGGTGCGGCCCGTGCAAGATGGTCGCCCCGGTGCTCGACGAGATCGCCGGCGAGAACACCGAGAAGCTCACCGTCGCCAAGCTCGACATCGACGCGAACCCCGAGGTCGCCCGCGACTACCAGGTCATGTCGGTCCCCACCATGATCCTCTTCAGCGGCGGCAAGCCGGTGAAGCAGATCGTCGGGGCGAAGCCGAAGGCGGCCCTGCTGGCCGATCTCGCCGACCACATCTGATGCACCGCCCCGACCTCGGGGCCGCGCGCGTACTAGCGCAACGAGGTCACGCTGCGTGTCCCGGTTGATCACAACCGGGACACGCGCGTATGCGCCCCGCTGCACTCCTCGGTCGGTCCGGCAGGGCACAATGGTCCGCGGCCGACCGCCCGGGATCACCGAGCGGGGCCGACCGACCACAGGCAGCACGTGTGCCTGACGACAACGAGCGAGGGGTGCATGCAGCTGCTCCGGCGCGGGGACTCAGGTCCTGCCGTACGCGAGATCCGAGCGACGCTGCGGCAGCTCGGCCTGCTGCCCGATCTGCCCGCGGAGTCGCCCGAATCGACGGCGTTCGACCACGAGATCGACCACGCCGTCCGTGTCTTCCAGCAACGGCGCGGGCTCATCACCGACGGCGTCGTCGGCCCGGACACCGCGCGCGCCCTGCGCGAGGCCGGCTGGTCGCTCGGCGACCGGATGCTGTCGTTCACCCTCTCCACCCCCACCACGGGTGACGACGTCGCCATGCTCCAGGAACGCCTGCTGGAGCTGGGGTACGACCCGGGCCGCCCGAGCGGAGCGTTCGACCAGCGCACCGAGCAGGCGCTCATGCGCTTCCAGCGCGACTACGGCATGGTCCCGGACGGGATGTGCGGCCCGGAGACCCTGCGCGCGCTGCGCCAGCTGGGGCGCAAGGTCACCGGTGGCCGCCCGCACCTGCTGCGCGAGCAGGAGCTGCTGCGCCGGGCCGGGCCCCGGATGCGCGGCAAGCGGATCGTCATCGACCCCGGGCACGGCGGACCCGACCGCGGGGTCGAGGTCGGCGGGGTCACCGAGGCCGACCTGATGTGGGACCTCGCCCGGCGGCTGGTGGGGCGGATGTCCGCGACCGGCATGGAGGCGCTGCTGACCCGGCCGGAGACCGGCAACCCGCCGGAGGCCGAGCGGGCCCAGTTCGCGAACGACGTCGGCGCCGATCTCGTCGTGTCGCTGCACACCGACGCCAGTTTCAGCCCGCACGCCCAGGGCCTCGCGACCTACTTCTTCGGCAACGGATCGGGCACGACGTCCAACGTCGGTGGGGCGCTCGCCGGTCTGATCCAGCGCGAGCTGCTGACCCGCACGTCGATGGTCGACTGCCGCAGCCAGCCGTGCACCTGGGAGATGGTGCGCCGGACCCGGATGCCGACCGTGCGCATCGAGACCGGGTACCTCACGCACCTCGGAGACCGCCGCAAGCTGCTCGACCCCGGCTTCCGGGACGTGGTGGCCGAGGGCATCCTCGTCGCGGTGAAGCGGCTGTACCTGCTCGGGCAGGACGACCAGCCCACCGGGACCTTCACGTTCAACGACGTGCTCGCCCGCGAGCAGATCCGGGCTGTGTAGCCCGCTGCGGGCTGTTCCACCTTCGGCGTCCCGGTGACCCACCGGGGCGCCGAACGTCGTTCAGCGGCCCGTTCCGCAGGCCCTGAGATCGCCTCTGCCGTCTCGCTCGTCCCCTGCGGAGCCGTCGTCCGCGGAGGGCAGGAACGAGGTCTGGCACCGACCGGCCCGGGCCGGGGTGCGGGTCGGGGCGAGCGCCGGCGCCTGCATCGGGATCGTGACCGTGTTGAACAGCTGTTCGAGCGCGGCCTCGACGTCGGACTTCCACTCGATACCCGCGCGCAGCTCCATCCGCAGCCGCGGCCAGCGATGGTGCGGGCGGACCGTCTTGAAGCCCACCGAGCGCAGGAAGTCCGCCGGGACGACGCAGTCGGCCTCGGTGCCGGGCCGGGCGTCACCGAACGCCTCAACGGCCTTCACACCGCGCCGGACGAGCTCCTTCACCACGGCCTGGGCCAGTGCCCGGCCGAGCCCCTCGCCGGCGAACTCCGGGACGACCTGCATCGTGGTCAGCAGGACGGCGTCCGCGCTGACCGGCCCGGTCGGCATCGCGGTCGCCCGCGGGACCGAGGCCGGGGGAGCGAAGAGCACGTAGCCCGCCGGCGCGCCGCCGACGTACACGACCCGGCCGCACGATCCCCATTCCAGGAACAGTTCCGACAGCCAGGCTTCCTTCTCCAGGTCCGTGGTGCCGTAGCCGTCGGCCTGCTCGGCGAGCGACGGCGACAGCTCCCAGTAGACGCAGTTCCGGCAACGCTTGGGCAGATCACCCAGATTGTCCAGATTGAGCGCGGCCACATGCCAGGACAAGGAAGAACCTCCGGCCGTCGTAGTCGCGCGGGAACCGCGCCGTGTGCGGGGCCCGAGCCGTTCCCCGGTCCGGCACCGTGGCTCCGCCCGAACCCAGTACCCCGACGTCATCGAGCGTAAGCGGACTTCCGCCGCCGCGTCACCCCGGAGCGGTTCACCGGTACGTACGTCACGACGAAGGGCGGGGCGCTCACCCGTCGCGGTTACACTCGCTCCACCACTCGTTCCGTCGAAGGGGAGCACTCCGATGACCTCGCCCGACCGCCCGCAGCAGCCCGACGCCCGCCGCACCGCGGCCGAGGCGGCGGCCGCAGCGGCAGCGGCAGCGGAGGGTGGCACGGTCGAGCCCGCCCCGCGATCGTCGTCGGCGCTGCAGCCGCCGACCGAGCGTTTCGCCACCCGCACGGCGGGGATGACGGCGTCGGAGATCCGGGCGCTGTTCGCAGTCGCGAGCCGGCCGGAGGTCGTGTCGCTGGCCGGTGGGATGCCGAACCTGGCGGCGCTGCCCCTGCAGTCACTCGCGACCGAGGTCGCGGACCTCGTCGAGACCGACGGCATGTCCGCGCTGCAGTACGGCTCGGCGCAGGGCGTCCCGCAGCTGCGTGAGCAGATCTGCGAGGTCATGCGGGAGGAGGGCATCGAGGGGGACCCGAACGACGTCGTCGTGACAGTGGGCTCGCAGATGGCCCTCGACCTGATCACCCGGATCTTCGTCGACCCCGGTGACGTCGTGCTGGCCGAGGGCCCGTCCTACGTCGGGGCGCTGGGCAGCTTCGCCGCGTACCAGGCGCGCGTCGTGCACGTGGCGCTGGACGAGCACGGGCTGGTCCCGGAGCTGCTGCAGGAGGCACTGGAGTCGCTGGCCCGGCAGGGGATCACACCGAAGTTCCTCTACACGATCCCGAACTTCCACAACCCGGCCGGCGTGACGCTCACCCACGAGCGGCGCCCGCGGATCCTCGACCTCTGCCGCAGGTACGGCGTGATGGTCGTCGAGGACAACCCGTACGGCCTGCTCGGGTTCACCGGGGAGCACCACCCGGCGCTGCGGTCCTACGACGCCGACGTCATCTACCTCGGCTCGTTCTCCAAGACGTTCGCGTCGGGGCTGCGGGTCGGCTGGGCGCTGGTGCCGCCGCTGGTGCGGGACCGGCTGGTGCTCGCGGCCGAGTCGGCCACGCTCTGCCCGCCGTCGTTCACGCAGATGCTGGTCTCGCGCTACCTCTCGCACCACGACTGGCGCAGCCAGGTGAAGACGTTCAGCGAGAACTACCGGGAGCGCCGGGACGCGATGCTCGCGGCGCTGGACGCCTACCTCCCGGAGGGGTGCAGCTGGAACTCGCCGGACGGCGGGTTCTTCGTCTGGGTCACCGTGCCGGAGGGCATCGACACCAAGGCGATGCTCCCGCGGGCGGTGACGGCCCGGGTCGCGTACGCGTCGGGAACGGGCTTCTACGCCGACGGGTTCGGTAGCCGCCAGCTGCGGCTCTCGTTCTGCTACCCGACGCCCGAGCGGATCACCGAGGGCGTGCGGCGGCTGGCGGCCGTACTGGAGGCCGAGCTCGACGTGGTCCGGACGTTCGGGACGCCCACGCGACCGGAGCTGCGGCGGGGGCCGCAGAGTCCGTCCCCGGACACCAACTGAGCATGTTTCACGTGGAACGCCCCGGACCGATCGGTCCGGGGCGTTCTGCGTCGGGGCCATGGCGCAGAATGCCGGGGTGAGTGATCGAACGGTGGCCGTGCTGGCCGGAGGTCTGTCCCACGAGCGCGAGGTCTCGCTGCGATCCGGTCGCCGGCTCGCCGGGTCCCTGCGGGCGAACGGCGTCGACGTGCGGGAGTGGGACGTCGACGGCTCGCTGCTCGAACGCCTGCGCTCGGACCGTCCGGACGTGGTCGCCGTCGCGCTGCACGGGGGCGAGGGGGAGAACGGCGCGGTCCAGCAGGTGCTGGAACTGCTGCATCTCCCGTTCGTCGGGACGCCGTCCGGTGCGTGCCGCCGGGCGTGGGACAAGCCGAGCGTCAAGGCGGAACTGGTCCGTGCCGGGCTCAGCACCCCGGACTGGGTCGCGCTGCCGCACTCGACGTTCCGCGAGCTCGGCGCACAGGGCGTCCTGGAGGCGATCGTCGACCGGCTCGGGCTGCCCCTGGTCCTGAAGCCGGACCAGGGCGGCTCCGCTCTCGGTGTGCAGGTCGTCCAGAGCGCGGCGGACCTCCCGGCCGCCATGGTGAGCAGCTTCGCCTACGCCGACACCGTGCTGGTCGAACGATTCGTCGCGGGCACCGAGGTCGCCGTCTCCGTCGTGCACGACGGCGCCGACGCCCGCGCGCTGCCCCCGGTGGAGGTGGAGGTGTCGTCCGGCTTCTACGACTACACCTCCCGCTACACGCCGGGCGCCGCCACCTTCCACTGCCCGGCGCGGCTCCCGGAAACGGTGCTGGACCTCCTGGCCGAGACGGCACTCGCCGCACATCGGCTGCTCGGGCTGCGCGACGTCTCCCGGATGGACGCCATCGTCGACGGGGACGGGCGCGTCCAGATCCTGGAGTTGAACGTGTCCCCGGGCCTGACCGACACGTCGCTGCTGCCGACCGCCGTCGACGCCGACGGCTCGGATCTGGCGACCGTCTACCAGGCACTGGTGGAGCGGGCGGCGACGCGCTCGGAGTGAGCGTTTCACGTGAAACACCGGCGGACCCGGGCGCACGATCGCGGCACAGCCGGGCTCGATGACCGGCCCACCCGCTGTCCGGACCGGCGCTGATCGGTGCTCCTGCCGATTCGTGCCGACCGCGCCGCTTCATGGCGGCTCGATGACCGGTGACGTGGCACGGCCCCGTCCACGCACGCCGACGGGCGGCACCGAGACCGGCCGAGCGGACGCGGGTATCAGGTCCCACCGCCGCCGCGGTGTCGCTCCCAGCGGAGAGAAGCCGGACTCCCGCTCGCTCCTGCGTCGAGCCGGTTCCGGACCACGCTTCCCTGCCCCCTGAGCCAGGCGAACCTCCCGCGCCGGCGACCGGCAGGGGAGCGGGCCGCCGAGCACAGGACTCCGGCGCGCACGTTCCACGTGAAACACGGCGCCCCAGAACGACACCCGTCCGCTCGGCATGATCCCGGGGGAGCATCGACTCGGCCGACCAGCGATCGACCGTGCCGGATGGCGGCGTCGGTCGGTCGAGCGCCCAGGCCGCTCGAGGCACCCAGGCCGCTCGAGGCACCCAGGTCGCTCGAAGCGCCCGAGTGGTTCGAAGTGCCCGGGTGCCTCGAGCTGCCCCGGGACGTCCCAGGTGCTCCGGAGCAGACCAACGACACCACCGTTCCAGCATCAGCCGGTGCCCGGCACCGCGACACCGGCCGGCGCCATGACGCGGAAGAAGCAGCTCTCCACCCCACCTGTGGGCCCTCACCGCGTGCCGCAGCAGCTGGCCTACGCGGCCGGGACCGGTCCCGACTCCCGGTCCGGCAGCGGCACGCAGACACCGGATCCGGGTTGGGTCACCACGCATCCCGACACGACATCCGGAACCTCGCCCGGCCACGACCAGCTCCACCGGTCATCGGCGCGGACGGGCGCGGGGCGACCGGTGCTACGCGTGCACGTCGCGGCTCGATCGCCGGCGGCAGACCGGCCCGCCGCGCGGTCGGGACATCGCCGGAGAGGGCAGCGACCACTCAACGCGGGTCACGCGCTGCCCCAGGAGTCGCGCGCCGGACACCCCGGCGCTCCGCGCCCTTCGCGCCGGTCGGATACCGCCCGGAGCGCCGACGCTCCAGCCGCCGTCCCGCCGGAGAACAGCTCCCTGGACGAGGCCGAGCCGGAAGCACTCGGCCGGACAGCACGATCCTCCGGTGGCACGCTCCTCCGGACGCGTTCTGACACACGTCCGTACGTCGATCCGGTCCATCGGCCGACCGGTGCCTGCGCACCACGGCACTGAATCGGTACACCACCGAGTTCCGGCCCTGAGATCCACGTCCGAACGACGGATCGCGCTCGACGGCTTCCTCACCCACGGACACCACGGACAGGCCGTAGAGACGATCTCAGGGCGCCCTGAGATCTCGTCTGTCGACCGTCCCGATCGGCCCACCGACGACAACGGCCGCCGTCCGGATCGGACAGCGGCCGTCGGGTACCGGCGATGGAGCTACTCGCGGATGCCCATCATCCCGGTGATCCGGTCGAGGTCCTCGACCGAACCGAACTCGACGACGATGCGACCCTTCCGCTGGCCCATCTCGACCTTCACCCGGGTGTCGAACATGTCCGACAACCGGTCGGCCCGTTCGGTGAACTCCGGGCGCTGGTCGCCACGCCTGCGGGCCCGGCGTTCCCGGGGCGGCCCGTCCTGCCGCGCGAGGACCACGGCCTCCTCGGTCGCCCGTACGGACAGACCCTCCGCCACGATCTTCGTCGCGAGGTCCTCCTGCTGGCCCGCGTCCTCCAGCCCGAGCAGCGCCCGCGCGTGCCCGGCGGACAGCACACCCGCGGCGACCCGCCGCTGCACCGTCACCGGCAGCCGTAGCAATCGGATCATGTTCGTGACGACCGGACGGCTGCGGCCCAGCCGGTCGGCCAGCTCCGAGTGCGTCACCCCGAACTCCGCCAGCAGCTGCTCGTAGGCAGCGGCCTCCTCCAGCGGGTTGAGCTGCACGCGGTGGATGTTCTCCAGCAACGCGTCGCGGAGCATCACGTCGTCGGCGGTGTGCCGGACGATCGCGGGCAACACCTCCAGGCCGGCGCGCTGGGCCGCCCGCCAGCGCCGCTCGCCCATGATGAGCTCGTAGTCGCGCCCGGCCCGCCGGACGACGATCGGCTGCAGCAGCCCGAACTCACGGATCGAGTGCTCGAGCTCCGCGAGCTGCTCGTCGTCGAACTGCGTCCGCGGCTGCTTGGGGTTCGGGACGATCCGCTTGAGCGGGATCTCGCGGTACTCCGCGCCCCCGTCCACGACCGGGGTCTCCGAGCCGGCGTCCTCGTGCTGCACGGCCGGAGCCGGACGGTGCAACGGCGCACCGGCTCCGCCCCCGGACGGGCCGCCCGTCTCCGGGGGTGCGGTGGGGATCAGCGCCGCCAGCCCGCGCCCGAGACCACCCTTGCGTTCGGCCATGTCAGCGCCCGCCCGGACGGTAGGCACCGCTGGCCCCGTGCTCGGCGATCTCGCGGGCCGCGTCGACGTAACTCGTCGCGCCGCGCGATCCCGGGTCGTAGGCGAGCACCGTCTGGCTGTACCCGGGAGCCTCGGAGACCTTCACGCTGCGCGGGATCACGGTGCGCAGGACGGTCGGTCCGAAGTGCTGGCGGACCTCGGAGGTCACCTGGTCGGCGAGCTTGGTACGGCCGTCGTACATGGTCAGCAGGATCGTCGACACGTGCAGCGACGTGTTCAGGTGCGACCGGACCAGATCGATGTTGGAGAGCAGCTGCCCGAGCCCCTCCAGCGCGTAGTACTCGCACTGGATCGGGATCAGCACCTCGGAGGCCGCGACGAGCGCGTTGACGGTCAGCAGCCCGAGCGAGGGCGGGCAGTCGATGAGGACGTAGTCGACGTCCAGCTGCGCGAGCGCGTCGTCGTTGATCGCCTGGGACAGCCGGGACTCCCGGGCCACCATGCTGACCAGCTCGATCTCGGCGCCGGCGAGGTCGATCGTGGCGGGCACGCAGAGCAGGTTCGGCGACGCCGAACTCTCCACGGCGGCCTCGGCGAGCGAGATCTCGCCGAGCATGACCTCGTAGACCGACGGCGTCCCGGTGCGGTGCTCGACCCCCAGCGCCGTGCTGGCGTTGCCCTGCGGGTCGAGATCGATCACCAGGACGCGCAGCCCGTGCATCGCCAGCGCGGCGGCCACGTTCACCGTGCTCGTGGTCTTCCCGACGCCGCCCTTCTGGTTTGCGACCGACAGGACCCGGCGGCCCTCCGGCCGCGGCATCGCATGGCTGTCGGGATGCAGGACACGGGCCGCCCGCTCGGCCTCGTCAGCGATGGGCGTCCATCCGAGACTCACGCGCGGCCCCTTCTCGGTCGGTTCCCCGGCCGGTGTTTCACGTGGAACAGCCGAGGACGGTGTCCTGCTCCTCATCATCGCCGTTCCTTCCTCCGAGTGGGTCGGGGCGCGCCGATACGGGGGATCTCGACCACCCTGGTCAGCGGTTCCACGACGCCGGCACCGACCTCGTGGATCGTCGGGGTACCGCCGCCCAGGGCACGCACCGCCGCGGCGTCGCGGACGATCTCCTCCGGGGCCGAGGCCCCCTTCAGTACGAGCATCACGCCACCGGGACGCAGGAGCGGCAGCGACAGGCCCGCGAGCCGGGCCAGCGGCCCGACGGCACGTGCGGTGACCACGTCGGCGCCCTCCCATCGTCGCAGAACGGACGGCTCCTCGGCACGCCCGCGCTCGACGGCGAGGTCGAGCCCCAGGTCCGCGAGCACCTCGTCGAGCCAGTCGACCCGCCGGGCCAGCGGTTCGACGAGGACGATCTGCAGATCCGGCCGAGCGAGTGCCAACGGTATCCCGGGAAGACCGGCACCCGAGCCGACATCGACGACCTTCGCGTCGGGCGGTACCACCTCGGCGAGCACCGCGCAGTTCAGCACGTGCCGGTCCCACAGACGGTCACGTTCCCGCGGCCCGATCAGACCCCGTTCGATCCCCGAGGTGGCGAGGTGCCCGACGTAGCGGGCGGCCGCGGCCGCCCGTTCCCCGAAGACCTTCTCGACGGTCTCCGGGGTGGGGATCGGAAGCTGGTCGCTCACTTCTTGTGCACGACGACCTGGCGACGCGGCTCCTCGCCCTCGCTCTCGCTGACGACGCCCTTCACACCGGCGACGGCGTCGTGGACGACCTTGCGCTCGAACGGCGTCATCGGCCGGAGCCGGACCGACTCACCGGACTCCTTGACCTCCCGGGCCGTGTCCAGACCCAGCTCGGTCAGCTCGTCCCGGCGGCGCTTGCGCCAGCCGGCGACGTCGAGCATCAGGCGGCTGCGGCTGCCGAGCTGCTGCTGCACGGCGAGCCGGGCCAGCTCCTGCAGGCTCTCGAGCACCGATCCCTTGTCCCCGACCAGCTTGCGGAGCTCGTCGTCGTCATCGGCGCCCTCGATGCTGACGATCGCGCGGCCGCCGTCGACGTCGAGGTCGATGTCGCCGTCGTAGTCCAGGATGTCCAGCAGGCGTTCCAGGTAGTCACCCGCGACGTCGCCCTCCTGGATCAGCAGGCCTTGCCCGGAGGGCTTGTCCTTGTCCTGCACGTCCGATCCCTCGGCGTGGTCCTTCGCGGTGTCGGGCACGGGTTCTCCTCTTGTCGGAACGCGGGTTCGCGATGCCGGGCCCGCACGGCGGTGGGGGACCGCCGGGGCCGTGCGACTCGCGGGTCTGGTGGTGGGTGGCGCGGGATCAGCGGCGCTTGCCGCGGCGGGACTTCGCACCCGAACGACGCTGCACCGGCTTGGCCCCGGGCTTCTTCGTGCCGTTCCCGTTCCCGTTCGTGCCGTTGCCGTTCGCCGGACGGGCGCCCGCGGAACCGTTGGATCCCTGGCCGGTCACACCGCCGGTGCCGGCCGAGGCCCCGTCGGAGCCCTTCGGCGCCGCGGCCTCCTCCTCGGCCGTGATCGGCTCGTCGGCGATCTCGCGGATCTCCTTCGCCGTGCCCTTGTCGTTCTTGCGGACCGGCTTCTGACCCGGACGGGGAGCGAGCGTCTTGGCCGACTCGACGGCCTTCTCCCGCTTCTCCTCCTCCTCGGAGTCGATCCGCTTGTAGACGTGGTGCTGCTGCCACAGCGTCCACAGGTTGTTGGAGACCCAGTAGAAGAGGACCGCGAGCGGCAGGAACGGCGCACCGACGACGACGCCGATCGGGAACACGTAGAGCATCAGCTTCTGCATGATCTCGGCCTGCGGGTTCGCGGCGGCGGTGCCGGCCGCGATCTGGGCCTGCTGGCGGGCCACCGAGTGGCGCGCGGTGATGTGGGTGAAGATGCCGGCCGCGATCATCAGCGGGACCATCACGACCCACTGCGCGACGTAGTTGCCGCCGAGGTCGGTGACCGACGCGGTGTTCTGCAGCGGGAAGATCGCCGAACCGAGCTTCGACCCGAAGAGGTCGGAGTCGACGAACGAGGCGTTCTCCTGGGCGTTGAAGAAGTAGTTCTCGGTCTTGCCCGGCTTGAACTCGCGCAGCACGTGGAACAGACCGATGAACACCGGGATCTGCACCAGCATCGGCAGGCAGCCCATGATCGGGTTGGCGCCGTTCTGCTGCTGGAGCTTCTGCATCTCCGTGGCGAGCTTCTGCCGGTCGTTGGCGTACTTCTTCCGGAGCTTCTGCATCTCCGGGGCCATCTCCTGCATCTTGCGCATGGAGCGGACCTGGCTGACGAACGGCTTGTAGAGGATCAGCCGCAGGGTGAAGACCAGGAAGACCACCGACAGTGCCCAGGCGAAGCCACTGTCATCGCCCAGCACGAAGCCGAACACCTTGTGCCAGACCCACATGATGAAGCTGACGGGGTAGTAGATGAAGTCCAGCACGGGTCGATTGCTCCTCGGGGTCTCGGGCCGGCACCGCCGGTCAGCGGTCCGTACCGCCTGTGAGGCCTTCGGTTCGGGACGGGTCGGTGGACGTCGGGTCCGGCTGTGTGCCGCCGGCCGGCCGTCCTGGCCGCATGGGTGGCCTCGGTGGTGGTACGGGGTCCCACCCGCCAGGGTGCCACGGTCCGCAGCGCAACAGGCGCCATGCGGTGAGCGCGAGCCCCCGGACCAGACCGTGGACGCTCAGCGCCTCCACGGCGTAGGCACTGCAGCTCGGGTGGAAGCGGCAGCTCGGCAGCAGGTTCGGGGAGATCCACACCTGGTACCAGCGCACGGCCCCGACCGCGGCCCTGGCACCGAGCGAACGGGGACGGGCCGGATCACCGGCGCCCTCCGGCGCAGTGCCCTCCGGCGCAGTGCCCTCCGGCACGGTGCCGCCCTCCGGCACGTCGTCCGCCCCGGCCCGGTCGGTCATCGCGCACCGTCCGGCTGCTTGGGCCGGCGCGGGCGGCGGGCCGCCCGCAGTGCCGAGTCCAGGTCCGCACCGAGTTCCGCCGAGGACGCCGCCGCCGACGGTGGCAACGCCCGCACGACGAGTGCGGCACCGGGCGGCAGTGTGTCCAGCCGCTCGGCGACCAGGTGCCGGAGCCGCCGGCTGACCCGGTGCCGTACCACCGAGTTGCCGACGGCCTTGCTCACGACGAAACCCGCCCTCGGCGGGACGTGCCCATCGGGCACGCCGCCGGGGCGGGTCAGGTCGAGGTGCACCACCAGCCGGGACCGGCCGGCTCGCCGTCCACGACGGATCGTCGAGGCGAACTCGGGCCGGCGGGTCAGCCGGACAGGTGCCGGCAGCACGGCGCGGGCCGGTGGGTGCGCCGGCCGGTCAGGCCGAGACGGCGTTGCGCCCCTTGCGGCGGCGCGCGGCGAGAATCGCGCGGCCGGCGCGGGTGCGCATGCGCAGCCGGAAGCCGTGCGTCTTGGCCCGGCGGCGGTTGTTCGGCTGGAAAGTACGCTTGCTCACGGTCGGCTCTCCTGGTCGGCGGGTCACAGCACGTCACAGCACGCTGCGCCGCCGGTGATCTCATCGGTCGCTGGCTCGGTTCGAGGGTCACCGGCCGTCGATCCGGCCGCCACAGAAGAGTGGTGACCGTGCGGACGGGCGCGACACGCCCCTCCCGACCAGTGTCCGGTTCTCAAGGGTACGCAGCGCGTTTCGGACGGGTCAAACCACCCCCGGCCCGTTCCGGGCGCCTGCCCGCGGACACGGCCGCCGCCGGCTGCTACGGTCGCCGACCCGCCCGGGTGCGACCGGGCCGGATCCACCGTTCCCACCCGGACCAACCACACACGCGACGCGCCGACCGGCCGCCCCGCTGCGGGCCGGGCACGACGCGCTGCGTACCTTTACGCACAAGTGTGGACAACTCTGGGGATACATCACCTCAGGGTGAGCAGCGGATGCATCCGGACGGGGACCATCGCCGTACCACCGGGGGACGGGAGCGTTCCCCGGGCAGCGGGGGCGAACAGCGCGAGCAGGAGGGGGAACCGCGGATGACCGACCAGCCGGGCGATCTCGGCGCGGTCTGGAACCGGGTCATCGCCGACCTGTCGGGTTCGTCCGCGGAGTCGGGCGCCCCCTCGCTCTCCCCCCAGCAACGCGCGTTCCTCCGTCTCACCCGTCCGCTCGGCCTGCTGGACGGCACCGCGCTGCTGGCCGCGCCGAGCGAGTTCGCCAAGGACGCCATCGAGCGCATCCTCCGCAAGCCGATCAGCGACGCGCTCGGCCGGCACCTGGGTGTCTCGGTCAACCTCGCCGTCGTCGTCGACGCCTCCGCCGCCTCCGGCGGTACCGAGGTCCCCGACCCGCCCGGGTTCGGGATGGCCCGCGGCATCTCCGCCGGGGACAGCGCCCGGGACACCGGGACCACCGAGATCCCGGTCGTCGCCGCACCCCCGGTCCCGGCGCCGGGCGCCGGGGGCAGCACCGGTCGCGGTGAGAGCGACGCCCGCGCGAACGGCGACGAGGTTCCGGACACCGCTCCGGACCCCTCCGCCGGGCCGGAGCGCGGATACCCGGCCGAGCCGGTCCCGTCGGCAGGGGGGTGGGCCCCGATCCCGCCCGCCGAGCCCGCCCCGGCACGCGATCCCGGTGGCACCGCCTGGCCCGCCTACACCGCCCCGCAGGCCGGCGACCCGGTCGCACCGCGGTCGCAGACCCGGCTCAACGAGCGCTACACCTTCGACACCTTCGTCATCGGGGCGTCGAACCGGTTCAGCCACGCGGCGGCCGTCGCGGTCTCCGAGGCGCCGGCGCGGGCGTACAACCCGCTGTTCATCTGGGGCGAGTCCGGGCTGGGCAAGACCCACCTCCTGCACGCCGTGGGGCACTACGCGCAGCGGCTCTTCCCCGGGATGCGGGTGCGGTACGTCAGTACCGAGGAGTTCACGAACGACTTCATCAACTCCCTGCGCGACGACCGCAAGGTCGCCTTCCAGCGGCGCTACCGCGACGTCGACGTCCTGCTGGTCGACGACATCCAGTTCCTGGAGGGGAAGGAGGGGACCCAGGAGGAGTTCTTCCACACCTTCAACACCCTCCACAACGCGAACAAGCAGATCGTCGTCTCCTCCGACCGGCCGCCGAAGCGCCTGGAGACCCTCGAGGACCGGATGCGCACCCGGTTCGAGTGGGGACTGATCACCGACATCCAGCCGCCCGAGCTGGAGACCCGGATCGCGATCCTCCGGAAGAAGGCCGCCCAGGACCGGCTCGCGGTCCCCGGTGAGGTCCTGGAGTTCATCGCGGAACGGATCGAGCGCAACATCCGCGAGCTCGAGGGCGCGCTGATCCGGGTGACGGCGTTCGCCTCGCTGAACCGGCAGGCCGTCGACACCCAGCTCGCCGAGATCGTGCTGCGCGACCTCATCCCCGACTCGGCGGCCTCGGAGATCACCGCGCCGACGATCATGGCGGTCACCGCGGAGTTCTTCTCCGTGACGCTGGACGACCTGTCCGGCCCGGGGAAGACGAAGGCGCTCGCGCAGGCCCGGCAGATCGCGATGTACCTGTGCCGCGAGCTGACCGACCTCTCGCTGCCGCGGATCGGCCAGACGTTCGGCGGTCGTGACCATACGACCGTCATGCACGCCGACAAGAAGATCCGCAACGAGATCTCGCTCCGGCGCAAGACCTTCGAGCAGGTCCAGGAGCTCACCGCGCGGATCAAGCTGCGCGCCCGGCACTGACCCGGTCCCGCGCCCCGCTCCCTTCTCACGCACCCCCTCCCCGCTGCACTCATGGAGCTTCGGCCTCGTGACACCGGGCCGGAGCTCCATGAGTGGAGCCGGGCCGGGGGGTGAGGAGTACGGCCGGGGCGGGGCGGGTACGTGCTGGTCGGCGGCGGTACGGGGTGGTTCCGGGCGGACACGGCTCGTACCCGAACCGATCCCGACGCACCCACACGTACAACGGCGCTCAGATCGTCTCTGCGGGGCCGGCGGGATCCGCCCGGGGTGATCGGGTCCCCGGCGGCCGGGTGTCCACGGGCCCCGCGGTCGTCGGAGCCGGTCGCGATCCGGTCTCGATCCGGTCCGGCGTGGCGCCCACCGCGTGTCGCTCCCGGGGATCCCGTTCGTCGTCGGGTAGTGGGCACTCGGCGCTTCGTCACGCCGACAGATGATCGACATCGAGTACCCGGACGTCACTCTGCGTCGAACAGAGCGTGACGGATGAGGCGTGAGTGGGTTCCGTACGCAACGCCGCTTGCATCCCGGCGTGCCGGACCCATCACCCTGGGTCCACGATCCACCACACTTCCACCCACATCTGGGGACAAGTCTGTGGATAGCCGCCGCGCAGCCCGTGGACGGATGGCCCCGGATCCGTGGACAACTCTGTGGTGAACCCGGGATGAACCGGGGACGGATGGGGGGAACCCGCCCCGGTCCACCGCCGGCCGAAGCTGTCAACCGATGCCCCCACGGCCAGATCCCCAGTCGACGCGGCCTGCTGACCAGCACCGATGGCGTCCATCCACACCATGCACAGGACTTACTACTACGACGGGTTTTCTCTCTCTTAGTTCTTCCCCAAGAACAAGCGTGTGGAGGGGACACGAGGGGGCCCACGATCCGGGTACACGGCGTCGTGACCGGAGATCGGAGACCGCACCGGGCGAGCGCCGGGGCGGCGTGGAAACTGTCGGGGCGAGGCTCTACCGTGAGCCTCCCGGCGAATCGAGATCCCGACCCAGCACCGGCCGAACGGCCACCGCCTCAGGCGGACGGGTGGGGCCACGGCTCGCCGCAGCACCACCACCGCACCGCCGTCCCGTCGACGGCTGCGACCCACCGGTCGCGGTCCTGGCGCCACCGGGGAAGGTCCTTGATGAAGTTCCGGGTCGAACGCGACGTCCTCGCGGACGCAGCAGCCTGGGTGGCTCGCAGCCTCCCGGCCCGTCCTCCCGTGCCCGTGCTCGGCGGGGTCCTCATCCAGTCCGACGGCGAGTCTGGCGAGAAGCTGACCGTCTCCGGGTTCGACTACGAGACCTCGGCCCGGGTCGAGCTCGACGCGACGGTCGGGGAGCCGGGGCGGATGCTCGTCTCCGGCCGGCTGCTCGCCGACATCACCCGGGCCCTGCCCTCGAAGCCGGTCGATCTCGTCGTCGACGGTGCGCGCGCCACGATCAACTGCGGCAACAGCCGGTTCAGCCTCCCGACGATGCCGGTCGAGGACTACCCGCAGCTGCCGGAGATGCCGCAGAAGGCGGGTTCGGTCGCGGCCGACGCGCTGGCCGCCGCGGTCGCCCAGGTCGCCGTCGCCTCCGGGCGGGACGACACGCTGCCGATGCTCACCGGCATCCGGCTGGAGATCGAGGGCTCCCAGCTCACCCTCGCCGCGACCGACCGGTTCCGGCTGGCCGTGCGCGAGCTCGAGTGGGTGCCGGAGGACTCCTCGATCTCGACCGCGGTCCTCATCCCGGCCCGCACCCTCGCCGAGGTCGCGAAGACGCTGGCCGGCTCGGGCACCGTCGAGATCGCGCTGTCCGCAGGGGACGGCATGCTCGGCCTGACCGGCGGTGGCCGTCGCTCCACGAGCCGGCTGCTCGACGCGGAGTTCCCGCGGTTCCGCCAGCTCATCCCGGCCGAGCACACCACGGCGGTCGAGCTCGACGTCGCGACGCTCGTCGAGGCGATCAAGCGCGTGTCCCTGGTCGCGGACCGGGTGGCCCAGATCCGGATGGAGTTCGGCGAGGACGGCCTGCGCCTGGCCGCCGGCGGCGACGACGTCGGGTCCGCGGAGGAGGAGCTCCCCTGCGCACTCGACGGCAACCCGCTGACCATCGCGTTCAACCCCGGGTACCTGCTCGACGGTCTCGGCGCCCTGCACACCGACCGGGCCCAGCTGACGTTCACCACGCCGAACCGGCCGGCCCTGGTCCGCCCGGTGCCCAAGCCCGCCACCGACGACACCGGTGAGGCGCCGTCCCCGGAGAAGTCCGGCTACCTGCACCTGCTGATGCCGGTCCGGCTCCCGGGCTGATCCGCTCCGGCGGGGCCGCGGTGGCGTGGCCACGGCGGGACCGGAAGACTCGATCCCCGGCGTGATCGACGAGGATCGCCGTGCCCCGCAACGCGGTGCGCGGCGCGTGAGGACAGAGGGGGCATCGCAGTGCAGATCGGTCTGATCGGCCTGGGCCGTATGGGCGGCAACATGCGGGAGCGGCTGCGGGCCGCCGAGCACGAGGTCGTCGGCTACGACCCGCGGCCGGAGGTCAGTGACGTCGGCTCCCTGCAGGAGCTGGCCGGCGCGCTGTCCGCGCCGCGCGTCGTGTGGGTCATGGTCCCCTCGGGGGAGCCGACCCGGAACACCGTCGCGACGCTCGCCACCGTGCTGGAACCCGGCGACCTGGTCATCGACGGCGGCAACTCGCGCTACACCGACGACAAGCCGAACGCCGAGCTGCTCTCCGCGCACGGGATCGGCTACGTCGACTGCGGCGTCTCCGGCGGGATCTGGGGCAAGGACAACGGCTACGGCCTGATGGCCGGTGGCGAGCCGGAGCACATCGAGCTCGCCATGCCGATCTTCGACGCGCTCCGGCCGGAGGGGCTGCGCGCGGAGGGCTTCGCCCACGCCGGTCCGGTCGGCGCGGGCCACTTCGCCAAGATGGTCCACAACGGCATCGAGTACGGCCTGATGCAGGCCTACGCCGAGGGCTTCGAGCTGATGCAGGCCAGCGAGCTCGTGACCGACGTGCCTGGTGTGATCCAGGCGTGGTCGCGCGGCACGGTGGTCCGCTCCTGGCTGCTCGACCTGCTGGTCGACGCGCTGAAGGACGACCCGGAGCTGGCCGAGCTGGAGGGCTGGGTCGACGACTCCGGTGAGGGCCGCTGGACGATCGAGGAGGCCATCGCGCACGCCGTCCCGCTGCCGGTGATCTCCGCGGCGCTGTTCGCCCGGTTCTCCTCCCGGCAGGACGAGTCCCCGGCGATGAAGGCGGTCGCCGCGCTGCGCCAGCAGTTCGGCGGGCACGCGGTCAAGAAGGTCGGCCCGGCCGGCGCTCCCGGCGAGAAGGCCGGCCCGGCGCAGGGAGGCTGACCGGTCGGTGTACCTCAGGCGGTTCTCGGTCACCGACTTCCGGTCGTGGCCGGAGGCGGAGCTCGAGCTCGATCCCGGCGTCACGGTCCTGGTCGGATCGAACGGCGCCGGCAAGACGAACCTCGTCGAGGGGATCGGTTACCTCGCCAGCCTCGGCTCGCACCGGGTCTCCTCGGACGTGCCGCTGATCCGCCGGGGTACCGAGCAGGCCGTGCTGCGCGGCGAGGTGCACCACCACGGCCGCAGGCTCGGCGTGGAGCTGGAGATCAACGCGCAGCGGCAGAACCGGGCCCGGGTGAACCGGTCACCGGTGTCGCGGCCGCGGGACGTCCTGGGGATCCTCCGCAGCGTGCTGTTCGCACCGGAGGACCTCGCGCTGGTCCGCGGCGACCCGACGGAGCGCCGCCGCTTCCTCGACGAGCTGCTGGTCGCCCGGTTCCCGCGCTACGCGGGGGTCCGCTCGGACTACGACAAGGTGCTCCGGCAACGGTCGGCCCTGCTGAAGTCCGCGAAGCCCGCGCTGCGGGGGTCGCGGGGGCGGCAGCGCCCGGCCCCGCCGGCGGCGGGTGACGAGCTCCCCGAGGACGCCTCGGCGCTCACCACCCTGGAGGTGTGGGACGGCCACCTGGCCCGCACCGGCGCCGCGCTGCTCGCCGGTCGTCGCGAGCTGGTCGTGTCGCTGGCCCCGTACGCCCGGGACGCGTTCGCCGAGATCGCGCCGTCGTCGGACCCGATCGGGCTGGACTACCGGTCCAGCCTGGGGACCCCGGGCGTCGCGGAGCTCCCGGAGTCGACCGGTGACCTGGAGGAGCTGCTCCTGCGCCGGCTGGCGGAGGTGCGGGCCCAGGAGATCGAGCGGGGCGTGTGCCTCGTCGGCCCGCACCGCGACGAGCTGGAGCTCGCGCTCGGCGAGGGGCCGGCGAAGGGGTACGCCAGCCACGGCGAGTCGTGGGCGTTCGCGCTCGCGCTGCGCCTGGCGTCCTACCGGCTGCTGCAGGCCGACGACGTCGAGCCGGTCCTGGTGCTCGACGACGTCTTCGCCGAGCTCGACGCCACCCGCCGGCGCGCGCTGGCCGGTCTCGTCGCCGGGGCCGAGCAGGTCCTGGTGACGGCCGCCGTCGGTGAGGACGTGCCGGCGGAGCTGGACGGGGCCCGGTTCGAGGTCCGTGACCGGACGGTGGCCCGCCGGGAACCGGCAGGAGAACCGGCGGCGGAGCCGCGGTGACCGGCCCGGTGACACGGCGCGGATCAGGTCTCGACCGCATCACGGCGATCTGGGGACAAGCCTGTGGATAATGTGGATAACTCCCGCGGAGCCGGGGACGGACGCCGTCGTGGATCGGGGAACCGCCGGACAGACGGTCGCGGCGCGGGCCGTCCCGGTCGGCGGCCTGGGGATGGAGCCGCGGAGGCCCCCGGTCACGGGCCGGTCACGGGCGGCGGTGCGCCGGGGGAGCAGGGCGACCTGCTCGGCGGGGAGCGGGCCGGGCTGCGCGGCGCGGATCTCGCCCGGGACGCGCTGCGGGCCGCCCGCGAGGCGTCCGCCCGCAAGGTCGAGGAGCGGGCCGAGCAGGCACTGCCGAAACTGCGGGTGGTGTCCGGGAAGGGCCGGCGGCGCCGGTGGTCGGGTTCCGGCCCGGACGACCGGGACCCGCAGCCGTTCGGCCGGATCGCCTCCCGGGTGTCGATGGACCGTGGCTGGTCGTCCCGGCTGACCGACGCGACGGTGCTGGGCCGCTGGCCCCAGCTCGTCGGGCCGGACGTCGCGGACCACTGCATCCCGGTGTCGCTGCGCGACGGCGAGCTGACCCTGCAGGCCGAGTCGACCGCGTGGGCCACCCAGCTGCGCACGCTGCAGCGGCAGCTGCTGACCCGGCTGGCGGCCGCGGTCGGACCGGACATCGTGCGCCGGATCCGGGTGGTCGGCCCGAGCGGACCGAGCTGGCGGCACGGCCCCCGGCACGTCCGCGGCCGCGGCCCCCGTGACACCTACGGGTGACGACGACCGGCCCTCGGCGACCCGGAGGTGTCCGGACGGGCGACGGGAACGTTGCGAGCGCGTCACGGCGCCGTACCCGTCCGGAATGCCCGACCCGGGTGGGGAGCCGGGTTCGGGACGGCGCCGGCCGTACGTCGGCGGTGAGCGCGAGATGACACGGCCATCGGACCGCCCGTCCCCGTCCGGGCACATTTGATCCCGCACCGGACGCCGTTCGCCCGTCTGTGGCGGTTCTGGGCGGGTCCTGAGCGCCTTTCCGTCGGTCCCTGCGGGTAGACTGTGACGGTGTTCCCGGGCGCCTCCCCCTGACATGACCTGAGCGCCCGGTAGGTGGAACCGTTCCACGGTCGCCCGCGTCGAGAGACGCGGTGCCCGCGTGGCCGGTTCACGTGGCGAGGAGAACCAGCTACTCGTGGCTCAGGACAAGGCAGCGAAGAACGCCTACGGCGCGTCGTCCATCACGGTCCTCAAGGGGCTGGAGGCGGTCCGCAAGCGGCCCGGCATGTACATCGGCTCCACCGGTGAGCGGGGCCTGCACCACCTCATCTGGGAGGTGGTGGACAACTCGGTCGACGAGGCGATGGCCGGCCACGCCACCAAGGTCGTCGTGACCCTGCAGGCCGACGGCGGCGTCCGGGTGGAGGACGACGGGCGTGGCATCCCGGTCGAGATGCACCCGACGGAGAAGAAGCCGACCCTCGAGGTCGTCCTCACCAGCCTGCACGCCGGCGGCAAGTTCGACGACAAGTCCTACGCCGTCTCCGGCGGTCTGCACGGCGTCGGTGTGTCGGTCGTGAACGCGCTGTCCACCGCGCTCGAGGTCGAGGTCCGCAAGGACGGCGTGATCTGGAAGCAGCGCTACGACCACGCCAAGCCCGGCGAGCTCATCGAGGCCGGCACCACGAAGAAGTCCGACAGCGGCACCACGATCACCTACTGGGCCGACCCGACGATCTTCGAGACGACCGCCTACACGCTGGAGACGATCCGCCGCCGGCTGCAGGAGCAGACGTTCCTCAACAAGGGCCTCACCATGGTCCTGCGCGACGAGCGGCGCCCCGAGCCGGCCGCCGGTGTCCCGTCGTCGGACGCGGTCGACGCCGACGGGAACCCGATCGAGGCGGCCCCGGTGGTCGACGCCGACACGGAGCCGGACGCCGAGGGCTACGTCGCGAAGCCGAAGGAGTACGTCTTCCACTACCCGAACGGGCTGGAGGACTTCGTCGCGCACCTGAACAAGTCCAAGGACCCGATCCACCGCAAGATCGTCGCCTACACCGGCGAGGGCCCCGGCCACCAGGTCGAGGTCGCGATGCAGTGGAACTCGGGTTACTCCGAGTCGGTCTACACGTTCGCGAACACGATCAACACGCACGAGGGCGGCACCCACGAGGAGGGCTTCCGGCACGCGCTGACCGCGACCGTGAACCGGTACGCCCGCGACAAGAAGCTGATCAAGGAGAAGGATCCGGCGCTGTCCGGGGACGACATCCGCGAGGGGCTCGCCGCGATCGTCTCGGTGAAGATCTCCGAGCCGCAGTTCGAGGGCCAGACGAAGACCAAGCTCGGCAACACCGAGGTCAAGTCGTTCGTCCAGCGGGTGTCGAACGAGTGGCTCGCCGACTGGTTCGAGCGCAACCCCACCGAGGCCAAGACGATCGTCAACAAGGCGGTCTCCTCGGCCCAGGCGCGGCTCGCCGCGCGCCGGGCCCGCGAGCTGGTGCGCCGCAAGAGCGCCGGTGACATCGGCGGCCTGCCCGGCAAGCTGTCGGACTGCCGGTCCCGGGACCCGGAGAGCTGCGAGCTCTACATCGTGGAGGGCGACTCCGCCGGCGGCTCGGCGAAGGCCGGCCGCGACTCGATGCACCAGGCGATCCTGCCGATCCGCGGCAAGATCATCAACGTCGAGAAGGCCCGGATCGACCGCGTCCTCAAGAACACCGAGGTCCAGTCGATCATCACCGCGATGGGCACCGGCATCCACGACGACTTCGACCTCGCCAAGCTGCGGTACCACAAGCTGGTGCTGATGGCCGACGCCGACGTCGACGGCCAGCACATCCGCACGCTGCTGCTCACGTTGCTGTTCCGGTTCATGCGCCCGCTGATCGAGAACGGGCACGTGTTCCTGGCCCAGCCGCCGCTGTACAAGCTGAAGTGGGGCGGCCGCGGCGCCGAGCCGGAGTACGCCTACTCCGACCGCGAGCGCGACGGGCTGATCGAGGCCGGCCGTGCGGCCGGCAAGAAGCTCCCCAAGGACCAGGGCGTGCAGCGCTACAAGGGTCTCGGCGAGATGGACGCCAAGGAGCTGTGGGAGACCACGATGGACCCGACGAACCGGCTGCTGCTGCAGGTGAGCCTGGACGACGCGGCGACCGCGGACGAGCTGTTCTCGGTGCTCATGGGCGAGGACGTCGAGTCCCGCCGGTCGTTCATCACCCGCAACGCCAAGGACGTGCGCTTCCTGGACGTCTGATCCACACACCTGATCCAGACGAACGTACGAACTCGCACGAGGAGACTTCGTGACGGACACGATCGACCCCGCCGCCCCCGCGGCAGGCGGCGGAGAGGGTGGCGGCCGGGTCGAACCGGTCGACATCCAGCAGGAGATGCAGCGGTCCTACATCGACTACGCGATGAGCGTGATCGTCGGGCGCGCGCTGCCACTGGTGGAGGACGGACTCAAGCCGGTGCACCGCCGCGTCCTCTACTCGATGGGGGAGAACGGCTTCCGGCCGGACCGCGCACCGGTCAAGTGCGCCCGCGTCGTCGGTGACGTGATGGGTAACTACCACCCGCACGGTGACTCGGCGATCTACGACGCCCTGGTGCGGCTGGCCCAGTCGTGGTCGATGCGCTACCCGCTCATCCAGGGGCAGGGCAACTTCGGTTCCCGCGGCAACGACCCGGCGGCCGCCATGCGGTACACCGAGTGCCGGCTGTCCCCGCTCGCCATGGCGATGCTGCAGGACATCGAGGAAGAGACCGTCGACTTCCTCGACAACTACGACGGCAAGACCCAGGAACCCACCGTCCTGCCGTCCCGGGTGCCGAACCTGCTGATCAACGGCAGCTCCGGCATCGCGGTCGGGATGGCGACCAACATCCCGCCGCACAACCTGCGTGAGGTCGGCGCCGGGGTCACCTGGTGCCTGGAGAACCCGGACGCGACCGACGAGGAGCTCCTCGATGCGCTCATGGAGCGCATCAAGGGCCCGGACTTCCCGACCCACGGCCTGATCGTCGGCCGGGACGGGATCGAGTCGGCGTACCGGACCGGCCGCGGCTCGATCCGGATGCGTGCGGTCGTCGAGGTCGAGGAGGACGCCAAGGGCCGGACGACGCTGGTCGTCACCGAGCTGCCCTACATGGTGAACCCGGACAACCTCATCGAGTCGATCGCGACGATGGTGCGCGACGGCAAGATCGCCGGGATCGCCGAGATCGTCGACGAGTCCAGCGACCGCATCGGCATGCGGATCGTGATCACGCTGAAGCGCGACGCCGTCGCCAAGGTCGTGCTGAACAACCTGTACAAGCACACCCAGCTGCAGCACAGCTTCGGCGCGAACATGCTGTCGATCGTCGACGGCGTGCCGCGCACGCTGCGCCTGGACCAGATCGTGCGGCACTACGTGCGGCACCAGATCGAGGTCATCGTCCGGCGGACCCGCTACCGGCTGCGCAAGGCCGAGGAGCGGGCCCACATCCTGCGCGGTCTGGTCAAGGCGCTCGACGCGCTCGACGAGGTCATCGCACTGATCCGGGCGTCGGCCACGGTCGACGTCGCCAGGGCCGGCCTGATCGACCTGCTGACGGTCGACGAGATCCAGGCCCAGGCGATCCTGGACATGCAGCTGCGCCGGCTCGCCGCGCTGGAGCGCCAGAAGATCGTCGACGAGCTCGCCGAGATCGAGCGCGAGATCGCCGACTACGAGGACATCCTGGCCCGCCCCGAGCGGCAGCGGGAGATCGTCCGCGACGAGCTCGCCGAGATCGTCGAGCAGCACGGCGACGACCGGCGCACCCGGATCGTCGGCTACGACGGCGACGTGACCGACGAGGACCTCATCGCGGTCGAGGACGTCGTCGTCACGATCACCCGCACCGGCTACGCGAAGCGCACGAAGACCGACCTGTACCGGGCGCAGAAGCGCGGCGGGAAGGGTGTGCAGGGCGCGCAGCTGAAGCAGGACGACATCGTCAACCACTTCTTCGTGTGCTCCACGCACGACTGGATGCTGTTCTTCACCAACCGCGGGCGGGTCTACCGGCTCAAGGCCTACGAGCTGCCCGAGGCGAACCGGACGGCCCGCGGACAGCACCTGGCGAACCTCCTGGCCCTGCAGCCGGAGGAGGAGATCGCCCAGGTCATGCAGATCAAGGACTACTCGGCGCGGCCGTATCTCGTCCTCGCGACGCGAAACGGTCTGGTGAAGAAGTCGCGGCTCACCGACTTCGACTCCAACCGCTCCGGCGGCCTGATCGGCATCAACCTGCGTGACGACGACGAGCTGGTCGGCGCCGTCCTCTGCTCGGGTGACGACGACCTGCTGCTCGTCTCCGCCGAGGGCCAGTCGATCCGGTTCACCGCGACCGACGACGCGCTGCGGCCGATGGGCCGGGCCACGTCCGGTGTGCTCGGGATGCGGTTCAACAGCGGTGACCAGCTGCTCGCCCTCGGGGTGATCCGGCCGGACACCTTCCTGCTCGTCGCCACGACCGGTGGCTACGCGAAGCGCACCCCGATCGAGGACTACCCGGTGCAGGGTCGCGGCGGCAAGGGAGTGTTGACCCTCCAGTACGACCGTCGGCGTGGCACGCTGGTCGGTGCACTCATCGTCGGTATCGACGACGAGCTGTACGCGATCACCTCCACCGGCGGGGTGATCCGGACCTCCGCCCGCGAGGTGCGCAAGGCCGGCCGGCAGACGAAGGGGGTCCGCCTGATGAACCTGGGCGAGAGCTCCACGCTGCTGGCGGTCGCCCGCAACGCGGAGGAGACCGAGGAGGACCCGGGCCAGCAGGCGTAGGTCGTCCGGGCGGCCGGTCGCAGCGACCGGCCGCCCGCGGCGCCTGGGAACCGGAGACCGCACGACCGCAGCGACGACCAGCGAGGAGAGCTCCATCTCGTGAGCACCGACGACCGCACCCCGCCGGAGGGCGAGGGCCGCACCGTCGCCACCGATGCGGACCAGGCACCGAAGCCCACGGCGGCGTCCCCGGACGTCCCGCCGAGTCCCACTCCCCGCCCCGCGGAACCGGCGCAGGCTCCGCCCGCCGCACCGGCCGTGCCCGCACCGCCGGCGACCGCACCGCCGGCGCCGGGACCGGCTCCTGCGGCCGCGGAGGAGCCGGCGGCCGAGTCCGCGGTGTCCGCGCCGCCGCCCTGGCGCCGGGTTCCGGACGCGCACGAGGGTGCGAACGGCGACCAGCCCACGGTGGCGGACTCGCTGCTGAGCGAGGCACCGACCGCGTTCCTCACGGCGCCGGACACGGCTGCCGGTCCGTCGTCCGGCGGCGGGACGGCGACCGCGACCCGGGACCCGGAGAACCGCGCCGCCGGCGCGGACGTCCCGCGGGCCTCGGTGCGCAACCGCCCGCCGCGGCAGGCACTCCTGCAGCTGAAGCGGCTCGACCCCTGGTCGGTGCTGAAGATGGCGCTGGCGCTGGCGGTCGTCCTGTGGCTGGTGTGGATGGTGGCGGCGGGAGTCCTGTACGGCGTGCTGGGCGGCATGGGGGTGTGGGACCGGCTCAACGGCACCTACGCCGACCTGGTGACCGGCCAGGAGGAGACCGGCGGTTCGCTGATCAGCGCCGGCCGGGTCTTCGGCCTCGCCGCCATCATCGGCGCGGTCAACAGCTTGCTGTTCGCGGTCGCGGTGACGATCGTGGCCTTCGTCTACAACGTCGCCGCCGACCTGGTCGGCGGCATCGAGGTCACGCTCTCCGAGCGCGACTGACGCCCGTCGGACCGTACGGGACCGAGGACCCCCGCAGCGGGGTGCTCGGACCCGTACGGTAGGGTTTCACCCGTTGCACGGGCCTATAGCTCAGTTGGTTAGAGCGCATCGCTGATAACGATGAGGTCGCTGGTTCAAATCCAGCTAGGCCCACACCTTTCCCCTCCGAAGACATCGTGAGGAGCTCTCGTGAAGAAGCTGTTCGCCCTGGCCGTGGTCGCCGGCGCCGCGTACTTCGGCTGGTCCCGCCTGCGGGGCGTCGGCTCCGACGATCTCTGGCACGAGGCCACCACCCGCTGAACCCGTTCCGCGCGGGTACCGTGACCGGTGCCCACCCGGGGACGTAGCTCAATTGGCAGAGCACCGCCTTTGCAAGGCGGGGGTTAGGGGTTCGATTCCCCTCGTCTCCACCACATCTGACCAGCAGTTTTAGCTACTGCAACGGCGTCTGACCAAACGCCTGGCATCCGCTGTGGCATCCATTAGCCTCGGAGGCATGCCCAAGGACCCGCCGAAGCGCCGTCAGCAGGGGATGATCCGGCGCCGCGGGAACTCCTACCAGGTGGTCCTGTTCTCGGGCCGAGATCCGGTCAGCGGGCGCAAGATCTACCTCCGTGGCTCCCGGCCCAGCCGGACCGAGGCCGAGCAGCTCCTTAAGAAGTTCGTCGGCCAGGTCGCCGCGCAGCGCCACGCCACCACCCGCGCATCGTTGCGGACGACGATCGAGGCGTGGCTCGGCACGCACGAGTTGGAGGAGTCGACGCGTGCCACGTACGTCGGCTATGCGGCCAAGCACATCTACCCGGTGGTGGGTGACCATCCGCTCGGGAAGATCACGACGCACGGTCTGGAGCGCTTCTACGCCGAGCTGCGTCGGTGCGGCGCCCGGTGTGACGGTCGGCCGTACGTCGAGCATCGGATCGACGGGCCGCACGAGTGCCGAGAGGTCCGGCACAAACGCCCGCCCGGCCGCCCGCCGGCCAGCGGATACCCGGAGCACGACTGCGCCGAACGAGGTTGCGCGGTCTCCGAGTGCCGCGAACATGTCTGCCGTCCGCTCGCGGCCGCGACCGTCCGGAAGATTCACTTCATCATCCGGGCCGCGCTGACGGCCGCCGAGCGATGGGAGTGGATCAGCTCGAACCTGGCCGAGCTGGCGCGCATCCCTCGGGCTCCCGTCCCCGACCCGGATCCGCCGACTTCGGCGGAGGCGGCCGTTCTCGTCGCCGCGGCACGGGAGGAGGGCGCGGACTGGGGAGTCCTCGTCTGGGTCGTGATGGTGACTGGTCTGCGCCGGGCCGAGCTGCTGGCGCTGCGCTGGTCGGACGTCGATCTGGACTCGAGCGTTCTGTACGTACGTCGTAACCACGTTCGCGTGGTCGGCAAGAGCATCGAGAAGGACACGAAGACACATCGCGCTCGGCGACTCGCCGTCGACAGCGAGACCGTGGAGCTGCTCCGCGAGCACTGGGCTCGCTACGAGGAGCGCTGCAGGCAGGTCGGAGTGAAGCCGACGAGCGCCGCCTACCTGTTCTCCTACTCCCCGACGAACGAGAAGCCGTGCGATCCCAGCGGCGTGACTCACCGATACGGACGTATGTGCGAGCGAGTCGGTATCGACAGCCACCTGCACGCACTCCGGCACTATTCAGCAACCGAGCTGTTGACGGCCGGCGTCGATCTGAGGACCGTCGCAGGTCGTCTCGGGCACGGCGGTGGCGGAGCAACCACCCTTCGCGTTTACGCGGCGTGGGTCGCCAACGAGGACCGGCGGGCCGCTGAGATCGTGGCGCGCCGGGTCCGTCCCCAACCGCCCGAAGTGTGAGCAGGCGAGCTGATCAGACGAGCGCGCGGTTGCCCAGAACGTCCGGGATCTCGGCCGTGGTGATCGTCTGTCGCCGCCCGATCATCTTCTGGCCGACGAGTACGCCGGCGTCGTGCGGTGCCGGTCCCGAGTGGCTGGCCGAGGCGTCCACGAGCAGCCACGCACGGATGCCGAGCTCGAACGCGTCGACGGCTGTCTTGAGTACGCACACCTCCGTGTCGATCCCGCACACGAACATGTCCGTCCAACCGCGCTCGCTCGCGAGCGCGATGCCGTCCTCGTTGAACAAGGTGTAGATCTTCTTGTCGACCACGGCGACGGCTCGGCTGCTGTGTTCTTGCAGCTCGTCGACGATGTCGATCTCAGGTGAGTCCTTCAGCTTCGACCAGCCCATGATCTTCTCGAACGGGCTGTCGTCGTAGTTCAGGTAGCGGGTGAAAACCACATCCCGGCCTGCCTCCAGCCACTCACGCGCCAGGCGCTCGACAACCGGCACGACGTGCTGCGAGTGCTCGGTGACGAACCCGTTCTGGACGTCGACGACGACGAGGACCGGATTGATCTCTGCCACTGCTACCGCCTGTCGGAGTCGCGAAGGGTGTCGATGGCCTGATCGAGCCGTCGGAGCAGACCGCTCGTGTTGATGATGGCTTCGCGCATCGCGCGGTGCTGTGCCGATTCCTGCGGTCGCTCCGTGGTGAGCCGTGACCGGACACCACGAAGGTAGCGCCAGCCGTACTCGGCCGGGACCTCTGGATCCTGGCCGGACTCGACGACCTTCCGCAGGTAGTCCGTGTACGCCCAGGTTGCCTGCACGGACAGTTCGCATGCGATCAGCTCGCGCTCGGACAGGCACTGCTCCGCTGCGTGAGGTCGGTAGACGACCCCCGACCAGGATGCGTATCCGGTCGCGATCGCCTGCACGCCGAAGTCCTGGATATCGGGATGGTCGAAGCCGTCGCGCAGGAACGCCTGCTCGACGACGGAGGCGCGAGCGAGCTTCTCGGCAGGCGTTCCGGTCCCCTGTCGGCCGACCAGCACTCGAGGTACGCACAGCAGCCGGAGCGCGCTGTCCAGCGCCGGACCGCCGAGCGGAACTTCCTCGACCCAGTAGGTGCTCAGGACGTACGGGTCCCCGAGAACGCTGAAACCGTGATCGGCGACGACCTGGAGGGCGTGCGTCATGTTCTCGTCGTACGTGCGGCGTCGCCAGACGGCGAGCCAGGCGACGGAGTCGGGCTCCAGGTCCTCGACGAGATGGAACATCACCACCCCGAATGGCCAGCCGAACGCGCGGGCGCCGGCGAGTTCGAGCTGCTCGATGCGCTGACCGGTCAGCCAGTCGTTCGCCACGTCGTCCGCTGGAACGGACCCGAGATCCGCCATCGCCTCGGCGCCGACGTAGAGCGGAATGAACTTGTGGCTGCGGATCCGATACGTGGCCCCCGTCGCGGACGTCTCGGAGGGGCCGAACAGGTCGATCGGCGGTCGTTCGAAGAACTCGGCGATGAGCCGGGCGTAGAACGGGTCCGGTCGCCGCACCCGGCCCGTCTCCAAGCGGTAGATCTGCTTCTCGATGTTGGACTCCCCGGGCGAAGTCCATCCTCGGGCGGCGCAGTAGCGATGTAGCTCTTTCGCCAGACGAGGCCGACCCCAGGACCGACCACCGCGCAGCTCCAGCAGGGCGCGGTTCGGCACGAGGGTGGTCGACGTCCCTGTGTCCATCCCCGGTGTCCCCCGTGTCCATGTGACAGCGGTCCTGTCCACCGCTGTCCTCGTTGTCGTCTGTTGATGTTGCCTGCTAGGGTGTGTCTCCCATATGGGTGTCCGGACTGCCGGCAGGATGAGCCGGTGAGTTCGTCGAGGTTCGCGCTGCTCTCGGATGCTCAGTGGCAGTTGATCGGGCCGCTGCTGCCCTCCAACGCCGGGCGGCGTGGGCACCCGTTCGGCGAGGATCGCCGCGTGGTGGAGGGGATCATCTTCCGATACCGAACCGGGATCTGCGGTTCCCCCGAGATCGTGGAGGGTTCTTATGCCGCGTCTCGGGTGAGGGCGGCGTTCTCGTAGTTGATCGGTGAGAGCCCGGCGGCGGCACTGTGTCGCCGCCGGTGGTTGTAGAAGCCGTAACACCAGTCGATGACCGCCGCCCGCGCCCTACTGATGGTGTCGAAGTCGTTGCGGGACAGCACTTCCCACTCCAGGCTGGAGAAGAACGCCTCCGCCGCGGCATTGTCGAAACACGACCCGACCCGGCCCATCGACTGACGGATGTCGAGCCGCCGACACAGAGCGGTGAACGCGCCCGCGGTGTAGGTCGACCCGCGGTCGGTGTGGAAGATCACCCCGGCGATTCGGTCCGCCCCGCCGCGGGCCGCCACCGCCATCCGGATCGCCGCACACGCCAGCTCGGCGTTCGGGTGCAGCCCCGTGGCCGCGCCGAGCAGCCGCCGCGAGTACAGGTCGATCACCGTGGCCAGATACAACTTCCCGGCCGCGGTGGGGATCTCGGTCATGTCCCCGACCCATCTGCGGTTCGGCTCGGCCGCAGTGAAACCCCGACGAAGCAGGTCCGGGAACTTCGGCGCCGTGCGGTCCTGGCGGGTCAGCCCGTTGTGCCGCTTGATCCGGCGGGCGACCAGGCCCTGGCGGCGCATCGAGTCCGCCACGGTCTTCTCCGACACCCGCCATCCGGCCTCACACAGGTCGGCGTGCAGACGGGGTGAGCCGTGTAGCCGCTGGGCGTCGTCGAACGCCACGGCCACGGCGGCGTCCAACGCGCAGCGGCGCTTCTCGGTCGCGGTGGCACCACCGTCGGAACGCGCGGCGCGGTCGAGCCACTTGTACAACCAGGAGATCGACACCCCCAACAGGGCGCAGGCCAGCGTGTGCGGCACCCGGTGGAAGGTCCTCTGGTCGGCGATGAAACGGGCCACGCTCACTTCGTCGCCTCCTTGACCCACAGGACCACGGATCGCTTGAGGACATCACGCTCCATCCGCAGCTCGGCGTTCTCCGCGCGCAGCCGCTTGAGCTCCTCGACGCCGCCGCGAGACAGGCCCTCGGTGTCCTCGCGGGCCTCTCGTGCACGGGCCACCCAGTTGCCCAGCGTGCCCTCGTTGACCCCCAGGTCACGGGCGACCTGGGCGATCGGCTTGCCCGTCTCCTCCACGACCCGGACCGCTCCGTCACGGAACTCCCGGTCGTAGCGCTTCCGTACCTCTGGCATCGCTACCCCTTATAGCTGATGCCTCCCCGATCATGGGGGAACCGCAGATCGCTGCGCGAGGCCGTTCGGAACGCGGTCGAGGACGCCCGGAGCGAGGGCCGGTCGCTGGTGCTGGGTGAGGGTTCGGCCGAGCGGGTGGGTGGGGCCTCACCCGGGGGTCGGGGGCAGGCCCGTCAGGCTCTGGCGCAGGTGCGTGACGCGGCGGACGGGGCGTTCGAGCGGGCCGGATCCGGGGCCGGGCGCCACGGTGGTCCCGTGGTGGGTGCGGTGCTGGAGGTGGCTCGGGGCGCGGTCGATGCGGGGTTGCGGCTGGCCGAGCAGCTCCTGGCCGCGGCCGGCGACGGTGTTCCGCAGCACGCTCGGGAGTTCCCGGGCGAGCGCAGCCCGGAGGGTGTGCTCGTGCCGCGCTCGGGTGAGCGCGATCGGCTCTCCGCGGGATCGGCGGACGAGGACCGCGGTGGTGCCGGCCTGGACGGCCCGGCGACCGATCTGCTGGGCGAGACTCCGCAGGCCCGTCTCGGCCGTGGCTGCGACGGCCATGGCTGCTCCGACGGTGTCCGCGACGGTCGCGACGAGCTGACCGTCGAGGGCCGCGGCCCCCCGAGCGACGACGGTTATTGGTACTCCGACTCCTCTGACCCGAATCCGCGAGTTGCGCTGGTGGCCGGACTGGGGAGATGGCGATAGGTGCCCGCTGACCTGCGATGATCGTGTTTGCGACGACACGACATTGCGGGTTGAGAGGACACCTATCAGGTGCGAACAGTACGCAAGCGACGCCCGCGGTGTGCGCGGGTGCGTCTCGGCGCGCCGGACGCGGCGCTGACCAGGTTCTCCGGGCTGGCCGCGGTGACCGAGCTGATCGACCGGCTCGGGATCATCGACAAGCTCGACGCCGCGGTCGGGCCCATCAAGGACCGCGACCGCGGGTGCAGCGCCGGGCAGATGCTGGTCGGCATGTCGGCGGCGCAGCTGTGCGGGGAGGACTTCCTGGTCGGGCTGGACCGGCACCGCGCCGACACCGCCGGGCAGGCACTCACGCCGGTGCCGGGGTTGGCGTCCACGACCGCCGCCGGGCTCGCGCGCAAGTTCATCGAGGGGCAGTGGGCGGCGGTGGAGACCGGGCTCGGTGACGTGCACACCACCGCGCTGGACCTGCTCGCCCAGGTCGACCCGGACCGGGCCGAGCAGCTGACGGCGGACGTGACGATCGATCTGGACACCACCGATGTCGAGGTTTACGGCCGGCTCAAGCAGGGCGTGGCGTTCAACCACCAAGGCCAGCGGGTCGCCCGCCCGCACGTCGCGACCTGGGCCGACACCGCGGTGGTGCTGGCCGCTGACCTCGGTTCGGGCCGGGATGACCCCCGCGCCACCAGCGCCGAGCTGTTCCACCGGGCGCTGGCCGCGCTCCCCGCGCAGGCGCGGGCGGGGCGAGTCCGCGTGCGTGCGGACGCGGGCTACTTCGCCGGGCAGCTCGCCCGCGCAGCCCTGTTCGTCGGCGTGGAGTTCGCCATCGGCGCCCGACGCATCGCGCCGCTGTGGCGCATCCTCGACGGCGTCGCGGCCGACGGGTGGACCGACGCGATCGACATGACCGGCGCGCAGGTCGCGGTGGCCGACTATTGCCCGAACTGGTGGCCCGCAGCGACCCAGCTGCTGATCCGTCGGGTCCGGCTCGACCTGGACCACGGCCAGGTCTCCGGTGACCCGCGAGCGCGGCGCCGACGCACCCTGCACCCCGCCCAGCGGGCGCTCCCGCTCGACGACCTCGCTACGGTGGCCAAGGTCGACGGGGTGTTCGCCTACTCGTTCATCGTGACCAACCTCGACGTCTCCACACCTGCCGCAGCCGCGCAGGCCGAGTACTGGTACCGCCACCGCACGAAGGTGGAGAACCTGTTCCGCGACACCAAGCACGGCGCCGCGCTGCGCCACCTCCCCTCCGGACACCTCGCGGTGAACCGAGCCTGGATGTGGGGCGCACTCCTGGCCGCCACCACCAGCGGGTGGCTGCACCACCTCACCGCCCGCACCCGCGACGGGCGCCTGGTCGGGCACGGCGTCCGCGGCGGCCAGGCCATGATCGCCACCCTGCGCCGGCGGCTGATCACCATCCCCGCCCGCCTCGTGCGCCACGCCCGCGGCCTCACCCTGCGCCTACCACCCGGCGAGCACCTACTCGCCGAGGTCCTCGCCCGCGTCCGCGCCCTGCCCGCTCCGTCCTGACCCGGCCGCACCGGCCCCGACCAGCACAGGAACCCGCCACCCGAGGCGACACTCGGGCCGCCCGCTTGCCCACCACCCCACTCCCGACCCAAGCAACATCAACTTTGGCCGACCAAGATCAGCTCATAGCCTACTCGCGGATTCGGGTCAGAGCGGAGGCGGGGCGTGCGCGCGCCGGCCGCCGGACCGGAGGCAGGAGGCGGGCGGCAGCGACGCCGCCCGTCCGGCCCGGCTTGAAGGCGTAGGGAAAGTTGTCACCGCTAGGGCGTGTCTCCCAGATAGGCGGAGCGGGGTGCGCGATGCTTGATCGGTGCCGCGTACCGCTGTCCTGACTGATGCCCAGTGGGCCCGTCTGGCGCCGCTGTTGCCCTCCTCCGAGGGTCGTCGCGGGTGCCCGTTCCGCGATGACCGCCGGGTGATCGAGGGGATCATCTACCGGTATCGGTGCGGGCTTCCCTGGCGCGACGTCCCAGCCGAGTTCGGGCCGTGGCAGACGTTGTGGAAGCGGCACCGCCGCTACAGCGGCGACGGCACCTGGGACCACATCCTGGCTGCTCTTCTGGTCGAGGCCGACGCCGCCGAGGTGCTCGGGTGGGCGGTCAGCGTGGACTCCACGATCATCCGTGCCCACCAGCACGCCGCGACCCTCAAGCGCGACACAGGGGGCCGGATCGAACTACACGAATCTGCTCGCCGAACCAGCAGATCACGCGCTGGGACGGTCCCGCGGAGGGCTGTCGACGAAGATCCACCAGCTCGTTGACGGGCACGGCCGCCCGCTGGTGGTCCTCCTCGGCCCCGGCCAGGGCGGCGACTCGCCAATGTTTCCGCACCTGATGGCGCGCCTGAGCATCGCCCGACCGGGCCCGGGACGACCCCGGACCCGGCCCGAACGCGTGCGCGCGGACAAGGCCTACTCCTCACGCGCGATCCGCCGGCACCTGCGCGAGCGCCGGATCATCGCTGTCATTCCGGAGCCCTCTGACCAGCAGGGACACCGCAAACGACGGGGCTCACGCGGCGGCCGACCGCCCGCATTCGATCCGGTCGACTACCGAAACCGCAACGTCGTCGAGTGCGGGTTCTGCCACGTCAAGCAGTGGCGCGGGCTGGCCACCCGTTACGACAAGCTCGCCCTGACCTTCCGCGGCGGCGCCGTCCTGAAGGCGATCGTCACCTGGCTCCGCGCATTGGGAGACACACCCTAGGTGGATCACGTCTCCGCTGCGTGCTACTCGAACTCTGGGCAGTCCCAGAGCATTGCGCGGCTGCTATGGCCGATCCCGGCTACACAGCCGAGGTTTGTGCCGTAGATCAGGTTCGGGACGCCCACGAGCAGCGACTGTGCCACGCAGTGTCGAGCGCCGCGACGGCCAGCCTGGTGGTCGAAGCGGCTGGCGCTCGTTATCGCGGTCCGGCTGTCGTGACACCCCGCGTGACCCGTTCGTCCTGCGCATCGTGGGTCCAGGTGCGCATGGGGGACGCTCCGCGTGGATGGTTTGGCAGGTCGGAGCACGATGTAACCGCCGTGGACAGCCTTGCAGGTAGTAGGTCGGGGGGTAGACGCCCTACGCTCGTGTAGATGCGTTGGCATCCACTTCGGCATCCAACGGCACACATCGGATGCCAGAGAAGCCAACGTGTGAAGACTCGACGAGCCCCTGAGCTGCCGGATGCAACGCAGCTCACACGAGCCCGTTCCTTTGCAAGGCGGGGGTTAGGGGTTCGATTCCCCTCGTCTCCACCAGGATAATGACCCCGTCGGGATCTCTCGGCGGGGTCTTTCTCGTGCACGGGGGCATCCGCCCCGCTCCTCACCACCGTGGCGGTCTCCGCCGACGGACCGGCGACGGAGACCGCGCCGGGCCCGGGTTCCTGAGCAGCCGGTCGCGGCTCGTGTCCAGGTCACGGGCGAGCGCGACGAGCCGGGCCGCCGCGGGCGACGTGATCGGCTCGACGTGGGCGAGGGCCAGCTCGATCGTCGGGCCGGCCGTCAGCTCGACCCGTCCGACGCCGTCGGGACATCCGCTCGCGCTGGACCGCGGTACGACCGCGACGCCGTAACCGGCGGCGACGAGCCCCAACACGGTCTGCATGTCGGTGGCCTCCTGCACGGTGCGGGGCAGGAATCCGGCCGCCCGGCACAGCGACGTGATGGTCTCGTGCAGGCCGGGACCGAGCCGCCGCGGATTGCGGACGAACGGGTCGTCGGCCAGTGCGGCGATCGGGATCCGGGTGCGTGCGGCGAGCCGGTGTCCCGGCGGGAGCACCGAGACCAGGGGCTCCCGCAGGACCGTCAGGAGCGTCAGCTCGTCCGCGGCGGGTGCGGGCAGCGGGGGCCGGAGGAAGCCGACGTCGAGGGTCCCGGCCCGCAGGCGCTCCACCTGCTCGGTCGTCGTCAGCTCGGCGATCGAGCAGGTGACGGCCGGGCAGCGCTCGCGGAAGGTCCGCAGGAGCCGGGGCAAGGGTGGGGTGAGGGCGGACCCGACCGTGCCGACGGTCACCGCCCCGGCGTCACCGCGGCCGACGGCCCTGGCCCGCTCGGCGGCGGCATCCAACCGAACGAGTGCCGGGCCGGCCTCGTCGACGTAGGCGGTCCCGGCCGCGGTGAGGACGACGGTGCGGGTGTCACGCTCGAACAGGGCCACACCGAGCTCGTCCTCGGCCTCGCGAACGAGCCGGCTGATCCGCGGCTGACCGACCCCGAGCGCCGTCGCCGCGCGGCCGAAGTGGCCGTGCTCGGCGACCGCCAGCACCGCGCGCAGTCGACGGGTCTCCACTCATCTGATTCTGGCATCAATACGGCAGATCCTCCTACGAATCCGGATGACACCCGTCCGGCGCGGAAGTCTCGCTCCTGTACCGGACACCACCACGGGAGGACAGTCATGCGGAACGTCGTCGTCACGGGAGCGGGTACGGGGATCGGCCGGGCGACCGCGCGACGGTTGCACGGGGGTGGCGCGCACGTCACGCTCATCGGCCGCCGGCCCGGGCCGCTGCACGACCTGGCCGGGGAGCTGGGCGACCGTGCCGTCGCGGTGCCCGTCGATCTCACCGACCCGGAGGCGGTCGGCCGGGCCGTGTTGCCCGACGTCGTCGACGTGCTGGTCAACAACGCCGGTGGCAACACCGACCTCTCCGGCGGCGGACCGGGGGACGATCTCGCCGGTGTCGCGCGGAGCTGGCGGGCGAACCTCGACGCGAACCTGCTCTCCGCGGTCCTGGCCACGACGGCCGTGCGGGACCGGTTGCGGCCGGGCGGGACGGTCGTCAACGTCGGGTCGATCGCCGCGGACAAGGGCGCCGGCTCCTACGGGGCGGCGAAGGCCGCGCTGGCCTGCTGGACCGTCGATCTCGCCGGACAGCTCGGCCCGGCGGACGTCACGGTCAACACGCTGGCCCCCGGCTACGTCGCCGGTACGGAGTTCTTCGGTGACCACCTCGACGACGACCGTCGTGCCGCCCTCGTCGCCGCGGCCGCGACCCGCCGGGCGAGCCTGCCCGACGACGTCGCCGCGGCCGCGGAGTTCCTCGCCTCGCCGGGCGCCCGGCAGATCACCGGCCAGGTACTGGCGGTCAACGGTGGTGAGCACCGCCGGCGGTGATGCTCCCTCCCCGGGTCACCGGTTCCGGCGCAGGCCGTCCAGCAGCAGGGTCACGACGCCGTCGGCCTCCGCCCGCCACCCGGGACGAGCATGGGCGGCACCGATGCCGTGCAGCGCCATCATCACGGCCCCGGTGCCGACGTCGTCACGCAGGGAGCCCTCCGCCACGCCCGCGGCCACCAGCTCGGCCACGGCGTTTTCGAGTTCGTGCCCGCTCGCGGTGATGTCGCCGGTACCCGCCGACATGAGGGTCGCCAGTGTCCGGGCGAGGCCCTGGTGCGCGTCGATGTGGTCGATCATGTCCCGCAGGAAGACCGTCAGTGCCTCGCTCGCGGTGCGGGTCGCCCGGAGGTGCCGTGCGCGGTCGCTCAGAGTGGTGATCTCCGAGTGGTAGACCGCCTCGGCCAGTGCCTCGCGGGTGGGGAAGTTCCGGTAGAGCGTGCCGGTGCCCACTCCGGCCAGACCGGCCAGGTCGTCGAATCGCACGTCGAAGAACCGGCCGGCGTCGAAGACCTCCCGGGCTGCGGCGACGATCGCCTCGCGGTTGCGCCGGGCGTCGGCACGCAGCGGCCTGTCGGTGGTCACGCGGCACCTCACGTCGAGGGTGGAGATCGTCCGCTCATCGTGCCCCAGTTCCCCGGCCGTGGGGACAGCGCCGTCACCAGGTCACCGGGAGCCGGTGCAGCCCGAAGATGGTCGCGTCGTCCTTGAAGGGCAGGTCGTCGACGCCGGTGGCGAGGGCGAGCGTGGGGATGCGGCGGAACAGCGTGTCGAACACGGTGCGGCCCGAACCCGAACGCGACGTGATGGCGGCCGCCGCGCCCGATGTCCAGCTCGTCGGGCTCGTCGAACACCCGCGGGTCGCGGTTCGCCGAGTACGTCAGCGCCAGGACCCCCTCACCCGCGCGGATCAGCTGCCCGCCGATCTCGGCGTCCTCGACGCACAGTCGTGCCGTCGCCGCGTCGACGATCGTGAAGTACCGCAGCATCTCCTCGACCGCGGCGAGGGTCCGCCCCGGATCGGCCCGGATCGACGCGAGTTGCCCGGGGTCACGCAGGAACGCCACCGTCGAGAGCGAGATCATGTTCGCCGTCGTCTCGTGCCCGGCCACCAGCAGCAGGAGCGCCATTTCCACGAGAGCGGCCCGCCGGTAGGCGCCCGTCGTGCGCAACGCGCCGATCTGGCGCCCGAGCAGATCGTCGGACGGGTCGGTCTCCTTCTCCGCGATCAGCTCGCCCAGGTAGCCACGCAGGGCGAGAACCGCGGCGAGACGTCCCTCAGGGGGTGTGTCCCGGGCGATCAGTGTGGACGACCGTTCCTGGAAGAACGCGTGCGCGGAGTAGGGCACACCGAGCAGTTCGCAGATCACCAGTGACGGGACCGGCAACGACAGCTCCGCGACCAGATCGGCCGGCCGGGGCCCCGCCAGCATCGCGCCGACCCGTTCGTCGACGATCTCCTGGATCCGCGGCCGCAGCGCCTCGGTCCGGCGCAGGGTGAACTCTCCCAGCACCGCCTTGCGGGCCGTCGCGTGCTCGGGCGAGTCCATGTGGAGGAGCGTGGGCTCGTCGTCGGCACGCTTGGCCGCGGCCCCGCCCTCCACCAGCTCCGGGAATCGCGGATGCCTGCGGTCGGAGCTGAACCGCCGGTCGTTGAGGACGGTACGCACGTCGGAGTGGCGGCTGACCACCCAGGCGTACCCGCCGTCCGGGAGCCGGACCCGGCAGACCGGGTCCTCCTCGCGGATCCGCGCGTACGCCGGCGGCGGAGCGAACGGGCAGGTACGGGCCTGGGGGAAGTCCTCGACAGCTGTCATGTCCGTTCCTCTCCTCGGGTGCGGTTCAACGGGTTCGCGTCGGTGCGAAATGCGGCTCGGCCGCGTCGAGCCGGGGTGTCGCGACACCGAGTCGACGGGCCTCGGCGAGCACGTCCCGGCAGACCGCCCGCGGCTCCTCGGCCGCGGGATCGTCGTGCGCCTCGACGTTGCGGCGCGCGAGCGGGACGACGGCCGTCACCAGCGCCAGCGCGGAACCGGTCAGCCACACCGGGGCCCGGAACCGCAGGAGCGTGCGACGGTGCCGGCCGAGGTCGACCCCGCGCCGCTCGACGAGGGGCAGCAGTTCCCGGGCGACCAGCATCGCCTCGCGCAGGGCTCCCGGTGCCCCGACCAGGTCGGCCATCGTGCCCCGGCGCAACGCCTGGGAGAACAGGCCCGCGTCCGAGATGACGTGGAGCCACAGCCACCCGCGGAAGTCGGGCTGCTCGCGGATCGTCAGCCCGGCCTCCCGGAAGGTCCGGCGGACGGCCAGTTCGCGGGCGGTGGCCGGCCCGTCGAGGGTGCCGAAGAGGACCGGGCGCATCAGGGCGGCCCGCAGCACGCCGTCGGAACCGATCCCGCCGCCCGCCTGCGGGAAGCCCCAGGCGACCCGGTCGGCCGGGAGATCGCCGATCGCGACCAGTGGCTCGGCCCAGACGTTGCCGAAGACCAGCACGGTCGCGTCCCCGATCCGCGGAGCCAGGAACGCGGCGGCCCCGGCGAGCTGGTGGTGCCCCACGCTCAGCACGATCAGCTCGAAGTCGTGGTCGGCGTCGAGCTCCTCGCGACAGTGCACCGGCCACCGGCCGACGACGCGCTGTCCCCACGGCCTGCTCCGCAGATCGGTCAGCTCGACGTCGATCGTGCTCCCGTACGCCGCGGCGCGCCCCGGCCGGACGTAGTACTCGACCTCGTGGCCGGCCCGTTCGAGCACGTGGCCGTACACGGAGGCGATCACGCCGCGGCCGAACATCAGGATCTTCACGCTGCACCCCACTCGCATCTGGAGACTGTCTCCACTTCACTTATATGGAGATTGTCTCCAATTGTCAACGAGAGAGACTCCGCCGCACGAGGTCCCGGCGTCCGACTTCGGTCGGGAAAGCCGGTTCGACCGGCCGATCACGACAGCCGGGCGGACTCCCTACCGTCCGGTAGGTACCGCTGATCCGACCACCGGGATGACCCCATGCGACTGCTCCGCCCGACCCTCCAGCTCGTCCGCGCGAACCTCGGCGCCTACCTCGTCATGAACGCGGTCATGTACGGCGTCGCCCTCGTCGGCATGGGGGTGGGCCTGGCGTTCCCGCACCTGACCGCCGCGAACGAGGCCACCCTGAACGCGGACGGCACGACGGACCTGGTGATGTCGCTGCTCAGCAACGTCTGGCTGTTCGCCGCGACGATCTTCGCGGTCAACGTCGGCACGGTCGCGCTGCCGATGATCCTGCTGCCGTCGCTGGTCGTGCCGTTCCTCGGGATCGCGCTCGCCGGCTACAAGGCGTACGGGCTGGGGATCGCACTCGCCCCGGTCAACGACGTGCTGATGACGACCCTGATCCCGCACTCGCTGACGATCCTGATCGAGTTCCAGGCCTACGTCCTGGTCATGTTCGCCGCGTACCTGCTCGGGAGGGCGTGGCTGCGGCCGCAGTCGGTCGGGGCCGACACCCGTCGCCGTGGGTACCTGCGCGGGCTCCGGCAGGTGGGCTGGATCAGCCTGCCCGCGCTGGCCCTGTTCGTGGTCGGCGCGGTCTACGAGGCCTTCGAGCTGATCTACATCGTGCCGCCGATGCTCGTGGGCTGAGAATCCGTCGGAAGAAATATCCGGCGGCCGTGTCGAGAAGCGGCGCGCGGCTCCGTCCCCGGTGTGCGAGCGACCAGAATGGGTCGCACCACAGGCGAGGAGACCACGATGGCCAAGTACCTGCTGCTCAAGCACTACCGCGGCGCCCCGGCAGCGGTGAACGACGTCCCGATGGCCCACTGGGCACCGGACGAGGTCACGGCCCACGTGCAGTACATGGAGGACTTCGCCGAGAAGCTGCGGGGGACCGGCGAGTTCGTCGACGGCCAGGCGCTCTCGCCCGACGGCACGTTCGTCCGCTACGACGGCGAGGGACGCCCGCCGGTCACCGACGGCCCGTTCGCCGAGACCAAGGACCTCATCGCCGGCTGGATGATCATCGACGTGGACGACTACGACCGCGCGGTCGAGCTGGCCGGGGAGCTGTCGGCGGCGCCCGGGGCCGGTGGGAAGCCGATCCACGAGTGGCTGGAGCTGCGGCCGTTCCTGACCGCGCCGCCCGCGGTGACGGACTGACCGTCCGTGATCGACGAGTCATTGCTCCGGGGGCTCGTCCCGGAGGTGCTCGGGATCCTCGGCCGTCGCGGAGCGGGCTTCGCGGCGGCCGAGGACGCGGTCCAGGACGCGGTCGTCGAGGCGGTCCGCACCTGGCCCGACGACCCGCCGCGGGACCCGAAGGGCTGGCTCGTCACGGTCGCCTGGCGCCGGTTCCTCGACGCGAACCGGTCCGAGACGTCCCGGCGCCGGCGCGAGGAGCTGGTCGACGCCGAACCGGAGCCGGGCCCGGCGGCGGGCGAGGACGACACGCTGGAGCTGTTCTTCCTGTGTGCGCACCCGTCGTTGACACCGTCGTCGGCGGTCGCGCTGACGCTCCGCGCGGTCGGCGGCCTGACCACCCGTCAGATCGCCGAGGCGTACCTGGTGCCGGAGCCGACGATGGCGCAGCGGATCAGCCGGGCCAAGCGCACCGTCGCCGACGTGCGGTTCGACCGGCCCGGCGACGTCGCCACCGTGCTGCGGGTGCTGTACCTGGTCTTCAACGAGGGCTACTCGGGTGACGTCGACCTGTCGGCGGAGGCCGTCCGGCTCACCCGCCGGCTCGCCGCCGTCGTCGACCATCCGGAGGTCGGCGGACTGCTCGCGCTGATGCTGCTGCACCACGCGCGCCGACCGGCCCGGCGCACGGCGGACGGCACGCTGGTACCGCTCGCCGAGCAGGACCGGACGCTGTGGGACACCGGTGCGATCGCCGAGGGCGTCACGATCCTGCAGGCGGCGCTGGCCCGGGACCGGCTGGGGGAGTTCCAGGCGCAGGCCGCCGTCGCCGCGCTGCACGCGGACGCCCGTACCGCCGCGGAGACCGACTGGGTGCAGATCGTCGAGTGGTACGACGAGCTGGTCGGCCTGACCGGGAGCCCGGTCGTCCGGCTCAACCGGGCGGTCGCCGTGGGGGAGGCCGACGGGCCGCGGGCCGGCCTGGCCGCGCTGGCCGAGCTGGCCGACACGCTGCCGCGCTACACCGCGGTGGCCGCCTACCTGCACGAACAGGACGGCGATCCGGCGACGGCGGCCCGGCTCTACGCCGAGGCCGCGGCCCGGGCGTCGAACGCCCCGGAGCGGGATCACCTGGTGCGGCAGGCGGCCCGGCTCAACGCCCGGTGACGCAGGACGCGCACCCCGCCCCCGCCCCACTCATGGAGCTTCAGCCTCGTGAGACGAGGCCGAAGCTCCATGAGTACGACAAGGAGGAGGGGAGAGCCGAAGGAGTCAGGTCGCGCTGACGAGGCGGGCCAGTAGCTCCAGGACGTGCTCGTAGGGCTCCCCGGTCGCGCGGGTCATCCCCAGCTCACAGGTCCGGTTGCAGGACACGTGCGCCGCGGACCCCCGTTCGCACACCTCGGCGGCCTCGTCCGCGGTCGCCGACGCGGTCAGTTCCGGGTGCAGCATCCCGCGGTCCCCGGCGAAGGCACAGCAGCCCCAGGCGTCGGGGACGTGCACGTCACCGCCGTCTCCGGTCACCTCGGCGGCCAGCGCGAGCAGGGCCGGGTCGAGCTGCAGCCGGGCCGACGAGCAGGTCGGGTGCACCGACACCGACGGCACCGTCGGATGCTCGCCGAGCCGGGGCAGCACCTCGTCGACGACAAACCGCATCGCGTCCACCACCCGCACGCCCCGCTCGCCGAGCATCGTGTGGAAACCCTCGGTGCACGACGACGCGTCGCTCAGGACCGGCAGCTCGCCGTCCCGGGTGGCGGCCAGCACCGCCGGGACGACCCGGTCCCGCATCGCGTCGTAGCCGCCGGGCACCCCCTTGGACGACCACGGCGTTCCGCAGCACAGCGCATCGATCCCGGACGGGACGAGCAGCGTGATCCCGGCCGCGGCGCACAGCGACTCCACGCTCGCCTGCACCCCCGGGCCGTCGCCGGCCGGGCCGAACAGGGTGTTGACGCAGGCCGGGAGGTACACCGCGGCGGGCGCGGCGTCCGGGCGCGGGCGTTGCCGGCGCGGGCCGCCGCCGGGCAGCTCACCGGACCAGAGCGGGACCCGGTCGGACCCGGCCACCCGCCGGGCCGCGCGGTTGGCCGCCGTCACCCCGGAGCGGGCCGGACCGGGGGCCTTCGCCAGCGCGCTGAGCGCGGCGGAACCGCCCCGGGTGGCGGTGGACCAGTGCCGGGCCGCGGACGTCCAGGCCGTGGCGTCGGCCCGGGACCGGTCCGCGCGGCGCAGCGTCCTCACCAGGTCACCGGTGTTGATCAGGACCGGGCAGGCGGTCTGGCACATGCCGTCGACGGCGCAGGTCTGCACCGACTCGTAGTCCTGCTCGGCGGTCAGCCGCTCGGCGAGGCCGGTGTCCCCGGCCAGCTCGGCCGAGCGGATCGCGCGCCGGGCCGAGATCCGCTGCCGTGGCGTCAGGGTGAGGTCCCGGCTCGGGCAGACCGGCTCGCAGAACCCGCAGGACGTGCACCGGTCGACCTCCGGCTCGACGACCGGGGACAGCTTGATGTGCTCCAGGTGCAGGTTCGGGTCGTCGCTGAGCACGACCCCCGGGTTGAGCACCCCGAGCGGGTCGAACAGCCGCTTGACCTCGCGCATGACGTCGTACAGCTCGTCGCCGTACTGGCGGCGGACGTACGGCGCCATCACCCGGCCGGTCCCGTGCTCCGCCTTCAGCGACCCGCCGTGGCCCAGGACGAGATCGACCATGTCCTCGGTGAAGTCCCGGTACCGGCCGAGCTGCTCGTCGGTCTCGAACCGGTCGGTCAGCATGAAGTGGATGTTGCCGTCCTTCGCGTGCCCGAACACGACGCTGTCGCGGTAGGCGTAGCGGTCGAACAGCACCGCCAGCTCGCGACAGGTCCCGGCCAGCGCCGGGACCGGGACGACGACGTCCTCCAGCAACGCCGTGCTGCCCTGCGGCCGCGCCCCGGCGACCGAGGAGTACAGCCCCTTGCGCAGCTTCCACAGCGGCGCGCGCACCGCGGGATCGGTGCTCAGCCGGGCCGGTTCGGCGGTGGCGAGACCGGCGAGGGTCCGCTCGGCCGCCGCGACCTGCTCGTTCAGCTCGTCGTCGGCCAGCGCCTGGTACTCCACCAGCAGCGCCGCCTGCTCCCGGACCGCGATCCGGGCGACCTCGGGCGGGCAGTCGGCGAAGGACTGGCCGACCCGCAACGACGTCGCGTCCATCAGCTCGAGCGTCGCCGCGCCGGTGGCCACCAGCTCCGGCAGCGCCGCGCTGGCGGCGAACAGGTCGTCGAACACGAGCAGCGCCGAGGAGATCCGGGTGCGCAGCGGGACCGTGCGGAAGGTCGCCGACGCGACGAACGCCAGCGTCCCCTCGCTGCCGACCAGCAGGTGGGTGAGGATCGCGGCCGGGGTGTCGTGGTCGAGGAGGGCGTTGAGCCCGTAGCCCATGGTGTTCTTCATGGCGAACTGCCGCTCGATCGTCGCGACCGACGCCGGATCGGCGAGGACCCGCTCGCGCAGGCCGAGCAGCCCCGCGTACAGCTCAGGTTCGAGCAGGCGCAGCCGCTCGTCGGCGTCGGTGTCGGCGGTGTCGAGCACCGTGCCGGACGGCAGCACCGCGACGACCGACTCCAGCGTCCGGTAGCTGTTCTCGACCGTCCCGCAGGCCATGCCGCTCGCGTTGTTCGCCAGGACTCCGCCGACGGTGCAGGCCGCCTCGCTCGCCGGGTCCGGGCCGAACCGCCGCCCGTACCGGGCCAGCCGGGCGTTGAGACCGCGGACGGTGACGCCCGGCTGCACCCGTACCCGCAGGCCGTCGTCGAGGATCTCGATCTCGCGGAAGTGCCGTCGGGTGTCGACGAGCAGCTGGTCGGTGACCCCCTGGCCGGACAGGCTGGTCCCGCCGGACCGGAACGTGAGCGGCACGCCGCTGCGCCGGGCGAGCGCCAGCAGCCGGCCGACCTCCGACGCACCACCCGGTGCGACGACGGCCTGCGGGACCAGGTGGAAGTGCGACGCGTCCGGGGCCACGGCGTGCCGGGCGAGATCCCCGGCCCGGACCTGGCCGGGGTCGGACACGCAGTCGTGCAGGGCGCCGAGCAGTGCGTGGTGGGGCACCGGTGCCTCCTCGTCGAGCGGTGCCGGACATTGTTCAGCAAGTCGTCTGGGTCGACAAGTGGGCCGGTACGGGTAGGGTCCGTCCCGTGGTGGTGGGGGTGACGGTGCAGTCGGTCGTCGACGCGATCGCCGAGGATCTGCGGCGCAGCGTGCTGACCGGAGAGCTCGGCCCCGGCGCCGCGCTGACCGAGGCCGAGGTCGCCGGGCGGTACGAGGTCGCGCGCGCCACGGCGAAGGCGGCGATCGAGCGCCTGGTCGCCGAGTCGCTGCTGGAGCGCACCACGCACAAGACGGCCCGGGTGGTCCGGCTCGGCCCGGACGACGTCCGCGACATCTACCTGTCCCGCGCGTTCCTGGAGGCCGAGGTCCTGCGCCGGCTGGCGCGCTCCGGCACCCCGGTCCCCGAGGCGGCCCGCGCCGCGAATGCCGAGATCCGCCGCCGCTGGGACGGCTCCAGCTTCGACATCGTCGACCCGGACATGCGGTTCCACACCGCGCTGGTCGACGCCGCCGGCACCGTCCGCACCAGCCGGATGTACCGGTCGCTGGCGTCGGAGGTGACGCTCTGCATGGCCCAGGTGCAGGGGAGGCAGCTGCTCAGCCCGGAACTCGTCGTCGCCGAGCACGAGCGGATCGTGGAACTCGTCGAGGCCGGTGACGGCGACGGCGCCGCGCAGCTGCTGGACGAGCACCTGGCCAGGGCCCGCGAACTCCTCGCCGGGGCGCTGGGCGGGGTGGCCGGCCCGGAGGCGACCCGGCCGAGCTCGGTACCGGTGGGCGGCTGAGTCAGTCCTCGTCGGTGCGGCGGGACCCGTCCAGCCGGACGCCCGGTGCGGGCACCCCGAACAGCACGTCCCGCGACGAGGACGGTTCCCCGGGGACCCGGTCCACGACCTCGACGAGCTCCATCGCGCCGGTGACCTGCAGCGCCCGGCGGGCCGGTCGGCTGTCGCCGCACGCGACGCGCAGTCGCTTGCCCTCGGCCCCGATCACGTCCCGGGCCTCCATCAACGACGTCAGACCCGCCGTCCCGAGGAAACCGACGCGAGAGAGGTCGAGGATCAGGTCGGAACTCTCCTCGGACCAGATCCCCAGCTCGATCCACAGGTCAGCGGAGGTCTCGTCGTCGATCGCGCCGATCGCGTGCAGCACGATGGCCCCCGACGGGTGCCGGGTCCGCTCGAAACGCAGGGCGGGCCCACCCGGATCGCTGCGGAGGGTCTCCGCGGGTTCGGGTACCGGCTGGGACCTCTCGTCGTCCGCCATCGCCGTCCCTCCGGGTCATTCCTGCTCGATCGGACGATCAGCATTGCAGTGTCCGGCGGTCACCGCATTCGGTGACGGCTCACGCCGCGTAGCCTCGGCGTCCCCGTACCCGCCGCAGAGGAGCCCGTCGTGACCACCGCCGCCGAGATCGCCGCGATGATCGACCACGCGATCCTGCGCCCGGAACTGACCAGGGCCGAGGTGGACGAGCAGCTGGACGTCGCCGCCCGGTACCGCGTCTTCAGCGTCTGCGTGCGCCCGAGCGATGTCGCGCACGCGGTCGCCCGGCTGCGGGGGACCGGCGTCGCGGTCGGGACCGTGATCGGGTTCCCGCACGGCACGACCAGCACGCAGGCCAAGGTCGCCGAGTCCGGGCAGGCGCTCGCCGACGGCGCGGCCGAGCTGGACATGGTGCTCAACATCGGGCGGCTGCGCAGCGGTCTGACCGACGACGTCGAGGCCGACGTCCGGGCCGTCGTCGAGGCGGCCGGGGGGAAGGTCGTCAAGGTCATCCTGGAGACGGCGCTGCTGTCCGACGACGAGATCGTCGCCGGGTGCCTGGCCGCCGAGCGGGCCGGCGCGGCGTTCGTGAAGACCTCGACCGGGTTCGCCGGAGGCGGGGCGACGCCCGGGCACATCGCACTGATGCGGGGCACCGTGCACCCGCCGGTGCAGGTCAAGGCCTCCGGCGGGGTCCGGGACCTCGACACCGTGCTCGCCCACCACGCCGCGGGCGTGACCCGGTTCGGCACCAGCGGCAGCGCGACGATCCTGGACGATGCGATGGCCCGCGACGCCGGCGGCCCGGTCGCCGCGCGCACCGACGAGACCTCCTACTGAGCGGCCCGGGCGGATCCGATCTGCGAAGCTGACCGTCCCGCCCGACCTGCCCCGGAGGAACCGATGGCCCAGCCGCCCGTCCCGTCCCCCTGGTCGCCGGCGGGGGTGACCGGGACGCTGATCGGTGCCGCCGTCGGGACGGTCGGCGCGGCCGTGCAGATCGGGCGCCGGCTGCCGGGATGGATCGCCGACGCGCCGCGCGCGGTGGAGTCGGCACCGGGCGTCGCGGCCGAGCTGGCCGCGCTGCCGGGCCGGATCGCCGGGGTCGACGCGACCCTGCGCGGACTCGCCCCGGTGCTCGACGACGTGCTCGGCCGGGTCGTCGCGCTGTGGGACGACCCCGGGACCGTCGAACGGATCGACCGGCTCACCGCCGCGGTGGTGGAGCTGGCCGGGGCCGCCGGGTCGCTGGCGGAGCTCGCCGCGGCCCGCCGGGACCTCGGGACGCTGGCCGGTGCGGTCGAACCGCTGCGCGAGCTGGCCGGGGCCCGGGCCGACCTGCACGAGCTGGCCGCGGTCCGGGGCGACCTGCACGAGCTGGCCCAGGTCCGCGAGGACCTGCACGTACTGGCGGGTGTGAGCGAGGATCTGCACCATCTGGCCGGGGTCCGCGGGGATCTGCACGAGCTGGCCCAGGTGCGCGGGGATCTGCACGAGCTGGCCCGGGTCCGCGAGGATCTGCACGAGCTGGCCGCCGTCCGGGGTGACCTGCACGAGCTCGCACTGGTGCGGGAGGACCTGCACGCACTGGCCGGCGCGGTCGGCGCCCTGCGGGATCTCGCCACGGCCGGCGAGCACCTCGGTGAGCTGGCCGGGGCCGTACCCGTCGTGCGGGAGCTCGCGTCGGCCCGGACGGAGCTGACCCGGCTGGCCGAGGCCGTCGGCCCGCTGACCGAACTGGCCGGCAGCCGCACGGACCTCACGACGCTCGCCGGCGCCGTCGAACCGCTGCGGCAGCTCGCCGACCTGCGCGAGGACCTGTCCGTGCTGGTCGCCGCGGTCCGCACGGACGGCGCGGTGCACCGGCTCGCGGCCGCCGTCACCGACCCCGCGACCGAGGACGGCAGCACCGCGCCCCGGCTCGCGGCGCTGGACGCGAACCTCGCCCAGGCCGCGGACCAGCTCACCAACGTCGCCCCCGACCTGCGGGCGGTCGCCGCCCGGATCGACGCCCTCGACCGGCAGATCGGGGTCCTCGCCGACGCGCTCGCCCCGCTGCAGGGGACGACCGAGCGGATCGGGCGGATCGTCGACCGCCTGCCCGACCGCTCCCGGCGGCTGGTGGCCCGGCCCGCCACCGAGGGATGACGACCGTGCCGCAGGTGGACCTGTTCGTGGACCCGGTCTGCCCGTTCGCCTGGATCGCGTTCCGCTGGCTGACCGAGCAGGTGCAGCCGGCCCGGGACCTGGACCTGCGGGTCCGGCTGATGAGCCTGGCCGTGCTGAACGAGGGCCGTGCGGACCACCGGCCGGAGGGTGAGCGCGGCGAGGAGAGCGCCTGGCGTCCGGTCCGGGTGGGCACCGCGCTGCGCCGGTCCCGGGGCGAGCCCGGGGTGCGGGAGTTCGTGCGGGCCTTCGGCGACCGCTACCACCAGGAACGGGTCCGGCCGCGGGATCCGGCACTGCGCGCCGCGCTGGACGACGTCGGTGCCCCCGAACTGCACGCGTTCGCCGACGACCCGGCCCACGACGACGAGGTCCGGGCCGAGCACGCGGCAGGTCAGGACCCGGTCGGCGACGATGTCGGCACCCCCGTCCTGCACGTCGACGGCACCGCGTTCTTCGGGCCGGTGCTCGGCGCCGTCCCGCGCGGGCAGGAGGCGCTCGACGCGTTCGACGGCGCCGTCCTGCTCGCCCGCAACCCGCGGTTCTTCGAGCTCAAGCGCACCCGGACCGGCGGCATCGACCTCGGCTGAGCGCTCCTGCTCAGCCGGCCGACCGCAGCCGGTCGAGGCCCGGCCAGAGCAGGGCGAGTGCCATCGCGGCGAGCTCGTCGGGGTCCTGCGTCCCGCCGGATGCCGACCAGTCGGCGAGTCCCTCGGCCGCGCCGACCAGCGCAGCGGCCACCGGCGCGGTGACCGAGCGGGCACCGGGGGCACCGGGGGCACCGAACTCGGCGGTCAGCAGCTCGGCGACCCGGTCGACGATGCGGGCGCGCGCGTCCTGCACCTCGTCGGCGACCGTGCCGGTGCGGGCCTGCCGGTAGAGCACCGACCAGCCGTCGCGATGGGTGGTCAGGGTCGCGAAGAACGCGCGCAGGCCGCGTCGCAACCGGTCCTCGGCACCGTCGGTACCGGCCGGGACGTCCGCCGCGGCCCCGGACACCGAGCGCAGCAACCGGTCGGCCTCGCGCCGGATGCAGCGGCGGAGCAGCTCGTCCTTGGAGCCGCCGCCGTGCGTGTAGACCATCGGCTTCGACACCCCGGCCGCCTCGGCCACGGCGTCCATCGACGCGTCGTGGAACCCGGCGCGGGAGAAGACCCGGACCGCGGCGTCGAGCACCTGCTCGGCACGTTGCTCCGGGGGCAGCCGGCGGCGGACGGGGCTCATCTCGACAGCTTACCTACTGCTGCGTAAAGTAACGCCCGACCGATCCGGTACTGCGAGTACCGGGAAAACGAGCAGGACCACAGCGAGGTGGCTCATGGCCGAGATCGTCGACATCAACGAGCTGGGCCGCAGCGTCGACCCGAAGTCCCTGTCCGACGAGCAGCTGATCGGCACCCTCGGCGCCGCGCTGCGCGACGGTGACCCGGCAGGCGTCGATCCGTCGTTGTTCGCCCGCCTGGTGAAGGGGGCGTCGAAGCAGCAGCTGGCGACCGTGATGGCGTCCGACGTCCGCCGGCCGATCCTGGACGCGATCTTCGGCCGGATGAGCGAGTTCTACTCGTCCAAGGGTGCGAGCGGGAACCGGCAGGTCGTGCACTGGCACATCGTCGACGGCGCGGGCACGGACAGCTTCCAGACGGTCCTGCAGGACGGCGTCTGCACCGTCACCACGGGCACCGACGAGGACCCGCGGACCGCGCTGACCATGCCGGGTACGGAGTTCCTCAAGATCGTCACCAACAACGCGAACCCGGTGACCCTGTTCATGACGCGCAAGCTCAAGGTCTCCGGCGACGTCGGGTTCGCGACCGCCCTGCAGAAGATGTTCCAGATCCCGTCGGCCTGACGAGAAGGAGACCGGCATGACGTCCTTCGAACTGTCCGACGAGCACCGTGAGCTGCAGGAATGGGTGCACGGGTTCGCGGCCGACGTGGTGCGCCCGGCCGCCGCCGAGTGGGACGAGCGCGAGGAGACCCCGTGGCCGATCCTGCAGGAGGCCGCGAAGATCGAGCTGTACAACTTCGAGACGCTCGCCTCGTTCTGGGGTGACGAGACCGGCCTGTCGATGCCGCTGGTCAACGAGGAGCTCTTCTGGGGCGACGGCGGCATCGGCATGGCGATCTTCGGGACCACGCTCGCCGTCGCCGGCATCTTCTCCTCCGGCACCCCGGAGCAGATGATCGAGTTCATCCCCCAGTGCTACGGCGACGCGACGGACCCGAAGGTCGGCGCGTTCTGCTCGTCGGAGCCCGAGGCGGGGTCCGACGTCTCGGCGATGCGCACCCGCGCCGTGTACGACGCCGCGCGCGACGAGTGGACGCTGACCGGGCAGAAGGCCTGGGCCACCAACGGCGGCATCGCGAACATCCACGTGGTGCAGGCCGTCGTGGACCCGGAGCTGGGCGGCAAGGGCCAGGCCGCGTTCGTCGTCCCGCCGGGGACGCCCGGGCTGGAGTCCACCCGCAAGATCAAGAAGATGGGCCTGCGGGCGTCGCACACCGCCGACGTCTTCCTCGACGACGTGAAGCTGCCCGGATCCTGCCTGCTCGGCGGCAAGGAGAAGCTCGACGAGCGACTGGCCCGGGCCCGTTCCGGTACGGGCTCGAAGGGCTCGGCGGCGATGCAGACCTTCGAGATGTCCCGACCGACCGTCGGCGCCCAGGCGATCGGCATCGCCCGCGCGGCGTACGAGTACGCGCTGGAGTACGCGAAGGACCGGGTCGCGTTCGGCCGCCCGATCATCGACAACCAGTCGATCTCGTTCACCCTCGCGGACATGAGGACCGAGATCGACGCGGCCCGGCTGCTCGTGCACCGGGCGGCCTGGATGGGGCGCAACGGCGTCCCGTTCACCGCGGGCGAGGGCTCGATGTCCAAGCTCAAGGCGGGCCGGGTCGCGGTGTGGGCGACCGAGCGGGCGATCCAGGTGCTCGGCGGCGCCGGGTACTCCCGCGAGCACCCGGTGGAGCGGATGCACCGGGACGCGAAGATCTACGACATCTTCGAGGGCACCGAGCAGATCCAGCAGCTCGTGATCGCCCGGGCGATCAGCGGGCGGCACCTGGCCTGACACGCCCCTCCCACTCTCAAGCTATAGCCGGTGGTGGGGCTTGCGGCAAGCCCCACCCCGTCCCGCACCATTCCCTGCCGGACGCCGTGACCTGCGGCGATCCAGGGGGAGTGGAGGGCGAGTTGCCCGTACTGAATCTGCAGGACGTCGACCGGAGCCGGTTCGCCGAGGTGGGTGGGAAGGCCGTCAACCTCGGCGAGCTGTCCCGGATCCCGGGCGTCGACGTGCCGCCCGGGGTGTGCGTACCGACCGGGGTGTTCCGCCGGGCCGTGGCGGGTGCTCCGGAGCTGGCGGACCGGATCGCGCGGCTGGGGACGGACGGGGGGAGCGCCGCCGTCCGGGAGCTGGTCGCCGGGCTCGCCGTCCCGGACGACGTCGTGGACGCGCTGGCCCGGGCCCTGGACCGTGACGCCACGTACGCCGTCCGGTCCAGCGCCACCGCCGAGGACCTCCCGGAGGCGTCGTTCGCCGGGCAGCAGGACACCTACCTGCACGTCCGGGCGTCCGAGGTGGTGGCGCACGTCCGGGCATGCTGGGCGTCGCTGTTCACCGACCGTGCCGTCGCCTACCGGTCGAGCCACGGCGTCGACCACCGGTCGGTGCAGATGGCGGTGGTCGTGCAGCGGATGGTGGCGGCGGACGCGTCCGGCGTCCTGTTCACGGCCGACCCGCTGACGTCGGACCGGCGGGTGTGCGTGGTCGAGGCGGTCCCGGGGCTGGGCGAGGCGCTGGTCTCCGGCCGGGCGGCCGCGGACCGGTTCACCGTGCGCGACGGCGTGGTCGTCGACCGGGCGGTCGCCGTCAAGACCTCGGCGGTCCGTCCGGCGGCCGGTGGCGGGACCCGGGTCCGGCCCGTCGCACCGGAGGAGCAGCGGCGGCCGGTGCTCACGACCGCGCAGGTCGTCCGGCTCGCCGAGCTGGGACGGTCGATCGAGGCACGTGCCGGGTGCCCGCAGGACGTCGAGTGGTGCCTGTCCGGCGACGCGTTCCGGATCGTCCAGAGCCGGCCGGTCACCACGCTGTTCCCCGTCCCGCGGAGTCCGGACGGCCGCACCCGTGTCCACCTCTCGGTCGGGCACCAGCAGATGATGACCGACGCGATGACGCCGCTCGGGCTGTCCGTGTGGCAGCTGACCACACCACGGCCGATGACCGAGATCGGCGGGCGGCTCTATGTCGATGTGACGCGAATCCTGGCCTCGCCTGCGGCGCGGGACCCGTTCCTGCAGGGCTGGGACCGGACGGATCCGCTGGTGGGGGACGCACTGCGCACGGTCGGAGACCGGGTCGGACCCGGCCCGGCGGAGGAGGGGACCGGCCCGCCCGCGGTCGCGCCGCGGGAGCCCATCGACGCCGATCCGGGTCTCGTCGCCGAGCTGGTCGCGGACAACCGGGCCTCGGTCGCGGCCGCCGCACGGGACCTGGAGGGCCGCCGGGGGACGGACGTGTTCGACGCCGTGACCGCCGACGTCGCCGAGCTGCGCCGGCTGCTGCTCGACCCGCGCAGCCACCAGGTGTTCACCACGGCGATGGACGCCGCGCACTGGCTCGACGAGCACCTGCACGCCTGGCTGGGCGTGCCGGACGCGGCCGGCACGCTCACCCTGTCCGCGCCGGGCAACGTCACCTCCGAGATGGGGCTCGCGCTGCTGGACGTGGCCGACGCGATCCGCCCGCACGCCGACGCCGTCGCCGTCCTGCGGGCGGGCGGGGACGACGTCCTGGACCGGCTGCCCGCCGTCCCCGCCGCGGTGCTCCGGTCCTTCCTCGAGGTCTACGGCATGCGCTGCGTCGGGGAGATCGACCTCGGCCGGCCGCGCTGGGGCGAGGATCCCGCGGCACTGCTGCCGGTGCTGCTCGGCCACATCGACCACGCCGAGCCGGGCGCGGGGCGGCGGCGCTTCGCCCACGGTGCGCAGCAGGCGTCGGCCACCGCGAAGGACCTGCTGGAACGGTTGCGCGCGCTGCCCGGCGGTGAGCGGAAGGCCCGGGAGACCGCGACGATGATCGACCGGCTGCGCACCTTCATCGGGTACCGCGAGTACCCGAAGTACGGCCTGGTCAGCCGGTATCTCCTGTACCGGCGGGCGATCATGGCCGAGGCCGGCCGCCTGGTCGCCGACGGGGTGCTCGCCGACCGGGGCGACGCCGTCCTGCTCCGGTTCGACGAGCTGCGCGAGGTCGTCCGGACCGGCCGCGCCGACGCCCGGCTCCTGCGCGAACGCCGGGCGGAGCTGGACCGCAACCGGACGCTGACCCCGCCGCGGGTCGTGACCTCCGACGGGGAGACGGCGAACGGCACCTACCGGCGGACGGACCTGCCGGACGGGGCGCTGGCCGGGCTGGCGGTCTCCGGCGGTGTCGTCGAGGGGCGGGCCCGCGTCCTGCGGGACCTGTCCGGTGCCGATCTGGGGCCGGGTGACGTCCTGGTCACGGCGTTCACCGATCCCAGCTGGTCACCGGCGTTCGTCGCGGTCGCCGGCCTGGTGACCGAGGTGGGCGGGCTCATGACCCACGGCGCGGTGGTGGCGCGGGAGTACGGGCTGCCCGCCGTCGTCGGGGTGCCGGGGGCGACCCGGCTGATCGCCGACGGGCAGCGGATCCGGGTCGACGGGACCGGTGGGTACGTGGAGCTGCTCGACGGGTGACCGTCGGCGACCCGCACGGTAACGCCCCCGCACCGGCGTCATCGTGCACGTCGATCGTGGGGTGCCCGGGCCCGGCGGCCGGCGAGCGGTGAGGATGGGGGTGAGCCGGGCGAGCCGGTGTCGTGCCACGAGGAGGACGAGTGCCGAGCCTGACGTTCCGCGGACGCACCTGGAACCGTGACCGGGCGATGGTCATGGCGATCGTCAACCGGACCCCCGACTCGTTCTACGACCACGGGGTCACGTTCGCCGAGCAGGCCGCGCGGGACCGGATCGCGGCCGTCGTCCGGGAGGGTGCCGACGTCATCGACATCGGCGGGGTCCCCGCCAGCCCGGGCACCGAGGTGACCGAGCAGGACGAGATCGACCGGATCGTCCCGACGGTGGAGTGGGCGCGCCGGGAGTTCCCGGACGTCGTCATCTCCGTCGACACGTTCCGGGCGGGCCCGGCCGAGGCCGTGTGCGCGGCCGGTGCCGATCTGGTCAACGACAACTGGGCGGCCGCGGACCCGGCGATCCTCGACGTCGCGGCCCGGTACGGCGCCGGGTACGTCAGCGCCCACACCGACCACGTCACCCCGCGCACCGAACCGCACCGGCCGCGGTACGCCGACGTCCTCGCCACCGTGATCACCCAGACCGTGGCGCTGGCCGAGAAGGCGGTGGCCGCCGGGGTCCCGGCCGCGGGGATCCTGATCGACCCGGCGATCGACTTCTCGAAGAACACCCTGCACAGCCTCCAGGTATTGCGGGGGATCGACGAGATGGTCGCGACCGGCTGGCCGGTGCTGCTGGCGATGTCGAACAAGACCGTGGTCGGGGAGTCGCTCGGCGTCCCGCTGGAGGAACGCCTGACCGGCACGCTCGCCGCGACCGCGCTCGCCGCGGACCGGGGCGTGGCGATGGTGCGGGCGCACCAGGCACGGGCCACCCGGGAGACCTGCGAGATGGTCGCGACCGTGCGCGGCGAGCGGATGCCGTCGCGGGCGGTGAGACTGCTGGCGTGACCGGAATCCAGCAGATCTTCCCGGCGGGCGACGCCGGCCCGCTCACGACCGAGGACCTGGAGCGGCTCTACGCCTACCCGGACGGCACCGGTGTCCGGGTCGCGGTCAACTTCGTGTCCAGCGCGGACGGGGCGGTCGAGGTCGAGGGCGGCTCGGCCGGCCTGTCCACCCCGCCGGACCGGGTGGTGCTGGACCTGGGGACCGATCTCGCCGACGTCGTGCTGGTCGCGGCCGGGACCGCCACCTCCGAGGGCTTCACCGGCGTCAAGCACAACGACCGGATGGACGACCGCCGCCGCCGGTTCGGGCTCGCCGGGGTCCCGGTGACCGCGGTCGTGACCTCGTCGGGGAGGTCCCTGGACCCGTCGGCGCCGGTGCTGACCGACACCCTCGTCCCGACGATCGTGTTCACCTGCGAGTCCGTCTCCGCCGGGCTGCGCGACCGGTGGTCCGACGCGGGTGCCGACGTCGTCCTGACCGGCGACGGTGCGGTGGACCTCGGTGCCGCGGTCGCGGAGCTGCAGCGGCGGGGACTGCGCCGGGTCAACTGTATGGGTGGCCCGGCGCTGTTCGGCAGCCTCGCCGAGGCCGGGCTGGTCGACGAGCTGCGCCTGACCGTGGCGCCGTTCCTGGTGTCCGGCGGAGCCGGCCGGATCGCCCGTGGCGCGGGCATGGACCCGGCCCGGCTCGAGCTGCTCAGCGTGGTCACCGGCGACGACACCCTGCTGATCCGGTACCGCGTCGGGGACTCCGCCGCGGGCTGATCCCGCAGCCGAATCATCCTGGGGCAGGGCCCGGTCACGTACGGCGACGGGTGCGGCAGGATGGACGTCGTGCCCAGGCCCTCCCACACGCTGGTGGACGGCGTGGTCGTTCTCAGCCCGCTCGGGTGGGACGACGTGGAACCGCACCTCGCCGGGGAGGACGCCGAGCTGGTGCGCTGGCTGAACGGTGGACCGGGCACGCTCGCCACCGTCCGCGCGCACGTGCGCCGGGCGATCGAGCGCTGGGCCGACGGCGGCCCGAAGCTCAGCTTCGGCATCCGCGTCGAGGACGGGGCGGTGCTCGCCGGCACCATCGACGTCGATCTCGACCACGCCGGCCGCCGGGCCGCCCTGGCCTACGGGATCTACCCGGCGTTCCGGCGACGCGGTCTCGCGACCCGCGCCGTCCGGCTGGCGTCGCGCTACCTGGGGGAACGGGGCGACGTGCAGCTGATCTCGATCGACGTGGACCCGGCCAACACGGCGTCGATCGGGGTGGCGCGGCGGGCCGGCTTCCGGTTCACCCACCGGGTCCAGGACGACGGCGGCGGCTTCGCCCGGTACGAGCTGATCGTGCGCGCGCCGGTGGCCCCGGCACCGCCGCCCACCTGGCGCCACGGCCGGTACTGACCCCGGGACGGGGACGGCCGCCCGCCCCGGACCGCGCCCGGTGCGGACGGGCGGATCGGGACGGGCGGCCGTTGGGGTGCCGGTCGGGGAGCCCGGCGACCGACGTTCGAGACGCCGACGGTCAGAGGCTGACGCCGGGTGCCTCGAGGTACATGACCTCCGGGATGTCCAGGACGGGCAGGGCCTCGGTGGCCGAGTCCAGCGGCAGCGCGTCCGCGGAGAGCGAGTCGGTGGACAGCTCGTCGGTGGGGAGCCCGTCGAGCGTGGAGGAGCCCTCGTCGGAGGAGGAGCCGGAGCGGTCCTCGTCGGAGTCGTCCGAGTCGTCCGAGTCGCCGGAGTCGTCGGCCGCCTGGTGGTCGCCGCCGGGCAGCACGTCGTCCGTGGCCGCGTCGTCGGTCGGCAGCAGGTCGGCGAGCGAGTCGGAGGAGAACTCCGGCAGCTCGGAGGAGGCGACCTCGGGGGCCTCGATCTGGCTGAACGAGCCGATCTGGAGGTCGTCGGTGTCCACGGCGTCCTGCGTGTCGGTGACCGACGAGGTGTCGAGGGTGTCGTCGAGCTCCGGCAGTTCGGCGGCCGACGCCTGGCCGACGGCACCGGCACCCAGCACGGCGATTCCCGCGCCGGCCAGGGAGAGCCGGAGCGCGTTGCGGGCGAGCGAGTTCATTCGCGCGTCCTTTCCAACTGATGGGGGGTATTCGGGGAGCGTGAGGGACGGCGTGCGATCCACGTCGTCCCTCGGACGGCACAACGAAACCGCGCACGGACGGTTGCGCTACGAAGTGATCTTGATAAGGGTTTCACCCGAACGAGTGGCAACCTTCGCTCGACGTGCATGACCGGCGATGCTGCGGTGACGGACCGTTCATGATCGTGTCGTTCGCGTCGGGCGTCGGCCGGGGGAGCAGGATGGGCCCGTGCCCGTCGCGATGTCCCCGTCCGCCCGGCTCGTCGCCGGCTACGCGACCGCCGGTGTCCTGGCCGGTGCGGCCGGGAGCGCCGGCGGAGCCGTGATGGTCTGCTGGCACTACTCGACCGTGCTGCTGCACCCGGTGCCGGCCGGGAACCTCCCCGAGCGCGTGCTCGCCGTCGGGGACGGGACCGTCGAGCTGGCGGCGACCCGTGCCGCCGTCCAGCCGGGCGTCTGGGGGGTGCGGACCGCGGCCGGGCTGAGCGTCGTCGGACCGGTCCTGGAACGGCGCCGCCGCCGGGTGGTCCGCGAACTGCGGCCCGGACCCGTCCCGGCCCTCGGCCCCGCCGTGCTCGACGCCGGGCCGTTCGATCCCGATCCGGCGGCCCGGGGCCTGCGTTTCCGGACGGTCGGGATCCCCACCGAGCTGGGGCCGGCCCCGGCCTGGCTGGTCGATCCCCCGGCCGGGGCGGACGGGTCGACCTGGGCGCTGTGCGTCCACGGCCGGGGTGGTGCCCGGCGGGAGGCGCTGCGGATGCTGCCCGCGCTGCACGCCGCCGGTCTGACGTCGGTCGTGCTGAGCTACCGGGGCGACGGAGACGCGCCGGACCCGCCGGACGGCCGTTCCCATCTGGGGGACCACGAGTGGCGGGACGTGGCCGCCGCAGCGGCCTGGGCGATCGACCGCGGCGCCCGGCGATTGGTGCTGGTCGGCTGGTCGATGGGCGCGGCGCTCGGCGGGGCCTTCCTCGACCGCGCCGCGACGGCGGACCGGGTCGCGGCCGTCGTCTGGGACGCGCCGCTGCTCGACTGGCGCCGCACCCTGCGCCGGCAGGCCCGCAACCGGGCGCTGCCGCCGTCCCTGGCGGGGGTGGCGGCCCGGTTCACCGAGCACCGGATCGGGATCGACCTGGACCGCTTCGACCTGGTCCGGAACCCGCCCGCGGTGCGGCCGCCGACCCTCGTCCTGCACAGCGACGCCGACTCCGCGGTCCCGGTCTCGCTGAGCCGGGACCTGGCGGTGGCCGCGCCGGCCCTGGACTGGCCGGTGACCTACCGGGAGACGGCCGGTACCGAGCACACCGCCAGCTGGAACGCCGATCCGGACGGCTACGAGGCCGCCGTGACCGGGTTCCTGCGCGGTGTGCTCGGCTGAGCCCTCGGTTGCGTCAGCCCGCGGTGGCCTGCCCGGGGCCCTGCCCGATCGGCTTGCCGTGGAGCTGCTGGTTCGACGGCGGCGTGACCGGGACCGGGGTGCCCGGGTCGATCTCGCCCTCCCGGCGCAGGAGCTTGGCCCAGGCGTAGGCGGCCAGCCCGGTCAGCACGACGACGGCGATGATCCACGGCGCCCGCCGGGTCCGCACCGGGACCGGGTCGATGGCCGCGGCGAGGGCCTTCCTGGCGTCCTCCACCTGGTGCGAGACGGTGCCGGACAGGTCGGACACCGCTCCGGACACCGCCTCGGAGACCGACGAGACGGCGGCGCCGCTCGCGATCCGGCCGGCGTCGGCGAGCGTGTGCACGGCCTCGGCGGCGTCCTTGCGGGCCTTCGCCCGCTTGCGGTCGGTGCTCATGTTCCGGACCTGCTTCCCACGGATACGGCTGCGTACTGGCACGATGGTAGCCGTGACGGAACCAGGAAACGCCAAGACGACGGCCGTCCTGCACACGAACGAGGGCGACATCCGGGTCGAGCTGTTCGGCGACCACGCCCCGAAGACGGTGGCGAACTTCGTGGGCCTCGCCGAGGGCTCGAAGGACTACACGGGGCCGAACGCGAGCGGTGGCGACACCGGTCCGTTCTACGACGGCTCGATCTTCCATCGTGTGATCAGCGGCTTCATGATCCAGGGCGGCGACCCGACCGGAACCGGTCGTGGTGGCCCCGGCTACCAGTTCGGCGACGAGTTCCACCCGGACCTCAAGTTCGACCGGCCCTACCTGCTCGCGATGGCGAACGCCGGCCCCGGCACCAACGGGTCGCAGTTCTTCATCACCGTGGGCCCGACCCCGCACCTCAACCGGCGCCACACCATCTTCGGTGAGGTGGCGGACGCCGAGTCGCGGGCCGTCGTCGACGGCATCGGGAGCACGACCACCGGTCAGGCGGACCGTCCGCTGAACGACGTGGTCATCGAGAAGGTCGAGATCGAGCGGAGCTGAACCCGCCCTGACCGAACGACCAGAACACCCATCGGCCGGAGCGTCCCCGGGACCCTCCGGCACGCCGGGAGCCGACGGCACCGGCGGGTCGCCGTACCCGCCGCCGTCCGGTCCCGGTCATCCGTACGGCGCGCCCGCGTCGTACCCGCCGTCGTGGCAGGGTGCGCCGGGATCGCCGCCGCCGTCCGCGGGCGGGCCGCCCGCCGGGGGTGGTGGCGGACGCGTCTGCGTCCGGCACCCGGACCGGCCGACCGGACTCGCCTGCACCCGCTGCGACCGTCCGGCCTGCCCGGAGTGCCTGCGGCCCGCCTCGGTGGGTCAGCACTGCGTGGACTGCCTCGCGGAGTCCGCACGGGCGCAACCGCGCTGGCGCAACGTGGCCGGCGCGAGCCGGGCCGGGCGTCCGGTGGTCGTGCCCGCGCTGATCGTCGTCAACGTGGCGATCTTCGTGCTCACCGTGTTCACGGCGGGCAGCCTCAACCGCAACTTCCTGTCCCCGCTGTTCGACCTGGGTGCACTGGTGCCGCTCGCCGTCGCCGACGGCGAGTACTGGCGGATCGTGACGTCCGGCTTCCTGCACATCGGCCCGCTGCACCTGGCGTTCAACATGTTCGCCCTGTGGGTGATCGGCCGCGAGGTCGAGACGGTGCTGGGCCGGGGCCGGTTCGTCGCCGTCTACGGCGTCTCGCTGCTCGGCGGCTCGGCCGCGGTGATGCTCCTCAGCAGCCCGGTGTCCCCGACCGCCGGGGCGTCCGGGGCCGTGTTCGGCATGATGGGCGCGCTGTTCGTGCTGCTGCGCCGGCTACGGCTGCCGGTCGGCCAGGTGGTCGGCGTGATCGCGGTGAACGTGGTCATCAGCTTCACCCTGTCCGGTATCTCCTGGCAGGGGCACCTGGGCGGACTCGTGTTCGGGGCCGCCGTCACCGCCGCGCTCGTCTACCTCGGCGCGGGGTCGCGGAACCGGCAGCAGGTGCAGGTCGCCGTGATCGCCGGGGGTGCGCTGGTCGCACTGGCGCTGATCGGTGCCGGGGTGGCCGCCCTGCTCTGAGGTCCGGCGCCCGGCCCGCCGTGCGGCGCCGGCGCCGGACCCTCGCCCGCCGACTGGCGGCGGCTCCGTGCCCGCCACGGCGCGCGGGCTCCGGTCCCGCTGCGGGGCCTTCTCCTGCACGGTCAGCGCGGTGCCGGGCGGAGCCCGGCCAGGACCTCGGCGACCTCGTCCGGGTCCGCGCCCAGCTCCGGGCGCCCCAGGATCACCAGTCGCTCGCCGCCGTCGACGTCGCGCAGGTCCAGCTCCAGCAGCGTGGAGCTGCGCCCGAGGCGACGGGTGTGCAGCACCCGGACCTCGTCGACCCGGGACCAGGGCGCGTGCCGGGTCCAGGTGAGCCGGCGGACGGTCAGCCCGTCCGGCCCGGCCTCCAGCCGCGGCCGGGCCCTGGTGCCCGACGCCGCGGCCAGTCCCAGCCCCAGCGCGGCCGCACCGGCGATCAGCCGACCGGCCGGATCGGCGCCGGTCAGGACCAGTGCCACCAGCCACCCGACCGCGACGACGGCGAGCACCCACAGCGCGACGACGGCACCGGCCGGTGTGGACCAGGAGTGCCGTCCATTGTGATCACCCAGCGTGCTCGGCACCGGTTGTCCACAGCTTCCATCCACAGTGAGGATAACTCACTCTCATGTGTTTCAGCTGGTCAGCGCCATCTCATCGTCATGAGCAGGCCGATCACGATGAGTGAGAATCCGACGATGAAGTTCCCGTTCTGGAGCGCGGCCATGAACGGGATCGACGGCCCGGCGAGATAGTTCACGACGAGCCAGCCCAGCCCCAGGACCCACATGGCGACCATCACCGCGATGTAGGCGGGATGCGTCGGCCCGGCGATCTTCTGCGGGGTGCGGCTCACCGGTGGTGGGGTGTAGGCCGCCTTCTTGCGGACCTTCGACTTGGGCATCTGTCGGACCTCATCGGCTGTCGCTGCGGACACGGGGTCCGGCCGGTGCGCCGGCCGGGGGCGGGACCTGCGACGGGGCGCGCATCGCGGGAGCGGGCGACCCGGACGGATCCACCCACCACGGTAGCGCGGATGCGCGCCCTGTTGCGTCACACGGCGGAAACGACCGGCGTCACACGCCGGCGACGAGGGCCCGCATCTGGTCGGACAGCTCCTCGACGAGCGGCTCGGGCACCGCCGCACCGGCCGCGCGGAGCCAGTTCGCCAGCATCCGGTGCCCGCCCTCGGTGAGCACCGACTCGGGGTGGAACTGCACCCCGGCGATCGGCAGCTCCCGGTGCTGCACCGCCATGATCAGGCCGGTCTCGGTGCGCCCGGTGACCTCCAGCTCGGCGGGCAGACCGTCCGGGGCGATCGTCAGCGAGTGGTACCGGGTCGCGGTGAACGGCGACGGCAGCCCGGCGAGCACGCCGGACTCGTCGTGGAACACCTGGGAGGTCTTCCCGTGCAGCAGCTCGGGGGCCCGCTCCACGACCCCGCCCCAGGCGGTCGCGAGGGCCTGGTGGCCGAGACAGACGCCCAGGAGGGGCTTCTCGGTCGCGGCGGCCCGCCGGATCACCTCGACGCTGCGCCCCGCCCGCTCCGGGGTCCCGGGGCCGGGACTGACGAGCACGGCGGCGACGTCGTCGAGCTCGTCGAGCTCGACCTCGTCGTTGCGGCGGACGACCGGCTCGGCGCCGAGCTGGGCGAGGTACTGGACCAGGTTGTAGACGAAGCTGTCGTAGTTGTCGACGACGAGTACGCGCACGCCCTCATCCTCCCTGATCAGTTGAACGGGAACCCGCTGTTTCCGGGCTCGTCGGTGGAGTCGCTGCCGCCCGGGCCGCCGCTGCTGCCGCCGTCGTCACCGGAGCCGGAGGCCCGGCCGACGGTCAGCGAGACGCTCTGGCCGTCCGACAGCTCCGAGCCGCCGGAGGGGCTCTGGTTCAGCACGACGCCGTTCTGCGAGGAGTCCGAGACCTCGACCGACCGGGTCGTGTACGAGATCCCGGCCTCGCGCAGCGTGCTGATCGCGTCGTTGATCCGCTGGCCGACGACGCTCGGGACCTGGGATCCGGTACCCCGGCTGACCTGGATCGTGATCGTCTGGTCCCGGGCCACCCGGGTGCCGGCCGCCGGGTCGGTCCCGACCACCTGGCCGGCCGATCCACCGCCGTCGACCTCGCTCGTGCTGAGCGAGTTGAAACCGGCGCTGCGCAGCGTCGCCGCCGCCTGCTCGGCGCTCTGGCCGCTGACGTCCGGCACCTGGACCGTCGTCTGCTCCTTGCCGACGATCAGCGCGACCGGGGAGTTGCCGGGCACCCGCTGGCCGGGGCCCGGGTCGGTCCGGATGACCTTGCCGACCTGGCCCGCGTCCGCCGTCTCCTGCTCGGTGCGGTTCCCGACGGCCAGCCCCGCGTCGCGGAGCTGGCGCTCGGCGTCGTCGGGGGTGCTGCCGACCACCGACGGCACCGTGACCTCGGCGGGCCCGGTACCGACGAAGACCGTCACCCGGCTGTTCTCGGCGACCTGGTTGCCGCCACCGGGATCGGTCCGGACGATCTGACCGACCTGCCCGACCTCCGACGGCTGGTCCTGCCGGTCGAACAGCAGCCCGGCGGTGGTGATCGTCTGACGGGCCTGCTCCGGGGTCTGGCCGAGCACGTCCGGCACCGACACCTGGGCCGGTGAGGAGTTCGAGAAGACCTGGAACCCGACGAAGGCGAGCAGGCCGAGGACGGCGACGCCGATCAGCCACAGCGCGATCTTCTTGCCGTTGCCGCGCCGCGGTTCGTCGTACCCGTCGTGCTCGGGCGGCATGACGTGCCGGCCGGTCGCCGGACCGGCCATCCGGCGGGTCGGCATCGCGGCGGTGGCGTCGTCGTGCGCCATCATCTGGGTGCGCTCGTAGTCGCTCATCACCAGCGGGGCGTGCACCGGCTCGCCGTTGCGCACCCGGACCAGGTCCGCCCGCATCTCGGCGGAGGACTGGTAGCGGTTGACCGGGTTCTTGCTCAGCGCCTTGAGGACGACGGCGTCGAGCGCGGGCGGCACCGAGGGGTTCAGCTCCGACGGGGCCCGGGGGTCCTCCCGGACGTGCTGGTAGGCGACCGCGACCGGGGTGTCGCCGGTGAACGGCGGTTCCCCGGTGAGCAGCTCGAACAGGACGCAGCCTGCGGCGTAGACGTCCGACCGGGCGTCCACGGCCTCGCCGCGGGCCTGCTCCGGGGACAGGTACTGCGCGGTACCGATCACCGCGGCGGTCTGGGTGACGTTCTGGCCCTCACCCAGTGCGCGGGCGATACCGAAGTCCATCACCTTGACCGCGCCGACGCCGTTGATCATGACGTTGGCCGGCTTGACGTCGCGGTGGATGATCCCGTGCCGGTGCGAGAAGTCGAGTGCGGCGCAGACGTCGGCCATCACCTCGACGACCCGCTGCTGGGTCATCGGGCCGGTCGTCTTGACGATCTCGCGCAGCGTCTGGCCGTCGACGAACTCCATGACGATGTACGGCAGCGGCCCGAACTCGGACTCGACCTCGCCGGTGTCGTACACGGCGACGATCGCGGGATGGTTCAGCGACGCCGAGTTCTGCGCCTCCCGCCGGAACCGCAGCTGGAACTGCGGGTCCCTGGCCAGGTCGGCACGCAGCACCTTCACCGCCACGTCCCGGCCCAGCCGGGTGTCGAGGCCGCGGTGGACCTCGGACATGCCGCCGTAGCCGAGCGGGTCGCCCAGCTCGTAGCGCTCGGAGAGCAGACGCGGTGTCGTCATCGGTTCAGGTTCCCGGGGTCGGAGGCGTACTCATCATGCCGGTCGGCGTTCGTGATCACTCCCGGACGGCGGGCGCGTGCGCCGGGCCGCCGGTTCTGTGGGATCACCGGAAGGTCTCCGGTGATCCGCGGGGCGGTACGAGGGCGGGGCGCGGCGGATCGACCGTCGACCGCCCGGCGGCGACCACAACGGTACCGGTGTCGCCGGTGCCCAGTGATCCGATCCGGGAACCACCCGGCGACACCTCGCGGATGATCATCACCGCGAGCAGCACGGCCGCGATGCTCAGCAGCACGAACAGCACCGCCAGCCAGGCCTTCGCCCGGCCGGAGCGCTTCGGGGTGAGGTCCAGCGGACCGGACGGGTGCGGCTGGTCGGTGCCGGCCCGGTTGCGCAGCGGCGGCCGCGACGGACGCCGCCCGACCGCTCCGTGCCGGGGCGGCGGACCGGGCGGGGGCTGGCCGGGGCGGCCGTCGGGGCGCCGTCCGTCGGGTCCGGGGGGCCGGCCGAGCACGCCGGGCGGCGGGACCGGGAGCGGACCGGACAGGGGGCGTGCGGGCGGCATGCCGGGTCCCGGTGGGCCCGGCCGGACGCCGTGCTCGCCGGTGGCCGGCCGCGAACCGGGTCCGGTGGCCGGACGGGTGCCGGGGCCGGTCACCGGCCGGGCGCCGGGGCCCTCGCCGGTGTGCACGCCGTGCCGCGGGGAGCGGACGGGCGGATCGGCCGGCCCGGGGACGTCTGGGAGCCCACTGCCGTCGCCGCCGGTACGGCCGTCGCCGGTGCGGTGCCGGTGCGGGCCGTCGGACGGGTCGTCCTCCGGGCGGAAGCCGGGGGCGTCGCCCACCGGGGCCGGGATGCCGGGCGGCGGTGGCCGGTGCCCGCGCCGCACGGCCGCGACCGCCTCGGCGAACTCGCCGCCGTCGGTGTAGCGCTGGTCCGGCTCCTTGACGAGCACGGCGGAGATCAGCTCGCGGACCCGCTCCGGCAGCTCCGACGGCAGCGGGGGCGGCTCGTCGCGGACCTGCATCATCGCCACCGCGACCGCGCTCTCGGCGCGGAACGGGCGGACCCCGGCGAGGCACTCGTAGCCGACGATGCCGAGCGAGTACACGTCGCCGGACGGCCCGGCCTCCTCGCCGGACGCCTGCTCGGGTGCGATGTAGTGCGCGGTGCCCATCACCATCCCGGACCGGGTCACCGGGACGGCGTCGGCCGCCTTCGCGATGCCGAAGTCGGTCAGCTTCACGACACCGTCGGTGCGCAGCAGGATGTTTCCCGGCTTCACGTCGCGGTGCACGAACCCGCGCTCGTGCGCGGCCTGCAGCGCCCGGGCGGCCTGCTCGATGATGTCCAGCGCCTCGTCCGACGGGATCGGGCCGCGCCCGATCCGGGACGACAGCGGCTCGCCACGGACCAGCTCCATCACCAGGTAGGCGGTCCGGCCGGTGCCGGTGCCGGCGACGCCGTCGTCCTCGCCGTAGTCGTGCACCGAGGCGATGCCGGAGTGGTCCAGCGAGGCGACCGTGCGGGCCTCGATCCGGAACCGGTGCAGGAACTCGGGATCGTCGGAGAGGTCGGCCTTGAGGACCTTCACCGCGACGCTGCGGCCGAGCCGGGTGTCCGAGGCCTCCCAGACCTCGCCCATCCCGCCGACCGCGATCCGCCGGTCCAGCTGGTACCGATCGGAGATCAGCTGTCCGGCCGCCAGCGCGCTCACGGTGCCGCCGGGGGCCTGCGCCGGGCCGGGTGCACCGGATGTACCGGGTGCGCCGTGGCGCCGGGGACCGCCGTGTCGCCGGGGATCACGGGGCGTCCCGCAGGGTCTCGGCGATGACGGCCCGGCCGATGGGTGCGGCGACGGAGCCACCGGTGGCCTCGGCCCCGCGGTCACCGCCGTTCTCCACCAGCACCGCGACCGCGACCCTCGGGTTCTCCACCGGTGCGAACGCCACGTACCAGGCGTGCGGCGGGGTGTTCTTCGGGTCGGTGCCGTGCTCGGCGGTGCCGGTCTTGGACGCGATCTGCACGCCGGTGATCTTGCCGCCGCCCTGGGTCCGGTCCTCGGACCCGATCATCAGGTCGGTGAGCGTCCCGGCGACGTCGGTCGGCATCGAGCGGGCCAGCCGGTCCGGCTCGGTGACGTCGACGACGTCGAGCGTCGCGTCCTGGATCTCCTTGATCATGTGCGGGGCCATCGTCTGGCCGCCGTTCGCGATCGAGCCACCGATCATCGCCAGCTGCATCGGGGTCAGCCGGACGTCGCGCTGGCCGATCGCCGACTGCTGCGCGGACGGCGTGTCCGACATCGGGCCGACCTGCGAGGCCGTCACCGTCATCGGGATCTCCAGGTCCGACCGGCCGATCCCGAACGCCTCGGCCTGGGCGCGCAGCTTGTCCGCGCCGAGCTCCTGGCCGAGCTGGGCGAACGCGGTGTTGCAGGAGCGGGCGAGCGCGTCGCGCAGGGACGCGGTGGCGCCGCCGCCGCACGCGGAGCCGTTGTAGTTCTCCAGGGTCGTCGTGGAGTCGGCGAGCTGGATGTTGCGGGCCGCGGTGAGCTGGCTGTCCGGGGTGTAGCCGTTCTGCAGCGCCGCGGCGGTGGTGACCAGCTTGAAGGTGGACCCGGGCGGCTCGATCTCGCTGATCGCGCGGTTCGTGAGCGGGCTCGGCGACGCGTCGTCGTACTCGTTCCAGGCCGCCTGCTGCTCCTCGGCGTCCGGTGCGGCGAGCCGGTTCGGGTCGTAGGACGGCGTCGACGCCATCGCCAGGATGGCCCCGGTCTGCGGCTCCAGGGCGACGACCGCACCGGTGTAGCCGCGGGACTGCAGGCCGTCGTAGGCGACCCGCTGGACGTCCGGGTCGATCGTGGTGACGACGTTGCCGCCGGCCGGGTCCCGGCCGGTGATCAGGTCCGACAGGCGGCGGACGAACAGCTGGTCGTCGGTGCCGTTGAGCACCTCGTCGGAGGCGCGCTCCAGCGCACCCTTGCCGTAGACGGTGGAGAGGAACCCGGTGATCGGTGCGAAGGCGGGGCCCTCCGGGTACTGGCGGGCGTACCGCAGCCGGCCGTCGGTGTCGACGCTCTGCGCCAGTACCTGCCCGCCCGCGGTGATCTGGCCGCGCTGGCGGGAGTACTCGTCGATCTGCGACCGCTGGTTGCGGGAGTCGTCGCGGTACTGCCCGGCCATGACGACCTGCACGTAGGTGATGTTGGCCAGCAGCGCGACGATCATGACCATCACGGCGAGGGCGACACGGCGGACGGGGCGGTTCACTGGTCACTCCTCTCCGGGGTGGCGGGCGTCGGGGTGGTCCCCCCGCGCGGGCGCTGGACGAGCTCGGTGCTGGCCTCGGCGATCGGCGCGCGTTGCTGCGGCGGCCGCTTGGGCAACGGCGCCCTGGCCACGTGCGAGATCCGCAGCAGGATGGCGACCAGCGCGTAGTTCGCCAGCAGCGAGGACCCACCGTAGGACAGGAACGGCAGGGTCAGACCGGTCAGCGGGATCAGCTTGGTCACCCCGCCGATGACCACGAAGATCTGCAGCGCCACCGAGAACGCCAGACCGGTCGCGAGCAGCTTGCCGTAGGAGTCCCGCACGGCGAGCGCCGAGCGCAGGCCGCGGGTGATCAGGACCAGGTAGACGACCAGGATCGCGGCCAGGCCGATCAGGCCGAGCTCCTCGCCGAGCGAGGAGAAGATGAAGTCGGACTCGGCGAACGGGACGAGATCGGGCCGCCCGGCCCCGAGCCCGGTGCCGCCGACGCCGCCGGTGCCGAGCCCGAACAGGGCCTGGGCGAGCTGGAAGCCGCCGCCCTCGTAGTCCTCGAACGGGTCCAGCCAGATCTGCACCCGCACCCGGACGTGGGCGAACAGCTGGTAGGCCACCGAGGCCCCGGCGGCGAACGCCGTGAGCCCGATGACCATCCAGGAGATCCGCTCGGTCGCGGTGTAGAGCAGCACCAGCACCAGGCCGAAGATCAGCAGCGAGCTGCCGAGGTCGCGGGAGAAGACCATGATGCCGATCGACAGGCCCCACGCGGCGAGCAGCGGCGCCAGGTCCCGGGCCCGCGGGAGCTCCATGCCGAGGAACCGGCGGCCCGCGGTGGACAGCAGGTCGCGCTTCTGGACCAGGTAGGCGGCGAAGAAGATGATCAGCAGGATCTTCGCGAACTCGCCGGGCTGGATGCCCGGGCCACCGGGGATCCGGATCCACAGCTTCGCGCCGTTGACCTCGGAGATCGACGACGGCAGCGCCGCGGGCAGCGCCAGCAGCACGAGGCCGACGAAACCGGCCGTGTAGCCGTAGCGGGCCAGCGTCCGGTGGTCGCGCAGGAAGAACAGCACCAGGGCGAACAACGCCAGCCCGGCCACGGTCCAGGTGATCTGCGCCGAGATCAGCCCGCTCGGGATCTCCCGGCCGAGCAGCTCGGCGCGCGCGGCCCTGGCCAGGTCGAGCCGGTGGATCATCACCAGGCCGATGCCGTTGAGCAGCGCCACCGACGGGAGGATCAGCGGGTCGGCGTAGGGCGCCAGCCACCGCACCGCGACGTGCGCGGCGGCGAACAACACCAGGTAGGCCAGTCCGACGAACAGCAGGTCCGTGGTGAGCGACTGCTCCTGGTTGGCCTCGACCAGCACCAGCGCGCCGGTCGTGAGGACGGCGGCCAGGCCGAGCATGAGCAGCTCGATGCCCCGGCCGGAGTGCGTCGTCGGCGTGTCGGGGCCGTTGACCGCGGCCATCAGCCGTCGAGCCGGCAGTTCCGGCCCGGCTCCGGGGTCACGGTCGGCAGCGGGGTGGTCGTCACCGGCGGGCCACCGGGAACGGCGGGCGGTGCGACGACCGGCGGGGCCGGCGGGTTCAGCGTCGAGCACAGCGGCAGCATCTGCTCGCGGAGCCGGTCCAGGGTGCCGCGGGCGCCGGCCTCGCCGTCGTCGGACACGATCCCGCCGGTGAGCTGCGTCCGCACCGTCTGCGGCAGGTCGTCGAGGCCGATGTCGGAGCGCTCGGTGACCCGTTGCAGCGGGATGCCGAGCACGTTGCCGCGCACCCCCTGGTAGATCGCGACCTGCTCCTGGGCCACGCCCACGTAGTACTGCTGCAGGACGAGTGCGCGCGCCACGAGCACGCCGGCCGCCAGCACCACCAGCACGCCGAGCAGGGCGAGCACCGAGCGCAGCCCGCGCCGCCGGCCGGCGGGCTCGGGCCGGGCCGGTTCCAGCCGGACGGGCTCGGTGCGGGGCAGGGTGGTGGCCGCGGCCCGCTGGGCGGAGGTGTGCGGGACCCGCTCGTCGCGGTGGTAGTCGCCGTCCCCGGCGCGCGGGCTGCGGCCCGCCGAGCCGCCGATGATCGGCGCGTCGTCGGCGTAGGCGACGTCCACGACGTCGGCGACGATGCAGGTGATGTTGTCCGGCCCGCCGCCGCGCAGCGCCAGCTCGATCATGCGGTCGGCGCACTCGCGGGGATCGAGGTAGTCCTCCAGCGTCTGGTGCAGCGTCTCGTCGCTGACCGGACCGGACAGGCCGTCCGAGCACAGCAGGAAGCGGTCGCCGGCGCGGGCCTCGCGGATGGACAGCGAGGGGTCGACGTCCTGACCGGTGATGGCCCGCAGCAGCAGCGAACGCTGGGGGTGGGTGTGCGACTCCTCCTCGGTGATCCGCCCCTCGTCGATCAGCGACTGGACGAACGTGTCGTCCTTCGTGATCTGGGCGAACTCGCCGCCCCGGAGCAGGTAGCAGCGGGAGTCGCCGACGTGCACCATGCCCAGCCGGGAACCGGCGAACAGGATCGCCGTCAGCGTCGTCCCCATGCCTTCGAGGTCGGGGGCGTCGGCGACGTGCCGGGAGATCGCGTCGTTGCCCTCGTGGGTCGCGTCGCGGAGCTCGGCGAGCAGGTCGTCGCCGGGCACGTCGTCGTCGAGCGGGGCCAGCGCGGAGATGACCAGGGACGAGGCGACCTCGCCCGCGGCGTGACCGCCCATCCCGTCGGCCAGCGCCAGCAGACGGGGGCCCGCGTAGACGGCGTCCTGGTTGTTCTGCCGGACGAGGCCGCGGTCACTACGGGCCGAGTAGCGCAGCACCAGTGTCACGGGGCGGCTCCGGCTTCGGTCGGGGCACGTCGGGGCGATCCCGTGCCGCGGGACCCGCCGAGCGGCCGCGGCACCGGGTGAGCGGTCGGTCGCGGCGTGTTCGTCATCCTGTCGAACCCGTCACGATCGCAGCTCGATCACCGTCTTGCCGATACGGACCGGTGTCCCCAGGGGGACCCGGGTGGGCCCGGTGACCTTATTACGTTCCAGATAGGTGCCGTTCGTCGACCCGAGATCCTCGACGTACCAGTCGTCTCCCTGCTGGGAGATGCGGGCGTGGCGGGTCGAGGCGTAGTCGTCGTCGAGCTTGAGCGTGGAGTCGTCGGCCCGGCCGATCAGGATCGGCCGGGAGTCCAACGTGATCCGGCTCCCGGCCAGCGGGCCCTGGGTCACCAGCAGCTGGCGGGCGGTCTTGCCGCGGCCGCCACCGCGTGCTCGGGGGGCCCGGCTGCCGCCGCGACCGGGCACGGCGGCCTTCAGCCCGGACGCCGTGTACAGGTCGGAGCGCACCACCTGCAGCGCGAGCAGGACGAACAGCCAGAGCAGGGCGAGGAACCCACCCCTGGTCAGCTGCAGCACCAGTTCCGGCACGTGGCCCGCTCGCCCTTCTCGTGTACTCGCACGGACCACCCACCCGATGTCGTCGCGGGCAGGCGGTCCGTCATCTGACCGACCCAGTCTGACGGGTCCCGGTGGACCCGGTCAGCCCTGGGTCCGGAAGACCAGGCTGGAGTGACCCACGCGGATCACGTCGCCGTCGGTCAGCTGGCAGGACTGGACCGGCGAGTTGTTCACCGTGCTGCCGTTGGTCGACCCCAGGTCGTTCAGGGTCGCGACCTGGCCGTCCCAGGTGACCTCCAGGTGCCGGCGGGAGACCCCGGTGTCCGGCAGCCGGAAGTTGGAGTCCTGGCCGCGCCCGATCACGTGGGTGCCCTCGGCGAGCTGGTAGTTGCGGTTCGACCCGTCGTCCAGGATCAGCATCGCGGTCAGCTGCGCCGGTGCGCCCCAGCCACCCTGGCCGCCGTAACCCTGGCCGTCGTAGCCCTGGTCGTAGCCGCCCTGGTCGTAGCCCTGCTGCGGCTGGCCGTAGCCCTGCGGCTGGCCGTACTGGTCGTAGCCGCCCTGGGGCTGGCCGTAACCCTGCTGCGGCTGCCCGTAGCCCTGCTGGTAGCCCTGGGGCTGGCCGTAGCCCTGCTGCTGGCCGTAGCCCTGCTGCTGGCCGTAGCCCTGCTGCTGGCCGTAGCCCTGCTGCTGGCCGTAGCCGTCGTAGCCGCCCTGGTCGTAGCCCTGCTGCTGGTAACCCTGCTGCTGCTGGCCGTAGCCGCCGTAACCCTGGTTCGGGTCGGCGTAGCCCTGCTGCTGCTGGTAGCCCTGCTGCTGGCCGTACTGGTCGTAGCCGCCCTGCTGCTGGTCGTACCCGCCCTGGGGCTGGCCGTAGCCCTGGGGCTGGCCGTACTGGTCGTACCCGCCCTGCTGCTGGCCGTAGCCCTGCTGGCCCTGCTCGTGGTCGTACCCCGGGGGCGCGTAGGTCTGCTGGCCGTACCCGCCGGGGGCGCCCCGGTCGTATCCGTACTGCCCGTTCTCCTCGGGGTGGCCCGGTTGCTGGCTCATGGGTGCTTCTCCTGCGGTGCGTGCTCTGGTGGCGGCCCGACGGGAAGCATCGGGGTCGACAGCGGAGCGGGTGCGGAACTGTCCCGTGTGCAGCGCCTCGGAGCGCTCTAGGAAGACTACGACCTCACCATAGGTGTCCCAGCCCTGGTCGGTGAGTTCCTTGGCCACGTGCGACGACAGGGATCTGACGACCCCGTCCTCGTCGCCCGCCATCCGGTCGAGATCACTGGGACTGAGCAACACGGTGTACCGGTTGGGCGCCAGCAGGCGACCTCCGGCGAGCTGCTCGATGTTGTCCTCGGCTTCCCTCAGCAGTGCCTGTGCGACTTCCTGTGGGACGACACTGCCTCCGAAGACCCGCGCGAAGGCGTCGCCCACGAACCCCTGAAGTCGGCGCTCGAAGCGATCCACGCGGCCCAAATGATCTCCTCCGTCCGTATCGGCGTGTCGATGATGTCCCGCCGATGGTATCTGTGCTAACCCGCGGTGTCGGCGGCGCCCGACCGAACGGCCGGAGCAGCCTCGATCCGGTGCTCACGGCGCCCCCTTCCGATGTACCCGTGCGCCCGCGCTGCGCGCACCCCACGTCGTCTCCCGATCACCGGGGGCCCCCTGTGAACGGGTTCTGCGGCGGGTGCTAACTTCTTCCACGTCGCTCGGGCGAGTGGCGGAATGGCAGACGCGCACGGTTCAGGTCCGTGTGTCCGAAAGGACGTGAGGGTTCAACTCCCTCCTCGCCCACCACAACTCCTCACCTCCCGGTGATCATTCTTCCGTCCCGGGGTCACCATCGCCATCGCGCGATCGGTAGTGCATGTCACTCGATCCGGTGTGGACCGCTCTTGTCGTCACGCTCGGTCGATCTACTGGTCACGCAGCGCGGGCCGATCCGGGTGGTCACTCATGACCAGCACCTCGGCGTAGGCACCCGGATCGCCCTCCGTCTCGTAGCGGGCCCAGGCCGGTGCCGTCCAGGCCAGGTCCGGGTCGAGCCGCCGTCCCAGTGCCCCGCGGGTCATCCGCAGGTGCACCGTCAGCTCGGCCGGCAGGCCGCGCCCCAGCAGCCGTCCCCCGGTCAGCACGACCACGCCGGTTGCGCCCAGCGGTACCGGTTCGTCGCGGAACGCACGGTCGCGCCGGGTGTCGCGCAGCCGGGGCAGGACCGCCCCCGACCCGTCCGGGCCCATCGGGTCGAGCACCTCGCGGCGCAGCGCGGGTTCGTCCAGCCACCCGTCCAGGAACATGTCCGGGTCGGTGCGGCCGAGCTCCAGCCGGACGGACGCCGGCCGGAGGAAGTCGTCGACGGCGATGGCGTCGCGGCCCCCGGCGCGCAACCGGGCGGCGACCGCCCGGCCCAGTTCCACCGGCGCGGCGGGCGGCGGACCGTCGACGATCAGCCGCAGCCGGCCGGTGGTCGTCGCGGCCCGGTCCGCCAGGTGCGCGGCGAGCGCGTCGCGGTCGACCGGTCGGAACGCACCCGTCACTCGTCCTCCTCGCTGGTGCCCGCCGTGTCCGCGGGCGACACTAGGCGTCGTGACGGGCACCGGGGGTGGCGGCGCCGGGCTGCGCCGGGCGCTGCGGGTGCTGGAGGCGGTCGCCGAGGCCGGGGACGGGGTGACGGCCAAGGCGCTCGCCCGCCGGCTCGACCTGCCGCTGCCGACGGCGTACCGGCTGCTCGGGATCCTGATCGAGGAGGGCTACCTGGTCCGGCTGCACGCGGAGCGGGGCTACGGGCTCGGCTACCGGGTGGTCGGCCTCTACCGGGGCATGACCGAGCGGATCGTCCCCGCGGCCCCGGCCCGCCAGATCCTGGCCGACCTGCACGAGCGGGTCGGCGCCGCGACCGTGCTGGTGGTGCTGCGGGCGTCGGACGTGGTGGTGGCGCACAGCGAGACCTGCGCGGCGCACCCCGGGCCGGGGGCCGTGCCGGGGGAGCCGCTGCCCGCGCACGCCACGGCACCGGGGAAGGCCCTGCTGGCCGGGCTGGACGCCGGCCGGCTGGCCGAGGTGCTGGGCCCGGGGCCGGGCACGCTCGCCGCGCTGACCCCGCACACGCTGACCGACCGGCGGATGCTCGACCGCGATCTCATGCGGGTGCGGTCGGCGCGGATCGCCGTCGAGGTCGAGGAGCACGCCCGCGGCCGGGCCGGGCTGGCGGTCGCGGTACCGGCCGCGTCCGGGCCCGCGGCGCTCGCCGTCGTCGTCAGCCGGGCCGACTTCGCCGACCGGCGGTGGGAGCTGGAACGGGCGGTGCGCGACGCCGCCGAGCCACTGGCCCGGCACCTCGCCGCCTCCGCACCGGTGACCGCACCCGGGTGAGACGGGAGGATGGGGCGATGGGCGAAGGGGTCCGCTACGAGCGGGACGGGCACGTCGTGACGATCACCTACGACCGTCCGGAGCGGCGCAACGCGATCGACGGCGACCAGCGACGGGCGATCAACGCCGCCTGGGACCGGTTCCGGGCCGACGACGAGGCGTGGGTGGCGATCGTGACCGGCGCCGGGACGGCGTTCTGCGCCGGGGCGGACCTGGGGTCGACCACCGGCAACCCGGCGGGCGAGTTCCCCGGGAGCTTCTGGGAACGGCCGACGGTCAACTCGCTGGAGAGCGGCTGGGAGATCTTCAAACCGATCGTCGCGGCGGTGAACGGCCCGGCCGTCGGCTACGGGGTCACGCTGCTGACCTGGTGCGACTTCGTCGTCGCGTCCGAGCGTGCGACGTTCTCCTTCCCCGAGGTGCGGCTCGGGGTGGCGACCGTCGTCGGGGCCCTGCGGCTGCCCCGGATGATCGACCGGCAGGCCGCGCTGGAGCTGCTCCTGACCGGGGAGACGATCGACGCCGAGCGGGCCCGTGAGATCGGGCTGGCCGGGCGGGTGGTGCCGCACGACGCGCTGATGGACACCGCCCGCGATCTCGCGGTCCGGCTCACCGCCGGTGCCCGCTGGCCCAGCGGGCGATCAAGGAGATGGCCGTGCGGGGCCCGGAGATGGGCACCACCGAGGCGATCCGGTTCGGCGAGACCATGCGCCGGGTCGTCGCCGCGACGTCCGACGCGGCGGAGGGCGCGGCCGCGGCCCGGGAACGGCGGGCGCCGCGCTGGCAGGGCCGCTGAGTCTCACCGGCGCTACCGTCGACGCATGTCCGAGACAGCGTCGTCCGCCGGAGTCCGCACCGTCCCGCCGTTCCGGGCCGACCACGTCGGCAGTCTGCTGCGCCCGCCCGCGCTGCGCGCCGCCCGGGAGCGGCACGCCGCCGGGGAGCTGGACGAGGCCGGTCTGCGGGCCGCCGAGGACGCCGCGATCACCGACGTCGTCGCGCTGCAGGAGGCGGCCGGGCTCCGGTCGGCGACCGACGGGGAGTTCCGGCGGACGTCGTGGCACATGGACTTCATCTACCGGCTCGGCGGTGTCTCGCAGACCTCCGGCCGGGTCCGGGTCGCCATGCGCAACGCGTCCGGGCGGACCGACTTCACCTCCGCCGGGATGGTGGTGGACGACCGCGTCCGGCTCGCCGAGCCGATCTTCACCTCGGCCTTCGACTACCTGTCCACGCAGGTCACGACGGCCACGCCGAAGCTCACGATCCCCTCGCCCAGCATGGTCTACGCGCGCGGCGGCCGGTCCGCGATCTCGGCGGAGGTCTACCCCGACGTCGAGGGGTTCTGGACGGACCTGTCCGCGGCCTACGCCGACGAGCTGCGCGCCGTGTACGACCGCGGCTGCCGCTACCTGCAGCTCGACGACACCGCGCTCGCGTACCTCAACGACCCGGCGCACCGGGCCCGGCTCGCGGAGTCCGGCGACGACCCGGCCAGCCAGCACCTGCGCTACATCCGCCAGATCAACGCGGCGATCGCGGACCGGCCGTCGGACCTGGCCGTGACCACTCACATGTGCCGGGGGAACTACCGGTCGTCGTGGGCGGCGGAGGGCGGCTACGACCACGTGGCCGAGGCGTTGTTCGGCGAGCTGGCCGTGGACGGCTTCTTCTGCGAGTTCGACGACGAGCGCTCCGGCGGGTTCGAGCCGCTGCGCTTCGTCCCGGCCGGCAAGCAGGTCGTGCTCGGGCTGGTGACGACGAAGACCGGCACGCTGGAGGACCCGGACGTGCTGAAGCGGCGGATCGACGACGCCGCCCGTTACGTGCCGCTGGAGCAGCTGTGCCTGTCCCCGCAGTGCGGGTTCTCCTCCACGGTGGAGGGCAACGAGCTGACCGCCGACGACCAGCGCCGCAAGCTGGAGCTGATCGTCTCGGTGGCGGAGGACGTCTGGGGGCGCTGATGCAGGAACGGGTCCTGGCCGGAGCGCGTCCCGGCGCCCGGCTGCTGGACGTCGGGTGCGGCGCCGGCGGGCTGCTCGCCGGGGCGACGGCCGCCGGGCTCGTCGTGTCCGGTGTGGACGTCGATCGGCGCGCTCTCGGCGCGGCCCGGCGCCGGGTCCCGGGCGCGGCACTGGCGGTCGCCGACGCGCACGACCTGCCGTTCGACGCCGCCGGGTTCGATCTCGTCACGCTGGTCCAGGTGCTGGAACACCTGGCGGATCCGGGTGCTGCGCTGCGCGAGGCGGGCCGGGTGTGCGCACCGGGCGGCGCGGTGCGGGCGACCGTCTGGGGTGCGCCGCAGGAGTGCGACGCGGCCGTGATCGGTGCGGCGCTGGCCCCGCTCAGCGGCGCCGCCCCGGACCCGCGGCGGCGGGCGCCGTCGCTGACCGATCCCGACCGGCTGACGGCACTGGCGGGCCGGGCCGGGCTGGCGGTGCGGGAGGTCGCCGTCGTCCGGGTGCCGACGGACCATCCGGATCCCGACGACCTGGTCGCCGGGGTGCTCGGCTCGGCACCGGGCCGGCACGCCGCCCGTGCGGTGGGCCCCGGCGCGGTGCGCGAGGCGCTCCTGGATGCCCTGGCCCCCTTCCGGACGGGCGACGGCTACCGCCTGACGGACACCGTCCGCATCCTGGACGCCACGCCCGTCCCACCCGTCGCCTGAATCTCCTGGGCCCCGAACCGGACAGCACTCATGGAGCTTCAGCCCGGCCTGGCGAGGCTGAAGCTCCATGAGTGGAGAAAGGGGGTGGGGGTTTAGGGGGTGGCTGCTGCTGGGGCGGGGTCGTAGCGGAGTTTCAGGAGGGACTTGCAGTACTCGCCGTTCGTCTCGATGCCCACGCGTTGCAGGCGGGCCCGGCGCAGGTGCAGCGGGACCTGTGCCACCTGCACCGGTGAGCCGTCCGCGTGGATCAGCAGGGGGGCGTCGTCACCTGCGGGCAGGCCGATGGTCTCCCGGCGACGGCGCATCCGGGTCAGCTCGTCGGTGTCGGCGACGGTCCCGGTCAGGTCCCCGAGGGTCAGTGCGGCGAGCTCCTCGGGCGTGCGGCCGGCGTCGACCAGCGGTCTCGCCACCCGGTCCTGGCCGGCCAGCGCGGACTTGGCCAGGAACGTGTGGCGCAGTTCGTCCAGCTCCGCCGCGGCCTCGCCGTTCAGCGAGCCCTCGAACGACTTCACGAAGCCGGCGTGCGCCGCGACCCCTCCGTTGATCTCGTCGGACGCGTGGTGGTCGGCCAGCGTCACCTGGGCCCGGGTCACCCCGGGGACGGCCGTCACCGCGTCGTAGGCGTCGGCGACCATCAGGAACGAGAAGTTCGGCGCGCAGAAGAACGTCGGCAGCCGCAGGCCCACCGTGACCTCGCCGCGGCCGGAGACGGTGCACGACTCGACGAAGTCGAGGTCCGTGATCGGCTCGTCCAGCTCCGGATCGAGCACCGTCCCCAGTGCGGCCCACACGGCCTGCGCGACGGTGCCGTCGACAGGCCCGGGGGTCACGCCTTGGCCCCCGCCGTGTTGTCGACCAGCTCCTCGCCCGGAGCCATCGCCTCGTCGGCGGTGGTGTCCGGCAGCTGCATGTCGGCCGGGACCTCGATGTCGTAGAGCTTCGCGGCGTTCAGGCCGAGGATCTTCTTCTTGCTGGCCGTGGTGAGCCGCGGGTAGTCGGAGAACTGGTCGTCGTCCGGCATCTGCCAGTCGACCAGGCCCTCGACCTGCCACTTCGGCGTCCAGATGTTGTAGTCGCCGCCGTAGAGCATCTTGTCCTCGCCGACCCAGAACAGCAGCTCGCCCATGACCTTGGCGAAGAACTTGGGACGGGCGTGCATCAGGCCGCCGATGACGACCGACAGCCCGGCGTAGACGTTCGGCTCCTGCACCGCCATGAAGCAGAAGTCCTCGATCCGCGGCAGGCCCACGTGCTCGACGACGAAGTTGAGCCCCTGGAAGTCGGTGGCCGCGTGGTCGACGTCGGCGACGTCGAACGCGTCCTTGTCCAGCGGCCAGATCGTCGGGCCCTTGTGGATGTGGACGTTCTTGACGCCCATGTCCTGCGCCGCCTGCAGGAAGCGGTACGCCTCCGGGTCGGTCAGCTTGAAGCCGCGGGAGTCGCCGTTCCACTCCGCGGTGTAGAGCTTCACGCCGGTGAAGCCGTACTTCGCGTGGTCCGCCTCGAGCTGGCGGAGCCCCTCGTCGCCGTCGCGCGGGTCGAACCGGCCGTTGACGATGAGCTTGTTGCCGAAGCGCTCCAGCAGTTCGGCGTTCTGCTCGATCGTGTTGAAGCCGTTCTTGTACCACTCCTTGAGGTACGTCGACTGGAAGATCGCGTGGTCGACGTGGCCCTCGACGAACATGTCGCGCTCGAAGTCGTCCGCGGAGACCTTGAGGTAGTGCTCCCAGTCCCAGTGCGTCTCGGGCGGGCCGAGCTGGTGGTAGCCGTAGAAGCAGTCGATCCAGCCCTTGGCGTACTGCTCGCGGCCCTCCACCCAGTTCTCCCGGGAGGCGTCCCAGAAGTGGCAGTGCGAGTCGACGATGAAGTACTTCTCGCCATCCTTCTCGTACATCGTTCCTCCTGCGTCAGCGACGGTGGTGGTCAGGAAAGGAGAGATCGGGGTCAGGGAACGAGGATCGCCCGGCCGCGGACCGAGCCCGCGTCGAGGTCGTGCAGCGCGTCGAGCGCCCGGTCCAGCGGGTACTGCACGGTGTGCAGGGTGACCTTCCCGGCCTGGGCGAGCACCATGAGCTCGGCGAGGTCGTTGTAGGTGCCGACGATGTTGCCGATGACGTTCTTCTCCCCGGCGACGAAGTCGAGCGTCGGGGCGGTGAACTGCCCGCCGTAGCCGAGCATGAACTGGTAGCCGGCCGGCCCGGTCATCGCCCAGGCGTCGAGCTCGGCGCCCTGTTCGGCGACGAAGTCGAAGGTCACGGTCGCCCCGCCGCCGGTCAGCTCCTGGACGGCCTCGACGTGGTTGCCGTCGGCGACGACCGTCTCGTCGGCCCCGATCTGCTTGGCCAGCTCCAGCGCCGCCGGGTTCTTGTCGACCACGATGATCTTCGTGGCGGTCAGCGCGGCGAGCGCCTGGATGCCGATGTGGCCGAGGCCCCCGGCGCCCTGCACGACGGCGGTCGTGCCCGGGTACAGGTAGGGCACCGACTTGCGGACGGCGTGGTAGGCGGTGATGCCGGCGTCGGCGAGCGCGGCGACGTCGGCCGGGTTGGTCTGTGGATCGAGCTTCACGCAGGCCCGGGCGGTGGTGCGCAGGTACTCGGCCATGCCGCCGTCGTTGTTCGACAGCCCGGGGAAGAACGCGTCCCCGGTGCACTGCATGTCCCGGCCGTAGCGGCACATCGTGCACAGCCCGCAGGACGGCTGCGGGTGCAGGATGACCGTGTCGCCGACCTCGACGTTCGTGACGCCGTCGCCGACGGCGTGCACCCACCCGGCGTTCTCGTGCCCGATCACGTACGGCAGCTCGGGGTTCTGGATGTCGGCCCAGTCCCCGTCGATGATGTGCAGGTCGGTCCGGCAGACCCCGGCCCCGCCGACCTTGACGATGACGTCGAGCGGCCCCTGGACGGTCGGCTCGGCGATGTCGTCGAGCTGTGGATCCTGCTTGTACGCGTGCACCCGCACGGCCTTCACTGGCGGTACCTCCCGGTATCGGACGCGCGGAGCCCGGCGCGTGTGCTCGGTGTCACAGCGATCAGAACCCCGTCGTGCACGACGGACAAGGGGTCCCTTTACCGCTGTACGAGAAAACGGACGAAAAACCAGCTTCCGTCGTGTGTTACCGACGAGTAGCCTCGCCTCATGGCTGACGACGCGAGCTGGGTGGCCGAGGCGATGGCGCAGGCGGTGCCGTGGGTGGGCACGGCCGGGATCACCTTCGGCACGATCACCACCGAGCGGGTGGAGGCGTTCCTGCCCGACCGTTCCGACCAGCACAACCACGTCGGTGGGCCGCACGCCGCGGTGATGTTCGGGCTGGGGGAGACGGCGTCCGGTGCGGTCGGGCTGGCGGCCTTCGCCGCGGCCGGGGACCGGGCGGTGCCGCTCGTCGTGCGCTCGGAGATCCGGTACCTGAAGCTCGCGAAGGGCGACCTGCGGGCCGAGGCGGTCCTGACCCGTCCGGCGGGTGAGGTGCTGGCCGAGCTGGACGCCGGGACCCGTCCGGAGTTCGGGGTCGACATCACGATCACCGACGCGAACGGCGTGCAGACCGGGGCGATGACGGTCGTGTGGACCCTGAAGCCGCACCGCGTACCGGAGGTCGCCTGACGGCGCCGCGCGCCGGAGGGTGCCCCGGCCTAGGGTCGGACCATGGACGTGGTGATCGCCGGAGGACACGGACAGATCGCGTTGCGGCTGTCGACCCTGCTCGCAGGTCAGGGGCACACCGTGCGCTCGATCGTGCGCAACCCCGACCACTGCGACGACGTCGCGGCGACCGGGGCCACACCGGTCGTCACCGATCTGGAGTCGACCACCGCCGACGCGCTCGCGGGACACCTGCGCGGCGCCGACGCCGTCGTCTTCGCGGCGGGGGCCGGTCCCGGGAGCACGGCCGAGCGCAAGGAGACCGTCGACCGCGACGGTGCCACGCTGCTGGCCGACGCGGCGGCGGCCGCGGGTGTCCGGCGCTACGTGCTGATCTCCTCGACCGGGGTGGACGCCGAACCGGACCCGGAGGCGGGCGAGGTGTGGGCGGCCTACATCCGGGCGAAGAAGGCCGCCGAGGAGGCGATCCGCGCCGACGACCGGTTGACCGCCACGATCCTGCGGCCCGGCCGGCTCACCAACGACCCGGGCGTCGGGAAGGTGCTGCTGGCGCCGCCGCCGGTGGACCGCGACGACGTCACCCGGGACGACACCGCCGCCGTCGTCGCGGCGTTGCTGGCCGCGGACCACACGGCCGGGTCGACCCTGGAGCTGCGGGGCGGGGACGTCGAGATCGCCGCGGCGGTCGCTGCGCTGCGCTGACCGCCGGTCACGGGGTCTCCCCGCCGAGGATCCCGATCGCGCCGTAGTTCCCGGTGCGTTCGATCTCCGGTTGCCGGATCGGCCAGTCGACGACCTCGACGAGCCCGGGTGCGACGAGCTCGGTGCCGGTGAGCACCTCACGCAGCTCGGCCCGGGACCGCAGCACCATCGTCGGCGGGTTGCCCATACCGCGGTAGAGCTCGGCGGCGGCGCGCATGTTCGCGGCGAGGTCGGGGTCGTCCTGATCGTCGCTGTTGTGGCTGATCGCGATCGCGCTGCCAGGTGCGAGCCGACGGCGGTAGTCGGCGAGCAGCGCGGTCTCCTCGCCGGGGACGTAGTGCAGCGCGGCCACGCAGAGCAGGGCGATCGGCCGGTCGAAGTCGAGATGTCCGGCGACCTCGGGTGCGGCGAGCACGGCATCGGCGTTGCGCAGGTCGGCGTGGGTGACGGTGACGCGGTCGTCGCCGTTGAGCAGGTTCCGGGCGTGGGTGACCGCGACCGGCTCGATGTCGACGTAGGCGACCCGGGCGTGCGGGACGTGGGCGTGCGCGATCTCGTGGACGTTCCCCACCGTGGGCACCCCGGAGCCGAGGTCGAGGAACTGGTCGTAGCCGGCGCGGACGCACCACTCGACGACCCGGCGCAGGTAGGCGCGGTTGGACCGGGCCAGTGCCCGCACCCCGGGATGCCGGGCGATGAGCCGCTCCGCACCCTCCCGGTCGACGGCGAAGTTCTGCGACCCACCGAGGATGTAGTCGTAGATGCGGGCCGGGTTGGCCCGGTCGAGATCGACCTCGACGACCGGTTCGCCCTCGCTCGTCCCGGTGCCGTCGCCGTCGGTCATGTGCCGTCCTCCCCGGTGCCGTCGCTCGTGTCGATCATGCCTCAGACGGCCGGTCGGGTCAGCGCCTCGGGCGGGCCCCGGTTCCGGCATCCGGGGCACGTCCCCGGGTGCGGCGCCCGCCGCCGGCGTTCCGCGGAACGCGCCGACGGTGTGCGGTGCCGCCGCGGAGGAGGCGACACGGACGCCGCCCGTCCGGCGCCGCCCGGCGGCGGGCGTGGAGCCGCACGAAAGACGGCGACCGAGCCCTCTGCGGTGGTGCCCACCCGGTGCCCCCGGGTTCGCTCACGAGTTCCCGGGCCGCTCGCGCGATCGGGTGAGCGGCCTCGGCTCCGGTGAGCGTTCCGCAACCAGGCGCGGGGACACCGCGTCGTCCTGCTGCACCGGGTCGTCCTGCTGCGCCGGGTCCCGGTTCCCGCACGGGGTGCCGGTTCGCACACGGGGCCGGGCTCGGTGCGGGGCCCGGAAACCCGTGCGAGATCCGGCGCGGGTGCGCCGGGTGCGGCGTGCGATGCAGGTGCGCCGTGGGCGCGGCGGCGTGTGGCGCGGGCGTGCCGGGCAGGACACGGGTGTGCCGGGCAGGACGCGGATGTGCCGGGCGCGGCATGTGGTGCGGGTGCCGGGACGGTGTGCGATGCGGGTGGCACGGTGCACGGTTCCGGTCGAGCAGGGCGCCGGTGCCGGCTCCTGCGGGCACGGCCGGGATCCGGCGGCCGCGCCGGTCGCGTTGACCGATCGACGGAGGAGAGGTGCGCTCGGCCCCGGTTCCGGGTAGCTCTGTCGGCATGACGGAGCACGAGTACGACGTGATCGTGATCGGTGCCGGCCCGGTCGGGGAGAACGCCGCGGGCTACGCGGTGGACGCCGGTCTCACGGCGGCGCTGGTCGAGGCCGAACTGATCGGCGGGGAGTGCTCGTACTGGGCGTGCATCCCGTCCAAGGCGCTCCTGCGCACCCCGCAGGCGGTCGCCGACGCCCGGCGCCTGCCCGGCGTGACCGCGGACTTCGACCCGGCCGCGGTGCTGGAGCGGCGGACGTCGTTCACCTCGAACTGGGACGACGCCGGCCAGGTCGAGTGGGCCGAGGGCGCCGGGGCCGCGGTGTTCCGCGGGCGCGGTCGCCTCGCCGGGGAACGGGTCGTCGAGGTCGTCGGCGGGGACGGGGCGACGACCCGGCTCACCGCGCGGCAGGCCGTGGTGCTGGCGACCGGCAGCGTCCCGGTGACACCTGCGGTGCCCGGCCTGGACACCGTCGGGACCTGGGGGTCGCGCGAGGCCACCTCGGCGAAGGAGGTGCCGGCCCGGCTCGGAGTGCTGGGCGGCGGGGTCGTCGGCTGCGAGCTGGCGCTGGCCTTCGCCCGGCTCGGCTCCCGGGTGACGCTGGTCAACCACGGTCCGCGGGTGCTGCCGAGCGCCGAGCCGGTCGCGTCCGAGCGGGTCGCCGACGGCCTGCGCGAGGCGGGCGTCGACCTGCGTCTGGACACCGGCCTGGACCGGGTGCAGGGCTCCGGCGGGGCGACGGTCCTGCACCTGGGCGACGAGACCGTCGAGGTCGACCGGCTGCTGGTGGCCACCGGGCGGCGCCCGCGGACCGACGATCTGGGCCTGGACTCCGTGGGCGTCACGACGACCGGGCGGGGTGCGGTCGAGGTCGACGACTCCGGGCTCGCGCACGGCGACTGGCTCTACGCCGTCGGCGACGTCAACGGGCGGGCACCGCTCACCCACCAGGGCAAGTACCAGGCCCGGATCGCGGCGCACGCCATCGCGTCCCGGGCGGCCGGCCGCGCCGTCGACGCGGCTCCGTGGGGCGAGGACGCGGCGACCGCCGACCACCACGCCGTCCCGCAGGTCGTGTTCACCGACCCGGAGGTCGCCTGGGTCGGACGTACCGCCGCGGCCGCCCGCGACGAGGGGCTCGACGTGCGGGTCGTCGAGCTGGACATCGCCGTCGCCGGATCCGCCCTGACCGCGGACGGGTGGTCCGGACGGGTGGTCGCGGTCGTCGACACCGGGCGGGAGGTGCTGCTCGGCGTCACCTTCGTCGGCCCGGGGGTGGCCGAGCTGCTGCACGCCGCGACCGTCGCCGTCGTCGGTGAGGTGCCGCTCGGACGGCTGTGGCACGCCGTCCCGGCGTTCCCGACGATCAGCGAGGTTTGGCTGCGGCTGCTGGAGGCCTACCGCGCCGGCTGACGAGGATCCCGGGGAGCGGCGACCCGCTCCCCGGGAGTCCCGGTTCAGCCCCGGACGCCCAGGTGGTCGAGCAGCTCGACCTCGATCCGGTCGAGATCGCGCGAGATCGTCCGGAACGCGGCCTTGCGCCGGGCGGCCGGCATGTTCTCCGCCGCCCGGACGGCCGCGGCCAGGTCGTGCAGCCGCGGCTCGGTCTCGTCGGCGAACCGCTTGGCGGCCGCGTCCCGGTCGACGGTGCCGTCCTCGCGCAGCTCGGTGATCGAGCGCGAGATCCGGGACAGCCGGGCGTGCAGCCGGCCACCGGGGCCCGAGTAGCCGCCCAGCTCGTCGGGGGAGACCCCGAGCCTGCGGGACCGCTGGTTGTCGATGCGGTGGCGCAGCGAGCCGGCCGCGGCCATCGCGTACGGCGCGAGCAGCGGCGCGACGATCTTGGCGATGCCCAGGTAGCGCTGCACCCGCTTGGCGTTCCACTCCCGCGCGGCGCGCTCGCGCTCGGCCTGCTTCGCGGCGAGGGCCTCGCTCTTGAGCCGCCCCTTCTCCTGCATCCGGGCCGCCTTCGCCTCGGCCTTGCGGGCGGTGGCGTCCGCCTTCACCCCGGCCTTGGCGATCTTGCGGTTCGCGGAGCGGGCCTTGAGGTCGGCCTCGCTGAGCAGCCCGCTCGACGCCGTCGCGATCGAGTTCGCGCCCGAGCCCACCGCCCGGCGGGTGCTGCGGGCGGCCCGCCGCCCGGCCTTCTCGGCCCGGCGGCCCGCGGACTCGGCCCGCTTCCGGGCCCGTACCGCCCGCTTGTGCAGGCGTTCCGACGTCAGCTCGGCGGTGTCCCGCGTGAACTCGGCCGTCTGCACGGCGGCGGACTGCACCCGTTCGGACGCATCGACCGCCGCCTCCCTGGTCGCCGCGGCGGCACGCTCGCCGACGCTCGGCTTCCTGCGCAGCAGTCCCATCTGGTGCCCTCCCGGGGTTGCTCCGACCGCAGTTGATCGCCCTTATCGTCGCCGCAGCCTAAGGCCGATGCCACCGGTGGCGCTGTTCCGACACCGGGGAGTGACGAACCGGTGGGCCGATCGGTACCCGTCGGAAGTGTCGGGGGCGGTCTCTACCCTCGACGACCGTGAGCACCTCGACCGGATCCCGCGCAGCGCCGCGCGTGCTGCTCGACGCGGCGGCGCTGTCCGGCTGCCGCCGCCGGGTGCACCTGGACCACGACCCGTCGGCGGCCGGTGCACCGCGCGCCCTGCCGGATCCCGCGATCGAGCAGCGCCGGGCCGACGCCGCGGCGCACCGGGAGCGGATCGGCGAGCTCCTCGCGGCCACCTGGACCGCCGACTGGGCGAGCACCTGGCCGGGCGGGGCGTTCGGGCCGGGCGGCGCGAGCGCGGGGCAGGGCCGGGCGGCGGAGCCCGGTGCGGTGGCCGCGGAGCCGGGCGGCTGGTCCCGTGGTGCGCGGGCGGCGCGGACCGCGGAGCTCGTGGCCGCCGGGGCCCCGCTGATCTGGGGCGCCGTCCTCCCGGCCGATGCCGACCGCCGGGGCACCGCCGAGCTGCTGGTCCGCGTACCGGGCGGGGGGTACGTGCCGCTGCTGGTCGTCCGGCGCCGGATCACCGACCCCGGCGAGGGTGCGCGCACCAGTGCGGTCACCGACCCGTGGCCGCAGCACGCCCGGCCGGACCCGGACCGCAAGGTCCGTTCCCAGCCCCGTGACCTGCTCGCACTCGCCCAGCTGACCCGGCTGCTGGAGGCGGCCGGGTGGGCGCCCGAGGAGTCGGCACCCCGGCTGGGCGGGGTGATCGGGCTGGATGCCGACGTCGTGGTCTGGCACGACCTGCGGGCCGCGCACTGGTCCGGGGAGCGGACCACCCTGCAGGAGTACGACGCGCGGTTCGCCGACCGCGCCGCCGTCGCCCACTCCGCGGCGAGCGGCGGCCCGGCGCTGGCCGAGCCGTCCCGGATCACCGAGTGCCGGCGCTGCCCGTGGTGGCCGACCTGCGAGAGCGTCCTGGAAGAGGTCGACGACGTCAGCCTCGTCGCCCACGGCGAGACTGCCCGGCTGCTGCGGGTCGCCGGCGTCGGCACGGTCGCGGCGCTGGCCGGGCTGGACGCGACGGCCCCGCCCACGGAGCTGCCCACCCCGCTGCCCGGCCCGCCGTTCGCCGATCTCGTCGCGCTGGCCAGGGCCCGTCGCCGGGGGCTGGCGGTCGCCCGCCGGGTGCCCCGGGTCGAGGTGCCGCGGGCCGACATCGAGGTCGACGTCGACATGGAGAGCTTCGGCGAGTCCGGTGCCTACCTGTGGGGCGCGCTGCTGTCGTTCCCCGGCGGGGCCCGCACCGGGGACCAGGATCCCGGGTACCGGGCGTTCGCGACCTGGGACCCGCTGCCCACCACGGACGAGGGCCGCTCGTTCGGCGAGTTCTGGACGTGGCTGTCCGCGGTCCGGGAGACGGCCCGGTCGTCGGGCCGGTCGTTCGCCGCCTACTGCTACAACGAGCAGGCCGAGAACCGCTGGATGCTGTCCTCGGTGCACCGGTTCGCCGGGATGCCGGGCGTCCCGACCGAGGCCGAGGTCCGCGAGTTCATCTCCGACCCGTCCTGGGTCGACCTGTACGGCGTGGTCTCGGCCTGGTTCCTGTGCTCCCAGGGCAAGGGGCTGAAGAAGATCGCGCCCGCCGCCGGGTTCGCGTGGCGGGACCCGGAGGCGGGCGGCGAGAACTCGATGCGCTGGTACCGCGACGCGGTCGCCCTGGAGGGCGGCGAGCCGGACCCGGTGCAGCGCGAGCGGCTGCTCGGCTACAACACCGACGACGTGCTGGCGACCCGGGCGCTGCGGGAGTGGATGTCCTCGGACCGGGTGCTCGACGTGCCGCTGGTGAGCGAGCTGGCCGACCTGCCCGGATAGCGCGGACCGGGGCGTGACCGGCCCGCCGCCCGATGGTCACGGGCGACGGACCGGTCGGGGCGCCCGTCAGTGCTGCTCGGCCTCGCGGACGTGCCGGCCGTTCCCGTCGGGCGACGGCACCGGCTGGGATTCGTCGAGCAGGCGCGGGAACTCCACGTCGGAGTGCGTCACCCGGCCCGGCTCCAGCGCGACGACCGCGGCCACCGGCGGGTAGCCGCTGGTCGCGAGCGTGTAGCTGCCCGCGGCGAGCCCGTCGAAGGTGAACGTGCCGTCCGGCCCGGACAGCCGCGACCCGACGACGGCCCCCTCGGAGTCGATCAGCGTGGCCAGCGCCTGCTGGACCGGCGATCCGTCGGGTGCCGCGGTGACCCGGCCGGTGAGCCGGGAGCGCTGCGGCAGGCGGACGTCCTGCCGGACCGGCCCGGAGCCCGGGATCTCCACCCCGAGCGCCACCGGGTCCACGCCCTCGCCCGCGGCGGCGAGCGTGTACCGGCCGGCCGGGACCCCGCTGAGGGCGTAGCGACCGTCCTCACCGGTGCGACCGGCCGCGGTGACGTCGCCACCGGCGTCGATCAGCGAGACGGAGATGCCGGGGGCGCCGAGCCCGGCGGCGTCGAGCACCGTTCCGTGCACGCCGCTGCCACCGGCGAGCCGGACGTCGTGGCGGACCGGCTCGGTGCCGACCGACACCGTGGCCGCGTTCGGCGGCAGCGCGCCGGAGGCGGCGACGACCAGGAACCGGCCCGGGCCGTCGAGCGGGACGCGGTACCGGCCGTCCTCATCGGTGCTGGTGCGGCCGACCTGGTCACCGGTCAACCGCGCGACGGTGACGGTGGCGCCGTCGAGCGGGGCACCCGCGCCGTTCTCGACCCGGCCGACGACGGCCGGTCCGCCGGAGCGGTGGTCCGCGACCATCGCGGCGGGGCCGGGCGCCGCCTCTGCGGGAGCGGCCCGGTCCGGTGCCACCGGTGTGCCGTTTCCGCTGCTCCGGGCCGGCGCGCCGGGGTCGTGGCCCGTGGACGAACCGTTGTCGTCGGCTGGACCACGGCCGGTGGACGACACGTCGGCCGATCCCCGGCCGTCGCTCACGGCTGTCCGGAGAGAGCCGTCCGCGCCCGGCGTCGACCCGACGGGCGCGCCGGTGCCGGCCGGTCGGCCCGGGCCGGACGCCCAGCCGTTCCCCGACCCCGCCCGGGGACGGTGGGCGGCCGCCGCGCTCGCGCCGGCCGCCGAGTTCGCGCGGACCGCCGCGCCCGTGCCTGCGGCCCGGGCCGTGGCGAAGTCCGGTCCGGAGGTCGTCGCCGAGACGTACGCCCCGACCGTCGCCGGGACCTGGTGGTCGCCGTCGCGGCCGTGCGCCGGGGTGGACCGGGCGATCACCGGGATCGGTGTGGTCGGCGGGGCCGGGTCGTCCCGGTGGTCGTCCAGGGCCGGGGCGGGAGCCGGGGCCGCCGCGCTGACCTCCCCGGTGGGGAGCGCCGCGGCCTGCCGCTCGGCCTCGGCCCTGGCGGCCTGGGCCCCGGACATCGTCCGCAGCGGCAGCTCCTTGATGAACAGCACCAGCACGAACGCCACCACGATGACGACGGCCGCGATCAGGAACGCCAGCGTCATCGAGCTGGTGAAGCCCTCCTGGAACGGTGCCGCCAGGCGCGGGTCGACCCGCTGCAGGAACGAGGAGTCGCTGAGCACCGTCGAACCGATGGTGCCGGCCTGCAGTCCCTCGGCGACCTGCTGGTTGGCCGGTTCGGCGAGCACCGCGGGATCGGTCAGCGCGCTCTGGAAACCGGCGCTGCCCATCGCCGAGCGCAGGGCGTCGCCGATCCGGTCGCCCGCGGTGGAGAAGACCACCGAGAGGAAGACGGCCGTGCCCAGCGTGCCGCCCATCTGGCGGAAGAAGGTGACCGCCGAGGTGGTGACACCCATGTCCCGGGCCGGCATCGCGTTCTGCACCGCGAGCACCAGCGTCTGCATGCACAGACCGAGGCCGAGGCCGAGCACCGCCATCGTCGCGAACAGCTGCACCAGCGGGATCGCCGGCGTGACGGTCAGCCACAGCAGGGTCATCGCGATCGTGATCAGCGCGGTGCCGACCACCGGGAAGATCTTGTAGCGCCCGGTCCGGGAGGTCAGCTGGCCGGACAGCACCGAGGCGACCATGATCCCGCCGACCAGCGGCAGCATCATGAAGCCGGCCTCGATCGGCGTCGCGCCGTGCACGATCTGCAGGAACTGCGGCAGCAGCGCGATCCCGCCGAACATCGCCATGCCGATCAGCAGGTTGATGATGCTCGACAGCGAGAAGATGCCGGTGCGGAACAGCCGCAGCGGGAGCAGGGCGTCGTCCCCGTAGGCCCGCTCGGCCAGCAGGAACAGCAGCAGACCGACACCGCCGACGACGTAACAGACGATCGACTGCGTCGAGTCCCAGCCCCAGAGGCGGCCCTGCTCGGCGACGATCAGCAGCGGGACCAGGCACAGCGTCAGCGCGATCGCGCCGGGCCAGTCGATCCGGGCCTTGCGCGGGACGTGCGGGACGTTCAGCACCCGCTGCACGACGATCAGCGCGGCCAGCCCGATCGGGACGTTGACCAGGAAGATCCAGCGCCATCCCTCGAGCCCCGCGATGAAGTCGACGCCGGAGAGCAGACCCCCGACGACCGGCCCGATGACGCTCGACGTCCCGAAGACGGCCAGGAAGAAGCCCTGGTAGCGGGCCCGCTCCCGGGGCGGGACGATGTCACCCAGGATGGTGAGCGCGAGCGACATGAGGCCACCGGCGCCGAGTCCCTGCAGCGCCCGGAACGCGGCGAGCGAGTACATCGACCACGCCGCGGTGCACGCCACGGACCCGATCAGGAAGATCGTGATCGCGGTCATGAACAGCGGCTTGCGGCCGTAGATGTCGGACAGCTTGCCGTAGAGCGGCGTGGTGATCGTCGAGGTGATGAGGAACGCCGTCGTCGCCCAGGCCTGCAGGGACAGCCCGGACAGGTCGTCGGCGATCGTGCGGATGGCGGTCGAGACGACCGTCTGGTCGAGGGCGGCCAGGAACATGCCCAGCATCAGTCCACCCAGGACGGTGAGGATCTGCCGGTGCGTCAGCTCCCCGTCCGCCTGGGGGGCGGTGGGCGCCGCACTGGTGGCAGCGGTGGACATTCAGGACTCCCGTGCTTCGTAGGTCTGGTAGTCGTCGAGGAAGCGGTCGAGCAGCGTGGTCAGCGCGACGCGGTCGGCCGGGTCCCAGCCGCCGAGCACCTCGGCGATGACGTGGGCGCGGCGGCGACGCTCGGTCTCGATCACGCGGACGCCGTCCTCGGTGGCGGCGAGCAGGGAGGCGCGGCCGTCGCCGGGGTCCGCCCTCCGTTCGACGAGGCCCGCCTTGACCAGCGCGGACACCTGACGGCTGATCGTCGACGGGTCCGAGTGGAACGTGGCGGCGATCCCGGTGGCCCGCTGCGGTCCGCCGAAGTGCAGGTGCGTGAGCACGTGGTACGCCGCGATGTCGACGAGCATCTCGGGGCTGTGCCGCTCGGCGGAGCGCTTGACCTGGCGGACCAGCATGAACAGCTCGCGGACCACGGTGTCGGCGAGCTCCAGGTCGGCCTCGTCCGGCTCGCTCCCGGGCGGCCCGGCGGTGACGGGCTCGGTGGCGCTCATCGTCGGCCCCCTCTCTGGCAGTGCATGTATCACGCAACTAGGGTGTGTCTCCCAATGCGCGGAGCCAGGTGACGATCGCCTTCAGGACGGCGCCGCCGCGGAAGGTCAGGGCGAGCTTGTCGTAACGGGTGGCCAGCCCGCGCCACTGCTTGACGTGGCAGAACCCGCACTCGACGACGTTGCGGTTTCGGTAGTCGACCGGATCGAATGCGGGCGGTCGGCCACCGCGTGAGCCCCGTCGTTTGCGGTGTCCCTGCTGGTCAGAGGGCTCCGGAATGACAGCGATGATCCGGCGCTCGCGCAGGTGCCGGCGGATCGCGCGTGAGGAGTAGGCCTTGTCCGCGCGCACGCGTTCAGGCCGGGTCCGGGGTCGTCCCGGGCCCGGTCGGGCGATGCTCAGGCGCGCCATCAGGTGCGGAAACATTGGCGAGTCGCCGCCCTGGCCGGGGCCGAGGAGGACCACCAGCGGGCGGCCGTGCCCGTCAACGAGCTGGTGGATCTTCGTCGACAGCCCTCCGCGGGACCGTCCCAGCGCGTGATCTGCTGGTTCGGCGAGCAGATTCGTGTAGTTCGATCCGGCCCCCTGTGTCGCGCTTGAGGGTCGCGGCGTGCTGGTGGGCACGGATGATCGTGGAGTCCACGCTGACCGCCCACCCGAGCACCTCGGCGGCGTCGGCCTCGACCAGAAGAGCAGCCAGGATGTGGTCCCAGGTGCCGTCGCCGCTGTAGCGGCGGTGCCGCTTCCACAACGTCTGCCACGGCCCGAACTCGGCTGGGACGTCGCGCCAGGGAAGCCCGCACCGATACCGGTAGATGATCCCCTCGATCACCCGGCGGTCATCGCGGAACGGGCGCCCGCGACGACCCTCGGAGGAGGGCAACAGCGGCGCCAGACGGGCCCACTGGGCATCAGTCAGGACAGCGGTACGCGGCACCGATCAAGCATCGCGCACCCCGCTCCGCCTATCTGGGAGACACGCCCTAGTTGACGGCCGCAAGCATGCTCTCGTTGCAGTGCGCAATGCAAAGCGACGAGCGGTGAGTTGCGCCACCCGTTTACGGTGCCGGACATGGCAACTCCGCGCCGTGTCCGGCTCCGTCGCACGAAGGGGTGGCGCAAACCGGACGACGCGATCGTCGTGACCCGGCCGGGGCCCTGGGGCAACTCGTTCGACGTCCGCGAGCTGGGCCGGGAACCGGCGATCGAGGCCCACCGGCGCTGGCTGCTGGAGGAGCGGCCCGATCTCGTCGAACGGGCCCGCACCGAACTGGCGGGCCGCGACCTGTGCTGCTGGTGCCCGGAGGACGTCCCCTGCCACGCCGACACACTCCTGGCCCTGGCCAACCCCTGACCCCCGCCGGAGCGGGGCCGTCCGGCGGGGGTGGGGTGGCGGCACTAACCTCGCGGACGCATCGTCACGCGGTACCGGAGGGTCATTCGTGCGCAGTCGTCCGTCCACCGGCGTCGTCCTGCTCGTTCTCGCCGGTGGCTTGCTCGCCGGGTGCGCCCAGCCCGGTCAGCTCGGGCACGAGCCCGGTGCCGGGCCGGCCGGTGCCGGTGCCCAGGCCCCGCCCGAGCCGGGTGCCGGACCCGCCGGCCCGGCGCAGCCGGGCGTCCCGGCGGTGCCGCTCGCCCAGGCCGGTTCGGATGCCCGTGGCGAGCTGCAGCGGCCGGTCGACATCAGCACCCCCGGCCCGGCCGAGCTGCTGATCCGTACCGAGGTGCTGGCGCCGGGGCAGGCGACCGGCTGGGTGCGGCACCCGGGCACGGTGGTCTCCGCGGTCCGCTCCGGGACGCTCACGGTGCAGCGCGCCGGGCGGTGCGAACCGCAGGACTTCGGGTCCGGTGAGGCCTTCTTCCTGGGCGACGGCGAACCCAACGAGCTGCGCAACGACGGCCGGGAACCGGTCGTCCTCACCCGCTCGGAGCTGCTGGCCCCCGGCGAGCCCGAGCGCGAGCCGACCGACTCCCGCTGCTGAGCCCCGCGCGGACGCTCGGTTCTGCCCGTCGGCTGTGGGAACATCGACGCCGGTACGGGCACGGGGCCGGGTAGGGGAGCTGGGACCTTGGCGACGAAGACGGTCATCGCGGCGGACTACCGCGAGTGGCAGGTCCAGCGGCGGATCGAATGGACGACGCCCGCCGTGGGCGACGAGTTCGAGCACGACGTCGACGCCGGGAGCGGCGCCGTCGTGCTGATCCTCGCCGCGCTGGTGTTCTTCTGGCTGATCCTGCTGATCTGGGTGCCCGACGAGGTCGTCTTCCCCTGGTTCTACTGGCTCGTCGTGATCGTCGGGCTCGGGTTCTTCCCGGTCCGCTGGCTGCTGCGGCGGCCGTTCACGATCACCGCGAAGACCCAGGGCGGCTACGACCTGCCGCCGGAGAAGTGGACCGGGATGGTCCGCGGGCTCGCGACGGCCAGGGAAGAGACCAAGGTGGTCGTGCGCAGCCTGAAGAACCGGTCGACCCCGGGCCACGCCGACAGCCCGCTGCAGCCGATCAACTAGGAGGCGCGGTGCCCGAACTGCCCGAGGTGGAGGCGCTCGCCCACCACCTGCGCGAGCACGCCGTGTACCGCCCGGTGGCCCGGGTCGACCTGGCCTCGATGAGCGCGCTGAAGACGTTCGACCCCGCCGTGTCCGCGCTGACCGGGCGGGTGGTGACCGGTGCGTCCCGGTTCGGGAAGTTCCTCTCGGTCGACTTCCTCGACCGTCCGGACGACGGTCCGCTGCACCTGATCACCCACCTGTCCCGGGCCGGCTGGCTGCGCTGGCACGGCACGGCGTCGGTCACCCCGCCGAAGCCCGGTCGCGGGCCGCTGCAGCTGCGGGTGCACCTCGACGCCGTCGGCGGGCCGGGTTTCGACCTGACCGAGGCCGGGACCCAGAAGCGGCTGGCGGTCTACCTGGTCGGCGACCCGGTGCAGGTCCCCGGCATCGCGCGGCTCGGCCCGGACGCCCTCGCGCTGACCCGCACCGGCCTCGACGACGTGCTCGACGGCGACACCCGCCGGCTCAAGACGCTGGTCACCGACCAGCGGACGGTGGCCGGGATCGGCAACGCCTACTCCGACGAGATCCTGCACACCGCCCGGCTCTCGCCCTACGCCACCGCCGCCCGGCTGACCGCGGAGCAGCGGGACGCGTTGTTCGAGGCGCTGCACGGGGTGCTGGCCGACGCCGTCACGCGGTCGGTCGGCCAGGGCGCCGCGGAACTCAAGGGGGAGAAGCGGTCCGGGCTGCGGGTGCACGCCAGGACCGGGCTGCCCTGCCCGGTCTGCGGGGACACGGTGCGTGAGGTGGCGTTCGCCGACCGTTCCTTCCAGTACTGTCCGACCTGCCAGACCAATGGGAAACCGCTCGCAGACCGCAGGCTGTCCCGGCTGGTGAGGTAGGTGCAGGGGGCTGTGGTGGACGGCACCGGAGGGATCGCACCGTCGCTGGTGCTGCTGACGGCCATCGTCGTCGTCGTGCTCGCGGTCGGTGTCTTCGTGTTCCTGTGGCAGCGCAACCGGCGCAACAACACGGTGTCACCGCTGGCCAGGGCCACGTTCTCGGCGTTGCACACGGTCGCACTGGCCGCGCCGGTGCTGCGTGAGGGGCTCTCCGACCGTTCGGCGTCGCAGGCGCTGCCCTACCTGCGCCAGCTGCTCGAGACGACGGCGATGGCGATGACCGACGCCCGCGGCACCGTCCTCGGCTGGGACGGCACCGCCGACCAGCACCAGCAGGACGTGCAGACGCTCGCCGACCGGGTGGTCTCCACCGGCCGGATGGAGCTGATGAGCCACACCTCGATCAAGTGCAACCAGCCGGGCTGCGAGGTGCGCGGGATCGTCGTCGTGCCGCTGGAGAGCGAGGGCACGATCATCGGCACCCTCGCCGCGCTCACCCCGACCACCGCGGGGCCGCCGGTCCTGCGGGCCACCGGCGAGGTCGCCCGGTACGTCTCCAGCCAGCTGGAGCTGGCCGAGCTCGACGACTCGCGGGCCCGGCTGAACCGGGCCGAGGTCCGTGCGCTGCGCGCGCAGATCTCGCCGCACTTCATCTACAACGCGCTGACCACGATCGCGTCGTTCATCCGCACCGACCCGCCGCGCGCGCGGGACCTGCTGATCGAGTTCGCCGACTTCACCCGCTACTCGTTCCGGTCGGCCGGGGAGTTCACGACGCTGACCGACGAGCTCGACAACATCAAGCGTTACGTGCAGCTGGAGAAGGCCCGGTTCGGCAACCGGCTCAACATCCGGCTGCAGATCGACGACGAGATCAAGAACGTCGTGCTGCCGTTCCTCGCGCTGCAGCCGCTGGTGGAGAACGCCGTCCGGCACGGGCTGTCCGGCAAGCCGAACGGCGGCACCGTCACCATCCGCGCGGAGAACGCCGGATCCGAGTGCGTCCTGGTGGTGGAGGACGACGGTGTCGGCATGGACCCGTCCCGGCTCGACCAGGACCTCGACGACGCCCACCTGTCCGGCGCGCACGTCGGCCTCGGCAACGTCGACGACCGGATGCGCTCGGCGTTCGGCGACAACTTCGGCCTGGTGGTCGACACCAACATCGGCGCCGGCATGAAGATCACGCTGCGGGTGCCGAAGTTCCGGGCCGGGATCCGGGCCTGAGGCGCGTCCGGTGGTGGGCGACCGGCCACCGCGTACGCTGATCGGGCATGGACGTCCTGCGTATCCCGGCCGCCGTGACCTCGCGGCTGCCCGGCAAGCTCGGTGAGACCGTCGGATCCACCGGTTCACCGGTCGTCTCGGTGGTGCGGCTGCAGGGTGTCATCAGCGCCCAGGCGGCCCCGGTGCCCCGGCAGGTGATCAACGCGGCGTCGGTGGACAAGGTGCTGGAGCGGGCGTTCGCGCCGGACCGGCTCGCCGCCGTCGCGCTCGTCATCAACTCGCCGGGCGGGTCACCGACCCAGTCCCAGCTCGTCGGCGACCGGATCCGGAGCCTCGCGGACGAGGCGGGGGTACCGGTGCTCGCCTTCTGCGAGGACGTCGCGGCCTCCGGCGGCTACTGGCTGGCCTGCGCGGCCGACGAGATCTACGCCTGCACGACGTCGATCGTCGGCTCGATCGGCGTCGTCAGCTCCGGGTTCGGGCTCGACGGCCTGATCGAACGGTGGGGCGTCTCCCGCCGGTTGCACACCGCGGGTGGCTCGAAGTCCCGGCTGGACCCCTTCCTCCCGGAGCGTGCCGAGGACGTCGCCTGGCTCACCGGCCTGCAGGAACAGCTGCACGAGCGGTTCGCCGGCTGGGTGCGGGAGCGGCGCGGCGACCGGCTCGCGACCGGCACCGAGCTGTTCGACGGCGAGGTGTGGCTCGGCGAGCGGGCCCGGGAGCTGGGCCTGGTCGACGGCATCGGCTCCGTGCACGAGGTACTGAAGGAGCGGTTCCCGGACGCCGAGCACCGCCCGGTCGAGCAGCGCAGGCCGCTGCTCGCCCGGCTCGGCGCGGGCGGCTCGGCGGCGCACGCCCAGCCGTTCGGGGCCCCGGCCGAGCTGGCGTTCGAACTGCTCACGGCGGTTGAGACGAAGGCGTCCTGGGCCCGTTACGGGCTCTGATCCGCTCCGGTGACCGCGGTGCGCGGCCTGGCTCGCCGTGTCCGCGCAGTCACCGATCCGGTTCGTGCCCTGGCATCAGAGGCGCTCTGGCGTCACCATGGTCACGCGCCGGGGGATCATCGAGACCGATGGGCTTCCCGGCCCGGCCCGGAAGCAGGATGAGGAGATCGTGGACAGCAACGACACTCGGGGACTGGTCGTGCTCGCGGTGGACGACGAGCAGCCCGCGCTCGAGGAGATGGCCTTCCTGCTCGAGGACGACCCGCGCATCGCGACCGTGCTGACCGCCGGGGAGTCCACCGAGGCACTGCGCATCCTGAACGGTCGACGTGCCGGTGCCCCCGCCGGGGGTCCCCCGGCCCCCGGGCCGGACGTCGCGAGCCAGACCGACATCGACGCGGTGTTCCTCGACATCCGGATGCCCGGCCTGGACGGCCTGGAGCTGGCCCGCGTCCTGCAGAACATGGCGGTGCAGCCGGCGATCGTGTTCGTGACCGCGCACGACGACCGCGCCGTCGACGCCTACGACGTCGGCGCCATCGACTACCTGCTCAAGCCGCTGCGGACCGAGCGGCTCTCCGCCGCGCTGGACCGCATCCTGGCGAGCCGCCGTTCCGGTGTCGCCGAGCCGGTGCGCGAGGAGAGCGGCGGTGGCGACGACGAGGTGATCCCGGTCGAGCTGGCCGGCACCACGAAGCTCGTCCCGCGGTCCGCGGTGCGCTACGTCGAGGCCCAGGGCGACTACGCCCGGCTGCACACCACCGAGGGCAGCCACCTCGTGCGCATCCCGCTGTCGGTGCTGGAGGACCGCTGGCGCGACGCCGGGTTCGTCCGCATCCACCGGTCGTTCCTGGTCGCGCTGCCGCTGGTCACGGAGCTGAGACTGGCCGGATCGGGTTACGTCGTCCGGATCGGGTCCGGGCCGGAGACGGCCGAGCTGCCGGTCAGCCGGCGGCACACCCGTGAGTTGAAGGACCGGCTCGTCCGCGCGACCAAGCAGGCGTGGAGCCAGAGGTGAGCAGGCCCACCGGCGGCGTCCAGCCGTCGGTGCGTCCGGGGTCCGAGCAGGACTCCGGCGACTCCCGGAACGAGGCGGATCCCGCGCCGTCCGGGCCGGGTCCCGGCACGCCGCGCCCGCGCAGCCCGGCCTTCTCCGGCGGGTACGCCCGTCCCGCCCCGGGCACGCACCCGCCCGCAGGCGGCCCGGCGGACGACACCGACGACACCGACGACGAACCGTCCGGCCGCCGCGCGCGCCGGGCGGACGCGCCGGGCGCCGACGGCGCGCAGTGGCTGCAGCAGGAGATCGCCCGCCGGGTCGCGGGCCGGGCCGGTGAGTCCGGGCGGCACGCCAGGGTGGAGCCGTCCGGCACGGACCCCGCTCCGGCCGATCCCGGCCGCGGCACGGACGGCAGTACCGACAGCAGTACCGACAGCAGCACCGGTGCCGGCCCCGAGGACAGCACGGTCGGCCCGGGTGACGCCGCAGGCCGCCGCCCGGTGGGTAGCACCGGCGACGACCCGTACGGCTCGACCGGCGGTGACCGCGCCGGTGGCAGCTCGAACGGCAGCGCCACCGGCACCACGGACGGCAGCATCGATGACGCCGCGAACAGCAGCAACGGCGGCAGCCCGAACGGCGCCGCCGGCGGCGCGAACGGCCCGGGCGACGGTCCCGGCAGCGGTACGAACGGTTCGGGCGGCAGCACCGGAAGCGCGGCCCGGCCCGCCGGCCCGCGGCCGCGCTCCACCCGCGTCCCGGACCCCTACGCCCCGGACGGCCTGCGGGACGGCGGCAAGCAGTGGCCCCCGAGCGAGGGCGGCGCCGGTCTGCCCCGCCGGGTACCGGGCGCGACGACCTCGTCCTGGAACACCGGCTGGACCCCCGACCCGGAGGCGCTGCACGCGGGTGCCCCGCCCGCCGCCGAACCGGCCGACGCTCACCCGGAGACCCGCCCGGTCCCGACCCGCTGGACCGCGGCCGGTCGGCGGAGCACCCCGGCGGCGGCGTCCGCACCGGCGGCGGCGCCCCCCAGGACCACGATCGAGTCGGCGATCTCGATCCCCGGACCGGCCGCCGTCGCGCCTCCGGCCGAGCCCGCCGCCGACCCGCTCGCCGACCCCGAGCCGCTCGACGCCCCGGCCCCGGACGACGACCTGCGCGGCCACGCGACCGAACGCACCGAGGTCATCTGGCGTGCCCCCGACCTCGACGACCCGGTCGCCCCGGCCCCCGTGCCCGAGCCGTCGCCCGCGGTGTCGGCCACCGCACCGACCGCCACGGCGCCCGCGGTCACCGGTGCGGGTGCCCGGCCCCGCCGGTTCGCCGGCGCGCCGGCCGTCCCGGCCACCGTCACCGAGGGCGCCGCCGAGGACACCCCCGACGCCGGCCGGGTGCGGATCGTGCTGTCCGAGCGCCGCTCCACCACGCACTCCTCCCGCGGTCTGTCCGACGTGCAGGACCCGGGCGCCGTCGGCACCGTGCTGCGGAACTCCCTGGTCCGTACCCAGCTGTTCCTGACCGCGCGGGTCGGCCTGGTCGCCCTGCTCGGCCTCGGCATGCTCCCGGCCCTGTTCGTGGCGGTGCCGGCCATGAGCGCGATCGAGATCCTGGGGATCCGGCTGCCGTGGCTGCTGCTGGGCTTCCTGGTCTACCCGTTCCTGTTCGGGCTGGGCTGGTGGCACGTCCGGTCGGCCGAGCGCGCCGAGCAGGAGTTCGCCGACGCCGTGGCCGATCGATGACCCCCACCGGGATCGTCTCCCTGATCGCGATCGTGATCGTCGCCGTCACCTCGGCGGTGATCGGGTCGATCGCCCACCGCACCCGGTTGACCTCGGACTTCCTGGTCGCCTCCCGGTCGGTGCCGTCCCGGCTGAACGCCGGTGCGATCTCCGGCGAGTACCTGTCCGCCGCGTCGTTCCTCGGTATCGCCGGGCTGATCCTGATGGAGGGCGTCGACGCGCTCTGGTACGCGGTCGGGTACACCGCGGGCTACCTGTTCCTGCTGCTGTTCGTCGCGGCGCCGTTGCGCCGCTCCGGCGCCTACACCGTCCCGGACTTCGCCGACGCCCGATTGGCCTCCCCGGCGCTGCGCCGGGCGTGCACGGTGATCGTCGTCGTCATCTGCTGGCTCTACCTCCTGCCGCAGATCCAGGGCGCCGGGCTGACCCTGGCCACGGTCACCGGCCTGCCGGACTGGATCGGCTCCGCCGCGGCCGGGGCGATCGTGCTGGCCACGGTCGCGCTGGGCGGCATGCGGTCGGTGACGTTCGTGCAGGCGTTCCAGTACTGGTTCAAGCTGACGGCGCTGGCCGTCCCGGTCGTCATCGGGCTGACGGTGTGGTTGGGCGACGGCCACTCCTTCGCCCGGGACCAGCCGCCGTCGTTCCGCGAGGCGACGACGGTCGAGGTGACGACCCCGGTCACCCTCGACGTGCGGCTCCCGGTCGAGGTGACGGCCCGCGGCACGGTCGACGGCCAGCGGGTCGACGGCCCGCTCCGGTGGGCGGCGGGATCGGTGCACACCGTCGCGCCCGGCTCCGAGCTGGACTTCGCCGCCGGTGAGCCGGTGCCGGTGACCAGCGGCTCGACCGCGGAGGACGAGAGCTGGCTGCGGCCCTTCGGCGGTGTCGGGGACCACCAGGTGCTGGCGACGTACTCGCTGATCGTGGCGACGTTCCTCGGGACGATGGGCCTGCCGCACGTGCTCGGCCGCTTCTACACCAACTCCGACGGACGGGCGGCCCGGCGGACCGCCGTCCTCGTGCTCGGGATGCTCGGCGGCTTCTACATCCTGGTGACGCTGATGGGGGTGCTGTCCCGGATCTACACCCCGCAGCTGTTGGTGACCGGGCGCAGCGACGCCGCCGTCCTGCTGCTGCCGACCGCGCTGCTGGGCAGCGGTGTGCTCGGTGTGCTGGTGGGCGGCCTGGTCGCCGCCGGGGCGTGGGCGGCGTTCCTGTCCACGGCGTCCGGGCTGCTGGTGAGCATGGCGAGCGTGGTCTCGACCGACATGTTCGGCGGCAAGGGGCGGATGAGCCGGAAGTTCCCGCTGGCCACGGTGCTGGCCGGGGTGCCGCCGACGGTCGTCGCGCTGGCCCCGACCGGGCTGAACTTCGCCGAGGCCGTCGCGCTGGTGTTCGCGGTGGCGGCCTCGACGTTCTGCCCGCTGCTCGTGCTCGGGATCTGGTGGCGCGGGCTGACCTCGACCGGAGCGATCGCGGGCGTCGTCGTGGGCGGTCTGGCCTCGGCCGGTGCGGTGATCGCGGCGCTCGCCGGGGCGGCGGCGTTCTTCCCCGGCGGCGACGGCGGTGCGGTCGGCGTCCTGCTCTACCGGCCGGCGATCGTCAGCGTGCCGCTGGCCTTCCTCACGGCGATGGTGGTCTCCCTGCTCACCCGTTCGCGGCGACCGGCTGATGCCGACCAGGTGCTGCTTCGGCTGCATGCCCCCGAACGGCTGGGCCTGATGCGCGATCGGCTGGACGATCGCACCTGAACGTCGGCCATCGGTGTGACGCTGGGTAGTCGACCGGACGGTGGGTCAGGTCGGATCGGGTGATTCCGCCGTTTCGGTCCCGGGTGACGTTCCCCGCGGCGAGCCGTCCTCGTTGTGGTCGTGAAGCGAATTCCTGCGCGGCGAGGCCCCCTGCGGGCCGCCCCGCGCCCGGCTCCCCGCCCCCAGCGATGTGAAAGGACCGGTGAACGGCGCGATGAGCACCCCCGCTGAGCGCTCGGCCGGCACCATCTACCAGCAGGTCCAGGCCAGTCCCGAGTTCAGGGCGTTCCGTGGCCGGCTCCGCCGCTACGTGTTCCCGATGACGGTGATCTTCCTCGCCTGGTACCTCGCCTACGTCGGCCTCGCCAGCTACGCCCCCGAGTTCATGTCCATCCGGGTCACCGGGACGATCACCGTCGGCCTGCTGGTCGGCCTCGGGCAGTTCGTCAGCACGTTCGTCATCACGACGCTGTACGTGAAGTTCGCCGAGCGCGAGATCGACGGCCCGGCCGCCGAGCTGCGCGCCCGCGTCGAGCAGAGCCGGGAGGTGCGCGCATGACCGGGCCGGTCCTCGCGCAGGCGGAGTCGGTCGGCTCCGTCACCGCGAACCTCGGGTTCTTCCTGCTCTTCGTGATCGTGACGCTGATGATCGTGCTGCGGGTCAGCCGCACGAACGCGACGCGGTCGGACTACTACACCGGTGGGCACGCCTTCACCGGCCCGCAGAACGGCACCGCCATCGCGGGGGACTTCCTGTCCGCGGCGTCGTTCCTCGGCATCGCCGGCGCGATCGCGCTCTACGGCTACGACGGCTTCCTGTACTCGATCGGCTTCCTGGTCGGCTGGCTGATGGCCCTGCTGCTCGTCGCCGAGCTGCTGCGGAACACCGGCCGGTTCACCATGGGCGACGTCCTCGCCTTCCGGATGCGGCAGCGCCCGGTCCGGGCAGCGGCCGCGACGTCCACCCTGATCGTGTCGCTGTTCTATCTCATCGCGCAGATGGCGGGCGCCGGCGGACTGATCTCGCTGCTGCTGCAGATCCCGAAGGACGACTCGTTCTCCCAGGCGATGGTGATCGTCGTCGTCGGCGGCCTGATGGTGTTCTACGTGCTGTTCGGCGGCATGAAGGGCACCACCTGGGTGCAGATCATCAAGGCCGGTCTGCTGCTCGTCGGCGCCGCGGTGCTGACGACCTGGGTGCTGGGGCGGTACGGGTTCAACCTGTCGGCCGTCCTGGAGCAGGCGACCGAGAACTCCGAGCACGGGGAGGCGCTGCTCAACCCGGGCCTGCAGTACACGAACAAGATCGACTTCATCTCGCTCGGCCTCGCGCTGGTGCTCGGCACGGCCGGTCTGCCGCACATCCTGATGCGCTTCTACACCGTGCCCTCGGCCAAGGAGGCCCGGCGCTCGGTGGTGTGGGCGATCTGGCTGATCGGCATCTTCTACCTGTTCACGCTGGTCCTCGGCTACGGCGCGATGGCGCTGCTGCCGCCGGGGACGATCACCCGGGCGAACCAGAACGACGCGGCTCCGCTGCTGGCGTACGCGCTCGGCGGCGAGATCATGCTCGGGCTCATCTCCGCGGTGGCGTTCGCGACGATCCTCGCGGTCGTCGCCGGGCTGACGATCACGGCGTCGGCGTCGTTCGCGCACGACGTCTACGCCAACGTGCTCCGCCGCGGGACCGCGTCGCCGGACTCCGAGGTCAAGGTCGCCCGCACCACGGCGCTGGTGATCGGTCTGGTCGCCATCGGCGGCGGGATCCTCGCCAACGGGCAGAACGTCGCGTTCCTGGTGGCGCTGGCGTTCGCCGTCGCCGCCTCCGCGAACCTGCCGACGATCCTGTTCTCGCTGTTCTGGAAGCGGTTCAACACCACCGGTGCGCTGTGCAGCATCTACGGCGGCGTGCTCATCTGCGTGGCGCTGATCGTCGTGTCGCCGGCGGTCTCCGGGTCGCCGACGTCGATGGCGCCGGACCTGGACTTCGCGATCTTCCCGCTGTCGAACCCGGGACTCGTGTCGATCCCGGCGTCGTTCCTGCTCGGCATCGTCGGCACCTTCCTCGGCGGCCGCGAGCGGTTCAACGCCGCCCGCTACGCCGAGATGGAGGTCCGGTCGCTGACCGGAGCCGGTGCCGTCCGGTCCACCGCGCAGTCCGCAGAGACCGAGCCGGCCGCACCGGAGCCGGTCGCGGCGCCCGCGTCCGGCGCGGTCCGGTCGGGTGCGCACGCGCTCGCCGAGCGCGAGCCGCGGCCCCCGCGCCCGGACGGCCGCCCGTCCCCGCGGCCCCGGACCAGCAACCAGGCCGGTGAGCTGTTCGGCAACACCGGGCTGACCGGGACCCAGCCCGCGGTCGGGCCCTCCGGCCGTCCGGCCCGGCCGACGCCGCACCGCATGGCGCGCGGCGGCGAGTACGGGCCCGGATACGGCGGCGAGCCCGGCCCGGTACGGGGCGGGCACCGGCACCAGGTCCCGGTCACCGGCGGGCACCGCATGGAGCCGCCGCCGGACCCGAACGAGGTGACGGTCCCGCACGGCTCGCTCTACTACCGCGACGGGCGGTACTGAGCGACGGCACCCGTGCGGCGGGATCCGGCTCACCCGGTGTTCACGGTGGTGCGTGGCAGGATGGCGGCATGTCCGACCAGGTGCCCACCGTGAGCGTGTCCGACGTCCCCGCCGACGCCCCGATGCTGGACGTCCGGGAGCTCGACGAGTGGACCGCCGGGCACGCCCCGGCGGCCCGGCACCTGCCGATGTCGGAGCTCGCCGGCCGGACCGGGGAGATCCCCGGCGACGACCCGCTCTACGTCGTCTGCCGCTCCGGCGGCCGGTCCGCCCGGGTCGTGGCCTACCTGGCCCAGCAGGGCTTCCCGGCGGTGAACGTCGCGGGCGGCATGCAGGAGTGGTCGGCGTCGGGCCGCGACGTGGTCACCGACGACGGCAGCGCACCCCGGATCGCCTGACCCGTGCCCGCGCCCGGGAAGGCGGCCGCGCCGTGCCCACGGTGCGGCCGGACGGCGCCGGACGGCAGCGGCGCGTTCTGCCCGTGGTGCGGCCGTTACCTCGCGGCGCTCGACTGGGTCGCGACGGTGCCCGGGGGCGGCGTCGCTCCTCCTGCGACCGGCCGGGCCCGGCGGGCCGGCTACACCGGGCCGCCGCGGTACCGGTCGATCCCGTCCTGGGGCCTGCCGGTGGGCCCCTGGCGCCGGCCGCCGCCGGCCGCCGCGGGTGCGGCCGGCCGTGCGCTGGACCGGACCCGCTGGCTGGCCGGTCAGCTGATCCCGGTGCTGTGGGTGACGGTCGCGATGGGCGTCGTCGCCGCGGCGGCCGAGCTGTGGCGCTACGGCCTGCTCGTGGCCAGCCTGTCGGACGCGCTGTCACCGACCGCGGTCGGCTGGTCGGACGCGATGGTCTGGTTCGGCGGCTGGTCGTCGATCGTCGCGCTGGTCGCCGGCGGGGTGCTCACGATCTCGTGGAGCCTCGCGGCCTACCGCGCGGCGGCCGAGCGGTCCGGGACGCGGGCGTGGCGGAGCCGCCGGTCGGTCGTCGCCGGCTGGCTGGTGCCGGGCTGGAACCTCGCGGCCCCGGGATCGCTGCTCGGCGAGATCGAGCACTCCGCGCTGGAGCTCCCGGCGGACCGGCGCCCGCGGCCGTCGCGGGACCTGCTCGTCTGGTGGGGCCTGTGGATCGCCTCGGTGGTGCTGGGCGCGGTCACGCTGGCGTGGCGGTTCCGGACCGGGACCCAGGCACTGGCCGACGGCGTGCTGCTGCACGTGTGGGCGAACCTGCTGGCTGCGGTGACGGCGTACTGGACGGTCCGGGTGGTGCGCCGGCTCAGCGGTCTGCTGGAGCCGGATCCGGACGGTCCGCGGGAGCTGCTGGTCCGGGCGGGCCCGGGCGGGCCTGCGACGACGCCGGGACCGGACCGGGGAGCATCGCCGACAGCGGCGCCCCCGGTCGCGGAGGGTACGACCGCACCGGTGCGCTGACGGCCCGGTGCGGAGCGGTCGCCGCGACGTCCGGGCGGTCGGGCTCGTCGGCCCGCTCCGGTCCGGTCGGCACCGGAGCACCCGGCACCGGTCCGGCAGGGACCGCACCGATCTGGGCGATGCCGCTCCGCACGGTGCTGGTCGGCAGGGCTCCGGTCTGCGGGGCGCTGGTCTGCGGGGCGCTGGTCTGCGGGGCGCTGGTCGGCACGGCGCTGGTCGGCACGGCGCTGGTCGGCACGGCGCCGGTCGGGGCCCAGGCCGCGGAGCCGGGTCGCACGGCGACCGACGGTCCGGCGGTCAGCGCCGGTCCGGACACCTCACGCAGGCGCTTGCGCACCTTCGCGACGATCCGGTCCGGCCCGCGGACGACGACCGACAGCGCGAGCCGGCCACCGTGCGGGTCGGTGACCGTGTGCAGCACGTGCCGGTCCGGGCCGGCGTCGAGGACCAGGCCCAGGACGCCACCGGAGCCGGGGGCGAGCGCGAGCCCGATCCGCACCAGCTCCGCGTGGGCGGCGCCGCGCACCTCGTCCCGGTGGTCGTGGTCGGCCGCCCGCCCGCTGCCGAGCCGGCCGGTGGCGGTGTCCGGCCCGCAGACGTCGAGGACCATCCCGCTGTCCACGTCGATCAGGGCGGCGGACCGGATCCGGGGGTCGGCGAGGAGCGGTCCGAGCACGACGGCGAGGCCGTCGGTCCGGACCGCCACGTCGTGCCGGTGTCGTCCCATGTGGCTGGCGGCTCCGTGCGGTCTCCGGGGTCGGTCGTCAGCGCTGCGCCGGGAAGTACGCCTGCCCGGCCGGCTGCGGTGCCGTCTGCGGCGACGCCATCGCGAACTGCTGCTCGATGACGCGCAGGTCGCGCCGGGCCATGGCCAGGTTGGCCTGGGCCCGGTTCAGGACGAGGTAGAAGAACAGCTGCTCGTCGGTGCCCCGGATGATCCGGATCAGGTGGTACTGGGTGTCCAGCGTGATCAGGATGTCCTCGATGGTCTCCCGCAGCCCGAGCTTGTGCATCACCTCGAGCTTGGTGCGGACCACCTCGGAGTTGCCCGGGGCGGCGACGTCCAGGTCGAACTCCGGGCTGCCGCCGCGGGACCCGAGCGTCATGCCGCTGTCGAAGTCCACGATCGCGACCGCGAAGGCGCCCTTGATGTTGGCCGCCATGTCCAGCGAACGATCGATGTTGTTCATGCTAAGTGCCTCCGAACGGCGCGGTGCTGCCGTATTCGAGTTCGAGGAGCGTGGCTCGGCGGTCATTCCTCCGGGGGGCCGAGGAATGGATCTGCGTCGTGGTCACCGCCGAGACCGACAACGATAACCCCGAATTGACGGGCGTCAACCATCTGTGGGGTGCGACCGATCCATGCGGCGCAGTCCGGCGAGGATCCGGGCCATTGTCCGGAGATCGTCGGCCCACCGGCCGCCCGGCGGTTCCACCGGGTTCCGCGGGTGCAGCGCCGGATCCGTGGGCCGGTTCCGGTCCGCAGGTGCGGCTCCGGCCGCCGGCACCGGGGACGGCGCCGGACCGGCCCGGTCCACCCGCGGCGACGGCGACGGCGTGACGACCGGCACGGGCACCCGGACGGGCGGCGCCGACGGCGTCGTGGCGCCCGACCCCCGCCGCGGGAGCGGGATCGCCGACGGGGTCCGTTCGATCGCCGGTGCCGGCGCCTGGGCGGGCACGAGTGGGCCACCGGATACTTCCGATCCGGATGTGTTCCCAGGTGGAAGGGGGTATCGACGGAGCGAGACGAGGGTCCTCCTGGCGAGTGCCAGGTTGCCGTGGGTCCGGTCGACGCACAGGTAGACCAGCAGCGGCGCCCGGTCGCCGGGCAGCGTCCGGACGAGGTGGTACGCGGTGTCCGTCGTGATCACCGCGTCGTCGAGCGGGTGCCCGGACGCCTCCTCCGCCGCCGCCCACCCGGTGACGGCCGCCGCCGGTCCGGCGTCGGGTGCCGGGGTGCCGCGCGCGGCGACGACCGAACCGCTGGCGGGGTCGGTCAGGCGGGCGTACCGCGCGCCGGGAGTGTCCAGGGCGCGGCCGAGCAGTTCCGACCACGATTCCATCGGAGAGATTCCATCATGTACCGGGGTGATTTCCTACGGCCCCCCGTTCGCCGGGCGCGCCGCGCAGGAGTAGGTATCGGCAATTCTGCCGTAGGAATCCCTCATTCGGTCCGACGGGCTAGCCCGGACTCTTCACGGGTTGTGCCGGTGATCTCCGACCCCAACTGAAGAAAGTGCCTCGTGACCAGGTAAGACAGCGGGTGTCGAAGCCCTGTCCGCCATGGTCGAGGAGGCACTTTCCGAGTGCAGACTACAAGCACGCGCCCACCGGTCATCGTGACCGCCGACGGCGCTGGGGTGGTGTCGCACGTCGGGTCGCGTCTGCTGGCCGATGTCGCCGACCGGACCACGTTGGCCAGTGAACTCTCGACCGCGCTCGCACCGCTGCGACGAGCTCGGGCGCGTCATGATCCGGGGCGGGTGCTGGTCGATCTGGCCGTCGCGGTCGCCGACGGGGCCACGAGGATCTGCGAGATCGCGGTCCTGGCCGATCAGGGCGCGGTGTTCGGGTCGGTGGCATCGGACTCGACCTGCTGGCGACTGCTCGACAAGCTCGACGAGCGCCGGTTGTCCTCGATCGCGGCGGGGCGGGCGCGGGCCCGGGAGGTGGTCTGGGCCCAGCACGCCGACGTCGATGGTCGCGCGTTTCCCGCGGCTCGGGTCGCCGGCCGCGACCTGCGCCGGCACGGCCGGGACGTGCTGGTGATCGATCTCGACGCCACGATCGTCATCGCCCACAGCGAGAAGGAACAGGCCACGCCCACGTTCAAGAAGACGTTCGGGTATCACCCGATGCTGGCGTTCTGCGACAACACCGGCGAGTTCCTCGCCGCCCGCTTGCGCCGCGGGAACGCCGGTGCGAACACCGCCGCGGATCACATCAGCGTGCTCGACGACGCGCTCGCCCAGATCCCTGACGCGTTCCGTCACGGGCACCCGATCCTGGTCCGCACCGACACCGCGGGCGCCACGAAAGCCTTCCTCGCCCACATCCGAGCGCAACAAGACACAGCGGTGAGCTGTGAGTTCTCCGTCGGCTGGGCCGTCACCGACCGCGAACGCACCGTGATCAGCCTGGTCCCGAAGACGGTGTGGGCCGAGGCGGTCGACGCTGACGGCGGGCACCGTGACGGCGCCGGGCTGGCCGAGATCACCGGCTTGCTCCCCGCCTCCGCGTTGGTCGACTACCCGGCCGGGACCCGCGTTGTCGTCCGTCGTGAACGGCCGCATCCCGGCGCGCAGCTCGATGCGTTCGAGGAGCGTGACGGCTGGCGCTACACCGCGTTCGCCACCGACACCCGCGTCGGGCAGCTCGCCTTCCTCGACGCCCGCCACCGCGCCCACGCCCGGGTCGAGGACCGGATCCGCTGCGGCAAGGACACCGGCCTCAACCACTTCCCGTCCCGGTCCTTCGCCGTCAACGCGGCGTGGTTGACCGTGGTCATGCTCGCGGTCGACCTGATCACCTGGACCCAGCGCCTGCTTCTCGACGGCGACCTGGCGAAGGTCGAGCCGAAGGCGTTGCGCTACCGGTTGTTGCACACCGCCGCGCGGATCACCCGCGGGCAACGCCGAGTCTGGGTCCGCATCCAACGGTCCTGGCCCTGGGCGGTCGATCTCGCCCGCGCGTTCGCGCGGCTGTGCGCGTTGCCTGTTCCTGCTGGTTGATCTCCGAAGCCCGACACGACGAGCGGCGGGAGCTCCCGGCAGAACGCGCAGGCCGGCCCCTTCGCCATGCCCACCCATCGAACGAACCGGACCGGATCCGCCGCCAGCCGATCACGCGGTCAATCCGCAGCTCCGTGAATCACCAGGGCTAGTGCGAATGCGGCCGTTCGGCTCATCCGGTCAGCCGCAGTTCCGTCCAGCCGCGCATGACGAACCGCGGCCGACGGACGGGGGCGCCGTCCAGGGCCGCGTCCGGCATCCGGCGCAGCAGCGCCCGCAGCACCTCCGCGACCTCGAGCCGGGCGAGCGGCGCGCCGAGGCAGTAGTGCACCCCGGCCCCGAACCCGAGGTGCGGGTTCGGCGAGCGGCCGACGTCGAGCCGGTCCGGTTCCGCGAACGCGGCCGGGTCCCGCCCGGCGGCCCCCAGCAGTGCGCCGATCCGGGTGCCGGCCGGGACGGGGTGCCCGGCGACCGTCGTGTCGGCGACCGCGGTGCGCTCGAACAGCTGCAGCGGCGCGTCGAACCGGATCAGCTCCTCGACGGCGGTGCCCAGCAACCCCGGGTCGGCGACGAGCCGTCGCCACTGGTCCGGGTGCCGGAGCAGGGCGTGCACCCCGTTGCCGATGACGTTCACCGTCGCCTCGTGCCCCGCCATGAGCAGCAGCACCGCGGTGCCGACGATCTCGTCGTCGGAGATCGCCCCCTCGGTGCCGTCGTCGGTGTCACGGACGGCGAGCAGGTCGCCGACGAGGTCCCGCCCGTCGCCCGGGTGCGTGGCCGGCGCACCCGACCGGCGTTCGGTGATGAGGTCGCGGACCATCGCCACGAATCCGGCGGACGCCCGCTCGGCGGCGGCCCGGCCGTCGTCACCGGGGTCGGGTTCGTACATCCGCACGATCGCGTCCGACCACGCCCGCAGCGGCCCCCGCCTCGTCTCCGGGACGCCCAGCAGGTCGGCGATCACCAGGACCGGCAGCGGCTCGGCGACCAGTTCGACGAGGTCGGCGGGGGCGCCGTCGCCGGACCGCCCGGCCAGGTCGTCGACGAGTGCCTCGGCGCGGGCCCGGACCAGCGGGGCCAGGCGCTCGGTGTGCCCGCGGGCGAAGGCGGACGCGACGAGCCGGCGCAGCCGGGTGTGCGGCTCGCCCTCACGCTCCAGCAACGAGTTGCGGTGCAGCAGGTTGAACGACGTCAGCTCGGCCGCGGGCTCGGCGTCGGACCAGATCCGGCCCAGTCCCCGGTCGCGCAGCACCGCCGAGCAGGCCGCGTGGGTCACGGCCACCGGGACGCCGAGCCCGGGATGGTCGTGCACCGGCCCGGCGGCGCGGAGTGCGGCGTAGGCGGGGTACGGATCGGCGAGGAAACCGGGGTCGGCCGGATCGAAGGCATGCATGACCCGCTACCTTGCCGCGGATGGGCAAGAAGACGCGCAACCGAGCCACCCGGTCCGAGGTATCCGCCGCCGACAACCCGCGGCGGCCGTGCCCGTGCGGGTCGGGCAAGCGGTACAAGGTCTGTCACGGGGCCGGTGACGACATCATCGTCGTCCGGCCGTTCGAGGGACTGGCCGCCGAGCCCGATCTCGTCGCCATGCGGGAGTTCCTCCCGTCCGCGACGGCGGCCCTGCCGGTCCGCTCCGGCGGCCCGGTGACGCTGGCGTCGGTGCTGCCCGGCGCGTCCGCGGCGATCGTGCGGGACAACGGTGACGTCCTGATCGGCATGCAGGTCCAGACCCGGTCCGGCGACCTGTCCACCGACCTCGCCGGGGCGCTCGCCTGGGCCCGCTCGGCGGAGCCCGGGTCCTCGCTGCCGGTGGTCGGACCGGACCGGCGGACCGCCGAGCGGCTGCAGGACGTGCTGGAGCCGGAGACGGCGCTGGAGCCGACGGTGCACGCCGACTTCTCCTGGTGGATCCCCGGCGGCGAGCCGGATCCCGAGGCGCAGGCGATGCTGGAGCGCGCCAACTCGGTGATCATGCCGACCGAGGCGGTCGCGGGGCCGGGCGTGCGGGGCGCGTACTGGGTCGACACCGGGTCGAAGGCGCACGTGCGGTGGGTGCGCACCGAGGACGAGCCGACGCTGATGGCCGCGCTGGCCCGGCTGTCCGACCAGGGCGGGCTGGAGCTGGGCGAGGGCTCGCGCTACGCCGGGTCGTTCCGGGCGCACGGCCTGGTCGTCCCGGTGTGGGACGTGGACCGGGAGTCGCACTCCTCGGAGTGGGGAGCCCCGGCCGCCGAGTTCGCGAAGCGGCTCGACGAGGTGCTGGCCGGTCTGGCGGAGAAGCCGCTGAGCGACACCGAGCACCGGGCGCGCGCAGTGCTGGCGGGCAAGCAGATCACCCTGCGCTGACCGCCCCGCAGGGCCCGGTGCGCGTGGCACCGGGCCCCGGGCGGACCGACGGGGTGGACCGGCCTCAGAGGCGGCCGCCGGCGACCGCGGGTGCGGTCGCGTCGGCCGCCTCGCCCGTCAGCTCGCGGGCGACGAAGTCCTCGATGTGGAACAGGTTGTCGCCGGCCCGGCGGACGACGGTGAGCAGCGTCGTCATGGAGGCGACCTCCTCGACCTGCTCCTTGAGGAACCACTGCATGAACTGCTCGCCGAGGTAGTCGCCCTCGTCGCGGGCGGTGCGGGCGAGCGCGGTGATCTGCTCGGTGACCTGCTTCTCCTGGGTCAGCGCGAGCTGCACGACGTCCTCGACCGAGGCGAACTCGGTGCGGACGGCGTCGATCCCCGGGATCGTGGCCTTGATGTCGTTGTCGAGCTGGAACTGGACCATGCTCAGGGCGTGGTTGCGCTCCTCGACGGCCTGCGCGTAGAAGTGCGCGGCCAGCTGCGGGAGGTCCTCGTCGTCCAGCCAGACGGCGATGGCCAGGTACTGCTGGCTCGCGGTGAACTCGCTGCGGACCTGGTCGCGGAGCAGGGCGTGGAACTTCGTGTCGTCGGTCATGGTGACCAGATTAGACCCGCCCGAGACTTTCTTGAACCACTCCAGAGTTGAGTTCGGTCTCAGTTGGCCAGGTTCACCTTTCTCCAGGTGAGGGGCCCTTTCTCGATGCATCGCCGACGCTCTCCGGAGCCGCCGGACTGGCGTACTCGCGGACGGTGGCGGGCCCGGTCCGGGTCGTCAGCAGTGACAGGTGCCACGGCCCGCTGTCCACCTCACCGGCCCGGTCGAAGCCGACCCAGCGGCCGCTCGCGGCCCGGCCGGTCGGGTCGAGCACCAGCTTGATCGCACCGTGGTAGCGGGCGCCGCGGTAGTGGCCGTCCGGGGCGGTGTACTCGGTCCACGTCCCGGTGAGTGCCTGACGTTCGCGGAACAGGTCGAGCTGGGCGGGGGAGTCGTTCGATCCGTCGGTGCTCATGACCGTCACTCCTCCGTTCCGGTCCTCGTCCACCGTCATGTGGTGCCGACGCTCGATGGGGCCGCGCGAGGTACTGACGTAGGTGTATCGGCTCAGCCAGATTCCGGTCAGCCTGTCGCTCTCGTCCGGCGCCGCACGGACGACTGTGAGTCCAGGTCGTCCGGAATCGGACCCGATGACGGACGCGCCCGCTGCGGCAGCGGTGCTCAGCTTGAGCAACCATGCCCGGCGCTCTTGGTGCTCGACACGGTCGGCCCAGCGGGTCACCGCTCGGGTCAGCTCCGGCAGGTCGAGGTTGCGGACCTGCCACGCCAGCGTCTCGGCGTCGGCCGGGTCCCCGTCCCCGGCGCCGTGGTCGGGGAGGTCGGCCAGCAGGTCGTGCACCCCGCAGGCGTAGAGCCGGGAGAGGCGTTCGAGCACGTCGACCGACGGTGCGTGGCCGCTCGGACCCGGCCAGTTCTCCCAGTAGGAGAAGTTCTTGAACGTCCGCGGGGCGTCGGGCCAGCGCCGGGTCCACTCGGCCGCGGCCTCCGACTGGCTCCAACCGTGGGCGAGCCGCATGGCCGCGAGCGCGCGGACGGCGAACCGGTCCCGCAGCTGACGGGCGATCGCCGGGGGTGCGGCTCCGGTGGCGCGCAGCGATCCGGCGAACAGCAGCTGTTCGCGTCGCCCTGTCATGAAACGGCACGGTACTCCCGGCCGGACCGGGAACCGGGCGGTCACCCACCCGGCGCCGGGGGGTGAACGCGCAGCGCAGGGAACCGGAGGCTGAGCGGGTGACCAGAGACGTCTCGGACCTCGCCCGGCTCCTCGCCGACCACGATACCCTGCGTGCTGCGTTGCTCGCGACGCACACCGCACGCCCGGACGGGCGGTGCCGTGCCTGTGGCTCGCAGACCGGGCTCGCGTCCCGCTGGCCGTGCCGGCTGCACTCCGCCGCCGAGCAGGGTGCACGTCTGGCCGGGGACCGGCACCGGCCCACGGGCCCGCGCCGCGACCCGGTCCGGGGACCGCCGGCGGGGGAGCGGGGTGAGGGGCTCGCCGGCGATCCCCGGTGATCGGATCTCGGTGTGCGTTCGGTGCCACTGACGGCACTGATCGTCGCCGAGAAACCGATCATGAGGGTGCAGGCCCGGTACAGGGCTCCGGAGCGGGCCACCGGCGCGGATCGAGCCCTCGTCGGGACCGGAGTCGCGCCCGTCGCAACCCGGTCGCTCGTGGCGAGCGGAGCGCGCTCACCGGGGAGACGGGCGCTGCACCGCATCGACGACCGGTGATCGGATCCCGGACGTCACCGAGAAGTCGATCTCCGGACCCGGCCCACCCGAAGCACCGGATACCGGGATGCCACCCACGGAGCCGGGTCGCGGCGAGCCGGACGGGCGGTCGGGACACCCCGGCGTCAGAACGGCAGGACGTCCACCAGCAGGGCGTACCCCACGAACGCGACGATGTCGATCAGCAGGTGCGCCCCCACCAGCGGCCACAGCCGGTTGGTGCGCTGCCAGTAGCGGGCGAACACCAGGCCCATGACCAGGTTCCCGACGAACGCGCCCACGCCCTGGTAGAGGTGGTAGGCACCGCGCAGCACGCCCGCGAGGAGCGCGGACCGGTTCTCCGAGAAGCCCAGCTGGCGGAAGCGGGTGAGCAGGTAGCCGATCATGACCACCTCCTCGGCCCAGGAGTTCGCCGCGGCGGACAGGACCAGCATCGGGATCCGCCACCAGACGTCGGTGAGCGTGCTCGGGGCGACGTCCGGGGTGATGCCGGCGAGCCGGCCGACGAGGTAGAGCCCGAGGCCGGGGATCCCGATCAGCGCGGCCAGCCCGGCCGAGTGCAGTGCGTCCCGGCCGGGGCGGCGGCCGTCGAGCCCGACCCGGCGCAGTGCGAACCCGGCCCGCAGCAGCAGGTACGCGGCGAGCGCGCCCCACCCGGCCAGCTGCAGGGCGCGGACCAGCTGGAACGCCAGGTCGATCCACGCGTCGGTGGACGCCGGGGCGTTCAGGGTGACCTGCTGGTCGGCCAGCGGGGCCGGTGCGAGCAGCGCCTCCACCAGGGACAGTGCGCTGCGCAGGCCGGACAGCCCGAGCGTCACGGTCAGGACGACGGCGATCTCCAGGCCGATCAGCCGTCGTTCCCGGCGGTCGGTCACCGGCTCCGGGTCCGGCGGCCGGGGCGGGGAGAACCACGCTCGCAGGCCGCTCGCCGCCGTCGTCACGCCGCCGATCATGGCACCGCCGCCGGAAGGAGGCGTCACCCGGCGGTCACCCGGTTGCGTACCCTGGTCGGCGTGATCCGGCTGTTGCTGTCCCGACGGTGGATGGTCTGGCACGTCCTCACCCTCGGCGCCATGGTGACCTGTGCCTGGCTCGCGGTCTGGCAGTGGCAGCGGGCCGGGTCCGCGATGGGCTCGGCGCTGAACATCGGCTACGGCCTGCAGTGGCCGGTCTTCGCGGTGTTCTTCGGCGTCATGTGGTGGCGGTTCCTGCGTCTGGAGGTCCGCGAGCTGCGCGCGGCCGGGTTCGACGGGGCGCCGGACGGCGAGCCCGTGCGGACGACGGCCGGGCCGGAACCCGTCGTGGCCGCCGGTCGCCCGAGCACGGCCGCACCCGGCGTCCCCGCGAACGCTCCGGCAGCCGGTACCGGACACGGAACCGGCGCCGCGGCGGTGCCCGGCCACGGGAGCACGGCCGGCCCCGGCCGTGCGGACGCGCCCGGAGCCGGGACCGAGAGCGCGCCCGGAACCCCGCACGCAGACGGAACCGGACACGGAGACCGCGCCGGATCGGCAGCCGGGCAGCCGCCCGGTGACGCCCCGGCGGAGGCGGCCCGGCCGTCGCCGTTCACGTCCCGCCCGGCGGGCGCGACCGCGCCCCGGGGCACCGACCCGCAGTTGCGGGCCTACAACGAGGAGCTGGCCCGCCTGGCGGTCCGGCATGAGGAGTCGACCCCGTGACCGTCGCACGAGCCTTGAAGGCCTACCGGATCTCGGCCTGGGTCACGGGTGTCGGCCTGCTGCTGCTGACGTTCTACGCGATGCCGGCCAAGTACCTCTTCGGCGACCCGCGGCCGGTCGCGCTGATCGGCATGGTGCACGGCTTCCTCTACATGATCTACATCGTGTGCACGCTGATCCTGGCCGAGCGGTGCCGGTGGAAGCCGGTGTTCGCGGTGATCATCCTGGCGGCGGGCACGATCCCGGTCGCGTCCTTCGTCGCCGAGCGCAAGGTCACCCACAAGGTGCAGGCCGAACACCTCGCCGGGGCGGCCTGAGCAGGAGCTCAGCCCTCCGGCTCGTGCAGCACCGGGCAGCCGACGAGCTCGGCGAACCGGTGCTGCAGCTCGGCGGGTGTCGTGGCCTCGGCGGAGAACGCGAGCCGGACGTCCTGCGTCCCGCCGCCCGGCGCCGGGACGCGCACCCGCAGCCCGCACCGGTCGACGCCGATCGGCCGGATCCGGCCGTCGATCCCCCGCAGGCCGTGCGGGAGGTGCCGGCGCAGCGCGCACAGCATCTCGGGGTGCGCCTGGTCCAGGTGCTCCAGCCAGGGCTGCTCCACCCGGCAGAACGGGTCCGGCTCGGCCGCCGCCAACTCGGCCGGTGAGACCGGGGCGCAGCCCTCGGCGTCGGAGTAGACCGCCGACGACGGGTGCAGCCGCAGCATCGTCGCGCCGCGGCCGGCGTCGAGCAGGTTGGGGTGCGGTGCCTTCTCGGCGAGGCGCAGCGCCCGCTCCCGCCCGGTACCCGGGTCCGGCTCGTGCAGCCGGCCCAGCAGCCACAGGAGCTCCCGCACCGGCTCGGGCAGCGGCACCGGCGTCGAACCGGTCAGCTCCAGCATCACCGGGACGCCGTCGGCGGACCGCCGGGCCTGCTCGCGCACCCGGTGGTCGTCCGGGAGGAGCAGGTCGGTCGTCCCGTCCGGCCAGGTGTGGTGCATCAGGGGCGTGCAGGGCTCCGGCTCCCCGGTCCCGACGAGTGCGGCGCGGCCGCCCCGGCTGACCAGGCTGCGTGCGCGCTCGGCGACGACGGGCGTCGGGGGGCGTCGCGTGCGGGTGGTTCCCACTCTCACCTCCGATTAGGCAACCCTTACCTAATCAGTTGTGAGTGCGCCCTGTCCAGGCTTCCGGACAACCCCCGTTGTCCACGCGTCGTGACCCGACCGTTAGCGTCGACGACGTGATGACCGTGCCCTCGGGTTCCACTGCCGACCCGTGGCCGATCCGTCCGCTGCTGGCATCGCTGGTCGACGACACCAGCCTGCTGCAGCCCAGGACCGTCGCACCGGGAGTCGACGCCGTGGTGTCGCGCTACCTGGCCGCTCGCGACGGCCACTACGGAGGCCTCATCGGACGGCTGGTGTGCCCGGCCTCGCAGCTGCCGGCGGTGGTGACCGAGCTCGCCCGCTCGGCCCCGAGCCGGCCCGCCGACCTCGCCCTGGTGGTGGACACCGGCCTCGGCGCCGTGCCCAAGGCCCTGTCCACCGTGTTCTCCCGGTCGAGCCTGCTCACACCGAGCACCGTCGAGTGCGCCGCCCCGCCGGACGTCGACGGCGTCTGGCTGGAACGGGTCTCGGAGTTCGTCCCGGACGAGGTGACGCCGGTCGTCGAGCCGCGCCGCCCGGTGGAGGGTGACGAGCCGGGCACCGAGGCCTGGCTGGCCGCCGTCCGGAAGGTCGCCGAGCACGGCTGCACCCCGAAGATCCGTCTCGGCGGCCCGCGGCCGTCGGCCGTCCCGTCGGTGCCCGACGTGTACAGCTTCCTGCAGGCCGGCCTGGAGAGCGGTACCGGCGGGATCTCGGCGCAGGGCCTCGACCGGATCGTGCGCGAGGAGCCGTCGGACGCGCTGCCCCGCGGCCGGCACGGCCTGCTGAACCTGATCGTCGCGGTCGCCCGGATGACCGGGGTCAGCGCCTCGCCGGACCCGGCCGAGGACGCGCTGGAGTGCACCGACGGCGAGCAGCTGGCCCGCGAGCTGGACGAGCTGCCGGAGGCGGCGGTCGAGCAGGTCCGGACGGTGCTGCCCCGCTGCGGCGTCGACCCGGACCCGGTGCCGATCGCCGATCTCGTCGCGCTCGGGCTGCTGGACTGAGCGTGCCGAGCCGGCTCCGCCTGGGTTTCCTGGGCCCGAACGCCACCTTCACCGAGCAGGCGCTGCGCACCCTGCCCGCGGCCGCGGACGCCGAGCTGGTCCCGATCGCGGGTGCGCCCGCGGTGCTGGCCGCCGTCCGCGACGGATCGGTCGACGCCGGCTGCGTCCCGATCGAGAACACCGTGGAGGGCGCCGTCCCGCCGGTGCTCGACGGGCTCGTGGAGGAACCGCGCCTGGTGATCGCCGAGGAGGCGCGGGTCGCCGTCCGGTTCAGCCTGATGGGGCGGCCCGGGACCGGGACCGGCGACATCACGACGGTGGCCTCGCACGGCCACGGCATCGCCCAGACCCGGGAGTGGCTCGCGGCGAACCTGCCCGGCGCCGAGGTGCGGGTGACCAGCTCCACCGCCGAGGCCGCGGCCCAGGCCGCCCGCGGCGAGGTGGACGCGGCCGTCGCCTCGCCGCTGGCCGCGCAACGGCACGGCCTCGCCGTGCTGGCCGAGGACGTCGCCGACAACCCCGGCGCCGTCACCCGGTTCGTGCTGCTGACCCGCCCCGGCCCGCCGCCCGTCCCGACCGGGTGGGACCGGACGACGCTCGTCGCGACGACCCCGAACCAGCCGGGCACGCTGCTGGGTCTGCTCACCGAGCTGACCGTGCGCGGGATCGACCTCACCCGGATCGAGTCCCGCCCGGTGAAGGACCGGCACGCCCAGTACTGGTTCCACCTGGACTGTTCCGGGCACGTCGCCGAGCCCGCGATGGGCGAGGCGCTCGCCGCGCTGTACCGGCGGTGCGACCGGCTGATCTACCTCGGCTCGTTCGCGCGGTCGGACCCGGCGCCGGGCGACGTGACACCGGCGGGCACCGGCAGCCCGGTCGTCCCGCTGCGCACACCCACCGCCGACGACCACGCCACGTCCGAGCGCTGGCTCGACGCGATCCGACGGGGGACCGGTACATGACCGAGCACGCCACCGACCGGCGCCCCGACGCCGAGCACGACGGCGCCGCGTCCTTCGCCGCCGTCGGGGTCGGCGACCGCGGGCCCTCGGTCCCGCCGGACGACGGCGCGGTCCGCCTGGTGCTGGTCCGGCACGGGCGGACCCCGGCCAACGTCGTGCACTCGCTGGACACCGGCCTGCCCGGCCCGGGGCTCGACGAGCTCGGTCACGAGCAGGCCAGGGCCGTCGCCGGGCTGCTGTCCGGCTGGCCGGTCCGGGCCCTGTACGCCTCGCGGGCCACCCGGGCGCAGGAGACCGCGGCCCCGATCGGCGCCGCGCTCGGCCTGCCGGTCGGCGAGCTGGCCGGCGCCCACGAGGTCTTCGTCGGTGCGCTCGACCGGCGGACCGACGACGAGGCCCGCGCGATGTTCGACGACGTCTTCGAGTCCTGGTGGGACGGCGATCTCACCCGCCCGATGCCCGGCGGCGAGTCGGCGCGCGACGTCTGGGACCGCTTCCTGCCCGACGTCGACGCGGCGGTGGCCGGCGTGGACTCGGGGGCCGTCGTCGTGGTCAGCCACGGCGCCGCGATCCGGCTCGTCGCGCTGGGGCTGCTGACCGGCCGTCCGGACGAGCAGTTCGGCCGGGACAACCCGATCCCGAACTCCGGCCGGGTCGTGCTCCGCCGCGACCCCGACGGCTGGACGCGCGAGCTCTGGGACCCGATGCCGGCCCACCGCCGCTCGCCGCACTGAGTCGACCCGTAGCGACCGAGGTGACCGGGGCACTCAGCCCCAGCCGAGCTCGTGCAGCCGCTCCTCGGCGATGCCGAAGTGGTGGGCGATCTCGTGCACCACGGTGATCGCGACCTCGTCGACGACCTCGCGCTCGTCGGAGCAGAAGTCCAGGACCGCGTCGCGGTAGACGGTGATCCGGTCCGGCAGCTCGCCCGCGTAGTCCGCCGTGCGCTCGGTCAGCGCGACGCCCTCGTAGAGGCCGAGCAGGTCGGGCTCGTCGGGATTGCGGTCCTCGACCAGCACGACGACGTTGTCCATCGCCCCGGCCAGCTCGGCGGGCACGAGATCGAGCGCGTCGCCGACCAGCTCGTCGAACCGGTCCGGCGGCATGGTCACCGGCATCCGGGCCTCAGTCGTCGAGTCCGGGCAGTCCGGGCGGCACGTCCAGGTCCGGATCGCCGGCCCCGGAGTCCGGCGCGGCGGGCTGGTCGGACTCCGGCTGCTCGACCGGGGCCTGCCCGCCCTCGGCCGGGGGCTGCGGCGACCCGGGGGCGGCCGGTGCGCCGGGTGTGGCGGGTGCGCCGGGTGCGCTCGGCGCGGGCGGCGCCGCCTGGTCGCCGACGACCAGGTTCCCCTTCACCGAACCGGTGATCGAGGCGAACCCGCTGCCGTCCGGCAGCAGGGTGCCGATGTTGCAGTTGACCTTGCGGCTGCCGGCCTTCCAGGACGGCTCGGCCACGTTCCCCCAGTAGACGGTGAGCTTCCGCTCGGCGATCACCTTGTCGTTGCCGGCGAAGCCGTTGGCGGCCTGGGTGCAGGCCGGTTGCAGGAACTTGTCCTGGTCCTCGACCGAGGGCCAGGCGTCCTTGAACTCGGTACCGAGGTCGACGAGCCCGACGGTCTCCACGGCGTGCGGGGAGGCGCAGTCGATCGGGTCGCCGACGGTGCGCCCGTCGATGCCGAGGCAGGTGCCGACCGGCTGCACCGCGGACTGGTCCTGGGCCGCGACCTTGCCGGTGATCGGGAACATCGAACCGCTGCGCGAGGCCATCTGCAGGCCGCAGCGCATGCCGCGGTCACCCTCGTTCCACCGGGTCTCCGACGGCTTGAGCGCGCCGACCCGGAACTTGCCGTCCGGGTCGAACTTCTCGCCGAGGTACTTCGTGGCGACCGGGGTGCAGCGGTCGGCGACGAGCTTCTGCCAGGCCGCGTCCGGCGGGAACACCGGCTGGTCGGTGAGCACGACGCGGCCGGCCTGCTCGAACAGGTGCGGCTGGCTGCAGTCGACGGCCTTCGTGTCGGTGGCGTCGCTGCGGCTCCAGGTCAGGCAGGTACCCGGGGTGTCCGGCGGCGGGGGCATCGGCGGCGGCTCCTCGGACCGGGTCGGGACACCGGAGGAGGCGAACGACCCCAGCACCGGGACCTGCGCGCCGAGCAGCGAGTCGACCGTCGCCACGGCGAACATGAGGAACGCGCCGACCAGGATCCCGACCCCGACCCGCCGGGCGCCGCGCAGGCCGCCACCGCCCGGCCCCGCGGTGGTGCCCCGGCGACGGGTGGGGGCGACCGGGGTGAGCGAGGTGGGGCCCGCGGCCGGTGCGGCCGGTGCGGCGGCCGGGTCGTCCGGCCGGGACAGCACCGTCGTCGCGCCGGGGGCCCGGGAGTACCGGCCGTCGTACCCGTCGTAGGCCTGCTCGCCGGTCGTCTCGGGACCGGTCTCTGCAGGCGTGCCGGGGTCGGAGCCGGCCGGGGCGCTGGGATCCATGGCCCTCCCATGATGCAGCCCGGCCGGACCGCGCCTCGCGCCGCCGGTCCTCCGCGCGGCCATCGGTCGGCGGCATGCTGTGAACGTGCAGGTGACGGCGATGGTCCGGGACCCTCCCGACCGGTCGTCGAGCCGCCGTACGACGAACCGCGTCCGAATCGAGATGGGCGTTCGCCGACGGGGCGGGCGTCCGGTTCGGTACGGTTCGGCCCGGGGGGCTGCAGTGATGGGTGATCAGCGATGAGCGACGGACGGCACACCGGCGACGGGCCGGAGCGCGACTCGACCGGACCGGTGGGCGGGGACGACCCCACGCCGGTCGACCGGGCGCCGGGTTCGGCCTGGAACGACGGGACGCCGGAACCGGGCGCGCCGGTGCTCGGCCGGCCGGACGGCGGCGAGCCCGCGGGCGCGGAACCGGAGCCGCCCGCCGCGCCGCGCGGCCGGATGCGCCAGCAGGACGGCAGCACCACGCCGCGCGAGCCCACGCTGGCCGAGAAGCGGGCCCGTGAGCAGCGGATCCGGGCGGACCGCGAGGCGGTGCGCCTCAAGGAGGCTCGCTCGAAGACGACCAAGCGGGTGATGATCGGTGCCGGCGCCACGATCGGCGTCGTCGCCCTGATCGCGGCCGTCTACGCCGCCTCGTCCCCGGACGAGGAGATCGTCGCGCAGTGCGTGGACGACAACCAGGTCGTCGTCCCGGACGAGAACTGCGCCGGGTCGTCCCAGGAGGGCCGGGTCAGCGACGGTGGCGGCGGGTTCGCCTTCGTCCCGATCTTCTTCGGTGGCGGTGGCCGCCAGTACCACTACAACTACGGCAGCACCGGCAGCGTCGGGCAGGTCGCGACCGGCGGCACGGTCAGCCCGCCGCCCGCGGCGTCCAAGAGCGGCACCACCGTGCGCAGCGGTACCTCCGGCGGCACGATCTCGCGCGGCGGGCTCGGGGTCGGCGGGTCCAGCTCGTCGTCCTCGGGCGGCTCCGGCTCGTCCAGCGGGAGCTGAGGCGTGCGACGCGAGCGCGGCACCCCGCGTCCGGACTGGCAGCGCACCGTCGCCGACCAGGGTCTGGTCTTCGGCACCCCCGGCCGGGACGGGTCCGGCGGCGAGCGGCCGTACTGGGACGAGTCGGTGCACTACGTCTTCGAGATGGACGAGATCCTCTCCCTGGAGGCCGACGTCGAGGTCCTGCACTCGATGTGCCTGGCCGCCGTCGACCACGTGGTGACGACCGAGCGGTTCGCCGACTTCGCGCTGCCGGAGTGGTGCTGGCAGGCGGTCACCGACTCCTGGAAGCGGTCCGACCCGCACGTCTACGGCCGGTTCGACCTGCGCTACGACGGCTCCGGCCCGGCGAAGCTGCTGGAGTACAACGCCGACACCCCCACCTCGCTGCTGGAGGCGTCGATCCTGCAGTGGTACTGGCTGCAGGACGTGCACCCCGGCGACGACCAGTGGAACTCGCTGCACGAGAAGCTGGTCGAGCGGTGGGGCGAGATCCGGCAGGGACTGCCGTCGTCGGAGGTGCACTTCACCTGGTCCGGCGCCGATTCCTCCGGCGAGGACCACATCACCGTCGGGTACCTGCAGGAGGCTGCGGCCGAGGCCGGCATCGACACCGTCGGGCTGTCCATCGAGGACATCGGGTGGGACGTCGCGCTGGACCGCTTCGTCGATCTCGAGGAGGCGCCGATGTCGGGCGTCTTCAAGCTCTACCCGTGGGAGTGGATGCTCTCCGACGACTTCGGCAAGCACGTCGGCCGCAGCCTGCCGGAGACCATGTGGCTGGAACCGCTGTGGAAGACGCTGCTGTCGAACAAGGCGCTGCTCGCCGTGCTGTGGGAGCTCTACCCGGGGCACCCCAACCTGCTCCCCGCCTCGCTGAAGGACCCGGGCATCCTCACCGAGTACGTCCGTAAGCCGCTGCTCGGCCGGGAGGGCGCGAACATCCAGATCGTTGCCCCCGGCTACGAGACCGGCACCGGCGGCGTCTACGGCGAGGAGGGCTTCGTCTACCAGATGTTCGACCCGCTGCCCGAGTTCGACGGCTACCGCCCCGTCCTGGGCGCCTGGCTGGTCGGCGACACCGCCGCCGGGCTGGGCATCCGGGAGACCGCCGGCCTGATCACCGACGACGGCGCGGCGTTCGTCCCGCACCGCATCCCCGCTTCGTAGAACCCGCTCCCCGCACTACCGGAGGCAATTCCCGTGATCCTCGCCCAGGCGCTCGACGCCACCTACTGGGGCTTCCTCGGCCGTGGCATCGGCGCGATCCTGCTCTACGCCGTCATCGGCACGATCATGATGCTGGTCGGCTTCTGGGCGATCGACCTGACGACGCCGGGCAAGCTGCCGCAGATGGTGCGGGCCGGCCTGCCGAACGCCGTGACGATCACCTCGGCCGGCATGGTGTCGATGGCGTTCATCATCGTGACGGCGATCTACGGCTCGTCCGGCTCGCTGCTGCAGGGCGTGATCTCGTCGCTGGTGTTCGGCCTGATCGGGATCATCGCCCAGGTCGCGGCCGTCCGGCTGCTGGAGTGGGTGACCGGGATCGACATCGGCGACGTCATCCAGGACGACACCCCGCGCGCGGCGGCGAAGGTCGTCGCGGCCGCGCACGTCGCGCTGGGCCTGATCGTGGCGGTCGCGGTCTTCTAGGGTGTGTCTCCCAATGCGCGGAGCCAGGTGACGATCGCCTTCAGGACGGCGCCGCCGCGGAAGGTCAGGGCGAGCTTGTCGTAACGGGTGGCCAGCCCGCGCCACTGCTTGACGTGGCAGAACCCGCACTCGACGACGTTGCGGTTTCGGTAGTCGACCGGATCGAATGCGGGCGGTCGGCCACCGCGTGAGCCCCGTCGTTTGCGGTGTCCCTGCTGGTCAGAGGGCTCCGGAATGACAGCGATGATCCGGCGCTCGCGCAGGTGCCGGCGGATCGCGCGTGAGGAGTAGGCCTTGTCCGCGCGCACGCGTTCAGGCCGGGTCCGGGGTCGTCCCGGGCCCGGTCGGGCGATGCTCAGGCGCGCCATCAGGTGCGGAAACATTGGCGAGTCGCCGCCCTGGCCGGGGCCGAGGAGGACCACCAGCGGGCGGCCGTGCCCGTCAACGAGCTGGTGGATCTTCGTCGACAGCCCTCCGCGGGACCGTCCCAGCGCGTGATCTGCTGGTTCGGCGAGCAGATTCGTGTAGTTCGATCCGGCCCCCTGTGTCGCGCTTGAGGGTCGCGGCGTGCTGGTGGGCACGGATGATCGTGGAGTCCACGCTGACCGCCCACCCGAGCACCTCGGCGGCGTCGGCCTCGACCAGAAGAGCAGCCAGGATGTGGTCCCAGGTGCCGTCGCCGCTGTAGCGGCGGTGCCGCTTCCACAACGTCTGCCACGGCCCGAACTCGGCTGGGACGTCGCGCCAGGGAAGCCCGCACCGATACCGGTAGATGATCCCCTCGATCACCCGGCGGTCATCGCGGAACGGGCACCCGCGACGACCCTCGGAGGAGGGCAACAGCGGCGCCAGACGGGCCCACTGGGCATCAGTCAGGACAGCGGTACGCGGCACCGATCAAGCATCGCGCACCCCGCTCCGCCTATCTGGGAGACACGCCCTAGGTCCGGCGGTCAGGCCAGCGCGGCCACGACGTCGACCCGGGACTGCGGCGGCGGCATCGCCTCGATCTCCGAGCGGACCTCGCGGGCCGCGGCGGCCAGCTCGCCGTCGTGCACCAGGCGGCGCAACGCCTCCCCGGTGACCGGCCCGCCGATGCCGGCCCCGCGCGCCTGCACCAGCATCGCGTTCCGCCTGCGGTCGCCGGGGCCGGGCAGTGCCAGCTGCGGCACCCCGGCGGCGAGCGCGGACAGCACGTGCGCCGAGTTCCCGGCGTGCAGCACGGCGGCGCAGGCGGGCAGCAGCTCGGCCGGGGTGACCCGGCCGACCGAGCGGACCGCGCCGCCGAGGCCGCGGGCGAGCCGGCCGGACGGCCGCACCAGCACGAGCTCGCAGTCCGGGCCCTCCCCGTCGCGCACCACCCGCACCGCGGACGTCTGCACGACCGTGCGCCCCGGCCCCCCGCCGCGCAGCACGAGCAGCCGCGGGCGGACCGAGGGCTCCAGCAGCCACGCGGGCGGCGGGGTGCCGCCGGGCAGCCACATCGGGCGGACGGCGAGCGCGTCCCGGGCTCCGACGAGGCTCGCCGGGGCGATCGTCAGCACCACCGCCGGCGCGGGGACGCCGCGCAGCCCCCACCGGGCACCGGCACGCTGCAGGGGCCGCGAGTCCAGCAGGGCGCGGGTGGTGGCGAGGCCGTCGAGCAGGCCGTTCTCGTGCAGCACGACCGGCACGTCGTGCCGGGCCGCGGCGAGCGCCCCGGCGACGCCCATCGGCTCGTGCACGACGACGTCCGGCCGCCACTGCTCGGCCACCGTCATCAGTGCGTCGGTGAGCTCCTCGTTCATCGGGGCGAACAGCGAGCGGAGCCCGGCGTCGCCCCCGCGGCCGGCCAGCTGCGCGCGGGCGGTGACCGGGTGCGCGGCGAGCGAGCGGACGGCGAGCCTGCCGACCCGTAGGTTCCGGGCGACGTCGATGAACGGCAGCGGCCCGGCACCGCCGGACGGCAGCGACTCACCGCCGGTGGCCAGCAGGACCTCGTGCCCGGAGTCCCAGAGCGCGTGCGCGAGGGGGAGCAGCGGTGCGAGGTGTCCCGGCAGCGGGGCCGCGACCACCAGAACACGCACCCGACGAGGATATCCATCCCCGGCCGTCCCCGGGGGGGTTCCGTACGCTCGGCGGTGTGATCGCCGAGAACTCGCCCCGGTTGGTCGCGTCCGACGTCGACGGCACCCTGCTCGACGACCGCGACGCCGTCACCCCGCGCACCGCGGCCGCGGTCGCCAGGGCGGTCGCCGCCGGAGCCGGTTTCGTGCTGGTGACCGGCCGGCCGCCGCGCTGGGTCCCGCCGATCGTCGCCCAGCTGCCGCCCGGTGTGGTCCGGCTGGCCGTCTGCGCGAACGGGGCGGTGCTCTACGACGTGGTCGAGGACGTCGTGCTGGACGCGCACACCCTCGGACCGGACGCGATCGCCACCGTCGCCGGGCTCGCCACGGAGCTGTTCCCGGGGTGCGGGCTGGCCGCCGAGCGGGCGAGCGGGGGCGGCGACTTCCGCTCCGAGCCCGGGTACCTCGACGCGTGGGGCGAGCAGGGCAACGCGATCCCCCGCGCGGAGCTGCTCTCCCAGCCGGTGACGAAGCTACTCGTCCGGGCACCCGAGCTGACCAGCGAGCAGATGCTCGAGGCGCTCGCCCCGAAGGTCGAGGGGCTCGCCGACCTCACGTTCTCGCACCCACGGGGGCTGCTGGAGATCTCCGCCCCGGGGATCACGAAGGCGACCGGGCTGGCCGAGGTCGCGGCCCGGCTGGGCGTCGGCGCGGCGGAGACGATCGCGTTCGGCGACATGCCCAACGACCGCGAGATGCTGGCCTGGGCCGGTACCGGGGTCGCGATGGGCAACGCGCACCCGGACCTGGTCGTGCTCGCCGACGAGATCGCCGCCCCGAACACCGAGGACGGCCTGGCCGCGGTCCTGGAACGCTGGTTCTGACCGCGGCGGCACCCGCCGGTCGCCGTCCGTTCACCGGGGGCTCATCGCGGGGTCCGTGACGTGCCCCGATCCCGGGGCGCGACCCGGTCGCGCGTACCATTACGGGCTGTCATCGCCCGGATCGAGCCGGGTGCCAGCGGCACGCCAGGAGGGCCCCACCCCGTGGCAGACACCCTGGACCGTTCCGGTCCGCAACCGCCCGCCGACGCGGGCGTCGACCCCGCCGGGCCCCCGACCGGCGAGATCGTCGTGCTCGCGACCGTGCAGGACGCGCTCGCCACCGGGCCGACGGTGTCCGTCGCCCGTGGGATGTCGCTGTTCGGCGAGCACGCCGCCGGGTGGCTGGCGATCGGCCTCGCCGGGGCCGCGCTGGACCGTCCGCGGCGCCGGGAGTGGCTCGGCTCGGCGGCCGCGGTGGCGTTCGCCCACGGCGCCTCGATCGGCGTCAAGCGCGTCGTCCGGCGGCGCCGCCCGGACCACCCGTCGGTCCGGGTGCTCGTCGGCACCCCGAGCCGGCTGAGCTTCCCGTCCTCGCACGCCACGTCCACGACCGCGGCCGCCGTGCTCTACGGCGGCCTGCTCGGCCGTCGTTCCCGGCCCGCCGCGGCCGCGACGGTCGGTCTCATGGCGCTGTCCCGCCTGGTCCTCGGCGTGCACTACCCGACCGACGTCGCCACCGGCACCGCGCTCGGCGCGGTCGTCGCGACCGGCGCGCGGCGCGTGATCCGCCGCAACCCCACCCGGAGGGTGAGCGCATGACCAGCACGGACCCCGCCAAGATCGACCCCGCGAAGATCGACCCCGCCGGGATCGACGCGACCGACCCGACCGACGCCGCCACCGGCACCCCGTCGAAGGCCGAGATCGCCCGCGCCGCCGACCCGGCCACCCCGGTCGAGCCGGACGCCCCGGACGACGCCGGCGCCCCGGAGGGCCACGAGGCCGACGCGGCGGTGGGCGCAGCGGGTGCCGCGGCCGCGCCGCACGTCCCGCTGGACCCGTCCGAGCGGACGACGGCGATGGTCGCCCGCGGCCTGGTCCGCACGATGCGTCCCCGGCAGTGGGTCAAGAACGTCCTGGTGTTCGCGGCGCCGTTCGTCGGCGGCGGGCTGTTCGGCCTCGAGGTGCTGGTCGACTGCCTGATCGCGTTCGCGGCGTTCTCGCTCGCCGCGTCCGGCGTCTACCTGGTCAACGACGCGCTCGACGTCGAGGCCGACCGGGCGCACCCGACGAAGCGCCGCCGCCCGATCGCGGCCGGGATCGTCCCGGTGCCGCTGGCCTACGCGGCCTCCGCGGTGCTGTTCGGGGCGGCGATCCTGCTGTCGTTCCTGGTCACCTGGGAACTGATCGTCGTGCTCGCGGTGTACGTCGCCGTGCAGCTGTCGTACTGCCTGTGGCTCAAGCACCAGCCGGTGCTCGACATCTGCATCGTCGCGTCCGGCTTCCTGATGCGCTCGATCGCCGGTGGTGTCGCGACCGGCATCCCGCTGTCGCAGTGGTTCCTGCTGGTCACCGGTTTCGGATCGCTGTTCATGGTGGCGGGCAAGCGGTACGCGGAGCGGCAGCTGGCCGAGGCGACCGGGGCGAAGATCCGCAAGTCGCTGGAGAGCTACTCGTCGTCGTACCTGCGCTACATCTGGTCGCTGTCGGCCACGGTCATGATCATGACCTACGGCCTCTGGGCGTTCGAGATCCGCGAGGCGCACCACAACACCGTCTGGTCGGTGCTGTCGATCGTGCCGTTCGTGATCGCGGTGCTGCGGTACTCGGTGGACGTCGACCGGGGCACCGGCGGCGAGCCCGAGGAGATCGCCCTGGGCGACCGGGTGCTGCAGGTGCTCGCCGTGGCCTGGATCGCGATGCTGACCCTGGCCGTCTACAGCTGATCCGCCCGGGGCCGGACCGCTCGGCGGTCAGGCCCGGGAGGTGTGCCAGGCCCAGGTCGCGGCGAGGCCGTCGGCGAGCGTCGTCGGGGTCGGCAGACCCAGCTCGGCGATCCCGCGGGACGGGTCGAGGCAGCTGCGCCGCAGCTCGCCCGGCCGGGCCGCCCGGTACTCGGGGGCGAAGTCCGCGGCGTCCAGCCCGGCGATCCGGCCGATCGTCGCGGCCAGCTCGGTGATGGTGGACTCGGTGCCGGTGCCGACGTTGAACACCGAACCGGCCAGCTCCCCGGCCGCGAGCCGGTCGGCGGCCGCGGTCGCGGCCCTGGCGATGTCACCGACGTAGAGGAAGTCCCGCGTCTGGCCGCCGTCGCCGAACACGGTGGGCCGCAGCCCGGCCCGCGCCCGGTCGCAGAACAGCGACACCACCCCCGCACCGCCCGCGGGGTGCTGGCGCGGCCCGTAGACGTTGGCGAAGCGCAGCACGAGCGCGGGCAGGCCGTGCTCCCGCACGAAGAAGCGGGTGTAGCCCTCGGCGGCGAGCTTGCTCATCCCGTACGGCGACTCCGGCTCGGCCGGCTGGTCCTCCCCGGTGGGGAGCGGCGCGCCGTCGCCGTAGATCGCGCCCCCGGTGGAGCAGACGACGACCGCACCGGCGCCCGCGTCGCGCGCGGCCCGCAGCACCGACAGCGTGCCGAGGACGTTCACCGAGGCGTCGTGCAGCGGGTCGGCCATCGACGTGCGGACGTCGATCTGCGCGGCCAGGTGGTACACGGCGTCCGGCCGGAAGTCCGCGGTGCACGCCGTCAGTCGCTCGGTGTCGCGGATGTCCAGCTCGGTCGGTCCGACCCCCGGCGGGAGGTTGTCCCGCTTCCCGGCCGAGAGGTCGTCCACGACGAGCACCTCGTCGCCCCGGGCGAGGAGCGAGTCGACCAGGGTGGAACCGATGAAACCGGCTCCGCCGGTGACGAGCGCGCGCATGCGTGGGTCCTCTCGTGGTGGGTGGGGGACGGCGGTCAGCCGACCGGCTGGTCGATGCGGTCCAGGTCGAGCCGGTACACCGACACCGTGCCGTCGGTGAACTCCTTGGTCAGGCCCGGGAGCGGACGCTCGTCGAGATCCTGCAGTCCCGGCGGGACGGTGAACGGGACGGTGGGGTCGACCCAGTTGTACGGGGCACCCGCGGCCCCGATCCCGGGTGCGGCCGTATCGACGTAGACCCAGCCCACGTCGAGATCGCGCAGCATCCCGCGGATCGACGGGTCCTGTGGGTAGTCCCGGAAGCCGCGTTGCAGCGGGATGGACCAGCCCGTCGTCGCGGTGCCCAGGGTCGCGGTGCTGACGACCGGGATCCCGGCCCCGACGTAGAGGAACGTGGACCCGTCGTTGGCCGAGTTCATCACCCGCTCGCCCGGCGCGACGCGGTCACGCAGGAACTCGACCGCGGCGAGGTCCTCGGGGCCGACCCGGACGAATTCCGGTTCGGCGTAGCGGGAGGCGACCGCGGCCGTGTTCGTCGCGACGGCGGTGCGGACGGGGACGACGACGAGCCCGGCGGCGCACGCCAGCACGGCGACGGCGAGCACCGTCGGACCGCGCAGCACGACCGGGAGCGCCCGGCGGACCGCACGGACCACGACCGCGACCGCCAGCACCACCGCGAGGGCGGCCAGCGCCGGGACGAAGATCGACACGTGCGCCCAGATCCGCACCATCGCGTGGTAGAAGAAGCCGGTGACCGGGGCCTCCGCGCCGGTGCCGGGGCTCAGCATCGCGGCGAAGGTGACACCCACCCAGGCCGCCCACGCGGTGACCAGGCCCAGACCACGCCCGGCACGGACCGCCGCGGCGACCCCGGCGAGGCAGAGCACGGTGAGCCCGGCCTGGCCGATCCGGTGCCCCTCGTCGAGGTAGCCGCCGTAGCCGAGCCCGATCGCGCTCCCGAGCGCGTCGGCGAACCCGGACGGCGGGCTGTCCGGCGGGAACGCGGCGACGCCTCCGACGGAGGCCGTGCTGGACAGCACCAGGGGGAGCCCGGCGAGTACCGCGACCGCCGCGGTGCCGCCGAGTACCGGCAGGGTGCGGTACAGCGTCGCCCTGGTCGGCCGGTGCACGAGGTCGCCGACCGCCCAGGCGAGCAGGCTCAGCCCCACGGTCATGGCGGCGCTCGGGTGCACGGCGACCAGACCGGCCGAGCCGAGTCCGAGTGCGGCACCGGTACCGAGCCGGCTGCGCTCCCGCCAGGCCAGCAGGAACCCGGCGAGCAGGCCGGGTGTCAGGGCCAGCGCGACGGCGTTCGGGTAGATCCCGCCGTCGTGCATCAGCTGGAACGGCGGCCGGTACAGCGCGGGTGCGACGACCGCGGCGACGCCCCCGACCAGCCACGACGTCGTCCGCCCGGTACCGATCCGGCGGGCGGCGACGACACCGAGGACGGCGGAGCCGAACACCCAGCACACCGCGAGGTAGACGATCGTGAACGCGTTCAGCGCGGCGACCGGCTCCGCCCCGAACCCGGCGAGCAGTGCGGGCGCGAGGTGCCCGCCGCCGGGGTAGGTCGACACCGGCTGCCCGGACAGCAGGTCGGACGGCTGGATCTGCCACGGGGCCATCCGCCCGGTGCGCATCATGTAGGCGACGAGCACCTGGTGGGTGACCATGTCGTGCTCCTGCGCGACCCGGTCGAGGCCACTGAACCCGCGCAGCCAGGTCCGCGTGGCGAGCGCCGCGCCGACCGCGACCATGCCGATCGCGGCGACCCGCGGTGCCCACGGGCGCAGCCGGGGGACCGGCCGGTCGGCCCGGCGCCACCACCGGACGATCCCGCCGGCGACGAGAAGCAGCGTCAGGACGCCGACCCCGACCGGGCCGAACGGTAGCCCGGCCGCGGCGAACCCGCAGGCGGCGAGCACGAGCAGGCCGATCGTCGTGGCCGGGGCGACGGCGAGGACGAGCAGCGGGGAACGCACCCCGGCGAGCAGGGCGAGCCCCGCACCGGGCGCGAGGGCCAGGATCAGTGCACCGAGCAGGATCAGGTGATCGAGCACGGCGCACCCCCGAGCCCGTCCGCCCGGACGCGCCGTGGCGCCGGTGGCCGGCCTCGCCCGAACCCGCGCACGATCAGGTGTGCGGCCGTCCCGCCGCACCGGTGACGGCGTCGCTCGCGTCCTGGGCGTGGCCGTTGCCGGCGGCCGTCGCCGACCGGGCGTCGCGCTCGGCGAGCTGGTCGAGCTTGCGGGCCAGCTCCTCCTCGCGGCGGGCCAGCTCGGCGTCCCGGACGGCGATCTGGCGGGCCAGGTTGGTCAGGTGCTGGCTGATCTCGCGGTCGCGCAGGTAGGAGTTCAGCATCCCGAACACGAACGCGACGACCAGCAGGTACACGATGAGGTCGGTGCCGCGGCCGATGCCCAGCGCGCGGGCGAGGACGGTCACGTCGTCCGGCCGGAGCACCGCATAGATGTTCACGACGACGAACGCACCGAACGCCAACCGCTTGCTGGCGCGGATCTTGACGTTCTGCCCGCTGCGGACGAAGTAGACGAGCGCGGCCAGCGCGGCGAGCACGAGGACGATCTGGACGATCACGGCACTACCTCTGTCGGACGGACAGGTCGAACAGGATGTTCACCCCGTTGAACAACGACTGACCCTTGGATCGGGAGTACTCGGTGTACCGGATCGTGACCGGTGCCTCCCTGATCCGCCAGGACGACCGGGCCAGCGCGGCGACGATCTCGGAGGCGTGCGCCATCCCGTTCATCGAGATCCGCAGCTCCTCCAGCACCGGCCGGGACAGCACCCGCAGGCCGTTGTGCGCGTCGGTGAGCTGCAGCTTCCGGCTGGCCGGGGACAGCATCGCGACGGTCCGCAGCACGAGCCGCTTGAGCGGGGGGATCGGCTCGGTCGCCTCCAGGAACCGGGAGCCGAGCACGGCGTCGGCCGCCCCGCTGCGCACGATCTCGACCATCGCCGCGGCGTCGGCCACGTCGTGCTGGCCGTCGGCGTCGAAGGTGACGACCCGCTCGGCGCCGCGGCGCAGGGCGTAGTCGATCCCGGTCTGCAGGGACGCGCCCTGACCCAGGTTGATCGGGTGCCGAACCAGGTGCGCGGGGGTGCCCGCGATCCGGGCGGCGGAGTCGTCGCGGCTGCCGTCGTCGACGCAGACGACGTTCGGGAAGCGGGTGCGGACCTCGGTGACGACGTCGGCGATGACGGTCCCCTCGTTGTACACGGGGACCACCACCCAGGTGCCGGTGTCGGCGTCGGTGTCCACTCCTCGTCCTTCCCGGGCGTCGGTCGGTCCTCCTACGGCGCCGCGGCCAGCAGGCTATCGCTCCGGCGTGTCGTGGTTTGCGGCCGGTCGGTACTTCGGGGACGGCGGCGCACCGCCGGACCCGGCCTGACTACCCTCGTCGGCATGCGCATTCCGGACGCGATCGAGATCGGTGGACACCGCGTCGGCCCCGGCGAGCGACCGTTCGTCATCGCCGAGGTGTCCGGCAACCACAACGGATCGCTGGACCGCGCCCTGGAGATCGTCGACGCGATCGCCGGTTCCGGCGCGCAGGCGGTCAAGTTCCAGACCTACCGGGCCGACACGATCACCATCGACGTCGACGGGCCGGCCTTCCGGATCCGTGACGACCACGGGCTGTGGGGCGGCCGGAACCTCTACCAGCTCTACGAGCAGGCGCACACGCCGTGGGAGTGGCACGAGCCGCTGTTCGCCAGGGCCCGGGAGCACGGCCTCGTGCCGTTCTCCAGCCCGTTCGACCCGACGGCGATCGAGCTGCTGGAGTCCCTGGACGCCCCGGCGTACAAGGTCGCCTCGGCCGAGCTGGTCGACCTGCCGCTGATCCGCCGGATGGCCGCCACCGGCAAGCCGCTGGTCGTCTCGACCGGGATGGCGACGCTCGCCGAGATCGACGCGGCGCTGACCGCGGCCCGCGACGGCGGGGCGACCGAGATCGTGCTGCTCGCCTGCACCGCCTCGTACCCGGCCGACCCGGCGGACGCGAACCTGCAGTCGATCTCGGCGCTGCGCGAGGCGTTCGGGATCCCGATCGGGCTGTCCGACCACACCCCGGGCATCGGCGTGTCGGTCGCCGCGGTCGCGCTGGGCGCGGTGGCGATCGAGAAGCACGTGACGCTGCAGCGGTCCGACGGCGGCGTCGACTCGGACTTCTCGCTGGAGCCGGGGGAGCTGGCGTCGCTGGTCACCGAGGGCGACGCCGCGCGGAAGGCGATGGGCCCGGCCCGGTTCGGGCCGCGGGAGTCCGAGCGCGACACCCTGGCCCTGCGCCGGTCGCTCTACGTCGTCGCCGACGTGGAGAGCGGGGAGAAGGTCACCGAGCAGAACGTGCGCTCCATCCGCCCTGCCGGTGGCCTCCCGACCGACACCCTGACGACCGTCCTGGGCCGGACCTTCACCCGCAGCGTCCCCCGCGGCACCCCTCTGACGTGGGAGATCATCTGACGGGCTCGGGTCCCTGCACTCATGGAGCTTCAGCCCGGTCCCACGAGGCCCACGCTCCATGAGTGCGTCCGCGGGCGGGGTCAGTGCAGGGTGGTCAGGGCCTCCTTGGTGAACGGGACGAGATCGGACTCGCGGCCCTCCAGGACCTTCCGCCCCCACTCCGGGTCCGCCAGGAGCGCGCGGCCGACGGCGACGAGGTCGAACTCGTCGTTCTCCAGCCGGTCCAGCAGCCGCTCCACGCTCTCCACGTGCGCGGTCCCGATGCCGTCGGCGAGCGTCTCCGGGGCGAAGACCTGGTCCAGGCCGACCGAGCCGACGGTGATCGTCGGCCGGCCGGTGACCTTCCGGGTCCACCCGGCCACGTTCAGCGCCGGGTCGGCGTCGGGGAACTCCGGCTCCCAGTAGCGGCGCCCGGAGGCGTGGAACGCGGTCACGCCGGCCTCGGCCAGCGGGGTGAGCACGGTGGCCAGCTCGTCCGGCGTCCGGGCGAGCTTCGCGCCGTAGTCGCCGGCCTTCCACTGCGAGAACCGGAACACGATCGGGAAGTCGGGGGCGACCTGCGCCCGCACCGCGGCCACGATCTCCGCGGCGAACCGGGCCCGCTCGGCCGGGCCACCGCCATAGGAGTCGGTACGGCGGTTGGTCCGCTCCCACAGGAACTCGTCGATCAGGTAGCCGTGCGCGCCGTGCAGTTCGACGCCGTCGAAACCGATCCGCTCGGCCTGGCGCGCGGCCTCGGCGAACGCACCGATGATGCGGTCGAGCCCGGCCGTCGTCAGGGCCTCGCCGGCGCCCTCGGTGCCGTCCAGCGCGATGCCCGACGGGCCGACCGACGGCGCCTCGGGGACCGGCCCGCTGCCGACGGTGCGGGTGATGCCCACGTGCCAGAGCTGCGGCATGATCCGCCCGCCCGCCTCGTGCACCCCGGAGACGACCTCGGACCAGCCGGCCAGCGACGCCTCGCCGTGGAACCGCGGCACCGTCGGCACGTCACCGGCGGACGGGTCGTCGACGTAGGTGCCCTCGGTGATGATCAGCCCGGTGCCCGCTGCGGCCCGTCGCCGGTAGTAGGCGGCGACGTCTGCACCGGGGACGCCGTCCGGCGAGAACGCCCGGGTCATCGGGGCCATGACGATCCGGTTCGGCAGCTCCGCGGAGCCGAGGGTGAGGGGCCGGGCGAGGAGCTCGGCAGCACGAGTGGCCATGTCGGTGTCACTTCTCCTGCAGGTGGGGCCCTGCACGGGCACGTCGGCGGGTCCGGGCGGGAGCGATAAAAGGTTCCGATCAAAGATACATATAGACTCACGATCTGCAACAGTGACTGTTGCCATTCGGTCCGCGGTGGCCCGGGACCGGTACGCTGTGGTCCGGCCGATGCGGGGAGGTGACGCCGTGCTGGACATCCGGTTCTCCAGCGCACTGCAGGCGATGCTGTACCTCGCGGTCGGGGCCGACGGCGACGAGCGCCCCACCAGCTCGGCCGAGCTCGCCACGGCGCTCGGCACCAACCCCAGCCTGGTCCGCCGGATGCTGGTGCCGCTCGCGGCCGGTGGACTGATCACGTCGGTCAAGGGGCGCGGCGGCGGCACCCGGCTGAGCCGTCCGGCCGGGGAGATCAGCCTCGCCGAGATCTACCGCTGCGCGGTCGGGGAGAAGCCGCTGTGGGCCTGCCGGCCGGAGGGCGAGCACGTCTGCCTGGTCAGCACGAACGGCGCCGAGTACTTCGCCCGACTGACGGCAGACGCGGAACGGGCGGTGCTGGAGTCACTGGGCGGGCGCACGCTGGCCGACGCCCTGGCCGACATCCGTCGTCTGGACCGGGAGCCCGCGCCGCGCTGAGCCGCTGGTCACCGGGTGGCGTCGACGACGAAGTCCCGGCCGAGTCCGAGCAGCACGCGGTCCGCCGTGAGGAGCCGCCAGCCTTCGCACTGTGCCTGGGCGACGATCAGCCGATCGAACGGATCGTGCCGGACGAGTTCGGGGAAGGTCCGCAGGCCCTCCGCGTGTGCGGCGGTGACGTCGAGGATGCTCACCCCTTCGTCGTCGAGGAGTTGCGGGAGCCCGGCCGGCAGGTCCAGCTTCCCGAGCATGGCCTTGATCATGAGTTCCCAGACCGTCGCGGCCGAGACGTGTACCCCGGAGTCCGTCTCCACGGTCCGTTGCGCCCGGGGTCCGAGCCTGCTGCTGCCCGCCAGGACCCACAGCAGCGCCTGGCTATCGAGGAGCAGCATCGTCGCCGTAGAACATCCGCTGGATGTCGGGATCGATCTCGCCGAAGTCGGCGTCGTCGTAGCGGATACGGCCACGGAGGCCGCCGATCCGCACGGTTCGACGCTGGTGCGGGACCAGGTCGGCGACGGGTGTCCCGGCCCGGGAGATGGTGATCCGCTCGCCGGCGGCGACCCGTTCGAGCAGCTGGGACAGCTGGGCCTCGGCCTCGTGGATGTTGAACTCCGCAGTCACCGGTCCTCCTCGTCGGACGTCGGCGATTCTAGGGTGTGCCCACTGGTTCGCGGGGACGGATCAGCGCCGCTGTCGGTATCCTGACTCGGCGGTCGGGGGCCCGGTGGCCTGTGCGGACTCCCGCGCGTGTCGCGTCAGTCGATGCTCCTGACCACCCGCGCCGGGACGCCCGCGACCAGGGTGCGGGCCGGCACGTCACGGGTGACGACCGCCCCGGCCGCCACGACGGAGCCCGCGCCGACGGTCACGCCCTGGGTGACGACGGCGGCCGCGCAGATCCAGACGTCGTCCTCGATCACGATCGGCGCGCTGGCGACGTACTCGCGTCGCTCGGCCAGGGCGAGCGGATGCCCCCCGGTGACGAGGCTGACCCGGGGAGCGATCATGACGCCGTCGCCGATGCGGATGCCGCCGTTGTCCATGAACGTGCAGCCCTGGTTCACGAAGACGTTCTCGCCGAACCTCGTGCCCAGCCCGTACTCGGTGAAGAAGGGCGGGTAGATCGTCACCGACTCCGGTAGCGGGCCACCGAAGACAACCGAGAGTAGTTCTGCACGGGCCTCGGTGTCGCTGAACGGCAGCGCGTTCAGCCGGGAGGTCGCGTCGGTCACCAGCGCGATCCTCTCCGCGTAACGCGCGAACTCGGGTGTGCGGACGTAGGTGACCTGCTCGGTGCGGGTGGACATGCTGCGGATCCCAGCACCCTGGCGACGTCCCGATCAAACAACCCGACGCGCGTCCGTAACAACTGCTGGTTGTCTCCGTAGGGTGGTGACGTGGACATCGGGGCGCTGCGCACCTTCGTGGCCGTCGCCGGGGCCGGGCAGTTCCAGGCCGTGGCCGACGAGCTCGGGATCAGCCAGCAGGCGGTCTCCAAGCGGATCGCGGGCCTGGAGCGGGACGTCGGGGCCGCGCTGCTGGTGCGCACCTCCCGCGGGTCGCGGCCCAGCCCGGACGGGCAGGTCCTGCTGCCGCACGCGAGGAAGGTCCTGGCGGCGATCGAGCAGGCGGAGCGCGCCCTGCGTCCCGGCAGCCGGCCGCTGCGCGTCGACGTCCTCAACCGGCGGATCGCCCCGGCCCAGGCCGTCTACCGCTTCTACCGCTCCCGCCCCGACACGGCCATCGACACGGTCACGCTCGACGAGGACGCCGTCCGGGCCGCCCGGGCCGTGCTCGAGGGCAGCGTCGACGCCTCGTTCCGCGCCGTTGCGGCGGACCGGGTCCCGGCCGGGATCAGGGCCGAACGGCTCCTGGACGTGCCCGTGCAGCTCCTGGTCGGACCCGGGCATCCGCTGGCCGGCGAGACCCGGGTCCGGCCCGCCGATCTGGCCGGTCACCGCATCTGGGTCCCCGGGATCAGGCCGGGGACGGAGTGGGAGCGGTTCCACCGGTCGCTCGCGGACGCCTTCGGCCTGGGCATCGACGGGCTCGGCCCGCACTTCGGCGACGAGGCACTCATGGACACGCTGGCCGACTCGGCCTCGCTGGCGACCCTGGTCGGTAGCGGTGACCGTTACGTGTGGCCGGAGAGCTACGACCTGCGGCGCATCCCGCTGCACGATCCGACCCCGGTCTACCCGCACGTCCTGCTCACCCGCTCCGACGACCGGCACCCGGTACTGACCGGCCTGCGCGACCATCTACGAGCCCAGGCCCCGGACGCCGTCGACGACGTGTGGGTACCGGACTGGGTAGCCCCCTGATCCCCCCGCTCCCCGTTCCACTCATGGAGCTTCGGCCCGGCCATACGAGGCTGAAGCTCCATGAGTGGAACGGGAGACGGGATGGGCGCCCCCCGACTTGTGTCACTCGGAAAAGAAGTCCCTGATCAGGGCGTTCACCTCGGCCGGGGACTCGCGGTTGGACCAGTGTCCGCGGCCGGGCAGGACCTCGAGGCGGGCGCCGGGGACCGCGGCGGCCGTCGCGCGGGTCGTCGCGAGCGGGATCCCGGCGTCCCGGTCGCCCTGGACGAACAGGGCCGGGCAGCGGATCTCCGGCAGGCGGGGGCGCAGGTCGAGGTTCATCCGGCGGAACCCGATCTGGGTCGTTCTGCCAGTCCGAGCTGCCCGCGTTGCCGGACCGGGCCTCGGCCAGGACGGCGTCGACGATCTCGTCGAGGTCGTCGACCCCGGCACCGCCCGAGCCGAACAGCGCCCGCCGGGTGAAGGCGTCGACGGCGGTCCGGCTGCGGAAGGCGAGGTTCGGCAGCGTGCGACCCAGCAGCGGGACCTTCGCCGTCAGCCAGAGCAGCTGGTGCACGACCGGGGGGAAGGTCAGCGTCCCGCCCGGCGCGAGCGCGACGATCCGTCGCACCCGCTCCGGCCGCTCGATGGCGTAGGCCAGCGTCATCGCCCCGCCCTGGGACATCCCGACGATCGAGGTCCGCTCGACGCCGAGGTCGTCCAGCACGTCGGAGATCGTCCGCAGCAGCACGGCGTGCGTCGCCCGCCCCTCCCACGGCCGGCTCCGGCCCTGCTTCGGCCAGTCCGGCGCGATCACCCGGTGGTCCCTGGCGAGCTCCGGGATCAGGTGCTTCCAGCTGAGCATCGCGTTGTCCAGCCCGGCCCCGGACAGCAGCAGGACGGGCGGGCCGGTGTCCCCGGCGAGGTGGACGTGCAGGCGCCCCTCGGGACGGTCGATCACGTGTGTGGTCACGCCGGTCATCGGTCTCCTCCGGTGCGGCGGGCGTCCCAGCGCTCCCACAGCGCCGGCAGCTCGGACTCCAGGAACAGGTACAGCTCGTGCACGTGGGTCAGGCGGTCCCGGCGGGCCGCGGGCTCGTCGGCCAGCGCCTCGAGGCCGTGTTCGAGCACCTCGCGGAACGCGGTGGCCCGCGCGTACCGGTCGGCGAGCATCCGGCTCCAGCCGTCGGGAGCGATCCGGAACAGCTCCACACGCTCGCCGCGACGCCGGACCCGCTCGACCAGACCGCCGGGGGTCAGCATCCGGGTCGCGGTGCTGATCGAGCTGCGGCTCACGCCGAGCACCGCGGCCAGGTCCGCCGCGCTCTGCTCGGGCGGGTCGCTGATCAGCAGCCAGCCGATCACCCGTCCGGTGATCAGCGGCAGACCCTCCCGCTCGAACGACGCCGCGATCTCGTCGACGAGGTCCAGTTCCCGTTCCGTGGGTGCCACGACGCCGACCGTACAGTCTTTGCAGTAATTACTGCAAAGACTGCATCAGTCCCGGTCGCCCCAGCCGCGGGCGGCCAGTGCCTCGCCGAGCGCGTCGGCGTGCCGCAGCGTCCGGACCATGAACGGCACCGCGAACGCCGTCACCGATCCACCGGCCCCGCGGGCCCGGGCGGCCGCCCTGACCTGCCCGGCGATCCCGGACAGGGTGCCGACCGACTGGATCGTCAGTCCGACGAGAAGGCCGAGGCGCTCGGGATCGACGCCGAACCGCCGCAGCGGGCCGAGCCCGCGCTCGACGGCGTCGACCAGGTCGTCCACCCGCGTCGTCAGTGTGAACAGGGTGGCGACGCCGATCGCCGCGACGAGCCGCAGTGCGATCACCAGCGCCCGGTCCGGGCCGAGCAGCCACCACTGCACCAGACCGATCAGGACCAGCAGGACGGCCAGCGTGCGCAGGACGGACCGCAGCCGTCGCCACGGGATCCGGGCGACGAGGTAGCCGAGCGCCACGAGCCCGCACACCGCACCGAGCACCCGCGGGTCGGTGACGAGCACGGAGCCCCCGGCCACGACGAGCACCACCAGCAGTGACGGGCCCGCGGGCGCCCGGTGCAGCAGGCTGGTGCCGGGCTCGTAGAGGCCGAGCGGGGTCACTGCGCGCAGATCCTGCGGTAGTGGGCGACGGCGGGCCCCGGCTCGTCGTCGGCGACGACCCGGCCGCCGTCGAGCACGATGACGCGCTCGAAGCCGTCGAGCAGGTCGAGGTCGTGGGTGGCGAGCAGGACCTGCTGGCGCAACCCGGCCAGCCGCTCGGCGAACAACCGTTTGTTGCGCAGGTCGAGCAGGGTCGTGGGCTCGTCGCAGACCAGCACGTCCGGGTCCCCGACGAGGACCGCGCACAGCGCGAGGAGCTGCTTCTGCCCGCCGGAGAGCTGGTGCGCGGGGTGTTCCAGGTGCGCGCCCAGGCCGAACTCGGTCAACCGCTCGGCGGCGATCCGGGCCCGCTCCGCGCGATCGCGCACGGTCCGCCGCAGCGAGAACGCGACGTCCTCGGCCGCCGTCGGCATCACGATCTGCGAGTCCGGGTCGCTGAAGACGAAGCCGACCCGGCGGCGGACGGCGGCTCCCTGGCGTGCGGGGTCGCGGCCGTCCACCCGTACGGTGCCGGTCCCGGGGTGGACCAGGCCGTTCACCGTCCTGGCCAGGGTCGACTTGCCGGAGCCGTTCGCGCCGATCAGCGCCACCCGGCGCTGCGGCAGCGTGAGATCGACGCCGTCGAGCACGACCCGCTCGCCGTAGCGGTGGCCGACGCCGTCGAACTCGATCATCGGACGACCCGCCAGCGGGTGGCGACGCCGAGGCCGCCCCCGGAGGACAGCGCGGCCAGCCCGGTCGCGCCGAGGCCCTGCACGACGAGCCGGTGGAACAGCCGCACGACGAGCACGGCCCCGGACGCGCCCCACGGGTGGCCGAGCGCGATCGCGCCGCCGTCCGGGCTCACGACGGTCTCGTCCAGGCCGGTCGCGTCGAGGCAGGCCAGCACCTGGCCGGCGAACGCCTCGGTGAACTCGACCGCGTCCGGTGGTCCGCCCTGCACCGCGGCGATCGCCGGCACCGCGCCCAGTCCGAGCAGCTCCGGCGGGCACGCCCGGGTCGCCGCGGCCTCCAGCGCGAGGCCGGGGACGCCGAGCTCCCGGCGGCGCGCCTCGGACACCAGGAGCACGGCGGCCGCGCCGTCGTTGACCCCGCAGGAGTTCGCGGCGGTGTGCGTCCCGTCCGGGGTGAAGGCGGGCCGGAACCGGGCGAGCCGCTCGGTGGTGAACCGGTCCCGGGGCCGCTCGTCGCCGTCGACGAGGTGGGCCGGGCCGCCCCCGACGATCTCGGCGGTGAACCGGCCGGCCCGCTGCGCGTCGACGGCGCGGGCGTGGCTGCGGGCGGCGAAGGTGTCCTGGCGTTCCCGGGAGATCCCCGCGCGGGCGGCGACGAGATCGGCGGCCGGGCCCATGTCCGGGTCCGGGTGCCCGGCCGGGGCGAACGGGGCGCGGGTGTAGCCGGTCCCGTCCGGCCGGGTCCGTGCCGGCGCGGTCGACGGCGACTCGGCCCCACCGGCGAGGTACGTGCTCCCGGGGTCGGCCCGGACGGCCGCGGCCGCGGTGACGATCGCGGACAGCCCGCTGGCGCACTGCCGGTCGACGGTCATGCCGGGCACCGTCGCACCCAGCCCGGCGGCGAGCGCGGCCACCCGGGCCGGGTTGCCGCCGGGCCCGAAGACGTTGCCGAGCAGCACGTCGTCGACCGGGGCGTCGGTGTGTGCCGCCAGCGCGGCCAGCACGGGCGCGGCGAGCGCGTCGACGGTGTGGTCGCGCAGGGCGCCGCCCGCGGTGCCGATCGCGGTGCGGTACGCGGCGACGACGACCGGCGTGTCGTCAGGGAGCGCCGGTGCGTCCGGGCCGGGGGTCATCGGTGCGTCCCGCAGGGCCGGGCGTCGAGGGTGCCGTCGCGCAGGCCCGCGTCGACCGCGGTCCGGGCGGGCTTGCCGGACCCGAGCCGCGGCAGCGCACCGGTCACCAGCCAGCGCCGCGGGCGTTTCGCCGGGGACAGCGCCCGGCGGGCCGCCTCCCGCAGCGCCCGGCGGTCGGCGTCGCCGCCCGGAGCGGGCTCGACGACGGCGGTCACCAGCATCCCCAGCGACGCGTGCGGCGTCCCCGCGACGACGACGTCGGCGACCCCGGGCACCGCGCGCAGCACCTGCTCCACCTCCTCGGCGGCGACCAGCGTGCCGCCGGTGGAGATCGTCGCCGAGGCCCGGCCGAGGACGGTGAGCGCCCCGTCCGCGTCGATCACGGCCCGGTCCCCGACCGTGCTCGGGCCCGGTCCCGCGGGTTCCAGGACACCGTGGCGCAGGCGTCCGGCGACGGCCTGTGGACTGTCCACCCACAGGACCCCGTCCGCGAGGGTCAGCTCCACCCCGGGCACCGGCCGCAGCGGCCCGCCGTCGCGCCGGATCGCGATCAGCGAGTGCTCGGCCGAGCCGTAGTACTCCAGCAGCAGGGTGCCGGGCAGGAGCCGGGCGCAGCGGTCGCGGACCGCGGGGGCGACGTGCGCCCCACCGCACACGACCACCGACGGCGCCGGGCCGCCCGGGTGCCGCTCCCGGTCGTCGAGCAGTGCGGACAGCAGCGCGGGCACCAGGTGCACGGTCCCCGCGGCGCGGGCGTCGGCGGGGTCGAACCGGCCGGTCGTGACCGGGTCCAGCCCGTGGTGCAACGCGTACAGGGCGCCGAAGAGGTAGAGCGTCGACGACGGTGGCCCCGGCACGAGCACCGGCCCCGGCAGCGGCCCGAGCACGTCGAACCCGATCCGCCAGGACTCCCGGGTCCGGGCGAGGACGGACGGGGCGCCGGTACTGCCGGACGTCGTCGGGAGCAGGGCGGTCCCGTCCTCCGGCCGGGTCGCACGGCCGGGGTCGCGCGGGCCGGTGACGCCGCCGGTCGCGACGACGAGATCGGGATCGGCGTCGAGGAGCACCGCCCGCCGTTCGGCGGCCGACCAGCCCGGATCGGCGACGAGCGTCGCCAGGCCCAGGTCCGCGGCCGCGAGCAGGTGCGGCAGCACGTCCCAGCGGGAGCGGGCCGGGGCGTCCAGCACGATCCGGTCACCCGGCCGGGCCCCCGCCGCCCGCAGCCGGGCCCGCGCGTCGGTGACGCCGGCGGCGAGCCGGTGTGGCAGCAGGGGGGCCGTGGTCACCGGGTGCGGGCCCCGGTGGCGGCGGGCGGCGGCAGGAGATCGGGCAGCGCCCGGTGGACGAGCCCGGCGATCACGGCCGCCAGCACGACCTTGATCAGGTCTCCGGGGACGAACACCAGCGACTGCACGATCCCGGCGCCGAGGTCACCGACGTACGCGCCGATCACCGGCATGCCGATCAGGTAGTCGGCGAGCAGCCCGGCGAGGCAGGCGAGCAGCAGGACGGGCAGCGTGCGCCGCCGGGCCCGCTGCACGATCAGGCCGGTGACCAGCGCGGACAGCAACCAGCCCACGACGAACCCGGCGCTCGGTCCGACGAACACGCCGATGCCGCCCCGGCCGCCGGACAGCAGCGGCAGCCCGATCGCGGTGAGGACCAGCAGCAACGCGACCGACATCGTCGCGAGCCGCCAGCCGAGGATGGCGCCGGCCAGGATCGGGCCGGCGTTCTGCACGACGATCGGGACCCCGGCGACACCGCCGATCCCCGGGAACAGGCCGAGGACGGCGATGAACGCGGCGAACACGACGATGCGCGCGAGATCGGCCGTGGGGAGCGCGGAACGGGACCCGGACACGCGCGAAGGGTAGGTCACGGCGGGCGGTCGGCGGCCGGATGTGCGGGGCGCATCACCGTGGCGCTGTGCGGGGCGCGTCGCCGTGGCGCGGTGCGGGCGGGTCGGGCAGGTCACGCTCGTCAACGCTCGTTACCGAGCTGACTGGCTGCGCTGCCGGTCGAGGTAGCGCCGTTGGAGAGGGTTCGTGGTGAGGGCGTGTGCTTGGTCGTAGGCATGTGCTGCGTCGTCTGACCGTCCTAGACGGCGCAGAACGTCGGCCCGCGCGGCCGGCAGGTAGGGGTATCCGGGTAGTTGATCGGCCAGCGCGTCGAGTTCGGCCAGGATGTCGGGCAGATCGGTCTCTTTCGACCAGCTGCGTGCCATCGCCCGGTTGAGCGCCACCACCGGAGACGGCCAGCTGCGCATCAGGCTGTCGTAGGAGGCGACGATCTGGTCCCAGTCGGTGTCGGCCCAGCTCGGGGCCACCGCGTGCAGCCCGGCCACGGCAGCTTGCAGGGTGAACCGGCCGGGCCGGCCACCACGCAGCGCCGCCGTGGCCAGCGTGAGTCCCTCGGCGATCATGGTGCGGTCCCACTGAGACCGGTCCTGGTCGGGGAGCAGGACCATCTCACCGTCCTCGCCGGTGCGGCTCGGACCGCGTGCGTCGGTGAGCGTGATGAGCGCCAGCAGACCGCGGGGCTCGGGCTCATCGGGCAGCAGGCGCACGAGCAGGCGGGCCAGCGCGACGGCCCGTGTGTTCAGCGCGTCATCGCGCAGCCCGTGGGAGGAGTGGGCGTGAGCTGCCAGGTGACCGGCCGTGTGGGTGAGGTGGACGACGGTCAGCGCAGCGTCGAGCCGTTCGGACAGTTCACGTGCGCACGGAAGCCGGAACGGCACCCGCGCCGCGATGATCTTCTGCTTCGCCCGGGTGATCCGACGTGCGACTCCGGCCCGCCCGCTCAGTGTCACCGCCGCGATCGCGCCGACGTCCAGGCCACACACCAGTCGAAGGGTCAGTACGACCTGCGACTCCCGTGACAGCGCAGGATGGCAGCACAGGAACACCAACCGCAGCGGGTCCTCCGGCGCGAGGACTCCGGCGTCGTCCTCGTCGGCGTCGTCCTCGTCGGCGTGGCCGCCGTGCGGTTCCACCAGCAGCGGAAGCTTGCGACGCAGGGCCGTGTCGCGACGCAACCGGTCGAGCGCGATCCGGCGCGCAGTGGTGATGAGCCAGGCTTGCGGAACCCTCGGGACGGCCTCGTCCCAGCTGCGCAACGCTCGCTCGAGCGCTTCCTGAGCGCAGTCCTCGGCAAGGTCGAGGTCACGGGTGAACCGGGCTGTGGCCGCGACCACGACGGGCCAGGCGTCCCGGAACGCGTCCTCGACGGCTCTCCCTCCGGTGCTCATCCGGCGCCGCCGCTCATCCGGCGTCGTCGGGCATCTGCATGACCGGGCGGACTTCCACGGTTCCGGCAGGGCAGACGCGAGCCAGGCGCAGCGCGACATCGAGGTCGGGTGCGTCGATGACGTAGAAACCGCCGAGCGCTTCCTTGGTGTCGGCAAACGGGCCATCGGTCACCAACGGTTCGGGACTCCCGCTCCCGCCGGCACCCGTCGCCCCGCGGCGCACGGTGCTGGCAGCCGACGAGCGCTCCAGCGCCTCGCCCCCCACGACGTCGGCGCCGGCGGCGCGCACCGCTTCCATGAACTGCTCGTGCAATGCGAACTCGTCCACGATGGCGTGCTCGTCGGCGGTGTTGTACCAGTCCTCCGAGTCGTACATCAGAAACACGTAACGCGTCACCGTGACGCTCCTTCCCCAGGCCGACGACAGCAGTCACCACACTGACGAACAGCGAACACCAGATCGGACACCAGGCCCATACCGGTTGCTCCGGACCGTCGGCCCGTTGCGCCAGGTCCCTGTGCAGGTGCGCACGTGTCGTGCGGGTCGGGTCGTGGCAGCCCGGTACCGGTCCGCCGATGATTCTCGGGTCCCGGTGGGGTCAGGACCGACATGACACCAGCAGCTGATGGGCAGTACACGGGCATGGCGTGGCGCCTGGAGGTGGTGGTCGTACCCGTCGCCGACATCGACCGGGGTGTCGCCTTCTACGCCGACCGGCTCGGGTTCACCCTCGACCACGACGTTCGCCCGGGACCGGGGAACAGGATCGTGCAGCTGACCCCACCCGGTTCCGGTTGCTCGATCGTCCTCGGCGAAGGCGTCGTGCCGGCCATGACGCCGGGTTCGCTGCGCGGCCTGCAACTGGTCGTCCCCGACGTCGTAGCGGCGCGTGAGCAGTTGGTGGGTCGCGGAGTCGAGGTCAGCGAGATCCAGGTCCTCGGCGGCGACCCCGACGCGGTGAGTCGTGGAGGCTCGGCGTTGGACGACGTCGGATTCGTCTTCTTCGACGATCCCGACGGCAACGCCTGGACTGTGCAGCAGATGTCGCAGCGGAACGGATCGTGACGATATCGACCGCCGAGGAGTCCGTGACCGCTGTCCGCGACGAGCAAGCTCGGCTCCACCGACCGCGCCCGACTCGGCCACTGACCCCGAGCCCTGTCCACACAGCCGGTCCCTATGACCGGCCGGACGGCTCGACGGCGTCGCCGTGGCGCGGGGAGGATCCCCGGGGCCGGTCGATCACAGGACGCGGCGCAGGGTGTGGAAGCCGTCCGGGTCCGGGCCGGTGCCGTCGTCGGCGTACCCGGCGCGGGCGAACAGCCGTGCGGACGCGGTGTTCTCCGCGTGCACCACGGCCGTCACCGGGGTCCCGGGGCCGGTGACCGCACGCAGCGCCCGTTCCCCCTCGAGCAGCAGCGGCAGCGCCAGCCGGGCCCCGCGCCGCTCGGGCGCGACGGTGATCGACACCTCCCAGGCGCCGTCGTCGAGGTCCCAGCGGACGGTGCCGACCGGGCCGGTGACGTCGTCGACGACGAGCAGCCGCCGGTCGTCGCGGGCGAGGGAGGCGGTCAGCCAGCGCCGGTGGTCGTCGAGGGTGATCTCGGTCCTCGAGCGGGACCGGCGGCGGGTCTCCGGGTCGTTGCGCCAGCGCAGGAGCAGTTCGGCGTCGTCGGTGCGGGCGTCCCGGGAGACCAGGATCCCGTCCAGCAGGTCCCGCTCGATCTCGTCCCGCGCGGGGTTCCCGGCGCTGCCCGCGATCGCGTCCACGATCCGGTTCGCGCCCATCCCGTCGACGACGGCACCGGCCCGGGCGGCGAGCGCGTCCCGCGCGCCGGGGTCGGTGAGCAGCCGGTGCAGGACGGCGGTCGCGGGCCCGGGATCGACGAGGTCCGCCGGTCCGCCCAGCCCGGCGGCGGCGCCGGACGCGACGACCGTCCGGTAGCCCTCGGTCTGGTTGTCCGCGGCCCGCAGGAGCGCCATCGGCACGGCGACGCAGCAGAGTTCCCAGACCGTCGTCCCGGCCGCGCTGACCACGAGATCGGCCTCGGCCATCGCGGCGGGGAGATCGGGGAGCGGGGCCACCGCCCGGAACCGGACCGGACCGTCGTCGGGCAGCGTGACGCTGCGCCCGGCCGGGACGACGACGTCGACCGCGGCCGCGACGCCGGTCCCGGCGAGCGCGGTCACCACCGGGCCGAGCAGGCCCGCCGCGTCGGTGCCGCCCATGACGACGAGCACCGCGGGCACCCGGTCCGGCGCCGGGGTCCGGTCGCGGATCTCGCGGATCCGGCGGGCCCGGCGGGCGGAGTGCCGCAGCGGGGCGAAGCCGGGCCCGCGCAGCAGGGCGGGGGAGCCGTCGTCGGGCCGGGGGTGGCCGTCGGCGCCGAGATTAGGGTCGACGACCAGGTCACCCGGGCGCCGCCCGGTCCCGAAGTCCTCGACCGTGCTCAGCGTGACGCCCTCCGCGCCGAGCGCGGCGCGCAGGTCGGTGCCGAGCAGGTAGTGGTCGACGTGCACGGCGTCGATCCGGTGCGTCCGGCACAGCCGGGCCAGCTCCGCCGCGGTGTCGGCCGGGGCGAGCAGGGTGCCGGGCGGTCCGGGCTCCGGCGCGGGGGAGGTCCGCGGATCGGTGGACCACCCCAGCTGGAGCAGGCCGTCCCACAGCCAGCCGAGGCCGTCGAGCCGGCCGGACCAGAACACCTCGTGCCCGGACAGACCGGCCGCCTCGGCGACGGCGGCGCAGCGCACGGCGTGCCCGACCCCGGTCGACGGTCCGGCGTCGCACCGCAGCAGCAGGCGCATCCGCTCAGCCCTCCGCGAGCGACTTCTGGCGGACGTGCGCGTTGCGCGCCACCAGGTCCGGACGGGCCCGCAGCGCCGACACGACCGACCGCCAGTCGGTGCGATCGCCCAGCAGCTCGACCAGCCCGCGCAGCGCGTGCAGGTCGTCGACGGTGTCCAGGGTGACCCGCAGGTCGTCGGCGGCCGGGGCGACGACCAGACCCAGGCAGCGGAAGCGCCCGGGATCGCCGTAGAGCCCGGAGGTCACGTGGGTGCGGTCGTACCCGGTCGCGGTGCCGGCCAGCTCACGCAGCGCGGGCACCGCGGCCAGCTCGACGTCGAGTCCGCGCGGCAGCGTCCGGACCAGGGTGGTCGCGACGTAGTCGTGCTCCGGGGCGCTCCGCCAGGTGGCGGCGGCCAGGCCGATGAGCGCCGGGTCGAGCAGCGGGCAGTCCGCGGTGAGCCGGACGACGGCGTCGCACGGGTGCTCGTCGACGGCCTGGACGAACCGGGCCAGCACGTCGTCCTCGGAGCCGCGGACCACGTCGACGCCCAGTCCGGCCGCCCGGTCGGCGACGGCGTCGTCACCGGCGGCGGTCGACGTCGCGACGATCACCCCGTCCACGCCGGGGGCCGCGCGGGCCGCGTCGAGCACCCGGTCCAGCACCGGACGGCCGCCGAGCTCGGTGAGCACCTTGCCGGGCAGCCGGGTCGATCCGGTCCGGGCCTGGACGACGGCGTTGATCCGGGGACCGGTCCGGGTGGTGGTCGGCACGTGCACCTGCTTCGATTCGTCCGGGTGAGCGCGTGCCATCATGCCGGGCGGGAGAGATCCTGACGGATGTGGAGGCGTGATGTCGGTACTCAAGGGCTCGTCGGTCCTGGTCACGGGCGGTACGGGTTCTTTCGGCAAGGCGTTCGTACGCGCCCTGCTGGACCGTTACGAGCCCCGTCGCCTGGTGATCCTGTCCCGGGACGAGCTGAAGCAGTACGAGTGCCGGTCGCTGTTCGGCGACGACCCTCGCCTGCGCTGGTTCCTCGGTGACGTCCGGGACCGGGACCGGCTCAAGCGCGCCATGCACGGCGTCGACTACGTCGTGCACGCCGCGGCGCTGAAGCAGGTCGACACCGCGGAGTACAACCCGTTCGAGTTCATCCGGACCAACGTCGAGGGCTCGCAGAACGTCGTCGAGGCCGCGATCGACTCCGGCGTGAAGAAGGTCGTCGCGCTGTCCACGGACAAGGCGTCGAGCCCGATCAACCTCTACGGCGCCACCAAGCTGTGCGCCGACCGGCTGTTCGTCTCCGCGAACCACTACGCCGCCGCCTACGAGACCCGGTTCGCGGTGGTCCGCTACGGCAACGTGCTCGGCAGCCGCGGCTCGGTGGTGCCGCTGTTCAAGCGCCTGGCGGCCGAGGGGCAGTCGCTGCCGATCACCGACAAGCGGATGACCCGGTTCTGGATCACGCTGCCGGACGCGGTGCAGTTCGTCATCGACTCGTTCGACGCGATGCAGGGCGGCGAGCTCTACGTCCCGCGGATCCCGTCGATGCGGATGACCGACCTGGCCGAGGCGATCGCACCGGGCGTCGCGACGCACGAGATCGGCATCCGGCCGGGCGAGAAGCTGCACGAGGAGATGATCGCCGCGGACGACTCCCGCCGGACGATCAAGCTCCCGGACCGCTACGTCGTCGAGCCCTACATCGCCGGCTGGGGCTACACCTCGCCCGCCGGCGGCGAGCAGGTGCCGGACGGGCAGGCCTACCGGTCGGACACGAACGACCTGTGGCTGTCCCCGCAGCAGCTGCGCGAGATGGTCGAGGCGCTCGACTGATGCTCCCCTACGGCCGGCAGTCGATCTCCGACGACGACGTCGCCGCGGTCGCCGAGGTCCTGCGTTCGGACTGGTTGACCACCGGCCCGGCCGTCACCCGGTTCGAGGACGACCTGGCCGCCGTCGCCGGGAACCCGGCGGCCGTGGTGACGTCGGGGACGGCCGCGCTGCACGTGGCCTACGCCGCGGCCGGTGTCGGGCCGGGCCAGGACGTGGTGGTGGCCCCGCTGACGTTCGTGGCGACCGCGTCGTCGGCGGCGCTGCACGGCGCGAACGTGATCTTCGCCGACGTGAGCGAGGACACCGGCAACCTGGACCCGGCGGCGGTGGAGGCGGCGCTGACGCCGGGCACCACCGTCGTCGCCGGGGTGGACTACGCCGGGCACCCGATCGACGCCGACCCGCTGCGCTCGCTGGCCCACGACGCCGGTGCGGTGCTGCTGGAGGACGCCGCGCACTCGATCGGCGGGCACTGGCACGGCCGTCCGGTCGGCGATCTGGCCGACCTGACCACGCTCTCGTTCTTCCCGACCAAGAACCTGACCACCGCGGAGGGCGGCGCCGTCGTCTCGCCGCGGGCCGACCTGCTGGCCAGGGCGCGCACGTTCCGCAACATCGGGCTGGTCCGGGACAAGGCGGTCCAGCGGTTCCCGGACGAGGGTCCGTGGCACCAGGAGGTGCACGAGTTCGGGCTGAACTACCGGTTGCCGGACCTGCTCGCCGCGCTGGGCTCGTCGCAGCTGCGCCGGCTCGGGGCGTTCCGCGCCCGCCGGGCGGAGATCCACACCCGCTACGACGCCGCGCTGGCCGACGTCGCCGAGGTGCGCACCCCGGTCACCCGGGACGGCGCCGAGCCGGCCTGGCACCTGTACCCGCTGCGGGTGCTCGACGGCCGCCGTCGCCAGCTGTTCGAGTTCCTGCGCGAGCGCGGGATCGGCGTGCAGGTGAACTACGTCCCGGTGTACTGGCACCCGGTGTTCGCCGATCTCGGTTACCGGCGCGGCCTGTGCCCGAACGCCGAGACCTACTACTCCCAGCAGCTCTCGCTGCCGCTGTTCCCGGACCTGACCGACGCCGACGTGGACCGGGTCGCCGATCTGGTGCGGGAGTTCTTCGGGTACCCGGTGTGAGTGCGGTGGCTCCGGACGCGAGCCGCGCGGTCCTCGGCCGTGGCTCCCTCTACACCCTGGGCAGCGTCGCGCCGATCCTGGCGAACGTGCTGGTCACGCCGGTCGTGACCCGGGTGCTGGGGCTGGAGCAGTACGGCATCGTGGCCGCCGGTCTGATCCTGGTGCAGGTCGGTGCGATGGTGGTCGGCCTCGGGCTCGGCTCGTCGATCACCCGGCACGGGATCCTGGAGCGCTCCGGCGCCGACGGTGCCCGCGCGCTGGTCCTGCAGGGCAGCGCGATCTCGACCGGGCTCGTCGTGGCGGCCCTGCTGGCCGGCCCGCTGTGGAGCGAGCCGGTGCTCTCGGTGCGGTGGCAGGCCGGTCTCGCGTTCGCCGCGCTCAGCGCGGCCGGGTTCGCCGCGGTGCTGAACGCGCAGGCGTTCCTGCGGGTCCAGGACCGGCCGCTGCCGTTCGTGGTCATGTCCGGGGTGGCGACGCTGGGCGGCCCGCTCGCCGGCCTCGGCATGGCGCTGTGGCGCTCCGCCGACGCCGACGACTACCTGTTCGGCCTGCTCCTCGGCTACCTCGCGGCCGGGCTGACCGGCGTCGTCCTGGCGTGGCGGGGTGGCCGGCCGCGCACCGAGCGCGGCGACCTGTGGCGGGCGCTGAAGGTGGGCCTGCCGGCCGTGCCGCACCTGGTCGCGTTGCTGCTGGTGCAGAACGCGCTGGTGGTGATCGTGAACCACGTGTTCAGCCCCGCGGACGGCGGCCGCATGCAGGTCGCGCTGCTGCTCGGCTCGGCCCCCGCGATGGTGGTCTCGGCGCTGAACAACGCCTGGGCCCCGGTGATCTACCGGACGGACCCCGCGCAGCGCGGTGAGGCCCTGGAGCACAGCGCCCGCGACGTCGCTGCCATCACCGTCGCGCTCTCCGGCGGGGTCGCCCTGCTCGCGCCGTTCCTGCTCCGGGTGCTCGCCCCCGCCGAGTTCAGCCCCGCCGAGCTGGTGCCGGTGACCGCGGTCGCGACGATCGGCGCCGTCGTCAGCGTGGCCTACCTGGCGAACGTGCACCTGGTGTTCGCCTCCGGGCGCAGTGCCGGACTCGCGCTGGCGAGCCCGGTCAGCCTGGTCATCGGCCTGGTCGCGGCGATCCTGCTGGCCCGGACCGGATCGCTGACGGCGGTGGCGGTCGGCTTCCCGCTGATCTACGTGGCCCTCGCGGTCGGGACGTCGCTCCTGCGGCGCCGGGTCTCGGAGACCCGCTGGCGGGAGTCCGTCCTGGCGCTCCCGGTGCTCGCGGGCGCCCTGGTCTGCGGGGCCGCGGTCGTGCTGCCCGCCGAGGGCATCGGATGGCTGTCGGTGCGCTTCGGCCTCGCGGTGCTGCTGGGCGTGGCGTTGCTCTGGATGGTCCGCCGGATCTTCACCCGGTCCTGACCCGGTCCTCACGGGCTGCCCAGCCAGGCCAGGTGATCGCGGAACGCGGCCCGGCCGGACGGGGACAGCCGGAGCCAGGTGCGGGCCCACTGCCCGCCCCGGCCCGTGCGGATCTCCAGGAGACCGGCGTCGGCGAGACTGCGGCTGTGCTGGTGCGCGGTGTAGTCGCCGATGCCGGCGAGACCGCACAGGGCCGAGAACTCGATCCGCTTCGCACCCTGCAGCAGCGCGCACAGCGCCAGCCGTGGCCGGGTCTCGAGGACCGGGTGCCGCTCGCCGGCGGTCACAGCGCGACCCGGCCGGACGCGACGTCGTCCCGCATCAGGGTGCGGATCCGGTACTGCCCGGCGAGGACGAAGACGACCAGCGGCACGAGCGCGATCAGGGCGATCGTCCGGTGGCCGTTCGCCACCAGGGTGTACATGCCGCAGAAGCCGCCGAGCGCGATCGCGAGGACCGCGAGATGGATCCGGCGGGCGCTCGGGTAGGCGCCGATGTGGCGCGGGAGGTGCACGCCGGACCGGTACCGCGTGATCACCGAGTACGCGGTGGCGGCCAGCACGACGGCGACCAGTCCCCACGAGATGTAGCCGGTGTCCAGCGGCAGGAACGACGTCCAGATCGGGATGCCCGCCATCGCCACGAGCGCGACGGCGTAGAGGGCCCAGTAGGTGCGCGGCAGCTCGACGTGGGTGGCGAGCTCGCGCCGGGCCTCGACGGCCTGCTGGAGGGTGGGCTTGTCGTTCATGTCTTTCTCCCTTCGGCATCAACTTGCAATACGGAAAGTGTGTGCCAAGTGGATCGGGTTCGTCAAGCGGCAACCTTGGGTGCGGCGGTCCGCCGGCGTGCCGGGGCGGGGGATACGTGGCCCGGATCCGCTGGTCACCGCGGTGCGGCTGGTTCGATCGGGTGATCGGGGACGGGCACCTCACGGGTCGTGCCGGGGCGGCCCGATCCGGGGACGCCGCCGCAGTGCGCAGGTCGCGTCGCATCCTGGAGCGTCTACTGCGCACACGTCCGGCGTGTCGCACCCGGCGCGTGGGGCGCGGCGGGCCGGGGCGGGGTGCGGGACAGGCTCCGGGGTGCGGTGCGCCGCACGGGGCGCGGCAGCTGGTGCGCGGTCAGCGCGGTGCGACCCTCGCACAGGCGCCGGGTTCCGGCCGGGATCGGCGGTCCCGCACGAGGTCCGGCCCCGTGCGGCGCCGGGGCATCGGTGCGGGTCGCCGTCCCGAGCCGTCCCGAGCGGTTCCGTGGCGGCCCCGGGCGGTCCTGTGGCGGCTCAGGGCGGGATCCCCGGGGGCGGACGAGTGCCCGGTTACGGCTGCGCCGACTCCACCACGGTCACGCCGGCGACGCGCCGGCCGTCCAGCTCGGCCACGGTGAGCCGGTGGCCGTCGAGGTCGACGTGGTCCCCGACGGTGGGGATGCGGCCCAGCGTGTGCTGCAGGTATCCGCCGAGGGTCTCGAAGGGGCCGTCGGGCAGCGTCAGACCGGTGCGGTCGTGCACGTCGTCGCGGTGCAGCAGGCCGTCCACGGTGCGGTCGGAGCCCGGTCCGGAGGCGGACGGCGCGGCGTCGTACTCGTCCTCGATCTCCCCGACCAGCTCCTCGATCAGGTCCTCCATGGTGAGGATGCCGTCGGTGCCGCCGTACTCGTCGATCACGACGGCCAGGTGCGCGCGCCGGGCCCGCATCTCCGACAGCGTCGGCAGCAGCGCCTTCGAGCCGGGCAGCACGTGGACCGGGCGCATGATGTCGCCGACGGTCCGCCCGTCGGTGCCGGACGCGTCGTCGAGGCGGGCGGTGAGCAGGTCGCGGACGTGCACGAACCCGCGGACGTCGTCGACGTCGGTCCCGGTCACCGGGTAGCGCGAGTGCGGCCGGTCGACGACGTCGCGGGCGGCTTCGGCCAGCGACGTCGACGCGTGCAGGAAGTGCACCTCGGTCCGCGGCACCATCACCTCGCTGACCTGCCGGTCGGAGGCCTCGAAGACGTCGGTCAGGACCCGGCGCTCGTCGGTGTCGAGCTCCTCGTGCCCGCTGACCATGTCGCGCAGCTCCGCCTCGCTGACCCGTTCGGAGTCCGCGGTGGGGTCGAGGCCCAGCAGCCGGACGACCGCGTTGGTCGAGCGGGACAGCAGCCAGATCACCGGCCGCGAGATCGTCGCGATCCGGTCCAGTACGGGGGCGACGAACAGCGCCACGCCCTCCGAGCGCTGCAGCGCGAGCCGCTTGGGGACCAGCTCGCCCAGGACCAGCGACAGGTAGGAGATCACCGCGGTGACGGCGACGAGCGCGATCGTCCCGGCGAGTGCCTGCGGGACGCCCCACCCGGCGATCAGCTCGCCGAGCGGCCCGGCGAGGGCGGAGCCGCCGTAGGCCGCGGAGAAGAACCCGGCGAGGGTGACGCCGATCTGCACCGCGGACAGGAACCGGTTGGTGTCGCGCCGCAGTGCCGCGACCCGGGCGCCGCGCCTGCCCTGCGCGGCGAGCCGGTCGACCTGGCTGTCGCGCAGCGACACCAGAGCGAGTTCCGAGGCGGCGAAGTACCCTCCGACCAGCACGAAGAGAACGACGAGGCCGATGCTGAGGGCGATTCCGCCACCGGTGACGTCCATCGACGACAGCATGTCACGGTGGCTCGACCCGGACACAGCAGACACAGCGGACACGCCGGGGTGTCGGCCCACCGAGAAGGGAGCACCGTGCCCGAACTCCAGGTCCCCGCGTCGGCGGGCGGCCGTCAGCGCGCCCACCTCGCGGTCCCGCCGGTCGGCGACGGGCCGTACCCCGGCGTCGTCGTGCTCCAGGACGCGCTCGGTGCGACCGCCGACCTCCGTGCGCACACCGAGCGCCTGGCCACCGCCGGGTACCTCGCGGTCGCGCCCGCGCTCTACACCGCACGCGGCGGTGGCCCACGGTGCATCGCCGGGGTCATGCGGTCGATGCGCAGCGGCAGCGGCCCGGTGTTCGACGACATCGAGGCCGTCCGCAGCTGGCTCGCCGCCCGGGACGACTGCACGGGGACGATCGGCGTCATCGGCTTCTGCCAGGGCGGCGGCTTCGCGCTGCTCTCGGCGGCGCGGCACGACTACGCCGCCGCCGCGCCGAACTACGGGATGCTGCCCGACGACCCGGAGCGCGACCTCGCCGGCATCTGCCCGACCGTCGCGAGCTTCGGTGCACGGGATCCGATCCTGAAGGGAGCGGGCCCGCGGCTGGAGTCCGCACTGGACCGGCTCGGCGTCGAGAACGACGTGCGGACCTACGACGAGGCCGGGCACAGCTTCCTGGAGCGCGGTGTCCCCGGCGTCGCGCGCCGGCTCGTCGGTTTCGGCCACCACGGCCCGTCGGCCGAGGACGCCTGGGGCCGCATCCTGCGCTTCTTCGACACACACCTGCGCGCCGGACCGCGCGACCCGGAGGCGGCCGGAGGCTGACCCCCGGACAGCGCCGCGCCGCCGCGCCCGGACGGCTGTGCCCGGGCCGGGCGACGTGCTCAGGCGTCGAGCGGTTCCTCGGTCGCGATCGGGACCGGCAGGCCGTGCGGGAGCGGGCGGGGCAGCGCGGCAAGCGGGTTGCGCAGCCACAGCATCGGGTTGGAGCTGCCCGCCGACATCGCCTGGGTACTGGCCTCGGACCGCTTCGTCAGCCCGAGCACCATCGCCGCCTTCGCCAGCGGGGACGCCGCGTAGTACTGGACGGCCGGCCCGACGCTCGGCGTCCGCCCCCAGCCCAGGACCTCGCGCAACGCGTCCGGGGCGAGCAGGTGCTCGGCGCCGAGCTCCCGGCGGGCCAGCGCGGTGGCCGCGGCGTCGGCCCCGGCGGCGCCGGACTCGGGGCGGGTGCCGTCCTCCGGATCGGCGGTGTGGAACTCGGGCCAGGTCTCCCGCAGCTTCTCGACGGCGGACGACGACTGCGACCCGAACGTCAGCGGATCCCCCCAGACCGCGGCCGGGGTCCCGACGGCGGCGGCGTAGAGCACCGCGGTGGACAACCGGTTGGACGAGACCCGGCTCGCGTTCCCGATCAGGTGCATGATCCGCGGCAGGAAGTGCGGGTCGTCCCGGCGGCCCGCGGTGACCAGGGTGTGCCCGGCCTCCCGCCAGGCGGCGGTGATCCCGGGGTCGGTCATGTCCTCGTGGTGCAGGCAGACCGTCGACGGCCTGTCGACCTTCGCGACGTGCCGGGCCAGCTCGGTGTGTGCGCCGGTGACCCGGACCAGGCGGGTCCCGTGGAACGGGACGAACACCGGCCCGAGCCGGTCCGACCTGCTCCAGCCCCGGGCCTGCAGCAGGCTCTCCAGGTAGAGGACGGGCGCCCCGATCGGGGTGGTCGTCCGGGTCTCGTCGGCGGGGGACCAGCCGCGGCAGCCGTGCGACCAGACGAGCAGCCGTCGTTGCCGGGGGTCGGTGCCGACCCGCGGGAAGTCGGCGAAGTGCGCCGCCACCGGGGAGACCGCCGTCCAGCCGTGCTGCAGCAGGCCGGCGATGTGCCGGGGCCGGGGCAGCCCGGCGTGGGCGGCCAGGACTGCCGAGTGACCGTAGTAGTGGTTCTGGATGTCCATGGCCGTGCTCCGGATCGCTGCTGGTGGGGCCGGGCGATCGTAGCGATGCGCCCCGCACGGGTTCCGCGACCCGCGCAAGCCGTTCGGACGACGGCGGCCGCAGGGGAGTCGGGAGCGCCCAGCCGCGCCGCACTGCACTGCGCTGTCCCGCTGCGCTGTCCCACGCTGCCGCTCCGCCCCGCGCTGCGCTGTCCCGCCGCCCCGCTCCGCTCCGCCGCGCTGCCCTGCGCAGCCGCGCTGCCCTGCGCAGCCGCGCTGCCCTGCGCAGCCGCGCTGCCCTGCGGCGCGCTGCTCCGCCTCGCTGTCCTGCCCCGCCGCCCCGCGCTGTCCCGCCGCGCTGCGCTGCCCCGCCGCGCTGTCGTGCCTGTGCTGCCTCGCACCGCGCCGTCGCCCCGCGTCGCCCCCGCTTGGCGCGGTGGCATCGCGCTGTCGGACCGCGTGGCCGGAACCGCATCGGTTTGTCGGTGTCGCACGAGGCCCGGCCTCGTGCGGGGGCCCGGGGTCGGTGCGGGGCCGTGGACCCGGTGCGAAGATGGCACGGTCGCGGTCGGGGCGGCCCGTCGGAGCCGTGGCCGCCGCGCGCCGTGCCGGGGTCAGTGCTGCGTGGCGGTGTCCGGCGGAGAGAACTCCCCGGCACGGACGCCGCGGCGGTAGGCGATCCACTCGGCGTCGGTGAAGACGAGCCGCTCGGTCCCGCCGGTGTGCAGGACGGCGCCGCCGTCGGTCGTGGGCTCGGCGGCCAGCGATCGCCCGTCCGTCCGGGCGTGCGCCGCTCTGTCGGGGGCGACCCGGGCCGGCTGCCGGTCGACGTCGGCGAGGAACGCGGTCCACTCGGCGTCGCTCACGGTGAGGACGGGGCCGGAGCGGTCCTTGCTGTCACGGACGTCGACGAGGGTGTCGCGGAACCGGACCTCGACGCAGGTGCCCGTGGCGTTGGAGTAACTGCTGACGAACCAGTCACCGGGCCGCGCGCCCATCCCTACAACTCCTCGGCGTAGCCCTCCACCATGCGGACCGACTCCTCCGCGGACAGAGTCAGCCGTAGTGCGTCGGCCCAGGCGAACACTACATCTCGGACCTGCCCCGGCTGGTCCAGTATCTGCCGCACGGTGATCGCCTCCTGCCAGACCAATGTAGGCAGTCGGGAACTGGCGAAGTCGATCAGATGGAACGTGGAGGCGCCGATCAGGCTGCAGCCCGGAGAGTTGAAGGTCAGCACCCGGATCTGAATGGTCTTCGGGTGTGCGCGTGCCATCTCGGCGAGGTACTGGAGCTGTGCCCGGAACACCTCCCGGCCGCCTACCTGCTGTAGTAGCGCTGCTTCGCCGAGGATGACGGTCAGGTGTAACGGGTCCTCGCCGGTGAGTCGTTCCTGACGTCGCCGCCGTACCTCGATCCGCTGATCGACTTCTACCGGGCGCAAGTGGATGGAGGCCTCCATCAGAGCGCGCGTGTACTCCGGTGTCTGCAGGAGGCCGGGCACGAGGCCCTCGTAGCTGCGGATGCTTTGCGCGCCGTACTCCAGGCCGTGGAAACGGTGGGTCTCCTCGCCGTACAGCGCCGAGTACGCCGTCCACCAGCCACGACCCCGTGACTGCTCCCGTAGCGCGTACAGCTCGCCCTGCTCGTGGGTGTCGAACTCGAGCAGATCTATGAGGAGTCCCAGCTTCTCCTCGGACAGGATCCGGCGCTCGTTCTCCACGGCGGACCAGTAGTTCCGGGTGAAGCCGAGCGCGCCGGTGATGGTCGCGACGTCGACGCCCAGCTCGATCCGGCGCTCCCGCAGTCGCAACGACAGTTCCCAGCTCGCCACGGTCGGCGATGGTGGTGCCACGGGACTCCTCACCTGGTCCGGCATCGGGTGTGACCTGAGTCTAGTCCACCAGCACAAGTCTTGTTACCGTAACCAGAGCAGCACGCGAGGGGAATACAAAGGAGTAGACAGATGCCGATGCGGTTCACATGGCCGGGGCGACGGCGGGATCGTCGCCGGAGTGCGCTCTGCCGCGGAGTGTGCGTGGGGTGCCGTACGCGCCGCTGGGTCGATCACCGCTCGTTCCGCTGCCCGGGGTGCACCGTGCGGAGCCGTGGTGACATCGACCTCGGATGAGTCGGCGGCCCGTGAGGCGGGCGCGGAGCGGGACGATCCGGTCGTCCTCGCCGCACGGCTGCTCCGTCGTGACGGTGACGGCGGGTGGCAGCGGATCCTGCGCACGCACGTACCGGACCACTCCGGGAGCTGCGCCGGCTGCGCTCCGTCGGCGACCGGTCGTCCGCGCCACCCGTGCCTGCTCCGGGTGGTCGCCCAGGCCGCCCGTGACGTGTGACGGCGGCTCGCTACCGTCGGGCGCGTGACCGTCCCGACCGTCGACGTGATGCTTCCCTTCTACGGGGACCCGGATCTGCTGCGCCGCGCGGTGCGCAGCATCCAGGAGCAGGACCGCGCCGACTGGCGCCTCACCGTCGTCGACGACGGCTATCCCGACGACACGATCGAGCCGTGGTTCGCCGGCCTCGGTGACGACCGGATCCGCTACCGCCGCAACCCGGCCCGGCTCGGTGCGCAGCCGAACAACCGGTACTGCATCGAGGCGGTGGAGCTGCCGTACTTCGTCATGATGGGTGCGGACGACCTGATGGCGCCGGACTACCTCGGCACCGTCCTCGCGCTGCACGAGCGCTGGCCGCGGGCCGCCGTCGTCCAGCCGGGGGTGGCGGTCATGGACTCCGACGACCGGCCGGTGCGGCCGCTCGCCGACCGGGTGAAGGCCGCGCTCGCCCCCCGGGGCCACGGACCGCGCGAGGTCTCCGGCGAGGACCTGGTGACGAGCCTGCTGCGCGGGAACTGGCTGTACAACCCGTCGCTGTGCTGGCGGACGGCGGCGCTGAAGCAGATCCCGGAGTCCGCGGACGTCTTCGACCTGGCCCTGCCGGTCGCCGTGATCGCCGACGGCGGGTCGATGGTCGTCGACGACCGGGTCTGCTTCCGCTACCGGCGGCACCGCTCCAGCGACTCCGGCTCCGGTGCGGCGGCCGGGAACCGGTTCGCCGAGGAACGCCGCTACTTCACCGCCGAGGCCGCCCGGATGGACGCCCGCGGCTGGACCCGGGCCGCCCGCGCGGCCCGGTGGCACGTGTCGTCGCGGCTGAACGCCGCCGTCCAGCTGCCCGGTGCGGTGCTGCGCCGCGACAGCGCCGCACTACGCGCACTCGGCGCGCACGTGCTCGCCCGCTGACGGCGTCCGACCGACCTGGCCGGGCCCCTCCGCGGAGGGCGGAACCGGGGACGGGGCGGTGGCGCGGGCCCGGACGACGTGAGATCGAACCTCGGGCTGCGTCCGGTGCCGCTGGTGGCACCGGACGTCGCCGAGGATTCGATCACCGAATCCACACCGCCCCGCTCCGCCGGCCGCGGCGCCGTTCGCCACGGCCGTTCACCGGAGCCGCGTTCCGCGGAACGCCCAGAGCGGAACGTGCCGCGGTCAGCTCCGGCCGAGGAGCCGTTCGATCCAGCGCGAGTAGCCGGGGTCGAGCCGGGCGTCGCTCTCCGCACGTCCCTCGGCGAGCCTGCGGTCCAGCGCCGAACGGATCTCCGGGGCCACGTCCCGCTTGGCGTAGACCAGCTGGAAGTACTCCGGACGCATCTGGGCCACCCCCACCAGCTCCCGGTCCCCGATCACCCGGTCCAGATCCACCCGCCACGAGTCCTCCGGCGGGGCCGGCGAGGACCCGGTGACCACGACGACCGTCGGGTCGTCCGCCTGGATCACGGCCGTCGGGTCGGCGCCGTGCGCGATGCGCTCGTCGTTGAGGCCGATGTAGTCGGTCGCGGTCCAGCCGGAGAAGTACGGGATCGCCCCGGCGTCGGAGACCGCGAGGGTGCGCCGCTCGACCGGCAGGCGGGTGTCGGCCAGCGCGGTGCCGACGGCGACGTGCGCGCGCCGGAGGTCGTCGCCGTAGTGGACCATCGTCCGGGCGTCGGGGGCGACGACACCGGCGACCGTCGTCCAGGCCACCCCGGCGACGGCCGCGACCGCGGCCACCCGGCGCAGGTCGACGGTGTCCAGCGCCCAGGCCGCGGCGAGGCAGAGCACCGGCAGGCCGTGCCAGGCGAACCGGGACAGGTAGTCCATCGCCGGTGCGGACAGCGCCGGGATGACCCACAGCGCCGTGCAGCTCGCGAGGGCCAGCGCGCAGACCGCCGCGACCCGGGCCCGGAACAGCCCCGCGACGGCGAACGCCAGCAGCGGCAGCAGCGTCGCGGCCGTCAGCTGGATCCAGCGGCCGTCGGTGGCGGCCTCCACCCCGACCTTCACGTAGAACGTGTTCGGCAGCGGGTGCCCGAAGTACGCCCACCGCCCGGCCAGGTACGCACCCCCGACGATCGCGGCGGCCGCCGTCCACAGCCACATCGACCGGTCCCGGCGGCGCACCCACCACAGGACGAGCACGGCCGGGGCGACGCCGAGCACGCCGTCCGGGCGCAGGGTGCCGGCGAGCAGCAGCAGCGCCGGGATCGCGGCGTCGTGCACGGGCGCGTCCCGGTCGGTGAGCAGCCGCGCGGCCAGGACGACCGAGCAGAGCACGACCAGCGCGAACGGGGCCGTCTCCAGGCCGGAGTCGACGTGCACCCAGGTCGGCAGGAACAGCACGAAGCTCCCCGCGGCGAGCACCGCGCCGGAGCGGGTACGCGGCTCGCGGACCAGGATCCAGGCGATCGCCGCGGCGCACACCGCGGCGGTCAGCTTCGAGACCACGGGCAGCGGGACGCCGGCCCACACCCACGGCACGTGCCACAGCATCCAGACGAAGTTGGTGAAGCCCTCCACCGGATCCTGGCCGGGGTTCCAGGTCGGGCCGAACCCGTTCGCGAGGTTCGCGCTGTAGCGGTAGGTGATGTAGGCGTCGTCGACGGTGACCGACCAGCACGCCCACAGCCCGACGACCAGGGCGAGGAGTGCGGCCGCCAGCAACGCGGGACGCTTCGGGGCACGGCGTGCCGACGGACGATCCGGAACGGGAGACGGCGGGCGCGCGGTCTCGACGTCACCGGTCATCGTCGGGGTCATGACGAGGATCCTTCCGCACCGGCGGTACCGGATCCGCAGCCACTCCGGAATCGGCGTGGGGGACCGCCCGGCCGGGTTAACCTGATCGTTCCCGCCTGCTCTCGAAGGACCTTGGTGTTGCGCCGTTCGGCCCCCACCGAGCTGAGTCCACCCCGCACCGATGAGTTCCGCCCCGCGCCCCGGTCGGAACTGCCATGAGCACCCACACCGAGAGCACCACCACGCTGACCGACATCGCCGTCGTCATGTTCACCGTCGCGGACCAGGACGCGGCGCTGGAGTTCTACACGACCAAGCTCGGCTTCGAGGTCCGCGGCGACAGCCGCTTCGGGGAGAACGGCGAGTACCGCTGGCTGGAGGTCGCCCCGCCGGGATCGACCGCGCGGCTCGCGCTGAACCCGCCGATGTACGGCGAGCCGGGCGGCAGCGCCGTCGGGATCGAGACGCCGGACGTCGCCGCCGAGCACGCCCGGCTCACCGCGGTCGGCGGCATCGACCTGGACCCGATCGGCGAGGACACCCCGGGGGCGCCGCGCCTGTTCATGCTGCGCGACCCGGACGGCAACCACATCACCGTGGTGCAGGTGTGACCGGTCCCGTCCGTACGAGCACCGCGTAGGGGCCGACGTCGCGGCGCTGCCACGCCGGGTCCTCGAACAGCCGCGGCGCGAACGTCGCGGGCGGGGCGTCGGCGCGCGGGTCCGGGAACCGGTCCTCGGTCGTCGGGAGCTGCAGCAGCCCGTCCGGGGTCCGGGTGAACACGAACACCGACGGTGCCCGTGCCGGGCTCCGGTCGAGCGCGCCCTGCAGCTCGACCGGCCCGGTGGACGTGCTCCACCGGCGGAGCTCCGCGGTGCGCTCCGGGTAGTTCCCGAGCGGGTTCGCGTACTGCGCCGACGGCGCCTGGAAGGCGAAGTACGGGGTGTAGGTCAGCAGCGTCTGGTTCGCGCTCGCGACGACGACCTCGCGCGGCGGCCGGCCGGTCAGCCCGTCGATCGTGGTGCGCAGCTCGCCCAGCCACGAGTTGGGCTCGGCCGGGTCGCGGCTGCCGTCCGGGCGGGAGCCGTCCGGACGGGCGTCCAGGGCGGGCCCGGCCCAGTCGTAGGTCTCCGGGACGGACTGCACCCCGGCGAGGACGCCGAGCGCCGCGAGCACCGACACGACGGCCGTCCCGGCCCGCCGCGCCCGCTCACCCTCCCGGCGGCGCAGGCGTTCCAGCAGGTCGGCGGCCGCCCACACCGCGCCGGACGCCAGCGCGGCGGTGAGGATCGGCTCGATCCGGAAGGCCAGCAGCGTGGTCCCGGCGGCGAGCGCGACCGTCGAGAGCAGGTACCACAGGTAACCGCAGGCGACGACGACGCCGAGCGCCCGAGCGACCGCCGACCGCCCGGCCGCCGCGACGATCCACACCGTCCCGGCCAGGCACAGCCCGCCCAGCGCGGTCGGCTCCAGCATCGGCAGCGGCCATCGGGACCCGGTCTCGGCGAGGAAGTGCTGGCCCGCGCTGTACGTCGGCTCACCGGCGGACGCGAGCAGGTAGGGCAGCCAGTGCACCAACGTCGCGGGCAGGGCGGCGAGGAGCACCACGCCGACCGTCCCGAGCAGCCGCAGCGGGGGCGCGGTCCGGCTCGTCAGCCCGACGACGGCGAGCACGACCAGCACCAGCCCGGCGAACATCAGGATCTGGGTGTGCGTGACGGCCGCGACCCCGAGGACCAGCCCGACCAGCACCGCGGTCAGCAGCCACGGCCCGCGTCCGGACCGGGTGACCAGCCGCAGGCCCAGCACGGCCAGCGGGGGGACCAGGGCGCCGGTCAGCCAGGAGTACGGCGTGTACGCGGCGAGGGTGCCGAGCCCGGCCAGCGCGGTCGCGGCACCCGCGCCGAGCGCCCGGCGGCGGGTCGTCACCAGCGTCCACAACGCGTACGCCAGCACCGCCGTCGCGGCCAGCGTCGCGACCGAGAAGACCTTGTGGAACTCCCACGCCGGTACGCCGAGCAGCGCGGCCGATCGCCCGCCCACCCAGAACCACGCCGTCGGGTAGTACGGCGGCAGGTCGGCGTAGGCGAAGTCGGCGAGCCGCCCGGAGTCGGCGAACCGGGTGAGGAACTGGACCCGGAACTGCTGGTCGCCGGAGACCCCGAACAGGTAGTGCGGCGTGTTCGCCAGGAACAGTGCCAGCGGCCCCGCCGGGATCGCGGCGAGTCCGGCCCAGGTCAGCGGGGCGGCGAGCACCGGCCGGGCGGTCCGCCCGGCGACGACGAGGACGAGCGCGACCAGCGCCCCGCCGGTGGCGGTCAGCGCCAGCCCGACGTTCGAGTTCGCCGGGATCGGCAGCCGGTCCGCGACGGCGAGCGCGGCGACCGCGACGCCGACCGCGACCAGCGGACCGAGCACGAGGTCCGCGAGCGCGGCCGCCCGGCGGGGCGCGGAACGGGCGGGCGACGGCCGTCCGCGGCCGCCGTCCACGACGGTCGCAGCGCCGCCCGCCACCGGACTCAGACCGGCTTCTTGACCGCGACGACCAGGAAGGCCTTCGAGATCGCCCACAGCGCCGGGAACCGGCGCAGCGCGGCCACCCCGGTCGAGTACAGCGCGGAGCCGCCGCCCTCGGCGAGGCTGACGTCGCCGGGGACGGTGAACCGGGCGTCCAGCTCCGGACGGGCGGCCAGCAGCCGGCGCATCCGCAGCCAGCTCGGGGCGTAGCTGGCGTCGGTGTAGTCGCTGCCCCGGCCGGACAGCCGCAGGTAGCGGTTCGCCAGCGGCAGCGGCAGCCAGGCCAGGAACGGCAGCGAGTAGTGCGCCTCGATCGGCCACCACCGGTTCGGCACGAGGATGTAGGCGACCCCGCCGGGGCGCAGGCAGCTCGACAGCCGCTCCAGGGCGTCGGGCTGGTCGTCGAGGTGTTCGAGGACGTTGTCGAGCACCGCGACGTCGAACGTGCCGGTGTCCTCGCCGTGGCCGAACTCGCCGATGCCCTGCACCCGGAACGTGAAGTTGTCGGCGCCACCCTCGTCGGCCAGGGTCCTGGCCTGGGCGGCGAGCGCGCCGTTCGGCTCGATGCCGACGACCTCGCGGCACATCCCGGCCAGCTCCAGCGCGGTGTAGCCGTAGCCGCAGCCGATGTCGGCGACCCGGCACTCGGCGAACGGCCGGTCCAGGAACGGGGCGGTGGTGATCGCGATCTGCTTCGCGAAACCGGTGGCGAGCTGCCGGCGCTCGACCATGCGCAGCGAGCGTTCGTACTCGGGGAGGCTGGTCTGCTCGTTCGGATCCACGTCGGGGGAGTTCTCCGTTCGGGCTGTCGGGGGGTGACTCACCGTACGGGGGTCATGGCTCGGGGTCGGGAACGGGCGGCCCTTCCGCGTCCATCGCCTGCGTGTCCGGAAGATCCGAAGGGTCCGTATCGCACGCGGTGACCCGCCACAGTTCCTGCCCGCCCCCCGAGGCGACCAGTTCGAAGCCCGGCACGGGTGCGATGTCGTGCAGGCCCGGGTACCAGCGGGCCCCGCCGTGCCACGGCCAGAACGAGACCGGGCCGCTGAGCAGCCAGCGCGCCCGGACGGCGGACGCCGCCGTGCAGACCTCGGGATCGACGGCGACGTCGCGGAACCGGGTGGCGAGCACCGTCTGGTCCGGCGACCAGTTGCCGGTCAGGTGCGGGAACACCACCTCGCGGCCGGTGAGCGGGTAGAGCAGCGCGTTGCCGGTGAACGGGTCCGTGGCGACCACGTCGTCCTCCGGCACGATCTCGCCGACCTGCAGCAGGAACGCGCGCTGTCCCGGCTCCAGGAGCTGGTCCGGGGTGTTCTGGTACGGCGACGCGAGGACCGACGAGTGGGTCGTGACGTGCAGGCCGCCGGTCACGCCGAGCAACACCGCGGCGAGGACGACGACGGTGCCGGCGTAGACGCCGCGCCCGCGCAGCGTGGGGACCAGGGACGGCACCCGCAGCAGCGCCGAGCGCAGCAGCCAGGCCAGCGTCAGCAGGCCGACGACGGCCAGCGGTGCCCCGGTGACCGGAACGATCGCGGCCAGCCGGTAGGAGTCGTTGTACCAGGCACCGGTCAGGGCGGCGGAGAGCTCGCCGTCGTCGGACGCGGCCAGGACGTACAGCGTGCCGCCGGCCAGGTGGGCCGGGACCAGCCACGACGTCGTCGCCCGGCGCAGGGCCGCGACCGCACCGACGACCACCAGCACCGACAGCACCACGAGCTGCGGCCGGGTGTTCGAGGCGTTCCACAGGACCTCGGCGACGGCACCGGGGGTGTCGACGAAGGCGGGCCAGTCGAAGCTGCGGACGCCCTCGGTCAGCGGCGAGGACGTCATCATCCACAGGACGCCCCACAGCGTCCCCGCCAGCGCGGCCAGCGCCAGCACCGGCTGCCAGGCGCGCGGGCCCCACAGACGCCGCCGGGCCAGCCGGAGGATCGCCCACAGCACCGGGAACAGCCCGACGACGGCGAGGCTGAACACCGCGTTCGGGTGCGCGAGGCCGAGCGCCGGGATCGCGAACACCAGCAGCAGACCGGCCCCGACCGGCCGCACGACGCCGCGCTCGGTCATCCCGACCAGCGCCGCGACCAGCGCGACGCAGGCCGGCAGCACGGCGACCGCCAGCAGGTTCGGCCACAGCACGCCGAACGACATCAGCGCCCACGGGAACGCGGTGAACCCGGTGGCCAGCACCGGCGCGGCGAACACGGCCCCGGACGACGGCCCGACCGCCTGCCGGGTCAGTGCCAGCACCGACAGCGGGAAGACCAGGCCGGCGACCGCCCACGCGGTCAGGTTGGTCGCGACCGGGATGCCGGCCCCGGAGAGCTGCGCGACGAGCGACACGAGATCGTGCCAGCCCGCCGGGTACAACGCCGCCCCCGCGGCCGGGTTGGTCAGCGCGCCGATGGTCAGCGACGACGCGTCGCCGGTGCGCAGGACGTGTGCGACCGCGTTGTAGTGGAAGACGGCGTCGAAGGTGGACGACAGGCCGTCGACCGGGCCGAACCCGAGCACCACGGTGAACCAGGTCAGCCCGGCCGTGACCGCGCAGCCGAGTGCGGCGGCGGCGCCGGCGTGGCGGCCGTCGATCCCGTCGCGCTGCGCCGACGTGGGCCAGACCTGCGGCAGCGCGGTGGTCAGCTCCTCCGGGGCGCGGGCGAACCGGCCGCGCGGGGTCCGCATCCGGACCCAGGCGGCGCGCAGCCGTCGCCCGGGTCCCCAGCTGCTGATCGCGGTCCGCCAGCCGTGGTAGAGCACGCTGTCCGCCGGGCGCCGGGCGACGAGGCCGCGGAACAGCCCGGCGAGCACCGCGACCACGAGCGCCGCGGCCAGCGGGACCCACGGTCCCCAGCGGAACCCCAGGAGCGTGCCGAGCACCGCCGAGATCGAGATCGTCGTGGTGGACACCAGCGGTGCCAGCGCCCACGCGGTGATGCCGCGGACGCCGATCGCCCGGGTCACGAGGAGGCCGGGAACGATCACCCAGAACGCGGCGGCCAGCGCTACGGGCAGCGCGGACAGCCAGGTGGGAGCGGCCATCGGGGGGTCGCAGCTCCTCTCGCGGCGCCCGCCGCCCGGTGCGTGCGCCACCGGGGACGGGTGACGCCTGTTCCGGGCACGGACCCTACTCCGCGGCCCGCACGGCCCGCGGAGACGATCACGCGAGCATCATGATCCGACGAGCCGGCCGGCGTCGCACGCGGTGATCCGCCACAGCGCGTTGTCGCCCTCCTCGGCGAGCAGCTCGAAGCCCTCGGCGTCGGCGAGGTCGTCGAGGCCCGGCCAGTTCTCGGCGAGCGGGTCCGGCTGCCAGAACGTCGGCGGGGCGGTGATCACGTACCCGACGCCCGTCTCGGCGACCGCCGCGCACACCGCCGGGTCGTGGGCGGCGTCGCTCAGACGTTCCGCGATGAGCTGCTGGTCCGGCGACCACACCCCGGTGAGGTGCGGGAACAGCACCCTGCGGTCGGTCAGCGGCCAGAGCATCGCGGTCCCGGCCCACGGGTTCTGGGCGACGACCGCGTCGGCCGGGAGCAGCTCGCCCGCGTACCGGAGGAACTGCGCCTGCTCCGGGCCGACCAGCACCTCCTCGGGCGTCTGGTAGATCCCGGCGAGCTGGTCGATGTGCGAGCGCTGGTAGAGCCCGCCGGAGGCGGCGACGACGGCGAGCACCCCGATCGCCACCAGCACGGCGGCCCGCGGCCGGGGCCACGCCTCGACCGCGGGGGCGGCCCTGGTGAGCGCATCGCGCACGAGGCAGGCGACCCGACGGGCCAGCGAGCAGAGCGCGACCAGGCCCAGCGCGGCCAGCGGGGCCGCCGTCACCGGGACGAGCGCGGCGATCCGCGGCGCGTCGTTGTACCAGACCCCGGTCCACACCGAGGCCCACGAGCTGGCCCCGACGACGTAGAGCGCGCAGACGAGCAGGTGCGCCGGGACCAGCCAGGCGGTCCGGGCCCGGCGCAGCGCGACGACCGCGCCGGCGACCGTCAGCAGCGCGATCGACCAGGCCGGGTCGTTGCCGTCCGGGCTGTGCAGCAGCGCGTTGACCAGCGCCCCGCCGACGCCGACCTGCGGCTCCCAGTAGTAGCCGCGGATGCCGTCGAGCACCGGGGAGACGAACATGAACCAGGCCAGCCCGCCGCCGACGACGGCGACCAGCGGGATCATCGCCAGCGCCCTGGCGAACGGCCACCGCCCGGCCCGCCGCCCGCGCCGCACCGCGCCCGCGAGCCCCCACAGGACCGGCGGGACGGCCACGACGACCAGGCCGAACAGGGCGTTCGGGTGGGCCAGCCCCAGTGCGGGGACGGCGACGGTGACCGGGAACCAGCGGGCCACCCGCCCCGGTGGGAACGGGCCGGGCCGGGCCGGGCTGACCGGGTCCGGCCCCAGCCCGGGCCGGGCCGCGAGCGCCACGGCGGCGAGCGCGGCCGGGACGAGCGCGACGCCCATCAGGTTCGGCCAGAGCGCGCCGTAGGTCACCAGCGTCCAGGGGAACGCCACGAAGCCGAGCGCCAGGACCGGTGCGGCGAGCGCGACGCCCGCCGAGCGGCCGGTCAGCGTGCGTACCAGCAGCAGCACCGACAGCGGCCAGACCAGCAGCGTCGTCACCAGTGCCACCACGTTCGACGCGATGACGATCTCGCCGGGACCCGGCGCCGCCGGGGCGATCAGGGAGACGACGCCGTGCCACGCCGACGGGTAGAAGCCGGGGGAGTTGACCAGGCCGCCGACGGTCAGCGAGGACGCGTCGGAGGTGGCGAGGATCCGGGCGACGGCGTTGTAGTGGAAGTTCGCGTCGAACGTCTGGGACAGCGCGTCCGGCCGGTCGATCCCGCGGATCGCGGCCCGGAAGCCGAGTGCCCAGGCGATCAGCAGCCCGCCGAGCGCGGCCAGCCCCGTCCAGCGGCGGTCCGGCCCGCCGTGGCGCAGCGTGGCCAGGGTCTCGCCGGTCCGGGCCCGGACCAGCGCCGGTCCCGGCAGCAACGGCCGGCCGAGCACCCACCGGCGGGTACCGACGACGGCGAGCGCGAACAGCACCGCGGCCGCGATCGGGACCGCGCCGCTCCACGGGATCCCGGCCACGCTGCCGACGACGGCCGACCCGGCGATCAGGCCGACCGACAGCAGCGGGGCGGCGCCCCAGGCGGCGATGCCGCGCAGACCGGCCGCGAGCCCGACGAGCAGGCCGGGAACCGTCACCCAGGTCGCGGCCAGCAGAACGAGGGGCACGGCGGAGAACCAGCTCACGACGGGCCCACCCCTTCCTCGCGTGCCGGGTATCCGGCGCCGTGTGCAGCGGGAATGCCGGATACGTCCGCTTCCGGTGCCCGGTGTGTGAGAGTACCGAAGCCGGTCGGTGCCCCCGATCACGGCTGTCCTACCCTCGGGTGCCGTGAACTCCCAGCGAACCCTCGACGGGCACGACCTCGGCAGCTACGACCTGATCGTCGTCGGGTCGGGGTTCTTCGGGCTCACCGTCGCCGAACGTGTCGCGGCCGGACTCGGCAAGCGGGTGCTCGTGCTGGAACGGCGCGACCACATCGGTGGCAACGCCTACTCCGAGCCGGAGCCCGAGACCGGTATCGAGATCCACCGCTACGGCGCGCACCTGTTCCACACGTCGAACGAGCGGGTGTGGACCTACGTCAACCGGTTCACCGAGTTCACGAACTACCAGCACCGGGTGTTCGCCCGCGCCGGTGACCAGGTCTACGCGTTCCCGATGAACCTGGCGCTGATCAACCAGTTCTTCGGCAAGGCGCACACCCCGGACGAGGCCAGGGCGCTGATCGCCGAGCAGTCCGCCGAGGTGAGCACCGGCGAGGCGACCAACCTCGAGGAGAAGGCGATCTCGCTGATCGGCCGCCCGCTCTACGAGGCGTTCATCAAGGGCTACAACGCCAAGCAGTGGCAGACCGATCCGCGCAACCTCGACGCGTCGATCATCACCCGGCTCCCGGTCCGCTACACCTACGACAACCGCTACTTCAACGACACCTACGAGGGCCTGCCGGTCGACGGCTACGCCGCGTGGCTGGAGCGGATGGCCGACCACGAGAACATCGACGTGGTGCTGGAGACCGACTTCTTCGCGATCCGGGACCGGGTCCCGGCCGGGGTCCCGGTCGTCTACACCGGCCCGCTGGACCGCTACTTCGACCACGCCGAGGGCGAGCTGGGCTGGCGCACCATCGACTTCGAGCTGTCGGTGGAGGAGACCGGGGACTTCCAGGGCACCTCGGTGATCAACTACAACGACGCCGACGTCCCGTACACCCGGATCCTGGAGTTCCGCCACCTGCACCCGGAGCGGGACTACCCGAAGGACAAGACGGTGATCGTCCGCGAGTACTCGCGCTTCGCCGAGTCCGGGGACGAGCCGTACTACCCGATCAACACCCCGGACAACCGGGCGAAGCTGGAGCGCTACCGCGAGCTGGCCCGCAAGGAGACCGCGAACCGCGACGTCCTGTTCGGTGGCCGGCTCGGGACCTACAAGTACCTGGACATGCACATGGCCATCGGGTCGGCGCTGACCATGTACGAGAACCGGCTGGTCCCGCACTTCACCGAGGGCCGGCCGCTGTCGGGCACCGAGTCCGAGGACTGATCGGTCACGACCGCCGGTTGTGCCCGTCGATGGGGTTCTCCTCGTCGTCCCAGGTGAACCGGTAGTCGGTGTCGGTGCAGGTGCACGGGTCCGCGTAGTAGTGGTCGTGGATGGCGGCCGGGCTGCGTGGGCCCGGGGTGGGGGTGCGGTGGAACGTCAGGTTCCACCGGTCCCGGTAGAGGGTCTGGGCGGCCAGGTGCCAGTGGTGTTCTGCGGTTCCCCCGAGATCGTGGAGGGTTCTTATGCCGCGTCTCGGGTGAGGGCGGCGTTCTCGTAGTTGATCGGTGAGAGCCCGGCGGCGGCACTGTGTCGCCGCCGGTGGTTGTAGAAGCCGTAACACCAGTCGATGACCGCCGCCCGCGCCCTACTGATGGTGTCGAAGTCGTTGCGGGACAGCACTTCCCACTCCAGGCTGGAGAAGAACGCCTCCGCCGCGGCATTGTCGAAACACGACCCGACCCGGCCCATCGACTGACGGATGTCGAGCCGCCGACACAGAGCGGTGAACGCGCCCGCGGTGTAGGTCGACCCGCGGTCGGTGTGGAAGATCACCCCGGCGATTCGGTCCGCCCCGCCGCGGGCCGCCACCGCCATCCGGATCGCCGCACACGCCAGCTCGGCGTTCGGGTGCAGCCCCGTGGCCGCGCCGAGCAGCCGCCGCGAGTACAGGTCGATCACCGTGGCCAGATACAACTTCCCGGCCGCGGTGGGGATCTCGGTCATGTCCCCGACCCATCTGCGGTTCGGCTCGGCCGCAGTGAAACCCCGACGAAGCAGGTCCGGGAACTTCGGCGCCGTGCGGTCCTGGCGGGTCAGCCCGTTGTGCCGCTTGATCCGGCGGGCGACCAGGCCCTGGCGGCGCATCGAGTCCGCCACGGTCTTCTCCGACACCCGCCATCCGGCCTCACACAGGTCGGCGTGCAGACGGGGTGAGCCGTGTAGCCGCTGGGCGTCGTCGAACGCCACGGCCACGGCGGCGTCCAACGCGCAGCGGCGCTTCTCGGTCGCGGTGGCACCACCGTCGGAACGCGCGGCGCGGTCGAGCCACTTGTACAACCAGGAGATCGACACCCCCAACAGGGCGCAGGCCAGCGTGTGCGGCACCCGGTGGAAGGTCCTCTGGTCGGCGATGAAACGGGCCACGCTCACTTCGTCGCCTCCTTGACCCACAGGACCACGGATCGCTTGAGGACATCACGCTCCATCCGCAGCTCGGCGTTCTCCGCGCGCAGCCGCTTGAGCTCCTCGACGCCGCCGCGAGACAGGCCCTCGGTGTCCTCGCGGGCCTCTCGTGCACGGGCCACCCAGTTGCCCAGCGTGCCCTCGTTGACCCCCAGGTCACGGGCGACCTGGGCGATCGGCTTGCCCGTCTCCTCCACGACCCGGACCGCTCCGTCACGGAACTCCCGGTCGTAGCGCTTCCGTACCTCTGGCATCGCTACCCCTTATAGCTGATGCCTCCCCGATCATGGGTGAACCGCACGGTGTGGTCACCGGTCACCGGCTGTGGGGGTGAACTGCCGGCGGAGTGCCTGTTCGGTCTCGGCGTAGTCCTGCTGGGTCGCGGCGAGGTGACCGTCGAGGGAGGTGAGGCAGTCCTGCAGGTCGGTGAGGCCGTCGGTGCGGCGCTGTCGCAGGGACCGGACGGCGTCGGTGAGGGTGGTGGCTCCCAGGTCGGCGTCGGCGAGTGCGTCGAGGCCGGTCCGGGCCCGGGTGAGGTGTTCGCCGCCCCGGGTGAGCGCGGCCCGCAGGGTCTGCAGCCCTTCCGGCCCCACCGAGAAGTCGGTCATGGGGCGCAACGGTACGGAGCCGGGCAGACGACCGGGCTCCTTCGGCGAAAGATGTCGGACCCCGTCGCTAGTCTTTCGAACATGTATTCGACTCTTCTTCGCCGGTGTCGGCCCGGCGCCGGTTCAGTCCCGGCCGGGCGTCCAGCCCAGCTCGGCGGACACCGCGCCGGCCGCGGCGGCCGTCGTCCGGCCCAGCTCGGTGAGCCGGTCGCCGATCCGGCCGGTCGGCCCGGTGATGTTGATGGCCGCGACGACCCGGCCGCGGAAGTCGCGCACCGCCGCCGAGACCCCCGCGAGTCCCGGTTCCAGCTCGTCGGCGGCCTCGGCCCAGCCGCGTTCGGCGGCGTCCCGGATCGCCCGCCACAGCTCGGGGACGGTCCGGGCCCGCGCGCCGGGCCGGGCCGGGGCCAGGTCGTCGACCGTGCCGAAGCGGACGTACAGCTCGTCCGGCGTCGCGTCGGACAGCAACATCCGGCCGGCGGTCGTGCAGGCCAGCGGGGCCCGCGTGCCCTCCCACCCGGCGGCCCGGAACGAGTGCGCGGACACCGTCCGCACCGTGAACACCGCGTCGTCGCGGAGCACGCACAGGTGCGCCGTCTGCTCGGTCTCCACCGCCAGCCGGTGCAGTGCGGGTTCGGCCGCCGCGGTCAGCCGGTCGTCCGAGCCTCGTGCGACGAGCGAGAACAACCGCCAGCCGAGCCGGTAGGCCAGGGTGTCGGCGTCGCGTTCGACCAGGCCGGCGTCGGCGAGCGCCCGCAGCGTGCGGGAGACCTGGCTCTTCTCCCGGCCGGTCACCCGGGCGATCTGGGCGACACCGAGGCCGCCGGCACGTCGCGCCTGCTCCGAGGTCAGCGCCTCCAGCAGGTCCACGTCCCGGCTGAGCCCGTGACTGGTGCGCGGTGCGTCCGACACCGGGCGACCGTAGCCGGGGTTGGCCGGAGCGCAACACGGGTTGCGATCGCCGTCCGGTGCTGGTCGGCGGCCGGGTGCGCTCCTACCGTCGTCGGGGTCCCGACCACCGTGTCCCCCCGAGGCCCGATGAAGATCACCGACATCACGCTGGACCGGCTGCGCCTGCCGCTGGATCCGCCGCTGCACGCCGCCTGGGATCCGGAACCGCGCCGGGCGTTCGACGTCACCCTGGTCCGGGTCCACACCGACGACGGGCCGGTCGGTATCGGGTCCGGCGACACGATGGACGGCTTCGACGCCTTCCGGGAGGTGTTCGTCGGCGAGGATCCGCTCGCGATCGCCCGGCACGTCCGCGCCATCGAGTCGTGCACGGTGCACGGCGGGCACTACTGGCCGTTGGAGGCCGCGCTGTGGGACATCGCGGGCAAGGTCGCCGGGCTGCCCGTCGCGACCCTGTTCGGCGGGGCCCTCGACCGGCTCCCGGCGTACGCGTCGTTCTGCGTGCCGCGGCCACCGTCGGAGCGGGTCGAGGTCGCACTACAGGTCGCGGAGGAGGGCTTCCGGGCCGCGAAGATCCGGATCGACCGCGACCGGATCGACGACGGCGTCGCGACAGTGGCCGCCGTCCGAACCGCGCTCGGCGACGACTTCACGATCATGGTCGACCTGAACCAGTCCTGGCGGATGGCCGGTGACGTTGCCCCGGCGACCGACCTGGCCGCCACCCGCCGGTTGCTTCGCCGGCTCGCCGAGCTGGACGTCTTCTGGGTCGAGGAGCCGCTGCCCTACGCCGACACCGACGGGTTCCGGGCACTGCGCGCGGAGAATCCCGGCCTGCGGGTCGCGGCGGGGGAGATGCAGCGTTCGGTGCCGGAGATCCTGCGCTGGATCTCCGGCGACGTGCTCGACGTCTATCAGATGGACGTCGTGCTCTCGGTCGGGATGAGCCGCACCCGGACCCTCGCCGAGCTGGCGATGCTGCGGCACCGGGCGTTCACCCCGCACAGCTGGTCGAACGGTGTCGGTGTGCTGGCGAACCTGCACGTCGCGGCCGGTGTCGGGGGCGGTCCGTGGTTCGAGGTCCCGTACGACCCGCCGGACTGGACACCGGCCCGGCGGGACGTCGGGCTCGCGACCCCGCTGAGGATCGGCGCGGACGGCTGCCTCGCGGTCCCCGCCACGCCGGGACTGGGCGTCGAGCTCGACGAGGACGCGGTGGCGCGGTGGCGGATCCGGTGACGGCGCCGTTCTCGGCCGAGCCGACCTGCGCGCTCGAGTTCGGTCCCGGTCAGGTCGCCCGGCTCCCCGCGCTGGTCGACGGGCTCGGTGCGACGGCGGCGTTCGTCGTCACCGACGCCGGTCTGCGCGCCGCCGGTATCGCCGACCGGGTGCTCGCCGACCTCGCCGCAGCGGGGCTGCGGACCGGGGTGTTCGACGGCGTCGGGGCCAACCCCTCGACGGCGGTGGTCGACGCCGGTGCCGCGGCGCTGCGGTCGTTCGGGCCGTGCGCGGTGATCGGGCTGGGCGGTGGATCGGTCCTCGACGCGGCGAAGGGCATCGCGCTGCTCGCCACGAACCCCACGGCCCGTGCCGCCGACGCCGACGAGCTGTGGGGCGCCGCCGTCGACGGGCTCCCGCTGGTCGCCGTCCCCACCACGGCGGGGACCGGCGCGGAGACCAACGGCTTCGGTGTCGTCGAGGACGCCTGTGCCCGCCGCAAGATCTACCTGGGGCACCCGTCGGTACGGCCCCGCGTCGCCGTCCTCGATCCGGAGCTGACCATCGGTCTCCCGCCCTCGGTCACTGCCGCGACCGGGTTCGACGCGCTCGTCCACGGCATCGAGTCCCTCGCCTCGCGCGGCGCGAACCCGCTCTCCGAGGCGTTCGCGACCCGGGCCGTCGCGCTGGTGGGCCGGTGGCTGCCGGTCGCCGTCGACGACGGGGCGGACCTGCAGGCCCGCTCGGAACTGCTGCTCGGGGCGCACCTCGCCGGACAGGCGCTGACGCTGTCCGGTCTCGGGCTGGTGCACGGCATCGCGCACGCGCTCACCGCGCATCTCGGCACCCCGCACGGGATCGCGCTGGCCGCGGTGAACGCGCACGTCATGCGCTACAGCGCGGATGCCGCGGCCGACGCCTACCGCCGGGCGGGCACCGAACTGGGCGGGGACCCGCACGAGACGGTCGCCGGGCTGGCCGAGCGGATCGGTGTCCAGCGGGCGCTGCGCGACCTCGGCGCACAGCGGGACGCACTGCCGCGGCTGGCGGCCGCAGCCGTCGCGGACCCGGTCACCCGCAACGCCCCGCGGACCCCGACCGAGGACGACGTCCGGGACATCCTCGCCGCGGCCTGGTGACTCAGGGGTCGAGCGCGTCGCGGATCGGGGAACGCGCGGCCGTCGGCTCGACGGTGGTCCGGAGCGTGCCGATCACCGGCGCGAGCAGCCGCGCGTAGGTCTCGATCTCCGACGGACGGGACACGCTCAGCGTCAGTACCAGCACGACCTGCTGAGCGGGCACCGGGATCTGGACGCAGACGCTGCGGACGGTCACGTCCCGCTCGTCCACCGGCTCGCCCATCGGCCCGGTGCTGGTCCGGAACCGCTGGTCGGCGACCACCAGGAACCCCGGCCCGAGCGGGGTGTCGATGCGGTCCACGTTGTCCGCGCCGTACTGCCGCCTGAGCAGGTGCACGGTCAGGTCGGCGTCGGGCGGGCGCGGCGAGTCCAGTGGCTCGGTCGAGGCCACGAGCTGGGCGCTGCTCAGCTGTGGCGGGTCGTTGTCGGTGCGGGTCAGCACCACACCGGCGTAGAACGGCTCGGCCCGGGCCAGCTGCCGGACGGCGCCGAGACCCAGCTCGGTGAGGCGGGTGACCACGTCCTCGGGCGCGCCGGGGACGGCCGACCGCACGGCGGCGCCGATGGAGTCCGCGGTGCCGTCGAGCGGGATCGGGACGAGGACGTCGGGCGCGTCGAAGGCGATCACGATCAGTAGTCCGGATCGACCAGGTGATCGACGGGGCGGTCCGGATCGTCCCAGCTGAAGTGGTGGTCGGTCGCGGTGCAGGTGCACGGGTCGGCGAACAGGTGGTTGTGCAGGGCTGCGGGGGAGCGGGTGCCGATGGTGGTGGGGCCGCCGACCTGGCGGAAGCGCAGGTGCCAGCGGTCCTCGTAGATCGTCTGGTCGACGAACTGCCAGCCGTGGGCGGCGGCGCGGGTGCAGAGGTCGTCGAGCAGGAGGTAGCGGAAGTCCTGGTAGTCGATGGTCCAGTGGCCGTCGGCGTCGAGGTCGCGGGGGCCCTCGGTGAGGATGCGGTGCAGTGCGCGGCGGTTACGGCTGGGGTGGGTGTACGCGCGCCAGAGGTAGATGCAGCCGAGAGTGGCATAGAACATGCCCGTCAACGCGAAGATCCCCGTGAAGATCCATACGCCGTAGATGAGGACGTCGGTCACGATCGGCCCGCCGTCCCCTGTCGATGAAAGGACAGTGGATAGTTGCCGATCTTGGTGTCCAGCGGTCGGTGCAACGGGATGAGTCCGTGCCACGATGCGATCTCCCTGGCCATAGGGGTGGAGATCGGTGACAGTGGTGGACGATAGATGGAAGCGTCGACCCGCTTCCCGTCGACCATCACGCTGCGATGTCTGTACTTCTCCTTCTGGTCGTGCGCCATTCGGGTGATCAGTCGAATCTCTGTGACCAAGCTGAGCCGCTTGCGGCCGCTGTGCGTTCGCCTCCCGGTTGCGTACGTGTAGGTGGTCAGGGTGAGGTAGCGGAGTAGATGGAATCCGAAGTAAGACATCAAGGCGAGTCCGGCGAACTGCAAGAAGACAATCATTTCAGTCACTGCTTCCTTGCACTGGCCGCTCCTCTTCGTTGTGCAATGTTTAGGGTGCTACATTCTTGCGCTAGCGATGATTCGGACGAGATTTGTGCCAATGCCCAGTCCGCTTGCCGCATCCTTCTCGGTGTCGGTGGCCTTCTGGTCTGGATTGAGCCTTTTTCAACCTGCCGTTCCGGCAGCTCAGGGGCCTGGTTGTGTGGGTGCAGACGCCGAGCTGGCGAGCCGGTGACCTGTGCAGCTGTGGTCAGAGCAGTTGCGCTGCAACCTTCGCGATCTCCTGACGCAGAAGCTCGCTGGTCAGGTTGAAAAAGGCTCATTGGTCCAGTCCTTGACGGTCGGAGCCTGACCGGCGATTCCGGTAACCGGCACGACGCTCGAGAACATGTAGGGTGACTTCTCGTCGAACTTCGCCGAAGCAACGAACGGCTCTCGGAGTGGCGCGATCCGCGCCCTGGAAGCCTCTCTCGCAGCGGTCAAGGTGTCGCCGGCCTCTCTCGCGATGCGCGCCGCGGTAGTCGCCGAACTTACGGTCTCGATGGTGGCCCCGATGGTCTTGGCCCCGGGGATGACTCCCAGCACGTCGCTACCGAGTGTGTAGAAGTTCCACGAGCCCTTCTGAGCCATCGAGATGCTGTGGCCAGCGAGAGCCACGCCGCCCGCGGCGAGAGCCACTGGACCTGCGATGAAAGTGAGGCCTGGAAACAGAGCGAGCGCCCCTGCCGCCGCCGACACCACCCCCGCCACGTCCCCGATCGAGTTCGCGATGTCCCCCGTGGACCCACCCTCCGCATACCACTCCGGGTCCGGCGGCGGGATGCCGTCGTCGACGTCGGCGAGGACCTTCGCGGTCCGGCCACCCTCCAGCTCGTGCCGGTTCTCGAGGCTGACGGCGCGTCGCACGATCTGTTCCAGGTCCGCATCCAGCGTGCTGACCCGGCCGCCCGCGTCGCTGAGTGCCTGGTTGGCCGCGGTGATGCGGCGGTTGGCGTCGTCCAGCGCGGCCTGGTCGGTGTAGGTGCGGCTCGCGAGGGCGAAGTCCGGATGGGTCCGGGCCCGCTCGTACGCCTGCTCCGCCGCGGCGAGTTGCTCGCGGATCCGCCGGGCCTCGGCCTCCAGCTCCTGCGCGGCCTTCTGGTGCTCGGTGAGGGTGGCCGACCAGCCGTCGAGTGCGGTGCGGGCCCGGTCCAGCGCGGTCCGGCTGGTGTCGGTGTAGGCGGGGAGTTCCGCGGAACGCGACGAGAACGCCTCGGCGGCGGTGCCCGTCCACGTCGACCCGGGGGTGCGCAGCTTCTCGTAGGCGGCCCGGGTCTCCTGCAGCGCGCCCGCGGCGACGCCCAGCTGCTCGGTCAGCGCCCGGACGAAGGCCGGGTCCCCCGGCGCGGGGTCGAAGCCGAGGCCGGGCCAGCCGGCGGGGGACTGCGCACTCCCAGGCGTGGTCACGGTGCGGGCCGGCCGAACGAACCGGTGACCGCCTGCTCGGTCTCGGCGTAGGCCTTCTGGGTCTCGCCGAGCGCACGGTTGATCTGCCCGGCGCAGTCGGCGACCCGCTTGTGCCCGTCGCGCCGGCGCTCCAGGAACCGGCTGCACGCCGCGTCGAGGTCGGGCACGCCGAGGGTGCCGGAGCCGGCGGCGTCGAGCGCGGCCTGGGCCCTCGTCAGGTGCTCGCCGCCACGCGCGATGTCCGCGCGCAGGGCGGTGAGCCCACCGAGGTCGGTCATGGGTCGGAACGGTACGGAGCGCGGCCCCGCGCCGGGGCCGAACCACGGAATCCCGGCACCGACCGGGAGGCTGCAACGGTCGGATCGCCGGTGACCGAGCGGAGCAGCCGGGCGATCCGGGCCTGATCGACCACGACGACTCCGGACCGTCTGCAGGAACTCCCGGCACGGCTGCCGGACGCGTCGCGCGGAGAAGGGCCGGGACACGCGGCCGCCCGCCTCCCGGGCCCGTCCCGCGTCGCCGCTACGCTCGCACGCATCCTCCCGGGCCCGGGCGCACCGGCGACGCCGCCGTGCAGCCGCTCCCCAGGCGCGGGCCCGACCGGAACCCGCCGACCCCCCGAGGCGTTTCTGCGATGACCACCGCTCCCACGGACCAGCGAGGCCACCAGGTGCCCGAGACCGCCGACCCGACCACCGGCGAGACGCTCCTGCAGCGGGTGATCCTGCCCCGTCCCGCCGACCCGACCGCGGTGCGCGCGCTCTACCTCGACGAGCGTCCCGGGACCACGCTGGCCCCGGTCGACCCGCTGCCGGACGAGAAGAGCCGCTCGCTGTCGCTGACGGTCTCCACCGCCGGCGGCCGCCGGACCCGGATCGAGGGGCGGACCAGTGCGACCGTCCCGGCGTCGACCGAGGTCTCCTTCGGCTCCTACTTCAACGCCTTCGCCGCCGGGTACTGGCGGGCCTGGTCCACGCTGACCACCGTCGAGCTCCGGCTCGACCTGGAGGGCTCCGGCCGGGTCGACGTCTACCGCACCAAGGCCGACGGCTCGCACATCTTCGTCGGCGGGGAGACGGTCCGGGGCCGTCGCCGGGTCGGCATGGAGCTGGACCTCCGCCCGTTCTCCGACGGCGGCTGGTACTGGTTCGACCTGACCACCGACGGCGGTACCGACGGCGCGGACCTCACGCTGCACGGCGGCGGCTGGCACGCGCCGCACGACGCGCCGGGGCGGGCCGCCGTCGTCGTCGGGATGCCGACGTTCAACCGGCCGGACGACTGCGTCGCGACGCTGACCGCGCTGGGCTCCGACCCGCAGGTCCTGGCCGCGGTCACCGCGGTCGTGCTGCCCGACCAGGGCACCCGGAAGGTCCGTGACGAGGCGGGCTACGAGCAGGCGGCCGCCGTCCTCGGGGACCGGCTGCGGATCGTGGACCAGCCCAACCTCGGCGGGTCCGGCGGGTACGCCCGGGTGATGTACGAGGTGCTGCACGGGACCGGCCCGCACGCGGGTGGCATCGACTGCGAGCAGATCCTCTACATGGACGACGACATCCTGCTGGAGCCGGACTCGGTGCTCCGCGCGGTCGCGTTCAGCCGGTTCGCCCGGGAGCCGATGCTCGTCGGCGGGCAGATGCTGTCGCTGCAGGCCCGCTCGCAGCTGTCCACGATGGGCGAGGTCGTCGACCGGAACCTGTTCCTCTGGCACAGCGCCCCGCGTACCGAGAACCACCACGATCTCGCGAGCCAGACGCTCCGCCAGACGCCGTGGCTGCACCGCCGGGTCGACGTCGACTACAACGCCTGGTGGATGTGCCTCATCCCGCGCCGGGTCGCCGAGGACCTCGGGCTCCCGCTGCCGCTGTTCATCAAGGGCGACGACATGGAGTACGGCCTGCGGGCCCGCTCGGCCGGGTACCGCACGGCGACCGTGCCGGGCATCGCGATCTGGCACATGTCGTTCATCGAGAAGAACGACTCGGCGGACTGGCAGGCGTACTTCCACTACCGCAACCGGCTGGTCGCGGCCGCACTGCACGGGCCGGACGACCCGTCGGCGCTGCTGCGCGAGAGCTTCAAGCGGACCCTGCGGCACCTGATGCTCATGGAGTACTCGGCCGTCGCCCTGCAGATCAAGGGCTTCACCGACTTCCTCGCCGGGCCGGAGGCGCTGTTCCCGAAGCTGCCGATCGCCCTCGACGAGGTCCGTGCGCTGCGCGCCGAGTACGACGACGGCCGCCCGCTGGACTCGGCCACCGAGGTCCCGCACGCCGAGCTGGACGCGCTGGGCTCGCAGCTGTTCCCGGACCCGCCGGTCGGCAAGGCGAAGGTCGCGCTCGGGCTGGCCCGCGGCGTCCTGCGGAACCTGCGCGCCCCCGACCCGGCGCTGCGGGACCGTCCGCAGCGCAACGTGCCGTGGTCGGACGCGCAGTGGTTCGTCCTCGCCGGGCTGGACTCCGCGACGGTGTCGACCCCGGACGGCCGCGGTGCGACCTTCCGCCGTCGTGACCCGCAGATGTTCCGCCGGATGGTCGCCGAGTCGTTCCGGCTGCACCGGGCCGTCGCCACCGACTGGCAGGCGCTGCGCGGGCGCTACCGGGCGGCGCAGCCCACGCTGACCGGTCGCGACGGCTGGAAGCAGATCTTCGAGTGAGTACCGCCCCCGCACGCCGGGGGTGGCTGCTCCTGCTGCTGGGCGGGCTGACCTGCCTGCTCGGGCTCGGTGCTGCGCTGGCCCCGGTCGACGCCGACGACCCGGTCGTCACCTGGCCACGGGCCGGCGCGGACCCGGCGGTGCCGCAGTCGACGGTGCTGCCGCTCTCGCCGTACCGGCCGCTGGAGTTCACGGCGTCGATCCCGTGCACCGCCCCGAGGGGGACGTGCTGCGCACGATGCCCGCCGACGCGGACCCGGTCACGGCGCCGGGGCTCGCCGCGACCGCCGCGAACGGCACGCTGACGATCCGCTCCGGTGACCGGGACCTGGTCACCGCGCCGGTCGGGCCGGGCTGCGCGTACGAGGTGCGGGCCGACGCCTCGGGCACCGTCGTCAGCCGGGACGGGCAGGTGGTGGCGTCCGAGCCGGATCTCGGGCCCCCGCAGGTCGCCGAGCTGTCCACCGCGCTGACCGGCCCGGACGCGAACGGGCTCGGGGTGTCGCTGCACACCGACGCCCGCTACGAGTCGTCGCCGTCGCCGCTGAAGGTGGCGCTGCTCGTCGCGCACCTGCTGGCGCTGGCCGCGACCCTCGCGCTCGCGGTCCGGACCTGGACCGGAACCCGCCGGGTGTTCGCGGCGCGGCCGCGGCCGGGCATCGCCGACGCCGTCGTGCTGGTCGTGACGCTCGTGTGGGCGGTGCTGGGGCCGGTCAACATCGACGACTCCTGGTACGCGCTGATGGCCCGGCAGGGCGCCGCGACCGGGACCATCGGCAACGCGATCTACCAGTTCAACGTCACCGAGGCGCCGTTCACGACCGGGCAGTACCTCATGCAGCTCGTGGGCGGAGCCACCGGCTGGGGGCTGCTCGGGCTCCGCGCCGTCCCGGTCGTGCTCGGCCTGGGGACCTGGGTGCTGCTGCGGCTGGCGCTGGTCGCGCTCGCCGACCGGGCCGGGACGCGGACGGGCGTGGTGGCCGCGCTGGCGGTCGCCCACCTGGCCTGGTTCCTGCCCTACGGCATCACGCTGCGCCCGGAGCCGGTCGGGACGCTCGCCGCCGCCGGGGTGCTGCTGCTCGTCGCGGCCACGCTGCGGACCGGCGCGATCGGGTTGCTCGCACCGGCCACCGTCGTCGCCGTACTGGGGGTGACGGCGGCCCCTGCGGCGCTGGTCGCCGCGGTGCCGCTGCTGCTCGTGCTGCCGTCGGTGTGGTGGCACCTGGTGCACTCGCGGTGGAGCGGCCGGCTCGCGACCGTCGCGGTCGCGCTGGCCGCGGCGAGCGTCGTCGTCCCGCTGGGGATGGCCGACCAGACCCTCGCCGACGTCCGCGAGTCGATCGCGGTGCACCGCTGGTACTACTTCCAGTACTCCTGGTACTCGGAGCTGGTCCACTACGCCAACCTCCTCGGCCCGGACGACCAGGGCGCCTGGGGCCGGCGGCTCCCGGTCCTGCTGACGGTCGCCGTGCTGCTGCTCGGCGTGGTGCGGCTGGCGACCCGGCGGGGCACCGGCGGGCCGCTCGGGCGGACCCTCGGGTTCGCGGCCGCCGCGACGGTGCTGGCCCTGGTCGCCGTCGCGCTCAGCCCGACCAAGTGGGTCAACCACTTCGGCGCGGTCGCCGCCCCGGCCACGCTGCTGCTCGCCGTCGCGCTCGCCCGCGGGCCGCTGCCGCGCCGGGCGTCGTGGCGGCTGGTCGCCGTCGGGACGGCGGTGCTCGGCGTCGTCGCCGCGGTCGTCTACGCCGGTCCGAACCTGTGGCGGCCGTTCGGGGACTGGGGGCAGCCCTTCGGGAACCACTCGGTCGTCGACGCGCCGATCCACCAGCAGGTGCTGGCCCCGCACCTCGGGCCGCTCTACCTGCGCAGCCCGCTGCTGTGGCTGCTCGTGGCCGTCGCCGCGCTGTGGTGGGCGCACCGGCGGCGGCGGTCCGGACGACCGCCCGGCACCGGCCCGGACGGTGCGATCCTGCGGACCGCGGCCGCGGGTGGCGTCGTACTGATGCTGCTCGTGTTCGCGCTCGCCCCGGTGCAGCAGGCACCCGGGCCGTCGGTGGCGTCGATGAACGTCGCCGCACTGGGCGGGAACCCGTGCGGGCTGGCCGACGCCGTCCGCGTCCGGATGCCGGACGGCGCGGCCCCGCAGCAGGCCGGTCTCCCCGAGCTGACCGGCGCGATGCGCGACGGGCCGCCGCCCGACCGCCCCGGGATCCCCGGCCCGGTGTGGCACACCGCCGACGCCGGCACCGGCACCCTGACGACCGGCTGGTTCCCGCTCCCCGAGGGCGGGACGCACCTGCTCGTCCCCGCCACCGGCGACCTGCGGGCGGACCAGTCCGTGCGCGTCGAGACCGCGGACGGTCCCCCCGGGCTGCCGGTGGCGGCCACCGTGCGGCCCGTGCAGCTCCCCGGGGCGAAGACGGCCGACTGGACCGACCTGGAGATCGACCTGGAGGGTTCGCCCACCCAGGCCCGGCTGCTCGTCGACGACCGCATCGACGGCCCGGACAGCTGGCTCGGGATCGGGGCCCCGGTGCCCGCGCGGGACCGGCCGGTGTCCGAGGTGCTCGACGGGGCCCCGGTGTTCGCCGACCAGGTCTCGGCGCTGCTGTGGCCGTGCCAGGACCAGATCGTGGTTCGGCACGGGATCGCCGAGGCACCGCAGTGGCGGCTGCGCACCGGCGACGGCCTGGAGGGGGCGACCGAGGACAACGCGTTCTTCGCCGCGAACGGCGGCGCGCTCGCCGGGATTGGCCGGACGGCGACCTTCGACGAGGTCCCGTCCCGGCTGGACCCGCCGCCCGGGCGGGCGATGTACACCTGGGGGCACGTCGAGCGGGTGGTGTACGACCATCCGACCGGCGGCTACGACGTGCGCGTCGGGACCGAGCGGCGGTGGGGCTGGGAGCGGTTGCCGACGCTGGCCGACCGGGCCTACACCGGGCGGGACTTCCTGGGCTGAGTGCGCCGGTCACAGGACGCTGCCGAGACGAAAGCGGCGGTGGTGGCATCGGTGCACCATCCTCGACGGCGACTGCGGCATTCCGGTCGGTGTTCGGCGATACGGTGCGCGCGTGGGGTTCCCGGTGGTCGATGTCTCGGACTGGGAGTCCGCCCGGCCGGAGGCGGTCGGGCGGGAGGCCAAGGTCTGGATCAGGCCACCCGGGATCCCGACGACGACCCGGGAACACGACTGGTTGTTCAAGCCGGTCGTGACTCCGGCCAACGGCAACCGGCAGGGTGAGGACTGGGCGGAGAAACTCGCAGCGGAGCTCGGAAGCCTGCTGGGCGTCCCGTGCGCGGAGATCGATGTCGCCGTGCGTGGGGGAACGGCCGGCTCGGTGTCCCGCAACGTCGCGCCGGACGGGTGGAACCTCGTCCTCGGGTCCGTACTGCTCAGCGCGCGGGATCCCGACTACGTCGAAGGTGAGATCCGGCCCCCGGGGCGGCCCGGTCACAGCCCGGCGGCGATCCTGCAGGCGTTGCGGGGGCTCGACGGCCCACCGGGGGTCGGAAACGTCGGTGCTCCGGCGGCATTCGTCGGATTCCTCGTGCTGGACGCCTGGACCGGTAACCAGGACCGGCACGACCAGAACTGGGCCGTGCTGCGCGAGTCGGTGGGACCGGGGCGGCTCCGGCTGGCGCCGTCGTTCGATCATGCGAGTTCGCTGGGGTTCAATCTTCGCGATTCCCGGCGGGACGCGCTGCTCCGCAACGGGCTCGACGCGTTCGTGACGGCGGCCCGTGCGCACCGGTTCGAGCACCGGGTTCCCGCGCGGCGGTCGGATATACCGAGCCTGGTCGACGTGGTGCGTGCGACCCTGGAAGCCGAGCCGGCCGGGCGGATCTGGCTCGAGAGACTCGAGGCGGTGCGGATCGACCAGATCGCAGACCTGGTCGCGGCCGTCCCGGGACTGTCGGACCCGGCGGCTAGGTTCGCCCGAGAGATGCTCCGGCTCAACAGGGAGAGGTTGCTCGATGTCCGCTGACCCGACCGTCGAGACATCGGGCACCGCCGTCCGGGTGGCTCCTGGAACGGGCCGCTCGGCGGGTGCCCTGATCGTCGCGTGGCAACACCCCGGAACCCGTCTGATCAGTCCGGTGGGCAGGTTGGAACACGGCCCGGGCTTCGGATACCGGTTCCACTACCTGCGTGCGGCAGCGGTCGAGGGCTTCCAGGCGTTCCTCAGCTTTCCCGACCTGTCCCACGAGTACCGCTCGGAGCGGCTGTTCCCGCTGTTCTCCCAGCGGATCATGAGCTGGCGCCGACCGGACTTCGCCGAGTACCTCAGGCAGCTCCATCTCGACGCACACGCCACCCCGTGGGAGCAACTGGCCCGCTCGGAGGGCCGGCGCACCGGTGACACGGTGCAGATGTTCCCCGTCCCCTCCGTCGAGGCGGACGGCTCGAGCACGTGCTTCTTCCTCGTCCACGGCATCCGGTACGTCACCGGTGGCCCGCTACCCGTCCTCGCGCCGGGGGACCGGCTGGAGCTGCGGAGGGAACCGGGCAACGTACGGAATCTGGCGGCCAGGCTGGTGTGTACGTCCGACGGTGCTCCGCTCGGCTACGTACCGGACCTGTTGCTCGACCACCTCGACGCCATGCTCGGCACCGGGCCGGTGTCGCTGACCGTGGAGCACGTGAACGGGCCCGAAGCGCCACCGCATCTGCGGCTGCTCGTCCGCCTGGCGGGCTCGACGCCGCCCGGCTACGTCCCGATGTCGGGTGGCCGGTGGCGACGGTGGGGGAGCTGACCCCTCCGCGTACGTCGCAACGACGACCCACCCCCGGGCCGCCCCCGGGGTCGCACCCGATGGGCCCGCCCTCCCGCCGCGGTGTGCTGGGAGTGTGTTCTCCACCAAGACCTGGCGCCGCCTCACCGTCTGGCTGCACGTGCTCACCTCGGTCGGCTGGATGGCGCTCGCCGCCTCCCTCGCCGCACTGCAGGTGTTCGCCACCGACCCGGCCGTCCGCGGGCCGGCCCTGCTCGCCGCGCACCATCTCGACGCGGTCCTGCTCGCCCCGCTGGCCGTCGGATCGGCGCTGACCGGGATGGTGCTGGCCGCCGCCACGCCGTACGGGTTCTTCCAGCACCGCTGGGTCGCGACGAAGTTCGCGATCACGCTGGTGCAGCTCTACCTGGGGATCGTCGTGCTCTCCGCCCGGCTCGACGCGGCCAGGGCCGATCCCGCGGGGTCCCTGCCGGCGACGCTGCTGACGCTCACGCTGCTCATGGTCGCCGCGATCGCGTTCCAGGCGTGGCTGTCGATCGAGAAGCCGTGGGGCCGGACGCGCCGTTCCGCCGGGCGCCCGAAGCCGACGACCGGCCCGCGGTGGATGTTCGCGACGGCCTGCGTGGCCGTCGTCGTCGATCTCGGGACCGGGTTCGCGGTCGGCCACCCGATGCCGCTGGCGTCGGTCGTGGTGCTCGTCGCCGTGCTGCTCGGGCGGTCGCGGCCGCTCAGGAGTCCGCGTAGAGCCGGCTCCACGCCGAGTCGGTAAGTCGCAGGAGCAGAGTGCGGCCGGTCTCGGTCACGGAGTGCAGCCCGCCCGAGATCGCCACACGGACGGCTCGCTGGACCTGGTGCGGGAGGCGGGCCGATTCCGCGAGCCGCAGGCCGACGATCAATGCAGCCTCGGCCTCCTCACGCTCGCCGGTCGCGAGCAGCACACGTCCGGCGGTGATCCGTTCGATGGCCGCCCACTGCGGCGCGGGGGGTGCTACCGCAGCGTTCGACCGTTGCATGAGCCGGTGTGCCTCCGCTGTGCGGCCGGTGTCGGCGAGGCCGCGTAGGTGGATCTCTCGATAGGTGAACTCGGTTGCCAGCATCCCCGACTCCGGCGCGCGGTCGAGGTGACTCCGATAGCTGCGCATGGCACCGTCGAAGAGGTCTTCTCGACCTGCTTCACCGTAGGCACGCGCAAGCATTGCGCTGGCAGCCGCGGCGATGGTCGTGTCGCTCGCCCGGGAGACGGCGAGCTGAAGCCGGCTGATCGATGCCGCCGTTCGTCCTGCTTTCCTTAATTCGTTGCCGTGCATGGCGAGCACTCTGGTGGTGAGTTCGGCGTCGTCGAGATGGGTCGCCGCGAGAAGCGCGCGTCCGGTCCACTTTGCCGCATGTGCCAGGTTCTCTTCGGGGAGAAGCGTTCCCAGCGTAACCCCAAGCCTGAGTCGAGCGCGAACAAGGATGATCAGGGATTCCCGCTCCAGCGATCCTTCCGAGGCCCTCGATTCGAGTCGGGCGACCAGTGGCCATAGTTCGTCGACCGCGTGGGCTGCGTCTCCCGATTTCCGGGCGATCTCAGCGAGGGTGATCACCCATCCTGCGAACTGGATCATCGCCTCGAAGGTCGCGTCGTCCGCTTCGGTCGCTCCCAATGCGTGTACGGGAACGCCGAGTGTATGTGCAATGCGACGGAGGGTTCTCACGTCGGTGATCGAGCGCCGTCGCGTTTCGAGCATGGATATATACGTCTTGTCATAGCCCAGCAGTTCGGCCAATCGCTCCTGGCTGACACCGTTCAGTCGTCGATATGTTCTGAGTATCTGGCCGAGCTCACGGGTTCGCAGTGACTGTGCGGCGTCCGAGCTCGACCAGAGCCACTTGGTCGAGGTCACGGTAAATCAGGTCGTGAGCCGATGCCAAGCGCTGATCGAGCGCCTGTAGCCGGCCGGCATGGTCAAGGCGTTCACCTCGGGCTGCGAGAAGAGTCCGATCTCCTTGTGCTCGTGCGACAGCACCGGTTCGGTTTCGGAAATCGGGCGGCATCCGTATGTCACGATGAAAACATGCCGCTCGACTTCATCGATGTAGTACATCCATGAATCAAGAATTGGCCCGGTGGCGACTTTCCACTGCGTCTCCTCGAATACCTCCCTGGCGACACAGTCTTCTGGAGTCTCGCCGATCTCGATACGTCCACCGGGGAGTTCCCACTCCTCGCGCTCGTTCTTCAACAGTAGAACGCGATGCTGTCGGTCGAGGACGACGCCTTTAACTGAAACGGAGAACTTTGACGGAGGCGGCACGGTATTCCTTTCGGCCGGCGTGCTGAACGTCGGTCAACGTAGCAGTCGCGCCCTCGGCAGGTGGTTGACGATCTGTCAGTGGACGCGCACGAGGTGTACCGCCGATCGTTGCGGCATCACAGAAGAAGGTGATTCACGTGGTGCTTCCGGACGTGCCCGTCCGTCGTTCGACGGCCTCCGTCGACGTTCTCGCCGATCTCGCCCGCACCGGCCTGTCCCTCGTCGATGCCGTGCCCGATCCCGTGAGTCTCCTCGCGTTGGCCCGCTGTATCGGAGCCGTGGTCGTGCCACATCGCGACAGCGGTCCGGACGGCGTGACCGTCATCGAAGATCGTGGAGCCAGTGCAGCCGCTCTTGCCGGCTTCACCTGTGCATCGTTGTACCCGCACACCGACAGATCGGGGGTCGTCGATCCGCCCGGCCTGCTGTTCACGGTGTGCGGCCGTGAGCCGACCGAAGGCGGCGAGTCCTTATTGGTCGACGGTCGCGCCGTGTACCTCGACCTGGAAGAAAACGATCCGGAGGCACTCGCCGCGCTGTCTGTGCCGTCGTCGGCGCTGTTCGGTGGTGCGGACGGATGCCTGGCATCGGTCTTCGCAACCACGAACGATGTTGTGTCGATACGTCTCAGGCTTGACTCGTTGGCGCGGTTCGGGTCACGCGTCGAACCGCATATTCCAGCGCTGCGAGCGGGGATCGAGCGCCATATGTGGGCGGTCCCTGCACGTTCTGGAACCGGCTATGTGCTCGACAACCGACGGTGGCTGCACGGTCGCCGATCGTACGTCGGCCCTCGCGTCATCTACAGAATCACCGCCGATGCCTCTCGATCCGACATCGTCATGGGCGGCTTCCCCCGAAGCATGGACACACAGCCAGGCGAAAGCCGATTCGACCACTCTATCGGGCGAAATGCCGGTGAGTATGAGTCGTGACGCGCCGACCTGGGAACAGCGATCGGGGTTCGGCCAGATGTGTTGGCGATGATGTCGGTCGCGGACTGGCGTACATATCTGGTCTCAGCCGTCGCCTGTGATGACGGCGTCTGGACCGGGGTGGGCCGCTACCAAGCGATCTGCGGTGCACCAGTCGTCGCGGTGGGCCACCCGATGCCGCTGGCGTCGGTCGTGGTGCTCGTCGCCGTGCTGCTCGGGCGGTCGCGGCCGGTCAGGAGTCCGCGTAGAGCCGGCTCCACGTCTCCCGTGCGGTGAGCCGGGGCTCGGCGGTCTTCCACTCCCGGGCCACGGCGGGGCCCTCGGTGTACAGCCGGCGCACCGTCTGCACGCCGCGGGTGCTCAGCTCCCGCAGGCGCTCGGTGTCGCGGGTCCGGATCCGGACGCCGGTCTCGGCCATGTCGGTGACGATCGCCCGCTCGAACAACGCGACGTGCCACCAGTGCGCCTCACCGGCCGGCACCATGCCGGACCGGAACGGCAGCCGTCCCGAGGTCTGCAGCAGGGCCCGCTTGATCCAGGTCCGGACCATCTTCGACGGCTTGCCGCCGGCCAGGTGCACGACGGACTCGCGGGGGTCGAGATCGACGTCGGTGATCGGCACCGCAGCGGTCTCCGGGTAGGCGGCGCGGATCCGGCGGATCCGGGCGGCGGCGGCCGCGGAGCCGTCGTCGAGGACCGACGGGCCCTCGAGGAAGTCCTCGACCGCGGTCAGCAGGGTCGCGGCCAGCCCGTACTGCATCCCGACGAGGTACTGGGCCAGCAGTTCGACGACCGTCGACGCGACGGTGCGGCGGTCGAACCCGGTGCGCAGTGCCGCGGTGATCAGGCCGTTGCGCTGGTTGAAGTAGCGGTGCCACTCGTCCCAGTCCTTCCAGCCGAAGTCGGCGTGCCACACGCCGGCGCCGGGCAGGGACACCGTGCCGAAGCCGTGCTCGCGGGCGCGGTAGCCGAACTCGACGTCGTCCCACTGGAAGAACAGCGGCAGCGGGTAGCCGCCCGCCCGGACGACCGGCGCCGGGATCAGGCAGGACCACCAGCCGTTGTACTCGGTGTCGACGCGGCGCTCCTGCACGATCGGCAGCAGGCGCTCGTCGCGGCCGAGGAGGTAGCCCTCCTCCAGCGCACCCGGGATCGGCTTGCCGACCCGCAGCTTCTCGGGGACGGCGTACTCGGCGGTGATGTGGACGTGCCCGGGGTGCAGCAGGTTGAGCATCTGGCCGCCGACGATCGTCGGCCGTGTGGTGCAGGCGGCGAACCCGGTCAGCCGGACGACGATCTCCGGGTCGAGCTGCACGTCGTCGTCCATCAGCAGGACGTCGTGGTCGTCGGCCGGGTCCCCGGCGGTCGCCTCGTACAGCCCGCGGGTGAAACCACCGGCGCCGCCGAGGTTGGGCTGGCGCTGGTAGACCAGCCGGGCACCGAACACCTCGGCGAGCGTGCCGAACCGGTCCCGTGACTCGAGCGGGTCGCTGCCCTGGTCGACCACCCGGACCAGGGCGAGCCGGTCGAGGGCGACCGGGTCGTCGAGCAGCGCCTGCAGCGTGTTCAGGCAGTCGTCGACGCGGTTGTAGGTGCAGATCGTCATCGACGTCGGCCGCGCGGGCGGCGGGACGTGCACCGCCCACTCCACACCGGACACGGCCAGCTCACCGGTGTCGGTGCCGATCTCCAGCCACATGCCGCCGCCGTCGAGGAACCGGTCGATCGCACCGGTGAGCTCGACGTCGCGCCCCCCGTCGGTGTCGGTGTCGATCTCGACGACCGTCACCGCGCGGGCGACCTTGTTCGTGTCCGACGCCATCAGCCAGATGCGGCCGCGCCCGCTCGCCCGCGCGGTCACCCGGACCTCGGGCACCGCGGTCCACCGCTGCCAGTAGGTGGCGTGCAGCCGGCCCCAGTAGGTGTTGGTGCTGACCAGGGTGGCGGGCGCCAGCTCGATCCGGTCCCGCTCCCGGCGGGCGGCGCCCCGCTGCACCTCGGCGTAGAGATCCTCCGGGACCAGCGCGGTCGGCCCGGTGAACGGCCCGCGCTGCACCACCAGCCGCTCCGGGCGCCGGTCGGCGCCGGACGCGGCTGCGGGCTCGCTCTCACGGGTGGGACGGGCCGTGTCCAGCATGTCTCGCGGTCGCCTCTCGGAGGGGTCGGGTCGGAGGGAGTCTCTCAGCCGGGCAGCGGCGACGGGTTCCCGGGCGCTGCTCCGGCCTCGCCGACCTGCTGCCAGCCCCACATCGTCCGGCTGCCGTGCTCGGCGGTCGCGGGCACCGCCCGCGGGTCGTACGGGTCGACGAGCCGGATCTGCCCCCAGTCGAAGTCCCAGGAGCCGGGCAGGTAGGTCGGCACGTAGCGCTGGGCGCCGACGTGGGTGAGCCAGCCCTGCGGGCCGCCGTTGGAGCCGCGGCCCCACTCGTCGGCCACCGTGCGCTGCTGGGGATCGGCGAGCATCCGGAACGCCGGGACGTCGGCGATGCCGCGGTGCACCCCGAAGCGGGTGAGGCAGGGGTGCACGAACGACGTGGCCCAGTCCAGGTAGCCGGGCTCACCGGCGACGACCTCGGTCAGCGGGGTCAGCCGCGGCACCCGGGGCTGTGCCACCGCGATCCAGGAGTTCGCGCCGAGGCCCTGGTCGGTGACGACGACCCGGACGGCGTCGGCGGTCGCGGCGTCCCGCCCGGTCAGGTCGAGGCGCAGGTCGCGCCAGGCACGCCCGCCGGACGCGCCGCCCGCGCTGTCGGCCGTCGTGGTCACGGCACCGCCGGCACCCGGCTCGATCGTGTCGACGACCCGTCCGTCCCGGGTGAACTCCAGGGCCAGCGTCGTCCCGCCGCCGACGGTGCCGGCGATCCCGAGCACCAGCGGCGCCGACCCGTCGCGGGCCTGCTCGGGCAGTGCGTACCGGATCGACCGGTACTCCCCGACGGCGTCCGGGTCCGGCGACCAGCTGCCGGTCACCGGTCCGCCGAGCGGGCCGGTACCGGTGATCCCGGGCTGCCGGTCGCCGTCGCCGCTGGTGTCGCGCAGCGAGCCGGGGCCGGTGGGCGGCAGGCCGTCGGGGACGAACCCGTCGAGCACCGGGCCGTCGTCCGGGGCACCGGTCGGCGGAGCGGGCGGCAGCACGTTCGCCGCCGGGTCGGTCTCGACCACGATCCGCCCGGACAGGCCGCACCGGGACCCGGTGGGGTCGGTGACGACGTCCTCGCCGAGCGAGTACGACCCGGCCTGCTTCTCCATGCCCTTCGCCAGCGAGGCGACCTGGAACACCACCATGAACGCGCAGATGATCGCGACCGGCGCGGACCCGAGCCGGACCGCCTGGGCCTGGGCGCTGCGCCGGCGCCCGGGGGCCGGGACCGGGCGCGGGACGCCCGACGACGACCGCAGGTGCTCCACCGACGCGACGACGAGCGACACGAACGCGGCCGCGAGCAGCAGGGTGGTCGCCCCGATCCCGTTGACCGAGACCGGCTTGTCGAACCACGGGACACCCCAGTTCGACACGTACCACCAGGTGTTCGGCCCGCGGAAGGCCAGCGCCGTCACGGCCAGCACGGCACCGAGGAACAACGCCTGGTTGCGTCGTGACCGCAGCACGCCGGTCGACGTCGCGAGCGCGGCGAGGGCCGCGACCCCCGCGCCGAGCGCGGCGAACGCGCCGAAGTGGTGGGTCCACTTGGTCGGGGTCAGCGCCAGCACCGCGAACGACAGCGCGGTGCTGGTCAGCAGCCGCCGGGAGAACCCGAGCGCGGCGCCCGGGATCCGCCCGCGGCGCAGCAGCACGATCGTCGACACGATCAGGCACAGCCACAGCAGCAGCACCGGGAAGCGGCGTTGCACCGAGCCGTCCCGGGAGTCGCTGAACAGCAGCTCGTAGCGGGACAGCTCCTCGTACCAGGACAGGCTGGGCCCGATCTCGGTCCGGACCCGGGTGGCCTCGGCGATCGAGGCCCACGTCTGGTCGCCGAAGACGGCCGTCAGCACGATCAGCCCGGCCGCGGCGAGCGGGCCGAGCGTGGTGAGCCAGCCGGAGGTGCGGATCCGCTCGGTCAGCAGCTTGAGCAGCGGGCGGGCCGCGGCGAGCAGCGGGGCGAGCGCGATCAGGCCGGTGGGCGTGGCCGCCACGGCGAACGCTCCGGCCACCAGCGCCCCGGCCACCGGGAGCAGCCGCCGGGTGGCCAGCGCCCGCTCCAGGGTCACGAACGAGACCAGGGCGGCGATGACGACGACCGTCTCCGGGCGCAGGCCGTTGTTGAACGGCAGCCAGAAGCAGAGGAACACCCCGGCGGCGGCCCAGCCGGCCGAGCGGCTGCGCCGGACCCGGGTACCCAGGCGCGGGAGCAGCGCCCGGCTGATCAGGAACCAGGACGCGATCCCCATGGCCAGCGGCGGCAGGCGCAGCCACAGCACCGCGTCGGAGACGCCGCTCCACAGCGAGTACAGCTGGTAGAACCAGCCGAACGGGGCCTCGGGGACGTCGAACCAGCGGTGGTAGTTGCCGATGTAGCCGGCGGTGTCGTTGCCGCGGGAGATGTCGAGGATGTAGCCGTCGTCCGGGGTCATCGAGCCGATCACGGCCCAGACCACGAGCACCCCGACGACGACGAGGTCGCGCACCGTGTCGCGGCCGCGCAGCCGGACGGCCAGCCGGCGGCCGTGCACGACCCGGCGGGCGTCGGCGTCGTCGACCCGGCGCAGGAAGTACAGCGACCCGAGCAGTGCGACGACGGCCAGGGCCCCGGCGACGAGCTTGAGCAGCGACGCGTTCGTGTCGTACCGGTTGTCGGTGTCGAAGCCGACGACCGACCCGGCCATCGGGTCGGTGGCCGCGTCGAGGTCGGAGTAGACGCCGGTGACCTGCGGGCGGGCGTCGCCGGCGAACTCGTAGACCGTCGCCCGACCGACGGCGACGGTGGTGGCGGCGCCGTCCGAGGAGATCGTCAGCTCGCACGGCTCGCCCGGCGGCGGGAGCGGGACCGTGGCCACCCGCTGGCCCCGGTTGTCCACGAGCAGGGTCCCGTCGTTCACGACCGTCCGCAGGCCGACGCCGTCGCCCTCCGGTGCGCCGGCCGGGGTCGTGGACACCACGGTCGCCGGGCCGGGGGAGCGGTCGTCGAGGCTGCGGATCGCGTCGCAGCCGATGGTCGCCCGCAGGCTCTCGGCGCGGTAGGCGACCAGTGGGGCGTTCAGCGGCGCGGTACCGGTCTGCGCCGTCGGCCAGGTGACGGTCGCGGTGTTCTGCTGGACCGGCAGGAACGGGATCGCGAGCGCGAGCAGCGCGGACACCAGCCCGAGCGCGGCGGCGAACAGGCGATCGGTGGGACGGGACCGGCGGTCGACGGACCCGGATCCGGCCCGACGACCGGGCTCCGTGTCGGCGGTCTGCACCCGGCCGAGGCTAGACGGGCGTCGAAGATCGTCCGTGATGCCCCCGTGACGTCCGCGGCGCCGTGATTTCGCCCGCCCGGGGTCTCAAGGATGATCTTCTCGGCGTGTCGTGACCGTGCGTCACTGCATGCGGCATTCGGGCCCTCTTCGGGTGTCACCGGTGACGGTGGCGACGACGGCTCGTTGCCCCGGACGTGAGCATCCGCACCCACCGGCCCGGCACGTCCGGCGACGCGTCCACCGTGACGTCCGGCACCGGCCACCCGTCTCCCGACCAGGACGGACCGTCGGGCGAGCTGACCGCGCTGACCGGCCTGCGGATCGTCGCGGCGGTGTGGGTGGTCGCGTTCCACTTCCACTTCACCCCGTCGGCCGGCGTCGAGGCACTGACCGGATGGCTCGGCCCGCTGGTCACCCAGGGTGCGCTCGGTGTGGACCTGTTCTTCGTCCTCAGTGGTTTCGTGATCGCCTGGACCTACCTGGAGCAGCTCGGTCCCCGGCTGCGGACGCGCGCCACCGGCCGGTTCGTGTGGGCCAGGGTCGCCCGGATGTGGCCCGCCTACGCGGTGGTGTTCCACCTGTTCGGGATCTGGCTCGTCGCCCGCGCCGTGCTCGGCGGGACCGACGACGTCGCCTACCAGGCGGTGCAGCCCGACCTGGACGTCCGGACCTGGCTCGAGCAGCTCGTCGGCGTGCAGCTGTGGAACCAGGCGTTCCTCGACGGGGCGTCCTGGGTCGGCCCGACCTGGTCGATCAGCGCGGAGTGGCTGGCCTACCTGCTGTTCCCGCTGTTCGCGGTGGGGTTCTACCGGCTGCGGAACTGCCGTTCGCGGTGCTCGCCGCCGGCTCGCTGCTGTGCGTCACGCCGCTCGCGGCGGCGTTCGTGGTCGTCGGGTCGCCGTACTACCCGTACAGCTGGCTGGTGCGGATCCTCGGCGGATTCTCCGCCGGGGTGCTCGCGATGCTCGCCGTCCGGCGGCTGCGTCACGCCCGGGTGGGCGCCGTGGCGTCCGGGACGGCCACCGCGGCCGCCGTCGGTGTGCCGGTGGTGCTCGTCGCGGGCGACGCGTACGGCGGCGGGGCACACGGGGCCGCGGTCCTGCTCTTCCCGGTGCTGGTCGGAGCGCTTGCGCTCGCCGACCGCGGGCCGGTGCACCACCTGCTCACCCGTCCGGCCGTCGTGCACGGCGGACGGATCTCCTATGCGCTCTACCTCGTCCACATCCCGGTGTTCGAGGTGTTCTGGTTCCTGAGCGACACCGGTGCCGTCCCCGCTGGCGGGGAGACCGGGCACCTGATCGCGCTCACCGTCTTCGTGGGGACTCTGCCCGTGGCTCACCTGCTCCACCAGCTCGTCGAACGTCCCGCCCGCCGCTGGCTGCGGGCACTGCCCGGCCGCCGGGCGGCGGCCGTCCCCGCCGTCCCCGCCGAGCCGCCGGCGCCGGTCCGGGTCGACACCACCGAGGCCCGCCGCGATCCGGAGACCTGCGTGCTGCCGGCCGTCGCCGCGGACGGGCACCGGGTCACCACCGAGGACGCCCGGCGCGATCCGGACACCTCGGTGCTGCCTGTGGTCGTCCCCGGCCAGGGGACGGGCCGGACGGCGGTCGAACGGCTCGTCGCCGCGCGTGCGGCCGGTGCCCCGCGGAGCCCCGGAGCCGGTCTGTTCACCCCGCTCGCCGACGGCCCCGGTGGCGCGCAGACCGCGGACCGGGTGGAGCGGCTGCGGGCGCTGCAGCTCGCGTCGCGGACCACTCCGGACGCCGACGTCCCCACGCCGCGGGTGCAGCGGACCCGGTCGGGTTCCCGGACCGGTGTCGAGTACTGCGGCCGGCGCCGCCGGGACACCCACGGCAGTGCCGCGACACCGATCGTCGCCGCCTCGGGCGCCGCGGCCCGGCGCCGCCGCAGGCCGGCGCACGGGGCCTGAGCCGGGTCCGGGGGCCTCGTCCGGAGCGGGCCGGGAAGAATGGCGGGTGCCCGCCGTCCCACCGAGCCCTGTGGACCGATGATCCCCACGACTCCGCCGTCCGACGAGCTGCCGGATCCCGCGCCCGCCGCGCCGGACCGGGCGGCCCGCCACTGGTACCTCCGCCTGGTCCGCACCTACCTGGGCCGTGGGCCCTTCCTCGACGTCGCCGGTGCCGGTGGCGCGGTGCTGGCCGCACTCGCCCGGCTCGGGCCGGTGTCCGGGCTCGCCGGGAGCGCGGGGGAGGCGGCCGCCATGCGGGCCGGTGCCCCCGGCTGCCCGGTGCAGCTGCGGGTGGCCGACCTCCCGGCCCGGGTCCCGTCACTGACCGCCGTCGAGGTGCTGGACCGGACCCCGGACAGCGCGCTGGACGAGGACACCGGTCCCGGTGGCTGGTTCCGGGCGCTGGCGCCGGGCGGGCACGCACTCGTCGTCGCGGCGGACGCCGAGGGCCGCGGCCGGGACCTCGCCGGTGCCCGCTGGCCGGCCCCGCCGGTGCCGCGCGGCCACGTCCGGATCCGGGAGATCCTCACCGGGGCCGGGTTCGAGATCGTCCGGGAGGGCTCGGACGGGCTGACCCGCGGGCCGTACGGCGGGGTGCCGGTGCTGCTGGACCCGCGCACCGCACCGGCCAGGGCCCAGAGGTCGTCCGGACGGCTGACGCTGGCCGCCGGGACCGGGGAGCGGGCCGTCCTGGTGGTGCGCCGGCCGCGCTGAGGCAGGCACGATCGGGACATGACCGACGTGCTACCCCTGGGCCCCGACGAACTGCTGACCACCACCCGCTCGGTGCGCAAGCGCCTGGACCTCGACCGCCCGGTCCCGATGGAGCTGGTCCGGGACAGCCTGGAGGTCGCGCTGCAGGCGCCGAGCGGCTCCAACCAGCAGGGCTGGCACTGGCTGGTGATCACCGACGCCGAGAAGCGCCGCGCGGTCGGCGAGTACTACCGCAGGTCGTTCATGGCCTACCGGGAGTCCTCGGCCTACCCGACGACCCGGACCTCCGGCGACGCCGACCGGGACGCCACCCAGCACCGGGTCGCGGACAGCGCGCTGTACCTGGCCGAACGGATGGGGGACGCCCCGGTACTGGTCATCGGGGCGCTGAAGGCGTCGGCGGAGCTGCCGGCGGCGAACCAGGCGGGGATGTGGGGGTCACTGCTCCCGGCCGCGTGGAGCCTGCAGCTCGCGTTGCGGGCCCGCGGGCTCGGCAGCGCGTGGACGACCCTGCACCTGCGCTACGAGCAGGAGATCTCGCAGCTGCTCGGCATCCCGGACGACGTCCGCCAGGGCGTGCTGCTGCCGGTCGCCTACTTCACCGGCGAGACGTTCAAGCCCGCGAAGCGCCAGCCCCTCGACACGGTCCTGCACCTCGACACCTGGTGACCCGCCCGCGCACCCCGCCCCGCCCGCCCCGCCCCGCCCCGGGATGCACTCATGGAGCTTCAGCCTCGTGTGACGAGGCCGAAGCTCCATGAGTGGGACCGGGGGAGGGGAGAAGAGAAGCGGCGCGGTCAGATCGGGAGCTTGCGGAAGATCGGGCGCGGCACGTGGCGCAGCGCGCTCATCACGAAGCGCATCGGGGCCGGGGCCCAGACGAGCTCCTTCTTCGTCCGCACCGCGTCCACGACGATGTCGGCCACCGCCTGCGGGGTGGTCGCCAGCGGCGCCGGGTCGAGGCCCTCGGTCATCTTCGAGTGCACGAAGCCCGGACGGACGATCGTGACCGTGATGCCGTGCTCGCGCAGCGCCTCGGTGAGCCCGGTGTAGAACGCGTCCATCCCGGCCTTCGTCGAGCCGTAGACGAAGTTGGAGCGCCGGGCCCGCTCACCGGCGACCGAGGAGATCGCGACGATCGAGCCGTGGCCCTGCTCGCGGAACCGCTCGGCCAGCGCGACCCCGGTGGAGACGGTCGCGGTGTAGTTGACCTGGGCCAGCTCGACCGCGTGCTCGACGTCGGTCCAGCCGCGCTCGTTGTCCCCGAGCAGGCCGAACGCGACGACCGCCACGTCGATGTCCCCACCGGCGAAGGCCTTCTTCACGACCTCGGCGTGCGTCTCGACCGCCTCGGCGTCGAACTCGACGGTCTCCACCCCGCAGCCGAGCCCTTCCAGCTCGGTGCGGGCGGCGTCCAGCCGGGGGCCGGGGCGTGCGGCGAGCACGACCCGCAGCGGCCGGTCGGCGGCGAACGCGCGGACGGTGGCCAGGCCGATCTCGGAGGTTCCGCCGAGCAGCAGGATGCTCTGCGGGTTACCGACGGCGTCGATCATGAGGGGAGCTCCAGGGATCTCAGAGTGCGAGTGCGAGGCGGCGGGACATGTCGGAGGCGAAGACGCCGGCCGGGTCGGCCGCGTCGCGGATCGCCTTCCACTCGTCGAACCGCGGGTAGCCGGCGGCGAACGCCTCCGGTGAGGTCCGCGACTCCTTGGCCAGGTACAGCCGCCCGCCGGCGGCGAGCACCATGTCGTCCAGCTCGGTGCAGAACCGGGACAGGCCGCCGGCGATCGGGAAGTCGACGGTGATCGTCCAGCCCTTGACCGGGAAGGACAGCGGTGCGTCGTTGCCGTCGCCGAAGCGCTTGAACACGTTCAGCCCGGACTTGTGCGGGGAGCGCGAGATCTTCTCCAGGATCCGGCGCAGCGCCTGCTCCTCGCCCATCGGGACGACGAACTGGTACTGCAGGAAGCCCTTCGAACCGAAGATCCGGTTCCACTCCCCGAACAGGTCGAGCACCTGGTAGAAGGCGGTGATGTTCTGCACCGACCCGCGCTGGCGGCGCGGGGCCTTGCGGAACCACAGCTCGCTGAACGCGGTCAGCGAGAGCTTGTTGGCCAGCCCGCTCGGGAAGACGTCCGGGAAGGTCAACAGCTGCGGCGCGTCGAACTTGAGCGGGTCGGCCTTCAGCTTCGCCGGGAGCTGGTCGACGGTCGCCAGCGAGCCGCGGGTGAGCACCGAGCGGCCCATCCGCGCCCCGGTCGCGGTGGTGTCGAACCACGCGGCGGAGTAGCCATAGGTGTCGTCGGACCCGTCGGTGAGCAGAGCGAGCAGGCCGTCGAGATCGTCGGTCCGGTCGGTGTCCACGACGAAGTACGCCGACTCGGTGCGGTGCAGCCGCACCTTCGCCCGGACGACGACGCCGGTCAGGCCCATGCCGCCGACGGTCGCCCAGAACAGGTCGCGCTCGGCGCCGTCCGGCGTCAGCTCCTTGACCGTGCCGTCGGCGGTCACCAGCTGCAGCCACTCGACGTGGTTGCCGAAGCTGCCCTTGGTGTGGTGGTTCTTGCCGTGCACGTCGGCACCGATCGCGCCACCGATCGTGACCTGCCGGGTGCCGGGCAGCACCGGGACCCACAGGCCCAGCGGCAGCGCGGCCCGCATCAGCGCGTCCAGCGAGACACCGGCGTCGAGGTCGGCGACCCCGGAGTCCGGGTCGATCGCGTGGATCCGGTCCATCGCGGGCATGTCGAGGACGAGCCCGCCCGCGTTCTGCGCCGGGTCGCCGTAGGAACGGCCGAGCCCGCGGGCGATGATCCCGCGGTCACCCGCCGCACGGACGGCGTCGACGACGTCCTCCGCGCCGCGCGGCGAGACGAGCTGCGCGATCGTGGGGGCGGTCCGTCCCCAGCCGTGCAGGGACGCGGTCCGCCGCGCCGGGGCGTCGGTCCGGAGGCTGCTGGGAACGGTCGTGTCCGTCATCGGAGCCAGGCTACCGAGGGCACCCGCACCGGCCGTGGGCGGCGCCCGCACCCCGCCGGGCCACGCGCCCGCGTCCGACCGGCCACACTGGGCCCGTGCTCGACGAGCGGGAGCCCCTCCGGAACGGGCCCCGGCACGCCCGGATCCCGCTCCCGCGCCGGACGGCCCGGGGCGCGGCCGCGGCGCCGTACGTGCTGCTCGGGCTCGGCTACCTGCTGGTGTCGCTGTGGCTGCAGCGCCGGGTGCTGGCGGACCCGGGCGGGCTGCTGATCGGGCACGTCACCGCGGACGCGGACATGTTCGCCTGGTGGCTGAACTGGCTCCCGTTCGCCGTCGGGCAGGGGCAGAACCCGCTGCTCACCGACTGGATGCACTGGCCGCACGGGCTGAACGCACTCTGGAACACCGCGGTGCCGCTGCTCGCGGCGGTGCTCGCACCGGTCACGGTGACCGCGGGCCCGGTCGCCGCGTTCAACGCCGGTGTCGTGCTGGGACCGGTGGTGTCCGGGCTGCTGCTGGTCGCCGCGCTCGGGCCGTACGTCACCTCGGCCGGTGCCCGCGGCTGGGCGGCGCGCGGTGTCGCCGGTGCGCTGTACGCGTTCTCGCCGTTCCACCTCGCGCACGCCGTCGCCGGGCACCTGAACCTCACCTGGTCGGTGCTGCCGCCGCTGCTGCTCCTGCTCGCCCACCACCTGTTCGGGCGGGGCCCGCTGCGCCGGCCGTGGCTCCTCGGCGGCCTCACCGGGCTCGCGCTGGTCGCCCAGCTCGTCCTCTACACCCAGACCCTCGCCGTCGGCGTGATCTTCCTGGTGCTCGCCGCGCTGCTGCTGGCGCTGCGGTTCCCGCGCCGGGTCCCCACGCACCTGCCCGGCCTGCTGCAGGCCGGGGCCGCCTGCGTCGGGGTGTTCGCGGTGCTCGGCGCCTACCCGGTGCTGCTCGTGCTGGCCGGCCCGAACCGGCCGCGCTCGGCGATCCGCAACGTGCACGCCACCGGCGCCGACCTGGCGAACGTGCTCGTCCCGACCCGGATGACGGCGCTGCACCCGGTGCCCGCCGGGACCGGTGAGCGCCTCGCCGGGCACATCGGGGAGCAGGGCGGCTACCTCGGCGTGGCCATGCTGGCGCTGGCGGTGGTCGCCGTGCTCGTCGTCCGGTCGACGGCACTGCGGGTCGTGGCCGCGGTCGGCGGGCTGTCCTGGCTGGCGTCGCTGGGGACCGGGATCACCCTGTTCGGCACCGGCACCGGGGTGCCGCTGCCGTGGCTGGCCCTCGCCGAGGTGCCGCTGCTCTCGGAGATCGAGCCGGTTCGGATCCAGGTCGTGACGACGCTCTGCCTGGCCGCGGTCGTCGCGATCTGGATCGACCGGATGCCGCTGACGGAGGTCACCGGCGCGGTCGGCGCGCTGGCGCTCACCGGGTTCGCGCTGCTCAGCTGGCTGCCCGCGGACGCCCAGGAGGTGCGCCCGGCGCCGGTCCCGGCGTTCTTCACCGGCGGGGCCGGGGGACTGGGGCCCGCCGACGTCGTCGAGATCCACCCGCGGATCACCGCGGCCTGGGACGACGGCGCGCAGGGCCTGCGCTGGCAGGCGGCGTCCGGACCGGGGTTCCGGATCCGCGGCGGCTACTTCATCGCCTCCGACCCCGAGGACGACGTCGTCATCCAGTCCCGCTGGAACCGCTACCAGATCGGCGCGCAGTGGGTCGCGGACGGCAAGAACGACCCGAGCGGGGACTACACCGCCCGGGCCGCCGGCGAGCTGCGCGCTCTCGGCATCACCGCGGTCGTCGTGGTGCCGGGCCACGCGGCGGGTGACGAGGCCCGGGTGCTGGAGTGGACCCGGCGGGTCACCGGCGACCCGGGCCGGTTCGACGGCGGGGCCTGGCTGTTCCGGCTGCCGGTCGCCGCACCGGTCGGCTGAGGTGCGTTTACCCTGGCACGGTGAGCAGTCCGCGGCTTCCCGGTGAGCGGCGCGAGATCAGGATCTCCGACGCCGACCGCGAGCGCGTGGCCGAACGGCTGAACCGCGCGATGGCCGAGGGCCGGATCTCCGTCGAGGAGCTCCAGGACCGGCTGCGCACCGTCTACGCGGCCCGGTTCTCCTCCGACGTGCACCCGGTGCTCGCCGATCTCCCCGGCGATCCGCTGAACCTCAGCGTGGACGTGCTGGCGACACCGGTCGGCCCGCCCACCGTGCTGCGCGGCGGGGTCGGTGGCCTGCGCCGGCGCGGTGACTGGGTCGTCCCGCCGCGGCTGCGGGTGCAGAGCTCGATCGGGTCGGTGCTGCTGGACTTCTGCGACGCGCAGCTGCCGATGCCGGTGGTGGAGGTCGAGCTGGAGCTGGGTGCCGGGTCGGCCCGGCTGCTCGTCCCGGAGGGCGCCACCGCCGACGTCGACGGCCTGGTCTCGGCCTACGGCTCGGTCCGGTCGAAGGTGCCGGCCCGCGCGGTGCACGGCCGTCCGCACTTCCGGGTGTACGGCCGTACCGCGGCCGGATCGGTGACGGTGCGGTCGCGCTACGCCTTCGCCGGGCGGAGCTTCTGAGCCGGTCTCAGCGGAAGCGACGGCCCTCGTCGCGCCGGTAGGCCCAGCCCGCGACCAGGGCGAGCAGCACCGTCCACACCGCGAACGCGGTCACGGCCAGGGTCATCGGCGGTGTGCCGTCCAGCGTCCAGATCAGCAGGTCCCGCCCGCCCCGCACGGGCAGCAGCCCGGACAGCGTCTGCAGCCAGCCGGGGAACATCTCCGGTGGCATGAGCAGCCCGCCGCCGAACGCCATCGGGAAGAACACGAGCTGGGTCACCGGCAGCGCCACCTTCGACGGCAGCGAGTAGCCGATCGCGAGCCCCCCGAACAGGAACGGCAGCCCGGCGACGAGCAGCATCCCGACGGCCGCCAGCAGCCGTACCGGAGGGACGTGGGCGGGGGTCAGGACCGCGCCGAGCACGACCACGGGCAGCAGCCCGAGCAGCGCGAACAGCGCACCGACGGCGAGCCGGGCCACGATCCGGGCGGACGGCGGCGCGGGCAGCGTGCGCAGGTAGGGGTCCCAGGGCTTCTCCCGGTCGTCGGCGGCGCCGATGCCGATCGTGAACAGGAACCCGCTGAGCACACCGAACAACGCGAGCTGGCCGATCGAGATCGTGGCCTGCGCGGGATCGGAGCTCCAGTCGAACGGGAGCACGAAGAACGCCAGCACCAGCGCCGGGAACAGCGCGGTGGACAGCACCGCGACCGGGATCCGGAGCTGCTCCAGCAGCAGGTAGCGGGTGTGCGCGACGACGGTACTCATCCGGTCCTCCCGGTCAGGGTCAGGAACGCCTCTTCCAGGGACGCGCCCGTCACGCCCAGGTCGGCGAACGCGGCGCCGGAGCGCACCAGGTCGCGGACCAGCTCGTCGGCGTCGGCGGTGTGCACGGTCCACCGGTCGCCGTCGCGCTCGGCGAGCTCGATGCCGGGCAGGTCCGGGATCGCGGCGGCGCGGAAGGTGACCCGGCTGCGCCGGACCATCCCGCGGACGGCGTCGACGTCGCCGTCGGCCCGGACGCGGCCGCCGGCGAGCACGACGACCCGCTGCGCCAGCGTCTCGATCTCGTCGAGGTAGTGCGTGGTGAGCAGGACGGTGCCGCCGCCGGCGTGGAACGCGCGGACCGTCTCCCACAGCGCCCGGCGGCCCTCGACGTCGAGGCCGGTCGTTGGTTCGTCGAGCAGCACCAGCCGGGGCCGGCCGGCGAAGGCCAGCGCGAGCGCGAGCCGGCGCTTCTGCCCGCCGGACAGGCCGCCGGCCTGGCGCCGCGCGAGCCCGGCGAGCCCGAAGCGGTCCAGCAGCTCGCCGGCCGGGACCGGGTCCGGGAAGTGCCCGGCGACGAACCGGACGATCTCGCCGACCCGCAGCGTCTCCGGCAGCCCGGTCTGCTGCGGGGTGGTGCCGAGCGCGACCCGGTTGACCGCGTCGCGCGGGTCCCCGCCGAACAGCCGGACGGTGCCGGAGTCCGCCCGGCGCAGCCCGGAGACCAGGTTGACCAGCGTGGACTTCCCGGCGCCGTTCGGGCCGAGCAGGCCGGTCAGGCTGCCGGGCTCGATGGTGAGGTCGACGCCGTCGAGCGCGACGGTGCCACCGTAGGACCGGGTGACGCCGTCGAGGACGACCGGCGCCACGGTCACGATCCGACCTCCTCGTCGACCTGAGGGGACAGCAGCGCACGCAGGCTCGCGGTGTAGTCCTCGAACGCCCGGCGCCCGGTCTTCGTCAGGGCCACGTAGGTGACCGGGGTCCGGCGCTGGTGGGTCTTGGTGATCTCGACGTAGGCGGCGTCCTCGAGCTTGCGCAGGTGCGTCGACAGGTTCCCGGCGGTCATCCCGAGCAGCTCCTGCAGGCGGGGGAACGTCATCCGGTCGGCCTCCTCCAGCGTGGCCAGCGTGGCGGTCACACGGAGCCGGGCCTGGGCGTGGATGACGGGATCGAGCTCGCTCACCGGCTGCTCCGCCACCGCAGCACGCCGACGACGATCATCGCGCCGCCGCCCCCGAGCCCCATCAGCAGCGAGTTCCACGGCATCGGGGTGAACGCCGACAGCACCGCGATGACCTGCAGCGCGATGCCGAGCCCGTAGTCGACCCGGCTGCGCCAGAACGCGCCGCCGAGGGTGTAGAGCGCCCCCACCACGAACACGAACAACGCGGGCGCGAGCACCCCGACCCCCGGTCCGCCGAGCCGGGCGAGTGCCCCGACCAGGACGCCGGTGCCGACCATCGCGATCGCCCAGGCCCAGCCGTAGAGCGCCCCGAACTCCGACGACGGCCCGGCGACCCCGCGCCCGAGCCGGGCGCCGACGACGGCGGACGCGATCGCGGACACGACGATCACGGCCGCGGTGGCGATCCCCGCGGCGGATCCCGGCCAGAGGCCGAGTCCCTCGTCGGCGCCGGCCCAGGCGAGCCCGATGACCGTCCACGCCGCGCCCCAGATCAGGAAGAACGGTGCGATGCCCGGCTCCCGGCGGGACTGCTCACGCTCGATGATCGCCAGCGCCTCGGCCGCCGAGGCCGGTGGCTGGTCGTCGACGTCGGCCCCCTGTCGTTCCTTCACGGTGACCTCCAAGTTGTTTGTGGTGACGTCAACTTTGTAGCACAAACTTGTTGGTGTGGGGAGGGGAGATCGGGTCGGCGCCTGTGCTGCGCGGGTCTCGACGGGCGTGCGGAGGCGCCGATCACGGTGGGCGTGTGCCGGTCGCCCGCGGTCCCACGCCGTCGGTGGCCGTGCGGTCCACCGGGGCCGTGTCGGGGCGTCGTTGCGCGCCGCTACCCTCGGAGGGTGACCGCCACCGAGCCCACGCAGGCCGCGAGCCCGGCAGCCGACGGTTCGGCCGAGCCCGCACCGCGGGGTTCCGCCGAGCCCGCACCGCGTCACGGGCTCCTCCGCCAGCTCGGGAGCTTCGTCGCCATCGGGGCGCTGTCGGCGGTCGTCGACTTCGGCGTCTACCACCTGCTGCTGAACCTCGGCCTGTGGGTGCCGGTCGCCAAGGGCATCAGCTTCATCCTCGGCACCACGACGGCGTACCTGCTGAACAAGCGGTTCACCTTCACCGGGGCCGGCACCGGCGGCCGGGGCCGCTTCGCCGGTTTCGTCGCGCTCTACGGCACGACCTTCGCGGTGAACGTCAGCGTGAACTCGCTGGTCCTGCACCTGCTGCCGCCGATGACGCACGCCGAGTCGCTGGCCTGGCTGGTCGCCCAGGGCACCGCCACCGCGATCAACTTCGTCATGCTGCGGTACGTGATCTTCAAGGACTGACCCGCCCGGCGGCCGCGCGGCTCAGGCGCGGTCGAACCGCTCGTCGCGACCCTTCTTCAGCAGCCGCAACCAGTCCCGGAACCCGGCCGGGTCCCGCTTGGTGACCAGGAAGTACCAGGCGAAGCGCGGCAGCTCCAGGAGGCCGATCCGGCGCATCCCGGGCTGGCTCATCAGGTACCCGCGGTTGCGGTAGGTGTAGTAGCGCTTGACCGGGTCGCCCGGGTCCTGGGCGTGCAACCGGCCCCCCAGCATCGGCTTGAACTCGTCCGAGCCGTAGGGGTGCAGGTAGGTCGCGTGCAGCGCGGTGCCGAACGGCAGCCCGGAGCGCACCATGCGGCGGTGCAGCTCGACCTCGTCCCCGCGGACGAACAGCCGCAGGTCCGGCACCCCGATGACCTCCAGGGTGGAGGCGCGGAACAGCGCGCCGTTGAAGAACGAGGCGATGCCCGGCAGCAGGTCCGGGTCGCCGTCACCGGCGAGCAGCGCGGAGCGGGTGCGGTGCCAGGTCACGCCCCGGCGCAGCGGGAACGCGAGCCGCTCGGGGTCGGACTTGTCCGCGACCACCGGGGACACGGCGGCGAGCCCGCGGTCGGTCGCGAGGTCGAGCAGGGTCGCCAGGGTGGTCTCGTCGGCCGCGTGGCCGTCGTCGTCGGCCAGGAAGACCCAGTCCGCGCCCATCGCGAGCGCGTGCAGCATGCCGAGTGCGAACCCGCCTGCGCCGCCGAGGTTGTGCCAGGACGGGATCCAGGTCGTCGGCAGCGGGCACGCCTCGACGGCCTCGCGGGCGGGCTGGTCCGGCCCGTTGTCGACGACGATCAGGTGTGCCACCGGGCGGCTCTGCTTCGCCATCGCGGCGAGCGAGTCGACGAGCAGGTCGGCGCGGTGCCGGGTGACGATGACCCCGACGACGGAGCCGGGGGCCAGCGGGCCGCTCACGCGGTGCCCTCCAGCGGCGTCCGGCCCTTGTAGTGGTCCAGGACCTCCTGCAGCGGCCCGTACTCCTTGATCGTGCCGTGCTCCATCCACAGCGCGGTGTCGCACAGGTCGGCGAGGAACTCGTCGGAGTGCGAGGCGAACACCAGGATCCCGGAGCGGTCGACGAGCTCGTGCAGCCGGCCGCGCGCCTTGTTCAGGAACTCGGCGTCGACGGCGCCGATGCCCTCGTCGAGCAGCAGGATCTCCGGATCGATCGAGGTGACGACGCCGAGCGCCAGCCGCACCCGCATGCCCGTCGAGTACGCCCGCAGCGGCATCGCCAGGTAGTCGCCCAGCTCGGTGAACTCGGCGATGTCGTCGATCCGGGCTTCCATCTGCTTCTTGGTCATGCCCAGGAACAGGCCCCGGATCAGGATGTTCTCGTACCCGGAGATCTCCGGGTCCATCCCGACCGCCAGGTCGAAGATCGGCGCGACCTTGCCCCGGACGGCGGACCGGCCGCGGGTCGGCTCGTAGATGCCGGCCATCAGCCGCAGCAGCGTCGACTTGCCGGCACCGTTGTGCCCGACCAGCGCGACCCGGTCACCCCGGTCGAGCTTCAGCGTGATGTCGCGCAGCGCCTCGATGATCGGCACCTTGGCCCCGGTGCCGATCCGGCCGCCCGCCTTGCCGAGCACGGCCTTCTTCAGCGACCGGGTCTTGGCGTCGAAGATCGGGAAGTCGACGGCGGCCCGGTCGATCCGGATCCGGGGCTCGACCCCGCTGGAATCAGACACAGTGCTCACACCCAGTACGCGACGCGGGAACGGTAGTTGCGCAGGCAGACCAGCGCGGCGGCCCACCCGACGATCGTGATCGCGCCGGCCACCAGCCAGTACCGGCCGACGATCTCCTGCCCGAGCAGGGGCTGGCGCAGGATCTCCAGGAAGTGGAACACCGGGTTCAGCTCGACGAGGCTGGCCCGCTCCCGGGCGGCCTCGTTGTCCTGCAGGATGTCGATCGACCACACGATCGGTGTCAGGTAGAACACGAGCTGGGTGACGCTGGCGATGATCGGCGGGATGTCCCGGAACCGGGTCGCGAGGATGCCGGCCAGGATCGCGATCCAGGCGCCGTTCACCGCGAGCAGGGCGAACGCCGGCAGCGACAGCAGCACCTCCCAGCCCAGCGGCCGCGGGAAGATCACCATCAGCACGGCCCAGACGACCAGGTTGTGCAGGAAGAACAGCGTCTGCCGCCACACCAGGCGGTAGATGTGCAGGGTCAGCGGCGCGGGGAGGAACTTGATCAGTCCCTCGTTGGAGATGAAGACCTCGCTGCCCTCGAGGATGCAGCCGGAGACGAAGTTCCAGATCAGCAGACCGACCGCCACGTGCGGGAGGAAGGTCGCGATCGGCGTCTCGAACAGCGCCGAGTAGAGGATGCCCAGCCCGAGCGCGATGACGCCCATGCTGATCGAGATCCACAGCGGGCCCAGCACGGAGCGCCGGTAGCGCTGCTTGATGTCCTGCCAGCCCAGGTAGCCCCAGAGCGGGCGCTGCCGCCAGCCGGCACGGAGATCGGCGAACGCCCGGCCCCAGCTGCGCGGGCTCGACACCTCGTCCGGGTCGACGACGTCGCCCGGCTCGTTGTCGGTCACGGTGACGGCCACCCGACGAGGGTACTCACGGCCGTCCGCCCGGTCCGGCAGGGGCGGCCCCTGCCGGACCGGGCGGAAATCGCAGGTCGGGTCCGGGTCCGGAGGGTCAGAGGTACTGCCCGGTGCCCCGGCCCATGCCGTCGGGCATCTGCTGCTCCATGCCGGCGGCCGCGCCGGGCGGGAGGCCCCGGCGCATCTGCTCCAGCTGGGCGCGGGCCGCCATCTGCTGGGCGAACAGCGCGGTCTGGATGCCGTGGAACAGCCCCTCCAGCCAGCCGACCAGCTGGGCCTGGGCGATCCGCAGCTCGCCCTCCGAGGGCGTCGCGTCCGCGGTGAACGGCAGGCTCAGCCGGTTCAGCTCCTCGCGCAGCTCCGGCGCCAGGCCCTCCTCGAGCTCCTTCACGGAGTTCTCGTGGATCTCCTTGAGCCGGCTGCGGGACGCCTCGTCCAGCGGGGCCGCCTTCACCTCCTCCAGCAGCTGCTTGATCATCGTGCCGATCCGCATGACCTTCGCGGGCTGCTCGACCATCGACGCCGGGCTCTGCGGGTCGTCGTCGACGCCGTCGCCGGCCGGGACGGTCGCCATGCCCACGGGGCGGCCGTCGGCGCCGACCACCACGACCCGCTCCTCGGGGGTCTCCTGCTCGTCGCTCATGGCGCCATTCTGGACCCGGCGGCCGGGGTCGCGCGCATCAGGAGCCCGGGTTGCACAGCAGGAGCTTCCCGGTGACGCCGCCGTCGGCGAGCCTGCGGTGCGCGTCGGCGGCGCCGGACATCGGGTACCGCTCGAACACCACCGGGCGGACCGAGCCCGCGGCGAACAGCGGCCACACCCGGTCCCGGACCTGCTCGACGATCGCCGCCTTGGAGTTCGGTCCCTCGACCGGCCGTCCGCGCAGGCCCATCGCGGACACGTGCCCGCGCTTGGCGAGCAGCGCACCGAGGTTGATCTCCGCCTTCACCCCGCCCTGCATGCCGATGATCATCAGACGGCCGTCGGTGGCGAGGGCGGACAGGTTGTTCGCCAGTCCCTTGGCGCCCATGTTGTCCAGGATGACGTCGGCGCCGCGGCCGTCGGTGGCCTCCTTCAGCCGGGCCGCGACGTCGTCGTGGTAGTCGATCACGATGTCGGCGCCGAGGTCGCGGCAGAACTGCAGCCGGTCGGCGTGCCCCGCGGTGGCGGCCACCCGGGCACCGAGGGCCGCCGCGACCTGGATCGCGTGCGTCCCGATCCCGGACGAGCCGCCCTGGACCAGGAACGTCTCGCCCGCGGCCAGCCGGCCCTCCATGAACACGTTCGACCAGACGGTGCAGGCGACCTCGGGCAGCCCGCCGGCCTCCTCCAGCGAGACGCCGTCCGGGATCGGCAGCAGCTGCGCCGCGGGCACCGCGACCTTCTCCGCGTAGCCGCCCCCGGCGAGCAGCGCGCACACCTCGTCCCCGACCGACCAGCCGGTGACGCCCTCGCCGAGCGCGGAGATCCGGCCGGAGCACTCCAGGCCCAGGATGTCCGACGCACCCGGCGGCACCGGGTAGTTGCCCTGCACCTGCAGCAGGTCGGCCCGGTTGACCGCGGAGGCGACGACGTCGACGACCACCTCGCCCGCGCCCGGCGCCGGGTCCGGGACCTCCGTCCAGGCCATGTGCTCCGGTCCGCCGTACTCCGCCAGGGTGATCGCCTTCATGGCGACCGACCGTATTCTCCTCGCGCCGTTCCCGCCGATCCGGCACGGTCGGCCCATGGACGTCCTGCCTGCGCCGATCGACCCCGTCCCGGACCCGTGGCCGGTCTCCGGGCTGGTGCTGCGCACCCCGAGGCTGGAACTGCGCCCGGACGACGACTCCTCGGTCCGCGAGCTGGTCGCGATGGCCCAGACCTCCGGTATCCATCCCGCTGACCGGATGCCGTTCCTGACGTCCTGGACCGAGACCGAGCCGCGGCTGTTCGGGCGGAAGGTGCTGCAGTACTTCTGGTCCACCCGGGCCGAGACCTCCCCGGAGGACTGGAGCCTGCTGTTCGTGGTCCGGGCCGGCGGCACCGTGATCGGCCTGCAGGAGCTGGCCGGCAAGCGGTTCGGGGTCCTGCGCGAGGTGCGGACCGGCTCCTACCTGGGCCTGCCGTACCAGGGCACGGGCTACGGGACCGAGATGCGGGCCGCGGTGCTGGCGTTCGCGTTCGACCACCTGGGGGCGACGACGGCCCGCTCGGAGTACATGGACGGGAACGCCGCGTCGGCCGGGGTCTCGGCCCGGCTCGGCTACGTGCCCGACGGGACGGCGCTGATCGCCTCCCGGGACCGGCCGGTGGTCGAGCACCGGCAGCTGCTGGCCCGTGACGCGTTCGCCCGTCCCGGCTGGGAGCTGCGGGTCGGCGGTTACACCGGGGCGGTCGCCGGGTTCCTCGACGGAGACCTGCCCCCGGGCTGAGCTGGACCGTCCGGATGCCCGGCGCCGGCCGACGTCCGGGCGCACCGGCGCCGCCCGGCCGGTCAGCTGAAGATCAGGTCGCGGTGGCGCGGCAGGCGCAGCCACACCTGCCCGCCGACGAGCAGGATCCCGAGCACGGCGAACCACTGCACCGCGTGCACGGCCGGGACGACGTCGACCGGCAGCGTGTACGCCGTGACCACCCGCAGCCCGGCGTCGGCGAACAGCCCGAGCGCCCAGCCCACGGTCAGCCATCGCCAGACGCCGCGGAACCGGGCCGACGCCGTCCACCGGCGGTCCCACTCGGCCGGGTCGTGCCCGGCCTCGGTCAGGGTGAGCCGCCCGACGGTGAACAGCGCGGGCCGGGTGCCGGGCACCGTCGCGAGCAGGGTCGCGCCGAGGGCGGCGGTGACCAGCCCGTCCCGGGCGAGCAGCACCCGCTCGTCCCCGCCGACCAGCGACGTCGCGGCGCTCGCCACGCACAGCACCAGGACGAGGACGGCGAACCACTCCGGCCGCCGGTAGCGCAGCAGCACGTACAGCGCCCGCGCGGCCGGGGCCGCGGCACCGGTGAGCAGGGCGGGTCCGGCGCCGATCCCGGCGGCCCGCAACCCGTAGAAGACGACCAGCGGGGTCGCGAGGTCCACCGCCGTCGTCACCAGCAGTTCGCGGCGGTTCACGACGGCACCGGTCCGGCCGTCAGCCGGGCGATCCGCTCGGCCACCCGTTCCGGGAACTCCCCGGGCAGCGCGTGCGAGGCGTCCGGCCAGACCTCGACCGTCCCGCGGGGCAGCAGCGCGGCCCGCTCCCGGGCCCGTCCGGCGTCGAGCATCGTGCTGCGGCCGCCGAGCAGGACCAGGGTCGGGACGGTGACGGCGCGGAGGTCGGCGTCCGACGGGCGCGGCGGGTGCGGCACCGCCGAGGCGAAGCCGGACATCCCGGCGTCGACGAGCCGCAGGACCGGGTCGTCGCCGGCGGCCCCGCCGTCGCCGAGCCGGTCCAGGAAGCGGCGGCGCAGCCATCCCGGGGCACCCGGGATCGCGCCCACCGAGGACGCGACCGTCGCGAGCGGGATGCGGTCGAACGTGTTCGCCGGTTCGAGCAGGGAGAGCGTCCGCAGGCCCGCGGGGGCCCGGCGGGCCAGCTCGAACGCGATCCGGCCGCCCATCGACGTCCCCACGAGGTGGAACGACGCGAGGTCTAGCCCGTCCAGCAGGGCGCGCAGCCAGCGGGCCTGGTCGGCGAGGTCGCGGATCGGCACGTCCTGGCGGCTCGCGCCGGGCCCCCCGAGCGGGTCGACGAGGTGCACGGTCCCGAGCCCGAGCAACGACGGCACGCTCGACGCCCAGCTCACCCCCGGCGCACCGGCGCCGGGAAGCAGCACCAGCGGCTCGCCGGACGGTGCCCCCTCGCAGGTCAGGACCCGGACGGTGCCGTGCGTGGTCTCGACGTCACGGGCGATCGCCGGCGGGAGCGTCGCCACCGCGGCGGCGTAGAGCGCCCGGTAGCGCTCCCGCGCCGCCGGGTCGGTGAAGTGTGCGGTCCGCATCGCCCCTCCTTTTCACGGTACGTTCGGACTGGAAAAGGCCCGGAGGGCTTTTGCAAGCCGATCGGATTGCAACGGAGGTGCGGATGCCGAGGGTCGTCGACCACGGATAGCGGCGTGGCGAGATGGCGGAGGCGCTGTGGCGGGTGGCCGCGGCCGAGGGGCTGGAGGCGGTCAGCCTCGCCCGGGTCGCCCAGGAGGCCGGGGTGTCCAAGGGCCGGGTGCAGCACTACTTCGGCTCCCGCGACGAGCTGCTCGACTTCGCCGCGGAGCAGCTCCAGCTCCGGGTGGACGAGCGGATCCGCACCGGGCTGACGGCCGCGCACCCGCGGACCCCGCTGGACGAGGTCCGGGCGCTGCTGGTCGCGCTGCTCCCGCTGGACGACGACGCCCGCACCGACGCCCGGGTCGGTTCGGCGTTCCTGATCCGCGCGCTCGGCGACGACCGGCTCCGGGAGACCTACCGCCGTGGCAACCGGTTGCTGCGCGGGGCGGTCGTGGACCGGCTCGCGGCCGCCGGGCTCGGCGGGATCGCCCCGGAACCCGACGCCGCCATCCTGCTCGCGCTCGCCGGTGGGCTCGCCGAGTCGGTGCTGCTGGGCGAGCACGACGCGGCGTCGGCCGTCGCCGTCCTGGACCACCAGCTCGACCGGTTGCGCCGGGGCTGACCTACCCCAGGTCGCGGGTGGCGAAGGTGTCGCACGCGTTCGGGTCACCGGAGTCGAGGCCGGTGGTGAACCACCGCTCGCGCTGGGCGGAGCTGCCGTGCGAGAACTGGGACTCGTCGACCCGGCCGCCGCCCAGGGTGGCCTGGATGTGGTCGTCGCCGATCTTGTCCGCGGTGTCGAGTGCGGCGTCGACGTCGGCCTGGTTCAGCTCGGTGATCAGCGGGCGGCCGGAGTCGCCGGGGACCGTCGTGGCGTGGTGCGCCCAGACCCCGGCGTAGCAGTCGGCCTGCAGCTCCAGCCGGACCGAGCCGGACGTCGGGCCGGTCTCGTTGCCGACCCGCCGGTTGGCGCCGAGCAGGTTCTGGATGTGGTGGCCGTACTCGTGCGCCATGACGTAGGACTGCGAGAACGGGCCGCCCTCGGCGCCGAACCGGGTCTGCAGGTCGTCGAAGAAGGTCAGGTCGATGTAGATCTCGGAGTCGGCCGGGCAGTAGAACGGCCCGCTGTCCGAGGTCGCCGAGCCGCAGCCGTCGGTGCTGACGCCGCCGGAGAAGAAGTTCGTCCGCGGCGGGGTGAAGCCGGAGGAGAACCGGCCGGCCCAGAAGTCGTCCAGCGAGTTCACGACCGCGACCATCCGGCAGTCCGTCGACGTGTTCGCCGACGCCCCGGTCGAACAGTTGCGGGCCAGCGACGCGCCGTCCGCGGACTGGCCGGTCCCGACCTGGTCGAGGCTGGGGTACCCGCCGCCCGCCGCCATGCCGCCGAGGTCGGTCCCGCCGAGGTTGGTGAGCAGCAGGTAGACGATGAGACCGACGATGCCGAGCCCGCCGCCCGCACCGGCGACCCGCCCGCCGACGCCGCGTCCGCCGCCGGAACCGCGCAGGTCGTCCACCCCGGACGTGTCCAGCCGGGCGTTCTCGTCGAACCGCACCCTGACCTCCCCTTGACCGTTCGCGAAGATCCCACCACATCCGGGGTCGCCGCACCGTCCGTGTCACCCCGCCCCCGTGTCACCCCGCCCCCGGGTCGCCCCACCCCCCGTCGCACTCATGGAGCTTCAGCCCGGTGTCACGAGGCCGAAGCTCCATGAGTGCAACACGGGTGTGACGAGTGTGACGGGTGGGATGAGTGGGCCGGGGTCACCGGCGGCGCCAGGCCGCGGGGCTGGTGCCGTGGGCGGTGCGGAACCGCCGTACGAAGTACCCGGCGTCGCGGTAGCCGACCCGGCGCCCGATCTCGGTGACGGTCAGGTCGGTGCCGGCCAGCAGTCGCCGGGCCTCGCGCATCCGCCGTTCGGTGAGCCACTGCTGGACGGTGCGCCCGGTCCGGCGGCCGACCACGGTCGTCAGGTGGCCCGGGGTGAGCCCGAGTGCGTCGGCGACGTCACGCAGCGAGACGGGTTCGGCGAACCGCTCCTCGATCGTCGCGAAGACCCCGGCGAGCAGGGGGTCCACCGCAGCGGCCGGGACGTCGTCGTGCAACCGCCCCAGGGTGACGAGGAGCAGGGTGAGGTGGGCACGGGCCGCGTCGGCGTGACCGTCGCGCCGCTCGGCCAGCTCGGCCTCCAGCGCGGCGAGCCCGGCGAGCACACCCGGCCGGTCGGTCGCGGGCACAGTGAGCCGCTGCGCCCCGCCCCGGTGGTTCCCGACGAACGGCGCGAGCAGCGGATGCCCGCGCCAGGACACCAGCGGGGCGGCGGCGTCCGGGTCGACGGCCTCCGCGGGGAAGACGACCGTCCAGATCTCCCCGCCGGGCGGGGCCACGTCCTCCTCCGCCGCGACGACCGCTCCCGGGGCGACGACGAACGCGTCGCCCGCGACGAGGTCCCAGTGCCGCCCGTCGACCCTGGTCGCCCACCGCCCGGCGGTGACGTAGCTGAGCAGCAGGAAGTCGTGGGCGTGCGCGCCCCGGAAGCGCGGCATCCCGGGCGAGCCGTGGTCCGAGCGGCGGCCGACCGTGATCGGGACCGGGGCCTGGGCCAGGCCGATCAACGGGACGCCCGAACTTCGTCCCATCACTGCCGTGGATCGTTCATTGGCGCCTGCTCGTCCGCGCTGGAACCTGGTCGACGTACTCGACTTTCGTACCACGGAGGCGTCATGACGACCGACTACCTGCCCGCGCTCATCAGCCCGCGGCTGCTGCCGCGCTACGACGGCCTCGCCCGGCTCAGCGGCGCCGGTGCCGTGTACTGGCGGCTGGTGGCACAGGCCGGCATCCAGCCCGGATCCTCGGTCCTGGAGATCGGGTGCGGGACCGGGAACGTGGTGCTGCGGGCGAAGCGGGCCGTCCCGTCGGCCACCGTGACCGGCATCGACCCCGATCCGGAGGCGTTGCGCATCGCCCGGGGCAAGGCGGGCCGGGAGAACCTGGACCTGCGTCTGGACCGGGGCACCGCCGAGGACCTGCCCTACGACGACGGCAGCGCCGACCGCGTCCTCTCGTCGCTGATGCTGCACCACGTCGCCGCCGACGCGCAGGTCACGGCGCTGCGCGAGGCCCGCCGCGTACTGGCCCCCGGTGGCAGCCTGCACCTGGTCGACCTGGACCACGATCCCCGCGTCGCCGGCCCGCTGACCCCGCTGAACCGCGCGCTGTCCCTGCTCCACCGCCTCGACCAGCTCGCGCACCGCGCGCCCCGCCCCCGGTCACTCATGGAGCTTCGGCCTCGTGAGACCAGGCCGAAGCTCCATGAGTACGACGGGGCGGGGCACGGCCACGGCCACGGCCACGGGCACGGCGCGGGGCGGGCGGTTCCCGAGCTGCTGGACGAGGCGGGGTTCCGGGAGGTGACCGTCGTCGGCGGGGGACGGACCGGGCTGGGGGCGCTCACGTTCTACCGCGCGGAGCGTTAGGCGGGGTCCGTGCCGGTGAACCGGGCGCCCCACTCGTCCATGATCCGGACGATCGGTTCGAGGCTGCGGCCGAGTCCGGTCAGCGAGTACTCGACCCGCGGCGGCACCTCCGGGTGGACGGTGCGGTGCACGATCCCGTCCTCCTCCAGCTCGCGCAGCTGCCGGGTCAGGGTCTTGGTGTTCGCGAGCGGCAGCAGGCGCCCGAGCTCGTTGAACCGCCGGGTCCCGGTGAGCAGGTGCTTGACCAGGGTCAGCTTCCAGGTGCCGCCGAGTACGGAGACCGCGACCTCCACCGGACAGACCTCGACGGCTCGGCGGACGGGCAGCCGCATGGTTCCTCCAAGGGGACAGAAATGTCCGTACTACCGAAGAGCGCACCAAGGGTCAACCATGGATGCATGTCGTCGAACACCACGTCGTCGCGGTCCGTCCTCTGGGTCAGCGCGCACCCCGAGCCCCGTTCGCTGACCGGGAGCCTCCGCCGCGCCGGTGTCGAGCACCTGCGCCGCGGCGGCCACCACGTCCACGAGTCGGATCTCTACGCCATGAACTGGGACCCGGTCGTGCGCCCCGGCGACGGCGGGCACACCACCGGTGACGAGCCCTTCCGCGTGGGGGCCGACACCCGCCGCGCCTACGTCGAGGACGCACTCCCGCCCGAGATCGCCCGGGAGCAGGCGGCGCTGCGGGCGGCGGACGCCGTCGTCCTGCAGTTCCCGCTGTGGTGGTACGGCATGCCCGCCATCCTCAAGGGCTGGTTCGACCGCGTGTTCCTGAACGGGTTCGCGTTCGGGACCGACCCGCGCACGGGCCGCCGGCTGCGCTTCGAGCAGGGCCCGTTCGTCGGGACCCGGGCGCTGGTGCTGACGACGCTGGGGGACCGCCCGGGTGCCGTCGGGCCGCGTGGGGTCTCGGGTGCGCCGGAGGAGATGCTGTTCGGTCTGCTGCACGGGACGCTGGCCTACACCGGGATGGGCGTCCTCCCGCCGTGGGCGCTGCCGAGCGCGGACCGGCTCACCGACTACGGGGCGACGGAGGCGGACCTGCTCGGGCGGCTCGACGCCCTGTGGACCGACGAGCCGATCCCGTACCGGCCCCGGTTCACCGGCGAGTACACCGACGACGGCGAGCTGGCCCCGCACCTGCGGCCGGGGGAGACCGGGCTGCCGATCCACGTCGCCGCCGGATGAGGCTCCGGCGCTGCGACGGGAGCGTGGGCGGACCGGATACGCTGCCCGGCGGAAGCGTGGCAGAGCGGCCGAATGCACCCGCCTTGAAAGCGGGCGTCCGAAAGGACCGGGGGTTCGAATCCCCCCGCTTCCGCTGTTCTCGGCCACGATGACCGGATGGGACACGGCATACCGGTCGACTTCTTCCGCGAGTTCGCCGACGACCGGGTGCCGGTCGGCGACGTCACGCTGCGGGTCCGGCACGGCGGTTCCGGCCCGCCGGTGCTGCTCCTGCACGGCCATCCGCGGACCGCGGCGACCTGGCACCGCGTCGCCCCGTTGCTGGTCGCGGCCGGTTACACGGTGATCTGCCCCGATCTGCGCGGCTACGGCGCCTCCTCCGTCCCGCCCACCACCCACGACCACGCGCCGTACTCGAAACGGGCGATGGCCGCCGACCTCGTCGGCCTGCTCGACCACCTCGGGCTGCGCCGCGCCGCCGTCGTCGGGCACGATCGCGGCTCCTACGTCGTGTTCCGGACGGCGATGGACGCGCCGGAGCGGGTGTCCCGGCTCGCGGTGCTGGACGGCGTCCCGATCGGGGAGGCGCTGGCCCGCTGCGACGCGCGCTTCGCCGCCGAGTGGTGGCACTGGTTCTTCCTCGCCCGGCCGGAGATCCCCGAGCGGGTCATCCTCGCCGATCCCGACGCCTGGTACCGCGGCTCCGCAGGGCAGATGGGCCCCGAGGCCCACGCCGAGTTCCGGCGGGCCGTGCACGATCCCGCCACGGTCGGAGCGATGCTGGAGGACTACTGGGCGGGGCTGGGCGTCGACCGCGCCCACGACGACGCCGACCGCGACGCCGGTCGCCGGATCGGCTGCCCGACGCTCGTCCTCTGGTCGAGCCGCGACGACATGGAGCGGCTCTACGGCGATCCGCGGGCGGTGTGGCGAGCGTGGGCGGACGACGTGTCCGGCGGGCCCGTCGACTCCGGGCACCACATGGCGGAGGAGGCTCCCCGGGAGCTCGCCGCGCGCCTGTGCGAGTTCCTGCGGGAGTGAGACGGCGGCTCACCAGCCGCGGCGTTCCAGGACGAACGTCTGCAGATTCGAGGACCCGGCCTGTCCGCATCGCCCGGCACGCTCGCGCCATGAGTACGGACATCCTCCTCCCGGCCGCTTCGGTCCCCGGTTCGGCCGGGGTCCTCAACGTGTTCCTGATCGTCGACGACGCGGCGTCGCTGCTGACGTTCGTGACCGAGGTCTTCGACGTGAGCGAGAACCCGGCGGGCCGCGCCCATCTCCCGGGCGGCGAGATCATCCATTCCGAGGTCCGCATCGGCGGCAGTGACCTCATGGTCGCGGACCGGCTACCGGGGTGGCCGTCGCGTCCCGGGCTGTTGCAGATCTGGGTCACCGACACCCGGGTCGTGCTCGACCGGGCCGTCGCCCGTGGCGCCGAGATCGTCACCGAGCCGACCCCGTTCTACGGCGAGACGACGCTCGCCCGGATGCTCGACCGCTGGGGGAACCTGTGGTGGCTGTGGTCCCCGGCGCCCGGGCAGCCGGGGCCGGAGTACGCCACCGACGACTCCCCGGACACCGTCTTCACCACGCTCGATACGACCCTGCGCGCGCTGCACGACGGGTCCTGAGCGCCCCCCGGGTTCCCGACGGTCGCCGGGTCGGGATCACGGGCGCCGCGGACGCCCGCCGATCGACGACGGCACCGGAACGAACGTGACCCCGCCGGCGTCGGCCACGATCTCGACCTCGTCCCCGAGCGACCACTCCGCGGCACGTGCCGCCTGCGCCGCGGGTACCCCGTCCGACCCGGGCCCGGGCGGCACGTCGTAGGTCCCGTGCGCCCGGTGCGCCAGCACGACGCCGTAGTCCCGGTCCAGCGCCGCCCGTGCGGTGGCGGCGACGCACATCTCGGACAGGACACCGCACACCGCGATCCGGCGTACACCGGCTGCGCGCAGGATCTCCCCGAGATCGGTGCCCCGGAACCCGTCGTCGAGCGACTTCGCGACGACGGGTTCCGCCGGTGCCGGGTCGCGCAGCAGCGACCAGCCGTCGGTGCCGGGCTCGTCGGGCGCACCGGCGGGGCCGTCGTTGCGCAGGTGCACGATCAACGCCCCGGCGGCACGCGCGCGGCCGAGCAGCCGGTCGATCTCCGCCACGAGGCGGTCCGCGTCCGGAACGGCATCCGCACCCCGCACGAAGGCGGTCTGCAGATCGACGACGATCAGTGCCTCGGCGGCGGCTGGGTCCACCCGGTCAGCATGCGGTGTGCGGACGAGTCGCTCGACGGGTTTTGCCGCAGCTGCGACGCTGGCGGCGTGACCGATCCGCGCCCGGGCCCGCGCGGTCCCGGCCGACCGGCGACCGAGGTTCTGTCGACGCCGCGCCTGCGGCTCGAACCGCTGACCGTCGGGCACGCCGCCGAGGCGGTGGCACTGCTGGCGGCACCGTCGCTCTACCGGTTCACCGGTGGCGCGCCGCCGACACCGGGCGAGCTCACCGACCGCTACCGGCGGCAGGGCACCGGGCACTCGCCGGACGGCACGGAACGCTGGCTGAACTGGATGGTGCGCCGCGTCGCCGACGGCCGGCTCGTCGGGACCGTGCAGGCGACCGTCACGGGTCCCGAGCCGGGCCGTGCCGCGATCGCGTGGGTGGTCGGGGAAGCGGACCAGGGCCGGGGCTACGGCACGGAGGCCGTGACCGCGATGCGGGCGTGGCTCGCGCGCCACGGGATCGACGACGTCGTCGCGATGATCCGCCCGGGGCACCGCCGGTCGGAGGGCCTCGCCCGCCGGGTGGGCCTGCGGCCGTCGGCGACGATGCTCGACGGCGAACGGATGTGGGCCGCCCGGGCCTATCCTGCGGCGATGATCGAGCGGATTGCCTGGGCCACCGTCGCCGTCGCCGACCAGGACGTCATGCGCGAGTTCTTCGTCGACGTCCTCGGGTTCGAGGTCCGGGCCGACGCCGAGATGTGGCCGGGCGCCCGATGGCTGGAGGTCGTGCCACCGGGCGCGGAGACCGGTCTCGTGCTGAGCCGGGCGTCGGACTTCGGGCGCGAACCCGACGCGCAGTACCCGGTCGGGCTCGTCGCACGGGATCTGGCCGGCGTCGTGGCGGCGGCCCGGGCCCGCGGGCTGGCGGCGACCGAGCCGGCCACCGAGAGCTGGGGCACCTCGGCCCGGATCACCGATCCCGAGGGCCGCGAGCTCCTGGTCCGCGCTACGGGGTGACCGGGCGGTCCCGCTCCCGGCGTGCGGCGTTCGCGTGCCGGCGGACGGCGAACGCGTGCGCCTCGTCGAGCAGGCCCCTGACCTGCGGCCACGTCGTGTCCGGGGTGATCACGGCGACCCAGTGGTAGGCGCCGTACACCGGGTGCGGGAAGAGCACGTCCGCCGCGGCCGGATCGTGGTCGGTGCCGCCCGGGAAGAGTTCGGCGAACCGCGCCTTCGGCAGTCCGATGTTGAGCCGGTAGCGACCCGGGTGGTCCAGGTCGGACGCGGTGTCGTGGGCATCGGACGCGACGACGGTCGCCCAGCCCTGCCGGGGCCGCTGCTCGTAGTCGTGGTCCGGGTCGTGGATGGCGTACGCGTCACCCGCGGCCTCGATCAGCCGGGTACCGGGATAGGCGGCCAGGACGGCGGTGATCTCGTCGAAATCCATCGCGCCAAGAGAGCACCTTTCCGCGATCGGATGTCCGGCACAAGTGATCTATATCACTCACTCTCGGCGACGCGGGCCAACCCGTCGAGGGACGCCGCCAGCCGGTCGGCCGTGGTCGCCCGCGCGCGGACCAGCCGCCCGGGATCGGTCAGCCGGGTCCAGTCGTAGGTGTGGACGACCAGGGTGCGGCCGTCGTCGAGCGGGCTCAGCTCCCAGCGCCACAGGTGCCCTGGCGGGGCCGAGCCCGGCTCGGACGGCGTCCACGCGATCGCCCGGCCCTCGGTGAACTCGACGACCCGGTTCTCCCGCACCCCGCCGTTGGTCAGGGTCGTCCGGAACGTCTCCCCGGCGGCCCGGACGCGCTGCGCATCGTCGGCGTGGGCGAGGTTGTCGTTGCCGTCCCACCGCGGCTGCTGTGCGGGATCGGCGACGAGTTCGAAGATCACCGCGGCGGGGGCGGCGATCTCCCGGCTGCTGGACACGACGGTCTGCTCGGTCACGCCTGCAGTCAAGCATCGTTGTCGGACCCCGGTGCCACCATTCCTCGCATGACGACGACCGAGCGCCCGACCCCGCCGCTGCAGGCCGACCCGGTGACCACTCTCGCGGGCTGGCTCGACTTCTACCGGGCCACCCTCGTCGGCCGGTGCGACGGGCTGACCGACGAGCAACTGCGCGCCGCGCCGGTGGCGCCGTCACCGATCTCGCTGCTCGGGCTGGTCCGGCACCTCGCGGCGGTGGAGCGGAACTGGTTCCGGTCGGTCCTGGCCGGGGAGGAGATCGCGCCGCTGCACGGCCGGGAGCCCGGCACCGGGCACTCCGGCGGTTTCGAGCTCGACGGCACCGGCATCGCCGAGGCCCGCGCGTCCTGGGAGGAGGAGGTCGCGCACGCCCGGCGGATCGTCGCCGCGGCGGGCCCGGCGGGCACCGGATCGCTCGACGGTCACGAGGTGTCGCTGGTCTGGGTCCTCACCCACGTGATCGCCGAGTACGCGCGGCACTGCGGCCACGCCGACCTCGTCCGCGAGCGCATCGACGGCCGTACCGGGGTCTGAGCCTCAGGGCCGGGTGTCGAGCGCGCTCCGGTAGGCCGAGCCGGTCCCGGGAGCGTGCGGGACCACCCGCGTTCCGCGGAACGCGAAACCGTCCTGGCGGACCGGCTCCCACTCCAGGGTCACCGATCCGCCCGGGGTCAGCGAGCGGTACCCGTCGGCGACGATCGCGCCGAAGTGCACCCAGCAGCCACCGGGTGTCGCCGCGGAGTCCACGACACCGTGGCCGTCGGAGTCGTTCCACTCCCGCACGACCCCGGGCACCCCGACGATCGACTCCGCGGACCGGGCGAGTATCTGCCCGACCGTGGCGTCGACGTCGAGGTCCGACGAGTCCAGCCACAGCCCGCGCCGCGCCGTCTCCGTGCGCAGGACCCGGTCCAGCGCGGCCGAGGTGAACGCGTCCGACGTCGTCTTGTCCCGGTCCGCCCGGCGCTGCGCGGCGACCTCCGGGCGGGGCGCGAGCACGACGACGTGCAGCGGCCGGGTCCGCAGGGCGGTGATCATCTCGTCGAGGTGCGGGCCGAGCACCACGTCCTGGACGACGACGGAGAACCCGGCGGCGGCGTAACCGTCGGCGGTGCGGGCGGTCAGTTCGTGCCGGAGCCGGAGCTGCTGCACGGCGGGGCCGCCGGCGTCGGGGGTCATGTCCGCCCGGCCGGTCACCACCCAGCGCCGGAACTGGTCGCCGTGCACGTGCGCGGCGGGCTCCGGGAGCCGGCGGGCGAGCGCCTCGGCGACCGTCGACTTGCCGGACGCCTGGATCCCGGTCACCAGGTACATGCGATCCCTCCCTCTCCGGAGGAGGACCCGACCACACCCGGTGCCGTCCGCGCACGGAGTTTCCGGCGGTCGCCGGGCCCCGGACCCCCGATGAGGATCAGGGCGAACCCTGGGGCCGCCGCGGGCCCGATCGGGGACCCTGGAGTCATGCTGCGACTGATCCTCAACGTGATCTGGCTGGTGCTCTCCGGGTTCTGGCTGTTCCTCGCCTACCTGGCGGCCGGGATCGTGGCGTGCCTGCTCGTCGTCACCATCCCGTTCGGGATCGCCGCGTTCCGGATCGGCCTCTACGCGCTGTGGCCGTTCGGCCGGGAGGCGGTCCGGCGGCCGGGCTCCGGGGCGCCGTCGGCGATCGGCAACGTCCTGTGGATCGTGCTGTTCGGCTGGTGGCTCGTCCTGGGCCACATCGTCACCGCGGTCGCGCTGGCGGTCACGATCATCGGACTGCCGATGGCGTGGGCGAACCTCAAGCTCATCCCGGTGTCGTTGCTGCCGCTGGGATCGGTGATCATCGACTCGGACGCCTACGTCCCGGGGCGCCCGGCGCTGGTCTGAGCCGGGCCCGGGCCGGACGCCCGGTCAGCGGAACTCGGAGGCGATCTCGGCGATCGCGGATCGCGCCTCGTCACCGGCCAGCGCAACGGCCTGGAGCCGCTCGAACTCGGCGACGTAGCGGGCGACGTCCTCCGGCGCGGTCAACGTCGCCGACCCGTCGATCTGCGACCAGATCACCATCCGGTCGTCGTAGACGTGGAAGGCCGGCAGCAGCGGAAGTCTCTCGAGCCGCACGCCGAGGGGGAGCCACCGGAGGTCGACGTTGGGCAGCTGCGACGTCGTGATCAGGTCGTCGAGCTGGTCGAGCATCGCCGTATCGTCCACCAGCGGCCACCGGGCCACGGTCTCGGCCAGGAGCACGTCGTACTGACGCAGCCGGTTCCGCGGGGCGCCCGCGTAGCGCTCGCGCCGCTGCCGGACCTCCGGTGAGTCCTCGGGCAGGCCCAGTACGGCGGCGGTGTAGGCGGGCGACTGGAGCTGGCCCAGGATGAGGCCCTGTGACCACGCCCGAATCCTGGTCGACGCCTGCTCCTCGCGGGTGAACCGGCGCTGCATCGCCATGATGTTGCTGCCGCGGACGACGACGACGCGCTTCTCCTCGCGGCGGTCGTGCAGCTCCTCGACGACGTCGCGGAGCCAGGTGGCCAGCTCGGGATCGGTATCACCGAGCCGATAGACGGTGACGAGCTCGGCGACCTGGTCGCGGTCGTCGTCGAGCGCAGGCAGGCCGTCCCCACGCTCGATCCGGGACAGCGCCGCCTGCGACAGGGACGTGGCCTCGACGACCGCGGTCTGGGTCAGGCCGGCGTCCCCACGAGCAGCGCGGAGCAACGCGCCCACAGTGCCCGGGTCGCGCTGTCGCTCGTTGCTCGCAGGAACATCGGTCATGCCGATCAGACCACCAGACGTTGACGGAGTTCGGGGTGACGGGACCACCACGGTGCGAAGGCTTCGGCCCTCGACCAGACGAGGTCGTGCTCACGGAGCACGTCGGGCAGCAGATCGGGGGCATTCTCCGCGCCGACGAACGCGCCCTCGGTGTCGTAGTGCATGCGTAGCACGGTGCGGCTGTTCAGCACCCAGTAGTCGAAACCCAGAAGCTCGGGGACCTGGTGCTCGCCGTGGCGCAGGACGCGGATGTCCTCGCCCGCGGCTGCGTTCGGCCCGTAGCCGAAGTCGCAGGCGTAGCGCTCGTACTCGGTGACCTCGGCGCTCAGGACCCGCACCCGGCGCGAGGAGATGCCGGCGGCGGCCCGCTCGGCGAGCCGACGGATCGTGGGTTCCTTCCGGTCCCGATCCGGTTCCGGAGCGCCGTCGCGCCAGCGGGCGAAGTCGCCTCCGTCGGATACGACGGAGTACGCCGGAAGCAGCTCCATGCGGAACACGGTGGCTCCCGGGCCGGCACCGAACGTGCCGTCATGGATGGCGGACATGAGACCGGCGGGATCGAGCAGATCGGTCATGGTCACACCTCCGGAAGCAGGTCGGCGGGGACGAAACCCAGAAGCTCGTCGTCAGCCACCAGGTGTGCGAACGCGGCAGTGATCGCCGGGTCGTCGACGCGCTTGGTGATCACGTAGAGCCGGTCCGGGTGCTCGGCCGTGCGATGGACCGACGGGCACGTGCCGTCGTCCGGGCAGTTCGAGGTCGTGCGGAGCGTCGTGATGAGCATCTTCGGCAATCCCCTCCCGGTGAGAAGCGGCGAGATCGAGTCTCCCACTCCCGGCACGTTAGCCGCACGATCCAAGAATATCCATCAACTCGTGGAATATTGTCTGAGACAGTGGTTGTATGCGTCCACCCCTCTCTCAGGGGCACCGGCGGTCGGTGCTCCGGGCCCTCCCGACGAGGAGTTTCGAGATGATCAGACGGGTCATGGCGCCCCGCGCCGCACCCCCGACCTGGAGGGAGCTGGCTACCGCCGACCTGCTTCGAGTCGGATCGTCCGGCGACGGTCTCAGCCATCTCGTCGACAGCGATCACTACGCAGAGGAACTCATCCACCGGGTCGGGCGGCCGCAGTTGATCGGCACGTGCGGGTACGCGATCGTGGCCTGCTCGTTGACCGAGTCACCGGCGCCGACGTGCCCGCGGTGTGTCGAGGTGGCCGCCCCGCTGTGGACCGATATCGACCGGGCATCGCAGGCGGACGGCTCGTCGTCGCGGTGGCATGCGGCCGCCGTCTGGAGGATGTGGTCCCGGCTGCGTGGCGCCGTGTGGTCGTCGGCACCGCGGTGACGCGGCCGGCCCTCGTGATGCTGCGTCGGATCCGAAGGAGCGAGGCCAGGGCTCAGTCGGTGTCGCCGAGGAACCGCGCCCCCGCCCGCGCCAGCAGCTCCGGGTCGTGCACCCCGCACAGCTCCCGCGCCGAGTGCATCGACAGCACCGGGATGCCGACGTCGACCGTCCGGATCCCCAGCCGGGTCGACATGATCGGGCCGACGGTCGAACCGCAGGGCACGGTGTTCTTCGAGACGAAGACCTGGCTCGGCACGCCGGCGTCCCGGCAGGCCCGCTGCCACGCGGCGGCCCCGGGCGCGTCGGTCGCGTAGCGCTGCACCGCGTTGACCTTCAGCGCCGGGCCGCGGTTCGGCACCGACAGGTGGTCGAGGTCGTGCTTGTCCAGGTGGTTGGGGTGCGCGGCGTGCGTGACGTCCACCGACAGGCACCGGGACCGGGCGAACACCGGGCGCCGGGCGTCGAACCCGCCGGCCAGCCGGGTCAGCACCGTCTCCAGCAGCGGCCCGGCCGCGCCGGTCGCCGAGTCCGAGCCGATCTCCTCGTGGTCGAACCCGACGAACACCGGCACCGTTCCGGGATCGAGCCGGGCGGCCTCGGTCAGCGCCGTGATGCCGGCGTGCACCGACGCGAGGTTGTCCAGCCGGGGCCCGGCCAGCAGCTCGTCGTCGCGGCCGATGGTGGCCGGCGGGGTGAGGTCGTAGGTGAACAGGTCGTGCGCCGCGACGTCGGCCGGGGACTCCCCGGCGAGCACGGCCAGGAACTCGACGAGATCGCCGTCCGCCGGGTCGCCGAGGCCCCAGACCGGCAGCAGGTGCCGCTGCGGATCGAGGGTGAGGCCCTGGTTCACCGTGCGGTCGAGGTGGATCGCCACCTGCGGGATCCGCAGCAGCGGCCGGTCCACCCGGACCGGGACGACCCGGCCGTCGTAGAGCGCGAGCCGCCCGGCCAGCCCGAGATCGCGGTCCAGCCAGGAGTTCCACAGCGCGCCGCCGTAGACCTCGACGCCGACCTGACGCCAGCCCGCGGTGCCGACGTCCGGGTTCGGCTTGACCTTGAACCCGGGGGAGTCGGTGTGCGCGGCGAACACCCGCAGCGGCTTCTCCCCGGCGGTCTCCGGCTGCCACCAGGCCAGGATCGTGCCGTCGCGCACCAGGTACCGGCCGCCCGCGCCGTCGATCCACGGGCCGTCCTCGGGCTGGGCGACGAACCCGGCGGCGGTCAGCCGCCGGACGGCCTCGGCCACCGCGTGGTAGGGCGACGGGCTCGCGGTCAGGAACGAGGCGAGGTCACGCGCTGCGTCGGTCACGTAAGGCATCCTGACACCCGATGGCGGACAGCTTCGACGTGGTGGTGGTGGGTGCGGGGTCCGCGGGCTGTGCGCTCGCGGGCCGGCTGGCCGGGCGCGGGGTCCGGACGGCGCTGGTGGAGGCGGGCGACGTCGTCGTGCCGCCGGAGGCGACGCCGATCGCCTCGCTGGCCGCCACCACCCCCGGACACGTACTGAACTGGGCGTACCGCGCGACCCTGGTTCAGGGCCGGGAGACGACGGTGCCCCGCGGCCGGGCGCTCGGCGGCTCCGGCGCGATCAACGGCGGCTACTTCGTCCGTGCGGTCCCGGCCGACTTCGCGGACTGGGACCTGCCGGGCTGGTCCTACGACGACGTCCTGCCGTACTACCGCAGGCTCGAACGCGACGTGGACTTCTGCACCTCGAACGTGCACGGCGACGCCGGCCCGCTGCGGATCTCCCGCCCGGCCGGGCACCTGCTCGCCCCGGTCACCGACCCGTTCCTGCAGGCCTGCTCCGCACTCGGCTTCGCGGCCGAGCCGGACAAGAACGCCGGTGCCGCGCCCGGCGCGGGCCCGGTCCCGACGAACGCCGTCGACGGCAGGCGGGTCAGCGCCGCGACCGCGTACCTGTCCCCGCCGTGGGGCACCGCGGAGTGGCAGGACGCGCTGACCGTCTACGGCGGCTGCGCGGCCCGGACCCTGCTGTTCGACGGCGACCGGGTCACCGGTGTGCGCTGCGAGGACACCGAGCTGCACGCCGCCGAGACGGTCGTCGCCGCGGGCGCGGTCGGCAGCCCGGCCCTGCTGCAGCGGTCCGGGATCGGGCCGGAGGACACCCTGCGCGCGGCCGGGGTCGCGGTGCGCCACGAGCTGCCCGGCGTCGGACGCGGCTGGTCGGACCATCCGTCGGTGTTCCTGCCGCTGCGCAGCGGCCTGCCCGACCCGCACGTCGACGCCGTCGCCGGCCAGGCCGCGCTGAACCTCGACTCGGGCACCGATCCGGCCGGTGACCTGGAGATCCTGCTGTTCGCGCACCCGTTCGCGCCGCGCGGGCCGGCGCACCTGATGTGTGCGGTGCAGCGGCCGGACAGCCGCGGGATGCTCGCCATCACCTCACCCGACCCGGCCGACCCGCCCCGGCTGGACTACCGCTACCTGCGCAGCACGTCGGACCGGCATCGGATGCGCGCCGCGGTGCGGGTGGCCGCGGAGATCCTGCGCGCCGCCGGCTGGGACCGCGCCGGTGCCGACGACGGCGGCCCGGCCGGCTGGGAGCTCGGCAACGACACCCGGCTCGACGAGTGGATCCACAGCCGTCTGACGACCTCGGTGCACCTGTCCGGCAGCGCGGCGATGGGGACCGGCCCGGACGCCGTCGTCGGGCCGGACCTGCGGGTGCACGGCGTGGCGGGGCTGCGGGTGGCCGACACCTCGGTGCTGCCGTCGGTTCCCCGTCGCGGACCGGCCGCGACCGCTGTCATGATCGGGGAACGGGCCGCCGACCTGGTCGTGGCCTGACCCCACGGGCGAGGAGAGCACCGATGCGCGACGAGGTCACCGTCCACATGCGGGCCCCGGCGGCGCAGATCTGGGACCTGGTCGCCGACGTGCGCAAAACCGGCCGGTTCTCCCCGGAGACGGTGCGGGCCGAGTGGCAGGGCGGCGCGACCGGCCCGGCGCCCGGCGCGCGGTTCCGCGGCCAGGTCAAGCGCAACGGCCGCGGCCCGCTGTACTGGACGGAGTGCGAGGTCACCGCCTGCGTGCCGGGTCGCGAGTTCGGGTTCTCGGTGAGCGCGGCGAACCGGGTGCTCAACAACTGGCACTACCGCTTCGTCCCGAACGGGGACGGCACCGACGTGACCGAGTCCTACGCCCTGCAGGACTCGGTCGGCACCCGGATCTACTGGGCGCTGGCCGGGCGGGCCCGGCGGCGCACGAACCGGCGTGGGATGACCGAGACCCTGCAGCGCATCCGCGCGGTCGTCGAGGACGGACCGGCGTGATCCGGCCCGCGACTCCGGCCGACGCCGCGGCGATGCGGGAGATCGAGCGTGCGGCCGGTGCGCCGTTCCGGGAGATCGGCCTGGACGTCGTCGCCGACGACGAGCCGCCGCCGGTCGCGCTGCTGGCCGCCTACGCCGCGGCGGGCCGGGCGTTCGTCGACGAGCGCGGCACACCGGGGACCCCCGACCGCGCGCCGGTCGGCTACCTGATCACCGAGATCGTCGACGGCTGCGCCCACCTCGAGCAGGTGTCGGTGCTGCCCCGGTGGCGCGGGCACCGGGTCGGCGCCGGGCTGGTCGAGCGCCTGGCGGGCTGGGCCAGGGACCGCCGGCTCCCGGCACTGACCCTGACCAGCTTCCGGGACGTGCCGTGGAACGGCCCGTACTACCTGCGCCTCGGCTTCCGGGAGGTGGTCGAGCCGACGCCCGGCCTGCGGGCGATCCGGCAGGCGGAGACCGACCGCGGGCTCGACGTGTGGCCCCGGCTGGCGATGCGTCGCGACCTCACCTGAGCCCGGTCCGGCCGTAGGGTTCGCGGATGGCCAACCCCTTCCTCGCGCCGAGCGACCTGCCGTTCGGGCTGCCGGACACCACCCGCATCACCGAGGAGCACTACCTGCCGGCGTTCGAGGCGGGGATCGCCGAGCAGCGTGCCGAGATCGCGGCGATCACCGCGGGCCCGGCGCCGACGTTCGAGAACACGATCGTCGCGCTGGAACGCTCCGGGGCCGTGCTGGACCGGGTGGCGCGGCTGTTCTTCACCCTCGTCTCGGCGCACACCTCGCCGGAGATCCAGCGGATCGAGGCCGAGGTGGCCCCGCGCCTCGCGGCGCACACCGACGCGATCGCGCTGGACCCGGAGCTGTTCGCCCGGATCGACGACCTGCACGCCCGGCGCGGCGAGCTGGGCCTGGACCCGGAGTCGGCACGGCTGCTGGAGCGCACCCACCGCGACATGGTCCGGGCCGGTGCCCGGCTGGGCCCGGCCGAGCAGCAGCGGCTGCGCGAGTGCAACGCCGAGCTGTCCCGGCTGACCACCGCGTTCGGTGCCGCCCTGCTGGCCGGTGCGAACGCGGCCGCGGTGCACGTCACCGAGCGGGCCCGGCTCGACGGCCTGTCCGAGGACGCGGTCTCGGCCGCCGCGGCCGCCGCCCGGGACCGTGGCCACGACGGCGGCTGGCTGCTCACCCCGGTCCTGCCGACCGCGCAGCCCGCGCTCGCGGTGCTGACCGACCCCGGCACCCGGGCCGCGCTGCACCGGGCGTCGGTGACCCGGGGGCAGGGCGGTCCGCACGACACCCGGGACACCGTGCTGGCCATCGCCCGGCTGCGCGCCGAGCGGGCCCGGCTGCTCGGGTACTCCGACCACGCGTCGTACGTGATCGGCGACGGCCCGGACGCGGGCGTGACGACGGCGGGGACGGCCGCCGCGGCGCAGGCGCTGCTGGAGTCGATGGTCCCGGCGGCCGTCGCGAACGCCGAGCGGGAGCTGGCCGAGCTGGCCACCGCCGCGGGCGGCCCGATCGAGGTCTCCGACCGGGCGTTCCACGCCGAGCGACTGCGCAACGCCCGCTTCGCGGTGGACGACGCCGCGCTGCGGCCCTACCTGAGCGTCGAGCGGGTGATCCACGACGGCGTGTTCCGCGCGGCGGGGGAGCTGTACGGGCTCTCCTTCACCGAGCGCACCGACCTGCCCGCCTACCACCCGGACGTCCGCTGGTGGGAGGTGCACGACGACACCGGCGCACTGCTCGGGCTGTTCGGCGCCGACCTGTGGGCACGACCGTCGAAGCGGGGCGGCGCGTGGATGAACGCGCTCGTCGACCAGTCCGAGCTGCTGGGCACCCGGCCGGTCGTGCTGAACACGCTGAACCTGGTCCGCCCGGCGGACGGCGAGCCGGCGCTGCTGTCGCTGGACGAGGTGCGGACGCTGTTCCACGAGTTCGGTCACGCCCTGCACGGGCTGTTCTCCGCGGTGCGCTACCCGTCGTTCGCCGGGACCTCGGTGCCGCGCGACTTCGTGGAGTTCCCGAGCCAGGTCAACGAGATGTGGCTGAGCGACCCGCAGGTGCTGGCGTCGTTCGCGCGGCACCACGCGACCGGCGAGCCGCTGCCGGCGGAGCTGCTGGACGCGGCACTGGCGGCGCAGGGGTACGGCGAGGGCTTCGCCACCACCGAGTACCTGGCCGCGGCGCTGCTGGACCAGGCGTGGCACCGGCTGGGACCGGACGAGGCGGCCGCGGTGACCGACGTCGTGGCCTTCGAGCAGCAGGCGCTGGCGGCGGCCGGGATCGCTCTGCCGCTGGTCCCGCCGCGGTACCGGACGACGTACTTCAACCACGTCTTCGGCGGCAGCGGGTACGCGGCGGCCTACTACTCCTACGTGTGGGCCGAGGTGCTCGACGCCGACACCGTCGCCTGGTTCGGCGAGAACGGCGGCCTGCGCCGGGCGAACGGTGACCGCTTCCGCCGGGAGGTGCTCTCCCGGGGCGGTGCGGTGGACGCGATGGAGGCGTACCGGGCGTTCCGCGGGCGGGACCCGGAGATCGGCCCGCTGCTCGAACGCCGGGGCCTGGTCCGGAGCTGACCCGGACGCGACACCGCCCGCCGTCCGATGGGGAGCGCCGGACGGCGGGCGGTGCCGGGGTGTGCGGTGTTACCGGTGCGGTGTCACTGGTACTGGCGCATCCAGGAGACCTGCATCTCCGAGGGCTGGGGCGACCCGCCGTCGGGGAAGTAGTCGAGCTGGATCGTGGCGTGCATCGGGCCGGGGGGCTGGGTCTGCTGGTCGGTCGACCGGAACCACTCGACGCCGTCGATGTAGCCGATGATCGCGTCCGGGGTCCACTCCACGGCGTAGTTGTGCCACTGGGTGATGTCGAGGTCCTTCTTGGCGTGCTCCTGGGAGTTGCTGGCGCCGTAGTGCAGGAAGAAGGACACGTCGTCGGCCGCGCTGGTGGTCTCGGCGAAGTCGATCTCGCCACCCTCCGGCCAGCCGACCTCGCTCGGCCACAGGAGCAGGACCGGGTGGTACTGCTTGTCGCCGGCGGGGAACCGGGCGCGCATCTCCCACTTGCCGTACTTCTGCGGGGTGCCCCAGGCGATGCCGCCGGTGTTGCCCTCGGAGTCACCGCGGATCACGAGGTTGCCGTTCTCGACGGTCACCGCGTCCGGGGTGCGCCGGCCCGCGCCGTCGTGGCCCTCGCCGTCGTAGGCGCTCCAGCCGTCGCCGAGCGCGGAACCGGCGAACTCGTCGCCGCCGATCGCCGCCCAGCCCTTCTGCAGCGCGGCCTGCACGCCGTCGCCCGCGACCTGGACCGCGCCACCGACCGCGCCCGCGGCCGGCGACGAGCCGCCGGAGCTGCGGCTGGAGTCCTCCGCGCCGGAGGAGTCCTCGGCGGCCTCCTCGGCCGCCTTGCGCCGGCGCTCGGCGCGCTCCTCGGCGGCCTCGGCCGCGGCGATGGCCGGTCCGACCTGGCCGGAGGCACCCTCCGCGGCGTCACCGAGCCGGGAGCCACCGCCGTCGCCGACGCCCTCGGCCGCGGTGCCGACGCCGTCGGACACCGACCGGCGCGAGGCGTCCACCAGGGTGGTGATCAGCGACGGGTCCTCGGCGCCGGGCTGCAGCAGGGTGATCACCATGGTCGCGGCGAGCACCGCGGCGGCGCCGATCCCGAGCGGCCCGAACCGGCGGAGCCGGGACCGGCGGGTGCCCTCGGACCGGTCGATCTCGACGACCGACCCGTCCGGCTGGGCACCGGGCGCGGCGTCGGGGTCCGCTCCGGCCGGTTCGTGCAGGTCGGCGATCGTGACGCCGGTGACCTCGCGGTCCGGCGCGGCGTGGGCGGCGGTCGTCCCCCCGTGGGTGCTGTCGTCTCCGTCGTCGCTCGCAGGCTGTGCGCGGTGCCGCCCGGAGGCGGTCACCCGCTCCTGCAGCAGGACTGCTGCAGGAACTGCTGCGGACGCGGAACGCCCTGCCCGGCCGGACGGCACAGAGGGGGAGCTGTGCTCTGCGGCGACCCGCTCGATCAGATCCCGGGGGTCGATCTGATCAGCCGCAGCGGAAGTGTTCCGTCGCATGGTCCAGGACTCTAGGTAGAGTCACCGACGGTGAACAGACTCGCTGAGAAGGGTGGTTGCTCCCGGGCGCCGACAGGTCGTCGAGACGCGATCACCAGCGCAATCCCGCCGAATCGGCAGCTTTCATAGTCCGAACGGACTAGCCGGGCTCTCAGCTTGTCCCGTTCGGCCCGCCAGATCAGGAGCGTCGTACCGTTAGCCGATCGTGACCGACGTCCGGTCGCGCGACAGTGTCGTAACAGTAGCGCTCCGTGCTCCCCCTGCTCCCCCTGCTCCCCGATCCGCTCCCCAGGACTCCGTGAACGCCCCCACCGCCCGCCCGTCCGTCCCTACGATCCCCGCCCCCCGCTCCGGGTCCCCCCGCCCGGTGGAGCGGCGGCTGTGCGTCCTGCTCGCCCTCCCGCCGTCCGCCACCTCGTCGTCGCTCGGCCGCGGGCTGCGCCGGGACCTCGGCGCCGAGGGGGTCGAGCTGGTGGTCGCGTCCGACGGCATCGAGCTGCTGGACGTGATGCGCGCCGGTTCGGCGAACCTGCTGGTCCTCGACATGGAGCTGCCGGGCCCGGACCCGGCGGTCCTGCTCGGGGCGGTGCACGCGGAGTCGCCGCCGACCCCGGTGATCACCGTCGTGCCGCGCGAGCGCCGGGCCGGGGTGCTCGGCCTGCTCCGCGGGGACCGGGACGACTTCCTCATCCGGCCGTTCGCCGCCGACGAGCTGGCCGCCCGCATCCGGTTGCGGCTGCGCGCCGCGGCCGGGCTGCCCTCGCCGACCGTGCTCGGGCACGGCGGCCTCGCCGTGGACGTCGACGCCGGTCAGGTCTTCGCCGACGGCCGCCGGGTGTCGCTGTCCCCGACCGAGTACGCGCTGCTGCTGGCGCTCGCCGAGCGGGCCGGGCAGGTCGTCACGCACGACGAGCTGTCCCGCCGTGCCTGGTCCGAGCCGGTGTCGGCGAACCTGGTCCAGGTCTACGTCTCCTACCTGCGCCGCAAGATCGGCCCGGAGCGGATCCGGACCGTGCGCGGCGCCGGCTATCAGCTCGACGGCTGACCGTCGTCGGACCCCGCTGCGTCGAATCCTGCGGCGGCGGCCAGCAGCCGGTCGTTCTCCTCCGGCGTCGACACCGTGACCCGGACGCCGTCCGGCGGGAACGGCCGCACGATCACCTTCTGCCCGGCGCAGTGCGCGGCGAAGTCCGCGGAGCGCCCGCCGAGCGGCAGCCAGACGAAGTTCGCCTCGCTCGGCGGCACGGCGAGGCCGAGCCCGCGCAGCTCGGCGGCGACCCGCTCGCGTTCCCGGACGACGTCCGCGCAGCCGGCCAGGATCTCCTCCCGGTGCTCCAGCGCGGCGATCGCGCCCGCCTGGGCCAGCGAGTTGACGCCGAACGGCGGGGCCACCTTGCGCAGCGCGGTCGCGACCTGCTCGGACGCCAGCGCGTAGCCGACCCGCAGCCCGGCCATCCGGTAGGCCTTGGAGAACGTCCGCAGCACCACCAGGTTCGGGTGCTCGTCGAGCAGCGGCCTGCCGTGCACCGCGTCGTCGTCGGTCACGTACTCGGCGTAGGCCTCGTCGAGCACCACCAGCACGTCCCGGGGGACGGCGGCGAGGAACCGCAGGAACTCCTCGCGCCGCACGACCGGCCCGGTCGGGTTGTTCGGGCTGCAGACGAACACCAGCCGGGTCCGCTCGGTGATCGCGGCGGCCATCGCGTCCAGGTCGTGCCGGTGCCCGGCGTCCAGCGGCACCGTCCGGATCGCGGCGCCGCCGATCTGGGTGACGATCGGGTACGCCTCGAACGAGCGCCAGGCGAACAGCACCTCCGAGCCCGGGCCCGGCGAGGTGACCTGCACGAGCTGCTGGCACAGCGTGACCGAGCCGCAGCCGACGGCGATCCGCTCCGGTGCGAGCCCGTGCAGGTCCGCGATCCGGGCGGTCAGCTCGACGACCCCGAGGTCCGGGTAGCGGTTCCCGCCGGCGGCGGCGCGGCCGATCGCGTCCAGCACCGGCTGCGCCGGCGGCTCGGCGACCTCGTTGCTGGCGAGCTTGATCGCCCCGGGGACGGTGCGGCCGGGGACGTACGCCGGCAAGGTGTCCAGATCGGGACGGATGAGCGTCATGCGGGAAACGGTAGCTCTGCGGTTCCCCCATGATCGGGGAGGCATCAGCTATAAGGGGTAGCGATGCCAGAGGTACGGAAGCGCTACGACCGGGAGTTCCGTGACGGAGCGGTCCGGGTCGTGGAGGAGACGGGCAAGCCGATCGCCCAGGTCGCCCGTGACCTGGGGGTCAACGAGGGCACGCTGGGCAACTGGGTGGCCCGTGCACGAGAGGCCCGCGAGGACACCGAGGGCCTGTCTCGCGGCGGCGTCGAGGAGCTCAAGCGGCTGCGCGCGGAGAACGCCGAGCTGCGGATGGAGCGTGATGTCCTCAAGCGATCCGTGGTCCTGTGGGTCAAGGAGGCGACGAAGTGAGCGTGGCCCGTTTCATCGCCGACCAGAGGACCTTCCACCGGGTGCCGCACACGCTGGCCTGCGCCCTGTTGGGGGTGTCGATCTCCTGGTTGTACAAGTGGCTCGACCGCGCCGCGCGTTCCGACGGTGGTGCCACCGCGACCGAGAAGCGCCGCTGCGCGTTGGACGCCGCCGTGGCCGTGGCGTTCGACGACGCCCAGCGGCTACACGGCTCACCCCGTCTGCACGCCGACCTGTGTGAGGCCGGATGGCGGGTGTCGGAGAAGACCGTGGCGGACTCGATGCGCCGCCAGGGCCTGGTCGCCCGCCGGATCAAGCGGCACAACGGGCTGACCCGCCAGGACCGCACGGCGCCGAAGTTCCCGGACCTGCTTCGTCGGGGTTTCACTGCGGCCGAGCCGAACCGCAGATGGGTCGGGGACATGACCGAGATCCCCACCGCGGCCGGGAAGTTGTATCTGGCCACGGTGATCGACCTGTACTCGCGGCGGCTGCTCGGCGCGGCCACGGGGCTGCACCCGAACGCCGAGCTGGCGTGTGCGGCGATCCGGATGGCGGTGGCGGCCCGCGGCGGGGCGGACCGAATCGCCGGGGTGATCTTCCACACCGACCGCGGGTCGACCTACACCGCGGGCGCGTTCACCGCTCTGTGTCGGCGGCTCGACATCCGTCAGTCGATGGGCCGGGTCGGGTCGTGTTTCGACAATGCCGCGGCGGAGGCGTTCTTCTCCAGCCTGGAGTGGGAAGTGCTGTCCCGCAACGACTTCGACACCATCAGTAGGGCGCGGGCGGCGGTCATCGACTGGTGTTACGGCTTCTACAACCACCGGCGGCGACACAGTGCCGCCGCCGGGCTCTCACCGATCAACTACGAGAACGCCGCCCTCACCCGAGACGCGGCATAAGAACCCTCCACGATCTCGGGGGAACCGCACTCCCCAGGGGTCGAAACCCGGGCGGATGCTCTGGTTGAGTGATCACATGACGACGGCGATCCGGACCGAAGCGGTCCCCCTGACCGACGGGAGTGAGCTGCGGCTCACCGTGGCCGAGCCGGACGGCCCGGCCCGGGGCGGCGTCGTCGTGCTGCAGGAGGCCCGCGGGGTCACCGACTCCGTCCGGCTGCTGGTCACCGGCCTGGCGGCCGAGGGCCTGCTCGCCGTCGCCCCGCACCTGTACCACCGCGACGACGCCGACGACCTCGGCTCCGGCACCGAGACGCAGGTGGCAGAGCAGCTCGGCCGCCTGGACGCCGACCAGGTGATGGACGACTGCGACACCGCGTTCGGCTGGCTCGCCGACAACGGCATCGAGGCCGACCGGATGGGCGTGCTCGGGTTCGACCTCGGCGGCACTGTCGCCCTGCACGTGGCCGCGAACCGGACCCTGGGTGCGGCCGTGACGGTGGCGGGGGAGGGGATCGAGAAGTCGCCGTCGCGCAGCGTCCCGGCCCTGATCGAGACCGCCCCGGAGCTGACCTGCCCGTGGCTGGGCATCTACTCCGAGACGGTCGACGGCGACGCGGTCGGCCGGCTGCGGGCGGCGGCGGAGCAGTCCGGGGTCGCGACCGACGTCGTCGTCTACCCCTCGACCGGCTACCGGTTCGACGACGATCCCGACTCCGCCGCCGAGGCGTGGCAGCGGGTGCTCAACTGGTTCGACGCCCACCTGCGCTGAGCCCCCGGGTGTGGTCCCGGCCACTGGTGCCGGGGGCATCCGGTCGGTAAGGGTGGGGGCATGTCGTCAGCGCAGCCAGGGTCGTCAGCGCAGTCGGGGCCGGCCGTGGGCGATCCCGGCGCCCCGGAGCTGCTGTGGAGCCCGGACCCGGAGCAGGTCCCGCAGAGCGAGATCGTGGCCTTCGCCACCTGGGTGCGCGACGAGCGGGGTGCCCCGGTCACCGACGTCACCGACTACGAGCAGCTGCACGCCTGGTCGGTCGCCGACACCGAGGGCTTTTGGTCCGCCGTCGCCGAGTACTGCGGGGTGCTGTTCCACGACCACCCGACGGCCACCCTGGGCTCGCGGGAGATGCCCGGCGCCCGGTGGTTCCCGGGCGCGACGCTGAACTACGCCGAGCACGCGCTCACCCCCGCCCCCGGCCGGGCCGACGACGACGTGGCCGTCGAGTTCGCCCGCGAGGACGGGCTGGAGCGCACCGTCACCCACGCCGAGCTGCGCGAGGAGGTCGCGCGGGCCCGCGCCGGGCTGGTCCGGGCCGGGGTCGGCGCCGGTGACCGGGTCGTGGCGCTGGCGCCGAACTCGGTGGAGACCCTGGTCGCGTTCCTGGCCACGGCCAGCCTGGGCGCGATCTGGTCGTCCTGCTCGCCGGACTTCGGGGCCCGCGCGGTGCACGACCGGTTCGCCCAGATCGAGCCCGCCGTCCTGATCACCGTGGACGGGTACCGCTACAACGGCAAGGGCTACGACATCCGGGAGAACGTGGCGAGCCTGCAGCGGCAGATGCCGTCGCTGCGCGAGACCGTCCTGGTGCCCTACCTGGACCCCGGGGCGAGCCTGGACGGGACGACGTCGTGGGCGGAGTTCACGGCCGTCACCGCCCCGCTGGAGTTCACCGCGGTGCCGTTCGACCACCCGCTGTGGGTCCTCTACTCCTCGGGGACCACCGGGCTGCCGAAGGGCATCGTGCACGGGCACGGCGGGATCGTCGTCGAGCACCTGAAGGCGATGCGCCTGCAGCACGGCCTGGGGCCGGGGGACCGGTTCTTCTGGTTCACCACCACCGGCTGGATGATGTGGAACTTCCTCGTCGGCGGCCTGCTGGCCGGCGCGACGGTGGTGCTGTTCGACGGCAGCCCCGGGCACCCCGACCTCGGCGCGCTGTGGGCGCTCGCGGCGAAGCACCGGGTGTCGCTGTTCGGGGTGTCGGCGCCCTACATCCAGTCCTGCATGAAGGCCGGCCTGCGCCCCGGCGACGACCACGACCTGTCGCAGATGCGGGCGCTCGGCTCCACCGGCGCCCCGCTCTCGGTCGAGGGCTTCCGCTGGATCGGTGACGCGGCGGGCCGGCACATCCAGATCTGCTCGGTCTCCGGCGGCACCGACGTGTGCGCGGCGTTCCTGACCAGCGCGCCGACCGTCGGGGTGTGGCTGGGGGAGCTGTCCTGCGCGGCGCTGGGTGCCGACGTCCGGTCCTACGGCGAGGACGGCACCGACCTGCTCGACGACGTCGGCGAGCTGGTCATCACCGGCCCGACCCCGTCGATGCCGGTGATGTTCTGGAACGACCCGGACGGCAGCCGCCTGCGCGAGTCCTACTTCGAGGACTTCCCGGGCCGGTGGCGGCACGGCGACTGGGTGCGGCGCACCCCGCGGAACTCGTTCGTGATCTACGGGCGGTCGGACTCGACGCTGAACCGCGGCGGCGTCCGGATGGGGACGGCGGACTTCTACTCGGTCGTCGAGGGCCTGGACGGGATCGCCGACTCGCTGGTGATCGACACCACCGCGCTCGGGGCCCGGGAGGAGGGCGCGCTGCTGTGCTTCCTCGTGCTCGACGAGGGGGTGGAGCTGCCCGACGTCGAGCCCGCCCTGCGGTCGGCGCTGCGCTCCGAGCTCTCGCCCCGGCACGTCCCGGACCGGTTCGTGGTGGTCGACGCGGTGCCGCGGACGCTGAACGGCAAGAAGTGCGAGGTGCCCGTCAAGAAGATCCTCTCCGGGGCCGACCCGGAGAAGGCGGTGTCGGCCGGAGCGCTGCAGAACCCGGACGCGCTGACCCCGTTCATCGAGCTGGCGGGGCGCTGATCGGCGCCGATCCACGGCGTGACCGGGCCCGTCACCGACGGGGGACCCCGGTGGGAACCCGCTGGCGGCGGCGTGTAATGTTCTCCTCGCTGGTGGCCGTGAGGCACCGGGGAGGCTTCGCCTAGTCTGGTCTATGGCGCCGCACTGCTAATGCGGTTTGGGGTAACCCCCCATCCCGGGTTCAAATCCCGGAGCCTCCGCGCCGGCACGACGGGCCTGAACGGTCCGGCGGGTCGACACAAGAGAATATCGACGAGCGCCCGTAGCTCAACGGATAGAGCATCTGACTACGGATCAGAAGGTTAGGGGTTCGAATCCCTTCGGGCGCACCACTCGAGATCCGGCTCTGACCAGGGACAACGGTCAGGGCCGGATCTTTTTTCGTCGGTGGAAGTTGATCGCGGTCCACGGACCGGTCCACGAACCTTGCTAGCTTCCGCCAGGTGGCCAGCCGATCCGACTCCCCCGTCAAGCGCCAGCGCGGCAGCATCCGCCGCCGGGCCCGGTGCTACGAGGTCCGTGTGTCGGCGGGTGAGGACCCGTCGACCGGCGAGCGGATCGTGTTGTGCGAGAGCGTCGACATCGAGGGCGACGGCGACCGCGCGGAGAAGGCCGCCTACCGCGAGGCCGAGAAGATCCGGACCCGGCTCCTCGCAGACGCGGACGAACTGAAGGTCGCGCGCACCAAGGCCACCGTCGGAGCGCTGCTCGAACGCTGGATGCAGCAGCACGAGATCGATGCCACCACCCGGATGACCTACGAGTCCCAGATCCGGATGTACATCCTCCCGAACCTCGGTGACGTCCCGCTGGTGCTGTTCGTCCGGGAGGCCTCGCAGCGCCTGGAGACGCTCTACAGCCGCCTGCGGAGGTGCCGAGCACTGTGCAACGGCCGGCCGTTCGTCGAGAAACACGCGGCGGAGGGCCCGCACGACTGCGTGGTCGCGGGCTGCAAGCGACACGTGTGCAAGCCCTACGCGGCGTCGAGTGTGCGGTCGATCCACGCGATCCTCTCCGGGGCGTGCAGCGCCGCGGTGCGCTGGGGCTGGATCGCCTTCAACCCCATGCCGTCGGTACGGCCACCGTCGAAGGCGAGGCCGCAGCCGCGCCCGCCGACGAGCGCGCAGATGGCCCGCATCGTCGAGGCGGCCTGGGACGCGGCTGCGGAGTGGGGCCTCTACGTCTGGCTGTCCGCGGTGCTCGGAGCCCGCCGGGGCGAGGTCGTCGCACTCCAGTGGGAGGACATCGACCTGACCGCGGGCGTCGTCCGCCTGGACGAGAACTACGTCCGGGTCCCCGGCGGGATGGTCGTCAAGGACACGAAGACCCACCAGATGCGCCGGGTCTCGATCGACCCGCCCACCGTCGAGCTGCTCCGCCAGCACCGCGCGGAGTGCGCGGAACGGCTCGCCCTGCTCGGGCTGACCGTGACCGACCGGACATGGCTGTTCTCGGCGACGCCGGACATGCGCCGTCCCCGCGACCCGTCGTCGCTCACCCGGCGGTACGCGCGGCTGGTCGCCAAGCTCGACATCGACACCGGGTTGAAGGAGCTGCGCCACTACTCGGCGACCGAACTCCTGACCGCGGGCGTCGATCTCCGCACCGTCGCCGGACGGCTCGGTCACGGCGACGGCACCACCACCCTGCGGCACTACGCAGCATGGGTCACGGCCGCGGACGAGGGTGCGGCCGGCGTGATCGGCGGCCGGATGCCGGTGGTCCGCAGGCCGCAGCGCAGCGCTGGCGATGTCGCAGAGCCTGCGTAGGCTTGGGCTGAACCGATCCGGTCCGGCCGAAGCGGAGACGACGGCATGGCAGACCTCGCGACGGGCGCCCCGTCGTCGTTCACCGAACCGCTCGCCCGCCGCGTTCTGGCCGAGGCCGTCGACCGGGCCGACCTGCCGCGTGGCCCTGTCGAGCTGATCAGGATCGGCTCCAACGCCGTGTTCCGGATAGCCGGTGACCTCATCGCGCGGGTCGCGTCGCCGTCGGCACCGCTCGCCACCGCGGAGAAACAGATCCGGGTCGCCCGCTGGCTGGCGGCGGAACGGTTCCCGGCGACTCGCGCGGTCGACGTCGAGCAGCCGGTCGAGGTCGACGGCTGCGCCGTCACCTTCTGGGAGTCCGTCGCCCCGGGAACGACGTACGCGCCGATCGGTGACGTCGCCGCCGTCATCCGCCGACTCCACCAGCTCCCGACGCCCGACGACCTCGACCTCCCGGAGATCAAACCGTTCGGGCTGGCCGGGGCCGACCTGCCCGATTTCCCGGGGCTCGCTCCGGACGACGCCTGCTTCCTCCGAGAACGGATCGAGCGGGCGCGCGATGCATTTCCACGGTTGCCGTTCGAACTGCCGCACGGAGCCATTCACGGGGACGCGAACGTGGGAAACGTGCTCGTCGACACCGCCGGACATCCGGTGCTGATCGATCTCGACAGTTTCGCCACCGGACCGCGCGAGTGGGACCTGATTCAGACGGCGTTGTTCGCGACGCGTCTCGGCTGGCACAGCCGCTCCGAGTACGCGGACTTCGTCCGTATCTACGGCTACGACGTCACACAATGGTCCGGTTTCGAGTGTTTGGCCGACATGCGCGAGATCGCGATGACCTCGTGGCTGAGCAAGAAGGCTACGGAATCCCAGGCGACTGCACGCGAGGCCGGTCGCCGGATCTCCGACATTCGAAACGGCGCTCCCCGAACGGACTGGGGAGCGTACTGATCACACGGACCGTCATCCCGACGGCCGCCAGAGCCGAGAGTTTCGGGCGGAGTCGACGAAGGTCCGCACCGCCGTGCTGCGCCGGTGCCGGACCAGCCGTTCCCTGAATTCATCCACATAGCTGCTGCACCGTGCCGACCGGAGTCTCCCGCCGACCTCCAGGGCGTCCGCCGCGACACGGCACCCCTCGTCGAGGTCGCCTCGGTCGATCAAGGAGTCGGCGAGCACCATCGCCACGAAGAAGTCGCTCCTGACGTACTCGCCGGACGCCGACGTGAGCGCTCGCTGCGCGTGCTCCACCGCGACATCGGCGCGGCCGAGATCGCGGTGGCAGTGCGCCATCTCCGCTGCCATCTCGGCCTGGTCGAAATAGCCGATCCAGGCGGGCCCGTCCCCGGCCCGGTGCCGCTCGAAATGCTGTACCGCTGATCCCATCGCGCGATCGCACGCGTCGGCGTCACCGATCCGCGCCAGTGCCCGGGCCTCCATGATGTGGAAATGCGAGGTGAGGATCGGAATTCCGATCGAGTCGGTCCCGAGGCGAGCGGCCCGAGCCATGTTCGCGGCCTCGCGATAGCGACCGAGGAAACTCGCCTGGTGGCTCATCGCGTCCAGAATGCTCGCCGCGAGCAGACGATCCTCTCCGGCGTCCGCAAGTCCGAGTGCCTGGATGAAATAGCGTTGCGCGAGTCCGTGGAGCCCGGCGTCGTACGCCATCCACGCGGCCAGTTGTGTCGATTCGCCGGCGGCTGCGAACAGGGCGCGCCGCACGTCTGCGGTGCCCGCGGCCCGAAGGAGCAGCGGCAGCTCCGTGCGGAGGTACTGCACCAGTGAGCCTTTCCCAGTAGGTGCTGGTTGATCATGTGGTTCGGTCGTGCTCGACGTGGAGGAGAACGAGCGCGGCGGCGGTGATCGCGCCGATCCGCCAGGGGCAGAAGCTGACCCGACGCAGCGCCTTGAAGGTGGTCTTGAGCAGGGAGTTCCCGCGTTCGGCCACAGCCCTGACGGCGGAGTGCAGCGTGTTGACGGTGCGCTTGTCCTCCGACAGCCCACCGCCGGTGGGGGTCTTGAACGGGCAGGTCAGGCGGGTGTTCTCACCGTCGTAGCCGAGGTCGGCGAGCACGACGTGGGTGTCGTCGGTCCAGTCCTCGATCGCGTCGAGCAGGCCGGGGTGGCCGCGGGCGCAGGTGGTGTCGTGCTCGCGGCCCGGGCGCACCGGGGATGTCCACAACGGCCACCCGTCAGGCGCGGTGAGGACCTGAACGTTCCCGCCGTGGACGTGGTGCTTGCCCGACCACCACAGATCCACTCCCGGGGTCGGTCCGGGAGTGCGGGAGCGGTCAGTGTGGATCACGGTGCCGTCGAGGTGAACGTGGGTGTGCCCGGCGGTGCGGGCCGCGAGCAGCGCGCCGGGCAGTCCAGGCGCGGCGGCGGCCAGAACGTCGATGCCTTCGTGCAGGTAGCGGTAGGTACTCGACAGGCTCAGCTGGTTGTCGGCGGCGAGCTGGGCGACCCGGGTGGCGTCGAGGAACCAGCGCAGCACCAGCACCGCGTGGCGGTCACAGTCCAGCGCGCGGCGCCCGCGCCGGGTCCCGCGCCGGAGGCGTTCCTCGGCCAACAGCCGCGACAACATGGACGCGGTGGGCTCCCCGATCGGGAGCACGGCGGTGTAGGTGACAGGATCGGGCACGCGGGACCTCGGTGGTGAGTCGATCTTTGAGCGGACCGACCTCTTCTACTGGGGTCCCGCCCCCTCGTTGAGCACCTCCACGTCACGGCGTGTCGCCGCCAGCCGCTCCCCACTACTGGGAAAGGCTCAGTGAGTTCCGGGCGTGCGCGCCGCCGAACGTGCTGTCCAGACGGTCGAAGGTCTCGCGCATCGTCCGGAGCCGTTGAACGTCGGACAGCCCGATGCGCGATGGACCCTCCGCGCGATCGCCGACCGGCGACTGTGACCCCACCAGCCAGGAGACCGACGCCTCGTTCCAGGCCGCGACGTTCGTCGGCGCCCCGAGCACCACGGGCGCGCTCGCGAGATCCGCGTCGAGGAGCTGCGCGGTCGCCACGACCCCGTCCTCCGCCGAGCCGGGGTAGGCGAGGCCTGCCTGCGGGTCCGACGTCGTCGGCCGGCGGAATCCGAGCTCGTCGAGCGCGACCGTGCGTCCGAGTGCGGCGCCCACCGCCTGCGCGATCGCCGTCCGCGTGGCGTCGTCACGAGGAACGGTCCCGGCGATCCACCGGCTCACATAGGTGTGGGAGTAGCTCCGGCCGGCGGCCCGCGCGGCTGGTGACTCGCTGACGGCGCGGGCGAACCGCTTCCGGCCGATCGTCCCGGCACGGTCGAGGAACCCCGCCTCGATCAGCAACGAGGACAGCCGCTCGTTCGCCACGCGCCGGTCACCCCCCGGATCAGTGCGCCGTCTGACCGAGTGTGCCCCCACTGCGCCCTGTCGCGGGTGAATCCGGAAATCCACTCTGGTTCCTGTCAGGACAACCGACGCGGCAGCTCCGGGAGGTGAGCGGGATGAACGAGTCAGGACTTCATGTCGACGGCGCGTTCGAGGGCCTCGACCCGGCGTCGGAGGTCTCGGAGTTCCCCTCGAACGTCCACGGAGTCGTCGTGCCGGAGATCCTCGCCGGTCCGGCCGCCGCGGAGCACGGTGCCGAGGTGGTCCGCAGGCCATCCGAGCGCCACGGAGAGGGCGACCAGCGTCCTGGGCTGGCGGCGACGGGTGTTCAGGACGTGCACCAGCTCGCGGACGGTTGTCAGCGAGACCCCCGACTTCGACGCGAGATCGGTCATCGTCATGCCTCGCTCGTCGAGGCGGACCTTGATCGCGTCCGACACCGCGGACCAGTCCTGATTCACGTGCGCTCCCGCCTTGTCGAGGTGCGGCGAGCGTAGCGAGAGCGCGGTACCGCGCGCACTTCACGCGCGAAGCCGTGTTGACCAACTATCAATTTACGCTCAATATGAGCGTAAAATTGGCACTGCTGGATCGGCTGGCAGGCCACGACAGGGGAGGCACGAGTGGATACGACGAAGACCTCGACGGCGGAGGTTCCGGCCGCCGACGCGACGGTGAGCAGGCCCGCCTTCTACACCGCGGCGGAGACCGCGGCGATGCTCCGGCTCGACGAGTCGACGCTGTACCGGCACCTGCGGCGGGGGACCTTTCCCGGACTCAAGATCGGTGGGCGCTACGTGGTCCCCGGAGCGGTCCTGGAGCGTCTGGTGGCCGACATCCTCACGACCGGGCGCTGCATCGACCTCGGCTCCTGGACCGAGCAGTGGCGGCACGACCAGGTCACCGCACTCGCCCGGATCGCGGCCGCGGACGTCTCGATCGTGGGCGGGGAGTCCTGATGGGCAGCGTCGGGGTGCTGATCCTGTTCATGGTCGCCGGTGCGGTGATCTGCGCGAAGGCGCGGGTGGCTGGCGGCGCGGTGGCGTTCTCCCTGGTCGCGTTGGTGCTGTTCATCGCCACGCCGGTCGGGGCCGGTCTGCCGGACGCGATCGGCACGTTCATCTCGGCGTTCGACCAGGCCGCCACCCCCGCGCTGAACGGTACGCCCGACCCCGGGTCCGCGGGGGCCGGGTCGTGACCCCGGCCGCTGAGCCCGGAGCGGGAGACCTCGCCCTCACGGCCGGGCGGGCCGAGAGCCCGGAGGGTCCCGCCTTCGGCGGGGCGGAGGGCCGTCCGGCCCGAGTTTGGCCCGGCCTCACTCAGATTCAAGGGCGCTCCGCTGGCGCTGCGCGTCGCTGCGCGACCGACCTTCGGTCGGCCCTTGAGTCCGAGCCTCGGAGGCAGTGCGCGCCTGACGGCGCGGTGGCGGACGGGACGCCGCCACCGGTGGGCCGGACCGGCCGACCCTCCTCACCCCTTCTGGAGGCCAGCATGACCGCGATCTTCCTGCCCGGCCCGCCCGTCGTGGACCTGGCCGACGACCCCGTCGACCTGGTCGACGTGACCGACCTGGTGTGCCCGGGCTGTACCGGCCCGGTGGTCGACGCCCCGCCATCGGGCTGGTCCGCCCGCGCGGGCCGCTGCCCGGAGTTCTCCCACCTGGACGGGTCGGTGCTGTGCCCGGACGGGTTCGGGCGGGTGCCGGAGCCGGTCGAGGCGGCGTCGCTGCGCTACGGCCTCACCGCCGCCGGAGCGACCGCGGCCCTGGACGAGACCCGCGGGCGGTCGGCGTGACCGCCCGCCCCTCACCGGAGTGGACGGTCCCCGAGCGGGTCGCCGGCCCCGAGGACCTGGACCCGCGGTTGCTGCGCCCGACCGGGCGGACGGACCGGTTGCAGGTGGTGGTCGAGCACTACGTGCCGGGCGCAGGTCGGTGCCCGGCGTGCGGGTGGCCGGTACTGCGCCGCCAGGAGTGCCCCTCGCGTCAGGTCGCGGTGTGCCTGCTCGACAACCGGCCGCTGCCGGTCCGGCTCGCGCACCTGGCCGACGTGATCCCCGGCGCCCGCACCGGCCGCGACACCGCGGCCGACCGGCACGAGCAGCGCCGAATCGAGGACGGCCTGCCGGGGCTGTTCGCGGCCCCGACCCGGGCCCCGGAGCGGGGGCAGCCGCAGTGATCGGAGCGAGCAGCAAGCAGCAGTTGGGACGGCCCGGCGACGGGATCTTGGCGGAACACGACCGCCGGGCCGTTCTCACCAACCAACAGGAGGTAGGAGAGATGTCCACCGTAGACCCGACGCCCAACGTGGGCGAGGAGCTGGACTGGCGTGCCGGTGCGGCGTGCCGCGACGTCGACCCGGAGCTGTTCTTCCCGACCCCGATCGACGGTGCCGCCCTGCTGGCGGCGGAGCGGCGGGCGCTGTCGGTGTGCCGAGTGTGCCCGGTCCTGGACGCGTGCCGGGCGTGGGCGATCGTCGAGCAGCCGCACGAGATCGCCGGTGGGCTGACCGAGGACGAGCGCCGCCGCGCCCGCCAGGCGATGCCCCGCCGTCCCGGTCGCGCCGAAGTCCCGGCCGTGGTGCCCGGCCCGTCGCTGCGCACCGACCGAGCCCCGGTCATCGCCGCCGGCCACACGGCGCTCACCGCCGGGGCCGACCGCGGAGACATCGCCCGCGCCCTGGGCGTCACCCGCCGGACCGTCGACCGCTGGGCCGCCGCCCTCGCGATCCCCGCCGGAGGTGGTCGGTGATGAGCGAGCCGTTCAGGGTGTCGGAGTCCGGGCAGGCCGCCGGTCGGATCCGGGAGCTGGTCCGCCGGATCGCGGTCGAGGTGTTCGGCACGACCGAGACCGAGGTCCCGATCCCCGGGTTCACGGTGTTCACCGACCGCAAGCTCGACGACCCGCTGGCCGGTGTCCGGGCCGCGCTGCTGATGCGCAGCGTCGCGGAGGCTCAGCTCTACGACTACGCCCGCTCCGCTCGCGCGGCCGGGCGGTCGTGGGACGAGATCGGCGCGGTCCTCAGCCTGCCGACCGGCGAGGTGCCGGTGGGGGAGGCGGCGTTCGACTGGCTGGTCTGCGGCCGGGTCCCCGACCCGGAGCGCGACGGGATCCGGTCGTTCCGGACGCCGTCGGCGTTCTGGCGCTGCACGACCTGCGGCGAGCAGGTCACCGACGACGGCCCGTTCGAGTCCCACCCGACCGACAACGAGACCGGCCACGCCGACACCTGCGCCCGGCACCAGGCCGACATCGCGGCCTGGGCCGAGCGGACGGGGTGGGACGACTGATGAGCATCCTGTTCAGCTCCACCAGTCTCGTCCTCGCCGTGTTCGCCGGGGGCGCCCTGCTGGCCTGGTCCCGCGGGGCCCGCGGCCTGGCCGCCGGCCTCGCCGCGATCGCCCTGCTCCCGGCCGCGACGATCGTCACCGCCCTCTCGTGGCCCGCCCTGGTCGCTGTTGCCGGGCTGGCTGTGGTGATCGTGTGGCATCGCTGGGCTCGCTCGTCGGCGACGGTGTCGCGGTGGGCGTCGCGCTCGCGCCGCAAGGTCGGTGTGGCGTCGTCGTTGGACATCGTCCGGCATGCCGGGACTCTCGCGGTGCGTCGCCGGATCGGTACCGTCCGCCCGTCGCTGGCCGGGCTGCCCCGGCTCCAGAGGTGGCGCCTCGCGACCACCGAGGCCGCGGTGGAGCTGTGCCGGACCGGGGCGTTGCGGGTGTGGGCGCTGGTCGAGGACGTCGTGATCGTCGTCGGCGGCCCCCGCACCGGCAAGACAGGCTGGCTCGCCGGGCGCGTCCTCGACGCCCCCGGCGCCGCCCTGGTCACCTCCACCCGCACCGACCTGCTCGACCTCTGCGCGCCGCTGCGCCGTCAGGACCGGGGTGAGGTGTTCGTGTTCAACCCGGCCGGCCTCGGGGCACGGGCCAGCACGATAACGTTCGATCCGCTGACCGGCTGCTCGGATCCGGTGACTGCGACCGAGCGGGCGACGGACATGCTCGCCGCCGTCGCCTCTGGCAGTGGTGGGGATCGGGAGTTCTGGGACGGTCAGGCCCGCCGCGTGCTGGCCGCGCTGTTGCACGCCGCCGCTCTCGGCGGTCGGCGGATGGCCGATGTGCTCGGGTGGGTCGCCGACCCCGACGCCGCCGGCCGCGAGGTCCCCGCGCTGCTGCGCCGCTCCGGGGTGACCGCGTTCGAACAGGACGCCATGCAGTTCATCACCACCAACGAACGCACCCGCTCCTCGATCACCTCCTCGGTGATGCCCGCCCTCGGCTGGCTCACCCACCCCGCCGCGGCCGCGGCGGCCGAGCCCGGCGCAGGGTTCGACGTCGCCCGCCTCCTCGACGAGCGGGCGACGGTGTTCCTGCTCGGCGCCGAAGAAGCCCAGACCGCACCCCTGGTCTGCGCCCTCACGGGCCACATCGCCCGCGAGGCCCGACGACTCGCCGCAGGCCAGCCGAAGGGGCGGCTGGACCCGCCGCTTGGGCTGTTCCTCGACGAGGCCGCCCTGATCAGCCCGGTCCCGCTGGAGTCCTGGACCGCGGACATGGGCGGTCGGGGAGTGACGATCCTGTGCGCGTTCCAGTCCCGCGCCCAGCTCCTGGCCCGCTGGGGTGAGCACAAGGCGGCGACGATCCTGAACAACACCGCCGCGGTGATGATCTTCGGTGGGACGCGGGACAAGGCGGACCTGGAGTTCTGGTCGACCCTCGCGGGCGAGCGCGACGAGCGCGTGTCGACGACCGACGAGCACGGCCGGGTCGCGTCGAGGTCGGTGCGGAAGGTGCCGGTGCTCGCCCCGGCGCAGATCGCGAACCTGCCCGCCGGGCGGGTCGTGGTCATCCGGCGCGGGATCGCCCCGGTGATCGGCCGGGCCCGCATGGCCTGGAAGCGCCCGGACGTCCGGCGTCGGGCGCGGCTGATGCGCCGGGTCGAGGCCGAGTCCCGTCGTCACCGGCGCAACGAGGTGGTCCGGGTGTGGCTCGATGCCCAGCTCGAACGAGCTCTGGTCGTGCTCGCGGCGCGGTGGCCTATCCGGTTCGGGGAGGCGTTGGAGCGGGTGCGGTCGTCGAACCGGATGTTCGGCGAGCTGCGCGCGATCCGCGGTGGCGGCGACAACGTCGACCAGGCGGTCGAGGCGACCGCGCTGCATGAGCCGACACCGGGAGACGGTCCCGGCGGGGCGGCGGGCCCGGCCCGGCCGGTCGACGGTGACGGGCGGTGGCAGCGATGAGCGACCGCTACGAGCTGTGGACCCCGGCCCAGGCGGTCGATCGCTTCGCGGCCGAGCTGCCGGGCGGGCGGGCCGACGCTGAGCAGGTCATCGCCTCCTACCTGCGCGACGCCACCGGTGTGCACGGTCGGCCGTCGTCGGGGTGGCGGCTTGACGAGTTCGATCTCGACGACGCCCGCGCCCGCTTCGGCTGGGTCGACTTCACCCACGGCGAGACTGTCGCTGCCGCCCGCGCCCGGGCCGACGCCACCACGATCGCGGCGATTCGTCAGGCGCGTGGGACGTCGGCGATCACCGAGCGGGCCCGGCTGGCCGGGCTGCACTCCGACGTGGAGATGTGGGGCTACCGCGCCCACCAGGTCGGCCTCGACGAGCTGACCAACACCACTGCCTGTGATCCGCAACCCCGACTGGTGACCGTCGCCCGTGAAGGGCGGGAGCGGTCGCACCGCGAGGCCACCGCAGCGCACGACGCCCGCGTCCTGGCCGTCGAAGCGACGGCCGAGGCCGCCGCGCTCGATCACCGCACCGACCGGCGCCCCGACCACGGACCCGCCACCACCGAGCACCAGGACAACGACGAGGAGGACCGCGTGAACACCCCCGAGGATGGCCACCCGTGTGCGGAGGTGGGCACCGACGAGCGCAGTGACCGGGACCGGGTGCTCGACGAGGGCCCCGGCTCGTTCGCGGGCGGGCTGTGGTTCACCCCCGACCACGCGGTCGAGGGTGGGGTCCGGCCGCTGACCGAGGACGAGATGGCACGGGTCTGCGAGCTGGTCCGTCAGACCCAGGCCGACGCAGTCGACTACGCCGAGGCAGCCGACGAGCCGCCCGAGGGGCGGGCCCCCGCGGCGGACGTGGACGGGGCGGGGTGGGAGCGGTGATGCCCCCACCCCCGCAGACCCCCGAGGGTGCCGGGGCCGAGGTCGTCGTGGCCGGTCTGGCCCGGGAGGTCGACGTGCTGCGCCGCCGGGTCGACGGCCTGGACCCGCTCACCGCCCGGGTGGACCGGCTCGACGAGATGGCAGTACGAACCGCGGACACGTTGAAGAGCGTCATCGGCAGGAAGGCCAAGCCGCCGGCGCCGTCGTGGCTGCTCGCTCCCACCGACCCCGGCGAGGTCGCCAGGCTGGTCGACGAGCTGACCGCATGGCTCGGCGCGGTGTTCCTGCGCTACCCCGACGGGGCGTCGGTCCTGCCGGAGTGCTGGCTGTGGCACCCCGACGTCGTCGAGGAACTCCTCTGGTTGATGCACGCCTGGCTCGCCGCCTACCAGGGCCCCGACGCCTCGGTCGCCGCGGCGGGGGACTGGCACGACCGCCAGCGCCCCGGCGTGACCGCCCGGATCCGCAAGAGCGCGGGGTCGTGCTCGATCGAGGCCCACCAGACCCGCCCCGGCTGGTCGGCCCCGGGCGGGGCGCCGGTGCCGGTGCCCGGGCTGGAGCACACGCCCGCGATCACCGGGTGGTGGGCGCAGCACCGCGACCAGGCCCCACCCGAGCCCGCCCCAGCCGCGAGCCCGATTGGGGGTGCGCTCGGATGACCACCACCAGCAGCGGCAGTAGCGGTGCGGGGCGGTGGGGCCGGGCCGCGGTGTGGCTCCCGGGCCTCGCCGTCGCCATAGGCGCCGCGGTCGCCACGGCGCACGGCCTGTTCGAGGTCGCCGTGGCCGCCCGGGTGCCGGTCGGGGTGGCGTGGATCTAACCGCTGATCACCGACGGCCTCGCCCTGGTCGCCTACGCGGCCACGGCGCGGTTGTCGGGGTCGGCGGCTCGCTACGCCTGGAGCGTGGTGGTCGTCTCGGCCGGTCTGTCGGGGCTGGCGCAGGCGGTCTACCTCGCCTCGGACACGGTCACCGCCGGCGGGGAGCTGGAGGTTAGCGCCGGACTGCGGTTTGGGGTCGGGGCGTGGCCCGCGATCGCCGCCGCGGTCGTCGCGCACCTGCTCTACCTCCTGGCCGAGACGCCCACCGACGAGCCCGCGAACAGCCGGGTCCGGCCCGAGCCCGACGGCCCGGCACGGCCGCCGGTTCCGGCGACCATCACCGTCCCAGCGTCCGGCCGGACAGCGATGGAACGCCCGGACACGGTGGGACGCGGGTCGGGTGTCCCACCTGCGCTGGACGGTCCGGTCATCCCGGGCCCGCCGCGGCCGGTGTCCCACCCGGCCCCGCGCCCGGCCGTCCGCCCGGACCGGCCCGCGCCGTCGACGGCCGGTGGGACGGGCGGGTCGGGTGCGGGCGCGCAGGAGCGCGCCCGCACCACCGCCCTCACCCACCGCCAGCACCACGGCGCCCTCCCCACCGTCCGGGAGCTGGAAGACCTCGCCCACGTCGGCCGAGGCACCGCCGCCCGAGCACTCCAGCAACTCCGCGACACCCCACCGCAGACCTCGAACGCCCTGCACCTCGTCCCCGACGAGCCCCAGAACAGGACCACCCGATGAGCCCGAGCAGCACGACCAGCCACGAGACCAGCACCAGCACCACCGCGACCGAGCAGAACACCAGAACCGAGAGCGACTACACCGAACAGAGCAAAAGCACCCCAAGATCAAAGGCAGCACACCTTGGCATCACGATCTGCTGGTGCTGTCCGGCCTCCGGCCGGACAGCGAACCCCACCCACCGAGTTGATCTTCACGCTGTCGGTTTCATGATCGTTTCGGGGTGGTCGGGGTGCTGAAGGTCGTCAACGGCTACAGCCCGGAGTACCTGTTGAAGGAGGTCGCGACCGGGCGGGAGAACTACTACACCGGCGCGGTCGCCGACGGGGAGCCGCCAGGGCGCTGGTGGGGGGCGGGGGCTGAGCGCCTGGGCCTGGCCGGGCTGGTCGACGCCCAGGACATGCGAGCCCTCTACGAGCGGTTCCTCGACCCGCGGGACGCAGGGTTCCGGGATCCGTCCCGGTGGGACAGCGTCCCGACGCTGGGACACACCGGACGCAAGTACCTGTCCGAGGACGACCTGTACGCGGCGGCGTTGGAACGGCAGCCGGACGCGGCGGCGGAACGCCGCGCCGAGCTCCGGACCGAAGCGGGCAAGGCGGCCCGGCACAACGTCGCGTTCCTGGACGCCACGTTCAGCGTGCAGAAGTCGGTGACGCTGCTGCACACGGCGTTCGAGGCCCGCGAGGTCGCCGCCCGCCAGGCCGGGGACGAGGCCACCGCCAACGCGTGGGGGGAGTTCCGGCAGGCGGTGGAGGACGCGATCTGGGCGGGTAACAACGCTGCGCTGGCCTACCTGGAGGACAAGGCCGGCTATTCGCGGGTCGGGCACCACGGCGGCGCGGCGGGGCGGTGGGTGGACGCGCACGCGTTCACCGTGGCGTCGTTCTTCCAGCACGACTCCCGGGACCGGGACCCGCAGCTGCACATCCACAACACGATCCTGAACCGGGTCGAGTGCCCGGACGGGACCTGGCGGACGCTGGATTCGCGGGCGGTCCACCGGTGGCGCCCGGGTGCGGCGGCGGTGGGGGAGCGCACGACCGAGGAGCGGCTGATCGAGACGATCGGGGTGCTGCTGGCGATGCGCCCGGACGGGAAGGCCCGCGAGGTGGTCGGGATCCCGGCGCAGGCGATGTCGCTGATCTCCACCCGCCGTCACGCGGTGACCGCGAAGGCGGCGGAGCTGGTGGAGGCGTTCGAGGCCCGCTATGGGCGCGCCCCGAACGGCTATGAGTACGAGCGGCTGACCCAGCAGGCGACCCTGGTCACCCGTGCCGCGAAGTCCCACCACGGGGAGGACCGTGACGACATGCTGTCGCGGATCGACCTGCGGCTGCGCGCGGACATCGAGGGCGGGCTGGCCGGGATCGCCGACGCCGTCCTCGCCGCCCGCCGCGAGGGTGTGGAGCCGATGGCGTTCACCCCGCAGGCGGTGATCGAACTCGCGCTGGAGGACGTCCGGAACCGCAAGACGTTCTGGACGACCGCCGACCTCACCCGGGCGGTCAACGCCGCCCTGCCCGACTACCTCGGCGTCTCCGACGGGGCCGAGGTCGCAGCCCTGTTGGATCAGCTCACCGACGCCGCACTGGAGCACGCGGTGACGATGGAGACCGCCAAGCCCGCCACCGAGGTGCTGCCCGACGGGCTGCGCCTGGCGAACGGCCAGTCCGCCTATCAGGCCCCGGGTGGGGCGCTGTATGCGACGCCGGAGCAGGTCCACACCGAGCGGTTCCTGCTCGCCGCGACCACCTCACGCGACGGCGCCGCGTTGTCGCGCCCGGCGGCCGGCCGGTTCCTGGAGCGGCTGCGGGCCGAGGGCGTCGAGCTGGGCGCCGACCAGGCCGCCGCCGTGCGCGGGATCCTCACTTCCGGCGCCCGGGTCGAGACCCTCGTCGGCCCGGCCGGGACCGGGAAGTCCTTCGTCGTCGGCACCCTCGCCCGGGCCTGGACCGACCCCACCCTGAACGACCACGACCCGGGACAGCCGTCGCGGGCCGGTCGGGTGTTCGGGCTGGCGACGAGCCAGATGGCGACCGAGGTCCTCACCGGCGAGGGGCTGACCGCGCGCAACGTCGCCGCCTGGCTCGCCACCCAGGACCGCCTCCAGGGCCCCGGCGCATCCCGGAGCGAGGACGAGGCGTGGCGGCTGCGTGAGGGGGACCTGCTGGTGGTCGACGAGTCCGCGATGACCGACACCGCCGCCCTCGCCACGATCCACACCCACGCCGACCGCGTCGGGGCGAAGCTGCTGCTGGTCGGGGACCACCGCCAGCTCGCCGCCATCGGCGCGGGCGGGGCGATGGACCTGCTCGCCACCGCCGGATCGTCCTACGAACTGGCCGACGCCCGCCGCTTCACCTCCGCATGGGAACGCGACGCCTCTCTGCGGCTGCGCGCCGGGGACGAGAGCGTGCTGCGCACCTACCACCAGCACGGCCGCATCCTCGACTCCGGCACCCGCGACGACGCCGAAGCCTCCGCCGCACGCGGATGGTTGGCCGACACCCTCGACGGACAGCACTCGCTGCTGCTGGTCGACACCAACGACCAGGCCGCCCGCCTCTCGGCGGCCCTGCGCACCGAGCTGGTCCGACTCGGACGCGTCACCGAGAACGGCGTCTGGTTGGGCCGTCAAGGTGTCGTCGCCGGAGTCGGGGACCTGGTCCAGGCCCGCCGCAACGCCTGGCACCTCGCCGGGCTGCACGGCAACCGCCGCGGACCGATCAACCGCGAGACCTACCGCGTCACCGCCGTCCGCGACGACGGCTCGATCGAGGTCACCACCGACACCACCGCCCTCACCGACCCCGCTTCCGGCAGGACGGTCGAGGGGACGGGTGGGCAGCGGCTCGTGCTGCCCGCCTTCTACGTCACCGAGGACCTGGCCCTCGGCTACGCCACCACCGTCCACGCCGCCCAGGGCGCCACCGTCGACACCACCCATTCGGTGATCACCCCGAACACCGGCGCTCCAGCCCTCTACGTTGGCATGTCCCGCGGCCGCGCGACCAACACCGCGCACGTCACCACCCGCACCGCCCCCGACGACCCCGCCGACGGCACCCACCGCCACGAACTGCACCGCGACCCCGTCGCCACGCTCGCCGCCATCCTCGACACCGCCGAGATCACGCAGTCGCGCTCCGCTCTGGCGGTCGCGACCGAGTCCGCCGAGCACGCCGCCAGCACCCGCACCGCCGCCGAGCTGCTCGCCGACGCCGCCCACCTCGCCGCGACCGAACGCACCCGCGACCACCTCGACCAACTCGTCGCGGGTGGCCGCCTCACCGGAGAGCAGCGGGCCCGGATCGCCGCCGAGGACGGCGCCGCCTCCCTGACCCGCGTGCTGCGCCGCGCCGAGCTGGCCGGCCTCGACCCCCAGACAGTCCTCGGCGACGCGGTCGACCGCGGGCCGCTCACCGGCTCCCGCAACCTCACCAACGTGCTCTACTCCCGCATCCGCGACACCCACCGCTTCGACCCCGTCGGCGACACCTGGACGCAGTGGACACCCCGCACCGCCAACACCGAGTGGAGCGACTACCTCACCGCCCTGGCCCGCGCCGCCGCCACCCGCGCCGCGGCCCTCGGCCGCGACGCCGCCACCGAGCCCCCCGCCTGGGCCACCACGGCGTTCGGGAACTGCCCGGCCGAGGCCGACCAGCGCGACGAGTGGTGCGCCGCGGTCGGCCGAGTCGCCGCCTACCGCGAGATGCGCGGCCACACCAACGACGACGGTGACATTCTCGGGCCGGCGCCCAAGCCCGGGCAGGTCGAGGAGTTCGCCGCCTACCGCGCAGCCTGGCGGACCCTCGGCCGCCCCGAGATCGACCGCGAACACCTGGAGCTGTCCAACGGCCAGCTCCGCGCCCGCGTCCGCGCCTACGAACGCGAACTCGCCGCCGCACCCCGCTACGTCGCGAACGAACTCGCCGGAACCCGCCAGACCGCCGCCACCCACCAGCAGACCGCAGCCCTGCGCCGCGCCGAAGCCGACGCGATCACCGACCCCGCCCAACGGCAACGGATCCTCGACCAAGCCACCCAGGCCACCGCTCTGGCCGCCGTGCTCGACGCCCGCGCCGCACAGCTCCAGCAGATCGACGACGCCCGCGCCACCTGGCTCGCCCACACCGCCCAGACCCGGGTCCAGGCCGAACTGTCCAAGGCCGAGCTGTCCGCCCGCGACGCCGACGACAACCCCGACCAGCAGGTCACCGCCGCCGAATGGAAGACCGCCCACGACGCCGCCATGGCCGAGGAGGACGCCCACCGGGAGATCACCGAGGCCGACCTCGCCGTGGACGACGACCTCGACGACGCGGGCCAGGTCCGGGAGGACGCTGCGGCGGGGATCGGGTGGGACGACGTCCGCGAGCAGGTCGAGCGCGAGCCCCGCCCTGGTCGCGAGGACGTCGTCCGCGTGCCCGACGCCGCCGAGACGACGGGGCACCTCGACCACGCCGGCCGGGTCCTGGACGAGATCCGCTACCGCGACACCGGCGACGACCTTGCCCGCGCCGAGGAACTCAACCGCTGGCACACCGACGACCAGGCGGCCGCGGTCGAGAACGACGTCGCGGACGCGCCGGTCGACGAGTACAGCAACGGCTGGTAGCCGGAGAAGATCAGCCTGTGCCGGCCTGGCGGGGCACGTCCAGGGGCGGAGGCCCCTCACCCCGCCAGGCCCACCACAACGTCGCCCGGATCCCCTCCCGCCACCCCGGACGATCCGCGACCAGATCCGGCTGACGCAGCGAGACCAGCTCGACCGCCAGGCACTCGGCCTCGATCAGCTCCTCGTAGGCCGTCTCTCGGGACTGGGTGACCGGCGCCGCCGCAGGCTGCACCAGCCCCCACGACGTACGGTGCGACGCCCCGGCCAGCCACCGGCACGTCGTCACCACCCCGGCGGCGTACCAGTCCTGGATGCCGCGTTCGCCCTGCTCCCGGGTGCGGCACTGCGCCGCGGCCCAGACCGCGGCGAACTCCGCGCGGGGCACCCGCAGATTGCCCGCTGGGATCCGCTCGATCTGCTCCACCGGTACACCCACGAGACCACAGTCTCACCAGCCACCGACATCCACCGGCAATCCCACAGGGGGTAAACGCGGGTGTGGCCCGCGGTGCGGTGCAGACCGGCGAGCCCGCGGTAGTCGGCCGCGTTGTCCGCGGTGTGGTCGCGCTCGTCCGGTGCGACCGTTCGGCGCACCGTCGTCGGAACCCCGGCGGCCAGCGAACCGGCCGGTAACTCGGCGTTCTGCGGCACCAGTGGGCCTGCGGCGACGACATGACCAGCAGCCCGCACCTGATCGACGAGCGCGACGATCAGCGGTCTCGGGGGGGGGACCACCACTACTGAGAACACCTCACTGTCGAGTCGCACGCCGAGGGCCTAGCGGTGCGTGTCGTGACCGGGGGAGTCGGGGTCTTCCCAGGGGCGACCATGGCCGAGCGGCGCCGATGGTTCATCGAGAACTCCGACGACCTGCGTACTTTCCTCATGTGCGAACCGCGGGGACACGGATCGATGTCCGGAGCCATCTTGCAGCCACCGACCCGCCCCGACGCCGACTGGGGTGTGCTCTTCATTGAGGTCACCGGGGCCCTGCCGATGTGTGGGGCCGGCACGATCGCGACCGCGACCGTCCTGGTGGAGACTGGCATGGTCCCCGTGACCGAGCCGATCACCACGGTGCGCCTCGACTCACCGGTCGGCTTGGTGGTAGCCGAGGTCCGGGTCCGCGACGGGCGGGCGGAGGGAGTGACGATCGAAAACGTCGCCTCCTACTCCCACGTCCTCGACCAGCGCATCGACATCGAGGGCGTCGGGCCGATCGAGGTCGACATCGCCTACGGCGGCAACTTCTACGCAATCGTCGAACTCGATGCGCTCGGCCTGCCATTCGAACGCAAGGCCACACAGCAGATGGTCGACGCCAGCCTGTCGATCATGTCGGCGATCAACGAGCAGGCGCGCCCACAACACCCCGAGCAGCCCGAGATCTCCGGCTGCCATCACGTCTACCTCGCCGCACCCGGCTCCACCGCACACCACTCGCGGCACGCGCTGGCAATCCACCCCGGCTGGGTGGACCGATCGCCGGGCGGGACCGGCACAAGCGCGCGGATGGCCCAGCTGCACGCCAGAGGTGCATTGGACCTGCACACCGACATCGTCAACGAGTCGATAATCGGCACGTCGTTCACCGGGCGTCTCGTCGGTAGCACCGAAGTCGGCGGGCGGACCGCGGTGCTGCCCACATTCACCGGACGCGCCTGGATCACCGGCACCGCGCAGCACATGCTCGACCCCTCGGATCCGTTCCCCGCGGGCTTCGTGCTGTAGGCCGAAGCGATCGGCGCCCTTCGCCGGGCCGCAGAACAGTCGCTGTTGGTCGATCCGTGGCTCAGAGAGTGTTTGAGAAGATCATGTTGAGGGTGTGACTACGTACTTCTGCTGGCGTCGGGCGGGTTCGCCACGGGCGATGCGGCGGGTGATGGTGTTGATCGCCGCCCAGCGGATCATGGCCTCGGACACTGCGGGGTGGCGTTCGTAGTCGCGGGCCAGGCGGCGGTGTGCGGTGACCCAGGCCAGGGTCCGCTCGACCACCCACCGCCGCGGGAGGACGGCGAATCCGCGCTGCTCAGGCGGTTTGCGCACGATCTCGACGCTGGTGTGCAGGATCGTGGTCGCCCAGTCCAGCAGGCGCCCGGCGAACCCGGCGTCGGCGTAGACGAACCGCACCCTCGTGCGCAGGTAGAGGTCGAGCAGGATCGACTTGGCGCCATCGCGGTCCTGCACCGACGCCGAGCACACCATCGTGGTCAGCAGCAGGCCGAGGGTGTCGGTCACGATGAACCGCTTCCGACCGTTGATCTTCTTCCCGGCGTCGTAGCCGCGGGTGTCCCGCCCGACCGTGTCAGCGCCCCTCACCGACTGCGAGTCGATGATCCCCGCGCTGGGTTCGGGGTCGCGGCCCTCATCAGCGCGTAGCTGACGGCGCACGATCGGGAGGATCTGCTCGGTGACCCTCTGCTGCTCCCACCGGTTGAAGTACCAGTACACCGTCTGCCACGGCGGGAAATCCACTGGTAGAGCCCGCCACGCGCACCCGGCGCGCACGACGTAGAGGATCGCATCCACCACATCACGGCGCGCGTGCTTCTCCGGCCGGCCTCCCGCCCCCGCCGCTGGCAGCAGCGGCTCGATCAACGCCCACTGCTCATCGCTGGTGTCCGAGGGGTACCGCCGCCTACGCCGAGCCACTCCTCCACGATGGACCACACCCGGACGCATCCAGCGCAGACACGCCGACCCTTCTCAAACACGCTCTCAGAGGCGACCGTGGACCGTGCCCGGGGACGGTGTTCCCCGCATCGTGGTACGCCCGTCGTTGGACGAGCCGTCGGCCGGGCGTCGATTCCACAACAGGCCCCCGACCTCGGTCGGACGGGTGCTCGACTCCGGGTAGGTAGCTGTGATGCCCAGGCACGTTGGTGACAGGCGGCTGATCGGAGGGACTTCACCCGGGGCCGCTGTGGCGGCGTCGGGTCAGTGAGCCTTTGCCAACCTGACCAGCGAGCTTCTGCGTCAGGAGATCGCGAAGGTTGCAGCGCAACTGCTCTGACCACAGCTGCACAGGTCACCGGCTCGCCAGCTCGGCGTCTGCACCCACACAACCAGGCCCATGAGCTGCCGGAACGGCAGGTTGAAAAGGGCTCAGTGGCCGGAATCTCGCTGGACGACGGGCTCGGTCGGCTCGCGCTGCACGTGGGCATCGAGGTGCGTCGGGATCGTGCAGGTCCGCGAGCCTCGGGTCATGCACTCGCCGTCAGGTGGGCGGGCGCACGGAACTCCGCGGTACGAAACGGGCCGCCGCGGATGATCATCTGTCGGCCGTCCTGGATCTGGTAGATCAACTGCGGCTGGGCGAGCGACGGGTCGCCGTGGTCCCCGACGCCGAGAGCGACCTGGCCCGGAGTGTCGAAGTTGTAGGTGCCGTTCACCCCCCGGTACGGCTCGGCGCGCAGATGGGCGGCGACACCGTCGGCATCGGTGATATCGCCGCAGACGTCCCACGCTCGCACGATGCGCCAGGTCCGGTCGTAGGCCAGACCGGCGTGCGAGCGACCAGGGACGATCCCGAACCGCTCGGTGTAGCGGCGTGCGAACGCGCGTCCGGTCCGGTCGGAGTAGGTGCCGGTGGTCGTGGCCCACACGACGCCCTCGGCCAGTGACCCGAGCCGGTGGCGGAACGCCGGCACCGAGGGGGCGTAGATGGCGTAGGGAAGTGCAGTGGCACCCAGATCGCGCAGCGTCGCGACGGCCTGAACGGTGTCGTCGACGAAGAAGCTGCCGATCATCACCGCGGCGGCCGGTTCGCGCACCGCGGCGGCCGTCGCGCGGGCCCAGCCGCTTCCGACCACGGGGACGACGTCGAGCGACCAGCCCTGGCGCTCGGCGACCTCGCGGGCCCGATCGATGCCGAAGTCCACACCGTGCCAGTCCCGCACCACGATCGCGAGCCGGTCGGCGCTATGGCGCCACCGGCCGCGCTCGCGCAGCGAGGTCAGCAACGACACGAAGCGCGGTGCGTACTCGGTGTCGCTGGCGCACACCTGGAAGATCCGGCCGAACCGGGCCGGGTCGTCGCGCACCATGCGCTCCATCGCCCCGCTGGTCGCCGCGTGCAGGTAGGGCACACCGGCCGCCGCGGCCAGCTCGTGGCCGATCTCCTGCCCGGCCAGGTAGCCGGAGGTGAGCACGTCGACACCATCGACCAGCAGCGAGTCGAACGCGGTGCGGATCGACGCCGCCCGGGTCACCTCGACGTCGTGCACCCGGGCCGTGACCCGCCGCCCGCGGACCCCGCCCGCGGCGTTGATCTCCTCGATCGCCAGGCGCAGCCCGTTCACCATCTCCCGGCCGTCGTCACTGCCGGTGCCGGTCAACGGCAGCGCGGCGCCGACGACGAGTTCGCGACGCGGTCGCGGAACCTGCGGGGTACGCGTCCCACGGGCGGGCGCCTGCGGCCCGGCGGCGGGGTCCGCGCACTCCACGAGCCGGCCGACCGACAGCCCCGCGTACCGCTGTGGTGACCCCGGCAGCGGCACGCACAACAGCCCTGTGTCCAGTGCGTGGGTGGCTGCAGCCGTCCGGGTCGGGGCTTTCAGCTTCTGCATCAGGTGTGTGACGTGCGTGGCGGCGGTGCGCGCGGTGATACCCAGATCCGCGGAGATCTCGGCGTTCGACGGGCCGGACAGCAGCATCGTGAGTACCTCCAGCTCCCGTGGCGACAGCCCCGCGGGAAGCCCGTCGACCGGGTCACCGCTCAGCTCGACGTGGTCGAACCCGAGGTCGGTCCGCGCGAGCAGTGATACCCGGCAGAACCGCCCCGAGAACGGTGCCCGCCAGTGAAACCGGCACTGCTCCAGCCCGGCGCGCCCCAACGCGACAGCGAGGCGGCGCAGCGGTTCGGGCACGTCCTCGTGCCGGCCGCGGTCGCTCAGGCCCAGCCGCCCGTCTGCTCGGACCTGCACGGTGAAGGCGGCACCGGACCAGACCGGACGCCGGTCGGTGACCTGCGGCGGCGTCATCGCCCACCTCCTCCGGCGCCGGCTGCCCCACCGGTGCACCTCGTGTCCTGGCCCGAGCATGCCGCATGCATGCGCATCCGACGACGGTACGTACTTCTGACGATGGCGGTTGACCACGCGGTTCCTAGCGTCGCGACCGGACCGGCGCCGCGCCGGAACTGCGGTCGCCCGACCGCGAGGACGAAGGAGACCTCATGGGACACCTGCAACTGCCCCCGGGAAAGAAGATCGCCGTCAATCTGGGCACCGACTTTGACTCCCAGTGCCTGTGGCTCGGGGCGTTCAACCGGCCGACTCCCGCGTCGATGTCGCGCGGCGAGTTCGGCGCCGAGGTCGGGGTGCCCCGCCTGCTGTCGCTCTACGAGCGCTACGGCGTGCGCACCACCTGGTTCACCCCGGGGCACACGATCGACACCTTCCCCGAGTGGTGCAAGAAGATCCTCGACGACGGCCACGAGTTCGGCCACCACGGCTACTACCATGAGAACCCGACCATGATCTCCGCCGACACCGAACGCCGGCTGGTCGACCTCGCGTTCCGCACCTTCGATAAGGTGCTCGGTATCCGGCCGGTCGGGTACCGCTCGCCCTACTGGGACTACAGCGACTCCACCCTCGACATCATCGAGGAGGCCGGGCTCATCTACGACACCAGCCTCATGGGCCGCGACTTCCACCCCTACCACCCCCAGCGCTGGCAGGTCCGCTGGGAGAAGGGCAACGTCGCCGGCCGTGCCAGCAAGGTCCTCGAGATCCCCGTCAACTGGTACCTCGACGACTTCCCGCCGCTGGCCTACACCGGTCCGCAGGCCGGTATGCAGGACTCGAACACGATCTTCGAGCGGTGGCGCGACATCTTCGACTACGCCTACCGCAACGAGACCAACCCAGTCTACGCCACCTGCGTCCACCCGCAGGTCATCGGCCAGGCGCACCACATGATGTGGTACGAGCGTCTCGTCGAGCACATCAGCGGACACGAGGGCGTCTGGTTCGCCACCATCGAGGAGATCGCCCGCGCCTGGGTCGACGACGACACCGACGAGGCGAAGTTCGTGCTGCCCGACGCACGCGGGGTCGAGCCCGCCCCGGCCGACTCCGGGTGGGCGTGAGGTGTCGCCGCTGAGCATGTCCCCGCTCCCGTCCGCACCGGGGGCCCCGTCCCCGTCGGGCTCCGTGGCGCTGCCCGGGCTCGACGGGGAGGTCGAGATCGTGCTCGATCGTTGGGGCGTCCCGCACATCTATGCCGGCTCCCGGCACGACGCCTACCTGGCCCAGGGCTTCCAGGCCGCCCGCGATCGGCTGTTCCAGATCGACATGTGGCGCCGGCGCGGCCTCGGCCGCCTAGCCGAGGTCTTCGGCGAGGCGTTCCTGGACCAGGACCGGGCGACCCGGCTGTTCCTCTATCGCGGTGACATGCGCACGGAGTGGCTGGCCTACGGCACGGCGACCCGCGACGTCGTGACCGCGTTCGTGACCGGGGTCAACGCCTACGTCGACTGGGCGATGGTCGACCCCGACCACCGGCTCCCGCCGGAGTTCCTCGCACTGGGACACCGACCGGCGCGCTGGGCCGCTGAAGACGTCGTGCGCATCCGCACCCACGGCCTGCTCTACAACGCCGAGCAGGAGCTCGCACGGGCCCTGACCGTGCGCGACCTCGGCGCCGCGGCGGAGGAGCTCCGGTCGGTGCGTGAACCGCACACCGACCTCGTGGTCCCCGACGCCGCAGCGCTGGAACATCTCACCGACCAGGTGCTGGAAGTGTACCGCCTGGCCTTCGCCCCGGCCGACCTGAGCAGACCGGCGGGCGCCACGGTGTCCGCGACCGCCGCCCCGCCGGAGACCGCGCCCGCGGGCAGCAACAACTGGGTGGTGTCCGGGCAGCGCACGGCCACCGGCCGGCCGGTGCTCGCGAACGACCCGCACCGCGCGGTCACCGTCCCGTCGCTGCGCTACCTCACCCATCTCGAGGCGCCGGGCATGAGCGTCATCGGGGCCGGTGAGCCGAACCTGCCCGGCGTCTCGATCGGGCACAACGGCCGGGTCGCGTTCGGGCTCACGATCTGGCCCGTCGACCACGAGGACCTCTACGTCTACGAGCTGCACCCCACCGACGACACCCGCTACCGCCACCGCGGGGACTGGGAGTCGTTCACGGAAGTCGAGGAGACCACCGCCGTCGCCGACGCCGGCGACCGGATCCTGCGCCTGACCTACAGCCGGCACGGCCCGGTCGTGCACCTCGACCCGGCGACGCGCACCGCGGTCGCCATACGAGCGGCGTGGCTGGAACCGGGCATGGCGCCCTACCTGTCCAGCCTGGAGTACCAGGACGCCGAGAACGTGGACGCGTTCCGGCGGGCGCTGCGCCGCTGGGGCGCACCCGGGGTGAACCAGGTCTTCGCCGACACCGCGGGCGACATCGGCTGGCAGGGCTGCGGGCTCGTCCCGCACCGGCCCGGCTGGGACGGTGCGGTGCCAGTCCCCGGCGACGGCCGCTTCGAGTGGGCCGGTTTCGCCCAGCTCGACGAACTGCCCGGCGTCCGCAACCCCGACGCCGGGTGGATCTCCACGTCGAACGAGGAGAACCTGCCCGACGGGCACGAGACCGGCGGCGCCGGACCGGTCATCACCACCGACTGGTACTCCTCGGCCCGCCACGAGCGGCTCTCCGGCTGGCTCGACGACGACGACCGGGTCGACGTCGGGACCAGCATGGCGATGCAGGGCGACGCGCTCAACCTCCACGGACGGCGACTGCTCGACCGGCTGCGCCCGCTCGACACCGCCGGGATGCGCCACGCAGCGGACTGGGCGGCGTTGCAAGACTGGGACGGGACGGAGTCGGCGGACTCGCGGCCGGCCCTCGTGTTCCAGGTCTGGGTCCGCAGGCACCTGCGGCCCTGGCTGGTCGATCACGCACTGGACCGGCTCGGGACCGACCCGGAGCGGTCCGCGGCGGCGAGGCAGCGGCTGCTGCGGGCCGACACGCTGTTCTCCGACCTACGTCCGGACCTGCGGATGGTGCAGCTGTTTGACCTCGCCGACACGGCGGACGCCACACTGGTCGCCGAGGGAGTCGACACCACCCTCGGCGCCGCCCTGGACGAGCTCGCCATCCTGCTCGACGGCGACCCGGCCGGGCAGACGTGGGGCGACCTGCACCGCACCGAGCTGCACCACGCGGTGTTCACCCATGTCCGCGACGCCCCGGAGCGGTGGCGTCACCTGCCGTCGGTGGCACGGGCGGGCAGCGGGGACACGGTCGGGCTGGCCGGGCACGACCCGGGCTTCAACGCTGTGATGGGGAGCAGCTTCCGCATCGCGGTCGATGTGGGAGAGTGGGACACGACCCGCGTCCTCAACTCGCCCGGACAGTCCGGGGATCCGCGCTCGGTGCACTACGCCGACCAGCTCAGGCTCTGGGAGCGAGGCGAGGCCTTCGCCCTGGCCTACACCCGTCAGGCCGTGGACGCCGTCGCCGGTTCCACACTGCGACTGACCCCAGCACCCCGTAGAGCTCGGCCCTGATCGAGGACGGGGCCCGGCACCGAGCCTGTCTCCGCTCGACCTCACAAAACTACAGGATTGCTGGCCGCCCGCCGGTCGTCGAACCGGGCCCCGACGCCCTGCGGCTCGTCTCCGACGCCCCTAGGGTGTGTCTCCCAATGCGCGGAGCCAGGTGACGATCGCCTTCAGGACGGCGCCGCCGCGGAAGGTCAGGGCGAGCTTGTCGTAACGGGTGGCCAGCCCGCGCCACTGCTTGACGTGGCAGAACCCGCACTCGACGACGTTGCGGTTTCGGTAGTCGACCGGATCGAATGCGGGCGGTCGGCCACCGCGTGAGCCGCGTCGTTTGCGGTGTCCCTGCTGGTCAGAGGGCTCCGGAATGACAGCGATGATCCGGCGCTCGCGCAGGTGCCGGCGGATCGCGCGTGAGGAGTAGGCCTTGTCCGCGCGCACGCGTTCGGGCCGGGTCCGGGGTCGTCCCGGGCCCGGTCGGGCGATGCTCAGGCGCGCCATCAGGTGCGGAAACATTGGCGAGTCGCCGCCCTGGCCGGGGCCGAGGAGGACCACCAGCGGGCGGCCGTGCCCGTCAACGAGCTGGTGGATCTTCGTCGACAGCCCTCCGCGGGACCGTCCCAGCGCGTGATCTGCTGGTTCGGCGAGCAGATTCGTGTAGTTCGATCCGGCCCCCTGTGTCGCGCTTGAGGGTCGCGGCGTGCTGGTGGGCACGGATGATCGTGGAGTCCACGCTGACCGCCCACCCGAGCACCTCGGCGGCGTCGGCCTCGACCAGAAGAGCAGCCAGGATGTGGTCCCAGGTGCCGTCGCCGCTGTAGCGGCGGTGCCGCTTCCACAACGTCTGCCACGGCCCGAACTCGGCTGGGACGTCGCGCCAGGGAAGCCCGCACCGATACCGGTAGATGATCCCCTCGAGCACCCGGCGGTCATCGCGGAACGGGCGCCCGCGACGACCCTCGGAGGAGGGCAACAGCGGCGCCAGACGGGCCCACTGGGCATCAGTCAGGACAGCGGTACGCGGCACCGATCAAGCATCGCGCACCCCGGTCCGCCTATCTGGGAGACACGCCCTAGCCCGGATCTTTCGTCGGGCAGTCCCGGCTTGATCGACACCGGTGCTCGTCGGTGTGGTGGCGCTGATTCTGCCTGGCGGGTGTGACAGTTCAGCCGAGGTCGCTCGGGTGGGCGCCGGTTTCCACTGGTCCGGTCGGGGTCCTGGGTCGTCGTGACGGCGGGGTCGGGCTCAGCCGGGGACGGCGAGTGCGCGCAGCCGGGCGAGGCCTTCGCAGAGCAGCCTGGCTCAGGGTGCGTGGGCGGGCAGGTGCAGGACGGTTCGGCGGGCGTGCCGGGCTCGCTGTGCGGGCTGGGAGAACAGCCGCAGCCGGAGTCGTTTCGGTTCCCAGCGCCGCGCCGGGTGGTCGGTGTAGGCGAGCATCTGCGCCCAGGCGGTGATCTCGCAGGCGAGCGCGACAACGGCCTGCCAGATCCGGTTCTGGTCGAGCTCGTGCAAGGGCAGGTTGGTCAGCCCGGTGTCCTTCGCCGCCCGGATGCGGTCCTCGGCGCGGGCCCGGCGGCGGTGTCGTAGCTCGAGGTCGGCGAGTTGGCGGCCCGCTCCACCGGGGTGTGTGTTGGTGGCGAATGCGGTGTAGCGCAACCCGTCCGGGTCGGTGATCCGTAGCTGCGCGCCGGGGTGCGGGCGCTCGCGGCGGACGATCACCCGCATCCCTTTCGGCCAGGAGGTCAAGTTCATCAGGCCGGTCGCCTCGATGACCCAGGCTCCGGGACGGGGCTCGCGGTCGGCATCGAGCGCGGTCTGCCAGTCCGTGGCCGGGAGCGCGGCGAGCTGGTCGACCAGAGCCTGGGACAGCCCGAAGCCGACTGAATAGGACAGACGCTGCCCGGCCAGCCAGTCGAGGAGCTCATGCGAGGCACCTGCGCCGTCGACCCGGATCAGAACTTTGCGGCCGGGACGGTTGCCCGGGCGGTGGTCGGGGAGCTGGCGCAGCGCCGCCCGGATGACGGTGACGTGGTCGGTGGCGGTGTTCGACCCGGCGTTCCCGGGGCGTAGCAGCGCCGCGAGAGGCTCACCGGTCCCGGCCGCGCCGTGGTCGCAGAACGCCCACAACGGATGGTGCCCGAAGCCCTTCTTGAACGTCGGTGCGGCGCCCTGCTTGTCCGAGTGGGCGGTGATCAGGGTGGCATCCACGTCGATGACCAGCGGGTTCGCCGCGTCCGTCTGGTGGTCGGGAGCGGCGGAACCGGCCAGCGCCCACACCTTCGCCCGGGCCGTGGCGCGGGCGGCATCGATCGCCGCCAACACCGCGGTCGAGTCGGCGGCGAGGCGATCTACCGTGCGGGAGACCGTCGGGTCTGAGGCCACCGGACCGAACAGAGCGGGCTCCGCACGCAACAGCGCGATGTCGGACAGGCAGTCCCCGCCGGCGGCCAGCGTCAACGCGAGATCGAGCAGGACCTTCGCCGGGTCGTGCACCGCCAACCGCGGCCGCCACGGTTCCAACGCCTGCGACAGAGCGTGGTCGAGCCCGACCTTGCCGATGGTCTCGGTCAGCAGCCTCGTCCCGGCATGCGACACCACCGCTGTCGCGGCCGTGTCGATGTCCGGGCACGAGTAGAACCCGATAGCCTTCTTCACCTGGAGGGTGCTCCTGATTCGCGCGGATACGGGACCTCAGCAATCCCCATCCTTGCTGGTCAGTGGCACCCTCCAGCCTTCTGACACGCCCCGCTCGGCGAACCGCGATGAAAGCCCCGGGTTAGGTTCCGGGGTGGCTTACGGCTGCTATCGCTGTGGCTTGCGAGGCCCAGCACGGCTCGCGGCGGGCCTGGTCCACGACCCGGTCCACGAACTGCACAGCTCTAAGAGGTCGTTGCAGAAGTCGGGGCGTGTTGGTCCTATGTAGATGGACCTGGTCGGGTGATGCTCAGAGTTGATGGCAAGGGCATCGACGGTCGAACGACTGGTCACCGACGAGCTGTGGGAGCTGATTGAGCCGCTGCTTCCCCGTCCTCGGCCACGTCGGCGAGGCGCGCGGACCGGCCGGCCACCAGTACCGGACCGGGCCGCGCTGGCGGGGATCGTGTTCGTGCTGACCACGGGGATCGGCTGGAACGACCTGCCGCCCGAGTTGGGCTGTGGATCAGGGACCACCTGCTGGCGACGGCTACGCGACTGGCAGCGGGCGGGGGTCTGGGATGAGCTGCACCGAGTAGTGCTCGATCGGCTCGGCCAGGCCGGGGTTCTGGACTGGTCGCGAGCTGCGGTGGACTCGGTCAGCGTGCGCGCCAAGCGTCGCGGCGAACAGACGGGGCCCTCGCCGACCGATCGTGGGAAGGCCGGGTCGAAGTACCACGTGTTATGCGACCGCAACGGCCTGCCGCTGCACGCGGTCGTGACCGGCGCGAACACCCACGACAGCCGGATACTGGCCGAGCTGCTCGACACCAACCCCGGCGTCCGCGAACGGCGCGGCCAGGCCGGACGCCCGCGGCGGCGTCCCGGCAAGCTGCACGCCGACAAGGGCTACGACTATCCACGGTGTCGCCGCTACCTGACCGGGCGCGGGATCGGGGTGCGGATCGCTCGCCGCGGAGTCGAAGACTCCTCCCGGCTCGGCCGGGTCCGGTGGGTCGTGGAGCGCACGATGGCCTGGCTGCTGTCGTTCCGGCGGCTCGGGCTGCGCTACGAACGCTCCCGCACCAGCATCGAGGCCTTGCTGAAACTGGCGTGCGCGTTGATCTGTTTGCGCCGTCTGCCCTGAACGACCCCTCGCGGTGGATCAGGACCGCGCCGTCGCGCTCGCCCCGGCCAAACGCTCCAGCGCTCGGTCGGTGGCGACGAGGTCGAAGTGGTGTGGGTCGAACCGGTCCGAGCCCCACCACTCGACCCGCTCGGCGTGCTCAGCATGATCGGGATCGGCGAGCGCGTCGACGAACTCCGAGTAGCCGAACACCCCGCCCACATCCTCGGGCGGACACGCACCCTGACCCTCGACACAGCGTGGGTACCGCACCCCAGGCTCTGGGATGGTGACCGCGTCGACGACCAAAACGTGGTGCCAGTTGTCGCCGAAGTCGTAGACGTAGCCGGCGTCATCACCGGCAGCCAGCACCCGGAACAACTTCGTCTTGGCCTCGTCGAGCGTGCCGGTGTCCCAATCCGGATCAGGCAGCCCGTAGCGGACACCGTCGATCTCGAATTCGTGCAGGTGGGAGTTGGTCCAGCCCATCGCGTCCTGCACGACCTCGTGCAGGACCGCGAGGCTGGCCTCACCCGGAACCTCGACCACCCGTCGCACGGTCGGCTCGACATCGACCAACACGATCTCGATCCGGAAGATCTTCGTCTTCGTCGTCACCCGAGGCCTCGCCATGCTGCGATGCTCCCACCGCTCCTCGCACCCCCAGCACCCGCTCCCGGACTTCTGCAACGACCTCTAATGCCGCTGATGCTCGCCCCGTCACCCGGGGAGCACTCTCGTACCTGCAAATCCAGCCCTGCGGGTGCGGGCGCGCCAACTACGGATCAGAAGGTTAGGGGTTCGAATCCCTTCGGGCGCACTCGTACCGGCACAGGCCGCTCTCCGGAGTCCGGGGGGCGGCTTTCGTCGTTCGGGGCCGGCGGGTCACCCCCGGCGGGGCGTTCACCTCCACCGCTCAGCGGGCCACCAGCCCGATCGCCAGTACCTGCGCGAACAACCGGACGAGGTCCAGGTCCTCGTCACCGAGGTCGCCGGCCTGCAGCGAGTCCACGGTGAGCAGGCCGAGCGGGACGTCCCGGGCCGCGACGGCGACGGCGATGAACGTCCGGTACTCCGAGACGTCGGTCCAGCCGAGCTGGTGCACCTGCCCGACGTCGGTGACCAGCATCGAGTCCAGGCTGTCGACCAGGGCGAACACCTGGGCGTCCGACGGGTCGGCCGGGTCGAACCGCTCGCGCGGCTTGCGGCTGCGACCGTGCCAGGCGCGCAGCCGCAGGGTCCGGCGCCCGGTGGCCGGGTCGTCGTCGAGGTCGTAGAAGCAGGACCGGCTGCGGTCCGGGCCGACGTACTCGGCGGCGAACCCGACCGTCATCTGGCGCAGCGACTGGCGGCCCTCCCGGCGGCCGGTGGCCGTCGTCGCCGTGACGACGTCGGTGACGGCCAGCGACAGCGGGATGAGGATGTCGTTGGTGGTGACCTTGTACGCGGTGATCTGCGCGGCCGCGACCTGCTCGGCGGCGGCGATCCGGCCGCGCTCGCGCCGGATCTCCAGCGCGGGCAGCAGCACGGTCAGCGCCGAGGCGAGCACCCCGACCGTGACCAGGGAGAACTGCGTCGTCGGGGACAGGTCCTCGCTGAAGTAGACCTGGGTGATCCACGCGCCGGACGAGGCGATCGCGGGCAGGGGCAGGTTCCACCACGCGGCAGGGGGGATCCAGCGCCGTCGTCGCTCCGCCACTCGATCTCCCCCGCTGCTCGACCGGGGGACAGTACCGGGTGGACGGTGCGTCCCGTGGTCTCGCCGTGGAGATGGTGTCCGGCTATCCTGAAGGCCTCCGACGACGGCGGGAGCGTAGCGATGACCAGCAGCACGGCAGTGGTGAACGGTCACGTCGACCTGCGTCGTCAGTTCCGCGCGGCCACCGGTGACGCGTCCGGTTACCTGGCCGCCGCCCGGGTGCGCCGGCGGCGGGAGGCGATCGCGGAGCTGTCCGAGGCGGTCGAGGCGAACGCCCGGCCGGCCGCCCCGGCCGACTGGTGGCTGCAACTCTCGATCGTGGTGAGCGTCGCCGGCTGCGTGCTGGCGGCGGTCGGGATCGTCGTGGGCCTCGTCGGCTAGTCGGGCAGGGCGAGCGGTGCCAGCTCGTCGAACCGGTCGCCGGGCCCGGGATTGTCCGGCGCACACGTCCCGCCGAGGTGGTGCACGATCCCCCAGACCGCGTTCAGCGCCGTCTGCACCGCGCCCTCGGCCCAGGCCGGGGTCCAGGACACGTCGTCACCGGCCATGAAGATGCCTCGCTCGGCGGGGGGCAGGTCGTCCTGCACGAAGTGGCAGTACATCCGCCGGTTGTAGCGGTAGTGACCGGGCAGCGCGCCCTTGAAGGCGCCCAGGCTGTGCGGGTCGGACTCCCAGGTCACGGTGATCGGGTCGCCGATCACGTGCGACGCGATGTCCACGTCGGGATAGATCTTCCGCAGGGCCCGCAGCGCCAGCTCGACCCGCTGGGTCACCGGGTACGGCAGCATCTTGAGCGAGTCGCTCATCCACGAGTAGGACAGGCAGATGACGCCGGGGCGGTCCGGGCCGTCGTCGAACAGGTAGGTGCTGCGGGTGAGACGGTCGGTGAGCGTCGTGCTCATGACCTCGCGGCCGGTCGCCGGGTCGACGTCGCGCCAGAACGGCCGGTCCACCATCACGAACGTCTTGGTCGACTGCATGTAGCGGGTGCGGTCCAGGGCCATCCACAGGTCCTGGGCGAACAGCGACTCGTCGGTCTCGATCTGGGTCGAGAGCAGCCAGCTCTGGCAGGTGGTGAGCACGGCGGGGAAGTCCCGGACGCCGCCGAGCACGTCGGTGATCCGGATCGTGTCCGGCCCCGTCCGGTGGATCCGGGCGACGCCGGGGCGGGTCCCGCCGCCGTGCAGCGACGACAGGCTGGTCCCGGCCGGCCAGTGCACCGCGTCCTGCGGGGCCCGCCGCCAGAGTCCCTGTGGGAGCTGCTCCACCCCGCCGACGACGAGCAGCTGGTCCTCGTCGCACGCCGTCGTCACCACGCGCAGGATCTCCAGCATCGAGTTCGGGAAGTCCGAGTCCCACCCGCCGGTACCGAAGCCCACCTGGCCGAACGCCTCGCGGTGGGCGTAGCTCAGCCCGGAGAACGCGGTCGAGGTGGACACGAAGTCGTAGAACGTCCGGTCGTCCCACTGCGGGACCAGCTCGTCCCACAGGCGCTTGACGGTCGCGGAGTCCCGGTCGCGGATCGCCTCCTGCAGCGTCCCGAACGCGGCCCGCTCCTCCAGCGCGGCGTTCCAGGCGTCCGCGACCTCGGTGAAGAACGGCGGCAGGTCCGCGAGCGTCCGGCCGTAGTAGGTCGTCCCCTGCAGGTCGATCACGGTGCTGCCGGCCGCCGGGGTGAGCGGGTTCGGGAACGGCGCGGTGCGCAGGCCCAGCAGGTCGACGTAGTGGTGGAAGGCCGTGGACGAGCGCGGGAAGCGCATCCCGCCGAGCTCGGCGACGACGCCGTCGGTGCCCTCGAACGGCTGGGACCGCAGCCGGCCCCCGAGGTGCGAGGACTCGTAGACGACCGGGCGCAGCCCCATCCGCAGCAGCTCGTAGGCGGCGACGAGCCCGGCGATGCCGGCGCCGACGATCGCCACCTCGCTGCCGTGCCGATGGGCCGGGATCCGGCCGAGCCCGGCGGGATGGGCCAGCCAGTCGTCGTAGGGGAACGGGAAGTCGGGGCCGAACGCGGTGACCGGACGCGGGTCGGGACTCATCGTGGGACTCCTCGGGGTCGGGCCGGGGATCACCCGGCCGGCCGACCCTAATCGCGGGCCCGGCTCAGCGGCGGGAGCGCACCGCGCCGGTCACGATCCGCTGGTAGGCCGTCGGGAGCAGGCGCACCATGGAGTCGATGGCCCAGGCGTCCGGGCCGATGAGGACCCGGCGCCGGTTGCGGCGCACGCCGTCGAGGATGGTGCGGGCGGCCGCGTCCGGGGTGGTGCTGAGCAGCCGCTCGAACTCGGCGGTCGCGGCGTCGGCCGGCTTCCCGGTGGCCGCGGCGACGCTCTCGTGGACCCGTGCGGCCCGCGCGATGTTGGTCTTGATGCCGCCCGGGTGCACGCAGGTCGCCGACACCGGTGACCGGGTGAGCTCGAGGTCCTGGCGCAGAGACTCGGTGAAGCCGCGGACCGCGTACTTGCTCGCGTTGTAGCCGCTCATCAGCGGCTGGGCCGCGACCCCGAAGATGCTGGACAGGTTCACGACGTGCCCGGCACCGGCCGCGCGCAGGTGCGGCAGGAACGCCTTGGTCCCGTAGACCACGCCCCAGAAGTTGATGTCCATGATCCAGCGGTAGTCGTCGAGCGACAGCGCCTCCACGGTCCCGGACAGCGCGACGCCGGCGTTGTTGACGACGAGGTGCACCGAGCCGTGGTCGGCGACGACCTGGTCGGCCCAGCCGGACACGGCCTTCTCGTCGGCCACGTCGAGCTCGGTCGTGGTCACCCGGACCTGCGGGCCGGCGAGCGCGGCGGTCTGCGCGAGCCCGGCGGCGTCGCGGTCGGCGAGCGCCAGGTGGCAGCCGTCGCCGGCCAGGCGCAGTGCGAGCGCTCGGCCGATGCCGGATCCGGCTCCGGTGATCGCGGCAGTGCGGTCGGTGAAGGTCTTCATCGGCGCTCCCCGGACGGCGACAGCGGACCGGGGCAGCCTAACCGAGAACCTACTCTCCGGTAACCAGTGTGGGAGCGGCCACGTACCCCGGTGGCCGTTGCGCCGCCGGGCCGGTCGTGGTGCAGTGGACGACGTGTCCCCCGTCAGCTCTCCGGCTCCTCGCACGTTCGTCGTGTGCCTGATCGCCGTGGACCAGCTGTCGGTGGATGATCGCCGCTGTCGCCCGGGTCGCTGAGCGGACCCCTTTCCCGGTCCGCGTCCGACGTCCGTCCTGCCCGCGACGCTCCGGAGCCGATCCGCCGTGAGTCCCGTAGTGCCCCAGTGCGCGAACCCGCGCCCCGTCGAACCCGTTCCCGCCGCCCGCCCGGCGGCCGGTGGGTCCCTGCCACCGTCCCCGCCGGACACCTCCGGCGCCGGTGACGGCGACCGTCCGCGCCGCGGCCTGCTCGGCCGGGTCGCGGACGCGGTGCGGGCCGCGAACGCCGCGCACGTGCCCTTCTGACCCGCTGATCCACCCGGTCCGGTCCGGGATCTTGCCCGGCCGCGGCGAATGTACGTACATTAGGCGGCATGGAGGTCGCGCACGGTCCGGCGGAGCTGCACCGCCGTCCGGGCCGCCTGCTCTGGGAGCAGCTGCTCGACGACCTCCGCCGCCGGCTCGACGCCGACGCCTTCACCGGTGGGTTCCCCGGGGAGCACGCGCTCGTCGAGGAGTACGGGGTCAGCCGGCACACCGTGCGCCAGGCCGTGAAGGTGCTCCGCGAGGAGGGCCGGGTGGTCGGCACCCGCGGGCGCCCCTCCCGGCAGGCCGAGCCGGTCGAGATCGCTCAGAAGCTGGGCGCGCTCTACAGCCTGCACGAGTCGGTCCGCGCGCTCGGCCTGGACCAGCGCAGTGTGGTGCGGGCCCTCGACGTCCGGGCCGACGGCGTCATCGCCGCCCGGCTCGGCCGGGAGGAGTCGACCCCGCTGGTGTACCTGGAACGGCTGCGCCTCGCCGACGGGGAGCCGCTGGCACTGGACCGGGTCTGGCTGCCGTACGAGCTCGCGTCCCCGCTGCTGGAGATCGACTTCTCCACCGGTGGCCTGTACCGCTGCTACGCCGAGCGGTGCGGTGTCGTGCTCACCGGCGGTGAGGAGACGGTCGCGCCGATCCTGCCCACCCCGGCGGAGCACCGGCTGCTCGGCGGCAGCCCCTCGGCCGCGGCGTTCTCGATCCGCCGGCTCGGCACGGCGAAGGGGCGGCCGGTGGAGTGGCGGCACACGCTCGTGCGCGGGGACCGGTTCGTCCTGCGGGCGGACTTCGCGGCGCGCGAGGGCTACCAGCTGGAGCTGCGCGGGACCCCGGACCGGACGGACCCGCGCCGGTGATCGGGATGCTGGCGGGCCTGCTCGGCCTCGTGGTCGGTCTGGTGATCGGCGCGCTCGGTGGCGGTGGCGGGGTGCTGTCCGTGCCCGCGCTGGTCTACCTGCTGGGCCAGGACGCCCGCGCCGCGACGACCGGCAGCATCGTGATCGTCGGCGTGGTGTCCGCGGTCGGGGTGCTCAGCAGGCTGCGGGACGGCCGGATCGCCTGGGGGACCGGGCTCGCGTTCGGTGCCGTCGGGGTGCCGGCGGCCTGGGCCGGGACGCTGCTGAACCGGACGGTGCCGCAGCCGGCGTTGCTGCTGTCGTTCGCGGTCCTGACGATCGGGGTCGCGGTGCTCCTGCTGGTCCGCGGGTCCGCGGAGCCGGCGCCCGCCGGGACCGCCGGCCCGGACGGATCCGCCGGACCCGACGGATCCGCGGGGCTCGATGCGGCCGCCGGGTCCGCCGAGCCCGTGGCCGGTGGCCGTGGTGCCGCCGTGGCCGCCCGCCGCGGCCGGGCCGCGCAGGCCGTCCGGGTGACCGGCTCGGCGGCGGTGGTCGGCGTGCTGACCGGGTTCCTCGGCGTCGGTGGCGGTTTCCTGGTGGTCCCCGCGCTGGTGATCGTGCTCGGGATGAGCATGCCCGCCGCGATCGCGACCTCGTTGCTGGTCCTGACGTTCAACGCGGCGTCGTCGCTGGGTGCCCGGGTGGGGGACCTGACGGTGGACTGGGCGGTGCTCGGCCCGTTCGTCGGGGTCGCCGTCGGTGCGGCGCTGCTCGGCAAGCTGGTGGCCGACCGGTTGTCCTCGGCGGCACTCGGCCGCGGGTTCGCGGTGCTGCTGCTCCTGGTCGGCGGCGCGGTCGGGGGCGAGAGCGTCGTCGAGGTCCTGCGCTGAGCGGGTTCGCCGGCACCCCGCGCACCGGCGAACCTCCCGCTCAGGCCGCCCGCTGCGTGACGACCTGCGGCCGGTAGCTCTCGATGATCTCCATGAACTCGGTGTGCTCGGGTGCCGGGACGCCGCAGAAGTTGAGCGTGGCCGCGATCTCCATGGCCACCGCGTCGAACTGGTCGTCGGTGATCTGCAGGGTCTCGTGGGCCCGCGTCATGTCCAGGCCGGGATAGCACTGCGGCCCGCCCGCCGCCTGCACCGACCACGCCGTGACCAGGAACTTGTAGCCGGGCGCGTTCGCGGGGTCGCCGTGGTGGGCGTGGACGCCGGCGTTCGCGTTCACCGCGACGTTGGCGAACAACCGGTCGACGAGGATGTCGACCGCCCCCGCGATGCCGTAGGTCCCGCCGAGGCGGTCGTAGAGGGACTGCGGCTCGGACATGCGCTGCTCCACTCCGTCGTGGCCTGCACAGTGACTGCGGTCACAACAACGGTGCCGTCCGGAAGCGGTGCTCGTCAATAGTGCACAACCGGATTCGCTGCGCCGTTCCCCGGCCAGGTGTGGCGCGGGGCGGTGCTCCCGGGGTACGACGACCGGACGGCGGGTCGTCGTCACCCGTCGGCGAACCTCGTCAAGGAGCGTGCATGACCGTCACCGCCGACTCCGGCGCCCGCGCCCAGGCCGCCGCACTGCGCGCGCGGGAGATCTCCGCGCGGGAGCTGCTGGAGCTGCACCTGGACCGGATCGCCCGGCGCAACCCGGAGCTCAACGCGATCGTCTCGCTGGACCCGGAGCGGGCCCGCACCGCCGCGACGGCGGCCGACGAGCGGCTGGCGTCCGGGGCCGCGGTGGGCCCGCTGCACGGGCTGCCGTTCGCGTTCAAGGACACCCACGCGGCCGCGGGCTGGCGGACCACCTACGGCTCGCGGCTGTTCGCCGAGCACGTCCCGGACACCGACGACCTGATCGTGGAGCGCATCCGCCGGGCCGGTGTGGTGCCGCTGGGCAAGACGAACGTGCCGGAGTTCGCGGCCGGCTCGCACACGTTCAACCGGGTCTTCGGCACCACGCGCAACCCGCACGACCCAGGACGCTCGGCGGGCGGGTCGTCCGGCGGGGCGGCGTGCGCGCTGGCGTCCGGCATGGTGCCGCTGGCCGACGGGTCGGACATGGGCGGCTCGCTGCGCAACCCGGCGTCGTTCTGCGGGGTGGTGGGCCTGCGGCCGTCGCTGGGACGGGTGCCGTCCTGGCCGGCGACGAACCTGTGGGAGACCACCTCGACCGGGGGACCGATGGCCCGCACCGTCGACGACCTCGCCCTGCTGCTGTCGGTGCTCGCCGGCCCGGACCCGCGCACGCCGCACGCGCTCGGGGACCCCGGGGCGGGCTTCGCGGACCCGGTGCGGCCGGTCGCGCCGGCCGGGCTGCGGGTGGCGGTGTCGGCCGACCTGGGCGGCGCGTTCGCCGTCGATCCCGATGTGGCCGCGGTCGTCGGTGCGGTGGCGTCGGCGCTGTCGGACGCCGGGGCCGAGGTCGGGTCGGACGTCCCCGACCTCACCGGCGCCGACGAGTGCTTCCGCACCCTGCGGGCCTGGCACTTCCAGGCCGCGTTCGGCGAGCTGCTCGCCGCGCACCCGGACGAGCTGAAGCCCTCGCTGGCCGCGAACATCCGGGCCGGGGAGACGCTGACCGGTGCCGACGTCGCCCGGGCCCACCAGCAGCGCACCGCGCTCGCGCAGGCCGCCCGGGTGTTCTTCGCCGACCACGACGTGCTCGTCCTGCCGGTCTCCCAGGTGCCGCCGTTCCCGGTGGAGCAGGAGTTCCCGGCCGAGATCGACGGCCGGCCGATGGAGTCCTACCTGGACTGGATGCGGTCGGCGTACCTGATCACGGTGACCGGGTGCCCGGCGATCTCGGTGCCGTTCGGCCGGACACCCGGCGGGCTGCCGGTGGGCGTGCAGCTCGTCGCCCGGCACGGCGCCGACCGGTTCCTGCTGGAGGTCGCCGCCATGGTCGAGCGGCTGCGGCCGGTGTGAGGGGACTCATCGCCGATCCGTGGTGACGGCCGGGCCCGCAACGGGAAACCCGGTGGCATGAGTACACGCAACGGCCGCGCGGTCCGGTTCGACCGTCACGGCGACGTCGGCGAGCTGTACGTGACCGACGTCGGGTACGACGACCCGGCCCCGGGACGGGTACTGGTCGAGGTGCGTGCCGCCGGCATCAACCCCGGTGAGGCCGCGTTGCGTGCGGGGGCGTTCGCGGACAGCTGGCCGCTGGAGTTCCCGAGCGGTCAGGGCAGCGACTGGTCGGGTGTCGTCGTCGCGGTCGGCGACGGTGTCACGGCGGTCGAGCCGGGCGAGGACGTCTTCGGCTGGACCGACGAGCGGGCCGCGCAGGCCACCCACGTCGACGTCCCGGCCGAGCAGGTGCTGCACCGGCCCGCCGGTCTGGACGCGGTCACCGCCGGTGCGCTGTACACCGCCGGTGCCGCTGCCGCCGCGGCGGTCGGAGCGGTCGATCCGGAGCCGGGGGAGACCGTCGTCGTCTCGGGGGCGGCCGGTGGCGTCGGGCAGATCGCGACGCAGCTGCTCACGCTGCGCGGCGTCGAGGTCGTCGGCGTGGCCTCGCAGCGCAACCACCGCAGACTGCGCGAGATGGCGGTGACCCCGGTCGCCTACGGGTCGTCCCCGCGCGAGACGGCGGAGAACCTGCGGGCCGCGCTGCCGTCGTCGGTGCACGGGTGGGTGGACCTCGCCGGCGACGGCTACGTCGACCTGGCCGTGGATCTCGGGATCCGGCCGGACCGGATCACCACGATCATCGACTTCGCGGCGGCGGAGAAGCACGGCGTGCGCACCAGCGGCACCGCCGACGCCGCGGGCCGCGAGGACCTGGCCGCGCTCGGCGACCTGGCCGCCGACGGCGCGCTGGAGGTCCCGATCGCCGGCACCCACCCGCTGGACGGGGTCCGCGACGCCTACACGGAGCTGGAGCGGGGCCACACCGCGGGCAAGATCGTCCTGCTGCCACAGGAGTGATCCGGGGCCGCACGGGAACCCGGCCCCGCCCGCGCCGGCCCCCCGCACGTTGCACTCATGGAGCTTCAGCCTCGTCGTACCGGGCCGAAGCTCCATGAGTGGCAGAGGGGCGGAGGGGTCAGGCGCGGCCGAGGGGGCGGGCCAGGCGCCGGAGGAGGACGGCCAGGGCGGCGCCGGCCAGGAGGACGTGCAGGGCCACCTCCACCCAGTGCATCGGCCAGCGCAGCTCGAGCGGGCGGACCAGGACCCAGTTGCCGTCGATGCCGGCGGCGTTCAGGCAGCCGATGTCGTCCTGCATGCAGTTCGCCCCCAGCGGGCGCAGGCCGCCGCCGGTCAGGGTGTAGCCCCCGTCCAGCATCTGGTCCCGGTCGGCGTTCACCGAACCGCCGTAGGGCAGCGGGCCGGTCCGCAGCACCGGCGGGACGAGCACGTTCCGCAGCGCGGCCAGCGCCACCTCGGTCCCGACGACCACGGCCAGCGTGAGCACCGACGCCGCCAGGACCCGCCGCACCAGCAGCCCGACCAGGGCACCGAGCGCGATCGCGGACAGCGTGCGGGCCAGGGGCAGCAGCCCGGTCGCGGAGTACGTCTCCAGCGCGTACCACTGGTCCGGCCCCCGCAGCGGCTGCAGCACCGCGGTCACCGCCGTGACGGCGAGCAGGGCGATCCCGCCCACGAGCGCGAGCGACGTCGCCGCCCAGCGGCGCCGGGACATCCCCTGGCTCAGCAGCAGTACGTGGGTGCCGCGTTCCAGGTCCCCGGCGAGCAGCGGTGCCCCGACGAACGCGCCGGCCAGCGCGGGGGCGAGCGTCGTGAGCACGGCCAGCATCTGGGAGGCGTCGGCCATCAGGATGCCGTCCAGCCCCACCGGGTCCTCGAGCCTCCCGGCCGCGGCGAGCGCGCCCGTCACCAGGCACGCGGCGACGGCGAGGACGACGGTCGTGAGCAGCGCGGTGCGGTGGCTGCGCCAGATCACCCAGGTCATCGGTTCTCCTCCCGGTTCTCGGTGGTGCGCAGGTAGGCCGTGATCACCTCGAGCAGTCCCGGCGCGCTGGTCCGCCAGCCCGGCGTCGCGCCGGTCGGCCCGCCCCGCACCAGGACGGTCTGGTTGCGGCCGTGCACCCGCCGCTCGACGACGGTGTGCTCGGCCGACCACACGGAGTCCTCCGCCGGGCCGTCGAGCAGCCGGTGCTCGGTGAGCAGGTCGTCGGTGTCGGCGTCGAGCAGCACGTGGCCGCGGTCGAGGAACACCACCCGGTCGCAGCTGTCCTGCAGGTCCTCGACCTCGTGCGAGGCGAGCACCGCGGCGGCACCGGTGTCCGCGACGTGCGCGGTGACGGCGGCCAGCACCCGGCGCCGGGTCAGTGGATCTAGCCCGGCCAGCGGTTCGTCGAGCAGCAGCAGGTCCGGGCCGCTCCCGAGCACCAGGGCGAGCGCGAGCATCGCCCGCTGCCCGCCCGACAGCGTCGAGACCCGGCCTCCGTGCGGCAGCGCGCCGGCCAGCTGGGCGGCGCGGTCGTCGTCCCACCGGCCGGGGTTGAGCGCCCGGCCCAGCCGCAGCGTCTCGCCGACGGTGAACCCCGCGGGCAGCGGCCGGGACTGGTCGAGGTACCCGACGGCCGGGTGCGGCCCGCCGGTGGGCACCGGCCCGCCGAGCACCTCGGCGGTGCCCTCGGTCGGCCGGTCGAGCCCGGCCAGCAGCCCGAGCAGCGTCGACTTGCCCGCACCGGGTGCGCCGGTCAGCGCGAGCACGGAGCCGGGCTCGACGGTCAGTGAGCAGTCGCGCAGCGCCCGGGTCCCGCCGTGCCGGCGGCCGAGCCCGGTGGTGCGCACCGCGTGCGTCGCTGCGGTGGTCATGCCTCTCCTCGGTCGTAGTGCCGCGCGAGGGCGGCCCGCGTGAGCGCGTCGGCCTCCTCGCGGCTCAGCCCGGCCGCGACGGCGCGGGCGGCCCAGTCCTCGATCTCGGCCCGCAGCGGCGAGCCCGCGGCGGGCCCGGCGACGGCGGCGTCGGGCCGGATGAACGTCCCGACCCCGCGTTTCGCCTCCACCAGCCCGTCCCGCTCCAGCTCGCGGTAGGCCTTGAGCACGGTGTTCGGGTTGATCGCGGTGGCCTCGACGACCTCGCGGGCCGTCGGCAGCCGGTCCCCGGCCTGCAGCGTCCCCAGCAGCAGGGCTTCTTTCGTCTGCTGGACGATCTGCACGTACGCGGCCACCCCGGAACGCCGGTCGATCCGGTACTCGATCACCGTTGTCCCCCCTCCGGACGGTGTCGTGCCACATCATGCGGGCCGGGTGCCGATCCCCCACCGGCACCCGGCCCGGTGGCCGGCCGGCGCTCCCCGGGTCCCCTCCTCCCGGGATGCGCCGTCCGTGGCTCAGGCGATGATGCCGCAGCTCAGGCGCGGGTCCTCGGGTGCGGGGCGCACCTCGCAGTAGGTGTGCAGGTGCGGGTTGTAGAGCGGGTACTCGCCGACGTACTGACCGTTCTCGGAGATCACGAGCCGGGTGTAGCCGCCCTCGTCGGTCGGGATGTCGACCTGCCCGCCGGCCGGCACCTCGAACGTCGGGCCTTCGCCGTGCACGTTCAGCGCGGTCGCCTGGACGGGGCCGTAGAGCGAGGTCACGGTCATCGGCGTCGGGTCGTCGGTGGCCGGCGGGTCGGCGAGCGCGGTGCCGGCGCCCCCGGCGGCGAGCGCCAGCGTCAGCAGACCGGTGACCAGGATTCGTGCCTTCATCGTGTTCCCCCTCGGTGCGTGTTCCTTGCTTGCTTTCACTAGTTAACTAGTGAAAGCCGGGAAGCGCAACCCCTCCGCCCGGATCGTCCGGCGACCACCGTCCCGTTGCTCCGTTTGCCGGAAGCGGGCCGGCGGAGGTACCTTGCGATGCATGGAACCGGGTCGGGCAGGGCGGTCGGTGAGCGAGCTGCGCCGCGGCACCGTCGCGTTCTGCGTGCTGGCGCTGCTGGACGTCCGGGAGCGCTACGCCGTCGAGCTGGTCTCCGAGCTGGCCGCCAGCGACGCGCTCGCCGCAGGCCAGGGAACGATCTACCCGCTGCTGTCCCGGCTGCGTTCCGACGGGCTGGTCAGCACGACCTGGCAGGAGTCCCCGGCGGGGCCGCCGCGCCGCTACTACCGGCTCACCGAGTCCGGGGCCGCCGCGCTGGCCGCGTTCCGGGAGGAATGGTCGCGGTTCCGCGACGCCGTGGACGGCCTGCTGCTGGCGGGATCGGCATGACGACGCACACCACGACCACGGGGGAACCGTGAACACCGCGACACCAGCCGACGAGCTCGCCGGCCGGAAACCGGCCCGGCCCCGGGGGGCGGGCGCATGACCGACGACGGGGTCCCGGCCGCCGAACTGGTCGAGCGCTACCTGCTGCGGCTGCGCGCCGCGACCGCGGACCTGCCGGCGGACCAGCGCGAGGAGCTGCTCGCCGACCTCGCCGCGCACCTGGCCGAGGCCGTGCCGCCCGGATCCGACGAGCTGACCGCCCGCCGGGTGCTGGACGGGCTCGGTGCGCCCGAGCTGGTCGCGGCCGCCGCGCGCAAGGAGACCGGCCCGGTTGCCCGCCCGGATGCCGGTCCGGTCGAGGTCTACGACGTGATCGCCGTGCTGGTGCTGCTGCTGGGCGGGTTCGCCATGCCGGTCCTCGGCTGGATCGTCGGGGTGGTGCTGCTGTGGGGCAGCCCGCGCTTCTCCGATCAGGACAAATGGCTGGGCACCCTGGCCTGGCCTGCGGTGATCGCCGTGGGCATTGTGGCTTTCGTGGCGGGTGGCCCGCTCATACTGATGGTCGGAGTGCTCGGTCTCGCCGCGCTGATCTGGGTGTGCTGGCACCTGCTCACCGCCGGCCGGAACGCACCGGGCACACCGTCCGTCGCCTAGGGATCTCCGCACTCATGGAGCTTCGGCCCCGTCTCACGAGGCTGAAGCTCCATGAGTACGAAAAAAAGGGGCCGGCTCAGCCGTCGAGTTTGGCCGGGTCCAGGGTCGTCTGCTTCACCCCGAGACGACGGTTCAGCAGCACCGTCACCCCGTACAACACCAGCCCCAGAACCAGCAACAACCCCGCCAGCTCGTACTGGATCGAGTCCCGCCCCGAGAACGGCAACACCAGGTAGAAACTCGCCAACGCCCCCACCACCGGCAACCCCCGCGGCGCCCGGAAATGATCCGCATCCACCCGGTCGCGGCGCAGCACCAGCACCGCGATGTTCACGATCGTGAACACCGCCAGCAACAACAACGACGTCGTCCCACCCAGCGCCGACACCACATCGGAGTCATCACCCAGCGACACGTAACCGATCAACCCGAACGAGATCAACGTCGTGAACACGATCGACACCCACGGCGTCCGCCGGAACGGATGCACCCGCGCCAACGGCCGCGGCAACACCGCCTGGTTCGCCATCCCGTACAACAACCGCGACGCCATCAACATGTTGATCAACGCCGAGTTCGCCACCGCGAACATCGAGATGAACGGCAACACCGCATCCGCCGGGATCCCCGGCGCACCCGCCCGCACCACCTCCACCAGCGGCGTCTCACTCGCCGCCAGCGGACCCACCGGCACCAGCGCCACCGAACAGATCGCCACCAGCACATAGATCACACCGGTGATCGACAACCCGGTCAACATGATCTTCGGGAAGATCCGCCGCGGCTCGTGACACTCCTCGGCCATGTTCACCGAGTCCTCGAACCCCACCATCGCGAAGAACGCCAACGACGTCGCCGACGTCACCGCCAGGAACACACCCTTGTCCTCCGGCGTGTCGAACGCGACCACCCGCGCCCAGTCCGCACCACCACCCGCGATCGCGAACACCCCGACCAGGATGACCAGCAACAACCCCGACAACTCCACCAACGTCAACACCACGTTGACCTTCACGGACTCGCCCACACCCCGGAAGTTCACCGCCGCCACCAACGCCATGAACCCCAACGCGATCAGCAGGATCCCGCCGTTACCCAGCTCCAGCCCGAACCCCGCATCCAGGTTCGCCGCGAACGCCCGCGACGCCGTCGACGCCGACGTGATCCCCGAACACATCACCACGAACGTCACCATGAACGTCAGGAAGTGGATCCCGAACGCCTTGTGCGTGTACAACGCCGCACCCGCCGCAGCCGGATACTTCGTCACCAGCTCCAGATACGAGAACGCCGTCACCATCGCCACCGCGAAGGCCACCAGGAACGGCAACCACGCCGCACCACCGACCTCCTCGGCGACCTGCCCCACCAACGCATAGATCCCGGTCCCCAGGATGTCGCCGATGATGAACAGCAGCAGCAGCTTCGGACCCATCACCCGCCTGAGCGCGGGCTGGCCCTCCGTCGTCGTGGCCTCGGCCATCGGTGTGCGTCCCCCTCCTGCGGCGGGGTGCCCCGTCGCGACCGGGCCAGCCTGGAGGGCGCCCGTCGCGGTGTCGAGTCGAGCGCGTTGCGTCTCGGTATCGGGTCGGTGAGCGGGTTCAGCCCCGGTGCCGCGGGGGAGTCCCCGGCGCGGTGGGCGGCATCTGCCGGGTGACCTGCGCGGCGGCCGGGGCCTGCCGGGCGGCCTGCTCGGCCAGCAGGTCACGGATCTGCCGGAGGACCTCGCCGTCGGTCTCGGCGATCTCGTCCTCCTTGCCCTTGCGGCGCCGCTCCTGCAGCCACCGCATCGGGTAGACGACCAGGAAGTAGATGACCGCCGCGGTGATGAGGAACTGGATGATCGCGTTGAGGAACATCGCGTAGTCGAGCTGCACGTCGTCGGTGAGCGGGATCGTCCCGGGCGGCACCGCGTCCTGCCCGCCGGAGAACAGCCGCAGCAGCGGCTCGAGGAACGCCTTGGTGAACGCCGAGACCACGGCGGTGAACGCCGACCCGATGACCACGGCGACGGCCAGGTCGATGACGTTCCCGCGCAGCAGGAATTCCTTGAAGCCCTTCAGCACGCCGGAGCACTCCTCATGAGGGTCGTGGGGATGGGAACCGTCTCCGGCGTGGGACGGTAACCGCACCGTGATCTGCCGTGCGACCGCGGGCGGGGTCGGTCCGCGATCAGTCCGTGGTGGGGGGTCCGCAGTGGCCCTGTGCGATCAGCCGGTCCAGGAAGTCCCCGGCCTCGCGGGCCGCCCGCTCGACGTCGCGGTCGGCGATCGCCTCGACGATCCCGGAGTGCGAGACGTCGGCGTCGGTGCCGACGGTGCCCGGCATGGTCGCGACGACGCTGCCGGCGACCGCCTCGACGACGCCGCGGTACAGCTCGGTGAGCAGCGTGTTCCCCGCGCACCCCACGACGGTGCGGTGGAAGTCGGTGTCGGCGTGCGCGGCCCGTTCCAGCTGCTCCGGCTCCGGCCGGTCGCCCCGGCGGACGGTGTCCGCGACGGCCCCCACGGCGGCGTCGCGCTCGGCGAGCGCGGCGCGGAGCACGGCGAGGTCCTCGGCCGTGCAGCGGGCCGCGGCGAGCCGGGCGGCCTCCACCTCCAGGGTTCGGCGGACCTCGAGCACCTCCCGCAGCTCGGACCCGCAGAGCGTGCGCAGGGCGCCGGACAGCTCGGTGGTGGCGCGCACGTAGGTGCCGTCGCCCTGGCGCACCTCCAGCAGCCCGCCGTGCGCCAGCGCCCGCACGGCCTCACGCACGGTGTTGCGCCCGACGTCGAGCGAGGACGCCAGTTCCGACTCCGGCGGGATGCGGTCACCGACCGGCCACTCGCCGTCGGTGATGGCGGTCCGGAGCTGCGTGATGACCTGGTCGACCAGGCTGCCGCAGCGGGCTGTGACAAGAGGCACCAGGTCATCCTTCCATCCGAACATCCTACGTCTGTAACAATACCGTTTCGTGAGCATTGCTGAGCACGAGTCCCGCGCGGAGGAGATCGAGATCGCCGGACGTACCGGGCTGACCGGCCGGTCGCGGCACGCGGCCCTGGTGGGCACCCCGATGCTCGTCGTGGGCGTGGCGCTGGCCGCGGCGAACCTGCGTCCGGCGGTGACCAGCATGGCGTCGGTGCTCGGCGAGGTCCGCGACGATCTCGGCGCCTCCGCGGTGTGGACCAGCGTGCTCACCGCCGTCCCGACGATCTGCTTCGGGCTCGCCGCCGTCGCGGCGCCCTGGCTCGGACGGCGCTGGGGGACCGCCCGCGCGATCGGGTTCGCGCTGGCCGTACTCACCGCGGGACTGGTGCTGCGGATCGTGGACGGTCCCTGGGTGGTGCTGGGCGGCACGTTCGTCGCCGCGGCCGGGATCGCGGTCGGCAACGTGCTCATCCCGGTGGTGGTGAAGGAGTCCTTCCCGCATGCCGTGGGCCGGGTGACCGGCGTCTACACGGCCGCGCTCGCCGCGGGCGGCGGGATCGGGGCGGCGTTCACCCCGCCGCTGGAGGCGGTGTTCGGCGGCTGGCGCGGCGCGGTCGGGGCCTGGGCGCTGCTGTCGGCCGGGGCGCTCGTCGTCTGGTTGTGCGGTGCCCGGCACGAGACCGGCGACGGCAGCGCCCCCGCGGCACCGGCCGAGCGTCGCTCGATGCTGCGCCGCCCGCTGGCCTGGGTGATCACCGCGTTCTTCGGACTGCAGGCCTGCGTCGCCTACGTCGCGATGGGCTGGCTGTCGGAGCTGTTCGTGTCCGAGGGCATCTCCCGGACCGACGCGGGCCTCATGCTCGCGCTGATCAACCTCATCGGCATCCCGCTCAGCTTCCTGATCCCGCCGATCGCGCTGAACCGGCCCTCGCAGTCCGGCTGGATCGCCGGGCTGGCGGCCTTCTCGCTGACCGCGGTCGTGGGCCTGGCCGTCGCGCCGGCCGCGGCGCCGTGGCTGTGGACGGTCCTGCTCGGGATCGGGATGGCGGTCTTCCCGCTCGGGCTGGGCGTGATCGCGCTGCGGACCAGGGAGTCGGCGGAGACCACCGACCTATCCGCCATGGCCCAGGGCTTCGGCTACCTGATCGGTGCCGGTGGGCCGTTCCTGTTCGGGATGCTGCACGGCGTGACCGGCACCTGGACGGCGTCGCTGGTCCTGCTCGGCGCGGTGATCGTCGTGGAGATGGTGGTGGGCTGGGTCGCCGGGCGGCCCCGCTTCGTCTGAGCGCGCGGCGGGCTCCGGCCGGAAAGCCGGTGGTGGGCCCGGTGTACCGTCGGTCGCACCCGGCGGCGAGCGGCCCGAGGCCGACCCGCCGACGGTGTGGACAGTGTGAGCGTGCAGCGGCCGCGGGGTCGACCGTGGGGTCCGCAAGATCCGTCAGGGAGTACTCGTGACCGACACCGCCCTTCCCCCGGCCGGGGACACGGCGCGGCTGGTCGACCAGACCGGCCCGTACTTCGGCCGCTTCGGTGGCCGCTTCGTCCCGGAGGCGCTGGTCGCCGCGCTGGAGGAGCTGGAGCAGGCCTACCACGCGGCGATGACCGACGACGCGTTCCAGGCCGAGCTCGCCGAGCTGCACCGCACCTACTCCGGCCGCCCGAGCCTGCTCACCGAGGCGCCGCGGTTCGCCGCGCACGCCGGGGGCGCGCGGATCCTGCTCAAGCGCGAGGACCTCAACCACACCGGCTCCCACAAGATCAACAACGTGTTGGGTCAGGCGCTGCTCACCAAGCGGATGGGCAAGAAGCGGGTGATCGCCGAGACCGGGGCCGGGCAGCACGGCGTCGCCTCGGCCACCGCGGCCGCGCTGATGGGCCTGGAGTGCGTGGTCTACATGGGCGAGGTCGACACCGAGCGCCAGGCGCTCAACGTCGCCCGGATGCGGATGCTCGGCGCCGAGGTCCGCCCGGTCACCTCGGGCACGCGCACCCTCAAGGACGCGATGAACGAGGCCATGCGCGACTGGGTCACCAACGTGGCCGACACGCACTACCTCATCGGCTCGGTCGCCGGGCCGCACCCGTTCCCGGCGATGGTGCGCGACTTCCAGCGGATCATCGGCGTGGAGGCGCGGCAGCAGGTCCGGGACCTCACCGGCGCGCTGCCCGACCTGGTCGCGGCCTGCGTCGGCGGCGGCTCCAACGCGATGGGCATCTTCCACGCCTTCCTCGACGACGACGGCGTCGAGCTGGTCGGGTTCGAGGCCGGCGGCGACGGCGTCGACACCCCGCGGCACGCGTCGTCGATCGGCGGCGGCGACGTCGGGGTGCTGCACGGCTCGCGCAGCTACATCCTCCAGGACGAGGACGGCCAGACCCGCGACTCGCACTCCATCTCCGCCGGGCTGGACTACCCGGGCGTCGGGCCGGAGCACTCCTGGCTGCACGACCTGCACCGGGCCCGCTACGAGTCGGTCACCGACCGCGAGGCGATGGAGGCGTTCCGGCTGCTGTGCCGGACCGAGGGCATCATCCCGGCGATCGAGAGCGCGCACGCGCTGGCCGGTGCCCTGCGCGAGGCGAAGCGCCTCGGCGAGGGCAGGGTCGTGCTGGTGAACCTGTCCGGCCGCGGCGACAAGGACGTCGACACCGCCGCGAAGTACTTCAACCTGATCGACGACCAGGGCAACGCCGTGACGGACGGAGCGGTCTGATGGGCAGCGTGGCGCAGCGGATCGCCGAGATCCGCGCCGAGGGCCGGGCGGCCCTCATCGGGTACCTCCCGGTCGGCTACCCGACCGTCGAGGGCTCGGTCGAGGCGATGCGGGCGATGGTCGCCGGCGGCGTCGACGTCGTCGAGGTCGGCCTGCCCTACTCCGACCCGCTGATGGACGGGCCGGTCATCCAGCGCGCCACCCAGCAGGCGCTGGACAACGGCGCCCGCAGCCGGGACGCGTTCACCGCCGTCCGCGCGGTCGCCGACGCCGGTGCCCCCGCGCTGGTCATGACCTACTGGAACCTCATCGACCGCTACGGCGTCGCGCGGTTCGCCGCCGACCTCGCCGCGGCCGGCGGCTCCGGGCTGATCACCCCGGACCTGCTGCCCGACGACAGCGACGACTGGCTGGCCGCCTCCGAGGCCCACGACCTGGACCGGGTCTTCCTCGTCGCGCAGACGACGACGCCCGAGCGCATGCGGATGACGGCCGGGGCGAGCCGAGGCTTCCTCTACGCCGCGTCGCTGATGGGCGTCACCGGCGTCCGGTCGATCGGGGTCGAGGCCCGCGAGCTGGTGTCCCGGGTCCGCGAGGTCGCCACCCTGCCGGTGTGCGTCGGGCTGGGCGTGCGGACGGCGGAGCAGGCGGCCGACGTCGCGTCCTACGCCGACGGCGTCATCGTCGGGACGGCGTTCGTGCAGGCGCTGGAGTCCGGTGGCCCGTCCGCGGTGGAGGCCACCGCGCGCGAGCTGGCCGAGGGCATCCGGTCGGCCACCCCGGTCGGCGCCTGACCGCGCTGCGCCGCAACGCCCGCGCCGGGTTCAGCCGAGGGTGAACGGGTCGCGGGTACCGCCGGAGAGCTCCACCCACACGGACTTCTCCTCCAGGTACTCGTCGACCGCGTGCACGCCGTTCTCCCGGCCGAGCCCGGAGTGCCCGAACCCGCCGAACGGCACGCTCGGGGCCACCACCCGGTAGGCGTTGATCCACACCGAGCCGGCCCGGATCCGGCCGGCGACCCGGTGCGCGCGGTGCACGTCCTTGGTCCACACCGCGGCGGCCAGGCCGTACGGGGTGTCGTTCGCCAGCGCCACCGCCTCGTCCTCGTCGGTGAAGGTGAGCGCGGCCAGCACCGGGCCGAACACCTCCTCGCGGAACAGGGTGGACCCGGTCGTGACCCCGGTGACCACGGTCGGGCGGACGAAGTAGCCGCCGAGCCCGGCGTCCGGGCCGCCGCCGCAGACGATCGTGTTGCCCTCGGCCCGGGCGGTCTCCAGGTAGCCGAGGACCTTCTCGTACTGCGGGGCGTTGGCGACCGGGCCCATCTCGGTGGACTCGGCCTCCGGGTCGCCCAGCTCGATCGTCGCGGCGCGCTCGGCGATGAGCCGGACCAGCTCGTCGTGCACGTCGGCGTGCACGACGAGCCGCGACCCGGCCATGCAGGTCTGCCCGGTCGCGGCGAACACGCCGGCGATGATCCCGTTGGCCGCGGACTCCAGGTCGGCGTCCGGGAAGACGACCTGCGGTGACTTGCCGCCCAGCTCCAGGGTGACCTTGCTGATGTTGTCGGCCGCGGCCTTCGCGACGGCCCGGCCGGTCGCGGTGGACCCGGTGAACGCGACCTTGTCCACGCCGGGGTGCGCCGCCAGGTGGGCCGCGGTGTCGCGGTCGTTCGTGCTCACCACGTTGACCACGCCGGCAGGGATCCCGGCCCGGTCGATCAGCTCGGCGAAGCGCAGCGTCGAGGCCGGGGAGTGCTCCGACGGCTTGATCACGACCGTGCAGCCGGCCGCGAGTGCCGGGGCGAGCTTCCAGGTCATCAGCAGCAGCGGGGAGTTCCACGGCGTGATCGCGGCGACCACGCCGACCGGCTCGCGGCGGGTGTAGACGAGGTAGTTCGGGTTCGGCGCGGGAATCTGCCGGCCCTCGATCGTCGGGGCGACCCCGGCGAAGTAGTGGTACCAGGAGCCCAGGGCCTCGAGCTGGCCGATCATCTCCCGGTAGAGCTTGCCAGAGTCGGCGACCTCGGCCCTGGCGAGCGGCTCGGCGTTCTCGGCGACCAGGTCGCCGAGCCGGCGCAGGCAGGTCGCGCGGGCGAAGGCCGTCATCGAGCCCCACTCGCCGTCGAGCGCGGAGCGGGCGGCGGAGACGGCGGCGTCGACGTCGTCCGGGCCGGCGTCGGGGACCGTGGCCCAGGCCGCCCCGGTGTAGGGGTTCGTGGTCTCGAAGACGGCGCCGGACGCGGCGTCGGCGGTGGCCCCGCCGATCAGCATCCGGAACGTCTGGAGCTCGGACATCGTGGTCCTCCCGGCGGCGTCGGCGACGTACCGACCCTACGAACGCGGGCCGGTCCGCGCATGCCGGACGGTGCGCCGGATCAGCCCGCGGCGCGGGCGCGGCGCGCTCGGTAGGCGGCCACGTGCGCCCGGTTCGCGCAGTTCCCGGTGTCGCAGAACCGCTTGGAGCGGTTGCGGGACAGGTCGGCGAGCACCGCGTCGCAGTCCTCGCCCGCGCATCGGCGCAGCCGGGACAGGTCGTCGGCCCGGACCAGCTCGACGATCGCCATCGCGATCTCGGCGCCCATCCGGTCGGCCAGCGGGGCGTCCCGCGGGGTGACGTGCAGGTGCCAGTCCCAGCCGTCGTGCCGGGCGAGCCGCGGGCGGGCGTCGGTCTCGGTCAGGATCTCGTTGACCAGCTCGACCGTGCGGTCCCGGTCGGGCGGCTCGGCCGAGCCGGGCGCGGGCCAGAGCGCGCCGATCCGCTCGCGCAGGGCCCGGACCGCGGCGTGTTCCCCGGCGGTGTGCGTGCGCTCGCCGGTGTAGGGCTGCCCGTCGACCCACGCCTCGAACGACGGCGCGTCGGCCAGCGCGTCGGTCCCGTCCGTCGCGGTGTTGACCAGTGCCGCGGCCGCCGCGAGCACGACCTGCGTGTCATGGGCGAATTCCATGTTGACCCCTGACATCTTCGGTTCCTAGTGTCACGAGTCTATGAGTGCTTCGGTCATGACACGGGACCACCTGGTCCGCGGACTCGCGTGGGCGCTGGTGTCGGCGGCCGCGTACGGCTTCTCCGGCCCGCTCGGCGCGGCCTTCCTGGAGGCGGGCTGGTCGCCGGGTCTCACGACGTTGATGCGCATCGCCGGGTCGGCGATCGTGCTGCTCCCGGTGCTGGTGGTGCTGCTCCGCAGGCATCCGCTGGACGGGCCGGGGGCGCGCAAGGTGCTGCTCTACGGCGTGGCCGCGGTGGCCGGGGTGCAGCTCTGCTTCTTCCAGGCGTTGCAGTACCTCTCGGTCGGCGTCGCGCTGCTGCTGGAGTTCCTGGCCCCGGTGCTGCTCGTCGGCTGGACCTGGCTGCGCACCCGCCGGACCCCGGCCGCGATCACCCTCGTCGGCTGCGTCGTGTCACTGGCCGGCCTGGTCCTGGTGGTGGACCCGTTCGGGCCGCAACGGGTGGAGCTCGTCGGGATCGCCTGGGGCGTGGCGTCGGCGGTGGGCGTCTGCGTGTACTTCCTGCTCCCCGGCGGCGGCGGCGACGGCCCCCCGCCGCTGCTGCTGATCTCGGCGTCGATGGTGGTCGGCGCGGTGGCGCTGACCGTCACCGGGCTGCTCGGGATCACGCCGTGGGAGGTCGGCGAGCCGACCGCGGTGCTCGCCGGTGCCCAGGTCGCCTGGCCGGTGCTGCTGGCGATGCTCGTCGTTCTCGCGACGGCGCTGCCCTACGTCACCGGGATCGTCGGGATCCGGATGCTGGACACCCGGGTCGCGTCGTTCGTCGGGCTGTCCGAGGTGATGTTCGGCGTGCTCGCGGCCTGGCTGCTGGTCGCGCAGGTCCCGAGCCTCGTCCAGTTCCTCGGCGGCGCCCTGATCCTGGCCGGGATCGTGCTGATCCGGCGGGCCGAGAAGCGGGCGCCCGTCGCCCCGTCGGAGCTGGCGACGGAGTGAGGCGGCCGCGGAGTGAGGCGGCCGCGGCCGCTCAGCCCTGCAGGACCGACCGGTCGAACTCGCCGTCACGCACGCCGGAGACGAACGCGTCCCACTCCTCGGCGGTGAACCGCAGGACCGGGCCGTCGGCGACCCGGCTCGAGCGGACGAGGATCTCGTCCGCGTCGGAACCGACGGCGACGCAGCCGCCGTGGTGGCAGTAGGAGCTGATCCGGAAGTCGACGTCCACGGAGCAGGAGACTAGGGCCAGGCCCGCCGGCGGCCGACACCGCGGCGGCGACGGGCGGCCGGCAGCGCCCGGCGCTGCCCACGATGCGCCGAAAGGTACCTCGGAGGGAGCATCGGTGCAGGTCATCACCCGATCAAGCCGGTGATGAGCGCCCGGGACCGGTCCGGGTCGAGTGCCTTGGCGACGATGTCGTCCCACACCGCCCGGTACTTGCGCACCTCGGCCGCGGTGTCGAAGTAGGCGTCCACGCCGGTGCTCTCCACGTTGACCACGGTCCAGTCCTGCTCCGAGCGCGGCTCGAAGATGGTGAACGTGCTCGTCGCGCTGGCGTACCCGGCGGAGAACGGCAGGATCCGCAGGTCGACGTTGGGCCGGTGGGAGCGGTCCACCAGCGCGTGGAGCTGCTCGCGCATGGTCTCCGGGGCCCCGGCGAAGCGGTGCAGCGCGGACTCGTCGAGCACGGCGTGCAGCTCGACCGGCTCGGCCGTGGCCCGCGCCGGGTCGACGACACGCTGGCGGCCCATCCGGATGGCCAGCAGCGCCGCCAGCTCGGTGCCGGTCACCGTCGGGTAGGCGCCCTGCAGCATCGCCGTGGCGTAGGACTCGGTCTGCAGCAGGCCGCTGATCGGGGTGCTGTAGATCCGCACCGTCCGGGCCTCGGACTCCAGCGAGATGTACAGGTCCAGGTCCGCCGTGACCCGGACCGAGAACGGCTGCCACCACCCGGGCGAGCGGGCCTCGTTGGCCCACTCCAGCACCTGCTCGCGGACCTCGGGATCGGCGCCGTAGGTCTCCAGGAGCTCGCGGACGTCGCGGAACTTCGGGTCGATGTGGCCCGTCTCGATCCGCGACAGCTTCGACGGCGAGATCGCCAGCCGCCGCGCGACCTCGGACAGCTGCAGGCCACGGCCGGCCCGGAGCTGCTTGAGCACGTTCCCCAGCCTGCGCCGGATGACGACGGGGCCGCGCGACACGGCCATCGGTCCTCCTCGTTCCGCCCCCCTGGCCTGCGAGGGTACCGAGGACCGGATGCCGGTGGCGGCCCCGCCGGTGCGGGTGGTCAGCCCGCGACGGCCCGCCGGATCTCGTCCGGAACCGGGTTCTCCAGGTTCTGCCCGTTCACCCTGATGGTCGGGGTGCTCTGGATCCCGGCCTCGAACGCCTGCTGGGTGAGGCCCTCGGCCCACGGCTCGAAGCGCTCGTCCTCGATGCAGGCCGCGACGTCGCCCTGCGCGCCGGCCTGCTGGGCCAGCTGGGCCATCTGCTCGGTGGTCAGGCCCGGGTCGCCCTCGGTGGGCTGGTTGGCGTACATCAGCTTCTCCCACTCGGGGAACGCGCCGGCCTCGGCGACACAGCCCGCCGCGGCGGCGGCGCGGGAGGAGAAGCGGTCCGGCGAGACCCGGTCGAGGATCGCGATCGGGTGGTAGTTGATCTGCGCCTGGCCGGAGTCGCGCAGCTCGTCCAGGGTCTGCCCGGAGGCCTCCTGGAACTGCTTGCACGCCGGGCACTGGAAGTCGACGTAGACGTCGATCTTCGCGGGGGCCTGGGCGTTCCCGGTCGAGACGCCCTGCGCGGTCGCGTTGGCCGGGACGACCAGCTCCTTGGGCTGGTTGTTCCAGAACACCCCGACCCCGACCAGGGCCGCGAACGCGACGACGACGATGAGACCGATCACCGTCGCCTGCGAGGGCCCCTTCTTGGCGGTGAGCGGGTTCTTGGTCGGGGGCGCCTTGCGCTTTCCGGCCATCATCGGTCCTCCTCGAGGGTCCTGGTCACACCACCGTTGTACTGGTCCCTTGCCGCCGGTGGCGCTCCGGGGTATCACCCGGGCCCGGGTGGGCGGTGTTTGACATCGTGTAGAACCATGGAGGAGTGAGCATCGACAGCGTCACCGACCGCGCGGAGGCGGAGACGGACGTCCGTACGGTCGAGCTGCAGATCGACGGGATGACCTGCGCCGCCTGCGTCGGGCGGGTCGAGCGCAAGCTCGGCAAGCTCGACGGGGTCCGGGCCAGCGTCAACCTGGCGACCGAGCGGGCCACGGTCGAGTACCCGGCGTCGACGCCGGTGGACACCCTCGTCGAGACCGTCCGGAAGGCGGGCTACGGGGCGACCGAGCTGCGCCCGGCCGCCGACTCCGACGTGTCCGACTCCGCCGTTGCCGACGACACCGCGCTGCGCCGGCTGCGCACCCGGATGGCCGTCGCGCTCATCCTGTTCGTGCCGCTGGCCGACCTGTCGCTGGCGATGTCGCTGGTCCCGAGCCTGCGGTTCCCGTACTGGCAGTGGGTCGTCGTCGCGCTCGCGCTGCCCGTCGTCGGCTGGGCGGCCTGGCCGTTCCACCGGACCGCGGTCACCAACCTCCGGCACGGCACGACCTCGATGGACACCCTCGTCTCGCTCGGGGTGGTGTCGGCCTCGGCCTGGTCGCTGGGCGCGATGGCCTTCGAGGGCGACCGGCCGGTGCTCACCGGGTGGGACGCGGTGCTGCACCCGTCCGGCCCGCTGTACCTGGAGGTCGCGGCGGGCGTCACGACGTTCGTGCTGGCGGGCCGGTACTTCGAGGCCCGTGCCCGGCGCACCGCCGGACGGGTCATGCGCTCGCTCGCGACGCTCGGGACCGACGAGGTCACGGTGCTCGCCGGGGGGACCGAACGGACCGTCCCGGTCGGACGCCTGCGGGTCGGCGACCGGTTCCTGGTCCGGCCGGGCGAGCGGATCGCCGCCGACGGCGTGGTCGACGACGGCCGCGCCGCCGTCGACACCAGCGCGATGACCGGCGAGCCGGTCCCGGTCGAGGTCGGGACGGGCGACCCCGTCACCGGCGGGACGATCGCGTCCGGCGGCCGGCTGGTCGTGCTCGCCCAGCAGGTCGGCGCGGACACCCGGCTGGCCCGGATGATCGCGGCCGTCGAGCGGGCGCAGACCGAGAAGTCCGCGACCCAGCGGCTGGTGGACCGGGTCTCCTCGGTGTTCGTCCCGGTGGTGCTCGGGCTCGCGGTGCTCACCCTGCTCGGATGGCTGCTCGGCGGGGCCGGCTGGGCCGGGGCGCTGGCCCCGGCGATCGCGGTCGTGATCATCGCCTGCCCGTGCGCGCTGGGCCTGGCGACGCCGACCGCGCTGATGGTCGCCACCGGCCGCGGTGCCGAGCTGGGCATCTTCGTGAAGGGCTACCGGGCGCTGGAGACCACCCGGGCCGTGGACACCGTGGTGCTGGACAAGACCGGGACCCTGACGACCGGGCGGATGACCGTCGTCGACGTCGCGGTGGCCGGGGGCGGGGACCGCGACGCGCTGCTCGCCCGCGCCGCGGCCGTCGAGTCGGGGTCCGAGCACGCGATCGCCGAGGCGGTCCGGGCGCACGCCGTGGCCGCCGGGCTGGACGTCCGGCCGGTCGCCGACTTCGTCGCGCTGCCCGGGCTCGGCGCCCGCGGGGTGGTCGACGGCGACGTCGTGACGGTCGGGCGGCCGCCGGAGGACGCCGGTGCGCTCGCCGGGCACCTGCGCCGGTGGGAGGAGGCCGGGCACACCGTCGTCGCGGTGCACGTCCGGGCCGATCCCGCCGACCGGGACCACGGCGACCTCGCCGGCCTGCTCGCGCTCGCTGACCCGGTCAAGGACTCCGCGCCCGACGCGGTCGCCGAACTGCTCGCGGCCGGGCTGCACCCGGTGCTGCTCACCGGGGACCGGGCCGCCGCCGCGCACGCCGTCGCGAGCGCCTGCGGGATCACCGAGGTCGTGGCCGGGGTGCTGCCCGACGGCAAGGTCGCGCACGTCCGGGCGCTGCAGGAGCAGGGCCGCACCGTCGCGATGGTCGGTGACGGCGTCAACGACGCCGCGGCGCTCGCGACCGCCGACCTCGGGGTCGCGGTCGGCTCGGGCACCGACGTCGCGCTGGAGGCGGCCGACGTCGTCCTCGTGCGGGACGACCTGCGGGTGCTCCCGGCGACGGTGGAGCTCGCCCGGGCCACGATGACCACGATCCGCGGCAACCTGTGGTGGGCGTTCGGCTACAACGTCGCGGCGATCCCGGTCGCGATGGCCGGGCTGCTCAACCCGCTGCTGGCCGGCGCGGCGATGGCGGTGTCGTCGTTCCTCGTCGTCACCAACAGCCTGCGGTTGCGCAAGGCCGCCGGCTGGGCCGACGAACTGCTCGGCGGAGTCCCCGCCGAGCAGCCCGCGACCGTGGCCGGGGACGTCACGCCGTCCCCGTCACCCCGGTGATCCACGCCGCGTAGACCGACGGGTCCGACGCGACCGTCGGCCCGACGCACAGCGGGTTGCGGTCGAAGTCGCCGTCCCGGCTGAGCACCCCCACCAGCTCCCAGCGCCCGGCGCCGGTGCTGCGCACCATCGGGCCGCCGGAGTCGCCGATGCAGACCTGGGCCGGCTCGGACGGGTGCTCCGAGCAGCGGTCCACGTCGAGGCCGGTGCACCGCTCGTCGGCGACGATCTCGGTGTCCAGCTGCTGCAGGGTGACCGGCGGTTCCGGGCAGAACCGGCCGTCCTCGCAGGTCATGCCCCAGCCCATCGCGCGGACCGGGGTGCCCGGCGCGGCGGGCGAGCCGGTCAGGGCGATCGGTTCCTGCTCGACCGGTGCGTCGAGCCGGAACAGCGCGACGTCCTTGCGCAGCCGCATCGGCTCGCCGGAGAACTCGGGATGCACGACGATCTCCGCGACCTGACGGACGCTGCCGCCGCCGGTGCGGTCGTTGCTGCCGACCTGTACCTCGAGTCCCTGCTCGTCCGGCCCCGACGCGCAGTGCGCCGCGGTGAGCACCCAGTCCGGAGCCACCAGGCTCGCTCCGCACCGGTGGTTGCCGGAGGCGTCACGCACCTCGGCCATGAACGGGTACGGCTCGGTCGCGTCCGTCCCGCCGATCACGGCGTACGCCGGTGCGGCGACGGTGACCGTCAGCGCGGCCATCGCGGCCCCGGCCAGTGCCGCCGTCATCGTCCGCAGCGTCCGGCGCCGTCGTCCTCGGTCGTGGTGCTTGCTCACCGTCGGTGTCCCCTCCGTCGTCGTTCTGACGGGGGTCAGCGTCGCCCGATCCGGTGGTGCGCCACATCGGAGACGAGTGGGATCCCGCGGGCCGGACCACGGTAGGACGACGCCGGTAGCGACCTCATCCTCACCACCAGATCCTCACCACCAGCCGACGACCGCCCAGACCGCCGCCGGCGCCAGCAGCACGGAGACGACGCCGTAGACCAGCAGCCCGCGGAACAGCCGTTCCCGCGCGGACGGCTCGGCGGCCCCGAGGATCAGACCGCCGGTGATGCCGAGCGGGTTGACGTCGACGAGCACCGACGACAGCGCCAGCGCCAGTACCGCGCCCACCGGGGGGACCCCGGCCGCGACCAGCGGCGGGAGCAGCGGCATCGTCGTCACGAAGACCGCGATCGAGCTGGCGGCGAACGACGTCACCCCCGCCACGTAGCAGAGGATCAGCAGGCTCACCATCGGCGAGCCCTCCACCGTCAGCAGCGAGCTGATCCGTTCGAACGCGCCGAGACGCTGCATCAGGCCGACGTAGGTCAGCAGGCCGCCGATCAGCAGCACGACGTTCCACGGGATCCGGGCGACCACGTCGGCGGCGGTCGTGCCGAGCACGAGGTGCAGGCCGACGGCCGCGATCATCCCCAGGTAGCCGATGTTCAGGCCGAAACCGACCGACAGCGTCACGACGGCGAGCAGCGCCAGCACGGTGAGAGCGCGGGTGACCCGGGGCCCGAACCGCCCGCCGTCGGTCTCGGCGTCGGCGGGACGGTCGGTGCCGCTCCCGGCGGGTCCGGACGCGCCCACGGGGACCCGGCGCGGGATGCCACCCGTCCGCAGCCCGACGGCCAGCGCGCCGCCGGACACCAGCACCCCGGCGAGCAGGCCGCCGGCGAGGAACGTCGCCGGTGCGGTGTCCGGCAGCCCGAACCCGAACTGCTCGGCCAGCCGGCGGGCGGTGACGCCGTAGACCGCCAGCGGCGAGAGCAGCCCGCTGACGATGCCGGTGATCCCGACGACCGCGGCGATCAGCGGCGAGATGCCGTAGCGCGCGGCGAGCCCCAGCGCGATCGGGGCGACGATCGCGGTCGCCGCGGCCGGCAGCGTCCCGACCGCGGCCAGCAGCGCACCCACCGGGAACGGGACCAGCGCGATGAGGACCAGCCGGCCGCCGGTCAGGCCGAGGAGCAGGTCGAGCAGCCAGTCCAGGGTCCCGTTCGCCCGCGCGGTGACGAACAGGGCCGCCACCCCGACGATCAGCACCACGAAGTCGGCCGGGAAGAAGCCGGTCACCTCGTCGGCCGGCACCCCGGCGGCGATGCCGACCAGGAACGCGGCCGGCAGCGCGGCCAGGCCGAGATCGAACCGGCGGGTCGTGGACGCCACCACGAACAGCCCGACGAGTACGAGGACCGACACGTCCGCCACGGTCATCGCCGCCCCCTCAGACCGCGCCGTCGCGGCGCAACGCGTCGATCTCGGCGTCGTCGAGACCCAGGCCGCGCAGCACCGGGCCGGTGTGCTCGCCCAGCTCCGGCGCGGGCGTCCGGACCGTGCCGGCGAACCCGGAGAAGCGGCCGGCCGGGGCCTGCACCGGGGGGCCCGCGCCGTCCTCGATCAGCGATCCGCGGGCGCGGACGTGCGGGTCGGCGCAGATGTCGGCGGCCGAGTTCACCGGCCCGGCCGCGATGCCGGCCGCCACGAGCTCGGCCATCAACGGCTCCAGGTCCCGGCCGGCGACGAACTCCGCGACCCGGGCCTCGATCTCCTCCCGGTGTTCGAGCCGGGCCGTCATCGACTCGTGCACCGCGAGATCGGGCGCGCCGAGCACGCCGAGCAGCCGGTTCCACATCTGCTGGGTCGACGCCGGGAGGGCGAGCCAGCGGCCGTCCCGGGTGCGGTAGAGGTTGTTCGGGCTGATGTGCGGGTTCCGGTTGCCCACCCGCCCCCGGCTGTGCCCGGTGCTGCCGAAGTCGACGATGAAGTCCTCCATCATGCGCAGCAGCGGCTCGTAGAGCCCGATGTCGGCGAGCTGCGCCGCGCCGGTCCGGTCCCGCTGGCGCAGCGCGAGCAGCGTGGCGAACGCCGCGTAGATGCCGGTGACGCCGTCGGCGACCGGATAGCCGGCGAACACCGGTGGCCCGTCGGGATCGCCGGTGCGGTGGGTCAGCCCGGCGAACGCCTCGGCGACCCTCGCGAACCCGGGCCGGTCGGCGTAGGGCCCGGTCCGGCCGTAGGCGCTGACGTGCACCATGACGAGATCGGGCCGGTGGGCGCGCAGGTCGTCGAAGTCGATCCGGAAGCGCCGCAGGGTCGCCGGGCGGAAGTTCGTGACCACCACGTCGGCCGTCGCCGCCAGCCGCCCGACGAGCTCCGCGCCGCGCGGGTGGTGGAGGTCGATCGTCACGCTCGACCTGTTGCGGCCCAGCAGCCGCCAGCCCGCGGACGTCCCGGAGTCGTCGAGCGGGGGGTAGGACCGGGCCGGGTCACCCGTCCCCGGCTGCTCGATCTTGATCACCTCGGCGCCGAACTCGGCCAGCAGCGACGCGGCGAGCGGGCCCGCGAGGATGGTCGACAGGTCGAGCACCCGGACTCCGGTCAGAGGGCCGTCGGTCACAGCGGATTCCTTCCACCTCGACGGCGCCGGAACGGCTCCGGTGCCGGTCACGGTGACGATGCACCGCCACCGTCCGCGCCGGAAGCCTCGATCGCGCCTCATCGGTGATAGGCGGAGCCTCTATACCCTCGGGGCATGCGGGTGGAACGGGCGCGGTACTTCCTGGCCGCGGTCCAGAGCGGGTCGCTGCGGTCGGCGGCGGCGCGGTGCGGGATCAGCCAGCCGTCGCTCGGGCAGCAGATCGCGCTGCTGGAGGAGGAGCTGGACCTGGTCCTGCTGGTCCGGAGCCGGCGCGGGGTCCGCCCGACCCCGGCCGGGCAGGCGCTCGTGGAACCGCTGACCCGGCTGGTCGCGGCGCAGGCCACGGTGCAGGAGGCGGCGATGGAGGCCCGCGGCACGTATCACGGGCGGGTGCGGATCGGCGCCGGCTCGGTGACCGCGGAGCTGCTGGTCGCCCCGGTCGTGGGGCAGCTGCGGGAACGGCACCCGGGCCTGCGGTTCACCGTCCGCGAAGGGGGCTCGGCGGACATCGAGTCGGCGATCCGGTCCGGCGAGCTGGACCTCGCGGTGATCACCACCCCGGACCGTCCGCCCGCGGCGGACCTGCGCCGGATCCCGCTGCTGCGCGCACCGCTGGGCGTGCACGTCCGCGCCGATCACCCGCTGGCCGGTCGCGCCCGGCTGAGCTGGGCCGACCTGGAGTCCTGGCCGGTGGTCACGATGCGCCGGGGCACCGTGCTGTGGGACGCCCTGCACCGGAACCTGCCCGGCGCCGACGTGGTGATCGAGGCGATGTCGGCGCGGACGGTCATGGTGATGGTGGGCCAGGGTGCGGGGATCGGGGTCCTCGCCCGGTTCGGGTCCGCCCCGGCCGTGCCCGGCCTGCACTGGATCCCGTTGCTCGACGCCGAGCCCGTCGGGGTCTGCCTGGCCGAGCGGTCCGACACCCGGCCGTCCCGGCCGGAGCTGGTCGTGCGACGGCTGCTCGAGGCCCACGTCGCCCGGTTCGAGGGGGCGAGCGGCTAGCCGCCCCGGCGGAGCTGGGCCAGCATCTCGTTGTAGGCGCGCAGCTCGGCGTCGTTGTCCCGGTCGGCCTGCCGGTCCTTGCGCACCGCCTCCCGGGAGTCGTCCCGCGACCACTGCACCACCAGGGTGACCATCACCAGCAGCATCGGGATCTCGCCGGTCGCCCAGGCGATCCCGCCGCCGACCTTCTGGTCGTTCAGCAGGTCGATCCAGGGCAGCCCGACCTGGGCGTAGAAGTTGCGGCCCAGCACCTCCGACGAGCTCATCACGGCGATGCCGAAGAACGCGTGGAACGGCATGGTCGCCAGCATCACCGCGAGCCGGCCGAGGTGCGGCAACCGGTGCGGCGCCGCGTCCACCCCGATCAGCGGCCAGAAGAACAGGTAGCCGACCAGCACGAAGTGCAGGTTCATCAGCTGGTGGCCCCAGTGGAACCGCAGCGCCTGGTCGAACAGCGAGGTGAAGTACAGGACGTAGAACGAGCCCACGAACAGGATCGCGGCGCACGCCGGGTGGGTCAGCACCCGCGCGACCCGGGAGTGCACGAGCGCCAGCAGCCACTCGCGCGGCCCCGGCGGGTTGCCGCGCCCGGCCGGGCGCAGCGCCCGCAGCGCCAGGGTGACCGCCCCGCCCAGGCTGAGCAGGATCGGCGCCAGCATGTTCAGGGTCATGTGGCTGATCATGTGGACGCTGAACATCGACGGCGAGTAGAAGCCCAGCCCGGACGACGTCGCGAGCACCAGCGTCAGGCAGCCGAGCATCCAGGCCCAGGTCCGGCCGACCGGCCAGGACACGCCCCGGGCCGCGAGCCGGCGCACCGCCAGCGCGTACACCGCGGCCAGCAGCACCGCGCCGGTGCCGAACAGCAGGTTCCAGCGCCACTCGGTGAGCAGGGTCAGCGCGGAGAACGGCCGGTCGATGTCCCAGCCGATCAGCGTCTGCAGCGCGCTGTCGTCGGCGACCCAGAACCGGGGCGGGACCAGCCGGATGGTCGCGACGCCGGCCGTCGCCACCAGCGCGCCGAGCACGGCACCGAGCACGAGCAGCCGTCCGGTCCGCGGCCCGGCGGGCGCGTCGCGCAACGCGGTGCCGATCAGCGCGGTCACCGGCACCAGCGCCACCAGCAGCACCGCCGCCACGGTCGCGGCGCGCACGTAGGCCGATCCGGAGAGCGTGCCCGAGGAGGTCACCACCAGCTGGAAGACGATCTCGCCCAGCAGGTAGCCGACGCCGGTCACGGCGAGCAGGCCGCGGGCCCGGGACACGGTGCGCGGGTCCAGCCGGCCGCCGTGGACCCGGTGCGCGGCCAGCGCGGCCACGACGCCCAGCCAGGCGACCCCGGCGACCGCGCGCAGCACGTTGGCGTCCCCGCTCCAGTCGTGCGCGTCCCCGGTCGCGGCCGGGTTCACCGCGGCGGGCAGCGCGAGTGCGGCCGCCGCGACGACGCCGAGCGCGGCGATCGCCTTCCAGCTCAGTGACCACGCCGAGAGCGCCCCGACGACCAGCAGCACCGCCCCGGCGAGCGCCCAGCCCAGCGGTTCCTGCAGCGTGGCGGCGGGCTCCAGCCAGCCGAACGGGCCGGCCGAGGCCAGCTCGGCGACGGCGTTGCCGCTCGACTCGGCCACCGACAGCCAGCCCACACCGATCGCGAGCACCCCGGCGACGGCGGCGGCGAGCGTCCCGCGGCGGACGGCGCGGTAGCCGTGGACGTCGACGGTGCCGGACGCCTGCGGGGTCGCGAGCAGGCCGCCGACCAGCAGCGATCCGGCGGCCAGCGCGGTCGCGGCCACCGCGAGCACCGTCGTGGCGACGGTCAGCGCCCTGGACCAGGCCGCGGGCTCCGGCAGCCCGCTGAGCTGCCAGAACCCGTAGTCGCCCGCGGTCAGGGCGATCGCCGCCCCGGCACAGACGACGGCGACGACGACGGTGAGCGCGGTGAGCACCGGCCTGCGGTCCCGGACGGGGCGCGCCGGAGAGCCCGCTGCGTCGGGCCGCGACGTCTCGTCCGTCGTGACGGTCGGCTCCGTGCTCGCGCTCACCGAGGGTCCTCCGCAGGTGTTCACCGGCGTGCCGCGTCCTGCGCTACGGCCCGCGCTCCACCCACGATGGTCCCCGAGCCGCCCGGAGCGCGCCGCCCCGGGTCGGCACCGTCACCCGCTGCCGACGAGCTGGGACCACCAGCGCTGGACGCTGTCCCAGAAACCCTGGGCGTCGCGGCCGAGCTCGTCGGGGTCGGGCAGGTTGGTCGGCAGCGGCAGGTCGGTCGGGATCGGGATGTTCGTCGGGATCTCGATGTCGGTGGGCAGCGGGGGCAGGATCCCGCCGTTCTCCGAGGTCGGCGGCGTCGACGTCTCCTCGGTGGTCTCCTCGGTCGTGGTCGTCGTCGGTGCCGCCGAGGTGCTCGACTCGGTGGTCGGCGGCGGGGCGCCGGTGTCCGACCCGTCGTCGCGGAACAGCAGGTAGCCGATGAGCAGCACGAGCAGCGCGACGACGAGCGCGCCGATCGCGATCCACTTCCCGGCGCCGGAGGACCCCAGCTCGCCCTGGCGGGGCTCCGGCTCGGGGCCCGGGGCGACCGCGGCCGGGGCCGGTTCGGCCAGCATCTCGGAGACGACGTGCGCCGGGGGGCGGCGCTGCGGGTCGATCGCGGTCGCCTGGGCGATCGCCGTCCGCAGCGGTTCCGGCACGTCCGACGGGACGACCGCGGGGCGGCGGACCCGTTCCGCGGCCCCCGCCAGCCCCTCGCCCTGGTACTCCTGGCGCCCGGTCCAGGCCTCCAGCAGGACGAGCCCCAGCGCGTAGACGTCGGTCGGCGGTCCGACCTCGCGGCCCTGCACCTGCTCGGGGGACAGGTAGGCGGGCGTCCCGAGGATCTCCCCGGCCGCGGTGTGACCGTCGGCCCCGAGCACCGCGGCGATCCCGAAGTCGGCCAGCCGGGCGCGGCCGTCGGAGTCGACGAGCACGTTCGACGGCTTGACGTCGCGGTGCGTGACACCCTGGCCGTGCACGTAGGCCAGGGTCTGCGCGACCTCGGTCCCGATCCGGCGGATGTCGTCGGGCGGCAGGTCCTCACGCGCGATGACGTCCCGCAGCGACGGCCCGTCGACCAGCTCCATCACCAGGTACGCCCGGTCGGACTCGACCGCGAAGTCGTGCACCGCGACCAGGCCGGGATGGCGCAGGTTCGCCATGACCTGCGCCTCCTGCTCGAAGCGCTGGTCGGCCGTCGGGTCGTCGGCCGCGCCGAAGATCTTCACCGCGACCGGCCGGTTGAGCCGGGTGTCGGTGGCCCGGTGGACGTCCGCCATGCCGCCCTGGCCGATCAGTCCCTCCAGCCGGTAGCGGCCGCCGAGCAGCTCCGGCTGGGTGACCGGGGCCGGGATCATCCGCGTCGCGTCCGGGCGGGGCCGGCGCGGCACGCCGTACGCGGCCGTGGGCGCCGGGCCGATGTTGCGGGTCGTGCCGCCGGGCACGCCGGACCGTCGCGAGCTGGTGGGGCCACCACCGTGGCGGGCTCCGCGCGGTGCGCTACCGGGCGGGCCGACCCGGCGGGTGGCGTCGTCACCGGGGCCTGCCCTGCGGGTCGCGTCGGGTCCCGGGCCGCCGCCCCGGCGCTGGTTCCCGGTCTGCCACGCGCCGGGCTCGGCCCGCCGGGTGCGGTCCGGATCGTCGCCCCGCTGCACGGGTCCTCCCGGTGGTCGCTGTCACGCCCGGTGAACGCACCGGCCGCCCGCCTCGTGGCGGCAAGGGTCGGCCGACCGTACCGCCACGACCGGCCCGTGAGCGGCCCCGGCGCGCTGGCCGCGGGCCCCCGATCAGGGGGTGCTCACCCGTTCCGCGGGCCCGCCCCCGCCCGTCGTCAGCGGGCGCCGGTGGCGGTGGCCAGCCGGTGCAGCAGGTCCGCCAGCGGCTCCGGGTGCAGCTGGACGCCGACGTGGGACGTGTCCAGGTCGTGCACGACGAACGGGTTGTCCGGGGTGAGCGCGTCGGCCTCGGCGATCCAGCGGTCCTGCAGCGCGACCGGCAGCGCGCGGTCGGCGGGCAGCCGTACGTAGTGCCGCGGGATCCGGCCCCAGGTGTCCGCGTCCGCCCGGACCAGGTCGTCGTCGATGACGATGGACTCGTCCGGGTCCTGGGCGTGCAGGAAGGTGAGCAGCTCGTCGCGGGTGCCGTCGGCGAGCAGGGCGGCCTGCAGCGTGTCGAGCAGTTCGGGATCGGCGGTGCGCCAGTTGAACCGCAGTGCCCCGACCACCCCGGGATCGGCGACGACCAGCCCCGCCGTCCGGTGCAGCAGGCTCGACGCGTTCTCCTCGCTCGCGTGGTACTCGGCGACCGAGGCGGTCACCGGGCACTGCGCCGTGACGTAGACCAGCCGGTCGACGAGCTCGGGATGCGCGCCCGCCACCGCGTTGAGGGTGATCCCGCCGCGGCTGACGCCGGCCAGCACGACCGGGCCGTGCTCGCGGACCCGGCGCAGGACCTCGGCGACCGAGCGCACGTCGTCGGCGGTGCCGATGCCGGTCATGCCGCTCGGCTCGCTCGCGAGCAGCCCGGCGTCCTGGGAGCCGAGATAGCCGCGCGGGATCCGGGCGCCGGGTCCGTGCCCCGGCAGGTCGACGGCAAGGGCGCGCACGCCCCGCAGGGCGAGTGCCCGGAGCACCGAGGTCCAGGACGACGAGTTGCAGGCGGCCCCGTGCACGAGCACGACGGTGGGGGAGGCGGGATTCACCCCGCGGATCCTGCCGGTTCGCCGGGCCGTCCGGAACCCGTTTCCCGCCGGGGACGGACCCGGTGCCGGTCAGTGCGCCGGTGCGGGGGTGCGCAGATCGGCGGCGGGGAACGGCGGGCGCTCGTCGAGCCGGACCGACAGCTTCCCGGCGGCCCGCCAGGCGCGGGCGGTGAGATCGCGGTCGTCGTCGGTCACCAGGTTGCCCATCACCCGCAGCGCCACGGTCATGAGCGCGCGCGAGCGCATCCCGACCGGGCCCGCCAGCGGCAGCAGCCGCGGGATCGTGATCAGGCCGGCCAGCCGCCGGGCGATGGAGAACGCGAGGCCGTAGTGCGCCCGCAGGGTGGCGGGCCAGGCGCGGTCGAGATCGGTCCCGTCGACCAGCAGCTCGGTGACGAGCCGGCCGGTCTCCAGGCCGTAGTCGATGCCCTCGCCGTTGAGCGGGTTCACGCAGCCCGCGGCGTCGCCGATCAGCGCCCAGTTGGGGCCGGCGACACCGGACACCGCACCGCCCATCGGGAGCAGCGCCGAGCGCACGAGCTCCACCTCGTCCCCGAGCCCCCACTCGGCGCGGCGGGCGTTCGCGTAGTGCTCGATGAGCCCGCGCAGCCGGATGTTCGCCGGGCGCCGGTCGGTGGCGAGCGTCCCGACGCCGATGTTGACCCGGCCGTCGTTCAGCGGGAACAGCCAGCCGTAGCCGGCCAGGACCTCGTCGGCCTCGCCGCGCAGCTCCAGGTGCGAGCTGATCCACGGGTCGTCGTGCCGGTCGGAGGTGATGTAGCCGCGGGCGGCGACGCCGTAGGCGGTGTCCTGGTGCCACTCCCGGCCCAGCACCCGGCCGAGGGTGGACCGCGCGCCGTCGGCGACGACGAGCCGCCGGCAGCGGATGCTGCGGCCGTCGGCGAACTCGACGGCGGTGACCCGGTCGCCGTCCCGGACGACGTCGACGGCCTTCGCTCCCTCCACCGGTGTCGCGCCGGCGTCGAGCGCCGCCTGCCGGATCCCGGCGTCCAGCTCGGTGCGCGGGATCGCCGACCCGTGCGCCGGGAGCGAACCACCGGGCCACGGCAGCTCCAGCACCTGCCCGAAGCCGTGCGCGCGCAGCCCGCGGTTGGTGCCGTGGCCGTCCACCCAGTCACCGAGGCCCAGCCGGTCGAGCTCGGCGATCGCCCGCGGGGTCAGCCCGTCCCCGCACGCCTTGTCCCGCGGGAACGTGGCGGCGTCGGCGAGCACCACGTCGAGCCCGTGCCGGGCGGCCCACGCGGCGGCGGCCGATCCCGCCGGACCGGCCCCGACGACGAGGACGTCCGTCCGGTCCACCGCGGGCTCGGACGGACGCGACGTCGAGTCGGGGCTGCTCATACCCCCAGTGTCGCAACCGCCCCCCACCCCCCGCCGCCGAGCGTGTCCCCGGTCACGCCTCCGCCCCTTCCCGACCCCGCCCCCCGGTTCCACTCATGGAGCTTCAGCCTCGTGTCACGAGGCCGAAGCTCCATGAGTGCAGGTCGGGGAGCCCCGCCCACGCCGCACTCATGGAGCACGAGCACGGGGAGACGAGGCTGAAGCTCCATGAGTGCGACGAGGGGGAGGGGCGGAGGCGAGGGCGGCCGGCGGTGCCCGATCGTGCGGGGTCCGGCGCGGACGGGTGACGCGGCAGTAGGGTCGGCCGCAGTGGCACCCGTAGCGGGCGGGGCCGTTCGGGGACGGGGGAGACAGGCATGGGCGGAGGATTCCGCGGCCGGCCCCCGCGCGGTGGTGGCCCCGTACCGGGTGGCGGATCGCCGGGTGGTGGCCCGCCCGGGCGTGGGCGTCCGGGGAGCCCGGGCTGGTCCCGGCAGCCCGGGCCCGGCCCGCTTCCCGGGCACGGTGGGCGGCCGCTGCCCCCGCCGTCGCCGCCGCAGCAGCCCGCGCGTGGCCGGGGCCCGCTGCGCAAGCCGCCGCCCGGCCGCGGTGCCGGGCCGCCGCCCCGTGCGGTGCCGCCGGGTGGTGGCGCGATGCCGCGTCCGGCCGGTGCGGCGGGGGCCGGGCCGCCGGTACACCCGGCGTCCCGGGCGCCGCGCGACGGCCGGGTCACCTCGGGCCCGCCGAGCCTGCGACGGGTGGGGCGGGCGTTGCGCGGCCGGTGGCAGGTCGTGCTGGTCCTGCTCCTCGTCGTGCTGGTCGGGTTCGGCGTGTACCTCGACCAGAACATGAGCCGGGTCGAGGCGCTGCCCGCCAGTTCCGAGGCCACCTCCGACGGCACGAACTACCTGATCGTGGGCTCGGACTCCCGGGACGGGCTGACCGCGGAGGACGAGGAGCGCCTCGCCACCGGTGACGCCGCGGGCCAGCGCACGGACACGATGATGCTGCTGCACACCGGCAGCTCCGGCAGCGTGCTCGTCTCGATCCCGCGCGACTCCTACGTGCCGATCCCCGGCAAGGGCAGCAACAAGATCAACGCCGCGTTCGCGTTCGGTGGCCCGCAGCTGCTCGTCGAGACCGTCGAGGGCGCGACCGGCCTGCGCATCGACCACTACGTCGAGGTCGGCTTCGGCGGTTTCGTCGGCGCGGTCGACGCGGTCGGCGGGGTGGACATGTGCATCCCGCAGGCCATCGAGGACCCGAAGGCCGGGCTGAACATCTCGGAGGGCTGCCAGGAGCTCGACGGTGGCACCGCGCTCGGCTACGTACGCACCCGGGCCACGGCGGGATCGGACTTCGACCGGGTGCAGCGCCAGCGGGAGTTCCTGTCCGCGCTGCTGGGCAAGGCCACCAGCCCGCTCACGCTGATCAACCCGTTCCGGATGGTGCCGCTCGCCTCGGCGGTCACCGACACGATCACCGTCGACGACTCCGACCACATCTGGCACCTCGCCGGCCTGGCCTGGGGGATGCGCGGGGTCTCCGGTGGCGACGGCGTGCAGACCACGGTGCCGATCGGCGGCAGCTCCGGATCGAACCTGCGGTGGGACAAGGACCGTGCCCAGCAGCTGTTCGGCGCGCTGCAGCAGGACCAGGCGCCGCCGGAGGAGAGCTTCGGGCCCTGAGCCGGGTGCGATCCGCTGCCGGGCCGGGGGCCGGCTCAGGGCGAGGCGACGCCGGGGCCGGACGCCGCCAGGACACGAGGTACCGCAGGAACCGGTGCCGCCGGGATCGGGTGCCGGGGGACCGGGTGCCGCCGGACCGGGTGCCGTCGGGCGGGCGTGCCCGTGCCCCCCGGGTGGGTCAGGCCGTCTTGCGGGTCGACCGGCGCCGGGTGGTGCCGGACTTCGTCCCGCCCTTCTCCGCGTCGCCGGAGTCGTCGGCCGACTTCGACGAGCGCGACCGGGTCGTCCCGCCGGATGCGGACGCCGGCTTCCGCGTGGAGGAACCGGACTTCGCGCCCCCGGACTTCGCCGCCGCGCCGCCCGAGGACCGGGACGATCCGCCGGAGCCGGAGCCGGAGCCGGAGCCGGAGCCGGAGCCGGAGCCGGAGCCGGAGCCCGCGGACGACTTACCGCCCGAGGACCGCGCCGCGTCCACACTCGCCTGCAACGCCGACAGCAGGTCGCTCATCGAGTCGGCCCCGTCGTCCGCGCGCTCCGCGGCGGGGGCCGGGCGGGCGTCCCCGTCGGACTTCTTGGCCTCGATCAGATCGACCATCGCGTCGCGGTACTCGTCGTGGAACTCGGAGGCGTCGAAGTCCGCGCCCATGCTCTCGACCAGCGACGACGCCATCTGCAGCTCCTGCGGACGCAGCTCGACGTCGGTCTCGAGGATGTCGAAGTCCGGGGTGCGCACCTCGTCCGGCCAGATCAGCGTCTGCAGGACGATCGCCTTCCCGCGGATCCGGAGCAGCGCGAGCGTCTCCCGCTGGCGCAGCGCCACCTTCACCACGGCCGTCCGGTCGGTCTCGTTCAATGCCTCCCGCAGCAGCGCGTACGGCTTGGCGGCCTTGGTCTCCGGCTCCAGGTAGTAGCTCTTGTCGAACAGCATCGGGTCGATCTGGTCGTTCGGGACGAACTCGATGACGTCGATCTCGTGCCCGGTCGAGACCGGCAGCGACGCCAGATCGTTCTCGTCGAGGGTGATCAGCTCACCCTCCGGCGTCTCGAACCCCTTGACGATGTCGGCGTAGGACACCTCCTCGCCGCACACCTCGCAGGTCCGCTTGTAGCGGATCCGGCCGCCGTCGGACCCGTGCACCTGGTGGAACCGGACGTCGTGGTTCGAGGTCGCCGAGTACACCTTGATCGGCACGCTGACCAGCCCGAACGAGACGGCTCCGCTCCAGATCGCCCGCATGCCCGTTCCCCCTGATCGTCATCGGGCGACACGCCGGACCTGGCGCGCCGGCCGTTCGGTGACAGCATGACGGTGTGTTGCCCATGCTCGCCACCCCCGGCGCCCTCCCGACCGGCCCCGGCTGGTCCTACGAGGTCAAATGGGACGGCATGCGCGTGCTCGCATCGGTCACCGAGAGTGACGGCGGCCGGATGCTGACACTGCATACCCGCTCCGGCCGGGACATCACCTCCCACTTCCCCGAGCTGGCCGAGCTGACCGGCCTGGCGCCCGACGTCGTCCTCGACGGCGAGGTCGTGCTGCTCGACTCCGGGGTGCCCAGCTTCGCGGCGCTGGCCCACCGGATGCAGGCCGTGGTGGGTGCGGCGGCGGCGCAGCGACGCCCGGTGACGTTCATGGCGTTCGACGTGCTGCGGCTCTACGGGGTGTCCCTGCTGGACCGGCCGCTGTCCGAGCGCCGGGCCACGCTGGAGCGGCTCGACCTGGCCGGGCGGGCCCACGTGGAGGCGTCCCCGCTGTATCCGGACGGTGCGGCGTTGCTCGCCGTGACCGCGCAGCGCGGGCTGGAGGGGGTCGTCGCGAAGCGCGCGTCGTCGGTCTACCGGCCGGGACGGCGCAGCCCGGACTGGGTGAAGGTGGCGCACCGGCACTCGCAGAGCTGCGTGGTGGGCGGCTGGCGGCCGGAGAAGGGATCGCGGACCCGGATCGGTGCGCTGCTGCTCGGCGTCGGAGGCCCGGACGGGCTGGAGTTCGCCGGCCGGGTCGGGTCCGGTCTCGCCGGCGCGGCGGTGCAGGAGCTGCTCACCGACCGGCTCACGCCGCTGACGACCGGGGACCCGCCGTTCTCCGCCGCCGTCCCGCGGGTGGACGCGGCCGGGGCCACCTGGTGCGGCCCGGGCGTCGTGGTGGAGGTCGCGCACCTCGGCTGGACGACGGCCGGGCGGCTGCGCCAGCCGGTCTTCCGCGGGGTGCGCGACGACGTCGACCCGGGTGACGTGCGGCGCGAACCGGGGTGATGACACGATCGTGGCCCGTGGGTGCACGCGCTGCAGCGTGTGGAACACCGATCCCTGGTCGCGGCGACTCGAACGGTGGTGTGCATGGCGGTCATGCTGAGCTGGCGGTCCGATCCGGAGACCGACGGCGGTTCCGGGCTGGAGGCCGTCCGGATCACCGTCTCCGGCCGTGGGTTCCGCGCGGTCGGCCGGATGATCCGGGGCGGCCCCGGTCAGCTGCTGACGGCGTCCTACCGGCTGGTCGTGGCCGGTGACGGCACCGTGTCCCGGCTGTCGGTGGACGTCGCGGCCGCCGACGGCGAGCAGCAGCTGACGCTGTCCCGCAGCACCGACGGCGTCTGGCTGGTCGACGACGGCTCCGGCGGCACCCGGGGTGGCTTCTCCGGCGCCCGCGACGTGGACCTGGCCTTCAGCCCGGTGTTCCACGCACTGCCGATCCGGCGGCTCGGCCTGCACCGCGACCCCGCCGAGCACGTGCTGCCGGTGGTCTCGGTGGACCTCCCGACGCTGACGGTCGAGGCGACCGAGCAGACCTACCGCACGCTGAGCGCCGGGACCGGCGGCGAGCCCGCGGTCGTCGGCTTCGCGACCGGCGACGTCACCGGCGAGCTGACCGTCGACGCCGACGGTTTCGTGCTGGACCGCCCGGGCGTCGCGTCCCGGGCCGCGCTGTCGGCTCCCTGACCCCGGCCGCGGCTCAGGCCCAGGGCTCGACGACGTCGCCGCGCCGGCCCAGCTCGCGCAGCTCGGCGAGCACGTCGTCCCCCTTGGGTGACACCGGCAGCGCCAGCGGGTCCCGGGTCGCGGACCAGCGCATCCGGGCGTCGTACCCGCTGTGGACGGTCGCGGCCAGTCCGCCGGTCGACGCCAGCGCCCCGCGCATCGCGCCGAGCCGGCCCAGCGCGTCGTCGACGGCGGCGAGCAGCGCGTGCCGGTTCCCCTCGCACATCGCGAGCACCAGCTCCGGCCGGGTCCCGGCGACCCGGGTGCCGTCGGCGAACGACCCCGCGGACAGCGCCAGCGCGAGGTCGTCGCCCTGCTCCCCGGCGCCGACCGAGGCGAGCACGGCGGCGAGCAGGTGCGGGAGGTGCGAGATCCGGGCGACGGCCCGGTCGTGCTCGTCGATCGCGGCCGGGACCACCCGGGAACCGCAGGCCCAGGCGAGCTCGGCGACGTCCCGCCAGACGTCGAGATCGAGGCCGTCGTCGGCCGCGACGACCCAGGCGGCACCGGTGAACAGGTCCGGGTCCCCGGCCGCCCAGCCCGACTCGGCGGTCCCGGCCATCGGATGTCCCCCGACGTAGCGGGCGCGCGGCGCGAACTCGGCGACCGCGTCGGCGACCGCGACCTTCACGCTCACGGCGTCGGTGAGCCGGCAGGCCGGGGCGACGGCGTCGATCCGCCGCAGCACCTGCTCCAGGGCCGGCAGCGGGACGGCGACGACCACCAGCGCGTCCGCGTCCCTGGCCCGGGTCAGCGCGGCGTCGGTGTCGGTCGTGACGTCGAACCCGTCCGCGACGGCGGCCGCCGCGGTGGCCCCGGACGAGGCGGTGCCCCAGACCTCCCGTCCGGCCCGGGCCGCGGCCCGCAGCAGCGACCCACCGATCAGTCCGGTTCCCAGCACGCACACCGCTCGCATGCTCAGAGAGGGTAGGGAGAGATCGGCAGGGGGTGGAGGACGGGTGCCGCCGACGGTTCCGATCCGCCACGAGCCACCGATCAGCGGCGCAGGACCGGCTCCAGCGCGCCGGCCAGGTCCAGCACCGCGGCCTCGCCGACCGTGATCCCGACGAGCTGGATGCCGGCCGGGAGCCCCGGCACCGGGACCGGGAGCGCCACCACGGGCCGGTCGGTGAGGTTGAACGGCGCCGTGGCCTGCAGCATCGCCATCTGCACGCCCGGTTCCGACGGTCCGTCGCCGAGCGGGGTGGCCCGCAGCAGCGTGGTCGGGCAGAGCAGGACGTCGCAGTCGAGCCCGGCCAGGAACGCGGCGGCGAGCCGGTCGCGCTCGCGGCGGGCGCCGAGGTAGGCGTGCGCGGGGGCCTCGCCGCGCGCGGACACCCGGTCGGCGGTCGCCGGCTGGTACTCCCCGCGCCGGGTGGCGAGCCAGTCGCGATGGGTCGCGTACACCTCGCTCCCGGTGATCTCCGCGTAGGTGGCGACGAGCTCCGCCACGTCCGGGGTCTCCTGCCCGGTCACCGGGTGCCCGAGATCGGCGAGTGCGTCCGCCGCGATCCGGACGGCGTCGCCGATCACCGGATCCTGCGGCCGCCACCAGTCGCCGGTCGCGACGCCGATCCGCAGCCGGCCGGTGCCCGGGGTGCCGTCGCCCGCCTCCGGGCCGCCCAGCGCGGCGCGGGCGACCGCCAGCCCGGCCGCGTCCGTCGTGAGGAGCCCGACCGTGTCGAACGACTCGGCCAGCGGGAACACCCCGCCGCCGGGCAGCGCGCCGCGCCGCGGCTTGAGCCCCGCGACCCCGCACAGCGCGGCCGGGGTGCGGACGCTGGCCGCGGTGTCCGTCCCGACGGTCAGCGGGAGGTGCCCGGCGGCGACCGTCGCCGCCGACCCGGACGAGGAACCGCCCGTGATCCGGGTCAGGTCGTGCGGGTTGCGGGCGGGCCCGGTCACCGAGACGTCACCGGTCGGCCCGCAGGCGAACTCGTGGGTGTGCAGCTTCCCGACGACGACCGCCCCCGCGGCCCGCAGCATCGCCACGATCGGCGCGTCCGCCGTCGCGGGCGGGGCGTCGCGCAGGATCGCCGAGCCGCACCGGGTGGGCAGCCCCGCGACGTCGATGATGTCCTTGATCCCCACCGCGACGCCGTGCAGCGGCCCGGCGCTCCCGCCGCGCGCCGACAGCGTGGTCAGCTCCGCGGCCCGGGCCCGGGCCCGTTCCGCGTCGAGCTGCACGACGCTGTTGGTCTCGTCGCCGCCCAGCCGGGACAGGACGTCGTCGACGTGGTCGGCCGGGGACAGCTCACCGGAGCGCAGGGTCCGGATCAGTTCGGGGAGCGGCAGCACCCGGCCAGCCTGCCGCCGCTCCCCGGTGAGGACAAGCGATCACCCGGCGGCCCGGGACAGCTCCCTGGCCTCCTCCTCGTTCTCCGCCGAGGGCTGCGACCCGCGCAGCGGCCGCCCGTTGGTCTCCGGCAGGAACCACAGGCTGACGACGCCGACGACCCCGGCCCCGATCAGGTAGTAGCCGGGCCACAGCAGATCGCCGGTCTCCAGCACCAGCGCCGTCATCACCAGCGACACCGTCCCGGCGAACGCCGAGACGAAGATGTTGAACGCGATCGACAGGCCGCCGTAGCGGATCTGGGTCGGGAACAGCGCGGGCAGCGTGGACGGGCCGGTCGAGGAGAAGCAGATCAGCAGCCCGCCCATCAGGACGAGGCCCAGCAGCACCGACGGGATCGAGCCGTTCTGCATCAGCAGGATCATCGGGATGCCGAGGACGACGAGCCCGCCCGCGCCGACCCAGAGGATGGGCTTGCGGCCGATCCGGTCCGACAGCCGGCCCAGCGCCGGGATGACGAGGACCGCGACCCACAGGACGGCGATCTGCAGCCAGGCCGACGTCTGCGGGTCGATCGTGGCGCCGCCGTGCTCCCCGACGGTGGTCTCCAGGTAGGTCGGCATGTAGCTGGTGAGCATGTAGTTCGTGACGTTCCAGGCGACCACGAACCCGCCGATCAGCATGAACGTCGGGAAGAACCGGGTGAAGATCAGCCGGAAGTTCTCCTTGATCGCCGTGCCCTCGCGCTCCTCGGACTCCGAGAGCATGGTCTGGAACGCCGGTGTCTCCTCCAGCCGCAGTCGCAGGTACACCCCGACGATGCCCAGGGGCAGCGCCACGAGGAACGGGATCCCCCAGCCCCAGCTCGACATGAAGTCCTCGCTGAAGATCAGCGGGAGTACCGAGGCGACGGTCGCGCCGAAGGCGTAGCCGACGAACGTCCCCAGCTCCAGGAAGCTGCCGAACCAGCCGCGGCGGCGGTCCGGGGAGTACTCGGCGATGAACGTCATCGCACCGGCGTACTCACCGCCGGTCGAGAAGCCCTGCACGACGCGGGCGCAGACCAGCAGGATCGGCGCGGCGATCCCGATCGTCGCGTAGGACGGGATGAGCCCCATCAGGAACGTCCCGAACGCCATCATGATCACCGTGATCGACAGGACCTTCGTCCGGCCGATCCGGTCACCCAGCGGGCCGAAGAACAGCCCGCCCAGCGGGCGGAAGAAGAACGCCACGGCGAACGTCGCGAAGACCGCCACCTGGGCCAGTGGCCCCGGGGGGAAGAACTGCGCCTCGATCGTCGTGGCGAGATAGCCGTACACACCGAAGTCGAACCATTCGGTGATGTTGCCGACCGCGGCGGCGGCGACCGCCCGCTTCATCGTGGCGGGCTCGGTCACCGTGACACCCGGATGGCTCCCACCTGCTGCTTCGTCCACGTCCATCCCCCTGCGGACCTCGCCGGGAAGCGATGCTTCCGTCACGTAACTGTCGGTTCCTGGCGATGTGTCCGATTGTGTTCCGGCTGTTTGACGAACGCTAACCAATGGCTCGCGGACCTGCTCGATGGAGGCGGCGAATGGTGTGGCGCGAATCATCGTGAACGAGCCCCGGACGGGGACGACAACGGCTCCGGCGAGTGGGAGCCTCGCAGGTGGGCGCAGTCAGCGTCGTGGTTCGAGCAAGCGCCGTCGTCCCGCCCGGGTCAACCGGACCCGGAGTCCGAGGAGCGGCGCGTGCCCGTGGTGAGGAGGAGCCGTCATGGCGACCGTTTTCCTGTCGATCATCGCAAGCACGGGAGCAGGCCTGGCGGTCGCTTCCGGGCTCGTCGCGTACGCGCAGCGCAACTGGAAGGGCTACGGCCGGGTGTCCACCGCGGAGGAGTCCGCCTGATCGGCGCTGCGGAGGAGTCCGCCTGATCCGCACCGCGGAGGAGCCCGCCTGATCGGCACTCAGCTCAGGGCCGCCAGGGCGAGGCCCGCGTACACCGCGACACCGGCCGGGAACGCGGCCTCGTCGAACAGCACCCGGTTCGAGTGGTTCGGGGCGGCCTCGGCGGGTGCCACGGCGGGCGGCCGCGCGCCGAGGAACGCCAGCGCGCCGGGCACCCGCGCGAGGACGTAGGAGAAGTCCTCGGCGCCCATCAGCGGGTCCGGCATCGGCACGCAGGCGCCGGCCCCGAGCACCCGGCGGCCGACGTCGGCGAGCACCGCGGCGGCACCGTCGTCGTTCACCGTGGGCGGGTAGCCGGGGACGATCGTGACCTCCGCGGTGCAGCCGTGCGCGAGCGCGGTGTGCCGGCAGTGCTCGGTGATCTCCCGGTGCAGCAGCGCACGCACCGGCTCGGACAGGGTGCGCAGCGTCCCGGTCAGGTCGGCGGTCTCCGGGATCACGTTGTCCGTGGTCCCGGCCTCGATCCGGGCGATCGTGAGCACGGCGGGCTGCTGCGGCCCGACCCGCCGGGTGAGCACGGTCTGCAGCCCGCCGACCATCGCCGCGGCCGCGGGGACCGGGTCGCACGCGTCCTGCGGGGCCGAGGCGTGCCCGCCCCGGCCGGTCACCCGCACCCGCAGCACGTCGGCCGCGGCCATGATCGGGCCCGGCCGGTGGTGCAGTTCCCCGCTGGGCACGGTCGAGGAGATGTGCAGGGCGAACGCGAGGCGGGGGTCGTCGTCGAGCAGGCCCTCGTCGATCATGTGCCGGGCCCCGTGGAAGCCCTCCTCGCCCGGCTGGAAGGCGAACACCACCCGCCCGGCCAGCCGGTCGCGGTGCCCGGCCAGCAGCCGTGCCGCCGACGCGAGCATCGCCGTGTGCGTGTCGTGCCCGCACGCGTGCATCGCGCCGTCGACCTCCGAGGCGAACGGCAGCCCGGTGTCCTCGGGCAGCGGCAGCGCGTCCATGTCCCCGCGCAGCAGCACGGCCGGGCCCGGCCGTGCCCCGTCGAGCGTGGCGACGACCGAGTCGCAGGCCGACCCGGTCCGCACCGACAGCGGGAGGTCGTCGAGCGCGCGCAGGACGGCGTCCCGGGTGCGGGGCAGGCGCAGGCCGAGTTCGGGGTGCCGGTGGACGTCCCGGCGGAGCGCGACGGTGCGGGGCTGCAGTGCACGGGCCCCGGCGAGCAGGCCGTCGGGCAGCGCGGCCACCGCGCCCGGGGGCGTCAGGGGCGGCGGAGAAGGGCTCGGCATCAACCGATCGTCGCCCACCACCGCCCGCCGGGCGACCGGCGACGGCGATGTGACCACGCATACCCCGTCGTGGCGTGGCTCACAACAGCCGTCCGACGTACCGTTGTCGCGTGCCCACCCAGAGCGTCGAGGCAGCCCCGGACACCCGGGGCTCCGCCCTGCCCGGATTCGCGGTCGCCGCGCTCCGGGAGGAGGGCCGGTGGCGCTGTGTCCGGCTCGCCGCGACCGCGCTGGTCGATCTCGACGCGGCGATCACGGCACTGCGCGCGCAGCGGTCCACCGGCGCCGTGCTCGGCCTGCTCGACGTGGACGACGAGTTCTTCGTCCTGCTCCGCCCGTCGCCCGGCGGGGTCCGGCTGCTGATCTCCGACGCGGCCGCCGCCCTGGACTACGACGTCGCGGCGGACGTGCTCGACCTGCTGCGCGTCGAGATCCCGCAGGACGACGACGCGCTGGACGACCCGTGGCCGGAGGGCGACCTCGGGATCCTGGCCGACCTGGGGCTGCCGGCCGACGAGCTGGAGGTCCTGGTCGGCGACCTGGAGCTCTACCCCGACGAGCAGCTCGACACGATCGCCCGGCGCTGCGGGTTCGACGCCGAGCTGGACGCGCTCGTCAACTCCTGAGTGTCCGGCTCCGTCCGCCCCGCCGACGACCGCGCGCTCGTCCGGGCCCTCGAGGTCGCCCGGTCCGCCCTCGCGACCGGGGACGTGCCGATCGGCGCCGTCGTGTTCGCCGCCGACGGCACCGAGCTGGCCGCCGCCTGCAACGAGCGCGAGGCGTCCGGCGACCCGACCGCGCACGCCGAGGTGCTCGCCCTGCGCGCGGCGGCCCGCGTGGTGGGGGAGTGGCGGCTCACCGGCACGACGCTGGCCGTGACCGTGGAGCCGTGCACGATGTGCGCCGGCGCGATCGGGCTGGCCCGGGTGGACCGGGTGGTGTTCGGGGCCTGGGAGCCGAAGACCGGTGCCGCCGGTTCGCTGTGGGACGTGCTGCGCGACCGCCGATCGGCCCACCGGCCCGAGGTCGTGGCGGGCGTCCGTGCGGACGAGGCGGCCGCGCTCGTGGCGGGGTTCTTCGCCGGCCACCGTCGGTGACCCCCTGGGCGATCACGCGCGCGGCGTCTAGTAGCCTTCTCGGCGGTAGCGTGTCCGAGCGGCCGAAGGAGCGCGCCTCGAAAGCGCGTGAGGTTCATAGCCTCCGTGGGTTCAAATCCCACCGCTACCGCTGGTCAGAGGGCCGGATCCCGAATCGGGATCCGGCCCTCTGTCGTTTCCGTGTTCCCGTGGCCGTCGCGGACGCTCACGGGCCTGGCTCACGCTCACCCGATCGCGCGAGCATCTGCGGGAGCGGTGAGCGTCCGGGCAGTGATGCGGCTCGGTGCCGGGTGGGTCAGGTCGCCCGGCGCGGGCCGTAGGTCATGCGCCGGAGCACCGTCTCCGCGGGGCCGCGGCGCCCGGCCCGTTCCAGCGCGACCGCGAACCCGATGCCCAGCAGCCACGTCGCCACCGCCAGTACCGCGACCTGCCACACGCTGAGCACCGAGCCGAGGCCCAGTGTCCAGGCGGGCAGCAGCGCGCAGAAGACCACCGACTGCCCGAGGTAGGCCGACAGCGAACGACGACCGGTGGCGAGCAGGGCCGGCGGCGCGACCCGGGTCGCGAGCAGCCCGAACACCGCGGCGAACCCGATCCCGCCGGCGATCCCGCCGACCTGGTGCAGCACCCCGCCGAGCAGCGTCGCGCCGGTGCCGGGATCCCACCAGCCCACCGTGGCGAACGCGAGCGGCAGCCCGGACGGCACCGCGAGGACCAGCCCGGCGACCGCCGTGCGGCGCAGCAGCCGCCGGTGCCGGCCCGGGTCGTCGAGCAGCCCGCGGCGCGCCGCGAGCGCCCCGAGCGCGAGCATCCCGGCGGTGACCAGTGCGGACGCGATCGTCCCGCCGAGCCACTCGACCGTGTGCCGGACGAGTGCGGTCGTGAGGTCCGGCGCCGCCATGCTGGGCCACGCCAGGCCGGTGGGCAGCCCGTTGGAGACACCGACCGCGGCGTTGACCGCGGTCCCGGCGACGGCCAGCGTCACCAGCGTGCCGGTCCGCCCGCGGACCAGGATCCCGGCGCTCAGGACCAGCAGCAGCCCGTAGCCCCCGACGATGTCGGCCGGGAACAGCAGGATGCCGTGCAGCCCGCCGATGACGATCATCCACAGCCCGCGTCGTCGCAGGATCCGGACGGCGTCGTCCGCCGCCCGCCGCCGCGCCGACTGGACGGCGCCGTACCCGACGAGCAGCGCGAACAGCGGATAGGCCCGGCCGTCCACGAGCACCATCTGCAGCACGGTGACGACCTGGTCGGCGATCCCGAGATCGGCCGGGTACCCGCGCAGCCCGGGCGGTCCGTGCAGGTAGAGGTGGATGTTGGCCAGCGCGATCATCAGCAGCATCGCGCCGCGGGCCAGGTCGGGGGCGACGGCGCGGGCCGACGCGGGAACGGAGCCGGTCAGGGTCTGGGACACGGGACGGGAGTCAAGGGTGTGCCGCAGGAACAGGGTCAAGCTCGTGCGTCGCCGGTCACCGCAACGGTTGACCCTGTTCCTGCGGCATGGTTTGTAGTGGTGGCCATGGGGTGGAGCACGCAGGAACTCGCCGATCTCGCCGGGACCACGGTGAACGCGGTGCGCCACTACCACCGCGCCGGTGTGCTCGACGAACCCGGGCGCACCCCGAACGGCTACAAGCAGTACCGCGCCGATCACCTCGTCCGGCTCGTGCAGGTCCGGCGGCTGCGGGACTCCGGGGTCCCGCTCGCGCAGGTCCGCGGGATCCTGGACGGGGACCCGGGCTCGGCCGGGGCGCTGCACGCGTTGTACGGGGAGCTGGGCTCGACGATCGACCGGCTGCAGCGGATGCGGGACCAGCTGGCCGCGGTCCGGGAGCACCGGGTCCCGGTGGACACCCCGGAGCGGTTCGTGGGCGTCCCCCGCCCGCTCGGCGACCGCGACCGGGCCCTGGTCTCGGTCTTCGCCCGGGTCTGGCAGGGCGACCGGCTCGAGGACCTGCGCCGGCTGGTGTCCGAGCGGGACGACTACGAGGACGACCTCGACGCACTCCCCGCCGACGCCGACGACGCGACGATCGACGCGATCGCCGGACGGATGGCCGAGGCGCTCGCCCGGGACCACGCCCGGTTCCCCTGGTTGCGGGACCCGACGAGCGGGTCCACCGGTGGCCGGGCCCTCGTCGAGTCCGTGGTCGGCCCGGTCATCGCCGAGATGTACAACGCGGCGCAGATCGCGGTCTTCCTGCGTGCGGTCGCCCGCCTGGCCCCGGGCACTCCGGTGGGATGAGGCTGCCGGTCGCCGTCGTGGGCCCGGTGGGAACGTCCGGTACGCCCGCCTCCGACCCCGGTCCGACGGCAGGATCCGCCCCCGCTCCGATGCGACGCACCCCCTCCCGGCGGGAACCTGGGTGCACAGCGAGACGAAGAGGGAGCAGGAGATGACCACCATGAGTGCCGACCACAGCAGCCCGGCCCCGCGCGCCGGGGACCCCGACGCCTACCCCGTCCTCACCGTGCTGATGCTGATGCTCGGCGGCTTCGTGCTGCCGGTCGTCGGCTGGCTGGCCGGGGTCGTGATGCTGTGGACCGGCCGGGCCTGGAGCACCGGCGAGAAGTGGCTCGGCACGCTGGTCTGGCCGGCGGTCGTCATCGTGCCGGCCGTCCCGCTGCTCTCCGCCGGCCTGCTGGGCGGGATGAACCAGATCGGTGCCGGTGGTGCCTGGCTGGTCGGGCTCGGCCTGCTGCTCGGGGCCGTCGGCGTGCTGGGCCTGCTGCCCTGGACCTTCGTCCGGCTGCTGCGCGCCGGTCGGCGGTGAGCCCGGGCCCGTCCCGCCCCCACGTCTCCGCACCCGCCGCCGGACCCCCGGCGCGGGTGCGGACCCGTTTCCGCGGTCACCCGTACGGGTGGTTTGCCCTGCGACCAGGCAACGTCGTCATGCGGATCGGGAGAGGGCGTGTCCTCCGCATCTGCGGATAAGGGTGCCCTCACCGAAAGATCGTTGACCTGGGAATCGGGCATCACGGGCGATCGTGACGGCGGAATTCCGTCGACACCGCCGGTTGCTACCGGCGCGTAACCGTCGAACGACGTGCCTCGTTGCCTGCTCCGAGAGCCCGCGGCCGTCCTGCTCCCCGCACCGGACGCCGCCGGGGCCCGAGCACCGCCGCCCCCCGGAGAGGACAACGATGCCCGCTCAGAGCGCCCCCGAGCGCCCGGCGCCAGGCCAGGAAAAGAAGAACGTCAGCCGGCGTCGCTTCCTCGGGTACCTGGTGGCCGCGCCCACCCTGGTCGTCGCGGCCGAGATGGGCCGGCAGACCTTCTTCAGCGGCGTGCCGCAGGCCAACGCGGCGGCGATCCCGTCCCCGCCGTTGCCGGCCGAGCTGTACGACCTGCTCGACGCCCTGCGCGACGCCGCACGGCCGACCGCGAACCTCATCCGGATCGAGGTCAACCGGGACGGCACGGTGTCGTTCGCGCTGCCGCGCGCCGACAACGGCCAGGGCATCATCACCTCGACGCAGATGATCATCGCCGAGGAGATGAACCTCGACCCGGACCAGGTCAACGTCACCCTCGCCGACGCCCGTCCCGAGCTGGTGTTCAACCAGCTGACGGCCGGTTCGAGCACGACGTTCACCACCTACACCCCGATCCGGGTGGCGGCGGCGCTCGCCCAGGGCCGGCTGCTCTCCGCCGCGGCGAACGAGCTCCGCCAGGACGTCAACGTCCTGAAGAGCCGCCAGGGCCTGATCACCGGCCTGAACGGCGAGGAGCTGCCGTTCGGCGAGCTGACCGAGGCGGCGTCGTCGGCGGTCAACGAGGCGAGCGAGGTCGTGCTCAAGGACCGTGAGCAGTTCACCGTCATCGGCACCCCGCGGACCAAGTCCGACGCACGGGCCATGGTGACCGGGAAGAAGCAGTTCGCCACCGACCTGCAGATCCCGGACGCGCTACCGACCGTCATCTGCCGCGGGCCGAACCTGAACTCCGCCCCGCAGGGCGCCAACAACATCGACGAGGTCCGGTCCATGCCGGGCGTCACCGACGTCGTCGAGTGCCGGACCGGCGTCGCGGTGCGGGCGAAGACCTTCGGCCAGGCCGTCGACGCGGTCAACGCGCTGGACGTCAACTGGGACGGCGGCACCGTCGAGGGCGAGAACGACGAGTCGGTGCTGCAGAAGCTGCGGGCCGGTGAGCTGCCGCTGGCCGTGCCGCAGGTGCCCGGCGAGACCGTCGAGGGCGACTTCGCCTTCTACTTCCGCAGCAACTCCTCGCTGGAGACGAACTGCGCGGTCGCCGACGTCCGCGGGAACACCGCCGAGATCTGGGGCCCGGCGAAGAACCCGATCGCCGCCCAGGCCGAGATCGCGAAGAAGCTCGGGATCGCGCAGAACGCCGTGACCTTCCACGTCATCGAGGGCGGCGGCTCGTTCGGCCGCAAGCTGTTCTTCGACGCCGCGGAGGAGGCCGCCGAGGTCTCCCAGCTCATGGGCAAGCCGGTCAAGCTCATGTGGACCCGGGCCGACGACTCGCGCCAGGGCCGCACGCACCCGATGGCGACCACCCGGGTGCGCGCCCAGGTCTCCGGCGACACGGTGACCAGCTTCGAGATCCGGCACACCAGTGTCGCGACCGAGGGCAACCCCGGCCTCGGTGAGGCCGTCACCGCGGCGGCGCAGAAGGCACCGGGCGGGAACTACACGGTCTCCCAGGCGCTCTACCTGACCACCCAGACCAACCCGTACAACGTCGGCGTGGCGACCTCCCTGCTCAACGAGGTCGACATGCGGTTCAACACCAGTTCGATGCGCAACATCTACTCGCCGGACACGGCGACCGCGCGCGAGCTGATGATCGACCAGGTCGCGGCGAGGATGGGCAAGGACCCGTACGAGTTCCGGTCCGCCTACACCAAGCTGACCCGCTGGAAGAACGTGGTGGACCGGGCCGCCGAGGAGGCGGACTGGGGCAAGTCGATGCCCGAGGGCACCGCCCAGGGCATCGCGATGCACGTCGAGTACAAGGGCGTCGCCTGCGCCGTGGTGGAGCTGGACTGCCGTCCGGAGACGGTGAACCGGCAGATCCGCTCGGCCCGCACCGGTCCGCGGGTCACCAAGGTGACCTACGTCGTCGACGTCGGCCTGATCATCAACCCGCGCGGTCTCGAGGCGCAGATGATGGGCGGGATCAACGACGGCATCGCGATGACGCTGACCTCCGGGCTGCACCTGGAGGACGGCCACTTCGTCGAGGCGAGCTGGGACAACTACTTCTACACCCGGCAGTGGAACACGCCGCCGGAGATGAACATCGTGCTCATCGAGGACTCGGAGGCCCCCGAGCCCGGTGGGGCCGGCGAGTTCGGCGTCGCCGCGACCTGCGGTGCCATCGCCTGCGCCTACGCACGCGCGACCGGTGAGGTCCCCACGTACTTTCCGATCCTGCACAAGGATCCGCTGCCGTTCGAGCCGTACCCGACCATCCCGCCCGTGCCGCCGTCGCCGACCGACGGCCGCGAGCTGGCCCGCTGAGGGAGACCGCCATGTCCCAGCACACCTTCACGCTCAACGGCGAGCGCGTCACCGTCGAGGTCGAGGACGACGTCCGGCTGTTGTGGGTCCTCCGCGACGTGCTCGGCGTGACCGGCCCGAAGTACGGCTGCGGGATCAACGTCTGCAAGGCCTGCACCTCGCACCTCAACGGCAAGGCGTTCAACCCGTGCGCGACGCCGGTCGGCACGCTGGCCGAGTCCGACGAGATCACCACGATCGAGGGCCTCGCCGACGGCGACACCCTGCACCCGATGCAGGAGGCCTGGATCGACGGCGACGTCGCCCAGTGCGGGTACTGCCAGCCCGGCCAGATCATGGCCGCGGTCGCGCTGGTGAAGCGCTGCCAGTCCGAGGGCCGCGCGATCGACGACGCCGCCCTCGACGAGATCCGCAACATCTGCCGCTGCGGCACCTACAACCGCATCCGTGAGGCGATCAAGGCCGGCGCCGACAACATGTGACCACCGCGCGGGCGGCGTCGGCCGTCCGCGTCGTGGACCCTGCTCCCCGACGAAGAAGGACGGATGCGATGAAGAACCGGATGCGCCGCACCCTGGTGGCGGCGACCGCCATCGGTGCGGTGGCGTTCCCGCTGGCCGGGATCGCCGCGGCCGACGACGACGAGCACGGCTACCCGAGCACCCAGAGCCCGACCCAGGGGGTGGACGCCGTCGGCGCCACCGCCGGGACGTTCGGCGCCAGCGGTGTGGACGCGCTCGACACGTACTCGCCGAGCAACCGGCAGGACGGCGTCAACGGAACCGACACCGAACTGCCCCAGGCCGACCCTCGGTTCGTCGAGGGACCCCTCGGCGGGCTGCTGGTCAACGGACCCTTCGAGTAAGGGGCTCCCCGGACGGCGGTGGGACCGGTTCTCCCGGTCCCACCGCCGTCACGCCGTGCCCGGGGTGGCGGGCCGCCCGCCGAGGTAGAGTTCCCCGAGCCGCGGGTCCGCGAGCAGCATGGGCGCCGGCCCGCTGATGTGCACCCGGCCCAGGTCGAGCACGCAGCCGACGTCGGCGGTCTCCAGCGCCCGCCGGGCGTTCTGCTCCACCAGCAGGATCGCGATCCCGGCCGTACGCATCCGGTCGATCTGCTCGAACACGACGCCCGTGGTCTTCGGGTCGAGCCCCATCGACGGCTCGTCGAGCAGCAGGACCTTCGGGTCCACCATCAGCGAGCGGGCGAACTCGACCTGCTTCTGCTGCCCGCCGGACAACAGCCCGGCCAGCGACCGCCAGCGCTCGCCGACCACCGGGAACAGCTCCGTCACGAACCGGATGCGCTCGTCGATCCGGGCCCGGTCGGTGATCGAGTAGGCGCCGAGCCGGACGTTCTCCTCGACGGTCATCTCGCGGAACACGCTGTGCCCCTGCAGGACGTGCGCGAGCCCGGCGGCCAGCATCTGCTGCGGGCCGTGCCCGGTGACCTCGCGCCCCTCCACCCGGATGGAGCCCGACCGCGGCGCGAGCATCCCGCTGGCGACCTTGAGGACGGTCGACTTGCCGGCCCCGTTCGGGCCGACCAGGCAGACGACGGAACCGGCGTGCACGTCCACCGAGAGCCCGCGGAGTACCAGCGCGGCGCGCCCGTACCCGGCCTCGATGTCGGTGAGTTGCAGCAGCGGGGTCTCAGACACCGAGATACGCCTCCAGCACCGCCGGGTCGGTACGGACGTCGTCGGGCGGGCCGTCGGCGATCGGCCGTCCGCGGTCGAAGACGACCACGTGGTCGGACAGGCTCATGACCAGCTCCATGTTGTGCTCGACGATGACGAAGGTGCGGCCCTCGGCGTTGAGCCCCCGGACGAGGTCGGCGATCCGGTCGATGAGCGCCGGGTTCACCCCGCCGGCCGGCTCGTCGAGCATGATCGTCTCGGGTTCGGCCATCAGCACGCCGGCGAGCTCCAGCAGCTTCTGCTGCCCGTAGGACAGGTCCCTGGCCTCGGCGTGCTCCAGGTGGTCGATGCCGACCCGGTGCAGCCAGCCCCGGGCGCGGTCGACGTCCTCGGCCGACCGCGAGCCCCGCAGCAGCCGGGCGAACGAGCGGTCGCGCTGGGCGACCAGGACGTTCTCCAGCACGGTGAGCCGTCCGAAGGTGCGGCAGAGCTGGAAGCTGCGGCCGATCCCGGCGGCGGCGATCCGGTGCGGGGCCCGGCCGGTGATCGCGGTGCCGCGGTAGTCCACGGTGCCCGAGTCCGGCCGGATCATCCCGGTGACGCAGTTGAAGAACGTCGTCTTGCCGGAGCCGTTCGGGCCGATCAGCGCGTTGATCCGGCCGTGCTGGAAGGTCACGCTCGCGGCGTCGACCGCGCGCACGCCGCCGAAGGACTTGGTGAGGCCGTCGGTGGACAGGCCGACCTCGGTACTGGTCCGGGTGCCGGTCATCGCCGGGCCTCCGTCGGTTCGGGGGTCTCGGGGACGCGGTCGCGGTCGAGCACCTCGTCCGCGGTGACCTCGCGGATCGAGCTGCGTTGCGGCCGGAAGCGGTCGACGAGGCCGGAGACGGCGGGGATGACCCCGTCCGGCATGAACAGCACGACGACGCCGAGCAGCAGGCCGGTCGCGATCAGGTGGAACTGGGTGTCGCCGAACTCCATCTTGAAGTACTCGATCGCGACCCCGACGACGACGGCGCCGAGCAGCGGCCCGAACAGGTGCCGCACGCCGCCGAGCAGCGCCATCAGCACCATGTAGGAGCCGACCAGGATGGAGAACTGGAAGATCGGGTCGAGGTCGCCGAACCAGAGCCCGTACAGGCCGCCGCCGAGCCCGGTGAACATCGCCGAGACCGTGTACGCGACGAGCTTGTAGGCGAACGTCGGGACGCCGAGCGACTGGGCCTTGTCCTCGTCCTCCCGGACGGCCTTGAGCGCGAGCCCGAACCGGGACCGGTCGAACGCCCACCACACCACGAGGACGACGGCGAGCAGCGCCGCGAACAGGTAGTAGAAGACCAGGTGGTGCTCGGGCCGCAGCAGGTCCGGGAACGGCCGCGGCACGACCAGGCCGTTCGAGCCGCCGGTGAACTCGCCCCAGCTCTGGAAGACCAGCAGCAGGACCAGCACCAGCGCGATCGACACGATGACGAACGAGGCGCCGCGCACCCGCAGCGCCGCGATCCCGATCGGCAGCGCGATCGCCGCGACGATCACCCCGGCCAGCGCGAGCGCCAGGAACGACGGCATCCCGGCCCTGGTCACCAGCAGGGCGGTGCCGTAGGCGCCGAGACCGAACCATGCGGCGTGGCCCAGCGAGATGTAACCGGTGAGCCCGCCCATGACGTTCCACGAGGTGGCCAGCACCGCGTAGGACAGGACGACGACGGCGGCGGAGAGGATGTAGGCGTTCGGCGCGACGAACGGCACGACGAGCACCGCGATCGTGCCGACGGCCAGCGCGAGGGTCCTAGAAACGTTGCGCAAGGCGACCTCCGAAGAACCCCTGCGGACGGAGCATGAGCGTGGCGAACAGGGCGATGTAGAAGACGGTCTGCGCCCACGTCGTGCCCATCGGCAGCTGCAGCAGGCCCTGCCCGATGCCCAGGACCATCGCGGCGATCGCAGCGCCCGGGATGCTGCCGAGGCCACCGACGACGATGATCGCCATCAGCGGGCCGATCCAGTGCCAGTGCAGTGACGGGTAGATCGTGGCGTCCAGCGACAGCGCCGTCCCGCCGACGGCGGCCGTCGCGAGACCCAGGCCGAAGCCGTAGGCGGCGGTCCGGTCGGTGTCGACGCCGACCAGCCGGGCCGCCTCCGGGTGCTGGATGGTCGCGCGCAACGCCGTCCCGAACCGGGTCCGGGTCAGCACCAGCCACAGCGCGAGCAGCGCGACTGCGGCCAGCCCGAACGCGATGAGCTTGACGACCGCGATCCGGGCCCCGAACACCTCGAAGCTCGCACCGCTGTAGCCGAGCTGAATGCGCCGCTGGACGCCGGTGTAGAAGAACCCGAGCGTGCCCTCGATCGCCAGCGCGATCGCGAACGTCAGCAGCACCGACATCATCGTCAGGCTGGCCGGTCGGAGCCGGGAGATGAGCAGCCGCTGCAGCGCGACCCCGACGCCGAAGAACAGCGGCACGGTCACCACCAGCGACAGCAGCGGGTCGATGCCGAAGCGGGTGTTGACGTCCCACGCCAGGTAGGCGGCCAGCACCAGGAACGCGGCGTGCGCGATCATCACCACCCGCATCACGCCGAAGTAGAGCGTGAGGCCCGCGGCCAGCAGCGCGTACAGCCCGCCCAGCAGGATGCCGAGCACCAGGCTCTGCAGCAGGAGCGACCCGGTCACCAGTTCACCTTCGGGAAGGTGAACTCCGCCTGGGCCTGCTCGGCCGGCAGCACGATCCGGATCTCGCCGTCGACGTACTGCTGGATGAGGTGCGCCGACTGCGGGCGGCCCTGCTGGTCCCAGGACAGCGGGCCGACGACGGTGTCCACGGTCGCCCCGCGCAGCCAGTCCACGAGCTGCTGCTGGCAGTCGCCCTGCTCGGCGCAGCCGACCGCGCTGACCGCGGACGCCACTACCTGCCCGGTCGTGTAGGCGTTCGCCTCGTCCTCCGACGGCGGCGAGCCGAACATCTGCGTGTAGTGCTCGACGAACTCGGGGTTGGACGGGAACGACGCCTCGGGCGTGTAGCCGGTCGGCGCGAGGATGCCCTCGGTGCGCGCCCCGATCGCGGCCGGGAACTCCGGGTTCGTCGGCGCGGTCGAGAACGCGGCGAGCCGCGGCTGGTAGTTCAGCTGCTGCAGCGCGACGATGAGGTTCACCGCGTCCTGGTACTGGGTGCCGCCGACGACCATGTCGGCGTTCGAGTCGGCGATCTTGGCCGCGATGCTGCCGAAGTCGGTGGTGTTCGGCGGGTAGACCTCGTCGACGACGGTCCGGACGCCGGCCGCCTCCAGCTTCGCCTTGAGCCCGTACGCGGTGCCCTGGGCGAACGGGTCGTCCATCGCGGCGTACGCCGCCGTCGCGGGCCGCTGCTCCGCCGGCATCGCGATGATCTGCTGGGCGAGGTTGTCGTAGTGGTCGTCGGCGATCGCCGGGGCCGCGTAGAACAGGTTGTCGAAGCCCTGCTCGAAGACCTCGGCGGCGGCCCCGGCCGGTTCGACGAAGAGCATCCCGTACTCCTGGGCGACACGGGCCGACGGCACGACCAGCCGGGTGGAGAACGGGCCGAAGACGAGGTCGACGCCCTCCTGGGCGATCAGCGCCTCGTAGTCGGCGACCACCCGGTCGGCGCTGGACTGGTCGTCGAGGATCCGCAGCTCGACCTGCCGCCCGAGCAGCCCGCCGTTCGCGTTGACGTGGGAGGCCCAGGCCTCGTAGCCGCGCTGCACGCCCTTGCCCGGTTCGGAGAAGTCGCCGGTCAGCGGCAGCGAGACGCCGATGAGGATCGGGTCCCCCGGGCCACCGCCCGCGCCGGCACCGCCACCGCACGCCGAGACGAGGAGAGCCAGTGCGGCGACCACACAGCCCGTCCGGAACCTGCTTCTGACACCCATGGGCTCTCCACACTCATCATCGAGCAACGGAAGCGCTTTCGGAAGCGCTTTCGTACCGTAGGCTGCCGACGTGTCCGGCGACAAGGTGCAGATCGGACGGCGCGACCGAAATCGGAAGGGTGGGCCGGTGGGGGAGGGCTCCACGAACCGGCGGTCGGTGCCCCGGCTGGCCGACGTCGCCGAGCAGGCCGGGGTGTCGCTGGCCTCGGCGTCCCGCTCGCTGTCGGGCAGCGACGGAGTCAGCGAGTCGATGGCCGCGCACGTCCGCGAGGTGGCCGCCCGGATCGGCTACATCGCCAACGTGCACGCCCGCACCCTGGCCGGGGGCGCGACGTCGACGGTCGGCCTGATCGTGCACGAGATCGGGGACCCGTACTTCTCCGAGATCGCCAGCGGGGTCATCGCCGAGGCCGACCGGCACCGCCTGACCGTGCAGATCTGCCACTCCGGCCGGGACCCGGGGACCGAGCTGCGCCAGATCCGCTCGCTGGTGGCGCACCGGACCGACGCGATCATCGTGGCCGGGTCCGGCTACGTCGAGCGCGCCCAGCAGGCCGAGGCGGCGGCCGCGCTGCGGTCCTTCGAGTCCTCTGGCGGCCGGGTCGCCGTGATCGGGCGGCACCACCTGGCGGCCGACGCCGTGCTGCCGGCCAACCGGGAGGCGGGCCGGGCCGTCGCCGCGCACCTCCTGGCCCAGGGCCACCGCCGGATCGGCGTGCTCGCCGGTGCGGCCGCGCTGACGACGGTCGCCGACCGCCTCGCCGGCGTCGAGGACGCGCTGGTCGAGGCCGGGATGGCGCCGGGCGCGCTCGCCGTGCACCACGCCGCGTTCACCCGGGACGGCGGTGCGGCCGCGGCGCACGAGCTGCTCGACGCCCGCCCGGACCTCACCGCGCTGCTGGCGCTGAACGACGCGATGGCCGTCGGTGCGCTGTCGGTACTGCGGTCCCGCGGCATCGGCGTGCCGACGGAGGTGTCGGTCGCCGGGTTCGACGACGTGTCCTTCGCCGCGGATCTCGCGCCGGGCCTGACCACCGTGCGGCTGCCGATGGCGCAGATGGGCGCCTGGGCGCTGGACCTCGCGATGAAGCCTCCCGCGGCCCGGCGGCGGACCCGCCGGACCGGCTTCGAGCTGATGGCCAGGGGATCGACCGGTCCGGTCCGCGCCCCGTCGTGACGATCCTCAGTGCAGGAACTTCAGGCCCGCGACCCCCGCGACGATCGCGACCAGGCACAGCAGCCGGGCCGTCGTCGCGGGCTCGCCGAGTGCCACCATCCCGTAGATCGCCGTGCCGACCGCACCGATGCCGACCCAGATCGCGTACGCGGTGCCGACCGGCAGGTCCCGCAGCGCGAGCGACAGCCCGCCCATGCTGAGCACCAGGGCGACGCCGAACACCACCGACGGGGCGAGCCGGCTGAAGCCCTTGCTCTGGGACAGCGCCGCGGCCCACACGGTCTCCAGCAGACCGGACACCACGAGGTAGATCCACGCCATGACGAGCTCCTTCTCGGGCGTCGTCTTGGCGTTCCGGGTACGGCGCGTCTCGTCCGGGGAACCGCCGGTGGGCGATCCACCCTCAGGATGCCCGGCGCACCGGCGGAGATCCAGTCGTGGTGACCGGTCTGACCAGCTCGCTCAGCCGGGGGAGCGGGCCAGCGCCATCAGGTGCGAGGTCGATCCGGTGATCGCCGGGTCGCGCTCCAGACGTTCCAGGCAGCGCAGGACGAACGCCCGGCCGTCCGGGTCGGCGAGCCGGGAGGACAGGTCCGGTGCCCATTGCAGCGGGCCCTCCACCGGGAGGACGCCGACGTCGACGAGCCCCGCCTCGGCGAGCTCGTCGTGCAGCTCGGCGCAGGTGTGGAAGAACGTGCTGGTGAAGTAGTCCGGGTGCGCACCCGGGTTGCGGTGCTGCCCGCTGCGCAGCGTCTCGGCGACGATCCCGACGAACGTCCCGTCGGCGAAGAACCCGCGGTGGAAGCCGTCCAGCATGCTGGCGTAGCGGGAGATCGCGGCGACGGCGACCGGGGCTCCCGGTCGCGCGACCCGGCGCGCCTCGCGCAGTGCGCGCACCCGGTCGGCGCGCTCGGTGAGGTGGTAGAGCGGCCCGAGCAGGAGCACCGCGTCGTAGCTCGCATCGGGCGCCGTGAGCGCCAGCGCGTCGCCGACGGCCGCCCGGACCGTCCCGGGGGCCGCGGCCTGCTCCACGTGCTTCGGCACGGGATCGACGAGATCGACGGTGTACCCGCGGCCGGCGAGCCAGTGCGCGTGCACCCCGGGCCCGCCGCCGACGTCGAGGACCGTCGCCGGTGCACCGGGCAGTACCCGTTCCAGCAGCACCCGGGTGCGCAGGAGTTCGAGCGACGGCGCCGCGGTGAGCCGGGAGCGCTCGTCGGCCGCGGTGTAGTGCGTGACGAGTTCGGTGCGGTCCTGCATGGCGCCGGACCCTAGGGACGCCCCACAGCCGGAGCCTCCGGTTTTCCCTCGCACCGGCTCCCCGGCCCGGCACGACTCCCCGGCACCCGCACCGGTCCCGGCCCCGTGCGGTGACCCGGATCCCGTGCGGACGTCGCTGCTCAACCGGGCCGTACGTCGTCGCGCAGCCGGTAGTCGTGCAGGAGGACCGGGGCGCCGTCGGGGGTCTTCCACTGCGCCGTCCGGGATCCGGTCCGGACCCACCCGGTCCGCTCGTACAGCGCCACGGCGGCACCGTCGCCGAGCGCGGCGACCTCCAGGGTGAGCGTGAGCCCGTGCCGTTGCGCGTATCCGCGGACGGTGTCGAGCAGCCGCGCCGCGACTCCCCGGCGACGCCCGGACGGACCGACGAACAGCCGGGTGACGACGCAGCTCCCCGGCCCGTCTCCGCACAGCCCCACGTGACCGACGACGGCCCCGGGGGTCACCCCGCCATCATCGCCCTCCCGGGCCGCATCATGGCGGGCATGGTGCGCTCACACGTCGTCACCGGGGCCGGGCGCGGGATCGGCCGCGCGATCGCCGGGAGGCTGCTGGCCGGCGGCGACGCCGTCGTCGTCCTCGATCGCGACGCGCCCGGCTGGGTCCGCGACCATCCCGCCGGAACCCGGGTCCGCGCGGTCACCGGCAGTGCCGACGACCCCGCGGTCGCCGAGGCCGCGGCCGACGCCGCCCGGCAGCTCGGCACGTTCGGCGGCTGGGTGAACAACGCAGCGGTCTTCCGGGACGCTGCCCTCGACACCGATCCGCCCGGGGCGATCGTCGACCTCGTCACCGCGAACCTGGCCCCGGTCCTGGTGGGATCCTCGGTCGCCGTCCGGCGGTTCCGGGACGCCGGCACCGCCGGGTCGATCGTCAACGTGTCGAGCCACCAGGCGCAGCGCGCCGTCCGTGGGGCGCTGCCCTACGCGACGGCGAAGGCGGCGATCGAGGGGTTCACCCGCGCCGCCGCCGTCGACCACGGTCCACAGGGGATCCGGGTCAACGCGGTGGCGCTCGGCTCGGTCACCACCGAGCGGTACGAGGAGTTCCTGGCCGGGCAGGACGCGGCGACCGCCGAGCGGACCCGCCACGAGATGGCCGAGATCCACCCGCTGGGCCGGGTCGGGCTGCCTTCCGAGGTCGCCTACCTGCTGTCCGACGCGGCCGGGTTCGTCACCGGAGCCGTGCTGCCGGTCGACGGGGGGCGTGCCGCGCGGGGTCAGGACCCGGAGGCCCGCTGATCGGGCCACCCCGCCCGGGCGAGGATCTCCTCGATGACCGGGCGTTTCGCCTCGGCGTAGACGTTCACGTCCGGCCACTCCCGCCCGCTCAGGGACCGTTTGACCGCCTCGTAGCGGGAGCGGTCCGGCTCGTCGGATCGCAGCCGGTCGCGGAAGAGCAGGAATCTGCGGACCTCCGGATGCGCGGGCGGGTAGCAGTGCACGTTGACCTGCTCGCCCGGATCGCCGGTCCGCAGGACGCGGTGCGCGTGCTGGCGTACCCGCAGCCGGTACCCCGCAGCGAGGAGATCGGGCAGGTAGGCGGGCTCGTCGTCCGGGTCGTCGATACCCACCACGATGTCCACGATCGGCTTCGCCGCCAGCCCGGGGACCGACGTCGACCCGACGTGCTCGACGAGCCGGGCGCGCTCGCCGAGCAGGGTCCGGAGTTCGGCGGCGCGGGCGGTGAACCGGGCGGGCCAGGCCGGGTCGTACTCGGACAGCGTGACGAGCACGGGCTCGGGCCCGTCCACGAGGGCGGCGTGGAGCGCGGGGTCGGGCATCGGGCGGCCTCCGGGGTGGGCAGCGTTCGAGGCTATCGCCGCCGCCGGCCGGCTGGCACCGTCCGTCCGGTGACCGATCCCGTGGACGACCTGATCCGCTACCTCGGCGAGGCCCGCTCGGCGATGCTGTGGAAACTCGACGGCCTGGACGACTACAGCGTCCGTCGTCCGATGACCCCGACCGGGACCAACCTGCTCGGCCTGGTCAAGCACCTCTCCGCCGGAGAGCTGACCTACTTCGCCCGCGCCTTCGACCGCCCGACCGGCGACCTCGCCTTCCTCGAGACCTTCGATCCGTGGGAGAACGAGGACATGTGGGCCCGCGCCGACGAGCCGCGGGCGGAGATCGTCGACCGGTACCGGCGGATCGCGGCGCACACCGACCGGATCCTGCGGGAACTGCCGCCGGAGACCGTCGGCACCGTGGCGCACTGGCCGGCCGGACGCGACACGGCGACGCTGCACCACCTCGCCGTCCGGATGATCGGCGAGACGCACCGGCACGCGGGGCAGGCCGACGTCCTCCGGGAGGGGCTCGACGGGGCCGCCGGGCACCGCAGCGACGAGTCGAACCTGCCGTCGGACGACGCGGCCTGGTGGGAGCGGTACGTCGGGACGGTCGAGGCGGCGGCCCGGGCCGCAGGGAGGTGACGGGCGACCGGATCGAACGCGTCGACCCGCCGGCGCTGGCCGTGGTGGTGGGGGAGCACCTGGGCGGTGCCCCGGCCGTCGAGGCGGTGTCCACGAATGGCCAGGTCGGGGCGGTGTTCGTCCGCTGGCCGGACGGGCGACGCCGGGTCCTGACCCGGGTCCCCGGCGCCTCTCGGTCGCTCCACGTACTCCGGGCGCTGCGCCGGGGAGGCCACCCCGTGCCCGCGGTCGAGGCCGTCGTCCCGTTCGGGCCGGACGTCGTCTGGGTCCAGGAGGTCCTGCCCGGCGCTCCGGTCCGGCACGTCACGCACGTACTCCTCGACGACGTCCTCTCGTTCAACGCGGGCATGGATCGGGTCGCGCTTCCGGGTGTTCCGGCGGCGGACCTGTATCTGCTCGACGATGGTCCGGGGTTCTGCCTGCACGAGCCCCTGCGCAGGTACGACCGGCGCAGCGCTCGTCTGGACGCCCGCGTGCGTGCGGTCGGCCGGGCGCACCACGGCGCGCTGCCGGGCACCGCCGCCGTCCATCTCGACTTCCACCCGGGCAACCTGCTCACCGATGGGCGACGCCTGTCCGGCGTGGTCGACTGGGGCGGGGCGGCGCGCGGGGACCGACGGTTCGATCTGGTGACGTTCCGGTTCGGACTGCTGAGGACACCCGCGGAACCGGGCGTCGTCGAACGGGTGGACAGGATTCTGGACGGGCTCGCCCCCGACCTGCTCGTGCCTGCCTGGGCGCACATGTCGCTGCGGATGACGGACTGGTCCATCCGGCACTTCGGCTCGGAGGAGACGGAGCGGTGGATGGACCTCGCCGAGACCCGGGACTGGTGAAATGCGCTGTTCCCCCGGCGATCGGCCGGCGACCCTGTCCGGCGTGCGTACGTTCGAGGATCTGGTGTCCGAGGCCGCCGGTGCCGACGTCGACGGATGGGGGTTCGGCTGGCTGGCGGGCCGGGCCACCGAGGAGCGCCCGCCCTGGGGCTACGCCGCGCTCGTCGGCCGGCGGCTGGCGACGGCCGGGTCGGCGCTCGACATCGACACCGGCGGGGGCGAGGTCGTCGCCGGGGCGCCGGTGCTGCCCGAGCGGATGTGCGTCACCGAGAGCTGGCCGCCCAACGCCGTGCGGGCCCGTGAGCTGCTGGGACCCCGCGGCGTCGAGGTCCTGGAACCCGCTCCCGGTGCTCCGCTTCCGGTGCAGGACGGCACGTTCGAGCTGGTCACGAGCCGGCATCCGGTGGCGGCGGACTGGCCGGAGATCGCCCGCGTGCTCGCTCCCGGAGGCCGCTACCTCGCCCAGCACGTCGGCCCGGAGTCCGCGTTCGATTTGATCGAGCACTTCCTGACCCCGACGCTCGGGCAGCGCCGGTCCCGGCACCCCGACGACGACCGGACCTCCGCCGAGGCGGCCGGTCTGGAGGTGCTGGACCTGCGCACCGCCCGGTGCCGCATGGAGTTCCTCGACGTCGGCGCGGTCGTCTTCCTCCTGCGCAAGTGCGTGTGGTGGGTGCCGGACTTCGACGTCGCCCGGCACGACGCGGTACTGCGCCGCCTCGACGCGCACATCCGGACCGAGGGCAGCCTGGTCGCCCACTCGACCCGGCACCTGATCGAGGCCCGCCGCCCGGTTCGAGCTGCACGCTGACGCCCTCCCGGCGGCGGAACCGTGCACGCCGATCGGGCGAGGGGCGTGCCACCCCGGGTCATGCCCGGCGGCGCAGCGTGACGATCCCGGTGAGGGTGAGGCACAGCGTCAGCATGTACACCGCGAACGCCCAGTCCGACGGGTTCCAGGTGGTCAGGGTCAGCAACGTGATCGTCGCCCCGATCCCGACGAGGACGTAGAACAACACGTTCTCCGACCCGGGATCACGCCACGCCTTCCGCACGGTGGGCAGCGCCGCCGCGGCGTCGGCCGCCACCGCGAGGAGCACGGCGAGCGGCGCCGCGTCGAGCGCCAGCCACACGACGAGCGCGATCCCGGCGACGACCGCGCACACGACGTCGAACGCCCCCAGCCGGACGCGCGCGTGGCGGGTCGTCATCCCGGCCACGACGACGATCAACGGCCCGGTCCCCGCCCCGAGGGTGAGGACGGCGGGCAGTCCCACCCCGGCGTCGAGCTGGGCGAGGAACCCGATCAACGGTGCGGCGGCCCACAGCGACCACGTGGCGAGGTTCGGCCGTGCGGTACCCCGGAGGGTGGCGGCCGCGTAGCGGACGCTGCCGGCCAGGCCGAGCGCGGCGCCGAGGAGGACCCAGGCGGGATCGATCATGACGTGTCCGCTCCCGGTCGTCGTTGCGCCGACGGCGAACCCCACCCCGCCGCGGCCCGGCCGTCACTACGGTCCGACGTCATGACAGCGGTCACCACGCGTTCCGTGCGGTACCCGGCCGACGGCCTGACCATGGTCGGGCACCTCGCGCTGCCCGGCGGGACCGGGCGCCGTCCGGGTGTGCTGATCGGCCCCGAGGGCCCCGGACTGAACGACTTCCAGCGTCGCCGGGCCGACGCGCTCGCGAGGCTCGGGTACGTGGCGCTCGCCTTCGACCTGCACGGCGGGCACTGGTTCGGCGACCCGGACGAGATGCTCGCCCGCTGCCTGCCGCTGCTCGATGATCCCGACCGGCTGCGGGACATCGGTCACGCGGCGCTGGACGTGCTGCGTGCCGAGCCCCGCACCGATCCCGCCCGCATCGCGGCCGTCGGGTACGGCACCGGCGGTGCCGTGGCGCTGGAGCTCGGGCGGGCCGGCGTCGACCTGCGTGCGATCGCGACGGTCAACGCACTGATGACCGGACGCCCCGGCGATGCCGCGCGCATCCGCTGCCCGGTGTGGGCCGGGGTCGGGTCGGAGGACCCGATCCAGCCCGTCGCGGACCGGGACGCCTTCGCCGCGGAGATGCAGGCGGCGGGCGTCGACTGGCGGCTCGTGGTCTACGGCGGCGCCCGGCACGCGTTCCACCACCCGCCCACCGATCCGGACGGGTCCGTGCGCCCGGACAGGACCTACGGGCAGCGCGTTCCGGACGGCGTCGCCCATCATCCGCGGCACGCGCGGCGGGCGTGGGACGACGTCGTCGGGGTGCTCGCCGAGACGCTGGGGTGAGGTGCGAGCCCCGCGGTGCGCAGCGTCTCCGCGGTGAAGACGGAGATGAGCCCCACGCCGGAGTCCGCCAGTGCCTCGGCGCCGCCCTCCTCCCGGTCCACCACACACAACGCGTGGTCGATCCGCGCCCCGATGGCCCGTAGCTCGGACGTCGACAGGGCGACCTGACCGCCCGAGGTGACCACGTCCTCGACGACCAGGACCGAACGCCCGTCGACGTCGGCGCCCTCGGCGAGCCGCCGGGTCCCGTACTCCTTCGCCGCCTTCCGCACGAAGACGACCGGCAGCCCGGTGGCAAGGCTCATCGCCGTGGCGACGGGGATGCCGCCGAGTTCGAGTCCGGCGAGGACCTCGGTTCCTGCGGGCACCAGCGCAGCGGCGTGCTCGGCGATCTCCCGCAGGATCCGGGGATCGGACTCGAACCGGTACTTGTCGAAGTACTCGGTGGCGGTACGCCCCGAGCGGAGCCGGAACGACCCGGTCAGGTGCGACGCGTGGTGCAGGGCGGCGGCCAGCTCGTCACGTTCCATGGGGCGATCCTCGCGCGCCGAGATGCACGTCAGCGGGGATTTTCGAGCGCCGCCGCCCGCTGTGCTGCAGCTCGGCACGGATCGCCGCTCGGACCGTGGTGAACCGGCCCGGACGGGGAGGAACGAGACTGGAACCGGGACTGCCGAGTGCTGTCTCGTTCTCGGGTGCGCCCCTTGCGCGCGCCGATCTACGGTTCGGCGGTGACCTATCGACCGCGCATGTCCGAGAGGCGGGTGGAGGACCTGCGTCGGTGGCACGAGCGTGCTTATCAGGAGTTGTCCGCTGCTGGTGAGCGGCGCCTGTCGTATCTGGGTCTCGACCTCGTCGTCCCGCCCACGGTGTTCGCGCCGACGCCGACGTCGGACCTTCTCGGCAGGGCCGTTCTCGACGAGACGCGCGCCGACGATCGCGTGCTGGACAGGGGCACCGGTTCCGGGGTCAACGGTGTCCTGGCCGCCGGCAGGGGTGGCGAGGGTGGGGGAAGAGCGTCGTCGCCCACCTGAAGGGGGCAACTGCAGCCACAACGCCGAACGCCGGGGGCTCCGCGTGGGAACCGCCCGGCGTTCTGCCTGTTCAAGCTGGCGGAGGATAGGGGATTTGAACCCCTGAGGGATTTCTCCCAACACGCTTTCCAAGCGTGCGCCCTAGGCCACTAGGCGAATCCTCCGCAGAGGAGGCTACCCGCCACGACCGTGGGCTCCTCACCGCCCCCTCGCCCCATCGGGCGCCCAGTCCGTGGCACACTGTCCGTGGACCCCGTGCGGCGTCCATCCTGTGAACTCCCCCAGGGCCGGAAGGCAGCAAGGGTCAACAGGCTCTGGCGGGTGCGCGGGGTCCCCTCATGTCTCCGGCCGACCTCCGGAACCGTCAGGGTGCATCGGTAACCTCGGCGGCGTGGCTCTGGCTCTGTACCGCAAGTACCGCCCGGCCAAGCTGGCTGATGTCGTGGGGCAGGAGCACGTCACCGAGCCCTTGGCCGTCGCCCTGCGTGCGGGGCGGATCAATCACGCCTACCTCTTCTCGGGCCCGCGCGGCTGCGGGAAGACGTCGTCGGCGCGGATCCTCGCGCGCTCGCTGAACTGCGTGCAGGGGCCGACGCCGGAGCCGTGCGGGGAGTGCTCGTCCTGCGTGGCCCTCGCGCCGGAGGGGCCGGGCAACATCGATGTCGTCGAGCTCGACGCCGCGTCCCACGGTGGTGTGGAGGATGCCCGCGAGCTGCGCGACCGCGCGTTCTACGCCCCGGCGGAGTCGCGCTACCGCGTGTTCGTCGTCGACGAGGCGCACATGGTCACCAACCAGGGGTTCAACGCGCTGCTCAAGATCGTCGAGGAGCCACCGGAGCACCTGGTCTTCATCTTCGCGACCACGGAGCCGGAGAAGGTCCTCCCCACGATCCGGTCGCGGACCCACCACTACCCGTTCCGGCTGATCCCGCCGGGCACCATGCGGTCGCTGCTGGAGCGGATCTGCGGCGACGAGGAGGTCACCGTCGCGCCGCCGGTGTTCCCGCTGGTCATCCGGGCCGGTGGCGGGTCGGCGCGGGACACGCTCTCGGTGCTGGACCAGCTGATCGCCGGGGCGGGCCCGGAGGGGGTGACCTACGAGCGGGCCGTGGCGCTGCTCGGCGTCACCGACTCCGGCCTGATCGACGACGCGGTGGACGCACTGGCCGCGGCCGACGGGGCCGCGGTCTACGGCGCGGTGGACCGGCTGGTCGAGGCCGGTCACGATCCGCGCCGCTTCGCCTCCGACCTGCTGCAGCGGTTCCGGGACCTGATGTTGCTGCAGGTCGTGCCGGATGCCGCCGAACAGGGCCTGGTCGACGGCGCGGCGGACGAGCTGACCCGGATGGCCGACCAGGCGGCGCTGCTCGGCCCGGCCGCGCTCACCCGGTACGGCGAGATCCTGCACCAGGGCCTGGTCGAGATGCGTGGGGCGACCGCGCCGCGGCTGCTGCTGGAGCTGCTGTGCGCCCGGATGCTCCTGCCCGCGGCGACGATGTCGGACGGCGGCCTGCTCGAGCGTCTCGAACGGATCGAGCGGCGGAACGCGATCGCCCCGGAGCCCGCGGGCGGTGAGGGTGCCCCCGCCAAGCGGTTCGTCCGCGCCAGCGAGCGCGGCGGCGAGGCGCCGGAGCCCCCGTCCCGTCCGGATGCCGGAGCGGCGGATCCCGGTGCGCGGTCCGGTGGGCAGGGCGCGCCGGCGCGGCGCGGTGGCGCGTCCCCGGTGGCAGCTGTGGCAGCTGTGGCGCCGACGGTCGTCGATGGGAACGGTGGACCGGCGCAGGAACCCGGGGACGGGAGCGCGGCGGGCCCGGAACCGGCCGGTACCGGTGCGGCAGCCCGGGTCGACGGCCCCACCGGTAACGGCCCGGCGGCCCCCGGCACGCCGCCCGCCCGCCCGGCCGACGGCGATCCGGCGACCGGCCCGGAGGGGACGGCATCCGGCAGTGGTCCGGCCACGACGGAGGACGGGTCCTCGGCCGCCGCGGACACGGGCCCGAAGGACACGGGCCCGGAGGACACGGCGGCCTCCCCGGCGCCGAGCGGGCCGGGCGAGACCGCCGGGTCGAGCGGATCCGGTACGGCGACCCCTGCACCCGGTGCCGACGCCACCGGAGCGACGGACCAGGGCTCCGGTGACCCCACTCCGGTCGGTACCGGGCCCGGTACGCCCGGAACCGGATCCGGCGCCGCAGCGCCGTCCGGGTCCGACGGATCCGGGTCCGAGGCAGCCGGGTCCACGTCGGCTGGGCCCGGGGAGACCGGGTCAGGGGAGGCCGGATCCGGGACAGCCGGGTCCGGGACGGCGGGGTCCGGGACAGCCGGGTCCGGGACGGCCCGGCCGGACACAGCCGAGCCGGACAGGGCCGGAACCGGGTCCGGCACGCCGAGGACCGGGGCCCGCACCGCCGATGCGGAGCGGACCGGTTCCGGCACGGCCGCGGAGGGCGCAGCCCCGGCGGTGACGGACCATCCCGAGCCCCCGCGCGACGGCGCCCCCGCCGACGCGGTCCCGCCCACCTCCGCCCAGCCCGCGCCCGCGGTCTCCTCGCTGGACGCGACCGCCGTGCGCCGGGTCTGGCCCGAGGTGCTCGCGGCCGTCCGGCAGCGCAGCCGGAGCACCGAGGCACTGCTGGTCAACGCCACGGTCCGGGCGATCGACGGGGACACCCTGGTCCTCGCGATCGGTGCCCCGCCGCTGGCCCGGCGGCTGTCCGAACAGCGCAACACCGACGTGATCAGCGATGCGCTGCGGGCGGTGCTCGGCGTGCAGTGGCAGGTGCGCTGCGACCAGGGGGAGGCCGGGGGCGCGGCGCGCCGGGCCGCCCCGGAGCGGCAGCCGCGGCCGGTGCCGCAGCGGCCGTCCCAGCAGCGCGGGGCGTCTCCCGAGCGTGGCTCGGGCGGCGGGGCGCAGGGCCGTGGGTCCGGCCGGGCCCCCGGGCCGGACGGCGACATCCCGCTGCCCCCCGAGCCGCCGCCGGACGACGCCCCGCCGGACCCGGCCGAGTCCGGCGGGGCCCGTGGTGGCCGCAGCGCACCCGTGCAGCGGGTCAGCCAGGCCGACGCCGAGGAGGCCATGCTCGCCGAGGCCGCCGCCGAGGCGGCGAAGCCGGGGACCCGGCGCGACCCGGAGGCGGCGGCACTCGGGATCCTGGAGGAGCACCTCGGCGCCCGCACGGTCGAGCCCAAGTGACGGAGCCGGGGCTCACCGCCGCAGGTAGGTGAGCACCCCGTCGGCGATCGCCGTCGCGTAGCGGTCCCGGCCCTGCGGGCTCGCGAGCAGGGCGGCGTCCTCGGCGTTGCGCATGTTGCCCGCCTCGACCAGGGCCGTCGGCACGGTCGAGGTGTTCAGCCCGGCGAGGTCGGGGCGACCGTTGAGGCCGTCCCGCCCGATGTAGCCGGCCGGGGCGAGACCGCTGGAGCGCAGGCCGTCCCGCAGCGTCGTCGCCAGCCGCAGCGACTCCGGGCCGGTGCCGTGCACTCCCGGATCGGCGTGGGCGACATGGAACCCCCGGGCCGCCGGCGCCGCGCCGTCGGCGTGCAGCGACACCGCGGCGGCCGCCCCGGCCCGGCCGCCGGCGGCACCGCGCTCGTCGACACAGGGGCCGACGCCGTCGTCGCTGTCGCGGGTGAGGACGACGCGCACCCCGGCCGACTCCAGCCGGGTCCGGACCCGCTGGGCGAGGTCCCAGGCGAACGCGTGCTCGGGGCTGCCGTCCGCGGCCTCGGTGCCGGTGGTGTTGCACGGCTTGGTCCCGCCGCGCCCGTCCGGGACCGGCCGGGCGATCTCGGCGGACGCCGCCCCGTTCCCGCCGTTGTGCCCGGGATCGAGCACGACGACCGGGGCCGGCTCCGGCGGGGCCGGGCGGGTGCTGGCGGCCTCGGCCACCGGCGGCGCGACCGTGGCGGGGGGCGCCGGGGCGGCGGCGGGCGTGCAACCGGCACAGAGCACCGTGGCGAGCAGGGCGGCCGGTACGGCGGTGACGGCGGAGCGGATCGGGGCGTGCACGGTGCGACAGCCTGACACGACTACCCTGGCCGTGGAGACGTCCGCACCGGTCGCGTCGCCGGGGCCACCCGGCCGCACGGAGCCGGGACCCGACAGCGAGGGGTACGCGTGCAACCCGGTCAGCCCGACATGCAGATGATCATGCAGCAGGCGCAGAAGATGCAGCAGCAGCTGCAGGAGGCCCAGGCGGAGCTCGCCGTCGCCGAGGTCACCGGCCAGGCCGGCAACGGTCTCGTCGAGGTCACCCTGACCGCGGGGCTGGAGCCCCGCTCGGTCCGGATCGACCCGAAGATCGTCGACCCGGACGACGTCGAGACCCTGCAGGACCTGGTCATCGGCGCGATGAGCGACGCGGTCGCCCGCGCGCAGGAGCTGCAGCAGCAGAAGATGGGGCCGCTGGCCGGCGGTCTCGACATGGGCGGCCTGGGCCTCCCGGGCGCCTGAGGTGTTCGAGGGACCGGTCCAGGACCTGATCGACGAGTTGGGCCGGCTCCCCGGGGTCGGGCCGAAGAGCGCGCAGCGGATCGCGTTCCACCTGCTCGCGGCGGATCCGGCCGACATCGCGCGGCTGCAGGAGGTCCTGCAGACGGTCAAGCAGGGCGTCGCGTTCTGCGAGGTCTGCGGCAACGTCTCGGCGGACACCCGCTGCCGGTACTGCGCCGACGCCCGCCGGAACCCGACGCTGGTCTGCGTGGTCGAGGAGCCCAAGGACGTGCTGGCCGTGGAGCGGACCCGCGAGTTCAAGGGCCGCTACCACGTGCTCGGCGGTGCGCTCGACCCGCTCGCCGGGATCGGGCCGGACACGCTGCGGATCCGCGAGCTGCTCGCCCGGCTCGGCGGGACCGGCCCGGCGCAGGACGAGACCGAGATCTCCGAGGTCATCATCGCCACCGACCCGAACACCGAGGGCGAGGCCACGGCGACCTACCTGGTCCGGCTGCTGCGGGACTTCCCGGGACTGACCGTCACCCGGCTCGCCTCCGGCCTGCCGATGGGTGGCGACCTGGAGTTCGCCGACGAGATGACCCTGGGCCGCGCGCTCGCCGGCCGCCGCGCGCTGTAGCCCGGACTCGGGCCCGCAGCCGCGAGCGTGCCGGTTCCGCGGGGCCGCGACCACCGGAGCGGGGCCCGCGACCACCGACCGGGCCCGGAAACGACGAACGGCCGGCCCCGTCCTGCGCGGACGTGGACCGGCCACCCGGCGTAGCAACCCCCCGCTACTGCGCCGAACCTCTCTCTCGGGGCTCTCGGGCCCGGGTTCCCGCTCCTTCCACCGATCTCAGTCGGTGTCCTCGTCGCCCCACGCATCCACCTCGTGGTGACCGCCGTGCAGCTGGCGCTGCCTGCGCTCCCACGACCTCCGCCGTTCGGCGGCGATCCGGCGCCAGGCCCCGCTCTGCCGGGACTCCGTCACGCCGATGACGGTCGCGGTGACGACGATGACCGCCAGCCCGGAGAGGACCAGCGCCACCAGGGCGATCACGGGTACCACCGCCCCGTGCGGGCCCCCTCACGCTTGCCGGCGTGCGGCCTCTGTGTCGTGCGGATCATCTGGTTCACCTCGGTTCTTCTCGTTGGTCGTCGTGGTTCCCCCGTACGCGGCGGGCGGTGTGCTGCCCGTCACGATCGGGTACCTCAAGAGTGCCGGATCGGGGCCTGTTGTGCAATTGCAGAACCGGTGAAACTTGCACGGACGGCGAGATTGCACGCACGGTGTGATTGCATGGAGGGCGCACGACCTGGGTGGGGGGAGACGGCGGTGGAGCAGGAACCGGTCGGGGCCCGGCGCCGTCTCGGCGCGGAGCTGCGGCGGTTGCGCGGGAAGGCGGGCCTCAAGCTGGAGGACGTCGCCCGGGCGCTGGCCTGCTCGACGTCCAAGATCAGCCGCCTCGAGAACGGGAAGGGGATCCCGCGCCGCGCCGACGTCGACGGCCTGCTCGACCTCTACGGCGGGGTGGCCGACGTCGAGGCCGAGATGCTCCGCAGGCTGGTGACCCAGAGCCGTACCCGGGGCTGGTGGGAGCCGTTCACCGAGGGACTGAGCACCGACCGCTACGCGCTGCCCGCCCCCGGCCGCTACGCCGCGGTGGAGACCGACGCGACCGGCGTCGACGGGTTCGACCTGTCGGTGCTGCACGGCCTGCTGCAGACCCGGGCCTACGCGCGGGCGGTGCTGCGCGCCCGGCTGCCCCGCCACGACGGGTGGGAGATCGACCAGCTCGTCCACCTGCGCCGCCGCCGGCACGAGGCGCTCGTGGCCGATCCGCCGCTGCGGCTCCGCTCGGTGATCGACGAGGGTGTGCTCGCCCGGGTCACCGGCAGCCGCCAGGTGATGGTCGAGCAGCTGGACCATCTGCTGGAGCTGTCCGAGCTGCCGAACGTCGAGCTGCGGGTGCTGCCGTTCTCCGCCGGGGTCCAGCGGGCGCACGCCGGGCGGTTCGCGGTGCTGGAGATCCCGGACGAGCTCGGCCCCGACGTCGTGCACACGGAGGGTCACGCCGGCGAGACGTTCCTGGACGCGGCCCGGGATCTCGACACCTACCGGCGGGTGCTCGCCGACGTCCGCGCCGACGCCCTGGACCCGGCCACGAGCAGGCAGGTCGTGGCCCAGTGGCGGGACCGGCACCGCTCCGCCGGTCGACCGCTCATGATCGACCAGATGTCACATGATCGGTACGCACGTCCCAATTCGTAGCCCTTTCGTGATGTACAGGTCTACCGGCAGGTAACTCTTCGCTATAGGTTTTCCATCCACCGGGTGTCGCCGCGCTCACATCGAGGCGCCACGTACCGGCAACCGAGTGGGGGACTGATGCAAGCGAAACGGTGGGCCACGGCGATCACCGCTGGACTGCTGGCGCTGACCATGACGGCGTGTGCGGCCTCCGATCGGGGCTCCGGCGGCGAGGACGGCGCGACCGGCGGGACGTTCGTCTTCGGAGCGGCCGGTGCGCCGAAGAACTTCGACCCGACGTTCAACGACGACGGCGAGAGCTTCCGGCCGGCGCGCCAGATGTTCGACACGCTGATCACCTACAAGCAGGGCACCACCGAGCTGGAGCCCGGTCTCGCCACCGCCTGGGAGTCCTCGCCGGACGGCAAGACCTGGACGTTCACCCTGCGCGACGGCGTGAAGTTCCACGACGGCACGGCGCTCGACGCGGCCGCCGTCTGCGCGAACTTCGACCGGTGGTTCCAGATGAAGGGCGCCGCCGCCCAGAGCCAGATGATCTACTACGGCGACGTCTTCGAGGGCTTCGCGCAGAACGAGGGCGACGCCTCCGGCGACCCGGTCTACAAGTCCTGCACCGCGCAGGACCCGACCACCGCCGTGCTGAACCTGAACAAGTTCAAGGGCGCCTTCCCGGCCGCGTTCGGCCTGACCTCGTTCTCGATCTCCAGCCCGGCCGCGCTCGAGCAGTACGACGCCGACGCCGTGACCCAGAGCGGGGACTCCTTCACCTACCCCGCCTACGCCACCGAGCACCCCACCGGCACCGGGCCGTTCCGCTTCGAGAGCTTCGACAAGGCGAACGGCACCATCACCCTCGCCCGCAACGACGACTACTGGGGCGAGAAGGCCAAGGTCGACAAGCTGATCTTCAAGATCATCCCGGACGAGAACGCCCGCAAGCAGGAGCTGGCCGCCGGCACCATCGACGGCTACGACTACCCGAGCCCGGCGGACTACGGGACGTTGAAGGAGCAGGGCAACCAGGTCCTGATCCGGGACCCGTTCTCGATCCTCTACGTCGGCTTCAACACCAAGAACAACCCGGCCCTGCGCGACCTCAAGGTCCGCCAGGCGATCGCGCACGCGATCGACCGGGAGTCGCTGGTGCGCACCAAGATGCCGGAGGGCTCGGCCGTCGCGCAGGAGTTCGTGCCGCCGACCGTCGCGGGCTACGCCCAGCAGGTCACCCAGTACCCGTACGACCCGGCGAAGGCCAAGCAGCTGCTCGCCGAGGCCGGTCAGCCGAACCTGACGCTGAACTTCTACTACCCGACCGAGGTCACCCGGCCCTACATGCCGAACCCGTCCGACCTGTTCTCCGCGATGGCGGCGAACCTGGAGGCCGTCGGCATCACGGTCAACCCGGTCGCGCGGCCGTGGAACGGCGGCTACAAGGACGACGTCCAGAAGGCAGGCAAGCACGACCTGCACATGCTGGGCTGGACCGGCGACTACAACGACGCCGGCAACTTCGTCGGCACGTTCTTCGGCCGGGAGAAGGCCGAGTTCGGCCCGCAGAACCCGGCGATGTTCGACGAGCTGGCCAAGGCCGACGCGATCCCGGACCCGGCCGGGCACGCCGCGGCGTACGAGAAGGCCAACGCCGACATCATGTCGACGTACCTGCCGGCGGTGCCGATCCTCACCACCGGTCCGGCGATCGTCGTCAAGGACAACGTCCAGGGCGTCATCCCGAGCCCGCTCACCGACGAGCGGTTCTACACCGTCAGCAAGAACTGATCCGTTCGCACGCACCGGGCGCCGTGGTGATCCCGCGGCGCCCGGTGACGGCCTCCCCACCACAGAGGACCTCACACGCATGCTGCGCTACGTCGCGCGCCGCCTGCTCCAGGTGATCCCGACGTTGCTGATCCTCTCCGTGCTGTTGTTCGCCTGGCTGCGCTCGCTGCCCGGCGGACCGGCCGGAGCACTGCTCGGCGACAAGGCCACCCCGGAGTCGATCGCGGCGCTCAACCGCACGCTCGGCCTGGACCAGCCGGTCTGGATCCAGTACCTGCGCTACCTGGGCCGGGCGGTCACCGGTGACTTCGGCGCCTCCCTGGTCAGCGGGGACCCGGTGCTCTCCGAGCTCGGCCGGGCCCTGCCGGCCACCATCGAGCTGGCGGTCTCGGCGCTGCTGCTCGCGATCCTGGCCGGCATCCCGCTCGGCTACGTCGCGGCCCGCTACCGCGCCCGGCCGTGGGACAACATCACGATCCTCGGGACGCTCGTCGGCGTCGCCGTCCCGGTGTTCTTCCTGGGCTACATCCTCAAGCAGCTCTTCGCCGTCGAGTTCGGGCTGCTCCCGCCGTCCGGGCGGCAGGCGATCGGCATCGACGCCACCTCCGTCACCGGCTTCGCGATCCTCGACGGGTTCCTCACCCGCGAGTTCGACGCGAGCTGGGACGCGATCGTGCACCTCGTGCTCCCCGCGGTGACGCTCGCGACGATCCCGCTGGCCGTGATCGTGCGGATCACCCGGGCGTCGGTGCTCGACGTGCTGGAGTCCGACTTCGTCCGTACCGCCAACGCCAAGGGCCTCGCGCCCGGCACGGTCCGCGGGCGGCACGTCCTGCGCAACGCGCTGCTGCCGGTGTCGACGACGATCGGCCTGCAGACCGGTCTGCTCCTCGCCGGGGCGGTGCTCACCGAGAAGGTCTTCAACTGGGGCGGGATCGGCACCCTCATCGCCGAGGGCATCGAACGCCGCGACTACCCGCGGCTGCAGGCGGTCGTCCTGCTCGGTGCGCTGATCTACGTGCTGGTCAACCTGCTCGTCGACCTGTCCTACGCGATCATCGACCCGAGGGTGAGGCTCCGGTGAGCGCGGTCTCGCAGTACTCCCGCCGCCGCCGGGACAAGATCGACGAGACGGCCGGCCGGAGCCTGACCGCGGACGCGCTGATCCGGCTCCGCCGCAGCCCCACCGCGATCGTCGGCGCCGTGCTCGTCGGGTTGTTCGTGCTGATCTCGGTGTTCGCGCCGCTGATCGCCCCGCACGACCCGGCCCAGGCGTTCCCCGAGCTGCTCGACGGGCTCCGGCCCGGCACGATCCCCGGCCCGCAGGACGGGTTCCCGCTCGGCTCGGACCAGAACGGCCGCGACGAGTTCTCCCGGCTGGTGCTGGCGTCCCGGCAGACCTTGCTGGTCGGCGTACTGGCGACGCTGCTCGGGCTGTCGGTCGGGGTGCTGATCGGCGCGGTCGCCGGAGCGCTCGGCGGCTGGGTGGACACCGTGCTCATGCGGGTCACCGACGTGCTGCTGTCGATCCCGTCGCTGCTGCTGGCCATCTCGATCGCCGCGCTCGCCGCCCGGCCCAGCCAGGGCACGGTGATCGTCGCGGTCGCGCTGGTCAACGTGCCGATCTTCGCCCGGCTGCTGCGCGGGTCGATGCTCGCCCAGCGCGAGTCCGACCACGTGCTCGCCGCGACCGCGCTCGGCGTCCGGCGCCGGGCGATCGTGCTGCGGCACATGATCCCGAACGCGGTCGGGCCGGTGATCGTGCAGGCCACGCTGACCCTGGCCACCGCGATCCTGGACGCCGCCGCGCTGTCCTTCCTCGGGCTCGGCGACGCCGACCCGGCCCGCGCGGAGTGGGGCCTGATGCTCGCGTCCGCCCAGCCGTTCCTCGACGTCCGCCCGGCGCTGGCGTTCTACCCGGCGATCGCGATCATCGTGGTCGCGCTCGGGTTCACGCTGCTCGGCGAGTCGCTGCGCGAGGCACTCGACCCGAAGGGGCGCCGATGACGCCGCTGCTGTCCGTGGAGGACCTCTCGGTCCGGTTCGTGCGCAAGGGCGAGCCGGCGGTGACCGCGGTCGACGGGGTGTCGTTCGACGTGAACCCCGGCGAGGTCGTCGGCCTGGTCGGCGAGTCCGGCTGCGGCAAGTCGGTCACCTCGCTGGCGATCATGGGGCTGCTGCCCGGCCGTACCCCGCGGGTGTCGGGGAAGGTGCTGCTCGACGCCCCGGACACCGCCGAGCCGGTCGACCTGCTCACGCTGTCCGACGCCGAGCTGCGTGCCCGGCGCGGCCGCGACATCGGGATGGTGTTCCAGGACCCGCTGTCCTCGCTGAACCCGGTGGTGCAGGTCGGGGTCCAGATCACCGAGGCCCTGGTCCGGCACCGCGGGATGGGCAAGGCCGAGGCCCGTACCGAGGCGGTCGAGCTGCTGGACCGGGTGGGCATCCCGGACCCGGCCCGGCGGTTGTCGTCCTACCCGCACCAGATGTCCGGCGGCATGCGCCAGCGCGCGCTGATCGCGATCGCGCTGGCCTGCCGGCCGCGGCTGCTCATCGCCGACGAACCCACCACCGCGCTGGACGTCACCATCCAGGCGCAGATCCTGGAGCTGCTGCGGGAACTCGTCGCGGAGACGGGAACCGCGCTGGTGATGATCACGCACGACCTCGGTGTCGTCGCCGGGCTGTGCGACCGCGTCAACGTCCTCTACGGGGGACGGGTGGTGGAACGGGCGGAGCGGCACGCGCTGTTCGCCCGCCCGCGGCACCCGTACACGTCGGGACTGATCGGTTCGATCCCCCGGCTGGACTCCGACCCGGCCGACGAGCTGCCCGCCATCAGCGGGTCGGTGGCCGACAACCTCCCGTGGGACGACGCCTGTGCGTTCGCCCCGCGCTGCCCGCGTGCCCTGGAGCGGTGCACGTCCACGACACCGGTGGCCGAGTCGGAACCCGACCGGCTGCTCCGGTGCCACAACCCGGTGGGAGCCCGGCGATGAGCCCGCTGCTGGAGGTCGACGGCCTCGAGGTCCACTTCCCGATCACCCGCGGCGTCGTCGTGCAGCGCACGATCGGGCACGTCCGCGCGGTCGACGGCGTCGCGCTGCGGATCGAGCGCGGCGAGACCTACGGGCTGGTCGGTGAGTCCGGGTGCGGGAAGTCCACCCTCGGCCGGGCGATCCTGAAGCTCACCGAGCCCACCGCGGGCTCGGTGACGTTCGACGGGACCGACGTCGCGACGCTGAAGGGCGAGCCGCTGCGCCGGATGCGGCAGCGGTTCCAGATGGTGTTCCAGGACCCGCTGTCCAGCCTGGATCCGCGGCAGTCGGTCGGGGCGATGCTGCGCGAGGGCATGGCGGCGCACGGGCTGGCGCCCGATCCGGAACGGCTGCGCGGGCTGATGAGCGCGGTCGGGCTGCCCGAGTCGGCGCTGCGCCGGTACCCGCACGAGTTCTCCGGCGGGCAGCGCCAGCGGATCGGGATCGCCAGGGCGCTGTGCGTGGAGCCGGACCTGATCGTCGCCGACGAGCCGGTCTCCGCGCTGGACGTCTCGGTCCAGGCCCAGGTGCTGAACCTGCTGCGCGCGCTGCAGAAGGAGCTGGGCCTGACCTATCTGGTGATCGCGCACGACCTCGCCGTGGTCCGGCACGTGTCGGACCGGGTAGGCGTGATGTACCTGGGCTCGATCGTCGAGGAGGCGCCGGCCCGCGCGCTGTACGACCAGCCGCTGCACCCGTACACCAGGGCGCTGCTGTCGGCGGTGCCGCAGCCGGACCCGACCGCGGAGGACACCCGCGAGCGGATCCTGCTCACCGGGGACCTGCCGTCGCCGGCCGCGCCGCCGTCGGGGTGCCGGTTCCACACCCGCTGCCCCTGGCGCCAGGCCGACCGCTGCGACACCGAGCGGCCGGAACTGCGGGAGATCGGCGCCGGGCACCGGGTGGCCTGTCACCACGCCGAGGCGATCCTGGACGGCCGGATCACGCCGCACGAGGTGACCCCGGAGGAGATCGTCACGGCTCCCGACCCGGGCCCGGACCTCCCCGACCCCACCATCTCGATCACCGACGCGATGGGCCGCTGACGTCGCCCTCGCCCTCGGGGGCCGCCCCGGCTGCACTCATGGAGCTAAAGCCTCGTGTCACGAGGCCGAAGCTCCATGAGTGCGGCTGCCGGGGGTGCCGCCCACCCCGCGCCCGTTGCACTCATGGAGCAAGAGCCCGGTGTCACGAGGCTTTGGCTCCATGAGTGGAACCGGGGGCGGGGGAGGGGGCGGGTCAGCGCAGGGCGCGGTTCACGGCGCTCACGACGGCCTTGAGGCTGGCGCTGGTGATCGAGCTGTCGATCCCCACGCCCCAGAACACCTTCTCCTCGACGGCGCACTCGACGTAGGCGGCGGCGCGGGCGTCGTCCCCACCGCCCATGGCGTGCTCGTGGTAGTCCAGCACCCGGACGTCGAACCCGATCCCGGCCAGCGCGTCGACGAACGCGGCGATCGGCCCGTTGCCCGAGCCGGTGATCTCGTGCAGGTCGGACTCCACCCGGACGGTCGCGACGATCTCGTCGCGCCCCTCCCCGTCGCTGCTCACGCGGTGCCGGACCAGCTTGAGCGGGGTCTCCCGGCCCAGGTACTCCAGGTCGAACGCGTCGCGCATCGCCTTCGGCTCGACCTCGCCGCCCTCGGAGTCGGTGTAGGCCTGGATGACGTGGCTGAACTCGATCTGCAGCCGCCGCGGCAGGTCCATCTGGTGCTCGGTCTTCATCACGTAGGCGATGCCGCCCTTGCCGGACTGCGAGTTCACCCGGATGACGGCCTCGTAGGTGCGGCCGATGTCCTTCGGGTCGACCGGCAGGTACGGCACCTCCCACGGGTGCTCGGAGACCGGGTGCCCGGCGTCGGCGGCCGCGGCCTCCATCGCGGCGAAGCCCTTGTTGATCGCGTCCTGGTGCGACCCGGAGAACGCCGTGTAGACCAGGTCACCGCCCCACGGGTGCCGCTCGTGCACCGGCAGCTGGTTGCAGTACTCGACGGTGCGGCGGACCTCGTCGATGTCGGACAGGTCGATCTGCGGGTCGATGCCCTGGGTGAACAGGTTCATCCCCAGCGCGATCAGGTCGACGTTGCCGGTGCGCTCCCCGTTGCCGAACAGGCAGCCCTCGATCCGGTCGGCGCCGGCCTGGTAGCCGAGCTCGGCGGCGGCGATGCCGGTGCCGCGGTCGTTGTGCGGGTGCAGCGACAGCACCAGCGCGTCCCGGCGGTCCAGGTTCCGGTGCATCCACTCGATGGAGTCGGCGTAGACGTTCGGGGTCGCCATCTCCACCGTCGCCGGCAGGTTGACGATCATCGGCCGGTCCGGCGTCGGCTGCCAGATCGCGGAGACCTGGTTGCAGACGTCCACGGCGTAGGCCAGCTCGGTGCCGGTGTAGGACTCGGGGGAGTACTGGAACGTCCAGTCGGTGTCCGGGTACTTCTCGGAGAACCGCTGGACCTCCTCGGCGCCGTCGGTCGCGATCTTGGCGATGCCCGCGCGGTCGGACCGGAACACCACCCGGCGCTGCAGGATCGACGTCGAGTTGTAGAGGTGCACGACGGCCGAGTGCGCGCCCTCGCAGGCGGCGAAGGTCCGCTCGATCAGCTCCGGCCGGGCCTGGGTCAGGACCTGGATCTGCACGTCGTCGGGGATCGCGTCGTCGTCGATGATCTCGCGGACGAAGTCGAAGTCGGTCTGTGACGCGGCCGGGAACCCGACCTCGATCTGCTTGTAGCCCATCCGTACCAGCAGGTCGAACATCCGGCGCTTGCGCACCGGGCTCATCGGGTCGATCAGGGCCTGGTTGCCGTCGCGCAGGTCCACCGCGCACCAGAGCGGCGCCCGGTCGACGACGACGTCCGGCCAGGTCCGGTCCGGCAGCGACACCGGCTCGACCTGCTCGTGGAACGGCCGGTAGCGGTGGAACGGCAGCTGCGAGCCGCGCTGGCGGTTCCAGGCCGGCTGGGCGGCGTGCGGGGCACCGTCCGGGGTGCGGACGTTGCTGCGGGCGCCGGTGGAGTAGGCGTCGGGGGAGGTGGTCACTGCGGTGCTCCTGTGCTGGGTATCGGTCGATGCGACCGGCGAGCACACGAAACCCCGCGACGAGGGGCCGGTCGGTCAGACCCCGCCGCGGCGGCGAAGGAGCAGGCGCGCCATGACCCCACCGTAGACCCGGCACCCCGTCGTCCGGCAACCCCGGTGCACCGGACGGGCGGTCGCGGGCGCAACGAAGTGATCACAACCCGGCGGCCGGCCCCTCGTTGGACCGGCAGCGAGGGCGCCGCGGGTGGACCATGGCGTTCGTCACGATGTGGAGGGTGTTCGATGGCGGCAACCGTGGGGACGACCGTTCGGCAGGGGATCGGGATCATCGCGACGATCGTGCGGATCGTCGGTCTGGTGATCGTGGCGATCCTGGTCGGGCACATCGTGCTGACCCTGCTCGACGCGAATCCGCAGAACTTCCTGACGGAGTTCGTCGCGAGCTGGGCCGCGCAGCTCAACCTCGGTCTGGGTGACCTGTTCACCCCCGAGCAGCCGAAGATGGCGGTGACCCTCAACTACGGCGTCGCGGCGATCCTCTGGCTGGTGGTGACGGCCGTCGTCGTCCGGCTGCTGCGCCGGGTCTGATCACCGGCCCGGGAGCCGGGCGAGGTCGCGGCGCGGGGCGGACGTGGCCGGGTCCAGCCGGATGCGGTGCGCGCCGCAGTGGCACCGCAGGTAGGTGACGACGCCGTCGGACGTGCGGTGCGACGACTCCGGCCGCCACCGGTGGTCGAGGGGTGCGCTCATGCCGTCGACCCTGCTGTAATGACTTCATGCACATCAACCCTTACGGCCAGGATCCGGTGCTGCTGGCGGTGGACCTGGTGAACGCCCGGCCGTCGACGCTCGACGAGCTGGTGGCGCGGTGTGTGCGGGCCGGGCTCGTGCACGACTGGGAGCCGGTGCCCGAGGACCTCACCGCGGTGCTGGCGTTCCTGGACCGCTGGGCGGCGCTCGTCGACGCCGGTCCCGGCGCCGAACGCGCCCGGCTGGTCAACGCGTTGCTCGCCGAGGGGACCGGCCCGCCGCGGCTGACCGACCACGACGGGCACTGGCACCTGCACCACCGTGACGACGGCATCGGCCTCGCCGCCGTGCTGCACGCGCTCGTCGCCATGGGTACCGCGACCCACGTGGCGACGCGGGGGATGGACCGGCTCGGCCGGTGCGCGGCGCCGGAGTGCGACCGGGTGTACGCCGATGTGTCCCGTACCGGGAGGCAGCGCTACTGCAGTGCACGGTGCGGCAACACCGACGCGGTGCGCCGGCACCGGGCGCGTGCGGCGGTGTGAGAGTGCCCGTGCGTGGAGTCGCTGGTGACCGGCCCGGCCGGTGGCCGCGGATCGCTCCCTCCGCGCGCGTTACCCGATCGCACCGCGCGGGGTCCCGCTCGTGTGGCTTCGGTCATCGAGGCCGGGTCAGATCCTGAAATCGGGTGCCCCGCGCCGGTAGTGTGCCGTTCCGACCTGCCGCGGAACACCATCCGTACGTTGCGCGGTCGAAGAGCGAGACCACCCGACGGCTCCAGGTACGGGGCCGGGACAGGAGGCCGGCGTGGCCCTCGTCGTGCAGAAGTACGGCGGTTCATCGGTCGAGAACGCGGAGCGCATCAAGAAGGTCGCCGAGCGTATCGTCCGGACCCGCAAGGAGGGGCACGACGTCGTCGTCGTCGTCTCGGCCATGGGGGACACGACCGACGAGCTGACCGATCTGGCCGAGCAGATCTCGCCGCGGCCCCCGGCCCGCGAGATGGACATGCTCCTCACCGCCGGTGAGCGGATCTCGAACGCGCTGGTCGCGATGGCGATCCACTCGCTCGGGGCGGAGGCGCGGTCGTTCACCGGATCGCAGGCCGGCATGCTCACGACGTCGAGGCACGGCGACGCGCGGATCACCGACGTCAACCCGTACCGGCTGCGCGAGGCCCTCGACGAGGGGTACATCGTCCTCGTCGCCGGCTTCCAGGGGATGAGCGCGGACTCCAAGGACATCACCACGCTGGGCCGGGGCGGGTCGGACACGACCGCCGTCGCGCTCGCGGCGGCGCTGGACGCGGACGTCTGCGAGATCTACTCCGACGTCGACGGCATCTACTCCGCCGACCCCCGGATCGTCCCGCGGGCCAGCCTGCTGGAGACCGTCACCTACGAGGAGATGCTGGAGCTGGCCGCGTCCGGCGCGAAGGTGCTGCACCTGCGCGCCGTCGAGTACGCCCGCCGCTACGGCGTCCCGCTGCGGGTGCGCAGTTCGTACAACGACAAGCCGGGCACGCTGGTCTCCGGCTCGATCGAGGAGATCCCGTTGGAGAATCCGATCATCACCGGCGTCGCGCACGACCGGTCCGAGGGCAAGATCACCGTCACCGGCGTGCCGGACACCCCCGGCATGGCCGCGAAGATCTTCCGCACGGTCGCCGACGCGGAGATCAACATCGACATGGTCCTGCAGAACATCTCCAACTCCGCGGACGGCAAGACCGACATCACCTTCACGCTGCCGCGCAGCGACGGTGACACCGCGGTGTCCGCGCTGGACCGGGCCAAGGCCGAGATCGGCTTCGCCGAGCTGATCTACGACAACGACATCGGCAAGGTGTCGCTGGTCGGCGCCGGTATGCGCAACCACCCCGGCGTCACCGCGAAGTTCTGCGAGTCGCTGTCCGACGCCGGGATCAACATCGAGATCATGAACACCTCGGAGATCCGGATCTCGGTGGTGTGCCGGTCCGACCAGCTGGACGTCGCGGTGCAGGCCCTGCACGAGGCGTTCGACCTGGGCGCCGAGGACGACGCGGTGGTCGCCGCGGGAACGGGCCGGTGAACGACGTGAGCCTCAACGACAAGCCGGTGCTCGCGCTGGTCGGCGCGACCGGAGCCGTCGGCACCACCATGATCGAGATCATCGACTCCCGGGAGTCGGTGCCGTGGGGCGAGATCCGCCTGATCGCCTCCGCCCGCAGCGCCGGCAAGGTGCTGACGGTGCGCGGCGAGGACATCACCGTCCTGGAGCTCAAGCCCGAGGTCTTCGACGGCGTCGACATCGCCATGTTCGACGTCCCGGACGAGGTCAGCGCCGAGTGGGCCCCGATCGCGGCGGCCCGCGGCGCGGTCGCGGTGGACAACTCCGGCGCCTTCCGGATGGACCCGGACGTGCCGCTGGTCGTCCCCGAGGTCAACCCGGACAAGGTGACCGAGCGCCCCAAGGGCATCATCGCCAACCCGAACTGCACGACGCTGTCGATGATGGCGGCGATGGGTGCGCTGCACCGCGAGTTCGGTCTGGAGGCGCTGGTCGTGTCGTCGTACCAGGCCGCGTCCGGCGCCGGTCAGCCCGGCATCGACCAGCTGCAGGCCGAGATCTCGGCGGTCGCCGGCAAGGACGTCGGCAAGGCCGCGGGCGACGTCTCGGCGGTACTGACCGAGGCCGGGATCCCGGTCGGCGACGGCTCGCCGTTCCCGGCCCCGCTGGCGCTCAATGTCGTGCCGTGGGCCGGTTCCCTGAAGGACGACGGCTGGTCCTCGGAGGAGCTGAAGGTCCGCAACGAGTCCCGCAAGATCCTCGGGATCCCGGAGCTGAAGGTCTCCGCGACCTGCGTCCGGGTCCCGGTGGTCACCACGCACGCGCTGTCGATCCACGCCACGTTCTCCCGGGACGTGCCGGTCGAGGCGGCCCGCAAGGTGCTCGCGGACCAGCCGACCACCGTCGTGAAGGACGACCCGGCCGCCGGTGAGTGGCCGACCCCGGCCGACGCGGTGGGTGGCGACCCGACGGTCGTGGGCCGGATCCGGCAGGCGCTGGACTTCCCGAACACCCTGGAGCTGTTCGTCTGCGGTGACAACCTGCGCAAGGGTGCCGCGCTGAACACCTACGAGGTCGCGGAGACGGTCGCCGCAGCAGGCTGATCCGCTCCTCCCGAAGTGGGGCCGGGCCCGGTGGGTCCGGCCCCCTTCTGCGTCAGGGCAGGCGCAGCGTGGTCACGATCGCGCGGTGGTCGGTCCCCGGGACGAGGTGCACGTCGAAGGACTCGGCCGCGATCCCCTGGTTGCTCAGCACGTGGTCGATCTGCGGGCCCATCCACTCCGGCGCGAACGTCGGCCAGGTGCCGGCCAGGCCGTTGCCGGTCGTCTCCCCGGCGTCGGAGCAGCCGGCCATCGCGTTGCGGAACACCGAGTGGTCCAGCGTCGCGTTGAAGTCCCCGGCGACGACGGCCGGTCCGCCCGCCGAGCACCACTGCTGCACCTGCCCGAGGTCCTCGCGCCACTGCCCGACCGAGCTCGGCACCGGCGCGACCGAGTGGAACGCCACGAACCGCAGGTCGCCGAGGCCGCCGCCGGTCGCCTCGATGGCGTGGAAGCGGGTGTTCTCGTCCACCCGGGTACGGACCTCGCCGAGCCGGTCGGACCAGGCCACGGTGTTGCCGCGGACGTCGGCCGTGCGGTGCGAGACCGAGGACTCGACGGAGTAGCCCAGCGGGGAGATCAGCTCCTCGAGCTCCCCCGCGTACCGGCCGCCGGCCTCGGGGACCGAGACGATGTCCGGGTCCTCGGCGCGGATCAGCGCGGCCAGCGAGTCGACGTCGGCCTCGCCCTCGTAGACGTTGAGCGCGAGCACCTTCAGCGTGCGCGAACCGGCCGGCGCCGGGTCGGCCATCGTGCGCGGCAGGACCAGCGCGGCCCCGATCAGCGCGATCAGCGCCAGGAGGACCGGGACCGGCCAGAACCGCCGGTGCAGCGCGGTGACCAGCGCCGCGAGCACCGCGACCACGGCGACCGCACCGACGCTCAGCGGGCGGAACGCGATCAGCTGCGCGAACGGGAAGTAGCGGTCCGCGCCGAGGAGGTCCGGCAGCACGGCGCCGGCCGCGGCCAGGCCGAGCACGAGCGCCCAGAACCAGCGCGGCCGCCCACGACGCCGTGGCCGGCGGGGGATCGGCTCGGTCGCGGGGTCGGAGTGGGGCGGGGCGCTCACGTGATCCAGTCTGCCCGAGCGGTACCCGGCGTCGCCGGGGCCGAACGGTCGTCTGCGCCGATCGCCTGTGAACCCTCTCAGAGTCCCCGCCCCGTTACGCCGAACGGCCGCCCACCGACCGCTCGTCGCCCCCGGACCGTCGTACTCATGGAGCAAAAGCCCGGCGTCACAAGGCTTTTGCTCCATGAGTGCATCGTGGGGAGGGGTGAGGAGAGCGGGAGAGGTGCGGGGTCAGCGCATCAGGAGAGCGGCGCAGCCGGCCAGGGCGACCGCGACCGAGCCGCAGGTCAGGATCGCGACCGCGGGGGAGGCCGTGTCGACGAGCAAACCGGACAGCGGGTTGGCCACGGCGATGCCGATCGTCGTCGCCGAGCCCTGCAGGCCGGTGACCAGGCCGCGCACCTCGTCCGGTGCGAGCTGCCCGACCGTGTCGCTGCCGGCGGCCAGCGTGGACGCCGTCATCAGCCCGGCCGGGAGCAGCAGGAACAGCAGGCTCCACCACGACCAGGCCAGCGCCACCGGCAGCGTCGCCAGCCCCAGCACGGCGAGCAGCAGCGGCAGCGGTGCCGAGCGGCGGGCCGCGCCGTAGACGAAGCCGCCCACCACCGAGGCCAGGCACCAGGCCGCGTTCACCACCGCGATCGCCCACGCGTGCCCGGACGAGGTCAGCGACGCGATGAACGCCAGCTCCGTCCCCATGATCGCGAACACCGCCGCGGAGACGGCGAGCAGCGCACCGACCAGCGGCCGGGTCAGCCAGCTGCGCAGCGGCGGGCGGGTCACGGGGCCGGGACCGCCGCCACCGGCCCGGACCGGCGGGTTCATCCACCACATCGCGACACCGGCCAGCACGAACCCGCCGCCGATCACCCGCATCGACACCGACGAGCCCAGCCACACGGTCAGCAGCGACCCGATCGCCGGGCCGGTCATGTACGACAGCTCGACCGACATCGAGTCCAGCGCGAACGCGGGACGCCGGTGCCCCGCCGGCACCACGGCCGCGATGACCTGCCGGATCACCGAGAACACCGGGATCGTGAGGATGCCGGCGACGAACGCCGCGACGAGCAGCCCGGCGTACCCGAGCAGCGGGGCGACCGACCAGAACAGCAGCCCCGCCACCGTGGTCACGGCGACCACCGGCCGCAGGCCGCGCCGGTCGATCAGCCAGCCGAGCAGCGGTGCGCCGATCGCCATCCCGGTCGGCACCGCGGCGGCCACCAGGCCGGCGGCGCCGAAGCCGTACCCGAGGGTGAGGACGGTGTGCAGGGTCAGGGTGACGCCGATGGCGGTGGCCGGGATGCGCGCCGCCATGCCCAGCGCGGTCACGCCGGCGACGCCCGGCCGGCGCAGGACGTCGAGGAAGGCGCCGATGCCGGTGCGCGGAGCGGTGACGGGGACGGACACACCCCCATCCTGAACCCGGACCCCGACGGTCCGGCGACCGGATTCTGGTTTCGTTCCAGAAAAGCGAGGGAATCCCGCGGAGCACCCACCACCACGAGGAGGCACGGCCGTGACGAGCTCGCAGCCCAAGCCGACCACCACCGACTCCGGCAGCCCCGTCGCGAGCGACGAGCACTCGCTCACGATCGGCCCGGACGGTCCGCTCCTGCTGAACGATCACTACCTGATCGAGCAGATGGCCAACTTCAACCGGGAGCGCATCCCGGAGCGCCAGCCGCACGCGAAGGGCGGCGGCGCGTTCTGCCGCTTCGAGGTCACCGGTGACGTCTCCCGGTTCACCAAGGCGGGGTTCCTGCAGCCCGGCGCCGAGAACCGTGGCGTCATCCGGTTCTCCACCGTCGCCGGCGAGCGTGGCAGCCCGGACACCTGGCGCGACCCGCGCGGGTTCTCGCTGAAGCTGTGGACCGACGAGGGCACCTGGGACATGGTCGGCAACAACACGCCGGTGTTCTTCGTCCGGGACCCGATGAAGTTCCAGCACTTCATCCGCTCGCAGAAGCGCCGGGTCGCCAACAACCTGCGCGACCACGACATGCAGTGGGACTTCTGGACGCTGTCCCCGGAGTCCGCGCACCAGGTCACCTGGCTGATGGGCGACCGGGGGATCCCGCGCTCCTGGCGGCACATGAACGGCTACTCCAGCCACACCTACAGCTGGGTCAACTCCGCCGGCGAGCTGTTCTGGGTGAAGTACCACTTCAAGTCCGACCAGGGCGTCGAGTGCCTGACCCAGGACGAGGCCGACACCCTCGCCGGTTCGGACCCGGACTACCACCAGGCCGACCTGTACAACGAGATCGAGGCGGGCAACCACCCGTCCTGGACGCTGCACGTGCAGGTCATGCCGTTCGCCGACGCCAAGACCTACCGGTACAACCCGTTCGACCTGACCAAGATCTGGCCGCACGCGGACTACCCGCTGCACGAGGTCGGGAAGCTGACGCTGGACCGCAACGTCACCGACTACCACGCGGAGATGGAGCAGGCGGCGTTCGAGCCGAACAACCTCGTCCCCGGCACCGGTCTCTCGCCGGACAAGATGCTGCTGGCCCGCGGGTTCTCCTACGCCGACGCGCACCGCGCCCGGCTCGGCGTCAACTACAAGCAGATCCCGGTCAACGCGCCGAAGGCCGAGGTGAACAACTACCAGAAGGACGGCGCCATGCGGATCACGAACACCCGTGACCCGATCTACGCGCCGAACTCCTACGGCGGCCCGGCCGCGGACCCGAAGCGGGTCGCGGAGGCACTCTGGTACGCCGACGGCGACATGGTCCGCTCCGCGTACGTGCTCCGCTCGGAGGACGACGACTGGGGCCAGGCCGGCACGATGGTCCGGGAGGTGTTCGACGACGCCGCCCGTGAGCGGTTCGTCGGCAACGTCGCCGAGCACCTGTCCGACGGCGTGTCCGAGCCGATCCTCGCCCGCGCCTTCGAGTACTGGCGCAACGTCGACAAGGACATCGGCGACCGGATCGAGCAGGCCGTGCGCAACGGCTCCTGACACCGGACGTCTCGCGGGGAGCCGGGCGCTCCCCGCGAGGCGTTAGGGTCGGCGTCCGTGGCGAACGGAACCGTCGAGATCTGGCACAACCCGCGCTGCTCGAAGAGCCGCGCCACGCTCGCGCTGCTCACCGGGCACGGGGTGGAACCGGTGGTGCGCCGCTACCTCGACGATCCGCCGACCCGGGCCGAGATCGAGTCCGCGCTGGCCGCACTCGGCACCGACGACCCGCGGGCGATCGCCCGGAGGAGCGAGGTCGCGTTCCGCGCGCAGGGTCTCGTCGACGCCGACCGCGACACCGTGCTCGACGCGCTGGCTGCCGACCCGTCGCTGATCGAGCGGCCGTTCGTCCGCGTCGGCGAGCGGGCCGTGCTCGGCCGCCCGCCGGAGAACGTGCTCACCCTGCTGGGGGACTGAGCCCCGGCCCGGTTCGGGGGATCAGCCCGCGAGTGCCCGGCGTACGAAGTCGACCTCGGTCGCGATGAGGTCGAGCTGGTCGGTGACGACGAGCGAGCCGTGCCCGGCGTCGAACCGGCTGACCTCGTAGCGCACCTCCCCGCGGCCGGCCCGCACGGCGAGCGCGTCGAGGTAGTTGTCGATCTGGCGGATCGGGCAGCGCGGGTCGTTCTCCCCGGCCAGGACCAGCACCGGCACCCGGACGGCGTCGACGTAGGTCAGCGGCGACGCCTCCCGGTAGAGCTCCGGCAGGTCCGCCGGGGACCCGCCGAACAACGCCCGGTCGAACGCCCGCAGCTGCTCCATCTCGTCGGCGTAGGCGGCGACGTAGTCGGCCACCGGCACCCCGGCGACGACCGCGGCCCAGCGCTCCGGCTGGGTGCCGGCGGCCAGCAGCGCCAGGTAGCCGCCCCAGGACCAGCCGTCCACGGCGCACCGCGCCGGGTCGACGGTGCCGTCGGCGACCAGCGCGTCCGCGACCGCGGCGACGTCGGCCAGCTCGGTCAGCCCGGGCCGGCCCTCGATGGCGTCCCGCCAGGCCGAGCCGTAACCCGTCGACCCGCGGTAGTTGATCTCGACGACGGTGAACCCGGCGTCGGACCAGGTGGCGCGGCCCGCGTCGAACCGGTCCTCGTCGGCGGCGTGCGGCCCGCCGTGCAGGACGAAGACGGCGGGTGCCGGCCGGTCGCCGTCCCGCGGGGCCTCGGTCACCAAGGCGTGCACGTCGCCGTCCGGGGTGGGGGTCCACACGTCCCGGACCGGCAGCGAACCGGGCGGGCGCTCCCCGGGCGGGGAGACCAGGAGCTCGTCGGTGCCGTCCGGCTGCAGGGCCCGGATCTGCGATGGCGTGGCCGCCGACGACGACGAGTACTCCACGGTGCCGTCGTCGCGGACGTCGGCGGACCCGACGCAGCCGGGCGCGGTCGCCAGCTCGGTGAGGGTGGCGTCGGCCAGGTCGTAGCGGAACAGCCGGGTCCGCGCGGCGTGCGTGTGCGCGACGAGCAGCGCGGTGGCGTCCGGGTAGAAGCCGGCGACCAGCTCGCCCGGCAGGTCGATCTCCAGCTCGGTGACCGCACCGGTGGTCGGGTCCCAGACCAGCAGCTCGTCGCGACCCCGGCGCTCGTGCCCGACGAGCAGCCGCTGGTCACCGGCGACCGGTGCGAACTCCAGCGGGGCCAGGCCCTTGCCGGGCCCGTCGTGCAGCTCGGCGACGGTCGAGCCGTCCTCGATCCGCAGCACCCGCAGCGACGGGTGCCGGGAGTCGCCGTGCTCGGAGTGCGAGATCGCCAGCAGCGTCTCGTCCTCGGACAGCGCGCCCACCCCGGCGTCCTCGGTGTGGGTGTAGACGACCCGGGCGTCGTGCGCCGTGCCGCGCTCGTGCACCAGCAGGGTGGTGCCGTCGTCGGTGGAGACGCCGACGGCGGTCCGGCGGCGGCCGATCTCCAGCCCGGCCGGGTAGCCGTCGCCGGCGCCCGGGACGGCCGGCCCGGTCGCCGCGCCCGGCCCGGCCGACCACGGCTGGGCGACCCAGTGCCCGAACTCGTCGCCGTCGGTGTCGGCGAACCACCACACCTGCTCGCCGTCCGGCGGCAGCACCGCCGAGGTGGTGCCGTTGCGCCGGTCGGTCACCTGCCGGTGCTCGCCGGAGCCCCGGTCCCAGACGTGGATCTCGAAGGTGCCGGTCGCGTTGGACAGGTACACGGCCCGGTCCGGCGCGTCGAGCGCCCAGGACGGCCGCGACATCCGTGCCGCGGTGAACCGGGACCGCCAGCGCTGCTCGCGCTCGTCGTCGAACAGGGTGGCGGGTACGGGGGCGGTGGGATGGGACGTCACGTACCCGATCGTGCCGTGCGCCACGAACGGGTGTACCGGCCGGGGGTCACGGCGGGGGTCGGGCAGCATGGGCGATGTGCGGAGATCGGGCGGAGTCGTGCTCGTCCGGTGGCAGGTGACGCCGGCGGTGCTGGCGGTCCTGGCGGCGCTGTCGGTGATCGCGGGCTGCGGTGCCGTCGCGCCGGTGCGCCCGCCCGGTCCGGTGACCGTGGCCCAGGCCGGTGCGGACGGTCTGACCCCGGTGCGGTTCGACGTCGCCGAGCCGGTCCCGCCGGAGCTGATCCCCACCGTCGTCGTGCCGCGGGGGACGACAGTGGTGCTGACCGTCGGCAGCGACCTGGCCCGCCGGGTGCTCGTCCCGGAGCAGGGCCGCGCGGTGGACGTGACGGCCGGGGGAACCGTGACGATCCGCTTCCTCGCGCTCGGGACGCTCACCGTTCGGGTGGCCGAACCGGGCACGGACCGGGGCGGCGGGACCGTGATCGGCCGGGTCGAGCCGCGGCACTGACCGGGGCCGCGGTCGATCGGGCTGACCGGCCTCAGGCGAAGGCGTCGGTGCGCTCGGCGATCGCGCGGAGTCCGTCTGCGATGTCGCGTCCGGTCGGCGCGGCGTCCGGGTCGAGCATCCACTGCACCATGATCCCGGTGAGCAGGGCCTGGTAGACGGTGCCGAGCACGTGCACCCGGCGGTCCGCGGCCTCGGGGTCGTCGTCGGGCAGCGTGTGGAAGGTGAGTGCCAGTCCCTCGCGGACCTCGTGCTGCGCCTCGGCGAGCCGGGCCCGCAGCTCGGGCAGCCGCTCGGCCTGGGCGAGCGCCTCGACGTGGGTGGCCCACAGCCGGCGCTGGGTGGAGAACAGGCCGATGACCCGGCCCCAGGTGTCCTCCACCCGCCGCGCCGGGTCGGTGGTCACGGCGTTGTCCGGCTCGGCGAGCGCCCGGTCCAGCTCCTCGCCCCACGAGCTGGTGGCGCGCAGCAGGGCCTCGGTGAGCAGCGCGTCCTTGGACCCGAAGTGGTAGCCGATGGAGGCGAGGTTGGTCCCGGACGCCGCGACGACGTCACGCGCCGTCGTCCGGCCGAACCCCTTCTCGTAGAGGCACTGCGCGGCCCCGTCCAGCAGCTCCTCGCGGTGTCCCATGATCGGGAAACCTATCCGGTCCGTACGGACGCTCGTACACCGGCCGCTCGCTACCGGTCGCCCCGGCGGCGCCGTCCCACCCCGGCCGACCAGAGGCACAGCAGCACCGCGCCGGGCGGGGCCGAGACCATGAGGAACCACAGCGGTGACAGGTCCTCGATCAGCAGCGCCAGCACCGCACTCCCGGCCGCCGCGGCGGCCGTCACGCACAGCCAGATCAACGACAGCACCCGCATCGCGACGCCGCCGGGGGTCGCGGCGAAAAGGATGCCGTCGGGTCGCGGCCGGGACCGGGCTGCGGGCAGGTCCCGGGTGACCCGCTCCAGGTCGCCGCGGGTCCGCATCCGCCAGACGTCGGCGATTCGCTCGTCGAACTCGGAGAGGTCGATGTAGCCGTCGTCGTGGGCGGCGCGTAGGCGGTCGGCCACCGCCTGCCGGTCGGCGTCGGCGATCCGGATCTCGTCGGGGCGCACCGGGTCGTTCACCCCGTCGACTATGCCGGTTTCCTCCCGGAGCTGCCACGATCGTGGTCATGGGTGCGCGGGTGGTGCCGGCCAGGGTCCGGTTCGCGGCCGGCCTGGTCGTGACGTCCCCGGCGGACCGGGTGCTCGAGGTCGGCTGCGGCCCCGGTGCGGCCGCGGAGCTGATCTGTCCCCGGCTGCGGACCGGCTCACTGCTCGCCGTGGACCGCTCCGCGGTCGCGGTGCGGCGGACCACCGAGCGCAACGCCGGGCACGTACGGGCCGGGGTGCTCCGGGTCCGGCGGTCCGCGCTGGCGGACCTCGTGCTGCCCGGCGGGTCCCTCGACGTCGCGTTCACCGTGAACGTCAACCTGTTCTGGACCGGGGACCCGGGGCCGGAGCTGGCCGTGCTGCGGGCCGCGCTGGCCCCGGGCGGGGTCCTGCACGTGCTCTACGAGGGCCCGCCACCGGCCGCGGTGACCGCGGGTCTGCAACGGCACGGCTGGACGGTCGCGCCGGTCTCCGGCACCGGGGGAGCCGGGGTCACCGCCCGTCCGGACGCAGGCGGTTCGGCCGATCACCGGACACCCTGACGCCAATCACCGCCCGGACCGCGTGCAGCACGGATCGGTGCAGGTGACGGGCCTGTAACCGGTGGCGCGACCGCCCCGTGGAGGTATACCGTCGAGATCGTCCGGCGGGCGCGCGACCGGCGGATTCGCGACGCCCGGCCCGGGCATGATCAACTGGCCCCGCCCGCCGTGCGCCACCGGACTCCGTCCGAAGGAGGACCAGCACCACCGTGCCCGCCGCCGACCGTCCCGAGAAGAGCTCCGCCGGGAGTCCGGTCGACGGTCGCAGCACCCGCTGGGCCGCCCACCGCACCCGGCGGCGGGAGGAGATCGTCGACTCCGCCCTGGTCGTGCTGGGCCGGGAGGGCCGGGACTTCGGCCTCGACCAGGTCGCGGTCGAGGCCGGGGTCACCAAGCCGGTGATCTACCGGCACTTCGGCGACCGCGGCGCCCTGATCGACGCGATGGCGGACCGGGCGACGAACCTGCTGGTGGAGCGGCTCGTACCGCTGGTGTACGTCGAGGGCCCGCCGGTCGCCCGGATCCGCTCCGCGATGGACGAGTTCCTCCGGTTCCTCGACGGCACGCCGAACGTCTCCCTGCTCTTCCGGCGCCGGCTCCCCGGGCAGAACGACGAGGCCGTCGACGCCGGCCGGGAGCTGGTCGCCCAGGCGCTGACCGGGGTGATCGGCGGTTACGCGGACGCGCTGGGGCTCGAGGAGCCGGCGTTCGTCAAGGTCTGGTCCCAGTCCCTCGTCGGCGCGGCGCAGGCGACGGCGGAGTGGTGGCTGACCACCCGTGAGGTGGAGCGCGACGTCGTCGTGGAGCACCTCACGACGCTGGTGTGGATCCAGATCGAGGGCGTGGCCCGGCGCTGCGGCATCGCCATCGAGCCGGATGTCCCCTTCGCGGTGACGCGCCGGGCCCGATAGCCGTTACCCGGCGTATACGGTACTGTCCGCGTCATCCGGTACGCGGCGCAACTAGTTGACGTGCCGGTGACAGCGTGAACATGCGAACGGGTCGAGGGGGAAGGCCGGGCGCACCGCGTGCGGGAGGGGTCGCGCGCGTGCCGGAGGGGCCGGCGGACATCCCGAGACCGTGACGGGTCGTGCCCGCGACCCGTCTGGTCGGGCGGGCCGGGGAGCGGACCGGGGGGTTCGCGGCCCGGTCCGCCCTCGCGCCGACGAGGAGAGAGCGTGTTCGATCCCGAGCGCGTCACCGCGGAGCTGCACCGTGAGCTGGGTGCGGTCCGGGAGGAACGTCCCGCGGTGCGGCACGCCGGTGCGGTCACCCAGCTGCGGCTCGCGGGCGAGGTGGCCGCGGTCGGCGGGCGCACCGTCGTCCGGGCCGAGTTCGGCTCGCCGGAACCCGCGATGCGGCTGCGCCGCGAGCTGTCGGACCTGTACGGACGGCTGTCGGCCGGTGCGGACGCGCTCGCCGTCGGCAGCCATCCGGTCCGCTACCTCGTCCGGATGGCGGGCCGGGGGTCCGACCTGGCCCGCGCGACCGGCCTGGTCGACCGGACGGGCCGTCCGGTGCTGGGGCTGCCGCCGTCGGTGGTCGGCGGGGGCGCGGTGGTCGCGGGCGGGGTGTGGCGGGGCGCGCTGCTCGCGCGCGGCCGGATCGTCCGGCCGTCCGGGCGGGCCCGGATCCAGGTGGGGTGCCCGGGGCCGGCCGTGGTGATGGCGCTGGTCGGCGCGGCCCGCGGGCTCGGGGTGCTGGCCGTCGCGCACGAGACGGCGACCGAGCACCGGGTCGTCGTCCGGGACCCGGAGAGCATGGACGCCCTGCTGCGGGCCACCGGTGCACCGGGGGTGGCCGACCTGCTGCAACGGTGTGCGTCCAGCACGCCCCGGCCGGTGCCGCGCGGCCCGAGCGTGCCGCTGGAGACGGTGAACGCCCGCCGGGCCGCCGAGGCGGCCGACCGGACCGTCGCCCGGGTGGCGTGGGCGCTCGACGTGCTCGGCCACACGGCCCCCACGCACCTGCGCGCCGCCGGGGTGCTGCGGATGGAGCACCCGTCGCTGTCGCTGTCGCGGCTGGGTCAGATGGCCGACCCGCCGATGTCGAAGGACGCGGTCGCCGGTCGGCTGCGCCGGCTGGTGGCCTGTGCCGAGGAGCTCACCGGCGGCGGCTGACCTCGCCGGGCCCGGCCGCGTGTCCGACCGGCAGGTAGGGTCGGACGGTACGCCCGATTCGACAGGGAAACGTGCCGCAACGCGGGAGTGGTTTGATGCCTCGGTCCGAACCGGTGAGCAAGGACCCGCAGAAGGGCTATGTCGCCCTCCTCGGGTGGAGTTTGAATGCGATCGAGGCGCTCGACCGGTTCGATCGCAGATATGTGGTCGTCGCGCCGGAATGGGCCGAGGATTATTGCACCGAACATGAGATCCCCTATGTCCCCTGGAACTTCGAGCGGCTCAACGACCGCTCGATGGAGATCGCGGAGACGCTGCAGGAACGCGGCGTCGACGTCGCGATCCCGCTGTTCGAGGAGACCGTCGAGTGGGCCGGGGCGATCAACTCCGTCCTGATGGACAACCCCCGGCTGTTCGGGCAGGCCATGCTGCTGCGGGACAAGGCGCTGATGAAGCGCCGGGCCCAGCTCGGCGGCATCCGGGTCGGCATCTTCGAGGAGGCGCACGACCGGGACGACGTGATCCGGTTCCTCAAGCGGGTCAACCAGACCCTGTTGAAGCTCGACGGTGACCCGAACGACCCGATCCACCTCAAGGCGTTCGACAAGGCGGGGTGCCTCGGGCATCGCGTCATCCGCACGCCGGACGAGGTCGACACCATTCCGGACGAGGAGTTCCCGGTCCTCATGGAATCCCATCTCGACGGCTGGGAGTTCGCCGTCGAAGCGTGGGTGCACAACGGTAAGATCAAATTTCTCAACATCTCCGAGTACGTCACGCTCGGATATTCGGTGTTCGTCCCGGCGACCCCGGAGCTGGAGAAGTACCGGCCGCAGATCACGGCCCAGATCGAGAAGCTGATCAAGACCTTCGACATCGAGTTCGGCTTCGTGCACCCGGAGTACTTCGTCACCAGCGACGGCGAGATGTACTTCGGCGAGGTCGCCTACCGGCCGCCGGGCTTCAAGGTCTTCGAGCTGCTGGAGCGGGCCTACGGCTTCAACGCCTACCAGGCGCTGGTGCTGGCGTTCGACCCGAGGACGACGGAGGAGGAGATCGACGCCTTCTTCCCGACCGAGGTCGTCGACGCCGCGGGCGTCGCGGGCTGCTTCGGTGTGTACCCGCGCCGCCGGGTCGTCAGCGACCTGCAGATCCCCGAGGCGACCGAGGACGACGACTACTACGAGTCGCACGACCTCTCGGCGCCGCTGGAGGAGACGGTCACCAAGCGGACCGCGTTCGGCACGCACTGGGGCCTGCTGTACTTCTTCGGCGACGACCCGTACCGCATGCGCGACCTGTTGAAGAAGCAGGAAGAACTCGACTTCTACGTCTGAGGTCCCCGGAGACGGGAACCCGGGCCACGTAGAAGACTCGAACGAGGGAAACCGTGTGAATCCGACCGCCGACGTCACGGGTGGGGACTCGGTGCTGGACAAGCGCCTGGTCTCGCTCGACGACGCCACCCGCGCCCTGGCCCAGACCGCAGACTTCGGCAAGACGACGAAGCTGCGGCGGGTCCTCGAGCAGCTGCGGCGGGTCCTGCTGCAGCCGGGAGGGGCCGCCGCCGTCCAGGCCAGGGCGCAGGCGCTGGAGGAGGCCGGCCTGTTCCTCGGGACGGACTGGGCCACCCCGGAGATCCTCGTCCCGTCGTTCGTCGGGCCGGGGCTGCACAGCGGGGACGCCGACACCGTCGTGATGGAGGCGACCAGCGAGCTGCGGACGCTCGCGGTCGCCCGGGGGGACTACGTCCACCCGTCGCTGACCCCGGAGGACGCCCGACAGTTCCTGTCCCAGGTGCTCGCGATGAACCTGGAGCTGTTGTTCACCCCGCCCAGCGAGGCGGAGCGGACCCGGCAGGGCCGAACGGCGCAGCTCATCCGGGACCTGTTCCGGCACGTGGCCGAGGAGGTGGGCTACGACGTCGTCCTGGACAAGCTGGTCGAGGAGATCTGGCGGGTCCTGCGCCAGCGGCCGATCCAGGTCGACCAGGTCGCGTCGCTGATCACCCGGCTGTCGGTCTGGCGCGGCGACCCGGACGTCGACCTGTCCTCGGGGCAGGGCCTGGACCGGCTGATCACGGCGTTGTTCGGGACCACCGAGGCGTGCCGGGACGATCCCGGCGTCGACGTCTTCCGGTCCCGGCTGCAGGCGATGGACACCGGCGGCCTGCAGTACGAGGCGTCCGGCTTCGCCCGCGCCATGCACGACACCGGGCTGGTCTCGCCGTACCACGCGGAGCTGCTGCAGTTCCTGCGCCACGAGAGCGACTACCTGATCGCCGAGGCGCTCGGGCTGTCCGACACCGGCAAGAACTGCCTGCTCCGCTACCGCGATCTGGTGCACCGGCTGATCGAGGACGCGGTGACCCCGCAGACCGCCCAGTGCATCTACGGGCTGGCCCTGCTGCTCGACCGCGGCATCCTCTACGAGCCGCCGGTGGTGCCGTCGTTGTGGCGGCAGATCGCGCTCGACCTCTCACCGGCCGCCCGGGAACGGCTGGTCGCCGCGTTCGGCGACGATCCGGGCCCGGAGGTGCGGCTGCTGGCCGGGGTGCTGTCGATGCTCGGTCAGCCGCTCGGGATCGGTCAGGGTGACAACCCCACCTGCCAGTCGGCCCGCGCGTTGTCGATGTGGGCCTACAACGACCCGGACTACCTGCTGCAGATGGTCGTCTGGGCGGCCCGCGACGACGAGATCATCATGCACTTCGAGGGCCAGCGGATCTCCTCGCAGGAGAGCACCGCCGGGGTGGCCCAGACGCTGCCGATCGACCTCGACCCGGTGTCGCTGGTCGTCGTGCCGCACCTGGACCGGATCTACGCCGAGATGGGCCGTCGCTGCGCGGACCGCCCGGGTGACCCGCACCGGTGGGTCAACCCGGAGTTCCACGGCTGGTGGGCGGCCCGGGGCTTCCACATCAACGTCGACGTGGCGACCGGCAACCTCGTCGATCTCGACGACTTCCTGCGCCAGTTCCACGCCGGCTACCACCCGGCCTACAACGGCGGGCAGCCGCTGATCCACCCGCAGCCGGCCGGCGTCGCCGTCACCGACAGCGCCGCCCGCTACGTCGGCTGGCACGCCATCACCGTGCTGCGGGTCGCGCCGGACCCGCAGGACGTGATGCGGGTGTACTTCTACAACCCGAACAACGACAGCGGCCAGGACTGGGGCGACGGCGTGGTCGTCTCGACCGCGGGCAACGGCGAGCGCTTCGGCGAGGCGTCGCTGCCGTTCGACCAGTTCGCCTCGCGGCTCTACATCTTCCACGTCGACCCGCTGGAGCGCGGCGCTCCGGACAGGGTGCCCGCGGCCGACATCACGGCGATCGTCGGCTACATCGAGCGCAGCTGGGGTGCGGACCGGTTGCCGGGCGGCGAGCTGCAGGCCGCGGGGAACGGGACGCCGGCCTGACCGATGAGTTGCCGGCCGGCGCCCGGTCGGTACCGGTATGAGCGGATTCCAGACCTATCTCGACAACGCCGAGGCGCAGACCGGGGTCACCCCGCGGCAGTTCCTGGAGCTGGCCCGGGAGCGTGATCTCACCACGGCCAAGGTCGGCGAGGTCGTCGCCTGGCTCAAGGCGGACCACGGCCTGGGGCACGGGCACGCGGCGAACCTCGCGCAGCTGATCACCAAGGGCCCGGACGCCGTCGCGGCGCGCTACAACAACGGCGAGCCGCTGCGGCTGGACGGGCGCGGCACGGACGCGTGAGCACCGCCGCCCCGGTGAGGTGATCACGGATCGGGAAGGATCGCGGCCGGATGTGGCCGCCCGGCTTCCGGATCCGTGATCATCGCCGGGTGAGCTGGTGACCGCCGTCGGGCGTCAGGGTGATCCGCCCCGGCGCCCCGTTCCCGGCTTCGGGTGCCGCGCGCAGCCGGCCCCGAGATCGCCCTCCTCGAAGCGGAGCAGCGTCCCGCTCGCGGCGAGCGGGCGCCGGACGTCCGGGGACAGCCGGGTCGACAGCCGCAGGTGCCGCCCGGAGCGTTCCGCCCGGTCCAGCGCGGCCAGCAGCGCCGACCGGCCGGAGGAGTCGACGAAGTCCACGTCGGCCAGGTCGAGCAGCACGCAGCCGGACCGGACGATCGACTGGCACAGCAGCACGGCCAGCTGCGGTGCCGCGACGACGTCGACCCCGCCGAACAGCCGCAGCACCACCCGGTCGCCCGGCCGCTGCAGGACGTGCACCTGCAGCTCCCCGGCAATCAGGTCGGGCCGCGGTCGCCACGGCGGGATCCGGGAGATCCGGGTGCGGACGTCCGGGGTGCGGGGTCCTGCGTCCGGGGCGTGGAGCTGATCGCCGGCCATCGTGGTGCTCACCTCAGGACGTCGTCGATGACGATGGTGATCTCGGTGGTGTCGAGCCCGGTGATCCGCCGGACACCGTCGGCGACGGCCTGACGTACCCGCGCGGACAGGGCGTGCAGGTCCTCGCCGTAGTCGGCGGCCAGCGTCACCTCGACGGCGGCGCTGCCCCCGGCGACGCCGGCGACCACCCCGGCCCCGGCCGAACCGACCGCGCGGCTCAGCGCCACCCGGACCCCGCGGACCTCCTGCGCGGAGTTCCGGGCGGTCACGACGACGACGCGGGCGGCGATCCGCAGGACGCCGTCCGGACCCGGGATGGTCGCGTACCCGGAGTCGGCCACGGCCGCCCGGAGCTTGCGCAGCAGGGTGTCGATCCGGCCCTCCGGCGGGGCGACCTGCTCGGCCGCGAGGTCCTGGACCGGGGCCCACAGGCGTGCGTACTCGGCGAGCGCGGCCTGGCAGTGCACGCACTCGCGCTGGTGGGCGTCGCGCAGGTGGGCCCGGCCGTCGGCCACCCGGTCGACGAGATCGTCGACGGCCCGGCCGCAGGCGAGCACGTCGGAGCCGTCGTCGCCGTTCCACCGGCCGCTGGTCATGACCACTCCCGCAGGGTGTGGAGGAGCTGGCGCCGGGCCCGGTGCAGCCGTCCGCGGACCGTCGCCTCGGACACGTCGAGGATCGCCGCCACCTCGCGGTAGCTGAGCTGCTCGACGTCGACGAGTACCACCGGTGCGCGCAGGTCCGGGGGCAGTTCGGTGACGGCCGCGAGCGCCGCCCTGGCCCGGTGCCGGGCCTCGGCGCTCGCGTCCGCCCCCGGGGCGGCGAGCAGGTCGGGGTCGAGCAGCGGTTCGTGCCGCGGCCGCCGGTTGATCAGGTTGATGCACCGGTTGACGACGATCCGGTACAGCCACGTGGTGAACAGGCTGTCCCCGGCGAAGCCGGCCAGTGCCGTCCACAGCTGGAGCACGACGTCCTGGGCGACGTCCTCCGCGTCGTGGGTGTCGCCGAGCATGCGCAGCGCGATGCGGTAGATCCGGTCGCGGTGCCGCCGGATGAGCACCTCGTAGGCGTCCATGGAACCCCCGGCGGCCTTGCGGATCAGCCAGTCGTCCGCGGCGGCGTCGAGCCCGCCCCTCTCCGCGCTCACCGGCTCGCCGTCCCCCGTCCGGACGGGCGCCGTCGGGCGGGCACCGGAACACCACGAACGACCACCCCGATCGTCCGCTCCATCCGCGGCACCCCCCTCCCCGTGCGGTGGGACCGGACCCGGTGCGGGCCGGGTCCGGCCGCCGGATCCGCGCAGCTGTCCCCCGACCCGCCACGTCCCCCGGAACCCGACGCCGGTTGGACACGACCCGACATCGTTCGTCACACAACAAGATCGGTGATGCGCATCACAGCATATGAAGACGATCTCCGGGTCCGGGGGTCCGGCGCCGCGGCCCGGACTCAGGCCCGGTGGACCCCGATGCCGTGCGCCTCCAGCGTCCGGACGACCTCCGGATCGGCGTCGGTGTCGGTGACCACCTCGTGGATCCGGTCGATCGGGCAGATCCGGGCGAAGGCGCGTCCCCCCAGCTTGGAGCTGTCCGCGACCGCGACGACCCGCTCGGCGCGGTCGGCCATCAGCCGGTTCACGGCCGCCTCGCCCTCGTGGTGGGCGAACGCCCCGTCGACCGGGTGCAGCGCGTCGACCCCGAGGAAGACGACGTCGATGCTCAGGTTCTCCAGCACCAGGCCGGCCAGCGGCCCGCTCAGCTCGAACGACTGCCGGGCCACGCCACCGGTCATCACGATCTTCATGTTGGGCCGGACGGCGAGCTCGTTGGCGATGTTGAGCGCGTTCGTCACCACCGTCAGTCCCGCCGCGCCGGTGAGGTCCGAGCGCACGGCCAACGCCCGCGCGACGCCCGCGGTGGTCGTCCCGCCGTTGAGGCCCACCACCGCGCCGCTGCTCACGAGCTCGGCGGCCGCGGTGCTGATCCGCTGCTTCTCCGGGGCGTGCCGGGCCGACCGGAAGCGCAGCGGCAGGTCGTAGGCGAGGTCGTTGGCGACGGCCCCGCCGTGGGTGCGGGTGAGCAGCTGCTGCTCGGCGAGGTGGTCCAGGTCGCGGCGGATGGTCGTGGCCGACACGCCCAGCTCGGCCGCGACGTCGTCGACGTCGAGGCCCTCACGCTCCGCGAGCATGTCCAACAGCGTGGTCAGCCGCTCGTGCCGGTTCATCGACTCCGCTCCCGTGCGCTCCGCGTCCCTGCGCGCGTCATTCTCCACCCCGGCCCCGGCGGAACCGTCACAGCTCCCGTGCCCAGGTCTGGCCGACCAGGTCGTGACCGAAGCTGTGGTGCTCCTCCTGCTCGACGAGTGCGAACCCGGTCGCCTCGTAGATCCTCCGGGCCGATCCGAGCACGTCGTTCGTCCACAGGGTCATCCGCCGGTACCCCGCCGCGCGGGCGAACCCCACGCACTCCTCGACCAGGCGGCGCCCGATCCCGTGCCCGCGCCCGGCGGGGTCGACGAGCAGGGTGCGCAGCTTCGCGGTCGCCGGGTCGTCGGTGGCGACGCAGAACACGCAGCCGATCCGGCGGCCGTCGAGCTCGGCGATCCACGCGGCCTCGCGGGCCGGGTCGTGGTCGTTCGCGAACCCGGCCACGATCCGGGCCACCAGCGCCTCGAAGTCGCCGTTCCAGCCGAACTCGGCGCAGTACAGCTCGCCGTGGGCCATGACCACCCAGCCGAGATCGCCCGGTCGGCCGAGCCGGCGCACGACGGCTCCGGACGGTGTCGCGACGTCCACGACGGCCTCCTCACGTCTGCACTGACACGAGTGTGTCAGTAATGGGAGGCTGGTGGGGTGCCGCGCCGGAACCCGAGCCCGTCGGCTCGCGAGCAGGAACTGCTGGAGCTGGCCTACGGACACGTCTGCCGGTACGGCCTGGCGGACGTGTCGCTGCGTCCGCTGGCTGCCGCGATCGGGTCCAGCACCCGGGTGCTGACGTTCCTGTTCGGGAGCAAGGACGGGCTCGTCCGGGCCCTGCTGGCCCGGGCGCGGGCCGACGAGCGTGCGCTGCTCGACCGGCTGCGCGCGGAGGATCCCGGTCCGGCCGGGCCGGAGGGCGTCGCCGAACGGCTGTGGACCTGGCTCTCGGCCGAGGAACACCGGGCGCTGCTGCGGCTGTGGGCGGAGAGCTACGCGCGGTCCCTCGTGGAGCCGGACGGTCCGTGGGCGGGGTTCGCCCGGGCGGCCGTCACGGACTGGCTGGATCTGCTCGCCCTCGCCCAGTCGCAGGCCGAGCGTGACACCCCGGCCGGCGCCGCCCGGCGCACCGCCGTGCTCGCCCTGCTGCGCGGCGCGCTGCTCGACCTGCTGGCGACCGGGGACCGTGAGCGCACCACCGCCGCGGTCGTCAGGGGGCTCCGCGGCGCACCGGCGGAGCCCCCTGACGGTCCCGGCTGACGGTCAGGCCGTGGTGACCGGAGCGTTCCAGTCGACCAGCTGGACGATGATCCCGTTGGGGTCCCGCACCTGGAACGCGCGCTCGCCCCACTCTTCGCTGGTCAGGGGCATCGTGATGGTCACGCCCTCGGCCTGGAGTCGGGCCAGCTCACCCTCCAGGTCCTCGACGGTGAAGGCGAGGATCTGGCCGATCGCGTGGTCGTCGCGCTGGTCGTCCGGCTGCGTGGGGAGACCGCGGCGCAGGAAGATCACGCTCATGCCGACGTCGTCGCGGGTGAGCGAGGCGAAGCCGTCGGCGGACATCTCGGTGACGAATCCGAAGTGGTCGGTCAGGAACGATGCCGACGCCTCGACGTCGTCGACGTTGAGGGACACACCGCTGGCAGTGATCTTCATGGGCTCCTTCTCGGTACGGCGTACGTAGTACACCGTACGCGGATGGACGACGCGCGGCCACCCTCCGACTGCTGGCCCGCGGCGAGGTGCTGGTTCTCGTTCGAAAGACGTGGCGGTTCCTGGTGGTCAGCGACACTGACCTCGAGCGGCCAAGGAGGACCGGCCGGCGTTCGAGAAGCTGAGTCGGTGATGCTCAGCTGAACGTGGAGGGTCGTGTCCCCGTTGATGCTTGATGTTCGGCCGTGGAACCACAGTTGCCTGCCCCGAGCCACGGGGACTCGCGAGCAGGCAACTCTCACGGGGCCGGTCTGGGCCGGACAGCGAGCCAGAGTTCGAAGTCGGCGTGAGCCCCGTTCTCGTCGTGGTAGGTCGCCCGGACGAGCGATGGTGCGGGCACCAGCTCGTAGGGATTGGCGGGTAGCCATTCGCCACCGACAGAGCGCCAGAGAGAGTGCAGCGCCTGTGGGAACGCTCCGGAGGTGGCGAACACCGCCCAGGAGTGCGGTGGAACGTCGAGAACGTCGAACCCGCTGGGGGCAGCCCGGCTGGTGGCCACCCCGATGTAGTACTCGGCCTCGGTGCCCTCGGCCCCGCCCGCCCCGTCGACGTCGTCCCAGACCGAGATGTCGCCGCGCGGCTCCTGGTCCGACAGCTCCTCGAACAGCTCCCAGTCGGCATCTGACAGTGAGCGGACGAGCCGGTCGGCGTCGGGGTTGACACCCTCGTAGGCGACGGTGGATCGGGTCTTGCGACCCACCACGTTGAACGCCGGCTTCTCGACGATGCGGTACTGCATGTCCGTTCTCCCTTCGACGGTGAGGTGAAAGGACAGACGGGGCTGTGACCGCAGCACCGCACCCGGGCGACGTGCCTGCTCGGGCCCGATCCCGTGCACGTTGCGGAACGCGCGGGCGAAGGCATCCGCCGAGGAGTAGCCGAACCGGACGGCGATGTCCTGCACTGCCTCGTTCCCTTCGCACACCGCACTGGCCGCGACGGTCATTCGTCGGCGGCGGACGTACTCCGAGAGCGGCATCCCTGCCAGCATGGAAAAGACGCGGCGAAGTTGGTACTCCGAGGTGAGGGCCACCGCGGCCACGTCCCGGATGGGAACGTCGTGGTCGAGATGTTCCTCGATGGCGTCCATCGCCTGGTTCCACAGCTCCATGTCCGTTCCTTTCTGACATGTCCCAGCGTGGGGAACGCAGACGAGCGGGGCCCGACGATTCGTGCCCGCGATTGTGGGGAGCGCGGTGCAATCGGGTGGAGCGGGCGGGCTCGGACTGCCGTACAGGGCTTCGCCGTTGGCTCGTCGACGACGCTGGATCGCCACACGCGCCGGGCTGGCAACGGTGGTCGCATCTCGCAGGCGCTCGGTGTGGGCCCATGCTGCGGAAGCAACCCCCGGACACGACGAAGACCCTGGTCGGTTCCCACATCGTGAGGAACCGGCCAGGGACTTCGTGTTGTCGGGGTGACAGGATTTGAACCTGCGACCTCTTCGTCCCGAACGAAGCGCGCTACCAAGCTGCGCCACACCCCGATGGCTGAACGGTCTCCCGTGAGCCGAAGGAAACTCTACCCGACGCCCCGCCCGGCCTGCGCGCGGGTTCCCCTCCCGGCGTCGGCGCTGGTCGGGGCCGCGACGAGGGTCAGCAGGGACGCCTCGGGCGGGCAGGCGAAGCGCACCGGCGCGTACGGGGAGGTGCCCAGACCGGCCGAGACGTGCAGCCGGGTGTGGCTGCCCCAGCGGCTCGTCCCGCGGGCCCGGGTGCGGTCGATGCCGCAGTTCGTGACGATCGCGCCGTAGCCCGGCAGCCGCAGCTGCCCGCCGTGCGTGTGCCCGGCGAGGACGAGGTCGTACCCGTCGGCGGCGAAGCCGTCCAGCACCCGGGGTTCGGGGGAGTGGGTCAGGCCGAGGCGGAGGTCGGCGTCGGCGTCGTGCCCGGCGATCTTGCGGTAGCGGTCCAGGTGCAGGTGCGGGTCGTCGACCCCGGCGATCCGGACGCGGCGGCCGTCGACCTCCAGCAGGTGCCGGTCGTGCGTGGCGTCGACCCAGCCGTGCTCCCGGAACGCGGCGCGCAGGTCCTCCCAGGGCAGCGGCGCGCCGTGCGACCGGTGCCCGCTGCCGCGGCGCAGGTAGCGGGCCGGGTTCTTCGGCGTCGGCCCGTAGTAGTCGTTGCTGCCGAAGACGAACGCGCCGGGCCGGTCCAGCAGCGGGCCGAGGGCGGCGAGGACGCCGGGGACCGCGTCCGGGTGCGCGAGGTTGTCCCCGGTGTCGATCACCAGGTGCGGGTCCAGCGCGTTCAGCGAGGCGACCCAGCGGATCTTGCTCCGCTGACCGGGGGTGAGGTGCAGGTCGGACAGGTGCAGGATCCGCAGCGGGCGCGCCCCGGGCGCGAGCACCGGCAGCTCCACGCGGCGCAGCGTCCAGTGCCGCCGCTCGATCCCGGCCGCGTAGCCGAGACCGGCGGCCCCGGTCGCGACGGTTCCGGCGGCCATTCGGACGAGCGTGCGGGCGGTACTCACGCCGCCCAGGGTACGGCGCGGGACTATCGTCGCGTGGCGTGAGCACACTCAAGGAGCAGCTGCGGGCCGACCTGACCGCCGCCATGAAGGCCAAGGACGAGCTGGTCCGCACCACCCTGCGGTCCGCGCTGACCGCGGTGGGCAACGCCGAGGTCGCGGGGGAGAGCGCCCGCGAGCTGAGCGACGACGAGGTCCGCGCCGTCATCACCAAGGAGACGAAGCGGCGGGCCGAGTCCGCCCAGGCGTTCGCCGACGGCGACCGCCCCGAGCAGGCGGCCCGGGAACGCGCCGAGGGCGAGGTGCTGGCGCGCTACCTGCCCACCCAGCTGGACGACGCCGAGGTGGACGCGCTGGCCAGGGCCGCCGTCGCCGAGGTGGCGGCCGAGACCGGCGAGCAGCCCGGGATGCGGCAGATGGGCCAGGTCATGAAGAAGGCGAACGCCGCAGCGGACGGTCGCGCCGAGGGCGGCCGGGTCGCCGCAGCGGTGAAGCGGGCCCTGGCCTCCTGACCGGCCCCTCCCGCCCCGCCCGCGGGGTCACTCATGGAGCTTCGGCCTCGGGTAACCGGGCCGAAGCTCCATGAGTGGCACGTGCGACGGAGTGGCACGTGCGACGGAGTGGCACGTGCGACGGAGTGGGACGGGCGCCGCGGGACGGGTCAGGTGGTGGGGGTCTTGCGGGTTCTCGGGGCCGCGGGCTTCTTGGCGGCGGTGCTCTTGGCCGCGGCGGGCTTCTTGGCGGCGGTGGTCTTCCGCGCGGCCGGCTTCTTCTTGACCGGGGCCTTGGCGCGCCGCTCGGCCAGCAGTTCCGAGGCGCGCTCGTCGGTGAGCGCCTCGACCTCGTCGCCCTTGCGGAGGCTGGCGTTGGTCTCGCCGTCGGTCACGTACGGGCCGAACCGGCCGTCCTTGATGACCATCTTCTTGCTGGTCGACGGGTCCTCACCGAGCTCGCGCAGCGGCGGCTGGGCCGCACCCCGGCCCCGGCCGCGCTGCTTGGGCTGCTTGTAGAGCTCCAGCGCCTCCTCGAGGGTCACCGTGAACAGCTGCTCCTCGTCGGCGAGCGACCGCGAGTCGGTGCCCTTCTTGAGGTACGGGCCGTAGCGGCCGTTCTGCGCGGTGATCTCGTCGCCGGAGTCCGGGTCCTTCCCGACGACGCGTGGCAGCGACAGCAGCTTCAGCGCGTCGTCGAGGGTGAGGGTGTCGACGGCCATCGACTTGAACAGCGATCCGGTCCGCGGCTTCGGCTTGACCGGCTTCTTCTTGCTGCCCTCGGGGACCTCCGGCTCGGGCAGGAGCTCGGTCACGTAGGGGCCGAACCGGCCCTCCTTCGCGACGATCTCGTGCCCGGTCACCGGGTCGGCGCCGAGCTTGCGTCCCTCCTGCGGCACCGAGAACAGCTTCTCGGCGATCTCCTCGGACAGCTCGTCCGGCGGCAGGTCGTCGGGCAGGTTCGCGCGCTGGGACTCGCCCTCGACCATCCGCTCCAGGTACGGCCCGTAGCGCCCGACCCGCACGACGACCTCGCGGTCCTGCGCGTCGGAGAACATCTTGATCGAGTTGATCGTGCGGGCGTCGATCTCCTCCAGGTTGGAGCCGACCAGCTTCTTCAACCCGCCGGCCTTCGCGATCTCCGAGCCGGTGTCGGCGCCGTCGGAACCGAAGTAGAACCCGCTGAGCCAGTGCACCCGGGAGTCGGTGCCCGACGCGATGGAGTCCAGGTCGTCCTCCATCGCGGCCGTGAAGTCGTAGTCGACGAGCTGGCCGAAGTGCGCCTCCATCAGCCCGACGACGGCGAACGCCACCCAGGACGGGACGAGCGCGGAGCCCTTCTTCCAGACGTAGCCCCGGTCCAGGATCGTCTTGATCGTCGACGCGTAGGTCGACGGCCGGCCGATGCCCAGCTCCTCCATGACCTTGACCAGCGCCGGCTCGGTGTAGCGCGACGGTGGGCTGGTGGAGTGCCCGTCCGGGTTCAGCTCGGTCGCGGTGAGCGCCTGGCCCTCGGTGAGCTCGGGCAGCCGGGACTCGGCGTCGTCGGCCTGCTCCTTCGAGCCGTCGTCGACGGTCTCGACGTAGGCCTTGAGGAACCCGGGGAAGGTGATGGTGCGCCCGGACGAGGCGAGGACGACCTCCTCGCCGGTGCCTGCGGTCCCGCTGATCCGGACGCTGACGGTGGTGCCGCGGGCGTCGTTCATCTGCGACGCGATGGTCCGCTGCCAGATCAGCTCGTAGAGGCGGAAGTCGTCGCCGTCGACCTCACGGGCGATGGAGCCCGGCGTCCGGAACGACTCTCCCGCGGGGCGGATCGCCTCGTGTGCCTCCTGGGCGTTCTTCACCTTGCGGGTGTACTGGCGCGGCTTGTCGGCGACGTAGGCGTCCCCGTACAGCTCCCTGGCCTGCGCCCTGGCGGCCTGGATCGCGGTGTCGGACAGCGTGGTCGAGTCCGTACGCATGTAGGTGATGTAGCCGTTCTCGTACAGCCGCTGCGCCCCGCGCATGGTGCGCTCGGAGGAGAACCGCAGCTTGCGGCCGGCCTCCTGCTGCAGCGTGGACGTGGTGAACGGCGCGTACGGCTTGCGGCTGTAGGGCTTCGCCTCGACCGAGGAGACCTGCAGCGGCCGGTCCTGCAGTCCCTCGGCCAGCCGGCGGGCGCCGGCCTCGTCGAGGACGACGACGCCGTCGGACTTCTTCAGCGTGCCCAGCGAGTCGAAGTCCCGGCCGGTCGCGACCCGGCGCTCGTCGACCTGCACGAGCCGCGCGCCGAAGGTGCGCGGGGTGGCCTCGGCACCGGCGTCGAGCGTGGCGGAGATGTCCCAGTACTCGGCGGAACGGAACGCGATCCGGTCCCGCTCGCGCTGCACGACCAGCCGGGTGACCACGGACTGCACCCGGCCCGCCGAGAGCTTCGGCATGACCTTCTTCCACAGCACGGGGGACACCTCGTAGCCGTAGAGCCGGTCCAGGATGCGGCGGGTCTCCTGGGCGTCGACCAGGTCCTGGTCGAGCTCGCGGGTGTTCTCCGCGGCGGCCCGGATCGCGGACTCGGTGATCTCGTGGAAGACCATCCGGCGGACCGGGACCTTCGGCTTGAGGGTCTCCAGCAGGTGCCAGGCGATGGCCTCGCCCTCGCGGTCGGGGTCCGTCGCGAGCAACAGCTCGTCGACCGTCTTGAGGGCCTCGCGCAGCTCGGAGACGGTGCTCTTCTTCTCCGGCGTCACGATGTAGAGCGGGCTGAACTGGTTGTCGACGTCGACGCCCAGGCGGGCCCAGGACTCGCCCTTGTACTTCGCCGGGACGTCGGCGGCGCCGCGCGGGAGGTCGCGGATGTGGCCGACCGAGGACTCCACGACGTAGTCGTTGCCCAGGTAGGGCTGGATCTTCTTGGCCTTGCTCGGCGACTCGACGATCACCAGGCGGCGGACCGGACGGCCGGACGCACTCGCGGTCGAGGTGGGCTTGCGCGTGCTGCCCCCCGACGTGCGTGCCGAACCCGTTCCCGTTGTCGCTGCTGCCACGTGGTCCTACCTCATCTCCTCGGCGGCGTCGCGCCTGGTGCGACGGCTGTGCCACCTGCGTGTCCACCCTGCTCGTCGGTGCACTCGCAGAGCGTGCCGGTCCGGTCGCTCTCCGCGCCCGTATCCGGTCGACGATCGCACGATCTCACACCGTCGCCACCCCGCGTCGTGGGTTCCACCACTGGGGACGGGCGAACGACCAGCGTAACCGGGCCCGCAGTTCGGCAGGTCAGGCGGCCGGACGGCCGTGGTAGCGCGGCCAGCAGGAGGCACCGAGTGTGGTCGGGGCGGGACCCACCAGTTCGACCAGGCGGGCCATCCGCCGGGCACCGTGCAGTCGTAACGCCGGACCCGGGGCACCGTGTTCCCCGGCCGCCACCCTGGCCGGTGGCAATCCGGCGCGGGTCGCGGCGGCGATGAGCGGGCCGTGCGTCCACGGGGCCTGGGGATCGAGCAGCAGCAGATGCCCGCCCCGCAGGTCCCCGACGCCCGCGGCGAGCACCCAGAGCCGCAGCGCCGCGCCGTCGAGCTGGAAGTCCGGCGGGACCCGTTTGCGCCCGTCCGGCCCGCACCAGGTCCGGGCCAGCGGCACGAGGTCCCGGCGGAACGCGCTGCGCAGGCCGGAGGCGCCCGGTGCGAGCGTCACGCCCCGGGCGGCCGCGAGTGCCCCGAGCGACCGCTCCCGGTCGGTGAACGGGAGCGGCACGTCGAACCGGGCCGTGTCCCCGGCCCCGAACCGCTCGATCCGCGCGGGCCCGCAGAGCAGCCCGGCCAGGTCGGTCAGCCCGGCCGGCCGGGCCTCCGCGGAGAACAGCGACATCTGCGGCACCCGCACAGCATAGAACGGATGTTCGACGACCGTCGGCACGCCGACGGTGACGGCGCGCCCCGGCCCGGGCCCGTGGGCTCAGCCCGGCTTGGTCAGCTCGTTCAGCTCGACGCACGGCGGGGCGCTGGCCACCGCCTTGTCCAGCCGGGGGGTCTTGCCGAGCTTGTCCAGGCCCTCCGCGGTGCCGATCGTGCGCAACTTTTCCTCGGCGGACTTGAGCCGGGCCTGGAAACCCGGCACGTCGTTCGGGTCGGCCTGGTCGACCTCGGTCTTGGCCTGGTCGATCGTCGTGCCGGTCTTCTTCAGCAGGTCGTCGATCGACCCCTTGAACTGGTCGCCGCCGGTGATCGGTGCGGCTCCGGCGTCGCCGAGCTGCTTCTTGCCGGCGTCGATGCCGCCCTTGACCGCGCCCAGGTACTCCGACAGCCGGGTCTTGATGCCGGGCAGGTCGGCGCCGCCGTAGTCCGGGCGGGCGCTGAGCGGGCGGTAGTAGGACAGCAGCGCGCCGCAGACCTTGCCGCCCCAGGCGACGGGATCGGCCCCGACACCGGCGGCGGGCCGCGGTGCGGGGTCGGGTGCCGCCGTTCCGGCGACGGTCTGGGCACAACCGCCGGCGAGCAGGGCGGCGAGCAGTGTGGGGAGCAGGACCCGGGCGGCGCGTGCCGGGCGGGGGGTGGCCATCAACGGGCTCCAGGGTCGGGGGGCCGCCGGGGAGCGGGCCCGAAAGATAACGGTCGGGTGACGACGGTAGGACGCCGTCGCAGGTCAGCCGCCGCCACCCTCCCCTGCTGCTCCGTCCGGAGCAACAGCGTCGGGCGTGTTCGGGGCCGATCGGCTGCGGATCTGTTCGGACGACCGGGTCAGCTCGCCGCACGCGGCGGACGCCCGGAAGGCGGGCCCGAGGACGGGATGACCGGTGACCATGGCGAGCGGGCCTGCGGTGCTGCCGAGCCGGGCCACCGGCTCCAGCGCACCGGGGAGGTCCCGCTCGACGGCGGCCGGGTCGTCCGGGTCGAGTGCGGCCACCCGCGACCGGGCGGAGGAGAACGCGGAGCGGATCTCGCCGAGGCCGCCGGCGAGCCCGTCGGACACGGTCTCGCCGTCGTCGACCGGCGCGGGGCCCAGCCGGTCCAGGTCGCCCAGCGTGCGGTCCAGGGCGCCGGTGGTGCGGTCCAGGTAGGCGGCGACGGCCTGTACCTGCTCGCCGGGTGCGGGGCCGGAGCGCGGGGCGTCACCGGCCGTCTGCACGAACGACCGGACGGCCGTGCACATGCCGTCGGTCCATTCCGGCACCGTCGGCCCGGCCGCGCCGCAGCCCGCGAGCACGGCGGCGGCCAGCATGGTGCCGATCACTCCGCCCGTCCGCATGGCCCCTCCCACCGGACGATCTTCGACGTACCGGCGGTCGGAGGGTAACCGAACCGGGTGACGACGCACGACGGCCGCTCGCCCCGTGTGGACGAGCGGCCGTCGTGGAGCGGGGAACCGGTTCAGCCGACCGAACTCTCCGCCGGGGTGTCGGTGATCGTCGACGTGCGGCGCTTGGACACGACGATCGCCGCGGCGATGACCGCCACCGCGACGAGGGCGATCAGGATCCGGATCACCGGGTTGGCGTCCGGGGTCGAGAGCACGACCACCGCCGGGGCGATCAGCACCGAGACCAGGTTCATCACCTTGATCAGCGGGTTGATCGCCGGTCCGGCGGTGTCCTTGAACGGGTCACCGACGGTGTCGCCGATGATCGTCGCCTCGTGTGCGTCGGAACCCTTGCCGCCGTGGTTGCCGTCCTCGACCAGCTTCTTGGCGTTGTCCCACGCGCCGCCGGAGTTGGCCAGGAAGATCGCCATCAGGGTGCCCGCGGCGATCGCACCGGCCAGGTAGCCGGCCAGCGGCCCGACCCCGAGGCCGAAGCCGACCGCGATCGGTGCGAACAGCGCCAGCAGGCCGGGGGTGGCCAGCTCGCGCAGCGAGTCGCGGGTGCAGATGTCGACGACCCGGCCGTACTCGGGCCGCTCGGTGCCGTCCATGATCCCGGGCCGGGTCCGGAACTGGCGGCGCACCTCGAACACGACCGCGCCGGCGGCCCGGGTGACCGCGTTGACCGCCAGGCCGGAGAACATGAACACGACCGCGGCGCCGATGATCACACCGACCAGGGTGTTCGGGCTGAACACCTCGTAGGCGAACGACGTGCCGGCGTTCTCGATGGTCTGCCCGGCGCCCGCGAGCGCCTGGTTGATCGCATCGCGGTAGGAGCCGAACAGCGCGGTCGCGGCGAGTACCGCGGTCGCGATCGCGATGCCCTTGGTGATGGCCTTGGTGGTGTTCCCGACCGCGTCGAGCTCGGTGAGGATGTCGACGCCGTCGCCCTCCACGTCGCCGGACATCTCCGCGATGCCCTGCGCGTTGTCCGAGACCGGGCCGAAGGTGTCCATGGCGACGATGACGCCGACCGTGGTGAGCAGCCCGGTACCGGCCAGCGCGACCGCGAACAGCGAGACGACGATCGAGCCGGACAGCAGGAAGGCCCCGTACACCGCGGCCGCGATCACGAGCGCGGTGTAGACCGCGGACTCGAAACCGATCGAGATCCCGGACAGGATCACGGTCGCCGGGCCGGTCAGCGAGGACTCGCCCACGTCCTTCACCGGCCGGTCCTCGGTGCCGGTGTAGTAGCCGGTCAGCTTCAGGATGACCGCCGCGAGGACGATGCCGATGACCACCGCGATCGAGGCGATGAGCCGCGGGTCGCCGGCGAGCGCCGCGACGGTCGGGTCGGTCGCCTCGGTCAGTTCGCCGAACGAGCCGGGCAGGTACACGTAGGCCGCGACGATCGACAGCACACCGGCGAACGTCGCCGACAGGTAGAAGCTGCGGTTGATCGCGCGCAGCGTGTTCTCGCCCTGGCGGGCCTTCGTCAGGTAGACGCCCAGGATCGCCGTGATGACCCCGATCGCGGGCACGATCAGCGGGAACAGCAGCCCCTGCAGGCCGAACGCCGCGGTGCCGAGGATGAGGGCGGCGACCAGGGTCACCGCGTAGGACTCGAACAGGTCCGCGGCCATGCCGGCGCAGTCGCCCACGTTGTCGCCGACGTTGTCGGCGATCGTCGCGGCGTTGCGCGGGTCGTCCTCCGGGATGCCCTGCTCGACCTTGCCGACGAGGTCGGCGCCGACGTCGGCGGCCTTGGTGAAGATGCCGCCGCCGACCCGCATGAACATGGCGAGCAGGGCGGCGCCGAAGCCGAAGCCCTCCAGTACGCGGGGCGCCTGCCCGGCGTAGACGAGGACGACGACCGCGGCACCGAACAGGCCGAGCCCGACCGTGAACATGCCGACGACACCGCCGGTGCGGAACGCGATGCGGGTCGCCTTCTCCCGGCCACCGGGCTCCCGGGCGGCCGCGGCGACGCGGATGTTCGCCCGCGTGGCGAGCCACATGCCCAGGTAGCCGATGATCGCGGAGAAGACCGCCCCGACGACGAAGAAGATCGACCGGCCGACGCGTTCGCCGACGTCCTCCGCGGGGAGCGCGAAGAGCAGCAGGAACACGGCGGCGGCGAAGACCGCGAGGGTGCGGAACTGGCGGTTGAGGTACGCCGTGGCGCCCTCCTGGACCGCGCGGCCGATCTCCTGCATCTTGGGGGTGCCCTCGCCGTGGGCGAGTACCTCCCTGAGCAGCAGACCGCCGACGGCCAGGGCGACGAGGGCGACCACCGCGACCACGCCGACGACGGCGAGATCTCCCGCACCGAGCTCGAGGCCCTGGGCGAGGGTGGACTGGGACATCCGTCCTCCTGGTTGCAGCGAGGTTCACCAGATCCGTCGTGCCGGAGGGCCCGTCCCGGAGGCGGGACCCGCCCGACGACGACATCACTGGCGCCGACTGGGCCCGTCCGGCGAACCGCCGCCGTCGGGCGCGTGCAGTGTAGGAGTGTGTCGTATCCCTCAGTGCGAGAGGGATCACAAGACGTAACGATCTTGCCAAAGTGATCAATCCCACAGATCTTGGTGTCGATGTCGGGAACCTGCGGACGGCATGGGGCACAACGGGGTCCGCGTCAAGATCCGGCCGGGCGATCCGGCGCCGGCGGTTCCGGGACTCCCGGGGAGCGCGTTCGAACGTCTGTGCCAACCTGGCTGGTCGTGGGATCGACCGGAGAGCCGGACAACGGCGCGGACCGTGGGCTGGAGCTGTTGCGCCGGGTGCTCGCCGGCTCCGGTACCGACCCGGCGGACCTCGACGCCGTCGTCGCGGGCCGGGCGGACACGACGCCCCCGGGCGACGGTCCGGCGGGTGTGGAACCGGGCTCGCCGGGGGCCGGCGGCTCCGTGGAGCCGCTGCGGCACGTCGTCCGGATCCCGCCGCGGACCGGCCGGGTCGCCGGGTGGCCGGACTGGACCCCCGACGAGCTCCGCGCGGCCTGGGCCGGGCGCGGGGTCGAGCGCCCGTGGGCGCACCAGGCGCAGGCGGCGGACCTGGTCCGGGCGGGGGCCGACGTCGTCGTCGCGACCGGTACCGCCTCGGGCAAGTCGCTGGTGTACCAGCTCCCGGTGCTCACCGGGCTGACCGAGGATCCCCGGGCCCGCGCGCTCTACCTCGCACCCACGAAGGCGCTCGCGGCCGACCAGCTGCGGGCCCTCGACGGGCTGGCCCCGCCCGACGTGCGCCCCGCCGCGTTCGACGGCGACACCCCGATGGACGAGCGCGACTGGATCCGGCGGCACAGCCGCTGGCTGTTCTCCAACCCGGACATGCTGCACCGGTCGGTACTGCCGCGGCACCGCCGGTGGGCGTCGTTCCTGCGGCACCTGCGCTACGTGGTGGTCGACGAGTGCCACACCTACCGCGGGGTCTTCGGGTCCCACGTGTCGCTGCTGCTGCGGCGGCTGCTGCGGGTCGCCGCCCGCTACGGGGCCCGGCCGACGGTCGTCCTCGCCTCGGCGACGGTGGCCGCCCCCGCGGACTTCGCCTCCCGGCTGACCGGGCGCGACGTCGTCGCCGTCACCGAGGACGGGTCGCCGCACGCCGGTCGGACGGTCGCGTTCTGGGAGCCGCCGCTGCTCACCGAGATCACCGGGGACAACGGCGCCCCGGTCCGCCGGGCGGCGGGGTCCGAGGCCGCCCGGATGCTGGCCGATCTCGTGCTGGAGCAGGCCCGGACGCTCGCGTTCGTCCGCAGCCGGCGGTCGGCGGAGCTCACCGCGCTCGGTGCCCGCCGCCAGGTCGCCGAGGTCGCGCCGGAGCTGACCGAGCGGATCGCCGCCTACCGCGGCGGGTACCTGCCCGAGGAACGGCGGGCGCTGGAGGGCGCGCTCATGTCCGGCGACCTGCTGGGCGTGGCCACGACGAACGCGCTGGAACTCGGCGTCGACATCTCGGGGCTGGACGCGGTCGTCCTCGCCGGGTTCCCGGGGACCCGGTCCTCGTTCTGGCAGCAGGCCGGGCGGGCGGGCCGGGCGGCGGACGAGGCGCTGGTGGTGCTCGTGGCGCGTGACGACCCGCTGGACACCTACCTCGTCCACCACCCGCAGAGCCTGGTCGGTGCGCCGGTCGAGAGCTGTGTGCTGAACCCGGTCAACCCGTACGTGCTCGCCCCGCAGCTGGCCTGCGCCGCCGCCGAGCTGCCGCTCACCGACGACGACGTGGAGCAGGTCTTCGGCGGCGAGCCGGCCCGGGAGGTGCTCGACTCGCTGGTCGAGGAGGGTGTGCTGCGCCGCCGCCCGCACGGCTGGTTCTGGCCGGACACCGGCGAGGTCCCCGCGGCCCGGGTCGACATCCGCGGATCGGGCCTGGGTCAGATCGCCGTGGTGGAGGCGGCCACGGGCCGGATGCTCGGCACGGTCGACGGGGCCTCCGCGCCGGGGACCGTGCACGCCGGGGCGGTGCACCTGCACCGGGGCGAGAGCTACGTGGTCGACGAGCTCGACCTCGACGGCGGGGTCGCGCTGGTCCACGCCGAGGAGCCGGAGTGGCGGACGGAGTCGCAGTCGGTCTCCGACGTGGCGGTGCTCGAGGTACTGGAGTCCCGTCGGTACGGGCCGGTCCGGGTGAGCTTCGGTGCGACCACCGTGACCAGCCAGGTCGTCGCCTACCGGCGGCGGGCACCGGACGGCACCGTGCTCGACCGGATCGCCCTCGACCTGCCCGCGCAGAGCCTCGACACCCGTTCGGTGTGGTACTCGATCGAGCCGGAGGCGCTGGAGCGGGCGGGGCTGGACGAGACCAGGCTGCCGGGTGCGCTGCACGCGGCCGAGCACGCCGCGATCGGGCTGCTGCCGCTGTTCGCGATCTGCGACCGGTGGGACATCGGTGGCCTGTCGACCGCGCTGCACCCGGACACCGGCCTGCCGACGGTCTTCGTGCACGACGGTCACCCCGGCGGGGCGGGCCTCGCCGAGCGCGGCCACGAGGTGCTGCTGCGCTGGTTGTCCGCGACGCGGTCGGCGGTGCACGACTGCGAGTGCCCGTCCGGCTGCCCGTCCTGCGTGCAGTCCCCGAAGTGCGGCAACGGCAACAACCCGCTGGACAAGGCCGGCGCGGTGCAGGTCCTCGACCTGGTGCTGGCCGCGGTGGGCGAGCCGGGCCACGATCACGGCGAGGTACCGCCGGCCCGCCCGTCGGGGGCGTGGGCGGACCGGCGGCGACCACGTGCGACGGGGTCGGACGGGGGCGCGTGATGCGCTCCGGCCCCATCGCGGTCTGGGGAGCGTGGTCGGTGTGCCGGGGACGAACCGGGCCCGGCCCGTCTCCGTTGCGGATTCCAGTAGGCCGCAGGATGCTCGCCGTGACCAGGGGTGCACGCTCCGACGTCGGTGATCGGTCCGGTCGCGACGACGAAGCAACGCCGCAGCGGGCCACCGGGCCCTCCCGGCCGTGACGCGGGCGTGCTGCGGTGTTCTCCGCCCGTTCACCCGGAACGGGTGACCGTTCGCCGAGAGCATGATCACGTGTCCTCCTCGGGAGCAGGCCGTTGCCGGGCCCGGGACCATCCGTGGGTCCGGTGGGCGTGGTCTGCGCACCGGCTGGTGCCGGACCGGCACGGGCCCGGGCGGTCGCGGGGCCCGCGACCGGGAGCAGGCCGGAGCGGTCGACCCGGGTCCGGACGAGTGCGTCCCACCCGTCGAGCCGGCAGTCGGTGAGCAGAGCGCCGTTGCGGGCGGCCAGCTCGGTCGCCGCCCGGCAGGCCGCGTCGGCGCCCTCGACCGATCGCCCGGCCGCGGCCAGTGCCGACAGGTCCGCCGCGGCCGTGGCGACGTGCCGGGCCCGGACCGCGGCCGCGACGTCGACGCACACCGCCGCGGTGAGCAGCAGGACGGCGGTCGCGGTGGCCGCCCACACCGAGGCGACCCCCGCGTCCTCCGCGCGTAACCGGTGGCCCGCTGTCGTGTCCGCCATCGGGTTCACCCGCCACCCGCGTCACCGGGTGGGGCCGCTCCCACGCCCGCTTCGGTGACGGCGACCGACGAGCCCTCGACGGCGAGGGGCAGCAGACCCACCGGCCGGGCCCGGACGGTCGCGACGACGGTCTGCCCGCCGAGGCGCAGCTCCGTCTCCGCCCCGCCCGGTGCGAGCGCGGCCGCGGCGATCCGCCCCTGGTCGGCGTCGCCACGAGCGGCGAGCCGGGCCAGCTCCCGGGCGGCGTCGGTGCAGCGGACACCGGCGGCGACCGTCGCGACGGCGGCCACCGCCGCGGCGGTCACCAGCACCAGGGTGCCCAGCGCCATCGCCGCCTCGACGGTGACCGCCCCGGTGTCGTCGCGGACCGGGTCAGAACGTCGTGGACAGTGCACGCTGCACGATCCCGGTGAGCGCGGCCATGATGTCGTCGCCGCTGACGATCGCGTAGAGCAGCGCCGCGAAGGCCGCGGCGGCGACCGTGCCGACGGCGTACTCCACGGTGGACATCCCGTCGTCGTCGACGGCGAGTGCGGCCAGCCGGGCGGTGTGGGGGGAACGGGTCATCGGTGTGCTCCTTCGTCGGGACCCGCGGGATCGCGGGCCGGTCCTCGGTGCCCGGTGTCACCACCGGGCGAACGCCTCCCCGGCCAGCCCGATCACGACCGGCACGATGCCGAGGACCAGGAAGGCGGGCAGGAAGCAGAGCCCGAGCGGTGCGGTGATCCGGACCGCGGCGCGTTGCGCGCGCTCCTCGGCACGGTCGGTGAGCCCGGCCCGCAACCGGACCGACTCGGCCGCGGCGGACCGCCCGAGCGCGGCACCGGTGCCGGCCGACCGGGCGGCGGCGCGGGCGAAGACGGCGAGAGCGGGGGTCGCGGCCGCGGCGGACCAGGCGTCCTCCGCGGGGGCGCCGAGCACGAGCAGCCCGGCGACCCGGCGCAGCGCCGCGCCCGGTGCCCCAGGCAGCCTCTGGGCCGCGGCGGCGACCGCGTCCGGAACGGTCAGGCCGGTGGCGAGACAGGTGGCGAGCAGATCCCAGGCGGCGGCGAGGTCCGCGTCCTCGACGAGGGCGTCCCGCCGGCCGGAGCCGTGCCGGGCGAGCAGCACCGCGGCACCACCACCGGCGAGACCCCCGACCACGGCCCCGGCCGGGCCGGCGACGACCCAGCCGAGCGCCGCGCCCGCCGGGACGAGCAGGGCCGGTACCGCGGTGCGCGAGCGCTCCGCCGGCCGGCCGGGAGCGGCCCGGTGCACCAGGCGCAGCCGCCCGGACGCGGGGCGCGTGCAGCCGACCAGCACGGCCGCGGCGGCGATCCCCAGCGCCGCGGCGCTCACGACGACACCGCCGCGGCGCTCATGACGGCACCGCCGCGCGCAGGATGCGGTCGGTCCAGGCGGCGCCGCCGAGGGTGAGGAGCACTCCCGCCCCGAGCAGGAGCGGTCCGTGCAGACCGGTGCGCAGCACCTCCAGCGGCGCGATCCCCATCAGCTGGCCGAGCCCGATGCCGGCCAGCGGCAGCCCGGTCAGCACGCTCGCGGTGGCCCGCGGCCCGGCGAGCTGCGCCCGCACCCGGGCGCCGTGGGCGATCCGCCAGCGGATGTCGTCGAGCAGGCCGTCCAGCAGCGCGGCCAGCGGCACCCCGTGCCGGTCGGCCAGGTCCCAGGCGGCCGCGACCCGCTCGACGTCGCGCCCGGCCGGCCCGTGCGCGGCCCGGCGCAGCGCGTCCGGCACGGGTTCGCCGATCCGGGCCGCCACCGCCGCCGGTTCGATCAGGGCCCGCACCACCGGGCCGTCGTGGTCGTGTCCGGCGAGGGCCGCCGCCGGATGGGCGCCGGTGCGCAGCTCGTCGGTGATCCGGGCCAGCGCACCGGCCAGCTCGGCGGCGGCCGCCGTGTCGCGCGCCGCGGCCCGGCGGGTCGCCAGCCGCCTGCGGACGAACCAGGCGACACCGCAGGCGCACACCGCCCCGGCGGGGCCGAGCAGCAGCCAGCCGCACGCGGCGACGGCGGGGCCGGTGAGCACCGTGATCGGGATGCGGCGGATCCGGCCGTCCGCCCGCCCCGCGGTAAGCGTGCGCAGCCGCCGCCGGGCGGCCGGGCCGGGCGCGGCGAGCAGCGCGGTCGCGAGGAGCACCAGCACGGCGGCCGCCCGCACCGCGGGGGCTCCGGATGCGCCGGGCCCCGCGGTCGGCACCGCGACGGCGAGCACGGCGTGCGGCCCGCTCAGCACGGCGCACCGATCCCGCGTTCGTGCAGCAACGCCCGCAGCTCGGCCAGGCCCGGCCCGGCACCCGACGCGCGGGTCCAGGCGGCCTCGACCCGCAGCGCTCCGTCGGCGCCCCGGCAGAGCACGCCGATCTCGTCCAGCACGCGCCCGACGCCCGGGTGCCGGCGCATCTGCAGCACGACCTGGACGGCCGCGGCGAGCTGCCCGTCGAGCGCCGCCGGTGCCATGCCGCCGAGGCCCGCCAGGGCGCGCATCCGCGCCGGGATCTCGCGCACCGAGTTGGCGTGCACGGTGCAGGCACCGCCGTCGTGGCCGGTGTTCATCGCCGCCAGGAGGTCACCGACCTCGGCGCCACGCACCTCGCCGACGACGAGGCGGTCCGGCCGCATCCGCAACGCCTGCCGGACGAGGTCGCGCAGCCCGATCCCGCCGGACCCCTCGATGTTCGGCGGGCGCGCGACCAGCCGGACGACGTGCGGGGGCGCGGGCGCAGCTCCTCGGCGTCCTCGACGGTGACCAGACGTTCGGACGGGTCGACCGCACCCAGCAACGCGTTGAGGACCGTGGTCTTGCCGCTGCCGGTCCCGCCGGAGACGAGCATCGCCAGCCGGGCGGCGACGATCGCGCGCAGCAGGTTCTCCCGGTCGGCGTCGAAGGTCCCGGTCCGGCGCAGGGCCGCCATGTCGTGGCTGGCGGGGCGCAGCACCCGCAGCGAGATCGCGGTGCCCGCGGCGGCCACCGGCGGGAGCACGGCGTGCAGCCGGACCCCGGCCTCGGCGAGACGGCCGTCGACGCACGGGCTCGCGTCGTCCAGCCGGCGCCCGGCGGCCAGGGCCAGCCGCTGCGCGAGGCGGCGGACGGCGTCCTCCCCGGGGAAGACGACCGAGCTGCGGCGCAGGCCGTCACCGCGGTCGACCCACACCGCGTCGGGCGCCGTGACGAGCACGTCGGTGGTGGCCGGGTCGCGCAGCAGCGCGTCCAGCGGGCCGGCGCCGGTGAACTCCTGGCGCAGCGTCCGCAGGGCGGCGAGCACGTCGAGATCCGACGCGACCCCGCCCGCCTCGGCCCGCACCGCCGCAGCGACGGCGGCCGGGCCGGTCTCCCCTCCGGCGTCGGCCAGGCGGGCCCGGACGCGGTCGACCATCGGGTTCACGACGCCGCCCGCAGATCACGACCGGTGGCGGACAACCGGGCGCAGACGACGCCCGCCGCACCGGTGAGCGGGCCACGGCCGGTACCGGGGGTCCGGCCGCGTTCCAGCGCGGCGGTGAGGTCGCGCTCCGAGCGCATGGCGGCCAGCAGGGGCAGACCGAGGGAGCCGGCGATCTCGTCGGGGGTGAGGCCGCCCGGTGCCGGTCCCCGCACCACCAGCTCGACCACCCGCGCGTGCTCGGCCAGCAGCTCGGCGACCCGGGCCGCGGCGGCGCTGCCCCGCAGCGTCGACGGCACGACCAGGACGGTCAGCTCCGCGGCGCCGATCGCGGCCAGCGCGGCGTCGGTCGGGTACCGCGGCAGGTCGCAGACCACGGTGCCGCCGGCCCGCCGCCCGGAGTCGAGCACCGCGGTGACGGCCGCCGGCTCCGGGCCGTGGGCGGCCCGGGCACAGGACAGCACCGAGAGCGCCGCGCCGCGCGCACCCGCGGTGGGGAGGGCGGCGTGCAGTGCGGCGGCCCGGATCCGCCCGTCCCCGACGGCGAGGTCGGGCCACCGCAGGCCCTGCTCCTGCTCGATCCCCACCAGCAGGTCGAGCCCGCCGCCGAGCGGGTCGCAGTCGACCAGCAACGCATCCCCGGACCGGGCCGCGGTGACCGCGACGGCGGTCGCGAGCACCGAGGCCCCCGCACCACCGCAGCCGCCGACGACGGCGAGGACCCGCCCGGGCCGCCCGGTGGCGCCGGCGCGTTCCCGCGCGTCGTCGAGCAACCCGGCCAGGCCGGCCTCGCCCTGCGGGAGCTGCACCACCCGGTCGGCGCCCAGCACGACGGCCGTGCGCCAGTCGGCGGCCGCCGGTTCCCCGGCCACCGCGATCACCACCCCGTCCCGGCGGGGGAGGCCCGCGTCGTGACAGCGGACGGCCCCGGCCCGGTCGAGCAGGACCACCGCGGCGCCGGCCCACGCCCGCCGGGCGTCGACCGCGTCGGCGGCCCGCAGCGCGTCCATGTCGGCGGCCGCGGCGAGTCGCAGCAGCGCGTCGAGCACGTCCGGGTCGTCGGCCACGATCAGGCAGCGCCGGTCCATGGGGTCCCCCTCCGTCGCGGCCCGCCGGTGCGGGCCCCGACATCGAGCCTGGGGCCGGACGGGCCCCGGAGACGGGTCGACCGCAAACCTGTGGACAACTCGGCGACTCGGGCCGAACCTGTGGATGGATCCGCTCCGGGCGCCCGGAACCGTCGGACCGGTCCGGGAAGATCGAGTCCGGGGGTCCCCAAGACAGGAGACGGGCCGGACGCCGGACATGGGACGGCCCCCGCCAGGGGGATTGGCGAGGGCCGTCGGTGGTTCAGCCCCGGGGGGTCGAGCTGAACCCGCCCGGACCAGGTCCGAGCTCACCCAACTGTAGCCGGAAGTGCCGGTTCGCGCCCATACCTCCGCCGTGGCCTGCGCTGACCGGTCCGGCGGCGCGGGCACCGGAGCGCGCCCGACCGGGTGGTCCACGACGCCACCGACGGGTGGGACCGGGCGGTCGCCGTGTACCCGGTGTCACCGGGTGCCGCTGCGGGGTGAGGCGGGCACCGCCCGTCGCGCGGCCACCGGGATCGGGCACGCTGGACGGGTGCCCGCCCTCCCCACCGACCCCCGACCCGACGTCCCGGCCGATGCGGTGCCGCAGGCGGTGTTCCTCGACCTGGACAACACGCTGATCGCCGGGTCCAGCGCGCTGGCGTTCGCCCGGCCGTTCGCCCGGCACGGGCTGATCGACCGGGCCACCGTGGCGCGCGGTGTGTGGGCGCAGCTGCTGCTGGTGCTCTCCGGCGCCGACGCGGCGACGATGGACACGCTGCGCCGCCGGATGACCCTGATCAGCCGGGGCTGGGAGGTGCGCCGGGTCAGCGAGATCGTCGCGGAGACCCTGCAGGAGGTCGTCGGCCCGCTGGTGTACCCGGAGGCGGTCCGGATGATCGAGCGGTTCCGGGAGCAGGGCTCGGAGATCGTGCTGCTCTCGGCGTCCGGGCTGGAGGTCGTGGAGCCGATCGCCGGGCTGATCGGGATCGAGCGGTTCCGCGCCACCACCATGCGGATCGACGACGGCCGCTACTCCGGCGAGATCGACTTCTACTGCTACGGCGCCGGCAAGGCCGAGGCGGCCCGGGAGATCGCGGCCGAGTCCGGGTTCGACCTGTCGCGCTGCGCGGCCTACACCGACTCGATCACCGACCTGCCGCTGCTCGAGGTGGTCGGGCAGCCCGCCGTCGTCAACCCGGACCGGGAGCTGCGGGCGGTCGCCCGGGAGCGCGGCTGGCCGGTGCTGCGGTTCGTCCGCGCCGCGTCGCGGCGGGACCGGCTGTCCCGGCTGCGCGACCGCCTCTCCGACCGGTTCCCGGCGGACGCGGCCGGAGCGGGCGCGCTCGGCGGGGCCGCCTCGGCGTCGCGGCGGGAGCCGGAGCTGCCGGTGGTGCTCGCGGCCGGCGGGGTCCTCGCGGCGCTCGCGGCCGGGATCCTCCTCGCCCGCCGGAGCCGGTGAACCCGCCGCGGGGGTCCCGTGACCCGCGGCCCCGCGACGGCCGTCCGGGCGAGAGCGCGGAACGGACGGGTGGCCCCGGCGTTCACCCACCGTTGCTGAACCGGTGCACCTGCGCGCGGGTTGTCCGCCACCGCCGGGCAGGACTAGGAACGAGGGCACGGACCCCGGTCAGGCCAGGGGCGGTTCGGAGGAGAAGAGCCCGTCTCCCCCGGCCGGGCTCCGTACGCGAGAGCCGGGTGCTCCACGCCGAGCACGCCGCGGGAGGCATGTCGTCGTGGGCCTGCGCACCGGGACGCCGGGCGCCGAGGCCACCGGACACGACACGTAGTGCACGAACAGGACCCCGGTTCTCGCGTCGGGCCGGGCGGTGCTCTCCGAGGGGCGCCGTCCGGCTCCTTTTCCGCCGGCCGGGTCTCAGGCGGACTGCGCCGCGGCGATCGACAGGCCCTCGCGCGCCCCGGCCTCCCACTCGGTGCAGGTGTGGACGATCCATCCGGTCAGCCCCTCGGCCGACCCGGTGGCGAACGCCTCCGCCGCGGCCCGGTACTCGGTGGGCCGGCGCAGGAATCCGACCTCCGGGACCGACAGGCCACGGGGGTCGAGCCCGGAGGTCATCGCGGTGAGCCGGGCCGCGGCGCGGGCGACGACGCCGTCCGCGGTGCCGAACGGCCGCAGCGTCAGCAGTTCGCCGTGCACGACGGCGACGAGCACCGGCGCCGGCACCGACGTCCCGCCGCCGAGCAGGTCGGCGAGCAGCGACAACCGGCCCGACGCGCCGTCGCGGGGCCGCCCCAGCCGGGCGGTGTGCTCGGCCGCCGGGACGAGATCGGTGGCGGCCAGCACGTGCAGCCGGGCCAGCGCCTGCAGCGGCGCACGCTCCCAGGTCTCGACGAGCCGGGCGCGCTCGTCGGCGATCCGGACCGCGCCCGCCAGTACCGGGTCGGACACGTGGTCGGCGGTGGCCGGCTGCAGCGGGGCGCCGTCCAGCGCCGCCGAGGACCGGGCCGCCCGCAGCGCGGCCTCGGCCGCCGTCGCCGGCCAGCCACGGCGGTTGACCGGCTGGTTGTGCACGCCGGTCGTCGCGTCCCGGGCCCTGGCCACCGCCTCGGGTACGCCGGGCAGCGCCGCGAGCGGGGCGAGCGGGTCCTCCTGGGCGGTGCGAGCCATGCCGTCATGGTGCCAAAGCGACCACCTGTCCGCCCTGACGGTGCGGATGATCTTGCGGTTCACTAGCGTCGGACCGCACACGTGTGCGCACCCCCGTGCGCCCGAGGCCGTTTCCGGGCCCCTATCGCCGCCCCATCGAGGAGGACGCAGGACATGGTCGAATCCGAGAAGAGCAGCGCACTGAGCGCACTGTCCACGGAGAACCGGTCGTTCCCGCCGTCGGAGGAGTTCGCGGCCCAGGCCAACGCCACCGCCGACTGGTACGACCGGGCCGACGCCGACCGCGAGGGTTTCTGGGCCGAGCAGGCGCAGCGCCTGCACTGGACCAAGGAGTGGGACGCGGTCCTCGACTGGCAGCCGCCGTACGCGAAGTGGTTCGTCGGTGGCGAGCTGAACGTCGCATACAACTGCGCCGACCGGCACGTCGACGAGGGCAACGGCGACCGCGTCGCGATCCACTGGGAGGGTGAGCCGGGCGACAGCCGCACGATCACCTACGCCGACCTCAAGGCCGAGGTCTCCAAGACCGCGAACGCGCTGGCCGAGCTGGGCGTCGGCGCCGGCGACCGGGTCGCGATCCAGCTGCCGATGATCCCCGAGGCCATCTTCTCGATGCTGGCCTGCGCCCGGCTGGGCGCGCTGCACAGCGTCGTGTTCGGCGGGTTCTCGCCCGGGGCGCTGAAGGCCCGGATCGAGGACGCCGAGGCGAAGGTCCTCATCACCTCCGACGGCCAGTTCCGCCGCGGCAAGCCGGCGCCGATGAAGGAGAACACCGACCAGGCGGTCGAGGGCACCTCGATCGAGAAGGTCCTCGTCGTCCGCCGGACCGAGACCGAGGTCCCGTGGACCGACGGCCGCGACGTCTGGTGGCACGACGTCGTCGACTCCGCGTCCGAGACGCACACCCCGGAGTCCTTCGACTCCGAGCACCCGCTGTTCATCCTCTACACCTCCGGCACCACCGGGAAGCCGAAGGGCATCCTGCACACCTCCGGCGGGTACCTGACCCAGGCCGCGTACACGCACAACGTCGTGTTCGACCACAAGCCGGGCGAGAGCGTCTACTGGTGCACCGCCGACATCGGCTGGGTCACCGGGCACACCTACATCGTGTACGGCCCGCTGGCGAACGGCGCGACGCAGGTCGTCTACGAGGGCACGCCGAACACCCCGCACGAGGGCCGGCACTGGGAGATCGTCGACAAGTACGGCGTCTCGATCTACTACACGGCGCCGACGCTGATCCGCACGTTCATGAAGTGGGGCGACGACATCCCCGCGAAGTACGACCTCTCGTCGCTGAAGGTCCTCGGCACGGTCGGGGAGCCGATCAACCCCGAGGCCTGGATGTGGTTCCGGGAGAAGATCGGCGGCGAGCGCTGCCCGATCGTCGACACCTGGTGGCAGACCGAGACCGGGGCCCAGATGATCGCGCCGCTGCCCGGCGTGACCGCGGCCAAGCCGGGATCGGCGATGCGGCCGCTGCCGGGGGTCTCGGCCACCGTCGTCGACGACTCCGGGACGCCGGTCGGCAACGGCGAGGGCGGCTACCTCGTGCTGGACCAGCCGTGGCCGTCGATGCTGCGCGGCATCTGGGGCGACGACGAGCGCTACCAGGAGACCTACTGGTCCCGGTTCGCCGAGCAGGGCTACTACTTCGCCGGGGACGGCGCCAAGTACGACGCCGACGGCGCGATCTGGCTGCTCGGCCGGGTCGACGACGTCATGAACATCTCCGGGCACCGCATCTCGACCACCGAGGTGGAGTCGGCGCTGGTCAGCCACCCCACGGTGGCCGAGGCGGCGGTCGTCGGCGCGTCCGACGAGACGACCGGCCAGGGCATCGTCGCGTTCGTGATCCTGCGCGGTGCGTCGGCCACGGACGAGGCGAAGGGCGAGGCGGCGCTCAAGGCGCTGCGCGACCACGTGTCCTCCGAGATCGGCCCGATCGCCAAGCCGCGCCAGATCATGGTCGTGGAGGAGCTGCCGAAGACCCGCTCCGGGAAGATCATGCGCCGGCTGCTGCGCGACGTGGCGGAGAACCGCGAGGTCGGCGACGTCTCGACGCTGGCCGACTCGTCGGTGATGGACATGATCAGCGACGGCATGCAGGACGCCAAGGAGGAGTGATCCCGGCGTGACCGCGTGACGACGTGACGGCCGCGCCGCACAACGATCCACATGTGCACCGCACAATGATCCCCATGTGCACCGCACAATGAACCGCATGGACGACGGCGGGATCGAGGTGCGGCGCGGCTTCGTCGTCCCGGCCCGCGAGCTGCGCTGGCGGTTCTCCCGGGCGTCCGGCCCCGGTGGCCAGTCGGTGAACACCACCGACTCCCGCGCCGAGCTGTCCTTCGACGTCGCGCGCTCCCCGAGCGTGCCCGACGACCTGCGGGAACGGGCGCTGGAACGGCTGGCCGGGCGGCTGGTCGACGGCGTCCTGACGATCACCGCGGCCGAGCACCGCAGCCAGCTCCGGAACCGGGAGGCGGCCCGCGACCGGCTCGCCGCCGTCCTCGGTGAGGCGACCGCGAGCGGCCCGCGCCGCCGTCGTCCCACCCGGCCGACGGCCGGATCGCGGCGCCGCAGGCTCGACGCGAAGACCCGCCGGGGGAACACCAAGCAACTCCGGCGCCGTCCCGACGAGTGAGGATCGAACCCGCCGCCCGGAGCGGCGTGGCGCAGCCGAGCAGGGGCGGTATCCCCGTGGCACGATGGCGGCTCACGCGATCTACAGGCGTCCGGGGACACACCCTCCGGAGGCGGAGGGTGCAGGAGGGTTGACGGTGGCCAGCAACAGCCAGTCCGGTAGCGCGGAGGTTCCGCCCGTCCTGCCCTCGATCCCGCTCTCACCGGAGCCGGGACCGCGCGACGCCTCGCTCGGCGCGCTCGCCAAGGACGTGACGACGCACCTCTCGACGCTGGTCCGCTCCGAGGTGGAGCTGGCCAAGGCCGAGGTCACGGCCGAGGTGAAGAAGGGCGTCCAGGGCAGCGTCTTCTTCGTGATCGCCGCGGTGATCGGGCTGTTCAGCCTGTTCTACCTGTTCTTCACCCTCGCCGAGTTCCTGTCGCTGTGGCTCAACCGTGCGGCCGGTTTCGGGATCACCTTCCTCGTCATGCTGCTGGCCGCGGGGCTCTTCGGCTTCCTCGGCTACCTGCGGGTCCGCAAGATCCGCAAGCCCGAGCGCACGATCGACTCGCTGAAGGACTCCGCGCAGGTGCTGACCCAGCGCGGCCGCGGTGACTCCGGCGGCGACGACCGCGGCGTCCGCGAGCTGTCGGACTCCTCGGCCGGACGGCCCGCCGCGGGCTGAGACGTGTCCGGTGCCCGGCCGGACCCGGCCGTCGTACGGGTCCCGGGGCCGTGGACCCATCGCGCGGTGTCGGCCAACGGCATCCGCATCCACCTCGCCGAACACGGTCCGCAGGACGGGCCGCTGGTCGTCCTGCTGCACGGGTTCCCCGAGTTCTGGTGGACCTGGCGCCACCAGCTGCTCGCACTCGGCGACGCCGGGTACCGCGTGGTCGCCCCGGACCTGCGGGGGTACGGCGACACCGACAAGCCCCCGCGCGGGTACGACCTGTGGACGCTCGCCGGTGACTGCGCCGGGCTGATCCGGGCGCTGGGGGAGCGGCGGGCGCACGTCGCCGGGCACGACTGGGGTGCCGCGATCGCGTGGACGGTCGCGGCGCTGCACCCGCGGCTGGTCGTGTCGCTGACCGGGCTCGGTGCCCCGCACCCGACGACGATGCGCGACGCGCTGCTGCGCGACCCGCTCGGGCAGGGCCGGGCCAGCCGCTACATGGCCGGGTTCCAGCTGCCCCGGGTGCCGGAGCGGTCGCTGCGCGGGACCGACCGGGTCGAGCGGATCATGCGCGGCTGGGCCGGTACCGAGTGGGCCGGCACCGCCGACTTCGCCGAGGCGGTGGCCCGCAACCGGGACGCGATGCGGATCTCCGCGGTCGCGCACTGCGCGCTGGAGTACTACCGGTGGTCGGTGCGGTCGCAGTTCCGCACCGACGGGCGGCGGTTCGCCCGCGAGGTCGACGGGCCGGTCGGCGTCCCCGTCCTGCAGGTGCACGGGGCCGACGACCCGTGCGTGCTGGACTCCACGATGCGGCGCACCGAGCGGCGGGCCGGTGCCGGGTTCACCCACCACGCGCTGCCCGCGACCGGGCACTTCCCGCACCAGGAGCACCCGACCCACGTCAGCACACTGATCGGCGCCCACCTGGCGCGGACCGGCTGAACGACCGGTACACGCATACCGGTTCCCCGGCCCCGGACGTGCACGGATACGCTCCACGACCGTGCGAGTCCTGGTCGTGGGTAACGGCGCGCGAGAGCACGCCATCTCGGTGTCCTTGGCGCAGGATCCGGGGGTGACGGCCCTGGCCTGCGCCCCCGGTAACGCGGGTACGGCGGCCGTCGCGGAGTCCCCGGGTCTGGACGTGGCCGACAACGACGCCGTCGTGGCCCTGGCCCGCAGCTGGCAGGCGGACCTGGTCGTCATCGGTCCGGAGGGGCCGCTGGTGAACGGGGCCGCGGACGCCGTCCGGGCCGCCGGCTTCGCCTGCTTCGGGCCCGGCCGCGAGGCCGCCCGGATCGAGGGGTCGAAGGCGTTCGCCAAGGCCGTGATGAGCGCCGCGGGCGTGCCCACGGCGTCCTCGGTGGTGGTGGACAACCCGGCGCACCTGGAGACCGCGCTCGGCGTGTTCACCCCGCCCTACGTCGTGAAGGACGACAGCCTCGCCGCCGGGAAGGGCGTCGTGGTGTCCCCGGACCTCGAGGTGGCCCGCGCGCACGCGCTGAGCCTGCTCGACGCCGGGCACCCGGCCCTGCTCGAGTCGTTCCTCGACGGTCCCGAGGTGTCGCTGTTCTGCCTGGTCGACGGCGACACCGTGGTCCCGCTGCTGCCGGCCCAGGACTTCAAGCGGGTCGGCGACGACGACACCGGCCCCAACACCGGCGGGATGGGCGCCTACGCGCCCCTGCCGTGGGCCGGTGACGACCTGGCCGCCGACCTCGTCGAGCGGATCGTCCGCCCGGTCGCGGCCGAGCTGGTGAACCGGGGCACGCCGTTCTCCGGCCTGCTCTACGCCGGTCTCGCCATGACGTCGCAGGGGCCGGCCGTCATCGAGTTCAACTGCCGGTTCGGGGACCCCGAGACCCAGGCCGTGCTCGCCCTGCTGCGCACCCCGCTGGCCGGGCTGCTGCACGCCACGGCCACCGGCACCCTGGCCGACCACCCGCCGCTGGAGTGGGCGGACGGGTCCGCGGTGACGGTCGTCGTCGCGGCGGAGGGCTACCCGGCCACCCCCCGGCTCGGTGACGTCGTCACCGGGGCCGACGCCGCGGGCGTGCTGCACGCCGGTACCCGGCGCCGCGACGACGGCGCGGTCGTCTCCTCCGGCGGGCGGGTGCTGTCGGTCGTCGGGACCGGCGCGGACCTCGCCGCGGCCCGCGTCGACGCCTACGCGCGTCTCGAACCGATCCGGCTGGCCGGATCGCACCAGCGGACCGACATCGCGCTGAAGGCCGAGCGCGGCGAGATCCGGGTGCCGGACGCGACCGGGTGACGTTTCCGCGGTGTTGCCGCCGAATGGCCTAGTGACGCTGGTCCTAACGGCGGTGACGTGCGGGTTCCGGTCGGACGGCGGCGCCGGTGTACGGAGCTGGTGAAGACGGGGTAAAACCGGACACCGGAGATTGATCTCCGCCGGTGGATGACGGAATCGTCCTGGTCACGACGGGCACAGCCGGTGCCCGCGAGTCACAGGAGGATCCACCATGGCCACCGCTCCCCGCCGCCGCCGCACCCTCGCGATCGTGGGCGCCGCGATCGCCGCGCCGCTCGCCACCCTGGCCTTCACCGGTTCGGCCCAGGCCGCCGAGCTGACCCCGGTCGCCGAGTACCTCGACGAGACCGTCGCCGACACCGACGCCCAGATCGGCGCCGTGGTCGACGCCCTGGGCTTCGAGGCGGAGTAACCCTCCCCTCGGCCGGGGTCACTCATGGAGCTTCGGCCCGGTGTGGCCGGGCTCGAGCTCCATGAGTGCATCGGCTGGTGGGGTGAGCACCGACCCGTGCGCCCGGCCTGGGCTCCCGGCCGGGCGCACGGTGCTCCGGTGGGCGGGTGCGTTGCACCGCGGGGCAGTGGCGGGCCGGTGCGCAGCCGGGCCGCCTACCCTGGGGTCGTGACCGGATCCACCGCTGCACAGTTCACCGTCGCGGCCCGCGCCGCCGTCGCCCCGTTCCACGTGATGGACGTCTGGGCCGCCGCCGCCGAGCGCGAACGTACCCACGGTGACCTGGTGAACCTCTCCGCCGGGCAGCCGTCCACCCCGGCACCGGAACCGGTGCGGGCCGCCGCGGCGGCGGCGTTGCAGGAGCAGGTGCTCGGCTACACCGTCGCCCCCGGCATCCGGGAGCTGCGCGAGGCCGTCTCCGGTCACTACCGCCGCACCCGCGGCCTGGAGATCGACCCGTCCGAGGTCGTCGTCACGACCGGGTCGTCCGGCGGCTTCCTGCTGGCCTTCCTGTCCGCGTTCGACGCCGGGGACCGCGTCGCGCTGGCCAGGCCCGGCTACCCCTGCTACCGCAACATCCTCTCCGCGCTCGGCTGCGAGGTCGTGGAGCTCCCGTGCGGGCCGCAGACCCGGTTCCAGCCGACGGTGGAGATGCTCGACGCCCTGGACGAGCCGGTGAAGGGCCTGATCCTCGCCAGCCCGGCCAACCCGACCGGGACGATCCTGGAACCGGCCGAGCTGGCGGCGCTCGCCACGTACTGCGAGGACCGCGGGATCCAGCTGATCAGCGACGAGATCTACCACGGCATCACGTTCGCGGGCAGCCCCGCGACGGCGTCGGCGCGGGAGACCTCCGGCGAGGCCGTGCTCGTCAACTCGTTCTCCAAGTACTTCTCGATGACCGGCTGGCGGCTCGGCTGGCTGGTGTGCCCGCCACGGCTGCGCCGCACGGTCGAGGGGCTGGCCGGCAACTTCACCGTCTGCCCGCCCGCGTTGCCGCAGCACGCGGCGATCGCGGCGTTCGACGAGGTCAGCTACGCCGAGGCGGACGCGCACGTGGTCCGCTACGGGCACAACCGCGACCTGCTGCTCGGCGGGCTGCCCGCGCTCGGCATCGAGCGGCTCGCCCCGGCCGACGGCGCGTTCTACGTCTACGCCGACGTCGGGCACCTGCTGCGCCCCGGCGAGGACTCGATGGGGCTGACCTACCGGCTGCTCGCCGAGACCGGCATCGCGGTCGCCCCTGGACAGGACTTCGACCCGGTCGACGGCGGGAACTACATCCGGTTCTCCTGCGCGGGTGCGTCCGAGACGATCGTCGAGGCCCTCGACCGGCTGCGCGCCTGGATCTGAGCCCCGCTCACAGCACCAGCTCGGGTTTCACCGTCGCCGGGGTCCACACCCGCTGCCGCCGCGCCGCCAGCGTGGCGACGAGCACGGCGAGCGCGAACCACCCGGCCAGCACCGGGACCGCGGTCCCGACGACCCCGGCCAGCTCACCGCCGTACATGAGGTGCCGCAACGCGTCGACCGCGTAGCCCATCGGCATCAGGTAGTGCACCGGGTAGAGCGGTTCCGGGATCGTCTGCCAGGGGAACGTCCCGCCCGCCGAGACCAGCTGCAGCACCATCAGCACCAGGCCGAGGAACTGCCCGACGCTGCCCAGCCAGGCGTTGAGCGCGTGCACGATCGCGGTGAAGACGACCGAGACCAGGCAGAGGAACCCGTACGTCGCGAGCGGGTGCACCGGCGTGATGCCCAGGGCGAACACGACGACGGCGTACATGCCCGTCACCTGGGCCACACCCAGCAGGCCGGCCGGGATCCAGCCGCCGAGCGCGACCCGCAGCGGGCTCTGACCGGCCGCGATCGCCCGCCGCGACAACGGCTGGACCAGCAGGAACAGCACGTAGCCGCCGATCCAGGTGGCGAGCGCCATGAAGAACGGTGCGAGCCCGGCGCCGTAGGTGTCGGCCTGGGTGTACGCGACGTCGCGGGTGGCGACCGGGTCGCCGATGGTGCGGGCGGTGGCGTCGCGGACGCCCGGCTCCGGGTTCGGGATCTGCCCGAGACCGTCGGCCAGGCCGTCGCGCAACCGGCCGGCCCCGTCCGCGAGCTCGCCGGTGCCCGAGTCGAGCTGGTGCGCGCCGGCGGCGAGCCGGTCGGTGCCCTCCACGGCGGTGCGCTCGCCGTCGGTGAGCTGCTGCGCGCCGGTGCGCAGGGCGGTCGCCCCGGTGGACAGCTGCGTCGCGCCGTCGGCGAGCCGTCGCACGCCGCCGGACAGCTCGGACGCCCCGTCGCGCAGCGTGCCCGCGCCGTCGGCGGCGCTCGCGATCCCCGAGCTCAGCTGCGGCGCGGACCCGGCGAGCTGCTCCGCACCGTCCGCGACCTGCCGGGCGCCCGAGCCGAGCCGGTCGAGCTGGCCGGAGACCTGCTGGACACGCTCGTTGCCCTGCTGCAGCGGCTGCTTCGCGGTGGCGAGCGCGGCCAGCGCCTGCTGCACCTGCTCCTCGGTGAACCCACGCTCGCGCAGCGCGGCCGCGATCGCGCCGTCGGCGGCGTCGAGGTCCGCGGCCAGTCGTGCGCTCTCCTGTGCGACCCGGTCCCCGGCGTCGGCCAGCTGGGCGTTGCCGTCGGCGACCTGCCGGGCGCCGCCGGCGAGCCGGCGGGACTGCTGGGGCAGCTCGGCAGTGGCGTCGCGCAGTGTCCCGAGACCGGTCGCCAGCTCACCGGCGCCCGCCCCGAGCCGGTCCGCGCCGGCCGCCGCGGTGCCCGCCCCGCCGGCGAGCGTGCCCGCCCCGGTGGCGAGCTCGCCCGCCCCGCCGGAGAGCTGCTGGGCGCCGCCGAGCAGGCGGCGCTGGCCGGACGCCAGCTCGTCCGCCCCGGAGGCCAGCTGCGCGGCACCGTCGTGCGCCCGGGTCGCGCCGGACGCCAGCTCGCCCGCGCCGTTCGCGGCCTCCTGGGTCTTGGCGTAGATCGTCGAGAAGCCGGTGAGGAAGGTGTCCGCGGCCTCGGTGCCGACCTGCTGCGCCACCGACTGGCGCACCTTCGTGGTGAGGGTGTCGGCGATCGTGCGGACCAGGTAGTTGTTGGCGTCGTTGGTGGTCAGCACCATGACGCCCTGGCGGGGCGCGAGGTCCGCCGACGACCGCAGGGCCGCGGTGAAGTCGCGGGGCAGGGTCAGCGCGAAGGTGTAGGAGCTGTCGCGGACGCCGCGGTCGGCGTCGGCGGCCGACACCCGGTGGAAGTCGAACGAGCCGGACTCCTCCAGGTTGCGGGCGACCTCCTCGCCGACGTTCTGCGGGTCGCCGTCCGCGTCGGTCCCGCCCGCGTCCTCGACGACGAGCGCGGCCGGGACCCGGTCGAGGCGGGAGTACGGGTCGCCGTTGGCGTAGAGGTAGAAACCCGCGTAGAGCATCGGGACCAGCAGCAGGGCCAGTACGGCCAGCACCGGCAGGCGTCCGGCGGTGATCCGCCGCAGCTCGCTGACGGCCATCCGGATCGCGCTCATCGGGTCTGCTCCGGATCGTCGGTGGTGCCGGCCGGGATGCGGGGGATCGGGCGGGTGTGCCGCCCGGCGCTCTCGACGACCGGGTCCGGGCCGTGACCGCCGAGGCGCACGACGGGGACGCCGAGCAGCGCCGCCGTGCTCTCCGCGCAGGTCACGACCACGGCGAGGCCCGCACCGGCCTGCTCGCACGCCACCTGCCACCAGGCCGCCGGGGTCCCGCCGTGCCGGTCCGGTGCGGTCAGGACGAGCACCTCCGTACCCGGCCGGGACGCGGCGAGCCCGGTCATCAGCGTGATCCGGACCGGTGCCGGGACGTCCTCGAACCGGGTCCGGGCCCACTGTCCGGCACCGCGCTCGTCGAGCCAGGCCACGACGGAGCGGGGGAGGGTGCCGCGCCCGGCCATCGCCAGCTCCTCGCCGACGACGGTGCGCAGCGGCAGCACCGGCTCCGGCTCGCTCACCCCGGGGGTGTCGACGACGGCGACGGCGCGGCGCAGGCGGTCGGCGGTGTCGCCGCCGTCCAGGGTGACCCGGCCGGTGCTCGGGCGCATCCGCCCGGCCAGGCACAGGGCGAGCGCGGTGTGCCCGGATCCGGGCGGCCCGGCGACGACCACGACGCGGCCGCGCGGGGCGTGCAGCGAGGTCGGTTCGAGCAGTGGCCCGTGCGCCCCGCGGACGGAGACGCCGTCGGCGACGATCCCCTCGGGGAGGGCGGCTCCGGTGGGTGCGCCGGAGTCGGGTTCAGGTGCTTCAGGGCAGGTCATGACGGTCCCGGGTCGGTGGCGGAAGCCTAGGCGGGCGCCCGCTCCGGCGTCCGGCCGTCACCCAGTCTGGACCCGATCGTGCGGCCCGACTTGGCCTCGCGCGACACCGGTTTGACCCTGCGCGACAGTGTGACCGGGGGTACCGGGGGTACCGGGACCTCAGGCGAGGGCGGAGCGCGGCGGCTCCGGCGGCTCCCGGTGCCGGGAGAACTCGGCGGGCGGCCCGCCGGGCGATCCGGTGCTGGACGGGCCGACCTCGCCGATCCGGTCCAGCGCGGCGGCGACGTGCCGCTCGGTCAGGTCCCGGTGGGTCATCAGCCGCAGCTTCCCGGCGATCGCACCGGCCCGCACACCCCGCTCGCCGAACGCGGCGATCGTGCCGCGCAGGTCGGCGACGTCCATCAGGACGATGTTGGTCTGCGGCTCGCGGACCCGCCAGCCCCGCTCGCGCAGGCCCGCGGCCAGCGCGGTGGCGAGCTCGTGGTCCTCGGCGAGGCGGTCGACGTCCTCCAGTGCGACGAGGCCGGCCGCGGCCATGATCCCGCCCTGCCGGACACCGCCGCCGAGCATCTTGCGCAGCCGTCGGGCGTGCCCGACGAACTCGGCCGAGCCCGCGACGACCGATCCGACCGGCGCCCCGAGCCCCTTGCTCAGGCACACCGACACGGTGTCCGCGCCGACGGTCAGCGCCCCGGGCGGGACCCCGAGCGCGACGGCGGCGTTCCAGAGCCGGGCCCCGTCGAGGTGCACGCCGAGCCGGGCCGCCCGGGCCGCCGCGGCGACCGCGGCGTGCTCCTCCGGTGCGGTGACGGTGCCACCGGCGGAGTTGTGCGTGTTCTCCAGGCAGAGCAGGACCGCGCGCAGCGAGGTGTAGGAGCCGTCGGAGTCCGCGGCCGCCCGCCGGACGGCGTGCGGGGTCACCTTGCCCGGCCCGCCGTCGTGCGGGAGCGGGCGTGGCATCCCGCCGGCCAGCCAGGCCGCCGTCCCGAGCTCGAAGTCGAGGACGTGCGCGCCCTGCGGGGCGAGGAAGGACTCGCCGCGGCCGAGCCTGCTCATCAGCGCGATCAGGTTCGCCATCGACCCGGTCGGTGTCCACAGCGCGTCGGCGGCGCCGAGCAGGCCGGCGACCCGCCCCTCCAGCTCGCGCATCGTGGGGTCGCGGTCGAGGACGTCGTCGGCCACATCGGCGTCGGCCATCGCCTTGCGCATCGCCGTGGTCGGTGCGGTGACGGTGTCCGAGCGGAGGTCGATCGGCTCGGCCGGGTCGACGCCGGAGGCGGAGCCGCGCAGGGTGCTGCGCGACGCGCGACGGCTGCGGGGTGACGGACGCACGCTCCCAGTGTCGTGCATCGCGGCCCCGGACGACACAGCAGGGTCACGAAAAGGTTACGACAGTGCCCCCGTCGAGCATGTGACATGGGGACGAATATCGGAACTGGCTCGTAAGACGGGCCGTCCACCGTGCAGGATATGCGGGTGGCAGCCCCGGGCAAGCAGACCGAGAAGGGCGAGCGGCGCCGTGCGCAGCTCGTCGCGGCCGCTGCCGATCTCCTCGCCGAGGGTGGTTTCGAGGCGATCCGGCACCGCGCCGTCGCCGAGCGTGCCGGGGTGCCGCTGGCCGCCACGACGTACTACTTCTCCTCGCTGGAGGATCTCGTCGGCGCCGGCCTGGAGAAGCTGGGCCGCGAGGAGCTGGCCGCCGTCCGCGCGAGCCTCGACGCGGGGGAGGACCCGGAGGGTGTCGTCCTCGACCTGATCCTCGGACCGCGGTCGCGGACCGAGGGCCTCGACGCCGTGCAGCGCCGGTTCGAGCGGCTGATCGGGTCCGGCCGGCGGCCGTTCCTGGCCGGGCTGCTGCGGGGTCAGCGGGTCGACTTCGACGCCCTGCTCGACGAGGCGCTCGCCCGGATGGTCGGGCGGGTCCCGGACGCCGGGGAGGTGCGCCGGGTGACCGCGCTGGTCGACGGCGTGGTCATCAACGCGCTGATCGAGGCCGATCCGGATCCGCGCGGCATCGCCCGCGAGGCCCTGCGGGACGCGCTCACGGTCGTGTGAGCCCCGGCTCCCGGCGACCGTGACGGCCGGACCGGCCATTACCATCGCGCCACGTGATCCCCAACGTGCTGGCCGCGCGCTACGCGAGCCCGGAGCTGGTCCGTCTCTGGTCGCCGGAGTACAAGATCCAGCTGGAGCGACGGCTCTGGATCGCGGTCCTGCGCGCCCAGCGCGACCTCGGGATCGACGTGCCCGAGCAGGTCGTCGCGGACTACGAGGCCGTCGTCGGCGAGGTCGACCTCGCGAGCATCGCCGAGCGCGAGCGTGTGACCCGGCACGACGTGAAGGCCCGGATCGAGGAGTTCAACGCCCTCGCCGGACACGAGCACGTGCACAAGGGCATGACCAGCCGCGACCTCACCGAGAACGTCGAGCAGCTGCAGATCCGGCTGTCGCTGGAGCTGGTCGCGGAGCGCACGGTGGCGCTGCTCGCCCGGCTCGGCCGCCGTGCGGGCGAGTACGCGGAGCTGGTCATGGCCGGGCGCAGCCACAACGTCGCCGCGCAGACCACCACGCTGGGCAAGCGGTTCGCCTCCGCGGCCGACGAGCTGCTGGTCGCGCACGCCCGGCTGGAGGACCTGCGCTCGCGCTACCCTCTGCGCGGCGTCAAGGGCCCGATGGGCACCAGCCAGGACATGCTGGACCTGCTCGACGGCGACGCGGCCAAGCTGGACGACCTGGAGCGCAGGGTGGCCGAGCACCTCGGGTTCGCCGAGGCGTTCACCAGCGTCGGGCAGGTCTACCCGCGCTCGCTGGACCACGACGTCGTCTCCGCGCTGGTGCAGCTGGCCGCGGCGCCGTCCTCGCTGGCGACGACGATCCGGCTGATGGCCGGTGCCGAGCTCGCCACCGAGGGCTTCGCGCCCGGCCAGGTCGGGTCGAGCGCCATGCCGCACAAGATGAACGCGCGTTCCGCGGAACGCATCAACGGCCTGATGGTCGTCCTGCGCGGGCTCTCGGTGATGACCGCGGAGCTTGCCGGTGCGCAGTGGAACGAGGGCGACGTCAGCTGCTCGGTGGTGCGCCGGGTCGCGCTGCCGGACGCGTTCTTCGCCCTCGACGGGCTCTACGAGACCGCGCTGACCGTGCTCGACGAGTTCGGCGCCTATCCCGCCGTCATCGCCCGCGAGCTGGACCGCTACCTGCCGTTCCTCACGACGACGGCGGTGCTGATGGCCGCCGTCCGCGCCGGGGTCGGCCGGGAGACCGCGCACGAGGTGATCAAGGAGCACGCGGTGGCCGTCGCGCTCGCCATGCGCGAGCAGGGCCAGGGCGACAACGACCTGCTGGAGCGCCTGGTCGCCGACGAGCGGCTCGGCCTGCCCGCCGGCACCCTCGACGGGCTGCTCGACGACCCGCTGCGGTTCACCGGAGCGGCGTCCGCCCAGGTCGCGGCCGTGAACGGGAAGATCGCCGCGATCACCGCGACGCAGCCGGAGGCCGCGGCCTACACGCCGGGAGGGATCCTGTGAAGCTGGTCCACTCCGGGAAGGTCCGCGAGCTCTACCTCGACGGGTCGACGGACCCGGCCGAGCTGCTGCTCGTCGCCTCCGACCGGTTGTCGATCTACGACGTGGTGCTCCCGACGCCGGTGCCGGACAAGGGCGCGATCCTCACCGCGCTCTCGCTGTACTGGTTCGACCGGACCGCGGACCTGGTGGGCAACCACGTCCTCGGCACGCACGACGTGCCGGAGGAGTTCGCCGGTCGCGCGGTGCGCTGCCGCCCGCTGCAGATGCTGCCGGTGGAGTGCATCGCCCGCGGCTACCTCACCGGCCTGGGCCTGCAGGAGTACCGGCGCACCGGCGCGGTCTCCGGCGTCGCGCTCCCGGCCGGGCTGGTCGAGGGCTCGCAGCTGCCCGAGCCGATCTTCACCCCGACCACCAAGGCGCCGGGCGGTGAGCACGACGAGTTCATGACGTTCGACGACGTCGTCGCGCTCGTCGGTGCGGACACCGCCGCCCGGCTGCGGGACCTCACCCTGGAGGTCTACCGGCGGGGTGCGGCGTCCGCGGCCGAGGGCGGGATCCTGGTCGCCGACACCAAGCTGGAGTTCGGCCGGGACGCCGCCTGGGAGATCGTCCTGGGCGACGAGGTGCTGACCCCGGACTCGTCGCGCTTCTGGCCCGCGGACTCCTACGAGCCGGGGCGGGCGCAGTTCTCCTTCGACAAGCAGTACGTCCGGGACTGGTCCGCCGGCCTGGACTGGGACCGGACCGCGCCGGGGCCCGAGGTGCCGGACGAGGTGGTCGGGGCGGTGCACGACCGCTACGCCGAGGTGTACCGCCGGATCACCGGGACGCCGTGGCGGTCGCGGGGCTGAGCGGCACCACCGGACGGCGCCGGGGGTCCCGGTGGCGCCCGGGTGATCGGATCCCGGGCGGCGTCCGGTGCCACCCACGGCACCGGATGCGTCCGAGGATCCGATCACGACCGGGGACGGCCCGGCCTGCGGCCCAGGTGCGCCGTCACCCGGCGTCGAGCGCGTCCAGCAGGGACTGAGCCGTCGGCACGTCGGTGACCAGGCGGTTGAACAGCCCGGCCCGGGCCCCGCTCACGATGCTCGGCACCTTCTCCGTGCCGACGGCGACCGCGATCGTCCGGGCGACCTTCCGCAGCTCGTCGGGGGAGATGCGCACCATCCGCTCGCTGCCCGGGAAGTCGATGGCGTCGCCGTCGGCGCGGTAGAAGTTCAGGCACACGTCGCCGACGCCGGCCCGCAGCCCCTCGTCGTCCAGCGGGACCGAGGTGGAGATGGAGTCCCGGCCGGCCGGCGGCGCGCCGACGCCGACCAGTGCCGCGTCCGCCCGGGCCCAGAAGCCGGTGACCCGCTGGAACTCGGGGTCCTCGACGAGCGTGTGCCGCATCGCCGGTGCCGGCATCGCCTGGGTGAACAGGAAGTTCGGCCGGCCCTGCATCCGCTCGGCCACGGCCCGGGTGATCTCGTTCGTCTGGTGCCAGGCCTCGGGCTCGGCCACCCCGCCCACGGTCGGCACGATCTCCAGCCCCGGCACGGCGGGCAGCGCCTCGTGGCTCAGCTCCCAGACCGTGCGCCCGGACGACACGAGCAGCACGTCCCCGGCGCCCAGGCCGGCCTCGCGCAGCGCCTCGCCGACCGGTTCGGCCAGCGCCGGGCCGAGATCGGTGGCGGCGACCGGGGCCAGCCAGACCTTCTCGATCCCGAGCGCTCCGGCGAGCCGGAGCGCCTCGTCGCCGCCGGTGGCCAGGGTGTCCGGATCGTGCACGGTGATCCGCACGATCCCGACCCGCCGGGCCTCCGCCAGCAGCCGGGACACGGTCGGCCGGGAGACCGAGAGCCGATCCGCGATCGCGGCCTGGTTGAGCTCGTCGAGGTGGTACAGCCGTGCCGCCCGGTACATCAGTCCCAGGTCGCGACGGGTGAATCCGCGCGGAGCCATCGACGTCCCCCTTCGGTCAGGAGCGATCCTGCCGCACGAGCGTACTGCACGTTTGTTCAGGTTGGAACCGATGTGTTGACGGATATTCACGATAGAACGCATGCTCAGAACAGACGCTCATGCAGATGTCCGCATGGCACCAATGGAGGTTCCGCCGTGGCTGTCGAGACAGCGATCCCCACCCGGATGCAGGCCGTGGTCGTACACGGTCCGGAGGACTACCGGCTGGAGGAGGTGGACGTCCCCGAGCCGGGAGCGGGCGAGCTGCTGATGCAGGTCGAAGCCGTCGGGGTGTGTGCGAGCGACCTGAAGTGCTACCACGGCGCCGCGAAGTTCTGGGGCGACGAGAACCGCCCGGCCTGGGCCCAGACCGGTGTCACCCCCGGTCACGAGTTCGTCGGCCGGATCGTCGGTGGTGACGCCGACGGGCTCGCCCGGCACGGCGTCGAGCTCGGCGACCGGGTCGCCTGCGAGCAGATCGTCCCGTGCGAGCAGTGCCGCTACTGCCTGCGCGGCCAGTACTGGATGTGCGGGCCGCACGACATGTTCGGCTTCCGCAACTTCAACGGCGCGATGGCGCAGTACATGCTGGTCCCGACCCGGGCCAGGGTGCACCGGGTCTCGCAGGACCTGGAGGCGCAGCACGCCGCGTTCGCCGAGCCGCTGTCCTGCGCGCTGCACGCCGTCGAGCGGGCCACGATCTCCTTCGACGACGTGGTGGTCGTCGCGGGCTGCGGCCCGATCGGGCTCGGCCTGATCGCCGGGGCCCGGGCGAAGAACCCGCGCCTGCTGATCGCGCTGGACCTCGACGACGACAAGCTCGAGCTCGGCCGCCGCACCGGCGCCGACCTGACGATCAACATCGCCCGCGAGGACGCCGTCGCCCGCGTCCGGGAGCTGACCGAGGGCTACGGCGCCGACGTCTACCTGGAGGGCTCCGGCGCCGTCCCGGCGGTCGCGCAGGGCCTGAACCTGCTGCGCAAGCTGGGCACCTACGTCGAGTACTCGGTCTTCGGCTCGGACGTGACGGTCGACTGGTCGATCATCTCCGACGACAAGGAGCTCGACGTCCGCGGCGCCCACCTCGGCCCGCACTGCTGGCCGGCCGCGATCAAGATGCTGGAGGACGGCAAGCTCCCGATCTCCGACATCTGCACCCACCAGGTGCCCCTCGCGGACTTCCAGAAGGCCCTCGACCTCGTCGGCGACACCTCCGGTGCGTCGGTGAAGGTCTCGATCCTGCCGAACGCCTGAGGGGACCGACGATGAGCAGCGCCGCCATCAACCACTCCGCCGGAGCACCGCACGAGACCTTCCTCGACCGCATCGGGATCCCGCACTCGTTGCGCTGGGGCTTCCTCGGCGTGCTGGTCTTCATGACCGGCAACGGCACCGAGTCCAACTTCATCTCACCGCACATCGAGACGGTCCTCGGCTCGCCCGAGGCGACCGTCGCCACGGTCATCACCGGCTACAGCCTCGCCGTGCTGCTGGCCAGCTACCTGTCCGGTGCGCTGGCCGACCTCTGGGGCCCGCGCCGGGTGATGACGCTCGGCGTCGTCGTCTGGGTGGTCTTCGAGGTCCTGTTCCTGCTGAGCCTGCAGCTCGGCAGCCTGCCGCTGGTCGCGGCCACCTACTTCCTGCGCGGGTTCGGCTACCCGCTCTTCGCGTTCGCCTTCCTGGTGTGGATCAACGTGGTCACCCCCTACGAGCGCAACGGCGTCGCGGTGGGCTGGTTCTACGTGATGTTCACCGGCGGCCTGCCCACCCTGGGCTCGCTGTTCGCGCTGGGCATGATCCCGGCGTTCGGCGGGGCGACCGGTGGCGAGACCGCCGCCATGGTGGGCTCGACCGCGCTGGTCGTGGCCGGGTTCCTGATCGCCCGGTTCGGGGTGAAGGAGGAGCACGCCGACAAGCGGCTCGCCCCCGCGGGCGAGTCGAACGGGCAGGTGCTCACCGCGGGCCTGCGGCTGACCGCCCGGAACCCGAAGATCCTGATGGGCTTCCTGGTCCGGCTGATCAACACCGCGCCGCAGTACGGCATGTTCATCATCCTGCCGACGGTGATCGCGGTGGACCTCGGCTGGGGGCAGAGCCGCTGGCTGACCATGACGGTCTTCGTCTACGCGACGAACATCCTGGTCAACGCGCTGTTCGGGGCGATCGGCGACCGCTGGGGCTGGCGCCGCACCGTGCAGTGGTTCGGGGTGTTCGGCTCCGCCATCGGCCTGCTGCTGTGGTGGTACGTGCCGCAGTTCGTCCCGGCCGGATCGACCTGGGGGTTCTGGGTCTCGGTCGCCGCGGGCTGCATCTTCGGCTGCCTGCTCGCCGGGTTCGTCCCGATGGGCGCGATCATGCCCGCGCTCGCACCCGACCACAAGGGCGCCGCGATGGCCATGTACACCACCGCCGCCGGTGGTGCGGCGTTCCTCGGCTCCGGTGTCGTCGCGCTGATGCTCGCGCTCGGTACCGGCAACGTCGGGGTCGTCTGGGCCTTCGTCGTCCTCTACGCCGCCGCCTTCGTGATGGTCTCGTTCCTCAACGTCCCGCAGGACGCGAGGGAACTCCGCGCGACGGCCGCCGCCCACTGACCACTCCCGGGGCGCTGCCGCCGGACCCGCCTGTGAGGAGGGCGCATGACCAGGATCTTCGATGACCCGGCCGAGTTCGCCGACGACCAGCTCGCCGGTTTCCTCGACCTCTACGCCGACCGCGTCCGCGGGGTGCACGGCGGGGTGGTCGCGCACCGCGGCGAGCAGCCGCAGGTCGCCGTCGTGATCGGCGGCGGGTCCGGGCACTACCCGGCGTTCTGCGGGACGGTCGGCCCGGGCCTGGCCACCGGCGCGGTGGTCGGCAACATCTTCACCTCGCCGTCGGCGGCCCAGGCGTACTCCGTGGGCCGGGCCGCCGACCAGGGCCGGGGCATGATCTTCAGCTTCGGCAACTACGCCGGGGACACCATCAACTTCGGGATCGCCGCCGAGCGGCTGCGGGCCGAGGGGATCGACGCGCGGATCGTCGTCGTCACCGACGACGTCGCCTCCGCCGAGCAGGAGTCGCAGCGCCGCGGGATCGCGGGCGACTTCACGGTCTTCAAGGTCATGGGTGCGGCGGCGGCGCAGGGCCTCGGCATCGACGAGGTCGAGCGGCTCGGCAACGCCGCGAACGCCGCGACCCGGACGCTGGGCGTCGCGTTCTCCGGCTGCACCATGCCGGGCGAGGACGAGCCGCTGTTCACCGTCCCGGAGGGGCACCTCGGCCTCGGGCTGGGCATCCACGGCGAACCCGGGATCCGGGACGTCCCGATGCTCCCGGCCCGCGAGCTGGCCCAGCTGCTGGTGGACGACGTGCTGAAGCACGCGCCGTCGGGGTCCGGGAAGCGGGTCGGGGCGATCCTCAACGGGCTCGGCACCACCAAGTACGAGGAGCTGTTCCTGCTCTGGCGACACGTCGCGCCGCGACTGCGCGACGCCGGGCTCGAGATCGTCGACCCGGAGGTCGGCGAGCTCGTGACCAGCCTGGACATGGGCGGATGCTCGCTGACCCTGATGTGGCTGGACGACGAGCTGGACCCGCTGTGGCGCGCCGACACCTACACCCCGGCCTACCGCAAGGTCGGTGCCCCGCTCGCGGCGCTGCGCGCACCCACCGCCGACGAGCTGGAGCAGGCCCGCGCCGTCGTCACCGCTCCGGAGGCGGGCGACGCGGGGCGCCGGCTGGCGGGGACCGTCCGGGAGGTGCTCGCCGTCGTCGAGACGACGATCCGGGACAACGAGCACGAGCTGGGCCGGATCGACGCCGTCGCCGGGGACGGCGACCACGGCCGCGGCATGGTCAAGGGGATCACCGCCGCGACCGCCCGGATCGCCGAGTGCGACGACGGCACCGGCGGCGGCTGGTTGCTGCAGCAGGCCGGGCAGGCCTGGGCGGAACGGGCCGGCGGGACGTCCGGGGTGCTGTGGGGCGCCGCCCTGGAGTCGCTCGGGCGGCACCTGGGCGACACCGCCGACGGGTACCCGCCGGACGTCGTCGCGGCCGGCGTCCGTGAGTTCGCGACGACGATCCAGCAGCTCGGCGGCGCCGAGCCGGGGGACAAGACGCTGCTCGACGCGCTGCTGCCGTTCGTCGACGAGCTCGAGCGCGGGGTCGGTTCCGGCACCGGCCTGGCGCGGGCCTGGACCGCCGCCGCGGACACCGCGACGGCGAGCGCCCGCCGGACCGCCGAGCTGCGGCCGCGGATCGGCCGGGCCCGCCCACTGGCGGAGAAGAGCGTGGGCACGCCGGACGCGGGCGCGACGTCGATGGCGTTGATCGTCACCGCCGTCGGGACCGTCCTGACATCGCAGGAGGAGCGGAAGTGAGCGAGAAGCTGCGCATCGTGGTCGGCGCCGACGACGCCGGTGTCGACTACAAGGAGATCCTCAAGGCCGATCTGCTGGCCGACGACCGGGTGGCCGAGGTGATCGACGTCGGCGTCGGTGCGGACGGGCACACCGCGTACCCGCACATCGGCGTCGCCGCGGCCCGCACGGTCGCCGAGGGACGGGCGGACCGGGCGCTGCTGGTGTGCGGCACCGGGCTCGGCGTCGCGATCTCGGCGAACAAGGTGCCCGGCATCCGGGCGGTGACCGCGCACGACACGTTCTCGGTGGAGCGCTCGGTGAAGTCCAACGACGCCCAGGTGCTGTGCTTCGGCCAGCGCGTCGTCGGGATCGAGCTGGCCCGCCGGCTGGCCGCGGAGTGGCTGGACCACCGGTTCGACCCGGAGTCGGCGTCGGCGGCCAAGGTCGCCGCGCTGAACAGCTACGACAGCCGTGACGGCGACCGGCTCGCCGGATCCGGCACGGCCGGGACGGACTGCTGATGTTCGACCTGGGCGGGAGGGTCGCGCTGGTCACCGGGGCCGCGTCCGGGATCGGGGCGGAGACGGCGCGGGCGCTCGCCGCGGCCGGTGCCACGGTCGCCGGGGCCGACCTGCGCCCGGAGTCCCTGGACCACTGCGCGTCCGGGCACCGGGCCGACGTGTCCGATCCCGACTCGGCCCGGGCCGCCGTCGCCGAGGTGGCGGCCCGGCACGGCCGGATCGACGTGCTCGTCAACTCGGCCGGGATCGCGTTGCTCGCCCCGGCGCTGGATCTGGGGATCACCGAGTGGCGGCGCACCCTGGAGGTCAACCTCACCGGGTCGTGGCTGATGGCCCAGGCCGCGGGCGCGCTCATGGTCGAGCAGGGATACGGCCGGATCGTGAACCTCGCCTCGCAGGCGGCGAGCAGCGGTCTGGAGTCGCACGCCGCCTACTGCGCGTCGAAGGCCGGGATCAACGGCCTGACCCGGACGCTGGCCGTCGAGTGGGGGCCGCACGGGGTGACCGTGAACGCGGTGTCGCCGACCGTGGTGCTCACCGACCTGGGCCGCAAGGTCTGGGACAACCCGGCGGGCGACGCGCACCGGGCCGAGATCCCGGCCCGGCGGTTCGCCGAGCCGACCGAGGTGGCGGCGGCGGTGGTCTACCTGGCCTCGTCCGAGGCGGCGATGGTCAACGGCACCGAGCTGAAGGTGGACGGCGGCTTCACCGCCCGCTGACCGGACCGCCGTGTGCAGCTCATCCGGGGTTCACGTCGGTACGGCCCAATAGGCGTCATGAGCACACTGCTGGTGTCGCTGTCCGGCCTGACCGACGGCGACGACGCCGACCTGGCCCGCGCCGCCACCTTCGCCTCCGAGCTGTACGGGCGGCACGTGCCGCTGACCCACCTCGTGCAGCCCAAGGGCCCGGACGGTCCGCTGCGCCGCGGCGACGCGCTCGTCGGGTGGATCACCGAGCGGGTCGCGGCCGGCGACGACCTGCTGCTGCACGGCTTCGACCACACCGGGTCCCCACTCGGCGTCCGGCCGGTCGGCGCGGTCGGGCGGATGCGGCGGCGCAGCGAGTTCGGCGCGCTGCCCCGGCACGAGGCGACGCTGCGGCTGACCGGCGCCCGCCGGCTCCTCGCCGCGACCGGCCTGTCCACCGACGGGTTCGCCCCGCCCGGCTGGGCGGCGTCCCCCGGGACCGTCCTGGCGCTCGCCGACCTCGGGTTCACCCTGTGCGCCGACGAGACGTCCCTGGGGACGCCCGGCGGCCCGGTGCACCGGGCGAAGGTGCTCACCTTCCGCAGCACCGAGCCGTGGCTCGCCGACCGGGCCGCGGGCGACCGGCGTCGCGGACGCGCCCTGTGGCACCAGGCCGTGCGGACCGCCGAGCGTGGCGGCATCGTCCGGATCGCCGTGCGCGCCAAGGACCTGCGCACCGACCGGCGGGTCAGCGCGGCGCTGGAGGCGATCGACGCGGCCCGCGCCGCCGGGGCGGTCCCGGCGGTGCACCGCGGCATGGTTCCGGCCCTTCCGGCGGCCGCCTGACCACGGGATCGGGGCAGTTGTCCACAGTGTGTGTTCTGCTGTGGACAACCCTGTATCCCTGTGGACGGATCCGTCAACGGACCGCCAGGTCGGCGGTGACACCGGCGAGCACTGCCCGCGCCCGATCGCGTTCGGCGGCGACCGTCCACAAACGGTCGGTGAGCCGGTGGTAGACGGTCACCTCGTCGTCGTCCTCGATCCGGATCTCGGCGGTGATGTTCTCGATCAGAACGACATCGTCGAGCAGCCAGTAGCCGTGCATGGGCATGTACGGCATCTGCTGGTTCAGCGGGAGGATCCCGAACCGGACCGACGGCAGGCCGATCAGCGCGGTCAGCCGGTCGAGCTGGGCCGCCATGATCTCGGGCGGGGCGACCGGGTACCGCAGGGCGGCCTCGGCCACGAGGATCTCGATCGTCCTGGTGGTGTCGTACAGGAGATTCTGCCGAGTCATCCGCGCGACCACGGCAGAGTCGACGTCGAGGTCGAGTCCGTGCAGGTCGGCGTGCAGAGCGAAGACATGCCGGGCGTAGTCGGGGATCTGCACGAGGCCGGGCACGACGCCGAAGTCGACCGCGCGGATCCGGGCGGCATCCTGCTCGTCGGTGGCGGCTCGCCGCTGACGGTTGCGATAGCCGCCGCTCGCCAGGGTGCGACGCCACGACGCGTACTCGACCCGGAGATCTACCAACGTCTCGATCAGCTCGGCCGCAACCGACTCCGATGCACCCGTGGCAGCGCACCACGCGATGACGTCGGAGTCGCCTGCGATCTGCCGGCCGGTCTCCAGCTTCGAGATCTTCGAGGTCGGCCATTCGAGTCGGTCGGCGAGTTGCCGCCCGGAGAGTTCGCTCTCGTCCCGCAGCGCACGGAGGCGGCCGCCGACCTCGACGCGGCGACGGTCGATGTCGGTCACGGGCTCCTCGGTCGGGGTGTCGTCAACTCGGTGGACTCGGCTCGGCGTGTTGCCAGGCGCTGTTCTTCCAGGCGAGGTGTCGGGCGAGGGTATCGGGGTCGTCACGCACCTCGGTGGTGAGGAGACGGCCCGCCGGTGAGAAGTGCAGGATCGCGATCCGGGCGTCGTCGAAGATCCAGAAGTCGTACCGTTGCGGCAGTCCGAGCGAGCTCGCCTGCTCTGTGGTCAGGCTGCGGATGTCCTCTCCGGCCGCCGCATTGTGGGCAGCGACAGCCATCTCGAAATCCTGGTACGGCGTCGGTGGGTCGGCGAGCACCCGAACCCGTTCGAAGCGCCGGCCGGCGACGGTGGCGTTCTCGACGCCGATCAGCCATTCGGAGAGGTAGGACACGTCTACTTCACCGGACTCGGCGAAGCGCCGGAACGGCTCGATCTCCTCGTCCACCTCGTAGGCGGGGTAGGTCTCCAACCGCCAGGCCGAACGCCGGAAGGTGGCGAACAGCCCGGCGAAGTCCGGGCCGGGCTCGACCCACCGCGTCACTCGGCGACCCGGGGGAGGAAGGTCGCCAGTGCCTTCGGTATCGCCACGACGGTCTCGTGATCGGGGATACCGATACCGCGGGCGGCGACCTGGGCCAGGACGTCGGGATCGGTGACGATCGAGCCCTGGATCAGGTACTCGGTCTCGGTCTCGTACGCGGTCGGGCAACTGCCACCGGTCGAGGTGGTGCCCAGGAATCGGATCGTCGTCATAGCGGTCTCCCACGGTCGGCGTTCTGCTGCTCGGCCGGCATCGGCCGGTTCCATGGAAGCGCGAGCCCGACGAGGAGAATATCGGCCATACAGGTGGAAGTTCTCTGAGAAGTTCTAAAATTTCTCGCACCTGCCCGCGCAGTGGTGCAGGATCCCTCTTGTGGCAACCGCTGAAGCCGACGAGTCATCTGCATCGCGACGCTCCATGATCGCCGGTGAACAGGCGGAGGGTTCGTGATGAAGGTGGATGCCTACGTCGAGGTCGAGCCGGGTACGGGCGTGTCGTACGACCTGCTCCCGGTCGAGCAGATGATCGAGATCGAGATCGGCTCTGCCCTCGTGCACACCGGGAGTGCGTTACGCCTGCAGTTCTCCGACCCGGACACCCTGGCGCGGCTCGCGCAGGTGGCGACCGCCGCGCGGTACGCGCTCACGACGGGGTACCGATCGCCGGAGTCGGTTTGCGCCCGACGCCTCCCGGACGTGTAACCGGTCCCTGTGACAGCGGTGCACACCACCCGGGACCGCGAACCGCGCGCACGAGTCCACCGGTCCGGCGCACCCGTCGTCCCGCAGGCGATCCACGGTCCTCTACGGGGCAGGGCTTCGCGCGGCCGAAGCGCTGATGCGGGGCCTGCACCGTCGAAGCGCGGTCCGTTCCGTGGCGGCCACGGTCCGTCGTCGCCACGTCGGTGTCGGGGCGGGGCGAGCAGACGGGCCGACGCAGTGAACTCTCGCGGGTCCTCTTCCGGAGGCCGTGGATTCACCGGACCCGGCGGTGAGTCCAGTCCGGGACACCCCGGGGGCCGGCCCGCCCGGGCGTCCTCAGCACGGGCGGCTCGCCGACCACCACTCACCGGGGCCGGCCCCGCCCCGGCCCGGTCTCCGGGTACGAGCCGGTCGAACGGCACGCCACCTGTCCCGTTACTTGGCTGCAGGGCTCACCGTGTGCCACTCGGCGGGTAGCGGCCCGTTCCCGGACCAGGCAGCGCCCCCGGGCGCCGATACCCGCGCCGAGATGCACGTCAGCGGGCCGAGAGACGCTCCGGCGCCCCTTCCTGTGCATCTCGGCACGGGTGCCTCGGCCCGGTCCCCGTGCCCCGGCGCGGGGCGGCCGCCCGCGATGGCTGCGCCACCGCCGGTGCGCCTCTGACCCGTCCGGACGCGACGGGTCCTCCGGTGCCCCCGGGGTGCAGTCGCCGATCGTGCGGGCGCCCGTCCGCACGGCCTCGCACGCAGTCCCCGGATCCGCACGGGGCCGGGCCCGGTGCGGGCTCGACGACCGCGTGCGGCGCCGATGATTCCGTGCGGCGCCGCGACCCGACGCGGTGCCGACTCCGTGCGGTGCCCGGAAACCCGTGCGAGCCGACGAGCCCGTGCGGGCCGAGAAGCCGAGCGGAGCCGAGGAACCCCGCGCCCGGGAACCGGGAGGCGCCGGGGCGCGGTCAGCTCCGCAGCTCACCCAGGACGCAGAACTCGTTCCCCTCCGGATCGGCGAGGACGGTCCACGGCTCGTCGCTGTGCTGCCCGACGTTGACCCGGGTCGCCCCCAGCATCAGCAGCCGGGCGACCTCGGAGTCCCGGACCCCGTCCGGACGCAGGTCGATGTGCATCCGGTTCTTCGTCCGCTTGCCCTCCTGCACCGAGACGAAGATCAGCCCGGGGGTGACGCCCTCGGCCGGCTGGATCTCGAACTCGTCCCGCGACGGGTTGACCACCACCCAGTCCAGCGCCTCGGCCCACCAGCGGCCCAGGCGTACCGGATCGCGGGCGTCGACCACGGCCTGCTCCCACCGCATGCCCATCAGAGACCGACCGCCACGCCCCGGTCCGGGACCAGCATCGTCGTGGCGTCCGGGCGCAGGTTCTCGAAGAACCGGTAGTGCATCGCCGGGTCGGCCAGGGTCTGCTCGTGGATCGGCACCACCGTCCGGGGCGCCACCGTGCGCAGGTAGTCGACGGCCTCGGAGATCTTCAGCCAGGGCGCGCCGGTCGGCAGCAGCAGCGTCGTGAGGTCGTCGACGCCGGGCGGGACGTAGGCGTCGCCGGGGTGCAGCAGCGCGCCGTCGACCAGGTAGCCGTTGTTCGCGACGATCGGGATGGCGGAGTGGATCTCGGCGTGGTCCCCGGTCCCGACGACGGCGACCTCGGCCCCGCCGAGCGTCAGCCGGTCACCGGGGGCGGCGGTCCTGGCGTCGATGCCGTCGAGCTGCCCTGCGGTCTGCCCGTCGGTGACCAGGGCCGCGTCCGGGTTGCGGCGCAGCAGGTCCTGCAGCGTCCCGGCGACGACGTGGTCGGCGTGCTGGTGGGTGACGAGGATCGCGTCGAGACCGTCGAGCGACTCGAAGCCCGCGGAGAACGCGCCCGGGTCGAACAGCAGCCGGGCGGCTCCGGTGTCGACCAGGACGCAGGCGTGGCCGTAGTGCGTCAGGTGCATGGGCCCAGCATCCCCGTTCCGGCCCCGGTCGTGCGGACCGGCGGGGCCCGGCGCGTCGCGACCGATGAGTTCGGCGCCCACGGCCGGTCCTGATGGGTGTGGACACGCACACACTGCACCTGCCCGACGCCGACATCGTCTACGACGTGCACGGACCCGATCCGGAACCGGGCCGGCGGACGCTGGTCGCCGTCGGCCAGCCGATGGACGCCACCGGGTTCCGCGCGCTCGCCGCACGCCTGCCCGACCGCCGCGTCGTCGCCTACGACCCGCGCGGCCTGGGCCGCAGCACCCGGCGCGACGGCCGCGCCGACTACGACCCGCCGACCCTGGCCGCGGACGTGCACGCACTGATCACCGCGATCGGTGGCCCGGTGGACGTGTTCGCCAGCAGCGGCGGCGCGGTGACGGCACTCGCCCTGGTCGCCACGCACCCCGGCGACGTCGCGGTGCTGGTGGCGCACGAGCCCCCGGCGATCGCCGTGCTGCCCGACGCCGACGCCGCCCGGCGCGGCTGGGCCCAGGCGGAACGGGCCTACACCGAGGGCGGCTTCGGCGCGGGGATGGCCGAGTTCATCCGGTACACCTCCTGGAGCGGGGAGTTCACCGCGGACTACGTCACGGCCGGGCCCGCCGACCCGGCCGCGTTCGGCCTCCCCACCGACGACGACGGCAGCCGCGACGACCCGCTGCTGTCCGGCTGCTCCACGGCGGTCATCGAGTACGTCCCCGACCCGGTCGCGCTCGCCGCCGCCGGCACCCGGATCGTCCTCGCGGCGGGGGTGGAGAGCGGGGACACCGTCACGGCCCGGGCCGCACGCGGCGTCGCGGCCCTGCTCGGGCAGGAGGCGGCGGTGTTCCCGAGCCACCACGGCGGGTTCGCCGACGGTGAGTTCGGCTGGGCCGGCGCCCCGGACGAGTTCGCCGCCGAGCTGCGCCGGGTGGTCGGGTAGCCCGGGTCAGCCCGCGTGCGCCCGGAGGACCGCCTCCTCGTCGGTGCTGCTCAGCCCGGCCGTGCGGGTGCGATCGAGGCCCAGCTCGCGCTCCCGGTCCAGCGCGGCGTCCGCGGTCTCGCCGAGCGGCCGGGCCTGCAGGCCCGCGTCGAGGGTGGCGGTCACGTCCCGGTCCGCCATCCCCCACAGCTCCTCCGGCAGCCACAGTGGCAGCGACCGCGGCCCGGACCAGATCGACACCCCGGCGGCCTGCAGCACCGGCACCGGCACCCGGACCAGTTCGAGGTCCGGCGTCCCGACGGCGGCCGCCACCTCGCGCAGGATCCGGTCGAGGGTGGACCGGGGCCCGGTCCCGTCGAAGGTCCCGGTGGTTCCGGACTCCGCGCACCGGACGATCCACCCGGCGAGGTCGCGGACGTCGACGACCTGTATGGGCTGTTCCGGAACGTCCGGGACGACGGCCCGGCCGCCGCGGGAGAACCGGGCCGCCCAGTACCCGAACCGGTCGGAGAGGTCGCCCGGCCCGACCATGAGGCCGCCGCGCACCACGAGCGCCTTCTCGCCGAGTCGTTCCCGGACCAGCTGCTCGCTGCCGGTCTTGGCCGCCCCGTAGAGGTCCGGGTCGGTGTGCTGCCGGGCCCGGTCCGGCTCCTCCAGCAGCGGCGGCAGCGTGGCCGACCGGGCGGTGCCGCCGCGCTCGGACAGGTCGGCGTAGGCGTTGATCGAGGAGACGAACGTCCAGTGCCCGGCCCGGTCCCCGACCGCGTCGAGCGCGTCGGCGACCCACGGGGCGGACATCGTCGCGACGTCGACGACGGCGTCGAACGACTCCCCGGCCAGTGCCGCGGCCAGCTCGCCGGGCACCGAACGGTCCGCCCGGAGCACCCGTGCCCCGGCCGGGGCGGAGCCGGAGACCCCGCGGGACACGCAGGTCACGTCGTGCCCGGCGGCGAGTGCGGCGGTGGCGACGGCACGGGACAGGAAGATCGTTCCACCCAGGACGAGGATGCGCATGGGCCGATCCTGCGGCCCGGGCGCCGTGGTGTCAGCCCTGTTCACCGTGGGCGCAGCGATCCGCGTGGAGCGAACCTCTAGGCTGGCGGCGTGGCCAGAGTGGTGGTGGACGTGATGCCCAAGCCCGAGATCCTCGACGTTCAGGGTCAGGCCGTGACCCGGGCGCTGGGCCGGATCGGCGTGTCCGGGGTGAGCGGCGTGCGGCAGGGCAAGCACTTCGAGCTCGACGTCGACGACGCGATCGACGACGAGACCCTGCACCGGCTCGCCGGCTCGTTGCTGGCGAACCCGGTGATCGAGGACTGGACGGTGACCCGGCTGTGAGCGGTGCGACCGGTCGCGTCGGTGTGATCACCTTCCCCGGGACCCTCGACGACGTCGACGCCGCCCGCGCCGTCCGGCGCGCCGGTGCCGAGGCCGTCCCGCTGTGGCACGGGGACCACGACCTGCGCGGGGTCGACGCGGTCGTCGTGCCGGGCGGGTTCTCCTACGGCGACTACCTGCGGGCGGGCGCGATCGCCTCGCTCGCCCCGATCATGACCGAGGTCGTCGAGGCCGCCGGGCGCGGCCTCCCGGTGCTCGGCATCTGCAACGGCTTCCAGATCCTCTGCGAGGCGCACCTGCTGCCCGGCGCGCTCGTCGCGAACGCTGGGATGCACTTCGTGTGCCGCGACGTCGGGCTGACCGTGGCGAACACGCGGACCGCCTGGACCGGCGACTACACCGACGGGGACACCCTGCTGATCCCGCTGAAGTCGCAGGAGGGCCGCTACGTCGCCGACGCGGCCACCCTCGACGAGCTGGAGGGCGAGGGCCGGGTGGTGTTCCGCTACCGGGGTGGCGCCCCGAACGGCGCGTCCCGCGACATCGCCGGGATCACCAACGCGACCGGCACCGTCGTGGGGCTCATGCCGCACCCGGAGCACGCGACGAGCGCCCTGACCGGACCGTCGTCGGACGGTCTCGGTCTGTTCACCTCGGTGCTGCGGACCGCGGTCGCCGGCTGACCGGCGCACGGTGGTCGGCGGCGCCCGTGGGCCGCCGACTACCCTGGCGCCGTGACGAATCCCGCCGCCCAGGTGTCCGTCGATTCCGTCAAGCAGGCCGAGGCGACACCGGACCAGCCGCAGCCCTACCGTGAGCTCGGGCTGAAGGACGACGAGTACGCCCGCATCCGGGACATCCTCGGCCGCCGGCCCACCGACGCCGAGCTGGCCATGTACTCGGTCATGTGGAGCGAGCACTGCTCGTACAAGTCGTCGAAGGTGCACCTGCGCTACTTCGGTGAGACCACGACCGACGAGATGCGCGCGAGCATGCTCGCGGGGATCGGCGAGAACGCCGGTGTGGTGAGCATCGGCGACGGCTGGGCGGTGACCTTCAAGGTCGAGTCGCACAACCACCCGTCATACGTGGAGCCCTACCAGGGCGCCGCGACCGGTGTCGGCGGCATCGTCCGGGACATCATGGCGATGGGCGCCCGCCCGATCGCGGTCGGCGACCCGCTGCGGTTCGGCCCGCTCGACGCCGACGACACCACCAGGGTGCTGCCCGGCATCGTCGCCGGGGTCGGTGGCTACGGCAACTGCCTCGGCCTGCCGAACGTCGCGGGCGAGGTCGTCTTCGACCCGTCGTACGCGGGGAACCCGCTGGTCAACGCGCTCTGTGTGGGTGCGCTCAAGACCGAGGACCTGCACCTGGCGTTCGCGTCGGGCACCGGCAACAAGATCATCCTGTTCGGGGCGACGACCGGTCTCGACGGCATCGGCGGGGTCTCCGTGCTGGCCTCGGAGACGTTCGACGCCTCCTCGGCCGGCGGCGGGCGCAAGAAGCTGCCGTCGGTGCAGGTCGGGGACCCGTTCACGGAGAAGGTCCTGATCGAGTGCTGCCTGGAGCTGTTCGCGGCCGGGCTGGTCGTCGGCATCCAGGACCTCGGCGGTGCCGGACTGTCCTGCGCGACCTCGGAGCTGGCCTCCGCCGGTGACGGCGGCATGTACGTCGACCTCGACACCGTCCCGCTGCGCGCCACCGGCATGACCGCCGCCGAGATCCTCTCCTCGGAGTCCCAGGAGCGGATGTGCGCGGTCGTGACGCCGGAGAACGTCGAGGCGTTCCTGGCCGTCTGCCGCAAGTGGGACACGATCGCCACGGTGATCGGCGAGGTCACCGACGGCGACCGGCTCGTCATCACCTCCGGCGGCGAGACCGTGGTCGACGTCCCGCCGCGCACCGTCGCCCACGAGGGCCCGGTCTACGAGCGCCCGGTGGCCCGCGACGACGCCGCCCAGGACGCGCTGAACGCCGACGACCCGTCGACCCTGCCCCGGCCGGAGACGCCCTCGGAGCTGCGGGCCGAGCTGCTGCGGATGGCGGCGGCGCCGAACCTGTCGTCGAGGTCCTGGGTGACCGAGCAGTACGACCGCTACGTCCGGGGCAACACGGTCGCCGCGCACGGTGCGGACGCCGGTGTGGTCCAGGTGGACGAGCAGACCGGCCGCGGGATCTCGGTCGCCACCGACTGCAACGCCCGGTTCGTCGCGCTCGACCCGTACACCGGCGCCCAGCTGGCGCTGGCCGAGGCCTACCGCAACGTCGCCACCTCGGGTGCGGTGCCGCTGGCCGTCACCGACTGCCTGAACTTCGGCTCGCCGGAGGACCCGCACGTCATGTGGCAGTTCCAGCAGGCGGTGCGCGGCCTCGCCGACGGCTGCGCGGTCCTGGGCACCCCGGTGACCGGCGGCAACGTGAGCTTCTACAACCAGACCGGCAGCACCGCGATCCTGCCGACCCCGGTCGTCGGCGTGCTCGGCGTGATCGACGACGTCACCACCGCGGTGCCCTCCGGGTTCGCCGGTGCCGACGACGAGGCGGTGATCCTGCTGGGGCGCACGGCCGAGGAGTTCGGCGGTTCGGAGTGGGCACACGAGGTGCACGGCCACCTCGGCGGCACCCCGCCGACCGTCGACCTGGAGCACGAGCGGCGCCTGGCCGGGCTGCTCGCCGCGGCCGCGTCCGACCGGGTGCTGACCGGCAGCCACGACCTCTCCGACGGCGGGCTCGGGCACGCGCTGGTCGAGGCGGTACTGGCCGGTGGCCGGGGCGCGACGATCGACCTGGCGGTGGTGCACGACGACACGTTCACCGCGCTGTTCGCCGAGTCCGCCGGCCGGGTGCTGGTGACCGTCGCCGACGCCGCGGCGTTCCTGGAGCGGGCGGCCGCGGCCGGCGTCCCGGCGGTCCGGATCGGCACCACCGGCGGATCGGCGCTGCGGTTCGGCGACGCCGCCGGTGAGCTGGAGATCGACGAGCTGCGCGGTGCGTGGGAGGGCACGCTGCCGGCCCGGTTCGGGCCGGTCTCGGTGTGACCCCGGCCGAGGGCGTGCCCCCGGGCGAGGGCGCGGCCCCCGGCGAGCGGTCGACCCCCGGCGTGGGCGCCGCCCCGGATGCGGGCGCGGAACTCGGCGGGGACGTCCTGATCGGCTGGGTCCGTGGTGGCCCGCAGCCGGACCGGGCGGTGCGCAAGGCCGCGGTCCGGGAGTGGCTGCAGGAGCTGACCCGCCGCGCGCCGGGGCACAGCGTCGAGGTCCGGGTGCCGCCGTTCGGCGCGGTGCAGTGCATCGACGGGCCCCGGCACACCCGGGGCACCCCGCCGAACGTCGTCGAGACCGACCCGCGGACCTGGATCGGGCTGGCGATCGGGGAGCTGGCCTGGGCCGACGCCGTGGGGTCCGGCGCGCTGCAGGCGTCCGGCTCCCGGGCCGCGGAGGTCGCGGACCTGTTGCCGCTGCGCTGAGCGCGGCACGGTGTGACCACCCGGATGCACAGCGCAACGTGGGGTGACGTCCGTCCGAAGACCTGGGTCGACGCGGTGGTGCGCGCGTACGATCACCCCTGGTCCGGTACGCCAGTCGAGGAGCGCCGCGTTGAGTTCCGCTCGGGACACCACCGTCAGCCCTGCCACCACCGCACGATGTGACGCACCCGATGCGCTCCTCGACGACGACCCCGCACCCCGTGAGGAGTGCGGGGTCTTCGGCGTCTGGGCGCCGGGCGAGGACGTCGCGAAGATGACCTACTACGGGCTCTACGCGCTGCAGCACCGCGGCCAGGAGGCCGCCGGGATCGCCGTCTCCGACGGCAAGCGCATGGTCGTGTTCAAGGATCTCGGCCTGGTCAGCCAGGTGTTCGACGAGCAGACCCTGTCGTCGTTGCGCGGCAGCCTCGCCGTCGGGCACTGCCGCTACTCCACCACCGGGGCCACGACCTGGGAGAACGCCCAGCCGACCTTCCGGACGACCGCCACCGGGTCCGGGCTGGCACTGGGCCACAACGGCAACCTCGTCAACACCGCCCAGCTGCGCGACGACGTCTCGAAGCTGGAGAACCGCACCCGGCCCGGGCTGCGCGCGACCACCGACTCCGATCTCGTCACCGAGCTGCTGGCGGCCGGCGCCGCGGACCTCGGCGTGTACGAGGCCGCGATGCGGCTGCTGCCCCGGCTGCGCGGCGCGTTCTCGCTGACCTTCGCCGACGAGACGACGCTGTACGCCGCACGGGACTCGCACGGGGTGCGCCCGCTGGTGCTCGGGCGGCTCGAACGCGGCTGGGTGGTGGCCTCGGAGACCGCGGCGCTGGACATCGTCGGGGCCTCGTTCGTCCGCGAGGTGGAGCCCGGCGAGCTCATCGCGATCGACGCCGACGGCATCCGCAGCCAGCGCTTCGCCGCCCCGGAGCCCAAGGGCTGCGTGTTCGAGTACGTCTACCTGGCCCGGCCGGACACCCACATCGCCGGCCGCTCGGTCTACGACACCCGGGTCGAGATCGGCCGGCGGCTGGCCGAGGAGCACCCGGTCGACGCCGACCTGGTCATCCCGGTCCCGGAGTCCGGCACCCCGGCCGCGATCGGGTACGCCCAGGGCTCCGGCATCCCCTACGGCCAGGGCCTGGTGAAGAACGCCTACGTCGGCCGCACTTTCATCCAGCCCAGCCAGACGATCCGCCAGCTCGGCATCCGGCTGAAGCTGAACCCGTTGCGCAACGTCATCCGGGGCAAGCGCCTGGTCGTCGTCGACGACTCGATCGTGCGCGGCAACACCCAGCGGGCGCTGGTCCGGATGCTCCGCGAGGCCGGTGCCCTGGAGGTGCACGTGCGCATCGCGTCCCCGCCGGTCCGCTGGCCGTGCTTCTACGGGATCGACTTCGCCAGCCGGGCCGAGCTGATCGCGAACGGTGCCGACGCCGAGGGTGTCCGCCGCTCGATCGGCTCGGACACGCTGGGCTACGTCTCGGTCGAGGAGATGGTGGCCGCCTCCGAGCAGCCGCGCTCCCGGCTGTGCTGCGCGTGCTTCGACGGCGAGTACCCGATCGCGCTCCCGGAGGAGGCGCAGCTCGGCAAGCACCTCCTTGAGGACATCCCCTCCGAAACCTCCGGCGCCGCGGTGTCGTCGCCCGCCCGCCCGGATCCGGGCCCGTTGGCCGTCGGCTACGGTGCGGGGGAGGCGTTGAGCCGGCCCTGAGCCGTTCTGCGCCCGAGAAGACCCCGTCCGCACGCCTGCTTTCCCTGGAGAACCGACCCATGCCCTCGACCGAGTCCGGCCCTGCCAGCTACGCATCGGCGGGGGTGGACATCGATGCGGGGGAACGGGCCGTCGAGCAGTTCCGCCCGTTCGCCGAGAAGGCCACCCGGCCCGAGGTCATGGGTGGCATCGGCGGTTTCGCCGGGCTGTTCGCGGCGAAGTTCGGCAAGTACTCCGAGCCGGTGCTCGCCGCCTCCACCGACGGCGTCGGGACGAAGGTCGCGATCGCGCAGGCGATGGACAAGCACGACACCATCGGCCAGGACCTGGTCGCGATGGTCGTCGACGATCTCGTCGTCTGCGGTGCCGAGCCGCTGTTCCTGCAGGACTACATCGCCGTCGGGAAGCTGGTCCCGGACCAGGTCGCGACGCTGGTCCGCGGCATCGCCGACGGCTGCCAGCAGGCGGGCTGCGCACTGCTGGGCGGGGAGACGGCCGAGCACCCCGGCCTGATGGAGGAGGGCGGGTACGACCTGTCCGCCACCGGAGTCGGCATCGTCGACGCCGAGAAGATGCTGCGCCCGGACCGGGTCCGCCCGGGGGACGTGCTCGTCGCGCTCGCCTCCTCCGGCCTGCACTCCAACGGCTACTCGCTGGCCCGCCACGTCCTGCTCGACATCGCGCGGCTGCCGCTGGAGGGCGAGCTCGAGGAGTTCGACCACTCCCTCGGCGAGGAACTGCTCGTCCCGACCCGGATCTACGCCAAGGACTGCCTGGCGATCACGGCCGAGACCGGCGTGCGCACGTTCTCCCACGTCACCGGCGGTGGGCTCGCCCGGAACCTGGAGCGGGTGCTGCCGGACGGGCTCGCGGCGACCGTCGAGCGCGGCTCCTGGACGCCGGCCCCGATCTTCAAGCTGATCCAGAGCCGGGGCCGGGTCGACCGGGCCGAGATGGAGAAGACGTTCAACATGGGCGTCGGCATGGTCGCGGTGCTGCCCCCGGAGGACGTCGACCGCGCGCTCGCCGTGCTGACCGCCCGGCACGTCCCGGCCTGGGTCCTCGGCGAGGTCGCCCGGACCGGTGACGTCGAGGGCGCCGACTCCGGCGAGCTCGGCGCCCGGGTGCTGCTGCGCGGGGAGCACCCCCGCTTCTGAGCGGGCGCCCGGCGCGTACGGCCGGGCTCCCTCAGCCGACCGGCTGCACGCGCTCGCCCGTCCGGTGCGACTCGCGCAGCATCGGCGGGTGCAGGGCGGTCGCCGCCCCGCGCCGGAACAGCCGGGGCGGGCGGCCGCGGCCGCCGGTCACCAGCGTCGCCGTCGGGACCAGGAAACCCTCGGTCGAGGTGACCTTGCGCTGGAAGTTGCGGGGGTCCAGCGAGGTGCTCCAGACGGCCTCGTAGACCCGGCGCAGATCGGTGACGGTGAACTCCGGCGGGCAGAACGACGCCGCGAGCGTCGTGTACTCCAGTTTGGACTTCGCCCGCTCGACGCCGTCGGACAGGATCCGCTCGTGGTCGAACGCCAGCGGGCCGACGGCGTCGACCGGGCACCAGGCCGACGCGGTGGCGCCGCCACCGGGCGTGGGCTCCGGCATGTCCGGGACGAACGCGAGGTACCCGACCGACAGCACCCGGCCCCGCGGATCGCGATCGGGTGCCGCGTAGCTCGCCAGCTGCTCCAGATGGCCCACGACGGCGTGGCCGGTGTCGGAGCCGGTCTCCTCGCCGAGCCGCCTGCTCGCCGTGTGCACGAGGTCCTCGTCCGGCAGGACGAAACCACCCGGCAACGCCCACGCACCGGCGAAGGGCCGTTCACCCCGCTCGATGAGCAGGACGTGCAGCCGGTCGGACCGCACCGTGAGCACGACGAGGTTCACGGCGACCGCGAAGAGGTTGCCGCGCATGTCGTGACCACCTCGGACGGGACGGAACCAGGGACGGCGACCCGGGCCGGGTCGTGGACATGATCTTGCCCTATCCGGTCGGCCGGGCGGAACCGCCCGGTACGACCGGCGTGCCGCCCGTATCGACGAGCGGGCCACCCGGCCCTGCGCACACCACGGCGCCCGGGCGGGGCAGGGACTACCGTCCCCGGCTCACCCGGACGTCGGGGCGTGGCTCAACGACGGGGGTCGTCGCCCTCGTCGTTGTACTTCGCGGCGAGGTCGTCGTACTCCCCGTAGTCGTCATCGCGGTTGTCAGTAGTCACCGCCGTCACGCTACCGATCTCGGCCTGCAAGGCGTCGAGATCCATAGAAGGGGAGCTGTACTTGAGCTCACGGGCCACCTTCGTCTGCTTGGCCTTGGCTCGTCCACGCCCCATGGCAGGTCCCCCTTACAACAGGGAAGGGGCGGCCCGGTCAGTTGACACGACCCGGCGGCCCCTCTCGTCTCATCAATGTCGTGCTTACAACCGTACCCTGCGCACCCCGGTATGTGCGACGCGGCACCGCCGTCGTCACAGGTGTGGGTGCGAGGGGCCACCGGGGCCACCCGCCCGCCCGTGCTCCGGGGCGGGTGCGGCCCGGATCTCAGCCGGGGCGCCCCGCGGCGCGGTCCCGGGCGGCCCGCCCGGGTGGCGGGCGCTCCGGGTCGGCCTCGTAGGAGTCCGGGTCGATCGCGGCGGGCGACACCCGGTCGTCGGCACCGGCGGTCAGCTCGGCGTCCACCGGCACGGAGCGTTTCATCAGCGCCAGCGCGACCGGGCCCAGCTCGTGGTGCTGCACGATCGTGCCCACCCGGCCGACGGCGCGGCCGTCGCGGAGCACCGGGTCGCCGGTCCGCGGCAGCTCCTCGTCACCGCCGTCGAGGTGCAGCAGGACCAGCCGGCGCGGCGGGCGGCCCAGGTTCGCGACCCGGGCGACCGTCTCCTGGCCCCGGTAGCAGCCCTTGGTCAGGTGCACCGCCGAGCCGATCCAGCCGACCTCGTGCGGGATGGTGCGGTCGTCGGTGTCGAGGTGCAGCCGGGGGATCCGGGACTCGACCCTGGCCGCCTCGAACGCGATCGTGCCCGCGGCCCGCGCCCCGGCCGCGACGAGTGCCGCACGGTGCTCCTCGGCCTCCGCGCGGGGGACGACGACGTCCGCGGCGTCCCGGCCGGGGCCGGGGGTCCGGCGGACGAAACCGGCGCCCGGCAGCGCGACGACGCCGTGCGGGGCGTCGGGCACCGGCAGCCCGGCGCCGCCGAGCACCTGCGCGGTCTCCGGCCCCACCACCGTGAGCACGGCCAGCTCGGCGGTCGCGTCCCGCGGCGACACGTCGGACCAGAAGACCATCTTGCCCAGGTAGTCGAGCAGCGCGGCGCCGTCACCCGGTTCGGTGTCGAGATGGACCGCGTCGGCGGTCACCGCGACCCCCATGTGGTGCAGCACACGACCCTGGATGTCGAGTACCAGCGCCTCGGTCCCGGTCCCCGGCGGGAGCTCGCTCACGTGCTGGGTGAGCAGCAGGTGCAGCCAGGACAGGCGTTCGGACCCGGTCACCACCAGCACGTCGCGGTGGCCCCGGTCGACGACGGCGGCCGAGCGGGCCATCGCCCGCTGCTCGGCGGGCGGGTCGCCGTGGTGGGCCGGGACGGCGGCGTCCGGCTCCGGTGCCTGGTCGGTGGCCGGTTCGGTTCCGGATGCGGTCATCGTTCTCCCTCCGCGCTCTGCGGTGCGCGCACCCGATCGGTGGGACCGGTGCAGTCCGCGCAGGTACCCGAGAGCGCCACGTGCGTGGCGTCCAGCCGGAAGCCGAGGTCGCCGAGCGTGCGTTCGGCCACATCGGACAGCAGTTCGATGGGGGCCTCGTCGACCCGCCCGCAACGGTGGCAGACCAGATGGACGTGCCGGTGCTGGTGCTCGGAGTAGGTCGGGGCGCCGTGCCCGAGGTGGGCGTGCCGGACGACCCCGAGCTCCTCGAGCAGGTCCAGCGTGCGGTAGACGGTGGTGATGTTGACGGCCGGTGCGGTCTGCTGGACCCGCGTGCACACCTGCTCCGGCGTGGCGTGCCCCAGGTCGCGGACCGCGTCCAGGACCAGTTGTCGTTGAGGGGTCATCCGCAGCCCGCGCTCGTGCAGCGTGCCCTTCAGCGAGGAGTCCACCCACCCGATGGTAGGCGCTGCGACCGGCGCGGTGGTGGCCCGTCGCGTCCCCCGCACGGCAGCCGCGCATCGTGCCACGGAACGGGCCGCGGCGGGAGCCTGCCACGCCGCCGGGTGACCGCTCCGTGCCGTGGAGTTCGCCGTCGCGGTCGGGGCGCGGCTACCCTGTGGTCGGGGGGACGTCGGTCGGTGTACCCGGCCGGGTGCCCCCGCGCAGTGCCGGACGACCCTGTGAGGAGAGGCGATGACGGCAGACGGGGCGGACCGCCCGGGCGGTTCCCCGCGGTTCGACGTCGTACTCCGCGGCTACGACCGCAAGCAGGTGGACGAGCACGTGGTCCAGTTGCAGCGGGTCATGGGGCGGATGCGGGCCGACATCGACGCGTTGCGGAGCCGGCCGATGCCGCCGCCGATGCCGATGTCCCCGCCCGGTGGTTTCGCCGCCACGCCGGGGGCACCCGGTGCGCCGTCGCGACCGGGCCCGCGGCCCGGTGCGCGTCCCGGCCCCGGCGAGCCGGAACGGCACGGCGCCGTCGACGACTTCTCCGACCGCATGCAGGCGATCCTGCAGAAGGCGGAGGAGGAGGCCGAGGAGATCCGGGCCAAGGCGAAGGCGGACGCCGAGCGCGTCACCACCGAGGCACGCAAGCAGGTCGAACGGGCCCGTGCGGACGCCGACCGGGCCCGCGAGCACGGCGACAAGCTCCGCGCCGAGGTCACCGAGCTGACCCGGCGTCGCGACGAGCTGCGCGGCGAAGCTCCCGGCGGCCAGTCCGAGAACGGCCGTCCCGGTGCCCGCGCCGGTGCGGCACCCGGCGCCGACCGGCCGGAGGACCCGGCGCGCGGCGAGGCCGCGCGCAACGGTGCTCCGCAGGCCGGCCGTCCGGAGGACGGCGAGGCGGCCCGCCGCGGGGACAGCGGCCAGAAGCCACGCCCCGGTGCGGCGGGGCGTCCCACGGGCACCCCGCAGCAGCCCAGCGGCACCAACGGCTCCGCTCCCGCCGCGCGCGGCGACGCGGCCGGCCCGCCGCGGCCCGGCCCGCGCCCGTCCGGCCCGGGGGGCCAGCCCGACCAGCGCGCCGGCGGCGCTCCGGGGCAGCCCGCCCCGGCCCGTCCGGGTCCGCGTGAGGGCTCGGCCCCGGACGCCGCCCGTTCCGGCGGGCCGGAGATCGTGAAGCAACCGGTCGCACGGGCCGAGGACCGGGGTGAGCCCGGTCGTCCGGGCCGTGCCGACTCCGGGTCGCAGGCGCGGCCGGTGCCCGGACCGCCGCGTGGCCAGGGCGGTTCCGGTACCCCGGCGGGTGCGGGGCGCTCCGGCGGACCGGCTCCGGCGCGGCCGAACGACCCGTCCTCGGGCGGGGCCGACCAGGCGGCGTCGGGCCAGCAGAAGCAGGGGCAGCCGGCCGCCGCCCAGCAGAAGCCGGGCCAGCCGGCGGCCGCTCAGCAGAAGCCGGGTCAGTCGGGCGCTGCTCAGCAGAAGCCGGGCCAGCCGGGCCAGCCGGGCCAGCCGGGCCAGGGTGCCGGGCAGGCGCCCGGCCAGCAGGGCACGCCCGCGCCGAAGCCCGGGCCGCAGGGCCAGGGCGGACCGCGGCCGGGTCCGCGGCCGTCCCCGACCCCGGGGCCCCGGCCGTCGCCGGGCCCGGGCGCGCCGCCCGCCGACGGCGTCGAGCGCACCACCGCGGTCCGTCCCTCGCCGGTCGAGGAGCCGGAGGCCGCGGAGCTGTTCCGGCCGGCGTCGGAGCCGCAGGCGCCCGACCCCGCGACGTCGGCGGTGCCCCGCCAGGACCAGTCCCGTCCGTCCACCAAGGATCCCGAACGGACCACGGCGGTCGGTGTCGTCCGCCGTTCCGGTGACACTCCGTCGGATGGTTCGCAGAAGCCGTCGACCGGGGATCCGAAGGCGCCATCCCCGGCGTCGCCGCCCGCCGTGGACCCGCCGACGACGGCGAACCCGGCCGCGGCCCGGCCCGCCGGTCCGAACGGCTCGCAGTCGCCGCGTGGTGGATCCGACCAGGGTGGCAGTGGTCAGGGTGGCCGTAGCGGCGGGTCCGAGCCCGCCGATCCGGCCGGTGGACGGCCCGCCAACGGCCGCTCCGGCGGCTCGGGTGGCGGCAACGGTTCGGGAGCGCCCCGGCCGAGCGCCGCGCAGCAGTCCTCGGGGACGCGCAGCCCCTGAGGTTCCCCGCGTGCGGGGCCCGACCGGCATAGGGTCCGGGTCCATGCAGCTCGGCTCGTTCACGGTCCCGCCCATCGCCGCTGCGGCGGTGCTGGGTGCGGGCGTGCTCGTGATCCTGGTCCTGTGGGGGGTCTGGCGGGCCCGCCGGGTCCCGGCGCCGGCTCCGCTGCCCGTCGCACCGCCGGTGCCGACGCCCGGCCCCCATCCGTGTGCCGAGGACTGGACGGGTGAGCGGGCGGGCGGCCCGGCCGACCCGCCGGCCCCGGTCCGCCCCCGCACGGTCGCGGACGCGGTCGCGGAGCGCGGCGATGCCCGGGGCGTGGACCAGCCGCCGCCGGACCGGAACCCGGCGGACGCGGGATCGCCCGGCACCCCGTCCGGCCCCGTGCCGGAACCCGCCGCCGTGCAGAGCACCGTCCCGATGCCCGTCCCGGCGGCCCCGACCGGCCGGCACGCCGCGGCCGGGCCGTCGCCCGCTGACACCACGACAGCACCGGACGACGGCGCCGTGGCGCCGTCGGACGAGCGCCCGGACGCGTTCACGGTGTCCCGCACCGCTCCCGACGCGCCGTGGCCACCGGTGCCGGGCCGCCGCCCGGTCCCCTTCCCGTACCCGCCGGGGCGCACCGCGTCCGGGGACGCCGCGCCGGGCACCGGCCCGGACGCAGCGCCGGACACCGGGCCGGACATCAGGCCGGACACAGCGCCGGATCCACGGCCGCGCACCGTGCCGCCCACGGCGGCGGCCACCGCGTCGGGCACGGCACCTGGCACAGGCCCGGACACGGCGGGCACCGGGGCGGACACCGCCGCAGCCACGGGACCGGACGCGGCGCCGGACACCACCGACACGACGCGGGCCGGTACCGGGCACCAACCGGTGCCCGGTACCGAGCAGGAACCGGCGCAGTGGAGCCCCGCCGCGGACGGGTCCACCCGTGCAGGAACCCGCCTGCGGGTCGTCGACGACGCCCACCCCGGCGCACCGGAACAGCCCGGCGTCGTGCCCGGCCGGCCCGCCGCCGATGCGGGATCCCGGCCCGACGACCCCACCGTGGCCGACGATCTCGCGGTCGCCCCGCTGCCGCCCTGGTCGACGGAACGGACCCTGCCCGCGATGGAGGACCTGCCCAGCGCCGGGCCGGCCCCGTCCGGCCGCCGGCCCGACCCGGACGACGTCGTCGCGGCCACCGGCACCGGGGACACCTTCCCGGGGACCACGGACCCGATGCCCCGGGCCGTCCAGCAGGCACTCGCCGCCCGGGCGGTGCACAGCGCCCGGTTGCGCCGGACCGGGTTCGACGACGCCGGGTCCTGCGGTGGCGACCAGCAGGAGCTGCCGCTCGCCGTGGTGCCCTCCCCGAGCCCGGCCCCGGTGACCGGCCCGGACGCCCGCGACCGGCTGCTCGGGGTGCTGCTCGCCGACCCCGGCCGGGCGGTGGACGCGACGGAGACCCTCGACGCGTCCCGGGACCGGATCGAGCAGCTGGGCGACGTCCTGCGCCGGCGGCGCGCGGAGCTGGCCGGCGCCGTCCGGCACCTGCACGACTGCGGGCTCGACCCGGTCCAGATCGGCCGGCTGTCGGGGATGCCGGCGACGGACGTCCGGACGATCCTGGACGGGCGGGCCGACGACGGCGCCGCCGGGGACGCCGCCGACGAGAGCGGCTGATCAGCCCAGCACGGTGAACCGCACCGAGGTCCCCGGCACCGCCTGCGCCAGGCCCGGCAGGTCCGCGGGCTCCACGACCGCGATCACCGGGTAGCCGCCGGTCGTCGGATGGTCGGCGAGGAACACCACGGGCGGCCCGTCCGGCGGTGCCTGCACCGAGCCGGTGACCATCCCCTCGCTCGGAAGCTCCCGGTCCCGGGTGCCGGCGTGCCGCCGCGGCGGCGGTCCGTCGAGCCGCACGCCGATCCGGTTGCCGTCCGGGGTGACCGTCCATCTCGGGCCGGTCAGCGCGGACCGGGGGTCGTCGAACCAGTCCGCCCGGGGCCCGAGCCGGACCCGCAGCCGCAGCGGCCCGACCGGCAGCGAGAACGGGACCGGCCCGTACGCTGGCAACGTCGGGGGCCGGGGGCCGACGCCGAGCTCGTCGCCGTCGGAGAGCGGGGCCGGGCCCAGGCCGGACAGCAGATCGGTGCTGCGGCTGCCCAGCGCGGCCGGGAGATCGAGCCCGCCCGCGACGGCGAGGTAGACCCGCAGCCCGCCGACCGGCGCGCCCACGTCCAGCTCGGCGCCGTCGGGCAGGTACAGCGCGGTGTGCGATCCGACGGCGCGCCCGGCGAGCCGTACCGGAGCCGGCGCCCCGGTCACCGCGACGACCTGGTTCCCGCGGGCCCGCAGCCGCAGGCCACCGCCGAGCAGCTCCAGCGCGGCCGCACCGGGGGCGTTGCCGGCCAGCCGGTTCGCCAGCTCGTAGGCCGGGCCGTCCAGCGCGCCCGACGGCGGCACCCCGAGATGGGCGTTGCCCGGGCGACCGCGGTCGGTCACCAGCGCCTGCGGTCCGGCCCGCAGCACGTGCAGCGCGCTCACCGGGGCTCGAACCGGACCCGGTCGCCCGGGGTGAACAGGGCGGGTCGCTCGGCCGCCGGATCGAAGAGGACGACGTCGGTCCGCCCGATCAGCCGCCAGCCCCCGGGGGAGCGGCGCGGGTAGACGCAGCTGTAGACGTCGGCGACGCCGACCGAGCCGGCCGGGACGGCGGTGCGGGAACTCTCCAGCCGCGGCTGGCGCAGCGGCTCCGGCAGGCCGGAGAGGTAGCCGAAGCCGGGTGCGAACCCGCAGAAGTCCACCGTGTACTCGGCGCCGGAGTGCAGCGCCACCACCTCGTCGGTCCCGATCCCGGCGGTGTCGGCGACGAGCTGCAGGTCCGCGCCGTCGTAGTCGACGCCGATCGTGTGCAGCACCCCGGTCCCGGCCCGGCCCGCCGCGGGGTCGGCGGTCCGCGCCGCGGCCCGGACCCGGTCGAGACCGGAGCCGGGAGCCACCTCGACGAGCACCGTCCGGGCGGCGGGCACCAGCTCGGTCACCTCGGGCAGGTCTGCGGCGCGCACGGCCGCCACGATCGCCGCGACCGCGTCGGCGGAGCCGGTCTCGAAGAGCAGCGCCCGGTTCCCGCACGGGCGGGCCACGGTGTCCATACCGGTGTCCATACCGGTGTCCATGCCGGTGCCGGGCTCAGCCCACGACGCGGCGCAGTACCGCCGACATGTAGGGCGTCAGGCCGCCGCCGTCGACCGCACGCTCGTCGACGTAGGCCAGGTCGCCCTGGTTGACCAGGCCGTAGAGCCGCTTCGAGGCGACGGTGGCCCGGGCGGTCGCCGTCCGGGCGACGGCGTCGGACTCGATCTGCCAGGACCGCATGTCGCCCTTGGGGCCGTAGAGGATCTCCACGAGGCCGCTGCTGTCGGCGAGCACGACCTCCAGCGAACCGTCCTCCTGCGGCCGCCAGAAACCGGTCTCCCGCTCCAGCAGGTCGCCGATCTCGCCGTCGGGGCCCAGCAGCCAGGTCCGGGACTCGACGGTCAGGAACGCGCGCCCGTCGTGGGCGAAGGTGAGCTGCTGGCCGAACGGGCGGGGCTCGTTCGTGGCCGGGTCGACCAGCTCGCCGTCACCCCGCCACACGCCGACCAGCGGCAGCACGCCCAGGCACCAGTCGTGCAGGTCGGGGCCCTGGCGGAGGTTCGCCGTGTCGTCGGCGACGGGCAGGTCCTCCCACTGCGGACGGTTGCGCCGCGGCGAGTCCGGAGCCGCGTTCTCCGGCCCGGTGATCGTCGTCTGCAGCTGGTCGTCGGGGGAATCGGTCACGGGGCGAGCTCCTCGTCGTGGTCGTCGGCGCCGCGGTCGGCGTCCTCGGCACCGTCTGCGCCGTCGGCGTGGTCGGGGGCGGCTCGGCCGCCGGTCACGGCCGGGGCCGGCTCGAAGACGAACAGGCGCCGCAGGAGCCAGCCCGACCAGACGGCGGTTCCCGCGGAGAGGGCGATCAACAACCCGGTGGAGAACCAGTGCACGGCGCGCGAGTCTACGCACCGGACGAGCCGTCGGCCGTCCGGCGCACGGACACGACGAACGCCGCCCCGGCAACCGGGACGGCGTTCGTCGTAGGGGGGTGGAACGAGCTCAGGCGACGGTGTTGTCTCGCGCCATCGCAAGCTCAGGCGACGGCTATCTCCGCCTGGTGCAGGCCCGGCCCGTCGGCGACGAGCTCGGCCTGGCCGTTGCCCGAGCGCGAGAGCGCACGGACCGTCCAGGTACCGGGGGCGGCGAAGAACCGGAAGTCACCCGAGGCCGAGGACACGACCTCCGCGGTGAACTCGCCGGTGCCGTCCAGCAGCCGGACGAACGCGCCGGCGACCGGCTCGCCACCGGTCACGACGCGCCCCGCCAGCACGGTCTCCTTGGAGAGGTCCGTGCCCGCGGGCAGGGTCAGGGACTGGTCAGGTGCTCCACACATGCTTACTTCGCCCCCAGCTCGATCGGCACGCCGATCAGCGAGCCGTACTCGGTCCAGCTGCCGTCGTAGTTCTTGACGTCGGTGTGCCCCAGCAGCTCGCGCAGCACCACCCAGGTGTGGCTCGAGCGCTCGCCGATGCGGCAGTAGGCGATGGTCGCCTTGCCCTCGTCGAAACCGGCCTCGGCGTAGAGCGTGGCCAGCTCCTCGTTGGACTTGAAGGTGCCGTCCTCGTTGGCCGCCTTCGACCACGGGATGTTCACCGCCGACGGGATGTGCCCCGGGCGCTGCGACTGCTCATGCGGCAGGTGGGCCGGGGCCAGGATCTTGCCGGAGAACTCGTCGGGCGAGCGGACGTCGACCAGGTTCTTGGTGTCGATCGCGTCGACGACCTCGTCGCGCAGCGCGCGGATCGAGTTGTCGGCCTCCTTGGCGGTGTAGGAGGTCGCGGCCCGGTCCTTGACGTCGGTGGTCAGGGTCCGGCCGTCGAGCTCCCACTTCTTGCGGCCGCCGTCGAGCAGCACCACGTCGTCGTGGCCGTAGAGCTTGAACTCCCAGTAGGCGTAAGCGGCGAACCAGTTGTTGTTGCCGCCGTAGAGCACGACCTTGTCGTCGTTCGACACGCCCTTGGCCGAGAGCAGCTGCTCGAACTGCTCCTTGGTGGGGATGTCGCGGCGGACCGCGTCCTGCAGCTCCTCGGTCCAGTTGATCTTCACTGCACCGGGGAGGTGCCCCCCGTCGTAGGCGGTGGTGTCCTCGTCGACCTCGAGGAACACCACCCCGTCGGTCTCCAGGTTCTCTTCCGCCCAGTCGGCGGTGACGAGGACGTCCTCGCGGCTCATGTTCGTAGTACTCCCGATCGGTGTCGACGGTGGTGGACGGTCAGGTGCGCACCGGCCGGTCCGGTGCGCAGGCGGGCGAGGAGCCCGTACAGCTCGCGGCCGGGGCAGTACCCGGTCGCTGCGGTGAGCAGGGCCACCACCAGCATCGACGCCGTGGCGACGGCACCGAGCGTGGTCAGCCCCGAGAGGTAGCCGATCGCCCCGGCGGTGGCGACGACCAGCCCGGCGGCCTGCGCGAAGCGGGCCGGGGCGGCGTCCTCCCCGCCGGAGACCGGCTCCAGGCGCGGCGCGAGCAGGTGGCGGTACAGCACGCCGTAGGGCGCGAACCGCATGCCGGCGAACGCGCCGACGGCCAGGACGACGGCCTGTGCGGTGGCGAGCAGGCCGCTGCCGGACAGCAGGACCAGCGCCAGGACCGCGGCGCTGACGCCGGCGGAGAACCGGATCCCGCGCGGATCGAGCCGGGGCTCGAGGTGCACGGGACCGAGGTCCGTGACGGACATGGAGGGACTCCTGTGAACCGGGTCGGGAACGGCCGGCACGGGCGGTGTGCCCGGCGCCGCGGCCGTCAGGGCACGCGGGTCAGGAGTCCAGACACAGGCAGCCGGCCAGACGGCACAGATCGACCGTGCGGCGTCGGGTCAGCGGCCAGTTCACGGGCCCGAGGGTAGCCGAACGGGCGAGGTGCGTGTAGCCGTTCCACCCGGACGATCGCCTCACACCGGGCCGGTGTCTCAGCTCGTGGAACCGCTGGAGGGCTCGCCGTCGCCGACGGCGAGGTCCCGGACCGAACCGGAGATCTCCAGGACGTCGGGGCCCGGCACCGACGCCGTCGTCGCCGGGACGCCGAGCGGCAGCGGGCCGGGGTCCAGGTCGATCGCGAGCGCGTCGGTCAGGGCCTCCCGCACGGTCGCGGGCACCGGCTCGCCGGTGCCGTACTCGCGCACGTCGCGCGGGACGATCCGGAGCGCCCCGTCGGACACGACGAGCGCGGAGAGCACGGCCACCCGGGTCTCGGCGCCGTCGACCGGCATCTCGGCGGCGAACAGCGCCGCGGTGCGCGGGTCGAGGCCACGCAGCGTCGGATCGCCACCGGCCACGACCGCCTCGTCGATCGTGTCCGGCTCGACCTGCTCGACGGTCAGCCGCTCCACCGTCGCGGCCGGGCCGCCCCGGGCGACGACCATCCGCCGGACGTCCAGCGGCCCGATCTGCACGCTGCTGCGGGCCGCGGCGGCCCGGAACCGCGCGTCCGAGCCGACGAGATCGGCGATCGGGGCCCGCACCCCGTACATCCGCACGCCGATCACCGGCGTGCGCATCGACCCGATCGGTACCCGCTGCATCGACACGTCGACCTGGTCGTAGCGGCCGGTGACGGCCTGGGCGATGAAGGAGAAGCCCTGGACCCGCACCGACGGGTCCTCCGGCAGCTGCAGCCGGTCGCGCATCTGGCGGGAGATCCCGTACTCCGCGGCGGCGGCCGTCCCGAAGTCGGCCAGCACGAGCACCGCCCCGACGGCGAGGACGGCGGCGATCGACCGGCGCACCGTGGCGCGCCGGTCGGTGCCCCGGCGGGCCGGGGGAGCAGGCGACGACACGGTGGTTCCTCCTGGTCGCAGGGTTGACGACCCCCTGAACGGTAGTGAGCCGGGCGGCCGCGGACGCGGGCGGCCCCGTGGGCGTGGTCCCGATCGATCGCGGTACCGATCAAGACCGATGGCGTGAGGCCGGTCGCGATCGTGCTGACCAGCGGATGACGGGGCGGTATCGTCCCGGTATCGCGAGAGGAGGAGTCCATGGAACTGCTCCTGCTGACCACGGCTCCGGACACGACCACCGTGTTGCCCGCTCTGTCCCTGCTCCCGCACACCGTGCGCACCGCCGCCCCCGAGGTGGCGGCCCTGCTCGACGCCGGCCCGCACGACGCCGTCCTCGTCGACGCGCGCAGCGACCTGGTGGCGGCCCGCAGCCTCTGCCGGCTGCTCGGCAGCACGGGGACCGACGTCCCGGTGATCGCCGTGCTCAACGAGGGTGGCCTGGTCGCCGTGTCCGGCGAGTGGGTGGTCGACGAGATCCTGCTCCCCGACACCGGACCGGCCGAGGTCGACGCCCGGCTGCGGCTGCTCCGGTCCCGGCCCGGCGCGGAGGCCGCCGCCGGTGGTGGCGCGCTGGTCCTCGGTGAGCTGGTCATCGACGAGGCGACCTACTCCGCCCGGCTGAAGGGGCGGCTGCTCGAACTCACCTACAAGGAGTTCGAGCTGCTCAAGTACCTCGCCCAGCACGCTGGCCGGGTGTTCACCCGGGCCCAGCTGCTGCAGGAGGTCTGGGGCTACGACTTCTTCGGCGGCACCCGCACCGTCGACGTCCACGTCCGGCGGTTGCGGGCGAAGCTCGGCGGCGAGCACGAACAGATGATCGGCACCGTCCGCAACGTCGGGTACAAGTTCGTCCGGCCCTCGCGCGGTGGGCTCACCGCACCGCCGGATCCCGATGGCGACGAGGATCCCGAGCCCGCCGGTCGCCGGTTGCCCGGTGCGGTCCGTCCCGGTCCGCCGGGGGCGCTGTCGCGCCGGCGGTGACGCGCACCGGGTACGAGGAGATCGCCGCGGGCGAACAGATCTACTCCGGCTGTCCCGCAGGGTCGGCGCCACTGCCCGTTCAGCCCCAACGCCGTAGGACGTGGTCGGGGTGGTCGAGCCAGATCGTGTGATCGGCGGTCGGGGAGACGGCCAGCCCGAGCCGGGTGCGGTCGGGGCGGCCGTAGGTGCTCCACAGCCGGTAGGCGTGTTCCAGCTCGTCCCACAGCGCCCCGTCGGCCGCGACGTGTCGTTCACCGTCGACCTCGGTCAGGACGAATGTGGAGTCGTCGAGTCCGCGGCCCCAGGTCTGTAGCCCGGTCGATCCGTCGCTCGGGGTGAACCCGAGGGTGCGGAAGGGCGGGGCGAGCACGGACAGGAAGAACGTGGCCGGGTGCTCGCCGCCCAACGCCTCGACCGGGACGTCGGTGACGGTGGCCTGGTCGAGCAGCGCCGGGCGGATCACTGGCGCCGCGGGCTCCGGGGAGCGGCGGGTGGGCATGAACCCGCCGAACTGGCGGAGGACCCGGCCCTGGGCACCGACCACGAGCACCGCGCCCGGCCGGGTCTGGGCGAGCCACGCCCCGGGGACGGTCGGGACGGCGACGGTCGCGATGAGCCGGTCGAACGGCCCGTGCTCCGGCGCGCCGATGGTGGCGTCCCCGGCCCGGATGGTGGGCCTGTAGCCCAGGTCGTGCAGCGCGGTCCGTGCTCGTGCCGCGATGCCGAGGTCGACCTCGACGCTGGTCACGTGGTCGTCGCCCAGGCGGTGGGCGAGGAGAGCGGCGTTGTAGCCGGTGCCGGTCGCCGCCTCGAACACCCGGTGTCCGGGTTGCACCTCCAGCGCGTCGAGCATGGCGGCCATCAGCACCGGCGACGACGTCGACGACGTCGGTACTCCGGCCACCGGATCGCCACCGCGGGCGCGGTCGGCGAGCGCGTCGTCACCGTCGAGCTGGGTCACCAGCGCGTCGTCGGAGTACACGGCGTCGAGCCACTCGTCGTCACCCTCCACCAGCCGCCACCCGGGCCTGCCGCGGTGCGGGGTGAAGAAGTACGGAACGAACGGGTGGCGCGGGACCTGCGCGAACGCCGTCCGCCACGCCGGGTCGGGCAGGTGGCCGTCGGCGGTGAGCCGGTCGACCAGGGCCGCGCGCCGCTCGGCGGTCGTGGTGGTCATCGATGGAGGTCCTTCCGGGTCAGCGCCGCGGCGAGAGCGTCGGCGATGTGGTCGCGGGCCGGGTGATCCCAAGCCCACCGCCCGACCGGATCGAGGTCGAGATGGTGCCACCGGCCTTCACGGTCGACCGCGAAGTCGGCGGCGCAGAACCGCAGATCCAGATCCCGCAGCAGCCGGGTCAGACCTTCCCGCACCGGCGCCGGCATCGCGTGCCACTCGTTCGCGGCGTGATGAGCGCGCCGGGCGCGGGCCCCGTGGCGTTCCCTCCCCACTTGTCGCGATCGGCCTCGGTGCCCCGCAGCCGCGTTCTAACGTGCGCCCAGCACCAGCCAGCGCAACATCGCCGCGACCCTGGCCGGCCTCCCCGAGGAACGCATCCAGGGCGACAACACCGGGTTCGGTGACCTTGCACGCAACAACCCCGTGGTTGGCGTCATCGAGGCGCCGATCGTGGTCGGCGATCTTCTCGCCTCCCAAGTGAAGGACTCCTTCGATGCGGACTGACTCCCGGCGACCTCGCCGACACACCAGCACCGCACTCGCACTCGCCCTGCTGTGCGCGTTGAGCGCCGCCTGCGGAATCGGACAGGAGACCACCATCGACCCCCGCGCCGAGCTGAACGCCCGGATGAGCCTGGAAGAGGCCACCATCTACTACCAGCAGATGGATCTGCGGACCCGGGCCGCGACCGAATCCGTCGTCGGCCCCCGTACCTGGGAGGTCACCGACACTCCCGCCCGGGATTCTTGTGGTTTCGGTCGCTTCGAGGACATCGAGGGCGCCCACACTGAGGTGTTCTCAGTAGTGGTGGTCGTTCCGCTGCGACACGCCGAGGGAGTGGAGATGTCTAGGACATGGGGCAGGGCCCCGGTAGAGCAGTTGGTCGACCAAGATCAACGAACTCTCCGAGGCCCCGCATGTCCGATCCTGTCACCTACACCGCTGTCCTCCCGATCGGGGAGCACACCGTGGCCTACCTGGCTCGGCTTCTGGCCGCTCAACGCTGTCGCCGCGGTACCCGCCCCCGGCGGCGGGCGTTGACCCCGTTCGCCCAGGCAGTGCTGGTGATCCGCTGGTTCTGCGACGCCACCCGGGTCCGGCACCTGGCCCGCGACAACGCGATCAGTACCGCGACCACCTATCGCTACCTGCACGAAGGCATCGACGTCCTCGCCAGCGCCGCACCCGGGCTGCACGGTGCCCTGCTCGCCGCCCGCCTCGCCGGACACACCCACGTTCACCTGGACGGCACCCTGATCGCCACCGACCGCTGCCGCGCGCTCGGCCCCACCGCGGGGGTCGACCTGTGGTGGTCGGGTAAACACCACCGCCACGGCGGGAACGTCCAGGTCGTGTCCGCCCCGGATGGATGGCCGCTATGGACATCCCCGGGAAGACCCGGGCGCGAACACGACGTGACCTGTGCCCGAGCCCACCCCGGTCTGCTCGAAGACCTCGATCACTGGATCGATGATGACCACGCCGCGCTGGGCGATCTCGGCTACGAAGGTGAGGCCCACCGACTCACCGTGCCGATCAAACCCATCCCCGCCGGCGGCCGAACAGTCGATCAGCGCACCGTCAACAGCCTGCACTCAGCCACCCGAGCACTCGCCGAACGAGCAAACGCCCTGCTCAAGACCACCTTCGCAACGCTACAGCGAGTCACCCTCTGTCCCTGGCGCACCGGCGCGATCACCGCAGCCGCGCTCGTGTTACTCCACACCGAATACGACCGCACAACATGATCACCACGCTACTGAGAACACCTCACTGTCGGCCTCCCCAGGGCCAGGTTCAAAGGTGGGATCACCGACGCCGAATGGCCCCGCGTCGAACAGGAGATCGACGCTGTCCTGCGTGAGTACGGATTCAGCAGGGACGGGCTGTTCCAGCAGAACCGCAACGGCATCCGCAGCATGAATGCCCTGGACATGGTCACCGGTGCGCACTTCGCGTTCGAGAGCGAGCTCTACACCCTGGTTCGCATCACCGCTGGATGTCACCTGCTCCAGGACCGGAAGTCGCCCGCCTGACCCGCCGCACCCGGCCAGGAGGATCACGCTCCGGACCCGTCGCCCCGCCGCACCCCACAACTAAGCTCGGTGGGATGGACCCGCAGGTGCTCACCCGACCCGACGCCGACACCACCGCCGCGGTGCACGACCTGCTCGCCGCCGCGGCGTCCGCCGACGGCATCGACCCGTTCTCCGAGCAGTTCCTGCTCACCCTGCGCGCGACCGAACCCCGCGACGGCGTGCGCCACGTCGTGGTCGCCGGGAACGACCGCCCGGTCGCCGGATACGCCCAGCTCGACGGCGAGTACGCCGAACTGGTCGTGCACCCGGACGAGCGCCGCCGCGGCATCGGATCGGCCCTGGTCACCGCGCTGGATGGGCTGTCGTCCGACCCGCACGTGTGGGCCCACGGCGACCTCGACGCCGCCCGTGCGCTCGCCGAGGCCCGCGGGTACCGGCGGGACCGGGTGCTGTGGCAGATGCGGCGGACCGCGTCCGGCCCGCCGCCGGAGGTCGTCGTGCCCGACGGTGTCACCGTCCGCCCCTTCGTCCCCGGCCGGGACGACGAGGAGTTCCTCCGGGTGAACAACGCGGCCTTCGACTGGCACCCCGAGCAGGGCGGGTGGACCGGCCGCGAGCTGGCCGCCCGGCAGGCCGAGGACTGGTTCGACGCCGACGGGTTCCTGCTGGCCACCGACCCCGGCGGGACGCTGCTCGGCTACCACTGGACGAAGGTCCACCCCGCGACCGGCGACGAGCCGGCCATGGGGGAGGTGTACGTCCTCGGTGTCGATCCGGCGGCGCACGGCCGGGGCCTCGGCGGGATGCTGACCGCGGCCGGACTGCGGCACCTGCACGACCGCGGGCTCGACACGGTGCTGCTCTACGTCGAGGCCGACAACGCCCCCGCGGTGCGGGTCTACGAGCGACTCGGGTTCACCGTGCACGCGGCGGACGTGAACTACGCCCGTTGACGACCGGTCACGCAGCGGTTGCAGTCCGGGAACGGCCGACCGATCGTGTGACGTGGATCCACCCGTTCCGCGGCCCTGTTCATGCTGCGTTCATCTTCCGTGGGCCCTGCGTCCAACGGCGGCTCCTAGCGTCCTCGCCGGACGGCCACCCCGGCGCCGTCGTACCGAGCGGCACGAGCCGATCACGGAGGAACCTGCAGTGAAGACCAAGCGGCGCGCGCCCCGGGCGCGCCTGGCGGCCGTCGGTGTCGCGACGACCTGTGCGCTGTTCGTTGCGGGTTGCGGCGCGGCCAACGAGGGCGGGGGCGGCGACGCCGCCGAGGGCTCCGGTGTCAGCGGCACGATCGCCGGTGCGGGCGCCAGCTCGCAGCAGGCGGCCATGCAGTCCTGGATCGCCGGCTTCGGCGAGGCCAACACCGGCGCGACGGTCAACTACGACCCGGTCGGTTCCGGCGGCGGCCGGACCCAGTTCATCGAGGGCGGCGTGCAGTTCGCCGGCTCGGACGCCTACCTGGAGGACGAGCAGCTGACGCAGGCGCGCGAGCGCTGCGGCGGTTCGGTCATCGAGATCCCGAACTACGTCTCGCCGATCGCGATCGTCTTCAAGCTCGACGGCGTCCAGGAGCTCAACCTGGCTCCGGCGACGATCGCCGGCATCTTCAAGGGCGAGATCAAGACCTGGAACGACCCGAAGATCGCGGCGGACAACCCGGGCGTACAGCTCCCGGCGTCCCCGGTCACCCCGGTGCACCGCTCCGACGAGTCGGGCACCACCGAGAACCTGACGGACTTCCTGAACAAGGCCGCGCCGGACGTGTGGACCGACGAGGCCGACGGCAACTGGCCGGTGCAGGGCGGCGAGGCGGCCCAGGGCACCTCCGGTGTCGTCGGCGCCGTCAACGCCGGTAACGGCACCATCGGCTACGCGGACGCCTCGCAGGCCGGCGAGCTGGGCAAGGCCAACGTCAAGCTCGGCGAGACCAACGTCGCGCCGACCGCCGAGGCCGCCGCGAAGATCCTCGAGGAGTCCCAGCGGGTCGAGGGCCAGGGCGACACCTCGTTCGCCTACGAGCTCAACCGCACCGCGACCGGCGGCGCCTACCCGGTCGTGCTGGTCTCCTACCTGATGGCCTGCCCGACCTACCCGGACCAGGCCCAGGCCGACGTGACCAAGGCGTTCCTGAACTACGTGGTCAGCGACGCCGGTCAGCAGGCCGCGGCCCAGGCCGCCGGTTCCGCCCCGCTGTCGGAGACCCTGCGCGGCCAGATCACCCCGGTGATCGACCGCATCGCGGCCGGCAGCTGATCGAGTTGCGCGTCATCTAGCCAGGAGCCCCGGGTGGTGTTCATGATGGAATCATCACCCGGGGCTCCCCGGCGTCTCCTGTCCAGCGCACGCACGCACCTCCAGGGACCACTGTGACCACCACCGAAGCCAAGCCCGAGCAGCCGGCCGCGAGGCCGGTCACCCAGCTCGGCGATCGCATCTTCGCCGGTTCCGCGAAGGGTGCCGGGATCCTGATCCTGGTCGTCCTGGCCGGGGTCGCCGCATTCCTGCTGATCGAGGCGTTCCCCGCGTTCGTCGCGTCCGAGGACGACCTGCCCGGCGGGATCGTCGTCTACGTCGCGCCGCTGATCTTCGGCACGCTGCTGAGCGCGGTGATCGCCCTGCTGGTGGCGACCCCGCTGGCGGTCGCGGTGGCGCTGTTCATCAGCCACTACGCCCCGCGCCGGCTGGCGCAGGGGCTCAGCTACGTGGTCGACCTGCTGGCGGCCGTTCCCTCGATCGTGTACGGGCTGTGGGGAGCGTGGACGCTGGCGCCCCTGTCGGTCGGGCTGAGCACCTGGTTCGCCGACTACCTCGGCTGGATCCCGTTCTTCGCCGGACCGCCGTCGACGACCGGTCGCACCATGCTGGTCGTCGGGCTGGTGCTGGCGGTGATGATCCTCCCGATCATCACGGCGGTGACCCGTGAGGTGTTCCTGCAGGCGCCGAAGCTGCACGAGGAGGCCGCACTGGCCCTCGGCGCCACGCGCTGGGAGATGATCCGGCTGGCGGTCCTGCCGTTCGGGCGCTCCGGGATCATCTCCGGTGCGATGCTCGGCCTGGGCCGGGCCCTGGGCGAGACGATGGCGGTGGCGATGATCCTCTCGGTCTCCGGCGCCGTCACGTTCAACCTGATCAGCTCGGAGAACCCGGCCACGATCGCGGCCAACATCGCCCTGCAGTTCCCGGAGGCCTCCGGCATCACCGTGAACGTGCTGATCGCCTCCGGCCTGGTCCTCTTCGTGATCACCCTGCTGGTGAACATGCTCGCCCGCTACATCGTCGAGCGCCGCCGCGAATTCTCCGGAGCGAACTGAGATGGCCACCGGAACCGAACGCAACCGCACCGACACCGAGGTCTCCGTGACGGGAACCGGACTCGAATCCCCCGCCTCCACGACGCCGGCCGTCCTCCGGCGCAAGGGCACCCTCCCGCGCTGGGCCCCGTTGGGCATCCTGGTCGCGACCGCGGTCGTCATGGCCGGTCTGGTGGCGGCGATCGGGTTCAGCATCGGGCTGTGGGTGTTCCTCACCGCCGTGGGGTACGGCGTCGCCACCTATCTGGCGTCGCGCATCGTCGAGGGCGCGCGCAAGGCCGCCGACCGCCTGGTCACCATCGTGGTGACCAGCGCGTTCCTGCTCGCGATGGTGCCGCTGGTCTCCGTTCTGTGGACGGTGGTCAGCCAGGGCTGGGCCCGGTTCGACGCCCAGTTCTTCACCAACTCGATGCGCGGTGTGGTCGGGGTGGGCGGCGGTGCGCTGCACGCCATCCAGGGCACGCTGATCATCACCGGGCTGGCCGCGCTGATGTCCATCCCGGTCGGTGTGCTCACCGCCGTGTACCTGGTGGAGTACGGCAACAACTCCCGGCTCGCCCGGTCGATCACGTTCTTCGTCGACGTCATGACGGGCATCCCGTCCATCGTCGCCGGCCTCTTCGCCTACGCGCTGTTCGCGCTGCTGCTCGGACCGGGCGTCCGGTTCGGGTTCGTCGGCGCGGTGGCGCTGACCGTGCTGATGATCCCGATCGTGGTGCGGTCCACCGAGGAGATGCTCAAGATCGTCCCGAACGAGCTGCGGGAGGCGTCCTTCGCGCTCGGGGTCCCGAAGTGGCGGACGATCCTCAAGGTCGTCATCCCGACGACCGCGGGCGGGATCGCCACCGGCATCACGCTGGCGATCGCCCGCGTCATCGGTGAGACGGCGCCGCTGCTGGTCACCGTCGGCCTCGCCACCGGGGTGAACCTCAACCCGTTCGACGGCCGGATGGCGACGCTCCCGGTGTTCTCCTACTACTCCTATGCGGTCCCGGGCGTGCCGCGCGAGCCGTTCCTCGACCGGGCCTGGGCCGCGGCACTCGTACTGCTGCTCATCGTCATGGTGCTGAACGTGGTGGCGCGCCTGATCTCCCGCATCTACGCCCCGAAGACCCGATAAGGAACCCGGACATGGGCAAGAGTGTCGAAGCCAAGGACCTGAACATCTACTACGGGTCGTTCCTCGCCGTCGAGGGCGTCAACATGACGATCAAGCCGAAGACGGTCACCGCACTCATCGGGCCGTCCGGCTGCGGCAAGTCGACGTTCCTCCGGTCGATCAACCGGATGCACGAGAACATCCCCGGTGCCCGGGTCGAGGGGCGCCTGGAGCTCGACGGCCAGGACCTGTACGGCGCGAACGTCGACCCGGTCGGTGTGCGGCGCCAGATCGGGATGGTCTTCCAGCGGCCGAACCCGTTCCCCACGATGTCGATCTACGACAACGTCATCGCCGGGATGAAGCTCAACAACCGCAAGGCGTCCAAGGCCGAGTTCGACGAGACCGTCGAGCGTTCGCTGCGCGGCGCCAACCTGTGGAACGAGGTCAAGGACCGGCTCGACAAGCCGGGCTCGGGCCTGTCCGGCGGGCAGCAGCAGCGGCTGTGCATCGCCCGGGCGATCGCCGTGCGACCGGACGTGCTGCTGATGGACGAGCCGTGCTCGGCGCTCGACCCGATCTCCACGCTCGCGATCGAGGATCTGATCAACGAGCTGAAGAACGACTACACGATCGTCATCGTGACCCACAACATGCAGCAGGCGGCGCGGGTCAGCGACTTCACCGGCTTCTTCAACATCGAGGGCACCGGCAAGCCGGGCAAGCTCGTGGAGATCGACGAGACCAAGACGATCTTCTCCCAGCCGCGGCAGAAGGCGACCGAGGACTACGTGTCCGGCCGGTTCGGCTGAACCGGCCCACCGCACGCGGGCGGCACCGGTACCCCACGGGGGCCGGTGCCGTCGTCGTTGCGGGTCAGGTCAGGATCTCGTCCGGGGTGCCGCCGGTGACCGCGTAGATCACGTGTTTCGCCAGGTGGACGCAGTGGTCGGCGTAGCGCTCGTGGAACCGCGCCAGGAGCGCGACCTCGACCGCCGCCGGGACGCCGGCCGTCCAGTCCGGGCCGAACATCAGCTCGAACACCTGCCGGTGGGTGGCGTCGACGCCGTCGTCGTCGGTGTCCAGCTCGCAGGCCAGCAGCACGTTGCGGGTCCGCAGCACCTCGACGGCCTTGGCCCCCATCGCCCCGACGCGAGCGCCGTACTCGGTGAACAGCGGCCGGGCCTGCTCCGGCAGTACCGGTTGGTCACCGGCCCGGGCGACCGGCTCCGCGACGTGCCGGGCCAGGTCGCCCATCCGCTCCAGGGCCTGGGCGCACCGCAGGGCGGTGACGACGGCCCGCAACGGGGTCGCCATCGGCGCGTGCAGCGTCATGGTCTCGACGGCGAGGCGCTCGATCGCGGCGCGGTAGCCGTCGATCACCGAGTCGCGGGCCACGACCTGCTGGGCGAGCCGCCTGCGGTCGTTGAGGACGGCGTCGGACGCGCGGTCGAACGCCGCCGACACCAGCGGGCCCATCTCGTCGAGCATCAGCTGGAGCTGCTCGAGGTTGTCGTCGAGCGTCTCCCTGCGCATGCCGACGACCTTAGTTCGCGACCGGGCACCGTCTCGGCCCGGAACCGGTGAACGATCGATGAACGGGTCCCTCCGCTAGGGCGTGTCTCCCAGATAGGCGGAGCGGGGTGCGCGATGCTTGATCGGTGCCGCGTACCGCTGTCCTGACTGATGTCCAGTGGGCCCGTCTGGCGCCGCTGTTGCCCTCTTCCGAGGGTCGTCGCGGGTGCCCGTTCCGCGATGACCGCCGGGTGCTCGAGGGGATCATCTACCGGTATCGGTGCGGGCTTCCCTGGCGCGACGTCCCAGCCGAGTTCGGGCCGTGGCAGACGTTGTGGAAGCGGCACCGCCGCTACAGCGGCGACGGCACCTGGGACCACATCCTGGCTGCTCTTCTGGTCGAGGCCGACGCCGCCGAGGTGCTCGGGTGGGCGGTCAGCGTGGACTCCACGATCATCCGTGCCCACCAGCACGCCGCGACCCTCAAGCGCGACACAGGGGGCCGGATCGAACTACACGAATCTGCTCGCCGAACCAGCAGATCACGCGCTGGGACGGTCCCGCGGAGGGCTGTCGACGAAGATCCACCAGCTCGTTGACGGGCACGGCCGCCCGCTGGTGGTCCTCCTCGGCCCCGGCCAGGGCGGCGACTCGCCAATGTTTCCGCACCTGATGGCGCGCCTGAGCATCGCCCGACCGGGCCCGGGACGACCCCGGACCCGGCCTGAACGCGTGCGCGCGGACAAGGCCTACTCCTCACGCGCGATCCGCCGGCACCTGCGCGAGCGCCGGATCATCGCTGTCATTCCGGAGCCCTCTGACCAGCAGGGACACCGCAAACGACGGGGCTCACGCGGTGGCCGACCGCCCGCATTCGATCCGGTCGACTACCGAAACCGCAACGTCGTCGAGTGCGGGTTCTGCCACGTCAAGCAGTGGCGCGGGCTGGCCACCCGTTACGACAAGCTCGCCCTGACCTTCCGCGGCGGCGCCGTCCTGAAGGCGATCGTCACCTGGCTCCGCGCATTGGGAGACACACCCTAGGCGGCCCGGCGGATCCCTATCCGCAGGTCCACCTGGAAGCGCTCGGCCGAACCCAGCACCGTGGACCGCACACCGGTGACCTCGAACCACTCGAGAGACTGGCCGACCCGGCCCATGCCGTCCCGGATCGCCTCCTCGACGCTCTCGTCGGAGGAGCCGACCACCTCGGTGACGACGCATCCCGCATGCTCCATGGCGGCGGAGTGCCCTGCGGTACACAGGCCCAAACGCGATACGGACACCGCTCGCCGACGGACCAGCGGCACGGTCCGGATGGGCTACCCGGAGTATGTGACCAGGTACGGCAAGCGGTCGCCGTCACACGGCGAGGGGTCCGGGCATCTGTCCGGTGACGACGTAGACGATCCGCCGGGCCACCGCGACGGCGTGGTCGGCGTACCGCTCGTAGAACCGCGCGAGCAGCGCGACGTCGACGGCGGCGGACACCCCGTGCGTCCAGTTGCGGTCCATCAGCACGGTGAACATGTGCTGGTGCAGGTCGTCCATGGCGTCGTCGTCGGCCTCGAGCTCGGTCGCGGCCTCCAGGTCCCGGCTGCGGATGACCTGGCCCGCCTTCTCGGCGAGCTGCACCCCGACCTTGCCCATCTCGGCGAAGTACGGCTTGATCTCCTCGGGGACCACCGACTGCGGGTGCCGCCGCCGGGCGGCCTGCGCCACGTGCAGCGCGAGGTCTCCCATGCGCTCGAGGTCGCCGGCACCGTGGATCGCGGCGACGACGACCCGGAGGTCGGTCGCGACCGGGGCCTGCAGGGCGAGCAGGCCGAACGCCCGGTGCTCGGCGTCGGCACGGACGTCGTCGATCCGGACGTCCTCGGAGATGATCTGTTCGGCCAGCTGGAGGTCGGCGTCGAGCAGGGCCCGGGTGGCGTTCTCCATCGCGCGCGCGACGTCGTCGCACATCCCCGCCAGACCGGAGGCGAGGTCGTCCAGCTGATCCTGGTAGTCGTCGCGCATGCCCCGAGCCTAGAGCGGACCCGGGCGGGGAGCAGCCCTGGCGGGTGAACCCGACATGAACGGTCGGCGACGTCGGCGTCCTCCCGGCGCGGTACCGCCGGTCAGGAGCAGTCGGCGTCGGACGCCGGGACCGCCTGCAGCGGGGCCCGGTCGCCGGAGCCGACGACGAGTTCCAGCCGGTCGGTGCCGGCCGGGTCCGGCGCGGGACGGGCGCCGGGCAGGGTGCCGACGAGCCCGCCCGCGGCGTCGGTGTGCTCGGGGGAGTAGCGGACCTCGGTCCGGTCGGCGGCCGGGCCGCCGGTGATCGTGCCGATCTCGTAACCCCGGGTGCGCAGGGTCTCGACCATCTCCTCGACGCCGGCCCCGCCGCTGGCGTCGACCAGGTCCACGCGGGTGCCGGGGGCGGGTGCGGGCGCCGAGCGCGCGGCCGGTGCCGTGGCCTCGGGCGGCAGCGGTTCGTGCGAGCGCAGGGCGGAGAACAGCGTCCGGGCCTCGCTGCGCTGCAGCTCCAGGTGGCCACGGGTGTTCGGCGTCTCGGACACCGGGACCGGCAGGAAGACCGGGGTGCTGCCGTCCCCCGCGGTGCCGGCCCGGCCGAGACCCGACGCCAGCGCGAGGATCTCCCCGGCGTCGGCGTTGTCGGCGACGACCGCGGCGGACAGCCCGTCCGCGGCCCGGCCGGGCGCACCCGGGGTGAGCAGCGACGGCGCGGACAGCGCATCGTCCAGGGCGCCGGCGAGCACCCGCTGCTGGCGTTGGACGCGGTTGGCGGGCGAGCTGTCCTCGGCCCCGGCCGCGGAGGCGAACCGTACGGCGGACGGCCCGTCCAGCGGGACCGTGCCGGAGCCCTCGACGACCGGGCCGAGCACCGGGTCGATCACCGGTCGCTCGGTGCAGACCTCGATCCCGCCGACCGCCCCGATCAGGTCCGGGGCGCCGGCCAGGTCGAACGCCACGAACGCGCTCACCGGGATGCCGGTGAGCTGTTGCACCACGCCGACGCTGCACGCCGGCCCGCCGACGTCGTAGGCGGTCGCGAACGCCGTCCGGGACTCGGCCGGGACGGTCTCGCCGTACTCGCCGGTCGCCGGGTCCCAGCGCGGGCAGGGCGGCCGGGAGACCTCCAGGGTCGCGGGGACGGACAGGGTGACGGCCTGGGCCTCGCCGGCGGGCTGGTGGACGAGGACGGCGGTGTCGGTCCGGGCCGACTCCGGTACCCCCGCCCGGTCGGCCTGCACGCCGAGGACCAGCACGTTCCGGTCGCCCGCCTGCTGTTCGGCGTCGAGGATCGCGTCGGCGTCCGGCGCGAGCGCGGCGACGGTCCGCACGCCGTCGTGCACGGTGCCGCGGCCGACGAACCCGAACGCGGTCGTCACGAGCACGAGGACGGCCGCGGCCGCGGCGGCGATCCGGATCGCCCGGCTGCGGGGGGCCGGCATCCGGGAGCCGGGCCGGTCGCCGCCCGCGTCGCCGTCGTCCGGGGTGGCCGTGTCCCCGGTCCCGTCCGGTTCCGGTGCGGGTTCCGGATCCGGCTCCCGGTCCGGTCGCCGTTCCGGTCCCGGTTGCTGCTGCGGATCCGCCCGGGTCGTGCACGTGGGCGCGGAACCGTCTGCCGGGGCGTCGGCGCGGCGCCGACGGCGGCGCGGCGGGACGCTCTCGTCGCCACCGGCGGTCCCCGGCCCCGGGCCCGGTGTGGCGCCGGTCGGTGCGCGGTCGGGCTGCGACACCTCGGCCCGGGCGTCGCGCCGAACCCGTCGCCCCGGTTCGGCGGACGCCGGGGGTCCGCCGGGTCCGGGCGCCCCCGGGGCGCCGTGCCCGTCCGCGACGGGCCGCGGCGGCGGTGTGAACCTCCCGGTCCCGGGGGGCGCGCCGTACGGGCCCTCCTCGTGGGCACGCGGGGGCACACCGACGGAGCCGCTCACGCCGTGCGACGGGGGACGTTCCGGGTCGCGGCCGGGCGCGGACCTCCGGTCGGGCGGGCCCTGCGCGGGGGCGGACCGGCCCGGGGACGCCCCGTGCGGTGGTGCGACGGCCCGGCCGTCGGACGGTCCGTGCGGTGCAGCGGCCCGGTCGTCGGCGGCGCCGGGCGGGGGCCCGGAGCGGCGGTCGGCGGGGCGTCGCCGGGGTGCGGACCGGCCGTCGGTGGAGCCGCGGCCCGGGGCGGGCTGCGGTGCCCGCCGCCCGTCGTCCACGGTGCCCGGCGGTCGCCCGGAGGCCGGTCGTTCCCCGCCGGGCGGCGGCGCGGAGCGCTCGGCGCCGGGCTGCGGGGTGGACCGGGCGTCACCGGGGTTGCGGGGCACCGGCCCACCGCGGACACGCATCGTCCCGGTCGGCGGCTGCGGGTTCGCCGGAGCCTGCCGGGGACGGCCGTCGCCGCGGGGCTCCTCGCCGGGCGCGGGTTCCGGCGGGGGCTGCCGGTCGTCGGCCCGGCGACGGGTGCGCCGGGACCGGCGCGCGTCGTCGTCCTGCACCGGGCCTCCTCGCCGCGCGCCCGCCCTGGGGCCGCGCGATGGCCGGGCGCAATTCCGGGTGCGCCGGCCGTGGACGCCCGGTCGGGGACCGTGCGTCCGGCACTGATCTTATTCGCCGGGCGGCGCCGCGGAAGCCCGGGGCGCTACCCCGGGGCACCCGGCTGGGGGATCGAGCGGCGTCCGGAAGCCGCACCGGCCAGGGCCACCCGGCCGTCGGCGACGCGATGGGCGACGGCGTTGCGGCCCGCCTGCTTGGCCGTGTAGAGCAGCAGGTCCGCCTCGGCGACGAGTTGCTCGGTCCCGCCGTCGGACAGTCCGCTGTGTGCGACGCCGATGCTGATCGTCATCCGGAGCTGCGGGTGCAACGACGGCCAGTCGTGCGCCGCGACCCGTTCCCGGGCCGCCTCGCAGGCCGCCACGGCGCCGTCCGGGTCCAGGTCGGGCAGGACCAGCGCGAACTCCTCCCCGCCGTACCGGGCGCAGAACGCACCCCGCGGCAGCGCGCGTCCGAGCTCGTGCACCATCCGCTGCAGCACCCGGTCGCCGAACGGGTGCCCGTGGGTGTCGTTGACCTGCTTGAAGTGGTCGATGTCGGCGAGCGCCAGCCCGACCGGGCGGCCGGGACCCGAGCCGAGCAGGTCGACGAGCCGCTCGTCGAGGTAGCGGCGGTTGTAGGACGCGGTGAGGCTGTCCCGGCGGCTCTGCTCGCGGGCCTCGGCGTGCTCGCGGCGCAGGCGCTCGATCTCGTCCTCGGCGGCGTCCGGGGCCGGGCCGTTGAGCAGCCGTACGGCCTCGCGCAGGTGCAGGTAGGCCTGCTCGTACCGGCGGTGCCGGGCGAGCCGCTCGGCGGCCGCGGTGTGCAGCGCCGCGCGGGCGGCGGGATCGGCCGGTGCGACACCGTCGAGGACGAGGTCGTCGTGGTGCGGCGCGCGGCGTGCGGTGCGCACCAGGTTGCGCACCGACCAGGCCATGTCGGTCACCGTCCACACCTCCCGTCTCCGCGGACGTCCCCGGGATCATCGGCGCCGCGGCGGCCGGACTTGAGGCGGACACGGGGTCCGGTACCCGTTCGGCGGGCCCGGTTCCCCCGGGCCGGGGACCGGCCCGGCTGCGGGCCGTGGCGGCTCAGCCCCCGGAGTGGTCGACGTCTGCTCCGAACGGGACGGTCGTGTCCTCCGGGTCGTCGAGCCAGTGCTCGGGCAGGACGACGCGGCCCGGTGACCCCTGGCGCCCCCGCGGTCCGTCCGCCTCGGCCGGGAACGGTTCGTGCGGGTCGAGCTGGGTCAGCAGCTCGTCGAGGTGGTCGACGGACTCCACCATGCCGAGGTTGCGGCGCAGCTCCGGCCCGACCGGGAAGCCCTTGAGGTACCAGGCGACGTGCTTGCGCATGTCGCGGATGCCCTTGTGGTCACCCATGTGCTCGCACAGCAGCACGGCGTGCCGGCGCAGGGTGGCGGCGACCTCACCCAGGTTCGGCGGGGCGGGCAGCTCCCGGCCGGCGAACGCGGCCTCCAGGTCCCCGAACAGCCACGGCCGGCCCAGGCAGCCCCGGCCGACCACGACGCCGTCGCACCCGGTGCGGGCGACCATGTCCAGCGCGTCCTGCGCGGAGAAGATGTCGCCGTTGCCCAGCACCGGGACGTGTGCCGGGACGTGCTCGCGCAGCCGGGAGATCGCGTCCCAGTCGGCCTGGCCGGAGTAGCGCTGGGACGCGGTGCGGGCGTGCAGCGCGACGGCGACGGCGCCCGAGTCGACCGCGATCCGGGCCGCGTCGAGGTAGGTGTGGTGCTCGTCGTCGATGCCGATCCGCATCTTGACCGTGACCGGCCGGTCCCCGGCGCCCTCGACCGCGGCGCTCACGATCCGCTCGAACAGCCGGCGCTTGAACGGCAGTGCCGCACCGCCGCCGCGCCGGGTGACCTTGGGGACCGGGCAGCCGAAGTTCATGTCGATGTGGTCGGCCAGGTCGCGCTCGACGATCATCCGGGCCGCGAGCCGCATGGACTCCGGGTCGACGCCGTAGAGCTGCATCGAGCGGGGGTGCTCGTCGGCGTCGAAGGCGATCATGCGGAACGTCAGCGGGTTCTTCTCCACCAGCCCGCGGGCGGTGATCATCTCGCAGACGTAGTAGCCCGCGCCCTGCTCGCGGCACAGCCGCCGGAACCCGGGGTTGGTGATGCCGGCCATCGGCGCCAGCACCACCGGCGTGTCCACCTGGTACGGGCCGATGCGCAGCGGGGGCAGCACGCGCTCGCTCCGGGCGGGGGTGTCCGTCCGCCTGGGGCGGACGCCGTCCTGCATGATCGTCACCCCGACATTGTCCCAGGCACCGTGCCGGTGGTCGCCGCGGCGCCCGCTACCGTGGTGCGCGTGACAGCCGAGGTGGTCGAGGAGCCGGACGTGATCGCGGAGCCGGTTCCGTGTTCCCGGTGCTCGAACGGCGCGATGCTGACCATCGTCGGGCGGTGCGCGGACTGCATCTCCGACATGGGGCGCCACCATCCCGAGGAGCGCGAGGCCTGGAAACAGGAGCTGACCGCGGCCATCGAGAGTCGCGGGGAGTGACGCCGGCGCCGGGCGTGGCGACGCACGGTGAGCGACCCGGTCGGGTGTACGGTGAGGGCGACAGCGGCTGACCAGTCGTCAAGACTTGTGGTCGCAGGTCGGGTCGTGGGGGCGACGGGATCCGTGGGGTCGTGCGTCTCCGTGTTCCGGGGCCTCTAGCTCAATCGGCAGAGCAGCGGACTTTTAATCCGCGGGTTGTGGGTTCGATTCCCACGGGGCCCACATCCTCTGAACAGCAACGATGCGCCGTAGCGTAGCTCAAGTGCAGCTCTCGTGGGATCACTTGTGGTGCGGAGCCGCTGCTAGCCTTCCTGGTCATGGCCGGTACACGGAAGCGGTCGACCCGGCCGCGGGGCAGCGTCGAGGAGCTGCCGAGTGGGTCGCTGCGCGTAGTCGTCTACGCCGGGATCGACCCAGTGTCGAAGCGTCGGCACTACCTGCGGGAGACCGTTCCGGCAGGGCCGAACGCCGAGCGTGAGGCCGAGAAGGTCATGCGTCGGCTTGCGACCCAGGTCGACGAGCGACGTAGCCCGCGCACCGGCGCGACGGTCGACCACCTGCTCGACAAGCATTTCGAGATGGCGGACCTCGATCGCAACACGCTGTCCACCTACCGGGGATACGCGGACCGTCATATCCGACCGCTGATCGGCACGACGAAGGTCGGCGCGATCGACGGCGCGCTGTTCGACTCGTTCTACGCCGAGTTGCGTCGCTGCAGGGTGCACTGCGACCGGCGCCCGTTCGTCGAACACCGCACCGACCGTGACCACGAGTGCGACGACCGATGCCGATCGCACGCGTGCCGCCCGCTGGCGGCCGGCACCATCCGGCAGATCCACTTCATCCTCAGCGGTGCCTTGAAGCGCGCGGTTCGCTGGCGGTGGATCGCGACGAATCCGATCGTCGAGGCCGAGCCGCCGGCGGCACCGCGACCGAACCCGCAGCCGCCGAGCGCGACCGAGGCGGCGCAGATCCTCGGCGCGGCGTGGGAGCGGGACCCGGAGTGGGGGCTCCTCGTCTGGCTGGTCATGGTCACCGGGCAGCGCCGTGGGGAGCTGTGCGGCATCAGGTGGCGGGACCTCGATCTCGATCGAGGCGTGCTGACGCTGGCGCGGAGCATCGGCCAGCGTGACGGTCAGGTCTGGGAGAAGGACACCAAGACCCATCAGCAGCGACGGCTCACCCTCGACGAACACACGGTCGGCCTCCTGCGCGCGCACCACGAACTCTGCTGCCGGAACGCCGAGCAGGTCGGCGCTGCCCTGACTCGTGCCGCGTTCGTGTTCTCCCGTTCGCCGGACGGCTCGACTCACCTGCTCCCCGACTCGGTGACCCAGCGCTACGGGAAGCTGGCACGACGACTCGGGATCTCCACGACACTGCACAAGCTGCGGCACTACTCGGCGACCGAGCTGATCGCCGCCGGAGTCGACCCGCGCACGGTCGCCGGCCGCCTCGGTCACGGGGGCGGGGGCACAACCACGCTCCGGGTGTACTCGGCGTGGGTCGAGGAAGCGGACCAGCGGGCGTCCGCAAGCCTCTATGCCCGGCTCCCTCAGCGGCCACCGGTCACCGAGGCTGTGCCAACGGCGCCGGACGCCTTCGTGCCCAGGCACCCGTTCGAGCGCCTGGCCGTCGAGCTCCGGACTGAGATCGACAACGGCAGGTGGGCGCCCGGGCAGACGCTTCCACCGTTCAAGGGGATCGCCGCCGCATGCGGAGGCTCGGCGGCCACCGTGCAGCGCGCGGTGAAGCTGCTGGCGGAGTGGGGCTACGTCGAGGTCGTGCCGGGGCACGGTGCCCGCGTGCTCAACGGGGTGTAGCGCGTCACCGGCAAGCTACGCTCCGTCGGACAGGCATCGATCCGGGGAGCGTGTGCACTGTGGCCCCTCGTGGGACGTCAGGACGGATCGCGGACGAGCTGCGTGCCCGAATCCGCGACGGCCTGCTGCAGCCCGGGGCAATGCTGCCGTCCGAGGCCGGACTCGCAGAACAGCACGACGTCGCCCGTGGAACGGTGCGCGCCGCCCTCGCCGTCCTCGTCGACGAGGAACTGATCGAGGTAGTCCCGGGGGTCGGTCGCCGGGTGATCGGCGGCTCCGGCGCGGATCGAACAACCGCCTACGGGCGGATCGCCGATGACCTCGCTGCGGAGATCCGGGCCGGCACGCTCGCACCGGGGGAGCCCCTGCCGAGCGAGGCGACCGTGATGGGGCGGTACGACGTCTCGCGCAACACGGCTCGGCGGGCCTACAAAGTGTTGGCGGAGTCCGGGGCCGTCGTCGTACGGCATGGGGCCGGTGCGTTCGTGCGGCCGGTCGATTCCTGACCGTAGCTCGCCCTGGGCAGGCTACGGTTGGAGCCATGACGGCCCCGGACGACGTCCCGCCGGACGCCTGGAAAGTGCACGGCGAGCGAGCCATCTACGAGAACGAGTGGGTCACGGTCGGGCTGGCCGACATCTCACAGCCGTCGGGTGAACGGTTCGAGCACCACACCGTCACGCTGCCGGAGGCGGCCATGACCGTTGTCCTGGATGACGCGGGCCGGAACGTGCTGCTGTCCTGGCGGCATCGATTCGTGCCGAGCCTGTGGAACTGGGAACTCCCCGGTGGGCTGCTCGATGCCGATGAGACGCCAGCCGAGACCGCGGCGCGAGAGGTCGAGGAGGAGACCGGCTACCGGCCTCGATCGGTCGAGCACCTCGTGACCTTCGAGCCGATGGCCGGCACGGTCCGCAGTGCGCATCACGTGTTCCTTGCACGCGGTGCCGAGCGAACTGCCGAGCCGACCGAACGCAACGAGGGAACGTTCCGGTGGGTCCCGCTCGCCGAGGTCCCAGGTCTGATCGCGGCTGGAGAAGTCGGCAACTCGGGCGCTCTCGTCGGGCTGCTGCACGTCCTGGCGCTGTCAGGGCCAGCGGCGGCATCACGCTGCGCCGAGTAGATCCCGGATCCGGCGCCGCTGACGTTGTGACCCGGTTCGTCCGGCCAGCTGGCCGGCTCGCTCCGCCTGGGCTCGCGATTCGTCGGCCTCACCGCGCGCCCGTAGCGCCAGTGCGAGGTCGACCCGCAGGCTCACTTCTGCGCGTCCGTACTGGCCCTCCGGCATCGCTGTGAGGGCAGTCCCAAGATCCTGGATCGCAGACGCCTCACCGAGCCGGGCGAGGCAGTGCCCACGCCACCGGGCCAGGTGTCCGGCGTCCAGCATCAGGTACGGCAGCGCCTGCTCCGGCTGAGCGGGCAGCGCTGCCGCGGCTGCGTCGAGCGCGCGTAGAGCGGCGTCCCGTTCGCCGAGAGCCGCCAGGGACTCGCCCTCCGCGGCGCGGAGCCAGGCCAGCAGCTCGTTCGGGACCGAGCCGGCGGTGAGTTCGCGCGCCGAGACGATGAGGTCGTGCGCGTCGTGGGGGCGGCCGGCGTCCAGCAGAATGAACGCCTGCTGCGCCCGTGCGTACCCCAGTCCCGACGGCTGCCCGCTCTCCCGAGCTGCCGCAGTGGCGATCTCGTGCAGACGCCACGCCTCGGGGAGCCGCCCCATGTCGAGCGCCTGCCACCCGGCCAGCGCTGCGGCCTGCCCCAGCTCGTCGGCCGCCTCCTCGCGTGCCGTCCCCGGCAAGGCGTTCCGAACCAATGTCTCGACGGTCTCGACGTGCGCGACCGCCTGGCCGTGCACCGTTGATCCGCCGAGTCGCCGGTCGAGTAGCCGGATCGTCTGCGTCTGGGATCGGAGGAGAGCGACCAAGCCGGAGTCCAGTCGTGCGAACTCGGGAAGCTCGAACAGCTCGTCTTCCGGTGGCGAGGCGCCCCGTGCCGGCACCGCGGGTTGCTCCAGGCCGAGGTCGCTGGCGGAGCACCCGTATGCCTCGGCCAGCAGCTCGCGGTAGAAGTCGCTGACGACGCCTCCCTGGTTCTCCCAGACCGCGATCCGGCGCGCGAGGCTCTCGTCCTTCGGCAACTGCTCGCCTCGCCGCGTGGCTGCAGCCCGCAGCTCGTGAAGCAGTCGGGCCTTCTTCCAGCCGCGCTCCTCCCGCACCTGCGCGAGACGGTTACCCATCGACGACGCCCCCTCGTGCCGGGATCCACGGTGACCCGCTGAGCTGCGGAAATCAACCCTGATGTGGATCGTCGCATCACCTCGCGTCATCCCACGTCATCTCCCGACACCACCGTTCACAGCTGCAATCTCGTCTCCACGGCAGGCAACGGCGATTGACTCTGATCGCCACTCGTGCCTTACTTGTTCAGTACATGTGCCGTACGTGTACAGATTGGGGTCGAGATGAGTCAGCTCCGGACGGAGACGGCGCCGATGGCGCCGAGGTTCTACAGCGTGGCCCAGGCCGCGGCGCTCCTCGGGATGTCACCGATGACCGTCTACCGGGCAATCTCCGCGGGGGAGTTCCCCGCGGTCCGGATCCGCGGACGGCTGATCGTCCCGGCGAAAGCGATCGAGGCGATCGCTGACCTCGCGATCGCCGAGCAGACCGTTGTCGACGCCGCCGGTTGGGTGCCCGCGCAGCAGCAGGGGAGCGCCGGCTGATGGGCGCCGTCGGTGTGGTGCTGCTGGTGCTGGTTCTGGCCGCGGTGGTCTGTGCGAAGGCGCGGTCGGCTGGTGGGGCGGCGTTCTTCTCGGTGGTGGCGGCGGTGGTGTTCATCGCGACGCCGGTTGGTCAGGGCGTGCCGGGTGCGATCGCGACGTTCGTGTCGGCGTTCGATCAGGCGGCGACGCCGGCGCTGACCGGCGAGCAGACCGCCGATGGCGAGGCGCAGGTCGAGTCCGGTGGTGAGGGGCAGTGAGCCCGGCCGCGAGTGGTGCGGGTGAGGGGTTCGCGCTCAGGGCCGCGCAGGCCGAGGACGGCGGAGGTCCCGCTGGGGGCGGGGGGAGGGCCGACCGGCCCGAGCTTGGCCCGGCCTCACTCCCCATCAAGGGCGCTGCGCGTCGCTGCGCGACCGGCCGTGGGCCGGCCCTGGACGGCCAGCCTCGGAGGCCGTGCGCGCTGCGCGCTGAGGCGGCGGGGCGTGCGCCCGCCACCGGGGGCCGGACCGCCCGTCCCTCCACGTCTTCTTTCCCGTCGATCTCGGAGGTCAGCATGACCACAGCAGCAGTTGTCGATGTGCTGGAGCTGGACGACGACGTCGTCTGGGTGGATGTGTCCGAGCTGGTGTGCCCGGGCTGCGGTGGCCCGGTGGTGGACGCGCCGCCGTCGGGGTGGCCGGCCCGTGCCGGGGCGGTGCCGGAGTTCTCGCACCCGGACGGGTCGGTGCTGTGCCCGGACGAGCTGGGCCGGGTCGGGGAGCCGGTCGAGATCAGCGCCGCGTCCACGGCGGCCGGTGTCCCCGCGGGGGGTCTGCGGTGAGCCGCCCGTCGTTCCTTCCGACCTCGCACGTCGGGGTGAGTCTGCACTGGCACGAGGGTGCGCCGGCGCGCGTGGATGCCTATGCCGCGGAGGACCGCGTGACGGTCCGGCTGGGCAGCAACACCGGTGCGGTCACGGTGTTTCTCGACCGGTTCCAGCTGGCCCGGCTGCGGGACGTGCTGGCGCAGGCCGAGGTGGATCTCGACGCCGGGCAGCGGCAGCTGGCTGAGGAGATCAGCGGTGCGGGGGCTCTGGAGTGAGCGCGCATCAGAACCGAGGGATGGGTCGGCCCGGCGACGGGATCTTGGCGGACACACGACGCCGGGCCGCTCTCCCCACCGAACAGATGGAGGCAGGAGAGATGGTCAGCGTAGAGCGCCGGCAGCAGGTCGGCGAGGGTCGGGACTGGCGCGCCCACGGTGCGTGCGGCAGCACGGATCCGGAGGTGTTCTTCCCGGCCGCGGAGTCCGGGCCGGAGCGGGTGAGGGCCGAGGCGGCGGCGAAGGCGGTGTGCGCGGGGTGCCCGGTGCGGGCCCGTTGCCTGGCCTGGGCCCTCGACGCGCTGCCGTTCGGGGTGGCCGGCGGTCTGGGCGAGGACGAGCGCGCCGAGCTGCGCCGGTCCCGGTCGCGGGCGCGGCGGGTGCCGGTGACCCCAGTCCCGGTCCGGACTGCGGGCGCGCCGTGTTCGCCGTCGCGGCGGGCCGGTTACGCCGCGCTGGCCGCGGGCCGGGCCCGCGATGTCGTGGCGGCGCAGTGCGGGGTGTCGCGGCGCACGGTCGACCGCTGGGCCGCAGACCTCATCGCCGCCCGGACCGGGCAGGTGACCCGATGATCGCGCTGTTCACCACGGTCGGAGCAACCCTGCTCATCCTGGCGGCGTTCGCCGCCGCGGCGGCGCTGGCGTGGTCGCGCGGGGCCCGGGTGATCGCGGTCGGCCTCGGTGCGGTGGCGATGCTGCCGGCGGCGACGTTGTTGCAGGCGTTGTCGTGGCCGGCGTTCGCCGTCGCCGCTCTGCTGGTCGTGGCGGTGGTGTGGCACCGGTGGTCGAAGTCCTCGGCCACGATCTCCCGGTGGGCGGCCCGCACCCGCCGTCGCGCCGGTGTCGCCTCCAGTCTGGACATCGTCCGCCACGCCGGGACCCTCGCGGTTCGGAGGAAGGCGTCCACGGTGCGGCCGTCGCTGGCCGCGCTGTCGCGGTGGGAGCGCCTGCGCCTGCCGACCTCGGCGGCGGGCACCGAGTTGTGTCGGACCGGTGGGTTGCGGGTGTGGACCTCGACCGAGGACGTGGTGATCGTCGTCGGTGGGCCGCGGACCGGGAAGACGGGGTGGCTGGCCGGGCGGGTTCTGGACGCTTCGGGGGCGGCGCTGGTGACCTCGACCCGCACCGATCTCCTGGAGCTGTGTGAGCCGTTGCGTGCGGCTCGGGGGCCGGTGTCGGTGTTCAACCCGGCCGGGCTCGGCGGGCGCCCGTCGACGATCACGTTCGACCCGCTCACGGGCTGCATGGATCCGGTGACGGCGACTGAGCGGGCCACCGACATGATCGCCGCGGTCTCGCGCGGGTCGGGTGGGGATCGGGAGTTCTGGGACGGTCAGGCCCGCCGCGTCCTGGCCGCGCTGCTCCACGCCGCCGCGTTGGGCGGGCGCCGGATGGCCGACGTCCTGGGCTGGGTGGCGAACCCGGACCTGGCCGGGCACGACGTCCCGGCGTTGTTGCGCCGCTCGGGGGCGGCGGCGTTCGAGCAGGACGCGATGCAGTTCCTGGAGACCAACGAGCGCACCCGCTCCTCGATCACCTCATCGATCATGCCCGCGTTGGGCTGGCTCACCCACCCCGCCGCCGCAGCGGCGGCCGAGCCCGGTCGCGGGTTCGACGTCGCCCGCCTGTTGGAGGAGCGGGCGACGGTGTTCCTGCTGGGCGCGGAGGAGGCCCAGACCGCTCCGCTGGTGTGCGCGTTGACCGGGCACATCGCCCGCGAGGCCCGCCGCCTGGCTGCCCACCAGCCCTCGGGGCGGTTGGACCCGCCGCTGGGGTTGTTCCTCGACGAAGCCGCCCTCATCTCCCCGGTTCCCCTGGAGTCGTGGACGGCGGACATGGGTGGTCGTGGGGTGAACATCGTCGCGGCGTTCCAGTCCCGCGCCCAGATCCTGGGCCGGTGGGGTGAGCACGGGGCGGCGACGATCCTGAACAACACCGCCGGGCTGATGATCTTCGGCGGTACGCGGGACAAGGCGGATCTGGAGTTCTGGTCGACCCTGGCCGGGGACCGCGACGAGAAGGTCACCACCAGCGACGCGAACGGCAAGGTCAGCTCGCGCACCGTGCGCAAGGTGCCGGTGCTCGCTCCGGCGCAGATCGCGAACCTGCCCGCGGGGCGGGTGGTGGTGATCCGCCGCGGTATCCCGCCGGTGATCGGGCGCACCCGGATGGCGTGGAAGCGCCGCGACATCCGTCGTCGGGCGCGGCTGCTGCGCCGCGTGGAGGCCGAGACCCGCTGGTACCGGCGCCTGGACCAGGCCGCGACGTGGCGTGATCAGCAGACCGAGCGCGCGCTGACGGTGCTGGCCGGCCGGTGGCCGGCGAAGTTCGGCCCGGCCGCGCAGCGGCGGGTGCAGGCGAACGCGATGTTCGCCGAGCTGCGCGCCATCCACACCGGCCCCGCGCAGGTCACCGCCGCACTCACCGCAGCAGCCGATTCCCGCGCCGGTGAGGACCACTCCGAGGGCGGTGACCGGCCGTGACCCGCGCCGACCGCCCCACCACATCGTTCTCAGGAGACCAGACCATGACCACGAACGACCCCATCGACCACGACACAGCGCAGGGCGACTACAAGGACGACCACCAGGACACGACCGCGGCGGCCGGCTACCGGCTGATGACCCCGGCCCAGGGCGTGGACGTCCTGGCCGCCGGGCTACCCGGTGGCCGGGCCGACGCCGAGGCGATGCTGGGCCTCTACCTGCAGGAGAGCACCGGTGAGCACGGCCGCCCCGACGGTGGGTGGCAGGTCGACGACGAGGACCTGGCCGAGGTCCGCCAGCGGTTCAGCTGGGTGAACTCCGCAGACGGGGAGACCGTCGAACAGGCCCAGGCCCGCGCCGAGCAGCGTGCCGTCGACGCGGTGCTGGCCGCCGAGGACGCCACGGCCGATCCGGAGCAGCTGCAGCGGCTCCGCGACGAGGTCGAGATGTGGGGTTATCGCTCGCACCACACCGGGACCCGGGAGCTGACCGAGCAGCAGGGCTGCGACCCGGTGCCGCGCTACGTCACCCTCGGGCGGCAGGGCCGCGAACTGTCCCACCGCGATACGACCCCCACCGCGCCGGAGCGGGAACCCGACGAGCCGGACGACGACGCCGGACGACCCGACACACAGGGCCCGGGTGCGGACGTGGCGGCGCTCGATGACCGGGTCCGGGCCGCGGTCCTCTCGGTCGCGACGGAGGACGACGCCAGCACCGATAGCCGGTTCGGTGCCGGCCACGACGCCATCGACGGCTCGGACGTGGCGGGGTGGGAGCGGTGAGCGGGCGCGAGGAGATGACCAGCCGGCGTTCGTTCTGGGGACGCTGGTCGCAGCCGCGGGCCGGGGTCCTCGACGATGTCCTGGGCCGGATCGAGCGTGGGGAGATCGCGCTGGTCGGCACGGAGCGGGTCGCGCACGTGCGGAACCCGCAGACCGGTCGGCTGGCCGAGCGGGTGTCCCGCCGTCACGAGCGGGCCCTGGTGCGGTTGTTCGAGCAGGATCGGATCCGCGCCCGGGCGCCGTGGCTGGAGATCCTCGACGACGGCAGCGACGAGCTGGTCGCCAAGCTGGGCACCGACACCGGCTGGGGCGAGGGCCTCCACGACGTCGAGGACGACACCCGTGGCGCGGACGCGGACGCGGACGCGCAGGCTCCGCCGAGCGATGAGGCTCCGTCGGCCGGAGAGGAGCGGTCGGTCGGGCGGGTGAAGAACCGGGCTCTGGCTGCGGCGGCTCGGGATCAGGCCCGGGTCGCGCAGAGTGCTGGGCGGCGCTCGATCGCGGAGTGGCTGCAGGTTCAGGCGCTGGTGTGGGAGGCCCGCGCCCAGGCCGACACCGACGGCGCGGAGCTGGACGTCCCGGTGGCTGGTGAGGACGTGTCTGCGGCGGCGGTGAACGAGGTCCAGTGGCGGACCCTGTGTGAGCTGGACCGCCGCGGCGGGAGCCTGGATGAGCCGGCGTCGGTGCGTGCGGAGGCTGCCGCGGTCGCGGAGTCGCTCTCGGCCCGCACCGGGGTCGACGTCGAGCGGCTGCGGGTGCAGGCCAACCACGCCGTCGAGCTGTACTGCACCGACCGCGGCCTGGACTCCGACCCCGACCGGTTCGCCCCGCCCCGCTGGGACGAGCTGACCGGCGACACGACCCGTGCACACGTCGAGCTGCAACTCGGCCCCGTCCTGCGTCCGGGTCGGGACTCCGACGGCGCCGCGCAGTCCGGCCGTGGCGAGGACGTCCAGGCGCCGGGTGACGTCGGGGCCGGCGATCGGCCGGTGCCGGCCGTGCCGGAGCAGTCGGGGCGGGTGGAGACCGAGTGGGAGATCGTGGAGCGGCTGCAGGACGAGCCGGTCGAGGACCACCCGTTCACGTCGTGGGCGTTCATTGAGGGCACCCACCCGCGCCAGCACGACCCGCTGGTGCGTGACCCGGCGACGCTGGAGTCGTGCGCGCCCGCCGACCGACCGGCCACCTACTGGTCCTACCCCGATCCTGCCGAGGCGGCGGCACAGCGGGCGCGGGAGGAGTCATTCGCCAAGTCGCGGGCGACGGCGGAGCGGCTGCGGGACGAGCCGGTCGAGGACCACCCGCTGACCCTGGAGTTGTTCCTCGACGGGCAGCACCCGCGCCAGCACGACCCCCTGGTCCGCGACCCCAAGGTGATCGACGCGTGCGAGGTCAACCGGCCGGACACGTTCTGGACCTCCACTGACCCGGCCACGATCACCAACGCCCACCGTCTCGACGGCGCCGAGTTCCCCGGCCCCCGCCACGACGCAGCCGAACCGGCTGACCGAGCTGATCGAGCTGCCGCCCGGAGCGGCGAGCCGCGGGAACGCGACGACGCGGCCCCGCCGGTAGACGCCGAGCAGGGTGACCCGCTCGCTCGTCAGGTCACGACGAGCTGCGCGGCGGCCTACGCCGACGCCGCGGACGACGCCGACACCGACCAGTCCCCGGCGGTCGCCGCCGGGTCGCGGGTGGACGTCGACGACGACACCGAGGAGGCCGGGCGATGAGCGAGCACGAGATGCCCGAACACCCCCAGCCCACCAGCCCCGGTCTGGGTTCGGGTTCGGAGGGTCCGGTGCTGGCCGGGTTGGCCCGGGAGGTCGACGCCTTGCGTCGGGCGGTCGGGGAGTTGGAGCCGGTGCCCGAGCAGGTCGCGGACCTGGCCCGGCTGGTCGGGCAGCTCTCCGAGGCCCTGGCCGCGTTGACCGCCCGGCGGCGGGTGCCGGCGGCGCCGTCGTGGCTGCTCGCCCCCGCCGACCCGGGGCACGTGCAGAAGCTGCTTGATGAGCTGTGTGGCTGGTTGGAGGCGGTGTATCTGCGCTATCCCGACGCCGCGGGGTCGTTGCCGCCGTGCTGGTTGTGGCACCCCGACGTGGTCGAGGAGCTGCTGTGGTTGATGCACGCCTGGCTCGCGGCGTATCAGGGTCCGGCGGCGTCGGTGGGGGCGGCGGGGGACTGGCACGACCGCCAGCGCCCGGGGGTGGTTGCTCGGATCGGGCGCCAGGCCAAGAGCTGTTCGGTGGAGAAGCACCAGACCCGCGCGGGGTGGGCGAGCCCACCGTCCGGGCCGGTCGCGGTCCCGGGCCGCGACGCGATCGCCTCGATGGCGCGCTGGTGGGCGCTCGACCGTGACGGCGCCGCTCCTGAACCCGCGGCGGCCGACACGGCGTCCGGGTCGGGTGAGCGGAAGTGGAGCGCGTGAGCGGCGCGGCGCGGGGCGGGGGCTACTGGTCGCGGCTGCGGGACGCGGTGTCGGCGGTACGTGAGGTCAAGCGCGCCTACGACGCCGACCAGGCCGCGCTCTCGAGCGAGGACTTCGTGGGCAGCGACGCGGTCTATGACGCGGTCGAGGATCGTTCGCGGCGGCTGTTTGCGCTCGTCGAGGACGCGAGGACCGGGCTACGTGACGCCGCCCTGGGCCGGGACGTCGACACGCCCGCGATCGCCGAGCGGGCCCGGACGCTGCACGACAGCGCCGCCACCGCCTACGACCCCGCCACCTACACCACCGAGCAGCCGCGCACGGCGGACCCGCGACCGGTCGAGGAGGCCGTCGACGACGCGCTGGAGCACACCGGCACCGTCGACCAGCCGGACGACAGCGCCGCCACCGACGCGGGCACCGAGCAGGCCGGCGCGGTCGTGGACTGGCCCGAGCCGCGGGCCGGGGCAGCGACCGGTAGCTACGACGACCTGGCTGCGGCGATGGAGGAGATCACCGCAGGCGATCGGGCGGGGTGGCAGGCGTGGTTCGCCGAGAACGACGAGCTGGGCGCGATCGTCGCCGGCGCCGACTACGAGCAGCTCATGCGCGACGGGTTCGGCGAGTACGACGAGCAGGACGACAGCGCCGACGACAGCGCCGACGAGGTCGACGCGGACGGCGGCGCCGGTGAGCGGCTCGTCATCGACCGGGACCGGCCGCACGTCGACCCGTGGGAGGTGGGCAGCAGCACCGAGCCGTCGGACCGGGTCGACCTCGACCAGGTGGTCCCTGCCTGGGGTGTGCCCGATCCGCTGGAGCAGGCCCGTCGCGCGCTGGCCGAGGTGCAGCTCGATCTCGATGCCGGCCTCGACGCCGAGGACGAGGCGCCGGGCTGCCGCTACGACTGCGATCCGTGGCGCGAGTCCGGTCTCGACGATGGGGACGGAGACGACCCGTGGACGCGATGAACGACCCGAACCCGGACCGGGACGCCTTCGCCGAGCTGGTGGGCCGCTACCGCGACACCACCCCGGACACCGACGCGGTGCCGCTGGACGGGACGGCGGTGGACGGGGGACCGGTGGTGCGGGCGTCGGTGCCCTCGGTGTGGCAGATGCGGGCGCTGGCTGATCGCAACGACGAGTTCCGGGCCCGGACCGGGGTCGCTGATCCGGAACCGGGGCGCTCACGGGAGCTGCGTGAGCGCGCCGACGAGCTGGAGCAGACCCCGGTCACCGAGCTGATCGCCCGCTATCCGGACTACCTGCGGTTGCACCCCGACCAGGCGGTGCAGCGCTTGGCGACCTGTGGCTACGAGCCGGGGGCTGCGCGGGCGGAGGTCGCGGCCTACCTCGATGAGCAGACCGCCCGGTTCGGGCGTCCCGCGGGCGGGTGGGAACTGGACCTGCTCGGTCTCGCCGACGTCGAGGACCGCCTCTACGCCGAGGGCCACCACCAGCACCGCCACCCAACCGACAGCACCGACTCCAGCGACCTCTACGACGACGGGAGCGGCTGATGAACACCCACACCGCCGAGCACGCCGCAGCGCCGTCCGCCCCGCCGTCCGTATCGCCGTCGGGCGCGCGGCCGGGGTCGGGGCAGCGGTGGTCCCGGGCCGGGTTGTGGCTGCCCGGGCTCGCGGTGGCGGTCGGCGCGGCGGTCGCGACCGCGCACGGTCTCTACGAGGTCGCCGTCGCTGCCCGCGTACCCAAGGGCATTGCGTGGCTCTACCCGTTGATCACCGACGGCCTGGCGCTGGTCGCCTACACCGCGACCGCCCGGCTGCGCGGTGGCGCGGCCCGCTACGCCTGGGCTGTGGTGATCATCGCCGCGGGCTTGTCGGGGTTGGCGCAGGCGATGTTCCTGGCCGCTCCGGTCCCGGCGCCGGGCGCTGCTCCGGTGCCGGCGGAGCCGTTGCTGCGCTTCGGTGTCGGGGCGTGGCCCGCGGTCGCGGCCGCGGTGGTGGCGCACCTGCTCTACCTCCTCGCCGCCGCGCACCCCACCCACACCGGCGTCGAGCCCGTGCGTGAGGAGACGGCCGGACCGGTGGCGGGGCCGGTGCAGGCGACGATCCGGGTACAGACCCGCGAGCCCGCCGCCCCCTCGCCCGTCCCGCCCGTCCCGTCGGTTCCGGTGGGACACGGGTCGGGACACCCAGAGCGTCCCGTGTTGGACGGGCCGGTGATCCCGGGCCCGTCCCAGGAGCTGTCCCACCCGGTGTCCCACCGAGAGCCGACCGCGGCCCCGGTGGTGTCCCACGATGACGGGGCGGGGGTGACCGGGGCGGGTGCCCCGGTCCTGGACCGGGCCCGAGAACTGGCCGTGACCCACCGGGCACGCCACGGCGGCCTGCCGACGGTCCGGGAGCTGGAGGAGCTGGCCGAGGTCGGCCGGGGAACCGCCGCCCGGGCCCTGAAGCAGCTCCGCGAACAGCCCCAGCAGGCCGAGACCGGCCTGCACCTCGTCGCCACCGAACACACCGCCAGGACTCAGCCATGAGTAGCCAGCACCAGGACACCCAGCCGAGCACGCACACCAGCAGGAAGGACCAGCGCAGCATCAGCATCGAGCAGCACTACACCGAACAGAGCAACACCACCCCAAGATCAAAGGACTCACACCCTTGCATCACGATCTGTCGGTCCGGGTCGGCCTTCGGCCTCCCGGAAGGGCTGCACACCGTCGCTGAGGCTCGCGCCACCCGTTTCATGATCGTTTCGGGGTGGTCGTCGTGCTGAGGATCGTCAACGGCTACAGCCCGGAGTACCTGTTGAAGGAGGTCGCGACCGGTCGGGAGAACTACTACACCGGTGCGGTCGCCGAGGGCGAGCCGCCGGGGCGGTGGTGGGGTGCCGGCGCGGAGAAGCTGGGTCTGTCCGGGCTGGTCGAGGCCGATGACATGCGGGCGGTGTACGAGCGGTTCCTCGACCCGCGGGACACGGCGTTCGGCGACCGGTCGCGGTGGGACGAGGCTGGGACGCTGGGACACACGGGACGCCGGTACCCGTCCGAGGACGAGATCTATGCGGAGGCGTTGGAACGCGAGCCGGACGCGTCGGCGGAACGCCGCGCGGAGCTGCGCACCGAGGCGGGACGCTCGGCCCGGCACAACGTCGCGTTCTACGACGCGACGTTCAGCGTGCAGAAGTCGGTGACGCTGCTGCACACGGCGTTCGAGGCCCGCGAGGTCGCCGCCCGCGGCACGGGCGATGAGCAGACGGCGGCGGCGTGGGGTGAGTTCCGCAAGGCGGTCGAGGACGCGATCTGGGCGGGCAACAACGCGGCGCTGGCGCTGCTGCAGGACGAGGCCGGCTACACCCGGGTCGGGCGCCACGGCGGCGCGGCGGGCCGCTACGCGGATGCGCACGCGTTCACGGTGGCGTCGTTCTTCCAGCACGACTCGCGGGATCGGGACCCGCAGCTCCACATCCACAACACGATCTTGAACCGGGTCGAGGGTCCGGACGGGGTGTGGCGGACCGTGGACGGGCGCAGCCTGCACCGGTGGCGCCCGGCTGCGGCGGCGGTCGCGGAGCGCACGACCGAGGAGCGGATCACCGCGTCGTTGGGGATGCTGCTGGCGACCCGCCCGGACGGGAAGGCCCGCGAGGTCGTCGGGGTCTCGGCCGAGGCGATGGGGTTGATCTCGACGCGCCGGCACAAGGTGACGGCCAAGACCACCGAGCTGGTCGAGGCGTTCGAGGCCCGCTACGGGCACGCCCCGAACGGTTATCAGCTCGAACGCCTCGCCCAGCAGGCCACGTTGGCGACGCGGGCGTCGAAGTCCCACGACGGGGAGACCCGCGAGCAGCTCCTGGACCGGGTCGCGGCCCGGATGGACGCCGAGATCGGGGGCGGGCTGGCCGGGATCGCCGATGCCGCGCTGGCCGCGCGGCCGGGGCAGATGGAGCCGGCGCAGTGGTCCCCGGCCGAGGTGATCTCGGTGGCGTTGGACGAGGTGCAGCGGTCGCGGTCGTCGTGGGAACGTCCGGACCTGATCCGGGCGCTGAACAGCGCGTTGCCTGATCACCTGGGGATCAGCGACGGCGCCCAGATCACCAAGCTGCTCGACACCCTGGCCGATGAGGCGATGACCAGCGACCTGGTGAAGTTGAAGACGCAGCGTCCGGCGGCTGAGTTCGAGCCCGACGTGTACAAGCTGGCGAACGGGGCGTCGGCGTTCGAGGCACCGGGCGGGGCGCTGTATGCCACCGCCGCGCACGTGCACACCGAGCGGCTCCTCGCCGGCGCCGCCGGGGCCTGCGACGGGGCCCGGATGGCCGAGTCGTCGATCGAGCGGTTCATGGCCGGTCTCGGCGCGCAGGGCACCCGGCTCGGCGCCGCGCAGGAGGCCGCGATCCGCGGTGTCCTGGGTTCCGGTGCGCGGGTCGAGACGCTGGTCGGGCCGCCGGGGACGGGGAAGTCGTTCACCGTGGGCACCCTGGCCCGCGCGTGGACCGACCCCGAGCTGACCGGCGGGCACATGCGGCGGGTGTTCGGTCTGGCGACCGCGCAGGCCGCGACCGAGATCCTCGCCGGGGAGGGCTTGGCGGCGCGCAACATCGCCGCGTGGCTGGCGACCCAGCAGCGCCTCGCCGACGGGCGGCCCCGCGACGACGCCGATCTCGGGTTCCGGCTCGGGTCCGACGACATCGTGGTGGTCGATGAGTCCGCGATGACCGACACCCCGGCCCTGGCCGCGATCCACGCCCACGTCGACGCGGCCGGGGCGAAGCTGTTGCTGGTCGGGGATCCGCGCCAGCTCGCCGCGGTCGGCGCCGGTGGCGGGATGGACCTGATCAGCAAGGCCGGTGGGGCCCGCTACGAGCTCAACGAGGCCCGCCGCTTCCAGCACGCGTGGGAGCGCGAGGCGTCGCTGCGGCTGCGCGAGGGCGACACCGAGGTACTCGACGAGTACCACCGCCGCGGACGGCTCCTCGACTGCGGCGACCTCACCGCGGCGGAGGAGTCGGCGGCGCGGGCGTGGCTGGGCGACACCCTCGACGGGAAGGCGTCGCTGCTGCTGGTCGACACCAACGAGCAGGCCGACCGGCTCTCCGCGCAGCTACGTGCCCAGCTCGTCGACCTCGGCCTGGTCACCGAGACCGGGGTCCGGCTCGGGCGCACCGGCGCGTTCGCCGGCGTCGGCGACGTCGTCGAGGCCCGCGCGATCGGACACACCCTGGTCGGCTACCAGGGCAACCGCCGCGGCCCGCACACCCGCGAACGGTTCCGCGTCCTCGGAGTACGCGCCGACGGCGGCCTGGACGTCACCACCGACCTCACCCACAGCCCCACCGGCCCCGACGGCGCGGCCGGTGCTGATGGGGCCGGGCGGATGGTGCTCTCGCCGCGGTTCGTGGCCGAGGATCTCGCTCTGGGCTACGCCGGTACCCGCTACTGCGGGCAGGGCGCCACAGTGCAGACCTCGCACTCGGTTTTCACCGACCGCACCGACCACGCCGCCGGGCTGGTCGGGATGACCCGCGGCACCGAGGCGAACACCGCCCACGTCGCCACCGTCACCGCGCTGCCCGACCGCGCCGACGGCAGCACCGACCATCAGCTGCACCGCTCACCCAAGGCCGTCCTGGCCGCCGCTCTCGACACGGCCGAACCGGACCGCTCGGCGTTGACCGTCGCCGAGGAGTCCGCCGACTGGGCCGGCTCGGTGGCCACGGCCGCGGAGCTGTTCGCCGCCGCCGCGCACGACGCATCGGTGCTCCGCACCAGCGCATGGCTCGACCGACTCACCGACACCGAGGTCCTCACCGCCTCCCAGCGCGACCAGCTCGCCGCCGAGGACGCGGCCAGCTCCCTGACCCGGATACTGCGCCGGGCCGAGGTCGCCGGCACCGACCCCTACACGGCGCTACGCGACACGATCACCGCCCAGCCCCTGACCGGTGCCCGAAACCTGACCAACGTCATCCACGCCCGGCTGCGCGATCGCCGCCGCTTCCAACCGCAGGTCAGCACCTGGGCCGCCCGGGTGCCCCAGCTCGACGACCCGCAGATGAGCCGCTACCTCGACCACCTCGCTGGCCACCTAGGGCGTGTCTCCCAGATAGGCGGACCGGGGTGCGCGATGCTTGATCGGTGCCGCGTACCGCTGTCCTGACTGATGCCCAGTGGGCCCGTCTGGCGCCGCTGTTGCCCTCCTCCGAGGGTCGTCGCGGGCGCCCGTTCCGCGATGACCGCCGGGTGCTCGAGGGGATCATCTACCGGTATCGGTGCGGGCTTCCCTGGCGCGACGTCCCAGCCGAGTTCGGGCCGTGGCAGACGTTGTGGAAGCGGCACCGCCGCTACAGCGGCGACGGCACCTGGGACCACATCCTGGCTGCTCTTCTGGTCGAGGCCGACGCCGCCGAGGTGCTCGGGTGGGCGGTCAGCGTGGACTCCACGATCATCCGTGCCCACCAGCACGCCGCGACCCTCAAGCGCGACACAGGGGGCCGGATCGAACTACACGAATCTGCTCGCCGAACCAGCAGATCACGCGCTGGGACGGTCCCGCGGAGGGCTGTCGACGAAGATCCACCAGCTCGTTGACGGGCACGGCCGCCCGCTGGTGGTCCTCCTCGGCCCCGGCCAGGGCGGCGACTCGCCAATGTTTCCGCACCTGATGGCGCGCCTGAGCATCGCCCGACCGGGCCCGGGACGACCCCGGACCCGGCCTGAACGCGTGCGCGCGGACAAGGCCTACTCCTCACGCGCGATCCGCCGGCACCTGCGCGAGCGCCGGATCATCGCTGTCATTCCGGAGCCCTCTGACCAGCAGGGACACCGCAAACGACGGGGCTCACGCGGTGGCCGACCGCCCGCATTCGATCCGGTCGACTACCGAAACCGCAACGTCGTCGAGTGCGGGTTCTGCCACGTCAAGCAGTGGCGCGGGCTGGCCACCCGTTACGACAAGCTCGCCCTGACCTTCCGCGGCGGCGCCGTCCTGAAGGCAATCGTCACCTGGCTCCGCGCATTGGGAGACACACCCTAGACCAGCGCACCGCCGACCTCGGCGCAGCCGCCGCGGATGAACTGCCCCGCTGGGCCCGTGATCTGCTCGGCGACGTCCCCGACGAAGACCAGAACGAGGCTCGGGCCGCCTGGGAGACCAAGGCCGGTGCTGTCGCGGTCTGCCGCGCCCTGACCGGGCGCGACGCCACCGATTCCGCCCCTGACGCCGACGATGTTGCCCCGGGCGAGGAGGCCGGAGCGGCCGGTCAGGTCGAGGCGCTAGATGTTCTCGGGCCGGCACCGAAGCCCGGTCTGGTCGAGTACCACGCCGCCTACTGCGCCGGATGGGAAGCGCTGGGCCGTCCGCAGGCCGACCGGGAAGAGTTCGAGCTGTCCGATGGCGCGCTACGGGCGCGGGTCCGCGCCTACGAGCGCCAGCAGACCTGGGCGCCCCGCTACGTCGCCAACGAGCTGGCCGGCACCCGCCAGGCCGCCGCGCACCACCGCCACACCGCCACGCTGCGCCGCACCGAAGCCGACGCCACCACCGACCCGCAACAAGCCGCCGAGCTACGCCGCGCCGGCACCGACGCCGCCGCGCTCGCCGCCGAGCTGGACCGGCGCACCACCGAGCTGGAACAGGTCGAACAGGCCCGCGGCGAGTGGCTCGCCCAAACCACCGTCGACCGGATCAAGCACGACCGCGCCCTGATCGCCCTGACCCACCGCAACGCCGACCGCGACGACGTCGACGACCGCGTCACCGCCGAGGACTGGCTCAGCGCCCACACCGAGGCGATGGCCGCCGAGGACGACCACCGGCCCATCACCGAGTCCGACGTGCACGACCAGCACGAGGAGAACCACGCAGACACCGGCAGCGACGCCGGCGTCGACACCGCCGGGGCCGAGCACCACGGCCCCGTCCTGGAGACCGAGGTCCCCGACGTCCGCGATCTCGGGGCCGCCGAGCCGGACGAGGTCGGCGAGGACGACGTACGGGTCCCGACCGCGGCCGAGTCCGAGGACGCCGTCACCCGCGCCCGCCGGGCGCTCGATGAGATCCGTGCCCAGCAGGCATACGAGGCCAGCCTCGACACCGCCGAGGACCGCGATCTCGACCCGCACATCGAGCACACGAGCGAGCAGGACCACGACGAAGACGACGACGGGTACGGCTACGCCGACGAACGCGCCTGACCCCGCTCGTGCAGTATCGCGGCGATGACGTGCCGCCACTGCGGCCACCGCTGCAGCGGCCCGTCATCGGGGCGCTGCGCCCAACTGACCAGGTAGCCGCCGTCCTCCATCGCCGAGTACAACGCGGCCATCTCCTCCCCGGACCAGCTACGGCGGTGACGCCACAGCTCCAACAGCCCCGAGATCGGCTCCGGCAACCGCCCGCCGGCCACGTCGTGGCCGCGTTCCCACTGCGCGGCCACGACCGGCAGGCCGTCCGACCGGGTCCCGGTCTGCACGAGGCCCATCGGGCGCCACCGCACCACGTGCTCGCCGTCGCGGGGCGCATCGAGCACCACCAGCCCCGACGGCAGCGCCGGCCCCGGGCGCTGCAACGCGACCTGCAGGTCGGCCTGCTCCCAGACGACGACCAGCCGGGAGGCGTTCACCATCGACGCCAACAACCCCATCAGCTCGATCGCGGTATGCGCGTCCTGCCCGGGGTAGAACGCCCGCGACTGCGGTTCCCCCGAGATCGTGGAGGGTTCTTATGCCGCGTCTCGGGTGAGGGCGGCGTTCTCGTAGTTGATCGGTGAGAGCCCGGCGGCGGCACTGTGTCGCCGCCGGTGGTTGTAGAAGCCGTAACACCAGTCGATGACCGCCGCCCGCGCCCTACTGATGGTGTCGAATTCGTTGCGGGACAGCACTTCCCACTCCAGGCTGGAGAAGAACGCCTCCGCCGCGGCATTGTCGAAACACGACCCGACCCGGCCCATCGACTGACGGATGTCGAGCCGCCGACACAGAGCGGTGAACGCGCCCGCGGTGTAGGTCGACCCGCGGTCGGTGTGGAAGATCACCCCGGCGATTCGGTCCGCCCCGCCGCGGGCCGCCACCGCCATCCGGATCGCCGCACACGCCAGCTCGGCGTTCGGGTGCAGCCCCGTGGCCGCGCCGAGCAGCCGCCGCGAGTACAGGTCGATCACCGTGGCCAGATACAACTTCCCGGCCGCGGTGGGGATCTCGGTCATGTCCCCGACCCATCTGCGGTTCGGCTCGGCCGCAGTGAAACCCCGACGAAGCAGGTCCGGGAACTTCGGCGCCGTGCGGTCCTGGCGGGTCAGCCCGTTGTGCCGCTTGATCCGGCGGGCGACCAGGCCCTGGCGGCGCATCGAGTCCGCCACGGTCTTCTCCGACACCCGCCATCCGGCCTCACACAGGTCGGCGTGCAGACGGGGTGAGCCGTGTAGCCGCTGGGCGTCGTCGAACGCCACGGCCACGGCGGCGTCCAACGCGCAGCGGCGCTTCTCGGTCGCGGTGGCACCACCGTCGGAACGCGCGGCGCGGTCGAGCCACTTGTACAACCAGGAGATCGACACCCCCAACAGGGCGCAGGCCAGCGTGTGCGGCACCCGGTGGAAGGTCCTCTGGTCGGCGATGAAACGGGCCACGCTCACTTCGTCGCCTCCTTGACCCACAGGACCACGGATCGCTTGAGGACATCACGCTCCATCCGCAGCTCGGCGTTCTCCGCGCGCAGCCGCTTGAGCTCCTCGACGCCGCCGCGAGACAGGCCCTCGGTGTCCTCGCGGGCCTCTCGTGCACGGGCCACCCAGTTGCCCAGCGTGCCCTCGTTGACCCCCAGGTCACGGGCGACCTGGGCGATCGGCTTGCCCGTCTCCTCCACGACCCGGACCGCTCCGTCACGGAACTCCCGGTCGTAGCGCTTCCGTACCTCTGGCATCGCTACCCCTTATAGCTGATGCCTCCCCGATCATGGGGGAACCGCACGACCGCACGTACCCCGCGTACGGCTGGCGCCCCAGCGCCTCACACCACAGATGCATCGTCGGCGCCGGCACGAACCCACCCGCGTCCAGCATCGCCACGGTCGTCGCGACCGCGACCGCGACCGCGACCCGCTCCAGCTCCTCTACCCACCCCTGCTCCGTCAGCTCCTCCATACCGCGGGAGTATGCGACCACCTACCGACAGTTTCCGAGACGAACCGGGCAGAACCGCAAGACCGTGGGGCCAGGCCCCACACCCCGGCCCGGGTCTGTAACAGGAACGGTGGTTCCGGCGTTGTTGGTCAGTAGTGCTCGGCGGACGGCCAGCGGTCACCGAACGTGATCGCGAAGGCGTTGATCACCGGCTTCCAGCGGATCGTCCACCGTGCGCGGCCTCGCCCGGTCGGGTCGAGGCTGCGGGTCACAAGATACAGGCATTTCAACGCGGCCGCCTCGCTGGGGAAATGCCCTCGCGCCCGTACCGCTCGGCGGTAGCGGGCGTTGAGTGATTCGAAGCTCTCTTGTCAAGCAGCAGCTGCGGAGCTGGTCGGTGTGGTCGCCGTGGAGCGTCTTGCGTCGGTCCACATGTGTCTGATGATGATGTTCGCGAGCTGCCGCTTGTGGCTTCGCCGAGCCTCACGTTTTGTCTTGTTGTCGGTGACCCGTTTCGCCATGTACTCTTTCGCCGGCGGGTGGCATCGGACTTGCGTGACGTGCACGATGTGCAGAACAGAGTTGACAGCTCGATTGCCGCCGAGGTCGAGTCGGTGCCGACGGGCCGGCCCGTGACCTTCACCCGACGAGAGGGCGACGGGCGCGATTCCGCACCAGCGTGCAAACTGGGCCTCGGTCGTGAACCGGCACGGATCGCCGATCTCGACCAGAAGATCCATGGCTGTGACCACGCCGACACCGCGGACCTCTGTGAGGGTGCAGCCAAGGTCGCTGAGGAGGGCGGGAATCTGTCGGTCGAGTTCCTTGATCCGCGCCGTCAGGGTGATGATGTCGTTCAGGCTGGCCGCGAGCCGGTCGAGCTTGAGCCGCTCGGCTGGGCTGAGCAGATCGGGGTTCGCGACGCCGTCGACCAGGGACTGGAGCTGCGGGAGAACGCGGCTGGTCGAGGGCAACGTGGCGCGGATGGCGACGGGGAGCGTGACGAGTACTGCTTCGGACTCGGTGAGCAGCCGAACACGCTGCAGGACAAGAGATTCACGCCAGTCGCGGATCACCGTGAGCGTCTGCCATGTCGGGCTGGGCGCGGTGTGCTTCCCGGCCGGAGGCAGCTCGGGGTCGCTGAGGGCCTCTCGGGCGATGGCCTCCGCGTCCTCGGCGTCGGTCTTGGCCCGACGACGACGCTTACGCCGCTCCGCGGTGCGGTTGGCTTGGACTTCGCGCACGTCGTAACCCGCGGCCGCGAGCGCGAGGACCAGCGGCTGGCCGAGAAATCCCGATCCTTCGATGCCGATCCGGTCGATCGTCAGCTCGACACCGAGCAGGAACGTCAGCAGCTCATCGATACCGCCCTTGGTGATGGAGAAGGACTTGTTGTCGACCACGCCGCCTCGATGATCGAGGACTGCGATGGTAGCCGTATTCTTGTGAGGATCGATCCCCGCGACACCGTGTTCGTGCGTCAACACTTGTTCCCGTCTGCGTGGCCTATCGTGGACAGCGCAGGCCCGCGGTGTCGGCAGATCTGGGTTGAGTCAGGCAGGCTCTCTTCAAGCCAGGCACCGCGGGCCTGCGCTCACGCGGCCAGCCCGACACTTCGAATCGAAGACAGCCTCACGGCGTCAATAGCGTTCAGAGTCAGGGCTGGCCGCCTCGAGCATCGGCCGGGGAAGCAACGCCCTGACCGACTCCTTGATCTAAACACCCAGATCGCGTTCGTCGAACACAACACGGCACGGATCTCGGCATCGTAGTCGAGGAACGGAACGAACTCGGTCCAGGCGTTGCGCCACAACCGGATCATCGCCGGATAAGTGCGACCCCATTTCTCGTCGAGGTCATCGAGAGCAGCGAGAGCGGCGTCGGCGGTGGGGGCCGTGTAGATCGCCCGAATCCCTCGCTTGATCGCATCGGTGTCACGCCGCGACGTCAACCGGAACGAGATCCTGATCAAGTGCACGATGCATGTCTGCACGATGGTCTGTGGCCACACGTTCTCCACCACCTCGGGCAGGCCTTTCAACCCGTCGCAGACCAGGAAGAACACGTCCCGCATGCCGCGGTTACGCAGGTCGGTCAGCACCCCCAGCCAGAACTTCGCGCCCTCACCACCGGAGCCGGCCCACAGGCCCAGCACGTCCTTGCGGCCGTCGACGGTGACCCCGATCGCCGCGTAGACGGGCCGGTTGGCGACCTGCCCGTCGCGGACCTTCACCATGATCGCGTCCACGAAGACCGCGACGTACACCGCATCGAGTGGCCGCGACACCCATTCCTGCATCTCGGCGATCACCGAGTCGGTGATCCGTGAGACGGTCTCCTTCGACACCGACGCCCCGTAGATCTCCGAGAAATGCGCCGAGATCTCCCCGGTCGTCAAACCCTTCGCGTACAGCGACAACACGATCTCATCGACATCCCCCAACCGCCGTTGCCGTTTCCGAACGATCTGGGGTTCGAACGTCGAGTCGCGGTCTCTCGGCACCTCGATCTCGACCTCCCCGACAGCATCGGAGATCACCGTCTTCGACCGGTGACCGTTCCGGTTGTTCGTCGATTCCCGGTCCGGGTCGGCCCGGTTCTTTGCATGCCCGAGGTGCTCGGTCATCTCCTCCCCGAGCGCAGTCTCCAGAACGTTCTTGGTGAACAGCTTCAACAGCCCATCCGGGCCGGTCAGCTCCAGGCCGCGTGCTCGCGCGTCGGCCACCATCGCCGCCGCGGCGGCCTGCTCGGGCGAGAGCTGACGCCCTGAACCCGTCTCATCCTTGGCTGAACCCACAAGGTCCGATGTCATCACTCACAGTGCCCATCCCACCGGACCCGAGCCCGGCGTGTCGGACCGGAACCACCGTTCCTTGCACAGGCCCCCCGGCCCTCGCCGGGCAGGCAGGTCTCCGAAATGGGGGCAGGGATCCGAGACCGGCTGCAGTGAGGAGGTGGGTGGCTGTGGCGCGCGCCATGTCGTCGACCTCCCGGAGGGCTATCACACCCCGGTCAGGGGGCAAGCCTGCTCTGGTGGCCGGGTGGCAGCGGCGCCCAACCCCGGGGCGCCGGCTGTAGGTGGTCGGGTGAGGTGCGAGTGGTTGCCCCCTGCCCGGGGCGTGATCGGGGCAAGCCAGGTCGACGAAATGGCACGAGCCACAGCCGTAGGTTGCAGAGCACGCGACCGGGCAGCCGGCGCACGCCCTCGGCCGCGCCCCCGGCACGTGAGGCCACCGGCATTGAGCCTTTTTCAACCTGCCGTTCCGGCAGCTCAGGGGCCTGGTTGTGTGGGTGCAGACGCCGAGCTGGCGAGCCGGTGACCTGTGCAGCTGTGGTCAGAGCAGTTGCGCTGCAACCTTCGCGATCTCCTGACGCAGAAGCTCGCTGGTCAGGTTGAAAAAGGCTCATTGTCGGTGCCGGATGCGACCCTGCATCGCGAAGGTTCGACCCGAGCCAGGAGGTTCCGCGATGCTGAGCACGACTCCCGGTCCGGCCCGAGCGTGGCTGGACGTCCCCTACGGCGACAAGGACCAGGCCAAGGCCCACGGCGCCCGCTGGGACCCCGGCGCCCGGCGCTGGTTCGACCCCCGCCCACCCACCGCCGGGCTGGCGCGGTGGGCCGCGCTGCCCGAGGTCCCGGACCTGCTGCCGGGTGAGGACCGCTCGTTCGGATCCGGCCTGTTTGTCGACATGGTGCCCCGGACCTGCTGGTTCACCAACGTCCGCACGTGTGTCTCGGAGAAGGACTGGGAGCGCCTGCGCCGGATGATCCTCGGCCGTGCCGGCCAGCGCTGCGAAGCCTGCGGCGCCGAGCCGGACCGGGGTGCCGGGCGCTACCTGGAGGCCCACGAGCGGTGGGCCTACGACGACGCCACCTCGACCCAGGCGCTGCGCCGGCTGATCTGTCTGTGCTCGCCGTGCCACCTGAGCACTCACATCGGCTACGCCAATGTCACCGGCCGCGCCGAGCAGGCCCTGGCCCACCTCGGCGAGGTCACCGGGATGAACCGGGCCCAGGTCGCCCGCCACGTCGACGACGCCGGCCAGCTCTGGACCGCCCGCTCCGCGCGGCGCTGGCACCTCGACCTGACCATGCTCACCGACGCCGGAGTGACCCTCCGCCGGCCCGAGGCCCCAGCCCAGCGGTCCCGCACAGCTGACCACACTCTCAGCCGTCATCGAGGCCGGTCGTGATCACGAGGTAAACATGCTTGGACCTCTGATCTAGTGCCGCGTCCGGGAACGTTGGGGACGTAATCGTGTCGGCTTGATCCGTCCCGGTCTGGCGCAGGAGGCTGTGCGCCGGAGGTGATGGCCGTGGCGCGACAGCCGGAGGTGTTCGTCCGGGGACTGACCCCGGACGAGGCCCAGCGATTGGTCAGGATCACGCGCACGGCGCGGGACCGGGTCCGGTTGCGGCGGGCGGGGATCGTGCTGGCCTCGGTGCAGGGCCGGACCGCGACCGAGGCCGCGATGATGTTCGCGGCGAAGCCGCAGTACGCGCGGGAGGTGATCCACGCGTTCAACCAGCAGGGCTTCGCCGCTTTGGACCCAAAATGGAGCGGGGGCCGACCCCGTAGGTTCGGTCCCCACGTCCGTGAGCTGATCTGCCGGGTCGCTCGCACCCCGCCCCAGCAGGTCGGGTTGCCGTTCACCACCTGGAGCCTGGCCAAGCTGGTCGAACACCTCGCCGCCGCACACCGGGTCGTGATCAGCGTCGAGACCGTCCGCCAGGTCCTGCGTGACGCCGGGGTCCGCTGGCAGGCCACGAAGACCTGGAAGGCCAGCCGGGACCCGCGGTTCGTGGAGAAGATGAACCGGATCCTCGACCTCTACGACCGCGCCGCCGACGGTCGCCTCGAACCGGGTGCGCGGGTGATCTGTGTCGATGAGTTCGGGCCGCTGAACCTGCTGCCCCGCCCCGGTCGGGGCTGGTTCCCGATCCGGCGCCCGGCCCGGCTACGGGCCACCTATAGCCGTCACAGCGGGGTCCGGCACATGTTCGCCGGTCTGGACCTGGCCTCCGGGCAGCTGTTCTACCGGCTCCGTGACCGCAAACGCGGCCGCGAGTTCCTCGACTTCCTCCGCCAGCTGCGCCGCCGTTTCCCCACCGGCGGTCTGCACGTGGTCTGCGACAACTTCTCCCCGCACCTGCGCACCGATGTCGCGCACTGGTGCCACGACCACGACGTCGAGCTGGTGCTCACCCCCACGAACGCGTCCTGGCTGAACTGGATCGAGTCGGAGTTCACCGCGCTGCGCTACTTCACCCTCGACGGCAGCGACTACCCCTCCCACACCGCCCAGGAAGCCGCGATCGCCGGCTACATCCGCTGGGCCAACCGCCACGCCCGACCCAAGAAACACTTCGCGCCCGAGTCCAAGATCCGCAGGCCGGATTACCTACCCAACGTTGCCTGACGAGGCACTAGAGATTCCGAGATCGTCGTTCTGGACGGTCCGGGGGAGCGCGGGACGGCGCCTCTGAGCTGCGGGGACGTATCGGGGTGATCGTGGCCGGTGGGTGCTGTTGTGTAGGTCAAGCTGGCGCATGGCACTTACGAGAACTCGACTATGGACGTTCGATATCTCGATTGGTCGAACGTCGACTACCAATGCCCGTCCGGCGTTCGTAGCTCGCCGACTGGCGCATACGTCGTTGTTCGTGGAGCATCTGAGACTGCAATTCGCTACAGTGTCGGCCATGACTCAAGCGGATGGAGGTGGCCAAGTGGATCCAATCACCACTAAGGCTGCTACCGAAGCAGTGCAGACGACGGGCAATCTCTTGGCGCGGCTTCTCGGCCCAACCGCGGACCGACTCGGGCTCATGCTGGCGGATTGGTCAGAAGCACGTATCCGTAATCTCCGCAAGGTGGCGCAGAATGCAGATCGAAAAATTGAAGCGAGTCCGGCGGAGCTATCCGGATTGTCTCCTCGCGTCGCGTCTGGACTTCTTGAGGTTGGTTCGTACGCCGAGAACGAGATTCTCGTAGAGTATGTCGGCGGCATCCTCGCGTCCTCGCGAGGCCTGGGGCCTGACGATGACCGTGGATCGAGTCATGTAGAACTGATAAAGCGGCTTTCGACATTTGATCTACGTCTTCATTACACGTTAATGCATAGTACACATTGAGCCTTTTTCAACCTGCCGTTCCGGCAGCTCAGGGGCCTGGTTGTGTGGGTGCAGACGCCGAGCTGGCGAGCCGGTGACCTGTGCAGCTGTGGTCAGACTCGAATCCGCGAGTAGGCTATGAGCTGATCTTGGTCGGCCAAAGTTGATGTTGCTTGGGTCGGGAGTGGGGTGGTGGGCAAGCGGGCGGCCCGAGTGTCGCCTCGGGTGGCGGGTTCCTGTGCTGGTCGGGGCCGGTGCGGCCGGGTCAGGACGGAGCGGGCAGGGCGCGGACGCGGGCGAGGACCTCGGCGAGTAGGTGCTCGCCGGGTGGTAGGCGCAGGGTGAGGCCGCGGGCGTGGCGCACGAGGCGGGCGGGGATGGTGATCAGCCGCCGGCGCAGGGTGGCGATCATGGCCTGGCCGCCGCGGACGCCGTGCCCGACCAGGCGCCCGTCGCGGGTGCGGGCGGTGAGGTGGTGCAGCCACCCGCTGGTGGTGGCGGCCAGGAGTGCGCCCCACATCCAGGCTCGGTTCACCGCGAGGTGTCCGGAGGGGAGGTGGCGCAGCGCGGCGCCGTGCTTGGTGTCGCGGAACAGGTTCTCCACCTTCGTGCGGTGGCGGTACCAGTACTCGGCCTGCGCGGCTGCGGCAGGTGTGGAGACGTCGAGGTTGGTCACGATGAACGAGTAGGCGAACACCCCGTCGACCTTGGCCACCGTAGCGAGGTCGTCGAGCGGGAGCGCCCGCTGGGCGGGGTGCAGGGTGCGTCGGCGCCGCGCTCGCGGGTCACCGGAGACCTGGCCGTGGTCCAGGTCGAGCCGGACCCGACGGATCAGCAGCTGGGTCGCTGCGGGCCACCAGTTCGGGCAATAGTCGGCCACCGCGACCTGCGCGCCGGTCATGTCGATCGCGTCGGTCCACCCGTCGGCCGCGACGCCGTCGAGGATGCGCCACAGCGGCGCGATGCGTCGGGCGCCGATGGCGAACTCCACGCCGACGAACAGGGCTGCGCGGGCGAGCTGCCCGGCGAAGTAGCCCGCGTCCGCACGCACGCGGACTCGCCCCGCCCGCGCCTGCGCGGGGAGCGCGGCCAGCGCCCGGTGGAACAGCTCGGCGCTGGTGGCGCGGGGGTCATCCCGGCCCGAACCGAGGTCAGCGGCCAGCACCACCGCGGTGTCGGCCCAGGTCGCGACGTGCGGGCGGGCGACCCGCTGGCCTTGGTGGTTGAACGCCACGCCCTGCTTGAGCCGGCCGTAAACCTCGACATCGGTGGTGTCCAGATCGATCGTCACGTCCGCCGTCAGCTGCTCGGCCCGGTCCGGGTCGACCTGGGCGAGCAGGTCCAGCGCGGTGGTGTGCACGTCACCGAGCCCGGTCTCCACCGCCGCCCACTGCCCCTCGATGAACTTGCGCGCGAGCCCGGCGGCGGTCGTGGACGCCAACCCCGGCACCGGCGTGAGTGCCTGCCCGGCGGTGTCGGCGCGGTGCCGGTCCAGCCCGACCAGGAAGTCCTCCCCGCACAGCTGCGCCGCCGACATGCCGACCAGCATCTGCCCGGCGCTGCACCCGCGGTCGCGGTCCTTGATGGGCCCGACCGCGGCGTCGAGCTTGTCGATGATCCCGAGCCGGTCGATCAGCTCGGTCACCGCGGCCAGCCCGGAGAACCTGGTCAGCGCCGCGTCCGGCGCGCCGAGACGCACCCGCGCACACCGCGGGCGTCGCTTGCGTACTGTTCGCACCTGATAGGTGTCCTCTCAACCCGCAATGTCGTGTCGTCGCAAACACGATCATCGCAGGTCAGCGGGCACCTATCGCCATCTCCCCAGTCCGGCCACCAGCGCAACTCGCGGATTCGGGTCAGAGGGCTCCGGAATGACAGCGATGATCCGGCGCTCGCGCAGGTGCCGGCGGATCGCGCGTGAGGAGTAGGCCTTGTCCGCGCGCACGCGTTCGGGCCGGGTCCGGGGTCGTCCCGGGCCCGGTCGGGCGATGCTCAGGTGCGCCATCAGGTGCGGAAACATTGGCGAGTCGCCGCCCTGGCCGGGGCCGAGGAGGACCACCAGCGGGCGGCCGTGCCCGTCAACGAGCTGGTGGATCTTCGTCGACAGCCCTCCGCGGGACCGTCCCAGCGCGTGATCTGCTGGTTCGGCGAGCAGATTCGTGTAGTTCGATCCGGCCCCCTGTGTCGCGCTTGAGGGTCGCGGCGTGCTGGTGGGCACGGATGATCGTGGAGTCCACGCTGACCGCCCACCCGAGCACCTCGGCGGCGTCGGCCTCGATCAGAAGAGCAGCCAGGATGTGGTCCCAGGTGCCGTCGCCGCTGTAGCGGCGGTGCCGCTTCCACAACGTCTGCCACGGCCCGAACTCGGCTGGGACGTCGCGCCAGGGAAGCCCGCACCGATACCGGTAGATGATCCCCTCGAGCACCCGGCGGTCATCGCGGAACGGGCGCCCGCGACGACCCTCGGAGGAGGGCAACAGCGGCGCCAGACGGGCCCACTGGGCATCAGTCAGGACAGCGGTACGCGGCACCGATCAAGCATCGCGCACCCCGGTCCGCCTATCTGGGAGACACGCCCTAGCTCGGTGTGCGCCGGATCGTCTCCGCAGGCTGACTAGCGTTCGAGCTTGAACGCTCGGCCGTCGGCGTTGGCCGGCGCTGTTAGTTGCTGGTTGGCCGTTACATCAACTCCAGACTTTCGAGCTTTTCCTAGTGTTATGTCATGTTTTCCCATTCAGGGCGGAGTATTCCATGGCGACGCAGCGACGTCAGACTGCCAGTAAAGACATGAATGAGTCAGGGATTCGGCCCACCGTGTCGATATATCAAAATCCCGACTATGTAGCTGGAATTCTGCAGCAGATTCATTTCCAGCCTTTAGTAACGGACGAGAGCCGTGAGCGTGGGGAAGGATCGTCGTCCGCCGACAAGACTGAAGGGCAGGCCCATGTTGGCGGCAAAGTGGGTGCAAAAATACCAATCGTCGGCGACCTTGGTGTTGAGGCTTCAGGGGGTAGGAACCGTGCATCCGATAGCAGCTTTCGAGCAGACGAAAAGACAATTCAGAATTTTAAGTATTCACAGGCGTATTATTTAGCTGAGGTTCGCAACGCGCTTAGGCAGCGCGGTCTGATTAGATCAGTGAACTCTGCGAGCGAGGCTCGAGGGTCAAGTAGTGGCGACTTTGTCGAGTTTCAAGCTACGTTTCAGCCAAGCGCGCTGCACGCCCTGCTGGACATCTTGACGCCCGATCTTATTGCTGCATTCACGGAGCACCAGGTCAAGAATAGCGGATTACAGTTATATCCCGAGTACTCAAGTATTGACGATCTAAAGATTTTCGCTGAGGGTCTTTTTCTGAAGGCGCAGATTCGAGCTGATATCGCTCGTGCTGCCGCAGAAGCCGTGCGAACCGATTTTCGGACACAGAAGACGCGCGAGTTCTACGGTAGAGTGGGGGATGTAACTGCAATTACGATATGCGACAACGCGCATTTCGTCGTTGAAGACGAGGATCGAATCCTCGACGGTGAGTTCTCGGTGCTTGGGAAGATTACGTCTGCGGTAGAAGATGACCGACCGATTCTATCTCGCAACAAGCTCTTGAATCGCCTGAGTCCGGAGCTGGTTGACTCACTCTTTGAGTCGCTCCGAAACAGTGCCAATTCTCGAGCTGTGAACCTTGATCTTGGGGATGGACAGGTGGCGGAGATTGAGGATGCATTTGATCTGGCGCTGCCCTCCCGGATTGATGGGCCGTCGTTCAAGGTTGTTCCGATTGCCATTTTCGTTTAGCTCGGAGTGGGACGCTGATGCGGCTTCGCCGCGTTCGGGCTGGACCATGGTGGCGGGCGTGCGCGCGGCGGCGTGGAGCAGGTCCGGAGGCAGGAGACGGACGGCAGCGACGCCGCCCGTCAGGGCCGGCTTGAAGGCGTAGGGAAGGTTGTCATTACAGCGGGCTGGAGTGCTCCGGCGCCGGCTAGATGGCCCCATGACCTGGGCGAGCTGTCCTCGCCCGGAGAGAGCTGCAGGGCCCAGTGCATCGGTCGTGGCGTGACGGGGCTGCGCCCCCAAGCCGCGGTCCCGACTCGACGGCCGGACGGGGCGGAGGTTGATGGTGACGCTGCCTGCCGCTACGTCTAAGCGCCTCTGATGGTGATTCGAGTGCCCAGCGGTGCGGGCTGTGCGAGGTCGCTGACCTGCTCGCCGTCGAGGAGCAGTGCCGCGTTGTCGAAGTGGGTGGACAGCCGGTCCTCGGGGATCCCGGCGGTGAGGGCGCGGGATCGGACGGTCGGGGCCTGGTCGTCGCTCACGGTCTGGACGTTATCGCCGTGGCCGGGTGGTGCGCTCGTCGGCCGAGTCGTCGATGACGAGGTCTGGCCAGTCGGGGGCAGGGTGGCCGGCCCTGCGTAGTTGGGTGGCGGCGTCGGCGCGGCGGGCCCGGATGATGGCTGCGTCGCGGAGGGTTAGTGGTTCGGCGTTGGGGTGTTGTGGTCCGCACTGGTCGCATACGTAGAGGCGGACGATGCGACGTCGTGGGTAGGTGTAGGTGTGCGGGACCGCGTAGGCCTCCGGGCGGGCGCATTGCGTGGCTGCTGTGGTCGATGCGGCGACGCAGCCGAGGTTGGTGCCGTAGATCAGGTCCGGGACGCCCACGGGCAGCGACTGTGCCACGCGGTACCGGGGTGCCGCGAGGGCCAGCCTGGTGGTCGAGGCGGCTGTCGCTGGCTATCGCGGTCCGGCGGTCGTGACACCCCGCGTGACCCGCTCGTTGTGCGCATCGTGGGTCCGGGTGTGCACGGTGGGACGGTCCGTGTGCAGGGATCGGCAGGTCGGAGCACGGTGTGACCGCCGTGGACAGCCTTGTAGGTCAGCTGTGTAGGAGTTAGGACAGTGCGTGTCCCAGTTCGCCGGCCCCGGCGAGGAGCTCGTCGGCGTCGCGTGCGGTGAGTACGTGGTCGAGTAGTCGGGCGTAGTCGTGCATGGCGCAGGATGCCTGGTTCCAGTAGCGCTGTGGTTCGGGGGTGATCCACCCGACCCGGTATGCCCGGCGTGTCAGTTTCTGTAGCTCGTCGGTTCCTGGGGGCAGGCCGTTGGAGCGGCCGTCGCCGACGAATAGGACCGCGGTGCGGTTGTCGATGGCGTCGGTGAAGCGTTCGTTGAGCTCGCGTAGGACGCGGCCATAGTCGCTGGTGGCGTCGAGGTCGATGCCCGGGGCGGCGAGTACGGCGGCCAGCGCGTGGTCGTCGTGGGCGCCCTGCAGCAGGTCGGTGACCTCGACCGGGGTATCGGTGTAGGCCAGCACGCGGCAGCGGAACGCCTGGCGGTGCAGTGTGCGGGCCAGCTGCAGCACGAATGCGGTGATCGATCGGACCGAGAGCGACACGTCGGCGACGACGAGTAGTCGGACCCGGTCGGGGACCTTCGTCCGGTGGTGGAGGTGGAAGGGGACACCGTCGCTGCGCATGCTGTGTCGCATCGTGTGCCGGACGTCGAGGGGGCCGTGGGCGTGTTCGCGCGGGACCCGCCGCGGGGCCCCGTGCATGCGGTGCAGGAGCTCGTGACAGGCCTGCGCCATGTCCGCGGGGTTCATCGTGTCCGGCCCGGCGTCTGAGGGATTCTCTCGGCGTGGCGCGCCGGCCTCGACCCGCTCGGCGAGTTGGGCGACGAAGTCGGTGATCGCCTCGACGAGTTTCCCGAGCTGGATCGCGGAGAGTTCTTCTCCCGGTGGGCCGTCGGTGTAGAGGGTGTGCGGGTCGTAGGTGGCGAGCCAGGCCAGGATGGCCTCGGGATCGTCGAAGGAGACCGTGCCCGAGACCGGGGTGCTCGCGCCGGAGGTGAGTTCTTTGCCGACGGCTGCCCCGGCCCGCTCCAGGTCGACGGTGTAGGTCATGCCGCGGCGGCCGCGGTCGTCGCCGGAGGAGACCGACAAGTCGGACTCGGAGCCGCCGAGGGAGACGTCGTCGTCGTCGCGGTGCGGGTTGAAGCCCTTCTCCTGCTCGTCGGCGTCGATCATGTCGCCGACCTCGGCCGCGTTCGGGTCGTAGTCGGCGAAGCGCCCGAGCGGGTCGTCGTCCTCGGTCAGCTCGATCTCGGTCGGAAGCCCCTCGGCGCCGGGCTCGCGGATGCCGGGGCCGTGGCCCCTGGTGGCGTCGGCGTTCGGGGCCGGTGCCGGGTTGAAGAACGCGTCGAAGGCGCGCTCGAACCCGTCACGCTCGTGGGCGTACTTCACGGTCACCGCGCGCAGCCCGGCGCGCAACCGGTCGAGATCACCGGCGCCGAGGAGCGCGAGTACCCGTCGGACCTCGATGGACTCCGCGGGGGAGACCTGCACCCGCTGCGTGCGCAGTACTCGGCAGAACGCGGCCGACAGCACGGCCAGTAGCCGGTCCGCGGTGACGGAGGTGGTCATCGACGGCCGCGGCGGGACCGGTCGGCCTGTGCCCGGGATCCGGTGCTCACGCCGCCGCCGGAGGATGCGCGGCCCTTGCCGAACGCGCCCGAGGTCGTGTCTGCAGGCCGGCTCGATCGCCGTACCCACCCGGAGTCCTCGGCCGGCTGCACCTCGGGTTCCTCGGGCGCGCCGTCGAGTCGGCGCACCGCCAGCTGCCGGTCGGTGCCGTACTTGAGCAGGGCGGCGAGCAGCGCCGATCGCACCTTCTCGATCTCACCCGAGGACTCCAGTCCGAGCACGGCCGCGGCGCGGGCGGCGTCGATGACCTCGGAGATCGATGGGGACTTGCGTAGTGGGAGCTCCCGCAGCCGCCGGGCCAGCTCGACCACGTCGGCCACGACGTCGCCGGCGACCTCGGGCGCGCGGCGGGACACGATCTCGGTCTCACGCTCGGGCGTCGGGAACTCGACCTGGTAATGCAGGCAGCGGCGCTTGAGCGCCGGGGACAGCTCGCGGGTGTCGTTGGATGTGAGGACCACCCACGGTGTGGAGCGTGCGGTGAACGTGCCGATCTCGGGAACGGTGACCTGGCGCTCGGCGAGCACTTCCAGCAGCAACGCCTCCATCGACTCCTCGGTCCGGTCGACCTCGTCGATGAGCAGCACGACCGGCTCCTCGGACAAGACGGCATCGAGCAGCGGGCGGGTGGACAGGAAGTCCTCGGTGTAGAGGCCGGTGTCCTCGGCCCGTAGCCGGGCCGAGGCCTCCGCCATCGTCGCGGCGCCGGAGAGCAGCTCACCGATCCGGTCGCGCAGCATCTGCACGTGCATGAGCTGCTTGCCGTAGTCCCATTCGTAGAGGGCGCGGCCGTCGTCGAGACCCTCGTAGCACTGCAGACGGACCAACCTGCGCCCGCTCGCCGCTGCGAGTACCTTCGCGAGTTCGGTCTTGCCGACACCTGCCGGTCCTTCCAGCAGCAGCGGTCGTTCGAGGGCCGTGGCCAGATGGACGACCACGGCGAACTCGGGGTCGATGACGTAGTTCTCGCCGGCCAGGGCCTCGGTCAACGTCTCGGGACTGTCGAACACCGTTCTCCTCAGCTGGTGGGCGCGCGGGGCCGCCGCACCCGGGGCCTGATCCCGGGCGCGGCGGCGGAAGCGGTGCCGGTCCTAGTAGGACTTGGTGAACGCGTGGTCGACCAAGGGGACCAGAGCGTCCACGGTGCACTCGCGGGGGTTACCGGGGGTGCAGTAGTCGCCCATCATGTGCTCGGCGATCTTGCGGACGGTGTCACCGTCGGTCGGGATCGAGTCGCCGACGCCGGAGTACTTGCCTGTGTTCATCCGGTTCTTGTCGTAGCTGTCAGAACGCAGCGTCCCGAAGTTGTCCGGGATACCGACGTCCTTGGAGAGCCGGATGGCTTCCTCGACCGCGGCGTCAGCGGCCTGCACGGTCGTCATTCCTGTGGTGTTGACGCCCAGCGCGACCGCGATCTTGGCGTAGCGCTCGTAGCGCGAGGGCAGGTTGTACTCCCACACCCGCGGTAGGGCGATCGCGTTGTTCAGGCCGTGGTGGGTGTCGAAGAACGCCGACACCGCGTGCGAGGTCGAGTGGACCAGGCCCAGACCGCCGGAGTTGAACGCCTGGGCCGCGATGTATTGCGCATGCATCATCTTCGACCGCGCCTGCAGGTTGCGCGGCTCATAGACGGCCTCGCGCAGGTACTGGCCGACCAGCTCGATCGAGTACAGCGCGTTGCCCAGCGACGGCTCGAAGTCCAGTCGGGAGACGAACGGCTCGGAGCCGTGGGCCAAGACGTCGAAGCCGCAGAACGCGGTGAAGTGCTGCGGGCAGCTGTAGTAGAGCAGCGGATCATCGAGCGCGAGGGTGGTGACCACGGCGTCGTCGAACCCGACCCACTTCTGCGGCTTGTCCATGTCCGAGGTGTTGGTGATGACGTAGGCCCACGACGTCTCGGACCCGGTCCCGGCGGTGGTGGAGACCGCGATGTGCGGCGGGTTCTCCATGTTCGTGGACTTGGAGAAACCTTCGAACTCGTTGATGTTGCGGCCGTCGTGGGCGATGACGACGCGAGCACCCTTGGCGGCGTCGTGTGACGAGCCACCGCCGATCGAGATGATCCCGTCGCAGCGCTCGCTCGTGTAGAGCGCGGCCGCGTCCATGCAGTTGTAGTCCTTCGGGTTGGACTCGACCTGGTCGTAGACGACGACGTCGACGCCCTGGTACTCGACCTTGCCCTTGAGCTCCTCGATGATCCCCGAACCACGCAGGCCGGAGGTCACGAACAGCACCCGCGTCATGCCGAGGTTCTTCGCCTCGACACCCAGGATGTCGTGCGCCCCCACCCCCAGAAGCGCCCGCGGGAACGGATGGAACTCCTTGATCGGGAAGTCCCAGATCTGGTTGAGCTCGATGGCCATTGGCTCTCCTCGACGACCTCGGTGGCGCAGCGGACAAGCACAACAGTGGCTGTTGCGAACTAGTAGCAACAGCTACAGATGGGTACCTGACCTGCTCTGCGAACGACGGGTCAACGACCCCTCCGACGGTCGAGGTCACCGCCCCTACGTCGGTAGGGGGCGGCCAAACACACCGAGGTCCTAACGCTGGCACGGTGCCAGCGCACGGCCCACGCCCCGACGACACCTCACTGAGCCTTTCCCAGTAGTGGGGAGCGGCTGGCGGCGACACGCCGGGGGCGTGGAGGTGCTCAACGAGGGTGCGGGACCCCGGTAGAAGAGGTCGGTCCGCTCAAAGATCGACTCACCACCGAGGTCCCGCGTGCCCGATCCTGTCACCTACACCGCCGTGCTCCCGATCGGGGAGCCCACCGCGTCCATGTTGTCGCGGCTGTTGGCCGAGGAACGCCTCCGGCGCGGGACCCGGCGCGGGCGCCGCGCGCTGGACTGTGACCGCCACGCGGTGCTGGTGCTGCGCTGGTTCCTCGACGCCACCCGGGTCGCCCAGCTCGCCGCCGACAACCAGCTGAGCCTGTCGAGTACCTACCGCTACCTGCACGAAGGCATCGACGTCCTGGCCGCCGCCGCGCCTGGACTGCCCGGCGCGCTGCTCGCGGCCCGCACCGCCGGGCACACCCACGTTCACCTCGACGGCACCGTGATCCACACTGACCGCTCCCGCACTCCCGGACCGACCCCGGGAGTGGATCTGTGGTGGTCGGGCAAGCACCACGTCCACGGCGGGAACGTTCAGGTCCTCACCGCGCCTGACGGGTGGCCGTTGTGGACATCCCCGGTGCGCCCGGGCCGCGAGCACGACACCACCTGCGCCCGCGGCCACCCCGGCCTGCTCGACGCGATCGAGGACTGGACCGACGACACCCACGTCGTGCTCGCCGACCTCGGCTACGACGGTGAGAACACCCGCCTGACCTGCCCGTTCAAGACCCCCACCGGCAGTGGGCTGTCGGAGGACAAACGCACCGTCAACACGCTGCACTCCGCCGTCAGGGCTGTGGCCGAACGCGGGAACTCCCTGCTCAAGACCACCTTCAAGGCGCTGCGTCGGGTCAGCTTCTGCCCCTGGCGGATCGGCGCGATCACCGCCGCCGCGCTCGTTCTCCTCCACGTCGAGCACGACCGAACCACATGATCAACCAGGGGCCTGTGCAAGGAACGGTGGTTCCGGCCCGACACGCCGGGCTCGGGTCCGGTGGGATGGGCACTGTGAGTGATGACATCGGACCTTGTGGGTTCAGCCAAGGATGAGACGGGTTCAGGGCGTCAGCTCTCGCCCGAGCAGGCCGCCGCGGCGGCGATGGTGGCCGACGCGCGAGCACGCGGCCTGGAGCTGACCGGCCCGGATGGGCTGTTGAAGCTGTTCACCAAGAACGTTCTGGAGACTGCGCTCGGGGAGGAGATGACCGAGCACCTCGGGCATGCAAAGAACCGGGCCGACCCGGACCGGGAATCGACGAACAACCGGAACGGTCACCGGTCGAAGACGGTGATCTCCGATGCTGTCGGGGAGGTCGAGATCGAGGTACCGAGAGACCGCGACTCGACGTTCGAACCCCAGATCGTTCGGAAACGGCAACGGCGGTTGGGGGATGTCGATGAGATCGTGTTGTCGCTGTACGCGAAGGGTTTGACGACCGGGGAGATCTCGGCGCATTTCTCGGAGATCTACGGGGCGTCGGTGTCGAAGGAGACCGTCTCACGGATCACCGACTCGGTGATCGCCGAGATGCAGGAATGGGTGTCGCGGCCACTCGATGCGGTGTACGTCGCGGTCTTCGTGGACGCGATCATGGTGAAGGTCCGCGACGGGCAGGTCGCCAACCGGCCCGTCTACGCGGCGATCGGGGTCACCGTCGACGGCCGCAAGGACGTGCTGGGCCTGTGGGCCGGCTCCGGTGGTGAGGGTGCGAAGTTCTGGCTGGGGGTGCTGACCGACCTGCGTAACCGCGGCATGCGGGACGTGTTCTTCCTGGTCTGCGACGGGTTGAAAGGCCTGCCCGAGGTGGTGGAGAACGTGTGGCCACAGACCATCGTGCAGACATGCATCGTGCACTTGATCAGGAACTCGTTCCGGTTGACGTCGCGGCGTGACACCGATGCGATCAAGCGAGGGATTCGGGCGATCTACACGGCCCCCACCGCCGACGCCGCTCTCGCTGCTCTCGATGACCTCGACGAAAAATGGGGTCGCACTTATCCGGCGATGATCCGGTTGTGGCGCAACGCCTGGACCGAGTTCGTTCCGTTCCTCGACTACCACACTGAGATCCGTGCCGTGTTGTGTTCGACGAACGCGCTTCGAATCACTCAACGCCCGCTACCGCCGAGCGGTACGGGCGCGAGGGCATTTCCCCAGCGAGGCGGCCGCGTTGAAATGCCTGTACCTTGTGACCCGCAGCCTCGACCCGACCGGGCGAGGCCGCGCACGGTGGACGATCCGATGGAAGCCGGTGATCAACGCCTTCGCGATCACGTTCGGTGACCGCTGGCCGTCCGCCGAGCACTACTGACCAACAACGCCGGAACCACCGTTCCTGTTACAGACCCTCAACCAGCACCTACTGGGAAAGGCTCAGTGGCTGACTCGCGAGCCCGACGAGCCCACCGAGCGCCGTGCGCGTGATCTCCGCGGCAGCGGCCCCTTGCCGCCGACCGACAGGCGACCATCGCAACCAAGGAGCGCCACGCCTACCTGCCGCCTGCAGATGCGAAGCTGGGCGAGTTCGGCCGGCGGTTGCGTCGAGGGCCGCCCCCGGACCGCCACGCGGTCGGGCGTTGCCAGGTCTACGGGATGCCACACGAGCACCGGGCGCGTGTTCACGGCGCGTCGGCCCCACCGATGGCCCGGACCGCCTCGCACGGAGTGAAGCGGACAGCCGTGCTCGTCGTGCCGTCACCGGCGACTCCGACCAGGTCTCCGACGGGTGGTCCGTCGCGATACGTCTGCGCCCATGGGCGTCGGCATCGAAGAACCGGCGGTCACGCGTAGCCATGATCGGCCTGCGGACCACGGCACCTGCTGTGGCGAGTCAGGTGTCGGCGCCTCGCCCACGACGGCCCGGCGACTCGGCCGCGTACGCGACGACCTCCAGGACGAGCTGCAGGACACCCGTTGCCCGCACGACGCCGTGGCTGCCTGCGGATCTCCTGCAGGTGGTCGGCATCGAGATCACGACGGCCGACCCACCAGCGGCCGCCCCGGAACCCCCGGAGTCCGCTCGCAGACCAGGACCCGCCCACCCTTCGCCGCGGTCACGACCAGGAGCTCGAGCCCCGGCCCGGCGAAGCACAGGTTGGTGGGGAACGTCGGCTCCGCGAACCGGATCTCCTCCTCGACGGTGCCGTCCCGCCCGAACACGACGATCGAGTTCGCCTCGGGGGCTGCGGCGTAGACCCGGCCCTCCGCGTCGAGGGCCAGGCCGTCCGGTCCGCCCCGCGGCAGTACGAGATCGGGCCCGCCCGGGAGCAGGCGGTCGCCGTCCCACCGGTACCGGCCGACGGTGCCTCGGGAGGTCCGTGCGACGTACAGCTCGTCGTCGGAGAAGGCCAGGCCGTTCGGGTAGTCGACATCGGCCAGGACCGTCTCGACGGCCCCCGACGCCCGGTCGAGGGCGTGGACGCATCCGTGGTCGGTGGCCCCGGGCGGCCCCGGGTCGGTGAACCAGATGCGCCCGTCGGGTCCTTCGACGAGGTCGTTCGGGGCTCGGACGCCGGGCACCGGCAGCTCGGCGACCCCGTCCGCGGTGAGGCACTGCAGTCCCGGGCGAGCCGGGCGCCCCGAGCTGCTGGGCCGGACCGTGCCGCCGTTCTGGGCGATCCAGACCGTTCCGTCGCGGTCCTCGGCGAGGCCGTTCGGGCCGCCGCCGACGTCGACGCGTCCGCGGACACCGCCGTCGAGCCCGATCTCGACGACGGCGCCCCGGGAGAGCGCGACCACGAGGAGCCGCTGGTCGGTCGTCCACACCGGGCCCTCGGTGAAGCCGATCCCTGCGGCCAGGGTCCGCACGGTCACCGGTTGCCGCCGGAGAGCCGGTCGCGCAGCAGCCGTTTGCTGGGCTTGCCGGTGTCGGTGAGCGGGAGGTCGTCCGGGGCGATGATCTCGATGCGGGCCGGGACCTTGTAACCGGCGGCACGCTCCCGGACGTGGGTGTCGAGCTGTCGCACGAGGTCGTCGGCGGGGATGCCCCGGGGCACGACGGCGGCGACCATCTCCTCGGTCCCGAGCCGGTCCTCGATGCCGACGACGAACGCCTGGTCGACGTCGCGATGGCTGCAGAGCAGCTCCTCGACCTCGGCCGGGGCGATGTTGATCCCCTTGATCTTCAGCATCTCCTTGCGCCGGCCGACGACCCGCAGCCGCCCCCGGTCGTCGAGGGTCCCGAGGTCTCCGGTCCGCAGCCATCCGCCCGGCCGGAACGTTCCGTCGCCGAGCGCCGGGTCACCGAGGTAGCCGTCGATCACGCAGCCGCGCAGCTCGATCTCGCCGGACCCGCCGCCGGGCACGACGTGGCCGTCGTCGTCGGTGATCCGGAGTTCCTGGGTGTCGAGCGGGCGGCCCGCGGTCTCCAGGACGACGTCGGGCGGGTCGCCGGCCTCGGTCATGGTCGAGTGGCCGTAGGCCTCGCTCAGGCCGTAGACGCTGCAGATGCCGCTGACCCCGAGTTCGTCGAGGACCAGCCGGCGGTCCTCGCGGGTGAACCCGGTCGTCCCGGTCCGCAGCGAGGAGATGTCGTGGGTGCCGAAGCCGGGCGCGGCCAGCAGGTTGCGGGTGGTCGGCCCGAACCCGTAGTAGACCGTGCAGCGCTCCCGGGCGATGAACGCCAGCGAGGCGTCCCCGGCCGGTCGTTCCTCGATGCACAGGGTGACGCCGTGGACGAGGGCGACCGGCAGGGCGTTCGAGCACCCGTACCCGAAGAAGAACGGCGCGGAGATCCACAGCCGGTCGCCGGCGACCAGGTGCTGACGACGGCCGATCTCGGTCGCGTTGCGGAGCATCCGGTCGTGCCGCAGCGGGACGGGCTTCGGCCGGGACGTCGAACCGCTGGTGAACAGCACGTAGGCCAGGGCGTCCGCGCGGGCGCCCGGAACCGCCGGCGTGCCGCCGAGCGGACCGGACGCCGGGGGCGCCGGCTCCTCCGCCGGCCAGACGAGGACCCCCGACCGGCCGTCCGGCGCCCGTCCGGTGAGTCCGGCGGCCGCGAGCTCGGCGAGGGTGTCGCGGCCGAACACCCGGTCCTCGGTGATCACCAGGCCGATCCCCGCCTCGTCGAGCACGTGGGCGATCTCGGCCGACCGGTACCACGTGTTGATCGGGACGACGGTCGCTCCCGCGTGCTGCACCGCGAGCGTGGCCACGATCCAGCGGAGTCCGTTCGGGAGCAGCACCCCGACCCGGGCTCCCGGCTCCATCCCGCCCGCGACCAGGTCGGCCGCCAGGGCCCGGACCCGGTCGGCGAGCCCGGACCAGGTCTCCCGGCCCTCGGGGGCCACGACGGCCTCGCCGTCCGGGTCGGCCGACGCCCGCCGGAACAGGGTCCCGGGCAGGTCCACCACGGCCGGGTCGCAGGCGGGCTGGGCCGGATCCCTCGGGTCATGCGGCATCGGATGATCCCTTCTGATCTTTGATACATAGGGGCGGCGCGACGGTGCCGCGGCCGGACGTGGTCAGCTGGAGAGGATGCCGTTGCGCTTGAGCACGGCGACGACCTCGTCGCCCTCGGCGCGTACGTGTTCCTTGTTCAACCGGTCGGCGGCTGCGGCGTCCCTGGCGCGCAGGGCGTCGATGATCGCGGCGTGCTGCTGCGACGCGGCCGGGCGCGCCGGGTGCGGGATGCTGTAGACCTCGCGGGGGAGGTTGTGCGAGAGCTGGCGGAGCACCGACAGGGTCCGCCGGCTCGCCCCGGTGTGGTTGATCAGGGAGTGGAACTCCCAGTTGAGGTCGTGCGCGAGATCCGGGCCGGGATCCTCCGACATCGCCCGGTGCAGCTCGTCGAGCCTGCTCAGGACGGGTTCGGTGATCCGTCGCGCGGCCCCGCCCGCGGCCAGGCCCTGGGCCATGCCGTAGAGCGTGTAGTGGTCCTCGATGTCCTCGGAGCGGATGGGGACGACGAACGTCCCGCGGTGTGGTTCCGAGGCCACCAGGCCGTCGGACTCCAGGGTGATCAGCGCCTCGCGCACCGGGAGCCGGCTGACGCCGAGCTCGGAGGCGATCGCGTCCTGCGGGACGCGCTGTTCCGCGGACAGCCGGCCGTCGAAGATCATCGAACGGATGTGCTCGGCGACCTCGACCGCCATCGCGCGGCGCTGCACCCGGGGTGCCGCGGTCGCCCGCCCGCCCATGAGCTCTCCTCGGCGTCGACGGTCCGAACTCGAATAAACTATCAGTTCCGCCGGTCGGGCCCGGCCCATCGCGGTCATCGCTGCTCCTCCGGCGGCACACCCCAGCGGGTGAGGACCTCGGCCGTCGAAGAGGGGGACCGTACGCGCAACGGTGTCCGGCTCAGCCGGGGCGCCGGGGCGGGCTGCGTCCCGCCGGGCCCCGTACGGAGGGTTCCCCGGGCGGCGATCTGCGGGGCCTGCGGTGCTTCGGCCATGGTCAGCACGGGGGTCACGCAGGCGTCGCGGTCGGCGAACTCGGCCGTCCACTCCTCGCGGGTGCGTCCGGCGAACGCCACCGCCAGCTGCTCCTTCGCCGCGGGCCACCGCTCCCGGTCCCACTGCTCGGGCAGCTCGGCCGGGTCGAGTCCGAGACCGTCGAGCAGGCGGGCCCAGAACCGGGGTTCGATCGCTCCGACCGCCATGTACCCGTCGTCGGCGGTGCGGTAGACGTCGTAGAACGGGGCGCCCGAGTCGATGTCGTTGGTGCCGGGTTCACCGGACCAGCGGCCCTGCGCGGCCCGGCTCCAGATCCCGGTCATCAACAGGCTGATCCCGTCGGTCATCGCGGCGTCGACGACCTGGCCGCGCCCGCTCGCGTGGCGTTCGAGCAGGGCGGTGGTGATACCGAAGGCGAGCAGCATCCCCCGCCGCCGTAGTCGCCGACCAGGTTCAGCGGCGGGACCGGTGCCTCGCCGCGCCGCGAGATGGACCGCAGTGCGCCGGTCACCGCGAGGTAGTTGATGTCGTGCCCGGCCTCGCGGGCCCGCGGGCCGTCCTGGCCCCAGCCGGTCATCCGCCCGTAGACCAGTCGTGGGTTGCGGGCCAGGCACGTCTCGGGCCCCAGCCCGAGACGTTCCATGACACCGGGACGGAAGCCCTCGATCAGCACGTCGGCGCTGCGGACCAGCGCCAGCGCAGTCGCGTGCCCGGAACCGGACTTGAGGTCGAGACCGACCCACGGCCGCCCGCGGGTCAGGGCGCCGCCGTCCACCGGTCCGGCCGGGCGGTCGACCCGGATGACGTCGGCCCCGGCGTCGGCGAGCAGCATCGCGGCGAACGGGCCCGGTCCCAGGCCGGCGAACTCGACGACCCGGACGCCGTGCAGCGGCCCGTCCGGTGCCTGCCCGGCCATCAGGACCGTCCCGCCGCGTACGGGGCGCCGATGCTGCGGCCGCCGCAGGCGACGAGCACCTGCCCGGTGACGTAGCCGGCGCCGGCGAGGTAGGCGACCGCGGCGGCGGCGTCCTCGGGCGTCCCGGCCCGTCCGACCGGGATCGCGGCGATGCTCCGGCGGCGGATCTCGGCCGGCAGCCCGTCGGTCATCGGGGTCTCGACGAACCCCGGGGCCACCGCGTTGACCGTGATCCCCCGCGGCCCCAGCTCGAGCGCCAGCGAGCGCGTCGCGCCGATCAGCCCGCCCTTCGCGGTCGAGTAGGCGGTCGAGCCGAACGTGCCCAGCCAGGCCCGCGAGGCGACGTTGACGACCGCACCCCGCCCGCGCTCGGCCATCCCGCCGGCGGCGAGCCGGGTCAACGCCAGCGGGCCGACGAGGTTGATCTCGATCAGCCGGCGGAAGGTGCTCGGCTCCAGCGTGCGGATCCGGGCGTCGCGCAGCACCCCGGCGCAGTTGACCAGGAGATCCACCCCGCCCAGTTCGCCGGCCCGGGCCACCGCCGCCCGGCGGGATCCGGCGTCGGCGACGTCCAGCGCCCAGGGGACGACCCCGGCCCCGATCGCGGACGCGGCGTCGGCCACGGCGCCCGGATCGAGGTCGGCGAGCAGCACGGTGTCGCCCTCGGCGGCGAGCCGGGCGCACACCGCGCGTCCGATGCCGCCGGCCCCTCCGGTGACCAGTGCGGTCCTGCTCACGGGCGCAGCCTCCCCAGGTCGGTGCCGGCGGTCAGGTAGATCTCCTGGCCGGTGACGGCGTCGCCGGCGTCCCCGGTCAGCACGGCGAGCTGGCCGGCGAGGGCCGCGACCGCGGGCGCGGCCGCGTCGACGGCGACGACGTTGACCGTGATCGCGTCCCGGGCGAGCTCGATGGCCAGCGTGCGGGCCATCGAGAGCACGCCGTTCGCCACGGCGGACGCGGCGGTCGCTCCCGGTGCCCCCATCAGCGGGTCGTGGGGCAGCACGAACACGAGGCGGCCGACGCCGTCGAGGACCGTCCGGACATCGGTGAGGACCGAGTCGAGGACGTCGGTGACCTCGCTCGTCAGCAGGGCGTCGGTCAGGTCGGCGAGCGGTCCCGGCGCGGGCAGCCGCGGTACGAGGACCGCGGCCGGGACGGCCGGAACGACCCGGCCCAGCGCGTCCCGGACGGCGGGGGCGAGCTCGCCGTCGCCCCGGACGACGGCGCTGTCGGCGCTGACGGCGCTGTCGGTGGATCTCATGCCGTCATCACCACCGTGGTGACCGACCCGCCGTCGGTGCCGTTGACCGTGCCGCCCTTGCAGTAGGCCAGTCCCGTGCGGGCCCCGTCGACCTGCCGGCCACCGGCCGTGCCGCGCAGCTGCCAGGTGAGCTCGCAGACCTGCGCCGCACCCGTCGCACCGACGGGGTGGCCGCGTGACAGCAGCCCCCCGCTCGGGTTGACCGGCAGCCGGCCCCCGAGGGCGGTCGCCCCCTCCGCGGCCCAGGCGGCGCCCCGCCCGCGCGGGACCAGGCCCAGTCCCTCCATGCGGACGATCTCCGCGATCGTGAAGCAGTCGTGCATCTCGTCGACGTCGACGTCGTCCGGTCCGACCGAGGACAGGCGCCACGCCTCCTGCCCGGCGCGGCGGGAGACGTCCTCGGCGTTGAGGTCGCCGAGGCCGGTCTGCACCGAACCGCTGACCAGCCCGACGGCGCGCACCCGGGGACCGGTGGCACCGAGCCCCAGCCTGCGCAGGCCGGCGCGGGTGCAGAGCAGCACCGCGGCGGCGCCGTCGGAGATCGGGCTGCAGTCGAGCAGCCCGAGCGGCTCGGCGATCGGCCGTGCCGACAGGACCTGGGCCAGCGAGATCGGCTTGCGGTACTGGGCGAAGGGGTTGTGCACGGAGTGGGCGTGGTTCTTCACCGCCACCGCCGCGATCTGCTCCCGGGTGGCCCCGTGGTCGGCCATGTAGCGGCGGGCGCTCATCGCGTGACCGGCCGCCATCACGAAACCGACGGCCGCGTCGAGGTCGCCCGGATCGGGGCGGACCCCGCCGGCGATCCGGTCGGTCATCTTCTCCACCCCGATCACCAGGACGACGTCGTGCAGGCCGGCGGAGAGCGCCACCCACGCCTCGCGGATCGCGGTCGCACCGCTGGCGCAGTAGTTCTCGTGGTTGGACACCGGACGCCCGTCGAGGCCGAGCTGGGCCGCGATCCGCTGACCGGCCACCGGCCCGCCGAAGACGTGGCCGACGTGGAGGGCGTCGACCGACGCGGGCCCGGCCCCGGCGTCGGCGAGGGCCGCCCGGGCCGCGGTGACGGCCATCGACTCCAGGGTCACCTCGGCGGGGTACCTGCCGAAGCGGTTCATCCCGACGCCGGCGACGTGGGCCGGGGCCGGGCTCATGCCGGCACCCCGGTCGCGGCGCGGAAGCGGTACCCCACCAGCTCCGCACCGTCCTCGTCGACGCCGAAGGGGGCCTGCTCCAGCTCCACCGGCATGTCCAGCGCGACCGACTCCGGCGGCACGCCGACGACCTGGGCCATCAGCCGGACCCGGTCGGTGGGCAGGTCGATCCAGGCCAGCGTGTACGGCACGTCGGTCCCCGGGGGCGCCTGGCGGACGACGGTGAACGAGTGCACGCGGCCGGCGGGCGAGAGTTCGACCGGGTCGACCGTCGCCGCCCGGCACGCCGGGCAGAAGCTGCGCGCGGGGAACGCGGCGCTGTCGCAGGCCGTGCACCGCGATCCCAGCAGGCGCGGCGGATCGAGGGTGAGCAGTCCCGCCCGGAACGGGCGGGGAGCGGTGGACGGCGGGGTCTCGGTGGACGGCATCGATGCCTCCAGGAACGACGAGCGACCGACCGGACGGCCGGGGCGGCATCCTTGATTCTTGATACAAAAATCCGAAAGTCAAGCTTGCGCCGACGGGCCGACGTCTGTGACTCTCTGCTCGCTCGCTCCGCTAGTTCGCCTGGATGGCTGGTCACGGAGCTGGTGTGTCGCTCGACGAGCTCGCTCGGCGTCCTTCATTTTGTATCAAGTATCTACGGAGATCATCGATGACCTTCACCGGAACCACGCACCGAGTGACGACGGTTCTGCGCGCGGGCGCCGCCCGCCGCAGTCCCGTCCTCGTCCGGGAGCGGACATGAGAACCCGCGCCGCCGTACTGACCGGGTACCACCGTCCCTTCGAGATCCGCGAGATCGAGCTCGACGAGCCCCACGCCGGCGAGGTCCTGCTGCGGATGTCGGCGGCCGGCCTGTGCCACTCGGACCTGCACATGGTCGACGGGGACAACGTCGTCCGGTTCCCGATCGTCGGCGGTCACGAGGCCGCCGGTGTCGTCGAGCAGGTCGGTCCCGGGGTCACCAGGGTCGCGCCCGGCGACCACGTCGTGTGCAGCTTCACCCCGGCCTGCGGTACCTGCCGCTACTGCTCCACCGGCCGGCAGAACCTCTGCAACTCCGGTGCCACCATCCTCGAGGGCTCCATGCCCGACGGCACCTTCCGGATGCACGACCCGGAACTGGGTGACATCGGCGGCTTCTGCATGCTCGGCGCCTTCGCCGAACGTGCCACCGTCTCGGAGCTGTCCTGCGTCAAGGTCGACGACTGGCTGCCGCTGGACAAGGCGGTCCTCGTGGGATGCGGCGTCCCCACCGGCTGGGGGAGCGCGGTCAACGCCGGCGGCGTCCGGCCCGGCGACACCGTCGTCGTCTACGGGCTCGGTGGTGTCGGCATGAACGCCCTGCAGGGGGCCGCGCACGCGGGTGCGAAGTACGTGATCGGCGTCGATCCGGTCGAGTTCAAGCGCACGACGGCGCTCGGCTTCGGTGTGACCCACGTGTTCGCCACCGCCGAGGAGGCGGCGACGGCGACCCGGGAGCTGACCTGGGGGGAGGGCGCGGACCAGGCCATCTGCACGGTCGGTGTGATGACCGAGCAGGTCGTCTCCGACGCCTTCGGCGTGATCGGCAAGGGCAGCACCGTCGTCGTCACCGGCGTGGCCGACCCGGCCGAGCTGACCGTGCACGTCTCCGGGTCGGACCTGGTCTTCAACCAGAAGACGATCAAGGGGACGCTGTTCGGCTCGTCGAACCCGCAGTACGACATCGTCCGGATGCTGCGCCTCTACGACGCCGGCCGGCTCAAGCTCGACGAGCTGGTCACCCGGACCTACACCCTCGACCAGATCAACGAGGGCTACCAGGACCTGCGGGACGGCACGATCGTCCGCGGGGTCATCGACTACTCGCCGGGAGTGCGTGGACGTGAGTGACCAGCCGGAGAAGACCGCCGCGGAGTTCGGCGGGACCGTCGCGATCGTGACCGGTGCGGCGAGCGGGATCGGCCGGGCGACCGCGGAGCTGCTCGCCGAACGCGGCGCCCGGGTCGTCGCCGAGGACCGTGACCCCGCCGTGTCGGCCCTCGGGTCCGACACGGTCGCGCCCCTGGTCGCGGACGTGACCGAGGAGGACAGCGCGCGCCGGGCGGTCGAGCTCGCCGTGGACCGGTTCGGCCGGCTCGACGTCCTGGTCAACAACGCCGGGGTCATCATCAACCGGACCGTCGCCGAGATGACCCTGGAGGAGTGGAACCGGGTGCTCGCGGTGAACGCCACCGGCGCGTTCCTGCACTCACGGGCCGCGCTGCGTGCGATGTCGCCGCAGGGTTCGGGCGCGATCGTCAACGTGGGGTCCTACGCCTGCTACCAGGCGTTCCCCACCATCGCGGCGTACGCCGCCTCGAAGGGCGCGCTCGCCCAGCTGACCCGCGCGACCGCGCTGGAGGCCATCGACTCGGGCATCCGGGTCAACGCTGTCGGCACCGGTGACACGGTCACCCACATCCTCGACGACATCCACGACGACGGTCCCGGCTTCCTGACCGCGCACGGCAGCGGGACCCCGATCGGTCGCGCGGCGCAGCCACGGGAGATCGCCGAGGTGATCGCGTTCCTCGCGTCGGACCGGGCCGCGTACCTCGTCGGTTCGGTCGTCATGGCCGACGGCGGCATGAGCGTCGTCGCGGGCTGACCCCGCCGCGTCCTCCCGACGCCCCCGTTCCCTCCCGTCCTGGAAAGGACAACGATGTCCGATCAGCACGCGACGACCCCGGCAGCGGACGCCACCGCGCTCCGCGCGACGGACGAACCGTCCCGGAGCGACGTCCGCAGGGCCACGTTCTCCGGCGCCGCCGGCTTCTTCATGGAGACCTACGACTTCACGATCTACGGCCTCGTCGCCGCCTACCTGACCGTCGAGTTCTTCTCGACCGCCGACTCGGCGACCTCGTTGCTGGTGACCTGGGCGGTGTTCGCCATCCCGTTCCTCGTCCGGCCCGTGGGCGGCATCGTGCTCGGGTCGTTCGCCGACCGCATCGGCCGCAAGGCGGTGATGCTGCTCAGCGTCGTCGCGATCGCCGTGGCGACGGCCCTGATCGGGCTCGTCCCCTCGTACCAGACCATCGGGATCATCGCGCCGCTGGCGGTCCTGCTCTGCCGGCTCGCCCAGGGGTTCGTCTACGGCGGCGAGACCGCGGCCGCCATCACCTTCGTCGGTGAGTGGACCCCGTTGCGGCGGCGGGCGAGCCGGCTCGCCCTGGTGCAGACGGGAGCCTCGGTCGGCAACCTGTTCGGCTCGGCGTGCGCGTTCACGCTGAGCTTCGTGCTCGGGCCCGTGCTCATGCAGGCGTGGGGATGGCGGGTGCTGTTCCTGCTCGCGATCCCGCTGGCCGCGGTCGCGGTCTACATCCGGTTCAAGATCGGGGAGACGCCGGTGTTCCGGCGGATGCAGTCGGCCGGCGACATCTCGCCCACCCCGTTGCGCGACGCGGTCGCCGATCCGGCGACCCGCTCCCGCATGTACCGGTCCGCGCTGCTCGGAGCCCTGATGTGCGCGGGTTTCTACATCATCTACATCCAGCAGCCCGCGCACCTCGTCGCCGAGTACGGGTTCAGTGCGCAGGAGGGACTGCTGGTCACCCTCGTCGGTCTGGGCCTGCTCGTGGTGCTGACCCCGCTGTTCGGTCTCGCCGCCGACCGCTTCGGCCGGCGGACGATCTGTCTCGTCACGGCCGGGGTGCTCGCGGTGACGGCGGTCCCCCTGTTCGTCCTGATCGGGTCCGGGACCCTCGGGGCGGCCGTCGTGGGGGTGCTGTTGCTGACCGCGCCGTTCGCCGCGCACAACGCGCTGACCCTCGGGGCGATCTTCGAGACCCTTGCGGCCCGCACCCGCGGCACGGCGTTCGCCATCTCCTGGGGGCTCACCGTCGCCGTCTTCGGCGGTGCGGCCCCGTTCCTCAGCACCGGCCTCGTCGCCCTCACCGGGTTCGTGCACAGCCCGGCCCTGCTCATCTCGTTCGCCGCCGTGCTCAGCGCGATCGGCTACGTGCGGTACGCGGAGCCGGTCGAGTGACGGGCACCGGGCGAGGATGTGTGCTGGTGACCGGGGCCGCCTCGGGCATCGGCCGGGCCGCCTGCCTCCGGCTCGCCCGGGACGGTCGCACCGTCGCGGCACTCGACCGGGACGGCGACGGCCTGGCCCGCCTGCGGGACGAGATCGAGAGCGACGGCGGCCGGGTGTACACCAGGGAGGTGGACGTCATGGATGCGACCGCCGTCCGGGAGGCCGTCGAGGACGCCGCCCGGTCGGTGGGCGGGCTCCGGGCGCTCGTCCACGCCGCCGGGGTGATCGTCCGCAGGGACCTGGCGTCGACCACCGGGGACGACTGGACGCGGACGCTGGCGACGAATCTCAGCAGCGCCTTCCACCTGGCTCAGGCGGCCGTGCCGCACCTGGTCGCGGCGGGCGGCGGCGCGATCGTCATGATCACGTCGGCGGCGGCGCACCGGGGCGACGTCGGGTATCCCGCGTACGCGGCGTCGAAGGGCGGGCTGCTCGCCATGAGCCGGAGCCTGGCCGTGGAGCTGGCCCCGCACCGGGTCCGGGTGAACTCGATCAGCCCGGGGGTGATCGGCACGGCCATCAACCGCGACGCCTTCGCCGACCCGGACACGGTCGGCCGGTTCACCTCCGCGATCCCACTGGGCCGGACCGGCACACCGGACGACGTCGGGGAGGTCATCGCCTTCCTCGTCGGACCCGGGGCCGAGTACGTGACCGGGGCCGATCTCGCCGTCGACGGCGGGCTCACCAGCCGGGTCGGACTGTCCTGACCGGGCACCACCAGCAGACGACGACAGCGGGAGGATCGGGCATGGCCGTGCTGGACACCGAGGAGCGGGCGATCGTCGACATCGTCCGGGACTTCGTCGACCGGGAGGTGAAGCCCCGGGTCAACGAGTTCGAACGCTCGGGGGAGTACCCCGAGGAGTGGATCGGGCAGATGAAGGAGCTCGGCGTCTACGGTCTCGCGATCCCCGAACCGTGGGGTGCGGCGCCGGTCTCGATGCCGTGCTACGCGCTGGTCACGGCGGAGCTGGCGCGTGGATGGATGAGCCTGGCCGGCGCCATGGGCGGACACACCGTCGTCGCGAAGCTGCTGGTGCGGTTCGGCACCCCGGAGCAGCGCGACCGCTACCTGCCGCGGATGGCGACCGGCGAGCTCCGGGCGACGATGGCGCTGACCGAGCCGGGTGGCGGCTCGGATCTGCAGGCCATGACCACCCGGGCGCGGCGGACCGCCGACTGCTACGTCGTCGACGGGGCCAAGACCTGGATCACCAACGCCCGCCGCTCCGGGCTGATCGCGCTGCTCTGCAAGACCGACCCGGAGGCCGAGCCCCGGCACGCGGGGATCTCGGTGCTGCTGGTGGAGCACGGCCCCGGCCTGACCGTGTCCAAGGACCTCCCCAAGCTGGGTTACAAGGGCGTCGAGTCCTGTGAGCTGCTCTTCGACGGCATGCGGGTCCCGGCCGACGCGGTCCTGGGCGGGACCGAGGGCCACGGTTTCACCCAGATGATGACCGGTCTGGAGACCGGCCGGATCCAGGTCGCCGCACGGGCGCTCGGTGTCGCCGACGCCGCACTGGAGGACGCCCTGCGCTACGCGCAGGACCGCGAGTCGTTCGGCAAGCCGATCTGGCGCCACCAGTCCGTCGGGAACCTCCTCGCGGACATGGCGACCAAGGTGACCGCGGCCCGGCAGCTGATCCTGCACGCCGCCGACCGGTACGAGTCCGGGCAGCGGTGCGACATGGAGGCCGGGATGGCGAAGCTGTTCGCCTCGGAGACCGCCATGGAGGTCGCCCTGGACGCCATCCGGGTGCACGGCGGGTACGGCTACTCGACCGAGTTCGACGTCGAGCGCTACTTCCGCGACGCGCCGTTGATGATCGTCGGTGAGGGCACCAACGAGATCCAGCGCAACGTCATCGCCGCTGCACTGGTGAAGCGCGGCGGGCTGGACCGCACGTAGCCCCTGCCCGGGGACCGCCCGCCCGTGCGTCCCGGCTACCGCACCGCGGGGGCGAGCCGGTCGCGCAGCACCGCGACCCCGGGACCCGAGAGGTCGTCGAGGTAGGCCGGGCGGGCGGCGAGTGCCATGGTGAGCGCCACGGTCGTCCCGGTGACGACCGGGCCCGCGCCGTGCCGGAACGGACCGTCGGTCGCCTCCAGCCGGAGCCCGGCGGCCAGTGTCCGGCCGGGGACGGTGAAGTCGCGGCCGACGAAGAACCGGGCGACCTCGGTCACGGCCGCGGTCTGCGCGGTCCTGGCGAGCCCGAGCGGCCGGCGGACGTCCTGACCGTGGACGACGACCTCGCCCAGCCAGGCCGCGGTGTGCCCGGAGGCGGCGGTCGAGCTGCCGGTCACCGCCCGGAAGCGCGCCAGCGTCCCGGCCGGGGTGGCGCCCCGGTGCTCGGCGAGCCGCCGGTCGTTGTGCACGTCGAAGTCGAACCGGGCGGCGAGGACGCTGCGGAACCACCGGAAGGCGCCGATGGAGGCCCCCGCGGTGAGGTGGGCGACGACCTCCTCGACGGTCCAGCGATCGCACAGCGACGGTGCGGACCACTGCTCGTCGGTGAGATCGGCGAGGTCGTCGGCGAGGCGGGCCCGCTCGGTGTGGATGTGTGCCCACAGCTCGGCACGGGCGGCCGGCGCGGCGGAGTCGGTCATGGTCGTCCTCGGGCGGTCGGTGGTGCGTCCGAGGGGGGACCGGCACCGCGGCCGGAAATCATCGTCCGGCGGGGAACGGCTGCTCAGCCGACCGGTCGGGCGTGGACGCCCCGGCGGTCATGTGTCGGAACTCCTCGGCCGGCGCGGTCGATCTCGACGTCCGAGCGGTTTCCGGTCCACGGACCGGGTGGTCGGGTGGCCCGCGCCGCGTGTGCGTTCCGGGGACGGCCCGTTCTCCTGCGTAGGGTCCTGTCCGGCCCGGACAGGCCGAACAGGAGAGAGAGGACCTCGATGTCGCATCCGTACCCACCCCCCGGCGCCCGGCCGCCCGAGACCAGCCGGATCGCGGCGATCCTCGCCCATCTCTCGGCGCCGATCGCGGCTCTGCTGAGCGCGGGACTGCTGAGCCTGGTCGGTCCGCTGCTCGTCTGGCTGGTGAAGAAGGACGACCCGTTCGCGCGCCGGGCCGCCGCCGGGGCGTTCAACTTCAACCTGTCGTTCTGGGTGCTCTTCGTGCTCAGCTGGATCCTGGTGTTCACGCTGGTCGGCGCGCTCGTCGGGTTCCCGCTCATGATCGTGCTGTTCGTGGTGTCCGCGTGGTGTCACATCAAGGGCGCGGTCCGGGCCTCGAACGACCAGGTCTACGACTACCCGTTCCAGCTGCGCGTGCTGTCCTGACCCCGGGCCCGCGACGGCTGCATGTCGGGTCGGGCGCGGTTCAGCCGGACCCGAGTGCGGCCAGCGCGGTCGCGACGATGTGCCCGCGCCACTCGTGCTGCCGGCCGCGGGAGGCGGCGGACTCGGCGGCGTGATGGATCCCGATCGCCACGACGATCATCCGCACGAGCCGCCCGGGATCGGGCTGCTCCGGATCGACCCCGAAGACGTCGGCCAGGGCCAGCCCGGCCCGCCGCACCTCGGGTGGCGGTTCGCCCGGGCTCCCCGGATCGGAGAGCGCGTACAGGAAGGCCGAGGTGCCGGGGTGGCGCAGGGCGTTGTCGACCAGCGTCTCGACGAGGACGCGGTCGCGGTCGGGTCCCGCCGGGACGTCGGTGAGGCGGGCGACGAGATCCTCGGAGCGTTCGAGGGCCGACCGGACGGCGGCCTGGTGGATGGCCTCCTTGCCGGGGAACCGGTGGAGCAGTCCCGCCTTGGAGTACCCGACGGCGTCCGCGATCTGCTGTACGGACGTGTGCCGGTACCCGTGGCGGGCGAAGAGTGCCGACGCGCGGTCCACGATCTCCGCGTCGATCTCTTCCTGGGTCGGGCGCGGCATGGGGCGACCCTAACCAATGGTGGCGGCGGGGAACCGCCGGTGATGCAGGTCTAGGGCGTGTCTCCCAGATAGGCGGAGCGGGGTGCGCGATGCTTGATCGGTGCCGCGTACCGCTGTCCTGACTGATGTCCAGTGGGCCCGTCTGGCGCCGCTGTTGCCCTCCTCCGAGGGTCGTCGCGGGTGCCCGTTCCGCGATGACCGCCGGGTGATCGAGGGGATCATCTACCGGTATCGGTGCGGGCTTCCCTGGCGCGACGTCCCAGCCGAGTTCGGGCCGTGGCAGACGTTGTGGAAGCGGCACCGCCGCTACAGCGGCGACGGCACCTGGGACCACATCCTGGCTGCTCTTCTGGTCGAGGCCGACGCCGCCGAGGTGCTCGGGTGGGCGGTCAGCGTGGACTCCACGATCATCCGTGCCCACCAGCACGCCGCGACCCTCAAGCGCGACACAGGGGGCCGGATCGAACTACACGAATCTGCTCGCCGAACCAGCAGATCACGCGCTGGGACGGTCCCGCGGAGGGCTGTCGACGAAGATCCACCAGCTCGTTGACGGGCACGGCCGCCCGCTGGTGGTCCTCCTCGGCCCCGGCCAGGGCGGCGACTCGCCAATGTTTCCGCACCTGATGGCGCGCCTGAGCATCGCCCGACCGGGCCCGGGACGACCCCGGACCCGGCCTGAACGCGTGCGCGCGGACAAGGCCTACTCCTCACGCGCGATCCGCCGGCACCTGCGCGAGCGCCGGATCATCGCTGTCATTCCGGAGCCCTCTGACCAGCAGGGACACCGCAAACGACGGGGCTCACGCGGTGGCCGACCGCCCGCATTCGATCCGGTCGACTACCGAAACCGCAACGTCGTCGAGTGCGGGTTCTGCCACGTCAAGCAGTGGCGCGGGCTGGCCACCCGTTACGACAAGCTCGCCCTGACCTTCCGCGGCGGCGCCGTCCTGAAGGCGATCGTCACCTGGCTCCGCGCATTGGGAGACCCGCGCCCGGCGACGGCCGGGACCGTCCGCGCAGGTGGTCGCGGAGGCGGTCGAGGGCCGAGCGGTGCGTGCGACGGCGGCCCTGCCCGGGGCGCTCCGGTGGTGCGTGGGGTGGGGGATCGATCCGGTACGCCGCTCTGGTCTTGCCGAACCCGGCCACGGTCGTGCTCCCTTCCGGGGGTCGCGCGATCCCGGAGTGCTCCACGCAGGCGCGCGTGGGTGGCGGGTCGCTCCATTCGGTGAGGACGCGGAAGGCGCCGCAGGCGCACACCTGGTACTGGACGCGGCCCAGCGGGGTCCCGTGGGTCGAGATGGTCGCGAACAGGTGTTCCAGCACGTCTCGACCATGACGTAATGCTGCTCCACAGGACAACCATTACGTATCGAGAGGGTGTCGTAATGTGCGTTCCACATCGAGGACCACGTCGTCGACGGCTCGGTCGGCTGTGACGACCGAGCCGAGTGCGTGGAGGTTGCGCTGCATCGTCGTCCAGCACTCGGCGACCCGGGGCCCCAACCGCGCCCGCCCGGGCCGGGCCTCCTCCCGTGCGACGACGACGGCCAGCGGCGCCCAGAGCGTGACGACCTGCACGGTGGTTCCGGGCGACACGGACCGCCGGAAGCGCGACACGTGTTCGTCGTGCTCGAAGACGAACTCGAACACGACGAGTTCGAACCCGGCGTCGAGGTAGACCTCGGTCAGCGCGGCTGCCGCGCGGAACGCCATGCCCCGAGGCCGACGGTCGTCGCGGGAGACGACGAACTCCTTGAGCGAGTCACCCGAGATGCAGACGCCGTTGGGTACCCGCTCCGCGAGCCGCCGGCCGACGGTCGTCTTGCCGACACCCGCCGGGCCGTTCAGCAGGACGGCACGCCGGGCGGTCATGGCGGGAGTCTCGCACCGGGGGGTCCGCACATCGAGCCGGTTCCGGAGCTGGCCCGCTGCGCCCGGCTCCCGCTACCGTGTCCCCGGGCCCGGCGTGGCCCGCCGCCCGCTCGCCGCAAGGCGTGGTGAACACGCCGACCACGGTCGTCATCGGCAGCCTGTGCACGGTGTCCGCCCAGCAACGCGGGCACTGGACGAGCGACACCGGGACGGGTCGACATGGATCTCACCAGCACCGACGCCAAGGCCGCAGCCCGCACGCTGCGCACCGACCTCGCCGCGCAGGGCGTCACGATCGGCCACGGTGCCGCCCTCGAGCTGGTCGCCCACCAGCTCGGGTTCCGCGACTGGAACACCGCGAGCGCCGTACTGGACCGGTCGGCGGCCGACGGCCCGGGGATCGGCGCGCCGGTACCGATCCTGCGGGTGCAGCGCTTCGACGACGTCCGCTCGTTCTACCTGGACTATCTCGGTTTCGCCGTCGAGTGGGAGCACCGCTTCTCCCCGGGGATGCCGCTCTACGCGCGGGTGGCTCGCGGGGACGCCCGGATCGACCTGTCCGAGCACCACGGCGACGGCACGCCCGGCAGCACGGTCTGGATCCCGGTCGCCGACGTGACCGCGCTGCACAGCGAGCTGAGCAGCAAGAACTACCTGTTCATGCGGCCGGGCATCGACCGCGACGCGCCGGGCGGCCCGACGGTGAGCGTCGTCGACCCGTCCGGCAACGGCCTTCGCTTCTGCGAAGCGGAGTGAGCGGGGCGGCGACCGGTGCGGAGGACCAGGTCCGGGGACTGCTCGACGTGCTCCGGCGTGACGGGTTCGGTTTCGAGCCCGTCGGGTCGAGAGGCGCCTATCGGCTCTCCCCGCCGCCCGAGCTGGTGTTCCTCGTCGATCCCGTCCTCGTCGCGCTGCCGGACGTCGTCGCGGAGTACCTGGACGACATGGCCGACGGGTCGGCGGACGCGTTCGACCTGACCTGCATCCATCTCGTCGAGGATCTCGGGACGGACTTCGGAGCCGCCGGGAACCGGATCCGGTCGCTCGGCTTCCGGCGCCACGGCGGTCGTGCCGAGTACTTCGTCGATCGTCTCCCCGACCGGTGACCCGACGGAGGAACGCAGCACTCACCAGGGCAGCCGGATCGCGACCCGCCACCCACCGGCCGCGGTCGGGCCGTGGTCGAGGTGCCCGCCGACCAGCGTCGCCCGCTCCGCCAGGCCGCGCAGCCCCTCCCCGGACCCCGGCGGCCGCTCGAACGCCTCGGACGGCCGGACCGGCGCCCGGTTCTCGACCTCCGCGTCGAGCCGGTCGCCCGGCTCCCCGGTGATCCGGACGGCGATCGGGGCCTCCGGCGCGTGCTTGCGCGCGTTGGTGAGGCTCTCCTGGAGGAACCGGTAGAGCGTGCGCCCGACGGTGTCGGTGACCAGGCGGTCGCCGGCCGTGACGCCGTGCTCGTCGTCCAGGGTGACCGGGGTCCCGGCGCGACGGGTCTCGTCGAGCAGCTCGCCGATGTCGCCGACCCCGGGCAGCGGCATCTCGCCGACCGGCGCCCGCAGCACCCCGATCACCTCGCGGAGGTCCTGCAGCGCGCCGTGGGCGTTCTCCCGGATCACGTCGGCGGCCCGGGAGGTCTCCTCCGGTGTCGCGTCCCGGTAGTAGGCCAGCGCGCCGGCGTGCACGCTGAGCAGCGACAACCGGTGGCCGAGGACGTCGTGCATCTCCCGGGCCAGCGTCTCGCGGGCCTCGTGCTGGGTGCGCTCGGCACGCAGCTCGGCCTCGATCTCGGCCATCGTCGCGCGCTCCTGCAGGGACGCGATGAGCTGGCGACGGCTGCGCAGGAGCAGGCCCCACGCGATCGTCGCGGCGAACAGGCTGCCGACCAGCAGCGTCATCGCCCACGCCGGGACGCTGGTCTCCGGGCGCAGTACGTAGAAGATCGAGACGGCGGCGAGGGTCGCGACGGCCACGATCGCCGTCGTCCGGACCGAGCGGTGGATGGCCACGGTGAACAGCGCGGCCATCGCCGCCGTGGCGACCGACTCGGCGAACGTGCTCAACACGATGATCAGCGCCGCGACCTGCACCGGGAACCGGCGGCGCCACCAGAGCGCGAGGCAGCCGACGGCGCCGGCGGCGATGTCGACGTAGAGCAGCCACGGCGGCAGGGCAGCGGTGAGGTTGACCCGGATCCGGAGCCCGAGCAGGCCGATGACGAGGGGGACGAAGACCAGCAGGACATCGTGCACACGGGGCAGCCAGCGCTGTCGTCCCGTTCCGGCGGCCGTGGTCATGGCCGTGAGCCTAGGACGGCCGGGTGCGGTACGGCGTCCCCCCGGCGGCGGTCCCGGCTCCGACTTCGGTCTCCCGATCGGAGTCGGTCGACCGATCCGGGGCACCGGCCGAGGTTCCTAACGTTCCTGTCATGCCGATCGCCGAGCAGGCCCACCCGACGGAACGGAAGGGACGCACGATGTTCACCGACTACAAGCGTCGCTGGCAGCTGTCGAAGGTCAAGCCCGGCGACGGGACCCCGTTGCAGCCGTACCGGTTCTGGCAGCTGTTCGCCCGCTCGGTGTTCGGCCTCCGGCTCCCGGACGGTCACTTCTACGAGGTCGACGTCCGGCACACGGCGGACAGCACGACGAGGCGCAGCCCGGCGTCGCTCTACCGGGACGGCGTCCAGATCGCCAGGGCCGGGCTGCCCGTCACGTTCCCGGTGCCCGGTGGGGTGATCGAGGTGGCGAAGAACCAGTACGGCGTCAAGCGCATCCACCACGTCCGCGACGACGGCACCGCGCAGGTCCTGAGCCCGCACCCGAAGTCGCAGGAGGGGCGGCGGGCACGGTTCGCCGAGCGGTTCCCGCGGGCCAGCTCCGCGGTGGGGATCGCGTCCGTGGCCGTCCTCGTCGCGGTCCTGGTCGTCAGCGCGCTCAACGGTGCCGCCGCCCTCACCACGATCGACGTGGTGGCCGAGCACGTCGGCCGCTTCACCTCGCCGGTGCCGCTGACCGGCTGGCTGAAGGTCGCGGTGCCCGCCGCCGGGTTCGTGGCCGGCCTCGAACGTGCCACGGCACTGCGCTCGCACTGGCTGCTGCGCGGCTGAGCCCCGGCGATGAGTTCGCCCGCGCCGGGCGGTCGGATCGTCGACACCGACCGCACCCCGCCGGAGGACGACCGTGAACGCCGTCTGGAGTCTCGTCCGCGACGAGCGCACCGCACTCGCCCGTGACCTGCAGCCGATCACCGGCGACGCCTGGGAGACGCCCTCGCTCTGCCCGGGCTGGACCGTGCACGACGTGATCGCCCATCTCGTCGACGGTGCCCGGACCGGACGGGCCCGGTTCGTCGGGCAGATGATCCGGGCGCGGATGGACTTCGACCGGCTGAACGGGACGGGCATCACCCGGGAGCGCGGCGCGTCCCCGGCGGAGACCCTTGAGCGGCTGACGGCCACGATCCCGCTCACCCGGACACCGCCCGCCCCGCCGGCCACCCGCCTGGTCGAGATGGTCGTGCACGGCGAGGACGTCCGCCGTCCGCTGGGCATCAGCAGGACCTACCCGCTCGCCGCCGTGCTCCCGGCGCTGCGGCTGCAGGCCCGCACGTCGGCGTCGTTCGGCGGGGCCAGGGAGCGCGTCGCGGGGCTGCGGCTGACGGCGACCGACACCGATCTCGTCCTGGGTGACGGTCCCGAGGTGGCCGGGATGGCCCTCGCGTTGCTGCTCGCGATCTCCGGACGCCCGGTGCGGGCGGACGAGCTCACCGGCCCGGGGGTGCCGGAACTCTGCCCCTGAGCAGCGCATGGCGATCATTCTGTCTGTGCGTATAGGATTCTGGTTGTGCGTACAGGAGGGTCCTTCGTCGAGCGGGCGCGGCGGGACCAGATCGTCCGGGCGACGATCGAGGTCCTTGCCGAGCGCGGGTACGCGGCCAGCTCGTTCAAGCAGATCGCGGCGCACGTCGAGGTCAGTCCGGCGCTGATCACCTACCACTTCCGCACCAGGGACCTACTGATGCGAAGTGTCCTCGAGACCGTCGAGGCCCGGTTGGACGCCGCGATGGCCGGCGACGGCGCGGAGCCCGACAGCTACCCGGGTGCGCTGCGGGGCATGTTGGAGCGCTACGTCGGGCACTGCTCCGAGCACGGCGACGAGATCAGTGCGATGACCGAGATCCGCCGGCACGCCCGCGGCGAGGGCGTCCGGGCCACCGTCGCCGGGAACCACGCCGGCGGCACCGCCGAGCTCGTTGCCTTCGTCGAGGAGGGTCAGGCGCACGGCCAGTTCCGGGGCACCGACCCGGCCCTGTTCGCGACCGTCCTGATGTCCGCGATGGGCGAGGTGCCTCGGCTGCTGACCGGGGACCGGGCCTCCGACCGGGCGCTCGCCGCCGAGTGGGCCGGTCTGTTCGTCGCCGCACTGTCCGCCACCGGGGAACCGACCGAGGAGCAGGGATGACACACGCGACCGCCGCCCCGACGACCGTCCGGCACGGGATCGGTCTGCACCTCCTGCTCTGGGTGGGCCTGCCGGCCGCCGGAGCCCTGCTCGGTGTCGTGCTGGCCCACGTGCCGGGCTGGATCGCTGTGCTCCCCTGGTTCCCGAACCAGGAGCAGATCACCGAGCTGGCCGGGGTGATCGGACCGACGGCCACGGTGGTGCTCGCCGTCATCGGTGCGCTCGCCGGCGGGGTGCTGGCGCTGATGGCCCACGACGACGTCGTGACGGTCACCGTCGGCGAGGACACGGTGACGATCGCGCGGCCCGGCGAGCGGGCGTCGTTCCCGCACGGCACGGTGACCGGCGCCTTCGTCGACACCAGACACCTGGTGCTGCTGGGTGCCGGTGGGGCGGAGATCGCCCGGGAACGCGTCGACCTCGCCTCCGGGAAGCTGCGGTCGGCGTTCCTGGCGCACGGCTACGGGTGGTCGGAGACCGATCCCCACGCGGCGGACTTCGCCCGCTGGATCGACGGCTGCTCAGGGCTTTCGGTGGACGCGCACGCGATCCTGCGCGTCCGGCAGGCCGCGCTGGAGTCCGACGACGCGAAGGATCTCCGGGAGCTGCGGCGGGCACTGGCCGGGCACGGCGTCGCCGTCCGCGAGGACGGCAAGCGGCAGTACTGGCGCACGGCGGGCTGAGGCGCACGGCGCGCGCCGCCGGTCACCGGGGCCGTGCCGCCCAGAACGCCAGGTGGTGCCGCTCGGCGAGACCGGCCGCCGGGTGGATCCCGCCGGGGCCCGGGGCGAGCACCTGGAACGAGTCCGGCCCGGTGTGCGGCGGCCAGGCCGGTGCGTCGCCACCGTTCGGATCGCCGGTGCGGGCGAACCGCGACCAGTACCCGACCATCTCCGTGGCCAGCTCCCGCTGCGGGGGATCGAGTGGCTCGGCCCAGTCGACGTCGAACAGGTACGGCAGCTCCGCGGTGTGGTAGGCGCCCTGCGGGAACCGGGCCGGTGGGAGCTCACGGAACCAGGGCGCCCGCTGGTCGGCGAACTCGAAGGCGAACACCGGCGCGCCGCCGGACAACCGGTGCGCGGCGTCGGTGGCGCCGCGGGCGTAGTTCCGCGCCGTGAGCAGCTCGGCGAGGGTGGTGGCCGCGCAGCCGTCGTCGGCGCAGGGGTACTCGGCGAGTACGGCCGGCGCGTCCGGGCCGTCGAGACGGGTCACCTCGTCCCGCAGGTGGGCGAGCGTGGTCGGGCCGCGGCCCAGCTCCTCGCCGTAGATCCGGAAGCGCTCCTCGTCCCGGTTGAAGCCGATCATGGTAGGGACGTCGCGGAGCGCACCGGCGCGCAGGACGGCGGCCGGGTCGCGCGGCAGCTCGGGCGTGCCGAAGACCGGGCCGACGCCGGCGCCGTCGCTCTCGGAGGCGGCGCGCACCTCGGGTACCGGCCTGCTCCGCAGGCAGTCCGCCGCGGTCGCCGGGTCCGGGCATCCGAGCCGCTGCGCGATGACCTGCCCGCGCCGCTGCGCGATCTCGTGCGGCCGGGGCGCGGTGGACCGCTCCGGTGACCAGGTGGCCGTGCAGTCGGCGCTGCTCACGATCGCCTTGTCGAACAGGCCGTCGGCCGCGGGGGAGGCGAGCTGGGTGCAGACCGCCGCCCCGCCGCCGGACTCCCCGGCCAGGGTGACGTTGCCCGGGTCGCCGCCGAACGCCGTCGCGTTGCGCCGCACCCAGCCCAGCGCGGCCTGCTGGTCGGTCAGGCCGAGGTTGTCGGCGCCGGGCAGGGCCGGATGGGTGAGGAAGCCGAGCGCACCGAGCCGGTAGTTGATCGTGACGACGACGAGCCCGCCCTCGGCCGCCAGCCGGGCCGCACCGTAGAGCCCGCCACCGCCGTCGACGTTGCTGCCGCCGTGCACCCAGACCAGGACCGGCCGCGGCGGACCGCCGGGCTCGGCCGGGGTGGTGACGTCGAGGGTGAGGCAGTCCTCGTCGGTGCTGGGGCGGCCGAGTTCCAGGCCGTCCTGCGCGCACAGCCGCCCGGGGGCGGTCGCGTCCCGCGGTTCGGTCCAGGGCTGCGGCGGCCGGGCCGGTGCCCAGTGCAGCCCACCGACCGGCGGGGCCGCATAGGGGACGGCGCGGAACGTGTGCACGGCGCCGGTGACCGCCCCCCGGACCGGCCCCGCGTCGGTGCGGACCACCGGGCCCGGCCCGGCGCCCACCGGCTCGGTGGCGGCGCATCCCGCCAGCACGGCGAGTGCGGTTCCGACGGCGGCCAGTACCGCGCTCGGACGGTGATGCATGGGTCCTCCCGGTGGCCCCGCGCCGGGAACGGCGGGGCGGCCGGTCCGACGGTGCCAGAGATTTGGGCAAACGCGCAATGCATATGCATCATGCGATCGCCCAAACCAGGGGATCCCGTAGGCTCCGCCCCCGTGGGGAACCGGGACGACCTGCTGGCCGGCGCGAAGCGCTGCCTGCTCGAGCGCGGGTACGCGGCGTCGACCGTGCGCGACATCGCCACCGAGGCGAACGTGAGCATGGCCGCGATCGGCTACCACTACGGCTCCCGCGAGCTCCTGCTGACCCGCGCGATGGACGACCTGATGGGGGACTGGGGACGGGCGGTGGCGGCGTCGATGAGCACCGCCGTCGACTACCGCGACGCCTGGGTGCGGATGATCGGGTCCTTCACCGCGCACCGGGCGTTGTTCGCGGCGAGCATCGAGGCCGCGGTGCTGGCCCAGCGCTCGGACCCGATCCGGGAACTGCTGGGCGCGAGCCTGGAGCAGGGCCGGTCCGGGCTGGCCGCGGCCCTGCTCGCCGCACCGGAGGACGGGCTGGACCCCGCCGACGTCCGGTCCGTCGGGTCCGCCCAGCTGGCCCTGATCTCGGGTGTGCTGCTGCAGCACCTCACGGACCCGGAGCACGCGCCGTCGGCCGACGAGGTGGTCGCGGGGCTGCAGCGGATCGCCGGGCTCCGGTGACCGGTACCGCTAGGGCGTGTCTCCCAGATAGGCGGAGCGGGGTGCGCGATGCTTGATCGGTGCCGCGTACCGCTGTCCTGACTGATGTCCAGTGGGCCCGTCTGGCGCCGCTGTTGCCCTCTTCCGAGGGTCGTCGCGGGTGCCCGTTCCGCGATGACCGCCGGGTGATCGAGGGGATCATCTACCGGTATCGGTGCGGGCTTCCCTGGCGCGACGTCCCAGCCGAGTTCGGGCCGTGGCAGACGTTGTGGAAGCGGCACCGCCGCTACAGCGGCGACGGCACCTGGGACCACATCCTGGCTGCTCTTCTGGTCGAGGCCGACGCCGCCGAGGTGCTCGGGTGGGCGGTCAGCGTGGACTCCACGATCATCCGTGCCCACCAGCACGCCGCGACCCTCAAGCGCGACACAGGGGGCCGGATCGAACTACACGAATCTGCTCGCCGAACCAGCAGATCACGCGCTGGGACGGTCCCGCGGAGGGCTGTCGACGAAGATCCACCAGCTCGTTGACGGGCACGGCCGCCCGCTGGTGGTCCTCCTCGGCCCCGGCCAGGGCGGCGACTCGCCAATGTTTCCGCACCTGATGGCGCGCCTGAGCATCGCCCGACCGGGCCCGGGACGACCCCGGACCCGGCCTGAACGCGTGCGCGCGGACAAGGCCTACTCCTCACGCGCGATCCGCCGGCACCTGCGCGAGCGCCGGATCATCGCTGTCATTCCGGAGCCCTCTGACCAGCAGGGACACCGCAAACGACGGGGCTCACGCGGTGGCCGACCGCCCGCATTCGATCCGGTCGACTACCGAAACCGCAACGTCGTCGAGTGCGGGTTCTGCCACGTCAAGCAGTGGCGCGGGCTGGCCACCCGTTACGACAAGCTCGCCCTGACCTTCCGCGGCGGCGCCGTCCTGAAGGCAATCGTCACCTGGCTCCGCGCATTGGGAGACACACCCTAGGGCCGGGCGTTCCGCAGCCGGATCCCGCTGAACCCCAGGGTGCTCGCCGTGACCGCGGCCCAGAAGGCGTCGAGCCGGGGCAGCACGCGCAGCTCGATCCCGGCGTCGGCGTGCCGGGCGAACAGGTCCCCGACCGGCTCCGGCCGCCCGATCGGCCGGACGGCCGTCGTCGACACGACCGCGTGCGGCTCGGGCTCCCCGATCGGCCGGAAGGTCCGGTCGGGGAGCCGGTAGGCGAACAGCTCGACCGTGCGGATGCGATCCAGCCAGGCGTACTCCACGGCGTGCACGCGCGGCAGGGCGCCGGTGCCGAGCACGGTGCGCGCGTCGTCGTCGCTGGTGGACGGCGTGCGCCAGGCCATCGCGCGCGGGCACTGGCGCGGGAACCAGTAGGCCGGCGCCAGCCCGGCGTCGACGGCCCACACGAACGCGTCCGGCCGGGCCGCGGTGTGCGCGACGTGCGGGACGAACTCGGTGATCGTCGGGTCCTCGGAGAAGTGCAGGACCTGGCCGGGATCGGGGCGCATCCGGAGGATCCTCGCGGGCGCCGGCGGCGCCCGCCTCGGTGATGACCCCGAGCCCGGCCCCGGGGTCGCTCAGACCGGCTGCGGTACCCCGGCGAGCCGGTGCAGGTCGTCCCAGATCCGGATGCGCTCGGCGGGACCGAGTGCGACGGTGCTCGGTGGCGGGTTCGTGTCCGGTTCGGGGCGGCCCCGCAGCGCGCCGGTCGGGGCGAGGTAGTCGCCGCCACGGGCGTCCGGGTCGGTGAGGGCCCGTACCGCGGACCAGGCCGCGGTGTCCTTGCCCTGCGCCCACGGCGTCATCGGGTTGGGCTGGCTGCGGGTGGTCGCGTCGTGGATGCCGGTGCGGCGCGGGGTGCGGGCGTCGACCCCCACTCCGGGACGGCTGAGCAGCGCCCGGACGGGCAGTTCCCGCTCGCGCAGCCGCCGGTCCAGCTCACGGGCGACGACCTCGGTGAGCGCCTTGGCCTTGGTGTAGGCGTTGACCGCGAGCCGGGGGACGGCGGCGACGTCGTTCAGCCGCTGCCGGAACAGCCGGACGAAGCCGGTCGAGGTGAAGACGACCCGGGCGGCATCCTCGGGGGTCCCGGTCGCGGTCAGCCGGGGCAGTGCACCCGCGGTCAGTACCAGGGCCGAGAGCAGATGGGTGCCGAGCAGCATCGGGTGGCCGTCGGCGGTGGTCGCGCGCCCGGCCCGGCCCATGTCCATCGAGCCGCCGTTGAGCAGCAGGCCGTCCAGGCGGGGCAGCGCGGCGAGTCGCCCGGCGCCGCGCCGAACGCTGTCGAGGTCGGCGAGGTCCAGGGTGATCTCCTCGTTCGTCCCCTGCGGCGCGTGCACGGCGAGCGCGGCCATGGCGTGCCCGAGCTTGGCCGGGTTGCGCCCGATCAGGACGACGTGCGCCCCCGCCCCGGACAGCTGTTCGGCGGCGAAGTACCCGATGCCGGCGGTCGCGCCGGTGACCGCGAACGTGCGGCCGGTCAGGTCCGGGAGGTGTGCGGGATTCCAGGTCACGGTGCGCTCCAGAGCTATACGGATGAACTATCCGGTTAGCGACCGTACACGAAGTGGATGAATAATCCGGTTAGCGGTAACCTGCGTCCCATGAGCCCGGCCGCCCGCATCGACGCCCGGCGCAGCCGTGCGCGCATCCTGGCTGCCGCCCGCGGGCGCGACGTCGGCGAGCTGCGGCTCAACGAGGTCGCCCGGGACGCCGGAGTCGGGGTCGGCACCGTCTACCGGCACTTCCCGACCGTCCAGGCGCTGGTCGAGGCGCTGAGCCTGGAGACGTTGCGCAACCTGGACTCGCTCGCCCGGCAGATGGCGGACGAGCCGGATCCGCTCCCGGCCCTGCAGCGGTTCCTCACCGGGGCGCTCGACCTGCAGCTCGCCGACGGCGGCCTGCAGGCGGTGCTGGTCGCGGCCGCTGCCCCGGAACAGGAGAGCCGGCGGTTGCTGGAGTCGGTCACCGGGGCGTTCGCCGCCGTGCTGACCCGCGCGCAGCGGGACGGGCGGATCCGGCCCGACGTCACCGTCGAGCAGATCCAGCGGATGCTCTGCGGGGTGGAGCACGCGGTCCGGATCGGCCCGCCGGAGGACCGGGCGCTGCAGCTCGGCGTCATGCTCGCCGGGCTGGCGGTGGTTCCGGCCGAGCGGTAGCGCCTGGGCGCCGTGGACCGCTGCCTCGCCGAGCCGGACGGGCCGCCGCCGGTGACCCTCGCCGAGTGGCTGCGCGCCGCGGGTGCGGACGCCGACGAGTACGCCCGTGCGGCCTGCGCGGTGAACCGCTGGATGGCGCCGTACGGCTCGTCGCGTGCCGCGACCTCGGACCTGGTCGCCCGGCTCACCGCCGGCGAGCCGTTCACCGCGGTGGTCCGATAGCGCCTACCCGCGGGACCGGGGCGGGTCGGCCTGGGCGGCGAGATGGACGAGCCGGGCGGCGTCCAGCGGGTCCAGCCGGTCGGACCGCAGTGCGAGCGTGACGCGTTCCGCGGCCCGGTGCAGTCCTGCGGCGGTCTGTTCCCAGCGCCGGGACCACCGCCGGTCGAGTGACGCCCCGTGCCCGGCGGCCCGCAGCCGCTGCTCGGCACGGTCGCGCGGGCAGTGCAGCAGCACGGTCAGCCAGCCGCCGGGCTCGTGGGTGAACGCGACGAGCGCGTCGGCGTCGGCGACGCAGACGACCGGGGTCCGCCCCTGCGCGCGGAGCCGGTCCGCCCGCTCCCGGTCGTGCGCGACCCGGGTCCCGCCGACCGTGGACTCGTGCACCAGTGCGGCCCACGACCGCAGTTCGGCCAGCTGGGACGGCGGGACCTGCTCGGCGTCGACCAGTGGGTGCGGGGTGGTCGTCAGGCCGGGGACGTGGGCGTAGCTTCGCCGCAGGCTGGTGAGGGCGAACGCGAGCGTCCGGCGTCCGCTGCCCGGTGGCCCGGCGAGGACGACGCCGCCGCGGGCCGGGCCGTCCTGCTCGCCGGGCCGTGGGTCCTGGTCCATTTGCCACCCCCGGACGCCATGGTGTCACGCGGCGCGGGCAGCGGGCGCTACCCCGACATCGTCAGCACGATGGCGCAGAGCGCGAAGACCCCCGGCCCGCCGACGAGCCGGTCGCGGATCTGATCGACCGGCAGGGTCCCGACCGGGGTGTCCAGCAGGGTCGAGGTGAGCTGCGGTTCGGGACGGGTCGCGGCGCGCACCACCACCGCGACGGCGGCGACCGGCAACAACGTCAGCGTGACGAGCGAGCCACCGACCGGCGCGACGGCGGCGGTGACGAGTCCGGCGGCCACGACCGGCGGAACGGTGCACGCGACCGGTACGGCGCGGTCCGTGCCACCGAGAGCCCGCCGCAGGGCGGGGGACCGGGCGACCGTCGTCAGGGCGCCGGAGCACGCCGAGGCGGCCGTCGTCACGGCGCCCAGGAGAACCGTGGGGAGCAGGAGCGGCGGGACGACCAGCGCGACGACGTGCGGCACGACCGCCGCGGCCACGACCCGCTCGACGGCGGAGCGATGACGCCCGGTCGCGACGAACGCGGCCGTCATCGCCGCAGCGGTCCGCCCGGCCGGTAGCCGGCGGGATCGGACGGGCCCGCGCCGGCGTAGCCGTCGTTCCCGGACGACGTCGGCGACCAGACCGCGTTCGAGCAGCCCGCTCCGGAACGCGGCCAGCAGCGGCGCTCCCGCGGCCAGGTCCCGGACGCCGATCCGGCGCGGCGCCCGGCGGGCCGGAACGGCCAGCGCGAGGCACAGCACGGTCGGGACCACGACGGCGACGACCCCCGTAGCGGGATCGGCCGCTCCGGTACGGGGCGGGACCGCCACGCCCGGTGCCGCGGTCAGCGCGACCACGCCGGCGGCGAGCAGCGCTGTCATCAGCAGTGCCCGGGCCACCGCGGCGGTGCGGACGGCCACGGCGCGGTGCACCTGCAGGATCAGCGCCAGCTCGCCGATCGCCAGGCCGGCCGGCGCGCCGACGACCGGAGCCAGTGGATGCAGTCCCCAGCCGGCGGCCCCGGCCACGACGAGCGACCCGGCCGCCCCACCGGCCGTGCAGAGGGCGAGCGCCGTCCGGGCGGATGTGGCGAGCAGCCCGGCACGGTCCACGGGTGCCGGCAACAGCCATCCGGCGCGCGCGGGGTCGGCGACCAGCGGCCCGACGGCCATCGCGGCGAGTCCCAGCCCGGTCACCACGACGGTCGCGACGGCCAGCGCCAGTGGGCCCGATGCGGTCGGCGGCGGGGCTGTGAGCCGGGCGAACGCGTCGCCGAGCAGCCCGACGGCGACACCGCCGAGGACAGCGCTCGTCAGCAGGATCTCGTAGACCGTTCCGGCCACGGCGCGCGCCGTCCTGCCGGTGCGCGCCCGCTGGGCATCGCGTAGGAACCGCCGGACCGACGACCATCCGACGCCGGTCGCCGGATGCGGTTCCCCGGTCATCGGCCGATGCGGACCACGGCGTCGGCGACCCGTTCGACGAGGACGGAGTCGTGCGAGGCGAACAGCACGGCGGTTCCCGCGCCGCGTTCGGCGCGCAGCCGCTCGGCCAGCCAGGTCCGTCCCTCGTCGTCGAGATGGTGTTCGGGTTCGTCGAGGAGGAGCACCCGCCGGGGGCGGACCAGCCAGGCGCCGAACGCGAACCGGCGTCGCTGGCCGCTCGACAGCGTCGCCGGCATCCGGTCGGCGGCGGGGACCAGGTGTAGCTCCTGCAGCGCCGCGTCCACGACGGTGCCCGGATCCGGTGTGGCGTGCGCGCGGGCGAGCAGTTCGAGGTGTTCCCGCACGGACAGGTCGGGGAATGCGGGCAGCTCCTCGATGTCGGCGGCGACCGCGGCCCGGACAGCCGGATCGCGTTCGTCGAGTTCGACGTCGTCGAGCAGGACACGGCCGCGGTCGAACGGTTCCGTGCCGAGCACTCCTCGCAGGAAGGTGGACTTCCCACAGCCGTTCGGCCCGACCAGCGCCGTCGCCGTGCCGGGGGCCACCGTCAGCCGGACGTCGGAGAAGAGTGCCGTCCCGGCGTAGGTCTTGCCGACGTCGACGATCTCCAGCACGCGCACCGCCTCCCGCCGACGGACCCTAGTCGTGCGGCCCGGGGGCGGTCGGGTGACGCGCTACAGTCGCACCGACGCCCGCGACGGCCTGATGACACCGACGCCGGCGTGTCCCTGGCCCCGGCCGTGCCGGTGCCATCCCGCGCGCCCCGGCGCGCCGTCATCAGGAGTCGTCGATGCTCGAACGCCTTCCCGCCCTGTCCCTCGCCGAGCGGGGCGCGTCCCGCCCGGATCCGGTGGATCTCGCCGGGGTCCCGGTCCTGCCGATGCCCGACCACGTCGTCGAGGCGGTGCGCCGGGTGGCCGGTGTCCCGTTCCCGCGGGTCAGCCGCGGGTCGCCGACCCTGCGGGCGGCGCTCGCCACCTCGATCGGTGCCGCGGACCCGGAGCACGAGCTGCTGGTCACCCACGGCGCGCAGCACGGCATGAGCGTCGCCCTGCGGGCGCTGCTGGAACCGGGCGACGAGGTGCTGATCCCGGTGCCGACGTACTTCTTCGACGGGATGGTGACCATGGCCGGGGCGCGCCCGGTGCACGTCCGCACCCGTGCCGAGGACGGCTGGGCCGTGGACCCGGCGGCCCTCGAGGCGGCGGTCACCCCGGCGACCAGGGCGTTGCTGCTGTGCAACCCGAACAACCCGACCGGGCACACCCCGGACGCCGCGGAGCTGGGCGCGCTGGTCGATCTCGCGGCCCGCCGTGGCCTGGTCGTGCTGTCGGACGAGTCCTACGAGAGCTACGTCCACGACGGGCCCGGTTACGTCCCGCTGCAGCACCTGCGCCACCGTCACCCAGATCTCGTCACAGTGACGAGTCTGAGCAAGAACTACGCCTTCACGCACTGGCGGATCGGCTACGTGCACGCCCCGCGGCACCTGCTGGACCGGGTGCACACGGCGTTCGAGTGGGACGCGGTCAACGTCGGGGACATCCCGCAGGCCGCGGCCGAGGCGGTCGTCACCGGGCCGCGGGACTGGCTCGACGCCGTGTTCTCCGGGTTCCGGGCCCGGCGCGACCTGCTCGTCGACGTCCTGGGCCGGGCCGGGATCGGGGTGGTCCGGCCCACCGCCGGGATCTTCGCGCTCGCCGACCTCGGTCGTCTGGGCGCGGGCCGGGCGCTGGAGGACCTGCTGCTCGGCCGCGGGATCGTCGCGCTCGCCGGGGACGCGTTCGGCGGCCCGGCCGACCACGCCCGGCTGCTCTACGGCGGGCCGGAGGCCGGGATCGCCGAGCTGGGCCGCCGCCTGGGCTGACCGGCGCGGAACTGCTCGGCGCGGGTCAGGACGGCAGCATGATGGACATGCTGGTCACCGCGCTGCTCCCGGCCAGCGCGCCCAGCAGTTCCCGCTGGGCGGAGGCGGTCCGCCGGGCCATCGCCCGGCGGGCGGCCTCCGGGTCCCGGTCGACGATCGCCTCGACCAGCGCCCGGCGCTCCTCGATCCGGCCCGGGGGCATCGACGGGTCCAGGCGCAGCGCCAGCCGGACGATCCGCTCGATCTCGTCCAGGACGTCGATCGAGGCCACCGTGAGCCGGGCGTTCCGCGTCCCGTTGGCGATGATCGACTCGAAGACGTAGTTGCGCCGGAAGCGCTCCTCGAAGTGCGGGCCGCCGAGCTGGCCGTACTCGGCGTCGTCGCACAGTTCCTGCAGCCGGGCGGCGTCGGCCGGGGCCAGCCCGTGCTGTGCGGTCAGCGCCGCGGTCTCGGACTGCAGCAGCGACCGCAGCGCGCACAGGTCGGCGACGTCGCTCAGGGTGATCGCCGAGACGACGTAGCCGGCCCGCGGCTGCGGGGTGACCAGCCCGTCGCGGTGCAGCCGGGCCAGCGCCTCCCGGACCGGGGTCTTGCTCAGGCCGAACTCGCGGGCGACCGCCTGCTCGGAGAACTGGGTGCCGGGCGGGCGCTCCAGCTCGATGATCGAGCGCTTCAGGCGCCGGTAGGCGGTCTCCATCAGCCGGTCGGCCGGTGGCGGATCGCGGAGCAGGTCCGGCTCGTGACGCACCGTCGAAGACTAGCAGCGGGACCTTTCTGGAATCCGTGGTCGGCAAGCTGAGACAACACGAGACTCTTGCTGAGATCGCAGTTGCTCTTTACTGTGCACTCCAGGCGACGCCGCCGTCATCACGGCGTCGCCCCCACGACCGGCGACGGACGGGAGTCAGCGTGTCGAGTGAGTCGGGTGGAATCTCCGGGTGGCGGGTGGGCGCCGACGTCGGTGGCACGTTCACCGACGTCGTCGCGCTCGGGCCGGACGGGCGGATCGTGCCGGTGAAGGTGCTGTCGACACCGCCGTCCTACGGCGAGGGCGTCGTCACCGCGACCTGCGCGGCCGTCGACCTCGCGGGCGCGGACGCCGCCGGGGTGAGCGGCATGCTGCACGGCACGACCGTCGCGACGAACGCGATCCTGGAGAAGGACGGCGCGACGACCGCGCTGGTCACCACCCGCGGGTTCCGGGACGTGCTGGAACTGGGCCGGTTGCGCCGCCCGACGCTCTACGACCTCGGCTGGACCAAGCCGGTCCCGCTGGTGCCGCGGCGCCGCCGGTTCGAGGTCGGCGGCCGGATCCACGCCGACGGCTCGGTCGCCCCGGACACCCCGGACGCCGACCTCGCCCGGGTCGCGACCCGGATCCGGGAGTCCGGCGCGACGGCGGTCGCGGTGTGCCTGGTCAACTCCTACCTGCGGCCCGACGCCGAGCGGCGGGTGGCCGGGTCGCTGCGGCGGCTGCTGCCCGGGGTGTACGTGACGGCGTCGGTGGACCTGGGGGCCGAGCCCGGCGAGTTCGAGCGGACCAGCACCGCCGTCGTCAACTCCTACGTGGGTCCCGTCGTCGGCGACTACCTGGCGCTGCTGGAACGCGGACTGGCCGACGCCGGTGTCGCCGCCCCGCTGCTGGTGATGCAGTCCGGCGGCGGGCTGCTCGACGCGGCCCGGGTCGCGCACCGTCCGGTCGAGATCATCGAGTCCGGCCCGGCCGCCGGGGTGACCGCGGTCGCCGCGCTGGCCAGGGCGATGGAGCTGCCCGGGGTGGTCGCGTTCGACATGGGCGGCACCACGGCGAAGGCGTCGCTGATCGAGCACGGCCGCCCGTTCGTCTCCGCCGACTACGAGGTCGGCGGCGGCATGAACGTCGCCCGCGGGCTCGGCTCCGGCGCGGGGTACCCGGTCCGCGCCCCGTCGATCGACATCGCCGAGATCGGGGCCGGCGGCGGGAGCGTGGTCACCGCCGACGCCGCCGGTGCGCTGCACGTCGGCCCGGGCAGCGCGGGCTCGCGGCCCGGTCCGGCCTGCTACGGCAACGGCGGCGAGCGGCCGACGCTGACCGACGCCAACGTCGTGCTCGGCTACCTCAGCCCGGAGTCGCTGGCCGGGGGCCGGGTACGGATCCATCCGGACCTGGCGGTCAAGGCGCTCGACGGCGTCGCCGCCCAGCTCGGCACCGCGACGCCGGACACCGCCCGCGGGGCCTACGACGTCGCGGTCTCCGGCATGACGACCGCGGTCAAGGCGGTCACCAGCGAGCGCGGCCGCGACCCGCGGGCGACGACGATGGTCGCCTTCGGCGGTGCCGGTCCGCTCTACGGCGCCGCGCTGGCCCGCGAGCTGGGCATCGACACGGTCGTCGTGCCGGTGCATCCCGGCCTGTTCTCCGCGCTCGGCCTGCTCGTCGCCGACATCGAACGCAACGCCTCCACCAGCTTCGACCACGGGCACGGCGATCCGGCGACGCTCACCGCCGAGCTCGACCGGCTGGCCGACGGCGTCACCGCGGAGCTGCGGTCGGCCGCACCGGACCGGGAGGTGACCGTCGAGCGGATCCTGGACATGCGCTACCGAGGCCAGCGGTTCGAGCTGCGGGTCCCGCTGCCCGGCGGCCGGGTCGACGACCGGGCACTCGCCGCGGCCCGCGAGCGGTTCCACGCCGAGCACCTGCGCACCTACGGCCGGCGCGGTGCCGACGCGCTGGTCGAGATCGTGACCCTGCGGGTGCGCGGCACGGTGCCGGCCGGGGTCCGGCTCGACGCCGCGCTCGCCGCGCCGCTGCCCGCCCCCGGGCCGGCGCGGAGCCGGTCCTGCCACTTCGACGGCGCCCCGGTCGACGTCGAGGTGATCGACCGGGCCGCGCTCGGCGCCACGCCCCGGCCCGGCCCGCTGGTCGTGGAGGACATGGACGCGACCACCCTCGTGCCCCCGGGAGCGTCCGCGTGGCGCGACGGCCTCAACAACATCGTCGTCTCGTGGAGCCGTTCATGATCCGTGATGCCGCGACCTTCGAGGTCTTCCGCAACGCCGTCACCGGCGTCGCCGACGAGATGGCGATCACCGTGCTGCGCACGGCGCACAGCCAGATCGTCGCCTCCAGCATGGACTTCTCCACCGCCCTCTGCGACGCCGGCGGCCGGGTGATCGCCCAGGCCAACACCTGCCCGGTGCACCTCGGCTCGATCCCGGACGCGATGGCGGCCGTGCTCGACCGGTTCGGGGACTCCGTCACCGACGGCGACGTCTACATCCTCAACGACCCGTCGCAGGGCGGCATGCACCTGCCCGACGTGTTCGCGGTGACCCCGGTGTTCGACGGCCCGGAGCCGGTCGGGTTCGCGGTGAGCGTGGTCAACCACGCCGACGTCGGCGGGTGGGCGGCCGGGTCGATGGCCGTCCAGTCGACCAGCATCTTCGCCGAGGGCGTCCAGATCCCGCCGTCGCGGCTGGTGGACGCGGGCCGGAGGAACGAGACGTTCCTCGATCTGGTCCTGCGCAACGTGCGCGAGCCGGAGCTGTTCCGCGGAGACCTCGACTCCCAGCTCGCCGCCAACCACACCGGTGCCCGCGGCCTGCTCGAGCTCGTCGGGCGGCACGGGACCGCGGAGTTCGGCCGGCTGGCCGACGAGCTGCTCGACTACTCCGAGACGCTGCTGCGCGCCGAGCTCGCCGGAGCCGTCGCGGGCACCTACGCGTTCGCCGACCAGATCGACGACGACGGCCTCGGCGGCGATCCGATCCCGTTCCGGGTCCGGGTGACGGTGGACGACGACGGCCTCGGCTTCGACTTCACCGGCAGCTCGCCGCAGGTCGCGTCGGCGCTGAACGCGACCGCGTCGTTCACCCGGTCGGCCTGCTACGCCGCGGTGCAGGGGCTGCTCGCCGCGGACGTCCCGGCGAACAGCGGCTTCTACCGCGCGTTCCGCTTCACCATCCCGTCCGGGTCGATCCTCGACGCGACCCGGCCCGCCGCCCGCGGTGCCCGCGGCCTGGTCGCCTACCGGGTCATCGACACCGTCCTCGGTGCGCTGGCGCCGGTGTTCCCGGACCGCACCCCCGCGGCCGGGGACGGCGGTCCCAACTCGGTCGCGATCGGGGTGACCGGCGCGGACGGGGGATCGACCGTGCTGTGGGACGTGCTCTGCGGCGCCTGGGGCGCGCGCCCGGACCAGGACGGGATCGACGGCGTCAGCCCGCTCGGGGCGAACCTCGCGAACACCCCGGTGGAGGACGTCGAGCGGTCCGGCCACATCCGCATCGACGGCTACGGCTACCTGCCCGACAGCGGCGGCGCCGGCCGGTACCGCGGCGGGCTGGCGACCTTCCGGGACATGACGGTCCTGGCGGACGAGGCGACCGTGCAGATCCGCTCGGACCGGCGCAGCTCGCTGCCCTACGGGCTCGCCGGCGGCCGGGACGGCACGCCGTCGGCCAACCTGCGCGACCCCGGCGGTCCGGACGAGGTGCTCCTGCCCGCCAAGCCGTACCTGGTGCTCTCGGCCGGGGCCCGGCACCGGCAGACCACCGCCGGAGGCGGCGGCCACGGGGATCCGGCCACCCGCGAGCCCTGCGCCGTCCTCGCCGACGTGCTCGACGGGAAGGTGACCCGCTCCGCGGCCCGCACCGACTACGGCGTGGTCGTCACCGACGACGGCCGCGTCGACCACACCGCCACCGCACGCCTGCGCACCGACCGGCACGACCCGACACGGAAGGCACGGCCATGAGCAACGACGCCACCGGCGCCCGTCCGGACACCGACCAGGACGCCGAGCACCGCCTGTGGCGGCGGATCGCCTGGCGGATCATCCCGGTCGTCGGGCTCGCGTACCTGATGAGCTACATCGACCGGGCCAACCTCGGCTACGTGGCCCAGCCGATGTCGCGCGAGATCGGCCTGGACGCGGCCCAGATCGGCCTCGCCGGTGGGCTGTTCTTCATCGGCTACGTGCTCGTCGAGGTCCCCAGCAACATGGCGCTGCGCCGGTTCGGTGCCCGGAAGTGGATCACCCGGATCATGGTGACCTGGGGCCTGGTGACGGCGGCGACGGCGGCCGTCGACTCGCCCACCACGCTGTACCTCGCGCGGCTGCTGCTCGGCTTCGCCGAGGCCGGGCTCGCGGCCGGGATCCTGCTGTACCTGACGTCGTGGTTCCCCCGGCAGCAGCGGTCCTGGGTGATGGCGGCGTTCTTCCTGATGATCCCGCTGTCCTCGATCGTCGGTGCGCCGCTCGCGGCGGCCCTGCTGACCTGGGGCGACACCCTGTTCGCGATGTCGGCCTGGCGGTCGCTGTTCCTGGTCGAGGGCGTGCTGACGCTGTTCATCGCGGCCGCGGTGTTCGTGCTGCTGCCGGACCGGCCGTCCGACGCCCGCTGGCTCTCGGCCGCCGAACGCGACCGGGTCGAGGCACTGCTGCGCGCCGACGAGGAGAAACGGGCCGCCGGCGGCGCGATCAGCGGGTTCGGGGCGTCGCTGCGCAGCGGCCGGGTCTGGGTGCTCGCCGTGACGTTCTTCGCCGTCGTGTTCGGCCTGTACCCGCTGGCGTTCTTCCTGCCGACGATGATCGCCTCGATCGGCGACGCGGCCGGTGGGGAGGTCAGCAGCGTCCTGGTCTCGGCGATCCCGTCGGCGGTCGCGATCGTGGTCATGGTGCTGTGGGCGCGCTACGCCGGACGGATCAGCGCGGTCGTCGCGACCGCCGTCCCGATGGCCGTGGGTGCCGCGGGCCTGCTGCTCGCGACGTTCGCCGGCAGCGGGGTGCTGTTCGTCCTCGCGGTGTGCGTGAGCGTGGCCGGGATCTACACGGCGATGCCCCAGTTCTGGCGGATCCCGCCGCTGGCGCTGACCGGCGCCGCGGCCGCGGCCGGGATCGCCGTGATCAACTCGGTCAGCAACCTCAGCGGGTTCGTCGGGCCGTACGTCACCGGCGCGATCCAGGACGCGACCGGCAGCTACACCTGGGCACTGGTGACGATCGCCGTCGTCATGCTGGCCGGGGTCGGCGTCCTGCTGACGACCGGCCGGCGGATCGAGGCGGAGGCGGTGGAATGAGCCCGACGACGGCGCTGCTCGTGGGGGACCTGCAGACCGGGCTGGTGCGCGACCATCCGTTCGTGGCGGGGGTCGTCCCGACGGCGGTCACCGCCGTGGGACGGGCGCGGGCTGCCGGGCTGCCGGTGGTGTTCGTCCGGACGGCGCTGCGGGCGAACCGGGCCGATCTCCCCGGCCGGAACCCGGTGCTGACCGCCTTCTTCGAGTCCGGCGACGCGCTGCACGAGGGCGGCGCGGCCACCGAGGTCGACCCGCGGCTGGCCGTGCGGCCGGAGGACGTGGTCGTCGTGAAGCGGCGGACCGGCGCGTTCGCCGGGACCGACCTCGACCTCGTCCTGCGGGCCCGGGGGGTGCGCCACCTCGTCGTCACCGGGGTGGCGACCGGTGCGATGGTCGCGGCGACCGTGTACGCCGCGTCCGACCTGGACTACGGCCTCACCGTGCTGCACGACGCCTGCGCCGACGACGATCCCGCCCGGCACGCGGCGTTCACGACCTCGATCTTCCCGTCCCGCGGCGTCACGGTGCTCGGAACCGGTGACTGGCGGCCCTGACGGCTGACACACTCCGCACCCGTGGCGCGTGAACTCCCGGAGCCGAACGACCCCGCCGCCGGGGCGGTCGAGCTGATGCTGACCTAGGGTGTGTCTCCCAATGCGCGGAGCCAGGTGACGATCGCCTTCAGGACGGCGCCGCCGCGGAAGGTCAGGGCGAGCTTGTCGTAACGGGTGGCCAGCCCGCGCCACTGCTTGACGTGGCAGAACCCGCACTCGACGACGTTGCGGTTTCGGTAGTCGACCGGATCGAATGCGGGCGGTCGGCCACCGCGTGAGCCCCGTCGTTTGCGGTGTCCCTGCTGGTCAGAGGGCTCCGGAATGACAGCGATGATCCGGCGCTCGCGCAGGTGCCGGCGGATCGCGCGTGAGGAGTAGGCCTTGTCCGCGCGCACGCGTTCGGGCCGGGTCCGGGGTCGTCCCGGGCCCGGTCGGGCGATGCTCAGGTGCGCCATCAGGTGCGGAAACATTGGCGAGTCGCCGCCCTGGCCGGGGCCGAGGAGGACCACCAGCGGGCGGCCGTGCCCGTCAACGAGCTGGTGGATCTTCGTCGACAGCCCTCCGCGGGACCGTCCCAGCGCGTGATCTGCTGGTTCGGCGAGCAGATTCGTGTAGTTCGATCCGGCCCCCTGTGTCGCGCTTGAGGGTCGCGGCGTGCTGGTGGGCACGGATGATCGTGGAGTCCACGCTGACCGCCCACCCGAGCACCTCGGCGGCGTCGGCCTCGATCAGAAGAGCAGCCAGGATGTGGTCCCAGGTGCCGTCGCCGCTGTAGCGGCGGTGCCGCTTCCACAACGTCTGCCACGGCCCGAACTCGGCTGGGACGTCGCGCCAGGGAAGCCCGCACCGATACCGGTAGATGATCCCCTCGATCACCCGGCGGTCATCGCGGAACGGGCGCCCGCGACGACCCTCGGAGGAGGGCAACAGCGGCGCCAGACGGGCCCACTGGGCATCAGTCAGGACAGCGGTACGCGGCACCGATCAAGCATCGCGCACCCCGCTCCGCCTATCTGGGAGACACGCCCTACCTGGACTTCTACCGCGGCCGGATCGTCGCCAAGTTCCACGATCTGCCCGACGACGAGCGCCGCACCAGCCGGCTCGCGTCCGGCTGGTCGCCGCGGGACCTGCTGACCCACCTGCGCCACGTCGAGCGCCGGTGGCTGGAGTGGGGCTTCCTCGACGCCGATCTCCCCGACCCGTGGGGCGACGACCGAGACGGGCGCTGGCACACCCCGCCCGGGGCGACCGACGACGAGGTGGTCGCGTCCCTGTGGGCGCAGGGACGGCGGACCAGGGAGATCGCGGAGCGGCTCGGCCCCGGTGCACGGGGGATACCGGGCGGACGGTGGCGGGGCGGGGAGCCGGGGACCGTGGAACGGGTCCTGCTGCACCTGGTGCAGGAGTACGCCCGGCACCTCGGACAGCTGGACGTGGTGGTGGAGATCGTGACCGGCTCGGTCGGGGAGTGACACACCCGCCGGTCCGGCGCCCGCCTCGTCCCTCTCGCACCTCCGCGCCGTAGACGCTCACACATCACGGGGACGCTCGCGGGATCGGGTGAGCGGGAGGCGATCCCGTGAGCATGGCCGGTCCGCGCCGGTGAGCGGGCGGAGGTTCCCTTCCGGGGGGCTCGCGGGTGGGGCAGCTCGGGTGGCCGGGTCGTGGCCCCGCACCTCGACGTGGCTCGTGCTCCCCGCTGCGGCGTGCCGCACCCGTCTCGTGGGGTGCGAGCCACGGCTGTGATGTGCGCCATTCGGCTATCCGGTTTGCCGCGCGCATATGTCGACGGTCTCGTTCCGAGAACGCGCCGGGCTGGTCGCTGCCGCGCTCGTTCATCTGCGGGTATACCGCGCACCGTGCTGGTAGATGGGATGTACTGCCACTCGCCGACGACTCACTGAGCCTTTCCCAGTAGTGGGGAGCGGCTGGCGGCGACACGCCGGGGGCGTGGAGGTGCTCAACGAGGGTGCGGGACCCCGGTAGAAGAGGTCGGTCCGCTCAAAGATCGACTCACCACCGAGGTCCCGCGTGCCCGATCCTGTCACCTACACCGCCGTGCTCCCGATCGGGGAGCCCACCGCGTCCATGTTGTCGCGGCTGTTGGCCGAGGAACGCCTCCGGCGCGGGACTCGCAGCGGGCGTCGGGCGCTGGACTGTGACCGCCACGCGGTGCTGGTGCTGCGCTGGTTCCTCGACGCGACCCGGGTCGCCCAGCTCGCCGCCGACAACCAGCTGAGCCTGTCGAGTACCTACCGCTACCTGCACGAAGGCATCGACGTCCTGGCCGCCGCCGCGCCTGGACTGCCCGGCGCGCTGCTCGCGGCCCGCACCGCCGGGCACACCCACGTTCACCTCGACGGCACCGTGATCCACACTGACCGCTCCCGCACTCCCGGACCGACCCCGGGAGTGGATCTGTGGTGGTCGGGCAAGCACCACGTCCACGGCGGGAACGTTCAGGTCCTCACCGCGCCTGACGGGTGGCCGTTGTGGACATCCCCGGTGCGCCCGGGCCGCGAGCACGACACCACCTGCGCCCGCGGCCACCCCGGCCTGCTCGACGCGATCGAGGACTGGACCGACGACACCCACGTCGTGCTCGCCGACCTCGGCTACGACGGTGAGAACACCCGCCTGACCTGCCCGTTCAAGACCCCCACCGGCGGTGGGCTGTCGGTGGACAAGCGCACCGTCAACACGCTGCACTCCGCCGTCAGGGCTGTGGCCGAACGCGGGAACTCCCTGCTCAAGACCACCTTCAAGGCGCTGCGTCGGGTCAGCTTCTGCCCCTGGCGGATCGGCGCGATCACCGCCGCCGCGCTCGTTCTCCTCCACGTCGAGCACGACCGAACCACATGATCAACCAGCACCTACTGGGAAAGGCTCACTGTTGCCGCGGAATTGCTGTTGACCCGTTGGGGCGATCTCTTTTCCGCCGTACGCTTCCGTCGATTTCTCGGATGGGGGTCGGATGCGTTCGCTGCTCGCTCAGACCCGAATCCGCGAGTTGCGCTGGTGGCCGGACTGGGGAGATGGCGATAGGTGCCCGCTGACCTGCGATGATCGTGTTTGCGACGACACGACATTGCGGGTTGAGAGGACACCTATCAGGTGCGAACAGTACGCAAGCGACGCCCGCGGTGTGCGCGGGTGCGTCTCGGCGCGCCGGACGCGGCGCTGACCAGGTTCTCCGGGCTGGCCGCGGTGACCGAGCTGATCGACCGGCTCGGGATCATCGACAAGCTCGACGCCGCGGTCGGGCCCATCAAGGACCGCGACCGCGGGTGCAGCGCCGGGCAGATGCTGGTCGGCATGTCGGCGGCGCAGCTGTGCGGGGAGGACTTCCTGGTCGGGCTGGACCGGCACCGCGCCGACACCGCCGGGCAGGCACTCACGCCGGTGCCGGGGTTGGCGTCCACGACCGCCGCCGGGCTCGCGCGCAAGTTCATCGAGGGGCAGTGGGCGGCGGTGGAGACCGGGCTCGGTGACGTGCACACCACCGCGCTGGACCTGCTCGCCCAGGTCGACCCGGACCGGGCCGAGCAGCTGACGGCGGACGTGACGATCGATCTGGACACCACCGATGTCGAGGTTTACGGCCGGCTCAAGCAGGGCGTGGCGTTCAACCACCAAGGCCAGCGGGTCGCCCGCCCGCACGTCGCGACCTGGGCCGACACCGCGGTGGTGCTGGCCGCTGACCTCGGTTCGGGCCGGGATGACCCCCGCGCCACCAGCGCCGAGCTGTTCCACCGGGCGCTGGCCGCGCTCCCCGCGCAGGCGCGGGCGGGGCGAGTCCGCGTGCGTGCGGACGCGGGCTACTTCGCCGGGCAGCTCGCCCGCGCAGCCCTGTTCGTCGGCGTGGAGTTCGCCATCGGCGCCCGACGCATCGCGCCGCTGTGGCGCATCCTCGACGGCGTCGCGGCCGACGGGTGGACCGACGCGATCGACATGACCGGCGCGCAGGTCGCGGTGGCCGACTATTGCCCGAACTGGTGGCCCGCAGCGACCCAGCTGCTGATCCGTCGGGTCCGGCTCGACCTGGACCACGGCCAGGTCTCCGGTGACCCGCGAGCGCGGCGCCGACGCACCCTGCACCCCGCCCAGCGGGCGCTCCCGCTCGACGACCTCGCTACGGTGGCCAAGGTCGACGGGGTGTTCGCCTACTCGTTCATCGTGACCAACCTCGACGTCTCCACACCTGCCGCAGCCGCGCAGGCCGAGTACTGGTACCGCCACCGCACGAAGGTGGAGAACCTGTTCCGCGACACCAAGCACGGCGCCGCGCTGCGCCACCTCCCCTCCGGACACCTCGCGGTGAACCGAGCCTGGATGTGGGGCGCACTCCTGGCCGCCACCACCAGCGGGTGGCTGCACCACCTCACCGCCCGCACCCGCGACGGGCGCCTGGTCGGGCACGGCGTCCGCGGCGGCCAGGCCATGATCGCCACCCTGCGCCGGCGGCTGATCACCATCCCCGCCCGCCTCGTGCGCCACGCCCGCGGCCTCACCCTGCGCCTACCACCCGGCGAGCACCTACTCGCCGAGGTCCTCGCCCGCGTCCGCGCCCTGCCCGCTCCGTCCTGACCCGGCCGCACCGGCCCCGACCAGCACAGGAACCCGCCACCCGAGGCGACACTCGGGCCGCCCGCTTGCCCACCACCCCACTCCCGACCCAAGCAACATCAACTTTGGCCGACCAAGATCAGCTCATAGCCTACTCGCGGATTCGGGTCAGAGACGGTTCCGCAGGCTCTTCGCGGCGCAGGTCGTCGCGCTCGTCGGTACCGGTCTCACCACCGTCGCACTGGGCCTGCTGGCCTACGACCTGGCGGGAGAGCGGGCGGCGCTCGTCCTCGGCACGGCGCTGGCGATCAAGATGGTCGCCTACGTCGTCGTCGGTCCGGTGGTCGGAGCCGTCGCCGATCGGGTCGCGCGGCGTCGGCTGATGATCGGTGCGGACGTCGTGCGCGCCGGGATCGTCCTGCTGCTGCCGTGGGTCGGCGAGGTCTGGCAGGTCTTCGTGCTGGTCGGGGTGCTGCAGACGGCGTCGGCCACGTTCACCCCGGTGTTCGGATCGGTGCTGGCCGACGTCGTCCGCGGCGAGGCGGACTACGCCAGGGCGCTGTCGGCGTCCCAGGTGGCGTCCAGCCTGGAGACCGTGCTGAGCCCGCTGCTGGCCACGGCGGCGCTCGCCGTCGTCGGGTACTCGTCGTTGTTCGCCGGGACGGCGGCCGGTTTCGTGCTGTCGGCGCTGCTGGTCGCGGGCACGGCGGTGCCGCCGGTGGCGCGACGGGCGCCGGGCGGATTCCGGAGCCGGCTGCTGCTCGGCGTGCGGATCGTGCGGGCCACCCCGCGGCTGCGCGGCCTCGTCGCGCTGAACGCCGTCGTCGCCGCGGCCGGCGTCATCCCGCTGGTGTCCACCGTCAACGTGGTCCGGGACCTGCTCGGCGGGACGGGGACCGAGGTGGGGCTGCTGCTCGCGGCGTCCGGGGCGGGCACGGTCGTCGCGGCGGCGACCGCGCCGTGGCTCGCCCGCACGGGATCGCCGCGGACGATCATGCTCGCCGGTGCCGCCGTGTCCGTGCCGGCGGCGGGATCGGCCGTCGTGCTCGCGGCGTACCCGTCGTGGCCGACCGCGGTGCTCGTGTGGGTGCTCGCCGGTTTCGGGCCCGGATGGATCATGGTCAGCACCGGACGGGTGCTGCGCGACTCCGCCGCCCCGGCGCAGCGTCCGACGTTGTTTCAGCGCGCAGTTCTCGCTGTCGCACGCCTGCTGGCTCGTCACGTACCCGCTGACCGGATGGCTCGTGGTCGCCGCCGGGTTCGGGTGGGCCTGGGCGGTGCTCGCGGTGCTGGCTGCCGGTGCGGCGGTCGTGGCCGTGCGCTGCTGGCCGGCGACGGGTGCCGACCGCATCCGGCACCGGCACGACCACGCCGTCGACCGGGCCCACGTCGAGCGGGCGCACTGGGACGGCCGGGCCTGGACCCACGCCCACCCGAGTGTGGTCGACGAGGCGCACCCGCACGGGCCCGTCCCGGTGTGACGGCGAGAGGGTGTTGCGAGGTGCCCGGGCACCGGTTGGTCATGACCGGGGAGGAGGTGCGCCGGTGGACATCGACGGCGTCACGATCACCGCGGGCGATCCCGCCGCGAGCGTCGGCTGGTACCGCGACGTCCTCGGCCTGCCCGGGACGGTCTCCGGCGGAGCCGGCCGGATCGCCGTCGGGCGCTCGGCGCTGGTCCTGCGGCCGGGCCTCGTCCCGGAACCGGGCCGGGGGCACCACATCGCGTTCGACGTACCGGTCCACCGCTTCGACGCCGGTGCCGACTGGCTGCAGGACCGGGCCACCGTCCTGACGAGACAGGGGCGGAGCCGGTTCGTCGGCACCGCGGGCTGGAACTCCCGCTCGATCTACTTCGCCGGGCCCGACGGCGCGGTCCTGGAGCTGATCGGACGGGCCGACCTCACCGGCGACCGACCCGACGACGGCACCCCGTTCGGTCCGGCGGACCTGCTGTCGATCAGCGAGATCGCGCTCGCGGTGACCGACGCTCCCGGCACCGCCCGCCGGATCCGGGACGGGGCCGGTCTGGTCCCGTTCGTGCCCGAGCTGGAGCAGTTCGTCCCGGTCGGCGACCAGCACGGACTGCTCATCCTGACCCACGTCGACCGGGTGCTCATGCCGACGGCGTCCGACCGGGTGCTCGCCGCCCCGGTGACGGTGCACGCCCGCGGCCCGCGGGCAGCGAGGGTGCACCCGACTCCGCACAGCACCCTGGTGCTCGCCGCGGGCGGCTCCCCGTACCGGGGACCGGGCGACCCGGGACGACTCTGAACGCGGACTTGTCGTGGCCCCCGGGGAGTGGCACCGTCGAAGATCGAGTGGAGTACCCGGGACGACTCCGCCGGTCGGGGAGCACCGCGACGGGGGTGAGCACCATCGTCGCCGATGACGACTGCGTCGCGTTCCTGCAGTGGGCACTGCCCCGGCTGGGCCGTCGCTGGGATGGCTATCGCAAGGTGCGTCGCCGGGTGTGCCGCGTGATCTGGCGCCGGGTCGGCGAACTCGACCTGCCGTCCCTCGCGGAGTACCGCCGTCGGCTGGAGCACGATCCCGCGGAGTGGGTGCATCTCGACCGGCTGGTCGACGTGACCATCTCGCGGTTCTACCGGGACCGGTCGGTTTTTGACCATCTCCGCTCGGAGATCCTCCCGCTGCTGGTCCGGCGGGCCCGCGCGGCGGGCCGGGACACCGTGCACGCCTGGTGCACCGGCTGTGCGTGCGGGGAGGAGCCGTACACGCTCTCGGTGATGTGGGACCTGTGCGTGGCCGAGCAGGCGGGCGGGGTCGGGTTCGACGTCCTGGCGACCGACGTCAAGCCGGTCGTCCTGCGGCGAGCGCGGGAGGCCCGCTATCCGCCGTCGTCGGTCCGGGACCTTCCGCAGGAGTGGCGGGCCGCCGCGTTCCGCGGGGAGGGCGAGGACGTCCTGCTGACCGTGGAGCACCGGCGGCGGGTGCGGTTCGTCGAGCACGACGTGCGGGATGCTCCGCCGGGGCCGCCTGCCGGCTTCGACCTGATCCTCTGCCGGTACCAGGCGTTCACCTACTTCGACGAGGCCGGCCGCCGGTCGGCGCTCGACGCGTTCGCCCGGGTGACCCGCCCCGGCGCCGTCCTGGTGCTGGGGCGCCGGGAGACGGTTCCCGAGGACGAGCACCGGTTCACCCCGTTGTCGGCCACGCAGTCCGTGTTCGAGCGAACGGTCTGAGCGAAGTCCGGGTCGGCCATCTTGAGGTCACTACGCCGGATGTGCGCCTAGGGTGTGTCTCCCAATGCGCGGAGCCAGGTGACGATCGCCTTCAGGACGGCGCCGCCGCGGAAGGTCAGGGCGAGCTTGTCGTAACGGGTGGCCAGCCCGCGCCACTGCTTGACGTGGCAGAACCCGCGCTCGACGACGTTGCGGTTTCGGTAGTCGACCGGATCGAATGCGGGCGGTCGGCCACCGCGTGAGCCCCGTCGTTTGCGGTGTCCCTGCTGGTCAGAGGGCTCCGGAATGACAGCGATGATCCGGCGCTCGCGCAGGTGCCGGCGGATCGCGCGTGAGGAGTAGGCCTTGTCCGCGCGCACGCGTTCGGGCCGGGTCCGGGGTCGTCCCGGGCCCGGTCGGGCGATGCTCAGGTGCGCCATCAGGTGCGGAAACATTGGCGAGTCGCCGCCCTGGCCGGGGCCGAGGAGGACCACCAGCGGGCGGCCGTGCCCGTCAACGAGCTGGTGGATCTTCGTCGACAGCCCTCCGCGGGACCGTCCCAGCGCGTGATCTGCTGGTTCGGCGAGCAGATTCGTGTAGTTCGATCCGGCCCCCTGTGTCGCGCTTGAGGGTCGCGGCGTGCTGGTGGGCACGGATGATCGTGGAGTCCACGCTGACCGCCCACCCGAGCACCTCGGCGGCGTCGGCCTCGATCAGAAGAGCAGCCAGGATGTGGTCCCAGGTGCCGTCGCCGCTGTAGCGGCGGTGCCGCTTCCACAACGTCTGCCACGGCCCGAACTCGGCTGGGACGTCGCGCCAGGGAAGCCCGCACCGATACCGGTAGATGATCCCCTCGATCACCCGGCGGTCATCGCGGAACGGGCACCCGCGACGACCCTCGGAGGAGGGCAACAGCGGCGCCAGACGGGCCCACTGGGCATCAGTCAGGACAGCGGTACGCGGCACCGATCAAGCATCGCGCACCCCGCTCCGCCCATTTGGGAGACACGCCCTAGCAGGGGGCCCAGATCGGCGGCCAGTCCCGGTGCTCCGTAATCCTGGGCGTCGGCGCGCAGCATGGCGAGGTCCCTGTGCACTCTGGCTGATCGGACACCGGCCGCATCGGCGAGAATCTGGTATCCGGCCGCCTCGCCGTCGGTCGTCTCACCGGTACGCAGCGACAGGCTGGCGAGCCGGATCCGGCAGCGGAGTCCGGTTCGCGTACGTCCCGTGTCGAGGTCGGACACGGCCGAATTCAGACGCGTGCGGGAACGGTCCGTGTCTCCGAGCGCGAACAGGGCGAGACCGAGGGCGCTGTCGTGGTGACCGGGGCTGTAGGTGATCCGCCGTGCCCACTCCGGCCCGGTCGTCGCTTCGGCTCGTCCGAGTTCGTCGTCGGCCAACTCGACGTGTCGTCGCCCAGCGGCCGTCTGGCCGGCAGAGGCGCAATGCCGTGCGCACACCGCGTGCAGGTTCGCGCGCTCGGAGACGGAGATGCGGTCGTCACCTATCGCTGCCCTGAGGACTTCGACCCCGTCGGCGGGATGTCCGGCGTCCGTCATGACGGTCGAGAGGTCCAGCATGACGTGTGCTCGTAGATCGCGGTCGCCGCCACGAGCAGCCTGGTCGAGTGCGAACGCGAGCATTCTGCCGGCCCTGTCGATCTCACCCGAGTCGAAGAGGGCCCAACCGAGTCGATCGGCGAGAAGCCCGATTACCGAGCAGAGTCGCTCTCGCGTCGAGTCCTGCATCTCCGCGTCCAGGAGACCGGTCGACCAGCGCAAGGCAGAACGTGCGAAGCCTGCCGCGGTCTCACCGCCTCGGGCCAGATCGAGTCCCATGTAGGCGTCCGCGGCGGCTTCGACGGCTTCGACGTCGGTCAGGCCGACCCGGTGCGCCGGACCCGATTCGAGACCGTCCAGCAGGCGGGCGAGCGGCGTGGGATCAGCGGCACCGACAGCCGCCGCCGCGACGGTGGCGAGGAACTGTCTACGACGCACATCCGCATTCAACGGCATGCAGACGTCCTGTGCACCGATCGTGACCCCGGCTGTCGGCGGCAGACCCTCCGTCCGTCGACCAGGATCGGAAGCAGGGTGATCTCGGTGCGAGCGCGCAGTGTGCGGACGGGACGCTTCGCGAGCTGCGGCTGCCCGAGCGTGCAACACGACCAGCGCGCCCCGTGCGTCCAGGGCTGTGTCCAACGCGGCGACCAGCGCCGCTGAGGGAAAGCCGCGCGAGGGACGTTCCGCATAGCCGACGTACTGCTTGCTGTATCCCACCATCTGTGCCAGATCGGCGTTGCTGAGACCCGCTGCTTGCTTTCGGCGCCGGATGTCACGGGCCAGTTCGACGGCAGCCGCGCTTGCGGACACCACAGGCTCGCGCGGCTCCGTCGCCATTCCCGCCCTCCGCTGTGCGCTTGTTCGCGGGGTAACTCGCCCGCCAGGTGTTTTTACCCCTCGTTGCCCCGTTCCGGCAGCGTAGCGGGTTGCGGTCCGCTTTCGGCATGACCCGTCAGTGGCTCGTTCTCCGTGATATCGGACGTTCGTGATGACGTCGCGTTCTGCTTGGGTGGACGGACGGATCGACGTCCTGGACATGACGTCAGTGCTGGACGGCCGTAGTCACGTCGTCTCCGCCGCGAATTTCGACGCGGGAGTATGGGATGGGAGCGGCCGCTATCGGGCGATCTGCGGAACCGACGTCGTGGTCGCCTCACTCGTCGCCTCTCCCGGACGTCGCTGTGGCGCGTGTGCACGCCGCTGCTCCGATGCGGCGCGAACTCGCGGGGCGGCGGCTCGGCGACCGACCGTGTTCGAACGCGGCTCGCGATGGCTGAGGAGGAGGCGATGAGTGTCCCCGGGTACGCTCCCCGGTGAAGGCGATGGAGCTCGCCGACAACCGCACCCGCTGCTGATGGCTCCTACCGATCCGGTTTCCGACCGTAGGTAGGTGGCGTATGTCCGTTCGTCGGTCCGGCGCAGGTGGATCCCCGTACCGGCCCTCCGTCCTGGCGGCCGTCGCCGTCGGCGGGGTGCTCGGCGCCGAGGCCCGGTTCGGCCTGGGGATGCTGTTCCCGTCCCCGCCCGGTGCCTGGCCGTGGACCACGTTCTGGATCAACGTCTCGGGGTGCGTGCTCATCGGCGTCCTGCTGACGCTGCTCGCCGTCGCCCGCCCCCCGCACCCGCTGCTGCGTCCGCTGTTGGGCGTCGGCGTGCTCGGCGGGTACACGACGTTCTCGGCCTGGGCCGTCGACTCGGTCGGGTTGGCCGTCGCCGGCCGGTCCGGCACCGCACTGCTGCACGTGCTGGTGACGCCGGTGGCCGCGGTACTGGCGTGTGCCGCCGGTGTCGCCGCGACCCGCCGTCTCGTGCGACGGGGTGGCCGGGCATGAGCGTGTGGACGGCCGTGCTGGTCGGGATCGGTGCCGCGGTCGGCGCGCCGCTGCGCTACCTCGCCGACACCGCGGTCAAGGCCCGCCTCGGGCCGGGCTTCCCGTGGGGCACGTTCGCGGTGAACGTCGCCGGGTCCGCGCTCCTCGGCGCCCTGACGGCCGGTGCGGCGCTGCTGCCGCCCGGCGTCGCGGCACTGGCCGGGATCGGCTTCTGCGGCGCGCTCACGACCTACAGCACGTTCGGCTACGAGATCGTCGAGCTGTCCGGGCGCCGCCGCACCGGCACCGCGCTCGCCTATCTCGTCGCGAGCATGCTGTCCGGGCCGGCCGCGGCCGGTGCCGCCTGGCTGGCCGTCGACGCACTCATCGGCGCGCGGTGAGCTGCAGCACCGGGGAGCTGGGGTTCCACTGCGGACCCAGGGTGAAGCGCTCCTCGGCCTCGACGGCGAACCCGGCGTCCCGGATGGCCGCGCCGGTGTCCCGGTCCAGCCGGCAGCCGGCCAGCATCCGGGTCCACAACGGACCGACCGCGTCCTGCACCCTGGCGGTCCGGCCGGTTCCCCGCACGTGCTCCAGCACGGCGAGCCGCCCGCCGGGGCGCAGCACCCGCCGCATCTCCGACAGCGCCCGCACCGGATCCGCCACGGTGCACAGCACCAGCGTGGAGACGACCGCGTCGAACGAGTGGTCCGGGTGCGGCATCCTCGGCCCCGGCGTCGTCGACCTGCACCGGTACCGGGGCGGTCGGCACCCGGCCGTGCAGCCGTCGCCGCATCGCCGGGTCGGGCTCGGTCGCGACGACCCGCTCGGCCGCCCGGTAGTACGGCAGGTTCGCGCCGGTCCCGGCGCCGACGTCGAGCACCGCGCCGGTCAGCCCGCCGACCAGCGCGGCCCGGCGCGGACCCACGAACGAGCGCTCGGCCGCGGCGTTCATCCGGTCGTAGAGGGCGGCGAAGACGCGATGGCCACGGTCACCCCTGCTCGGCATGGCCGGAGCGTACCCGCCGCACTTGACCTTGGACCCGGCTCGAAGGTCTACGGTCGCGCCGTGCCCCGGTACCGCATCTCCCAGCTCGCGGAGCGGGTCGGCGTCCCGGCGACGACGCTGCGCTACTACGGGTCCCGGGGGCTGCTCCCGGCCCGCCGGACCCCGGGCGGCTACCGCAGCTACGACGACCGCGACGCCGACCGGGTCCGCTTCATCGTCGTCGCCCGGGATCTCGGTCTGTCGCTGGACCTGATCCGGGACCTGCTCGGGGTGTGGGAGCAACGGCCGTGCCGCGACGTCCGGGCCCGGCTCCTCCCGCTGGTGACCGAGCAGCTCGCCGCCGTCGACGACCGGACCGCCGCGCTGCGGCGCTTCCGCGACCACCTCACCGGCGCCCGCGACCGGCTCGCCCGGCTGCCCGACCGGGACGAGCCCTGCGATCCGGCGTGCACGTTCCTGGCCACCGCACCGGTGCCCGAGCCGGTGCCCGTGGCCTGTTCGCTGCCCGCCGCCGAGCACGTCGACCGGATCGGCCGCTGGCGCACCGTCCTGGCCGGTACGACCTCGCACCGGCTGCCCGGCGGCACCGTCCGGACCGAGCTGGAGCACGGCCGGATCGCCGGCGTCGCCGCGCTGGTCGCCGACGAGGTCGGCTGCTGCCCGTCGCTCACCTTCACCCTGACCGTGACCCGCACCGGGGCCCGGCTCGACGCCACCGCCCCGGAGCACGCCGGCCCGCTGCTCGACGACCTGTTCGCCGCGGGCCCGACCGGAGGCCCCCCGTGCTGACCCTGAAGCCCGTGACGCTGTTCGTGCTCGCCGCCCTGCTGGAGATCGGCGGGGCGTGGCTGGTCTGGCAGGGCGTGCGTGAGCACCGCGGCTGGATCTGGATCGGCGCCGGGGTGCTGGCCCTCGGGTGCTACGGGTTCGTCGCGGCCCTGCAGCCCGACGCCGAGTTCGGCCGCATCCTCGCCGCCTACGGAGGGGTGTTCGTCGCCGGCTCGCTGGTCTGGGGCGTCGTCGTCGACGGGTTCCGGCCGGACCGCTACGACATCGTCGGTGCGCTGGTGTGCCTGGCCGGCGTCGCCGTGATCATGTACGCGCCGCGGTCCGGCGCGGTGTGATCAGGGCGGCCCGACCTCGGAGATCGTGTACCGCGCGACGTCGGCGTCGAGGATGCGGGCGGCCGTCTCGGCGTCGGGGCCCGAGCCCCGGAAGGCGAGCAGCTCCGCCTCCGACGCCCACCGCTCGACGACGTTCACCCGTCGCGGGTCGAGTGTGTCGGCGGTGATCGCGAAGTCGAGGCAGCCGGAGCTGCCCCTGGCGAGTTCGACGACCGAGGCGCACGCGGCGACGTAGGTGTCCCGGTCGGCGGCCTCGACGATCAGGTGTCCGGCGATGAACAGCATGGAAGTGGGGACCGTCGCGGGCCCCCGGACTCATCGCTCGGCGACGCGGTGCAGGTCCCAGCCCGGCAGCGGGACCCCGGGCGTCCGCCACGCGTGCCGCACCGCGGCGGTGTGCGCGAACGACGGTTCCGGCAGCTCGTCGGGGTCGGCCCAGACCCAGGCGTCGATCGCGTGCGGCTCGGTGACGACGAGCTCGGCCCCGGCCGGGGCCGGGACGTGCACGGCGAGCGTCACCCCGCTCCCGCCGGTCCGCACGCACAGCGCGAACAGCGTCGCGGTGCCCGCCCGCACCCCGGTCTCCTCGGCCAGCTCGCGCAGCGCGGCCGCCACCGGGGTCTCGCCGCCCTCCAGGTGCCCGCCGGGGAACGACCAGCTCGACGTCTCGCCCGCGGTGACCCGGTGGCCGACGGCGACCAGTCCGTCGGCGCGCTCCAGGACGACGCCGACGCCGCACACCGGCCGGGGAAGGTGATCCACGGGTGCACTCTCGCATCCCGGCCGGGGCGCGCCCATCATCGTGTGATGGACCTCCGTGCCCACGTCGACCGGGTCGACGCCAAGATCGGCTCGCTGCGCACCCAGCTGACGGCCCTGGCCGACGAGCAGGCGCTGACCAGCCACGACGACGAGCACGACCCGGAGGGCGTCACGATCGCCGTCCAGCGGGCGCAGCTGCAGGCGTTGCTCGCCGGGGCCGAGCGGGACCGCGCCGAGCTGGACCTGGCCGCGGAGCGGATCGCCGCGGGCACCTATGGCAGCTGTGCCGTCTGTGGCGACCCGATCGCGGCGGAACGGCTGGAGGCCCTGCCCGCCACCCGGACCTGCATCGTGTGCGCCACCACGCGGCGCGGCCGTCAGCCGGGGACCTGACCGCCGGGGGAGTCCGGATGGACGCTGACCGTCGGGGGCGGTGACGGGGTCCCGGCGGACGGGACCAGCGGCTCGGGCTCGTCCTGCAGCGTCACCCCGCAGCCGCCGAGCAGCACGACCAGGAGCGGGAGCGCCGCGACGGCCGCCCGCCTCACTGCTGTTCCCCGGGCAGTTCCACCACGACCCGCGCGCCGCCACCGGGGCGTTCCGATATCCACACCCGGCCACCGTGCCTGCGGACGTGCGCGGCCACCAGGGACAGCCCCAGGCCGGTGCCGCCGCCGTCGCCGCGGCTGCCGGCCAGTGTGCCGCGGGAGAAGCGCTCGAAGACCTCGGCGCGCCGGTCCGGCGGTACGCCGGGGCCCGCGTCGTCCACCTCGATCCGGGCCCGGTCCCCGTGCCGGGAGACACCCACCCGGATCGCTCCGCCGCCGTGCGCGTCCGCGTTGTCGAGCAGGTTGCCGAGCACCTGGTCCAACCGTCGCCGGTCGGCCGGCACCGGGACCGGCTCGGGGGCGTCGACCTGCGGGACGTGCGACCCGCCGCGTGCGGCGACCAGTTCGCGGACGAGTTCGCCCAGCTCCCACGGCTCGCGTTCCAGGCTGTCGCTGCGGGAGATCTCCAGCAGGTCCAGCACCATCCGGCGGAACCGGTGCACGTCGCCGTCGAGCAGGTCGACGGCCTGCTGCGCCGCCGGTGGCAGCTCGGCCCGCCGCCGGCGCAGCACCGCGACGGCGTTGATCAGCGTGGTCAGCGGGGATCGCAGCTCGTGGCTCACGTCGGCGGCGAACCGGGCGTCCCGGCGGACCCGCTGCTCCAGGTCGTCGGCGGTGCGGTTGAAGGTCGCGACGAGTGGCGCCAGCTCGGCGTCGTGGCTGTCCGGCAGCCGTGCGGACAGGTCCCCGCCGGCGACCCGGCCGGCGGCCCTGGTCAGCTCGGTGAGCGGGAGCAGCGCCCGGCGCCCCGCGCGGTGCCCGAGCGCCAGGCCGAGCACCGCGCTGATCGCGACCCCGGCGGCGAGGAGCAGTCCGAGGAACCGCAGGGTCGCGTCGAGCTGGTCCAGCGGGAAGACCTCGACGAACAGGTCGCCGCCCGGCAGCGGCACGGCGACGACCAGCGCCGGCATCCCGCCGATCGTCAGCCGCTGCCGGGCCGGGGTGCCGGACTGCGCCAGCTCCAGCAACGGCCGGGGGAGCAGCTCCGGATCGACGTCGCGCCCGCTGGTGGTCCAGCTGCCGCCGCGGTGCAGCAGGACACTCGTGTCCGGGGTCCCGGCGAGCCCGGTGAGCAGGTCACCGAGCCCGTCGGAGTCGGTCCGGTCGGCCAGCGCCCGCTCGACCAGCCGGACGTTGACGTCGGCCTGCCGGGTCGCACCCTCGACCCGCTGGTCGACCAGGTACCCGGTGGCCAGGTTCCAGGTCACCGTGCCGAACAGGCCGGTCACCACCAGCGAGACCAGGGCGAACGCGAGCCCGACGCGGTGGCGCAGGGGCAGCCGGCGCAGCGGCAGACGGTTCAGCACGGGCCCTCATTGTGCCGCGCCGGCTCACCCGGCCCGGCCGGGCACCGGGTCGGGGTCCGGCACGTGCCCCACCTTGTACCCGGCCCCGCGCACGGTCAGCACGACCGTCGGCCGGTCCGGGTCGGCCTCGACCTTGCGGCGCAGCCGGCGCACGTGGACGTCGAGCAGCCGGGTGTCGCCGTGGTACTCGTAGCCCCACACCCGCGACAGCAGCTCGTCCCGGGTGACGATCCGGCCCTCCGCCGCGGCGAGCTCGCTGAGCAGCCGGAACTCGGTCCGGGTGAGGTGCACGGGCGCACCGGCCCGCAGCGCGACACCCTCGTCCGGGCGCAGCTCCACCTCGCCCAGCGTCACCCGCCGCGGGGCGGCCGGAGCCGGCCGGCGGCGCCGCAGCAGGGCGCGCACCCGGGCGGCGAGCTCGCCGGCGACCAGCGGTTTGGTGACGTAGTCGTCGGCGCCTGCCTCCAGCCCGGTGATGACGTCCGCGGAGTCCGACCGCGCCGTCACCATGATGATCGGCAGGTCACCCGCGTCGCGGAGCCTGCGGCACACGGTGAAGCCGTCGATGCCGGGCAGCATCAGGTCCAGCAGGACGACGTCGACGTCCGGGTCACCGGCCCGCTCCAGCGCGTCCTCCCCGGTGTGCACGACGTCGACGGCGAAACCCTCGTCGTCGAGTGCGAGCACGAGCGAGCGGCCGACCCGGACGTCGTCGTCGACCAGCAGTACCCGGGTCCGCGTCACGCCGGACAGTGCACCCGATCCGGGGCCCGCGGTCGAACCGGGCGCGCCGGGAGGCCCGTGATCGTCAGCGGATCGCAAGCCCGCAGCGCCAGCAGCGGCGCGGTCCGCCGTCGGCCGGGGCGGGCTCGTCGGACGGCATGGCCCCGCACTCCGGGCACAACCGGTCCAGCCAGCAGACGGGATCGCCGGGCTCGTCGTCGGGCACGGGTACACCGCACCACCGGGCCGGCCGCCGGGTCCAGTCCCGGCGGCGGCGTCATCGGCGGGCGGTCGCCACCAGCACCGAGTTCACGACGTCGGTGCGGGGATGGACCTCCAGCAGGACGTCCAGGCCGGTCAGGTCGGCGGCCGTCACCTCGGGGTAGAGCAGCGTCCGCAGGCCCGCCGCGGTGCGCACCAGCTGGGTGGCCTCCGGCGCCGCGGCCGCGATCCGGGAGGTGATGCGGTCCTTCGCCGCCGCGTCGGTGCCCACGAGCGCGCCGAGCAGCACCAGGTCGGCCCCGGCCAGGACGTCCGGCCCGACGTCGGCGACGTCGGTGCACACGGTGCGGGCCCCGATCCCGAGCGCGGTGGCCACCGCGGCACCGGCCCGGGCCGCCTCCGGGTCCCGGTCGACGTGCACGACGTCGACGCCGTGCCGGGCGGCCAGCACCAGCCCGGTGAGCGGCAGCGGCCCCGAGCCCAGCACCACGGCCCGGCGCGGCACCGGGCGCCCCACCGCGGCGAGCGCGGCCAGCTCCAGCCGGACGAGGTCGTGGTAGTTGCCCAGGTAGGGGAACCGGTCCAGCTCGGCGGCCGGATCGGCGGCGGTCGCGATGCGCCGGGCCCAGTGCCGCTCCATGTGCCCCTCGCCCGCCGAGCTCAGCGCCCGCAGCCCGGCGGAGTGCGCCGCGACCCGTGCCAGCACCCCGCCGGTGCAGCCGGCCGGCGGATGACAGCACAGCCGCACCAGCTCGGAGAACGCGGCGTCGACCTCGGCCCCGGGACGCAGGTCGGTCCGCTCCAGCAGGGCCCGCAGTGCGACCAGCCGCTGCGCCGTCCGGTTCTCGGCGTCGGCACCGCGTGGCGGGTGGGGAACTGTGATCGGACGACTGCTCTGCGTGGTCACGATGATCCACCGTATCCAATGAAAACCGTTATGCATGTGGGTCGTCCGGGTGGCGTAGAAAATGGAGCAAATGCTCAGGAGTTGGTCTAGCCTGGGGACGGAAGCACGGACGAGGAGGAAGACCGATGTGGGGATGGCTGGCGCTCGCGGTGGGCGCCGAGGTGACGGCGACGCTCTCGCTGCGCGCGTCGAACGGGTTCAGCCGGTTGCTGCCCTCGCTGGTCACCGTGGCCGGGTACGGGACGGCGTTCTGGGCGCTGTCCCAGGCGCTGACCAGGGGAATGGCGCTCGGTGTCGCCTACGGCGTCTGGGCCGCGGTGGGTGTCGCGCTGGTCGCGGTGATCGGCGCGCTGTTCCTCGGCGAGTCGCTCAGCTGGGTCCAGGCGGGCGGGATCGTGCTGGTGATCTGCGGGGTGCTGGCCCTGGAGCTGGGCGGGAACACCTCGCATGCCTGAACCGGGCGACGGCCGGTTGCGCAAGGGCGAGCGCCGCCGCCGGGCCCTGCTGGAGGCGACGATGCGCCTGGTCGGCCGGCGCGGCACGGCCGCGGTGACCCAGCGGGCGGTCGCGGCCGAGGCCGGGGTGCCCCCGAGCGCGGTGCTCTACTACTTCGCCACGGTCGACGACCTGCTCGTCGCGGCCCTGACCGACGTCAACGACGACTACGTCGCCCGGCTGGCCGCGATCGCGACGGTCGAGGACCTGGTCGGGCTCATCGAGGACTGCGCCCGCCAGGACCGGCTGCGCACCGTCGCCGAGTACGAGCTGCTGCTGCACGCCGCCCGGCGCGACGAGCTGCGGGCGGAGCTGCACCGCTGGGACACCGCGCTCGCCGGTGCGGCGCAGCGCCTGGTCCCCGGCGATCCGGAGGTCCGGTCGCTGCTCGTCGCGGCGGCGAACGGGTTGTTCCTGGCGGCCGCCCTCGGCTCGCCGTGCGACACCGCGGCGCTCGCCCGGCTCGTGTGCCGCACGGGATAACGTGGGGCCATGAGCCCGGATCGCCACTCGGAGTCCGTGGAGAACTACCTGAAGACGATCTTCCTGCTCGCCGAGCGGTGGGAGGGGTCGGTGGGCGTCTCCGCGCTGGCCGAGCGTCTGGGGGTGTCGTCGCCGTCGGCGTCCGGGATGGTCCGCAAGCTGGTCGACGCCGGTCTGGTCGACCACGCCCGGTACGCGGGCATCACCCTCACCGAGGCCGGCCGGGAGTCGGCGCTGGCGGTCGTCCGCCGGCACCGGTTGATCGAGATGTTCCTGGTCACCGAGCTGGACCTGGCCTGGGACGAGGTGCACGAGGAGGCCGAGTCCCTCGAGCACGCCGTCTCCGACCGGCTGCTCGACCGGATCGACGACCGGCTCGGCCACCCGCGGTTCGACCCGCACGGCGACCCGATCCCGGGCCGGGACGGGCGGCTGCCCGTGATCGAGGCGCGCCGGTTGCCCGAGCTGCGGTTCGGCGAGGGCGGTGAGCTGGTCCGCGTCGACGACACCGATCCCGAGGTGCTCCGCTACCTCGACGCGCACGACGTCCGGCTCGGCGACCGGGTCGATCTGCTCACCCGCAAGCCGTTCGAGGGTCCGTACGTGGTGCGGCTGCGCCGGACCGCGGACCGTGCGGCCTCCGACGCCGAGCACGAGTGGGGCCCGACCCTCGCCCGGGCGCTCTGGGTCGGCGCCACCGAGAGCAGCTGATCCGGGCGAACCACACTTTCGGGACTATTCGTCCCTAACGGCCGTATCACCTGGTACGGCTGGCTGTGGCCGCCACTCCTGCCTACGCTCGGCGGACGCGTTCCCCGCGCACCGCCGAAGGAGCCCCCGTGCGGCAGGACCGGCCCGAGAGACCGCTCGACGACGACGAGCGTCGCGCGCTCGCGCAGATCGCCGCGGCGACCCAGCGCGACGATCCCGGCCTGGCCCATCGGCTCTCCGGGACCGAGGGCATCGAGCATCCGCCGGTGCGCCGCACCGGGACCCCGCTGCGCTGGTGGGTCGTCGGCGCGGTGATGACCGTCGCCGTGCTGTTCGCCCTGGTCGTGACCTGGCTGCCGCCGGTCGTCGCCCCGGCCGTGGTGTTCGGGGTGCTGCTGATCGGCATCCCGGCCGCGTGCGTCGTGTGGGCCCGCCGGCGCAACGAGCTCTAGGACGAGGTCGGGCCCGGCCGGGCCTGTGCAAGGAACGGTGGTTCCGGCCCCCGCGGTGCGGGAACCGGGCCCGGGAGCCTCGGCGCGGGAGTCGTTACCGCGCGGCGTTCGCCGCGCCGGCCTCGGTCGCGTTGCCCGCGGTGTTCAGCGAACCGTCGGAGTTCTCCAGGTGCGCGCGGACGAACCACTGGTACTGCTCGAGCGCCCCGGCCTGGGCGATGAGCATGTCCTGGGTGACCGGGTCGAGGGTCTCCAGCTTCTCGATCTGGCTGCGGTGGTCGCCGATGACCCCGGTGTAGACGAGGTCGAGCGCGCCGAGGTGGGCGATGGCGTGGTCACGGCCGATCGAGTAGTCGTCCCAGGTGCGCTCGCGGACGAGCGCGCCCGGCGTGCCGTCCGGCGAGCCGCCCAGCGTGGCGATCCGCTCCGCGACGTCGTCGACGAACCCGCGGACCGCTTCGACCTGCGGGTCCAGCATCTCGTGCACCGCGATGAAGTTCGGTCCGATGACGTTCCAGTGCACGTGCTTGAGCGTGAGCTGGAGGTCGTTCAGCGCGTGCAGACGGTTCTGCAGCAGCGCGACGACCTGCTCGGCGTCGCCGTGCTCCAGGCCCGGAACGGTGTAACGGATGGTGCCCATGGTGTTCGGTGCTCCTTCCGGAGAGCGGTGCGGGATGGTCAGGACGCGGCGGGACGGTCGTCGTCCCGGCGGACGGGCTGCTCGCCCAGGTGCACGCCGTCGCCGTCCGGGGACTCGTCCACGGGCGTGTCGCTCTGCTCGGTCGGCACCGGGCCGCGATCGTTCGGCGTCGTCACGGACGGCGGGTACCCGCGCACGCCGGGGACCATGTACGCCGCGGTGCGGATGTGAGCTGGATCAGGTGTCGGACAGTTCCTCGCGGCTGCGGCCCGCCCCGCCGACGAGGTGGTCGAGCGTCCGGGTGACCTGCAGCAGGCGCTCCAGCGCGGGCCGGCGGTTGTCCAGGTGCAGGACGACGCCCGCGGCCGCCGTCCGGCGCCGCACCATCAGCAGCGAGGACAGGCCGTAGGAGTCGCAGTAGCCGAGCCCACCGCAGTCCAGGTGCAGCTCGCGCAGCCCGCCCCGGTGCAGCCGGGCACCGACCTCCGAGGTCAGCGTGTCGGCGCTCTCGTAGTCGAGGTCCCCGGCGACGGCCGCGCACACGACGCCCGGCTGCGGGCTGCTCCAGGTCAGCGAGAGCTCTCGCGCGTCACTCATGCGGGCCTCCCCGTCCGGTCCAGTGCCCCCGCCCCGGCCGCCTCCACCGTCGCGTCGGCCGGTTCCGCGTCCGCCGCGGTCCGCCGGGCGGAGGCCGAGCGCAGCAGCTCGGCGGCGCGGGTGAAGTCGCGCAGCTCGTCGGCCAGCAGGTCCAGCACCGGGGGCAGCACCCGGGCCGGCACGGACCGCGCGGTCAGCACCGACGCCGTCCAGTCGAGGAAGTCGGTGAACACCTGGGCGTCGCCGGTGTAGAGGGCGACGCAGAGGAAGTCGACGATGTGCCGGACGTCCTCGGCCGTACGCAGGCGCTGCTCGTCGTCGTAGGACGCCATCACCGGGAGCCGCTCGGGCAGCCGGTCCAGCACGGTCGCGACGAGCTTCGGCGTGTTCCGGCTGACCAGGGTGAACTCCTGGTCCGACAGGTGCGGCAGGTCGTCCAGCGGCTGCGCGTGCGGGTGCGCCGGGGCCGGCAGCCCGGAGGCGAGGGTGTCCGCGGCCGACCGGGCGTCGGGGGCCCACGCGTCCGCGCCGAGCAGCCGGGCGTGCCGGCCGTCCGCGCCGAAGGCGGCCCCGCCGACGATCACCGGGACCCCGGCCGCCTGGCACGCCGAGATCGTCGCGTGCGCGGTCGGCAGCCGGGTGGCGATCGACGACGACAGCGCCACCGCGTCCGGCCCGGTCCGGTGCAGGTGGGTGACCAGGTGCGGGGCCGGTACCTGGGCCCCGAGGTAGTCGACGGTGAACCCGCGCAGCCGCAGGACCTCGGCCAGCAGCCGCGCGGGCAGCGCGTGCCACTCGCCGTCCACGCAGGCGACGGTGATCCGGCCCCGCTCCCCGGAACCGCGGTCCCCGGTCATCGCGAGGGTGCCGACCACGCGCTCGTTGATCGCGGTCGCGGCGTGCTCGGTGGCGACCGAGATGCGGTTGGCCGCCCACTCGGCCCCGACCCGGGCCTGCACGGCGCCGATCACGTCGATCAGGATCGACTCGGGGTCGATGCCGTCGCGGACCGCGTCGACGACGACGTCGACGGCGGTGTACTCGTCACCGCGGACCACGGCGTCCCAGAGCAGGTCGACGTAGCGGGCGATCATGCGGTGTACCTGCCCCGGCCGTGCCCGCCGACGGCGGTGAGGTGCTGCCCGCGGGGCGCGGTGATCGCGAGCACGGCCATGTCGTCGTGGGTGTTGTGGCCGACCCACTCGGTCGCCAGCATCTGGATCCGCTCGACGACGGCCTCGGCCGGCAGTCCCGCGCACTCCGCCGCGGACCGCTGCAGCCGCTCCTCGCCGAACTGATCGCCGCCGAGCGGGCCGCCCCGGCCCTCGGTGATGCCGTCGGTGTAGAGCAGGCAGGTCTCGCCGGGAGCCAGCCGCGTCTCGTAGGTCGTCGCCTCGATCGTGGGCAGCGCGCCGACCAGGGTGCCGAGCGTCGCGGCCTCCTCGGCCCTGCCGTCCGCCCGGATGATCAACGGCGGTGGGTGCCCGGCGCAGGTCAGCCGCAACCGCACGTCGGCACCCTCGCGGGCGACCGACGCCAGCACCAGGGTGACGAACCGGGCGTGCTGGTCGCTGAGCAGGGCGTCGTTCAGCAGGCGGAGCAGCCGCAGGTGGTCGCCGGCCATCGGCCGCAGCGCGTGCAGTGCGCTGCGGATCCGGCCGGTGAGCACGGCCGCCTCCAGGCCCTTGCCGCACACGTCGCCGAGCACGGCGAGCGTCTCGTCGGTGTGCTCGTTCGGCGGGTGGACGTCGTAGAAGTCGCCACCGACCCGCTCGTGGTCCTGGGCGGGGCGGTAACCGCCCGCGAAGTCGACGCCGCCGACGTGCTGCAGCGTCGGCGGGAGCAGGTCGCGCATCAGGGTCTCGGTGATCGAGGCCTGCTGGGCGAACATCCGGGCCGCGGACATGGCCAGGCCGGCCCGCGCGGCGAACTCGCGGGCGGTCGTCTCCTCGCCCTCGCTGAACGGACCGGAACCCGCCCGGCGCAGCAGCACCAGCGCGCCCGCCGGGATCCCGTGTCCGGGCAGCGGCGTCACGACGATCGAGCCGACCGCGCCGAAGTCCTCCGGGGTGATCCAGGACGGCGCGACCGACGGGTCGATCCACCGCGAGGGCACCGGCGGGAACCCGCGCAGGGCCTCGGCCAGGCCGGGAACCTCGTCCGGGTCGATCCGCAGCAGGGTGCCGCGCGGCGGGCCGGACGCACCCGCCACCGCGGTGACGAGCTGGAACCGGCCGCGCTGGGACGGGGTCAGCACCAGCGCACCGTCGGCCAGGTTGCCGACCGCGAGCTCGGCGGTCACCTCCATGCAGCGCAGCAGGTTGAGCGATCCGAGCAGGGCGGCCGACGCCTCCGAGAGGAACGCCGCGCGGGCCTGCTCGACCCGCAGCTCGTCGCAGATCGACTGGACGTCGGTGACGTCGATGAGCCACCAGGTCACCGAGTCGTCGTCGTGGCGCACCGGCTGGACCTCGAGCGCCCGCCCGTCGACGACGTCGGCGAACGGTGCCGGCGCGGACCCCGCGGAGGCGGCGTGCGCGGTGGACAGCCAGGGGACGACGCGGGACACCGGCTCACCGGTGCGCAGCTGCGGGAGCATCGCCCGGGCGGCGTCGTTCGCATCGAGCACGGTGCCGTCGCCGTGCACCGTCACGGCGGCACACGGCGCTCCTGCCCAGCGGGTCTCGGCGAGTGGGCCGGCCACACCGGTCGTCGGCTCCGTCACGTCGCTTCCTGGCCTCCTCGTCCGGCCGGGGATCGGCACCCAAGTGTCCCAGGTGGAGTACCCGACGGTACCGCTGCCGGGCCCGGCCGGCACACGGCGGCCGGGCCCGGCAGCGGTTCGTCCCCCGCCGGGCGTCATCCGGACGGGGTGTCCCCCCGTTCCCGCCGCCAGGCCGTGCGCCGCCCCGCCTGGTCGCGTTCCGCGTCGGCGGCGGCCAGCATCCGGCGCTGCTCCTCGGTCCCGCCGCCGGCCGCGACCAGACGTTCGGTCTCGGCCAGCGAGCGCGCCGCCGCGATGTCGGCCGCGTCCCGCGGGAGTTGCTGTTCACGGTCGGAGTCCGTCTCCGGACGCTGTTCGGCCGCGTAGGGGTTGTCGTCGGGCAACCGCCCGCTGAACCGGCCGTACGCGGCGAGCGTCAGCAACAGCAGCCCGACGACCAGGCTGAACACGACGTTCGGCATCCGGAAGGACAGGATGTTGTACGCGGTGCCGAGCACCAGGACGTTCGCGACGCCGGAGAGCAGGAACGCCGCCCCGACGACGACCCCGACCGTCGAGGCGAACCGGCCACCCCGGATGCCGGCCGCGACCAGCACCGTCCCGACCACCAGGGAGATGGTGGAGAGCAGGTTGTTCGTGCTCATCCCGAGCAGCGGCGCCCCGGAGGTGGTGAAGAACCCGAGGCCGCCGGAGAACCCGAGCGTCCCGAAGATCCAGAGGATCACGCCGACCAGGGCCGAGCTGATCCGGTGCAGGCCGTTCAGCAGGCGCGGGTCGGACCCGTGCAGTGACATGTCGTCCTCCGTCCGTCGAGCGGGGCCCTTCGGGGTCCCCGGTCACCACGTCCGGCAAACGGCGGTACCGGCCACGCTCAGGTGGCTGCGGGCCTGCTCCGTGGCCCGGGCCCGGCGGCGGACGGGGGCGGGCCGAACGCGGGTCGAGCGGATCGACCGTCGCGGGTTCGGTCAGCGCGGCATCCCCCGGCCGGCGCAGCGACCGCACCCCGGCGTCGGCCAGCGTCACCAGCGGGACGGCGAGCAGCCCACCCGGGACACCGGCCACCACGAGCCCCGCGGTGATCGGCAGGACGACGGCCAGCGGGTGCAGCCGCACCGAGCGCCCGAGCAGCAACGGGGCCAGCACGTAGCCCTCGACGTTCTGCACCAGCACCAGCAGCCCGAGCACGAGCAGGGCGTCGAACCACCCGCCGGACGCGAGCGCCACCAGCACGGCGACGACACCGGTCACGAACGCCCCGATGGTGGGGACGAAGGCACCGAAGAAGATCAGCGTCGCCAGCGGGACGACGAGCGGGACCCCGATCAGCCACAGCCCGACGCCCGCGGTCACCGCGTCCACGGCGGCCACGACGACGGTCGCCCGCACGTATCCGACCAGCGAGGCGAAGGCCCGCCGCCCGGCCACGTCGGCCCGGCGCCGGGCGGTCCGCGGCACCGCGCCGAGGACGAACGCCCAGATCCGGGACCCGTCGTGCACCAGGAAGATCAGCACGAACAGCATCAGCAGGGTCTCGGCCGCGAGCTCGCCCGCGGTCCCGAGCGCACCGAGGACGTTGTTCGCGAGCGCGGCCTGGTTGCGCTGCAGGGTGTCGAGCACCGACTGGAAGGTCGCGGCGAGCCGTGCGTCGTCGAGGTGGAACGGTGCGGCCGCGAGCCGGTCCCGCAGGGCGACGACGCTCTCGCCGATCCGTGCCGACAGGTCCGGGAGCCCGGTCAGGAACGCCGCGACCGCCCACCAGAGCACCGCGATCGCGATCGCCAGGCCACCGGCGACGACGACCCCGGTCGCCACCGCGCGGGGGACGTACGGGACGCCGGCGAGCAGTCGCGCCACCGGTGCCAGCAGCGCGGCCAGGATCAGCGCCAGCACCGCGGGCACGACGAGTACGGCGAGCTGCGCCAGCACCCACCCGACGACCGCGAGCGCCGCCGCGATCAGCAGGACCCGCCACGCGATGCCGGAGGCGGTGCGCAGACCACCGGGGATGCGGGGGTCGTCGGGATGTTGCGTCACGAGACGACGGTAGTCCGCAGCGGGCCCGGCGCACCCCGGACCGGACGTACTCAGGGCCGTCTCAGGTCCGGCGGGCATGGTGGAGGGACGACGGTGCCCGCTGCGGTGCCGCGGGACCGGACCGGAGGGGGAGACGATCCATGACCGCGCTCGACGTCCTCGTGGTGATCGTGGTGCTGGCGGCCGTGATCGGCGGCTTCCGCCGGCTCGACGGCGCCGGCCGGGCCGGAAGCCTGCTCGGGCTGGTCGTGGGGGCCGGTCTCGGTGCCGCATGGGGGTCGAACCTGAGCCGTTACGGCGACGGCGCCGGGTCCGCGTGGCTGTGGGGACTGCTCGGCATCGCGGCCGGGCTCCTGGTGGGTTCGCTGGTCGGCGGGGTGCTGGGCCGTCTGCTGAGCCGGGTCCTGACCCGGGCGAAGCTGACGTTCCTGGACCGGATCGTCGGCGGACTGGCCGGTGGCGTGGCCGCGCTGCTGGTGATGTGGCTGGTGTCCTGGGTGGTGCCCGCCGTGGTCGGGCCGGAACCGCTCGCGCCGGTCACCTCGATCGTCGACGCGCTCGGCGGGCACAGCCGGGTACTGGCCTCGGTCGGGGACCTGTTGCCGAACACGACCTCGGCGGCCCAGGACATCGTCGACGCGGCTCGGCCCCCGGCATGATCCGGCCGGTTCGGGGAGTGCTCCTCGTCCGATCGCGACGCGCATTCGCCCCCGACGCGCTGCAGGACCGGACGAGGAGCACTCGACGGACCAACGCGCCAGGCGCGGTCCGGATACCCCCCTGATGCGGTGACGGCGGCCCACGTGCCGTGACCCGGCGGGGGCCAGACCGCCCCGCCGAACGGTTTCCGCAGGTAACGCCGCTCCGGACGGGGCGAAGGCCCCGCTCCGCGCCCGGGGTGCCCGGCGTCACACGATCGCGTCGGGGCCGCCGGGCCGGTGCGATGCCCTGTCGGCAACCCGGATCGCGTCCGACGCCGTGCCGCTGACCTGCGACGACACCGTCCGTTTCCCGAAACGACGCCCCGGTTTGACCCTGCCCGACCCGGTGCCGTAACTTTCTTCCTGTCAGCGAGTGAGCCGGACAGAACGGGCCTCAGAGTCCGGTCAACAGGCCCGCTGGCCACTACGACCCCCCGGTCGGCCCGAGAGTTTCTTGAGGGTTTACGGTTGTGGGGTCAAGGCGATCCGTCTTCTGGATCCTGCCCCTTGTCGGGGGTGTGGTGATGGTGGTGCGGGTGTCTTTTGAGAACTCAACAGTGTGTCGAGCTATATTATGGTTTGGCGTTTTTGTGCCAGATTGTTTGTTTGGTTGAATTCGGTGCGATCCCGTCGTGCCGGGTTTGCCGGTTGTTTGCAAGTCAGGGTTTTTGTTGGAGAGTTTGATCCTGGCTCAGGACGAACGCTGGCGGCGTGCTTAACACATGCAAGTCGAGCGGTAAGGCCCTTCGGGGTACACGAGCGGCGAACGGGTGAGTAACACGTGGGTGACCTGCCCTCCACTCTGGGATAAGCCCGGGAAACTGGGTCTAATACCGGATAGGACCTCTCAACGCATGTTGGGTGGTGGAAAGTTTTTTCGGTGGGGGATGGGCCCGCGGCCTATCAGCTTGTTGGTGGGGTGATGGCCTACCAAGGCGGTGACGGGTAGCCGGCCTGAGAGGGCGACCGGCCACACTGGGACTGAGACACGGCCCAGACTCCTACGGGAGGCAGCAGTGGGGAATATTGCGCAATGGGCGGAAGCCTGACGCAGCGACGCCGCGTGGGGGATGACGGCCTTCGGGTTGTAAACCTCTTTCGCCAGGGACGAAGCTTCGGTGACGGTACCTGGAGAAGAAGCACCGGCCAACTACGTGCCAGCAGCCGCGGTAACACGTAGGGTGCGAGCGTTGTCCGGAATTATTGGGCGTAAAGAGCTCGTAGGCGGTGTGTCGCGTCGGCCGTGAAAACTTGGGGCTTAACTCTGAGCGTGCGGTCGATACGGGCATCACTTGAGTTCGGCAGGGGAGACTGGAATTCCTGGTGTAGCGGTGAAATGCGCAGATATCAGGAGGAACACCGGTGGCGAAGGCGGGTCTCTGGGCCGATACTGACGCTGAGGAGCGAAAGCGTGGGGAGCGAACAGGATTAGATACCCTGGTAGTCCACGCCGTAAACGTTGGGCGCTAGGTGTGGGGACCATTCCACGGTTTCTGTGCCGCAGCTAACGCATTAAGCGCCCCGCCTGGGGAGTACGGCCGCAAGGCTAAAACTCAAAGGAATTGACGGGGGCCCGCACAAGCGGCGGAGCATGTGGATTAATTCGATGCAACGCGAAGAACCTTACCTGGGTTTGACATGCACAGGACCGCGGCAGAGATGTCGTTTCCCTTGTGGCCTGTGTGCAGGTGGTGCATGGCTGTCGTCAGCTCGTGTCGTGAGATGTTGGGTTAAGTCCCGCAACGAGCGCAACCCTTGTTCCATGTTGCCAGCACGTAATGGTGGGGACTCATGGGAGACTGCCGGGGTCAACTCGGAGGAAGGTGGGGATGACGTCAAGTCATCATGCCCCTTATGTCCAGGGCTTCACACATGCTACAATGGCTCATACAGAGGGCTGCGAGACCGTGAGGTGGAGCGAATCCCTTAAAGTGAGTCTCAGTTCGGATCGGGGTCTGCAACTCGACCCCGTGAAGTTGGAGTCGCTAGTAATCGCAGATCAGCAATGCTGCGGTGAATACGTTCCCGGGCCTTGTACACACCGCCCGTCACGTCACGAAAGTTGGTAACACCCGAAGCCGGCGGCCCAACCCTTGTGGAGGGAGTCGTCTAAGGTGGGACTGGCGATTGGGACGAAGTCGTAACAAGGTAGCCGTACCGGAAGGTGCGGCTGGATCACCTCCTTTCTAAGGAGTCCCACCATGTGGTGGGGCGCCAACTGTTTCTTCTGAGATGTGTTGGTTCCTTAACTGAAATCATGCTGTCGGCCCCGGATGTGGGTCGGGTGTGACTGGGTGGAACGCAATGGGCGTCAGGCTTGTGGTTCGACACACTGTTGGGTCCTGAGAAGACACCGCTGTTGGCGGGTGTTCTCTGGCCGCGTTGGTCGGGGGTTGTCCTAACGCCTTCCTTGGTGGGGGTGGTGGTTGCTTCTGGTCTTGTGTGGTTGTGGGTTGAGTGTTGCATAGTGGATGCGAGCATCTTGTTGTGGTCAAGTTGTTAAGAGCACATGGTGGATACCTAGGCATCAGGAGCCGATGAAGGACGTGGGAGACCGCGATAGTCCTCGGGGAGTTGTCAACCGAACTGTGATCCGAGGGTGTCCGAATGGGGAAACCCAGCACCCGTCATGGGGTGTTACCCGTACCTGAATTCATAGGGTGCGTGGAGGGAACGTGGGGAAGTGAAACATCTCAGTACCCACAGGAAGAGAAAACAATAGTGATTCCGTGAGTAGTGGCGAGCGAAAGCGGAAGAGGCTAAACCGTGTCCGTGTCAAGCCGGCAGGTGTTGCGGGTGCGGGGTTGTGAGGCGTGTCGTTCATCTTCTGCCGAGGGTGGGACAATTGATGACTGTGTTAGCGGAACGATTCTGGGATGGTCGGCCGTAGTGGGTGAGAGCCCCGTACGCGAAAATGCAGTTGTGGTTGTGGGCATTGTTCTCGAGTAGCAGCGAGCTCGTGGAATTTGCTGTGAATCTGGCGGGACCACCCGTCAAGCCTAAATACTACCTGATGACCGATAGCGGACTAGTACCGTGAGGGAAAGGTGAAAAGTACCCCGGGAGGGGAGTGAAATAGTACTTGAAACCGTGTGCTTACAAGCCGTCAGAGCCTGAAGTGGTCTTGTACTGCAGGGTGATGGCGTGCCTTTTGAAGAATGAGCCTGCGAGTTATGCTTCGTGGCGAGGTTAACCCGTTGTGGGGTAGCCGTAGCGAAAGCGAGTCCGAATAGGGCGGTGGAGTCGCGGGGTGTAGACCCGAAGCGGAGTGATCTACCCATGGCCAGGGTGAAGCGTCGGTAAGACGTCGTGGAGGCCCGAACCCACCAGGGTTGAAAACCTGGGGGATGAGCTGTGGGTAGGGGTGAAAGGCCAATCAAACTTCGTGATAGCTGGTTCTCCCCGAAATGCATTTAGGTGCAGCGTCGTGTGTTTCTCGCCGGAGGTAGAGCACTGGATGGCCTAGGGGGCCTACAAGCTTACTGAAGTCAGCCAAACTCCGAATGCCGGTGAGTGAGAGCGCGGCAGTGAGACTGCGGGGGATAAGCTTCGTGGTCGAGAGGGAAACAGCCCAGATCACCGGCTAAGGCCCCTAAGTGTGCGCTAAGTGGGAAAGGATGTGGGATCGCAGAGACAACCAGGAGGTTGGCTTAGAAGCAGCCACCCTTGAAAGAGTGCGTAATAGCTCACTGGTCAAGTGGTCCTGCGCCGACAATGTAGCGGGGCTCAAGCGCACCGCCGAAGCCGTGGCAATGACACTTTAGTGTGTTGTTGGGTAGGGGAGCGTCCTGCATCTGGTGAAGCCCGGGAGTGATTTACGGGTGGAGGGTGTGGGAGTGAGAATGCAGGCATGAGTAGCGAATGAAGAGTGAGAATCTCTTCCGCCGGATGACCAAGGGTTCCTGGGCCAGGTTGTTCCGCCCAGGGTGAGCCGGGACCTAAGGCGAGGCCGTCAGGCGTAGTCGATGGACAACGGGTTGATATTCCCGTGCTCGTGATAGTGCGTCCATGCTGAGGCCGGTGATGCTAACCATCCGAACCTACCTCGGTTCCTTCGGGAGCTGTGTTTGTGGGGGAGCGTGGGATCCGATCCGGTAGTAGGCAAGTGATGGGGTGACGCAGGAGGGTAGCTCCGCCACGCGGTGGTTGTCGTGGTGTAAGCCTGTAGCCTGGTCTTCTAGGTAAATCCGGAGGATCGTGAAGGGTGAGAGGTGACGCGTAGCCGATTGAGGCGAAGTGAGTGATCCCATGCTGTCGAGAAAAGCCTCTAGCGAGTGCTGTTGCGGCCCGTACCCCAAACCGACACAGGTGGTCAGGTAGAGAATACCGAGGCGATCGAGCGAACTGTGGTTAAGGAATTCGGCAAAATGCCCCCGTAACTTCGGGAGAAGGGGGGCCATCTGTCGTGAAGCCATGTGCTGGTGGAGCGGTGGGTGGTCGCAGAGACCAGGCCCAAGCGACTGTTTACTAAAAACACAGGTCCGTGCGAAGTCGCAAGACGATGTATACGGACTGACGCCTGCCCGGTGCTGGAACGTTAAGAGGACCTGTTAGTCCCTTCGGGGGCGAAGCGGAGAATTTAAGCGCCAGTAAACGGCGGTGGTAACTATAACCATCCTAAGGTAGCGAAATTCCTTGTCGGGTAAGTTCCGACCTGCACGAATGGCGTAACGACTTGGGCGCTGTCTCGACCACAGACTCGGCGAAATTGCATTACGAGTAAAGATGCTCGTTACGCGCGGCAGGACGGAAAGACCCCGGGACCTTTACTATAGCTTGGTATTGGTGCTCGGTTCGGCTTGTGTAGGATAGGTGGGAGACTGTGAAGCGTTCACGCTAGTGGGTGTGGAGTCGTTGTTGAAATACCACTCTGGTCGAATTGGGTGTCTTAACCTCGGGCCATGATCTGGTTCAGGGACAGTGCCTGGTGGGTAGTTTAACTGGGGCGGTTGCCTCCTAAAGAGTAACGGAGGCGCCCAAAGGTTCCCTCAGCCTGGTTGGCAATCAGGTGTTGAGTGTAAGTGCACAAGGGAGCTTGACTGTGAGACTGACGGGTCGAGCAGGGACGAAAGTCGGGACTAGTGATCCGGCACCTCCTGGTGGAAGGGGTGTCGCTCAACGGATAAAAGGTACCCCGGGGATAACAGGCTGATCTTGCCCAAGAGTCCATATCGACGGCATGGTTTGGCACCTCGATGTCGGCTCGTCGCATCCTGGGGCTGGAGTAGGTCCCAAGGGTTGGGCTGTTCGCCCATTAAAGCGGTACGCGAGCTGGGTTTAGAACGTCGTGAGACAGTTCGGTCCCTATCCGCCGCGCGCGTTGGAGACTTGAGGAAGGCTGTCCCTAGTACGAGAGGACCGGGACGGACGAACCTCTGGTGTGCCAGTTGTCCCGCCAGGGGCACGGCTGGTTGGCTATGTTCGGGAGGGATAACCGCTGAAGGCATCTAAGCGGGAAGCCTGTTCCAAGATGAGGTCTCCCACCACCTTGAGTGGGTAAGGCTCCCAGTAGATGACTGGGTTGATAGGCCGGAGATGGAAGCCTTGTGAGGGGTGGAGTTGACCGGTACTAATAGGCCGAGGGCTTGCCACAACATGTTGTTCGCATCCACTGTGTGACCCTGAGTCCACAACCATTGTTTGTGTGTTCACGGCTCCCACACCCTTGTTCGCGCTGTGCGCGTGTCGGGGGTGGTGGGGGATAAGTTGATAGTGTTGTCGGTGGTTATGGCGGTAGGGGAACGCCCGGTCCCATTCCGAACCCGGTAGCTAAGCCTTCCTGCGCCGATGGTACTGCACTCGTCAGGGTGTGGGAGAGTAGGTCGTCGCCGACATTCAACGTGTGATGCTGGGGGATGTTCCCGGAACCTGAAACAGGGTTCTGGGGACATCCCCCAGTTTTTGTGTTTCAGGGTGTTTCGTGGGGTGGTGTCGCTACCGCGGTTCGTGGTGTGGCGGCCGGCCGTGGTCGGCGTGACGTCGGCGGGCTTGACATCGCCGGTACCGGCGACGGTGTCACCGCGACACCGACACCGACGGTCCGCTGCCGTGGCACCGGAGCCACGAAGGGTCATCTGCCGGGATTCGGCAGATGACGCGGCACCGGCACCGGCACCGGCACCGGCACCGGCACCGGACCGGCACCGGCCCGGCGTCGGCCGAGGTACCGGGACCTGCGTCTCCGACCTCACAGTGCATCTTTCGACGGCGCAGGCCCCACCGCAGCTGCGAGGTCGCAGCGCGGGCTGCGAGGTCGATGCATACCGCGGGCATCGGGACCCAGGACACCGGACATGGTGCGGTCGAGGTGCAGGAGCGGGGCCGCCTAGGGTGTGTCTCCCAATGCGCGGAGCCAGGTGACGATCGCCTTCAGGACGGCGCCGCCGCGGAAGGTCAGGGCGAGCTTGTCGTAACGGGTGGCCAGCCCGCGCCACTGCTTGACGTGGCAGAACCCGCGCTCGACGACGTTGCGGTTTCGGTAGTCGACCGGATCGAATGCGGGCGGTCGGCCACCGCGTGAGCCCCGTCGTTTGCGGTGTCCCTGCTGGTCAGAGGGCTCCGGAATGACAGCGATGATCCGGCGCTCGCGCAGGTGCCGGCGGATCGCGCGTGAGGAGTAGGCCTTGTCCGCGCGCACGCGTTCAGGCCGGGTCCGGGGTCGTCCCGGGCCCGGTCGGGCGATGCTCAGGCGCGCCATCAGGTGCGGAAACATTGGCGAGTCGCCGCCCTGGCCGGGGCCGAGGAGGACCACCAGCGGGCGGCCGTGCCCGTCAACGAGCTGGTGGATCTTCGTCGACAGCCCTCCGCGGGACCGTCCCAGCGCGTGATCTGCTGGTTCGGCGAGCAGATTCGTGTAGTTCGATCCGGCCCCCTGTGTCGCGCTTGAGGGTCGCGGCGTGCTGGTGGGCACGGATGATCGTGGAGTCCACGCTGACCGCCCACCCGAGCACCTCGGCGGCGTCGGCCTCGACCAGAAGAGCAGCCAGGATGTGGTCCCAGGTGCCGTCGCCGCTGTAGCGGCGGTGCCGCTTCCACAACGTCTGCCACGGCCCGAACTCGGCTGGGACGTCGCGCCAGGGAAGCCCGCACCGATACCGGTAGATGATCCCCTCGAGCACCCGGCGGTCATCGCGGAACGGGCGCCCGCGACGACCCTCGGAGGAGGGCAACAGCGGCGCCAGACGGGCCCACTGGGCATCAGTCAGGACAGCGGTACGCGGCACCGATCAAGCATCGCGCACCCCGCTCCGCCCATTTGGGAGACACGCTCTAGGCCGGCTGAGGACACCACCTGCCGTGCACGCCGGACACACCAGCCCGTCACGAACGCGCCGAACATCGGTCACGGCGCTCCACCACACAGCCCGCCGGTCACACCGACCGATCCGCAGATCGGCGCGCATCCGTGGCCATGACGGAGCGGCCATCCGCGCCGAGATGTATGTCAGCGGGGATCGCCCGGCCGGACGGCCCGCTGACGCACACCTCGGCGCGGTCTCTGCGGCAGACCTCACGGCAGACCTCTGCGACCGAGCGCGGAGCCGGGATCCACTCGTGGTCGCACCCGCGACACGAGTGGGTGCTGCCCGCTCGGTCGGGTTCGTGTCGGCCTCCGCGCGGCGAGCTAGAGGTCACGAGTCGAGACTGCATTCCCGGTCGGGCACGTGCGGTGCGGGAGCAGGCGCGAGGCCTGTCTGCTCCCGCCGGGTACGTGCCGGTTCCGCTCGGTGAGTGAGGGCCCGAAGTCAGAGCTGCCGCCTGGTGGGGTGGCCGGCGGTCTCTGCGTGCGAGGGCACGTGGCCCGGTCGGGTGTGTACCGGCCCGCTCCTGGCGAACGAGGCGTGCGCAGGGTGCGCGGGACGTGCCGCGGCCCAGCGCCGGGGCGCAGCACGAAGGTGGCCGAGCGCCACCGGGGTACGGGCAGTACTAAGGCGGTCGAGCGCCACCGGCCAGGGCGGCACGCAGGTGGCGGAGCGCCATCGGGGCACGCCGGGAATCCGGGGCGGGCACCGCGACACCCGGCACCCCGGAGCGGGTGTCAGGACCGGAGATCGGCCCCCACGGCCTGTTCGATGCCGGTGAACCCGTCGGCACGTACCAGTGCCGCGAGCTCACGGTGCAGCCGCGACGGCCACAGCAGCCCGCCGTAGACGAAACCCGTGTAGGCCTGAACCAGCGCGGCGCCGGCCCGGATCCGCAGGTAGGCCTCGGCGGCGTCGTCGATGCCCCCGACCGAGATCACGACCTGGTCGTCGGTGAGGCGGGTGCGCAACCGGCGCAGGACAGAACGGGCCGCGTCCCGCAGCGGGGGACCCGACAGGCCACCGGCGCCGGCGGCGGCGACCTCCGCTGCCGAGGTCTGCAGGCCGTCCCGGGAGACCGTGGTGTTCGTGGCGACGACGCCGTCGAGCCCCAGCTGCACCGCGAGGTCGGCGACGGCGTCGACGTCGGCGTCGGCCAGGTCGACGGTGATCTTCACGAGCAGCGGGACCCTGCGGTCCGGGGCGACCCGGTCCAGCTCCTCCCGGACCGCCCGCAGCAACGGTTCCAGCACGTCGACCTGCTGCAGGTCCCGCAGGCCCGGGGTGTTCGGGGAGCTGACGTTGACCACGACGTAGTCCGCGTAGGCGCCCAGCGCGGCCGCGCTCGCCCGGTAGTCCTGCACGGCCTCGTCGGCCGGCACGACCTTGCTCTTGCCGATGTTCACCCCGAGCACCGGCATCCCCGGCACCGTCCGCGCACGCAACGCGGCGAGCCGGGGGGCGACGGCCGCGGCGCCGGCGTTGTTGAAACCCATCCGGTTGACCAGCGCGCGGTCCTGGACGAGCCGGAACAACCGGGGTGCCGGGTTACCCGGCTGCGGGCGCCCGGTCACGGTGCCGATCTCCACCGCCCCGAAACCGAGGCGGCCCAGGGCGAGCACCCCCTCGGCGTCCTTGTCGAACCCGGCGGCCATGCCGAGCGGCCCGGCGAGATCGAGACCGAGCACCCGGGTGCGCAGCACCGGATCGGTCGTCACCAGACGCTCGGCGGTGCGCTCCCCGACGACCGGTGCGCCGCCGAGCGCCCGGACGACCCCGAAGCCCATCCGGTGGGCGGGCTCGGACGGCAGGTGCCGGAGGACGGTGCGCATCAGGACGTCGTACATGCGCCCATTCTCCCAGGTGCGCTCACTGGTCCCCGCGGGACAGCCCCAACTGGTCGAGCATGCGCCGGTCCCGTTTCGTCGGACGCCCGGCGCCCCGGTCCCGGCGGGCGAACACCGGGGCCTCGCCGCGGGGCGGCTCCGGCGGGGTGTGGTCGACGTAGCACTCCTGCGCGATCGGTGCCCCGACCCGCTTCTCGATCACCCGGGAGACCTCGACGATCCGGTTCCGGTCGTACACCCGGGCCCGCACGGTGTCGCCGACCCGGACCGGCGCGGCCGGCTTCACCGGGCGGTCGTTGACCCGGACGTGCCCGCCGCGGCAGGCGGTCGCGGCGTCGGCGCGCGTCTTGGCCAGGCGTACCGACCACAGCCACCGGTCCACGCGGGTCGCGTCCATCCGGTCATCGTGCCACCGCCGCGGACACGGCCGCAGCGCCCGCGGCCGGCTCAGTAGTGAGTGGCGCCCGGTGTCCCGCCGCCGGCGGCGACGGCGTCGCCGTTGACCGCGACCGAGCGGGGCGAGCAGAGGAACGCGATGACGTCGGCGACCTCGGCCGCGGTGGTGATGCGGCCGATCGTCGTCGTCGCACCCAGTTCGGCGCGGGCCTGCTCGGTGGTGGTGCCGGCCGCGGCGGCGCGGTCCGCGAGGACGCCGGGGGTCCGTTCGGTCTCGGTGATCCCGGGATGCACGACGGTGACGTTGACCCCCTGCGGCCCGAGCTCGGCGGCGAGCGCCGCGGTCATCGACGCGACGGCGACGTTGCGCACCGAGCCCACCAGCGACGCCGGCTTGCGCGCGTTCAGCCCGCTCACGTTCACGATCCGGCCCCAGCCCTGCGCCGTCATCAGGGGTGCGACGGCACGGGCACAGCGCAGGTAGCCGAGGACCTTCGTCTCGAACTCGGCCCGCACCACGTCGTCGGTGGTGGAGCCGAGATCCGACGGCACCCCGGAGCTCGCCGGCCGGGCCGCGGCGTTGACCAGTACGTCCACCCCGCCGAAGGTCTCCGCGACGGTCCGGACGGCGGCGCGTACGGCCGCGTCGTCGGTCGTGTCCGCCGGTACCGCCAGCACCTGCGCACCGGTCCGTTCGCGGAGCCCGGCCGCGGCGGCCCCGAGCGCGTCCGGGTCCCGGGCCAGCACCGCGACCCTGGCGCCCTCGGTCGCGAGCACCCGGGCCGTGGCGAGCCCGATCCCGCGGCTCCCACCGGTCACGATCGCCCGCCGTCCACCCAGTTGCAGATCCATGCCGACCACCGTGCCGTACGACCGGCGGAGCGTGCCGTTTACGCTGCGTACGTGGCCGAGCCGATCGACTCCGTCCTCGTGGTGTTCAACCCGGGGAGCACCGGCAACGCCGACGCGCTCGCCCGCGAACTGCGCGACGACCTCGCAGCCGTCCGTCCCCAGCTCCCGGTGGAGCTGCGGCCCACCGAGTACGCGGGGCACGCCCGGGAGATCGCCCGGGACGCGGCGTCCGGGCCGGGGCACCCGCTGGTCGTCTCGGCCAGCGGCGACGGCGGCTACAACGAGGTCGTCAACGGCATCCTCGACGTGCCCGACACCCGGGCCGCCGCGGCGGTGCTCGCGGCCGGAAACGCCAACGACCACCGCCGGGTCACCGCGCGGCGCCCGCTGGCCGAGGCGATCGTGGGCGACGAGCCGGAGCGGATGGACGTCCTGGAGCTGCGCCGCGGCGACCTGCCCCCGCACCACGCGCACTCCTACATCGGGTTCGGGCTGACCCCGGTCGTCGCCCTGCAGATCGAGAAGGGCGGCAAGGGTTCGCTGCGCGAGGTCGTCAGCACCGTGCGGTCGTTCTGGGCGTTCACCCCGTTCGAGATCGAGTTCTCGACCGGGAGCCGCCGCCGGATCGACAACCTGGTGTTCGCCAACATCGGCGAGATGGCCAAGGTCGCCGAGGTGAGCGAGGACAGCCGCCCGGACGACGGCCTGTTCGAGGTCGTGCTGCTCGAACACCGCCCGAAGTGGCGGCAGCTGGGGATCGCGGTGAAGGCGGCGCTGTTCGGGCTGGGCCGCCAGCCCTCGACCCGCGAGTTCCGGTTCACCGCGTGCGGGCCGATGCCGGTGCAGATCGACGGCGAGATCGACGACGTCGAGGCCGGGACCGAGGTCCGCGTCCGGTGCCTCCCGGGGGCGTTGCGCGTCCTGCGCTGAGCGCCGGCGTCCTCAGGCGGGCGCGAGCGAGAACTCGACGACGCCGAGCGTGCCGTCCGGGCCGAACGACGCCCGGACCGTGGCGCCGGGCCGGATCGGGACCGGCGCCGTCGTCGTCCCGGTCGTGACGAGGGTGCCGGCCCCGAGGCGCACACCGTGCTCGGGCAGGGCGTCGGCGAGCCAGGCCAGCGCGGTCCACGGGTCACCGAGGACAGCCGCCCCGCTGCCGTGCGCGCCGTTCTCACCGTCGGCGGTCGTGACCTGCAGCGCCGTCGGGGTCGAGGCGAGGTCCAGGCCGGCGCCCCTGGCGATCTCCGGGCCGAGCACGAAGCGCCCGGCGCACGCGGCGTCGGCCAGCAGCGACGGCGCACCGGCCGCGGCGAAGTCGTCGAACCGCGACTCGGGCAGCTCCACCGCGCAGTGCACCGCACCGACCGCGGCCCGCAGCTCGTCCGGCCCGGCCCCGGGACCGACCGGGGAGCGCAGCAGGAAGGCGAACTCCGCCTCGGCGACCGCCATGTGCGGTGCGTCGGCCGGGACGACGTCGCCGGGCGCGTGCCGGAACCGCTCGAACAGCAGGCCGGGCAGCGGGGCGTCCACCCCGATGTGCGCCTGACCGGCCGCCGACGTCGCCGCCAGCTTCCAGCCGTAGGACGCCCCGGCCCGCTCGGACAGGCGCTGCTGCGCCGCGAAGCCCTCGGCCGGGGTCCGCGGCCGCAGCAGCTCGGGCAGTGCGGCGATCCGCTCACCGGTCGTCCACGCCTGCCACAGCGCGCCCGCGGTCCCGTCCGCACGGACCAGGTCGACGGCGGACGGGGCGACGGCGCCGTCCGCCGCGGAGCGCTCGGGATCACCCTGTGCTGTCATCGGTGGTGGATACTGCCAGGTCACCCGCCCCGCCGGGCCAGCACCTGCGCGACCCGGCGGACCCGGTCGTCGGCCAGCGCGTCGTCGAGGTCGACCGGCAGCGGGATCCGCCAGTTCGGGTACTCGTCGACGGTGCCCGGGAGGTTCGGCTGGCGGACCTCGCCGAGCACGTCGTAGAGCGAGGCCAGCACGATCCGCGACGGCGCGGAGGCCAGCAGCGCGTGCATCGCGACGACGATCGTGTCCTCGTCGGTCTCGTCCGGCGAGTCCAGCAGGCCCTCCGCGGTGAGCAGCGCGAGCAGCTCGTCGCGCTCCGCACCGGCCTTCGCCTCCTCGGCCGCCGGGTCGTCGAGCAGGCCGAGCTCGGCGCGCGCCCGGACGTGCTCGCCGCGCAGGAAACCGGGTGCGGTGGGGAGGTCGTGCGTTGAGACGGTCGCGACGGAGCGCTCCGGCCAGCGCCGCGGCGGGCGCAGCGGGCCGTCGTCGCCACCGGTCACCGGGTCGGGGTCACGGGAGAACCACAGCACGGTCGACCCGAGCAGGTTCCGCTCGGCCATGTCCTCGCGGATCCGCGGGATCACCGTGCCCAGGTCCTCGCCGACGACGAGCGCCCGCGCCCGGTGCGCCTCCAGGAGCAGGACGGCGAGCATCGCGTCCGCGTCGTAGTGCACGTAGGTGCCGCGGTCCGGGCTCGCACCGGACGGCACCCACCACAGCCGCCACAGGCCCATCACGTGGTCGATCCGCAGCCCGTCGGCGTGCGCGAGCAGTGCCCTGGTCATGTCGCCGAACGCGGCGTACCCGGTGTCGGCGAGCCGGTCCGGGCGCCACGGCGGGAGACCCCAGCTCTGCCCCTGCTGGCTGAACGCGTCCGGCGGGGCGCCGACCGTCGCGTCCAGGGCCAGCACGTCCTGCAGCATCCAGGCGTCGGCGCCCTCCGGGTCGCAGCCGACGGCCAGGTCGTGGATCACGCCGACCGGCATCCCGGCCTCCCGCGCGGCGGTGCGGACGTCCGCCAGCTGGGCCTGGGTCCGGCGCTGCACCCAGGAGTGGAAGGCGATCCGCGGCGCCAGCTCGCGCCGGGCGGCGGCGATCCCGGCGCCGTCCGGGCGGCGCAGCCCCTCCGGCCACAGCGACCAGCGGCCGCCGTACCGCTCGGCGAGCGCGCAGTAGGTCGCGAAGTCGTGCAGGTCCGCCGCGTCGGGGCCGGGGACGCCGTCCGAGCTGCCCGCGTCGCGCCACAACGCCTCGAGCGCCGCGCGCTTCGCCGCCCAGACCCGGTCGTGGGCGATCCGGTCACCCGTCGTCTCCGGCCGCAGGGCGTCGACCTCGGCCCGGGTGGCCGGCGCGGCGTCGCGGTAGGCGGGCAGATCGGTGATCCGCAGGGCGAGCGGCGTGGAGTAGCGCCGTGACGACGGCGTGTACGGCGACGGCTGCACCGCTGGCACCGGCGTGATCGCGTGCAGCGGGTTGAGCAGCACCGCCCCCGCGCCGTGCCCGCCCCGGATCAGCGTGGTCAGGTCACCGAGGTCGCCGATGCCCCAGGACGCCGACGAGTGCAGCGCGTAGAGCTGGAGCATCCAGCCCCAGGTCCGCGGCGGGTCGGGCAGCCCGGGCGGCGCCACGATCACGGCGGACCGCCTGGCGTCGGTCTCCAGCAGGTAGCGGCCGGGGGTGAGGCCGGCGGGCAGCGATCCGTCCACATCGGATCCGGTACCGGCGGCGTTACCGTCGGTGGCGGTGAGCCGGCCGCGCCTGGGCACCGGCCGGGACCGGTCCGAGCGCAGCCCGATGGTCGGCGGCAGCGCCCCGGCGGACGCCCGCTGCCGGGCCCCGGCCAGCGCGACCCGCTCGGCCCCCGGTCCGGAGACGTCGACCTCCAGCAGGCCGAGCACATCGCGGACCACCGCGGCGTCGATCCGTCGCTCGGTGCGCGAGCCGTCCAGGTACGAGGTCGCGACGCCGTGCGCGTCGGCGATCTCGGCGAGTTCGGGGGACACCGGGTCGCTGGTCATACCGGTAGATCCTGGTGGATCCGGCGGTCCGCGGCCCGTCCGGTGTGGCGTACCGCCCGCGGGTCGGCGTCGACACGCGGGCCGGGTTCGCTCCACCCCGGTCGGGCGGTGATCGGTGCTACGGTGCGTCGCCGGATGCGCCGACCGGGTCACGGCCCTGCCGGGCCGCGGCCGAGGCGGCGCGCCGGACCTTCGCAGGGCCGTCCGTCGTCGTCGCGCCCGGTTCGTCCGTTCCGGCAGGAGGATCTCCAGGTGTCGACGTGGGCCCCGCTGGGGCTGTTGGTGGTGGTGCTGGTGGCCGTCGGGATCGCAGCGTTCCTGCGGTGGGGGCGGAACCGGGACGGGCACCCGAGTACACGGGACGACACTCCGCCACGCACCGTGGCCGATCTCGTCGACCGCCGGGCCCGCGGGCTGGACGACGGCCGTCGCCGTCCCGCGGCCGGCGAACCGGTCGACCGGCCCACGGCGCCGGACGCCGAGGACCCCGCCGCTGGCCCGGATCCGGACGCGGGCGTGGAACCGGACCCGACGGGCGAGCCGACCGAGCGGATCGGTGCCGTCGCCGCCGACCGGTCGGTGCCGGACCCGTCCACGTCCGGCGACACCTCCGATGACGACGCAGCCGCCGCCGGTGACGCGGAGGACACCGACCGGATCGTGGCCGCCGCGCCGGTCCCGGACACCGACCGGGATCCGGACGGGGAGGCCGACACCGCTCCGGTGACCGAAGCCCCCCTGACCGACGACCCGGTGACCGACGACCCGGACGAGGCCGGCTCGCTGGGCGACACGCACTCGTCGGTACCCGACATCTCCCGGGCGTCCGACGGCGAGCCGACCGACCGCATCCCCGAACTGCGCACCGACGTGCTGCGGGTGACCCCGGACGTGAGCGCCGGACCGGTCGGCCCGCCCTGGTCGCGCGGGTTCAAGGACGGCAAGCCGGTCGAGCCCGTCGAGCGGCCGGCCCCCCGCCGGCCGCGCCCGTCGCCCACAGTGCGGCCGCGGCCGTTCGTGGCCGCTGCGGAGCCGGTCGACCCCGGGCCGGGACCGGACAGCTCCGCACCGGACATCAGCACCCCCGAGCAGGGGGCCCCGGTGACGCACCTGCGTCCGGCGTCCGTGCCGTCGCCGACCCGTTCCGGGGAACCGCGGTCGATCGTCGACGCCCGGTCCGGGATCTCCGACGACACCGCCGAGGTCTCCGACGCGGGCCCGGTCGACGACCCGGCCCGGCCGGTGGACCCCGACGGGCCTGCCGGTCCGGACGGGCCCGCCGATGCCGACGGGGCCGCTGCTGACGACGCCCCGGTCGCGGACGGCGAACGGTCCGCCGATGTGACCGGGCCGACGGCCATCGCGGCGACCGGCACCGCCGTCGGGACCGGCACCGACACCGCCGACGCGACCGACGCCGACTCCGCCGATGGAACCGGCACCGCGCTCGGGACCGACACCGCGGAGGGGACCGACACCGCGGAGGAGACCGACACCGCGGACGAGACCGGCGCGACTGCCGCGGCCGACGGTTCCGACGCGACCGACGGCTCCGAAGCGGCCGACACCGCTCTCGCCGACGACCCGGCTCCGGCCGACCAGGCCCACGCCGACGCCGACGCCGCCCCGGACGCCGACGGCGTCGTGGCCGCCGGGGCCGCCGGTGTACTCGGTGCGACGGCTGTGGCCGGGGCGGCCGCGAGCCGCACGGGCAGCGGATCCGACACCCCGGACGAGGCCGCCCGGCCCACCGCGACGGGCCCCGGTGACCCGGACACCACGGAGCCCGGCACCGACCTCCCGGCGGACCGTCCGGCGGCCGAGGTCGAGGTCGACGAGATCGCCGGATCGGAGCGGCCGTCCCGGACCCCGACGGTGCCGCAGCAGATCGACTTCGGGCAGGGGGCGGCCGCGGCGTCGAGGTCCGAGGCCCGCAACCCGGTCGATCCCGACCTGGTCCGCCGCGTGACGAGCGCGCCGGCCGACCGGCGGACCCCGCGCGGTGCTGCGTCGCCGGACACCGAGCGGGAGTTCCGCGAGGCCCGCGACCGGATGGGCGTGCCGCAGGGCTGGTCCGGGCGGGTCCCGGAGAAGCAGGGCGGGCCCGGCTCCGAGCGCTCCGTCCCGATCGGCCTCGTGACCGGCGGTACCCGGTTCCGCGACACCGAGGACGGCCAGGAGCCGCCACCGCGCCCGGCGCCCCGGGTGCTGCGCTCGGCCCGCCCCGCGCCGCCGCCCCCGGCCGACCCCGAGGACGTCGACACCGGTTCCGGGGTCGATCTCGGCCTCGGCGCGGGACCCGGCCCGGCTCCCCGGCGGGCCCCGGAGCCCGCCGCCCCGGGAACGGATCCCGCGGCGACCGGTGACGCGAGCCGGCCGGGCACCGGACCGGGCGAGGACGCCCGGGCCGACGACACGCAGGCCGGGCCACCGGAGGAGAACCGCACCGTGGACAGCACCGCAACCCCGGCCGCCGGCACCGACCGGGACGGGGCCATCGCGCTCACCGTCCAGCGGCCCGCTCCGGCGCCGGCCGCCGTCGTCCCGGGGACCGCGCCGCGGGACGTCGAGATCCGGGTGCTCGACCCGGAGGGCCTGCCGCTGACCGGCGCCCGGGTCGACGTCCGGGACCGGTCGGGTGCCCCGGCCGGGACCGCGCTCACCGGTGCCGACGGCGTCGCCCGGATCCCGGTCCCGGGGGCCGGCGACTTCGTCGTCGTCGCCACCCAGCACGGTCACCGGCCGGGGGTCGCCGCGTGCGCCGTCGGGGACCTCCCGGAGGGCGTCGTGCTGCGGCTGAGCCGCTCCGCCGCCGTCCACGGCCGGGTCACGGATTCCGGCGGCGCACCGGCTGCGGACCTCGCCGTGACCCTGCTCCAGGACGGCGAGCAGGTCGCGGACACGCGCAGCGACGCCGACGGGGCGTTCCGGCTGCCGGACCTCGACCCGGGCCGGTACCGGCTGACGGCCGGCTCGGCCGGGGTGGACGTCGAGGTGACCGCCGGGGCGGATCTCGAACAGGACGTGACCGGGTCGTGACGCCCGGGCCGGACGTGCAGGGCCGGTTGCCCGGTGTCGGAGGAGTGGAACTCTTCTGGCAGGGCTGGCTGCCCGACGCCGATCCGGCCGGTGTCCTGCTGGTCAGCCACGGGATAGGCGAGCACTCCGGGCGCTACGGCCGGGTCGTCGACGCCGTGCGCCCGGACGGCTGGGCGGTGTACGGGCTCGACCACCGCGGGCACGGCCGGTCCGGCGGGGCCCGGGTGCACGTCCGGCGCTACGACGACCTGCTGCAGGACTTCGAGACCTTCCGCCGGGAGGTCGTCGGCCGGCATCCCGGGGTGCCGGTGTACCTGCTCGGGCACAGCCTGGGCGGGCAGATCGCGCTCGCGTACGCCCTGCGGCACCAGGACCGGCTCGCCGGCCTCGTGCTGTCGGCGCCCGCGCTGGCGTCCGACGTCGTGCCGGCCCCGCTGGTCCCGGTGCTGTCACTCGTCGCGCGGGTGCTCCCGGCTCTGCGCCCGGTCGGGATCGACGTCTCCGCGCTCAGCTCGGCCCCGGCCGTCGTCGCCGCGTACGAGGCCGACCCGCTGGTCCACCACGGGAAGCCGACCCTGGCGCTGGGCGCGGCGATCTACACGCAGATGGACCGGCTGCCCCGCCGGACGGCCGAGCTGCGGCTACCGGTGCTGGTCCAGCACGGCACCGCGGACCGGCTCACCGATCCGGCCGGGACCCGCAGGTTCGCCGAGTCCAGCGGCTCCGCCGACACCACGGTGCGCTGGTACGAGGGCCTCTGGCACGAGCTGTACAACGAGCCGGCCGGGCAGGGCCCGCTCGGCGACCTGCGGGAGTGGCTGGCCGCGCACCGCGACGCCGTCCGCCGCACGGACTGACCCTCCGCGGCCCGACCTGCCGGACACCCCGTGGTGGTGGGATCGTGGTCGGCACCGGATGCAGGAGAGGGTGGCGCGCAGGGTGGACGAGAGCCGGCAGGCAGCGGCGCAGGACGCCGTCGCCGTGAACGACCTGCTGCGGACCGTCGACTGGGCGGGGACCCCGCTGGGACCCCGGGCGGGCTGGGACCGCGAGCTGGAGGACACCGTCCGGTTCATGCTGGAGAGCCGGCACCCGCTGGTGACCTGGTGGGGACCGGATCTCGTGCTGCTCTACAACGACGAGTTCGCCGCGCACGCGGGCCTGCGGCACCCGTCGGCGTTCGGGCGGCCGCTGCGCGAGGGCTGGCCGGAGGTGCACACGCACCTGGTCGAGGAGCTCGGCGAGCTGCTGCGGGGCGGCCGGGAGGGACTGTTCCGGTCCGCCGACCGGCTCGTGCTCGACCGCTGGGACCGGCCCGAGACGACCTGGTGGGACTACTCGACCACCCCCGTCCGCGGGCCGCGTGGGCAGGTGCTCGGCCTCATCACCCTGGTCACCGAGGTCACCGAGAACATCACCGGCGCCGCCCGGCTGTCGGTGCTCGCCGCGCTCGGGGAGGTCGCCCGCGACGCCCCGACCCTGGACGTCGCCTCCGAGCGGCTGAACGCGGCGCTCGCCGGTGCCGGGGAGCAGCTCGGCTGCGTGCTGGTGTCCGCGGTCGGGGCCGAGCCCCGGCAGCTGGCCGTGGTCGGGGTCGACGAGCCGCCGGCCGGCTGGCTGCCCGCGGACCGCGGTGCCGACGTCGGGTCCGACACCGAGTTCGTGCGCGTCGACCCGGTCCCGGTGCACGGTCACGACCAGCCGGTCACCGACATCGTCCGCACCGTGCTGCACACCCCGGACGGGGCGACCGGCATCGCCGTCGTCGTGGGTGCGTCGCCGTTGCTGCCGCTGGACGCCGGGTACCGGTCGTTCCTCCGGCTGGTCGCCGGGAACATCGGGACCGTGCTTAGCACGGTCCTGGCCCGGGACCGCGAGCGGGACCGGCGGGCCGACCGCACGACGGCCGAGCGGGCGCGCATCGAGTACTACGCCGGGCTCGGTGACGAGTTCCGCAGCCCGCTGACGCTGGTCCTCGCCCCGCTGGAGCGGCTGCGCGGGCACGCCGACCCCGCGGTGCGCACCGAGGTCGGCCTCGCCCACCGCAACGCCGAGCGGATGCTGAAGCTGGTCGACCGGCTGCTGGACGTGTCGGCCCTGCAGGCGGGGCAGCACGACGGGATGTTCGCCCCGACCGAGCTGGGAGCCACCACCGGCGAGGTGGTCGCGGTGTTCGCGCCGGTGGTCGAACGGGCCGGGCTGTCGCTGACGGTGTCCTGCCCGCCGCTCGGGCGTCCGGTCTGGGTCGACCGCGACGCCTGGGAGAAGATCGTCCTGAACCTGCTGAGCAACGCGCTGAAGTACACGATGACCGGCGGGGTCACCGTCGACCTGTCCCAGGACGGCGAGCAGGTCGTGCTGCGCGTGTCCGACACCGGCGTCGGGATCCCGCCCGGCGAGATCGGCACGGTCTTCGACCGCTTCCACCGGGCGGGCAGCCAGCGCGGCCGGACGAGCGAGGGCAGCGGTCTCGGGCTGCCCCTGATCCGCCAGCTGGTCCGGCTGCACACCGGCAGCATCGGGGTGGCGGCGAACCCCGGCGGCGGCAGCGTGTTCACGGTGCGGCTCCCCCTGGGGTTCGGGCACCTGCCGCAGGACCGGCTGGTGCGGTCCCGGACGGGTGCCCGCTCCACCCCGGCGCTGGCCGCGCCCTACATCACCGAGGCGATGCGCTGGCTGCCCGACCCGGCGGCCGGCGAGCCCGCCGGGGCCGGGGACGCGCCGCGCGGACGCTCGCTGGACGGCTCGGTCGTCGGCGGGCTCGACGTGGACCGCTCGGACCGGGTCCTCGTCGTCGACGACGACCGCGAGATGCGTGGTTACCTGCGTGACCTGCTGTCCGAGAACTGGACGGTGCAGGCCGTCGCGGACGGTGCGGCCGCGCTGGAGGCCGCCCGCACCGATCCGCCCGACCTCGTCGTCGCGGACGCGGGCCTGCCGTCCGGCGGGGGCATCGAACTGCTCCGCGCGCTGCGGTCGGACTCGCGCACGGTCGGCGTCCCGGTGGTGCTGCTGTCCTCGCGGGCGGGCGAGGAGGCGGCCGTCGAGGGCTTCGCCGCCGGCGCGGACGACTACCTGGTCCGTCCGTTCTCGGCCCGCGAGCTGCTCGCCCGGGTCACCAACCACCTGCAGCTCGGCCGGGTCCGGCGGGCGGCCGAACTCCAGTTCCGGGCGATGGCCGACTCGACGCCGGCGCTGATCTGGGTCGACGACCCGGGCGGGCACCGGCTGTTCGTCAACCGGGGCTGGCTGGACTTCACCGGGCTCGACGACCCGTCGCACGAGCTGGGCCTGGACTGGCGCCGCCGGATCCATCCCGACGACCGCGAGCGCTACCGGTCGGTGACCTCCGCCGCGGTGCGCGCGCACGCCCCGTTCGAGGTCGAGTACCGGTTGCTGGACCGGGCCGGCCGGTACCGGTGGGTGCTCGACCGCGGTGCCCCGGTCCGCGACGGCGAGCGGTCCGCCGGGTACGTCGGTGGCTGCCTGGACATCGACGTGCAGCATCGCGAGCAGCGGCGGCACCGGATCTACTCCGAGGTCGCGGAGTCCCTGGAGCGGGAGATCACCCGTACCGGGCGCACCGACCAGCTGGTCCGCGCGGTCGTCGACGACCGGCTGGCGGACATCGCACTCGTGCACGACGCCGACCCCGCGGACCCCGCCGGGACGCTCGCGGTGGCGGCGGACCCGGCGGCGCTGGAGCCGTCGCTGTGGCGGCTGGGCCCGCTGGCTCCGGTCGACGAGCGGATCGGGCGGCCGGAGATCGTCGGGCCGGACCGGCTGGACGAGGTGCTCGGCCGGCTCCCGACGCCGCAGCGCCGGGCCTGGGAACGGTTGCGCGCCCGCTCGGCGATGATCGTCCCGCTGCCGGCCCGCGGCCGGACCAGCGCCGTGCTGACGGTGGTCCGCACCGAGCCGGCCGACCCCTACACCGCCGACGACCTGGACCTGCTGTCGGAGATCGGGCGCCGGGCCGGGCTGGCCGTGGACAACGCCCGGCTGCTGGAACAGGAGCGGTCCACGGCGCAGCGGCTGGGCCTGCTGCACCGGGCCACGGCGAAGATGTCGGCCGCCGCCACCGCGGGCGAGGTCTCGGCCATCGCCGCCGACCACATCGTCGACCTGCTCGACGCGGACTTCGCCGGGGTCTGGGAGGTGCGTGGCCCGTGGCTGCGCGCGCTCACCGGGCACGGCTGGGACCAGGAGCTGTGGCGTCGTGCCGGGCGGATCGCGGTGGACGCGCCGATGGCGTTCGCCGAGGTGCTCGCGGAACGCCGGCCGATGTGGTTCCCGTCGGCCCGGGAGTGGGCGGCCCGGTTCCCGGCCCAGATCGGCGTCGTCCCCGACCACGCCCAGACGATCGGCGTCCTCCCGCTGGTCGCCGGCGGCCGGGCGCTGGGCGTGCTGGCGGTGTCCATGCTGACCGAGCGCCGGCTGTCGGCGGCCGACCGGGAGGCCGCGGTCGGTGTCGCCGAGCTGGCGGCGCAGGCGCTCGACCGGGCGTCCATGCTGGACGCCGAGACCCAGGCCCGGCGCAGCGCCGAGCGGCTGGGTGCGGTCGCGACCGGCCTGGCCCGGGCGACCGACCTGGAGTCCGTCGCGGAGGTCGTGGTCGAGCACGGCCGCAGCTCCGTCGGCGCCGAGGCGGTGGCGTTGCTCGTCGTCGGGGAGCAGGGCACGCTCACGTCGCTGCGCGAGGCGGGCTGGTCGCCCGGCGGGGCGCGGTTCCCGGCCCCGGACCGCAACCATCCGCTGGTCCGGGCCGTGACCGGCGGGGAACCGATCTGGAACGCCGACACGACCGGCTCCGCAGGCCATCCGGTGCACACCGCGGTCCCGCTGATGGTCGCGGCCCGGCCGATCGGCGTGATCGGCCTGCGGTTCCCGCACGAGCCCTCGTTCGGCCCGGAGCAGCAGAGCTTCATCCGGACGCTGGCGAACCAGTGCGCGCAGGCCATCGTGCGGGCCCAGCTGCACCAGGCCGAGCACGAGGTCGCGGTGACCCTGCAGCGCAGCCTGCTCCCGCAGCGGCTGCCCGAGATCGAGCGACTGTCGCTGGCCACCCGGTACCGCCCCGGCACCCAGGGGACCGAGGCCGGGGGCGACTGGTTCGACGTGCTCGAACTCGACGACGGCGTGGTCGCACTCGTGGTCGGCGACGTCGTCGGCCGTGGCCCCGCGGCGGCCGCCGTCATGGGGCAGCTCCGCAGCGCGGTCGCGGCGAACCTGGTCAACGGGCAGCCGCCGGCCGGTGCGCTCGAGCAGCTCGACCAGTACGCGCTGCGGGTCAGCGGTGCGACCGCCAGCACCGTCGCGATCGCCGCCATCGACACGCTGTCCGGGGAGTTGCGCTACGCCAGCGCCGGGCACCCGCCGCCGCTGGTCGCGGGGGCCGGTGGCGTGCGGATGCTGGCGGAGGGCCGGGGGGTGCCGCTGGGCATCTCCGGCCGTCCGCCGTTCGCCGAGGCGTCCGCCCGGATGGAGCCGGGCGAGACGATCCTGCTGTGTTCCGACGGGCTGTTCGAGCGACGCCACGAGGTGATCGACGACGGTCTGGCCCGGCTCGCCGGTGCCTTCGGCGACCTCGCCGGGTCGCAGCCCCGGGACATGGCCGACACGCTGCTGAACCGGATGTCGGAGGGCTCCTCGGTGCCGGACGACACCGTGGTCGTCGTTGCCCGGCTGATGCCGGCGCCGCTGCGGGTCGCGATCGAGGCGGACCCCAAGCGGCTGGCCCCGCTGCGCCGGGCCGTCGGCGGGTGGGCCGACATGTGCGGGATGGGCCCGGACGCCGCCAGTGACCTGCAGCTGACCGTCGGCGAGGCGGTCACGAACTCGATCGAGCACGCCTACGCCGACGCCGAGGACACCTCGGCCGGCGTCGAGGTGGAGCTGGCGCTCACCGCCGACGGGGCGGTGACCGTGCGGGTCACCGACGGCGGGACCTGGCGGCCCCCCGCCGCCGACCCCGGCTACCGCGGGCGCGGGATCGCGCTCATCCGCGAGCTCGGCGAGGACGTGCACGTGGACTCCTCCGAGGCCGGAACCGTCGTCCGGTTCCGGCTGCCCGCCAGCCCGGTCGAGATCGGCACCCCCGGCGCCGGGCCGCCGGTGGAGTTCGTCGCCGGTGAGGCCGACCGCGGTCCCGCCGGCTCGGGCGGCCCCGGCGGCGCGAGCACGCCCGAGGACGACACCCGCCCGGCGGCGACCCGGCTGCGGGCCGTCCCGGACGCGTACGGGGTCCGGCTGACGATCGTCGGGGACCTCGATCTCGACGGGGTGTCGGCGGTCCGGGACCCGCTGATGGAGCACCTCGACCGCGGGGTACCGATCACGCTGAACCTGGCCGCGGACGCGTTCGTCAGCAGTGCCGGGATCGCGCTGCTGTCCGAGGCGGCCCGCCGGATGCGGACCGACGGCATGGCGCTGACGCTCGTCGCACCGGCCGGCAGCCAGGCGCGGCGCTCGCTGGTGCTGTCCGGTTTGGACACGGTGATCGGGATGTCCGACGACACCTGACCGGGATGTGACGACGAACACGCAGGTCGGAGCGGTTGTCCGGACAAGGCGTCCAGGGCTCCCGATCACCGGACCGGATGTTGTACGAACCCGGTCCGATGTGGTGACATCGTGGGTATGGGCCAGGCCGCGAATCTCGGACCCCTCTGGGGCACCCGTCGCGCCGACCATTTCGATCAGGGCTGTCGCGCGAGCTGAGGATTCCGTCCCCGCTCGTCCGACATCGCACCTGGAGTACCGATCGTGTCCGCACCCGTCCGTGCATCCCGCTCCCTCGCCCCGGCCGCACCGCGCCCGGCGTCGTTGCACGCCCGCCCCGTCACCGCCCCCACCCCGTACGGCCTGGACGACCTGCAGGACCTAACCCGTGAGATCGCCGCCGATGTCCGGGCCGGGCGGCACGAGGTCGTCATCGACCCCGACAGCCGCTGGTACCGGCTGCTGCGCAGCGACGGCCTGGTCGACGTGTGGCTGATCAGCTGGGCCACCGAGCAGATCGCCGAGCTGCACGACCACGCCGGATCACTCGGCGCGCTGAGCGTCGTGTCCGGGACCCTGACCGAGCGCCGGTGGAGCGGCCCGTCCGGGCTGCGGACCCGCACGCTCCGGCACGGCCGCGGCGCCGGGTTCCCGCTCGGCCACGTCCACGACGTCGCGAACACCGCGGACGAGCCCGCGGTGAGCGTGCACGCCTACTCGCCGCCGCTCTCGGCGATGTCGTACTACTCGGTCGAGGAGGTCGGCCCGACGGACGTCCCCGGCGCCGCCCCCGGCGTCCGGCGGCTGCGCCGGGTCCGCACCGAGCTCGTCGAGCCGGGTCAGGGCGTCGGATGAGCCGGTCCGTCGGTGACCTGCTCGCCGCGGCGCGGGACCGGCTCGACCGGCCGGACCCGCAGCGGGCCGCGGCGCTGGCCGCGGCGGGAGCACACCTCGTCGACACCCGTCCCGGGTGGCAGCGGGTGGAGGAGGGGGCGGTCCCCGGGGCGCTGGTGATCGAGCGCAACCACCTGGAGTGGCGGCTCGACCCGGCGTCGGACGCCCGGATCCCGGAGGCGGTCGACCACGACGTCGCGTGGATCCTGTTCTGCTCCGAGGGGTACAGCTCCAGCCTCGCCGCGGCGTCGCTGCAGGACCTCGGTCTGCACCGGGCCACCGACCTGGACGGCGGTTTCCGGGCGTGGGCCGCCGCCGGCCTGCCCACCGAGGAGGGCCGGGACGGCCCGACGGACGCGACCCGGCCGCCGCTGCACCGGTCCACCTGAGTCCGGCCCGCGCACGCGTTGAACGCGGGCTCCGGCGCGTGCCAGCATCGGTCCATGGTCGCCGAGGTCCCTGCCCGCCCGCGACGTTTCCGCAGCTCACCGGTGCGGGCGGCGCGGATCGCCGGTCCGCTCGGCGTCGTCGCCGGGGTCCGCGGGACCGATCACGGACTGGTGGACGAGATCGGCCGCCGGATGCTGACCCGGGACGAGACGGGCGCCGCCCTGGCCCGCGCGATGGGCCGGGGCCACGACGACCCGGACCGGGTCACGATGCGGGCGCTTGCACCGGGCACTCGCCGCCGGGGCCGCTCCGCCCGACGCGCCGCCCGCGTTGCGGGACCTCCTGGCGGCGGTCACCCCCGACCCTGCCTGGCTGGACCGGGACCTGGCCGAACGGGGGGCCCGGGCCTACCGCAGGCTCGGACGCAGCCGGGACGACGTCCTGCTCGGGCTGTCGCTGATCGGTGGCTACCGCTTCGGCGGGCCGACCGAGCTGCTGGTCCGGACGGGCGGGCTCAGCGGCCCCGGGGCGATGCGCCGCCTGGCCGAGACCCAGGCTTGGGCGTTCGCGGTGAGCCGGCCCGGTGGCATGCGTCCCGGCGCCGACGGCTGGCGGGCGACCCTGCACGTGCGCGCGATGCACGCGCTCGTCGCGAACCGGTTCGAGGACCGCCACGACGTCGCGACCCACGGTCTCCCGATCAACCAGGCCGACGCGGCCGCGACCCTCGGGCTGTTCAACAGCACGGCGTTGCTCGGCTGCCGGTTGCTGGGCCGCCCGGTCACCCGTGCCGAGAGCCGCGCGGTCATGCACCTCTGGCGCTACGTCGGATGGCTGCTGGGGGTCGACGAGGACTGGCTGTTCGACGACGAGCGCGCCCAGAACAGGTTCAACCACCACGTGCTGCTGGCCCAGGGTGACGTCACGCCGAACGGCGCCGCGCTGGCCGGTGCGCTGGTCGAGGGCCTGCGGTCCGAGCGCACCGGCGGCCGGCTCGACCGGCTGCGCGGAGCGTGGGAACGGCGGCGGCTGCTGAGCCTGCTGCGGGTGTTCCTGCGTGCCGAGGGCCTGCGTGACCTGGGGCTCCCGGTGACGCTGCCGTGGGCGGTGCCGGCCCAGGTGGTGCGCAACCTCGTCGAGGCCGTGCTGGTGTCCCGGACCCGCCGCGGCCGGCGACTGCTGGAGCGGTGGTCCGACCGCCGGGTGCAGGCCGATCTCGCCCGCCGGTTCGGGCCGGACCGCCCGGGGCCACGGGCCCTGGCGATCTGACGGAGCGGCCGTCGCGCGGCGACCTCGCCCGCGCCGGGGCCCGGCTCAGGTGAAGGCGCTGAACCCGGTCACGTCCCGGCCGACGATCAGGGTCTGCATCGTCTCCGTCCCCTCGAAGGTGTGGATGGCCTCGATGTCGGCCCAGTGCCGCACCACGTGGTGCTCCAGCAGGATGCCGTTGCCGCCGAGGAGGTCGCGCGCCTCGGACAGGATCGAACGGGCGGTGCGCGTGTTGTGCATCTTCGCCAGCCCGGCGACCGTCGGCGAGAGCTTCCCGGCCTCGGCCAGGCGCGCGGTCTGCATGCAGTACAGCTGCATGCCGGTGAGATCGGCGAGCATCCGGACCAGCCGTTCCTGCACGATCTGGAAGCTCGCCAGCGGACGGCCGAACTGCTCGCGCTCCGTCGCGTAGCGCAGGGCCGCCTCGTAACCGGCGGTGGCGTGCCCGAGTGCCATCCAGGCGCAGGTGGAGCGGGTGGTGGCGAGGACGGCGGCGCAGTCGGCGAAGGTGCGCGCCTTCGCGAGGCGGTTCTCGTCCGGCACCCGGACCCGGTCCAGCGTGATGTCGGCCTGCCACAGCGCACGCAGCGACACCTTGCCCGGGATCACGGTGGCGGAGTAGCCCTCGGCGGGGGTCTCGACGACGAAGCCGAGCACGTCGCCGCTGTCGGTGTCCCGGGCCCAGACGACCACCAGGTCGGCGACGGTGCCGTTGCCGATCCAGCGCTTCGTCCCGCGCAGGATCCAGTGGTCACCGTCGCGGGTGGCGGTCGTCTCCAGGGCGACCGAGTCCGAGCCGTGGTCCGGCTCGGTCAGGGCGAACGCACCGGTCCGTTCCAGGGCCGACATGGACGGCAGCCAGCGCGCCCGCTGCTCGTCGGAACCGCACATGTCGATCGCCTTCATGGCGAGTCCGGCGTGGACACCGAGGAAGGTGCCCAGCGAGCCGTCACCGCGGTGCAGCTCCATGTGGACCAGGCCGAGGGCGAGCGGGCTCATCGCGGCCGCGCCGTACCCCTGGATGTCCTCACCGACGATCCCGAGCCCGGGGAGCCTGCGGAACAGGTGCCAGGGCAGCTCGGCCCGTTCCCAGTAGTCGTTGATGTCGGTGAGGACCTCGGTGTCGACGAACCGGCGGACGTCGGTGAACCGCTGCCACTGCTCGTCGGTGAACTGGTCGCGCACCGAGAAGAAGTCGGTGCCCAGCGCCTCGCCCAGCTCGGTGTACGGAGTGGTGCTCACGGGACTCCTCGCGGTCGGCTCGGGGATCCTCACATCTTCCCGCGCGATCCGCCGACCGTGGACCTCAGGAGATGACCAGACAGAACGGCTGCCCGATCGGATCCAGGAACACCCGGAAGCTGTCCGGGCCGGGCTGCACGTCGTGCTTGCGGGCGCCGAGCGCGAGCACCGCGGCCTCCCCGGCGTCGAGATCGGGCACGTTCAGGTCGATGTGCGCGCGCTGCGGGTGCTCCTGGCCGGGCCACTCCGGCGGGACGTAGGTCCCCTCGGAGATCTTCTGGAACGCCAGGGTCGCACCGGCGCCGCCGGCGTCGAACTCCACCCAGTCGTCGTGCCGCTGGGGGGCGAGGGGCCAGCCGGTGATCCGGGAGTAGAAGCGGGTGAGCTCCACCGGGTCCGGGCAGTCGATGGCGATGAGGGCGAAGGTGGCCACGGGGGCGGTGGACTCGCCGGTCACGTCACGTGCGTCGTCGGGCATGGGAGCAGTGTGCACGGCACCCCCGACGTTTTCCGTGACCTTTTCCGGGATCGGCGCCTACGCTCTCCCGGTGTGAGCCGTGCCCTCACCGAACGCGAGTCCGCCGTGCTGACGGCGATGATCGAGCGGGGCGAGCCGTTCGATCCCGACCCACGGCTCGACGGTGCCGCCCGCCGGTCCTGGCTGCAGCGGGTGCCGGCGACCCGGGCCGGGGCCCGCTGTGGCTGCGGGGCCTGCCCGTCGATCGCGCTCCTCGCCGTGGACCGGGAGGGGCCGTACCCGTCCGGGCGGCGGGTGGTGCTGACCGCGCACGTCCCGGGGGCGCTGCTCCTGCTCGTCCTCGACGACGGGCAGCCCGTCGAGCTCGAGCTCGCCCCGGCCGGTGACATGCGGTTCCCCGAGTTCCCGCCGGTCGGCGAGATCCGGTTCGGCTGAGCGGGATCAGGCGGGCGGCGGCAGCTCGTCGATGGCCCGTTCCACGCGCTGCACCGACACCGGGTGCCGGGTCCGGATGGGGTGCGCGTAGAGCGAGACCCGCAGCTCCTCGATCATCCAGCCGATCTCGCGCAGCGCGGGTGACGGCTCGGTGCCGTCGGCGAGTGCCGCGAGCAGCCCGCGGTACTCGGCCTCGACCGGGGCCATCTCGGCCGTCCACCGGCCGTCCCGGCCCGGGTCGGCGCGCAGCTTGTCCAGGCGTAGGCCGAGGCCCTGCAGGTAGCGTCTGACGTCGCCGAGCCGGGTCGCGCCGCTCGCGGTCACGAAACCGGGGGCGACGAGCCGGTCGGAGATCGCGCGGACGTCGGCCACGCCGTCCCGGGTCGCGGGGCCACGCAGGTCCGCCAGCGCGGCGCCGACGGCGTGCCAGGCCTCCAGGACACCGCGTACGGCGTCCAGGACCTGCAGCGTCGTCGCCGGCAGCCGCATCCGGAGCAGCTCGGCCAGCCGGGCGAACCGGGCCTCGTCGAACGGGTCCCCGCCGCCCCGGGCGACGAGATGGTCGGCGGCGGCCGTCGTGCAGTCCGCCAGCAGCGCGTCCAGCGAGCCGTGCGGGTTGCGGGCCAGCGCCAGCCGGGTCCGGCTGTCCAGGCCGCGCTGCACCTGCTTACCGGGATCCGGGGTCGCCAGCAGCAGCAACCGGCGGGCGCCCCGGTGGTGCGCCGGGTCGCGTTCGGCGGCCGTGGAGTGCACGTGGACGTCCACGCTCGTCCCACGGTCGCGCAGGCCCGGGTAACCGGTGACGACGTGCGTCCCGCGCCGGATCGGGAGTTCCCGGGGGAGCTCGCCGATCGTCCACGCGGTGAGCCCGGTGGCCTCGATGCCGGTGCCGGCGGCGGCCAGCTCCTCGCGCACCTTCGGTGCCAGCCGGTGCCGCAGCCGGCCCAGGTCGGTGTCGCGGGCGAGCTCGGTCCCGGCCTCGTCGAGCACCCGGAACGTGACGGTGAGGTGGTCGGGCAGCCGGTCCAGCTCCCAGTCCGAGCGCTGGATCTCGACGTTGCGCATCCGGCCCAGTTCCAGCTCCAGGACGTCGAGCAGCGGCCGGGCCGGGCCGCCGTCCGGGGTCTGCGCGTGCAGCCGTCCCAGCACGGCCCGCGCGTGGTCCGGGGCCGGGGAGAAGTTGCGGCGCAGGTTCCGCGGCAGCGTCCGGATCAGCGCGGTCACCAGCTCCTCGCGCAGGCCGGGCACCTGCCAGGTGAACGGTGTCGGGTCCACCTGGTGCAGCGCGGCGACCGGCACGTCGACCGTCACGCCGTCGGTCTGCTGCCCGGGTTCGAAGGCGTAGGACAGCGGCAGTGTCAGCCCGCCCGCGGCCAGGTGGTCGGGGTAGTGCGAACGGTCGACCTGCTGCGCGGCCTCGGTCCGCAGCATCTCCTCGGTGAAGTCGAGCAGGCCGGCGTCCTGCCGCGACGCCTTCTTCCACCACCGGTCGAAGTGCTTGCCGGAGACGACGTCGCCCGGGACCCGCTCGTCGTAGAAGGCGAACAGCGTGTCCTCGTCGACGACGAGACCGCGGCGGCGTGCGCGGTGCTCCAGCTCCTCGGCGTCGTCGAGGAGCTCGCGGTTGGCGTGGAAGAACGGGTGCCGGGTCTCCCAGTCGCCCTCGACGAGTGCGTGCCGCAGGAACAGGTCCCGGCTGACCTCCGGGTCGATCCGGCCGTACGCGACCGTCCGGTCGGCCACCAGCGCCAGCCCGTGCAGGGTGACCCGCTCGGTCGCCACGGCGCTCGCCCGCTTGCGTGACCAGCGCGGTTCCGAATATGTCTTCTTGACGAGATGTTCGGCGAGGGGCTCGATCCACTCCGGCTGCACCGGCGCGACGGTGCGCGCCCAGAGCCTCGTGGTCTCGACGAGCTCGGCCGCCATGACCCAGCGCGGCGGCTTCTTGGCGATGCCGGAGCCGGGCCAGATCGCGAACCGCGCGCCGCGGGCCCCGAGGTAGTCCTTGGGCCCCTTGCGCTCCTTCTTCCCGTCCTTGCGGGCGCCCGGCCCGCTGTCCGTCGCGTCCTGCATCCCGACCTGGGAGAGCAGCCCGGCGAGCAGGGACTGGTGGATGCGGTCGGCGTGGGCGGCCCAGTCGGGGCTGGACTCCCCGGGGGTCATGCCCGAGCTGCGCGCCGCCTGCCGGAGCTGGCCGTGCAGGTCCCACCACTCGCGCACCCGCAGGTAGTGCAGGAAGTCCTCGCGCAGCTCGCGGCGGAACCTGCTGCCGCTCAACGCGTCCCGGCGCTCGGTGAGGTGGTCCCACAGCCGGAGGTAGGCCAGGAAGTCCGACCCGTCGACGGCGAAGCGCCGGTGCCGCTCGTCGGCCGCCTGGCGCTGCTCGGTGGGGCGCTCCCGCGGATCCTGCACGCTCAGCGCGGCCGTGATGACCAGCATCTCGCGCAGGCAGCCGTTGCGGTCCGCCTCCACCAGCATCCGGCCCAGCCGCGGGTCCACCGGCAGCCGGGACAGCGAGTACCCGACCGGGGTGAGCGAGCGGCGGTCCGGGCGGAGCGCGCCGAGCTCGTGCAGCAGGTCGAGGCCGTCGGCGATCGAGCGGCGGTCCGGCGGCTCGACGAACGGGAACTCGGCGATCTCCCCGAGGTCCAGCGCGATCATCTGCAGGACGACCGAGGCGAGGTTGGTCCGCAGGATCTCCGGGTCGGTGAACTCGGGACGGGCGTCGAAGTCGTCCTCGGCGTAGAGCCGGATGGCGATCCCGTCCGAAGTACGCCCGCAGCGGCCGGACCGCTGGTTCGCCGAGGCCTGCGAGATCTTCTCGATCGGCAGCCGCTGCACCTTCAGGCGGCGCGAGTAGCGGGAGATCCGGGCGGTGCCGGTGTCGACGACGTAGCGGATGCCGGGGACGGTCAGCGACGTCTCGGCGACGTTCGTCGCGAGCACCACCCGGTTCCCGGCGTGCGCCTGCCAGACCCGCTGCTGCTCGGCCGTCGACAACCGGGCGTAGAGCGGGAGGATCTCGGTGTTGCGCAGGTTGCGGCGTTCCAGCGCCTCGGCGGCCTCGCGGATCTCGCGCTCGCCGGGCAGGAAGACCAGCACGTCGCCGGGGCCCTCGCGCTGCAGCTCGACGACGGCGTCACCGATCGCGTCGTCGAGCCGGCGGTCCGGGTCGGCGTCCGAGTCGTCCGGGTCGACGACCGGCCGGTACCGCACCTCGACCGGGTACGTCCGGCCGGAGACCTCGACGATCGGCGCCGGGTCCCGCTCGCCGCCGAAGTGCCGGGCGAAGCGCTCGGGATCGATCGTCGCCGAGGTGATGATCACCTTGAGGTCGGGACGGCGGGGCAGCAGCCGGGTCAGGTACCCGAGGATGAAGTCGATGTTGAGGCTGCGCTCGTGCGCCTCGTCGATGATCAGCGTGTCGTAGGCGCGCAGGTCCTTGTCGCCGGCGAGCTCGGCGAGCAGGATGCCGTCGGTCATCAGCTTGACCATGGTCGAGTCGCCGACCTGGTCGGTGAAGCGGACCTTCCAGCCGATCAGCTCCCCGAGCTCCACGCCCAGCTCGTCGGCGATCCGCGCGGCGACGGTGCGGGCGGCGAGCCGCCGTGGCTGGGTGTGGCCGATCATCCCGTGCAGACCACGGCCCAGCTCCAGGCAGATCTTCGGCAGCTGGGTGGTCTTCCCGGAGCCGGTCTCCCCGGCCACGATGACGACCTGGTTGTCCCGGATCGCGGCGGCGATGTCGTCGCGCCGGGCGGAGACCGGGAGGATCTCGGGGTAGGAGATCCGCGGCGGCGCATCCCCGCTCGTGCCGCTCGTGCCGGTGGCCGCTGCGAGGGCGGCGCGGCGGCTCTCCACGCGGGCCGCCCGTCGGCTCTGGGCGCGCGTCACGGTGCCGGGGGCCGCCGGATCGGCGGGTGCCCGGCCGGTGGGCTCTGCGCCACCGTGGGCGCTGCGGGCAGGGGCACTGCCGCCGGGTGCAGCACTTTCGGGTGCAGCACTGTCGGGCGCAGCGCCGTCGGGCGCAGCGCCGGGGGGACCGTCGCGGTCGGGGCCGCGACGGCCGGGCTGGTCGGGGCCGGGCGCCGTGACGGTGGCGCTCCGGCCCCGCGGCCCGCGGCGGCGCGGTCGGCGCTGCGGCTCACGGGCCGGGCGGCCGCGCGCGGCGCCCTCCGTCCCGGAGGCGGCCTGCGCTGCGGCCTGGTTCGTGGTGGGAACCGGTGAAGTGTCGTTCTGACGAGAATCCGGGCGGCGACGGCGACGAGGTCGTCGGGGCCGGTCGGAGCGGCCGTCGGTGTTCTCGGGCCGGTCGCTCGGGGACGGTGCGGGTTCGGTGGACATCGCTCGTTCAGTGTGCCTGGTCGCCCGCGGTGCCGCGGACGACGACCATGGTGATGGCCCTCGCAGGCCGCGGCAATCGGATTATCGCTGCACCGGGGCGGGTCGTCGGGATACGAAGGTGGTGTCCGAACCGGGCGCCGGTCGCCTCGCGGCGAGTGGCACACCGCGGCTCCAGCCGGACGGTAGTCCGCGGCGGCTTTCCATAATGCGGCCCGGGGACTCGTGTCGCCCGGCTCGGACAGTCCTTCCAACGGCCGCACCCCCCGCGGCATTCCCGCCCCGCGCCGTCCCGCTCCACCGATCTCTCCCGCACTCATGGAGCTTCGGCCCGGTGTCACGAGGCCCGAGCTCCATGAGTGGGAAAGGGCGGGGGTGGGGGAGCGGGCGAGGGGGAGGAGCGGGGTCAGGTGCGGAGTTCGGCGAGGACGGCGTCGGTCCAGGCGGGCCACGCCTCGACGGCCCACGGGCCGAACGCCCGGTCGGTCAGGACGACGGCGGCCGCCCGGGCCTCGGGGTCCACCCAGAGGAACGTTCCGGACTGGCCGAAGTGGCCGAACGTCCGCGGTGCGGACCGCGTGCCGGTCCAGTGCGGGGACTTGCCGTCCCGAATCTCGAAGCCCAGCCCCCAGTCGTTCGGCCGCTGCCGCCCGAAGCCGGGGAGCAGGCCGTCGAGCCCCGGGTACGCGACGGTCGTGGCCTCGGCGACCGTACGCGGGTCGAGCAGGGTCGGGGCCTGCAGCTCGGCGGCGAACGCGGCCAGATCGTTCGCGGTCGACACCGCGCCCGCCCCGGCCGCACCGTCGAGCCGGGTGTCCGGCAGGCCCAGCGGTTCGCACACGGCCTGGCGCAGGTAGTCGGCGAAACCGATCCCGGTCGCCTCGGCGACCGCGTCGGCGAGCACGGCGAAGCCGGTGTTGGAGTAGATGCGGCGCTCGCCCGGTGCGGCCTTGACCTCGTCGGTGTCGAACGCCAGGCCCGAGGTGTGCGCGATGAGGTGCCGCACCGTGGAGCCCTCGGGGCCCGCCGGATCGTCCCAGTCGACGGCGCCCTCCTCGACCGCGACCAGCACCGCGTACGCGGACAGCAGCTTGGTCACCGAGGCCAGGCCGAACACCCGGCCGGTGTCGCCGGCGTGGGCGAGTACGGAGCCGTCGGCGGCGACGACCGACGCCGCGACGTGGTCGACCGGCCAGTCCAGGACCCGGCGGACCGCCGGGGCGAGCCCGGTCACGGCGCGGGGAGCGGTCGGGTGCGCATACCGGCCATCCTGTCAGCCGTCGATCACCGCCTGCCGGGCCCGGCAGCATCGGGCGCCGGTCCGTGGCCCCGTGCGACGCGACCGCCCTGCCCGACCGGTCGGGGGCCCCGGTACCGGGGGATCGGGACGGCTGCGGCCCGCCGGGCCTCAGCGGCTGGCCGCCCTCCGGTACCGGCGGCCGGCCAGCGGCCCGAACACCGCGATCACCACGACCGACCAGATCAGCGTGTATAGCACCGGATGCTGCAGCGACCACGCCTGCGACGACTGCGTCGCCGCGGCGACCGCGTCGGTGTTGCCGAACAGCTCGCGGGCCGCCTGGGTGACCGCGGACACCGGGTTCCACTCGGCGAAGACCCGCAGCGGGCCGGGCAGCGTGTCCAGCGGGACGAAGGTGTTCGCCAGGAACGTCACCGGGAAGATCACGATGAACGAGGCGTTGTTCACCACCTCCGGGCTCGGCACGAGCAGCCCGATCCAGGCCATCACCCAGGAGAACGCGTAGGCGAACACCAGCAGGACCCCGAATCCGGCGAGCGCCTCGAGGAACGAGGTGTGGATCCGCCAGCCCACCAGCAACCCGGTCAGCGACATCACGACCAGGACGATCACGTTGTTCACGACGTCGGACAGCGTCCGCCCGGTGAGCACGGCCGACGGGGCCATCGGCAGCGAGCGGAACCGTTCGATGATGCCCTTCTTCACGTCCTCGGCGAGCCCGGCGCCGGTGTTCGTGGCCCCGAAGATCACCGTCTGGGCGAAGATCCCGGCCATCAGGAACTCCCGGTACCCCGCACCGCCGCCGGTCGGGTCGATCGCGCCGCCGAACACGTAGGCGAACAGCAGCACGAACATGATCGGCGAGAGGGTGGTGAAGACCAGCAGGTCGGGCACCCGCTTGATCTTGATCAGGTTGCGCTTGGCGACGACCGAGGCGTCCGCCAGCATCGTGGCCGCCGCGTTCACGACGACACCTCCGGGTGCTCGTCGGCCGCCGCGGACGGGCGGCCGGTCAGGGTCAGGAACACGTCGTCGAGGGTGGGGCGGCGCAGCCCGGCGTCGTCGACCTTGGTCCCGGCCTCGCGCAGCCGGTCCAGCGCCTCGCGCAGCACGTCGACGCCGCCGGTGACCGGGATCGTGAGCGACCGCCGGTGCCGGTCGAGCACGGCCTCCCCGACCCCCAGCGGGGCCAGCAGCCGGGCCGCGGGCTCCAGGTCGGCCTCCGCGCTCGTGGTGACCTCCAGGCGCTCCCCGCCGACCCGCGCCTTGAGCTGGTCGGCGGTGCCCTGCGCGATCACCCGGCCGTGGTCGATCACGACGATCTCGTCGGCCAGCGCGTCGGCCTCCTCCAGGTACTGGGTGGTGAGCAGCAGCGTGGTGCCGCGCGCCACCAGCCGCCGGATGACCTCCCACAGGTCGATGCGGCTGCGCGGGTCCAGCCCGGTGGTCGGCTCGTCGAGCAGCAGCACCGGTGGATCGGCGACCAGGGCTCCGGCGAGATCGAGCCGGCGCCGCATCCCGCCGGAGTAGGTGCGGGCCGGCCGGTCGGCCGCGTCGGTCAGGGAGAACTCGTCGAGCAGCTCGCGCGCCCGCTCCCGGGCCCGGCGGCGCCCCAGGTGGTAGAGCCGCCCGACCATCTCCAGGTTCTCGAACCCGGTGAGGTACTCGTCGACCGCCGCGTACTGCCCGGAGAGCCCGATCCGCCCGCGCACCCCGGCCGGGTCCCGCCGCACGTCGGCCCCGGCCACGGTGGCCTCGCCCGCATCCGGTTCCAGCAGCGTGGTCAGGATCCGGACGACCGTGGTCTTCCCGGCGCCGTTCGGGCCGAGCAGCCCGAGCACGGTGCCCTCGGGGACGGCGACGTCGACCCCGTCGAGCGCGCGCACCGCGCCGTAGTGCTTGACGAGCCCGGTCGCGCGGATCGCGTCGGCCATGGTGGTGGTCCCCTCGGAACGTGCCGGACCGCGGGCGGCGGGCCGATACCGAGCAGACTGCCCGATGCCCCCGACAGTTCCGACCGGGTTCCGCGGGCGGCTCAGCCGGCCGCGGCCGCCCGCGCGGCGTGCGCCAGCAGCATCCGGCGCCCGACCAGCATCATCCCGGCGGCCCCGAGCATGACCACCGCGTTCACCGACCAGGCCACGGTGAACGACGCGTGCGCCGCCAGCCAGCCGAAGACGATCGGCCCGGCGAAGCCACCGGCGTACACCCCGAGCTGCACCACCGACGTCGCCGCGGCCGGTGCGGACGGGTTGAGCCGCACGACCGCGAACTGCAGCAGCCCGGGCCAGGCCCAGCCGAGCCCGAACGCCAGCACGGTCCCGGCGATCAGCGCCGGGGTGCCGGGTACCGCGAGCAGCCCGAACCCGATCGCCCCGGCGGCCAGGCTGGCCGACACCACGGCGACGTGCCCGCCGCCCCGGCGGACCTCGCGACGGTCGGCGAGCCAGCCGTGCAGCAGCCGGATGCTCAGCCCGATCACGCTGCCCATGGTCAGGACGAGCCCGGCCGGTCCCGGGGCGACCCCGCGCTCGACGGCCGAGGCGACGAGGAAGATGCCCAGCGCGGTCGCGGTGCCCGCGGCCATCCCGGAGGCGGCGCCGATCACCCCGAGGGCGGCGGTCGCCCGCGCACCCTTCGCCGCCCGGGCCGGGGGCCCGGCGTCCTCGCGCGGGCACAGGGCGAGCGCGGCGAGGGCGAGCACGGCGCCGATCACGTACGCCCAGCGCCAGCCCACGGTCAGTGCGACGGCCGGCACCGCGACCCCGGCGAGCAGTGTCGCGGTCGGGATCGCCGCCTGCTTCACCCCGAACGACAGGCCCATCCGCCGGGCCGGGACCGATCGGGCCAGCGTCAGGTTCGACGACAGCTGCCCCATCACGTTGCACCAGGACGCACCCAGCAGCAGGGCCACCAGCGAGCCGTAGGACCGGGCACCCACGGCCAGCCCCGCCAGCAGCACCGCGGCGCCGAGCACGGCGATCCGGCTGGTCACCCGGGACCCGAACCGTTCGACGATCATGCCGACCGGCAGCGAGCACAGCGCACTGACACCGAAGTAGAGCGCCACGACCAGGCCGAGCCCGGACGGGTCGAACCCGAGGTCGGCCGAGAGCTGGACGGCGAGCGCTCCGGTGAGGAAGACCGGCAGCACCGACACCGTCGTCACCGCGACCGCACCGCCCGCCACCCGGAACGCGGACGGTCCGGTGCCGGTCCGGGAATCGCTCGCGATGCTCACGATGAGCAACGCTAACCGATTCGTCCGCCCCGCACGGTGCGAACGTGACTCATCCCCGGATGCGGGCGCCGTCCGTCCCGGCCCACTCCTGCTCGCGCAGCTCGAACTTCTGGACCTTCCCGGTGGAGGTCTTGGGCAGCTCGTCGACCAGCTCGACGTGCTTCGGGGCCTTGTACCGGGCGATCCGCGACCGGACGTGCTCGACGAGCTCCTGCGGCTCGACCGTGCGGCCCGGCTTCAGCACGACGAACGCCTTGCCGACCTCGCCCCACCGCTCGTCCGGGACGCCGACGACGGCGGCCTCCAGCACGGCGTCGTGGGTCACGACCGCCTGCTCGACCTCCACCGTCGAGATGTTCTCGCCGCCGGAGATCACCACGTCCTTCGCGCGGTCGCGGAGCTCCACGTAGCCGTCCGGATGGACGACGCCGAGGTCACCGGAGTGGAACCAGCCGCCCCGGAACGCCTCCGCCGTCCGTTCCTCGTCGCGGTGGTAGCCCTTCATGACGTTGTTGCCGCGCATCACGATCTCGCCCATCGTGGTGCCGTCGGCCGGGACGTCGGCCAGCTGCTCGTCGACCACCCGTACCCGGTCGGCGCACACCATCCCGACGCCCTGACGCGCCTGGAGCCGGGCGCGCTCCTCGCCGTCGAGGCCGTCCCAGGACCGCTGGTACTGGTTGACCGCGTACGGGCCGTAGGTCTCGGTGAGGCCGTAGACGTGCACGATCCGGAAGCCCATCCGCTCCATCTGCAGGATCGTCGTCGGCGACGGCGGCGCCCCGGCCGTGGTGACGACGAGCGGATAGTCCAGCGTCACCGCCTCCGGCGCGTTCATGATCGTCGTGACGACGGTGGGCGCGCCGTTGAGGTGCGTGACCCCGTGCTCGGTGATCAGCTGCCAGATGGCGTCGCCCCGGACCTCGCGCAGGCAGACGTGGGTGCCGCCGACCGCGGTGACCGCCCACGGCGTGCACCAGCCGTTGCAGTGGAACATCGGCAGCGTCCACAGGTAGACGCTGCCGGCGGAGTGGGCGGAGTGCACGATCTCGCCGAAGGAGTTCAGGTACGCGCCGCGGTGGTGGTACTCGACGCCCTTGGGGTTCCCGGTGGTCCCGGACGTGTAGTTGATCGAGATCGTGGCGCGCTCGTCGGCCACGGACCAGGGGCGCGGCTCGTCCGAGCCGCGCGCCAGCAGGTCGGCGTAGGACAGCCCGGACCCGGCGCCGTCGCCGGGGGCGGCCGGGTCGGTCACGGTCACGATCTCGCGCACCGTCGCGAGGTCGCCGGCCAGCGGCCGGACCGTCTCGTACAGCACCGCGTCGACCACCAGCACCGTCGCGCCGGAGTGGTCGAGGATGTAGCGGACCTCCTCGGTCGCGAGCCGGGTGTTGATCGCGACCAGGACGGCGCCCGCCAGTGGCACCGCGAAGTGCGCGACCAGCATCTCGGGCACGTTCGGCAGCAGGTAGGCGACCCGGTCGCCGGGCTGCACACCGGACGCGGCGAGCCCGTTCGCGACCCGGGTGGCCTCCGCCCCGAACTCGGCGTAGGAGTACCGCCGGTCGCCGTAGACGATCGCCGTGGTGTCGCCGAAGACCTCGGCCGACCGGCCGAGGAAGGCCAGCGGGGTCAGCGGCGTGGTCCAGACGTCAGCGGTCACGGTCGGCTCCTTCGCGGGCGGGGCACGTCGGGGTGATCCTCGTCGCACCCGTGCGCACCCGGCAACCGCGCCGGGGAGCCGCCCGGACCGCCGGGTCCGCTCAGTCCTCGATGGTGATCGCGGCCTTGGGGCAGCCGCGCGCCGCCTCCTCGACCTTCGGCCGCAGGGCCTCCGACGGGTTCTCGTCGAGGATGTAGAGGTAGTCGTCGTCCCGCACCTCGAAGACCTCGGGGGCGGCACCCATGCACACCGCGTTGCTCTCGCAGCGGTCGAAATCCACGATGACCTTCATGGGGTCCATGGTGCCCCTCCGCGCCCCGATGTGCACGAGTAAGGTACGCCTGACCTGCGGTTATGCTTCCCTACCCGGACGTGGCGTCACGTCGCCCCCGCGGTCCGTGCGGGGGTCGTGGCGGGGGCGGTGGCCCGGTGCCCGGGGTGTTCGGGTGCCGGTCGCGGCGTCGTGCGCGGGACGTCGAGCCGGGCGGTCGAGACGTCGGCGCGGCCGGTCGCAGTGCGGTCCGCGGCCGGCCGGACCCCGGTCGTCCCGTCCTCGCGGGATCGTTCGTCGGTCTGGCCCAGCACCGCGGCGAGACCCAGGGCGGCGACGAGTGCGAGTGGGCCGAGCGCCGCGACGAGCCGGATGCGCGCACCGTCCATGCCGAACCTCCACGTCGGTCGACGACCGCGGGGAGCGGGGAGCGGGTGTGCGGCCGTCGAGCCGTGCATCGGAGGGACGGTGGGCCCCGTTACCGGGCGGGCCGGGTCGGGTCAAGCGTGTCGCGCCCGGGCGGGTCGCGCCGGGCCGGATCGCGGCCCACGCTCACTCCCGCCGCAGGACCGGGCGCAGCGTGTCGAGCACCGACGCGTCGTCGATCGTGGAGGGGACCGGCTCCTCGGCGCCGTCGGCGATCCCGCGCATGGTCTTGCGCAGGATCTTCCCCGAGCGGGTCTTGGGCAGCGCCGGGACGACCGCGACGTCCTTCAGGGAGGCCACCGCGCCGATCTGGTCGCGGACCATGGCGACGAGCTCGGCGCGCAGCCGGTCCTCGACATCCCCGGCCGTGGTGTCGACCCCGGACTTGAGCACCACGAACCCGCGCGGGACCTGCCCCTTCATCGTGTCGGCGACGCCGATGACGGCGCACTCGGCCACGTCCGGGTGCGCGGCGAGGACCTCCTCCATACCGCCGGTGGACAGGCGGTGCCCGGCGACGTTGATGACGTCGTCGGTGCGGCCCATGACGAACACGTACCCGTCGTCGTCGAGATGGCCGCCGTCCCCGGTGAGGTAGTAGCCCTCGAACGCGGACATGTAGGAGCTGACGTAGCGCTCCTCGTCGTTCCACAGGGTGGGGAAGGCGCCCGGCGGCAGCGGCAGCTTCGCGACGATGGCGCCGTCGACGCCGGGCTCGGCCGGCCGGCCGGACTCGTCGAGGATCTGCACGTCCCAGCCGGGCATCGGGCGGGTCGGCGAGCCGGGCTTGATCTCCAGCAGCTCGATCCCGGCCGGGTTCGCGGCGATCGGCCAGCCGGTCTCGGTCTGCCACCAGTGGTCGATCACCGGGACGCCGAGCAGCTCGGCGGCCCACCGGTAGGTCTCCGGGTCGAGCCGCTCACCGGCCAGGAACAGGTACTGCAGCGAGGACACGTCGTACTGCGCCACGAAGGTGCCGTCCGGGTCCTCCTTCTTGATCGCCCGGAACGCGGTGGGTGCGGTGAACACCGACTTCACCCGGTTCTCCTGGACCACCCGCCAGAACTGCCCGGCGTCGGGGGTGCCGACCGGCTTGCCCTCGTAGAGCACGCTCGTCGCCCCGGCCAGCAGCGGCGCGTAGACGATGTAGGAGTGCCCGACGACCCAGCCCACGTCGGACGCGGTGAAGATCGTCTCGCCGGGGCCGACGTCGTAGATGTTCGGCATCGACCAGGCCAGCGCGGTCGCGTAGCCGCCGCAGTCGCGCACCACGCCCTTCGGCTTCCCGGTGGTGCCGGAGGTGTAGAGGACGTATAGCGGGTCGGTGCTGCGCACCGGCACCGGGTCGGCCGGGGTCGCGGCGGCCACGGCCTCGGCCCAGTCGACGTCGTTCGGGCCCAGCTCGGCGACCGCCTGCTCGCGCTGCAGCAGCACCGTGACCTCCGGCTTGCGCTCGGCCAGCTCGATCGCCCGGTCCAGCAGCGGCTTGTACTCGATGACCCGGCTGCCCTCGATGCCGCAGGACGCGGACACGACGACCTTCGGCCCGGCGTCGTCGATCCGGACCGCCAGCTCCTTCGCGGCGAACCCGCCGAAGACGACCGAGTGGATCGCGCCGAGCCGGGCGCAGGCGAGCATCGCGATCGCGGCCTCGGGGACCATCGGCAGGTAGATCACGACCCGGTCGCCGTGGCCGACGCCCTGGTCGCGCAGCACGCCGGCGAACAGGGCGACCTCGTCGCGCAGCTCGGAGTAGGTGTAGGAGCGCCGGCTCCCGGTGACCGGCGAGTCGTGGACCAGCGCGACCCGGTCGCCGTTCCCGGCGTCGACGTGCCGGTCCAGCGCGTTGTGCGCGACGTTCAGCTCGCCGTCGGGGAACCAGCGGTAGAAGGGCGGGTTCGCGTCGTCGAGCGCGGTCGTCGGTGCGACGTGCCAGTCGAGGGCGCCCGCGGCACGGAGCCAGAACCCCGCGGGGTCCTCGACGCTGGATCGGAAGATCTCCTCGTAGCCGGCCACCGACGCCTCCCTCGTCCACCGGTGGCCCGCGACGGCCACCTCCGTGTGGGGCACGACACTAGGAGGTCACCCCGACACTCCGCAGCCTCGCCCGGCCCGATCCGCCCGACGCCCGTCCGTCCGGAGGGGCCGTTCGCCGCCCACGGCCCGCCGGTCGTCCTGAGTGATCGGTCACCTACGTAACGTGATCGAGTGACCGCCCGACACAGCGCGTGCGAGACCGGCCGGTCCAGCTGCCGGTCCGGACCCGATGGAGGCGGTGCCCGTGGTGCGGGCGACGCACGGAGCGTGGCAGTCCCGCGAGCACCGTGAGCGGTGGCGCCGGACGGCGGCCTGCGCGGTGCTGGGGACCCTGCTGGCCGCCCTCGGGCCGGCCGGCTGCGGGGGTCTCCCGCCGGCGTCCGCGACGGGGTGCGGGCCCAGCTGGGTGGCCGCCTGGCACGCCGCCCAGCAGGCCGTCCCCGGCGACCGGCTCGCCGGTCGCACGCTGCGGATGGTGGTGCGCCCGCAGACCTCGGGCGAGGCGGTCCGGCTGCGGCTGTCGAACCGGCACGGCGACGGCCCGCTGACGATCGGCGCGGTGACCCTGGCCGGTGCACCGGGGGAGCCGCCGTCGCCGCTGCTCGTCGGCGGGCGCCCGGACGTGGTGCTGGAACCCGGTGCGGAGGCGTTCACCGATCCGCTGCCGGTCCCGGTGACCGGCGGTTCCGCCGTCACCGTTGCGCTGTTCCTGCAGCGGGTCCCGGCGACGATCAGCTCGCACCCGGTGGCGATGCGGACGGCGTGGCTGTCCGGTCCGGGCGACCACACCCGGGCGACGGGTCCCGACGGGTTCGGTACGACCCTGCAGTCCTGGCCGGTGCTCGCCGGGCTGGAGGTGCACGCCCCGCGTCCGGACGCCGCCGTGCTCGTCGTCGGGGACTCGCTCGTCGACGGGGTCGGCAGCACCCCCGACGGCGACGACCGCTTCCCCGACCAGCTCGCCGCCCGGCTGGCGGCCGAGCGGCCGATGACCGTCCTCAACGCGGGGCTGTCCCGCAACCAGCTGCTGCGCGACGGACCACCGTCCGGCGGTGACTCGCCGCAGACCCGGTTCGACGACGACGTCGCCCGCGTCCCGGGCGTCCGTGACGTGGTGCTGTTGATCGGCACCAACGACCTCGCCGCGGGGGCGGGCGCCGGGGAGCTGGAGTCCGGCCTGCGCTCGTTCGCCGAGCGGGCCCGGGCGGCGGGCCTGCGGGTGTTCCTCGCCACCGTGCCGCCGTCGACGAGCGGCGACCGGGACGCCCCGGACGTCGTCGCGGCCCGGGAGCGGACCAACGGCTGGCTCCGCACGGAGGGGGCCCGCTACGCCGACGGGGTGATCGACGCCGCGGCCGTACTGGCCGATCCCGCCGATCCGCTCCGGCTGCGGCCCGGGTTCGACTCCGGGGACGGCCTGCACCCCTCACCCGCCGGGTACCGGGCCCTCGCGGCATCGGTGCCGGTCGACGCCCTCTCCGGGAGCGCATGCCGGGCGGCGTCGCCCGGCTGACGAGCGTGTCGCGACCTTGTGCAGTCGTGACCTTGTGCAGTCGTCCCGTCACCCGGGAAGGGGCATGCAGTCCACCCGCACGATCGGTAACGTCTTGGTCACGACCACAGCACGTGGTGGTCGCGGCGGATGCGAAGCCTGGACGGCCAACGGGGAGGCCTGATGACCATCGGCGCGAAGCGCGGCATCGACGACGACACCGGGTCCATCCCGGCACCGCGGAGCGCGGCCGACGCGTTCCGGGTGTCCGACGAGCAGGTCCAGAAGGCCCGGCTCGTCGTCGCGAAGAACTCGGCCGACAGCGAGGACCTCCGGGACCTGCTCGACATGCTCGGGCTGCTGTCGTCGGCGCCGGACCAGCCGCCGCCCGTCGCGCGCTGACCGGCCACGATGTACCTAACGGGGGGTGCCTGCAGGGCGGCTTCCGAGGGTGTCGTATGGTTTACCCGCTCCCAACGGACAGCCGTTGAGGGAAGGACAGGGCCTCCGGGACCGGTCCAAGCCCCCATCGTCTAGCGGCCTAGGACTCCGCCCTTTCAAGGCGGCAGCGCGGGTTCGAATCCCGTTGGGGGTACGGTTACACAGCAAGGCCCAGTGGCGCAGTTGGTTAGCGCGTCGCCCTGTCACGGCGAAGGTCGCGGGTTCGAGTCCCGTCTGGGTCGCTCCACTCCCTGGAAAGTCTGTTCCGGGGCCGGGGCCAGGTAGCTCAGTTGGTACGAGCGTCCGCCTGAAAAGCGGAAGGTCGGCGGTTCGACCCCGCCCCTGGCCACCTCTTTTCGCCGGTGAAACTTCCCGGCTGATTCCGATCCACGGTCGCTCACCCGTTGTCCCGCCGTTCGCGCGATCCCGTGCGCGCCCCCGGAACGCTGAGCATGTCGAACACGGCCGGACCGGGTCGTCCACCGGACGGCGTGCGCCGGGGCACGGCGCTGCTCGGCCTTAAGGACGATGCCCGCCGCCCATGATCGGCTCCCGGGCCGAGGTGCGAGGGGCACCCCCCGCGGCAGGCTCCGCTCGACCGATCCGGCGAGCGAGACGAGGAACCCATGCCCCCCACACCGCTGCTCGGGGCCGTGCTGGCCGCCGCGGCCGTCCTGCCGGTGACCGCGGCACCCGCGCCGGTCGCACCCGCCCCGGCGTCGGCGATCGCGTGGGCGCCGTGCCGGGACACCGTGGCGGACTGGGACCCGGCCGATGCGCGCTCCGAGTGCGGGACGGTCACGGTGCCGGTCGACCACGACGCCCCCGGCGGACGCACCCTCGACCTGCGGATCAGCCGCATCCCGGCCGCGTCCCCGGCGCAGCGCCGCGGTGTGATCGTCACCAACCCCGGCGGGCCGGGGAACCCCGGTCTGTCCATGCCGGCGGACCTGAGCACCTCCGCCGTCGGCGGGCTCGCGACCGACCACGACATCATCGGGTTCGACCCGCGCGGCGTCGGCCAGAGCGCCGGGATCGCCTGTGCGGTCGACGCGGGACCCGACCCCGGCGCGGCGACCGACCCCGAGCAGCGGTTCCACGACGCCCACGCCCGCACCGCCGCGGAGAACACGACCTGCGCGCAGGACGACCCGGAGCTCGTCGGGAGCCTGTCGACGAACACCGTCGCCGACGACGTCGACGCGATCCGGCGGGCGCTCGGGGAGGAGCGGATCGGCTTCTACGGCGTGTCCTGGGGGACCGCGCTCGGCGCCGTCTACCGCAGCCGCCACGACGCGCACGTCGACCGCATGCTGCTCGACTCGGTCATGCCGCCGGACTTCTCGGTCCGGGAGATGAACGACGGCCCGGTCCGGGCGGCCGCGGCGAACCTGGACCGCTTCGCCCGCTGGGCCGCCGACGGCGGGGCCGGGGGGCTCGGCGCGACCCCGGACGAGGTCGCCGCCACGGTGCACATGCTGGCCCGCCGCCTCGACGCGGCCCCGGTCACCGTGACCACCGCCGACGGCGAGCGGGTCGAGGTCGGCGGGGCGAACCTGCGGATGCTGCTCGACCACGGGCAACGGCTCTGGCCGCAGATCGCCGAGAGCGTGCGCGCCCTGCGTGACGGCGGCACCCCGCCGCTGGTCGGTACCGCGCACGACCTGGCGAACCTCGGCCTGCACCCGAGCACGTCCGGCGGGATCTTCATGCAGACCGCGGTGATGTGCAACGACCAGGGCGCCGACCCGGACGCCGCCACCCTGTGGCGCGAGCAGGAGCAGCGGCGTGCCGCGTACCCGCTGACGGCCTGGAAGGCCGGGTACCAGAGCTGGTGCGCCGGCTGGCCGCTGCCGGCCCGGCCCTGGCACCCGCCGGCCCCCGGCGACAGCGCGTTGCAGCTGGTCGGACACCGGTACGAGACCACGACGCCGTACGAGTGGGCCGAGGACATGCAGCGCCGTGTCGGCGGCGCCCTGCTGACCGTCGAGGACGACGTGCACGGCTCGCTGAGCCGGACCGGCTGCGGCGACCGCGCGGTCGCGTTCTTCCGGCACGGCCGCACCGACGACGGGGCCTGCTCCGGCTGACCGGGGACCGGCCCCGCCCGGGCTCAGCCGGCGGCCGGGGTCACGTCGACGATCCAGGTGATGCCGAAGCGGTCGACGACCTTGCCGTAGAGCGGCGCGAAGACGGCCGGTCCGAGCGGCTCGACGATCGTCCCGCCCTCGGCCAGCGCCGTCCAGTACCCGGTGATCTCCGCCCGGTCCGAGCCGCTCAGCGAGACGTAGAAGGCGTTCTCGCCCGGGTTCCAGGGCAGCCCGTCCTGCACGTCGTAGGCCATGATCCGCACGCCGTTCGGGGCGCTGACCTGCCCCCAGGCGAGCTGTTCTGCCTGGTCGGGGCCCTGCCCGGCCGGTACGTCGCCGTACCGGGCGAGAACGATGTCACCCCCGAACACCGAGTGGTAGAACCCGAGCGCGGCACGGGCGTCGCCCCGGAAGTTCAGGTGCAGGGTGCTGGTCACGCTCATGCCGTCGCTCCGGCGGCGTCGTGCGCGGCGACCACGTCGAGGATCCAGGTGACGCCGAACCGGTCGGTGACCATCCCGAACGCCGGTGCCCACTGCGCCGGCCCGAGCGGCTCGACGACCGTCCCGCCGTCGGACAGCCCGGCCCACAACGCCTCCACCTCGGCGACCGTGTCCGCCGAGACCGCCACGAAGAACGGCTGGTCGGTGAGCGTCGTGCCGTGCTCGCGCCGGGTCGTCGGTGCGGGTGCGGCGGTACCGGCCGCGGACGGGACGTCGTAGGCCATGATCCGGAACCCGCTGCCGGAGTCGACCCGGCCGAAGACGACGTTGCCGGCGTCGGGCAGCTCGGCCGGCATGCCGAAGTCGCCGTAGGTGGCGACGGTGACCGTCCCGCCGAACACCGTGCCGTAGAACTCGAGCGCCGCACGGGCGTCGCCGTGGAAGTTCAGGTGGGTGGTGGTCGTGACCGCCATGAGGTGCTCCTTCGAGGTGTGCCGCCGGTCCGTCCCGGCGACGAGGTCGATCCTGCACGGAGTACCGGCCAGGGTTCGTCCTCTTCTCCGGGCAGACTGCGGGACATGCCGACGACCTCCTCCGCCGAGACCTCCGGCCGCATGCTCGCGATGCTCTCGCTGCTCCAGGTCCGGCGGGACTGGCCCGGCGGGCTGCTGGCCGAGCGGCTGGGGGTCAGCGAGCGCACGGTGCGGCGCGACGTCGACCGGCTCCGCGATCTCGGCTACCCGGTCCGGGCGGTCAAGGGCCCCGACGGCGGCTACCGGCTGGAGGCGGGGAGCCGGCTGCCGCCGCTGCTGTTCGACGACGACCAGGCCGTCGCCCTGGCCGTGGCCCTGCGCGGCGCCGTCGCCACCGGCGCCGGGATCGAGGAGGCAGCGATGCGCGCCCTCGCCACCGTCGGGCAGGTGCTCCCGGCACGACTGCGGGCCCGGATCGACGGGCTGGAGAGCACGACCGTCGACCGGGCTGCGCGTCCGCAGGCCGATCCGGACGTCCTGCTCGCGATCGGCGCCGCCGTCCGGGCCCGGGAGGAGCTGCGGTTCGACTACCGCTCGCCGTCCGGGGCGGAGGACGGGGGACCGCCACGCCGGGTGCAGCCGCACCATCTCGTCGCCCGCGGCGGGCGCTGGTACCTCGTCGCCTGGGTCCCGGGCCACTCCGACTGGCGGGTCTACCGCGCCGACCGGATCGAGCCCCGGGTGCCGAACGGCCCCCGCTTCACCCGGCGCGAGGTGCCCTTCGGTGATCCCGTCGCGTTCCTCGCCGACCGGTTCACCGGCTCGTCCGGGACCGGTACCTGGCCGTGCATCGGTGAGGCCGTGCTGCACCGGCCGGTCGGCGAGGTGCTGCCGTTCGTCGGGGACGGCACCGTGGAGGCGGTCGACGACGACCGGTGCCTGCTCCGGCTGGGGGCGTGGTCCTGGGTCGCACTCGCCGCGTCACTCACCCGGTTCGACGCCGAGATCGTCGTCGTCGGGCCGCCGGAGCTGCGGGACGCCTTCGCCGAGCTGGCCCGCCGGGCGGCCCGCGCCGCCGCATCGGAACCCGGTCCCCGGCCCGGGCGTTGATCGTCCGTGCTCGTCGACACGGCCCTCCGCACCGCGGTGCGGTTGCTCCCCCGCCGGTTCCGGGTCGACCGGCGCTCGGCGCTGGTCGGGGTCGCCGCGTTCCGCCCGCACCTGGCGGCGGGCGCCGCCGGGCTCGCCGGGGTGCTGGCGCTCGCCGGGTTCCGCTGGGGCGCGCTGGTCCTCGGGGCCGCGGCAGTGGTCGTGGCCGGTCCCACGCTGGTCCGGCTGGCGGGCTCCCCCACGCGCGGACCAGGCGGACGGGTACCGGAGCAGCAGGATGGACAGGCTCCGGAACGGCCGGGTGAGTCGGTGCCGGGCCGGCCTGACGAGCGGGCACCGTCCCGGCCCGGCGATCGGGTGCCGGCCCGGCCGGGCGGGACCGTGGTGCCGGCGCCGGGGATCCCGGTGCGGAGGAGGTTCTCGATCCGGCGCAGCCCCGACGGGCGGGGGACGGCGAGGTCGGGGCCGACCGTCACCGTGCTGGTCGCGAACGTGCTGCTCGGCCGGGCCGATCCCGGCGCGCTCGCGCAGCTGGTCACGACCGAGCGGCCGGATCTCGTGGTGCTCCCGGAGGCGGGCACGACCTACCGCGACGCCCTGCTCCCGCTCCTGCCCGGGTACCGCGGGTGGTCGTCGGTGCCACCCGGGATCCCGGACAGCGGGGGCACGGTCGTGGTCGCGTCGGCGCGGGCCGGTGACGTCCGGGTACGGGCCGGGCGGGGGATGCGGGTGCCGCACCTGGAGGTCGACGGCGGGCTGCTCGGCGACCGCACCCTGTACGCGGTGCACACCAGCGCCCCGACCGCCCCGCGCCGGCTGGTCGGCTGGCGTTCCGATCTCGCGCTGATCGGCCGCTGGACCGGCGCGGAACCGGCGCCGCTGGTGGCCGGTGACCTCAACGCGGTGCTCGACCACCGGGAGCTGCGGCGGGCGCTCGGCGGCTGCCGGGACTCCGCGACCGGGGTGCGGCCGGCCGGCACGTACCCGTCGTCCTGGCCGCGGTGGGCGGGTCTGCGGATCGACCACGTGCTCGTCCCGCGGGGCAGCGCCACCCGGCGGTACCGGGTGTTCGACCTGCCGGGCAGCGACCACCGCGGCGTGCTGGTGGAGGTCACCCTCCCGGCTCAGCCGGTGGACGGGTACTGACGCCGCGAGCGGTCCTCCTGCGCGATCCGGCGCAGCGCGGCGAGCAGCGAGTCCCCGAGCACCGTCCCGACCAGTGCGGTCTCCGCGACCTCCTCCCGGCTGCCGCTCCGGGCGACGGCCAGCAGATCGCCCTCGGCCGCCCGGTCGGCCGCCTCCGCCCAGCAGGCCAGCGTCTCCGGGGCGGGGCCGTGTCCCAGCTCGTGCATCCGGGTCAGCACGCTGCGGGCGCCCGCCGGTGCGGGCGCCCCGTCGCGCAGCGTCCATCCGGCGTGTCCGGCGAGGGCCTCCAGGTCGGCCGCGGCCCGCTCGGCGTGCGGCCCGGTGCCGGCCTCGGACCCGGTTCCGGTGACGGCGTAGACGGTGCGGCCGAGCATCTCGTGCAGCCCCGTCCCCGGGTCGTCGACGGCCCCCAGGACGTCCTTGACGACGGCGATCGGCAGCCCGCCCACCTCCACCAGCGCCCGGATCAGCCGGAGCCTGCCGAGGTGCGAGTCGTCGTAGCGGGCCTGGTTGGGTGACGTCGTCTCCCCGCGGTGCAGCAGTTCCTCGCGCAGGTAGTACTTGATCGTCGCCACCGGGACACCCGAACGGCGGGACAACTCCGAGACGCGCATGTGGAGAGTCTAACTATCCACTCCGCGGACGTGGTCGACGATCCCGGCCGCCGCGGCCTCGGCCGCGCCCAGCCACCGCTCCCGGGGGCCGGCCACCGGGCCACCGCAGTAGCGGGCGGTGAGCTCGTCGATCTCGGTGCGCCGCTGCTGCAGGTGCTCCGCCAGCACCCGGACGTCGCCCGGGTGGCTGCCGCGGACCGACGCCGTGCCGGCCGTCCCGGTCGCCGGCACGTGGAAGGACGCGTGCGGCAGCGCGAACCGCCGCCCCGGCGTGCCGGACGCCACCAGGAACGGCACCGGCCCGGCCAGCGACCCGTTCGCGACGGTGACGACGTCGACCGGCAGCGACCGCACGGTGTCGTGCACCGCCATCGCGGCCACCGGCGACCCACCGGGGGAGAGGATCTGCAGGGTCACCTCGCGGCGCGAGTCCTCCGCGGCGAGCAGGAGCAGGCGGCCGCAGGTCTCGGCGGCCACGTCGTCGTCCAGCTCCCGGGCGAGCAGGACGATCCGCGGGCCGAGCAGCCGGTCGGCGAGATCGGGCACGGTGGACAGGACGGGCATCGGGGCCTCCGTTCTCTGTGGTGCGCCCCGACGCTAGGTCGGCGCCCGGACCGCCGGCCGCCCGTTCCGCCCACGGCGGACGCGGTTCGCCGACGGCGAGCACCCCGCCGCTGCGGTCAGACCGTCTTGGGCTCCCACAGCTCCGGTGCATCGGCCAGCTTCAGCGGCAGGCCGAAGTAGCCGAAGAGATCCTTGTTCAGGAAGATGCTGAGGCCGGTGACCGCGCCGTCCTCGATCCGCAGGGCCTGGATGCCCCAGGCCTCGAACTCGCCGTCCGGGCCGGACGGCTTCCACTGGGCGAACCCGACCGTCCCGTTGATCTCGACCGGGGCGACCCGCGAACCGCGGCAGCCCTGGCCGGGGCCGGTGGCCATCCAGGCGATCACGTCCTCCCGACCGCGGAACCACAGCTCCAGCGGCGGCATGTTCTGCTCGACGTCGGCGTGCAGCAGCGCCGTCAGCGCCTCCATGTCGAACGCCTCGAACGCCGCCATGTACCGCATCAGCAGGTCGGTCCGCTCCGCGTCGAGCGCCGGGGCCTCCTGCGGTGCGGACTCGGAGATGCCCTGCTCGGAGAGGGTGGCGCGGGCCCGCTGCAGCGCGCTGTTCACCGACGCGACCGAGGTGTCGAGCAGCGTGGCGACCTCGGCGGCCTTCCAGCACAGCACCTCGCGCAGGATGAGCACGGCGCGCTGCCGGGCCGGCAGGTGCTGCAGTGCGGCGATGAACGCCAGCCGGATCGTCTCCCGGGCGATCGCCTTGTCCGCCGGGTCGCCGGCCGGGGTGGAGACCCGTGCGTCGGGCATCGGCTCCAGCCACTCCGCGTCCGGCAGCGGCTCGCGCAGCGACTCCGCGACCGGCGCACCGGGCCCGCCGATGTCCATCGGCACGGCCCGGCGCTTGCGCCCGTTCAGCGCGTCGATGCAGACGTTCGTGGCGATGCGGTAGAGCCAGGACCGCAGCGAGGACCGGCCGTCGAACTTCGCGAGGCCCTTCCACGCCCTGATCATCGTGTCCTGCACCGCGTCCTCCGCCTCGAAGGCGGAACCGAGCATGCGGTAGCAGTAGCCGGTGAGCTCGCGACGGTGGTCCTCGATCTGCAGGTCGAGTGGCCGGTCGACCTGGTCGGTGCCGTCACCGGTCCGTGCGGGTGCACTCATGCCGATCCCCCTCGAGACGTCCCCCTGCGGGGTGGCCCGGGGCGATCCCGGTCCGTCCGTGTGGGCGAGTGTGCCGCGACACCCCGACAAAATGGAGTCCTTTCCGGTGAACGGACGGGTGGCCGGGGCGACGTGCGGTGCCCGGGGCGGCCGACGGCCCTGCGTGGGATGATCCGCCGGCGCGCCCGAACGGCCTCCCCGGCGCGCCCGCGGCGGTGCGGTGGGGCCGGGAGCGCGGGGAACCGGCGATGTCGGCCACGGCCGGGAACGACACCGAGGGCAGCACCCGTGGCGGTGCCGGGCCCGGCGCGGGGGCCGGGCCGTCGCGGCGGGTCGGCAGGCGCCCGGTCACCTCCCGCTCCGAGATCGAGCACGTGGCCCTGGAGATGTTCGCCGAGCAGGGCTTCGAGCACACGACCGTCGACGACATCGCGCAGGCCGCGCAGATCGGCCGCCGTACCTTCTTCCGCTACTACGCCTCGAAGAACGACGTGGCCTGGGGCGCCTTCGACGAGCAGCTGGTCCGGATGCGCGCGGTGCTCGCCGCGCAGCCGCCGGACCTGCCGGTGCTCGCGGGCATCCGCCGGGCGGTGCTGGAGTTCAACCACGTCGAGCCGGCCGAGCAGCCCTGGCACCGGCGCCGGTTGGAACTGATCCTGCGTACGCCCGCGCTGCAGGCGCACTCGACGCTGCGCTACGCCGCGTGGCGCCAGGTCGTGGCGGACTTCGTGGCACAGCGGCGTGGCGAGCCGGCCTCGGCGCTGGTGCCGCAGAGCGTCGGACACGCCTGCCTCGGGGTCTGCCTCGCGGCCTACGAACGCTGGCTGGCCGACGACGGCGCCGAGCTCGCCGCGCTGCTGGACCGCGTCCTGCGCTCCCTCGAACGCGGCTGGGCGACCGAGCTGTCCTGAACCCGGTGATCACCGATCGGGAAGCGGAACGGCCACGGGTGGCCGGATCCCTTCCCGATCGGTGATCACCCCGGGTCCGGGGGCGGGCGACGGATCAGCGGGGCGAGCCGAACAGGCGCTGCCAGAGGCTCGGGGCGGACGGCGCCTCGACCGCGTCCGGTGCGACGACCGGGTCCGCTGCCGGGGCCTCCTGGGCGGCGGGTACCGCGGGGGCGGCCGGCAGCGCGGGCGCGCCGGGCACCGCGGGCGCACCGGGCAGCGCAGGGGCACCCGGTACCGCGGGTGCGCCGGGCACCGCGGGGGCGCCGGGCAGCGCAGGGGCGCCCGGCACCGCGGGCGCACCCGGCACCGCAGGCGCGCCGGGGACCGCGGGATCGACCGGCGCCCCCGGTACCTGCGGAGCGCCCGGCACGGCCGGTGCCTGCGGGAGGGTGGGGGCCGGCACCGGCGGGGCGGGCACCGGCGGCGGCTCGGGAACCTGCTGGTCGGCGACCGGTGCGACGGGCGCACCGGCCATCAGGGGCGCCGGTGCCGCACCCGGGGCGGCCACGGTCCCCGCCGGGGCACCGGGGTTCGCGACGGCATCGGGTGCGACGACGGACTCCGGAGCGGCACCGGTCAGCGCGGCCGGGTCCTGACCGGCCGGAGCAGGCACCGGCAGCGCCGGAGCGCCGGGTGCCGCCGGCAGCATCGGCGCCCCCGGGACGGGAGCGGCCACGGCCCCCGGCGCCGCCGGGACGCCGGGCAGGACGGGCGCGCCCGGGACGCCGGGCTGGAGGGATGCCCCCGGAGCACCGGGCACGACGGGTGCCCCCGGGACGCCGGGCTGGCCGGGCGCCCCCGGGACGAGCGGCTGCGCGGCGTCGGCCGGGAGGGCGGCCTGGCCCGGCACCGCCGGTGCGGCGGGCGCGGGCAGTGCGGCCGCCGGCGCGGCCGGTGCCCCGCCGACGTCGGCGGGTTCGTCGAAGAAGGTGTCGGCGTCGGTCGAGCCGCCGCCGAACAGCGTGTCGACCAGGCGGTCCAGCGGACCGTCCATCGTGTCGGCCGGTGCGGTGCTGAAGGCCGGGGCGATGCTGCCGGCCGGGGCGACGGAGGCACGGACGGGTTCGGCCGCGCCGGCCACGCCGGCGCCGCACACACCCAGGGTGCCGATCATGAAGGTCAGGGCGACGGAGGTGGTGACTCGGGATCGCACGTTCGTTTCTCCAGAGGGCGGTGCTGCACGAGGTGACTGACGGCGCAGAGCTTGCGGTGACCGCGGGTGTTCCACCAGTGACCTGATCGTGGCCACACCCGCCACGGGAGCCCCATCGGTCACGCAGAGACCGATTCGGATCGGGCCAGTCCCGAAACGGGCGACCTCGATGGGGGTACCGGAGGGTTCCGGGAGGGGGCCGGGGCCCGTCCGTCACCCGGCCCGGTGTGTCCCGCCGGGCGGCGCTCACCCATCGGCGTGGAACCCGCTCCGTGCTCACCCGTTCGCGCAGCCGGTGACCGGCGGTGCTCGGATCCGGCCCCGTCGATAACGGTCGGTGATCTCGTTCCGGAGCACCGCGGACGCGGTGCGGAAGATCGTTCGCGCGGTCCGGGTGGGATCCGCTTCGGAGGGTGGTAGCGTCCGCTCCGGTTGCAGTCGTTCTTCTCCCGATCGCCGTGAAGCGTCCGTGTGAAGTTGTGACGGTGGGCTTCGCCGGTGATGCGGACGTGTCTCCGACGCCGCCCGCGCGACCTCCGGCGCCTCGCCGTGAGGCCCGGAACCGCTCCATCTGAGAAGGACAAAGCTATGCCGCAGGGCACCGTCAAGTGGTTCAACGCCGAGAAGGGCTTCGGCTTCATCGCCACCGACGACGAGGGACCGGACGTTTTCGTCCACTACTCCGCGATCGAGGCCAACGGCTTCCGTAGCCTGGAGGAGAACCAGCGGGTCGACTTCCAGGCCAGCCAGGGCAAGAAGGGCCCGCAGGCCGACTCGGTCCGCGTGATCTGACTTCCCGCGGGGCACGACCCCGCGTCGACCGGCGGCGCCGGCGTTCCACGGGAACGTCCGGCGCCGTCGGCATGTCCGGGCCCGGTCAGCCGAACGCGGCCCGGGTCCCGGCCCTGGCCCGGAGCGCGGCCACGACCAGCACGCCGATCCCGCCGGCCGCCGCGACGGCCGAGACCACCCCACCGGCCTCGGTCGTGATCCACAGCAGCGCCCACACCGCCGTCGCCGCGTAGGGCAGCGCCGCCGTCGTCCGCAGGGTCGCGTAGCCGACCGCCAGCACCGCGACGGCCAGCACCGGCGCCGCGCCGAGCGGGCCCAGCTCCGCGCCGGCGTAGGTCAGGGTCACCGACGCACCGGCGACCGTCGCCAGCGACACCCAGCCCGCGTAGAACGCCATCGGGCCGTGCACCAGCAGCCGGTCGGCGGTGCCGGCCGCCGGGACACCGGCGAGCCGCCACAGGACGACGGCCAGCGTCGCGAGCAGCGCGACGATCAGCACCTGGGCCGGGACCAGGTACTCCTGGGAGAAGACGACGATCCAGCCGGCGTTGCACACCGCCGTCAGGACGAACGGCCACCCGGTCGCCCGGTGCACCGGCCGGGCGGGCTGGCCGGGCAGCGACTGGTACACCGCGAACAGCAGCAGGGCCAGGTAGATCACCGGCCAGACGGAGAACGCGATCGTCGCCGGGGTCAGCAGCGACGGGTAGCGGTCGCTGAGCACGCGCTGGGACTCCCCGAAGAAGCCGCTGCCGCCCAGCGACCCGGCCACCGCCTGCAGGACGGCGGCGACCAGCACGGCCCCCGATCGCACCGTGTCGGCCCTGGTCGCCGGGTGCCGGGCCGCCGGTTCGGTGAACGCCGTGGACATGATCGCCTCCTGGAACGGGATTTTCTCTCGATGGTAAAGAAGATCGGCGATTGAGGCATGTCGAGCGGTACGACGACCGGCGCAGCGCCGTGAGCTGCGGGGGGTTGCCACCGGTCGTCGGACCGCGTCGCCCGGTCATCTGCCGTTCACCGGCCGTCGATACGCCACACGGTCGCCCGTTCCCGCTCGTCTCGCCGTCACGTGCCCTCGCCGCGAGGTGCTCGCGAACCCGTGACCGGAGCCCGCATCATGGTGTTGCACTTCACAGACGGGCTCCACGGAGGCGCTCGGCGACACGGAAGGAAGTGGATCTCGATGTCCCGCTGGGACAGCTACCGAGCCGTCTATGGCGCGGAGCTGCGTGCGGCCGCACGCGAGTACACCGACCACGGCTGGCCCCTCGTCCCGGGACCCGGTGCGGAGGTGCTCCTCGCGACCGGGGAGGTGCTCGACGTCGTCGAGGTGCCGACCGCGGTCGGCCGTCAGGTCTGCCGGACGCTGCGCGAGGCGGGCGAGGTCGTGCCCGTCGCCGCGACACCCGAGGGAACGTGGTGGTTCCCGATGTCCCCGCGGCACACGCTGCCGGCCGAGCTGAGCCTGCACGCCGACGTCGTGCTGCACACCGACGGCATCGGCGTCGTCGCCCCGCCGACCGAGCGCCCCGACGGCTGGGTCCAGTGGCGGGTCGCCCCGGCGCGGGTCGGGTACCGGGTGCCCGAGGCCTCGGTCGTCGTCGACGCGATCTGTGACGCGGTCCGGAACCGGGCAGCCGTGTCGTCCGAGCCCGAACGGGTCGAGGCGCTCCAGCGCTGACCCCGAACACGCGCGACCCGGCCGGAGCCGAGGAGCCGGACCGCGCGACCGTGCGTACTCCGCCCGGTGTCGTCCCGCTGCCGCCTCCCACCTGCGGAGGCGCCGGGACCGGCCGGAGCGCACACCGGTAGCGGCGCCCGAGGGGGCACTTCTCCCTCGCCGCGCAGCCGCTCCACCGGCTACGGCCGGGTCCGGCGGGACAGCCCCCGGACCCGGCCGGACCTCCTCGGGGGGCCCCCGGAACGTTCCCCGCGTGCCCCTGAACCGGCCGGTGCCCGATACGCGGCACTATGGAGCCCGTGCAGACCTCGCGAGCGCCGGAACGCCCGGCACCGAGCCCGCAGCGGGACCGGACCGTCGGTTCGGTGCCCGCCACGCCGCTCGGCGGTTTCGGCCCCGGTGACGAGCAGAAGCGACGCGACCTGCGCCGGATGAAGATGGTCGCGACCGGCTTCCTGGTGGGGGCGACGGTCGTGTTCTTCGTCGCCAAGTACCTGGAGGTGGTCCAGGGGCTGCCGTGGGCCGCGTACCTGCGGGCCAGCGCCGAGGCCGGCATGGTCGGCGCACTCGCCGACTGGTTCGCCGTCACCGCGCTGTTCCGGCACCCGCTGCGGCTGCCGATCCCGCACACGGCGATCATCCCGCGCAAGAAGGACGCGATCGGCGACAGCCTCGGCGACTTCGTCGGCGAGAACTTCCTGTCCGAGGCCGTGGTCCGGGACAAGCTGGAGCGGATCGGGGTCAGCGAGCAGGTCGGGCACTGGATCGGCCAGCAGGCCAACGCCGACCGGGTCACCGCCGAGCTCGTCACCGCGGCGCGGGCGGTCGTCACCGTGCTGCGCGACGAGGACGTGCAGAACGTGATCGAGACCGTCGCGGTCCGGAAGCTGATGGAGGTCCCGGTCGGGCCCCCGATGGGCAAGGCGCTGGAGGGCGTGCTCGTCGACGGCGCGCACCGGCGGCTGGTCGATCTGGTCTGCGACCGTGCCTACGACTGGGTCGCCGACAACCAGGACATGGTGCTGCGGGTCGTGCACGACCGGGCGCCGTCCTGGACACCGCGGTTCGTCGACGACATGGTCGCGGACAAGCTCTTCGCCGAGATCCGCGGCTACGCCTGGGCGGTCAAGACCGATCCGGAGCACCCGCTGCGGCACGCCGTCGACCGCTACCTCGCCGAGTTCGCGCAGGATCTCCAGCACGACGAGACCACGATGGACCGCGCCGAGCAGGTCAAGCGCCAGGTGATCGAGCACCCCGAGGTGCAGCACTTCATCGGCCGGGCGTGGACGGTCGTCAAGGGCATGGTGCTCGACGCCGCCGACGACCCGTCGAACGAGCTGCGGCTGCGGGCGCGGGACGCGCTGATGGCCTTCGGCCGCCGGCTCGGCCGCGATCCGGAGCTCACCGCCAAGCTGAACGGCTGGCTGGCCGACGCCGCGTGCTACGTCGTGCGGCACTACCGGCACCAGATCACCACGCTGATCACCGAGACGGTCGCGCGCTGGGACGCCGAGGAGACCTCGCGCAAGGTCGAGCTCCAGGTCGGGCGGGACCTGCAGTGGATCCGGATCAACGGCACCGTCGTCGGGGCCCTGGCCGGGCTGGTGATCCACACCGTCGGCGAGCTGCTCGTCGGCTGACACACCCGCGTCACCCGCCGGTGACGAACGTGGCGCACGCCACGTGACCAGCGCTAGCACTGTGCTTGCAAGAGTTAGCACCCGTGCGTACGGTCGGTGACGTCAGTACGGAGACGGATCGAACCGGAAGGTGCGGCGAATGGCCACCCAGCCCAGGCGCGGCGACGGTGACCGGGCGCCCGCCGACTCCGCGGAACGGGTCGGTCAGGCCGCGGTCGAGCACGTCGGCCAGGTCGTCGGACAGGCCCAGCAGGCCGTCGGGCACGCGGTGGAGGACATCGGGTCCTACATCCGCACCCAGCGGGAGGCCGCCCAGGTCTCGATGCGGCAGCTGGCCCGCTCGGCGGGGGTGAGCAACCCGTACCTGAGCCAGGTCGAACGCGGACTGCGCAAGCCGTCCGCGGAGATCCTGCAGCAGATCGCCAAGGGCCTGCGGATCTCGGCCGAGGCGCTCTACGTCCGCGCCGGGATCCTCGAGGAGCGCCCCGCGGGCCGGGTCACCGACGCGGTCCTCACCGACCCGACGCTCACCGAGCGGCAGAAGCGCGTGCTGCTCGACGTGTACGAATCGTTCCGCCGGGAGAACGGCCTCCCTGTCAGCGCTACCGACACCACCCAGACATTCGACCAGACGAGGACGTGATCACCATGGCCGTGAACCTCCCGACCAGTGCCGACGTGAAGAAGCTGCGCGAGCAGACCGCCGAGCAGGCCGAGATCGTCCGGACCCCGCTGCTGGCGGTGCTCGGCGCCGGCGACCTGGCCTACAGCACCGTGAGCCGGGCCGTCACCGACGCCCGCGCCACCGCGTCCAAGCGCGCCGGCGAGGTCCAGGTCCGCGTGCAGGAGCTCCCGGAGGAGCTCAAGGAGCTGCGCGGCAAGCTGGCCTCGGAGAACGTGCGCAAGCAGATCGAGGAGTTCCGCTCCGAGGTCGAGGGCGTGTACGTCGGCTTCGCGCAGCGCGGTGAGAAGGCCTGGGGCCGGCTGCGCAAGCAGCCGCAGGTCAAGCAGGCCATCGACACCGTCGAGGACCTGACCGAGAAGCTCGACGCCCGGGTCGACGGGTTCGTGGACGAGACCCACGAGGCCGCGACCTCCGCGCTCGGCACGATCACCACGCAGACCCGCTCGGCCGGTGAGAAGGTCGCCCGGCGCACCCAGTCGGCCGCCGGCAAGGCCGCCGAGGCCGTGACCGAGGCGTCCCAGGACGCCGCCGAGGCGATCACCGAGGCCGGTGACGAGGCCGCGTCGACCGCGCGGTCCACCACCCGCAAGGCGGCCGCCAAGACCGACCCGAAGACCGCGACCGGTGCGCGCACCGCCGCGACCCGCAAGCCGGCCACCCGCCGCGCCGCGGGCAACGGCACCACCAAGTGACACCCGGCCGGGCATACCGCCCGGCCCCCTGACGGATGCCCCGACGGCCCGAGCCGCCGGGGCATCCGTCGTGACCGGCGGGCACGGCGTCGACGGCGCGCGTGACCGCGGGTGCCGCGGCCCGTACCCTGGCCTCGTGGAGCTGCTGGCCGACCTCGATTTCTACATCATTCGTGCGATCTGGATCCTCGCGCTCCCGGTGGGCGGCTACGCGTTCCTGCACGCACTGCGCCAGCGCGCCGACGCGTTCACCGCGGCCGGGAAGCTGAGCAAGAACGCCTGGCTGGGGATCACCGGCGTCGGGCTGGTGCTGCTCGTCATCACCCAGGGTCCGATGTACGGCGGTGCGATGTTCTGGCTCGCCGCGATGGTCGCCGTGCTGGTCTACCTCGTCGACGTGAAACCGGCCGTGGTGGAGGTCCAGGACGGGGGACCCCGCTGGTGAGCTGGGCCGTGCTCGGCACGCTCGACGTCGTCCCCGCACTGGAACGGCCGGACCTGCTCGCCGATCCGGTCGCCGTCGCGCTGAAGGAACTCGACGCCGAGCGGGTCGGGGTCGCCGAGATCGACCCGGACCTCGCGGACACCGCGGCCTTCTGCGCGGCGTACTCCTCGCCGCCGGAGCGGGCGGCGAACTGCGTCGTGGTCGCCGGGAAGCGGGCGGGCGAGGTCCGCTACGCGGCCTGCGTCGCGCTCGCCACGACGCGGGTCGACGTGAACGGTGTCGTGAAGAAGCGGCTCGACGCCCGCAAGATCTCCTTCGCCCCGATGGACGACGCCGTCGGGCTGACCGGGATGGCCTACGGCGGGATCACGCCGATCGGGCTGCCCGCGGACTGGCCGCTCTGGATCGCGCCGGACGTCGCCTCGGCCGACGCGGTCGTCGTCGGCAGTGGCCTGCGGGCCGGCAAGCTCGCGGTGCCCGGCGACCTGCTCGCCGCGCTGCCGAACGCGACCGTCGTCGAGGGCCTCGCGCGCTGACCCGTTCGCCCTGAGCGGACACGGCTCAACTCCGGGAAGCAGCGGTGGTGTCCGGCGGTTGGAGCGGACATGAGTGACGTGCTGACGCTCCCGGTCCTGCCCCTCGACGACACCGTTGTCCTGCCCGGCATGGTGGTGCCGGTCCGGCTCGACGCCCCCGACACCCGCGCGGCGGTGGACGCCGCCACCACCGGATCGAACGAGAACGGTGACGACGACGACGGCAGACGGGTGCTCGTCGTCCCCCGGATCGACGGCCGCTACGGCGCGATCGGCGTCGTCGCCGTCCTGGAACAGATCGGCCGGCTCCCCGGCGGGGAACAGGCCGCGGTGGTCCGCGGCGAGCGCCGTGCCCGGATCGGGACCGGCGTCTCCGGCCCCGGCTCCGCGCTGTGGGTGCAGGCCGAGCCGGTCGCTGACGGCGAGCCCACCGGTCGCGTCCGGGAGCTGGCGACGGAGTACAAGGCGCTCGTCGTCGGCATCCTGCAGCAGCGGGGCGCCTGGCAGGTCATCGACTCCGTGCAGCAGACCACCGACCCGGGCCAGCTCGCCGACCTGGCCGGATGGGCGTCCTGGCTGGACGTCGCGCACAAGGCCGAGCTGCTCGCCGAGACCGACCTGACCGCACGCCTGGAGAAGCTCCTGGAGTGGACCAGGGAGCACGTCGCGGAGCAGGAGGTCAGCGAGAAGATCTCGAACGACGTCCGCGAGGGCATGGAGAAGCAGCAGCGCGAGTTCCTGCTGCGCCAGCAGCTCTCCGCGATCCGCAAGGAGCTGGGCGAGGACGACCCGGACGGCGAGGCCGACTACCGGGCCCGGGTCGAGGCGGCCGACCTGCCCCGAGCACGTCCGCTCCGCGGCGCTGACCGAGGTCGGGAAGCTGGAACGGGCGTCGGACCAGAGCCCGGAGTCCGGCTGGATCCGGACCTGGCTCGACACCGTCCTCGACCTGCCGTGGAACGACACCACCGAGGACTCCTCGGACCTGGTGGAGGCCCGCCGCATCCTGGACTCCGACCACGCGGGCCTCGACGACGTCAAGGAGCGCCTGATCGAGTTCCTGGCCGTCCGGGCCCGGCGCAACCGCCGGGGTACCGACACGATCGGCGGCCGCGGTTCCGGCGCGGTGCTGTCGCTGGTCGGCCCGCCCGGTGTCGGCAAGACGTCGCTGGGCGAGTCGGTCGCACGGTCGCTGGGCCGGAAGTTCGTCCGGGTGGCGCTCGGCGGCGTCCAGGACGAGGCGGAGATCCGCGGGCACCGGCGCACCTACGTCGGCGCGCTGCCCGGCCGCATCGTCCGGGCGATCCGCGAGGCCGGGTCGATGAACCCGGTCGTGCTGCTCGACGAGATCGACAAGGTCGGCTCGGACTTCCGAGGCGACCCGACCGCGGCGCTGCTGGAGGTCCTCGACCCGGCGCAGAACCACACGTTCCGCGACCACTACCTCGAGGTCGATCTCGACCTGTCGAACGTGCTGTTCCTCGCCACCGCGAACGACCCGTCTCAGATCCCCGGCCCGCTCGCGGACCGGATGGAGGTCGTCACGCTCGACGGCTACACCGAGCCGGAGAAGGTCGCGATCGCCCGGGACCACCTGCTCCCGCGGCAGATCGGGACGGCCGGTCTGGACGACGGCGACGTCGAGTTCACCGACGTCGCGCTGTCGATGATCGCCGCCGAGTACACCCGCGAGGCCGGGGTGCGGCAGCTGGAGCGGGGCCTGGCGAAGGTCCTGCGGAAGGTCGCCGTGCAGCTGGACTCCTCGGACGGGTCCGGTGCCGGGCGGCCGGTGCACGTCGACGCCGACGCACTGGTCACCTACCTGGGGCGGCCGCGGTTCACCCCGGAGCCGGCCGAGCGGACCTCGGTGCCGGGCGTGGCGACCGGGCTGGCGGTGACCGGCACCGGCGGGGACGTGCTGTTCATCGAGGCCACCTCGATGGACGGCGAGCCCGGCCTGCAGATCACCGGGCAGCTGGGTGAGGTGATGACCGAGTCCGTCTCGATCGCCCTGTCCTACCTGCGGTCCAAGGGCCTCGCCGGGGACCTCGCGCAGCACAAGCTGCACGTGCACGTCCCGGCCGGTGCGGTGCCGAAGGACGGCCCGTCCGCCGGCGTCACGATGACGACGGCGCTGGCGTCGCTCGCGTCCGGGCGTCCGGTGCGGTCGAGTGTCGGTATGACCGGTGAGGTGACCCTGCAGGGCAAGGTCCTGCCGATCGGCGGGGTGAAGCAGAAGCTGCTCGCCGCGCACCGGGCCGGGCTGACCGACGTGATCATCCCGAAGCGCAACGAGCCCGACCTGGACGACGTCCCGGAGTCGGTGCGCGGTGAGCTGCGGGTGCACCCGGTCGCCGACGTGGCCGAGGTGCTGGAGATCGCCCTGGAGCCGGCGGTCGAGCACGCGGCCTGACCGTCCACGATCCGGCGCCCGTCCCGCACTCCGCGGGGCGGGCGCCGTCGTGTGACCCGCTCCTGCTTCGCTGCGGCCCCGCCCTGCTCGCCGCATCCTGGCCCGCTGCGCCCCGCCTGCCGCCGCACTCCGGCCACGGCGCAGCGTCGCGGATCCGCGTGTCGCGCTCCGCGCGTGGGGCGCGACACGCCGCGCCGGGGTGCGGGGGACGGGCACCCCGGCCCGGGTCCGGTGCCCGAGGCGAGTGGGCGGGCCCGGCGGACAGCGACCACCCGGCGCACCCCTGATCAGCTCGTGCACCTCTGCACAGCGTGCCGGGCCCCGCGCGAAGGGTGCGGCGCACTGGAGAACGGTGCACGAGGGCCGGGGTGCGGCACGAGGGCCGGGTGTCGGGGGCTGCGGGGCGGGGTGGGGCCGCTCGCCGGGGTCATCCCGCGGCTCGTCGTGCCGAGATGCAGTGCAGCGGGCCGTGCACGGCTTCGGAGCCCGCTCACGTACATCTCGGCACCGGCCATCCGGGTCGCACGGCTCCCGCGGGCCTCGTCCCGTGCGCACGCGCCGGGTTCCGCTTGCGTCGTCCCCTCCTTGCCTCGGGCCGCGCACCCGTACACCGATCGCGCCCCGCTCCGGTGCGCCGCATCCCCGCTGTCCCCTGCGGCGGGCGCGGGGAGCAACAGAGCGCCGGGATGACGGCTGGGCCTTCGGCGGTCTGCGTTATTTGCAATGATGATGCGAATATTGCAAGAGACTGGGTGTGGCAGCTAGCGTCCCGGGTGCGGGCCGGCGGACCGGCCTGCGCGACGCGGAGAAGAAGGCGAGCGGTCGCCGCGGGCGGCCCGAGGAGGATCGATGCGGATCGCCCGGCTGGAGACGTTCCTGGTGGCACCCCGGTGGGTGTTCCTGCGGCTGGAGACCGACGACGGTCTCGTCGGCTGGGGCGAGCCGGTGGTGGAGGGGCGGGCGCACACGGTCGTCGCGGCCGTCGAGGAGCTGGCCGACGTCGTGATCGGGGCGGACGCGACCCGGATCGAGGACCTGTGGCAGGTCATGACCCGCGGCGCGTTCTACCGGGGCGGACCGGTCTTCTCCAGCGCGGTCAGCGGCATCGACCAGGCGCTGTGGGACGTGCGTGGCAAGGCGCTCGGTGTCCCGGTGCACGACCTGCTGGGCGGCGCCGTCCGGGACCGGGTGCGGATGTACGGCTGGATCGGCGGCGACGACCCGTCGGAGGTCGGCGAGGCCGCGGCGGCCCGGGTGGCCGCGGGGTACACCGCCGTCAAGATGAACGCCGGTGGCCGGATGCGGCCGGTCGAGTCGGTGTCCGAGGTGCGCGAGGTCGTCGAGCGGGTGGCCGCGGTCCGCGAGGTGCTCGGCCCGGACCGCGACGTCGCGGTCGACTTCCACGGCCGGGTCTCCCCGGCGCTGGCCCGGGTGCTGTGCCGGGAGCTGGAGCCGCTGCACCCGATGTTCGTCGAGGAGCCGGTGGTCCCGGAGCTGTCCGGGGAGCTGGCCCGGATCTGCGACTCGACGACGATCCCGATCGCGACCGGCGAGCGTCTGTTCTCCCGCTGGGACTTCGCGCCGGTGCTGCGGTCGGGGATCGCGATCGCCCAGCCGGACCTCTCGCACGCGGGCGGGATCTCCGAGTCGCGGCGGATCGCGGCGGCCGCGGAGACGCACGGCGTCGCGGTGGCGCCGCACTGCCCGCTCGGGCCGATCGCGCTGGCCGCCTGCCTGCAGCTCGACCTGGCCGCACCGAACGCGCTGATCCAGGAGACCAGCCTGGGCATCCACTACAACGTCGGCGGGGACACCCTCGACCACCTGCTCGATCCCGGGGTGTTCGCGCTCGACGACGCCGGGAACGTCGGGCGGCTCACCGGCCCGGGCCTCGGCATCGAGATCGACGAGGCCGCGGTGCGCCGGGCCGCGGAGGACGGGCACCGGTGGCGCAACCCGGTCTGGCGGCACGCCGACGGCAGCCTCGCCGAGTGGTGACCGGCCGTCGGCGGTGATCGACGGAGCGGCGTCGTAGCGGTGCCGTCCCGCCGTGCGGGCCGGGCGGTCAGCGGAAGACGATCGTCCGGCCGTCGTGGACCAGCACCCGGTCCTCCAGGTGCCACCGCAGGCCCCTGGCCAGGACCAGACGCTCGATGTCGCGGCCGCGCCGGATCATGTCGGCCGCGGTGTCCCCGTGGTCGACCCGGGTGACGTCCTGCTCGATGATCGGGCCGGCGTCGAGGTCGGCGGTGGCGTAGTGGCAGGTCGCGCCGATCAGCTTGACGCCGCGCCGGTGCGCCTGGTGGTACGGACGGGCCCCGGCGAACGACGGCAGGAAGCTGTGGTGGATGTTGATCGCGCGCCCGGCCCACGCCTCGCACAGGTGGGCCGGCAGCACCTGCATGAAGCGGGCCAGCACGATCGCGTCCGGCTCGTCGGCGTCGACCAGCTCGCGGATCCGTTCGAACGCCGTGACCTTGGCCTGCTCGCGGAACGGGTCGCCCGGCCGCGGGAACGGCACGTGGTGGAACGGCAGGCCGTGCGCGGTGACGATCCCGCCGAGCGACTCGTGGTTGCCGATCACCCGGGTGATCTCGACCGGGAGCTCGTCGGCCCAGACCCGGCCGAGCAGGTCGTGCAGGCAGTGCTGGTCCTTCGTCACCAGCAGCACGGCCCGCTTGCGCTCGCCGGTGTCGGAGATCCGGTGCGCGCCGCCCAGCTCCTCGGCGACCGGCGCGAACCGCTCGCGGAGCTCGTCGACATCGCACGGCACCGACCCGGCGTCGACGACCTGGCGGGTGCAGAAGACCCCCGCGTCGGTGTCGGCGTGGTAGGCCGCCTCGGTGATCGAGGCACCCAGATCGGCGAGGAACGCCGAGATGCGGGCGACGATCCCGGTGCGGTCCGGGCAGGACAGCGTGATGACGTAGCGGCGGTTCACGACACCCGGGCCAGGGTGAACTCCGTCTCGGCGGCCAGCAGCTGCTCGATCTGACCGGCGACCGCCTGCTCGATCCGGGAGCCGACCAGCGGGACCTTGACGGTGACCTCGGCCCGGATCCGGATCTCGCTGCCACCGGTGCCGACGTCGGCGACCCGCATCACCGAGCGGGCCGTGGCCGGGGTGCCGACGACGGTGACCGAGCCCGTGCCGTCGTAGACGCCGTCGCCGCCGGCCCGCCACTGCTCGGCGCGGTCGATCACGAGGTTCCCGCCGGGGACGAACGACGTCACGATCGACGGCAGGTGCTCGGACGGGATCCCGTGCCGCAGGGTGTAGCGGACGCCGTCCGCGGTCGCCTCGTACGCGGTGACGCCGGCGCCCGGACCGCCCAGGTGCCGCAGCTGCTCGTCGAGCAGGTCACGGTCCACCATCGCCGCGTACACCTTCGACGCCGGGTGCGCGGAGGTGGCGCGGTAGTCGATCGAGCGGGGCATGGGCGCAGGTTACCGTTCACCCGTGAGCTTCCCCGGAACGACCACGACCGATCCCCGGCTGAGTGCGCACACCACGCTGCGCCTCGGTGGCCCGGCTGCCCGGATCGTGCGTGCCGAGGGATCCGCCGAGGTGGTGGACGCGGTCGGGGGCGCCGACGCGGCCGGTGAGCGCGTGCTGCTCGTGGGCGGGGGCTCGAACCTCGTCGTCGCCGACACCGGGTTCGACGGCACCGCCGTCCTGCTCGCCGGGCGCGGCGTCGCCTACGAGCGCGCCGGGGACTCCGTGCTGGTCACGGTGGAGGCCGGCGAGGACTGGGACGACGTCGTCGCGGCCACGGTGGCCGAGGGGCTCGGCGGGCTGGAGTGCCTGTCGGGGATCCCCGGCCGGACCGGCGCGACACCGGTGCAGAACGTCGGCGCCTACGGGGTGGAGGTCGCCGACCTGCTCGTCGACGTCGATCTCTACGACCGCCGCACCCGCACCGTCCGCACCCGGGTCCCGGCCGCCGAGCTGGGCCTGGCCTACCGGACGAGCGTCCTGAAGGGCACCGACGACGCCGTCGTCCTGCGGGTCCGGTTCGCGCTGCGGGCCGACGGCCGCTCCGCCCCGGTCCGCTACGCCGAGCTGGCCCGGACCCTGGGCGTCGAGCCGGACTCGCGCACGGAGCCTGCGGTCGTGCGGGACGCGGTGCTGGCGCTGCGCCGCGGCAAGGGCATGGTGCTCGACCCGGACGACCACGACACCTGGTCGGCGGGCTCGTTCTTCACCAACCCGGTGCTGCCGGTCGCCGACGCCCCGGTGGTCGACGGGCTCGCCGCCTGGCCGGCCGGGGACGGCCGGGTCAAGCTGTCGGCGGCCGGACTGATCCAGCAGGCCGGGTTCACCCGTGGGTTCGCCGGTCCCGGTGGCCGGGTGGCGCTGTCGTCGCGGCACGTGCTGGCGCTGACCCACCGCGGGGGCGGGACCACCGCGGACCTGCTGGCGCTGGCCGCCCAGGTGCGCGACGGGGTCGCCGGCCGGTTCGGCGTCGAGCTGACCGCGGAGCCGGTCCTGGTGGGCTGCACCCTCTGAACCGGCTGCGGACCCACTTCCGGACGACCTTCGATCACCCTCCGGGCCGAACCCCGGGCGCGGCATCCGGCGTACCGTCGGTTGCGGGACGCAAGCGAGTCGGGGGGACGGGCCGTGCGCCGAGTGCTGATCGTGGTCGTGGCGCTGCTCGCCGCGCTGGGTGTCGCCGGGGCCGTCGCGATCGCCGCGACTCCGGCGCAGGACGGGCCCCGGGCCGCGCCACCGCCGGCCGGTCCGCAGCTCAGCTACCAGCCGGCCGCGAACGCCACCGCGGTGAACCCGGCCGGTCCGGTCTCGGTGCGGGTGGCCGGTGGCACGCTCGACGGCGTCACGCTGACCGGCCCCGGCGGGGAGCCGGTCCCGGGCGGGCTCTCCCCGGACCGCACGACCTGGACCAGCAGCGGGAAGCTCGACTACGCGACCGTCTACACCTGGCACGGCACCGCGGCGGGCCCGGGCGGCTCGGCGCCGGTGCAGGGCACCGTCGGGACGCTGGAGCCGGCGCACACGGTGCGGGGCACCCTCAACATCGGTGACGACCGGACCGTCGGCGTCGCCGCCCCGATCGAGATCCAATTCGCCCGGCACGTGGCCGGCCGGGCCGCCGTCGAGCGGGCGCTGACGGTCACCACCTCGACCCGGGTCGAGGGCGCCTGGGGCTGGCTGCCGGACGAGGGCGGCGGGTCCCGGGTGCACTGGCGGCCGAAGGAGTACTGGCCGGCCGGTACCGAGGTCCGGGTGGAGGCCCCGCTGAAGGGCGTCGCCTACGGCGACGGGGACTACGGCGCGGCCGACCTGTCGACGTCGTTCGCGATCGGCCGGGCCCAGGTGGTGAAGGCCGACGCGGGATCACACCGGATGGTCGTCGAGCGGGACGGCCGGGAGATCGCGAACTACCCGGCCAGCTACGGGCTGGCCGACGACCCGGAGCGCAACACCCGGTCCGGGATCCACGTCGTCACCGAGAAGTTCACCGACAAGCGGATGACCTCGCAGCAGTACGGCTACGACGTCGTCGAGAAGTGGGCCGTGCGGATGAGCAACAACGGTGAGTTCATCCACGCGAACCCGGCCTCGGCGTCGGCGCAGGGCAGCGCGAACGTGACCCACGGCTGCGTCAACCTGTCCGAGGCCGACGCGAAGGCCTACTACGACACCGTGCTCTACGGCGACCCGGTCGAGGTCACCGGCACCCCGGTGCAGCTCTCGCCGTCCGACGGCGACCTCTGGGACTGGACGGTCCCGTGGGACGAGTGGCAGAGGTTGTCCGCGCTGCCGTAGCGGGTACCCGCGATCATGACCGCTCCCGAGAACCCCGACGTGCCCGCCGAACGCGCGCAGAGCCGCGCCACCCCGCTCCCGGAGGAGCAGGGGACCCGCCCCGGTGCGGAGGAGATCCTCGCCGAGTCCGAGGAACGGATCGCCGGCGCCCTCGACGGCGACGAGCCGGCCGACGCCGCCGAGGAACACCGCCGCTCGGAGGAGACCCTCTGACTCAGGTGCGCCGGTGCCGGCGGGTGCCGGAGGCCTGGTCCCGCGGCTTCAGCACGATCTGGTCCAGGTTGACGTGCGACGGCCGGGTCGCGGCGAACACGATCGTCTCGGCGACGTCGTCGGCGGTCAGCGGGGTCAGGCCCGCGTACACCGCGGCGGCCTTCTCGGTGTCGCCGTCGAAGCGCACCTCGGAGAACTCGGTCTCGACCATGCCGGGGAGGATCTCGGTGACCCGGATCGGCTCGCCGAGCAGCTCCCCGCGCAGCGTGCGGTGCAGCATCGCCTGGGCGTGCTTGGCGCCGGTGTAGCCGGCGCCGTTGTCGTAGAAGTCCTGGGCCGCGATCGAGGTCACGGTGATGACGTGGCCGTCGCCCGAGGCCCGCAGCTTGGGCAGGAACGCCTGGGTGATCCGCAGCGTCCCCACCACGTTGGTCTCCCACATCCAGCGCCACTCCTGCTCGTCGGCGTGCTCGACGCTCGCCAGCCCCTTCGCCCCGCCGGCGTTGTTGACCAGCACCCGCGCCCCGTCGACGGCCTCGCCGAAGGCGCGCACCGAGTCCGGGTCGGTGACGTCGAGCGGCAGCGCGGTCCCGTCGATCTCCTCGGCGATCGCGGCGCAGCGTTCGACCCGGCGGGCACCGAGCACGACGTGGAAGCCCGCGGCGCCGAGCCGGCGGGCGGTGGCGGCGCCGATCCCGGAGGAGGCCCCGGTGACGACGGCGGTGGGACGGTCGGAACTCATGACCCGAGCCTAGGCGGGGCGCTCCCCGGCGATCAGCGCACGTCGCGCTGGGCGGAGCGGTCCCCGCGCCGGGACGCCGCGCGCTGCACGGTGAAGACGGTGGCGCCGAACAGGCCGACGCCCAGCCCGGCGACGCACGTCCAGAACCAGCCCGACAGCCACGGCCCGCCCAGCAGCCACACCAGCAGCAGGATCGCGATGGCCAGCGCCCACAGCAGCATGCCGCCGAGGATCACCGGCGGGGACTCGTAGAACCGCTGCGGCAACGGCGGCGGGGGCGGGGGGTCGCCGGGCTCCGGTGCGGTCACGGATCCGTAGCGTAGACGTTGCGCGCCAGCAGCCCGGAACCGTTGCACTGTGTCTAGTGTGTCGCCGTGATCGAGCGCCTGTTCCGCGTGTCCGAGCGCGGGTCCACCGTCCCCCGTGAGCTGCGCGGCGGACTCGTCACGTTCATGGCGATGGCCTACATCATCGTCCTGAACCCGCTGATCCTCGGCAGCATCGCGCCCGGCGATCCGTCGGCCAAGACCGACGCACTCGGCGGCATCCTGCCGGTCGCCCAGGTCGCCGCGGTGACGGCGCTGGTCGCGGGCGTGATGACGATCCTGTTCGGGGTGCTCGCGAACTACCCGTTCGCGATCGCCACCGGGCTCGGGATCAACACCCTGCTCGCGGTGACCATCGCGCCGATGATGACCTGGCCGGAGGCGATGGGCCTGGTCGTCATCGACGGCCTGATCATCGTGCTGCTCGCGGTCACCGGGTTCCGGACGGCGGTGTTCAACGCCGTCCCCACGGAGCTGAAGACGGCGATCGCGGTCGGCATCGGGGCGTTCATCGCGATGATCGGGCTGGTCGACTCCGGGTTCGTGCGCCGGCTTCCGGACGCGGCGAACACCACCGTCCCGGTCGGGCTCGGCATCGACGGCTCGATCGCGTCCTGGCCGACGTTCGTGTTCGTGCTCGGGCTGGTGGTCGTCGGCGTGCTCGTCGCCCGCGGGGTCCGGGCCGGGATCCTGATCGGCGTCGTGATCAACACCGTCGTCGCGATCGTGGTGGAGGCGATCGTGGGCGCCGGGCCGGCCGGGCCGGACAACCCGAAGGGCTGGTCGCTGGCCGTCCCGGCGCTGCCCGATCAGGTCGTCGGGCTGCCGGACCTGTCCCTGGTCGGCCAGGTCTCGTTCGGTGCGTTCACCCGGCTGGACATCATCACCGTGGTCCTGCTGATCTTCACCCTGGTGCTGGCGAACTTCTTCGACGCCATGGGGACGCTGACCGGCCTCGGCAGGCAGGCGGGTCTGGCCGACGCCGACGGCAAGCTCCCCAACGTCGGGCGGGCGCTGGTCGTCGAGGGCGCGGGTGCGGTCGCCGGTGGTGCCGGGTCGGCGTCGTCGAACACGCTGTTCGTGGAGTCCGCGGCGGGTATCGCCGAGGGCGCCCGGACCGGGCTGGCGAACGTGCTGACCGGCGTCCTGTTCCTGCTCGCGATGTTCTTCACGCCGCTCTACGCGATCGTGCCGGTGGAGGCCGCGGCCCCGGCGCTGGTCGTCGTCGGGGCGCTGATGTTCCGGCAGATCACCACGGTGGCGCTGGACGAGCTGCGGACGGCGATCCCGGTGTTCCTCACCGTGGTCGTCATGCCGTTCACGTACTCGATCGCGAACGGCATCGGCGCCGGGTTCATCAGCTACGTCGCGCTGTCCGCCGCGACCGGGCGGGCACGGCAGGTGCACCCGCTGATGTGGGTGGTCGCGGTGCTGTTCGTGGCCTACTTCGGTGTGGGACCGTTGCGGGAACTGATCGGCTGACCCGGCAGGGCTTGCCAAGTAAGGCAAGGCTGCGCTAACTTCTGGGTGTCGCTTCGTGGTGGGAGCGGCGCGTCAGTTCGGGACAGGAGAAGGCCCCGGCTCCCCAGTGGAGCCGGGGCCTCCTTCTATCCCCAGTCACACCGGCCCCGCCGCCGAGCGGGAGCCGATGATCCGTTCTCGTCAGGGTGCGTAGATCCGCACCCAGTCCACCTGGAAGTCGAGTGTCTCCGGCGAGCTCGCGTCGAGCGGCGGGATCCAGTCGTCGCCGTAGGGGCCGATGTCCTGCTGCATGGCCAGGTGCATCGGGCGCGGCGGGATCTGCTCCGGATCGGTGGTCCGGAAGACCTCCCGGCCGTCGATGTAGAACACGACCCGGTCCGCCAGCCACTCGACGGCGTAGTTGTGCCACTGCGTGAAGTCGCCGCGGATCGTCTGGCCGACCTGGCTGTTGTCCTCGCCGTAGTGGACGATCGTGTGGGTCTCCGAGCGGTCGCCCTTCGGGATCTCCATGAAGTTCAGCTCGCCGCCCTCGGGCCAGTCCTCGGCGTCCGGCCAGAGCAGCGCGACGTCGCCGTACCCGGTGCCCGGGTTGGTCTTGGCCCGCATCTCCCAGCGGCCGTACTGCTGACCGCCCCGCCAGGCCAGCCCGGCGGAGGTGCGGCCGCGGCTGGTGAGGACGAGCTGGCCGTCGCGGACCGCGATGTTCTCGGCGCGGTGCCGCCCGATCCCGCCGGTGGTCTCCCCGGTGTAGGGGCTCCACTTCGAGCGGTCGAGGGCCGCGCCGTCGAACTCGTCGTTCGCGGCGAGCTGCCAGCCGTTGCGGACGGCGGCCTCGGAGTCCGACCGCGACGCCGGGTCCAGCTCGCTGATCTGGCCGGGCCGCTCCTGCTCGTGCATGCCGCCGGGTGGCGGTGCCGACCGCGGCGCGGGCGGGGGCTGCGACGTGCCGAGCAGGTCCACGTTCGCCGCGACGGCGACGATGCCGGCGAGCGCGCCGACCGCGGCGATCGCACCGAGGACGGTCGGCCAGCGGCGGCGGGCCGGAGCCTCCGGGTCGTCGGGAACGTCGTCCCGCCCCGGCTCCGGATCCTCCTGCTGCACGCCCGTCCTCCTCGTCCCGCGATTGCCTGGAGGGCACGCTAGGAAGGGGCTGCTGTGGGTGCGCTGAGAGCGTGTTTGAGAAGGGTCGGCGTGTCTGCGCTGGATGCGTCCGGGTGTGGTCCATCGTGGAGGAGTGGCTCGGCGTAGGCGGCGGTACCCCTCGGACACCAGCGATGAGCAGTGGGCGTTGATCGAGCCGCTGCTGCCAGCGGCGGGGGCGGGAGGCCGGCCGGAGAAGCACGCGCGCCGTGATGTGGTGGATGCGATCCTCTACGTCGTGCGCGCCGGGTGCGCGTGGCGGGCTCTACCAGTGGATTTCCCGCCGTGGCAGACGGTGTACTGGTACTTCAACCGGTGGGAGCAGCAGAGGGTCACCGAGCAGATCCTCCCGATCGTGCGCCGTCAGCTACGCGCTGATGAGGGCCGCGACCCCGAACCCAGCGCGGGGATCATCGACTCGCAGTCGGTGAGGGGCGCTGACACGGTCGGGCGGGACACCCGCGGCTATGACGCCGGGAAGAAGATCAACGGTCGGAAGCGGTTCATCGTGACCGACACCCTCGGCCTGCTGCTGACCACGATGGTGTGCTCGGCGTCGGTGCAGGACCGCGATGGCGCCAAGTCGATCCTGCTCGACCTCTACCTGCGCACGAGGGTGCGGTTCGTCTACGCCGACGCCGGGTTCGCCGGGCGCCTGCTGGACTGGGCGACCACGATCCTGCACACCAGCGTCGAGATCGTGCGCAAACCGCCTGAGCAGCGCGGATTCGCCGTCCTCCCGCGGCGGTGGGTGGTCGAGCGGACCCTGGCCTGGGTCACCGCACACCGCCGCCTGGCCCGCGACTACGAACGCCACCCCGCAGTGTCCGAGGCCATGATCCGCTGGGCGGCGATCAACACCATCACCCGCCGCATCGCCCGTGGCGAACCCGCCCGACGCCAGCAGAAGTACGTAGTCACACCCTCAACATGATCTTCTCAAACACTCTCTGAGAGGCTCACCCGTCCGGGTTCAGTTGTTCGTGCCGCCGCCCCCGCCGTCCGCGGCGTACTGGCGGACCCAGTCCACCTCCATCCGCGACTCCTGCACGTCACCGCCCTTGGGGAACCAGTCCAGCTGGATGGCGAGGTGCATCGGGCCGGGCGGCTGCACCTTCTGCTCGGTGGTCTCCCACCACTGCTCGCCGTCGACGTAGGCGGTGATCCGGTCCGGGGTCCACTCCACGGCCCAGTTGTGCCACTCGGTGGCGTCGATCTGGACCGAGCCCTGCACCTGGGAGTTGTCCGCGCCGTAGTGGACGAAGATGTTCGTCTCCTGCCGGGACTCGTCCATCATCTCCATGAAGTCGATCTCGCCGCCCTCGGGGAAGTTCTCCGCGGTCGGCCACAGCAGCAGCAGGGCGTTGTACGACGGGTCCGACGCGGGTGCCCGCACCCGGCCCTCCCAGCGTCCGTACTGCTGGCTGCCCTCGGTCCAGGCCATGCCGGCGGTGTTGCCCTCGGAGTCGCCGGTGATGGTGAGGATCCCGTCCTGCACGCTGGCAGCGTCCGGGGTGCGGCGGCCGTTGCCGGCGTGCCCCGCGCCGTCGTAGAGGTTCCATCCGGACAGGTCGCCGGTGAAGTCGTCCGCGCGGACGGGCTCGCCCCAGCCCAGCGTGGCCGCCGCGGTGGTGCCCTCGGCGTCCCCGCCGCCCGTGCCCGCCGTGCTGCCGTCCCCGGAGGGTGCGCCGCCTGCGGTCGGGGAGTCGCCCGAGCCACCTGAGGTGCCGGAGTCCCCGGAGCCGGAGCCTCCCGAGCGGCCGGAGTCCCCGGAGCCGGAGTCCCCGGACCGGTCACTGCCGTCGCGGGAGGTGTCGCCGCCGGTGGTGCCGCCGTCGGACGGGGTGCTCCGGGTCCCGTCCGGCGGGCAGCCGGTGCCGGTGGACCCGCCGGTCGAGGGGGAGCCGCTGTCCGTGCCCGGACCACCCGGGTCGGTGCCGCGGCGCGAGATGTCCTCGGAGCCGGAGCCCGCGTCGGTCCCGGTGTCTCGGCCGGTCCCCGGTCCCGGGGCGGGGTCACCGCCGGATCCGGTGTCGCTGTCGGATCCGGTGTCGCTGCCGGAGCCGGAGCGGTTGTCGGCGTCGGATCCCGAACCGGAGCCCGAGTCCGATCCCGAGCCGGAGTCCGATCCCGAGCCGGAGTCCGATCCCGAGCCGGAGTCGGAGTCCGAGTCGGACCCGCTGTCGGAGTCACCGTTCGCACCGGACCGGCCGTCGGAATCGTCGCTGGAGCCGGAGCCGGAGCCGGAGTCGGAGTCGGAGTCGGAGTCGGAGTCGGAGTCGGAGCCGGAGTCGGAGCCGCTCCCGCCGCCGGATCCCGCGTCCGGATCGGTGCCGGGGCGGTCGCTCCCGGTGTCGCCGGTGTCGCGTGGACCGGAGCCGGTGCCGTCGGCGCTGCCGCCCGGGCCGGTCCCCGGGCGGCTCCCGCTCCCGGTGTCCCCGGAGCCCGTGCCGCCGGACCGCGACCCGGACCCGCCGGGATCGACGCAGACCTCCCCGTCGGCGCCCAGCTCCAGCGGTGGCCGGTCGCGCGCGGCGTCCTGGGCGTTGGAGACGCCCGCCGCCGGCTCGTCGCCCGGGGTGACGCCGAGGACCTCCCCGGCGGGGCCGAGCGTGAACATCAGCACGGTCACCCCCTGGGTCACCAGTCTCTTGATCAGTTCTTCCAGCTCGTCGGCGGTCATCGCCCTGCTCCTCGAGGTCAGTCGTTCACGTCGGGCGTGTCCGTGGTGATCGGGGTGTCGGCGGCCACCGCCCAGCGGCCGTCGATCCCGCGGTGCAGGACGAGCCGGGTCCGCCACCGTTCGGTGCGCGGCGCCGCCCCGGGGGCTGCGGTCGTCGTGCGCACCTGCGCGACGAACGCCGTCCGGTCGCCGCCGGTGGCCGTCCCGGCCGGGTCGAGTGCCTCGACCTCGGCGATCCGGCGCTCACCGGGTCCCGGGGGATCGAGCACCGGCGCGCCGAGCGCGGCCGGGCTGCCCGGCGCGGCGTAGGCGACGGCGTCGCGGCGGCTGCGACCGTCGTCGCCGGGGTCACCGCCGTGCGCCGCCCGCAGGTAGGCCCTGGCGACCGACTCCGCGGCCGACGGCAGCGCCGCCGGGGGCACCGGGTCCGCGCCGCGGTCGAGCCCGGGATCGCCGATCGCCTCCCGGTCCGCCGAGGTCAGGACGGCGGGCCCGGAGTCGCCGGGCAGGAACACCGGCACCAGGATCACGACCGGCACGACCAGGACGGCCGCCAGCACGAGCATCGGCAGTGCGCGTCTCATCGGCTCACTCCGCGAAGCTCACGTGGATGTGGTCGAAGTGACCGCCGGTCGGGTCGGACGTGTCGTACACCCCGCCGCCGGTGTACCGGCGGCCCCAGCCGGTCCCGTCCTCGCGGACCGACGGGTCCCAGTAGCGGCCCTGCCAGATCAGGTACTTCACCTTCAACGGCTCCGCGTTTGTGGCGAACCAGCGCGCGACGCGCCAGCCCTCGTCGAGGTCGCCGTCCTTCGCGAAGCGGCCCGCCGGGCCGGTGAACAGGTCGCATGCGCGTCCCTTCGGATGGTCCGAGCGGGGATTCTGGGCGTGCTCGTCCCAGCAGCCGACGGTGTCGATGACCGGCTCGAAGACCGCGGTCGCCGCGGCGAGGCCGTGCTCGGCGGCACCGGTCAGGCAGCCGCCGGACCGGACCGGGTCGGGCCGTTCGCACCCGGTGGCACCGCCGGTCCACGCCGGTGCCGGGGCGGCCGCGGGATCGGCCGGACGCTGCTCGGGGGCCGCGCCCTCCCGGTCGTCGGCGGGAGGTGCACCGGAGTACCGGCCCACCAGGTCGTGCACGCTGTCGAGGTAGCGGCGGATCGCCGTCGAGCAGGCCTGCGAGCAGTCCGCCTCGCCGGCCGCCGGCACCCCGGACTCCGACCCGGTCACCCGGCGGCAGCCCGCGAGATGGCACACCAGCATCGCGTCCAGGACCGTGACGTCCTTCGGCGTGGTCGCCAGATAGCCGGCCGCGGCCCGCAGCGTCGCGCACAGCCACGGCACGACGACGCGCAGGTGCTCGGCCGGATCGGTCAGCGCCGGGTCCGGCCACGGCGCGCCACCGGCGGCCACCCAGGTCCGCTCGGACACCTGGAGCAGCCCGGTTGCCGTCCCGGTACGCAGGTCCGCGTCCCACCCGGACTCGGTCTGCACCTGCGCGACCACCCACGCCGGCGGCAGCTCCGGGCAGTTCTGCGTGGTCAGCTCGGTGATCAGGTCCAGCTGCGACCGGGCGGCCTCCGGCACCGCGGCCGAGTCCAGGTCGGCGGCGGGCTCGGCGGCCGTCGCGGGGGTCGTCACGGCCAGCAGGACGGCAGCCGTCGCCAGCGCCACGAGGAGTACCCGCACGGTTCACCGGCCCGATCCGGTGCGGAGGACGACGCCGCGCACCGGGCGCAGCTGCCCGCGGTGCCGGGGGACGAGCGACCGGTCGAGCCGGCCACCCGCGACCAGCGCGTCGACGATCCGGCCGAGCGCCTCGGCGTACCGGCGTACCGCGGCCGACGGCGTCTTCTGGCCGAGCACCGCGGCGGCGTCCGCCCACGGGTCGGCGGACCGCGACCACCCGGGTACCCAGGGCAGCGCGACGACGGCGGCCCAGCCCGTCCCGGCGGCGTCGGCGTCCACGCCGTCGGGTTCGGCCGAGCGCGGGTGGATCGCGAGGACCGGCCCGCCGGGCCCGGCACCGGGGCCCGGTGCGATCCGGGCCGCGGTGGCGAGCCCGGAGACCGTGTCCCGGCAGAGCAGCACGTCCGGCAGCACCCCGGAACCGGAGACGACGCCGAGATCGCGCGCGTACAGCGCCCGGGAGACGCTCGTCGTCCCGATGCCGCCGGCGAGCCCGCCGACGACCGGGATCCGGCGGATCATCGGCCCTGGCCCGCGGCGTGGGCGGCGAGATCGGCCGGGGTCGGCCGGTGACCGGGCGCGGTGTCCGGTCCGGCGTCGACGACGAGGTGGGCACCGGCGCGGACGACCGGTACCTCGATCCGGACCCAGCGCGCGGCGAGACCGCGCCAGCCGCGCGCCGACGGGGCCGGGGCGGCGGCCGGCTCACCGATCGAGTCGTCCGGTTCCGGTTCCGGGACGCCCGGCGCCCTGGTGTCCACGCGGCGGTACGGCACGACCCGCACCCGGACGTCGACGTGCACCCGGTCGCCGTCGGCCCGGACCCGGCCGGGGAGCACCAGGTCGGCTCGCTGACGCCCGGTACCGGTCCAGCCCAGCAGCCCGGCGCCCTGCGCGGACTCCAGGTGGGCTCCGATGGCGCGGGCCCGGCGTGCCGGGTCGTCCTCGTCCCAGGAGAGCAGGTCCACCGCGAACGCCCCGGCCAGCGCGGCCGCCTCGGCCGGGTCGATGCCGGGGTCCGGCGCCCCGGCCGCCGGTCCGGCCTGCGGCTCGGCCGAGGCCCAGGGCATCGCGCGTCCGGTCCCGCCCGCCCGCGGCGGCGCCGGGACGGGCCCGTCGGGCACCGCCCCGTCCGGCTGCTGCGCCGCGTGTGGCTGCTGCGCCGCGCCCGGCTGGTGGGCCGTGCCCGGCTGCCCCGCCAGGTCGGGCCGCTCGGCGGTGGCGGTGGGCGCCGGACGGACCGGCGGGTCGTCGACCGGCGTCGGGATGTCCGGGGAGGCCGGGATGTAGGTCGGCAGGATGGCGCCGCCGCGGGCGGCGGCGGTGGCCTCGGGCAGGTGCGCGGATCCGGCCGTGGCGTCGGCGGTGGTCGCCGGGTGCGGTTCCGGAGTCGCCGCCGGGGTGGCGACCGGCGCTTCCGGCGTGCGCGCCCCGTGGTCCGGTGCGACCGCCGCGGACCGTCCGGCTCCGGGGGCCGGTGCCGTCGTGACGGGGATGGCCGGGGGATCCGGTGCGCCGGCGGGCGCCGGGACCGGAGTCCGCGCCGCATCGGGAGCCCCGGGGGGTTCCGGTGCGGATCCGCCGTCGGGAGCCACAGCGGGTTCCGGTGCGGGCACGACCGTGGGGAGCGCCGAGGGCGACGGTGCGGGTGCGGCCGGTGGTGCCACGGGCGCCGCGGCCGCGGGCGTCATGGTGGTCGCGGGCGTGACGGTGGTAGCGGGCGGGACCGGGGCCCTGGTGGTCGCGGGAGGAACGGTGGTCGTGGGGGCCATGGTGGCCACGGGGGCCGGAGGCGCTGCGGGTGTCGCGGGTGTCGCGGCCGGCGTCCCGTGCTCGGTCGGGGCCCAGCCCGCCGCGGTCGCGGGCCGCGGTGCGGTGGCCGGGATCGCGGCGACCGGGGGGAAGCCGAACGGGTCGGTCACCGGCTCGGGGACGTCGGGCTCGCGTTCCGGCGGCCGGCGCGGCGTCCACACCGACGACGGCCGCGCCGCCGCGGTCGCGGGGCCGTCGGTGCCCGGCCGGTGCTCCCGCGCCGGGGCCGAGCGGCCGGATCCGCCGGTGCCCGGCCGCTCGGCGGGAGCCGGTGCGGCGACGGGCCGGTCGTGGGGACCGGGACCGCCGTGGCCGGGCGGCGTGCCGTGCGCGTCGCGCTCGGCCCGATCGAGCGGGCCGGGGCCCGCGACCGGCGGGACCGGATCGTCGAGCCAGGGGTCGGGCCCGTCGTAGGCGGGTTCGGAGGAGCGGCCGAAGAGGCGGAACGGGGACATGGCACCCACTCGCGTCATCGCCGCGGGCCGGGATCGCCGGCCGGCGGGAAACGATGCTGCGCGGACATGGTCCTCCGTCCAGGTTCGCGTACCCGTACGGGTGACGCGGACGGGGACGGTAGGAACCGGGCGGCGCGAGCGGGCGTACTCCGGCGAATGTCTTCGCGATGGTGAAGACGATCTGGCGGTGCCCGGTCAGGAGCGATACGGTGTCACGAAGGAAGTTCCCAGGTGTGCACCGGTTGGTTCGCCGCGGACTGGGCCAGGTACCGGTCCAGCATCCCGTGCAGGGCCGACATCCGGTCGGCGCCGCGTGCCTCCAGCGCGGCGACGGCATCGACCTGCCAGGAGGCGCCCGTCTGCCGGGTGACACAGCGTCGTTCCAGCACGGTCAGATAGCGATCACAGACGGCGGAGCCGACCCCCCAGCGGGCCAGGCCCTCGTGAGCAAGGGGAAGGAGCTTGCGCAGCGTCAGCTCGTCGGGCCGGATCCATCCGGTTCCCGGCCAGTACAGCGGGGCGTCCATGCCGTGCCGGGCGGCGGTCTGGAAGTTCTCCCGGGCCGCCTCGAACGAGACCGACCGCCACAGCTGCTGGTCGGACTCGACGAGGGTGCGGAGCAGCCCGTAGAAGAACAACGCGTTCGCGACCATGTCGACGGTCGTCGGGCCGGCGGGGAGCACCCGGTTCTCCAGCCGGACGTGCGGGGTCCGGCCGGTGCTGTCGTAGATCGGCCGGTTCCAGCGCCAGATGGTGCCGTTGTGCAGGGTGAGCTCCGGCAGCTCCGGGAAACCCTGTTCCCGCATCTGGGCGGCCGGGTCGATGTCGGTCGTGAGCGGCATCAGGGCGGGGAAGTAGCGGGCGTTCTCCGAGAACAGGTCCAGGACCGAGTCGATCCACCGCTCGCCGAACCACACCCGTGGGCGGACACCCTGGTTGTGCAGCTCCGGTGTGCGGACGTCGCAGGCCTGCTCGAACAGCGGGATCCGGGTCTCCGCCCAGAGCTGCGAGCCGAGCAGGAACGGCGAGTTCGCCCCCAGCCCGAGCTGCACGCCGGCGAGGCACTGCGCCGCGTTCCAGTACCGGCCGAAGTCCGCGGGCGCGACCTGCAGGTGCAGCTGCATCGAGGTGCAGGCGGCCTCGGGGATGATCGTGTCGAAGTCGGCGTTGACCCGCTCGTCCGGGTCGCTGCCGGTGATGTCGATCCGGACCGGCTCGCCGCGGGCGTTGAGCATCTGGTCGTTGAGCGCCCGGTAGCGGTCGTCCGGGGTGATCGCCTCGCCGGTCATGTGGCTCGGGTCCAGCGTCGGGAGGATCCCGATCATGGCGAACTGGGTCCGCAGGTCGCCGGCCTTCGCCCCGGCGCCGGCGAGCAGGTCGAGCAGCTCGTGCTCCAGCTGGCGCCACTGGTCGCCGGGCAGCGGGCGGGGCGGCAGGTTCAGCTCGAGGTTCCAGCGGCCGAGCTCGGTCTGCCACTCGCCGGAGCTGATCGTCTCCAGGACGTCGTTCCCGTTCAGCGACGGCGCGAGCTGCGGATCGACAAGGTTGAACTCGATCTCGACGCCGGTCATCGGATCGGTGTCGCCGAACGGGTAGGACCGCAGCAGCTCCGCCAGCGAGTCGAGGCACCGCTGCACCTTGATCCGATAGCGCTGGCGGTCGCGCCGGGTGAACGTCGTCCGGTCGACAACCTGACCCATGCGCGAACCGACCTCCATCGAACGGGGAGCGCCTCCTCACCCGGCCGGGCGAGCCGGTGGAAAGGGAGACGGCACTACACGTTGTCACATCACCGGACCGGGCGGTACCGGCTGAAAGGGCGACCAGGCGCGGCGAACGGTCAGTGACATGGGATGATCGGGCGTCGTGGCAATACTCACTACGATCGACGACGCGGCGGACCCGCGGCTCGACGACTACCGGGACCTGACGACCGCCGACCGGCGTCCCGACCGGCCCGGTGGCCGTGGCCTGGTGATCGCCGAGGGTGTCGTCGTCGTACGACGGCTGCTCGACTCACCCTATCCGGTGCGGTCGCTGCTGGGGGTCCCGCGACGCCTGGCGGAACTCTCCGACGATCTCGCCGGCCTGGACGTACCCGCCTACGCCACGGACGCCGACACGATGGCCCGTGCGGTCGGCTTCCACCTCAACCGGGGGGTGCTCGCCGTCGCCGACCGGGCGGCGGCGCCGGATCCCGCCACGCTCCTGGCCGGCGCCGGGACGGTGGCGGTCTGCGAGGGCGTCGGCGACCACGAGAACCTCGGGTCGCTGTTCCGCAACGCCGCGGCGCTCGGGATCGGCGGGATCCTGCTCGGCCCGGGCTGCTCGGACCCGCTCTACCGGCGCAGCGTCCGGGTCTCGATGGGGCACGTGCTCCGCGTGCCGTTCGCGTCCCTGCCGGGTCCGTGGCCGGGCTCGCTGGACGTGCTGCGGGCGGCCGGGTACACCGTCGTCGGCCTGACGCCGTCGGCGAGCGCCGAGCCGCTGGCCACGGCGGGCCTGGCCGGGCGGCGGGTCGCGCTGCTGGTGGGCGCGGAGGGCCCGGGGCTGACCGACGAGGCGCTCGCCGCCGCCGACCGGCTGGTGCGGATCCCGATGGCGAGCGGGGTGGACTCGCTCAACGTCGCCACCGCGGCCGCCGTGGCGTTCCACGCGGTCACCGGGGGCGGCTGAGGCCTACCGCGGGCCGGCCGCCGCGGGGAGCACGGTCATCAGGTCGGCCGCGTCGTCGACGGAGAAGCCGGGGACCGGTCCGTCCGGATCGGGGACGTGCCCCGGCCGGACGAGGCGGACCGTCCGGATGCCCGCGGCCAGCGCGCCGCCGACGTCGCGGGGTGACGCGGCGACGTGCACGAAACCCTCCCCGAGCAGGTCGCGGGCCCGCCGGTAGAGGGCCGCGTCGGGCTTGTAGGCACCGAGGCGCTGCGAGGTCAGGACCAGGCCGGGATCGACCAGACGGTGCGCCCGGGTGGTGGTCACGAGTGCGTCGTCGACGTTGGAGAGGATCCCGACCCTGGCGTGCTCGGCGACGGCGCGGATCCCGTCGGGGATGTCCGGCCACAGCGGCCATTCGGCGACGGAGCGTTGCACGCGATCGATGTCGGCCTCGGGGTCGGCCGCCAGGCCGAGGGCGGTGTAGGCGGTCGCGAGGGCGTCCCGGGACAGGGTGCGGAAGCTCGTCCAGCCGGTACGGGTGTCGACGTTCTTCTGGGCGGCCTTGTTGTGCCGGTCCCACTCGTCGTACAGCTGGTGGCCGGTCACCGGCCAGCCGCGCTCGGCGGCCATCGCGCCGAACGTGGTCGCCGCGCCGCCGCGGGCATCGGTCATGGCGCTGAACAGGTCGAACGTGACGATCACCGCTGATCCCCCCGATGTGGTGCCGGTGACCGGCACGGTCCTCAGCGCTGGCCGCGGACGCCCAGCAGGACCTCGTCCCAGGACGGCATGACCGGCTTGCCCTTCTTGGTCCGCCGGGAGGCGGCGCCGGTGCCCCGCGGGCGTGGCGGCGTCTCGGGGCCGTCGGTCGCGTCGGCGGCGACCGTGACGGCGGCCGGGTCGTCCCCGATGACGGCGGCGTCCGGCTCCGTGGCGCCGGTGGCCCCCGACGGAGCGGCGGGCTGCGTGTCGGTGGGCTCCGGCGTGCTCGCCGCGGTACCGGCCGGGGCGGACGCGGTCTGGGAAACCTCCTGCGGCGCGCCGTTGCGGGGCGCCGGGGCGTCCGGTTCCGTGTCCGTGGACGCGACCGGCGCCGCCGGTGCCGGTCCGGCCGCGACCGGGTCCGTGCCGCGGGTGTCCGTGTCGTGGCCACCCGGGGTGGCCGGGTCGGCGGACCGGGGGACGGCGGCGGCGGCGGGGACGTCGGCGGAGACGGTGCCGGTGTCGGTGTCGGTGGATCCGGCGGCATCGACGGAGCCGGTGGACGCGGTGCCGACGGAGCCGGTGGACGCGGCAGTGCCGGTCACCGGGGTGCCGGTGTCGGCCGGGGTGGATCCGGCCGTGACCGGGTCCGGCGATGCGGGTCCGGTTGCCCCGGGCTCCGCGGTGCCGGGCTCCACGGTGCCGGGCTCCGCGGTGCCGGGCTCCGCGGTGCCGGACGTCGCCGTGCCGGACGTCGCCGTGCCGGACGTCGCCGTGCCGGACGTCGCCGTGCCGGAGGTCGCTGCGCTGGAGACGGCTGTGTCGGAGGTCGCGATGTCGGAGACAGCGGTGCCGGACGTGGCGGTACCGGACGTGGCCGTGCCGGACGGGCTCGTGCCGGTGGCGGCCGATTCGGAGACGGCCGACTCGGAGGCCGGGCCCGCGGCGGCGACGGTCGCGGGCGTGACGATCCGGGTGTCCGGTGCGGCGGTCGTGCCGGGGGTGTCGGCCTCCGCGGCGACCTTCTCGTCGGCCGGGGGCGTGGTGCCGGCGTCGGCGGCCGCCGGTGCCGGACCGGGCTCGGTGCGGGTCGCGACCGGTGCCGCCGCAGCCGGCGGGCGGGCGTCGTCGGAGCGCGGGACCGCCCGGGACGGCGGCTCGATCCGGTGCCGCGACGGCGGGCTGGACCGGCGCTGCTCCGGCGCGATGCCCCGGCCGTGCCAGGCGTCGGTGGACGCGGGCGCCGCCTCGCCGGCGACGGCCCGGGCCGGCTCGGCGGGTGCGGCGGGGGGCTCGTCCTCGCGGGCCATGTCGACCACGGCGCCGAGCGGCCGCAGCGGCCGGGCGGGCAGCCCCTCGACGAGGTCGGAGGCGTGCTCGTCGAGTGCGACGACGGTGCCGCCGTGCGCCCCGGGCTGGAAGGCCCAGTGCGCCGCGTTGTCCGACCGGCCGGTCTGCCAGGTGAGGACGACGACCCACTTGCCGTCCTCGCCCTTCCACGAGTCCCAGCCGGCGGAGGCGTAGTCCTGGCCGCGGAGGCCGAAGGTGTGGGCGACGGTCTCGCCGAGGGTGCGGGAGTCGGGGCCGTCGGCCCGCTGCGGGTGCGCACCCTGGGCCAGCTCGGCGGTGCGGGACCGTTCGAGCAGGACCGGGTAGGCGAAACGCTCGATCTTCTGGGTCGGGACACCGGCCGCGGCGGCGACCTCGTCGACCGACGCGCCACCCCGGATGCGTGCCTGGATCTCCCGTGGGCGCAACTGGCTCTCCAACTCGATCGCGATCTGGCCGAGCCGCGTCACGTCGCCGCGGGCGGCGGCGCGGAGCTGTTCGTCGGCCGGCACCGTGTAGCGCTCGCGGCGCCCCGGGTCCTCGAGGACGACCGAGCCGTCCCCGGTCACCCCCACGACCCGCAACGCACGCATGGATCAGCCCTCCTGCTGCTCGTCCCCGTCCGGGTGACGGTAGATGCCCGGGGGTCCGCGCCGGGTGAGGCGCGCCGGGCGAGTCCTGCCTGGTAGTCGACGCCCACCTGCCCGAGGGATCCGGACGGCGCTCTCACGCACCGTGTGCAGCGTCTCACAAATTGTGATTCGTGTTGCAACTGGGGCGCATGGGATTTCTGTGACTACAACGGGTCGCTATCAATCACACAACGAACGGCCGACGCACAGGCGGCCGGGCCCCGCGGACGCGGGACCCGGCCGTCGGCGTGCGCGGGGTCAGGAGCCGAGCTGCTCCACGACCCAGTCGACGCTCGCGGTCAGCGCCGACACGTCGGCCGGCTCGACCGCCGGGTACATGCCGATCCGCAGCTGGTTGCGGCCGAGCTTGCGGTACGGCTCGGTGTCGACGATCCCGTTCGACCGCAGCGCGGTGGCGATCGCGGCGGCGTCGACCGCGGCGTCGAAGTCGATCGTCCCGACGACCTGGCTGCGGTGCGCGGGGTCGCGCACGAACGGCGTGGCGAACGCGCTCCGCTCGGCCCACGAGTAGAGCCGCTCGGAGGCGTCCCGGGTCCGGGCCACGGCGCCGTCGAGGCCACCGAGGCCGTTCAGCCAGTCCACCTGCTCGGCGAGCAGGAACAGGGTGGCGACCGCGGGCGTGTTGTACGTCTGGTCCTTGGCCGAGTTGGCGACCGCGGTGCCCAGCGACAGGAACGGCGGGATCCAGCGGTCGGACGCCTCCAGCTCCGCGACCCGCTCCAGCGCGCGCGGGCCCATCAGGGCGACGAACAGGCCGCCGTCGGAGGCGAAGCCCTTCTGCGGGGCGAAGTAGTAGACGTCGGACTGGGTCACGTCGAGCGGCAGGCCGCCGGCCGCGGACGTCCCGTCGATCAGCACCAGCTGGTCCTCGCGCGCGTCCGCGGGGCGCTGCACCGGCACCGCGACGCCGGTCGAGGTCTCGTTGTGCGCCCAGGCGATCGCGTCGACCGACGGGTCGCCGACCGGGACGGGTGCGCTGCCCGGCTCGGCGGCGACGACCACCGGGTCGGCGAGGAACGGGGCGCCGGTCGTGGTGTCGGCGAACTTCTGCGAGAACTCGCCGAAGGTCAGGTGCAGCGAACGCTCGCGGATCAGGCCGAACGCGGCCGCGTCCCAGAACGCGGTCGCCCCGCCGTTGCCGAGGACGACCTCGTAGCCCTCGGGCAGCGAGAACAGCTCGGACAGGCCGGCCCGCACGCGTCCCACCAGGTCCTTCACCGGCTTCTGCCGGTGTGAGGTGCCCATCAGCGAGTCGCCGGTCGCGGCGAGGGCGGAGAGCTGCTCGGTGCGCACCTTGGAGGGCCCGCAGCCGAAGCGGCCGTCGGACGGCAGGAGATCGGTGGGGATCTTCAGATCGGCTGGAGAGGTCACGGCGACCAGTGTCGCAGCACCGGGCCGAGTAGGCGGCGACGGTGGACGGGGCGCTCCCGCGACGTGTGGCGTGCGACCGCGATCGGTCATTCGGCCATGGCGACCGCTCCTCGTCGGGTAGGCCGTACGGGTTATCCGAGGAGAGGACACAAAATGACCGAGAACTACGCGGGTGCAGGGCCGGTGGACGACGCCCCGGGGCCCGGGATCGTGCCGTTCCGTGCGTTACGGGCCGGTGAGATCGTCATCGGGGCGATGCGGTTCGTCCTGGCCAACCCGGTACCGGTCCTGCTGGCGTCGCTGGTCCTGGCCCTGCCCACGGCGGTGGTGCGGGGGATCGGTGTGGCGTCCGCGTCGGTCGATCCGTTCGTCGTCGTCATGTTCGACGGTCTCGTACCGGCCCTGCTCATGCTCGCGCTCGCGCCGCCCGCGACCGCGATGGTCCTGGCCACGCTCCGCACGGCTGTGCTGGACCGGCGCCCGGTGGTGCTCGGGGAGGCGTGGGAGGCGGCCCGCCCGAGGCTCGGCGCGCTGTACGGGCTGACGCTCGCCGTGACGGGTGTCGTCGTCGTGTTCATGCTGCTGGCGGGGGGCGCGGTACTGCTCTCGGTGTCGCCCTCCTCGGCCGCCGCCGGAGCGGTCCTGACGGTGCTGGTCCTGGCGGCGTACCCGGTGATGCTGTGGATGACGGTCCGGTTCGTGCTGGCGCCGGTGGCCCTGGTGCTGGAGACCCTGCCGGTCGGGGCGGCCCTGCGGCGCTCGGTGCACCTGGTCCGTGGCTCCTGGTGGCGGTGCCTCGGGACCCTGCTCCTCGCCGGGCTCCCGGCGGCCCTGGTGCTGCTCGTCGCGTCGTTCGTGGCGACGCTCCTGAGCCAGGTCTACGGCCCGCCCGCCTTCGTGGCGATCGGGATCCCGATCCTGGCGATCGCACAGGCCGCGATCTTCGGCTTCGGCGTCGGCGTCATCGGGTTGCTGCACCGGGATCAGCACATCCGGCAGGAGGAGCGCGCGGCCGCGTTCGGCGCCGTGGCGGGGCTCGAACGCTGACGGGTGGCCGTGAGCCCGCCGTTCGGCGGGTGCACGGCGGAACCCGGCCGCCTACGGTCGGGACGACACGCCCGCCGGAGAGGGAGAGCCATGACCGACGCACCGGGCCTGGAGCGGATGCGGATCGACTACGCGAGCCGCCCGCTCGACGTCGCCGATCTCGCCCCGAGCTGGCACGACCAGCTCACCGGCTGGCTGGACGAGGCCCGGGCCGCCGGGACGGCCGAGCCGAACGCGATGGTCCTCGCCACCGCGGACCCGGACGGCGTGCCCTCCTCGCGCACCGTGCTCTGCAAGGGGATCGACGCCGCCGGGATCGTCTTCTACACCAACTACACCTCGTCCAAGAGCCACGACCTGAACCGGACGCGGGTCGCGTCGGCCACCTTCCCCTGGTACGACCTGCAGCGTCAGGTCCAGATCGCCGGCCGGGTCGAGCGGTGCTCCGACGCCCAGTCCGACGCCTACTGGGCGCTGCGCCCGCGCGGGTCGCAGCTGGGGGCGTGGGCGTCGGCGCAGTCGACCGTCGTCGCCGGGCGGAACGTGCTGGACCAGGCGCTGGCCGGGGTGACCGCACGGTTCGAGGGGAACGAGGCGATCCCGCGGCCACCGCACTGGGGCGGCTGGCGGATCCTGCCGTGGCAGGTCGAGTTCTGGCAGGGCCGGGAGGACCGGATGCACGACCGGCTCCGCTTCGACATCGGCCGCGACGACAGCTGGTCGGTCCGGCGGCTCGCGCCGTAGCCCGCGCGTCTCGTCACCGGCGTCTCGTCACCGGCGCGGCGTCGCCGGCACCGGGGCCGCGCGCCTTCCTGCCCGCGCAACCCGGCCCGGCACCCGCGTACTCGCCCGGCGTGCCGCGCCCCGTGCTAAAGGAGCGGCGCGCCGGACCGGGGCGCGCCACGGGCGGTCGGGTGCGCCGGGCGCGGTGTCGGGGGGCGGGTGTAGACCTGGTCTCGTGAGCAGGCGCAACGACCCGGGCGAGGGCCCCACCGAGCCCGTACCGGGCCCGGACCGTGACTCGCCGACCCGGCCGGTCCCGGGCGAGCCCACCGGCCCGGTCCTGAACGAGTCCTCCGCCGACGCCGCGACCGCGCGCACGGCGCGGACGACCCGGTCCCGGACGACCCGGTCCCGGACCGTCGGGATGCGCGTCACCGGCGCGCTGCGGTCGGCGTTCGCCGACACCACGCCGCTGCGCACCCCGGCCTACCGCCGGTTGTGGACGGCCGGGATCGTGACCGTCATCGGGGCGCAGCTGTCCGTCGTCGCCGTCCCGATCCAGATCTACGAGCTGACCGGCTCCTCGGTCTACGTCGGGCTGACCGGGCTGTTCGGGCTGGTCCCGCTGGTGGTGTTCGGCCTGTGGGGCGGCGCGATCGCCGACGCCGTCGACCGGCGGGTGATGCTGCTGTTCACCGGCTCGGGGATCGCGCTGACGTCGCTGGCACTGTGGGTGGTGTCGGCGACCGGGCTCGGGAACGTCTGGTTCGTGCTGTCGCTGTTCGCGGTGCAGTCCGGGATGCTGGCGATGAACCAGCCGACGCGCAGCGCCGTCATCCCCCGGCTGCTCCCCGCCGAGCAGCTCCCGGCGGCCAACGCGCTGAACATGACGGTGGTCCAGGTCGGCGCGGTGCTCGGGCCGCTGCTCGCCGGGGTGCTGATCCCGTTCATCGGTCTGTCCACGCTCTACCTGCTCGATGCTGTCGCGCTGCTCGCCACGCTGTGGGCGACCTGGCGGCTCCCGCCGCTGCCGAGCTCGGCCCGGTCCGCCGACGGCGGGCGCCCGAAGGCCGGGTTCCGCGCGGTGGTCGACGGCTTCCGCTACGTCGGCATGCACCGGATCCTGCTGGTCTCGTTCCTGATCGACGTCATCGCGATGGGCTTCGGCATGCCCCGCGTCGTCTTCCCCGAGATGGCGGCGACCACGTTCGGCGGCTCGGCCGAGGGCGGGATCCAGCAGGGCCTGCTGTTCGCCGCGATCCCGCTGGGCATGGTCGCCGGTGGGATCCTGTCCGGCTGGCTGCAACGGGTGCAGCAGCAGGGCGTGGCCGTGGTCGTGGCGGTGTGCGTGTGGGGCGGCGGGATCATCGTGTTCGGCCTCACCGGGTCGCTGTTCCTCGCGGTGCTGGCCCTGGCCGTCGCCGGTGCCGGTGACCTCATCAGCTCGGTCTACCGGGCGTCGATCCTGCAGACCGTCGCCACCGACGAGATGCGCGGCCGGATGCAGGGCGTGTTCATCGTGGTCGTCGCCGGCGGGCCGCGGCTGGCGGACCTGTGGCACGGACCGGCGGCCGCCGGGATCGGTCCGGGGCTCACCGCGACCCTCGGCGGCGTCGCCGTGATTGTCGGCACACTCGCGTGTGTCGCGCGGTTCCCCGAGTTCCTCCGATACCGGGCACCGGTGACGAAGGAACCGCCGGGGTGACTCTCGTCGCCGCGTTCTGCGGATCCCGTTCGGCGGACTAGTGCCGCGTCCGGGAACGTTGGGGACGTAATCGTGTCGGCTTGATCCGTCCCGGTCTGGCGCAGGAGGCTGTGCGCCGGAGGTGATGGCCGTGGCGCGACAGCCGGAGGTGTTCGTCCGGGGACTGACCCCGGACGAGGCCCAGCGATTGGTCAGGATCACGCGCACGGCGCGGGACCGGGTCCGGTTGCGGCGGGCGGGGATCGTGCTGGCCTCGGTGCAGGGCCGGACCGCGACCGAGGCCGCGATGATGTTCGCGGCGAAGCCGCAGTACGCGCGGGAGGTGATCCACGCGTTCAACCAGCAGGGCTTCGCCGCTTTGGACCCAAAATGGAGCGGGGGCCGACCCCGTAGGTTCGGTCCCCACGTCCGTGAGCTGATCTGCCGGGTCGCTCGCACCCCGCCCCAGCAGGTCGGGTTGCCGTTCACCACCTGGAGCCTGGCCAAGCTGGTCGAACACCTCGCCGCCGCACACCGGGTCGTGATCAGCGTCGAGACCGTCCGCCAGGTCCTGCGTGACGCCGGGGTCCGCTGGCAGGCCACGAAGACCTGGAAGGCCAGCCGGGACCCGCGGTTCGTGGAGAAGATGAACCGGATCCTCGACCTCTACGACCGCGCCGCCGACGGTCGCCTCGAACCGGGTGCGCGGGTGATCTGTGTCGATGAGTTCGGGCCGCTGAACCTGCTGCCCCGCCCCGGTCGGGGCTGGTTCCCGATCCGGCGCCCGGCCCGGCTACGGGCCACCTATAGCCGTCACAGCGGGGTCCGGCACATGTTCGCCGGTCTGGACCTGGCCTCCGGGCAGCTGTTCTACCGGCTCCGTGACCGCAAACGCGGCCGCGAGTTCCTCGACTTCCTCCGCCAGCTGCGCCGCCGTTTCCCCACCGGCGGTCTGCACGTGGTCTGCGACAACTTCTCCCCGCACCTGCGCACCGATGTCGCGCACTGGTGCCACGACCACGACGTCGAGCTGGTGCTCACCCCCACGAACGCGTCCTGGCTGAACTGGATCGAGTCGGAGTTCACCGCGCTGCGCTACTTCACCCTCGACGGCAGCGACTACCCCTCCCACACCGCCCAGGAAGCCGCGATCGCCGGCTACATCCGCTGGGCCAACCGCCACGCCCGACCCAAGAAACACTTCGCGCCCGAGTCCAAGATCCGCAGGCCGGATTACCTACCCAACATTGCCTGACGAGGCACTAGCGTGTGCCGCAGACCCGATATAGATCCCACAGCTGTGAGAGGGAACCTCCACATGTCCGACGAGACCACCGCCACAGCCGACTCCGCCGTACTGAAGTACTCCGGCGGGGAGCACGAGATGGCGGTGCACACCCCGACGGAGGGGTCGCAGGCAGTCGACGTCAGCAAGCTGCTCGGGAAGACCGGCCTGGTCACCTTCGATCCCGGCTTCACCAGCACCGCCGCCTGCTCGTCCGCGATCACCTACATCGACGGCGACGCCGGAATCCTGCGCTACCGCGGGTACCCCATCGACCAGCTGGCCCAGAACTCGTCGTTCCTGGAGGTCAGCTACCTGCTCATCTACGGTGAGCTCCCCACCCAGAGCCAGCTGGACGCGTTCACCAACGACATCAGCCGGCACACCCTGCTGCACGAGGACCTCAAGGGGTTCTTCGACGGCTTCCCGCGCGACGCGCACCCGATGCCGGTGCTGTCGTCCGCGGTCAGCGCCCTGTCGACCTTCTATCAGGACGCGCTGGACCCGTTCGACTCCAAGGCCGTCGAGCTGTCCACCACCCGGCTCATGGCGAAGGTCTTCACGATCGCCGCCTACGCCTACAAGAAGTCGGTCGGCCAGCCGTTCCTGTACCCGGACAACTCGCTGGGCCTGGTCGAGAACTTCCTCCGGATGACGTTCGGGTTCCCGGCCGAGCCCTACGAGGTCGACCCCGATGTCGCCCGGGCCCTGGACACCCTGCTGATCCTGCACGCCGACCACGAGCAGAACTGCTCGACGTCGACCGTGCGGCTCGTCGGCTCCAGCCAGGCGAACCTGTTCGCGTCCATCTCGGCCGGGGTGAACGCCCTCTTCGGCCCGCTGCACGGCGGCGCCAACCAGGCCGTGCTGGAGATGCTGACCCGCATCAAGGACGTCGAGGACGGCAACGTCGACGCGTTCGTCGAGCGGGTCAAGAACAAGGAGCAGGGCGCGAAGCTGATGGGCTTCGGGCACCGGGTCTACAAGAACTACGACCCGCGCGCGAAGATCGTCAAGGAGCAGGCCGAGACGATCCTGAACAAGCTCGGCGTCAGCGACCCGCTGCTCGACATCGCCATGAAGCTCGAGGAGAAGGCGCTCGCCGACGACTACTTCGTCGAGCGCAAGCTCTACCCGAACGTCGACTTCTACACCGGCGTCATCTACCGGGCGATGGGCTTCCCGGTGAAGATGTTCACCGTGCTGTTCGCGCTCGGCCGGCTCCCCGGGTGGATCGCCCACTGGCGGGAGATGATGGACGACCCGCAGAACAAGATCGGCCGTCCGCGCCAGCTCTACACCGGGTCGGCGGAGCGCCCGTACGTGCCGCTCGTCCAGCGCTGACGCTTTCTCGTCGCGTTCGTCGTTGCACTCATGGAGCTTCAGCCTCGTGTCACCGGGCTGAAGCTCCATGAGTGACTCCGGGGCGGGGCGGGGCGCACCGGGTCGGCGGGCGGGCGGGGCGGTGTCCCGCTAGCGTCGATCGGCATGTCGTCCAGTACCGCCGTCGTCTGGTTCCGGCGTGACCTCCGGGTCGCCGACCAACCGATCTTCCTCGCCGCCGCCGATGCCGCGGACCGAGCGCTCGCGCTGTTCGTGCTGGACCCGACGCTGCTCGGGCCGGCCGGGGCGGCGCGCACGAACTTCCTCTACGGCTGCCTGCGGGAACTGGACTCCGCGCTCGGCGGGAGACTGCTCGTGGTGAAGGGCGACCCGGCCGACGTCGTCCCGCGGGTGGCGGCGGCCGTCGGGGCCGGGACGGTGCACATCGCCGCGGACTTCGGTCCCTACGGGAGCGAACGCGACGGCAGGGTCGAGCAGGCGCTCGCCGAGGGCGACGTCGAGCTCGTCCGCACCGGGTCCCCGTACGCCGTCGCACCCGGCCGGGTCACCAAGGGCGACGGTGACCCCTTCAAGGTGTTCACCCCGTTCAGCCGGGCCTGGACCGACCACGGCTGGCGGTCCCCGGCCGAGACCTCGGCGTCGACCTGTACCTGGATGGATCCGTCCGGCAAGGACGGCGGGCCGCGCGCGGTCCAGGTGCCGCACGACGAGTCCTGCGAGTCCGACCTGCCCGAACCCGGCGAGCAGGCCGGTCTGGACCGCTGGGACGACTTCCTCGACGAGGGCGTCATGGACTACGACTCCGACCGCGACCTGCCGGCGAAGCGCGGGACGTCCGGGATGTCGCCCTACCTCAAGTACGGCTGCGTGCACCCGCGCACGATGCTCGCCGACCTCGCGAAGCACCGCGGCGACTCGGTCAAGGCGTACCGCACCGAGATCGCCTGGCGGGAGTTCTACGCCGACGTGCTGCACCGCCGCCCGGACTCGGCGCGGGGCAACTACGACCGGTCCTTCGACCACCTGCCGCTGCGCACCGACGAGAGCGCCCGGGCCGACTTCGAGCGCTGGCAGAAGGGCCGGACCGGGTTCCCGATCGTCGACGCCGGGATGCGCCAGCTCCGGGCCCAGGCGTGGATGCACAACCGGGTGCGGATGGTCGTCGCGTCGTTCCTGGTGAAGGACCTGCACCTGCCGTGGTGGTGGGGCGCCCGGCACTTCATGCAGCTGCTGGTCGACGGCGATCTCGCCTCGAACCAGCACGGCTGGCAGTGGACCGCCGGGTCCGGGACCGACGCGTCGCCGTACTTCCGGGTCTTCAACCCGATCACCCAGGGGGAGCGGTTCGACCCCGACGGGGACTACGTGCGCCGGTGGGTCCCGGAGCTGGCCGAGGTGTCCGGGAAGGCCGTGCACCAGCCCTGGAAGCTCGCCGACGGCATCCCGGAGGGCTACCCGGAGCCGATGGTCGAGCACAAGGCCGAGCGGCAGGAGGCGCTGGCCCGCTACGACGCCGTCAAGGCCGCCCGGTAGCCCGCACGGCGTCCCGCCACCCGACCCGGGCGCCGGTCCGCAGCACCGAGTTGCGGTAGATCCGCGCGGCCAGCCGCACCGTCCCGGCCAGCGCGAGGAGCGCCAGCGCGAACGCCAGCAGCGGTTCCCACCAGGCGGTCACGCCCAGCGCGGTGCGCGCGGGCATGATCGTCTGGGAGAGGAACGGCACGAACGACAGCACGGTCACCACCGGGTTGCGCGGATCGGCCGGGAGCACCGCGACGCTCAGCACGAACGGCACGAGCAGCAGCACGGCGACCGGGGCGGTGACCGACTGCAGCTCCTCCTGCCGCGACACCAGCGCTCCGGCCGCCGCGTACAGCGAGGCGAACAGGAAGAAGCCGACCAGGTACCAGAACGCCGCCGCCAGCACCGGGCCCGGGAGCAGGCCCGGGTCGGCGAGCAGCCCGGTGGCCAGCGCCGCGCCCGTCCCGATGCCGCCGAGGATCAGCAGCTGCAACAGCCCGACCAGCCCCAGGCCGATGACCTTCCCGGCGAGCAGCTGCCGGGCCGGGATCGCCGACAGCAGCAGCTCGACGACCCGCCCCGCCTTCTCCTCGACCACCCCCTGGGCGACGGCGGCGCCGTAGGCGGTGACGGAGAAGAACAGCAGCGCGGACAGGGCGAGGGCGGTCACGACCCGCTGGCCCTGCTCGCTGTCGGCCGGTTCGAGCGTGCGGATCCCCACGCCGGACAGGGTGCCGACCTGCTCCGGATCGGCGCCCGCGGCGAGCAGGGCGGTCCGGACCGCCTGCTGCTCGACGACGTCGGAGACCAGCTCGCGCACCCCGATCCCGACGTCGGTGAGCCCGGCGAGCCGGTAGCTGCCGGGCCCGCCGCTGAGCATCGCGTCCGCCTCGCCGGAACGGACCATCGACTCGGCGGTGCTCTCGTTGCCGGCCTCGGTGAGCGTCAGCACCATGCCGCGCCGGTCGGCCGTCGCCTGCAGTTCGGGCCGCAGGTCGCGGGCGGCGCCGTCGAGCACCAGCGCGGACGACGCCGTCTGGGTCCCGGCGAACGCGAACACCGCGCCGTACCCGCCGAAGACCAGCAGCATCAGCAGCAGCCCGATGACGAACGTCCGCGACCGCACCTGGGTGCTGATCTCGCGGCGCGCGACGAGCGCGACCGTGCCCACGGCGGTGCCGGTCACGACGGCACCACGGCGGACCCGGTCCCCGACCGGTCGGCGACGGCGTCGCGGTACAGCTCGGTCAGCGGCGGGAGGTGCCGCCCGAACGCGTGCACCGGCCCGGCGGCCAGCGCGGCGCCGAGCAGCTGCTGGTCGTCGGTGCCGGGGCCGAGCTCGACCCGGGTGCGGTCGCCGTCGGTCCCGACCACCCGGACCCCGTCCAGCCCGTCGGCCCAGCCGGGCGGGGGACCGGTGACGTCGTACCGGGTCCGTTCCCCGGCCCGCAGCTCACCGACCGTGCCGACGGCCACCATCCGCCCGGCCGAGATGATCCCGACCCGGTCGCAGAGCCGTTCGACCAGTTCGAGCTGGTGCGAGGAGAAGATCACCGGGGTCCCGGCCGCGGCCTGCTCGCGCAGCACCCCGGCGAGTGTGTCGACGGCCGTCGGATCCAGCCCGGAGAACGGCTCGTCGAGGACCAGCACGTCCGGGTCGTGGACCAGCGCCGCGCACAGCTGCACCCGTTGCTGGTTGCCGAGCGAGAGTTTCTGGACCTCGTCGTCGCGGCGTTCGCCGAGCCCGACCCGCTCGGTCCAGCGCTCCGCGGCGGCGACGGCGGCCGAGCGGCGGAGCCCGCGCAGCCTGGCCAGGTAGACGAGCTGCTCGGTGACCCGCATCCGCGGGTACAGCCCGCGTTCCTCGGGCAGGTAGCCGATCCGGCGGCGGAGCGCGGGATCGAGCGGTGCGCCGTGCCAGGAGATCGTGCCGGCGTCGGGTTCGAGGACGCCGAGGACGATCCGCATCGTGGTCGTCTTCCCGGCCCCGTTGCCCCCGACGAAGCCGAACACCTCGCCCGGCCGGACCTCGAACGTCACCCCGTCCAGGGCCGTCGCGGTACCGAACCGCTTGGCCAGCCCGTCGATCGCCAGCACCCGGGCGACGCTACACGCAAAGCCCTGTCGCGCACCTGCTCCACGACGGTCGCTCGGGGTGGCAGTCGATCAACGCGCTCTGTACGCTCTCTCCACTGCTAAAACGGTTTAATATGTCGATCGTGTAACGGAATGCGGTTCGCGGTTGCGATGACGTATTTCGTGAATGGGGGAGCACCGAATGGCATCGGTTCCGGCCGGCCCAGGTCAGCAGGACAGCGAGGACGAGGTCGAGCCCTCGGTCCTCCGGCGGGCGGTCGCCGCTTCGGCGATCGGTAACGCCACGGAGTGGTTCGACTACGGCGTCTACGCCTACCTGACGACCGAGATCACGGCCAACTTCTTCCCCGGTGAGTACGGCACCCTGGGAACGTTGCTCGGCCTCGCGGTCTCCTTCGTCCTGCGGCCGCTCGGCGGCATCGTGTGGGGCCCGCTCGGCGACCGGTTGGGTCGGCAGAAGGTCCTGTCGTTGACGATCGTCCTGATGGGTGTCGCCACCTTCCTGATCGGTGTGCTGCCCAACTTCGGCACGATCGGGATCTTCGCCCCGATTCTGCTGATCCTGCTGCGGGTGGTGCAGGGCTTCTCGACCGGTGGCGAGTACGGCGGCGCGGCGACCTTCATGGCCGAGTACGCCCCGAACAAGAAGCGCGGGTTCTGGGGTAGCTTCCTCGAGTTCGGCACGCTGGCCGGTCTGACGCTGGCGATCCTGGTCGTGTTCGCCCTGGAGACCGCGATCGGTGCCCAGGCCATGGAGGACTGGGGCTGGCGCATCCCGTTCATGATGGCGCTCCCGCTGGCGCTCATCGGGCTCTACATCCGGACCAAGCTCGAGGACACCCCGGTCTTCCGGGAGCTCGAGGAGTCCGGTGAGACCGAGAACGCCGCGACCGGCGCGCTGAGCAGCCTGCTGTCCGTGTACTGGCGGCCCATCCTGGCGCTGTTCGGCCTGGTCGTCGCGCTCAACGTCACGAACTACACGCTGCTGACGTACATGCCGACCTATCTGCAGAACACGATCGGCGTGGACTCGCTCGACACCGACACGATCACGACCGTCGGCCAGGTGGCGATGATGATCGTGATCCCGATGGCGGGGGCGTTGTCGGACCGGATCGGGCGGAAACCCTGCTGGTGGATCTCGCTGATCGGCATCTTCGTGCTGGCGATCCCGATGTACCTGTTGATGGCCCAGGGGCTCGGGTTCGCGATCCTCGGGTTCACCGTCCTCGGCCTGATCTATGTGCTGCAACTCGGCACCATCTCGGCCACCTTCCCGGCGATGTTCCCGGCCCACGTCCGGTTCGCCGGCATGGCGATCTCCTACAACGTCTCCACGGCTGCCTTCGGCGGTACGGCACCGCTGATCAACGAGGGGCTGATCGGGGCGACCGGGGACCAGCTGTGGCCCGCCTACTCGATGATGATCGCGTCGGTGGTCGGCATGGTGGCGCTGTACTTCGTCATCGAGACCAAGGGCACCTCCATCCGAGGCCGCGAGATTCCCGGCCTCGCCGAGCACCAGGCGAAGCAGGCGGCCAAGGCCGGCGCCTGACGCCGTTCGATCCCGTCATCGGGCCCGCTCCTGCAGCTCAGGAGCGGGCCCGGTCCCGTTCCCGCCGGACCGCCGGGGCGAACCGGTGCAACAGCAGCGCGAGGATTGCCATGACCACGGCAACGAGCACGCCACAGGAGACTGCCTGCAGCCACGTGGGCCACCCGTCCGGTAGGAGCGGGAGCAGGACGAGCGTGGTCATCAGGACCGACAGGCCCGCCACGAGTCCCCGGGCCCAGGGGCGGAGCTCGTCGAGCAGGAGTATCCGGTACCACCGCGACCCAGCTGAACGTTCCATCACGACACCATGGTTCAATCTGCTGCCCGAGTGCAACCGCCGGGTCAGCCCCGGCGCCGGGCCGCCCATCCGCCGGGCAGGGCGGTGTGTCCGTCCCGCTGCCCGGTCCATCGCCACGACCAGCAGACGGTGCCGTCGTCCAGGGTGAACCGGGCCCGCTGGTGGCCGGGGCCCGCGTACCGGTCCAGCTCCGGCAGCGCACCGCACGGATCGGCCAGCTCCACGGTGAACCCGGGCACCCCGGCACCGGTGTCCGGCGAGAGTGCGGGTCGGCCGAGCCCGGTGTCGGCGAGCCCGCCCACCGGCAGGAACGACGGCTGCGGCAGCACCGCCGCAGCGTGCTCGCGCAGCAGCGGCCAGGCGTGCTCGCCCGGCATCAGGGTCCCGTACACGAACACCCGCGACGGCCACCCGTCCGGCGTCGGGACGCCGTCGACGGTCGTGACGTCGAGCCCGTCGGGTCCCGGCACCCCGTCGAGTGCCGCGGCCCCGGCCTGGTCCACCGCGGTGCACGGCACCGGCACCCCGTCGAGGAGCAGCGGACGGCGGTCGGTGCGCGGGGCCCCGGACGGCGTCGCGGGCGCGACGTAGGCCCACGGCCGGTCGAGTCGCCCGCCGCCGTCGAGGAGGGAGACCGTGCCCGTCGCGACCCGGGCCAGCCGGTACCGGGGCGGGTCCGCCGAACGGCCCTCGACGGCGTCGAGTGCGGCGAACTGGTCCGGCGCGGCCAGCCACACCGCGTGCTCCTCGACGGTGCCCGGTGCCGCGGCGAGGGTGGCCGGCCGCTGGTCGTCGACCACCCGGGTGCCGGCCGACCACACCGCCGACAGCCCGTCGCACCGGACCCGCAGCACGACCACCGGTCCGGTCAGGCCGCGTTCGGCCCGCATCCAGGAGATCTTCGACGGGTTCGCGTTCGACCCGTACGCCAGCACCGGCACCCGGCCCGCGCAGGGCACCGCGCCGTGGCCGGCGAGCCACGCGTCCAGGCACCGTCCGGCCACCCGCAGCCCGGACGGCCGAGCCGGGTCGGCGACCAGCGGATACGAGTAACCGCCGAGGTGGACGTACGACGCGCCGACCCGGGCACCCGGGTAGGGGTCGGCGGGGAACTCCGAGTCCGGCCGGCCCCCGGCGGTGTCGGGTCGCACCGGTCAGTCCCGGCCCGCCCGCCCGCGGGCCACGGCCCGGCGCAGCAGGGCCGCCGTGAGCACCACCAGCCCGAACATCACGAGCACCCCGACGATGGACCGCACCCACAGCGGCACGTCACCCAGCAGCAGCGGCACGACGAACACACCGACCATCGAGCTGCTCAGGATGACCATCAGCAGCAGCGGGGGCGGCATCCCCTCCGGGAACGACAGCAGCCGCACGAACCGGTTGCGCCGGGCCGGATCGGACATACCGCAGGACCCTACCCGGGCATGGTGGTGCTCTCGGGCACGGCGATGCCGTACCCGCGGATCTTGCGGTAGATCGTCGCCCGGCTCATCCCCAGCCGCCGGGCGGCCTCGGCCTTGTTGCCGGACGCGTCCAGCAGGGCGTCGACGATCGCGTCGCACTCGATCGACTCCAGCGGCGTGAGCACCCGGCGGGTCAGCGCCCGGGTCTCCGGCGGCAGGTCCTCGACCCGGATCACGCCGCTGCGCCGCCGGGCCACGACCTTGCGCAGCACCTGGTAGAGCTGCTCGACGTTGCCCGGCCACCGGTTGCGCATCAGGACCCGCAGCGCCTCCGGTGCGCAGGTCAGGTCGCTGCCCCGGGTGAGGCGGGCGAGCAGGTAGGGGACCAGCTCGGCGACGTCCTCGACGTGGTGGCGCAGCGGCGGGACCTCGATGGTGCGGGGGAACGCCCGCAGCAGCGCCGAGAGCTCGGCGGTGTCCGACGTACCGGAGCCGCGGGTGGCCGCGACCCACGGTCGCTCGGGACAGGTCGACTCGCGGTAGGGCTCCAGCACGTCGGCGAGCGCGGCCGTCGCGGCCGGGGACAGCGTGTCGATCTCGCGCAGCACCAGCGTCCCGCCGCCGCCCCCGGAGAGCTCGTCGGACACCTCGCCCAGCCAGCGCGGCCCGTACTCCGCGGCGTCGAGGATCCGGACGTGCCCGGCCGGGGCGTGCAGGTGGTGGGTGGCCCTGGCCAGGGTGGTCCGGCCGGAGCCGGGTTCGCCCTGCAGCACCACCCACTCCGAGGTGCGCAGGTGCCGGTCGACGGCCTGCGCGCACTTCGTCCACAGCGCGCCGGACCCGACGGCCGTCGGCAGCGCCGTGGTGATCGTCGGGGTCGAGGTGGACCGCGACGCCGTCTCCCGGTGGGCCAGCGACACCTGCAGCACCCCACCGGCCGAGCCCGGCTCGACCCAGCTCGGGCGGCACTGCACGCGGGCCGTCGTCCCGCTGGGCAGGTCGACGACCAGCTGCCGGGACCGGCCGCTGCGCAGCGCGTCGGTCGCCTCGGCGAGCAACGGCACCTGGTCGGCCGGTGCGATGAGCTCGCGGGCGCGGTCGTTCATCATCACGAGGTCGTCGCCCACCGCGAGGACGGCGGTGTTCCCGGCCCGTGCGACGGCGGCGAGATAGTCGTGCAGGAGCGTCAGCTCGTGCCGGCCGGAGGCGGCCAGCAGCGCCTCCTCGATCCGCCGGGCCGTGGTGGACGCCGTCGCCACCATCAGCGCGTTCGCCTCGCGCCGCCAGCAGGTCAGGTCGACGACCCCGAGGATCTTCCCGGTGACCGGGTGCCGGATCGGTGCCCCGGCGCAGGCGAGGTCCTCGAGGTGCTCGACGAAGTGCTCGTGGCCGAACACCTGCGCCGGCCGGCGCCCCTCCAGCGCGGTCCCGATGCCGTTCGTGCCGACGTGCCGCTCGGCGTAGGAGAAGCCGGGTGCCAGCCAGACCCGGTCCAGGTGCCGGCCCAGCGCACTGTCCCCGGTCCGCCGGTCCAGCACGACGCCGTCGTGGTCGCAGAGGATCAGGCTGACCGGCTCGGTGGCGAACTGGTCGCACAGCTCCGCGACGATCGGCCGGGCGGCCCTGGTCAGCGGGCTGTCGGTCTCGCACTCGGTCTCGGGGAGGTCGAGCTGCTCGGAGGAGACGGCCATGTCCCTCGACCGGATCCAGGACGCGAGGATCGGCGGCCGGACGGCGTCGGCGGAGACGGTGTCGCGGTGCAGGAAAGCGACCCGGGCGGCGGCGATGCGCTCGGCCGCGGCCGTCGAGAGGGCGGAGGCGGGCAGGGACGTCACGCGGCCTCCTCGCCTGCGCCGGTGTCGGGACCACACCAGGAGTCCGTACTCCGAGCAGCGGTGACCTGCCCCGGACCGCGGTGTGACGGCGACGGTACGCGCCGTGAGGTGAAGATCACCAGACGTGGCGGCCGCGCAGTGTCTCATATTGAGACCTCGCAGGCCCGTCGGACCCGGTGTGATTCACAGCACGGAACGACCGGCCCGATGCCGGCGCGGCAGCCGGCCGCGTCGCTCCGGGCCGGTGGTGCCGTGCACGCCGGGGCGCCCGCGCTGGCTCCGAACCCGACCACCACCCACCACCGTGAGGAGACGACGTGAGTCGGCAGAGCTTGGCGAAGGCTCACCAGAAGATCCAGGAACTGTCCTGGGAGCCGCAGTACCACGAGCCGTACATGAAGTACGGAACCGACTACACCTTCAAGAAGGCGCAGAAGAAGGACCCGCTCAAGCAGGTCCTCCGCTCGTACTTCCCGATGGAGGAGGAGAAGGACCACCGCGTCTACGGTGCCCAGGACGGCGCCATCCGCGGCAACATGTTCCGGCAGGTGCAGGAGCGCTGGCTGGAGTGGCAGAAGCTCTTCCTGTCGATCATCCCGTTGCCCGAGATCTCGGCGGCGCGGTCGATGCCGATGCTGTTCCACGTGGTTCCGAACCCGGAGCTGCACAACGGCCAGGCGATCCAGATGATCGACGAGGTTCGCCACAGCACGATCCAGCAGAACCTCAAGCGCCTGTACATGAACAACTACATCGACCCGGCGGGCTTCAACAACTCGCTGCGGAACTTCCAGAGCGACTACTGCGGCACCATCGGCCGTCAGTTCGCCGAGGGGTTCATCACCGGTGACGCGATCACCGCGGCGTCGATCTACCTGACGATCGTCGCCGAGACGGCGTTCACGAACACCCTGTTCGTGGCGATGCCGGCGGAGGCCGCCGCGAACGGCGACTACCTGTTGCCGACGGTGTTCCACTCGGTGCAGTCCGACGAGTCGCGGCACATCTCCAACGGTTACGCGACGCTGCTGATGGCGCTGTCCGACGAGGACAACCGCCAGCTGCTGGAGCGTGACCTGCGGTACGCGTGGTGGAACAACCACCGCGTCGTCGACGCCGCGATCGGCACCTTCATCGAGTACGGGACGAAGGACCGCCGCAAGGACCGCGAGTCCTACGCCGAGATGTGGCGGCGCTGGATCTACGACGACTACTACCGCAGCTACCTCCTGCCGCTGGAGAAGTACGGGCTGGTCATCCCGCACGACCTGGTCGAGGAGTCCTGGAACCAGATCTGGAACAAGGGCTACGTGCACGAGGTCGCGCAGTTCTTCGCCACCGGCTGGTGCGCGAACTACTGGCGGATCGACGGCATGACCGACACCGACTTCGAGTGGTTCGAGTACAAGTACCCGGGCTGGTACGACCGGTACGGCAAGTGGTGGGAGAACTACAACCGCCTCGCCAAGCCGAACGGGCACCACGCGATCGTCGCCGAGGACGTCGACTACGTGTATCCGCACCGCTGCTGGACCTGCATGGTCCCGTGTCTGGTGCGCGAGGGCATGGTCGTCGACAAGGTGGACGGCCAGTGGCGCACGTACTGCCACGAGGTCTGCCGCTGGACCGACGCGGAGGCGTTCCGCCCGGTCTACCAGGGCCGCGAGACCCCGAACATGGGCAAGCTCGTCGGCCACCGTGAGTGGGAGACGCTCTACCACGGTTGGAACTGGGCCGACGTGATCCAGGACATGGGCTTCGTCCGCGACGACGGGAAGACCCTGACCGCCCAGCCGCACCTGGATCTGGACCCGAAGAAGATGTGGACGCTGGACCACATGCGACGGATGCCGCACCTGGCGAGCCCGAACGTCATCCTCAACGAGATGAGCGATGCCGAGCGGGAGGCCTTCGTGGCGGACTACAACCGTCAGGGGCCGGGAGGTAGGCCCGCGCCCACCGACGCCTGAGCGCGGGTCAGGCGAGGGGGGAGGGCGCCCGTCACGCCATGACGGGGCCCTCTTCCCGCGGTCCGGCCGGGAGGTCGTCTTCCCGGCCGGACCACCCCGCCCGTTCCTCCGGGGCACCCGTGTGCCCGCCCATGTCCGATTAGTCCTATTTATCAGTTCGGTCAGACGGTGACCCACCACCAGAGAGGCGGTCGACGGCCGTGGGTGACAAACACGTCGTGCGGTTCGAACCGGTCGGCATCGAGATCGAGGTCGACTCCGACCAGAACATCCTGCGTGCTGCCGCCGAGCAGGGTGTGCAGCTCATGCACGGCTGCAAGGAAGGCCAGTGCGCGGCCTGCAAGTCGTTCGTCCTCGATGGTGAGGACATCGAGTACGACAGCTACTCGACGTTCGCGCTGCCGGACTACGAGAAGGAGGAGGGCTCGACCCTCCTCTGCCGGGCGCACGCGTACGAGGACCTGGTCATCGAGCTCCTCAACTACGACGAGGAGATCATCCGCTCCGGTCTGCCCCTGACGAAGGGGACGGTCGAGGTCCTGTCGAACGAGGCCGTCACCCACGACATGCGCCACCTGACGGTCAAGCTGGTCGAGCCGTCGGAGATCAAGTTCTTCCCCGGCCAGTACATGGACTTCGTGGTCCCGGGGACCGAGGAGACCCGCTCGTTCTCGATGGCCAACGTCCCGAACCGGGACGGCGTGTTCGAGTTCGTCGTGAAGATCTATCCGGACGGCCTGTTCTCCGAGTACCTCGACAAGCAGGTGCAGGTCGGGGACCGGCTGGCGGTCGAGGCCCCGTTCGGCACGTTCACCCTGCGCCAGAACCGCAACTCGCCGGTGGTCTTCGTCGGGGGCGGGGCCGGGATGGCCCCGGTGCTGGGACTGCTGCGGGCGATGGCCGAGGGCGGGGTCGAGCGGCGCGCCACCTTCTACTACGGCGCCCGGACCGCGCGGGACCTCTGCTTCGAGAAGGAGATCGCCGCACTCGCCCCGCAGCTCACCGGATTCCGGTTCGTCCCAGCGCTCTCCGAGCCGGAGCCCGGCACGGAGTGGGACGGCGAGACCGGCCTGATCACCGATGTCGTCAGTGCGCACGAGACCGACCTGAAGGGAGTCGATGCCTACGTCTGCGGACCGCCGCCGATGGTCGATGCGGCCATCGCGACGCTCACCCGGCTGGGCGTGAGCGAGCAGAACATCTTCTACGACAGGTTCACCACGACCGGTGAGCCGGAAGGCGACGGAACGGTATGACTTCGACACAGCCGGAGACGCCTCAGCGGAGCGTCCCGAAACCCGTCTTCACCGACGCCGAGGCCGGGGCCAGGGAGTTCCCGGACTCCAGTTCGACCGCGCGCCGCTACAACTACTACAACCCGGCGAAGCGCAAGCAGACCCTCTACGAGGACACCACCGTCGAGGTCCAGCCGGACCCGCGGCACTACCTGGCCCAGGGCTGGATCTACGGGTTCGCCAACGGCGAGGGCGGCTACCCGCTGCACTGGACCAAGCTGAAGGCCTGGGGCGTCGACGAGCCCGAGCCGCAGCGCGGGCCCGGTACCGGCGGCATGCACGTCAAGAACTGGCCGGCGCACGGCTGGCACGAGTTCCGCGACCCCAACGAGGAGTGGGAGCAGAGCCTCTACCGCTACAACGCGAACGTCGTCCGCCAGCTCACCCAGAACATCGACAACGCCCGGCACGCCAAGGCGTTCGAGCTGTGGAACCCGAACTGGATGCGGTTCGTCGAGCGCAACGTCGGCGCCTGGATGCACATCGAGCACGTGCTCGGGCTCTACGTGTTCGCGTCCAACGAGCGCTCGGCGCCGACCAACATGCACAACACGGCACTGGCCGCGAACTGCACCCGCAAGATCCGGTTCGCCCAGGACCTCGCGCTCTACAACCTGACGCTGTCCGAGGAGATCGACGGCTTCGACGGCACCGCACACCTCGACGCCTGGGACAACGCACCGGAGTGGCAGGGCGCCCGCAAGCTCACCGAGGCGCTCACCGCGGTCCAGGACGACTGGGGCGAGGCCGTCTTCGCCGCCAACTGCGTCTTCGAGCCGCTGATCGGGGAGCTGTTCCGGTCGAACCTGGTCATGCAGTCCGCGGCCACCAACGGCGACTTCGTGACCCCGACCGTGATGGGGGCCGGTGAGTACGACTACGCGCAGCGGGACCTGCGCTGGACGGTGGCCTGTTTCGCACCGCTCAACTCCGACCGCGAGTTCGCCGAGCACAACCGGGCGCTGATGAGCGGCTGGTTGCGGACCTACGTCCCGCAGGCGATCGAGGCCGCCCGGACGATGCAGCCGATGTGGTCGCAGTCGGACTCGAAGCCGCCGACGTTCGAGGATTCCCTCGACCGTGCCAAGAGCCGCTTCGCCGGGATCTGCGCCGATCTCGGTCTCGACGCCCCCGAGGAGCTGAGGCAGTGATGTCGAACCCGACGAGCACCGACAGTCCGTTCAAGCAGGACAGCACCGCGTCCAACATGTGCGGCTTCACCCTGATGAACAACCAGATCGGCGCGATCATGGCGACCGTCCTGGACCGTCAGGACAACGTGACCGTGCAGCACCTGCCGTCGATGATCCGCGTCGACGGGCACGGGATGTTCGAGGTCGACTACGCCTCGATGGACGAGGAGGCCGGCCGTGAGGACGGCTGGTTCGACGCCGCGGAGTTCGAGGAGAACATGTCGACCCACTACGGGCGCATGGTCCACCTCGACGAGAAGACGATCATGTTCGCCAATCCCGAGGACGCCGCGGAGTACATCGACTTCGACCTGAAGCCGGTGACCTGACCCGCAGGGCCCGATCCGCACGACCCATCGCACCACCCGGGGCGACGACCCGGCCCCTCCGGCCGGCCCGGGTGGTGCGACGGCGCACCACGAGATCCGTTCCGCACCCGCGCACGCAGACCGACTCTCTCCGGGAGGACCCACCATGGCCAAGGAACTCCGATTCGGTGCCGAGGGCAGGCACCTGCTGCAGGCCGGCGTCGACCAGCTCGCGGAGGCCGTCAAGAGCACGCTCGGACCCAAGGGCCGCAACGTCATCCTGGAGAAGATCACCGGCTCGCCGGAGGTCACCAACGACGGCGTCACCATCGCCCGGGAGATCCACCTGCGCGACCCGTTCGAGAACATGGGCGCCCAGCTGGTCAAGGAAGCCGCGGTGAAGACGAACGACACCGTCGGCGACGGCACCACCACCGCCACCGTCATCGCCCAGGCGATCGTGCGCGAGGGCATGGGCGCGATCGAGGGCGGTGGCAACCCGGTGCTGGTCAAGCGGGGCATCGACATCGCGGTCGGCGCGCTCGTGGACCGGCTGCAGACCGTCGCGCACCCGGTCGGCACCGAGGAGGACTACGCCAGGGTCGCGGCGATCTCGGCCAACGACGACTGGACGATCGGCACCGTCGTCGCCCGCGCCCTGCACACCGTCGGCGACGACGGCGTCGTGACCGTCGACGACACCCCGGTGCCGGGCGTCTCGGTCGCGTTCGTCGAGGACTTCGAGTTCGACAACGGCTACGTCTCGCCGTACATGGTGACCAACCCGGGCACCCTGGAGGCGGTCGTCGAGGACCCCTACATCCTGTTCTCGGCGGAGAAGATCCGCGACGTCCAGCAGATCATGCCGGTGCTCGACCGGATCATGCGCAACGAGCGCCGGCCGCTGGTGGTCGTCGCCGAGACCGTCGAGGGCACCGCCCTGCAGATGCTCGTGCACAACCACGTCAACGGGCACTTCCAGGCCGTCGCGATCAAGGCGCCCGGCTTCGGGGAGAAGCGGATCCACCTGCTGGAGGACATGGCCGCGCTGTGCGGCGGCAAGGTGCACTCGAAGAGCTCGTCGTTCTCCCTGGAGCAGATCGACGTCACCCACCTGGGCCGGGCCGCGCAGGTCCGGGTGAACAGCGAGAGCACCACGTTCATCGGCGGCAAGGGCGACAAGCAGGCCCTGGAGTACCGGCTGTCCCAGCTGCGGGCGGAGCTGGCCAGGGCCACCATCGGCACCGACGAGGACTTCTTCTCCGACCGGATCGCGCGGCTGTCCGGTCGGGCCGCGATCATCTCGGTCGGCGCGCCGACGAACGCCGAGGCCCGCGAGATCCGGCACCGGGTCGACGACTCGCTGCAGGCCACCCGGGCCGCGGTCGCCGAGGGCATCGTCGCCGGTGGCGGTGCCGCGTTGCTGCACGCCGAACCGGCGCTGGACTCACTCGACGTCTCCGGGGACTACCGGCTCGGCGTCGAGATCGTGCGGCACGCGCTCACCGAACCGGTGCACCTGATCGCGGCCAACGCCGGCTACGACGGTGACGAGGTGGTCAAGCAGGTGACCGCGGGCGGCACCGACGTCGGGTTCGACGCTTTGGAGGGCCGCTACGGGAACATGGTCGAGATGGGGATCATCGACCCGCTGCGGGTGGTGCGCTCCGCCCTGCAGAACGGCGCCTCGGTCGCCGGTCTCATCCTCACCACCAACTCGCTGGTGGCCGAGGAGGTCACGCCCTGGAACAAGGCGTTGATGACCGAGTTCGGCCAGCTGGACGAGGGCATCCCCCAGCCCAGCCCGGACTCCAGCACCCCGCAGTCGATGGGGCTCGGCCCGTCGGTGGGCTGAGCGGGGAGTCCGGCAGGGGGAACCGGCCCGGTACGTCGTGCGCGTGCCGGGCCGGACCGTGAGGGTGGAGGCGTGGTCGTGGTGGATCGGTGGTGCGGGGCGACGGGCCGGTTCCCGGTGGTGGACGCCCAGGTCCACGGCTGGGACGGCCGCCCGCACAACCAGGCGGGTCCGGCCGGCGAGCAGTTCGTCGCCGACCTGCACCACCGGCACCGGATGCTCGACCCGTCGCCGCGGCCGCTGTCCCTCGACGCCTTCGGTCTGGTCACCCCGGATGCGCTGGCGGCGGACGTGCTGTCGGCGGTGGACCGGGCCGTCCTGGTCCCGGCGTCGTTCGAGGACCTGTTCGTCCTCGGGTTCGCGGCGCCCGCCTGGCACGCCGAGCTGGCCGCGGAGCACCCGGGCCGGATCGTGGCGGCCGGGGAGCTGGATCCCGCGGACCGGTCGCGGGCCCGCGGGATCGGGGCCCGGGTGTCCCGGGCGGGGACCGGGGCGCTGACCGTGCTGCCGTCGCGCCGTCCGGAGACGGCGGTGTCCCTGCGGGCGCCCTGGCTGCGCCGCACGCTGGCCCGGGCCGAACAGGCCGGTGCCGGGGTGGTGCACCTCGGCGTCGCCCCGACCGCCCGGCCGTCGGTGCACGCACCGGGGTGGGCGCACGCCGGCGTGGTCGACGCCGGCGCCGCCGCCCCACGCCCCCGCTGGCCGAGCTGGGCCGACCCGGTGCGGGCCGGCTCCGCGCTGCCGGTCCGGGCCCGGACGGCGGGGCCGCTGCCCGCGGGCGCGGTCGACCCGGCCGAGGTCCGGATGCTCGCCGACGCGCTGCCGCGGGTCCGGTTCGTCCTGGGCGCGGCCGTCGCGCCGACGGCGACGCTGGTCCGGCTCGCCCGCTGCCCGAACGTCCACGTCGTGCTCACCGAACTGCTGGTCGCGCTGCGCCGGGACCCGGTCCCGGCGGCCGGGGCGCTGGGGGAGCTGCTCGCCGCCTACGGCCCGGACCGGCTGATGTTCGGCAGCGGCTACCCGCTGGTGCGTCCGGCCCGGCTGGTCCGCGACCTGCTCGCGTTCCGCTATCCCGAGCCGCTGCGCGGCCGGTACCCCGAGCTCGACGACGACGTCCGCGAGGCCCTGCTCGGGGGGACCGCGGCCCGGGTGTACCGGATCGACCTGCCGGGCCGGTCGCGGTCCGGGCCGCACCGCGTCCGGCGTCCGGTCGCGGCGGTCCGGGCGCCGCGGCACTGAGCCCCCGGGAGCGGTGTGACGTACTCCGGTGTCTCAACTCAGGGTGACCTGTGTGCAGGTAAGCCAACGCTGGCTAGGATCCGCCCGGGATCGAGCGACGGAGGCCCGGCATGGAGTTCACACGGCGGCAGATGCTGCTCGGATCGCTGGCCGCGGGCGGTGTGCTCCTGACCGGGTGCGCGTCCGGCGGGGAGTCCGCCGACGGCGGTGCCGCGGACGCGGGGGAGGGTTTCCCGGTCACGATCGAGCACGAGTTCGGGTCGACGACGATCGAGCGCGCCCCGCAGCGGGTGGTCAGCATCGGCTACACCGACCACGACGCGATCCTGGCGCTCGGCGTCGGGCCGGTCGGGGTCCGCTACTGGTACGGCGACGAGACGAACGCCGTGCAGCCCTGGGCGGCCGACGCGCTGCGCGGCACGGGCGCCCAGCCCCAGGTCCTGAACATGACGACGCTGGAGCCGGAGAAGATCGCGGCGCTGCAGCCGGACCTGATCATCGGCGTCTACTCCGACCTGGACCAGCAGAACTACGCTACGATCAGCGGTATCGCGCCGACGCTCGGCCCGCCCGCCGGCTTCGCCGACTACGGCGTGCCGTGGCAGGACACGACCCGGTTCATCGGCCGGGCCCTGGGGCGCACGCCGCAGGCCGAGCAGCTGGTCACCGACCTGGACGCCCGGTTCGCCGCGCTGCGCGACGCGAACCCGCAGTGGGCCGCCAAGCAGGTCGCGGTGGCGACCCGCAGCGCCGACAAGCTCGGGGTCTTCGCCTCGCAGGACCCGCGATCGCGGTTCTTCACCTCGCTCGGGTTCGTCGTGCCGCCCGAGTTCGACGAGTTCGCCGGCTCCAAGTTCTACGCCGACCTGAGCTTCGAGCAGTCCACCGAGCTGGACCGCGACCTGCTCGTCTGGGACCAGCTGTCGTTCACCCCCGGCGGGCGGGCGACCGTGGAGGGCGACCCGCTGATCTCCCGGCTGGCCGCGACCCGGAAGGGGCGCACCGTGTTCCTGGACGGCCCGACCGAGCTGGCGTTCGCCTGGCAGACGGTGCTCAGCCTGCCCGCCGTGCTCGACGGCGTGGGGCCGCAGGTGGAGCGGGCGCTGCCGAGGGCCTGACCGGCGCTCTGCGAGGGTGGGGCGTGCCCCGTTCGCTCTCCTCCCCGCCGTTCCTGCTGCTCCTGGCGGCCACCTCGCTCGGCTTCGGGGGCTACGCCGTGCTGCTGCCGGTCGTCCCGCTGTGGGTGGCGCGCGGCGGCTCGGGGGAGTTCGGGGCGGGGCTGACCACCGGCGTCCTGATGGCGGTGACCGTGGGCACCCAGCTGCTGGTGCCCGCGATGCTCCGCCGGATCGGGCACCGGCCGGTGCTCGTCGCCGGGTCGCTGCTGCTCGGCCTGCCGACGCCGCTGCTCGCCCTGACCGCGGACCTCGCCCCGGTGCTCGGGGTGTCCGCACTGCGCGGGATCGGGTTCGGGATGGCGACCGTCGCGGGCAGCGCACTGGTCGCCGAGCTCGTCGAGCCGTCGGCGCACGGACGCGCGTCCGCCCGGTACGGCTATGCCGTCGGGCTCCCGCAGCTCGTCCTGCTGCCGGCCGGGGTGGCGGTCGTCGACACGGCCGGGTTCGCCGGGGTGTTCGTGGCCGCCGGGATCGCCCCGGTCGCCGGGGCGGTGGTGGTGGCGTTCGTCCGGGGGCCGGAGCCGGTCGGCCCGGTCGCGGCGGCCACCGCCCCCGACGCTGCAGGGTCCGGGCACCCGGTTCCGGGGGAGCGGCGCGGCGTCGGTCCGGTGCCGCGGCACGACGGCCGTCGCTCGCGGCTGCCGGTCTCCCCGGTCGTCGCGATGCTGGCCTGCTCGACGGCGCAGGGCGGCGTGATCACGTTCGCACCGCTCGCGGCACCCGGCTCCCGGTTCGCGGTGCCCGCCGCGCTGTTCGCGACCGCGCTGGGCGCACTCGTCGGCCGGGGTGTGGCGGGATCGCTCACCGACCGCAGCGGCCGCCCCGGGGCGCTGCTGCCGGTCGGGACGGCGCTCGCCGCCCTCGGCATGCTCGGTGTGCTCGCGGCCCCGCTCGGTGCCGCACTGCTGGTGGCCGGTGCGACGGCCGTCGGGCTCGGGTTCGGGCTCGTGCAGAACGACGCGATGGTGGCGCTGTTCGCCGCCGCGGGCCCGCTGCACTACGGGGCGGCCAGCGCGGCCTGGAACATCGCCTACGACGCGGGGACGGGGCTCGGCGCCTCCGGTCTCGGTGCGATCGCCGAGCCGTTCGGTTTCGCGGCCGCCTTCGGCGCGACGGCCGCGGTGCTGCTGATGGTCACGCCCGTGGTGCGGCGCCGTCGCGGGCCGGGCTGAGGCCGGCGGTCCGTCTCGCCGGGTCCCGGACCGGCCCGGCCCGGTGCCGGGGGCCGGGCCGGCGTCGGCCGGGTCAGGATCCGTTGCGGATCCATTCCTCCAGGTGCGGTGCCTCGTCGCCGATCCTGGTGGAGTCGCCGTGCCCGGTGCGGACCTGGGTGTCCCCGGGCAGGGTCAGCAGCGTCGTCCGGATCGACTCGATGATCGTGTCGAAGCTCGAGTACGACCGGCCAGTGGCGCCGGGTCCGCCCTGGAACAGGGTGTCGCCGGTGAACACGATCCCCAGCTCGGGGGCGTACAGGCAGGACGAGCCCGGCGAGTGGCCGGGGGTCTGCAGGACGCGCAGGTCGATCCCGCCCGCGGACAGTTCCTGCCCGTCGGCGAGGGTGTCGTCGGGGCGGCGGTCCGGCCAGGTCATGTCCCAGAGGACCTTCTCGGCCGGGTTGAGCAGGATCGGCGCTCCGAACCGGTCCGCCAGCGCCGGGGCCTGGTTGACGTGATCGTCGTGGGCGTGGGTGCACACGATCGCCTTGACGGTCCGGTCGCCGACGGCGGCGGCGATGGCGTCGGCGTCGTGCGCGGCGTCGATGACGAACACCTCGCGGTCGTCGCCGACGATCCAGACGTTGTTGTCGACGTCGAAGGACCCGCCGTCGAGGTTGAACGTGCCGGACGTGACGACGTGGTCGATCGGGGAGGCCATCAGAGGACCACCACCGAGCGGAGGACCTCGCCGTTGTGCATCTTCTCGAACGCCGCCTCGACGCCGTCCAGCGTGGTCTCCTCGGTGACGAACTTGTCCAGTGGGAACTTGCCCTGCAGATACAGGTCGACATACATCGGGAAGTCACGGCTGGGCAGGCAGTCGCCGTACCAGGACGACTTCAGCGCCCCGCCCCGTCCGAAGAAGTCGATCAGCGGGATCTCCGGGACCATCATGTCCGGGTAGGGCACGCCGACCAGGACCACGGTGCCGGCCAGGTCGCGGGCGTAGAACGCCTGCTTGTAGGTCTCCGGGCGGCCCACCGCCTCGACGACGACGTCCGCGCCGTTGCCGCCGGTGAAGCGGCGGATCGCGTCGACGGTGTCCTCGTCCTTCGGGTTCACGGTGTGCGTGGCCCCGAACTCCTGCGCCCACGTGAGCTTCTTCGGATCGGTGTCCACCGCGATGATCGTGGTGGCACCGGCCAGCTTGGCCCCGGCGATGGCCGCGTCGCCGACGCCGCCGCAGCCGATGACCGCGATGGAGTCGCCGCGCCCGATCTGGCCGGTGTTGACCGCGGCGCCCAGCCCGGCCATGACGCCGCAGCCGAGCAGGCCTGCAACCTTGGCGGGGGCGTCGGGGTTGACCTTGGTGCACTGACCGGCGGCGACGAGGGTCTTCTCGACGAACGCGCCGATGCCCAGGGCGGGCGAGAGCTCGGTGCCGTCGGTGAGGGTCATCGGCTGCTTCGCGTTGTGGGTGTCGAAGCAGTACTGGGGCTTGCCCTTCTTGCAGGCACGGCAGACGCCGCAGACGGCGCGCCAGTTGAGCACGACGTAGTCGCCCACCTCCAGGTCGATGACGCCCTCGCCGATCGACTCGACGTGCCCGGCGGCCTCGTGGCCGAGCAGGAACGGGAACTCGTCGTTGATCCCACCCTCCCGGTAAGACAGGTCGGTGTGACAGACCCCGCAGGCCTGGATCTTCACCACGGCTTCGCCGGGCCCGGGGTCCGGGATCACGATCGTCTCGACCGTGACGGGTGCGCCCTTGGACCGGGCCACGACTCCACGTACCTGCTGTGCCATCGCTCGTACTCCACTCGTCCTCGATGCCGCCCGCTGGGACGGATGCTCGGATGGCGACTGTGGCATGGGTGCCCGGCCGCTGCCAGAGCGGATCCGTCGACACCGGCCGGCAGCGACCCGGGAATCGTCCCGCCCCGCCGGACCGCCGGATCGCCTACGGGCGAGCGCCGTGACGACCGCCTGGCGGGAGGGCGTCGAGTGGCTGCGCGGGTGCACGGATGCCCGGGTAGCGACTCTGGCATGCGTCGAGGGGTGGTGTCTCGCCGAACCCCGGACGCACTCGTGGAGCTTCGGCCCGGTGTGGCCGGGCCGAAGCTCCACGAGTGGGGAAAGGGTGGGGGTGTGGGTCAGAAGTCGAAGTCGCCGCCCATGTCGAAGTCCCCGCCGCCGTCGTCGAGGCCGGGGTCCTCGGCGGGGGGCTCCTCGCCCGCTGCGACGTCCTCGCCCGCCGCGTCGGCGCCCGGATCGTCGAACATCGCGCCCGCGATCGCGGTACCGATGAACGCTCCGGCGACACCGGCGAGCAGCGAACCGGCGATCATGCCGCCCATCCCCGGCCCGCGGCCACCGCCCAGCGAGCGTTCCATCGTGCCCGGCTCGCGCATCTCGGCCCGGGTCGCCATCCGGGCCAGCGCCTGCGGGTCGGTGGAGGTGGCCCGCTCGGACTCCGGGACGGCCGAGCCGACGTCGGTGAGGACCTTCTGCCGCTGCTCCGGCGTGAGCTTCGCGAACGCCTCGGCGTGCGCCTGCTCCACCTGCTCCGGCGGGGCGGTCCGGAGCATGTAGCGGTACCGCTCGACCGCCTGCTGGTCCGGGTCCTGCGGCGGCTGCTGCTGCAGGTGCTGGGGCGCGCCGCCGACGCCGGCGGGCTGCTGCGGGGCCGCCGCCTGGCCGCCTCCGGTGAGGCGTTCCTTGATCTTGTCGAGCAGGCCCATCTGCGGGTGTCCTCCTGGAATCGGGGTCGCGCGCCGGTCCGGACGAACCGGGCACACCGGTCGAACGTCGTCACCCCACCGGAGGTTCCCGATCGCCGGTACGGTCCACCCCGTGACGACCGCGCCGCAGCCCACGTCCGTCCCGCCGCCGGGACTCGCACTCGGCGCCGTCGGCGGGGCCGGCCGCCCCGGCAGCTCCCGGATCGCCTGCCCGCTGCCCGACGGCGGCCTGCTCGACGTCGGCTCGCTGGCCACGGCCCAGCGCGGCCCGTTCCCCGACCTGCTGACGGCGCCCAACCTGGACCGCCTGCTCGACGCCGGGGCACCGGTCTGGCGCGAGGTCGTCGACTGGCTGCGGAGCTGGCGCGACGACCACGAGAAGGCCGTCGCGCACCGGCTGCCCGCCGAGGGACTGGTCCCGGTCCTGCCGTTCACCGTCGCCGACTACGTCGACTTCTACGCCTGCGAGCAGCACGCGCGCAACGCCGGGTTGATCTTCCGGCCGGACGCGGAGCCGCTCACGCCCAACTGGGGCCACATGCCCGTCGGGTACCACGGGCGGGCCGGGACCGTGCGGGTCAGCGGGAGCCCGGTGACCCGGCCGGCCGGTCAGCGCGCCGCGGGCGACTTCGGCCCGACCCGGGCCCTGGACGTCGAGGCCGAGCTCGGGTTCGTCCTCGGCGGCCCGGTGCCCGGCCCGGTCCCGGTGGACGACGCCGGCGACCACGTCTTCGGCGTCGTGCTGCTCAACGACTGGTCGGCCCGCGACGTCCAGGGTTTCGAGAGCCGCCCGCTCGGGCCGCACCTGGGCAAGTCGTTCGCCACCTCGATCTCGGCCTGGGTGACCCCGATCGGCGAGCTCGACGCCGCCCGGGTGCCGCTGCCGGAGCACCGCGACCCGGCGTTGCCCCACCTCACCCCGCGCGAGCCGGCCCGGGGGCTCGACGTGGCCCTGTCGGTGTACCTGAACGGGCACCGGATCGCCGACCCGCCCGCGGCGGACCTGTACTGGTCGGCCGAGCAGATGGTGGCCCACCTGACGTCGAACGGGGCGTCGCTGCGGGCCGGTGACCTGCTCGGGTCCGGCACCGTGTCGGGCCCGGACCGCGACGGGTTCGGGTCCCTGCTGGAGCTGTCCTGGAACGGCCGCGACCCGATCGCGCTGCCCGGTGGCCCGCCCCGCACCTGGCTGGCTGACGGCGACGAGGTCGTCATCACCGCGACCGCCCCCGCCGCCGACGGTTCCCGGTTCTCCCTCGGCGAGGTGCGCGGCCGGATCCGGCCGGCCTGAGCCCCGGCCCGGACTACGGCAGCGGCTGCAGCGGCCGGGGCTCGCCCAGCGCGTCCCGGATCAGCTGCGGGACCTCCTGCTTGCCGGAGCCGTCGACCGCGATCACGACGTAGACGGTGCGGCAGTCGCAGGTGACGCTCGGGTTCCCGGCGGCGTCGGTGCTGCGGACCTGGAAGTCCAGGGCGAAGCTCGTGCGCCCGAGCCGTGCGGTGGACACGGCGACGGCGACGTCCTCGCCCCAGCCCACCCCGGCCCGCCAGTCGATCTCGGTGTGCACGAGCTGGACGTCGTAACCGGCGTCGAGCATCGTCCGGTAGGTGAGGCCGCGGGCCTCCAGGAACTCGGTCATCGCCTCGTCGAACCAGGCGAGGTACCAGGCGTTGAAGACCACGCCCTGCGCGTCCACCTCGTGGTAGCGCACCCGTACCGGGAACTCGAAGGTCTCCATGGCGCGATGCTACGGCCCGGTGAGCGCGGCGAGCAGCCGATCGAGGTAGCCGTCGAGGTCGGCACCCCGCGGGACCAGACCGGGGGTCGCGGTGGCGAGCCGGACCTGGCCGAGGTAGGCGGTGAACGCGAGCAGCGCGCGGTGCCGGGCGTCCGCCGGGGCGAAGCCGAGCCGGTCGAACAGCGACGTCAGGTGGTCCACCCGCCGGTGGCTCACCCGGTCCAGCGCGGCCCGCACGAGCGGATCGTGGGCGCCCGCCTGCAGGGCGACCTCGACCGCGTGCCCCCGCCCGGCGTCCGGATCGGCCCGCGACGTCGTCGAGACGAAGACGGCCAGCATCAACGACCGCAGCGCCGCGCGCGGGTCGTCCGCGTCGGTCGTCGCGATGACGGCGGTGGTGTTGCGCTGCTCCCACAGCTCCAGCGCCGCCTCGACCAGCGACTCCCGGTTGCGGAAGTGCCAGTAGAAGCTGCCCTTCGTCGTGCCGAGGCGGGCTGCGATCGGTTCCACCGCGATCCCGGCCAGCCCGTCGGCGGCCACGGCGGCCAGCGCGGCGGCGGCCCAGTCGTGACGGGTCAACCGCTTCCGCCCGGGCATGACCGCACGCTACCGTACGGAAAACATACGGTGGCGTATGGAACGGTTGGGGGCGGCATGCGGGTGCGGAACGTGCACGTTCGGGAGATCGCGGCCCCGGCGGAGGCCGCCGGAGCGCTGCTGGCGGACCTCGGTGGCCCCCGGGACGTCCTGTGGCCGTCCCCGCAGTGGGCCGCGATCGAGCTGGACCAGCCGCTGCGGATCGGTTCGGGCGGCGGGCACGGCCCGATCCGGTACCACGTCACCGATCTCGTGCCCGGCCGCCGGATCGGGTTCACCGTCGAACCGGGGATCGGGTTGCGGGGCACGCACACGTTCACCGTCGAGCCGCTGGGGCCGCAGCGCTGCCTGCTCCGGCACGAGATCGACGGCCACGCCACCGGAGCGATGCGGCTGCACTGGGTGCTGGTGGTCCGGTGGCTGCACGACGCGGTGGTCGAGGACCTCCTCGACCGGGCCGAACGGGCGCTCGGCACCGGTCCGGGCCGGGCGAACCGCTGGTCACCGTGGGTGCGGCTGGTGCGCGGACTGTCCGAGCGGCCCGTCGTGCGCGCGGTCCCGGTGCCGGTCGGCGGTCTGCTGGACCCGGCCGGGGCCGACGCGGCGGACGCGTTCGCCGTCGACCTGCAGCGCGGGCTCCCCGTGGACCCGCAGCGCTGGGCGGACGCCGTCTTCCGCGATCCACCGCCGGTCGTGCTCGCCCTGCTGGGACTGCGGCAGCTGCTGGTCGGGCTGGCCGGGATCGAGCGCGGCACCGGCGCCGAGTTCGACACCTGCGAACGGGGCGACGGCGAGGTCCTCCTCGGCGCCGACGCGGGGCACCTGGACTTCCGGTGCGTCGTCCGCCGGGAACCGGACCGGCTGGTGGTCGCGACGGGGGTGTGGCTGCACGGGTTCCGCGGCCGTCTCTACTGGGCGGTGGTCCGGCGCTTCCACCCCCCGGTGGTGCGGGCGATGCTGCGCCGTGCCGTGCGCCGCGCCCGTGTCGGCGACGCGGTGCCGGCCGGGTGAGCGGTCAGCCCGTCGCGCGGCCCGTGCCGCCGTCGGTGCCACTGCCGGTGCCGCCGTCGGCTCTGTCGGTGCTGGCGGTGCCGTCGTCGGTGCTGTCGTCCACGCGCTGGCGGATCGTCCGGTTCACCGCCCGGCCGAACGTGGCGACGACTCCCTGCACCGTGATCGGCTTGAGCCGGGACAGCGCCGCGGCCAGCTGTCCGCGCTCGGTCGCCGGGTGCCCGCGGTCGCGGTAGGGCTGCAGCACCTCGTCCTGGAACAGCGCCATCAGGTCCTCGGCCAGCGCCGCGGTGTGCCGCTCGATCGTGGCCTGGGCGCGCTGCCACAGCTCCGGCGGCAGGCCGGAGTCCAGGGCGTCGAGCGCGGTGGCCAGCGAGATCTCGCCGTGTACCCGGACCGTGCCCGCGCGGCGGGTCAGCGCGCCCAGGTTCTCCAGTGTGGACAGGTCCTCGGCGGTGAGGTGCCGGCCCGCGCGCTGGTCCAGCTCGGCGTACCCGATCTCCTCGGGATGCTCCGGGACCCACGGCGTGAGCAGCGCCCGGTGCAGCGCCAGCTCCTCGGGGCCGGCGTCCAGCGGCACCCTGGCCAGCAGTTTCTCGATGGCGGCCAGCGTGAAGCCCAGTGCGGTGAGCTCGCTGACCAGTTCGAGACGGGCTCGGTGACCGGCGTCGTAGAGGCCGGTCCGGCCGCGCAGCCGCGGCGCGCGGATGAGGCCGCGGCCGGCGTAGAACCGGATCGTCCGTACCGAGACGCCGGTCCGCTCGGCGAGCTGGTCGACGGTGAGGAGCTCCTCGTCGGGAGTGGCCGGTGCGGACATGCCGAGCAGGTTACGGCGAGATCGATGAACGTGACAGTCTTGATGGAACATCGATGCTGTCACATAATCGGGTGCGTGCCTTGACCCATGTGACAGCGTGGCTGTAACAAAGGTTACCGAGAAGTAGGGCAGCGCTGCCAGCGCCGTCCGGTGCCGATGACCCACGAGAGGTTCGGATGAGCGAGATCCCCGAGGCCTACATCTACGACGCGATCCGCACACCGCGCGGCCGGGGCAAGGCCTCCGGCTCGCTGCACGAGGTCAAGCCGATCTCGCTGGTGGTCGGCCTGATCGACGCGCTGCGCGAGCGCCACCCCGAGCTGGACCCGGCGGTGATCGACGACCTGGTGCTCGGCGTCGTCTCGCCGATCGGCGACCAGGGCGGTGACATCGCCAAGACCGCGGCCATCGCGGCCGGGCTGCCGGACACCGTGGCCGGTGTGCAGCTCAACCGGTTCTGCGCGTCCGGCCTGGAGGCCGTGAACACCGCGGCGCTGAAGGTCCGCTCCGGGATGGAGGAGATGGTCGTCGCCGGTGGCGTCGAGGTGATGAGCCGGGTGCCGATGGGCTCCGACGGCGGCGCCTGGGCGATGGACCCGGACACCGCGTACGAGACGGGCTTCGTCCCGCAGGGCATCGGCGCCGACCTGATCGCGACCCTGGAGGGCTTCTCCCGCACCGACGTCGACACCTTCGCCGTCGAGTCGCAGACCCGCGCCGCCAAGGCCTGGGCCAACGGGTACTTCGCGCGCTCGGTGGTCCCGGTGACCGACCGCAACGGGCTCACCGTCCTCGACCGCGACGAGCACGTCCGCGCCGGGGCGACGCTGGAGAGCCTGGGCGGGCTGAAGCCGTCGTTCGAGATGATGGGCCGCGACGGCGGGTTCGACGCCGTCGCCCTGCAGCAGTACCACTGGGTCGAGAAGATCGACCACGTGCACCACGCCGGGAACTCCTCGGGCATCGTCGACGGCGCCGCGCTCACCCTGATCGGCACCGAGGCCGCCGGGTCGGCGAACGGCCTGACCCCGCGGGCCCGGATCGTCTCCACCGCGCTGTCCGGCGCCGACCCGACGATCATGTTGACCGGACCGGCCCCGGCGTCGCGCAAGGCGCTCGCCAAGGCGGGCCTGACCGTCGACGACATCGACCTCTTCGAGATCAACGAGGCGTTCGCCGCGGTGGCCCTGCGCTACATGCGCGACATGGGCATCTCGCACGAGCAGACGAACGTCAACGGCGGTGCCATCGCGATGGGCCACCCGCTCGGCGCCACCGGCGCGATGATCCTGGGAACGCTGGTCGACGAGCTGGAGCGCCGGGACCTGCGCCGCGGGCTGGCCACGCTGTGCGTGGGCGGCGGCATGGGCATCGCCACCATCGTCGAGCGAGTCTGAGAGGGACTGGAACAGTGACTGAGCACAAGGCCGTCCGCTGGGAGACCGACGCCGACGGCATCGCGATCGTCACCCTCGACGATCCCGGCCGCAGCGCCAACACGATGAACGACCGCTACAAGGCGGCCATGCGCCAGGTCGTCGACGAGCTGGTGGCCGCGAAGGACGACATCGCCGGTGTCGTCGTCACCTCCGCCAAGAAGACCTTCTTCGCCGGGGGCGACCTGCAGCAGCTCTCCGCCGCCGGTCCGGACGACGCCGCGCAGGTGTTCGAGAACGTGACCGAGGTGAAGGCCCAGCTGCGCGCGCTGGAGACCCTCGGCAAGCCGGTCGCCGCGGCGATGGCGGGCACCGCCCTCGGCGGCGGCCTGGAGATCGGGCTGGCGTGTCACCACCGGGTCGGGATCGACGCCAAGGGCGTGGTCTACGGCCTGCCCGAGGTGTCGCTGGGCCTGCTGCCCGGTGGCGGCGGCGTCACCCGGATCACCCGGATGCTGGGCATCGCGAACGGCTTCATGAACGTCCTCGCGCAGGGTCAGCGGCACAAGCCGGCCAAGGCGCTGGAGCTGGGCCTGGTCGACGAGCTGGCCTCGACCCCGGAGGAGGTACTGGCCCTGGCCCGGGCCTGGGTGCTGGCCCACCCGGAGCACCCCGGCCAGCCCTGGGATCAGCCGAAGTACAAGATCCCCGGCGGGACGCCGTCGAGCCCGTCGCTGGCGTCGATCCTGCCCGCGTTCCCGGCGAACCTGCGCAAGCAGATCAAGGGCGCACCGATGCCGGCCCCGCGCAACATCCTCGCCGCGGCCGTCGAGGGCTCCCAGGTCGATGTCGAGACCGCGCTGCGGATCGAGGGCCGGTACTTCGCCGAGCTGGTCACCGGCCAGGTCTCGAAGAACATGACCAAGGCGTTCTTCTTCGACCTGAACGCGATCAACGGCGGCAAGTCCCGCCCGGACGGCCCCGAGAAGTGGCAGCCCACCAAGGTCGCGGTGCTCGGCGCCGGGATGATGGGCGCCGGCATCGCCTACGTCTGCTCGCTGGCCGGCTGGGAGGTCGTCCTCAAGGACGTCTCGCGCGAGGCGGCCGACAAGGGCAAGGCGTACTCCCAGGGCCTGGTCGAGAAGGGCGTCAAGCGCGGGAAGACCACGCAGGAGAAGGGCGACGCGCTGCTCGGCCGGATCACCCCGACCGACGACTACGCCGATCTCGCCGGCTGCGACGTCGTCATCGAGGCGGTGTTCGAGTCGGTCGAGCTCAAGCAGGAGGTCTTCCGCGAGGCGGCCAAGCACATCGCCCCGGACGCGCTGCTCTGCTCGAACACCTCGACGCTGCCGATCACCGAGCTCGGGAAGGGCGTCGACCGCCCGGACGACTTCATCGGCCTGCACTTCTTCTCGCCGGTCGACAAGATGCCGCTGGTCGAGATCATCAAGGGTGAACGGACGAACGACGAGGCACTCGCCAAGGCGTTCGACCTGACTCTGGGCATCAAGAAGACGCCGATCGTCGTCAACGACTCCCGCGGGTTCTTCACCAGCCGGGTGATCGGCACCTTCATCAACGAGGGTGTCGCGATGATCGCCGAGGGCATCGACCCGCAGACGATCGAGCAGGCGTCGTCGCAGGCCGGGTACCCGGCCCCGGTGCTGCAGCTGATGGACGAGCTGACCCTGACCCTGCCGCGCAAGATCCGGGAGGAGACCCGCAAGGGCGTCGAGGCCGCCGGTGGCACCTGGACCCCGCACCCGTCGGACGCGGTGATCGACCGGATGGTCGACGAGTTCGACCGCAAGGGGAAGAGCTCGGGCGCCGGGTTCTACTCCTACGTCGACGGGAAGCGGGACGGCCTGTGGCCGGGCCTGCGCGAGCAGTTCGGCGCGACGAACCACGACGTGGACCTGGCCGAGCTGTCCGAGCGCATGCTGTTCATCGAGTCCATCGAGACGGTGCGCTGCGTCGACGAGGGCGTGCTCACCACCGTGGCCGACGCCAACATCGGCTCGATCTTCGGTATCGGCTTCCCGGCCTGGACCGGCGGCGTCCTGCAGTACATCGAGGGCTACCCCGGCGGACCGGCCGGGTTCGTCGCCCGCGCCGACGAGCTGAAGGCGACCTACGGGGAGCGGTTCGACGTGCCCGCCTCGCTGCGCGAGCGCGCCGCGAAGGGGGAGACGGCGACCGCAGCCGCCTGACCCGGCAGCACGTTCCGGCCCCACCGGTCACCCGGTGGGGCCGGATTCGTGTGGTGTCCCCGGACACACTACGTCCCGACAACCGGACACTCGGGACACGACGGACCCGTCACGTGCACCATGGTGTGTGTGACGCAGTGGGTGTTCGACATCGTGGACCGGCTCGGGGCGGCCGGGATCGGGCTTCTGATCTTCCTGGAGAACGTGATCCCGCCGATCCCCTCGGAGGTGATCCTGCCGCTCGGCGGCTTCCGGGCCTCGACCGGCGGGATGGACCTGGTCGGGGTCTGGGCGGCGGCCACGATGGGGGCGGTCGCCGGGGCCCTGGTGCTCTACGCGCTGGGGGCCTGGCTCGGGTTCGACCGGGTGCACCGGCTCGCCGGGAACCGCTGGTTCATCCTGTCGAGCCAGAAGGACCTGGAGAAGGGCCTCGACCTGTTCGAGCGCTACGGCAACTGGTTCGTGCTGGGCGGGCGGTGCATCCCGATCGTCCGCAGCCTCATCTCGATCCCGGCCGGGATCGCCGGCATGCCGCTGCTCCGGTTCACCGCGCTGTCCACCCTGGGCAGCGGCGTGTGGAACGCGATCTTCGTCTACCTCGGGTTCGCCCTCGGCGAGCGCTGGGAGCTGATCGAGGGCTACATGTCCCCGATCAGCAAGGTGGTCGCGGTGATCGGGGTCCTGGTCATCGTGTGGCTGGTCTGGCGCAAGCTGCGCCAGCGCCGCGCACGCACCCGCACCGCGGACGGTGACCCCGCGCCCTCGGACCCCGCGGCGCGCTGAGTCCGGCCCCGGCGCCGTGCCCACCGGTGCCGGACGGATGCCGAACGGATCATGCGGTGGGCTCTGCGTGCCGGTCCCACCACTCGGCGCGACACTGTGCTACCGCCCGCAGGGCCGACCGTGCCGCTGTGCGAACCTGATCGAAGGCAGGAGCAGGTTCTTCGACGGGTGGAGGTGGACGTGCGCCTCGTCGACGTCCACCACACCCACGCGTCGGGGACGGTCGCGCTGCGCGGCGTCCACCTCGACGTCGACCCGGCGGTCCCGACGGTGCTGCGCGGCGGCAACGGGGCCGGGAAGTCGACGCTGCTGCGGATCGCCGCCGGCGCGCTGACCCCGACGGCCGGGCGGGTCGAGGACCGGCCGGTCGTCGTCGGCTACCTGCCCGACCGGTTCCCCGCGACGATGCGGATCCCGCCGCGGCGCTGGCTCGACCACATGGCCCGGCTGCGCGGGCTGGACCCGGACGGGCTCGCCGAGGGCGCCGACGAGCTGCTCGAGCTCCTCGGCTACACCGGCGACGACAAGGAACCGATGTCGGAGCTGTCGAAGGGCAACACCCAGAAGATCGGCCTGGTGCAGGCGCTGGTCTGTGACCCGGGAGTGCTGGTCCTCGACGAGCCCTGGTCCGGTCTGGACGACGACGCGGCCGCCGCGCTGACCGAGCTGCTCGGCACCCGAGCGGGCGCCACCCTCGTCACCGACCACACGGGCACCGCCCTCGGCCTGCCCGGCGCCCGGACGCACCGGCTGCGCCAGGGCCGGCTCGCGACGGCCACCGATCCCGAGTCCGTCCCGCTCCCCGCCGCGCCGCCGCCCGGCGCCACCATGCGCCTGGACCTCGCGTGCGCCGGTGACCCGCGCCCGCTGCTCGAACGGGTGCTCCCGCCGGCCGAGGTCGAGGGTGCCGCCCCGGGCCGGTTCACCGTGCTCGTCCCGGCCCCCGACGCGGACGCCTGGCTCACCGCCGCGCTCGCCGCGGGCTGCGCGGTGCGCTCGGTCCGCCCCGTCCGCCAGGACGGCACCTCCCGCGCCGGGGACACCGGCCCCCGGCCGGCCCGGGGGCCGCGGTCCGGTGGGTACCCCGCGGCCCCGCCCGGCCCGCTGCCGCACCAGGAACGGGGTCCGGGATGGTGAGACGACTGCGGTCCGCGTTCGCCGTCGCGATGCTGCTCGGTGAGGACGTCGGCCGGTCGGAGCGGTTCGTCGCGCCCGCCGTGCTCTACGTCGTGTTCCTGGCGATCCTCTTCGGTGGCGGGCCCACCGCGCTGCCCGAGCCCTGGGCGGGCAGCGCCCTGTTGCTCTACCCGGTCGGGGCCTGGCTGGCGCACGCGCTGGCCGAGTCCGAGGACGAGACGACCCGCACGCTGACGCTCTCGGCCGCCGGCGGTCCGCTCGCCGTCGCGGCCGGGGTGCTGCTCGCGGCGACCGCCGGGATCGCCGCGCTGGGGCTGGTCGCCGTCGTCTGGGGGGTGGTCGCGGCGTGGGGCACGGCGACGACCGGGATCCTGCTCGACGGCCTGCTCGCCCACCTGGCCTGCGGGATCACCGGCGCCGCGGTGGGATCGGTGTTCGCCCGGCCGCTGTTCCGCAGCCAGGGGGTGGCGCTGGTCGCGGCCCTGGTCGTGCTGGTGATCACCGGTACCAGCCCGTGGCTCCCGCCGGTCGGCACGGCCGCGGCGTCGCTCGGCAGTGGCCGCGGCGGCGTCGGGCCGTTCGGGGACCTGCTGCTCGCGCTGCTGGTGGCGGTCGCCGCGCTCACCCTCGTGGCCGGGACCGAGCTGGGGCGGTTCGCCGCGTGGCTGGAGCAGTGGTCGGGCCTGCTGGAGCGGATCCGCCCCGGTTCCTGACGCCGGTCAGGCCACCAGGCCGGCCAGCCGCCCGAGCCGCTCGACGGTGCCGGCGAACGCCTGCTCCCGGTCCTCGACGACGTTCTGGAACTGGCCGAACAGCTCGAAGGAGATGTGCCCGAACAGGCCCGTCCATGCGGTGACCGCGGCGAACAGGGCCTGGTCGGGCAGCTCGGGGAGCTCCAGCGCGGCGCGCAGCCGGACGGCGTCCGCCGGCGTGCCGCCGACGCCGGGGCCGGGTTCGGGGTGCAGCACACCGGCGGCGTGCGCGTCGGCGAGCAGCGCCGCGAGCGGGGCGAGCACCTGCCCGGCGGCGGGGAGCGTGTCCACGGGGGCCCGGTAGCCGGGGACCGGCGAGCCGTAGAGGAGCGCGTACTCGTGCGGGTGGGCCAGTGCCCACGTCCGCACGGCGCCGGCGAGGGTCCGCCAGCGCCGGGCGGGACCGTCGGTGCCCGTCGCCGCCCCGGCCCCGACGGCCGCACCGAGCGCCTCGTAGCTCTGCACGATCAGGGCTGTGAGCAGGTCGTCCCGGGTGGGGAAGTAGCGGTGCAGTGCCGAGGACACCATGCCGATCTCCCGGGACACGGCGCGCATCGACAGGGCCGCGGCGCCGGTCTCGGCCAGCTGGCGCCGCGCGGCCGCGGTGATCTCGGCGACGAGCTCGGCCCGGGCCCGGTCGCGTGCGGTGCGCGAGGCGTTCATCCCCGGCACGGTAGACCACCGCACAACGACGAGAGCACTGCTCTTGAATTCATCGCTCTGATACGCGAGCATTGCTCTCGTTGTCGGCGTGGGAGGGGTGCGGGATGGATCGGACCGGTGCGGGTGTGGTGGCGATGGGTGGGGCGGGGATCGCCTTCGCGCTGTACCCGGCGCTGCGGCCGTACGTCGACGGGCCGCAGGTGTGGGCGCAGCCGCTGTGGGTGCCGTCGCACCTGCTGGGGGTGGCCGGATTCGCCCTGCTGGTGCCGGGCCTGGCGGCCGTGTGGTCCCGGACCCGGGGGACGGTGGGGGCCTCCGCGGCCTGGCTCGCCGTCGTCCTGGCCGGGGTGGGGGCGGCCCTGGTGCTGCCGTACTACGGCGCGGAGGCCTTCGGGCTGGCGCAGCTCACCGGACTCGCCGCCCCGGACGCCGTCGCGGCCGCCGAGGCGATCCGGATGGGCCCCTACGCCGTGACGACGTTCGGTGCCGGTCTGCTCGCGCTCGCCGTCGCGGGGGTCGCGGTGCCGCTCGCCGCCCGGCGCTCCGGGGTGCTGCCGGTCGGTGCGGCCGGGGTCCTCGCCGCCGGGCTGGTGCTGTACCTGCCGCAGTTCTTCGCGGCCCCGCCGCTGCGGATCGCGCACGGGGTCCTGCTGGGCGCCGGGTGCCTGCTGGTCGCCAGGGCGGTCGTCCGCCCGGCCCCGGTGGCCACCGCGGTCCGGCCCGGCTGACCCGCCGGTCCCGCCCGGCTCGCCGCGGCACCCCGGCCGGGTGGCACGTCACGCGTCCCGCGGCGGTGCGGCCGGCGACGTGGAGTGCCGCCCGACCGGGGCGACCGCCGGGGGATGCCTCAGCCGGTCCCCTCGGCGTAGTGCGCGGAGGTCGCGGCGAGGGTCTCGTCCCAGTCCGGCATCGGGCCGCCGGACAGCACCGCGGCCAGCCGGTCGAGGTACCAGTGCCAGCCCGGGCCGGCGTCGGCCGGGGAGAAGCCCTGCGGCAGCACCTGCTCGAACTCCAGCACGGTCCCGGCGCCGGCGGGGGACAGCGCGACCGCGAGCTCCCACGGCGCCCCGTCGCCCTCGGCCAGTTCGATCGCGAGCCGCCGCGGCGGCTCGCACACCACGATCCGGGCGTCGGAGGGTGGGCCGCCGCCGTCCTCGTCGCTGGTCAGTTCGAGTGCGACGGTCCCGCCGGGACGGGCGTCGCCGGTCCAGCGACCGAACCAGCGGGCGCACCGGTCCGGATCGGTGATCGCGGACCAGACGTCCTCGACCGGATCGGGGAGCCGGCGGTGGAAGGCCAGCCGCTTCCGGCCGTCCTCGCCGGTCACGATCCGTCCGGCTCCGGGGGGTTCCTCGGTCATGGTTGCTCCTCCGTGCGCCGGGCGCGACGGCCGCGGGCGAGTTCGGTTCCGAGTGCGTCCAGTCGCTGCGACCAGAAGCCGCGCAGTCCGTCCAGCCACCCCGTCGCGGCGTCCACACCGGACGGGTCCACGGCGTAGATCCGCCGGGTCCCCTCCGCGCGGACGGTGGCGAAACCGTTCTCCCGCAGCACCTTCAGCTGCTGGGAGACGGCGGGCTGGGAGATCCCGAACTCGGCCCGGATGACCTCGGTGACCCCGCCGGCGGTGTGGTCGCCGCGGGCCAGTAGTTCGAGGATCCGGCGCCGGACGGGATCGCCCAGGACGTCGAACGCATGCACATCGGCAGCTTATATAAGTTAGAACGAAAGTAAAGACCTGGTCTGGACGGGCGCGGGGATAGGCTCTATGGTTCATTACATGAGTAATGAACAACCGCACTACAACACCGGGAGGTCGCCGTGAACGACGACGGCCGCCCGCTGTTCCTGCAGATCGCGGAGGAGATCGCCTCCGCCGTGGTGGACGGCACCTATCCCGAGGAGACCCAGGTGCCGTCCAGCAACGAGCTCGCCGCGTTCCACCGGATCAACCCGGCCACCGCGGCGAAGGGCCTGAACCAGCTGGTCAGTGACGGTGTCCTCTACAAGAGACGGGGGATCGGGATGTTCGTCGCCGAGGGGGCACGGACCCGGTTGCTGGAGACCCGGCGGGAGGACTTCGCCCGCCAGTACATCGCTCCGCTGGTGACCGAGGCCCGCAAGATCGGGATCGACCCGGAGCAGCTGAAGAAGATGATCGACGTCTGGGGGGACGAGGGGACATGAACGCCGTCGCCATGCACGGGGTCACCAAGCGCTACGGCGACGTGACCGCACTCGACGACGTGAGCTTCGCGCTCGCGGAGAACCGCATCCACGGCCTGCTCGGGCGCAACGGAGCGGGCAAGACCACGGCCATGCAGATCCTGACCGCGCAGAACTTCGCGACCTCGGGCACCGCCGAGATCTTCGGCGAGCGGCCGTACGAGAACGCCGGTGCGCTCGCCCGGACCTGCTTCATCCGCGAGTCGCTGAAGTACCCGGACTCCTACAAGGTCCGGCACGCGGTGGCCGCGGCCGCGCACGTCTACCCGCACTGGGACCAGGCGTTCGCCGACGAGCTGGTCGAGGAGTTCGCGCTGCCCGCGAACCGGGCCTGCAAGAAGCTCTCCCGCGGGCAGCAGTCCGCGGTCGGGGTGGTGATCGGGCTGGCCTCGCGCGCCCCGCTGACCTTCTTCGACGAGCCCTACCTCGGGCTCGACGCCGTAGCCCGGCAGCTGTTCTACGACCGGCTGCTCGCCGACTACGCGGAGCACCCGCGCACCGTCGTGCTGTCGACCCACCTCATCGACGAGGTGTCCGACCTCATCGAGCACGTCGTGCTCATCGACGGCGGGCGGGTGCTGATCGACTCCGACTCCGACGAGCTGCGCGGCCGGGCGGTCACCGTCACCGGGCCGCTGGAGGCGGTGGAGCGCTTCGCCCGCGGGCACGTCGAGCTGCACCGCGAGCAGCTCGGCGGGTTCCTGCGGGTGACGCTGTCCGGCGCCCGTCCGGAACCCCTGCTGCCCGAGCTGCAGTTCGAGCCGGTCAGCCTGCAGCAGCTCGTCGTCCGCACCACCCAGCAGAACACCGGGGCCCGCTCCGGACGGGAGGTCCTGTCATGACCGCCGCCACCTCCGTCGCCGGGGCCGCCCGGCCCGTGACCGGATCGAACCGGGTCGCCGCCGTGCTGCGGATGAACCTGGTCGACGTCCGGGACCGGTTCGGCGGCGCCTGGGTGATCCTGGCCGCCATCTTCGCGGTCAACCTCGTCATCTGGTGGGCGATCCGGGTCAACGTCGACGACGCGGGCGCCGGCACCACCGGTGCGGTGTCCGCGGTGTTCTTCATCGTCGGCTCGACGTACCTGATCGCGATGACCCAGGTGATGCCGTTCGCGTTGAGTCTGGGGATCACGCGCCGGCACTTCTACACCGGCGTCTGCCTGTTGCTCGCGATCGAGACGCTGGCGCACGCCGTCCTGCTGACCGCGTTGCTCGGGATCGAGCGGGCGACCGGGGGCTGGGGCGTCGGCATGGACTTCTTCTCGATGACGTTCATGCCGGTGCAGAACCCGCTGCTGCAGGTCCTGACCTACTGGGGACCGTTGCTGACGATCGGACTGGTGTTCGTCGCGATGGGTGCGGTGTTCCGCCGGTGGGGCCAGTACGGGATCTGGGCGGTCGGCCTCGTCGTGCTGGCCGTGCTCGGCGCCGTGGTCGTCGGGTTCACCCTGCAGAACGCCTGGCCGGCGTTCGGCCGGTTCTTCGTCGACACCCCGGTGCCGCTGCTGATGGCCGGCTATCCGCTGGTGATCGCGGTGATCGCCACGGTCGGCGGCTACCTGGTGGTCCGGCGGGCCCGGGTCTGACAGCACGGACACGCGGACAGCACGGGCACCGCGACCGCGGTCCGGCACCCACCGGGGGGTGGAGCCGGGCCGCGGTCGCGGCGTTGGTCGGCGCTCAGGCGGGTACGAGCAGCACCCCGGCCCGTTCCCGGGCGCGGCCGGTCGCGGCGAGCGCTGCCTCGGCCCGCCGCCACGTCTCGCGGTACGGCCGGTACAGCGGCCAGTCCGCGCGGTCGCGCAACCGTTGCTCGCGCACCGCGGCCGGGACGTCCACCCAGAACGCCAGCGAGGTCACCGGGTGCATCGGCCCGGCCCCGGACCCGCACCCCTCCAGCACGACGATGCCGGCCGGTGCCCGCTCCCGGACCGGCCCCCAGCCGTCGCCCGCCCAGTCCCACGCCGTCCAGCGCAGCGTCTCGCCGGCCGCGAGCGGGTCACCGATCCCGCGCCGGGCCAGCTCCGGCACCCGCTCCAGCCCGGACCACCCCGGGCAGAGGTCCTCGGCCTCCAGCAGCGGGGCGGCCAGCTCCCGGGACAGCTCGGCGGCCAGGGTCGACTTCCCGGCCCCGGAGAACCCGTCCACGGTGACCAGCCGGTTCCCCGCCGGCCCCGGACGCGCCGCGCGCACCAGCGCCGCCGCCCGCTCCGTCCAGCCCGGTCCCGTCGCCAGGACCTCGGGTGTCACGGACGGACCACGACCTTCACCTGGGACGGGTCCGGCGCCAGCGCGTCGCCGACGTGGTCGAGATCGACGTGCGAGGTCACCAGCCGGTCGAGGTCGACCGCCCCGGACGCGGCGAGGCGCACCGCGGTCGGCCAGGTGCCGGCGTAGCGGAACGTCCCGGTCAGCGAGATCTCGCGGGACTGCAGCACGGACACCGGCAGCGTCATCTCGTCGGCGCCCATGCCGACCAGCACGGCGTTGCCGCCGGGGCGGACCGCGTCCAGCCCGGCGAGCACGGCCCGGGGCGCCCCGGAGCAGTCGACGAACGCGTCGACGTCGGCCGGGCCGTCGGACCCGCCGTCGGCCGGGTCGAACGTCGCGGTGGCGCCGAAGTCCGACGCCATCGCCCGGCGGCCCGGGTCCGGGTCGCTCACCAGCACCTCGGCGGCCCCCTGCACCGCGGCGACCTGCGCGACCAGCAACCCGATCGGACCGGCCCCGGCGACCAGCACCCGGGCACCCACCCCGGTCCCGGCCCGGTGGTGCGCCCACAGCGCCACCGACAGCGGTTCGAGCAGGGCCGCGGCGTCGTCGGAGACGTGGTCGGGGACCGGGTGGGCGAAGTCGTCGGCGATCGTGACGTACTCGGCGAACGCACCGTCGACCGGCGGCGTCGCGAAGAACACGACGTCCGGGCAGAGGTTGTAGGCACCGGTGTGGCAGTAGCGGCAGCGCCGGCACGGGACGCCGGGTTCGACCGAGACCCGCTGCCCGATCCGCCCGGTGTCCACCCCGGCGCCGACGGCGACGATCCGCCCGGCCGGCTCGTGCCCGAGCACCAGCGGCTCGCGCACGACGAACCCGCCGATCCGGCCGTGGGTGAAGTAGTGCACGTCGGAGCCGCAGGTGCCGACCGAGGCCACCCGGACCAGCACCTCCCGCGGCCCGGGGCGGGGCACCGCCCGCTCCTGCACCTCCAGTTCACCGGCGGCGCGCAGCACGCTGCACCGCATCGACTCGGGGATCTCGACGCTCGCGGTCACGGTGGGAGACGGTTCCATGCGCCCCGGCCCCTCGGCAATCCGCCCGCCGCAGCCCACGACACCCGGCACGGCCCGGGTACCCAGCGCGGATCCGGGTAACCGCCGGGCGGCGCGGACGCGGCCGGGCTCCTGGTGTTGACTGTGACCCGTCGTACGGCTGCCGGACGAGGAAGGGTGCCGATGGCTACGGGCATCGAACGACCGGCGGTCACCGGTTTCCACCACGTGTCGGCGGTCGTGTCGGACGTCGAGTCCAGCGCCACGTGGTACCAGCGCGTGCTCGGGATGCAGCGGCTCCCGATGACCTTCCCGCACCACGACGCGGGCGGCGGCGACCCGGAGAAGGCGGCGCTGCTGCTCGACTCGGCGACCGGCGTCATGATCGAGCTGCACGCACCGGCCGACGGCGACGGCGGCCCGGTCCGCGGCGCACTCGACCACCTCGCGTTCGGGGTGGCCGACCGGGCGACGCTCGACCACTGGGCGGCCTGGCTGGACATGCTGTCGGTGCGGCACGGCGGCGTCGTCGACCGCAGTGACCCGACCGACTACGCGACCCTGGAGTTCCGGGACCCGGACGGCGTCGCCCTGGAGTTCATCCACTTCCCCGGACGCGGGTAGCGCGGCTCAGGGCGCGACGCAGACCAGGCCCCACGGCCGGTCGTCGACCCGGGTCATCACGACCGTCGCGTGCCGCGAGCCCCGCCCGCGCAGGGTGCGGGCGAGCGCCTCGACGTCGCCGGCCAGCCCGCGCCGCCGGACGTCCACCGCGCCGACGTCGAGTTCGCGCAACAGCCGGGGCAGCCGCTTCTGGTCCCACGGGCGGGAGTCGAGCACCCGCAGGACGCGGGCGAACGGCGTCGGGGCCGGTTCGTCGTCGGTGGTGAGGAACGCGATCCGCGGATCGATCCGGGTGGTGGCGGTGCGCCGGGCCAGCTGCGAGACCAGGCCGGCCCTGGTGACCGCCGGGTTCGGGTCGAGCAGCCAGGCGCCGGGCGGGCCGACCGCGACGCCGGTGTCCCCGTCGGCCGGATCCGGGTCGCCGGCGATGGTGTGCGTCCCGGCGGGGTCGAACACGGTGGCCCTGGTCCGGGCACCGGCCAGCGCGGGGGACCAGAGCGCCGACTCCTTCAGCTCGCGCCCGAGCGCGAGGAACTCCAGCTCCCACTCCGGCGGGACGGTGCCGTGGTCGATCCCCGGCGCCGCCTTGATGCCGGCCGCCCCGGTGCGCCCGGCCAGGTCGAGGCACCAGCCCAGCGGGGGTTCGGAGTCGCCGGTGCGCATCCGCCCGCCCGCCGAGCGCCGGGCCGGGTCGACGAACACGCCGTCCACGCCGGACAGGTCGGCGTCCCGGACGTCGGCGCGGACCGTCCGCACCGCGGCGCCGTGGGCGGTCGCGTTCCGCCCGGCCATCCACAGATGGGTGGGATCGAGGTCGACGCCGGTCACCTCGTGTCCGGCGACGGCCAGTGCGACCAGGTCGCCGCCGATCCCGCAGCACAGGTCGGCCACCCGGTCCCGGCCGGCGAAGCGGGCGGCCCGGTGCCGGGCGAGCACCTCCGACGACGCCTGCTCCAGCCCGTCGCGGGTGAACCACATCCGCCCGGCCAGGGTGAACTTCGCCGACGCCCGGTCGCGCAGCTCGGTGAGGGTCATCGCGTCGGCGACTAGCCCGGCGTCGTACTCGCGGCGCAGGGCGGTCCCGAGCCGCAGCGCCGCGTCCCCGGACCGGTCGGCCCCGGCCAGCCGGTCCAGCAGGGCGGTGCCGTCCGTCCCGGCGAGCCGGTCCCACCGGGAGGTGTCGTCGCGATCCACGCCGCACACCTTCCCGGACGGCTCCGCGGGCGCCCGGACGGCCCCGGATGCCGGGCACCCTCGCGTGGCGCCTGCGTCCCCCCGGTCACCTCCGTCCCCCGCGTTGCGCGGGGCACCGGTCCTAGCGGTTGCGCGGGCTCCTCGTCCGGGTGGGCTCACCCCACTGTCGGGTGGTTCCGGGGGCGTCGTGCACCGAGCGCTCCTACCGTCCGGAATATCGGACAAGCCGGACACGGACGGGACGGATCGGTGCCCCATGAAACGTGGACTTGCACGACGCACGGTGATCGCCGCGACGACGGTCGTGACGGCGGGGGCACTCGCCGTGACCGGTACGGGCACGGCGCTCGCCGACGGGGTCCACCCGTCGGGGACTGTGGGTGCACCGTCGGTGTCCGGGGCGGGGTTCGTGCCGGCCCAGCGCACGGCGCCGGCGGCGGAACGGCTCCCGGCCTCCGACGGCGCCGGGCCCCCCGTGCCCACGGGTGCGGCAGCGGCCGGTGCCGTGCCGGAGCCCGTCGCCGCGTCCCGCGCGGATGCGGGCCGCGGTGCACCCGACGGGCCACCGGCGCCGCCCGCCGGTACCGACGCGCCGGCGCCGGACCCGGCCGGGGATCCGGCGGCCCGGCGCGCGGAGGATCCCGATACCGGGTCCGCCGGGGCGCCGGGCGCCGACCCGCCGGGGGCGGGCCGCACGGCCGGAGACGCCGACGACGCTGCGTCCGGCGCCGGGGGTGCGGTCGATCGGCCGGAGCCGGGGCCCGCGGACGGTCCGGTGGCGGAGCCCGGCCCGGGGAGTCCGGAGGTTCCGGTGGCGGGACCCGTGAAGGGTCCGGGCACGGGCCCCGGCGCCGGAACCGCGGACGACCCGGGTCCCGGCACCGGGACCTCCGACGACCCGGGGACGGGCCCCGGCAGCGGGACCGCGGACGACCCGGCGGTGGAGCCCGGGCCGGCGAACCTGGATGATCCGGTGGTGGCGCCCGGCACCGACGATCCCCAAGCCGCTCCCGGCCCGAGTGACGCCGAGGAGCCCGCCGTCACCGACCCGTCGGCGCGGCCGGCCGACCAGAGCGTCCCGAAGCCGGGGGCGCCCACCGCGGCCGAGCGGTTCGGCTGGGGCACGCCGCTGCCCGCCTCCGACGAGTTCGACTACACCGGCCCGCCCGACCCCGAGCGCTGGAACACCGCGGGCGAGTGCTGGCCCGGGCACGCCGGCAACGGTGGGCGCTGCGCCAGCCGCTCCACCGTGAAGGACGGGAAGCTCGTCCAGGCCGGTCTCGAGAACGGCGACTCGGCGTGGCTCGCGTCCCGGTTCGACCAGCAGTACGGCCGGTGGGAGGCCCGGGTCCGGTCCGAGGGGACCGGGCCGGACAACGGACGTCAGTACCACCCGTTGCTGATCATCTGGCCGCAGTCGGACCGCTGGCCCGACGACGGCGAGTACGACTTCCTGGAGAACGGCGCCCCCGGTGAGCAGTGCGCCGAGGCGTTCATCCACTACCCGCACGGCCGCGGGGCGATCCAGCAGGAGTTCGTCCGCGAGTCCGACTGCGGCGCGCCGCTCTCGGAGTGGCACAACGTCGCCGTCGAGTGGACGCCGGACCACATCGCCGGGTTCATCGACGGCGAGGAGTGGTTCCGTTTCTCCGGCGGCGCGAAGGGCAACCGCCGGGCCATCCAGGACATGCCCAGCGGGCACCTGACGATCCAGCTCGACAACTTCTTCGGCGGCGACATGCAGCCCGCCGAGTACGAGATCGACTGGGTCCGGATCTACTCCCTGGACGACGACTGACCCACTGCGGTCGCCGGCGCTCCCGGGCGGTCCGGTCGCAGGCACCTCACGGTGCGGACCGGCACGCAGATTCCGCACCGACTCCCCGCCGCCGCACGAGGATGCGGTTCCCGCACGGGAGCCGGTCCCGTGCGGGAACGCAGTGCCGGTGCGGGAGCGGGCACATCGTGCGGGGTGCGGGACGGTCGGTCCGGCGCACCACCGGCCGGGTCCGGCGGGGAGCCGGACCCGACCGGGGGCGGTTCAGGACGCGGTCACGCCCATCGCCTCGGCCAGGCGCAGGTGCGGGGCGGCCTCGTCGTGCCGGGACCGCCGCTGCAGCGTCCGGCCGAGCAGCAGGTGGACGTACCCGTCCGACGGCGTCCGGTCGAGCAGGTCACGCAGCTCGGTCTCGGCCCGCCCCAGCTGTGCGGAGTGGTAGTACGCCCGCGCCAGCAGCAGCCGGGGCGCCGTCGCGGTGGTGTCCTCGGCGACGAGATCGGCGAGCAGCCGGGCGGCGCCGAGGTGGTCACCGGAGTCGAACAGGTAGGTCGCGCGCTCCCAGCGGGCCGCCGGAGTCGCGGCCGCACCCGTCGTCGGGAACAGGGCGTCGAGGGTCATCACGGGCTCCTTCCCGGTCACCGGAAGTGGTGTACCAGCCGGAACGCCGATGTCCCCGCGGCTGTTCCCGCGCTCCCGACCAGCATCGACGCACCTCTGTAGCCGAACGGCACCCCGCGCCGGCTCCCCGCTCCCCGCGCGACGGGTGCGGCACGCCGATGACAGGCGCGGCACACCGGCGGCGGTGCGGCACGTCGGCGGAGGACGCGGCTCGCCGACGCGGTGCGCGGGGGACGCGCGGGCAGCGCGGTCCGGACGCGGGTGCCCCGGCTACCGGGTCCTGGCGGTGTGGCCGGAGCGGTCCGACGCAGGGCGACGACGCGGGTACGGGGCGCGACGCGGGCGGCCGTCCGGCGCGTCCGCGGGGCGCTACGGCGACCCGGTACGGAGATCTCAGCGTCATCACAGGAGCGATGAGCACGATGGTGGGCATGGCGATGATCCCGGACGAACCGACCTGGGTGGGCGAGCTGGACCGGCTGGCCCCTGCGCGCGACCTCGTCGTCGACCCGCGCTTCGGTGCCGCACGCCTGCTGGTCACCGTCGGGGGCACCCCGCAGGGCCAGATCACGGTCCCGCTGTCGGACGGCCGGGCGAGCGCGACCGAGCTGGAGTTCGCCACCGCGACCCTGCCGCCGGTCGACGACGTGGAGCGGGCGCCGGTGGCGTCGGACCCGGTCACCGTCGTCATCGCGACCCGCAACCGGCCCGACTCGCTCGCCCGCTGCCTGCGCGCCGTCCTCGCCTCCGACCACCCCGACCTGTCGGTCATCGTCGTCGACAACGACCCCGACGACGAACGCACCCAGCACGCGGTCACCGCCACCGCATCACCCCGCGTGCGCTACGTCCGCGAACCCCGCCGCGGCGCCAGCGTCGGACGCAACCGCGGACTCGCCGAAGCCCGCACCGACCTCGTCGCCTTCACCGACGACGACACCGAGGTCGACCCCGCCTGGGCCTCCCGCATCGCCGGAGCCTTCGCCACCGACCCCGAACTCGCCTGCCTGTCCGGCCCCGTCCTCGCCGCCCGCCTCGGCAGCGGCGAAGAACGCGCCGCCGACATCGCACTCGCCTGGAACAAGGGCTTCACCACCCGCCGCTTCTCCATGGCCAACCCCCCCACCGACTCCCCGATCTTCCCCTTCGCCCCCGGCCTGCTCGGCATCGGCGCCAACCTCGCCGTCCGCGCCACCGCCGCCCGCTCCGTCGGCGGCTTCGACGAAGCCATGGGCCCCGGCACCCCCACCCACGGCGGGGAGGACTGTGAGTTCCTCGTCCGGCTCATCCTCGCCGGACACACCCTCGGCTACGCCCCCGGCGCCTACCTCTGGCACCACCACCGCCCCGACGCCGCCGCCCTGCGCACCCAGCTCGAGGGCTACGCCGTCGGCCTCGGCAGCTTCCTCGCCAAGGTCGCCCTCTCCCCCCAGGGCCGCACCGTCGCCCTGCGCCGCCTGCCCGCCGCCGTCGCCCGCCTGCGCCACATCTCCGCCCGCGAGGCCGGCGCCGGCGACGCCATGCCGGACGCGGGCGCCGCGCTGCGCGGTTCGCGCCTGGTCCGCGGGGGAGTGGCCTACCTGCGCCGGTCCCGCGAGGTGCGTCAGGTCGGTGGCGCGGTGCCGCCGATGACGCTGCCGCGCCGGTTCACCACCGTGCCCGCGCACATCCGCCGGGCGGCGGCCGAGCAGGCCGCGCGCTCCGGCGCGCAGGAGGTGCCCGGACCGGCCGCGCTGCCGCAGCCGCGGTCCGGGTCGACCGGCCCCGCGATCTCCCAGCAGCTGTCGGCCTGATCCGGGCCGGCGGGAACGGGGCCGGACGGTCCGACCGGCCCCGGCCGACGGAGCAGGGGGCGCCTCAGAGGCCGTAGGTCTTGCCGATGATGTCGCGCTGGATCTCGCTGGTCCCGCCGTACACGGTGGACACCACGCTCTGCCGGAGCAGCCGCTCCATGCCGTACTCGGTGGCGTAGCCGTAGCCGCCGAGCATCTGCATGCCCTCCAGGGACAGGTGCTTGGCGAGCTCGGTGGCCTTCAGCTTCGCCATCGACGCCTCCCGCGGGAACAGCGCCCCCGGCTCCGCCTCGTCGATGGTCCGGGCGGTGTCGTGGACCAGCAGCCGGGTCGCGGCGAGCTCGGTGGCGTTGTCGGCGATCCTGTGCCGTATCGCCTGGAAGCTGCCGACCGGGCGGCCGAACTGCTTGCGTTCCTTCACGTAGGCGACGGTGTCGTCGAAGGCCCGCCGGGCCAGCCCCAGCATGAGCCCGGCGAGGATCATCCGTTCCAGGTTGAGGCCCGCCATGAGCTGCTTCCAGCCCTGGCCCTCGGTCCCGACGACGGCGTCGGCGGGCAGCTCGCACCCGTCGAAGTAGAGGTCGTTGACCTCCTTGCCACCCATCGTCTCGATGCCGTGGATGCTCAGCCCGTCCGCGCCGGCCGGGACGACGAACATGGTCAGGCCGTCGTGCTTGCCGCCGTCGGTCGAGGTGCGTGCGACCAGCAGGATGTGCGAGGCGATGTGGGCGTTGGAGCACCACGTCTTCTGGCCGTCGATCCGCCAGCCGGTGTCGGTCTTCGTCGCGCGGGTCGTGAGGCCGCCGACGTCGGAGCCCGCCTCGGGCTCGGACATCGAGATCGACAGCACGTCGCCGCGGCACATGCCGCCGAGCAGTTCGCGCTTCTGCTCCTCGGTGCCGAACTTCTCGATCGCCGCCGCGGTGATGACGGTCGTGCCGAAACCGGAGATGGGGGCCTGCCCGTACGCGGTCTCCTCCAGGAAGACAAGCAGCTCACGCATGCCCTGGCCGGCGCCGCCGTACTCCTCGGGGGTCGCGATGCAGAGCCAGCCGAGGTCGGCCATCCGGCGGTAGATCTCGGCCGAGTGCGGGTGGCGGCCGTGGTCGGTCAGCTCGTCGCGGCGCGCGGTCGAACCGACCTCGCGCCGGCAGAACTCACCGACTGCACGGGCCAGGTCGGCCTGGTCCTCGGTCAGGGTCACGGGCATCGTCGCCTCCGGTGGGTCGTACGGGTACGCAGGATCAGGTCCACATCCCGATGCCGTCGAGATGGGCCAGCAGCAGGTCACGGCCGTCGAGCACGTGCCGTTGCATCGCCGCGCGGGCGGCCTCGGGATCGGCGGCGCCGAGCGCGTCGAGCAGCGTGGTGTGCGCGCGCAGCGCCCCGGCCCGCCACGCGGCCGAGCCGGTGTAGAAGTGCGCGGGCAGGTAGTGCGACGACCGGCCCGCCAGCCAGGCCAGCTTGCGCGACGCGGCCATCCGGTTGATCTCGGCGTGCAGCCGGTGCTCGGCCGAGACCAGCGGTTCCAGCTCGCCGGGCCCGGCGTCGGCCCCGGTCCGCGCGCAGAGGTCGGCGACCCGGGCGGCCAGCTCGTGCAGGTCGTCGAGATCGGCCGGGACGAGCCGGGCGGCGGCCCGTGCCGCCAGCCGGCCGGTCAGCTCGGCCTGGACCTCGAACAGGTCGGCCACGTCGCCACGGGTCAGCTCGGCGACGACGAAGCCGCGCCGGGGCAGCGCCCGCACCATGTCCTCGGCGCGCAGCGACTGCAGCGCCTCCCGGACCGGGGTGTGGCTGACGCCCAGCTCGGCGGCGATCCGGTCCATCCGCAGGAAGGTGCCGGGGCGCAGCTCACCGGAGAGGATCCGGTCCCGCAGGACGAGCGCGATGCGATCGGGCAGTTGCGCCGTGCGGCCCGGGGCGTCGGCCGGGAAATCCGGCGCGAGATCCGGCAGAGACACGCCGACTATCATATACGATTCTGCGGCATTCCCCCGCCGACGTCGTCCAGGGAGGCCGAGATGCCGGATCCGAGCAGCGCCCCGACACCCGCCGCGAGCCCGGGCGGCGACCCGGGGTTCCGGCTCACCGACCTGCTCGCCGACCCGGAGCGCGCCGGGCTCGTCGCCATCGCCGACGGGGGCCGGGAGACGACCTACGGTGAGCTCGACCGGCGGGCCGGCCTCGCCGGTGCGGCCCTGCAGGCGCTCGGGCTCGGTCCGGGTGACCGGGTCGTGTGGATCGGGAAGAACCGGACCGAGTTCTTCGAGCTGCTGCTCGGCGCGCCGCGGATCGGCGCGGTGTCGGCCCCGCTGAACACCCGGCTGACCGAGTCCGAGCTCCGGGCACTCGTCGACGACGCCGGCGCCGGCCTCGTCGTCCTCGGCCCGGACTTCGCGGGGCTGCGCGAGCAGCTGTCGCCGTGGCGGGTGCTCGTCGTGGGGGAGGACTACGAGGCGTGGCGGGACGCACCGGCCGAGCCGCTGCCGCCGTCGGCGCCGCCGGGATCGACGTTCGACGACCCGGTGCTGCAGCTCTACACCTCGGGGACCACCGGCCTGCCCAAGGGCGTGCTGCTCGCGCACCGGCAGTTCTCCGCGCTGCTGCGTGCGGCCGGGCACTGGTCGATCGACACCAGTTCGAGCGCGCTGGTCGCGATGCCGCTGTTCCACATCGGCGGGGCCGGGTTCGGGCTGGTCTGCCTGGCCGCCGGGGCCCGAATGGTGCTGGTCGCCGACATCGTGCCCGCCACGCTGCTCGACACCATGTCCACCGAGCGCGTCACGAACGCGTTCCTGGTCCCCGCGGTGCTGCAGATGCTGGTCGCGGTGCCGGGTGCGGCCGAGCGGGACTGGTCGGCCCTGCGCTCGATCGCCTACGGTGCCTCGCCGATCACCGCCGGCGCGCTGCGTGCGGTGGTCGAGACGTTCCGGGCGCCGTTGTTCCAGGTCTACGGCGCGACCGAGACGACGGGCTCGATCACCCAGCTCGACCCCGACGACCACGACCCGGAGGGTCCGCGGGCGCACCTGATGCGCTCGGCCGGGCGGCCGTACCCGTGGGTCGATCTCGTCGTCGTCGACCCGGAGACGGGGGCGGAGCTGGGGCCGGGCGAGGTCGGCGAGGTGCGGATCGGGTCGGACCAGGTGACCCAGGGGTACTGGCGCCGCCCCGAGGAGACGGCGGCGGCGCTCGGCCCGGACGGCCGCTTCCGCACCGGTGACGCCGGCTTCCTCGACGAGGAGGGCTTTCTCTTCCTCACCGACCGGATCAAGGACATGATCATCACCGGTGGGGAGAACGTCTATCCGATCGAGGTGGAGAGCGTGCTCTCCGAGCACCCGGACGTCGCCGACGTCGCGGTGATCGGCGTCCCGGACGAGCGCTGGGGCGAGACGGTGAAGGCGGTGGTCGTCGCGCGGGAGGGCGCGACGATCGATCCGGAGGCCCTGCTGGACTGGGTGCGTCCGCTGGTCGCGGGGTTCAAGCGCCCGCGGTCGGTCGAGATCGTGGCCGCACTCCCGCGCAATCCCAGCGGCAAGATCCTGAAGCGGGAGCTACGGGCGGCGCACCGGCCCGGGTGAGCCGCACCATCGGCCCTTCACCTCACCGTGATCTGCGGTTAGCCTGACCTGAGTAGCGGTGAGGGAGGGCTGATGTCAGGACCACGGCCACTGCGGCTGCCGGTCGGCAGCGTCACCGTGCTGCTCGGCCCGCTCGTGCAGCGGCGGCGCACGATGAACCGGCTCGACGACGCGAGCGGCCGCTGTGCCGACGGGCACGACGCCCTGGTCCGGCGGCTGGGTGCGCGTCGGGCCGAGTCGGCCGCCCAGCGGCTGGCGACCGTCGAGTCGGCCCGCACCGGGCCCACCGCGATGGTGCTGGCCGACCGGCTGACCGACGGGCTCGACGCCCGCGACCGCATCGCGGTGCTGGCGGCGCTGCGTGAACTCGCCGCGAGCGGGGTGGCGGTGCTGGTCGACGACATCGACCCGGTCGCGGCCCTCGCCGTCGCCGACAGCGCGCTGCGGGTCGACGAGCGGGGCGAGGTCCGCCACGAGGAGCTGGCCTACCTGGCCTCGTAGGTGAGGCAGTCGGCGGCGTCCGCGCCCTTGCCGATGTTCACCGACGCGGCCGTGCACTCGAGCTTCTCGTTGTGCCGGCAGTCCGAGCGGTGGCAGGCCCCGACGAGGCCGTTGCCGTTGCCGCCGCGGAACGAGATCTCGACGAAGGTGCCGCAGGCGGCGTGGTCACCGGAGATCGTGATCGCCCCCGCGCCGCAGCTGGAGTCGGAGTTGTAGGAACAGCTCGTGGCCGAGCACTGCTGCACCTGGGGCATGTCCTGAGCCGTGGTCATGGGAGCAGAGTGGCGGCACCGGCGACGGTGCACCAGCCAACGCAGGCTCCCCTGACCTGCGGTGCGGTCGTCCTCAGAGCCTCGCCGGACCTGCGGGAACGTGACACGAAACTCTCGACAGGAGTGGCGTGAGTCACACCCTGATGCATCTGTTCGGGTGACCTCCGCAGGGGTGGGCGGCCGGGCCCGCGATCGGTCCGGGCATGCTCGGCGGGGTGGACAGCGACCTGATGACCCGGCTGATCCGGTTCGCCGACCTCACGGCGTGGCCGGCGTTCGCCGCGCTCGGGGTCCAGGAGGAGGAGATCGACCGCGTGCTGGCCGCGACCGCGGGCCTGGACCCGTCCGGCGTCGCGGGGGTGCGGGCCGAGCTGGCCGGGCGGGTGCGCGCCGCGGCGGGGGCGCTGATCGAGGAGCGTCCGGTCGCCGCCGGGTTGCACCGGATGGCGCTGCGGCCCGGCGAGCGGATCGTCGTCGTCGGCGACTCGATCTCCGCGGACCGGCTGAGCTGGGCCCGGCTGCTCGCCGAGCTCGTGCCCATGGTGGAGCCGGAGGCGTCGGTCGAGGTGCTCGCGCTGTCGGGCCGCACCAGTTCCGAGGCGCTCGCGCTCGGCCCGGTGCTGGTCTCGCGGGTCCCGACCCGGGTGCTCGCCATGCTCGGGACCAACGACGTCCGCCGGGAGGGCACGACGACCGGGGTCCGGATGGTGTCGGCGCCGGAGACCGACCGGAACCTGCGGGCGCTGCGCATGCTGCTGGAGACCGACGCCGGTGCGCGGGTCCGGTTCGTCGTCCCGCCGCCGGTCGACCCGGGCCGGGTCGGGTCGACCCGCGAGCTGACCGGCGAGTGGTGGCACCCTGCCGACCTGCCCGAACTCGTCTCGATCATCCGCGAGGTCGATCCCGACGCCGTCGACCTGAGCCGGATGCCGGTCCGCCCGGACTTCTGGGAGGACGACGGCCTGCACCCCAGCCCGGTCGGGCAGGTCGCCATCCTGCGCGCGGTGCTGTCCGCGATCTGATCAGCCGCGCAGTGCCGCCACCGCGGCGCGGGTGGTGGCGGCGACGGCCTCGGCGCCGCGCTCGTCGTCCGGGTCGCCCGGCACCGTGAACACGGTGAGGACCAGCGGCGCGCCGCCGGGCGGGTACAGGACGCCGGAGTCGTTCTTCTCCCCGAGCGGGCCGCTGCCGGTCTTGTCGCCGACGCCCCAGCCGGCCGGCACCCCGGCGCGGATCTGCCCGTCTCCGGTGGTGTTGGCGCGCAGCCAGCCGGTGAGCCGGTCGCGCTGCGCCGGCGGGAGCAGGTCCCCGGTGGTCAGCCCGGCCAGTGTGCCGGCGAGCGCCACCGGGGTGCTGGTGTCGAGCTCGCCGTCGACGTCGTTGAGGTCGGTCTCGGTCCGGTCCGCCCTGGTCACCGTGTCGCCGGTCGCCCGCAGCCAGGCGGTCACGTCCGCGGGTGCGCCGACCTCGCGCAGCAGCAGGTTGTGCGCGGTGTTGTCGGAGACGGTGACGGCGGCCTCGCAGAGCTGCGCGACGGTGAGCCCGTCGGCCAGGTGCAGCTTCGTGGTCGGTGCGTGCTCCAGCAGGTCGGCGGGGCCCCAGCGGACCCGGCGGTCGAGCAGGGCCGGATCGGACACCGAGCGGTGCAGGACGAACCCGGCCATCAGCGACTTCACCACCGAGCACATCAGGAAGCGTTCGCCGTCGCGGTGCCCGGCCGTCGCGCCGGAACCGGTGTCGAGGATGTGCACCCCGATCCGGCGGCCGAAGTCGCGCTCCAGCCCGTCCATCGCCGGGATCGGGCGCGGCGGGGCCGGCGCCGGCGGCGCCTGGGGCGGTGGTGCCTGGACCGGCGCGGAGCAGCCGAGCAGTGCGGCACCGAGCCCGGCGGCGCCGGTGAGGAGCAGGGAACGGCGGGAGAGCGTCATGGGACCACCGCAGCAGAGCGGCTGCGATATCGCGAATATGCTCGACCCGCGCGTCTCATATCGAACGGATATGGAGGGAGGTGATCGGTTCCGGTGAACCTGCTGCGGCATCTCGCGTTCTTCGTCACGATCGCCGAGGAACGGCACTTCGGCCGGGCCGCGGCCCGGCTGGACATGGCACAGCCGCCGCTGTCCCAGGGCGTGCGACGGCTGGAGGCGCAGCTCGGCGTCGCGCTGTTCGACCGCGGCCCCGGCGGCGTGAGCCTCACCCCGGCCGGTCGCGACCTGCTGCCCCGGGCCCGGGCGCTGCTGGCCGACGCCGACGCGTTCGCCCGCGCCGCCGACCGGCACGCCGAGGCGGCCCAGGTGCTGCGGATCGGGGTCGTCGGCGACCTGGGCCCGCGGACGGCGGCGGAGCTGGCCGCCCGGGCCGGGACGGTCGCGGGCCGCCGGGCCGCGCTGACCACCGGCAGCACCGTGACGCTGGTCGACGCCGTCTCGGTCGGGACGCTGGACGTCGCGGTCGTCGCGCACCCGGCGGTGCTGGAGTCCGCGCGGGCCGGGCCGGTGGTCGCGCTGCCGACGGAGATCCTCCTCCCGGCGGCGCACCCGGCCGCCCGCGGCGACGGGCCGGTGGTGCTGCGGACGCTGCGGGACCTGCACCTGGCGACGGCGCCGCGGCGGCACGCGCCGGCCGTGCACGACCTGCTGCTCGACACCCTGGAGACCCGCGGCCGCCCGGTCCGCCCGCTGGACGCGGCGACCCCGGCCGAGGCGTTGACGCTGGTCGCGACCGGGGTCGCGTTCACGCTCAGCCCGGACCCGGCGCTGGGTGCCCGTGGGGTCGTCCGCCGCCCGGCCGCCGGGGACCCGGTCCCGTTCCGGGTGCGGGTGGTGCACCGCGACGGGCTCTCCGACGGTGTGGCCGGTGTGGTCGAGGCGCTCGCCGCGGTGCTGCGCGAGCCGCCGGGTACCGGGCAGGACAGCGCTGCCTGCGGCCCGGACGGCCGGAGCCCGCGATGAACGGGCCGGGGGTGCCGCCGGGCACGGTCGGCGAGGTCCGGTCGGTGTTCCGGGAGGCCGGGGTGCGGGGCTGGCTGCACGCCGTGCCGGTCAGCACCGACGGCCCGGGGCCCCCGGACGAGGTCGCGGTCGGCGCGGACGTCCCGGTCGTGATGGCCTCGGTCTACAAGCTGCTGGTGCTCGTCGGGTACTGCCGGGCGGTCGACGACGGGCGGCTCGACCCGCGGGAACCGGTCGTCGTCGGGCCGGGGTGGCGCACCCCCGGGCCGACCGGCGTCTCGGCGCTGGCCGACCCGGTGACGATGAGCCGTCGTGACCTGGTCCGGTCGATGATCACGGTCTCGGACAACGCCGCGGCCGACGTCGTGCACGCCGAGGTCGGGCGGGACCGGGTCGCGGCGCTGCCGGGCGAGCTGGGGCTGACCGGCACCCGGGTCCGGGGCGGGACCGCGGAGGTGTTCGCCGAGCTGATGGCCGACACCGGCGCCGACGACGTCTCCGCCGCGTTCGCCGTGCTGGCCGACAACGACGTCCCGGCACAGGTGCGGGCGCTCAGCCCGGCCTTCGGGTCGTCGACCACCGCCGCCGACAGCACGTCGCTGCTGGCCCGGCTGTGGCGCGGCGAGCTGGCGTCGGCGGCCGGGACGGCGTTCGCCCGCGAGGTGCTGTCCGGCCAGATCTGGCCGCACCGGCTGCGTGCCGGGTTCCCGGCCGCGGCCGCGGTGGCGGGGAAGACCGGGACGGTCGGCGCGGTCCGCAACGAGGTCGGGGTGGTGACCTACCCGGGGGAGCACCCGGTGGCCGTCGCGGTGTTCACCCACGCCGCCCGCAGCGACGCCGCCGTCCCGCGGGCGGACGCGGCGATCGGGGCCGCCGCGCGGGTGGCGGTCAACGCGCTGCGGGCCCCGGCGCTGTGACGCCGGGGCCCGCGCGGTGCGTCACCGGGCCGCGGTGGCCTCCCCGGTGTGCACGGGGGACTCGTTGGCCTCGGCCTTCATCAGCTCGTCGACGTCGACCTGCTTGGGGTCGTCGAGCACCGACTTGAGCCGGTCCCGGTCCAGCTCGCCGGTCCACCGGGCGATCACCAGGGTCCCGATGCCGTTGCCGGTCAGGTTGGTCAGCGCGCGGCCCTCGGACATGAAGCGATCGATACCGACGATCAGCGCCAGCCCGACCAGCGGGATGATGTGGTCGAACGCGGCGATCGACGCGGCCAGGGTGACCAGGCCGGCGCCGGAGACACCCGCGGCCCCGTTCGACGAGATCAGCATGAACAGCAGCAGCCCGATCTGGGTGGCGATCGGGACGTCGACGCCGAACGCCTGGGCGATGAACATCGCGCCCATCGTCATGTAGATCGCGGTGCCGTCGAGGTTGAACGAGTAGCCGGTCGGGATGGTCAGCCCGACGACGTGCTTCGGGGTCCCGGCCGCCTCCAGCTTGGTCATCATCCGCGGCAGCACCGTCTCCGAGGACGACGTGCCGAGCACGATCAGCAGCTCGTCCTTGATGTAGCGGATGTACTTCAGCAGCGAGAACCCGGCGGCCATGCAGATCGGCCCGAGGCACAGGAAGATGAACAGCAGGCAGGTCACCCAGAAGGTGACCATGAACTGGGCCAGGCTCCCGAGGATCGCGCTGCCGTGCTCGCCGATCGTGTAGGCGATGCCGCCGAACGCGCCGACCGGGGCGACCCACATGACCATCTTGATCACGCCGAACATCACCTTGGCGAACGAGTCCAGGGCGTGGGTGATGGCCTTGCCGCGCTCGCCCAGCATCGTGATCGCGATCCCGACGAGGATCGCCAGCAGCAGCACCTGCAGGAGCTGGCCGTCGACGAAGGCGGAGACGAACGAGTCCGGCACCAGGTTCAGCAGGAAGGCGGTGAACCCGCCACCGGCGTCGGCGCCCGCGGACTCGATGGTGTCGTTTGCCGCGGAGCCGTCGAAGGTCTCCCGGTCGTAGCCCAGCCCGGCGCCGGGAGCCATGATGTTGATCGTCACCAGGCCCAGCGCCAGCGCGACGACGGTGGTGGCGTTGAAGTAGACGATGGTCCGCAGCGCGAGCCCGCCCACCTTGGCGAGGTTGCCGAGCCCGGCGATCCCGACCACGACGGTCGCGAAGATCACCGGCGCGATGACCACCTTGACCAGGTTGATGAACAGCGTGGCCAGCCACTGCATCTGCGCGCCGACGTCGGGCAGCGTCAGCCCGACGACGATGCCCGCGCTGATGCCGATCAGCACCCAGAAGTACAGGTGCTTCCAGATCGGGGTCCGTTTCCGCTGGGCGACGGCCGTCGTGCCGCTCTCCGCCGGACTGCTCATGAATCGCTCCCTCGCGTCACGAATGCTCGCGGCGAGCGTTCCGGTCGGCGGTGATCCTCTCCAGCTCCGCCAAGCTTTCTTGGGGTTAGCTTGAGACTTTCTTTACCTTCGGTGGAGCCATAGGCTCGGCCGGTGGGGATCACGCGCCGGGGGGTGCTGCGCGCCGCCGGGGCCGTGGCGGGCGGGGCGCTGTGCGCGGGTCTGCTGCCGGCCTGCGCGAGCGCACCCCCGCCGCCGCCCGCCCGGTTCCGGCTGGCCACCGGCCCGGACGGCGCGGTCTACCGCGAGATCGGTGCCGTGCTGGCCGAGGTGCTGGACCGGGCGTGGGGACGGCCGGTCGTCGAGATCGTGCACACCGAGGCGGCCCCGGAGAACGCGGACCTGCTGCTCGCGGGCGGGGCGGAGCTGGGGTTCGTCAACGTCGACGTCGCGGCCGGGCACGGTGCCCGGATCGTCGCGCTGGCCCGGGTGTTCGACTCGGTGCTGCACGTGCTCGTCCCGGACGGGCCCGGCGCGCGGGACCTGCGCGATCTCGACGGCGCGACGCTCGCCGCCGGGCTGCCGCGGTCCGGGACCCGGTACCTCACCCGGCGGCTGCTGGCCGCGACCGGCGGCCGCGCGACGCTGCTGTCCTACTCCCAGGCCGACTCGGTGCGGGCGTTCCGCACCGGCGCGGTGGACGCGGTGTGCAGCCTGACCGGGATGCCGACCCCGGCGGTCAGCGAGCTGGCGCGCTCCGGCGGCACCCGGCTGCTCGACCTGTCGCCGCAGATCGACGCGCTGGTGCGGGCGCACCCGCTGGAGTACGTGCCGGTGGTGATCCCGGCGACGATGTACCCGTCGCTGGGCACGGCGCCGGCGCCGGCCGTGCCGACGTTGCTGGCGGTGCCGCCGTCGATGGACGAGGGACTGGCGCACTGGCTGACCGGGATGCTGTTCACGCACGCCCCGGAGCTGTCCCGGGCCCGGCCGGAGGCCGGTCAGATCAACCCGCGTACCGGCGCCGCGACCACACCGGTCGTGCTGCACCCGGGTGCGCGCCGCTGGTTCCGCGACCGCAAACCCTGACGTCCGCCCGGCCGTCCCGTCCGGCTCAGCCCTGCGCCGGGCCCGCATCGAGACGGACGACCGCGGTGAGACCGCCGCCCGGCGTCTCGTGCAGCTCCAGCGCACCACCGGCGTCGGCCAGCGCCTGGGCGACGATCGCCAGCCCGAGCCCGGTGCCCGGCACGTTCTGGTCGCGTGGGGAGCGCCAGAACCGCTCGGTCGCCCGGTGCCGCTCGCCGGGATGCAGGCCGCGGCCGTCGTCGGCGACCTCGATCCGGTATCCCGCCGGCCCGGCCGCGGACCCGGATCGTGCGACCCGCCGAGAGCCGGCAGGCGTTGGCGACCAGCTCGTCCACCGCGGGGGCGAGGCCGCCGACCGGCTCGCGCACGCGCGTCCCGGTGCCGGTGAGGTCGCCGGTCAGCGTCAGCCCGGCGGCCTCGGCGGCCGCGCGCCACACCGGCAGCCGCCGGTCGAGCGCCGGCCCGACGGCGCCGACGGTGCCGTGCGCGGCCGGGCCCTCCTGCAGCGCCGTGGCCGCGAGCATCCCGTTGACGACGGTGCTCATCCGGTCCAGGTCGTCGATCGTGTCCCGGTAGGTCTCGCGGGCCTCGGCGTCGGCGGCGAGGTGCGGTTCGAGGTTCTCCACCGACAGCCGGGCCGAGGCGATCGGGTTGCGCAGCTGGTGGGCGGCGTCCGCGGCGAACCGGTGCTGGCGTTCCACGGTCCGGCGCACCGCGGCGAGCATGGCGTTGAACCCGGCCGTCAGGTTGCGCAGCTCCGGCGGGCCCGAGCCGGGTGCGGCGCGCGCGCCGAGATCCCCGGACCGGACGGCGGCCGCGCTGCGTTCGAGATCGGCCACCGGTCGGAGCACCCAGCGGGTCATCGGCCCGACCAGGCCGATCACGAGCATCCCGACGACGGCGAACAGCCCGCCCAGCAGCGCCCAGTCGCGCAGGATCTCGGCGCGGACCGAGGCGGTCGGCACGGCGAGCACCAGCGCCGCGACCACCTGGGAGTCCCGGCCGACCGGCGCGACGATCAGCTCGTCGGCGGTGCGCCACGGCCAGATCGTCGACTCGGCGCCGGGGATCCGCCCGGCCAGCACCCCGGCCAGGTGCGGGCGCGCGGCCTCCGGCGGCGGGCCGGGTGCGGTGGCGTGCAGGACCCGCTGCTCGCGGTCGAGGAACCAGACACCGGTGTCGTAGAGGTCGGCGTACTCGTCGAGCTCGGCGCGCATCCGGGCGAGATCGGGCTCCGGGGCGGTGCCGCCGGTCAGCGTGGTCAGGGCGAGCACGGAGAACCGCCCGGCGTCGCCCAGCCGGTCCGAGACCACCGTCGCGGTGTGCCGCTGCGCGAGGGTGACGGCCGTCGGGACCAGCACACCCAGCAGCAGCAACGCCAGCAGCGGGGCGACGGCCACGACCAGCCGGCGTCTCACGGGTCGACCCGGAACCCGACGCCGCGCAGGGTGCGGATGGCCAGGCGGTCACCGAGCTTGCCGCGCAGGGTCGCCATGTGCGTGTCCAGGGTGCGCGAGCCGGGTTCGGCCGGCGAGGACCACACCTGGTCGAGCACGAACCGGCGTTCCACCGGGCGGCCCGCGCGCTCCAGCAGCAACGCCAGCACCGCGGACTCGATCGAGGTGAGCGCGACCGACCAGCCGTCGTCGCCGTCCCGCAGGACGCGGGCGGTCACGTCCAGTTCGAGCGTCCGCAGCCGATGCACGACGGCGGCCGCCGGAGTGGCCTGGCGCAGCGGGCGGGTGCGCCGGCTGACCGCCTCGACCCTGGCCAGCAGCTCGGCGAGGCTGAACGGTTTCACGACGTAGTCGTCGGCACCGGCGCGCAGGCCGACCACCCGGTCCGCCTCGCCGTCCCGGGCGGTCACGACGAGGACGCCGATCGCCGGGTGCTCCCGCAACCGGCGGAGCACGGCGCCGCCGTGGCCGTCCGGCAGGCCCATGTCGACGAGTGCGAGGTCCGGCAGCTGCTCGTCGATCAGTGCGTGCGCCGCGGCGATGTCGGCGGCGCGGACGACCTGGTACCCGGCCCGGCCCAGCGCGCGGACGAGGCCGCGCGCGACCCGGTCGTCGTCCTCGACCACCAGAACCCGCACCACCGCAGGGTAGCCAAACCGGACATTCCGGCGAAACCATCGCCGACGCCGCGGATGCCTCGAGTCCGGCCGGTCGCCGTGGCCGTGACCACGGCTCGCTCCGTGGACGCGCACCCGTTGTCGCCGTGCGCACCCGATCGCGTGAGCGTTGACGTGACCGGCGAGCGGGAGCGGTGGCGGGCACGGGGCGGGGCGGGGGGTCAGGTTGTTGGGGGGAGCCAGGTGCGGGCGGCGGCGGTCAGGGCGGCGACGCCGGTGGACAGCGTCGGTTCGATCACCGGGGCGTAGCGGGGGGAGTGGTTCGACGGCAGCCCGGCGATGCGGGTCCGGATGTCCTCGACGCCGGTGCAGTCCGCGAACTCCGCCGGATCGGCGCCGCCGAGCAGCCAGTACACGCAGGGGACGCCCGCGGCGACGGCGAACCGGCCGACGTCCTCGCTGCCGGTGACCGGGCCCGGGTCGATGACCGGCAACGGGGTCGCCGTCGCGAGTGCGGGACGGGTGCGCTCGACCGCGGCCGGGTCGTTGACCAGGGGCTCGAAGGTCTCCACGACGCGGATCTCCGGGTCCCGGGGCGCGCCGGAGGCCATCGCCTCGCCCCGGACGATCCGCTCGATCGCGGCCAGCAGCCGGTCCCGGACGGCGGGGGTGTAGGACCGCACGGTCAGCCCCAGCTCGGCGGAGTCCGGGATGACGTTCTCCTTGGTCCCGGCGCGGAGCATGCCGACGGTGAGCACCGCCGTCTCGGTCGCCGCGATCTCCCGGGAGACGACGGCGTGCAGGCGCTGCACGGTCGACGCGGCCAGCAGGACCGGGTCCACGGTCGTCTCCGGGCGGGAGCCGTGGCCGCCCGCCCCGTGCAGGCTCACCCGCAGGGTGTCGCTGCCCGCGAACGCCGGCCCCGCGGTGAGCCCGATGACGCCGGCGGGCAGCGGCGCGACGTGCTGGCCGAGCACGACGTCGGGGACGCCGAAGCGGCTGTACAGGCCGTCGTCGAGCATCGCGTCGGCCCCGGCGCCGAACTCCTCGGCCGGCTGGAAGACCGCCAGCAGCGTCCCGGACCAGGTGTCGCTGGTGGCGGCCAGCTCGGCGGCGGCGCCGGCCAGGCAGGTCACGTGGACGTCGTGCCCGCAGGCGTGCGCGACGGCGGTGTCCGCGCCGTCGGGCGTCGTGCCGCGGGCGGTGCTGGCGTAGTCCAGGCCGGTGTCCTCGGCGACCGGGAGTGCGTCCATGTCGGCACGCAGCAGCACGGTCGGGCCGTCGCCGCTCCGCAGGACGCCGACCACGCCGGTCCGTCCCACCCCCTCGGTGACGTCGAACCCGGCGGCGCGCAGCCGGTCCGCGGCGATGCCCGCGGTGCGGGTCTCGGCGAAGGACAGCTCGGGATGGCGGTGCAGGTCGCGGTACAGCTCGGCCAGATCGGTGCCCACGGACCCGACGATAACCGCGCCGGGGCTCGTCACACCGGGACGCGATGACCGCCGCGGCGGTGTGATGATGGCCGGACCAACAGCGACAGCGGGGAGCGGTATGGAGCGGGTAGGGGTCGTCGGCTGCGGTCAGATGGGGTCCGGCATCGCGGAGGTCACGGCGCGCGCCGGGTACGACGTCCGGGTCGTCGAGACGTCCCCGGAGGCGGTGAAGATCGGTACCGAGCGGCTGACGACGTCGCTGGAGCGGGCCGAGCAGCGCGGGCGCATCGAGTCCGCCGCCGCCGTGCTGGAGCGGCTGGAGGTCGTCGAGGGGCTCGACGCGCTGGCCGACCGCGAGCTGGTCGTCGAGGCGATCGCGGAGGACGAGGAGATCAAGACCGGGGTGTTCCGGGATCTCGACCGGATCGTCACCGACCCGGCGGCGATCCTGGCGTCCAACACCTCGTCGATCCCGATCATGAAGCTGGCGGTCGCGACGTCCCGGCCGGACCAGGTCGTCGGGATCCACTTCTTCAACCCGGTTCCGGTGCTCTCGCTGGTGGAGCTGGTCCCGAGCCTGATGACGGGGGAGGCGACGCTGGCCGGCGCCCGCTCGTTCGTCGAGGAGGGGCTGGGCAAGAAGGCCATCGACTGCCAGGACCGGGCCGGGTTCGTGGTGAACGCGCTGCTCGTGCCGTTCCTGCTCTCGGCGATCCGGATGATGGAGTCCGGGTTCGCCACCGCCGAGGACATCGACGAGGGCCTCGTCCGGGGCTGCGCGCACCCGCAGGGCCCGCTGGCGCTGTCGGACCTGATCGGGCTGGACACGGTGAAGGCCGTCGCGGAGTCGATGTACGCCGAGTTCAAGGAGCCGCTGTACGCGCCGCCGCCGCTGCTGGCACGGATGGTGGAGGCGGGCCTGCTCGGGAAGAAGGCCGGGCGCGGGTTCCACACCTACGCCTGATCCGGAGCCTGCCCGGCGTACCCGTCCATGATCACGGTGCGTGGAGTCGGACCGCCCTGCACCGGCGGTTCGTTCCGCGGATCGTGATCATGGACCAGGTAGGGCCGGTGCCGGGTCAGCCCCGCACGGCGTCGGCGATCGCGGCGCCCAGCGACGCGGTGGTGCCGGAGCCGCCGAGATCGGGCGTCGTCGTCGGGCCGCCCCGGCCGACCACCTCGGACAGCGCGGCCACCACGGCGTCGGCGGCCTCCTGCTCGCCGAGGTGTTCCAGCATCATCGCCCCGCACCAGATCTGGCCGACCGGGTTGGCGATGCCCTTCCCGGCGATGTCCGGGGCCGAGCCGTGCACCGGCTCGAACAGGCTCGGGTGGGTGCGGTCCGGGTTGATGTTCGCGCTCGGCGCGATGCCGATCGTCCCGGTGCAGGCCGGTCCGAGGTCGGACAGGATGTCGCCGAACAGGTTGCTGGCGACGACGACGTCGAACCGGTCCGGGTGCAGCACGAACTGCGCCGTGAGGATGTCGATGTGGTACTGGTCGACGGTCACCTCCGGGTACTGCTCGGCCATCGCGGCGACCCGCTCGTCCCAGTACGGCATGGTGATCGAGATGCCGTTGCTCTTCGTCGCCGAGGTGAGGTGGCGCTCCGGGCGGCTCTGCGCCAGCTCGAACGCGTAGCGCAGCACCCGGTCCACCCCGGTGCGCGTCATGACGGTCTCCTGGATGACCGTCTCCCGGTCGGTGCCGGCGAACATCCGCCCACCGACGCTGGAGTACTCGCCCTCGGTGTTCTCCCGGACGATCCACATGTCGATGTCGCCGGGCCCGCGGCCGGCCAGCGGCGCGGTCACCCCGGGCAGCAGCCGGGCCGGACGCAGGTTGACGTACTGGTCGAAGCGGCGCCGGAACTGCAGCAGGCTGCCCCACAGCGACTCGTGGTCCGGGAGCACCGCGGGCCAGCCGACGGCGCCGAAGAACAGCGCGTCGAAGCCGGACAGCTGCTCGTACCAGTGCTCGGGGAGCATCGTGCCGTGTTCGAGCCAGTAGTCGGCGGACACGAAGTCGAACTCGGTCAGGTCGAGCCCGAACCCGAACCGCTCGGCGGCCGTCTCGAGCACCCGGACGCCCTCGGGGACGACCTCCTTGCCGATCCCGTCCCCGGGAATGACGGCGATGCGGTGCGTGGCCATGCGCGCTCTCCTCACGTTGCGGTGCTTCTATCCTCCGACGAGATCCTGGCCCAGGACAGGGCAGACTGCACCGGACAGTCTTTCGTCACGCGAAAGGAGCGGCGGTGGACCTGCCGGAACTCGACGATCTCCGCTTCGTCGCCGGGATCGCCGCCGCCCCGACGCTGACCGAGGCGGCCCGGCAGTGGGGGGTGTCGGTCTCGGCGGTCAGCAAGCGCCTGGCCCGGGTGGAGCGCCGGCTCGGCGCCCGGCTGGTCAACCGCAGCACCCGCCGACTCACGCTGACCGACGAGGGCCGTCGCTACGCCGAGGGTGCCGCGGACGTGCTGGCCCGGATCGAGGACCTGGAGGACGACGTCGGGCGTCAGTCCGGACGGCTGCACGGCCGGGTCGCGGTGCACTGCTCGATGGGCCTCGGCCGGGCGCACGTGGCCCCGGTGCTCGGCGCGTTCGCCGCCCGGCACCCGGACCTGCGGGTCGAGCTGGAGCTCTCGCACATCCCGGTGCACGTCGGCGGCACCGGGTACGACTTCGCGGTCCGCACGGCGCCGCTGCCGGACTCCCGGATGCACGTCCGGTTGCTGCTGCGCAACCGCCGGGTGGTCTGCGCGGCCCCGGACTACCTGAGCCGCCGGGGCGTGCCGCACGACCTGGGGGACCTGGGGGCGCACGACTGCATCGTCATCCGGGAGACCGACACCCCGTCCGCGCACTGGCGGTTCGGTACGGCGGAGGACGCCACGATCGTCCGGGTCTCGGGCGCGATGGCCTGCAACGACGGCGAGGTCGCCACCGCGTGGTGCCGGGCCGGGCTCGGGCTGGTGATGCGCTCGCTGTGGCAGGTCGCACCGCTGCTGGCCTCCGGTGAGCTGGTGCAGGTGCTCGACGACGTCCCGACCCCGCCGGCCGACTTCCTCGCCGTGCACGACGCGTCCCCGCCCCGGCGGGTGGCCGAGGCGCTGGCGGACCTCGCGGCCGGGCTGGCGGAGCGGGTCCCGGCCGGAGCGCCCTGTTCCGCGGATTGTGTCTTCATTATTGTTAACAATTTGGTTAGCATCGGCCCCGCACCGCCGCCGTGCGCGGCTCCGTCGTCCGGAGGTCCCCGTGATCATCGACTGCCATGGCCACTACACGACCGTGCCGCAGGCGCACACGAGCTGGCGGGGCGAGGCGCTGCAGGCGTTCCTCGACGGGGCCCCGGCCCCGCGGCCCCCGGCGATCTCCGACGACGAGATCCGGGACAGCGTGGCGCGCAACCAGCTCCGGCTGATGGACGAGCGCGGCGCGGACCTCACGGTCTTCTCCCCGCGGGCGTCGGCGATGGCGCACCACGAGGGCGACCTCGCCGTCGGGACGGCGTGGGCGCGCGCCTGCAACGACCTGATCGCCCGGGTGGCGGACCTGTTCCCCGGCCGGTTCGCCGGGGTCTGCCAGCTCCCGCAGACCGCCGGGATGCCACTGGACGCCGCGGTCGCCGAGCTGCGCCGGTGCGTGACCGAGCTGGGTTTCGTGGGCCTCAACCTCAATCCCGACCCGAGCGGCGGCCGGTGGGACTCCCCGCCGCTGACCGACCCGTACTGGTTCGGCCTGTACGAGGCGATGTGCGATCTCGACGTCCCGGCGATGGTGCACGTCTCGGCCAGCTGCACGCCGGTCTTCCACGCCACCGGCGCGCACTACCTCAACGCCGACACCACCGCGTTCATGCAGCTCCTGCAAGGTGACCTGTTCGCCCGGTTCCCCGCGCTGCGGCTGGTGATCCCGCACGGCGGCGGCGCGGTGCCCTACCACTGGGGGCGCTACCGCGGCCTGGCCGACATGCTCGGGCGCCCGCCGCTGGAGGAGCACCTCATGGGCAACGTCTTCTTCGACACCTGCGTCTACCACCAGCCGGGGATCGACCTGCTGCTCGGCGTCGTCGACACCGCGAACGTGCTGTTCGGCTCGGAGATGGTGGGCGTGGTCCGGGGGATCGACCCGCGGACCGGGCACCATTTCGACGACACCCGCCGCTACGTCGACGCCGCCGCCCTGACCGGGCCCCAGCGCGACGCCGTGTACCGCGGCAACGCCCTGCGCGTCTACCCGCGCCTGGCCGCCCTGACGCCGGCCGCGGCCTGAACGAGGCCGCCCGCCTCAGCGCAGCCGGGCGCTCCCCGGCTCCACGGTCGGCAGCGCCTCGACGACGCTGGACAGGTGCGCGCGCATCTCCCGCTCCGCCGCGTCCGGATCGCCGGCGCACAGCGCCTCGATGATCGCGAGGTGCTGGGGCAGCGACACCGACGGCCGTCCGGGCTGCATGGCCAGCCGGAACTGGTGGCGCACGTTCTGCCCGCGCAGCCGCTCCAGGATCGTGCCCGCGGTGCGCTGGCCCGCGGACTCCCGGATCGCCGTGTGCAGGTCGCTGTTCAGCGCGGAGTAGCCGAGCAGGTCCCCGGCGGCGACGGCGTCCTGCATCGCGGAGCCGATCGCGCGCAGCCGGGCGCGGTCGTCGTCGTCCAGCCGGACGGCGGCCTTGGCCGCGAGCAGCCCCTCCAGGACCATCCGGACCTCGGTGATCTCGACGGCCTCGGCGAGCGACACCGCGCGGACCCTCGCGCCCCGGTTCTGCACCCGCTCGACCAGCCCCTCGCTGGTGAGCTCCAGCAGCGCGGAGCGGACGGCGGCGCGGCTGGCGCCGAACTGCTCGGACAGGTCGGCCTCGACCAGCCGCTGGTTCGGGACGAAGTCCCCGCTCGCGATCGCGTCGCGCAGCGCGTCGACGACGGTCGCGACCGGGCCTGCGGCGCCGGGGCGTCCGGCAGCACTCATTGTCGACGACCTCCACGCCAGGATCGGCTGCACCGGAGGGTCACGATAGCCGCGGCCGGTCGGTGCACCGGTCAGGCCCGCGGGAACACGACGCCGTCGAACAGCATCCGGGCGGTGCGCACGACCGTCGAGCGCAGTACCCGGGGCGGGTCCCCCGGTGCGATCTCGACGTCGACCTCCAGCGACCCGGACGGGTGCTCGACGGCGAGCGGCCCGCCGGTGCCGCGGTCGAGCAGGTCGTGCGCGACGCTGCCGTCGAGCAGCCCGGCGGTGACCACGCTGACCGCGCCCAGCACCCCGATCGCGGGGTGCGGGCGGACCGGGATGAACGTGCGGGTGCCGATCGCCCCGCCGGTGCGCGGCGGCGCCACCAGCGTCGTCTTCGGGACCGGCGCGTCGCGCACGTCGCCGAGGCCCATCAGCGCCCCGGCCCGGATCCGCAGCGCGTCCACCCGGGCGGTGAGACCGGCGTCGGCGGCCAGTTCGGCGGGGGGCTCGTGGCCGGTCAGGCCGAGATCCGCCGCCCGCACGACGACGACCGGCATCCCGTTGTCCACACAGGTCACGTCCAGGCCGTCGACGCGGTCGGCGACCCGCCCGGTCGGGAGCAGCGCGCCGGTCGTGGACCCCTCGGTGCCGAGCATGTCCAGCAGCACCGGGGCGGCCGTGCCGGGGACGCCGGCGATCGCCGTCGTCCCGGTGAAGTCGACCCGGCCGCCGGGGGTGGCGAACCGGGACACGGCCGTCGCCCCGCTGTTCACCATCCGGATGCGTACGGCGGTCCGCTCGGGCCCGGCCGCGACCAGGCCGCGCCCGACGGCGAACTGCCCGACGGCGGCGAGCAGGTTCCCGCAGTTCTGCCGGTCGGACACGGTCGCGGCGTCCACGCCGACCTGCAGGAACAGGTAGTCGACGTCGTGCTCCGGGTCGTCCGACGGTGCGACGACCGCCACCTTGCTGGTGACCGGGACCGCGCCGCCCACGCCGTCGATCTGGGCGGGGTCCGGGCTGCCCATCAGACGCAGCAGCAGGTCGTCGCGCTCGGCCGGATCCGCCGGCAGGTCCGCGGCGAGCAGGAACAGGCCCTTGGACGTGCCGCCCCGCAGGAGGGCGGCGGGGACCCCGCCGGACGTCACGGGGTTCCCGCGTCGGCGGCCGGGACGTAGCGGACGCCGAGCCCCGACAGCACGTCGCGCAGGCCGTAGCGGTCCAGGCTCAGCTCGCCGCCGGCGAACGCCCGGCGGGCCTGCTCCTCGCGCTCGGTGCGGGCCCGGGCGGCCGACACGGCCTCGGGGACCCGGCGCCGGTCGACGACGGCGACGCCGTCGTCGTCGGCCAGCACCGCGTCGCCCGGGCGGACGATCTCGCCGCCGATCACGACCGGCACGTTCACCGCGCCCGCGCTGGCCTTGACCGAGCCCTGCGCGCTGACCGCGCCGGACCACACGCCGAAGCCCATCGCCCGCAGCTCGGCGAGGTCGCGCACGCCGCTCGTGGTCACCAGCCCGCGCACGCCGCGCCGGGCGAGTGCGGTGGCGAACAGCTCACCGAACAGCCCGTCGCCGCACGGCGAGCTGGTGGTGACGACGAGCAGGTCGCCGGGCGCGCACTGCTCCACCGCCGCGTGGATCATGAGGTTGTCGCCGGGGCGGCACAGGACGGTCACCGCGGTGCCACCGGTCCGGAGCCCGTCCTGGCGGGCCCGCAGGTCCGCGCCCAGGTAGCCGACCCGGCCCAGGGCCTCGTGCACGGTCGCGACGCCGAACCCGGCCAGGGTGGCGACGTCGCCGGCGTCGGCCCGCGGCGGGCCGGTGACGATCACCCCGGTGCGGGGCAGCGGGTCCGGGGTCGTCATGGGGTTCCCTCCTGCCGGGCGGGGCCCGGGGTCGCGGTGGATCCGGTCGTGGCGGCCCGTCCGCGGGCGGCGGCGGGCCGGGTGCGCCGGCCGAACACGGCGAGGACGAGCGCGCCCACCGTCCAGGTCCCGGCGATGAAGAAGAAGACGCTCTGGTAGCCGGAGCCGGTGTACAGCGCGGCGATGACCAGCGGGCCGACCGCGTTGGACAGCCGGCCGATCCCGTAGGCGAGGCCGGTGCCCAGCGAACGCCCGCGGATGTCGAACAGCTCGGGGGAGTAGGCGTAGGCCAGTGCGGTGTAGCCGCGTTCGAGCATGTTGACCAGGAAGCCGAAGGCCACGATGAACAGCGGGTCGAACGTCAGGCCGTAGAGCAGGCCGCAGGCGGCGATCGCCAGGCCGAACACGACGAGCAGCCACTTGCGCTCGAACCGGTCGGTGACCAGTGCGGCGAGCAGCGAGCCCAGCGGGGCGCCGACCGTCGTCAGCGCGACGTAGAAGATCGACTTCTCGACGCTGAACCCTTCGGCGGCGAGCAGCGTCGGCGCCCAGCTGGAGTAGCCGAAGAAGCCGATCGTCTGGGTCACCCAGAGCACCGTCAGCACCGCGGTCGGTACCAGGTAGCGGCGCTGCAGCAGCAGCCGCAGCGGGGCCCTGGTCGCCGGGGCCGTGGTGTCCGGACGCGCCTGCGCCGGCTCGGCGAGCGGGCCGTGCTCGGCGGCCACCTCGTGCTCGATCCGGCTCAGCACGGCCTCGGCCTCGTCGTAGCGGCCGCGGCTCTCGTACCAGCGCGGGGACTCGACGATCCGGCGGGCGAAGAACAGGAACGCGATGCCGAGCGCGCCCCAGACGTAGACCAGTCGCCAGGTCCAGTCCGCGAGCGGGACCACGGCGCTGGCGATCAGGTTGGTGACCGGCGTCCCGCAGATGCCGATGACGATCGCGTACGCCTGGTACCGGCCCCGGACCGCCGCCGGGTAGATCTCGTTGACGTAGATGACCGCGACGACGGTCATCGCCGCCAGCCCGGCCGAGGTCAGCACCCGGAACACGCCCATCGAGACGATGTCCCAGGCGAACGCGGAGGTCATCGAGAACACCGAGAACCAGACGGTGGTCCCGATCAGGGTGCTCCGGCGGCCCCACCGGTCGGCGAGCCGTCCGGCGACCACCGAACCGACGAACATGCCGACGAACGACAGCGACGTCACGTAGGCGATCTGGTCGACCGTCACGCCCCACAGCCGCACCAGCTGGGGCGCGGTCGTCGCGAAGCTGTTGATGTCGGCGAACTCGAAGAAGTAGGCGAACGCCACCGCGACCAGCGTGACCTTGTGGAAGCGGCCGATCGGCAACCGGTCCAGCCGGTTCGTGGCGTTGGGGTGCGGGGTGGTCATGCGCTCTCCTGGGGCCAGTACAGGGCCGTGGGGTTGTCCACGAGCAGCCGCTGCAGCGCCGCGGACCCGCCGCCGGTCAGGTGCGCGACGTGGTCGACCAGCAGCCCGTCGTCGGGCATGTGGTCGGTGAGGTTGGGATGCGGCCAGTCGGTGCCCCACAGGGCGCGGTCACCGAGCTCGGCGACGACCCGGCGGGCGAACGGGACGACGTCGGTGTAGGCGGCCCGCTCGCCGTCGCGCGCCGGGGGGCCGGTGCGGGTCAGCCGCTCCGGGCAGCTCACCTTGACCCAGCACCGGTTCCGGTCGGCGAAGCGCAGGAACCGGGCGAACCCGGGACCGTCCGGATCGGCGGTCACGTCCGGGCGGCCCATGTGGTCGACGACCAGCGGGACCGGGAGCGTGCCGAGGAAACCCTCGAGATCGGGCAGGTCGGCGGCCTCGAAGTAGACGACGGCGTGCCACCCGAGCGGCGCGATCCGGGCCGCGATCCGGGTGAGGTCGTCGAGCGGGGGGAGGGCGGCCAGCCGCCGGACGAAGGTGAACCGCACCCCGCGGACGCCCGCGTCGTGCAGGTCGGCCAGCTCGGCGTCGGACACGTCCGGACGGAGGGTGGCGATCCCGCGGGCCCGGTCGCCCGCCGCGCGGACGGCGTCCACCATCGCGCTGTTGTCGGCGCCGTGGCAGGTCGCCTGGACGATCACCCGGCGGTCGATCCCGAGCCGGGCGTGCAGGGCGTCGAGATCCTCCCGGCCGGCGTCGCACGGCGTGTACGTGCGCTGCGGGGCGAAGGGGAACCGCGCGGCCGGGCCGAACACGTGACAGTGCGCGTCGACCGTGCCGGGGGGCAGGGCGAGCGTCGGTACCGACGGGTCGGGATGGGGTGCGAGCCAGCCGGGCGTGACGACGGGTGCCGCCGCAGCCGGCGGTGTGCTGTCGCTGGGCAACTCCGCCTCCTCTCGCGAACTCCGGCGCCCCGGGGGCGTCCGGCGCGCAGGACGCTACGTCCGGCCAGTTTCGAGCACAAGATGTCCGACGTAATTGTTAACAATTTTGGTGACGAGTACGGTGCTCGCGCGCGGTGGGCGCCGGCCCACGCGCGTGCCGGGTCACGTCGCCGCCGCCCGTACGTGCGGGGGACACGTGCCGCCCGCCCCCGCGCGCCGAGGTGCACGTCAGAGGGCCCTGCGGCGGGGATCGGCCCGCTCGTGCGCATCTCGGCACGCGTCCCGCCCCGGCGGGCCGGGCTCTGGTGCGGTTACCCGGAGCAACGTATGGTGCGCGTCACAGTCGACGGCGACTCCGCAGCGCGGGAGGGTTCGATGGCGCGTCCCGATCTCACGACACCGGGCACGACCCCCGATCCGAAGGAGACCCGCCGGGTCGCCGCGGCCACCCTGATCGGCACGTCGATCGAGTGGTTCGACTTCTTCGTCTACGGCGCCGCGGCCGCGCTGGTGTTCGGCAAGCTGTTCTTCCCGACGGCCGACCCGCTGACCGGGACCCTGCTGGCCCTGTCGACGTTCGGCGTCGGTTTCGTGGCCCGCCCGTTCGGCGGCGTGATCTTCGCGCACTACGGCGACCGGATCGGGCGCAAGTCGATGCTGGTGCTGTCGGTGCTGCTGATGGGCGGCGGGACGTTTGTCGTCGGGCTGCTGCCGACCTACGAGACGATCGGGGTCGCCGCACCGGTCCTGCTGGTGCTGCTGCGGATCGTGCAGGGCATCGGCCTCGGCGGCGAGTGGGGCGCGGCCGCGGTGATGGCGGTCGAGTTCGCCCCGCCGCACCGGCGCGGGTTCTTCGGCAGCTTCCCGCAGATGGGCGTCCCGGCCGGGATGCTGACGGCCAACCTGTCGCTGCTGGTCATGTCGTCGGTGATGTCCGAGGACGCGTTCCTGGCCTGGGGCTGGCGGGTGCCGTTCCTGGCGTCGATCGTCCTGGTCGTACTCGGCATCGTGATCCGGCTGAAGGTCCACGAGTCGCCGGTGTTCACCGCGGCGAAGGCCGCCGGGCGGATCGAGCGGACGCCGGTGCTCGCGGTGTTCCGCCGCCAGCCGGTGAACGTCCTGCGGGCCGCCGGGCTGCGGTTCGCCGAGAACAGCACCTTCTACATCCACACCACGTTCGTGCTGACCTACGGCACCGTCGCGCTCGGGATGGCCCGCGGTGACCTGCTGCTCGCCGTGATCGTGTCCTCGGCGGTCGGGCTCGTCAGCATCCCGTTCTACGGCTGGGCCTGCGACCGCTGGGGACGACGGCGGGTCGTCCTGTGGGGATCGTTCGTGCTGCTCGCGATGAGCTGGCCGTACTTCTGGGCGCTCGACACCCGGTCGCTGCCGCTGATCGTGCTGGCCACGGTCGTCGCGGTGAACGTCGGCAACTCCGCGGTCTACGCGCCGCAGCCGGCCTACTTCTCCGAGCTGTTCGAGCCCGAGGTCCGCTACAGCGGCGCGTCGATCGGGGCGCAGGGCGCCAGCGTGCTCGCCGGCGGTCTGGCCCCGGTGATCGCGACGGCGCTGCTGGACGCCACCGGGGGGTACGACGCGATCGCGCTCTACATGTCCGCGATGGTGCTGATCACGATCGTCGCGGCAGCGCTGTCGCCGGACCGGTACCGGGAGTCGCTCGCTCGACGTCAGGCGGAGTCGGCGCGGGAACCGGTCTGAGCGCGACTCTGCGCGTTCGGCCGTGGTGCCGGCCCGTACCGAGCGATGATGACGTGTGCTCCTCGCGTACCTCGACGAGTCCTACACCGACACGCACTACTTCATCGGTGCTCTCGTCGTCGGCGAGGCAGCTGCTCGCCCGCTCACCGCGGATCTCGATGCCGTGCTCGCCAGAGCCGCGGCGAACTATCCGGGAATCGACGTCTCGCTCGAGTTGCACGCCCACGAGCTGGTCGGCGCCAAGGGCGGATGGAAACCGATGGCGCGGATGCTGCGCGCTCGGATCGGGATCTACGAGCAGGTGCTGACAGCGATAGCCCGGCACGATGCCCGGTTCATCGTGCAGGGTATTGATCGTGCCAAGCACTCCCGGCTCTACTCCGCGCCGCAGAACCCGCATTCCCTGGCCCTGACCTGGACCATGGAACGGGTCAACGAGTACGCCCGTCAGATCGAACGGGGCACGGCGACACCGACGTTCGCCCTGCTCCTCGCGGACGAGGTCGACCAGCGCGACGAGCACCGCCGCAACCTGTGGACCGCGCAACGGACCGGCACCTGGGGTTATCGGGCCCAGGTCCTCGATCGCATCGTCGACACCATCTATTTCACCCCGTCGCACAGTTCGCGACTGCTGCAGGCGGCCGATCTCGCCACCTTCGTCCACCGGCGGCGCACGACCCACGAGGAGACCGACCCGCGCGCGGAGGCGTCGTGGGCACGGCTCTACGCACTGCTGCAGCCACAGATCGTCCGGCAACGGATCTGGCCGCGCTGATGGTGGGAGAAGCACCGGCCGATCACGCCGTTCGACCGGCACGGATGCACGAAGGCCCCGTCACGACGGACGGGGCCCAAGGCGGACAGGATTCCCGGTATCCCGGTCTTCCCGTACCGATCAGCGTACGGCGTCATCGCCTGGGTGTCACGGTTCGCTCGCGCGTCACCTGAGGCAGGACGTCAGGCTGCTCCGGTCGCGGAATCGGTCCGGTCCTCGGTCGCGCGCCGCCGCCACGGGATCAGGTGCAGCACCGCGACGACGGCGGCCCCGACCACGATCCCGAGGATCGCCGAGCCGATCGTGTTGGTCAGCCAGCCGAGGAACCCGCCCAGCGCGCCGGTCGCGTCGTGCACCAGCACCTCGACGTGGTGCACGATCTCGTACAGCACGACGAAGCCCAGCTCGTCCGTCCCGACCAGCAGGATGTGCCCGCCGACCCACAGCATCGCCGCGATGCCGACGACCGAGAGCACCGACAGCACGACCGGCATGGCCCGCACCATCCCGCGGCCGAACGCCGCCACCGCGCCCGTCCCGCGGCGGGCCAGTGCGAGCCCCGCGTCGTCCATCTTCACGATCAGCGCGACCACGCCGTAGACCAGGATCGTGATCGCGACGGCGACCACCGCGAGGATGATCGCGCGGGCCACGAACGCCTCCGCCGCGACCTCGTTCAGGGCGATGACCATGATCTCGGCGGAGAGGATGAAGTCGGTGCGGACGGCGCCGGACACGACCTTCTTCTCGTGGGCGGCGGGATCGGCGGCGGCCTGCTCGTCCTTCTCCTCCGGGGCGTGACCGTGCCCGCTCAGCGCCTCCCAGATCTTCTCCGCGCCCTCGTAGCAGAGGTAGAGGCCGCCGAGCATGAGGATCGGGGTGAGCAGCCACGGCGCGAACTGGCTCAGCAGCAGCGCGACCGGGAGGATGATCAGCAGCTTGTTGCGCAGCGATCCGACGGCGATCCGCCGGATGATCGACAGCTCCCGCTCCGGCTTGAGGCCCTGCACGTAGCGCGGGGTGACCGCGGCGTCGTCCACGACGACGCCGGCCGCCTTCGCCCCGGCCCGCCCGGCCGCGCCCGCGACGTCGTCGAGCGAGGCGGCGGTGATCCGCACCAGCGCCGCGACGTCGTCGAGCAGGGCGAACAGTCCGCTCATCGGGTCACCGGGCCGGATCGTGTCCGAGCAGGGCATCCATCCGGTGTGTGCACGCGGCAGAGCCTACGGGCTCCCCGTTGCACAGAGACACGACTTCGCACAATTGCCCGGTTCCGCCCCACACCGGCGCGGACCGCGCAGGCCGTGCCGCGACCTCGCAGCGCCCGCCGGCCCTGCGAGGTCGCCGGTGGCTCTGCGAGGTCGCCGGTGGCGTCGGTCAGTGGGGGGTGAGGAGCACGACGTGCAGGGTGCGCGGGCCGTGTACGCCCTCCACCCGGTCGAGCTCGATGTCGCTGGTCGCGCTGGGGCCGCTGATCCAGGTGTGCGGGCGGGCCGGGTCGAGCAGGGCGACCGCGTCCGGGACGCCGGGCACGACCTGGTCGGAGCGCACCACGCACACGTGCAGGTCCGGCACCAGGGTGGCGGCCCTGCGGCCCTGCCCGGGACCGTGGTCCAGCACGATGGTGCCGGTCTCGGCGATGCCGACGGCCGCCGTCGACAGCACGCCGTCGCAGCGGTCCAGCTCGGCGACGGTCACCTCGGGCCCGTCGGTGACGACGTCGACGTCGCCGGGGACCAGCCCGTCCGGGAAGCCCGGCGGGACGAGGATCCGCAGCCGTCCGTCGCCGGCGAGCGGGGTGCGCGCGGCCAGGGCACCGGCGACCAGCGCCGCGGCCCCGCCGGTGTCCGCCCGCTCGACGACGGCCCGGTAGTCGGCCACGCGCTCGGCGAACAGGTCCACGACCGCGGCGCCCTCGGGTGCCGGACCCGGCGCCGGCCGGACCACGGGGACGTCGGTGACCGGGTCACCCGCCGGGACGTCGGCCAGCGCCCGCCGGGCCCGCTGCAGGATGGCCTCGCGCGCGCTCATCGTCCGCCCTCCGCACCCGGCGCGGGGTCCGCCGGGCCGTCGCTCCGGCCGCCGTCGGTGTTGTCGCTCCGACTCCGGCCGCCGTCGGTGCGTTCCCACCAGCTCCGGAACGACTCGGCCGCCGGTACCGGGACGTCCCGCGAGTCCGCCCACGGGCTCGCCGGGCCGGGCAGTGCACCGAGCACCGCGCGGCCACCCGGTGCGGTCCGGCCGAGCCGCCCGGCCAGCCGACCGCCGAGCCCCGCCACCTTCTCCGCGGCGCCGGTGCGGGCGGCGGAGGACAGCGTCCAGGATGCCGCCTTCATCGCCATGTCCTGCACCGACGGCACCCGGCTCGCCCGCTGGTGCGCGCGCACGACCTCGCCGCGCAGGTGCACCAGAACCTCCGGGATGTCGATGCGCACCGGGCACACCTCGAAGCACGCCCCGCACAGGCTGGAGGCGTAGGGCAGCGAGTCGGTCTGGGCGTCGGTGCCGACGCCGCGCAGCTGCGGGGTGAGGATCGCGCCGATCGGGCCGGGGTAGACCGAGCCGTAGGCGTGCCCGCCGGTGCGCTCGTAGACCGGGCACACGTTGAGGCACGCCGAGCAGCGGATGCAGCGCAGCGCCTGGCGGCCGGTCGGGTCGGCCAGCACGTCGGTCCGGCCGTTGTCCAGCAGCACCACGTGCACCTCCTGCGGGCCGTCGCCGGGCGTCACCCCGGTCCAGGTCGAGGTGTAGGGGTTCATCCGCTCGCCGGTGGAGCTGCGCGGCAGCAGCTGCAGCATCACGTCGAGGTCCTGGAAGGTCGGCAGCACCTTCTCGATCCCGACCACCGACACCAGCACCTCGGGCAGGGTCAGGCACATCCGGCCGTTGCCCTCGGACTCGACGACGGTCAGCGTCCCGGTCTCGGCGACCGCGAAGTTCGCACCGGACACCGCGACCTTCGCCCGCAGGAACTTCTCCCGCAGGTGCGTCCGGGCCGCGGCGGCCAGTCGCGCGGGCTCGTCGGTCAGGTCGTCGGGCGCCGCGCGGCCGGCCCGGCCCATCTCGCGCAGGAAGATCTCCCGGATCTCCGCACGGTTGCGGTGGATCGCCGGGACCAGGATGTGGCTGGGCAGGTCGTCGCCGAGCTGGACGATCAGCTCGGCGAGGTCGGTCTCCCAGGCGTGGATGCCCGCGGCCGCCAGCGCCTCGTTGAGCTCGATCTCCTGGGTGGCCATCGACTTGACCTTGACGACCTCGTCGGTGCCGTGCCGCTGCGCGACGTCGACGACGATCCGGTTGGCCTCCGCCGCGTCCCGGGCCCAGTGCACGGTCGCGCCGGCCGCCACCAGCGAGCGTTCCAGCTGCTCCAGGTAGTCCGGGAGGTGGCGCAGCACCCGGTCCTTGATGGCCTCGCCGGCCAGGCGCAGCTGCTCCCAGTCGTCGACCTCGGAGACGACGCCGGCCCGCTTGGCCCGGATGGTGCCGGTGGCGTGCGCGAGGTTGCGGCGCAGCTGGGAGTCCTCCAGCGCGGTCCGGGCCGCGGTCGGGAACGCCGGGGTGCCGAGGAACGTGCCGCTCATCGGGCCGCCCCCAGGGTCCGGGCGGTGCCGCTGCCGGGGCCGGCCCCGTCGGCCGAGCGCTCGGCGCGGCTCTCGATCACCGGTTCGGTCGAGGCGAGGACCTCGGCCAGGTGCATCACCCGCATCCCGGAGCGCTGCCGCGACAGCAGCCCGCCGACGTGCATCAGGCACGAGTTGTCCCCGGCGACCAGGACCTCGGCACCGGTCGAGCGGACGTGCCGGGCCTTGTCGTTGCCCATCGCGATCGACGTCTCGGAGTTCTTCACCGCGAACGTCCCGCCGAACCCGCAGCACTCGGCCGCGCCCGGCAGGTCGAGCAGGGTGAGCCCGCGGACCGCGCGCAGCAGCCGGGTCGGCCGGTCGCCCACGCCGAGCATCCGCAACGAGTGGCAGGTCGGGTGGTAGGTGACCCGGTGCGGGAAGTAGGCACCGACGTCGGTGACACCGAGGACGTCGACCAGGTACTCGGTCAGCTCGTACACCGGCGGGGCGCCGGCGACCGCGCGGCCGAGCCCGGGGTCGCCGGAGCGCTCCGCGACCAGGCCGTGCTGGTGGCGCACCGAGCCCGCGCACGACCCGGACGGGACGACGATCGCGTCGCACCCGGCGAACGCGTCGAGATGGTTGCGGACCAGGGGTACCGCGTCGTCGAGGTAGCCGGTGTTGACCATCGGCTGGCCGCAGCAGGTCTGCGCGGCCGGGAACTCGACGTCGACCCCCAGCCGGCGCAGCAGGGTGACGACGGCCCGGCCGGTGTCCGGGAACAGGACGTCGTTGAGACAGGTGACCATGAGGCCGACCCGGGACATGGGGCCTCCGTGAGGGCGGTGGTGGACGCTGTGGTCAGACCAAGCTAGCTTCATGGTCGGACCACAGGCAAGACCCGGCTCCGGGCCGGGGGGAGGAGACCGGGCGTGTCAGTCGAGCACCTGCGCACCCGCGGGCGGCCGGGCACCTACGAGATGGTGCTGACCCACATCGAGGGGCGGCTGACCTCGGGCGAGCTGCGCCCCGGCGACCGGCTGCCCCCGGAACGGGAGCTGGCGGCGCAGCTCGGGGCCAGCCGGCAGGCGGTCCGTGAGGCGCTGCGCGTGCTGCAGGCCCAGGGCGTCATCCGTTCGCAGGTCGGCACCGGGGACGGGGCCGGGACGATCGTCGTCCCCGCTCCGGCGCGTGCGCTCGGCCGGGTGCTGCAGCTGCACCTGGCCGTCGACTCGTTCCCGGTCGACGACGTCACCGAGGCCCGGGTGATGCTGGAACGGTTCTCCGCCGGGCTCGCCGCCGGCCGGCGCAGCGCCACCGACCTGCTGGGGATGGCGGCCGAGCTGGACGCGATGGACGCCGACCTGGCCCCGCAGGCGTTCAGCGACGCCGACATCGCCTTCCACGTCCGCATCGCGGGGGCGGCCGGGAACCGGCTGGTCAACGAGCTGACCGTGGCGATCCGGGAGTCGGTGCGCGGACTGCTCCTCGGCGCGATGCACGACGACGAGTGGCCGGAGCTGCGCGAGCAGCTCCGCGGCGAGCACCGGGCGATCCACGCGGCACTGCGCGACGGTGACGGGCCGGGCGCCGCGGACCTGATGGAGGCGCACATCCGCCGGTTCCACGGTGGGCTCGCTCCCGGGTCCGCAAGCTGATGTGCCGAGAATCACCCCCGTCCTGCCCTTGAGCGTGACGCGACGTCACACCGTCTCCTGGACCCCGGAAGCAGCACCGGACCGAGCAGGGGAGACGCGAGATGGCACGCCCGGATCTGATCGACGGCGGCAGACCGCCGCGGCGTCCGACGACGGGCGGGGCCCTGCGCCACAGCCCGTCGATCTGGCTGGCGTCCTACGGGTTGTCGCTGCTCGGCAAGGGCGTCGCCAGCGTCGTCATGCCACTGCTCGTCCTCGACCGGACCGGCGACGTGCTCGCCGCCGGTCTGCTCGCGACCGTCGGCGCCGCGGTCTCCGCGGCCACCGGACTGGTGTCCGGCCTGCTCGTCGACCGGGTCGACCGCCGGGCGGTGTCGATCACCTCGGACGTGCTCGCGGCGATCTCGGTGGCGGCGCTGCCCGTCATCGACGCGGTGTGGGGCCTGAACATGACCTGGTTCCTCGTGCTCGGCGTGCTCGGGGCGATGATCCGGGTGCCCGGCATGACCGCGCAGGAGACGCTGCTCCCGGTGCTCGTGCGGCTCGGCCCGGACCGGCCGGGGCGGCTCGACCGGCTGATCGCGATCCGGGAGACCGTGGGCAACGTGCTGCTGCTCGCCGGTCCCGGGTTCGGCGGCCTGCTCATCGGGCTGCTCGGGCTGACCCCGGCCCTGCTGTTCGCGACGGCGGCGACGACCCTGCTCGGCGCGCTGCTCACGCTGGTGCTGGACCCGCGGGCCGGGGCCGTCGAGCGGACCCCGGTCCCGGCGGGACAGGACACCGTCGGCGGGGCGGTCCGCCGGGCGGTGACCGACCTGGTCGACTCGTGGCGCTTCCTCACCCGGCACGCGCTCGTCCTCGGGGCCACGCTGGTCTCGGCGATGCTCGTCGCCGTGCTCGCGTCGCTGCAGAGCACGCTGATGCCCGCCTACTTCACCGCGGAGAACCTGCCCGCCCTCACCGGCCTGACGCTGAGCGCGATCGCCGCGGGCAGCATCGGCGGATCGGCGCTCTACGCCGCGACCGCGGGCCGGGTCCGGCGCCGGGTCTGGTTCGTGATCGGGATGCTCGGCACGCTCACCGGGTTCGCCGCGGTCGGCAGCATGGCGTCGCCGTGGCTGGTGCTCGGCGGTGCCGCCCTGGTCGGGCTGACGAACGCGCCGGTCTCGGCCGTGCTCGGCGTCCTGACCGTCGAGGCCACGCCGGACGCCATGCGCGGCCGGGTGCTGGGCGCGCAGAACACGGTGATGCAGGCCGCGCCGGCCATCACCACCGCACCGCTCGCCGCCATCGCGTCCGGGGCGGGGCTGCCCGCCGCCGGGCTCGTGCTCGCCGTGCTCGCCGGGATCACCGCACTCGTCGCGCTGGCCGTGCCCGCCTTCCGGGTGCTCGACGACCCGGCGGCCGTCCGCGCGATGGCGGCCGGGACGCAGGTCACCGTCGGTGCCGACGGCCCCGACCCGAACTTCGTGGACGCCGCCCCGGCGAGTGGGCCGAACAGGTGAACCCGGCGCGGGCGCTGGAGTGTGCCGCGACGGCACGCGATGTCCTGGACCCACACCGACGAGCAGGAGGGACCGTGGACCGCACCGACCGACCCGCAGCCGGTGGGGACGGCGCACGACTGCGGCCGGTCCGTCGCCGGGACGCGCTGCACCGGTCGCTGTACTCGCTCACCCGCGCCGACCCCGACGGCACCCGGCGGACCTACACGGTCCAGGTCGACCTCGGCCGCGAGGACGGGCACGCCGAGCTGTACGTCGACGGCCGGCGGGCGGCGACCGCCGAGATGCCGGCGTCGTTCCCCGTCCCCGGCGGCCGGATCGAGGTCGCGATCTCGCTCTACGGCGTCACCCGGATGCACCTGGTCGGCCCGGACGGGACGCAGACCCGGCTCACCGCCGAGCGCGGCACGCTGGAGGACCTGCGCCACGAGCTGCACCGGCGCCGCCCCGGGCTCAGCCGGGTGATCGCCGGGCTGGCCGCCGTGATCCTGGCCGTCAACCTGGTGCTGGCGGTGCCGCAGGCGCTGGAGATCCTCACGACCCGGGTGGACCGGATCGGCGAGCTCGTCGGCACGTTCACCTCGCCGGTGCTGCTGCCCGCGTGGCTGAACACCACGATGCTCCTGGCCGGCGTGCTGGCCGCGGTGGAGCGGGCGCTCATGCTGCGCCGGAACCGGGTCCTGGACGCCGAGACGCTCTGGACGAGCCTGTAGACCGCGGGTCCGGTCACAGCCGGGTGCTGGGCACCAGCGACAGCGCCTTCACCGCGGCCCCGATGACCGGCCCGACGAGCAGCGCGAACAGCACGGTCCCGATCCCGACGGTGCCGCCGAGCAGGAAGCCGACGATCAGCACGGTGATCTCCAGGAACCAGCGCACCTGGGTGATCGACCGCCCGGTCGTGCGGTGCAGGCCGGTCATCAGGCCGTCGCGCGGGCCGGGGCCGAGCGCGGCGCCGAGGTAGAGCCCGCCGCCGAGCCCGACGAGCCCGATCCCCAGCACCACGATCAGCACGTTGACCACGACGGAGTCCGACGGCGGCACGATCGCGAGCGTCAGGTCCATGAGCACGCCGAGCAGCAGCGCGTTGCACACCGTGCCGAGCCCCGGGCGCTGACGGAGCGGGAACCACAGCAGCAGGACGAGCAGCCCGATGATGTTCGTGACGATGCCGACGGTCAGTCCCGTCGCACCGGCCAGTCCCTCGGCGAGCACCGTCCAGGGCGAGTTCCCCAGACCGGAGACGACGAGCAGTCCCTCGCCCGCCCCGAAGACGCCGAGCCCGACGAGCAGCATCACCGCCTGGCGCAGGCTCGGCTTCCAGCGGCTGAGCTCGACGGCGTCGCCGCCGCCGGGCACCGGGTGCGCCCCCATCACCGACCACCGCCGTGGACGAGTGCCCGGTACTCCTCCTGCAGGCGCCGGGTCACCGGCCCGGGGGCGAGCTCGACGTCGTCGACGGCCCGGACCGGCTGCACCTCGTAGGCGGTGCCGGTCAGGAAGACCTCGTCGGCGCCCGCGATCTCCGACGGCAGGATCCGGCGCTCGACGACCTCGATCCCGCACCGCCCGGCGATCCCGATGACGGTGGCCCGGGTGATACCGGACAGGAACGAGTCGGCGATCGGGGTGTGCAGCGCCCCGTCGGCGACCAGGAAGATGTTCGCGCCGGTGGCCTCGGCGACCCGGCCCTGCCGGTCGAGCAGCAGCGCGTCGTCGAAGCCCTGCCCGGCGACCTCGTGCCGGGCGAGCGTGCCGATCGCGTAGTTCGACGCCGACTTCGCCTCCGTCGGGGCCGTGTCCGGGTCCGGGCGCCGCCACCGGGAGGTGCCGATCCGGATGCCGGCGGTCCGCGCGTCCTCGCCGAACACCGACGGCCACGCCCACAGGGCGACCGCGGTGTGCGACCCGGCGTCGAACCCGGGCACCTCGATCGAGCCCGATCCACGCCAGGAGATCGGGCGGACGTAGCCGTCGGCCACCCCGGACGCGGCGATCAGCTCCCGGGTGGCGGCGCACAGCTCCGCGACACCGAACGGGACGTCGATCCGCAGGACAGCGGCCGAGCGGTGCAGCCGCCGGTAGTGCTCCTCCAGGGCGAACGGCGCCCCGCCGTACACCCGGATCCCCTCGAAGACCGAACTGGCGTAGTGCAGGCCGTGGCTGAGCACGTGGACGGTGGCGTCCCGCCACCCGACCATCGCGCCGTCGAACCAGATGTGGCCGTCGCGCTCGGCGAAATTCATCCTTCTACTTCCTGTGCAGGCGCAGCGGGGGTCTCGTCACAGTTCCCCGTCGGCGAAGACCAGCTGGTCGTCCTCCGCGGCGGAACGGTGGAGCAGCAGATTCTCCTGGTCCGGGGAGAACGCGAACCGGTCGCGATCCTCGCCCTCCCGCAGATAGCGGCGGACGTAGGAGATCGCCTCGGAACGGTACAGATCGGGGGTCGAGACCCGTTCTTCCAGGTCCTCGATCTCCCGGACGTACTCGCGCAGCGCCGAGATGGCGGCGGCCCGGTCGAATCGCAGCCCTCCGGGCGTCACGCCGATACCGCCGCGTTCCCGGAACCACGAGTAGAGGAACACGCCCGTCCCGGCGTCGAAGTTCCGGGTGGCGACGCGCGAGCGCGGATAGCGGACCAGGCGTTCGAGCAGGATCATGTCGATCTGCTCGTCGCGGAACGGGACCCGGTCGTCGTCGACGGCGGCGAGGACCGTCTTCGCGTCGACCTTCGTCTCCTCGAGCAGGCCCACGAACCAGTTCGTCTTGAGCGCCACGTTCTCGTCGAGCGGCCAGCGGCCCTGATGGTGGTGGTAGTCGTGCAGGTATCCCCACACGGAACGGGCGTCGTAACAGACGTCCGGGCGCAGGCCGGTCGACGCGGCCGGTGCGGTCCGGTCGACCATGATCCGGCCGGCCGGCGGGATCGCCAGTTCCTCGTGGATCCGGCGGAACTTGTTGAAGAAGAACAGGGCGTAGGACTGGGACTCGACCGGACGCGACGACGGCACGTTCTCCGGGAAGAAGACGAGGCAGTTCCCCGACCGGAAACCGGCACTGCCGGTGAGCAGGACGACCGACTGGCAGTTGTTCTTCGGGTGCGGGTAGAACTCCGCCAGTACGTCGATCTCGCGCGGTTCGCGCCGGCGCACCAGGAAGCACTCCATGCGCCGGCCGACCGGCGGCGCACTGTTCGTGGTCAGCGCGCAGCCGACGAAGAACGCGAGCTCGTCGCGGCCCGGGGGAGCGAACGAGTCGCGGGTGGCGCCGAAGTCCGGTGCGGTGTGCAGCCCGGCGGCGATCCAGGCGTCGGTGTCGGAGCGCAGTGCGGCGAGCTGGCGCTCGGCGCCCAGTGCCAGCAGCGCGTCCGCGGAGCGGCGGACGATCGCGCGGAGCAGGGCGATGTCGTCCGGACCGGCGCCGGGGACCGACCCGTCCCGGTCCTGCCCGGCCCGGAACCCGTCGGCGAGCGCGGAGACCTCGCGGGCGGCACCGTGCAGTTCCGCCGTCGCCGCCCGCATCAGGCGGCCTCGACGCGGTGCACGGTGAAGACCATGGGGACCGCACCGAAGTCACGGTGGATCCGCAGACCGTGGCGCTCGGCCGCGACGATCGTGGTGATGCACGCGTCGGTGATCCCCTCGGCGCAGTCGAGCGCCGCCCGGGTGTTGCTCAGGACGATCCTGCGCTCGATCCCGGCGGGTACGAGACCGGCGGGCGCGGGATGGGTGGAGGCGCTGCGCGGATCCGCCGTCCGCCCGGCGAAGACCATGTTGTGGGTGGGCAGCAGGAAACTGTCCACCATGGTCAGCCGCTGCAGGTTCGAGAACGTCAGTGAGCCTTTCCCAGTAGTGGGGAGCGGCTGGCGGCGACACGCCGGGGGCGTGGAGGTGCTCAACGAGGGTGCGGGACCCCGGTAGAAGAGGTCGGTCCGCTCAAAGATCGACTCACCACCGAGGTCCCGCGTGCCCGATCCTGTCACCTACACCGCCGTGCTCCCGATCGGGGAGCCCACCGCGTCCATGTTGTCGCGGCTGTTGGCCGAGGAACGCCTCCGGCGCGGGACTCGCAGCGGGCGTCGGGCGCTGGACTGTGACCGCCACGCGGTGCTGGTGCTGCGCTGGTTCCTCGACGCCACCCGGGTCGCCCAGCTCGCCGCCGACAACCAGCTGAGCCTGTCGAGTACCTACCGCTACCTGCACGAAGGCATCGACGTTCTGGCCGCCGCCGCGCCTGGGCTGCCCGGCGCGCTGCTCGCGGCCCGCACCGCCGGGCACACCCACGTTCACCTCGACGGCACCGTGATCCACACTGACCGCTCCCGCACTCCCGGACCGACCCCGGGAGTGGATCTGTGGTGGTCGGGCAAGCACCACGTCCACGGCGGGAACGTTCAGGTCCTCACCGCGCCTGACGGGTGGCCGTTGTGGACATCCCCGGTGCGCCCGGGCCGCGAGCACGACACCACCTGCGCCCGCGGCCACCCCGGCCTGCTCGACGCGATCGAGGACTGGACCGACGACACCCACGTCGTGCTCGCCGACCTCGGCTACGACGGTGAGAACACCCGCCTGACCTGCCCGTTCAAGACCCCCACCGGCGGTGGGCTGTCGGAGGACAAACGCACCGTCAACACGCTGCACTCCGCCGTCAGGGCTGTGGCCGAACGCGGGAACTCCCTGCTCAAGACCACCTTCAAGGCGCTGCGTCGGGTCAGCTTCTGCCCCTGGCGGATCGGCGCGATCACCGCCGCCGCGCTCGTTCTCCTCCACGTCGAGCACGACCGAACCACATGATCAACCAGCACCTACTGGGAAAGGCTCAGTGTGTGCAGGTCGGGATAGACGGCGCAGGCGACGAGTGCGTGCCCGCCCGTTCTGGGGACGCGTTCGAGGGCGATCTCCAATGATTCGTGCAAGGTGATCTCCCCGGACGTGTCGCGCCGCCGGAACCACTCGTGCGCGGCGGTCTCCAGATTCGTTCCGGACGGACCCAGGGTGTGGAGATGACGGATGTCGTCGAGGTCGGTGTTCCTCGTCCCTGCAGTCGTGGTGGGCGACCCGGGTGCAGACATGTCGATACCTCTCGCTGATGACACACGGATACGGAAGCGCCCAGGTCGCGCCGGGAACAATCGGATCACCGGTCCCGGATGGACGCTCGGTCCTCATTGGGGTCGAGGTCTCGGAATCATCACGTCTGCCGATGCGGGAAGTCAAGGAGACCGTCCGGCATCGTGGAACGGCCCGGCTGAACCGGATGTATCGGACGCCGTCAGCGATGTGACGCGCGGAACGAAACAACAAGAATGCGCATTCGTGTGCTTTGCGATTTACTCCCGCTTTCGGCGTGTCGGGAGGTGCGGCTCACGCCGGTTGACCCGTATCGACCACGACCGGGCGGTAGCACCACGCAGGGTCACACCCGGCTGGGCCGACCGGATGGTTCGGCCCGGTGACGGCTCAGCGCGCCGCCGTGGCGACCCGCGCGACGGCGCCGTAGATGCCGGTGCGGTCGGTGCCGGGCTCGGCCCGCGGCCAGTCCACGACGTCGACCAGCCCGGGGCCGACGAGCCGGTCGGCCCCGCCCAGCGCGGCCACGATCTCGGCGCGGGTGCGCAGCGTCGCCGAGGTGCTGGTGTTCGCGTACGTCGCCGCGGCCTCCCGTACCTGGCGGGCGAGCGCCGGGTCGTCGACGTCGTCGCTGCTGTGGCTGAGCACCACGACGCTGCCCGGGGCCAGCACCGCCCGGTAGGCGTCGAGCAGCTCGGCCAGGTCGCCCGGCACGAAGTGCAGCACCGCGACCGCGATCACGGCCACCGGCCGGTCGAGGTCGAGCAGCCCGGTCACCGTCGGGGCGCCGAGCACCGCGGCCGGAGTGCGCAGGTCGGCCCGGGTGATGCTGACCGTGTCGAGATCGGCCACCACGGTCCGGCTGGCCTGCACCGCGACCGGCTCGTTGTCGACGTAGGCGACGCGGGCGGCCGGGTCCGACCGGTGGGCGATCTCGTGCACGTTGCCCGCCGTCGGGATGCCGGAGCCCAGGTCGAGGAACTGGTGCACGCCGTCGTCCAGGCACCACCGCACCGCCCGGCCGAGGAAACGCCGGTTCGACTGCGCCACGTCGCGCAGGTGCGGGTAGTGCGCGAGCGCGTTCTCCGCCGCGTCCCGGTCGACGGCGAAGTTCAGCGACCCGCCCAGCAGGTAGTCGTACATGCGCGCGGCGTTGGCGCGGTCGAGATCCGGTTCGAGGCCCGGTTCGGGACGGTCGCTCATCTGGGGCTCCTCCGTGCCGTGCTCGGGTCGAGCCGGTCGGCCCCGCCGGAGCCGTCGCTCGTGGTGGTCGGGTTCACGCTAGTGGGTGGCGGATCGGCGGCACGGACCGCCGCGCGCAGGGTCGCGGGGCGGTGCCCCCGCTCGCGCACGAACGCGGCCGACAGGGCGAACGGGCTGCCGTAACCGACCCGCCGGGCGATCGTCGCGAGCGGGAGATCGGTGCCCCGCAGCAGGTCGGCGGCCAGGGACAGGCGCAGGTCGGTCAGCCAGGCCAGCGGGGTGCGGCCGACCTGCTCGGCGAACCGCCGGGCGAACGCCGCCCGGGACAGCCCGGCCGTCCGGGCCAGGGAGGCGACGGTCCAGCCGCGGGCGGGGTCGTCGTCCATCGCCCGCAGGGCGGCACCGAGTGCCGGGTCGTGCCGGGCCCGGGCGGCCCGCGGGGCGAGCGGGCCGGCGAACCATCCCCGCAGCACGGTGGCGAGCAGCAGGTCCAGTGCCCGGTCGAGGACGACCGCCTGGCCGGTCGCGTCCCGTTCGATCTCGGCGTCGAGCAGTGCGACCAGCGGGGCGAGCACGGCGCCGCCGTCGAGGTCGCCGGGGCGCAGGACGGTCACCTCGGGCAGCGAGCGCACCAGCCGGGCGCCGATCTCGTCGCCGACCGGGTAGGTCCCGACGAGCATCCGGGACTCCGCGTCGTCGTGGTGTCCCCAGGTCCGCAGGCCGAGCGCGGTCGGCGGCCGCCGGGTGCCGTGCGGGACCCGGCACCGCTGGTCGGCGCCGATCACCGCCTGCACGGCGACGTCGGCCGCGGAGCAGAAGGTGTAGGGCAGCGGACCGCGCAGCACGACGACGTCGCCCGCCTCGGCCCGCAGCGCGCCGCCGGCGGCCCCGTGCCGGACGAGTGTCGCGCCCCCGGTGATCACGACGAGCGTGAGCGGGGCCTCGTCCTCGATCCGCACCGCGTACGGCGGGTCGAGGACGCACCGCAACAGGAACGCGCCGCGGGCCCGCGGCCCGTCGAGCAGTCCGGCGATCTCGTCCACAGCGACAGGTGTAGACGACGGCGCATGGACCGGGCAACTCCGAACATGGGACGTCCAACCCGGATGCGGTGGACTCGTCGCCATGGACACCACACACTCCTCCGCAACGATCCTCGTCACCGGCGCCTCCGGGAAGACCGGGCGCCGCGTCGTCGACCGGCTGACCGCCGCCGGGACGCGGGTCCGGGCCGTCGGCCGCCGGACCCGGCCGCCGTTCTCCTGGGACGACCCGGCCACCTGGGACGACGTCCTCGCCCCCGGCGACGACGGCCGTCCGCTCGCCGCCGCCTACCTCTGCTTCGCCCCGGACGCCGGCTTCCCCGGCGCGGACGCCGTGCTCGGCGCGTTCGCCGCCGCCGCGGCCCGGGCCGGGGTCGGCCGGCTGGTCCTGCTCACCGGGCGCGGCGAGGAGGGCGCCCTGCGTTCGGAACGGGCGGTGCAGGCCGCCGGACTGCCGACGGTGGTGGTGCGGTCCGCGTTCTTCGCCCAGGGGTTCACCGAGGACCTGCTCGCGGCGTCGGTCGGCGCCGGTGAGCTGCGGCTGCTGGCCGGTGCGGTGGCCGAGCCGTTCGTCGACCTGGACGACCTCGCCGACGTCGCCGTCGCGGGGCTGCGCGGGGAGATCCCCGACGGCGTCCACGAGCTGACCGGGCCGGCGGCACTGACGATGGCCGAGGTCGCCGCGGTGCTCTCGCGGGCCGCCGGGCACCCGGTGACCTACCGCGCGGTGAGCGGCCCGGAGTTCCGGGCGGACCTGCTGGCGGCCGGCCTGCCCGAGCCCGCGGCCGACGGCCTCACCGGGCTGTTCGCCGAGCTGTTCGACGGCCGCAACGTCGCGACGACCGACGGGGTGCGGGCCGCGCTCGGCCGGGACCCGGTGTCGTTCGCCGCGGCGATGGAGCGGGCCCACGGGACGGCCCGGTCCGATCAGCGCTCGGCGCGGGTGTCGTAGAGCCGCCGGGCCCACAGGTAGCTCGCGCCGGTGATGAGCACGCACCAGCCGACGGTGAGTGCGGCGTCGGTCCCCAGGTCGGTACCGGCCCCGGGGCCGACGCCGAGCAGCCCGCGCAGGGCGTCGATCATCGGGGTGAACGGCTGGTACTCGGCGAACCACCGGATGCCGGCCGGCATGGACCCGGTGGGGACGAAGCCGCTGCCGAGGAACGGCAGCAGCACTAGGAACATCGGGGTGTTGCTGGCCGTCTCGACCGAGCTCGCGGCCAGGCCGAGCGCCACGGTGAACCAGGTCAGCGCGATCGTCATCAGCAGCAACAGCGCGGCGACGCCGAGCCAGGCCGTCGGCCCGGCGTCGCTGCGGAACCCGAGGCCGACCGCCACAGCGAGCACCAGCACGACCGCGAACGCGGTCTGCACGAGCGCCCCGGTGACGTGTCCGGCGAGCATGCTGACCCGGGCGACGGCCATGGTCCGGAACCGGGCGACGATTCCCTCGGTCATGTCGGTGGCGACCCCGATCGCGGTGGCCAGCGCGACGCTGGCGATCGTCATCAGCAGGACGGCCGGGGTGATGTAGGTGAGGTACTCGGCGCGCCCGCCGCCGGCCCCGGCCAGCCCGGCGCCCATGGTCCCGCCGAAGACGGTGACGAACAGCAGGAGCAGCACGATCGGCTGGCCGACGAGCAGCAGCGTCAGCGACGGGTGGCGGCGCATCTGCCGCAGCCGTCGCCGCAGCATCGTGAGCGAGTCCGCCAGCGGGCGGGGGCGGCCGAGGACCGGGGCGGCGGATGCCGGGTGGGCGCTCACGGGGCGGTCACCTTCCTGGTGGGTCCCTCGGCCGCCGCCGGGCGGCCGGTGAGGGCGAGGAACACGTCGTCGAGGTCGGGGGTGTGGGTGGTCAGCTCCGCCGGGTGGACCCCGGCGGCGTCGAGCCGGTCGAGCAGGCCCCGCAGCGCGGGGACGCCGTGCCCGGGGACCTGCAGGCTCAGGGCCTCCGGATCGGCCGTCGCGTCCGGCACCGCCGCCGTGGCGACGGCGAGGGCGCCGGGGTCGTCGAACCGCACCCGCAGGTGACCGCCCGGGACCAGCGTCTTGAGGTGGGCGGGGCTGCCCCGGGCCACCAGCCGGCCGCCGTCGAGGACGGCGACGTCGTCGGCGAGCTGGTCGGCCTCCTCCAGGTACTGGGTGGTCAGGAAGACCGTGACCCCCTCGTCGACGAGGTCGCGCACGATCTGCCAGAGGTCGCGGCGGCTGCGGGGGTCGAGGCCGGTCGTCGGCTCGTCGAGGAAGAGCACCCGCGGCGCGCCGACCAGCGTCATCGCGAGGTCCAGCCGCCGGCGCATGCCGCCGGAGTAGGTGCCCGCGGACCGTCCGGCGGCCTCGGTGAGGTCGAACCGTTCGAGCAGCCCGCGGGTCCGCGCCCGGCCCTCGGCCCGGGGCAGGTGGTGCAGGTCGGCCATGAGCCGCAGGTTCTCCGCGCCGGTGAGCAGCCCGTCCACGGCGGAGAACTGCCCGGTCACGCCGATCACGGCGCGGACGGCGTCAGGATCGGTGACCGGGTCGTGACCGTCGATCCGGATGCGGCCGGAGTCGGCGCGGACGAGGGTCGAGAGGATCCGGACCATGGTGGTCTTGCCGGCCCCGTTCGGGCCGAGCAGGGCGAACACCGTGCCGGGCGCGACGTCGGCGTCGACGTCGCGCAGGACCGGCTGGTCGCCGTAGGACTTCTGCAGGCCGGTGATGCTGATCGCGGGGGTTCGGGACATGCGGGTACTCCGATCGTCCGACGGGGTCGTGCGGGCAGGACGGGGCGACCGCGCGCGACCGTGCGGGCGCGGTGGTGGTCGTGCGGGTCCCCGGGCGGGGCGGCGGCTCAGGCCCGCCGGATCACGATGTCGCCCTCCCGGGACCGGGCGTGGACGGTCACCGTCTCGGTGAATCCGGTCGCGTCGTCCCGGGCGGTCAGCGCGTTGACGACCCGCCCGCCGGTGTCGAGGTCGAGCCAGGCGGCACTGGCTCCGGCGACGCCGACGTCGAGCCGGCCGTGCGTGCTGGACAGCGTCACCTCGCCCCGGGCGACCCGGCCGAGCCGGACGCTGCCGTAGGCGGTGCGCACCCGGACGTCGCCGTCGACCGCGTCGACGTCGATGTCGCCGTGGGTCCCGGTCAGCTCGGCCGTCCCGGCGAGGTGGTCGGCGCGGATGGCGCCGTGCTTGCTGCGGAGCACGGCCGCGCCGCCGACGTGCGCGACCCGCACACCGCCGTGGTCGGCGGCCAGGGTGGCGTCCCCGGTGACGCTCCCGGTCACCCGAGCCCGGCCGTAGCCGACCGCGAGATCGGCCGTCGCCGCGTCGGCGACCAGGACGTCGCCGTAGTCCGTGCGGACCTCGCAGGACGCGAGCCCGCCCTCGGCGGTCACCCCGCCGTAGGTCGTCCGCGCGGACAGCGACGAGCCGGACGGGAGGGCGATCTCGATCTCCAGGGACCGGCCGGGGGTCCGCGGGGTGAGCTTCTGCAGCAGGCCGGGCCGGGGGCCGGTGACCCGCAGGTCGCGGCCGACCAGCTCGATACGCACCGCGTCGGCCTGCGCCTGGTCGGCGGGGGTGGCGCGGACGACGACCTCGGTGTCGGTGCGGTCGCCCGCGGTGACCCGGAGCTCGCCGATCGGCAGCTCGACGGTCGCGGTGACGGGTTCGGGGGTGTCGAAGACGGGCATGGGTGATCGCCTCCCCGGCACCGCTGCGGATGCCGTGAGTGAGTGGTGCGCGGGTGGGTGGGGTGGGCTAGGGTGTGTCTCCCAATGCGCGGAGCCAGGTGACGATTGCCTTCAGGACGGCGCCGCCGCGGAAGGTCAGGGCGAGCTTGTCGTAACGGGTGGCCAGCCCGCGCCACTGCTTGACGTGGCAGAACCCGCGCTCGACGACGTTGCGGTTTCGGTAGTCGACCGGATCGAATGCGGGCGGTCGGCCGCCGCGTGAGCCCCGTCGTTTGCGGTGTCCCTGCTGGTCAGAGGGCTCCGGAATGACAGCGATGATCCGGCGCTCGCGCAGGTGCCGGCGGATCGCGCGTGAGGAGTAGGCCTTGTCCGCGCGCACGCGTTCAGGCCGGGTCCGGGGTCGTCCCGGGCCCGGTCGGGCGATGCTCAGGTGCGCCATCAGGTGCGGAAACATTGGCGAGTCGCCGCCCTGGCCGGGGCCGAGGAGGACCACCAGCGGGCGGCCGTGCCCGTCAACGAGCTGGTGGATCTTCGTCGACAGCCCTCCGCGGGACCGTCCCAGCGCGTGATCTGCTGGTTCGGCGAGCAGATTCGTGTAGTTCGATCCGGCCCCCTGTGTCGCGCTTGAGGGTCGCGGCGTGCTGGTGGGCACGGATGATCGTGGAGTCCACGCTGACCGCCCACCCGAGCACCTCGGCGGCGTCGGCCTCGATCAGAAGAGCAGCCAGGATGTGGTCCCAGGTGCCGTCGCCGCTGTAGCGGCGGTGCCGCTTCCACAACGTCTGCCACGGCCCGAACTCGGCTGGGACGTCGCGCCAGGGAAGCCCGCACCGATACCGGTAGATGATCCCCTCGATCACCCGGCGGTCATCGCGGAACGGGCGCCCGCGACGACCCTCGGAGGAGGGCAACAGCGGCGCCAGACGGGCCCACTGGGCATCAGTCAGGACAGCGGTACGCGGCACCGATCAAGCATCGCGCACCCCGGTCCGCCTATCTGGGAGACACGCCCTAGGCGAACCAGCCGGTCCGGCGGCGGCCGTCCGGCGGGTGGACGGGCGCGGGCGGCTGGTCCAGCGCGGCCGTCGCCACGCGGGTCAGCCAGGTGTTGACGCTGAGGCCGTCGCGACCGGCGGCGTCCTCGATCCGGGTCTTCAGGCTCTCCGGCGGCCGGAAGTTGATCCAGGCCGCGGGACCGTCGTCGGTCCCGGTGACCGGCGGTGGCGCGGCCGGGGCCGTCGCAGGTGCGGACGGCGCACCGGCCGGCGGTCCGGCCGGGGGCGGCGTGACGACGAACGCGGGATCGGCCCCGTTGAGCCGCACGTGCACCGATCCGGGTGCGAGATCGAGGGTGATCTCGTCGGCCGCGGTGGCCAGAGCCTCCAGCAGCACCAGGCGCACGGTGGCCTCCAGTGGTGCCACCAGCCGCTCGGCCACGTCCAGGACCTCGTCGTCGGCCACATCACTGACGGCGGCGAACTGCGATCGCAGCCGGTCCACGTATCCGTCCAACTCCATGACGCCATTATGGCGCACAATGGCGCCATGGACAAGCCGTTGTGCGCCATGTGGCGCCATCGGGCGCCACGGGGTGTCGTTCGTCGGGGTGCGCGGGTGTCGTTCGTCGGATCCGCCGGTCGTCGCGCGGCGGGAGTCTCGGTCCATGCCAGGCGCGCTCCTCGCCGAGGCGGCGGGCCGTCGCGAGGCCGTCGAGCCGGCGTCGGCGCACTGGCCGGACGCGGCCGTCCTCGACGTCCGGATGCCGGGCACGGGTGTACGCGCGGTCGCGGCGGGCGGTGCCTACCTGTCCCCGCGGATGACCCGGCGGCTGCTGGAGCTGCACCCGCCGCGCCCGCCGTCGTCGGTGCCGCGGCCCGCCGTCGACGCCCTCACCGGGCGCGAGCGGACGGTGCTCGGCCTGCTCGGCCGCGGCCTGTCCAACGCCGAGATCGGCCGGGAGCTGCACCTGGTGGAGGGGACGGTCGAGGCGCACGTCAGCGCGATCCTCGATCGGCTCGGCGTGCGCAACCGGGTGCAGGCCGCGATCGCGGCGCACGAGCACGGCCTGGTCCGCTGACGCAGGACGACGACGGCCGGCGGACCCCGGCGCATCGCGCCACACCGGGGTCCGCCGGCCGATAGTCGCAGGCGGGTGTCCCCGCGCGGCCGGGAGCCGCGCGGGGACGACGACTCAGGGCAGGTCCGGGTTGTCCGGGGTCTCGCTGGAGTCGAGCACGCCGTTGCCGTTGACGTCGTCGGGGTTGTCGGGGGTCTCGCTGGAGTCGAGGACCCCGTTGCCGTTGACGTCGTCGGGGTTGTCGGGGGTCTCGCTGGAGTCGAGGACCCCGTTGCCGTTGACGTCGTCGGGGTTGTCGGGGGTCTCGCTGGAGTCGAGGACCCCGTTGCCGTTGACGTCGTCCGGGTTGTCCGGGCGCTCGCTGGAGTCGAGCAGACCGTTGTTGTTGGTGTCGCCGGGGCTGCCGACCGGGACCGGGCTGCCGAGCCGGATCGGGGCGTCGGGGTTGTCCGGGGTCTCGCTGGAGTCGAGGATCCCGTTGCCGTTCACGTCGCCGGCGCTCCCGGGCGGCACCGGGGTGTCGGCGAAGGCGGCGGTGGCGGGACCGGCGGCCAGGGCTCCGGCCATCGCGACGGCGGTGACCGCGGGAACGAGGGCTCGGGTCAGGGACCGGGACTTCGACATGGGATTCCTTTCTCCGTGCTGGGTGCCGTACGCCGATCCCGCCCGGTTGCGGGGGGACCGCGTCGACTCGGCCGAGCGACCGCACCCGGCAGGCGGGTTCCCCGGGGTGTCCGGGCGGCCCGCCGGCCGGTGCTTCGCATCGCTCATGACACCTACCGTGCCGCAGGAACCGTTGCGCCGCATCAGTAGAAGGGACGAGATCGGTACCGCGGGGCCTCAGACCGTGGGGGGATCGCGTAGTCCGACGACGGGTCGTCAGCCCGGTGGCGTGGCGCCGCCGGTCATGGCCCGCGCCGGGTCGGCCAGCACCTCGTCGAGCACCGAGAGGGCGGCGCCGACCAGCGCGGCGTCCGCGGCGAGCCCGGACAGCAGCACGTCGGGGACGGGGCGCCCCAGGCCCGCCAGCTCGCGGCGCAGCCCGGCCGCCACCCGGGTCGCCAGGGGCTCGCCGAGCGCCGCCAGCGGCCCGCCGAGAATCACCGTTCCGGGGTCCACGATCTTCACCACCGCCCCCAGCGCGGTCGCCAGCGCGTCACCGGCCCCGGCCACCGCCGACAGCGCGGCCGGCTCCCGGCGGCGCAGGTCGTCGAGCAGGTCGTCGAACCCGCCGGGGCCGTCGCGCCCGGCCGCGCGCAGCACCGCCTCGCGCCCGGCGACGGTCTCCAGGCAGCCGCGGGCCCCGCAGGCGCACCGGCGGCCGTCGCCGCGCACGGGCAGGTGCCCGATCTCCCCGGCGAACCCGGCGGCCCCGGGGTGCAGCGCCGAGTCCAGTACCAGTCCCGCCCCGATCCCGACCTCCCCGGTGACCAGCACGAACGACGACCGGTCCCGTCCCGATCCGGTGCGCAGCTCGCCGAGCGCGGCGACGTTGGCCTCGTTGTCCACCCGGATCGCGAACGGCGCACCGGGCAGCAGCTCGGCGAGCAGCGGGTCCAGATCGACGTCGCGCCAGCCGAGGTTGGGGGCGAACAGCACCCGGCGCGCGTCGCGGTCGAGCAGCGCGGGCAGCCCGAGTGCGGCCCCGACGACGGTCAGTCCCTGCCCGGCCGCCAGCGTCACCGCCTCCGCGGCGAGCGTGCCGACGTCGTGCAGGACCTCCGCGGCCGGGCGCCGGTTGCCGACCAGCCGGCCGAGCCGGACCCGGACCCGGCGCCGCAGGTCGAGCACGACGGCGTCGGTGCGCCCGACCGCCACCTCGATCCCCAGCGCCGCGACGTGGTCGCCGTGCAGGCCGATCCCGGACCCGGGGCGCCCGCGCTCCCCGTCCGGTGCCGCCGGGGCCTGGACCAGCAACCGGTGCTCGACCAGCCCGGCGACCAGCGAGGACACCGTGGACTTCGTGAGCCCGGTCGTCTCGGCGAGCCGGGCGCGGGTCGTCGGTCCGCCCGCCGCGACCGTGGCCAGCACCAGCGCGAGGTTGTGCTCGCGCATCCCGCGGTGGCGCATCGGTGCCGATCCGGGAGACGGCGGTCCGGCGGACGGCGATCCGGGAGGTGCCGCCGACATGGCCGCGATCCTCCCACCCGCCTCCGGAGGGCACCACGATCATTTCGTCGGGGATCCGAACTAAAGACTGGTGATCACTCGTTCGGGTGGTGCAGGATTCGCACTGTGACCCAAACCACCCATCGGGGACCCGGTCCCGCGCTGCGGATGACCGGGATCGAGAAGTCCTTCCCCGGCGTGCGCGCGCTCGACGGGGTGGACCTCGAGGTCGCCGCGGGTGAGGTGCACTGCCTGCTCGGGCAGAACGGGGCCGGCAAGTCGACGCTGATCAAGGTGCTGGCCGGGGTGCACCGGCCGGACGCCGGGACGGTCACGCTGGCCGGGGAACCTGTCGTCCTCACCGGGCCGGCGGCCGCGCTACGGGCCGGGATCGCCACGATGTACCAGGAACTCGATCTCGCGCCGTGGCTCTCGGTCGCGGAGAACGTGTTCCTGGGCTCCGAGCCGTCCCGCGGGGGGTTCGTCCGGTACCGGCACGCGCACCGGCGGGCCGCGGAGATCCTCGCCGGGCTCGGTCACCCGGAGCTGGACCCGCACGCACCCGTCGCGGTGCTCCCGCCGGCCGCGCGCCAGCTGGTGTCCATGGCCAGGGCGCTCGCGCACGACGCGTCGATCATCGTGATGGACGAGCCGAGTGCCGCCCTGGCCGACGACGAGGTCGACAACCTGTTCCGGGTGATCGGCGAGCTGACCGCGGCCGGGGTCGCCGTCGTCTACATCTCGCACCGGATGGCCGAGATCCGGCGGATCGGGCACCGGGTCACCGTCCTGAAGGACGGGCGGACCGTCGCCGCCGGGCTGCCCGCGGCCACCCCGGCACCGGAGCTGGTCGGGCTGATGACCGGCCGCCGCTGGGAGAGCGCGTTCCCCGACCGTGCCCCGGTCGCCGTCGGCCCGGACCCGGTGCTGGAGGTCGCCGGGCTGAGCCGGCACGGTGAGTTCGCCGACGTGTCGCTGAGCGTCCGGCCGGGCGAGGTCGTCGGCCTGACCGGGCTGGTCGGCGCCGGCCGGACCGAGGTGCTGGAGACGATCGCCGGTGCCCGCCGCCCGGACGCCGGGCGGATCCTCGTCGACGGGCGGGAGCCGCGCCCCGGCTCGGTGCGGGCGGCGGTCCGGGCCGGGATCGGGCTGGTCCCCGAGGAGCGCAAGAGCCAGGGACTGGTCCCGGGGATGTCGGTCGCGCGGAACCTGACCCTGGCCTCGCTCGGCGGGTTCTCCACCGCCGGGTTCCTGCGCCGTGGCGCCGAGACCGGGACCGCGGCCGGGCTGGCCGAGCGGCTCGGGCTGCGCCCCGCCGACCCGCACCGGACGGTCGGGACGCTGTCCGGCGGGAACCAGCAGAAGGTCGTCGTCGGGCGGTGGCTGGTCCGCGACACCCGGGTGCTGCTGCTCGACGAGCCGACCCGCGGGGTCGACGTCGGCGCCCGGTCCCAGATGTACGAGCTGATCGGCGAGCTGGCGGCGGCCGGGATGGCGGTGCTGCTCGTGTCCAGCGAGGTGCCCGAGGTGCTGGGGCTGGCCGACCGGGTGCTCGTGCTGCGCGAGGGCCGGGTGGTCGCCCGCGCCGCGGCCGGGGAGATCGACGAGTCCGACGTCCTGCGGGCGGCGATGGAGGGGAGCGTGCACGTGACCGAGGAGAACCTGCCGTGAGCGAGGTGGCGAGCGGGCCCCGCCCCGGCACCACCGCGCCGGAGCCGCCGTCCGGGGCGGGCCGGCGCCCGCGGTTCCGCCCGGACACCCGGCTCGTCGTCCTGGTCGGGGTGCTGCTCGTGATCTGCGTCGTCGGGCAGCTGACCCGGCCGGACGCGTTCCTCACCGAGGGCAACGTCTCGACGATGCTGCGCCTGGCGGCGGCGATCGGTGTGGTCAGCGTCGGGATGACGTTCGTGATCATCGGCGGTGGCATCGACCTGTCGGTCGGGTCGATCGTCGCGCTGTCCAGCGTCTGGATGACGACGCTGGCGACCCAGTCCTTCGGGCCCGTCACGATGATGATCTGCGCGCTGCTCGTCGGCGCGGGCTGCGGGCTGGTGAACGGGGTCCTCGTCGCCTACGGCCGGGTCGTGCCGTTCATCGCGACGCTGGCGATGCTCGTGTCGGCCCGCGGGCTGGCCGAGCGGATCAGCGGCGGCCAGACCCAGGTGGTCCGGGAGGACGGGTTCTCCGACGCGCTGCGCGGGGACCTGCTCGGGGTCCCGGTGCTGATCTGGGTCTTCGCCGCGGTGGTGGCGGCCGGCTGGGTCGTGCTGGAGCGCACGACGTTCGGGCGCCGCACCCTGGCCGTGGGCGGTAACCCGGAGGCGGCCCGGCTCGCCGGGATCGACGTCCGGCGGCACACGATGTGGCTCTACGTGCTGCTCGGCGCCTGCTGCGGGATCGCCGCGATGCTGGTGGTGGCCCGCACGACGTCCGGGGCCTCGACCAACGGCCTGCTCTACGAGCTGGACGCGATCGCCGCCGTCGTGATCGGCGGGGCGCTGCTGTCCGGCGGGCGCGGATCCATGATCGGCACCGTCGTCGGCGTCCTGATCTTCACGGTGATCGGCAACGTGTTCACGCTGAACAACCTGCCGACCGACGTCCAGAACATCGCCAAGGGCGGGATCATCGTGCTCGCGGTGCTCTTCCAGTCCCTGAACCTGCGCGGGACGCGCATCCGCCGGGGCCCGCCACCGGCGCCGTCCACAGCGTCGTCCACAGAGTCGTCCCCAGCGCCGTCCCCAGCGCCGTCCCCAGCGCGGTCCACAGCGGAGTCCAGGCCCGACCACTGAACTGAACGGAGCCCGTCATGTCCCTCACCCTCGGCCGCCGGGGCCTGCTGCTCGGCGGCGCGCTGCTCGGCGGGACGGCCCTCGCCGGCTGTACCTCCAACACCCCGGCCGCCGGCCCCGAGTCCGGTGCGAACGTCGGCGCCGGCGGCGACAACGCCGCACCCGGCCGGGAGGTCACCATCGGGTTCAGCGCCCCGGCCGCCGACCACGGCTGGATGGCGGCGATCAGCCGCAACGCCACCGCCCAGGCCGAGCAGTTCCCGGACGTGACCCTGCAGGCCACCGAGGGGACCAACGACGTCAACCAGCAGATCGCCCAGGTCGAGACGCTGATCAACGGCCGGCCGGACGTGCTCGTGGTGCTCCCGTTCGACGGGGCGGCGCTCACCACCGTCGGCCGGGCCGCGATGGACGCCGGCATCCCCGTCGTCAACATCGACCGGGTCTTCGACACCGCGCTCGCCTACCGGACCTGGATCGGCGGCGACAACTACGGCATGGGGGTCAGCGCGGGCACCTGGATCGCCGACCACCTCACCCGCAACCAGGTCACCGACCCGGTGATCGGCGAGATCGCCGGGATCGACTCGCTCCCGCTGACCCGCCAGCGCAGCCAGGGCTTCGCCGACGCGCTCGCCGCCCGCGGGTTCTCGGTCGGCCCGCGGGTCTCGGCCGAGTTCACCGTCGAGTCCGGCGAGCGCCAGACGGCGAACCTGCTGCAGTCCGCGAGCCGGCTCGACGCCGTCTGGAACCACGACGACGACCAGGGTGTCGGGGTGCTCGCCGCGATCGAGGCCGCCGGGCGCAGCGAGTTCGTCCTGGTCGGCGGCGCCGGCTCGACGAACGCGATGGACCGGATCAAGGCCGACGACGGCGTGCTCAAGGCGACCGTCCTCTACAGCCCGACCATGGCGTCCTCGGCGATCGGGCTGGCCCGGCTGATCGGGCAGGGGCGCGGGCTGGGCGATCTCGTCGAGCACGAGGTGCCGACCAGCATCACCGCGCACTCGGCCACCGTGACCCGGGAGAACGTCGACGAGTACCTGCCGGTGGGGTTCGCCTCGTGACGATGCGGATCGGCATCGGGATGGTCGGGCACAGCTTCATGGGCCGTGCGCACTCCCAGGCCTGGCGCGACGTCCACCGGGTCTTCACACCCCCGCTGGTGCCCGACCTGCTCGCGCTCGGCGGGCGCGACCACGACCGGGCCCGGGCCGCGGCGGACCGGCTCGGCTGGGCCGAGGTCGAGACCGACTGGCGGGCGCTGGTCGAGCGTCCGGACGTCGGGCTGGTCGACATATGCACGCCGGGCGACAGCCACCGCGACATCGCGCTCGCCGCGCTGGCTGCCGGCAAGCACGTGCTGTGCGAGAAGCCGCTCGCCAACTCGGTCGCCGAGGCCGAGGAGATGGCGGCGGCCGCCGAGCGGGCCGCGGCCGACGGCGTCGTCGCGACCGTCGGGTTCACCTACCGCCGGGTGCCGGCGATCGGGCTCGCCCGGCGGCTGGTCGCCGAGGGCCGGATCGGCACCGTCCGCCACGTCCGGGCGGCCTACCTGCAGGACTGGATCGTCGACCCGTCGTTCCCGCTGCTCTGGCGGCTGCAGGCCGACCGGGCCGGGTCCGGGGCGCTGGGCGACATCGGCGCGCACATCGTCGACGCGGCGCAGTACGTGACCGGCGAGCTGCTGACGATGGTGTCCGCCCAGACGATCACGTTCGTCCCGCAGCGCCCGCTGCCGGACGACCCGTCGGCGACCGGGGAGGTCACCGTCGACGACGCGGCCGTGTTCACCGCCCGGCTCACCGGCGGCGGGCTCGCCACGTTCGAGGCGACCCGGTTCGCCGCGGGCCGCAAGAACGCCATCCGGCTGGAGATCGAGGGCAGCGCGGGGAGCCTCGCGTTCGACTTCGAGGCGATGAACGAGCTGTGGTTCCACGACCACACCGAGCCCGCGGCGACCGCCGGGTTCCGCCGGATCCTGGTCACCGAGCCCGACCACCCCTATCTGGACGGCTGGTGGCCGCCCGGGCACGGCCTCGGCTACCAGCACGCCTTCACCCACCAGGCGCTCGACCTGCTCACCGGGATCGCCGCCGGGGAACCGGTGCGGCCCACCTTCGCCGACGGCCTGCAGGTCCAGCGCGTGCTCGACGCGGTGGTCCGCAGCGCGGCCGACGAGTCGCGGCTCACCGCCGTCCCCGCTCCCTGATCCCCGACCCCGCACGGAGGACCGATGCCCCGCCCGATCACCCTGTTCACCGGCCAGTGGGCCGACCTGCCGTTCACCGAGGTCTGCGAGCTGGCCGCCGGCTGGGGCTACGACGGACTGGAGATCGCCTGCTGGGGCGACCACTTCGACGTCCGGGCGGCGGTGTCCGACCCGGACTACGTGCGCGGCCGCCGGGAGATCCTGGACCGGCACGGCCTCGGGGTCTGGGCGATCTCCAACCATCTCGTCGGACAGGCCGTCTGCGACGACCCGATCGACGAGCGGCACCACGACATCCTGCCCGCCCGGATCTGGGGCGACGGCGAGCCGGAGGGCGTCCGCCGCCGGGCGGCGGCCGAGCTGGCCGACACCGCGCGGGCGGCCGCGGCGCTCGGGGTGGACACCGTCGTCGGGTTCACCGGGAGCAGCATCTGGAAGTGCGTGGCGATGTTCCCGCCGACCCCGCAGTCCATGATCGACGCCGGCTACGCCGACTTCGCCGCCCGCTGGCACCCGATCCTCGACGTGTTCGACGAGGTCGGCGTCCGGTTCGCGCACGAGGTCCACCCGTCGGAGATCGCCTACGACTACTGGAGCACGCGGCGGGCGCTGGAGGCGGTCGGTCACCGGCCGGCGTTCGGCCTGAACTGGGACCCGTCGCACTTCGTGTGGCAGGACCTGGACCCGGTCGGGTTCCTGCTCGACTTCGCCGACCGGATCTACCACGTGGACTGCAAGGACGCGAAGCTGCAGACCGGCAACGGCCGCAACGGCCGGCTCGGCAGCCACCTGGCGTGGGCGGACCCGCGGCGCGGCTGGGACTTCGTCTCGACCGGGCGCGGCGACGTGCCGTGGGAGGCGTCGTTCCGCGCGCTCAACGCGATCGGCTACGCCGGGCCGATCTCGGTGGAGTGGGAGGACGCCGGGATGAGCCGGCTGCAGGGTGCGCCCGAGGCCCGGGAGTTCGTCGCCGGGCTCGCCTTCGAACCGCCGGAGGCGGCGTTCGACGCGGCCTTCAGCGCAGCGCAGACGCACGCTCCGCGCTCCGGATCCTGACAGGAGAGCATCGATGCCGACCCCCACAGCCGCCGACCGCTTCTCCTTCGGGCTCTGGACCGTGGGCTGGCGGGCCGCCGACCCGTTCGGCGACGCGACCAGGCCCGCACTCGACGTCGTCGAGGCCGTGCACCGGCTCGCCGAGCTGGGTGCGTGGGGCCTGACCTTCCACGACGACGACCTGTTCGGCTTCGAGCCCGACGCCCGGCACCGGGACCGCCAGATCGCCCGGCTGCGCGAGGCGTGCGCCGCGACCGGGCTGACCGTGCCGATGGTGACGACGAACCTGTTCACCCACCCCGTGTTCAAGGACGGCGGGCTGACCTCCAACGACCGTGCGGTGCGCCGGTTCGCCCTGCGCAAGGTGCTGCGCAACGTCGAGCTGGCCGCCGAGCTGGGTGCCCGCACGTTCGTCCTCTGGGGCGGCCGTGACGGCAGCGAGTACGACTCGGCCAAGGACGTCCGGGCCGCGCTGGACCGCTACCGGGAGGCCGTCGACCTGCTGTGCGGCTTCGTCACCGAGCGCGGCCACGACCTGCGCTTCGCGATCGAGCCGAAGCCGAACGAGCCGCGCGGGGACATCCTGCTGCCGACGGTCGGGCACGCGCTGGCGTTCATCGAGCGCCTGGAGCAACCCGGCCTGGTCGGGGTGAACCCCGAGGTCGGGCACGAGCAGATGGCCGGGTTGAACGCCGCGCACGGTGTCGCGCAGGCGCTGTGGGCCGGGAAGCTGTTCCACATCGACCTGAACGGGCAGCGCGGGATCAAGTACGACCAGGACCTGGTGTTCGGCCACGGTGACCTCCTGAACGCGTTCGCGCTGGTCGACCTGCTGGAGACCGCGGGCTACGACGGGCCCCGGCACTTCGACTACAAGCCGTCCCGCACCGAGGACGGGGTCGGGGTCTGGGCGTCGGCGTCGGCGAACATGCGGACCTACCTGCTACTGCGCGAGCGGGCGGCGGCGTTCCGCGCCGATCCCGAGGTCGCCGAGGCGCTGGCCGTCGCGGGCGTGCACGATCTCGCGACCCCCACCCTCGACCCCGGGGAGACCGCGGCCGCCCTGCTCGACGGCGGTGCGGTCGAGGACCCCGGGGCGCTCGGCGGCCGTGGGTACGGGTTCGTCCGGCTGCACCAGCTGGCCGTCGAGCACCTCATGGGGGCGCGCTGACCCGGGCGGGATCGGAGCTGTAGGCGACCATCCAGGTGGGGTCGATGCGGTACCAGATGCTCTCGTCCCAGAACGGGTCGTCGCCGTGGGCCTCGTAGTGGTCGACGAGGTGGGCGCGGACCGCCGGCCACGCCGGGTCGCTGCCCGCTCCCTCGGGGTTCAGCGCAACGGCGTGCCCGTGGGTGAAGACGCCGAGCTCCTCGCCGCGCAGGAAGGTCGCGCTGATGCCGGGCCGCGCCGCGAGATGCCGGGCCTTGGCGGCCCGGCGGTGGGTGCCGACGATCCACCGGCCGTGCAGGAGGTGCCCGTCGACGCCGCTGATGCGGGGCTCACCGCGCTGCGTCACCGTGGCGACGGCCAGCGTGCACATGCCCCGGCAGACCCGGACGACCTGCTCGGCACCCAGGGTGCTCTCACCCGGCCGGACGATCGACCGGAGATGGCTGCCGGAGCCGGCCAGGGACGTGTCGAGCAGGACCTGGAGGCTGCGCATCTCGTCCGGCGTCTCGAACATGCGCCCAGACAAGCAGCTCCCACCGACAGTCTCGGCCGGCCCGACGTGTGCGGGGTCCGCCGGCCGGTCAGCCCGGCGTGGATCCGCCCGCCCGGGCCGACGTGTCCCCGGCCGGCAGGTAGAACGCGGTGGTGGCCTCGACCGCGGCCGCGACCCGGTCCGGATCGCCGCCGGCGGCCAGGTGGGCCTCGCCCCAGGCGGCGGCACTGCGCCGGGTGAACCCGGGTCCGGCGGGCGAGGACCGGAACGCCTCGTGGTCGAGGACCTCGCCGTCGGCCAGGAACCCGGCGAGGGTGAGGAGGTGCAGGTCCCAGCCGACCCCGCCGGCACCGGGGCCGTAGGTGGGGAACAGGGGCTCGCCGACGGCCGCGGCGTGGACCAGCTCGAACTCCGTGTCCCCGGCCGGGCCGGGGGACAGGCGCACCTCGACCTCGCTGGTGCCCGGCCACTCGTCGGCGCCGGGGCCGAACATCCAGGACACCCGCAGCAGGTGCGGCGGCTCGCAACGGAGGATCTCGCCGTGCTCGCCGCCGTCCAGCTCGAACGTCCCGCCCGGGCGCAGGTCGCCGGTGACCGGCCTCATCCAGCGGCTCAGCCGCTCCGGGCTGGTGATGGCGTCCCACACGTCCTCGGGGTGCGCGTCGTAGCGGCGCCGCAGCTCCATCGTGTAGGCCTCGCCGGCGGACAGGGTCGCGGTGCCCATCCGCCGGCGGGCGGCGGCCAGTTCGTCGAGTACGTCCTTCATGGTCCTGTCCCTCTCGCTGATGAACCGGTCTCGTCCGCGCCGGTGCCGGACCCGGCGGGTGGGGTGTGCCCGCGACCATCGCGGTGTCGAGCGGCGCGCCGTCCCCGGGCCAGCTCGGTCCCCAGGGCGTCGAGGCGCTGGTCCCACAACCGGCGGAACCGGTCGAGCCACGCGTCGACCTCGCTCAGCGGCGCGGGCTCGACGGCGTAGAACCGGCGGGCACCCGCGGCGCGCACCGACGCGAACCCGCTGTCTCGCAGCACGCGCAGGTGCTGCGAGACCGCCGGTTGGGAGAGCCCGAACTCGGCCCGGACGACCTCGGTGATCGCGCCGGAGGTCCGCTCGCCGTCGGCGAGCAGCTCCAGGATGCGCCGGCGCACCGGGTCGCCGAGGACGTCGAAGGCGTGCACGGATCCGATTCTTACCGGCTTTGGCTTATATAAGTCAAGGACGGTATGCGCGGGCCGTCACCGCACCCGCCCGTCGGTCACCGTGGGACCGGACGGCGGAGCCGCACCGCGCCGACCGGAATACGGCACAATCGGGTGAAGAGGACGTTCCGAGCCACGGCGTCCACGGCAGATGTGGAGATGAGATGGCGGGGATCGTCGCGCGAATCCAGTCCTTCCTGAAGAGCCCGCAGGGGCGCAAGTACACCGACCAGGCCAAGCGCATGGCCAGCGACCCGCGCAACCGGGCCAAGGCCCAGCAGATGCTGTCGCGGTTCCGCGGCAAGCGCTGAGCACCTGAGCGGATCGGCGGGCTCCGGTCGACCGGAGCCCGCCGGCCGGTGGGTCACCGGTGCGGCGTCGGCCGGTAGACCAGCTCCACGGTGTGCCCGTCCAGCGTCCGCTGTTCGAGCAGCTCCAGGTCGTAGTCGGCCGCGCCCCCGAGCACCGGATCGGTCCCGGTCCGACCGGTGATCACCGGGAAGACCGTCACCTGGAGCCGGTCGACGAGGCCCGCGGCCATGAGTGCCCGGTTGAGCGTCAGGCTGCCGTGCGAGCGCAGCGGCACCGGGGACTCCTCCTTCAGCCGGGCGACGGCCTCCACGGCGTCCCCGCCGACGACCGTCGCGTCCGGCCGGTCCAGCGGCTCCGTCAGCGTGGACGACACCACCGTGGTCGGCATGTCCAGCATCCGGGTGACCCACGGATCGCGGACCTCGGGCTCCGCATCGGCGTCGGCGAGCATGGCCACGAACTGGCGGAACGTGGTGGCCCCGAGGACCATCCGCTGTTCCGGCCCGAACGAGGCTAGGGCGTGTCTCCCAGATAGGCGGAGCGGGGTGCGCGATGCTTGATCGGTGCCGCGTACCGCTGTCCTGACTGATGCCCAGTGGGCCCGTCTGGCGCCGCTGTTGCCCTCCTCCGAGGGTCGTCGCGGGCGCCCGTTCCGCGATGACCGCCGGGTGATCGAGGGGATCATCTACCGGTATCGGTGCGGGCTTCCCTGGCGCGACGTCCCAGCCGAGTTCGGGCCGTGGCAGACGTTGTGGAAGCGGCACCGCCGCTACAGCGGCGACGGCACCTGGGACCACATCCTGGCTGCTCTTCTGGTCGAGGCCGACGCCGCCGAGGTGCTCGGGTGGGCGGTCAGCGTGGACTCCACGATCATCCGTGCCCACCAGCACGCCGCGACCCTCAAGCGCGACACAGGGGGCCGGATCGAACTACACGAATCTGCTCGCCGAACCAGCAGATCACGCGCTGGGACGGTCCCGCGGAGGGCTGTCGACGAAGATCCACCAGCTCGTTGACGGGCACGGCCGCCCGCTGGTGGTCCTCCTCGGCCCCGGCCAGGGCGGCGACTCGCCAATGTTTCCGCACCTGATGGCGCGCCTGAGCATCGCCCGACCGGGCCCGGGACGACCCCGGACCCGGCCTGAACGCGTGCGCGCGGACAAGGCCTACTCCTCACGCGCGATCCGCCGGCACCTGCGCGAGCGCCGGATCATCGCTGTCATTCCGGAGCCCTCTGACCAGCAGGGACACCGCAAACGACGGGGCTCACGCGGTGGCCGACCGCCCGCATTCGATCCGGTCGACTACCGAAACCGCAACGTCGTCGAGCGCGGGTTCTGCCACGTCAAGCAGTGGCGCGGGCTGGCCACCCGTTACGACAAGCTCGCCCTGACCTTCCGCGGCGGCGCCGTCCTGAAGGCAATCGTCACCTGGCTCCGCGCATTGGGAGACACACCCTAGCCGGTGGCCGAGCAGCTCGGGGCCCTGCTTGCCCCAGTAGCCGCCCCAGTCGCCGGCGCCGTTGTAGGAGCCGTAGCCGTCGAGGCTGGTGAACAGGTCGACGGTGTAGGTGGCGGTCATGGTCGCTCCCGTTCCGGGCCCGGCGGGCGCCGGGCTCCTGGTCATGTCGGGGCAGACCGTGCCGGTGCGGCGGACTCATCGGCCCGGCGCCGTGTTCATCCGGTCGCGAGGGACTCCAGGGCGACCATGGCCTCCGGCGTGAGGATGCGCGCGTTCTCCAGCGCGACGACCACCCAGCGGTCGTCGCGCCGGGCCGTGACGAACAGCTGCATGCAGAACCGGCTCGCGGGGGGCTCCTGCTCGCCCGGCAGGAGGATGCCCATGCGGGCGTGCACCACACCGACGCCGTCGCCCACGGTTCGCGCGTCCAGCACCTCGCCGCGGACCAGCCGGGTCCCCCGCAGGAACGTCGCGAAGGCCTCCCGCTGCGCCGCGACCATCCCGGTGCGGTCCCGGCGGACGGTCCCGTCGAGGTCGACGAACAGTGCGTCGTCGGCGAAGTCGGCGAAGAAGCCGTCGGCGTCCGCGCGGTTCCACGCCTCGTACATGCGGAGCGGGATGGCACCCATCGCCTCGACCGGCCGTTCCATGTGATCACCCTTCCGTGCTGCGTAGGCCCCCATCCTCGGCGGACCGGCCGGAGGGCGCCTTGACGATCCGTGCACGGTTGCGGGCCGTCAGCGCGGCGGCGCTGTAGCCGTAGGTCGCCGAGAACAGCCGGCTGAAGTGCGCCGGGTCGGCGAAACCCCACCGGGCGGCGACGGCCGCGACCGTCCGGTCGCCGCGCGCGAGATCGGCGTGGCAGCGTTCCAGCCGGCGTCGCCGGACCAGCGCCGCGACGGTCAGGGGCTGGTCCTCGAACAGGGAGTGCAGCCGCCGCACGGAGATGTGGTGGGCCGCGGCGATCGTGGCCGGGGTGAGCCTGCGGTCGGCCAGCCGCACCTCGATGTGGCCGACGATCCGGTCGCGCAGGGCGTCGTCGGAGGTGGTGCGCGCGTCGCCCAGCTGCGCCGCGAGCGCCACCGAGACCAGCTCCACGACGGCGGCGCCCGAGCGGTCGGCCCCGGCGGGGTCGAGTCCGGCCAGGGACCGGACGACGTCGCGGGCCAGCGCGGACACCAGTGCCCCCGGCCCGCTGTCGCCGGCGATCCGGACACCGGCGAGGCGGGCGGCGTCGCCGGGGCGCAGCCGCAGCTGGGTGCGCGGCACCAGCATGGTCACGTGGCTCGATGCGGTGCCGGCGTAGCGGACCGGCCGTTCGGGGTCGATGAGGACCAGGTCGGCCGGGCCGAGCTCGGCGACGGCGCCGCCCTGCTCGACCCGTGCCCGTCCCCGTGTCATCAGGTCGATCTGCCACAGCTTCTCGTCCTCGGCGCGCAGGCACCGGGCGTCGCGGAAGCACTCGCCCTCCGGCGTGACGAGCTCGACCAGCCGGAGTGGGCCGAGCTCCAGGGCCGTGACACCGGCCCGGAACGCTCCGCTGTCGTGCCGCCCGCCGATCACCGGCGGGAGCCCGCTGACCGCGAGCTCCTCCTGGAAGGCCCCGATGTCGGTGATCACGCGTTCGACGGTACCGAGCCGGGCCGCTCAGCCCGGGGACGGCGGCGGTGTGACCGCCGCGTACAGCTCCTCGGCGGTCCGGGCGACGAGCTCGGCGAGCGTCGTGCCCGGTTCGCTCACCCAGCGGGACGTGGCACGCCGGGAGACGGCGATCGCCACGTCGACGACGAAGCGTGCCGCGCCGGGCTCGACACCGCGGCGTTCCAGGGCCGGCGCCAGCGCACGGGCGATGTCGGCGAGCTTGATCAGGTCGCGCTCGGCCAGCGCCGGGTTGGCGGCGATCACCGCGGCCCGGCGCAGCAGGAACTCCCGCGACGGCAGGATCTCGTCGGCGCTGCCCAGTGCGGCCAGCACCGCCTCGACCGGGCGCAGGCCCGGACCGGCCGCCTCGGTGCGCGCGACCAGGTGGGTCTCGAGCTCGTTGCCGGCGAACAGGACCTCCCGCTTGTCGGGGAAGTAGCGGTAGAAGGAGCGCTCGGTCAGGCCGGCGGTGCGGGCGATCTGCGCGACCGTGGTGCGCTCGAACCCCTGGTCCTCGAACAGCTCCAGCGCCGCGCGTTCGAGCCTGCCCTGCGCGTCGGACTCCCATCTCGGCATGCCCGCCAGGCTATGACAGCAGGGTCTGTCGTCGCGCTGCTACGTTGGTGACAGCAGATGCTGTCATCACAGGGAGATCGTCATGAAGGCGCTTCAGTTCGACCGGTTCGGTTCCCCGGACGAGATCCGGCAGCGCGAGGTCGCTCCGCCGGAACCGGGGCCGGGCCGGATCCGGGTCGCGGTCCGTGCGTGCGGCCTCAACCCGGCCGACTGGGCGATGGTCGACGGCCTGCTCGCCGACCGGCTGCCCCCGTTGCCGCGCGGCCTCGGGCTCGAGGTGGCGGGCACCGTCGACGCGCTGGGTCCGGGCGTCACCGGCGTCGGGACGGGCGAGCGGGTGTTCGGTCCGGCGGCCGTCGACGGCCCGACGGCGGGTGCCGCCGAGTACGCGGTGCTGACGGGCTGGGCGCGCATCCCGGACAGCATCACCGACGAGCAGGCCGCCGCGCTGCCGATGGCGACCGAGACTGCGTGGCAGGCACTCGATGATCTCGGCGTGCGGCCGGACGAGCTGCTGCTCGTCCACGGCGCCGGCTCCACCGTCGGTGAGGCGGCCGTTCGACTCGCCCGGCACCGCGGTATACGGGTGATCGCGACCGCCGGGCCGGCGCGGGCGGCCGCACTGGAGGGGGTCGGTGCCCGGGTGACCTCCTACGGCGACGGCATGGCCGATCGCGTCGCCGAGCTGGCCGGGGGCCGCGTCGACCGGGCCCTGGACACGGCGCCGACCGGTGGGCGGATCGATCGGCCGGACCAGCCCGGTCCGGCCGGTGGCGCGCTGCCGGCCCTGATCGGGCTGACCGGCGATCCCGACCGCGTCGGCACCGTCTCGGACTTCGCCGCCGCGGCCGAGCTGGGCACCCGGGTCACCCGGATCGAGATGCGCTTCGACCGGCTGGACGAGTTCGCCCGGCTGGCCGGTGCCGGAGTGCTGGCGCTCCCGGTGGCCCGGACCTACCCGCTGGACCGGATCCACGAGGCGGCCGAGCTGAGCCGTTCCCGTCGTCCCGGCGGCAAGCTCGTACTCGTCCCCTGACCGGTCCGTACCGCCGCGGGGCGGAGCCGGCGGCGCCTGCGCGAGATGTCGCACCGGCCGGGCCGGGACCGCGACATCCGGCGGTAGAGCGCCCCGCCACCCCGGCGGGATCCTCGACCCGGATCCCGTCAGTGCCGTCGCGGATCAGTCGAGGAGCCGTCGAGGAGAGCCCGTGACCATCGAGTACCCGCCCACCCGCACCGGTCCGGACGTCGACGAGCTCGCCGGGGTGCGCAGCCCCGACCCGTACCGCTGGCTGGAGGACGGCACCGCCGACGAGGTGCGGCGCTGGCAGCAGGCGCAGGCGGCGCTGGCGTCGGGGACGGTGCGGTCGTGGCCGGGCTTCGACGCCCTGCGCGATCTCGTCGCCGGGCACACGGCGCCGCGTTTCGGGGCGGCGCCGCGGTTCGCGGGTGGCCGGTGGTTCCGTTCGGTGACGGCCGCGGAGGACAGCCAGGCCGGGGTCGTCGTCGCCGACGAGCCCTACGGCGTGGGCGAGACGGTGTACGCCCCAGAACCGGACGGCGACCGGCCGGCGCCGTTCCTGTCCTGGTTCGCGCCGTCGCCCGACGGCCGGATACTCGCGGTGGGACTGTGCGCCGACGGCAGCGAGCAGAACGGGATCGGCCTGCTCGACCTGCGCAACCGGGTCTGGCTCGACGGTGCGCCGGCCCACCGGCTGATGGACGCCTGGAGCGGCGGCGTGCTGTGGCTCCCGGACTCCGGCGGGTTCTTCTTCACCGCGCTGGAGGGCGATCCGGGCGACGTGTCCTACCAGGTCTTCCTGCACCGCCTCGCGGACGCCACGACGACCCGGCAGGAGATCCCGTGGCGCGCCGACGCGAGCGAGTACCGGATGGTCCTGCCCGACCCCTCGGGCACCCGGGCGGTGGCGGTCGAGCGGCTGCTGACCCCGTGCCCGGTCGCGATCGCCGACCTGGACGCCGCCGGGAACGCGACCTGGCGGCCGTTCGTGACCGGAACGGACGCGACGGTCGCCGGGCAGCTCGTCGGCGACCGCTACGTCGCCGTCACCGACGAGGGCGCCGACCGCGGACGGCTCGTGGCGATCGACGTGGACCGGCCGGACCCGGCCGACTGGGTCACCCTGGTCCCGGAGTCCGACGCGGTGCTGCGCACCCTGACCGTGGTGGGCGAGCTGCTCTACGTCTCCCAGCTCGTCGACACCTACGCCAGGGTGCGGGTCGTCGACGGCTCCGGCCGGCACCTCGGCGACGTGCCGCTCCCCGGCCGCGGCGCGATCGGTGAGCACCCGTACCCGTACCCGAACCTGACGCCGCGCGGGCATCCCGACGAGTTCTGGTTCAGCTTCTCCACCCTCGCGTCGTCGTGGGGCACCTACCGGCACCGCCCCGGGGCCACCGAGGTCGAGGAGCTGCTGGCGCCCGCCGTGACCGTGGCCGACGCCGTCGTCGAGGACCACTGGGCGACCAGCCGCGACGGCACACGCGTCCCCTATCACCTGCTCCGGCGCCGTGACACCGATCCGGCGGTGCCTCAGCCGGCGCTGGTCTACGCCTACGGCGGCTTCAACGCACCCTGGGTCCCGCAGTACCCGGGCGGGCAGGCGGCCCTGGTCGCCGCCGGGGGCGTGTTCGTGCACGCCCACCTGCGCGGGGGCTCGGAGTTCGGACGCGCGTGGTGGCTGGGCGGGCGGAAGCAGACCAAGCAGAACTGTTACGACGACCTCTACGCGGTCGCCGAGGACCTCCTCGCCGCGGGCCGCACCACCCGCGGGCAGCTCGGCGTCACCGGCGGCTCCAACGGCGGCCTCATGGCCGGGGTCGCGGTCACCCAGCGCCCCGACCTGTGGGCGGCGGTCGTACCGAGGGCACCCCTGCTCGACGTCGTCGGGGCGTGCCGCGAGCCCTACGGCCGCTACGCCGTGGCGGTCGAGCTGGCCGACGTCGACGATCCCGCCGACGTGCGGCGGATGCTGACCGTCTCGCCCTACCAGCTCGTCGGCGAGCAGAGCTACCCGGCGGTGTTCGTCGACGCCGGCGACACCGATCCGCGCTGCTCGCCGTGGCACGCCCGCAAGTTCGCGGCCGCGCTGCAGGCGGCCCAGCGGGGCGACGCGCCGATCCTGCTGCACGTCTGGGAGAACGTCGGGCACGGCTGGGCCACCGCCGCCGACGTCGCCCTGGAGCAGTCGACCGAGTGGCTGGCCTTCGTGTGTCAGCGGCTCGGGATCGAACCGCGCCCGTCGGACCGGTGACGACCGCCCCTACGGTGAGGAGCCGGGCTCCCTGGTCGTCCGGGCCGTGCCGTGCGGCCCGGCGGGGGCGGCGGCTGAGGAGGCGACGGTGGACGGTCGGCGGCAGGAGATCGTGGACGCGGCCCGGGTGATCCTGGCCGAGGATCCCGACTCGACGTTGGCGGTCCGCACGGTCGCCGCCCGGGTCGGGATCGGCCCGAGCACCCTGCGGCACTACTTCCCGACCCAGCGCGCGCTGCACGAGGCGCTGGTGATCGCCGATCTCGACATCGCACTGTCCGACCTGCGCATCCACGACCGGTCCGTGCCCGCCGAGACCCGGCTGCGCGAGTGCCTCGCCCAGATCCTCCCGCCGCGCCGGCCGCTCGACGAGGTCCGGTCGCAGCGGTGGCTGCAGCGGGTCAACACGGTGTTCGGGCCCGGCGGGTCGGCCGAGGTCCGCCGGGCCTGGACGGCCTTCGACACCACGATCCTCGACGCCGTGGCCGGGTGGCTCGGTGTCCTCGCGGCGGAGGGCGTGGTCCCGCCCGGGAGCGAGCAGCGGGGCGCCCGGTTCCTGAAGACCGTGATCGACGGCCTCGCCGTGGCCCGGATCCTGCCCGTGCCGCAGCCGGACGACGAGATCGAGACGGCCGCCCTCGGCGACGCGCTGGCGACGGTCCTGCGCACCGGTTGACCGGATCGGGTCACCGCGCACCGGTTGCTCCCCGCACGGCGTCTAGTACATTGCGCTAGTACGTTGTGCTAGACGGAGTGAGGGAGACCGGTGCGCTCGCTCCTCCGAACCCCGGACCACCACCCGTGAAGGAAACCCGCATGTCCACGGTGAGCCGCGTCGGCGACACCACGACCGAACGCCCCCGCGGCGGCGGCCGCCCCCTGAAGGTCTGGCAGTTCCTCGTCCTCACCGCGCTCTACCTGGTGATCGTCCAGGGCGCGATCGTGCTGCTGCGCGACGGGACCGTGGACGGCTACGGCGAACCGACCTCGATCGACTACCTGGTCCGGGCGCTGGTGATCCCGACCGGGCTGGTCACCGTGTTCGCCCTCGGCGTCGCCACGTACCTGGGTGCGTGGAGCGAGATGTTCGTGAACCGCCGGCCGCTGCGGCGCTGGGTGATCGCGGTACCGCTCGCGGTGCTCGTGCTGGTCGCGGTGGTGACGAACTACTCCGGCCTGGCCGCGAAGGGCCTCACGTTCGCGCTCCTGCTGCTGGTCGCGACGCTCATGGTCGGGTTCGCCGAGGAGCTGATGTTCCGCGGCGTCGGCGTGGTCGTGTTCCGCAGCAACGGCTACAGCGAGGTCCGGGTCGGACTGTGGACGACGCTCGTCTTCGGCCTGGCCCACGGCACGAACGTCATCACCTCCGGATCGGCCGCGTTCCTGCAGGTCGTGCTGACCAGCGCCACCGGCTTCGTGTTCTACCTGGTCCTGCGCAGCACCGGTGCGCTCGCCGGCGCGATGCTGGCGCACGGGCTGTGGGACTTCGGGGTGCTCAGCACCCAGGTGGACCCGGCCGACCCCTCGCCCATGGCGAACGTCGCCGGGGCCGGGCTGGCGGTGATCCTGCTCGTGGTGCTCGTCCTCGGCCGGCAGCTCCGCGTCCGGCGGACGGAGGCGGAGCGGGCCCCGGGCTGATCCCGGCATCGCCGCTGTCGTGCCGCGCGTCGATGAGTTCCGCGCCCGGACCCGGTCGGTACCGGTATGACCTCGTCCGGCCCCAGCACCACGTGTCACATGTCGGTCTCCCTCGATGGCTTCGTCGCCGGGCCCGGGCAGAGCCGGGAGGACCCGCTCGGGAAGCGCGGCGTCGAGCTGCACGGCTGGCACATCGGGGATCCGCGGGCGACCGGTGCCGACGAGGTCGCGGCCGGGTGGCTCATGCGTCCCCGCGGGGCGTACGTCATGGGCCGCAACATGTTCGGCCCGGTCCGCGGCCGGTGGGACGAGGACTGGCGTGGCTGGTGGGGGCCCGAGCCGCCGTACCACGCGCCGGTGTTCGTGCTCACCCACCACTCCCGCGCACCGATCGAGATGGACGGCGGGACGACCTTCCACTTCGTCACCGGGGGCTTCGACGCCGCCTACGCGCAGGCCGTCGAGGTGGCCGGGGGCGCGGGGGTGGACATCGCCGGGGGTGCCTCCAACGTCCGGCAGGCGTTGCTCGCGGGGGTGATCGACGAGCTGACGCTGGACGTCGCACCCGTCCTGCTCGGCGCCGGCGAGCGGCTGTTCGACGGGGTCGGCTCCTTCGGGTTCGAGCCCGCCGAGGTGCTCCACTCGCCGCTCGCCACGCACATCCGCTACCGCCGGACCGGCGCCGGCTGACCGGTGCCGGGCGCGGCCGGGGTCACCCGCATCGGCCGGGTGACCACCGGCAGCGAGCCCGGCGACCGCGGGAGCGCAGGCGCTCCGCTGTCGGCGAGCCGTCGCTCAGATCGGGAGGATGTCGAGGTCGTTCAGCAGGTCGGCCTGGTTCGTGGTGGTCGGGGCCTCCTGGACGGGGGCGTTCCCGACGAGACCGACACCGGCCGCCGCGGCGACGACGACGATGGCGGCGGCGATGCGCTTCAGGGTCATGTGATGTCCTCCGGTGATCGTGGACCGGCAGGTGTTGCCGGACCCGGCGGGATTGCGTCATGCACACCCGGGGACTGTCCACCGGGCCCACCCGACGGCACGGTTCCCCCACCTGCACGTGGGGGTCGCGAACCGGTCCCACCACGAGCGGTGACCGGGCGCGGCCGGTCAGCGATCACCGAATCGGTCTAGGGATCTAGTGATATGATCACTTTGTGTGGACGAACGATGATCCTTCCGGGGGAGCGACGCACCCCGCTCCGGCACGAGGTGCGACGCCCGCCCGGCGCGGCCGGCGCCGGCTCGGCGCGCTCACCGTCGCGGCCCTGGCCTTGGCGTCGGCCCTCGCGGGTACCGGCACGGCGCTCGCCGCGCCCGGCCCCGCGGCCCCGGGTGGGGGATCGGTCGCCGCGGCGCCCTCGGCGGGCTGCGGCGCGGGCGCCCCGGCCCCGTCGGTGGCACGGCACGACGTCCCCGAGCCCGAGCCGAACGACACTGGCACGTCGCGGCACTACGAGCTGACGGTCCCGGCGGGCTACGACGCGAGCCGCCCGTGGCCGGTGATCCTCGCCTTCCACGGTCGCGGCGGCACCGGTCCCGAGCTGCAGAGGTTCAGCGGCCTCTCGGAGCTGCCGGCGATCGTCGCCTACCTCGACGGCGCCCGGTCGGCGACGACGGCCTCCCAGAGCTGGCAGGGCGCGCCCTACTCCGCCCCCGGTGTCGACGACGTCGCCTACGCCGCGTCGGTGCTCGACCAGGTGGAGGCCACCACGTGTGCCGACACCAACCGGGTCTACGCCGCGGGCAAGTCCAACGGCGGCGGCTTCACCGACATCCTGGCCTGCCGGATGTCGGACCGGATCGCGGCGATCGCGCCGGTCGCGGCGGCGTTCTACCGCACCGGTGAGCCGGAGTGCGCGCCCGGCCGCCCGGTCCCGGTGATCGAGTTCCACGGCACCGCCGACGCGACGGTGCCCTACACCGGCGGTGGCCCGGCGAAGCCCACGCCGGCGATCCAGGACTGGGTGAACGGCTGGGTGGCACGCGACCGGTGCGCACCCGAGCCCGCCACGCGGCGGATCGGGCCGGACGTCACCGTGACGGACTGGACGCACTGTGCGAACGGTGCGGACGTGGAACACGTCGTCGTCGACGGCGGGGGGCACACCTGGCCCGGCAGCCTCGGCTACTCGGGCGAGGGCCGGATCACCCAGACGGTGAAGGCCACCGACATGATGTGGGACTTCCTGTCCCGGCAGACGTTGCACGGCCCGGCCTGAGCCGGTCTCTCAGCGCCACCACAGCGCCTCGGCGCGACAGTGGGGCCCGGTCGTTGCACATCGCAAGGAGTCGGAGGTCCGTCGTGCAGTACGCCGACGCGCAGCAGACTGCGGGGCTGTTCCTCGTACTCGGATGGGCGGTCGTGGCCGCCGTCCTCGTCGCCCGGCAGCCCGGGCTGGTCGTGAGCGGAGCCGGGCTCGCCGGCGGCGCGCGGCCGAGGGGTCCGTTGCTGTGGGGCTCGGGAGCAGCGCTGGCGCTGTGGACCGTGCAGACGGTCGTCGTCGACGCGGTCGAGGACGCGCCGGCCCGGATCGCGGCGGCCGACCGCCTGGTGCTCGACTGGCTCGTCGCCCACCGCACTCCGGGGCTGACCGTGGTGATGGAGGCGGTCAGCCGCTGGGGCGGCACGAACGGGACGCTGCTGCTGGCCGGGCTCGCGATCGTGGTGCTGCTGGTGGCGCGGCGCCCGCTGGAGGCCGCCGCCACGGCGGTCGCGACCGCCGGGGTCGCCGTGCTCGTGCCCGTGTTCAAGGACCTCTACGGGCGCGGCCGCCCGCCGGTGGCGACCCGGCTGGCGGTCGAACCGGACCTGTCGCTGCCGTCCGGGCACGCGTTGGGCGGGATCGTCGTGCTCGGCGTCCTCACCGTCATCGTGGTCCGGGTGCTGCGCTCGACCTGGCTGCGGGTCGCGGCCGTCGCGGCCGCGGCCGCCGGTGTCGTCACGATCGGGGTGAGCCGGCTGTACCTGGGTGTGCACTGGCTGACCGACGTCGTCGCCGGGTGGGCGCTCGGTGGGGCCTGGCTCGCCGTCGTCGTGACGGGGCTGTGGTGGGCCGGGGCCCGGCGCGACGCCCGGCCGGCCGGTGCGGGCGGTACCGCCCGGTAGTACCGGGCGAGGGGCGGCCCGGCGGTGAACCGATCCGCCAGGGGGCGTCGACCGCCCCGTCGCGAGATCTTGACTGTCAGTTAGTTGTGTGAACAATTATATCGAGTGTGGGAGGTCGGACGTCTCGTGCAGTGAGACCGGATCGAGAGGCGGGGTTGATGTCGCAACGGCGGTATGTCCTGAGGTCGGCCGCGGTGGGCGCGGCCCTGCTCGTGTCGACGGCGGTGGCGGCCGGTCTGGCCCCGGTGCCGGCGTACGCGCAGGATCCGGTCCCGGCGCCCGCGTCCCTCACGGTTCCGGCACCGGGGTCGTGGAACCCCGGCGGGGCCGACTTCCGGTGGAGCGAGACGTCACGGGTCGTGTACGACGCGTCGGATGACCTGGCGGCCGACGCCGAGCTGCTGGCCGGTGAACTCGGGGCGCTCAAGGGTCGGACGGTCGAGGCCGCCGACGGGATCGACGGCGCCCGGCCGGGCGACATCGTGCTCGACGTGGCCGAGAACGCGGACCTGGGTGCCGAGGGCTACACGCTCACCGCGAACGGGACCGCCGCGGTGTCCGGGAACACCCGCGACGGCGCGTTCTGGGGCGGCCGGACGGTCCTGCAGGCGCTGCAGACCGGTGACGCGATCGGCGGCGGGAGCACCACCGACGTGCCCGCCTATCCCGAGCGCGGCGTGATGCTGTGCGCCTGCACCGGCGGTGGGCAGGAGTCGGTCGACTGGATCGTCCGGCTGATCAAGGACATGGCGTCGCTGAAGCTCAACCAGCTGACCATCGAGGCGAAGGTCAAGCTCGACTCGGTGCCGGAGTCCGGGGCCTGGCCGTACTACACGAAGAGCCAGATGGAGGCGATCTCCGCGGCGGCGGCGGAGTACCACGTCTCGGTGTCCCCGCTGATCAACTCACCCGGGCACATGGACGTCTGGCTGAAGGAGCGTCCGGAGCTGCAGCTGCAGCTCGACGGTGAGCCGCTGGATCCGATCCGCCTCGACATCACCAGGCCCGAGGCGCTGGACTTCGTGAAGAACCTCATCGACGAGTACCTCGAGGTCTTCCCGAACGCGAAGATCTGGCACGCCGGTGCGGACGAATACATGATCAACTACTCCTACGAGCAGTTCCCGCACATCGAGGAGTAGGCGCGGGCGACCTACGGTGCGGAGGCCACGGCCGGGGACGCGTTCGTGGGCTTCATCAACCAGGTGAACGACTACGTGCGGAGCAAGGGGCTCACCACCCGGGTCTGGAACGACAACCTGCCCGTCACCTCCACCGTGCCGCTCGCCACGGACATCGCGGTCGAGTACTGGCTGGGCACGGAGCTGACGCCGGACGCCCTGCGTGAGCGCGGCCATGACGTCGTGAACCTCGCCTACGGCCTGTACAACATCCGCGGCAAGGACGACATGGACCCGAAGGCGCTCTACGAGCAGGGGTGGTCGCCGCAACGGTTCGACGGTGAGAACAACGAGATCGAGGGCAAGGACGGGGTCCTCGGCGCCAAGATGGGCGTGTGGCCGGACTTCTGGGCCGCGGAGACGCCGAACGAGGTCGAGGCGCAGCTGTTCATGCCGTTGCGGGTGCTGGCCCAGCGCACCTGGGGCGCGGTCACGACCACGCCGTCCTACGAGGACTTCGTCGCACGGTCGGAGACGATCGGACGCGCCGCCGGATGGGCGGCGGACGACCGCACACCGCTGGAGCCCGGCACGTACACCGTTGCCGCCGGTCAGGAGCAGCTGGGCGGTGACGGTGTCACCGAGGGCGCCGAGGTCCGTACCGGCGCGACCCCGCAGCCGTGGTCGCTCGAGGTCACCGACGACGAGTACTACCGGTTGAGGACCGGCTCGGGCCTGTGTGTACAGGCTCCGAACAGCGCCTTCGACCGCCAGGAGCGGGACCCCGACCTGGTCACGCCGGGCACCGCACTCCTGACGGCCACCTGCGCCGACAACGCGAAGACCCAGCGCTGGGAGATGCGCGCGACGGGCGACGGAACGTTCCAGCTGATCAACGGCATCAGCCAGATGGGAGCCGTGGCCCGGGACGGTGTGGTGCGGCAGCAGCCGCCGGACACGGTGCCGTCCACCGCCTGGACGCTGACGCCGGCTACGGGCTGAACGGGGCCGGTTCCGGCGGGCCGGCGAGGGCCCGTCGGTGTCTGTCGGCCGCACCGATACAGGTACGTGCGTGGCCCGCCGCCGCGCACGGCGACGTGCTCATCGCGGGCGGAGATCGGTGCAGCACCGTGTACACGTACGCAGCAGGGATAGTTGGCAGTTCCGCCGTATTCCCGCGGCGGTCCGTTTGTGTGGACTACGGTTCTCTCCGTGATTCAGGGGGGTGAGGACATGCGCGCTCGGGAGCGACGGAGCGCCGTATGGCTCGGTGGGGTGACCGCCGTCGGCGTATTCGGGACGTTAGGCGCAACCGGCATCATATTTTCCGGATGGCAGCGTCTCGCATGTGTCGTGGCGATGATTGTGCCTCTGGTGGGCGTCGCGCTGACGGCGCTGCGTCGAGAGCAGGCTATGACCTCGAGATGGGTGCTGATCACGGAGATCGTTGCCGTGGGCTGTGCAGGGTGGCTCTTCATCGAGGCAGTTATAGGTAGCGTTTCCGGATTGTCGATCATAGTCGGGTGGGCCCTGCTCAGTTTGCTCATGCATGCTGTCGCGATCGTTCGCTAATGCGTAGCGGGAGGTTTGGGTTCAACCACTAGCACCTGCGCGGTACATGGCTCCAGTCGCTAGAACAGGAACCGATCGACAGCAAGTCGTCGAGATGGCCGTCGGGTGGACGCGCTATCGAGTGGGTTCGGAGTCGGATCGGACTGGATTTCCCGGGCCCCGCTGTCGATCTCGGCGAGGTTGTCGTGTCTGCATGCCGGGCTTTGTGGTCTGCTCGATGTCGAGTAGCTCGAGGTAGCGGTCCATGAGCTGGTTCACAGAGGTGCGGGTGCACGGGCTCTGTTACTCGTTCAGCTTGTTCACCAGGCGGAAGCTGCTGGCGCGGGCCATGGGGTGAGGCCAGGACGTTCGCACCACATATCGACCCATGCGGAGAGGTCCACCTGGGTGGACCAATCCTCTGACCCGAATCCGCGAGTTGCGCTGGTGGCCGGACTGGGGAGATGGCGATAGGTGCCCGCTGACCTGCGATGATCGTGTTTGCGACGACACGACATTGCGGGTTGAGAGGACACCTATCAGGTGCGAACAGTACGCAAGCGACGCCCGCGGTGTGCGCGGGTGCGTCTCGGCGCGCCGGACGCGGCGCTGACCAGGTTCTCCGGGCTGGCCGCGGTGACCGAGCTGATCGACCGGCTCGGGATCATCGACAAGCTCGACGCCGCGGTCGGGCCCATCAAGGACCGCGACCGCGGGTGCAGCGCCGGGCAGATGCTGGTCGGCATGTCGGCGGCGCAGCTGTGCGGGGAGGACTTCCTGGTCGGGCTGGACCGGCACCGCGCCGACACCGCCGGGCAGGCACTCACGCCGGTGCCGGGGTTGGCGTCCACGACCGCCGCCGGGCTCGCGCGCAAGTTCATCGAGGGGCAGTGGGCGGCGGTGGAGACCGGGCTCGGTGACGTGCACACCACCGCGCTGGACCTGCTCGCCCAGGTCGACCCGGACCGGGCCGAGCAGCTGACGGCGGACGTGACGATCGATCTGGACACCACCGATGTCGAGGTTTACGGCCGGCTCAAGCAGGGCGTGGCGTTCAACCACCAAGGCCAGCGGGTCGCCCGCCCGCACGTCGCGACCTGGGCCGACACCGCGGTGGTGCTGGCCGCTGACCTCGGTTCGGGCCGGGATGACCCCCGCGCCACCAGCGCCGAGCTGTTCCACCGGGCGCTGGCCGCGCTCCCCGCGCAGGCGCGGGCGGGGCGAGTCCGCGTGCGTGCGGACGCGGGCTACTTCGCCGGGCAGCTCGCCCGCGCAGCCCTGTTCGTCGGCGTGGAGTTCGCCATCGGCGCCCGACGCATCGCGCCGCTGTGGCGCATCCTCGACGGCGTCGCGGCCGACGGGTGGACCGACGCGATCGACATGACCGGCGCGCAGGTCGCGGTGGCCGACTATTGCCCGAACTGGTGGCCCGCAGCGACCCAGCTGCTGATCCGTCGGGTCCGGCTCGACCTGGACCACGGCCAGGTCTCCGGTGACCCGCGAGCGCGGCGCCGACGCACCCTGCACCCCGCCCAGCGGGCGCTCCCGCTCGACGACCTCGCTACGGTGGCCAAGGTCGACGGGGTGTTCGCCTACTCGTTCATCGTGACCAACCTCGACGTCTCCACACCTGCCGCAGCCGCGCAGGCCGAGTACTGGTACCGCCACCGCACGAAGGTGGAGAACCTGTTCCGCGACACCAAGCACGGCGCCGCGCTGCGCCACCTCCCCTCCGGACACCTCGCGGTGAACCGAGCCTGGATGTGGGGCGCACTCCTGGCCGCCACCACCAGCGGGTGGCTGCACCACCTCACCGCCCGCACCCGCGACGGGCGCCTGGTCGGGCACGGCGTCCGCGGCGGCCAGGCCATGATCGCCACCCTGCGCCGGCGGCTGATCACCATCCCCGCCCGCCTCGTGCGCCACGCCCGCGGCCTCACCCTGCGCCTACCACCCGGCGAGCACCTACTCGCCGAGGTCCTCGCCCGCGTCCGCGCCCTGCCCGCTCCGTCCTGACCCGGCCGCACCGGCCCCGACCAGCACAGGAACCCGCCACCCGAGGCGACACTCGGGCCGCCCGCTTGCCCACCACCCCACTCCCGACCCAAGCAACATCAACTTTGGCCGACCAAGATCAGCTCATAGCCTACTCGCGGATTCGGGTCTGACCTGCGTGCCCCCGGCAGGATTCGAACCTGCGGCACCCGCTTTAGGAGAGCGGTGCTCTATCCCCTGAGCTACGAGGGCGCCCGGCGAGCGTACCCGGCGCCCCGACCACGGGGCACGGCGGCGCCCACCACCCGAGGCCGGGCGCCGCCGTGCCGTCGGGCCGTCAGCAGGGCTGGACGACCCAGGTGGTGCGGTCGGTGGTGTCCGGGCGGGCGTCCACCGCGGTGGACGTGTACTGCGGGACGACGGAGCCGTGCGCGTCGGGCCCGGAGAACGTCGCGACCTGGTCACCGGTCTGGTTGTTCACGAACGACCCGACACGCGTCAGGCCGGAGCTGCGCACGTCGTAGTAGCCGCAGACGTAGTAGTCGTGCCGGGCCCCGGTGTAGCCGGGCCCGTCCCACACGCACAGCCGCCCGACCTCGCAGGGCGGCCCGACGAGCGGTGTCGCGCCGGCGGGTGCGGCGAGCGCCGCGGACCCCGTCGCGACGACGGCCGTGACGGCCGCCGCGAGCGCGATCCCGAGTCGTGCGATCTTCGATTCCATGGTTCCCCCGATCCTGGAATTCGACCGGCACGTCGTCGAGCCGGTCATGGGGGAAGACGCGCGGAACCGCCATGAGTTGTCTGTTGTGATCTGTATCACTACATGGACACGCCAATCGGCGACGAATGACAACGATGACATTCAGATCATCGCGGTGCTTCCGACCTGCGGGTTCGCCCGGAAATAGGCGACCATCGCATCGACGTGGTCGTCGAAGGCCGGGCAGTGCACGCCGAGCTCCGACAGCATTCTCGTCGTCGCGGCGGTGTCGTAGCGCGACGGGTGCGTCAGGTACTCCAGGGTGCTCGACGGGACCTTCAGGAAACGGCCGACGCCGGGCACGCGGTCGATCGCGAACGCGGCGGGCCCGGTCGCCATCGGGATCGTGCGGAGCCGGGCGCCGAGCCGGTCGGCGAACACCTCGCACATCCGGGTCACCGTCGGCGGGTCCGGCTGGGCCAGTGCGAACGTCCGGTTCACCGCTGCGTCGTGCCCGGCCAGTGCGGCGATCGCGTCGACGACGTAGTCCGACGGGACCAGGTTGAACCGGGTCCGGGAGGCGCGGCGGGGGAGCGGGACGAACGCCGTCCGCCCCTGACGGGCCAGCAGCTGCAGCAGGTAGTACGGGCCGTCGTACTTCTGGGTCGCACCGGTCACCGAGTCCCCGACGACGATCGAGGGCCGGTAGACGCTCACCGGCAGGCCGGCGTCGCGGGCCTTCGCGACCACCCGCTCCGCCTCGTGCTTGGTGTGGTCGTAGTGGTTGGCGAACGGCTGCCCGAGCTCCAGGTCGGTCTCGGAGAAGATGCCGTCGTAGCGCCCGGACACGTAGCAGGTGGAGACGTACTGCAGCCGGGTCAGCCCGGACCCGTCCATCGCGGCGCGGGCCAGGTCCACCACGTTCCGGGTTCCGTCGACGTTCACCCGCCAGCCGAGCTCGGCCGGCACCGAGAGGTCGTAGACCGCGGCCAGGTGGAAGATCTCCAGCGGGCCGGCGAGCAGCCGGGAGCGGTCCGCATCGGATAGTCCGAGCCCGGGGACGGTGATGTCGCCGGTGACGAGGTCGGTCCGGCCGGCGATCCCCGGGTCCGCCCGTTCGATCGCGGCCAGGGTGCGCCGCGCCTGCTCGGCGAACTTCTCCTGCACGAGGGCCACGGCCCGCGCCGCCGGTGCGCGGCGCAGCGTGCGCGGCAGCAGGGCGGAGCCGAGGAACCCCGGGAACCCGGTGAAGAGCACGACGCTCACGTCCGCCACCTCTCCGCGCGGCGGCCCGGCCGCGCCCGTCGTCGAGCGGTCCTGTCCCCGCGACGATATCCGGTACCGCGGGTACCGCCTGCGGGAGGCGCTCAGTCCTCCAGGGACAGGCTGCTCAGCGAGCTGGCCATGGCGTGCCGGAGGTGGTCGCCCATCCGTTCGCGGGCGCCGATCCGGTCCCGCCCGGCGATGGCGCGCACGATCGCCTCGTGCTCGGCCACCGCGTCGCGGGCCCGCTCCGGCCGGTTCCCGGAGGTGACCCGGGCCAGCGCGAGGTGCGCGTGCACCTCGGACAGGTGGGTGACCAGCACGGCGTTCCGCGACAGCACCGCGATCCGCGAGTGCAGGTCGACCGCGTGCGGGTACGGGCCCGGCTCCGACGGCGACATCTGCCCGGAGATGCCGGCCATCGTGGACAGCAGGTCGGCCGCCTCCTGGTCGGTGATCCGCTCGGCGGCGAGCCCGGCGGCCATCTCCTCCAGTGCGATCCGCAGCTCGAACAGGTCGGCGATCTCCCGCCGCGAGAACGTGCGTACGTAGGCCCCGCGGTGGCTGACCAGCGTGACCAGCCCCGACGCGGCCAGCCGCTGCAGCGCCTCGCGCAGCGGCCCGCGACTGATGCCCAGCTCGCGGGCCAGGTCGACCTCGTTGAGTCGTTCACCGGGCGCGAACCGGCCCTCGACGATCCAGCGCCGCAGGATCTCCTCGGTCTGCGCCCGGTAACCACTGTCGTCGCGCCGGATCAACGACTGCACGTCGCCACCAGTCCCGCCGTCCGTTCTCCTCGTGCGCGGCACCGGTGACGGGGCGTCCGCCCGGGGGTCACCGCCCACCCGGGCCCGTGCCCTCCGCCCGGTCCGCGAACTCCTCCGCGACCACCCGCGCGTACTCCGTGAGTGTGTGCACACCGACCATCGCGACGACTTCGAGCACCTCGACGATCTCGTGCCACTCTACGCCGCCGTCCAGTGCGGCCCGGATGTGGTGTTGCACCGCGGGAAGGTGCAGATGGGTCGCCGACGACGCCGCCGCGACGGCCACGAGCAGCCGGAACGGCTCGCGCAGCACGCCCCGCTCCCGGGTCACCTCGGAGTACCGGCGCGCCGCCGCGAGGTACCGCGGGGCCAGTGCCTCGGCCGCCGCCGGCCACGGGCCGGGTGCCGTGGCCGGTGCACCGGCGCCGGGACGGGCCGCCAGCTCATCGGCCAGCAACGGCAGCACCGACATCACCGTGTGCCCGCCGACCTCGGACACGACGGCCAGCACCGCCATCGCCTCCGCCGGCGTCGCCCCGTACCCGATGGCGTTGCGCAGGTGGACCCGGACGCCGATCTCGTAGAGGTGCGTCGTCGAGGCGTTCATCGCCACGTAGACGAGCTCGCGCTCCTTCGGGCTCAGCGTCCCGTCCTGCCACGGCACCGACGACAGGTCGATGTAGGCATCGAGCAGGTTCGGGTCGGCGTCGAGCACCGGGTCCCAGAGCGGGTCCCAGAATCCGCGGGCGGTCTCGAACTTCGCCCGGACCCGCGCCTTCTCGGCCTCGGTGTCCCCGGCTGCGGCGGGCTCGTCCTGCTGTGTGGTCACTGTCTTCCCCGTCCTGTCGAGATGGCCTACCGTACCGCCAACTGTAAACAGAGGACAGGAGTGATCGTGACCGATATCGATGTCGCCGACGCCGTCGGGATCCAGGCGCTCTACGCCCGGTACGCGCACGCGATCGACGGCGGGGACGGCGAGACCTGGGCGGACTGCTACACCGCGGACGGGACGTACTGGTCGTCGACCTTCGGGACCCGCAGCGGGCGCGACGCGCTGCGGGAGTTCGCCGTCGCCCACTTCGAGGAGTGGCGTGAGCAGGGGATAACCACCCAGCACTGGATCAACCAGAGCCGGTTCGAGCCCACGTCGTGGGGGATCTCGGGGCGGACCTACGTGCTGCTGATGGGGGCCCGCGAGAGCGGCCCGCCGGTGGCGATGCTGCAGACCGAGTACCACGACGAGCTGGTGCGTGACGCCGGCCGGTGGCGGTTGCGGCGTCGTGCCTCGCACGCGCAGTGCCGGCTCGTCGTGCCGCCGGTGTCTCCGTGAACTGTTGACAGTTGACGTGAGTGCGGGAGAGGGTTCGCCGCAACGGGCCGCGACGCCGCGGCCGGCCGCACGGACGTCTGGAGGACGACATGTGGAAGCTCCATCCCCTGAACTTCGGGGAGTGGCCCGACTTCGAACTCTCCCGCTTCCTCTACAACAAGGGTTTCGGGCAGAAGATCCGGGCGATCGCCACGGGCTTCCTCGCCGTCGACGGTGACTGGGCCGTCCTCGTCGACGCCGGGATTTACGACGAGGACCGCGCGCTGGCCGACCACGACCAGCGTGTCGTCAACACCGGTGCGGGCCGGGTGCGGGCGGCTCTGGCCGAGTACGACATCGAGCCGGAGGACATCACCGACGTCGTGCTGACCCACCTGCACTGGGACCACGCGGCCAACGTCCCGCTGTTCACCAGGGCCCAGATCCACGTTCAGGCCGCCGAGATCGAGTACGCGGAGAACCCGCTGCCGCCGCACCAGGTCTCGTTCGACCACGGCCTGTCGCAGCCGGCGCCGTGGACGCTGGTCCGCGACCGGATCAACGTGCTCGACGGCGACACCGAGCTGGCGCCGGGGCTGAGCACCTTCCACCTGCCCGGGCACACGCCCGGCTCGCAGGGCGTGAAGGTGTGCACCGAGCTGCGCAGCTACCTGCTCGCCGGCGACAACGTCGACCTGCAGGCGAACTGGGACGGCGACGAGCACCTGCGCCACCGCCCCGGGATGGTCTACGTCGACATGCGCGACTACTGGGCGAGCCTCATGCGCATGGAGTCCCTGGCCGACGTCGTCGTGCCGTCGCACGACCCGAACGTCTTCGACCGGACGTCTGGTGACACCCACCGGCCAGCACACCAGCACACAGGACCGGAGGCTCCCGTGAGCGTGCCCCAGCACGAACTGTTCATCGACGGGCGGAGGGTTCCGTCCGCCCCGCAGGACCGATTCGACGCGGTCAACCCCTACACCGGTCGGCCGCACGCGTCGGTCCCCCGGGCGACCCCCGCCCAGGTCGACGCCGCGGTGGCCGCCGCGCGCTCGGCGTTCCCGGCCTGGCGTGCGATGCCGCCGGTCCGGCGGGCCGACATGATCCGGGCCCTGGCCGACCTGCTGGAGGCCGACGGCGACCGGATGGGCGACCTGGAGAGCACCGACAACGGCAAGGTCGTCCGTGAGACCCGGGCGCAGATGCGCTTCGCCGCCCGCCAGTACCGCTACTTCGCCAACCTCTCGGAGAACCTGCAGGGGGCGACGATCCCCCTCGACGACCCGTCGCTGGTCGACCTGACCCACGCCGAGCCGCTCGGCGTCTGTGTCCTGATCACGGCCTGGAACTCGCCGATGGGCCTGTTGCCCAACAAGCTCGCCCCGGCGCTCGCCGCGGGGAACACCGTGGTCGTCAAGCCGAGCGAGCACGCGTCGGTGACGACCCTGGAGTTCATGCACCTCGTGGAACGGGCCGGGTTCCCGCCGGGCGTGGTGAACGTGGTGACCGGCGAGGCGGACGTCGGACGTGCGCTGACCGACCGCGACGACATCGCGAAGATCTCCTTCACCGGCAGCCCGGGCGTCGGCGCGGCGATCGCCGCGGTCGCCGGGGCGAACCTGGTCCCGGTGACCCTGGAGCTCGGGGGCAAGAGCCCGAACATCGTCTTCGCCGACGCCGACATCGAGGCGGCGCTGTCCGGAGCGTTCGCCGGCATCTTCGCGGCCACCGGCCAGACCTGCGTCGCCGGATCACGGCTGCTGGTCGAGAGATCCGTCTACGACGAGGTCTGCACCGCGCTGGCGGAGCGGTCACGGACGATCCGGCTGGGCGATCCGACCGTCGTCGAGACCGAGATGGGGACCTGCGCGAACCGTCAGCAGTACGACCGGGTGCTCGGCCACATCGAGGCGGCCGGGAAGGACGGCGCCCGGCTGATCGCCGGCGGTGGTCCGGCCGAGGATCTGCAGCCCGGGCTGTTCGTCCGGCCGACGATCTTCGCCGACGTCACCCCGGACATGCGGCTGGCCCAGGAGGAGGTCTTCGGACCGGTACTGGCGGTCATGCCCTTCGACGACGAGCAGCACGCCGTCCGGATCGCCAACGGCACCCGCTACGGCCTCGCCGCCGGGGTGTGGACGCGCAGCATCGACCGCGCGCTGCGGATGACCCGCGAACTGCGGGCCGGGACGGTCTGGGTCAACACCTACCGCGCCGTCGCGGTGCAGGCGCCGTTCGGCGGGTTCGGGCACAGCGGGCACGGCCGCGAACGCGGCACGGTCGCGCTGCAGGACTACCTGACCACCAAGAACGTCATGATCGACATCGGGGGTGCCACCCGTGACCCGTTCGCCCTGCGTACCTGAGCCGGACGCCGACGTCCTGGTCGTCGGCTGCGGCGCGGCCGGGCTGGCCGCCGCGGTCAGCGCGAAGGAGGAGCGGCCGGACGCCCGCGTCGTCGTCCTCGAGCGCAGCCGCGAGACCGAGCGCGGCGGCAACACCCGCTGGTCCAGCGCCTTCTTCCGGGTGGGGGAGGACCTCCGGCCCGCCGACGGCTTCGAGGACGACTTCGCCGCCTTCACCGGCGGTGCCGCCGACCCGGGCTACGTCCGGCGGTTGCGCGAGCTGGCGCCGGACACCCTGGAGTGGCTGGCCGGGCACGGCGTCCGCTTCGAGATGGTCCCGATGTTCTTCCTGACCGCGCGGCGACCCCGGCTCGGCATCGCCGGGGGTGGCGGCGCGATCGTCGAGCGCCTGGCCGAGGCCGCCGGACGGCTCGGCGTCGAGTTCCGCTACGAGACGACCGCCGTCGAGCTCCTGACCGGCGACGACGGTTCCCCGACCCGGGTCGTCGGGCTCCGGACCACCGGCCCCGGCGGCGTCGCCGCGGAGCTGCGCGCACCGGCGGTGATCCTCGCCAGCGGCGGGTACGAGGGCAACCCGCAGCTGATGACCGAGCACTTCGGCGAGAACGCCGAGTTCCTGAAGCCGGTCGCCCGCGGCGGCACGTTCAACCGCGGCGAGGGGATCGGGATGGCGATCGGCGCCGGCGCGGCGCCGGCCGGGGAGTGGGGCAACTTCCACGGCGAGCCGGTGGACCCGCGATCGCGGATCGCCGAGCCGGTCGTCATGACCTTCCCGTACGGGATCCTGGTCAACGCCGACGGCGAGCGGTTCGTCGACGAGGCGTCGAGCACCGTCGACGAGATCTACGAGGACGTCTGCCGGGCGATCTTCGCCCAGCCCGGCAACATCTCCTACCTCGTCGGGGACCGCAGGCTCCCGGAGCTGCCGGGCTTCGCCAGGGCCGTGCTGTCCGACCAGCCGCCCTACCGCTGCGACACCCTGGCCGAGCTGGCCCGGGTGCTCGACGTCGACGAGACGGCGCTGGCGGCCACCGTCGCCGCCTACAACGCCGGTGTGCCGGACGGCGAACCCGGCTTCGACCCGACCGTCGCCGACGGTCTGGCCACCACCGGGGTCCGGCCGCCGAAGTCGAACTGGGCCCGGGCCGTCGCCGAGCCGCCGTTCGTGGCCTACCCGGTCGCGACCGCCGTGTGCTTCACCTTCGGCGGGATCGCGGTCGACACCGCCGCCCGGGTACTCGACGGCGACGGCAACCGGATCGACGGGCTCTGGGCGGCCGGGGAGATGACCGGCGTCTACCACCGCAAGTACCCGGGGGCGACCTCGGTGCTGCGCTCGCTGGTGTTCGGCCGGGAGGCGGCGCGGGACGCGGTCGGCGCCCGGAGCGCGGCGCGGTCACCGGCGACCGGGAGCGGCGGATGACCGGCATCCGGGCCGACCTGGTCCGGGGCGGGACGAGCCGCGGGGTGTTCGTGCACCTCGACGACCTGCCCACCGGCCGGGCCGAGCGCGACCGGCTGGTGCTCGCGCTGCTGGGCACGCCCGACCCCATGCAGGTCGACGGGCTCGGCGGTGGGCACTCCTCGACCAGCAAGCTCGTGGCGGTCCGGGCGTCCACCGCACCCGGCGCCGACCTCGACTACCTGTTCCTGCAGGTCGGGATCGACGAGCCGGTCGTCGACGACTCGGGCAACTGCGGCAACCTGTCCTACGCGGTCGGGCCGTGGGGGATCGAGCGCGGCCTCGCCGCGCCCGGCGCCGTCCGGCTGCGCAACCTCAACACCGGACGGATCCTCGTCTCGACGGCGCGTCCGGGACCGGGGCCGGGGCCGTACCCGACGGGAACGTCCGTCGACGTCGACCACCTGGACCCGGCCGGTGCGGACGGCCGGCACGCGCTGCCGACCGGCTCGGCCGTCGACCACTGGCGGTGGCGGCGCGGGACGTTGCCGGTGACCGTCGCCGACGTCACCTCGCCGGTGCTGATGGTGCGCGCCGAGGACCTCGGCCGCACCGGCCACGAGTCCCGCGCGGCGCTGGCCGCGGACACCGAGCTGCTCGCCGACCTGGAACGGGTACGCGCCGAGCTGGCCGCGGAGCTGGGCCACACCGGTCCCGGCGGTCCCAGCCGGGCGGTGCCGCGGATCGCGATCCTGGCCGGCCCGCGGTCGTCGGACCGCGACGTCGAGACGCGCAGCGTCTCGCTGCAACGGGTGCACCACGCGGTACCGGGAACCTCGGCGATGTGCGTCGCCGCGGCGAGCCGGATCGCCGGGACCGTCGCCTGCGACGTCGCGGGCGGGGTGACCGGCCCCGGCCCGGCGACCGTCCGGGTGGGACACCTGCGCGGCGTGCTGGAGGTCCGCACCGACGCGCACGGCGCGGCCGCGGGACGGCGGATCGGCTCCGTCGGCGTCACCGGGACCGCGCGCACCCTGCTGACCGGGACCGCGCAGGTCCCCCACGGAGAGGAACGACCGTGACCGACACGGGCAACCCGCTGCACGCACTCGTCGCACCCGGGTCGGCGACCCCGGCGATCGGCGCCTCCAACGCGCTGACCGCCCGGCTGGTCGAGGACCTCGGCTTCGGCACGGTCTACGTCACCGGCGCCGGTGTTGCCAACACCTACCTGGGCGTACCGGACATCGGGCTGGTGTCGCTCACCGAGCTCGCCGGGCACGTACGGGCGATCGCCGAGTCCGTGTCGATCCCGGTGATCGTCGACGCCGATACCGGCTTCGGCAACGCGCTCGGGGTGCAGCGGACGGTCCGGCTGCTCGAACGCGCCGGGGCGGCCGCGATCCAGCTGGAGGACCAGGAGTCACCCAAGCGGTGCGGGCACTTCGACGGCCAGACCGTGATCAGCCGGTCGGAGATGGTGCAGAAGGTCCGGGCCGCCGTGGACACCCGTGCCGGTGACCTGCTGCTGATCGCCCGCACCGACGCCATCAACGCGGTCGGGTTCGACGACGCGATCGAGCGGGCGCACGCCTACCGCGAGGCCGGGGCCGACGTGGTGTTCGTCGAGGGCCCCGCGGACCGGGCGCAGCTGGAGGCGGTGCCCGGGCTGCTGCCCGGCGTCCCGCTGGTGGCGAACCTGGTCGAGGGCGGGCGGACGCCGATCGTGGACCGCGCCGATCTCGCCGCCATGGCTACGGGATCGCGCTGTTCGCCAACGTCGCCCTCCAGGCGTCGCTGCACGGGATGCGCGAGGCACTGACGCTGCTGCGCGACACGGGGGACATGAGCCGTACCCGAGACCTCGTCCTGCCGTGGGCCGAGCGCCAGCGGCTGGTCGGCAAGCCGGAGTTCGACGAGGCGGAGCGACGCTACGCCGCTGGGAGGTAGGAATGAAGATCCACAGAGTGGTGGTCTCCATCGTCGCGTGCGCCGCACTGGCGTTCGCCGCAGGGTGCGGGGCGCCCGATCCCGGGGCCTATCCCGAGGACGACATCACGTTCATCGTCCCGGCGTCGCCCGGTGGGTCGACCGATCCGGTCGCCCGGCAGTTCGCCCGCCAGCTGGAGGCCGAGCTGGGGGTGCCGGTCGTCGTCGAGAACCGCGACGGCGGCGGGACGACCGTGGGCACCAACAACGTGCTGCAGTCCGATCCGGACGGCTACACGATCGGCATGTTCATCGACAGCGCGCTGGCGCTGACCCCGCTGCTCCAGGAGCTCCCGTACGAACCGGGTGACGCCGAGCTGCTCGCCGGGATCGCCGACCAGCCCGCCAACCTGGCCGTCCGCGCGGACGCGCCGTGGCAGAGCGCGCAGGAGTTCCTCGACGACGCCCGCGCCAACCCGGGCACCGTCCAGGTGGCGAACTCCGGCGCGCTGGCCGTGACCGACCTGGAGATTCGCAAGCTCGCCGATGCGGCCGATGTGGACATCCAGTCCGTCGCGTTCGGCGGCGGTGGGGCGGAGGCGTTCAAGGCACTCGTCGGCGGGCAGGTGGACGCCGTCGTCGGGCGGGCCGCGACGTTCGCCGGTGACGTGGCCGCCGGCAACATCCGGGTGCTCGCAACCTTCGGTGACGAGCCGTTCGCCGCGGCGCCGGGAGCGGTGCCGACCTCGGAGCTGGGACTGGACATCGGCGACACCCCCGAGGTGGTCGGCATCGGCGCACCGCGCGGGCTGCCGCCCCAGGTGCGCGACCGGCTGGTCGCCGCGACGACCACGGTGGCCGGCAGCGAGGAGTTCCAGACGTTCGTGCGGGAGCGCGGTCTGCGCCCGCGCCCGCAGGACCCGCAGGAGTACCAGGCGACGATCGACCGGACCCGCGACGCGTACGCCGCGCTGCTGGAGCGGACCGGGCTGCTCGAGCAGGCCGGATGACGGGCTCCGTCCCGGCCTCCGGCCCCGCACCGGCCCCGGGTACGGGCGACGGGCCCGGCCGCGTAGCGGGCGCGGACCAGGGCCCGGCGCCGCAGGGCGGGCCCGGCACGGCGGCGGCCGGAGGCCGGCGGGGACGTGCCGTGACCGCGGCCGTCGTCCTGGTGTTCGCGCTGGGCTACCTCAGCCAGGCGGCCGCGCTGTCGCTCGGCACCCCGGAGCAACCCGGTCCGGCGGTGTTCCCGCTCGCGGTCGGTGCGTTCCTCGCCGTCGCCTGCCTGGCGACGATCGTCGAGGAGCTGCGCAGCGGCGGGCGGGAACCGGTCGACCTGCCGCGTGGTGACGGGCGCACCAAGGCGGTCGTGCTCGTCGCCGCGACGGTGGGCTACGTCCTCGTGCTCCCGCTGCTGGGGCACCTGGTCACGACCGCGCTGTTCTGCGTCGGGCTGCTGCGGGTGCTGAGCGGACGGTCCTGGCTGTGGTCGGTGCTCGCCGGCGTCGCCATGGGCGTGGCCGTGCACCTGCTGTTCGTGACCGCGCTCGGAGTGTCCATGCCCGACGGCGTCGCTGAGATCTGAGCGGAGGCGAGACCTGTGGAAACCCTCGACGGCCTGATGCACGGCCTGTCCGTCGCCCTGCTGCCGATCAACCTCGGCGCCGCGTTCCTCGGCGTGCTGCTGGGCATGCTGACCGGGGTGCTGCCCGGACTGGGGACGGTGGCCGGGGCGGCACTCGTCCTGCCGCTGACCTTCACCCTGGACAACCCGGAGACCGGCATCATCATGATCGCCGGCATCTACTACGGGGCCATGTACGGCGGGTCGATCACCTCGATCCTGCTCAAGGTCCCCGGCGAGGCCGCGTCGGTGGTCGCCGCGATGGACGGCTACGAGCTGGCCAGGAAGGGCCGGGCAGGACCGGTGCTCGGCATCACGACGATCGGGTCGTTCGTCGCCGGGACGATCACCGCGGTCGTGGTCACCTTCTTCTCCCCGCTGCTGGCCTCGATCGGCCTGATGTTCGGCCCGGCCGAGTTGTTCGCGCTGGTCGCGGGCAGCCTGTTGGTGCTCTCGACGGTGTCCGGCGGCGGCCTGAACAGCAACCTGCTCCCGCTCGGGCTGGGCATGGCGGTGGCCACGGTGGGACAGGAGCCGGTGACGGCGCTGTCCCGGTTCACCTTCGGCAGCGGTGACCTGAGCCAGGGCATCGGACTGGTCCCGGTGGCGGTGGGTGCGTTCGGGCTCGCGGAGCTGCTGTTCCTGGTCTCCGGTGCCCGGCCGCGCGGGGACCGGACCCGGGTCCGGGCGCGGGACCTGCTCCCGTCCCGCGAGGAGCTCCGCCGGTCGGTCGCGCCCTGGCTGCGCGGCACCGGGATCGGGGCGTTCCTCGGGCTGCTGCCGGGGCCGTCGGCGGCGATGTCGGCGTTCGCGTCCTACAAGGTGGAGAAGAGCGTCTCGAAGCACCCGTCCCGGTTCGGGACCGGCGAGATCGAGGGCGTGTCCGGGCCGGAGGCGGCCAACAACGCGGCGTCGACCTCCAGCATCGTGCCGATCCTGACGCTGGGCATCCCGTTCTCCAGCACGCTGGCGCTGGTGCTGTCGGCGATGCTGATCCACGGGGTGCAGCCCGGCCCGACGCTGATCCAGGACAACCCCGACATCTTCTGGGGCGTCATCGCCTCGATCTTCCTGGGCAACCTCATGCTGGTGGTGCTGAACATCCCGATGATCGGGGTGTGGGTCCGGCTGCTCAGCATGCCGCAGCACCTGCTGGTGACCGGCATCGTCGCGATCTCCGTCGTCGGTGCCTACAGCGTCAACAACAGCATGCTCGACGTCTACCTGCTGGTGGTCTTCGGTCTGATCGGCTACGTGCTGCGGCTCTACGACTTCCAGATGGCGCCGCTGATCCTCGGCGTCGCCCTAGGGTGTGTCTCCCAATGCGCGGAGCCAGGTGACGATCGCCTTCAGGACGGCGCCGCCGCGGAAGGTCAGGGCGAGCTTGTCGTAACGGGTGGCCAGCCCGCGCCACTGCTTGACGTGGCAGAACCCGCGCTCGACGACGTTGCGGTTTCGGTAGTCGACCGGATCGAATGCGGGCGGTCGGCCGCCGCGTGAGCCGCGTCGTTTGCGGTGTCCCTGCTGGTCAGAGGGCTCCGGAATGACAGCGATGATCCGGCGCTCGCGCAGGTGCCGGCGGATCGCGCGTGAGGAGTAGGCCTTGTCCGCGCGCACGCGTTCAGGCCGGGTCCGGGGTCGTCCCGGGCCCGGTCGGGCGATGCTCAGGCGCGCCATCAGGTGCGGAAACATTGGCGAGTCGCCGCCCTGGCCGGGGCCGAGGAGGACCACCAGCGGGCGGCCGTGCCCGTCAACGAGCTGGTGGATCTTCGTCGACAGCCCTCCGCGGGACCGTCCCAGCGCGTGATCTGCTGGTTCGGCGAGCAGATTCGTGTAGTTCGATCCGGCCCCCTGTGTCGCGCTTGAGGGTCGCGGCGTGCTGGTGGGCACGGATGATCGTGGAGTCCACGCTGACCGCCCACCCGAGCACCTCGGCGGCGTCGGCCTCGACCAGAAGAGCAGCCAGGATGTGGTCCCAGGTGCCGTCGCCGCTGTAGCGGCGGTGCCGCTTCCACAACGTCTGCCACGGCCCGAACTCGGCTGGGACGTCGCGCCAGGGAAGCCCGCACCGATACCGGTAGATGATCCCCTCGATCACCCGGCGGTCATCGCGGAACGGGCGCCCGCGACGACCCTCGGAGGAGGGCAACAGCGGCGCCAGACGGGCCCACTGGGCATCAGTCAGGACAGCGGTACGCGGCACCGATCAAGCATCGCGCACCCCGCTCCGCCCATTTGGGAGACACGCCCTAGGGCCGTTCCTGGAGACCTACCTGCGTCAGGGACTCTCGCTCAGCCGCGGCAGCGTGGGGGACATGGTGTTCGGCTCGCCGATCTCGGTCACGGTGTGGGGGCTGGTCGTGCTGGCCGTCGTCGCCGCGCCGCTGGCCCGGCTGCTGGTCCTGCGCCGCAACCGGACCACCGAGAAGGTGTGAGCCGGGGCGGTCACCCCAGCAGGGCGGCCGCGTGGTCCGGCACGTCCCGCTGCACCTCCCGGGACGGGCGCTCGTAGCCGCTCGACGGCGCCCGTTCCGGCAGCGTCAACACCTGGCGGGACACCGGCTCCCACGGGACCGACGACAGCAGGTGGTGGATCATGTTGATCCGGGCGTTGCGCTTCTGCTCGGCCTCGACGATCCACCACGGCGCGTGCTCGGTGTCGGTGTGGACGAGCATGTCGTCGCGGGCCCGGGAGTAGTCGTCCCAGCGGGTCATCGACTCCAGGTCCATCGGGGACAGCTTCCACTGCTTCAGCGGGTTCTCCAGCCGTTCGGCGAAGCGCTTCGCCTGCTCGTCGGCGCTGACCGAGAACCAGTACTTGAGCAGGTGGACGCCGTCTTCGACGAGCAGCTGCTCGAACACCGGCGCCTGGCGCAGGAACCGCCGGTACTCGGCCTCGGTGCAGAACCCCATCACCCGCTCGACGCCGGCGCGGTTGTACCAGGACCGGTCCAGCAGCACGATCTCCCCGGCGGCCGGCAGGTGCTCGACGTAACGCTGGAAGTACCACTGCCCGCGCTGGCGCTCGGTCGGCGCCGGGAGCGCCACGGTCCGGCAGAACCGGGGGTTGAGGTACTGGCTCACCCGCTGGATGGCGCCGCCCTTGCCGGCCGCGTCCCGGCCCTCGAAGACGACGACGACCCGCGCCCCGGACGCCCGGACCCACTCCTGCATCTTCAGCAGCTCGCCCTGCAGGCGCAGCAGCTCGGGCTCGTAGATCTTGCGGGGCAGCTTCCGGATCGCCATCGGCCCACCCAACCAGGCGTCCGGTCGTGACGCACGGGACACCGTCGACGGCTGGCGATCACGGACTTTCCTCGTCTAACGTCGATATTCGCGCAGTGGTGCGCGCGTCCTCCGGGGGCCCGCGCCGGCTCCCTCCTCGTCTCCGTCCGGGAAGTCCTCCGCTGATGTCTGCCGTCACCACTCGTCCGTCACTCGCGCTCGCCGCGCTCGCCGTCGGCGCCTTCGCCATCGGCACCGGCGAGTTCGTGATCATGGGTCTGCTGCCCGACGTCGCCGGCGGGCTCGGCGTCGATATCCCGGGTGCCGGGCGGTTGATCTCCGCCTACGCGCTCGGTGTCGTCGTCGGGGCGCCGCTGCTCATCGCCGCCGCCAACCGGTTCCCGCGCAAGGCCGTGCTGATCGCGCTGATGGGCGGCTACGCCGCGTTCAACCTCGCCTCGGCGCTCGTGCCCGGCTACCTGCCGGTGCTCGTCACCCGGTTCCTCGCCGGGCTGCCGCACGGCGCGTTCTTCGGGATCGGCGCCGTCGTCGCCGGCGGGCTGGTCGCCAGGACCCGCCGGGCCCGCGCGATCGCGGTGATGGTCTCCGGGCTGACCCTGGCCAACGTGGCCGGTGTGCCGGTGGGGACGCTGATCGGCCAGCAGGTCGGCTGGCGCTGGGTGTTCGCCGTCGTCGGGCTGATCGCGGCGGTGGCCGCGCTGGCGGTCGCGGTGTGCGTCCCGGACGTCCGCAGCGCCGCCCCGGCCCGGCTCGCGAACGAGTTCCGGGCGCTCGTGCGCCGCCCGGTGTGGATGACGCTGCTGGTCGGGACGGTCGGCGGCGCGGCGCTGTTCGCGACCTACAGCTACATCACCCCGATGCTCACCGGGATCGCCGGATTCACCCCGACCGAGGTCACCCTGCTGCTGGCGGTGTTCGGCATCGGCATGACGGTGGGCAACGTCGTCGGCGCGCGGCTGGCCGACATCGCCACGATGCCGACGATCTACGGCGGGCTGGCCGCGACCGCGGTCGTGTCGCTGCTGTTCGTCCCGGCACTGCAGAACCAGGCGACGGCGGTCGTGGCGCTGTTCACCCTGGCCGTGACGACGTTCGCGATCGTCCCGCCGGTCCAGCTGCGGGTCATCAACGCCGCCGGGGACGCGCCGCACCTCGCCTCCGGTGCCAACCAGGCGGCGTTCAACGTGGCGAACGCGATCGGGGCGGCGCTGGGCGGTGCGGCGATCGCCGCCGGCCACGGGCTCGCGTCGCCGAACGTGGTCGCGGCCGGGCTGGCCGTGCTCGGGCTGGGTGTCGCGCTCGTCGCGGGCCGCAGCGCCGCGGTCGACGCCCGCCGGGAACCCGCGCGGGTCGGCTGACCGGATCGACCGGCCGCCGGGTCACCCCCGCCCGGCTCGGTGCAGGGCCTCGCCGAACACCTCCGCGATCGCGGCGTAGCCACGGTCGTTCGGGTGGAACCGGTCGGAGGCGAGCTTGCCCCGCCAGTGCCGGGTCCGCGGGTCGCGCAGCTCGGCCAGCACCAGCCCGCGGTCCCGGACGGCCTCGTCGATCAGGCCGTTGACCTGCAACGCGGCGGCGAACGTCCCGGGCTGGTTGCCGATCACGGTGCCGGGTGGCAGCCGGTCGAGCAGGGCCGCGAACCGGTCGGTCACGCCGTCCTGGTGGCGGGGCTGCATGAGGTCGTTCGAGCCGATCAGGCACACCAGCAGGTCCGGCTGCAGCCGCAGCGCGGACGGGAGCTGCTGGTCGAGCACGTCGGCGACCCGGGCGCCGTACTGGGACAGGTTCACCAGCCGGTGCTCCGGCAGCCGGTCCCGCAACCGGCCGGCCCAACCCCCCTCGGGGCTCGCCGCGCCGACCCCCTGGGCCATCGAGTCGCCCAGCACCGCGCAGAGCGGCCCGGACCGGGCGAGCTCGACCCGGTTGCGGTCCTCCCAGTACGCGGCGTAGGGCTCGATCTGCTCCTGCACCCGGCGGATCGCCGGGACGACGCGGGAGGCGAGCGTGATGAGCCGCCCGGGCGGGCGGCCGGTCCGGTTCGAGAAGGCGGCCTCGCCCGCATCGGTCACGACGCCAGTGAAGCAGAGTCCGGCACCGCACCGCCGGGACCAGGGCCGACGATCAGCTCCCGCTCAGACGTCTCTCAGCCCGCTGGGCGAGACTGGGCCCATGCGCATTCTGGTCGTCGACGACGACAAGGCGGTCCGAGACTCGCTGCGCCGGTCGCTGGCCTTCAACGGCTACCAGGTCGAGCTGGCCGAGGACGGGCAGGCGGCGCTGGACAAGATGCTCACCGACCGGCCCGACGCGCTCGTCCTCGACGTGATGATGCCGCGCCTGGACGGCCTCGAGGTGTGCCGGCGGCTGCGCAGCGCGGGGGACGAGCTGCCGATCCTGGTGCTGACGGCGCGGGACGCGGTCTCCGACCGGGTCGCCGGGCTGGACGCCGGGGCCGACGACTACCTGCCGAAGCCCTTCGCCCTGGAGGAACTGCTCGCCCGGCTGCGCGCCCTGCTGCGGCGCCGGGTCGTCGAGCCGGACGCCGACGGTGCCGACCGCCCGAGCGCCGCCCTCACCTTCGCGGACCTGTCCCTGGACCCGGAGACCCGTGAGGTCTCCCGGGCCGACCGGTCGATCAGCCTCACCCGGACCGAGTTCTCGCTGCTCGAGCTCCTGCTGGCGCACCCGCGCCGGGTGCTCACCCGCGCCCAGATCCTGGAGCAGGTGTGGGGATACGACTTCCCGACCAGCGGCAACGCGCTGGAGGTGTACGTCGGGTACCTGCGCCGCAAGACCGAGGCCGACGGTGAGCCGCGACTGATCCACACCGTGCGCGGGGTCGGGTACGTGCTGCGGGAGTCGCCGCCGTGACCGGGCCCCAGCGCCTCGACGGCCCCGGCGACCGGACCGCCGCGGACCGCGACGAGCACGCGGAGCGCTGGTGGCGGCGGGTACCGGGGGGCCGGGAGCACGACCGGGAACGGTTCACCCTGCGCGCCCGGATCGGGGTACTGGCCGCCCTGGTGGCCGCGACGATGGTGCTGCTCGTCTCGGCGGCCGCGTTCCTCGTGGTGCGGCAGAACCTCACGAGCTCCCTGGACGAGACCCTGCTGCTGCGCGCCCAGTCGGCGGCGGAGAGCGATCTGATCAACCCGCAGCTCCTCGCCGCGCTGCCGCCCGCCGTGCTGGGTGCGGCGGACCTGCACATCGCGCTCATCTACTCCTCGGGCGTGTACACCTCGGCGGATCCGTCGTCGACCCCGCCGGTCGGGGAGCCGGAGCTGACGGTCGCCCGGACGGGACAGGCGCAGGGTGGTCGCACAACCTCGCTGGCCGGCGAGGCCTACCGGGTCGTCGCCGTGCCGGCGGGCGAGGGCCGCGCACTCGTGATCGCCCAGCAGCTCGACTCGATCACCCGGGTCGTCTCCCGGCTGGGCACCGCGCTGCCGCTGGTGGGGCTCGGCGGCGTGATCCTCGCCGGGCTGGCCGGGGTGGCGGTCGCCCGGACCGGCCTGCGGCCGGTGCAGCGGCTCACCGCCGCCACGGAACGGGTGGCGACCACCGGTGACCTGCGACCGATCCCGGTGTCCGGCTCGGACGAGCTGGCCCGGCTGACGATCAGCTTCAACGCGATGCTCGGCGCGCTCGCCGCCTCCCACGAACAGCAACGCAGGTTGGTCGCCGACGCGGGACACGAGCTGCGGACCCCGCTGACCTCGTTGCGCACCAACCTCGAACTGCTCGCCGCGGCCGACCGGGTCGACGCCCCGACCCTGCCGGCCGAGGACCGGGCCGAGCTGCTCGACGACGTCCGCGCCCAGGTCGAGGAGCTGTCGCACCTGGTGGGGGATCTCGTCGAACTCGCCAGGGACGACGACCCCACGATGACGACCGAGGCACTCGAGCTCGGCGAGATCGTGGAGCGCGCGCTGGCCAGGGTCCGGCGCCGGGCCGGGGAGGTCGAGTTCGACATCCACCTCACCCGGTGGATCCTCGACGGCGACGCGAGCGCCCTCGAACGTGCGGTGCTCAACCTGCTGGACAACGCGGTCAAGTGGAGCCCGCCCGGCGGGACGGTCCGGCTGTCGATGATCCCGATCTCGCCGGAGTGGCTGGTCATCGAGGTCGCCGACACCGGGGACGGCATCGCCGTCGGCGATCTGCCGCACGTGTTCGACCGCTTCTACCGGGCCGACACCTCGCGGACCATGCCCGGTTCCGGCCTCGGCCTGTCGATCGTGGCCCAGGCCGCGGCCCGGCACGGCGGGGAGGTCCGGGCGGGCCGTGCCCCGGAGGGCGGTGCACTGCTGTCGCTCGCGCTGCCGGGCCGAGGGGTGCCCGACGACGCCAGCCCATAACCTGGGGGCGGCTCCGGACGACGGGCCGAGCAGCGACGTGACGGACGGTGGACGCATGGCCCAGGAGAACCCGCCCGACGAGACGCCCGGGCGGGACCCGCACGGCCCGGGCGCGGCGGAGGGTGGAGGCACCGGACCCGGCGATCCGGCGCCCGCCGCAGGCAGCACCGGCGCGAGGGAGGGCGACCGCCCGGTCGACCCGGAGCGCGGCGCCGCCGACGGTTCCGGGTCCGGGGCGGACGCCGCGGGAGCCGAGCACACGGCGGCCGCCCAGGGAACGGGCGCGGGTGCGGCCGGAGCGGCCGGCACCGGAGCGACGGGCACCGGAACGACCGACACCGGAACGACGGGCACCGAGACGACCGGCATCGGCACGACTGGAACCTCGCCCGGCACCGGGTCCGCAGCCGGGAGCGGAACTGCCCCCGGCTCCGGGACCACAGCAGGCGCCGGGCCCACCGGGGGCGCCGGGTCTACCGCGGGCGGCGACGCCCAGGACCCGCCGACCGACCGGTGGTTCGTCCCGTCCAGCCCGTGGGCCAGGCCGGGAGGCACGTCCGAGGAGCAGGCCGGGCCGATGTCGTCGACCGCGGCACCGCAGGCGGAGCAGGACCCCGCCACGGCGGCCGGTCCCGTCCCGGACGCGGCGGGTTCCCCGCCGGCTCCGGGCACGTCCGCGATGGGGCCGGTGGCCGGTGATCCCGGCCGGGACCGGCCGGCGCCCCCGCCGTGGGCGTACGGCGCCCCGCCGCGGGAGGCGACGGGGGCACCGTCGCCGACCGGCCCACCGCCGCCGCGCCGGTCCCGGACCACGCTCGCGATGATCGTCGGCGGGCTGGTGCTCGCGCTGGTCGCCGGCGCCATCGGCGGGGCGATCGGCACCGACATCGCGCGGTCGTCGGTCTCCGGCGGGGGCGTGCTGGACTCGCCGATCCCCGACGTCGACTCCGACCTGCCCGTCACCCCGGTCGAGGCGGTCGCGCAGCGCGTGCTGCCGAGCGTGGTGCAGCTCCGGGTCACCGGTGGCGCCGGGAACAGCGGTGGCCTCGGCGAGGGCACCGGGATGGTGATCAGCGAGGACGGTCTGGTCCTCACCAACAACCACGTGGTCGGGCCGGCGGCGTCCGGCGGCACCGTCCGTGCGGTGTTCCAGGACGGTCGCGTCGCCACCGGCTCGATCGTGGGCCAGGACCCCAAGTCGGACGTGGCGCTCGTCCAGGTGCAGCTGACCGGGCTCGTCCCGGTGGAGTTCGCCAACTCCGACGGCGTCCGGGTCGGACAGCAGGTCACGGCGATCGGCTCGCCGCTCGGCCTGGGCGGCTCGGTGACCACCGGCATCGTCTCCGCCCTCGACCGCGCGGTGAGCATCGGCGGCGAGGCCGGCGGGCCGGACACGGTGTTCGACGCGATCCAGACCGACGCCGCGATCAACCCGGGCAACTCGGGCGGACCGCTGGTCGATGCGGAGGGCCGGGTGGTCGGGATCAACTCCGCGATCGCGACGGCCGGGCCGGGCGGCGGCTCGATCGGTGTCGGGTTCTCCATCCCGGTGAACCAGGCGCGCAGGATCGCCGACCAGCTGCGGACCGGTCGCCCGGCCACCCACGCGGTGCTCGGCGTCGAGGTCACCGACGACCCGCAGTTCGGGGGTGCGGTCGTCCGTACGGTCACCCCCGGCGGCGCCGCCGAGCAGGCCGGGCTGCGCCCGGACGACCTGGTGCAGCGGGTGGGGGACCGGCGGATCGAGACCGGGGCGGACCTGCAGGCGGCCGTCCACTCCCAGCCCCCGGGAAGCGTGGTCGACCTGCAGCTGCGGGACCGGTCGGTGCAGGTGACCCTGGGGGAGCAGTGACCCCGGACGGGATTCCGCCCACGGAGTGCTGACCCCCGGATTTTGTTGACGGGTGAAGTATCTCCGTGGTGGGCTGAGCAGGCACCCGGTGGTGCCCCGCCGGATGCATCCGGAGAGTCGTGCCGGCGCAGGATCCCCCTCGCTGCGTCGGCGCGGCCTCCCCTCCGCCCCGGGCCGGCCGGGGATAGGGTGGCGGGCATGGAGATGCCGGGTCCGCAGATCGGCCGTGCCCTCGTGGTGATCGTCGACGACCGGGTCAGTGCCGGGGAGTCGTCCGACGGGACCGGTCCGCTGGTCACCGAGCTGCTCGAGGAGGCGAACTTCGTCGTCGACGGCGTGGTCAACGCCCCCGGCGACGTCGTGGCGATCCGCAGTGCACTGAACACCGCCGTGATCGGTGGCGTGGACCTGGTGATCACCGTCGGCGGGACCGGGGTCTCCCCGCGCGACGTGACACCGGACGCCACCACCGGCGTGCTGGACCGGCCGGTACCGGGGATCGCCGAGGCGGTCCGCGCCTCCGGCCTCGCCGCGGGAGCCGTCGACGCGGGCGTGTCCCGCGGCGTCGTCGGTGTCTCCGGCAGCACCCTGGTGGTGAACCTGGCCGCCTCGCGCGCGGCGGTCCGCGACGGCATGGCGACCCTCAGCCCGCTCGTCCCGCACGTGATCTCGGAACTCGCGGGTCCGCCGGCCTGACGGTCCCCGGGGCGCGGACGGAGCCGAACTCCACCCGCGCCCCGGGACCCGTGGGATCAGCTCGCCGGCGGCACCGGCGGCACGCTGCCCGGCCCCTTGCCGTCCCGGTCCGCGTCCGGAGCGGACGGCGGCGTGACGGGCGGGGTCACCGGCGGCTGCGGGGTCGCCGGGTTGCCGTCCGGCCGGAGCGCGTCGCCCCCGGGCGGTGCCGGCGGGACCGGCGGAACGGGACCGGTGTGGGTCCCCGCACCCGGGGCCGTCTCGCCGGTGTGCCCGAGCGCGCCCTCGACCTTGCCCTTCACTCCGTCGATCTGCTCGGTGTACTTGCCACCGGTGGCCTGGTCGACCTTCTCCGCGGCCTTCCCGACCAGCGGCCCGGCCTTCTCCTTGGCCTTCTCCAGCTGCGGCCCGGCCTTCTCCTTCGCCTTCTCCAGGTGCGGAGCGGCCTTCTCCAAGGCGCTCTCGGCGGCCTCCCGGGCCTTGTCCAGGAACCCCATGAACGGTCCCCCTCCTGCTCTCGATGCCAACGACGACCGTGGGCGTGTTGCGTACGGCTACCACCATGGTGGCACCGGATGGGTGTTCCGTGCCGGTGTGCGCGCCCGGCGTGCGGCACCGAGACGGGATCGACACCGCCCCGGGGGCCGGCACCGCCCCGGGCCGCGCCCGGCCGGTGGCCCGCCGGACCGGCTGCCGCCCGTCAGGGCACGATGGACCCATGACCGAACCCGCGGACCGGCTCCGCCGCCGGATCGAGGAGATCTTCGGCGACGACCCCGCCACCACGTCCGACGAGCGCGCCGACGGCGGCTCCTCGGACGAGCGTGACGACCGCGATCCGGATCGCTGGTTCACCGAGAACCGCCCGCCGCACCACGGCGGCTGACCGGACACCGCGGCCCGCACCGCCGGCCCGGCACCGCACACCGGCGCGGTCATCGCAGCGTCACCGCGACCTCGCCGGACAGCGTCGCCGCCGCGACGGCGTTGGCCTCGGGCTCCGGCAGCGCGATGAGGACGAGCGGGCCCCGCGCGCCCGCGGTACCGGCGGCCCCGGCGGCCGGCAGCACCGCGACGACACCGGCCCGCGCGGCGAGCACCCGAGGGCCGCCGTCGTCCTCGCTGATGACGTCGACCCGCACGCCGGGTGAGAGCAGCGCGGCGACGGCCGGGTCGGCCGGGCGGACCGGCACCGCGGACGCACCGGGCCCGCCGGTCCGCACGGCGGTCTCGGGGCCGACCAGGCGCAGGTCGGTGAGCGCCTCACCGGAGCGGACCGGTCCGGCGACGGTCCGGCCGTCCGCCTCGGCCGGGACCCGCAACGCGCCGCCGGGGACGAGCGCGGCCGGCCAGGCGACCGGTCGGACGTCGGCCGGGCGGAGGACCGTGCCGGGCTCCAGGTCCCGGGCGGCGACGAGCACGTCGCCCCGCTCGTCGGCGGCCGCGGGCAGTACCGCGACGACCACCGCGGCCACGGCCAGTGCGAGCGCGGCGAGCCGGCGCAGGAGCAGCGTGCGGGACCAGACCGCCCCGCGGAGCGTGCGCTCCCACCGGGCCCGTGGCCCTCGATCGCCCTCGTCCATGCCGCACCTCCGCCGGAGTCCTCGATCCGACGCTAGGAGCGCGATGCGGTGTCCACAGGTCCGATCACGAACCTGTGGACAACTCAGCTACTTGTGGACAACTCCGCGGTCAGGAGGACGCGGCCTTCGACGAGGACGACGCCGTGCCCGACGATGACGAGGAACCGGAGCCGGACTTCGCCGACGAGGAGGAGGACGAGGCCCCCGAGGACGAGGACGAGGAGGACGACGTGGAGTCCGACGAGGACGAGGAGGACGACGAGCCGTCCTTCTTCGAGGAGTCGGACGAGCCGCCGCCGACGGCCCCGGACCGCGAGTCGGTGCGGTAGAAGCCGCTGCCCTTGAACACGATCCCGACCGAGGAGAAGACCTTGCGCAGCGCACCGCCGCAGTTCGGGCAGGTCGTGAGGGCGTCGTCGGAGAACGACTGCACCGCCTCGAAGCGGTGGTCACACGCCGTGCATGCGTACTGGTAGGTCGGCACAACATCCTCCGGGCAGCCGTCGGGCACTCGCGCAGCTGGCACTCCCACACTGCGAGTGCCAGCATACTCCGCCCGTCGGTGGGGCCCGACCCGTCCGTGCGGTCAGGTGCGTTCCCGGGTGGACGCGGGGACGGGGAGCCGCACGGTTCCGGCGCGGGGCAGGACCACCGCGCCGACGGGCGCGTCGTGCGGCTCGGCGGGGACCTCGTCGAGGAACTCGTCGTCGTGCAGGAGCGCGGCGGTGGTCGTACCCGTGCCGAGGAGCGGCAGGGTGCGGTCGTAGTAGCCGCCGCCGCGGCCGAGCCGCCGGCCGCGACGGTCCACGGCGAGCGCGGGCACCAGCAGCAGCCGTACCTGCCGGACGGCGTCGGCACCGAGCCGGTCGCCGGTGGGCTCGGGGACCCCCAGCGGGCCCCGGACCGGTCCGCCGGGGCCGGTGTGGCGGGCCCAGTCGAGCGGTTCCGGCTCGGCCGGGACCACGGGCACGAGCACCTCGTGGCCGGCGTCGAGCAGCAGGTCCGCCACGGTCACGGACCCCGATCCCGCGGCGCCGGGCTCGGAGCCCGTCGGGAGGTAGCAGCCGACCGGACCGGTACCGCCGGATGCGAGGGAGATCACATGGTTCGCCAGCTCCACGGTGGTCGCGGCGCGGTCCTCGGGAGACCGTGCGGCACGGGCGTCGAGCAGCCGGCGGCGCAGGCCGATCTTCCCGGCGCCGGGTCGCCCGCCCTGATCAGGGGACGATCTCATCGGTTGCCTCCGCGCGAGCCGTCACCGCCCCAGGCTAGTGCTGTGGCTAGGCTCGCCGACCATGAGCGCGCAGACCTCCAGCACGACCGCGGCGTTCCGCACCGCCGTGGTGCCGGCGGCCGGTCTCGGCACCAGGTTCCTGCCGACCACCAAGGCCGTGCCGAAGGAACTGCTCCCCGTCGTCGACACACCGGGCATCGAGCTCGTCGCGGCCGAGGCCGCCCAGGCGGGTGCGGAGCGGCTCCTGATCGTCACCTCACCGGGCAAGGAGTCGGTGGCCGCGTACTTCCGGCCGGACGACGAGCTGGTCACGACCCTGGAGGGCCGGGGCAAGGGCGAGCTGGCGCAGCGCGTCCGCCGCGCGCCCGGCCTCCTCGCGGTCGACTCGGTGTACCAGCACGAGCCCAAGGGCCTGGGGCACGCCGTGGCCCAGGCCGGCCCGGCACTGGCCGACGACGAGACGGCCGTCGCCGTCCTGCTGCCCGACGACCTGGTCCTGCCGACCGGGGTGCTCGCCCGCATGGCGCAGGTCCGGGCCGAGTACGGCGGGAGCGTCCTGTGCGCCTTCGACGTGCCACGCGAGGAGATCTCGGCCTACGGCGTGTTCGAGGTCTCCGACACCGGCGACGACGACGTCAAGCAGGTCCACGGCATGGTGGAGAAGCCGGCGCCCGACGAGGCGCCGTCGACGTTCGCGGCCGCCGGCCGCTACCTGCTCGACCGGGCGATCTTCGACGCCCTGGAGCGGATCACCCCCGGGGCGGGCGGCGAGCTGCAGCTGACCGACGCCGTCGCGCTGCTGATCCGGGAGGGGCACCCGGTGCACGTCGTCGTCCACCGTGGCGGGCGGCACGACCTGGGCAACCCGGCCGGCTACGCACGGGCGTACGTGGACCACATGCTCGACCATCCCGAGTACGGCGAGAGCCTGCGCGGCTGGCTGACCGACCGGTTGAAGGACTGACGTGCGCACGGTCACCGAGCACCTGAACCGGATCCTCGACGTCGCGGTCCGCCCGGCACCGGTCCGGGTCGCCGTCGCCGACGCACAGGGCCTGCGCAGCGCCGAGGAGGTCGTCGCGGGCCGCCCGCTCCCGGTCTTCGACCAGGCCGCCGTCGACGGGTACGCGGTCCGCAGCGTCGACGTCGCGGGCGCCACCCAGATCTCGCCGATGACCGTCCCGGTCGTCGGGGAGATCTCCGCCGGGTCCCGGCAGCCGCTGCGGCTGCAGCCGGGCCAGGCGGTCCGGGTCGCGGCGGGAGCCCCGTTGCCCACCCTCGCCGACGCGGTGGCCCCGGCGGCCTGGACCGACTCCGGGTCGGCCCGGCTGTCGGTGCACCGCAGCGTGCCGTCCGGCGGGTTCGTGCGCCGGGTGGGTGAGGACGTGCAGTCCGGCGACGTGGCCGTGCGGGAGGGCGACATCGTCGGGTCCGCGCAGGTCGCGATGCTCGCGGCGGCGGGCCGGGACAAGCTGCTCGTGCACCCGCGGCCGCGCGTCTCGGTCGTCTCGGTGGGCGACGAGCTGGTCGAGGTCAGCCGGTCGGCGTCGTCCGGGCAGGTGGCCGACGTCTGCTCGCACGCCGTCGTCGCCGCCGCCCGCGAGGCGGGTGCCGAGACGAACCGGCCCCGCACCGTCGGGGGCAGCGGGACCGAGATCCGCGGCGCGGTGGAGGACCTGCTGCCGGCCAGCGAGATCATCGTGATCTGCGGTGCGGGCGGCGGCGCGACGATGGCCGAGGCGACCAGCGGGCTGTCCGACCTCGGCGGGATCGACGCCACCCGGATCGCGATGCACCCCGGCTCGGCCCAGGGCTACGGTCGGCTCGGCGCGGACGCCGTCCCGGTCTTCCTGGTCCCCTCGCACCCGGCGACCGCGCTCGTCCTGTTCGAGGTCTTCGTGCGTCCGCTGATCCGGCTGGCGCTGGGGCAGGAACCGCGCCGCCGGTCCTGGACGGCCCGGCTGACCTCGCCCGTCTCCTCACCGGTCGGTCGGCGCTCCTACATCCCGTCCCGGCTGCTGCGTGAGGACGACGGCGGCGAGCTGCTCGCCCAGCCGCTCGGCTCCTCGGGCAGCCACCTGCTCGCGGTCCTCGCCGAGGCGAACGCGCTGGCGGTCGTCGGGGAGGACGTCACGGAGCTGACCGTCGGCGAGCAGATCGAGCTCGTGGCCCGCGGCCGCGGCTGAGCACCGGTGCCGCCGCAGTCCGTCCCGGAACCGCCCGGCAGCCATCCGGGCTGGCCGGCGCGTCCGGGACCGCTGCGGGTCCGTGACCACGAGATCGGGCTCCGGCCGGTCCGGTTGCGGGACGGCACCGAGTGGTCCCGGATCCGGGTGCGCGACGAGAGCCACCTGCGGCCGTGGGAGCCGACGACGTACGGGGGCTGGGCCCGCCGCAACGCCGCGGCGGACTGGCCGAGCCGCTGGTACCTGCTGCGCTCGTCGGCCCGGCGCGGGCTGTCGCTGCCGTTCGCGATCACCGTCGACGGACGCCTCGGCGGGCACGTGATGATCGGCAACGTCGTGCGGGAGCCGCTGCTGTCGGCCTACGTCGGCTACTGGATCGACTCCCGGCTCGGCGGGCGCGGGATCACGACGGCGGCGGTCGCCCTGGTGCTCGACCATTGCTTCGGACCGGTGCACCTGCACCGGGTGGAGGCCACCGTGCGCCCGGAGAACGCGGCGAGCATCGCGGTGCTGGCCCGGCTCGGGTTCCGGCGGGAGGGCCTGCTGCGCCGGTACCTGGACGTCGACGGCGCCTGGCGCGACCACTACGCCTTCGCGGTGACCGCCGAGGAGACCCCGCCCGGCGGGTTCGTCGGACGGCTGGTGCGGGCCGGGCGGGCCGCGCGCGCCTGAGGTCCGCGGTTCCCGTACGGACCGACCGGGGGACGACGGCGCGTCGCGGCCGGGTCCGGGTGCCCCGTCCTCTTATGGTGATCGGTGGTGGACGGGTCGGGGCCGTTCACCGGGTGGACTGCGCCGGTCGGGGAGGAGGCAGCCCGTGCCCAGCTCTCTGATCTTCGTGGGTCTGGTCGTGCTGTGGCTGCTCATCCTGGTGCCGACCGTCGCACGGCGCCAGCAGGAGGTGGCCCGGCTGAGTCCGGCGCTGCTGTCCGGGCGGGTGCTCGAGCGTCCGATGCGGCACCGATACCCGGAGGTTGGCGTGATGGAGCGATCCGGTCCGAACACCGTCGGCGAGCTGGTCGAGGCCCGGGACGATCTCCCGGGCCCGCGGGAGCGCGCCGGTGAGCGTCTCGGTGACCCTGCGGACGAGTTCGAGTTCGACGCGGAGATCGACGACGACGGCCGGGTGCACGGCCTCGACGACGATCTCGACGACCATGTGGGTGACCACGTGGACGACGACCGCGGCGACGAGCCCACGGGCGGCGCGGGCACGGCGCGCCACGGTGACCGACGGCGGCCGGAGCGGGAGCGCGACCCCTGGTCCGGCCGCCGGGACCCCGGGACCTCCGTGGACGACGGCGGGACCGACACCGACCTCGCCGACGACGAGGAGCCCGGCACGTCGTTCACCCGCACGGCCGGAGGCGCCGCCGGTCGTGACCGCGGCGTCGGTACCGGACCCGCCGACGGCCGGGCCGGTACCGAGGCACCGACCGGCACCGACCGGGACGCCGACGTGGACACGGACGTCGACACGGACCTCGACACGGACCCGGATCTCGACGCCGGCACCGACGCGGAGCTCGATGCCGATGCCGACCTCGATGCCGACGCCGAGGACGATCTCGACGAGCACCCCCCGATCCGCTACCGGCCCGGCCGCGGGGGGTTCGACCCCGACGCCGCGGCGGCGGCCGCACACGCCAAGTACGCGTTCCGCCAGCGGGTGGTGCTCGCCCTGCTGGTGCTGCTGGTGGCGGCGGGGGTCACCGCGCTGCTGGTGTCGACGATCTTCTGGTGGGTCGCCGGTGTGCTCGGCGCGGGACTGGTCGGCTACCTCGGTTACCTGCGCAGGCAGGTCCGGATCGAGGAGTCGATCCGCACCCGCCGGGCCGCGCGGTTGACCGAGCGTCGGCGTCCGGTGGCGGGCGACCGGCCCGACGACCTGGACGATCCGGCGGACGAGCCCGTCGAGGATCGCGACGGGCGGGCCACCGCCGTGGACGAGGCCGACGACAGCGACTGGACCGCCGACGACGGCGAGCCCACCCGGGTACGCGGCTGCGGGGAACCGCTCGGGGTGCTGCCCGCCCGTCGTCGCACCGTGGACGGGTCCGGCTCGGACGAGCACGAGTCCTCGCTGCCGCGGCTGGACGTGACCCCGCCGCCGCCGGTCCCGGACGGGACGTCACTGGTCGACATCGGAGCCGAGGAGGAGCCGGACGTCCTCGACGACCGGACCCCCCACCGCCGTGCGGTCGGCGAATAGAGGTCTGTTAGGGTTCTCCAGGTCAGCCCGAGAGGGCGGACCGCGGGGCTGTAGCGCAGTTGGTAGCGCGTCTCGTTCGCATCGAGAAGGTCAGGGGTTCGATTCCCCTCAGCTCCACCCATGGTGACGTAGGGGGCCACACCACATCGAGAGATGTGGTGTGGCCCCCTACGTCGTTCCTGTCGTCGTGCCCATGCTCTACATCGGTCGGCTGGGCGCCCTCAGCTATACCCATGAACTTGAGTACAAACAGGTACTTGTTCTAAGGTGGGTGGCCGGGCGAGGAGGCTGACGATGGGTACCGAGGCCGTAGCGGATCTCGATCTGGCGCTGCGTGCGCTGGCCGACGGGAACCGGCGCTCGATCCTGCGCTCGATCCGCTCCGACCCACAGCCGGTCGGGGCGATCGCGGAGCAACTCGGCCTGTCGCAACAGACGACCTCGCACCACCTCGGAGTGCTCCGCAAGGCAGGGCTCGTGACCGGCACCCGCGAGGGCACCCGCCACCTGTTCGCCGTCGACACCGACGGTCTGGCCGCGGTGCGCTCGTACCTGGACGGCTTCTGGCCGGGAAAGCTGGCCGACCTCAAGACCGCGATCGAGTCGAACGAGGCGCGGGATCATGGCTGAGTTCCGAGACTCCATCGACATCGCGGCTCCGCCGGAGACCGTGTTCAGGTACCTGACCACCGACGACGGCATGACCGCGTGGATGGGGCGGTACGAGGATCTCGATCCGACACCGGGCGGGAGGTTCGCGGTCGATGTCGCCGGTCACCCGGTGCGGGGCGAGTACGTGCACGTCGAGCCGCCGAACCGCGTCGTGATGAGCTGGGGTTTCGCCGGCAGCGAGGAGCTGCCCGCGGGCGCGTCGACGGTCGAGTTCCGGCTGACACCGATCGGCGGCGGTACCAGGGTCGAGCTCTGCCACTCCGATCTGCCCGACACGGCAGTGCGCGGCCACGCCGACGGGTGGGCGAACTTCCTCCCCCGTCTCGCCATCGCCGGCGCCGGTGGTGACGCCGGGCCCGACGGCTGGCGGCCGCTCCCGGACTGAGTAAGCACCGCCGCGTACGCGGCACGAACCGAGGAGGTCCCATGAGTCAGGACACCGGGTACGACGTGGTGAAGAAGTATCACCACGCGTGGACGAGCGGCGACATCGACGCGGCGATGGGTCACGTCTCCGACGACATCACCTGCCGCGCTCCCGGCGTCGACCTGAACGGCAAGGACGTCTACCGGGAGTTCATCGGCGGCTTCGCCCCGATGCTCACCGGGATCGGCGACATCGCCGAGTTCTCCGACGGGGCGCACGTCGCGCTGTTCTACTACCCGCAGACCGCCGCGACCTCCACCACCCCGGCCGCCGAGTTCTTCACCGTCAGAGAGGGGAAGATCGCCGAGAGCGTGCTGATCTTCGACCGGCTCTCCTACGGCCCGCCCGAGCAGGGCTGAGACGGGAGCACGCCGTGACTCCGGAGCAGGCCGAGCTCGTCGAACGCGTCCGCGCCCTGATCGCCGAGGAGCCGGTGGTGCGCGAGGTGTCGATGTTCGGCGGCAGATCGGTGATGGTCAACGAGAAGATGATCGTCAGTGCCCTCAGGGACGGCGGTCTCCTCGTGCGCGTCGATGCCGATCGGCACGACGAACTGCTGAGCCGGCCGGGTGCGATGCAGGCGGAGATGGGGCCGGGCCGCGACATGGGGCCGGGCTGGATCGAAGTCTCGGCCGACTCGGTCGGCGGCGACGAGCAGCTGTCGTCCTGGGTCGGGATGGCGATGGACCACAACCGGGTGGTGACCGGCGGACGCCCGTGAGTGCCCTCCACGATCGACGCACCGGCCCCTCCCGGATCACCCGGGTGGGGCCGGCGTCGCACCGAGCCCGGCGAGCGCCTCGGACGCCGCGAGGTACCCCGCCATCCCGTGCACCCCACCGCCCGGTGCGGTCGAGGCCGAACAGAGGTACACCCCGTCGAGCGGGGTGGCGTACCGCGACCACCGGGGCACCGGTCCGAGCACCGCGGACCACGGACCGGCCATGCCGCCGTTGATGGCACCGCCGACGTAGTTCTCGTTGTACTGATGATAATCGCTCGCGGTCCGCACGATGCGCCGTTCGACCAGGTCACGGAAGCCGGGCGCGAACCGCTCGACCTGACGGTCGATCGCCGGGCTCATGTCGCGGTCCGACCCGTGCGGGACGTGGCAGTAGGTCCAGAGGGTGTGCTTGCCGGCCGGGGCCCGGGTGGGATCGGCGACGCCGGCCTGCACTGCGAGCACGTACGGCGCGTCCGGGTGCCGGCCGGCCTCGGCGTCGGCCTCGGAACGGGCGATCTCGTCGAGCGTCCCGCCCAGGTGCAGGGTCCCGGCGTCGCGGCAGTCCGGGTTGGTCCAGGGCACCGGCCCGGACAGCTCGTAGTCGACCTTGCAGACGCCGGGGCCGTAGCGGTGCGCGGCCAGCGAACGGGCGTAACCGGCGGGGAACTCCGCCATCCGCAGCAGCTGGGCCGGGGTCACGTCGAGCAGGGTGAGGCGCCGCGCGGGCAGCTCGGCGAGCGTGGACACCCGGTGCCCGGTCTCGACCTCCCCGCCGAGCCGTTCCAGCTCGCGGACGAGCGCCCCGGCGAGCATCCCCGAGCCGCCCTCCACGACCGGCCAGCCCACGGCGTGCGCGGACGCGACCAGGGCCAGCCCGAACGCGGACGACAGCGGTGCGTCCAACCGGCGCAGGGCGTGCGCCCCGGCCCCGGCGAACAGCGCGCGGGCCTCGTCGGTGCGCAACGCCGTACGGGCCAGCGCCCGGACCCCGAGCAGGCCGGGCAGCCCGAACCGGGCCAGCGTCAACGGGTGGCGCGGGACCCGGCGCAGGTTCCCCAGCACCTCCGGCCACAGCGCCGGGCCGGCGTCGGCGAGCGGGCCCAGCAGCCGTTCCCAGGCGGGACCGTCGGCGCCCAGACCGGCGGCGGTACGGGCGACCGAGCGGTGTGCGACGGCGGCCCGCCCGCCGTCGAGCGGGTGCGCGAACGCGATCCGCGGATGCCGCATCCTGACGCCGAGCGCGTCGAGGTCGAGGGTCCGGAAGAACGGGGAGACGAGCGCGAGCGCCTGGACGGTCGAGCACACGTCGTGCGTCCAGCCGTCGGCGTGGGTGCTGCGCAGACCGCCGCCCGGGGTGTCGGCGGCCTCGTACACCCGGACCCGGAGCCCGGCCCGGGCCAGGGTGATCGCGGCGGCGAGCCCGTTCGGCCCCGACCCGGCGACGACGGCGTCTACCGCCACGACGGCAGCCAGAGCTCGGCCTGCCAGTGCGCCGCGGTGATCGGGTCACCGACCAGGATCGGCCACAGCCAGACGAAGTTGACCAGGATCAGCGCCACCCATCCCGAGACGACGAGCCGCCCGGCCCGGAGCCGGACCTCGGACTGTCCGGCGTGGCCGAGCATCCGTCCCATGGCGAGCGTCGTCGCCAGCACCAGGAACGGGGCCACCGGCATCATGTAGAAGAAGTACATCTGCCGGTCGAGGTTGGTGAACCAGGGCAGGAACCCGGCGCCGTAGCCGACCAGCACGGCCGTCCACCGCCAGTCCAGCCGGGTGACGGCCCGCCACAGGCCCCACAGCAGCACCGGGATCGACGCCCACCACAGGGCCGGCGTGCCGATCAGCATCACCGCGGAGACGCAGTCGTCCGCGCCGCACCCGGTCGCGGAGTCGGAGTAGTGGTAGAGCATCGGACGCAGGCCCATCGGCCAGGTCCACGGCTTCGACTCCCACGGGTGCCGCCCGGCCGATGCGGTCGTGAGGTTGGAATGGAACGTCAGGGCCTCGCCGTGGTAGTACCAGAGCGACCGCAGGGCGTCGGGGAGCCAGGAGAACGGCCCGCCGCTGCCGATCTCGCGCCCGACCTGGTGGCGGTCGACCCCGTTCTCGCTGCCGAACCAGGCCCACCAGGACGACACGTAGGTCAGCACCGGCACCAGCGCGAGCGCCCACAGCGCGGGTGCGAGATCCCGGACGGCGGTGCCGGCCCACGGCCGCGCGACCCCGGCCCGGCGGCGCAGGGAGACGTCCCACAGCACGCAGAGCAGGCCGAACGCGGCCACGTAGAACGAGCCGTTCCACTTCACCGCGCAGGCGAGCCCCAGGCAGACGCCGGCGACCAGCCGCCACCAGCGCACCCCCCAGCGGGGACCGAACGGATGGTCCCGGACCCGTCCCTCGGCGATCACCCGGGCCATCCGGGCGCGCACGTCGTCCCGGTCGCAGAGCAGCGCGGCGAAGGCCGCGGTCACGAACAGCGGGTGGAACGCGTCGAGCATCCCCATCCGGGACTGCACGTGGGACAGACCGTCGGTGATCAGCAGGACGCCGGCGAGCCCGCCCAGCGCGGTCGACCGGGTGAGGCGCCGTCCGGCCCGGACGACGAACAGGACCGTCAGCACCCCGGCGACCGCGACCGAGATCCGCCAGCCGACGCCGTCGTAGCCGAAGATCAGCTGGCCCAGCGCGATGAGCTGCTTGGCCAGCGGCGGGTGGACGACACGTTCGTAGCCGGGGTTGTTCTCGATACCGCCGTTGCGGACCATCTCCCAGGCCTGCGGCACGTAGTGCTTCTCGTCGAAGACCGGGGTGCCGCGGTCGGTGGGTTCGCCCAGGTCGTAGAACCGCAGCGCGGCGGCGAGGAGCACGACGGCCGCGGTGACCAGCCAGCCGCGCAACCGGTCGGTCGGTGGCGGGACGCCGAGCCGGGCGGCCGGGCCGGGATCGGCGCGGCGCAACGGCGGTGGGGTCCCGCGCGGAGCCAGGCCTGGTTCCGGCGCCGCACCGGCGACCCGGCTCCCGGCGTCGGCGGTCGAGGTGGCCATCACCGTCGATCGTAGGCTGGACCCCGTGTCGCCCGCTCCCGCCTCCGGCCGTCTGGTCCTCGCCGCAACCCCGCTGGGTGACCCCCGGGACGCATCGCCCCGGTTGTGCGAGCTCATCGGTACCGCCGACGTGATCGCGGCCGAGGACACCCGCCGCTTCCGCACGCTCGCCGGGGCGCTCGGCGTCACCTGGACCGGCAAGATCGTGAGCCACTACGACGCGGTCGAGGCCGAGCGCCTGCCCGGCCTGCTCGCCGCGGTGCGGGACGGGTCGACGGTGCTCGTCGTGAGCGACGCCGGGATGCCCGCGGTCTCCGACCCCGGGTACCGCCTGGTGGCCGCGGCCGCCGCCGAGGACCTGCCGGTGACCTGCGTCCCCGGCCCGTCCGCGGTGACGACGGCGCTGGTCCTGTCCGGGCTGCCGGTCGAGCGCTTCTGCTTCGACGGTTTCCCGCCGCGCCGGTCCGGCGAGCGCCGCCGCTGGCTGGAGACCCTGCGCGACGAGCGACGGGCGATCGTCGTGTTCGAGTCGCCCCGGCGGACCGCCGACCTGCTCGACGACGCCGTCGCGGTGCTGGGCCCCGACCGCAGGGCCGCGGTCTGCCGGGAGCTGACGAAGACCTACGAGCAGGTCGTGCGGGGGACGCTCGCGGAACTGGCCGCGTGGGCGTCCTCCGGCGACGTCCTGGGCGAGGTGACGGTCGTGCTGGCCGGCGCGGAGGAGCGGGCGGCACCCCCGGTGGAGAGCCTCGTCGCCGCCGTCCGTGAACGCACCGACGACGGCGAACGCCTCAAGGACGCCGTCGCCGCCGTCGCCGGGGCCGCCGGGGTGCCGAAGCGGGAGCTGTACAACGCGACGCTCGCGGCCCGGGACTGACGGGGCGGGTCAGGCCGTGACGGCGGATCTCGCGCGGCTCGGCACCGCCCGCACCACGGGCTCGACGTAGCGGGCGGCGATGGGGCCGAGCACCGCCATGATCAGTACGTAGGCCGTCGCCAGCGCGGACAGCTCGGCCGGCACCGCGGCGTAGCCGACGGCCAGCCCGGCGATCACGATCGAGAACTCACCGCGCGCGACGAGCGCCGCACCGGCCCGGGCCCGGCCCATCCGGGCGATCCCGGCCTGCTTCGCGGCCCACCAGCCGGTGGCGAACTTCGTGAGCGTCGTCGCCAGGGCCAGGACGAGCGCCCACCCGAGCACCGGCGGGATCGCCTTCGGGTCGGTGGAGAGGCCGAAGACCACGAAGAACACGGCGGCGAACAGGTCGCGCAGCGGTTCGAGGAGCTTCGTGGCGTTCTCCGCGGTCGAGCCGGACACCGCGATCCCGAGCAGGAACGCACCGACGGCCGCGGAGACCTGCATGGCCTGGGCGAACCCGGCGACCAGCAGCGCGGCGCCGAGGATCTTGAGCAGGAAGACCTCGCGGTCGTCGGAGTCGACGATCGCCGAGACGAACCGCCCGTACCGCAGCGCCACGACCAGCACGACCGCGATCACGCCGAGCGAGATCGCGACGGCGCTGATCCCGCCCCAGAGCGTCACGCCGAGCAGCAGCGCGGTGAGGATCGGCAGGTAGAGGGCCATCACGAGGTCCTCGAACACCAGTATCGACAAGATCACCGGGGTCTCCCGGTTACCGAGCCGACCCAGGTCGGACAGCACCTTGGCGACGATCCCGGACGAGGAGATGTAGGTGACGCCGCCCATCACCATGGCCCCGACGGGGCCCCAGCCGAGGATCAGCGCCACCGCGACGCCGGGCGCGGCGTTGAGCACGATGTCGAGCAGCCCGGCCGTCCAGGACCGGCGCAGTCCGGTCATCAGCTCGGCCGCGGAGTACTCCAGCCCGAGCAGCAGGAGCAGCAGGACGACGCCGACCTCCCCGGCCAGCGAGGTGAAGTCGCCGATGTCGCCGAGCGGGAAGATCCCGCCGGAACCGAAGGCGAGCCCGCCGAGCAGGTACAGCGGGATCGGTGACAGCCCGATCTTCTGGGCGAGCCGGCCGAGCAGCCCGAGGCCGAAGAAGACGGCCCCGAGTTCGAGCAGTTCGAGCGCGGTGTGGTCCAAGGCCGCTCAGCCGCGCGCGAGGATCGTGGCGGCCTGCTCGAGCTTCTCCGTCGTCCCGACCGCGATGACGATGTCACCGGCGGCGAGCACGAAGTCCGGGGTCGGCGACGGGTGCACCTGCCCGGCGCGCATCACCGCGACCACCGACACCTGGGTGCGGGTGCGCAGCGCGGTGTCGCCGAGCGGGCGCGCGTCGTACGGGCTGTTGTGCTTGAGCGGCAGCTTGCGGGTGGTGATGCCCGGGAGGTCCGCGTGCTCGTCGTTGAGCTGGTTGACCAGTTGCGGGGCGCCGAGCAGGTTCGCCAGCGCGCCGGCCTCCTCGGTGGTCAGCGGCAGCTCGGCGACACAGGCGTCCGGATCGTCGGCCCGGGACAGGATCAGGTCGATCTTCCCGTCCCGTTTGGCGATGACGCCGATCCGGCGCCCGTTGCGCAGCTCGATCTCCTTCCGCACCCCGATCCCGGGCAGCGGAGTCACGTCGACGTTCACCCGTGCAACGGTACGCCCTGCCACGACGAACCCGGCCGCGCCGGTTCGACCGCCCGGACCCCGGGTACGGACGATCATGTCTCTGCCCCCGTACGTCGTCGTGCTCTTCGGCGCCACCGGCGACCTCGCGCTGCGCAAGCTCTTCCCGGGGCTGCTGCGCCTGCACAACGCCGGCCTGCTCCCCACGGAGCTGCGGATCATCGGATCCGGACGGCACTCCCCGGGCACCGACGACGAGTTCCGCGACCGCATCCGGGACGCGCTCGAGGACACGACGGGCTGGGACGGCCTCGCACCGACACTGTCGTTCGTCGTGTCCGACGCCGACGACGGCACCGACCTGGCCGACGCGGTCCGGCAGGCGGAGCAGGAGCTGGGTGGGGACGACGGCGGCGGGGAGGACACCGTGCGCCGGCTCGTCTACCTGTCCGTCCCGCCCGAGGCGATGCCGGACATGGTCGCCATGCTCGGCCGGACCGGGATCGCCGACCGCTCGCGCCTGGTGGTGGAGAAGCCGTTCGGCACCGACCTGGCGTCGGCGAAGGAGCTCAACGCCGGGCTGCGCGAGGTCTACGCCGAGGCCGACATCTTCCGGATCGACCACTTCCTCGGCAAGGAGTCGGTGCAGAACATCCTCGCGCTCCGGTTCGCCAACGGCCTGTTCGAGCCGGTCTGGAACGCCGGGCACGTCCGCTACGTGCAGATCGACGTGCCCGAGGAGATCGGGATCGAGGGCCGCGCGTCGTTCATGGAGTCCACCGGCACGTTCCGGGACATGATCTCCACCCACCTGTTCCAGATCCTCGGCTTCGTCGCGCTGGAACCGCCCGCGGAACTGACCCCGGACGCGCTGCACGAGGTGAAGGCCGCGGTGTTCGACGCCGCGGCGCCGCTGGACCCGCAGCGTGTCGTCTTCGGGCAGTACGCCGGCTACCGCGACGAGGACGGCGTCGCCGACGACTCCCGGGTCGAGACGTTCGTCGCGCTCGAGGCCCGGATCGACAACGAGCGCTGGTCCGGCGTCCCGTTCCTGCTGCGGACCGGCAAGGCGATGGGCGCGACCCGCGGCACCGTGACGATCGGGTTCGCCGAGCCGTCGCCGTCGGTGTTCGGGCAGGGCAGTGGGAGCAGTGGGAACGGCGGGGGCAGCGGGGAGGCGGGTGACCCGCCGACCGAGCTCGTCCTGGAGCTGGCCGAGACCCCGAGCGCCGAGCTCGACGTGCGCGCCAAGGTCCCGGGCCCGGAGCTGCGGCTCGGCCGGAGATCGGCCTGACCGGTGAGCAGCTGGGGAACTTCCCGCAGGCGTTCACCCACCTGTCGCTGATCAGTTCGGCGATCAACCTGGACCGCGCGCTGGGGTGAAGCGGCCGCCGCCGTGGACCCTTCACGAAAACGTGAAGAGAAAATCATGGAGAACGGCGTCACAATCGTCGCCTCGTGCGGGAGTACACGGGTGACGGCCCAGCGACGGTGACGGATCCGCTCCAGCCCCGCCGGCCGTGACAGGGAGGTCCGGCGTTGGGGTTGCCGATGGTGTCGTTCCTGCGTCCCCGGGGCGTGTCGCGCCCGGGGCTGCGTGACGCTGCCCGCAGCCCTGGCGCGGACGCCGTACCGGTGCCCGTGGCGCCGGCCGAGCCGGAGGCGGCGCCGGCCGGGCCGGTCCACCCGAGCTGGCAGGAGTTCGTGATCGCCGACAAGGACGAGCTGGTCGCGGCCAGCCGGGCGTACTGCTTCGCGCTGCGCCTGCCGGAGAGCGCCGCGGACGACGTCTTCCAGGAGGCGTGCCTGGGGCTGAGCCGGATCTGGCCCCGGCTCTCCGAGGACGTCCGCCGCAGCCCGGGGGCCTACATGCGCGGCATCATCCACAACAAGGCCCGCGACCTGCGCCGCCCCAAGCGGGGCAACGACCGGCTCAACGATCTCGCCCAGCGCGTCGACCACACGGCGTGGGACGACCGGGCCGACGGGACGACCGGGCTCACCGGCGCGCCGGAGAGCCGCGCGATGGACGCCCTGCAGCGGGCGATCGACGCGCTGCCCGGCCGCCAGCGCGAGGTCGTGGTGCTGGTGAAGCTGCTCGACCGGTCGATCGCCGACACCGCCGCCGACCTGGGGGTGAGCACGGACGCGGTGCGCCAGTCGCTGTCCAGGGCGCTGGCCGCGCTGCGGGTGCAGCTCGCCGAGTTCACCGGAGGACACCGTGCGTGACGAGCAGAGCCCGCCGGACCCGCTGGACGCCCTGTTCGCGTCGGCCCGGACGGTCGTCCGGCCCGGCCCGGGAACCGGCGCGGGACCCGGTCCGGGGATCGACGTCGACCGGGTGGTGGCCGTGGTGACCGCCCGCGCCCAGATCCGCCGGACCCGCCGGCTGGCCGTGCTGCGGGCGGTCGGCCTGGGCGTCGTGCTCGGCGGGCTGCTGGGCTGGATCCTGCTGGCCCGGCCCGCAGCGGCCGACGTCGGGCTCGTCGTCGTGCTGTTCGTCGTCCCGGCGGTGGCGGTGCTCCGCTGGCACCTCGAGGCGCTCGACGGCCGGGGCCTGGTCCCGTGGCGGGTGCCCCCGACCGTGGGTGCCTGGTCCGCGGAGCTGCTCCGCTCCGGCGCCGAGCTGGACCGGTCGGTCGCCGAGCTGGACCGGGTCGCCGCCGGGCTGGACACGGTCGCCGCCGTCCTGCGGTCGGCCACCGGGCCGGGGACCGGGGCCGGGGACCCGGCCGGCGAGCCCAGCCGGGTGCTCCGCGAGGGACTGGGCGCGGGGGTCGGCGTGGCCCGCGACGATCTCGCTGCGCTGGCCGACCGGCTGCGCGGCGGCAGCGCCGGGATCCCCGGATTCCTCGGCAGCTGCGCGGAGGCACCGGGCCGCGCGGACTGGCGGACGATCCGCTCCGCCGATCCCGGGGCGGCGCGGGAGACCGCGGCGCGGGTGACCGCCGCGCTCGGCCGGATGGTCGCGCTGGCCCCGACCCTGCCGGTACACGATCCCGACCCGGGCGCCGCGGCGCTGGTGCTGGCCGTCGAGGAGCTGCGGGACCGGACGGCCCGGCTGCTGCCCGGGGTGGTGCGCCGCTGCGCCGAGGTCGTGCGGGCGATGGACCGGCTGCACCGGGTCGCGAGCGTCCGCGCGGTCCGGCGGGTGCGCGGCCCGTTCCGCTCGCTGGTCGGGTCGACGGTCGTCGTGGCGTGCGGGTGGGGCCGGACCGCGGTGGCGCGGGCGGCGATCCGCGCGGTGCTGGTCGCCGAGATCCCGGACGGCGTGCTCGGCTGGCGGGGCGTCGTGCGCCGGGCGCTGGCCGCCGCCGAGATCCCGGCCGGCCCGGTCGCGGCCGGGTACGGGCGATGACCGCGGCGGCCGGGCACCCCGGTCCGGCTGGCCCGGCCGGTCCGACGGTGCGCAGTACGATCCCGGCCCGGCTCGACCGGCTGACCTGGTCGCCGTTCCACACCCGGCTCGTGGTCGCACTGGGCGCCTGCTGGGTGCTCAACGGGTTCGAGATCACGGTGGCGTCGAACATCGGCCCGCTGCTCGGCGAGGCCGGGCGGTTCGGGATCTCGCCCACCGTCGTCGGGCTGCTGGCGACGTCCTACCTGCTCGGTGAGGTGTTCGGCGCGCTGCTGTTCGGGATGCTCGCGGACAAGTGGGGGCGCCGCCGGCTGTTCATCTGGACACTGACGGTCTACTTCGCGGGCAGCGCGCTCACCGCGCTCGTCGCGGGCACCGGGCCGGCGGCGGTCTGGCTGCTCCTGCTCACCCGGTTCGTCGCCGGGGCCGGGATCGGCGGCGAGTACGCGGCCATCAACTCCGCGCTCGACGAGCTGATCCCCGCCGTGTACCGGGGCCGGGTCGGCATCCTGGTCAACGGCGTCTACTGGGCGGGGGCGGCGCTGGCCGCGCTGGTCCAGATCCCGCTGCTGTCCGGTGCCATCGACCCGGGCTGGGACTGGCGGATCGCGCTGCTGGTCGGCCCGGTGCTGGCGCTGGGGCTGTGGTTCCTGCGCCGGAACCTGCCGGAGAGCCCGCGCTGGCTGATCATCCGCGGCCGGTCCGGCGCCGCGGAGGACGCGATCGCCCGGATCGAGCGCGAGGCCGGTGCCCACCGGGACCTCGCCCCGGTCGACGAGCGGCTCGCCATCCCGATCCGGCCCACACCCGTGGACACCTACCGCGGCACGGTCCGGCTGCTGGTCCGGCATCTACCCCCGGCGCTGTGTGCTCGGCGCGACGCTGATGATCAGCCAGTCGTTCCTCTACAACGCGGTGTTCTTCAGCTACTCGATGATGCTGGTCCGCTTCTTCGACGTCGCACCGAGCGCGACCGCGGTGTACCTCGTCCCGTTCGCCGTCGGGAACCTGCTCGGGCTGCTGGTGCTCGGTCACCTGTTCGACCGGATCGGCCGCCGGAAGATGATCGCCCGCTGCTACGGGCTCGCCGGTGGCCTGCTCGCGCTCAGCGCCGTGCTGTTCGGCCTCGGCGGGCTGACCGCGGTGACCCAGACGCTCGCCTGGTGCGTGGTGTTCTTCTTCGCCTCGGCCGGGGCGAGCGCCGGCTACGTGACGGTGAGCGAGATCTTCCCGATGGAGGTCCGAGCGAAGGCGATCGCGATCGCCTTCGCACTGGCCCAGACTGCGGGCTCGGCGGCCCCGCTGCTCTACGGGGCGCTGATCGACACCGCCGAGCCGAACCGCGCCTCGCTGACGATCGGCCTGCTGGTCGGCGCGGCGTTCATGGGCGCGGGCGCGGTCGTCGCCCGCCATCTCGGCGTCGACGCCGAGCGCCGGCCACTGGAGAGCATCGCCCCTCCGTTCGCGGTGCGCGCCGCGACCGGGGACGGCATCGACCACGACTCGCCCGATTCACCGAACAGAGGGGTTCGACAGTGACGAGACGGCTGACCACATCCAGGCGGTGGAGGAGGGGGCTGGCGACCGGTGTGATCGCGGCCTGCCTCGCCGGTCTGGCCGGCTGCGGCGGCGCCGCGGCGGGCCCACCGGTCCTGAACTGGTACATCAACCCCGACGACGGCGGCCAGGCGGAGATCGCCGCCGCCTGCACCGAGGCCTCCGGCGGACAGTACCGGATCGCGGTGTCGACGCTGCCGCGCCAGGCCTCCGAGCAGCGCCAGCAGCTCGTGCGCCGGCTCGCGGCGAACGACAGCTCGATCGACATCATGAGCCTGGACCCGCCCTACATCCCGGAGTTCGCCGAGGCCGGCTTCCTGGCCCCGGTGCCCTCCGACGTCGGCGCCCGGACCACCGCGGGCGTCGTCAACTCCGCGGTCCAGGGTGCGAGCTGGCGGGGCGCACTGGTGACGGTCCCGTTCTGGGCGAACACCCAGCTGCTCTGGTACCGCAAGTCGCTGGTCGAGGGCACCGGGCTGGACCTGACGAAGCCGGTCACCTGGGACCAGGTCGTCGCGGCGGCGCAGTCCAAGGACTCGCAGATCGCGGCCCAGGGCATCCGCGCCGAGTCGCTCACCGTGTGGCTGAACGCGCTGGTCGAGTCCGGCGGCGGGAAGATCGTCACCAACCCGTCGCCGGACGCGCCGGAGGCCGTCGAGCTGGGACTGGACAGCCCGGCCGCGGTGCGCGCGGCGGAGGTCATGAAGGCCGTCTCCGCGGTCGGCGGCCCGGGCTTCTCCACGGCGAGCGAGGACGAGAACGCCACCGCCTTCCAGGGCGGCGACGCGATGTTCTCGACGATCTGGCCGTTCGTCTGGGGCAAGGTCAAGAGCGCGGTGGAGGACGGCACCGTGCCCGCCTCGACCCTGGACGACTACGGCTGGGCGCTGTACCCGCAGGTCGATCCGGGCCGGCCGGCGGCGCCGCCGTACGGCGGGATCAACCTCGGCGTCGGCGCGTTCAGCGAGCACCCGGACCTGGCCTACGCCGCGACCGAGTGCATCACCTCGGAGGAGAACCAGAAGCAGTACTTCCTCACCAACGGCAACCCGGCGGCGAAGGAGGCGGTCTTCTCCGACCCCGAGGTCCTGAAGGAGTTCCCGATGGCCCCGGTCATCGAGCAGTCCCTGCAGCAGGCGAAGCCGCGTCCGCAGATCGCCTACTACAACGAGGTGTCGGAGTCGATCCAGCGCAACTACCACCCGGCGGGCGGCATCGATCCGGTGACGGTGGGGCCGGCGACCGCCGACCTGATCCGCGCGGTCCTGGCCAAGGAGGAACTGCTGTGAGCACGACCGTGGGCACGACGGCCGGTACGTCCGGCGGTGCGACCGCCGACCCCGGACGGGGCACGGGGCGCAGCGACCGGGCGCGGGCCGAGCAGCGGCTGGGGTGGATGCTGGCCGGGCCGGCGTTCGTCATCATGCTGCTGGTCACCGCGTACCCGATCGTCCAGGCGTTCTACTACTCGCTGTTCGACTACCGGCTGACCGACCCGGACTCGATCTCCTTCACCGGGCTGAACAACTACCTGGTGATCCTCACCGACGAGATCTGGTGGACCTCGTTCGGCGTGACGGCGTTCATCACCGTGGTGACCGTCGCCGTCGAGCTGGTGCTCGGCTTCGCGCTGGCCCTGGTGATGCTCAAGGCGCTGAAGGCGATCCGCCCGATCCTGCGCGCGGCGATCCTCATCCCGTACGCGGTGATCACCGTGGTGTCGGCGTTCGCCTGGCAGTACGCGTTCTCGCTGGACTCCGGGTTCGTGAACGCCTGGTTCGACTGGGTGCCCGGGATCAGCGCGGACACCGACTGGTTCGGCGGCACGATGTCGTCGCTGTTCGTGGTCTGCCTGGCCGAGATCTGGAAGACGACGCCGTTCATCTCGCTGCTGCTGCTCGCCGGGCTGGCCCAGGTCCCCGACGTGCTGCAGGAGGCGGCCGCGGTGGACGGCGCGACCTGGTGGCAGCGGATGCGCCGGGTGACGATCCCGAACATGAAGGCCGCGATCATGGTCGCGCTGCTGTTCCGCACCCTGGACGCGTTCCGCGTCTTCGACTCGGTGTTCGTCATGACCGCCGGGGCGAACAACACCGAGACGGTGTCGTTCCTGGCCTACCGGCAGACGATCTCGCGGGTCGAGATCGGCCTCGGCTCGGCGGTGTCGGTGCTGCTGTTCCTGTCCGTCGTGCTCATCTGCGTGCTGTTCATCAAGGGCTTCAAGGTCGACCTGTCCCAGGCCCGAGGGGAGAAGTGATGTCGCTGCGCGAGAAAGCCCTGTGGATCATCGCCGGCATCGCGATCGTGATCTACGCGCTGTTCCCGGTCGGGTGGATCGTGTCGCTGTCGCTGAAGTCGGCCGACGACATCGCCAACGGCCAGTTCCTGCCGACGGCGCTGTCCTGGGAGAACTACTCCCAGATCCTGGTCGGTGACGCGGCCGAGCTGTTCCTGCCCGCACTGCGGAACTCGTTCGGCATCGTCATCATCGCGACGTTCATCTCCTGCGTGCTGGCGATGTTCGCGGCCTACGCGATCGCCCGGCTGGAGTTCCGCGGCAAGAAGCTGATCCTGTCCACCGCGCTCGCGGTGGCGATCTTCCCGGTGATCTCGATCGTCACGCCGCTGTTCAACCTGTGGCGCCAGATCGGGCTCTACGACACCTGGCCCGGGCTGATCATCCCGTACCTGTCGCTGACCCTGCCGATCTCGATCTGGACGCTGTCGGCGTTCTTCCGGGAGATCCCCTGGGAGATGGAGCAGGCCGCCCAGGTCGACGGCGCGACGACCTGGCAGGCGTTCCGCAAGGTGATCGTCCCGCTGGCCACGCCCGGCGTGTTCACCACGGCGATCATCGCCTTCTTCATCGCCTGGAACGACTTCGCCTACGGCATCTCGCTCACCTCGACCGGCGCGTCCCGCCCGGTCCCGGCCGCGCTGGGGCTGTTCACCGGCGCGTCCCAGTTCGAGTCGCCGAACGGCCCGATCGCCGCCGCCGCGGTCATCGTGACGATCCCGGTCGTCGTGCTCGTCCTGCTGTTCCAGCGGCGCATCGTCGCCGGCCTGACCAACGGCGCCGTCAAGGGCTGACCGGCCCGCCCCGCGAAGAACCGAAAGGACACGACCATGGCGTCGATCGAGATGCGCAACATCGTCAAGACCTACGGCGACGGGTACCCGGCCGTGAACGACGTGAGCATGGACATCGCCGACGGCGAGTTCATGATCCTCGTCGGCCCGTCCGGCTGCGGGAAGTCGACCCTGCTCCGGATGATCGTCGGCCTGGAGGACATCACCTCCGGGGACATGGTCATCGGCGGGAGCCGGGTCAACGACAAGGCCCCGCGCGACCGGAACCTGTCGATGGTCTTCCAGAACTACGCCCTCTACCCGCACCTGTCGGTGTTCGAGAACATCGCGTTCCCGCTGCGCCTGACCAAGACCCCGGACGACGAGGTCCACACCAAGGTCAACAACGCGGCGAGCGTGCTGGAGCTGCACGAGCACCTGGACCGCAAGCCCGCGAACCTGTCCGGCGGCCAGCGCCAGCGGGTCGCGATGGGTCGGGCGATCGTCCGCGACGCGGACGCGTTCCTGTTCGACGAGCCGCTGTCCAACCTGGACGCGAAGCTGCGCGGGCAGATGCGCACCGAGATCGCCCGGCTGCAGCGGCGGCTCGGCATCACCACGGTCTACGTCACCCACGACCAGACCGAGGCCATGACCCTGGGCGACCGGGTCTGCGTGCTGCGCAAGGGCGTCATCCAGCAGGTCGCCTCGCCGCGCGAGCTGTACGAGCAGCCGGTGAACCTGTTCGTCGCCGGCTTCATCGGCTCGCCGCCGATGAACTTCCTGCCCGCCACCGTCTCCGGCTCCACGTTGGAGACGCCGTTCGGGCCGATCGAGATCGCCGGGGCCCGCGCCGGGCGCCTGGCCGGGCACGACCTGGTGCTCGTCGGGATCCGGCCGGAGTACTTCGAGGACGCGTCGCTGGTCGACGAGGCCAAGCGGTCGCTGGGCTCGACGTTCACCGCCCGGGTCGACGTCACCGAGTGGCTGGGTGACGCGCAGTACGCCTACATCCCCTACGAGGCGCCGCCGGAGGTCGACGCCAAGCTCAAGGAGCTGTCCCGGGAGCTGGATTCCGACCAGCTCCGCACCCAGGCGATCGTGTCGATCGACTCGACGTCGCGGATCCGGGAGGGTCGCGAGGCCGAGTTCTGGCTGGACGCGCGGAAGATCCACGTGTTCGACCCGGAGTCCGGCGAGAACCTGACCCGGGACCCCGAGGCCGGCGCCGAGCTGACCCGGATGGCGGCCGAGGACCGGGCCGACCAGGTGGCACAGGCCCGCGGCGGGGTCGCCTGAGGCGCTGCCGTGCACCCCGGCCCGGGGAGCCCGCCCGGCACCGTCCGGACGGCCGCTCCCCGGGCCGTTCCCGTCCCCGGGGGAGCGGAGGTGATCCGCCGCGGAACGCGTTCGCGCCGGTGAATACCCTGGGAGCCATGAACAACGCCGTGCTGACCGCCGTGGCGTGGCCCTACGCCAACGGCCCCCGGCACATCGGCCACGTCTCCGGCTTCGGTGTGCCCTCCGACGTCTTCGCCCGGTACCGGCGGATGGCGGGGGACCGGGTGCTCATGGTCTCCGGCACCGACGAGCACGGCACCCCGATCCAGGTGCAGGCCGACGCCGAGGGGCTCACGCCGCGCCAGCTGGCCGACAAGTACAACGACGTCATCACCGACGACCTGCGCGGTCTCGGCCTGTCCTACGACCTGTTCACCCGCACCACGACGTCGAACCACTACGACGTCGTGCAGCACATGTTCTCCTCGCTGCACCGCAACGGCTACATCGTCCCGAAGACCCAGCTCGCGGCGATCAGCCCGTCCACCGGGCGGACCCTGCCCGACCGCTACATCGAGGGCACCTGCCCGATCTGCGGCTACGACGGTGCCCGCGGCGACCAGTGCGACAACTGCGGCAACCAGCTCGACCCGGCCGACCTGAAGAACCCGCGCTCGAAGATCAACGGTGAGACGCCGTCGTTCGTCGAGACCGAGCACTTCTTCCTCGACCTGCCCGCGTTCTCCGAGGCGCTCGGGTCCTGGCTGTCCTCGCGCACCGACTGGCGGCCGAACGTGCTGCGGTTCTCGGCCAACCTGGCGGAGAACCTCAAGCCGCGGGCGATCACCCGGGACCTGGAGTGGGGCGTCCCGGTGCCGCTGGACGGCTGGTCGGACAACCCGATGAAGAAGATCTACGTCTGGTTCGACGCGGTGATCGGCTACCTCTCGGCGTCGGTCGAGTGGGCCCGGCGCGGCCCGGACCCGGACGCCTGGAAGCAGTGGTGGACCGATCCGGCCGCCCAGGCGTTCTACTTCATGGGCAAGGACAACATCACCTTCCACTCGGTGATGTGGCCGGCGATCATGCTCGGGCACAACGGCCAGGGCGACCGCGGCGGCGTGCCGGGGACCTACGGGACGCTGGACCTGCCCAGCGAGGTCGTGTCCTCGGAGTACCTGACGATGCTCGGCTCCAAGTTCTCGACCAGCCGCGGGACCGTCATCTACGTCGGAGACTTCCTGCGCGAGTTCGGGCCGGACGCGCTGCGCTACCACATCGCCGTCGCCGGTCCGGAGAACCAGGACGTCGACTTCACCTGGGACGAGTTCGTCCGCCGGGTCAACAACGAGCTGGCCAACGAGTGGGGCAACCTCGTCAACCGCTCGGTGTCGATGGCGCACAAGAACGTGGGCGCGATCCCGCAGCCGAAGGCGCCGCAGCAGGCCGACGCCGAGCTGCTCGCGTACTCCGCCGCCGGGTTCGACACCGTCGGCGGGCTGCTCGCCCGCAACCGCTTCAAGCAGGCGGCCGGCGAGGCGATGCGGGTGGTCACGGCGGCCAACCGGTACCTGTCGGACCAGGAGCCGTGGAAGCGCAAGGACGACCCGGACCGCCGGGACACGATCCTGCACACCGCGCTGCAGGTCGTCCAGGACGCGAACACCCTGCTCACCCCGTTCCTCCCGCACGCCGCGCAGCAGGTGCACGAGGCGCTGGGCAACACCGGAGTGTGGGCCGCGCAGCCGGAGAAGACGACCGTCGAGGACCTCGGTGACGGGCTGGCGTACCCGATCCTGACCGGGGACTACGCCGCGGAGCAGGCGCACTGGGGCTCGACGCCGATCGAGGTCGGGCGGCCGCTGGCCAAGCCGACGCCGATCTTCACCAAGCTCGCGCCGGAGCTGGGGGAGACGGGCCCGGAGTGGGCCCCGATCGGGAAGTGAGCACCGCGCCGAGCACCGGGCCGCACGGGCGCCGGCCCCGGCCGGAGCCGCCGGAACCGCTCGCCGCCCCGACGATCGACAGCCACACCCATCTCGACGCCTGCGGTGCCGAGACCGCCGCCGACGTGACCGCCGCCCTGGACCGGGCGGCGGCCGTCGGCGTCGTGGGTGCGGTGACCATCGCCGACGACCTCGCCGCGGCCCGCTGGGCGGTGACCGCCGCGCACGCCGACGACCGGGTGTGGGCGGCCGTCGCGCTGCACCCCACCCGGACCGCGGCGGTGTCCCCGGCCGACATCGAGGAGATCGAACGGCTCGCCGCCGACGACCGGGTGGTCGCGATCGGCGAGACCGGGCTCGACTACTACTGGGACCACTCGCCGCCCGCCGCGCAGCAGGACGCGTTCCGCTGGCACATCGGGCTGGCCAAGCGCACCGGCAAGCCGCTGATGATCCACGACCGGGAGGCGCACGACGACGTCCTGCGCATCCTCCGCGAGGAGGGCGCCCCGGAGACGGTGGTCTTCCACTGCTTCTCCGGGGACTCGGCGATGGCCGCGGAGTGCGCCGAGGCCGGGTACGTGCTGTCCTTCGCCGGCCCGGTCACCTTCAAGAACAACCACGAGCTGCGGGCCGCGGCGGCACTCGTCCCGCCGGAGCAGTTCCTGGTCGAGACCGACGCCCCGTTCCTCACCCCGCACCCGCACCGCGGTCGCGCGGGGGAGCCGTACGTGCTGCCCTGGACGGTCCGGGGCGTCGCCGACGCACGGGGCGAAGGGGAAGCACTCGTCGCCGACATGGCGCGGCGCAACGCCGAGCGGGTGTTTCGGGTGGGCGCAACCGAATAGGGCCGTCCGGCGTGGGAGATCACGGGGGGCCGGTCGTTCGCCGTCGATCTACTGCCGCTCGCCGCCGGCCGCGTGTCCGGTGTCGGTGCCGGGATCACGGTCCGCTAACGTCGTCGGCCGTACCCGCCGGGAGGGGTCATCCCCGACCAGCGGGGCGACGACCGGTCCGCTCCCCAGCACTCGGTTCCGCTCCCCGGCACCGCGCCGGTCGTCGCCCCCGCAGGTCTGACCCCCGCCCGGACGACCGAGCCCCCGGGAAGTCATGTTCGAGCGCAGCGTTGGTCTGTTCCCCGATGACGACGTCACGCGTCCCCTTCCCGTGATCGGCGCCCCGGCCGGTCTGGCCGGCGCCGGCGCGGACGGCGGGTACGTCACCCCGGAGGGCAGGCACCGCGCCGCACGTCCGTCGACCGCGGTCCGCACGGTCGCCGCGGCCGCGCTGTTCTCGGTACCGACCGCCGGTCTCGCGGCCGGCGTGATGATGCCGCAGGAGCCGGAGACGCAGGCGCTGCGCGCCGACCTCGCGTCGAACTCGACCGAGCTGGGCTCGGCCTCGGCGGCGTCGATGTCGCTGGACGACGACGACTCGTCGGCCACCTCGTCGTTCGCGCCGGTCGCGGCCCCGACCTCGGGCGCGGACATCGTCGACAGCCAGATCGTCGAGTCGATGAAGCTGCCGGTCGTCGAGGAGGAGATCGAGGACCCCACGCTCGAGGAGGGGACCCGCACCGTCGTCGACCCCGGCCGCGAGGGCGAGCGCAGCGTGATCTGGCGGGTCACCTACGACAAGGGCAACGAGGTCTCGCGCGAGCGGATCGGCGCCGGTCAGGACGCCCCGGCCGAGACGCGCAAGGTCAAGGTCGGCACCAAGAAGAAGGCCGAGGAGAAGGTCGAGGAGAAGACCGGCCGCGACTCCTCCGCCCCGGCCGTCTCGAACGGCGCCACCTGGGACAAGCTCGCCAAGTGCGAGTCCGGCGGCGACTGGTCGATCAACACCGGCAACGGCTACCACGGTGGTCTGCAGTTCAACAAGCAGACCTGGCAGGCCTACGGCGGCGGCCAGTACTCCTCCACCGCCGACGAGGCCAGCCGCGAGCAGCAGATCGCCGTCGCCGAGAAGGTGAAGGACGACCGCGGCGGCTACAGCGCCTGGCCGTCCTGCTCGTCCAAGCTCGGCCTGAGCTGACACCGGGCGCACCGGCCGCACCGCGTCCGGCGAGAATGGGCGCGTGAGCGAGAACGGGGCCGACGGATCGGCCCGACTGCTGGGGCCGGTCGACGTCCGGGTGCTGGCCGAGCGGCTGGGGCTGCGCCCCACGAAGAAGTTCGGCCAGAACTTCGTGCACGACGCCAACACCGTCCGGCGGATCGTGCGCTCCTCGGGCATCGGTCCCGACGACGTCGCGCTGGAGGTCGGTCCCGGCCTCGGCTCGCTGACCCTCGGCCTGCTGCCGGTGGCGTCCCGGGTGCACGTGATCGAGATCGACCCGGTGCTCGCCGGGCTGCTGCCCGGCACCGTCGCCGAGCGCGCCCCGGGGATCGCGGACCGGCTGACCGTCACCGGGGCCGACGCGCTGCGGGTCTCCGCCGACCGGCTGGCCGCGGACGCGGGCCCCGGGGCCGGGCCGCCGACCGCGATCGTCGCGAACCTGCCGTACAACGTGGCCGTCCCGGTGATCCTGCACCTGCTCGCCGAGCTGCCGAGCCTGCGGCGTGGGCTGGTCATGGTGCAGGCCGAGGTCGCCGACCGGCTCGCCGCACCGCCCGGCTCCCGGGAGTACGGCGCCCCCAGCGCGAAGCTCGCCTGGTACGCCGCCGCGCGCCGGGCCGGGCCCGTCCCGCGTGCCGTGTTCTGGCCGGTGCCCGGCGTGGACTCCGGGCTGCTCGGGTTCACCCGGCACGACCCGCCGCCCGGCGCGGACCGGGCCGCGACGTTCGCCGTGATCGAGGCGGCGTTCGCGCAGCGGCGCAAGGCGTTGCGCGGGGCGCTCGCGGGGTGGGCGGGGTCGCCGGCCGCGGCCGAGACGGCGCTGCGGGGGGCCGGGATCGATCCGGTCACCCGGGCCGAGCGGCTCTCGGTGACCGACTTCGCCGCCGTCGCGGCGCACCGCACCGGCGGGCCCTGACCACGCCCGCCGGACCCCCGGGGCGCATCATGACGGGGTGACACGAGCGAGTGAACGGGTGGTCAAGGCGGACGGGACCAGCCCGTGGCCCGCGCTGTGGGCACTGGTGATCGGGTTCTTCATGATCCTGGTCGACGCCACGATCGTCACCGTCGCGACGCCGGCGCTGATCGTCGCGTTCGGCACCGACGTCAACGCCGTGGTGTGGGTGACCAGCGCCTACCTGCTGGCCTACGCGGTCCCGCTGCTGATCACCGGGCGGCTCGGCGACCGGTACGGCCCGAAGAACGTCTACCTGGCCGGCCTGACCGTGTTCACCCTGGCCTCGCTGTGGTGCGGGCTGACGACGACGGTCGGCGGGCTCGTCGTCGCCCGGGTCGCGCAGGGGCTCGGCGCGGCGATGATGACCCCGCAGACCATGTCCGTGATCACCCGGACGTTCCCCGCGGCCCAGCGCGGCCGGGCGATGAGCCTGTGGGGCGCCGTCGCGGGCGTCGCGACGCTGGCCGGCCCGATCCTCGGCGGGCTGCTGGTCGGCGGCATCGGCTGGGAGTGGATCTTCTTCGTGAACGTGCCGTTCGGCGTCGTCGCGTTCGTGGCCGCGTGGCGGCTCGTCCCCGCGCTGCCGACCTCGCGACGCCGGGTGGACCTGGTCGGGGTCGTGCTGTCCGCGGCCGGGATGTTCCTGCTGGTGTTCGGCATCCAGGAGGGACAGAAGTATGACTGGAACGCCCTGGTCGCGGCCTGCATCCTGGCCGGGGCGGCGGTGCTCGTCGCGTTCGTCTGGTGGCAGGGCCGCACCCGCTCCGAACCGCTGGTCGCGCTGTCGCTGTTCCGGGACCGGAACTTCTCGCTGGCCAACGTCGCGATCTGCACGGTGGGCTTCGCGGTCACCGCGCAGGGCTTCCCGCTGATGATCTACGCCCAGAGCGTGCGCGGGTTCTCCCCGACCGAGGCGGCGTTGCTGCTCGCCCCGCTGGCGATCCTCTCCGGCGGCCTCGCTCCGTGGACCGGGCGGTTGACCGACCGGCTGCACCCGCGGCTGATCGGCGGGTTCGGGATGGTCTCGTTCGTCGTCGGGCTGGTGTGGCTGGCGCTGGCCATGGGGCCGGACACCCCGGTGTGGCAGCTGCTGCTGCCGATCGCGCTGCTCGGCATCTCGAACTCGTGCGTGTGGGCGCCGATCTCGACCAGCGCCACCCGGAACCTGCCGATGGACCACGCCGGGTCGGGCGCCGGGGTCTACAACACCACCCGCCAGGTCGGCGCGGTGCTGGGCAGCGCCGGGATCGCGGTGCTGATGGAGTCGCGGATCGCGGCGCTGGTGCCCGGATACGGGACCGGCACGGGCTCACCGGAGACCGCCGGGGCGGCGGGCGCGCTGCCCGACGCGTTGCGGGAGCCGTTCGCGGCGGCGATGGCGCAGGCGGTGCTGCTGCCCGCCGGGGTACTGGTGGTCGGCGTCGTCGCGGTGGCCTGCTTCGCGACGCCCCGGCACCTGCAGCGGCGGGATGCGGTGCAGCAGGGCTGACGACGCCGGATCCGGGCCGGTGGTCACGCCGGTGGCGTGGGGCCGGGAACGTCCGGTCGATGCGCCCGACCTGGCCCGGCCGGCGGGAGCGCCGGGCTAGCCTGACCGCTGCCCTGTCGTGGAGAGGATCTCGGTGCTGCGTCGTTCGGTCGTGTCGGTGTGGGTGGTCGCGGTGCTGGTGCTGGCCGGGTGTGGTGGGGCGGTGCAGGAGCCGCCGCCGTCGTTGCTGGGGCCGCGGCCGGTGGATCTTGATCTGTCGAGTGTGGACTGGTGTGCGACGTTGACGCCGGAGCAGCAGCGGGCTCGTGGAGTGGACTACGCCGAGCCGTGGGCGGGGAACGTTGGTGTGTCCCGGTCTTCGGGTTGTTTCTGGCAGACGGTTGCGCGCACGAAGTTCGCGGCGCAGGTGATCGATGGGCGTGCGGAGTCGGCTGCGGAGGAGCGTGGTTTGCGGGTGGTGTCCGTGGGTGGTTTCGGTGCGGTGCGGGCGGCGTCGACGACGGGGAACGGTCCGGGGCTGCCTCCGTTCTGTCAGATCGCGATCGATGTGAACGAGACGCAGACGGTGCGGGTACAGCACCGCGCCGGGAGTATCGACGACGGCGGTGATCCGGTGGCGATCGAGGAGGCATGCCTAACGGCCACCCGATTTGGTGAGGACGTGCTCGGGAACCTGCGGCGGTGAGACGGCCGCGATCGTGAGGGGTTGTCGAGATTCGCCGTGCTCGCTCGGTGGTTGTTCTAGGGTGCGCGGGTGACGACCCCCTCGCATGCGCCGCGTGGTTCGGCTTCGGACTCGTTGATGGTGCAGATCTCGGTGGACAATGTTCTTCGGGTGCGGGCGATGCTGGAGGAGCAGGAGGAGACGCTGAGTGCGGCGCTGGATCGGGCCGAGCTGGGCCGCGTTCTTGAGCCGTGCGGCACGGATCCGGTCTCGCAGGGCTACACGGAGCCGTTCCAGCGGAAGATCGACGAGGTGTTCGCGCTGCATCATGCTCACCGTGCTGAACTCGCCGAAGCGGTGGATCGGTTGGGCGATGCGGCGAAGGAGTACGGCCTGATCGAGGACGAGAACACGCGCTCGTTCGCTCCGGGGAACGGCTGAGCCCGACGTGTCGATGGCGGGGGACACGCGGGGGGCCGCGTTCAGCATGGAGGAGAAGTGGGCGTGGGTCGACGGGCGCCCGGGGGCGGCGTCGGTCCAGGTGGTGACCGACGCGATGGCCTCGATCGACTCGGCCGGGAACACCGTCCGCGACCGGGTCCTCCGAGGGAGCGACGAACTCGGAGTGGACTGGCAGGGCGCCGCCGCGACGCGGGCGCAGGAGCGTCTGCAGGGGATGGGCGCGGGGATGCAGGACACGTCCGGCGTCACCGGCAACGGCGCCGGCCGGTTGGACGACTACGGCCGGTCCTGGCAGCAGATGAAGAGCGAGTTCCAGTTCGACGATCCGGCGCGGGCCGGGTGGGACCGGGTCTGGCGGAGCAGTTTCTGGCAGGCGGCGGTGGGTGTGGCGGACAGCCGGCTGTCCTTCGCCGAGCAGAACCAGATCAACTCCGAAGCGGCGGACGCGGCGCTGCAACGCCACTACCAGCGCACCGAGGACGCCTACCGCGAGTTCCGCGGTGGCGAGGGGGAGCGCGGCAGCACGGGACCGCAGCCGACGGACCCCGGCGGCCGGGCGCCGGGGTCCGGGGGCGCGCCGGGCGTGCCCGGGGGATCGGTGCCGCAGGTGCCCGGCCGTCCGGACGCCGGTGTGGACGGTCCGGCGGCGGCCCCGGGATCCGAATCGGGCCGGCTCGCTCCTGGTGGGCCGTCGGCCCCGGGCCCGGGAGGTTCGCCCGGCGGCGGCCCGGGTGCGCCGGGCGCCGCAGATCCACCGGCCGCGGGCGGCGGGGCGCCTCCGCCGGGCCCGGGAGGCGGGTCGCCGATCGGCCCCGGGGCGGCCGCGCCCGGTGACGGTGCGGGCACCGGGGCGACGCCGCGCCCGCTGCGCGAGGACCCGTTGTTCGTCGAGCAGGCGGAGTCGGCGCCCTCGCCGGCGCCGCCGCAACAGTCGATGCCGCCGTCCCGGGTGGACGCACCGATGGTCGACCGGAACGCGGCGTTCGAGCAGAACCAGCTGGCCCGGCAGATCCCGCCGCCGAGCTCACCCGGCCCGGGCGTCGGGTTGCCGGGTGGTGGCTGGGCGGGGTCCGGGACGCGGGGCGGCTGGTCGGGCGCCGGTGCCGGACCGGTTCGGGGGCCGGCGTGTTCGGTGCTCGCCCGGCCCCGGGAACGCCCGGGGTCCCGCCGGAGGGCGCGACCGGCGGTGCCGGCCGAGGGGGTGCGCCCCTCGCCGGTGGTACGGCGGCCGAGCGCGGCGCAGGTGGCTACCCCCCTATGGGTGCTGTCGGCGGTGCGGGCGGCGGATCCGGGACCGAGCACCGCAACCGCTACATCGTGCCCACCGACGAGGTGTTCGCCATCGATCTCGACGTGACCGACGGCGTCCTGGCCCCGGACGACGACGAGCGGCGCTGACCCGTGCCCGGCCGCCGGAATCCGCGCCGAGATGCACGGCAGCGGGCTCCGGGGATCGACGAACCCCTCTCAGCTGCATCTCGGCGCGGGTTCCGGCGTGCGGCGGGCTCCGGGACCCGGTCGGGCGCGGCGGATGACCGAGTAATCACCGATCGGGAAGGATTCCGGCCGGACATGGCCGGAATCCTTCCCGATCCGTGATCACGGCATCGGTGACGTGCCGGGTCCGGAGTCGGAGCGGTGATGCCGGGCCGGGGAGCGGGGCCGGTGAGCCGTCCCACGCGTCCGGACGGGCGGCAGCACACGCCGGTACCCGGCCCGTAGGGTTGAACGGTGCTGTCCGCCGTGCCGCGACCGGTCACCGCCCGGGTCCCCGCGAAGATCAACCTGCACCTCGCCGTGGGCGGGGTGCGGCCGGACGGCTTCCACGACCTCGTCACCGTGTTCCACGCGGTGAGCCTGTTCGACGAGGTCTCGGTCGCACCCGCCGACGCGCCCGCGCTGGAGGTGCACGGCGACGGCGTCGCCGAGGTCCCCCTCGACGCGACGAACCTGGCCTGGCGGGCCGTCGAGCTGCTCGCCCGGCGCGCCGACCGCGAGCCCGACGTGCGGGTCGTCCTGCGCAAGGGCATCCCCGTCGCCGGGGGCATGGCCGGTGGGTCCGCGGACGCGGCCGGGGCGCTGGTCGCGCTGTCCGCGCTGTGGCGGATGGAGCTGGGCCGCGACGAGCTGTCCGAGCTCGCCGCCGAACTCGGCTCGGACGTGACGTTCGCGCTGCACGGCGGCACCGCGCTCGGCACCGGCCGCGGCGAGCAGATCGTCCCCGTGCTGGCCCGGCACCGGCTGCACTGGGTGGTCGCGCTGGCCCGCGGCGGGCTGTCCACGCCGAAGGTGTTCGGCGAGCTCGACCGGCTCCGCGGCGACGGCCCGATCACCGAGCGCCCGGTCGAGCCGGTCCTCGAAGCCCTGTCGTCGGGTGACCCCCGCCGGCTCGCCCTGAACCTGGGCAACGACCTGCAGGTCGCCGCCGTCTCGATGGCGCCGGACCTGCGCCGCACGCTGCGCGCCGGCGTCAACGCCGGTGCGCTCGCCGGGCTGGTCTCCGGCTCCGGCCCGACCTGCGCCTTCCTCTGCGCCGACGCCGACGCCGCCGTGGAGGTCGCCACCGAGCTGGCCGGGATGGGTGTGTGCCGCACCGTCCGCGTCGCGCACGGGCCCGTCGCCGGGGCCCGGGTCGTCGACGACAGCGAACCCCCGCCCGAGCGTGGCGGTCCGTCGTCCTCCGGGGCGTGGCCCCCGGCGCGCGCCTGACCGCCCGGAGGAGATCGATGCCCGAGAACCTGCTCAACCTCGAGAACGTCACCGCGCACGTCCCCGGTGACGCGTCGCGCGTACTGCTCGACGCCGTCTCGCTCGGCGTGGAGCGCGGCGACCGGATCGGTGTCGTCGGCCTGAACGGCGGCGGCAAGACCACCCTGCTCGACGTCATCACCGGCGAACGTCCCGTCGAGGGCGGCCGGGTCAGCCGGGTCGGCGGGCTGCGGCTGGCGCACCTGGTGCAGCACGACCGCTTCCCGGCCGGGTCGACGGTGCGCGACATCGTGCTCGCCGGGTACGGCGCCGACCACGAGTGGGCGGCCGACCCGCAGGTGCGGGATGTCCTGGACGGGCTGGGGATCACCGACACCGAGCGGCCGACCGACGGGCTCTCCGGCGGCGAGAAGCGCCGGGTCGCGCTGGCCGCGGCGCTCGTCGGCGACCTCGATCTCGTCGTCCTCGACGAGCCGACCAACCATCTCGACGTCGAGGGCATCGGCTGGCTCGCCCGGCACCTGACCGACCGGCGGATCGCGCTCGTCGTCGTCACGCACGACCGGTGGTTCCTCGACAACGTCTGCACCCGCACCTGGGAGGTGGCAGGCGGACGCGTCGAGTCCTACCAGGGTGGCTACGCGGACTGGGTCTACGCCCGCGCCGAGCGCTCCCGCCAGGCCGACGCCGCCGAGCAGCGCCGCCGCAACCTCGCCCGCAAGGAACTGGCCTGGCTGCGGCGCGGCCCGCCCGCCCGGACGTCGAAGCCGCGCTACCGGATCGAGGCCGCCGAGGCGCTGATCGCCGACGTGCCGGCGCCGCGGGACACCGTGGAGCTCATGCAGTTCGCCACCAACCGGCTCGGGCGCACCGTGCTGGAGCTGGAGGACGCCCGCGTCGAGATCGCCGGGCGCGCGCTGCTGGACCGGGTGACCTGGCGGCTCGGGCCGGGCGACCGGGTCGGGATCGTCGGGATCAACGGCTCCGGCAAGACGACGCTGCTGCGCGCCCTGTCCGGCGAGCGCGAGCTCGACTCCGGCCGGCGGGTGCAGGGCAGCACCGTGAAGCTCGCGCAGCTGAGCCAGGAACTCGTCGACCTGCCCGCCGAGATGCGGGTGCTGGAGACGACCGAGGCCGTCGCGAAGTACGTGCGGTTCGGCAAGCAGGAGATGACGGCGTCCCAGGTTCTGGAGCGGCTCGGGTTCCCCGCGTCGCGGCAGTGGACGCCGGTCGGGCGGCTGTCCGGCGGCGAGCGCCGGCGGCTGCAGCTCACCCGGCTGCTCATGGCCGAGCCGAACGTGTTGCTGCTCGACGAGCCGACGAACGACCTCGACGTCGACACCCTCACCGGGCTGGAGGACCTGCTCGACGGCTGGCCGGGCACGCTGATCGTGGTCAGCCACGACCGGTACCTCACCGAGCGGGTCTGCGACCAGGTCGTCGCGTTGTTCGGCGACGGGCGGATCACCCACCTCCCCGGCGGGATCGGCGAGTACCTGACCCGGCGGGCCGCCGCCGGGGAGTCCCCCGCGCCCACGCCCGCCGCACCCGTCGCCGCCCCCGCGGCGAAGGTCGACGCCGCCGCCCAGCGCACCGCCCGCAAGGAGGCGCAGCGCCTCGAACGGCGGGTCGACCAGCTCACCAAGCGCGAGGAGAAGCTGCACGCGCAGCTGGCCGAGGCCGCGACCGACCCGCCCCGGCTGGCCGAGCTGGACCGGGCGCTGAAGGAGGTCGTCGCCGAACGGGAGTCGGCCGAGATCGAGTGGTTCGCCGCGGCGGAGCGGGCGGAGGGATGACGCCGTCTCCTACTTCGGTAGGAGAGGTCCGCCGCGGATATCGGTAGTTCGACCGATACCGGGGGCCCCGGACCGCGGCTACCGTGGGTATCACGTCACGGCGGGCTGGGGAGCAACGCCGGGACGACTGGGGGGTCGGGCCGGTCCCGTCGCCGTTCGTCGGGGGGCGGCGGCGGGACCCGCTCGCCGACCCCCGCGCGGTGGCCGCGCCCCGCGCCGACTCCCGTTCCGATCGGGCCCCATGGGTCCGTGCCGGCGCCGTGCCAGCGCCGTGCCAGGGCCGTGCGTGCCCCGGCGGCCAGGCTGGCCGCATGAACACTCCCGCGATCGAGGTCGACGACCTGGTCCGCACCTTCGGCGACGTCCGCGCCGTCGACGGCATCTCCTTCACCGCCCGCCCGGGCCAGGTCCTCGGCCTGCTCGGGCCGAACGGCTCCGGCAAGACGACGACCGTCCGGATGCTCGCGACTCTGCTCGCACCGACCGGCGGCCGGGCCGCCGTGCTCGGGCACGACGTCGTCTCCGACGCCCCCGCGGTCCGCCGCCGGATCGGCCTGACCGGCCAGTACGCCGCCGTCGACGACGCGCTCACCGGCCGGGACAACCTCGTCCTCATCGGACGCCTGCTCGACCTCCCCGCCCGCGTCGCCCGCGCCACGGCCGCCGACCTGATCGACCGCTTCGGACTCGCGGAGGCCGCGGGCCGCCGTGTCCGCACCTACTCCGGCGGCATGCGCCGGCGCCTCGACCTGGCCGCCAGCCTCGTCGGTGACCCCGAGGTGCTGTTCCTCGACGAGCCGACCACCGGCCTGGACCCGCGGCACCGCAACGAGGTGTGGGACACCGTCCGCCGGCTCGCCGCGGACGGGGTGACGGTCCTGCTCACCACCCAGTACCTGGAGGAGGCCGACCAGCTCGCGCACGACCTCGTCGTCCTCGACCGGGGCCGGGTCATCGCCGAGGGCACGGCGGCCGGGCTCAAGGCCCGGATCGGCGGCCGGCTGCTGCATGTACGGCCCGCCCTTCCGGCCGACGCTCCCCGGGTCGCCGCCGTCGTCGCGGCCGAGACCGGATCGGAGCCGTCGACGGCACCGTCCGGCGAGGTCAGCGCGTCCGCGGCGGACCCGCGGGCGCTGCGCCGCACCGAGGACCGGCTGACCGCCGACGGCGTCGCCATCGCCGAGATCGGCCTGCGGCTGCCCAGCCTCGACGACGTCTTCCTCACCCTCACCGGCCACGCCGTGGCCGCCGCCCCCACCGGAGGGACCTCGTGACCACCACCGCCACGCCCCCGTCCACCCGGACCGCTCCACCCGACCGCGAGACCCCGTTGCTGCCGCCGGTGCTGCGCCACAGTGCCGCGCTCGCCCGCCGCGGCATCGTCAAGACCGTCCACTCGCCGGAGGCGCTGCTCGACGTGACGCTGCAGCCGGTCATCTTCCTGCTGCTGTTCGTCTACGTCTTCGGTGGTGCGATCTCCGGCAACAGCGCCGAGTACCTGCAGTTCGCACTGCCCGGCGTGCTGTTGCAGACGGTCGTGTTCGCCTCCGCGGGCACCGGCGTCGGGCTGGCCGAGGACCTGAAGACCGGGATCTTCGACCGGTTCCGCAGCCTGCCGATCCCGCGGTCGGCCCCGCTGGTCGGTGCGATCGGCGCCGACCTCGTCCGCTACGTCGCGTCCGGGCTCATCATGCTCGGCTTCGGGTTCGTCCTCGGCTACCGGACGCCGGTCGGACCGCTCGCGATCGCCGGGGCGTTCGCCCTGGTCGTGGCGTTCGCGTTCGCGATGTGCTGGATCTTCACCACGCTCGGGGTGCTGGTCCGCGAGCCCCGGTCGGTGCAGGGCATCGGCGCCATGATCATGCTGCCGCTGACCTTCGCCTCCTCGGTCTTCGTACCGGTCGAGACGATGCCCGGCTGGCTGCAGACCTTCGTCGAGATCAACCCGGTGTCCCGGTGTGCCGACGCGGTGCGGGCGCTGCTCGGCGGGACCCCGGCCGGGGGTGCGGTCACCGCGTCCCTGCTGACCTCGGCCGTCGTCGTCGCGGTGTTCGCACCGATCGCGGTGGCGATCTACCGGCGCCGCACCTGAGCGGTCACCCCAGCCGGTCGACCACCTGCGCGAACTCGTCGAGGGCCCGCAGCGACTCGCTCTCCCCGGCGGTGGGCAGCAGGAACGTCACCCGCTCCACCCCGGCGTCGGCGTAACCGGAGATCGAGGCGGCGTCCGCGGGCGCGGCGAACAGCGTGGTCGGCACGTCCGGCCTGCCGCGGTCGGCGAGCTCGGCGCGGACCCGGCTGATCTCCTCGGGCGGGGTGCCACCGCGCGGCAGCCAGCCGTCGGCGTGACCGGCGAGCCGGTCCAGCGCCGCCCGGCTCTCCCCGCCGACGTAGATCGGCGGGTGCGGGGACCGGGCCGGCTTCGGCCAGCAGAAGGAGCGCTCCAGGTGCACGTGCTCGCCGTGGAACTCGGCCTCGTCCTCGGTCCACAGCAGCTTCAGGGCCTGCAGCTGCTCGTTCATCAGGCGGCCCCGGGTCGTCGGGTCGGCGCCGTGGTTGCGCATCTCCTCGCGGTTCCAGCCGGCGCCGACGCCCAGCATCAGCCGGCCGCCGGAGATCAGGTCGAGGCTGGCCGTCTGGGTGGCCGTGTGGATCACGTCTCGCTGCGGCATGAGGATGATCCCGGTGCCGAGCAGCAGGTCCGTCGTCACCTCGGCCATCGCCGCGAGCGTGACGAACGGGTCGAGCGTGCGGTAGTACTGCCGGGGCAGGTCGCCACCGCCGGGGTACGGCGACTCCCGGCTGGTCGGGATGTGCGAGTGCTCGGCCAGCCACACCGAGTCGAACCCGCGCTCCTCCAGGGCCCGCCCGAGCGGAGCGGGCCGGATGCCCTCGTCGGTCACGAACGTTGCGATGCCGAACTTCATACCGGCGGATACCCCACCCGGTACCCGGGCACTCCTACCGGCTGCGCGCCGCGGTGGCCGGGCGCGGGCGGGGTGCGACGTCGCGGGGGACCGCGCGCCCACGGGCCAGCGCGGCGTCGGTCCGCTCCGGGCCGAGCGCGGCGCGGACACCGTCGCGGGTGGCGACGACCTCGGGATCGCCGAGGTGCAGCGTGCCGCGCCGGTCGATCGCGATCCCGAGCAGCTCACCGGCCCGGTCCGGGTCGCCCTCGGCCAGCGCCCAGCGTGCCGCGGTCTCCGCGACCTGGCCGAGCACCGGCCCGTCCTCGCTGGCGAGGGCGGCGTCGGCGGCGTGATCGAGCAGCGGGCGGGCCCGCTGTGGCCGTCCGAGGTCCAGCTCGACGGCGGCGGCCATCATGTGCAGCACCGCGTCGCGCTGCAGCAGCCCGGGGCCGGGCGGCACCGGTTCCCACACCGTGTCCAGCAGTTCCAGGGCCCGGTGCGGGTTCCCGAGCCGGCGTTCGACGTCCGCGTGCCCCCAATCGAACCAGCCGGGCGTCTCCGGCTGCGGGCGGTCGCCGAGGTCGACGAGTGCCTGCCGCATCTGCTGCCGGGCCGTCGCCGCGTCCCCGTCGCGGGCCGTGACGTGGGCGAGCTGCATCCGGTACTGCGGCAGGTCGTCGAGGTTGCCCAGCTCGCTGGTCAGTGCGATCGCCTCCCGGTAGGCGGCGGCCGCGGCCGCCCGGTCCCCGGCGAAGTCCTCCAGCTCGCCGAGGGAGAGCACGACCACGCCGAGACCGAAGCGGTCGCCCACCTCGCCGAACAGCCGGTGCGCGATCCGCAGGTGGGTGCGCTGGACGTCCAGATCGCCCCGGTTCTCCGCCCCGAGCGCGACGATCTCGGCCGCCGCGGCCCGCAGCCACGGATCGCCGTCCCCGGCGGCCAGCGTGAGCAGATCGGACTCGTCGCCGTCGGTGAACGCCCGCGACACCGGCCCGGCGAGCGCGACGACCGGGTGCAGCGGCCGGGGCAGGTCGCCGATGGCGTCGAGCACGGCGTCGATGTCGGCCCGCACGGTCCCGGTGTCGCCGTGCCCGGCCAGCAGGAGCGCGTGCATCGTCCGGTTCAGCGCACCCGCCGGTCCGGTCCCGGCGGCCGGCAGCGCGGCGACCGTCGCGGACCGGTGCAGCAGCGTCGGCTGCTCGCCCCGGATCAGCCAGCCCCAGCTCAGCGCGGCCAGCAGCCGGTGTGCCCGGTCCGCACGACCGGCGTCGACGGCCCGGTCCAGCGCCCGCACCGCCTCCCCCTCGACGGACCGCACGACGCCGAGCCAGTCCAGCTGGGCACCGGTCCGCAACCGCGGCTCGCCCGGCTCCAGCACGCCGAGCACCCAGTCCCCGTGTGCCCCGGCGATCCACTGCTCCTCCGCGGACTCGGCGAGCCGGGCCAGCGAGTACTCGCGGACCGTCTCCAGCATCCGGTAGCGCGTCGGTGCCCCGTCCGTGCCCGCCACGGCCACGACCAGCGACTTCTCCACCAGCGCGGCGAGCAGGTCCCACGGGTCGCCGCCGGGGTCGGACGCACCGCACACCGCCCGGACCGCGGCGGCGTCGACGGCCCCGGCGAAGATCCCGAACCGGCGGGCGAGCGTGCGTTCGGGATCCTCGAGCAGGTCCCAGCTCCAGTCGACGACCGCGCGCAGCGTCCGGTGCCGGGGCAGCGCGGTGCGGGCGCCGCCCACCAGCAGCCGGAACCGGTCGTCGAGCCGCGCGAGGATCTCCCCGGTGCTCAGCGTGCGGACCCGCGCGGCCGCCAGCTCGATCGGCAGTGGCTGGCCGTCGAGCCGGCGGCAGAGCGCGGCGACGGTCCGGCCGTCACCCGGATCGAACCCGGGGACGACGGCGGCGGCGCGGTCGGTGAACAGCCGGGCGGCCTGCTCGTCGTCCAGAGCGCCGAGCGGGAGCAGGTGCTCGCCCGGGACACCCAGCGGCTCCCGGCTGGTCGCGAGCACCCGCAGCCCTCCGACGGCGGTGAGCAGGTCGTGCACGAGCTCCGCGACCCCGGCGACGAGGTGCTCGCAGTTGTCCAGGACGAGCAGCAGCTCGCGCCCGGCCAGCGTCGCCCGCAGCCGGGCCAGGGTGTCGGACCCGCCCCGGTCGGCGACGGCCAGGTCCGGCCCGCCGACCGCGTGCAGGACGGCCGCCGCGACCTGGTCGGTACCGGTGAGCGGGGCCAGCTCGGCGACGGCCGCCGCGCCGTCGGACCGGCGCAGCACCTCCTCGACGATCCGGGTCTTCCCGGTGCCGCCGGGGCCGGTCACGGTGACCAGACGGGCGGCACCGAGCAGCGCCTGCAACCGCGCGAGATCGTCCGCACGGCCGACGAACGAGGTCAGGGCCGGGCTGCGGTGCCGTGCCGCCGGACCGTCGCCGCGCCGTGGCCCGGCGTCCTCCGGGGTGTCCTGGGGCGCACCGGTCACCGCGGGTGCCGTGGGCCGGGTGTCAGGGGCGTCGTGCAGCAGCTCGGCGCGGGCGTGGCGGAGCTCGGGCCCCGGGTCGACGCCCAGCTCCGTGGCGAGCGCCGTGCGGGTCCGGTCCAGGACGTCGAGCGCGTCCGCCCGGCGGCCGGTCGCGTGCAGGCTGCGGGCCAGCGCGACGGCCGCGGACTCCCGCAGCGGGTGGTCGTCGAGGACGGCGGTCAGTGTGTCCAGCCCGGCACCGGGGGCCCCGTCGGCGAGCCCCCGCCCGGCCAGCTCCTCGGCCGCCGTCGCGCGGGCGTCGGCGAGCCGCACGGCGACCGGCCCGGCGAACGGCAGCTCACGCAGGTCCGCGAGCGGTGCCCCGGCCCACAGGGCCAGTGCCCCGGCCAGCAGTTCCCGGGCCCGCCGGGGATCCGCTTCGCCCGCGGCCCCGGCCCGCAGCTCGGCGAACCGCAGCGCGTCCACCCGGTCCGGGGCGACAGCGAGCCGGTAACCGCCCGCGGCACCGACGACCCGGTCCGGGCCCAGCACCCGCCGGAGCCGGGTGACCAGGGACTGCAGCGCGTTCGGGGTGGCGGGCGGGGTCTCGCCCCAGAGCGCGTCGACCAGGGTCGCGGTGTCGACCACCCGCCCGGCGTCGAGTGCCAGGCGGGCCAGCAGCCCGCGCAGCCGCAGCCCGGCGACGCGCAGCTCGGCGCCGTCCGTGCCCAGCACGGACACCGTGCCGAGCAGCCGGATCCACATCGGGCGTCATTCTGCACCGCTCCGGTGCCGGGGTGGGTGCCATTCCCGGGCGCGCACCCGCCCCTCCGGCGTCAGCCCTGCGCGGAGAGCCGCTGCAGGAACAGCGCCTCGGCCAGCACGCCCCGGCCGAACATCTGCAGGTGCAGGCTCTCGTCGATCCCGTGCCAGCGGCTCGCCGGGTCGCCGACGCCGGTGACCAGCACCGTCGCCCCCGGGAAGGTGCGGGCGAACTCCGCGATGAACGGGATCGAGCCGCCGATGCCGGTCTCCACCGCGGTGTTGCCGTAGGCGGTGGCGAAGGCGGCGCGCGCGTGGTCGTAGACCGCACCCGTCGCCGAGAGGCTGAACGGCTCGGCGACGCCGGACTCGGGGGTCACCGTCACGTGCGCGCCCCACGGGACGTTCGCCGTCAGGTGGTCGGCCAGTGCCTGCTGGGCCCGCAGCGCGTCCTCTCCCGGGGCGAGCCGCATGCTCACCATCGCCCTGGCCCGGGGGAGCAGCACGTTGGAGGACTCGGCGACGGCCGGGGCGTCGATGCCGAGCACGGCGACCGCCGGGGCCAGGTTGACCCGGTCTCCGACGCTGCCGGTGCCGAGCAGCTCGACGCCGTCGAGCAGGCCGACGTCGCTGCGGTAGGTCGCCTCGTCCGGGTCGGGGGCGTCGGAGCTGCTGCGGGCCAGGCCGGGAACGGCGACCTCACCCTTGTCGTCGTGCAGCGTCGCGAGCGTGCGGCAGAGCGCGGTGAGCGCGTCGCCGACCGGCCCGCCGTACACCCCGGAGTGCACCGGGCGCTCCAGCATCGACACCTCGACCACCACCGCGACGAGCCCGCGCAGGCTCGTGGTCAGGGCGGGCACGTCGACCGCCGGGTTCGCCGCGTCGGCGATCACGATCACGTCCGCGGAGAGCTTCGCGTGGTGCTCGGCCAGCAGGGCGCTCAGGGTCGGGGAGCCGGACTCCTCCTCGCCCTCGATGAACAGGGTCACGCCGACCGGGGGCGTCCCGCCGTAGGCGCGCAGGACCGCGAGATGGGTCATCACGCCGGCCTTGTCGTCGGCGGCGCCGCGGCCGTAGAGCCGCCCTTCCCGCTCGGTCGGCTCGAACGGCGGGCTGGTCCACTCGTCGTCACCACCGGTGGGCTGGACGTCGTGGTGGGCGTAGAGCATCACGGTCGGCATGCCCTCCGGGGCGGGCCAGTGTGCGACGACCGCGGGTGCGCCGCCGTCGGCGGCGACGATCTCCACCGTCGCCGCCCCGGCGTCCCGGGCCAGTGCCGCGACCGCGTCCGCGCTGCGCCGGGTGTCCTCGGCGTGCGCCGGATCGGCCCAGATGCTCGGGATCCGGACCAGCGCCTCCAGGTCGGAGCGGGCCCCCGGCAGCACGTCCTCGACGGCGGCGGAGAGTGCGGCGGACGGGATGGGCTGCTGCTCGGCCATGGGCCCGGATGCTACGCGTGGGTCACCTACCGGGCCGCCGGTCACCGATCGTGGCGGCGGCGGTGGGTGGTTCGTCGCTACTGTCGGCACCATGTCCCGATTCCTGGCGACGTTGCTGGAGTCCGCGACGGGTCCCGACGGGGACGCCCGCGGTATGACGACGGGTGAGCCGCGGGAACCGGCGCGGCAGTCCTGGGCGCAGGTGCACCGCACGGCGACGGCGAACGCGGACGCGCTGCGCCGGCCCGGCGAGGGGGAACCGGGGCTGCCGTTCGGCGGCGCCGTCGGGATCCTGGCCGGTGAGCCGGCGTCCATCGCCCCGGCCGCCCAGGCGGTGTGGCTGTGCGGCGGCAGCGTGACGATGCTGCACCAGCCGACACCGCGCACCGACCTCGCGGTGTGGGCGGCGGACACGGTGACGACGCTGCGGATGATCGGCGCCTCGATGGTGCTGCTGGGCCCGCCGTTCGACGCGCTCGCCCCGGTGCTGGCCGAGCAGGGTGTCCCGTTCCGGACGCTGGACTCGCTGACCGGCGACCCGATGGCGTTCACCCCCGCGGCCGACGTCGCCGACGAGGACGACACCGCGTTGCTGCAGCTCACCAGCGGTTCGACGGCGGCGCCCAAGGCCGTGCGGATCACCCACGCGAACCTGCACGCGAACATCGGCTCGATGGTGGCCGCGTCCGAACTGGACGTCCGCCGGGACCGGATGGTCTCGTGGCTGCCGCTGTTCCACGACATGGGGATGGTCGGGTTCCTGACCGTGCCGATGACGGTCGGGCTGGACCTGGTGACCGTCACCCCCGCGGACTTCCTGTGCCGGCCGCGGCTGTGGGCCGAGCTGATCTCCCGCTACGGCGGCACCGTCACCGCGGCCCCGAACTTCGCCTACGCGGTGCTGGCCCGCCAGCTCGGCCGGGTCGACGACGGCGAGCTGGACCTGTCGCCCCTGCGGATCGCGCTGAACGGTGCCGAGCCGGTCGACCCGGCTGCGGTCGAGGCGTTCACCGCCGCCGGGGCCCGGTTCGGCCTGCGCCCGGAGTCGGTGCTGTGCGCCTACGGGATGGCCGAGACCGCCCTCGGGGTCGCGTTCGCACCCGTCCACACCGGACTGAAGGTGGACCGGGTGGACGCCGAGTCGCTGGAGGCGCACCGGCGCGCGGAACCCGCCGGGTCCGGTCCGGCGCGTGGCTTCCCCGAGCTGGGGCCGCCGCTGCCGGGCATCGAGGTACGGGTCGTCGGCCCCGACGGCGCGGGCCGGGGGACGCGTGAGGTCGGGGTGCTGCAGCTGCGCGGTGAGGCGGTCACCCCCGGCTACCTGACCGTCGACGGCCCGCTGGCGACCCGGGACGCCGACGGCTGGTTCGACACCGGTGACGAGGGCTACCTGACCGACGACGGCGCGGTCGTCGTCTGCGGGCGGGTGAAGGACGTCATCATCATGGGCGGCCGCAACATCTATCCCACCGACATCGAGCGGGCCGCCGGCGAGGCGGACGGGGTGCGGGCGGGCAACGTCGTCGCGGTCCGGATGCCGGCCGGTGACGGGCGGCGCCGGGAGTCCTTCGCCGTCGTGCTGGAGGCGAAGGGCGTCGACGACGAGACGGCCGCGAAGAGCCTGCGCGACGACGTGATCCACCGGGTGTTCACCGCCGTCGGGGTCCGCCCCGCCGAGGTCGTGGTCCTGGGCCCCGGCACCCTGCCGAAGACCCCCTCCGGCAAGCTCCGCCGCGCCGCGACCGCCGACCTCCTGACGCCCACTCCCTGACCGCCCCGCCCCTGACCCACTCATGGAGCTTCAGCCTCGTCAGACGAGGCCGAAGCTCCATGAGTGCGAATCGGGGAGAGTGCGAATCGGGGAGGGGCGAGCGAGCCCGGGGAGGGGTGCGCGTGCGGGGGGTCAGCCCGAGAGGGGTGGAAGCGGTTCTGGGTCGGTTCCAGGCCCTCGGCGAGGAGGGACTCGGCGGCGTCGGCGGCCAGGTCCAGACCGAGGTCCAGCTCCTTGTTCTCGACGCCGGAGAACCGCTTCAGCACGTAGTCGGCCGGGTCCTGACGCCCGGGGGGCCGCCCGATCCCGAAGCGCACCCGCAGGTAGTCCTTCGTCCCGAGTGCCTTGCTGATCGAGCGCAGGCCGTTGTGCCCGCCCTCGCCGCCGCCCCGCTTGAGCCGGACGACGCCGAAGTCGAGATCCAGCTCGTCGTGGACCACGATCACCTCGGTCGGCGGGATCGAGAAGTACGCCACGAGCCCGGCGACCGGGCCGCCCGAGAGGTTCATGTAACTGCGCGGGACGGCCACGGTGACCGGCCGCCCGGCGAGCCGGCCCGACGCGACGTCGGAGTTCGACCGCTTGTGCGCGGAGAACCGGCCGGCGCCGGCCCGCGCCGCCAGCAGGGCGGCGACGCGGGTGCCGACGTTGTGCCGGGTCCCCTCGTACTCCGGGCCCGGATTCCCGAGCCCGACGACGAGCGCGGGCCCCGGCACGGGGCTCACTTCTCGGAGTCGCCCTCGGCAGCCTCGTCCGAGGCACCCTCGGCGGACTCCTCGGACGCCTCGGCCTGCTCCTCGTCCGACGGGTCCTCGACGACGCCGGCACCCTCGGTGTCGACCTCGGCCTCGAGGTCCTCCTCGGTCGGGGCCGGGACGACCTGCACGACCAGGTACTCCTCGTCGGTGCGCAGCTCGACGCCCCCCGGGAGCTTCAGGTCCTTGGCGTAGACCTGGGTGCCGATCGCGGCGTCCTCGACGGACACCTCGATGCTCTCCGGGATGTTCAGCGCGTCGGCCTCGACCAGGACGGTGTTCATGTCCTGGGTGACCAGCGAGCCCGGGGCGGCGTCGCCGGAGACGACGACGTTCAGCTCGACCTCGACCTTCTCGCCACGCTTGATGACGAGCAGGTCGACGTGCTCGACGTAGGGCCGCAGCGGGTGCACGACCACGGTCTTGGTGAGCGCGAGCTGCGGCGCGCTGCCGGCGACGTCCAGCTCCAGCACGGCGTTGCGGCCCTGCTCACGGACGACGGCCGCGAACTCCAGCGACGGCAGCGACAGGTGCACCGGGTCGGTGCCGTGGCCGTAGAGGACGGCGGGGATCTTGCCGGCGCGACGGGTGCGGCGGGCGGCGCCCTTGCCGAACTCGGTCCGGGTCTCGGCGGGGATGCGGGTCTGGGCCACGGAACTGCTCCTCGAAACTTCTGCGGTGGAAAGGCGCGCGGCGAGGAGCCGATGGGGATCGGCACACGTCGATCACGGCGGGTCAGCCAGCACCCGCCCTCGCCGCGGAGATGCCGGAAGTCTACGCGACTGCTCGCACTACACCCTCGGGGGCCCGCCCGCAACGACGAACGGCGCCCCACCCGTCTGTGGTGGGGCGCCGTCGGCGGAGTACGGGGACTCAGGCGTTGCCGTCGAACAGGCTGGTGACCGAGCCGTCCTCGAAGACCTGGTGGATCGCCTCGGCGAGCAGCGGTGCGATCGGCAGCACGGTCATGCTGTCGAACCGCTTCTCGTCCGGGATCGGCAGCGAGTCGGTGAAGATCACCTCGGAGGCGCCGCAGTTCGCCAGGCGCTCGGTGGCCGGGCCGGACAGCACGCCGTGGGTGGCGGCCACGATCACGTCCGAGGCGCCCTCCTTGAGCAGCACCTCGACCGCCTTCGCGACGGTGCCACCGGTGTCGATCATGTCGTCGATGACCACGCAGCAGCGGCCCTCGATCTCACCGACCACCCGGTTCGCGACGGCCTCGTTGGGCTTGAGCGGGTCGCGGGTCTTGTGGATGAAGGCCAGCGGGGTGCCGCCCAGGGTCTCGGCCCAGCGCTCGGCCAGGCGCACGCGGCCCGAGTCGGGGGAGACGACCGCGAAGTTCCCGTCCGGCCGGGTGTCCTTGATGTGCTGGGCCAGCACCGGCAGCGCGAAGAGGTGGTCGACCGGGCCGTCGAAGAAGCCCTGGATCTGCGAGGTGTGCAGGTCCAGGGTCAGGATCCGGTCGGCACCGGCGGTCTTGAACATGTCCGCCACGAGGCGGGCGGAGATGGGCTCGCGGCCGCGGTGCTTCTTGTCCTGGCGGGCGTAGCCCCAGAACGGCATGACCGCGGTGATCCGCTTGGCCGAGCCGCGCTTGAGCGCGTCCACCATGATCAGCTGCTCCATGATCGCGTCGTTGATCGGCGCGGAGTGCGCCTGGATCACGAACGCGTCGCTCCCGCGGACCGACTCCTCGAACCGGACGAAGATCTCCCCGTTGGCGAAGGAGTACGCCGACTGCGGGGTGACGGTGACGTCGAGCTCCTTGGCCACGTGCTCGGCCAGCTCCGGGTGCGCCCTCCCCGAGAAGAGCATCATGTTCTTCTTCGGCGTGCCTGCGATCGCGCTCACCGTGCGGTGCCTCCTCGGCTGAGGTCTCTGTTGTCCCCGGCGTCGTGCCGGGGGTCGTTCTCACCGGACGTGCCGGTCGCCGGCGGGCCGGAGCCCGCCCGCTCGGCCGCCTCGGCGGCCGGGGTGCCCGGTCGCTTGCGCGGCACCCAGTCCTCGATGGTGCGCTGTGGCCCACCCGACACCGCCAGCGCCCCCGGCGGGACGTCGGAACGGAGCACCGTCCCGGCGCCGGTGTAGGCCCCGTCCCCGACCGTGACCGGGGCGATGAACATGGTGTCCGACCCGGTCTTCACGTGGGACCCGATGACGGTGCGCTGCTTGCGCACGCCGTCGTAGTTCACGAAGACCGAGGACGCGCCGATGTTGCTCATCTCGCCGATCGTCGCGTCACCGACGTAGGTCAGGTGCGGCACCTTGGTACCGGCCCCGATGTCGGAGTTCTTCACCTCGACGAAGGTGCCGATCTTGCCGCCGGCCCCGAGCCGGGCCTGCGGGCGCAGGTAGGCGAACGGCCCGACCGAGGCGCCGTCGCCGATCGCCGAGTCCGAGCCGTGCGTACGGACGACCGTCGCGCCGGCGCCGACCGTGCAGGACGTCAGCGTGGTGTCCGGACCGATCTCGGCGCCCTCGGCGACGGCACAGGTCCCGTGCAGCTGGGTGCCGGGGTGCAGCACGACGTCGGTCCCCAGCCGCACCTGCACGTCCACCCAGGTCGTCGCGGGGTCGACGACGGTCACGCCGTCGACCATCCACCGGCGCAGCACCCGGCGGTTCAGCTCGGCGCGCAGCTCGGCCAGCTGCACCCGGTCGTTCACCCCGCGCAGCAGCCACTCGTCGGCGCAGCGGACGGCGTGCACCGTGCGGCCGCCGGTGACCGCGGCCCCGACCAGGTCGGTCAGGTAGAGCTCCTGCTGGGAGTTGTCCGTGGCGAGGCCGGCGATCCCGGAGCGGAGGAAGGCCGCGTCGAAGGCGTAGACGCCCGAGTTGATCTCGGTGATCGCCCGCTGCTCGGCGGTCGCGTCGGCGTGCTCGACGATCGCGGTGACCGCTCCGCCGGAGCGCACGATCCGGCCGTAGCCGGTGGGATCGGCGACGTCGCAGGTCAGCAGCGTCACCGCGGCCTCGGTGCGCTCGTGCTCGCCGACCAGGTCCAGCAGCGTGGCGGTGTCGAGCAGCGGCACGTCGCCGTAGGTGACGAGCACGGTGCCGGTCAGGTCGGCCGGCAGCGCGGACAGTCCGCAGCGCACGGCGTCACCGGTGCCGAGGCGTTCCTCCTGGACCGCGGTCGCGACGGTACGGCCGAGCTCGTCGGCGAACCCGGCGACCGCGGCGGATACCCGCTCGCGCTGGTGACCCACGACGACGACCAGCCGGTCGGTCCCGGTCCCCGCCGTGGCGTGCACCGCGTGCCCGAGCATCGGGCGTCCGCCCAGCGCGTGCAGCACCTTCGGCGTCGCCGAGCGCATCCGGGACCCGGCACCGGCGGCGAGGACGATGCCCGCGGCGACCGCCGTCCGACCGGGGTCCGGTCGTCGGTCGGCGGCACCCTGGTGGGGCTCGGGCATGTTCGGTTCCTCCTGGTGGGGTTCACCGCCGTCCGGGCGGCCCGTGCGCTCCGTGTTCGGCCCGGCGCGCACCCGGCCCGCCCTGCCGGTACGGCATCGTACGGGGGCCGGTCGCGGGCGCCGCCGCCCACCGCGTACGCCGCGGTGCCGCCCGTCCGGGTGGATCTTGGCGAAGATCAAACTTTCGAGTGGTAACCGGCGCGGGGAGGTTTCGTTCACCCCCCAGCGCGGTCGGTTCCGTGATCGCGTCCGGAGCGATGCGGGAGTGCGATGACGCGCGAGATCGGGGGCCGCCGGCGGCGGTCCCGTGCGGTGACGGTCCTGACCACGGTGCTGGTCCTGCTGTGCGGCGCGCTGGTCGCCGCCCTGGCCGGGACGGCGTCGGCCCAGCCGCCGGACGACCGCGACGGCGGCCGGGACCGGGAGTCCTCCGAGTCCTCCGAGCGGCGCGACGACGCCGAGGGCTCCGGTGCGCGCGCCGAGGGCCGTACCGAGGGGACCCCGTGCAGCCGTGAGGCCCGGGCCTGCGTCGACCGGGCCGGCCGGAAGGCGTGGCTGATCCGCGACGGCGTCATCGAGGCCGGGCCGGTTCCCGCGGCCCCCGGTGGCCCGGGGCAGGCGACCCCGCTCGGTGACTTCTCGGTCCAGTGGAAGCACCAGGACCACCGCAGCGCCGAGTTCAACAACGCGCCGATGCCGTTCGCGGTGTTCTTCGCCCCCGGCGGCATCGCCTTCCACGAGGGCAACGTGAACTCGCCGTCGGCCGGGTGCGTCCGGCTGGACCGGGCGAACGCCGAGCGCTGGTTCGGTGCGCTGCAGGTCGGGGACCGGGTCGAGGTGCGCGAGTAGCCGATCACTCCGCTCGCCGTTGCCCGGGGCCGTTTCGGCGTGGGGTACCGGGGGGAAGGGAGTGCACGAGGACCGGTAGATGTTGACCGGTCGCGATCCGACGACGTCCGACCCCCTGGAGGAACCATGCCCACTCGTAGCGCCCGCACCGCCTGGAACGGCGGCCTGGAGCAGGGGACCGGTCAGGTGGAGCTGTCCAGCTCCGGCGCCGGCACCTTCGAGGTCAGCTTTCCGAAGCGCGCCGCGGACGACGCGGGCGGCACCACCAGCCCGGAGGAGCTCATCGCGGCGGCGCACTCGGCCTGCTTCGCGATGCAGCTCTCGGCGAACGTCGCCGAGGCGGGTGGCACCCCGGAGTCCCTCGAGGTGTCCGCGGACGTGTCGCTCGGCCCGGACAAGGAGAACGGCGGCTTCAAGCTGACCGGGATCACCCTGAAGGTCCGCGGCGAGGTCTCCGGTCTGGACGCCGACGGGTTCTCCCGGGCTGCGCAGGCCGCCAAGGAGGGCTGCCCCGTCTCGAAGGCGCTGACCGGGGTCGAGATCACCCTGGACGCCGCGCTGGAGAGCTGAGCCCCGGCCGGTCCGGGCCCGGTGCACCGCACCGGGCCCGGCGGCCTCGGCCGGAAGGACGAACGGCCGCCCCGGGAATCGACCGGCGGGCCGAGGCGCCCGGGCCCTCGCGCGCCGCATCATCGTCGGCGTGACCGAACCCTCGCCGACCGCGCTCACCCGCCCCGTCCCCCGCGGTTCCGCCCGCATCGACGCGCTCGACGCCCTGCGCGGGTTCGCGTTGATCGGGATCCTGCTGGTCAACATCCCGCCGCTGGCCGACATGCCGCCCACGGTGGGGGACTGGCAGGGCAGCACCCAGCAGTGGCTCGACGTGCTCGTCCAGCAGCGGTTCTTCCCGCTGTTCTCCTTCCTGTTCGGGCTGAGCACCGCACTGTTCCTGGACCGGGCCGCCGCCCGGACGGACCGGCCGCGGCTGGTGCTGCTGCGGCGGCTGCTCGCGCTCGCCGTGATCGGCCTGGCGCACCAGATGCTGCACCCGGGGGAGGCGTTGCTGCCCTACGCGATCGTCGGGCTCGTGGTGCTGCTGCCGGCGACCTGGCTGCCGCGCCCGGTGATCGCACTCGGCGGAGTGGCGGCGACCGCGCTGGCAGTCACGCTGTTCAGCGGCGGGACCCTGCTCATCCCGGGGCTGTTCCTGCTCGGGCTGGCCGCGGCGCGCTACGGCCTGCCCGCCCAGCTCGCCCGCCCGGCCCGGTGGCGGTGGGCGGCGGTCCTCGTGGTCGCCGTGCTCGTGGCCGTGCCACTGGTCGGGCTGCAGATGGACGACATCGTCAACAGCGGGTTCAACCAGGTCTCGGCCGTGGCCGGGCTGGCGCTCGCGCTCGCCTACGCCGCGGCTCTCGTGCTGCTGCTCGCCGGCCCGGCCGGGCCCGCGCTGTCCGCCGTGCTCGCCCCGCTCGGTCGGCTGTCGCTGACGAACTACCTGTCCGCGACCCTGCTGGTGCTGGCGGCGGTCCCGCTGCTGGGGCTGTCGGGGAGCGACCGCTACGGGACGGCGATCGCGCTGGCCGCGGTGGTCGTGGCGGTGCAGATCGTCGTCAGCCGGTGGTGGCTCGGCCGGTTCCGCTACGGGCCCGCGGAGTGGGTGTGGCGCACGGTGACCTGGTGGGGACCGGCGCCGATGCGGCGGGAACGGTGGCAGCCCGGCGCCGGTACCGGGTGAGCCGGTCGATCGGCGCTCTCAGGGCGGCGGACCTGCCGAAACGTCTGTCGAACTTCAGTTCGACGTGTTACGGTCGTCGTGGACCCGCGAGGGGTCTGCCGGGGATCGCCAGCGGTGCTGCCACCGCTCTCCTTCAGTGGATCGGCCCCCGGAGGCCCCTCGCGGGTTCACTATCGCGTGCATCCTGCGCAGGGGAACCATGCGTTCCGGCGCACCAGGCTGCTGTCGGGCATCGACATCAGTCCGAGCGGGATGACGCAGTCGCCGCTGTTGCGGATCTGGTGCCAGACGCGGAGCAGGTAGGCGGGCTCGGTGTATCCGAACTGCCCCGAGGGCCACACGGCGGCCTTCAGGAACCCTCCGTACAGGTCGGCCGCCTGGCTCTCCAGGTAACGGTCCGCGGAGACCCAGCGCATGCCCTGTTCGAGATGGTCGGGAACCCGGCCGTCGCCGGCCGCCTCCGTCGTGATGTAGCCGGCGGTCGTGCGGTGATCGTGACGGCGGACGTGGCCGAAGCGGGTCCACACCCGCGCGCGGCCGCCCTTCCAGTTCCGGGCGGCCCAGAGCGTCGACTCGTAGGTCTTGTAGGCGACGTAGTTGTAGAAGCGTTCCGGGTGGCCGCGGTAGCTGCCGAGGTGGAGTTCGCTCTTGATTGCGTAGACGTAGCAGATTCGGAGGCCGGGGACGTCCCCCAGGACCTCGGCCGCGCGCTTGCGACGGTCGTGGTTCTTGGCGTCGGTCTTCCAGGACATGACCCGCGTGCCGGGGACTCCGAAGTCGTGCCGGAGCTGGTTGACCGCCAGGCGCAGGGCTGCGGCGGAACCGTCGTCGACCAGGACCGCGGCCATCCCGAAGACCGGGCTGGAGGTGGGTCCCGATCCGCGGTCGCCCGTCTCGTCGATGTAGGTGTAGACGTCGGAGATGGCCATCGTGAGTGGCGACGCTACCCAATGACGCCCCGACTTAGCGATGCCGGATCGGAAAGAAGTGCCGGGGCCGACGGGCCCACGGTGGCGGCCCGGCCCCGCGCCGTCCCTGCTCCACCGCCAGGATTCGAACCTGGACCATCAGAACCAAAATCTGAGGTGCTGCCGTTACACCACGGTGGATCGTGGGACCCATCGTGGCACGTCCGGCCCACCCGGACGCGGTCCGCCTCCCCGGCCGGCCGTCGTGCGACGGGGCGTCCCGGGGGCACACGCCCACCATCGGGCGATGTGACCCCGGGCGCGGTGCCCGCGCGTCGCATTGACAGACTGCCTTTCGTGCTGAATCCCGGGGTCGCCTGCCGGCTGTGCGGCGCAACGGACCTGCGCAGTTTCTGCGACCTGGGTGCCACACCGCCGTGCGAGCTGTTCCTGACCGCGGAGACGGCCGAGCAGCCGGAGACGAGCTACCCGCTGCACGTCCGGGTGTGCAACTCCTGCCTGCTCGCCCAGCTGCCCCCGGAGATCTCGCCGGAGGAGACGTTCGCCGAGTACGCCTACTTCTCCTCGTTCAGCTCGTCCTGGGTGGAGCACGCCCGCCGGTTCGTGGACTCCGCCGCCGTGCGGGCCGGGCTCGGCCCGGACTCGTTCGTCGTGGAGGTCGCCTCCAACGACGGCTACCTCCTGCAGCACGTGGTGGCCCGGGACGTCCGCTGCCTGGGCGTGGAGCCGAGCGTCAACGTGGGCGAGGCGGCGCGGGAGAAGGGCGTCCCGACGCTCACCGCGTTCCTCACCCCGGAGACCGGTGCCGCGGTCCGCGCCGAGCACGGCCCGGCGGACCTGGTGTGCGGCAACAACGTGTTCGCCCACATCCCGGACGTCGTCGGGTTCGCCAGGGGGCTGCGCGCCATGGTGGCCGACGACGGCTGGGTCTCGATCGAGGTCCAGCACCTGCTCACGCTCGTCGAACGCCGTCAGTTCGACACGATCTACCACGAGCACTTCCAGTACTACACGCTGCTGACCGGGCAGCGGGCGCTCGCGGCCGGTGGGCTGACCGTCGTCGACGTCGAACCGCTCGACACCCACGGCGGCTCGATCCGGATGTGGGCGCGCCCGAGCGAGACCGCGGGGGAGCCGTCGGACGCGGTGCGCGAGGTGCTCGCCACCGAGGAGGCCGCCGGCCTGCACACCCCGGAGGGGCACGACGGGTTCGCCGAGGCCGTCTCCACGATCCGCGACGACCTCGTCTCGTTCCTGATCGACGCGCGCCGCGCCGGGAAGCTGGTCGTCGGGTACGGCGCCCCGGGCAAGGGCAACACCCTGCTGAACCACTGCGGGATCCGGCCCGACCTGCTCGCCTACACGGTGGACCGGAACCCGTACAAGCACGGCCGGTTCACCCCGGGCGCCCGAATCCCGATTCACACACCGGACCGGATCGCCCAGGATCGTCCGGACTACGTGGTGGTCCTGCCCTGGAACCTGCGTGGCGAACTGACCGAGCAGCTGTCCTACGTGCACGGGTGGGGCGGCCGCCTGGTCTTCCCGATCCCGTCGCTCGAGGTGGTGTGACGCCGTGAAGGTCGTCCTGTTCTGCGGGGGTTACGGCATGCGGATGCGCGACGGCGCCTCCGACCTCCCGAAGCCGATGCACCCGGTGGGTCCGCGCCCGCTGATCTGGCACGTCATGCGCTACTACGCCCACTTCGGGTACACGGACTTCGTCCTGTGCCTCGGCTACGGCGCGCACCACATCAAGAACTACTTCCTCGACTACGACGAGACCGAGTCCAACGACTTCGTCCTGCACCGGGGCGAGGTCGTGCTGCTGGGCAGCGACGTCCAGGACTGGAACATCACGTTCGTCCACACCGGCCTGGACTCGCCGATCGGGGAACGGCTGCGCCGGGTGCGGGCCCTGCTGGCCGACGACGAGATGTTCCACGCGAACTACGCCGACGTCCTCACCGACGCCCCGCTGGACGCGATGGTCGAGCGGTTCGCCGGGACCGACGCCGTCGGGCAGCTGATGGCGGTCCCGCCGCAGTCGGCGTTCCACTGCGTCGACGTGACCGAGGACGGCCGGCTCGCCTCGATCACCACGCTGCAGGAGATGCCGCTGTGGGAGAACGGCGGCTACCTGATGTTCCGGCCGGAGGTCTTCGACCACCTGGGCCCAGGCTGCGACCTGATCGGCGACGTCTGCACCCCGCTGGCCGCGGCCGGCCGGATGTCGGCCTACCGGCACCGCGGGTTCTGGCAGCCGGCCGACACGGTGAAGGAGCGCAACGCGCTGGAGGCCGCCTACCAGGGCGGCTCCCGGCCGTGGATGCTGTGGGAGACCCACGAGACCGACCGCGACCCGCTGCAGGCGGCGATCGCGGAGCTGCACCACGACAGCCGCCGGAGCGACTGAACAACCGGCCGGGCGGCAGCCGTCGCCACGGCCAGAGTCCAGGGGGACCGAGAACGTGCTGAACCTGCTGCCCGAGCGGCTGGACCGGGTCCTGCTGCTGGGCGCGCACTGCGACGACATCCCGATCGGCGCCGGTGGCACCCTGCTGGAGCTGTGCCGCGCCTACCCGGGGGTGACGGTGACCGCGCTGGTCCTCACCGGTGCCGGGTCGCTGCGCGAGGAGGAGGAGCGGTCCGCGCTCGCCGCGTTCACCCCGGGGGCGAACCTGGAGGTCGTGGTGCTCGACCTGCCCGACGGGCGGGTCCCCCTGCACTGGGAGCGCGCCAAGATGGCGCTGGAGGACCTGCGTGCCCGGGGCGAGCCGGACCTGGTGATCGGCCCGTCGCCGCACGACGCGCACCAGGACCACCGGACGCTCGCGCGGATGGTGCCGACCGTGTTCCGGGACCACCTGATCCTCGGCTACGAGATCCTCAAGTGGGAGGGCGACCTGGCCCAGCCGTCGGCGTACCTCCCGCTGTCCGAGCCGGTGCTGGCGGAGAAGATCACCAAGCTGCACGAGCACTACGGCTCCCAGCGCGACCGCGCCTGGTTCGACGACGAGACGTTCCGCGGCATCGCCCGGGTGCGCGGCGTGCAGTGCCACGCCCGGTACGCCGAGGCGTTCCACGTCCAGAAGCTGACCCTGTCCGTCGCGCCGATCGCCGGCTCCGAGCCGGCGCCCGGTTTCGGCGACCGGTGACGCCGGGCGGCCACCGGCGCGGGACCATCGCACACCTGTCGAACCGTTCTACCGAAAGGACCACCATGCGGGTACTGCTCACCGGACATCAGGGCTACCTGGGCACGGTGATGGCACCGATCCTCGCCACCGCCGGCCACGACGTCACCGGCCTGGACTCGGGGCTGTTCGCCTCCTGCGTGCTGGGCGGGCTGGACACCCCCGACGTGGACGGGCTGAGCACCGACCTGCGGGACGTGACCGTCGAGCAGCTGCAGGGCTTCGACGCGGTGGTCCACATGGCGGCGCTGTCCAACGACCCGCTCGGCTCGCTGGCGCCGGAGATCACCTACGACATCAACCACCACGCGTCGACCCGGCTGGCCCGGCTGGCGAAGGAGGCCGGCGTCGGCCGGTTCGTCTACGCCTCGACCTGCTCGGTGTACGGCGCCCAGTCCGGCGACGACCTCGTCGACGAGGACGCCCCGCTCAAGCCGGTCACCCCGTACGCGATCTCCAAGGTCCGGGTCGAAGACGATCTGGCCGACCTGGCGTCCAGCGACTTCGTGCCGGTCTCGATGCGCAACGCGACCGCGTTCGGCTTCTCGCCGCGGCTGCGTGCCGACATCGTGCTGAACAACCTGGTCGGACGCGCGGTCCTCACGAACGAGGTGACCGTGCTGTCCGACGGCACGCCGTGGCGCCCGCTGGCGCACGCCGACGACATCGCCGGTGCCGTGGTCGCCGCGCTCGCCGCGCCGGCGGACGTCGTCCGGGCCCGTGCGTACAACGTCGGGACCGAGAAGAACAACCGGACTGTCGCCGAGATCGCCCAGGCCGTGATCGAGGCCGTCCCCGGCTCGACCCTGAACATCACCGGGGAGGCCGGCAACGACCCGCGTTCCTACCGGGTCGACTTCGCCAGGGCCCGCAAGGAGCTGGGCTTCGAGGCCGGCTGGACGATCCCGGCCGGTGCCGAGCAGCTCGCGACCGAGTACACCGCCCGCGGGCTGACCCAGGACGCGTTCGACAACTCCTTCACCCGGCTCGCCGTGCTCAACGCCCGGCAGAAGGCCGGGGAGCTGGACGGGTCGATGCACGTCATCGGCTGAGTCCGGACGAGTACGGGCCGCCCGCCGGATCGGTGGGCGGCCCGCCGGGCCTCAGCCGCGCGTCCAGAGCTCGATCTTGCTGCCCTTCGTGCGGCACTCGGCTTCGCGCCCGTCGAGCTGCGCGTTGGCGGCGTCCTTCGCGCAGCCGAGGCTGCCGTCGCGGTCGTTCGAGTACGACTTCACGTACGTCCACGCCGCTGCGGCGGTGACCTCGGCCGGGGCCGAGGCGAACGCGGTGCCGGTGGCGCCCACCGTCAGGGCGCCGAACCCGAGCACGACGGCGACGGCGGCGGTGCGGATCGCGTTCCTGTGACGCACGGTCATCTGTACCTCCGGAGATGGGGATGGGATCCGACGCTAACCGGGCGTGCCGGACCGGATCGATCATGACGTTCCGGGTGGCCGGTGACCGTGCCCGCCCGGGCGGACCCGGCGTCCGGGGCTTGCCCCGACCGGCCCGACGTGCGCGGTTCGGCATCCGGCCGGTTCCGCGCTACCGTCGCGGGACCGGCCGTGTCCGTCTCACCAGGGGGAACCATGTGTCGCAACATCCGGACGCTGCACAACTTCGAGCCGCCGGCCACCCCGGACGAGGTGGACGCCGCGGCGTTGCAGTACGTCCGCAAGATCTCCGGATCGGCGAAGCCGTCGCAGGCCAACGCCGAGGCGTTCGACCGGGCGGTGGCCGCCGTCGCCGCCGCGACCCGGGAGCTCCTCGCCGACCTGACCACGACCGCCCCACCGAAGGACCGCGAAATCGAGGCGGCGAAGGCCCGCGCCAGGGCCGAACTCCGCTACGCCCGCTGATCCGCCCCACCGGCCCCGGGCTCGTCCGGTGGGCGTGACGTTCGGGCGGTCCGGGCAGCCGCAGCGAACCACTCGCCGGGTATCAACCCGGTACCTCCAGGTCGATGACGATGCCGGTCTCGTGGCGGCCGGCTCCCGGTTGCACGGCTGCCCACCGAGGTTCCGGTGACCGGTCCGCCGGGCGCAGCGGGGTGTGGGCGACCCACTCCGAGCGGGCCGGTTCCGGCGTGACGGGAACCGGGTTCGGCGTGGCGAACCAGCGCGGGCTCCGGTCCACCTCCTCGGTCCGGAAGGTCCCCGGGACCCGGACCAGGCGCCCGTCCTCCGGGACGAACTCCTCGGACAGCACCCGGACCCGCCGGACCGGACCGGTCAGCGGGGCGAGGTCGGGCGGGACGACGTGCGCGGCACCGGACAGGTAACCGTGCAGACGGCGCAGCCCCGGTTCCGGGCGCCCGTCCCCGCCGCCACCCCAGGCCGCGGTGATCCCGTCCCGGGACAGCCGGGGCTCCGGGTCGTGCGCCAGCACCGACCACTCGTGCTCGGTGGCGAGGCGATGGTCCACGGACGGGACGAACAGCACCCGCCAGCTGCTCCGCTCACCCACCACCGGTGGCGGGGCACAGCACTCGATCTCCCAGGAGTCGACGACGATCTCCACCAGCTGATCAGCCACGTGACGAGCCCACGCACTCGACGAACCGGGGCGCGACGGCCCCGGGCGCGGGCACCCGGAACGGTACCGCGGCCATGTGCACGGTTCCGCCCTCCGAAGGGCGGAACCGTGCACGTCGATCCCGCTCAGGCGCCGGGGGCGGCCAGGGCGTCGATCTCCACCAGCATCTCGGGGTGGGGCAGGCCGACGAAGACGGTGGTGCGGGCCGGGAGGTTGCCGTCCGGGACGTGCCGGGACACGAACTCGCCGTAGGCCTCGTTCATCCCGGCGAACAGCGACTGGTCGGTGAGGTAGACGCGGAACATCAGGACGTCGGAGACCGACGCCCCGCCGGCCTCCAGAATCGCGCGGATGTTCTCCAGGGTGCGCAGCGTCTGGTTCTTCACGTCGTCGGGGGTGACGAACGTCGACGTCGCGGGGTCCATCGGGCCCTGGCCGGAGACCTGCAGCAGGCCGCCCTTGCGGATCGCCTGGCTGAAGGTGTGCGCCGGGGCGGGCGCGTCCGGGGTCGACACGACGGTGGTGCTCATGCTCGGTGATCCTCTCGGGTGGGTCGCCAGCCGTGGTCCCGCGAGATCTCCGCGGTGACGGCCAGCAGTGACGGGACCAGCTCGATCAGCTGGTCGTAGGTGGCGACGATGGTCGGTACGGACACCGACACCGCGGCCACCACGTTTCCGGCCGGCCCGCGGACCGGCGCCCCGATGCAGTTGATCGAGGGCTCGTTCTCCTCGCGGTCCCGGGCCCAGCCCTGCTCCCGGACCCGGGCGAGCTCGGTGAGGTAGGCGCCGGGATCGGTGATCGTGTTCGGGGTGCGCGCGGTGCGGTCACCGGCGTCGAGGATCCGGCGGACCTCGGCGGTGGCACGGTCGGCGAGCAGCACCTTCCCGGCGGCCGTCGAGTGCACCGGGCCGCGCAGCCCGATCCGGGACGCCATCCGGACGTGGTCGTGCGAGTCCAGCTTGTCGATGTAGACGATCTCGCCGCCGTCCAGTTCGGACAGGTGGACGGTGTGTCCGTGCTCCCGGTTGAACGCGAGCAGGTGCGGTGCGGCGATCGTCCGGACCTCGCGCTGGTCGAGGCCCCGCGAGGACAGCTCGAACAACCGCGAGCCGAGGTGGTAGCGGTACTGCGCGTCGCGGTGCACGAAGTGCTCGTCGGCCAGGGTGCGCAGCAGCCGCAGCACCGTCGTCTTGTGCACGTCGAGCCGGGTGGCCAGGTCGTCCAGCGACGCCGGGCCCTCGCCGAGCGTGGTGAGGATCCGCAGCGCCTTGCCGAGGCTGGCGCTCACCTGCCGACGCCCGCGGCCCCGACACGCAGCGCGGCCCACACGTCGTCGTCGAGATCCAGGAGGTGCTCGGGCAGCGGCGGCGCCGAGTCCCCCGCGACGACGAGCACGGCCGCGGCGCCCAGGTGCCCCCGGCGCAGGCAGCGGTCGACGTCCTCACCGCGGACCAGGCCGGTGAGCAGCCCGGCTGCGAACGCGTCGCCCGCCCCGACCGGCTCGACCACGTCGACGCCCAGGGCCGGGCGGGCGGTCGTCGTCCCGTCCGTGTGCACGGCGACGGCCCGGACGGCACCGTCCTTGATCACCAGCAGCTCCGGGTCCGGGAGCAGCGCACGGAGTGCGGCGGGATCGGCGGTGCCGAACACCCGGACGGCCTCGTCGGACCCGACCAGCACGACGTCGGCCCGCCCGGCGAGCCGGGCCACCAGCGCGGGGTCGCCGTCCGGCCACATCTGCTCGCGCCAGTTCACGTCGAACGACACCCGGTAGGTCCGGGGTCGTTGCAGCACGGCGGCCAGCGCAGCGGGGGACACCGCAGCGGTGATGCCGCCGACGTGCAGCCAGGACGCCACGGCGAGCCGGTCCCGCACGACGGGACGCCCCGGCAGGTCCGGCCCGGCGGCGGTCGCGGCGGAACCGGAGCGCCGGTAGTGCATCCGGGTCACCGGGCCGTCGGGTCCCGGCCCGGTGGACTTCGCGTAGCGGCCGGTCGGGCGCACCGGGTCGATCTCGATCCCGCCGGTGTCCACCCCGGCCGCGGTGAGGGTGCGGATCACCAGCTCCCCGTGCGGGTCGGCGCCGAGCCGGCCGATCCAGGCCACCGGGACGCCGGCGGCCGCGAGATCGAGGGCCACGTTCACCTCGGCCCCGGCCGCGCTCGCCGGCGCCTGCGGGTCGTCGAGGACGGCGGGGTCGGTCACCAGGGCGAGCGCCTCGCCGAAGCACACCACGCCACCCGGTCGACCTGCGGTTTCCACTGCGCGAACCTCATTCCACCGTTGACCGGGACGTCGGGCCGATGCTAGAACGACGCAACCAAAATACGCAACCAGCGCTGCGAGGTACGCAACGCTGCAGGTGGGAGGGCTCTCGATGGGCAGTGTGACGGACACCGGGCTCCGGCTGGAACCGCTCGGCGCCGAACGGCCCGGGCCGTTCGCGAAGTCCGTCCCGCCGCTGCCCGGCACCGTCGCCGAGTGGCTGGCGACCTCGCCCCGGCTCTCGGACCTGAGCACGCCGGTGCTGACCCTCGACTCCGCTGCGCTGCACGCGAACGCGGACCGGATGGCGGCGTGGTGCGACGACCGCGGCGTCGGCCTGGCCCCGCACGGCAAGACGACGATGGCCCCCGTCCTCTGGGACCTGCAGCTGCGCACCGGATCGCGCGGCATCACCGTCGCGACGCCGTGGCAGGCGCGGGTGGCGATCGGGTTCGGCGTCCGGTGGATCATGCTGGCGAACGCGCTCGTCGACCCGCCCGCGGTGCGTGCGGTGGCCGCCGCCCGGGACGCCGACCCGGACCTGGAGCTGCTGAGCTGGGCCGACTCGGTGGAGACCGTCGAGGCGATGACGGCCGCCGCCGGGTCCCCGCAGCGGCCGCTGACCGTCGTCGTCGAGCTGGGGGCGCCGGGTGGGCGGACCGGGGCCCGCTCGGTCGCCGAGGCGGAGCGGGTGGCCGCCGCCGTCGTCGCGAGCCCGGCGCTGGCGCTCGGCGGGGTCGGCGGGTACGAGGGCGCGCTCGCCCACGACCCCGCACCCGGGTCGCTGGAGACGGTGCGGGCCTACCTCGACGACCTGGCCGCGCTGCACCGCAGGCTGGCGCCGTCCTACGAGACCGCCCGGGGCGTCGTGACCGCCGGGGGCAGCGCCTACTTCGACCAGGTCGCGGACGCGCTGGCGGCGCTGGCCGACGACCGCACCGAGGTGCTGCTGCGCTCGGGCGCCTACCTGGTGCACGACGACGGCTTCTACCGCGGCATCTCCCCGCTGGCCAGGGAGGCCGGGCCACCGTTCCGGTCGGCGATGCACGTCTGGGCGCGGGCGGTCTCGAACCCGGAGCCCGGCCTGGTGCTGCTCGACGCGGGCAAGCGCGACGTCCCGTTCGACGAGGGACTGCCCGAACCGCAGCTGCTCGCGGACGACCTCGGCCGCCCGGCCCGGCCGCTGGACGGGACGGTGACCGCCGTCAACGACCAGCACGCGTTCCTGCGGACCGACGAGCCGGTACGGGTCGGGCAGGTGGTCCGCCTCGGCCTGTCGCACCCGTGCACGGCGTTCGACAAGTGGCGCTGGATACCGCTGCTGTCCGCTACGGACGACCCCGCCGGGGCCGACCCGCGGATCACCGACCTGGTCAGGACGTACTTCTGATGCGCATCCTGCTGCGCGGCGGCACCGTCGTCGACGGGACCGGCGGACCGCGCCACGAGGCCGACGTGCTGGTCGCCGACGGCCGGATCACCACCGTCGGGGACGGCCTGGGCGACACCACCGTCGGCGAGGCGGCCGACGCCCGTCCGGACCGGGTGATCGACGCGGCCGGGATGGTCGTCGCACCCGGGTTCGTCGACATGCACGCCCACTCCGACCTGCGGCTGCTCACCGAGCCCGCACACCTGGCGAAGGTGTCCCAGGGCGTGACGACCGAGGTGATCGGCCAGGACGGGCTGTCCTACGCCCCGGTGGACGACGACGTCCTCGCCGTCCTGCGTCGCAAGATCGCCGGCTGGAACGGCGACCCCGGCTAGGACTTCTTCACCTGGCGCGACGTCGCCGGGTACCTCGACCGTCTCGACGCCGGCATCGCGGGCAACGCCGCCTACCTGATCCCGCACGGCACGGTGCGCGCGCTGGTGTGCGGCTGGGACGACCGGCCCGCGACCGCCGACGAGATCGCCCGCATGTGCGACGTCGTCCGCACCGGGATGACCCAGGGCGCGGTCGGGCTCTCGGCCGGGCTCACCTACACCCCGGGCATGTACGCCGAGACCCGTGAGCTGGCCGAGCTGTGCCGGACGGTCGGGGAGCTGGGCGGGTTCTTCTCCCCGCACCACCGCAGCTACGGCGCGGGCGCGCTGGACGCCTACGCCGAGATGATCGACCTCGCCGACCGGACCGGCTGCGCGCTGCACCTCGCGCACGCGACGCTCAACTTCGGGCCGAACCGGGGCCGGGCCGGCGAGCTGATCGCGATGCTGGACGCGGCCGTCGCCCGCGGGACCGACATCTCCCTCGACACCTACCCGTACCTGCCCGGGGCGACGACGCTCTCGGCGATCCTGCCGAGCTGGGCGCAGTCCGGCGGGCACGAGACGACGCTGGACCGGCTGCGCGACCCCGCCGCCCTGGCCCGGATCCGCGAGGATCTGGAGGTGCACGGCTCGGACGGCTGCCACGGCGTCGTCGCGGAGTGGGACACCATCGAGATCAGCGGGGTCACGAACCCGGAGCTGGCCGGGTACGTCGGCCGGACGATCGCGGACATCGCGGGGGCCGGGGACCCGTTCGCGGTGTGCGTGGACATCCTGCTGCGCGACGACCTGGGGACCGGCATCCTGCAGCACGTCGGGCACGAGGAGAACGTGCGGGCGATCATGCGCCACCCGCGGCACACCGGCGGGAGCGACGGCCTGCTCGTCGGGGCGAAACCGCACCCGCGGGCGTGGGGCACCTTTCCGCGCTACCTCGGCCACTACTGCCGCGAGCTGGGGCTGTTCTCACTGGAGGAGTGCGTCGCGCACCTCACCGGCCGGGCCGCGGCGCGGTTGCGGCTGCCCGACCGCGGGCTCGTCCGGGCCGGGTACGCCGCGGACCTCGTGGTGTTCGACCCGGACACGGTGGCTGACACCGCCACCTTCGCCGACCCGGCGCAGCAACCGGCCGGGATCCCGTACGTGCTGGTGAACGGGGTCCCGGCGATCGACGAGGGCGTGCGGACCGACGCGCTCGCCGGGCGGGCCCTGCGCCGCCGCGCGGACGGGAGCACGGCGTGACCCGCCGCCCGTCCCGACCCACCCCGATGGTTCCGTCCCGACCAGGAGACCCCCGATGACGGCCTTCCTCGACTGGCTGCAGAACGACACGTCCGGCCTGCTCACGCTGGCCGCGCTGAGCGTGGTCCTGCTGCTGTTCCTGATCATGAAACTGCGGCTGGAGCCGTTCATCGCGCTGATCGTGTCCGGGGTGCTGGTCGCGCTGATCGCCGGCGTCTCGATCACCGACCTGGTCGGGACGCCGATCAAGGCCTCGGAGTCGCTGCTGGAGACCGGGTTCGCCGGCATCCTCGGGCACATCGCGCCGATCATCGGGCTGGGCACCGTGCTCGGGGCGATCATGGAGCGTTCCGGCGGTGCGGACGCACTGACCGAACGGCTGCTGCGGCTGTTCGGGCCGAAGGGCGCCCCGCTGGCGATGGGCGTCACCGGCCTGGTGCTGGGCATCCCGGTCTTCTTCGACATCGGGATCTTCGTGCTGGCGCCACTGGTCTACGTGGCGGCCCGGCGCGGCGGGCGCTCCCTGGTGCTCTACGCGATGCCGATGCTCGCCGGGCTGTCGATGACGCACGCGTTCCTGCCGCCGCACCCCGGCCCGGTCACCGCGGGCGGTCTGCTCGGCGTCGGCATGGGCTGGATCATCGCGATGGGCCTGCTCTGCGGCATCCCGGCCTGGCTGGTCAGCGGCGTGTGGTGGGGTTCCTACATCGGCCGCCGGGTGCTGGTCGACGTGCCGAGCGACGCCCCGGGTGCCCAGGGCCCGGACGTCGCGGTCAGCGGCGGCACCGAGCCCGACGGCGACGGCGCCACCCGCACCGTGGAGCGGCCCGCGACCGCGGTCGCACCGCCGCCGTCGGTCGCCCTGATCTCGCTGATCATCGCCGTGCCGATGCTGCTGATCCTCGGCGCCACCGCCGGCTCGGTCGTGCTGGCGGAGGGCACCGCGCTGCGCGACGTGCTGGTCTTCCTGGGCACCCCGACGATCGCGCTGACGATCAGCGTGCTGCTCGCGACCTACCTGCTGGGCGTCCGGCGCGGGACGTCGATGGCCGAGCTGGGCCGGATCTCCGGTGAGTCGCTGCGCCCGGTCGGGATGATCCTGCTGGTGGTCGGGGCCGGTGCGTTCTTCGGGAAGGTGCTGCAGGAGACCGGGGTCGGCGACGCGCTGGCCGGCTCGATGACGGCGATCGGCCTGCCGCTGATCGTCTCGGCGTACCTGATCAGCGCGGCGCTGCGGATCGCGCAGGGCTCGGCGACCGTCGCCATCGTGACCACGGCGGGCATCATCGGCCCGACGGTCGCCGCGGGCGGGTACTCCCAGCCGCAGATCGCGCTGATCGTCGTCGCGGTGTCGGCCGGGTCGATCATCGCCAGCCACGTGAACGACGGCGGGTTCTGGATCGTCGCGAAGTACTTCAACATGTCGGTGAAGCAGACCCTCGCCACCTGGACGGTGCTGGAGACGATCCTCTCGGTCGTCGGGTTCGCCGCGGCCGGGCTGGTGTGGCTGGTGGTGTGACGGCCGATCCGCGCCCGGCAGGTCCTGCGGATCGGTCCGGGGTGCGCGCGACCTGGACGGGGCCGCCGCACCCCGGCGCCCCTGCCGCGCACCCACCCGGCGTGCCGCGCCCCACGCGGAGGGTGCGGCACGCCGGTGCGGGGTGCCGGATCAGCGCGAGGGTGCGCGGCCGGACGGGATCGGGACCGGCGCGAGGGCGAGTGGCAGGAGGCGGCGGACGAACGCGGGCGGCGGGTCGCGCCCGGCGGATCAGGTGGTGAAGGTGAACTCGCCGTCGGCGGCGCCGGCGAGGAAGGCGGTCCACTCGCCGTCGTCGAAGTGCAGCTCGGTGCCGTCGGTGAGCGATCGGACGACGGTGCCGGTGCCGTTCCCGGTGATGGCGGCGACGCCGTTCGTGCCGGGGGTGTTGCCGTCGGCGGCGTCCTGGACGAAGGTCGCCCACGCGGGGTGCGGGAAGGCGATGGTCCCCGCGTCCGGATGCTTGCTGTGCCGGGCGAGCACCCCGTCGGCGGCCGGGGCGACCTCCACGCAGTTGCCGGTCGCGGTGCTGTAGCTGCTCGTGCGCCAGGAGGTCATTGCAGGTCCTTGATCACGTCGTGGATGAGACCCAGGGACTCGCGCGGGTTCAGCGCCTGGTTCTGCACCGACCCTAATGCGTGCAGGTAGCTGCGGACCACTCCGCTGCGTTCGTGCACGGTCCGGGACGTCACCCCGTCGACGTACACCGCTTCGGGATCCGCTTCGTCCGGCCACTGGATGATCACGAACGCATCGCCGAGTGCGGCGTGCGCGTCCGCGGTGAACGGGACGATCTGCACGGTGACGTCGTGCTCGGTGACCACCCGGGTGAGGTGACGGAGCTGCTCGCCCAGCACCGCCGCGCCGCCCACCTGCTGGCGGATGGCGGCCTCGCCGATGATCGCGGTGAGCCGTACCCCGTCGAGGATGCGCCTCTGGCGGCGGACCCGGAGTTCGAGGAAGCGGTCGATGTCGGCGACCCGGATGTGCGGCGAACCTGCTGTGATGACCCGCTCGGCGTACGCCGGGGTCTGGAGCAGGCCCGGGATGACCTCGCCCTCGTAGGTCCGGATCCAGGACGCGTCGGCCTCCAGCTCGATGAGCATCTGCACCGGTTCCGACAGGATGTCGCCGTAGTCCTGCCACCAGCCGGGCTCGTCCGCCTTGCGGCGCAACGTGTCCAGCGCGGCGACGGCGTCGGCCGGGATGTCCAGCACCTCGGCGGCCTTCGCGAGCACCGCGGCCGAGACCCGCGCCTTGCCGGACTCGATCTTCGACCAGGTGGCCTGGTGGATGCCGAGCCGGGTCGCCAGCTCGGTGCCGGACAGGTCGCGCCGGCGGCGGTAGGAGCCCAGTTTCCCGCCGAGGCGACGACTCCGCACGGTCGGTTGCATCTGTGGCTCCTCCTGCCTGCACCGTGCCGGACGTTCGCGACACCGTGACGATCTCACCCGTACGAACCACTGTTGGTTACAGCAACATGTCAGGCATTATGCCTAACATGGTGTCGGGTGACCGGCGCACGGTAGCCCTCGTAGCGGTCGTCCACCGTCGGACCCGCACGCTGATCGGCACGATCGGAGACGACGCATGACGACCGCAGCATCGACCGGTGACCATCGACCGGACGCCGGGGAGGGGGCCGAGCCGCTGCGGCCGCCGTTGTGCGGGGAGGCGGAGTTCGCCGCGCTCGTCGAGGGGATGGTCGCCGACGAGGCGCCCCGCCTGTTCGCGATCGTGCAGGAGTACCGGCGGCGCGTCGACGCACGGATCGCCGCCTGGGGTATCGCGTTCGCCGACCACGCCGAGGTCGTGGCGCAGGGGGTGCAGTGCCGGGTGGGTGCACCGGAGGACGCGGTGCGGCTGTTCACCCCCGACCACCGCATCGGGGCCCGCGTGGTGTGGTGCAACCCGGATGCGGCCACACCACGGACCGGCCGGGACGATGCCGGCTGACCGGTCGAGACCACCGCGGGATGCAGCGCGCGTCGTGTGCGGGACGCCCCGCGGAGCCCCTCCGTTCCCCGAGCGTCCGTGCCGAGATGCGCGTGAGCGGGCCCCGGGCGACGTCCCCGGCCCGCTGCACGGCATCTCGGCACGGCGAGCCGCGGGGCCGTCCGACGAGACGTCGCCGAAGCCCTGACACCGCACCCCGGCCCGCTTTCCGCGCCCGCGCCCGGCGTGGCGCCCCCCGCGCGACGGGTCCGGCACGCCGGGAGGAGGCGCACGGACCGGCCAGGGGTGCGACAGCGACCCGGGCGAGGCTGCGGTCCTTCCATCCGGGGCCGGGCTGCGGCGTCGGTGCCCGGCCACGACGAGCGGTAGGGGCCGGACCCGGCCCGGGCGTCGGTGCCGGGGCCCAGGCGTATCGTCGGGGACCGGTTCCGGACCCAGGCTCCGCCGCGTCCCGGGCCGAGGTCCGTCCTGCGTTCCGCGCATCGAAGTCCCACCCGAGGAGCCAGCGCCGTCGTGGCCATCCTGTCCGGTCTGCTCACCTCAGCCCTGTCCGACGCCGGCCTGCGGGCCGCCGTCGACGCGGCCCGCTCCGCCGACACCCGCACCACCGAGATCCCGGCGGTCGCCGTCGAGGGCCCGGCCGCGCTGCGCCCGCTGCTCACCGCCGGGCTCGCCGGGGACGGGTGCGTGCTCGCGGTCACGGCCACCGACCGGGAGGCCGAGGACCTCGCCGCCGCGGTCTCGGACCTGCTCGGGCACGGCACGGCGCTGGACGCGGCGGCGGACACCGTGCACGACAGCGCGGGCGCTCCGGTCGTCGTCCTGCCGTCGTGGGAGACGCTGCCGCACGAGAAGCTCTCGCCGCGCCCGGACACGGTCGCCCGCCGGCTGACGATCTTCCACCGGCTGGCCGACGCCGCGACCGCACCGCGGGTGGTCGTCACCGCCGCCCGGTCGCTGATCCAGCCGGTCGCCCCCGGGCTCGGCGCGCTCGCCCCGGTCACCCTGGCCCCCGGCGAGGAGCACGACTTCGAGGCGCTGCTCGTGCGCCTGGTCGAGCTGGCCTACACCCGGGCCGAGATGGTCACCACCCGCGGCGAGTTCGCCGTGCGCGGCGGCATCCTCGACGTCTTCCCGCCGACGGCCGAACACCCGGTGCGGGTCGAGTTCTGGGGCGACGAGGTCTCCGAGCTGCGCGCCTTCTCCGTGGCCGACCAGCGCTCGGTCGGTGACGTGGCGCGGGTCGTCGTGCCGGCCTGCCGGGAGCTGCTGCTCACCACGCCGGTGCGGGAGCGCGCCGCGGCGCTGGCCGCCGAGCAGCCGGAGAACTCCGGGCTGAACCGCAACCCGCTGCGCGAGCTGCTGGAGAAGCTGTCCGAGGGCATCCCCGGCGAGGGGATGGAGTCGCTGATCCCGGCGCTCGTGGCCGGTGAGATGCAGGTGCTCCCGGACCTGCTCCCCGCGGGCGCGCGGGTGCTGCTCGCCGACCCGGAGCGGATCCGCACCCGGTGCGCCGACCTGGTCCGGACCGGGCAGGAGTTCCTGGAGGCGTCCTGGCTGGCCACCGGTGCCGGCGGCGAGGCCCCGATCGACGTGTCCGGGTCGGCCTACCGGGACCTGACCGTCACGCTGGAGACCGCCACCGCGTCCGGGCGACCGGTGGTCTCGCTGTCGCCGCTGCTGTCGGGCTCCGACGCCGCGATCGTCCCCGCCGTGCACGAGATCGAGCCCTACCGCGGGGACACCGACCGGGCGATCACCGACCTGCGCGCGCACGTCGCCACCGGGGGAGCCGCGCTGCTCGTGCTCGCCGGCCACGGCACCGCGGACCGCTCGATCGAGCAGCTGCGCGAGGCCGAGGTCCCGGCGACGAAGGTCGACCAGTTGACCGACGTCCCGGAGAAGGGCCTGGTCACGGTGGCCTGCGGGCGCCTGCTGAACGGGTTCACCGCCCCCGAGGTGGGCCTGGTCCTGCTGTCGGAGGCCGACCTCACCGGCAGCCGTGCCGGGCTGGACGCGGCGCCGCGCAAGACCACCCCGCGCCGGCGCAACGCCGTCGATCTCGCGGTGCTGCAGCCCGGCGACCACGTCGTCCACAACCAGCACGGCATCGGGCGCTTCGTGGAGATGAAGGAGCGCACCGTCCAGGGCGCGACCCGCGAGTACCTGGTGCTGGAGTACGCCAGCCCCAAGCGCGGGCAGCCGGCCGACCGGCTGTTCGTCCCGACCGACGCGCTCGACGAGATCAGCCGCTACGTCGGTGGCGAGACCCCGGCCGTCAACAAGCTCGGTGGCGGGGACTGGGCGAAGACCAAGGGCCGGGCCCGCAAGGCGGTCAAGGACATCGCCGCCGGGCTGGTCCAGCTCTACGCCGCCCGGCAGGCGTCACCGGGGCACGCGTTCGGCGCCGACACCCCGTGGCAGCGCGAGCTGGAGGACGCCTTCCCCTACACCGAGACGCCCGACCAGCTCTCGGCGATCGACGAGGTCAAGAAGGACATGGAGCGGCCGGTCCCGATGGACCGGGTGATCTCCGGCGACGTCGGCTTCGGCAAGACCGAGATCGCCGTGCGGGCCGCGTTCAAGGCCGTCCAGGACGGCAAGCAGGTCGCCGTGCTCGTGCCGACGACGCTGCTGGCGACCCAGCACCTCAACACCTTCGCCGAGCGGATGCGGGCGTTCCCGGTCACCGTCCGCGGGCTCTCCCGGTTCACCGACCCGGCCGAGGCCAAGGAGACGATCGGAAAGCTGGCCGAGGGCACCGTCGACGTCGTGGTCGGCACGCACCGGCTGCTGCAGGGCGGGGTGCGCTGGAAGGACCTCGGCCTGGTCGTCGTCGACGAGGAGCAGCGCTTCGGCGTCGAGCACAAGGAGCACATCACGGCGCTGCGGGCGCACGTCGACGTGCTGACCCTGTCCGCGACGCCGATCCCGCGGACCCTGGAGATGAGCCTGGCCGGCATCCGGGAGATGTCGGCGATCACGACCCCGCCGGAGGACCGGCACCCGACCCTGACCTACGTCGGCGCCTACGACGACAAGCAGGTCGCCGCCGCCGTCCGGCGCGAGCTGCTGCGCGACGGCCAGGTGTTCTACGTGCACAACCGGGTCTCCTCGATCGACCGGGCGGCGAAGAACATCCAGGACCTCGTGCCCGAGGCCCGGATCGCCGTCGCACACGGCCAGATGAACGAGGAGCTGCTGGAGCGCACCGTCAACGCGTTCTGGCACCGCGAGTTCGACGTGCTCGTGTGCACCACGATCGTCGAGAACGGCCTGGACATCTCCAACGCCAACACACTGATCGTGGAACGGTCCGACACCCTCGGGCTGTCCCAGCTGCACCAGCTGCGCGGCCGGGTCGGCCGGGGCCGGGAGCGCGGCTACGCCTACTTCCTGTTCCCGCCGGAGCACCCGCTCACCGAGACCGCGCACGACCGGCTCGCCACCATCGCCCAGCACTCCGAGCTCGGCTCGGGTGCCGCCGTCGCGATGAAGGACCTGGAGATCCGCGGTGCGGGCAACATCCTCGGGGCCGAGCAGTCGGGGCACATCGCCGGCGTCGGGTTCGACCTCTACATCCGGCTGGTCGGCGAGGCGGTCGCGGCGTTCCGCACGCAGGCCGGCGGCGGGGGCTCCGGCGAGCCCGAGGAGCTGGTGGAGGTGCGGGTCGATCTGCCGGTCGACGCGCACGTGCCGCACGACTACATCGACGGCGAGCGGCTGCGCCTCGAGGTCTACCGCAAGATCGCCGAGTCCCCGGACGACGCGGCGCTCTCGGCGATCGTCGAGGAGCTGACCGACCGCTACGGCGAGCCGCCCACCCCGGTGCGCAACCTGCTGGAGGTCGCCCGGTTCCGGCAGATGTGCCGGCGTCTCGGCGTGCGTGAGGTCGCCTCGGCGGGGACCCAGCTGCGGATCGGCCCGGTGCAGCTGCCCGACTCGGCGCAGCTGCGGCTGCGGCGGCTCTACCCGAAGGCCCAGTACAAGGCGGCGGCGCAGGTGCTGACCGTGCCGAAGCCGGTGCAGGGCGGGCGGATCGGCGGGCAGCCGGTGCGCGACGTCGAGCTGCTCGGCTGGTGCGCGGAACTGCTGGTGCAGATCGTGCCGACGTCGGTCCCGGTGCACAGCTCGGGCTGAGCCGGGCCGGGGAGATCGGCCTCACACCACGTGAGAAGGTGGGTCCGTGCGGACTCGCAGGATCATGATGGCGCTGCTGGTGACCGGAATGCTGGTCACGGGATGTGGGGCCGGCCCGAGCCGGGTGGACTCGGCGGCCGTCGTCGGGGACACCTCGATCCCGCTCTCGACGGCCCAGTCGGCGATCACCTCGGTGCTCGCCCGGCCCGGTCTGCTCGACGGGCTGAAGGCCCAGGGCGCGTCGGAGCCCGCCATCGGCCGGGCGGTCGTCTCCCAGCTCGTGATCCGGGACCTGCTGGCCGACGCGGGCGCGGCCCGCGGCGTCGCCGTCTCCGAGCAGCAGGTGACCGAGCAGGTCGAGCGCGCGGGTGGCGAGGAGGCCGTCGCGGCCGGCTCGCTGGCCGTCGGCGGACCGCGCGAGTCGGCGCGCGACGATCTGGCGCTCGCCGCGTTCGCCCGCACCGAGATCGACCGGCTGTCGGTCACGGCCGACGTCGCGATCGCCCAGAGCCGCGAGGAGGCCGTCGGGCTGGCGCAGGAGATCGCCGCAGGTGGCGCCCGTGCCGAGGCGGCGCTCGCCGGCTCCGGGACGACCCAGCGGGGCCTGGTGATCCGGCCGGTGGAGACCCCGCAGGCGGCGCTGACCCCGCTGATCGGCATCCCGGCCGGCTGGGTCGCGGCGTTCGGTGCCGGGTCCGGGCAGGGCTGGCTGGTGGTCCGGGTGACCGACCGGACGCTGGGGCCACCGGCCCCGCCGGAGGCGCTCGCGCAGCTGGACCAGCGCACGCTCGCCGGGGCCGGCGTCCGGATGCTGACCCCGACCGCGCTGGACACCCCGGTGGAGCTGAACCCGCGCTACGGCGTGTGGGACCCGATCCGGATGAGCGCCGTCGAGTCGGCCGAGGAGGCGTCGGTCGTCCTGCGGGTCGCCGCGTCGCCCGCCGCGCCGTGACGGCGACCGTCGTCGTCTGCCCGCGCCGCGGTGCCGCCCTCCCGGCCGCCGCGCTGGGGGTCCTGCGGTCCGCGGAGCGGGTGCTCGGCGTCCCCGGGCTCGACGCCGGTGCGGCGGCCGGGGCCGGGGACTGGGACGGCACCGGACCGGCCGACCTGCCCGACGGGACCGTCCTGCTCGTCCCGGCCGGGCACCGGCTGGCCGGAGCCCCCGGCGCGGTACCGCCGCCGGTGGGCCACGGCACCCTCGACGCGATCGCCGTGATGGACCGGCTCCGCTCGCCGGGCGGCTGCCCGTGGGACGCCGAACAGACCCACGAGTCGCTGCTGCGCTACCTCGTCGAGGAGTGCTACGAGCTGTACCAGGCGGTCGAGGACGGTGACCGCACCGAGCTCCGCGAGGAGCTGGGCGACGTGCTGCTGCAGGTGCTGTTCCACGCCAGGGTCGCGACCGAGCACCCGGACACCCCGTTCGGGATCGACGAGGTCGCCACCGGGCTGGTGGACAAGCTGGTCGGACGGCACCCGCACGTGTTCGCCGCCGGGGAGCACGTCGCCACCGCCGCGGACCAGGACCGCCGCTGGGACGAGCTCAAGCGGGCCGAGAAGCAGCGCGGCTCCAGCCTCGACGGGGTCGCCGCGGCCCAGCCGGCCGTGGCACTGGCGGCCAAGCTGACGTCCCGGACGGCGCGTGCCGGACTGCCCGCCGACCTGCTGCCGGACGGCGAGGACACCGGCGAGCGCCTGTTCCGGCTGGCCGCGGCCGGCCAGCTCGCCGGTGCCGATCCCGAGGCCGCGCTGCGTACCGCGGCCCGGGCGTTCGACGACCGCGTCCGGACCGCCGAGAAGGCGGCCGTGGCCGACGGCCGGGACCCGCACGCGCTCACCGCGCAGGACTGGCGCCGGTACTGGCCGTCGGCCTGACCGGCGTCACTCGGTACCGTGGGCGGGGTGCGTACCCGCTCCGTGCTCGCGATCGTGGTGGGAGCGCTGTCCCTGGCGCTCGTGGCCGTCGTCGTGGTCGTGGTGGTCGCCGGGCAGGTCCTCGACCGGCCTGCGGAGCGCAGCATCCCGGTCGACCGGGACGCCCCGCCGCCACCCGTCGCGCCGCTGGAGCCCGGCACCGATCCCGCCGCGTGGGCCCGGTCGACCGCGGAGCGGGCCGAGATCCCCGAGCGCACCCTGAGCGCCTACGCGAACGCCGAGCTCCGCCAGCGGGACCGCACGCCGGAGTGCGGGCTGAGCTGGTCGACGCTGGCCGGGATCGGGCGGGTCGAGTCCGGGCACGCCCGGTTCGACGGCGCCGCCCCGGACGCGGACGGCCGGGTGACCCCGCCGATCATCGGCATCCCGCTGGACGGCACCAACGGGACCCGCCGCATCCCGGACACCGACGGCGGCCGGCTCGACGGCGACCCGGACCTCGACCGGGCCGTCGGCCCGATGCAGTTCCTGCCCGGCGCCTGGGAGCGCTACGGCGCCGACGGCGACGGCGACGGCACGGCCGACCCGCACCAGATCGACGACGCCGCGCTCGCCGCCGCCGGCCTGCTGTGCCGCCGCGACGGCGACCTCACCGACGGCGCGGACTGGTGGGACGCGGTGCTCGGCTACAACACCTCGTCCGCGTACGCCAGGGACGTGTGGAGCGCCGCCGCCCGGTACGCCCAGCGCACCGGTATCGCCGTGACCGGCTGAGCGGCCCGGCACAGCGGCCCGGCGCAGCGTCAGGGGCGGTCCCCGGTCAGCGCGATCCGGGCCCGCACCTCGCCGAGCGCCTCCTGGTACTCCGGCCGCGGGTCCATCGCGACGGCCATCTTCAGCTGCGTCTCGGCCTCGGTCAGCCGCCCCTGGCGCTGCAGGGTCTTGCCCAGCGCGAACCGGGCGTAGTGGTCGGCGGGCTCGATCTCGATCACCCGGGTGAACGCGGTCTCGGCCTTCCGCAGCTGCGCCGAGTCGAGGTAGGCCCGGCCGGCGAGCAGGTGCACCGACGCGTCGGCCGACTCGGCCGGATCGCCGGACCCCAGGGCGGTCCGCAGCGCGTCCAGCGCCTCCAGCGGGCGGCGCCGGGAGAGCAGTTCGTCGGCACGCCGGAACGCGGCGACCGGGTCCGGGGAGTTCGCGCGAGGACTGCTCATGGTCACCCCCACGTTAGGTGTGATCCAGGCGCAACGCGAGGCTTGACACGTCGGAGGGGTGACGGGCGTATCCCCCGCACGGTGGGTGGCGGTGACTACGCTGACCCCCCGGAGGAAGCCCCCCACGAGAACAGGAGACACGGTGGCGGTCATCGAGCAGGTCGGGGCACGCGAGATCCTCGATTCGCGGGGAAACCCGACGGTGGAGGTCGAGGTCGCGCTGGACGACGGGACGCTGGCGCGCGCCGCGGTCCCGTCCGGCGCCTCGACCGGTGAGCACGAGGCCGTCGAGCTGCGCGACGGGGACCCGAAGCGCTACGGCGGCAAGGGCGTGGAGAAGGCCGTGGCGGCGGTCCTCGACGAGATCGGGCCGGAGCTCGTCGGCGTCGAGGCGGTGGACCAGCGACTGGTCGACCAGCGCCTCGTCGACCTCGACGGCACCCCCGGCAAGTCGAAGTTCGGCGCGAACGCGCTGCTCGGCGTCTCGCTGGCGGTGGCCAAGGCCGGCGCCGAGTCGTCCGGGCTGGAGCTGTTCCGCTACGTCGGCGGCTCCAACGCGCACGTGCTGCCGGTGCCGATGATGAACATCCTCAACGGGGGTGCGCACGCCGACACGTCCGTCGACGTGCAGGAGTTCATGATCGCGCCGATCGGTGCGGAGACCTTCCGGGAGGCCCTGCGCTGGGGCACCGAGGTCTACCACGCGCTGAAGTCGGAGCTGAAGGACAAGGGCCTCTCGACCGGCCTGGGCGACGAGGGCGGCTTCGCCCCCGACGTCAAGGGCGGCACCCGCGGCGCGCTGGACCTCATCGCCGCCGCCGTGCAGCGGGCCGGGTACACCCTGGGCACCGACGTCGTACTGGCGCTCGACGTCGCGGCGACCGAGTTCCACAGCGACGGCAAGTACGCCTTCGAGGGCAAGCAGCTGGGCGCCGACCAGCTCGCCGAGGTCTGGCGCGAGCTCGTCGGTTCCTACCCGCTGGTCTCCATCGAGGACCCGCTGGACGAGAACGACTGGGACGGCTGGGTCGGCCTGACCGAGGCGATCGGGGACAAGGTCCAGCTCGTCGGGGACGACCTGTTCGTCACCAACCCGGAGCGTCTCGAGGACGGCATCGCCCGCGGCGCCGCGAACGCGCTGCTGGTCAAGGTGAACCAGATCGGCACGCTGTCGGAGACCCTCGATGCGGTGACGATGGCGCACAACGCGGGGTACCGCTGCATGATGAGCCACCGTTCCGGGGAGACCGAGGACGTCACCATCGCGGACCTCGCCGTCGCGACCGGCTGCGGCCAGATCAAGACGGGTGCGCCGGCGCGGTCCGAGCGGGTGGCGAAGTACAACCAGCTGCTGCGCATCGAGGAGCTCCTCGGCGACGCCGCCCGTTACAACGGCGAGCTCGCGTTCCCGCGGTACGAGGTTCCGGGTCAGGGCTGAGCCCCGCCCACGGATCCGGGTGCCGGGTCGGGGGACTCCTCGGCGCGGCACCCGGACCGACGCCCGATCGGGCGGCATGCTGTCCGGTGACGGACACGCAGCGGCACCACGGGCGGCACGACCGCCGGTGCCGGGACGGGGAGGGGAGCGCAATGGGTGACTCGCGAGCCCGGAACCGTGACGGGCGGGTGCGCGCGTCCGCGGGTGCCCGCGGGCGGTCGGCGACGTCGCGCACCCCGTCGTCGTCCTCGCCGTCGCGGTCCGGCGGCTCCCGGGCCCGGGGGCTCGCCGCCGGGTCCCGGCCGGCCGGGCCGCAGGCGGCCCCGCCGCGGCTGACCCGGGCCCGTTCCAAGGCGGGCGAGGTCGTCGCCCGGACGACCGGGCTGCTCGGCCTGTCCTCGACCAAGCGGGCGGCGATCCTCGCGATCGTCTTCTGCGCGCTGGCGCTGACGGTCGCGGTCCCCCTGCACAACTTCGTCTCCCAGCGCCAGGAGCTGGCCGCGGTCTCCGAGCAGCAGCAGGTGCTGGAGGCCGACGTCGCCCGGATGTCCGCGGACCGGACCCGGCTCTCGGACCCGGCCGAGGTGCAGGCCCAGGCCAGGACCCGGCTCGGGATGGTGGCGCCCGGCGAGATCCCCTACGTGGTGCAGTTTCCGCAAGCGCCCGCCCCGGAGGTCCAGGACGGCCAGGCGGTGCCCGGCGTGCCGTGGTTCCACACCCTGTGGGACGACGTCTCGGGCGAACAGCGACGATGACCGTTGTGAACGCCCCGCAGCGCCACCGTGCCCCCGGCCTGGAGTCCGTGCCCCCGGCCCCGGCCGATCTCGACGCCGTCGCCCACCAGCTCGGGCGCGCCCCGCGCGGGATCCTCGCCGTCGGGTACCGGTGCCCGTCCGGGCACCCGGCCGTGGTGCGGACCGCGCCGCGGCTGCCGGACGGCACCCCGTTCCCGACGCTGTACTACCTCACCTGCCCGCGGCTGGCGTCCCGGATCGGGACCCTGGAGGCCGACGGCCGGATGAAGGAGATGCAGGACCGGCTGGCCGTCGATGCCGATCTCGCCGCGGCGTACCGCCGTGCGCACGAGAGCTACCTCGCCGAGCGGGACGCGATCGAGCCGCTGTCCACCCACCCGGACGTCACCGCGGGGGGCATGCCGGACCGGGTGAAGTGCCTGCACGTCCACGTGGCGCACGCGCTCGCCGCGGGGTCCGGGGTGAACCCGTTCGGCGACGAGGCGCTCGTCGAGCTCGGGGCCTGGTGGGAGCCGGCCGGGGAGTGCTCGGCGCCGTAGCCCGGGCTCAGCGCCCGGGCGTGACCCGGTCGAGGACCTCCCCGGTCCCGGCGCCGGGCCGGGCGCCCGCGGTGCGCAGCGGACCGTCACCGCCGAGCCGGGTGGACAGGAAGACCTCGGCCACGGCGCCGGGGAAGTGCCGCACCAGCAGTGAGCCCTGCAGCGCCAGCGCGGCCAGCTCGGCGAGCCGGCGGGCCCGGCGTTCCTGCGGCGCTCCCAGCTCGGCGCGCAGCGCGGCCACGACGGCGTCGAGCCGCGGATCCCGCCCGGCGGCGAGATCGACCTCGGTGAGCAGGGCGTCGACGGCCTGCGGCGCGCGGGCGACGGCGCGCAGCGCGTCGAGGGCGGTGACGTTGCCCGAGCCCTCCCAGATCGAGTTGAGCGGCGCCTCCCGGTAGAGCCGCGGCAGGTCCGACTCCTCGACGTAGCCGTTGCCGCCCAGGCACTCCAGCGCCTCGGCGACCACCGCCGGGGTCCGCTTGCACACCAGGTACTTGGCCACCGGGAGGGCGAGGCGCAGCAACGCGGTCTCGCCGCGGTCCACGGCCCCGGCCAGGCGCAGGGCGAGCACCGTCGCGGCCTCGGTCTCGGCGGCCAGCTCGGCGACGACCTCGCGCATCAGCGGCGCGTCGGCGAGCCGGGCCCCGAACGCGGACCGGTGCGCGACGTGGTGCGCCGCCTCGACGACCGCGGCCCGCTGGGTGCCCGCCGCGCCCAGCACGCAGTCCAGCCGGGTCATGGAGACCATCTCGATGATCGTCGCGACGCCGCGGCCCTCGTCGCCGACCCGCAGGCCGACGGCTCCGGAGTACTCGATCTCGGCCGAGGCGTTCGACCGGTTGCCGAGCTTGTCCTTGAGCCGCTGCAGCCGGACGGCGTTGCGGGTGCCGTCGGGCAGGACGCGCGGGACCACCAGGCAGGTCAGGCCGTCGGGGGCCTGGGCGAGGGTGAGGAACAGGTCGTTCGTCGGGGCGCTGGTGAACCACTTGTGCCCGGTGAGCCGGTAGCTGCCGTCGGCCTGCACGACGGCGGCGGTCCGCCCGGAGCGGACGTCGGACCCGCCCTGCTTCTCGGTCATCGACATGCCCGCGAGCAGGCCGTCCTTGGTCGCGGGATCGGCGAGCCCCGGCCGGTACCGGCGCGCGGTCAGGCCGGGGAGGTAGGCGTCGGCCAGCTCGGGGGAGTGCCGCAGGGCGGGTACCGCCGCGTAGGTCATCGAGATCGGGCAGAGGTGTCCCTGCTCGATCTGGGAGTGCAGGTGGAACCCCGCGGCCCGGGTGACGTGCGCGCCGGTGCCGGGGGCCGCGGACCACGGCGCGCCGGCGAGCCCGTGTTCGACGCTCACCCGCATCAGCTCGTGCCAGGACGGGTGGAACGCGACCTCGTCGATCCGGTGCCCGGTGCGGTCGTGGGTGCGCAGCTCCGGCCCGCAGGCGTTCGCGGTGCGGGCGTGCTCCCGGTGCGCGGCGGTCCCGATCTCCGCGGCGAGCGACTCGAGCGCCGCCCGGTCGCCGCCCTCCCGCACCATCGCCTCGACGAGACCCGGGTCGGCGCCGAGCAGATCGCCGTCGGCCCGCGGTGGCACCTGGTTGGTGACCTCGTGGGTACCCAGGTCGGCCAGCGGGGCCGGGGCCCGGCGGGGGTGCGTCGTCGTCACTACCCGAGGGTAACTTCACCGGACGGCCGGGCTCCAGGGTTCCGCGTACGGTGAGCCCGACCGTTCGTCAACGCTGGGAGTGCCCATGTCGCGGGTGGCCGCCATCGACTGCGGGACCAACTCGGTCCGCCTGCTCGTCGCCGACGTCACCGAGTCCTTCGACGGTCGCAAGGACCTGCGGGACCTGCACCGCGAGATGCGGATCGTGCGACTCGGCAAGGGCGTCGACGCGACCGGCCGGCTCGATCCCGAGGCGCTGGAACGGACCAGGGCCGCGCTCGTCGACTACGCCGTGGCGGCCCGCCGCAAGGGCGCCGAGCGGGTCCGGATGGTGGCGACCTCGGCGACCCGGGACGCGTCGAACCGCGAGGACTTCTTCGCGATGGTGCGCGACACCCTCGGCGTCGAGGCCGAGATCATCACCGGTGACGAGGAGGCCGGGCTGTCCTTCGTCGGCGCGGTGGGCGACCTCGAACCCGACGACGGCCCGTTCGTCGTGACCGACGTCGGCGGCGGCTCCACCGAGGTCGTCGTCGGGGAGCTGCGCGACGGGGTCGCGCAGGTGACCGCGTCGCGGTCGGTCGACATGGGGTCGGTGCGGCTGACCGAGCGGTGCCTGCCGTCGGACCCGCCGTCGGAGGCCGAGATCGCCGACGCCCGCTCGGTGGCCGCCGGGGTGCTCGCCGACGCGTTCTCGTCGGTGCCCCTGGAGTCGGCGCGGACCTGGGTCGGCGTCGCCGGGACGATCACCTCGCTGTCCGCGATCGCCCAGGAGCTGCCCGCCTACGACCGCGAGCAGGTGCACGGCTCCACGCTGACCCGCGACGGTCTGCACCGGGTCGCGGACCTGCTGATCCACTCGTCGCACGCGGAGCGGGCCGGGCACGGTTCGCTGCACCCGGGCCGGGTGGACGTCATCGGCGCCGGTGCGCTGGTCGTGCAGGCGCTGGCCGACGAGCTGCACGCGCGTGCCGGGATCGACCGGGTCGTCGTCTCCGAGCAGGACATCCTGGACGGCATCGCGCGCTCGATCGCATGAGCCTGGCGCTGCTGGACCGGGAGATCGCGGAGTGCCGCGCCTGCCCGCGGCTGGTGCAGTGGCGGGAGCGGGTCGCCGTCGAGAAGCGGGCCGCGTTCCGCGACGAGACCTACTGGGGGCGCCCGGTGCCCGGTTTCGGCCCGCCGGACGCCCGGATGCTGATCGTCGGGCTGGCCCCCGCCGCGCACGGCGCCAACCGGACCGGCCGGATGTTCACCGGCGACCGCAGCGGTGACGTGCTCTACGCGGCACTGCACGCCGTCGGGCTCGCGTCGCAGCCGACGGCCACCCGGCCGGGCGACGGGCTCGAGCTCTACGGCGTCCGGATCACCGCGCCGGTGCACTGCGCGCCACCTGAGAACAAGCCGACCCCGGCCGAGCGCGACACCTGCCGCGGCTGGCTGGAACGCGAACTGGACCTGCTCGCCCCGACGGTCCGGTCGGTCATGGTGCTCGGCGGGTTCGGCTGGCAGGCGTTGCTGCCGGTGCTGGCCGGGGCGGGCTGGACGGTGCCGCGCCCGCGCCCGCGGTTCGGCCACGGGGCGTCGATCACCCTCCACCCGGACCGCACCGACCGGGAGCCGCTGGCGGTGCACGGCTGCTACCACGTGAGCCAGCAGAACACCTTCACCGGACGCCTGACCCCGGCGATGCTGGAACGGGTGCTGGCCGACACCGCACGGGCGGCCGGGCTGTCCCCTGCCGGACCGCCGATCAGCCCGTCGTGAAGCGGTGCACCCGCATGGAGTCCTGCATGGCGGGCAGGTGCCCGGCCGTGGCCAGCAACGGCCGCAGCCACAACCGGGGTTCGCGCAGCGCGACCTCGTCGAAGATCGAGACGTCGTCGCGCTCGCGCAGCCCGGGGTGGCGGTGGGCGAAGTCCGCCGGGTTCCACGACCACGCGAACTCCGTCCCGGCGGCCCGCAGGGCGGGGGTCCACCGCGACGCCGTCGCCGTCCACGGTGCGACGGCGTCGAACGCCAGCTCGGCCCGCCGGGTCCGCTGCACCACCCGGTCGACGAGATCGTGCACGCCGTCGGGCGGCAGGTAGGGGAACAGGCCCTCGGCGACGACCAGCGTCGGCCGGCCGGGGTCGACGGCGTCCCACCAGTCGTCGTCGGTCACCGACGCCGGGACCTGCACGACGTGCTCGGGGAACGCGTAGAGCCGGCGCCGGACGTCCATCACCCCGGACTGGTCGACGTCGATCCAGCGGGTCGAGGACGGCACGTCCACCCGCAGCGGGCGGCTGTCCAGCCCGCAGCCCAGGTGCAGCACCTGCCCGTGCGACTCGGTGGCCAGGAACTCGGTGGTCCAGCGGTCCAGGACGGCGGCCCGGCAGGCGATCGTCGAGACGTCCCCGGTGAACTGCCACAGCCCGTGCACGTCGTGGTCGATACGGGCATAGACGTTCTCGGCGTAGGGATCGCCGAGGATCGGCCTGCGGGATCGGGCGTCGATCTTTCGCATGTACAGCGTCATCAGCATGGTGGCCGCGGCACCGCGCAGGTCCACTCGTTCGATACCCGTCATGTGCGGCCTCCCGTCCTACTACGCTGAGCGAACGCCCCCGTAGCCCAAAGGCAGAGGCAAACCCCTTAAAAGGGTTACCGGTGTGGGTTCGAATCCCACCGGGGGCACCCGACACTACCCGTGTGAACAGCGGCTTCGCCTGTCGGCGCCGGGCTCCGTGGCCGTTGCGGGTAGTTGCGGCGCAGGTCATCCACGGATCGCCTCGACCGCACTCAGTACCGCCAGTACGGCGAGGATCGCGGCGGTCGCACGCGTCACCCAGTGCACCGGGACGAGTCGTCGTAGCCGGGCGCCGCCGTAGACCGCGAGCGCCGACACCGCCCACAACGCCAGTAGCGATCCGATTCCCACCGCGAGGGGCGCGGCATACCGCGCGGAAAGGGTCGCGATCACCCATTGGGTCGGATCGGCGAACTCGGAGAGGACCGTGGCCCCGAAACCGGTCAGTACGACTCCCCATCGGGTACGAGGTGTGTTTCCCGACGCCGTGTCGTCGGCACCGTCGGCGTCCTCTCCGCCCTCGCGGAGCACGACGACCGCGGCGATCACGAACACGACCGCGAGAACGGCGGCCAGCGGCCGCTGGGGCAGCAGCGCGACCAGGCTCCCGGCGGCGACCGCGACGACGACGTGCACGGCCATCCCGGCACAGACCCCGAGCAGCACCCAGCGCGGCGCGAACCTGGCCCCCAGCACGAGGGTCGCCAGGGCGCTGGTGTCCACGAGCTCGGCGAGGAAGACGAGCCCGAACGCGATCGCGGCGACGGTCACACCGCCCGCTCTACGCGCCCCGCGTCGTCACCACAACCGGAGACGGGCGAGGGCCAGTGAGTACGCGCGCAGCTCGAGCGGTCACCGGCAGGAGGCGACGGTGCCGTGCCCGCCGGTGTGGGACGCGTGGCTCACCACGTGGTCCGCTCAGGTGCGTACCGGCTCGATCCTTTCCAGGACCGGGCCCATGGTGTCGTGCAGCCGCTCGATCTCGTAGCGATCCTGGAGGTTCAACCAGAACAGGTCGGACGTGCCGAACAGGCGCGACAACCGGAGTGCCGTGTCGGCGCTGATCGCGCGCGTGCCACGGACGATCTGGCTGATCCGCATGGGGTCGACGCCGATCGCGGCCGCCACGGCGTTCTGGGAGAGCCCGTACGGCCTCATGTACTCCTCGACCAGGATCTCGCCGGGCGAGATCGGCTCCATCTCCGGCACGGACGACCTCCTACTCGTAGTGCTTCGTGAGCTCGACGTCCTCCGGGCCACCCGCAGTCCAGCGAAAGCAGATCCGGTACTGCTCGTTGACCCGGATGCTGTGCTGCCCCGCGCGATCGCCCTTCAGGAGTTCGAGGCGGTTCCCGGGCGGGCTGTCCGCATCGTCGAGTGTGGCAGCCGCGTCGAGAATCGCCAGCTTGCGGAGTGCCGTACGGGCGACGTCCGGGTGCAACCGGCGTACGTGCTCGCGCCGCCAGATCTGCTCGGTCGCCTTGTCCGCGAAACTCCGCAACACGGAACGAAGGATAGCGTAGCGCGCTATAGCGGCCAACGCTATAGCTGGTCCGGCGGTGCGGTCGGTACGTCGACCCGGGCGCTCCGTCTCCGTCAGCTCGGCTCGGAGTCCTCCGGCCCGTAGTCCCGCAGCACCTGCGCCACCCGCACCCGGTACTCGGAGTACCAGACGTCCCGCCCCCGGCGCTGTGCGACGAGATGGGCCGCGACCTGCTTCCACGCCCGCGCGGCGGCCTCGTCGCGCCAGTACGACACGGTGATCCCGACGTCCTCCCGGGCGGCCTCGACGCCCAGGAACCCGGGTTGCCGCGCGGCCAGGTCCAGCATCCGCGCCGACATCACGGCGTAGCCGTCGTCGCCGTCGGTCCGGACCGAACTGAAGATGACGGCCACGTAGGGCGGTGCCGGCGTCGACGCCAGCAGGGAGGGTGCCTCGCTCACCCCGGCAGGCTCGCACCCCGTGGGACGGCCGTGCGACGGGTTTGCGGCCGGGCGCCCTACTCGTCCCACTCGATGCCGACGGCGTCCAGACGCGGCCGGTCGAAGCCCCACAGGAACTCCAGGGTCTCCGCACCGGTGTCGTTGTGGATGCGGTGCGGGGTGGTGGCCGGGATCCAGAGTGCGGACCCGGGCTCACCCCGGATGACATCGTCACCGATGGTGAACTCGGCCGAGCCGCGGATGATGTAGTACCACTCGTCGGCGTGCGGGTGGTGGTGCAGCAGGTGGATCTCGCCCGGCCCGAGCCAGGCCAGGCCGACCATCAGCCGCTCGGAACCGACCAGCTGTTCCGAGATCAGCTCGACCAGGCGGCCGCGGTCCCGCGGATCCCCGCCGGCGGCCATCCAGGTCGCGTCGCCCGCGTCGCCCTGGTCGACGACGGGCTGGTCCTGGGCCCGGATGTGGAACCTGCTCCGGCTGGGGTCGTGGCGGGTCATCGACGTCTCCGATCCGTGCGGTCCGGTGTGGGCCCGGAGTCTCGGGGCCGGGGCCGCCGCCGTCCATCGAGGATTTTCGGACGTGACCGTGCGACGCCGGTACACGGTCCGGGCCGGCCGATGAGTCCGGCGCGATGGTCCGGTCGGTACTGCGGGGCCGACGGGGCTCCCGGACCAGGACAGGGGAGTGCGACGGCGATGAAGGTGGTTCTGCAGGAGTTCCTGTCGGCCGACGGTGTGTCGCAGGGACCCGGTGCACCGGACGAGGACACCAGCGACGGGTTCACCGCGGGCGGCTGGCTGGTGCCGCACCTGGATGCCGAGTTCGAGCGGATCACGACCGGCTGGCTGGCGGGGGCCGACGCGTTCCTGTTCGGCCGGCGCACCTACGAGAACTTCGCCCGGGACTGGCCGGGCATGACCGGCCACCCGAACGCGGCGATCCTCAACGGCCTGCCGAAGTACGTCGCATCGCAGAGCCTGACGCGGGCGGACTGGGGGCCGGTCACGATCCTCTCCGGGGACGTGCCGGCCCGGGTGGCCGATCTGCGTCGTGCACCCGGCCGGGAGCTGCAGATCCACGGCAGTTCCCGGCTCGGCCGGTCCCTGCTGGCGGCCGGGGTGGTGGACGAGCTGCGGCTCGCGGTGGCGCCGGTGGTCGTGGGCAGCGGGCGGCGGCTCTTCCCGGAGGACGGTGCTCCGGCCGGTCTGCGTCTGCGGCACAGCTCGGCGACACCGGCCGGAGTCGTGGTGCAGGTCTACGAGCTGACGGCGCCCGCGCGGTCCCGGACGTACTCCGAGGCGGACTGGGGAAGCGGCTCGCCCTGACCCCGCCCGTCCGGCGATACTCCGCCGGTGGACGGATCCGGGCGGGAGATCGAGCGTCGGCTGCGCGAGGACCGGGTCGTGTGGTTGTCGACCGTCCGTCCGGACGGGCGGCCGCACGTCACGCCGGTGTGGTTCGTGTTCGACGACGACGTCTGGTGGATCGGGTGCGCCCGGCACTCGGTGAAGGCACGCAACGTGGGTGCCTGCCCGCAGGTGGCGCTGGCGCTGGAGGGCGGCGACGCGCCGGTCGTCGCCGAGGGCCGGGCCGTCCTGTGGACCACCGGGTTCCCGGCCGCCGTCGTCGGCGCGTTCGCCCGCAAGTACGGCGGGTGGGACGTGGCGACCGACGACGGGACGGGCCCGCGCGTGCTCGTCGAGGTGCCCACCGAGCGGTGGCTGCTCCGCGGGGTCGCAGGCTAGGGCGTGTCTCCCAGATAGGCGGAGCGGGGTGCGCGATGCTTGATCGGTGCCGCGTACCGCTGTCCTGACTGATGTCCAGTGGGCCCGTCTGGCGCCGCTGTTGCCCTCCTCCGAGGGTCGTCGCGGGTGCCCGTTCCGCGATGACCGCCGGGTGATCGAGGGGATCATCTACCGGTATCGGTGCGGGCTTCCCTGGCGCGACGTCCCAGCCGAGTTCGGGCCGTGGCAGACGTTGTGGAAGCGGCACCGCCGCTACAGCGGCGACGGCACCTGGGACCACATCCTGGCTGCTCTTCTGGTCGAGGCCGACGCCGCCGAGGTGCTCGGGTGGGCGGTCAGCGTGGACTCCACGATCATCCGTGCCCACCAGCACGCCGCGACCCTCAAGCGCGACACAGGGGGCCGGATCGAACTACACGAATCTGCTCGCCGAACCAGCAGATCACGCGCTGGGACGGTCCCGCGGAGGGCTGTCGACGAAGATCCACCAGCTCGTTGACGGGCACGGCCGCCCGCTGGTGGTCCTCCTCGGCCCCGGCCAGGGCGGCGACTCGCCAATGTTTCCGCACCTGATGGCGCGCCTGAGCATCGCCCGACCGGGCCCGGGACGACCCCGGACCCGGCCTGAACGCGTGCGCGCGGACAAGGCCTACTCCTCACGCGCGATCCGCCGGCACCTGCGCGAGCGCCGGATCATCGCTGTCATTCCGGAGCCCTCTGACCAGCAGGGACACCGCAAACGACGGGGCTCACGCGGTGGCCGACCGCCCGCATTCGATCCGGTCGACTACCGAAACCGCAACGTCGTCGAGTGCGGGTTCTGCCACGTCAAGCAGTGGCGCGGGCTGGCCACCCGTTACGACAAGCTCGCCCTGACCTTCCGCGGCGGCGCCGTCCTGAAGGCGATCGTCACCTGGCTCCGCGCATTGGGAGACACACCCTAGCGCGAAACGCCTGTCGCGCCGCGGTCCGGCGTGTGACGATCCGGGCGTGACCGCGACCGACGCCCTGCAGCATGCCCTGCACACCGCCTGGTCGGCGGACACCTGCCATCCGGACGACCGGGCGTCCTGGTCGGCCGACCGAGCCGCCCGCGGCCAGTGCGGCACCACCGCGCTCGTTGTGCAGGACTACCTGGGCGGCGAGGTCGTCGTCGGGAAGGTCGTCCGGGACGGCGGAGTGCTCTGCGACCACTGGTGGAACCGGGTCGAGGGGACCGAGCTGGACCTGACCGCCTCCGGCATCCGTCCGGACGAGACGGTCGTGGACGCGACCGTCGTGCGGCGCGACCACCCGGCCGTCGCCGGTTTCGCCGACCAGTACGGCGCGCTGCGGGCCCGGGTCGAGGATCTCCTCGGGTCGCCGGTGCAGCTCCGCCCGGCGACCGCGGCCGACCGGCCCGGTCTCGTCCGGATCTGGCGCCGCGCGGTCGAGGCCACCCACGCGTTCCTGACCCCGGGCGAGGTCGACCGGATCGAGGCGCAGGTGCGCGCCGACGTGCTGCCGGCGCTGGCGGTCACCGTCGCCGTCCGGGACCACACGCCGGTCGGCTGGATCGGCGTGGACGGCGATCGGGTCGAGGCGTTGTTCGTCGATCCCGGTGCGCACCGCGGCGGCGTCGGGACGGCCCTGCTGGACTCCGTCGTGTCCGTGCGGCCGGTGGTGCTGCTCGACGTGAACGAGCAGAATCCCGGTGCGCTCGCGTTCTACCTGGCACGCGGGTTCGTGCGCACCGGCCGGTCGGAGCGCGACGCCGAGGGCCGCCCCTTCCCGGTGATCCACCTCCGGCGCGGCTGAGCCGCGGTTCAGGGGCGGTGCGCGGCGACCATCCGGGCGCCCGCCTCGTCACCGTCGGCCCGCAGCCCGGCGACGACGCCGTCGATGTCGGCCGCCGGCCGGTTCTGGCTCAGCTTGAACTTCGCCTCGATCCGCTCGATCCGGAACTCGACGCCGACGATCGCCCGCAGCTGTCCCCGCACGAACCGCTCCGGGGCGTCGTCCACCGTCCACGGCTCGTCCCGCCCGGACTCGTGCAGGTCGGTCAGCCGGCGGACGACGTCGGCCAGCCAGTCGCCGTCGTCGTGCACCGTGACCGTGCCGTGCAGGTGCGCGGTGACGTAGTTCCAGGTCGGGACGACGCGGCCGTGCTCGGCCTTCGACGCGTACCAGGACGGGCTGACGTAGGAGTCCGGCCCGCGCACGATGACCAGCCCCGGTCGGCCGTCGGCCCGCCGCCAGTGCTCGTTGGTGCGGGCGAAGTGCCCGAGCAGCGTGCCGGTGCCCGGGTCGTGGACGAACGGCAACAGCGTCGCGTCCAGGCCGTCCGGGCCGTGGGTGACGAGATCGGCGGCGCCCGGACGGGCGAGCAGCTGCTGCACGGCCGCGTCGTCGGGGGCGAAGGCGGACGGTACGTACACGGTGGTCTCCGGGCTCGGTGATCGGTCGGGTCCAGCCTCCGCCGCCGGGTGGCCGTGCGCGACGGCCACATCCGGACGATTCGGGAAGGCCACTGTGCGACGATCCGCCCTGGCCGACCCCGCACAGATGAGTTCCGGCGGCCACCGCGGTCGGCCGAGGGGCGGCGCACACCGGCGCCGCGGGGAGGACACGCATGGGACGCCTGCGCTACACCGTGATCATGTCGCTCGACGGCTACCTGACCGACGCCGACGGCCGCTACGACTGGGCGATGCCCGACGACGAGGTCGTCGCCCACGTCACCGCCCGGGAGAGCTCGGCCGACACGCACCTCTACGGGCGCCGGATGTACACCGAGATGCGCGGCTGGGAGGACGTCACCGACGGGCGTCCCGGTCCCGACCTGGACTTCGCCCGCGGCTGGCGGGCCGCGGACAAGATCGTGTACTCCACGTCGCTGCCCGGGGTGACCACCGCGCGCACGCGGCTGGAGCGCACGTTCGACCCGGTCGCGGTCCGCGCCCTCGTCGACGCCCTCCCGGGCGACGCGTCGATCTCCGGCCCGACCCTGGCCGCGGAGGCCCTGCGGCAGGGGATCGTCGACGACATCGAGCTCTACGTCGTGCCGGTGCTCGTCGGAGGCGGGCTGCGGGCCCTGCCGTACGGGGCGCGGTACGGGCTGGAGCCGGTCGAGCAGCACCGGTTCGGCAACGGGTTCGTGCTGCTGCACTACCGGCGCACGGGCTGAGGGGCCCGGGCGGCGTCAGGCCCGGCCGTAGACCGACACGTGCAGCTCGCTGCGAGCGGTGAACGGCTCGCCCGACCAGCCGCCGTGCCGCTCGCGCAGCTCCAGCCCGGCGAGCCGGGCCATCAGGTCCAGCTCGCTCGGCCACACGTACCGCAGTGCGAGCGGGTCCCGGGAGATCCCGTGGTCGCCGATCCGGACGTGCGTCTTGTCCACCCGCTGGGTCACCCGGTCGTAGCGGCCGACGTCGAGGTGCACCTGCTCCCCGGACAGCCCCGCGACGTGGGTGTACTGGTCGACCCCGGAACGCTGCTCCAGCCGGTACATCGGGTCCGGGCAGACCAGCTCGACGACGAGCACGCCGTCGCCGGTCAGGTGCCGGGCGGCGTTCTCGACGCAGCGGACCTGGCCGTCCTGGGTCACCAGGTTCATCAGGGAGTTGAACGCGACGAACACCAGCGGGTACCGGTCCGGCAGGGTCACCTCCGCCATGTCCCCGGCGGTGATCCCGATCTCCTCGCCACCGGGCCGGGCGCGCAGCTGCTCGATCATCGCCGCCGACTGCTCGACGCCGTCGACCCGCAGTCCGCGGCGGGCCAGCGGGAGGGCGAGCCGGCCGGTGCCGATCGCGAACTCCAGTACCGGCCCGTCGCCCGCGAGACCGGCGAGCCGGGCGACCGCCGCGTCCTCGTCGCCGCGCGGCACGTCGTCGTACCGGGCGGCGACGTCCGGGCCGAAGCTGCGCCACGGGTCGAAGTCCATCGGGGTGAAGGTCACCCGGGTGATGGTGTCCGGCCCCCGGACGTCCGTCCAGCGGTTTTCCGTCCGTGTCAATGCGATCGCATTGACACGGACCGGGGGCACTGTTTCAATGCGAGTGCATTGAAACGGAAGGGGTCATGATGAAGGCAGCGCAGAACGTCGTCGGGTTCGTCGGGGTGGTGCTGGGGCTGATCCCGCTGCTGCAGTACGTGTTCTTCGGCGGCAACGGGCTGTGGAGCTTCGTCGTGGGCGACGACCCGGCGCTGCCCTGGATCCATCCGCTGGCGGTGCTGGTGGCCGCCGTGGTCGGAGTGGTCGTCCTGGACCGGATGGAGCGGGCGCACCGCTGAGTCCGGTGCCGGTCCGGGTCACCCGGCCGCCCCGCCGGCGAACGGCGTCGCCCGCCAGGCGTCGACCGCCGGGGCGAGGTACCCCGCGAGCTCCGGTAGCTGGGGGACCAGCAGCAGCGTCGCGAGCGCGCGCAACCGGCCGACGGCGTCGGTGAACGCGAGCACGCCGGGATCCAGCGGGCGCATCCCGCGCTGCCGCGCGGCGTCGTCGTACGCCCGGCCGAACACCGGGCCGAGGGTGGCCATGTCCCACTCGACCGGGCCCAGGGTGACGAGCTCGAAGTCGGCGTACCGGTCGCCGTCGACACCGGCGAAGACGTTCGCGGCCGGTGCGTCGCCGTGCACCGGCTGCAGCGCGGCGCCTGGGAACCGCGTCTCGAAGGCCGCCTGGGAGCGCACCCACGGCCCCAGCGCCGTCCACTCCCGGCGGGCACGGTCGAGGTCGGCCGCCGGGAGCAGGTCCGGGCGGTCGCCGAGCCCGGCCAGTGCCCGGTCGACCCACCACGGCTCGGCCGAGGACAGGAACGTCAGCGGGCCCGGGTAGTCGCGCAGCGCGGCGTGCAGCCGGGGGATCGACGCCGCGTTGGCCACGTAGTCCGGCTCGTGCCCGGCGACCTCCTCGGCGTAGCGCCAGAAGGTCATCGACAGGCCGTCGCGCTGCACGGGTACCCGCGGGACGAGATCGCTCGGTTCGAGCACCGGCGTGCCGTGTCCGGCGAGCCACTGCGCCACGTCCAGCTCCGAGTGCTGCCGGGCCGCCAGCGCGTCGAGATCGACCGGGGACGGCAGCACCGTGGGCACCCGGACGACCACCGGCGCCGGATCGAGCCGGACGACCACCGAGAACAGGTCGTGCAGCACCTTCGCGCCGGTCACGGCGAGCCCGAGCTCGCGGGCGGCACCGACCGCCGCGTCGACCGCGGCCGCCCGGCGCCGGGCCCGGTCGGAGGGGGAGACGGACCCGGTCACCGGGACACCGTCCCGTGGCCGCTCGCCCCGGCGGCGCGGAGCAGGCGCAGCTGCCCCAGCTCGGCCACGTTCTTCATCAGCTCGGCGTGGGCCCAGGCGACGAGAGCCGCGACGGTCCGTCCCTCGGGCCAGGGGAAGCCGACCGGCTCGTCCCGGCGTGGTCCGGCCGCGCCGTCGAGCGCGTCCGACCAGGCGGCGGCGAGCGCGCGCAGCGCGGCACCCACGCCGTCGGCGGTGCGCGGGCAGACGACGTCGTCGCGCTCCCGGCGCGGCACACCGGTCAGCTCGTCGAGCGCGGTGCCCCACCACCACAGCAGGTGCCAGGCGATCCAGGCGACGGTCGGCGCCGGGACCGGGTCGGGCTCGGCGAGGTCGGTGGACAGGTCCGGCCGCAGCAGGCCGTCCGGGCCCTCGTGCACCGTCCAGTGCAGCGGGGCCGGTACCCACGTCAGGTCGTCGTCGGTCAGCCGGTCGAGGTGGTACTCGGCGAGCGACCAGGTCAGGTCGAACTGCTCGCGGACGGGATCGGTCACGGCCGATGATCCTGCGGTGCGGGCGCGCTGCGCGCCAGCGGGTTCAGCCGCCGGGGCGCCGGGCCCGGTCCGCGAGCATCGTCTCGGTGGCGGCGCGCACCTCGGGCTCGGGGATCTCCTCGGTCCCCGCCGTCGTGACCGTGACGATCGTCGGGAACAGCCCGCGGACCAGGTCGGGACCGGCGGTGGCGGTGTCGTCGTCCGCGGCGTCCCACAGGGCGTTCACCGCGAGCGAGACCGCACCGGCCCGGTCGACGTCGGGCCGGTGCCGCTTCTTCAGCGACGCCTCGGCGAAGGACGAGCCGGAGCCGATGCCGGTGTAACCGGACCGGTTGCGCGCGACGCTGCCCGAGGGGTCGAACGTGACGATCCGGGCCGGATCGGGGTCCGCGGGGTCGTAGCCGACGAACAGCGGCAGTGCGACGAAGCCCTGCATCGCCGCGGGCAGGTTCTCCCGGACGACGGTCGACAGCCGCCGGATCTTGCCGTCCTGGCTGATCGGGGCGCCCTCGACCTTCTCGTACTGCTCGACCTCGACGGCGAACAGCTGCAGCATGAGCAACGCGTGCCCGACCGACCCGGCGAACCCGGCGGCCGAGGTGCCGTCGATCGCCATGACCTTCACGAGGTCCTTCTGCGCGATGAGGTTGCCCGAGGTCGCCCGCCGGTCACCGGCGAGCAGCACGCCGTCGGCCCAGGTGAACGCGATGATGGTGGTGCCGTGCGGGGTGTGCAGCCCGGCACCGAGATCCGCCGGGACCCGCTGGCCGGGATCGCGCGGCAGGCTCGCGGGCAGTGCGCCGGGGGCGTGCAGCCGGAGCTGTTCCAGGAACGACGGACCGGTCATGGGCTCCTTCTCCTACGGTGGGCGGGGTCGATCCTTCCCTCCCCGGCGCCGCCGGTCCAGCCGGGTCCGGTGCACACTCCACGGCGTGGACGCGCGCGAACGGGCGAGGACCTTCGGCACCCGGTTCGGGATGTCGGTGCCGGTGCTGGAGGCGCCGATGGCGGGCGCGTGCCCGCCGGAACTGGCCGCCGCCGTCGCCGGGGCCGGTGGCATGGGCGCGGCCGGGGTCGTGAACGACTCCCCGGAGCGGATCGCGGAGTGGGTGCGTCGCTACCGCGAGCTGGCCGGACCGGCGCCGCTGCAGCTGAACCTGTGGGTCCCGGACCCGCCGGACGGGCGGTCCACGGACCCGGCCGAGGAGTTCCTGGCCGGTTTCGGCGGGACACCGGCGCCGCCGCCCGGCCCCGGCCCGGACGTCGCGGAGCAGTTCGCCGCGGTCCTCGCGGCCCGGCCGACCGCGGTGTCGACGATCATGGGCCTGCTGACCCCGGATGAGGTGGCGGCCGTGCACGACGCGGGCGTCGCCTGGTTCGCCACCGCGTCCACCCGGACCGACGCGCTCGCGGCCGAGGCGGCCGGGGCGGATGTCGTCGTCGCACAGGCCATGGAGGCCGGCGGACACCGCGGCACCGTCGACCCGGCGGCGGCCGAGCACACCGCGGTCGGGCTGTTCGCGCTGCTGCCGTGGATCGCCGATGCCGTGTCCGTGCCGGTCGTGGCCGCCGGAGCCGTCGCCGACGGCCGGGCACTCGCCGCCGCGCTGACCCTCGGCGCGAGCGCGGTGCAGGTCGGGACGGCGCTGCTGCGCACCCCCGAGGCCGGGATCGACGCCGGCTGGTCGGCGGCCCTCGACGGCCTCGCCCCCGAGGACACCGTCACCACCCGGGCGTACTCCGGCCGGCTCGCCCGCGGCGTCCCGACCGACTTCGTGCGGGCCTGGGCCCGGCCGGGGGCGCCGTCCCCGGCGCCCTACCCGCAGCAGCGGATGCTCGTCGGCCGGTACCGGGCCGGCGAACCCGGTGGCGTCGACCGGGTGAACCACTGGGCCGGGCAGGCGGCCGCCCGCGCGGGGACCGGGCCGGCCGGGGAGATCGTGGACCGGATGTGGCGGACGGCCGACCGGTTGCTGCCCGGCTGAGCGGTCAGTCCGTCCCGCCGACCATGTCGTCGAACTCGCCCTTCTTGGCGCCGTCGACGAACGCCGAGATCTCCGCCGGGGTGTAGACGAGCACCGGCCCCTCGGGGTCGGCCGAGTTGCGGACGGCGACCTGGCCGTCGTCCAGCACGGCGAACTCCACGCTCTCGCCGTCCGCGTGCGCCCCGGCGGGACGCCGCCAGGTGACGGGGCCGAGATCGGCGGCGCGGGTGCCGTTGGGGTGGCTCACGGGACCTCCAGGTGGGTCGGGGTGATCGGCCGGGACCGGTCCGGCGATCACTGTCTGATTGCGGAGTGTCACAGAACGAGTGTGCGTTCGCACTTGCATCCGCAATGGGCATCCCCGACCATGGAGGTGCCTACCGCGAAGGAGTCCCGAAGATGCGCCGGTCGACGCACCGATACGGGTCCGGACGGTCGTCCTCGTGACCGCCGGACAGAGTGCCGATGCGGACGTTCCCGACGTGTTCACCTTGACGTCGGTTCTCGACAATCGTGCACACAAAGTGATCGATTCGGAACTCTGCGCACCCCATGCGTGCGATATCGGGCGATACGAGGCACTCTGCGGTCACCTGGTGTCGCCGGCACCCCTGGTGGAGGAGGATGGCGCGCCCTGCGCGCGGTGCGCCGAGCTCGATCCCACCGCGACCGTCGAGCAACCCCGCCGGTCCCGCCGCCGCGGCTGGGGTCTGCGCCGGATGCTCACCGCCTGACCTGCGGTGATACCGCGCCGGTGATCGACCGGCCGGCCACACGTGACTCCGCGGCGACGGGCTCGTTGGACCGTGGAGGCAGGTTCCGGCACCCCCGGCCGGACACCTCGTCACGAGGAGGTTGACCCGTGTTGACACCGGGCTCCGGAGTCGTCCTGTTGCTCGTCGTGCTGCTGGCGGCCGGTGTGCTGCTCAGTCCCCCCGGCCGTCGGATGGTCGGTGCCGTCGGCCGTTCGGTGTGGCGCTGGCCCGGCCTGATCCGGTCCGAACTGCGTGGTGACGCCCCGCTCGACGCCGCGACCCCGGACGGCGGCGAGACACCCCAGGACCGGCACGACACGACGCCGGAGATCCCCGTGGTGCGCGACGAGCCGTTGCCGCAGACCCGTGGCCTGCCGCAGCTCGGACGCCCCACCCGCTGATCCCCGCACTCGTCGGGGGCGGTGGCTGTCGCGGTCCGCGCGGCAGGCGGTAAATTTTCTTTTACCGAGGGGGAACCCTCGGCGGGCTCCCCGCGTTGCACGGATGCGAGGGCTCGCCGAAGGCGGCCCCGCACGCGTCCGTCGAGGAGGATCCAGGTGCGCTCCACGAGCAACCCGGCGTTCCGCAACCTGCCCACCCAGCAGGGCGGCTACGCCACGTTCGACCGCTCCGGCGGCGGCATGATGGGCGGTGGAGCCGCGTTCGCCGGTGCCCAGTCGTCATCCGTCGACCCGAGCATGGCGACCCAGGAGACGGGTCGCCCGATCACGATCGACGACATCGTCCAGAAGACCGCGATCAGCGCCGGTCTGGCGCTGCTGACCGGCACCCTGACCATGCTGTCGGGTCTGGCGATCCTGGCGCTCCCGGCGTTCCTCGTCGGGCTCGTCGTGTCGCTGATCGTCATCTTCAAGCAGAAGCCCAGTGCGCCGCTGACGCTGACGTACTCCGGTGCGATGGGTGTCGCGCTCGGCGGCGTCTCCTCGATGTTCCCGGGGATCGCGCTGCAGGCCGTCATGGGCACCGCCGGGGTGTTCTTCGGCATGCTGGTCATCTACAAGACCGGCGCCGTGAAGGTCACGCCGAGGTTCACCAAGTGGATCATGGGCGCGATGATCGGTGTCGTCGTCCTGATGCTGGGCAACCTGGTCGCGAGCTTCTTCACCGACGGCGGGTTCGGCCTGCGCGACGGTGGCCCGTGGGCCATCCTGTTCAGCCTCGTCGTGATCGGTGTGGCGGCGTTCAGCCTGCTGCTCGACTTCGACGCGGCGGACAACGCGGTGCGCTCGGGCGTGCCGGCGAAGTACTCCTGGTACATCGCCTTCGGCCTGATGACCACGATCGTCTGGCTCTACATCGAGATCTTCCGCCTGCTGAGCTACTTCCAGGGCGACTGAGGTCGCAGCCGACGACCCGACCGACCGGTCGGGACGTGGGCCGGAAACGCCCCCTCCGGCCCGGCACGCCGCGGACACCGCTCCGGTGTCCGCGGCGTGCTCGTGTCCGGGGCCGTATTGCGCTGTCCGCCGACCGCGGGCGGGCGTAGGTTCGTCGGGTGCCCGGGAACGACCCGGTGCTCACCGGGGTCATCGTCTTCCTGGCGATCGCGTTGGGTCCCGCGGTACTGGTGTGGCTGGTGGGGCGGCTACCGGGCGTCGTGCGCCGGGCGCGCCGGGGCCGCGGCAGGGCGGCGCCCCCGGCCCCGGTCGGGCCGCCGCTCGAACGGCTCGTCGCCGACCTGCGCCGGCTGGAGCGGATGCGGCGCGACCCGCGGCCGACCACCTGGGTCCAGCGCGTCGCGCTGCTCGCCGCCTACGACGAGGTCCTGCTGGCGACCTGCCGTGCGGTCGGCGTCGAGGACCCGCCGCTGCGGGCCTTCGTGGCGGACGGCGGGGTCGCCGGTGCGCTCGACCGGGGACGGGCCCTCGCCCGGATCCGGACCGAGGCCGCACTGGAGGCGACCGGGGTCCGGATCGACCCGCCGGGCCCGGCCGTCGCGTGAGCCACGGCCCGGGCCCGGGAGGGGTCAGGACAGGCGCTCGAGCACCATCGCCATACCCTGCCCGCCGCCGACGCACATAGTCTCCAGCCCGTACCGGCCGCCGGTGCTGCGCAGGCCGTTGAGCAGGGTCGTCGTGATCCGGGCACCGGTCATGCCGAACGGGTGCCCCAGCGCGATCGCGCCGCCGTGCACGTTCAGCTTCGCCTCGTCGATGCCCAGGTCACGAGCGCTCGGGAGGACCTGCGCCGCGAACGCCTCGTTGATCTCGACCAGGTCGATGTCGTCCATCGTCAGCCCGGCCCGGTCCAGCGCCTGGATCGAGGCGGCCACCGGGCCGTAGCCCATGATCTCCGGGGAGAGCCCGGTGACACCGGTGGAGACGACCCGCGCCAGCGGGGTGATGCCCAGCTGCTCGGCCTTCATGTCCGACATGACCACCAGCGCGGCCGCACCGTCGTTGAGCGGGCAGGCGTTGCCCGCGGTGATCCGGCCGTCCGGGCGGAAGACCGGCTTGAGCTCGGCGAGCTTGTCGTAGGTGGTGCCGGCGCGCGGGCCGTCGTCGGTGCGGACGACCGTGCCGTCCGGCAGCGTGACCGGGGTGATCTCGCGCTCGAAGAAGCCGTCCGCGATGGCCTTCTCCGCCCGGTTCTGCGACTGCGCCGCGAACCGGTCCATCTCCTCCCGGGACACGTCCTTGGCCCGGGCCAGGTTCTCCGCGGTCTGGCCCATCGCGATGTAGGCGTCCGGCAGCAGGTCCTGCTCGCGCGGGTCGGTCCAGGACCCGGCGCCGGACTCGGCGGTCGCCCTGGTCCGGGCCTCGGCGTCGGCGAACAGTGGGTTGTGCGTGTCCGGCCAGGAGTCCGAGGTGCCGCGGGAGAACCGGGACACCGTCTCGACCCCGGCCGAGACGAACACGTCACCCTCCCCGGCCCGGATCGCGTGCAGCGCCATCCGGGTGGTCTGCAGCGACGACGAGCAGTACCGGGTGATCGTCGTGCCGGGGAGCGCGTCGTAGCCGAGCTGCACGGCGACGATCCGGGCCATGTTGTTGCCCTGCTCACCGCCGGGCAGGCCGCAGCCGAGCATCAGGTCGTCGATCTCGCCCGGGTCCAGGGCGGGGACCTGGTCGAGCGCGGCACGCACCATCTGCACGGTCAGGTCGTCCGGGCGCATCCCGGCCAGGGAACCCTTGTTCGCACGGCCGATCGGGGACCGGGCCGCGGCGACGATCACGGCTTCGGGCATCGACGTCCTCCTCCATCGCAGGGTGTGTCCGATTCCGAGGGTACTCAGCGGTAACCCGGCGGAGTGCGGGACGTGACGAAACTGTCGGAGGCGGCGGGCATGCTGCGCACATGACGTCGTGGGGAGAGTTCCGGGCCGCCGAGCCCGAGTTCGCGGGTCTGGCCGAGCGGATCCTGGGCCGCGGGGTGGCTCTGGTGATCGCGACCCTGCGGGCGGACGGGTCGCCGCGCGTCTCCGGCCTCGAGATCGTGCTCGACGGCGGCGAGCTCGCCTTCGGCTCGATGCCGGGCTCGCGCAAGGGGGCCGACCTGCGCCGCGATCCCCGGTTCGCGCTGCACGCCGCGCCGGCCGACCAGTCCGGCGGGGCCATGGGGGACGGCGACCTGAAGGTGTCCGGGCGCGCGGTCTGGACCGGCCCGCTGGCCGGCTCGATCCCCGGTGACGGGTTCCAGGCCGAGCTCGGCGAGGTCGTGTGGACGGGGGTGAACGAGGCCCGCAACCGCCTCGTCGTCCGGTGGTGGTCACCCGGGTCGGGGCTGCGGTCGGTCGAGCGGGAGTGAACGGTGCGAGGATGCGGGCATGCGCTACGTCGAACACGTCGTCGACCTGGTCGGGAACACACCGCTCGTCCGGCTGGGGGCGACGGCGGAGGGCATCGCCCCGCCGGTCCTCGCCAAGGTCGAGTACCTGAACCCCGGCGGCTCGGTGAAGGACCGGATCGCCCTGCGGATGGTGGAGGCCGCCGAGGCCTCCGGTGAGCTGCGTCCCGGCGGCACGATCGTCGAGCCGACGTCGGGCAACACCGGGGTCGGGCTGGCGATGGTCGCGCAGCGCAGGGGCTACCGGTGCGTGTTCGTCTGCCCGGACAAGGTCGGCGAGGACAAGCGCAACGTGCTCAAGGCCTACGGGGCCGAGGTCGTCGTCTGCCCGACGGCGGTGGCCCCCGACCACCCGGACTCCTACTACCGCACCTCCGACCGCCTGGTCTCCGAGATCGACGGCGCCTGGAAGCCGAACCAGTACGCCAACCCGGCGAACCCCGAGTCGCACTACCACTCGACCGGACCGGAGATCTGGGAGCAGACCGACGGGAAGATCACGCACTTCGTCGCGGGCATCGGCACCGGCGGCACCATCTCGGGCATCGGGCGCTACCTCAAGGAGGTCTCCGGCGGCGCCGTGCGGATCATCGGCGCGGACCCGGAGGGCTCGGTCTACTCCGGCGGCACCGGGCGTCCGTACCTGGTCGAGGGTGTCGGCGAGGACTTCTGGCCGACCACCTACGACCGCAGCGTCTGCGACGAGATCGTCGCCGTGTCCGACGGTGACTCGTTCCACATGACGCGGCGCCTCGCCCGGGAGGAGGCGCTGCTCGTCGGCGGCTCCTGCGGGATGGCGGCCGTGGCGGCGCTGCGGGTGGCCGCGACGCTGCCGGCGGACGCGGTGGTCGTCGTGCTGCTCCCGGACGGCGGTCGTGGCTACCTGGGCAAGGTGTTCAACGACAGCTGGATGGCGAGCTACGGCTTCCTGCCGCCGTCGCAGGGCGCCACCATCGGTGACGTGCTGCGCCGCAAGGACGGGTCGATGCCCGCTCTGGTGCACGCCCACCCGAACGAGACGGTCGCTGACGCGGCGCTCTACCTGCGCGAGTTCGGTGTGTCCCAGATGCCCGTGGTGAACGCCGAGCCGCCGGTGATGGCGGCCGAGGTGGCCGGCTCGGTCGTCGAGCGGGACCTGCTCGACGCGCTGTTCACCGGCCGGGCCGAGCTGGCCGACCGGCTGGAGGACCACATGTCACCGCCGCTGCCGACACTCGGGGCGGGGGAGTCGCTGCAGGATGCGATGGAGGCGTTCGCCAAGGCGGACGCGGCGCTGGTGCTCGAGGACGGCAAGCCGGCGGGCGTCGTCACCCGGTCCGACGTCATCGCCTTCCTCGGCAACGGGTGACCCGGAGCGCGGGAGTAGCCTCCGCGGGCATGCAGGGCTTCTCCACGCGCGCCATCCACGCCGGTCAGGAACCGGACCCGACAACGGGCGCCGTCACGACCTCCATCCACACGAGCTCGACCTACGCCCAGGACGGCGTCGGCGGGACCCGCGGCGGGTACGAGTACTCGCGCAGCGCCAACCCGACCCGGACCGTGTGGGAGGAATGCCTGGCCGCGCTGGAGGGCGGACGGCACGCCCGCGCGTTCGGCTCCGGCATGGGGGCGACGGACACCCTCCTGCGGATCCTGCTGCGGCCGGGGGACCACCTGGTCATCCCGCACGACGCCTACGGCGGCACCTTCCGCCTGGTGGACAAGGTGCTCTCCGGGTTCGGCGTCGAGCACACCCCGGTCGACCTGGGTGACCTCGACGCGACCCGGGCCGCGATCCGCCCGACGACGAAGGTGATCTGGTCGGAGACCCCGACCAACCCGCTGCTCGGCATCGCCGACATCGCGGGCCTGGCCGGAGTCGCCAGGGAGGCCGATGCCCGGCTGGTCGTGGACAACACGTTCGCCTCGCCGTACCTGCAGACTCCGCTGGCGCTGGGCGCCGACGTCGTCGTGCACTCGACGACGAAGTACGTCGGCGGGCACTCCGACGTCGTCGGCGGCGCCCTGGTCACCGACGACGACGAGCTCGCCGAGCGCATCTCGTTCACCCAGAACTCGGTCGGCTCGGTGCCCGGCCCGTTCGACGCCTGGCTGACGCTGCGCGGGGCGAAGACGCTGGCCGTGCGCATGGAGCGGCACTGCGACAACGCCGAGCGGGTCGTGGAGATGCTGCAGGCCCACCCGGCGGTGTCGCAGGTGCTCTACCCGGGCCTGCCCGAGCACCCCGGCCACGAGGCCGCCGCGAAGCAGATGCGCCGGTTCGGCGGGATGGTGTCCTTCCTCGCCGCCGGGGGCCGCGACGCCGCGCTGCGGATCTGCGCCGGGACGAGGCTGTTCACCCTCGCCGAGTCCCTCGGCGGGGTCGAGTCGCTGATCGAGCACCCGGGCCAGATGACGCACGCGTCCACCGCGGGTTCCATGCTGGAGGTCCCGGACAACCTGGTGCGCCTGTCCGTCGGCATCGAGGACGCCGAGGACCTCCTCGACGACCTGCGCACCGCCCTGGACACCGCCCGCTGACGCCCTCCCGCCGCACCACCTGCACCCGCCCCACGTTGCACTCATGGAGCTTCGGCCCGGTCACACGAGGCCGAAGCTCCATGAGTGCAACCGGGCGGGGGAGGGGCGGGGCCTAGGGTGTGTCTCCCAATGCGCGGAGCCAGGTGACGATTGCCTTCAGGACGGCGCCGCCGCGGAAGGTCAGGGCGAGCTTGTCGTAACGGGTGGCCAGCCCGCGCCACTGCTTGACGTGGCAGAACCCGCGCTCGACGACGTTGCGGTTTCGGTAGTCGACCGGATCGAATGCGGGCGGTCGGCCACCGCGTGAGCCCCGTCGTTTGCGGTGTCCCTGCTGGTCAGAGGGCTCCGGAATGACAGCGATGATCCGGCGCTCGCGCAGGTGCCGGCGGATCGCGCGTGAGGAGTAGGCCTTGTCCGCGCGCACGCGTTCAGGCCGGGTCCGGGGTCGTCCCGGGCCCGGTCGGGCGATGCTCAGGTGCGCCATCAGGTGCGGAAACATTGGCGAGTCGCCGCCCTGGCCGGGGCCGAGGAGGACCACCAGCGGGCGGCCGTGCCCGTCAACGAGCTGGTGGATCTTCGTCGACAGCCCTCCGCGGGACCGTCCCAGCGCGTGATCTGCTGGTTCGGCGAGCAGATTCGTGTAGTTCGATCCGGCCCCCTGTGTCGCGCTTGAGGGTCGCGGCGTGCTGGTGGGCACGGATGATCGTGGAGTCCACGCTGACCGCCCACCCGAGCACCTCGGCGGCGTCGGCCTCGACCAGAAGAGCAGCCAGGATGTGGTCCCAGGTGCCGTCGCCGCTGTAGCGGCGGTGCCGCTTCCACAACGTCTGCCACGGCCCGAACTCGGCTGGGACGTCGCGCCAGGGAAGCCCGCACCGATACCGGTAGATGATCCCCTCGATCACCCGGCGGTCATCGCGGAACGGGCGCCCGCGACGACCCTCGGAGGAGGGCAACAGCGGCGCCAGACGGGCCCACTGGGCATCAGTCAGGACAGCGGTACGCGGCACCGATCAAGCATCGCGCACCCCGGTCCGCCTATCTGGGAGACACGCCCTAGCTGCGGGACTGGTCCTGGTCGGGGACCGCGGGGGGCGGGAGGACCAGGTCGTCCGGGTCGACGCACCCGCCGACCAGTGACCAGGTGCCGTCGGTGCGGTGCTCGTAGTGCCCCGGGTCGTCGCAGCCGGCGTCGCGCACGGTCGCCACGGCCAGCGCAGTGAGGCCTGCGGCGAGCAGCAGGGGCGCGGTGGTGCGCAGCCGGGTCATGAGCGTGTCCCTCCCGACACCGGACGCGCAGCGACGGGGAAATCACGCCCGGTGAGACACCAACGAGGTTACCGGCGCAGGTGCGAGACTGCCCGCATGGTCGCCCCACCGGACGCCGCCGTCATCCCGCCGGTCACCGCCGCCGACGTGTACTCCGCCCGCGAGCTCCTGACCGGGGTGGTGCGCACCACCCCGGTCGTCGGGGCCAGGGCACTGTCCGCGCTCGCGGGTACCGATGTCCGCCTGAAGTGCGAGAACCTGCAGCGGACCGGCTCGTTCAAGATCCGCGGCGCCTACACCCGGATCGCCCGGCTGAGTGCCGGTGAGCGCGCCGCGGGCGTGATCGCCGCCTCTGCGGGCAATCATGCCCAGGGGGTCGCGCTCGCGGCCCGGTTGCTCGGGGTGCGAGCGACGGTCTTCATGCCGGAGCGTGCCGCGCTGCCCAAGGTCGACGCGACCCGCGGTTACGGGGCCGAGGTCGTCCTGGCCGGGGAGACGGTCGACGAGGCCGTCGGCCACGCGGTCGCGGCGGCGGAGCGGTCGGGTGCGGTGTTCGTGCACCCCTTCGACCACCCGGACATCATCGCGGGGCAGGGGACGGTCGGCTGCGAGATCCTCGAACAGGCACCCGAGGCCGGGACGGTGCTCGTCTCCGCGGGCGGCGGCGGACTGCTGGGCGGGATCGCCGCGGTGCTGCGAGAGCACCGGCCGGACACCCGGATCGTGGGGGTCCAGGCGGCGGGCGCGGCGGCGTGGCCGTCGTCGCTGGCGGCCGGGCGCCCGCTGCCGCTCGGTGGCATGCGGACGATGGCCGACGGCATCGCGGTGGGCCGCCCGGGGGACGTGACCTATCCGCAGGTGGCCGGCCTGATCGACGATCTCGTCACGGTCGGGGAGGACGCGCTGTCCGGCGCGCTGGTGCACTGCCTGGAACGGGCGAAGCTGGTCGTGGAACCGGCCGGGGCCGCTCCGGTCGCCGCGCTGATGGAGACGCCCGACCGCTTCCCGGGCCCGGTGGTCGCCGTGCTGTCCGGTGGCAACGTCGACCCGCTGGTGATGCTGCAGGTCATCCGGCACGGTCTGGTCGGCTCGTCGCGCTACCTGACCCTGCACGTGCAGATCCCGGACCGGCCCGGTGCGCTCGCGGAACTCCTGGCCCGGGTCGGGACGCTCGGCGGGAACGTGACCGACGTCGCGCACTCCCGGATCGGCGGCGCGCTCCCGGTGGGGGAGGTCGACGTCGAGCTGAGCCTGGAGACGCGCGGCCCGGAGCACCGGGACACGATCGTCGCGGCGCTGCGGGAGGCCGGGCACGCGGTGACCGCGCCGTCCTGACCCGCCACACGCGAGGGCGGACCCGGCCGATCGGCCGGGCCCGCCCTGGAACGTGTGGAGTCAGCTGGTGAAGGCCTCGATCTCGACGAGGCTGACCTTCATGCTCCCGCCGTCGGGCAGCTGGTACTCGCGGGTGTCGCCGGGCTTCGCGCCCAGCAGCGCCGCGCCCAGCGGGGAGTTCGGGGAGATCACCTGCAGGTCGCCGTGGCTGCCCTCCTCGCGGGAGCCGAGCAGCACCTTCTCGGTGTCGTCGTCGTCGTACTTGATGGTGAGGACGGTGCCCGGGGTCGCCTCGTCGGCGCTGCTCGGGGCGGTGCCGACCTGGGCGGTCCGCAGCAGCTCCTGGAGCTGGCGGATGCGGGCCTCCTGCTGGCCCTGCTCCTCACGGGCGGCGTGGTAGCCGCCGTTCTCCTTGAGGTCACCCTCCTCGCGCCGAGCGTTGATCTCGGCGGCGATGACGGGCCGGTTCTCGATCAACCCGTCCAGCTCGGACTTCAGCCGGTCGTAGGCGTCCTGGGTCAGCCAGGTGGCCTGGGTGTCCGTCACCGTCATCAACTCCTCCAGGAAAACAGGGCGTGGTGCCGCCGGACGCTCACGTCAGGCGGGGCACACGGGGGTGGCACTGGTCCAACGGCACGCCCCGAGTAAGGAAAAACACGACCCGCGGGCGGGCCGTGTGGAAATCAGCTTAGCACGGTGTGCACCGCTCGTCGCAGCCGTTCGATGAACGGACGACGGTGTGCCGGAGTTCCCGAGTGCGGCGTTTTCGCGGGTGAAAGGGCCTGCGGCAGGGTGTCGGAAGAGTAACGGAAGAACGCCGGAACCGTCCGTCGTGCTCCGGCGGGGCGTCGCGGGCGGGCGGGAACAGCGGGGCCCGCGACGGTGTTGGACCCCGCGTTGCAACCCGCTCGGAACGATTCCTGTCGGTGTCCTCTGCCAGGATCGTTCCCAGCACGATCTCGCCGCCCGCGCGCCCGGTGCGTGGGCCCCGAGCCCGGTGACCGTGGAGGAACACGACCCGATGAGCCACACCGAATCCGTACTCACTCCGGAAGAGCGTCCGCGGCTGATGACGGTGCACGCACACCCGGACGACGAGTCGTCCAAGGGCGCGGCCACCACGGCGCGGTACGCGGACGAGGGGCACGACGTCATGGTCGTGACCTGCACCGGCGGGGAGCGCGGCAGCATCCTCAACCCGGCCATGGACCGGCCGGACGTGCTGGAGAACATGACCGCCGTCCGCAACGCGGAGATGGCGCGTGCCGCGGAGATCCTCGGTGTGCAGCACGTGTGGCTCGGCTACGTCGACTCGGGGCTGCCCGAGGGGGACCCGAAGCCCCCGCTGCCCGAGGGCTGTTTCGCCACCGGCGACGTGGAGGAGCAGACCGAGGCGCTCGTCCGCGTGATCCGCTCGTTCCGTCCGCACGTCATCGTCACCTACGACGAGAACGGCGGGTACCCGCACCCCGACCACATCCGCACGCACGTGATCTCGATGGCGGCCTGGGAGGCCGCCGGGGACCCGGCCCGGTTCCCGGGTGCGGGGGCGCCGTGGCAGCCGTCGAAGCTGTACTACGGCCACGGCTTCTCGAAGGAGCGCCTGGAGGCCTTCCACCAGGCCATCCTCGAGACGGGTGAGGAGTCGCCGTACAGCGAGTGGCTGGCGAACTGGACGTCCGACCGGCCCGACCCGGGCACCCGGGTCACCACCAAGGTCCCCTGCGCGGACTGGTTCGGCCGCCGGGACGACGCGCTGCGCGCGCACGCCACGCAGATCGACCCGACCAGCCGGTTCTTCTTCACCCCGCTCGAGGTCCAGGCCCGGGTGTGGCCCACCGAGGACTACGAGCTGGTGCACTCCCTCGTCGAGACGACGACACCGGAGGACGACCTGTTCGCGGGGCTCGCCTTCGACCGCGGCGAGCGGGCCGACGCACAGCGGAAGGCCGGCTGATCCGGCGGTAACCTGTACCCGGGCCGTCCGGCGGCCCGGGTGTGCGGTCACGAGTTCGGAGGCGTTCGGCGGTGCTGATCTACCAGGCGACGGCGGTCGTGCAACAGGTGGCCACGGGTCTCCTGGTCCCGGCACAGGACCGCCCGCCGCCCGGGCAGCTCCCCGAGTGGGGCAACGCGGCTCCGGTGGGGCTCGCGATCGTCCTGGTGCTGCTGCTCGCCACCGTGCTGCTCGTCCGGAACATGAGCAAGCGGATCACCCGGCTCCCGGAGTCGTTCGAGGACTCCGGGCCGGCCGCCGCCGGTCCGGGTACCGGCGCGCCGGACGCCGCTGTGCCGGGCTCCGAGATGTCCGGAACCACGGTGCCGGAGTCCACGGTGCCGGGTTCCAGCGTGCCGGGTTCGTCAGTGCCGGGTTCCTCGGTGCCGGAGTCCACGGCGCCCGGTGCCGGCGCTGCCGGCACCGCTCCGGGCTCCGTGGCTGCGGACTCCGCGGCCCCCCGGACCGCTGCCCCGGGCGATGGCGCGGGTACGGGGAGCGGTTCCGCGCGCTCCTGACCTCTGCCCTCGGGTGACGGCACGCGTACCCGAGCCGACTCGGCGTTTCTGACGGCTGCCCGTCCGGTCGTCTCCCGCCGCGGGAGTCACGCACGTCTGCCTGTCCGTCCGTCCGGCGTCGCGGCGGGCGTCGTCCCGCCGGGCCGTGCCGTTCCGGGCGTGCTCGTGCCGGGTCGCCTCGGCCTGCGCCGGTCCGGGCCGTGCCCGTCACCCGGCGACCGGCAGCGCGGCGTGCCCGTCGGCCCGCTCCGCCCGACCGGCCTATGGCGAGTTCGTTGATTACGCTGTAATCATGTAATCAACCGACTCGGAGGTGCGTGATGATGATCGGACGAGGACGTGGCCGGGGTGGGCAGCAGGCCGACCCGCCCCCGGCGGACGACGCCGCGGCATGGTTCTCCGGCCGGCTGCCCGACGCCTGGTTCACCGGGGCGCCCGAGGTGACCGTCGACCGGGACGAGATCGTCGTCGTCGGGGAGCTCCCGCCGCTGGAGGAGACCCACGACGACACCGACGCCGGCCGGGCCGACGCGGCCGCGGCGGAGGCGGGGCGGATCTCCCGGTACCGGGAGGACACCCGCGAGCAGCGGATGGAGATCGCGCGGCAGGCCGAGGCGCGGTACGGCCGGAAGGTGGCGTGGGGTGTGCGCCTCGGTGGCACCCGGGAGATGTTCACGACGCTCTCGGTCCCGGTCATGACGCGGCTGCGCCAGCCCGAGCGTGCCGTGCTCGACACCCTGGTCGACGCCGGTGTCGCCCGTTCCCGGTCGGATGCACTGGCCTGGTCGGTGCGGCTGGTCGGCCGGCACGCCGACGACTGGCTGAGCGAACTCCGGTCCGCCCTCACCCGGGTCGAGGACCTGCGCTCCCAGGGCCCGGGCTGAGGCGCCGTCGTTCAGCGCAGCAGGACCAGCCAGATGGCGACGTGGTGGCAGGCCCAGGCGAGCACGGTCGCCGCGTGGAAGAACTCGTGGTAGCCGAACGTCGCAGGCCACGGGTCCGGACGGCGCAGCGCGTAGACGACGGCCCCCGCGGTGTAGAGCGCCCCACCGGCCAGCAGCAGGACGAGCGCCGCGACGCCACCGCCGTCGAGCAGGCCCGGCAGGACGAACACGGCCACCCAGCCCAGCGCGATGTAGATCGGGACGCCCACCCAGGCCGGCGCCGTCGGCCACGCCAGCTTCAGGGCGACGCCGGCGAGCGCACCGGCCCAGACCACGGTCAGCACCCAGGTCGCGGTCCCGGCCGGCAGTGCGAGCACCGAGACCGGGGTGTAGGTGCCCGCGATGAACAGGAAGATCATCGAGTGGTCGAGGCGCTTCATCAGGCGCCGGTGGGCCGGATCGGCCCAGGTGCGCCGGTGGTAGAGGGCGCTGACGCCGAACAGGCCGAAGGTGGTGGCGGTGTAGACGGCGGTCGCCGCGGCGGCGGGTGCGCCGACCAGGGCGGCGGCGAGGACGATCAGCGTCACGCAGGCGAACACGGAGCCGACCAGGCTCCAGAGGTGCAGCCATCCGCGCATCCGGGGCTTGACCGGCGCGGGATCGATGACGCTCGCCGTGGACATGACACGACGTTACGTCGTCCCGGGACCCGGGTGCGCGGAGGCGGACGAAGACCACAGGCACCGACCCGTTCGGTGCGGAACGTTCTCGGGCGGGGCACTAGGCTCCGTACGTGGCCGTTCGAGACCTGCTCTACACGGTGTACGAGCGCAGGATCCTGCGCCAGCTCGCCGGAGCGGAGAGTCCGAAGCACGTCGCCCTGATCCTCGACGGGAACCGTCGCTGGGCCCGGGAGGCCGGACTCGACGACCCGGCCGAGGGGCACCGTGCCGGTGGCGCGAAGATCGCCGAGATGCTCGGCTGGTGCTCCGAGGCCGGGGTCCAGGTGGTGACGGTGTTCCTGCTGTCCACCGACAACCTCGACACCCGCTCGCCGGACGAGCTCCGCGACCTGCTGGAGATCATCGGTGGTGTCGTTGACGACCTGTCCGGCCCGGAGTGCCCGTGGCGGCTGCGGGTGGTCGGTGCCATGGAGCTGCTGCCCAAGACGCTGGCGGACCGGCTGACGGCGGCCGTCGCACGTACCAGCGGCCGGGGCGGTCTGCAGCTGAACGTCGCCGTCGGCTACGGCGGGCGGCAGGAGATCGCGGACGCGGTCCGCAAGATGTTGCTGACCCAGGCCGAGGCCGGCCGGTCGATCGAGGAGATCGCCGAGACCCTCGACGTCGACCACATCGCCGCGCACCTCTACACGTCCGGCCAGCCGGACCCGGACCTCGTCATCCGGACGAGCGGGGAGCAGCGACTGTCGGGGTTCCTGCTCTGGCAGTCGGCGCACTCGGAGTTCTGGTTCTGCGAGGCCTACTGGCCGAAGTTCCGGCGCGTCGACTTTCTGCGAGCACTGCGCGATTTCGGCGCACGGCACCGACGTTACGGCGGCTGATCTGATTTCGACCGTAACCTTCGGGGCGCTCGCTCGTTAACGGCGTTTCCGAAGGTATCCGGAACAACGAAGAGGGCCCCGGGGGAGATCCCCCGGGGCCCTCTCGGTGTGCGCGAGGCGCAGGACTTACTTGTGGTCCTTGGCCTTCTGGCCGTCGGCGTCCTGCGACAGGTCGTCGCCGTTGTCCGAGGCGTTGGTGCAGTCAACGCTGTTGTCCGAGCCCGACTTGTGCGTGGCCTCGGTGTCCTCGGAGAACAGACCCAGGGCGCCACCGAGCAGGCTGTTGCCGTTGGCCGCCGGGCCACCGACGCAGGTCTGCGGCGAGACGTTGAGGTTGTTGCCCGAGATGTTCAGCAGGCCGTTGGCCGACTTGTCGGCGACGTTCTCGCCGTTGTGGCCCTTCTGCACGTCGTTGTAGCTGCCCGACGTCTTGTCGAGGTCGTACGAGGTCTTCGTCTCGTTGTAGCTGTTCTCCGCCTTCTCACCGGCGAACGCCAGCGGGCTCAGCGCGACGAGCGACGCGGCGCCAGCCGCAACCACGATTCCAGCCTTCTTCAGCACAGTCTGTCTCCTGTTGAGTCAGAGAGCTTGCACGGATCAGCCGCGCCACCCTCAGTACCTGTCGACGCTCGAACCGGGGAGCCCGCGTCGACTGAGCGTCAATCTAACGGAGGCCTACAGCCCCCGACAATCTGACCCTCCGTATTTTTTCTGCGGCCGCACCGATCCATTCGTGTACCTGCGGGAACGTCCCCGGAACGGGGGGCGACGCGAGGTGGCGTCCGGGCGTGTCGCCGTTGCGGGGCACGGCGCAACGCGGCTCGGTCGATCGGCGGTGGAGTGCCCGCCGCCCGGCTCCGGCCGGTGGGTGCGGTCCGCGCCGGAACCGGCGGCGCTCCCGGGCGCCGACGTGGTGGCCAGGGCCCGGATCCAGGGCGTCTGTCGAGCGATATCTGTTGGGGCACAACATCATTCGTCGCAACCAGGGCGATCGGCGGCGGCCCGCGGGGCACGGCCGGGGGCACCGGATCGACGCCCGTCCCGCCAGCCGCCGGTCCGGGTGCGGACCGCGCCGGTGCCGGACGGCGCACGGTCAACGACGGCTGCCCGACCGATGCCGCGTCCGGGCGGGCAGAGGTGTTGCCCTTCGCGACCGATGTTCGCTCGCCGCACGGATCTGCGGGGTCCGCACGTGTCCTGGACGGGTGCGGCTGCCGGTACGTGGTGCGGGCGCCACTGCTCGGTGCGGGAGGTGGTGCTCGGTGGGCGCCGCCACGGCCCACGGGATCCTCCGGTGCAGCCCGATCGGTGTCCCGCACCGTCCTCCGGCGCGCGGTGGCGCCGTTCCGGGACCGGTCCGACGGCGCTCGGACCGTCCGCGGTCCGCCCCCCGGCGCGCCCGGCTGGACGGCGGCACGGGTCGCGAGTGCGGCACGGGTCGCGAGTGCGGCACACCGGGCGGAGGTGCGCCGACCGGCCAGGGGCGCGCGGAGTCGTCGCGGGCCGCCACCGTGCGCCCCGGTGACCCGTCCCGCCGCACTTCGGCACGGATTCCCGCACACCCATCCCACGTGCGGCGTCCCGGCGGGCGAGACCGCCCGCGCTCACGAGACCGCTTCGCGCTCACCCGATTCCGTGAGCGTCTCCGTGATGCGTGAGCGTCCACGGGCCACGGGCCACGGGGCACGGGGCGAGTCGGTGCTGGTTCGCCGCTGCTGTCGCACTGCCGGGCGTGGGCGTGCCCCGCTGCGACGTGTCGCGCCCGGCGCGCCGGCGAGACACCGGGCTGGTGTGCGTCGTGGGTCCGGCAGCGGATGCGCGGGCGCGGCGCCTCGGGCGGGACTCGTCGCTCCGGTGCACGGACGGCTTCGCGGGGTCGGCCCGTAACTCCGGATCGGGCCCGGCCCGGCAGGGCGCCGGACGAGCCGGGACCGGTGCGCACGTCCCGGTGCCGTGGCCCGCTCGCGGTACGGGAACCCCACCGGACCGATCGGGCGCGGGCGCCGCCCGGAAGGGCGACCTCTCCGGAAGATGACTACGCTCAGTGCTCAAAATGGTGATACGGCGGCGGGCCGGACGATGCGGCGGAACTCGAACGGGTCCGAACGTCTCGAATCGGCTCCCGCCGCACACGATGCGTGGGCGACCGCAAACGCAAAAATGCCCCGGAGCGTGAGCTCCGGGGCATTTTCGGCGTTCAGGCGATGATCAGCCGATCGAGTCGCCGGCGCCGGCCTCCTGGCCGCAGGCGTCGGACTGGTCGGTGACCGAGTCGCCGGACTTGGCCTTGGCGTCGCCCAGGATGCCCAGGGCACCGGTGACACCGTTGAGGGCGGACGCGTCCTCGACCGGAACCTGCACACCCAGGACGTTGACCGGGATGTTGTTGTTGCAGGCCTGGACCGGCACGTTGACGTTGTTGCCGTTCAGGCCGGCGATGAGGCCCTTGGCGTCCTTGTCGATGGCGTTCTCGGCGCCGTGGTGGTGCCCACCCTTGTGGCCGTGGTCGTCACCCTTCTCGCCGGCGAAAGCGAGCGGGCTGACGGCAAGCAGGGACGCAGCCGACGCCGCAACCACGATTCCAGCCTTCTTCAGCACAGTTTTCTCCAGTTTAGTCTTTGAGCCCGTCGAGCGGGTCTCACGCCTGTCGACACGCTGACAAGTGGGGGAGCCCGTGTCGACTGAGGAAGAATCTATCGGTCCGAATCCACTCCCACAAATCCACCAACCCGATCGGGGGATCCTATTACTTTAGGTTCGGATACTCCCTCGATCGGTGAATTCCGGGAGCCGGGGACCCTGGTCGTACCCGGCGGTAGTGGTGACCGAGAGTGGTCGCCTACCTCCGAACGGACGCGTACCCGACGGCAGTGCACGTCGTTCCGGCCCGGCCCGCCTACGCTCCGGCCATGACCTCCGGACGGTTGCTGGCGGCGACGGCGGAGCTCGCCGTGCGGCTGGACCGGCTCCGTCCCGGGCTGCTCGACGGCCCCGTCCCGGACCGGGCGCTCGCCCGGCGGGTCGGGGCGGAACCCCTGGCGGACCCGCAGGACCTCGTCGCGGTGGCGACCCGGCTGGGCCGGGAGACGACCGGGTCCGGGCTCCCGCCGGCCCGGCGGCGCTACCTCGCCGCGCTGCAGGGCGCCCTGCTCCGGCAGGCCCGGACACTGGCCGGCGACCGGCCCGGCTACCTGGACGAGGTCCGGGAGACGTTCGGCGTCGTCCCGCGGCGGACCGGCACCGACGGGTACGCCGCCGTCCACGACCGGCTCCGCGAGCTGCTGCCCGGCCGCGGACCGCTGGCGGCGCGGATGCGCGCCTACCGGGAGGCCGACGTCGTCGCGCCCGACCGGCTCGGCCCGGCGGTGACGGCGGTGACGGCCGAGCTGCGCCGGCGGACCCGGGAGGTGATCGGACTGCCCCGCGACGAACACCTGGACGTGGAGATCGTCGGGGACCGTCCGTGGACGGCCTTCACCCGCTACCGGGGCGGGTTCCGCAGCCGGGTCGCCGTCTCCACCGCGGCCCGGGTCCGCGGTGGTGCGCTGCTGCCGCTCCTCGCGCACGAGACCTATCCGGGACACCACACCCAGTACTGCCGGGCCGAGGCGGCGGCGGACCGGGTGCCGGAACTGGGGCTGCGGCTCGTGCACAGTCCGCAGGGGGTGATCGCCGAGGGCGCGGCCGAGGCCGCGGTGTCGGTCGTCCCCGGTCCGGGCTGGGGGGCCGTGGCGCAGGAGGTGCTGGCCGGCGCGGGGGTCCGGATCGACGGGGAGCCGGCCGAGCGGATCGAGCGCGAACTGGACCTGCTCGGCCGGGTGCGTCAGGACGCCGCGCTGCTGCGCCACGTCGACGGTGCCGGTCCGGACGAGGTCGTCGCGTACCTGGGCCGGTGGTTGCTCGTGGGGGAGCACCGGGCGCGCCGGATGCTGGCGTTCCTCGACCATCCGCAGTGGCGCGGGTACCCGGTGACCTACGCCGAGGGTGCGCCACTGGTGCGCGACTGGCTGGCCGGTTATCCGCGCGGAGCGGTGACCGGGCTCGGCGTGCTGCTGGACGCGCCCGTGCTGCCCGCGGACCTCGTCACCGAGGGTGCCGGTGCGGAGCGCGGTCACGGGGATCCGGACCCGTCTCCGAGCGCGGAACTGCTCCGTTCGCCGTACTGACGTTCCGACGAATGGCGCGCAGCCGTTGGTGAACGCCGACCGCTCGCAACGGCGGACGGTAGCGACAGCACGATGAACGGCAGGTTACGACTCTTCCATCGGTGTTCTTCTCGACCGCTCACCGGAGAGTTGCTATTGACCGCACGAGGGTGACCACTAGTAGCGTTCGGTCTCGACGGGCCGTACCCGATGCGGCTCGTCCGGGAGGCCCTGAACGTGGTGTCGAACGCACCCGAGAGGGCCGGCACCCGGCCCTTGCGGGCGTGCCGGCCGGAGGACCGCCACGGTCCTCCGATGTCGTCGCGTCCCGCATCAGGACCGGCCGGCCCGACGCAGAGCAGGTGCGGTGCCGCGCCTGCGAGGGAGCACCCGTGACCGATCGTCGTCCCGCCCTCACCGACCCGTCCTCCTCCACGGGGACCGTCGGGGACGCTCCGGCAGGTACCACCCGCTGCTACGTGCTCGACACGTCCGTCCTGCTGTCCGACCCGTGGTCGTTGCTCCGCTTCGACGAGCACCAGGTCGTACTGCCGCTGGTCGTGATCTCCGAGCTGGAGGCGAAGCGTCACCACCCCGAACTCGGCTGGTTCGCCCGGACCGCGTTGCGTCAGCTCGACGAGATGCGGGTGCGCCACGGCAGGCTCGACGCCCCGATCCCGGTCGGGGAGAAGGGCGGGACCCTGCACGTCGAGCTGAACCACTCCGATCCGACGGTCCTCCCGGCCGGGTTCCGCACGGATTCCAACGACTCGCGGATCCTCGCGTGCGCGCTGAACCTGAAGGCCGATCCGGCGGCGCCGGACGAGGTCACGCTGGTCACCAAGGACATGCCGCTGCGGGTCAAGGCGGCCGCGGTCGGCCTGGACGCCGACGAGTACCACGGCCAGGACGTGCTGTTCTCCGGCTGGACGGGGATGACGGACCTGGAGGTCGCGCCGCAGGACGTCGACGCGCTGTTCCGCGACGGCGTCATCGACCACGACGCGGCGCGGGACCTGCCCTGCAACACCGGGTTGCGGCTGACCGGGGCGTCGAACGCGCTGGGCCGGGTGACCGCGGACAAGCGGATCAAGCTGGTCCGCGGCGACCGGGAGGTCTTCGGCCTGCACGGACGCTCGGCCGAGCAGCGGATCGCGCTCGACCTGCTGGGTGACAACGAGGTCGGGATCGTCTCGCTCGGCGGCCGGGCCGGCACCGGCAAGTCCGCGCTGGCGTTGTGCGCCGGGCTGGAGGCGGTGCTGGAACGCCGCCAGCACCGCAAGATCGTGGTGTTCCGGCCGCTCTACGCCGTCGGCGGGCAGGACCTCGGGTACCTGCCGGGCAGCGAGAGCGAGAAGATGCAGCCCTGGGCGCAGGCGGTCTTCGACACCCTGGGCGCCCTGGTCAGCCAGGACGTCATCGACGAGGTGATCGCCCGGGGCATGCTGGAGGTCCTGCCGCTGACCCACATTCGGGGCCGGTCGCTGCACGACACGTTCGTCATCGTCGACGAGGCGCAGTCACTGGAGCGCAACGTGCTGCTGACGGTGCTGTCCCGGCTGGGGACGGCGTCGCGCATCGTCCTGACCCACGACGTCGCGCAGCGCGACAACCTGCGGGTCGGGCGGCACGACGGCGTCAACGCGGTGATCGAGAAGCTGAAGGGGCACCCGTTGTTCGCGCACGTCACGCTGACCCGCAGCGAGCGGTCGCCGATCGCGGCCCTGGTCACCGAGATGCTGGAGGGCCCCTCCGCGTAGCCCGGGCTCGCCGGTGGCCCCGCACACCGCGGGGCCACCGGTGGGCGCTCAGCCGCCGTGCGGGGTGCCCTCGGTGAAGCCGGCCGTCGTCTGCACCCCGACCAGCGCGCGTTCGTGCAGCTCGGTGAGGGTGCGGGCGCCGGTGTAGGTGGCGGCAGACCGGACCCCGGAGCAGATCTCGTCGAGCAGGTCCTCGACCCCGGGACGCTCCGGGTCCAGGCGCTGCTTCGACGAGGAGATGCCCTCCTCGAACAGGGACTTGCGGGCCCGGTCGAAGGCGTTGTCGCCACGGGTCCGGGCGCCCACCGCGCGCTTGGACGCCATGCCGAACGACTCCTTGTAGGCGCGGCCCTGCTCGTCACGCAGCAGGTCGCCCGGCGACTCGTAGGTCCCGGCCAGCCAGGATCCGATCATCACCGAGGCCGCACCGGCCGCGGAGGGCGAGCGCGACGTCCCGGGGGTGGCGGACGCCGCCGTCCGCCCAGACCACGGCACCGCGTTCGTGCGCCGCGGCCGCGCACTCGGCGACCGCGGAGAACTGCGGGCGCCCGACGCCGGTCATCATCCGGGTCGTGCACATCGCGCCGGGCCCGACGCCGACCTTGACGATGTCGGCCCCCGCGTCCACCAGGTCCGCGACGCCGTCCGCCGTCACCACGTTGCCGGCGGCGATCGGCACGGCCGACCCGGACTCGGTCACCACCCGGCGGACCGCGGCGAGCGCGTCGAGCATCTTCTCCTGGTGCCCGTGTGCGGTGTCGACCACGAGGACGTCGACCCCGGCGTCGAGCAGGGCCTTCGCCTTCACCGCGACGTCACCGTTGATGCCGATCGCGGCGGCGGTGCGCAGGCGCCCGGCGGCGTCGAGCGCGGGGGAGTAGATCCCGGCCCGGATCGCGCCGAGCGGGGTGAGCAGGCCGGTCAACCGCCCGTGGGAGTCCAGGCCGAGTGCGACCCGGGCGCGGTGGGAGTCGAGCTGCTCGAACACCTCGCGCGGCGTGGTGTCCACCGGCAGCGTCAGCGGATCGGGATCGAGGACGTCGGAGAGCCGGGTGAACCGGTCCACCCCGGCGCAGCCGGCCTCGCTCACCGTGCCGACCGGGCGGCCGCCGTCGTCGACGACCACGACGGCGTCGTGCGCCCGCTTCGGCAGCAGGTTCAGCGCGTCCGCGACCGCGTCGGAGCCGGTGAGAACCAGCGGGGTGTCCCACACCGGGTGCCGGGACTTGAGCCAGGACACGATCCCGGCGACGGCGTCGGTGGCGACGTCCTGCGGCAGGACGGTCAGCCCGCCACGGCGGGCCAGCGTCTCGGCCATCCGGCGACCCGCGACGGCCGTCATGTTCGCCGCCACCACGGGGACCGTGGCACCGGTGCGGTCCGGGGTGGTGAGGTCGACGTCGAACCGGGAGGCGACCGGGGACCGGCGCGGGACGAGGAAGACGTCGTCGTAGGTGAGGTCGTGGTCCGGCGAGCGGTCGTCGAGGAAGCGCACGATGACGGGACTGTACCCGCTCGGGGCGTGATCGTGCTGCCGCCCAGGTCAGGGCAGCAGCGCGCGCACCGCGTCGAGGGTGTCGGCCTCCTCCGGCGTCTTGTCCGGGCGGTAGCGGAGCACCCGTGCGAAGCGCAGCGCGACCCCGCCCGGGTACCGGCTGCTGCGCTGCGCGCCGTCCACCGCGATCTCGACGACCAGCTCCGGGCGCAGGTGCACGACCCCCGGCTCCTCGGGACGCTCCGGATCGGCGTGCTGCGGGAAGGTCGCGGTCTGCCAGGCCAGCAGCTCGTCGGTCATGCCCTTGAACGTCTTGCCGATCATCACCGGGGCCCCGCCCTCGGGGTCGCGGGCACCGAGATGGATGTTGGACAGCGACCCGGTCCGCCGGCCGTACCCCCACTCGGCACCGAGGACCACGAGATCGAGGGTGTGCACCGGCTTCACCTTCTGCCAGGCCTTCCCGCGCCGACCCGCCGCGTACGGCGCGGCGAGATCCTTGACGACGACGCCCTCGTGGCCGATCCCGAGCGCCGTGTCGAGCACCGCTGCCGCCTCGGTCGCCGACGGCCGCCGCGCACCGGGCATCCGGACCGACGCGTGCCGGCCGGCGGCGAGCAGACCGGCGAGCACGTCGAGCCGGGTGGCGAGCGGCTCGTCGACGAGGTCGCGCCCGTCGAGGTGGAGCAGGTCGAAGAAGAACGGGCTGAGCAGCACCCCCGGGTCCTCGGTGTCGGAGCCGAAGCGGCTCATCGTGTCCTGGAACGGCCGGGGGCGGCCGTCGTCGTCGAGGGCGAGGGTCTCCCCGTCCAGCACCGCGGTCTCGCACGGCAGGTCCCGCGCCAGCTCGACCAGCTCCGGGACGCCGTCGGTGATCTCGCGCAGCGTGCGGGTCCACACCCGCACCTCGTCGCCCCGGCGGTGCACCTGGATCCGGGCGCCGTCGAGCTTGTGCTCGACCACGACGCCGGGGCCGAGCGCGGCGAGCGCCGCGTCGAGCGAGTCGCCGGGGGAGGCCAGCATCGGGCGCACCGGGCGCCCGACCTCCAGCCCGACACCGGCGAGCGCTTCCGCGCCGCCGCCGAGCGCGGTCGCCGCCGTCTCGGGCAGGCGCCCGGAGAGCATGAAGGCCCGGCGGACCGCGGCCTGGCCGGCCCCGGACGCGACGGCCACGGCGTCGACCATCAGGCCCTCCAGCGCCCCCTGCCGCAGCTCGCCGGTGAGCAGCCGGTGCAGGAACCGCTGCTCGTCGGCGGTGGCGGCGCCGTACAGCTCGGTGAGCAGGTCCCGCCGCCGCCCGGCCGAGCCCGCCCCGGCGGTGCCGGCCAGCTCGTCGAGCAGGGAGTCGACCCGGGCCACGTCGAGCCCCGGCTCCGCGGCGGCCGGTGCCCGCACCGCCGAGAGCGTCCGCCAGCCGGTGCCGATCCGGCCCTGCCGCGGCACCCCGGACAGCCAGGCGACCACCGGCACGACTTCGGCCGGCGCCGCGGCGCGCAGCAGCTCCGCCAGCGCGGTGGTCTTCTCCCCGCGGGCGCGGGTCGCACCCACCGCGGCGGAGGTGGCGACGACGTCGTGGAACAGCACGACGTCATGAAAGCAGCGGACCCCGACATCCCGCGCGCCGGCGAACCCTTGACGGTCGCGGCGTCGCACCGTTCACTGTCCACGACAGCGGAAGAAGCATTCCGTGATGCGAAATGAGGTCAGGAGCGCCGTGCCGAACTACTACCGCCCCGCCGGTGGCCTGCCGCCGCAGACGCAGCTGCTCACCGACCGCGCGATGTTCCGGACCGCGTACGCCGTCATCCCCCGCGGGACCAACTCCGACATCGTGACCAGCTCGCTCCCGTTCTGGGAGTCCACCCGGCTGTGGGTGCTGGCCCGGCCGCTGTCCGGGTTCGCCGAGACCTTCGCCCAGTACATGGTCGAGATCGCGCCGGGCGGCGGGAGCGACCGCCCGGAGAGCGATCCGCAGGCCCAGGCCGTGCTGTTCGTGACGGCGGGGACGCTGACCCTGCGCATCACCGGCGCCGAGCACCGGCTCACCGCCGGCGGCTACGCCTACCTGCCCCCGGGGCAGGAGTGGACGGTGCGCAACCCGGACGACACCGAGCCGGTGCACTTCCACTGGATCCGCAAGCGCTACGCCCGGATCGACGGCGTCGACGTGCCGGACGCGTTCGTCTCCAGCGACGCCGAGGTCGAGCCGGTCGCGATGCCGGGCACCGAGGGCCGCTGGAGCACCACCCGGTTCGTCGACCCGGCCGACCTGCGGCACGACATGCACGTCAACATCGTGACCTTCGAGCCCGGCGCCGCCATCCCGTTCGCCGAGACCCACGTGATGGAGCACGGGCTCTACATCCTGGAGGGCAAGGCGGTCTACCGGCTGAACGAGGACTGGGTCGAGGTGCAGGAGGGCGACTTCCTCTGGCTGCGCGCCTTCTGCCCGCAGGCCTGCTATGCGGGTGGCCCCGGCCGATTCCGGTACCTGCTCTACAAGGACGTCAACCGGCACGTGCCGCTGAGTCCGCCGCTGTAGCCGGCCGGTCCGCGGCCGGGCGCCGCGGACTGCCGGGCAGGATCGCCTGGCGCCACAGCTCGGCGACCGCCACCACCCCGCGGCAGGTCCCGTCCGGCGCGACGACGACGAGGTCGTCGTACCCGCGGGCGGGGTCGCCGGAGAGGCTCAGCTCCAGCGCCCGGGACAGCGGGGTCCGCTCGTCGACCGTGCGCGGCGGGTCGGCCAGCGACCGCACGGGCTTGTCCGCCCAGAGCGCGTGGCCGAACTTGCCGGTCAGGGCGAGCAGGAACCGGCTGCGGTCGAGGTAGCCGATCGGCCGGTGCATCCCGTCGAGCAGCACGATGCCCGCGGAGTCGGGCTGCTCGCGCAGGGCCTCCCTGGCGGTCTCCCCGGTCACGTCCGCCCCGACCGTCACGGCGGGGGTGGACAGCCCGCGCACCGGCGGACCGGCCGGGGCCCGCGGCGCCGGGGGCCCGGTGGGCGCCGGCGCCGCCGGGGCCGGGCCGCCACGCGGCGCGACCGGTGTCGCGCGCAGCAGGGACACCAGCTCGGGCATGGTGGCCGGGTCGGGTTCGGGCAGCGGACGGGCGCCGCCGAGCAGCGGGCCCTGGGCGAAGACGGCGCCGCACGCGTACAGCCCGGTGAGCCGGCCCGGATCGCGCACGCCGGTGACGGCGACCGGCACGCCCACCGAGCGCGCGACCTCCAGCACCGCGCGCACCGCGGCCCCGGTCCCGGTGTCGAGCAGCCCGTCGGCCAGGTCCGGTTCGAGCTTCACCACGTCCGGCCGGACGGCGGCCAGCACCTCGGGACCGAACCCGCGGGCGGCACCGTCCAGCCCGATCCGGAAGCCCCACCGGCGCAGCTCCGCCAGTGCGGGGACCAGGTGCTCGGGCGACACCGCCGCGGCGATCGGCGGACCGACCTCCAGCAGCGGCGCCACCGCGCCGCTGCCGTCGAGCAGGGACCGCAGCCGGTCCCTGGCGTACACCACGGTGTCCGCGGCGACGTCGACCTGGATCGGTACGACGCCGCCGCCGGACCGGGCGGAGACGACGGCGGACAGCGCCGTCCCCGCGTCCAGCTCGGCGATCTGGCGGAGGCCCCACCCACGGTCGCGTGCCTGCACCGCGACCGCCTCGTGCGCGTGCCGCGGCACGACCTCGACCCCGGCGAAGCGACCGCTGCGCAGGTCGTGCACCGGTTCGTAGGCGAAACGCTGGTCGGGCATGCGACGGGTCCATCCGGGGGCGCGATCGGAGAGTTGATCACACCGTGTCACATGAAGGGGGCCGTCCGGGTACCTGCAGGTGAACAGCGGATGGACTGACCGGCCGCGCCCGGACGGTGACCGACCGCTACGAGCGCTTCTCGCCGCGGGTCATCGCCAGCACGTCCAGCGCCCGGTCCAGCTGCTCCTCGGTGAGCGTCCCGTTCGCGACGTGCCCGCGCTCGATCACGACCTCGCGGATCGTCCGCCGCTCCTTCAGCGCCTGCTTCGCGATCGAGGCCGCCTCCTCGTACCCGATCGCCGAGTTCAGCGGGGTGACGATCGAGGGCGAGGACTCGGCGTACTCGCGGGTGCGCTCCAGGTCGGCCTCCATGCCGTCGACGACCTTGTCCGCCAGCAACCGGGAGGTGTTCGCGAGCAGCCGCGCGGACTCCAGCACGTTGCGCGCCATCACCGGCATCATCACGTTCAGCTCCAGGTTGCCCTGGCTGCCGGAGAACCCGACGCATGCGTCGTTGCCCATGACCTGCGCGCAGACCATCATCGTGGCCTCGCAGATCACCGGGTTGACCTTGCCCGGCATGATCGAGCTGCCCGGCTGCAGGTCCGGCAGGTGGATCTCGGCGAGCCCGGTGCGCGGGCCGGAGGACAGCCAGCGCAGGTCGTTCGCGATCTTGTAGAGGCTCACCGCGACGGTGCGGAGCGCGCCGGAGGCCTCGACCAGGCCGTCCCGGGAGCCCTGCGCCTCGATGTGGTCGGTCGCCTCGGCCAGCTGCTCGAGCCCGGTGGCCTCGCGCAGCTTCGCGACGACGGCGCCGCCGAACCCGTCCGGCGCGTTCAGCCCGGTCCCGACGGCCGTCCCGCCGATCGGCAGCACGGCCAGCCGGGGCAGCGCGTCCCGCACCCGGTCCGCGCCGTAGCCGGCCTGGCTGGCCCAGCCGCCGGCCTCCTGGCCCAGGGTGATCGGCACCGCGTCCATCAGGTGGGTGCGGCCGGCCTTCACGACCTCCGACCACTCCGCGGCGCGCCGCCGCAGTGCGGCCTCCAGGTGCTCCAGCGCCGGGACGACCTCGGTGGCCAGTGCCTCGGTGGCGGCCAGGTGGATGGTGGTCGGGAAGACGTCGTTCGACGACTGCGACGCGTTGACGTGGTCGTTCGGGTGGACCTCCACCCCGGCCGCCGCGGCCAGCGAGGCGATGACCTCGTTGGCGTTCATGTTCGAGGAGGTGCCCGAACCGGTCTGGAAGACGTCGACCGGGAAGTGCTCGTCGTGCGCACCGGCGGCCACCTCGTCGGCGGCGGCCGCGACGGCGGCGGCCCGGTCGGCGTCCAGCACGCCCAGCTCGCCGTTCACCCGGGCGGCGGCCGCCTTGACCAGGCCGAGCGCGCGGATCTGGGCGCGCTCCAGGCCCCGGCCGGAGATCGGGAAGTTCTCCACGGCCCGCTGGGTCTGGGCGCGCCACAGCGCGTCGGCGGGGACCCGGACCTCACCCATGGTGTCGTGCTCGATGCGGTAGTCGGCGCTCATACGCGCAGGTCTACTCCACCCCGGCGCCCCGTGCTGCGTTAGGTGAGGCTCACCTCATCACGGCAGCGGGGGAGCCTCGCCCTCGACACCGTCGAAGTCGACCGAGGAGAACTCGCGGAGCTTGGTGAGCCGGTGGTAGCCGTCGATCAGCCGGACGGTGCCGGACTTCGAGCGCATCACGATGGACTGGGTCGTGGCGCCGCCGCCGCGGTAGTGCACGCCGCGCAGCAGCGAGCCGTCGGTGATGCCGGTGGCGCAGAAGAACACGTTCTCGCCGCGGACCAGCTCCGCGGTGGTGAGGACGGTGTCGAGGTCGTGGCCGGCGTCGATCGCGCCGGCCCGCTCCTCGTCGTCCTTCGGCCAGAGCCGGCCCTGGATCTCGCCGCCCATGCACTTGAGCGCGGCCGCGGTGATGATCCCCTCCGGGGTGCCGCCGACGCCGTAGAGCATGTCGACGCCGGAGCTGGGACGGGCGGCGGCGATCGCGCCGGCCACGTCGCCGTCGGAGATGAAGGAGATGCGGGCTCCGGCCTCCCGGATCTCGGCCACGATCTGGTCGTGCCGGGGGCGGTCGAGCACGCAGACCGTGACGTCCGCGACGTCGATCTCCTTGGCCCGCGCCACCCGGCGGACGTTCTCCGCGACCGGGGCCGTGATGTCGATGGCGTCCGCGGCCTCCGGGCCGACCGCGATCTTCTCCATGTAGAAGACGGCCGACGGGTCGAACATGGCGCCCCGCTCGGCGACCGCGAGCACCGCCAGCGCGTTCGGCATGCCCTTGCTCATCAGCGTGGTGCCGTCGATTGGGTCGACGGCGACGTCGCAGAACGGGCCCTCGCCGTTCCCGACCTCCTCACCGTTGAACAGCATCGGCGCCTCGTCCTTCTCGCCCTCGCCGATGACGACCACGCCGCGCATCGACACCGACGAGATCAGCTGGCGCATGGCGTCGACGGCCGCCCCGTCGCCGCCGTTCTTGTCGCCCTTGCCGACCCAGCGGCCGGCCGCCATCGCGGCGGCCTCGGTGACCCGGACCAGCTCCATCGCCAGGTTGCGGTCGGGAGCCTCACGGCGACGGCTGGGCGACTGGGTGGGGTGGGTCACGGACGACTCCAATTCACGGGGCGTACAGCGGGGCCGGTCCGATCCTCGCACGTGAGAGCGTCGAAGAGGTGTGACGAGCGACCGACGCCATGCCTGGGGGACCATGTGCGGGTGAGCGCGCCATCGGATCCCGGCCCCGCCAAGGGCGACCCGTCTCCCCGTCCCGCACCCCGGGTGGGGCCGCGGGCGCTGCGCAAGCCGGAGCGCGGCGAGACGTCGGTCCGGGACCTGATCGGCGCCGTCCTCATCCTCATCCCGGTCGCCCTGCTCCTGTTCACCGTCGGCGGCTCGTGCTCGTTCGCGCCGACCGGCCCGGTCGAGGACCCGCAGTCCGGGCCGACGGTCGACGCCGGGGCCCGGCTCACCGAGTTCGCCCGCGGCTCCGCGTTCGCCCTGCGGGTGCCCGAGCCGGGTTTCCGGGCGAACTCCACGGACCGCGGCCCGGTCGAGGGTGGCGGCACCGCCGTCCGGATCGGGTACGTGACCCCGGGGGCGGACTACCTGAGCCTGGTCCAGACCGACGCGACGGCCGAGGCGATCCTGGCGACCGAGTCCGGCTCGGGCGGGCGCGGCGAGGGCCCGCCGCTGCGCCGGGGCACGATCGACGCCGGTGGTCTGACCTGGGAGGTCTACGAGTCCGACGGCGGCGAGCCGTTCCGGATCGCGACCCTGCCCGGTGCGCCGCAGGTGCGGGCGATGGTGACCGGGTCCGCCCCGGAGCAGGACTTCCGCACCCTGGCCGACGCGCTGGCCACGGCCCGGGTCGTGCCCGCCGGCGGCTGAGCGCGTAGCCGCTGACCCCGCGGTCAGTCGTCGCCGGACTCCGATCCGGCCTCGGCGAGCCGGTCCTCGATCCGGGTACGCGCACCGGCCAGCTGGTCGTCGCACCGGCGGGCCAGTGCCTCGCCCCGCTCCCACAGCGCGACCGACTCGTCCAGCCCGAGGCCCCCGACCTCCAGCGCCCGGACCACCTCCACGAGCTCGTCGCGGGCCCGTTCGTAGTCCAGGGTCTCGACGGCGGGTCGTTCGGTCATCCGGTCTCCTCCGCGGTGGGCGTGGTCGGGCCGCGATCGGGTGCGGCGGGCCCGGTGTCGTGGGTGCCGTCGGCGTCGTCGGTGGCTCCCGCGGCTCCCGTGCCGTCGGTGGCGGTGACCGTCGCGGCGACGGCCCCGTCGGCGACCCGGATCCGCAGCGTGGTGCCGGTCGGGGCGTCGGCCGCGGACCGCAGCAGCGGCGGGACGTCGTCACCGGTCCCGGAGAGCTGCACGATCGCGTACCCGCGGGCCAGCGTCGCGGTCGGTCCCAGCGCGGTGAGCCGGGCCGTCAGGTGCTCCAGCTCGGAGGTCGACCGGTCCAGCCGGCGCAGCACCGCCCGGTGCGCCGCCGACCGGGCGTCGGCGACCTCCCGTTCCCGGGCGGCGACGAGCAGCAGCGGATCCGCCAGCACCGGCCGGTGCCGCAGGTCCGACAGCCGGCGCTGCTCCCGGTCGACCCAGCCGTGCAGGGCGCGCCGGGCCCGGTCGCGCAGCCCGGCGATGCGCGCCGTCTCCTCGGCGAGGTCGGGCACCAGGCTGCGCCCGGCCGCGGTCGGGGTGGAGCAGCGGACGTCGGCGACGTGGTCGACCAGCGGGGTGTCGGGCTCGTGGCCGATCGCGGACACGACCGGGGTCCGGCACGCGGCCACCGCCCGGCACAGCGTCTCGTCGGAGAACGGGAGCAGGTCCTCCACGCTGCCGCCGCCGCGGGCGAGGACGACGACCTGCACGTCGGGGTCGCGGTCCAGGGCCCGCAGGGCACCGACGACCTGCTCGACGGCCTGCGTGCCCTGCACCGCGACGTTCTCGATCCGGAACCGGACGGCCGGCCAGCGGGCGGTGGCGTTCGTGACGACGTCGTGCTCGGCGGCCGAGTCCCGGCCGGTGACGAGGCCGATCGTGTGCGGGAGCAGCGGCGGCCGCCGTTTCAGGGCGGGATCGAAGAGCCCCTCGGCGGCGAGCAGGCGAGGCAGACGCTCGATCCGGGCCAGCAGCTCCCCGAGGCCGACGGCGCGGATCCGGTCCACGCGCAGGCTCAGGGTGCCCCGGCCCAGGTAGAACGACGGCTTGCCGTGCACGATCACCCGGCTGCCCTCGGTCACCGCGTCGCCGGCGTCGCGGACCAGCGCGGACGGGGCGGTGAGCTGCAGCGACACGTCGGCGGCCGGATCGCGCAGGGTGAGGAACGCGGTCCCGGACCGGGCGTTGACCTGCGCCAGCTGGCCCTCGACCCACACCGTCCCGAGGCGTTCGACCCACTCGCCGATCTTGCGGGCAACGGTCCGCACCGGCCACGGGCTCTCCGCCGTGTTGGCCCGGCCCGCGGCGCCGTCGGGGGCGGCCGGGGTGCTCACTTCTCCCGGGACAGCGTCGCGATCCGGTTCGTCAGCATCGTCACGTACGGCGGCCGGTTCTCGTGCGAGGTCTCCCAGGCAAGCAGATCGGACAGGTCGTCGATCCCGAGCGTGCGCAGCTTCCCGCGGAGCTGGGGGATGCTCAGCCCCGGGTACTCCGGGACGGCGTGCGGGCCGCCCGGCGCCGCCGGGCCACGGTCCGGTGCCGCCGGCGCCGGGCGGGCGGACCGGTCGATCGGGATCCCGGAGCGCGCCGGTCGCAGCGGCGACACGGCGCCGTTGCGCGATGCGGGGGCGGCGACCGGTTCCGGGTCGGGCAGCGCGGGCTCGGTGAGATCGTCGTCGAACGTCGCCCAGCTCGGCACGTCGTCCCCGGGTCGGAGCGCGCCGAGGGCCCGGTCGCCCTTGATGGCCAGCTCGGTGACCGTCTGCTGCAGGCGCATCGACACCTGCAGGGCCTGGCTGACCGCGGTCACCGGCAGCTCGACGGCGTGCCGGGGCAGTTCGCGGGCCTGCTCCACGGCCGTCACGACGAGGCCGGCGGCGATCCGCACGGGGAACGGCAGTGGCGACATGCAGCCCAGTGTCCCGCAGCCCGGTCCACGTGTCGCGGGGAGGACGATCTGCCCGTGTGGGGCAGCGCGTCGTCCCGGTCGGGCCGGTCACGTACGGCTGCCCGTGCCCGGTGTGGTCCGTAGGCTGGGGGCATGTCCGCTTCTGCGAAGCAGGTCCTGCTCGCCAAGCCGCGCGGTTACTGCGCGGGCGTCGACCGCGCCGTCGAGGCGGTGGAGCAGGCGCTCGACCAGTACGGCGCCCCCGTCTACGTCCGCAAGGAGATCGTGCACAACAAGCACGTCGTGGAGACGCTGCGCGACCGCGGTGCGATCTTCGTCGAGGAGGCCTCCGAGGTCCCCGAGGGTGCGCACGTGGTGTTCTCCGCGCACGGTGTCTCGCCCGCGGTGCGCGCGGAGGCGAAGGGGCGCGACCTGAAGACGATCGACGCGACCTGCCCCCTGGTGACCAAGGTGCACCAGGAGGCCAAGCGGTTCGCCCGCGAGGACTACGACATCCTGCTCGTCGGCCACGCCGGGCACGAGGAGGTCGAGGGCACCTCGGGCGAGGCGCCCGAGCACATCCAGCTCGTCGAGTCCGCCGCCGACGTCGACAAGGTCACGGTCCGGGACCCGGAACGGGTCGTGTGGCTGTCCCAGACCACGCTGAGCGTGGACGAGACGATGGAGACCGTGCGCGCGCTGCGGGAGAAGTTCCCCAAGCTGCAGAACCCGCCGTCGGACGACATCTGCTACGCCACCCAGAACCGCCAGGTCGCGGTGAAGACGATGGCCCCGCGCTGCGACCTGGTCCTCGTCGTCGGGTCGCGCAACTCGTCGAACTCGGTGCGCCTCGTCGAGGTCGCGCTCGGCGCGGGTGCCGGTGCCTCGTACCTGATCGACTACGCCAAGGAGATCGACGAGTCCTGGCTCGACGGCGTGCAGACGGTCGGCGTCACCAGCGGTGCGTCCGTGCCCGAGGTGCTGGTGCGCGGCGTCGTCGACCATCTCGCGGAGCGCGGCTTCGGCTCCGTCGAGGAGGTCGACACGGCGGAGGAGACGCTGGTGTTCTCGCTGCCCCGGGAGCTGCGCCCGCCGCGCCAGCCGGCCACCCGCTGACCCGGGCCACCACGCACGAGCGCCCCCGGACCGATCGGTCCGGGGGCGCTGTCGTGAGCGTCGGGATCAGGCCGGGGGCGCGTTCCGGGCCTCGGTGACCTGCTTGGCCGAGACGACCTGGACCTGGTCGCCGATCTGCAGGTAGTTGAACCACGCCATGGCGTTGTCCTTGGTCAGCCGGACGCAACCGGCAGACGGGGTGTCGGTGCGCCCCTCGTGGAAGGCGATCCCGCCGTCCTGGAAGAAGACCGACCAGGGCATCGGGGCGGGCTCACCGTTGGTGGCGGTGTACTCGTTGCTGCGGTGCAGCTCCTCCTTGCGGTACACCCGCAGGGAGTGGCCGATCGGGGTCTCCTTGCCGGGACCACCGGTCGCGACCGGGACCGGGCCGTTGACGATCTTGCCGGCGTCGAACAGCCAGGTCTGCTTGGAGTCGAGGTCGACGCAGGCCCGGGCGGTCACGGTGCACGGGGTGCCCGGGACCAGCGCCTGCTCCTGGAAGGACTGCGCGGCCGGGGTCGGGGTCGCGGCGAGAGCCGTTCCGACGCCGAGCAGGGCGACCGCCGCGGTCACGAGTGCGACGAGGACCGCGGGCCGCGGGGAACGGGTCGTGCGGGTGGTGGACATCGATCTCCAGTCGTGCGGCAGGCGTCGGGGAGCGTCGAGAACGCATCCGCCCTCGGTTCCTAGGACGCGCGGGTGGGACCGGGGTTGCCTTGATTCTGCGATGCGATCGCCCGTTCGGAGTGACCGGGGTACTCCGGACCGCTCACCAGGCACGACGCCGCCCGCCTCGGCGGGGCCGTACCGGGTGCGGACCCGGTTCCGCGCCGCTCACGGGGAACGGCGCCGCGACCGCGACGACGGATCCCGCGGCGACGACCCGGCGCGCCCGCCGCGGGGCTCGGCGGGACCCCGCACCCCCGGCGGCAGCCCGCCGGAACGGCTCGCCCCACCGGAACGCTCGGAGCCGTCCCCGGCACGCCCGGACCGGCTCCGGCCGGGAGCATCCGGACCCCGGGCACCGCGCCGCGGCTCCGGACCGCCGGTGCGCGCCCCGGAGGCTCCGGTGCGCCCTCCGGCCGGCTCCGGGCCACGCCCGCGGGACGACTCCGTGCCGGTGGGACGCGCGGTGGATCCCCGGCTGCCCCGGCGCGGGCCGTCCGGCTCGTGGCCGCCGGGATCACGGCCCAGCCGGACCCGGAGCCGCCCCATGGCGTCCCCGGGGCCGAGACGCTGGCGCCACAACCGCAGCGCGGCGACGAGCAGCACGGCGCCCGTGGTCACGGCCATCGCCGGGAAGGCGTTGATGAGCGGTGCCCCCGCCATGAGGACGCTCTGCGCCGTGCCCCCGCCGGACGGTGCCCCGACGAGCAGCGCCAGCAGCGGCACCACCACGGCGAGCAGCAGTGGCGGCTGCACGGCCGGCAGGAAGATTCCGCGCCGCCGCACCCAGCACACCGCGACCAGGCACCCGACCAGGTAGCCGATCTCGAAGATCACGCCGACGGTGCCGATCCGGAGCAGGTCGACGGCGACCCCCAGCGCGGTGGTGCCGACGGCGAGACCGATCGCGGCCACCGGGGGGATGCCCAGCACCGGCCGGATCACCGACCGCTCGCGGACCGGCCAGCCGCCCCGCGCGGGACGGGTGGGCTTCGCGGAGGACCCGCCGCCGGGCCGCCGGGCCGAGCTCGTGCGGGTCGTCACCCGGTCAGCCTAACTCCTCGCGCCGGGCCGATCCGGGCCCGTCGACCGGCGTGCGGCCGCCGTCGCCGGGCGGGACGTCAGCCGCGACCGGCGACGGTGCCCACTCGTGCTCGCCCCGCCCGCCGTCGGTCCGGACCGCCCACGACCGTGGCGACCGGTCCGCCTGCTCGCCACCGCGCCCGAGGTCCTCCAGCGACACCAGCGCCTCGCCGGCCGAGGCCACCAGCTCCGGCGCGGACACCCCGCGCGGGGTCCGGTCGACCGTGGACAGTGCGTCGAGCTCGGTGTCGGTGACCTGCAGCTCGGTGAACTTGCGGGCGGTCACGAGCACCCGCGCCTCCAGTGAGGACACCGTGCGGTTGTAGCTCTCGACCACCGAGTCCAGGCTGCGCCCGAGCCGGGCGACGTGGGTGCCCATGGTCGCGAGCCTGCCGTGCAGCTCCCGGCCGAGCCGGTGCACCTGCGCGGCGTTGCGGGCCAGTGCCTCCTGCCGCCAGCCGTAGGCGACCGTGCGCAGCAGCGCGACCAGCGTGGTGGGGGTGGCCAGCACGACGTTGCGGCCGAACGCGTGCTCCAGCAGGCCCGGATCGGCCTTCAGTGCCGCCTCCAGGAACGGATCGCCGGGGACGAACAGCACGACGAACTCCGGTGTCGGCTCGAACGCCTCCCAGTACGCCTTCGCCGACAGCTGGTCGACGTGCGCCCGCAGCTGCCGGGCGTGCGCCTCCAGCTTCGTGGCGTGCACGTCCGGATCGGTGGTCTCGACCGCCTCCAGGTAGGCCGCAAACGGGACCTTGGCGTCGACCACGACCTGCTTGCCCCCGGCGAGGCGCACCAGCATGTCCGGCCGGACCCCGCCCTCCTCACCCTCCGCGGACACCTGGGTGGAGAAGTCGCAGTGCTCCACCATCCCGGCCATCTCCGCGACCCGCTGCAGCTGCATCTCGCCCCAGCGGCCGCGGACCTGCGGCGCGCGCAGTGCGTTGACCAGCGCCTTCGTCTCGGAGCCCAGCTTCTCGGAGTTCGCGGCCATCGCCCGCACCTGCTCACGCAACCCGGCGTAGGCCGACTCGCGCTCCTTCTCCACCGTGCGCAGCTGGCCCTCCATCCGGCCCAGTGCCGTCGCCAGCGGGTCGAGCAGCTGCTCGACGGCCCTGGCCCGGGCCGTCTCGTCGCCCTGGGCCTTCGCCGACAGCTCGGCGGTCGCCTCCTTCAACCGGCGCTCGGCCAGCGCGACGAACGCCTCGTTGTTGCGGGCCAGCGCGTCCTGCGAGAGCGCGGCGAAGGAGTCCCGCAGCCCGGACTCGGCCGCCGTGCGTGCCTCCCGCTCCGCGTTCAGCGCCGCAGCGGCCCCCGCGGCGTCGGACTCGGCGCGCCGGGCCCTGGCCGTGGCGTCCTCCAGGGACTCGTGGAGCTCCTCGATCCGTTCCAGCAGGCCGGTGCGCTCGGCGCGCAGGCCCGCGGCATCGGCCCGGCCGGTCGCGGCCGTGTTGGCGGCGGACCTGGCCGCCTCCGCGGACTCGGCCCGGAACCGGGCGACGGCGATCAGCCAGGTGACGGCGGCGGCGATCACGGCACCGAGCAGGGTCCCGGCGAGCAGGCTGAGGGCATCCACGTCACGCAGCGTGCACCCCACCCCTGACAGAACCGGTGAATCGGCAGGTCGTGGGCGTGTTCGCCGGACGATGTTTGCCGGGCGACGTCGTCGGGGACGGTCGGCGGGCCCACGGGGTTGCCCCGGCGAGTCGAAGGACACGCCGGGCGAACCGTTTCGTGGTACGCCCGTCTCATCTCGTGACAGCGCGTTCCGGGAATCCCGGAGCCGCCATCGCGAGGATCGAGAGAGGTACACATCGTGAACACCCGACTCGCCCGCACCATGGGCCGCCTCACCGCGACCACCGCCGCGGCCGTCGCCGCCACCGCGGCCGTCCTGATCCCGGCCGGCGTGGCGCACGCCGACCCGGTGGACGACGGGGCGCCGAGCGCCTGCAACCCGGTGCACGTGAACGCCGTCGTGGAGCCGGCACCGGCCAGCTCCGGGCACCGGCACTACTCCGTCGTGCTCAGCGCGGCGCCCGGGACCGCCGACTGCACCGTCCAGGGATCGCCGTCGGACCTGGTGTTCAGCCTGAACGGCGCACCCCGGGCGATCGACGTGCAGCCCTACGGCGACCAGACCCGCCCGGTCGTGTTCGGCCCGGCGCACCCCGTGCGGTTCGACGTCCAGGTCCCGACGTCGGCCGGCCCGGCCCAGGCGAACGAGACCGCGTTCGCCCTGCACTCACCGCTGGGTGAGAGCTCCGGTGACTACGTCGCGCACGGCCCGATCGAGGTCGACGCCGGCACCCGGGTCGGGCCGTTCACCGAGCGGTGACCCGCTGCGCCGTCACGGCGCACCGAACCGCCGCGCCGACCGCGGCGCGGCGCGGGCCCCGTCCGGGAGCCCGCACCACATCCGGCCACGACCGGGGCGGGGGGACACCGCCCGGGCACGGCCGGCCGGACAGTCGTCCGGACCATCGAGGGGAATCACGCATGCGCACGATCACCCGTACCGTCGTCACGCTCGCCGCGGCCGCCACGGTGGCCCTCGCGCCGCTCGGCGTCGCGAACGCGGCCACCCCGGCCGGCCCGCCGCCGGCACCGACCGCGTGCGCGCCGGAGAACGTCCGCACGACCGTCACCCCGGGTGTCTCGCCCGGGGAGTACACCAGCTACACGTTCCGGATGACCGCGGCGCCCGGCACCGCGCCGTGCGCGCTGAACGGCTGGCCGCACCCGGTCACGGCCTCGCACCAGGGCGTTCCGGTCGAGGTGCCCTACGCCGGTCCGGCCGACGGCTCCGCGAGCCCGGTCGAGTTCGGGCCCGGCTCGCCGGTCGCGTTCGACGTCCGGGTCGAGCAGTCCGCCGAGCCGCTGGTCGCGGCGGACACGGTCGAGTTCACCGCGTCCAGCACGCTCGAGCAGATCCCCGGCCGTTTCGTGGCGACCGGTGACTTCGCCGTCGGCGAGAACATGTCGGTGACCGCGGTCTACGCGTCGCGGTGACACCCGCCTGACCGCCCACCCGACGGTGGCGCGCCGTGCGACGGGCACGGTGCGCCACCGTCGGCGTGTCCGGGCCGTTCAGGACAGCCGCAGGTCGGCCGACTCGTGGTCGAGCAGCCAGCGCTTGACCGGCAGGCCCCAGCGGAAGCCACCGAGCGAGCCGTCGGTGCGCAGCACCCGGTGGCACGGGACGAACAGGGCCGCGGCGTTGTGCGCGCACGCCCCGGCCGCGGCCCGCACGGCCGCCGGACGGCCGGTCTTCTCCGCGTAGCCGGTGTAGGTGACCGGGGCGCCGGCCGGGACGGTGCGGAGCACGTCCCAGGCGTGCTCGCGGTACTCCCCGGACCGCTGCCGGACCCGCACCGCGTCGATCGCGGACAGGTCGCCGGCGTGGTAGCGGTCGATCGCCTCGCCGACCGGGCCGAGATCGCCGTCCACCACCTCGGTGGGGGCCAGCGACTCGTGGATCAGCGGCAGCAGGTCCTCGGCCGAGGCGGTCCAGCCGGAGGCGAGTACGTACCCCTCGGCGTCGACGACGGCGGTGAACGGTCCGGCAGGGGTGTCCCTGGTGCCCCGGACGGCGGTGGCGGTGCCCATGTGTTCCTCCCGGTGACGGGTGCGGCGGGCGTCGCGGCCCGCCAGAGACGGGTGGCGACGTAGGACCGCCACGGGGCCCAGGCCCGGCCGCGCCCCGCGAGGGCGTCCGGGGTGTCGGGCAGGCCGAGCGCCGCGGTCCCGCGGCGGACGGCGAGATCGGACTCCAGCAGTTCGTCGGGGTCGCCGAGGACCCGCATGGCCAGGTAGCCGGCGCTCCACGGCCCGATCCCGGGCAGCGCCTGCAGCTCCGAGCGCAGTGCGCCGGGATCGCGCCCCGGGTCCAGCACGACCGCGCCGGACGCGAGCGCGGCGCACAGCGCGCGCAGCGACTCCGCCCGCCGGGCCGGACCGGGCGGGTGCACCCCGGCGAGCACGTCCGCGGTGGGGAAGAGCAGGTCGGGGGCGTCCTCCCGGTCGCCGCGCAGCGCCGGGGGCAGCACGGTCCCGTGCTCGGCGGCCAGCCGGGACGCCGCCGTGCGGGCCGCGGCCACCGAGACCTGCTGGCCGAGCACCGTGCGGACGGCGGTCTCCACCGGATCGGCCGACCCGGCCAGCCGGACCCCGGGCGTCGCCGCGACGAGCGGGGCGAGGACCGGGTCGGCGGCCAGCGCGGCGTCGACGGCCTGCGGGTCGGCGTCGAGGTCGAGCAGCCGGCGCAGCCGGGACACCGCCGGTCCGACGTCGCGCGGATCGGTCGTGCGCAGCGTCGCCAGCACCGCCCCCGGCCGCGCCGTCAGGTCCAGGACGACCGACGCCGGCCCGTGCGGCAGCAGCAGCGTGCGCCGGTAGGTCCCGCCGTCGACGAGCTCCACCCGGTCGATCGCGCGGGCCGCGAGATGGTCCAGCAGCCCCCGCGGGTCGAACGGCGTCCGGTACGGCAGCCGCAGGGTGATCGCGCCGGGGGTGCCGGGGGAGTACCCGCGCCGGCGGGTCGCCTCGGTGCGCAGCCGCGACGGCGGCACCCCGTACACCGACCGGACCGTGTCGTTGAACTGCCGCACGCTGCCGAACCCGGCGGCGAACGCGACGTCGGCGAGCCCCAGCGGCGTCGTCTCCACCAGGACGCGTGCGGTGCGCGCGCTGGGCCCTGGCGAGGGCCAGCGGACCGGCGCCGAGCTCGGCGGTGAGGATCCGGCCCAGCTGACGCGGTGAGTAGCCCAGCCGGGCGGCGAGGCCCGGAACACCCTCCCGCTCGACGACGCCGTCGGAGATCAGCCGCATCGCGCGCCCGGCCGCGTCGGCCCGCAGGTTCCACTCCGGGGACCCGGGGACGGCGTCGGGCAGGCAGCGCCGGCAGGCGCGGTAGCCGGCCGACTGGGCGGCCGCCGCGGTGCGCAGGAACTCGACGTTGCGGGCCCGGGGCGGGGGCACCGGGCAGGACGGCCGGCAGTAGATGCCGGTGGTGCGCACCGCCGTGACGAACTGGCCGTCGAACCGCGCGTCCTTGGCGGCGACGGCGCGGTAGCAGGTGTCGTGGTCGAGTAGCACGACACCGACTCTGCCACCGCCCGCGACCGCTGACTCGCGGGAATCGGTCGCGGGTCTCGGCGGTCGCGTGCGTCAGCCGTTGCTGCAGGCGTCCCCGGAGATCCAGCCGTTCTCGCAGGCGAAGTCGATCTGCTCCTGGCGCTCCTCCGGGCTGTCCGGGGCGCCGCGCGGCGGCATGCCGCCCTCGCCGTCGGGGTCGTTGTCGGAGTCGTCGTCCGGGGCCGGGGCGGGGGCCGGCGGCTCGACGGGCGCCGGGGCCGGCGCCTCGACCGGCGCCTCGTCCACCGCTTCCGGGGCGGTGCCGCCGGAGGAGCCGGTGCCGGCGGACCCGGACGACCCCGTGGCACCGGATCCCGCCGCGCCGCCCGGCTCCGGGTCGACGCTCGCGACGGGTGCCGGGGCCGGGAGCGGTGGCGGCGGGACCGCGGCGGGCGGCGGCGTGGAGGTGGCCGGTGCGGGGACCAGCGCGGGTGCCTGCTCGCCGGTGGCCGTCAGCGACACGGCGGAGACCGTCCCGGCGGTCGCGAGCACGGCCACCCCCACGGTCAGCACGGCGTGCATTCCCGGCAGGCGCATGAATCCCCCTCGTTCTCGACGGCCGCGGTTGTCACCCCACCGGGGGCGTCGGGCCCCCGGAGGACGATGTTCCGGCCGATCCGGCGAACGGTGGGTCACGGCCAGGTATGCGGCGCAGTGTCCCGTACGCCTCTCGGCCCAACGACGGCGACGTTCCGTAGTTATTCGCACTAGAGTGTCGCCAATGTGACGGGGTGGCGTACGGGATCATGGACGGCGCCGGAACGAACGAGGAGGCGATCATCGCGACGGATGCCGTCGAGACCGGTCCCGGTGGGCGCCGGGCCGGCCGGGCGACCCGGGTGCGCACCAGGATCGTCGGCTGGGTCCTGCTGCTCGTGCTCGCGTCGCTGAGCGTGGTCACGATCGTGACCTGGGTGCTGCTGATCAACGAGACGGACCGCCGGATCGACGAGGCGCTGGGCTCGGAGACCGCGGAGTTCGCCCGGGTGAGCGTGAGCGGGATCAACCCGACGACGGGGCGGCCGTACGGCTCGGTCGACGAGATCCTGCGGTCGGTGATCGCGGCGAACGTCGCGCGGCCCAACGAGAAGTTCATCGGCTACCTCAACGGCGAGTTCCGCTGGGAGACCCGCCGGACGAGCCCGCGGGTACTGCTGCGCGAGGATCCGGAGTTCCAGGCGCTGGTCGCCGACGTCCGGCGTCCGACGACCGGGTCCTACCTCAGTGACGCCGGTGAGGTCCGCTGGTCGGCGCTGCCGGTCGGGATGGCGGGTGACCCGGACACCGGCGTCATCATGATCGGCTACTTCACCGAGCAGGAGCACGAGTTCGCGCACGAGGCCCTGCGGCTGATGATGCTGGTGGGGCTCGGCACGGCGTTGCTCAGCGCGGTCGGGGCGTGGCTGGTCGCGGGCCGGATCCTGCGTCCGCTGCGCGACGTCGCGACCATCGCCCGGACGATCACCGGAACCGACATGTCCCGGCGGGTCCCGCACCGGGCCCCGGCCCGGGACGAGATCGCCGAGCTGGCCGGGACGCTGAACGCGATGCTCGACCGCGTGCAGTCGGGCGTGCAGGCCCAGCGCCGGTTCGTCGACGACGCCGGGCACGAGCTGCGGACCCCGATCACGATCGTGCGCGGGCATCTCGGCGTCGTCGACCCGGCGGACCCCGAGGACGTCACCGACACCGTCGCCCTGGTCGACGACGAGCTGGAACGGATGAACCGGCTGGTCTCGGAGATGCTCGCGCTGACCCGCGCCGAGCAGCCGTCACTGCTGCGCCCGGAGACGGTCGACGTCGCCGGGCTGACCAGGGACCTGTTCGACAAGCTGACCGGCCTCGGCGACCGGGACTGGCAGCTGCAGGCGGTCGCCGACGTCCGGGTCCGGATGGACCCGCACCGCATCACCCAGGCCGTCGTCGCGCTGGCGGACAACGCGACCCGCTTCACCGGCACCGGCGACCGGATCGCGCTCGGCTCGGCCGCGGTGGCCGGCCGGTTGCGGATCTGGGTCTCCGACGACGGGCCCGGCGTCGCACCGGAGGACCGGCACCGGGTGTTCCGCCGCTTCGCCAGGGGTGCGAACGCCCCCCGGTCCGACGGCGCGGGGCTGGGCCTGTCGATCGTCGAGGCCATCGCGACCACGCACGGCGGCCGGGTGCTGCTCGACAGCACGCCCGGCCGGGGCGCGACGTTCACCCTGGAACTGCCGAGGAGCGAGACGTGACCGACCGGATCCTGGTCGCCGAGGACGAACCGCGGATCGCCTCGTTCGTCAAGAAGGGGCTGAGCGGTGCCGGGTTCCACGTGACCGTCGTCCCGGACGGGCCAGGGGTCCGCGACCACGCGCTGACCGGCGGCTTCGACCTGCTCGTGCTCGACATCGGGCTGCCCGGCATGGACGGGTTCGACGTGCTCCGCAGGCTCCGTGCCTCCGGCAGCACCATCCCGGTGATCATCCTGACCGCGCGGGACAGCGTGCACGACACGGTCGCCGGGCTGACCGGCGGCGCCGACGACTACATGGCCAAGCCGTTCCAGTTCGAGGAGCTGCTCGCCAGGGTCCGGCTCCGGCTGGACCGCGCGCGCCCGTCGCCGTCGCCGGAGCTGCTGGCCCACCGGGGTCTCGAACTCGATCCCCGCACCCGGCACGTGACCCTCGACGGGCGCACCGTGGAGCTGTCGGCGCGGGAGTTCGCGCTGGCCGAGACGTTCCTGCGGCACCCGGGGCAGGTGCTGTCCCGGGAGCAGCTGCTGCGGCTGGTCTGGGGGCCGGACGCGGGGTCGTCGTCGAACGTCGTCGACGTCTACGTCCGGTACCTGCGCCGCAAGCTCGGGCCGGACCGGATCGCCACCGTCCGCGGGGCGGGCTACCGGCTCGAACCCGGCTGACCGGCGGCGACTACCGTGGTCGCCCGTGTCCCTCACCCTCGGCATCGTCGGGCTGCCCAACGTCGGCAAGTCGACCCTGTTCAACGCGCTGACCCGCAACGACGTGCTCGCGGCGAACTACCCGTTCGCGACGATCGAGCCGAACGTCGGCGTCGTGCCGCTGCCGGACCCCCGGCTGGACAAGCTGGCGGAGATCTTCTCCTCGGACAAGATCCTGCCGGCGACGGTGTCGTTCGTCGACATCGCCGGCATCGTCAAGGGCGCGTCCGAGGGCGCCGGCCTGGGCAACAAGTTCCTCGCCAACATCCGCGAGTCGGACGCGATCTGCCAGGTCGTGCGGGTGTTCGACGACCCGGACGTCATCCACGTCGACGGCCGGATCGACGCCGGGGGCGACATCGAGACGATCGCCACCGAGCTGGTGCTGGCCGACCTGCAGACGCTGGAGAAGGCGCTCCCGCGGCTGGAGAAGGAGGCCCGCACCCAGAAGGACCGGCGCCCGGTGCTCGACGCCGCCCAGGCCGCGATGGGGATCCTCAACGACGGCCGGACCCTGTTCCAGGCCGGTGCGGACACCACCCTGCTGCGCGAGCTGACCCTGCTCACGACCAAGCCGTTCCTCTACGTGTTCAACGCCGACGAGGGAGTCCTGGGTGACGACGCCCGCCGCAAGGAGCTGACCAACCTGGTCGCCCCGGCGCAGGCCGTGTTCCTGGACGCGAAGGTCGAGAGCGAACTGCTGGAGCTGGACGACGAGTCCGCCGCGGAGCTGCTGGAGTCGATCGGCCAGGACGAGCCGGGCCTGTCCCAGCTCGCCCGCGCCGGGTTCACCACCCTCGGCCTGCAGACCTACCTCACCGCGGGCCCGAAGGAGTCCCGGGCCTGGACGATCCCGCAGGGCGCGAGCGCGCCGCAGGCGGCCGGGGTCATCCACACCGACTTCGAGCGGGGCTTCATCAAGGCCGAGATCGTGTCCTACGATGACCTCGTCGCCGCCGGGACGATGAACGCGGCCAAGGCGGCCGGGAAGGTGCGGATGGAGGGAAAGGACTACGTCATGCAGGACGGGGACGTGGTCGAGTTCCGCTTCAACGTCTGATCGGTCCCGTTCCCCTGCCCGGCGCGTTACGGCTCCGGGGCACTCGTCACCGGTTCGTCAGCAGCGCGGCGTGGGCCGCTCCGCGTGGTCATCCGGCGAACGCCTGTCGGTGACCGCAGCTCGCCCGGGCCGGGGTGGTCGTACCAGGTGGTCGGATCCGGCCCTCGTACCCAGTCTTGATGAGCGGGCGGGCACGGATGAAACCGAACGCACATCGGACGCGAGACGGAGGGTGTGACCACCGCATCGCGCCACCTCCAGTCGAGCCGCCCCCTACGTGGCCTCTCCTCCGACGTTCTCCCCGGCCGCTGCACCGACCGCCGGGTGTGGTGCTGAGATGGGGAAGCGAGCCAACATCGCTCGGACCCGCTACGCCGCGGAGGCTTCGGAGCGGGAGCTGAGGAGACAGACCGAACTCGCGGAGCGGCTGGAGCGGACTCGGCGGCAGGGTCTCTCGGCGCAGGAGCGGGAGGCCGAGGACGCGGCGATGGCCGAGGCACAGGCGGTGAAGGCGGCTCAGGCCCAGCAGAGTGCCGTGACGATGTGGAAGCTGTTCGCGGCGATCCTCGGCACGGTCATCGCCGGGTCGATCGCCGGAGCCTGGGGGGTCCTGATCCTCTGGGCGCTGATGGTCGTCGGCCGGCTCCTGCGGAAGCGCCAGACGGAACGTGTCGCGGCCCAGCAGAGGGCCGAGGAACAGGCGGCCGAGGCGGCGAGGCTGCAGGACGAGGAAGCCAGGCGTGCTCAGCTGCAGCATCACGTCACGATGTTGTGCCGGGCCGACCCGACGTTCGTCGGCCTGATCGACGAGTGGAACCGGATTCCTCCGACTCGCGCCGCCGACAAGGCTCGCAACGAGTCGGCTCAGGCCGAGCGCCTCGTCATCATCGACCAGTTCGCGCAGCAGTTCGCCGAGTACGAGCGCACAGGCCGGCCGGTCCCCGATCATGGTACGACCATGCGTGAGCTCGTCGAGGCCGAGCGGGCATGGGACGCGCAGGGACGGCACCGCCCGCGGTAGGTGCGGATGGTCCCCGGGCAGGCCGACATGGTCGACGAGTCGACGGGCGTAGCGTCGACCCCCGGCTCGCAATGCCTGCATCATGGGTGATGCAGCTATGATGCCGGTGTGCGTACCACCGTCGACCTGCCCCCGGCCGTGCACCGGCAGGCCAAGGAGATCGCGCAGCGCCGTGGTCTGTCGCTCTCGGCCGTGGTCGCGGAGCTCGCAGCGCGGGGTCTGATCCAGCTCGGTGAACCGGCGACGATCGGTGTCGACGAGCGATCGGGCTTCCCCGTGGTCAGCGTGGGGCGCCGGGTCTCGGCGAAGGACGTTGCGACAGTGCTGGACGAGGAGTGACGACCTACCTCCTCGACGCGAACGTGCTGATCGCGCTCACCGTCGCCGAACACGAACACCATGACCGTGCCTCGTCGTGGGCGTCGGGGATCGAGCGCTTCGCGGTGTGCCCTGTGGTCGAGGGTGCACTGGTCCGATTCCTGGTCCGGACCGGTGAACCCCCGTCGGTCGCGACGGCCGTGCTGCGGGCGGTCCGTGCGCTCCCGGGGTGCGAGTTCTGGCCCGACTCGCTGTCCTACGTCGACGCCGGCCTCGACCACGTCCGTGGGCACCGGCAGGTGACCGACGCCTACCTCGCGAGTCTGGCGGGTAGCCGCCCCGGCTCGCTGCTGGCCACGCTCGACGAAGGACTGGCGCGGGAGGTGCCCGAGCTGACCGTGCTCGTGCCGTGCTCCCGGCCCGTGCCACCACAGCGGAGCTGACGTCGTCCGGCGGCTTTCCCCCGGGGGGCGGAACTCAGCCACCGAACTCCACGTCCTGCGCGAGCGCGACCCGGCCGGAGTAGTTGACCGTCGACGTCATCCGCCGCATGTAGCCCTTCCACGCGTCGGACCCGCACTCCCGGCCGCCGCCGGTCTCCTTCTCCCCACCGAAGGCCCCGCCGATCTCGGCGCCGGAGGTCCCCGCGTTCACGTTGACGATGCCGCAGTCGGCCCCCTCGGCGGACAGGAACCGCTCCGCCTCGGCCTGGTCGCGGGTGAAGATCCCCGAGGACAGCCCCTGGGGTACGTCGTTGTGCAGCGCGATCGCCTCGTCGAGATCGCGGTAGCGGAGCACGGTGAGCAGCGGTCCGAAGGTCTCCTCGCGGACGACCGCGGTCTGGGCCGGCATGGTCACGAGCGCCGGCTCCAGGTAGTGCGCGTCGGGGGCGGCGTCCTGCAGCCGCCGGGTCCCGCCGCTCACGAGCGTGCCGCCGTCGGCCAGGCTCCGCGCGATCGCGTCGTGCACCCGCTCCTCGCTCGTCCCGTCGATCAGCGGCCCGACCAGGGTGCCCTGGGCGAACGGGTCCCCGATCGGCAGCTGGGCGAAGCGTGCGGCGATGCCGTCGACGACCGCGTCGGCCACGTCCTCGTGCACGATCAGCCGGCGCAGCGTCGTGCACCGCTGGCCCGCGGTGCCGGCCGCGGCGAAGGTCGCGGCCTCGACCGCCAGGTCGAGATCGGCGGACGGGGTGACGACCGCCGCGTTGTTACCGCCCAGCTCGAGGATCGTGCGCCCGAAACGGGCCGCGACCCGCGGGGCGACGAGCCGCCCCATCGCGGTCGACCCGGTGGCGCTGACCAGGGGGATGCGCACGTCGTCCACCAGCGCTCGGCCGGTCTCCGCACCGCCGAGGACGACCTGGACCAGACCCGCCGGCGCACCGACGTCGTCCGCGGCGCGCGCGAGCAGGGCACAGGACGCGAGTGCGGTCAGCGGGGTGCGCTCGGACGGCTTCCAGACGACCGGGTCGCCGCAGACGAGGGCGAGCGCGGTGTTCCACGCCCACACCGCGACCGGGAAGTTGAACGCGGTGATCACGGCGACCGGGCCGAGCGGCTGCCAGGTCTCGCTGAGCCGGTGCCCGGGTCGCTCGGACGCCATCGTGCGGCCGTGCAGCTGCCGGGAGAGGCCGACGGCGAGGTCACAGACGTCGATCATCTCCTGGACCTCGCCGTCGGACTCCGACGGGATCTTCCCGGCCTCCAGGGTCACCAGCGCACCGAGATCGGCACGATGGGTGTTCAGCAGTTCACCGAGCCGCTTGACGAGCCGGCCGCGAACCGGCGCGGGCGTCGCGCGCCAGGTCGCGAACACCTCGGCCGCGTGGGTGACGGCCGGGCCGGGTGCGGGCAGCCGGGTGGCGTCGACCGTCGCGATCGCGCCGCCGGTGATCGGGGTGCGCACGGCGTGCCCGCCCCCCGGCGTCGTCCGCAGTGCCGCATCCACTCCGCAGGCGTCCAGCGCGGCTGCGGCCCGGGCGGCCAGATCGTCGGTCGTGGTGATGGTCGGGCTACTCATGTCGTCTCCTCCGACGTCGTGGTGGACGGTGCGGCTCCGCGACCGGCCCGGTAGCCGAGGACGTCCCCGGCGACGACCAGGGCGGTGAGCAGGAAGATCTCGGCGACCACCATCCAGAACAGCAGGGCGGCGTCCGGCGCCCACCGCCACATGACGGGCAGGCCGATGCCCACCAGCGCGGGCAGGCCGGCCAGCCCGGCGACCAGCACTCCGCCACCGAGCACGGTGCTCGTGCCGATGCGGACGCACGTCCCGGGCAGGCCGCGCGCCCGCGGCCCGCCGGCGAGCCTCAGCACCGCCAGCGTCACGGCGGCGACGAGTCCGAACACCAGCGTCAGCAGGGCCCCGAGCACGAGGTACCCGGTCGAGCGGCTGCCGGCCGGGAACCATCCGGGATCCGGCCGGTCGAGCACGTCGGCGAGGAGCCCGCGCCCGGCCTGGGCCAGTACGTCCGCCTCCAGCTCGCCGTAGCGGTTGACCAGGGCGACGACGGCGCTGCCGGTTCCCGGGACGAGCCCGAGGAACGTGTAGTAGCCCGGTACCGCACCGGAGTGCCACCAGACCACCTGGTCGCCGAACTCCTCCCGGTACAACCCCGGGCCGTACTCCTTGCCCTGGTCGGTGCGCACGGTGGCCGGGGCCCGTGCGGTGAGCTCGGTCAACAGCCCCCTGGCGTGGCCGCCGAGGTCGGAGATCGAGCCGGCCAGGTAGCCGTAGCCGAGCCCGGCACCGTCGAGGCGGAGCGCGATGGGCCGGGCGTCGCCGAAGAAGGGCACGAACCCGGGCGGAACGCGCCGATCGAACTCGCCCGGACCGGTGATCGCCGACCCGGCGTCCGCGGGGTCCAGCACCTCGCTGCGGAGGGTCTCCGCGTAGGGCCGCTCGGTGACGGTCTCGACGACCGCCTGCAGCACGAGGTAGTTGAAGCTCGCGTACTGGAAGGGGCCCGGTGCGGTGGCGTCGCCGGGCCGTTCCAGCGATCCGACGACCTCGGTCGCCGGTGCCGTCCGGCCCCACTCGTCGGTGCGGCTGACGTCGTGCGGCAGCCCGCTGGTGTGATGGACGAGATCGGTCACCGTCACCGGCTGTCCGCCCAGCAGCCCCGCCGAGCCGGGCACCAGTTCCTGCACGGTCGTGTCCCAGGCCAGCGCGCCGCGCCGGACGAGGTCCCCGGTGACCGCGGCGGCCGTCGACTTGGAGACCGAACCCCACACGAACGGCGTGTCGGCGGTGACGGCGGCGCCCCGGCCGTCGACGCCGGTGACCGCGGTCTGCGTCGTCCCGCCCGGGCCGATCACGCTGATCGCCGCACCCGGTGCGTCCACCGTGCGTGCCAGGTCGTCGACGGTCGCCTGCAGCCCCTCGGGGGGTTGCGCGCCGGCGACCGCTCCGATCGCGCCGATCCCGGCGGTCAGCACGACCGCGAGCAGCGCGGCGAGTGCCCGGCGGGCCGCCGTGCCCGCCGGGCGGTGCCGGACCCGGTGCCACGTCCCGCGACGGCCACGGCTCATCGCAGGACGCGCTCGCTCCCGGCCTGCGGGTCCTCGGCCCGCAGCCGGGGCCAGCCCCGTTCGCCGAGCAGCCGCAGGCCCGCGGGGAGCAACACCCCGCGGACCAGCGTGGCGTCCAGCGCGATCGCGACGGCGAGGCCCACTCCCAGCTGCTTCATCTCCGGCGTCGGCAGCAACGTGAACAACGCGAAGATGACCACCATGACCGCCGCCGCCGCGCTCACCGGCGGTGCGGAACGGACGACGCCGTGCCGGATCGCGTCGGCGATCCCGGCTCCGTCGACGAGTGCCTCCCGCACCCGGGTCAGGATGAACACGTGGTAGTCCATGGAGAGTCCGAACAGGATCGCCAGGATCATCACCGGTAGCAGCGTCACCACCGGACCGACGAACGCCTCGCCGAACAGCGGGCTGCCCCAGCCGAACTGGAACAGCAGGACGAGGACGCCGTAGGAGGCGAGCACCGACAGCAGGTTGAGCACCACCGACAGGACGGCGAGCGGTGCGCTGGCGAAGGCCACGAACATCAGCAGGAACGACACCACCACGACGATCCCCAGGACCACCCACAGATCCCCCGACATGGCCGCGGAGATGTCGGCGCTCACGGCGGTCTCGCCGGCGACCAGGACCCGGTCCCCGCCCGGGACGGCCGGAACGATCCGGTCCCGCAGCTCGGTCAGGCTGCCGACGGCCTCGTCGGAGTCGATCGAGGGTGCCTCGGTGCCGATCTCGACCCGGGCGACCGAGCCGTCCGCCGAGATCTCCACGTCCCTGACCTGGTCGTCGAAACCGGGGGACCGGGCGGCGTCGGCGGCGATGCGCTGCAGGGCCGCGACGCCGGCGCCCTGGTCCCCGTCCAGCGCGACGACCGCGGTGTGGCTGACGCCGTACAGGGGGTAGTCGGCGGCGATCCGGTCCAGCGTGATCAGCGTGTCGAACGTCCGGGGCATGCTGTCGGTCCCCGGCAGCTGCATCCGCATGACCGAGACCGGGGCGGCCAGCGCGCCGAGCACGACGAGACCGACGAGGAACGCCGGCAGCGGGCGCTGCACGACGGTCCGCGTCGACCGGGCCCAGAACCCGTCGTGCCCCGCGCCCGGCCGCTTGCCGAACAGCTGCTTCACGATCCGCTTCCCGCCGATCCGCAGCAGCGCGGGCAGCAGCGTGACCGACGCGAGCAGCGCGGCGACGACCACGAGGATGATGCCGAGGGCCAGCGAGTGGAAGATCGGCGACTCGGTCAGGAACACCGCCGCGACCGAGACGGCCGTGACCACACCGGCGACCACCACCGACCGCACGGTCGCCGACACGGCGGTCAGCGAGGCCGCCTCCACGTCGCCGGTGCGGTCGAACTCCTCACGGGTCCGGCGCACGAAGAACAGCGAGTAGTCCACCCCCAGCGCGAGTCCCATCAGCAGGATCACGCTGGGCTGGTTGGCCTCGGCCGCGACCGCGTACGACGTCGGCCCGCTCCACAGGAACGCCAGGATGACGACCATGAGGCCGGTCATCAGCGGGACCGCGGCCGCCACGACCCCGGCGAACACGATGAACAGCACGACCGCGGTGATCGGCAGGCTGAGGATCTCCAGGAGCAGCAGCCGCTCACCGTAGGAGGTGGTCACGTCGGCCTGCACGGAGATCGGGCCGGTCGCCGAGATCCCGGTCCCGGGGTTCGCCGCGGCGACCTCGGCCATGACCGCCTGCATCCCCTGCACCCGCTCGGCGGGGGAGGCCTGCTGCTCGGTCAGCAACACCTGCACGACCCGGGAACCGCCGGACTCCGCGGTCAACGTCTCCTCGACGCGCTCGACCGACGGCGCTCCGCCGAGCGCACCGGCCAGGCTCTGCGCGACCTGGGCCGACCGTTCACCCGAGCCTGCGTCGACCAGCACGCTCTCGGTCCGGGACCCGGCGAAGTCGGTCGTGGTCTCGATCTGCTCGGCCGCGCCGGACTCCCGGACGAATCCCTGTGCGGGATCCATCCCGTTGACCCCGCCGACGAGATACACCGTCGCCGAGAGCACCAGCGCCACCAGCCACGCCGCGATCACGGTGAGGCGATGTCGATAGCTCCACCGGGCGACGGCTGCCATGGCGTCCAGGACAGCGGTCATGTCGTTCCTCCAGTCCTGTTCGCGCCCGTCACCGACGGGCTCGTGCCGTCGAGGCGTTGGTCCACCCACTCCGAGAGCCGACGGACGGTCAGCCGGTCCATGACCTCGTGCAGCGCCGGCCGGACGCCGAACTCCCGGGAGATGCCGTTGATGAGCCGGGCGGCCAGCAGGGAGTGGCCGCCCAGCGCGAAGAAGTGATGGTCGATGCCGATGTCGTCCAGGCCGAGCAGGCGGCGCCAGAGCCCGTGCATCCGGGTCTCGGTCCCGGTCCGGGGGGCCACCGTCTCCGCCCCGTCGGTCGCGAAGTCCGAGGTCCTGGGGGCCGGTAGCCGTGCCGTGTCGAGCTTCTCGCCCTCCGAGACCGGGACCTCGGTGAGCTGGACGAGGGCAGCCGGTACGGCGTGCCGGGGCAGCCGCCCGTACAGCTCGACCCACACGGCACTCCGGTCCACGGGCTCGTCGCCACGGGTCGCGAAGTAGGCGATCAGCACATCGGAATCGGTACCGGACAGCGCCGCATGGCACCACCGGACCCGCCGGTCGGCGAGCACCGCGCGTTCGACCTCGCCCAGCTCCAGCCGGTACCCGCGCAGCTGCACCTGGCTGTCGGTCCGTCCGAGACAGGTCAGCCGGCCCCGGTCGTCGACCTCGACGAGGTCGCCGGTGCGGTAGGACCGCCGCCCGTCGCCGTCCGGGTCCGGGACGAACGCCGCCGCGGTCGCGCGGGCGTCGCCGAGATAGCCGTGCGCGAGCTGGTCGCCACCGACGTACAGCTCACCGGTCCCGGAGATCTCGACGGTGACCCCGGGCAGCGCCGGGCCGATGGACACGTCGGGGCGCCGCAGGTCCGCCTCGTCCAGCGGGCCGCCGGTGCAGGAGACCGTCGCCTCGGTGGGCCCGTACCAGTTGTCCAGCCGGCATCCGGCCAGCGACGGCGCGGCCATGGCGTCGGCGAGCCGCCGGCCGTCGGCGGCCTCACCGCCGACGAGGAGGCGCCTCAGGTGCAGCCCGCCGCCGACCGACGCGTCGTGCGCGGCGAGCTGGTACGCGGCGGACGGGGTCGTCGACAGGACCGTGGCCCGTGACCCGCGCAGCCGGTCGTGCAGCCGTGCGGGGTCCGCGGCGACGTCCTCCGGGATCAGCACCGAGCTCGCCCCGGCCAGCAGCGCGGCGTAGATCTCCCACACCGACAGGTCGAACGCCGCCGACGACCGGGCGGCCACCACGTCCCGCGGGGCGAGGTCGATCACGGCGGGTGCGGCGTCGAGGAAGGCCGCCACGGCCCGGTGACCGACCACGACGAACTTCGGGGTGCCCGAGGTGCCCGACGTCGCCAGCACGTAGGCGGGATCCAGCTCGTGCCGCGGCCCGCCGGCCGCGGGGGCGGCTCCGTCGAGCGCGGTGACCACGGGGACGTCCACACCCTCGGCGACCGCCTGTCCGGCCCGGCCCGCCGTCGCGGCCGGCGGGTCCACCCGCCAGGCGACCGCCGCCGCGGGACGCAGGACGTCGAGCATCCGGCGCTCGACCGGGTCCGGTGTGTTGAACGGGATCACCGCGTAGGCGCCGCCCGTGCGCAGGACCCCGAGCAGCACCGGCAGCAGCCACCCGTCGCGCCTGCCCTTCACCGCGACGGTGGTGCCGCGACCCACCCCGCAGGCTCGCAGCCGTTCGGCGACGGTCCCGCTCCGGTGCGTCAGCGTCGCCACGTCGAGGTCACCGTCGGCACAGTGCTGCACCGTGCGGTCGCCGAAGCGCGCGGCGAGCCCCTCCAGCAGCATCCCGTCGAGCGTGCGTGGCGCGTGGGCCCGTTCCCGGACGGGCACGGGGTGCACCGTCACGGCCGGCCCCCGGTGGCCCGCAGGGCGCTGTCCACCACGTCGAACGAGCGGGTCAGCTCCTCCTCGGTCACGAGCAGCGACGGCCGCCAGCGCAGCGAGCGGGTACCGCACGGCAGCAGCACGCAGCTCCCCTCGTCCAGCGCCCACGCCGCGACAGCGTCCCGCAGGGCGGGTGTGGCGACCGACACCGCCCCCCACAGGCCGCGGGACCGCGGGGCGGACAGGAGCCGGCCGGATCCCGCCACCAGCCGGTCCAGGCCCGCGCGCAGCACCGGGCCGGTGCGGTCCGCCCGTTCGACGAGCCCGTCGCGCTCGATCTCGCCGAAGAGCAACGAGAACCGCACCATGTCGACGAGGGATCCACCCCAGGTCGAGCTGATCCGGCTCGGCGTGACGAACGCGTTCGTCCGCAGCTCGCAGACCCGGCGTCCGCCCATCACCCCGCACACCTGCAGCCGCTTGCCGAACGCCACGAGGTCCGGTTGCAGGCCCAGCGCCTCGTGCGCCCACCGGCGCCCGACCAGCCCGCCGCCGGTCTGCACCTCGTCGGCGACCGTGAGCACCTCGTGCCGCACGCAGAGCGCCTCGACGGCACGCAGGAACCGGCCGCTGAGGTGCCGGTCCCCGCCCTCGCCCTGGATGGGTTCGTAGACGAAGCAGGCGATGCGGTGGCCGTCGGCGGCGAGGATCCGCGTCACCTCCTCCACGGCCGCGACCTCCTCGGCGGTCAGCTCGTCGCCGTCCGGGTCCGGGCCGCCGTCCTCCCCGCGGGCCGGCGCCGCCACCCGCGGCCAGTCGAAGACGGGATAGCCGCGGGTCTTGGCCGGATCCGTGTTCGTCAGCGACAGGGTGTAGCCGCTGCGGCCGTGGAACGCCCGACGCAGGTGCAGCACGGTCAGTTCGGCGGGATCGGTGACGTCGGCGACCTGCCCCTTCCAGTCGAAGGCCACCTTGAGCGCGTTCTCCACGGCCAGCGCGCCACCGTCGATCGCGAACAGGTGGGTCATCGCGTCCGGCATCATCACCCGCCGGAAGTCGGTGACGAACGTGTCGAGCACCGAGGTGGCGAAGTCCGGGTTGGACGGTTTCGTCCGTGCCGCCGCCCCGAGCGCGCGGTCGGCGGCCGGAGTGCGGACCGCGGCCGGGTTGTGGCCGATCGGGGCGGAGGAGAAGAACATGCCCATGTCGAGGACCGGGCCGCCCCGGACGTCGTCCCAGAGGTGCGAGCCCGAGGAACGCTCCAGGTCGACGAGCAGCGGGAGGAAGTCGCCGACGAGCCCGTTACGGACCCGGTCGATCGTCCCGGCGGGCCGCGGGCCCGAGTTCACGGCGGTCATGCCACCCCCAGCGCGCGGCGCAGGGAGAGCGGCCGGATGTCGGTCCAGACCTCGCCGATGTGGTCCAGGCAGTGGTCGCGGTCCCCGACGACGCCGATCTCGGTCCAGCCCTGCGGCGCCGGCCGGTCGGCCGGCCAGATCGAGTACTGCTCCTCCTCGTTGCGGACCACCGTCCACGACTCCGTCCCGGAACCGTTCTCCTGCTGTGCTGACATGCGTCCTGCCCCCTTGAACTCGGTCGATGTCGCGGCCCGCCGGTGCGGGCCGGCTCAGAGGTGCGCCGGCTCCGATGCCGGCACCCCCCGGGTCTCGGCTCCCCGCTCGAACTTCAGGACCTGGTCGCAGTGGGCGAAGTAGCGGTCGTCGTGGGTCACGACGATCACGATCCGCCGGTCGTCCCGGATCTGCGGGAGGATCTGCTCGTAGAACCTCCGGCGGGTGTGCGGGTCCTGCTCGGCGGCCCACTCGTCGAGGATCACGACGTCCCGGGGATCGGCGAGTGCCTCGACCAGGGCGAGTCGCTTGCGCTGCCCGGTGGACAGGTCGCCGCAGACCAGGCGGTCACCCTCCACCCGGACGATGTCGTCGAGGCCGAGCTCGCGCAGCCAGTGGTCCGCCCGTTCGAGCACGTCGGGTGCGGTGCTGCGCAGGCGCCGGAACACGTAGGAGTCGGCGAAACAGGCGCTCACCTGCTCCCGGAACGCCGCCGTCCCCGCCTCGTCCAGCGCCCGCCCGTCGACGGTCACCGTCCCCTCGTCGGGCCGGTAGAGGCCGGCGAGTATCCGGCCGAGCGTGCTCTTGCCGCTGCCGTTGCCCCCGACCAGGAAGCTCACGGTCCCGCGGCGGAACGTCGCCGTCACCGGTCCGAGGGTGAACGGCTCCCCGGTGTCGGGACCGGTGGAACCGCGGTAGGTGAAGACGACTCCGTCGACCCCGAGCTCACGGTCGATCGCGGGCGCCGGTCCCGGCTCCGGGCCCGCGCCGGTGGCACCGTCCGCCTCCCCGGCGCCGGTGTCCCGCAGCTCGGACACGCTCTCGATCCGGCGCAGCGCGACGACCGCCCGGTTGAGCTGCGGAGCGATGTTCAGCACCGTCACCAGCGGCGTGTTCAGGTAGAGCACCGCCAGCGCGACCCCGAACCGTTCCTGCTGGGCGATCCCGAGGACGTCCCCGCCGAACGCGACCGCGCCGACGCACGCGAGGAACAGCATCTGTCCCCAGTAGCCGGTCACCAGGCTCACCGTGGACCCGACCACGACGTGCCGGGCGTAGCGCCGCGACTGCGACCGCAGGTCGGTGTCCACCACCGCCCGGCGCAGCTGGCCGGACAGCTTCAGATCCTTGAACCCGTAGGTCAGGGCCTGGTAGGAGTCGTGCAGCTCGTCCTGGGCGTCGCGGGCCGCGGCCATGTGCCGGCCGGCGATCCGGTTGGTCCACGCGTAGGCGCCGCCACCGAGCAGGATCACGACCGCCAACACCCCGAGCGCGGCGAGCGAGAGCGTGCCGACGTAGACCAGTGCGCAGAGCACGATCACCGCGTTGACCAGCAACAGCGGGAGTGCCTGCACCGCCTGCCCGACGGCGGCGAGGTCGTCGGTCAGTACCGCCAGGACACGGGGCAGCCGGAACTCCTCGAACCGGCGCAGCGGCGCGCGCAACAGGTCCTCGACGAGGCGGGTGCGGAGCCGGTCGACCGAGCCCTGCGCGACCCGCACGAGCATGTTCGACGCGACCGCACCGGCGACGAGGACGGCGACGGCGGCCGCGGCGAAGAGCGCCACGTCGGCGAGGCCGGTCGGGCCGCCGACCGACGAGCTGATGGTCGCGATCATCGCGATCGTCGCGACGCCGGTGACGATCCCGCCACCGACCGCGAGCACGGCGAGACCGCGCCCGCCGCGCAGCAGGACACGAACGAGCTGGCTCATCGGTCGTCCTCTTCTCGTCCGGTGCCACCGGTCGTGCCGGCGGCCCACCGCAGTGCGGTCGCGTAGGCCTCCGCGAGCCGGTCCCGGCGGGCCTCGCTCACCCGGGCCTCGTCCACCACGAGCATGAGCGCCAGGCGGTGTTCGGGCGGGTGCACGGAGAACGTCGTCATCAACGCGAAGTCGGTGTCCTCCTGGGAGAAGTGCGCAGCGCCGGTGTCGAACCGGTGGGTGCGCTCGACACCGCGGAGGCGGTGGAAGCGGACGAAGTTGAAGCCGAAGTCGAACAGCGGCCCCCGCCCCGCCAGCCGGGTGATGTCGACGTTCGGGAGCCGCCGGTGCGGTGCCATGGCGGCCTCGATGCGGGCGCAGGCCCTGGCCTGCTCACCCGGGTCCGGATGGACCGGGAAGCGCAGCGGGACCATGTTCAGGAACATGCCGCGGACGTCGGTCCCGCCGGCCCGCTCCAGCCTGCCGTTGGCGGTGACCCCGGTGAGCACCTCGTCGGGGGGCGCGCCGGGGGCCCGAGGACGTCCCCGATCGCCCGGACCGCCACGGCCATCGCGAGGTGGCGCAGCGACACGCCCTCGGCGCGCGCCCGGTCGACCAGCCGGTCGGCGTCGTCGTCCGGGAGCGGGACCCGGATCCGGCGGACCCGCCTGCCGTCGGCGACCGTGTCGGCGACCGACCACGGGCGCACCCCGCGCAGGTGCTCGGTCCACGCCGCCGCCGCGGTGTCGTCGGTCCGGGCCCTGCGCTCGAGTGCGACGAAGTCGGCGAAGCGCACCCCCGGGTCCGGCGGCGCCGGGGCGTCGTAACCGGTGTCCCGCCGGACGAGCGCGTTGTGCCGGCTCACGATCTCGTCGAGGGTGGAGGTCCAGCTCCACCCGTCGAGGATGACATGGCTGTCGCTGATCACCAGGTGGTCCTCGCCCGGAGCCACCGGGACGAGCGTGATCCGGAACAGCGGGGCCCGTGCGAGGTCGAACGGGGTCGCCCGCTCCCGCGCGACGACGTCGTCGATGACCCGGCCGGCCGCGCCGTCCGGGGCCGGGACGACCGTGAACGGTGTCGGGACCTCTCGGTACACCAGCTGCAGCGGCTCGTCGTGGCGGACCTCGTCGATCGCCGTGCGCAGCACCTCGTGCCGCCGGACGGTGTCGGCGAGCGCGACGCGGAACGCGTCCGGGTCCAGCCCGCCGTGCAGCCGGATGCCGACGGTGTTGTGGTACACGCCGACGTCCGGGTCGAGCCGGATGTGGAAGAGCATGCCCTCCTGCGCCGCCGAGAGCGGGTACGCGTCGGAGACGTCGAACGGGAGCCCGTCGCGGACGTCGTCGGGAACCAGTGCGAAGCGCTCGATCGCGGGACCGCCGTCGTCGCCGGGGGCACCGAGCCGGGCGGCGGCGCACAGCGCGCGCACCGACGGGGCCTCGAGCACGTCGCCGACGGCGATCTCCAGGCCCGCCGAGCGCAGCTCACCCACCAGGTGCACGGCCGAGATCGAGTCGCCGCCGTTGGCGAGGAACGAGGCGTCGAGGTCCGACGGCCGCCCGCCCAGTGCCGCACCGACCGCGGCCAGTACCCGGGTCGACGTCCCGTCGTCGTCGGCCGGGGGCCCCGCGTCGGCGGTGGCGAGGCCGGCCGCGCCGGTGTCCTGCCACCGGACCGCGGCGAGCAGCCGGCCCGCGTCCCGGTCCAGCTTGCCGTTGACCGTCATCGGGAACGAGTCCAGCCCGTGGAAGCGGTCGGGGACCTCGTAGGCGGCGAGCCGGGAGACGGCGTGCGCCCGCAGCTCGGCCGCCGCCGTCGCGGGATCCGGCCCCGGGACGACGTCGAGGAAGGCGTGCAGGAGGTTCTCGTGCGCGACGACGCAGGCACGGAGCACCCGGGGGTGCTCGGCGAGCACCGCCTCGACACCGGCCGTCTCGATGCGGTGCCCCCGTACCTTGACCTGCCCGTCGAGCCGGCCCTCGCAGAGCAGGCCGCGCCCCGGGCCCAGCCACCGTCCGGCGTCGCCACTGAGGTACATCCGGGCCCCGGGGGCGGCGCCCGGGAACGGGTCGGGGACGAACCGGGCCGCGGTGAGCGCGCCCCGCCCGGTGTAGCCCAGCGCCACGCCGGTGCCGCGCACCGCGATCTCGCCGGTGACCCCGCGCGGGAGTGCCCGGCCGCGCGGATCGACGACGACCACGTCGAGGTGCTCCAGCGGACCACCGACCTGGACGGAGGCGTCGTGGAGATCGGCCGTGGACACGTCGACCCTGGTGGTGTGCACGGTCGTCTCGGTGGCGCCCAGCATGTTGACCACCTGAACCCGGGAGCCCAGGAGGTCCCACAGGCGCCGGACGTAGTCCGGCGCCACGCTCTCCCCGCCCAGCACCACCCGGTGCACGGACTCCGGGACGGCGGCACCGTCGTCGAGCGCGGTGAGCAGGCTCCCCAGCGCGGTGTTCGTCAGCGACAGCACGCCGACGCGGTCGGCGGTGAGCCGCTCGGCCAGCAGCCGGGGGTCCCGCACCACGGTGTCGTCGTAGAGCACCACCCGGGCACCCCGGGCCAGCGCGATCCAGACCTCCCACACGCTGAAGTCGAAGGCGAACGCGTGCACCGCGGAGACGACGTCGTCGGGCCCGAGGAGATCGGTCGTGGAGCCGAGCAGGGCCAGGAGGTCGGCGTGGGTGACCGGTACCCCCTTCGGACTGCCGGTCGTGCCCGAGGTGAAGATCGTGTAGGCGGGCAGGCGCCGGTCGGTGACGACGTCGGTGACCGGCGCGTGGCCGGGCCCGGCCGTCCCGAGGGGGATCGTCGTGATCCCGGGGAGCGGGACGTCGGACACGCCCAGCTCGGCGCCGGACTGCTCGGCCACGCTCGCCGACCGTGCGGCGCTCCGCGTCATGTCCACCGGTACGTAGGCGGCCCCGACCGCCATGATCGCGGCCGCCCACACCACGAACTCGCGGCTGCGCACACAGGCGATCAGCACGCTGTCCCCGGGGTGCACTCCGTGTTCCCGCAGTACCGCGGCCGCTCCGGAGACCCCGGCGGCCAGCTGCTCCCAGGTCAGCTCGCCGTCGGGGGCCGTGAGCGCCGTGCGCTTCGGGGTGCGGCCGGCGTGCTGCAGGATCTCGGCGACGACGGAACCGGTCTCCGCCGGCACCGTGGCGGGGGCACCGACGACGCCGATCGGCACGGCCCCGACCGGCCGGCCGGGCTCGCTGCGCAACCCGTGCAGCACGGCGGCGATCGTGTCCCGCAGCCCGGTGTGGGTGTCGGCGGTCCAGCCGGCCAGCGCGCTCTCGACGAGCACGTCGCCGTCGGCGGTGTTCACGCTGACGGTCAGCGCGCCCTTGACCGCTCCGGAGTGGACCCGCACCGGGCGCGCGGTCCCGCCCGCGAGCGGCATCTCCGCGTGCACGACGCTCTGCACGTTGACGAGCACGTTCATCGGGAGCCGGGTGCCGGGCCGGCCGATCCGGACGGCGCCGGCCACCGCGCGCAGGTCGGTCGCAGCGTGCTCGACCATGCCGGTGAGGTCCCGGTGCACGGCGTCGAGCAGCTCCGACAGCGGACGGCCGTCGTCGACCTCGACGAACAGCGGCAGCGTGTTGATCATCGGCTGCGGGTTCTCGAAGTCCTCCAGCTCCACCCGGTTCGCGAGCGGTACCGCGAGGCACTGCGCGGAGCGGCCGGTGATCCGGGCCAGGGCCACCGCGACCGCCGTCAGCCAGCGGGCGGCCGACCGGGTGCTCCCGGTGAGCCGGGGGTCCGGCACGTCCTCGACGACGCCCCCGGTGACCACGGCATGGGCCGGGTCGGGCGTGGGGTCCCACGCCGGCCACCCGGCGCGTTCCCGGAGCAGCCGGTCCCACCAGGCGTCCGCGGCCGGGCGCACCGGCGGCACGGGGCCGTGCCCGGCCGTGTGAGCCGGGTGGGTGCCGGGGCGTTCGGCCTCCGCGCGCAGGCCGGCGACGAACACCGACATCGCGGCGCCGTCCATGACCACGTGGTGGAAGACGATCGCCACCCGGTCCGGGCCCCCGGCCGTGTGGATGACGGCGACCCTGGTGAGCGGATCGGCGGCGGCGAACGGACGGGCCAGGAAGGCGGTCGCCGCGGCGTCCGGGTCGTCGGCGTCGATGTCCTCGATCACCGGTCCCGCCGTCCCGGGCACGAGCCTGAACCCGTCGCCCTCGGCCTCGACGACCCCGGTCAGCCTCGGGTCCGCGGTGACGACCGCCCGGACGGCGTCGCGCACCCGCGCGGTGTCCGCCCCGCCGACAAGGTCGAACACGCACGGTACGGAGTACGCCGCGTCGCCCGCGGCGAGGTGCGCCCGCCAGATCCTGTCCTCGTAGACGGTCAGCGAGGCGGGTTCGGGTGCCGGATCCGCATGCTGGGCCGGTGCCCCCGCCGTGAGCAGCCTGCCGAGGTCCGCCGCCGTCATCGGGCGGGCTCCTCGAGCAGGGCCGCGGCCTCGTCCAGCCGGGTACGACCGACCCGTTCCTCCAGCACCCGCTGGTGCTCGGCGATCCGGTCGGTCCCGGCGAAGTCGTCGAAGGAGACCTCGGCCCGCAGGATACGGCGGTACAGGGCCACGAGCCGGAGTTGCTTCATCGAGTCGACGCCGAGATCGGTCGCCGAGGAGGAGGCGTCGATCCGCTCGGTGCCGAAGACCGAGGACCAGATGACCTCGAGCACCCGGTGCGGCGCGGCCGGGACCGTCGTGCCGGCCGGCTCCCCGGCGCCCGGCGCCGGGACGGCCGCGGCGGGGTGCCGGGCGCACAGCGCGGCGAGATCGGCCTTCCCCGTCGAGGTGGCCGGGATCCGGTCCACGGGTTCCGCGCGCACCCCCCGCAGCTCGCGCCGCCACGCCCGGCGGATGTGGTCCTCGGCGGCCTCGTGGGTCGAACCCGGCGCCGGTTCGACGAACACCCGCAGCGCCCCGTCGGCCAGTCCGACCGCGGCCGCCCGGACCCCGGGCAGCGCGGCGAGGTCGGCACGCAGGCTCTCCGTGTCGATCCGGATGCCGTTGACCTTGACCTGCGCGTCGTCCCGGCCCAGGTACACCAGACCGGCGGAGGTGAACCGCACCCGGTCCCCCGTCTCGTACATCCGGGCCCCCGTGCTCGAACCGGGATCGGGGCGGAACGCGGCCGCGGTACGGCGCGGGTCGGAGTGGTACCCGCGGGCCACACACGCCCCGGCGACGTAGAGCCGGCCGACCCGGCCGGGCCCCACCGGAGCGAGCCGGGCGTCGAGCACGTGCACGTCGGTGCCCCGGATCGGCGATCCGACGGGTGTCCGGTCGCCGTCGGCACCTACGTCCGGTGCCCAGGTCGCGTTCGACGTGCACTCGGCGGGCCCGTACAGGTTCGCGATGCGGACCCGCGGCCACACCCGGCGCGTCCGTTCCACCAGCGCCGGATCCAGTGCCTCGCCGCCGAGCAGCAGGGCACCACCGGCGCCGACCGGGCGGTCGCCGTGCACGTCCAGGTACTGCGACCACACGGTCGGCACGGTGTTCACCACCGGTTCCGCCGGACCGCCGGGTGCCAGCGCCGCCTCGATCCCGGCGAGGACGTCGGTGGTGCCGGTGAAGGCGACGGTCCCGCCGCCGGCGAGCTGCCCGACGATCTGTTTGATCACGGCGTCGAACTCCGGGCTGCTCAGCACCGGCATGGTCACTCCGGGCCCGCAGATCCCCTCGGTGACCAGGAATCCGCAGTACGCGGCGAGCTGGTCGCGCTGCACGACGACGGCCTTGGGCCGGCCCGTGGTCCCGGAGGTGAACATGACGTAGGCGGCCACGGCGGAGACCGACGACACCGGCGCCGCGACCGCGGGTCCGGGATCGTCGGGCGACGGCTCGGGCGCCGAGCGGGTGGCACCCACCCAGGCCGCGACGTCGTCCTGGTGCTCGTCGCGGTCGTCGGCCCGCAGCAGGAAGGCGCGGCCCGAAGCCAGCACCCCGACCAGCGCGACCACCGTGCGCAGGTCGCGGCGGTAGGGCACGACGACGACGTCGGCGGCCCCGGCGGCGTCCAGCCGCGCGGCGTAGCGCCGGGAGCGCTCCGCGAGTTCGCCGTACCCCAGCTCGGTGTCCCCGGCGCGGACCGCGATCCGGCCGGGGTCGTGCCGGGCGTGGTGCAGCACCCGTTCGACGACGTCGATCGGCGTCACCGGGCCGCCCTCGATCCGGGCGGCGCCCGCGGGAACCGGACCGGGACCGCCGTCGAGCGTGGCGACGACCGCCTCGGCGATCCCGCCGGCCACCACCGGGTCCAGCAGCCGGCCGGCGTACCGGCCGTGCACCGTCACCCGGTCGGTGCCGACGCGGCACACGAGCCGACCGGCTCCCGGGCCGTCGTCGTCGATCCGGAGCACGGTGCCCCCGGTCGCGCCGGGCTCCCGCACGGGGCCGGGCGGGGGAACGGTGCCGTCCACCAGGAACCCGGCCAGGGCCGTGCGGAAGGCCGTGCGCGACCACTCGTCGTCCGCCGGGCCGGTGGCGGCGGGCCGCGGCACGGTCACGTCACCGCCGGCCCCGTCGTCCGCCGCGGTGCGTGTCCACGCCCCGGCGAGTCCGTCGGCGAACAGGCTGCTCGTCCCGTCCATGTCTCCCCTCACCGCCCGGCCCCGTGCGGGCCCGGCCATCCGTCGGTGCCGAACATGCAGACCCGGACCTCCCGGTCGCCGGTGAACGGCTCCCGGCCGTGGGCGTAGCGGCGGTTGTCGACGAGGAGCAGGTCCCCGGCCTCCCACGGGACGGTGGTGGTGGCGCCGCGGACGGCCGTCCGCACCGCGCCGACGTCCTCGGCGGTGAACGGGTCACCGGCACCGTCCAGGGTGTCCTTGGGGATGGCGTCCGGGCCGACGACCAGTTCGAGGTCCTCCCGGACCTCGTCGGGCAGCGTGCGGGCGTTGAACGCGACGAGCTGGTTGAACCAGACCTCGCGACCCCCGTGCGCGAGGTAGGCCGGGAGGTCGACGGTGGTCGCCACCAGATCGTCGTCGGCCCGGCTCACCGTCTCACCGCGCCGGGCACAGGCGCTGCGGAGCCCGTCGAGGTCGTCGACCCCGTAGGCGGTCCGCCAGTCGGTCCCGAGCACCGGATGGAAGGTGCGCCGGTACCGGACCCCGTGCCGGTGCAGCCGCTCGGCGAGCCGGGCCGGGATCCGGTCGGCGATCGCCGCGGTACCGGCGATCGGGGTGCCACCCCCGGTGCGCGGGGCCACGAGGCAGCTGAACGCCAGGTAGCGGGGCCAGGTGGGGGAGTAGGCGAGCTCGGAGTGGAGATCGATCGGATGGGTGGCCGGGAAGTCGGTGGAGGAGTACACGCGGCGTTCGAGCCGGGTCCGCGGAGTGGCCCCGCCGTGGTACTCCAGGGTGTCGAGCCCGGTGATCGCGGTGCCGATCGTGTCGAGTTCGCTCGCGAAGGCGCCGAGCCCGCGCAGGCGGAGCACCCCGGTCGCCGTCAGCTGCTCCCGCAGGTCCCCGGCGTTGCGCTCGATCCAGTCACGCGGGTGCCCGCCGGCCGGCAGCGTCCGTACCCGGGCTGCGGCCGGGTCGTGCCCGGCGGAGGTGGTCGTGTCGGTCGTGTCGGTCATCGCGATGTCCCGGTGGTCGGTGTGGGTGCACTGGCACGCCACAGGTCGGCGGCGATCGGGTCCCGGCGCCCCAGGCCGGTGAGGATCTCCGTGCAGCGGTCGAGGACAGCTCGCGCGGCCGTCGGGTCGGCCCGCGTCGTGTCGCAGTTGAGGGTGATCTCGATCCCGGAGGCGGGTCCGCCGTCGACGACGGACAGGGTCAGGGCCAGTCCGGTGCGTTCGCGGGACCAGCGGAGATCGAGCGGGTGCCCGAGGAACGTGGCCGCCGAACTCGCGCCCCGGGCGTCGTCGACGATCACCGCGGTCTCGTAGGGCGGACCCGCGGCGCCGGTCGCGCCGGTCCCGAGGACGGCCCGGAGGGCGGCGTGCACCTCGGTGAGCAGAGCGGAGAGCTCGGTCGCCGGGCGGACGTCGACGTCGACCGTGCGGTCCTCGATGTACATCCCCACGGCGTCGTCGTGGCCCGGCGGGCGCTGTTGCGCGATCGAGCCGAACCGCACCCGGTGCGGCCGGTCCGGGTCGCCGTCCGGTTCCGCCAGTACCAGGGCCCACGCCGTGTGCACGAGGGTGGACAGCGTCACCCCGTTGCCGGCCGCGGTCCGCCGGAGCGCGGTGGCCGCGTCCCGGCCGAGCAGCACGGTCAGGTCGACGTTGCCGTCGGCCGCCCCCTGCGACGGACCCGGCAGCCGGGCCGGGAGCACCGTCGCCGGTGCGCGCCGGTCCCGGGCCGCAGCGGCCGGACCCGGTTCCGCCGCCCGGACCACCATGTGCTCGACGGCGCGCAGGTCGACCGGGCTGCTGACGGTGCCGGGATCGCGGTAGGCGGCGTCGATCCGGTCCAGCAGCAACCGCATCGACCAGCCGTCGGCAGCCAGGTGGTGGACGGTGAGGACGAGCGCCGGATCGGCACCGCCGACGACGACCGCCCGCAGGAGTCCGGGCCCCGCAGCGACGGCGGCCACCTCCTCGGCCGCGAACCCGGTGAGCCCGTCCGGCCCGGCGTGTTCGGTGCGTACCGCCCGGCCGGGTGCCCGTGGGGTCACGACGACCGGCTCGTTGAGCCCGTGCCACACCACCGAGCCGCGCAGCAGCGGATCCCGTGCCACCGCGGCATCGACCGCGGACCGCAACCGTTCGGGATCGGTGCCCGTGGGCAGACCGAGCGCGATCTGCTCGATGTAGGCCGCGTTGCGGCCGTCGGCCTGCGACCGCAGGTACATCCCCTCCTGCACCCCGGTCAGTGGCGCCACGGCCTCGATCTCCCCGAACTCCGCCACCAGGTCCTGCAGGTCGTTGCCGCCCAGGTCGACCGGGACGTGGCCGGCCCGCACCGGCACCGTCCCCGATCGCGTGGCGTCCTCCAGGCAGCGCACGGCGGACGCCGCGATCCGCTCGGCGAGCTCCGGCACGCCGGCCTCCACCAGGAGCACGAACTCGTCGTCGTCGAACCAGGCGTCGATCTGCACCGCGACCGGGCGGGGGAGGCCGGGGCTCCGGAGTCCCTCGGAGAGGTGGGGCCGGGCGGTGGCGTCGGCCCGGGAACCGAGCCTGCCGACGTAGTTCACCCCGATGTCCGGCCGCGTTCCCGGTGCCGGGTCCGTGCCGGTGAGATGGCGCAACACCGCGACCGTCTGCCCGTCCCGGTCGAGGTAGGCCCGCCGTCCGCGGATCTCCGAGATCTGCACGGCCGGCGTGGCCCGGTGCACCGGCACCGGGACCAGCCCGGTCAGCCAGCCGACGGTCCGGGTCAGGTCGATACCGTCGGCGTGCAGGGCGCGACCGTGCGTCTCGATCTCCAGCACCGTCACGGCCGCGCCGGTCACCTCGGACCAGGCGGTCGCGGCCGCGGCCTGGAGGAGCTCCTCGGTCCCGGCGGTCAGGGCCGTGCACCCGTGGCGCACCGTCCCGGCGGGCACCGCGCGCCGGACGGTGACGGCCTCCCCCTCGGTCCCCGGCGCGATCACGGGCCGGTCGTCGCCGGCCCGGAACCCGCGGTAGGCGGCCCGGGCCCGTCGTGCCTCCTCACCGTCGCCGACCCTGGCCTGCAGCCAGGTCAGCCATTCGTGCACGCTGGTGTGCTCGGCCGGGAGCCGGAAGTCCGGCTCGCCCGTCCTGGCGAGTGCCTCGCGCAGGTCCGCGGCGACGATCTGGAGGGACACGACGTCGGTGACGAAGTGGTGCCCGACGACGAGGACGATCGTCCGGGAGCGGTCCGGTACCCGGACGACACCGAAGCCGATCGGGGTACCGGAGGTCATGGCGACCCGGGCCGTCAGGGTGTCGAAGACCCGGTCCAGGGCCTGCTCGACGTCCGGCTCGGTCGTGTCGGAGCAGGTGACGACCGGATCCGCCGGGCCGATCCGTAGTTCGGGCGCCGCCCCGGCCTGTTCCAGCCGAGCCCGCAGCATCGGGTGCACCCGGACCAGTTCGTGGGCCGCCCGCTGCACGTCCGCCTCGTGCAGGAGCTCGTCGAACTCGATGCGGACCGCCATGTTCCACGTGGGGGCCGGGCCGGAGGTGATCCGCTCGCGGAACCAGTGCACCGCGGGCGGCAGCAGGTCGCTGCGGTCCGGCTGGCGGCCGGTCGCCGCCGTCGCGGGATCCGGTACGGCGGTGGCGATCAGGTCCTCCGCGGTCCCGTCCGCGAGGGCGACCGCTGCGTCCAGCAGGACGCCGTCGCGGCGGGCGACGGCGCACAGCTCCAGCGCCCGCAGCGAGTCCCCGCCCGCGGAGAGGAAGCCGATGCCGGGCGACGCCGGACCCAGGACGCTGCGCAGCGCCGCGTGCACGATGCCGGCGACCCCGGACCCGTCCGCCGCGGACGCCCCGTCCGTCGTCCCCTCGCCGGGGCCGTCGGTCGTGCCCGAGATGCGCCGCCGCAGCGACTCGTCGTCGACCTTGCCCGACCTGGTCGACGGCAGCTCGTCGGTGACGTGCACCCGCGACGGGAGCAGCGCGGCCGGCAGGATCCCGGCCATCGTCGCGCGGACCCCGGCCTCGGTCGGTGCGGTGGTGGCGCCGGGATCGGGGACGACCACGCAGTCGAGCCTGCTCGCCGCGTCCTCCGACGGCGGGGGGACCAGCACGGCCCGCGCGTCCCGGACCCCGGGTGCCGCGGCCGCCGCCGCCTCGATCTCGACCGGGTCGACCCGGTACCCGCGGACCTTGACCTGCCGGTCGCGGCGCCCGACGAAGCGGATCGTCCCGTCCTCGGCCATCACCCCGAGGTCCCCGGAGTGGTACACGCGGTCCCCGGGTGCCGCGTCGTCGCCGGCGCCGGGATCGGGCCGGAAGGCGTCGGCGGTCGCTGCCGGATCACCGAGGTAACCGTCGGCGAGCAACCCGGCGAGGTGGATCTCGCCGACGACACCCCGCTCGACCGGCCGGCCCTGCGCGCCCACCACCAGCGCGCCACGCGGACCGGTGGGGGATCCCACCGGGACCGGCTCGTCGGTGGTGGTCCCACCGGCCGGGTGCGCCAGTGCGGTGACGACCGCCTCGGTCGGGCCGTAGGCGTTCCAGAACACCGGCTCACCCACGACGTTGCGGCCCGGCAGGACGTCCCCGCCGACGATCACCGCCCGGACCGATGCCGGTAGCTCGACGCCGGAGGCGACGAATCGGGACCAGTAGCCGGTGGGGGGTTGAACACGGTGACCCCCTCGGCGTGCAGCAGGCGTGCGAGCTCCGCCGGTTCCAGGGCCGACGCCGGCCGGATCACCGTCGTCGCCCCGACCAGGAGACCGCCGAAGAGCTGCTCGAGCGACGCGTCGAACCCGAGGGAACCGAAGACGAGAACGGTGTCCCCGGCGTGGTAGCCGAAGCGCCGGCAGACGGCGGACAGGTGGGCGTGGAAGGCCGCCTCGGACACCGCGATGCACTTCGGTGTGCCGGTCGTCCCCGAGGTGAAGATCAGGTAGGCGGTTCCGTCGCGGACGGCGCGTGCCCGCCCGCCTACGTCGGTGGCGGGCTCCTCCGGCCCGGCGCCGGGAACCCCCGCGATCCGGGGGTGTCCGCCGGGGTGCTCGACCGACCAGTTCGCGCCGCACCGGTCGAGCACCGTCGCCACCCGGTCCGCGGGAAGGTCCTCGTCGAGGACGGTCCAGACGGCCCCTGCGGACCGCACGGCGAGGAGCAACGGAGCCAGCGGGACGTCCCGGGCGGCCCGCACGGCGACGACGTCCCCCGGCCGGACCCCCGCCGAGCGCAGCGCCCCGGCCAGCTCGGCGCGGCGCTGCTCCAGCTCGCGGTAGGTCAGCCGCACCGCAGGCCCGACGACCGCGAGCGCGTCCGGACGGGTGCTCGCGTGTGCGGTGACGGCCTCGACGAGCCCGAGCCGTGGTGTACCGGTGCCGGGCGGGCCACCGGTACCGCGCACCTCCGAGACCGGATGGCCGGTGTCCACCCGCAGGACGTCGCCTACGACGTCCGCGGCCGGCAGGACCGCGAGCACCGCGGACAGCCGGTCCGCCAGCCGGCGGGCCAGCTCCGCCGGGACGCGGTCCGGGTCGACGTGCAGCAGGCAGTGCGTCCGCGGCCAGGTGCGGAGCTGGACCACGACGGGGAACTCCGTGCGCTCCACGAGATCGACCGCGGTCACCGAGACGGCCTCGCCGAAGGACAGGATCGCGGGATCGAGCGGGTAGTTCTCGACGACGACGACCGACTCGGGTGCCCAGGACGGGACGGCCGGGGCGTCCAGCGCTCCCGCCACGCTCCCGGCGACCCGGCGGGCCACCGCGGAGACGGGTTCCCCCTCGCTCCAGGACGTCCGGATCGGGTCGATGCGTACGAACATCCCCACGACCCGGTCCGCGCCGGGCGCGGTCACGTCCCGGCCGCTGCCGACCATGCCGTGCTCCACCTCGTCGGTGCCGAACGCACCGCCGAGGGTGAGCGCCCATGCGGTGTTGAGCGTCGCGGCCGCGGTGACCCGGAGGGCACCCGCGGCGGTGCCGAGACCGTCGGGGAGCGCCACCTCGACGGTGCGGACCGTGCCCCCGGGATCCGGACGGGGAACGCCGTCGAGCAGCGGCAGGAGCGGAGCGGACCCGCCGCCGTCGGGCGCCGCGGGCGCGGGGGTGGTGGGTTCGTGCTGCTGCGGCGACGGCAGCGGTTCCCCCCGGTACGCGGCGGCGAGCGCCTCGATGACGACCGGCAGCGACCACCCGTCCGCGACCGCGTGGTGGTGGGTCCAGACGCAGCGGACACCGGTGCCGCCGCGGGCGAGCGTGACGCGCGACAGCGGCGCGGTCTCGGAGCGGAACCCCAGGGTCCGGTCGGCGTCGCCCCACGTGTCCCAGGCCGGGCCGGTGAGATCCCGTTCGATCACCTCGATGGCGACCGCGTCGGCGTCGGCCGGGTGCAGCACGTCGTGGGGGGCGGGCCCGGGAACCGACGTGAGGATCGGGAACGCCGCGAACGTCGCGCGGAACGCGTCGCGCAGGCGTGCGACGTCGACGTCGCCGGCGAGGTCGAGCACGAACTGCTCGACGTACACACCGGATCCGGGCTCGCCGAAGGTCGTCATCAGCATGGCGCGTTGGGCCGGCGCGGCCGGGATCCCGGCCGGGGACCGGTCCGCGGCGGGCGCCCCGGGCTCCGGGGCGCTCTCCTCCTCCGCGTCGCCGGCGAGGTCGAGCAGGCTCTGGTCACCCAGTACGGCACCGGGGGTCAACCGGACGCCCCTGCGGTGCAGGTAGCCGACCACCCGCATGGCGGCGATCGAGTCGCCGCCGAGGTCGAGGAAGCTGCGCTCCGGGTCCACGTCGGCGGGTTCGGTCCCGAGGCCGTGGGCGACGGCGGCGACCACGGCGTCGGTCACCGATCCGATCGCCGGGACGGGGACCGGGGCCTCCGCCGGATCCCCCGCCGGGTCCTCGGGCCCGCTCCGATCGCCGGGCTCCGCGCGGTTCCCGGCGACCGGAGTGCTGCCGGCCCGGTGCGCGGCGAGGAGGGCCTCCACCGCCGGACGGTCGATCTTCCCGGTGACCGTCTGCGGCAGCGCCTCGACGAACTCGACGGTCCGCGGTACCAGGTAGGGCGGCAGGACGTGGCCGAGCTCCGTCCGCAGCTCAGCGGCGCCGATCTCGGCGGGCGCGCCGGCTGCGGGGCGCCGCTCGACCACCACGGCCAGCTCGTGGCGTCCGCCCGGCGCGGGGACCGCGAGCGCGACGCACCGGCCCGTGTGCCGGGCACGGACGGCCTCCTCCACCTCGGTCAGCTCCACGCGGTGCCCGGCGATCTTGACCTGCTGGTCGGTGCGGCCACGGAAGACGATCTCGCCGTCCGGCGCGAGCACCGCCAGGTCACCCGTCAGGTACATACGGCCGCCGTGCGCCGACCCGGGGTCGGGCCGGAACGCCGCAGCCGTCGCGCGCGGGTCACCGAGGTAACCGGCGGCGAGGGTGCCGGACAGCACCAGCTGGCCGACCGTTCCGGGCGGGACCGGTGCGCCCACGCCGTCCGCGGTGTCGAGGACGTCCGCCGTGATCCCGTCGACCGCCCGCCCGAGGGGCACGGGTGCGTCGACGTCCCCGTCGCCGCCCGGTGCGTGCCGGGGCTCGTGGAGCCCGCCGAGCCGGGCGGCGGTCGCCCACACGACCGCTTCGGACGGGCCGTACTCGTTGGTGAGCCGGGCCCACGGCAGGTTCTCCCGGTGCCGCCTGCGCAGCTCGCGGTGGCACTCCTCGCCGGCGACGACCACCTCGCGCAGCGAGCCCAGCTCGGCGCTCTCGTCGGTGAGCAGCGCCTCGTACAGGGACGGGATCGCCAGCAGGTGGGTGATCCGGCGCCGGTGGACGGCCGCGGCCAGCTCGGCCGTCGACGACGTCGTCGTCATGTCGGCCAGTACCAGCTCACCACCCGTGGCGAGGGTCCAGAACAGACCCGCGTAGGCACTGTCGAAGGAGAGTGACGACAGGTGCAGGAACCGGGTCACCGGCGCGCCGTAGTACGCGTCGCGGGCGCCGGTCGACCGGGCGAGCGCCGGTCTGCCGACCAGGACGCGCTTGGGCCGGCCGGTCGAGCCGGAGGTGAAGACGGCGTAGGCGCTCAGTAGCGCACCGGCCCCCCGGACATGCGGCTCGTCGGTGGCGTCCTCCTCGCCGGCGTCCGTCCCGGGGTGGGTCAGGACCGTCCCGGCGAAGTCGGCGGGTACCTCCGGCGGGTCGCAGGCGTCGCCGTCGACGACGACCCTGGACAGGCCGTGCAGCATGTGTGCGCGCCGCGGCGCCGGGTACGCGGGGTCGATCACTACGAACGGGTTCCCGGAGCGCAGGACCCCCAGGATCGCCGCGACGGCCGCGGGTCCCTTCGGCATCATGATCCCGACCAGTTCGCCGGTCGCGGCTCCGACGGTCCGGGCGACCCGTCCCGCCTCCCGCCACAGGTCCCCGTACCCGACCGGGTCGCCGGTGCCGATGGTGGAGACGGCGGGCCGGTCCGGGTGGCTGGCGACCGCGGTGGCGATCCGGTCCAGCACGTCGTCGGGGGTGGCCGGGCGGGTTCGGGCGGGGTGTCTCCAGCCGGAGCCCGCGGCGTCGGGCCGCACGAGTTCCACCGGTGCGTCCGGGGTGTGCCCGGCGCGCCGGACGACGGCCCGCAGCTCGTCGCGGAACGCGACGGCCACCTTCCGGGCGGCGTCCCCGAAGCCGTCGCCGAAGTGGACGGCACAGACGTACCGGCCGTGGACCAGACCGGCCTGCAGCCGCAGCGGGAACTGCCCCCGCTGGGACGGCAGCGGGTAGGCGAGGCCGTCGTAACCGCTCATGTCGAGCACGTACCGGTCGCCCAGGATGAACGCGGTGCCGAAGCCGAGATGGGACGGCTCGTAGAGGAAGGTCGTGCGGGTGACCGCCCCCGGGACCTCGGCGAACCGGGCGATCTCGCTCATCGGCAGGGTCCCGTGGCGCAGCGCCCCCGTCATGCCGTCCCGTACCGATGTCAGGTCGGTGTCGAAGTCACCGCCCACCCGGGCCCGGACCGCGGCGAGCTGGGTGAAGCTGCCGAGCGTGTACGTGTGCTGCTTGCGCCGGCGCAGGACCGGGAGCGCCACGGCGATGTCGGTCGTGGCACCGGGGTCCGCCGACGCCGTACGCAGTGCCCGCAGGTACGCCGTCAGCATGAGGGCGGACGAGGGCACCTGCCGCTGCTCGGCGTACTCACGGATGGCCTGCGCCGAGTCGGGTTCCGCCTCGATGCGGATCGAGGTGTCGGGGACGACGTCCGGTTCCGTCACGGGCACCCGGGTGCGCGACGTCCGCAGCCCCGAGAGCGGATCGCGGGCGAAACCGGCGAGATGGTCGCGCCAGTAGGTGCGATCGCGGCCGGCCGCCGGGGAGGCGAGGTAGCGGATCTCCCGTTCGACGTGATCGTCGAAGTCCGCGCTCGGCGGCAGTTCCGATCCCGACGTCCCGTACTCGAACCCGCGCAGGCACGCGTAGAACTCGTTGATCGCCATCCGGGCGCTGACGACGTCGACCAGCAGGTGGTGCGCCGACATCACCCCGATGACCCGGGTCCCGTCCCGCCGGGCGATCGCGTGCACCAGTGGACCGCCGAACAGATCGAACGGCCGCAGGACCCGGCGGGCGAGTTCGTCGCGGACGTCGGTGCGGGTGACGTCGGCGGTCGCCGCGACGTCCACCGACATCAGCCCGGGAACCGGTTCGATGGCGTACCCGGAGTCCGAGGGCACCACCCTCGAGGTCAGGACGGGGTGGCGGTCCAGTGCCCGGACCCACGCCGCACGCACATCGTCGGCGGAGGCGCGGCTGTGCACCAGGATCGAGGCGATCACGTTGTTGCCGGCGGTCGCCGGGGCCCCGATCTGTTCGAAGAGCATCGCCGACTGGGTCGCGGTGAGGCGCTTCATCGGGAGCGTCACCCCCGGTCCGTGTCGGTCCGTTCTGCGGTGTCACGTGGGCGGCCGGGGTCCGCGGGGCTGGGGCCGGGCTCGTGCCGGCGCCGGTCGGGGGACATCCGTCGGCGGTTCGAGAGCAGCACGGTCAGCACCGTGACGACCACGACCACGAGAACGGCGATGAAGGCCATCCAACCGATGGCAATCCATACGTAAGCCATGTCCATGACGAATGCCCCTCTTTGCGACCGTCATCATCGCCCGCGCAGTGGAGCGCAGACGGAAAATTCCATGCTTCAGCCTCGGTTCGTGACCGGGATGTCGTATCCCGGGACGCGAACCGAATTTGCTCCTGCAAACGACGCGATCTCTGCGCAGCGTGGAACCGTGCTATGGACCGGCGTTCCGGAAGCATTCCGGTGCGCCGGTCGCCGACCGTCCCACGAGTCGGTGACCGAGCCGCGACACCGACGTCGATCTTGCGAGTGCGCCAACCCATGCCCAGGTCGGCAGCAGACGCTGAGATCCCATGCCCGAGATCGATCGTGCGTCGGAGATCTGGCCCGGCACCGCGTACTCCGCAGTACCCGGTCACCCGGGAGCGGTGCCCCCGCCAGGGTTCAGAACAGCGAAGTGTGCAGACAGAGCGGTGTTCCGGTGTCCTGGCTCTCCATGGCCTCCCCCGTTCCGGTGACGTTCGCGATAATTCCTATCAGCCTGCTAAAACGGACGCAAGCTGTGACGGATATCGTTGACATCGCTAACGGTGCACGATGGCGGACCCCTTCCGGGCGGCGTCCTGAGCCGTCGGACCTGCGGTAACCGGCGGGCAGGAGAATATGATCTTGCCGTCTCGAAGTGATCTAGTAGATCGAGTCCACGATTACGGAGAGAGACGAAAAATGCTGTTCGCCTTCTGTTCTCGCACGGTTCGGCGATCGTTGAACTACCGAGAGTGACAGATCCGCTCCGTCCCCGGCGGTCGGGTCTACGTCCGGACGATGTGGACCGGCGGCGCGGTCGAGGCGCGCGCGTGCAGCACCGGCGGCGGGTCCGACAGCTCGATGCGCGTCCCCTCCCCGGGCGGGTCCAGCAGCGTGCGCACCGCCAGGGTCCCCACCTCCTGCAGCGGCAGGCTCACCGTCGTGAGCGACGGCACCAGGTGCTCGCTGAGCCAGGTGTCGTGCACCGCCGCGACGGAGACGTCGCCGGGGACCGACAGCCCGTGCGCCGCGGCCGCTCCCAGCATTCCGATCCCGATCAGCGAGTTCCCGGCGACGAGGGCCGTCGGCCGGTCCGGGCCGGGGTGCCGCGCGACCAGCTCGGCCAGTCCGCTGCGGCCGCCCTCGGCCGTCCACTCCGTGTGCACGCGGTCCTCGGCGCGCAGCGTGCGACCGGCACCGGTCAGCGCCGCCTCGACGCCCTCCACACGCGACCTGCTGGTCAACGAGTTCTCCGGACCGGAGACCAGCCCGATCCGCCGGTGGCCGAGCCCGATCAGGTGCTCGGTGAGCAGCCGGGTCGCGGCCCGCTCGTCCGGGAAGACCTGCACCACGGAGCTGCCCTCGGCCGCGGGCGCGTTGACGACCACGGTCGGCAGCGCCCCGGCGATGTCGGCGATCCGCCGGTCGAACTCGCCGTGCCCGCCCTGCACGACGAGCCCGTCCACCCGTCGCCCGCTGACCAGGATGGTGAACGCGGCCTCGTCGTCGAGCAGCTCGTCGACGTCGCCCAGCACCAGGAAGTAGTTGTGCCGCGACGCCTCCGCCCGCGCGCCGCGCATCAGGTCCAGGTAGATCGGGCTGGACAGGTCGTGCACGACGAGCCCGATCAGCCCGGTCCGGTTCACCCGCAGGCTCTGCGCCGCCACGTTGGGGACGTAGCCGAGCCGCTTCGCCGTCTCCAGGATCCGGGACCTGGTCTCCGGCGCGGCCCGGACCGCGGGGTCCCCGTTGAGCACCCGCGAGACCAGGGGGCGCGAGACGCCTGCGGCCGCGGCGACGTCGGCGAGCCGGACCGGCCCGGACGGTGCGGTCGGACGGCTGTCGCGCGGTGCCCGGCTCATACGATCGACTATGCCCGGCGGCGGCCGCCGCGCCGACCGCCGCCTCGGGTGAATCAGGACTCGATGCGTTGGCGCCCAGCGGTCTCCGCGCCGGTGGGCCGGGTCTCCGGCAGCAGGTACATGCCCAGCGCGGACAGGGCGAGCAGGACCGCGCAGTACAGCGACACCAGCCAGGACCCGCCGCCCGCCGAGGCCGTCAGCCAGGCGGCCACGAACGGCAGCGTCCCGCCGACGAGGGCCCCGGTGATCTCCCGGCTGAACGTGACGCCGGTGTAGCGGTAGCGCACCGGGAACAGCTCGGACATGAAACCGGACTGGGCGGCCAGCATCGCGTCGTTGCAGAACGTGAAGATCAGCACGAGGGCGGCCCAGACCAGCACCGGCGTGCCGGTGTCGAGCAGGAAGAAGAACGGGTAGATCAGGACGACGCCGCCGAGTGCGCCCGCGAGGAAGACCGGCCGGCGTCCCACCCGGTCGCTGATCAGACCGGCCACCGGGATCGTGACGAGCTTGATCAGGTTCCCGATGATGATCCCGGTCAGGCCGATCCAGGCCGGTGCGCCGACGCTGGTGCTGAGGTAGGTCAGCGCGTAGACCGACGGCAGGTAGCTGGCCACGTTCGGGCCGATGCTCGCCAGCATCGCCAGCGGGATCGTGCGCCCGGAGCTGCGGAACAGCTCGGCGATGGCGACCCGGGGGACCCGTCCGGCGGCCTTGGTCGCGGTGAACTCCGGGCTCTCCTCGACCCGCAGCCGGATGACGACGCCGGCGATGCTGACCGCGATGCTCAGCAGGAAGGCCACCCGCCAGCCCCAGGAGAGGAACGCCTCGTCCGACAGCGTGGTGTTGAGCAGGGTCAGGACGCCGGTGGCGAGCAGCGCGCCCGCCGCGTTCCCGGCGCCGGGGATGGCCGCGTTCATCCCGCGGGTGCTGCTGTGCGAGTGCTCGGCAGCCAGCAGGGTCGCGCCGGCGTACTCACCGCCGGCCCCGAACCCCTGCAGCACACGCAGGACCACCAGCAGGATCGGCGCGGCCACCCCGATGGCGGCGTAGCCGGGGATCACCCCGATCAGCGTCGAGGAGACGCCCATCAGCACGAGGGTGAGGAAGAGCATCTGCCGCCGGCCGTACCGGTCGCCCAGGGTGCCGATGATCAGGCCGCCGATCGGGCGGGCGAAGAAGCCGACCGCGAACGTCGCGAACGACGTCAGCGTGGCGACCAGCGGATCCTCGGTCGGGAAGAACACGGCCGGGAAGACGAGCGCGCTCGCCGTGCCGTAGAGGGAGAAGTCGTACCACTCCAGGGCGGTGCCCGCGGTGGCACCGACCGTCGCCCGGTTGATCCGCCTGGTCATGGGCTCAGCCTTTCAGTGCGAGACGGACGGAGACGGTCGCGCCGGTCTCGGACCCGTCGGCTCGGTGGGCCGCACCGACCAGGCGGAGGAACCCGCCGAAGTGGCCGACCCTGGTGAACGCGCTGGTGTTCGTCTCGATGACGCCGCCCTCGTCGAGCCAGCGGATGCCGTCGGCACTGAGCTGGGTACGCAGGACGAGCACGTCACCGGGCTCGGGATCGTGCAGGTCGACGAAGAAGATCGCCTCGTCGGCCCAGCCGCACTCGTAGGGATGGGTCTGGATCCGGCCGGGGAAGTGCGCCCGCAGCTCGACGACCGAGGTGTAGAACGTCTTCACGACCGCTGTCCTCCCGCTGCGGAGATCACGACCGAGTCCAGGAACAGCGAGACCCGCCGGTCGGTGTCGGCCTCGACGAAGAACACCGGGTTGAGGAGGCCCTCGATGTCGTCGTAGGCGGGTGCGAGGGTGGGGTGCGCGCCGTCGGGGAAGCGCAGGATCCGCGACCCCACCCGGAACTCCTCGTAGCGGCGGGTGGCGAGGTCGACTGTCAGCGACAGCGGCGTCCAGTTCAGCTTGTCGTCGGACTCGTTGTAGATCAGCCGCTGTCCGCCGTCGGGGAACCAGGTGGTGGCGGCGGTCGAGCCGTCGGCCCGCCGGGCGCCGAACCACTGCGGGTCGATGCCGGCCTTGTGCCAGCCGTCGGCGCCGTAGCTCCACTCCCGGTCGTCGGCGTCGGTCGGGCTGTAGAACTGCCAGCGGCGGACCGGCTCACCGCCGACCGCGTTGACGTAGCGGACGCCCGGCATGTAGCGGTGCTCGCTGTCCTGCAGGTCGACGAACATGCCGAAGGCCCGCAGGTCGTTCACGCCGAGTCCGGGCCGGTCCTGCTCGACCTTGTAGGCGAACAGGGTCTCGATGCGCAGCCGCCGGACCCGGGGCGGGACCGACAGCCGCTTGATCGCGAGCCCCATCGAGCCCGGTGCGGGCGGCTGGTCGGCCGGTGCGGCGGCGGCCCGGCTGGAGATCTTCAGCGAGTAGGTCCCGTTCGCGGAGCCGTGCGTCCCGCCGAAGGCGAACGTCGCCGAGCTGAGCATCGTCGGACCCCAGTGGATCAGGTCGATGTCGTCGGAGTGCTCGCGGAAGTCCGGGGCGACGAAGTTCGGGCGCAGGTCGAGCCAGCCGTTCATCCCGTCGTCGAAGTCGTCGGCGGTGAGGACGCGGGGAAGGGGATCGTAGAACCCGGCGGCGGTCAGGGGCATCTGGTTCTCGCGGTCCGATCTGTGGATGGAGCGGCATGAACAATCGATTTATCACTTGTAGACCTGCGGGCCGGGACTGTCAAGGCCGACCGACATGTCGCCCGTCCCGCTCGGGTCGTCCGGCTCCGGGGTGCTGACGACGTGCCGCCCGGACCGCACCGGTGGAACCACAACATCCACTACCACCGCCTGGTGCTCGACGCCGTCCCGGCGCACGCGCGCACCGCCCTGGACGTCGGGACCGGCAACGGCCTGCTCGCCGCCGAGCTGGCGCGCCGGGTCCCCGACGTCACCGGCATCGACGTCGACGCGCCGGTGCTGGACTCCGCCCGGCGCGAGGACGGCTCGGTCCGCTGGGTGCACGGCGACGTCCGCACCCACCCGTTCCCGCCGGCGTCGTTCGACGTCGTCGCCTCGATCGCGACGCTGCACCACCTGCCGGAGCCGGAGCAGGCGTTCGCGCGGCTCGCGGAGCTGACCGCGCCGGGCGGCGTGCTCGTGGTCGTCGGGCTCGCGCGGTCGACGACCCCGGCGGACGCGGTGTTCGTGCTGGCCGGGACCGTGCAGCACGCCGTGCTCAGCCGTCGGTACGGGTTCTGGGAGCACTCCGCGCCGGCGGTCTGGCCCCCGCCGCACAGCTACCGCGAGGTGCGTGCCGGGGCCGTCGCGGCGCTCCCCGGCTGCCGGTGGCGGCACCTGCCGCTGTGGCGGTACGCGGTGGTGTGGAACGCTCCGAGGGTGTGACCGGTGCCATGCCTCACCCCGTCGGCGTAATTTCTCGGCGCCGGGCGTTACTCCAGACGGGCCATGTCGTTGAGCAGGTCGACGAACGTCTCCGGAGAGCCGTCCTTTGCGATCATCACTCGCGACGCGCCGGGGGCGTGTTTCGTGGTGCCGCTCGACGATTGATATGCGGCGAGCGGTTCACCGGCACCGGGGGATCGGCTCAGTCCGGGCTGCTCCGGGTGGTGCATCCACGCAGGTCACCCGCCAAGGGTGACGGTGTCGCCCGGACCGCTGTCGCGGGCGTCCGGGCAGTAGGACGCCGCGCGGCGCCGCGCGTTGCCCCGATGTGATCTGCGCCTCGTCGGGCCGCGGCAAGATCACGAACGGCGACCGGCCGTCACTTATACGGAGAGTGGCTATCCGACAGATGGCGGACAGCACTGGGTGTAGTTGATCAACGTCGATCGGTCGCCGCGAAAGCCACAAAACGTACAAAATGGGTAACTCTGGAGGGGTGCACCGCTCGGACGAGTGAGAGATCCGTACGTTCTGTGGCACCTGGCCGTGACACTGCGTGCACTACCGGCGGTGACCCCGGCGGTCGGGCCAACAGAACAGAAGGAGTGCCATGAACGCCCCCGAGACGACGTCCCCCTCTCGCCGCACCCTGCGGCGCGTCGCCACCGTCGGCGCCCTGTCGGTCCCGCTCGCACTCGGCTCGGCCGGCCTCGCCTTCGCCGGTGACTACGGCGACGGCGGGCACGACAAGGACCGTGACTGCAGCCCGTCCTCCGCCTCGCAGAAGGGCGGCCTGCTGGGTCTCGACGCCGCCGTCGACCCGGCCCTGAACCTCGGCGGGATCGCCAACAGCGGCCCGGTCTCCCAGCACACCACCACCGTGGACCGCTCGAACTCGGGCATCGTCCAGTCCGGGTGCGGTGCCGGTGACGCCGTGCAGGTCGACGACCTGGTCGGCCTCGGCCTGGACGTCAGCCCGGCCGCCAACATCGGCGGCATCCTCAACTCGGGCTCCGTCGAGCAGTCGACGACCACCGTCGACGAGTCCAACAGCGGTGTCCTGCAGTCCGGCTCGGGCAAGCACGGCCACGGCGGCGGCTACGCCTCCCAGAAGGGCGGCCTGCTCGACATCGACGCCTCGATCAGCCCCACCCTGAACATCGGCGGGCTGCTGTCCGGTGGCCCGGTCTCGCAGTCCACCACCTCGGTGGACCAGAGCAACTCCGGGATCGTCCAGGGCTGAGTCCCTGGTGCGTGAGGCACGTGCCGCCCGGGCCGCTGGACCCGGCCCGGGCGGCACGGCCGAACGGAACCACCGAGCGCACTCAGAAGTCCCGCCGGACCAGCATCCGCCACGCCCACCCGGCAGCGACCTCCGGGGCGGGCAACGGATCGTGCTCCAGCCAGCTCGACGCCACCCCGAGCAGCGACCAGGCCATCCCGGCGGCGAAGACGTCCACCGGGATCCCCGCGTCGTCCTCGGTGAAACCCAGCCGGCGGGCGGTGTCGGCCACGAACTCCTGCATCCAGCGCCGCATCCCGGCGGCCGCGTCCGGGGCCGCCGCCCCGCCCAGTGCCTGCCGGTAGAGCGTCGCGTGGTCGGCCACGTGGGCGAACCAGCGCAGCAGGGCGGCCGGGGGGTCGGGCCCGACGTCGGTCGTCACCAGGTCGGACAGGTCGGCACCGGCGGCCCGGGCCTGCGCGCGCAGCGCGGCCGCGAGCAACGCCTCCTTGTCGCCGTAGTGCTGGTAGAAGCTGCTGCGGTTGACCCCGGCACGCTCCGCGACGTCCGCCACGGAGATCGACTCCAACGGGTGGTCCCTGGCGAGGGCGAGCAACGCGTCCTGCAGTCGCCTGCGCGTGCGTACCACCCTGGGATCCACCGCGGCATCCTCCCAAAGGGGACGGTGTCGTGTCGCTGCGTGTCGGCCGCGCACCCGGTCCCGGCGCACCGGCCGTCGGGCCGCTGCTAGGTTCGCCCTCCGGTCCCGACCCCGGAGGTGCGCGTGACGGATCCGTCGATCACCGTGCGGGAGTTGGGATCCGACGACTGGGCGACCTGGCGCGATCTCCGGCTGGCCGCGCTCGCCGAGGCTCCGCACGCGTTCCACAGCAGGCTCGAGGATTGGCTCGGGGCCGGTGCGGACGAGTGGCGCGCCCGGCTGGCCGCGCCCGGCCGGTACCTCGTCGCCGAGCTCGACGGCCGTCCGTGCGCCCAGGTCGTGGCCGTCCCGCCGGACGAGGACGGCATCGCGGACCTCATCGCGCTCTGGACCGCACCGCACGCCCGCGGGACCGGGGTCTCCGACGCCCTGATCGACGCGGTGCTCGACCGGGCGGCGCGCTGGGGCGCGGTGCGGCTGGCCCTGCACGTCGTGGTCGGCAACGAGCGGGCCGCCGCGCTCTACCGCAGGCACGGGTTCGTCGACCTCGGCCGGGTCGAGCGCCCCGACGGCATCACCGAGCACCGCATGGAGCGCGCCGTCCCCCGGGCCTCGCGGATCCGATCGACGACCTGCTGAACGGTCCCGGCGCGGCCGGAACTGTCGGTGGTCGGCCGTAGCGTCCGCGCCATGCCCGCCGCCCTGCACCCGGTCCTCCCGGCGCCCGCCCTGCCCGAGGTGGCGGCCGCGCTGCGGGCGTCCTGGGGGCGGGACACCTGCGACGAGGCCGATGCGGGCGACTGGGACCCCGCCGTCCCGGCCCGGGGCCAGTGCGGGGCGACCGCGCTCGTGCTGCACGACCTGTTCGGCGGCGAGCTCCTGCTCGCCGAGGTGTGGCTGGCCGACGGCCGGCTGCAGGGCTACCACTGGTGGAACCGGCTGCCCGGCGGCGCCGAGGTCGATCTCACCCGGGAGCAGTTCGCCCCGGGGGAGACGGTGCAGCCACCGCGGCCGGTGCCGCGCCCGCCGGGTCCGCCCCGGCGCTGCGCCGCGCAGTACGCGCTGCTGCGCCGGCGCGTGCGGGCCCGGCTGGGCGCGGGCGGGCGGGGGTGAGCGCCCCGCCCGGCGGCCCCGGCTCAGCGCCGCCCGCGGCGGACGGCGTCGGCCAGGGTGCCGAGCAGCTCGTCGGTCGTGTCCCACGACATGCAGGCGTCGGTCACGGACCGGCCGCGCACCATGTCCGGGCCGAGCTCCTGGCGGCCGGCCTCCAGGAAGCTCTCCATCATCAGCCCGTGCACGCCGCGCTCGCCGTCCGCGATCCGCTGCGCCAGCTCCCCGACGACGACGGCCTGCCGCTCGTGGTCCTTGCCGCTGTTGCCGTGGCTGGCGTCGACCACGACCCGCTCCGGCAGCCCGGCGCCACGCACGGCCGCCCCGGCCGCGGCGACGTCGGCGGCCGAGTAGTTGGGCCGGGTCCCGCCCCGCAGGATCACGTGGGTGTCCGGGTTGCCGGTGGTCGTCACCAGCCCGGCGAGCCCGTCGGCGTTGACCCCCATGAACACGTGCGACGCGGCGGCGGCCCGCATCCCGTCGATCGCGGCGCGGACGTCGCCGTCGGTGGCGTTCTTGATCCCGACCGGCATCGACAGCCCGCTCACCAGCTGCCGGTGCACCTGGCTCTCCGCGGTCCGGGCGCCGATCGAGCCCCAGGTCACCACGTCCGCGATGTACTGCGGGGTGATCGGGTCCAGGAACTCGCACCCGACCGGAAGGCCCAGCGCGGAGACGTCGAGCAGGAGCTGCCGCGCGGTCCGCAGGCCACGGTTCACGTCGAAGGTGCCGTCCAGGCCCGGGTCGTTGATCAGACCCTTCCAGCCGACCGTGGTGCGCGGCTTCTCGAAGTAGGTCCGCATGACGACGCACAGCTCACCGGAGAGTTCCCCGGCGCGCGCCGCGAGCCGCTGCGCGTAGTCGAGCGCGGCCTCGGGGTCGTGCACCGAGCACGGTCCGACGACCACCAGGAGCCGGTCGTCGGAGCCGTCGAGCACGCCGGTCACCGCGGCCCGGCCGTCGGTGACGGTCCGGGCGACCTCCGGTGTGGCCGGATGGTCGTGCCGCAGCAGGGCGGGGGAGATGAGCGGGCTGATCCGCTCGATGCGCCGGTCGTCCAGCGGGGCGTCGATCAGTGCAGCGGGGCGGTTGTTCATGGGGGACGGTCGTCCTCTCCCGGCGGACCGCCCAGGATCATCTCGCCCGAGCCGGTCCATGGTGCCGGCTCGTGGGGGTGGGGGTCAGCGCGCTACCGCGCCGGCCGACCCATCCCGGGCCGGCTGGCGAAACCAGTAGTAGTAGGCGCGCAGCACGATCCGACCGTACCCCACCGACCGGTCGCCGCACGATCACGTGCCCGCAGCCCGGGCGTGGTACCACCGGGACATGCGGATCGCCCTGGCCCAGATCGCGTCCACCACGGACCCGGAGGAGAACCTGGCCGAGGTCGGCCGGCGGGTGGCCGAGGCCGCCGCGGCCGGTGCGCGGGTGCTCGTGCTCCCCGAGGCGACGATGTGCCGGTTCGGGGTGGCGCTGGGCCCGGTCGCCGAGCCGTTCGACGGTCCGTGGGTGACCCGGGTGCGCGAGCTGGCCGACGCGTCGGGGATCACGGTGGTCGCCGGGATGTTCACGCCGTCCGGGGACGGCCGGGTGCACAACACGCTGCTGGTCACCGGGGCCGGGGTCGAGGCCCGCTACGACAAGGTCCACCTGTTCGACGCGTTCGGGTTCGCCGAGTCCGACACGGTGGCGCCCGGCACGGAGCCGGTCACCGTCGACGTCCCGGACCCGATCACCGGTGACCCGGTCCGGCTGGGCCTGTCCACCTGCTACGACGTCCGGTTCCCCGGGCTGTACCAGCGGCTGGCCGACGCCGGGGCCGCGGTGCTGCTCGTCCCGGCGTCCTGGGGCGCGGGGGAGGGCAAGCGCGAGCAGTGGGAGCTGCTGGTGCGGGCCCGTGCGCTCGACACCGGGTCCTTCGTGCTCGCCTGCGACCAGGCCGACCCCACGACGGTCGGGCGCGAGCACGGGAAGGCCCCGACCGGGATCGGGTTCAGCATGGTGGCGGGCCCGCTCGGCGAGGTCGTCGACACCCTCGGCGCGGAGCCGGGCCTGCTGGTGACCGACGTCGACCCCGCGGCCGCAGCCCACGTCCGCACCCGGATCCCCGTCCTGGCCAACCGCCGCTTCTGAGCCCCCGGGCCCCTCCCGCGCCGATTCCACCCATGGAGCCAGAGCCTCGTCTCACGAGGCCGAAGCTCCATGAGTGCGACGCCAGGGGTGGGGGCCGGCCCCGCCCCGGCTGCACTCATGGAGCATAAGCCCGGTGCCGCCGGGCCCAAGCTCCATGAGTGCGACCGGGGGCGGGTGTGGGAGTGCGGGCAGGGCCGGTGGCGGCGGCCCGGCGGCGCTCGGCGAGCAGGGTGCGGAGCACCCGGGCACCGTCGGCGAACGTACGCAGGTTGGTGTCGCCGAACATGCGCAGGCGCTCCACCGACGGCACCTCGGTGATGGTCAGCCCGGCGGCCGCGATCCGGGTGTTGATCACCGTCTCGATCTCGAACCCGTCGCCCCAGAGCATCCCGCCGGCCGGCGCCGGTGCCGCCACCGGCGGCAGGTCCAGGGTCGGCAGGATGAACCGTCCCGGCTTCTCTGCCGCTCCGTTGTGAGCAGGCTGAGAGGATGGGTGTCGTGCCCAAGAAGATCGACCCAGCGGTTCGGAGCCAGGCTGTGCGTCTGGTGACCGAGCATCGTTCGGCGTACTCGACCGAGCGTGCCGTGCATGTCCAGGTCGCTGAGTCACTCGGGGTGTCGCGTGAGTCCGTGCGTCGCTGGGTGTCCCAGCACGACGTCGACACCGGCGTCGTAGCGGGCGTGACCAGCGATGACCGCGAGGAGCTGCGGCGGTTGCGGGCGGAGAACAAGCGCCTGCGCGAGGTCAACGAGGTCCTCAAGTCGGCGACGATTTTCTTCGTGGGGGAGCTCGACCCCCGAAACCGCTGATCGTCGCGTTCGTCGATCAGATGCGGGCTGCTGGTCATGCCGTCGAGTCGATCCTTGCTGCCCTCAACACCCTGGGGCTCACGATCGCGGCACGAACCTTGCGGGCCTGGTGCGCTCGGACCGGCACCAGGAACGGCGCCGCCGGCCGGGTCGCGGCCCGGACCGTCACCGACGCCCTGGTCGAAGACGCCGTCCGTGCGGCGGCGTTCACCACCAACCGCGCCGGCGAACCGGTGCTGGCCCCAGAGGGACTTTATGGGCGTCGCAAGATGCTGGCCCTGATCCGTCGAACGGTGCTGCCCGAGGCTGGGTTCGGAGCGGTCGACCGGGCGATGCGCTCGGTGGGGCTGGCCGGAGTGGTCCGCGGGAAACGGCCGCGCACGACCATCCCGGACTCGACCGCCCAGCGGGCCGCTGATCTGCTCGACCGCAACTTCACCGCCTCAGCACCCGACAGCAAGTGGGTCACCGACTTCACCTACGTGCGCACGTATCAGTCGTTCACCTACGTGGCGTTCATCGTGGACTGCTTCTCGCAGAAGATCGTGGGCTGGCACGCCGCGCTCACTCGTGACGTCGAGCTGGTGGACGTGCCGTTACGGATGGCGCTGTGGCGACGTGCCCACGAGGGCAAAGCCGTGGCCCGGGACCAGCTGATCTGCCATTCCGATGCCGGGTCGCAATATACGAGTCTGCGGTTCACCGAGCACCTGCACCTCGAGGGCATACGGCCCTCGGTCGGCAGCGTCGGCGACGCCTACGACAACGCCCTGATGGAGACCATCAACGGCTTCTACAAGGCCGAATGCATCCGCACCCGAGTCTTCCACGACGGCCCCTACCGCACGATCGCCGACGTCGAGTACGCCACCGCCAGCTGGGTCGAGTGGTACAACAACCGCCGACTGCACTCAAGTCTGGGCATGATCAGCCCCACCGAGTTCGAGGCAGCCCACTACGCTGACACAGAACCATCGGCCAGATGATCACTGGCCACCAAACCACCGGCAGTAAAGCCACCGCAGGGCCCGGTGCTCGCGGGCCCGCGGCTCCGGCGACCCCGGGGCCAGGGTCGCGGTGCGGATGCGCAGCACCCGGCGGCCGATCGGCAGGTCCGTCCCGATCCGGTCCCCCGCGACGATCCGGGTGTCCAGCTCCTCCACGCACTCGCGGGCCAGTGCCTCCGGTTCCGTCTCCCCCGGCTCGACACCGCCGCCGGGGAGCTCCCACCGCCCGGCGAGCTCGGCCGGGTAGGAGCGCTGGGCCACGAGCAGCCGTCCGTCGCGGACGATCGCCGCGCCGACCACGACCGGCGCCCGGCCGAGCTCGGCGACCCGCCGGGCCACGGCGTCGCGGCGCGCGGCGAGCAGCCGGGCGGCGACGCGGCGCAGCAGCGGGTCGCTGATCCGCCCGGCCGCGCCGAGCGGCGGCGACCACACGAGCTCGTCCTGCATCAGGGTCCCGCCCGCGTCCCCCGGCGAGAGCCGCGTCGCGTGCCGCAGGACCCGCACCGGACCGGCGGCCCGCGCCGAGTGCAGCCCGCCCGTCCCGGCCACGGTGATCCGGGTGCGGATCGCCGGACCGCCGCGGGGCAGGCCGATCCGGACCTCGTCCCCGGCGACCAGCAGCCCGGCCGGCGCGGTGAGCCGCACCCCGATCCCGGCGACGGCACCGGCCGCCGTCGACGTCTCCCGGAGCACCCCGGCGACCAGGGCCTGCGGACCGTCCACGTGACTGTCGAGGCTCAGCACCGGCACCGGCCGATCCTCCCAAGCCGGGCGGCCGCCCGGCCCGACGGGCAGGATTTCGCACGGATATCGCCGAATCGCTGCGCTCGCGGCCACCGGCGGTCAGGCTGGTGCCGTGCAGCAGCAGACCCGGGGCGCCCCCGCGGCGCCGGGCCCGTCCGGCAGGCCGCCCGCCGTACGGGCCATCGGGCTGGGCCGCGACTTCGGTCACGTGCGGGCCGTGGACACCATCGACCTGGACGTGCCGATGGGCTCGGTGCTGGGCCTGCTCGGCCCGAACGGCGCCGGCAAGACGACGTTGATGCGGATGCTGCTGGGCCTGCTCAGCCCCAGCACCGGCGCGGTCGAGCTGCTCGGGAGGCAGCTGCCGTGGCGGGCGGCCGAGGTGCTCCCGCACGTCGGCGCGATGATCGAGGGGCCGGCGGCGCACCCGCACCGCACCGGACGGCAGAACCTCCTGCGGTACGCGGCGGCCGAACCGCTGCTGGACACCGCGCGGATCCCGGCGGCGGTCGGGGCCGTGCTCGCCCGGGTCGGGCTGTCCGACGTCGCCGACCGCAAGGTCCGCGAGTACTCACTGGGCATGCGGCAGCGGCTGGGTCTGGCGGTGCCGCTGCTGGCCCGGCGCCGGCTGGTGGTGCTGGACGAGCCGACCAACGGCCTCGACCCCGCCGGCACCCGCGACGTCCGGCGGCTGATCGCGGAGATGAACGCCGCGGGGGCGACGGTCATCGTGAGTTCGCACCTGCTCGCCGAGATCGAGGCGACCTGTACCCACGTCGCGGTGCTGCAGGCCGGCCGGCTCATCACCGCCGGCCCGCTGCGCGAGCTGCTCGACGCCGGCCCCGGACGGCTGGTCGTCACCACACCGGACCGGGAGCTGGCGGTGCGGGCCCTGCTCGACCGGGGCGTCGACGCCGAACCCGGTCCGGACGGGCGGGTGCACGTCGGCCCGGGGCCCGGCGCTCCGGACGTGGTCGCGCTGCTGGTGCACGCCGGCGTCGCGGTGCACGAGGTCACCCGGCCGACGGCCCGGCTGGAGGAGGTGTTCGCCCGCCTCACCGGCGCGGCCGGACCGGACCCGACGGGCACCGCGGTCGCCGGCTCGTCATGGGCCGACCGGTGAACGCGGGCCGACCGGGGCCGGGCGGTCCGGGCCGGGCCGCGCCCCGCCCGCGGCGCCGGACCGCCGCACCGCTGCCCCGGCTGCTGCGCTCGGAGCTGGACCTGGCCCTGGTGCGGCCGCGCACCGTCGTCGTGCTCGTCACCGCCGCGGTCGTGCCGGTGCTCGCCGTGCTGGCGCTCGCCGGGGCGGGCGAGCCGCTCGCACACGCGCTCGGGGTCCTGACGATCGCGATGTCCGAACCGGCTGCGTTCTCGCTCGCGATGCCGGTCGTGCTCGTCGCGGCGGACGCGTTCGCCACCGAGCGCGGTCGGGGCACGCTGGACGGGCTGCGGCTGTCCCCGGTCGGGCCGGGCAGGTTGCTGCTGCTCAAGGCGTCCGCCGTGCTCTGCACCGCCGTCGTCACCGCGCTCGTCGTCACCGGGATCTCGGTGCTCGTGGGGTCGGTGGTGCTGGGGACCGGGCCGTTCGGGGCCGGCGGCACGATCGGGCGGGCGCTGCTGCTCGCCGGGTGGATCGCGGTCCAGCTGACCGGTCTCGGGATGCTGCTGCTGGCCGTGTCCGCCGCGGTGCGGCGCTCGGTGGCCGTCGTCGCGATCGGGCTCGCCGCGGTGACCGTGGCCCCGCTGGCCGCGGTCGTCTGGCCGCCGGTGGCCCCGGTGCTGCCGTCGGGGCACTGGCACGAGGTGCTGGCGCAGGTCATGGACGCCGCCGTCGGCACCGGGGCACTGTGGGCGACGACCGCCCGGGCCGCCGGGTTCGCCGTCGCGGGCGCGGGCATCGTCGTGTACCTGCTGACCCGCCGCGACGGCTGAGCCGCTCCCCGGTGACCGGCCCACCGCGACGGCGGGCGTGCTCTGCGCCACCATGGGCCGATGGCCACCCCGCTGCTGACCGATGACGAGATCGCCGCCGCCCTGCAGAAGCTGCCCGGCTGGGAGCGCGACGGCGCCACGATCGTCCGCACCGCGACGTTGCCCGACTTCGTCGCCGCCGTGTCCGTCGTGGACCGGGTCGCGGAGGACGCCGAGGCCGCGGACCACCACCCGGACATCGACATCCGCTACGACACGGTGACCTTCCGGCTGTCCACCCACTCCGAGGGCGGCCTGACGGCGAAGGACACCGATCTCGCCGCGCAGATCTCGGACCGGATCAGCACCGGGGGCGGCGGGAGCTGACCGCCGTCACTGCGGCGCGGCCGCGCCCAGCACGCAGTCGACGGCCAGGTGGAGGGTGTCGTTCTCGGTCTGCAGGACGGACTCCCCGACCGGCAGCGCCCGCTCCATGCCGAGCCCGTTGAGGACGGTGAGCAGGAACGCCGCCCGGCGGGCGTTGTCGCCCTCGGGCAGCACGCCCTCCTTCGCGAGCACGGCCAGCCAGTACTCCACCCGGCCCTGCATCTGCTGCGCGATGGCCGTGTAGGCGGCCCGGACCTCCTCGGTCGGCTCGGGGGCGACGAACTCCTCGACGACCCGGAGCGTGGCCGCCCGGGCCTGCGCGCCCAGCCCGACCCCGACCAGCACCTGCCGGAGACAGCCGACCAGGCGGTCCCGGGCGGGTACCGAGCTGTCGTGGATCCCGTCGCCGGGCAGCGCGAGGTCGTAGACCCGGGTCAGCACCTCGTCCTGCAGCTCGCGCTGGGTCGGGAAGTGGTGGCGGAGCGATCCGGTGCTGATCCCGGCCCGGTTCGCGATCGCACGCACGCTCAGCCTGGCCGTCGGGTCCTCCCCGAACAGCTCCATTGCCGCCAGCAGGATCCGGTCCCGGCTGCCGAGCCTGCGCCGCGTCTCCTCGTCCACGACACCACCTCCCGCCGAGAAACTAACACGCTGTATTGGCGGTCCGGCGGGCGCGCGCCCGGCCCGGCGGGCGAGTGGTCCGCGTCACCATCCCTTGAGTGTGCCGCCGCGGCATGACCGCTACTGGAGCCCACGGACCAGGGTGGACGACCAGACGAGGACGGAACGACCATGCTCGACGCGCAGCACCACGCAGACTGAACCGTCCCGGATCGGGGTGCGGGAGATCGCCACGCTCGGCTGGCTGGACGCGGACCGGGCGGTCGTCCCGGAACTGGTCGCGCTGCTGCGAGGGTGACCGTCCGGTCCGCCTGTCAGGCCCGGCCGACGCGGTTCCCGGTGCCGGATCCACGATCGTTCGACATCGGGTGGAACCGGGCGGGCCCGGGCGTCGTCCAAGCCGCATGACTCGTGATCACATCGTCCCGTTCCCGCCGTGCGCCGCTCCGTCCGACGGGGTGGCCCACCGCGTTTCCGCGCCGCGTTCCGCCGGGTGCGGGCCCGCGTCGCGACGCCGCCCGGTACCTCTCGACGATCTGATCGTCGCCCAGGGCGGTCTCGTGACCAGGGCCCAGGCGGTCCGGCTCGGGTTGTCGTGCGACGCGATCGACCGCAGGCTCGCGGTCCGTCGCTGGGTGCCGACGCACCCCCGGGTGTACCGGGACGCCCGCTGGCCGCTCACGGAGGCGAGCCGGATGCGGGCCGCGGTGCTGTGGGCCGGTGCCGGCGCGGTGCTGAGCGGGGCCGCAGCCGCGTGGTGGTGGGGTCTGCTGGAGGTCGCTCCGGTCACCGTGGTCGTGACGGTGCCGCGGCGGCGGGCGCCGCGGAGCCGCCCGGGCGTGCAGGTGCGGCGCCGCGACGCGGACCCGGCCGACGTCACCGAGCACGCCGGGGTCGCCGTGGCGATCCCGGCCGCCGCCGTGCTGCAGGCCGTGCAGGAGCCCGGGATCGCGGGCGAGGAGCTGCTGACGGGCATGCTGTGCGGCGCGGCCGACGGCCCCGCACCCGGCCTGGACGCGCTGCTGCTCGCCCAGGCCCGTACCGGTGGCGCGCACGGCTCCGCCCGCACCGGCCGGCTGCTCGCGACGGCGGTGCACCGCGCGGTGGGCCACGGCCGGCACCGGCTCCGGGAACTCCTCGTCCGCCACCGGGTGCCGGGCTGGCGGACCGACCACGTGATCGCCGGCGTCGTCCTGCCGGTGGCGTTCCCTCGGGAACGGGTGGCCGTCGAGATCCGGGGCGGTGGCTCCGGCCCGGACGCCTGCGGTGCCGCGTGGCGGCGTGCGGTGCTGCGGCGCCACGGCTGGCACACGGTCACGCTGGATCCGTCGGACCCGATCCGGCGCCCGGTCGCCACGGTGCAGGCCATCGGCGCGGCCCTGGCCGGTCGCCCGCAGGACCCCGGCGGCGCCTCGGCCCGCGCGAGCAGCTGACCCCTGACGCCCGTCCTGGGGGTGCCGGACCTGCTCGTCGACGCCGCCGCGTGTCCGCACCCCGGCCCCGGGCGTTCCGGGATCCCGCACGGTGTTCCGGATCCCGCACGAGGCCCGGTCTCGTGCGGGATCCGGTTACCCGTGCGGACGCGCAGTTCGTCCGGGACGGGGGCGTGATCCGTGCCCGGTCCCGCCCGCGGGTCGTTCGGGGGTGGTACCTGCGCCCGCGGGACCATCCGATCGCCTGCTCCGCCGGTTGCAGGAGCCCGGACCCACCCCGCGTGCGCGGTGATCACGGATCGGGAAGCGGTGCGGCCAGATGTGGCCGGTTTCCTTCCCGACTCGTGATCACCGGCGGGTATGAGGTCGTCGCGGGCGGGGGACCACACCGACGCAGGACCAACCGCGAGAATCGCGACGGGACCACCCCCGCGTGCGCGGGGACCGCTGCGCGACGGCCCCGTACCGCTTGATCAACCGGGGACCACCCCCGCGTGTGCGGGGACCGCGCCACGCTGCGCGGGCTCGACCACTCGATCCTGGAATACCCCCGCGTATGCGGGGACCGCGTGCCGCTCCTCGTACACACGCTGTACGGGCGGGGACCACCCCCGCGTATGCGGGGACCGCCGCCCTGATCGGCAACGTCGGCCTGGCCGCGGGGGACCACCCCCGCGTGTGCGGGGACCGCACTTCCTGACCAGCGACGATGCAGGGTCCGCCGAGCATCCTGGCATGAACGTCGACCCGGCAGTACGTCGGACACGGGCCGCACAAGGTCCACGAGTGACAGCGCACCGAACCGGGAGCACGGGCCCGTTCCGCGGAACGTGGCACCGGGAGGTCGCCGCTCCCACATGAGGTCGATGGCCTCGCTCGAAACGCGAACCCCCGAGACCGGGAACCGGGTACGGCGACAGCCGAAGATCGGGCGTCCCGCACCGGGTACCGGGCTCCGCACGGACTCCGAGCCCTGGCTCGGGGCCCGGTCCCGTGAGGGTCCCTGAACACCGTGCGGATGCGGCCGGACCGTGCGGATGCCGGACCGTGCGGGAGCGTCCGGCGCCGGGCGATGATCGGCACCTGCCCGGCGTGGCGACGGCCCCGCGCGCATCGGTGACGTTCCCGGCCCGGGTACCACCGGCCCGCGGCACCACCCAGGAGGTGCCGCAGCAGCCCGGACCGGCCCCGGTGACCCACCCGACGATGTGATTCCGGCCATGCGCCGGGCACCAGAGGCGTCGCGGCTCCCGGCCTCCGCCCGGAGGCCCACCGGCGCCCCGTACGAGCCGGACGCCCGGCCGCCCACCGTGCCGCCAAGATCACCTACGGCGCGGGCACCACGCCCGCAAGACGACACGTCCGTGCAGCTCAGCGGGGTGGTGCCGGGTTCAGTAGATCCGGGCGACCTTCACCGCGCGCTGGTAGGCCTTGCCACTCAGATCGTCCGCCCCCACCTTGCTCAGGCGGAGGGCGACCACCGGGCACGACTTGCATCGTTTGGGCTTGGAACGGCAGCACTTCTTCTTGACCTTACCCATGATGAGGTCAGGCTAACCTGCACCACCGGCAGGGTACAGGGGTTGCTGGCGATACCGTGGTGATGTGACCATCCCTCGTTCCGCTTCGGCCCTCGACGTTGCCCCCGCCATCGGGAGCGACGCAGTGCCCGATGCCGCCTCCGACGCCACGGGGCGTCCCGAGCTGCGCAACGTGGCGATCGTCGCGCACGTCGACCACGGCAAGACCACGCTCGTCGACGCGATGCTCCGCCAGTCCGGTGCCTTCGGTGAGCGCGCCGAGCCGGTCGACCGGGTCATGGACTCCGGTGACCTGGAGCGCGAGAAGGGCATCACGATCCTCGCCAAGCACACCGCGGTGGCCTGGCACGGGTACACGGTCAACGTCGTCGACACCCCCGGCCACGCCGACTTCGGCGGTGAGGTCGAGCGCGGCCTGTCCATGGTGGACGGCGTGGTGCTGCTGGTCGACGCGTCCGAGGGCCCGCTGCCGCAGACCCGGTTCGTGCTCCGCAAGACCCTCGCCGCCGGGCTGCCGGTGATGCTGGTCGTCAACAAGACCGACCGCGGTGACGCCCGGATCTCCGAGGTCGTCGACGAGTCCCTCGAACTGCTGCTGGAGCTGGCCGACGAGCTCGACCTCGACGAGTCGGTCACCGCGCACCTGCTGGACCTGCCGGTCGTCTACGCCTCCGGGCGGGCCGGCAAGGCCTCGCGGCACCGCCCCGCCGACGGCGAGCTGCCCGACTCCGAGGACCTGACCCCGCTGTTCGAGACGCTGCTCGACGTCGTCCCGCCGCCGGCCGACGACCCGTCCGCGCCGCTGCAGATGCACGTCACCAACCTCGACGCGTCCAGCTTCCTGGGCCGGATCGCGCTCTGCCGGATCCGGGGCGGCGCGGTCCGTCGCGGCCAGTCCGTCGCCTGGTGCCGGGAGGACGGCAGCACCCCGCGGGTCCGGATCACCGAGCTGATGATGACCGAGGCCCTCACCCGCGTCCCGGCCGAGGAGGCCCGCGCCGGTGACCTGGTCGCCGTCGCCGGGATCGCCGACGTCACCATCGGCGACACCCTCGCCGACCCCGACGCCCCCGTGGCGCTGCCGCGGATCGCCGTCGACGAGCCCGCCATCTCGATGACGATCGGCACCAACACCTCGCCGCTGGCCGGCCGCGACCCGCTGCCCGGCAAGAAGCTGACCGCCCGGCTGGTGAAGAACCGGCTGGACTCCGAGCTGATCGGCAACGTGTCCATCCGGGTGCTGCCGACCGACCGTCCGGACGCCTGGGAGGTCCAGGGCCGTGGCGAGCTGGCCCTCGCCGTCCTGGTCGAGCAGATGCGCCGGGAGGGCTTCGAGCTCACCGTCGGTCGCCCGCAGGTCGTCACGAAGACCATCGACGGCAAGCTGCACGAGCCGTTCGAGCAGCTCTCGGTGGACGTCCCGGAGGACAGCCTCGGCGGTGTCACCCAGCTGCTCGCCGCCCGCAAGGGCGAGATGGGCGACATGGTGCACGGCGAGGGCCGGGTACGGATGGAGTTCCGGGTCCCGGCGCGCGGCCTGATCGGCTTCCGGACCGAGTTCCTCACGCTGACCCGCGGGGCCGGCATCGCCAGCCACGTCTTCGACAGCTACGGCCCGTGGGTCGGCGAGATCCGCACCCGCAACAAGGGCTCGCTGATCTCCGACCGCAGCGGCCCCGTCACCGGGCACGCCGTCGACCAGCTGTCCGACCGCGGCACCCTGTTCGTCGGCCCGACCACCCTGGTCTACGGCGGCATGGTCGTCGGCGAGTACACCCGCAACGAGGACCTCGAGGTCAACATCACCCGGGAGAAGAAGCTCTCGAACGTGCGGTCCTCGACGTCGGACGTGCTGGTCAAGCTGATCCCGCCGACGATCCTGAGCCTGGAGCAGTCGCTGGAGTTCTGCGCGCCCGACGAGTGCGTCGAGATCACCCCGCAGAACGTCCGGATCCGCAAGATCGAGCTGGACCCGAACCTGCGGGCCCGCGCCCGCTCGCGGGCGAAGGCGGCGGCGAACGCGGCGAAGTGAGCCGGGCGGACCCCGTCCGGCGGGGCCGGTGAACGGGACGGGGATACTGCGACCGTGAGAGCACGTCGAGGAATCCGGGCGCTCCCCGCCCTGCTGTTGGCGGGGCTGCTGGGGCTGACCGCGTGCTCCGCGGACCCGCAGCCGGCCCCGCCGCCGGACATCGACCAGCCGACCGAGCCGGTCACCGCCCCGAGCCGGGTGGTGGCCGGCATCGACGAGCTGGGTGCCGGGTTCAACCCGCACCTGCGCTCGGACCAGTCGACCGCGACCACGGCGATCGCCGCGCTCGCGCTGCCGTCGGTGTTCCGGCCGGACGCGCAGGGGAACCTGCAGCTCGACCGGACCGTCGCGACGTCGGCGACGGTCACCTCGCAGAGCCCGTTCACGGTCAGCTACGAGCTCAACGTCGAGGCGGGCTGGTCCACCGGCGCACCGATCGCCGCCGAGGACTTCGTCTACCTCGCCGACCAGATGCGCAGCCAGCCGAACACCATCGGCGCGGCCGGCTACCGCGAGATCACCGACGTACGGTCACGGGCCGCGGGCAAGGCCGTCGACGTCGTCTTCCGCGAGCCCTACCCGCACTGGCAGGAGCTGTTCGACAACCTGCTGCCCGCGCACCTGCTGAAGGACGCGCCGGGTGGCTGGACCGCGCCGTTCGCGAACGGGGTACCCGCCTCCGGCGGCCCGTTCCGGCTGATGCAGGTCGACCGGCTGCGCGGCGAGGTGCTGCTGGTCCGTAACGACCCGTACTGGGACACCTCGGCCGTCCTGGACGAGATGATCCTGCGGACCATCCCGGCGAACACGCTCCCGACGGCGCTGGAGAGCCAGGGCGTCGACCTCGCGCTGCCCGACGCCCGTCCGGAGATCACCCGGGCGCTCGACGTGCTCGCCGGCTCGGCGGAGCCCCCGAAGGTCCAGCGGGCACCACGGCCGTCGGTGCAGCAGCTGGCGTTCCGCACCCAGGACGGCCCGCTGGCCGACCCGCGGGTGCGTGAGGGCCTCGCGGCGGTGCTGGACCGCGCCGCCGTCCGGCAGCGGGTCAACCCGGACGCGGCGCAGGTCGACGCGTTCGGCCTCGCCCCGTCCGACGCGGGGTACACCCCGTCGGCCCCGCCGGGTGCCCCGGCGCGGCCGGATCCGGCGGCGGCGCAGCGGGCGTTCACCGAGGCCGGCTACGTCCGCGGTGCCGACGACCGGTGGACCCTCGGCGGCCGCCCGCTGTCGGTGGTGGTCGGCGCCGGATCCGAGCGGACCGAGGACGTGGAGATCGCCCGGGTCGTCGCCGAGCAGCTGCGGGCCGGCGGGATCGGCGCCACGATCGTCGCCCCCTCCGGACGGGAGCTGCTGACCAGCGCGAGCGTCGCACCGACGACGCCCACCCCGAGCGCGGTGCCCGGCGCACCGAGCACCACCCCCGCCCCCGGCGGCGCCCCGCCCGCGACCCCCGCACCGGCCGCCCCGACGTCCGGGACCCCCATGACGTCCGCGACGCCGACGAACGGCCCCGAGGACGGCTCGGCCGTGCCGGTCGACGTCCTGGTGGCGTCCCGTCCGGCGTACGGGGCGATCGGGCCCCGCCTGGGGTCGGACTACGGCTGCCCGCCCGAGGACGTGCCCGAGGACCTGCCGGGGATGTCGTGCTTCCCGACCCTGCAGCCGTTGCTCGACGAGCTGCTGACCGGGCCGGCCGACCCCGCCCGGGTGGCCGAGGCCGAGCGGGTGCTGTGGCGCCAGCTCCCGGCGCTGCCGCTGTACCAGCCCCAGGGGCTCGTCGTCAGCAGCCGGGAGACCGACGCCGCGACGCGGGTGACCCCCGGCCCGATCCGGACCGGCCCGATGAGCAGCGCCCGCACCTGGGCGGAGCCGGAGGGCTCGGCCGAGGAGAAGATCTCGAAGCAGCCGGGGGATCCCGGCAACTGAGCCCGCCCGGTGTGGTGGCCCCTCGCCCGGCCACCACACCGGAGTACGCGTGCGCTCAGCCGGGGAGCAGGTTCTCCGCGTGCGCGTGGTGACACGCGGACAGGTGGCCCCCGCCGCCGGAACGGACCTGCAGCAGCGGCTCCTCGGTGGAGCAGATCTCGGTCGCCTTCCAGCACCGCGTGCGGAACCGGCAGCCGCTGGGCGGGTCCACCGGGCTGGGGACGTCGCCGGTGAGCCGGATCCGGGCCCGTGCCTCCCGGGCACCGGGGTCCGGTACCGGGACCGCGGACAGCAGCGCCTGGGTGTACGGGTGCGCCGCCCGGGCGTAGATCTCGTCCTCGGTGCCGAGCTCCACCATCTTCCCCAGGTACATCACGCCGACCCGGTCCGACAGGTGCCGCACGACCGACAGGTCGTGGGCGATGAAGATGTAGGACAGGCCGAACTCGCGCTGCAGCGTCCCCAGCAGGTTCATCACCTGCGCCTGGATCGAGACGTCCAGTGCCGACACCGGCTCGTCACAGATGATCACCTCGGGGCGCAGCGCGAGCGCCCTGGCGATCCCGATCCGCTGGCGCTGACCGCCGGAGAACTGGTGCGGGTAGCGGTTGACGAAGTCGGGGTTGAGCCCGACGACGTCGAGCAGCTCCTGCACCTTGGCCTGCCGGTCGCCCTTCGGCGCCACCTCGGGGTGGATCTCGAAGGGCTCGCCGATGATGTCGGCGACCGTCATCCGCGGGTTGAGCGAGGTGTACGGGTCCTGCAGCACGATCTGCATCTGGCGGCGCAGCGCCTTCAACTCGGCCCCGCGCTTGCCGAAGATGTCCTCGCCGTGGAAGCGGACCGACCCGGCGGTCGGCGGCTCCAGCCGCATCAGGACCTGGGCCAGCGTCGACTTGCCGCAGCCGGACTCGCCGACGACGCCGAGCGTCTCGCCCTTGTTCAGGGTGAACGAGACCCCGTCCACGGCCTTGACGTGCCCGACGGTGCGCTTGACGACCGCACCGATCTTGACCGGGAAGTGCTTGACCAGGCCGTCGACCTCGAGGATCGGCTCCCCGGTGGGACGGGCGGCGGTGTCGTGGTGGGGTGTCGCGGTCGGTTCGGGGGTGCTCATCGTCCGGCCAGCTCCTCGGCGAACAGGCACGCCGAGGCACGCCCACCGGGCAGCGCCAGCAGCGGCGGGTCGATCTCCCGGCAGCTGTCCGCCGCGCGCGGGCAGCGCGGGTGGAACGGGCAGCCGCTCGGGATCCGGGTCAGTGTCGGCGGCAGGCCGCTGATCGCCCGCAGCTCGGTGCCCTTGGTGTCCAGCCGCGGGATCGAGGCCAGCAGCGCCTCGGTGTAGGGGTGGCAGGGCTTCGCGTACAGCTCGTGCACCCCGGCCTGCTCCACGATCCGGCCCGCGTACATCACCGCGATCCGGTCGGCGACCTCGGCGACGACGCCCAGGTCGTGGGTGATGAGGATCAGCCCCATCTCCCGCTCGCGCTGGATCTCCGAGAGCAGGTCCATGATCTGGGCCTGCACGGTGACGTCCAGGGCGGTGGTCGGCTCGTCGGCGATCAGCACGTCCGGGTCCAGCGCCAGCGACATCGCGATCATGACGCGCTGCCGCATCCCGCCGGAGAACTCGTGCGGGAAGCTGGTGATCCGCTGCTTGGCGCCGGGGATCCCGACCATGTCCAGCAGCTCGACGGCCCTGGCCCGGGCGTCGCGCTTGCTCATGCCCCGGCGGGTGCGCAGCTGCTCGGCGATCTGGAACCCGACGGTGAACACCGGGTTCAGCGCGGACAGCGCGTCCTGGAAGATCATCGCGATGTGCTCGCCGCGCAGGTCGCGGCGCCGCTCGTCGCTCGCGGTGAGCAGGTCCTCGCCGCGGTAGCGGATCGCGCCCGCGGTCACCTTCGCCGGTGGCACGGGCAGGATGCCCATCACCGTGTTCGCGGTGACCGACTTGCCGGAGCCGGACTCGCCCAGCACGGCGAGCGTCTCCCCGGCGCCGACGTGGTAGCTCACGCCGTTCAGCACGGTCGCCACCCCGTCGCGGGTGTGGAACTCGACGTGCAGGTCCTCGACCTCCAGCAGCGGCGGGGACGCGCCGTCCGGAACGGGGGTCGTGTGCGGCGCACTCTGCTGCGCGCTCATCAGCGTCCCTTCGGGTCGAAGGCGTCGCGCACCGCGTCACCGAGCAGCACGAACGCCAGCACGGTCACGACGAGGAACGCGCCGGGGAACAGGAGCAGGTGCGGTGAGGTGCGGATGAAGCTCTGCGCCTCGCTGATCATCACGCCCCAGGAGACGACGGGGTCGCGCAGGCCGATGCCGAGGTACGACAGCGTCGCCTCGACGCCGATGAACGCGCCCAGTGCGATCGTCGCGTACACCAGCACCGGGGCGATGGTGTTCGGCAGCATGTGCTTGACGATGATCCGCCACGGGCTCGCACCGAGCCCGCGTGCGGCCTTGACGTAGTCCTGGCTGCGCGCGGCGATGGCGGCCGAGCGCATGATCCGCATCGAGACCGGCCAGGACAGCAGCGCGATGGTCACGATGACGAGCGTGCTGATGCCGATCACGCCGCCGCCGACCGAGTTGCGGAAGGTCGACAGGACGATGATGCCGCCGAGCACGAACGGCACGCCGAAGAAGACGTCGGCGACCCGGGACAGCACCGTGTCGACCCAGCCGCCGGAGAAGCCGGCGATCAGGCCGATGATGGCGCCGAGCACGACGGTGAGCGTGGTGGCGAGCACGCCGACGATGATCGACACCCGGGTGCCGTAGATGGTGCGGGCGAAGACGTCGCGGCCGAGGTTGTCGTAGCCGAACCAGGCCTCGGCGGACGGGTCCTGGCGGGCCCGGGACAGGTCGCCGACCGTCGGGTCGACCGAGGTGAACAGCTGAGGGAAGGCCGCGAGCACCAGCAGGACGGCGATCAGGGACGCGGCGACGATGAAGACGGGCCGGCGCCGCAGTTCGTACCAGGCGTCGGCGGTGAGACTGCGGGTCGCTGTGGTGGTGGCGGCCGGGCCGACGGAGTCGCCTGCGCCGCTCGCGGCGACGGGCTGAGCCGTCGCGACGGTGTTCGGGTCAGTCAAGGCGGATCCTTGGATCGAGGAGGGCGTAGGCGACGTCCACGAGCAGGTTGACGAGCAGGTAGACCAGCACCAGCAGGACCACGACGCCGGTGACGATCACCCCCTCGACCGACTGGATGGCCTCGAAGACCAGCCCGCCGATGCCGCGGATGTTGAAGATGCCCTCGGTGACGATGGCCCCGGCCATCAGCGAGCCGAAGTCGGCGCCGAGGAACGTGACGACCGGGATCGCCGAGTTCCGCAGCAGGTGCACGCCGACCACGCGGCGCCGGCTCAGCCCCTTGGCGACCGCGGTGCGGACGTAGTCGGCCCGCATGTTCTCGGCGATCGAGGTCCGGGTCAGCCGGGCCACGTAGGCCATGGACAGGCTGCCCAGCACGTAGCCCGGGACGATCAGCTCACTCCAGCTCGCGCTGGAGGAGACCGTCGGCGAGATGATCCCCAGCCGCAGGCCGAGGACGGTCTGCAGCACGTAGCCGGTCACGAACACCGGGACCGCGACGAGGAACAGCGTCGAGGCGAGCACGACGTTGTCGACGTAGCCGCCCGGGCGCAGGCCGGAGAGCACCCCGGCGGTGAGCCCGATGACCGACTGGATGAGCAGGGCCATGATGGCCAGCCGGATCGTGACCGGGTAGGCGTCGGCGATCAGCTCGCTGACCGAGATGCCGGAGAACGTCTGGCCGAAGTCACCGGTCAGCAGGTTCCCGAGGTAGTTGAAGTACTGGATGATCACGGGCTGGTCGAGCCCGTACTCGGCCTCGACGGCCGCGACGTAGGACTCCGGGCACGCACGCGCGCCGCACTTGCCGGCCAGCGGGTCGCCGGGGACGGCCCAGACCAGCATGTAGATCAGGAACGTGGTGCCGAGGAAGACCGGCACCAGCTGCAGGAGTCGTCGCAGGACATACCGTCCCACGGTTCACCTCCGGGTCATCGGGTGCGGCCGGTGGGCCGCACCACGCACGGACCGGCGGCCGGGCTGGTGGCCCGGCCGCCGGTGTGAGTCGGGCGCCGACGGCGCGACCGGGCCTACTCGGTGACGGTCACCGTGCTGAGGTCCAGCTCGCGGCGGAAGCTGAGCTGCGCGTTCTGCAGCCGCTCGGACCAGCCGAACTGCGCGGACTGGTCGTTGATCGGCACCGACGGCATGTCCTTCACCAGCTGGCGCTCGGCCTCCTGCCAGGCCGCCTCGGCCTCGGGCAGCGTCGGGGCGGTGTCGCCGCGGGCCATCAGCTGCTCGAACTGCGGGCTGTTGTACTTGGCGTCGTTGGCGGCGCCGCCGACCCGGTAGATCGGGTTGAGGAAGTTCTCGATCGACGGGTAGTCCGCGATCCAGCCGGTCCGGAAGATGCCGGTCAGCTCTTCCTGGTCACGCTGGGTCAGGAACTCGGCGAACGTCGGCACCGGCACGAACCGGCACTCGGCGCCCAGCGCGTTGGTGATGCTGACGCAGGCGGCCTGCATCCACTCCTGGTTGATCGCGGAGTCGACGTTGGAGATCAGCTCGATCGGCCCGGTGAACCCGGACTCGGTGAACAGCTGCTTGGCCTTCTCGGGCTGGAAGGTGCAGAGCTCGCCGCACTGGTTCTCGGCGCGGCCCGGGACGTTGCGCGGGACGAAGCCGTCGGCCGGCTCGACCGAGCCGCTGTACACGGTGTCCGCGATCGCCTGGCGGTCGACGGCCATCGAGATGGCCTGGCGCAGCCGCACGTCGGAGTACCGCTGGTCGTAGAGCGGGAACGACATGGTGTTGATCGACTGGTACGGCTGGGAGCCGCTGCGCTCGGGCAGGTCGGTCTTGTACAGGTCGTCGACCAGGAAGGAGCCGGGGATCGTGTCGAGGAAGTCGAGGTTGCCGCTCACGACGTCCTGGTAGGCGGCCTGGCTGTCGCCGTAGATCCGGAACTCGACGCCGCCGATGCTGGGCTTCTGCGGCCCGGCGTACTGGTCGTAGCGGGTCAGCATCACGTTCTGGTTCGGCTGGCGGGACTCGTAGCGGAACGCGCCGTTGCCGATCGGGTTCTGCTCGAACGCGGCGCGGTCGGCGAAGAACGAGTCGGGCAGCGGGTAGAAGACCGTGTAGCCCAGCGTCGTCGGGAAGATCGCCGACGGGCCGGACAGCTCGACGGTGAACGTGCGGTCGTCGACGACCTTCAGCCCGGACATGGTCTGCGCCGTGGGCTGGGCGTTCTCGTCCGCCGGGTGCACGTCGGCGTAGCCGGCGACGTTGGCGAAGAAGCTCGCGTTCGCCAGGCCGTTCGGGCTGTAGGCGGTGTAGTTCCAGGCGTCGACGAAGTTCTTCGCCAGCACCGGGGTGCCGTCGTGGAACGTCCAGCCCTCGTTCAGCGTGATGGTGAACGTCTTCGAGTCGGTCGTCTCGATCGACTGCGCGACGAGGTTGGACACGGTGCCGTCGGCGGAGTAGTCGACCAGCCCGTCCCACATCGCGTCGACGATCTTGCCGCCGCCGGTCTCGTTGGTGTTGCCGGGGATCAGGGTGTTCTCCGGCTCGGTCCCGAAGACGGAGACCGTGGCGGCCCCGCCGTCCGCGGCCTCGCCACCTCCGCCCCCGCCACAGGCACTGAGCACGAGCGTGGTGGACAGGGAGAGCGCGAGGAGCGCCGCTACTCTGCGTGATCGCATCAGGTTCCACTTCGGTGGGGCCGCCGTGTGGGTGGGGACGGCCGGGGGACGAACACTGGTTTCCCGGACAGTAACCGTCCAGAAGTGGTACGGGTGTAACAGTTTAATTGCGCGGACGTCCAGAGGCTGCTGCACGTTATCGCGCACGTACGCACCGTGGCGATCATTGCGGGAATCGCGCGGGACGTCATCACGGGACCGGGAACTACCCTCGTCCGGAGGAGCGGCCGGGGGTGTCGTGTCCTCGACGGGGGTGACGACGCTGAGCGAGCATCTGCTCGAGGTCCGCGACCTGCACGTCCACTTCGGTGGCGGCTCGGACCCGGTCCGCGCGGTGAACGGCGTGAGCTGGCACGTGGACCGCGGGGAGACACTCGCGATCGTCGGCGAGTCCGGATCGGGCAAGTCGGTGTCGGCGCTGAGCCTGCTCGGGCTCGTCCCGCCCTCGGCGACCGTGGCCGGCGGGGAGGTCCTGCTCCAGGGACGCTCGCTGCTGACGCTGCCCGAGGCCCGCCGGCGCGAGGTGCGCGGGGCGGAGGTGGCGATGGTCGTCCAGGACCCGCTGACCGCGCTCAACCCGGTGTACACCGTCGGTGACCAGATCGCCGAGGCGATCCGGGCGCACGACCGCGGCACCGGCCGGGCGGCCGCCCGCCGCCGGGCCGTCGACCTGCTCGGTGAGGTCGGTATCGCCGATCCCGCGACCCGGTCGCGGCAGTACCCGCACGAGTTCTCCGGCGGCATGCGGCAACGCGTCCTGATCGCGACGGCGCTGGCCAACGACCCGAAGGTGCTCATCGCCGACGAACCGACGACGGCGCTCGACGTGACGGTCCAGGCCCAGATCATGGACCTGCTGGCGCGGCTGCAGGACCGGCGCGGCACCGCGATCGTCCTGATCACCCACGACCTCGGGCTGGTCGCCGCGCACGCCGACCGGATCGTCGTCATGTACGGCGGGCGGGTGGTCGAGACCGCGCCCTGCGAGGAGATCTTCGCCGAGCCCCGGCACGCCTACACCCACGGCCTGCTCGCCGCGCTGTCCCGGATCGACCGGGCCCGCCCGGCGAAGCTGGAGCCGATCCCCGGCCGGCCGCCGGACCCGGCGCACCTCCCGCCGGGCTGCGCGTTCCATCCGCGCTGCCGGTTCGCGACGGCGGAGTGCACGGACACGGTGCCCCCGCTCGTCGGGCCGGCCGGGCGCTCGGGGCACCGGCACGCCTGCCGGCACACCGACCGGGTGGCGGCCGCCGTCGCGACCCCGGTGGAACCGGCCCTGGAACAGTCCGTGCCGGGCGTCCGCGTGGCCGCCGTGGCCGCGGAAGCGGAGCCCGTGGTCGCGCCCGGCGCCGTCGCGGAGCGGGCCGTGCTCGAGGTCCGGGGCCTCACCAGGACCTTCCCGGTCCGCGGCGGGCGGGCGTTCCGGCGGCCGGCCGGCGTCGTACGGGCCGTCGACGGGATCGACCTGGAGATCGGCGCGGGGGAGACGCTGGCCCTCGTCGGCGAGTCCGGCTGCGGCAAGTCGACCACCGCGAGGGCGATCCTCCGGCTGCTGGAGCCGACGTCGGGCACCGTGCGCGTCGGCGACCGCGAGGTGACCGCACTGTCCCGGGACGAGCTGCGCCGGGCCCGGGCGGACATGCAGATCGTGTTCCAGGACCCGTCCGGATCGCTCAACCCGCGGATGACGGTCGGCGCGATCCTCGCCGAGAAGTACACCCTGCTCGGCGGCCAGCCGACCGCGTCGACGGTCCCGGACCTGCTGGAGACGGTCGGCCTCGCCGCCGAGCACGCCGGCCGGTACCCGCACGAGCTGTCCGGCGGGCAGTTGCAGCGGGTCGGCATCGCCAGGGCGATCGCGCTCGACCCGTCGTTCGTGGTGCTCGACGAGCCGGTCTCCGCGCTGGACGTCTCCGTCCGGGCCCAGGTGCTGAACCTGCTGGAGCAGCTGCAGCGCGACGCCGGCCTCGGCTACCTGTTCATCACCCACGACCTGTCCGTGGTGCGCCACGTCGCGGACCGGGTCGCGGTCATGTACCTCGGCGAGATCGTCGAGACGGCCGGCCGGGACGACCTGTTCGCCGACCCCCGCCACCCCTACACCCGCGCGCTGATCTCGGCGGCCCCGGTCCCGGACCCGCGCGCGGAACGGGAGCGGGAGCGGATCGTGCTCGGCGGGGACGTGCCCGACCCGGCCGATCCGCCGTCGGGCTGCCGGTTTCGGACCCGGTGCCAGAAGCTGCCGCAGCTGGACGGGACCGACCGGCGGCGGTGCGTGGAGGAGCGGCCGGTGCTGCGGGCCGGGACGGACGTGTCGCACCGGGTGGCGTGCCACTTCGCCGGGGTGTGAGCACCGCCCGGGCGGGCGTCCCGCGATGGTGGCTCCGGGCCCGGCAGCCGGGTGACCCGGCAGGACCCGGCACCGTGGCCGGCCGCCCCGCGGGACACGGCCCTGCGCTGCCGTTCCCGGCCGGTGGGACAATCCCCGGCGTGTCGCTGGTACTGGGGATCGAGACGTCGTGCGACGAGACCGGGGCCGGGCTCGTCCGGGACGGCGTGCTGCTCGGTGAGGGCCTCGCCTCGTCGGCGGACGAGCACACCCGCTTCGGCGGTGTCGTCCCGGAGATCGCGGCGCGGGCCCACGTCAGCGCCGTGACGCCGATGGTGCGCGCCGCCGTCGACGCCGCCGGGGTGTCGCTGGCCGACGTCGACGCGGTCGCCGTCACGGCCGGGCCCGGGCTGTCCCCGGCGCTGCACGTCGGGGTCGCGGCGGCCAAGGCCTACGCGGCGGCGCTGGACGTCCCGCTGTACGGGGTGCACCACCTCGCCGGGCACGCCGCCGTCGACGTGCTGGAGCACGGGCCGTTGCCGCCGCGGTGCGTCTGCCTGATCGTCTCCGGCGGGCACACCTCGCTGCTCGCGCTGGGTGATCTCGCGCGGGACCCGGTGGAGCACCTCGGCGACACCGTCGACGACGCGGCGGGGGAGGCCTTCGACAAGGTCGCTCGGCTGCTGGGGCTCCCGTATCCCGGCGGGCCGTCGGTCTCCCGGGCCGCGCTCGACGGCGACCCCGCGGCGATCGCCTTCCCGCGGCCGATGACCGGGCCACGGGACGCGGCGTTCGGCTTCTCCTTCTCCGGGCTGAAGACGGCCGTCGCCCGGCACGTCGAGTCGGCCCAGGACGCCGGCCGCGCGGTCGGGACCGCCGACGTCGCGGCGTCGTTCCAGATGGCCGTCGTGGACGTGCTGGTGCGCAAGGCGTTGCGGGCCTGCCGCGAACGCGGTGCCGACACGCTGCTGATGGTCGGCGGGGTGGCGGCGAACCGGGTGCTGCGCACGGAGATGGAGCGGGCCTGCGCCGGTGCCGGCATCACCCTGCGGGTCCCTGCGCCGCGGCTGTGCACCGACAACGGCGCGATGATCGCCGCGCTGGGGGACCTGCTCGTCCGCTCCGGGGCCGAGCCCGCCGGGCTGGCGTCGACGGCGGTGCCGACCGTCCCGCTGACCGGCGCGTCGGTCCCGGCCGCCCCGGCGACCGGCGAGGCCGCGGCGTTCGCCCTGCCGACCTCGGTCGCGGCCCGGCCGGCCACCGCCTCGTAAGCTCCTCCGGTGTCCCCCGCGCGCCGCCTGATGCTCGTACACGCCCACCCGGACGACGAGACCCTGACCAGCGGCGGCACGATCGCCCGCTACACCGCCGAGGCCGACACCGGCGTCACGGTCGTCACCTGCACGCTCGGCGAGGAGGGCGAGGTCATCCCGCCGGAGCTCGCCCAGCTCGCCCCGGACCGGGGCGACCAGCTCGGCGGCTACCGGACCCGCGAGCTGGACGCCGCGCTCGCCGCCCTCGGTGGCCCGGAGCACCACTACCTCGGCGGGACCGGACGCTGGCGCGACACCGGCATGGTGCTCGCCGGGCACGGCACCCGGGCCGCGCTGCCCGCGGAGCTGCACCCGCGGGCGTTCGCCCGGCCGGACGTCTTCGGCACCCAGCTGGCCCAGCTGCTCGACGTGATCGACGCCGTCCGCCCGCAGGTGCTCGTCTCCTACGCCGCCGACGGGACCTACGGGCACCCCGACCACGTCCGCGCGCACGAGCTGACCGCCGCCGCCGCGAAGGCGCGCCCGGACGTCGTCGCGAAGCTGTACTTCGCCGTCCGCTCGACCGAGCTGCTCGACGAGGGCCTCGCCGAGCTGCTCGACGCCTGCGGTGACGACCCCGGCCGGACCGGGCTGCGCTGGCCGGAGCCGGACGAGCACCCCGGACACGACGCCGGCGCCGTCACCACCCGGGTCGACGTCTCCGCCCACGACGACGAGCGGATCGCGGCGATGCGGGCGCACGCCACGCAGATCGACGTCCGCTGCGGCGGTGGCTGGACGGCGTTCGCGATGAGCAACGGCATCGTGCAGCCGCTGCTCGGTGTCGAGGAGTTCGTTCTGGACGGCGCGGAACCGGGTACCTCGGAGACGGACCTGTTCGAAGGGGTGGAGACGTGACCGATCCGACGCGGCTGCCGTTCGCCGCACTGCTCGTGGTGCTCTCGGTGCTGCTCGCGGCGTTCGAGCTGATGTTCCAGATGCTCTACATCGGACCCGTTCCGGTGCCGGTGGGGACGGTCGTCGTGCTGGTGTCGCTGCCCTGGCTGGTGCGCACCACGGTGACCGAGATCTCCCCGACGGCCCTCGGCGCCGCGGCCCCGGTGCTGCTGTGGTTCGTCTCGATCCTCGTGCTCGGCATGTTCGGCCCCGGCGGCGACATCCTGCTCCCGGCGAACTGGCAGTCGTTGCTGCTGCTCGTCGCGGGCGCCGGGGTCGGTGTCGTGTCGTTCCGGCGGGCCGTCGACGGCCTGGCCGGTGACCGGTCGCGGCGGGTGGTCTGAGTGCTCCAGGTCCCCGACGACGACCTGGTCCGCGTGCTGCGCCCGTTCGTCCGTGCGACCCGCCCGGTGCTGGCCGGGCTGCGCGAGGCGGACCCGTTCGGCCTGCGGTCGCGGGTGACGCCCGGCGCAGACACCCCGGACCAGGCGTCGCCGGAGGAGCGTTCGCTGGCCGACCGGATCCTCGACGCGCTCGCGTCGGTCCAGGTCCCCGGCACCGCGGCGTGGGCCCGGATGGACGTCGACGCCCGCACCCACTGGTGGGTCTACCGGGTCGGCCGGTTCACCACCCTGATCGCGGCGATCCCCGGCCTCGGCGGCGCGCTGGCCAGGACGCTGCCGGTGTCCGACGCCGTCGGCGCGGCGGGGGAGGGGCTGCTGCTGGTGGCGATCGCCGGTGAGCACGGCGTGACCGACGAGGACCGGCTCGTGGAGCTGCTGGCCTCGGTCCTCTTCGACCGCGAGCTGGCACTGGGCGAGCGGACGCTCACCGCCGAGGAGGACGCCGCGGCCGACGCCCGCGCCGCCGAGATCACCGGCGACCTGCGCGGCGGTGGTGCGCGCGCGGCCCTGCGCAAGGTCGGCACCGCGGTCTGGCGCCTCGGCCGGGCCCTGTGGTCGGTGGAGGAGGAGCTGGACAAGCGCCCGCACGGCCGCTTCTACCACCAGTGGCTCGGGCTGCTCCCGGTCGTCGGGGTGGTGGGGAAGTACCTGGGCGAGTGGTCCGGCCTGAAACGCGCCGCGAAACTCGGCCGGACCTGGCTGACGAGCAAGGGCCTGACCACCCCCCTGACCCCGCCCCCCGCCCCTCTCCTCTCCCCTCCCTTTCTCCATTCATGGAGCTTCAGCCTCGCCTCACGAGGCCGAAGCTCCATGAGTGCCGTCCGGTTCGGGGCGCGTGAGGCCACTGGGGCGAACGGCACGGGTGGGAACCGAACCGCTGCGACGAGGGGCGGGGCGAGGGAGCGCGGTCAACGGGGCGGGGCCAGGTAGTGGTAGCGGTGGTGCTCGGTCCAGCCGTCGTGGGCGTAGAGGGCCCTGGCGGGGGCGTTGTCCGCGGTCACGTCGAGGGTCGCGTGCCGGGCACCCCTGGTCCGGGCCCAGGCCAGGGCGTCGCGCATCAGTGTCGCGCCGATCCCGCGCCGCCGGTGGGACTCCCGCACCTGCAGGCGCGCGACGTAGACGTGATCGGCCACGATCGCCGCACTCACCGCGCCGGTCGTCCCACCGGTCTCGGAGACGGTCGTGCCGAACCCGAGCAGCGGGCCGCCGGGACCCGGTTCCGGGACGAGGACCGCCCGCGCCATCGACCCCGGCGCCGGGACCGGTTCGCCGAACACCGACCACCAGGCTGCCGGGGGTTCCGGCGGCAGGTCGGCCGCGGCGGTGCCGGGCGGCAGGACGTCGTCGATCGCCGCCACCAGGACCAGGCACTCACCCGGGTCCGCGCGGACGGCCCAGCCCTCCTCCAGTACCCGGTTCGACCACGGCGAACCGACGGGTGCCTGGACGAGCGGCTCGATGCCGTGCTCCTCGGCGAACCGGGTCACCGCGGCGAGGGCCCCGGCGACCGTGCTGCCGGGATCGGCCAGCGCCAGCGCCGAGTTCGCGCGCTTGGACCAGCCGCCGGCGGACCGGAGCAGCCAGCCGCCGTGCTCGCGGCGCACCGGCGCCGGCCAGGCCGCCGACCGCAACCGCTCCAGCCGGGCTACCGCGGCCCGCGACGCCCGGCGCGCCGGGGCCGGTGGCACCTCCCGCACGGCGACGACGGCGTCCCGGTCCACCCGGACGGGACCCGACCGGGTGTGCACGATCACACCGTCCGGCCCGTCCGGGGCGAGCTCGCCGACCGCGTCGGTGAACCGTGGCCCGGTCGAGCCGTCGGGTGCAATGCGGTACCGGAGTGCAACTCGTCTCCCGTGGGCTTTCTCCAGCATGGCGCCGACCACCTCACTCCTGCCCTCACCGGGGCCGCGGGTTAACCTGCGGGAGTCCCAGTTTGAGCGGGCACCCCACCACCACATGATCGTCGGGGGCTCGCGCCCCGAGTGGAGGACCACCGACAGTGACCTACGTGATCGCCGAGCCCTGCGTCGACCTGCTCGACAAGGCGTGCATCGAGGAATGCCCGGTGGACTGCATCTACGAGGGTGGCCGGATGCTCTACATCCACCCCGACGAGTGCGTCGACTGCGGTGCCTGCGAGCCGGTCTGCCCCGTGGAGGCCATCTACTACGAGGACGACGTGCCCGACCAGTGGGCCGCCTACACCAAGGCGAACGTCGACTTCTTCGACGAGCTCGGCTCGCCGGGCGGTGCCTCGAAGGTCGGCAAGGTCGACATGGACGTCGAGCCGGCGAAGAGCCTGCCGCCGCAGGAACACGACGAGTGAGCGGGCCGGCCCTCCCCGACTTCCCCTGGGACTCCCTCACCGGAGCGCGCGAGCGGGCGCAGGCCCACCCGGGCGGCCTCGTCGACCTGTCGGTCGGCACCCCGGTCGACCCGGTGCCGGAGCTGCTGCGCGCCGCCCTGTCCGGTCCGGCGGCGGGTGAGCCCGGCTACCCGACCGCGCACGGTCCTGCCTCGCTGCGCGAGGCCGTCGTGGCATCGATGGCCCGGCGGTTCGGGGTGCCCGGCATCGACCCGGCCGCGGTGCTGCCGACGATCGGCTCCAAGGAGCTCGTCGCCTGGCTGCCGACGCTGCTGGGACTCGGCGCCGGTGACACCGTGGTGATCCCGGAGCTGGCCTATCCGACCTACGAGGTGGGGGCCAGGTTGGCGGGGGCCGACCACGTCCGTTCCGACGGGCTGACCGCCGCCGGCCCGGCCCGGGTCCGCCTGGTCTGGCTGAACTCGCCGTCGAACCCCACCGGGCGGGTGCTGCCGCCCGAGCACCTGCGCAAGGTGGTGGCGTGGGCCCGGGAGCGGGGCGCGGTCGTCGCGTCCGACGAGTGCTACCTCGGGCTCCCCGGGGAGGCCGACCCGGCACCGCGCTCGGTGCTGCACCCGGAGATCAGCGACGGCGACCACACCGGCCTGATCGCGGTGCACTCGCTGTCGAAGATCTCGAACCTGGCCGGCTACCGCGCCGGGTTCGTCACCGGTGACCCCGAGCTGGTCTCCGGGCTGCTCGCGGTCCGCAAGCACGCCGGCATGATCGTCTCGCGCCCGGTGCAGGCCGCCGTCGAGGCCGCGGTCTCCGACGACGCGCACGTCGCCGAGCAGGCCGCCCGCTACGACGGCCGCCGGTCCCGCCTGCGGGCCGGCCTGCTCGAGGCGGGCCTGGAGATCGAGCACTCGCGGTCCGGGCTGTACCTGTGGGCGACCGGCGACGAGCCCTGCCGGGAGACCGTGGACCGGCTCGCCGGGCTCGGGATCCTGGTCACCCCGGGCGAGTTCTACGGCCCGGCGGGCGCCCGGCACGTCCGGGTCGCGCTGACCGCGTCGGACGAACGCATCGACGCCGCGGTGGAGCGCCTCGGCGCATCCTGAACCGGTCCGCCGGGGCGGAGTCGTTCCGGCGCGCGCAGATCGTTTCATCGAGCAACGCAGACGTGCGGCCGGCGCGGACCACACGGACCGTGAGCCGAACGAAGGAGTAGCGCCGATGGCGGTGCCGACACCCACGCCGCACGGCAGCGGTCCGGCCGGGCCCCGCCCGGCGCTCGTCCTGGCCGGGGTGCTCGCGCTCGCACTGAACCTGCGGGCCGGTCTCGCCGGATACCCGCCGCTGCTGGAGACCGCCCGGGCCGAGCTCGGCATCGGATCCGGTGCGGCGGGGTTCGTGCAGGCGGGTGCGGTGCTGATGATGTCGGCCGGCTCGTTCGGCGCCGCCACGGTGGCCGCCCGGGTCGGCCGGGAACGGCTGCTCGGCGTCGCGGTCGCGACGATCGGGCTGGGGAGCCTGGTCCGCGCCGTCGCGGCGGTCCCCGCACTGATCGCCGGGAGCGTGCTGGTCGGGCTGGGGATCGGCGTCGCCGGGGTGCTGCTGACCGGGGTGGTCAAGCAGTACCTCGCGGAGCGGGCCGGCGCGGTCACCGGTGCCTACGTCGTCTCGATGATGGTCGGGGCGACGGTCGCGTCGGCGGCCGCGGTGCCGCTGGCCGTGGCCCTGGGCGGCTGGTCGTTCTCGCTCGCGGTGTGGACGGTGCCCGCCGTGCTGGCCGTGGCGGTCTGGATCCCGGTCTCGGCCCGGCTGCGCGGACCGGTGCCCGCCGCGGAGCCGGCCCCGGAACCGGCGGGGGAGCGGTCCCGTCCGTGGCGGGACCCGCTCGCCCGCCGGATCGCCTGCTACATGGCCGGCTCCTCGACGATCTTCTACGGCTGGCTGACCTGGCTGCCGCCGTACTACGAGCAGCAGGGCTGGTCGCCGCAGGCCGCCGGGCTGCTGCTGGCGGTGTGGAGCGTCGCGCAGATCCCGGCCGCGCTGCTGTTCCCGGCGGCCGCCGAGCGGCGGCACCGGTGGCGGTTCTGGGCGGCGCTGACGGTCCTGAGCAGCGCCGCCGGGACGCTCGGCGCGCTGCTGCTGCCGGCGCCGGGCAGCGCGCTGCCGTGGCTGTGGGCGACGCTGGTCGGGATCGGCGTCGGCGCCGGGTTCCCGCTCGGGCTGACCGTGATCGCCTGGCGGACGCCGACACCGGCCCGCAGCGCCGCGGTCAGCGGGTTCGGGCTCGGTATCGGCTACTTCGCGGCCGGGGTCGGCCCGCTGCTCATGGGTCTGCTCATCGATCTCGGCGGTTACCCGCCGGCGATCCTGCTCCTCGTGGCCGCCGCGGCCCTGCAGGCGCTCGCCGTGTGGTGGATCGGCGACCGCAGGGAGTAGGCCCGCCGCTCAGAGCGCGCCGGAGCGCCGGTCGAGCTCCAGCCAGGCGTCCCACCACCGGGCGCGCAGCGCCTCGGCCCTGGTGCGCTCGCGCTCCACGAGCCGCCCGCCGACGAACACCTCGTGCGCGTCGGGGGTGTCGCCGAGCTCGTCGAGCAGGGCCCGGATGCGGTGCTCGGCGACGCAGGCGTCCTGGTGGTCGCCCAGCACCTCCTGCAGGCCCTCGGCCGCGCGCAGCATCTTCCGCACCCGCTTGGCCTCCGCGGTGCGCCGCCCCCGGTCGTCGCGCATCGCCGGCTCGACCAGCTCGCCGGTGTAGCGCAGCCGCTTGGTGCGGATCCGCAGGTCGTGCAGCGTCATGTCCGGCGGGTTCTCCCCGGCCCGGCGCACGGCCCTGGCGAGCTTGCGGGCCTCGGCACGGACGAGGTCGGCCAGCGCCGGGCGCGGCTCGTCCGCCGGGGGTTCCGGCAGCGGCGACGCGATCGCCTCGACCAGCCGGCGGCGCAGCGTCGCGTGCCGGTCGGCGTCGAGCTCGTCGAGCATCTGCGCGCGGGCCGCGACCCGGTCCGCGGCGAGCACCGCGACCAGCCGTTCCCCGGCGGCCTGCTCGGCGGCCGGCAGCGTCGCGACCTCGGTGCGCAGCCGCTCGATCATGACGTCGAGGTCCCGTACCGGGCCGAGCGCGCGGCCCAGCCGGCCCAGCTCGGCCCGCAGGTCGTCGGCCCAGGCCCGGTCGAGCAGCGGGCGGGCGGACCGCAGGGCGGCGCGCATCCGCCGCACGGCGACCCGCATCCGGTGCAGCTCCTCGATGTCGGCACCCACCCGGACACCCGGCTCGTGGTGCAGCATCGCCCGCAACCGCTTGTCCAGCAGCGCCCGCACGTGGTTCACGGCCGGTTCGCCGGGCCCGGCCGTGACCGGCGCGCCCAGGTCGGCGACGCCGTAGAGGTTCGCGGGCGGCTGCGGGGCCCCGTCCATGCTCACCGCGTCAGTTGGCGTGCAGCGCGGAGTTGAGGGCGATGCCGTCGCCGGTGCGGGCGAGCGCCTCGACCGCACCGGAGACGGAGTTGCGGCGCAGCAGCAGCCCGTCGGAGCCGGACAGCTCGCGGGCCGCGACCGTCGTCCCGTCCAGGAGCGTGACCTTGGTGCCCGCGGTGAGGTAGAGGCCGGCCTCGATGACGCAGTCGTCGCCGAGGGAGATCCCGAGCCCGGCGTTCGCGCCCAGCAGGCACCGGCGGCCGATCGAGATGACCTCCTTGCCGCCACCGGACAGCGTGCCCATGATCGACGCGCCGCCGCCGACGTCGGAGCCGTCGCCGACGACGACGCCGGCCGAGATCCGGCCCTCGACCATCGAGGCGCCGAGCGTCCCGGCGTTGAAGTTGACGAAGCCCTCGTGCATGACGGTCGTGCCCTCGGCGAGGTGCGCGCCGAGCCGGACCCGGTCGGCGTCACCGATCCGGACCCCGGACGGGACGACGTAGTCGACCAGCCGCGGGAACTTGTCCACGTGGGTCACGGTGACCGGGCCGCGGGCGCGCAGCCGGGCCCGGGTCAGCTCGAAGCCGGGGACCGGGCACGGGCCGTGGTTGGTCCAGACGACGTTGGCGAGCAGCCCGAACTGGCCCTCCAGGTTCACCTGGTGCGGCTGCACCAGGCGGTGGCTGAGCAGGTGCAGCCGCAGGTAGACGTCCGCCGCGTCGACGGGGGCGTCGGCCAGCGAGGCGATCTCGGTGCGGACGACCTCGGTGCGCACCCCGCGCAGCTCGTCGGCCCCGGCGAGCGCGGCCAGCTCCTCGGCCGGGTCGGTCGCACCGGTACCGGCGATCGCCGGCGCCGGGTACCAGACGTCCAGGACGACGCCGTCGGAGCCGTCGGTCGGGGTGGTGACGGTGGCCAGGCCGGTGCCGGAAGCGCCTTCGCGGCGGTACTCGGTACTCACGGGGGCCGAACCTACCGGTCCGTCGACGGGCGCGGACACGTCGCCGGGCGTGCGCCGGGCCACGTCCGTGCCGGGCGGGACGGCCCGGCGGCGGTGGGTACCGTCGCCCGGGTGACAGGCACGCACGCGACCCCGACCACGCTCGACCTGACCGCCGACCCGGTGACGCTGACCCGGGCGCTGGTCGACGTCGCGAGCGTCTCGCACCACGAGGACGAGCTCGCCGACGCGCTGGAGGCGGCCCTGCGCACCCAGGCGCCGCACCTGGAGGTGCTGCGCTCGGGCAACGCCGTGCTGGCCCGCACCCGGCTCGGCCGCCCGCACCGGATCGTGCTCGCCGGGCACATCGACACCGTGCCGATCGCCGACAACGTGCCCTCCACCAGCGCCGACGGCGTCATCCACGGCTGCGGAACCTCGGACATGAAGTCCGGCGACGCGATCTTCGCCCACCTCGCGGCGACCGTCCCCGAGCCGCGCCACGACCTGACCTTCGTGTTCTACGACTGCGAGGAGGTCGGCACCATCCACAACGGTCTCGGCCGGGTCGAGGCCGAGCACCGGGACTGGCTCGACGCGGACCTCGCGATCCTCGGCGAGCCGACCGACGGCACGCTGGAGGCCGGCTGCCAGGGCACGATGCGCGGCGAGCTGCGGACCGCGGGGCGCCGGTCGCACTCGGCCCGCTGGTGGCTCGGCGACAACGCGATCCACCGGGCCGGGGAGATCCTCGACCGGTTCGCCGGCTACACCGCGCGCGACGTCGAGATCGACGGCTGCGTCTACCGCGAGGGGCTGCAGGCGGTCGGGATCCGCGGCGGGGTGGCCGGCAACGTCGTCCCGGACGAGTGCGTCGTCTCGGTCAACTTCCGCTTCGCCCCGGACCGGACGGCGGAGCAGGCCGTCGCGCACGTCCGCGAGGTCTTCGACGGGTTCGAGCTGACCGTCACCGACATCTCGCCCGGTGCGCTCCCGGGCCTGTCCGCGCCGGCCGCGGCGGAGTTCGTGCGCTCGACCGGTGTCGTGCCCCGGGCGAAGTACGGCTGGACCGACGTCTCCCGGTTCGCCGCGCTCGGCATCCCGGCGGTCAACTACGGCCCCGGCGACCCGAACCTCGCGCACACCAGGGAGGAGCACGTCGCCGAGGCCGCGATCACCGCCTGCGCCGACGTGCTGCGGGGCTACCTGGCGCCCTGAGCCATCCCGGCGGCGGGCGGTACCGGCCGCGGAATACCGTGGCGCCCATGGCCGACGAGAACGCCGACCCGCGGGCGCTGCCGGAGAAGCAGCGCGGCCCGGTCGTGCTGCGCCGCAGCCGCAGCATCGAGCCCACCACGACCGACCAACGGCTGCTGGACTCCCGCGGCCCCGCGGACTGGGTGCACACCGACCCGTGGCGGGTGCTGCGGATCCAGGCCGAGTTCGTCGAGGGGTTCGGCATGCTCGCCGAGCTGCCCCGGGCGGCGACCGTGTTCGGTTCGGCCCGGACCGAACCCGGTTCCGCCGAGTACGAGCTGGGCCGCGAGCTCGGGGCCCGCCTGGCCGGGGCCGGGTTCGCCGTGATCACCGGCGGCGGGCCGGGTGCGATGGAGGCGGCCAACCGCGGCGCGTCCGAGGCCGGTGGCCTGTCCGTCGGCCTGGGCATCGAGCTGCCGTTCGAGCAGGGCCTGAACCCGTGGGTCGACCTCGGGATCAACTTCCGCTACTTCTTCGCGCGCAAGACCATGTTCGTGAAGTACTCGCAGGCCTTCGTCTGCCTGCCTGGCGGGTTCGGCACCCTCGACGAGCTGTTCGAGGCGCTGGTCCTGGTGCAGACGAAGAAGGTCACCAAGTTCCCGGTGGTCCTGCTCGGCACCGACTACTGGGGCGGGCTCTACGACTGGATCTCCAAGACCGTCCAGCGGGAGGGCAAGGTCTCGGCGAAGGACCTCGACCTGCTGCACCTCACCGACGACATCGACGACGCGGTCGACGTCGTGCAGGAGGCCTACCACGCCTGGGAGGAGACCCACTGATGTCCGCAGCGTCCGCAGCGCCGGGCGGGTTCGCCGTCTGCGTCTACTGCGCCAGCTCCGACGGGGTGCCGGCGCACTACCTGGACCTGGCGTCGGCCCTCGGCGGCGGGATCGCCGGCCGCGGCTGGACGCTGGTGTCCGGCGGCGGGCGCCGGTCGATGATGGGCGCGGTCGCGTCCGGTGCGCGCGCCGCGGGCGGGCGGACGGTCGGGATCATGCCGCAGTCGATGATCGACCGGGAGTGGGGCGACCACGACAGCGACGAGTTCGTCGTCACCGACAGCATGCGCGAGCGCAAGCGGCTGATGGAGGAGCGGGCGGACGCGTTCGTCGCCCTGCCCGGTGGCCTCGGCACCTGCGAGGAGCTGTTCGAGGTGTGGTCGTCCGGGGTGCTCGGGCTGCACGGCAAGCCGGTCGTGGTCGTCGACCCGGACGGGCACTGGGACGGCCTCCTGGACTGGGCCACCGGTCTCGTCGACCGGGGATTCGCGGGCCCGCGGATGATGGACCGGCTGCGGGTGGTCCGCCCCGGTGACCCGGGTGACCTGGTGAGCGCCGTCCTCGACGCGTGTGCCCGACCCCTGACGTGAGCCCGGACCGGCTCGTGGCCCGCAAGGCCGGGCGCCGGATCGCGGTCGTGCTGCCGGCCCTGGACGAGGAGCGCACGATCGGCCCGCTGGTGGCGGGCCTGGTCCGGTTCACCGAGGGTCCGCACCCGCTGGTGGACGAGCTCGTGGTCCTCGACTCGGGCAGCACCGACCGGACGGCCGAGCGGGCCGCCGCGGCCGGCGCCCGGGTGCTCGACCGGGCCGACGCCGTCCCGGGTGCCCCGGTGCTGCCGGGCAAGGGCGAGGCGATGTGGCGGGCCGTCGTCGCGCTCGGCACGTCCGACCTGGTCTGCTTCCTCGACGCCGATCTCGTCGACCCGCACCCGGACGTCGTCCCGCGGCTGCTGGCGCCGCTGCTGCTGCGGCCGGGCACGGCACTGGTGAAGGGCTACCACCGCCGCCCGCTCGACGGGTCGGCCGGCCACGAGGGCGGCCGGGTCACCGAGCTCATGGCCCGGCCGCTGCTGGCCGCGCTGCGCCCGGAGCTGCGGCACGTGCGCCAGCCGCTCGGCGGGGAGTACGCGGCCACCCGCGAGCTGCTGGACCTGCTGCCCTTCGCGACCGGGTACGGCGTCGACATCGGGTTGCTGCTCGACACGGCGGCGCTGCGCGGGACCGGGGCGATCGCCCAGGCCGACCTCGGGGTGCGACGGCACCGCAACCGCCCGGTGCACGAGCTGGCCCGGACCTCGCGGGAGGTGCTGGCGACCGCGCTGGACCGCTGCGGCGTCCCCGACTCCGGGGCCGGGATCATCGGCTTCCGGCCCGGGTCCGGCACCGGCGGACCGGGCGCCGACCCGGACGGGGAACGGCCCGGCGACGACCCGGGCTGGCGCAGCGACGTGCACCCGCTCCTGCAGGTGGACCGCCCGGCACCGGGCCCGGTCCGGTCCGGCGGCCCGGCCGGGCCGATCCCGCCCGGCGCGCGGGCGAGCGGGGTGACCGCCCTCGTCGCCGGATCATGATGAGATGGCGGCATGGGGACCGCGCTCGTGTACGTGCTCGTCCTCGCCGTCGTGGCGGCGCTCGTCTTCGTGCTGGCGGCCGCGGTCTTCGGCCGGGGCGAGGAGCTGGCACCGCTCGCACCGGACGCCACGCCGACCCGGCTGCCGGCCCGCGAGGTCTCCGGCACCGACGTCCGGGACCTGCGCTTCCAGCAGGTCCTGCGGGGCTACCGGATGGCCGAGGTCGACTGGGCGCTGGACCGGCTGGCCGGTGAGCTGGACCGGGTGCGTGCCGACCGGCACGAGCTGGCCGACCGGGTCGCCGTCCTGGAGACCACGATCGCTCGGATCCACGCCGGGGAGACCCCCGGCGACGAGGAGGACCGGCATGGCTGAGCAGCGGGCCGAACTGACCGTGCCGATCGACGTGGCGGTGCCGGCGGACGTGCTCTGGGCGGTCGTGTCCGACCTCGAGGGGCAGTCCGACTGGATGCTCGGCACGACCGTGCGGATCACCGCGGGTGACGGCCGGTCGGTCGGCACCGAGCTGCGCGCGGTCACCGGCGCCGGCCCGGTGGGGGTCGCCGACACCATGCGGGTCACCGAGTGGACCGAGCCGGCGGCGGGATCGGCGGGGGACCGGCGGATCGTCGTCGAGCACACCGGCGCCGTGATCCGCGGGGCCGGGGTGTTCACCGTGACCGAACTGGGCCCGAGCCGCTCCCGCTTCCTGTGGAGCGAGCTGCTGGACCTCCCGTTCGGCCCGGTGGGCCGGCTGGGCTGGCCCGTCGTCCGGCCGGCGATGCGGATCGGTGTGGCCCGGTCGCTGCGTGCGATGGCGACCCGTACCGAGCAGCGGCACCGCGACGGCGGCCTGTACCGGTGACGGCTCCCGCGGCCCCGGGGGCCGACGACCGGCGGCGCTGCGACTGGGCCGGCTCCGCCCCGGACTACCTGGCGTACCACGACGAGGAGTGGGGCCGCCCGGTGCACGGCACCGCGGCCTGGTTCGAGCGGATGACCCTGGAGGGTTTCCAGTCCGGCCTGTCCTGGATCGTCATCCTGCGCAAACGCCCGGCGTTCCGGGAGGTCTTCGCCGGTTTCGATCCGGAGCGGGTCGCCGCCTTCGGGCCCGCCGACGTCGACCGGCTGCTCACCGACGCCCGCATCGTCCGCAACCGCTCGAAGATCGAGTCCGCGGTCACCAACGCGCGGGCGGTGCTCGACCTGGAGGAGACGGGCCCCGGTCTCGGGGAGTTCCTGGCGTCGTTCGCGCCCGATCCGGCGCGGCACCCGCGGCCGGCCCGGATCACCGACGTCCCTGGCAGCACGCCGGAGTCCACGGCGCTGTCGAAGGCGCTCAAGAAGCGCGGTTTCCGGTTCGTGGGCCCCACGACGTGCTACGCGCTGATGCAGGCGACCGGGCTGGTCGACGACCACGTCGGGTACTGCTGGCTTGCCGCCCGGCGGTCCTGAACGGCCCCCGACCGACCACGTCGGACGGTCGTCACTGCGGTGCGCTGCGTGAACGCGGTGATCATCGCGGGGTGATCGCGGCCGACCCGTGATCGCCTCGGTTGCACCTCACCGTCGGTGATGGGGGACAATGGTGGTCCACGGACGGCGCGTGCCCCGAGCGCGTCCCCGCGGAGAAGACAGTTGCGGATGTTGACGGAGGACGACGAATGGCCGCGATGAAGCCCCGCACCGGCGACGGGCCCATGGAAGTCACCAAGGAGGGCCGGGGCATCGTGATGCGCGTCCCGCTCGAGGGCGGTGGGCGTCTGGTCGTCGAGATGACGCCGGACGAGGCCACCGACCTCAGCGAGGCGCTCAAGTCGACCGTCGGCTGACGCTCCCCGGACCGACCGCCGGCGGCGCCGACCACACGGCCCGCCGGCCGGTCAGATCCTGCCCTCAGACCACGCTCTCGTAGACCTCGACGGTCCGCCGGGCCATCTCGGCCCAGGCGAACTCGGCGATCGCGCGCTCCCGACCCCGCTCGCCCATCCGTGCCGCCCGCTCCGGGTCCGCCACCAGCGCGTCGACCCCCGCCGCCAGCGCCTTCTCGAAGGCCTCGGTGTCCCCGGGCTCGTAGTGCGCCAGCAACCCGGTCTCGCCGTCGACGACGACCTCCGGGATCCCGCCCACGTCCGAGGCGACGACGGCGGTGCCGCAGGCCATCGCCTCCAGGTTCACGATGCCCAGCGGCTCGTACACCGACGGGCACACGAACACCGTCGCCGCCGACAGCAGCTGGCGGACCTCGGTCGTCGCCAGCATCCGCCGGATCCACACCACGCCGCTGCGCGCCGCCGACAGCTCGGCCACCGCGGCCTCGGTCTCGGCGGCGATCTCCGCGGTGTCCGGGGCACCGGCGCACAGCACCACCTGCGCCGCCGGGTCGAACCGGTGCGCGGCGGCGACCAGGTGCCCGAGGCCCTTCTGCCGGGTGATCCGCCCGACGAACACGACGATCGGCCGGTCCGGGTCGATGCCGTTCTCCACCAGGACGTCGCGCCCCGGATCGGGCGCGTAGAAGCCGGTGTCGATCCCGTTGTGCACCACGTGCACCAGCTCCGGGTCGATCGCGGGGTAGGCGGCGAGCACGTCGCGGCGCATCCCGTGGGACACGGCGATCACCGCGTCCGCGGCCTCGTACGCGGTGCGCTCCACCCAGGACGAGAGCCGGTAGCCGCCGCCGAGCTGCTCGGCCTTCCAGGGGCGCAGCGGCTCCAGCGAGTGCGCGGTCACCACGTGCGGCCTGCCGTGCAGCAGCGCCCCGACGTGCCCGGCCATGTTGGCGTACCAGGTGTGGGAGTGGAGCACGTCACAACGCTCCAGCTCGGCCGCCATCGACAGGTCGACACCGAGCGTGGTCAGGGCCGCGTTCGCACCGTCCGGGAGCGGCGGGGCGGAGTGCGCGCGGGCGTCGGAGGGGGCGTCGATCCCGGGCTCGGCGAAGCAGTGGACGTCGACGTCGACCAGCTCGCGCAGTGCCGGGACGAGGTGTCCGACGTGGACTCCGGCACCTCCGTAGACGGCGGGTGGGTACTCACGGGTCAGCAGGCCGGCACGCACGTCGGGTGACGCTACTGGGTCCGGGGGGCGGTACGCGAGAGCCTGCCGCAGGCGTCGCGTTCCGCGCCGCCCGGCGTATGGCCCTGCCACCGTGCGCCTACTACTGTTCACGCCATGCGACCGACGGCGCCCGGACGTCTTCCCGGAAAGGTTCTCGGCATCGTGCTGGCCGGCGGGGAGGGGAAGCGGCTCTGGCCGCTGACGGCCGACCGGGCGAAGCCCGCGGTCCCGTTCGGCGGCAACTACCGGTTGATCGACTTCGTCCTCTCGAACCTGGTCAACTCCGGGATGGACCGGCTCTGCGTGCTGACCCAGTACAAGTCGCACTCGCTGGACCGGCACATCTCCACCACCTGGCGGCTGTCCAGCGTGCTGGACCAGTACATCACCACCGTCCCGGCCCAGCAGCGGCTCGGGCGCCGCTGGTACACCGGCAGTGCGGACGCGATCTACCAGAGCCTCAACCTGGTCTACGACGACCAGCCCGAGTACATCGCCGTCTTCGGCGCCGACCACGTGTACCGGATGGACCCGGCGCAGATGATCGCCCAGCACGCCGAGTCCGGCGCCGGGGTGACCGTCGCCGGGATCCGGGTACCGCGGGCCGAGGCGAAGGCGTTCGGCTGCATCGCCTCCGACGAGTCCGGCCGGATCACCGAGTTCCTGGAGAAGCCGTCGGACCCGCCGCACGTGCCCGGCGACCCGGACGTGACGTTCGCCTCCATGGGCAACTACGTGTTCACCACCGAGGCGCTCATCGAGGCGCTGAAGGCGGACGCGGCGAACGCCGACTCCGACCACGACATGGGCGGCGACATCATCCCGGCGCTGGTCGGCCGGGGCGACGCGCACGTCTACGACTTCGCCGACAACGTCGTCCCCGGCGCGACCGAGCGGGACGCCGGCTACTGGCGCGACGTCGGGACGATCGACGCGTACTACGACGCGCACACCGACCTCGTCTCGGTGCACCCGATCTTCAACCTCTACAACTCGCGCTGGCCGATCCGGACCGCGACCCCGGCCCTGCCGCCGGCGAAGTTCGTCGAGGGCGGCATCGCGCAGGACTCGATCGTCGGGGCCGGGACGATCATCTCCGGCGCGATCGTGCGCCGGTCGGTGATCAGCCCGAACGTCAGCGTGCAGGGTGGCGCCGAGGTGTCGGACTCGGTCGTCCTGCCGGGTGCGCGGGTCGGCCGCGGGGCCGTGGTGCGCCGGGCGATCCTGGACAAGAACGTCGTGGTGCCCGACGGCGCGCTGATCGGCGTCGACCTCGCGCTCGACCGCAGCCGCTACACCGTGTCGGCCGGGGGCGTGGTCGTGCTCGGCAAGGGCGTCACCGCGCAGTAGCGGCGGGTCGGTGACGGCAGGTCAGCGGCGGACGGCGCAGAGCATGCCGTCCGCCACCGGCAGCAGGGCGGAGAGCAGCCGCTCGTCGTCGCGGACCAGGGTGGCGGTGTCGCGCAGGGCGGCCGTTCCCGGGCCGTCGCCGGAGCCGTCGCCGGCGACCCGGCCGCCGTCGAGGACGCCCTCCAGGACCAGCACCCCGCCCGGCCGGAGCAGCCGGATCGCCTCGGCGAGGTAACCGGGGTACTCGCCGGGCACGGCGTCGGCCACGACGAGGTCGTACCCGCCGTCGGTCAGCCGGGGCAGCACGTCCAGCGCCATGCCGTTGATCAGGCGCAGCCGCCCGGGGCCGTACCCGGCGCCGACGAACGTGCGCCGGGCCGAGCGCTGCAGCTCGGGATCGACGTCGATCGTGGTGAGGACGCCGTCGGCGGCCATGCCGCGCAACAGGTACAGCCCGCTGACCCCGGCCCCGGTGCCGACCTCGACCACCGCACGGGCGGACACCGTCGCGGCCAGCACGGACAGCGCGGCGCCACCGGCGCACGAGATCGGGTGCGCGCCCGCCGCGGCGCCGAGCGCGCGGGCCGCGCCGAGTGCGTCGTCCTCGAGGAGGTACCCGTCGGCGTACGCGGCCGCCTCCGTGGGGGTGCTCATGGCGCAAGATTATCGGTGCCCGGTGCAGCGGGGGATTTCACAGACTTCTCTCAGATCCGTTTCACATGCTCCTCATCGTCGGCGGGCACTCTGTACTGCAACGAACCAGTACTCGCGGTCCACGGGTCACCACGACCGGCCGCGACCGACGGAGGTGCCCCGCCCCGATGCCCGCTCCTCGTACCGCCGACTCCCCGATCGGGGACGTCACTGCCGGCACCCGCCCCGGCGAGGGTGTCGACTGGACCCCGCCCAGCTGGGACGAGGTCGTCCGGGAGCACGCCGACCGGGTCTACCGGCTCGCCTACCGGCTGTCCGGCAACCAGTACGACGCCGAGGACCTCACCCAGGAGACGTTCATCCGGGTGTTCCGCTCGCTCGCCTCGTACCGGCCGGGCACGTTCGAGGGCTGGCTGCACCGCATCACCACGAACCTGTTCCTCGACATGGTCCGGCGCCGGGCGCGGCTCCGGATGGAGGGCCTGCCGGAGGACACCGACCGGCTGCCCGGCGGCGGCCCCGAGCCGGAGACCGTGTTCGCCATCAACCACCTCGACCCGCACCTGCAGGCGGCGCTGGACGAGCTGCCGCCGGACTTCCGGGTCGCGGTCGTGCTGTGCGACGTCGAGGGCCTGTCCTACGAGGAGATCGGCGCGACGCTCGGGGTGAAGCTGGGCACCGTGCGCAGCCGGATCCACCGCGGGCGGACGGCGCTGCGGGCCTCGCTCGAACGGCATCGGGCGGCCGCGGCGTACGAGGCGGTGGCAACCGACCGCGATCCGGTGGCAGAGTTGACGTCGTGACCGAGCGACGGCGTTTCCAGGTCGTCCCCCCGGACTGGGGGGAGGCCCACCTGACGCTCGAGGCGGTCGTCGCCTTCGTCGACGACGAGCTGGCCACCGGCCCGCACGACCGGGCCAGCCGGCACCTCGGGCACTGCCCGGACTGCGCGGCCGAGGTCGCCGAGCAGCGGCGGGCCCGCTCCGCGCTGCGCGGCGCCGACGCGCCGACCCTGCCCCCGTCGCTGATGACCGCGTTGCGGGCGATCCCGCAGGACACCGAACTGCCTCCGCCGCCGGCCGGGCTCTCGCTGACGGCGGAGGGCGAGCTCGTCGCGGTGCTGCGGCCCGCCGGTGCCGGGGGCGACCGCCGGTCCCGGCGGTCGCGCCGCACCCGGCTGGGCACCGGTGCCGCCGTGTCCGGCATCGCGCTCGGAGCGCTGGCGTTCGGCATGCCCGCCGCGAGCCCGGCCACCCCCGCCCCGGCGGGTCCCGGCGCCGCGGCGGTCGCCCGGTTCGCCGCGACCCCGACCCAGGCGCCGCGGCAGCGGTCGTCCTCGCCCACACCGGGTGCGTCGGCCACGCCCGGTGCGGGCAGCGCCCCGTCCGGCGGGCCGTTGCCGACGGTCCGCAACGCTGGCCTGCCCCCGGCCCGCTGAGCACCCCGGCCCGATACGGGGACTTCACCACCGGCCCGGCAGGCTGGCCGGGTGCTGTGGGATGACGGGGCGCCGTGCGTGACGAGCCGATGACCGAGACATCCACCCCTGCCGACGGCGCCACCCCGCCCCGGCTGGAGCCGCGCCCCCTGGAGCGCCCGGACACCGACCCGGCGCAGCGGGCCGCGTTCGGCCGTCCGGCCGGTGTCGGGACCTCGTTCGCGCCGGTCACCGGCGGTACCGCCCGGTCCGCCCCGGCGGTCGCCCCGCCGCCGACCGCCGCCGTGGCCAGGGCGTTCGGCCGCCCGGACCCGGGCACCGATGGCCTGCAGCGCCCGCAGGGGGCGGACGGGTCCGGCCCGCCGGACCCGGCGGGGACCGACCCGTTCTGGCCCGGTGGGTCGGCCGAGGACCCCTGGCGCAACCCCGGTGCACCGGTCGTCGCGGCGCCGCCGCCCGGTGACGCCGAGCCGGGAACGCCCGCCGCGCGCGCCGCCGGTCCCCGGCTCAGCGTGCGCGAGGTCCTCTTCGGGGACCGGGTGCAGCCCCGCGCGCTCGCGCTGCTCGGGGTGGTCGCGCTCGGCATCGGGGCGCTCGGCGGCCTCGTCGGGCACTGGACGGCCTCCGGTGCGAGCGCCCTGACCAGCCCCGGGGCCGTGCTCGCCAGCGCCGAGGAGGCGAAGGAGCGACCGCCGGGCTCGGTACCCGACGTCGCGGGGCGGGTGCTGCCGTCGGTGGTCTCGCTGGAGGTCGCGGTCGGGAACGAGGCGGGCAACGGCTCGGGCGTCCTCATCGATCCCGAGGGCTACGTCCTCACCAACGACCACGTCGTCGCGCCGGCCACCGGGCCGGGCCAGGGCACGATCGAGGCCGTGTTCTCCGACGGCTCGCGGCTGCCGGCCACCGTCGTCGGTGCCGATCCCATGACCGACCTCGCCGTGGTCAAGGTGCCGGTCGCGAACCCGACGGTCGCCGCGATCGGGCGCTCGGGCGAGCTCGCGGTCGGGGACGCGGTGATCGCGATCGGGTCGCCGTTCGGCCTGGCCGGGACGGTCACGACCGGGATCGTCTCCGCCGTGGACCGCCCGGTCCGGCTCGATCCCGAGGGCGGGGCCGGGGACGCGGTGATCGACGCCGTGCAGACCGACGCGGCGATCAACCCCGGCAACTCCGGCGGCCCGCTGGTCGACGGGACCGGGGCGGTCGTCGGGATCAACACCGCCATCCGCAGTGCCGGCTCGGCGGAGCCCGGTGCGCAGGGCGGCTCGATCGGGCTCGGGTTCGCCATCCCGATCGACGACGCCCGGCAGATCGCCCAGGAACTGATCCGGACCGGCCGGATCGCGCACGCCGACCTCGGGGTGAACGCCCGCTCGGTGACCGACGGCGCCACCGACGGTGCGCAGGTGCAGAACGTCGTCGCGGGCGGCCCGGCCGCGGCCGCGGGGATCGCCGACGGCGACGTCGTCGTGCGGGTCGGGGACCGGGCGATCGCGGGCGCGGACGAGCTGGTCGTCGCGGTGCGCGAGCACGCACCGGGGGAGCAGGTGCCGGTCGAGCTGGTGCGCCAGGGGCGTCCGCTCACCGTGACGGCGACGCTCGGGCAGCGCTGAGGATCCGGCGCCCCGGTCGCGTTGCGGTACCGATCCGGCACGCCGCCACCCTCCGGACGTACTCTGGCCGGGTGTTCGAGAACATCGGCATGCCGGAGATCCTCGTCCTGATCGTGGCGGGTCTGTTCATCCTGGGCCCGGAACGCCTGCCGGATGCCGCGCGCTGGCTCGGCAGCGCGATCCGTCAGGTCAAGGACTACGCCACCGGTGCCCAGAACCACCTGAAGAACGAACTGGGCCCGGAGTACGACCAGATCCGCCAGCCGCTGGACGACCTGCGCAGCCTGCGCTCGTTCAACCCGCGCCGGGCGATCACCCGGTCGCTGTTCTCCGACGACGAGCCGGTCAAACCGAACGGCCACGCACCCGGCGCCTCCGGAACGGCGGCCGCCACGGGGGCGGCCGCCGCCACCGGGGCCGCGGCCGCCGCGGTCACCCCGCCGGCCGCGCCACCGGCACCGAGCCCCCCGGCGCCGCCGCTGTCCTCCGGCGAGCGCCCGCCGGTCGACCCCGACGCGACCTGACCCGCCCCGCTCAGCCCAGCAGCGGCGGGCGGCGCAGGTGGTGCTCCGTCGCCCGCTGGTAGGCGTGCGCGGCGGCCAGCACCCGCGCGTCGGCGTGCCGCGGCCCCACGACCTGCAGCCCGACCGGGAGCCCGGCCGAGGTGAACCCGCACGGCACCGACGTCGCGGGCTGCTGGGTCATGTTGAACGGGTAGGTGAACGGCGTCCACGACGTCCAGCGCGGGTCGTGCCAGCCCTCGGGCACCTCCCGGCCACCGGGGAACGCGGTGATCGGCAGGGTCGGGGTCAGCAGCAGGTCGTAGGTCTCGTGGAAGGCACCCATCAGGGTGCCGAGCTCGTTGCGTACGGCCATCGCGCCCAGGTAGTCCAGCGCGGACACCGCGGCGCCCTGCTCGGCGATCTCGACCAGGGCCGGGTCCATCGCCTCCCGGGCCCGGGCACCGATCGGCTCCAGCGACTTCGCGGCCGCGGCGAACCACAGGGTGTGGAAGGGCTCCACCGGGTCGGCGAAGCCGGGATCGGCCGTCTCGACGGTGGCACCCAGCTCCCGGGCGAACACCGCGACCGCGTCCGCGACCAGCGCGGCGACCTCCGGGTCGACGTCGACGAAGCCGAGCGTCGGGGAGAACGCGATCCGCAGGCCCCGCGCCCCGCCGGCGAGCCGCTCGACGGCCGACTCCGCCGGGACGTCGAACACCCACGGGTCACGGACGTCGGGCTGGGCGACGACGTCGTGGAGCAGCGCGGCGTCGGCCACCGTGCGGGTCATCGGGCCGACGTGGGCGAGCGTGCCGAACGCTGATCCCGGGTAGTGCGCGATCCGGCCGTAGGTCGGCTTGTGCGCGACGGTGCCGGTGAACGCGGCCGGGATCCGGACCGAGCCGCCGGCGTCGGTGCCCAGCGACAGCGGGCCCATGCCGAGCCCGACCGCCGAGGCCGAGCCGCCGGAGGACCCGCCCGCCGTCAGCGCCGGGTCCCACGGGTTCGTGGTGACGCCGGTCAGCGGCGAGTCCGTGACCCCCTTCCAGGCCAGCTCCGGGGTGGTGTTCTTGCCGATGAGCACCGCACCCGCGGCGCGGACCCTGGCGACCGGCGGGCCGTCGACCTCGAACGGGCCGTCGGGTGAGGTCGTCGTCGAGCCGCGCCGCGTCGGCCAGCCGATCGTCAGGAGCATGTCCTTGATCGAGGTGGGCACCCCGTCCAGCGGCCCGATCGGCGTACCGGCCCGCCACCGGGCCTCGGACTCCGTGGCCGAGGCGAGCGCGGAGTCCGCGTCGACCAGGCAGAACGCGTTGACCGCGCCGTCGTGTTCGGTGATCCGGTCCAGCGCGTCCCGGGTGGCCCGGACCGGGGAGATCTCGCCGGTCCGGTAGCCGTCGAGCAGCTCGGTGGCGCTCAGGTCCGCGGTCGTCTCGCTCACGAGGTCCCTCCGGTGGCGGTGTTCGGGGTGCTGACGTACCCGCGTTCGGGGTCCACGACGTTGCGCAGGTCGCGGCCATCGGTGAAGCGGGCGAGGTTGTCGGCGAACAGGTCGACCAGCATGTCCTTCCAGCCGACCACGTCGCCGGACATGTGCGGGGAGAGCAGCACGTTCTCCATCGCCCACAGCGGCGAGTCCGCGGGCAGCGGCTCGACCTCGAACACGTCGAGCGCGGCCCCGGCGAGCCGCCCGGTGGCCAGCGCCCCGGTCAGGTCGTCCTGCACGACCAGCGGGCCGCGGCCGACGTTGATCACCCGGGCGCGTTCGGGCAGCAGCGCGATCGTCCCCCGGTGCAGCATGCCGCGGGTCGCGTCGGTCAGCGGCGCGGCGAGGACGAGGTGGTCGGTGTCCGGGAGCAGGCCGGGCAGCTCGTCGAACGCGTGCACGCCGTCCGCGGCGCGCCGCCCGACCAGCCGGACGGTCATCCCGACCGCACCGAGCAGGTCCGCGATGGCGTGCCCGATCGGGCCGCTGCCGACGACGGTCGCGACCGAGCCGGCGACCGTCTCGGTCTCCCGGTGCCGCCAGGTCCGCTCGCGCTGCAGGGCCAGCGAGCGCGCGGTGTCCTTGGCGAAGGCGAGCACCGCGCCCAGCACGAACTCCGCCATCGGCCGGTCGAAGACGCCGCGGGAGTTGGTCAGCGTCACCGGCGCGGCGAGCAGCTCGGGGAACGCGACCCGGTCGACACCGGCGCTCGCGGTGTGCACCCACCGCAGCGCGGTCGTGCCCTGCTCCGTCCAGACCTGCTTCACCGCGTCGGAAGTGAAGTCCCAGGTGAGCAGCGCGTCGCTGCCGGGCAGCGCGGCGGCCAGCTCGTCGGGCGTCGAGGCGAGGCGGAGACGCGTGTCACCGATCCGCGACGACAGCCCGGGCGGGGTCTCGCCGCCGTGCAGAACGGTGAGGGTGATGGGGTCCTGACCTGCGGAAACCGGCAACTGGAGATCCTGTCGGTGGGAAGCGCGGGTGGCGTTGACACGCTAGGAACCGCACCTAGGATTGTCAACAATCCGCCTATCCGGCGGAGTGTTCCCCACCCCACCGTCGTGACGAAGGGATCGTGAGATGGCCAAGCTGATCCGGATCGAGCTCGAGAAGCGCGGCGTCGCGTGCACCGCGGAACTGCTCGAGGAGCAGGCGCCCCGGACCGCGGCCGCCGTGTGGGACGCGCTCGCGGACGGACCGCTGGGCGGCGACGCGCAGCACGCCAAGTACGCGCGCAACGAGGTCTACACGATCGTCCCCCGGTTCGGCCCGCGGATCGGGCAGGAGAACCCGACCGTCACGCCGATCCCGGGCGACGTCTGCTACTTCGACTTCCACGGCGGCATGCTCGACTCGGCGTTCAAGGACGACCAGGGCATCGACGCCGAGCAGGGCGGGATCGACCTGGCGATCTTCTACGGCCGGAACAACCTGCTGCTCAACGGCGACGTGGGCTGGGTCCCGGGGAACGTCGTCGCGACGATCGTCGAGGGGCTGGAGGAGATGGCGGCGGCCTGCCACGACGTCTGGCGCTCCGGCAGCGTCGGCGAGCGGCTCGTCTACTCGCGGGTCGGCTGACCCCCTTGCGGCGACCCCGGTCTCTGTAGGATTGTCGACAACATGAGCACGGTCGGCATCCTGTACCCCGGATACTCCGCGGAGGACGACTACCCCCGCGCCGAGAGGCTCCTCGCCGACGGCAGCAGGCTCCCGCTGGTCCACTCGGAGATGAAGGTGGACGCGCACCGGGAGGACGCGCTGCTCGACATCGGTGGCGACGACGTCCTGGCCGAGGCGGCCGGGCGGGTCGCCGCCGCGGCCGGGCCGCTCGACGCGATCGTCTGGGCGTGCACCTCGGGCAGCTTCATCTTCGGTCCCGAGGGTGCGGCCCGGCAGGCGGCGGCGCTGGAGGAGGCGGCCGGGGTGCCCGCGTCGAGCACGTCGTTCGCCTTCGTGGACGCGTGCCGGCGGCTCGGCGTCACGACGGTCGCGGTGGGCGCCACCTACCCGCCGGACGTCGCGGCGGCCTTCGTCGACTTCCTGACCCACCACGGCATCACCGTGCTGACCGTCTCCGCGCGGGACATCATCACCGCCGCGGAGGTCGGGACCCTGCCGTCGTCGACGGTGCTGGAGTTCGCCGCCGCGGTCTCCTCCGACGCGCCGGGGGCCGACGCGGTGCTGCTGCCGGACACGGCGCTGCACACGGTGGAGGTGCTCGACGCGCTCGACGAGCGGGTGGGCAGGCCGGTGCTGACCGCCAACCAGGTGAGCATCTGGCAGGGACTGCGCCTGGCCGGCGCCGACATCGACCGCCCCGGGCTCGGGACGCTGTTCCGGAAGGGGTGAGGGCCGGGTGCGCCAGGGACTCGACGAGCCGGACGGCGGCGGGCTGGAACCGGTCAGCCGCCGGTCGACGGCGGAGATCGTCGCGGACCGGATCCGCTCCGCGATCATGCGCGGGACGTTCGCGCCGGGCACCCAGCTCGGCGAGGTGGACCTGGCCGGCCGGCTCGGGGTGAGCCGCGGGCCGCTGCGCGAGGCGATGCAGCGGCTGGTCGCCGAGGGACTGCTGCGCAGCGAGCGGCACCGCGGCCTGTTCGTGCGCGAGCTGGGGCCTGACGACGTCCGGGACGTCTACCTGGCCCGGACCGCGGTCGAGCGGGCCGCGGCACTGCAGGTGCTGGCGGGGGACCGGGTGGCCGCGGTCGCGGCGCTGGAGGTGCCGCTCGGTGCGATGACGGCGGCCGCCGCGGCGGGTGACGCCGTGGCCCTCGCCGATTCCGACCACGACTTCCACGCCGCGCTGGTCGCCGCGTCGGGCAGTCCGCGGCTGCGCCGGATGACCGACGGCCTGCTCGTCGAGACCCGGATGTGCCTGGCCGCCTTCCAGCAGACCGCGCCGCCGGCGCCGGCGTTGCTGGCCGAGCACGAGCGCCTGCGGGACGCGCTGCGCGACGGCCGGACCGAGCTGCTGCTGGACCGCCTGGCGGCGCACATGGACGACGCCGTCGCGCGGATCCTGGCCGCGATGCCCGGGGCCGCCTGAGCACCCGGCCGGTGTGAACCGGTGCGTTCCGCGGCCCGCACGGTCGTTCGCCTCCGTAACATCTGGGCACGTGACGGGCGTTCTCGAGGGTTTCCTGGTCATCGGGGTCGTCGTCGCCGTCGGGTACGTGCTGGGCCGGGGCGGGATGCTCGGCGAGTCCGGCTCGCGGGTGCTGGCCCGCACGGCGTTCTTCGTCGCCTCGCCCGCCCTGCTGTTCACCACGCTGTCCCGGGCCGACGTCGGTGCGGTCTTCTCCTCGGCACTGCTGGTCACCGCCGTGACCAGCGCCGTGGCCTGCGCGTTGTTCGTGCCGCTCGCGCTGGCGCGCCGCCGCCCGGCGGGGGAGACCGTCGTCGGGTCGATGGCGTCGGGCTACGTCAACGCCGGCAACCTCGGCATCCCGATCGCGACCTACGTGCTCGGCGATCCCGCGACCGTCGCCCCGGTCCTGCTGTTCCAGCTGGCGATCCTGACCCCGCTGTTCACCACGCTGCTCGACATCGTGCCCGGCGACGGCCGCGGCGAGCGGCCGGGCTGGGCCCGGGTGGTGTTCGCACCGCTGCGCAACCCGATCGCGATCGCGACGGCGGCCGGGCTGGTCGTCTCGGGCACCGGCGTCGTGCTGCCCGAGGCCGTGCTGGCCCCGGTCGAGCTGCTCGCCGACCTGGCGGTGCCGGCGATGCTGCTCGCGTTCGGCATCTCGCTGTACGGGGCCCGGCTCCCGGGCACCGGGGAGACCGCGGTGTCGGTGTGGTCGGCGGTGGCGATCAAGAACGTCGTGCACCCGCTGCTGGCCTGGGTGCTCGCCGGGTGGGTGCTGGGCCTGACCGGGCCGGCGTTGCTGGCCGCCGTCGTCCTGGCCGCCCTGCCGACCGCGCAGAACGTGTTCGGTTACGCGGTGCGCTACGACCGTGCGGTCGCGGTGGCCCGGGAGTCGGCGCTGGCGTCGACGATCGCCTCGGTCCCGGTGCTGCTGGTCATCGCGGCCGTGCTCGGCTGAGTCCCGCGAAGCCCCGCCGGGGGCCTTGCCCCGCGTCCGCCCGGCGTGCTTCCCTGAGATTGTCGACAACTCGACAACTCGGCCGGACCTTCGACGCACAGGAGCTTGAGAACCCATGGCACAGCTGTCCCCGCTGCTGAAGCAGGCCACCCCGGTCCAGGCCGCCCGTGGCGAAGGCGTCTACCTGTTCGACACCGAGGGCCGCCGCCACCTCGACTTCACCGCAGGCATCGGCGTCACCTCGACCGGGCACTGCCACCCGGCCGTGGTCCAGGCGGCCCAGGAGCAGGTCGCGACCCTGATCCACGGCCAGTACACGACGGTCATGCACCAGCCGCTGCTCACCCTCGTCGAGCGGATGGGGCAGGTGCTGCCCGAGGGCATCGACACGGTGTTCTTCACCAACTCCGGCTCCGAGGCCGTCGAGGCGTCGGTCCGGCTCGCCCGGCAGGCGACCGGCCGGCAGCTGATCGTCGCGTTCGACGGCGGCTTCCACGGCCGCACGATGGGCGCGGCCGCGCTCACCACCTCCGGCGCCAAGATCCGTGCGGGGATCGGCCCGATGATGGGCGGCGTCGCGTTCGCGCCGTTCCCCTACGCCTACCGCTACGGCTGGTCGGAGGAACAGGCCGTCGAGTTCGCGCTGACCGAGCTGGACCGCCAGCTCGCGAGCACCGCCCCGGCGGCGGACGTCGCGGCGTTCATCGTCGAGCCGGTGCTGGGCGAGGGCGGCTACGTGCCGACGCCGGCCGCGTTCCTGCAGGGCCTGCGCGAGCGGGCCGACCGGCACGGCATCCTGCTGATCGCCGACGAGGTGCAGACCGGCTACGGCCGCACCGGGAAGTTCTGGGGCCACCAGCACGCCGAGGGTGTCGTGCCGGACGTCATCGTGACGGCGAAGGGCCTCGCCTCCGGCTTCCCGCTGTCGGCGATCGCCGCCCCGAAGGCGCTGATGGAGAAGGCCTGGCCCGGCTCGCAGGGCGGGACCTACGGCGGCAACGCGGTGGCCTGCGCGGCCGCCGTCGCCACCCTGGACGTCGTGCTGGGGGAGAACCTGGTGGAGAACTCCCGGGTGCAGGGCGAGCGCCTGGTGGCCGGGGTCCGCGCCGCCGCGCAAGGGGTCGCCGCGATCGGCGACGTCCGCGGCCGGGGCCTCATGGTGGGCATCGAGTTCGTCGACGCCGAGGGCGAGCCGGACGGTGCCACCGCCGCGAAGGTGCACGCCGCCGCCGCGGAGCAGGGCCTGCTGCTGCTGACCTGCGGGGTGTACGGCAACGTCGTCCGGATGATCCCGCCGCTGGTCGTGACGGCCGAGCAGGTCGACGAGGGCCTCGCGCTCTGGTCCAAGGCGCTCGCCGGCGCGCTCGGCTGAGCACCCCTCGCCTCCGACCACTTTGTCATGACATAGTGACGACCGGTCGGAGGCGGGGAGGGCGGCGGCATGGCGCGCATCACGATCGGCTCGGCACCGGACTCGTGGGGTGTGTGGTTCCCGTCGGACCCGGAGCAGACCCCGGCCGGCCGCTTCCTCGCCGAGGTCGCGGCGGCGGGCTACGACTGGATCGAGCTGGGCCCCTACGGTTACCTGCCGACCGACCCGGCCGAGCTGTCCGACCGGCTCGACGAGCACGGCCTGCGGGTCTCGGCCGGCACCGTGTTCGAGCACCTGCACCGGCCGGACTCGTTCGCCGACGTCTGGGCCCAGGTCACCGACGTCGCCGCGCTGACCAGGGCGACCGGCGGCGAGCACCTCGTCGTGATCCCGGAGCCCTGGCGGGACCACCGGACCGGCGCCGCGCTGGAGAGCCCGGCGCTCGACCCCGGAGCGTGGCGGCGCCTCACCGGCGGGATGGACGAGCTGGGCCGCCGGGTGTCCGAGGAGTACGGCCTGCGCGTGCAGTTCCACAGCCACGCCGACTCCCACGTCGGCCACCAGCGCGACATCGAGCGGTTCCTCGCCGACACCGACCCGCGGTGGGTCGGGCTGTGCCTCGACACCGGGCACGTGGCGTACTACCGCGGTGACAACCTCGGCCTGATCCGCCGCCACCCCGACCGGATCGGTTACCTGCACCTCAAGCAGGTCGATCCGGACGTCCTCGACGAGGTCGAGAACGAGGACCTCACGTTCCCCGAGGCGGTCCGGCGCGGGGTGATGTGCGAGCCGCCGCGCGGCGTCCCGCCGCTCGGCCCGGTCCTCGACGCGGCGGCCGGTCTCGGCCGGGACCTGTTCGCGATCGTCGAGCAGGACATGTACCCGTGCCCGCCGGAGCGGCCGCTGCCGATCGCCCGGCGCACGCACACCTTCCTCGCGGGGTGCGGCGCCGGTGCGCTCGACCTGGGGCGCCCGCGCGGCTGAACCGCGCGGGCGGCTCAGCGCCCGACGGGCGAGATGTTCAGGCTCATCCCGGCCAGGCCGCGGGAGCGGACGGTGAGCTTCTCGGCGACCCCGTCCAGCGCCTGCGCCGCGGCGGACCCGGGCTGCCCGAGCACGATCGGGACGCCGGCGTCCCCGCCCTCGCGCAGCGCCACGTCCAGCGGGATCTGGCCGAGCAGCGGCACCGGTGCACCGAGGATCGTCGACAGCGAGTCGGCGACGGTCCGGCCACCACCGGAGCCGAACAGCTCGTTGCGCGAGCCGTCGGGCATCTCCAGCCACGACATGTTCTCCACGACGCCGGCCAGGCGCTGCCGGGTCTGGGTGGAGATCGCCCCGGCGCGCTCGGCGACCTCGGCCGCCGCCTGCTGCGGCGTCGTGACGACGAGCAGCTCGGCGTTCGGCACGAGCTGCGCGGTGGAGATGGCGACGTCACCGGTGCCCGGGGGCAGGTCCAGCAGCAGGATGTCCAGGTCGCCCCAGAACACGTCGGCCAGGAACTGCTGCAGCGCCCGGTGCAGCATCGGCCCGCGCCACACGACGGGGGTGTTCCCGTCGGTGAACATGCCGATCGAGATGACCTTCACGTCGTGCGACTGCGGCGGCATGATCATGTTGTCGACCTTGGTCGGCCGGTCCGCCGCGCCGATCATGCGGGGCACGGAGTGGCCGTAGATGTCGGCGTCGACCACGCCGACCTTCAGGCCGCGCCGGGCCATCGCCGCGGCCAGGTTCACGGTGACCGAGGACTTGCCGACCCCGCCCTTGCCGGAGGCCACGCAGTAGACCCGGGTCAGCGAGCCGGGCTGGGCGAACGGGATCACCGGCTCGTCGGAGTCGCCGCGCAGCGACCGGCGCAGCTCCGTGCGCTGCTCGTCGCTCATCACGTCGAGCTCGACCTCGACCCGCTCGACGCCGGGGACCTTCGACACCGCCTCGGTGACCCGGGAGGTGATGGTCTCCCGCATCGGGCAGCCCGCGACGGTCAGGTAGACGCCGACGTGGGCGAGGCCGGCGTCGGAGACGGTGACGCTCTTGACCATCCCCAGCTCGGTGATCGGTTTGTGGATCTCCGGGTCCTCGACGGTGCCGAGGGCGGCGCGCACGGCCTCGGTGACGGTGCTGGTGCTGCCGGTGACGGACATGGGCGCAACGACCTCTTTCCTCTCGGGACCACCCCATGCTACGTGCGGGAAGTCTGCACCCGGGTGTGCCTCCCGGCACCAGGGTGTCCGCCGTACGGGTACCGCCCCCTAGCATCGTCGCGGTGAGCGACACGGTCGGCGCCCCGGGGCGCGATTGCCCGGGTCGGCGGCCGGAGCTGCCCACCCACGACGAGATGGCGTCCTGGCGCACCTTCCTGCGTGCCCACGCCGGTGTCACGCGGATGCTGGAGAGCGAGCTGGAGGCCGAGCAGAAGCTCTCGCTGGCCGCCTACGACGTCCTCGTGCAGCTGTCCGAGGCGCCGGAGCACCGGCTGCGGATGACCGAGCTGGCGGAGGCGGTGCTGCTGTCGCGCTCCGGCGTCACCCGGTTGGTGGACCGGCTGGAGCGTTCGGGTCTGGTGCTGCGGGCGAAGGTCGCCGAGGACGGGCGCGGGGTGACCGCCACCCTGACCGACGCCGGGCAGGAGCGGCTGCGGATCGCCTCGACCACGCACCTGCGCGGGGTGCGGCGGCACTTCGCCGACCGCCTCGACCCGGCCGACCTCGCCGAGCTGGCGCGGATCAGCCGCAAGCTCATCCCCTGAGCCGGCGGGCGGCGGGATCGCCGCCCGGCGCGTCGGTGTGCCGGTCCTTGCGCCGTCCCTTCCGGCGGTCGCCGGGCTCGACCGCGGGGCCGGTGCCCGCCGCCGCCCTGGCCACCGCGTCGTCCAGCCGGTCGGTCAGCTTCTCCAGCTCGCCGCGCAGGTAGTCCCGGCTGGCGGTCTCCCCGACGGCGAGGCGCAGCGCCGCCAGCTCGCGGGCGAGGAACTCGGTGTCGGCCTTGGTCCGCTCCGCCCGGCGCCGGTCCTCGTCCAGCGCGATCCGGTCCCGGTCGTCCTGGCGGTTCTGGGCCAGCAGGATCAGCGGCGCCGCGTACGCGGCCTGGGTGGAGAACGCCAGGTTGAGCAGGATGAACGGGTACGGGTCCCACTGGATCCGCCAGGCGATCAGGTTCAGCGCGATCCAGACCACCACGATGACCGTCTGGATGGCGAGGAACCGCCCGGTGCCGAGGAACCGGGCGATCTTCTCGGAGAACCGGGCGAACCCGTCCGGGTCCATCTCGAAACGGCGCCGGGCGAGCCGCGGCTGGTCCAGCCGCCGTCCGGGAGCGGGCTCAGGCACCGCGCACCTCCGTGCCGGTCGCCGTGCCGGTCGCGCCGCCGTTCGCGGTGCCGGGGCCGACCTCGGACGGGCCCAGCTCCCGGTCCCGCCAGCCCTGCGGCAGCAGGTGGTCCAGTACGTCGTCCACGGTGACCGCGCCGAGCAGGTGGTCCTCGGCGTCGACGACCGGGCCGGCGACCAGGTTGTAGCTGGCGAACCACCGGGTCACCTCGCCGAGCCCCGCCTCTGGGCCGAGCTGGGCCAGGTCGGTGTCCACCATGCCCGCCACCAGCTCGAACGGTGCCGCCCGCAGCAGCTGCTGGACGTGCACGCAGCCGAGGTAGCGCCCGGTCGGCGTGGCGGTCGGCGGCCGGACCACGAACACCATCGAGGCCAGTGCGGGCGGGACCTCCGGGTGCCGGGCCCTGGCCAGTGCCTCGGCGACCGTCGCGTCGGGTGCCAGGGTGATCGGCTCGGGGGTCATGAGCCCGCCCGCGGTGTCCCACTCGTAGCGCATCAGCCGGCGCACCGGCTCGGACTCGTCGGGCTCCATCAGCTCGAGCAGCCGGCCGGCCTCGTCGTCGGGCAGCTCGCCCAGCAGGTCGGCCGCGTCGTCCGGGCTCATCGCCTCCAGCACGTCGGCGGCCCGGTCGTCGTCGAGGTAGGCCAGCAGCTCGCGCTGGTCGGACTCCGACAGCTCCTCGAACACGTCGGCCAGCCGCTCGTCGTCGAGGGCGTCGACGACCTGGCGCTGGCGCTCGTCGGGCAGCCGGGACAGCGCCGCGGCGACGTCGGCCGGGCGCATCGTGTCGAACACCGCGAGCAGCCGGTCGGCGCCCTGGGTGGCGGCGACGTCCAGCCCGGAGAGTGCCTCCCAGCCGTGCACCTCGACCCGGGCCCGCCGGGACAGCCGGGCCCGCCGGAACCGGACGGCGACCTTCGTGATCGCCCAGTCCCTGGTCCGGGTCGGCTCGATCGCGGCGTCCACGACGGCCCCGGACAGGCCGGAGTCCCGCACCGACACGGTGGAGTTCAGCAGCTCCCCGACGACCAGGGTCTCGTTCGGCCGCTGGTCGAAGCCGCGCAGGCTGACGGTGCCGCTGGCCAGCGTCACCGCGGTCGGCGCGATGTCGGAGACCCGCAGCATCGGCACGAAGATGCTCCGCCGGGCCGACAGGTCCACGACCAGGCCCAGCACCCGCGGCGGATGGCTGTCGACGCGCAGCGACACGACGACGTCGCGGACCTTCCCGATCCGCTCGCCGTCCGGGCCGAAGACGGCCAGTCCGGCCATCCGCGCGACGAACACCCGTGCCGAGGCCATGCGGGGGAGCCTAGAGCCGGTGCGGGCCCGGGGCCGGGCGGCGCGCAGTCCACGGACGATTAGGCTGCGCCCACGTGAGCGAGTCCAGCAGCGACGCCCCCGACGGCACGTCCGGTGCGACCGGGCACGTGCCGGGTCCCGACCCCCTCCGCTACGACGTCGTCGACGTCTTCACCGACCGCCCGTACGCGGGCAACCCGCTGGCCGTCGTGCACGGTGCCGAGGCGCTGTCCACCGCGCGGATGCAGGCCGTCGCGACCGAGTTCAACCTGTCCGAGACGGTCTTCCCGCTGCCCCCGACCGGGGACGGCGACGACGAGGCCGACTACCGCCTCCGGATCTTCACCCCGGCCCGCGAGCTGCCGTTCGCCGGGCACCCGAGCGTCGGTGCCGCCTGGGTGCTGGCCCGGGACGGCGTCATCGGCCACGGCGACCGGATCCAGGAGTGCGGCGCCGGGCTGCTGCCGGTGCGGGTCGACGGCACCGGCGCCCGGGTGCAGGGCAGGACCCCGTCCGTCGGCGCCGAGCTGGACGCGACCCGGCTGGCCGCCGCCGTCGGGCTCGGCCCGGACGACGTCGACGGCGCCGCGGCACCCGGCCTGGCCGGGGCCGGGGTGGACTACGCGATCCTGCTGGTCCACCCGGACGCGGTGGCCCGCACCGCACCGGACCCGGCGGCGCTGGCCGAGGTGACCGGGGATGCGTCCGGGCTGTTCGTCGCGTCCGTCGACGGCACCGCCGAGCGGGTGCACGCCCGGATGTTCGGCAACGGCATCGGTGTCTCGGAGGACCCGGCGACCGGGTCCGCCGCCGTCGCGCTCGGGGTGTTCCTGGCCGACCGCGGCCTGGTGTCCGACGACGGCGAGCACTCCTTCGTCGTCACCCAGGGGGTGGAGATGGGACGGCCGTCGACCCTGCACGCGGGCGTCCGCACCGAGGGGGGCCGGCCGGTCGCGACCTGGGTGGGCGGCACCGTCGTCCCGGTGGCCACCGGTTCCCTCGCCCCGCCGCCGGAACGGGAGTGACCCGCGGGTAACCCGACCTGACCACCGGCGGGTGAGAAACCAATCACCTGCGCGGGGCGTTCGGCCCGGCGGCGTGCCAGCATCGGAGCAGCCCGAGGACGACACTCGACGAGGAGCTGCGCCTGTGAGCACCACCCTCCGCCCCCGCCGGTCCTGCCTGGCGGTGCCCGGTTCGAGCCAGAAGTTCATCGACAAGGCCCGGACACTGGACTCCGACCAGGTGTTCCTCGACCTGGAGGACGCGTGCGCCCCGCTGGCGAAGCCGGGCGCGCGGACGACGATCGTCGAGGCGCTCAACGAGGGCGGCTGGGGCGAGAAGCTGCGTGTGGTCCGGGTCAACGACTGGACGACCGAGTGGACCTACCGCGACGTCGTCGAGGTGGTCGAGGGCGCCGGCGCGAACCTCGACGCGATCATGCTGCCGAAGGTGCAGACGCCCGAGCAGATCGTCGCGCTGGACCTGCTGCTGACCCAGATCGAGAAGGCCGTCGGGCACGAGGCCGGGAGGATCGGGATCGAGGCCCAGATCGAGAACGCGCTGGGCCTGACGAACGTGAACGCGATCGCCACCGCGTCCCCGCGGGTCGAGACGATCATCTTCGGCCCGGCCGACTTCATGGCCTCGATCAACATGAAGTCGCTGGTCGTCGGCGAGCAGCCGCCCGGCTACGACGTCGGCGACGCCTACCACCACATCCTCATGTCGATCCTGATGGCGGCCCGTGCGCACGACAAGCAGGCCATCGACGGCCCGTTCCTGCAGATCAAGGACGTCGACGCGTTCCGGCGGGTGGCCGGTCGCTCGGCCGCGCTCGGCTTCGACGGCAAGTGGGTGCTGCACCCCGGTCAGATCGAGGCCGCGAACGCGACGTTCTCCCCGGCGCAGGGCGACTACGACCACGCCGAGAACATCCTCGACGCCTACGAGTACTTCACGTCCGAGGCGGGCGGCAAGAAGGGCGCCGCGATGATCGGCGACGAGATGATCGACGAGGCGAGCCGCAAGATGGCACTGGTGATCTCCGGCAAGGGACGGGCCGCGGGCATGACCCGCACCGAGAAGTGGACCCCGCCGCAGGACTGAGCAGGGACCGGCACCGGCACTGACCAGAGACGCTCAGGAGGAACCCATGGCCCGGCTCGCCCGCACCGCAGGACTCACCGACGTGCAGACCGAGATCCTGTCGACGGTCCGCAGCTTCGTCGACAAGGAGATCATCCCGCACGCCACGGCGCTGGAGCACTCCGACGCCTACCCGGCCGACATCGTCGACGGGATGAAGGAGATGGGGCTGTTCGGCCTCATGATCCCGGAGGAGTACGGCGGTCTCGGCGAGTCGCTGCTGACCTACGCGCTCGTCGTCGAGGAGATCGCGCGCGGCTGGATGAGCGTCTCCGGCGTGATCAACACCCATTTCATCGTGGCCTACATGCTGCGCCAGCACGGCACGCAGGCGCAGAAGGAGCGCCACCTGCCGAAGATGGCCACCGGCGAGACCCGCGGCTCGTTCTCCATGTCCGAGCCCGACCTCGGCTCGGACGTCGCGGCCATCAAGACCAGGGCGGTCGAGTCGAGCGACGGCAGCGGTGACTATGTCATCGACGGCGCCAAGATGTGGCTGACCAACGGTGGCACGTCCAACCTGACCGCGGTGCTCGTCAGGACCGACGAGGGCGCGGAGAAGGCCCACCAGAACCTCACGACGTTCCTGGTCGAGAAGCCGGAGGGCTACGGCGAGGTCGCGCCCGGTCTCGTCATCCCCGGCAAGATCGACAAGATGGGCTACAAGGGCGTGGACACCACCGAGATGGTGTTCACGGGCCACAAGGTGTCCGGCGAGGCGATCCTCGGAGGGGAGCGCGGCAAGGGCTTCGCGCACATGATGGACGGCGTCGAGGTCGGCCGGGTCAACGTCGCCGCGCGTGCCTGCGGCATCGCGATCCGCGCCTTCGAGCTGGGCGTGGAGTACGCCCAGCAGCGCTCCACCTTCGGCAAGCCGATCGCGGGGCACCAGGCGATCAGCTTCAAGCTCGCCGAGATGGCCACCAAGGTCGAGGCCGCGCACCTGATGATGGTCAACGCCGCCCGCCTCAAGGACCGCGGCGAGCGCAACGACGTCGAGGCCGGGATGGCCAAGATGCTCGCCTCGGAGTACTGCAAGGAGGTCACCGAGGACTCGTTCCGGATCCACGGCGGCTACGGCTACTCCAAGGAGTACGAGATCGAGCGCCTCATGCGGGAGGCCCCGTTCCTGCTCATCGGCGAGGGCACCAGCGAGATCCAGAAGACGATCATCTCCCGGGGCCTGCTCCGGGACTACAAACTGCGCTGACGCCCCGCCCGTCACACCCGTCCCGAACCGGACAGCACTCATGGAGCTTCGGCCCGGCCACACCAGGCTGAAGCTCCATGAGTGCGACGGCGGGGTGGGTGGCGGCGGGACGGCGGGGGTGATGTTCCGGACGTCGCTATCCTCCCTGGGCACATCGGGTGCCCCTCGTGCGTTGAGGAGGGTGTCGGACGTTCGAGAAGGAGACAGCACGATGACCAATCCGTTCGGCGGCCAGGCGCGCCCGGCACCGGGCCTGCCGCAGCTGCCCACCCCGCCGACCGGCTGGCCGGTCGGCTCCTACGCGACGTACGAGGAGGCCCAGCGGGCCGTCGACCACCTCGCCGACTCCGACTTCCCGGTCCGGGACCTGACGATCGTCGGCGTCGACCTGATGCTGGTCGAGCGGGTCATCGGCCGGCTGACCTGGGGCCGGGTGCTCGCGTCCGGCGCGGCGTCCGGGGCCTGGTTCGGTCTGTTCGTCGGTCTGCTGCTCAGCCTGTTCTCCCCGGACGGCAGCTTCCTTCCGATCCTGGTCGGCCTGGCCTCCGGTGCGGTGTTCGGCATGGCCTTCGCCGCCGCCGGCTACGGGGCGAGCAAGGGCCGCCGGGACTTCCAGTCGGCGAGCCAGATGGTGGCCGGCCGGTACGACGTCCTGTGCGAGCCGCGCAACGCCGAGCAGGCCCGCGAGATGCTCGCCCGGCTCGCGATGGGCAGCCCCGGCGGGGGGTTCTGACCCACCGCGCGCAAGTCGGTGCCCAACCGGTACCGGCGACCCGTTCCCTTTCCCGCCGCGGCTCCTTACAGTGCGCGCGTCGGACATAGGCGGGAAGGGACACTCGATGACGCAGGTGTCACGGGCGGGAGAGGCGGGCCAGGGCCTGCCACCGGCAGCGGTCGACGAGGACGTGTTCCTCGCCGAGCGGCGGCGCTGGACCCCCGTCAAGATCGCGATCTGGTCGGCCATCGCGCTGCTGGGTGGCCTCGGCTGGGTCATGGTGGCCCTGGTCCGCGGCGAGACGGTGAACGCGATCTGGTTCGTGTTCGCCGCCGTCGCGACCTACCTGATCGGCTACCGCTTCTACTCGACCTACATCGAGGACAAGCTGCTCAAGCCGGACGACCGGCGGGCCACCCCGGCCGAGCACTCGGAGAACGGCCAGGACTTCCTGCCGACCGACCGCCGGGTCCTCTACGGCCACCACTTCGCCGCCATCGCCGGCGCCGGGCCGCTGGTCGGCCCGGTGCTCGCGGCGCAGATGGGCTACCTGCCCGGCACGATCTGGATCATCGTCGGCGTCATCATGGCCGGCGCGGTGCAGGACTACCTGGTGCTGTTCTTCTCGATGCGCCGCGGCGGCCGCTCGCTCGGCCAGATGGCCCGCGAGGAGCTGGGCCGGGTCGGCGGGATCGCGGCGCTCGTCGCGACCCTCGCCATCATGATCATCCTGATCGCGGTGCTCTCGCTGGTCGTGGTGAACGCCCTCGGCGAGAGCCCGTGGGGTGTGTTCTCGGTCGGCATGACCATCCCGATCGCCCTGTTCATGGGCGTCTACCTGCGGTTCCTGCGCCCGGGCAAGGTCTCCGAGGTCTCCTGGATCGGGTTCGCACTGCTGCTGGTCGCGATCATCTCCGGCGGCTGGGTGGCCGAGACCGAGTGGGGAGCCGCGCTCTTCACCCTGGACAAGGTTACCATCGCCTGGGGCGTGATCGTCTACGGCTTCGTCGCGGCGGTGCTGCCGGTGTGGCTGCTGCTCGCCCCGCGGGACTACCTGTCGACGTTCATGAAGATCGGCACGATCGTGCTGCTCGCGGTGGCGATCATCGTCGTGCGCCCGGAGCTGTCGGCGCCGGCGTTCTCCGAGTTCGCCGGCCGGGACGACGGCCCCATCGTCGCCGGGTCGCTGTTCCCGTTCCTGTTCATCACCATCGCGTGCGGTGCACTGTCCGGGTTCCACGCGCTGATCTCCTCGGGCACCACGCCCAAGCTGCTGGAGAAGGAGCGCCAGTCCCGGTTCATCGGCTACGGCGGCATGCTGATGGAGTCCTTCGTCGCGATCATGGCGCTGGTCGCGGCGCTGTCGATCGACCGCGGGCTCTACTTCGCGATGAACGTGCCCGCGTCGCTGACCGAGGGCACCGTCGAGGGCGCGGCGGCGTTCGTGAACTCGCTCGGGCTGATGAACGTCAACATCACCCCGGACCAGCTGGCGACGACGGCGGCGATGGTCGGCGAGGAGTCGATCGTCTCCCGCACCGGTGGTGCACCGACGCTGGCCGTCGGGCTCGCGAACATCATGCAGCAGTTCATCGGCGGTCCCGGCATGATGAGCTTCTGGTACCACTTCGCGATCATGTTCGAGGCGCTGTTCATCCTCACCGCGGTGGACGCGGGGACCCGGGTGGCCCGCTTCATGCTGCAGGACGCCATCGGCACCGTGGTCCCGCGCTTCCGGGACACCTCGTGGCGGGCCGGCGCCTGGATCTGCACCGCACTCATGGTCGGTGGCTGGGGCGCGATCCTGGTCATGGGCGTGACCGACCCGCTCGGCGGCATCAACACGCTGTTCCCGCTGTTCGGCATCGCCAACCAGCTGCTCGCGGCGATCGCGCTCGCGGTCTGCCTGGCGCTGGTCGCCCGGCGCGGCCAGGTCCGGTACCTGTGGATCATCATCGTGCCGCTGGCGTTCGCGGCGGTCGTGACGATCACCGCGTCGATGTACAAGATCTTCTCGCCGAAGCCGGCGATCGGGTACTGGGCGCAGCACTTCGCGTTCCGGGAGGCGATCGCGGCCGGTGAGACGAGCTTCGGCACGGCGGGGACGCCGGCGGCGATGGCGGCGGTCGTCCGCAACACCTTCATCCAGGGGACGCTGTCGATCCTGTTCGTGACGCTGGCGATCATCGTGATCGTCACGGCCGTCCTGGCCACCTGGAAGTCGGTCAGCATGGGTGGCCGGCCGGACAACGAGGAGCCGCCGGTGCCGTCGCGGCGCTACGCACCGGCCGGGATCATCGCCACCCCGGCGGAGAAGGAGCTGGAGAAGCAGTGGACGGAGACCGTGGGCGCCCCGGCCAGGCCGGGGCACTGAGGCCGGTCCTCGACGGGCTGCGCGGCCTGCACCGGTGGTGGCGCGGCGTGATCGGGGCGGACCTCTACGAGCGCTACCTCGACCACCACCGCCGGACCGGGCACGACCACCCGCCGATGACCGAGCGGGAGTACTGGCGGGCCCGGACCGACCACCAGGAGCGCAACCCGCAGGGCCGCTGCTGCTGATCCGTCCGGCCCCGGGGCCGGACGGCCCCACGATCGCGCCCGGCCGGGTCGCCCGGGCGCGTCGAGGTTGGATGTGGGGCGATCCGACGGGCAGGATCGCCGGTGTGAACGGTGCGGCGAGCCAGAGCGACGAGATCCGTCCCTCCACCGTGCACCGGGCCTACGGGCGCGGTGCCGGCGGATATGACGCGTTCGTCGGCATGATCCCCGGCTACCGCACCCATCTGCGGGTGTCGGCGTCCCGGATGGGTCTCGGCGACGGGCACGGCCTGCGGCTGCTCGACATCGGCTGTGGCACGGGCGTCTCCACCGAGGCGCTGCTCACCACGGTCCGCGGGGCCGAGGTGGTGGCCGTCGACGCGTCCGCCGAGATGCTGGCGGTGGCCCGCCGCAAGAACTGGTCCCCGCGGGTCTCCTTCGTGCACACCAAGCTGGAGACCCTGACCGAGGCCGGGGTCGACGGCCCGTTCGACGGGATCTTCGCCTCCTACCTGGTGTCGAACCTGCCCGACGCCGAGCACGGCCTGCGCCGGCTGCTGTCCCTGCTCCGCCCGGGCGCCCCGCTCGCGGTGCACGACTACGCGGTCGGCGGCACCCGTGGCCGCGCCCGCTGGATGACGGCCGGCTGGTCCTACCTGGTGCCGATGGCGGCGGCCCGCTGGGGCGTCGCCGACCTGGCCCGGTACCGGCTGCGGCGGGTGGCCGGGGCGGGTGGTCCGGAGCAGATGGTGCACCGGATGGAACGCGCCGGGTTCGACGACGTCCGGGTGCAGACCGTCGGTGGGACCCAGCAGCACCTGGTCCACACGTTCCTGGGCCGCCGGGCGGACGAGCCGGACGTGGTGGGGGAGCGGCACGCGCGCTCCTCGGCGCTGGCGGCGGCCGGGTGGCGCCCCGGCGGCGCACCGGCCCCGGAACCGGCGGCGGAACCGGTGGAGCAGGCCGAGCCGGTGGAGCCGGGCGGCCCGGAGGACCCGGGTTACGCCCGGGAGCTGCCCGAGGACGTGCACGAGGACCCGGCGGGCACCGAGCACGACGGCGACGCCGACACCGCAGCCGACCGTGCCGCCGGGTCGGGCACCGACACCGACACCGACGCCGACACCGACACCGGGTCCGGCACCGACCGGGACGGCGACACCGGCGGCGCGACCGGCGCCGACGACCCGGGCACCGACCACGCGACCGGCACCGATCGTCCGGCCGGTCCGGACGCCGCCGAGACGGACCGGCCCCGCGGCCACGGAGCGACCAGGGCCGGGCTCGCCGCGGCCGACGACGAGCCACCGACCCCGCCGACCGGCACCCCCAAGGTCTGAGCACCGCCGGGGCCCGGCTCCGGGGCCCCGGGCCGGGCCGCGCCGGTGCTCAGAGCCAGCCGTTGCGCCGCAGGTTGCGGTACAGCACCGTGCAGATGGTCGCGATGACCAGCAGCACCAGCGGGTAGCCGAAGTCCCAGTGCAGCTCCGGCATGTTGTCGAAGTTCATCCCGTAGACCCCGGCGATCATCGTCGGGACCGAGATCAGGCCCGCGTAGGCGGTGATCTTCCGCATGTCGTTGTTCTGCCGCATGCTGATCTTCGCGAGCACCGCGTCGACCAGCGTGGTCAGCAGCTCGTTGAACCCGGCGACCTGCTCGGCCACCCCGCCCAGGTGGTCGTCGACGTCGCGGAAGTAGGACCGGACGTCGTGCGGGACCAGCGAGCTGTAGCCCTCCGACAGCTTGCGCATCGGGCCGACCAGCGGCATCACGCAGCGGCGCAGGTCGAGGATCTCCCGCTTCATGACGTAGATCTGCTCGGGGTTCATCGTCGAGCCGGGCGAGAAGACCTCGGCCTCCACGGCGTCCAGGTCGCCCTCGATCTGGCGGACGACCTCGATGTAGGAGTCGACGACGTGGTCGGCGATCCCGTGCAGCACCGCGGCCGGTCCGAGCGCCAGCTGCTCCGGGTCCTCCTCCAGGCGGCGCCGCACCTGCTGCAGCCCGCTGTGCCGGCCGTGCCGGACGGTCACCACGAAGTCGCGGCCGAGGAACGCCATGACCTCGCCGGTCTCCACGATCTCGTTGGCCGTCGTCGGGTCGGCGTGCCCGACGTAGCGGACGGTCTTGAGCACCATGAACAGGGTGTCGTCGTAGCGCTCCAGCTTGGGCCGGTTGTGCGCGTGCACCGCGTCCTCGACGGCGAGTTCGTGCAGGCCGTAGGTCTCGGCGACGCCGGAGATCTGCTCGGCGTCGGGCTCGTGCAGGCCGATCCACACGAATCCCTCGCCGCGCTCGCGGACCTCGGCGATCGCGTCGTCGTGGGTCCAGCGGCCGGGCAGCCGCTCGCCGTCGACGTAGACGGCGCAGTCGACGACGTAGGCCGACAGCGGGACCCGCAGGCGGGTACCTGTCCGGTCGGTGGCGGCGCGGGCGGCGGCCCGCTCGGCGCGACGGGTGCGACCGGCGGACCGGATCGCAGGGCGGAGCTGGGACAGCGAGGGCATCACGGGACCTCCGGAGCGGCCGAGGGCGTACGGCCACCGTTCGGCGGCCGCCGGACACGCGACACGCCTCCCGCAGGTCAGCCCGGGAACGATCTCCGGGCCGGGAGCAGCGGGAGGCGGCACGTACTGCTCACCGGTGTCTGGGGTTCAGACGACACCGCGCTCACCTCCCTGCCTGCTCGTCGGGTCTCACCGGACCCATCGCCCGTGCTCCGTGAAATGTTCCGGGAGTGTGACATCCCCGACCGGGCAAGTCGGCGGCGGACCGCCCGGAGCCGGGCGGACCGGGGATACGTTACCCCCGCAACGAGTCGTCGGTGTGAGAGGAGCGTGAACGGTGCAGTTCGGGCGCTACTACGAGGAGTTCGAGGTCGGCGCGGTGTACAAGCACTGGCCCGGCAAGACGGTGACCGAGTACGACGACCACCTCTTCTGCCTCCTCACGATGAACCACCACCCGCTGCACCTGGATGCGCACTACGCGGGGGAGACCACCGACTTCGGGAAGAACGTGGTGGTCGGCAACTACGTCTACTCGCTGCTGCTGGGCATGTCGGTGCCCGACGTCTCGGGCAAGGCGATCGCGAACCTCGAGGTCGAGTCGCTGCGGCACACCAAGCCGACCTTCCACGGGGACACCATCTACGGCGAGACCGAGGTCCTGGACAAGACGGAGTCGCGGTCCAAGGACGACCGCGGCGTCGTGTACGTCGAGACCCGCGGCTACAAGCAGGACGGCACCGTCGTCTGCACCTTCCGGCGCAAGGTCATGGTGCCGAAGCGGTCCTACGGCGACGCCCGTGGCGGCGAGCAGCCCGGCCGCCCCACACCCATCGGCTGAGCGACGCCCCCGCCCCGCCCGTTGACCGGGCGGGGGCCCGCGTGCTCTCCTGTGGAACCGGTTCCATGGAACCGGTTCCACAGAGGAGTGCGATGACCACGATCCGCGACGTCGCGGCCCGCGCCGGGGTGTCACTCGGCACCGCGTCACGGGTGCTGGCCGGCAGCTCCGCGACGTCGGCCGAGGCCCGCGAGCGGGTGGCCGCCGCGGTGACCGAGCTGGGCTACCTGCCCAACGCCCGCGCCGGGTCGCTGCGCCGGGCCCGCACCGACACGGTCGGGATCCTCATCTCCGACGTCCGCAACCCCTTCTTCGCCGAGCTGGCGCACGCGGCCGAGCGGGAGGCGCTGCGCCGCGGCTCGGTCGTCATGCTCGCGAACGCCGACGAGGACGCCGGGCAGGAGCGGACCTACCTGCGGGCGTTCGGCACCCAGCGGGTGGACGGCGTGCTGCTGGCGCCGCAGTCGTCGGACCCCGCGCACTTCGCCCAGCTGCGCGCCTCCGGCGTCCCGGTGGTGTGCGTCGACCGGGTGGTCCCCGGGCTCGACGTGCCCTGCGTCGTGCCGGACAACGCCGGCGGCGTCCGGGCCGCGGTGGCCCTGCTCGTCGGCCGCGGCCACCACCGGGTCGGCTACGTCGGCGGCCCGGCGTCGGTGTCCACCGGGCGCGAGCGCGTCGAGGCGTTCCTGGCCGAGCGCGACGCCCGCGGCCTGCCCGCCGACCCGCGCCTGGTCGAGGAGGGCGACTTCCGGTCCGACAGCGGTGCGGTGGCCGTCGGGCGGATGCTCGACGCCGGTGCCGCCCCGACCGCGGTGCTCGTCGCCGACGGGCTGATGACCCTCGGGGCGCTGGCCGAGCTGCGCCGGCGCGGCCTGCGGCCGGCGGTCGAGCTGGTGTCCTTCGACGACTCCCCGTGGTTCGCCGAGGTGGAGCCGCCGGTGTCGGCGGTCGCGAACGACGCGACCCGGATGGGCCGCCGGGGGATGGAACTCCTGCTCGACGCCGTCGAACGGGCCCGCGACGGCGGCCCGGCGCCGGACCCGGCCACGGTCGTCGTCCCCACCCGGCTCGTCGACCGTTCCCGCACCGGCCCGCCCCCGCCCACACCCACCCCACGAGGAAGGACCCGCCCATGAAGGTCTCGCTCGGCGCCGACCACGCCGGCTACCCGCTCAAGGACACCGTCCGGGAGATCATCGAGCAGCTGGGCCACGAGGTGCTCGACCAGGGCACGCACGGCACGGACCCGGTCGACTTCCCGGACATCACGGCCGCGACCTGCCGTCCGGTGCTCGACGGCACCGCCGACCGCGCCGTGCTGGTCTGCGGTTCCGGGGCCGGCGCGATCATGGCGGCGAACAAGATCGACGGCATCCGCTGCGCGCTCGCGCACGAGCCCTACAGCGCGCACCAGGCCGTCGAGCACGACGACGCCAACGCGATCGCCATGGGCGCCTGGCTGGTGCCCCGCGCGCTGCTGCCGGAGATCGTCGGCCGCTTCCTCGACGCCCGGTTCGACGACACCCCCGAGACCCGCCGCCGGGTCGGCAAGCTGCACGACCTCGAGCGCGGCCGGTAGCCGCCCCCACATCGACGGAGATGTCCATGAGTACTCCCACCCCACGCGTCTCGGTGCGCGGCTCGGCCGACCGCCGACGGACCGCGGTCGCCGCGGCCGTGGGCACGAGCGTCGAGAACTACGACTTCGTCGCCTACGGCACCGCCTCGGCGCTGTACTTCGGGGCCGTGTTCTTCCCGGAGAACGACCCGTTCACCGGCACCCTGCTCGCCTTCGCCACGCTGGCGGTCGGGTTCGTGATGCGCCCGATCGGCGGTGCCGTCGGCGGGTACTTCGGCGACCGGTTCGGCCGCAAGCCGGTGCTCGTCACGGCGATGATCGTGATGGGCGGCGCGACCTTCCTGATCGGTGTCCTGCCGACCTACGCCCAGGTGGGGGTGCTCGCGCCGATCCTGCTCACGCTGATCCGGATGGTGCAGGGGCTGGCCTTCGGCGCGGAGTGGGGCGGCGCGGTGACGATGGCCTACGAGCACGCTCCCTGGCACCGCCGGGGGATGTTCGCGGCGATCCCGCAGGCCGGGAACCCGCTCGGGATCGCCCTGTCCAGCCTGATGTTCTTCCTCAGTGCCGGGCTGCCCGGCGACTGGCAGTGGCGGGTCCCGTTCCTGGTCAGCGCCGTGCTGGTGATCGCCGGGATCATCGTGCGCGCCAAGCTCGGCGAGTCCCCGGAGTTCGAGGAGGCGAAGGCGACCGGCCGGACCGAGCGCAACCCGCTGGGCACCGCGCTGCGCCGGGACCGGGGCGCGATCCTGCGGGTGATCGCGCTGCGGATCGTGGAGTCCTTCGCCTACTACTCGACGGCGACCTACCTGCTGGGCCACATCAGCGGCCGGCACCCGGACGTCCGGCCGACCGCGCTGGCCGCGGTGACGGTCGCGAGCGTGCTGGCGATCGGGGTCACCTTCGCGGCCGGTGTGCTGTCCGACCGGGTCGGCAGACGGCCGATCTACATCGCCGCCTGTGTGGTCGCCGCGCTGTTCGGGTTCCCGATGTACCTGCTCACCGAGGGCGGGAACCCGGTGCTGGTGGTGCTCGTCTTCGTGATCGGCATCGGGCTCGTGCACGCCTCGCTGACCGGGGTGCAGGGAGCGCTGCTGACCGAGCAGTTCCGGACGGCGACCCGGACCTCGGGGGCGTCGCTGGGGTACCAGCTGGCGGCGTCGCTCGGCGGGTTCGCCCCGCTGCTCGCCGCCCTGCTGGCCGGGGCCTTCGGCTGGCCGGGACCGGCGATGCTCTACGTCGCCGCGGCGCTGGTCGGGCTGGCCGGGATCCTGCTCACCACCGAGACCTGGGGACCGGCCCGCCGGGCCGAGGTCGCGGAGCTGGTCCGCGCCGAGGAACGGGCGACGGCCGGGGGCTGAGTCAGCTGCGGGGCAGCGCGTCCCAGCCCCGCAGCACCTCGGTCAGGCCGTCCACCAGCGGCAGCCGGGCGAACGCCGCGAGATCGACGAACCGGGCGTCGGCGGCGTCGTCCCCGGGGCGCGGGACCGCGATCGACGACGGCGCGAGCTCGCAGTGGTAGTCCGCGATGTGGAACGGCCCGCGGACGACGACGCCGGCGAGCGCACCGGGGCGGACGGTCAGTCCGGTCTCCTCGAACAGTTCCCGGACGACGGCCGTGTGGTCGTCCTCACCCGGTTCGACCCGGCCGCCGGGGACCGACCAGAGGCCGCGCCCCGGATCGTTGGCCCTGCGTACCAACAGCAATCGACCGACCGGGTCATACACGATTCCACCCACGCAGGCGACGTGTCGGCTACTGTCGGTCATCCACAACAACGGTACGCTGCTCGGGTGCCGGTACCGGAGTCCGTCGGACTCGGGTACCAATGATGAGGTTGTCCCAACGGGCCGGAACGGGTGACGGTTAACGTGCGCAAGCTTCTGATCTTGGTCGCGGTGGCGCTGGGGATATTCCTGGTCGTCACAGCGCCTGACGCGGCTGCCAACTCGGTCTCGAACGTCGGCACGATCCTCTACGACGCGGCCAGGTCGGTCTCCACCTTCGTGACCTCGCTGATCTGATCCGTGCTCGCGCCCCGGGAGATCGACGAGTACCTGCTCCCCACGGAGCGCCGGGTCATCCGCGTGCGTCAGCACTGGGCCGTCATGGCCAAGCACATCACGCAGACGGCGCTGTTCATCCTCGTCGTCGTCGGGATCGAGCAGCTGACCGACAACCGCGGGTTGGGGACGTCGTTCGACGTCGTGTTCGACAACCTGGCGTTCTACCTGGTGCTGGTGGCCGTCCTGCGGTTCACGGCGCTGACCATCCTGTGGTGGATCGAGCGGATCGTCATCACCGACAAGCGGGTGATGATCGCCCAGGGGATCATCGTCCACAACGTCGGCATGATGCCGCTGGGCAAGGTCACCGACCTGACGTTCCAGCGCTCGCTGTCCGGGCGCCTGCTCGGCTACGGGACGATGGTGGTCGAGTCGGCGGGCCAGATCCAGGCGCTCAACCGGATCGACTTCATGCCCCGTCCCGAGGAGATCTACGAGGCGCTCTCCGAGCTGGTGTTCGGGGAGAAGGGCAAGACCCGCTCGACCGGGATGCTCGCCAAGCCGCGCTGGCGCCGCTGAACCCGCGCCCGGCCGGTTAGGGTCGGTGGGTGGCCGTGATCGACCTGCACACCCACTCGACCGCCTCCGACGGCACCGACAGCCCTGCGGAGCTGATGGGTGCCGCGGCCGCGGCCGGGCTCGACGTCGTCGCGCTGACCGACCACGACACCACCGCGGGCTGGGACGACGCCGTCGCCGCACTGCCCGCCGGGTTGTCGCTGGTCCGCGGGGCGGAGTTCTCCTGCCTGAGCCCGACCGGGCGCCCCGGGGAGCCACGCTGCCCGGTGCACCTGCTCGGGTACCTGTTCGACCCGCGGCACGAAGCGATCGTCGCCGAGCAGTCGCGGCTGCGGGCGGAGCGGACCGAGCGGCTGCACACCATGGTCGGCCGGATGGCCGCCGACGGCTACCCGGTCGACGCCGACACGGTGTTCGCGCACCTGCCCGCCGGGGGCAGCGCCGGGCGTCCGCACCTGGCCAGGGCGCTGGTCGCCGCGGGCGTCGTCGGGTCGGTCGACGCGGCGTTCGCCGACCTGCTGCACGACGACAGCCCCTACTACGTGCCGCGGGCGGACACGACGGTGGAGACGGCCGTCGAGATGATCACCGCGGCCGGCGGGGTCGCGGTGTTCGCACACCCGCTGGCCCGGCGCCGGGGCCGGGTCGTCGAACCGGCGGTCCTGGTCGACCTGGTCGGCTACGGCCTCGGCGGGGTCGAGGTGGACCACCCGCACCACGCCGCGGCCGACCGTGAGCTGCTGCGCACGCTGACGGTCGCGCACGGGCTGCTCGCGACCGGCTCCAGCGACTACCACGGCACCAACAAGACGACCCCGCTGGCGGAGGAGACCACCGACCCGCAGGCGTACGACGCGCTCGTCGCGCGCGCGACCGGCGTGGGCGTCGTCACCGGAGCGGCCACCGCGTGACGAGGCCGCCGGCGGCCCCGCTGTACCGTTGAGGGATGGCCCGGTCCACCCCGCCCAGCACCGGGAACCCCGATGGTCAACTCGGCCTCGACCTGCTGGATCCCGACTTCGGGCCGCCCGCGCTGCACCGGGTGACCCCGGCCCGGCTGGACACCTGGGACGCCTGCCCCCGCCGGTACCGGATGCTGCACGTCGACCGGCCGGCCCCGCCCCGCGGCGGTGCCTTCGCGCACACCACGCTGGGCGCCGTCGTGCACCTGGCGCTGCGCTCGTTCGCCGAGCTGCCCGCGCGCCGGCGCACCCCGGCGGAGGCGATGGCCCTGGTCGGGCGGCACTGGTCGGACGAGGGGTTCGCCGACCCCGCACAGGCCGCCCGGTACCGCCACCGCGCGCAGGAGTGGCTGGCCGCGGTGGCCGACGGGCCGGTCGGCGACACCGATCCGGTCGCCGTCGAGCGCCGGGTGAGTGCGCCGGTGGGGGACCTGCTGGTGGAGGGCCGGGTCGACCGCCTCGACCGCACGCCGGACGGGGACGCGCTGGTCGTCGTCGACTTCAAGACCGGCCGGCACGTGCCCGCCGACACCGACGCCCGCGACTCCCGCCAGCTCGCGCTCTACGCCGTCGCGGTGGCGCAGGTGTTCCGGCGCCGGTGCCGGCGGGTGGAGCTGCACCACGTCCCGACCGGGACGGTCGCGGCCTGGGAGCACGACGAGGAGTCACTGGACAGGCACGTCCGGGCCGCCGGGGCCACCGCGTCCGCGGCGGTCGCCGCCGTCGAGGCCCACGCGGCGGGCGGTGACCCGGAGGCGCTGTTCCCGGCCCGTACCGGATCCCGCTGCGGCACCTGCCCGGTCCGGCGGAACTGCCCGGACGGCCGGGCCGCCACGCCCGAACCGCGCCCGTGGGACCTGCTGGCCCCGTGAACACCGACCCCCGGCGGCCCGACCTGCGCGGACGCCCCGATCCGTACCGGCAGCCCGGCCGCCACGGCGACGGTCGCGGGGCCGGCCCCGCCGGCGGGCAGCGACGGCCCCCCGAGCCCCCGACCCGGCCCGTGGGACACGGCGCACCGTTCGGCGGGACCGGCGGACCGGCCCGCCCCCCGCGCGCGGACCGGGCCGCCCCCGGTGTGCGCCCCCCGGCGCCGGGCCGGCCGGACCGCCGTCCCGCCGCGGGCTCGCGACGTGGTGCGCCGGCCGGAGCGGACCGGCGCGCCACGGAACCCCCGCCGCGGCGCCGGGACCGGCCCACCGGCGGCGGTACGGACGACCGGCACCGACCGCCGTCCGGGATCGGACGGCTGCTGCGCGGTCTGGGCGGTCTGTCCACCGGTGGCCTCGTCGTGCTCACGGCCGGGCTCTGCGTCGTCGCCTGGCTGTCCGGGCGGAACGGGGTCCCCGGTCCGGGGACCCCGGACCTGGTCGCGCACCTGGCCGCGACGGTGGTCGCGGTGGGCGGGCAGATCGTCGCCGACCGGCGGGGCGACCGGACCGGCACCCTCGTGGCGCTCGGGGTGATCGCGGTGGTGGGGTCGGTGCTGGGGTTCGGCTGGTTCCTCTGACGTGGTCTACCGGGCGGGGCCGAGCGCCACGGCATCGGTGCCGCGCATCTCCACCAGCAGCCCGCCCTGGGCCACCACCTGGACCGGGCCCGTCCACCCGTCCCGCTCGACGGGCACCGTGCGCGCCACCGCCCCGGTCGCCGGGTCGACGTCGGCCAGACCGGAGGGGACCGGGACCAGCAGCCGGTCGCCGTAGCGGGTGCCGGCGCCGAGCGTGCCCGGCACGGTCCAGCGGGGCTGCAGGGTCGCCGTGTCGAGCGCGACGGTGGCACCCCCGGTCCACCAGTAGCGGGTCCGGTCGTCGGCCCCCATGCGTGCGACGCCGTCGGCGGGGACGTTGATCCGGGCCCCCGCCGCGACGGGGAACTCGCCGACACCGCGGCCCGAGCGGTCGTAGAGGGCCAGCCGGGGGACACCGGGGAGCAGCAGCGCGGCGCGGTCGGCGGAGACCGCGATCAGCTGCGCGCCGTCGGTGCCGGTCTCGGCGGAGGAGTCGAAGGCGGGCCGGTCGCCCTCGGTCCCGCTGGGGCGGATCACCGAGAGCCGCTCGGACGCCTCGCCGGGGCAGCGTTCGAGCACGCCGGCGCGGTCGCCCGACGCCGCGAAGGACCGGAACGCGCATCCGCTGCGCGGCTGGTCGCCGGGCTCCTCCAGGGCACGGACGGTGCCGTACTCGGCGGTCCGGACCAGGTCGGAGCGGAACGTCTCGACGTAGTCCGGGCCGGTGGCGAGCACCGGGTCCTGGCCGATCAGCCGGACCCCCGGACGGGCGTCGAGGGTGCGGTTCGGGCCGCGCTCACCGGTGTCCGGCCCGAGCGTGGACAGCTCCGAGCAGTACTCGTCGTTGCGGTAGAGCGCGAGCACCCGGCCGTCGGCGATCCCGGCGGTGCACAGCGGACGATCGCGGGTGTAGCTCCAGCGCTCCCGGCCGGTGACCGCGTCCCGCCCGGAGACCGTCGACCCGTCCGCCACGACGACGCCGGCACCGGCGGCCAGCGGAACGGGCGTGTTCGGGCTGGGGGCCCGCCACAGCTCGGTGAACGCCGCCGGGACCGGCCCCACCGGCGGCGGCGGAGCCGCCGCCGTGGTGGCGGGGACCGAGCGGGTGTTCGCGGCCGGGCTCTGCAGGCCGTAGATCAGCGCGACCCCGGCCACGAGCACGACGAGAACCGCGGCGACCAGGCGGTCGCCGCGGTGTCGTCGTTCGGCGGGAACCCGGGGCCACGGCACTCGGCCGGGCCACGGACCCCGTGCGCGCAGCACGCTCTGCCGGCGGCCGTCAGCTCGCGGCGGCGTCGGCGGAGGAGTCCCCGCCGGAGCCGGACCGGTTCCGCGAACCGCCGCGGCGGCGCCTGCGGCGCGGCTTGGTCTCGCCGCCGTCCGCCGAGCCCGCGGGGCCGTTCTGCGGTGCGGGGGCCGAGCCGTCGGCACCGCCCGCGGACGCGCCCTGCTCCGCCCCGGACGCGTCGACGGCGACGCCGCCGCGGGTACGGGTGCGGGACCGGTTGCGCCGCGGCCGGCGGCTCTCGCCGTCGCCGCCGGAGTCACCGTCGCGACCGGGGCGGCCGCCGCGCTGCTTGCGCGAGCCCTGGTGGTCGCCCTCGGAGTCGATGTACTCGGCGTCCAGCCCGGCCCGGGTGCGCGCCGACAGCGGCAGCCGCCCGCTCGCGCCCGGTGCGATGCCCAGGTCGCTGAACAGGTGGTCGGACGTCGAGTAGGTCTCGACCGGCTCGGGGATGCCCAGGTTCAGGTCGTCCGAGATCATCTTCCAGCGGGGGATCTCGTCCCAGTCCACCAGGGTGACGGCGACGCCCTCGCGCCCGGCCCGGCCGGTGCGGCCGATCCGGTGCACGTAGGTCTTGGCGTCCTCCGGGCACTGGTAGTTGACCACGTGGGTCACGCCGGTGACGTCGATACCGCGGGCGGCGACGTCCGTCGCGACCAGCACGTCGACCTTCTCCGCGCGGAACGCGCGCAGCGCCTGCTCGCGGGCGCCCTGGCCGAGGTCGCCGTGCACGGCGGCGGCGGCGAAGCCGCGCTCGGCCAGGTCGTCGGCGACCCGCTGGGCGGTCCGCTTGGTCCGGGTGAAGATCATCGACAGGCCACGGTCCTTGGCCTGCAGCACCCGGGTGACCAGCTCGACCTTGTCCATCGCGTGCGCGCGATAGACGAGCTGCTTGGTGCGCTCGTGGATGGAGCCCTGGTCGGCCTCCTCCGCACGGATGTGCGTGGGCCGGGTGAGGAACGCCCGGGACAGCTGCACGATCGGCCCCGGCATCGTGGCCGAGAACAGCATGGTGTGGCGCTGCTCGGGCAGCATCCGCAGGATCCGCTCGACGTCGGGCAGGAAGCCCAGGTCGAGCATCTCGTCGGCCTCGTCGAGGACCAGCGCCTTGACCCGGCCGAGCACGAGGTGGCGCTGCTCGGCGAGGTCGAGCAGCCGGCCGGGGGTGCCGACGATGACGTCGACGCCCTTGCGCAGGGCCTCCAGCTGCGGCTCGTAGGCGCGGCCGCCGTAGATGGCGACGACGCGCACGCCCAGATGCTTGCCCGCGGCCGCGATGTCCCTGGCGACCTGCACGCACAGCTCGCGGGTGGGCACGACGACGAGCGCCTGCGGCACGTCCTTGCTGCGGTCGGCGGCCTCGCCCTCGGCGGTGGCGGCCGGCTGCTCACCGGGCGGGGTGATCCGCTGCAGCATCGGGACGCCGAAGCCGAGGGTCTTGCCGGTACCGGTGCGGGCCTGGCCGATGACGTCCTCACCGGCCAGCGCGAGCGGGAGGGTCAGCTCCTGGATCGCGAAGGTGCGGACGATGTCGTTCTCCGCGAGCGCGGAGACGATCTCGGGCCGGACGCCGAGCTCGGCGAACGTCGGGGGGAGCTTCTCGCCGCCGGGGTTGGTGACGCCCTCGGGCGCCTCGGTGGCGGTGATGCCGGTGGCCAGGAAGCCGGGATCGGCCTCGGGGCCGGCGGGGTCGGGGCTGTCTTCGGTGACGGACAGGGTGATCGCCTCTCTCCGCGCACAGGAGCCGTGGCGTGGCTCGTCGACCGGCACCGGGTCCGTTGCGGACCGGGCGGGAGAGCCGCCGAGGCGCTGCGCGCACCAGGTCAGGTGCGGGTTCCGGTGAGATGTGGCCGGCCGTTCGCGATGGCCGGTCGGTCATCGTCTCGGCCCGCCCGCCCCGTTTCCCGGATCCCGCGCGGTGGGCACGTGCACCGCAAACCGGCGACGCGCTGACCGCATCGTACCCGGAGTGGGCGCCCGGCACGATGTCGCGGGCCGCCGACGCGCGGTGAGATGGCTCGCGCCCGGCCCCGGCGGGGCCGTCCGCCACACCCGGTCGGCCCGATGCCTCCGGTTAGGGTGACGCCCATGACCATCGATGCCGGCGGACCCACCATGGCGACCGTCGAGCTGCTCGGCGTCCTCGCCTACGGCGAGCTCTCCGCGTTCGACCGGCTGGCCGAGGACGCCCGGGAGGCGCCCACGCTGGCGGGTCGCGCCCAGCTGTCCACGATGGCCGCCGCCGAGATCGGCCACTTCCGGCTGATCGAGGACCACCTCGGCGGGTCCGGCATCGCGATCGCCGACGCGATGGCCCCGTTCGTGGCGCTGATCGACAGCTACCACGCCTCCACCGCGCCACGGAGCTGGCTGGAGTCGCTGGTCAAGGCCTATCTCGGGGACGGCCTCGGCGCGGACTTCTACCGCGAGGTGGCCGGCTGGGTGGACCCGGGGACCGGCGAGCTGGTCCGGCGGGTGCTCGCCGACACCGGGCACTCCGCGTTCGCCGAGCGGGAGGTGCGTGCCGCCTGCGAGGCGAACCCACACCAGCGCGACCGGCTGGTCCTGTGGGGGCGCCGGTTGCTCGGTGAGGCCGTCACGCACGCCCAGCGGGTGGTCGCCGAGCGCGACGAGCTGGCCGAGTTCATCGTGCTGGGCTCGGGGGAGCAGGGCGGGGTGGCCGGCCTGATCAAGACGGTCCAGACGGCGCACGGCAGGCGGATGAGCCGCCTCGGGCTGTCCTGAGCGGGTTTCGACTAGCCTGGCGGACGCCAGAGGGTGGAAGTCGTGGATCGGGAGGTCCCACCGGTGAAGGTCAAGATCGGCATCGCGGAGACCCCGCGGGAGCTCGTGGTGTCCAGCGACCGCACGCCGGACGAGGTGGCCCAGCTGCTCAGCGGGGCGATGAAGTCCGACGACGGGCTGCTGGACCTGACCGACGACCAGGGCAACCGGTTCGTCGTGCCGGTCGCGCGGATCTCCTACGTGGAGATCGGCCCGGCCGAGGAGCGCAAGGTCGGGTTCGGCCTGGGCGGCTGAGCACGTGGTCGTCGGGCCCGGCCGCCGTCGAGGGGCCGGGCCCGACGCGTGTCAGCTGGAGGTCCCGGTGGGGGTGTGCGGGTCGGGCACCAGGCGCAGGATGTCGGCGTCCGTGGTCGGCCGGTCCAGCCCGGAGACCCCGCCGATCCCGCCCCACGCCAGTGCGGACAGGTAGTTCGTCAGGGCCTCGCGGCTCATCGTGCGCCGTTCGAGCCACCAGTCCCCGGCCGACTGGACCATGCCGATCAGGCCGTGCGCCCAGACCTCGGCGCCACCGGAGTCACGGCCCTCGGCACGCAGCCGCTCGCCGAACAGGATGGTGAGCACGGCGCCGATCCGGCCGCGGACGTCGTCGGCGACCTCGGCGCCCGCCGCAGGCTCGGCCGGGTTGGAGACGACGAACCGGTAGAGGTGCGGCTCCTGCTCGATCATCCCGAGGAAGGCGTCGATGACGGCGGCGACGTGCTCGATCGGCTCCGCGTCGATCGCGAGGACCGGGGAGATGCGCTCCATCAGCATCTCGGCGGCGTGCTCGCCGACCGCCCGCTGCAGGTCGGCCCGGTCGGCGAAGTGCCGGTACAGGACCGGCTTGGTGATGCCGGCGGCCGCCGCGATCTGGGCGACGGAGACGCCGGGCCCGTGTTCGCGGATCGCCTCGACGGCCGCCTCGACCATCTGGCCGCGGCGTTCCTCCCGGCGGCGGGCACGAGCGTCCGGCTTGACATCCCTCTCCACGTCCGGCACGTTACCAAAGGTTACTGTTACCAGCGGTAACGTTGAATCGCGCACGACCCGAGGAGACGCTCGATGACCAGGCGGGTGGTGACCCGGGACGGGACCGGGCTGCACGTGTGCGAGTCCGGCCCGGCGTCCGCGCCGGTGACCGTCGTCCTCGTGCACGGCTGGACCCTCGACGAGCGGTGCTGGGCCCCGGTCGCCGACGCACTCGCCGTCTCCGGCACGCCGGCCCGGGTCGTGCGCTACGACCACCGCGGGCACGGCCGCTCCGACGACACCCCCGACGAGCTCAAGACGATCGACCGGCTCGCCGACGACCTGGCCGAGGTGATCGGGCAGGTCGTGCCGTCCGGCCCGCTGGTGCTGGCCGGGCACTCGATGGGCGGGATGGCCGTGATGGCCCTCGCCGAGCGGTACCCGGACCTGGTGGCCGACCGGGTCGCCGGGGTGGCGCTGGTGGCGACGGCCGGCGGCGGGCTCGGCGCGGCCGCGACGCTCGGTCTGACCGGCCGCCCGGCCGCGTACTTCCTGGCGGGCAAGGACCGGCTGACCCTGAGCCCGTTCTGGACCGGCCGCCGTGCGCTGAGCACGCACCCGTCGCTGCTGCGGGCCGGCCTGCAGCCGCTGCTGCTGGGCCGGCGCCCGGACCGGCGTGCGGTCCGGGCGACCTGCGAGGCGATCGCCGGGTGCCGGCCCAGCACCATCTCCGGCTTCACCCCGACCCTCACCGAGCACGAGCGGGCCGAGGCGCTCGCCGCGTTCGCCGGGCTGCCGGTGGAGATCATGGCCGGCGGCCGGGACCGGCTCACCCCGGTCCGGTTCTCCCGCCGGATCCGGGACCGGCTCCCGCACGCCGGGATGACGGTGTTCCCCGACGCCGGGCACATGCTCCCGGTCGAGCGGGTCGGCGGGGTCGCGTCGCGGATCGCCGCCCTGGTCCGGACGGCGGGTGCCGTCCGGCCCGGGTGAGGCGGTTCAGGCGCCGTCGGTGCTCTGCTTGGGGAACCCGGCGATCCCCCGCCAGGCCAGCGAGGCCATCAGCGCGACGGCCTCGTCCCGCGGGACCCGCTGGTCGGAGTCCAGCCAGAACTGGGCACCGACCTGGCTGAGGCCGACCAGGCCGACGGCGAGCAGCCGGGCCCGGTCCTGGTCGAGGCCGGCGTCCTGGGTGACCGCACCGGCGACCGCGTCGATGCAGCGGGCCAGCGCGTTCTCCACGAGCGCCGCGGCCTCCGCGTCGCCCCGCAGGTCCGACTCGAACACCAGGCGGTAGGCCTTGCCCTCACCGGCCACGAAGTCGAAGTAGGCCTCGACGGCGGCCTGCACCCGCTCCTTGTTGTCGTCGGTGCGGTCGATGGCACCGGACACCCGCTCGACGAGCTCCTCGGCGTAGGTGGTCAGCAGCGCCTGGTAGAGCTCCAGCTTCCCGGGGAAGTGCTGGTAGAGGACCGGCTTGCTGACGCCGGCGCGCTCGGCGATGTCGTCCATGGCGGCGGCGTGGTAGCCCTGGTCGGCGAAGACGTCACGAGCGGCCAGCAACAGCTGGGCGCGGCGCGCTCCCCGGGACAACCGAGCGCCTCGTGGCGTCGCGGTTCCGGTCATGTCCCCCTACCTTTCACCCGGTCTGGGCTCACCCTACCCGCAGGTAACCGGGAATTCGAACGTTGCGTGCACGGTGTGGTGCCCCCAGGTCACCGGACGGGGCGAACACCCCGGAGACGGACCGCTGCCACCCCCAGCAGCGGTACCGCGACGGCCACCGGGGTCCCCGCGACGGCGGCGACCGCACCGAGCACGGTGCCGGTGGCCGCGAGCAGGAGCCCGGCCCGTGCGTGGGCACGGGCCCGCCGGGCCACCCCGAGGGCCGTGGCCACCTCGGTGGGGCCGCCCCGCACGACGATCCTCGCCGATCCGCCGACCGGCGCCGGGACCGGGTCCGGCCCGGTGCCCCAGGGGTACAGCTCGATCGCGAGGTCCGCGCCGTCGAGCGCACCGGGATCCGAGCGCGGGTCGGCGGCCACCGCGACCGTGTGCCCGCCCGCCCGCAGCCCCGCGACGACGGCGGCCCGCCCGGCGGGATCGGGGGCCGGGCGCACGGCGTCCGGCGCGGTGGGGTCGAGGCCGACCGCGGCCGCCAGCGCGCGGGTCGCGGCGTCGGTGTCCGGGGGGACGAGCACGGGGACGACCCCGGCGGCGCGCAGGGCGGCGACGCCGTCGCGGGCGTCGTGGTGCGGGTGCCGGGGCAGCGCGAGCACGGCGCGCGCCGCCCCGTCCCAGGCGACGGCGAGCACGGTGCCGTCCGGCACCGCGGACGGGCCGGGCGCCGCGCGGAGGTCCGCGGGCAGCACGATGCCGTGCTCGGAGAGCCAGCCGGCCGAGCCGAGCAGCACGGCGTGGGCCACGACCCGGGTCCCGGCGGGATCGGCCGTGTCCGGCGGCACGAGCTCGGCCACCAGCCCGGAGACCCCGGTCCCCGCGCGCTCGTCCGGCTCGGCGGCGTCGGGGACCTCGTCCGGTACGGCGGCGGCCAGCGCCCTGGCGACCGGGGCGAAGCCGGAACCGGGTCCGGCGCCCGCCGCGACCGACGCGGCCATCCGCAGCGCGGTCACCGGGTCGGCGCCGTCGGACGGGTGCACGGTCACCGGCCCGGCCACGGCCCCGGTGAGGACGTCCGGGCCGACGAGCGCGACCGTGTCGACCCGGAGGATCACCGGATCGTCGGCCCGGCCGGCGCCCCGGCCGCCGGCCGCACGGCCCGCCCCGGCGCGGGCCCGGCCGGTCGCGCCGCCGGCCCGGGCCGGGATCCACGACCGGCCCCACGGCGCGGTCCAGCCGACCGGATCGTGCAGGGTCGCGCCGGAGCCGCCGGAGCCGCCGGAGCCGCCGGAGCCGCCGGAGTCGCCGGAGCCGGCGGGCAGCGGGAGCCGTACGCCGGGGCCGGCGGCGCGGTCGGCGGCGCGCACCGCGGCCGGGACGGCCGCCACCAGTGCGACCGGGCAGGTGGCGAGCAGGACGGCGATCCCGGCCGGCACCGCCGTCGTCCAGGTGGCGCCGGTGCCGGCCCGGAACCCCGCCACGGCCACGGCGAGCAGCGCGGCGAGGGGCACCGAGCGGGCACTCCACCGGTCGGCGACCGTGCCGAGCCGGTCCGGGGGACCGGTGACCGGGTCCGGGGCCGCCCGGCCCGTCCGTCGGACCGCGACCGCGACCACCGTGAGGACCGCGGCCATCCCCGCCGGCGTGGGTGGCAGCGTCCCGTCCGTCGCGGACGCCGCGGGCCCCGCCCCGGTGACCGACGGGGCCGCGGCGAGCACCAGCACCGGGACCGACCAGGCCAGCGCGGTGACGGTGGCGAGGGAGATCCCGGTGTCCGCGGTGACGGTGGCCCGGCGCAGCGCGTGCACGGCGGCGCGGTGCCCGGCGCGCCCGGTCCCGGCGACGACCCCGAGCGCGAGCAGCGCGGCGGCCAGCGCCGGCACCGGGCCCGGCAGCAGCACCGGCAGCACGAGCGCCACGCCCGCGACGACGGCGTGGACCCCGAGCGGGACCCGGCGCACCCCTCAGCTCCCGGGGGAGGTCGGCAGCGAGAACTCGCAGGAGCGCAGGACGCCGCCCGAGCGGTAGTCGAGGAACAGCCGGTGGCCGCCGGCGTCGGGGACCGTGGCGGAGAAGGCGATGCCGGGCCCGGCCCGGTCCGCGCCGGACGCGCCGGTCACCTCCGGGCGGAGCTCGACCCGGGCGAGGTCGCCGCGGCGCACCGCGGTCAGCCGCCCGAACGAGCCGTCCGGCAGCGGTTCGAGGGCGGTGACCGGGGCGCCGTCCCGGCCGACGGTCGCGAACAGCCGGGACCGTCCACCCGGGACCAGTGCCCCGTCGAGCCGGACCTGCTCGTCGCTGCCGCCGCACAGCCCGGACCGGTCCTCGGCGGGGAACCGGAACGCGCCGTACGGGCCGGGGACGTGCACGTCCGTCCCCAGGTCGAGCCGTGGGCCCCCGGTCGGGGTGAACGCGGCGTAGAGCCGCCACACGCCCTCGCCGGGGAAGGTCACGGGTGCCCGCCACACGCCGTCCGGCCCCGGTACGGCCCGCAGCCGCAGGTACCCGGCGACGTCGCGGCGCAGCACCGCGACGTCCATCACCGGGGTGCCGTCGCCGGGGGTGTCGAAACGCAGCACCGGAGCCCCGTCGGACCCGGTGATGCGGAACGCCAGCTCGGCCGGCTCACCCCGGGTGAACAGCTGCTCGACGGGGGCGAGGGTGTAGCCGGCCGCGGTGCTGAGCACCCCGCCCGCGACCTGCTCGGGCGGCGGCCCGCTCCGGGCGGGGAGCGCGCGGTCGTCGATCACGGGGGCCGCCGCCGCCGACTCGTGCCGGGCGCTGCCCGCGGTCCACGCCGCGGTGAACACGAGGACCGACGCCGCACCGAACCCGACGATCCGGGCGGTGGCCGACGCGCGGCCCGGCCGATCGGCCGATCCGGTGGTCCGGCCCATGCGTCCTCCCGTGCTCGGCGTCCCCCGGGTACAACGCGCGGGCACCCGTGCCGTTGCGCTCCGTGGAGAGATGAACGCGTGGAGTGAGCAGGATCCCGCTGCGAACGAGACCGGCGTCACCCGGGACGGCGAGGTGCGGCACCGGCACGCCATCCTTGACCGATGGCCGCCGGTACGTCGCTCCCCGTTCATCAGCGCGTCACCGTGCCCGGGCCCCGCCCCGCGGACGGCCCGGTCCTCGCCGGCGGGCTCGGTGAGCTGGCGGCCGACCAGCCGCCGTGGCCCGGCCGCACGGTCACCGCGGGCGGGGTGTCACTGCACGTCCGGGAGACGCCGGGGGCCGACGGGGCCGAGGCGGTCTACGTGCACGGCCTGGCCGGCTCGGCGACGAACTGGACCGACCTCGCCGGGCTGCTCGGCACCCGGGCCGCCGGGCTGGCCGTGGACCTGCCCGGGTTCGGCCGGTCCGAGCCGACCGCGGCCCGCGACTTCACCCCGGACGGCATGACCGACGCACTGCTGTGCTGGCTCGCCGGGCGCGGCCGGCCGGTGCACCTGGTGGGGAACTCGCTCGGCGGGCTCGTCTGCATGGCCGTCGCGGCGCGCCGCCCCGAGCTCGTCCGGTCGCTCACGCTCGTCTCGCCGGCCATGCCGGACCTGCGGCCGGACCCGCGGCGGCTCTCGGACCCGCGGATGGCGCTGGCCATGGTGCCGGTGCTCGGCCGCGGCGCCCGCCGGGCGATGGCCGCCGAGCCGCTGCGCAGCCGGGCCGAGCGGGTCGTGCGGGTGTGTTTCGCCGATCCGCGGCGCGGGTCCGAGCGCCGGCTCGAGGAGCTGATCTCCGAGCACCGCTACCGGGCGACCCTGCCGTGGGCCGGTGAGGCGACCGACGGCGCCACCCGCGGGCTGCTGGCCCTCTGGACCGGCCGGACGGCGTGGCAGCTGGCGGCCCGGGTGCGGGTGCCCACGCTGGTGGTGTGGGGCGGCGCCGACCGGATCGTGTCCCCGCGGCTGGCCCGGCGGACCGCCACGGCGCTGCGGGCCGGGCTGCTGGTGCTGCCGGGCACCGGTCACGTCGCCCAGATCGAGCGCCCGCACGAGGTCGCCGCGGCCGTCGCCGGGTTGTGGGACTCCGCGGGGTCGGTCACCGGGACCGGTGTCCGGGAAGATGGCGCCGACCCGGTGCGTTGAGACGCACCGAGACCGCACGCGACACGCGAGGAGTGGACGAGATGGCGCTACCGCCGCTGGTGGAGCCGGCTGCCGAGCTCACGAAGGAAGAGATCGAGCGGTACAGCCGCCACCTCATCATCCCGGACGTCGGGATGGACGGGCAGAAGCGGCTGAAGAACGCCAAGGTCCTGGTCGTCGGCGCCGGTGGGCTGGGCTCGCCGGCCCTGCTGTACCTGGCCGCCGCGGGCGTCGGGACGCTGGGGATCGTCGAGTTCGACGTCGTCGACGAGTCGAACCTGCAGCGCCAGGTCATCCACGGGCAGTCCGACATCGACCGCCCGAAGGCCGAGTCGGCCCGCGACTCGATCCGCGAGGTCAACCCCTACGTCGAGGTCCGCCTGCACAACGAGCGGCTGACCAGCGAGAACGTCCTCGACGTCTTCCGGGACTACGACCTGATCCTGGACGGCACGGACAACTTCGCCACCCGCTACCTGGTGAACGACGCCGCGGTACTGCTGGGCAAGCCCTACGTCTGGGGCTCGATCTTCCGGTTCGAGGGCCAGGCCTCGGTGTTCTGGGAGGACGCCCCGAACGGGCAGGGCCTCAACTACCGCGACCTCTACCCGGAGCCCCCGCCGCCCGGGATGGTCCCGTCCTGCGCCGAGGGCGGCGTGCTGGGCGTGCTGTGCGCGTCGATCGGCTCGATCATGGTCAACGAGGCGATCAAGCTGCTGACCGGCATCGGTGAGCCGCTGCTCGGCCGTCTGGTGATCTACGACGCGCTGGAGACCACCTGGCGCCAGGTCAAGATCCGCAAGGACCCGGAGACGCCGAAGATCACCGAGCTGATCGACTACGAGGCGTTCTGCGGCACCGTCACCCAGGACGCGCAGGACGCGGCGGCCGGCAACACGATCACCGTCGGCGAGCTCAAGCAGATGATCGACGCCGGCAAGGACTTCCAGCTCATCGACGTCCGCGAGCCGCACGAGTACGAGATCGTGAAGATCCCCGGCTCGACGCTGATCCCGAAGGACCGGATCCTGTCCGGCGCCGCGCTGTCGGAGATCGCGCAGGACCGGCCCGTGGTGCTGCACTGCAAGTCCGGCGGCCGCTCCGCCGAGGCGCTCGCGGCGTTGCACAAGGCGGGCTTCTCCGACGCGGTGCACGTCGGCGGCGGGGTCCTGTCCTGGGTCAAGCAGATCGATCCGTCGCAGCCGACGTACTGAGGTTCGCGCCACGATTAGCGACACCCACACGGCCGTCGTTCCTTCGTTCGGGAGCGGCGGCCGTCGTCGTTTGTGACCTGTTGTCGACTACTCACCTGGCGATATGCCCGATTTTACTGCGCCATTAGGGTGATGATCGCCCGTTCGTCCCCAAAATCTTGCCGCACGACGAAACATATCGACCGATCACCGCGACATGACGGTGTGCGCCGGTGGCCGGTGCGCGGGTGGCGGAAGGACTCGGGGTGGAAGAACCGGTGCGCGTGTGCGCCCTGGACGGTTGCGCGGAGCCGATCGAGCCGGTGCAGGGCCGACCGCAACGGCTCTACTGCTCGGCTGCGCACCGGCTGGCCGCGCGACAGGCCCGGCGGGCCGCGGCCCAGGCGGTGGGTGACGACAAGGTCGTCGAGACGCTGCCGTGGCTGCGCGAGCCCGAGCCGGTCGCCGTGATCGCCGCGAGCGCTCCCGAACCGGCCACGGTCGCCGTGGCGGCCCGGCCGGCGCCGCCGCCGCGTACGGGTGCCGCCCCGGGGGCGGCGCGGGCGGTGCCGCCCCGGTTGCAGGTCCCCGCGACGCTGCTGCGCCACCGGCGGACGCTCGCGCTCGTGGGCGCGACGGCCGTGCTGATCGGCGGGTACTCGATGGTCGCGCCGCCCCGCACGCTCGTCGGCACGCCCGTCGCGCAGGAGCGCACCGCGGAGGAGTGGGCCGGCGAGGCCAAGGTCGCGCTCACCTCGCTGGAGGAGCAGCTCGACACCCTGGAGCGCACGGAGCAGGCCTGGAAGAACTCGCCGCACGAGCAGGGGCGGACCCCGGTGGCGGTGGCGGAGCTGCGCCAGCAGCGCGACACCCTGCGCCAGCAGCAGGCCGCGCTGAAGTCCCAGCTCGACGCGTTCACCTCCCGTCCGGAGGCGGCCGACGCGCTGGCCCTCGCCGACCAGGACCTCGCCGAGATGGACCGGATCGTCTCCGAGCTGCCCCCGCCGACCCGGCGTTCCGAGGGGCAGATGGCGGCGGCGACCTCGCTGGAGGAGCAGCGCGACCTGCGCGCGCGCCGGCGCGACGCGTTCGCCGAGCAGCTGCGGGCGATCGAGGAGAACGTCGACCAGGCGCGGAGCGCCCCGCTGCCGGACGACCGCCGCGGCACCGAGGAGGTGTCGGGTGACGTCATGGCGCTCTCCCGGGGCGAGAAGCCGCGCAAGCCGGAACCGTCCGCACCGAACCGGCCACAGGTTCTGGCCGGTGGCCGCGAGCACGACGGCGACCGTGAACGGGACGACACCAGCACCAGCGGCCCGCCGGACCCGCGCGGTCCCGTCGACGAGACCAAGCCCCGGGCCGAGGGGCCCGAGGGTGCGTCCGGTCGCGGCCCCGGCGAGGCCCGGGAGGCGCGCGGCGTGGCGGACCGGGGCGAGCGGCCGCAGCGGGCCGAGCGACCGGCGGACGACCGCCGCGACGACGCCGGCCCGGGCAGGAAGCTGGGCGGGGCCGTCTCGGACGCCGCGGACGGCGTGGCCACGCTGACCGGCAGCAAGCGCGACGGTGACAAGGCCGACGGTGACAAGGCCGAGGGCGCGGAGAAGAAGCAGGCCAAGCCCGTCGGCAAGGCGCAGCGGGACAACGAGCGGGCCGGCTCCGGGGCGGACCGCTCCGAGCGGACCTCGCCGGCCGGGCCCGTCGAGAAGGTCGGCAAGGGTGTCGGCGACACCGCCCGCGGTGTCGGTGACGCCGCGGAGGGCGTCGGCGGAGCGGTCGACGGCGTCACCGGCGGCCTGCTCGGTGGCGGCGGCTCTAACCCGGGGCTTTCATCGCGGTTCGCCGAGCGGGGCGTGTCAGAAGGCTGGAGGGTGCCACTGACCAGCAAGGATGGGGATTGCTGAGGTCCCGTATCCGCGCGAATCAGGAGCACCCTCCAGGTGAAGAAGGCTATCGGGTTCTACTCGTGCCCGGACATCGACACGGCCGCGACAGCGGTGGTGTCGCATGCCGGGACGAGGCTGCTGACCGAGACCATCGGCAAGGTCGGGCTCGACCACGCTCTGTCGCAGGCGTTGGAACCGTGGCGGCCGCGGTTGGCGGTGCACGACCCGGCGAAGGTCCTGCTCGATCTCGCGTTGACGCTGGCCGCCGGCGGGGACTGCCTGTCCGACATCGCGCTGTTGCGTGCGGAGCCCGCTCTGTTCGGTCCGGTGGCCTCAGAGCGTGTTTGAGAAGGGTCGGCGTGTCTGCGCTGGATGCGTCCGGGTGTGGTCCATCGTGGAGGAGTGGCTCGGCGTAGGCGGCGGTACCCCTCGGACACCAGCGATGAGCAGTGGGCGTTGATCGAGCCGCTGCTGCCAGCGGCGGGGGCGGGAGGCCGGCCGGAGAAGCACGCGCGCCGTGATGTGGTGGATGCGATCCTCTACGTCGTGCGCGCCGGGTGCGCGTGGCGGGCTCTACCAGTGGATTTCCCGCCGTGGCAGACGGTGTACTGGTACTTCAACCGGTGGGAGCAGCAGAGGGTCACCGAGCAGATCCTCCCGATCGTGCGCCGTCAGCTACGCGCTGATGAGGGCCGCGACCCCGAACCCAGCGCGGGGATCATCGACTCGCAGTCGGTGAGGGGCGCTGACACGGTCGGGCGGGACACCCGCGGCTATGACGCCGGGAAGAAGGTCAACGGTCGGAAGCGGTTCATCGTGACCGACACCCTCGGCCTGCTGCTGACCACGATGGTGTGCTCGGCGTCGGTGCAGGACCGCGATGGCGCCAAGTCGATCCTGCTCGACCTCTACCTGCGCACGAGGGTGCGGTTCGTCTACGCCGACGCCGGGTTCGCCGGGCGCCTGCTGGACTGGGCGACCACGATCCTGCACACCAGCGTCGAGATCGTGCGCAAACCGCCTGAGCAGCGCGGATTCGCCGTCCTCCCGCGGCGGTGGGTGGTCGAGCGGACCCTGGCCTGGGTCACCGCGCACCGCCGCCTGGCCCGGGACTACGAACGCCACCCCGCAGTGTCCGAGGCCATGATCCGCTGGGCGGCGATCAACACCATCACCCGCCGCATCGCCCGTGGCGAACCCGCCCGACGCCAGCAGAAGTACGTAGTCACACCCTCAACATGATCTTCTCAAACACTCTCTCAGACCCGACGGTCTCCCGCACGGTAGATCGCCTCGCCGCCGACTCGACCGCGGTGTTGGCGGCGATCGATGCCGCCCGCGCCACGGCTCGGGCGAAGGTGTGGGCGCTGGCCGGTTCCGCCGCTCCCGACCACCAGACGGACGCGGCGAACCCGCTGGTCATCGACGTGGATGCCACCCTGATCACCGCCCACTCGGACAAGCAGGGCGCCGCACCGACGTTCAAGAAGGGCTTCGGGCACCATCCGTTGTGGGCGTTCTGCGACCACGGCGCGGCCGGGACCGGTGAGCCTCTCGCGGCGCTGCTACGCCCCGGGAACGCCGGGTCGAACACCGCCACCGACCACGTCACCGTCATCCGGGCGGCGCTGCGCCAGCTCCCCGACCACCGCCCGGGCAACCGTCCCGGCCGCAAAGTTCTGATCCGGGTCGACGGCGCAGGTGCCTCGCATGAGCTCCTCGACTGGCTGGCCGGGCAGCGTCTGTCCTATTCAGTCGGCTTCGGGCTGTCCCAGGCTCTGGTCGACCAGCTCGCCGCGCTCCCGGCCACGGACTGGCAGACCGCGCTCGATGCCGACCGCGAGCCCCGTCCCGGAGCCTGGGTCATCGAGGCGACCGGCCTGATGAACTTGACCTCCTGGCCGAAAGGGATGCGGGTGATCGTCCGCCGCGAGCGCCCGCACCCCGGCGCGCAGCTACGGATCACCGACCCGGACGGGTTGCGCTACACCGCATTCGCCACCAACACACACCCCGGTGGAGCGGGCCGCCAACTCGCCGACCTCGAGCTACGACACCGCCGCCGGGCCCGCGCCGAGGACCGCATCCGGGCGGCGAAGGACACCGGGCTGACCAACCTGCCCTTGCACGAGCTCGACCAGAACCGGATCTGGCAGGCCGTTGTCGCGCTCGCCTGCGAGGTCACCGCCTGGGCGCAGATGCTCGCCTACACCGACCACCCGGCGCGGCGCTGGGAACCGAAACGACTCCGGCTGCGGCTGTTCTCCCAGCCCGCACAGCGAGCCCGGCACGCCCGCCGAACCGTCCTGCACCTGCCCGCCCACGCACCCTGGGCCAGGCTGCTCTGCGAAGGCCTCGCCCGGCTGCGCGCACTCGCCGTCCCCGGCTGAGCCCGACCCCGCCGTCACGACGACCCAGGACCCCGACCGGACCAGTGGAAACCGGCGCCCACCCGAGCGACCTCGGCTGAACTGTCACACCCGCCAGGCAGAATCAGCGCCACCACACCGACGAGCACCGGTGTCGATCAAGCCGGGACTGCCCGACGAAAGATCCGGGCTAAGGAGAAGTCCGATTCGGGCGGGTCCGACCGGTCGGAGACCCCGAAGCGCGATCGCTCCGCGGACACCACGAAGAAGTCCGGCTCCGGAAAGGTCCCGACGACGAAGGCCGCCAAGACGGCCAAGGAGTCGAAGGAGAAGGAGTCCGAGCCCGCCGCCTCGACGAAGAAGGCGGACACGGCGAAGAAGTCCGACACGGCGAAGAAGTCCGACACGTCGAGCAGGTCGGACGACTCCGGCTCCGCGGACCGCCGCAACGGCGGCGGGCGGATCCTGCCGGTGGGCTCCGGCGGGTCCGGCGGCTCGGGGGAGACCTCGCGCTCGGACGCGTCGTCCGGGAACGAGCGGTCCGGCGGATCGCGCAGCGAGCGCGGCGGCGGGTCGTCGGGCACCCGGTCCGGGACACCGCAGTCGTCGGGCATGGCCCGTGCGGCCGCCGAGCCCTGGGTCGAGATGGCCATGGGCAAGGAGGCCGCCGCGCCGGTGCTCGACGAGGTCGACCGGCAGGAGGCGGCGGAGATGTCGCGGCGCAGCGGTTCCGGTGGCTCGGGGTCGGGCGACTCCGACCGGGGATCGCGGTCGGGATCGAGCTCCAGCCGTGACTCGGACTCGGGTTCGCGCAGCTCCGGCTCGCGCGGCTCGGACTCGGACTCGGGCCGGTCGGGTTCTCGGGGTTCGGATGCGGACTCGGGCCGGTCGAGCTCGCGTGACTCCGGGTCGGACTCCGGCCGGTCGGGTTCGCGCGGGTCCGGCTCGGACTCGGGGTCGGGCTCGCGGGACTCGGATTCGGGCCGGTCGAGCTCGCGTGACTCCGGGTCGGACTCGGGGTCCGGTTCGCGTGGTTCCGGGTCGGACTCGGGCCGGTCGGGTTCGCGGGGTTCGGACGCGGGTGACTCGGGCTCGGGCGGCTCGTCCTCCCGTGGCGACGGCGGCGGAGACAGCAGCGGGCGGGACGCCTGACGGTCCGCGGCTCGATGGCGGCCACCACTCGATCGTGATATCGACGCGGCACGCCGCTGGCGCGCCGCAGTAGGGCGCGCGGGGTCACCCGGGTACCGTCCCCGTCGTGACCGCCGCCCGCCCGCTCGCCTCCGCGCCGGCCGCGAGCGCACTGCCCGAGCACGTGCGTGTCGCCTTCGGCGTCCGTGACACCAGCCCACGCCCCGTCGTGTGGGCGGGCCAGCGGGCCTGGCAGTGCGGCGACGTGCTGCTGCGGCCGGTCGCCGACCACGTCGTCGCCGCCTGGTCGGCGACGGTGCTGGAGAACCTCGAGGTCGACGGCGTCCGGCTCGCCCGCCCGGTCCGCTCCTCGGACGGGCGCTGGGTGGTCGGCGGCTGGGCGGCCTCCCGGCACGTCCCCGGGGCACCGGAGCCGCGGCACGACGAGGTCGTCGCCGCGTCCCTGCGCCTGCACGCCGCCACCTCCACGGTGCTGCGGCCGCGGCTGCTCGACGACCGCGACGACCTGCTCTCCCGGTCCGCCGCCGCCGCGTTCGGCGAGCGGAAGCTGGACCTGCACCCGGCCACCGGCGGCACGTTGTTCGCCGAGCTGGCCGCGCACCGGCGCACGATCCGGCTCACCCCGCAGGTGGTGCACGGCGAGCTGTTCGGCGCGATGCTGTTCGACCCGACCGGCCGGCCCGCGGTGCTCGACCTGGTGCCGTTCTGGCGGCCTGCCGAGTGGGCCGCCGCCGTCGTCGTCGTCGACGCGGTCGCCTGGGGCGGCGCGGACGACGAGCTGATCGAGCGCTGGTCGGAGCTGTCGGAGTGGCCGCAGTCGCTGCTGCGTGCGGTGCTCTACCGGCTCGCGCTGCACGCCCAGCACCCGGAGGCGACGAGCGAGTCGCTGTCCGGGATCGAGCGGGTCGCGGGGCTGGTCAGCCGCAGGCTCTGAGCCGGGCACTCCTCACAGCCGCGGGCAAGTGGTTGTGAGATAACCGTTGCGGTGCCGTCACGCGGCGCCACCCGTCGGAAACTGGGGCTCCCTACCGTCGTCGCGGACGTGCGACGACGGCGATCAGGAGAGCGATCCGTGACCACTCCCGCAACACCCCCTGCCCGCCGGCTCGGCGGCCGCTGGATCGAGCACTGGGATCCGGAGGACGAGGGTTTCTGGGCCCGCACCGGCCGGGCGGTCGCGAACCGCAACCTGTGGCAGTCGATCTTCTCCGAGCACATCGGGTTCTCGGTGTGGACGATGTGGTCGGTCCTGGTCCTGTTCATGGGGCCGGAGTACGGCATCGACGCGGCGCAGAAGTTCTTCCTGGTCGCGGTGCCCACCCTGGTCGGTTCGATCCTGCGGCTGCCGTACACGTTCGCGGTCGCGCGGTTCGGCGGCCGCAACTGGACGGTGTTCTCCGCGGCCCTGCTGATCGTCCCGCTGGTGCTGGCGCTGGTCGTCCTCCGGCCCGGGGTCTCCTACCCGACGCTGCTGGTCGTCGCCGCGTTCGCTGGTGTCGGTGGCGGCAACTTCGCCTCGTCGATGGCGAACATCAACGCGTTCTTCCCGGAGCGGAGCAAGGGCTGGGCGCTGGGGCTCAACGCCGGTGGCGGCAACCTCGGCGTCCCGGTGATCCAGCTGCTCGGGCTGCTGGTGATCGCGCTGCTGGGCGCCGGGCAGCCGCGGGTGCTGATCGCGGTCTACCTCCCGCTGGTCGTCGTCTCCGCCGCGCTCGCCTGGGTGCGGATGGACAACATCGCGGCGATGTCGAACGACACCGGAGCGTTCACCGAGGCGTGCCGGGACCCCCAGACCTGGATCATGTCGTTCCTCTACATCGGGACCTCCGGCTCCTTCATCGGCTACTCGTTCGCCTTCGGCCTGGTGCTGCAGAACCAGTTCGACCGCACCCCGTTGCAGGCCGCGACGGTCACCTTCGTCGGCCCGCTGATCGGGTCCCTGATCCGTCCCTACGGCGGCCGGCTGGCCGACCGCTTCGGCGGCGCGACCGTCACGCTGTGGAACTTCGTCGGCATGGCGGTGGCGACGGTGGTCATCATCGCCGCGTCCGGTGCGCAGTCGCTCGGCGTCTTCACGGCCGGTTTCATCCTGCTGTTCACGCTGTCCGGGATCGGGAACGGCTCGACCTACAAGATGATCCCGGCGATCTTCACCGGGCGGGCGCGGGTGGCGATCGCCGCGGGTGCGGACCGGGAGACCGAGCTCGGCACCGCGCGGCGGCTGTCCGGTGCGGTGATCGGCATCGCCGGGGCCGTCGGTGCGCTGGGCGGGCTGTTCATCAACCTGGCCTTCCGCGAGTCGTTCCTCTCCGTGCAGTCGGGCACCCCGGCGTTCTGGGCGTTCCTCGCCTTCTACGTGCTGTGCATCGGCGTCACCTGGGCGGTCTACCTGCGGCCGCGGCGGGCGTCCGTTCCCGGTGCCGCGGAGCTCGCCCGGGTCTGACCCGGAAATCCCGTTGCGGCTAACACTGTCAGGGTTACCCTGACAGCATGACCACGATCCCGGACCACGTCCTCACCGTCGACGTCACCCCGGCGGCGACCGCCGTCACCGCGGCCGCCGTCGCCGAGCTGGACCGGCACGCCGACGCGATCGCCGGCGTCCCGCCGCTGCCCGGCACCCCGGAGTGGGAGGCCGAGCAGGGCACCGACGTGCCCGCGCAGCGGGAGACCGCGTGGCGGCTCGTCGCGTTCCGGATCGGGCTGGCCGCCGGGCTCGACCCGTTGCCGCACCTGGTCGTGCTCCGGCACACCGGCGTCAGCTGGGACCTGATCGGCCGGGCGGCCGGGATCACCCGGCAGTCGGCGCACGAGCGCTGGGCGCCACGGGTGGCCGCGGTGACGGCGGGCCGCGACCCCGGCACCCGCCCGTGACGCCCCGCCCCACTCCGCCTGCCGATCCGGCCCGCCGGGCGTGGCACGGCACCGGGCCCCGCCGCCCTACCCCGCCGCCCGGCACGACCCGACTGCTCGGCACGGCGCGGCGCGGCACCCCGGCGCGCTCACCTGTTGCGGCGGTGCTCGCTCGATCGGGTGAGCACCGGCCGATCCCGTGAGCGTCCGGCGGGCAGTGCGGCAGTGCGGTGGGTGCGGTGGGCGGACGGCGGTGCGGTGGCCGGGGCGCTCACGGTGACCCGTCGGACGGGGTGAGCACCTCGTAACCCCCGTGCAATCGCGGGGCGCCCGGCCGTAATCCGCCGTTCCTACCGTCGGTCCCCAGTACCGCACCGGGGGAACGAGGGAGCCGAGCATGAGCCGTCTGGTCGTCGTCGGGAACGGCATGGTCGGGCACCGCCTGGTGTCGGCGATGCGCGACCGGGACACCGCGGGGGCCTGGGAGATCACCGTCCTCGGTGCGGAGACCCGGCGCGCGTACGACCGGGTGGCGCTCTCCTCCTACGTGGACGGGGCCTCCGAGGAGGAACTGCGTCTCGACGACGACGGGCTGCGCTGCGACCCGCTCGTCACGCACCGCCTCGGCGACCCGGTGCGCCACCTCGACCGGGACGCGCGCCGGGTCACCACCGCGTCCGGGGCCACCTTCGGCTACGACGCGCTGGTGCTCGCGACCGGCTCGGACCCGTTCGTCCCGCCGGTGCCCGGCCGGGACCTGCCGGGATGCTTCGTCTACCGGACCCTCGACGACCTCGACGCGATCTCCGGAGTCGCGGCCGCCGCGATGGCGACGACCGCGCCGGGGCGGCGCTCGGCCGTCGTCGTCGGGGGTGGGCTGCTCGGTCTGGAGGCCGCGCGGGCGATGCGCACGCTCGGCCTGTCGCCGCAGGTCGTCGAGATCGCGCCGCGGCTGATGCCGGTCCAGGTCGACGACGGCGGCGGGGCGCTGCTGCGCTCGCTGGTGGAGTCCCAGGGCATCGCGGTCCGCACCGGCGTCTCGGTGACCGGTGTCGGCTCCGACCGCGGCCGGCTGGTCGCGACGCTGTCCGACGGCGTCGAGCTGGACGCCGACGTCGTCGTCTTCTCCGCCGGGATCCGCGCCGCGGACCGTCTGGCCCGGGACAGCGGCCTGCCGGTCGGGGAGCGCGGCGGCGTCCTGGTCGACGACCGCTGCCGGACCGGCGACGACGCCGTCTGGGCGATCGGCGAGTGCGCCGCGCTCGACGGCCGGACCTACGGCCTCGTCGCCCCCGGCTACGCGATGGCCGAGGTCGTCGCGGACCGGTTGCTCGGCGGCCCGGCCCGGATGACGCCCGCGGAGCTGGACACGTCCACCCGGCTCAAGCTGCTCGGGGTCGACGTCGCCAGCTTCGGCGACGCGCACGCGTCCGCCGACGGCGCGCTGGAGATCGTCGTCGACGACCCGGTCGCGGGGACCTACGCCAAGCTCGTGGTCTCCGCCCCGGGCGACGCGGACACCGGTGCCGGCGCGCCGACGCTGCTGGGCGGGGTCCTGGTCGGCGACGCGTCGCGCTACGCCGCGCTGCGCCCGCTCGTCGGCACGCCGCTCCCGGACGACCCGGTCACGCTGATCTCCAGGGGCGGCGCCGCGCCGGACGCGTCCGCGCTCCCGGACTCGGCGCAGATCTGCTCCTGCAACGGCGTCAGCAAGGGCGCGCTGTGCGCGGCGATCTCCGGCGGGGCGCACGACGTCCCCGCGCTCAAGGCGTGCACCCGGGCCGGGACGACCTGCGGGTCCTGCGTCCCGGCGCTCACCCGGATCCTGGAGCAGCAGGGCGTCGAGCTGTCGACGGCGCTGTGCGAGCACTTCGACCACTCCCGCGCCGAGCTGTTCGAGATCGTCGCCGGGGCCGGGATCACCTCGTTCGACACCCTCGTCGCCGGGCACGGCCGCGGTGCGGGCTGCGCGGTCTGCAAACCGGCCGTCGCCTCGATCCTCGCCACCGTCCACAACGGGCACGTCCTCGACGCCGAGCGCGCCTCGCTGCAGGACACCAACGACCACTTCCTGGCGAACCTGCAGCGCAACGGCACCTACTCGGTGGTCCCGCGGATCGCCGGCGGCGAGGTGACGGCCGACGGCCTGATCGTCATCGGCGAGGTGGCCCGCGACTTCGGGCTCTACACCAAGATCACCGGCGGGCAGCGGATCGACATGTTCGGCGCCCGGGTGGAGGACCTGCCCGCGATCTGGCGCCGGCTGGTCGACGCCGGGTTCGAGTCCGGGCACGCCTACGGCAAGTCGCTGCGCACCGTGAAGTCCTGCGTCGGCACGACCTGGTGCCGGTTCGGGGTGCAGGACTCGGTGGGCCTGGCCGTCGAGCTGGAGCTGCGCTACCGGGGCCTGCGATCGCCGCACAAGCTCAAGTCCGGCGTCTCCGGCTGCGCGCGGGAGTGCGCGGAGGCCCGGTCCAAGGACTTCGGCGTGATCGCGACCGAGGACGGCTGGAACCTCTACGTCGGCGGCAACGGCGGGTTCACCCCGCGGCACGCCGAGCTGCTCGTGTCCGGCGTCGACACCGCGACGCTGGTCCGCACCATCGACCGGTTCCTCATGTTCTACGTCCGCACCGCCGACCGGCTGCAGCGCACCGCGCCGTGGATCGAGTCGATGGAGGGCGGGCTCGACCACCTGCGCTCGGTGGTCGTCGACGACTCGCTGGGCATCTGCGCGGACCTCGACGCGGCCATGGCGCGCCACGTGGACTCCTACGCCGACGAGTGGGCCGGTGTCCTCGCCGACCCGGAGAAGCTGTCCCGCTTCGTCTCCTTCGTCAACGCGCCCGAGGCGCCCGACCCGACGATCCGGTTCGTGCAGGAGCGCGGCCAGAACGTGCCCGCTCCGGGGCGCCCGGACGAGCCGGTGCTCGTCGGCATGCCGCAGGTCGCGGCCCGATGACCGCGCCCGTTCCCGCCCCGGTCGCCGGCGGGGCCTCGGCATGGCTCACGGTGTGCCCGCTGGAGCGCCTGTGGATCGACCGCGGCGCCGCCGCGCTGGTCGGCGACACCCAGGTCGCGCTGTTCCGCCGGGCCGGTGACGCCGTGTACGCCCTGGGCAACATCGACCCGTTCACCGGTGCCGCGGTCATGTCCCGCGGGCTGCTCGGCGACCGGGCCGGCGAGCCGACGGTCGCCACACCCGTCCACAAGCAGGTGTTCGCGCTGCGCGACGGCCGGTGCCTGGACGACGACGGTGTGAGCCTGCCCGCGTTCGCCGTCCGGGTCGTGGGCGGATCGGTGCAGGTCGGGCTACGGTGAACGATCCGACCGCAGCACCGCGCACGACGTCCCCACCGGCTGCCGCCGCCCGGCCGGGGGAACGGAGGATCCCCTGACCCGCTCCGCCACGACCTCGACGGACACCGTGCCCCCGCTGGCCGGGTTCACGGTCGGTATCACCGCGGCCCGGCGCGCCGAGGAACTCGCCACCATGCTGGAACGCCGGGGCGCGTCGGTCCAGCACGGCCCGGCCCTGCGGATCGTCGCCCTCGCCGACGACGCGGACCTGGAGGCCCGGACCCGCGAGCTCGTCGCGGCGCCGCCGGACATCACGATCGCGACCACCGGCATCGGCTACCGCGGCTGGATCTCCGCCGCGGAGGGCTGGGGGCTCGGCGACGAGCTGCTCGCCGCGCTGGGCCGCTCGGAGATGCTGGCCCGCGGCCCGAAGGCGCGCGGGGCGATCCGGGCGTCCGGCCTGGTGGACGCCTGGTCCCCGGAGTCGGAGTCCACCGCCGAGGTCCTGGAGCACCTGCTGGAACGCGGGGTCGACGGGCGCCGCATCGCGGTCCAGCTGCACGGGGAGCCGCTGCCCGACGTCGTCGAGGCACTGGAGGTGGCGGGGGCCGAGGTCGTCACCGTCCCGGTGTACCGGTGGGCGCCGCCGACCGACATCGGCCCGCTCGACCGGCTGATCGACGCGACCCTGGCCGGCGGGATCGACGTCCTGTCGTTCACCAGCGCGCCCGCCGCGGCCGGGATCCTGGCCCGGGCCGCCGAGCGCGGGGTGCGCGCCGCCCTGCTGGACGCGTTGCGCGGGCCGGTGCTGACCCTGTGCGTCGGCCCGGTGACGGCGGCCCCGCTGGAGGCGCTCGACGTGCCGACCGTGCAGCCGCAGCGGTCCCGGCTCGGCGCGATGGTGCGGACCTGCGAGTCGGTCGCCCCGGAGCGGGCGCGCCGGTTGCCGGTCGCCGGGCACCGGCTGGAGCTGCGCGGGCACGCCGTTCTCGTCGACGGCACGCTGTGCCCCCTCCCGCCGACGCCGATGGCGCTGCTGCGGGTCCTGGCCCGGCGGCCGGGCCGGGTGGTGTCCCGGGCCGAGCTGCTCGCCGCCCTGCCCGGCGGCGCCACCGACGAGCACGCCGTCGAGAACGTCATCGGGCGGCTGCGTGCCGCGCTCGGCGTCGGCGGGCTGGTGCAGACGGTGGTCCGCCGCGGGTACCGGCTGGCCCTGGAACCCGGTCACGACGGGCACTGCGCCGAGGGGGCCGGCGGGGCGGGGGAGCAACCGTGACCGCCGCCGGCCCGCCGCTGCTGCTCGTCGCGCACGGGTCGCGCTCGGACGCCGCGGACGCCGTCGTCCGGGCGCTCGCCGACGCCGTCGCCGCGCACGGGCCGCAGGTGCAGGTCTGCTACGTCGACGTCCGCGGGCCGACGGTGGTCGAGGCCGTGCGCGCGCTGCGGGACGGCGGGTGCGACGGCGCGGTCGTCGTCCCGGCCTTCCTGGCCTCGGGCTACCACGTCCGCGTCGACCTGCCGGCCCAGCTCGCCGAGGCCGGTGCCGGGCCCGGGCTGTTCCCGACGGCGCCGGCGATCGGCCCGGACCCGCTGCTCGCGGCGGCCGCGCTGTCCCGGCTGCGTGACGCCGGGTACCGCGACGGCGACGCCGTCGTGCTGGCGGCCGCCGGGTCGTCGGACCCGTCGGCCGTCGCGGAGGTCCGGGCGGCCGCCGGGATGCTCTCCGAACTCGTCGGCCGCCGGGTGCGCACCGGGTTCGCCGCGACCGGAGCGCCGACGGTGTCCGCGCTGGTCGACGGCCTGCACGCGGCGGGGGAGGAGCGGGTCGCGGTCGCCTCCTGGCTGCTGGCCCCCGGGGTGTTCCAGAACCGGCTGCTCGACAGCGGCGCCGACGTGGTGGCCGATCCGCTGGGTGTGCACGACGACGTCGTCCGCGCCGTGCTGGACCGGTACGCGGCCGGTTCCGCGGTCATCGCCCGCGCCGCGTGAGCGGTCCCGGCGATCTGGTCGCGCGCCTGCGGGCCGCCGGCTGCGTGTTCGCCGAGGACGAGGCGCGGCTGCTCACCGAGGCGGCCGGTGACCCGGTCCCCGAGGCGCTGGTCCGGCGCCGGGTGGCGGGCGAGCCGCTGGAGCACCTGCTCGGCTGGGCCGAGTTCGACGGGCGGCGGGTCGGCGTGGCGCCGGGGGTGTTCGTCCCGCGCCGCCGGACCGAGGCACTGGTGCACGCCGCCGTCGCCGAACTCGGCCCGGGCGCGGTGCTGGTCGACCTGTGCTGCGGCTGCGGCGCGGTGGGCGCGGCGGTCGCCCGCCGGGTACCGGTGGAGCTGCACGCCGCCGACGTCGACCCGGCCGCCACCGCGTGCGCCGCGGTCAACCTGCGCGGGCTGGGCACGGTGCACACCGGCGACCTGTTCGGCGCGCTCCCCCCGCGGCTGCGGGGCCGGGTGACGGTGCTCGTCGCGAACACCCCGTACGTCCCGGCCGGGGCGATCGCCGCGATGCCGCCGGAGGCCCGCGACCACGAACCCCGGATCGCGCTGGACGGCGGCGCGGACGGCCTCGACCCGGCCCGCCGGGTCGCCGCCGGTGCGGCTGCGTGGCTGGGGCCGTCGGGCGTCCTGCTGATCGAGACGGGTGCGGCGCAGGCGCCGGTGCTGGCCGCGGTGTTCACCGCCCACGGGCTCGACGCACGGATCGGGCACGACGACGACCGCGACGCGACCTGGGTGCTCGGGCGCCGCCCCGCACACTTCTGCCCGCCGTGACGCTCACGAGTTCGCCGGCCGCGCACGCGATCGGGTGCGCGACCGCGAGTTCCGTGAGCGCCGCAGCGGGGTACGGCGGCCGGCGGTGTCAGCTGGTCAGGGTTCCTGCTCGGTGCAGGTGTTCGAAGATCACCTGATCGACCGGTGAGACCCGGCTCCGGTCGGCGTACCCCAGCCACCGGATCTCGGCGATCTCGCTCGCGGCGGCCGGCTCGAGCGGACCGGTGCCGGTCACGACCGGCGCCGGTGCTCGCGGGGCAGCCGCCCGTCCACCATCAGGATGCCCTCGGTGCGCAGTCGCGCGGCCTGCTCGTCCGCGATGTGCGGGGCCGAGCGCCCGTCCGCCCGCAGCACCCGGTGCCAGGGCAGGTCGGCGCCGTCCTCGGCGAGGATCCGGCCGACCAGCCGGGCCGAGCGCAGCCCCGCCAGCTCGGCGACCTCCCCGTAGCTGAGCGTCTGCCCCGGCGGGATCGCCAGGACGACCGCCCGCACCCGTTCCACCGTCTCGTCGTCCACCCACCCGATCCTGCCCTGTCCCTCGCGTCACGCTGTCGGTGCCGCGTGGTCGAATCGGTGCATGAGCCGAGCGACCGCCGAGCAGCTGCCCCCGCGGCTGGTGCGGGCCGCGGCGGGCCCGGTCCCGGTCCGGGAGTGGAGCGGTGCGGCGGCGCGGGTGCTGGCGCACGACCGGGGTCCGTTGCGGGTGCTCGGCGGGCCCGGCACGGGGAAGACCAGCCTGCTGCTCGACGCGGTGGTCCGCCGGGTCCGCGAGGGTGCCGCCCCCGGGTCGGTGCTGCTGCTCGTCGGCAGCCGGCGGGCCGCCGAGGAGCTGCGCGGCCGGCTCACCACGCTGCTCACCGCGGGCGGCGGGGACCTCGCGGGCGACTTCGGGGCCCGGACCACCCGCGAGCTGCTGGTCCGCACGGTGCACTCGTACGCGTTCGGCGTGCTGCGCCTGCACGCCGCCCGGCACGAGGACCCGCCGCCGCGGCTGCTCGCCTCCGCCGAGCAGGACGTGGTGGTCCGCGAGCTGCTCGCCGGGGAGATCGAGAACTGGAACGGCAGCGTCCCGGGATCCGGCTGGCCGGAGCGGCTCGATCCGGCGCTCGGCCTGCCCGGGTTCGCCGCCGAGCTGCGGGAGCTGCTCCTGCGCGCCGCCGAACGGGGCCTCGGCCCGGACGAGCTGGCGAGCCTCGGGGCCGCCCACGACCGTGCCGAGTGGGTCGCCGCGGCCCGGTTCTTCCGCAGCTACGAGCAGGTCACCCTGCTCCGGGGGGCGGCGGGCCGGGGAGCCCCGCAGGCGACCGCGCCCGCGCTGGACTCGGCGGAGCTGGTCGCCGCGGCGCTCGACGTGCTGGCCGCGGACCCCGACCTGCACGACCAGGAGCGGCAGCGGATCCGGCACCTGCTGGTGGACGACGCGCAGGATCTGGACCCGCAGCAGATGGAGCTGGTCGCGACGCTGGCCGCGGGCGCCGGGTCGACCCTGCTCGCCGGGGACCCGGACCAGGCGGTACTCACCTTCCGGGGGGCCGACCCGAAGGGCATGGAGGCGATCGACGCACCGGCCGAGCTGCTGACGACCGACCACCGGCAGCTCCCGGAGGTCCGGTCCGCCGGGCTGCGGCTGGCCGGGAAGCTGCCCGGCGCCGGGCACACCCGGACCCGGCACGGGCCGGACGGCACCGCCCCGGAGGCGGCCGCCGGGACCGCCGGCGCGGGCTCGGCGGTGCAGGTCCGGGTGTTCGGGTCCCCGTCGGCCGAGGCCGGCTGGATCGCCGACCGGTTGCGCCGGGCGCACCTGGTCGACGGCGTGCCGTGGTCGGAGATGGCGGTGCTGTCCCGGTCGGCGCGGCGCACACTGCCTGCGCTGCGCCGGGCGCTGGCCGCCGCCGGGGTGCCGATCGCGGCCCCGCCGGACGAGGTGCCGCTGCCGCGGCAGGCCGCCGTCGTCCCGCTGCTGCTCGTGCTGCGCGCGGCGGCGCGGCCGTCGTCGGTGGACGCGGACCTCGCGACCGCGCTGCTCACCTCGCCGCTGGGCGGCGGTGACCCGCTCCGGATGCGCCGGCTGCGCCGCGGCCTGCTGCGGATGCACGCGGCGGCCGGTCACGACGTGCGGGCCGAGGACCAGCGGGAACCCGTCGAGGGTGAGATCGATCCGGCCGTCGCGAGCAGTGACCCGCTGCTGGTCGCGATGCTGCGCGACGCGGTCGCCGGCCGGCCGGACCCACTGCCGATGATGTCCCCGGCCGAGGCGGCCCCGATGCGCGACGTGGGGCGGCTGCTCGACACCGCGGCCCGGTCGATCGCCGCCGGCGACTCGGTCGAGGAGACCCTCTGGCTGGTGTGGCGGCGGACCGGCCTGGCCCGCCGGTGGAGCGAGGCCAGCGCCCGCGGCGGGCCCGGTGGTGCGGCCGCCGACCGCGATCTGGACGCCGTGCTGGCGCTGTTCGACGCGGCGGCCCGCTACACCGACCGGCTGCCCGGCTCGGGGGCGGCCGGGTTCCTCGACTACCTCGCCGACCAGCAGCTCCCCGGGGAGACGCTCGCCCCGCAGGCCCCGCGCGGCGGTTCGGTCGAGCTGCTGACCGCGCACGGCGCCCGCGGCCGGGAGTGGACGGTCGTCGCGGTGCCGGGCGTGCAGGAGGGCATGTGGCCCGATCTGCGGCTGCGCGGCAGCCTGCTCGGCAACGAGCAGCTCGTCGATCTCGTCGCCGGGATCGCCGAGCCCGGCGGCACCGTCTCCCGGTCGGCGCCGCTGCTCGCCGAGGAGCGCCGGTTGTTCTACGTGGCCTGCACCCGGGCCCGGTCGACGTTGCTGGTCAGCGCGGTGCAGGGGGAGGACGAGCAGCCCTCGCGCTTCCTCGACGAGCTCGACCCCCGCCCGGCCGACGCGGCCGAGGCCCGCCCGGTGCACCGCCCGGAGCGCTCGCTGGTGACCGCCGAGCTGGTCGGCGAGCTCCGGCGCGCGGTCACGAGCCCCGACCGCGGCGATCCCGAGCGGGCCGCCCGGCGGCGGCGGGCCGCGACCCAGCTGGCCCGGCTGGCCGCCGACGGGGTCCCCGGAGCACACCCCGACGAGTGGTACGGCACCGCCGAGCTGTCCGACCACGCGCCGCTGCGCGCGGACGGGGAGCTCGTGCCGATCTCGCCGTCGGACGTCGAGACGATCGCGGGCTGCCCGCTGCGCTGGGTGCTGTCCCGGCACGGCGGCGACGAGTCCGGCGCGCTGTCGGCCGTCACCGGGTCGCTGGTGCACGCACTGGTGCAGGCCCGCGCCGCCGGCGCCGCCCCGGCCGAGCTGGAGAAGGCGCTGCAGTCGGCCTGGCGGCGGCTCGACACCGGGGCGCCGTGGTTCGGCCGCCGCGAGCTCACCCGGGTCCGGGAGATGCTGACCGCGTTCGACGACTGGGTGCGCCGCAGCCGGGCCGAGGGACTGGAGCTGGTCGCGGTCGAGCAGCCGGTGCAGCTCGACCTGGAGGGTGACCTCCCGCCCGAGGACCCGGCGCAGCCGGCCCCGGACGAGCCGGAGCCGCTGGTCGACCCGACCGGCGAACCGGGGCGCGGGGGCGGCGCGGCGCGCGCCGCCCGGCGGGTCCGGCTGCGCGGCCGGGTGGACCGCCTGGAACGCGACGACCAGGGCCGCCCGGTGGTCGTCGACGTGAAGACGGGGAAGACGGCGGCGTCGGCGCGGTCCACCGCCGAGCACCACCAGCTGGCGGTCTACCAGCTGGCCGCGTCGCTCGGCGCCTTCTCCGAACTCGTCGGCTCCGGTCCGGGGCCGGGCGGGGGGCGGCTGCTGTTCCTCGCCGACCGCAAGGCGAGCGGGGACGCGAAGGAGCCGCGGCAGGACCCGCTGCGCCCCGAGGAGATGGGGCACTGGCGCGACGTGCTGATGACCTGCGCGTCCGACTCCGCCGGTGCGGTGTTCGTGGCCCGGGCCGGGCCGGACTGCGACCGCTGCCCGGTCCGGACCAGCTGCCCGGCGGTGGAGACCGGGCGCACCGTCGTCGACGGCTGAGCCGGCTGAGCGGCTGAGCCGGGTCAGCCGATCCCGAGCGCCGAGGCCAGCCGCCGCAGGTCCTCCTCCGGGGCGGCCATGCCCTCGGTGATCACCTGGGCGCAGACGTGGTCGGCCCCGGCGCCGAGGTGCTCGTCGAGGCGGGTGGCGACCCGCTCCGGCGTGCCGTGGGCGACGAGCGCGTCGATCAGGGCGTCGCTGCCGCCGTCGTCCATGTCGGTGCTCGACCAGCCGAGCCGGGCCAGGTTGTTGCGGTAGTTCGTCAGACCCAGGTACGGCTTCTGCACGGCGGGCCTGCCGAGTGCCCTGGCCGCCTGCGGGTCCGTGTCGAGGACGACCTTGTGCTCCGGTGCCAGCAGCGCGCCGCCGCCGAGGCGTTCCCGCGCCGAGCGGGTGTGGTCGGGCGTCGTCAGGTACGGGTGCGCCCCGGCGGAGCGTTCGCGGGACAGGTCGAGCACCTTCGGGCCCAGGGCGGCCAGTGCCCGGCCGTCGACCGGCACGTCGAGCGCGTCGAGCCGGTCCAGGTACTCGACGACGGTCGCGTACGGCCGGGTGTAGTCGCTCGTCGCCTCCGGGTGCCCGACACCGACGCCGAGCAGGAACCGGTCCGGGTGCCGCTGCGCGATCCGGTGGTAGGAGGGCGCGACCTCGTCGGCGGGCGTCGACCACATGTTGACGATCCCGGTCGCGACCACCAGGTTCCCGGTCGCGTCGAGCAGCTCCTCGGCGAGCCGGAGGTCTCCGGGCGGGGAGCCGCCGATCCACACCGTGCCGAACCCGAGTGACTCGATGTGCCGCGCGAGATCGGGGGACAGACCCGTCGCGTGCCGCCAGACGCCGTACCGGCCGAGGGAAACACTCATGCCCGGGACTACCACCGCGCGGGCCCGATCATTCCCGGTCCTACGATGTCAGCTCCCGAGCAGTGTGAACCCGAGAGGCTGGACGTGCAGTGATCGACCTCAAGGCGGCCCGACAGGACCCGGACACCTTCCGCACGGCGCTGTCCCGTCGCGGCGCGTCCGCGGACTTCGACGCCCTGATCGAGGTCGACGGCCGCTGGCGCGAGCTGACCGACCGCGTCGGCGGACTGCGGGCGGCGGCGAAGCAGCGCCCCAAGGGCAAGCCGACCCCCGAGCAGGTGCAGCAGTACGCGGCGGAGAAGGAGGAGCTGCGCGGCGCCGAGGAGGCGCTCGCCGGCACCGACGCCGAGCGCGCCGCGCTGCTCTCGCGGCTCCCGAACCTGCCCGACCCGACGTCTCCGGACGGCGCGGCCGACGAGGACGCGGTGACGGTCCGGACCTGGGGCGAGCTGCCGTCGTTCGACTTCGAGCCGCGGGACCACCTCGACCTGGGGTCGCCCACCGGATGGGTGGACATGGCCCGCGGTGCCCGGATGGCCGGGTCGCGGTTCGCCTACCGCTTCGGCGACGTCGCGCTGCTGGAGATCGCGCTGTTCCGCTTCGTCACCGACAAGCTCGTCGGCGATGGGTTCATGCCGGTCCTGGGCCCGGTGCTGTCCAACGAGCGGACGATGTACGGCACCGGGTTCCTCCCGACCGAGGCGTCGAACCTCTACCACCTGGAGCACGACGACCTGTACCTGACGGGCACCGCCGAGGTCGCGCTCGCCGGCATCCACGCCGACGAGATCATCGACCCGGGTGCGCTCCCGGCGAAGTACGTGGCGTTCTCCACGAACTTCCGGCGCGAGGCGGGCGCCGCGGGCAAGGACACCAAGGGCATGTTCCGGGTGCACCAGTTCGACAAGGTCGAGATGTACGTCTACTGCCTGCCCGAGCAGGCGCAAGAATTCCACGAGCAGCTCCTCGCGCACGAGGAGTCGATCGTGCAGGACCTCGGCCTGCCCTACCGGGTGCGCAACATCGCCGTCGGCGACCTCGGCAACCCGGCCGCGAAGAAGTACGACATCGAGGCGTGGTTCCCGGTGCAGCAGCGCTACCGGGAGATCACCTCCTGCTCGAACACCACGGACTACCAGGCCCGGCGGCTGAACGTCCGGTTCCGTCGCGAGGCCGGTGCGCCCACCGAGATCGTGCACACGCTCAACGGGACCGGTGCCACCGCCCGCGCGATGCTCGCGGTCATGGAGAACTTCCAGGACGCGAACGGCACCGTCGCCGTCCCCGAGGTGCTGCAGCGGCACGGGGCCCCGGCCACGGTGGGTGCGCCGCGCGGCTGATCGGGTGACCCCCGATCGAGGGTGAGCGCCACGACAGCGTGTGTGGCGCAACGGTTCCGTCAGACGGACGTCTGAATCGTCGTGGACGGAGCAGGGAGACCGACGACGGGCCGCCGGACGGACGGCGCCGGACCGGTGCCGCAGCAGCGGGCCGCAGCCGGCGCCCGGCACGCCCGCGCCGTTCCCGGACACGGACCCGCCGGCCCTACCTCCGTGCGCCCGGTGCCCGACCGGGACGTTGCGGAGGCCCCCGGCCGGAGCGCCGCTACCGGTGTCGCTGCCGAGATGCACGTGAGCGGGGAATCCCGGCCGGTCGAGCCCTCTCATCCGCATCTCGGCGCACATTCCGGTGTCGCGCCGGGCGACGTGGGGGTGGGCGACGCGCGCGCGGTACCGGCGCGGCGGTCCGGCCGGGGAAGAGCACCGGCACCGCGTCCGGCTGCGGGATGGCCCGACCAGGTCGCCCGGCGTGCCGCCCGCCACGGTGGGTCCGCACCGGGACGGCGGGCGCGTGCCGCGCGCCCGGCGCCGGGGACGCCGCACCACGCGCCGGGCCCCGCCGCGTCCGACCGCGGCCGCCGCACCCGATCGGCTCGCACCGAACCTGCTCGCGCTGTCGGCGCCGGATCCGCTTGGGCCGAACGTGCTCCCGCCGGGTCCGCCCGCCCCGGGCCGGACCGGTCCGGGGCCGCCGTGACCGGGACCGGTCGCCGCGTCCTGCACGGCACGATCGCGATGGTGCTGGCCGTCGTCGCGCTCGCCGGGCTGACCTGGACCGTCCTCGTCCCGCCGGACGGGCACGCCGGCGCCGCGTCGTCCGCACTGGACAACCAGCTGCCGCCCCCGCCGCCCCCACCCCCGCCGCAGCAGTGGCGCCAGGTCGGCGGCGACGAGTTCGACGGTCCCCGGCTCGACCGCTCGGTCTGGAGCGTCTACGACTCGCCCGGCGGCTTCGGGAAGGGCCTGCGCCGCCCGTCGGCACTCTCCACCGGCGACGGCCTGCTCACGGTCACCGCCCGGCCACGGGCCGCGGGGGGCGGCGTGTCCGGCGGCGCGGCGATGCGGTCGGGGCAGCTCTACGGGCGGTGGGAGTTCCGTGCCCGGACCGACGTCGGCACCGGGTACAGCCCGGCGATCCTGCTCTGGCCGGACTCCGAGCGGTTCCCGGCCGACGGCGAGCTGGACATGATGGAGATCCCGTACGGCGACCGGCACGCGGCGGGCGCCTTCGTCCACTACGGGGAGCAGAACCACGTGCTGTCGGCGGAGACGTCCGCCGACTTCACCGGATGGCACACGTTCGCGCTGGAGTGGCTGCCGGACCGGGTGACCTGGTACGTCGACGGCGTGCAGCGCTGGGAGGTCACCGACCCCCGGGCGATCCCGGCCACGCCGATGCACCTGTGCATCCAGCTCGACCAGGGGCCGGCCGAGAAGTGGATCCCCGGCCCGGACGCGAGCACCCCGGACGAGGTGCGGCTGCAGGTCGACTGGGCCCGCGTCTACGAACCCGTCGGGGGTACCGGGTAGAAACTCGACCGTGGACCCCACACCGGTCGAGCTCGCCACCGCACTCGGCCTGCACCCGCCCACGGCGGAGCAGGCCGCCGTGATCGGCGCCCCGGCGGGCCCGGCGCTGGTCGTCGCCGGTGCCGGAGCGGGCAAGACGGAGACGATGGCGGCCCGCGTCGTCTGGCTGGTCGCCACCGGCCGGGTCCTGCCGGAGCAGGTGCTCGGCCTCACCTTCACCCGCAAGGCCGCCCAGCAGCTCGGCACCCGCGTCCGGTCCCGGCTGCGCCGCCTCGCCGGGTCCCGGCTGCTCGACGACCTCGACCCCACCGGCGCCCGGAAGGCGGCGCTGCTGGCCGGGGAGCCGACCGTCTCGACCTACCACGCCTACGCCGGGCGTCTGGTCGGCGAGCACGCGCTGCGGCTGCCCGCCGAGCCCGCGAACCGGTTGCTCGGCCCGACCGCGACCTGGCAGCTGGCGCACCGGGTGGTGTCCACCTGGGCGGCCGACCTGGAGATCGACCGGGTCCCGGCGACCGTCACCGGTTACCTGCTGGCGCTGGCCGGGGAGCTGGGGGAGCACCTGGTGGAGCCGGCCGACGTCGAGCGGCTCACCGCCCGGATGCTGCCGGTGCTGGAGCACGCCCCGCCGGGCAAGCGGCAGCGGGCGGAGCCGTCCGCGGGGTACAAGGCCCGGATCGCCGGGCAGCGGATGCGGCTGGAGCTGCTGCCGCTGGTGGAGGAGTTCGCCCGCCGCAAGCAGGCCGAGCAGGCGATGGACTTCTCCGACCAGATGGCGCTCGCGGCCCGGATCGCCGAGACCGATCCCGAGGTGGGCCGGATCGAGCGCGGCCAGTACCGGGCCGTCCTGCTCGACGAGTACCAGGACACCGGGCACGCGCAGCGGGTGCTGCTGCGTGCGCTGTTCGGCGTCCCGCCGGGGCTCGCACCGGAGCCGGAGGAGCCGGAGCACCGCTCGGTCACCGCGGTCGGCGACCCCTGCCAGTCGATCTACGGCTGGCGCGGCGCGAGCGCCGGGAACCTCACCCGGTTCCGCACCGACTTCCCGACCCACCGCGGCGATCCGGCGCCGGTGCACGGGCTGCTCACCAGCTTCCGCAACCCGGCCGAGGTGCTGGTGCTGGCGAACCGGGTCTCCGAGCCGCTGCGGACGGCGCCCGGCAGCGTCCGGGTGGGGGAGCTGCGCCCGCTCGACGGCGCGGGGCCCGGCGAGGTCCGGGCCGGTCTGCTGCCCGACGTCGCGGCCGAGGTCGCCTGGGTCGCCGACGGCATCGCCACCCGCTGGCACGCCGGGGCCGAGTCCGGCGAGCCCCCGACCGCGGCGGTGCTCGTCCGGCGCCGGTCCGACATGGACGCGCTGGCCGCGGCGCTGCGGGACCGCAGGGTGCCGGTCGAGGTCGTCGGGCTCGGTGGGCTGCTGTCCACCCCGGAGGTGCGCGACCTCGTCTCGGCGTTGCGGGTGGTGGCCGATCCGCTCGCCGGGCCGTCGGCGGTGCGCCTGCTGACCGGGCCGCGCTGGCGGCTCGGCATCGCCGACCTCGCCGCGCTGTGGCAGCGGGCCCGCGAGCTCGTCCCGTCCCGGCCGTCGCGGCCCGGGCCGCTCGGGCCGGAGGAGCTGGCGCTGGGTGCGCTGCCCGGGGAGGAGGCCGAGCAGGCCGGCCTGGTCGACGCACTCGACGATCCCGGCGCCCCGGACCGCTACTCCGAGGCCGGGTTCGACCGGATCCGGCGGATCGGCCGCGAGCTGTCGCACCTGCGGATGCGGGCCGCGGCACCGCTGACCGACCTGGTCGCCGACGTGGAGCGGACCCTGCTGCTCGACGTCGAGACGATGGCCCGGCCCGGCCCGACCGGGCGGGCCCACCTCGACGCGTTCGCCGATGTCGTCGCGGACTTCTCGGCCGGTGCGCAGGTGCCGTCGCTGGCCGCGCTGCTCGACTACCTCGCCACGGCCGAGCAGGCCGAGGAGGGGCTCACGCCCGGTGAGGTCGAGGTCGCGCCGGACCGGGTGCAGATCCTCACGGTGCACGCGGCGAAGGGCCTGGAGTGGGCGGTGGTGGCCGTGCCGCACCTGGTGGCGCAGGTGTTCCCGGGCCGGAAGATGTCCGGGAGCTGGCTGAAGGACCCGTCGGACCTGCCGGTGCCGCTGCGCGGCGACGCCGACGACCTGCCCGGCCTGGACCTCCCGCCGCCCGGCGCGGACCGCAAGGAGGTGGAGAAGGCCCTCGACGACCACGACGCCGCGCTCGACGACCGCCGCCTCGCCGAGGAGCGCCGGTTGTTCTACGTCGCGCTCACCCGCGCCGAGCGCACCCTGCTGGTCTCCGGGCACCGCTGGCCCGCGGCCGGGGAGCGCCCCAAGGAGCCGTCGGTGTTCCTCACCGAGCTCGCCGAGATCCTGGAGGGTCCCGGGGGCGCCGAGGTCGGCGTGCTCGAGGTGTGGGCGCCCCCGCCGGAGGCGGACACCGGCAACCCGGCACTCGGTGTGGAGCGCACCGCGCAGTGGCCGCCGGACCCGTTCGGCGACCGGGCCGACGACGTCGTCTCCGGCGCCGCCCTGGTGCGCGCCGCCCTGCGGGCCCGGCGTCCGCGACCGGCCCGGCGGGACCGCCGCCGGTCGGCGGACCAGCTGGCGCTGGAGCTGCCCGAGCCGACGGCACCCGATCCCGAGGTCGCCGACGCCGAGGGCGACCCGGAGGGCTGGGCGGCCGACGTCGACGTGCTGCTCGCCGAGCGCGCCGCCGCGGTGGACCGGCCGACCGTCGCGCTACCCGGGCGGCTCTCGGTGAGCCGGCTCGTGGAACTGGCCGACGACCCGGACGCGCTGGCCGTCCGCCTGCGCCGCCCGGTTCCGGTCCCGCCGAACCCGCACGCACGCCGCGGCACGGCGTTCCACGCCTGGCTGGAGCAGCGGTTCGGGGCCGAGCGAATGCTCGACCTGGACGAGCTGCCCGGAGCCGCCGACGAGTCGGTCGCCTCCGAGGCCGACGCGGCGGAACTGGCGGAGCTGCAGACCGCGTTCGAGTCCTCGGAGTGGGCCGACCGCAAGCCGGTCGACGTCGAGGTCTCGTTCGAGACGGTGCTGGCCGGCGTCGCGGTGCGGGGCCGGATGGACGCCGTGTTCGCCGACCCCGACGGCGGCTGGACCGTCGTCGACTGGAAGACCGGTGCGGTGCCGGGCCCGGACCGCGAGCACGCCGTCGGGGTGCAGCTGGCCGCCTACCGGCTGGCCTGGGCGTCGTTGCAGGGGGTGGCGCCGGAACGGGTGCGGGCCGCGTTCCACTACGTCCGCGACGGGGTCACCCTGGCCCCGGCGGACCTGCTCGACGCGGACCGGCTGCACGCGCTGGTCACGGGGGTCCCCGCGGGCTGAGCGGAACACGGGCGAGCCCGCGCCCCGGGGAGCGGGGCGCGGGCTCGGACCTACCGCGACGGTAGGTGTCGCCGGGAGGGCGTCAGTGCGACTCGGCCTTCGCGATGTGCGCCCCGGTCAGCGACCGGACCTCCATCTCGGCGTACTTGCTGCCGTCGTGCTTGCGCTCGCCGATGTAGGTACCGACCACGCCCAGCAGGAACGACAGCGGGATCGACACCAGGCCCGGGTTGGACAGCGGGAAGAGCGCGAAGTCCGCCTCGGTGAAGATCGACGGGGTCGGGGCGTCCGCCCCCTTCCCGGACACGACCGGCGAGAAGATGATCAGGATCAGCGTGCTCGCCAGACCGCCGTAGATCGAGAACAGCGCGCCGGTGGTGTTGAACCGCTTCCAGAACAGCGAGTAGAGGATCGTCGGCAGGTTCGCCGACGCCGCCACCGCGAACGCCAGCGCCACCAGGAACGCGACGTTCTGGTTGCGGGCCAGGATGCCGCCGAGGATGGCGACCACACCGATGACGATCGCGGTCCGCCGGGCCACCCGGACCTGGGTGGCCTCGGAGTCCACGACGTCGCCGCGCTTGATCACGTTGATGTACACGTCGTGCGCGAAGGACGCCGACGCCGTGATCGTCAGACCGGCGACGACCGCCAGGATCGTCGCGAACGCGATGGCCGCGATGACGCCCAGCAGGATCGGGCCGCCCAGCTCGAAGGCCAGCAGCGGTGCCGCCGAGTTCACCTTGCCGGGGGCGTTCTGGATCGTCTCCGGGCCCACCAGCGCACCGGCGGCGTAGCCGATGACCAGCGTGAACAGGTAGAACAGGCCGATCAGCCAGATCGCCCACTCGACCGACTTGCGGGCCTCCTTGGCCGTCGGAACGGTGTAGAAGCGCATCAGCACGTGCGGCAGGCCCGCGGTGCCGAGCACCAGCGCGATGCCCAGCGAGATGAAGTCGATCTTCGAGGTCGTCGTGGCGCCGTACTGCTGGCCCGGGGCGAACAGCCCGGCACCCTTCTCCGACGCGTCGGCCGCACCCTGCAGCAGGGCGGAGAAGTTGAAACCGAACAGCGCGAGCGCCCAGATCGTCATGACCAGGGCGCCGATGATGAGCAGCACCGCCTTGATCATCTGCACCCAGGTGGTGCCACGCATGCCGCCGATCAGCACGTAGGCGATCATCACGACACCGACGACGGCGATCACGACGCCCTGCGCGAACGCCCCGGAGATGCCCAGCAGCAGCGACACCAGTGCGCCGGCACCGGCCATCTGGGCGAGCAGGTAGAAGAACGAGACGGCCAGCGTCGAGGTCGCCGCCGCCGCGCGGACCGGGCGCTGGCGCATCCGGAACGCGAGCACGTCGCCCATCGTGAACCGGCCGGTGTTCCGCAGCAGCTCCGCGACCAGCAGCAACGCCACCAGCCACGCGACCAGGAAGCCGATCGAGTAGAGGAAGCCGTCGTAGCCGTTGATCGCGATGGCCCCGGCGATCCCCAGGAACGACGCCGCGGACAGGTAGTCACCGGCGATCGCGAAGCCGTTCTGGGTGCCGGAGAAGCCGCCGCCGGCGGTGTAGAAGTCCGAGGCGGTCTTCTTCGCGTGCCGGCTGTTCACGTAGAAGACGATCCCCAGCGTGCCGATCACGAACACGAGGAAGATCGAGATGTTCAGGATGGGGCTCGCTCCCGCGACGCCCTGGGCCAGTACGGCGTTCACGCGCCGCTCCCTTCGACCTCGTCGCGGATCTTCGACGACAGCGGGTCGAGGGTGTTCCCCGCGAACCGCACGTAGGCGATGGTGATCGCGAACGTGGACACGAACTGGAGCAGGCCGAAGATCAGCCCCAGGTTGATGTTGCCGAGCACCGGCGTCGCCATGAAGTCGGAGGCGAAGCTGGCGAGCAGCACGTAGAGCAGGTACCAGGCGAGGAACGCCGCGGTGACGGGGAAGACGAAGCCGCGCAGCCGCTTGCGCAGCTGCTGGAAGTCACTGCTGGCCTGTACGGCGGCCCAGTCGGTCGTGCCGGGCGGCGGGCCGTCCGCACTGTTCTCGGACTCGGTGGTACTCAACGTATGCCTCCTTGCATCTCCCGGGCCTCGGACTCCGGGTGCGCCCAGGAAAGTTCCTCACGTGCGTGTGCGGAACCCCACACAGGGTCTCGATTCGGACAGTGAGGCGAATGGCCGACGATCGGCAGGCCGCACGCGTCAGGATTCGACCGACGGTCTTGACAACGACCGGAGGAGCCTCCTCGCTACTCGCGATCCGCCAGGTGGAGCCGGAGCATCGTAGCTTCCGCCCACGACGGAACGTGATCACCCAGCGACACCGCGATCATGATCGTGAAAGAGAGGGGGACTGTCCAGAGGGCCGGTTGGCTCAGCAGGATGCCCGCCGTCCCGCCCAGTCCCAGTGCGGCACCCAGTCCCATCGAGCCCGTCGAACAGACCAGTCCGGCGATCATCCCGGCGTACGCGCCGCGCGCCGTGAGGCCCTTCCACCACAGGCCGAGCACCAGCAGCGGGCAGAACGTCGAGGCCGCGACGGTGAACGCCGAGGTCACCGCGGCGCTGACGTCGACCCGGACCATGAGCAGCGCCGCCGGCACGACCGCCGCCGACGCCGCCAGCGCGGTGAGTCGCAACCGGCGCAGCCCGGACGGCATGAGGTCGTGCGCCAGTGCCCCGGACAGCGCGAGCAGCAGGCCGAGCGAGGTCGCGAGGAACGCCGCGAACGCACCGGCGGTGAGCAGCGTGGTGAGGACGCCCGCGGTCGCCCCGTCGGTGACCCGGCCGGGCAGCGTGACGATCGCGGTGTCGGTGCCCTGGGACAGGTGCAGCTCCGGGGTCAGCACCGTGCCGAGCAGCCCGTAGACGATCGTGGCCAGGTAGAACGTGCCGAGCAGCCCGACCGTGATCGCGGCGGTGCGGCGGGCGGCCCGTCCGTCCGGGCTGGTGTGGAACCGGACGATGATGTGCGGCAGGCCCATCGTCCCGAGCGCCGTCGCGACGAGTACCGACCAGGTCGCGAGCAGCGGCGCGGACGCCCCGCTGCCGAGCAGCGGCAGCGCCCAGTCGGTGCCGCCGGGGATCGGCAGCGACGCCCGGTCGCCGCCGAGCGCGGGCACCTGGGCACCGGCCGGGAACAGCCAGCTCTCGTCGGCCCGCGCGTGGTGCGCACCCGGCGCCAGCGTCGTCGGGATCCCGTCGACGACCACCTCCACCGGCGCCGCGACGACGAGGTCGGTGTCGAGCCGGAACTCCACCGGGGTGTCCTGGGTGAAGTGGGTGAACTCGGGCGGGGCGACGAGATCGCTGCGCAGCTGCGGGCCGGCGAGCAGCAGCAGCCAGATCGCCGGCCCGGCGAACAGCAGCAGCTTGAGTGCGAACTGGAAGGCCTGGACGTAGGTCGCGGCCCGCATCCCGCCGAGCGCCAGGGTGATCCCGACGGCCAGCCCGGACACCACGACGCCGACCCAGTAGTCCACACCGGACACCAGGGTGAGCAGCTGCCCGGCCGCGACGATCTGCGGCACCAGGTACAGCGTCGCGATCACGACGACGACCAGCGCACAGAACCGGCGCAGCGACCGCGAGCCGAGCCGGGCCTCGGCGAAGCCGGGGACGGTGAGCGCGCCGCTGCGCCGCATCGGCGCCGCCACCAGCGCCAGCATCAGCAGGTAACCGGCGGTGAAGCCGACCGGGTACCAGAGCGCCCCGGTGCCCTCCTTGATCACCAGCCCGGCCACACCGAGGAACGAGGCCGCGGACAGGTACTCCCCGGAGACCGCGGCGGCGTTCAGCATCGGCGAGGTCCGCCGGGACGCGACGAGGAAGTCCGACGTCGTGCGCATGGCCGCGACGCCGTGCGCCCCGATCAGCACCGTGACCAGGAGCAGGACGACGACGACGGCGCCGGTCACGGCGCGGGGCGGTGCGGGTCGGTCGCGGCCCGGGTCCGCTCGGTCCGCTCGGCCCGCCGCAGGTGCCACCACGCGAGCCCGGCCAGCAGCGGGTAGGGCAGCCAGGCCACCGCGATCCAGCCCAGCGGCAACCCGGTCCCGCGCCACTGGGTGAGCGCCGGTGCGGTGTACAGGAGCACGGGCAGCCCGAGCAGCAGGACCGCCCCGCCCGCCAGCGTGATCGCCGCCCACCGCAGCTGCGCCCGCCGGACCCGCCGGACGAGCGCGACCAGCGCCGGGTCCAGCGGCTCGGCGGCGGCGCGGACGGCGGCCGGGCGCCCGCCGTGCTCCGGCGGCGCGGTCACCGCCACCCGGCGCGGGCGGTTCACCGCGGTCCCCGTTCGCGCTCCCGATCGGGGTCGAGCGCGCCGGCGGTCGCCGCGGCCAGCAGCTGCTCGCGCAGCTCGCGGGCGTGCCGCCGGCTGACCGGGACGTCGCCGGCGTCGGTGTGCGCGAGCAGCCCGCCCCCGGCGTCGCTGCGGAGCTCCAGGACCGCCGGGAGGTGGAGCAGGAAGCTGCGGTGCACCCGGACGAAGCGGTAGGCGTCCCAGTGCTCCTCCAGCCGGGACAGCGGGATCCGCACCAGGTGCGAGCCGGACGGCGTGTGCAGCCGCACGTAGTCGCCGTGCGCCTCGACGAACCGGACGTCCTCGCGGCGCACGAAGCGGGTCCGCCCGGCCAGCTCCACCGGCAGGACGGCGAGCTCGTCCACCCGCGGGACCGGCGGGCCGGCGTCCGCGGGCGGGAGCGGGGCACCGGGGACGGTCCGCGGCCCGTTCACGGTGCGCCCCGCCCTGGCCCGCTGCACCCGGGCGACGGCCTCGGCGAGCCGGTCCGGCCCGACCGGTTTGAGCAGGTAGTCCACGGCGCCGAGGCCGTAGGCGGCGATGGCGTGCTCCTCGAACGCGGTCACGAACACGACCTCGGGCGGGGTCGCCATGGCGGCGAGGACGCCACCGAGCTCCAGGCCGTCCATGCCGGGCATCGTGATGTCGAGGAACACCGCGTCGAACCGCCCGGTGGGCAGGACCCGCAGCGCCTCGACCGCGTCCGCGGCCCGGGTGACCTCGCCGACGTCGGCCGCGTCGGCGAGCAGGGCGCAGATCTCGTCCAGGGCGGGCGCGACGTCGTCGACCGCCAGTACCCGCAGCGGGTCGTTCATGCGAGGACCCCCGGCTGGAAGCGCGGCACGCGCAGCACGATCCGGGTCCCCGCGCCCGGTGCGGTCTCGATGACCAGGCCGTGCTCCGGGCCGTAGACGGCGCGCAGCCGCCGGTCGACGTTCACCAGGGCGAGCCCGGCCCCCTCGGCGGTGCCGGCCAGCACCGCGCGGGCGTGCTCGGGGGCCATGCCCGGCCCGTCGTCCTCGACGGCGATCACGCAGACGTCCCCCTCGGCCTCGCCGCTCACCTGCACCAGCCCGCCGCCGGTGGACCGCTCCACGCCGTGCTGCACGGCGTTCTCCACCAGCGGTTGCAGCGCGAGGACCGGGATCGGCACCGGCAGCACCTCGGGCGCGACCCGGACCTGGACTCGCAGCCGCTCACCCAGCACCGCCCTGGCCAGCGTCAGGTACGCCTCGACCGAGCGGAACTCCCCGGCCAGCGACGTGTAGTCGCCGCGGGCGGCGAGCGAGTGCCGGATGAAGTCGGCGAAGGTCTCCAGCAGGTCGCGGGCCCGTGCCGGGTCCGAGCGCACGAACGAGGCGATCGTGGTGAGCGCGTTGTAGACGAAGTGCGGCGAGATCTGGGCGCGCAGCTCGCGCAGCCGGGCCGCCTCGGCCTCGGCGGCGCCGTCGGCCAGCGCGGCGCGCTCCAGCGCGTCGGTCACGAACCCGGCGATCCGGCGCACGACCGGTGCGGCGAGCCCGTCGCCGAGCACGAGCACCGCGGGATCCGGGCCCTCCCCGAGCGTGACGGCGGTCAGGCCGTCGGCGGAGACCCGGCGGGGCCCGGCCCGGCCGGCGAGCGCGAGCCCGTCGGAGCGGCGGGGGCCGAACCAGGTCTCGGGGTGCCCCGGCCGCAGCAGCCCCACCGAGTCGGCGCCGCAGAGCCCGGCCAGCCGGCGCAGCGCGTCGACCGCGGCGGGCGACCCGCCCGGTTCCCGCAGCCCGGCGGCGACGGCGACCCCGGTCTCCAGCACGGCCACCGGATCCGGACCGGGGGCGGCTGCGGTGCCGCCGCGGAACCGCCCGGAGAACCGGGGGCGCAGTGCCGCGGGCACGCGGGACCCGCGTTCGGACTCCCCGTCGGCCGGCACCCGATCAGGATAGGGCCCGCGGCCCCGGCCCGGCGCCGCGTGGGCGCTAGCCTACCCGGGTGATCGGCACCTCCCGCCTCAGCTCCCTCGATCCCCAGGTCGAGGGCGCGCTGCGGATGCCCGACACCCGGTCGGGCCCGGTCCGCTCGCTGCTGACCCGGCTGGTGATCGCGCTCGTCGCGCTCGCGGCGACCACGCTGATCGTGTTCTTCGGCCGGGACGGCTACCTCGACAACAACGGCGCCGGCGAGATCTCGCTGCTCGACGCGCTGTACTACGCGACGGTGTCGCTGTCGACGACCGGCTACGGCGACATCGTCCCGGTCAGCGAGCACGCCCGGCTGATCAACATCGCCGTGGTCACCCCGTTGCGGGTGCTGTTCCTGATCGTCCTCGTCGGGACGACGGTCGAGCTGCTCACCGAGCGCTCGCGCCAGTCGTTCCGGATCCAGCGCTGGAGGTCGCGCGTGCGCGAGCACACCGTCGTCGTCGGCTACGGCACCAAGGGCCGGGCCGCGGTGGAGACGCTGCTGGGCGACGGCGTCGAGCCGGAGAAGATCGTCGTCGTCGACACCGACCGGGCCCGCCTCGACGTCGCGTCCGGCCTCGGGCTGGTCACCGTGTCCGGGAACGCGACCCGGTCGGCGGTGCTGCGGATCGCCGGTGTGCAGCTGGCGACGACGCTGGTCGTCGCGCTGGACCGGGACGACACCGCCGTGCTGACCACCCTGACCGCCCGCGAGCTGTCCCGGTCGATCTCGATCGTGGCCGCGGTCCGCGAGGCGGAGAACGTGCACCTGCTGCGGCAGTCCGGGGCCAGCTCGGTGATCGTGTCCGACGAGACCGCGGGGCGGCTGCTGGGCGTGGCCACCCGGTCCCCGGCCGTCGTCGAGGTCGTCGAGGACCTGCTCACCCCGGACGCCGGGTTCGCCATCAGCCAGCGCCAGGTGGAGCCGGTCGAGGTCGGCGGCAGCCCGCGGCACCTGCCCGACATCGTCCTGGGCGTGGTCCGCGACGACCGCCTCTACCGCGTCGACTCGGCCGCGGTGGACGCCCTGGAACGCGGCGACCAGCTCCTCTACGTCCGCAAGGCCAGCCCGCCCGACGACGAGTAACCGCCGGACCTCGCAGACCGTGCGGCGACCACGCAGGCGCCACACCTGCTGCGAGGTCGACGCGATGCCTGCGACGTCCGGTCACGCGTGATGGTCGCCGAGGCGGGGTGTGCCGGGTTCGATGCGGACCCGGGTCTGGCGGTCGGGATCGGTGAGGTGCACGGAGCTGGTGCCCTCCGGTAGCGGGACGCGCTGTTCCGGGTCCAGGTGGAGGTTCCACTGCCGCAGGATGCGCCGATCCGCGGTCAATGCGGTCACCACGACCCGCCGCTCCCGCCGCGACCGTCTCACCGGGCCGCACCGGCTACGGCCCGCCCGCGCTGGTGCCCGGCCGGTGACGGGGAGTCGGACACCCGCCGCCGGTCGGTGCCCGGGACGGCCGCCCCGGAGGGGGAGGGGCCGGACAGGTGGGCCGGGGAGCCACCCAGCTGCCCGGCCGTGGCCTGCGGTGCGCCGGTCCGGCGGGTGTCGCCCTCGATCTCAGCGGCCATCGTCCCCTGCCTGTGTGTCTCGACCAACGCTGAGCAGGATGTTAGCGAGGCAATGACGCGTACTCAATACCTGAATGATGATTATCTGAGAACAGAGATCCGAAAAGGGCGATACCCGGACGAAGGTCCGGATACCGCCCGTCGTGGTCGGTGGGTCAGTAGCGGGTGGAGTCGAACTCCCCGCGGATGACGCCGTCGAGGAACGCCTCGATCTCGGCGGTCGAGAAGCTCAGCTCGGACGACGACCGGTCGTCGAGGCGCATGACGTGACCGTCACCCCGGTCGGCGATCCGGACGGGACCGGTGGAGCCGCCGGTCCGCCAGGCGTCCTGGGCGCGGTCGAACGCGTCGCCGGTGAGCAGGAGGCGGTGGTCGTCGTCGGCGCCGAAGTCGGTCTTGTCGTCGCGCAGCGCGACCCATCCCGCTCTGCGGGCCACCTGGACACAGTCGCCGTTCGGCTGGCTCGCGGTGGCTGTGCGGAAGTCGGCCTCGCCGAACTCGGGGGGAGTGAGCGCCGGCATGGTGAGCCTCCGGGGACGGAACGTGCAGTGCTCCCCGAGCCTACTCAGGCGCTGATGCGCTGAATGAACGTCCGCGTGTCGGCGAAACTCAGGGCTGCCGAGGAGAGCCGGGCCCATGCCGAGTCATGCGCGTCCAGGGCTTTCTGATCGTCCATGTACCGGATCTCGCCCGGGTTCTCGCTGGTCACGATCTCCAGCGGACCGGCAGCGCCCGGAGACTGCACGCGCAGCAGCGTGAACTGGGAGCCCAGCGGGGAGCGCCGTCCGGGCGGTGCGTCGAACGGGACGAGCTGGATCATGATGTTCGGCCGGTTGGACACCTCGACCAGGTGCGCGCGTTGCTCCGCCATGACCTCGGCGTCGCCCCACTGTCGACGCACGCACGACTCGGAAAGGATCGCGTGCAGCACGGGTGGATCGTCCCGGTCCAGGATGTGCTGGCGCGCCAGTCGCGCCTGCACCGTGTCCTCCATGGAGACGCCGTCGAGAGGCGGCTGGTCGGCGTGCTGGGACCGGATGTAGGACTCGGTCTGCAACAGGGCCGGGACCACCTCGACCTCGACTCTGCGCACGCGGTCGGCGTAGGTCTCCAGATCCACGAGCAGACGCAGGTCGTCGCGGTAGGCGCGGTTGTGGCCGGTGCTCCACGACCCGCGCTTGTGGTTGTCCCGGCGCAGCTCCCGCAGGGCCTCCAGGTAGCCGGGGTCGGTGAACCCGAGTCCCTGGGCCAGCATCGTGAGGTCGCCGGGGGAGATGACGCCCCCGCCGCTGATGAGCGTCGCGATCCGGGACTGGCTGGTCTCGATGATCCTCCCCGCCTCGCTCTGCGACACGCCGCTCGTGCGGATCATGTGCGCCAGCTCGCGGCCGAGCAGCAGCCGCTTCGCGGTCCGGATCACGACACGTCTCCCCTCGGACCCCGCCGGCCCGCCGACCCTGATGGCGAGACCCTATAACGCCCGGACCTCGGCCATCGAGCGCCGACGAGCGCCTGTGGACAACTCCTTGACCTGAAGTCGGGTTCATCAACGAGGGTCGGGGTATGACCACGACAGCGGAGGTCACCGGGCTGCTGACCCGGATGACCGGCGACGAGAAGCACGAGCCCGCCGCGACGTCGACCCTGGACGTCCTGCGGGTCCTCTACGACCGGATCCTGCGGGTCGATCCCGCGCGACCCGACGATCCGGACCGGGACCGGTTCCTGCTCTCCAAGGGACACGGACCGATGGCGCTCTACGCCGTGCTGGCCGCGAAGGGCTTCCTCGACCCGGCGGCCCTGGACGGGTTCGCCGGGTTCGGCTCGACGCTCGGCCAGCACCCGGACCGCACGCTCGTGCCGGGCGTCGAGATCTCCTCGGGCTCGCTCGGGCACGGCCTGGGCCTCGCCGTCGGGACCGCGCTCGGGCTGCGCCTGCAGGGCCGGTCGGCGCGCACCGTCGTCCTGGTGGGCGACGCCGAGCTGAACGAGGGCTCGAACATCGAGGCCGTGCAGTACGCCGGGCGGGTCGGGCTGGCCGGGCTGACCGCGGTCGTCATCGACAACCGCAGCGCCTCGCTCGGCTGGCCCGGCGGGATCGCCGCCCGGTTCGCCGCCGAGGGATGGACGGCCCTCGACGCCGACGGCCGCGACCACACCGACCTCGAACGGGCCTTCCGCACCCCGCACGACGATCGACCGCTCGCCGTCGTCGCCCACGTCGAACCGAAGGGGAACCACTGATGATCACCCAGACCGTTCTCGACCAGCGGGAACGCTTCTACCGGCTGCTCCCGCAGATGCTGGCCGACGACCCGCGCACGGTCGCCCTGCTCGCCGAGATCGGCGCCGGCTACCTCGACGTCCCGGACGCCGTCGCAGACCGGGTGATCAACGTCGGGATCCGGGAGCAGCTGCTCGTCTCCGCGGCCGGCGGGCTCGCGCTCACCGGGATGCGCCCGATCGTGCACACCTTCGCGCCGTTCCTCGTCGAGCGCCCCTACGAGCAGCTCAAGCTGGATCTCGGGCACCAGGGCACCGGCGCCCTGCTGGTCTCCTCCGGCGGGTCCTACGACATGGCGGCGGCCGGCGAGACGCACTTCGGCCCGCGCGACGTCGGGCTGCTCGACACCCTCGACGGGTGGACCGTGCACGTGCCCGGCCACGCCGACGAGGCCGAGGAGCAGCTCCGGCGCGCGCTGCCCGGCGACGACCGGGTCTACGTCCGGCTCGCCGGCACGTCGAACGCGGCCCCGTTCGGCTCCGGGCCCTCCATGACGGTCCTGCGCCGGGGCGGCCGGGGCACGGTCGTCACCGTCGGCCCGCTGGCGGACCGCACCCTCGCCGCGGTCGCGGACCTCGACGTGACCGTGCTCTACGCGCCGACCGTGCGGCCGTTCGACGGGGCGACGCTGCGGGCCACGCTGGGCGAGCCGGACGTCGTCCTGGTCGAGCCCTACCAGCGCGGCACGTCGGTCCGGTTCGTGTCCGAGGCGCTGGCCGGGGTGCGGCACCGGGTGCTCGGGCTCGGGGTCGGGCACGCCGAGCTGCGCCGCTACGGCGGCCCGGAGGAGCACGACGCCGCACACGGCCTCGACACCGACGGCATCCGCCGCTCGGTCCGGGAGTTCCTCTCGTAGGGTCTGCGGTCGTGCGTCTCGCCACATGGAACGTGAACTCGGCGAAGTCCCGGCTGCCCCGGCTGCTGCCCTGGCTGGACGAACGGGCACCGGACGTCGTCTGCCTGCAGGAGACCAAGCTGTCCGACGACGACTTCGCGGCCGTCTTCGGTGACGAGCTGGCCGGGCGCGGGTACGCGGTCGCGCACCACGGGCAGGGCCAGTGGAACGGCGTCGCGCTGCTGTCCCGGGTCGGGCTCGACGACGTCGTGCGCGGGCTACCCGGTGAGCCCGTCTTCGCCGAGGGCGGCCGGGACTCCGCGGACGCCCGCGCCGTGACCGCCACCTGCGGCGGACTGCGGGTGACCTCGGTCTACGTCCCGAACGGCCGGACCCCGGACGATCCGCACTACGCCTACAAGCTGCGCTGGCTCGCCGCCCTGCGCGACCAGGTGACGGCCGGTGACCCGGCGACGACGGTCGTGGCCGGCGACGTGAACATCGCCCCCGCCGACGACGACGTCTGGGACCGGTCGCAGTTCGACGGCGCCACCCACGTCACCCCGCAGGAGCGGGCCGCGCTGGCGGAGCTGACCGCCGCCGGGCTGCGCGACGTGCTGCGCGAGCGGTGGCCGGACGAACGGGTCTTCACCTACTGGGACTACCGCGCCGGCCGGTTCCACCGTGACCAGGGCATGCGCATCGACCTGGTGCTCGCGGGCGCGGACCCGGCCGGGCGCCGCGCCGCGGTCTGGGTGGACCGGAAGGCGCGCAAGGGGAAGGCGCCGAGCGACCACGCCCCGGTGGTGCTGGACCTCGACGAGGCCCCGGACTCCGACCTCGGCCCGGTCGTCCCGCCGCCGTCGGCGCCGGCACCGCTGGGCGGACGGGGCTAGCCGTTCGGCCGCCGGGCATCCTCCGACGGAGTGGCTCCGGTTGCGGCATTCGGAGTAACGCTGATAGCCCAGCGCAGGTGGACCGCTACCCCCGGGGGAAGAACGTGACTACTTCGCACTCGAAGCGCATCAGCCGCACCGTCGGCGCGTCCGTCGCCGCCGTCGCGCTCGTCGGGCTCTCGGCGTGCGGTGGCGAGACGCCGCAGATGCCCAACGTGCCGACCGAGATGCCGCAGATCCCCGGCGTCGGTGACCCGCGCCAGGCCTTCGGTGACGCGCACCAGAAGGCGCTCGGGCTCGCGGCGCTCGGTGGCGTCGGGCTGGAGCAGGGCGTCGGCGAGCAGGTCAAGCAGCTCGCGCCGCAGGTGCAGGGCGAGGGCCAGCAGCTCAACGACAAGCTGCGCGGGCTGGCGTCGTCGATCGGCGTCTCGCTGCCCGACCAGGTCTCCCCGGAGACCCAGGCCCAGATGGACGACCTCAAGGCGCGCACCGGCGAGCAGTTCGACCAGGGCTGGCTGCAGGCCGCGCAGACCCAGGTCGGCGAGCTGAACGACCAGGCCCAGGGCCTGCTGAACGTGCCGGGCCTCCCGCCCGAGCAGCTGGACCAGGCGCGGGCGCAGCTGACCAACCTCGGTGAGCTGAAGACCAAGCTGGACGAGGCCGCGACCGCGGCCGGCGCCGGTACCCCGGGCGGTGACGGCGCCGGTGACGGTGCCGGCCCGGGCGGCGACGGTGCCGGGAACGCCGACGGCGGGAACGGCGCGGGCGGGAACGGCGCCGGGAACGGTGCCGGCGGCAACGGTGCGGGTGACGGCGGCCAGGCCGCCGGCCCGGACGCGAGTGCCGGCGGCAACGGTTCCGGCGCGGGCGACGGTGCCGGCCGGGGCGGTGCACCGGCGGTCGACGCCGGCACCGGCGGCCAGGCCGCGTCGGCCTCCGACGCGGTGCTGCCGGTCACGGTCGGCGGTGCCGGCCTGCTGCTGCTGGGTGCCGGGCTCATCCGGCTGCGCCGCTCGCGCGCCTGAGCCGCCCGGACGCCGTGTGGGTTCCGGATGAGGAGCGCGTGAGGCGACCATGAGTCATCGGCACCGGCGTCCGCGCAGCGGCGCCCGGGGAGCGGCGGTCCTGCTGCTCTCCGGCGCCGCCCTGCTGGGCGCCGGTGTCGGCCTCGCCGCCGGGTCCGGGCCACAGGTGGTGGCCGAGGACCTGGGCGCGGTGCCCGCGTCGGCGCCGGACCGGGAACCCGTGCGCGCGGTCCCGGCGTCCGCCGTGCTCCCCGTACTGGCCCCGCCCGCCGGTGATCCGGCCGCGGCCGCTCCGTCACCCCTCGGACCGGCGGTACCCGGCCCGGTCCCCACCGGCCCGGGCGACCCGCCGGCCCTGCTCCCGCCCGGCCCCCGGCCGGGTCCCGGCGCTCCCGCCGGGCAGGACCCGCGCCCCGCAGGCCTTCTGCCCGGCCCCGGGGTCTCCGCCGCGGAGGCCCCGCGTCCGGCGGGCCCGCTCCCCGTCGCACCCCGGGAGCCGTGGACCGTCTCGCCGATCTACCCGCCGGCCCCCGTCCCCGCCGGGCCGCCCGCCCCGGTCGTCCCCGCGGCCTTGGAGCTGCCCGCCCGCGGGATCACCGCACCGGTCGACGCCGTCGGCACCGGCCCGGACGGCGGGATGGTGGTCCCCGAACGGGTCAGCACCGTCGGCTGGTGGGCGCCGGGCGCGCTGCCCGGCGGCCGGGCCGGGAGCGCGGTGCTCGCCGGGCACGTGGACTCCCGCACCCAGGGGGTCGGGGTGCTGGCCGTGCTCCCGCAGCTCGTCGAGGGGGAGCCGGTCGTCGTCCGCGGCGCCGACGGCCGGGCGGCGGAGTTCCGGGTCACCGCCCGCCGCGAGTACGGCAAGCACGACCTCCCGCGCGAGGTGTTCCGCCGCGACGGCGGCCCGCAGCTCGTGCTCATCACCTGCGGCGGGGTCTTCGACCCGGCGGCCGGGAGCTACGAGTCCAACATCGTCGTCTACGCCGTGCCCGTCGCGGACTGACGCACCCGCCGTACCCGTGCCGGTCGCCGTGGCCGGTTCCGCCTACGCTGGCCGGGTGAGCAGCATCGTCACCGAGACCGGGCAGGGCGGCCAGGACAGCCGGGACGGCGCCGAGGCGCCGGAGTACGCCGCCGTCCGCGCGGCCGCGCAGCGTGCGCGGGCCGCGGCTCCGGCCGTCCGCGCGGCCCGGCAGGGGATCATCGACGACGCGCTGTGCGCGGCCGCCGCCCGGATCCGCGACCAGGGCCCGGAGCTGCTCGAGATCAACGCCGCGGACGTCGAGGTCGCCGAGCGCAACGGCACGGCACCCGGGCTGCTCGACCGGCTCCGGCTCACCGAGGAGCGCCTGGCCGGCATCGCCACCCAGCTGGAGGTGCTCGCGGCGACCCCCGAGCCGCCGACCGAGTGGCCGCTGCGGACCCTGGAGACGGGCGAGCGCGTGTTCGAGCGGCGGATCCCGGTCGGGGTCATCGGCGCGGTGTACGAGGCCCGCCCGAACGTGACCGTGGACGTCGCGTCCCAGGTGCTCAAGGCGCGCAGTGCCGCCGTCCTGCGCACCGGGGCCGCCGCGCTGCGCAGCGCGACCGCCCTGGTCGAGATGGTGCTGTGGCCCGCCCTGCGGGAGGCGGGCCTGCCGGCCGAGGCCGTGCAGCTCGTCGAGCTCCCCGGGCACGCCGGGGCCGACGCGCTGGTCGGGCTGCCCGATCTGGTGCCGCTGGTCGTCGTCCGCGGCTCGGGCGAGGTCACCCGCAGGCTGTCGGTGCTCGGCGCGACCGCGGGCACCCGGGTCCTGTCGCACGCCGACGGCGGCGGGGTGCTCTACCTCGACTCCTCGGCGACGGAGGCGGAGGTGACCCGGCTGGTCACCGACTCCGTGGACCGGCTCGGCGTCTGCAACCGGCTGAACCTGCTGCTCGTCGACCGGCCGGTCTACGACAGCCTGCTGCCGGTGGCGCGCGCGGCGCTGCAGGCCCAGGGCGTCGCGCTGTCCGAGCCCCCGCACGCGCACCCGCTCGGCCACGAGTGGGCGCTGGACTCCGGCGCCGAGGCGCACGTGACGGTGGCCCCGGTCGACGGCCCGGACGACGCAGCGGACACCGCGGCCCGCGAGACGTCCGGCCTGGCCGCGACGATCTGCGCCGCGGACGAGGCGGTCGCGCAGCGGTTCATCGACCGCTACACCGGCACCGGGGTGTTCTGGAACGCGACCTCCCGGCTGCTCGACGGCTACAAGCTGCTCGGCCTGCCCGAGACCGGCATCAACGTCGACCGGACGCCGGGCCCGCGCGGCCCGGTGACCTACCGCGACCTCGGCCTGCGTCAGTTCGTGGTGCTCCCGCCCGCCTGACGGACGCGCCGGGGGATAACCTCGCGGACGTGTCCGTGATCGACGAGAAGTCCGCCCTCGCACTGCACCGGGCGACGCTGTCCAACGGGCTGCGCGTGCTCGTCGTGCCCGACCCGGCCACCCCGGTGGTGGGGGTGTCGGTGCACGTCGACGTCGGGTTCCGCTCCGAGCCGGAGGGCCGCACCGGCTTCGCGCACCTGTTCGAGCACCTGATGTTCCAGGGCAGCGAGAGCCTGGCCAAGCTGGAGCACTTCCGCCAGGTGCAGGCCGCGGGCGGGATCTTCAACGGCTCCACCCACCAGGACTACACCGACTACTTCGAGGTGCTGCCCGGCGCCGCGCTGGACCGGGCGCTGTTCCTGGAGGCCGACCGGCTGCGCGCCCCCACGCTGACCCAGGAGAACCTGCTCAACCAGGTCGACGTGGTGAAGGAGGAGATCCGGCTCAACGTCCACAACCGCCCCTACGGCGGGTTCCCGTGGATCCTGCTGCCGCCGGTCCTCTACGACACCTTCCCGAACGCGCACAACGGGTACGGCGACTTCTCCGAGCTGGAGCAGGCGAGCCTGGATGACGCGGCGGCCTTCTTCGACACCTTCTACGCCCCGGGCAACGCGCTCGTCACCGTGCACGGTGATCTCGGCACCCACGGGGTCGACGGCACGCTGGCCCTGGTCGAGCGGCACTTCGGCGACATCCCGGCCCGCGACGTGCCGCAGCGGCCGTCGTTCGCCGAACCGGCACCGGGTGCCGAGCGCCGCCGGTCGGTGACCGACGCGCACGCCCCGCTGCCCGCGCTCGCACTCGGCTACCGGGTGCCCGACCCCGCGGCCGATCCCGACGGCTACCTCGCGCACGCGATGCTGGCGTCCGTCCTGACCGACGGCGAGGCCGCCCGCCTGCAACGACGGCTGGTCCACACCGACGGCCTGGTCACCGACGTCTCCGCGGCGAACGGCCTGATGGGCGCCCCGTTCGACTCCCGCGACCCGGACACCTTCACGATCACCGCGGTGCACCCGGCCGAGATCGGGCCCGACCGGGTGACCGCCGCCGTCGACGAGGAGCTGGACCGCCTCGCCGAGCAGGGCCCGGACCAGGCCGAGCTGGACCGCCAGTCCGCCCGCTGGGCCGCCGCACTACACCGGGAGGACGACCGGGTCATGTACCGCATGCTCGGCCTCGGTGCGCGCGAGCTGCTCTACGGCCGGGCCGAGCTGACCCTGGAGCTGCCGGCCCGGCTCGCCGCCCTGACCACCACCGACGTCGCCGCCGCCGCGGCCCGGCTGCGTTCGGCCGGGCGGGCGGTGCTGACCGTCGAACCCGCGTCCGGCGCCGAGCCGGAGGGGAGTGCCGCGTGACCGCCACCCGAACCCACCGCAGCGCCGAGGAGATCGGCCGCACCGAGCGGGGCCCGCGCCCGCTGCCCGGCCTCGGGACGACCGCGCAGGTCCCGCTGCCCGAGGTCGTCACCGAGACGCTCCCGAACGGGCTGACCGTGCTGGCCGCGCGCCGGCCGGGCGTCCCGCTGGTGGAGACCGTGCTGCGGATCCCGGCGGCGTCGCCGGAGCCGGTCGCCGACGCCGCGCGGACGGCCGGGACCGAGGTGCTGGCCGAGACGATGCTGACCGGCACCGCGACCCGGGACCGGGTCGGTCTCGACGACGACCTGGCCGCCGTCGGGGCGGAGCTGGGCGTCGCCGTCGACCCGGAGTGGCTGCACGCAGGCGGGTCGGCGCTCGCGTCCGGCCTGCCGGTCGTGCTCGACGTCCTCGCCGACGTCCTCACCGGCGCGACCCACACCGACTCCGAGGTCGCCCGCGAACGCGAGCGGCTCGTCGAGCGGATCGCCGTCGCCCGCGCCCAGCCGCGGACGGTCGCCCGCGAGGCGTTGATGCGCAGGCGCTTCGGCGACCACCCGATCGTCTCCGAGCTCCCGACCGCGGAGGCGGTCGCGGCCGTCACCCCGGAACGGGTCCGCGCCCTGCACGCGGACACCGTCGTGCCCGACGGCGCCCGGCTGGTGCTCGTCGGCGACATCGACCCGGCCGCGGCGATCGCCGAGGTCGCCCGGCGCCTCGGGCACTGGTCCGGCGCCCACCCGGCGCGGCGGCTGTCCGCACCGCCGGTGCCGCGGGCCGGTGACCTCGAGCTGGTGCACCGGGCCGGGTCCGTGCAGTCGCAGCTGCGGCTCACCGCCCCCGGCGTCGACCGCACCGACGAGCGCTACGCCGCCTTCCAGATCGCGAACCTGGTGTTCGGCGGCTACTTCTCCTCGCGCTGGATGGAGAACGTCCGCGAGGACAAGGGCTACACCTACGGAGCGCACTCCGGCCAGGAGTTCGTGCCCGGTGGGGCGGTGCTCGGCCTCGACGTCGACGTCGCCACCGACGTCACCGCGGCCGCCCTGCTGGAGACCCGCTACGAGCTGGGCCGGATGGTGGCGGTCCCGCCGACCGAGCAGGAGGTCGAGTCGGCACGGCAGTACGCCATCGGCTCGCTGCTCGTGTCGCTCGACAGCCAGTCCGCGCTGGCCGGGACGCTGTCCGCGCTCGACGCGGTCGGACTCGACGCCGGCTGGCTGCGGGACCGGCCGCGCCGGCTCGCCGAGGTGACGGTCGAGCAGGTCACCGCCGCGGCGGCCGAGCTGTTCGCCCCGGCCCGGTTCACCGGCGTGATCGTGGGGGACGCCGAGGTCACCGGGCCCCGGCTGGAGGCACTCGGCGGGGTGGTGCGGGCGTGAGCCGGTCGGACTTCGTCCTGACCGAGCAGCCGGTCCTGTCCCGGAGTGCGCTGGACCGCGACGAGGACCGGCGCTCCGACCCGGACTGGCCGGCGGCCACCTGGGCGAAGGCCCGGGTCGTGGTGGTCGACGAGGCGGGCCGGACCCCGGTGGACTGGGAGACGGCCCCGGGGTCGGGCTTCCGGGAGGCGGACGCGGCGGCCTGGGACCGGGCCGCCGGGCGGAACGGGCACGTCCGCACCCGGGCCGGTGCCGATCTCGCCGACGCGCCGCCGGCCGAGGCCGTGCTGCTGGGCGAGCGCGACGGCGTCCCGTACTGGGCGGTCCGGGGTGGCCCGGCCCGGGTCGCGGCCGACGACCCGGGGGAGTGGGCCGACCTCCGTGCCGCCGGGGCCTTCCTGGACCCGCTCGGAGCCGGCCTGCTCACCGGCGCCGTGGCCACGCTGAACTGGCACGACCGGGCCCGCTTCTGCGCGGTCGACGGCACCCGCACCCGTCCGCAGAACGCCGGCTGGGCGCGGATCTGCGAGAACGGCCACGAGGAGTACCCGCGCACCGACCCGGCGATCATCTGCCTGGTGCACGACGGCGGTGACCGCGTCCTGCTCGGCCGGCAGCCGTCCTGGCCGGTGGGGCGGTACTCGGTGCTCGCCGGGTTCGTCGAGTCGGGCGAGTCGCTGGAGGCGTGCGTGCAGCGGGAGATCGCCGAGGAGGTGGGGATCGCCGTGACCGGCGTGACCTACCTGGGCAGCCAGGCGTGGCCGTTCCCGCGGTCGCTGATGGTCGGCTTCCACGCCGTCGGCGATCCCGACGCGCCGCTGCGGCTGCAGGACGGGGAGATCGCCGACGCGCTGTGGGTGAGCCGGTCCAGCCTGCGGACGGCCCTCGCCCGGGGCGACTGGGCGCAGCCCGAGCAGGGCCGGGAGGACGGGACCGACCCGGTCGTCATGCTGCCGGGGCGGGTGTCGATCGCCCGGACGATGCTGGAGTCCTGGGCCGCCGCGGGCGACTGACGGATCAGGCCCTGAGCCGCCGCGAGACCTCGGCGAAGCTCGGGTTGGTCGCCACCGACGAGTCCGGGAAGACGACGGTGGGGACCGTGCGGTTCCCGCCGTTGGCCTGCTCGACGAACGCCACCGCGTCCGGCTCGCGCTCGATGTCGATCTCGCGGTAGCCGATACCGGCCTCGTCGAGCTGCAGCTTCAACCGGCGGCAGAAGCCGCACCAGCTGGTCGTGTACATGGTCAGATCCGCCATGCCCGGTGCAACCACGCGGCACCCCCGGATCTTCCGCCGTCCCGGGCCCGGTCGGACCGGTCACCGTCGGGGGTGGGTGTCAGGATGGGTGCGTGCCGTCGCGAACCTCTGCTCCCCGTCCCGCCCCCGCGACCCGCGGCGCGGCGGCACCGCAGGGCGCGGCCGGTGCCGACGGGCTGGACCCGGAGCAGCGCGCGGCCGTCACGGCGCCGCGCGGCCCGGTCTGCGTGCTCGCCGGCGCCGGCACCGGCAAGACCCGCACGATCACCCGGCGGATCGCGCACCTGGTGAACAGCGGCCACGTCGTCGCCGGGCAGGTGCTCGCCGTCACCTTCACCGCCCGGGCCGCCGGCGAGCTGCGGACCCGGCTGCGCGGCCTCGACGTCGGGGGTGTCCAGGCCCGCACGTTCCACGCCGCCGCGATGCGCCAGCTGCGCTACTTCTGGCCGCAGGTGATCGGCGGGCAGCCGTGGCCGCTGGTCGACCACAAGCTGCGCCTGGTCGGGCAGGCCGCGGCCCGCGCCGGGGCCGGAACCGACTCCGACGCGCTGCGCGACCTCGCCGCCGAGATCGAGTGGGCCAAGTCGTCGCTGATCGCGCCGGTCGACTACGCGGCCGAGGCCGCGCGCCGGCGCCGGGACACCCCCGGCCCGGCGGACCAGGCGGCCCGGGCCTACGCCGCCTACGAGGAGCTGAAGAACGGGGCCGAGGTCCTCGACTTCGAGGACCTGCTGCTGCACACGGCGGTCGCGCTGGAGGAGCACGCCGGGGTGGCCGAGGAGTTCCGCTCGCGCTACCGCTGCTTCGTCGTCGACGAGTACCAGGACGTCACGCCGCTGCAGCAGCGCCTGCTCGACGCCTGGGTCGGCGACCGCGACGATCTCACCGTCGTCGGCGACGCCAACCAGACGATCTACACCTTCGCCGGGGCCTCGCCGCGCTACCTGCTGGAGTTCCCGCGCCGGTTCCCCGGCGCCGCCGTCGTCCGGCTGCAGCGCGACTACCGCTCGACCCCGCAGATCGTCGGCGCGGCGAACCAGCTGATCGGCGCGGCCCGGCACCGCCCGGCGGGCTCCCGGCTCTCGCTGGTGGGCCAGCTCCCGCCCGGCCCGGACCCCGACTTCTCCGAGCACGACGACGAGACGGGCGAGGCCGCCGCCGTCGCCGGCCGGATCCTCACGCTCCTCAAGGACGGCACCGAGCCGTGCGAGATCGCGGTGCTGTTCCGGATCAACGCCCAGTCCGAGGCCTACGAGCAGGCGCTGTCCGACGCCGGCGTGCCGTACCAGGTGCGCGGCGGTGACCGCTTCTTCGCCCGCCCGGAAATCCGCAGGGCGATGGTCGCGCTGCGGTCCGCGGCGCCGGACCAGCGGCCGGGCACCGACCTCGTCGACGTCACCCGGGCGGTGCTCGGGGCCAGGGCCGGACTCAGCGACGAGCCCCCGAAGGGCGCCACCCTGCGGGCCCAGTGGGAGTCGCTGCTGGCCCTGGTCGGGGTGGCCGAGGAGCTGGCGGCGATCGAGCCCGGGGCGGACCTCGCCCGGCTGTGCGCCGAGCTCGACGCCCGTGCCGACTCCGCGCAGGCACCGGTGGTGCAGGGGGTCACGCTGGCGTCGCTGCACGCGGCGAAGGGCCTGGAGTGGGACGCGGTCTTCCTCGTCGGGCTCGCCGACGGCACGCTGCCGATCGGGCACGCCGGGGACGACGAGCACGCCGTCGAGGAGGAGCGCAGGCTGTTCTACGTCGGGATCACCCGGGCCCGGCGGGTGCTGTCGATGTCGTGGTCGCTGTCGCGGGCGTCCGGCCGCGGGCCGAAGCGCCGCCGTTCCCGGTTCCTGTACGGGCTGATCCCGGACTCGCACCCGGCGTCGCGGATCGCCGGGGAGCGGCGCCCCGGCGGGGCCAGGCCCCGGTGCCGGGTCTGCGGGTCCCCGCTGTTCGGCAGCACCGCCACCAAGCTGATGCGGTGCGACGACTGCCCGTCCGACGTGGATCTCGAACTGCTCGACCGGTTGAAGCAGTGGCGGGCCGCCGAGGCCAAGCAGCAGGGTGTCCCGGCGTTCGTCGTGCTCACCGACGCCACGCTCACCGCGGTCGCCGAGCAGCGGCCGACCGCGCCGTCGTCGCTGGTCGGGATCCCCGGCATCGGCGCGGCCAAGCTCGACCGCTACGGCGACGACGTCCTGCGCCTGCTCGCCGAGCACTCGGACGAGTAGTTCGGTTCGAACTTCGGCGAAGAGTTCGAATAATCAGTTGCCCTGGTGTGCATCGCCCTCCTAATGTCGAGGGCACCGCGCGAACCGACCTGGATCGGGCGGACATGCGCCAGGCGGGAGACCGCTCAGGCGGAGCAACGGAGGAGGTGATCGACGTGGACAAGATCGTGAAGATGACCGGTGGAGTCGAGGTCGGTACCGCACTCCCGTGCGCTCCCACGACCGTCGTGCCGCACGAGGTCGCCCACCCGACCCTGACCGCCTCCCCGATGTCCGGCCTGCGCCGATGGGACGAGGCCCAGCTCATCGCGCCCGTCACGCTCGCCACCGGGGGAGACGTGTACCCGAAGGGCTGGGCCGCCGAGAAGGCAGTCCTGAACGTCGATGTCCACAAGTTCACAGGTGCGTTCGTTCCCGAACGCCGAGGGGGAACCTGACCCTCAGCGCTCGAGCCCAGATCATCGGGGCCGCGGAACCCACGCACACGGGTTTCGCGGCCCCGATTTTTTTGTCCGTCCATCCGTCCCGAGAGATGAGAACGCTGGAATCCCACGTCCTGTCCCGAAGCAGAGAAGAAGTTCGATCGAGGAGGTCGATCGTGTACGTGAGGTCAGCTCCGTGTGACGGCGGAGTGATCCGGACCATGACCGGCGGCGGTTGCGCCGGTCCCGACGACGCACGGTCCGAGACCGTGCCGAACACCCCGTCCGGTGCGCAGTGGTCGGCGCTGCCGTGCCGCAACGGGGACGCGGACCTGTGGTTCGCGGAGTCGCCCACCGAGCTGGAGCAGGCGAAGTCGCTGTGCACCGGCTGCCCGGTGCGGGACGCCTGCCTCGCCGGCGCCCTGGACCGCGGCGAGCCGTGGGGCGTGTGGGGTGGCGAGATCTTCGAGCGTGGCCGGGTCATCCCGCGCAAGCGCCCGAGGGGCCGCCCCCGCAAGGCCGACCTGGAGCGCGACCGGGCCTACGCCCTGGCCGCCGGCAGCTGATCCACCGACACCGTCCGCAGTCCGACACCGAGGAGACCGACATGAACCTGACGACCGCGCCGATGGCGCCGATCGAGCGACCGACCGTCCGCGGCGAACTCGCCGCCCACACCCACATCGTCAACCAGGAGAACGTCGTGACGCTCATCCAGGAAGCCCTGGCGAGATCCCATCAGCACGAGGCGCAACGGGCGGCGGCGGAGCACCGGCTGGCCCGGAGCATCGTCGCCGGTCGCCGCTGGGCCCGGCTCGCAGCGTGGGCGTCGGCCCGCGCGGAGCGGGCGCGCCACCGCACCGGCTGATCCCGCCCCTGCGACACGAGTGCCCCGTCCGGACCCGGTCCGGGCGGGGCACCGTCGTGTCCGGGCCCGATCACTCCCGGGCCGCACCGAAGGCCGCGGCGAACCCGGCGGACGGCGGGATCTCGGTGATCACGTCGACCAGCACCCCGTCGGGCCCGGCCACGATGAAGTGCCGCTGGCCGAAGTCCTCGTCGCGCAGGCCGAGTGCGACCGGCAGCCCGCCCTGCACGACGAGGCGCCGCCACTCGGCGTCGACGTCGTCGACCTCCAGGTTCACCAGGATCCCGCCGGCCGACCGGCCGCGGTGGGACTCCGGGATCGTCGGATGGTCGCGGTCCAGGATCGCGAGCTCGTGGTCGCCGTGACGGAGGCTGACGTACCAGTCGGTGTCGAACACGACGTCGAAGCCCATCGGCCCGGTCCAGAAGTCCCGGGCGGTGCGGACGTCACCGGTGGCGAGCACCGGGTAGCAGCTGCGGAGCACGGCTCCTCCTCATCGACATACCGACAGTATGTGAAAGGTATTGGCGTACTCTCGGTATGTCAACGGAGGTGGTCGTGGGGGTCCGGACCGAACAACGGGAACGCACGCGGACGGCGCTGCTCGATGCGGCGGAGCGGCTGTTCGCCGAGCAGGGGTACGCCGCGGTGGGGCTCCCCGCCGTCGTCGCCGCGGCGGGGGTGACGAAGGGCGCGCTCTACCACCAGTTCGACGGGAAGGCCGCGGTGTTCGCCGCCGTCCTCGAACGGGTGCAGGACCGGGTGGGTGAGCGGGTGGCCGAGGCGGCGGACGCGGAGCCGGGCCGATGGGAGCAGCTGCTCGCCGGCTGCCTCGCGTTCCTCGACGCCAGCACCGGCCCGGCGACCGCACGGATCATGCTCGTCGACGGACCCGCGGTGCTGGGCTGGCAGGCCTGGCGCGAGCTGGACGAGCGCGCCTCCGGGCGTCATCTCGCCGAGGCCCTCGCCGGTCTGATCGAGGTCGGTGAGCTGGCTCCGCAACCGGTCGAACCGCTGGCCCGGCTGCTGTCCGGGGCGATGAACGAGCTGGCCGTGTGGCTGGCCGGATCCGCCGACCGCACCGACTCCGCCGACTCCGCCGACCGTGCCGCCGCGCGGGCCGTCCTGGAACGCACGCTCGCCGGGCTGCGTACGTGAGCGGCCGCGCGCCGGGTCAGCCGGTCGGCGCGTCCGGGGCGAACATCTCCGGCTGCCACTCGGCCACGATCTCGCGCAGCCGCACCCGGGTGTCGAGCTGGCAGAGGATGCCGAGCGTCCCCATCGTCACCCGGTGCACGAGCAGGAACCTCGGCGGGAGGTTGAGCGCCCGGCCGATCGCCGCGTCCGGGCTGCGCAGGTCCCCGACCCGTTCGGCCTGCCGCTGGATCCAGCGACGGTTGAAGTGGAACTCCTCGGTGCCCAGCGGCTCGGTGAACGGGGCGAGGTAGGCGAGGATCTGCTCCTCCTCGACCCGGGCGCCCGGCCGGACGAAGCCGGCCGACCGCATCAGCGCCATCAGGTCGCCGCCCCGGCCGCCGAGCGCGTACTTCGTCATCGCGACGAGCTCGGGCGGCATGCCGTCGGGCATCCGGGCGACCGCGCCGAAGTCCAGGACGAGCAACCGGCCGTCGTCGAGGATCCCGAAGTTCCCCGGATGGGGGTCGGCGTGCAGCAGGTGCGCGCGGTCCGGTGCGGCGTAGTGGAAGCGGGCCAGCCGGTCACCGGCGTGATCGCGCTCGGCGGTCGTGCCGTCCCGGATGACCGACGACAGCGGGCGGCCCTGCACCCACTCGGTGATGACGGCCTTCGGGGCCGATCCCACCACCCGCGGGATCTTGACCTCCGGGTCGTCGGCGTAGATCTCGGCGAACTCCCGCTGGTAGGTCGCCTCGTCGCGGTAGTCGAGCTCCTCCTCCATCCGGCTGCGGAGCTCCTCGACCAGCGGCTTGATCTCCATGCCCGGCACGAGCGGCTGCAGGATCCGGCTCATCCGGCCGAGCTGGCGCAGGTCCGAGCGCAGCGCCTCCTCGGCGCCCGGATACTGCACCTTCACCGCGACGTCGCGCCCGTCCCGCTTCCACACCGCGCGGTGCACCTGGCCGATGCTGGCCGACGCGGCCGGGGTCTCGTCGAACTCCGCGAAGCGGGACCGCCAGGACCGGCCGAACTGGTTGGTCAGCATGTAGTCGACGTCGGCCATCGGCATCGGCGGTGCCGCCGTCTGGAGTTTGGTCAGCGCCTCGCGGTAGGGCTCGGCGTACTCGTCGGGGACGGCGGCCTCGAACACGGACAGTGCCTGCCCGAACTTCATCGCACCGCCCTTGAGCTCCCCGAGCACGGCGAACAGCTGCTCGGCGCTCTTCGCGGCGAGCTGGGCCGAGATCTCGTCGCGGTCGCCCCCGGTGAGCCGGCGTCCGAAGCCCGCGGCGGCGCGTCCGGCGACGCCGAGCGGGATGCCGGCGAGCTTCGCGGTCCGCGAGGCGGTACGGCGTGGAATGTCGCTCACACCGTGATTGTCCACCCCTGAGCGGTGGTCCCGCACGGCGCAGTCGGGACGGACGCCGTGCGGCACGGGCAGTCCGGGTGCCGGTGCACCCGACGGGCGGTGATCCTCGCGGTGTCCGGGTCGATCTCCAGCTGGGCCGCCCAGGACGCCGGTGGGTCCCCGCCGCGGACCGGCCCGTCGACGGCGGCGAGCACCTGCCCCACCGCCAGCGCGCCGGTCGCGGTGACGACGTGCGGTGCCGCCGTCCGCGGGCCGGGGTGCGGACCGTGCCCGGCCATCGCCGCGCACCGCAGGCAGGGACCGCGGCCCGGGAGCACCAGCGGCCCGACCACCCCGCGCCCGTTGCGGACCGTGACGACGAGATGGTCGACCGCTCCGGCCGGGCCCGGCGCGGGCGGCCCGGCGAGGACGACGAGGTCCGGCGGCACCCGGCCGGGGGCAGCGGCCCGGACCCCGGCGACGCCGAGCACCCTGGCCAGCCCGGCGGCCCGGTCGGTACCGGCCGGCTCGGCGAGCCCCGCCGCGACGTCGCCCGCGCCCGGTCACGCCGCCGACCACCGGGTGCACCTGCCCGATCCCCGCGCCGGCCAGCCCCACGACGACGGCGACCGCCAGCGCCGAGTCCCCGCGCACCTCGACCAGAGCCGTGGCGCGCCGCCGCTGCACCCGGTCCGCCGCGTCCGGATCGGTGAGCAGGCCGTCCCGCCAGAGCACCTGCAGCAGCGCGAGCGTGGCGTCCCGCTCCGGGCCCGGTGCACCCGGGAGATCACCGGGCGCACCCGGAGAGTCGGCGAGCCGGTCCAGCGCGGTGACCGCGGACGGCGACAGCTCCGCGAGGTCCCGGGCGCCGGGCCCGGTGCCGATCCGCCGGGCCCGGGGCCCGGTGACGAGCAGATCGTGGTGCGGGGCGAGCACCAGACGGTCGGGCAGCCGGGTCATGCCGACACGGTGCCCCGGCGGGCGTCGCCGGGGCGAGAGCCGGGGCCCGGACGGCACCGGTGACCGCGGTCCCGGCCGCCGGAGTGGCCCGCGAGGGACGACCCCGACCGGCGGCTCACCGCGGACGGGCCCGGCGGCATACCCTGGAGCCATGGCTAGCCCCGCGGTCGAGGTCCGTCGCAGTGCCCGCCGGAAGCGCATGGTGAGTGCCCGCCGTGAAGGTGATCGGATGGTGGTGTTCATCCCGGGCTGGATGTCGGACGAACAGGAACGCGACTGGGTCGCCAAGATGGTCCAGCGGATGGAGGCGAGCGAGGCCCGGCGCCGTTCCCCGGGGCGCACCGGCGACGAGGCGCTGCTGACGAGGGCGCAGGAGCTGTCCAGCCGCTGGCTGGAGGGCCGCACGGATCCGGCGTCGGTCCGCTGGGTCCCGACCATGCGGACCCGCTGGGCGTCGTGCACCCCGGTGGACCGCACGATCCGGATCAGCGAGCGGCTGCGGGACGCGCCCGGCTGGGTCGTCGACTACGTCCTGGTGCACGAGCTGGCGCACCTGCTCTCGGCCGCGCACGACGACGTGTTCTGGTCCTGGGTCTACCGCTACCCGCGGACCGAGCGGGCGATCGGTTACCTCGAGGGGCTCAACGCCGCCGCGTCCCTGGGCATCACCGGGGTGGACGGCGACCCGCCCACCGCCGAGCAGGACGCGGAGCTGCCGGACGACCGGATCGCCGCGACCGGCAGCTGAGCCCGCGGCTCAGGAGCCGCGCCGGTCCTCGCCCTGCTCGCCCTCGTCCTCGCCGTCCTCGGCCTTCTGCTGCTCGGCCTTCTGCTCGGCGTCGGCGGCCATCTGCCGCTCCAGCTCGGCGATCGGGTCGTCCGGCACACCGCCGCCCGACCCGCCGCGGACGAACGCCGCCGGGTCGTCCAGGTCGTCGGCCACCGGGATGAGGTCCGGGTGCGACCAGACGGCGTCCCGGCCCTCGATGCCCCGCTCCTGCTCCAGCAGCTGCCACAGCTCGGCGGCCGCCCGCAGCCGCCGCGGTCGCAGCTGCAGCCCGACGATCGTCGCGAACGCCTGCTCGGCCGGTCCGCCGGAGGCCCGGCGCCGGCGCATCGTCTCCCGCATCGCCGCGGACCCGGGCAGCCGCTCGGCGAGCGCCGCGTCGACCACGGTGTCCACCCAGCCCTCGATCAGCGCGAGCAGCGTCTCGAGCCGGGCCAGCGCGGCCTTCTGCTCCGGTGTGTCCTCCGGCTCGAACATGCCCGAGGACATGGCCTCCTGGATCGACTCCGGGTTCGACGGGTCGATGCCGCGGGCGAGCTCCTCGATCCGCGAGGTGTCCACGGTGATGCCGCGGGCGTAGTCCTCCACGGCGCCGAGCAGCCGCTCGCGCAGCCACTGCGCCCCGGCGAAGAGCCGCTGGTGGGCGGCCTCGCGGGCGGCCAGGTAGAGGGTGACCTCGCCGGCCGGGCGGTCCAGGCCCTCGGTGAACCGGGCGATCGCCTCGGGCAGCAGCGCCGCCGTGCGTTCCGGGCCGACCGGGATGCCGAGCTCGGTCGAGGTCAGCACCTCCTTGCCGAGCTGGGCGAGCCCCTGGCCGAGCTGGCTGCCGAAGGCCATCCCACCCATCTGGCCGAGCATGCCCAGCATCGGGCCGGCCTGCGCGCGGATCTCCTCGGGCAGGCCCTCGACCCAGGCCGCGGACAGCCGGTTCGCCACCGGGTCGCACAGCCGCTTCCAGGTCGGCATGCCGGCCCGCACCCAGTCGCTGGGCGTCCAGGCCTTCACCTCGCCACCGGCCGACGGGAACGAGGTGGCCGGGTCGAGCCACAGCTCGGCGAGCCGGACGGCCTCGGCGACGGCCGTGCGCTGCTCGTCGGTGAGCGACGACGTCGTCTGCGCGAGCTGCTGGGTGGCCAGCTGTGCGGCGAGGTCGTAGTTCACCGGGCCACCACCGGAACCGGGCCCCGCGTGGCTCAGCATCTGGCCGAGCTGGGAGAGCATCTGACCGAGCTGGCCCATGTCGAAGTTGCCGCCGGGACCGCCCGGCATGCCGGGCATCCCCGGCAGCCCGCCCATCCCGAACGCCGCGAACGGGTTCTGCTCCGCGCCGGACTGCCGGCCCGCCGGGTCGTCCGACGCCGGGTGCGACCCGAAGCCGAACGGGTCACGGGGCCCCTCGGGGTCCCGGCCCGACCCGCCCGAGCCGGACTCGCCGTCGCCCGGGCCGGACGAGTCGTCCTTGTCACGGTCGCGGTCGGCGGGGCCGAATCCGAACGGGGTGTCACTCATGGGCCCCACCGTACGCGGGTCGGTGTCCCCGGATGCGGTGGAGCGTCGCTGGTGACGGCGGAGTTCGCCACCGGCGTAGCGGGGAACTACGAGCAGGCCACCGGCGTTCCGCCGGCGTCCAGCGTCCGCAGCGCGGCGACGGCCTCGTCGAGCGTCCCGACCCGGGCCAGCTGCAGCCCGTCGGGGGCCTCGGCGGCGGCCTCGGTGCAGTTCTCGGCGGGCACCAGGAAGGTCTGCGCCCCGACCTCCTGCGCGCGCAGCATCTTGAACCGGATGCCGCTGATCGGTCCGACCCCGCCCTCCGCGTCGATCGTCCCGGTGCCCGCGATGAACCGGCCACCGGTGAGCGGGCCGGGGGTCAGCTTGTCCACCAGGGCCAGGCTGAACATCAGGCCGGCGGAGGGGCCGCCGACGTCGCCGAGGGTGATCGAGAGTCGCTGCCCGTCGGCCGGTGAGGTCGCCGGGGTGATCCCGAGGAACGCGCGGCCCGGGTCGGCGGGGTGCGGGGCCGGGACGACGGTGACGTCGGACGGTGCGGCACCGTCCCGGGACACGGCCAGTACCAGCGGCGTACCGGGCCGCGCGGTGCCGAGGGCGTCGAGCAGGCCCTGCACCGAGGAGATCGGGGTACCGGAGACGGCCCGGATCTCGTCCCCGGCGCGCAGCACGTCCGCCGACGGCGACCCGTCGGTCAGCGAGCCGACCGTGACCCGGGTCGGCAGCCCGAGATGGGTCAGGGCGGCGGCCTCGGCGTTGGCGATGGAGCCGTCGAACTCCTGCTGGTTCTGTGCGGTGACCTGCTCGGTGCTCTCGCCGGGCGGGTACAGCGTCGACCGCGGGGCCAGGCGGAAACTGCCCGACGCCCACATCCCGAGCGCACGCAGGCCGGAGATCCCGTCGGTGACACCGACCGTGGTCATGTTGAGGTGACCCTCGGTCGGATAGGTCGGGAGCCCCTCCGCGGAGACGACCGGGGTCCCGTCGACGTCGCCGAGGGTGTCGAAGGTCGGCCCCGGGCCGAGCGCGACGACCGGGGCGGGCACGACGGACCCGACGACGGCGAGGCCCACCAGCACCAGCAGGGCCGTCACCCACGCCGAAGATCGAACGCCCACGGCCGCACCTTACGGTCGGACGCGCGCGCGGGCGCGCCCGGGCCCACTACCCGCACCGTCGCCCGATATGTCTTTTCCGGGGAGAAATCGACCGACACGCCGGTCCTCAACCGCGAACTCACGCGTTCTCCGTAGAGTTGGGCGCGGAGAACCGCGCCGTCACTCCCCGCCGGCTCGTGTCTTGTCCAGAAGTACCCGAGCTGTGGAGCGTGCCCGTGTCGTCCATGCGGCCCCCCGTGGGAGCGCCGTCGCTGACCCGTCGAACCCGGATCCTGCTGGTCGCCGCGGGCGTCCTCGTAGTGCTTCTGCTCGGTGGCTCGCGGCTGCTGAACTTCTACGTCGACTACCTGTGGTTCGGCGAGGTCGGGTTCCGGAGCGTGCAGCTCACCCGGCTGTTCACCCAGATCGTGCTGTTCGGCGTCGTCGGCCTGGTGGTCGGCGGGCTCGTCGCGCTGGCGCTGTGGCTGGCCTACCGGTACCGGCCGGTGTTCGTGCCGGTCTCCGGTCCCGAGGACCCGGTCGCCCGCTACCGCACGACGATCATCCAGCGGCTGCGCGTGTTCGCCGTCGGTGTCCCGGTCGTCGTCGGCCTGGTGGCCGGGCTCGCCGCGCCGGTCCAGTGGCAGACGGTGCAGACCTTCCTGCACGGGACGCCGTTCGGCCAGGTCGACCCGGAGTTCGGCAACGACATCGCGTTCTACGCGTTCACCCTGCCCTTCCTGCGGATGGTGCTGAACTGGCTGTTCGTCGCCATCGCGATCTGCTTCGTGCTGAGCCTGATCACGCACTACGTCTTCGGCGGGATCCGGCTGTCCGGGCGCTCCGGCTTCGTCTCCACCGCCGCGCGGGCCCAGCTGGCCATCCTCGCCGGGGTGTTCGTGCTGCTCAAGGCCGTCGCCTACTGGTTCGACCGGTACGACCTGCTGTGGTCCAACCGCAACTCGCAGACGTTCTACGGCGCCACGTACACCGACCTCAACGCGGTGCTGCCGGCGAAGCTCATCCTGCTGATCATCGCGGTGGTGTGCGCGCTGGCGTTCTTCTTCGCCGCGTTCCGGCAGAACCTGCAGATCCCCGCGGTCGCCGTCGTGATGCTGGTGATCTCCTCGATCCTGGTCGGTACCGCGTTCCCGCTGGTGCTGCAGCAGTTCGTGGTCGCACCGAACGCGAACGAGCGCGAGGCACCGTCGATCGAACGCAACATCGCCGCGACCCGGGACGCGTTCGGGATCGGCCCGGACACGGTCGAGGTACAGCCCTACGCCGGGCAGTCCGAGGCCACCCCGGCCCAGGTGCGCGCGGACACCGACACGATCCCGAACATCCGGCTGCTCGACCCGGGCAAGCTGAACCGCACGTTCACCAACCTCCAGCAGCGCCGCAACTTCTACGGCTTCGCGCAGAACCTGGACATCGACCGCTACACGGTCGACGGCCAGACCCAGGACTACGTGGTCGCGCTGCGGGAGATCGACGTCAACGCACTGTTCGGCAACCAGCAGGACTGGATCAACCGCCACCTCGTCTACACCCACGGCAACGGTTTCGTGTCGGCCCCGGCGAACCAGGTCAACGAGGCGCTGGAGGACGCGGGCGGCCAGGGCGGCCTGCCGGTGTTCAACAACAGCGACACCCAGACCCGCGGTGACATCCCGGTGGACCAGCCGCGGATCTACTACGGCGAGCTGCTGGACAACCAGTACTCGATCGTCGGGGCCGAGGAGGGCACCCCGCCGCGGGAGTACGACTCGGACGAGGCGCAGTACACCTACACCGGCGCCGGCGGTGTGCCGGTCGGCGGGATCTTCGACCGGGCCGTCTTCGCGCTCGCCTACGGCGACCGGAACATCCTGTTCAACAGCTCGATCAACGACCAGTCGAAGATCATGTACGTCCGCAACCCGCGGGACCGGGTGCAGGCCGTCGCGCCGTGGCTGAAGCTCGACAACGACCCGTACCCGGCCGTCGTCGACGGGCGGATCCAGTGGATCATCGACGGCTACACCACGCTGCAGGACTACCCGTACGCCGAGCGCGTGCAGCTCGGTGACGCCACCGCGGACTCGCGGATCGGGCCGAACGGCCAGCAGCTGCCGAACGAGACCGTCAGCTACCTGCGCAACTCGGTCAAGGCCACGGTCGACGCCTACGACGGCACCGTCCGGATGTACGCCTTCGACGAGCAGGACCCGGTCCTCAAGACCTGGATGAACGCCTTCCCGGGCACGGTCGAGCCCCGCTCGGCCATCACCCCGGAGCTGCAGGCCCACCTGCGCTACCCGGAGGACCAGTTCAAGGTGCAGCGGGAGCTGCTCACCCGGTACCACGTCGACGACCCGGGCGAGTTCTTCTCGACGGTCGCGTTCTGGGACGTCCCGTCCGACCCGACGGTCCAGGGAGCGGGTGGTGGCGGCACCCAGGAGTCGCAGCCGCCCTACTACCTCTACGCCGGGCTGCCCGGCCAGGACGGCCCGTCGTTCCAGCTGACCAGCGCGCTGGTCAGCCTGCGCCGGCAGTTCCTCGCCTCCTACGTCTCGGCCAGCTCCGATCCCGAGACCTACGGCAAGATCACGGTCCTGGAACTGCCGAACGAGACCCAGACACTGGGCCCGCAGCAGGTGCAGGCGCAGTTCCTCGGCTCACCGGAGGTCTCCTCCGAGCTGAACCTGCTCCGGCAGAACCAGACCACGATCGACTACGGCAACCTGCTCACCCTCCCGGTGGCGGGCGGTCTGCTCTACATCGAGCCGGTCTACATCGAGCGGGCCGGGCAGGAGGTCTCCTACCCGCAGCTGGCCCGCGTGCTGGTCAGCTACGGCGGCCGGGTCGGCTACAACGCCAGCCTGTCCGCGGCGCTGGACGAGGTCTTCGGGGCCGGTGCGGGCGCCGCCGCGGGCGGTGCCGCGCCGTCGGCGGGCCAGCCCGCACCGGAGACGCCGCCGGCCGGCGGGCAGACGCCGGCGCCGGCCACGCCGGGCACGCCGAGCCCGGAGCAGGCGACCGCGGCGCAGGGCATCCGGACGGCGCTGAGCAACCTCAAGGCGGCCCAGCAGGCCGGTGACTTCGCCAAGCAGGGTGAGGCGCTGGCCGAGCTCGACCGCGCGGTCGCGGAGTTCCAGGGCACCGGCGGCTGACGCAGCGGTTCCGGCACCCCCCGTCGGGGGTGCCGGAAGCGCCGGTGTACGGTGGTGACACAACACAGACGGGATCGTTCACGGTCCCGGACGGCGCGGGGTGGAGCAGCTCGGTAGCTCGCTGGGCTCATAACCCAGAGGTCGTAGGTTCGAATCCTACCCCCGCTACCACCACGAAGGGCCCCGGATCTCATCCGGGGCCCTTCGTCCGTCTCAGGCCTCCCGCGGCGCGACCTCCAGCACCCGGTAGCCCTTCTCGGAGAGCAGCCGGGTCGTCGGGTAGCCCTGCTCGTCCTCCAGCCAGCGGTGCAGCGAGTCCGAGCCGAGGTTCTTCGCGACCACGAGGTACGCCCGACCGCCCGGGGCCATCCGGGGCAGCCAGCGCAGCATCAGCTCGTGCAGCGTGCCCTTGCCGGAACGGATCGGCGGGTTCGAGTAGATCCCGGCGAACGTCACGTCGGCGGGGACCTCGTCCGGCCGGCAGGCGGTGACGTTGCCCAGGCCCGCGGCCTCGGCGTTGGACCGGGTGAGGCCGAGCGCGCGCTCGTTCACGTCCACCGCCCACACCGGCAGCCGTCGCCGCCGGGACGCGACGGTGAGGGCGATCGGGCCGTAGCCGCAGCCGACGTCCAGCAGCGGGCCGCGGACCGGCGGCATGGGGGCGCTGTCGAGCAGCACCTTCGTCCCGCGGTCGATCCGGGAGCCGGAGAAGACCCCGGCGTCGGTCGCCAGCTCGAGATCGACACCGGACGTGTGCAGCCGGACCGAGCCGGGCCGGCTGGCGGCGGTCGGCGTGGCGCTGAAGTAGTGGTCACCCACGCCGGACGATGCTACGGCGCGCACAATGGCGCCATGACGACCCCGCAGGACGTGCCGATCCGCGAGGAGCCGATCCGGATCGGCCAGTTCCTCAAGCTCGCGAACCTCGCCGAGGACGGGGGCCACGCCAAGGAGCTCCTGGAGGCCGGGCTGGTGACGGTCAACGGCGAGCCCGAGCACCGCCGCGGCGCCCGGCTGAACCGGGGCGACGTCGTGAGCGTCGACGGCCGCCGGGCCCGGCCCGCCTGAGCCCGCCCCGGGTCACCAGCCGAGCTGGTGCTCGAAGTGCTCGGAGAACAGCGGCGCCATCGTCTCGGCGTAGGTGGCGGTCAGGTGGTTGTCGTCCATGTAGACCAGCACGTTGCCGACCTCCGCGGGGCAGAGTTCGGGATCGCAGATCGCCGGTGCGGTGTCGATGAACGACACGTCCGGCGGGACGTCCGGCAGCGCCGCGTACGGCGGGAGCATCGGGTAGACGTCGTGCCGGGACAGCCCGCACGCCTCGGCGTGCCTGCCCTCGGTGCCGACGCACTCCGGCACCGAGAACGGCGGCCGCGGGTTGTCCCGGACCGCGACGACCGGGATCCCGGCGTCCTGCATCCGCCACCAGGCGTCCACGAAACCCTGCGGGGTCACCTCGGTGAGGCCGGGCCGGACCTCCCGCGTGGCGAGCGTCAGCAGGGCGTCCGGCTGCAGGTCGATCACCTCGGCGGCCGCGGCCGCGTTGAAGGCGGTGCAGTCCTCGTCGGCCGGGTCGGTCTCCGACACCGTCGAGAAGGGGCAGGCGCCCCGGAACAGCGCGACGATCTCCCAGTGCCGCTGCGCGGCGACCGGCATGAGGGACGCGATGTACTGCTGGATGTGCGAGTCGCCGATGACGGCGATGGTGCGCTCCGGGGGACCGTCACCCGGCGGCGGGATCGTGCAGTGCTGCATCTCGACGCCGTCGCGCGGCACGGTCCCGCAGTCCCAGGTGCCGCGGTGGTAGCTCCAGTCGTCCGGCGCGCCCACCAGTGACGGCGTCAGCTCCGGCTCCGGGTCGGTCGCGGACAGGTCGGCGAACCCGACGTCCGCGGTGAGCGCTCCGGCGCCCGGGTGGCTCGCCGAGCCGGCGTCGGCCTGCACCGAGGCCCGCGCCGTGGCGACGCCGAACCAGCCTGCCGACCCGACGAGCACCACGAGCGCGAGCACCCCGCAGGTACGCAGCGCCCGCCGGACGTCCAGCCGGGCGATCGGCTGCTCGACGAACCGGTGGGTGAGCCAGGCCAGCACGAACGACGCGCCGATCACCAGGGTGCCCGCGGTGAGCGAGAGCCGGTCGGAGCCGGTGTGGACCAGCGTCAGCACCAGGATCGGCCAGTGCCACAGGTAGAGCGGGAACGAGAGGTCGCCGACGGTGCGCAGGACCGGGCCGCGGAGCAGCCGGTCGACGCCCATCTGGTGCCCGGAGTCGCCCGCCACGAGCACCGCGGCCGCGGCGAGCGTGGGCCAGAGGGCGGCCCAGCCCGGGAACGCACGGTCGACCTGGAGCAGCACCCCGCAGGACACCAGGGCCAGCACACCGAACCAGCCGAGACCGGCCCGCACCGCGGGCGTCAGCTCGGGGCGGTGCTCGATCCGGCCGATCCACAGGGCGAGCAGCCCGCCGAGCGCGAACTCCCAGACCCGGGTGAGGGAGTGGAAGTAGGCCAGCGGCTGGTTCACCACCGTGAGGTAGACCGAGAACGCCAGCGAGGACCCGCCGAGCACCAGCAGGGCGGTGCTCAGGCGGGCGTGCAGGTCGACCCGGCCCCGCAGCCCGGCGCGGTACAGCCCGCCGATGATCAGGAAGCCGGTGATCAGGAAGAAGACGTCGACGCCGCCGGAGACCCGGCCGACCCACACGTGGTACACGACGACCAGCACCACCGCGAGCGCACGCAGGCCCTGTAGCTCGGGCCGGAAGCGCGCCTGCCGGGCGGCTGCGGTGCGGATCGGGCCGGTACCACCGGTGGAGGTCACGAGCGGCGCGCTCCTCTCGAGTGCGGGTAAAGCAAATATTACGTTTGCTGACCCACAACGACGGCGGCGGCCGGCAGGGTCACCCTGCCGGCCGCCGCCGGGGTCGAGACGAGATCGGGCTCAGTACCCGATGTATCCGCCGTGCGATCCGGTGCGACCGCCCGCGTCGAGGGTCTCCAGACCGTACCGGTCGATCATGTAGCGCACGCCCGCGGTGATGTTCGCGACCGGGTCGGTGATCTCGCGGTCGGCGAAGTCGGGGTGCACGTAGGCATCGAAGGTCGAGGGGATGACCTGCATCAGGCCCTCGGACGGGTTGCCGGCCGCGGCGTTGGAGTCCCAGTCGTTGATGGCGTCCGGGTTGCCGTTGGACTCCTTCATGATGATGCGCTTGAGCCCGCTGGAGTACGACTGCGACAGACCCATGTGGTCCAGCGCCGAGGCGATCCAGCTGTCGACACCGCCCTTGGACTTGAGCGCCTCCAGCTCGGCGAGCTCGGCCTGGCGCTTCGACTCGGCCTCGGCGGCCTTGCGGTGCTCCTCGGCGATCTTCCCGGCGATCTCGTGCGCCTTGCCGAGCGAGGCCAGGTCGGCGTCCTGCGCCGGGGCGGCCGCCTGCAGGGCGCCGGTGGCGGCCCCGGAGTGCTCGAAGGAGACCGGGCTGAAGTAGCCCGAGGGGCTGCCGTCGGCGGTCTGAGCCGACGACGGGATGCCGGTCTCGAAGGCGGCCAGGGCGGTCGCCTGGGTGGTCTCCTCGGCGTCCGCCTGGGTCGCCGTGCCGTCCAGTGTGGTCGGGACGACCGCGGCGAAGGCGCCGGAGGCGAGCACGCCGAAGGTCGCGCCGGTCGCGGCGGTACGGGTACCGGCGCGGCGTGCGGCGGCGCCGCGGCTCATGGCGCGCGTGGCGTGCGACGTCGGCGCCGTGGGGGCGAGGGGTGCCGCGGTCATCGCGGCGGTCGGTGCAACGGGAGCGGTCGCCATGGGTCGGGGGAACGCACGACGACCACCGGGGGAGCGGTGTGCTGGCAAGGGGAGCAGCCTTTCGCGATCAACGGACGACACCGTACGAGCGGCCGGGTCGGGGGTCCCGGGTGAGCCGGTCGGGGAGTCCGGCTCCTGGCCCGCTCGTGATCGGGCCGTGATGACTTGCACAGAACCGTAGAGGGCTCCGTCGCCGAGGTCCAGCCCCGAGGGTGTCGGTCACCGCGCAGCACGCACCGCTCACCGAGAAATCGATCTTGTGTCGGGTGCCGGGGCAACCTGCGGGCGGCCCGTCGGCTCCGGCGGGCGGTCGATCGCGCAGGTGGCGCGCACGCGGTCGACGGCGTGATACTGAATCGAACTTCAGTGTTCGGTCGGCCGGAGGGGGCGTGGTGGAGTCAGGTGATCTGCTGACGATCGGCGAGATCGTCGAGCGCAGCGGGTTCCCGCACTCGGCGCTGCGGTACTACGAGCGCGAGGGGCTGGTGACCGCGAGCCGGACCTCCGGTGGCCAGCGCCGGTACCGGCGCAGCGTGCTGCGCCGGCTGGCGTTCATCCGGGCCGCCCGCTCGCTCGGGGTGGGCCTGGACGAGGTGCGGTCCGCACTGGACGCGCTGCCCGCGGAGCGGACGCCGACCAAGAACGACTGGTCGCGGCTGTCGAAGGCGTGGCGGGGGCGGCTGGACGAGCAGATCGAGGCGCTCACGGCCCTGCGCGACGGTCTGGACGGGTGCATCGGCTGCGGCTGCCTGTCCATGACGTCGTGCCGGTTGGTCAACCCCGAGGATGCCGCCGCGGTGCAGGGCGACGGCGCCCGCCGGCTCCCCGCCGCGTTGCGCAGACCACCCGCGCACGGCCGCTGAGCGGCCTAGGCTGGCAGCGTGACGGATCCGGTGACGGAACGCTGGTTGACCTTCGACGGCCTCTCGAACGCCCGTGATCTCGGCGGCCTCCCGCTCGCCGGGGGCGGCCGGGTCCGCCGGGGGGGGGGGTGTTCCGGACGGAGGAGCTGGAGGCGCTGAGCCCGGCCGACGTCGCCCGGCTGACCGGTGAGCTCGGCGTCGTGCAGGTCCTGGACCTGCGCAAGGACGAGGAGCTCGTCACCTACGGACGGGGTGCGCTCGCCGCGGCGGGGGTGACGGTGCACCGGCTCAGCTTCATCCCGGAGGACGCCCGCGAGCTGCCACCCGCCGACGACGAGTCCGATCCGCTGGTCGGGATCTACCTCGGCTACCTCGGCGACCGGGCGGCCAGCGTGGTCGACGGGGTGCGGCGGATCGCGGAGCGGGAGACCGGCGCGACCGTCGTGCACTGCGCGGCGGGCAAGGACCGGACCGGCGTCCTCGTGGCGCTGGTCGCCTCGGCGGCCGGCGTCGAGCGCGACGCGGTGGTGGCCGACTACGCGCTGTCGGCCGGCCCGATCGACGCGATGTTCCGCCGCTGGACGTCCAGCCACGGGTTGCCGATGCCCTCGGCGGCGGAGCTGGACCGGCACCGCCCGCGCGCCGAGGTGATGGACGCGTTCCTCCGGGCGCTCGACGAGCGCTACGGCGGCCCGGTCGAATGGCTGCGCACGCACGGCCTCACCGACGACGAGCTGGCCAACCTGCGTTCTCGTCTCCGTGACGAGGAGGCGGGCTGAGCCGGGCCTACGGCAGTTCCTCGATCGGGACCATCGGGTCCAGCTTGCGCAGTGTCCCCGGGTCGCCGGTGACGGCCGGCCAGCCACGCCGGCGGGCGGTCGTGACGACCTGCCCGACGACGATGTCGTCCAGACCCTGGGTGGCCAGCAGCAGCCCGGCCTCCTGGGCGCCCTCCGGCGACAGCTCGTGGATCACCGTGTTCGGCAGGCCGAGCAGCACCTGCAGGGCGGAGTGGTGTTCCGCGTCCACCATCGACCAGGCGCGGCCGAGTGCGGCGCTCGGCACCGCGAGCACGATGTTCTCCTCCACCGCGGCCCAGACCAGGGCCCGCATGTAGACCGGGCGGCCGGTGGCGAAGGCCGTCAGGGCCGAGGCGTCGAGTACGCGTCCACCGATCATCGTGCGGCTGCGCCGACGGCCACCGGCGGGGCCGGGCGCAGGGAGCGCCGTGCGGCGTCCAGCTCGTCGGGCGGCGGGGGGCCGCCGTAGAGATCGGCCAGCGTGGCCAGGGAACGGTCCCTGTCCTGCCGGTCCCGGACCGCTTCCGCCACGTAGGCGGACAGGCTCGCCGCCGATCCGCGGGACACCGCGTCCCGCGCCTCTGCCACCAGATCGGCCGGCAGCGTCACCGTGACTCGCTCGCTGCGCATACCGGGAGGCTACTCGCTGCATACCGGCCCGGCCAACGACACGCCGGAGTGGCAGGTTACCGATGGGTATGCAAGATTCGGGCAGTGAGACCGCGAGACCGCCGACTCACGCAGAACGGGTGCACGCATGGACCTGACCTTCACCCCGGCCGAGGAGGAGTTCCGCACCGAGCTGCGCTCCTGGCTCTCGGCCAACATCCCGCAGGACTGGGCCCGGCCCGGGTACTGGGACACGCTCTCCGACGACGAGAGCTTCCGGGTCCGCCGGGACTGGGAGCGGGACAAGGCGGACGCGGGCTTCGCCGGTATCCAGTGGCCCACCGAGTACGGCGGCCGCGGCGGCACCCCGGGCATGAAGGCCATCTACGACCAGGAGATGGTCCTGGCCCACGCCCCGCGCACGGTCAACCCGCTGGGCCTGACCTTCCTCGCCCCGACCGTCATGGCGATCGGCACCGACGCCCAGAAGAAGGCGATCATCGGTCCGCTGCTGCGCAACGAGGTCGTCTGGTGCCAGGGCTTCTCCGAGCCCGGTGCCGGGTCCGACCTCGCCGCACTGTCCACGAAGGGCGTCCGTGACGGCGACGACTTCGTGGTCAACGGGCAGAAGGTGTGGACGACCAACGCCGTGCACGGGGACCGGATCTTCGCGATGGTCCGCACCGAGCCCGGCACCGAGCGGCACCGCGGCATCAGCATGCTGATGATCGACATGAACCAGCCGGGCGTGACGGCCCGCCCGCTCAAGCAGATGAGCGGGGCGAGCGAGTTCGGCGAGGTCTTCTTCGACGACGCGCGCACCCCGGCGACCGAGTGCCTCGGCGAGATCGGCGACGGCTGGCGCACGGCGATGCTGCTGCTGTCCTTCGAGCGCGGTGCGTCCGGCATCTCCCAGTACACCGAGTTCCGCCGGCAGTACGACGAGATCGTCGCCGTCGCCCGGACGCTGGGCCGCGACACCGACCCCGTCGTCCGCAACGACCTGGCCCGGGTGCTCACCGAGCTGGAGTGCCTGCGGCTGCACTCGATGCACGTCCTCACCCAGGTCGAGCAGGGCCGTGACCTCGGCTTCGAGGCGTCGATGACCAAGCTGCAGTGGTCCGAGGCGTTCCAGGACCTCTGGGAGGTCTACGACCGGATCCTCGGTGAGCACGCCACGCTCGACGAGCTGCCCGACGGCACCGACCTGCGCCCGCTGCACGCCCAGGCGATGTGGTCGCGGTCGGTCACCATCTGGGGCGGCTCGTCCCAGGTCCAGCGCACCATCACCGCCGAGCGCGTGCTCGGCCTGCCGCGGTAGGGAGCCGAGAATGTTCTTCGCACTGACCGACGAACAGCAGGAGTTCGCCGACGCCGTCCGCGGTTACCTCGCGGAGCGGTTCGACACCGCCGCGGTCCGCACGGTCGTCGAGGCCGGTCCGGACGACGACGGGAACCCGGCCGCGCTGTGGCGCGCCGCCGGTGAGCAGGGCTGGCTCGCCGTCACGGTCCCGGAGGAGCACGAGGGCCTCGGGCTCGGCCTGGTCGAGGCGCAGGTCATCGCCCGCGCACTGGGCGCCGGTGTCGCACCGGGCCCGTGGCGCGGCACCGTGCTCGCCGCGGAGGCGATCCGGCTCGCCGGGTCCGACGAGCAGCGCGCGGCCTGGTTGCCCCGGCTCGCCGCCGGGACCGCGGTGGGCGCCTTCACCGTCGCCGGCGACGCGGCCTCCCGCCTGCCCGCCGTCGAGTACGGGGGGATCGCCGACGTCGTCGTCGCCCCGTCGGACGCCGGGCTGCCCGGCCTGTCCCTGGTCACCGGGGCGACCGCGACCGCGGTCGGGAGCTACGACCGGACGACCCGGCTGGCGTCGCTGTCCGGCGGGACCGCCGAGGCACTGCCCGGCGCGACCGTGGAGCTGCAGCGCGAGCTGACCGACCGGGCGACCGTGCTGGTCGCCGCCGATCTCGCCGGGATCGCCCGCGAGGCGCTGACCCGCACCGTGGCCTACGACCGTGAGCGCGAGCAGTTCGGCGTCCCGGTGGGGTCGTTCCAGGCGCTCAAGCACGCCCTGGCCGACCTGCACGTCGGGGTCACGATGGCCGAGCACGCCGTGCTCTACGCGGCGCACGCGGTCGGCACCGCGGCCGAGGGCGCCGCGCTGGCCGTCGCCGTCGCGAAGGCCAAGGCGAGCGAGGTCGCGGAGCAGGCGACCGGCGCGATGATCCAGTACCACGGCGGCATCGGCTACACCTGGGAGCACGAGGCGCACTTCTTCTACAAGCGCGCCCGGCGGCTCTCCGGCCAGTACGGCGACGTGGCGACCCACCGGGAGCGGATCGCCGCGCTCACCGTCTGAGCACGGCCGTGCCCAGCGCCGATGACCGGCGCCGATGTGTCCTGTGGACTCGCATTGGCGGCCCGGGCGTGGGACCGTCGGTCGATGGCTCCCGTCACACCGGTCAACGCCACCGCAGCCGCACTGCTCGGGCTCCTCCACGGAGGACCGATGACCGGCGGGCAGCTGGTCGCGGCCGCCGGTGAGCACTTCGGCCTGTTCTTCTCGGTCACCCGCAGCCAGGTGTACCGGGAGCTGCCCGCGCTGACCGAGGAGGGTCTGCTCCGGCTGGGCAGGCAGGGGCCGCGGGCCAGCCAGCAGTACGTCGTCACGGCGGCCGGCAAACGGTCGTTCAAGGCGTGGCTGGCCGCCGGCGGCGAGGCCGACGCGCTGCGCAGCCCGATGGTCCTCCGGCTGCTGCACGCCGGATCGCTGACCGCGCGGCAACGCACCGACCTGCTGCGATCGGCCAAGGAGGCCTACACCGAGCGGCTGGCCTCGGCGCGGGCCGTCGCGCGGGCCACCGACGACCCCTACGGCCGTCCGGTCGCCGACTTCGCCGTCGCGCACACCCGGGCGATGATCAAGCTGATCGACTCCGTCCCCGAGGACTGACCTGCGGCGACCGCCGCGTACCCTCGGTCGGCGTGAACCCCGACGTCCAGGCCGACCTGAAGGACCTCGACACCACGCTGTCCAGCATCGAGGCCGTCGCCGACGTGCCCCGGCTCCGGCAGGAGATCGAGGAGCTGTCCGAGCAGGCCGGCCGGCCGGACCTGTGGGACGACGTCGACGCCGCCCAGCAGATCACCAGCCGGCTCGCGCACGCCCAGGGCGAGCTGCGCAGGCTCGACGACCTGCGCCGCCGGCTGGACGACGTCCCGGTGCTCTACGAGCTCGCCGAGGACGAGGGCGACGCCGCCGCGACCGCCGACGCCGACGCCGAGCGGGCGAAGCTGCGCACCGAGATCGCCTCGCTGGAGGTCCGGACCCTGCTGTCGGGGGAGTACGACCAGCGCGAGGCGCTGGTGACCATCCGGGCCGAGGCCGGTGGCGTCGACGCCGCGGACTTCGCCGAGATGCTGCTGCGGATGTACCTGCGCTGGGCCGAGCGGCACGGCTACGGGACCGACGTCTTCGAGACGTCCTACGCCGAGGAGGCCGGCATCAAGTCGGCCACCTTCGCCGTCCACACGCCGTACGCGTTCGGCACCCTCTCGGTCGAGGCGGGCACCCACCGGCTGGTGCGGATCTCGCCCTTCGACAACCAGGGCCGGCGCCAGACGTCGTTCGCCGGGGTCGAGGTGGCGCCGGTCGTCGAGGTCTCCGACCACGTCGAGATCGACGAGAAGGACCTGCGGGTCGACGTGTTCCGGGCGTCCGGGCCGGGCGGCCAGGGCGTCAACACGACCGACTCCGCGGTCCGGCTGACCCACCTCCCGACCGGGATCGTGGTGGCCTGCCAGAACGAGCGCTCGCAGCTGCAGAACAAGGCGTCGGCGATGACGGTGCTGCAGGCCAAGCTGCTGGAGCGGCGCCGGCAGGAGGAGCGCGAGCTGCGTGACTCCTTCAAGGAGGCCGGCTCGTCCTGGGGCAACCAGATGCGCAACTACGTGCTGCACCCGTACCAGCAGGTCAAGGACCTGCGGAACGGGCACGAGGTGAACAACCCGTCGACCGTGCTGGACGGCGAGATCGACGAGTTCATCGAGGCCGGGATCCGCTGGCGCAAGCAGTCCGAGGCGTCGTGACCCGATCTGCGGCGCTGCTCGCGGCCGTGCTCGTGCTGGTGCTGACCGCCTGCACCGGCGGTGGCGAGCCCGCGGCCCCGCCGCCCGCCCCGGCCCCCGCGGCCGGTGCGGCGGCCGAGCCGGGTGCCGTCGGCGCCGCGGTGCGGAAGCTGGCCGACGCCGGGTCCGCCCGGCTGACCGTCGACCTCGTGGGCCCGACCGGGCCGATCCGGGCCACCGGTCCGGCCCGGTTCGACCCGTTCGCGACCGAGCTGTCGGTGACGCTGGGCAGCCGCGAGGCCCGGGTCCGCGCCGTCGGCCCGGACGCCTGGGTCCGCTTCGGCGACGCGACGGACTGGCAGCCGCTGGCGCCGGGACTGCTGCCGGTCGGCGCGGTGTCCGGGGCGTTGCAGGCGGCGTCCGGCCTGCGCGACGTGACCGAGCAGCCGGGCGCGGCCGACGTCGACGGCGTGCCCGCCGTCCGGCACACCGGCACCGTGGACCTGACCGCGGCCCGCGCCGCCGTCGACCCGGCCGCGGCGACCCGGCTCGACGAGCTGGCCGGGCTGGTCTCGCCGACCCCGCGGTTCACCGCGTGGCTCGGCGCCCGGACCGCGGAGCCCGCGGACCGGGACCGGCTGCTGCGCCTGATCCTGGAGCCGGTCGCGCCCGCCGAGGACACCCGCGACGCCGACGCCGCCGGGGTGGGGGCGCTGACCGTGACCTTCGCCGAGCCGGGCGTCGAGGTCCGGGTCGCGGCCCCCTGACCGCTCCGGATCCGCTCCGTGGGCGTGTCGTCACGGGCCGTGCACACCGACGGCGGTACCGTCCCGCTCCGTGATCGAGCTGCGGGACGTGACCAAGCGTTACCCGGCGTCCGGGCGCCCGGCGCTCGACCGGGTGTCCGCGACGGTCGGGCCCGGCGAGTTCGTGTTCCTCATCGGACCGTCCGGGTCGGGCAAGTCCACCCTGCTGCGGTTGCTGCTCCGCGAGGACCTCGCGACGTCCGGCACGATCCGGGTGGACGGGCTCGACCTGGCCCGGCTGCCCCGGCGCAGGGTCCCGAAGCTGCGCCAGCGGATCGGCTGCGTGTTCCAGGACTTCCGGCTGCTGCCCAAGCGGACCGTCGCCGGCAACGTCGCCTTCGCGCTGGAGGTGCTGGGCCGCAAGCGGTCCGAGATCGCCGTCGCGGTCCCCGAGCTGCTGGAGATGGTGGGCCTGCAGGGCAAGGCCGAACGGATGCCGCACGAGCTCTCCGGCGGTGAGCAGCAGCGGGTGGCGATCGCCAGGGCGTCGGTCAACCGGCCGCCGCTGCTGCTGGCCGACGAGCCGACCGGGAACCTCGATCCCGAGACGAGCCGGGAGATCATGCAGGTGCTGGAACGGATCAACCGCGGCGGGACCACGGTGCTGATGGCCACCCACGACGACTCCATCGTGGACGCGATGCGGCGCCGGGTGATCGAGCTGGCCGACGGCACCGTCCGCCGGGACGAGGCCCGCGCCGTGTACGGGGCGGGCCGGTAGATGCGGCCCGCACTGCTCACCCGGGAGGTCTCCTCCGGGCTGCGCCGCAACGTGACCATGACCCTCGCCATGGTGCTGACCACCGTGGTCACCCTGATGTCGGTGGGCGCGGGGCTGCTGGTGCTGCGCACGATCGACGACATCTCCGCCCTCTACACCGACCGGCTGGAGATCCAGGTCGCGCTGACCGCCGACGTCTCCGACACCGATCCCGACTGCAGCAGCCCCACCTGCGCGTCGCTGGGGGCCGCGCTCCGGTCCGCACCGGGGGTCGGCGAGGTGACCTTCGAGTCCCAGCAGCAGGCCTACGCGCGGTTCCGCGAGCTGTTCGCGGGGGAGTCGGTCGCCGACATCGCCCGCCCGCAGTCGCTCCCGGCCACGTTGCGGGTCTCGCTGACCGACCAGCAGGGCGGCGCCGCCGCGGCGGCCGCCGCCGTCGAGGGACGGCCGGGGGTGCGCGGGGTGATCGACCAGCGCGACGTCGTCGGCACCCTGTTCGACTTCCTGAACGGCGTGCGGAACGTGGCGTTCGCGCTGGCCGTCGTGCAGGCGATCGCCGCGGTGCTGCTCATCTCGAACACCGTGCAGCTCTCCGCGTTCACCCGGCGCACGGAGGTCGGGGTGATGCGGCTGGTCGGTGCCACCCGGTGGACCACCCAGCTCCCGTTCCTGGTCGAGGCGGCGATCGCCGGTGCGGTCGGCGGCGCGCTCGCCGGGATCGGCCTGATCGCGGCGAAGTACGCCGTCGTCGACGACCTGCTCGCGGCGATCGGCCAGGCCGGGGTGATCCCGCCGGTCCGGCTGGCCGACGTCGCGCTGGTCTCGGTGGCACTCGTCGGGGTGGGCGGGGTCGTCGCCGGGATCACCGGGTACGTGACCCTGCGGGCCTACGTGAAGGTCTGACCCCCGCGGCTCCGATTCCCGGTGGCGCGGCGCGGGTAGGCTGGCACCGTGAAGGAACAGGGCCGGAAGGTGATCGCACAGAACCGCCGTGCCCGGCACGACTACGCGATCCTGGAGGAGTTCGAGGCCGGGGTCGCGCTCAAGGGCACCGAGGTGAAGAGCCTCCGGCTCGGCCGGGCGTCGCTGGTGGACGCGTTCGCCACGATCGACGACGGGGAGATCTTCCTCCGCAACCTGCACATCCCCGAGTACGTGCGGGGCAGCTGGACCAACCACGAGCCGCGACGCACCCGCAAGCTGCTGCTGCACCGGGGCGAGATCGACCGGCTGATGGGCAAGACCCGCGAGGGCGGACTGACCCTGGTGCCGCTGTCGCTGTACTTCAACGACGGCAAGGTCAAGTGCGAGATCGCGCTCGCCAAGGGCAAGAAGGACTACGACAAGCGCCAGGACCTGGCCAAGAAGGACGCGCAGCGGGAGATGGCGCGCGCCGTCGGCCGTGCCGCGAAGGGGCGCGCCCGCGAGCTGCGCTGAGCCGCCCGGCCTAGGGTGGGGGCGTGGATCTCCCCGCGCCACCCCGGTCCGACGCCGACGTCCCGCGCTGGACCGCCGAGCTGGGCCTTCCCGGCCTGGTCGACGTGCACGTGCACTTCCTTCCCGAGCGGATGCTGGACAAGGTCTGGGCGTACTTCGACCGGGCCGCCGAGCACTACGGGATGGCCTGGCCGGTGCAGTACCGGCTGTCCGAGGCCGAGCGGTACGCGACGCTGGAGGAGCTCGGCGTGCTCCGCTTCGCGCCGCTGACCTACCCGCACAAGCCCGGCATGGCGCAGTGGCTGACCGGCTGGGCCGGTGAGTTCGCCGACGCCCACCCACGCGCCGTGCGGACCGCCACGCTGTACCCGGAGCCGTCGGTCGCCGGCTATCTCGGGCGTGCGGTCGAGGACGGCGCGCGGCTGGTGAAGGTGCACGTCCAGATCGGCGGCTTCGATCCCCGGGACCCGCTGCTGCGCGACGCCTGGGGGCTGCTCGCCGACGCCGGGATCCCGGCCGTCGTGCACTGCGGGGACGGGCCGATCCCCGGCGAGCACACCGGGCTCGGGATCTTCGCCGAGGTGCTCGCCGCGCACCCGGAACTGCCGGTCGTGCTCGCGCACGCCGGGATGCCGGACTTCCGCGGCGCGCTGGAGCTGCTGGACCGCTTCCCGAACCTGGTGCTGGACACGACGATGGTCGGCACCGCGTTCAGCGAGCGGTTCGCGCCGCTGCCGCCGGACTGGCCGGCCCGCCTCGCCGGGTACCCGGGCCGGATCGTGCTCGGGACCGACTTCCCGAACATCCCCTACCCCTACGCCGAGCAGCTGGCGGCGATCCACGGGTGGGCGGCGGCCGATGAGCGGCTGGGCCGGGACTTCCTGCGGTCGGTGCTGTACGAGGCCCCGGCCCGGGTGCTGGGCCTGGGCACCGGTCCGCTCGCCTGACCGGTCACCCCTCGGGCGGCACCGTCAGCCCGGCGATCAGGACGGCGACCGCACGGCGGGGGTCGTAGCGCTCGTCGTCGTGCCCGCCGATGCACAGGTTCCCGATCGAGCGCAGGAACTCGTACGCCGTGACGTCCGGGCGGGCGATCTCACCCGCCCCGGCGGCCGCGGCGAGCAGCCCGTCGCACACCGGGACCAGCCGGTCGAGGAAGTAGGCGTGCAGGGCGTCGCCCTGGCCGAGCGCGCTCGGCAGCCCGTGCTTGGTCGCCAGGAAGTCGACGAACCGGTCGGCCCAGCGCGTCAGGGCGACCAGCGGGCTCGGCTCCGCCGCGAGCAGGGCCGGGCCGGCCTCGGCGCAGGAGTCCACCTGGTGCCGGTAGACGGCCACGAGGAGGTCCGCCCGGCTCGGGAAGTGCCGGTAGACGGTGCCGACACCGACCCCGGCGCGGGCCGCGACGTCCCGCACCGGCGCGTCGACGCCGGACGCCGCGAACGCCGCGGCCGCCGCGTCCAGCAGCGCCTTCTCGTTGCGCCGCACGTCCGCGCGCCGGACGGGAGCGTCACCGTCACCCACTGCTGCGCCCACGTCCGCTCCTCGGCCGCCGTGTCCCCTACCCCCAGAGGGTCGCATCCCCGATGACGTCGTCGACGAGGCGGTGCACGACCCGGTCCGGCCACGGCGGCGGCAGGATCAGCACGATGTGGGTGAACCCGGCGTCGACGGCGGCCGCGACGGCCGAGCGGGTCGCGCCCGGGTCGGCGGGCGGGGCGGCGAGCGCGATCGAGCGGGTGATCTCCGCGGGATCGCGTCCGATCTCGGCGCAGTAGCGGTCGAGCAGGGCGCTCCGCCCGGCCGCGTCGGCGACGCCGTGGTCACCGGGGACGTTCCACAGGTCGGCGTGCTCGGCGGCGACCCGCAGCGTCCGGGACCCCCGCCCGCCGACGAGGATCGGCGGGTGCGGCCGCTGGACCGGCCGAGGCGATCCGACGGCGCCGCGGAGCCGGACGTGGTCGCCGTCGAAGTCGAACGGCTCGGTCGCCGTCCACAGGCGCCGGATCACGGTGCACGCCTCGGCCAGCGCGTCGACCGAGTCGCCGAAGTCGGCGTACGGCAGGCCGTGGCCGTCGTACTCGAGGCGGGCGAGCGGGTGGCTCGGCCGGGACCCGGCCCCGATCCCGAGATCGAGCCGCCCGCCGGAGACGACGTCGACGGTGGTGGCGATCTTGGCGAGCATCGCCGGTGGGCGGAACCGGTTGCTGGTGACCATGACCCCGAGCCGGAGCCGCTCGGTGAGCGCGGCCAGCGCGGAGAGCAGGGTCCAGCCCTCGAACGCCGGCCCGGCCGGGTCGCCGCCGATCGGCATGAGGTGGTCGAAGACCCAGGCGTGCTCGATCTGCCCGAGCGCGTCGGCCTCCCGCCACACCCGCAGGACATCGGCGTACTCGACGTGCATCGGCGGGGTCATCACCCCGAAGCTGACGGGTGCCATCGCGTCACCGCCGCCGCAGGGCGGGGTCGGTGAGCGCGGGGGCGACCGCGTTCTTCTCCGCCGCGGCCAGATCGGTCCCCGGCGCGACGATCGCGTCGATCGCGTCGAGGACGTCGTCGGTCAGGACGGTGCCTGCGGCCGCGAGCTGGGAGTCGAGGTGCTCGGGGGTGCGGGGCCCGATCAGCGCGCTCGTCACGCCGGGGTGCGCGGTGACGAACCCGAGCGCCAGCTGGATCATCGTGAACCCGGCCTGCCCGGCCAGCTCCGCCAGCTGCTCCACGGCCTCCTGCTTGGCCGCGTTGGCCGGGACGTCGGTGTCGAAGCGCTGCGGCATGAGCCCGGAGCGGCTGGTGGTCCGCTCGCGACCGGCGCGGACCGCGCCGGAGAGCCAGCCCGACGCGAGCGGGCTCCAGGTCAGGACGCCGAGCCCGTGCTGCTCGGCCACCGGCAGGACCGCGGCCTCGGCGCCGCGCTGCAGGATCGAGTAGTTCGGCTGCTCGCTGACGAACCGGCCCAGCCGGTGCTCGCGGGCCGCCCACTGCGCCTCGACGATGCGGTGGGCCGGGTACTCCGAGGTGCCGAAGTGACCGATCTTGCCGGCCCGCTGCAGGTCGGTCAGCGCGGCCAGGGTCTCCTCGTCGCTCGTGGCCGGGTCCCACCGGTGCACCTGGTAGAGGTCGATGTGGTCGACGCCGAGGCGGCGCAGGCTCGCCTCCACGGCGCGGGTCAGGTAGCGGCGCGAACCTCCCTTCGCGTTCGGGTCGTCGCCGGTCGGCAGGCCGGCCTTGCTCGCGAGGACGACGTCGTCGCGGCGCCCGGCGATCGCGGCGCCGAGCAGCTCCTCGGACTGGCCGCCGGAGTACACGTCCGCGGTGTCGATCAGGTTGATCCCGGCGGCGAGCGCGGTGTCGACCAGCGAGACGACCTCGTCCCGGCCGGTGCGCCCGAGCGCGCCGAAGTTCATCGTGCCCAGCCCCAGGGTGCTGACCTGCACCCCGGTGCGTCCCAGTGCGCGGTACCGCATCGGCCCGGCTCCTTCCCGTGACGTGACAGTGAAACGGAACAACGTTCCGCAGACGACTGTACGGAACCATGTTCCGGTTTCGCTACCGGGGTCCGCGCCCGTGCTCCGTCCGGACGGTCGCGCGGCCGGATCCCGGGTATGTTCCGGCCGTCCGGACCGGGCGCCGCCCGGTCGGCCGACGTGCGAGGAGGACCCGTGGCGCGACCCCGGAACGATCCGGACGGCCCGGTCGACATAGCCGTGCACGGCGCGACCGGTTTCGTGGGGGCGCTGACCGCGCACTACCTGGCCGAGCACGCCCCGACCGGGGTCCGGATCGCGCTGTCCGGCCGGTCCGAGGCCCGGCTGCTGGCGGCCCGTGCCGCGCTGCCGGCGAGCGCGCAGGACTGGCCGCTGATCGTCACCGACTCCGCGGACCCGGCGGCGACCGACCGGCTGGCGGCCGCCGCCCGCGTCGTCCTGAGCACGGTCGGGCCGTACGCCCGGTACGGCCGCGAGCTGGTCGCGTCCTGCGCCGGGGCGGGCACCCACTACGCGGACCTGAGCGGCGAGGTCCTGTTCGTCCGGGACGCGATCGACCGCTGCCACGGGATCGCCGAGTCGACCGGGGCCCGGATCGTGCACTCCTGCGGCTACGACTCGATCCCGTCGGACCTGGGGGTGTGGCTCGCCCACACCGCGGCCGAGGCCGACGACGCCGGCGGTCTCACCGAGGTCCGGACGGTCGCGACCATGCGCGGCGGGTTCTCCGGCGGCACGGTCGACTCGGTGCGCGGACAGCTCGACACCGTGCGCACGGACCGGGTGCAGCGCCGGCTGGCGGCCGACCCGCACGCGCTGAGCCCGGACCGCGTGACCGAACCGACGCCGTCGCAGCCGTCCGACGTGCCGGCGCCCACCCGGCTCGACGACGGCACCTGGACCGCGCCGTTCCTCATGGCGTCCTACAACACGCGGGTGGTGCGCCGCTCGAACGCGCTGCTCGGGCACGCCTACGGCCGCGGCCTGCGCTACGGCGAGCTGCAGGGCTGCGGCCGCGGCATCGCCGGAGCCGCGACGGCCGCCGGGGTCACCGGCGGGCTCGGGCTGCTCGTCGGTGCGCTCGCGCTGCCCCCGGTCCGCCCGCTGGCCGACCGGCTGCTCCCGGCGCCGGGGACCGGGCCGTCGGAACGCGCCCGGGCCCGCGGGTGGTTCCGGATGGACGTGCGGGCGACGACCGGGTCCGGCCGGCGCTACCGGGCGCGGGTCGGCGGTCCGGGTGATCCCGGGTACGCCGCCACCGCCGTGATGTTCGGCGAGAGCGGCCTCGCGCTGGCGCTGGGCGGACCGGAGCTGCCCGACCGCGCCGGGTGTCTCACCCCGGCGACGGCGCTGGGCGGGGTCCTCGTCGACCGGCTCCGGGCGGCGGGGCACACCTACGAGGTGGAACCGGAATGATCGGCGGCGGCTCGGGCGTTATGCTGGTGGTCCGCGCGGGTGACTGCCCGGGCGGAGCACAGGTGGATGCCTACCTGACCAGGGGGTGAACGGTTTCGACTCCGATCGTTGATCGAGGTGAAGCGTGCCGAGGAAGGCGACGATGATCTCGTTAACCATGCGTCGCAAAAAAATAAGTGCCGACAACAGTCGCACTGTCCCGGCTCAGGCTGCCAAGAGCGACTTCGCTCTCGCTGCCTGATCCAGTAAGGGACTGTCGGTCCGGAGGCGTTCCCGCTCCGGATCCCGGCATCATTTAGGGAACTCACCCTGCGGTTCGGCCGCGGAGACGCAGGGGACACCGAACAGCGGCTGGGATCGTCACACCGGCTCGTCCGCGTGACCGGTGGATCCGAGTAGAGACAGAGCGGACTGCGCACGGAGAAGCCCTCGTGAACCGACGGAGGACCCGGGTTCGATTCCCGGCACCTCCACCACCTCGGGAGAGCCCCGGCACCGACGGTGCCGGGGCTCTCCGCTGTCCGGGGGTCGTCGAGTCCTGAGCACCCGGCCGGGCCGCCGGCCTGCACGGCGTCCGGGTTCGGGTCCGCCCGCTCAGCCGACCACGGCGAAGGCCCGCACCGGGAAGGTCGCCAGACCCTGGATCGCGGGTGGGACCGCACTGAAGACGGCGCCGCGTCCGGGCAGCCCGGCCAGCGCCGTGAGGTGCTCGACGACGGGGATGTCGGCGGCGAGCAGAACACTGTGCGCGGGACGGGCCCCGCCCACGGTGTCGTCGATGTTGACCGAGTCGATCCCGACCAGGACGGCGCCGTGCCCGACCAGGTGGTGCGCGCCGGCCTCGGTGAGGTGGGGGTGACGCGGGTCGCCGTAGCGGTCGGTGCCCCAGTGCCGGTCCCAGCCGGTGTGCAGCAGCACCGCGCACCCCTCGACGTCGGCCGGCAGGTTCTCGGGCCCGATCTCGTGCCCGTCGGTCCCGGCGAGGCCGACGACGACGGCCGGGAGGCCGGCGCAGCGTTCGAGAGGGAGCCCGGACAGGTCGTGGCCGCCGCGGTAGCGGTGAGCCGGGGTGTCGAGATAGGTCCCGGTGTTGGCGACCATCGAGATGCGCCCGATCGCGAACTCGGTGTCCGGCGCGTAGCGATCCCGGGAGGCCTCGAAGCTGAGGTGATCCTCGATCCGGGGTCCCGGCAGGCCGGGGTAGGTCGTCATGCCGGCGACGATCGGATGGCTCAGGTCGATCAGGGTCACGCCGACGATCGTCGCCCACCTGCGGGCGTCAGCTCCCGGCGGGCTCTAGCAGGACCAGCGGGACCTCGCGGGCCCCGGCCGCGCGCTCGCGAAACCCCGCGAAGAACGGGTAGAGCTCGTCGGCGTAGGCGATCCAGTCCGCCCGCTCGTCGCCCTCGCTGACCCGGGCGGTCATCAGCGAGCGGACGGCGCCGTCCTGCACCTGCACCGTCGGATGGGCGAGCAGGTTGTGGAACCAGCCCGGGTTGCGGGCCCGGCCGCCGGCCGAGGCGCCGATGGCGTAGACCCCGTCGCGCTCGATGCGCATCAGGGCGACCTTGCGCAGCTTGCCCGAACGCGCCCCGCGCACGGTCAGCACGATCACCGGACCGTCGAGCATCGTCGCGCCCTCGCGGCCGTCGGTGCGCTCGTAGAGCGCGACCTGGTCCCGGGTGCCCGGGTCGGAGCTGGGGACGTACTCGCCGTCGAGCAGGTCGGGTGTCATGTGGAGGTTCCTTCCTCGGAGGGGACGGCGATCACGGTCTTGCCGACGGTCCGGCCGGTCTCGACGAGCGCGTGTGCGGCCCGCATGGTGTCGACGGTCAGCCCGTCGAGCGTGGTGGTGACGATCGGGCGCAGCCGTCCCGCGGCCGCGTCGATCGCCGACCGGGCGAGGATCTCCCCCTGGCGCCCGGCGTCGCCGCCGTCGACGATCCGGCTGAACACCATCTCGGCGTGCAGCGACAGCGACTTCCCGGCGAACGCGTCCAGGTCCAGCGGGCCGGGGGAGTCCACGAAGGCCAGGTGGCCGAAGGGGCGCAGCACCTCGACGATCGACGCGGCGTGTCCGCCGGTGCCCGCCGTCGAGAGCACCATGTCGACGGTGCCGATCCCGGCTGCGCGCAGCTGAGTGGCCAGGTCGCCGCGATGGTCGACGACGAGGTGGGCGCCCATCGCGGCGGTCCACTCCCGCGACTCGGGCCGTGAGGCGGTGCCGATCACGAACGCCGGCGTCCGCGTCCGGAGCAGCTGGATCGCCGCCGAGCCCACACCGCCCGCCCCGCCGAGGACCAGGACGGTCCCGACCCCGGCGGGCAGGGCGTCCTGGTCGCGGAAGAGCGCCTCGGTGGCGGTGAGGACCCCGATCGGCAGGGACGCGGCGTCGACGAACGTCAGCTCGTCGGGGATCGCGGCGACGACCCGGTGGTCCACCGCGACGCGCTCGGCCCAGCTGCCGTCGCGGGTGATGTCGCCGGTGCCCAGCACCCGGTCCCCGATCCCGAACCCGGTGGCCGCCGGTCCGGCCGCGACGACGACCCCGGCGAACTCCCAGCCCAGGACGAGCCGGCCGCCGGGTCCGGCGCTGCGGGTGCGCCGGATCGCGGCCTCACCGGGGTTGACGCCGATCGCGCGGACCTCGACCAGCAGGTCGCCGTCGCGCAGCACCGGCTCGTCGACGTCGACGAGGTCGACGGCGAAGGCGTCGAGGGTGTGCGCCGTCCGGTAGGCGAGCGCCCGCATCAGTCCTGCCTCAGGGCGTGCAGGGCCGAGAGCGGGCCGCCGATCTGCATCGCCCGGCCGCCCTCGCGCAGCGGACCGGCGTCCACCGCGGCGAAGCCGATGCTCTCGGCGAGACCGTGGAACGTGGCCTTGGCGCCGGTGTCGTCGCCGGCGTAGAAGAGCAGCTGCCTGCCGTCCGGGTGCCGGGGATCGGCCGCGATGTACTGCGCGTACAGGGTGTTGAACGCCTTGACCACGTGCGCGCCCGGTGCCCGGCTCGCGACGAACTCGCTCGGCGTCGTGATCCCGGGACCGGCGTCGAGCGGCGGCTCCGGTTCCCGGTTGGTCGTGTCGACGAGGATGCGGCCGTCCCACGGCGGCAGCCCGTCCAGCGCCTCGCCGACCCGCGGCCACGGCACGGTGAGGAACACCAGGTCGGCGGCCGCGGCCTCCTCGATCGTGACCGCGCGCGCCGACGGTCCCAGCCGGGTCACGACGTCGCGCAACGTGTCCGGGCCGCGGCTGTTGCTCAGGCGCACCGGGTGACCCGCTGCGACGAGGTGACCGGCGATGGCCTGCGCGACCACTCCGGCACCGATGATTCCGATCTCCACGGGGACTCCCGGATCCGATTGATGACGATTGACATCAAAAAACTCCGGCGGTCGGCGGGGCCTGTCAAGCGCCGGGATCGTCGCGAACGGGTACTTTGATGGTGGATATCATCGAAAATGGCTGGGCAGGGACCGGGGAAGGTGGTCGGTGTGCCGCGCATCACGCAGGAGCAGAAGCGGCTCAACCGCGAGCGGATCGTCGGCGCGGCGGGGGAGGGGTTCCGGCGCCGCGGCGTCGACGGCATCGGGATCGACGAGCTGATGAAGGCCGCCGGGATGACCCACGGGGGCTTCTACAACCACTTCGCGTCCAAGGACGACCTCGCCCTGGAGGTCCTGCACCAGGGCTTCACGGACTCGCTGGCCGAGCTCGACGCCATCCGCGCGGCGCACCCCGGTTCCGCCCGGGCGGCCCTGCACGACATGGTCGACCGGTACGTCGACGCCGGCCACCGTGACCGGCCCGAGCAGGGCTGTGCCTCGGCCGCCTTCGTCTCCGACACCGGCCGGCACGGGAGCGCGGCCCAGGCCGAGTACCGCCGGGGGCTCGACGGCTACCTGACCGCCATCGCGGACATGCTCACCGACCGCGAACGGGAGTCCGGCGGCGAGCTCGCCCCGGCCGAGGCCCGGGAACGGGCGGTGGCGCTGTTCAGCCAGATGGTCGGCGCGCTGCTGCTGTCCCGGGCCGTCGCCGATGCCGACCCGGACCTGTCGGACGAGGTGCTGGCGGCCAACCGCCGACGACTGACGGCCGGCTGAGGGCCGGCCGCGGACCGGAGGGCCGGGAACTGGGCGGCCTCCGTGTCCGGCCGGCCGGTCGGCCGTCCCGGCATCCGCAGCGGCGCGGTGGCCCGCCGGTCCTCGGGTCGGTCCTCAGTGGAGCCGCACCGCCCCGTGGCTGCTCGGTTGCCGGGCCGGCGTCCGTGCCGCCGTCAGGGCGGAGGGTGCGGCCCCGAGCCGCCACCGGGGATCGGCTGTGCCGTCGGTGGTCCGCCCGTCGCGGTGGACGAAGAACCGTTCGTCGCGCCCGGGGGTGTCGAACGTCCCGTCGAGCGCGCGGACGAGCCACTCCGCGCCGAAGGCGAACACCTCGGCGGCGGTGCCGCCGAGCGGGTGGAACTCGTCCTCGTAGACCCGCATCTCCTTGGGGGCGGTGATGCGTTCGTAGGTCGCCAGGGCGTCCTCGACCGGGGTCAGTTCGTCGAACTCCCCCAGGCCGAGCAGTACCGGCCGGGTGATCCGCGCGACCAGGTCGCCGAGCGGCATCCGCTGCGCGAGATCACGGTCGAACGCGGTCTCGTCGGTGTAGCCGGCCATGTACATGTAGTTGTTCTTGAAGCTCGGCTGGGCGCGCTCGAAGATCGTCTCGAAGTCGCCGGAGACGGCCTCGAACGCGGCCACGGCCCGCAGACTGTTGTCCGGCCGGGCCAGTGCGCGCAACGACCAGTAGCCGCTCATGCTGATCCCGAACATGCCGATCCGCTCGGCGTCGACCTCGTCGAGCCCGGCCAGGTGATCGGCGTAGGTCCCGATGGCGCGCTCGTAGTTGTCCAGCGTCACCGTGACGCCGCGAGCCCGTGTCTCGCCCTGGCCCGGCCCCTCGATCGACAGTGCCACCGCGCCCCGTGAGGTGTAGTACCGCTCGGCGGCGGCGATGTAGCCCTCCTTGATCATGTCCATGCCGGGCCCCAGGATGACCGCCGGGGCCCCGGTCACCGGAACGGCGGGAAGGTGCAGGAGGGCGAAGATCGTCCCGCCGTCGAAGGGCAGCTCGACCCTGCGGACCGTGTCGCCGCGCAGGCGTCCGACCCTGGCCACGCACTCGTCGCACCGCTCCCGGAGCGCGGTCTTGCGCGCGTCGCCCGGGTCCAGGACGGAGTACTGCGCCCGCCCGAACATGACGGCCGCACGCGCGTAGAGGTCCGAGGCCGTGCGCGCGTATCCGAGTCGCTCGTGGTGCTCGCCGCGCTCCTGGGCCTGTGCGGCGATGGTCGCCCACGCCTTGGGAAGCATCGCGCCGCTGCGGACGAGGGCGAAGACCTTGTCGAAATCGGCGGTGTCGTGGCCCAGCTGCTGCATCGTGCCCTTGGCCTCGGGGTGCAGTGCATCGAAGCCACCCTGGGCGAGCGCGATGTCCAGGGACCAGCTCTGCCCGGTCGACCGGATCGTCATGAGACCTCCTCTATTGATTAAGTACTTAGTCAATATAGCGCCGGTCGGACCCCCGAGCGCCGCGGCCGCATGAGACGTCGCCCACCCGAGCCGCCCCGTCACCGGGCGCTCTCGGGGAGGATGCGGTGGTGAGCGAACCGACCGGCGACCGGACCGACGACAGCCGTGCTGTCTCCGTCGCGGAGCTGACCCGAGCGGCCTACCGGCTCAGCGCGGCCGATGCGCGACTGCGCGGCCGGGCGACGAGGCGCGACGAGGCGCTCTCGCTCACGCACGCACGCACGCTGAAGGTGCTGGCCGAACACGGTCCGATGACGGTGGGCGAGCTGGCCGGCCATGTGGAGACCAGTGCCGCCGCCGTCACCCAGCTCGTGCACGGGCTCACCACCGCCGGTTTCGTCACCCGGGAGCGCACCGCCGCCGGCGACCGGCGTACGTCGATGGTCACGCTGACCGGAGCGGGTCTGCACCGCCACCGGGAACGCGAGACCGCACTCGCCGCCCGGCTGGGTGAGCTGCTCGCCGATCTCGACGGCGGGTCGATCGACGTGGCCGCCGCGGTCCTCACCCGGCTGGCCGCGCTCTACGACGAGCTCTGACCCCTCGCCGCCCGCCCCGGTCCACCGGGGCCCGCTCCCGGACCGGCCGCCCCGTCGTCACCCGTGCGACACCCCGTCGGTGGCATGCTGGTGTCATGCGCGTGACCGTGGACAAGGACCTCTGTATCGGCGCCGGGCAGTGCGTCGTGACCGCACCGGACGTCTTCGACCAGGACGACGACGGTCTGGTCGAGCTGCTGACCGACGCCCCCGCCGACACCGACCGGGAGGCGGTGAAGGAGGCCGAGCACGTGTGCCCGGCCCGGGTGATCAGCGTCGAGGGCTAGCCGGTCGGCGCGCGGCGCGGCCGCCCGGCCCCGACACTGGGCCGATGCCGCAGGACCGCAGCGCCCCGCTCTGGCTGTTCGCCGACCAGCTGGGACCGCACGTCTGGGACACCGACGAGTTCGCCGGCCGGGAGGTCGTGCTGGTCGAGTCCGAGCGTGCGCTGGCCCGCAAGCCGTTCCACCGGCAGAAGCTGCACCTGGTGCTGTCGGGCATGCGCCACCTCGCCGACGAGCTCGGTGACCGGGCCACCTACCTGCGGACCGGGACCTACCGGGAGGCGCTGGAGAAGGTCGGGCACCCGGTCGTCGTGCACCAGCCGACGTCGTTCCCGGCCTCGGACATGGTGCGGCGGTTCCGGTCCGACGGGCTGGTCTCCGAGATCCGCCCGACGCCGGCCTTCGCGCTCGGCAAGGACGAGTTCGACGAGTGGGCCGGGGACCGCGACACGTTCCGGATGGAGGACTTCTACCGGACCCAGCGGGAGCGCTTCGACGTCCTGATGGAGGGCACCGAGCCCGTCGGCGGGAAGTGGAACTACGACCACGACAACCGCGAGTCCCCGCCCAAGGGGGCAGGCACCCTCGACGTGAGGGCCCCGTGGCAGCCCCGCGAGGACGAGATCGACGACCGGGTCCGGGCCGATCTCGACCGCGCCGCGAAGGCCGGTACCCGGCCGACGGTCGGCGTCGACGGCCCGCGCCGGTTCGCGGTGACCCACGGCGAGGCGACGACGGCTCTGCGGCACTTCGTCCGGCACCGCCTGGACACCTTCGGCCCGTACGAGGACGCGGTGCTGGCGCAGGACTGGGCGATGGCGCACTCGCTGCTGTCGGTGCCGCTGAACCTCGGCGCGCTGCACCCGCTGGAGGCGGTCCGGGCCGCCGAGCGCGCCTACCACGACGGGACGGCCCGGCTGTCCAGCGTCGAGGGCTTCGTCCGGCAGGTGCTCGGCTGGCGCGAGTTCGTGTGGCAGCTGTACTGGCGGTTCGGCCGCGGCTACACCCGGCGCAACCACCTGCGGGCCCGCACCCCGCTGCCGGACTGGTGGTCGGACCTGGACGCCGACGCCGTCACCGCGCGGTGCCTGTCCTCGGCGCTGGCCGACGTCCGGGACCGCGGCTGGACCCACCACATCCCGCGGCTGATGATCCTCGGCAACCACGCCCTGCAGCGCGGCTACACCCCGGCCGAGGTGAACGCCTGGTTCGCGACGGCGTTCGTCGACGGGTTCGCCTGGGTCATGCCGCCGAACGTGATCGGGATGAGCCAGTACGCCGACGGCGGGGCGATGGTGACCAAGCCGTACTCCTCCGGCGGAGCCTACATCGACCGGATGACCGACTTCTGCTCCGGCTGCGCGTTCGACCCGAAGGTCCGGGTGGGCGAGAGGGCCTGCCCGTTCACCGCGGGGTACTGGCAGTTCGTGCACCGGCACCGGGAGCTGCACGCGTCGAACCACCGGACGGCGCGGGCGGTCGCGACGATGGACCGGTTGAGAGATCTGGACGCGCTGCTGGAGCAGGAGTCGGCGCGGGAGGAGTACTGAACCCCTCGCTAGGCTCTGCGGCCGTGACCACCGGCCGGCTGCTCGACCTCGTCGGCACCGTCGTGCGGCTCGGGCTCGCCGCGGTCTGGCTGGTCTCCGGGATCGGCAAGCTCGCCGACCCGCTGCAGGCGGCCGTCGCGGTGGACGCCTACCGGCTGCTGCCCCAGGCCGGGGTGAGCGCCGTCGCGACGATGCTGCCGCTGCTCGAACTCGCGCTGGGCGGGTTGCTGCTGCTCGGGATCGGGACCCGGCTGGCCGCGGTGGTGAGCGCGGTGCTGCTGCTCGCCTTCGTCGCCGGGCTGGTGCAGGCCTGGGCCAGGGGCCTGTCCATCGACTGCGGGTGCTTCGGTGGCGGCGGCCCGGTGCCGCCCGGCGAGGAGCAGTACCCGCTGACACTGCTGCGCGACGTCGGGTTCCTGGCGCTCGCGACGTGGCTGGTCATCCGGCCGCGCACGGTCGTCGCGGTCGACCGGGTGTGGGACGACGGATCGTAGGGGAGAGGAACGGACGATGGGACGCAGCGAACGGGAGCGGCACGGCGCCGCGCAGGCCCGGCTGCAGGCGGCCGGGATCACCCCGCCGAAGAAGTCGCGGGGCCGCCAGGGGCTGCTCATCGCCGGCGGGGTGCTGATCGCGGTGCTGCTCGGCGGCGGGTACACGGTCTGGCAGAACCACGTGTCGCAGCCAGCCGGGCCGCCGGAGCCCGCCTACGCGGTGGCGCGGGCCGGCGTCGTCGTCACCGCGGGGGAGCCGGCGGCGCCGGTCACCGTCGACGTCTACGAGGACTACCTCTGCCCGTTCTGCAAGCAGGCCGAGACCCAGTACGGCGACCGGATCACCGCCGCCCTGAACTCCGGCCGGGCGAAGGTGAACTACCACCACATCGCCATCCTCGACGACCGGACCACCCCGCCCGGGTACTCCACCCGCGCCGGCAACGCGGCACTCTGCGCCGTGGACGCCGGGATCTTCCCGGCCTACCACGCCCGGCTCTACGCCGAGCAGCCCGCGGAGGGCAGCACCGGCCGGACGGTCGAGGAACTGACCGCGATCGGTACCGAGCTCGGCGCGACGGGTGATTTCGGCGGCTGCGTGGCCCGGCAGGGCGACAGCCGCGCGATCGCCGACGCGACGACGGCGGCCGTGGACGACCCGGTCGTGGCTCCCGGCGGCCGGCTGGAGTTGCCGACCATCGTGCTGAACGGCCGCAAGGTCGACCTCGCGAACACGGGCTGGCTGGACGAGCTGGCCGGTTAGGACACCCGGACGGTGAGCCGGGGCAGGAACCACTGGATCAGCGGGCCCACCCCGACCGCGTAGAGCACCGTCACGACCCCGAAGGTGCCGCCGAGCAGCCATCCGGTGAGCACGACCGTCACCTCGATCGCGGTCCGCACCAGCCGTACGGACCAGCCGGTGCGGTCCGCGAGGCCGGTCATCAGGCCGTCCCGCGGGCCGGGGCCCAGCCCGACGCCGATGTAGGCCGCCGTCGCCACCGCGTTGAGCACGATCCCGGCCGCTGCCAGCCCGATCCGGGCCGGCAGCGACGCCACCTCCGGCACGACGGCCAGCGCGATGTCCACCGTCAGCCCGATGACGACGACGTTCGCCACGGTCCCGATCCCGGGGCGCTCGCGCAGCGGCAGCCACAGCAGCAGGACCACGACCGCGACCAGCATCGTCAGCACGCCGACGGACAGCCCGGTGTGCACGGCCAGGCCCTGGTGCAGCACGTCCCACGGCATCGAGCCGAGCCCGGCCCGCATCATCAGCGCCATCGAGAACGCGTAGGCGGTCAGCCCCAGCAGCAGCTGGGTGAGCCGGCGTCCGCGCCGTGGCATGCCCGCCACGGCCCACCGGCTGTGGCTCCTGTCGATCGTCACGTACTGGCATGCTTCTCCTTCGGGTGGCCGGCTGTCATCAGGCCAATCGAGCAGAAGTGGACCGGAAAATGGACGGTGTCGGGGCGGTCCGGCTGGCCGGGATGTGCGGCGACGTGCGGGCGGGCCGCGGCCCGGCGTACCGCGTGCTGGCCGACACGATCCGGGTGCTCGTCGGGGACGGCCGCCTCGCGTCGGGCACCCGGCTCCCGGCCGAGCGGGCCCTGGCCGGGCAGCTGCGGGTGAGCCGGGTGACGGTCACCCACGCCTACCGCGAGCTGCGCGACGCCGGGTGGGCGCAGGCCAGGCAGGGGGCGGGGACCTGGGTCCGGCTGCCGGACGGCGAGCTGCGCGTCGACGGCGTCTGGGCCCCCGGTCCGGTGCGGGGCGGCGCGATCGACCTCTCGCACGCCGCCCCGGCCGCCCCGTCGGTGCTGCCCGCGCTGGTCCGGCGGGCCGCCGACCGGCTCGACGACGAGCTGGGCCGGCACGGCTACGGCCCGGACGGGCTGGCCGCCCTGCGCGAGCGGATCGCCGCCCGGTTCACCGGCCGGGGCGTGCCGACCGGGCCGGACCAGATCGTCGTCACCGGTGGGGCGCTGCACGCGCTGCACCTCGCGGTCGCCGAGCTCACCGGGCCGGGTGACCGGGTGCTGGTCGAGCACCCCACGTACCCGGCGGCGCTGGACCTGCTCGCCGACGCCGGGGTGCGCCCGGTCCCGGTTGCCGTCGGCGACGACCCGGCCGAGTTCGCGCTGCCGCGGGCCGCGCGGCAGACGGCGGCCCGGGCCGCGTTCCTGATGGCGGACTTCCAGAACCCGACCGGCCGCCTGCTCGACGACGAGGCCCGCTCCCGGCTGCTGCACCGCCTCGCCCGGCACGGCACGGTCGCGATCGTCGACGAGACCTTCGTCGAGCTGGACCTGCGGGAACCCGGTGCGCCGGTCCCGCTGCCGTGCGCCGCGCACGCACCGCGGCCGGACGACGTCGTGACCGTCGGGAGCGCCAGCAAGATCGCCTGGGGCGGGCTGCGGATCGGCTGGATCCGGGCCGGTCGCGGCCCGGCCGCCCGGATGCGCCGCCGGCTGGCCCGGACCCAGATCGCGCCGCCGGTGCTGGAGCAGCTGGTCGCGGTGGAGGTGCACGACGCGCTGGGGACGATCCGGGAGGAACGGATCGGGCAGCTGCGGACCCGGCGGGACCGGCTGGTGTCCGAGCTGGCGGCGGCGCTGCCGCACTGGCGGTACGACGTGCCGGACGGCGGCCTGGCGCTCTGGTGCGATCTCGGGACGCCGTGCTCCACGGCGCTCACGGCGGTGGCGCCGCGGCACGGGCTCGTGCTCGCGCCGGGCCCGCGCTTCGGCGCCGGATCGGTGTTCGCCGACCGGCTGCGGCTGCCGTTCACCCACCCCGGGCCGGTGCTGGCCGACGCCGTGCGCCGGTTGCGCCGGGCGGCCGACGACGTCGCGGGCCGGGCGTCCGGTCTGGACACCTGGGCGGGGGAGCGGGCCGGGATCGTCGTCTGACGGGTTACCGGCGCACGGCGTCGGCGGCCGCCGCGACCAGCTCGCCGACCGGCCGGGCGACGTCCAGGACGACGCCGGCCTCGTCGGGACCGAGCGGTTCGAGCGTGGCGAACTGGGAGTCGAGCAGGGCCGCGGGCATGAAGTGGTCCGTGCGGGCGCCCATCCGGGCGGCCAGGACGTCGCGGGCCCCGGTCAGGTGCACGAACACCGTGTCCGGGGCGTGCCCGCGCAGCCGGTCCCGGTAGGACCGGCGCAGGGCCGAGCAGGCGACGACGACGCCGTGACCGGCGCCCTCGGCGAGCCGCGCACCGACGAGATCGAGCCAGGGCGCCCGGTCGGTGTCGGTGAGCGGGGTCCCGGCCCGCATCTTCGCGACGTTCGCCGCCGGGTGCAGGCCGTCGGCGTCGGTGAACGCGGCCCCGAGGCGTTCGGCGAGCGCGGTGCCCACCGTGGACTTGCCGGACCCGGACACCCCCATCACGACGACGGGTGGCGGTTGCTGCGGCACGGCATCGGCTCCTCGGTGCGTCGATCTCGGACACGCCTCCGCGCGGGCGCCGGTCCAGCCTGCGCGACGCACACCGCCGGTGTCGAACGGCCCCCGTCCGGCGGCGCGACGACGTGCACGTCGGGGTGACACCGGATCGGACGGGCGGTAACCCGTGAGGAACCGGATGGTCCGGACGTAAGATCCTCGGTTCGCACCCGGCGTCCGCGGGTGGCCGGGAGCGGCGACGTTCCGTCGAAAGGGTGAGATGATCTCGCAATGTCCGTGCAGCGAGTGATCGGCGAGCTGCAGCGTCTCGGCATGTCCGGTTACGAGGCGAAAGCGTACGTGACCCTCGTCGTGGCGGGAGAGCCGCTGAACGGCTACGAGGTCGCGAAGCGGTCGGGGGTCCCGCGGAGCACCGTCTACGAGACCCTCGGCAAGCTCGTCGGCCGCGGTGCGGCCTACGAGGTCCGTACCGACGACGACGGCGTCGGCTACGTCCCGTTGCCCGTGGCGTCGCTGCTGGAGCGGATGCGCCGTGACTTCGACCGGACGATCGACGTCCTCGAACGGGAGATGCCCCAGCTCAGCTCCCCGCTGCAGGCGCGCCTGGTGCACTCTCTCGACGAGAAGCGCATCCTGCTCGAACGTGCCGAGGACGTGGTCGCCGCAGCGTTCCACATGGTCGAGATCGCGGCCCGGGCGGAGGATCTCGTGGCGCTCAAGCCGGAGCTGCGCCGGGCCGAGCAGCGTGGCGTCGACATCCGGGTGGTGGTCTACGGGCACGACCCGGACCCGGTCGGCCGCACGATCGAGCACCGCTACGCCGGGAACGAGCGCATCCGTCAGTATCCCGGATGGCGGTTGCTCGTCGCGGTCGCCGACCGGACGCAGGCCGTCGTCGGCGGGCTGGACGGCAGCCGTACCCGCGGGCTCTACACCGACGACCCGGCCACCGTCCAGCTCGCCGTCGGGCACGTCCGCGGCGACATCGTGCTGCACGCCGTCGGCGAACGGTTCGCGGCCGAGGGGTTCGAGGAGTTCTGGCAGCACGACCCCGTGATGAAGGACCTCCGCGAGGAGCCGGCCGGCGAGCCGTCCTGAGCGGTCAGCCCGCCGGCACCTCGTCCGGCCGGGTACCACCGAGGTGCCGGCCGAAGAAGTCCAGGATGATCTGCGCGCGGTGCACCCGGTGCCGGGGCGAACCGGAGCGGGACAGCCCGTGGCTCTCGGCCGGGAACCGCCAGTACTCGACCGGCTTGCCGAGCAGGCGCAGCGCCACGAACAGCGCGTCGGCCTGCTCGACCGGGCAGCGCAGGTCCTCCTCGGAGTGCAGGATCAGCATCGGGACGTCGATCCCGGCCACATGGGTGAGCGGGGACATGTCCCGGTAGGGCTGCGGGTCCGTCCACGGTGAGGGACCGAACTCCCAGTGGAACCAGCCCGCGGCGTCGGAACTCCAGTCGAGCGACTCGAGGTTGTTCACCGCGCGCTCGCTGCACGCGGCGGCGAACCGGTCCGAGTGGTGCGCCGCCAGCCAGCTGGTGATGTACCCGCCGTAGGAACCGCCGAGCACGCCGACCCGGTCGCGGTCGAGCCGGTCGAACGCGGCCAGCGCGCCGTCCAGGGCGGCCAGGACGTCGTCGGCGTCGATGCCGCCCCAGCCGGTGCCCGGTGCCGTCACGGCCTGCGGTGCGCGGATCGCCCGGGTCCAGTCCTCGGTGTGGCCGGTCGAGCCGTGCGGGTTGCACCACACCACCGCGTAACCGGCCGCGGCCCAGAGCCGGAACTCGTCGAACCAGACCGAGGCGTACTGGGTGGCCGGTCCGCCGTGGACGGACAGCAGCACCGGCACCGGACCGTCGCCCCCGTCGGGCAGCAGCACCCAGGTGTCGACGTCGCCGTCGCCGGCCGGGGACGGTACGGCGAGCCGGACCGGGGAGGCACCGCCGAGCGCGGCGTGGAAGGCGTCGGTGAGGCCGGTGAGCCGGCGTACGGCGCCGCCCGGGTCCAGGACGTGCAGCTCCGGCAGGTGGTCCGGGTCGCCGAGGAGCACGGCCGTGGTGCCACCCGCGTGGTCGAACGCGGTGACGACCCGGTCCCCGGTCAGCAGCGGTCGCGCCGGTCCGGAGCCGTTCCCGCCGGTCCCCGCCCGGTAGAGGTGCACGCCGCCGTGGTCCTCGACGGCGAAGATCACCTCGTCGCCGTCGAAGACCGGGGCGCGGGCCGACGGGTACGGGCGGCACTGCCGGTCCAGCCCGGTGGTGAGCGCGCGCTCGGCGCCGGAGGCGACGTCGACCAGCGCCGGGTACCCGTGCGCCGGGACGGCGACGTGGTCGTCGGAGGCCAGCGTCGCGAGCGACGCGCCGTCCGGCGACCAGGCCGGGTGCGTGTGCATGGCGCCCGACACGGTGAGCCGGCGCGGCTCCGCGCCGCCCGCGGCGTCGACCAGGTAGATGTGCGTGATCTCCTGCAGGTCCCAGTCCGGCTCCCGGGCGGAGACGACGGCGAGCGTCCGGCCGTCCGGGGACCAGGCCGGGTTCGCGTGCTCGTAGGGCCCGCCGGCGACGACCACCGGTGCGCCGCCGTCGGCGTCGACCACGAAGACGCTCGACGGCCGGTCAACGATCCAGCCCTCGCCGTCGAGCCGGGTGAACAGCCGGTCGATCCGCCGGGGCTCGCGGGCCCGCTCGTCCTCGCCGGCGGCCCAGCGGGCCGAGCGCTCCCGGGACACGAACGCGATCCGCGAACCGTCCGGTGACCACGCCGGCTCGGTGATCGCCTCGGGCCGCTCGCACACCGTGACGGGTTCGCCGGGCACCCCGATCGGCAGCACCCGCAGGCTCGATCCGCCCTCCTCCCGCGTGGTGACGACCGCCAGCCGCGAGCCGTCCGGCGACCAGACGGGCGAGCCGTCCCCGAGCGCGGAGCCGGTCAACCGGCGCGGTGCGACGCCGCCGTCCGCGGCGGCGAGCAGGACCGAGGTGTCGTAGCGGTTGCGTTCCAGGTCGACCCGCCGCACCGTGACGGCGATCCAGGCGCCGTCCGGGGAGACCGCGGGTGAGCCGAGGGAGACGAGTCGTCCGATGTCGGAGGGCTGCACCCGTCGGAGGCTAGGTGGTCGGCGGGCGGAGGGCACCCCCCTTACGGGGGCGGTGAAAGGGGCGTGTACTGTCCTGCATGTCGCAAGGGGCTGTGGCGCAGCTGGTAGCGCACTTGACTGGCAGTCAAGGGGTCAGGGGTTCGAATCCCCTCAGCTCCACCCTTGTTAACAGGCGGTATTACCTACGGGTAGTGCCGCCTGTTCTGTGTTTGACCTGGGGCGATACCGGAGTTCATGATCAAACAGCGATGATCGCTGGCGATCATGGTTTCGTCCACTGTGGTCGCATCGTGGAGCAATCGTGGCGCATGCTGCGCCACGGTGCGGAAGGGGGTCAGGGTCCTGCTCCACGATCGTTGTGCCGTTCCGGTGAACCTGATGTCGACCGTTGCGGGGACCCGTCGCTGGCCGGACGGGAGTCGGAGCTGGTCAAGGCCGTCTTCAAGACCTTCGGCAAGAACGGCATCAAGCTGGAGGAACCGAAGAACCGTAAAGGGGAACCCGAGGAGTCGAACTACCTCATCTTCCTGAGAGCGTGTTTGAGAAGGGTTGGCGTGTCTGCGTGACCACAGGCCCGTGGTGATCCACTGTGGGTGGTGATGACTCGACGTCGTAGGCGGTACCCGTCGGACACCAGTGACGAGCAGTGGGCGGTGGTCGAGCTTTTGTTGCCCGCGCCGGAGACCGGAGGGCGCCCGGAGAAGCATCCGCGTCGTGACGTGGTGGATGCGATCCTCTACGTGGTCCGGGCCGGATGCGCGTGGCGGGCGCTACCGGCGGACTTCCCGCCCTGGCAGAGGGTGTACTGGTACTTCAACCGGTGGGAGCGGCAGCGGGTCACCGAGAAGATCCTGCCCATCGTGCGCGGGCAGGTCGGGTGGCCGAAGGGCGTGATCCCGAGCCGAGCGCGGGGATCATCGACTCCCAGAGCGTCAAAGGGTCCGACACCGTCGGCACCCAGTCGCGCGGCTACGATGCCGGGAAGAAGGTCAACGGCCGGAAGCGGTTCATCGTCACCGACACACTCGGGTTGCTGCTGACGGTGATGGTCTGCTCGGCCGGGCGCCAGGACCGTGACGGCGCGAAGACCGCGCTGCTCGGCGCCTACCTGGCCACCGCGGTGCGGTTCATCTTCGCCGACGCCGGCTTCGCCGGACGCCTGGTCGACTGGGCACAGACCTTCCTGCGCACAACGATCGAGATCGTGCGTAAACCCGCAGGCCAGCGAGGTTTCGTGGTCATCCCGCGCCGGTGGGCGGTCGAACGCAGCCTGGCGTGGCTGACCGCCCACCGCCGGCTGGCCCGCGACTACGAACGCCACCCGGCCACCTCCGAAGCCATGATCCGCTGGGCCGCGATCAACACCATGACCCGCCGCCTCGCCCGCGGCGGACCCGCCACGCGGCAGCAACGACGCAGGTTCACGCCTACAACCCGATCTTCTCAAACACGCTCTGAGTCCCGGCCAGATCCGCGGGTTGGCGGAGCTCGCGGTGGAAGCAGGCAGAACAGGTGACCCGGTGCGCAAGGACGAGGCCAAGCGCCGGGCGAAGACCGACAGCTCGATCGACGTCGCCCTGTTCGGACGGATGATCGCCGACGACGCCGACCTCAACGTCGATGCCGCAGCTCAGGTCGCGCACGCGATCTCGGTGCACGCCGTAACCAACGAGTACGACTACTTCACCGCCGTCGACGACCACAAGAACGCCGACGCCGAGGAGGACGCCGGGGCGGGGATGATCGGCACCGTCGAGTTCAACTCCGCCACGCTGTACCGCTACGCCGCCGTCGACGTCGACCGGCTGTACGACACCCTCGGTGACCCGGCCGCGACGCGACGGGCGGTGGAGGCGTTCGTCCGTGCGTTCGTCACCAGCATGCCGACCGGCAAGCAGAACACCTTCGCCAACCGGACGCTGCCCGACGCCGTCCTCGTCGTCGCCCGCGAGACCCAGCCGATCAACCTCGTCGGGGCGTTCGAGGAGGCCATCACCGACGAGCGGCGGATCCCGGCCGCACTGGACCGCCTGGCCACCCACGCCACCGAGCTGCACGACGCCTACGGCGAGACTCCGCTCGCGGCGTGGACGTTCGGTCCCGGTGATCGCCTGGCTCCCCTCGGACGTATCGCGGATCGCAGTGACCTCGACAGCACCGTGACCGCGATCGGTGACACCGTGTCGGCGCGGCTGTCGTGACCGTCCTGCTGCTGAGGCTGGCCGGGCCGCTGCAGTCGTGGGGTACCGGCAGTCGCTTCACCCGGCGCGCGACCGACCGGGTCCCGTCCAAGAGCGGCGTCGTCGGTCTGCTCGCCGCGGCCCAGGGCCGCCGACGCACGGATCCCCTGGAGGAACTGCTGTCGCTGCGCATGGGCGTGCGTATCGAGCAGGCCGGGCGCGTCGAACGTGACTTCCAGACCGCCGCCCGGCCCGGTGAGCGCACACCGGTGTCGGTGAGCACGCGGCACTACCTGGCCGACGCGGTGTTCCTCGCCGCCGTCGAGGGCGACCCCATCCTCCTCGACGCGCTGCACGACGCGCTGCGCCGGCCACACTTCCCGCTGTTCCTCGGCCGTCGTTCCTGCCCGCCGGCCGGTCCGATCGTCCAGGGCATGCGCGACGGCACCGCGGTCACCGCGTTGCAGGCCGAACCCTGGCGTGCGGCGCCGTGGTTCCAGAAAGCCCACCCGGACCCGAGCGTGCGGCTCGACCTCGTTGCCGACTGCGACCCGACCGACCCTGCCGCCGAACTCGTCCGCAACGAACCCGTCGAACAGGGCTTCGACCCGCGGCACCGCCAGTGGGAGTGGCGCCCGGTCAAGCGCCACGACCCCGTCACGGTCACCAATCCGCTGGTCACCCAACGAACCCACGACCCGATGGGGGTGCTCTGAGCGTGTACCTGACCCGATTCGAGATCAACCCCGCCCGCCGTGACGCGCGCCGGATGCTGGCGTCTCCCCATCGGATCCACGCGGGCGTCCTGGCCGGGTTCCCCGACTCGCTGGAGCCCGACGGGCCGGGGCGGGTGCTGTGGCGTCTCGATCCCGGCGCGCACGACGCCGTGCTCTACATCGTCAGCACCGCCAAGCCCGACCTCACCCACCTCGTCGAGCAGATCGGGCGCCCCACCTACGGCTGGCAGACCCGCGACTACGGCCCCTTCCTCGAACGACTGGCTCCGGGTGACCGGTGGTCGTTCCGGGTGCTCGCCAACCCCGTCCGCAACACCCGGCCCGAGGGCGGGGGCCGCGGCAAGCGTGTCGGGCACATCACCGCGGCCCAGCAGGGCGACTGGTTCGCCTGCCAGGCCGAACGCCACGGCATCGAGATCCCGCAGACCCACATCGGGTCCAACGATGTCGTCGTCCGCGACCGGCGGGTCCAGCGCTTCGACCGGCGCGGACGCACGGTCACCCTCAGCACCGCCGTGTTCGAGGGAAGCCTGGTCGTACGCGACGCCGACGCGCTGCGCTCCGCGTTGACCGGCGGGATCGGCCCGGGCAAGGGGTACGGCTGCGGGCTGCTGACCCTCGCCGCACCGTGATGAAGAAGATCCCCGGCGCCAAGCCGGTCCCGCTGGGTCAGCTGGTCCGAGCCCAGGACCGGCTGACCTTCGTCTATCTCGAACACTGAGCCTTTTTCAACCTGACCAGCGAGCTTCTGCGTCAGGAGATCGCGAAGGTTGCAGCGCAACTGCTCTGACCACAGCTGCACAGGTCACCGGCTCGCCAGCTCGGCGTCTGCACCCACACAACCAGGCCCCTGAGCTGCCGGAACGGCAGGTTGAAAAAGGCTCACTGCGTCGTGCACCGCGACGCGAACGCCATCACCGCCCGCGACGCCCGTGGCACCGTGCACGTCCCCGCCGCCGCGCTCGGAGCGCTGTTGCTCGGGCCCGGGACGACGGTCAGCCAGCAGGCGATGGTGCTGCTCGCCGAGAGCGGTTCGACGGCGCTCTGGGTCGGCGAGCAGGGAGTCCGCTACTACGCACACGGGCGGTCCCTCGCCCGCTCGTCCTTCTCCAGACCCAGGCCGCCCTCGTGTCCCACCAACGGTCCCGCCTGCGCGTCGCCCGCGAGATGTACGCGATGCGCTTTCCCGGCGAGGACGTCTCCGGCCAGAGCATGCAACAGCTCCGCGGACGCGAAGGTGCGCGCGTACGGCGCATCTACCGCGAGCACGCTGACCGCACCGGCGTCGAATGGACCCGCCGCGACTACGACAGCACCGACTTCGAGGCCGGGAGCGCCATCAACCAGGCACTCTCCGCCGCGAACACCAGCCTGTACGGCGTCGTGCACGCGGTCGTCGTCGCCCTCGGATGTGCACCCGGACTGGGGTTCGTCCACACCGGGCACTCGCTGTCGTTCGTGTTCGACGTCGCCGACCTGTACAAGGCCGAGATCGCCGTCCCGGTCGCCTTCGACATCGCAGCCGCCGACGTCGACGACATCGGCGGTGAGACCCGCCGCGCCGTCCGCGACCGCCTCAAGGGGAGCTCGTTCCTCGACACCTGCGTGCGCGACATCAAGACCCTGCTCACCGACCCCGACGACGCCACAGCCGATCCCGACCACGACGCCGACGTCGTCATGCTCTGGGACGGCAACGGGCGCGCCGTCGCCGCCGGAACGTCCTACACCGGCGGGGTCTACCTCGACCCGACCGACGAGTTCCCGCACCTCGACGACGGCACCACCCTGCGGGACGACGAATGATTGAGCCTTTGCCAACCTGGTCAGGTGTTGACGATCATGAGGGTCTGAACTGCGGCGATGAGCTGTCCGGCCCGGTTCGGGCTGGAGCGGATCTTGCGGAGGATCTTCCAGTTCTTCAGCTCGGCGTTGACCCGCTCACCGGGTCCGCGGCGGCGGGCGTGCGCGGCGTTGACCGCCTTCTGGTTGCTGGACAAGGGGCGGTAGTGGCCGGTGTCGGGATCAAGGCGCCGACGCCTCTGGGGGACCGTCACGGTCGGGCCTGCGCCCTGGTAGGCGGTATCGGCCGCGGCGGGGATGTCATGTTCGGTCAGGGCGTCGATGATGCCGTGCTCGCGGGCGGCGCCCATGTCGTGGCGGGCTCCGGGAAGCGGCGGGGAGATCCACACCAGCCGGCCGGCGGGGTCGGCGATGACCTGGACGTTGAGTCCGTGGCACTTGTGCTTGCCGGAGTAGAACCCGCGGTCATAGCCCGAGGCCATCCCGACGCGGTCGATGCGCAGCAGGGTGCCGTCGAGGATGACGAACGCTTTCCCGATGGCGACGTCGATCGCCTGCTCCAGGGTCGGGGCCATCGCCGCGAGCAGCTCGATCGCCTCGCGCAGGTAGCGGTAGACCGTCGAGGTCCCGACCCGGAAACCGCAGGCGAGGTCGGTGTAGGTCTCGCCCTTGCGCAGGTGGGCGACCACGAGCAGGGCCTGGCGGCCGCACGTCAGCTTCCGCCACCGGGTCGCCCGCTGGTTGCGGTGCGCGCGCAGCGCGTCAGAGAGTACGTGCAGGGCACGGCTGGACACGGTCATCCCGGACGGGTAGGACAGCACCTTGAAGCTCCTGGTCGGACGGTTTCGATCTCAGCAATCGCCCGTCTACCAGGAGCTTCACCCATCCGAGGGCACGCCACGCCGTAGCCGCCCTGACGAGCCCGAACACCAGGTTGGCAAAGGCTCAGTGAGGTGTTCTCAGTAGCGTGGTGATCATGTTGTGCGGTCGTATTCGGTGTGGAGTAACACGAGCGCGGCGGCGGTGATCGCGCCGGTGCGCCAGGGACAGAGGGTGACTCGCTGTAGCGTTGCGAAGGTGGTCTTGAGCAGGGCGTTTGCTCGTTCGGCGAGTGCTCGGGTGGCTGAGTGCAGGCTGTTGACGGTGCGCTGATCGACTGTTCGGCCGCCGGCGGGGATGGGTTTGATCGGCACGGTGAGTCGGTGGGCCTCACCTTCGTAGCCGAGATCGCCCAGCGCGGCGTGGTCATCATCGATCCAGTGATCGAGGTCTTCGAGCAGACCGGGGTGGGCTCGGGCACAGGTCACGTCGTGTTCGCGCCCGGGTCTTCCCGGGGATGTCCATAGCGGCCATCCATCCGGGGCGGACACGACCTGGACGTTCCCGCCGTGGCGGTGGTGTTTACCCGACCACCACAGGTCGACCCCCGCGGTGGGGCCGAGCGCGCGGCAGCGGTCGGTGGCGATCAGGGTGCCGTCCAGGTGAACGTGGGTGTGTCCGGCGAGGCGGGCGGCGAGCAGGGCACCGTGCAGCCCGGGTGCGGCGCTGGCGAGGACGTCGATGCCTTCGTGCAGGTAGCGATAGGTGGTCGCGGTACTGATCGCGTTGTCGCGGGCCAGGTGCCGGACCCGGGTGGCGTCGCAGAACCAGCGAATCACCAGCACTGCCTGGGCGAACGGGGTCAACGCCCGCCGCCGGGGGCGGGTACCGCGGCGACAGCGTTGAGCGGCCAGAAGCCGAGCCAGGTAGGCCACGGTGTGCTCCCCGATCGGGAGGACAGCGGTGTAGGTGACAGGATCGGACATGCGGGGCCTCGGAGAGTTCGTTGATCTTGGTCGACCAACTGCTCTACCGGGGCCCTGCCCCATGTCCTAGACATCTCCACTCCCTCGGCGTGTCGCAGCGGAACGACCACCACTACTGAGAACACCTCAGTGAGCCTTTCCCAGTAGGTGCTGGTTGATCATGTGGTTCGGTCGTGCTCGACGTGGAGGAGAACGAGCGCGGCGGCGGTGATCGCGCCGATCCGCCAGGGGCAGAAGCTGACCCGACGCAGCGCCTTGAAGGTGGTCTTGAGCAGGGAGTTCCCGCGTTCGGCCACAGCCCTGACGGCGGAGTGCAGCGTGTTGACGGTGCGCTTGTCCACCGACAGCCCACCGCCGGTGGGGGTCTTGAACGGGCAGGTCAGGCGGGTGTTCTCACCGTCGTAGCCGAGGTCGGCGAGCACGACGTGGGTGTCGTCGGTCCAGTCCTCGATCGCGTCGAGCAGGCCGGGGTGGCCGCGGGCGCAGGTGGTGTCGTGCTCGCGGCCCGGGCGCACCGGGGATGTCCACAACGGCCACCCGTCAGGCGCGGTGAGGACCTGAACGTTCCCGCCGTGGACGTGGTGCTTGCCCGACCACCACAGATCCACTCCCGGGGTCGGTCCGGGAGTGCGGGAGCGGTCAGTGTGGATCACGGTGCCGTCGAGGTGAACGTGGGTGTGCCCGGCGGTGCGGGCCGCGAGCAGCGCGCCGGGCAGTCCAGGCGCGGCGGCGGCCAGAACGTCGATGCCTTCGTGCAGGTAGCGGTAGGTACTCGACAGGCTCAGCTGGTTGTCGGCGGCGAGCTGGGCGACCCGGGTGGCGTCGAGGAACCAGCGCAGCACCAGCACCGCGTGGCGGTCACAGTCCAGCGCGCGGCGCCCGCGCCGGGTCCCGCGCCGGAGGCGTTCCTCGGCCAACAGTCGCGACAACATGGACGCGGTGGGCTCCCCGATCGGGAGCACGGCGGTGTAGGTGACAGGATCGGGCACGCGGGACCTCGGTGGTGAGTCGATCTTTGAGCGGACCGACCTCTTCTACCGGGGTCCCGCACCCTCGTTGAGCACCTCCACGCCCCCGGCGTGTCGCCGCCAGCCGCTCCCCACTACTGGGAAAGGCTCAGTGGGCGGGAATCTCCGACGCCGTCCACCACAGTTCGGGAGCGCGCCAGGGGCGGGAATCCTCCGGATTCCGCGGCGGCTTTACCGGCCGGATCCACGCTGGTGGCGGGGCCGTCCGGCGGACCGACGGCCCGTCCCGGCCCGCGTCGGCGGTGTGCAGATGAGCCCGTCCGCCCACGCCGTCCTGCGCAGCTTCGACGGTGACGACCTCGTCGTCGCCGCCGACTTCGGTGTCGCGGGGCGCCCGGCCGCCACCGTCACCGAGCTCGTCGCCGAGCTGAAGACCGAGTGCACCGTCTGGGAGACCCTGCCCCCGCCCTACGGCGACGAGACCGGGATGGGCGGGCGCCAGCACGTCGACCGGTGGGTGCGCGACGTCCGTGACGGCGGCCGGGCGGTGCGCGCGGTGCTCGGGTTCTGCCGCGGCAGCGTCTACGCCGGGGCGATGCACCGGGAGATCTCGCGGTGGCAGGACCCGCCGCTGCTCATCCTCCTCGACCCGGACCGGCCACACCGCAGGATGATCGTCGACTACTTCGGCGAGATGCTGGTGTCCCGGCTGGAACCGATGCTCTCGACCACCGAGATCGAGGAGGTGGTCCAGGCCGGGCGCGACGTCGACGGCAAGGCGGCGGACCCCCTGGAGCTGGCCGACGGCCTCGGCGCGCTCTGCCGCCAGATCCTGCCGCCGGCCTGCCAGCGGGCCGGGATGGTCGGGGAGCGCAGCACCGAGCTGGCCCGGATCCTCGCCAGCTACCTGCACTGGCTCGCCGCCGCGACGGAGTTCGACGTACGGCCGCTGTGGTCCTCGGCGATCGCGCTGAACTCCGGTTCCGAGGGATACGGCCTCGACGCCTTCGACGAGGCGGACCGCGCCGGCCTGGTGGCCGAGGTCATCCAGTGCGAGACGCCCTACGAGGACCTCATGCGCTCGGCCGAGGTGGCCCGGGTGATCGACGACCTGCTGCGTCGCTGACCCGATCCGTCCGGAGGGGCACGTCGCCCGCCGCCCGCGCCGCCGGTCAGGTCCGGGTCAGCGTCCGGTCGATCGCACGGCGGGCCCGGCCCGCGGCGGCCGGGTCGTGCTGCAGCTGTACGGCGGCGTTGAGCGCCAGCCCGGCGGCGAGGATCTCGAACAGCGCCTGCTCGACGTCGAACCCGGCCGGCAGCTCGTCGTTCCGCACCGCGGCGACGAGGTCGGTCCGCAGCCGGTCCCGCCAGCGTGCCCAGGCCTCGGCGACGGCGTCCCGGACCCGCCCGGGGCGGCCGTCGTACTCGGTCAGCGCCGCGGTCATCATGCAGCCGCCGGGGAGCAGCGGCTCGGCCAGGTAGTCCACGGAGTTCGCGCAGACCGCGCGCAGCCGGCGCAGGCCCGGCGGCAGCGCGGCCGCCGGTTCGACGACCCGGTCCCAGAACGCCGCGAACGCCGTGTCCAGCGTGGAGATCTGCAACGTCTCCTTGGTGCCGAAGTGCTTGTGCACCCCGGACTTGCTCATCGCCAGCTCCTCGGCGAGCCGGCCGATGGTGATGCCGTCGAGGCCCTCCTCGGAGGCGATCTCGGCGGCCCGGCCGAGGATCCGGCCCCGGGTGGCCTGCGTGTCGGCCACTGAGCGTCGAGGTGACATGTGACGAGGTTAGCGTACGTCCGTTCGCTATTGATTAAGCGAACGCCCGTACGCTAATTTCCCCCGGACGACCACCGGGACGAAGGAGTGCGAGATGCGGGTGCGACGACTGGGCTGGGCCGGGCTGGAACTCGAGGCGGGCGGTGCGCGGCTGGTGATCGACTACGTGCGGGACCTCTCGCCGCTGTTCACCGGGTGGCGGCCCGGCGAGGACCTGTCGGTGCCGGCCGGGCCGGTCGCCGCCGCGCTGCTCACCCACCTGCACCGGGACCACACCGACGCGGCCGCGCTCGCCGGCGTCCTGGAACAGGGTGCGCCGGTGCTGCGCCCGGCACCCGGTCACGGCGACGACGTGGACAACGTGACGACGCTGCCCGCGGAGGCCGAGCTGGTCCGGCACCGGCTGGCGACCGAGGTCGTCGACGCCTGGTCCGTCCGCGACCTCGGGCCGTTCCGCGTGACCGCGGTCCCGGCCGTCGACGGGCTGGGTGATCCGCAGCTGAACTGGGTGGTGCGGGCCGACGGGCAGCGGGTCCTGCACGGTGGCGACACGATGTTCCACGGCTACTGGTGGCTCGTCGCGCGCCGGTTCGCGCCGTTCGACGCGGTGGTCCTTCCCGCCAACGGCGCCGTGGTCGATGCGCCGCACCTGCAGCCGCCGAGCCCGTTCCCCGCCGCGATGGACCCGCGCCAGGCCGCCGCGGCCGCGGAGATCCTCGACGCCCGGCACGCGATTCCGATGCATTACGAGACCAGGCAGCCGGACAAGATCCCCGGTTACGTCGAGGCCGCTGATCCGGCGGTGCAGTTCCGTGCCCACGCCGGACCGCGGGCACGCGTACTGGCCGTCGGTGAATGGCTGGACCTCGCTGCAGGGTGACGCCGGTCCCGGATCGGGCGCGAACAGGGTTCCGCGCGTATCCGGTGCGCGGGCGATCGGATCGGGCGATCGTGCGGCGAATCGGCCCGCGTCCGGTCACGATCCGCCCGGTGACGCCGTTGCGGACAGGGAGGAATCGGCGGCCGCTCGCCCGATCCGATCGAACGGAACCGCGGACGCTTCGACGCCGGATCGGCCCCGTCCACCGGATACGGAAGAGCCGGGTGTGGCCGATCCCCGGCATTCGGCGCCGCCGGCGAACCTGTTCCCCGGCCGCGCCCGTTCTCGCGAACTCGTCGACAGCAGGGCTCGCACGACATCCGTGGCGGCCGATCCGGATCCACGAACCGTTCTTCCGGTCGTGCGCCGTCCTGTTCGACCGAGCGGCAGAGGCCCGGCATTCGCGCGGGCCCCGTCTTCGGGTGTTCCTGGTGTCCCGCCGCCGGATACGGGCCCGGTGAGTGAACGTCCGGAATCCACCGATCCCGCAGGGGACCGGTTCTGTGGTGTGGCACCTGTCGGGCCGCCGCGGCGCAGATTCCGGTCGCTGACCGCTGCCCGGGCGGGCTCGTGAGAGGACCGTCCCGGGCCATGTCCGGCTCCCCGATCGCACGGGTCGTGGCCTGCGGTGGGGGGCGATCGTTCAGGAGATCGTCGAAGGAAGCGTGACACGGCGGGTTCGCCGAACTACAGTCCTCGTCGATCGGACGTGCAGCGCTGGGTACTCGCGTCGCCCGTACGGTTCGCAGCCGAGGCCGGTGGTGCTCGTGGCCCGCCCGCTTCGTCTGTGGTGTGCGGCTCCCTGTGTCGTGGGGCCGGGTGCCTCTGCGTGATGTGACCGTGGCCGGTGCCGGCGCCGTGTAGGCGACAGTTTCCCAGGGGTCACCTTCCCCGGTACCGCCCGAAGTCCTGGTCGTTCGGCCGGTGTCTTCTCCGATGGGCCTGCACGCGCGGCCCGTTCGCTGGTTCCTCTTCTTCCGGTTGGAGTCTTCCGATGGTGCGCACGTTCACGATGGGCAGGGAGCGCCGTTGCGGCGTCGTCCTGTCGGTCGTGTTGCGTGCGGCGCTGGTCGCCTGTGTGGTTCTGGGTGGGGTCGCGACCGCCTGGTTCCTGTCGTCCGGGGCATCGTCTCGGGTGGTGGGTGTCGAGCTGGTGGCGTCGTCGGCTGATTCGTCCGACGGGGATTCCGGTGGCGATTCCTCCGGTGAGGATTCCGGTGGCGGGGATTCCGGTGGCGGGGACGGGAAGTCGGACGGCGGTAAGAAGTCCGGCGGCGGGGATGAGAAGTCCGGCGGCGGTAAGAAGTCCGGCGGCGATGAGAAGAACTCGGACGACGGTGAGAAGTCCGACCGTGGCGGTGAGAAGTCCGACGGCGGTGAGAAGGCCGACCGCGGCGATGGGAAGTCCCGCGGCGGTGAGAAGTCCGGTGGCGAGAAGTCCGATCGTGGTGGTGGGAGGTCCGGCGGCGCCAAGAGCTCCGGCAGCGGTGCGAAGAAGTCGGGCGGTGACACGGCGTCCGACCGCGGTGAGCGGAAGTCCGATCGTGACTCGGCGTCGTCGGGCGGTTCCCGGAAATCCGACGGTGGTGGGAAGTCGGGCGGGGAGAAGTCCGATCGCGTCCGGACGTCCGAGGGTGGTTCGAAGCGGGGCAAGGGTGAGCGGGCCGAGCGGTCCGGTTCCGGGGCGCAGCCGAAGCGTTCCGCGTCGTCGCGTTCCGGTGAGCGTTCCTCCGGTCGTGCGGGGTCCTCGGATCGGGTCGCGGAGAAGGCGGAGAAGGAGGCGGCCGCTGCGCGGAAGTCCGCGGAGAAGAAGGTCGCCGCCGCTGAGCGGGCTGTGGAGAAGAAGGTCGCCGCCGCGCAGGAGAAGGTCGCGCGGAAGGCCGGGAAGGCTGCCGAGAGGATTGCCGCGGCCACGATCGCGGCCACGACGGCTGGTGCTGACGCCGCTGGGAAGGCCGTGCCCGAGCAGATCTCCGCCGTGCACGAGCACGCCGCCCGGAAGACCGTGGAGAAGACCGCTGTCGAGAAGACGGCGGCCGCACGGAAGGTCGCCGACGAGGCCGCCGCGGCAGCAGAATCGGCCGGGGAGATCGCCCGGGCGAGGACCGCCGTCGCGCACGAGACGGCCGGCGCGATCACCGAGCGGGCGACCCGGCGGGCGGCCGGGTTGTCCACCGAGGCCGGCGGGGCCGATGCCCGGCGGGTCGTGGAGCGGGTAGGACGGGACGTGGCGCCGGTCCGTGCCGCGGCGGAGCGGCACGGGGTGCACGACTCCGACCCACAGCGGTCGGGGGCGGCGCTGCGGTCCGCGGAGCGGGCCATGGACCGTGTCGACCGGATCGCCGGTGAGGCGGGCGCGCAGACCCGGGACCGCGTGGAGCACGTACTGGCGGCGCATCGGGTGGGCGGCTCCGCGCAGCGGCCGGGTGAGGTCCCCGCGGACCAGGTGCGCGCCATGGTGCGACAGATCCTCGACCGGGCCCACGTCACCGGCGGAAGCGCACCGGCGATGGGGCGCGAGATCGCCGGCCACGCGGTGGAGCGGACCCGGTCGACCGTTGTGGACGTCCGGGAGCGTGTGCCGGGACGCGATGTGGAGCGGGCGGTCGATGCGGCGGGTGCAGCGACCGCGGAGGGCACCGCCGTGGATGGCGCGGTGTCGCAGCGGGGCGGGGACGTGTCCGGACGGTCGGTCGCGGAGCTCGAGCGTGCGCTCGTCGCGCAGCTGCGGCGCGGCGCCGGGGACACGGTCGGGTCGACGCAGGTGCTGGAGCGGGCGCGGCAGGTCACCGGGCAGGTGCTCGGGAGTGGCGGCGCGGTGGCGGAGCGGGTGGTGTCGGGCTCCGGGGTGCGGTCGGAGTTGCGGCGGGCGCTGGCGGGTGTGCGTGGTGTGACCGATGAGGCGTTCACCGCGGTCGGGGAGCAGGTCTCTGATCGGCAGCGGGACGGCTCGGTCGAGCGGGTCGTGGCCGGTTCCCGGCGGGCCGGGGTCGAGCCGGTGACCGGTCTGGCGACGGGGTTGGCGGGTGTGGTCGAGCGCGCGGTCCTCGACCGTGGCCGCAGCGTCGGGCGTGGGGCCGGGCCGGAGGGGATCCGGGCGGCGGTGGCGCAGGCACGCCGGACGGTGGGGGAGCAGGCGGGGACGGCCGGAACGCGGGTCCTGGACGTTCTGCGCCGGGCCGGGCTGGACGCGGACCGCTGGGAGCGGGCCGGTGACGGTCGGGAGTCGCTGCAGCGTCTGGTCGAGCGGGCTGTCGCGGGTGGTGCGGCCGGGCAGGTTCTGCAGGGTCGGGAGTCGTGGCGCCGGGTGGCCGAGCGCACGGGTGCGGATCTGGCCGGCGCCGACCGCGCCGACCGTGGCGGTCGGCTGGATCCGGTCGATCGGACGGGTCTCCACGGGGCCGAGTGGGCGGATCTGGCCGAGCGGGGCGGTGTCGAGCGGGCCGGTGTCGAGCGGGCCGGTGTCGAGCGGGGCGATCGGGCCGATCTGGTCGGGCGCGTCGAGGCGGACCGGGCCGAGTGGGCCGACCGGGCCCGGGATCTGGGCCGTGGGGCCCGGGACGGGTCTGGGGCGAGCGGATTGCGGTTCCCCCGAGATCGTGGAGGGTTCTTATGCCGCGTCTCGGGTGAGGGCGGCGTTCTCGTAGTTGATCGGTGAGAGCCCGGCGGCGGCACTGTGTCGCCGCCGGTGGTTGTAGAAGCCGTAACACCAGTCGATGACCGCCGCCCGCGCCCTACTGATGGTGTCGAAGTCGTTGCGGGACAGCACTTCCCACTCCAGGCTGGAGAAGAACGCCTCCGCCGCGGCATTGTCGAAACACGACCCGACCCGGCCCATCGACTGACGGATGTCGAGCCGCCGACACAGAGCGGTGAACGCGCCCGCGGTGTAGGTCGACCCGCGGTCGGTGTGGAAGATCACCCCGGCGATTCGGTCCGCCCCGCCGCGGGCCGCCACCGCCATCCGGATCGCCGCACACGCCAGCTCGGCGTTCGGGTGCAGCCCCGTGGCCGCGCCGAGCAGCCGCCGCGAGTACAGGTCGATCACCGTGGCCAGATACAACTTCCCGGCCGCGGTGGGGATCTCGGTCATGTCCCCGACCCATCTGCGGTTCGGCTCGGCCGCAGTGAAACCCCGACGAAGCAGGTCCGGGAACTTCGGCGCCGTGCGGTCCTGGCGGGTCAGCCCGTTGTGCCGCTTGATCCGGCGGGCGACCAGGCCCTGGCGGCGCATCGAGTCCGCCACGGTCTTCTCCGACACCCGCCATCCGGCCTCACACAGGTCGGCGTGCAGACGGGGTGAGCCGTGTAGCCGCTGGGCGTCGTCGAACGCCACGGCCACGGCGGCGTCCAACGCGCAGCGGCGCTTCTCGGTCGCGGTGGCACCACCGTCGGAACGCGCGGCGCGGTCGAGCCACTTGTACAACCAGGAGATCGACACCCCCAACAGGGCGCAGGCCAGCGTGTGCGGCACCCGGTGGAAGGTCCTCTGGTCGGCGATGAAACGGGCCACGCTCACTTCGTCGCCTCCTTGACCCACAGGACCACGGATCGCTTGAGGACATCACGCTCCATCCGCAGCTCGGCGTTCTCCGCGCGCAGCCGCTTGAGCTCCTCGACGCCGCCGCGAGACAGGCCCTCGGTGTCCTCGCGGGCCTCTCGTGCACGGGCCACCCAGTTGCCCAGCGTGCCCTCGTTGACCCCCAGGTCACGGGCGACCTGGGCGATCGGCTTGCCCGTCTCCTCCACGACCCGGACCGCTCCGTCACGGAACTCCCGGTCGTAGCGCTTCCGTACCTCTGGCATCGCTACCCCTTATAGCTGATGCCTCCCCGATCATGGGGGAACCGCAGATCGCTGCGCGAGGCCGTTCGGAACGCGGTCGAGGACGCCCGGAGCGAGGGCCGGTCGCTGGTGCTGGGTGAGGGTTCGGCCGAGCGGGTGGGTGGGGCCTCACCCGGGGGTCGGGGGCAGGCCCGTCAGGCTCTGGCGCAGGTGCGTGACGCGGCGGACGGGGCGTTCGAGCGGGCCGGATCCGGGGCCGGGCGCCACGGTGGTCCCGTGGTGGGTGCGGTGCTGGAGGTGGCTCGGGGCGCGGTCGATGCGGGGTTGCGGCTGGCCGAGCAGCTCCTGGCCGCGGCCGGCGACGGTGTTCCGCAGCACGCTCGGGAGTTCCCGGGCGAGCGCAGCCCGGAGGGTGTGCTCGTGCCGCGCTCGGGTGAGCGCGATCGGCTCTCCGCGGGATCGGCGGACGAGGACCGCGGTGGTGCCGGCCTGGACGGCCCGGCGACCGATCTGCTGGGCGAGACTCCGCAGGCCCGTCTCGGCCGTGGCTGCGACGGCCATGGCTGCTCCGACGGTGTCCGCGACGGTCGCGACGAGCTGACCGTCGAGGGCCGCGGCCCCCCGAGCGACGACGGTTATTGGTACTCCGACTCCTCTGACCCGAATCCGCGAGTTGCGCTGGTGGCCGGACTGGGGAGATGGCGATAGGTGCCCGCTGACCTGCGATGATCGTGTTTGCGACGACACGACATTGCGGGTTGAGAGGACACCTATCAGGTGCGAACAGTACGCAAGCGACGCCCGCGGTGTGCGCGGGTGCGTCTCGGCGCGCCGGACGCGGCGCTGACCAGGTTCTCCGGGCTGGCCGCGGTGACCGAGCTGATCGACCGGCTCGGGATCATCGACAAGCTCGACGCCGCGGTCGGGCCCATCAAGGACCGCGACCGCGGGTGCAGCGCCGGGCAGATGCTGGTCGGCATGTCGGCGGCGCAGCTGTGCGGGGAGGACTTCCTGGTCGGGCTGGACCGGCACCGCGCCGACACCGCCGGGCAGGCACTCACGCCGGTGCCGGGGTTGGCGTCCACGACCGCCGCCGGGCTCGCGCGCAAGTTCATCGAGGGGCAGTGGGCGGCGGTGGAGACCGGGCTCGGTGACGTGCACACCACCGCGCTGGACCTGCTCGCCCAGGTCGACCCGGACCGGGCCGAGCAGCTGACGGCGGACGTGACGATCGATCTGGACACCACCGATGTCGAGGTTTACGGCCGGCTCAAGCAGGGCGTGGCGTTCAACCACCAAGGCCAGCGGGTCGCCCGCCCGCACGTCGCGACCTGGGCCGACACCGCGGTGGTGCTGGCCGCTGACCTCGGTTCGGGCCGGGATGACCCCCGCGCCACCAGCGCCGAGCTGTTCCACCGGGCGCTGGCCGCGCTCCCCGCGCAGGCGCGGGCGGGGCGAGTCCGCGTGCGTGCGGACGCGGGCTACTTCGCCGGGCAGCTCGCCCGCGCAGCCCTGTTCGTCGGCGTGGAGTTCGCCATCGGCGCCCGACGCATCGCGCCGCTGTGGCGCATCCTCGACGGCGTCGCGGCCGACGGGTGGACCGACGCGATCGACATGACCGGCGCGCAGGTCGCGGTGGCCGACTATTGCCCGAACTGGTGGCCCGCAGCGACCCAGCTGCTGATCCGTCGGGTCCGGCTCGACCTGGACCACGGCCAGGTCTCCGGTGACCCGCGAGCGCGGCGCCGACGCACCCTGCACCCCGCCCAGCGGGCGCTCCCGCTCGACGACCTCGCTACGGTGGCCAAGGTCGACGGGGTGTTCGCCTACTCGTTCATCGTGACCAACCTCGACGTCTCCACACCTGCCGCAGCCGCGCAGGCCGAGTACTGGTACCGCCACCGCACGAAGGTGGAGAACCTGTTCCGCGACACCAAGCACGGCGCCGCGCTGCGCCACCTCCCCTCCGGACACCTCGCGGTGAACCGAGCCTGGATGTGGGGCGCACTCCTGGCCGCCACCACCAGCGGGTGGCTGCACCACCTCACCGCCCGCACCCGCGACGGGCGCCTGGTCGGGCACGGCGTCCGCGGCGGCCAGGCCATGATCGCCACCCTGCGCCGGCGGCTGATCACCATCCCCGCCCGCCTCGTGCGCCACGCCCGCGGCCTCACCCTGCGCCTACCACCCGGCGAGCACCTACTCGCCGAGGTCCTCGCCCGCGTCCGCGCCCTGCCCGCTCCGTCCTGACCCGGCCGCACCGGCCCCGACCAGCACAGGAACCCGCCACCCGAGGCGACACTCGGGCCGCCCGCTTGCCCACCACCCAACTCCCGACCCAAGCAACATCAACTTTGGCCGACCAAGATCAGCTCATAGCCTACTCGCGGATTCGAGTCTGAGCAGACCGACCGCGTCCTGCAGGGCAGGCTGGACGTCGAGCAGGGCCGCAAGGACCTGGCGGCGACGAAGAAGAAGGTCGCCTCCGGCGACGCCACGAAGGCCTCCTACACCGAGGCCGAGACCGAGCAGCGTGAACTGGAGCAGCGCGTCGACGACGACGCCGCAGCCCTGTCCCCCGAGCGCGCCGCGCTGGTCAACGACGTGGTGGACGGTCACCGCGACCTCACCGCCACCGACGAGAAGCTCGCCTCCCAGCGCAAGCAGGTCGAGGCGGGCACCCTGTCCCAGGCCCGTTACGACGAGGCCGAGGCCGCCCGCGACGACCGCGCCGCCGAGGTCTACGACGACACCGACCGGCTCGCCGCGGCGTCGGGTCACGACACCGGCGTCGATCTCGACGGTGACACCGCGGCCGGGTGCACCACCAGCGGGGCGTTCGGTTCCTGCGCCGCCCGCGCCCCCGGTGATCCCGCCGAGCCCGGCGCGGGGCGTGACGACCGTGTCCGCACCGCCGGGTACGACGGCGCCTTCGGTGACGACCGTGTGGCCGAGCGCCGGGACACCGAGGACTGCCGGGCGCTGGCCGGGGTGTCCTCCTGCGGCGTCACCGCGGGCGAGGGCAAGCAGAAGGCGTCCGCGTCGTGCACGCTGACCGGTTCCGACCCGCGCTGCGCCACCAGCACCACCGGCGAGCGCCCCACCACCGGTCCGGGCGGCGAGAGCGCGACGACCACCGCGAACGCCTCCTGCGACACCGCCGAGGGTGACTGCCGTCTGGGGTCCACGGTGGGCGAGCGGGGTGCCGGGGCGGACTGCACGGGCGCCGGTTGCACCGGGCAGGTCTCCGCCGAGCGTGCCGGCGCCGGGCCGGCCGCGGCGTCGGAGCCGGAGCGCACGGCGTCGGCGTCGGCGTCGTGCACCGCCGGTGCCGAGGGCTGCGGGCTGCGGCTCACCGCGTCCCCGGGCGACGAGTGGTCCCCGGCCCGGGCGAACGGCGCGGTCGAGTGCGCCGTGGAGCGCGGCTGCACCGGGCAGGCCTCGGTCGAGACCGGCGGTGAGGTCGAGACCTCCACCGCGACGTCCCCGAAGGCCGCGACGACCGGCACGACCCCGACGACCGGCACGACCCCGTCGACCGGCACGACCCCGGCGGCGGGCACGTCCGCGACCGGCGCGCAGGCCCCGGCCGGGGTGACGCCGGCGGAGGGCGACACCGCGGGTACCGCGCGTTGCGAGGTCACCGGTGGTGGCTGCCAGGCCCGCAGCGCGTCGGAGCCGGGCGGGCCGGCCTCCCGCGACCGGTCCGGGTTCGCCGGTGCCGACCGTGCGGGTCGTAGCCAGGCCGAGGCGGTCGTCGACTGTGCCGGTCGGGAGGGCTGCACCGGCACCGGCCGCAGCACCACGAAGGCCGCCGGCGAGCGCCCGGTCACCACCGAGGCCACGACGCCCGCGACCGCCGGCACCGGTGCCACCAGCGGGGCCGCGGGCACGAAGGCGATCACCGCCCCGGTCGTGCGGACGACGTCGGGTGCGGCGGACTGCACCGCCGAGGCCGGCCGGTGCACCGCGGGCAGCTCCTCGGACGCCTCGCCCCCGGACGGGGCTCCCGGCACCGGGTTCGCCGGTCTCGACACCGGTGACGCGGCTGATTCGGGTAGCCGGGCGTCGTCGAGGGTGGACTGCTCGGTGGGTACGACCGGCTGCACCGGCAAGGGCGCTTCGTCCACGAGCAGTGCCGGGTCCGGGGACCGGGTCACCGACCCGGCGACGGGGAAGGTCACCGCGGCCACGCTGAAGACCGCGACCGGTTCGGGGACCTGCACCACCACCGCCGGCACGTGCGAGAGCACCTCGACCGCGCAGACCGGAGCGCGCGCCGCCACCGGTGACGTCCCGGCCGGACTGTCCAGCACCTCGGACGTGACCGGCACCGCCGACTGCGCCGCCGGCGCCGAGAACTGCTCCGGGAAGGTCACCAGCACGGTCACCGGCGCCGACGCGGACGTCGACGGCGGCAGGGCGAAGACGAGCACCGGTGGCGCGACCTGCACCGTGACCGGCGGCGGTTGCCACGCCCAGACCCGTTCGCAGGGCTCGTCCGGTCCGGAACGGACGCTGCCCGGGGAGAAGCCGGGTACGGGGCCGTCGGCGATCTCGACGTCCTCGGCGCGGGTGGACTGTGCGGCCGGTGCGCAGTGCTCGGGTACGGCGACCAGTACCGCGACCAGCCACGATCCCGCCACCGGGAAGCCGAGGACCACCACCGGGTCGGCGTCGTGCACGGGCACCAGCGGCGGCTGCTCCCCGCAGACGACCTCGGTCGCCTCCACCGGCCCCGGTGCGGCCCGGACCCTGTCCGCCGACCCCGCCCAGACGCCGAAGGCGCAGCAGGCCGGGGCGTCCGCGGCGTCGGCGTCGGGGGCCGCGCTGGACTGCGCCGCCGGCGCGTCCTGTGACGGGACGGTGCGCAGCGCCGCGTCGGGTGACGACGGCGGTCAGGGTCGGGGTTCGCACGGGTCGGGGTCGTGTGAGGGTGCGGCCGACGGGTGCCGGGCGGTCAGCAACTCCGGCGGCTCGGCCGGTCCGGACGCCTCGGTGATCGCCGCCCTGGTCGAGGGCCACTCGAGCAGCAACGCCACGGTCTATCAGGGGCGCAGCGAGCAGGCTTCCGACCGGCAGCCGACCGGTCCGGGCGACGAGGCGCGGGATGAGGGCGAGCAGCCTCCGGCGACGTTGCCGGCCGGGTCGCCGGGCGCGGGTGCGAACGCCGCCCCGAGTGTGTCGGGTGCCTCGGCGTGGACGAACGCCTCCGCGGTCCTGGACTGCGCCGGCGGGGAGGGTCCCTGCCGGGGCACGGTGCGCAGCTCGGCCTCCGGTAGCGAGGACACCGGTCGTGAGGTCGGTGCCCGGGGTGCGCGCGGCCCCCCGGCCGATGCGAGTTCCTCGACCAGCACCTGCACCAGCACCGGCACCGCATGCCGGGGCACCACGAGCTCCACTGCGGGCAGTGGCCAGGTCGTTGCCGACGTCGTCGTCCTGCAGCGTCGCGCGGCCGCCGAGACCGCACGCACCGACGCCGACACCGCCACCGACGAGGCCGACCGGCTCCGCGAGACCGCGGACGCCGCCGCCGAGCACGCCGAGCGTGTCGAGGACGACCCGTTCGCCTCATCGGAGCAGCGCCGCGCCGCGACCGCCGAGCAGGCCGCCGCCGAGCAGGCCGCCACGGCCGCGGAGACGACGGCGACCACCGCGGAGAAGACCGCGACCGCCGCCGAGAAGAGCGCCCGCTCGAAGATCGAAGGCGCCTCCGCGGCGACGAGCGACTCCCAGGCCTCCGGCGAGTGCGCCGGGACCGGCTGCACCGCCACCGTCACCGGGCAGGCCCGCTCCACCACCCCGGCCGGGGACGCCGTCTCCGACTCCCGTTCCCGCGCCACCTGCACCGCCGGTGACAGCGGGTGCGCGGTACAGGCCGGGGCGTCGGCGGTCACCGACCCGACGATCGAGGGCACCCGCAGCGGCGCCACGAACGCCACCGCCGCCCTGGACTGCCCCGACGGCTCGTGCCGGGGTGCGGCGTCGGCCGACACCGTCTCGGCCACCGTCATCGACGGCGACGCCGACGCCGCGATCGCCGCCGCCCGCGCCGGCCGCGACCAGGCCACCGCGGACGAGGCCGTCCGCGCCGCCGACGAGGCCGCCCGCGCCGCCGAGCAGGCGGCCCGTGCCGCGGAGAAGACGGCCGAGTCCGCCCGTACTGACGCCGAGTCGGCCCGAGCGCGGGCCACCGACCCGGCCGATGCCGCCGGCGCGCCGGCGGGCGACCCGGCCGCCGAGCGGGCGGCCGACGCTGCCGCCGGACGGGCGGCCGCCGTGGCCGCTGGGCGGGCGGTGGCCGCCGAACGGGCCGCGACCGCCGCCACCGGGCGGGCCGAGGCCGCGGCCGCCGCTGCCCGGGCCCGGAACGCCCGCGAGGCCCTCGACGCGATCGAGGTCCCCCGCGTCGAGAGCCGGTCCGCGACCGTCGGTCTGGCCGGGTCGGCCACGAGCTGCGACGGCGACGGCCAGAGCTGCCGTGCCGTGGTCGGCACCGAGGGATCACTGACCCTGTCGGGCACCGGCGCGGACGCGACCGGGGCGAGCACCGCCGGCGCGTCCGGGACCTGCCGCTCCGGGAACTCCGACTGCCCGGTGCGCGGACGGAGCACCACGCTCAGCACCGACGACCCCACCACGATCGCCCCCGACCTGCGGGCCGGTTCGGTGGCCCCGCGCGACGGGCTCGCCCACGGCATCGCCACCGCGACCTGCGGCGGGCAGGGGGCCTGTGAGGTCGCCACCGGCGGCGCGACCGCGCGGGACAACGCCGAGCTGACCGCGCAGTGCACCGGTGAGGGGTGCCGCACCCGCACCCACGCGGTCGCCGACGCCGGCGGGAACGCCGCACGCTCGACGACGTCGTGCGTCGCCGGTGCCGACGGTGCCTGCCGCGGCGGCGGGCAGGCCGGGGCCACCACCGACGGGGCGCAGGTCTCCGCGGTGTGCGCGGCGACCGAGGGCTCGACCTGCCGGCACTCCTACTCCGCGGGCTCGACCGCGTCGGACCGGGCGCCGGGTAACCGGGCCGACGCCTCGGCCCGCTGCTCGGCCGCCGGCGGAGCGGGCAGCGGCTGGTGTGCCACCACCGCGTCCGCGCAGGCCCGCCCGGACGGGGCGATCGCCGCCGCGGCGTGTCAGGGCAGCGCCGGGTCGGGGTGTTCCTACCGCTACTCCGCGTCCAGTACGGCTACGGCCGGGGCGGCCGCGCAGGCCGATGCGGCCGGGTACGGGTCCGGTGGCCGGGGGTCGGGGTTCGTCCAGACCAGTGCGGCCGCGGCGGCCGGTGGTGGGGCGGCGCAGGCGTCGTCGTCGTGTGTCGGTAGTGCGGGTACCTCGTGCCGGCACTCCTACTCCGCGCAGGTCAGCGACTCGGCTACGGCTGGTGGGTCGACCGCGTCGGCGTCGGCGGCCGGGACCGGCGGGGGTGGCACGGGTGGTGGTGGGGTCGCGGTCACCGCGCAGGCCGTCGCGGGTCCCGGGCAGGCGTCGGCGTCGTGTTCGGGTGCGGCGAACTGCCGGCACTCCTACTCGGCGGCCTCGAGCGCGTCGGCGTCCGCTCCGGGGGCACAGGCCAGCGCGTCGGCGTCGGGGTCCGGTGGTGGTGGGCAGGGTGGCGGTGGGGTGTCGGTGTCGGTGTCGGTGTCGGCGAGCCCGGGGCAGGCGTCGGCGTCGGCGTCCTGCTCCGGCGCGGCGAACTGCTCGTCGAGCTACTCGGCACACGCCGAGGCCGACGACAGCGCCGAGACCGCACCCAGCTGGGACCAGCCGGGCCTGGCCTGGAAGGCGCACGGCGAGGGCACCTGCTCGGGCAGCGGCAACGGCGGCTGCGGGGTCTCCGCGTGGGCCGTGGCCGGTCCGGGTGGCGGCGGTGGCGCCACCTGCTCCGGGGACTGCGCGAACTTCACCCAGAGCGGCTCGAACACCGGCGTCGTCACCGCTCCCTCGCTGCGCGACCAGGCCGCCGCCCAGCAGCAGGAGGCCGAGGAGCTCGGGCCGGACGGCAAGCCGATCCCGATCGAGGAGATGGGTGAGAACGACCGCGGGATCGAGGGGAGGTTCGACGAGGACGGCAACCCCGTCCTGAGCGTCAAGTCCTCCGGCGACGACGAGGTCACCACCGAGACCTGCCGGGACGGCTGCGCGAATGGCGCCACCCTCACGACCGAGGACGGCGAGACCGTCCGCTACCGCCCGGGCGAGGGCTTCGACGGCTCGGTGCCGATCGAGCGGAAGGCCGAGGAGAAGGACACGGTGGCCGGCTCGCACGGCGTCGGGCTGCACCGCGACGCCGACGGCAACGGCTCGGGCTGGGTCCGCGGTACCGGCCGGATGCGCGACGGCCGCACCGGCGAGACCGTGCGCTACACCAACTCCGAGGGCCGCAAGCCGGCCGAGATGCAGAACTCGTTCCGGACGAGCAGCCCGAAGGGCTCGCCGGTGCACAGCACCTGCAACGGCGGTTGCGACTACCAGGGCCCCACCCAGGGGGGCGGCGTCCCGGAGAGCGGCGGCCGGGACCACCTGGAGGTCAAGGGCCCCTCGGGCGACATCACCGGCCGCGACGGCGCCGGTAACCCCGCGCGGATCACCTTCCAGGGCGAGGGGACCTTCACCTCGGCCGAGGGCGACGTCGTGCACTCCGACGGCGTCGCGTTCGACCCGAGCAGGAACGTCACCACCATCATCAGCCGCGACGGCGAGGGGAACCCGGGTCAGTACAGCCTCGGCGAGTCCGAGACCGGTCACATCGCGCTGCGTGAGGGCTACCGGATCGGCCAGGACCGGGGCCGGCAGGTCCACACGTTCACCGACGGCGAGCGCCTCGAGGCCGCAGCGGCAGGCGTGAACCTTCCCGAGCAGATCACCTCCGGGGGCAGCAACCGGATCCAGGTGACGACCCCGGACGCGAACGGCGACGGCGGCCGGATCAGCTGTGTCGGCGACTGCACCCTGACCCGGCCGGACTGGGCGCAGGTCCGCGAGCAGAACTGCCCGAACTGCCGGATCGTCGAGCCGATGGTCCGGGAGGGGCAGACGCCGTCGGAGACCGCGTCGGTCGTCTTCCTCGGCGACTCCGACGCCACCCAGACGTGGACCGACCCGTACGGCAACTCGACCAGCTGCAAGGCCGGTACCAGTGCCGACGGCTGCCAGGTCGGGATGAACTACGGGCCCGGCGGTGGTGCGGTCTGCCGTGGCGGGGACTGCAGGTCGACCACCGTCGCCGCCACTCGCTGGAGGGCGAGGGGTACCTGCTCTACCCGACGAAGGACGGCCGGGAGAACGTCGGCTTCGGCTGCCGCGCGGGCGCCGGCGAGTGCACCACCTCCCCGGACCTGCCCGAACTGGGCTGGATCGCCGACCCGGACGCGTCCTGGATGCCGGCCATCGACCCCACGTTCACCCGTCCCGCCCAGGACAGCGCGGTCGACCGTGAGCTGGCCGGCCACCTCGGGCTGAAGCCCGGCGACCCGCTCCCGCCGCTGAACCCGTCCGAGCTGAGCGCCATGGAGGAGGAGAACCCGGAGCTCTACGCGCGGTACCAGGAGGCGCTGCCGGAGCTGACCCCGGCACAGGAGGACGGCGCCGTCCTGAAGGTCGGCAGCGCGCTGAGCACGCTGCAGGTCCGCCGCACGGAGAACGGCCCCCGGGCCCGTGCCCTGGACGAGGCGTTGACCGCGCAGGAGCGGGCCAACCGCGACGGGGTGGCCGTCGCCCCGGAGCACCTGCGGGTCATCGACGACTTCGCGAAGGCCGACCCGGAGATCGCCCACGCCCGCGGCCTGGTCGACGCCGTCCGCGGCGTGGCCGGGCAGCGCCCGAACATCACCGGTGACCAGGCGGACGCGATCGGCGGCGCCACCACGATCCCCGGGCACCGGGAGGGGTTCGAGGGGATGGGTCGCGCCCCGGACGGCACACCCGCGGTCGAGCCGTCGCCCGCGGACCGGGCGAAGGCGAACGCCGCCCAGATCGCCGGGATGACCCTGGTGCCCCGCCAGTACGAGCTGAGCACGCGCCAGGCGACCTTCACCGACCGCCGGACCGCCCTGCAGAAGGACCCGAGCGCCACCCCCCGCGCAGTACGCGGCGCTCGAGGCCGAGCGGCTGAGCCTCAACGAGGAGATCGGGTCGGTCAACGGCGTACGGAACCGGATCGCGGCCACCGACGCGCACCTGAAGGAGGTCGGCGGCGCGGGCGTCGTCTTCTCCCCGGAGCGGCGTCGGCAGCTCGACATCGCCGCGGCCGAGGCGACCGGTGACACCGCGCTGGCCGCCGAGCTGCGGACGTGGGACTCCCTGCTGACCCGCAGCGAGCGGCTGGGCCGGGAGATGAAGGAGTCCGGCGACCCGCGGCAGGAGCAGCTCGCCGAGCGCTACGAGAAGCTCGGCTCCGCGGTCGCGCTGAACTACAACACCATCGCCCGCGACCAGGGATCCCGGACCCCGGGATCGACCCTGGGCGAGCTGCAGCTGCCCTCCAGCGGCCGGGCCGACGTCTTCTACGCGAAGAGGTCCGCGTTCAACCGGCCCTCGCTCGACGGCGTGACCGATCCGCTGGCCAAGCGGTACCTCGACGAGGGCCTCGCGGGCGAGCCGTCGCTGGGTGAGGACCCGCGGGACCGCCGGGCGGAACTGGCCGCCCGGGGCAACGCGGACGAGCTGTTCGGCGAGCTCCTGCGCGGCGAGGTGAAGGTCGAGGACATCGAGGAGCTGAGCGCCCGCCGCGAGGTGGCGAAGCGCGTCGGCGAGGGCGGTTCGGTCGCACGGCGGGGGATCCTGTTCGAGGACGAGGACGGAAACCTCGGGATGATCGACGTCTACCGGGCGGGCGACCGGTACGTCGACGCGAACGGGCACCACTACGGCGACCTCGAGGACTTCCGCAACAACAACGAGATCTTCGGTGAGGACACGAGGATCTCGACGCCGGGCGACTGGGGAGCCACCGGCGGACCGATCGACATGACCTCGACCAACGGACGGCACATCAGCGGCTGGGACAAGAGCAAGGGCTACGTCCTCGGCGGCGCCATGGTCGTCGGTGGTGCGCTGACCTGGTGGACCGGCGTCGGGACCGGAGTCGCGATGTCCGGCGGGGCGATCCTCGCCGGTGGCGCCGGTGGCGCCGGTGTCGTCCTGCTCGCCGGCGGGACCGTCTACACCACCATCGACGCCAAGAAGACCCTGGACAACCGTGAAGCCCACGGTCAGAGCACCAGCCTCTCCGATCCGACCGTCCGCAACGCCTACCTGACGTTCGGCGGCAACGCGCTGGCCGCCGTCACGTTCGGGCTCGGCGCCGGTGCCACCAGGCTGGCGACCCTGTCGTCGCGGGCGTTCACCGCGGGCAACCAGGCACGGGCCGCCACGCTGGCCCGATCGTCCCTGCATGCGAGCGACGCCGCGCGGTGGGCCAACCGGGCTGCGCTGGGCACGTTCGGGGCCACGGCCGTCGACCACACGGTGGCCTTCGTCAAGAGCGACACCAAGGGCGCCCGTGAGATCGGCGACCTCGCGCTGACCTGGGGGATGCTCGCCGCACCGATCGCGATGAGCAAGGTACGGCCACCGTCGTCGTCCCCGGCCGGGAAGCGGCTCGCGAACGGCGAGATGCGGAAAAACTACGTCCCGCCGGACGCGCTGGTCGCGCTGCGGGACGGCACCGAACCGCCCGCAGCGTGGATCGCGCGGGTCGACCCGGCGGGGGCGGCTGCCCCGGCGTCCCGGGTGACCGAGCCGCTCTCCGGGATCGAGGGCCCGCGCCCACCCCGCGTCCCGTCGGACGGGACGTCGCGGCCGTCGACGTCGCCGACGCGGTCGCCGGGGGAACGTGGCCAGACCACGCGACCCGGGACCGGGCGGAACGCATCCGGTCAGCGCTCCACGACGACCGGGTTGCGCGACCAGGCGCGCAACCTCCGGAACCAGGTGCGGGACCTGCGGAACCAGGCCCGGGATCTGCGGAACCAGGCACGGGGCCGGCAGAACCAGGCCCGGGGGCTGCGGGGCCAGGCACGGACGCTGCAGAACCAGGTGCGGGATCTGCGTGCCCAGGTGCGGGACCAGCAGGGCCGGGCGCGTGGTCTGCAGAGCCAGGCTCGGGTGCTGCGGGGCCAGGCGCGGACGCTGCAGAACCAGGCGCGCGGTCTGGACCGCCGAGCGCGGGAGCTGCAGAGCCGGGCGCGTGGTCAGCAGGGCCAGGTGCGTGAGGCGCAGGCGCAGGTGCGGGACCTGCAGGCCCGGGCGCGGGCTCTGCAGGAGCAGGCGCGGGAGCTGCAGAGCCGGGCGCGTGGTCAGCAGGGCCAGGCACGTGAGATGCAGGCGCAGGCGCGGACCCTGCAGAACCGGGCGCGGGACCTGCAGAACCTGGCCCGTGGCCAGAACGGGCAGGGCACCGGGGCGGTCCCCGGCACGGGGACCACGACCGGCTGGGGCGGCGGTACCTCGGGACGGGGCACCAGCCCGGACCGCACCGGTGTCACCGGTATCGGCCGGCCTCCTGCGCCGAGCGGCGACCGTGCCCCCGCCTCCGCAGGCGACTCGCGGATCCCCGCAGGCGACCCGCCGAAGCCGGGCCGCGAGCGTCCCACCGGACCCGCTGCGCCGCCCCGGCAGCAGCCGAACCGAACGAATGACGAGGTGGTCGCCGAACGCTCCACCGGCACCGGCGGCGACAAGCCGCCGCCCGGCACGCTGGACAGGTCGCCCGCCGACGGGCCCGTCCCGACCCGGGACGGTCCCGGCACGGACCCGACGGCGGCGAGCGGATCGACGCCGGGGACCCCGCGCAACCGTGGACCTCCGCCGGCCGGGACCGATCCCACCACCGCCCGCACCCCGGGCGAGGCCGGTGCGCCCCGCGCGCCGGAGCGCGCCACCGACGGTGGTGCCGATGCCCCGACGAACGCCCAGGACGGAACGAACGGGAACGGAGGCCGCGCGGGACAGGAGCCGGCAGGCCGGCAGCAGCACAACCGCGACGGAGGACGCAACGATGAGCTAGGGTGTGTCTCCCAATGCGCGGAGCCAGGTGACGATTGCCTTCAGGACGGCGCCGCCGCGGAAGGTCAGGGCGAGCTTGTCGTAACGGGTGGCCAGCCCGCGCCACTGCTTGACGTGGCAGAACCCGCGCTCGACGACGTTGCGGTTTCGGTAGTCGACCGGATCGAATGCGGGCGGTCGGCCGCCGCGTGAGCCCCGTCGTTTGCGGTGTCCCTGCTGGTCAGAGGGCTCCGGAATGACAGCGATGATCCGGCGCTCGCGCAGGTGCCGGCGGATCGCGCGTGAGGAGTAGGCCTTGTCCGCGCGCACGCGTTCAGGCCGGGTCCGGGGTCGTCCCGGGCCCGGTCGGGCGATGCTCAGGTGCGCCATCAGGTGCGGAAACATTGGCGAGTCGCCGCCCTGGCCGGGGCCGAGGAGGACCACCAGCGGGCGGCCGTGCCCGTCAACGAGCTGGTGGATCTTCGTCGACAGCCCTCCGCGGGACCGTCCCAGCGCGTGATCTGCTGGTTCGGCGAGCAGATTCGTGTAGTTCGATCCGGCCCCCTGTGTCGCGCTTGAGGGTCGCGGCGTGCTGGTGGGCACGGATGATCGTGGAGTCCACGCTGACCGCCCACCCGAGCACCTCGGCGGCGTCGGCCTCGATCAGAAGAGCAGCCAGGATGTGGTCCCAGGTGCCGTCGCCGCTGTAGCGGCGGTGCCGCTTCCACAACGTCTGCCACGGCCCGAACTCGGCTGGGACGTCGCGCCAGGGAAGCCCGCACCGATACCGGTAGATGATCCCCTCGATCACCCGGCGGTCATCGCGGAACGGGCGCCCGCGACGACCCTCGGAGGAGGGCAACAGCGGCGCCAGACGGGCCCACTGGGCATCAGTCAGGACAGCGGTACGCGGCACCGATCAAGCATCGCGCACCCCGGTCCGCCTATCTGGGAGACACGCCCTAGCCCAGGACGGTCGCCCGGAGACCCCGGGCGGCGGCACGGTGCGCGTCGTACGCGACGACGCACTCGATGCGCAGGCGAACCGCGTGCGCGAGACAGCAGAGCGGGTCCGCGACCTCGAGGCCCAGGCCGGACGAGGGACGCCGGACCCGGAGGACGCACGGGCGATGGACGCCCGGCGGGCACTGAACGAGGAGCTCGGGCGGGCCCGCCAGGGCCACGTCGACGCCGTGGCCCGGATGGACTGGATGCGCGGTCCCACCGCGCCCCCGAGGTTCTCGGCCGACGGCCCGACCGGTGTTCTCGTCGAGATGCCGACCGGGACGGGCTCGAACCGCGTCACCGGTCCCACCGGCCGGCCGGACCTCCCGGCCGGCGCCGCGCCGACGGGCACGGAGGCAGGGCCACCCACCGGTCACGCCGGGCCGCCGCAGGCCCCTCCCGCGGGACGTCCGTCCCCCGGCCGCTGGGCCGGCGCACGGCACCGGGCGATGACGTGGGCCACGGCCTTCGTGATGCTCACCGGCCACGTGTCCGCGGTGCCGCCGGGCAAGGCGGCCACCACCTCGACCGTCACGACCACCGCGACCCCGGCGCCCGCCAGGGCGGGAGTCACCGTGGAGCCCACGACCGCCCCGCCCCGTGCCGGTGCCACACCGGTCCGCGATGCCGGGCCCACCCGTCCGGACGTCGCCGGGCGGGGAACCGCCGGAACCGGGCCGGTGCGGGCGACGACCGACGCCCCCGCGGGAACGGCCCCGGAGCGGGTGACGGGCCCGGCCCTGGCCGGTACGGACCGGACGCCGGCGCCGGGACACGCCGTCGTGCAGGCTGATCTCCCGCCCACGGTGCAGGTGGGCGTGCCGCCGGTCCACCCGTCCCCGCCGGTCCCGCTGATGCCGTCGCGGGCCGTTCCGGTCTTCGACTACCGGCTGGCGTGGGAGTACATGTCCTTCCGGTCGCGGCTCGCGTACTCCGCGGAGCAGCGGGCGGTGCACCGGATGCAGACGGCGACGTTCGCCGGCATCCGGCCGTCCCACGTCTCCCGGGCCCGCTGGGCGCTGATGGAGCGGCTCACCCGCACCGAGCAGCAGAAGTTCCTGCCCTACGTCGTGAACGACCAGAGGCAGCCGACGTTCGTGCGGCCCGTCACCGCGTTCGGGACGACGGTCGCGCCGATGTCGGTGCAGACCTGGCAGCGGATCGTGCAGCAGGCCCCGCGCGGCGTCCGGTTCGCGAAGGGCACGAGCGCCGACCACCCGGCGGACGATGTGAAGCTCGGCTACTACGGCGGGTACGGCGTCGGCTGGATGGCCGGGCGGGTGCGTCGCGCCTGGGAGCTGGACCGGTCCACCGTCGGCTACGAGTCCCTGGCCCGCCGCAGCGCGGCGGAGCGCGCCGAGCTGGCCGACCGGCACGAGGCGGCGGCGCAGCGCGCCACCGAGCTGGAGCGTCTCGCCGATCGGGGGGCCCGGCAGACGGCGAACCTGATCGGCCGCGCGAACCGGCCGGCGTCGAAGGGGCCCGGGCGGAACCAGGAGGTGAGCCGGCGGGCCGACGTCGAGCGCGCCCAGGCGTCGATCGCGGGGCTGCGGGAGCAGGCACGCCACGCCAGGGCTGCGGCCGACGCGCTCGCCCGGGAGCTGGCCGCGAAGCCGGTCCTGCCCCGGCTGGTCGTGGCGAAGGGATACACCCAGTCGGTCCGGGTGCGGCGCACCCTGCTCGTGCTGAACGAGCTGTGGCGCGCGAACACCGACGACCGGACACGGCGCACCGTCGCGCAGCTGGCCGGCACCGTCGTCGCCGACGTCGGTTCCAGCCCGCTGGGGGTAGCCGGCCTGCCGCGGCTGTTCCGCGCCGCGTGGACGCCCGACCGCGCCTCGGCCACCGAGCAGGTGCGGGCGTGGGGCGAGCGGCACGGCACGGGCTGGGACGACGGGACCGTGACCGCTCTGGTCACCGTCCTCCGCGCGGTGCCGGGCGACACGGCCGCGCACATCGGCTCCCGGTACCGGTCCGGTCCGGACGGCGTCCGGGCGGCGACCCTGTCCCGAGACGCCGCGACGACCGCGGTGCTGACCGTCGTCGCGGCCGGTGGTGCTGCCGCCGCGGGCGTCCCGGCGCTGCTCGTGCGGCGGGCGGCCGCCGCGCACGCGCAGATGATGAGCTCGGGCGTCGGGAACCGGGGCCCGCCGGCCGGTCACCGGGCGATGCAGATGACCCGGGCCTGGGCCTGGGCGTTCACGACGACCACCGGCCTGATCTGGGTCGCCACCGTCGGGGGCCTCGGTGTGAGCGCCGCGGTCATGCTGACGGCGCCGCTGCCCGCGATCGCGGCGATGGTCGCCTTCCAGGTGCGCGGCACGCTGAACGCGGTTACGAACCTGCTGTCGTCGAACCGGTGGGTGCGGACGATCCGCACGGCCCTGGTCGTCGTCACGTTCACGGTGAACCTGCCGCTGCACGTGTTCGGCGTCCTCAACCCCGCCTCGACGTGGGAGTTCCGGGCCGGCGCCGCCGCGTTCCTGGTCGTCGACGTGACGGCGCTGCTGGCGCTGGTCCCGGCGATGCTGGGCACCTGGAAGCAGGACATGGTCCTGGACGGCCCGCGGGCGGTGAAGGTCTTCCGGGCCGCTGCGACGGCGGGCACCTGGGCGGTCGCGCTGTCCCTGGTTCCGCTGGTGATCGCGGTGTTCGGCCCGAACGCGGCGCTGGACCCGATCGTGTCGATGAACGCCACGGTGAAGTGGCTCGTCGTCGCGACGTTCGTCGGGTTCGGCGGGGAGGCGCTCTACACCCTGTGGACCGCGGCGCGCACCGCGCGCAACCCGGCCCACACGGCCCCGGCCCGGGCGACGACCGCCGTGTCGGTCGCCAGCGCGCTGGGGGTGGGCCTCTACGGGGCGCTGTACCAGCTGAACTCGCTGCCGGTGCTGATCGGGACGACGGCGTCGCTGGCCGTCGCCGGGGTGGCGTACCGGCTGCTGCACCGCTCCGGTGCGGTGCCACCGGCGCGGGACGACGGCACGCCGGGCGGTCCGGCTGCGGACGCGGGTACCCCGGCCCCGATGGCGGGGGAGGCGACCCCGAACGCGCCGCCGCGCAGCGTGGGCCGCCGGATCGGGCGGATGACCGCGCGGGTGCTGGTCACCGCCGCCGTCACCGCGACCCTGGTGCTCGGTCTCGCCGGGGACGCGTTCGGGACCTCGGGCGCCGGGAACCAGGTGTCGTACACGGTCCGCCCGGGTGACTCGCTGGAGCGGATCGCCCGCGAGCAGGACGTGCGCGGCGGCTGGACGGAGCTCTACGCGGCGAACCGCCGGACGATCGGCGCGAACCCCGACCTGATCCGGCCGGGCACGGTGCTGCGGATCCCGGGTGCCGAGCTGCGCCCGGCGCCGGGCGGGCCGCAGCGTCCGGAGCCGCCGCGGGCCGAGACCCCGGCCGAGCCGGTGTCCCCGGTCGCGCCGCAACCTCCGGCGCCGTCCGAGCCGGGACCGGCCCCGGCCCGGGGTCCGCCGTGGACGGTCGTGCTCGGCGCGGCGCTGACCGGTGCGCTGGCGGTGCTCGGCGCCGTCGGCCGGATCGGGTTCGCGCTGGGCCGGGCGGTCGCGGCGGGGCGCGACGCGGTCGGGGCGACGGCGGCCGTCGTCGGCGACGCCGCGGTCGTCGCCGGTGCCGCGGTCGGGTCCTGGCTGCGCTACTCGGTGCTGCCGCCGACCGCCCTGGTCCGGCTCGTGGCGCCGCCGCCGGTGGCGGCCGACGGCCCGACCCGGCTCTCGCGGGTCGCGGAGTCGCTGCGGCGCCTCGGCGGCGGGGTGCTCCGGGCCGGGCGGACGGTCCGTGACGGGATCGCCGACCTGGGCTGGCGGCGGGCGGTGCCGCCGGGGTCGTGGCGGACCCGGGTGACGGTGGCCGCGGCCGTCGGCACCGTCGCCGGGACGGTCGCGGCACTGGCCGGGTCGGGCGTCGTCGCGGCCGCGGGTGCGGTGCTGACGGTCGCGGCGATCACGATCGGGGCCCGCATGTGGACGCCGTTCGGGGTGGAGCACCGCTTCTACCCGACGTTCCTGAGCTACCCGCTGGTCTACCCGGTCGTCGCGCTGCCGCTGGTGCTGTCCGGGATGGCCCCGGCGGCGATCCTGTGGGCCGGGTTGTGGCTGCTCAACTGGCAGGGGCTGACCCAGCTGGTGCACCTGAAGCTGCGCAAGACCGGCGACGGGAGGCTCCCGCCGCTGTGGCAGCGCTGGCGGACGATGAAGTTCAACCGCGCCTTCACCGGGCTGCCGGTGATGTCTCCGCCGATCGGCCCGGAGTGGGGAGGCGTGTTCGGCGCCGGGCTGAAGGTCACGGCCGGCTCGCTGGGGTCGTTCACGGTGCTGGACGTCACCGAGGTCGGGCGGCCGCTGCAGACCACGACCAGCGACAACCGCAGCGTCGGGGCGGTCCCGTTCCTCCGCTACGGCCTGCAGATCTACCTCGGCCCGGTCCGGGTGGAGCTGTTCGCGCTGCACTTCGACGTGCCCGGCAACCAGGCGGTCAAGCGGTTCGACCCGCCGGCGCTGGCCGGGTGGCAGCGGTGGAACCCGTGGCTGCAGGTACGGAACTGGATCGGGGCCCGGGACCTGCGGCTGCTGAAGTGGACCGCCGGGCTGTCCCAGACCCAGTACGGCGTCGGCGTCGGCCCGCGGGAGGCGTTGCTGCCCAACATCGCGGAGTACCGGGCGGCGCTGACCAGGCAGACCTGGCAGCGCCGCGACCCGGTGGCCGGTGCGGTCTCGACGACCGAGTTCGACATGACGACGCAGGGCAGCGCGACGCTCGGCCGGTGGCTGGCCGCAGGGCCGGCCCGGATGGTCCCGCGCCGGGTGCGGACGGCGGCCGCCGCGCTGGTGCGGCGGCTGGTGCCCCGGGACATCTCCGAGCGCCACCGCGGCTACCTGGAGAGCCGGCGCCAGCGCGGCCTGGTGTATCTGGACCGGGCGATCGCGGCCCAGCAGGAGCTGACGCTGCGCCACCACGCCCGGATCGACGCGCTGTTCCGGTCGGGCGCTGCGTACTCGCCGCTCGGCGCGCTGCGGGTGGCCCGTCTCGTGCACGGCTGGGGCCGGGCCCGGGACGCGCTGGCGGTGAACCTGGGCCGGCGGGCCGCGATGCAGGAGGCCCCGGGCAGCAGGCTTGATCCGGTGGCGGTCACCTCGCCGACCACGCCGAGGTTGGTCGCGGCCGAGGAGCTGGCCGAGGGCGGCCGCCGGGCCGGGCCGCTGCCGGTCCGGGGCGGGACCGGCCGGGTCGGGTTCGACCTGGGCGCCATGGCCGGGCGCACCGACGCCGGGCACCCCGATCAGGCCACCAACCGCGACGCGATGGCCGGCGCGGTCCGGGCCTCGGACGGGCGCCGGTTCGCGGTGCTGTCCGACGAGCTGGGCGTCAGCCCGACGGCGGACACGGCGTCGGCGAGGGCGGTCGCGGTGGCGCTGGAGGCGTTGCTGGCCACCGACCCGCGGCTGCCGGTCGGGGACGCGGCGCGGACGGCGTTCGAGTCGGCCCGGGACCGGCTCCGCAAGCGGCCCGGCATGGTCACACTGCTGCTGGCCGTGGCCGACCCGGCCACCGGGCGGATCGGTGTCGCCTGGACCGGGGACACCCGTGGCTACCTGGTGCACGCCGACGGGCGGGTCGAGCAGATCACCACCGACCACACCTTCACCACGCTGGCCGCCCCGGACGGGACGACGCCGCACGAGGCCCGGATCGAGTACGTCGACCGGTGGGTCGGGCAGGGGACCCGGTTCGCGCCGTCCACGGTCACGGTCACCGCGGACGGGCCGGCGACGCTGCTGCTGAGCACCGACGAGCTGCACGACTTCTACCCCGACCGCGCCGAGCACCCGAACCGCGACGACCTCGCGACGGCCGCCGTCGGCGACCTCGGTGCGGCCGCGGACCGGATCATCGACCGGGTCCAGGGCCTGGGCAGCGGCAACAAGACGGTCGTCCTCGTCCGGGTCGGGCCGGGTACCGGGCAGGACGGGTCCCGGCCCGCGCCCGACGGTCCGGCGCGACCCGCGCCGGACGGCGCGGCACCGCAGGCGTCGCAGGCTCCGGCGCGCCCGGTGTCCGAGGGCCGGGCGGCGCCGTGGCTGCGTACCGCTGCGGCGGCCGTGCCGGTGGCCCTGCGGGCCGTCGCGGGCCGGGCCCGGGCGGCGCTGCCGCGTGCCGCCGCAGCCGTGGTGGTGCTCCTCGGCGTCGGCGCGGTCCCGGCACACGCCGGTCCGCTCGCGGTCCCGGTGCCGCCGGACCACGGACCGGGACCTCCGGCGTGGCTGGTCGGCGGGACGGTCGCCGTCCTGCTGCTGGTGTCCCACGGCCGGGTCCTGCTCCCGGGCCTGCGCGGTGCCGTGCGGGGCGTCCGGACGGCGCTGGCCGTCACGGTGCGCGGGATCGGCGACGCGGTCGCCGCGGCTGGTCGTCTCCGGTCCGGGTCCCCGGCCACCGGTGGGGCACCGCGGCTCCGTGGCGCCGTCGGCCTGCTGCTGCGTGACCTGCGGATCGGGATCCGGCTGTCGGTCGGGGCCGGGGCCCGGCTGCCGGGCGCAGTGGGCGACGCGTACTGGCTGGCCCGCTCGGCGCACCGGGTGACGCACGCCAGGACCGGGGACGACGCGGTGCGGGCGGCCGAGCGGCACCGGCGGCTGGTCGCGGCCGCCGGGATCCGGGCGGACGGTCACTGGCGGGGCCTGCTCGGCCGGGCCGCCGCGGGTGACGGCGCGACCCGGCGGGCCACCCGGGGCGCAGCGCTGCCCGGGCGGCCGGGATCGGGCCTGCGGGTCCTCGCCGGCGCGCCCGTCCTCGGCGGGATCGCGCTGGCGGGGCTCCCGGTCCTGGTGGGCGTCCTGAGCGGCTCGCTCTGGGCCGGCGCCGCGCTGGGTGCGGCGAGCGCGGCGACCCTGCGCGGCCTGGTGGCGTCGGCGCGGCGGGCCGCGGTGACGGCGCGGGTGGCGCAGCGGCACCGGACCCGGTGGCTGGCGGTGCCGCCGGCGGTCGCGGTCGCCGCGCCGGGGATCGACCCGGTGACGGTGTGGCGGCTGTTGTGGGGACTCTGGCTGCACGCACCGGCGCGCGGCCCGCTGCGCGCCGCGGACCTGGCCGGTCCGGCGGCTGCGGACGTCCCGGCCTGGTTGTCGGCGTTGTCGCCGGCCCGGGGCGCGGGACGGGAGAACGAGCTGGAGCGGGTGCTGGGCGAGCTGGCGGCGGCCGGTCTCCTGGTGGCCGACGGCGCGGGGTACCGGCCGGCGGAGCTGCTCGGTGTGACCCCGATGGACTACACCGGGGCGCTGCTGCGCAACCCGGGCGTCGTGCTCGGTTCGTCGGCCCCGGCTGAGTGGTCGGCGATGGAACTGGCCGACCTGGTCGGCGCCGGGATGCGGGACGCGGCCCGTGCGGTGGCCGTGCCCCGGGCGTGGCAGCGGCTGCCGCTGTGGCTGCGCGACGGGCACCGGCTGGCGATGCTGTTCGAGCCGTTCGGCACGGCCCGGGACACCTACCGGGCGGCGTCCGCCGAGCTCGACGGGCTGGCCGCCGGCGCGGCGCCGGAGGAGATCCGCGCCGCGCGGGAGCGGGCCGAGCGGGCCAGGTCGGCGATGGTCGCCGCCCACACCGCGGCGCAGAACGGCGCGCTGCTGGCCGGGTTCTCCGCGGCGGACACGGCCCGGGCGGTCGACGGGCGCCGCACCCCGGCTGAGCGGCTGCGCCAGGTCCGGGCCGACCGGGCCGAGCGGGCGGCGTTGCGGCGCGCGGTCGCCGATGCGGTCCTCGCCCGGGCCGACACCTGGCCCGGTGGCGCGGGGCGGGAGCAGACGGAGCGGGACCTGACCGCGGCGCTGGACGCCGCGCTGGACGCCGGGGTCGCACCGGCGCTGAGGGACGGCCTGGGCTGGGAGCGGGTACTCGCCGCGGGCCGCGACGCCGCTCTGGGGGAGGTGCTGGCGGCCGGGAAGCAGCTCGGTGTCGGTCGTCCGGTGTGGCGCCGCGGCGGTCTGGTCGCCGACGGTCCGGACGGGCTGCGGGTCCGGGTCACGGCGGCCGACCTGCGCGAGCAGGTGGCGGTGATCGACGGGCGGGTCGCGGCCGGTGCGCCGGCGGAGCAGGTGCGGGCCGAGGTCGTGGCCTGGTGGGGGGCGCACCTGGGCCTGGCCCGCGGGCAGGCGGCGGCCGGGGTGCTGGACGCGCTCGGCGTGCTGCACGTGCAGGGCGATGCCCGGGCAGCCGCGGCCGTCGCCGTCGCGGACCTGGTGCTGGCCGCCAACGGGGGCCTCGACGCGCTGACCGGAGTGGAGCTCACCGGCGCCGGGGCCGGGGTGGTGGGCGAGGTACTGGCGAGCGGCCCGGTCACCGGGGAGCTGCTGGGCCGGGCGGCCCTGCACCGCGATCTCGACGCGGTGGCCGGGGAGATCACGGACGCGGTGGACGGCGACCGGCCGGGCGCGGTCGCCGAGCTGACCCGCACGTTCACGGCGATGCACGATGAGCTCACCCACCGGGCCGGGGTGAAGCGGGACGCGGTCCGTGCGGTGGCGACCGAGATCGACGACCTGGTCGCCGCCGCCCGTACCGCGCGTGAGCGCACCGACCGCCACGCCGCCGAGCGTCGCCGCGCCGCCAGGGCCGGGGTGGTCGAGGCGGGCGAGCGGCGGGCCCGGCTGGAGCGGGCCGAGCGGGCCTACCGGGCCGCGGCCGAGAAGGCCGAGGATGCCCGGGCCGCGCTGGAGGCGCTCGGGATCGGCCTGCGGGCGGTGGAACCGACCCCGCCGCAGGCCGGCGACGCAGCGGCGCGGGCCGTGGCCGCGGTCCGGGCGCTGGACGTGGCGCTGGCCGACACCGTGCCGCGCTGCCGGCCGGGGTGCCCACCGACGCGTTGCCGGGGCTGGCCGGGTTGCGGGCCACGGTCGCGGATCTGCTGGCCGAGTCCGGTGCGGCGGTGCGGCTGTCCGGGCAGGATCTCGACGACCTGGTGACCGCGCGGTGGCGTTCGGCCGTCGGCGCGGAGGGCCTGGTGCTGGGTGTGGGCGGCGGTGTCGAGCTGTCGCTGCGGTGGGTGCCGGGGCGCAGCGTCGAGGTGGTCGAGGTGACCGAGCAGGCCTCGCAGCTGATACTGGGGGACCTGACCCAGGCCGGCGGGTCGGTGACCGCGACCGTCGCCCGCACCCTGTCCGGGAACGTCGGCGGCGCGGCCGGGGCGCTCGGGCTGGGTGCGACCGCGGGCCGCACCGAGTCGCTGGCCGGCGGCGCGGCCGGGTTCATGGTCGGTGGCGGCGTCGTCGACAACCGGGGCACGTCGGTGCTGGTGGAGACGAGCGGGCACTGGGAGGCGGCCGTACGGCGCGCGGACCGGGGTCCGGCGTGGTCGCAGGCCGTGCGGGTGGACACCGGTGGGGCGGTGGTGCGGTCCTGGATCCCGCACACCTACGAGGCCCGCGGCCCGCCGCAGCGGATCCGTGGCCCCCGCACGCAGGAGACGCTGCCGCTGGCGGCGCCGATCTGGGCCGACGGGCTGCAGGCGCTCACCGACCGGGTCGCCGAGCAGCTGGGCCGCCACGGCGGGATCGGGACCACCACCCGCGAGCAGCTGCGCACGCTGCTGGTCGGCGGCTCGCCGTCGCGGCTGCCGACGCTGCTCGACGCCCCGGAGGGCTGGCAGCCCGTGCTGTCCAACGACCGGGGCCGCCCGCTGGCCGTGCTGACGGTGCGCGCGACGCTGGGGTCGAGCCGGGCGTTCGGCACGCGCAGCACGAAGGAGCATCTCGAGGACCTGCACGTGGCGTTCTCGAAGGCGTCCGGGTCCTGGTCGTCCGGGCGCAGCCTGGGCGGGGAGGTCTCCGGCTGGGTGCCTGCCGCGCTGCGGTGGGTCATCGCGCGGCTCGGGGCCGAGGCGGGCGGCGTCCTGGGCGGATCCCGGTCGTGGTCGGTGGGGGCGAACGCCGGTGGCGACGCGATCCACCCGGGTGTGCACCGCTACTCCGGTTACACCCAGGCCCAGCTGCTCGGCCTGCGCTACAGCGTCGCGATCACCTGGCTGGACCGGACAGCCGCAACCCCGGACCCGGTCACCGGCGACGTCACGATGCTGGTCCGGATGCCGGAGGCGGCCGCCTTCCACCACGGCATGGAGGTCGACACCACGGCGGTGCGCCGGGACCGGGCCGGTGGGCCGGTGCTGCGCGAGCAGTTCGGCCGCAGTGCCCCGCCCGGACGGCGGGCCGTGCAGCCGTCGTTCATCGGGACCGGGATCGGGCAGGTCCGCGGGGTCGGGCACGGCCTGGTCCGGGACCTGACCGGGGCCGCGGAGCTGCGGGCCCGGGTGACCGCGCAGCTGCGTGCCGAGGGCCTGCTGCCCGCCGCGGCGCACAACCGGTGGACGGCCGACCGCGACGAGCTGGCCGTGCAGTGGGCGAATGCCACCGAGGTCGCCGAGCAGCTGACCGACGAGCGGATCGCGGGCAGCCTGGACCAGGCCGCCCAGCAGGGCATCGTCATCTCGTTGCGCCGCTACCGCCGGCTGCAGGGCCCCGAGCACGTCACGCTGCGGGTGCGGGTCGACGCCGACTGGGACCGGATGCGCTGGCTGGGCCACTCGACGCGGTGGACGCTGGTCGGGCTCGACATCGGGTCCAACACCTCGGGGCGTTCCCGCGGCGGGTCACGCTCGGCGCGGGTAGGCGTCTCGGCGTCGTGGAAGCTGAACGCGGGACGGCTGTCCGGGATCACCGTCGGCGCCGGGGGGTCACGGGGCCGCAGCTGGGGCATCTCGATCGCGGACACGGTCAACCAGGTCCCCCTGGTGGAGTCCACGACGACGACCGCGGCGTTCGCGCTGACCCACCGGGTCGTCGTCGAACGCCTCGGGCGGGGCGGCACCGCGACCCCGCTGGCGTCGGCCCCGGGGCGGGCCACGGTGTACCTGCCCAGCGACTGGCTGCCCGCCGCCGACCCGGCCGGTGGTGTGGCCGGCGGGGCCGCGCAGGCGGTGCCCGAGGTGGTGCGCCAGCGGATGACCCCGCTCGCGCTGGAGACCGGTGACCTCGACGCGGTCGCCGCCGCCACGCTGGGCCGCGCGCACGATCCGGACTCCCCGGCCGGGCAGCACCTGCGGGAGCTCCTCGGGGTCGAGGGCGTCCGTTCCCACCTCGGCCAGCTGCTCGAGGAGGACTACCGCACCGCGGTCGCGGTCCGCGAGCGCGGCTTGCGCCACCGCCGGACCTCGGTGCAGCTGTCCGCCGGGCTCGGCGGGGCCCGGTTCGCCGGGGTGTCCGCGCTGGTCACCGGCGACATCAACCTGACGCTGGCCAGCCGCGGCAGCCAAGGCCGCGACCTCGGGCTCCGGCTCGGTCAACGGCGGGCTCACCATCGGCCCGGCCGGCCCGAACGGGTCGCGCTCGGTCGACGGCGGCCGGAACCGGTCCTGGCTGAGCATCTGGGGCCGCGAGCGGCTCACCATCGAGACCGGGCTGCACTACCTCTACACCGCGCCGCTGGACATGGGCCTCGCCGTCGGCGGCGGCGCCCCCGCCGCGGTGCACGGCGCCCGGGTGGTGTTCGCGCTGCCCGAGCGCACCGCCATCGACCTCTACGGCCGCGGCGACTGGGACCTGCCCGCCGCGCAGGTCCACGACGTCGTCGTCCGGTTCGCCCACGGCGACCTCGCGATCGACGACGCCCTGGTGCACCGCCTGCTCGACCGCTACCTCCGAACGGGCGGCGGACTCGCCGCCGGGACCCGGGACGCGGTGAGCACCCGCCTGGGCGAACTCTCCGGCGACGCGCGGGCGCTGCCGCACCACGATCTGGACGGACGGATCCGGGCCGGTCTCGCCCGTGTCGCGCAGGAGGTCCGGGTGAGCCTCGCCGAGCCCTTCGCGACCCGGCTGGGCCAGTCGTCGATCGAGACCGCGACGCTACGCACCCCGGCCGGGGCCCCGGCCCGGCTGTTCGCCCAGGTCCGCGACGCCGTCGCCGCGCAGCTGCCGCCCGGCACCCTGGCCCACGACCCGCTGCTGTGGCAGCAGCTGTGGAAGAACCTGGCCGGCAAGCGCTGGTGGGGCAAGCTCGACGCCATGCTGGACCGCGACGGGTTCAGCCTGCAGGCCACGGTCCGGATCCCCGAGATCGGCCCGGGCGGCGTCGCGGTGCCGGGCGCGGACCGCCTCCGCCGCATCGAGGTGTGGATCACCGCCCGGCTCGTCGACGACGCCCGCCTGCTCGACTCGACCACCGCCGCCGGGCAGATCAACCAGGACTACGGCTACCTGCAGCACGACCGGAGCGGATCGTGGTCGCGCACCACGGGCGGCGGCACCACCGTGGATCTCGCGCCGGGGGACGGCGGCGCCGGGCTCGTCCCGTCGGTGTCCACCGACCACAGCCGGGGCGCCACCGGCGGAATCAGCACCCAGCGGACCCGCCTCGACGGCACCGCGTCGTTCGGCGGATCCGACCGGATCGCCCAGGGCGTGCGGATCACCGTCACCGCCCGGGCCGGTGGCGGGCTGCTCGACCGCGGCACCGCCGCCCCCACCCGCGTCGTGCTCGACGGCAGCCTGGTCCGCCTCGTCCCCGCCGGGATCGCCACACCCGTCCCCGCCGGTGACCGGGTCGCGGGCACGCAGGCCCGGTCCGACGGCGACGGCCCGGCCGACCCGCGCCCGCTGGTCCTGCCGCGCGTCTACAGCGCCGAGGCGGTCGAGGCCCCCGGCCTGGTCGACACCGTCGTCGACGCGCTCGCCGCCCGCGGCATGCTGGGCCGCACCCGCGCCGAGGACCACCGCGCCGACCTGGAGCACGTGTTCGCCGCGAACGCGCTCACCGCCTTCCTGCGCGACATGCTCACCGGAGAGGGACACCTGTTCCACCGGATCCCGGCCGGCGGGCGCACCGTGGTCGACGTCGTGGTGCGCGCCGACCTGTACGGCGCACAGCGGCTGCTCCGCGGCTGGGACCTCGACAAGCGCACCGTGCGCCGGTTCCAGGAGCAGACCACCACCGGCACCTCCGACGCCCGCATGGCCCCGGTCGGCCGCGGCGCGACGCTGGCCGGGGAACCCGGATCGATCGGGCTCTCCGGCGGTGACCAGTCCGGGCACCGGGGGGCCGCGGTCGCCGGGACCCGCGCCGAGACGACCCTGATCCTCGCCGGGAAGGGCGGCACCGCCCGCACGGAGCTGGGCCTGGTCGTCGAGCTCCGCCGCGGCACGCTCACCGGGTACCGCGACGAGCCGGCGGTGCGGCGCACCGTCACCGCCCGGGACCGGGGCACCGCGTACCTGACCCTGTTCGACGGCGACCTCACCGCAGCCCTCGCCGCCCAGGAGACCCCGGCCCGCGACGACGGCGGTTGGCGGCTGCGCACCGGCCACGGCCACGCCTCGCCGTTCGCCCCCCACCCCGCCGGCCCCGGCCCGGGCGCACCGGGCACGGCCGGGCAGCTCACCGACGCACGGCGGGCCGCGATCGGGTCCGGGCGCCCGGTCGTCGTCGAGCTGCCCGGGGGTGGCCGGGCGCGGGCCGGCCCCGACGGTGCCCTGCACGGCGTCCGCGACGGCGGGTACGCCGCAGCTCTGGCGAGCCTGCCCCCCGAACTGCTCGCCGCCGCCGCGCACCACCTTCCCGATCTGCGCCGGCTGCACGCGGCGGGCAGGGGGCCGTTCGCCGCGGTCGTCCGGGACGCGCTGGCCCGGCGCGGCCTACCGGTCGCTCTCGACCCGGCCGGTCCCGCCCCGGCACCGGCCGGCCCCGGCGACGGGCCGCCCGCGGTCGAGGCGAGCACCGGCTACTCCTCGGTCAGCAGCGGCCCGGTCTCGCTGCGCCCGTTGACCCGCGCGGAGCACGAGGTGCTGATCACCGGGCCGAGCGGACCCGGGACCTCGGACCCCCGATCGGCGCGGAGCTGCCCGGCGTCCCCGCCGGATCGATGACGGTCCTCCCCGCGGAGCAGCTGGTCGCCGCGGGCGTCCCGGCCGCGCTGCTCGACGAGGTCGTCGCGCACACCCACGACGGCCGGACCGTGCTGACCGCGCAGATGCTCACCGAGATCACCCGGCTGCTCCGCCGGCGGCGGCTCGACCCGTCGTGGCCGGGCCGGGTGCTCGGCCACGAGCACCGGTTCCACCGCCCGGCCGCGCCGCGCGGCCTCCCGCGCCCCCACGACGCCGCCGCGCACGACCGCGACGCCGCCGCACTGGCATCCGAACTGCTCGACGCCCGTACCCCCGTCTCGACCGGCCCGCCGTCCGCTCCCCGCTCACGGGTCCGGTCCGCGCTCACCCGATCCCGTGAGCGTGCCAGGATCCGGTGAGCGCGTACGGGGCGGCCGGACGGGCGCCGCGCCTGCCCGTCGACGCCGTCGCCGTCGCGGTGACCGTGTCCGTTTCCGGTACTGGTGTACGGTTGCACCCGCTGCATGTTTGACCCTGCAAAAATTGTGCACGGCGGAACCGGGAGGGCGGCGGTAGCGTTGTCGGCCAGTAGTACGGGCCCCGGCATCCCGGGCGCGGGCCGGTGACGGCGGACCCGGCGGCCGCCGGCGTCGCCCGCAGCCGTGCGTCCGCCGAACCCGTGGGAGGTCCAGTGACGGAGCTGGGGCGCCGGGAACGCAAGAAGCTGGCGACCCGCCAGGCCCTGATCGACGCCGCGGTGGACCTGTTCACCGAGCGGGGTTTCGACGGCACCACGGTCGCCCAGATCGCCGAGCGGGCCGATCTCAGCGCGCGCACGTTCTTCCTGCACTTCGCCACGAAGGAAGACGTCCTGATGGGCGGGAGCATCGACCGGGTCGACCTGGTGCTCGGCGTGCTGCACGCCGCGCAGCCCGGGGAACGGGCCGTCGACGTGCTCGCCCGCGCGCTGCACTCCATGATCGACGACTTCCCGCCCCGGGAGGCCGAGCTGACCTGGCTGCGGCTGCGCCTGGGTGCGGTGAACCCCACCTTCCAGGCCGGGGTGTTCCGGCGCCGCCACGAGGCCGAGGTCGAGTACACCCGGGCGCTGCTCGAACGCTTCGGCGACGAGTTCGACGAGCTGGGCGCCGCCGCCACCGTCTCCGCGGCCATGGGTGCGACCTACGCGGCTGCGGTGACCGCGATCCGCCGCAACGACGCTCCGGAGGGGGTGCGGGCCGCGATGCACCGCGCCGTCGACATCGCGCTGCACGGCACCGGCACCCTGCCGGCGCGGTGACCGCTCAGGCCCGGGGCACCTGCAGCCCGTAGAGGTCGAGCAGGGCGTTCCCGCGCGGGGTGCGTTGCACCCAGATCCGGCGGCCGTCCCGGCGGCGCCGGACCAGGCCCGCGGACTCCAGGGCGTTGACCTGGTGGGTCGCGGCCGCCGGCACGCTGTGCAGCAGCCCGGCGATGTCGGCCATCGACCGCTCGACGGCGACGGCGGCGAGCAGCCGCGCACGGGCCGGTGTCAGCAGGGCCTCCAGACCGCTGCGGTCGGTGCGGTCGGTGCTGTGGGTGGCGCTGTGGGCGGTGCTGTGGTGCATCGGCTCCTCCGATCCCGGGACCGGGAAAGTATGCAGTCACTGCAGTTATGCAGTAAATGTGGCGTACGCCTCGGAGTACCGTGCGGGGTGGCCCCGCCCGCCGCAGTGCGCACGTCCGGAGGAACCGTCATGGCCAAGCCGTTCGCCTCGTCCGCCGACACCGCGGCCAAGGAACAGACCCTCGAGGTGCTGGCCGACGGCGTGTACGCGCTGACCGCCGAGGGGGATCCGAACGTCGGCGCGATCAAGGGCGAGGACTTCCTGGTCTGCATCGAGGCGCTCGCGACGCCGGTCGCCGCCCGCCGCTGGCTCGAACGCCTGCGCCGGCACACCGACAAGCCGGTCCGCTACCTGGTGCTCTCGCACTACCACGCCGTCCGGGTGCTGGGGGCCGCCGCGTTCGACGCGCAGACCGTCGTCGCCCACGAGAACACCGCGGCGCTGATCGCCGAGCGCGGTGAGCAGGACTGGGCCTCGGAGTTCGCCCGGATGCCCCGCCTCGCCGAGGACGCCGCCTCCGTGCCCGGGCTGACCCGGCCCACACTGACCTTCGCCGACCGGATGACCATCGACCTCGGCGGCGACCGCGGCGAGCTGGTGCTGGCCCACCACGGCCGCGGGCACACCGAGGGCGACCTCACCGCCTGGCTGCCCCGGCAGCGGATCCTGTTCGCCGGCGACCTCGTCGAGGCCAGGGCCGCCCTCTACACCGGGGACGCGTTCCACCGCGAGTGGTCCACCAGCACCCTGGACGCGGTCGCCGCCCTCGGCGCGGAGCAGCTGGTCGGCGGCCGCGGCGCGGTCAGCCGGGGGCGGGCCGAGGTCGACGCCGCCATCGCCCAGACCCGGCACTTCCTGCACGTCATGCTGGAGGAGGTCGGGGCGGTGCACCGGCGCGGCGGCACCCTCGCCGAGGCCTTCGCCGCGACGCACGCCGCCCTGGTCGACGACTACGGCCACTGGCCGATCTTCGAGCACTGCCTGCCGTTCGACGTCTCCCGGCTCTTCGACGAGCTGTCCGGGATCGAGCGGCCGGTGATCTGGACCGCCGAACGGGACCGCGCGGTCTGGGACCAGCTGCAGGGATGAGCGAGCCGGTCATCGTCGTCGGGGCGGGCCCGGTCGGGCAGACGACCGCGCTGCTGCTGGCCCGCCGGGGCGTGCCGTCGGTGCTGCTCGACCGGCGCCCGCGCCGCGACGCCGCCGGGTCGAAGGCGATCTGCCAGCACCGCGACGTGCTCGACGTCTGGGCCGCGGTCGGCGCCGGGCACCGGATCGCCGGCGAGGGTGTCACCTGGACGACGGCGCGCACCTTCCACCGCGACGCCGAGCTGTTCGCCGAGACCCTCGACGAGCCCGGCCGGCCGGCGTTCCCGCCGTTCGTCAACATCTCCCAGAGCCGGACCGAGCAGATCCTCGACGAGTGTCTCGCCGAGACCCCGCTGGTCCGGGTGCGGTGGGGGCACGAGGTCACCGGGATCTCCCAGGACGACGCCGGGGTCACGGTGGCCGTCGCCGGCGGCGCCCCGGTCCGCGGCTCGTACCTGGTGCTGTGCTCCGGCGCCCGCAGCGAGGTGCTGCGCGCCGGGCTCGGGATCTCCTTCGGGGGCAGGTCCTTCGACGACCGCTTCCTGATCTGCGACGTCCGCGCCGACCTGCCCGGATGGGCCACCGAGCGCCGGTTCCACTTCGACCCGTCGTTCAACCCGGGCCGTCAGGTGCTGATCCACCCCTGCCCGGACTCGACCTACCGGATCGACTGGCAGGTCCCGGCGGACTACGACCTGGCCGCCGAGGCCGCGAGCGGTGCCCTGGAGCGGCGGATCCGGCAGGTTGTCGGCGACGTCGGCCACGAGCTCGTCTGGTCCTCGGTCTACCGGTTCCACTCCCGGCTCGCCGACCGGATGCGCCGCGGCCGGGTCCTGCTCGCCGGCGACGCCGCGCACCTGCTGTCGCCGTTCGGGGCCCGCGGGCTGAACTCCGGTGTCGCCGACGCGGAGAACGCCGCCTGGAAGATCGCCCTGGTCGCCGGCGGTCACGCCTCCGAGGCGCTGCTGGAGAGCTATCACGACGAGCGGCACGCCGCGGCCCGGGAGAACCTCGCCGTCACCACGGCGACGATGGACTTCCTGCTCCCCCCGGACGACGCCGCGGCCCGCACCCGGCACGAGATCCTGACCCGGGCCGCCGCCGACCCGGCCGCCCGTGCCCTGGTCGACTCGGGGCGGCTGAGCGAACCGTTCTGGTACGTCGACTCCCCGCTGACCACGCCGTGCCCGGACCGCCCCTTCGCCGGACGCCCGTCCCGCGGCCGGGTGCCGCCGCCCGGCCCGGGCATCCTGGTCCCGGACGCCCCGGTGCTCACCCCGGCCGGCCCCCGGCGGCTGCGCGAGCTGGCCCGCGACGGGTTCCTGCTGCTCGTCGCCGGGCCCGGCCCCGGCGCCCGGTCCGCCGCGGCGGCCGAGCCCGCCCCGGTGCGGGTGCTCGACCTCGGCCCCGCCGACCCCGACGGCACGCTCACCCGCACGCTCGGTGCGCGGCCCGGTGAGGTCTGGGTCGTCCGCCCGGACGCGCACGTCGCCGCGGTGCTGGACCGCCCCGGCCCGGCCGAGGTGACGGCCGCGCTCGCCCGCGCCGTCGCCCGCCCGGTCTGACCCGCCCCCGGCCGCGCCCCACCCGCGTCGCCGGACCTCGCAGACGCATCGTCGACGTCGCAGCCTCTGCGGTTGCTGCGACGTCGCCGCACGCGCTGCGAGGACACCGGGGCGGGGTTGTGCGGGGCGGGGCGGGAGGTGGTCCGCGGTCCGTGGTCAGTGCTGGCGTGGCACTGTGCGTGCCCGGCCCCAGAGGACGACGTCGACGGCCCGGCGCATCGCCTCCCGCACCTGTTCGGGCGGCTCGTTGCGGCGCAGGGTCAGGTGCGCGGCCGAGCGGATCGCCGCCATCACGGCCGCGACGGTCGCCCCGGCCCCGATCCGGTCGAACTCCTGCGGGAAGTGCTCGGTCAGGGTGGCGGCGTAGCGGGCCTCGGCGACGTTGTGCCGCTGGGCCATGCTGGTGCGGAACGCCGGGCTGGTCGCCGACAGGCGCAGCCGCATCAGGGCCAGCTGCACCTCCTGCGGCGGGTAGTCGTCGATCATCGTGTGCAGGGCGCGGGAGAAGACCTCGACGGCGTTCTCGCCCGGCTCGGGCGTGCGCAGGATGTGGGTCACCAGCTCGACCCGGGCGTCGTCCCCGCCGGTCAGCACGGCTTCCTTGGACGGGAAGTGCAGGAAGAACGTGCGCGTGCTGACGTCGGCCAGCTCGGCGATCCGGGCGATCGTCGCGTCCTCGAAGCCGTGCCGGGCGAACAGCTCCATGGCCGCGTCGAGCAGGGCCTGACGGGTCGCGAGCTTCCCGCGCTCACGCATGTCGGTGCTACGGGCGGCGGTGGGGTGCAGCGCGACCGTGTCGCGGCGGACGGGGGTCTCCACTACCGGGCCGGGAAGTCGTCCGAGACGCTCGCCGCGACGCGCAGGAACGCGTCCCGGGTCGGCTCGCGCATGGACTCGAGGTCGATCCGGCCCCCGGCGGCCAGGTGCGGGTCGGCGGGGATGGAGTGCACGGCGCGGCAGCGCTGGGCGAAGTGGTCGTGGATCCGGTCGATGTCGACCTCGTCGCTGACCCGGTCGTGGGACAGCACGACGACGGCGTTCTCGGCGTGCCGGCGGTAGCCGTGCGCGGCCATCCAGTCCAGGGTCTTCCCGGCGCGGCTGGCCCCGTCCACGGTCGGTGCCCCCACGACGACGATGCTGTCGGCCAGTTCGAGGGTCCCCTCCATCGCCGAGTGCACCAATCCGGTCCCGGAGTCGGTGAGCAGCAGGTTGCAGAACCGGGAGAGCACCGTGCAGATGCGGGTGTACTCGTCGCGGTTGAACGCCTCGCTCATCGCCGGGTCCTGGTCGCTGGCGAGCACCTGCAGCCGCCCGGCGAGGCTGGTGAACCGGCTCATCTCGGTGAGGGAGTCGATGTCGTCGATCTTCTCCAGCATCTGCCGCACGGTGATGCCGGTCTCGCCGGTCAGCCGGTCGGCCAGCGTCCCGGCGTCGGGGTTCGCGTCGAGCGCGACGACCCGGTCCCCGCGGTGCTCGGCCAGGGTCAGGCCCAGGCAGGCGGTGACGGTGGTCTTGCCGACGCCGCCCTTGATCGAGGTGACCGCGACCCGGTGCGCGCCGGGCAGCTGGCGGCGGATCCGGCGCAGCAGCGCGTTGTGCTCGGCCTCGTTCTCGCTGATCCCGGGGTTGTAGCGACCACCGGACATCTCGTAGACCCGGCGCCGCCAGCCCCGGCGGGGGCGTTCGGCCGTGCGCCGCATGAGCGCGTCGTGGGTGATCTCGTCGGCCGGGGTCGCCCCGGGGGCGTGCGGCGACGGTCGTCGGTCTGGAGCCGTCATCGGGCCCTCTCCGTTCCGGGTTCGCGATGGGGTGAGCAGGCTGGTACTCACGATGATGGCGGTGGAACCTGCTCGATGCCCACCCCCGGTAGGGGGTCCATCTCCGGAGTGGTCGTGAGAACCGAGGCGATCAGCGCCAGCACCACGACCACCAGCAGGGTCATCAGGATCCCGCGCCGGGCGGTGCGGGCGCCACCACCGGTGCCGCGCCCGGGCCGGGTGCGCGGTGCGGCGCCCCGTTTCGCCGGGCGGGCCGGCCCGCGACGGCGGCGGCTCATCCGGCCAGCTCCCCGGCGCCGCGGGTGCCCACGGTCGTCACGATCGAGGCGGCCAGCTCCAGGAACCGGGTCCGGGTGCGGTCCTGCAGCCGGTCGTAGGCGATCGGCCCGCCGGAGCGCAGGTGCGGGTCGTCGGGGAGGGTCAGCACGGACCGGGCGTGGTGCTCGAAGTGTGACCGGACGCGCCCCGGCGAGACGTCCGGGGCGTGCCGGTCGGCGGTGAGCACGACGTGTGCGGCGCGGGCCTGGGTGGAGAACCCCTCGGCGGTCAGCCAGCGCACGGTCGCCGCGGCCCGGCTGGCGTCGTCGATGGCGAAGGAGCCGACCACGACGACGACGTCGGCGGCGTCGACGACGGCCCGTGCGGCGCCGTGGCGCACCGCGGGCCCGCAGTCGGCGATGACGACGTCGAAGAACCGGGACAGGTGCGCGTCGACGCGGTGGTACTGGTCGGTGTCGAAGGCCGATCCGACCTCGGAGTCGGTGGTGGCCCCGACGACGGTGAGCCGCCCGGCCAGCCCGGACAGCGAGACGAGTTCGGCGAGGGTCTCCACCCGCTCGCGCCCGGCGAGCTGCTCGCGGGCACCGGCGCCGCCGGGTGCGAGGCGGTCGGCGAGGGTGCCGGGATCGGGGGAGACGTCGACGGCGGCGATCCTGTCGCCGCGGTGCTCGGACAGGGTGAGCCCGAGGCCCGCGGCCACGGTGGTCTTGCCCACCCCGCCCTTGAGCGACATCACCGCGACCCGGACCGGGCCGGTCAGCGGCGCGGCGACCTCGTCGAGCAGCGCGGTGTGGTGGCGCTCGGCCTCCAGCTGACGTTCCTTCTGCAGCCAGTCCCCGGGTGCCCGCGACGGCGGCGGGGTCCAGGACCGCGACCGCGGCGCCGACGGTCGCTTCACCAGGTTGTCGTGGTTGAGCTCCGGGCTGGTGCGGTCGGCCCGTTCCCCGGTCGTGGCGCTGCCGGTGCGGGTCCCGGCCGCACCGGTGGGATCGGTCGCGGCGCCCGGTCGCACCGGCCCGCGGACGCCGATCCGGCCGCCGGAGGGCTCGCGACGCCCACCCCCGCGCTCGGTCCCGGGATTCGCCCGGCCCGGCTCGGTGGTGACCCGAGCAGGCTCGGTGGTGGCGCGGCCCGGTTCGGTGCTGCGGCCCGGTTCGGTGGTGGCGCGGCCCGGTTCGGCGACGCGGCCCCGTTCGGTGCTGCGGCCCGGTTCGGTGCCGCGCCCGCGGGCGTGCTCGGCCCGCATCCGCCGGGCGTCGCGGCGGTGGGCCGCCGAGCAGTAGAGCCGGGCCGGCCGGTCGGCGAGCTGCTCGATCGACGTGCTGCACCCGGGAAGTGCGCAGGTCCGTGTCCGGATCTCCATGTAGTCCGCTTCCTCTGCTGCGACGGCCGCGCCGGGACCGTGCCCCGCCGAGCACGCGACCGTCCGGATGCGCCGCTCAGGCGGCGTGGCTCGGATACGGCCGGGAGCGGCCCCGCCCCGGTGGCCCGGGTCGGGGGACGAGCTCTGCCTGACGGTGCACGACGCGCACGACCCCCTCCGACCACGGCGCCGCCGCCGCCCCGGCGGTGGAACGCCTTCCCCCTGGTCTCCCGACCCGCCCGCCCGGTGGACCGGTGGCGAGCAGACCCAAATATACAGTCGCTGCATTAGTGCAGCAAGTGTTCTTCGGGTGCGTCCGGGAAGCCCCCGCCCGTCCGGACGTCGCAGAATGTACCGATCCGGGCGGTGCGTCTCCGCACGTTTCGATACATGCCGTAGTGACCGGCGTTCCCCCGTCGGGACCAGTCGCCGGCGACCGGGCGCAGCGCCGGTGTCACCCGTTCCGGGTGGCGCCGGGTCGCCCGTTCGCCGCAGGCCGCGGCCCGTCGGTGGACAGGATCCGGTGGACCGTGGCCATGCCCCTGGCCACGACCTCGGCACCCCGCGGGCGCAGGTCGTCCTCGAAGCGGCGCACGGCCTCGGTGAGGGTGCTGGTACCGGCGGCGACGAGATCGAGCTGCGCGGTCAGCGCGGCGGCGTCACGGATCGCCGCCCCGGCGCCCATCCCGGCGGTGGGCGGGGTCGCGTGCACGGCGTCGCCGAGCGCGGTGACCGGGCCGGGTGCCCAGGGTGCGAGATCGGCCGCGCGGGTGGCGGCGGCGTGGAACCGGAACGCGGCGACGGTCGCCGGGTCGGCCCGGGCGACCACCTCCAGGGTGTGCCCGGCCCAGCCGCGCTCGCGGAAGCCGTGCACCAGCGCGTCCTGCAGGTCGGCACCGTGCAGCCCGCGCAGGGCACCGGACGCGGTGGACTCTCCGAACATCGCGCCCCAGATGTGGGTGGGGCCGGTGGTCACCGACATCCGCAGCCGGGCGGCGTCCGGACCGTCGAGGGCGGCGTTGCCGACCGGGTCGAGGAACCCGACGTAGAGCGCCGCGCCGCGGGGCCCGACGGTCAGCCCCGACCGGCGGCCGAGCCGGGCCCGTTCCGCCGGGCCCAGGTCCTCGAACCGGGTGCGGCCGCAGAACCCGACGATGCCGGCCGGGGCGTTCGTCGGGCCGCCCGCCAGGTGCCGGGCGACGACCGAGTGCGTGCCGTCGGCCCCGACGACCAGGTCGGCCGGCAGCGGCGCGCCGTCGTCGAACAGCACCCGCGGCCGGTCGCCGTCCCGGCCGTGCTCGACGCCGGACACCCGCCGGCCCAGCTGCAGGTCGTCACCGACGGCCTCGGCCAGCAGCGTGCGCAGGGTGATCCGGTCGACGTCGACGCCCCGGTCGTCCGACAGGTCGGGGCCGTGGCCGAGCAGCCGGCCGTCGGGGTCCCAGAACGCGTCGCGCTCGCGCCGGCGCAACGCCGATCCCGAGGCCAGCAACCGGCGCAGGACCGCCGGGTCCACCAGCTCGGCCAGCGCCGACTGCGCCGCCCCGTCCAGGGTGATGTGGTACCCGCCGGTCGCCGTCACGTCGACGTCGCGGTCGAGCACCGTCACCGCACGGCCCCGGCGGCGCAGTCCCGCCCCGAGCGCGAGCCCACCGATCCCGCCACCGACCACCACGACGTGCATGTCCATCGTTCCTCTCCCACTGCCGGACCGGACGAGGCCACCGTGGCACCGGTGGCGGACACCGGATGTCCGCCATCGGCGGGAGGATGGGCCGGTGGCGAACACCTCGCGGCGCGCGTTGCAGCTGCTGTCCCTGCTCGGGTCCCGGCGGGAGCGGTCGGCGCCGATCACGCTGTCCGAGCTCGCCGAGCGGCTCGGGACCGGCACCCGCACCGTGCGGCGCGACGTCGAGACCCTGCGCGGGCTCGGGTACTCGATCCGCACGGTGCACGGTCCCGGCGGCGGCTACCGGCTCGGCGCCGGGAACACGCTGCCGCCGCTGCTGTTCGACCACGACCAGGCCCTCGCCGTCGCCGTGGCGTTGCAGACCGCGCCCAGCACGACGTTCGGGCTGGGCGACGACGCCGCCCGCGCACTGGCCACGATGCACCAGGTCATGCCGGCCGCGCTGCGGGCGGACATGGAGTCGCTGCACCTGACCCGGCTGCGGAACCACTGGGAGTTCCCGGCGCCGCCGATCGACCCGGCCGCGCTCGGCGCCGCCGGGTCCGCGGTGCGCGGGCGCCGGGTGCTGGTCGCGGAGACCCTGCGTCCCGACGGCTCCCGTCCCGCGCCCGGTGACGACGACTTCGCCCCGCCCCGGCGGATCGAGCCGCACCATCTCGTCGTCTGGGCCGGGCGCTGGTACCTGGTCTCCCGCGAACCCGCCCCCGGCCGTCCCGGCGACGCGTGGCGGGTGCACCGGGTCGACCGGCTGCTGCTGCGGCCCACGACCGAACGGTTCACCGCCCGCGAGCTGTCCGGCGGCGACCTCGCCGACCTGGTGATGGGCAGCCCCGACCGCGGGGACACCCCGGCCTCCTGGCAGTGCACCGGAAGCGCCCGGCTCGCCCTGCCCGCGCACGTCGTGGCCCGCTGGGCGCCGGGCGGGTCGGTCGTCGAGCACGTCGGCGCCGGTCACTGCCGGCTCACCCTCGGTGCCTGGTCCTGGGCCGGGATCGCCGGGATCCTCGCGACCTTCGACACCGGGCTCACCGAGGTCCGGCCGGCCGAGCTCGTCCGGGCCTGCCACCGCCTCGCCGGGCGATGGGCGGATATCGCCCTCGACGACGGCACCGGGCCGGTGGTGGGATCGGACCGGCGAGCACAGGGCCGAGGACAGGGGTGAGTGGCGATGCGCGCGTTCCGGTTCGGGGTGGTGGCTGCGGCCCAGGAGGGCGGCGCCCGGTGGCGGGAGACCGCCCGCCGGGCGGAGGAGCTCGGGTACTCGACGTTGCTGTCCCCGGACAACCTGCATCTGCCGACGCCGACGGCCGCGCTGGCGACGGCCGCGGCGGTCACCACCCGGCTGCGGGTCGGCTCGTTCGTGCTGGCCTCCCCGCTGCGGACGCCGCGCGCGACGGCCTGGGAGGCGCACAGCCTCTCGACCGTCACCGAGGGCCGGTTCGAGCTCGGCATCGGCACCGGGATCCCGGCCATGCGCGAGCAGGCCGCCGAGCTCGGGCTGCCCTACGGCACCGGCCGGGAGCGGCTCGACGCGGTCGCCGAGGCCATCGACCACCTGCGCCGGCTCGACGGCGACGACACCCGCACCCCGGTGCTGCTCGCCGCGGGCGGACCGCGGGCGCGGCGGCTCGCCGGGGCCAGGGCCGACATCGTGACGCTCGCCGAGGACGTGCTGGCCCCCCGCGAGCAGGTCGCCGCGCACGCCGAGGAGGTCCGGGCGGCGGCCGGCGGCCGGGACGTCGAGCTGTCCATGAACGTCTTCGTGGTCGGCGAGCAGGTCCCGCCGTGGATCCAGGGGTTCATCGGTGCCGACGCGGCGACCCTCGCCGAGCACGACTCGCTGACGATGCTGCGCGGCGGGGTGGACGACATGGCCGCGGAACTCGAACGCCGCCGCACCGAGCTGGGCGTCTCCTACGTCACCGTGAACAGCGCGTTCGTCGAGGAGTTCGCCCCGGTCGCGGCGCGGCTGTCCGGGACCTGACCCCGGCCGCACCCGGTCGGCCCGGTGCCGGAACGGGCACGATGTCCGCCCTCGATACTGCTACCCCCTAGGGGTATGGTGACGGGGCAGTCGTCTCCACCCGGACCGGGTCACGGGCGTGCGCTCCGGCGCCGCCGACGTCCACCCGCTCCGGGTCCGACCGGAGGAAACAACCATGAACACCGTCGCGAGACTCTCCGTCTTCGCCGCCGGCGTCCTGCTGCTGGGGGCCGGTGCCTTCGCGGTCGGGACGGTCGTCGACGCCGGCCCGGCCCCGGCCGTCGCGAACGCCGGCGGGCCGGCCCCGGGCCCGGCTCCCGCCACGGCGGACGCCCGGTCCGCGGGGCTCTCCTCGACCGCGTCCGGCTACACCCTGCTCCCGCTCACCCCGCGGCTGCCCGCGGACCGGCCGGCCGGGCTGGCCTTCCGGGTGACCGGACCGGACGGGCGCACCGTGACCGGGTTCGACGTCGCGCGGGAGAAGCGGATGCACCTGGTCGTCGTCCGCCGTGACACCGCCGGCTACCAGCACCTGTCCCCGGTGATGGAGCCCGACGGGACCTGGCGTGCCCCGACGACCCCGGCCGGTGGCGGCTCCTACCGGGTGATCGCCGACTTCGTGCCCACCGGCGGCCCACCGACCGTCCTCGGGGCCGACGTCTCCGTCGCCGGCGGGTTCAGCCCGGTCGCCCCGCTGCCGTCGCGCGTCGGTACCGCACCCGGGGGCTACGAGGTGCGGCTCGACGGCGACCTGGTCCCCGGGCGGTACGCCGAGGTCGCGCTCACCGTCGCCCGCGACGGCCGTCCCGTCACCGACCTGCAGCCCCATCTCGGCGCCTACGGCGATCTCGTCGCCCTGCGCGACGGCGACCTCGGCTACCTGCGTGCGCACGCGCAGGGCGGGCCCGGGGACGGCGTCACCCCGGCCGGGCCGCGGATGATCTTCCACGCCGAGGTCCCCACGGCCGGGGCCTACCGGCTGTTCCTGGACTTCCGGCACGCCGGTGCGGTCCACACCGTCCAGTTCACCGTCCCGGTGAGCGGACCGGCCGGCACACAGCCGGGCGGCCCGGCACCGGACGCCGGCCACGTCGAGGACGAGGGGACCCACCGATGAGCGCGCCGTCCGTGCCCCCGGCGCCCGCGGCCACGCCGGAGCGCCACGAGGTCGAGCTCGCCGTCGGCGGGATGACCTGCGCGTCCTGCGCGAACCGCATCGAGCGCAAGCTCAACCGGATCGACGGCGTCACCGCGGTCGTCAACTACGCCACCGAGCGGGCCAGCGTGTCCGCGCCCGCCGGGACCGGCACCGCCGAGCTCGTCGCGGCGATCGAGGCCGCCGGCTACACCGCCACCGCACCGGCCACCGGCCCGCGCGCCGGCGACACCGGCGGCGAAGGGGAGGAGGAGGGTGCCGGCACCGACGATCCGGTCCTGCAGGACCTGCGGCACCGCCTGCTGGTCGCCGCGCTCCTGTCGGTCCCGATCGTCGCCATGGCGATGGTCCCGGCGCTGCAGTTCGAGTACTGGCAGTGGGCCTCGCTGACCCTCGCCGTGCCGGTCTGGGCCTCGGCCGGCGCGGTCTTCCACCGGGCGGCCTGGGTCAACCTGCGCCACGGCGCGGCGACGATGGACACGCTGATCTCGCTGGGCACCACCGCGGCGATGGCCTGGTCGGTCTACGCCCTGTTCCTCGGCACCGCGGGCACGCCCGGGATGGTCCACCCGTTCAGCCTGACGATCGCCCCCGGCGACGGCGCCGGGAACATCTACCTCGAGGTCGTCGCCGCCGTCACCACGTTCGTCCTGGCCGGCCGCTACATCGAGCTGCGCTCGCGCCGCCGGGCCGGGGCCGCGCTGCGCGCGTTGCTCGAACTCGGCGCCAAGCACGTGAACGTGCTGCGCGAGGGCGTCGAGCACCGGATCCCGGTCGCCGAGCTCGCCGTCGACGACGAGTTCGTCGTCCGCCCGGGGGAGAAGGTCGCCACCGACGGCCGGGTCGTCGCCGGGCACTCGACCCTGGACGTCTCGCTGCTCACCGGCGAGTCCACCCCGGTCGAGGTCACCGTGGGCGACACCGTCGCCGGTGCCACGCTCAACGCTGGTGGCCGGCTCGTCGTGCGGGCCACCCGGGTCGGTGCCGACACCCAGCTCGCCCAGATGGCGCGCCTGGTCGAACGGGCCCAGACCGGCAAGGCCGCGGTCCAGCGCCTCGCCGACCGGGTGTCGGCGGTGTTCGTGCCCGTCGTGATCGCCCTCGCCGCGATCACCCTCGGGTTCTGGCTCGGCACCGGGGCGGGGGCCGCCGCCGCGTTCACCGCGGCGGTCGCCGTCCTGATCATCGCCTGCCCGTGCGCGCTCGGCCTGGCGACGCCGACGGCGCTGCTGGTCGGCACCGGGCGCGGCGCCCGGCTCGGCATCCTCATCAAGGGCCCGCAGGTCCTGGAGTCGACCCGGGCGATCGACACGGTCGTGCTGGACAAGACCGGCACCGTCACCACCGGCGTCATGACGCTGGTCGGCGTGCACACCGGCGGCGAGCCGGGCGACCCCGGTGACGACACGGCCGAGCGGACCGCGCTGCGCCTGGCCGGAGCCCTCGAACACGCCTCCGAGCATCCGGTCGCCGCCGCGATCGCCGCCGGTGCCGCCGCCCGCGTCGGCGACCTCCCGGCCGTCGAGGACTTCACCAACCACGAGGGTCTCGGCGTGCAGGGGATCGTCGAGGGGCGGGCCGTGCTCGTCGGGCGGCCCCGGCTGCTCGAACAGTGGGCGACCCCGCTGACCGGCGAGCTCGCCACGGTCGCCGGGACCGAGGCCGCGGCCGGGCGCACCGTCGTCGCCGTCGCCTGGGACGGGAGGGCCCGGGCGGTGCTCGTCGTCGCCGACACGGTCAAGGACACCTCCGCCGAGGCGATCGCACGGTTCCGCGAGCTCGGGCTGACCCCGGTGCTGCTGACCGGGGACAACGAGGCGGTGGCCGGGTCGGTCGCCGCCCAGGTCGGGATCGACGCCGACCGCGTCGTCGCCGACGTCCTGCCCGCCGGGAAGCTGGACGTGATCGCCCGGCTGCAGGAGCAGGGCCGGGTCGTGGCGATGGTGGGCGACGGCGTCAACGACGCTGCGGCGCTGGCCCGGGCCGACCTCGGGCTGGCCATGGGCACCGGCACCGACGTCGCCATCGAGGCCTCCGACATCACCCTGGTCCGCGGGGACCTGCGGGCCGCGGCCGACGCGATCGCACTGGCCCGCCGCACCCTGGGCACGATCAGGGGCAACCTGTTCTGGGCCTTCGCCTACAACACCGCGGCGCTGCCGCTGGCGGCGATGGGACTGCTGAACCCGATGCTCGCGGGGGCGGCGATGGCGTTCAGCTCGGTGTTCGTGGTCGGCAACAGCCTGCGGCTGCGGCGGTTCCGCGGGCACGCGGGCTGACCGGGTCCCGGCCCCGCCACCTCCGGGCGGGGCCGGCGCCGGACGCTCACGGCTCCGGCCCGTGCTCACCCGATCCCGCGAGCGTCGCCTCGATCGGTGAGCGCCGGCCGGAGCGGAGCGGATCGGCGCCGCAGGTGCCGGGCCAGCGCGACCAGCAGGGCGATCTCGGCGGCGATGACCACCGCGCCGACGATCGCGGCGGTGACCGAGCCGAGCATCATGAACGCGGTGTGGGACACGAGGATCCCGCCGAACAGCCAGACCCGGTTGCGGTCGTCCCAGTTGGTGGCCCGCCGCCAGCGCGCCACGAGCCAGGCGAACGGGACCGCGGTCATCGCGGCCGCGACCAGCCGGAAGAAGGGCGACATCGCCTCGCCGAACAGCAGGTCCGGGCCCAGGCCCAGGGGCAGCAGCGTGGTCAGGAACGCCATGGTCAGGTAGAAGGAGACGAACCCGACCACCAGGTGGTGCGGGGCCCGCCCCTTACGGGGGCCCTCCGGGCGACGGCGGCGGGGCAGTACTCCGAGCGCGACGACGGCGAGCACGACGATGGCGACTCCGAAGGCGACGGTCGCGCCGGTGGGTGTGCTGTAGCCGGGGTCCTCGCTGGCGGAGATGACGTAGCGCAGCCCGAGCACGCCGAGGACGGCGAGTGCCCCGGTGCCGATCAGCCCGCCGGTGCCGAGGTAGGGCCGCTCCTTCAGCTCGGGGAACAGCATCCCGGTCAGGGCGATCGGGACGAGCACGCTGAGCACGACGTGGACGCCGATCTGGCTCTCCCAGTAGGTCCAGTTGATGCCGAGGCCGCGCAGGCCCCAGTCGGCGGCGCCGTACATGTCGGGGCTGGTGAGGGCCTGCAGGCCGAGCCCGTCCTCGGCGAGCTGGTAGGCCAGCCCGAGCAGCACCAGGCTCGGCCAGCCGGCGCCGGCGCGTACGGCGGCCTCGCGGACGAGCAGGACCCCGGCGCCGTACATGACCATGAGCAGCGGCAGCAGCACCCAGGTGAACGGGACCGCGACGGCGGTGAAGGTCAGCTCCGCGCACACCGGTGCCAGCACGGCCAGCGTCCAGGCGGCGCGGATGCGCCGCCAGTCGCGTTCGCGTCCGGCCGGGACCGGTCCCGGCACGACCCGGTCGAACCGGGCGGTGGCGGCCGGGGCCGGCGGATCCGGCACGGACGGGCGCGGCGGCGTCGGGTTCCGGTTCACCTGCGGCCCCCCGTCCGGAGCGGGACGCTCGCGGCCGGGGCGGTGCGGCTCGTCATGGGGCCTCCTGCGGTAGCGCGGTCTCGCCGCGGGCTCCGACCCGTGTCGGTACGGCGTATCGTTCGCAAGGAACACCGTATCGACGGGAAGACCGCAGCTCTACCGCTCAGGAGGAAGAAGCGAACTAGGTCAAAAAGGAAAGCTGACTAGTACGGTTCTCACTCCTCGTGCACCCGGCCGCCGAGGTGCCGGCCGAGGAACCGCTCCGCGGAACGGAACATCGTCAGCAGGTTCTCCGGGTTGACGATGAAGTGGCCCTCGTCGTCGAACAGCAGGTACTCGACGTCCACGTCGCGTTCCCGCAGCGCCGCCACGATCCGGTCGGACTCGCTGCGCACCACCCGGGTGTCGTTCGCGCCCTGCACGACCATCAGCGGGGTGCGGATCTCCTCGACCCGGGTGATCGGCGAGCGGGCGAGCAGGTCGGCGGCCTGGGCCGGGTCGTCGGGGTCCCCGGCGTAGCGGAACCAGTTCATCCGCAGGCCGGGCCGGGCGAACTCGGGCAGGCTGCGCATGAACGTGGTCAGGTCCGAGATCCCGACGTACTCGACGGCGGCGGCGAACCGGTCCGGGGTGAACGTGACGCCGACCAGCGTCGCGTAGCCGCCGTAGGACCCACCGAAGATCCCGACCCGCTCGGGGTCGGCGTAGCCCTGCTCCACGGCCCAGTCGACGGCGTCGATCAGGTCGTCGTGCATGGCGCCGGCGAGCTCGCCGATGCCGGCCTGCATGTGTGCCTTGCCGAAGCCGGTCGAGCCGCGGAAGTTGACCTGCAGCACCGCGTAGCCGCGGTTGGCCCAGACCTGCACGGACCGGTCACCGGCCCAGGCGTCCCGGGTCCACGGGCCGCCGTGCACCAGCAGCACCAGCGGCAGCCGCGACGGCTCCACCCCGACCGGCAGCGTCAGGTACGACGGCAGCGGCCGGCCGTCCCGCGCGGTCACGGTCACCGGGGTGACCGGGGCCATCGCCGCGGGATCGAGGTGTCCGTGCGGCCGGAACAGCAGCCGGGACTCGCCGGTGGAGTGGTCGTGGAGCCAGGTGACGCCCGGGTCCCGGTCGTGGGTGAAGGAGACCACCCAGCGACGGCCGTCGCGGTCGGAGGAGACCGTGGCCAGGTCGCCGTCGGACAGCGCCTCCAGGTGCGGCAGGACCTCGGCGAAGTGCGGGTCGAGCGGATGGATCACCTGCCGCTCGCCGAGGTAGCGGACCCCGAGCAGCTCGCCGGTGTGCCGGTGCCGGATCAGCGGTGAGGGGAGGCCGCTGAAGACCAGGCCACGCACGTCCAGGTCGTGGACGGGGTGGCTGTCGATCTCGGTCTCCTCCCCGGTCCGCAGGTCGAGCCGGGCCAGCCGGGTGCGGTCGGTGCCGCGGTTGGAGCCGATCCACAGGCCGGACCCGTCCGGCGTGACCTCGAACGGGTAGACGCCGATCGGGTAGTCGTCGCCGTCGAAGGTCGTGATCGGGTGCGAACCGGAGCCGTCGACGCGCAGCAGCTCGATGTCACCGTCGGCGGTGTAGCGCTCGGCGAGCATCGTTGCGCCGTCGACGTGGTGCCAGCCCTTGACGTCGGACACGTCGCCGGTGCCGCCGGTGCCGCCGGTGCTGTCCTCGGCCGGCGTGAGCAGGGTCAGCTCGCCGGTCGCGACGGTCAGCTCGTGCAGCTCGACGGCGGCCGAGACGCGGCCGGTGAGCTGCAGCAGCGCGACGCCCGGCCGGGCCGGCGGGAGGACGACGTCGAGCACCCGGGCGCCCGGGAACGGGGTCAGGTCGACGGCGTCCGCGTCGGGGGAGTCGAGGTCGATCCGGTACAGGTGCCAGTTCTCGTCGCCGCCGTCGTCCTGCAGGTAGAGCATCCAGCGCGGGTCGTGGGTCCAGCGGTAGTCCTGGACGGTCCGGACCTCGTCGGCGGTGACGCAGCGCGGCTCGGTGTCGCCGTCGAGATCGGCGATCCAGACGTTGAGCCGGTTCTTCCACGGCGCGAGGTAGGCGAGCCGGGTGCCGTCCGGTGAGATCGAGGCCCCGGTGCGCTCGGGCGGACGCAGGAAGTCCTCGACGGCGATCGTGGCGGGGCGGGTCATGGTGATCTCCCTCGGGAATCGGTTGTCGGTCGGTCCGCGGCCCAGTAGAGGGTGTGCCGCAACGGCATGCTCAAGCCGTGGTGACCCCGGTCATGCGTGCGTCCCGCGGGCGGTGCGGCCGATCGATGGGCGAATCGTGAGGGATCACCCTCGGTGCGACGTTCGCGACCCCGTCACGGGCCCCGTTCGTGGCGCGCGACCCGACATGGTGACGGAGAGTGTCGACCTCGGAGCGGCACCGCCACGACGGAGGGACGCGCCGGATGCGGCCGACCGAACCAGTGACGAGCGGCCCGGACGCCGGGAGGCACGACCGGTGACGACGCGCGACGACGAGGTGCCCGGGCTCCGGCTCTGCACCGGCCCGGACGACCCCCGGCTGCACGACGTCGACACCGAGTTCCGGGAGCTGGTCGCCGCGTTCTCCGCGGTGACCGCGTCCGGACGGGAGACCCGCCGCAGGCTGTTCCACGGCCGGGCCGCGGTGCTGCGGGGCACCCTGCGGTTCGTCGACGCGCCCGGGGTGCCCGTCCACCCGTTCCTCGCCGCGGGCCGCAGCCACCCGGTGCTCGCCCGCTACAGCAGCGGCATGTCCCCCGACGATCTCGTCCCCGGCGTCCGCGGGGTCTCGCTGCGCTGGCTGGACCCCGAGGACCCCACGGAACCGGGCCGGTCCCCGTTCGCGCTGACGCTCAACACCGGGCCCCGGCTGTTCGTCCGCGACCCGGCGGCGTTCGTGGCCTTCGCGCTCACCGACGCGACGGGCCGCGCCGAGCTCGTCCGCACCCTGCCCGACGACACGGCCGCGCTGCTGTGGGAACAGGTCCGTGACGGCGCGCTCGGGCTGGACCGGCACCACTACCACTCCCAGGTGCCCCGGGTCCTCGTCGACGCGACCGGGCGCCCCTGGCTCGTGCGCTACCGGCTGGTCCCCGGTGCGGACGTGCCGGACACCGCGCACCCGGAGCCCGGGGGGCGGCCGTTGCCACCGGCCGGGCTGGAGCGCGATCCCGCCGATCCCCGCCCGCCGACGGCGTTGCGCGACGACCTGAGCCGGCGGGCGGAGCAGGGCGGGGTGCGGGCGCTGCTGCAGCTCCAGCTCCACCCGCTGGGTGCCGACGCGGACGCGAACCTGGCCGCGGTCGTCCCGACCCGGTCCTGGCCGGAGCCGGAGTACCCGTTCCGCACCGTCGGCGAGCTGGTGCTGGACGAGGTGGTCGACGAGGCCGTCGCGGAGCCTGCGCTCTTCGACCCGGCGGTGGCCCCCGAGGGCCTCGGGATCACGCTGGGCCGTTCACCGCGGGAGCCGGCTGCGGTCCACCACGCCCGGTCACTGATCTACCGGGCCGCGCACGCCGTCCGGACCGAGCACCTGGTGCCAGGTCACGGGTAGCGAGTGCACGCCGTAGAGCCGCATGTTCGTCCGCAGCGGCACCTCGGCGACGTCGACGGCGAGCCGCAGGTCCGGGAACCGCCGGAACAGTCCGGTGAACCCGGCGCGCATCTCGGTCCGGGCCAGTTGCTGGCCGAGGCACTGGTGCACGCCGTGCCCGAAGGACAGCTGGCCGCGGGCGTTGCGGCGGATGTCGAGGGTGTCCGGGTCGGTGAAGCGCAGCGGGTCGCGGTTGGCCGCCAGCAGGGACACGACGACGGTGGACCCGGCGGGGATCGTCTCCCCGCCGAGGTCGACGTCCTCGGTCGTGTAGCGGTAGAAGAGGTCGGCGATGGACAGGTAGCGCAGCAGCTCCTCGACGGCCCCGGGCATCAGCTCCGGGTCCGCGCGCAGGTCGGCCAGCTGGTCCGGGTGCTCGAGCAGGGCGAGCGTGCCGAGCCCCAGCATGTTGGCGGTCGTCTCGTGCCCGGCGAGCAGCAGCAGGAACGCGACGCCGGTCAGCTCCTCGATCTCGAGGTCGTCCTGGCGGGCGAGGTCGGACAGGATGTCGTCGGCCGGGTCGGCGCGCTTGCGGGTGACGAGCTCGCGCAGGTAGCCGGTGAGCGCCAGGTAGGACTCGATCTTCTCCTCGACCGTCAGGCCGGTGTCGAGGAAGCGCGCGGAGTGGGTCTGGAAGTGGTCCCGGTCGTCGTAGGGGACGCCGAGCAGCGCGCAGATGACCAGCGACGGCACCGGCAGGGCGAACTCGCCGACCAGGTCGACCGGCGGGACGAGCCGGGCCATCGCGTCCAGCCGGTCCTCGACGACGGCGTCGATCTGCTCGGTGAGCAGCCGCATCCGCCGCACGGTGAAGGCCCCGGTGAGCCGGCGCCGCAGCCGGGTGTGGTCCGGCGGGTCCATCGCGATGAACAGGCCGGGGACCTGCGGGGACGGTTCGGTGGCGACCGGCATCCCGGGGATCTCGATGGCCTCGTGCAGGGGGCCGATGTCCAGCCGCGAGCTGAACCGCCGGTCGGCCAGCAGCGAGCGGACGGCCTCGTGGCCGGTGACGACCCAGCCCTCGTGGCCGTCGGGGAACACGAGCGGGCTGACCGGTCGCGTCTCCCGCAGCCGGGTGATCGCCCGCGGCGGGTCGAACGGCCCGGCGTCGCGGTCGGTGGGCAGGCCGCGCAGATCGGTGGACGGGTGGCGCATCGGACGCTCCTGTGTGGTGGGACGGCGGTGGGTCACTGGCGCGGGACGGGGAGCCCCGCCGCGCGCAACCGGTCCTCGACCAGCTCGGTGAGCCGGGCGAGGGTCGGCATCAGGTCGGCCCGGTGGTTGTTGACCAGCCCGTAGCGGGTGACGGCGTCCGGGGTGGCGAAGACGGCGGCGTGCGCCTGGAGCAGCGCGCGGTCGGAGAGCAGGTTCTCCGCGAGCGCGTCGGCGAGCCCGGGCAGCCGCGGGTCCTCGGGTGCCCAGGCCATCGCGTCCCAGCTGCGTTGTTGCAGCTCGACGTAGGTGGGGTCGCCCAGCCGCTGCTCCAGCTGGGCCACGTGGGCGTCGAACAACACCGGTGCCAGGGCCCTGGCGAGCACGAGCGCCTCGCGCTGGGCGGCCACGTAGTCGGGCCGGAAGCCGAGCGCGGTGAACCGTTCGAGGACGGCGCAGGCCCGGTCGGGCAGCAGCGCCCGGTCGCCGTCGGCCAGCCGGTGCAGCAGCTCGCGGCGGGCCAGCAGAGCGGCGATCCGGTCGTCGAGCTGGCGTCCGACGTCGGCGACGGTGTCGGCGAACGCCTCGGGATCGGCGTCGAGCAGGTCCCCGATCTCGGCGAGTGCCACCCCGGCCTCGGCCAGCGTGCGGACCTGCACCAGCCGGTACAGGTCGGCGGAGGAGTAGCGGCGGTAGCCGGAGCGGTCGCGGCGCGGCTCGTCGAGCAGACCGGACCGGTGGTAGTGCCGGATGGTCTTGATCGTGACGCCGGCGAAGGCCGCGGCCTGCCCGATCGTGAGCCCGCCCCGGGTCGGTCCGGGCTCCGGCGAGGTGGTCATACCGGAACTGTCCGGGTTGACCTCGGGTCAAGGTCAAGCCCGCCGGCCCGCCGAACCGTCTGTGTCGTGGATCACTCCGGCCGATCGTTGAGTGTGCCGCAGCGGCCGAGTGTCTGGTGAACGGGTGATCACCGCGTCCGCGGTGACCCGGACGGAGGGGGACCACGATGTCGGACGGACGGGGGCGCCCCCGCGGGCGGTCCGTGACACTGGCGGTCGCGGCCGCCGCGGTGCTCGTCGTCGGCCTGCTCGCCGGCTGCGCCGCCACCCCGGCGGCCACCGGCGCGGTGGCCACGGCGACCGAGGGCGTCACGCACGCGCAGAACGACCGGGTGCCCGAGGGGGCCGTCTGGACCCAGCACTACTTCCCGTCGGCCGACGGCGTCGAGCTGCACGCCGACGTGCTGCTCCCGGAGGGGCTCGCCGAGGGGCAGAAGGTGCCGGCGATCCTCTCGGCCGGCGCCTACTTCGGGCACTCCGGGGAGATGACGGTGGAGGGCTTCGCGCACACCGGCCCGTCCGGGCGGTTCACCGACCTGGTCACCGAGGGCGGTCTGCTGGACCGGGGCTACGCACTCGTCCTGGTCGACACCCGCGGGTACGGCGGATCCGCCGGCTGCGCCGAGCTGCTCGCCGGCCCGGGGGAGCGGGCCGACGTGTCCGCGGCGATCGGCTGGGCGGCGGCGCAGCCGTGGTCGACCGGCTCGGTCGGCATGTACGGCAAGTCCCAGGACGCGGTGACGGCGCTGGTGGGGAGCACCCTGGACCACCCGGCGCTGAAGGGCGTCATCGCGATGGAGCCGATCTGGGACATCTACCGGAACATGCGCTCCGGCGGCGTCCCCCGCACGACGATCAGCTCGGTGTCCGAGGTCTACAACACGATCGCGACGCTGCCGCAGATGCCCGACGACGACCCGCGCTACCTGGCCAACGCCGGCTACGACGGCCCGACCGGGCCGCACCCGGAGTGCACGGTGGTCAACACCGCGACCTACATGGACCCGAACGAGGACTCCGAGACCTGGCGGGTGCGCGACCTGCCGGAGCGGGCGAAGGGCACGAGCACCCCGCTGTTCGTCACCCAGGGCTTCCTGGAGTGGAACACCGAGGCCGAGGGCATCGAGGAGTTCCTCGCCGGCCACGAGGGCCCGCAGCGCGCCTGGCTGGGGCAGTGGGACCACAAGCGGGGCAACGACCGCACCCCGGACGGGCGGCTGGAGACCGGCCGGGAGGGCTGGTTCGACGAGGCGCTGTCGTTCTACGACGAGCACCTGAAGGGCATCGCACCGCCGGTGGCGTACCCGCCGGTGGCGATCCAGGACAGCACCGGTGCCTGGCGTGCCCAGGACACCTGGCCGGTGTCCGACCGCACGGCGACGGTCGGCCTCGGCGGCGGCTCCTACGTCGACGACGGCCTGCCCGCCGGTCCGCGCAACGCGTTCGTCGCGCGGTCCGAGCCGGTGCCGGCCGCGACCCGGATCACCGGTACCCCGCGGGTGGCGCTGGACGCCCACGGCCACGGCAACGTCTTCGTCCGCCTGCACGACGTCGCGCCGGACGGGACGGCGGTCGTGTTCGACGAGCAGGTCTCGGCACTGCGGCCGGGCGCGACCGCGGTGGAGCTGCGCTCGACGGACTGGACGCTGCCGGCCGGGCACGTCCTGGCGGTGCAGATCGGCACCGTCGAGCCGGGCGTCCCGTACGCCAACGACTGGCTGGTGACGCCGTCGCGGGAGACGGTGACGGTGCGCGACGCGCGACTGACCCTCGCGCTCGACGACCCGTCCGACGACGCCGGGCTCCCGGGCGCCCCGGCCCCCTGGCTGCAGACCTACCGGCAGACGAACGCGTCGAAGCCGGCCGCGGCCGCGCCGTCGTTCACACTGCCCGGCCGTACCGGCTGAGTGCGGTCCGCGGTGCCCGGTCCCGGGGGAGGGGCCGGGCACCGCGACGGCCCTACGGTGGGCGGCGTACGCCGCCGGGCCGACGACACGACGGCCGGACGCGCCTAGGGTCGGGTCCCGTGACGGCATCGCGCCTCCGGTGGGCCCGCCCGGCCCTGCTGCCGGTCGGGCTGCTCGTCGTGCTGGTCGCCGGGTCGCTCGCGGCCCAGCAGCGGCAGGTGCCGCCGCAGCGTCCGCTGGACGTGCTCGGTCTCGCCCTGCTCGTCCTCGCCGTGGCGGCGGTCGCGGTCCGTGGACACCGGCCGCGGGCGGCGTTCGCGGTGACGGTCGGGATCGTCGCCGGGTACCTCGTGCTCGACTACGCCTACGGCCCGGTCTTCCTCGCCGTCTCGGTGACCGCGTTCGCCTTCGCCGGTGCGGTCGGGACCCGGGGCGTCCTGGCCGGGGTGGGCGGGGCCGCCGCGGCGTGGCTGCTCGCCGAGCTGCCGTCGGTGGTGTCGACGAACCGCTGGGAGTCGCTGCTCCCCCTGGCGGCGGGCTTCGCCGGCTGGCTGGTGGTCCCGGTCTGGCTGTCCGCCGTGCGGGCCCGGTCGCGGGCGGCGGCCACGGCCCGGGCCGAGACCCGCAGGCGGGAGCAGGGGGAGCAACGGCTGGAGCTGGCCCGCGAGGTGCACGACGTCGTTGCGCACAACCTCACCGTGATCGGTGTGCAGGCGGGGGCGGCGCTGACCGTGCTCGACCGGGATCCGGAGCACGCCAGGGAGTGCCTGACGGCGGTCGTCCGGACGAACCGCCAGGCGCTGTCCGAGCTGCGCGCCACCATCGACCTGCTCCGGACCGGTTCCGGTACCGGGGACCCGGAGACGTCACCGGACGTCGGCCGGCTGGTGGCGGAGGCGGAACTCGGCGGCACCCGGGTCGGGTTCCGGACGACCGGGCGGCGGCCGGTCGTGCCACCCGGCACCGAGCGCGCGGTGTACCGGATCGTGGCGGTGTACCGGATCGTGCAGGAGTCGCTGACCAACACGATGCGGCACGCGCCGGGTGCGTCGGCGGTGGTCGAGATCCGCTACGACGCCGGCTGCGTGCGTGTCCGGGTGTCCGACGACGGACCCGGTCCGGGAGCGCGTCCGGAGGGACGGGGGATCCTCGGGATGCGGGAACGTGCCGCGGCGGTCGGCGGGACGCTCGTCGTGGGCGGCGCGGACTCCGGCGGCATGCGCGTCGCGGCCGACCTGCCGGTGCCCGGGGCCGTGTCGTGACGCCGGTCCGGGTCCTGCTGGCCGACGACCAGCCGCTGATCCGGGCGGGGATCCGCACCGTCGTCGACTGTGCGGAGGACCTGACGGTCGTCGGGGAGGCCGCCGACGGCGCGGCGGCGGTGGAACTGGTCGGCGCACAGCGGCCGGACGTGGTGCTGATGGATATCCGGATGCCGGGCACCGACGGCCTCGCCGCGCTGCGCCGGATCACCGCCGACCCGGCGTCCGCGGGGGTCCGGGTGATCATGCTGACCACCTTCGCCCTAGGGCGTGTCTCCCATATGGGTGTCCGGACTGCCGGCAGGATGAGCCGGTGAGTTCGTCGAGGTTCGCGCTGCTCTCGGATGCTCAGTGGCAGTTGATCGGGCCGCTGCTGCCCTCCAACGCCGGGCGGCGTGGGCACCCGTTCGGCGAGGATCGCCGCGTGGTGGAGGGGATCATCTTCCGATACCGAACCGGGATCCCCTGGCGAGATCTGCCGCGGGAGCAGTTCGGGCCCTGGCAAACGGTGTGGAAGCGACACCGCCGCTACGCCGCTGACGGCACCTGGGACACCGTGCTGGCCGCACTGTTGGCCCAGGCCGACGCCAAGGGCGAGATCGACTGGACGGTGTTGACAGGTGTCGGTGGACGCCACGATCAACCGGGCGCACCAGCACGCCACGAACACCACCCGCCCCGAGCAGGACACAGGGGGCACGGTCGAACTACACGAAATCCCCTGACGGGTTCATGCCCAGCCCGCTCGGCGGACCGCGAGAACCCGCAGGTCACGGCATCGGCCGTTCCCGTGGCGGGCTGACGACGAAGATCCATGCCGCGGTCGACCGGCGGGGCCGGCCGCTGGCGGTGGTGGTGACCGGCGGGCAGCGCAACGACGGCGCCATGCTCGAGCAGGTCCTGGCCGACATCCGCGTCCCCCGCCTCGGCGCGGGACGGTCCCGCACCCGACCCGACGCCGTGGTGGCCGACCGGGCCTACTCATCCGGGGTCAACCGGCGCGCACTGGCCCGCCGCTCGATCACCACCGTCATCCCGCAGAAACGCGACGAGATCGCCGCCCGCAAACGCCGCGGCTCCCTCGGCGGCAGACCACCCGGACTCGACGTTGAGACCTACAAGGGCCGCAACGTCGTGGAACGCCACTTCGCCCTGACCAAGCAGTGGCGCGGGCTGGCCACCCGCTACGACAAACTCGCCATCACCTATCGCGCCGCCACCGTCCTCAGCGCCTGCATCACCTGGTCACGCCTATTGGGAGACATGCCCTAGTCGTCGCGCTGGCGTCGTTCGCCCCGTGGCGTACGGGATCGGGTACCTGTTGCAGCAGCTGGGCCTGCGACCGCTGGCGCTCGGCCTGCTGCTCGCCGCTCTGTCCAGCGTAGCGGGTGTCGCGGGCTTCGTCGTCGCGGTGTCGCTGCGGTTGCGTTCAGCCGCGGACTTCGGGGTCGTCCGCACCTCTGCACGCTGGATCCTGCTCGGCGTCGCAGGCGGCTTGCTCACCTTCGTGCTCAGCCGGGTGTTGGGTGTCGTGCTGTTCGCGCTTGGAATGGCGCCGGAGAACGTCCAGCAGCCCTTCACCGATGCCCGCGGCGCTGGGCTCTGGTCGGTCCTGCTGTCGCTGCTGTTCCTGGCCGTCCTCACGCCTCTCGGGAAGGAACTCGTCTTCCGCGGTGTGGTCGCCACCGTCCTGCTGCGCTACGGCGCACTCGTCGGTGTCCTGGGCAGCGCGGTGATCTTTGCCGTGATGCACGGAATCAACGCCGCGCTGGTCACGGCGCTGATCGTCGGCCTGGTTACCGGCGAGCTGCGTCGCCGCAGCGATTCGGTGTGGCCCGGCGTCGCCGTGCACCTGGTGAACAACGCTCTTGCCCAGGGCACAGCACTCGCACTCGCCGCGGGCTGTGACCGCTACCGGGGCCCGACACATCAGATGGTGCAGTGGGCCCCGGTCGGTGGGGTACGCAAGTCGATCAGATACGTGGCTACGGCGTCGTCGACGCACAGGTTCCCGGCCACGAACGCAACTCCGTGCTGGGCTCCCTCGACAGTCAGCAGACTCCCGCGGAGGCGCTCGGCCACGGTGATCCCGCCCTTGTGGGGCGTGCCAGGGTCGCCGGTGACGGAGACGGTGAGCGTCGGCGGCACCTCGGCGTTTCCGGTCAACCAGGGAAGCGGCCTGCTGACGGGCTCGGGCCACGCTGCACATTCGTAGTGGGTCGGCCGCGCGCTGCCACCGGGGTCGAGGAACGGGGCCGCAGCGTAGGCGCGGTCACGGAACTCGGCCTGCTCGCCGGCGCTGCGGCGCGGGTTGTCCATGCAACGGATCGCTAGGTTCGCTTCCATATGGATTGCACCGCCGTAACGGCCGTCCGGCCCTCGCCCGACGACGGCGTCGCGTAGGGCGAGCAGGGTGTCACCGCGCCCGGTCGCGAGTTCACGCAGGCCCTGCAGCAGCGCCTGGCGCGAGATCGGGGAGAACAAGGACAGCGACGTGGCCCGCACGGCGTCGGCGTAGCTCAGCCCCCGTCCGTCGGTGGTAGGCGCGGGTCGCTCCTGCAACGGGCGGACGAGTGTGTGGAAGGCATCGGTCGCCCGGACCGGGTCGGAGCCGAGCGGGCAGGCCGGCCCGCTCGCACAGGTCGCAGCGAGTTCGTCGAACGTCTGCTGCCACGCGGCGAGCTGGGACAGTCGGAACTCGGTCTCGGACAGTGAGCCTTTGCCAACCTGGTGTTCGGGCTCGTCAGGGCGGCTACGGCGTGGCGTGCCCTCGGATGGGTGAAGCTCCTGGTAGACGGGCGATTGCTGAGATCGAAACCGTCCGACCAGGAGCTTCAAGGTGCTGTCCTACCCGTCCGGGATGACCGTGTCCAGCCGTGCCCTGCACGTACTCTCTGACGCGCTGCGCGCGCACCGCAACCAGCGGGCGACCCGGTGGCGGAAGCTGACGTGCGGCCGCCAGGCCCTGCTCGTGGTCGCCCACCTGCGCAAGGGCGAGACCTACACCGACCTCGCCTGCGGTTTCCGGGTCGGGACCTCGACGGTCTACCGCTACCTGCGCGAGGCGATCGAGCTGCTCGCGGCGATGGCCCCGACCCTGGAGCAGGCGATCGACGTCGCCATCGGGAAAGCGTTCGTCATCCTCGACGGCACCCTGCTGCGCATCGACCGCGTCGGGATGGCCTCGGGCTATGACCGCGGGTTCTACTCCGGCAAGCACAAGTGCCACGGACTCAACGTCCAGGTCATCGCCGACCCCGCCGGCCGGCTGGTGTGGATCTCCCCGCCGCTTCCCGGAGCCCGCCACGACATAGGCGCCGCCCGCGAGCACGGCATCATCGACGCCCTGACCGAGCACCGGATCCGGGCGGCTGCCGACACCGCATATCAGGGCGCCGGCCCGACGGTCGCGGTCCCGCACCGGCGGCGACGCAAGGACCCCGACACCGGCCGGTTCCGCCCGCTGTCGCACAACCAGCGCGAGGTCAACGCCGCTCACTCACGCCGCCGCGGACCCGGTGAGCGGGTCAACGCCGAGCTGAAGAACTGGAAGATCCTGCGCAAGATCCGCTCCAGCCCGAACCGGGCCGGACAGCTCATCGCCGCAGTTCAGACCCTCATGATCGTCAACACCTGACCAGGTTGGCAAAGGCTCAGTGAGCCTTTTTCAACCTGACCAGCGAGCTTCTGCGTCAGGAGATCGCGAAGGTTGCAGCGCAACTGCTCTGACCACAGCTGCACAGGTCACCGGCTCGCCAGCTCGGCGTCTGCACCCACACAACCAGGCCCCTGAGCTGCCGGAACGGCAGGTTGAAAAGGGCTCAGTAACTTAGCGGGGTGTGTCGCTGCCCTGTAGGTCTCTGGCTGGTTGCCGGGTCGCCTGGTCACTGAGGTGTTCTCAGAGCGTGTTTGAGAAGATCAGGTTGTAGGCGTGAACCCAGGGTCCCGGCAAAGTCACGTGATCTTGTAGGTGTGCAGGGCCCGGGAGGCGTCGCGGGCGTGGTGGCGCAGTGCGGCGGCGATGTTGGTGACCCCGTCCAGGCGTAGCGCGGTGATGGCCAGGTTCCGCAGCGCGGCCATGGTCTGTGGCCCGGCGCCGGTACGCACTGCTGATCGGTCCTCGTCGAAGGAGACATCGCGGACCCAGTGCAGCCGGTTCTCGATGCCCCAGTGCCCGCGGATCCAGCCGGCGAGCAGCGCCGGATCAGCGTCCGCGCCGCCCAGGCTGGTGATCGCGTAGACGGTGACCACCCTCCAGCGCCCGCCGGGTCGCAGCGGGCGGCGCCGACGGATCACTCTGATCGCCTGAGCGGCGTGCGGGAAGAACTCGCCCCCGCCGTCCGGACACGGATCCAGGGCGACCACGCTGATCGTGCGGGTCTCGATCCGGCCGTGTCCACGAGCGCGTTGTTGCGTGCACGGTCCGACCGCCGACCACGGGATCCGGCGCAGCCGGGCGAGCAGACCGGGCTGGTTGGCCTTGACCGTCATGACGTAGTGCCCGCCACGTTCATACAGGTAATCGGCGTGCGTGCGCTGAGTGTGCAGGGCATCTGCGGTCACGACGACGCCATGCAGGTCCAGTCCGGACAGCACGGTCACGGCGGCAGTCAGCTCCGCAGCCTTGGCCGGGACCTGGGTCTGGGCCAGCACGACGCCGCTGGCCTGATCGATCACCGACACCAGATGTGGGAGTCCGTCGGGGGTACGGGCGCCGCGCACGGTCTTGCCGTCCAGTGCCCAGACCGGTCGCTGTTCTCGACGGGGCCGATCGACACCGGTCGGTCGTGTACCCAGCTGCGCGCTGGTCCAGGACCCCCGGGCTGCTTCCAGCGCGGCGGGATCGAGCTGCTGGAGCAGCCGGCGGATCGTCGACTCGTGTGGTACCACCAGCGCCGCGTGTTCCGGGTCGATGGCGAGCCGGTCGGCGAGTTCGACCAGCACGCCGGCGCCGACGTCACGGGCGTGTTCGGCGATCGCGGTGAACGAGCGGGCACCGGCCAGCACCGCGCACGCAGCCAGCACCAGCACCGGCAACAGGGCATGACGGACTCCGCGAGCTCGTCGCGGGTCGGGCACTGAGCCCTTTTCAACCTGCCGTTCCGGCAGCTCAGGGGCCTGGTTGTGTGGGTGCAGACGCCGAGCTGGCGAGCCGGTGACCTGTGCAGTGATGGCGCTAATTGAATCTCCCCAGTTCTGCTAGATCAACGTCCACAGGTTGAGCACGGGTCCCGGCGTGGCGTCGAGACCGAGTCAGGGCTTGCCGCTGAGCTGCCGGTGATGAGTGAGCACCGGCGGAGTGGTGGGAGGCCCGGGTGTTGTCCTGGGAGGCTGATGTGGAAGCGCACGCGCTTCGGGAGCAGGGCTGGACGATCTCAGCGATCGCCCGGCATCTGGGCCATGACCGCAAGACCATCCGCGCGTACTTGTCCGGCGCACGGGTCCCCGAGCGGCGGGTCCGCCGGGAACCGACCCTGACCGAGCCGTTCCTGGAGTACTGCCGGCTGCGGCTGGGTGAGGACCCACATCTGTGGGCGTCGACGCTGCACGACGAGCTGGTCGGACTCGGGTTCAACCGGGTCGTATCCGTCGTTGACCGCGGCTCACCTTCCACCGGGTGCCGCACACGCTGGCCTGCGCCCTGTTGGGGGTGTCGATCTCCTGGTTGTACAAGTGGCTCGACCGCGCCGCGCGTTCCGACGGTGGTGCCACCGCGACCGAGAAGCGCCGCTGCGCGTTGGACGCCGCCGTGGCCGTGGCGTTCGACGACGCCCAGCGGCTACACGGCTCACCCCGTCTGCACGCCGACCTGTGTGAGGCCGGATGGCGGGTGTCGGAGAAGACCGTGGCGGACTCGATGCGCCGCCAGGGCCTGGTCGCCCGCCGGATCAAGCGGCACAACGGGCTGACCCGCCAGGACCGCACGGCGCCGAAGTTCCCGGACCTGCTTCGTCGGGGTTTCACTGCGGCCGAGCCGAACCGCAGATGGGTCGGGGACATGACCGAGATCCCCACCGCGGCCGGGAAGTTGTATCTGGCCACGGTGATCGACCTGTACTCGCGGCGGCTGCTCGGCGCGGCCACGGGGCTGCACCCGAACGCCGAGCTGGCGTGTGCGGCGATCCGGATGGCGGTGGCGGCCCGCGGCGGGGCGGACCGAATCGCCGGGGTGATCTTCCACACCGACCGCGGGTCGACCTACACCGCGGGCGCGTTCACCGCTCTGTGTCGGCGGCTCGACATCCGTCAGTCGATGGGCCGGGTCGGGTCGTGTTTCGACAATGCCGCGGCGGAGGCGTTCTTCTCCAGCCTGGAGTGGGAAGTGCTGTCCCGCAACGACTTCGACACCATCAGTAGGGCGCGGGCGGCGGTCATCGACTGGTGTTACGGCTTCTACAACCACCGGCGGCGACACAGTGCCGCCGCCGGGCTCTCACCGATCAACTACGAGAACGCCGCCCTCACCCGAGACGCGGCATAAGAACCCTCCACGATCTCGGGGGAACCGCAGCCGCGGCGTTTGCGGGCGGCGATCTCGTCGCGTTTCTGCGGGATGACGGTGGTGATCGAGCGGCGGGCCAGTGCGCGCCGGTTGACCCCGGATGAGTAGGCCCGGTCGGCCACCACGGCGTCGGGTCGGGTGCGGGACCGTCCCGCGCCGAGGCGGGGGACGCGGATGTCGGCCAGGACCTGCTCGAGCATGGCGCCGTCGTTGCGCTGCCCGCCGGTCACCACCACCGCCAGCGGCCGGCCCCGCCGGTCGACCGCGGCATGGATCTTCGTCGTCAGCCCGCCACGGGAACGGCCGATGCCGTGACCTGCGGGTTCTCGCGGTCCGCCGAGCGGGCTGGGCATGAACCCGTCAGGGGATTTCGTGTAGTTCGACCGTGCCCCCTGTGTCCTGCTCGGGGCGGGTGGTGTTCGTGGCGTGCTGGTGCGCCCGGTTGATCGTGGCGTCCACCGACACCTGTCAACACCGTCCAGTCGATCTCGCCCTTGGCGTCGGCCTGGGCCAACAGTGCGGCCAGCACGGTGTCCCAGGTGCCGTCAGCGGCGTAGCGGCGGTGTCGCTTCCACACCGTTTGCCAGGGCCCGAACTGCTCCCGCGGCAGATCTCGCCAGGGGATCCCGGTTCGGTATCGGAAGATGATCCCCTCCACCACGCGGCGATCCTCGCCGAACGGGTGCCCACGCCGCCCGGCGTTGGAGGGCAGCAGCGGCCCGATCAACTGCCACTGAGCATCCGAGAGCAGCGCGAACCTCGACGAACTCACCGGCTCATCCTGCCGGCAGTCCGGACACCCATATGGGAGACACGCCCTAGTGCCTCGTCAGGCAATGTTGGGTAGGTAATCCGGCCTGCGGATCTTGGACTCGGGCGCGAAGTGTTTCTTGGGTCGGGCGTGGCGGTTGGCCCAGCGGATGTAGCCGGCGATCGCGGCTTCCTGGGCGGTGTGGGAGGGGTAGTCGCTGCCGTCGAGGGTGAAGTAGCGCAGCGCGGTGAACTCCGACTCGATCCAGTTCAGCCAGGACGCGTTCGTGGGGGTGAGCACCAGCTCGACGTCGTGGTCGTGGCACCAGTGCGCGACATCGGTGCGCAGGTGCGGGGAGAAGTTGTCGCAGACCACGTGCAGACCGCCGGTGGGGAAACGGCGGCGCAGCTGGCGGAGGAAGTCGAGGAACTCGCGGCCGCGTTTGCGGTCACGGAGCCGGTAGAACAGCTGCCCGGAGGCCAGGTCCAGACCGGCGAACATGTGCCGGACCCCGCTGTGACGGCTATAGGTGGCCCGTAGCCGGGCCGGGCGCCGGATCGGGAACCAGCCCCGACCGGGGCGGGGCAGCAGGTTCAGCGGCCCGAACTCATCGACACAGATCACCCGCGCACCCGGTTCGAGGCGACCGTCGGCGGCGCGGTCGTAGAGGTCGAGGATCCGGTTCATCTTCTCCACGAACCGCGGGTCCCGGCTGGCCTTCCAGGTCTTCGTGGCCTGCCAGCGGACCCCGGCGTCACGCAGGACCTGGCGGACGGTCTCGACGCTGATCACGACCCGGTGTGCGGCGGCGAGGTGTTCGACCAGCTTGGCCAGGCTCCAGGTGGTGAACGGCAACCCGACCTGCTGGGGCGGGGTGCGAGCGACCCGGCAGATCAGCTCACGGACGTGGGGACCGAACCTACGGGGTCGGCCCCCGCTCCATTTTGGGTCCAAAGCGGCGAAGCCCTGCTGGTTGAACGCGTGGATCACCTCCCGCGCGTACTGCGGCTTCGCCGCGAACATCATCGCGGCCTCGGTCGCGGTCCGGCCCTGCACCGAGGCCAGCACGATCCCCGCCCGCCGCAACCGGACCCGGTCCCGCGCCGTGCGCGTGATCCTGACCAATCGCTGGGCCTCGTCCGGGGTCAGTCCCCGGACGAACACCTCCGGCTGTCGCGCCACGGCCATCACCTCCGGCGCACAGCCTCCTGCGCCAGACCGGGACGGATCAAGCCGACACGATTACGTCCCCAACGTTCCCGGACGCGGCACTAGCTATGAGGGTGCCTGGTCAGCTTGCGCTGCTGCGGTCTTTCGCGAGGAGTTCGCGGCGGGCGCGGGTGCGGTAGGAGTCCCCGGACAGGGTCAACACTTCGGCGTGGTGGACCAGGCGGTCGATCAGCGCTGCGGCGACGACGTCGTCGGAGAACGTCTCGCCCCACCGCCCGAAGGGCAGGTTCGAGGTGACCATCACCGAGGCCTGCTCATAGCGGGAGGCGATGAGCTGGAAGAACAGGTTCGCCGCGTCCTGGTCGAACGGGATGTAACCGACCTCGTCGATGATGATCAGCCGGTAACGGCGGATCTTCTTCAGCTCGGCCTCGAGGGTGCCGGTGTGGTGGGCCGCGGCGAGGCGGGCGATCCAGTTGGAGGCGGTGTCGAACAGGACCGAGTGCCCGGCCTGGGCGGCTTTGACCCCGAGCCCGATCGCGAGGTGGGTCTTCCCGATCCCGGGTGGTCCGAGCAGGATCACGTTTTCCGCCTTCGACACGAACGTGCCCGTGGCCAGGTGAGCGAGCAGGTCGCGACGCAGGGAGGGCAGGTGGTCGAGGTTGAAGTCCTCCAACGTTTTGACCTGCGGGAAGTGCGCGGTCCGGATCCGCATCGTGGTCCCGGCGGCTTCGCGGTCGGCGACCTGGCGGGCCAGCAGCGCGGCGAGGAACTCCTCGTGGGACCAGTTCTGGTCCCGGGCCTGTTCGGCCATCTGCTCCCAGCAGGCCGCGATCGTGGGGACCTTCAACGCCCGGGTCAGGTAGGCCAGCTGAGCGCCCAACCCGTCCGAGCCGGTCGTCTTAGAGGTCGTTGCAGAAGTCGGGGCGTGTTGGTCCTATGTAGATGGACCTGGTCGGGTGATGCTCAGAGTTGATGGCAAGGGCATCGACGGTCGAACGACTGGTCACCGACGAGCTGTGGGAGCTGATTGAGCCGCTGCTTCCCCGTCCTCGGCCACGTCGGCGAGGCGCGCGGACCGGCCGGCCACCAGTACCGGACCGGGCCGCGCTGGCGGGGATCGTGTTCGTGCTGACCACGGGGATCGGCTGGAACGACCTGCCGCCCGAGTTGGGCTGTGGATCAGGGACCACCTGCTGGCGACGGCTACGCGACTGGCAGCGGGCGGGGGTCTGGGATGAGCTGCACCGAGTAGTGCTCGATCGGCTCGGCCAGGCCGGGGTTCTGGACTGGTCGCGAGCTGCGGTGGACTCGGTCAGCGTGCGCGCCAAGCGTCGCGGCGAACAGACGGGGCCCTCGCCGACCGATCGTGGGAAGGCCGGGTCGAAGTACCACGTGTTATGCGACCGCAACGGCCTGCCGCTGCACGCGGTCGTGACCGGCGCGAACACCCACGACAGCCGGATACTGGCCGAGCTGCTCGACACCAACCCCGGCGTCCGCGAACGGCGCGGCCAGGCCGGACGCCCGCGGCGGCGTCCCGGCAAGCTGCACGCCGACAAGGGCTACGACTATCCACGGTGTCGCCGCTACCTGACCGGGCGCGGGATCGGGGTGCGGATCGCTCGCCGCGGAGTCGAAGACTCCTCCCGGCTCGGCCGGGTCCGGTGGGTCGTGGAGCGCACGATGGCCTGGCTGCTGTCGTTCCGGCGGCTCGGGCTGCGCTACGAACGCTCCCGCACCAGCATCGAGGCCTTGCTGAAACTGGCGTGCGCGTTGATCTGTTTGCGCCGTCTGCCCTGAACGACCCCTCGCGGTGGATCAGGACCGCGCCGTCGCGCTCGCCCCGGCCAAACGCTCCAGCGCTCGGTCGGTGGCGACGAGGTCGAAGTGGTGTGGGTCGAACCGGTCCGAGCCCCACCACTCGACCCGCTCGGCGTGCTCAGCATGATCGGGATCGGCGAGCGCGTCGACGAACTCCGAGTAGCCGAACACCCCGCCCACATCCTCGGGCGGACACGCACCCTGACCCTCGACACAGCGTGGGTACCGCACCCCAGGCTCTGGGATGGTGACCGCGTCGACGACCAAAACGTGGTGCCAGTTGTCGCCGAAGTCGTAGACGTAGCCGGCGTCATCACCGGCAGCCAGCACCCGGAACAACTTCGTCTTGGCCTCGTCGAGCGTGCCGGTGTCCCAATCCGGATCAGGCAGCCCGTAGCGGACACCGTCGATCTCGAATTCGTGCAGGTGGGAGTTGGTCCAGCCCATCGCGTCCTGCACGACCTCGTGCAGGACCGCGAGGCTGGCCTCACCCGGAACCTCGACCACCCGTCGCACGGTCGGCTCGACATCGACCAACACGATCTCGATCCGGAAGATCTTCGTCTTCGTCGTCACCCGAGGCCTCGCCATGCTGCGATGCTCCCACCGCTCCTCGCACCCCCAGCACCCGCTCCCGGACTTCTGCAACGACCTCTTAGTCGCGGTGGTGCGGGTCCCATTCGTGCCGGCAGTAGCGCTGGTCGGGCTCATGACGGTGTCGCCTCCGCAGTGTCAGGATTCGGGTCGAGGTCGGGTGTGGGGTCGAAGTCGACGCCGAACAGGGCGTCGTAGTCCGGCAGCGCCCGCAGGACCACGGTGTGGCCGTCGGCATGCTGACGAGCCGCGCGGGCGCCGGCCTCGCGTCGGGCGGCGAACTCGCGCCGCAGCGCCTGCGCCGTGGCCAGATGGGCCGGGTCGTTGACTACCACCCGCTGTGCCCAGGACCGGCTGTGGCGGGCCACGATCTCCTCGTCGCAGACCACGGTCACCGTCGACAGGGAGGCGTAGGTGTCGACGAACCGGCCGATCACCCGCGGGTCCACCGAGTAGTCACAGGTGTCGACCCGGACGTAGTGATCACGTGCCAGCCGGGTCCGATGACGCAGGCCTGTCCCAGGATCGACCGGGGGCAGCACAGTCATCGCGGCGTGGTCGGCGGCCAACAACTCGGCGGGACGACCGGCGATCGAGCGGACCGTGCGCTGGTTCGCCCGGACCAACCACCCGTCGAGCTGAGCGGTGAAGTCCTCGGGCGAGGTGAACGAGCGCCCGGGCAGGAACGAGGTCTCCAGATAGCCGTTGGCGCGCTCGACGATGCCCTTGAACTCCGGGTCCCTCGGCGGGGCGAGCTGGATCCGGGTCGCCAAGGTGCCGACGAATCCGGCGACCGGGGCGTTGACCCGGCCCTTGATCGCGATCCCGGCCTCACGATCCCAGACCAGAGTCCTGGGAACCCGGCCGAGTCCGGTGATCAGTTGCCACATGCCCGAGAGCAGGTCCCCGGTCTGGCGTGAGGGCAGCACCGTGGCCGATAGGAACCGCGAGTAGCCCAGCGCCATCACCAGCACTGGCAGGATCCGCGCCTGCCCGGCGCCGACTGGGATCTTCGTTGCCGGGAACCACAGATCGCACTGCGCGAGCTCCCCCGGCCGATAGGAGGTGCGGCTGACCGGGTCGACCCCGACGTATTCAGGCCGGATCTTCGCCAGTCGCTTCTTCAACGGCCCCTCGGAGTAGGGCCAGTCGATCCGCTGGGCGATCACCGGGCCGGGCATCCGCGGCCACGTCGCCAGCAACGCCCGGATCGCCGGCTCGTAGGGATCGACGACCGAGCCCCGCGATGGCCGCTGATAGGTCGGCGGGCGATCGCTGCGCAACGCCGCCCGCACCGTGTTCCGGGCCAGGCCGAGCTGCCGGGCGATCTCCTTGATCGGTAATCCCTCGGCTCGGTGCAACCGCCGGATCTCTGCCCAGTCCTCCACCGTGATCACCTCCCGCAGCCTGGCGGGAGGGGGTCAAGATTCCCGATACCCGCGCGGGGTCAGGTTTCACGAACCGACGACAGAGCCAGTCGGCGAACGTCGTGGCCTCCCGGTCCGGGAGTAGATCGACCGGTCGGCCCGTGGTCATGTCGACCACGACGGTTCCGTAGACATGGCCGCGGCGGAGCGCGAAGTCGTCCACTCCGAGCACGGGCAACGCCACGGCCTGCGGGTCGTTCAGGCCGCGCAGTATCCGCAGCAGGCTGTCGCGACTGGTCGTGAACCCCAGGCGGGCCGCGAGCCGGACTCCGGCACGTCCTGCCAGCGCGACCGCGACCGCCGTCAGCGTCCGCGCCAGCAACGACGTCCGCCGTGCCCGTGCCATGGTGAGTTCGTCGGGTTGCTCGGCGAATGTCCGCGCCGCGCAGGCGGTGTTGTCGCAGAAGAACCGCCGGATCTGCAGGCGCAGCTCCACCGGCCGGCCCCCGATCGGCGTGTCGGACAGGCGCCGCTGGTACCGGCTGTGCACCCGTCTCGACGTGTTCTTGCACCTCGTGCACGCCGCTTCCTCGCTGCGGAGCCGAGCGTGCAGGACCACTCCGGCACCAATCTCGACCAAGCCCTCGATCGCCAGCGACGCGAGGTGCGGCAGCAGCCGACCAAGATCACATCCGAGTGATCTTGCTCCAAGGTCCGGTCAGAAGCACGGAGCCACGCCGCCCCTGATCACGCAAAGTGCGCCAGAACCCTGAAGTGGGCCAGTCTCGCTCTCTGAACTTCCCCAGTTGATGAGTCCGTGCGGCGCGTCGTTTGCGCTGCTCAGTGCCCTTTCAGGTCACGGTTCGGGTCTGTAACAGGAACGGTGGTTCCGGCGTTGTTGGTCAGTAGTGCTCGGCGGACGGCCAGCGGTCACTGAACGTGATCGCGAAGGCGTTGATCACCGGCTTCCATCGGATCGTCCACCGTGCGCGGCCTCGCCCGGTCGGGTCGAGGCTGCGGGTCACAAGGTACAGGCATTTCAACGCGGCCGCCTCGCTGGGGAAATGCCCTCGCGCCCGTACCGCTCGGCGGTAGCGGGCGTTGAGTGATTCGAAGCTCTCTTGTCAAGCAGCAGCTGCGGAGCTGGTCGGTGTGGTCGCCGTGGAGCGTCTTGCGTCGGTCCACATGTGTCTGACCCGAATCCGCGAGTTGCGCTGGTGGCCGGACTGGGGAGATGGCGATAGGTGCCCGCTGACCTGCGATGATCGTGTTTGCGACGACACGACATTGCGGGTTGAGAGGACACCTATCAGGTGCGAACAGTACGCAAGCGACGCCCGCGGTGTGCGCGGGTGCGTCTCGGCGCGCCGGACGCGGCGCTGACCAGGTTCTCCGGGCTGGCCGCGGTGACCGAGCTGATCGACCGGCTCGGGATCATCGACAAGCTCGACGCCGCGGTCGGGCCCATCAAGGACCGCGACCGCGGGTGCAGCGCCGGGCAGATGCTGGTCGGCATGTCGGCGGCGCAGCTGTGCGGGGAGGACTTCCTGGTCGGGCTGGACCGGCACCGCGCCGACACCGCCGGGCAGGCACTCACGCCGGTGCCGGGGTTGGCGTCCACGACCGCCGCCGGGCTCGCGCGCAAGTTCATCGAGGGGCAGTGGGCGGCGGTGGAGACCGGGGGCTCGGTGACGTGCACACCACCGCGCTGGACCTGCTCGCCCAGGTCGACCCGGACCGGGCCGAGCAGCTGACGGCGGACGTGACGATCGATCTGGACACCACCGATGTCGAGGTTTACGGCCGGCTCAAGCAGGGCGTGGCGTTCAACCACCAAGGCCAGCGGGTCGCCCGCCCGCACGTCGCGACCTGGGCCGACACCGCGGTGGTGCTGGCCGCTGACCTCGGTTCGGGCCGGGATGACCCCCGCGCCACCAGCGCCGAGCTGTTCCACCGGGCGCTGGCCGCGCTCCCCGCGCAGGCGCGGGCGGGGCGAGTCCGCGTGCGTGCGGACGCGGGCTACTTCGCCGGGCAGCTCGCCCGCGCAGCCCTGTTCGTCGGCGTGGAGTTCGCCATCGGCGCCCGACGCATCGCGCCGCTGTGGCGCATCCTCGACGGCGTCGCGGCCGACGGGTGGACCGACGCGATCGACATGACCGGCGCGCAGGTCGCGGTGGCCGACTATTGCCCGAACTGGTGGCCCGCAGCGACCCAGCTGCTGATCCGTCGGGTCCGGCTCGACCTGGACCACGGCCAGGTCTCCGGTGACCCGCGAGCGCGGCGCCGACGCACCCTGCACCCCGCCCAGCGGGCGCTCCCGCTCGACGACCTCGCTACGGTGGCCAAGGTCGACGGGGTGTTCGCCTACTCGTTCATCGTGACCAACCTCGACGTCTCCACACCTGCCGCAGCCGCGCAGGCCGAGTACTGGTACCGCCACCGCACGAAGGTGGAGAACCTGTTCCGCGACACCAAGCACGGCGCCGCGCTGCGCCACCTCCCCTCCGGACACCTCGCGGTGAACCGAGCCTGGATGTGGGGCGCACTCCTGGCCGCCACCACCAGCGGGTGGCTGCACCACCTCACCGCCCGCACCCGCGACGGGCGCCTGGTCGGGCACGGCGTCCGCGGCGGCCAGGCCATGATCGCCACCCTGCGCCGGCGGCTGATCACCATCCCCGCCCGCCTCGTGCGCCACGCCCGCGGCCTCACCCTGCGCCTACCACCCGGCGAGCACCTACTCGCCGAGGTCCTCGCCCGCGTCCGCGCCCTGCCCGCTCCGTCCTGACCCGGCCGCACCGGCCCCGACCAGCACAGGAACCCGCCACCCGAGGCGACACTCGGGCCGCCCGCTTGCCCACCACCCCACTCCCGACCCAAGCAACATCAACTTTGGCCGACCAAGATCAGCTCATAGCCTACTCGCGGATTCGAGTCTGATGATGATGTTCGCGAGCTGCCGCTTGTGGCTTCGCCGAGCCTCACGTTTTGTCTTGTTGTCGGTGACCCGTTTCGCCATGTACTCTTTCGCCGGCGGGTGGCATCGGACTTGCGTGACGTGCACGATGTGCAGAACAGAGTTGACAGCTCGATTGCCGCCGAGGTCGAGTCGGTGCCGACGGGCCGGCCCGTGACCTTCACCCGACGAGAGGGCGACGGGCGCGATTCCGCACCAGCGTGCAAACTGGGCCTCGGTCGTGAACCGGCACGGATCGCCGATCTCGACCAGAAGATCCATGGCTGTGACCACGCCGACACCGCGGACCTCTGTGAGGGTGCAGCCAAGGTCGCTGAGGAGGGCGGGAATCTGTCGGTCGAGTTCCTTGATCCGCGCCGTCAGGGTGATGATGTCGTTCAGGCTGGCCGCGAGCCGGTCGAGCTTGAGCCGCTCGGCTGGGCTGAGCAGATCGGGGTTCGCGACGCCGTCGACCAGGGACTGGAGCTGCGGGAGAACGCGGCTGGTCGAGGGCAACGTGGCGCGGATGGCGACGGGGAGCGTGACGAGTACTGCTTCGGACTCGGTGAGCAGCCGAACACGCTGCAGGACAAGAGATTCACGCCAGTCGCGGATCACCGTGAGCGTCTGCCATGTCGGGCTGGGCGCGGTGTGCTTCCCGGCCGGAGGCAGCTCGGGGTCGCTGAGGGCCTCTCGGGCGATGGCCTCCGCGTCCTCGGCGTCGGTCTTGGCCCGACGACGACGCTTACGCCGCTCCGCGGTGCGGTTGGCTTGGACTTCGCGCACGTCGTAACCCGCGGCCGCGAGCGCGAGGACCAGCGGCTGGCCGAGAAATCCCGATCCTTCGATGCCGATCCGGTCGATCGTCAGCTCGACACCGAGCAGGAACGTCAGCAGCTCATCGATACCGCCCTTGGTGATGGAGAAGGACTTGTTGTCGACCACGCCGCCTCGATGATCGAGGACTGCGATGGTAGCCGTATTCTTGTGAGGATCGATCCCCGCGACACCGTGTTCGTGCGTCAACACTTGTTCCCGTCTGCGTGGCCTATCGTGGACAGCGCAGGCCCGCGGTGTCGGCAGATCTGGGTTGAGTCAGGCAGGCTCTCTTCAAGCCAGGCACCGCGGGCCTGCGCTCACGCGGCCAGCCCGACACTTCGAATCGAAGACAGCCTCACGGCGTCAATAGCGTTCAGAGTCAGGGCTGGCCGCCTCGAGCATCGGCCGGGGAAGCAACGCCCTGACCGACTCCTTGATCTAAACACCCAGATCGCGTTCGTCGAACACAACACGGCACGGATCTCGGCATCGTAGTCGAGGAACGGAACGAACTCGGTCCAGGCGTTGCGCCACAACCGGATCATCGCCGGATAAGTGCGACCCCATTTCTCGTCGAGGTCATCGAGAGCAGCGAGAGCGGCGTCGGCGGTGGGGGCCGTGTAGATCGCCCGAATCCCTCGCTTGATCGCATCGGTGTCACGCCGCGACGTCAACCGGAACGAGTTCCTGATCAAGTGCACGATGCATGTCTGCACGATGGTCTGTGGCCACACGTTCTCCACCACCTCGGGCAGGCCTTTCAACCCGTCGCAGACCAGGAAGAACACGTCCCGCATGCCGCGGTTACGCAGGTCGGTCAGCACCCCCAGCCAGAACTTCGCGCCCTCACCACCGGAGCCGGCCCACAGGCCCAGCACGTCCTTGCGGCCGTCGACGGTGACCCCGATCGCCGCGTAGACGGGCCGGTTGGCGACCTGCCCGTCGCGGACCTTCACCATGATCGCGTCCACGAAGACCGCGACGTACACCGCATCGAGTGGCCGCGACACCCATTCCTGCATCTCGGCGATCACCGAGTCGGTGATCCGTGAGACGGTCTCCTTCGACACCGACGCCCCGTAGATCTCCGAGAAATGCGCCGAGATCTCCCCGGTCGTCAAACCCTTCGCGTACAGCGACAACACGATCTCATCGACATCCCCCAACCGCCGTTGCCGTTTCCGAACGATCTGGGGTTCGAACGTCGAGTCGCGGTCTCTCGGTACCTCGATCTCGACCTCCCCGACAGCATCGGAGATCACCGTCTTCGACCGGTGACCGTTCCGGTTGTTCGTCGATTCCCGGTCCGGGTCGGCCCGGTTCTTTGCATGCCCGAGGTGCTCGGTCATCTCCTCCCCGAGCGCAGTCTCCAGAACGTTCTTGGTGAACAGCTTCAACAGCCCATCCGGGCCGGTCAGCTCCAGGCCGCGTGCTCGCGCGTCGGCCACCATCGCCGCCGCGGCGGCCTGCTCGGGCGAGAGCTGACGCCCTGAACCCGTCTCATCCTTGGCTGAACCCACAAGGTCCGATGTCATCACTCACAGTGCCCATCCCACCGGACCCGAGCCCGGCGTGTCGGGCCGGAACCACCGTTCCTTGCACAGGCCCGACGTCGGGCGATGCACATCAGGGCGGCATTGTGCCGTTCTTCCAGGGCGCGTTGCAGTCGTAGTCGGCGTGGCTGGCAGGGCCTGGCCAATTGCCCAGAAGTGCGGGGCTGGTGACCGGATGTTTTTAGTCATTCGGACTGTCTTTCGTGTACACGAAAGTAGTAGCCCGACTGTGACGTTTGTGTGATGCGTCGCATCATGGAATGTTGCAAGGTGGCGAACGTGACGAAGCGTCGTCGACGGGGTGTTCACGTGGACTTGATGGGTGGGGCAACGATGTCCCGCTCGTCACAGTTGACGAAGACGCTTGCCGCAGCCCTGGTCGAGTCGCGGCCGGTGGTGCAGGCTGTGTCCCTGCTGCGATTTTTCACGGCCGTCGTGCTGGCCGGCACCGCGATCGGCGGGATCCGCGAGTTGCTGCCGGTCCTTACGTCTGCCACGGCGGTCTTTCTGTCGGCGTTCGCCGTCTACTTGGCCAACGGGGTGGCTGACGTCGTCGAAGACCGCGCCAACGGTTCGCGCCGCCCGATTGCGTCCGGCAGGCTCGATGAGCGCCACGCCGCGCTCCTGGCCGCGGCCGCCGGGGGACTCGCGGTGCCGTTCGCCCTGTCGGTCGGGCCGCCGGCGGTTGTCGCCGTGACCGCCTACCTCGCGGCCGGCATCGCCTACTCGTTCGGGCCGCTGCCGCTGAAGAACCGGGTTTCCACCTTCATGTCAGCTGTCGCCGTCCTCGGCGTGAGCACGTACGCGCTCGGAGTGGCGGCTGTTGGGGCCCTCCCGCTTGAGGTCGTGGTCCTAGCGTTGAGCATGTCGGGCTGGATGGCGTGCGGGGGGCTCAGCAAGGACTTGTCCGACGTGGTCGGCGATCGGGTCGCGGGCCGCCGGACCTGGCCGGTCGTGTTTGGGATGCGCGTCGCCCGGCGGGCAACGGCGGGGGCCACGGTCCTGGTGGCCATTGGCTTCGGCGTAGCCGCGGCGTTGGTTGCCCCGCTGCTCGTGCCCGCGGCGCTGGCTGCCGCGGCCGGCGCCACTGTGCTGGTGGCTGAGCTGCTGCTCCCGCAGGAGGGCGCGCGGCCCGCTCGTCGGCCCTACCAAGTCTTCATGTGGACCCAGTACGCCGTGCACCTGGTGGTGTTGGCCACCTGCCTGCTTGTCCTGTGAGCGGTGCTCAGCCGCGGCCGCCACGCTCACCGATCCCGTCGATCAGACCGGTCTCGGTGTGCGGTTCCCCCATGATCGGGGAGGCATCAGCTATAAGGGGTAGCGATGCCAGAGGTACGGAAGCGCTACGACCGGGAGTTCCGTGACGGAGCGGTCCGGGTCGTGGAGGAGACGGGCAAGCCGATCGCCCAGGTCGCCCGTGACCTGGGGGTCAACGAGGGCACGCTGGGCAACTGGGTGGCCCGTGCACGAGAGGCCCGCGAGGACACCGAGGGCCTGTCTCGCGGCGGCGTCGAGGAGCTCAAGCGGCTGCGCGCGGAGAACGCCGAGCTGCGGATGGAGCGTGATGTCCTCAAGCGATCCGTGGTCCTGTGGGTCAAGGAGGCGACGAAGTGAGCGTGGCCCGTTTCATCGCCGACCAGAGGACCTTCCACCGGGTGCCGCACACGCTGGCCTGCGCCCTGTTGGGGGTGTCGATCTCCTGGTTGTACAAGTGGCTCGACCGCGCCGCGCGTTCCGACGGTGGTGCCACCGCGACCGAGAAGCGCCGCTGCGCGTTGGACGCCGCCGTGGCCGTGGCGTTCGACGACGCCCAGCGGCTACACGGCTCACCCCGTCTGCACGCCGACCTGTGTGAGGCCGGATGGCGGGTGTCGGAGAAGACCGTGGCGGACTCGATGCGCCGCCAGGGCCTGGTCGCCCGCCGGATCAAGCGGCACAACGGGCTGACCCGCCAGGACCGCACGGCGCCGAAGTTCCCGGACCTGCTTCGTCGGGGTTTCACTGCGGCCGAGCCGAACCGCAGATGGGTCGGGGACATGACCGAGATCCCCACCGCGGCCGGGAAGTTGTATCTGGCCACGGTGATCGACCTGTACTCGCGGCGGCTGCTCGGCGCGGCCACGGGGCTGCACCCGAACGCCGAGCTGGCGTGTGCGGCGATCCGGATGGCGGTGGCGGCCCGCGGCGGGGCGGACCGAATCGCCGGGGTGATCTTCCACACCGACCGCGGGTCGACCTACACCGCGGGCGCGTTCACCGCTCTGTGTCGGCGGCTCGACATCCGTCAGTCGATGGGCCGGGTCGGGTCGTGTTTCGACAATGCCGCGGCGGAGGCGTTCTTCTCCAGCCTGGAGTGGGAAGTGCTGTCCCGCAACGACTTCGACACCATCAGTAGGGCGCGGGCGGCGGTCATCGACTGGTGTTACGGCTTCTACAACCACCGGCGGCGACACAGTGCCGCCGCCGGGCTCTCACCGATCAACTACGAGAACGCCGCCCTCACCCGAGACGCGGCATAAGAACCCTCCACGATCTCGGGGGAACCGCAGTGGCCTTCGTGATCGCGTTGATCCGCGAGACGGCGTCCAGCTTTCGGTAGATGTTGGTGAGGTGTCGCTTCACCGTGCCCTCGGTGATGCCGAGCCGTCGGGCGATCTGGTAGTTCGTCTGGCCGAAGGGGAGCAGGGCGAGGACCTCTAGGGCGTGTCTCCCAGATAGGCGGAGCGGGGTGCGCGATGCTTGATCGGTGCCGCGTACCGCTGTCCTGACTGATGTCCAGTGGGCCCGTCTGGCGCCGCTGTTGCCCTCCTCCGAGGGTCGTCGCGGGCGCCCGTTCCGCGATGACCGCCGGGTGATCGAGGGGATCATCTACCGGTATCGGTGCGGGCTTCCCTGGCGCGACGTCCCAGCCGAGTTCGGGCCGTGGCAGACGTTGTGGAAGCGGCACCGCCGCTACAGCGGCGACGGCACCTGGGACCACATCCTGGCTGCTCTTCTGGTCGAGGCCGACGCCGCCGAGGTGCTCGGGTGGGCGGTCAGCGTGGACTCCACGATCATCCGTGCCCACCAGCACGCCGCGACCCTCAAGCGCGACACAGGGGGCCGGATCGAACTACACGAATCTGCTCGCCGAACCAGCAGATCACGCGCTGGGACGGTCCCGCGGAGGGCTGTCGACGAAGATCCACCAGCTCGTTGACGGGCACGGCCGCCCGCTGGTGGTCCTCCTCGGCCCCGGCCAGGGCGGCGACTCGCCAATGTTTCCGCACCTGATGGCGCGCCTGAGCATCGCCCGACCGGGCCCGGGACGACCCCGGACCCGGCCTGAACGCGTGCGCGCGGACAAGGCCTACTCCTCACGCGCGATCCGCCGGCACCTGCGCGAGCGCCGGATCATCGCTGTCATTCCGGAGCCCTCTGACCAGCAGGGACACCGCAAACGACGGGGCTCACGCGGTGGCCGACCGCCCGCATTCGATCCGGTCGACTACCGAAACCGCAACGTCGTCGAGTGCGGGTTCTGCCACGTCAAGCAGTGGCGCGGGCTGGCCACCCGTTACGACAAGCTCGCCCTGACCTTCCGCGGCGGCGCCGTCCTGAAGGCGATCGTCACCTGGCTCCGCGCATTGGGAGACACACCCTAGCTCGGTGGCGAGGTCGACGGTGGTCACAGCCATGGAGATTGGCCTCCTGCTCGTATCGGACTACAAACTCTGCCCGACGTTAGGGCGCGCTCCCGGTGCGAGTCGAGATATAAGGCGCCATTGGCTGGGCGTTGTGGCGCCATCGGCCTCGCAGGCGTGTCCGCGCTGACGCGGCTTCCTGTCCTGGCGACGGGACACTGAGGTGTTCTCAGTAGCGTGGTGATCATGTTGTGCGGTCGTATTCGGTGTGGAGTAACACGAGCGCGGCGGCGGTGATCGCGCCGGTGCGCCAGGGACAGAGGGTGACTCGCTGTAGCGTTGCGAAGGTGGTCTTGAGCAGGGCGTTTGCTCGTTCGGCGAGTGCTCGGGTGGCTGAGTGCAGGCTGTTGACGGTGCGCTGATCGACTGTTCGGCCGCCGGCGGGGATGGGTTTGATCGGCACGGTGAGTCGGTGGGCCTCACCTTCGTAGCCGAGATCGCCCAGCGCGGCGTGGTCATCATCGATCCAGTGATCGAGGTCTTCGAGCAGACCGGGGTGGGCTCGGGCACAGGTCACGTCGTGTTCGCGCCCGGGTCTTCCCGGGGATGTCCATAGCGGCCATCCATCCGGGGCGGACACGACCTGGACGTTCCCGCCGTGGCGGTGGTGTTTACCCGACCACCACAGGTCGACCCCCGCGGTGGGGCCGAGCGCGCGGCAGCGGTCGGTGGCGATCAGGGTGCCGTCCAGGTGAACGTGGGTGTGTCCGGCGAGGCGGGCGGCGAGCAGGGCACCGTGCAGCCCGGGTGCGGCGCTGGCGAGGACGTCGATGCCTTCGTGCAGGTAGCGATAGGTGGTCGCGGTACTGATCGCGTTGTCGCGGGCCAGGTGCCGGACCCGGGTGGCGTCGCAGAACCAGCGGATCACCAGCACTGCCTGGGCGAACGGGGTCAACGCCCGCCGCCGGGGGCGGGTACCGCGGCGACAGCGTTGAGCGGCCAGAAGCCGAGCCAGGTAGGCCACGGTGTGCTCCCCGATCGGGAGGACAGCGGTGTAGGTGACAGGATCGGACATGCGGGGCCTCGGAGAGTTCGTTGATCTTGGTCGACCAACTGCTCTACCGGGGCCCTGCCCCATGTCCTAGACATCTCCACTCCCTCGGCGTGTCGCAGCGGAACGACCACCACTACTGAGAACACCTCACTGGGCTCGCGTCCGCTGGCGTCCGCCCGCCGAGCCAACGCGACCTGTCTTGTCGGAAACGGGCCGATACCGTCGGGAGCCGGCGGCGGCCCCGTTCCTCGATTCCTGGTGGCCAGTTACAGTGTTGTCCCCAGTGACTTTCGAAACAGTTTTTCCATGACGACGACGGAATCTTGGACGGTTTTCGACATCGAACTCGGTCGGCGTTACCTCATGTGCTCGCCGCTGCACTTCGACGTGTGCTGTTCGGCCAATTCCTAGATGGACGCCGTCCGTACCGGTCTTGGACGACGCGAGTGTGGAGGTGGCGCTCGCTCCGCGCCCCTGCCCCCCGCTGTGAGGTGCTGCGTCGACGTCCTCGCACCGAAGCCGGTGTCGTCGTCGTCCGCTCAGGGATCCTCGCGAGGTTCGGCTTCCGCGCTGATCCGCGCGCCCACGACGAGGTAGGTGACTCTCAAGCCGGTCCGTGCTCTGCTCGGAACTGGTCGACCGCGCTGCTGCTACTTCTTCCATGCCGCAGTGTGGGGGTGCTCGAAGACGAACGGGTCGTCTACTGCCTCGGCGTATTCTCCGACCGCAGTTTCGGGGCGCTGGAATTCGTCCTGAACCTCGTTCCTGACGATAAGAAGGCGCGACGGGCCTGGCGGCGCAGCTGGAAGCGATGGGGACTCGCCGGAGCTGCGCAAGCCCGGTGACAGCGACAAGTAGCTGCACCCTGGGAACTCTTAGAGAGTGTTTGAGAAGATCATGTTGAGGGTGTGACTACGTACTTCTGCTGGCGTCGGGCGGGTTCGCCACGGGCGATGCGGCGGGTGATGGTGTTGATCGCCGCCCAGCGGATCATGGCCTCGGACACTGCGGGGTGGCGTTCGTAGTCGCGGGCCAGGCGGCGGTGTGCGGTGACCCAGGCCAGGGTCCGCTCGACCACCCACCGCCGCGGGAGGACGGCGAATCCGCGCTGCTCAGGCGGTTTGCGCACGATCTCGACGCTGGTGTGCAGGATCGTGGTCGCCCAGTCCAGCAGGCGCCCGGCGAACCCGGCGTCGGCGTAGACGAACCGCACCCTCGTGCGCAGGTAGAGGTCGAGCAGGATCGACTTGGCGCCATCGCGGTCCTGCACCGACGCCGAGCACACCATCGTGGTCAGCAGCAGGCCGAGGGTGTCGGTCACGATGAACCGCTTCCGACCGTTGACCTTCTTCCCGGCGTCATAGCCGCGGGTGTCCCGCCCGACCGTGTCAGCGCCCCTCACCGACTGCGAGTCGATGATCCCCGCGCTGGGTTCGGGGTCGCGGCCCTCATCAGCGCGTAGCTGACGGCGCACGATCGGGAGGATCTGCTCGGTGACCCTCTGCTGCTCCCACCGGTTGAAGTACCAGTACACCGTCTGCCACGGCGGGAAATCCACTGGTAGAGCCCGCCACGCGCACCCGGCGCGCACGACGTAGAGGATCGCATCCACCACATCACGGCGCGCGTGCTTCTCCGGCCGGCCTCCCGCCCCCGCCGCTGGCAGCAGCGGCTCGATCAACGCCCACTGCTCATCGCTGGTGTCCGAGGGGTACCGCCGCCTACGCCGAGCCACTCCTCCACGATGGACCACACCCGGACGCATCCAGCGCAGACACGCCGACCCTTCTCAAACACGCTCTTAAACTGACCAAGGCGACGTTGTCACGGCGCCAAAGGTATGCCAAGATGGCGCCATGGATCTGGCGACCTACGTGAGCGCCCTGCGGCGGGACCTACTCGTCGCGGCGGCCGCAGGTGGCGACGACGCCCGTGAGCTGGCCGAACGGCTTACCGCACCTCTGGAGTCGGCGGTGCAGCTCATGCTGCTGAACGTCCTCTCCGCGGCCGCGAGTGAGATCACTCGGGAGATGGCTCCAGGGTCGGTCGACATGCGTTTGCAGGCGGGCGAGCCGAGCTTCGTGGTGAGCACGCCCGCGGGGGTCGCGTGGGAGGACGAGTGGGCTGCCCCGGCCCGTCCGGTGGCTCCCCCCGTTCCCGTCGGCATGTCCGCTGGTGAGGACGCTGCTCCCGCCCGGATCAACTTCCGCCCCCCCGAGTGGCTCAAGACCCAGATCGAGGAGGCAGCGGGCGGCGAGGGACTGTCGGTGAACGCCTGGCTGGTCCGGGCCGCCACCTCCGCGCTTGCAGGGTCCATCGACCCCGAGGTGGGCCGAGGTGCCTGGCACGACCGGGCCCCCCAGCGCGGCCAGCGGATGACAGGGTGGGTGCGGTGAGCGGCCCGGCCCGGACTTTCGCCACACCCGGCCCGGTGTCGGTCTTGTTGGAGCTGGCTGTCGGGGATGTCACGATCGTGGCCGGTCAGCGGGACGACACCGTCGTCGACCTGGTTCCCACCGACGAGACGTCGTCGCTGGACCGTCGGGCCGCCGAGCAGACCCGCGTGGACCTGCTCGGTGACCAGCTCCGGATCAAGGTGCCGAAGTGGCGCCAGTACAGCCCCTTCGACAACGGCGGGTCCGTCGACGTCCGTATCGAGCTCCCCGAACACTCGTCGATCACCGGTGAGGCCACCTCGGCCACGTTCCGGGCTACCGGCCCACTCTCCGACGTGCGCATCCGTACCGGCGTCGGCAGCATCCGGGTGTCCACGACGGTCGAGGCACACCTGCGCACGTCGACGGGGGAGATCACGATCGGCTCCATCTCAGGGCCGGCTAATCTCACCACCGGGCTCGGCCCGATCCGTGTGGAGAAGCTGTCCGGTGGCGTCGTCCGCAACTCCAGCGGTGACTGCTCGATTGGCGAGCTGTCCGGCGTGGTGCAAGTCAACGTAGCGAAGGGCGACATCGTCGTTCGCTCTGTCCGGGGTGAGCTCACCGCACGGACGGCCGCTGGGACGATTCGCATTGAGCAGCTGGTGGAGGGAACTGCCCGACTCGACACGGCTGTCGGTGACGTTGAGGTCGGTCTGCCGGACGGCACGGCGGCAGAGCTGGACGCCGTCACACGGCTGGGGTCGGTACGCAACCTGCTGACGCTGTCCGCACGCAGGCCCGAGGCCACCCGGGTCGCCACGGTCCGGGCCCGCACTTCACTGGGCACCATCACGGTCCGCCGGAGCTGACCGGCTGGCCTCGATGAGCATCACCAGGGGTCATCACGAACCCTGCACGGCGACCCGGAACCACCGGGCCGCGAATTCGTCGTGCGCTCCGATCGAGTGACGCGGCTCATGGAACATGGAAGGAGCGCGGAGATGGCTGAGGAAGTTGCCAGGAAGGGCACGGCCCTCCGGGGCCAAGACGTGACGGAGAAGGCGTCGCCGCGGGCCTGGTTCAGCCTGCTCGCCGTGGCACTGGGGATCATGGTCGTCCAGATCGATGGCACGGTGGTCGCAGCCGCCAATCCCGCGATCGCGACCGATCTCGCTGCCAGCCCGAGCCAGATCCAGTGGGTCACCACCGCCTACCTGCTGGTGCTCGCCGGGCTCCTGATCCCGGCGGGCAACCTTGCCGATCGGATCGGTCACAAGAGGGCGTTTCTGATCGGTGTCGGGGGGTTCTCGCTGGCCTCGTTGGTATGCGGCATCGCGCCGTCGGTCGAGGTGTTGATTGGCGGGCGGGTGCTCCAGGCACTGTTCGCGGCGCTGCTCGGACCGGCTGGTCTCGCTGTGCTGAAGGTGTCGTTCCCGGCGAACAAGCTGCCGATGGCGTTGGGTCTGTTCGGGTCGGTCACCGCGGTGGCGCTGGCCGGTGGCCCGATGCTCGGCGGTGCTCTGATCGAGTACGCGAGCTGGCCGTGGGTCTTTCTTGTCAACCTGCCGTTCGGCATGATCGGCGTGGTCGTCGGTCTGCTTGTGATCCCGGACAGCGGCTATCGGACGAAGGCACCGCTGGACCTGTGGGGTGCAGGTACCTTAACCGCGGCGATGGTAACCGTCGTGTGGGCCGTCACGAGTGTCCAGACCAGCGGCTGGTTCTCCGCCGCCGTGCTGATCCCGCTGTTCGTCGGGCTAGTGCTGCTCGCGGTGTTCATTATGATCGAACGCCGGGTGGAGTACCCGACGATGCCGCTGAGCCTTTTCGCCGACCGTTCCTTCGCGATCGGAACGGTCGTCATGGTTGCTACGATGTTTGCATTCTTCGCAATCATGTTCTACCTGATGTTTTTCCTGCAGGGCGTCCAAGGACGCAACGGTCTGCTGGCCGCGGTAGCGCTGCTGCCCCTGACCGCCGTCTTCACTGTCGCGGCACCGCTGGCGGGCTGGGCTACCAACCGGCTCGGGGTCCGTCCGACGTTGGTGCTCGGCGCTGCCTTCACCACCACGTCGCTGGGCCTGCTGGCCACGATCGGTGTCGACTCTAGCGTCCTGTCGCTGGCGCCCGCGCTCGTACTGGCTGGTTTCGGTGCTGGGTTCATGATGGTGGCGGCGATCCAGGCGATCCTGGGCAGCGCCCCGGCGGAGCTCGCCGGTGTCGCCTCCGGCGTCCAACAATCGATGCAGCAGCTAGGGCGTGTCTCCCAGATAGGCGGAGCGGGGTGCGCGATGCTTGATCGGTGCCGCGTACCGCTGTCCTGACTGATGTCCAGTGGGCCCGTCTGGCGCCGCTGTTGCCCTCCTCCGAGGGTCGTCGCGGGTGCCCGTTCCGCGATGACCGCCGGGTGATCGAGGGGATCATCTACCGGTATCGGTGCGGGCTTCCCTGGCGCGACGTCCCAGCCGAGTTCGGGCCGTGGCAGACGTTGTGGAAGCGGCACCGCCGCTACAGCGGCGACGGCACCTGGGACCACATCCTGGCTGCTCTTCTGGTCGAGGCCGACGCCGCCGAGGTGCTCGGGTGGGCGGTCAGCGTGGACTCCACGATCATCCGTGCCCACCAGCACGCCGCGACCCTCAAGCGCGACACAGGGGGCCGGATCGAACTACACGAATCTGCTCGCCGAACCAGCAGATCACGCGCTGGGACGGTCCCGCGGAGGGCTGTCGACGAAGATCCACCAGCTCGTTGACGGGCACGGCCGCCCGCTGGTGGTCCTCCTCGGCCCCGGCCAGGGCGGCGACTCGCCAATGTTTCCGCACCTGATGGCGCGCCTGAGCATCGCCCGACCGGGCCCGGGACGACCCCGGACCCGGCCTGAACGCGTGCGCGCGGACAAGGCCTACTCCTCACGCGCGATCCGCCGGCACCTGCGCGAGCGCCGGATCATCGCTGTCATTCCGGAGCCCTCTGACCAGCAGGGACACCGCAAACGACGGGGCTCACGCGGTGGCCGACCGCCCGCATTCGATCCGGTCGACTACCGAAACCGCAACGTCGTCGAGTGCGGGTTCTGCCACGTCAAGCAGTGGCGCGGGCTGGCCACCCGTTACGACAAGCTCGCCCTGACCTTCCGCGGCGGCGCCGTCCTGAAGGCGATCGTCACCTGGCTCCGCGCATTGGGAGACACACCCTAGGTCCCCTCGACTCGCCCGGATGGGTCGACGGTGGTCGGAAGACGTAGTGGTTCCCGGCTTCTCCACCTAGAGTTGTCATCAGCTCCCACGGGGAGACAGATAGCCGCGCGCAGTGGTGCCTACGACCACGAGAAGTTCCGTTGAGAGTTGGATCATGAGGCCGCCAGAGAACGGACCGGGCGAGATCGCGAAGAACAGAAGGCTGCCCGCGAGGCGTACCTGGCCTCGCGTCTCGAGGAAGCTGCCGAGCGGTTCGAGGCGTCGGCGACGGCACCCGGGGCACTGGATACTCTTCTTGCCCGATCGGTCGCGAAGCACGTCGGACCGCTAAATCTTGCGATACTCAGGAAGTCGAGCCTTTCTGTACTGTTGCACCTCGGCGCCGATGCTGAACCTGGTTCGACCCCTGGATGGGTCCGGTACCTATCAGCCGATCCAGGCCGGGTCGGAGGCCGTTGAGCAGCGCGAACGACGTGCCGCAAGCGAAGCCAAAACGGGGGAAAGTTCATCGAGGGTATCTGGCCCTATTCGGAGGGTGTCATCAACACGAGCGCAACCGGACGAAATAAATCAACTCATTACTGGGAAAGTCTCAGCAGGTCATGCCGTGGCCGGTGGTCTGCAGGCCCTCACTAGACTTGATCAAGAAGGTGACGGGGTAGGGCCGCGGTAGCGCCAGGTGTAAACGCCGAGCCGCCTCATACCTGCCGCCTGGCGATGAAGACGAACTCCTTGCCCGGGCGGTCGGGAGCATCACGGACTTCGGCAACCGTGAAGCCCTGCGCGGTCAGATCCGCCTTTACTTCCTCCTGCTCACGAAATCGCAGGGTCGACTCAGATGTCATGACCTGCCCTCCGGGCGCGAAGACGTACGTGCTTCGGAACGTCACCAGCGACAGTTCCACGCTGATCACCTCAGGCCAGCTCTCGACGACTCCTCCGCCGGGGATCCGCGTCATCGTGCGCGGGGCCGCACGGTTCCACCGCTGCCAGGCACGCATGGCTGGATTCCGAGTCTCGAAGATCAGATGCCCGCCTGGCCGCAGTGCCCGGTAGGCGGCACGCAGGGTCTGGCGCCACATCAGCGGATCCACGATGGCCTGAGCGACGTTGCCCGTCATCGTCGCTACGTCGACGGTGGCCAGGTCAGCCAGCGCTGTAGCATCGCCACTGATCCAGTGCACATGGTGGCCACCTGGTTTCGCTCGGGCGACATCAATGGATGCCTCGGCCGGATCGACACCGATGACCTCAAGGCCGCGTGCGGCCATCAGCAGTGCAAACACTCCTGTCCCGCAGCCGATGTCCAGCGCACGGCGCGCTCCCAACTCCCGCACCAAGCAGAGGTACGGCTCAAGATCATTGCGGTTGGGGTGGAGGACGTCGTAGATGCCAGCCAACTGCGGTGCACTAAAACACTCGTCCGACATATGCCTCCTTGGGCTCAGCGTACTGGCTAAGGTCGGATTGATCCCGCGAGTTGGCTTGGCTACTGACGTCCACCCTGCCCGACGCGACGGACACGTGGTCGCTCGTGGTCAGGCAGCAGAGTTCGTCTGACCACCTGCCGGAACGTGCGCTGCCGCATCACCCTCCAAGAGCCGCACGATCGCGGTAGTGAAGTTCTTCGACATGTCGTATTCCTCCTGGACCAGACGGACGCCGGCAGCCGCAATCTCGGCTTTTCGTGCTCGGGGTAGGTGCAAGATTTCCTGCATCGTTCTGGCCACTTCATTGACCTCCAGGTCTGTGATGAAGCCGTCCTGCCCGTCGCGGACCTGCCGAGGCAACCCGTCTCTGTTGGACACGAGGATGAGCGCCTTGCCGTACGAGCGAACCTCCATCGGCACAAAGGACTGGGCATCGACCCGCGATAGCACGGCCACCACCTCGGTCTTGTCCCATTGCATGAGCTGTCTCGGTAGTACGAAATCAAGGTCAAACAGTAGAGTGACGTTCGGACTCTGTAGCTTCTTCAGATCCGCCACGATTGGGTAATCAATTGACGGGACGGCAGCCTGGAGAACGAAGTGACAGTCCAGTTGGTCCAGTTCTCTTGCGGCTTGCAGGAAAATGTCAAAGCCTTTGTACTTCATTCCTCGACCGAAAGAGAAAATTATCTGCTTGTCTGTAGGGATTGATCTCCGCACGAGAGCCTCGCGAATCAGATCCTGCGAGTAAATAGACGCTCTATTTTCTGGTACACCGTTGATCACAGGTGTCAATTTTTCCGGCCGGACGCCGTAGTCGCGTTCGAGGTGATCGCGCATGTGTGGGCCAATGTATCCGACATGCAGCCCAGGGGTGGAGTTGATACCCCTGACTACGTTCAACTCGAAATTCAGCCTTGCGGTACTGTATCTGCCACGTTCCTCGATCAGAGTAGTAGAATGCGGTAGCCACAGTGCTTGAATATTGATATCGAAGTCAATGTGCTTCCTGAGGATGAGAGGTGTTTTCGCGAACGGAGTACATTCTGCGATGACAACAGCATCCGTGGCCTTGTATTCCTTGAGCGCCTGATAAGCTAGCAGTGCCGCCGTCGCTGAAGTGACGGCCCAGTTCCTGGCGTCACCGTACTGGTCGACGCCATCCGAGACGTGACAGCATTCAAGAACGTCACCTCCGGTCTCCTGGCAAATGCGGCGAACTTTCTGGAGCTGCGCTTGGCTGTATCCGGCGTTCGATTCAGAAATTCGTGGCGCTATGGCCCATACGCGGATTTCGTACTCTTCGTGGAGTTCGAACTGTATCCGATTGATGCTCTCGAAGTAGGCGTCGGTCGCTACGCCGACGCCTCCGTAAGTACTGGATATTCCGTCGTGCGCGCATACGATGATCCCGAGCTTCTTCATGCTTCCCCTGCTGAGTGATTGCGTCGCCATGTGCGGGCGGATGCGAGTACTCAGATTCATACCCACCACCCGGCGTCCCGTTCAAGCGTCTTAGGCCACAAGCCTGCTTCCGATGGATTGGGACAGCTCTCGCTGCCCTCACATCGCGGAAGCGAGATAACGGCGGAACGCTGTGATAGCCTGCTTTCGTCCCCTCCCCCAGTTGAGTAGTTCCAGCAGTTCCGGTGCCAGGCCGACCTCGCTGTCAAGCTCGTGGTATGTCGCCTCGGTCCTCTTGCGTACCTGCCCTTCCATTCCCTCGGTGATCCTCATCCAAGGAGCCAGGCGCGGTGAGTACTGATAGAATTGCGAAACGCAGTGCAGCACTATCTCGTCGACCGCCTGCTCCTGACTCAGGGTGCGCAACGGGGGCCGCAGTGGGGCGAACAGCTCGTGGCCGAGCACACCGGAACCACCGCGCACCAGGTCTGCCGCGTGGCGCGCGAGGACCGGCGCGCAATGGAAGCCGTCGCGGTAGGTGCCGGACAGCACCCAGACGTTGTCCTGCCAAAGCTGCCCTACGACGGGGTAGCCGTCCAAGGGGAGCGGTCGATTACCCGCATGCCATGCGGTGACCGAACTGCCGAACAGTCGCCGGTCGAATTGCTCCATCGCCCCGCTGGCCAGGAAGTGCGCCATTCCCAGGCTCGACCAGGCGCCAGGGTTGAGCAGCACGTCGTTCGTGGCGCCGATATACACCGTGTCGCCGCCTGGCACCAGGTGGAGCCCGCAGCCACCCGACCGGTTCGGCGTGCGTACAACGTGCCGCAGCCCCGATGAGGTTGCCTGACAGGTGACGGCCACCCCGACGCCGGAGAGGATGGGCATCAGCGGAGCCGCCGGATCCTTCAAGTCCTGGACAATCGCGGGGGTGAAAGCGCCAGCGGCGACCAGGAAGCTACCTGCACTGAGGGCCTCCCCGGACCTGAGCAGGACGCCCTGACCACGTCCGCGTTGCTGCTGCCAGCCGACGACGCTGTCATCGTGAATGGTGACGCCGTTCCGCCTGGCAACCTCGGTAGCGCGGTCGAGGACGGCACGGGCATCGATGGAGCCCTCCTCGGGGAGGTGCACGGCCTCCAACGGCCGGGCGTTCACCGCTGGGTCCAGGTTCGGGACCTCGCCCAGCGGGAGGATCTCGAACTTGCGGCCGTAGCCGCAGACCGCATCGACGATTGCTCGGTAGTTGAGGCTGTCGAGCCGGCCACCGTAGCTGTTCAACAAGACGTAGCTGCCTTCGCGGATTGCGAGTTCCCGCTCGTCCGGGAGTTCGTCGTTAAGTCCGTCGAGCCAGGCGGGCCACTCTTCGAGCGCTTGGAGCGACAGCTCCAACTTGACGCGGCCGGGCTCGCTCGCCAGCGTCCGGTGGGTGACCTCACCAAAGCAACTCAGCATCGCCCCGGCAGCCGCTGAGGCGCCGCCCGTACGATCTGACGGGCCGACGACCGCGACCCGCAGCGCCGGGTCGGCCCTGACGAGTTCGAGTGCGCTCGCGATGCCGAGAATGCCGTTGCCGACGATGACGATGTCGTAGGCCGCCGTCATCGGTGACCGCCCGTCGTCAGGTGGTTGGCGAAGCCTTTTTGTAGGGTCGACAACAACTCATCGATCTCTGCGTCTTCGTACACGAGGGCGGGGATCAATTGAAGGCAGTGCGGCCCGGGGTGCACGATGGCCCCGGCGTCACGAACCGCTCTGACCAGATCGGACACCTCCGCCTGTGCCATCGGCTCACTGCCGCCCGGTACGCTCAGGTGCAGCGCCCACATGCAGCCCCTGCCGGTGACCGAGGTGATGGCGGGCTGCTCGGCCGCCAACGCGGCCAGTTCGCTCCCGAGACGGCGGCCGGCCTTCTCGCTGAGCGAGGGGGTGTTTAGTCGGCGGAGTTCCGCCACCGTCGCGCTGATCGCCGCGCCCACCGCCGGTGTGCCGGCTTGTGTCTCGGCGTGGCCGAGCAGCACGTCGGGCGCCAGGAACGCTTCGGACATCTCGCGCGAGACGATGACTGCGGATGCTGCGAGCGTGCCGTTCGTCAGGGCTTTCGCGGTGACGAGTACGTCGGGAGGCTCGGGCCAGCGGTCACTGGCGAACACCGTGCCGCCGGTGCGGCCGAAGCCGGTGGACACCTCGTCGGCGACCAGCACGAACCCATGCTCCCTGCGCAGCCGCAGAATGTCGGCGACGAACTCATCGCTCAGCGGGATGGCTCCAGATCCGAGGACAGGTTCGACGAACAGCGCGGCGATCCGTCCCTCGTGGCGCTCCAGTGCCGCCTGGAGTCGGACCCCATTGTTAGCTGGCACGTGTCCGACTAGGCGGCGGTCCACCCCGTACATTTGCTGCCCGAGTTGTGCGTGAGTGAGTGCTGCCGCCCCGAATGTCAATCCGTGGAAGGCGTTGTTCAGCGCGAGGATCCCGCGCCGGTCAGCCTTGTCCCGCAGAACCTGGTACTGGCGCACCAGTTTGATCGCCAGGTCATTCGCCGCGCCGCCGGACGTGGAGAAAAGTACCCGGCCGTAATGGTCGGCGCCGGCGAGTCCGATCAGCTCGGCCGCGGCCTGACGCGCCTGGACGTTCTCTGCGTTCCAGGCGCTGAGGTAGGAAGCCTCGCGCAGTGCGTCGGCGACCGCATCGGCCACGGCCGGGTTGCCGTACCCGAGGTTGGAATTCCATAATCCGCTGGTGGCGCACAGCAGTTCGCGGCCGTCGGCCAGCGTCACCCGCACACGGTGAGCGGACTTCGCGCAGAGATCCTCGCGGCCCTGATGCTCGGGAGGCGTCAGCAGCGGCCACAGTGCCTGGTAGTTCATCACTTCGCCTCCTGTTCCGGGGCGTTCGCCCGGGCCGTCACACCAGCGACCCGGACGAGCCGCCATCCAACTTGCATAGCATTCCGTTGGCATCGCAGCCCAGACTCGCGATCGTCAGCACGTTTTTCACGCAGGACTCGTAGGACAAGAACGAGTCGATCACGTACGCCTGGTTCGACCTGGCCAGATACCGGCGCATGACCACGTCGAGTTCCGCCCCTGTGCGGTCGGCCACCTCCTGCAGCTTCTCGAAATTCGCCTCGTCGGCTAGGGGCCCGAGCAGCAGGGTGGCTGCGGCGGCATTATGGGAGTGGCAGGCGCTGGCCAGCGCTGCGGTCAGCACCCGCAAGGCCGCTTTGCTTGCGGCGTAGATTCCCGAATACTTGTTGGCATGGTAGATCGAGTCCGAGTTCGTGACCACATAGGTGCAGAAATTCGCTGACGACGCCTGGTTTACGTGGTTGAGGAGGAGGTGGTAAGGCACGAGCGCGTTTACCTTGAACGTCGCTTCCAGGTCCTCCAGCGGCGGCAGCCGGGCGTCGCGCGGGCCGTAGGAGACGGCGTTGTAGACGACCATCGTGGGGGTCTGTTCCCGAAGTTCCTCTTCCACAGATCGGTAGCCGTCCGCAGTCGCCAGGTCGGCTCGCAAGTAGCGCACCTCGCCGCTATCGGGGAGCTCTGCTTTCGCCCGCCGCCCCACCGCGGTGACCTCCCAGCCTTCCTCGGCGAGCCGACCAGCGAGATAGGCACCCCATCCATGACTGGCGCCGATGACGATGCCCTTCTTCTTGGTCACGAGTGAGTCACATCCATGGGCCCGTTCGCGACAGCGGTACGCAGAAACGTGAAGTACGGATCGATCTCGGGCCGCGGGCTGCGGAGAGCCGGCGCAAGCCACAGTCCGCTGAGCTCGTCCGGTGGCCCCGGCAGGGGAAGATCGTTAAGACGCACCTGCTGGTACCGCTGGAAGACTTTGGCACTGCTGGCAGCGCCCCAGAGGTAGAGGAACCCCGCGCCGGGAGCGGCCTGCCACGTCAGGTGGGTGAAGTAGCCGGGGAGATCACCGAAGGCACAGTGGTCGCCCAGTGAGAGCTCCCGACTGAGACGTTCGTAAGCCTCTCGATGCCCGTCCGTCGAGCTGGCGTGCACTTCCATGTCGACGGCGGCGGCGACGGCGCACTGAAGGGTGGTACTCCAGGTCTCCAGTGCTCTCACCTGGCGGGCAAGCGCCGGGGACTGGAGCGTTTCACCCTCCGGGCACAGCACATCGTCGGCGTCTGGGTGGTACAGCCAACGCTCCCACCAGGTGCTGGCGCATTCCAAGCGTTCCAGAGGCAGGTGACCGATGCCGGATTCGCTCGGCAGCCTGTGGGAGGGCAAGAGATGGCTGAGGGCATGGCCGAACTCGTGGAAGATCTCCTCCGCGGCAGTGAAGCTGACGCGGTTGCCGCTCGTGCCGATATCTGAGCCGGACTCAGGGTGCACCCGGCACAGCACGTGCGCCTTCGCTCCGATCGGCGCCAGATTTCCACTCCCGGCGGTCATCGAGTCAATGGGCGGGTGCGAGCTCAGGGAGCCGGGGCGCAGCAAGTCGAAGTCGATACTGCCCAGTTCCTCGCCTCCACGGTCCACTATGAAGACAAAGGCGTGTGCGGGCTGCTCGGGAACTGCGGTGAGCTGGACACCCATCACTCGCAAGGCCAGCGTGCTCAGCAGCTCCAAGCACGCCTCCAACCTGAACGTCGGCACGCCGCCACGTGGCACCCGCATCCTGAGAAAACGCCCGAAGTGGTCCATCGGTCGTTGGGTGCACCCCGTCGCCGATCGGATCACGGATTCCAGTTCGCTCTGTTGGTCCCGAGCCTGGATCACGAACTCCCGAAGGAAACACCTGGCTTCCTCGGGGCCAACGGAACACTCCTGGAAGGTCTGCGCCAATACTGTAGAGTCTTCATCCTGTTCTACGCTGACGGTGGCGCGGCGCACGTTAACAGCCTCGTCGAGTACCCGGGTCAGCTCGGCGGCGCCCGGCTCGGCGTGTCGCCGCCAAGCCGTGATGAGCTTGGTTCTGGTTCGGGAATCCCCGAGTCGGCTCGCCGCCTGAGCTAGCGCCACCGACGGGCCCGTGCTACCGGAGGTGATGCTCAGGCGCTTCAGGAACTCGACGTTGCGAGCGTCCATCCGCTTCAGGACCGCACGCATCTCCATCGCGGTCCTAGCGTGGCGCTGTCTGATCTGCTCCGAGGCTTGCCGCTGCTCGGCCAGCCATGCCAACCACCTCAGGCGCAACTCCTCGTCCTCCCGTCCGGTGAAGGGGCCGGCCGTTGCGAAGACCTTCTCAGCCGCGGCGGTCAGGTCCTGGTCGTGGAAGTAGGCCGCGTGCCAGTCCAGGAGGTGCGCGTAGTCGTCGTACCGCTGGTTGCCTTCCAAGTAGGTGAAGGTGGTGGAGGCATTGGAGTAGAGCAGGACGATCTCGTGCAGAGCGTCGACGCCCAGCTCCCGGCCGCCGCGTCCCGGCGAGGCGTCGCTCTGTCCCAGCAGCAGGTGCAGGCGGCGGAGGCCAGCAGCCAAATCCGCCGCGATGGTCGGCAGGTTGTCACGGTAGTTCGGCCGGCGGGTGGTGATCCTCGTCATGCGTACCTCCGTGCTGCGACTGTGGGACTAGGACGGGTCATCGCTCCTGCACGACCTTGCCGTTGAGGAAGTCGGCCCGTTCGACATCGACACCAGCTGTGAAGGCCATCGACACGTCGAGGGTCCCGAGGAAGGCGTCCAGTAGGTCGGCGCCACGCAGCGCGGTACGGACGCACGTTGAATTCCGCAGGTCGGCGTGTCGGAGATCGGCGCGACACAACGCGCTCTCGGTGAGGTCGGCTTCCTGCAGACTGGCGCTGAACAGGCAGGCCGTGGTCAAGTCGGCACCGGTCAGGTTCGCGTGGGAGAGGTCGGCCTTGGTCAGGTCAGCGCCGGTGAGGTCCGCTTCGGTCAGGTCGGCCGAGTCCAGTCGGGCACCCTGCAACGCAGCTCCCCGTAGCGGTGCGCCGCGCAGGTCCGCTCCTGTCGCACCGGCCCGCAGCAGGCGCCATCCGTCGACGATCCAGCTTCTAATCGGCCCGGTGTCCGACTGCTGGACCAGCACAAGCGTCTGAAGAGTGCCGGCGATACGGGCCGCGTCCGCCGCCGTGTGCGCAGTGCGACCGCTGTCCAGCGCCTCTCCCACCACGGCTGCTGCTCCGTGTACGGCCAAGTACACGGGATGGACGGGGATGAAGAAGAAGCCGGTTGTCTCAGCGGTCGAAACACAAGCATGTACGGCGAGGTCGATGACGTGTCTCGACGGCGGTACTGTGGACGCTGGCTCCGCCACCGGCGGTGACACGCTCATACCGCCGCCACCTCATGCGCGACTCTGCCCACCGGCGGCAGCTCGTTGACGAAGAACATGTGCGTCAGCCGCGCGGTCCCCGGGGTGTCCCCGAATCCACCCATCGGTGCGTGGTAATGCTCGCATCCCCTGAACAGAATGAGCCGGTTGTAGACCGGGCCAATCCCGGCTATCTGCTCCCACCGGGACGGGTCGGCTCTATCCGGACGGATGACCAGACTGTCGAACTCCCTGGCATCCGCGTAACCGAGAGCACGCGCCGCGCGATCCGTCGGCGGCGAGGACATGCCGGTCGGTCGGTGGCGGAAGAACGCGGTTCCCGTGCTCATCGGCGCGTTCGGTGTAAGGTAGACCATTCCCGCCCAGTCGACCGCCGTATCGGCATGCACGACCGCCGACTGTCCGGACTTCTCGGTGATGTATCGGAACCCGCCCCAGGTGAAGCGGCCTCGCTCCACTTTCAGCTCTACTCCGATGAGACTAGTGAAGACCTGCTCCAGCGAGCGCGACTCGATGACCAGCCGACTGACGAAGCCGGGGTATTCGGACGGCTCGATCCTGCCGAAACGCGAGCTGAGCGCTTTTGCCCTGACTGCGTCGGGTTTGGTATAGAAGTCGTCCACAACGATGACTTTGCTGGACACTGTTAACGCCTTCCGTCCGGCTCATCGAGAAGGAACATCTGGGTCGTTCGGTCGCCCTCCGGGCCGCGGTCGATGTCGCCGACCGAGTATCGGTGAGCCACCGCCCCGTGAAAAAGCACCATCCGGTTGAATGTCAGCGGCACATACGCGGTCTCCTCCCAGCACTCCGCGGGTGCGTTATCACTTGAGGCGACTGCGGGACGGTAGAACCTAATCACGCTGGGAAATCGGGCCTCCGGCAGCGCGAGACACACCAAAGCGGCCCACACGCTGTCATAGGTGTGCGGAGCTGCACCCGTCTCCCCGGGGGCAAGGACAAGGGGAAGTCGACCGGTAACCTCGGGGAGCGAGCCCTCCGCGCAGCCGAGCAACCCGGCCAGACGCGTTCGTGTCTCGACGTCGAGCCCCACGGATCCTTCGGATGCGGTCTTGCCCTGGGCGAGCAGCCGCTCGCGCCGGACGTGGGGATCACGGTAGAAGTCGTCGACGACCTCGATCGTCTTCCGCATATCAGCGCCCTCCAGGTCGGTGGCAGTTACCCTTTGCTGAGCTGGTCACCGAGTTTGTAACTGACCATTAAACCGTTGCCGGTGCCGATGAACGCCGACAGCAGCCTCGGGCTGTGGGCAGCGGACCGGTTATAGGCGTTGATGGAGCGGACCGCCCCCGCTCCGCCGTCGCCCGGGGACTCGCTGCTGAAGTCACCGTTGGGGAGCGCGTCGTCGGCCACCAGCAGTCCGCCCTGCCGCAGCAACGGAAAGCAGAGCTTGAGATACAGGGAGTAGGAAATCTTGTCCGCGTCGATGAACACCATGTCCAGGGTTTCCGGGGCCAACTCGCTGAGATAGTCCGCCGCGGGGCCGGTCACGACTTCCACGCTGTCGGCCACACCGACTTTCTTCAGGTTGTCCCTGGCGAGATTCGCCAGACGCGTGTCGGCCTCCAGGCTCACCAGGCGGCCACCGGGAGGCATACCGCGAGCAATGTGGATCGCCGAGTAGCCGATGTAGGTACCGATCTCGACGACCCGCTGTGGGTGGTGAAGCGTTGTCAAAAATTGGAGGACTCGGGCGGCGTCGTCGTTGATCTGCATTGGCCGCAGGCCGTTGGCCAGCAGAGAGTCACGAAGGATCTGGTCAAGCAGCTTCTCCCGGGGCGGAAACACCGCTCGGAGGTAACCCTCCGACGAAGGCATTACTCGTCCTCGCCTTTCTCTGCCGTCGCATGCGCTACTCTATAGGGCGATCGCTCCCCTTGTGGCGTTCGTTCTTCGTAGAACGCGAAAATCGCTGTGGTGTCCGGCTGAATGCTGACTTGGTCGAACTCGAAGCACGAGGAGAACGCGTCTCTGATGTCCTCAGGTTCGCCAGCGGACTCGACCGCGGTGCCGAGGAAGGGGACGAACAGTTGCGCGCTTGTGCCGGCTCCCCACAGATAGGCAAAGTTGGCACCCGGGTTGGCCTGGAACATTGGCCAGGTGAAGTATGGCGGGAAGTCGCCCAGGGTGCAATGCGCGCTGATGCCGTACTCCTCGTCGAGTCGCTGGAACGCTTCCTTGATCCCGTCGTTCTGGCTGCCATGCAGCCTGAAATCAAGAGCCGCGGTGACGGCGCGGTCCAGGTGTGAGCGGCGGTACTCCAACTGTTTGACTTCCCGGCAAAGCTGGAGGCCATCCCGCTCAGTCGGCGACAAATTCAGATGATCGGCGAACTGCGGGTGATACACCCACTTCTCGAACCACATGCTCAGATCTTCCAGTCGTTCCAGCGGCAGGTATTCCAGTCCTGACTGGGTAGGTAGCCGCTTGCGGATCAGCAAGTGATTCACTGCATGTCCGAATTCGTGGAATAGGCTGTGCACGTTCTGGAAGGTGATACGATTCGAACCGTCCTCGACTCGGCGAAAACGACAGGACACATAAGCGACCGGGCGTTGCACGATGGTTTTCCACTGCGTCCGGTTGCGAATTCCTGTCGTAGTATTGGTGGTGCGTCGCCGGGAGCCTGTTTCCCATAGGTCAAGATTGATTTGACCTATGGGACGTCCGTCGAGCGCAACGTCGAAGGCTCGTACCTGGGAGTTCGCCCGGGCAGGCGCTTCGGTAAGCGTCAGACCGAACAGGTGCAGGGCCACGTGTCGGATGAAGGACAGGCAGCCCTCTACCGGCAACAGCGGTACCTCCCGGCCCGCTTGGATTCCGCGCACGTAGTGACCGAAGTGGTCCATAGCCTGGTCCGAGGCGCCCGTCGCGCCCAGCACCTCGGAGTCGAGCCGCTGCTGGTGCTCCAGGGAGCCGATCAGATACTGCTCGATGAAGCGCCAGGCTGCCGCCTCCGAGATCTGGCACCGACGCAGCGTGACTGCCAGCACCGAGTCCGCGCCCTGGTCTCGGCTTTCCTGCCTCCGCGTATCGACCATGCGGTCCACTACCCGGACAAGTTCGTCTAGCCGACGGTCGCGTGAAGCATGCCATGCTCGGGCCAGCTTGGCCCGCGTCGTCGCGCTGTTGGTGGAGCTGGATAGCTTGTAGAAGGTGGCGTACGGGTTGGCGGTCCGGTTGGCGCTGCCTATGCGCTGCAGCAGACGTGCTAGGTCTTGCCGGGTTTCGTCGAGGATATCCTTGGCCTCCACGAGCAGTTGCTCGTGGAGGGCGTCGTTTTTGTGATCGAGCCCTGCCTTGAGTTTCGCCCGAAGACTGGCAATGTAGGAGGTGCGCGCCTCCTCGGCCTCCGGATCATCGCAACGTAGACTCAGTAGCCGGTCCAGTAAAGCCGCGGCTAGCTCGGCGTCGCGATGGAACGCGTCCCGCCAGGGCAGGAGTCGCTTGTAGTCGACGTGCGCCTCGTTCGACTCCAAATAGAGGAACAGGTAAGCGACGTTGTTGTAGATCGCGCAGATCTCGACGAAGGCATCCTGACTCAGATCGTCCGGATCCAGTAGGGCACGCAGCCGCGTCATCATCGCGTCCAGGGCCGCATCGGTCTGGCTGAGGCTCTCGCCCTCAGGAATGGCGGGCAGGTCTACAGGCATGGCTCACCACTCGCGTCGTAACTTACGTTGTAGAACCGGAACAAAGGGTCGAGCTCGGGCGTCTCGCTTGGGGCGTCCGGGTCGAAGCAGGAGTCAAGACTCCGGTCCGTCCATGCCGGAGCGCGGCCGCCCGGGCCGGTACGCATCCACGGGGCAAAGGCCTGGGCGCCGAATGCGGCGCCCCACAGATACGCGAAGCTCGCGCCGGGGTAAGCTCGACAGAGCGGCGACATCAGGAAGCCAGCGACTGAGCCGAGGCGGCACAGGCCGCCGAGCTGGAAGTCCCTCTCCAGCCGACGGAAGGAGTCGGCGTAACCGCCGGACTCCTGGCGGTGGACTTCGAAGTCGAGCGCGGCGACGACCGCCCGATCAAGGTCCGCGCTGCGAAATTCAAGCTTCTTGACGCGGGTACAGATTTCGAGTCCGGCCGTGTCTTTGGCGCTGAGCTGTAAATGTTCGGCGAGCCTCGGGTGGTAGGCCCACTTCTCGAACCACGAACTCAGGTCTTCTATACGCTCGATCGGCAAGTAGTCAAGTCCAGTATCACTGGGGGCGTGCCGCCCCAGGAGCCAGTGGTTCACGACGTGCCCGAACTCGTGCAGCATGCTGTGCAGGCTCGCGAAGGTGACGACTGGCCTGCCTTGGACGTCGTATTGGTAGCGGCACAGCACGCGCGCTTCAGGGAGCGTTACCGAGATTCCGGTCCGGTCGGCTCGGGCTGCGGCGTTGACGGGGCCGGCTCCCGGCATGACGCCGGAACCTGAGGGCGGTGTTCTTATCAGGTCGAACGAGGCGACGCCTATCACCCGTCCGCCGTTGGTTCCAAGGACGAGATGCTCGCACTGGCGGTCAGAAGCCAGCGGAGTCAGGTCGATGCCGAGGGACTCTTGGGTCACGACCGACAGATAGTCCAAGCAGCCGTCGAGTGGGAAAGTAGGAAGAGTGGCCTCGCCGACCACCGTGCGCGCGTAGGCGTTGAAGTGCGCGAGCGGGTGCTGCGCCGCGCCGACTGTCTCCCGGATGCGCGTCGCGAGACGTGCGGTGCCTTCCACTGCGCGTTCCAGGTACGCATCGATGAAAGCCGCGGCCTGCGCCTCGTCCACGGCTGACCGGACTAAGGTCTGTTCGACCACGCTACATGTTCCAGCCGTACGTGCCTGTTCACGGCGGATCCGCAGAACCTCATCGAGTTGCTCTAGCACCGGGCCGGTGTTCCGAGCCCGTACTGCCTCCCAGGCGTGCACTAACTTCTCGCGAGTGGAGGGCTCTGCCATCGTGCCCACCGCCTTGGAGAACACGGCGGCGGGTGCGGCCCCACGAGTGCGAAGTCCGATGCGCTCCAACAGGGCCGCTTGGGCCTCGTCGACGCAGTCGAGCGCATCTTGAGCCTGCCGGTACCCAGCAACGACCTGTGCGATCGTCGGCGTCTCCCGCGACCTGGCCCGCTCGCCTAGCCAGCTAAGTAACTCGCGTCGAGTCCGCTCAGCGGCGTCCTTGGTGCACATCGAGCTTTCCAGCAGGGCTAGTAGTGCCACGTCCGTTTCCGGGTCGGCAAACAACCGCTGCCAACTGGAGTGCAGTGGGCGGGAGGGTCCGAGGTGGCGCTGGTTTCCCTCGGTGTACGCGAGGAGATGTGCGGCATTGGCGAACAGCAACGCGATTTCCTCTACTTCGGCGTCTCGGAGCCGCCTCCGCGCCGCCAGCTGGCGGAACCGGGTCGCTGTGCGGACCAGGGCCGCTCCGACCGGGTCATTGTTCTCCATATGCGCGGTGACCGTCATTTCGAGTCCTGCCGTGGACGGAACCGGAAGCGGTAAGCCATTCCGGAGTAGGAGCCGCAGTACATGTTTCCGTCGGGTGCCACAATCGGGGTGACATCGAGCGCGGGGTCGTGATCGGCGAGGCCGAGGATCTGGCTGGTCTCCCACAAGAACCGGCCGTCGTCGCTGTTGAGGCCCAGGACGTTGCCTCGTGCCGTCGTCACCGCGAAGCTGCCGCCCGGGGTGACGGTGTACGAGGAGTGATCCCGCGGCGCGGCGCCAGGTACCTGCCAGCACACCTCGTGCGTACGCACGTCGACTCCGAAGCCAACACCGTCCTGGGTGCCGACGGCGAGGACGGAGCCGGCCAGCGCCGGGCTACCCACCACCTTACCGCCGAGCACCACGGAGCCGCGCTCTTCACCGGTACGGCTGTCGAGGAACGTACAGCGGCCATCCACAGTCGCCACCGCGACGGTACCGACGGAGTGGACGGCCACCAATGACGCCCGGACGGAGCTGCCCAGATCCCGACACCAGCGCTGCTCCCCGTCAGGGCTCAGACACACGACGTGCTCGGCGCATCCGACGGCCACATCTCCGGTGTCAAGTGTGACAGGGCTGGCGTACGGGTCCCGGTCGGCGGCCGAGCCGCCCCACTGGGCGTACCACGGTCGCGGTAGCTCCTGGGCGAACACCTTCGCACCCGTGTCGAGCCGCAGCCCGACGCAACTGCTCCCGAACATTGCGACCACGAGGACACCCGTCTCAGGCAGCAGCGTGGGGGTGGCGTACACCGAACCGCCTGCCTCGGCTGTCCAGCGCGGCCGGCCGCGCAAGTCGAACGACCGGACAAGGCCACCCGTGCTGGCGACAACAACAGCCCGCCGAGCCGGGTCAGCCACCGGGGAGGCGTACACCGCGTTGTCGAGCCGGCTCTCCCAGTACAACTTATCCAGGCTGCTGTCCCAGAGCCGGACGCGGCCATCGTAGGTGGCGAACACAGCACCGAGGCCAGCCACCGCCACCGGCGTGGCACAGACCGGTACGGCGATCTGCTGCCCGTCGGCGCGTAGATGCGTGAAACGGCGGTGACCACACACCACCGGCTCGTCGTTCCAGTGGAAAGCGCTGTCGGTGGGGCTGCCCAACACGAGCACGGCTTTGCGCGGGTCATGTCGAAAAGCGGGCGCATCAATCGGCGACATGGGTCTCGATCTCCTGTAAGCCACGCTTGAATACTGTCGACGAGGGATGCGAGAGACGGTGCGCCAAGGCGAGGCCCGCTGTCATAACCTGGCGGCTTCGTGGGGCGAGGCCCGCCAGCTTCTCGAAGTGCGCCATCGCACGTGAGAGGTCCCCGCACTGGTCACGGCAGGTCGCCGCTTTCAGGAGATGGTGCGCGACGTACGGCGGGCCGACCGTGACTGCCTTCTCGTACAACTGGGCAGCTTTCTCGACTTGTTTCGATCGCAAGTAGACCTCTGCCAGTTCTCCGTAGCTGACCGACCATGCAGGGTCTAATGCAATAAGCGACCGGCCTGCCTCCTTGGCCGCGTCCATGTCTCGCTGCACATAGACGTACTCCTTCATCGCAGATTCGTAGTAGGTCTTGATCATATTAGTCTCAGCAGCTCCTGCTTCACTGCCGGTGCACCTATCGGCCGCCTCTCGGGCCAGTTCCATGGAACGACGAGTGGCCACGGAGTCTCCGTTCGCTGCAGGGACCATGGCGATGCCGCGGTACCACGACGACAAGGATCCGGGTTCAATGTGGTCCGAACTCTGGGACAGCGAGGTGCCAAGCTTCAGCCATCGCTCGTATTCGGCAGGCGGCAATTCGCGGCGCTTAATATACCACACGACAGCCTGAGTGCAGGAATCTAGAACTCGACTGATCGGAATTTCGCGGGTGGTGACAGCCCGCCCCATTTTTTCAAAAGCTGCTGGAGAATTTACGCCACGTCCACAACGGTTGGAGATAAGGAATTCCAACCAGCCGATTTCGAAATCTTCCCTGGAGGTTGTCCGACGTTCAGAAAGGATTCTTAGCAGGCTCTGTGCAGGTTCAAACCGTGAGATGCTTATTAAAGCGGATGAAACGTTGACCAGCTCGATCACAGAAAGTTCGGAGGCCTGGTCGAACATCGCACCGAGGCTGGCTAGCGCCTCGGTTCTGCGGTCTTCCAGTCTGACGAGCGCCGAGAACCGAACTCCTTCTAGTAGGGCAAGCTCATAAAGTACGGCAGGCTCGAACACCTGAGTGAACTTATAACCGAACTGTGTCCAGTTGCATGATTCGAAGGACTCCACGCACGCCTTCGAAAATATATCGGCAGGGCGTTCCGGGCGGATCCGAAGGTTAAGACAAGTCATCGCTTCATGAAACGAGTTACACGTGAACTCCATGAAAAGCTATCCCACTCAAAGAGGAGGAAGAATGCCAGGAAGCGGGCCCAAACCCCCTTCCTGGCATCATTCTTATTCTGAGAGACTGGTCTGCAGCATTGCGTCGAGCTCAGAGTCGAGCTCGTCCCCGAAATCGAGCTCCTCGACGTCAGATTCAGCCTCGAAGAAAATCTCCGCGCTGACAAACGGGAAGAACGCAGGCTCTTTCTCGAGTAACCGATCGTCCATATCAGCTTTCCTTTCTCGGTGAGTGGAAAACTACCCTGACTCGCATTATGTTGGCATGCGTGTACGGATCCGTCAACCCTCTGTCCGTGCGAGCGCATGATCGTTCGGCGCATGGTGGAGTCTCCTGAAGGAGCTGTCGGCAACACGGTATGGCAATCGATTTACCCCGGGTGGGAACGCCGGGTAATCATCGGTGTTCGTGCGAGCTTGATCAGCTCGATCCCGTCCGCAGTGATTGGTCGTCATGACCCGTGGGGGCCAAGGAGTCAAGTGCGGACGTCCTTCCATCACCAGCGGTGGATCGTCTTGATCCACATGATCACGCGATGTCAGAGGAAGACCCGAGCGTCCGCAAGGTGTGCTTCGCGACCGCATGCCGGAAGTAGTTGGTCCAGCTGTGCACGATCTGATTAAGCCGGATCAGCGCGTCCCTGGCTTGGACTCAACCGGTCAGCGCAACACCGTGATAGATGATCATGGTGGAGGCGTTGACGTTGGCGAAGCTGGCGCGTCCGGGGATGTCGGACGGGGACAGGCGGGAGCTGTGGGTCCGGTGGGGGCGCGGGGAGTCGATCTCCGAGATCGGGCGGGCGATCGCGCGTCCACCCGGTTCGGTGTTCACCGTGCTCAAGGGCGCTGGCGGGTACGTGCCAGCCCCGCGGCGGCGTCGGGAGGGTTCACTCACCCTCGTTGAACGTGAGGAGGTCTCGCGGGGTCTGGCCCGGGAGGAGTCGATGCGCTCGATCGCTGCTCGTCTTGGTCGTTCCCCATCGACGATCGGCCGGGAGATCGGGCGGTACAAGGGCCCACGCCAGTACCGCGCCGTGGACGCCGACGACCGGGCATGGCGCCGCGCCCAGCGCCCGAAGCTCTGCCTGTTGGCCTGTGACGAGCGACTGCGACGGTTCGTCTCGGGTAAGCTCGGCGTGGACTCGTCTTCGGAGCAGATCGCCGGGTACCTGCGCAAACACCACGAGCCAGGGTCGGGGATGCGGGTGTCACGCGAAACTATCTACAAGTCGCTGTTCGTGCAGGCTCGCGGCGTGCTGGCCAAGAACTTGCAGAAGCACCTGCGGTCGGGCCGGCCGATCCGGCGCAACGTGCACAACACCGTGACCGGGCAGTGGCGTTTCCAGATCACCGACGCGGTCTCCATCCGGCACCGGCCCGCCGAGGTGGCCGACCGGGCCGTGCCCGGGCACTGGGAATCTCAATGATCTTGTCAAGTTGCCAGGCCGGGTTGTGGTGGTGCTGGCGTCCACGTCCGATTCTCACGCAGCAGCGCCCAGAGGACGTCGATTCGGCGGCGGGCCAGGGCGATGACGGCATGGCTGTGGGTGGCGCCGTGGGTTCGCTTCTTCAGGTAGTAGTCGCGGTTGGGTCCGGCGCGCATCATGCTGGTCTGGGCCGAGAGGTAGAACACGTGTCGCAGCGGGCGGCTGTAGCGCAACGGGCGGTGCAGGTTGCCGGTGCGGCGCCCGGAGTCGTTCGGGACCGGCACCAGTCCGGCGGCCGCGGCCAGGTGACCGGCGCTGGGGAATGCGCGCAGGTCCCCTGCGTGGACCAGCAGGCTGGCGCCGAGGAACGGCCCGAAGCCGGGCATGGACTGGATGCTCGCGGCCTGTGGGTGTTCGGCGAAAAGGTCCTCGATCTGGGTGTCGAGAGCCTTCACCCGCTCGTCGAGGGCGACGATGCTGGTCGCCAACTCGCTGATGATGCTCGCGGTCAGGTCCTGGCCGGGAAGCGTGATCGACTGGGTCTTCGCCGCGGTCACAGCTCGGGCGGCGACGCCGGCGGAGTTACGCACCTTGCGGGCTCGCAGCCACCCGGTCAGTCGGTTCTGCCCGGCGCGGCGGATCCGCTCCGGGCTGGCATAGCCGGTCAGCAGAACCAGCGCGCCCTTGCATGCCGAGTAGTCGAACTCTCGCTCCAAACTGGGGAACACGCTGGTCATGAGGTCACAGAGTCGATTGATCATCCGGACTCGATCGGCGATCAGGTCCGCCCGGTGCTCAACCGGGCGTTCCACACGATCGCCCTGACACGGCTCGGCCACGACCGACGCACCCGCGCCTACCGAGACCGCCGTGCCGTGCCGTGCCGTGCCGCAGAAGGTGCCACCCGACGCGAGATCGTCCGCATCCTCAAGCGCTACATCAGCCGCGAACTCTTCCGACTCCTTACAGCCGCCCAACCACGTGGGACGACCACATGACAGGTCATAGAAGCATCTCAGTGCCCGCTGCTCTCGTAGAACTGGGACTGCCGGACCCAGAACCTATACGCCGCATACATCAGCAGCACGCCCATAGCTGGCGCGCCCCAGCCGAGCCATATAGGAACCGCGAGCTCCTGCGCCCGGTTGAGCAGCATCGTCGTCGGCAGGTAGGCGACGAAGGCGAGCGGGAAGATGAAGGTCAGTCCGAAGCCGGCGACCGCCCCGAAGACCTTCAGGGGATAGTTCCCGAAGTCGTTGAAGATCGAGTCGATGGTGAGCCTGATCGACATGGTCTTCTTCATCCTGAACGCCAGCGCGCATGCAGCTAACTGCAGCGCCCCCTCCACCAGTGCCCCCCCGATAACTGCGAGTACCAGATAACCGACGGCCGCCGGCGACCAGTCGACCGGAGCCCGCGCCGACGCAAGGGACAGCAGGGTCACGCCCCCGATGAGGTCTCCGAACGCGGTTAGTCGCAGCCGGCGGGCCAGCAGTTGCACAAGCGGCGGGGCCGGCCGCACCAGATAGCGGTCGTACTCGCCCCCGACGATCACCTCGTCGACGTAGACGAGCTGGTTTCCCGGAGTGGCCCACAGCGAGTGGGCCACGAGGCGCATGCCGTAGAGGAAGGCGAGCTCGTCGAGCCCCCAGCCGCCGATCGTCCCGAAGCGTTCCAGGACGGCCCAGAGGAAGGCGAGCCCGACGCCCTGGTAGCATAATCCGCCCAGAATACTGATCAAGATGTTGCCTCGGTACTGGAATTCGGCCCTGAAGGCCGCGGCGACGAGCAGCCGATAGCTGCGAAACCAATGCATTGCCCGGCCTCAGCCGCCCTGCACCAGCACACGACGCCGCGCTCGAGACCAGACGCCCGCCGCGGTTACGCTCAGCGCTGCGGCCCAGAACAACTGAACCCCGAGAGCCCTGCCGACTTCGGCTCCCTCGATCCGGCCCAGGTAGACAGCCGCGGGGATATAGCTGGTGGCCTGGAAGGGCAAGGCCTGCGCCACGGCTCCGACCGGGCCCGGCATGAACCACAGCGGCACCAGAGCACCCGAGAAGAACTGGGCGACGAAGCGATAGACCATGCGCATGCCACTGATCTCCAACGTCCAGAAAGCGACCAGCCCCAGCAGCAGAAACAGCAACTGGCTCACCACCAGCGCCCCCCCCAGCGCCACCGGGTACGCAAGCGCGGCGACGACCGAGGCCGGGGCTTTGGCAGTCCCGATCAGTAAGGCGAACGGCAGCGCGATCAGCAGTGCTGGGATCGAGGCCGATGCCCAGCCAAGCTGGCCAGCCAGCATCTGAGACGGGAACCCGACCGGTCGCAGTAGATCCACCGCGACCTTACCGTCCCGCACGCGCTGCTCGATCGGCGACGGCTGCCACGGGCTGAACAGTGTGTACTGGACTGTCGCCAGCGTCGCGTACGCCGTCATCGTCTCGACCCCGACGCCGCCGACCTCCTCACGGCCGCCGTAGAGGGCTGTCCACACGACCCGCTGCAGATAGATCTGCAGCAACATCATCACAAACATCGACAGGTACGCCGAGCGGTACGCGAGCGAGACCTTGAACTCCATGCGGGCGAAGGCGAGACACCGCGCAAGGTGCCGCTTCATCCGCGGTCCTGATAGATCCGGTGGATGACGCTCTCCAACTCGGGCTCGACGATGGCCAGATCCGTCACCTCGCAGCGGGCCAGTACTGCGGCGATCAGCTCGGCCAGCTGGGTACGCGCTGGGTCGAACCGCAGCCACACCCGCCCTTCCTCACGTTTGACGACCTCGGCGTCGTTGACCTCGATCAACTTCGGCGTCTCGACGACCAGCTCCCGGTAGGGCGCGTACTTGGTCTTGAGCTCCGGAACGCCGCCGTCGTACACAACCTTGCCGTGGTCGATCATCACGATGCGATCGCAGAGCTGCTCGACGTCGTCGAGATCGTGCGTGGTGAGGATTACGGTTGTACCGGAGGTGTGGTTGAGCTCGGCAATGAAGCGGCGAACGCGCTCTTTGGCGACGACATCGAGACCGACGGTGGGCTCATCGAGATAGAGGATTTGTGGAGAGTAGAGTATCGCGGCGGCCAGATCACCGCGCATCCTCTGGCCGAGTGAGAGTTGACGCACGGGAGTATCTAAAAAGGGTCCGAGGTCCAGCAGTTCGGTGAATCGGCTCAGTTGAGCGGCGTAGTGGGCTCGCGGCATGTCGTAGAGCTTGCTGATCAGCACCAGTGACTCGCGCAGTGGAAGATCCCACCACAGTTGACTGCGCTGACCGAAGACCACACCGATCTGCTTGGCGTTGCGCTCTCGTGCCCGCCACGGCGTCACCCCGGCCACCGTCACTCGGCCCGAGGTCGGTACCAGGATTCCCGTGAGCATCTTGACGGTCGTGGACTTTCCTGCTCCGTTGGGCCCTAGGTAGCCGACCACCTCGCCGGGCTCGACACTGAAGCTGACACCGTCCACCGCCCGCCGCACCGTCTGCTGGCGTGTGAACAGGGCCCGCAAGCCCGAGAACGCCCCCTCAGGCACCGCCGGCCTGCGGAACTCCTTGACGAGATCCTCCACCTCGATACGAGCGTCGCGTGACAACGTAGCATTCTTCCCTTCGAGGTCCGTCGCTCCCGCTGAACGCGACGGTGCTTCGCGCTAACGGAACTGTCGAGTTAACGGTGTAACCGGTCGGTCGTGATCTACTTACGGCCGGCGGACAGGCGCCTGTCGCACGCGTTGAGGGCGGTTTCCAGCGGATCGCCCACCGTCTGCGGCCATGTCCGGTCAGATCTAGGTTCATGATCGCTATGTAGACGCACTTGAGTGCGGCGGCCTTGTTCGGAAAGTTCCTGCAGACCTTGCCCGCGCGCCGGATCCGGGCGTTTGCGCCCTCGATGGCGTTGTTGGTGCAAACGATTTTGCGGGTCTCGGCGTCGAAGCTCAGGAACGGCACGGACTCGACCCAGGCGTTCTCCCATAACTGGACGATCGCCGGGTAGCGCTCGCCCCAGGCCTCCGCGAACTCGAGAAACCGCCCGGTGGCCGCGGCCTCGGTGGGCGCGGTGTAGATCGGCCGCAGCGCCTTGGCGATGGCGGCGCAGTGCTGGCGGCCGGCGTAGCGGAAGCTGTTGCGCAGCAGGTGCACCACATACGTCTGCATGACCGTCTGTGGCCAGGTCACGCTCACGGCGTCGGGCGGCCCGCTCAGGCCGTCGCAGACCAACATCAGCACATCGTTCACGCCGCGGTTCTTGATCTCGTTGAGCCAGTACTTCGCGCCCTCACTGCCCGCGCTAGCGTCACCGGCCCACCAGCCCAGGATGTCACGATGTCCGTCGGTGTTGACCGTGAGCGCGAAGTAGATGGGGCGGTTGGCGACCTTCCCGCCCCGGATCTTGACGTTGATTGCGTCGATGAAGATCACCGGATCAACGGGGCGAAGTCCGGCGTCGAGGGGCCGGTTCTGCCACTCGGCCATGTCGTCGACGACCTTCTCGGTGATCTTGGAGACCGTCTTCCGCGACACCTTGGCGCCATAGATCTCGCCAAAGTGCGCTGCCACCTCGCCGGTGGTCAGTCCCTTCGCGCCCAGCGAGATCACCAGATCGTCGACACCGGACAGGCGCAGCTTGCGCTTGCCCACGATCTTCGGGGTGAACGAGCCGTCCCGGTCGCGCGGAACGTCGATCTCGACCGGTCCGACCTTGGTCGGCACCGTGTTCGACCGGTGCCCGTTGCGGGAGTTCCCGCCGCCGTGCTCGGCCGCGTCGTGACGGTCGTAGCCCAGATGGTCAGTGATCTCGCCGTCGAGTACGGACTCGATCAGGCGCTTGGTCAGCTTCGCGAGCACACCGCCGTCGTCGGTCAGCTTCAGCCCGCCTGCGTGGGCACGGCTGGCTAGGCGAGCGATCAACTGCTCGTTCACCGCGTCCAACCCACCCGCCCTGGCAGGCTCCTCGCTCCCGGCCCCGTCTAGGTCCACGACCTGCGCCTCGGGCGCCACATCAGTCATCAGGCGCTACCTCCATGATCGGAGTTACACCGTTGTTTCTTACAGTCCTCACCAACAGCAGGAGCGCACTAGTAGTCGGTTCGGGCAGGACGGCAACCTGGGCGTCTACCCAACCCTACGACAATGATGGCCTGCTGGGGCAGTGCAGCGGACGACAAAGGCGTAGCTCGGGGGCTGGCCTGCCGGTCGCGAGTTCGTCCGCGATGAGGCGTCCGGCCGTGGGCGCCAGGCTGATGGCGGAGTGCATGACGGCGACATAGACAGAACGGTCCTGTGTCGTATAGCCGATGACGGGACCGTACACGGGCATGGGGCGTTTACTGGTGCGGTAGATCAACAGGCGGAACTGGTCGCTTTCCCGGAAGGCGGATTTTAGCTGCTGGAACGCGTCTCGTACGGATCGCTCAAGCGCCGCTATGCCGTCCACGTGCGGTACGACCAGCAAGAGTTCGCCCTCCCGTACCTCTCTGACTTCGAATTCGTCACTGGCCACGATGGTCTTGACCAGGCCGGGCGGCGCGGTGATCCACGCGAGAGTGGCCGGGGACGTAGCAATGGCCAGGTTGCCCGCCAACGGCTCGCAGAGCTCGGGGATCCCTGTTCCGGCAGCAAGTACGACGGTTGAGGCAGCGTGGAGTCCGCTCGAGGTCAGCACGCCCTCGACGCGTCCGCCGACCACATGCAAGGAGGTGATCGTGGTGTTGTGGAGCACGGTCGCTCCGTGGGTGCGGGCGGCTGTCACGAGTGCGTGCGTCAGGGCCATTGGGTCGACGCCTGCGTCGCTCGGGGTGTAGACAGCCTGGGCGGGTGGGTGTCGGAGGTTAGGCTCCAAGGTTGCGATGTCACCGCGTCCGACACGGAACTGGCCCGGCCCCGGCCGTGAATCGGCAGTCGGTGCGTCGGCCAGGACCAGCGAGCCAGTCCGGCGAACAGTGATGTGCGGCAGTTCGTCCTTCAGGCGTCGGTAGTCCGCCAGGACGTACTCGCGGAGGTCTCGCGCTCCGCTGGGCCAGTGGCCCCCCGCACCTCGGACCCAGGCGAAGGATCCTCCGGTGACCCCTGTGGCCGGTGCTGGTCCTTGCTCGAGCAGGGTGACCGGGACGCCCCGCCGAGCCAGGTGGTAGGCGACTGACGAGCCGACTATCCCCGCACCGACAACTACAACGGCTGACATGAGGTCCTCTTCGCTGGATCAACGACCGTAAGGACACACGGTCGCACGATCTCTCACGGTTGCACGCAACTTTTGCGTCGGGTGGGAGCAATGAACGTCTTCCAACCTGGTGATCATGAGGTTGGTCGACCTGCGGCATGGTGCCGCTGAAGTAGGTGAAGCTCCTGGTAGATGAGCGATTGGCTAGATCAGCCCGTCTCAACCAGGAGCTTCAGGGTGCCTGTCTACCCGTCGTCGATGCCGGTGTTCAACCGCGCCCTGCAGACCCTCGCCGACGCGCTACGCCACCGCTGAACCGCAATACGGAGCCGATGATGCCGACTCTCACCGGGTGAGCAAGCGTTGCTGGTGCTGGCGCGCCTGAACAAGGGCGAGATCTACACCGCCCCGGCCACCGGTAACCGTATTCGGGGTCGGCACCACGACGGTGTTCCGCTTCGGATGCGAAGGCGTCGACGTCCTCGCCGCGCTTGCACCGGCCCTGGACGAAGTCCTGGAAGTGGCCCGCCGCAAGGCGTTCGTGATCCTCGACGGCACGCTGCTCGCGATCGACCGGGTCGGCATGGGGCCAGGATACGACCGAGCGTTCTACTCCGGCAAACACGAGTGCCACGGCGTGAATGTGCAGGTCATCGCCGACCCCGCCGGCAGGCTGATCTGGGCTCACCAGCCTTCCAGGCGCCCGCCACAGCGGGGACTGTCCGGAAGATCGTGTGTGGGCGGTGATCGTCTCTGTCAGTTCAGGGCGATTCGGTCGCCGTAGAATAGCGTCAACGCGTTGAGCGCAATCTTCCAGCCGGTGGTCCGGCCGGTCACGTTGGTCCGGTTTGCGATCGGGCTGCGGATGACCAGGTAGAGCACCTTGAGCGCAGCCTGGTCGTTCGGGAAGTGTCCCCGCCGACGGGTCGCTTGCCGGAACCGCGAGTTCAACGACTCCACCGCGTTCGTCGTGTAGATAATCCGCCGAACCTCCGGTGGGAAAGGCGTGTCACGCGAGCCGTGTAAGCCGCGGGTGGACCAAGATCGACCGCAGTGATCAACACGGCGGTCGGGAGGGACACCCACGTGAGCGAGAACCAACCCGATCCCGACGGTGAGACCGCGGCTGCCCGCCGGCTTGCCGAGGCGCTCGACCCGTCGGCGATCGACGCGCTGTTGGCCGATGCGAAGGCCGCCGGTACCCCGATCGACGGCGTCGACGGACTGCTCAACCAGATGACCAAGGCCGTGCTCGAACGGTCGCTGCAGACCGAGATGACCCACCACCTCGGCTATGACCGCGACGACCCCGCCGGACACGGTACCGGCAATTCGCGTAATGGCAGCGCTACCAAGAAGGTGTCGACCACGAACGGGCCGGTGACGATCAGCGTGCCGCGGGACCGGAATGGCGAGTTCGAGCCGCAGATCGTGCCGAAACGCGCCCGTCGGGTCGGCCAGATCGACGAGCTGGTGCTCTCCTGTTACGCCCGCGGAATGTCGACCCGCGACATCGAAGCGCACCTGCTCGAAGTGTACGGGGTGGAGGCGTCACGGGAACTGATCTCGAACATCACCGATGTGGTGACCGACGAGATCGAGATCTGGCGGAATCGGCCGGTCGACGAGGTCTACCCGATCGTCTATATCGACGGTATCCGAATCAAGATCCGGGACAAGGCCGCGGTCACGATCAAGAGCGCGCACCTGGTCATCGGCGTGGACGTCGAGGGCCGCAAGCACGCGCTGGGCTGCTGGATCGCCGAGACCGAGGGCGCGAAGTTCTGGCACGCGGTGCTCACCCAGCTGCGCAACCGCGGGCTGCGCGACATCCTGATCGCCTGCTGCGATGGCCTGAGTGGTCTTCCTGAAGCCATCACCAGCGTCTTCCCCGACGCCGTCGTCCAGACATGCGTGGTGCACGTGATCCGCAACGCGATGCGGTTCGTGTCCTACCAGGACCGGAAGAAGATCGTGAAGTCCATGAAGACGATCTACACCGCGCCCACCGTCGAGGCCGCCGAGCTCGCCCTGAAGGATCTTGACACCGAGTGGGGACGACAGTACCCGGGAGTGCTCGACGTCTGGCGTCGTGCGTGGAACGAGTTCATTCCGTTCCTCGACTACCCGCCCGAACTACGGCGGATCGTCTACACCACCAACACCATCGAATCCATCAACTTCCAACTCCGGAAAATCACAAAGACTCGCGGGCACTTCCCGTCGGACGAGGCGGCGATGAAGCTACTCTACCTCGGCCTGCGGAACATTCCGAGCAAGAGAGGAGGTGAGTCCGGAACCGGAACACATGGCTGGAAAACAGCCCTGAACACCCTGGTCGTCCTCTTCCCTGGACGACTTCCTCTGTGATAGCTTAACCACATCAGTCACCCGTGGCTTACACGGGAACCGTGACAGGCTCGGTGGGAAGGCCAGGAACGGGGTGAACTCCTCTCAGGCGCCTCGCCAGAGCCGGATAATCGCCGGGTAGCGCTCGCCCCAGTCTGTCTCGAACTCGGCGAAACGGGCCTCAGCTGCTCCGGCGGTCGGCGCGGTGTAGATCGTGCGCAACTGCTTGGTGATCGCCGACCAGTGCGCCTTGGAGGCGTAGCGCAGCGTGGCCCGCGCCAGGTGCACCACGCAGTGCTGCACGGTCGCCAGTGGCCAGACCTCGGCGATCGCCTCTGGCAACCCCTTGAGCCCGTCGCAGGCCACGATGCACACATCGGCGACACCGCGGTAGCGGACCTCGGCCAGTACACCCATCCAATGCTTCGCGCCCTCGCCGCCGGTGCCGACCCAGAGCCCGAGCACGTCACGCTCACCCTCGCAGTTGATACCCAGCACGACATAGATCGGCCGGTTGGCGACTTGTCCGTCACGGATCTTGACGTGCAGAGCGTCGACGAACACCACCGGATACACGCGGTCCAAAGGCCGGCTCTGCCAGCGGGTGAGTTCATCGACGATCTTGTCGGTGACCTTCGAAACCAGCTCCCGCGACACACTGGTGCCATAGACCTCGCCCAGGTGGGCGGCGATCTCACCGGTGGTCAGCCCTTTCGCGTACAGGCTGATGATCGCCTCGTCGAAGCCTTCCACCCGGCGGGCGTGCTTGGGCACGATCTGCGGGACGAACGTCCCCGCCCGGTCCCGTGGGACCGCGGGGCGGAGCGATCACCGGGCTCGTAGCCCAGGTGCTCGGTCATCTCGGTGTCCAGTGCGGCCTGCAGGACGGTGCGGGTCACCCCGGCCAACAAGCCGTCCGGGCCGACCAGCGAGACCCCGGACCTGCGGGCCTTGTCGATCAGTTCCTGAGCCAGCTGCGCGTCCAACCCCGCCGCCTGCGGCGAAGGGGCCTGCCCCTCGGCGGTGCTCTCCGCTGTCGTGTCGTTGTCGGTCAACGATGATCCTTCCCGGCCGAAGCTCCCGCTTCAGCATGCCGGATCACCGCCCCGCACACGATCTTCCTGACAGGCCCCAGTCTCCTGAGGTTTCAACGTCTGGCAGGGCGGTCCTAGCAGCCTGTTCTCTACTAAGAGGTCGTTGCAGAAGTCGGGGCGTGTTGGTCCTATGTAGATGGACCTGGTCGGGTGATGCTCAGAGTTGATGGCAAGGGCATCGACGGTCGAACGACTGGTCACCGACGAGCTGTGGGAGCTGATTGAGCCGCTGCTTCCCCGTCCTCGGCCACGTCGGCGAGGCGCGCGGACCGGCCGGCCACCAGTACCGGACCGGGCCGCGCTGGCGGGGATCGTGTTCGTGCTGACCACGGGGATCGGCTGGAACGACCTGCCGCCCGAGTTGGGCTGTGGATCAGGGACCACCTGCTGGCGACGGCTACGCGACTGGCAGCGGGCGGGGGTCTGGGATGAGCTGCACCGAGTAGTGCTCGATCGGCTCGGCCAGGCCGGGGTTCTGGACTGGTCGCGAGCTGCGGTGGACTCGGTCAGCGTGCGCGCCAAGCGCCGCGGCGAACAGACGGGGCCCTCGCCGAGAGCCTGTCACGGTTCCCGTGTAAGCCACGGGTGACTGATGTGGTTAAGCTATCACAGAGGAAGTCGTCCAGGGAAGAGGACGACCAGGGTGTTCAGGGCTGTTTTCCAGCCATGTGTTCCGGTTCCGGACTCACCTCCTCTCTTGCTCGGAATGTTCCGCAGGCCGAGGTAGAGTAGCTTCATCGCCGCCTCGTCCGACGGGAAGTGCCCGCGAGTCTTTGTGATTTTCCGGAGTTGGAAGTTGATGGATTCGATGGTGTTGGTGGTGTAGACGATCCGCCGTAGTTCGGGCGGGTAGTCGAGGAACGGAATGAACTCGTTCCACGCACGACGCCAGACGTCGAGCACTCCCGGGTACTGTCGTCCCCACTCGGTGTCAAGATCCTTCAGGGCGAGCTCGGCGGCCTCGACGGTGGGCGCGGTGTAGATCGTCTTCATGGACTTCACGATCTTCTTCCGGTCCTGGTAGGACACGAACCGCATCGCGTTGCGGATCACGTGCACCACGCATGTCTGGACGACGGCGTCGGGGAAGACGCTGGTGATGGCTTCAGGAAGACCACTCAGGCCATCGCAGCAGGCGATCAGGATGTCGCGCAGCCCGCGGTTGCGCAGCTGGGTGAGCACCGCGTGCCAGAACTTCGCGCCCTCGGTCTCGGCGATCCAGCAGCCCAGCGCGTGCTTGCGGCCCTCGACGTCCACGCCGATGACCAGGTGCGCGCTCTTGATCGTGACCGCGGCCTTGTCCCGGATCTTGATTCGGATACCGTCGATATAGACGATCGGGTAGACCTCGTCGACCGGCCGATTCCGCCAGATCTCGATCTCGTCGGTCACCACATCGGTGATGTTCGAGATCAGTTCCCGTGACGCCTCCACCCCGTACACTTCGAGCAGGTGCGCTTCGATGTCGCGGGTCGACATTCCGCGGGCGTAACAGGAGAGCACCAGCTCGTCGATCTGGCCGACCCGACGGGCGCGTTTCGGCACGATCTGCGGCTCGAACTCGCCATTCCGGTCCCGCGGCACGCTGATCGTCACCGGCCCGTTCGTGGTCGACACCTTCTTGGTAGCGCTGCCATTACGCGAATTGCCGGTACCGTGTCCGGCGGGGTCGTCGCGGTCATAGCCGAGGTGGTGGGTCATCTCGGTCTGCAGCGACCGTTCGAGCACGGCCTTGGTCATCTGGTTGAGCAGTCCGTCGACGCCGTCGATCGGGGTACCGGCGGCCTTCGCATCGGCCAACAGCGCGTCGATCGCCGACGGGTCGAGCGCCTCGGCAAGCCGGCGGGCAGCCGCGGTCTCACCGTCGGGATCGGGTTGGTTCTCGCTCACGTGGGTGTCCCTCCCGACCGCCGTGTTGATCACTGCGGTCGATCTTGGTCCACCCGCGGCTTACACGGCTCGCGTGACACGCCTCTCGCCGACCGATCGTGGGAAGGCCGGGTCGAAGTACCACGTGTTATGCGACCGCAACGGCCTGCCGCTGCACGCGGTCGTGACCGGCGCGAACACCCACGACAGCCGGATACTGGCCGAGCTGCTCGACACCAACCCCGGCGTCCGCGAACGGCGCGGCCAGGCCGGACGCCCGCGGCGGCGTCCCGGCAAGCTGCACGCCGACAAGGGCTACGACTATCCACGGTGTCGCCGCTACCTGACCGGGCGCGGGATCGGGGTGCGGATCGCTCGCCGCGGAGTCGAAGACTCCTCCCGGCTCGGCCGGGTCCGGTGGGTCGTGGAGCGCACGATGGCCTGGCTGCTGTCGTTCCGGCGGCTCGGGCTGCGCTACGAACGCTCCCGCACCAGCATCGAGGCCTTGCTGAAACTGGCGTGCGCGTTGATCTGTTTGCGCCGTCTGCCCTGAACGACCCCTCGCGGTGGATCAGGACCGCGCCGTCGCGCTCGCCCCGGCCAAACGCTCCAGCGCTCGGTCGGTGGCGACGAGGTCGAAGTGGTGTGGGTCGAACCGGTCCGAGCCCCACCACTCGACCCGCTCGGCGTGCTCAGCATGATCGGGATCGGCGAGCGCGTCGACGAACTCCGAGTAGCCGAACACCCCGCCCACATCCTCGGGCGGACACGCACCCTGACCCTCGACACAGCGTGGGTACCGCACCCCAGGCTCTGGGATGGTGACCGCGTCGACGACCAAAACGTGGTGCCAGTTGTCGCCGAAGTCGTAGACGTAGCCGGCGTCATCACCGGCAGCCAGCACCCGGAACAACTTCGTCTTGGCCTCGTCGAGCGTGCCGGTGTCCCAATCCGGATCAGGCAGCCCGTAGCGGACACCGTCGATCTCGAATTCGTGCAGGTGGGAGTTGGTCCAGCCCATCGCGTCCTGCACGACCTCGTGCAGGACCGCGAGGCTGGCCTCACCCGGAACCTCGACCACCCGTCGCACGGTCGGCTCGACATCGACCAACACGATCTCGATCCGGAAGATCTTCGTCTTCGTCGTCACCCGAGGCCTCGCCATGCTGCGATGCTCCCACCGCTCCTCGCACCCCCAGCACCCGCTCCCGGACTTCTGCAACGACCTCTAAGATGAGACGGTGTCGAGGGAGTTGCTGGTACTTGGCGGCAGCTGGTTCCTTGGTCGCTCGATCGTCCGGGCGGCCATGGACTTGGGTTGGTCAGTGACGACGTTCCGGCGAGGTCTGTCTGGGCAAGAGGTTGCGGGTGCTCGCTCAATTCGTGGTGACCGCACGTCGGCCGCGGACCTCGCGAGGTTGGCTCGGGCTGGTACCTGGGACCTTGTGGTCGATACTTCGGCGTTCGTCCCGGTCGAGGCAGGTGCGTTGGCGCGGGTATTGGAGCCGGTCAGTCGGCGCTATGTGGTGGTGTCCTCGGTCTCGGCGTACACTGGTTGGCCGACTGAGCCGCTCTGCGAGGCATCCGAGGTGCTCTACTGCCCGCCGGATGCAGGTCCGGGTTACGGCTACGACGCCGACCCGGGCCCCTCGGTCTACGGGTTCACCAAAGCGGGAGTCGAACGGGCGGTTACCGCGGTGTTCGGGCCGGAGCGGACGACGGTGCTGCGGCCTGGGGTGATCCTGGGCCCCGGTGAGTACGTGGGGCGCTTGCCGTGGTGGCTGAATCGGATGCGACGTGGGGGCCGCGTCCTGGCTCCTGGATCTCCGGCGAGGTCCATCCAGCCTGTTGATGTCCGTGACGTTGCCGAGTTCGCGCTGGATGGCGTAGCCGGAACGTTCAATCTGACGGGTCAGGACACGGAGATGGAACGGTTCCTGGGTTTGTGTCGCGAGGTTGTGGGAGGCGACGCGGTGCTTTCCTGGGTCACCGACGAGCAGTGGCTCGTTCAGCAAGGCGTGAAGCAGTGGACGGAGTTGCCGCTGTGGCGGACCTATCCGGGTACGTGGCGGGTGAACTCGTCGGCAGCCAAGGCGGTGGGGTTCACGCCGCGACCGCTCGCGCAGACCGTCGCCGACACATGGGTGTGGATGCGAAGCGGTGAGTCTGCGGTCGTGCACGAGCGTGCCGCCGAGCTGGGGATCGACCCGACGCTGGAGGCGGCGCTGTTGGGCATGTGGGACGCCCACGAGCGCGATCACTGCGGCTGACGAATCGCGAGCAGCCGTTAGGTCGCGCTGATCGCGGTACGGACCGTGGTTCGGAGGCTCGCGGCGTTGAAGGCTTCGATCTGGCCGCCGATGCGTTCGGCTTCTGCCGATCGGAGTCGTGGGCTTCCGACGATGCGCGCGAGGCCGGTCAATCTCTGTGAGACCGCTTCGGTTCGTCGTCCTGGTGCCAGGGCGAACACGGGGGTGAGCGCTTGCTCGGCACCGGCTAGGTCGGAGTTGAGCACGCGGCTGATGGCGAGATCGACGCTGGCGGCGACCTGGCCGGATCCCCATCGCTGCGCGGGGGGAAGCGCTGCGAACGCCGAGAGTGCCTCGGTCGCGGCGGTCTCGCCGCGAACACCGTCGGCCAGGGCGACCCAGGTGAACGATGCGCACAGCGAGGTTCGTGATCGGCCGAAGTCGAGTTCTCCGGCACGGTCGAAGAACTCGTCGTTGCCGGCCTGGTCGAGCTGATCGAGGGCAGCATCGAGGTCGGCCGCCGCTTCGTCCCGGGCCCCGATGAGGGCCAGGGCTCGTGCCCGGGTGGCGTGCAGGCGAACGGACGCGGTCCCGGCGGGTGCTTCTGCGAGTGCGGCATCGGCGAGGGTGACGGCCTTGCGTGGGCGGTCGTCCCATAGCGCGACGGTGACTTGAAGTGCGCGGGCCCACGCGCGCAACGAGGGGTGGTCGATGACGGAGCCGTAGGTGTGCGCTGCGCGGGCGAGGTCGTCGGCCACGACGGGTTGTCCGAGGTCGAAGGCGACGGAGGACAGAAGCCCGCTGACCTTGCCTGCTTGCAGGTACAGCTCGGCTTTCTGCAGCGGCTTGTGGGTGCGGTCGAGCTGGGTGTAGACGGCGTCTCGCAGCGCGATCAGGTCCGGGAGCAGGTCGAGCGAGGATCTGGTCAGGTAGTCGTGGGCGGCGGAGTCGGCGGAAGCCTGGAGGTGCTCCAGCGCGGACGGGTCCAGCGCGCTGGACGCTTCGACGGCGTGCTCGACGGCGCGTCGTCCGGCTTCGGTCACGATGCTCCCCTCGTCGAGTGGAGTTCGAGATACGTGGTGATCCGGGGTTTCCGGCGGACCGAGCAGTCGGACCACGGGCTCACCGAGCCAGCCTTCCAACACGCGGCACGCGATCTGGCGCGGAGTGGCCGCGGTGCCGGCGAGCCACCGCTTGAGTTGACGCTCGGAGACGTGCACCTCGCCTTCGCCCAGCCGCCGTGCGTGCTCGGCGAACTGACGGCGCGCATCGGCGTGCGACAGGTGCAGCTCTTGTAGGCGTTGTTCCAGCCGTGACCGTGGGGTCATCAGGTCACCGTAGACCGGGATCGGGATGCGGATAACCCGATCGTGCCTGCTGGCCCGGATAGGGCCCGTTATGGCCCCGTCATGACACCCCCACGCCGTGAGGCGGACGACATGGTTCATCGGTACCCGATCACAAAGCCGAACGTGCAGCTGTCACGAGTCAGGAGAGGCCACGATGAGCCCCACGCCATCGCAGGCAGCGCTGTCCTGCCCACAACAGAGGCCCCGGGCTGATCTGCTGCCGACGCCCGTCGTGACGCTCAATGAGCGGCCTCGGCTGCTCGTACGGAGCCGCGATCGTGTCGGCAGCGGCGGCGGTCCGGTGATGACCCCAGCTCGCCGGATCGCCGCATCCCATCGTCTCCGGGACTACGTATCCGGGTGCATCGGGACGTTCGATGACGGCGCCGTCCCCTTGGTGCGCGGTTGTCGTGTGTTCGATGGTGGTTCCGGTCGTCGCTCCCTAGCGGCCGGAACCACCGGCGGCAGACTCAGGCGCGCTGTCATGTCGGGGCAGCCAGAACACGCCGAGCTCGCGGTCACAGACCCTGTGCTCTTGACCTCGGCGGAGTTGGTGTCTGTCAGTTGCCCGGTCAACGGACGACAGCATCTCGTCCTCGATCGCGCGTACGCGGTCGCGACCGCCGCCAGCGCGGACGACGATGACTCGACGTTTCTCGCGCTATGTGGACGTCGGGTCGTAGCCGAGTCGCTGTTGGCTGGCCCTCGACCTGCGTGCCCTGAGTGTCACGCCGAGGCTGCTCCTTACCTTTCGTCGGCTGCGGCCGCCCGGAGTACCGCTGGATCTCCGGCTCGCCGGAACGCCGGTTGGTGGGGCGTGCTAGTGCCTCGTCAGGCAATGTTGGGTAGGTAATCCGGCCTGCGGATCTTGGACTCGGGCGCGAAGTGTTTCTTGGGTCGGGCGTGGCGGTTGGCCCAGCGGATGTAGCCGGCGATCGCGGCTTCCTGGGCGGTGTGGGAGGGGTAGTCGCTGCCGTCGAGGGTGAAGTAGCGCAGCGCGGTGAACTCCGACTCGATCCAGTTCAGCCAGGACGCGTTCGTGGGGGTGAGCACCAGCTCGACGTCGTGGTCGTGGCACCAGTGCGCGACATCGGTGCGCAGGTGCGGGGAGAAGTTGTCGCAGACCACGTGCAGACCGCCGGTGGGGAAACGGCGGCGCAGCTGGCGGAGGAAGTCGAGGAACTCGCGGCCGCGTTTGCGGTCACGGAGCCGGTAGAACAGCTGCCCGGAGGCCAGGTCCAGACCGGCGAACATGTGCCGGACCCCGCTGTGACGGCTATAGGTGGCCCGTAGCCGGGCCGGGCGCCGGATCGGGAACCAGCCCCGACCGGGGCGGGGCAGCAGGTTCAGCGGCCCGAACTCATCGACACAGATCACCCGCGCACCCGGTTCGAGGCGACCGTCGGCGGCGCGGTCGTAGAGGTCGAGGATCCGGTTCATCTTCTCCACGAACCGCGGGTCCCGGCTGGCCTTCCAGGTCTTCGTGGCCTGCCAGCGGACCCCGGCGTCACGCAGGACCTGGCGGACGGTCTCGACGCTGATCACGACCCGGTGTGCGGCGGCGAGGTGTTCGACCAGCTTGGCCAGGCTCCAGGTGGTGAACGGCAACCCGACCTGCTGGGGCGGGGTGCGAGCGACCCGGCAGATCAGCTCACGGACGTGGGGACCGAACCTACGGGGTCGGCCCCCGCTCCATTTTGGGTCCAAAGCGGCGAAGCCCTGCTGGTTGAACGCGTGGATCACCTCCCGCGCGTACTGCGGCTTCGCCGCGAACATCATCGCGGCCTCGGTCGCGGTCCGGCCCTGCACCGAGGCCAGCACGATCCCCGCCCGCCGCAACCGGACCCGGTCCCGCGCCGTGCGCGTGATCCTGACCAATCGCTGGGCCTCGTCCGGGGTCAGTCCCCGGACGAACACCTCCGGCTGTCGCGCCACGGCCATCACCTCCGGCGCACAGCCTCCTGCGCCAGACCGGGACGGATCAAGCCGACACGATTACGTCCCCAACGTTCCCGGACGCGGCACTAGCGGGGGCCGCGGAGTGACTCCCTACGCGCGGCGGCGTCTTGCCGCCGATGCACCGTCGGATGAGGGATGCGCTCATCGAGAGCGGGTGCGCCTTCTTGATCTCGTCCTGGCGATCGACGCGCCGACGGGGACCCTGACCCGCAGCTCGTGGACGGCAACGGCTGAACGCGAGCTCGCGGCGGCTGAGGAAGGGAATCGTCCGGCCCTGTTGATGATCACTGTGGACGACCTCGTGGTGGACCAACCCGGTAGTGCGGCGGGGGACCTCGTCTTGGCAGACGTGGTCGTGCGGGCGATTCGCCGACGGGGTGGATATTTGGACGTGGTCGGGCGCCACGACCGGCGGACGATGGCGGTACTGATGGTGGGGGCCGACCACGGTCCGGTGCAGGCGATGGAGATCGCGGGTCGTGTCCGTAGCGACGTCGAGGCCGTGACGGTGTCGCTACGGGCGCCGGTGGTATCGGTGGTGCGGTCTGGACGTGTGGAACCGCCGTCGACGCGGGTCGCCGTCTCGATCGGCGCGGCGACGATTGCGCGCGGGGAGCGTCCCGGTCTGGCGGAGTTGACGCGGGCGGCGGAGGCCGCGCTCCACGCCGCGAGGACCGCGGGACGGAACGCCATGTGGGTCGTGGAGACACAGCGGGTGGCAGCCGTTGCGCCGAAGCTGCGGTGCCGGTCGTGAGTGATGTTCACGAGGACTTCGACGGTGTCGAGCCGGGGCAGCTCGGTTCGTCCGACAAGAGTCACGATGACGCGGGGTGGAGCCGGTACGCGGCCCAGCTCCGGGCAACGTTGCAGTGCTGGGGCTACCTCGGCCAGCAGTGCTGGGCCGAAGCGGTCGCCGCAGTGCCGCGCCATCACCTGATGACGAGCCCGCTCGGCTCGGATCGGGCGGAGCGCGTGCGCGGCGGTGAGTTGGCCGCGCTGTACGACCCTCGCGTGTGGCCCGGGTTGGTCGGCCTGGCGTGGGTCCTGGAACTACTCGACACGGGAGTGCGCCCGATGCGTGTGCTGCACGTGGACGCGGACGCCTACGCGGTGGCGCTGCTGTGTCATGCCCTCGGGGACCGCCATGTGATGACCACCTCGGCTACGCCGGCACACGCCGAGACCGTCTCCGGCGCCCTCGCTGCGTGCGGCTGGTACCCGGAAGTCGTGGTCGGGGCACCGGGTCAGCAGACGGCCCTGAACGGCTCCTACACCGCGATCGTCATCCCGAGCGAGCTGCAGATCTCGCGCGCTTGCTTGGCCCAGCTTGCTCCCGGAGGCCGCGCCGTCGTCGGTCCCGTCACGAGCGCGACCTGGCAGTGGTGGTGCGCGGCCCTTCTCGAACGACAACCAGACGGCGCGGTGTTCGGTCGACGCGTTCATGACCGCAGGCCACGAGAGGTAGATGGGCGCACCGTCGCCTACCTCGTCGATCATCCCGACGTCCTCGCCGATCTTCGTCGCGCACACAGAGTCGATTCCTCCGGGCTGTGTGTGGGCTGTACGGAGGACGGCCCGCCCGCATTCGGGGATACCTGCCCTGTCCGGCCGTCACTGGAGATGGCATCACAACAACTCGGATGGAGGTAGAGATACTGCTGCATGCGTGAACATCACGCCAAGTCCCAATAGATGACGTAGGTGGACGAGTGCTGTCACTTCCGGCCGCATTATTTGAGTACTGCGATATCGGGCGCGCACGATGGCGCGCTAGAAATGTCCGCGCGGAGTATGTGTAAGTGTTGCGTTGTCCGCCGTGCGGTTCATGGTCTGTTGCCGAGCTGCGGGATAGTTCGGTTGCGACCGCGAATGTGGAGGTATTCATGAATCATGATGTGTCGAGTTTTTCTGGTGGTATCGGCGGCGAGTTCGATCTGGACATGAAGATCGTCGAGAGCGGTCCGGTCGCCGCCGCGCTGCTCGGCAACACCGATGACGGGTGCGACACCCGTAGGGACGGCGACTGCTGATCACGTGCGCTGTGGCCGCCCCCCGGCTGGTGGGGGCGGCCACAGCGCTCCGTCGCTGATGATCGATCTGGGACCTGGAGTCGATGTGTCGTATCGGGCTTACCGGCGGGTGGACGCCGCGCAGGTGCGCGCCAGCGCCCACCTCGGGGACGTCATCCCGGGGTGGTGGCCGGATTCGGCCGAACCGGGCGCCTCAGCCAGTGGTGGTCTCGAAGGGAAGTGGTCCGCGTGGTTGGTCGAAGCATGGTCGGTGGACAGGGTCGCTGAGGCTGTCGAGCTGGCGAGTCCGTCGTTGGCGGCCGAGATCGCCGCGGCGTGTACCCGCTCCGGGGTGGGCGCCCGTCAGGCTCGTCGGCTGGCGATGTCGCTGGCTCGATATGTGGTTCGGATGCGCGGGCGGGCGACTCCGTTCGGCTTGTTCGCCGGAGTCGCTCCGGTCCGGTTTAGCGCTACCCTCGACTACGAATGGTCCGATCGACATGTTCGCCGACAGCGCCCCGATGCCGGGCGGTGGGCAGAAAAGATCAGGCACGTCGAATCCGATCCTGAGTTCATCGAACGGCTCCTCGTTGTAGGCAATGAGCCTTTGCCAACCTGGTCAGGTGTTGACGATCATGAGGGTCTGAACTGCGGCGATGAGCTGTCCGGCCCGGTTCGGGCTGGAGCGGATCTTGCGCAGGATCTTCCAGTTCTTCAGCTCGGCGTTGACCCGCTCACCGGGTCCGCGGCGGCGTGAGTGAGCGGCGTTGACCTCGCGCTGGTTGTGCGACAGCGGGCGGAACCGGCCGGTGTCGGGGTCCTTGCGTCGCCGCCGGTGCGGGACCGCGACCGTCGGGCCGGCGCCCTGATATGCGGTGTCGGCAGCCGCCCGGATCCGGTGCTCGGTCAGGGCGTCGATGATGCCGTGCTCGCGGGCGGCGCCTATGTCGTGGCGGGCTCCGGGAAGCGGCGGGGAGATCCACACCAGCCGGCCGGCGGGGTCGGCGATGACCTGGACGTTGAGTCCGTGGCACTTGTGCTTGCCGGAGTAGAACCCGCGGTCATAGCCCGAGGCCATCCCGACGCGGTCGATGCGCAGCAGGGTGCCGTCGAGGATGACGAACGCTTTCCCGATGGCGACGTCGATCGCCTGCTCCAGGGTCGGGGCCATCGCCGCGAGCAGCTCGATCGCCTCGCGCAGGTAGCGGTAGACCGTCGAGGTCCCGACCCGGAAACCGCAGGCGAGGTCGGTGTAGGTCTCGCCCTTGCGCAGGTGGGCGACCACGAGCAGGGCCTGGCGGCCGCACGTCAGCTTCCGCCACCGGGTCGCCCGCTGGTTGCGGTGCGCGCGCAGCGCGTCAGAGAGTACGTGCAGGGCACGGCTGGACACGGTCATCCCGGACGGGTAGGACAGCACCTTGAAGCTCCTGGTTGGACGGTTTCGATCTCAGCAATCGCCCGTCTACCAGGAGCTTCACCCATTCGAGGGCACGCCACGCCGCACAGGCTCTGACCAGCCCCAACACCAGGTTGGCAAAGGCTCAATGACATGGTTGTCCGCGATGGAGCTCGGATCGCGGTGCACGGATCTATCGGTGGCGGCGGGGTGTCGGTTCGCCGTGGCCGCGCGGTAGAGCTGGTTCTGTCGCTCGCCGTCTCGCCGGTTCAGGTCTGTCGGATTGTCGAGGAGCTTGTGGCCGCGTTCCCGGGGAGTGACGCTCGGGCGGCTGGTCGCATGGTCACCGAACTGGTGAGCTGCGGCCTGCTGGTGAGCTGCCTGCACGCGCCCTCGACCGTCGTCGACCCGGTTCGCCACCTGCGCCGCACTCTCGACGAACGGGGAGCGCCGTCGTCCACCGTGGTCGAATCCGCGACGATAGAAACTCGTCTCGCCGGCACGGGCCCGTCGGAGCGATGGGCAGTCGATCTCGCGCTCGGCACTCACCTCACACTCCCGACACAGGTCGCCCAGGACGTCGAGACGGCGGCGGCGCTGTTAGCTCGGCTGGTTCCGTGGCGCCACGGCCATCCGGGCTGGCAGGCGTATCACGCTCAGTTCCTCGACCGGTTCGGCGCGGGCGCCGCGGTCGCTCTCGGCGACGTCGTCGACCCGGTCGCGGGTCTGGGCTATCCACGCCACTTCGTCACCGGTGCTGCCCGGGAGCCGATGACCGGGCGCGACGAGACGTTGCTGATGCTCGCGCAGAACGCGGCGCTGGCGGGGGACCACGAGGTGGTGCTGACCGACGCCGACGTCGACACGCTGGATCCGACCCCGGTCGCGGCGGGGCGCGCTGCGCCGCACCTGGACGTGTCGGTGGAGCTACGCGCCCGTTCCCGCGCCGCCGTGAACGACGGCGACTTCCTCGTTGTCGCGGTCGGTGTGGGCCGCTCGGGCATGGCGACGACCGGCCGCTTCCTGGACCTGCTGCCCGCGGCCGACCGTTCCCGCTCGATCGAGGCTCTTCGTGGGATTCCGGCATCGGTCACCGGGGCCGTCCCGGTGCAGCTGTCGTTCACTCCCGATCAGCCTCGTGTCGGCAACGTCGCTCGCGCGGTCCAGATGCTGCCCACGGTGCTGTCCGTGGGCGAGTACGGCCCGGCCGCCTCCACCACCGATGCCGCCGAGGAAGCCGATGTTCTCGGGGTGCGGGACCTGCTGGTGACCGCCGATCATGACGGGCTCTACCTGATCGACAAGAACCGCGGTGTCCTGGTCGAGCCGGTCGTAGCCTGCGCGGTCGCACGGCACGCGATGGCGCCGATGGTGCGGTTCCTGACCGAACTTCCCCGCGCGACCGGCTCGGCGCTGAGCCAGTTCACCTGGGGTGCCGCCGAGGTCCTGCCGTTCCGCCCGCGCCTGCGCTACGGGCGTTGCGTGCTGTCGGTGGCCCGCTGGCGGATCGACCCGGCGACCCTGCCCAGGGCCCACGCCAGTGGCGAGACGTGGCGGACCGAGTTCGCTCGGCTGCGGGAACGCCTCGGTCTGCCCGCGGTCGTCGCCGTCGGCACGGGAGACCGTCGGCTCCGTCTGGATCTGGACGCCGCGATGGACCAGGACCTGATGCGGGATCACCTGGACCGGGTCGGCGCACCGGTGACCGTCGCCGAGGCCGCGACGGAGCGGGACTGGTCCTGGTTCGGCGGGCGGGCGCACGAGATCGTCGTCCCGCTGGCCCTCGACGCCGGCCCCGCCCCGGCTCCGGTCGTCTCCGCTCGGCCGCGGGTCGTGATCGCCCCCGGCCACGACATTGTTCCGGGCTCGCGGTTGGTCTCGGCGCGGGTGGCTTGCGCGCCCGGAGCGATCGACACCGTGCTGGAGGCGCATCTTCCGGCCTTGCTCGAGGACATCGGCGAGGCGTGTCCGTGGTGGTTCGTCCGCACCTGGGCGCCGTTCCCGCAACTGAGGCTGCGGCTGCCGACAGAGCGCTACGGCGACGTCGCCGAACGGCTGGGCCGGTGGGTGGACACGCTGCGCAAGCGCGGTCTCGCCGGGGATCTTCTGCTCGACACCTACCGGCCCGAGCTGGCCCGCTACACCGAACGCGGGGACACCGACGCGATGTCTGCTGCCGAAGCGGTGTTCGCCGCCGACTCGGCCGCGGCCCGTGCACAGGTCGTCGTGACCACGCGCTCGACGTCGACGGGGGTCGACCGGTCCGCGCTGACGGCGGCGAGCCTGTTCGATCTGACCTGCGCGTTGACCGGGGGCCGTCACGCCGGAGCGCGGTGGCTCGCTCGCCGCGCCGACCTGACGGGCGCGACACCCGCCGTCGACCGGCGCGTACTCGGCCAGGTCCAGGCCCTGTGCTCTCCCGCAGGCCCGGCGACCGTGCTCGCTGACCGTGACGTCGAGGCCCTCACACAGGTGTGGCGGTCCCGGGCCCGCGCAGTCGCGGGCTACCGCCGAGCACTTGCCGCAGGCGGCGGGGGCTCGGTGCCCCGGGACCCGATCGTGGTGTCTCTGCTGCACCTGCATCATGTCCGTGCCTGCGGGCCGGACACCGACCGCGAAGCCGCCATCGTCAAGCTCGCCCGCAGCGCGGCGCTGACGGTCCTTGCCCGTGAACACGCACCGCAGGAGCAGCGATGACCGTCATCCCTCCCGAGCGAGAGCACACCCGCTCCGGCGACCCGAGATCGACGACCTCGACCAACCAGGTCGTCGATCTCGGGAGCGACAGTGCCGGCCGCGTCGCGACGTTGGCCGAGGATCTCGCCGCCGCGCTGGCGACTCCACCTGTGCGAACGGCCGATGGCGATGACGGTCCGCGTAGTCGGCGGTGGTGGGATCAATCGTTGTCCAAGGGCGCGGCCGGGGTGGTGGTCCTGCACGCTGCGCGGGGCCGCGCGGATCTGGCTCACGCGTGGTTGACGCGGGCGGTGTGTGAAGACGTCAGCGCAACCGGTGGGTGCGGACTGTGGTTCGGCGCTCCCGCGGTCGCGTTCGCGGTCCTGGCGGCAGGGGAGCACCGCTACCCGCGGCCAGCGCATCGGCTGCGTGAGGCGGTGACCGCACAGGTACGGCACCGGCTTGCGGCCGTGAACGCCAGAATCACCGCGGGCGACCGCCGCCCGGAGCGCTCGGAATACGACCTGGTCCGCGGGCTGTCCGGTCTCGGCGCCCTGCTGCTCCCGGACCCCGGCGCCGGGCCACCGAGCGAAGACACCGCGGCGGACGTCGAGTTGTTGCGCGCAGTCCTCGGCTACCTGGTCCGGTTGACCGACCCGGTCCCGGTCGCGGACGGGCTGGGCACAGCGGCGCCGGGGTGGTGGAGCACCGACGTCCCCTCCGGCCCGGGTGCGGAGGTCTTCGCCGGTGGCCACGCAGACCAGGGCGCCGCGCACGGCATCTGCGGACCGCTGTCGCTGTTGTGCCTGGCCTACCGAGCCGATATCCGCGTCCCCGGGCACCGCGAGGCGATCGAGCGGATCTGCGCCTGGCTGGATCGCTGGCGTCAGCATGACCGAGCGGGGGGCCCGTGGTGGCCCCAGCGCGTCACACGCCGCGAGCTACAGACCGGGCAGGTCGCCGAGCAGAGCGGGCCCGGTCGGCCGTCGTGGTGCTACGGGACGCCGGGGATCGCCCGCGCACAGCAACTTGCCGGGATCGCGCTGGGCGACCACGCCCGCCAAGACGCCGCCGAGGACGCCCTGACGCGTGCCGTTAACGATCCGGCGCAACTCGACCTCCTAGGCGACACCTCGGTGTGTCACGGCTGGGCAGGCGTCACCGCCACTCTGTGGCACGCCGCCCGCGACTCTCAGAGCCCGGCGGTATCGGCCGCGTTGGCGACTGTCGTGCCGCGGTTGACCGCCCTGGCCGCCCGCGACCCGGGCGCTCCGGTGGGACTCATCGACGGTGGCGCCGGAGTCGCGTTGACGCTGCGCACCATCTCCACGGGCAGGACGAACGGATGGTCCCGATGCCTCCTCATGGCCTGAACCAACAAGCGCACAGCCGCGCGATCGACTCGGCCGGGCACCACAGAGTCGAGCCGGGGCCCGAGTGGCAGCAGATCACCATGTGGTGTGCCGACGGCGACAGCGCCGAACACGTCGCGGTGACCACGCTGCATCCGGCGTTGACCACGGCGACGGACCTCGTCGCGTGGTGGTTCATCCGCAAAGGCCCGTCCTGGCGGATACGCCTGCACCCGGCCGGAAACCCCGCCCCCGTCGTCGAGGCACTCACCTCGGCCCTGATCGCTTCCGGCCAGGTCGTGCGCGTAAGGACGCCGATCTACGAGCCCGAGACCACCGCGTTCGGTGGCCCGGACGGCATGGACCTCGCGCACGAGCTGTTCGCCGCCGACAGCGCCCACCTGTTGACCCACCTCGCCCGGACCTCCTCCGCTGGCCGGAATCCGCATCGTCGAGAACTGGGCGTGCTGCTCGGAACCCGGCTCCTGCGCGCGGCCGGGCTGGACTTCTACGAACAGGGCGACGTCTGGCAGCGACTCGCCGCGCACCGAGCGCCCGCCGACCCCCACCAGGAACCCCCGGCAGCGACCGTGCGCGGGGTGACGACACTGCTGACCGCGGCAGGCGACACCCCGCAAAGCCCGCTGCACGACGCACCCACCTGGAGCGCCGCCTTCGACTGCGTCGGCCAACAGCTCGCCGACCACGCCCACACCGGGGAACTTCACCGGGGCCTGCGCGCGGTGCTGGCTCATCACCTGTTGTTCCTGTTCAACCGGCTCGGCGTCCCCGGCGCCGAGCAACACCGACTCGCCTCCGCAGCCGCACACACCATCTTCGGGAAGGACCACCACATGCCCACCGTCAGCGCCCCGGCCGAGCAGCCCGCCGACGCCGAGCACCTGCGCGCCGCACTGGTCGAACACATCCGAGGCCGTGGCGGCTTCACCACCGACACAGTGGAACGCGCCTTCAGCCGCGTACCCCGGCACGTGTTCCTGCCCGGCGTCGACCTCACCGAGGCCTACGCACCTCGCCCGGTCATCACCAAACGCGGCGCGAACGGCGCCGCGCTGTCCTCGGCGTCGAGCCCCAACCTCGTCGCCGAGATGCTCGAACTCCTCGCCGTCACCCCCGGCAACCGCATCCTGGAGATCGGCGCCGCGACCGGATTCAACGCCGCGCTGTTGGCCGAGCTCACCGGCAAGCACGGCCACGTGAGCACGGTGGAGATCGACCAGGACCTCACCGAGGGGGCTCGCCACGCCCTCGACACCGCCGGCTACCCCGAGGTGCAGGTCCACTGCGGAGACGGCGCTCTCGGCCATCCCGACACCGCCCCCTACGACCGGATCATCGTCACCGCCGGAGCCTGGGACATCTCGCAGGCGTGGTGGGACCAGCTCGCCCCCGGCGGACGCCTCGTCGTCCCCGTGCGACTGCACGGAAGCGGCCTGACCCGCGTCCTGCCCCTCGACCACGACCCGGACGCCACCAGCTCCACCGACGACGGCGCACCGGTGTTGGTGGCGCGATCGGCGCTGGTGTGCGGGTTCGTCCCGATGCGCGGCACCGACGAGCATCCCGAAGACGTCGTCCGCCTCGACACCGACGTCGTCATGGCCGTCGAACGCTCCGACCGCCCCGACCCCCACGCCCTCGGCCAGGCCCTGAGCCACGACCCTCTCACCCGGTGGACCGGCGTCACCGTCGGTCACGACGAACCGGCCGAACACCTCGACCTCTGGTTGGCGACCACCGCCGACCCGTCCACGACCCTATTCGGACGGTTGCGCGTCGGACCCGACGCCCGCCGGGCCGGGATCGTGACCCCGGCCCTGCGCTGGGCCGGTGCAACCCTCTACCGCGACGGATCGTTCGCCTACCTCACCACCCGCCAGCACGACGACACCGCCGACGAACTCGGCATCACCGCGCACGGGCCCGACGCGACCGCCGTGGCCGACGAGCTCGGACATCTCCTCGGCCGGTGGGCCTGCGAACGCCCCGCGCAACCCACGATCACCGCCCACCGCGAGCACACCCCGCGCCCTTCCCGTCCGGAACCCGATGACTCCGGACCCGGCATCGTGCGGGAGACGACCCACTTCACCATCACGTGGTGAGCCCTGCGACCAGAGGCGAGCCGACGGCCGTGGCCGCTCTGCGCCGGTTCCCGCTCGTCGCCCGGCCACGGCTGTCCTGCGCTCCACTGCACAGCAGGCTCGCCGAGATCGCGACCCTTGTTCGCGACGCCGAAACCGTCGCCGATCCCGTTCCGCTGCTCGCGGTCGCCCACAACAAGGCGGCGCTGCTGGCCAGCGACCAGCAGCATCCCGACCTCGCCCGCGAGCTGTGCTGGCAGCATCACCGCCGCTACCCGCTCGCGCCCCGATCCGAACGAGAAGCCAGGTTCGCCCTGGAGCCCCTCGTCAACCTCGCTCGCCTCGCGCTGCGCCACGACGACCCCGACCACGCCATCGGCATCCTGAGTAGTCTCCTGCGCGGCGCCACTCACGGCGACGATGTCATCGTTGACGACGAAAAGGTACGACTCGACCACTCGCAGATGACTACCGATGCGCATCACGCGGTCCGAACCTGGCTATGGATGAGTCTTCTCCGAGAAGGAATACGCGGATTAACCGCCGCTGGCCGATGGGCCGACGCGCGGGCTCACGCAGAGTCTCATCGCGGGATAGGTGATCGACTGCTCGACGGACGCCAAGTCGCGGTCATCGCTTACCTCAACGAGGGGGAGATCGACCGTGCCAGCGAACTAATCCATGGCTCGACCGTGACTGAGCCCTGGGAACGCGCTATCGTCGAAACCCTGAATGCCACCGTCTCGCGAGGCCAGTCAAAGCCGCACGACCAGATGATCGAATGCTATCGAGCGACTCATCTTGACGAGCGCCACGCCTTCTTCACTGCAAGCCTCGGGCTTGCCGTGATAGACGTCGCCGGAGGCCCTCAAAATCCGTTCAGCTGTACGGTGATTGAAAGAGTCTACCGGCAGGCAGTCGTGTCGAACGACGCTTACGTCGCTCGACTGCTCGACTGTCATGCGATCGCTGATTACCTCAATGATAGCGAGAGGCGTTCTTTGAAGTCTATGGTTAACCGGTCAGGACTCCTCGAATCGGCTTCGCAGGACATCGCGAATGAAATTCGTCGAATGGTGGCCTGACTTGTGTCCGCGACTATGCGAAAGGTCGTCGCCGACGAACTGCTCAGATTGGGTTGCCGCTGTGCTCAAACATCGCCGACGCTCTCGCCTTCGTGTGGGCCGGCCTGACCGAGGGTTGTCGCTGGTCTGGGTGCTCCGAGATCATCTGTCGCTCGCTTCCGCGCCGCCCACTTAAGAGTTTGCGGACGTGACGAGGCGGCGCGTGCTCGGCTCGGGTTCGGTGTCGATCGCGGCCAGTTCGACCCGGAGTTGCTCGTAGGTGGAGCGCGCGGCGTCGCGGTCGTTGTCGCGCAGGTGCAGGGTGATCATCGCGCGGGTGACCGTTTCGTTGAGCGGTTCTTGTTCGCGTGCCCGTTCGAGCAGGTCCAGTGCGGCGCGGTGTCGTCCGTCGGCGAGTTCGATGTTGACGAGCTCATGGAGGACCTCCAGGTACCGGCGTCGGACGGTCTCACGGGCGGAGTGCGCCCAGAGGCCGGACAGGTCGGAGGCGAACAACCCGGTGTAGGCGGTGACGACACGGCGCAGTGCGGCGCGTCGGGCCTGGGGATCGGCCTCGGTGTGGTTCCTGGTGGCCTGTAGGGCCCAGACGTCGACGGCGACGAGGGCGGGGTTGAGGGTCCAGAGTGGCCCGGTGATGACTACCTCGGTGTTGTTCCGGTCGCCGGTGGTCTCGGTCAGGCTGCGACGTAGCAGGCTCAACGCGGCGTGGAGGTTGCTGTCGCGGCGTCGTGCGGTGGTGTCCGGACACAGGGCGGTGAGCAGCTGATCGCGGGTCGCGCCTTCGGGGTGCACCGCCAGCCAGGCGAGTAGCTCGCGGGCCAGGCGCGGGATCGACCCGATCAGTTTCCCCGGGCGCTGGCCCTCGGTGCGCTGTTCGCCGTCGGGTTGGGGCTGTCGGTAGCGCAGCTCGACCGGTCCGAGCACGGAAAGTGCGAACGGCAGCACGGGGCCGGGGTCGATCTCGATCTCGGGCTCGTCGGGCTCGGTTGCGCCGGCGTCGGGCGAGACCGGGGCCAATGATGTTCGGGCGTGGGTGGTCGGTGCCGGGGTGGGGTCGAGTTGGTGGGCGAGGTCGGCGGCGCTGGTGGGGTGGAGCCGCCACCCGGTGAGGTTGACGCCGTTCTCGCAGCGTCGGTGCTCGTCTACGACGTGCTCGGCGTCGAGGTCGAGGCAGGTGCCGGGCCACAGTCCGAGGAGCAGGGCCGCGGCGGCGACAGGCCCGGTGACCGTAGCCAGAGCATCTCTGAGGTGGTTACGGCCGCTGGTACTGATCGGTGCGGGCACGACCAGCAGACACGGGCGGTCGTCGGTGTCGTCGCTGCGGACGTAGTCGATGACCTGTTGTAGGCCGGTGTAGGGGTCGGGGACGACGTGCACGCGCTCGTCGTCGGCGTCGTCGAAGCAGGCCGTGTCCAGCTGTGGTGTGCCGGTGTCGTCGGTGGTGAGCGTGTCGAGCGTGGCGCGGGGCACCACGAGGTGCGCGGGGGTGTGGGCGTGCAGCCAGCGCAGGGCGGTACGGGCGACGGCTGTCGCGCCGGGGCCGTGGAGGCCGACCGCGCGGTGCGCGACGAGGTCGACCCATGCCCCGGCCGGGGTGGCGGGGTCGAGGTTGACCACCAGCTGCGGGCGTGCGGGCCGGTCGGTGCGGCGCCGGGAGCGCCAGGGCATCACGGTGCCGTCGGGGCCTACGGGCGCCAAGGGGCCGAGGGAGTCACCCCGGCCCCCGCTGTAGGGACCGGCGGGCGTGGCCGGGGTGGCGCCGGTGGTGGGGTCGGGTCCGCGCCATCGGTGCGGAGCCGACAGCACGCCATCGGTACTGGGCGGGGTGTGACTCGGCGGGGCCGGCGTCGCCGAGACCGGCGGGATGGTGATCTCCCGGATGACGTGGTGAGCCATGCTGTCGCGGGCGAGCGCATGTGCCCCCGCGATCGCCGCGCTCGGCATGATCGGCGCCGCCGACGACAGCGCGGACGCCGTGTCAGGCCCGGTCGCCGCGGGCGGCGCCGCCGCGGTCGCCTCATCAGTACCGGCACCGGTACTCGACGACGTCGGGGTTCTCGGGACGCTCGGGGTACTGGGCTGGTGTGCGGGGTTCCCGGTCGAGTCCGGCAGCGGCATGCCACCGGCGAGCGTGCCGTGCACGGGCGCTACGTCCAGTGCGCGTCGCGGCGCCGGAACCCCGACGTCATCGCCCGGGGGCGGCGGGGCGGTGCTCGGCTGTCCGCTCGCCGGGCTCGTCGCAGCGCTGAACGTCGGCGGCTCGGTGACGGGAACGGCGGCGAGTTCACGGGGGGCGACGGATGCGAGCCCGGACGGCGGTGGTGTGTCGGGCAGGTCGATCCGTGGGGCGGGGCCCTCATCGGGCGGGGGGCTGTCGGGCGGCTCGTGGGCCGGTGGCGGTGCTGGCTGGTCGAGCAGTGCCCGGCTGACCGCTTCGGCGGCCGCGGCGAGGTCGCGCCACTGCTCGACGAGGTGACGCTCGGCCCAGGTGGTGAACGAGGTCGCGGCGGGCCCGGTCCAGCCGCCCAGGTCTTTGAGGGCGGTGCTCAGGGTGTCGGCGGTGTCGGCGGCGAGATCACGACGGCGCCGCCACGCCGTCGCCGCGGTGTCACAGTCCCCACCGATCCCCGAGCCCAGCTCCTCCAGGCCGGTGGGCACGAGACCCGCGCCCCCACCTGTCCGGGCAGGCCCGGCGTTCGTGGCGTCCCCGCGCGCGCAGGCGACGAGCGCTGCCTCCTGCGCCATGTAGTCCGACAGCGAGGCATCCAGCGCGGCCGACGCCTCGTCCTGCACCCGCAGAAGCCCCGTGTGGTGGGCCTGCCACCGCCGATCGAGACCCGCATGCCAGGACGGCAGCACCGCGGCCACGAGCTGCCCCACCGCGTGCAACGGCCGCACCACAGCCGCAGGTGCCGGGCCCCCGCTGGCCTCGCCATCGCGGGCCGCGAGGTGGGCCTCGGTCGCGGAGTTGAGCAGCATCCGCATACCGACGACGGCATCGACGCTGACCGCGAATCCTGCGTCACCCATTAGGTGACACCTCCTCATGTGTCTACGTGAGGCACCTCTCTGTACTCCGCAAGATCGGCTGACGTGGGCCGATCAGAGCAACGCTTTGCAATCGCGAATCGCCTCCGCGAACCGGGCCCCGCGGCGGGGCCGGACCTGTAGCGGACCGGAGGAGTCCGGCCGCTGGGCGTGCCATGATGCGACCCGGACCGCTTCCCCCGGGCCACGCCGTGCACCTGATGCCGTCACCTGAACCCGGGGAGCAACACCATGAACGAGCGCGATCGCCGCCGTATTGAGCAGCTGCGAGCCGACCGGATGGCCGTCCGCGACGCCGCCGGAGTCGTCCGCTCCGCCCCCGAGCTGCAGAGCTGGCCCGGCCTGCACACCGCACGCCGCGCCGAGGAGCTGGGCGACCTGCTCGACGGCCTCGCCGAACACCTGCACACCCTCGATGAGCAGATCCGCAGCCACGTCGTCCGAGTCTGCACAGAAACACTCGGCCGACCCATGGACAACCCCACCACTCGCCGAACCCGCCGCCGCTGAGACGACCCGAGAAACGACCCGATGCCCACGCGCCGGGGGCGACGAACCCGCCGCAATCGAGACTCCCCTGACGCTGAAACACGTCTTTGACGCTGCGGTCAGAAAAACGACGTCACAGTATTGTCAGGCGCAGTCGAGAAAATGTCGAAACCGGCGAGAAAGACTCCCGGTCGACGTTAACGCACGAGCCGATGAAACATCGGTACACGCCTTGCGTGCGGGAGCCCGGAGTCGCTCCGATGGGCAGGATCGAACGGTGTAGATGTTGATCGGCCGTTGTGAGATCGAGGCACGTCGCCTACAGGGGCGCCTACGAGAGCGCCTACAGGGGCGTCTACGGGGGCGCCGTAAGCCGCCCCCGCGGTCACTGCTCCCGGCCTGGTCAGCGCCGCCCTGGGGTGGCCGGGCCCGCCCCGACTCTCGATAGAGGTAGCTGCATCCTCTATCGCGCCCCGGGCCGAACGCGCCCCGCACACCCTGCCCTTGTCCGAGTCCGCTTCATCACTCTTCCCCGCTACATCAACCGTTTCCTTTCAATTACTTCCACGGATAAATCCGTTAGCTTTCCGGTACTGGATCCACCCCGCGCGTTGGCCGCGCCCATTCGGTCGCCCATTCGGCAGTCATCGCCCATCCCGCCGAATGCGTCCCGGAAAAGACTCGGGCGGCAGCGACCTATACAGCAATGATCAACTAGCTGAAAATACTTACCTACCAATCGCCGAAAAGCATTGCGAACCCCCCGAAAAGCGACTATCGTTGTTCTTGCAACACCGGCCCGGGACACTTGTTTCCCCGGGCGACACCGCGAAAGTTGACTAAGTCGCACATTCCACGAAGGGGATAGCCATGCCCAGGTCTGCCAGCACCACCCGTCGGGCCCGTTCCGCGGCGACCGACACCAACGACACCACGACCACCGACGGTGTCGCCGTCGACGCGGCGGCCGACTCGGCCCCCGCGGTGGACGACACCACGACCGACACCGCGACCGACACCGCGACCGACACCGCGACCGACACCACGACCGACACCGCGACCGACGTTGCGGCCGGTGAGCCGGGCGACACCAACGGCGCCACCGACGCCACCGACACGGGCAGCGTCGATGATGCGGACCTGTCGTCGGCGACGTGGGCGGATGCGATCGTGTGGCTTGCCTTGCAGTCAGGTAGCCGCCCGACGATGCCCGAAGTTGTCGTGGCGCAGTCGGTGTGGGACGCGTTGCACGCGTCGCCGAACGTGTCCGCGCGGCGGATGGCGGCCGACGCCGAAGACCGCGGGGTCGTCTTGGACGTCGCCGCTGTCGACCGGGTGCTCACCCGTTTTCAGCGGGTCGGGATCGTGACCGCCGACCAGGACGGGCAGGTCACCCGGTGGGCGCCGGTCACCCCGGGCGCGATCATCGCCAACGCCCGTAAGGCCGCGACGATGGCGGCCAGCGGGGCGACGTCGTCGGCGACGGCCGGGGGTCGCCAGACCAACGACGGCGGGACCGCGCTACTGCCGGGTCAGCTCAAGACGATGGTCGCGACCCACTTGCGTGACCACGCGGGTGAGGATTGGTCGCCCGGTGAGATCAGCAAGGCGATCGGTGGCAAGAGTCCCGGGGCGATCAAGAACTCGGCCGACCGGATGGTCGACGCGGGCACGGTCGTGGTCACCGCGGACCGGCCGCGCCGCTACCAGTGGGCCGACGACGTCACCGCCGACGACACGACTGACGACACGGCCGATGACGCCGGGTCCGACAGCGAGTCGGACTCGGACACCGACGGGCAGTGACCGCACCGGGTGCGGGGGCCGGGCCGGATCCTGACCGGCCCGGTCCCCGCACCCCGGTCACGCTACAACCCGGGGGTACAGCATCCCGGGGAACCGATGTGAACGGCCCCGACTCGGCGTTGCACCGCCGGGTCAGGGCCTAGGGCGTGTCTCCCATATGGGTGTCCGGACTGCCGGCAGGATGAGCCGGTGAGTTCGTCGAGGTTCGCGCTGCTCTCGGATGCTCAGTGGCAGTTGATCGGGCCGCTGCTGCCCTCCAACGCCGGGCGGCGTGGGCACCCGTTCGGCGAGGATCGCCGCGTGGTGGAGGGGATCATCTTCCGATACCGAACCGGGATCCCCTGGCGAGATCTGCCGCGGGAGCAGTTCGGGCCCTGGCAAACGGTGTGGAAGCGACACCGCCGCTACGCCGCTGACGGCACCTGGGACACCGTGCTGGCCGCACTGTTGGCCCAGGCCGACGCCAAGGGCGAGATCGACTGGACGGTGTTGACAGGTGTCGGTGGACGCCACGATCAACCGGGCGCACCAGCACGCCACGAACACCACCCGCCCCGAGCAGGACACAGGGGGCACGGTCGAACTACACGAAATCCCCTGACGGGTTCATGCCCAGCCCGCTCGGCGGACCGCGAGAACCCGCAGGTCACGGCATCGGCCGTTCCCGTGGCGGGCTGACGACGAAGATCCATGCCGCGGTCGACCGGCGGGGCCGGCCGCTGGCGGTGGTGGTGACCGGCGGGCAGCGCAACGACGGCGCCATGCTCGAGCAGGTCCTGGCCGACATCCGCGTCCCCCGCCTCGGCGCGGGACGGTCCCGCACCCGACCCGACGCCGTGGTGGCCGACCGGGCCTACTCATCCGGGGTCAACCGGCGCGCACTGGCCCGCCGCTCGATCACCACCGTCATCCCGCAGAAACGCGACGAGATCGCCGCCCGCAAACGCCGCGGCTCCCTCGGCGGCAGACCACCCGGACTCGACGTTGAGACCTACAAGGGCCGCAACGTCGTGGAACGCCACTTCGCCCTGACCAAGCAGTGGCGCGGGCTGGCCACCCGCTACGACAAACTCGCCATCACCTATCGCGCCGCCACCGTCCTCAGCGCCTGCATCACCTGGTCACGCCTATTGGGAGACATGCCCTAGCCGTTCCCGGCGATGCCGGAGTGCTCGGCCCGCAGCTCGCGCTTGAGGATCTTGCCGGAGGGGTTCTTCGGCAGCGCGCCGGCGAACACGACGTACTTGGGGCGCTTGTAGCCGGCGAGGCGCTCCCTGGCGTGCGCGTGCACCTGGTCCTCGGTGAGCGTCACGCCGTCGCGGGGCACCACGACCGCGGTCACCGCCTCGATCCAGTGCGGGTGCGAGACCCCGAACACCGCGACCTCGGCGACGCCGTCGAGCAGGTAGAGCGCCTCCTCCACCTCCCGGGAGGCGACGTTCTCCCCACCGGTCTTGATCATGTCCTTCTTCCGGTCGACCACCGAGAGGTAGCCGTCGGCGCTCATGACGCCGAGGTCGCCGGAGTGGAACCAGCCGTTCCGGAACGCCTCGGCGGTCTTGTCCTCATCGCGGTAGTAGCCGCGCGCGGCGTGCGGGGACCGGTGCACGATCTCGCCGACCTCGCCGGGCGGCAGCTCCTCGTCGTCGTCGCCGACGACCCGGGTCTCGGCGTTCAGCGAGGCGCGGCCCGCGGACCCGGCGCGCTCCAGCTGCTCGGCCGGGGACAGGATCGTGGCCAGCGGCGACATCTCGGTCTGCCCGTAGAAGTTCCACAGCGCCACGTCGGGGAGCCGCCGGGCCAGCTCGTGCAGCACCTCGACCGGCATCGCGGCCGCGCCGTAGTAGCCCTTGCGCAGGCTGGACAGGTCCCGGGTGTCGAAGTCCGGGTGCCGCAGCAGCGAGATCCACACCGTCGGCGGGCAGAACAGCTTGGTGACCCGCTCCCGCTCGATGGTCGCCAGCAGGGTGGCCGGGTCCGGCGCGGGCAGGATGATGCTGGTCGCGCCGAGGTAGACGTCGACGGAGAAGAAGCAGTCCAGCTGCGCGCAGTGGTACATCGGCAGCGAGTGCAGCTCGACGTCGTCCGGGGCCATGCCGCCGTCGACGATGCAGGAGACGTACTGCGACACCAGCGAGCGGCTGGTGAGCACGACGCCCTTCGGCCGGGACTCGGTGCCCGAGGTGTACATCAGGCGCAGCGGGTCGTCGTCACCGACGGCGACGTCGGGCTGCCCCGGGTCGCCGGTCCCGGCGATCCACCCGTCGAGGTCCGGCCAGTCCCCGCCCGCACCGATCCGCACCCGGACCGGGACCGGCACCTGGGCGAGGGCCTGCTCGGCGGTCGGGACCAGCGTGTCCTGGACGACGAACGCCCGCGCCCCGGAGTGGTCGAGGATGTAGGCGATCTCGCCGGCGGTGAGCATGAAGTTGACCGGGACGAGCACGACGCCGAGCCGGGCGGTGGCGAACACCAGCACCCCGTACTGACGGCTGTTGCGCGACAGCAGCGCGAGCCGGTCGCCCTTGGCCAGGCCGTGGCCGGCCAGCGCGGCCGCGCAGCGGTTCACCGCGGCGTCGAACTCGGCGAACGTCCAGCGGGTGTCGCCGTCGACGACGGCGGGCTTGTCCGGGTAGCGCAGTGCCGTGCGGTGCAGCAGGTCACCGACCGAGTGCCGGCGGGCCCGCGTGAGGGCGGCGATCGTCCGTTCGCTGAACTCCGGGGCGGCGCTGCTCATGGCGGCATCGTGCCCGACGGCGGTGGCCGGCGTCACGTCCTGACGGGGGCCGCCGCCCGGTTGGTCAGGACCCGGTCCGGACGCCGTCCGACGTGCCCGAGCCGTCCGGGGCCGGCTCCCCGTCCCCGCTCGGGACCGGGGTGCAGATCCCGGTCGGAGCGTCCCGGCCGCGCAGCGTGACCGGTTCGCCGGACCGCCACCGCGCGGCCTCGGCACCCGCGGCGGCGACCGCCCGCTCGGCGGCGACCACGCCGCCCGGCACCGACTTCGCCAGCTCGGTCAACCGGGCCGCCTCGTTCACCGGGTCGCCGATCACCGTGTACTCGTAGCGGCGCGGGTCGCCGATGTTGCCGGCGACGGCGTCCCCGGCCGAGACCCCGATCCCCGCCTCGATCTCCGGCATCTCGGCCTCCAGCCGGGCACCCAGCCTGCGGGCCGCGACCAGCGCGGCGCCGGGCGCGTCGTCGAGGCCGGTGGGGGCGCCGAAGACGGCGAGCGCGGCGTCGCCCTCGAACTTGTTGATCCAGCCGCCGGACCGCTCGACGCACTCGACGACGAGGCCGAAGAACCGGTTGAGCACCGCCACGACCTCCTCCGGCGGGCGGCGCTCGGCCATCGCCGTCGACCCGACGAGATCGACGAACAGCACCGCGACCGGGCGGAGCTCGCCACCGAGACGGACCTCGTCGCCCCGGGCCGCCGCGGCCTCGGCGACGTCCCGGCCGACGTGCCTGCCGAACAGGTCGCGGATCCGTTCGCGCTCGCGCAGGCCCTCGACCATGCCGTTCGTCCCGGCCTGCAGCTGCCCCAGCTCGGTGTTGTCGTAGACCGGCACCCGGACGTCGAGATCGCCGTCGGCCACCCTGGCCAGCGCCCGGCGCACCGAGAGCACCGGATCGGCGATGGCCCGGGCGGCACCGATCGTGGTCAGCAGACCGGCGCCGATCGCCGTCCCGCCCAGGGCCAGCATCGTGATCCCCAGCTGGGTGGGCGAGGAGTCGCCGAAGACCAGCGCGAGCAGCCCGGCGAGCATCAGCCCGGCGACCGGGACGGCGGTGCCCAGCGCCCAGAAACCCACCGACCGCATCATGACGCCGGTGACCAGGCGCCGCCGGCGCGGCGGGCGGCCGGACAGCACCCGGGCCGCCGCACGTCGCAGCATCCGCTCGACCAGCAGGAACGACAGCGCGCAGGTGGTGACCCCGCCGATCGCCACCGTCGCCGTCACCGAGAACGCGAGCCGCCCCGAGTAGCGCACGTTGAGCAGGCAGAACAGCACCGCGGCGAGGAACCAGAGCACGGCGACCACCGAGGTGATCCGGCCCGGGGCGTGCAGCACCAGCCGGCGTTCGGCCGTCTCCGGGTCCGCGGAGCGCCGGCGCACGGTCAGCGCGCGGCGGCCGAACCAGATCCCGATCGGGAGCGTCACGAGCAGGTAGCCGACGAGGACGACGAGGTTGACCAGCCGGATGCCGACCGCGTCCAGCAGCTCCTCGCGGGGCAGCACGAAGGCCGCGAGCACCAGGACGACCGCCGCCCCGCCGACGTTCGCCGTCGTGACGACGAGTGCCAGCAACGCGCGGACCGACAGACCGACGACCGGGCGCCCCGCCCGGGCCTGCCGTTGCTCCGCCATGCGCCGGAGTCTAGGCCGAAAGGGTGATCCGGGCCCGCGTCCGGTGAACCGCCACGCCCGGGCGAGACGTCCGGCAGGCTCCACGGTGGACCGGAGGCGGGGGGCGCGTGGTGGGACGACGGACGACCGGTGCGGCCCGGGGCGCGCTCGGGATCGGAGCGCTGGCCGCGGCGCTCGTCCTGGTACTGGTGCTCGGGGACTGGCCGTCCGGCGTGCTGACGGAGTTCTGGGCCGAGCACGCGATGCTCACCAACGTGGTGTCGTCGCTACTGTTCCTGCTGGTCGGCGCCACGCTGGTGGAGTGGTGGATCGCCCGGCAGGACGCCCGGCGCTACCGGATCATCGAGGTCACGGCCTACGGGGCGGTGGCCCGTGCGCCGCTCGCCGCCCGGCGCGCGCTGTGGGGCCTGCTGAACGGCGGGACGGGCTCGGGCGACGCCGACTTCGGGATCCGCGAGCACGAGCGCACCGAGATCGAGGCGGCGTTCGCCCGCCGGGGCCTCGCACCGGCCTCCGAGCTGGAGATCGTGCACCGGGTCGCACCGCTGCCCCCGGACGTCGAGCGGCTCGCCGTCCTGATCGGCGACGAGCGGTGGCGGCGGACCGCGCTGACCGTGATCCGCCGGGCCATCGACTCCGCACGGGTGATCACCGCACGCTGGGCCCAGGTGATGCTGTCCGCGCAGCGCAGTGCCGAGACGCTCGGCGCGATCGGCGTGGTGATCGAGGACCTGCGCCGGGTCCGCCGGATCCTGCACGAGCTCTCCGGACCCGGTGCCGATCCCGCCGACGTGGACCGGATCCGGGCGGCCGCGATCGCCTGGCGGACGGCGTTCGTCCACGCGGCGGACGCGTACGAGCACATCGCCGACGCCGCCCATCCCGACACCCACGAGAACTGGACCGAGCTGTTGATACAGCCGGCTGACCTGCGGGTCCTGCGGGTCCGGGACGGGACGCGCGAGTCCTGGAGCCCGGTCTACGGCCCGGACCGGCCCCCGGCCGTCGACCTGGCGTTCCTGGAACCGCCGGAGGACCCGCAACCCGGGTCCGGCTCGACCGGTGACTAGGAGCCGGCCGCGGTGATCGGAGATTCGGCTGCGTCCGGTGCCGGCAGCGGCACCGGACGTCGCCGACGTTCCGATCACCATGGTCCCGGGGCCGGGGCCGGGGCCGGGGCCGGGTGCGGGGCCGGGTGCGGGATCGGCGGGCGCGGCCGCGACGGATGTCGCGTGACACCGGATCGACGGGCGACCGTCTGCCGGTGCCCGCGCGTCGATCACGACGGAGACTGGCCCCGGACACCTGTCGTGTGCCGTGGCGCCCGCCGCAGCACACCGCAGTACACCGCCGTCGCGGAAGGACAGTGGATGAGCAGCATGCTGCACGGTTGCCTCGCCGACACCGACTACGTCGAGCTCACGGCGCAGTCCGGGCGCAGTTACGGCATCTGGGTGACCATGCCCCCCGGCCACACCGACGCCACGGGCCCCCTGCCCCTGATGTACGTGCTCGACGGCAACTGGACGGTGGGCGTCACCGCTCCCCTCGTCGTCGTCCAGGCCGACCCGTACCTGACGGTCGCCCCCTACATCCAGGTCAGCATCGGCTACGCGGGCGAGGACGCCGGGCACTGGGAGCGGCTGCGCAACCGCGACTTCGTGCCGCCGGGGGAACCCGTCGCCGAGGACATGGTGTCCACCCTCGAGGCGGCCCGGGACTCGGGCGCGATGTCGCAGGAGAAGATGGCCGCCTACCTCACCGAGCTCGCGGACACCCGGGCCGATCTCTTCCTCGACTTCCTGACCGACGAGCTCCACCCGCACCTCCGGTCCCGGTACCCGGTCGCCGATTCCGGGCACGGGCTCTTCGGCTACTCCTACGGCGGGCTCTTCGCCCTCTACGCGTGGCTGCGCGGCGCGGCGCCGTTCGCCAGCTTCGGTGCGGGCAGTCCCGGCGTCATCACCCCCGCCAGCCGGATCTTCACCATGATCGACGCCCTCCCGGCACGTCCCGCGGATCCGGTCGCCCCGCGGCTGCACGTCACCGTGAACGAGCTCGAGGCACTCGGGGACGTCGCGATCTACCGCAGGCTGGCGCAGAACGTGCTCGACGTCGTCGACCGGCTGCAGCGCACGGACCGGGCGCCGGACGTCACCCGGGCGCTGTTGCGGGAGACCCACGTGACCGGGCTGCAGGCGTCGTTCCTGGACTACCTCAAGGTGTGCCACTCGCGGCCCGGGGCCGGCGACTAGGGTGTGTCTCCCAATGCGCGGAGCCAGGTGACGATCGCCTTCAGGACGGCGCCGCCGCGGAAGGTCAGGGCGAGCTTGTCGTAACGGGTGGCCAGCCCGCGCCACTGCTTGACGTGGCAGAACCCGCACTCGACGACGTTGCGGTTTCGGTAGTCGACCGGATCGAATGCGGGCGGTCGGCCACCGCGTGAGCCCCGTCGTTTGCGGTGTCCCTGCTGGTCAGAGGGCTCCGGAATGACAGCGATGATCCGGCGCTCGCGCAGGTGCCGGCGGATCGCGCGTGAGGAGTAGGCCTTGTCCGCGCGCACGCGTTCAGGCCGGGTCCGGGGTCGTCCCGGGCCCGGTCGGGCGATGCTCAGGCGCGCCATCAGGTGCGGAAACATTGGCGAGTCGCCGCCCTGGCCGGGGCCGAGGAGGACCACCAGCGGGCGGCCGTGCCCGTCAACGAGCTGGTGGATCTTCGTCGACAGCCCTCCGCGGGACCGTCCCAGCGCGTGATCTGCTGGTTCGGCGAGCAGATTCGTGTAGTTCGATCCGGCCCCCTGTGTCGCGCTTGAGGGTCGCGGCGTGCTGGTGGGCACGGATGATCGTGGAGTCCACGCTGACCGCCCACCCGAGCACCTCGGCGGCGTCGGCCTCGACCAGAAGAGCAGCCAGGATGTGGTCCCAGGTGCCGTCGCCGCTGTAGCGGCGGTGCCGCTTCCACAACGTCTGCCACGGCCCGAACTCGGCTGGGACGTCGCGCCAGGGAAGCCCGCACCGATACCGGTAGATGATCCCCTCGAGCACCCGGCGGTCATCGCGGAACGGGCGCCCGCGACGACCCTCGGAGGAGGGCAACAGCGGCGCCAGACGGGCCCACTGGACATCAGTCAGGACAGCGGTACGCGGCACCGATCAAGCATCGCGCACCCCGCTCCGCCTATCTGGGAGACACGCCCTAACCGTTCATCCTGAACAGACCAGGAGTCCCGGCTATGTCCAAGCCTGCCAGCAGCACCCCTGACGATCACACCCCCGGTGTCGGTTTCGAGTCGCCAGGGCATCGAGTCGATTCGGCTCGCCCACCGCGGCACCGGCAGCATTGGCCGCTGCCGGTGACCGGTCGCCGTAGCGTGGTCGGGCACGCTGTGGTGATCTTCCTGTGCGGGGTCGCGTTCGCCGTCGCGATCATCACCGTCGTGATCATTGTTGGGGGGTGGTGACCGTGTCCGAGTCCGACTCGCTACGACGCGCCGTCATGGATGCCATGAACGCCCACTACCGCAACGCACCCGATGAACCACACGACCCCGACCAGGGCGGGGCCGGGTGCCCTGCCTGCCAACACGGCACCGGCGACCACGCCACCCTGACCCTGAACCCGGACGACACCGGGACCGGCGACGCCTGCCCCGCGTGCGGACAGGACGCGGCGACGTTCGTGCACACCCGGTCCGGGTGGACCGGGTACATGCACCCGACGTGTGCCGCCGCCCACGACGCCCACTTGACCCCGGCGTGTGTCGGGGCCGCCGACCTGTGTGGCGCCGGGGTGGGTGAGCGGTGCGAACCGTGGTGTCCGTCTTGGGCCACCGACCCCATATTCGGCGACTGACCAGCGGGGGACACTGTCCCCGGCACCATCCCGGCCGGGCCGGACACCGCGAACACGCGGGTGTCCGGCCCGGCCGTCGGCATGCGTAGGGACCCCCGGCCGCTGGCCGAACCGGTGCCCCCGGGGGGATCGGGCGGGTGCGGGCCGCCGGGGTGTGCCCCGGGGTCCGGCCGCGCTGGCACGGGGCGGGCAGGCGTTCGGCCGCTGGCAGGGCCGGGCAGGCGTTCGGCCGCTGGCAGGGCCGGGGCCGGGTCGCCGATCCGGCCCCGGCCCTGCCGCTGGTGTAGACCCGGCGGCCCGCATGGGCGTGCGCCGGTCACGACAGCGCACCGGTTGCCGGTGGCGGGCGGGTGGACGGCACCGGGCCCGTCGATGCGACGCAGCGCGGGGACCGGGTGCCGTTGGCGCGAGTCGGTCGACGAGCCCGACTCGAACCGACTCGCCCACCGATCCGCACCAGCCGTACCGCGGGCCGACCGGGCCCGTCTGCCGACTCCGACGGGGTGAGCGCCATGTGATCCGGCGCCGACCGGGCCCGGGAGCCAGACGCCGCCCCCTCAACACTCGATGACTTGCCTCAGTCGGCGGGATCGAGTTCCGTCTCGTCGCCGCCGGCGTAGCCGAGCAGACCGAGGCGCCCGCCGTCGCGGCTACGACGGCGGGCGCCCGGACCGCGGGCAACTCGGCCGAGATCGAACGTCCCCGAGCCTCCACAAACCTAGAGTCCACAATGGACTTTAGCTTTGTGGAGGGGCTCGGTGCGCCGTTCGCGCGGGGGAGGGGTGCTACTCGGCGGGCTCGGGCAGCAGCATCGAGCCCCAGTCCATGGTTTCGGTTGCGGCGGGGATGGCGCGGCCGGTGATGATGACGCCGCCGGGGATGGGGTCGGCGCCGTCGACGGGGTCGAGCCAGGAGGCGTGCATCCGGATCGGCTCGCCGTCGATGGTGCGGGAGGTGTCCCACGTGTCGGTGAGCATGTCGAACAGTTCGTAGGTTCCGGCGGGCAGGTACACCCCGGTCCGGTCGTGGGTCATGCTCGTGTTGTAGAGCTGGCCGTAGGTGTAGAAGCCCTCGTCGAGCCGGACCCGGGCGCTGCGCACGAGCTGGCCACCCTCCTCACCGGGCCGGAACAGATCAGAGATCTCATCGGTGGCGATGTTGGTCGACGCCGGTCCGGGCGGTAGCGCGGCATGAGCGGCGGAGGTGGGTACGAGGGCGAGCGCGACAGCCGTGACGAACACGGCCAGGACGGCGGCGAGGCGCCGGAATGCGAGCATGACGAGGTCTCCGATCAACGGTGGGGTGAGTTCGGCTCCCGGGTGAGTCCCGGGACCGTTCGAGGGCGGTCGGCGCGAGCGCGCCGGGACCGCGGACGTCCAGGCCGCACTCGCCCGCGGAAGCGGTGAGAGGTGTAGGCGGGGGCCTGGCGAGTTATGGGCCGAGGGTGGCCGGCTCGACATCAGCGCGTCGAGTGTCGCTGCTTGCCGTGGCCGTCCTTCGTGACGTTCTGGTCGGGATCGTTATCTGTGCCGGTCTGAGAGCGAACGATCCGAAACAACGTGAGTTTGTACTGACCGTCCTGCGGATCTTGAAGCCTCCCCGCAGGAGTTGCAGGCTTCCTCGGAGGTCGTCGTGATGTCGGGTTTGGGTGCAGCAGCGCCGTCGGCATGACGGCTCGTGTTCGGTGGCTGCGTGCCGGGTGGAGTAGTCACTCTTCGTCCGAGAGGGCGCATCGTCTGCGTCCCGAGGCGGGATGTATTCGACGTTGCGGAGCCTGCTCGGGTCACCGAAACTCAAGATCGACACATCGCCCTTGAATGCGTTCCGTTCGCGCCAAGTGACCTGCCGGTTGAGCGGCTCAAAGGATCGTGATGATGCTGTTACCGGCTATTACTCACGGTCATAGATGGAAACACTACGCGTATAAGCGACCGCGGGTCGCAGTGTCAGTCTTCAGGGTGGCGTTGACTTCGGGGTGACGGCTTGCTTAGCGTTCGACTCGTCCCGGGGCGTGCCGCAAAAATGCGGAAGCGCCCCATCCTCATGTCCGAAGGAGATCGACGTTGCGACGTCGACGCGCATTCGTTTCAACGGTTACTCTGATTGCTCTAGCCGCGATCCCGGCGATCGGTGGTGTCCCTGCTGTGGCCGAGCCGACTGCGCTGGTAGCTCAACAGGCGGAACCGCCGTTGCCTCGACCGGATCCGAACCGGGAGCGTGACGCGCCGCCACTCGTACGTGAGCCCGACTCGGCGCGAATGGCCGAGCCGACCGAGGAGTGCACGACCAGCGAGGATGGAACGGAAACGGCGTGCATTCGCCGTCTCGACCCCGAGGCCAGCGCGCAGCTGCGTCAAAGCGCGGCGCCGTCGATGGGGGCGCGCTACCCCACGTGTCGGACTCCACGGCAGATCTACTTCTTCCGCGACGAGGTGTGCGCCAACTTCGCCTACAGCTATGTGCTGACCCGGACGGTGAACGGGACTCCGACCGTCGTCGGGCGCGCTGATTTCGAGACCTGGCGCTACAGCTACACCAGTGCAGATCTAGCGAACTGGTCGCACGAGCTGGGAATGGAGGTCGTCGCCTCCAGCGGGGAGGCAGTCGGGGCGACCCTCGACGGGTTCGCTGTGGCCGGCGGAGCTTGCTCCACGGGTGCCGACTCGACGATCGGGGGAGTGGGTCTCGGGACCGGCAAGCAGTTCATCGGGACCGGCAACATCCGATCGAACTCGACCGAGATCGGATCGTGGGGCTACTGCTCGGCGAACTGGACGGTCTCGGCCACCGCGCCGAGCGGGGTCCGTGCCTCGATCACCGATTGGAACGAGCCGGGTGTCCGTTGCGACAACTATCTCAGCTACCAGACTCGTCGCCCCGGCTGTGTCGTCCCTCAGTACCCCGAGGCGGTCAGCTACGACGCGCTGCCTGATCTGGCCAACCACGTGCTCCAGGCCCAGCAGTCCGGGCTTCCCGGAGCGACCGTCGATAACCCGCTGGTCAAGGCCGACGACGCGACCACGGCTCGAAACCGGCAGTTGGCCTGTGGTGACGCCCCGAGCATCGCCGGGCGATCGTGCGATGAGTACCCCGTAGCGACCTCGAAGCAGGGGCTCACGGCCGGAGGGGAACGTAGGACGTTCGACCAGTGCAGCTTCCCGAACATCGGCGCCGGGAGCGGTGCGTCCGGCGTCAGCGTGTGTATGGTCCCCGAGCGGCAACAGTTCTCACAGGGTGGACTCAACTCGGCTTTCTTCCGTGAATGGCGAGTGTTCGTCGACGACCCGTTCCGCGTAGTCGTTCGATAGACATGCTCGGCACTCGAAACGACAAGGAGTTTACATGGATCAGCCGGATCGACGGTTGCACGACACGTTCGGCGTCCCACTGATACGAACGAGCTTCGACGACGAATCCGCCTGGCAACGCTGTGTCGATATCGTCACGACACCCTTGGAATCTGACGAGCTCGGCGTCAGCTTCCAAGGCGCCATCACCATGATCGACGACAGGTCGTTCACTGCTAGCCCGGTCGAGGCCCTCGCGGTCTTGGCGCGCCGTGATACACCCCAACGCCGTTTCCTATTTGTCTACGACAAGCAAAGCGAAACGGCAGACGGTGACGTGTCATCGCTACTGGCGGTGGACCTTTCGACAGAGCAGTACGACCGGTTCCGCCTCGCTGCACCGGAGATCCACCTCGTAGAGAACAACCTCAGTGGATTCAATATGGACTTTCGCGAGTTCCGGCAGGCAGCAGAACGCGACGCGTCGGGAGTGTATCGAGGATTCTCCGACTGATCTGACCGAGTGAGGATGCGCCGCTGTTCGCCGGTGGGCGGCGCACCCTCACGTCACGTCGGTCCGCTAGCGGGTCGATATGTGCAGATGGTCGTAGTGGCAGCCGGTGACCTCAGCGGGGTCCGGGCAGCCGTAGATCTCGGACTCGTAGACCGCCCAGGCGGGGGCCTCGGCACTCCAGATGCGGCCCTGCCAGATGACGTAGGTGACGCCGAGCCGTGCGGCGTTGCTGGTGAGCCAGTGGGCGAGTTGCCAGCCGCGGGTGACTTCGCCCGGATCGCTCGGGCTGACGAACACGTCGCAGGCTTTCCCGAGCGGGTGGTCACTGGTCGGGTTCTGTGGGTGCTCGTCCCAGCAGGACACGCCCCCGGTCAGGGCCCCGGCCCGGTCCAGCTCGGCGTACAGGTTGGCGAGGGTTGGGGTGATGAGTCCGCCGGTGCCGCTCGGGTCGGGGACGGTCGCGGCCTGGCCGCCCACCGCCGGGGCCGTGGGTGGTGTGGTGGCGTAGCGGTGGGCTTGGTCGAGGACGTCGGCGACGTAGGCGTCGGAGTGGTTGTAGGCCCAGAGGGCTTTCTCGATGTTGCCGGGCTCGTCGGGGCCGGCGCGGGCACCGGAGTCGCACAGGTAGGCCGCCGCGGTGTAGATCGCGTCGTGCGGGTCGTAGCGGCTCGGCGGAGTCGACCCTCCCGGTGGAGGTGGGAACTCGGCGATCACGGCGGCGAACGTCGGCGCGAGGAACTGCATCGGGCCTCCGGCGCCCGCAGGATTTTCGCCGGACGCCACTCCGGGGAGCGGTGATCGGCCGTGGTCGGTCTCGACCTTGCCCACCGCGGCCAGGACCGACCAGTCGAGGCCGGGACAGGTCGAGGCCGCTCGCCGGTACAGGTCGAGCATCGGTGCCGGTATGTCCGTGGTGGCCTCGCCACTGATCCCCGTACTGCTGCCGGGGATCGCGGTGGATACCGCGGCGACGGTCGCGCCGATGAACACGACCACGACCACGAGCAGCGTCCCGGCGGCGCCGAGGACGAGGCGGGCGCTCATGGGGTGCGCCGCCGGTGCGGCGGCAGCGGCGGGGGCGGAGGAAGGGCCGAGGAGTCCCGCGACCGCGACCGGTCCGGGGCGGCGACCCGGACCGGGACGGGGCGACGTGCGGCCAGCTCGGCGACGGTGACCCGCTGCGCGGTGCGGCCGGGCGGAACGACCGGGAGCCACACCCGGTCCGCCGCCGTCGACGTCGGTCCCGCGGCGGTGGGGGTGGCGGTGTAGACGGGGACGAGGTCCGGGCGCGCCAACCCCGCGAGCGCGGTGGCGAGGGCGTGGCGGGCCGAGGGTTCGCGCCTGGGGCGGGTGAGCCAGATCGAGACCGGGGTGATGAGCCCGGTTGCGGCGGCGAGGTCGTGGTAGCCGCGGAGCTTGCCCGCGACCCGTCCCAGGGTTTCGGTGCCGGTGTCGTACTCGAGGAACGTCTCCCACCACCCAGCTTGAGCGGTCAGACACAGGTAGGCGTCCGGGCGGACGTGGGTGCCGAAGCTCCGCGCGCAGCGGGCGGGCGACCACCAGGCGGTGAGCTCGATCGTGCCGGCGGCGGCGAGTCCGGTGATGACGTCGTGGGTGGCGACGTCGTGGCCGAGGGTGGCGCGGTCGGCGACGGCGAGCGCGCGGGCTCGGCCGCGGTAGCCGATCTGGGCGACGGTGTGCCCGTGCTCGGCGGCCAGGGCGGCGGCCCCGGTCGGGCCGAGCAGGTAGTGCCACGGCGCCGTCCCGAGCGGTCTGGTGAGGACGGGGCGGAACCGGTCGACGGCCTCGGCGCGGTGCAGGGTCAGGATGCGGCGTTGGACGCGGCGCAGACTCGCTCCCCATCCGAGCGCGGCGAGTTGCGGGGTGGTGAGGACGGTGTGTTCGGCGAGCATCGCCATGAGCCACCGGTCTCGTGGGGTGAGCGTCCCGAGGATCTCGGCGAACCGGGGACCTCCGCGGTGCGCGGTCACCGGGGGTCCCCGGCGTGGGGGCGGGTGAACACCGACACGTCCTCGTGCACGACCAGGGCTTGCGGCTGGCCGAGGCGCCGGGCCCGGACGACGTTGTGCCGGGCGAAGAAACTCGCCCGCAGCACCAACCGCGCCACCGGCCCCGCACCCGCACCCGCACCCTCACCGTCGGTGCCGGTGCCGGTGCCGGTGCCGGTGTCGGTGCCGGTGGAGTCGTCGAGGCGGGCGAGCAGGGACACGGCGCGGTCGGTGGGCACGAGCCCGGCCGCGTGCGCGGACGCGGTGATCTGGCCGGGCAGGTCGACGAGGACGCCGCGGTGGCGCCACGGCCGGGACACGATCACGACGTGCCCGCCGGGGCGCAGGACCCGCACCGCCGAGCGCAGCACGGCGGTCATCGACTCGGCCAACGCGCTGGGGACGTGGGCGAGGTTCGCTCGGCTGCGCGCCGCCGGGGTCGCGTAGTGGTGGTCAAATTTGATGATCGGGTCATCGGCGATCTGGTTGGATACCTGCCCGTGGACTCCGGCGCCGTAGGGCGGGGAGGTCACGATCAGTGACACCGCGCCGTCGGGGTAGTGCTCGGCGAGGAGCCGGTGCGCGGCGCGGGCGTCACCGCGTATCACCCGTGCATCGGCGTCGAATCCGTCCTCGCGCGCCATCGTGAGATTGGTGTCGGCGAGGCGGACCCACCGCGATTCCAGCTCGATCCCGACCGCGCGGCGCCCGGCCCGCACCGCCTGCACGAGTGTCGTCCCGATTCCACACATCGGGTCCAGGACGAGTTCCCCGGGCCGGGAGTAGGTGTCGATGATCTGTGCGGCGAGATCGGGCAGCATCCGCGCGGGATGCTCGACCGAATCTGGGGTGAGCCGGTCGCGGCGCTGGGCGAGAGGACTGCGCTGGGCGGACAACCAGACCCGGCCCGCGCCGCGGTCGAGCCGCCCGCTGGCCGGGCCGGACTCGGGTTGCGTCTCGTGGTCACCGTTGATGCTCACGGGTTCTCCCCCGGGGTGCTCGACGCGGCGTCCTCGGCCGTGGCGGGGGTCTGGAACAGCGACAGGTCCGGGCCCAGCGCCCAGGCGGCTCGGTCGGTCGCGTGGCGGGTGATGGTCACGATGTGTTGCAGGTGGGCGAGCCCGGCTGCGGTGGCGGCGGCGATCAGCTCGGGCCGCGGATCGAACAACCGGCCGTCCTCGTGGTGACTGAACGTGGCAACGGCGAGAACGCCGCTCGGGCCGAGATCGGCGGCTGCGGCGGCCAGCTGTCCGGGCTCGACCGGTCCGCGGCCGAGGTCGAGCAGCACATGGCGCCGCTCCGGCGGACTGTCGGATTCGGCGGTGCGGTCGGTGCCGATCGTGGCGGCATCGGGGATGCCCGTGAGTGACGGCGTCGGGCCGATCGGGGCCGCGTGCGCCTGCTCGGCGCACCCGGTTCCGCCGGTCGTGCTCGGCGTGCAGCGGTGCCTGAGACCCCGCCCGGCGGCCAGCGCACTACAGCCGCCGAGCGACCGGCCCGTCTCGTGCTCGGTGGGGCCGGCGGACGGCGAGCCTGCCGGGCCGCCGCCTCCTGCGACAGCGGCACTTCGGGGCCCGGCCGCCGAGTAGCCCCCGCCGGTGCCGGTGCCGGTGCCGGTGTCGGGGCTCGCGGCGCGCCGGGTCGTCGCGGACGGGACGGCGAGTGCGACCTGCAGCCGGGCTCGCAGTCCCGTCGTCGTTGCCGTTGCGCCCGGGTCGAGGACCCACACCGACACCGGCACCGGCTCCCGAACGGAGTCCCGGCCGGTAGTGGCCGCGAGGCTCACCGGCTCGCGGCCCGGCCCGGTGAGACGGCCCGCCGCGCGCCGGGCCCGCCGGGCGGCCCGTGTCGGCCCGGGAGCATCGACGCGACGGCGACCCGGACCACGCGATCCGTGAACACTCTTACCCATAGTTCCTGCACCTTCCTAACGGGAATCCGCAACGAAACGAGACGGCGAGCGCCGTAGCGGATACGGCGACACCTCGCAGGCCGCACAGACATTGAGGTGTTCTCAGTAGCGTGGTGATCATGTTGTGCGGTCGTATTCGGTGTGGAGTAACACGAGCGCGGCTGCGGTGATCGCGCCGGTGCGCCAGGGACAGAGGGTGACTCGCTGTAGCGTTGCGAAGGTGGTCTTGAGCAGGGCGTTTGCTCGTTCGGCGAGTGCTCGGGTGGCTGAGTGCAGGCTGTTGACGGTGCGCTGATCGACTGTTCGGCCGCCGGCGGGGATGGGTTTGATCGGCACGGTGAGTCGGTGGGCCTCACCTTCGTAGCCGAGATCGCCCAGCGCGGCGTGGTCATCATCGATCCAGTGATCGAGGTCTTCGAGCAGACCGGGGTGGGCTCGGGCACAGGTCACGTCGTGTTCGCGCCCGGGTCTTCCCGGGGATGTCCATAGCGGCCATCCATCCGGGGCGGACACGACCTGGACGTTCCCGCCGTGGCGGTGGTGTTTACCCGACCACCACAGGTCGACCCCCGCGGTGGGGCCGAGCGCGCGGCAGCGGTCGGTGGCGATCAGGGTGCCGTCCAGGTGAACGTGGGTGTGTCCGGCGAGGCGGGCGGCGAGCAGGGCACCGTGCAGCCCGGGTGCGGCGCTGGCGAGGACGTCGATGCCTTCGTGCAGGTAGCGATAGGTGGTCGCGGTACTGATCGCGTTGTCGCGGGCCAGGTGCCGGACCCGGGTGGCGTCGCAGAACCAGCGGATCACCAGCACTGCCTGGGCGAACGGGGTCAACGCCCGCCGCCGGGGGCGGGTACCGCGGCGACAGCGTTGAGCGGCCAGAAGCCGAGCCAGGTAGGCCACGGTGTGCTCCCCGATCGGGAGGACAGCGGTGTAGGTGACAGGATCGGACATGCGGGGCCTCGGAGAGTTCGTTGATCTTGGTCGACCAACTGCTCTACCGGGGCCCTGCCCCATGTCCTAGACATCTCCACTCCCTCGGCGTGTCGCAGCGGAACGACCACCACTACTGAGAACACCTCATTGACCGGCGAGGGGGCGAGACGGTGAAACCCTCGCGCCAGAGAAAGCGCGATTTCGGGCCCGAAAGTCACACCGGCCGCGCCACTTTCTCGACCCGATCGACGAACGGTCGGTAACACCCCACAGTGGCGCCATGTCGAATCGTGCTTGCGGTCCGCAAGCACAAGTCGAGGATTCGATACGAGGCGTTGATATCGGCCGCGATCAAGATCGTTCTCAAGATTTTTTGCCTGGACCGATACAGCGACGCTCGTTGATGCCTGCTTGCGGACGGCAAGCGTCCGATCCCGCGAGCGCCGTCGACCGGGGCGAGGAGGGTGCCTCTCGCCCCGTCGATCGGGATCGCAGCATGTGAAGCACGCTTGCGCTCGGCAAGCATGCTCCGGTCGACCGACGCCGAGCACCGGTCTCACCGTGCCCGCGGCGACCGTCACGACCGGCGGCGGACGGGCGAGCCGGGAGGGCTCGGCGGGGCCGTGCAAGCACTCCACAAGCATCCAGTAAGCAATCGTTCAGCATTTTGTAAGCACGCATGGAGTCTCCTGATCCGGCGCCACCAGCCCGGAACGCGACACCGGTCGGCGAGGCGCGTCCGGCCTCACTGCTTCGTGCTGACAGGAGTTTCTTCCATGACTCGACACCCCCACCCGGCGGCCGCCCGGACCGCGTCGATTCCTCGCCCCGCCGACCCGGCGGTATCTGTGTCCGCGCTCGATGGGATCCGGGTCTCGTGGGAATGGCTGTGCGCGTCCCCGCATCCGGTCACCGTCGACGGCACCGCGATTTCCGGTGTGCCGGATCGGCGTGTCCCGCTCGACGAACTGCGGGTTCTGCTGCTCGACCCGGCCACCTCTGTGGCGGTGCGCGATGCCGCGTGGCGCTACCTGATCGCCCGCTCGCGTGGCGAGGGTGCGACGTGGACGGTGGCGTGCGCGGGGATGGCGATGCCGATGCTCGCCGCGGCGCTGCGCGAGTGCACCTCGCGTGGTGCCGGCGACCGCGAGGACATCGCCTCGGCGATCGTGACCGGGTTCGTCGGCGCGCTGTGCACGGTCGCGCTCGACCGGACCGGGATCGCCTCGTCGCTGCGGTGGGCGGCGCTGCGGGCCGGACTCGGTGTCGTCCGCGACGCCCTCGACACCCCCGCTCCGCGCCCGCATGACGAGCTGATCGCCGACGTGCTCACCGGCCACGAGCCCGGCCCCGGGGCCGGTTCGGGGCAGGGCGGGGTGCGGTCCGGGTCGGGGCCGCGGTCGATGCCGCCGCCCCCGCGCTCGGCGCATCCGGATCTCGTCCTGGCCGCCGCGGTCACCGATGGCGTCCTCACCGCCGCCGAGGCCGACCTGATCGGCGAGACCCGCCTGCAGCGGGTGTCCCTGGTCGAGGTCGCCGCCCGCACCGGTACTCCGGTCGGCACGATCAAGATGCGCCGTCTGCGCGCCGAGCTGCGCCTCGTCGGACACCTCCTCGGCGCCGACGACACCGCCCCCGACCCCGCCGCGCCCGACCGTCGGGCATCCGGACACGAGCGCTCTGTGTCGCGGACCGTGACCGCCTCGGCGGGGACACGGGCCGAGCGGCTGTCCGCGGGCGGCCCGGACGCCGCGCGTGTCGAGAGTCGACGGTCACCGGAGGTGACCGGTCGTCGACGGCGCCGGACCCGCGGCGCTCGCCGGGCCGGGGTCGGGCAGGTGACCCGATGAGCACCCCTACGTCCCGCACCGAGCCGACCACACTCCGCCGAGGAAGGGCCCGGGGTGCGGCCGTGCGGCTACTGCTCGCCGCCACGCTCGGCGCCCTGGCCGTCCTCGTGCTCGGCCCTGGCGTCGCCCTGGCTGCGGTCGAGCAGGCGGTGGTCCCGATGCAGCAGCAGGCCCCGGCTCCGGCCGAGTCCCTGGACGCGGTCCTGACCAACATCCGCAACTGGATCATGGGAATCGCTACCGCATTGGCGACCGTGTTTCTCACGGTCGGAGCGGTGCGCTACATGGCCGCAGGTGGCGATCTCGGCGAGGTCGAGAAGGCGAAGACGGCATTTCGCTCGGCGGGTTTCGGCTATGCGATCGCGGTACTCGCCCCGGTTCTGGTCGGTGTTCTTCAGGGCATCGTGGGTGCCTGATGGCGGCCCCGACTCCGGCACCGGGCGAGCTGATTCGCACCCGGGTTCGAGCGGTCACGCTGCTACTGGCTGTAGTGGCGGTGGGGCTCGTCGGGCTCGCTGCGCCGGCCCCCGCCGAGCCCACCTCGGCAGCGGGTGTGCGAGCCGAGGTGGTCGCCGCCGGGGTCGCCCAGCCCGTCCCGCCACCGCCTCCCGCCCCACCGCCTCCGGCACCGGGCGCCCCGCCGCCTCCGGCACCGGGCGAGTCGACGCCCGCAGCGCAGTCGTCGTGCGGGATGTTCGACATACCGGCGTGTGTGTCCGAGGCGTTCACCGAGATGTTGGCTACCGCGGTCACCGAGGTGCTCAACCCCGCGTTGGAGATCCTGTCCAACTCGTTGTTGCAGACTCCGCGGCCCTCGACGATCCCGCGTCTGGCGTCGCTGTGGGACACCTCGTGGCAGATCGCGATGGCGGTCTACGCGACGGTGATCTGTGTCGGCGGCCTGATCGTGATGGCGCACCAGAGCGTCCAGTCCCGCCTCGGGGTCCGCGAGGTGCTGCCCCGGTTGATGGTGGGGTTCCTCGCCGGGTGGCTGACTCTGCCGCTGGCCGATATGGCGGTGTCGATCGCCAACGCAGTATCCGACGAGTTGGTCGGGCCGGTCGATGAACAGGCCGGGGTCGCCGGTCTGGCCGGGCTCGTGCGGGCCTCGGCCGAGCACCCGGCCCGCATCGGCGGCGTTCTGCCCTGGCCGATGCTCATGGCACTGGTCGCGATCGGGCTCCTGCTGCTCGCCGTCGTCGCGGGCTACATCGTGCGCGTCGTCGCGATCATCGTTCTCGTCGCCGCCGGACCGCTGGTCGTCATGTGGCACGCCCTCCCGCAAACCGACCCGCTGGCCCGCTGGTGGTGGCGCGCGCTGGCCGGGTTGCTCTCGATCCAGATCGTGCAGGCCCTCGTGATCGCCGTCGGGCTCGCCGTCGTGCTGCCCCCGACCGACACCCCGGCCCCTGATGCCCCGACCGCCGTCCTCGGCATCCCGTCCAACACCGCGGGATGGGTGACGTTGCTGATGGTCGGCGTCCTGCTGTGGGTCGTGCTCCGCGTCCCGGGATGGGTGTGGTCCGCGGTGAAGATCAATGCTGGAGGGAAGTCGACCGTGACCAAACTCGTCACCGCCGCCCTGCTCTACAAGACCGGCGGAGCCCTGCGCGGCGCCCTCGCCGGACGAGCCGCCACCCGCTCGACCCGCCCGACCGGTACGCGCGTCCCGTCCCAAGCAGGCCGCGGCCCGGCCGCCTCCGGCGAGGTGGCTCCGATCGAGCCGACCGGGCAGTGGATGTTGCCGCTGGGCAAACTCAAACGGCGCAAGAGCAAGGCCACGGTGACGCCGTGGGAGTACCCGCGCGGCGTCGAAGGAGCCCCGCGACCCGGCCCCGGGCAACTCGCCTTCGAGTTCCCCGACACCCCCTCGCGGTCGCCGCTGCTGCCGCAGTTCCAGGCCCCGGGCGAACCCGAGCCGCCGTTGCCGCGCCGCCAGAACGAGGCACCCGCCGCGATCGTCTTCCGCGGACCGGGCCCGCAGCGGCCGGACGCGTCGAGCTGGGCACGACGCGCCACCACCGCACCCCCACAGGTCCGATTCGGCGACGGCCGCACACCCACACCTGAGCCGCCGCCTCGCCGGGTACCGACGGCGCCGCCGCCGGTGCAGTTCCGCCCGCAGGCCCGTCCGCGCCCGATCGTGCCGAGTCCACCGCGGGCCACCGGCCCGGCCCCCGCGGTGCGGTTCACCCCCGCGGCGCCCGAGCCGACCCCGCTACCGCCACGGGCCCGCCCCACCGCCGCCCCGGCCCCGGTCCAGTTCGAGGCACCGCACCCGTCCCGGGCCGTGCGCCCCACCCCGCCCGTGCCGCAGTTCCGCGAGCCGACCCCACCCCCACCCGCCGTCCGGTCACCGCGGCCGAGCGCCCCGGTCACGCCGGTTCGATTCGACCCGCCCACTCGGTCGCGGCCCGCACCGCCGACGCCACCGGCGGCGGGACCGGCACCGGTCCCGCTGTTCCGCCCACCCACACCACCGACCCGCACTGACGACACCTCGGGGGAGGGGGCCCGATGACCGCGCCGGTTCAGGTTCCCGCGAACGTCGACCGGGAGGATCAACTCCTCGGCCCGCTGACGGCGAGGCAGCTGGTGATCGTCGGCTCGGCCGCCGTCGCGGTGTACGGGCTGTGGCAAGCGCTCGGCGCGGCGCACGTCGTGGTGTTCGCGGTGCTGTCGGCGCCGATCGCGCTCGCCGCGACCGCGCTCGCTGTCGGTCGCCGCGACGGCGTCGGCCTCGACCGCCTCCTCATCGCCGCGGTCCACCACCGCGTGCAGGTGCGCTCCGCGTCCCGCGCCGTCCAGGCTGCCGCCGGAGAGGGCACCGGACGCGTGGTGTCGACGCGAGTACCGGTGCGTGGGGTGCGTGCGGTCGGTCCGGACCGGCTCGGAGTCGTTGATCTCGGGTCGGCCGGCCTGGCGGTGGTGTGCTCGGTCGCGCCGGCCAACCTGAGTCTGCGCTCGGCGACCGAGCAGCACGCCGCCGTCTCCGGGTTCGCTCGGTGGTTGCACTCGCTTGCCGGTCCGGTGCAGCTCGTGACCCGCACCCGGCGCCTGGACTTGTCGGTGCCGATCGCACGCCTGCACGCCGCCGCGCCCCGCCTGGCCCACCCGGCGCTGACCCGCGCAGCTCTCGCCCACGCCGAACACCTCCAGGCCCTCGACGCCCACGCCGAGTTGCTGGATCACGAATTCTTGATCGTGTTCCGCGATCCGGCCCCGGCCCGCGAGGGGACCGTGTCCGCGGTCGGTGACGTGTTGCGCCGCCGCGCGGGGGAAGCGGTCGGGATGCTCGGCCCGCTCGGACTGCGGGTGACCCCGCTGTCCGACGCCGAGGCCGCCGCCGTCCTCCAGCGCGCGACCGCCCCAGCGGCCGGGCTACGTCGCGGTCCGAACCCGGCCCGCCGGGCGGATCTCGATCCGCCCACGGTCGAGATCCCGCGCCCGTTCCCGCCGTGGCCCATGCCGGGCCCACCACCGACCGGCGACGACCTCGACCACGAGCACGGCTTCCACCTCGGCCCGGAGGGACACCCGCGATGAAGGCTCTCCTACATTCCCGCGCACGACGTGCCGCACCCGAGCCGGAGCCGGGTGGCTGGTTCTCCCCGGACACGGTGCGCGTCGCCGCGCGTCGGGTCGCGCTCGACGGAGTGCGGTCCTGCACGCTGGTCGTCACCGGGCTACCCCGCGAGGTCCCCGGCGCCGGATGGCTCGCGCCGCTGACCGGTCATCCCGGTCTCGCCGACGTCTCGCTCCACGTCGCCCCGATCGACCCCGCGACCGCCGCCACGAGGTTGCGACGCCAGCTCGCACGGCTCGAAGCCGGGCGCCGCTCGGGGGCCGAGCACGGCCGGCTTCCCGACCCCGAGGTCGACGCCGCCACCGAGGACGCCCATGTTCTCGCCGAACGCGTCGCCCGCGGCGAGGCGCGTCTGTTCACGGTCACGTTGACGGTGACCGTGACGGCGCCGACGGAGGCGGGGCTCGATGATGAGCTCGCCGCGATCCGTGCGCTGCTGGCCTCGCTGTTGATGACCGGGCACCCGGCGACGTGGCGGGCGTGGCACGGGTGGGAGACCGGGCTCCCGCTGGGTATCGACCGGATCGGCACCGCCCGCATCCTCGACACTGCCGCGCTCGCGGCCGCGTTCCCGTTCGCGAGCCCGGACCTCCCGCCACCGTCCGGACCGGGCGAGGAGACGTCGATCCTCATCGGCCACAACCTCGCGTCGTCGTCGCTGGTGTTCTGGGACCGGTGGAGCCTGGACAACTACAACTCCGTGATCCTCGGCCGGTCCGGGGCGGGGAAGTCGTATCTGGTCAAGCTCGACGTCCTGCGTTCGCTCTACACCGGCACACAGGTGCAGGTGATCGACCCCGAAGACGAGTACACGCGCCTGGCCGAGGCGGTCGGCGGGACCGTCGTGCGGCTCGGGGCGCCGGGGGTGCGGGTCAATCCGCTCGACCTCGACGTCCATGTCTCCGGCGACGGGGCACGAACCGCGGCACCGGACGCGCTCGCCCGCCGCCGCTTGGTCGTGCACGAGTTCTTGTCGCTGGCCTTGTCCGGCGGTGAGGCGTTGTCGGCGTCGGAGGTCGCGGTCCTGGACGAGGCGATCACCCTCGCCTACACCCGGGCCGGGATCGGCGAGGACCCCGCGACCTGGACCCGCCCCGCACCACTGCTGGCCGACCTGCGGGCCGCGCTGCTCGACCGCCCTGACACCACGCCCGGTGTGATCAGCCGCGCCCTGAACCCCACCGAGGAGAACCCCGCCGGGCCGGAGGGGAACAGCGGAGCGAACGGCGACGCGGCGCCAATGCCGGATCCGGCCCGCCAGATAGCCGAGGATCTCGCGCGTCGTCTGCGCCCCTATGCCGATGGAAGCCACGCCGCCCTGTTCGGCGGGCCGACGTCGCATCCGCCGGGCGGTGACCTGGTCGTGTGGTCGCTCAAAGAGCTACCCGAGGCACTGCGCCCGCTGGGGACGATGCTCGTGCTTGATGCGGTGTGGCGGACGGTGATCCACCCGCACGACCGGCGCCGCCGCTTGGTGGTGGTCGACGAGGCGTGGATGCTGCTCCAGCACAGCGCGGGCGCGAGGTTCCTGCTGCGGGCGGCGAAATCGGCGCGCAAGCACTGGGCGGGTCTCGTGGTGGCGACTCAGGACACCGCCGACGTCCTGGCCTCGGATCTGGGTCGGGCGGTGATCACCAACTCGGCCACACAGATTCTTCTCCGGCAGGCGTCGCAGGCCATCGACACCGTGAGCCGCGTGTTCGGGCTGTCGGCCGGTGAGCAGTCGTTCCTCCTGTCCGCCGAGCGCGGCGACGGCCTGCTGACCGGCGGCGACGACCGACGGGTCGCGTTCGCCGCACTCGCTTCCGCCGAAGAGGACGCCCTGATCACGACGGACCCGGCGCAGCTCGCCGATCAGCACGCCGCCTCGCCGTTCTGGATCGACCTCGACCGTTCCGTCGCCGCCGGCGCACCCGAGACGCAGGCTCGGCCGTGGTGAATCCCCTCGCTCCACCAACGGCCAGCGTGGTGAGTTCCCTAGCGACTATCGCCACGAGCGCATTGCCGCTGCTTGTCGCCGCGGGCGCCGTCGCCGTCGTGGCGGCGGGGTTGGTGTGGACGGTGGCGGATCGGTGGGCGGTGCGGCGAGCGTGGGCGGGTGCGGCGCGGGTGGAGATCCTGGCCCCGCCCCGGGTCGACCCGGCCGGGGCGCCGGTGTTCTGGCAGCACCTCCTCGGGCTGCTGCGCCCCCGCTGGTCGCTGCGCCGGGCCCCGCATGTGGTGTTCGAGTACCAGTTCGACGCAGGCGGTCTACGGATCTCGGTGTGGGTGCCGGGCACCGTCGCGGCCGGGCAGGTCGCCGCCGCCGCGCGCAGCGCGTGGCCGGGCGCGCGGACCACCATCACCCCCGAGCCCCACCCCATCAGCACGGGTGCGGGGGAGGTGGCGGGTGCGCGGTTGCGGTTGGCTCGGCCTGCGGCGTTGCCGATCGCGACCGAGCACCGCACGGACCCGCTGCGCGCCCTGATCGGGGCCGCCACCCCCCTCACCGCCTCCGAACAGGTCCGGGTGCAGGTTCTGGCCCGGCCGATCTCCGGGGCGCGCCTCGCGCGGCTCGCCCGACCGGGAGCGACGGTCGACACCGGCGCTCGCCTGGCGAGCGTGGTCGCGGGCGGGGCGGCGACCCTGGCACAGGAGATCGTCGCGACCGCCGTGCACGGACCCGCCCACACCACCACCCGCCACCGACCACAGGCGACCACGACCGGGGCACGGCCCTCGGGCCCTGGGCGCCTGGTCACCTCGACACAAGACCGCGCCACCGCGACCAAAGCTCACGGAGCCGGGGGAGGGCACCTGGTCACTGTCCGCCTGGTTGCCGAGGTCGCTCCGCTCGGGCACGGCCGTGACGCCGCGCAAGTGGCGCGGGCCCGGGCCGTCCGACGGGCGAGGGCCGTCGCGTCCACGTTCGCCGAGTACTCCGCGCACAACTACTTCCGCCGCTGCCGGATCCGACGAGCAGGCCAGGTGATCGGGTCTCGGCGGCTGCGGCGTGGAGATCCGCTGTCGGTTGCCGAGGTCGCCGCTTTGGCGCATCTGCCCACTGACGAGCATGTCCCCGGCCTGCGCCGGGCCGGAGCCGCCGCGATCGCCCCGCCCCCGCAGGTCCCGACCGGCGGCCCCGGCGTGCGGGTCCTCGGCGATTCCGACGCCGTCACCGCCCGCCCGATCGGGCTGTCCGTGGCCGACGCGCGCCATCACTTGTGGGTCCTCGGCGCCACCGGCAGCGGAAAGTCCACGCTGCTCGTGCATCAGATCCTTGCCGACGCTGAAGCCGGACGTGCCGCGGTCGTGATCGACCCCAAGGGCGACATGATCACCGACACCCTCGCTCGGCTCCCCGCCGCCGCCCGAGCCCGCACCATCGTCATCGACCCGAGCCACCCCGGGCGCACACCGCGGCTGAACCCGCTCGACCCGCTCGGGCTGGCGTCGGTGCCCGGTGTCGGTGACGCCACGGTCGAACACGTCGTCTCGGTGTTCTCGCGGGTGTTCGCTGCCGCGTGGGGGCACCGCAGTGAGGATCTGCTCCGGGTCGCCTGTTTGACCCTGCGCGACAGGCCCGGTGTCGCCTCGCTGGATCAGATCCCCGACCTGCTCGGGGACCAGGCGGTGCGGGCCCGCACGCTCACCGGACTGGCCCCGAGTGCCCGGTTGTCGCAGTTCTGGGACGAGTTCGACCACCTGTCCGACGCGACCCGAGCCCAGATCAGCGCACCCCTGCTGAACAAACTCCGCTCGATCCTGCTCCGCCCGTTCGCCGAACACCTGCTCTGCGGCCCGTCCACCGTGGACCTGTCCGCGGTACTCGACCGCGGCGGGCTGTTGCTGGTCCGCCTGCCCAAGGCCGCACTCGGGGAGGACACCGTGCGGCTGGTCGGGTCGCTGCTCGTGGCCCAGGTGTGGGCCGCGGCGCTCGCCCGCGCCGGCCAACCCGAGCACACCCGCCTTGACGCGGCGTTCTACATCGACGAGTGCCACAACTTCCTGAACCTGCCCTACCGGCTCGAAGACATGCTCGCCGAGTCCCGCGGCTTCCGACTGTCGCTGATCCTCGCCCACCAACACCTCGGCCAAGTCACCCCGCCGCTACGCGACGCGTTGTTGGCCAACGCGCGGAACGCGGCGTTGTTCGGGCTCTCCCCGGCCGATGCCGCCGTGCTGGCTCGCCGCACCCTGCCCGAACTCAGCGCCCACGACCTCTCCCGCCTCGACGGCTTCCACGCCGCCGCCACCCTGCTCAACGCCGGAGCACCGACCCGTGCGTTCACGTTCCGCACCCGACCACTCCCACCGGCACCCGACACCCCGACCAAACCGGCCGCACCCCACCCGTCTCGTAGCCACCAGCTGCCCGGTAAGGGGTCTGACCACTCCGACCCCCGGCACGATGCCCGACCCCACACCTGACCCGCCCCATGAGGAGTCACCGCTATGACCAGCACCCGAGGCGCCCCCTCACAGCACCGGAGCGACGCTGCTGTGGCAGCCACCGGCGACAGCCGCTCCCACACGCGCGCCCCGCCCACCGAGCTGCCCTCGACGACCCTCTCCCGAGAGTGCACAACGGGTGTTGTTCAGACTTGACAGGAAACCGCAGAGCCGTAAGGCTGCAGTGTAAAATAAGTGGTGTCAGGCGGAAGCTTCCCGCCTGACACAGGTAGCACCCCTGCCCATGCAGACTGCGACGTCGCGGCAACGACGTTGGGTCGAGGCAGAGGAGCTACCTGGCTGTCAGAACCTCGGCATGTTGCTGGTTAGCCATTCGATGAGGCTGACAATTATTCGGAGCGCAGCAAGGGCCTGAATCGCGTGACCAAAGGTTACGCGTTTCGGGTTGCGCTCAGATTTTTTTCTGTGGCGGCTGTTCAAGTGCCGATCCTCCTCTCCCTGTGTTGCACGGAGCTGAACCACTCCCTCCTGGGCTCGGGGTGAATCACACGACTGTGGTTCACCGGTGCGAGCACGCTAGCGGTGCCGACCTCCGGGCGCCACCACCGCAGGCAGTCCCCATGCGTCGCCGAGTCAGCTGCCTTCTCACCGCGCCGGACGCAGCGGCCGCATCCGGACATACCGGGTTTGAACTGACTGTCACGGCACGGGTCGTCTAGCCCGTACCGCCCGCCGTACGGCTCGTTGTCGGGGCACCACGCTGGGCGCCGACATGTGCCGCTGCTGTCCGGCCTTCTTGGTCCGAGCTGCGACGTGCCCGCGTCTGTCGGCTACCAGGCGCCCCGGCTCGTGACTTGCCCTCATCTGGCTACGACACCCCGACCGATACCCGATCCGAGTAGGAGTCCGTCATGACCCAGGCTGCACGTGCCACTCGCACCACGACCCGCACCACGCCCGAGCCCGGTAGGCGCGGCGTCACCTCGCGGCCCGGCGGTCGCGGCGACTCCCGTAGGCCGGCGACCGCGAGCCGACGAGACGGGATCAGATTGGCCGCGACCGGCCGTATCGGTGATGACCTGCGCGCCCACGTACTGCAGGACCACCATGCCGAACTCGCCGCCCGATCCCGCACGGCGATCGTGCACCGCGTCGAAGCCGGACAGATCCCGCTCACGATGCCGTTCGGCTACCGGCGGGCCGTCTCCGGCCCGACCCTCGACGGCGGTGGTCCGATCACCGCGTGGGGTGCCTACGTCCCCGACGTCGAGCCGGAGACCGAGGCGACCCGGCTCGGGCGTGCCGGGCGGGCCCCGGCCTCGACGTGGGCGCTTGACGTGCACACCGCGTGGGTGGTCGCGGTGATCTACTCGTGGGCGATCTGCGGTGTGTCCCCGGAGTCCATCGCCGTCCGGCTCCGGACGTCGTGGCCGCTGCGCCCGACCCCGGTCACCGCGACCGGCCGTCCTCTGCCGTGGACCGCCACCCGTGTGCGTGCCGTCCTGCTCGATCCGTCGTATCTCGGCCGCTCGGTGTGGGGGCGTAGCCGACCGAGGGAGTCCTGGACGGTGTCGTCGACGATCACGCATCCGCCGCTGATCACTCCGAGTACGGCCGCCGACGTCGCTGCTGCGGTGCGGCGCCGCGCCGACCTGGGTGGCGACGTGCCCGGGTGGGGTCGGTGACGTCCCGACCGCCGGGCCGGGGTCGGGGGCCGGTCGGCCCGCCCCGGGGCCGCACACGGCCGGTCAGGGCCCCGAACGGGCGGGCCCGCATCACGGCCGATGACCAGCGGATCGCCCCGCCCACACCCCATGATCACCGTCCCGATTCCCCGTCATCTAATGCCGGTAAATCGGCCATCAATTGCTACGATTCGCAGACGGAAACGGTTCATCGGGAACGCGTCGAACCTCGTGTCGGGGCGAGAAAATCCGGGCGAGTTCGGGTGATCTCGGATGATGCCAGTGGCTCGTTGTCGCCGCAGGGGGAGATTCGTTCTCCTGAATCGGAGGCCGAGGCCGCGGTCGTGCGGAACGAGCAGGCGCGGGTGTTGTGGGAGATCAACGAATGGATGCACTCCCGCCGCCGGTGACGAGCAGGGGACCGGACGGCTGGACCGGGGAGCCTGGAGCGGATGGGAAGGGGTGTGGGGTGTGAACGGTAGGCGTGGTGGTGTGGCGCCGGAGGCGTTGCAGCTGTGGATGCAGCGCGACGCGGGCCCGGAGTCGGCCGGTGTCGGAGCTGCGGGCTCGGCCGTCCGGGTGGTGTTCCTGGGGCGGACTTCGGGGGATGAGCTTCAAGACCCGGTCGGGTCGATGCAGAGGCAGTTGAGCGTGGCGATGGCGGCGTTGCCGGAGTCGTGTGTGCTGGTCGGTCATTTCTACGATGTGGAGTCGGGCCGGATCGATCTGTCCGAGCGGGGCCGCGGGGTGAAAAGCGTCGAGGTCCCGATCCCGCGGGACGGCGGTGTGCTGGATCTGTTGGCTCGCGCCGAGTCGGCCGATCCGGGGTTCGATGCGGTGATCTGCGAGCAGATCGACCGGATCGCTCGGCGGGTGTATTTCGGGACGATGATCGAACATCGCCTTCAGGCGGCCGGGATCGCCCTGTGGGCGGCGGATGAGACCATCCGCCCGGGGGGTCGGGCGGAGGATGCGTTGCCCTCGACGGTGCTCACGCGGCGGGTGAAGCAGTCGGTGGCCGAGTGGTACGCCCTGGACATGCTCTCGCGGGCCCGGGACGGGTTCGAGACTCACACCGAGCAGGGTTACGCGGTCGGGAAGCCCCCGTACGGGTATCGGGGGGAGACGGTGAGCGTGAGCGGGAAGGCCATCGACTCCACAGCTCGCGGCGGGCACCGGGGGAAGGGCCGTGACGGGGTCCGCACCAAGACTCGTCTGCTGGTGGATCCGGTGGAGGGGGAGGTGGTGCGCCGGATCTTCGCCTGGCGGGTGGGGGAGCGGGTGTCGTATCAAGCCATCGCGGACCGGTTGAACCTCGATCTGGTGACCAACCGGCCGCCGACTCCTCCGGACCCGGATCGTGCGGTCGGGGCGTGGACGGCGGCGTCGGTGCGCGAGGTTCTCGTTCAGCCCAAGCACACCGGGTACATGGTGTGGAACAAGCAGGCGACCAAGACTCGGGGCGGGGCGTGGAACCCGTTGCAGGACTGGGTGTGGTCGAGCCGGCCGACGCACGAGCCGTTGATCGAGTTGCAGACCTGGATCGCCGCCCAGGAGGTCGCGGCGCGCCGGTTCGGGTCCCGCTCGGCGGCGGGGAAGAACTCCCACCCGCAGGCCGCGCGGTCCTACCGGCTGCGGTCGTATCTGTTCTGCCAGCTCTGCGGGCGGCGGATGTATGGCAAGTCGCGGCGGGGGCGGTCCTACTACGTGTGCGCTCCCAAGCGGGGCCAGCACATCCCCGACGGGCACCCGGCGAGCCTGTGGGTCGCCGAGGAGTCGTTGCTCGACGCGATCAACGGGTTCCTCGCCGATCACGTGTTCGGCACCTACCGCGCCGAGCTTCTGGGTGCCGCGGCCGGAGAGATCGCCGCCGCGGCTTCGGCTGACCACGCCCGGCAGGTCGAGGCGGCACAGAGGGCCATCGCCGATATCGACCGGCGGCGCGGCGCGCTCGTGCGGACCTTGGAGGTGACCGAGGCGATCGATCCGGAGCTGATCGCCGATATCGGGCGTCGCCGCCAGGAACTCGGCGCGGAACGTACCCAGCTCGCCGAGCACCTCGAGGGGCTGCGCACGGTCCAGGTGCAACAGTCGAACCCGGCACTGCTCGACCTGCTTCCCGTCGGCCGCTGCGAGCTGGACCAGCTACCCGAGACGCTGGCCCGGCGCCTGTTCGAGGTACTGCGCCTGGAGGCCCACGTCGACAAGATCAGCCGGGCGGTGCGGGTGCGGATCACCCTGACCGGCAACACCGTGCAGACTGCCCATGCTGCCAGCGTCGACGCACTGAACAGTGCAGCCGACGACGCCACAGGCGGTGGGGAAAGTCCCGGAAGTGGGGGAACCGACGACCGGTTCCCATCCTTGAAGTGCCCCCGGCAGGATTCGAACCTGCGCTCCCGCCTCCGGAGGGCGGTGCTCTATCCCCTGAGCTACGGGGGCCGTGCGATGGGAGAACAGTAGCGCACCCCCGTCCGCCCCTCACGCGGGGGTCGGTCCGTCCGCGATCACTGGCTGACCCACCACCCGTAGGCCCGGTAGTCCGGGTACGGGGCCAGGAACGGATGCTCCGAGCGCGTCCGCACCGTGACCTCCGGCCCGGTCACCAGCTCCCCGGGAACGGTGAACGACGACTGCCGCCACGGCATCCCCTCCGGCAGCGTCCAGGTCCCCGCGGGGCGCCCGTCGACGTCCACGGCGATCGTGCGGGTGCGATCCCCCGGGACGGGCGCGTCGGCGCCGATCCGCCCGGTCAGGGTGGCCGGGCGCCCGGGGACGAGGCCGCGCATCGTGAACGTCTCCCCGCCGACGATCCGGCGCCCGCTGTCGGCGACCACCCGGCCCCCGGCGTCGGCCCGGTCCAGCACGCTCTGCGGCTGCAGCCCGAGCACCGGGGGATCGGGGGTCCAGCCGTGGCCGGTCTCGTCGGCCATGTCGCCGACGTCGAGGTGGTCGGCGATCCGGCCCGGTACGGCGGCGTCCGGCGTCGCGCCGGAGCCGGCGAGCGTCCAGTCCGCCCGCCAGATGCTGACCCGGTCACAGCTCAGGTCGATCTGGCAGGTCTGCGGTGCGGTCGGGGAGACCGGCCGGGCCGGGGCGGTGAGCTGGAAGGTGATCACCGGTTCCGGGCCGAGCAGCGCGGCGCGGCCCAGGTCGGCGACCGGGATGCCGCCCCACCGGTCGAAGATCGCGAACCACTGCGGCCGGTCCTGCTCGGGCAGCCGGCGCAGCTGCTCGTAGAGGGTGCCGGGACCGTTCAGCGCCGGGGCGGCGAAGCCGTTCGTCGTCAGTCCGACGAGATCCACGGTGCGGTGGCCGCCGAACCAGGCCGCGGCACCGGCGTCGTTGATCGCGACGACGTCACCGGGCGGCACGTTCCCGGCGATCCACTGCGCCACGCTGACCGGGCCCTCCCGCATCGCCGACGCCTGCTGGCCGAGCCGGATCGCCCAGGTCGGCGTCACGACGACGGTGAACAGCAGCGCCACCGCGAGCAGCACGTGCCGGACGGCCCGGTGCGTGAGCACACCGGTGCCCAGCACCGCGAGCAGCAGGAACAACGGCAGGAACGGCTGCAGGTAGCGCAGGTCCTGCCACAGCGCCGTGCTCAGGGTGGAGACGCTGAGCAGCACCAGTGCCAGCCCGGCCCCGAGGGCGACGGCCAGCGTCCGCTCCCGGCGCAGCCCCAGCACGAGCAGCCCGAGCACCGCGAAGACCAGGGTGAACGGCGCGACGACGTCTTGGCCGGAGAGCCCGGACAGCGTCGCGACGAGTGCCTGGACGTTGCGCAGCGTGTGGTCGGCGATCTCGGCGGGCTGCCGGAGCAGGCCGGCGTGCAGCCACGACTTCGCCAGCACGCCGTTCGCCTGGGAGGTGCCGGTCAGGACCCGGTAGAGCAGCAGCTGCCCGGCGAAGACGACCGGCGGGGCCAGGACGAGCGCCGTCCACCGGGACCGCCACCGGCCGGTCCGCACCAGCGTCCACAGCATCGCCGCGACCAGTGCGGCGGCGAGGAGGAAGCCCTCCGGGCGGACGAGCGCGAGCAGCGCGGCCAGCACCGGCGTCCACCGGAAAGCGGGCCGTTCGCGCAGGTAGGACAGTACCGAACCGGTCAGCAGCGCGGCCAGCGGCCCGATCTCCATCCCGCTCGCACCGCCCCAGAGCAGCGGCCCGGACAGCGCGGTGAGCGCGCCCGCCGCGATCCCCGCGGTGCGCCCGCCGAGCCGGTACCCGGTGAGCGTGGTGAACGCCGCGGCGAGCGCCACGCACACCAGCCCGGTGCCGACGGCGAAGGCGAGCAGCCACTGCCCGTGGAACCCGACGGCGTGCGCGAGCCCCAGCAGCGCGGCGTAGAGCAGGCTGGACGCGCCGGTCGTGACCGGTTCACCCGGCTGGTAGCGCAGCGGCTCGCCCAGGCCGAACTGGCGGCCGTACTGCAGGTGGATGTAGACGTCGTCGAGCGGCGGTACGAGGTTCCCGCGGTTGTAGGCGAGCGACACGGCGACGAACGCCGCGCCGAGCAGCAGCGTCAGCAGCCCGGTGGCCGCGGCGACCGGACCGGGCCGCCCGGCGGCTGCGGCGAGCCGGGCCGGTGGCCCGCCGGCGGTCGCTGGACTGTCGGGCACGGGGTACCTCCGGCCGCGTCGGAACGCGCCTGGCCTGCGGGTCGGGGAGATCCCGACGGTACGCGGACGGCCCCGCCGTACCGGGCCGGGGCCGATACCAGGATGAAGGTGGCGCACAGCACCTCCTAGAATCGGGACGGTGAATCCCGACGTGCTCGCCGCCCTGGTCCGTGACGTCGCGACGGACGTCCTGAACCGACGCGGCCTGGACGTCGCCGCCCTCCCGGCCGACGCCGGCGTCGAACGCCCGCGCAACCCCGAGCACGGCGACTACGCCACCAACGTGGCGCTGCGCACCGCGAAGGCCGCCGGGGTGAACCCGCGCGAGCTGGCCGGGTGGCTGGCCGAGGGGCTGGCGGCCCGGGACGGGATCGCCGCCGCCGAGATCGCCGGGCCCGGCTTCATCAACCTGCGGCTCGCCGCGGACGCGCAGGGCGCGATCGTCGGTGAGGTGCTGGCCCGGGGCGAGCGGTACGGCACCGGCGACGAGCTGGCCGGCATCCGGATGAACCTGGAGTTCGTCTCCGCCAACCCGACCGGCCCGATCCACCTGGGCGGGACCCGCTGGGCCGCCGTGGGCGACGCGCTGGGCCGGGTGCTGGTCGCCCGGGGTGCCGAGGTGGCCCGCGAGTACTACATCAACGACGCCGGGGCCCAGATCGACCACTTCGCCGCCTCGCTGATCGCGGCGGCCACCGGCGCGCCCACCCCGGAGAACGGCTACGGCGGGGCGTACGTGGGCGAGATCGCCCGGCAGGTGACGGCGGCCGAGCCCGGGATCCTGGACCTGCCCGATGCCGAGCGGCACCAGGCGTTCCGCCGCACCGGCGTCGCGCTGATGCTCCAGGAGATGCGGCGGTCGCTGCACGAGTTCGGCACCGACTTCGACGTCTGGTTCAGCGAGCTCACCCTGCACGAGTCCGGCGCCGTCGGGGACTCGGTGCAGCAGCTCAAGGACAACGGCAGCCTGTACGAGAAGGACAACGCCTGGTGGCTGCGCTCCACCGAGCAGGGCGACGACAAGGACCGGGTCGTCATCAAGAGCGACGGCACCCCGGCCTACGTCGCCGGTGACATCGCCTACCTGCGCGACAAGCGGGCCCGCGGCTTCGACCGGTGCCTCTACATGCTCGGCGCCGACCACCACGGCTACACGGTGCGCCTCAAGGCGATCGCCGCCGCGTTCGGCGACGACCCCGCGATCGTCGAGGTGCTGATCGGGCAGATGGTGAACCTCGTGCGCGGCGGCGAACCGGTCCGGATGAGCAAGCGGGCCGGCACGATCGTCACCCTCGAGGACTTCGTCGACGCCGTCGGTGTCGACGCGGCCCGCTACTCGCTGGTGCGGTCCTCGGTCGACTCGACGCTCGACATCGACCTGGACCTGGTGTCCAGCCGCACCAACGAGAACCCGGTGTTCTACGTCCAGTACGCGCACGCCCGGCTGGCCTCGCTGGCCCGCAACGCCGCGGACCTCGGCGTCGAGCCGGGCGACGGGTACGGCCTGCTGACCCACGACCGCGAGGGCGACCTCATCCGGACGCTCGGGGAGTTCCCCGACGTCGTCCGGACCGCGGCCGAGCTGCGCGAACCGCACCGGGTCGCCCGCTACCTGGAGGCGCTGGCCGGCGCCTACCACAAGTTCTACGACTCCTGCCGCGTCCTGCCCCAGGGCGACGAGGACGTCTCCGACCTGCACCGGGCCCGGCTCGCACTGTGCGTCGCGGCCCGCCGGGTGCTCGCCAACGGCCTCGGCCTGCTCGGCGTCGGTGCCCCCGAACGGATGTGACCCCCATGCGCGCTCACCCCGCCGGCCCGCTGCACGCCGGCATCACCCCCGCACCCGAGTCCGCAGGCCCGCGACCGGAGTCGGCCGCCGAGCTGGACGCGCTCGCCCCGGCCGTCTGGCCGCGGCACGCCGCCCGCGGCGCCGACGGCGCGCTGCAGGCGGCCGGCGTCGACGTCCGGGATCTCGCGGCGCACTACGGCACGCCGGTGTTCGTGCTCGACGAGGCCGACTTCCGCGACCGCTGCGCGGAGTTCGCCGCCGCCTTCGGCGCCACCGCCGTGCACTACGCGGCGAAGGCGTTCCTGTGCACGGAGGTCGCCCGCTGGGTCGCCCAGGAGGGCCTCTCGCTCGACGTCTGCTCCGGCGGCGAGCTCGCCGTGGCGCTGCGTGCGGAGTTCCCGCCGGAGCGGATCGCGTTGCACGGCAACAACAAGTCGGCCGAGGAGCTGGCCGCGGCCGTCGACGCGGGGATCGGCGGCATCGTCGTCGACAGCTTCGACGAGATCGCCCGGCTGGAGTCCGTGGCCGCCGCGCGCGACGCGTCGGTGCCGGTACTGATCCGGCTGACCGTCGGCGTCGAGGCGCACACCCACGAGTACATCGCCACCGCGCACGAGGACCAGAAGTTCGGGTTCTCGATCGCCACCTCGGAGACCAAGGACTCCCCGGCGCTGGAGGCCGCCCGCCGGGTGCTGGCGGCCCGGCACCTGCGGCTGGTCGGCCTGCACTCCCACATCGGGTCGCAGATCTTCGACACCGAGGGGTTCGAGGCGGCGGCCCGGCGGGTGGTCAAGGTGCTCGCCGACCTGCACGCCGAGCACGGCGGCGACAACCTCGCGGCGCTGCGCACGCTGGACCTCGGCGGCGGCATCGGCATCGCCTACCGGCCGGGGGAGACCCCGCTGTCGATGCCGGCGCTCGCCGAGGAGCTGCGCGCGATCGTCAAGCGGGAGTGCGCCGCGTCCGGGCTGGACGTGCCGGCGATCGCGGTCGAGCCGGGCCGGGCGATCGCCGGGCCGGGCACGGTCACCGTCTACGAGGTCGGGACGGTCAAGGACGTCCCGCTCGGCGGGTACGCGCGGCGCTACGTCAGCGTCGACGGCGGGATGAGCGACAACATCCGCACCTCGCTCTACGACGCCGAGTACGACGTCCGGCTGGTGTCGCGCTCGTCCGAGCGCGACTCGGTGCCGGGCGGCGCCGAGCCGGTGCTGTCCCGGGTGGTGGGCAAGCACTGCGAGTCGGGTGACATCGTGGTGCGCGACTGCTGGCTGCCGGCCGACCTCGCACCCGGTGACCTGCTGGCGGTCGCGGCCACGGGCGCGTACTGCTACGCGATGGCATCCGGTTACAACCGGCTGCCGCGCCCCGCGGTCGTCGCGGTGCACGAAGGGGCCCACCGGCCGCTGTTGCGCCGCGAGACACTGGAGGACCAGTTCCGGTTCGAGGTGTGAACACCTACCGGCGGGTAGCGCGCCGGTCCGGGTGAGAACGGCCACCCGGCACTGTCCGGGACGGCCTGACCAGGAATGATCGGCGCCCGCTGCACGTGGCGTGGGGTTGGCGAGGAGGGCTTGTGACGAGGGTCGAGAGCGGTGCGGGCCGGCCGGCCGTCCGGGTGGCACTGCTGGGGTGCGGCACGGTCGGCACCGAGGTGGTCCGGCTGATCACCGACCAGGCCGACGAGCTGACGGCCCGGATCGGCGCCCCGGTCGAGCTGGCCGGTGTCGCGGTCCGGCGGCCGCACCGGCATCCGTGGCTGACCGGGAACTTCGGCCACCTGGTGACCACCGACGCGGCCGAGCTGGTCGCCCGGGACGACGTCGACGTCGTCGTCGAGGTCATCGGCGGCATCGAGCCGGTGCGCGGCTGGCTGCTGGAGGCGCTGAAGTCCGGCAAGTCGGTCGTCACCGCGAACAAGGCGCTGCTCGCCGAGGACGGCCCGACGCTCGCCGAGGCCGCGGACGCGTCCGGCGCCGACCTCTACTACGAGGCGGCCGTCGCCGGGGCCATCCCGCTGCTGCGCCCGCTGCGCGAGTCCCTCGCCGGTGACCGGATCACCCGGGTCGCCGGCATCGTCAACGGCACGTCGAACTTCATCCTCTCGGCGATGGCGGCCGGCGGCGCGTCCTATGCGGACGCACTGGAGGAGGCCACCCGGCTGGGGTACGCCGAGGCCGACCCGAGCGCCGACGTCGACGGCTACGACGCCGCCTCGAAGGCCGCGATCCTGGCCACGCTCGCCTTCCACACCCGGATCACCGCCTCCGACGTGCACCGCGAGGGCATGCGCGAGGTCAGCTCGGCCGAGGTCGCCGCCGCGCGCCGGCTGGGCTGCACGATCAAGCTGCTGGCGATCTGCGAGCGGGTCGTCGACACCGCGGCCGACGGGTCGGTCTCGGAGTCGGTCTCGGCCAGGGTCTACCCGGCGATGGTCCCGGACTCCCACCCCCTGGCCCGGGTGGACGGCGCGTTCAACGCGGTGTTCGTCGAGGCCGAGGCCGCCGGCCAGCTGATGTTCTACGGCCAGGGCGCCGGCGGGGCGCCGACCGCGTCGGCCGTGCTCGGTGACCTCGTCGCCGTCGCGCGCAACCGGGTCGGGGGTGGCCGCGGGCCGCGCGAGTCCGCCTACGCGAGCCTGCCGGTCCGCCCGATCGGCGAGGTCCCCACGCGCTACCACGTCGACCTCGAGGTCGCCGACCGCGAGGGCGTGCTGGCCGCGATCGCCGGCGAGTTCGCCCGGCACCGCGTCTCGATCGCCGCGGTGCGCCAGACCGGCGGCGTGAACGGCGCCGTCGACGGCGACTCCGGCCAGGCCCGGCTCACCGTCGTCACGCACTCGGCGCCGGAGGCGGCGCTCTCGGCCACCGTCTCCGCGCTGCTCGACCTCGACCACGTCAAGGGCGTGGCCGGCGTGCTGCGCGTCGAGGGCCTCGGCCGCACGGTCAGTGCGCTGGGGATGGGCGAGTGAACCCGGTGTCGTCCCGACCGAAGGAGGGTCCTCCCGTGACCGGCAGTGTGCAGAACGCCCGGGGGCCGGCCGCCGGCGCGACCGGGCCCGCCCCCCAGCGTCCGGGGGCCGTCGCACCGCCGCCGCCCGGTCACTGGCCCGGGATCATCGAGGCCTACCGCGACCGGATGCCGGTCCGGCCGGACTGGACGGTGGTGACCCTGGGCGAGGGCGGGACCCCGCTGCTCCCGGCGCCGCGGCTGTCCGAGCTGACCGGCTGCCAGGTGTACCTGAAGGTCGACGGGGCCAACCCGACCGGCTCGTTCAAGGACCGCGGGATGACCATGGCGGTCACCGCGGCGCTGGCCGACGGCAAGCAGAGCGTGCTCTGCGCGTCCACCGGGAACACGTCGGCGTCGGCCGCCGCCTACGCGACCCGGGCCGGGATGACGTGCGCGGTGCTCGTGCCGAGCGGCAAGATCGCGCTGGGCAAGCTGGCCCAGGCCGTCGCGAGCGGCGCCCGGATCCTGCAGATCGACGGCAACTTCGACGACTGCCTGGAGCTCGCCCGCAAGACCACGGCCGACTTCCCGGCGATCGCGCTGGTCAACTCGGTGAACCCGACCCGGATCGCGGGCCAGGCCTCGGCGGCCTACGAGATCTGCGACCAGCTCGGCCGCGCCCCGGACGTGCACTGCCTGCCGGTGGGCAACGCCGGCAACATCACCGCCTACTGGCAGGGCTACCGCGGCTACCACGCCGACGGCATCGTCTCCGGGCTCCCGCGGATGTTCGGCTTCCAGGCCGCCGGTGCCGCGCCGCTGGTGCACGGTGCACCGGTCAGCGCGCCGGAGACGATCGCGACCGCGATCCGGATCGGCGCCCCGGCGTCGTGGAAGGGCGCCACCACCGCCCGCGACGAGTCGGGCGGTCGCTTCGCCGCCGTCACCGACGACGAGATCCTGTCCGCCTACCGGATGCTGTCCGCGCAGGAGGGCGTGTTCGTGGAGCCGGCGTCGGCGTCCAGTGTGGCCGGGCTGCTCCAGTCGCACGCCGACGGCACCCTGCCCGCGGACTCCCTCGTCGTCTGCACGGTGACCGGGCACGGGCTCAAGGACCCGGACACCGCGCTGCTCACCGCGCCGGACCCGGAGATCGTCCCGATCGACCCGGGCGCCGTCGTGGCCGCGCTCGAGCTGGCCTGATGGGCCGCCCCACCCGCGTCCGGGTCCGCGTGCCCGGGTCGACGGCGAACCTCGGGCCGGGGTTCGACTGCCTCGGTATGGCGCTGGGCCTGTACGACGAGATCGACGTCGAGGTCCAGTCGTCGGCTGGGGTGTTCGTCGACGTCGCGGGGGAGGGGGCCCGGTTCGTCCCGCGCGACGAGCGGCACCTCGTCCTGCGGGCGATGCGGCAGGCGTTCGAGCTGTTCGGCGAGGCCCCCGAGGGGCTGCGACTGCGCTGCACCAACGCCGTACCGCACTCGCGTGGGCTGGGCAGCTCGGCCGCCGCCGCCGTCGCCGGGGTGACCGCGGCCGCGGTGCTCGCCGGGCGGGACGTCGAGCTGGAGCGCGACGTGCTGCTGCAGCTCGCGGCCGGGATGGAGGGGCACGCCGACAACGCGGCCGCCAGCCTGCTCGGCGGGTTCGTCGTCGCCTGGGAGGCGCCGGGCTCGGCCCGCCGGTTCCACGCCGAGAAGCTCGACGTCCATCCGGACGTGGCGCCGGTGGCCCTCGTGCCCGGGACCGAGTCCTCCACCCGGACCACCCGGGGCCTGCTCCCGGCGCAGGTCCCGCTGGCCGACGCCGCGCACACCGGCAGCCGCTGCGCGCTCGCGGTGCTCGCGCTCACCCGGCGGCCGGACCTGCTGCTCGCGGCCACCGAGGACCGGCTGCACCAGCCGTACCGGCGGCCGGCCTACCCGGCATCGCTGCGGCTGGTCGAGGCGCTGCGCGAACACGGTGTCGCCGCCGCGGTCTCCGGTGCCGGTCCGACGGTGCTGGCACTGACCACCGACGGCGCGGTGCCGGCCGGGGTGGACACCGAGGGGTTCGCGGTCCGGCCGCTCGGGGTGGACACCGAGGGCGTCCGGGTCGAGGTGCTCTGACCACCCGGTTCGTGCAGCTCGGAACGGTTGTGCGCGATGTGTCGTGGTGACGTGATGTTCCCGACGTCATCCGTCGGCGCGTCGGGCCGGGGGGTTGTTGCCGCCCCGGGGCGATACGTCTAGTCTCGCCCGTGCATGGCGAACCACGCGACGTCGGCGCAGTCTTGCAGCCGGGCCCCGCTCGCCCGATCTCCTTTCTGACCGGATTCGGAATCCCGAACGGGCGGCCCGACTCCCGCGATGTCGTCGTGGACTCCATCCTTGTAAATGCTGCCGGTGCGGGGTCTCCGCGCCGGTCGAGCGTGCGACATCCCCTGACCTGGACAGGACAACCGGGTCGGTCAGGAAGGAACTCTGTGAGCGAGACCGATCTCGCCGGTACCGGGACCACGTCGACCGAGACGGCTCCCCGCCGTCGCGGTGGACTGTCCGGCATGGTGCTGGCCGAGCTGCGTCAGCTGGCCACCGAGCTGAACATCCCGGACATCTCCGGGATGCGTAAGGGTGACCTCATCGCGGCGATCAAGGAGCGGCAGGGCGGCGCCGCCGCGGCCGCCCCGGCTGCCACGGCCGCCCCGGCGGCTCCGGCCAGGAAGAAGTCGAAGCCGAAGGCGGGGTCGGACGGCGCCGAGGCGCCGCAGCTGCCCCTCGGCGACACCGCGGCGCCCGCGCCGGCGGTGACCGCCGACGCCCCCGCTTCGAACGGTGCGCCCGCCGCGACCGGTGCGGCCGAGGAGGCCCCCGTTCCGCGCACCCGGCGCCGCCGCGCGGCGACCCGCCCGGCCGGGGCCCCGGAGGCCGCCGCCGAGCAGGCCACCGTGTCGGCCCCGGCCGAGGTCACGGCGCCGCCCGCTGCCGCGGCGGCTCCGGCCGACGCCCCGGAGCGGTCCGACGACCGCCCGGCCGACCGGCCCGACGAGTCGCAGGACGGCGGCGGCCGCCGCTCCCGTGGCCGCCGGCGCCAGGGCGAGGACAACGGCCAGCGTGACGCCGGCCAGCGCGACGCCCAGCCCGACACGAAGCCCGAGGCCAAGCCCGACGCCGGTGACGGTGAGGGCCGCGACGGCGACGGCCGCGACGGTGGCCGCCGCAACCGCAACGGCGGCAACGGCGGCACCAACGGCGCCGACGGCAACGACGGTGGCCGTGGCGGCAACGAGCGCGCCGAGAACGGCCGTGGCGGCCGTGCCTCCGGCGACGGCAACGACGGCGGCCGCGGCGGCCGTGGCGGCCGGGGTGGCCGCAACGAGCGCAACGACCGCAACGAGCGCCCGGACCGCGCCGAGCGTGGCGACCGGAACGAGCGCAACGACCGCGGCGAGCGCAACGACCGCGTGGACTTCGACGACACCGACGACGACGGCGACGGCCGTGGCCGCCGCGGCCGTCGCTTCCGCGACCGTCGCCGGGGCCGCGAGCGCGAGCGCGGCGACGGGCGCGGCAACGGCGGCAGCGGCGGGGGTGGCGTCGACACCGAGATCCGCGAGGACGACGTCCTGCTGCCGGTCGCCGGCATCGTCGACATCCTCGACAACTACGCGTTCGTGCGGACGACCGGCTACCTGTCCGGACCGACCGACGTCTACGTCTCGATGTCGATGGTGCGCAAGAACGGCCTGCGCCGCGGTGACGCGATCACCGGTGCGGTCCGCCAGCCCCGGGAGGGCGAGCAGCAGCGGCAGAAGTTCAACCCGCTGGTGCGGGTGGACTCGATCAACGGCCGCGACCCCGAGTCGGCGCGCAACCGGCCCGAGTTCACCAAGCTGACCCCGCTCTACCCGAACGAGCGGCTCCGCCTGGAGACCGAGCCCACCCAGCTGACCACCCGGGTCATCGACCTGGTCATGCCGGTCGGCAAGGGGCAGCGGGCGCTGATCGTGTCCCCGCCGAAGGCGGGCAAGACCACGATCATGCAGTCGATCGCGAACGCGATCACGACGAACAACCCCGAGTGCCACCTCATGGTCGTCCTGGTCGACGAGCGGCCGGAGGAGGTCACCGACATGCAGCGGTCGGTGAAGGGCGAGGTCATCGCCTCCACCTTCGACCGCCCGCCGTCGGACCACACCACGGTCGCCGAGCTCTCGATCGAGCGGGCGAAGCGACTGGTCGAGATGGGGCACGACGTCGTCGTGCTGCTGGACAACATCACGCGTCTCGGGCGGGCCTACAACCTGGCCGCTCCGGCGTCGGGCCGGATCCTGTCCGGTGGTGTCGACTCGACCGCCCTGTACCCGCCGAAGCGGTTCCTCGGTGCGGCGCGCAACATCGAGGACGGCGGCTCGCTGACGATCTTCGCCACCGCGCTGGTCGAGACCGGGTCCACGATGGACACGGTGATCTTCGAGGAGTTCAAGGGCACCGGCAACGCCGAGCTCAAGCTCGACCGCAAGATCGCCGACAAGCGGATCTTCCCGGCCGTCGACGTCGGTGACAGCAGCACCCGCAAGGAGGAGCTGCTGATGTCGCCGGACGAGCACGCGGTGATGGTGAAGCTCCGGCGGGTCCTCGCCGCGCTGGACGACCAGCAGGCGATCGACCTGGTCCTGGACCGGCTGAAGAAGACCAAGACCAACATCGAGTTCCTGATGCAGGTCGCGAAGAACGCGCCGGGTTCCGGCGAGGAGCAGTAGCACTCCGCCCGCAGCGCCGCCGGCGCTGTTCACCTCCGGCCCCGGTGGGAATTCCACCGGGGCCGTGGTGGTTCAATGGGACGTCAGCTTCCGGCACCGGTTCACCCTGGCCCGCCAGGGACCCGGGGCCATCGAGAGGAGAAAGCCATGCGCGAGGGCATCCACCCTCAGTACGTCGACACCCAGGTCACCTGTGGGTGCGGCAACCAGTTCAGCACCCGCAGCACCAAGGGCAACGGTGCGATCACCGTCGAGGTCTGCTCGGCCTGCCACCCGTTCTACACGGGCAAGCAGAAGATCCTGGACTCCGGTGGCCGGGTCGCCCGCTTCGAGGCCCGGTACGGGAAGCGCCAGCGCGCCGCTCAGTAGCTCCCGTGACGGCGCCCGTCCCCTCGCTCCGGCGAGGGGGCGGGCGCCGTTTCGCGTTCCGCTGCCGGGCCGCCCCGTCCGCGTTCCGCTCCCCCCGACCCCGAAGGACGCCGTCATGACCACCCAGTCGGTCGCCTCCCTGCTCGACGAGCACGCCGAGCTGGAGCAGCGGCTCGCCGACCCCGAGGTGCTGGCCGACCAGGTGCAGGCGCGCCGGCTCGGGCGTCGCTACGCCCAGCTGGGACCGGTCGTCCGCTGCGCGCACGAGCTCGGGCAGGCCCGGGCCGACCGGGACGCAGCCCGGGAGCTCGCGGCCGAGGACCGGGCGTTCGCGGCCGAGGCCGACGCCCTCGACGGCCGCATCGTCGAGCTGGAGACCGAGCTGACCGAACTGCTGGTCCCGCGCGACCCGCACGACACCGACGACGTCCTGATGGAGGTCAAGTCCGGTGAGGGCGGCGAGGAGTCGGCGTTGTTCGCCGGGGACCTGGTCCGGATGTACAGCCGCTACGCCGAGGGCCGCGGCTGGAAGGTCGAGGTGCTCGGGGCCACCCCGTCGGACCTGGGCGGGTTCAAGGACATCACGCTGTCGGTGCGGTCCCGGGACCCGGCCGACGGGGTGTGGGCCGCGCTCAAGTTCGAGGGCGGGGTGCACCGCGTCCAGCGGGTCCCGGTCACCGAGTCGCAGGGCCGCATCCACACCTCCGCGGCCGGGGTGCTGGTGTTCCCGGACGCCGAGGAGACCCCGGACGTCGAGATCCCGGACTCCGACATCCGGGTCGACGTCTACCGCGCCTCCGGGCACGGCGGGCAGAGTGTCAACACCACCGACTCGGCGGTGCGGCTCACCCACCTGCCCACCGGGATCGTCGTGACCTGCCAGAACGAGCGGTCGCAGCTGCAGAACAAGGCGCGCGCGATGGACGTCCTGCGGGCCCGGCTGCAGGCGAAGGCCGAGGCCGAGGCGGCCGAGGCGGCCTCGGAACAGCGCCGGTCCCAGGTCCGCACGGTCGACCGTTCCGAGCGGATCCGGACCTACAACTTCCCGGAGAACCGGATCTCCGACCACCGGGTCGGCTTCAAGGCGCACAATCTCTCGTCGGTGCTCGACGGCAACCTCGCCGACGTGCTCGCCGCCCTCACCGCGGCCGAGCGTGCCGACGCGATGGCCGGGGAGGGCGCGGGCGCGTGACCGGAGGAGACCGGTGAACAGGCTGCCGCTGCGGGTGGCGATCGCCGAGGCGGAGCGGGTGCTCGCCGCGGCCGGGGTCGCGTCCCCGCGGGTGGACGCCGAGCTGCTCGCCGCGCACGTGCTCGACACGAGCCGGTCGATGCTGCTGATGACGCCGCTCGTCGACTCCGACCTGATCGAGGACCTGCGTGCGCTCGTGGCCCGGCGGGCGACCCGGGAACCGTTGCAGCACATCCTCGGCACCGCCGTGCTCGGCCCGGTCGAGGTGGCCGTCGGCCCCGGGGTGTTCACCCCGCGCCCGGAGACCGAGCTGCTGTTCGAGTGGGGGCTCGCGAGGCTCACCGGCGTCCGCCGCCCGCGGGTGCTCGACCTGTGCACCGGGTCCGGCGCGCTGGCGCTGGCCTTCGCGGTGGCCCGGCCGGACGCCGAGGTGCACGTGCTGGAGGCCGATCCCTCGGCGCTGTCCTGGGCCCGGCGCAACATCGCGGCGCACGTCGAGGGCGGCGGGCGCCCGGTCGTCCTGCACGCCGCCGACGTCCGCTGGCCGGACCTGCTGATCGAGCTGGAGGGCGCCGTCGACCTGGTCGTCTGCAACCCGCCCTACGTCCCGGACGGCACCCCGGTGCCGCCCGAGGTGGAGCGCTGGGACCCGCCGGGTGCGGTCTTCGGCGGGCCGGACGGGACCGAGCTGATCGGCTCGGTCGTCCGCGGGGCCAGCGGCTGGCTGCGGCACGGCGGATGGCTGGCGATCGAGCACGACGACACCCACGGCGAGACGGTGCCGGCGTTGCTGCGCCGCCGCCGGACGCTGGGCGAGGTCACCGAGCACCACGATCTCACCGGGCGGCCGCGCTTCGTGACGGCCCGCCGCGTGCCCTGCGGCTGACCGCGTCCGGGTGCGGTCGTATCCTTCCCGACCGTGAGCGCACCGCATACCCAGCCGCTGTTCGACTGCAGCGATCCGGTGGAGCGGCAGCGTGGGCTGGCCGCCGCCGCCCGCGCCGCCCGGGGCGGTGACCTGGTCGTGCTGCCGACCGACACCGTGTACGGGATCGGCTGCGACGCGTTCAACGGCACGGCGGTGCGGTCGCTGCTGTCCGCGAAGCGCCGCGGCCCGGACATGCCGGTCGGCGTCCTCGTCGGCTCCTGGACGACGATCGACGGCCTGGTCACCTCGGTGCCGCAGTCCGCGCGGGCGTTGATCGAGGCGTTCTGGCCGGGCGAGGTCTCCCTGGTCCTGGAGCACGCGCCGTCGCTGGCCTGGGACCTGGGCAGCACCCGCGGGACGGTGATGCTGCGGATGCCGCTGCACCCGGTCGCGCTGGAGCTGCTGCGGGAGGTCGGGCCGATGGCCGTGTCGAGTGCGAACACCTCGGGGAACCCGCCGGCGTCGACGGTGAGTGAGGCGATCGCGCAGCTCACCTCGTCCGTGCGCGTCTACCTCGACGGCGGGCCCTCCGGCGATCCGGTGGCGTCCACGATCGTCGACCTCACCGGGGCGCGGCCCCGGCTGCTCCGCGAGGGCGGGGTGACGGCCGCGCAGATCGAGGAGGTCGTCGGCAGCGGGATCGACCGCAGCTGACGAACCCGATGTGATCGCCCCATCAGGTGGGCGATCGCCACGGCCCGGCCGGGTAGCGTGTCGCGGCGTGAGTGAGCAGACCTTCTGGGGCCCGGATTTCTCCGCACTGCAGCACCAGGATCCCGAGATCGCGGGAGTCGTGCTGGACGAGCTGGAGCGCCTGCGCGGCGGGCTCCAGCTGATCGCGAGCGAGAACCTGACCAGCCCGGCCGTCCTCGCGGCGCTCGGGTCCACGCTGTCGAACAAGTACGCCGAGGGCTACCCCGGCCGCCGCTACTACGGCGGGTGCGGTGTGGTCGACGAGGCCGAGAACATCGGCAACGCCCGGGCCGGGGAGCTGTTCGGCGCCGAGCACGTCAACCTGCAGCCGCACTCCGGTGCGAGCGCGAACCTCGCCGCCTACGCCGCGTTCGCCAAGCCCGGTGACACCGTGCTGGCGATGGACCTCAAGCAGGGTGGGCACCTCACCCACGGCAGCAAGGTCAACTTCTCCGGCCTGTGGTTCGACGCGGTCTCCTACACGGTCCGTGAGGACTCCGAGGTCATCGACTACGACCAGGTCCGCGACCTGGCCAAGCAGCACCAGCCGAAGATCATCATCGCCGGGGCGACGGCGTACCCGCGCCTGATCGACTTCGCGGTGTTCCGGGAGATCGCCGACGAGGTCGGCGCCAAGCTCATGGTCGACGCCGCGCACTTCATCGGCCTGGTGGCCGGGCAGGCGATCCCGTCGCCGGTGCCCTACGCCGACGTCGTCACCGCCACCACGCACAAGGTCCTGCGCGGCCCGCGCGGCGGCATGGTGCTCTGCCGCGCCGAGCACGCCAAGGCCATCGACAAGGCCGTCTTCCCGTTCTCCCAGGGCGGCCCGCTCATGCACGCCGTCGCGGCGAAGGCCGTCGCGATGCGGGAGGCGGCGCAGCCGGAGTACCGGGCCTACGCCCGCCAGGTCGTCGCGAACGCGCAGGCGCTGGCGGCGAGCCTGGAGAGCGAGGGCATGCGCGCCGTGTCCGGCGGTACCGACACCCACCTCGCGCTGCTGGACCTGCGGCCGATCGGGGTCACCGGGTCCGAGGCCGAGACCCGCTGCGACCGGGCCGGCATCACGCTGAACAAGAACGCGATCCCGTACGACCCGGCGCCGCCGATGAAGCCCTCCGGCATCCGGGTCGGCTCGCCGAGCATCACCACCCAGGGGATGACCGAGGCGGACATGACCGAGGTCGGCTCGCTGCTGGCCCGCGCGGTCCGCGCCGAGCACGACACGACGGCCGGTGACGCGGAGCTGTCCGCGGTCGCCGAGGCGGTCGGCGCGCTCGTCCGGAAGGCACCGGCCTACCCTCGGGGGTGACCTTAAACCCCGAGTCGGACCGGAGAGGCGCACCCGACGTGCCGGTGGACCAGCTGACCTACGGACTCCCGATCCGGGAGTTCCTGCTCGTCGGGCTGGTCTCGGCCGTGGTGACGCTGCTGCTCACCGGTCCGGTCCGGATGCTGGCGCTGAAGGCGGGCGCCGTGGCCTGGCCGCGGGGGCGGGACGTGCACGTCACCCCGACCCCGCGGTGGGGCGGCCTCGCCATGTTCGGCGGGGTGCTCGGGGGCCTGCTGCTGTCGCTGCAGCTGCCCGCGCTGCGGCTGGCCTACTTCGAGCAGAGCACCGAGGTCATCGGGGTCGTCGCGGCGACCGCGCTGATCGTCGTGGTCGGCATGCTCGACGACCGCTACGACCTCGACGCGATCACCAAGTTCGCCGCCCAGGTGACGGCGGGTGGTCTGCTGGTGCTCTACGGCGTGCAGTGGTTCGCGATCTGGATCCCGCTCGGCGGCGGCGGGGTCGGGATCTCCGGCTCGACGCTGATCCTCGGGCAGAGCCAGTCGGTCCTGTTCACCGTGCTGCTGACCGTCGGCCTGGTCAACGCGATGAACTTCGTGGATGGCCTGGACGGTCTCGCCGCCGGGATCGGCCTGCTCACCACCTTGGCGACGGCGGTCTTCTGCATCGGCCTGATCAGCGACAACGGCAACGATCCCGCGGCGTTCACCCCGGCGCTGATGGCGGTCGTCGTGGCCGGGGCCTGTCTGGGGTTCCTGCCGCACAACTTCAACCCGGCCCGGATCTTCATGGGCGACACCGGGTCGATGATGATCGGGGTGATGCTGTCCGCCGCGGTCACCAGCGCGTCGGGCCGCATCCTCCCGGACGAGGGCACCGGCGCCACCGACTACCTCGCGCTGATCGCCCCGCTGTTCGTGCTCGTCGGCATCGTCTTCATCCCGGTGCTCGACCTGCTGCTCGCCGTGGTGCGCCGGACCCGGGCCGGCACCAGCCCGTTCAGCCCGGACAAGATGCACCTGCACCACCGGTTGCTGCAGGTCGGTCACAGCCAGCGGCGGGCGGTGCTGCTGGTCTACCTCTGGGTCGCGGTGATCGCGTTCGGCGCGGTCGCGCTGGCGCTGGTGCCGCGGACCGGGCTGGTGCTCTCGGCCACCGGGGTCGCGCTGCTGGTGGTGTTCGTGGCCTCGACCGTGCCGCACCGGTCGCGCAAGCGTGCCGCGGCCGCGCTGGCGCGGGCCACCGGCGGTGCGCCCGCCCCGGGTGACGCGGTGCCGACCGCGGGCGAGGTGGTCGGGACGCCCGGCGACACCGGCCCGGGCCCGGCGGGTACCGCACCGGGCCCGCCGCCCGGCGCGCCGGGCCCGCGGGCCGGGACCGCGCCCGGTCCGGGCCTGCCCGCCGGTACGGCCTCGTCGGCCCCGCCGGCCCCGTCGGCCGGACCCCTGCCGGGTACGCCCCCGCCGATCGGGGACCCGTCCGCCGGAGGCCACGTGCCGGGGCACCCGGGACCGGCCCGGACGGTGCCGGGCGCGATCCGGCCCGCCACGGCACCGGTCCCGGGGATCTCGTCCGAGCCCGGTCCGGCCGGGCCGCGGTCGTCGGCACCCGGTGCGGACGGCCCGCCCGAGCCCCCCGGCTCCCGCTCCCGGCCCGCCGACCCGCGCCGGCCCCGGATGCCGGCGGGCCCCCCGGCCCCCGGCCTGCGGGACGTCACCGAGCAACCGACGGTCCCCACCCGCGCGCACCGTCGCCCGCAGGACGGCGGCCCGGCGCACCCCTGACCGGTCCGTGCGCCCCTCCCCGGCGTGCCGCACCCGGCGCGCGGGACGCGACACGACGACCGGCGGTGCGGGCGTGCCGCGGGGATGCGGCAGGCCGGGCACCGACGCCAGTCCGGCGGGAACCGGAGCCGGACGCGGGTCCCGGCCGGACCGGGACGGCGGGGCACCGGTCGCCGGTGCGTACGCCCTGCTCGGCAGGGCTCGCCCGCACCGGAGTTACCGTGTCCGGGAACCGGCTCCGGCGGACGGGGCGGTCGACGCGGGATCGGAAGGGCGGGCGCATCGTGGGGCGACGGGGCCGGTGGGTGCTGGGGGACCGGGGCGGTCTCGCCCTCGGGCAGGCGCAGGTGGTCCGCCGGATGTCCGCCGCGATGGCCCGCGCGGCCGCCCTGGTCGGTGTCGCCGTCTCCCTGGTGTGCGTGGTCGTCGCGGCCGTTGTGGTGGGACTGCCGGGCCTCTACGGCGCCGCGCTCGGCGGGGTGCTCGCCACCGGGTCCGCGCTGCTCACCCCGGTCGTGATGCTGCGGACCACCCGGCTCGAGCCGGGCCATGTGATGCTGGCCTCATTCGCCGGTCTGGTGACGAAGGCCCTCATCCTCCTGATCGTCCTTTTCACCCTGGGGGGTGTCGACGGCCTGCACCGCATGTCACTCGCCGTCACCCTGCTCGTCGTGTTCGTCGCGACGACCGCGGCGGAGGCGTGGGCGGGCAGCACGGTCAAGGTGCTGATCGGTGTCGATCCGGACCCGTCGAGCGCCTGACCTGGGCCGAGTCGACCGGTTTGCCGGTTTCGACCGTCCGTGCGGCCGTCCGGGGGACGGGTACGCCGGGTGCCCGGGGGGCGCCGGAGGGGTCGCGCGGTCCCGGCCCGGCACGCCCGCGACCAAGATCGTTTCACTGCACCGAAGGCCCAGGTGAGGTGCGTGACAGCCCCCGACATCCTGTAGAAGTACGGCTGATAGCATCCGCCACGTAGGCGATGTGGGTGACTTCCGGTGTTTCGACCCGGGCGCCCGGAACGCATCGCATCACGAGGCACCTTGCAGGCGATCCCCCGTTCCGCGTGGCCGCGGGACGGGAGCACCGGAAGGACCCCCATTGGGTACGTTCGTACTGGCGGCCGAGGAGTTCACGCCGCCCGGCCAGGGACTGTTCAACTACCCGGCGATCTTCGGCGACGTCACCAAGCCGATGGTCCTGGCCGTGCTGTCCCTGGTCATCGTGGCTGCGGTGTTCACCCTCGGGACCCGGAAGCTGGCGATCGTCCCCGGCAAGGGCCAGTTCGCCCTGGAGTCCTTCTACAACATCCCGCGCAACACGATGGCGCGTGACCAGATCGGCTCGGCGGAGTTCCGGCGCTACATCCCGCTGATCCTCGGCCTGTTCAGCTTCATCCTGGTCAACAACCTGTTCGCGATCGTCCCGGTGATCCAGTTCCCGACGATGTCGCGGATCGGCTTCCCGATCGCGCTGGCGCTGTTCGTCTACGTCTTCTATCACTACGCCGGGTTCAAGAAGCACGGCTTCGCGGGCTACATCAAGCACGCGGCCCTGCCACCGGGCGTCCCGGTCTTCATCGCGCCGCTGATCATCGTGATCGAGCTGCTGCAGAAGTTCCTGGTCCAGCCGCTCTCGCTGGCACTGCGTGTGTTCGCCGCGATGTTCGCCGGCCACCTCATCATCGCGCTGACCGCGGTCGCCGCCGAGTTCCTGCTCTTCGCCGGCGGCGGGCTCACCGTCGCGGCGCCGTTCGCCTTCGTCGCCGGCATCGCCTTCACCTTCCTGGAGGCGCTGGTGCAGGTCATCCAGGCCTACGTCTTCGCCCTGCTCGCCGCGGTCTTCATCGGCGCGGCGATCTCGGAGGACCACTAAAGACCCCGGTGCCACCGGCACCGTGCTCCATCCGCCGGTTCGTCCGGCCCGACCCACCGAACGACCCGCACCACGCGGACCCGACGGAAGGAAACCGAAGTGAACGTCTCGCAGGTTCTGGCCCAGGAAGCCGCCAACATCAACCCGGGCCTCGCCGCCATCGGGTTCGGCGCCTCGGCCATCGGCGCCGGCATCGGCGTCGGCCTGATCTGGTCGGCCGTCATCAGCGGCACCGCCCGCCAGCCGGAGGCCCGTGGCCAGCTGATGGGTATCGGCTGGACCACCTTCGTGCTCGCCGAGCTGGTCATGCTGATCGGCCTGGTGCTGTTCTTCATCGCCGGCGGCTGATCAACCCCATGCCGGTCGGAACACCGGCGGCCACGTCAGGGAAGGACACACGGTGGATCTGATTCTCGCCGCCGAGGAACCGCTTCCGATTCTCCCGCACGGGAACGAGCTCGTCCTCGGGATCGTCGCGTTCGCGATCCTGCTCTTCGTGCTCTGGAAGTTCGCGGTGCCGCGCTTCGAGTCGCTCTACGAGGAGCGGACCGACGCGATCGAGGGCGGCCTCAAGCGTGCTCAGGAGACCCAGGAGCAGGCGGACCGGCTGAAGAAGGAGTACGAGGAGCAGCTGGCCGGCCTCCGGGCCGAGGCGGCGCGCATCCGCGACGACGCCCGTGCCGAGGGCCAGCAGATCAAGGCGGAGCTGCGCGAGGAGGCCGAGCAGGAGGCCGCCCGCATCAAGGCCCGTGGCGAGGAGCAGGTGCTCGCCTCGCGGGACGCCGCCCAGCGCGCGCTGCGTAACGAGGTCGGCGGTCTCTCGGTCCAGCTGGCCGAGCGGCTGCTGCGCGAGCAGCTCGCCGACGACTCGCGTCGCTCGGCGACGATCGACTCGTTCCTCGGTGAGCTCGACGGCCAGGCCGCCCAGCGGAGCGGGGCGAACTGATGGCGAAGGTCCTGCAGCCCGCGTCCCGGGAAGCGCTCGCCGCGCTGACCGAGCGGCTGGACGCCTCGGTCGACGGTGCGTCGGCCCGGGACCTGACCACGGTCGCCGACGAGCTGTTCGCGGTGGCCCGGTTCCTGCACGGGGAGCGCGCGATCCAGCGTCTGCTCGCCGACTCCGCCACGCCGGAGGACGCCCGCGCCGACCTGGTCGGCCGGTTGTTCGGGACCCAGCTCTCGCAGCCGACGGTCGATCTCGTGTCCGAGCTGGCGCGCAAGCGCTGGTCGACGACCCGGGACGTCGTCACCGCCGCGGAGTCGCTGGCCCGGCAGGCGGCGACCGCCGTCGCCGAGAAGAACGGGTCCCTCGACGAGGTCGAGGACCAGCTCTTCCGGTTCGGCCGCATCCTGGCCCGGGAGCCGCAGCTCAACGGCCTGCTCACCGACACGTCGACGGCCTCGGCCGGGCGGGTCGGGCTGCTGGACGGCGTCCTCGGTGACCGGGTGTACCCGGTCACCGCGACGCTGCTCCGCGAGGCGGTCCGGCTGCCCCGTGGCCGGCACCTCGACCTCGTCGCCGAGGAGCTCGCCGAGCTCGCGGCGGCCCGCCGGGACCGCTCGGTGGCGAAGGTGCGCACGCCCGTCGCGCTGACCCCGCAGCAGGAGTCGGCGCTTGCGAACACCCTAGGCCGGATCTACGGCCGCACGATCTCCCTGCAGGTCGAGCTCGACCGGGACCTCCTCGGAGGACTGGTCGTGCAGGTCGGCGGCGAGGTCATCGACGGCAGCGTGGCGGGCAGGCTCGCCGCCGCGCAGCGGTCCCTGCCCAGCTGACCTGCTCCAGTACCGACCGCCGGCCGGCGGCACGGTCGTGGAGACCACGTTCGAGAGAAGGAACGACGCAGCCATGACAGAGCTGACGATCTCCTCCGAGGAGATCCGGAGTGCGATCTCCAGCTACGTCTCGTCGCTGGAGAGCGGCACGTCCCGGCGCGAGGTCGGGACCGTGTCCGACACCGGTGACGGCATCGCCCACATCGAGGGACTGCCCTCGGCCATGACCAACGAGCTCCTGGAGTTCGACGGCGGCGTCCGCAGCGTCGCGCTGAACCTGGAGCAGAACGAGATCGGTGCGGTCGTCCTCGGCGACTACACCGGCATCGAGGAGGGCCAGCAGGTCACCCGCACCGGCGAGGTCCTCTCGGTCCCCGTCGGCGAGGGCTACCTGGGCCGGGTCATCGACCCGCTGGGCAACCCGATCGACGGTCTCGGCGACATCGAGTCCGACTCCCGCCGCGTGCTGGAGCTGCAGGCGGCCGGCGTGATGGACCGCCAGTCGGTCGGTGAGCCGCTGCAGACCGGGATCAAGGCGATCGACGCCATGACCCCGATCGGCCGCGGCCAGCGGCAGCTGGTGATCGGCGACCGCAAGACCGGCAAGACCGCGGTCTGCGTCGACACGATCATCAACCAGAAGGAGAACTGGGACTCCGGCGACCCGGCGAAGCAGGTGCGCTGCATCTACGTCGCCGTCGGTCAGAAGGGCTCCACGATCGCGGGTGTCCGGCAGTCGCTGGAGGACGCGGGCGCGCTGGAGTACACGACGATCGTCGCCGCCCCGGCGTCGGACCCGGCCGGTTACAAGTGGCTCGCGCCCTACACCGGCTCGGCCATCGGCCAGCACTGGATGTACCAGGGCAAGCACGTCCTGATCGTGTTCGACGACCTCTCCAAGCAGGCCGAGGCGTACCGCGCGATCTCGCTGCTGCTGCGCCGTCCGCCGGGCCGCGAGGCCTACCCGGGCGACGTCTTCTACCTGCACTCGCGGCTGCTCGAGCGTTGCGCCAAGCTCTCGGACTCGCTCGGCGCCGGCTCGATGACCGGTCTGCCGATCATCGAGACCAAGGCGAACGACGTGTCGGCCTACATCCCGACCAACGTCATCTCGATCACCGACGGCCAGGTCTTCCTCGAGTCCGACCTGTTCAACCAGGGCGTCCGGCCGGCGATCAACGTCGGTATCTCGGTCTCCCGGGTCGGCGGCTCGGCCCAGATCAAGGCGATGAAGACGGTCTCCGGCTCGCTGCGCCTGGACCTGTCGCAGTACCGCGAGCTGGAGGCGTTCGCCGCGTTCGGTTCCGACCTCGACGCCGCCTCGGCCGCCGCACTGGGCCGTGGTGAGCGGCTGGTCGAGCTGCTCAAGCAGGCGCAGTACTCGCCGGTCTCGGTGCAGGACCAGGTCGTGTCGATCTGGCTGGGCACCTCCGGCAAGCTCGACTCGGTCCCGGTCGCCGACGTGGGCCGCTTCGAGTCGGAGTTCCGGGAGTACACCCGCCGGCACGCCTCGGGCCCGCTGAACGAGATCGTCGACACGGGCAAGCTGTCCGACGACGCGGTCGAGACGCTGACCAAGGCCGTCGACGAGTTCAAGCGCAACGAGTTCACCGCTTCCGACGGTTCCTCGGTCGTCCCGAAGGAGAAGGCCGAGAAGGCCCTCGACTCCGACGACGTCGAGCAGGAGACCGTCACGGTCAAGAAGAACTGAGGCTGATACCCGATGGCGGCCCAGATCAGGGTGCTGCGCCGGCGTATCCGGTCGACGCAGTCCATCAAGAAGATCACCCGCTCCCAGGAGCTGATCGCGACCTCGCGGATCGCGAAGGCCAGGGCGCGGGTGGACGAGGCGCGGCCCTACGCCGAGCTGATGACGTCCACGCTGTCCGAGCTCGCCTCGCACTCGGCGCTGGACCACCCGCTGCTCGTCGAGCGTGAGCAGCCGAAGCGGGCCGCGGTCCTGGTCATCACCAGTGACCGCGGTCAGTGCGGCGGCTACAACGCCAACGTGCTCAAGGAGGCCGAGAAGCTCCAGGCCCTGCTCCGCGAGCAGGGCAAGGACCCGGTGCTGTACGTGATCGGCCGCAAGGGCGTCTCGTACTACCGGTTCCGCGGCCGGGAGATCGCCCGGTCCTGGACCGGTTTCTCCGAGCAGCCGAGCTACGAGCACGCGGCCGAGTCGGCGCGGACCCTGGTCGAGGCGTTCATGGCGGGCGAGGACGACCAGCACGGGAACACCGACGGGATCGACGGCGTGGACGAGCTGCACCTCGTCTACACCAGCTTCAAGAACATGATCACGCAGGTCCCGCAGGCACGGCGGATGGCGCCGCTCGAGGTCGAGTACGCGGCCGACTCCGCCGCGGCGGACCCGGACGGTGAGACCGGGCCGGAGGACCGTCCCGCGCGGTCGGAGAGCAAGGGTCCGGAGGCGCTCTACGAGTTCGAGCCGGACCCGGACACGCTGTTCGACGCGCTGCTGCCGAAGTACATCGGGGCCCGGCTCTACGCGGCCCTGCTGGAGTCGGCGGCGTCGGAGTCGGCGAACCGGCAGCGGGCCATGAAGGCCGCGACCGACAACGCCAACGAACTGATCCGTAGTCTGACCCTGGAGGCCAACCAGGCACGTCAGGCGCAGATCACCCAGGAGATCAGCGAGATCGTCGGTGGTGTCGACGCTCTCGCCAGCGCAGGAAGTGAGAGCTGATGACCACGACCGCCGAAACTTCGGCCGGCCCGATCACCGGGCGCGTCGTCCAGGTGACCGGCCCGGTCGTCGACGTCGAGTTCCCGCGTGACCAGGTCCCGGACCTGTACAACGCGCTGTCCCTGGAGGTCGACCTCTCCGGTGACCAGCGCAAGCTGACCCTGGAGATCGCCCAGCACCTGGGCGACAACCTGGTCCGCGCCATCTCCATGCAGCCGACCGACGGCGTCGTGCGCGGCCAGGAGGTCACCGACCTCGGCCGTCCGATCTCGGTGCCGGTGGGCGACCAGGTCAAGGGCCACGTCTTCAACGCGCTGGGCGACTGCCTGGACGACCCGAGCATCCAGTTCACCGGTGACCTGCGGTCGATCCACCAGAAGGCCCCGCGGTTCGACCAGCTCGAGGGCAAGACCGAGATGCTGGAGACCGGCATCAAGGTCCTCGACCTGATGACCCCGTACGTGGTCGGCGGCAAGATCGGTCTGTTCGGTGGTGCCGGCGTCGGCAAGACCGTGCTGATCCAGGAGATGATCCAGCGTGTCGCGCTGAACTTCGGTGGCACCTCGGTGTTCGCCGGCGTCGGCGAGCGCACCCGTGAGGGCAACGACCTCATCACGGAGATGACCGAGTCGGGCGTCATGAAGAACACCGCGCTGGTGTTCGGTCAGATGGACGAGCCGCCGGGCACCCGTATGCGCGTCGCCCTGTCCGCGCTGACCATGGCGGAGTACTTCCGGGACGCGCAGGACCAGGACGTCCTGCTGTTCATCGACAACATCTTCCGGTTCACCCAGGCCGGCCAGGAGGTCTCCACCCTGCTGGGCCGGATGCCGTCCGCGGTGGGCTACCAGCCCACCCTGGCCGACGAGATGGGCGAGCTGCAGGAGCGGATCACCTCGACCCGTGGCCGGTCGATCACCTCGATGCAGGCGATCTACGTCCCCGCGGACGACTACACCGACCCGGCGCCGGCGACCACGTTCGCCCACCTGGACGCGACCACCGAGCTCTCCCGGCCGATCTCCCAGAAGGGGATCTACCCGGCGGTGGACCCGCTGACCTCGACGTCCCGGATCCTCGACCCGCAGTACGTGGGCGACGAGCACTTCCGGGTCGCCAACGAGGTCAAGCGGATCCTGCAGAAGTACAACGACCTGCAGGACATCATCGCGATCCTCGGTATCGACGAGCTGTCCGAGGAGGACAAGCAGCTCGTCGGCCGGGCCCGCCGGATCGAGCGCTTCCTGTCGCAGAACCTGCTGGTCGCCGAGCAGTTCACCGGCCAGCCGGGCTCGACGGTCCCCCTCAAGGAGACCATCGAGGCGTTCGACAAGATCGCCAAGGGCGAGTTCGACGACGTGCCCGAGCAGGCGTTCTTCCTCTGCGGCGGTCTGGACGACCTGGAGAAGAACCGCAAGAAGCTCGAGGGCTGATTCCGATGCCTGCTGAGATGACCGTGGAGCTGGTCTCCGTGGAGCGTCGGCTGTGGTCGGGCGAGGCACGGTTCGTGCTCGCCCGCACCACCGTCGGCGAGGTCGGCATCCTGCCCGGCCACCAGCCGATGCTGGCCCAGCTCGAGGAGGCCGGGATCGTCCGGATCGACTCGACCGACGGCTCGAAGCGCACCATCGCGGTGCACGGCGGGTTCCTGTCGGTGTCGGCCGAGCGGGTGTCCATCCTGGCCGAGTTCGCCGAGCAGTCGGACGAGATCGACGTCGACCGGGCCCGGCGGGCCCGGGACGGCGCCGACGAGTCGACCGACGACGGCAAGGCGGCGATAGCGCGGGCCGACGTCCGGCTGCGCGCGGCCGAGGCCAACTAGCGACCGGGGGCCGGACACGGTGGTGGAACTCGTCGCGGCGATCGTCGGGGTTCTGCTGCTGTGTCTGGTCGTCCCACTGGTCTGGCTCGCCGTACGGCGGGTGCGACTCATGCGGAACGGCGGCGTGGACCTGTGTCTGCGCCGCCGTTTCGCTGTCACGGACTGGCACTTCGGGGTCGGCCGCTACGAGGGTGAGCGGTTCGCCTGGTACCGGCTGACCAGCTTCCGGATCGGCCCGACCGTCGTCCTGGACCGGGCCCAGCTGGAGATCGTCGACCGGCGCCCGCCGCACCGCTCGGAGGAGTTCGCGATCCCGATGGCGGTCGAGGTGCTCCGCTTCCACGCACGGATCCCGGGCGGCCGGGAGGGCGACGTGGAGCTCGCGATGTCCTCCGACGTCCGCACCGGGTTCCTGGCCTGGATCGAGGCCACCCCGCCGGGGCGCAACGGCTTCCGCGAAGCCTCCTGAGCCGTGCTGATCCGGGGCCCAGGGCGGCTCCGGGCTCAGCCGGTCCCGCCCGCGGCCGCGCCGTGCGGCCCGCCGGGCTGCCACAGGACGTCGCCGTCCGGGTTCGCGACCCGGCCCAGGATGAACAGCAGGTCCGAGAGCCGGTTCAGGTACTGCGCGGTCAGCGGGTTCGTCCGCTCCGCGTCGGCGGCCATCAACGCCCACACCGACCGTTCGGCGCGGCGGGTGACCGTTCGTGCCACGTGCAGGTAGGCGGCACCGGGCGTCCCGCCGGGCAGGACGAAGGAGTTCAGCTTCGGCAGTTCCGGGTTGAACTCGTCGCACCAGCCCTCGATGCGGGTGACGTACCCCTCGGTGACCCGCAGCGGCGGGTACTCGGGATTCTCGACGATCGGTGCGCAGAGATCCGCCCCGACGTCGAACAGGTCGTTCTGGATCTGCCGCAGCGGTCCGATCACCCGTTCGGCGAGCCCCCCGACGGTCACGGCGACGCCGATCGCGGCGTTCGCCTCGTCGGTGTCGGCGTAGGCCGCGAGCCGGGGATCGGTCTTGTGGACCCGGCTGAAGTCGCCGAGTGCCGTCGTGCCGTCGTCGCCGGTCTTCGTGTAGATCCGCGTCAGGTGTACCGCCATCCCGACAGGGTAGAGGCCCGTCCCGCGGCGACCGTCCCGTGCGCTGCGCCGGACGGCGCGGGGCGTTCACCCCGGTCGGGGTGTGGGGCCGCCCGGTGGGCCGCACCGTTACGGTTCTCGCCGTGGTGGAGCATTTCGCGGTCCGCGGCGGGGCCCGGCTGAACGGGTCCGTCGACGTCGTCGGGGCGAAGAACAGCGTGCTCAAGCTCATGGCGGCAGCCCTGCTCGCCGAGGGCCGGACGACGCTCGAGAACTGTCCGGAGATCCTCGACGTGCCGCTGATGGCGGACGTCCTGCGCAGTTTGGGCTGCACGGTCGCGATCGAGGGTGCGACGGTGCACATCGACGTGCCGGCCGACCCGGGCGCCGAGGCGGACTACCGCTCGGTGTCCCGGCTGCGGGCCTCGGTCTGCGTGCTCGGGCCGCTGGTGGCGCGGTGCCGGCGGGCGGTCGTCCCGCTGCCCGGCGGGGACGCGATCGGCTCCCGGCCGCTGGACATGCACCAGAACGGCCTGCGCAAGCTGGGTGCGACGACCGACATCGAGCACGGCAGCGTGACCGCGTCCGCGCAGGACCTGCACGGCGCCCAGATCTGGCTGGACTTCCCGAGCGTCGGTGCGACCGAGAACATCCTGATGGCCGCGGTGCTCGCGTCCGGGACGACGGTCATCGACAACGCCGCGCGCGAACCCGAGATCGTCGACCTCTGCGTGATGCTGCAGCAGATGGGGGCGAAGCTCGAGGGCGTCGGCACCTCGACGCTGACCGTGCACGGCGTCACCGGGCTGCAGCCCACGACGCACCGGGTGATCGGCGACCGGATCGTCGGAGCCACCTGGGCCTTCGCCGCGGTCATGACCTCCGGGGAGGTGACCGTGCGCGGGGTGGACCCGCACCACATCGACCTGGTGCTGGACAAGCTGCGCACCGCGGGCGCCGAGATCACCACCGGTCGCGACGAGTTCTCCGTCGCGATGCCGGGGCGGCCGCAGGCCGTGGACTTCGTGACGCTGCCCTATCCCGGGTTCGCGACCGACCTGCAGCCGATGGCGATCGCGCTGTCCGCCGTCGCCGAGGGCACGTCGATGATCACGGAGAACGTCTTCGAGGCCCGGTTCCGCTTCGTCGACGAGATGGTGCGCCTCGGCGCCGACGCCCGCACCGACGGGCACCACGCCGTCGTCCGCGGGCGGCCGGAGCTGTCGTCGGCGCCGGTCTGGGCCAGCGACATCCGGGCCGGCGCCGGTCTCGTGCTGGCCGGGCTGTGCGCGAAGGGGACCACCGAGGTGTGGGACGTCGCGCACATCGACCGGGGCTACCCGCGCTTCGTGGAGAACCTGTCCGCCCTCGGCGCGGACATCAGCCGGGTGGCCGGCGAACCGGACCGCTGACGCCCCCGCCCCGTCCCCGCGCACCCCATCCCCGCACCGCCCCCGCTCCCCGCCCCCGCGCACCCCGCCCCGTGGCACTCATGGAGCTTCGGCCTCGTGTGGCCGGGCCGAAGCTCCATGAGTGCGGAGACGGGAGGGCTTCGTGGTGCGGGGGTCACTCGTTCGTGGCAGGCTGCGCGCAACGCCGGACCGGGCCGTGGGGGCAGGGCGGTGACGAGGAGGCCGGTCATGGTGAGCACCCCTGATGCCGCGGACGTGTCCCGGGCCAGCCGCAAGGCCGGGCGCGGGGCGCGGGACGCCGCACACTCGACGCCGGTGCGGGTCGCCGCGCGGGTCGGGATCGCCTCGAACGGCGTGCTGCACCTGCTGATCGGCTGGCTGGCCGTGCAGGTCGCGCTGGGCTCGGGTGGTCAGGCCGACCAGAACGGGGCGCTCGGTGCGATCGCGGCGGAGCCGATCGGGCGGGTGTTCCTGTGGGTGCTCGTCGTTGGGTTCGTCGCCGTGGTCGTCTGGCGTTCGGTGTCGGCCGTGTGGGGCTTCGGCTACGTCGGCAGCCGGGCCAAGCAGCTCACCAAGCGGGCCGTCTGTGCCGGTCAGGCCGTGGTCTACGCGGTGCTGGCCGTCGCGGCCGGCACGACGGCGGTGCAGGGCCGCGCCTCCTCCGGCGGCGGCGGTCAGGCCACCGCGGGCCTGCTCGGGCTCCCGGGTGGCCAGATCATCACCGCGCTCGTCGGGCTCGGCGTGCTGATCGGCGGCGGGGTGATGGTGTACCAGGGCTGGAACAAGGCGTTCCTGGAGGACCAGGACCTCTCCGGCGCCCCCTCCGGTATCCGCAGGCTCAACGCGCGGTCCGGGCAGGCCGGGTACATCGCGAAGGGGGTGGCGATCGGCGTGCTGGGCGTGCTGCTCGGCGTCGCCGCGCTCACCTTCGACCCGTCCCGGGCCAACGGGCTGGACTCGGCGCTCAAGGCGCTGCGCGACCAGCCCTACGGTGTCTTCGTGCTGGTGGCGGTGGGCCTGGGGATCGCCTGCTACGGCGTGTTCTGCTTCGTCGACGCCCGGTACCACCGGGTCACCTGAGTCTCACTCCAGCGCGCCGCGGCTGAGCACGACCTTCGCGTCCGGCACGTCCTTGTCGAACACGAGCAGGGCGTAGCCGCCGCGCTCGTCGTCGCCCCGGGCGATCGTCGACCGGATCCCGGCGGAGCGCAGCCGGGCCCGTAGCACCTGGGCCGCCGCCTCACCGGGCACCCGGGAGACCTCGGTCAGCAGACCGGTGGCGACCGGGTCGTCCGGATCGTCGGTGGGCAGGGTCACGTTCCGCTGGTGCCCGAACGTCCAGCGCAGCAGCAGGCCGATCGCGACGAGTACCACCACCAGGCCGACGAGGGTGCCCAGCCGGGGTACGACGTCGAGATCCACCCCCCGATGGTCGCACCCGGTGTGGTGGCCCGCCCTGGCCGTCGGGTGGGTGTGAACCGGTCAAGCGCGTGGTTTCCCGCGCGAAGCGCGTAGTTTGTTGCGCAGAACGGTGTGACGAGGGACGATCGGTTCCCCGCCGCAAGCTACTCGCCAGTAGTCTGTATCGGCGTGACAGTTCCGGCACCGCCGCCGGCTGAGCAGACACGGAGGTTCCGGTGCCGTACCCGACCGATCGTGAGCGCGACCGCCCCTGGGTGATCCGGACCTACGCCGGGCACTCGTCGGCGGCGAAGACCAACGAGCTGTACCGGCGCAACCTGGCGAAGGGACAGACCGGACTGTCGGTGGCCTTCGACCTGCCGACGCAGACCGGCTACGACCCGGACGACGAGCTGGCCAGGGGCGAGGTCGGCAAGGTCGGCGTGCCGGTCAGCCACCTCGGTGACATGCGCGCCCTGTTCGACGGGATCCCGGTCGCCGAGGCCAACACCTCGATGACGATCAACGCGCCGGCGATGTGGCTGCTCGCGCTCTACGTCGCCGTCGCCGAGGAGCAGGCCGAGCAGACGGGCCTGGACTACGCCGAGGTGCGGCGCAAGCTCGCCGGGACCACCCAGAACGACATCGTGAAGGAGTACCTGTCGCGGGGCACCTACGTGTTCCCGCCGGGGCCCAGCCTGCGGCTCATCACCGACATGGTCGCCTGGTCGGTGTCGGAGATCCCGAAGTGGAACCCGATCAACATCTGCAGCTACCACCTGCAGGAGGCCGGGGCGACGCCGACCCAGGAGCTCGCCTACGCCCTGTCCACGGCGATCGCGGTGCTGGACTCGGTCCGGGACTCCGGTCAGGTCCCGCCGGAGCGCTTCGGCGACGTCGTCGGGCGGATCTCGTTCTTCGTCAACGCGGGCCTGCGGTTCGTCGAGGAGATGTGCAAGATGCGCGCGTTCGCGCGGCTCTGGGACGACATCACCCGGGAGCGCTACGGCGTCGAGGACCCGAAGGCGCGCCGGCTGCGCTACGGGGTGCAGGTCAACTCGCTCGGGCTGACCGAGGCGCAGCCGGAGAACAACGTGCAGCGGATCGTGCTGGAGATGCTGGCGGTCACCCTGTCCAAGGACGCCCGCGCGCGTGCCGTGCAGCTGCCGGCCTGGAACGAGGCGCTGGGCCTGCCCCGGCCGTGGGACCAGCAGTGGGCGTTGCGGATGCAGCAGGTGCTCGCCTACGAGACGGACCTGCTGGAGTACGAGGACCTCTTCGAGGGCTCGCGGGTGGTGGAGGCGAAGGTCGCCGAGCTGGTCGAGGGCGCCCGGGCCGAGATCGACCGGGTGCAGGAGATGGGCGGCGCGGTCGCCGCCGTGGAGGCCGGCTACATGAAGGGCGAGCTGGTGAACTCGCTCGCCGAGCGGCGACGCCGGCTGGAGTCCGGTGAGGAGGTGGTCGTCGGCGTCAACAGGTTCTCCACGACCGAGCCCAGCCCGCTGCAGGCCGAGGGCGCCGAGGCGATCTTCACCGTCGACCCGGAGACCGAGCGGTCCGCGGTCGAGGCGGTCCGGGCGTGGCGCGCGGGGCGCGACCAGCACGCCGCGGACGAGGCGTTGCGGGCCCTGCGGGACGCGGCGAAGACCGAGCGGAACCTGATGCAGGTCTCGATCGACTGCGCCAAGGCCGGGGTGACCACCGGCGAGTGGGCCGGCGCGCTGCGGGAGGTGTTCGGCGAGTTCCGGGCCCCCACCGGGGTGTCCGGGGCGAGCACCTCCGGCGAGGGTGCGGTGGAGATCGCGGAGGTGCGCGAGCAGGTGCGGGCCGCCGGTGACGAGCTGGGGCAGCGGCTGCGGATACTCGTCGGCAAGCCCGGCCTGGACGGGCACTCCAACGGCGCCGAGCAGGTGGCGGTCCGGGCCCGCGACGTCGGCTTCGAGGTCGTCTACCAGGGCATCCGGCTCACGCCGGCGCAGATCGTCGCGGCGGCGGTGCAGGAGGGCGTGCACGCGGTGGGCCTGTCGGTGCTGTCCGGGTCGCACCTGGAGGTGGTGCCCGCCGTCGTGCGGGGGCTGCGCGAGGCCGGGGCCGGGGAGATCCCGGTCGTCGTCGGCGGGATCATCCCGCCCGAGGACGAGAAGCGCCTGCGCGCCGGCGGCGTCGCGGCGGTGTTCACGCCGAAGAACTTCCGGCTCACCGAGATGATGGGCGAGATCGTCGCGCTGATCCGGCAGGCGCAGGGCCTGGCCGAGCAGGACACCTAGACCGGGCCGCTCACTCGTCCTCCTTGCCGCTGCCCCGGCGGCTCAGCAGCCGGAACCCCGGGATGCCGACGATCGCCTGCCGCACCTCCTTGAGCACGTCGAGCAGCTCGTGGACGTCCGGACCGACCCGGTCCAGGGTGGCGAGGATCGGCAGGATGTCGTCGTCGAGGTGCTCGGTGAGCACCGGGAGCTGGTCGACCAGCCGGATCGCGGCGTGCACCTCCTCCTCGGAGAGCTCGTCGACGAAGCGGGTGGCCAGCGGCGCCGCCCGCTCGGCGAGCGGCCCGTAGAGGTCCAGCAGGGCACCGGCCCGGTCGCTGGTCCCCGAGGCGCTCTCGACGACCGTCCCGGCCCGCTCGGCGACGGCCCCGGCCCGGTCCACCACGCCGGTGGCCGCTCCCGTCACCTGCTCGACCTGCCCGATCAGCTCCCCGGCCCGCTCGCTGACCGTGGTGACCGTGCGGACCAGGACGTCCGCGTCCCCGGCGACACCGGAGACCCGCTCGACCAGCCCGCCGGCGTCGTCGGCGACGGTGGAGACGCGGGTGATGAGCCCCCCGGCGTCGTCGGCGACGGTGGAGACCCGCGTGATGAGTCCTCCGGCGTCGTCGGCGACCGTCGAGACGCGGGTGATGAGTCCGTCGGCGTCCCCGGCGACGGTGGAGACGTGGGTGACCAGCTCGTCGGCACGGTCCGCGACCGGGCGGACCCGGCCGACGACGTCCTTCGCCTCGGCGGCCACCGACTCGACCGTCCCGATCAGGCCCTCGGCCCGGTCCACGACGCCGTCGACCCGGTCCAGCAGCGTCTCCGCCCGGGTCGCGATCGTGCCGATCCGGCCGACCAGGGAACCGACCTCGTCGAGCAGCTCACCCGCACGGGCCGGGAGCGCGACCACGGCCCCGGCGAGCTCGCCGGTCCGGTCGACGACCGAGGCCGCGCCGGAGATCAGGTCCGACGGGCCGGGCACCGGGAGACCGGCGATGCGCAACACCATGACCGGGATCCTCGCATCCCGCGCGGCGGACGGGTCAGGAGTCGGGGGTCCGCGCGCAGAGGTCATCGATCGTCAGGCCGGGCGGCGGGAGGTTGCCGTCGGTGAAGCCGAACGGGCGGACGATCTCCAGCCAGCGCCCGGACGCCTGCAGCGCGCCCAGCCCCCGGTCGAACTCCGCGCGGAACCCCGAGTCGGCGGGCCGGAAGGCGAACGCCCCGGCGCCCACCGCCGGGCGGCCGCTGACCTCGGGCTCGAACCCCCTGGTCACCTCGACCGCGATCCCCGCGTTGCGGCGCACCTCGTCCAGCAGCGAGATGCGGGTGAGCGCACCGACCGCCACCTGGCCGCCCGCCACCCCCTGGACGAGCTGGCTCTGGGCGTCGAACACGACCATCTGCGAGCTCGGGATGCCCGCCGCGAGTGCGTACTCCTGCTCGGCGGCCCCGGAGAGCACCCCGAGCGTCGCGCCGGACCGCCGGACCCCGGCCAGCGTCTGGAGCCCGAGCGGGTTGCCGACCGGGACGACCAGACCGGTCCGCGCCACGTAGTCCGGACGCGAGAACGCGACCTGCTGGCAGCGCAGCGGCGTGACGGTGAGACCGACCGCGATGAGGTCGAACCGGCCGTCGAGCAGGTCGGGCACCAGCTCGTCGAACGCCGTCTGGACGGCGACGAGCCCGTTCCCGCCCAGCTCGGCGACGACCGCCCTGGCGACCTCCGGGCTCTCCCCGGTCGGCCGTCCGGAGCTGTCGGTGTAGCCGAACGGGCGCTCGCCGGACAGCCCGATCACGACGTCGCCGCCGGACCGCAGGCGGACGAGCGGATCGGGGTCCTCCCGGCCGCACCCGGCCAGCAGCGTGAGCCCACCGACGGCCGCGGCGGCGCCGAACAGGCGGCGCCGGCTGAGTCGGGTCATGGGCTGCACGGGGTTCACGGTCCGGCCGAGCTTAGGGCAGCGCTCAGTCCGGCCAGACCGCGGCGCGCTTGCCCAGGAACGCCGCCATGCCCTCGCGCGCGCCGCCGGACTGCGACATGGACGCCATGACCTCGGCGGCCACGCCGTACGCGTCGGCCTCCGGGCGGTCGAGCTGTGCGTAGAGCGTCTGCTTCCCGACCGCCTTGGACAACCGGCTGCCCCGCGTCGCGCGGGCGAGCAGATCGTCGACCCGGGCGTCCAGCTCGGCGTCCGGGACCGCGTAGTTGATGAGCCCCCAGTCGGCTGCGGTCGCGGCGTCGATCGCGTCACCGGTGAGCGCCAGCTCCATCAGCCGCTTACGGCCGACCGAGCGGGCGACGGGCACGGCGGGGGTGTGACAGAACCAGCCGCCCTTGCCGCCGGGCAGCGCGAACGTCGCCGACTCGGCGGCCACCGCGAGGTCGCAGGACGCGACCAGCTGGCAGCCCGCGGCCCACGCGGTGGCGTGCACGCTGGCGATCACCACCTGCGGCACCTCCTGCACGGTGCGCATGACGGTGGTGCACAGGCGCAGCAGCTCCCGTACCCGGGCCAGGTCGCGCTCCGCGACGTCGGCGAAGTCGTGCCCGGAGGAGAACGCCTTCCCCTCCCCGGCGAGCACGATCCCGGTCGCGTCGCCGCGGCCCGTCGTCTCGAACGCGTGCAGCAGCTCGCGGAGATGGTCCTCGGTCAGGGAGTTCCGGCGGTGCGGGCGGTTCATCGTGATCCGGACCGTGTCGCCGTCCTGCTCGAGACGCAGGTGCTCGTAGTCGGACATGGGGCGACGGTATCTCGACATGCGGGATACCGGGAGCTACCGTGACCACATGACCGGATCCGTCAATCGAGTCACGAGCGAGGCCGCCGGCACCGGCGACGACCGGATGGACCGCGTGCTCGACGCGGCGGCTGAGCTGCTCGTGCGCCAGGGCTACCGGCGGGTGACGATCGAGGACGTCGCGCGCCGGGCCGGGGTCGGCAAGGGGACGGTCTACCTGCATGTCCGCACCAAGGACGCGTTGCTGCTGACGGTGGTGCTGCGGTCCCAGCGGCGGCTGTTCGCCGATCTCGCGGACCGGATGGCGGCGGAACCGGAGTTCGTCCTGCCGTGGCGGATGATCGCGCTGATCTACGAGCGGATGCAGGCCGACGCCGTCACCCGGGCGATGTACCTGGGTGACGCCGAGGTGCTGGGCCGGCTGGCCCACGAGGCAGCCGGAACCCTCGGCGAGCTGGCCGGCCGCCGGGACACGGTGGTCCGGGAGCACTTCGGCGCGCTGCGCGACGCCGGGCTCGTCGACACCGACACGAGTGTCGACGACCAGATCCACACCTGGGGCGCGGTCACCTACGGCTTCTTCGTCCTGACCGGGATGTCCGAGGCGGCCGGGCAGCAGACGGCGTTCGCCCCCACCGACGCGGACCGGCGCATCGCCCTGCTGGAACGGGCGGTGCGGTCCGTCCTCACCACCGGCCTGGACGGCACCGCCGCAGCACCGCCCCCGTCCGCCGCGCTCGGCGAGCGGGTCGCGGGGCTCTACCGCCCGCTGGCCGAGCACCTCGACACCGAACTGCGCCGCCGCGTCCGGTGAGACCGGACGCGGACCACCACGGAGAGGAAACCGCCATGACCACCACCGGAACCGGCGACGTCCACGACCTCATGGCGCCGGACCTCGTCGCCGATCCCTACGCCGGCTACGGGCGGCTGCGTGAGCAGGGGCCGGTCGTCGGCATCTCGCTGCTCGGGACGCCGCCCGCGCTGCTGGTCACCCGCCAGGACGAGGTCCGTGCGGTGCTCACCGACCCGCGCTTCGTCACCGACCCGGAGCTGGTCGGCGGCGAGAACATGCGCGACCGGATGCTGGCCCAGATGAACATCACCGAGGACCTGCTGCCCTACATGAGCCGCAACATCCTCACCACCGACGGCGCGGACCACACCCGGCTGCGCAAGCTGGTGTCGCGGGCGTTCACGGTGCGCCGGGTGCAGACGCTCCGCCCGCGGGTCGAGGAGATCACCGCCGCGCTGCTGGACCGGATCGCGGAGGACGGGGCCGACGGCCGTCCGGTCGACCTCGTCGAGGCGTTCGGCTACCCGCTGCCGATCACCGTCATCTGCGAGCTGGTCGGGGTCGGGGAGTCCGACCGTGCGCAGTGGCACGAGTGGGGCCGGGTGCTGACCTCGATGGACCCGACCCGGATCCCCGGGGTGCTGCGGTCCGCCGTCGACCACGTGCAGGAACTCGTCGCGGCCCGCCGGGCGGAACCGGCGGACGACCTGATCACGGCCCTGATCGACGCGCAGGAGGACGGGGACCGGCTGACCGACACCGAGATGGTGACGATGATCTTCGCGCTGGTCGTCGCCGGTCACGAGACGACGGCGCACCTGATCTCCAACGGCGCGTACACCCTGCTCACCCATCCCGATCAGCTCGCCGTGCTCCGGGCCGAGCCGGAGCGCTGGCCGCAGGCGGTGCACGAGCTGATGCGGTTCCGCGGGCCGGTGCAGTTCACCCAGTTCCGGTACCCGACCGAGGACGTCGAGATCGGCGGTGTGGCGGTCGCGGCCGGCACGCCGCTGATGGCGGGGCTGCTGCCGGCCAACCACGATCCGCGGGCCTACGACCGTCCCGACGAGCTCGACGTGCGCCGCGACACCGGGCGCGGTGAGGGGCACGTCGGGTTCGGCCAGGGCATCCACTACTGCCTGGGTGCGGCGCTGGCCCGGCAGGAGGGCGAGGTCGCGCTGCGGATGCTGCACGAGCGGTTCCCGGACCTGCGACTCGCCATCCCGGCCGGTGACGTCACCTGGACGCCCCGGCCCGGGTTCAGCCGGGTCGACGAGCTGCCGGTGCTGATCTGACGCCGGCTCCGGCGCCGACCGGCGTCAGCGGCCGTCGTGCAGCCGGAGCAGGGTGTACGCGGCCAGGGTCTGGGCGTCGGTGAGCTCGCCCCGGCGGATCATGTCCTCGAACCCGGCGGGGGAGAACCAGGCCGCGCGCATGTCCTGTTCCTGGTGCTCGCGACGTGGCTCCCCGGCGGTCAGGCCGCTCGCGAGGTAGACGTGCCCGCGCTGGCTGGACATGCCGGGCGCGACGTCGAGCATCCCGAGGAACGTCAGGGTGCTCGCGACGAGCCCGGTCTCCTCGCCCAGCTCGCGCACCGCCAGCTCGGCCGGGTCGGTGTCGGCCCGGTCGGGCGCGGTGCCGGCGGGGAACTCCCAGCGCCGGGCCCGCACCGGGTAGCGGAACTGCTCGACGAGGTGCAGGTGCCCGCGTTCGTCCCGGGGGATGACGAGCGCGTAGGTGGGCTTGTCGACGACGCCGTAGATGCCGGTGCTGCCGTCGGGCAGGCGGACGTCGTCCTCCCGGACGGTCATCCAGCTGTTCGCGTAGACCCGGCGGGTCGAGGTCTGCTCGATCACCCGCCCAGCGTGGCCGATCGCACCCCTCATACAGTGACCCGGGTGCGTCTCGTCATCGCCCGCTGCCAGGTGGACTACGTCGGGCGGCTGACCGCCCACCTCCCGATGGCCCCCCGGTTGTTGCTGGTCAAGGCGGACGGGTCGGTGAGCGTGCACGCCGACGACCGCGCGTACAAGCCGTTGAACTGGATGTCGCCGCCGTGCTGGCTCACCGAGGAGCCGGGCGTCTGGACGGTCCGCAACAAGGCCGACGAGTCGCTCGTGATCACCCTCGACGAGGTGCTGCACGACTCGTCGCACGAGCTGGGGATCGACCCCGGCCTGGTGAAGGACGGCGTGGAGGCCCACCTGCAGGAGCTGCTGGCCGCGCACCCGGAGACCTTCGGGGACGGCTGGACGCTGGTCCGGCGGGAGTACATGACCGCCGTCGGCCCGGTCGACCTGCTCTGCCGCGACGCCGGCGGCGGGCACGTCGCGATCGAGGTGAAGCGCCGCGGGGAGATCGACGGCGTCGAGCAGCTCACCCGGTACCTGGAGCTGATGAACCGCGACCCGCTGCTCGCCCCGGTGCAGGGCGTGTTCGCCGCCCAGCAGATCAAGCCGCAGGCCCGGACGCTGGCGACCGACCGGGGCATCCGCTGCGTGACGGTGGACTACGACGAGCTGCGCGGGATGACGTCGAACGACATGCGCCTGTTCTGAGGGGCCCGGCGGTCCCTACCGGTGGGGCCGGTCCGTCCCGGGGCCCAGGACCCGGTCGAGCGCGGCCCGGCCCACCGGGCCCCATCCCGGCTTGCCGCCGGGCAGGCCGCGGTCCCCGTTCTGTCCCATCAGCACGAGGAACAGGCACCGCAGCGCGGCCAGCCCGCGGGCGCGCCGGACCGTCGCCCCGTCGGCGGCGGCGTAGGCGGTGAGGCACCGTCGCGCCGCACCGGCCGGGAGCAGCACCCAGGCGGCCGCCAGGTCCGTCGCCGGGTCCCCGGCGAACAGCTCGCCGAAGTCGACGACGCCGGCGAGCGTCCCGTCCGCGACGACGACGTTCGCGGGGTGGAGGTCGCCGTGCACCCACACCGGAGGCCCGTCCCACGCCGGGGCCGCGACGGCGTCGGTCCAGACGGCCCGGACCTCGGCGGCGGTGTCGCCGAGCCCGTCCACGGCGCCGAGGAACTGCTCGAAGCCGGCCGTGGCGTCGCGTGGGTGCGCGCCGCGGCCGGTGTCGGCCGGCGCGTCGGCCGGGGCCGGCACGTGCAGCGCCCGGAGGAACGCCGCCAGCGTGTCGGCCGCGTGCCCGGGCCGGGTGATCTCCCCGCGGTCCAGCGGCAGGCCCGGTACCCAGGTCACGACCGTCCACATCCGGTGCGACCGCTCGGAGGGCGCACCCTCGCGCACCGGGACGGGGATCGGCAGCGGCAGCCGCGGGGCGAGCACGGGCAGCCATCGACGTTCTTTGAGCTGGGGAGCGGGATCGGTGTCCATGCGCTGGATGCGCACGGCCAGGTCGTCGCCGAGGCGCCACATCTGGTTGCCCCAGCCGCCCTCGACCTCGCGCAGCGGCAGCCCGGCGAGGTCCGGATGCTGGTCGTGCAGCAGATCGCGGACGAGACCCGAGGTGATCTCCGTGCCGGTCCCGGTCATGCGGAGCGACGCTATCGGGTCCGGGCGCGGCCCGGTCTCCCGCCGCCCGGCCCGGCTCCGGCCGCCCGGCCCGATCCCGGCTGCGGCCCGATCTCCCGCCGCCCGGCCCGGCCCCGGCTGCCCGACCCGGCCCTGGCTGCGTGCCACGGCTCCGTGCTCGGGCCTCCGGTCCCGTGGATCGGGGCGGATCGGCTCCCGCGCCGTGACGCTGCGCGCGGTGCCGGCGCCGAACTCGTCCTGGAGGAGGGTCAGTTCGGTGGCATAGAATCGAACACATAGTCGATTCCGGTGTTCTCGACGTGTCGATGGCCGTCCGCGACGAGCCGGTCGGTCATGCCCTGGCGTCGCGGTGCGAGGCCGCCGGTGCCGAGCCCGGTGACCTGACCGACACCGAGGTCCTGGACGTTGTGGCCGGCGCGGAGCGGCTGGTCCGGTGGGCGTCGGCGTTGCGGGCCCGGATGCTGGGGGAGTTCGCCGCCCGCCATCCCCCCGGTAGCCGCGCCGCCCCGCCGGATGCGGATCCGCGGGCGGTCACCGACGTGTCGCGGTGGTTGCCCGACCAGGTCGCGCTCGTGCTCGGGGTCAGCCGGGAGGAGGCCCGTGGCCTGCTCGCCGAGGCGCAGCGGTTCCGCGGCGTGCTGCCCGCCACCCTCGCCGCCTGGGAGGCGGGGCGATTACCGGGGCGCACGGCGGTCGCGATCGCCTCGGCCACGGTGGTCCTCGACGATCCGGCGGCGCGGGCGGTCGAGGCCCGGGTGCTGCCCGCGGCCACCGACGGGATCCCGTACCGGCTGGTGCGGGAACGGCTCCGGCGGGCGATCGCCCGGGTCGATCCCGACGGTGCGACCCGGCGCCACCGGCGCGCTGCGGCGGACCGGCGGATGTCGATCAGTCGTGCCGAGGAGGGCATGGCGGCCTTGTGGCTGGGCGGGACCGCCGCGCAGGCCGAGGCGTCGTGGCGGTGCGTCGACCGCCTCGCCCGATCGTTGCCCGGGACCGATCCCCGCACTCTCGACCAGCGACGGGTCGATCTGGCCCACCAGCTGTTGCAGGGCACGATGACGCTGACCGACCTCGACGTGGTGCGCGCCGCCACCGACACCGTCCTCGCCGCCACGGCGACCATCACGGGCGGCGGGCCCGCCTCGCCTGCGCCCGCCGGCCCGACCGGGCATGCCGGAGCCGACGCAGCCGCTGGAGCCGACGCCGTTCTCGCTGCGGTCCGCACCGTGCTGGCGGCCAAGCCCGATCCCACCTCCGCGATCGGGCGCATCCCGCTGATCCACGTCGTGGTCGGGCTCGACACCCTCCTCGGCGCCGACACCCCCGCCGAGCTCACCGGTCACGGCCCCGTCCCCGCCACCACCGCCCGGGCCCTCGCCGCGGGCGGAACCTGGAAACGCCTGGTCACCGACCCCCTCACCGGAACCTGCCTCGACCTCGGCCGCACCACCTACCGGCCGCCCGACGCACTCGCCGACCTCGTCCACGCCCGTGACCACACCTGCCGCGGTCCCTCGTGTCCCAAACCCGTCCGCGACCTCGACCACCACATCCCCTGGGCCCGCGGCGGCACCACCAGCGCCGACAACCTGCACGGTCTCTGCCGTGGGCACCACAAGCTCAAGGACGCCCCCGGATGGCAGGTCGTCGCCACCCCCGACGGCGGGCTCACCTGGATCAGCCCGTGCGGCTGGTCGGAGACGACCTTCCCCGAGGACTACCGACGCTTCACCGGGAGGGTGCCGTCAGCTCCCGGGTCCGGCGCGACGACCGGTCCGACCACCGACGCGGCGGCCGCCCGAGCCGCCCGAGCCGACGGAGCCGCCGGAGCCGCCCGAGCCGACGGAGTCGCCGAGGGAGGCTCGGACGAGCCGCCGTTCTGATCGCGCGGGGCCGGATCCCGGCGTCAGGACAGGATCGTCGCGATGCCGGACGCGATGACCAGCAGCTTGACGATCGTCGCGAAGGTCGCGGCCGGTACCCGGCTGGTGAGCAGCCCGCCCAGTCGGTTGCCGACCAGCGCCGCGACCACGAGCACCGGCAGTACGGGCCACAGCACCCCGGCCGGGATCCGGTGCTGCGCGCCGAGCAGCGCCAGCGAGACCGCGTTCGTGACCAGCGCGTACCCGGCGAAGTCCGCGACGAACGCGGTCGGGGTGAGCCGGCAGCGGTCGAGCAGGACGGCGACCGGGGGCCCGTTCAGCGACGTCGTGGTCGACAGGAAGCCGCCGAGGAGCCCGGTCGCCGCGGTGGCCGGAGTGCCCGGCCGCGTGGAGATCCGGCGCCCGCCCAGCAGCAGCACCAGACCGGCGATCGTGACGACCACCCCCGTGCCGATCCGGAGGGCCTGCTCGTCCAGCCTGCCCAGCACCGCCACCCCGGCCACGGCGCCCGGGACCGAGCCGGCGGCCAGGAGCAGCACCCGTCGGCGGTCCACCTGGCCGCGCAGCCGGATCAGCACACCGATCCGGGTCACCAGGGTCGCGGTCAGGTTGACCACCACCACCTCCGGCACGCCGAACCCGAGGAACAGCAACGCCGGGGTGGAGACGAGGGACGCGGCGAAGCCGGTCATCCCGCCGATCGTCGACGCCACGAACAGCGCCACGGCGCCGATCGCCAGCTGCTCCACCTGATCCCGCCCCGTTCCGTTCGCTCGTCTGCCCGTGACCCGTGACCCGTGACCCGTGACCCGTGACCCGTGACCCGTGACTTGTCGCCGTCGTCCCGTGCCCGGGCGGCGCGTCGCGGGGCCGCGCGGTCGTACCGGCGGGTCGAGTGGTGCCGAGTGGCCCACGGATCCCGGCGAGCCAGGGGACCACGAGCCGCGGCCGGTGGTGCCGGGCGGGTCGGCACCGCACGGAGCGGGTCCGCGGGTGCGGACGGGGCGGGGAGCAGGAGGTGCGGGCGGGGCCGGGAGCAGGCGGGTGCGGGCGGGTGCAGGCGGGCGCGGACACTGGGGCCGTGACCGCCCGCCGTTTCCCCGCCCGGCTGTACGACCGCGGGACCGAGCCCGATCCCCGGTTCACCCTGGCCAACGAGCGGACCTACCTGGCGTGGATCCGGACCGCCGTCGCGTTGCTGGCGGCGGGGGTGGCACTGGAGGCGCTCGACGTCCCGGCCCAGGCGGGGCTGCGCAGTGCCGCGTCGCTGGTGCTCCTCGGTGGCGGGATCCTGCTGCCGCTCTCGGCGTGGCGGAGCTGGTTCGTGACCGAGCGCGCGTTGCGGGCGGGCCGGCCGTTGCCGTCGTCGGGGCCGGGGGTCCCGCTCGCGGTGCTGGTCGGGGTGGTGGGGGTCCTGCTGGTGCTCGGAACGGTCCTCGGGTGACGTCGTTCGATCCCGGTCTGCAGCCGGAGCGGACCGCGCTCGCCTGGCGCCGGACCGGGATCTCGCTGGCGGCGGCGTCACTCGTCGCGGCCAGGGTGACCGCGCCGGCCGCGGGGGTCACGGGCGTCGTGCTGTGCCTGGTGGCCTTCCTCATCTGTGCGGTGGTGGTCCTCGGGAGCCAGCGCCGGTACCGGCGGGTGGCCGGGGCGCTGCAGGTCGACGGGTCCCGGCTGCCGACCGGGGGCGGCACCGTGAGCCTGGTGACGGTGGCTGTCGTGCTCCTCGGCGTCGCCGCGGCGGTGGCGGTGCTCGCCGGCTGAACGCGGCCCCGCGGGGCCAGCGCGGGCCCGGTCGGACCGGGGCGCCCGGTCTACCCTGACCGCGTGAGTGCCGTCACTGCAGACACCTCCGGTGCCCCCTCCGACAACGAGGGCGAGAGCATGACCTTCGCCTCGCTCTCCCCGCGCACCGGCGCCGAGCTGGCCCGCTACCCGGTACACGACGGCGAGCACGTGCGCGCCGCCGTCCGCGCCGCGGGCGAGGCCGCGGTGTGGTGGGACGGTCTCGGCTTCGCCGGGCGCCGTACCCGGCTCCTGGCCTGGAAGAAGGTGCTGGCCGGGCAGCTGGACCGGGTCGCCAGGGTGGTGGCCGACGAGACCGGCAAGCCGTTCGACGACGCCCGGCTCGAGGTCGTGCTCGCGATCGACCACCTGGACTGGGCGACCACGCACGCGAAGAAGGTGCTCGGCCGCCGCTCGGTCCCGCCCGGTCTGCTGATGGCCAACCAGGCGGCGTCGGTCGCCTACCGGCCGCTCGGCGTCGTCGGGGTGATCGGGCCGTGGAACTATCCGATCTTCACCCCGATGGGGTCGATCGCCTACGCGCTCGCCGCGGGCAACACGGTCGTCTTCAAGCCGTCCGAGCTGACCCCCGGGGTCGGGCACGAGATCGCCCGGACGCTCGCCGAGGCGGTCCCCGAGGTCAGGCGCTACCCGCTGCTGGGCGTCGTCACCGGTTTCGGGGCGACCGGGGCGGATCTGTGCCGGGCCCCGGGCGTCGGCAAGATCGCCTTCACCGGGTCGGCCGGGACCGGGCGCCGGGTGATGGGGGCGTGCGCGGAGAACCTGGTCCCGGTGCTCATGGAGTGCGGCGGCAAGGACCCGCTGATCGTCGACGCCGACGCCGATCTCGACGCCGCCGCGGACGCCGCCGTCTGGGGCGGGATGTCCAACGCCGGCCAGACCTGTGTGGGCGTCGAGCGCGTCTACGTCGTGGAGTCGGTCGCCGGCCGGTTCCTGGAGAAGGTGCGGGCGCTCGCGTCCAAGCTGCAGGTCGGCTCGGCCGCCCGCGAGGGCGACCTCGGTCCGATGACGATGCCGTCCCAGACCGGGATCGTCCGCAGGCACGTCACCGACGCGCTCGACCGCGGCGGACGGGCGATCGTCGGCGGTGCGGAGTCGGTCCCGGACGAGGGCGGCGCCGTGTCCCCGGTGGTGATCGCCGACGTCCCGGAGGACTCGGTCGCGGTCACCGAGGAGACCTTCGGACCGCTGCTCGTGGTCAACCGGGTGCCCGACGTCGACGAGGCGGTCCGGCGGGCCAACGCCACCGGCTACGGGCTCGGCGCCACGGTGTTCTCGGCGAAGCGCGGTCAGCAGATCGCGGACCGGCTGCGCTGCGGGATGGTGTCGATCAACGGCGTCATCTCCTTCGCCGGGATCCCCGCGCTGCCGTTCGGCGGGGTGGGCGAGTCCGGGTTCGGCCGGATCCACGGCCCCGACGGGCTGCGCGAGTTCACCCGGTCGCAGGCGATCGCCCGCGCCCGGTTCCCGATGCCGATCGCGGTCACCTCGTTCCGGCGGACCGCGAAGGTCATGCAGACGCTGGTCGGCGTCGTGCGGGCGCGGCACGGCCGGTAGGCCCGGCCTGATCCGACGACCAGGGCCGTCCCGTTCCGATGGGGTGGCCCTGGTCGCATGTTACCCAGTGGTAGCCGGTCCGATGGCAGGATCCGGCCGAGAACGACAGAGTCGTCGGACTGGGAGGTTCCACCGTGGCACGCGAGTTCCGCACGGTCGGTGTGGTCGGTCTGGGCACCATGGGCGCCGGCATCGTCGAGGTCGTCGCCCGCACCGGGATCGAGGTCGTCGCCGTCGAGGTGGACGCGACGGCGGGTGAGCGCGGCCGCGAGCACCTGGCCGCGTCGACCGGGCGCGCGATCGAGCGCGGCAAGCTCACCCGTGAGCAGGCCGACGAGCTGCTCGGCCGGATCACCGTCACCACCTCGGTGTCCGACCTGGCCGGGGCCCAGCTCGTGATCGAGGCGATCCCGGAGAGCCTGGCGGCGAAGGCCGAGGTGCTCGCCGCCGTGGACGCCGTGGTGGGGGAGGACGCGATCCTCTGCTCGAACACCTCGTCGCTGTCGGTCACCGAGCTGGCCGTGCGCACGACGCGGCCCGGCAAGGTCGTCGGGATGCACTTCTTCAACCCGGCCCCGGTGCAGAAGCTGGTCGAGGTGGTGCGCACCGTCGTCACCGAGCCGGACGTGATCGACGACGTGCAGGCCTTCGCCCAGGCGATCGGGAAGGTGCCGGTGGTGATCGGCGACCGGGCCGGTTTCATCGCGAACGCGCTGCTGTTCGGCTACCTCAACCACGCCGCGAAGATGTACGCCGAGCGGTACGCCAGCCGCGAGGACCTCGATGCCGCCATGCGGTACGGCTGCGGCTACCCGATGGGCCCGCTGGCCCTGCTCGACCTGATCGGCCTGGACACCGCCTACGAGATCCTCGAGACGATGTACGGCGAGTCGCGCAACCTGCTGCACGCGCCGAACCCGGTGTTCAAGCAGATGATCACCGCGGGGCTGCTCGGCCGGAAGGCGGGGCGCGGCTTCTACACCTACTCCGCGCCGCACAGCTCGACCGTGGTCGACGACGGGGAGACCCCGGCCTCGGCGGTGCCGGACGGCGTCACGCTGCGCGAGGTGGGCAAGGTCGGCGTGGTCGGCACCGGGACCATGGCGTCGGGGATCGTCGAGGTGTTCGCCAAGGCGGGGTACGACGTCGTCGTCCGCGGCCGCAGCGCGTCCAAGGCCGAGGGCTCGGTCGCGACGGTGCGCCGGTCACTGGACAAGGCGGTCGCCCGCGGCCGGCTCGACGAGGCCGGCCGGGACGCGGTCCTGGGCCGGATCACCGCGACCACCCGGCTGGAGGACATGGCCGATGTCGACCTGGTCGTCGAGGCCGTCGCGGAGGAACTGGACGTGAAGCGGGCGATGTTCGGCGCGCTCGACGACATCTGCAAGCCCGGCGCGATCCTCGCCACCACGACGTCGTCGCTGCCGGTCGTGGAGTGCGCGGCCGCCACCCGCCGCCCCGGAGACGTCGTCGGGATGCACTTCTTCAACCCGGCGCCGGTGATGAAGCTGGTCGAGATCGTCTCGACGATCGGCACCTCGCGCGACGTCGCCGCCACCGTCCTGGGGGTGACGCAGAACCTGAAGAAGGTGCCGGTCAGCTGCGGCGACCGGGCCGGGTTCATCGTCAACGCGCTGCTGTTCCCGTACCTCAACGACGCGGTCAAGATGCTGGAGGCGCACTACGCGACCGCCGACGACATCGACGCCGCCATGAAGACCGGCTGCGCACTGCCGATGGGCCCGTTCGAGCTGCTCGACGTCGTCGGCCTCGACGTCTCGCTGGCGATCGAGCGGTCGCTCTACGCCGAGTTCCGCCAGTCCGGGTTCGCTCCGGCGCCGTTGCTGGAGCACCTGGTGACCGCGGGCCGGCTCGGTCGCAAGACCGGGCACGGCTTCCGGGACTACACGCGAGCCTGACGGCCGGCTGGGACACTGGCCGCATGGCCCGCGGACGCACCAGACGGCCCCGCCCCACCGAACGGGGACGGGGCCGTCCGGTCGCGACCCCGCTCGGCAGCGGCATGACGACGTCGCGGGAGACCGGCAGCGACGGCGAGTGGAACGTACGCCGGGTGCCCGGCGGCGCGTCGGTGAAGAACTACCGCTGCCCGGGGTGCGACCAGCTGCTGCCCTCGGGCACCCCGCACGTGGTGACCTGGCCCGCCGACGAGACCGGCGGTGTCGAGGACCGCAGGCACTGGCACCTGCCCTGCTGGAACGCCCGGGACCGGCGCCGGGCCGGTTTCCGCCGGTAGCCCCGGACGGCGAACCTCAGCGGGACCGGGCGGTGTGCCGGGTACGGCCGTAGGCACCCCGCCGCGGCGTCGGTGACGGGCGGTCGGCGGCGGTGTCCGCCCCGGACGGATTCGTGGCGCCCGGAAGCCCGGTGCCATCGCCGTCGGTCCCGGGGATGGGACTCCCCGGTTCCGGGGTGCCGCCGGAGCCGGCTGCCCGTTCCGGCTGCCCGGTGCCGTCGCCGATCCCGGCCGGGTGGGCGGAGTCGGTCGGGTGCCCCTCCGGCGCCCCGGTCGCGGCACCGGTGCCGTGGCTCCCGGTGCCGGTGCCGGTGCCGGTGTCGGTGCCGGGCCCGGTGCTGTCGGTGCCATGGCCCTCGGCGTCGGCGACGGCGTCGGCGAGGCCCACGGCCTCGGCGTCGATCAGCGCGCGGGTGGCGTGCAGCTGCCCGGCCACCCGGCGGCGCAGGTCGGTGAGCTCGTCGACGCGCCGGCGCGCCCGGCCGGTGGTCTCCTCGGCGTCGGCACGGGCCTCGGCGCGGATCGCCTCGGCCTCGGCCGCGGCCTCGGTGTGCGCCTGCCGGATCTTCTCGTCGGCCTCCGCACGCCGCCGGGCGATCTCGTCGGTCAGCGCGTGCCGCTCGGCGAGCAGCGCAGTGAGCGCCTCGGTCCGCCGCTGGTCCATCGCGATCCGGAAGTCGTGCTCGACCTGCTCGCGGTTCTCCCGGGCCTCGGTGTCGGCCCGGGCGATCCGCTCGGTGACCGCGCGTTCCCGCTCGGCCAGCGCGCGCTCGGTCGTCGACCGCAGCTCGGCCAGGTCGGACTCGATCCGTTCCCGCTTGAGGTCCAGCTCCCGGTCCCGGTCCAGTGCGGCGCGCTCCAGGTCCGTCCGCTGCACCTCCAGCCCGGCGGCGAGCTGGTCGGTCCGGGTCTGGGCAGCGGTGATGACCTCGTAGGCATGGTCGTCCGCCTGCTGGCGCCGCTCGGCGATCTCCCGGTCGGCCTTGGCGTGCATCTCGGCGACCTCGTCCTCGGCGAGGCGGAGCATCGACCGCAGCCGCTCGCTCATGCCCTGGACGCTCTGCGGCGGCCCGGCGAGCCGGTTCACCTGCTGCTGCATCGCCTCGGTACGGGTGCGGGCGTCGTCGAGCTCGCGGCTCAGCCGGGTGTTCTGGGCGACGGCCGCGTCCCGGTCCGCCGCCAGCATCCGCACCTCGGCGTCGAGCCGGCGCAGGTGACTGTCGACCTGGGCCTGCTCGTAGCCCCGCCGGGCGATCGAGAAACCGGTCCGGGGTACGGGTACGTCGTGGTCGCCGGCCATGGGCTCACCGTACCGGCGGCGGCGTTGCCCGGCCGTGAGTTCCCCGCCCCGCGTCGCGGTGCTCACCCTGGTGTGGACAGGTGGCGTCCCGGTGTGCGACAGGGCCCGGGACGGGCGGCGGGGGCACCGGGCTCAGACCCCGCGGAACCGGTTGATCCCGGCCAGGTGCCGCTCGCGCTTCTCCGGGTTCGCGACGCCGAGGCCCTCCTCCGGGGCCAGCGCGAGCACCCCGACCTTGCCCTGGTGGACGTTGCGGTGGACGTCGTGCGCGGCCTGCCCGGTCTCGTCCAGCGGGTACACCCGGGACAGCGTGGGGTGGATCATGCCCTTCGCCACGAGCCGGTTGGCCTCGTAGGCCTCGCGGTAGTTCGCGAAGTGCGAGCCGACGATCCGCTTGAGGTTCATCCACAGGTAACGGTTGTCGAACTCGTGCATGTAGCCCGACGTCGACGCGCAGGTGACGATCTGGCCACCCTTGCGGGTGACGTAGACCGACGCGCCGAAGGTCTCCCGGCCCGGGTGCTCGAACACGATGTCCGGGTCCTCGCCGCCGGTCAGCTCCCGGATCCGGGCCCCGAAGCGCTTCCACTCGCTCGGGTCCTGGGTCTGCGGGTCGGACCAGAACCGGTAGCCCTCGGCGTTGCGGTCGATCACGAGCTCGGCGCCCATGTCCCGGCAGATCTGCGCCTTCTCCGCCGAGGACACCACGCACACCGGTGTGGCCCCGCCGTTGAGCGCGAACTGGGTGGCGTAGGAGCCGAGGCCGCCGGAGGCTCCCCAGATCAGCACGACGTCGCCCTGCTTCATGTCGGCCCCGTTGCGCGACACGAGCTGCCGGTAGGCGGTGGAGTTGACCAGGCCGGGGGACGCGGCCTCCTCCCAGGTGAGGTGGTCCGGCTTGGGCATCAGCTGGTTCGACTTCACCAGGGCCAGCTCCGCGAGCCCGCCGAAGTTGGTCTCGAAGCCCCAGATCCGCTGCTCCGGGTCCATCATCGTGTCCGAGTGCCCGTCCGGGCTCTCCAGCTCGACCGACAGGCAGTGCGCGACGACCTGGTCGCCGGCCTTCCAGGCGTTGACCCCGGGGCCGGTCCGGACGACGACGCCGGCCAGGTCCGAGCCCACGACGTGGTACGGGAGGTCGTGCCGGGCGGTGAGCGGGGAGAGCCGGCCGTAGCGGCGCAGGAAGCTGAACGTGGAGACCGGCTCGAAGATCGACGTCCACACGGTGTTGTAGTTGATGGCGCTGGCCATGACGGCGACCAGTGCCTCGCCCGGGCCCAGTTCGGGGACCGCGACGTCGTCGACCCGCAGGCTCTTGCGCGGATCCTTCTCCGCCGTGCTCAGGCCCGCGAACATGTCGGCGTCGGCGGCCCGGACGGTGACGGCCCGGTAGTGCTCGGGCACGTCCAGGCCGCCGACGTCGGCGAACTGACCGGCGAGGATGGCGTCGCGGATGTCCTTCACTGCTGGCCTCCGATGGCGACGTTGCTCAGGGAGTGTGCTTGCTTGGGATACCGTAAGTTACCGCGTAGTATGTATACCGCAGATGTGCGGTGGAAGAGATACCCCGAACAGGCTTCGTGAGCCAGGACACCGGACGCACGTACTGACCTTCCGGTGCGGCTCAGTGCGCCGCGGACGCCCCGGACGCGGGTTCGACCAGCTCGACGAGCACCCCACCGGCGTCCTTCGGGTGGACGAAGTTGACCCGGGAGTCCGAGGTGCCCCGGCGCGGGGCGTCGTAGAGCAGGCGCAGGCCCTTGGCGCGCAGGGCGTCCGCCGCGGCGACGACGTCGGTCACCCGGTAGGCCACCTGCTGCAGCCCCGGGCCGTTGCGGCCGATGAAGGTCGCGATGGTGGAGTTCTCGTCCAGCGGGGCGAGGAGCTGGACCTTGGTCGCCCCGGGGTCCTCACCCGGAGCGCCGAGCATCGCCTCGCGCACCCCCTGCTCGGTGTTGGTCTCGGTGTGCACCGCCACCAGGCCGAGGTTCTCGGCGTACCAGCGGATGGCCTCGTCGAGGTCGGGCACGGCGATGCCGACGTGGTCCACGGCCACGACCAGCGGCGACAGGGCGTCATCGGATGTCGTCATGAGGACAGAAGGTACCGTCGCTACCGGCCGGTAGCGGGATGTGCAGCTGGTCACCCCCCGCCGTTCGGAGCGGTCGCCGGCCGCCGTGGCGTGGGTATGGTGCTTGTCGCCACCTGCCAACGGAGCTCGCTGGAGGACCCGTGTCCGGAACCGTCATCGTCGCGGGAGCACGCACCCCGATGGGCCGCCTGCTCGGTTCGCTGAAGGGGTTCTCCGGGGCCCAGCTCGGCGGGATCGCCATCAAGGCCGCGCTGGAACGCGCGGGCGTCGCCCCGGAGCAGGTCGAGTACACGATCATGGGCCAGGTGCTGACGGCCGGGGCCGGCCAGATCCCGGCGCGGCAGGCCGCCGTCGCCGCCGGTATCCCGATGGACGTCCCGGCCCTGACGATCAACAAGGTCTGCCTGTCCGGGGTCGACGCGATCGCGCTCGCCGACCAGCTGATCCGCGCCGGTGAGTTCGACGTCGTCGTCGCCGGTGGGCAGGAGTCGATGACCCAGGCGCCGCACCTGCTCACCAAGTCCCGCGAGGGGACCAAGTTCGGTGACGCCACGCTCACCGACCACATGTCCCTCGACGGCCTGTTCTGCGCGTTCGACCAGGTGGCGATGGGTGCCTCGACCGAGAAGTACAACGAGCGCTACGGGCTGACCCGCGCCGAGCAGGACGCCTTCTCCGCCCGCTCGCACCAGAACGCCGCCCGCGCCGCCACCGACGGCACCTTCGAGCAGGAGATCACCCCGGTCGAGATCCCGCAGCGCAAGGGCGACCCCGTCATCTTCGCCACCGACGAGGGCGTCCGCGGGGACACCACGACCGAGAGCCTCGCCAAGCTGAAGCCCGCCTTCGCCGCCGACGGCACCATCACCGCCGGCTCGGCCTCGCAGATCTCCGACGGCGCCGCCGCGGTGGTCGTGATGAGCCGGGCGAAAGCCGAGGAGCTCGGGCTGGAGTGGATCGCCGAGATCGGCGCGCACGGCGTGGTCGCCGGGCCGGACGCCTCGCTGCACGAGCAGCCGGCGAACGCGATCGCCAGGGCCTGCGCGAAGGAGGGCATCGAGCCCGCCGACCTGGATCTCGTCGAGATCAACGAGGCGTTCGCCGCGGTCGGCGTCGTCTCCACCCGGACCCTGGGCATCGACGAGGACAAGGTCAACGTCGACGGCGGCGCCATCGCGCTGGGCCATCCGATCGGGATGTCCGGTGCCCGGATCGCGCTGCACCTCGCGCTGGCGCTCAAGGCCCGCGGCGGCGGTGTCGGCGCGGCCGCGCTGTGCGGTGGCGGCGGCCAGGGCGACGCGCTGATCATCCGCGTGCCGAAGTCCTGACCCACGCCGGTCCCGGCTGGTCGTCGGGGGTTGGAGGAACCCGTGGCCGGAGCACCGGACCCGGTCGAGCTCGTGCGGCGGGCACGGGCCGGCGAGCAGCTCGCCGTGGCCCGGTTGATCTCGATGGTGGAGAACGCCGGTGGGCGGCTGCGCGAGGTGTCCGCCGCGCTGGCCCCGCACACCGGCCGCGCGCACGTCGTCGGGCTGACCGGGTCGCCGGGTGTCGGGAAGTCGACCTCGACGTCGGCCCTGGTCACCGAGCTGCGGGCGCGTGGCCGACGGGTCGGGGTGCTCGCGGTGGACCCGTCCTCGCCGTTCAGCGGCGGTGCGTTGCTCGGCGACCGGGTCCGGATGGGTGAGCACACCGGCGACGACGGCGTGTTCATCCGGTCGATGGCCACCCGCGGCCATCTCGGCGGGCTGTCCTGGGCCACGCCGCAGGCGCTGCGCGTGCTCGACGCCGCCGGGTGCGACGTGATCCTGGTCGAGACGGTCGGCGTCGGCCAGTCCGAGGTGGAGGTCGTCGGCCTGGCCGACAGCACCGTCGTGCTGCTCGCGCCCGGCATGGGGGACGGGGTGCAGGCCGCCAAGGCGGGGATCCTGGAGATCGGCGACGTGTTCGTGGTGAACAAGGCGGACCGCGACGGGGCCCGCCGGACGGTGCGCGAGCTGCGGAACATGCTGCACCTGCGCGACGCCGGGCCCGACGACTGGCGGCCGCCGGTGCTGTCCACGGTCGCGGCGCGCGCCGAGGGGATCGACGGGCTCGCCGACACCCTCGACGAGCACCTGACCTGGTCGGAGAAGTCCGGCGAGCGGGACCGCCGCCGGCGCGAGCGGGTGCGCCGCGAGATCGAGGCGATCGGCATGGAGCAGGTGCGCTCCCGGATGGAGCAGCTGCGCGGCGGCGCGGTGCTCGACGCGCTGACCGGCCGGGTGCTGGCCGGCCGGCTCGACCCGTGGGCCGCGGCCGACGAGCTGCTGGAGCGGTCCGGCTGAGCGGTCCGGGCGCCGCGGCCACTCACGGGGGCAGTTCCCGCAGCCGGGCGACGACCCGGGCCGATCCGCCGCGCAGGGCCAGGCTCCCCGCCCGGGCCGCGGCCTCGGTCGCCCTCTCCGGACGCCCGGCCTCGGTCGCCGCACGTGCCTCCCGCAGCGCCGCCTCGGCCCGGTCCCGCAGCGAGGGACCCTCGGCCTCGTGGAGCAGGTCGGCCACCACCGCGGCCGGCGGGTGTTGCAGGTCGGCCGCGAGCGGGCCGCCCGGGACGCCGATCTCGGCCGCCAGCCGCCACCTGCGGTGCTCGGCGGCGGTGGCCAGGTCGTCGCGCCCCGCACGCCGGGCCGCCGTGGCGGCCGTGGTGTAGGAGCGCCAGGCGAGGTCCGGGTCGTCCCGGTCGCGCTCCTGGTCGCCGGCGAGCAGTGCGGCGCGGGCGAGCAGATCGGCCAGCCGGGTGCCGATCGCCGGGTCGAGGCAGTGGCCGAGCAGGTCGCCGAGCTGGTCGACCTGGGCGCGCACCGCCGCGTGCGCCGCCGCCGTGCCGAGCCGGTGGTCGAGTGCGGCGGTGGCGCGGAGCTGGCGGTGCAGCAGCTCCGCCGCCTGCGCGTCGACCGCGGACGACCGGGCCAGCGCGGCCCGGAGCCGGTCGGCGCCACCTGCGGCGGCCGGAGCGGGGGGCGGCTCCAGGCCCAGCTCGGCGGCCGGGACGCCGTACAGCCGGGAGAGCAGGGCGCGGTGCTCGGGTGCCGGGGTCGCGTGCCCGTTCTCCCAGCGGGACAGCTGGGTCTTCAGGCTGCCCGCACGCGGGGCGGCGCCGGCCGGATCCGCCGCCCCGGCCGCGAGCCCGGCCAGTTCCCGGGCGGCCTGCGACTGCGACCAGCCGCGCCCGAGCCGGGCCGCGCGCAACGGGGACCGGTCGGCCCGGTCGGCCCGGTCTGCGCGGACCGGGTGCGGTGCGGGTTCGTCCTCCACGGGACCGATCCTGTCGGTGCCGGCCCCTACTGTCAACGCCGTTGCCGCACCACCCCGTCAACCCCGCCGTCCGTCCCGTCAATCCCGTGGAGCGAGTCATGGAGCTGGTCGACTACCTGGTGTGCGTCGCCCTGTCCGGCACGTCCGGCGCGATCGCCGGATGGGGGACCGTGCGGCGGATGCTGCGCACGCCGCGCCCGCCCCGGGGCACGGTGATGCGTGACTGGCCCGGCCACGGCCACGGTGGGCCGCCGGGCGGCCGGCGGGCCCGCCGGCGCCGCCGGAGACCCCGGTGAACCGGGGACCGCGGCGCGGCGCTCAGTCGAAGTCGCCCGCGGACCTGCGGATCCGGCGCAGCAGCGTGGTCAGGGTCTCCTGCTCGCCGTCGTCGAGGCCGGTGAGCCCGAAGTCGATGGAGGTCACGGCGACCGTGGCCTTGGCGAGCCGGTCCCGGCCGTCCGGGGTGAGCTCGACCAGCGTCGCGCGCCGGTCGGTGGGGTGCGGGAGGCGGCGGACCAGCCCGTCGCCCTGCAGCCGGTCGACGATGTTGGTGACGCTGGTGGGGTGCAGCTGCAGCCGCTCGCCCATGACCCGCATCGGCAGGCTGCCCCGCCGCGCGAAGTCGAGCAGGACCAGCGCCTCGTACCGGGCGAAGGTCAGCCCGTGCGGCTTCAGCGCGCCGTCCACCTCGGAGAGCAGGATCTGCTGGACCCGCATCACGCTGGTGACCGTGGCCATCGTGCGCGCCGGGCCGACCCGTTCCTCCCACAGGTCGGCGGCGCGCTGGATCGGGTCGAAGGGAAGTGACCCGCGGGTAGTCATGTCCGGAACGCTAGCAAGCGGGAGTCGCCCGGCCCATGATCGCCGGACGGGCGGCCCGGGGCGTGGCACTGTGGCGGCATGCTCTTCGCGTTCAGCATCGCGCCGTCGGGATCCGCGTCGGAGGACGGCGGGGTCGGTGCCGCCGTCGCCGAGGCGGTCCGGGTCGTCCGCGAGTCCGGCCTGCCCAACGAGACGACGTCGATGTTCACCACCATCGAGTCCGAGACCTGGGACGAGGGGATGGCGGTGGTCAAACGGGCCGTCGAGGCGGTGGCGGCGGTCTCGCCGCGGGTCAGCCTGGTCCTCAAGGCCGACATCCGGCCCGGGCACCAGGGGCAGCTGCGGGCGAAGGTGGACCGGGTCGAGCAGCACCTGCGGGAGGGCACCGGGTGACCCCGGGGGAGCCGGCGCGGGTCGTCCTCGTGCACGGGGCCTGGCACCGGGGCGCGTGCTGGGCGCCGGTCGCCGCCGAGCTGGAGCGGTCCGGGGCGGCGGTGGCCGCGCCGGACCTCCCGTCGGACACGCCGCGGGCCGGGCACCGCGAGTACGTCGACGCGGTGCTCGCCGCCATCGGGCCGGGAACGGACGGCCCGCCCGTGGTCCTGGTCGCGCACTCGCTGGGCGGGCTGGTCGCCACGGTCGCCGCGGACCGGCTGGGCCCGCGGCGGGTGCGCGCGCTCGTCCTGGTCGGGGCGTTCCTGCCCCGGCCCGGCCGGGCGTTCGCCGAGGTGCTGCGCGCCGAGCCGGACCTGCTCGTGCCCGGGTACGACGCGGGCGTCCGGCGCGGCGAGGGGCGGACGACCCGGTGGCCGGACGCGGCGACCGTGGCGGCCGGTCTCTACCGCGGCGTGGCCGACGAGCTGGCCGCCGGAGCCGCCGGGGCGGTCGCCGGGCCCGCCGCGACGGTCGCCGGCCCCGCAGGAACGGCCGTCGCTCCCGCCGGGGCGGTCGCCGGTCCCGCTGCGGCCGTCGCTCTCGCCGCGGACGCCGATGCGGTGGTCGCGGGCGCGGCGGGCGGTCTGCGCGCGCAGGACTGGACCCTGCTCACCGAGCCGTGCCCGCTCGCGGCGTGGCCGCGGGTCCGCACGGTCGCGGTGGTGTGCGCGGGCGACCGCGTGGTCGCCCCCGCGGCCGGGCGGCGCGCCGCCGGCGGGATCGGGCCCGGGGTGGCAGAGGTCGTCGAGCTGCCGGGTGGGCACTTCCCCATGCTCACCAGGCCGGTCGAGCTGGCCGGGCTGATCGCCGGGCTCGCCACGGACGGCGCCGCGCCCGGGTCACCGTGACGAGGACGGCCCGCGGCCGGCGATCGCGCCGCCGCCGGTCGGCGGTCGCACCGGCCGGCGGCGGGATCCGCCGCCGGCCGATGACGTGCTGCGGGCCGCATCGCCCGCGGTGGGCTCAGCCCGCGATGTAGCTGGTGAAGGTGTAGACCCCCACCAGGATCGACACGAAGCCGAGCGCCATGCCGAACTGGCCGAGCTTCGCGGTCCCGGGCTGGCGGAACGCCAGGAAGCCGGTGACGAGACCGGCGGCGCCCAGGATCCAGGCGGCGAGCGGGATCGGCAGCAGCCCGGCGATCACGCCGAGGGCGCCCAGCGCCAGCGACACGTACGCGATGACCGGCTTGGCAGCGGTCTGGACGTTGCTCATCTTCGGATGTCCTCCGTCGTTCACCGGTACTCGCGGACCGGTGTCTCACTGATCGTCTCGGGCAGGGCACATCATGGATGTACCGCGTCACACTCGTGACACAGGGTCACCGTTGGGGTGGTTCACCGTGTTCAACGAGCGTCCGGAGCCGGTGATGCTCCGCCGGTCCGGTGATCGTGGACTCGCGGGTGGGCCGGTGGGATCCCGCGGGCGCGCCACCGGGGCCGGGGCGCCGCACGGACCGGGCGGGTGCGTGGAAGGATGGTCGGCGTGTCTCGCCCAGATCCTCGTCAGGCGGCCCAGCGTGCGGCGATGTCGTCGGCCATGGCCGGAGCGGTCGATCTCTCCGGCCTGAAGGCGCGGGCCGAGTCGGCCGGCAAGCAGCCGTCCGGCGGTGCGCCGGCCGCCGGTGGCGACCAGGCCGCCGGTGGTCCGTACGTCGTCGACGCCACCGAGCAGGGTTTCCAGGACGAGGTCCTGGAACCGTCGCTGCAGGTCCCGGTCGTCGTCGAGCTGTGGGCGAGCCGGTACCCGCGCGAGGAGCAGCTGTCCGCCGAGCTGGAGCGGCTGGCCGCGGCCGGTGGCGGCGCCTGGCTGCTCGCCCGGGTCGACATCGACACCCAGCCGCGGATCGCCCAGGCGTTCCGCGTCCAGCAGGTCCCGATGATCGTCGTCCTGGTCGGCGGTCAGCCGGCCGACGCGGTCAACGGCGCCATCCCGGACGACCGGGCGGCGGAGTGGGTCGCCTCGCTGCTCGACGCGCTGCGCGACCGGATGCCCGCGATCGCCGAGGGCGAGCAGCGGGCCGCCGCCGGGGCCGACGCGTCCGCCGAGCCCGAGGAGGAGCCGGAGGACCCCCGGTTCACCGCGGCGGAGGACGCGGTGGAGCAGGGCGACTACGCCGCCGCCGAGGCCGCCTACCAGGCGATCCTGGACGCGGAGCCGGCGAACGAGCAGGCGAAGGCCGCGCTCGCGCAGGTGCGGTTCCTGGCCCGTTCCGAGCAGGCCGACCCGTCGGCGATCGAGCGCGCCGACGCCGCGCCCGACGACGTCGACGCCCAGATCGCCGCCGCCAACGCCGAGCTGGCGGCGGACCGGGTCGAGCAGGCGTTCAGCAGGCTGGTGGACACCGTGGCCCGGACCGCCGGCGACGACCGTGACCGCGCCCGCGGGCACCTCGTCGAGCTGTTCGAGCTGTTCCCGTCCGACGACCAGCGGGTGAGCACCGCGCGCCGGGCACTCGCCCGCGCGCTGTTCTGAGCCGGGCGCGGCGGGCGGTACCGGTGCCCGGGCGGCGGAGCCCCTCGCCGTGACCAGCCGGACCGTGGCCGAGCTGTGATCGGCCGGACGGTGGGAGCCGTGCCGCGGGACGGTGGCGGGGCCGCGAGCAGTGGACCCGTGAGCAGTGGACCCGTGAGCAGCGCGCCGGTGGCGGGCCCGTGAGCGGCGGGGCGGTCGCCGACGCCGGGCGGACGTCGGGCCGGTGGTCCCGACCGGGACGGGCGCACCGCGTCCGGCGGGCCGTGCACCGGATCGCGCCGTTCGTGACCGTCGCCGCCGTGGTGACCGCCGCGCTGCTGTTCCTGCTCGGCCCGGCGCCACTGCTGCGCTGGATCCCGTCGCCGGACGTCCCGACGATGCACGTCGACTTCGACACGTTCTGGCGCTCCGCCCACGCACTCGTCACCCACGGGGTCGGCGGCTCGGCGATCTACACCACCGACGCGCGGCTGCACAATCTCAACCCGCCCCTGCTCTCGGTGCTGCTGGCGCCGCTCGGAGCGCTCGACCCGGTCACCGGGTACCGGGTGCTCACCGCGCTGTCGGTCGTCCTGGTGGCCGGTTCGATCCTGCTGGTCGGCCACGAGCTGCGGCTCGGCCGGGCCCGGACGCTCGCGGCGACCGGCGCGGTGCTGGCGTCCTCCCCGCTGCACGGCTCGCTGCTGCTCGGGCAGATCTACCCGGTGCTGCTCGCCGGACTGGTCGCCGGGTGGGTCGCCGAGCGTCGCGGGCACCCGCTGCTGGCGGCCGCGTGCTACGGCGTCACCGTCGCGCTGAAGCCGTCGCTCGCCCCGCTGCTGCTGCTCGCCGTCGTCCAGCGGCGGTGGGGGCCGGCGGCGACCGGGATCGGCGCGGCGGCCGCGGCGACGGTGCTCGGGGTCGCGGTCGCCGGCTGGCCCACGGCGTTCCAGTGGCTGGCGATGGCGGCGTCCGAGCCGGTCGGGCCGACGATGGACAACGCGTCGCTGCCCGGGCAGGCGTTGCGCTGGGGGCTGCCCACGGTCGTCGGGACGGGCGTCGGTGCGCTGCTTCTGGTGGGCACCCTGGCGTACTACGCCCGGCGCACCCGGACCGCCGGAGCGATGACGGCGGCCGGGACCGGCCCGGCCGGGACCGCACCGTTCGCCGTCCTCGCCACCGGGTTGCTCGCCGCCCCGATCGCCTGGCACAACTACCTGCTGCTGCTCTGGCCGGGGCTGCTGATCCTGTTCGCGGCCGGCCGGCCGGGGGACACCCGGCGCCGGGTGGTCACGGCGGTCATGGCCGTGGCGCTGGTCCCGGTGAGCTGGGCCGACCTCTGGCCCGACGGTGGCTGGCTGACCCCGCTGGGCCGGGCGTCCTACTCGGTGGTGCTGCTCGTGACGTGGTGGGCGTTGCTCCGTCCGGCGACGGCGGCGGCCCCGGAGGCACCAGCGGGTTTCCGTTCTGCGGAAGCGGGGGCGCGCGCCGGGCTAGTCGGGCACAGTGCGCGCCACCGACGGGCGAGGAGGCGCGCGGATGACCGAACCGGGTGGAGGCGGCCGCACGGGCTGGGTGGCACCGCTGTGCTGGTCGGCGGTGGCCCTGGAGGGCTTCGATCTCGTCGTGCTGGGGGTGGTCCTCCCGTCGCTGCTGGACGAACCGGCCTGGGGCCTGACCCCGGCGACGGCGTCACTGGTCTCGACGGCCGGGCTGCTCGGCGTGATGGTCGGGGCGCTCTCGGCCGGGCCGCTGGCGGATCTTCTCGGCCGCCGGCGTGCCATGCTCGCCACCGTCGTGTCGTTCTCGGTTCTGACCCTGCTCTGCGCCGTGGCGACCGGGCCGTGGACCTTCGGTGCCCTGCGTTTCCTCGCGGGACTCGGCCTCGGCGGGGTGCTGCCGGTCGCGCTGGCGATGGTCAACGAGTATGGCCGGTCCGGCCGCGGCGGCAGCGCCACCACGGCGCTGATGACGGGGTACCACGTGGGTGCCGTCGCGACATCGCTGCTCGGGATCCTGCTCATCCCGGTCTGGGGCTGGCGGGCGATGTTCGTGGCCGGGGCGCTGCCGGCGCTCGTCCTGGTCCCGCTGCTGGCCCGGTACCTGCCCGACTCCCGGCCGCAGCCCCCGCCAGCCACGGGAGCGGCCCGGTCCCGCAATCCGGTGGCCCAGCTCGTCCGGGACGGCTACCTGCGTTCGTCGGTGGCGTTCTGGGTGGCGTCGTTCATGGGGCTGCTGCTGGTGTACGGCCTCAACACCTGGCTGCCGGAGATCATGCGGGCGGCCGGTTACGGCCTCGGGGCCGCGCTGGCCCAGCTGCTCGTGCTCAACATCGGGGCGATCGCCGGTCTGCTGGTGGCGGGGCGGGTCGCCGACCGCACCGGGGTCCGCGCCGCGACGCCGGCCTGGTTCGCGGGCGGCGCGCTGTTCCTGGCCCTGCTCGCGGTGCCGCTGCCCGGTGCCGGGATCTACCTGAGCGTGCTGCTCGCCGGGGTGTTCGTGTTCAGCGCCCAGGTGCTGGTGTACGCGCACGTCAGCCAGCACTACCCGGACCACGCGCGGGCGTCGGCGCTCGGTGCGGCCAGCGGGATCGGCCGGCTCGGGGCGATCAGCGGCCCGTTGCTCGGTGGCGGGCTGCTCTCGGCCGGGCTCGCCTACCCGTGGGGCTTCTTCGCGTTCGCCGCGGTGGCCGCGCTCGGCGCGGTCGCGGTGCTCGCCGTGCCGCGGGCCGTGCCGGCACGGGCGCGCTGAGCGCGGCGGATCGGGGCGTCGTGGCGAGGTGCTGGGTACCCGATCCCGGTCACGGGACGCGGCCGGTTCCGGACCGTGCGGGACGGCCCGGAACCGCGGAGCGTCAGTCGCGTCCGGTGCTGCCGGTCTCCGAGGTGCCGGTGCCCGACGTCCCGTTGACGAACGAGCCGTTGCGGATCGCCCGGGTCCCGACGGTGCCGTCGGCCGGGGTGACGCTGGACCGCTCGCCGGTCGCCGGGGTCCCGGACGTCGACCCGGGAGCGGGCGTCGCGTCGTCCGTGGACGGCGCATCGATGCCGGAGGGCGCATCGATGCCGGAGGCCGTCCCCGTCCCGGGCGACGTCCCGGTCACAGGAGACACCTCGGTGCCGGACGCCGCCTCGGTACCGGACCAGACCTCGGTGCCGGATGCCGCCTCGGCGCCGGACGCCGCTCCGGTGCCGGACGACGTGCCGGTGCCGGAGGGGGCCGTGGGTTCCGGGGCCGATGCGGTGTCCGGGGCCACCGTGGGGGCGGGGATGGACGCGCGGTAGCCGTCGGCCGGGGTGACCGGGGCTTCGACGTCGGTGTCGTCGGGGTCCGCGGGACGCCGCCCGGCCGGCAGCGGCGGCGGGACGGCCGACCCGGCCCCCGCGGTCGCCGCGGCGGTCGTGACGGGGCCGCCGCCCTCCTCCGGCACCAGCCACAGCACACCCGACGGCGGGAGCCGCAGCACCGCCGACGCGGGCTGCCCGTGCCACATCACCTGCTCGGCGCGGACCCGGCCGAGGTTGCCCACCCCCGACCCGCCGTAGCTGACGGCGTCGGTGTTGACCAGCTCGGTCCAGTTCCCGGCGAACGGGAGCCCGATCCGGTAGTCCTCCCGCGGGCCGCCGGAGAGGTTGGCGATGCAGGCCAGCACGGTGGGGCGGCCGTCGGCGTCGACCCCGTGGCGCAGGAACGAGAACACGTTGCCCTGGGCGTCGTTCGCGTCGATCCAGGCGAACCCGTCCGGAGTGGTGTCCCGCGACCACAGCGCCGACCGGTCGCGGTAGACCGTGTTGAGGTCACCGAGCAGCGTCGTGATCCCGCCGTGCAGCGGCTCCTCGGACTGCAGGTGCCAGTCCAGCGACCGCTGCTCGGACCACTCCCGCTCCTGGCCGAACTCGCCGCCCATGAACAGCAGCTGCTTGCCCGGGTGCGCCCACATGTAGGCGAGCAGCGCCCGGATCCCGGCGGCCTTGTTCCAGGAGTCGCCCGGCATCCGGGTCCAGAGCGAGCCCTTGCCGTGCACGACCTCGTCGTGGCTGATCGGGAGCACGTAGTTCTCGCTGAACGCGTACATCAGGGAGAACGTCATCTGGTTGTGGTGGTAGCTGCGGTGCACGGGGTTGCGCGCCAGGTAGTCGAGGGTGTCGTGCATCCACCCCATGTTCCACTTGAGACCGAAGCCGAGGCCGCCCATGTAGGTGGGCCGGGTGACGCCGGGCCAGGCCGTCGACTCCTCGGCGATCGTGACGACGCCCGGGTGCTCCCGGTAGACGGTCGCGTTCATCTCCTGCAGGAACGCCACCGCGTCCAGGTTCTCCCGGCCGCCGTGGACGTTGGGCAGCCACTGGCCGTCAGCACGGGAGTAGTCGAGGTAGAGCATCGAGGCGACGGCGTCGACCCGCAGCCCGTCGATGTGGAAGGACTCCAGCCAGTACAGCGCGTTCGCGACCAGGAAGTTGCGGACCTCGTTGCGGCCGAAGTCGAACACGAGGGTGCCCCAGTCGGGCTGCTCGCCCCGGCGCGGGTCGGCGTGCTCGTAGCAGGCCGTGCCGTCGAAGCGGGCCAGCGCCCACTCGTCACGCGGGAAGTGCGCGGGCACCCAGTCGACCAGGACGCCGTAACCGGCCCGGTGCAGACGGTCGACGAAGTACCGGAAGTCGTCGGGCGTGCCGAACCGGGACGTCGGCGCGTAGTAGGAGGTCACCTGGTAGCCCCAGGACCCGCCGAACGGGTGCTCGGCCACCGGCAGCAGCTCGACGTGGGTGAAGCCGGTGCCGTCGAGGTAGTCGACGAGCCGCTCGGCGATCTCGCGGTAGTCCAGCCCCGGGACCCAGGACCCGAGGTGCATCTCGTAGACGCTCATCGGCTCGGAGTGCGGCGTCCGCGTGGCCCGGGCGGTCATCCACTCGCCGTCGGCCCACTCGTGGACGTCCCGGGTGACGACCGACGCCGTCTGCGGCGGGATCTCGGTCGCGAACGCCATCGGGTCGGCCTTGTCCCGCCACCGGCCGTCCGGGCCCAGCACGCGGAACTTGTAGCGCCTCCCGACGCCGACGCCCGGGAGGAAGATCTCCCACACCCCCGACGTGCCCAGCGAGCGCATCGGCAGCGCCCAGCCGGCCCAGCCGTCGAAGTCGCCGGTGACCCGGACGCCGCGGGCGTTCGGGGCCCAGACCGCGAAGCTCGTCCCGGAGACCGGGCCGGACGCCGTGTCGTAGTCACGCACGTGGGCGCCGAGCGCGTCCCAGAGCCGCTCGTGGCGGCCCTCGCCGATCAGGTGCAGGTCCATCTCGCCGAGCGTCGGCAGCCAGCGGTACGGGTCGTCGACGACGTGCTCCTCGCCGTCGGCGTAGGTCACGAGCAGCCGGTAGTCGCCGCCGGAGCCGGGGACGATGCCGGAGTACAGCCCGGCGTCGTGCACCTTCGTCAGCTCGCAGGCCAGCTCGCGCTCGCCGTTGGGGAGCACGGCGACCGCGGTGGCGTGCGGCCGCAGGACCCGGACCACCGTGCCGTCGGTGTGCGGGTGCGCGCCCAGCACCGAGTGCGGGTCGTGGTGCGCGCCGCCCAGGAGCCGGTCCGTCGTCGCCTGGTCGGGCGCATGGGTGGGAGCCGGATCGGGCGCGGGCACAGGGGCCGTTGCGCTCTCTCGCAGCGTGTGCTGTGCGTGCTGCGCTTGCTGCTCTCCGGAGGTCACCTGCGGAACCGTACTGGCCCCCGCGGACCCCCGCCGACCGCGGGCGGTCACCGTTGCCGGATCGACGTCCGGGGTTCGCCCGACGGCCGCGCTACCGGTCCTCGATCGGGTCCGCCGCCCCGGCGTGCTGCGGCAGCCACCCCGCCACGGCGTCGGCGGCCTCCTCGGTCGCCTCGAAGTGGATCAGGTGCCCCACCCGGGGCAGGACGACCAGCGAGCCGTCCGGGACGAGCGCCGCCAGCGCCTCCTGGGCGGGCACCGGCCCGAGGTCGTCGCGCTCGCCGGCGACCAGCAGCGTCGGTGCGCCGAACGCGCCGGCGTGGTCGCGCACCGTCGCGTCGGTGGACGCGGCGAACGCCTCCAGGACGGGGTCGCGGCCGGCGAACATGTCGGCCTGGCGGACGTGCTCGGCGCGCATCCAGCGCCGGTGCCCGCGGTCGGTGCTCGTGGCCATCAGCTCGCTGGTCAGCACCGCGACCAGCCGGTGCGCGAGCAGGGCCCGCGCCGGCCGGGCCGGCAGCCTGCGGACCAGCCCGTAGTACAGCCGGGTGACGGCCACCGCGCCCCGGCGGTTCGCCGCCAGCGGGTCGGTGGCGATCGGATTGACCAGTACGACGGCCCGGTGCCCGATCCCGCGGGCGACGGCCGCGCCCACCACGACCGACCCGAACGAGTGCCCGAGCAGCACCGGCGGGGTGCCGAGGCGCTCGGACAGCGCGAGCAGCCAGGCGGCGTGGCCGTCGACGTCGTGCCGCCCGGGCAGCGGGGTGGACGCCCCGGCGGCCGGCAGGTCCGGGACGAGCACCCGCAGCCCCCGGGCGGCCAGCGCGCGGGCGAGCGGCTCCAGCCCGAGGTGGGTGCCGCGGAAGCCGTGCACGGCGAGCACGGCCGGTGCGTCCGGCGGCCCGTAGGCGTACACGGCGGTGCGGCTCCCGGCGGCCTCGACGACGAGCGGGGCGGGGGAGGGCTCACGCTGCACGGGGGGCTCCGGTGTCGTCGGTGTGCTCGCGGTAGAGCGCGACGAGCCGCGCGGTGAGCCGGCTCTGGGCGAACTCGGTGGGCGGGTCCGCGCCGGGCGGGCCGCTCGCGAGGGCGTCGGTGATCCCGGCGGCCAGCGCGTCCACGCCGGTGCCGGCCGCGACGTGGCACCAGGCCCGCGGCACGTCCCTGGCGATCGCCGGGTCGCGCAGCAGCACCGGCGTGCCGAGGGCGACCGACTCGTACACCGTCAGGCCCTGGGTCTCGTAGTCCAGCGAGCTCTGCACCACCAGGTCGGCGTGCCGCATCGCGCCGAGGACGGTGTCGTGCGAGACGGTCCCGGCGAACCACACCCGGTCGGCGATCCCGAGCCGGCCGGCCAGTGCGCGGCAGCGCCCGAGATCGGTCCCGCCACCGTAGACGTGCAGGTCGGCGTCGGCCCCCGAGCGGGCGAACGCGTCGAGGAACTCGTCGAGCCGCTTCTCCCGGCTGACCCGGCCCGGCCACACCAGCAGCGGACGGGGGCGCGGTGCCCGCGGCTCGGCGAGCAGCACGGCGACCCGGTCGTCGTCGACGCCGGTCGGGACGACGTGCGGGCGCCGCGGCACCCCGTAGCCGGCGAGCCGGTCGGCGAAGTGGCTGCTCGGGACGACGACCGCCGCGGCGGCGGAGTCGAACGCCCGGACGTAGCCGGCGACGTCGCGCACCGGCCCGCAGCGCAGGTGGTGCCGGTGCGCGGCGTACATGATCCGCAGCACCGCGCGCGGGAGCGGCATGACGGCCGGCAGCCCGACCTCGACGTTGGTGTGCATGGTGTGCACCACCGGCAGCCCGTGCCGCCGGGCGAACCGGTAGCCGGTCCACGCCCCCCAGAAGTCGGCCTGGACGTGCACGACGTCCACCGGGGGCCGCCCGGCGAAGCCGCGGTCGGCGGCCCGGTCGGCGGCGGCTCCGGCCACCGCGAACGAGTACTCGCCGGCCGGGGCCGCGGGCAGCAGGACGTCGTCGTCGCGCCGGTAGCGGGCCGACGGCGTCCGCCGCGCGGTGGGCGCGCAGACGGTCACGGTGTGCCCGGCCCGCTCCAGGTACTCCCGTTGCAGGCCCATCGACACCTGCAGCCCGCCGAGGGTGGCCGGGTGCTGGTCGGAGAAGAACGCGATGTGCACCCGGCTCAGCCGTCCCGGCCCGTCCGCAGCAGCCCGGTCCGGTCCGGGGCCCGCCGGCGGGTGTCCGGGAGCACGGTGGCGCGCTGCGCGGCGTAGATCGCCTCGAACGCGTCCAGGGTGGCGGGCATCGTGTGCTCGGCGACGATCCGCAGGCCCGCGTCGCCCATCCGGGCCGCGGCGGCCGGGTCGGTCAGCACCTGCACCACGCGCCGGGCGAGGGTGTCGACGTCGCCGTGCGGGTAGCGGAAGCCGTTCTCCCCGTGCCGGACGAGGTGCGGCAGCGCCCCGGCGTCGACGGCGACGACCGGCCGGGCCGTCGCCATGGCCTCCAGGGTGACCAGGCTCTGCAGCTCGGCCGTCCCGGCGTTGAGGAAGACGTCGACCGCGGCGTAGATGTCGGCGAGCTCGTCGTCGGGCAGCCGGCCGGTGAAGGTCACCGCGTCGCCGAGGTCGCAGCCGCGGACGGTGGCGCGCACCCGGTTCTCGTCGTCGCCCTCGCCGACCACGAGCAGCCGCGCGTCGGTGACGGTGCGCCGGACGACCGCGAGCGCCCGGACGATCTCGTCCACGTGCTTCTCGTGGTCGAGCCGCCCGACCACGCCGAGCAGCGGCCCGTCCGGCACGCCGTGCCGGGCCCGGAAGGCCGCGCCCCGGCCGGAGGTGTCGGGCCGGAACCGGGCGGTGTCGAGGCCGTTCGAGACCGGCAGCACCGGCCCGGGCACGCCGTGGGTCTCGGCGAGCGTCGCGGCGTGCGGGGTCGGTGCGGTGACGATGCCCGCCCGGCGCAGCACCCGGGTCGCGTCCCACCAGAACAACCGCTTGAGCTGCGACGGCGGCAGGTGCAGGAAGCTGATCGCCGGCAGGATGTTGTCCGGGATCATGTGCGTCGTCGCGACCGCGGGGATACCGAGGTCCTGTGCGGCGGTCAGCAGCATCCGGCCGAGGATCATGTGGCTCTGGACGTGCACGACGTCCGGCCGGACCCGGCGCAGCACCGCCCGGGCGGTCTGCCGCAGCCCCGGCGGCGGGCAGATCCGGAAACCGGTCGGCCGCGGGACCGGCACCGAGCGGATCCGGTGCTCGGTGATCGGCCCGACCTGCTCGGCCGGCCGGCTCCGGAACCCGACCGACGGTGCCGCGACGTGCACCTCGTGCCCGCGCTCGGCGAGCCCCGCGGCGAGCCGGCGGGCGGCGTAGCAGGCACCGTTCACGTTCGGTGTCCAGGTGTCGGCGCCAATCAGGACGCGCACGCGTTCTCCTTCCGCGAGGCCGCGGCGCGCATCCACAGTGCACGTCCGGCCATCAGGACGAGGCCGGTACCGGCCCCGACCGCCACGATGATCCAGGGCCGGTCGGCCAGCTCGGAGGCGAACCGGCCACCCACCCAGACGCCGATCCCGACCAGGACCGCCACCCGCACGGCGGCGACGCCGGAGGTCCAGGCCAGGAACCGGGGGAACCCGACGCCGGCGAGCCCGATGGCGAGGAACGCCGGGATCGCCCCCAGGTCGACCAGCTTCGCCCCGACCACGACCTGACCGAGATTCTGTCCGACCTTGGCGCGCAACGCCTCCCGGCGCCGGGCGGTGAGCCCGAGGCGCAGCAGCAGTGGTGCCACCCGCGGTCGTCGGCCGCCGCGTCCGATGAGGTAGAACACGGTGTCCGACACCACGTCCGCGGCCAGCGCGACGAGCCAGACCGCCCACCAGTCGAGCAGACCGGCACCGGCGAGCGAGCCGCCGACGACCGTGACGACGGGACCCTCGAGGACGACCCCGACCGCGATCGCGGCCAGCACGACGCCGACGGTGCCGGCCCCCGGCCCGAACGCCAGGCCGAGCACGTCGTCGGGCACCGGGGACGCGACGGTCACAGCCGACGCCATGGGAACGCCCGGGGTCGTCGTGTCATGGTCAATCCTCCTTCTCGGAGGATTCCACGATCCCGCGGCACCGTGCCCGGTGGGTCGGGCGTTGCCCGGGCGTCGAACTCGCGAAGGTCCGGTGACTGCCGGGTTACGCCGACGGCCCTTCCGTGATAGAAGCGATCGCGGCCAGCGGGATCGGCAACCAGGTCGGACGGCTGCGCGTCTCGTAGAGCACCTGGTAGACGGCCTTGTCGATCTCGAAGGCGCGCAGTAGCGCCCGCTGCTCGCGGGGGTCGGAGCCGGCCCGGTCGGCGTAGCCGGTGCAGAACGCGTCCCGGTTGCGGGCCGACCAGTCGTGCGCCGCCCGCGACCCGGCGGTGTCCGAACCGAGACCTGCGCCGGGCGTGTCGGGACGCACCAGCAGGTGGTGGAAGGCCGCGTAGTCGAACGAGAAGAGCATGCCGACGACGTCGCGGACCGCGGCGTCGGGTGCCCGGCGCTCCTGCGGGGTGGCGGCCGGCTCACCCTCGAAGTCGATGACCAGCCAGCTGCCGTCGGGCCGGCGCAGGGTCTGCCCGAGGTGCAGGTCCCCGTGCACCCGCTGGACCGCGACCGGGGCCCCGAGCGCGGCGACCTCGTCGTACACGGCGCGGATCGCCGGCACGTGCGGCGCGAGCACCGGCACCTGCCCGGCGACGGCGTCGAGCCGGGACCGCCAGTAGGCCGCCATCGCGGCCGGGTCGGCCTCGCCCGCGCCGAGCCCGGCGCGCAGGTCGGTGTGGATCGCGGCGAGCGCCCGGCCCAGCGCGTGCGCGTCACCGGTGAAGTCGGAGCCGTCGCGCACCGCGCCGGTGGCGAGCTCCCAGCCGTCCGCGGATCCCGCGGCGAACTCCTGGAGCAGCCCGTAGGTGGCGGGCTCGCCGTCCAGGGCCCCCTCGACGGCGCCCTGCAGCGACGCCACGGCGGTCGACCCGGACGCCCGGAGCGCGCGGTGCAGCTCCAGGTCCGGGTTCGGGCCGGGGGACAGCCGCCGGTAGGTCTTGAGGATGGAGCGCTCGCCCCAGCGGACCGAGGTGTTGGACTGTTCCGCGGCGACCACCCGGCCGGTCTCGGTCAGCGGCAGCTCCGCGCCGGGCTCCGGGACGAAGCTCAGGTCCCCGGTGGTCGTCGAGCCGGCGATGGCCCGCAGGATCCAGCCGGTGACGGCCGGGTGGTGCAGACCGTCGAACAGCACCGCGTGCTCGCCGCGGCCCGTGCCGGCTCCGCCGTCGGTGCCGCTCATGCCGGCTCCGCCGTCGGTGCCGGTCGTGTCGTCGGTGTCGCCGAGGGTGCCGATCGGGGCCGTGCCGTCCGGGGCGGTCCGGGCCCGGGCCAGGTGGAGCTGGTAGTGGCGGTCCGGGCCGTCGTCGTCGAAGGAGACGGCGAGCACCAGCAGGTCCAGGCCGAGCAGTCCGTCGGGGACGGGCAGCGGGTGCCGGGCCGCGATCCGGACCCCGCGCAGCGGCCGGCCCTTCTCGGCGAACCACCGGCGCTGCGGCAGCCAGTCGGCGAGCAGTCCGGTGAGGGACCCGTCCGCCACCCCTGCCGGGCCGCTGTCGGGCGTCGTGACGTGCTCGGATGCTCCGGTCGGACCCACTCGTCGTCCTCCTCCTGCCGGTTCTGGCCGGCCCGGCCGACTTCCCGCTGCGGCCGGGCGCACACGGCGGGACGGCCACGTCGTCGACCCTATCCGGAGCGGGTGGTCCGGGCCCGGTGCGGACCCGTGCCGCTGGTACTCTCCGCAACGAACGAGCTCCCGACGGTCACGGGTGATCGCCCCCTCGGACCAGCGCTCCCGCCAGGCACGTTCGTGCCCGGAAACCCATACTGAGGTCGGTGCCCGTGCCCCCGGCGTGGGTCGCCGCAGACGGCCCACCCGACACCGATACCGATCCGGAGGACCGGCGGCGTGACCGAGCGAGAGCCCATGGCCGAGAACGGGGCCACGGAGCCCACCGACGCCACCGACCCGGCCGGGGCGCCGGAGGTCAACTTCGCCGAGTACTACCACGAGGCACGGCCGAGCACGCTCCGCCACCGGGCCCGGGTGCGCTCGACGGTGCGTCGCCGGTCGGTGGCCCAGGACGGGCCGGCGTCCGGCGAGAACCCGGTCTACGTGTCCTGGCTGCTGTCCCAGTCGATGCTCGGCCACGCCGACGAGCTGGCCCGCCAGTTCTCCGGCCAGGGCTCGATGTGGCAGAACCCGTACGCCAGCCCGGGCCCCCGGCACGCGGTGGAGACGGCATCGGTGTGGTTCACCGCCTACCCGATCTCGCTGATCACCCCGCACGGGACGTCGTTCCTGGGCGCGCTCGGGGACGCCGAGCTGTGGCAGGCGTTCGAGACGATCGGCATCGAGGCCGTGCACACCGGGCCGGTGAAGAAGGCCGGCGGGCTCTCCGGATGGCAGCCGACGCCGAGCGTGGACGGCCACTTCGACCGGATCTCCAACGAGCTCGACCCGGTCTTCGGCACCGAGGACGAGTTCCGGGCCATGTGCGCCACCGCCACCTGGCACGGCGGGACGATCATCGACGACATCGTCCCCGGGCACACCGGCAAGGGCCCGGACTTCCGGCTCGCCGAGATCGCCTACGGCGACTACCCGGGCGTCTACCACATGGTCGAGATCGAGCCCGCCGACTGGCACACGCTGCCCGAGGTGCCGCCCGGCCGGGACTCGGTGAACCTCGACGCGGCCACCGAGGAGGCGCTGGAGAAGGCCGGCTACATCGTCGGGCGGCTGCAGCGGGTGATCTTCTACCGGGAGGGTGTGAAGGAGACCAACTGGTCGGCGACGACCGAGGTCACCGGCGTCGACGGCGTCGTCCGGAGGTGGGTCTACCTGCACTACTTCAAGGACGGCCAGCCGTCGGTGAACTGGCTGGACCCGACGTTCGCCGGGATGCGCATGGTGATCGGCGACGCCCTGCACTCCCTCGCCGACCTCGGCTCGGGGGCGCTGCGGCTCGACGCGAACGGCTTCCTCGGCGTCGAGAAGGCCGGCGGCGGGGCACCGGGCTGGTCCGAGGGACACCCGCTGTCCGAGGCGGCGAACCACCTCATCGCCTCGATGGTGCGCAAGGTCGGCGGGTTCACCTTCCAGGAGCTGAACCTCACCGTCGACGACATCAAGGTCACCTCCGAGGCCGGCGCCGACCTGTCCTACGACTTCATCAACCGGCCCGCCTACCACCACGCGCTGGCGACCGCGGACACCGAGTTCCTGCGGCTGACCCTGCGCACCGCGCTGGACCTCGGCGTCGACCCGGCGTCGCTGGTGCACGCGCTGCAGAACCACGACGAGCTCACCTACGAGCTGGTGCACTGGACCGCCGGGCACGCCGACGAGCTGTTCGCCTTCCGCGGCGAGGAGGTGCGCGGCGGTGACCTGGCCGACGCGATCCGCCGGGACCTCTGCGACCACCTCACCGGGGCCGGCGCCCCGTACAACCTGATCTTCACGACGAACGGGATCGCCTGCACCACGGCGACCGTGATCGCCGCGTCCCTCGGGGTGTCCGCGCTGGACGACATCGGCCCCGACGACGTCGAGCGGATCCGGCGGGTGCACCTGCTGCTGGTCATGTTCAACGCGTTCCAGCCCGGGGTGTTCGCGCTGTCCGGCTGGGACCTGCTCGGCATGCTGACGCTGCCGCCGGAGGAGGTGCCGGACCTGCTCGCGTCCGGTGACACCCGGTGGATCTCCCGGCCGGCGCACGACCTGATGGGACACCGCCCGGACGCCGAGCGGTCGGCGTCCGGGATGCCGCGCGGGCGCAGCCTCTACGGGAGCCTGCCCGAGCAGCTGGCCGACGAGACCAGCTTCGCCCGGCAGATGCAGGCCATCCTCGCGGTGCGCAGGCACTGCTCGGTGGCGACGGCGCAGCAGGTCGACGTCCCGGACGTGTCGCACCGCGGGCTGCTGGTCATGGTGCACCGCCTGGACGACGGCCGGACCCAGGCCACGGTGCTGAACTTCGCCGACGAGCACGTCGACGCGTTCGTCCGCTCCGAGGAGCTGGCCCCCGGCGCGACCGTGGTGGACCTGTTCTCCGGCGAGGAGGTCGGCACCGTCGACGAGCTGCACGGCTTCCGGATCGACATGCCCCCGTTCCGCGCCGCTGCGGTCGTCCTGGAAGCGGTCCCGGACGCGTAGTCCGCACCTCGCCTACCGGTTTCGGGCACCGGGGCAGCGCACCGATCCCTATGACCGACGGGACCGCCCGCCCGCTCGAACCGGGCGATGGCGGCCTACCGGAATCGGCGGCGGTGACGAGGACGGGCAGCCGATTCCACTCTGCTCTGTTGCTCTCCGGGCGGATTATTGAGATGATCCGACCTCTCATTGAGCCTTTCCCAGTAGGTGCTGGTTGATCATGTGGTTCGGTCGTGCTCGACGTGGAGGAGAACGAGCGCGGCGGCGGTGATCGCGCCGATCCGCCAGGGGCAGAAGCTGACCCGACGCAGCGCCTTGAAGGTGGTCTTGAGCAGGGAGTTCCCGCGTTCGGCCACAGCCCTGACGGCGGAGTGCAGCGTGTTGACGGTGCGCTTGTCCACCGACAGCCCACCGCCGGTGGGGGTCTTGAACGGGCAGGTCAGGCGGGTGTTCTCACCGTCGTAGCCGAGGTCGGCGAGCACGACGTGGGTGTCGTCGGTCCAGTCCTCGATCGCGTCGAGCAGGCCGGGGTGGCCGCGGGCGCAGGTGGTGTCGTGCTCGCGGCCCGGGCGCACCGGGGATGTCCACAACGGCCACCCGTCAGGCGCGGTGAGGACCTGAACGTTCCCGCCGTGGACGTGGTGCTTGCCCGACCACCACAGATCCACTCCCGGGGTCGGTCCGGGAGTGCGGGAGCGGTCAGTGTGGATCACGGTGCCGTCGAGGTGAACGTGGGTGTGCCCGGCGGTGCGGGCCGCGAGCAGCGCGCCGGGCAGTCCAGGCGCGGCGGCGGCCAGGACGTCGATGCCTTCGTGCAGGTAGCGGTAGGTACTCGACAGGCTCAGCTGGTTGTCGGCGGCGAGCTGGGCGACCCGGGTGGCGTCGAGGAACCAGCGCAGCACCAGCACCGCGTGGCGGTCACAGTCCAGCGCGCGGCGCCCGCGCCGGGTCCCGCGCCGGAGGCGTTCCTCGGCCAACAGTCGCGACAACATGGACGCGGTGGGCTCCCCGATCGGGAGCACGGCGGTGTAGGTGACAGGATCGGGCACGCGGGACCTCGGTGGTGAGTCGATCTTTGAGCGGACCGACCTCTTCTACCGGGGTCCCGCACCCTCGTTGAGCACCTCCACGCCCCCGGCGTGTCGCCGCCAGCCGCTCCCCACTACTGGGAAAGGCTCACTGGTGACTCCGTTGCTCGTTCAGGAGATCGTCGATCGCGTCACCACCGGTCGTGGGCTGGCCTCGCTGGTCCTCATCCTGGTCGGCGTCTTCCTCGCCGAGGCGCTGCTGAGCGCCGTCCAGAGCTACCTGCTGGGCCGGACGGGTGAGACCGTGGTGCTGCACCTCCGCCGGTCCATGGTCGGACGGCTCATCCGGTGGCCCATCGCGACGCATGACCGACACCGGACCGGTGATCTCCTGTCCAGGGTCGGTGCCGACACCGGCGCCGTCCGGACCGCGATGGCGAACTCGTTGTCCGAGATCGTGTCGGGAACGATCGTCGCAGCGGGCTCGCTGGTCATCATGGCCGTACTGGATCCGATCCTGCTCGCGCTCACACTCGGCTGCCTGCTCGTCGCCGTGGTGGCGATCGGGCTCGTCTCGGTGCGGATCATGATCGTCACGATGACCGCGCAGCGTAGCCTCGGCGCCGTGGTCGCCGGTCTGGAGCGGGCCCTGCGCGCGGTGCGGACCGTGAAACTCAGTCAGGCCGAGGACCGCGAGGACACCGCGCTGCGGAGGGACCTCGACGCGACCTACGACGCAGGGGTCCGCCAGGCGAAGCTCGAATCACTGCTGCTCCCCGCCACCGCGATCGCGGTCCAGGGTGCACTCGTGCTGGTGCTCGCGGTCGGCGGGGCCCGCCTCGCCACGGGCGACCTGGAGGCGGGCACCCTGATCGCGTTCCTGCTCTACCTGTTCACCCTCGTGGTTCCGATGACAGGTCTGTTCGCCGCCTTCACCGACCTGCAGGCGGGCCGCGCCGCATTCCACAGGGTCAGGCAGGTGCTCGACGAACCCGGTGACGAGACGGCCACGCCGCCGCGTCGGCCGGCCGGGTCGTGCACGCCGGACACACCCGCGGTGACCATGGCGGGTGTGTCGTTCGGGTATCCGGGCCGGGAACCGGTGCTGCAGGAACTGTCACTGCAACTCCCCGAGTTCTCGTGCACCGCGCTCGTGGGTCCGTCGGGGGCGGGGAAATCCACCGTCCTGGCCCTCCTCTCCACGCTCTACGTCCCGACTGCCGGGACCGTCGAGTTGTTCGGCCGCGATCTCGGCTCCATGGGAGTGTCCGAGAGCCGTACGCTGGTGGGGTACGTCGAGCAGGACAGCCCGGTCATGGCCGGGACGGTGCTCGACAACCTGACCTACGCTGCGCCACACAGCACCTCGGACGACATCGACCGCGTACTGGAACTCACGAACCTCACCGGGTTCGTCAGCCGTCTTCCCGACGGTCTGCGCACCGAGGTGGGGGACGGCGGAGCGTTGCTCTCCGGTGGCGAACGTCAACGTATCGCCGTCGCCCGGATGCTGCTCAAGCACCCACGGCTGCTGATGCTCGACGAGTCGACCTCACAGATGGACCCCGAGAACGAGCGGCTGCTGGTGCGCACCATCGCCGGGCTCCGTGCCGAGTGCACGACGCTCGTGGTCGCGCACCGGTTGTCCACCGTCCAGGACGCCGACCGGATCGTCGTGCTGGACCGTGGCCGGATCGTCGCCGCAGGACGACACACCGAGCTGTTGCGGGAATCCCCGCTCTACGTGCACATGGTCCGAGCGCAGTTCATCACCGCCGACGCGTGACGGTCGGGCCCGCCGACCCGGGGTGTGCTCGGATCAGATCAGCGGCGTGCGGGCGGGCAGGCGCAGGATGTGCGCCACGTGCTGGGCCGGGACCAGCCGGACGAAGTTGTACTCGCCCCACCTGTACGGGGTGTCGGTGACCTCGTCGACCACGTCGATCACGTCGGCGTAGTCCAGGCCCAGCGCCGGCATGTCCAGCTTGATCGTGCCCTCCTGCGGGGCGTGCGGGTCCAGGGTGCAGACGATCAGGACCTGGTCGCCGGTGGCCGGGTCGAGCCGGGAGTAGGCGATCAGGTCGTCGTTGTCCACCTCGTGGAAGTGCACCTCCCGCAGCTGCTGCAGCGACGGGTGCGCGCGCCGGATCTCGTTGAGCTGGGTGATGTAGGGCTCCAGGGACCGGCCCTGGTTCAGCGCCGCGGAGAAGTCCCGCGGGCGCAGCTCGTACTTCTCCGAGTCCAGGTACTCCTCGCTGCCCGGCTTGACCGGGGTGCCCTCGTACAGCTCGAAGCCGGAGTAGACGCCCCAGGTCGGCGACATCGTGGCGGCCAGGGTGGCCCGGATCGCGAACATCGCGGGGCCGCCGGTCTGCAGGGACTCGTGCAGGATGTCCGGCGTGTTGGTGAAGACGTTCGGCCGGCACTCGTCGGCGTGCTCAGCGTGCATCGTCGCGAAGTCGGCCAGCTCCTCCTTCTCCGTGCGCCAGGTGAAGTACGTGTAGGACTGGGAGAAGCCGAGCCGGGCGAGGCCGAACAGCCGCGCGGGCCGGGTGAACGCCTCGGCCAGGAACAGCACCTCCGGGTGCCGGCGCTTGATCTCCCAGATCAGCCAGTGCCAGAAGTTCGGCGGCTTGGTGTGCGGGTTGTCGACCCGGAAGATCGTCACCCCGTGCTCGACCCACTTCAGGGCCACCCGCAGGCACTCGGCGTAGATGCCGTCCGGGTCGCGGTCGAAGTTCAGCGGGTAGATGTCCTGGTAGCGCTTGGGCGGGTTCTCCGCGTAGGCGATCGTCCCGTCCGGGCGCACGGTGAACCACTCCGGGTGCTCGGTGACCCACGGGTGGTCCGGGGCGCACTGCAGCGCCAGGTCCAGCGCGACGTCGAGGCCGAGCTCGTTCGCGCGGGCGACGAAGGCGTCGAAGTCGGCGAAGTCACCCAGCTCGGGATCAATGGCGTCGTGCCCGCCCGCGGCCGAGCCGATCGCCCACGGCGAGCCGACGTCGCCCGGCTCGGCGTGCACGGAGTTGTTGCGGCCCTTGCGGTGCACCGTGCCGACCGGGTGGATCGGCGGCAGGTAGACGACGTCGAAGCCCATCCGCGCGACCCGGTCCAGCTCCTTGGACGACGTCGCGAGCGTGCCGTGCACCGGGCGGCCGGTCTCGTCGCGGCCGCCGGTGGACCGGGGGAAGAACTCGTACCAGGAACCGAACAGCGCGCGCCGGCGGTCGACGTGGATCTCCCGCTGCGGGCCGTGCGTGATCAGCTCCCGCACCGGGCGCTCGGTCATGATCGTGACGACGGCCTCGAACAGGGCGGGGGCGACCCGGGCGCGCAGCGGCAGGGCGGTGTCGCGCAGCGCGTTGGCGGCACCGAGCAGCAGGTCCCTGGTGTCCTGCTCGGCCGGGCGGCGGCCGACCCGGGACAGCAGCCGGGCGCCGACCTCCAGGTCGTTGGCCAGCTCGTCGGGGCCCTGGCCGGCCTCGATCTTCTTCTCGATCCCGGACCGCCAGGTGGCCCACGGGTCGCTCCAGGCGTCCACCCGGAACGTCCAGCGGCCCTCGGTGTCCGGCGCGACGAACGCGACGAAGCGGTCGGTCCCGGTGCCCTCGGGGCGCATCCGGACGTAGCGGGACTCACCGGGCTCGCCGTCGGGGCCGAGCGGGGTGAGCACGACGTTCGCGGCGACGGCGTCGTGGCCCTCGCGCCAGACCGTGGCCCGGATCGGGACGACCTCGTCGACGACGGCCTTCGACGGGTCCCCCGTCTCCACGTACGGCGTCACGTCATCGATTCCGAGCCGACCGGTCATCGGCGCCACCCCCAGCATCCGCGTCGCCGCGTCTCGTCGTCACCGTCGGTTCGCAGTCGTCCGTGCGGGAACAGTGTGGTGCCGCCCTGCGGATGCCGCCACACCTGCACGAGGAACCTGGAATGAACTCGGTCCGCGGCGTCGCGCGTCGTCCTCGGAACCGATTCGACGTGCACCGACCCAGCCGGATCTGCGATGTGCCAACCCTACCGACGCCCGCCCGCCGGGGCCGGGCGGGCAGGCGGGCGTGTCGCCGGGTCCCCGCTACTCTCGCCGGGTGAGAGCCCTCCGCAGATTCACCGTGCGTGCCCAGCTCCCCGGCCCGCTCGCCCCGCTGCAGACACTGGCCACGAACCTGCGGTGGACGTGGCACGCCCCCACCAGGGACCTGTTCGCCTCGCTCGACCCCGGTGTCTGGCAGGCGTGCGGGCAGGACCCGGTCCGGCTGCTGGGCGAGATCCCGAACTCCCGGCTCGCCGAGCTGGCCGCCGACGAGACGGTCGCCGCGCAGGTCGCGGAGCTGTCCGCGGACCTCGACCGCTACCTCACCGAGCCCCGCTGGTACTCCGCCGCCGGGGACGGTGACGGGGCGGCGGCCGGCCTGCCCTCGGCGATCGCCTACTTCTCGATGGAGTTCGGGGTCTCCGAGGTGCTGCCGAACTACTCCGGTGGCCTCGGCGTGCTCGCCGGGGACCACCTGAAGGCGGCGTCGGACCTGGGGGTCCCGCTGGTCGCGGTCGGCCTGCTCTACCGGTCCGGCTACTTCCGGCAGTCGCTGTCGCTGGACGGCTGGCAGCTGGAGCACTACCCGGCGATCGACCCGCAGGGGCTGCCGCTGCAGCTGCTCACCGAGGGCGGTCCCGGCGCCGACGGCCCGCCGGTGCTGGTCGAGGTCGCGATGCCCGGTGACCGGACGCTGCACGCCCGGGTCTGGCTGGCCCGGGTCGGGCGGGTGCCGCTGTTGCTGCTGGACTCCGACATCGAAGAGAACACGGTGGACAACACGGACGGGGCCGACCTGCGGGGCGTCACCGACCGGCTCTACGGCGGCGACCAGGACCACCGGATCCGGCAGGAGATCCTGATCGGGGTCGGCGGGGTCGGCGGGGTCCGCGCGGTGCGGGCGTTCTGCCGGGCCACCGGGCACCCGGCCCCGGCGGTGTTCCACACCAACGAGGGCCACGCCGGGTTCCTCGGGCTGGAACGGATCCGCGAGCTGTGCACCGGGTCGGCGGTGGCCTCCAACGGGGCCGGGCCGTCGTCCAGCTCGGCGGCGACGGTCTCCGGTGCCGGGCTCGGGTTCGACGAGGCGCTCGCCGCGGTCCGCGCCGGCACCGTCTTCACCACCCACACCCCGGTCCCGGCCGGGATCGACCGGTTCGGCCTGGACCTGGTCCGGCACTACCTGACCGACCGGCTGCTGCCGGGGCTGCCGCCGGAGCGGGTGCTCGCGCTCGGTGCCGAGGAGGACCCGGCCACCTTCAACATGGCGCACATGGGCCTGCGGCTGGCCCAGCGGGCGAACGGCGTCTCGCAGCTGCACGGCCGCGTCTCCCGGGAGATGTTCGGCGCGATGTGGTCCGGTTTCGACCGCGACGAGGTGCCGATCGGCTCGGTGACCAACGGCGTGCACGGCCACACCTGGGAGTCCGACCAGGTCACCGCGCTCATCGGCCCGCCGGAGGAGCCGGTCGCCGCCGTCGCCGACGCCGATCTCTGGGCGCTGCGCAACACCCTGCGCTCCCGCCTGGTCGACGAGGTCCGGCGCCGGGTCCGGGCGGCCTGGCTGGAGCGCGGCGCGGCCGAGCCGGAGCTGGGCTGGACCGGCCACGTGTTCGACCGGGACGTGCTGACCGTCGGGTTCGCCCGGCGGGTGCCCACCTACAAGCGGCTCACCCTGATGCTGCGCGACCCGGAGCGGCTGCGCGGGCTGCTGCTCGACCCGCACCGGCCGGTGCAGCTGATCGTCGCCGGCAAGTCGCACCCCGCCGACGACGGCGGCAAGGCACTCATCCAGCAGATCGTCCGGTTCGCCGACGACGCCGGCGTCCGGCACCGGATCGTCTTCCTGCCCGACTACGACATGTCGATGGCCCGGTACCTCTACTGGGGCTGCGACGTGTGGCTCAACAACCCGCTGCGCCCGCTGGAGGCGTGCGGCACGTCCGGGATGAAGTCGGCCCTCAACGGCGGGCTCAACCTCTCGATCCGGGACGGCTGGTGGGACGAGTTCTACGACGGCTCCGGTGGCTGGGCGATCCCGACCGCGGACGGCGTCGAGGACCCGACCCGGCGCGACGACCTGGAGGCGAACGCGCTCTACGAGCTGCTCGCGACCCAGGTGGGCCCGGCGTTCTACGACCGGGTCGACGGCGTCCCGCCGCGCTGGGTGGAGATGGTGCGGCACACGCTGACCACGCTGCGGCCCAAGGTGCAGGCGACCCGGATGGTCCGCGAGTACGTGCAGGACTGGTACGCCCCGGCGGCGCGGGCCGCGGCCGGGGACTACGCCGCGGCCCGGGACGTCGCCCGGTACCGGGCCCGGCTGGACGAGGCGTGGGACCGGGTGCGGATCACCGGCGTCGACGTGACCGGGCTGCCCGACACCCCGGTCGTCGGGGCGCCGATGACGGTGCGGGCCGGGGTGGAGCTGGCCGGGCTGGAGCCGTCGGACGTGGCGGTCCAGGCCGTCGTGGGCCGGGTGGACGACGCCGACGAGCTCGCCGACCCGGTCGCCGCGGCGATGGAGCACCGCGGCGACGGGACCTGGGAGGTCGCGGTCCCGCTGCCGCACGCCGGGCTCACCGGGTACACGGTGCGGGTACTGCCCGCGCACCCGCACCTGGCCTCGTCGGTGGAGCTGGGACGGATCGTGCTGGCCGGCTGACCGGTCGCCGCCGCACCACCCGGTGCGGCGGCTCCCGGGATCAGGCCGCGGGCGCCGGCGCCGGTGCGGGGGCCGGCGCCTGCTCGGTGACGGTCGCCGACGCGGTGGCGACGTGCTCGACGCCGCGCGGTGACGTCGTGGTCAGGACCAGCTCGTGCGGCCCGGGGGCCAGTCCCTCGGCGGTCAGCACGGTGTCGGCCTGCCCGCCGCAGGTGCCCGACGCCGCCGCGGCGCCGTCCACCGTCAGCTCGCACGGCCCGGAGACGTAGGGGTCGATCGGCTGCTCGCGGGTGGCGAGGACGGTCAGCGTCCCCGGCGCGGTCTGCTCGGCGGTGATCGACATGTGGATCACGCAGGTCGTGTCCGAACCCGCGGAGGCGGTCACCGCGGGGCCGGGCACCGGCGTGCCGTCCGGGCCCGGGAGCAGCGCGCGCACGGTCGCGGTGATCGGGGCCCGGCAGTAGTCGACGTAGACCGGGCCGCTCCGGGTCTCCTCGGTCGTCTCGCCGAGCAGCCGGGCGCCGTTGACGTCGGTGATCTCCACGGCGTACCCGGTGGGGGAGGCGTCCCCGTGCCCGGACGGCGGTGCCCACCGCGCCTCGACGGCGATCCCGCGGGCGCCGCCGCCCGGCACCGGGGCCAGCACCAGGTCGCGGACCGGGCCCGGCGGGACCGGGGCCGGGGCCGGCTCGCCCGGGACGGGCGCGGCCTCCGCCGCGGGCGGCGGTGGCGGCGGGACCGGCGGCACCGGTGCGGCCTGCGCGGTCGCGGCGGCCGGGACGAGCACGGCGACGGCGGCGACCAGCACGGCGGCGGCCCGGCCCGGGTGGATCAGCGTTCCGATGTGCACGGACTCCCCGATTCGACGGATGCAACGGCACCCATCCCATCGCCCAGGCCCGACGGTGCGTCACACATACGAATGAACTACGCCCTTTCGGGGCAGCGTTTCGTCACGTATCGGATCCGGGGTGGGCCCGGCCACACCCGGTCAGCGGCTGCGGAACAGCTGCACCGAGCGCGGGGGCAGGACGACCGTCCCGCCGGCCGGGAGGGCGCCGGGGTCGGCGGGCGCGCCGTCGTCGGTGGTCGAGTCCAGCACCGGGTCGAAGCCGTGCTCGGTCGGCAGCCGGCAGTCCACCGGCCCCGCCCCGGCGTGCAGCAGCAGCAGCCAGTAGTCGGCGAGCAGCACGACGAGGGTCTGCCGGCCGCCGTCGTGCCAGTCGCCCGGCTCCATCGGCCGCCCGGACGGGTCCCACCAGAGCACCTCGCCGTCGACGTAGAACTGGTCGCGGTGCAGCACCGGTGACTCCCGGCGCAGCGCCGCGACCCGGGCGGTGAACGCCTCCATGGCCGCGGTCTCGTCGGTGGCCGTCCAGTCCACCCAGGACGTCTCGTCGTCGCGGCAGTAGGCGTTGTTGTTCCCGCCCTGGGTGCGCCAGCGCTCGTCGCCGCCGGTGATCATCGGCGTGCCGATCGACAGCAGCAGGGTCGCCATCATCGCCCGCGCGGTCGCGAGCCGGGCGGTGCGGACGCCCGCGTCGTCGGTCTCGCCCTCGACGCCGAGGTTCTGCGACCGGTTGTCGTCGGTGCCGTCCCGGTTGTTCTCGCCGTTGCCCTCGTTGTGCTTGCGCTCGTAGGAGACGAGATCGCGCAGTGTGAAGCCGTCGTGCGCGGTGACGAAGTTGACCGACGCCCACGGCCGGCGCCCGGACAGCGCGTAGATGTCGGAGCTGCCGGTCAGCCGGGACGCGAGCTCGGCGACGCCGCCGTGGCCGCGCCAGAAGTCGCGCACGGCGTCGCGGTAGCGGCCGTTCCACTCCGACCAGGCGACGCCGAACCCGCCGACCCGGTAGCCCTCGCCGGTCGCGTCCCACGGCTCGGCGATGAGCTTGCAGGTCGACAGCGTCGGGTCCTGGGCGATCGCGGTGAGCAGAGCCGAGTCCGGGGAGAACGGTCCCGAGCGCGGCCGGCCCAGCACCGAGGCGAGGTCGATCCGGAACCCGTCGACGCCGTAGGCGTGCACCCAGTGCCGCATCGCGTCGCAGACCAGCCGGATCACCGTCGGCGAGCCGGCGTCGAGGGTGTTGCCGGTGCCGGTGATGTCCGCGTCGTGCCCGGAGCCACCCAGCGAGTAGTACGCCGGGGCGTCCAGCCCGCGGTAGGACAGCGTGGTGCCGCCGACCCCGCCCTCGCAGGTGTGGTTGGGCACGATGTCGCAGATGACCTCGATCCCGGCCGCGTGCAGGGTGTCGACCAGGTAGCGGAACTCGACGCGCTCGTTGCCCGGGACGGCCGCGTAGCCGGGGTGCGGGGCGAGGAACCCGAGGGTGGCGTAGCCCCAGTAGTTCGACGCGCCCCGCTCCAGCAGCGACGGCTCGGGGGCGCTCGCCTGGACCGGCAGCAGCTCGACGGCGGTGATCCCGGTGCGCTGCAGGTGCGCGACGACGGCCGGGTGGGCCAGGCCGAGGTAGGTGCCCCGGTGCGGCTCGGGCACCTCGGGGTGCAGCCGCGTCCAGCCGCGGACGTGCAGCTCGGAGACGACGGTCTCCGACCACGGCACGTCCGGTCGCGGCGGGCGCGGGCCCGGCTCGCCACCGGTGACGACCGACAGCGGCACGCTGCCGAGCGAGTCCACCGTGCTCGGCCGTCCGGACATGGGGTCGCCGTGCCAGCCGCGGGCGGCGACCACGTCGGTCACCGAGCCGGTCACCTGCCGCGCGTACGGGTCGACGAGGATCTTGTGCGGGTTGCTGCGCAGACCGTCGAACGGCCGGTAGGGCCCGTGCGCGCGGAACCCGTAGCGCTGGCCGGCGCGGACGCCGGGCACGTGCCCGTGCCAGACGCCGAAGGTGTGTTCGCACAGCTCGACCCGGCGCTCGGTGAGCGCCCCGGGTTCGCCGTCGACCAGGCAGACCTCGATGGTCTCCGCGCTGGTGGAGGCGACCGCGAAGCGGGTCCCGTGGTCGTCGGGGTGGGCACCGAGAGGGAAGACAGGCACGGTCGGCCAGGATAGGGGGGTGTCTTCCCCCGGACTCCCGCACGCGAACGGCGTCACAGAGATCACCTCCCCGACCGGCAGCCCGATCGACGACGAGGACCTGGTGATCGGGATGGACGGCGCGACCGTCCGTCGCGGTCCCACCACCCTGCTCGACGCCGTGGACTGGCGGGTCGAGCTCGACGAGCGCTGGGTCGTGCTCGGCCCCAACGGCGCCGGCAAGACGACGCTGCTGCGTCTCGCCGGTGCCGAGCTGCACCCGACGTCGGGTCTGGTGCACGTCCTCGGCGAACGGATGGGCCGGGTCAACGTGTTCGAGCTGCGCCCGCGGATCGGGCTGACCTCGGCCAACCTCGGCGTCCGGATCCCCGGCGACGAGCAGGTCGCCGACGTCGTCGTCTCCGCCGGCTACGGCGTGCTCGGCCGCTGGCGCGAGGAGTACGAGAGCACCGACACCGGCCGCGCGCGGCAGCTGCTGGAGCAGCTCGGGATGGGCGGGCTGGCCGACCGTGCCTACGGCACGCTGTCCGAGGGCGAGCGCAAGCGCACGCTCATCGCCCGGGCACTGATGACCGACCCGGAGCTGCTGCTGCTCGACGAGCCCGCCGCCGGTCTCGACCTCGGCGGGCGCGAGGACCTGGTCGGGCGGCTCGCGGACCTGGCCGACGACCCCTACGCCCCGGCGTCGGTGCTGGTCACCCACCACGTCGAGGAGATCCCGCCGAACTACACGCACGGGATGCTGCTGCGCGACGGGAAGGTCGTCGCGGCCGGCCTGCTCGACGACGTGATGACCTCGGGCCCGCTGTCGGAGACCTTCGGTCTGGCGCTGACCGTGGAACGCCGGGCCGGTGGCCGGTTCACCGCCTACCGGAGCGCCTGAACCGGGTTAGGGTCGCCCGCGTGACCGAATTCGTGAGCCTGTCCGTGGACGCCGGCGTCGGGACGATCCGGATCGACCGCCCGCCGATGAACGCCCTGAACCGCCAGATCCAGGGCGAGCTGCTGGAGGTGGCCGGCGAGGCGGCCACCCGGGCCGACGTGCGCGCCGTGGTCGTGTACGGCGGGGAGAAGACCTTCGCGGCGGGTGCGGACGTCAAGGAGATGGCGTCGATGTCCTACGCCGACATGGCGCCGGTGGCCCGCAGGCTGTCCGCCGGGCTCGGGGCGATCTCGACGATCCCGAAGCCGACCGTCGCCGCGGTCACCGGGTACGCGCTCGGCGGCGGGCTCGAGGTCGTGCTGGGCGCCGACCGGCGGATCGCCGGGGACAACGTCAAGCTCGGGTTCCCGGAGATCCTGCTCGGCATCTTCCCCGGCGGCGGCGGGACCCAGCGCACCGCGCGGCTGATCGGGCCGAGCCGGACCAAGGACCTGATCTACACCGGCCGGATGGTGCCCGCCGACGAGGCGCTCGCGATCGGGCTGGTCGACGAGGTCGTCGGGGCGGACGAGGTCTACGCCCGCGCGGTGGCCTGGGCGGCCCAGTTCACCTCCGGCCCCGCACTGGCCTACGCGGCGGCGAAGAAGGCGATCGACAACGGCCTCGACACCGACCTGCGGACCGGCCTCGACATCGAGTCCGAGCTCTTCGCCGGGGTGTTCGCCTCCGACGACGCGCGGACCGGCATGGCGAGCTTCGTGGAGAACGGGCCCGGCAAGGCGACCTTCACCGGCCGCTGAGGCCCACCCCGTGGCCGCCGGGCCGGCCGGGTCAGCGGGCCCAGGCGGGCAGCAGGTCCCGCAGCGCGACGTCGACGGCGAACGGCCGGTCGGCGACGAGCCGGTCGACCGGGCAGTCGAGCTCGCGGTACCTGTCGCCCGCCGGGTCCGGGCCGTAGCGCCGGGCCCGGATCGGGCCGAGCTCGATCCGCCAGAACGACCCGATGCCGTGGCCCGCGTACAGCGCGGGTTTCACGATCCGGTCCTCCACGTGGGAGCCGGGGGACTCGATCTCCACGGCGAGCAGGACCTCCGACGGGGAGAACCAGTGCCGCCCGGGCTCGCTGGATCGGACCACCGCGAGATCCGGGATCCGGGTGAGCTGCGGGCCGAACCGGATCTCGACCGCCTGCGCAGCAGCGAGTCCGGGTGGGCAGTCCGCGGCGAGCCGGGCGAACAGCAGCCCGGAGACGCTCTGATGGAGGTTGGAGGGGGAGGGGGACACGGTGAGCGCTCCGTCCGTCAGCTCGTAGCGCACCTGCGACTCCGGCCAGCGGTCCAGATCCTCGACCGTCCACCCGTCGGCAGGCCGCTCGAGCTGGTGCGGCTCGCTCACCTGGTCCGTCACGGTGCTCATGGTCGCACTATGACCGAGCCCACCGACAGTTCCGGCCAGGGCGTTCTGCGAAACTCCTGCTCATGAGTTCGGACCCGGCGCCCACCCCGCACGCCACCGCCGAGCAGGTCGAGGCCGCCCGGCACGACCCGAAACTCGCGAACGTCCTCTACCACGACTGGGAGGCCGGCACCTACGACGAGAAGTGGTCGATCAGCTACGACGAGCGCTGCATCGACTACGCCGCCGGCCGGTTCCGGGCCGCCGCCCCGTGGGACGGCCGCCCGTACCTGCGCGCGCTGGAGCTCGGCAGCGGCACCGGGTTCTTCCTGCTCAACCTCATGCAGGCCGGGGTCGCCGAGCGGGGGGTCGTCACCGACCTGTCCCCGGGGATGGTCGCGGCCGCCACCCGCAACGCCGAGGGGCTGGGGCTCGACGTCGAGGGCCGGGTCGTCGACGGCGAGCACATCCCGTTCCCGGACGACAGCTTCGACCTCGTCGTCGGGCACGCCGTGCTGCACCACATCCCGGACGTCGAGGCCGCGTTCGCCGAGGTGCTGCGGGTCCTCGAACCGGGCGGGCGGTTCGTCTTCGCCGGTGAACCCACCACGGTGGGCGACGCCTACGCCCGCACCCTCGGGCAGTGGACCTGGAAGGCCACCACCGCGCTCACCCGGCTGCCCGCGCTGCAGGACTGGCGGCGCCCGCAGACCGAACTCGACGAGTCCTCCCGGGCCGCGGCGCTGGAGGCCTGCGTCGACATCCACACGTTCGACCCCGCCGACCTGGAGCGCACCGCGCGCCGGGCCGGCGCGGAGGGCGTGCGTGCCGGCACCGAGGAGTTCTCGGCCGCGATGCTGGGCTGGCCGGTCCGGACGTTCGAGGCGGCCGTCCCGCCCGGCAAGCTCGGCTGGAACTGGGCGATGTTCGCCTACCACGGCTGGCAGCGGCTGTCCTGGCTGGACGAGCACGTCCTGTCCCGGGTGGTGCCGCGCAGCTGGTTCTACAACGCGCTCATCACCGGCACCAAACCGCGGTGACGCCACCGGCCGGGGCGGTGCGGCGGGCCCGGTCCCGGGCGCGCGACGCCACGCTCGTCGACACCGAGCACCCGCTGGAGCCGTTCTGGCGCGGCATCATCGCCTGCCGGCTGCTCACGCTGGTGACGGTCGTCGGCGTCACGCTCTACCACCTGCGCACCGGCTACGAGAGCCCGGCGGCCGCGATCGGCGTCCTGGTCGTGATGGCCGGCTGGACGGCGGTGACGTCCTGGGGCTACCTCGGCGGCCTCCCCGGCGCCCCGGACGTCCGCGGCCGGCTCGCGCTCGCCGATCTCGGCGTCTGCGTCGCGGTGATGGCGACGACCCCGTGGATCGTCACGACGGCGCACCTCGACGACGGCGGCCCCGGCATGGGCTCGATCTGGACCTCCGGTGCGGTGCTGGCCTGCGCGGTCGCCTTCCGGATCCGGGGCGGGCTGCTCGCCGCGGCGGTGATCTCGGTGGCGCTGGTGCTGTCGAAGGACCGGTTCGGCGCGCTGGAGCTGGGCGACATCCAGCTGCTGGTGCTGGCCGGGCTCACCGTCGGCTACGGCTCGCTCGTGCTGGAGCGCGCCGCCGCCCGGCTGCGCCGCCTCGCCGCCGAGCAGGCCGCGGCCGCCGAGCGCGAGCGGCTCACCCGGGCCGTGCACGACGGCGTGCTGCAGGTGCTCGCGCACGTCCAGCGGCGCGGTGCGGAGCTGGGCGGCGGTGCGGCCGAGCTCGGCCTGCTGGCGGCGGAGCAGGAGACCTCGCTGCGGGCGCTGCTGTCCGGCCCGGGGACGACCGACGCGGCCGGCCGCCGGGACCTCGCGGCGGCCCTGCGGCAGCTGGCGTCGGGCCGGGTCACGGTGTCCGCGCCGGGGCACGCCGTGGAGCTGGCGGCCACCGCCGCCGGCGAGCTGGAGGGGGCGGTCCGCGCGGCACTGGCGAACGTCGCCCTGCACGCCGGCCGGGACGCGCACGCCTGGGTCCTGGTCGAGGAGCTGGCCGGCGCGATCGAGGTGAGCGTGCGCGACGACGGCCCCGGCATCCCGGACGGCCGCCTCGCCGAGGCCGAGGCCGAGGGCCGGATGGGGGTGTCGCGCTCGATCCGCGGCCGGGTCGAGGACATCGGCGGCACGCTGCGGCTGGACACCGGGCCGGACCTGGGTACTGAATGGGTGATCCGGCTGGACAGGGGGACGGCATGAGCGATCCGGCGATCCGGGTGATGGTGGTCGACGACCACCCGATCTGGCGCGACGGCGTCGCCCGGGACCTGGCCGAGCGCGGGCTGGAGGTCGTGGCGACCGCGTCGGACGCCCCGTCGGCGGTCCGGATCGCGGGCACGGTCCGGCCCGACGTCGTCCTCATGGACCTGAACCTGGGCCGGACCTCCGGGGTCGAGGCCATCGCCGGGATCGCGCAGGGCTCCCCGGAGTCCCGGGTGCTGGTGCTCTCCGCCTCCGGCGAGCACGCCGACGTGCTGGAGGCGGTCAAGGCGGGCGCGCTCGGGTACCTGGTCAAGTCCGCGGGGGCCGAGGAGCTGCTGGAGGCGATCCGGCGGACCGCCCGCGGCGTCGCGGTGTTCACGCCGGGGCTCGCCGGGCTGGTGCTGGGGGAGTACCGGCGCCTGGCCGACGCGCCGCGCCCCGCCGACGGCGCACCGGCCGTCCCGGCGCTGACCGAGCGCGAGACCGAGGTGCTGCGCCTGGTCGCGAAGGGGATGACCGCGAAGCAGATCGCCGCCAGGCTCGTCGTCTCGCACCGGACGGTGGAGAGCCACGTGCAGAACACGCTGCGCAAGCTGCAGCTGCACAACCGCAGCCAGCTCGTCCGCTACGCCATCGAGCAGGGCCTGACCGACTGAGCGGACCCCCGCCGAGCACCCCCGGTCTCGATCCGGTCACGGTACCGGGGCAGACTCGGGGCCGGACCCGTCCGACGCTCCCCACCGGAGACGCCCGTGCCCGACCCGACCGCGCTGATCGGGTACGTCCTGGACAGCCCGTGGCTGCTCCCGCTGCTGACGCTGGCGGTGATCTGCGACGGGCCGATGCCGTTCCTGCCGAGCGAGCCGGTCCTGTTCAGCGCGACCGCGACGGCCGTGGCCGACGGTGACCGGTGGCGGGTGCTCGCGCTGTTCGCCGCGGTGCTGGTCGGTTCGCTGGCCGGGGACGGCCTGCTCTACGGCGCCGGCCGGTCCTCGACCGCGCTGCTGCGCCCCGGCCGGCGCGACCACGGGATCGGCGCCTGGGTCCGCCGGCACCTGCACCGGCGGCCGATCGTCGCCCTGGTCGCGACCCGGCTGCTGCCCGGCGGCCGCCTGGCGAGCGTGACGGCGGCCGGCCGGGTCCGGCTGCCGCTGCGCGCGTTCCTGCCCGCGACCGTGGCCAGCTCGCTGCTGTGGAGCGCCTGGATGACCGGTATGGGTGTGCTCCTCGGGCCGATCACCCACGGCGACCCGCTGCTGTCGATGCTCGCCGGGCTGGTGCTCGCCGTCGCGGTCGCCGGGACGGCCGCCGTGGCGCGCCGGATCCTCCGGCCGGGGGCCCGGCCCGCCTGAACCGTCCGTGGGCGGATATGGTGACGCAAACAACGCTCGGTGACCCCCGGTGGAGCAGTCACTCACCGTTCGGCCGTGCCGTCCGTGCTGTGCGGCATGACAAGCTGATCCGTCCGGGCGAACCCGGACGAGTCAGCTGAGGAGACCAGTACGTGCACGGCGACCAGACCGATCCGCCCGGCGTCGTCGTGGTGGGGGACCCACCCGTCCCGGCGGGCTCCCGGCTCGTGGGCCGCACCCCGAACGGCCCGGCCGAGGCCGTGGCGACCGCCGTGGCCCGGCTCGGCCCGGCACTGGTCGTGGTGGACCTGGCCGGTCCGCGGGAGGCCGGGCTCGCCGCGATCGCGGCGTTGCTGAGCCGGACGCCGGAGATCCCGGTGGTCGCCGTCACCGGGCCGCCCGCCGACCACGAACTCGTGCTCGACGCCGTCCGGGCGGGGGCGACCGGGGTGGCCGCGACCGGCGACCCGGCTGAGCTCGCCGGGATCGTCGCCGCGGCGGTGGCCGGGCGGCCGGCGTTCTCCCCGGGGCTGGCCGCGGTCGTCCTGGAGTCGGTGGCCGCCCCGGTGCGCACGGTGCCGGACCTGAGCCCCCGCGAGTCCGAGGTGCTCCGGCTGGTCGTCGAGGGCCTGACCGCGAAGCAGATCGCGGCCCGGCTGGTGCTCTCCCCGCGCACGGTGGAGAACCACGTGCAGCGCCTGCTGCGCAAGTTCGACGTCCCCGGCCGGGGCGCACTCGTCCGGTACGCGATCGAGCAGGGACTGGCCTGAGCCGGTCCTACTCGCTGCGGGTGGGCTCGTCGTCGTGGTCGGTGGCGACCTCGCGGGCGGCGGCCGCGGTGGCGCCGGAGTCGTCGGTGGTGGCGGGGGAGCGCGGGTTGCCGGAGTGGTCGCGCTCGTCGCGGACCGTCCCCGCCCCGCCGTAGGTCAGCTCACCGGTGCCGACCTCGGAGCCGACGGTGCCGTCGGTGCGCCCGGGGTCGCCGGTGGGGGTGCGGTCGTCGCTCACGTGCGTCTCCTGGGATCGGGGGCGTGCCGGGGCGTGTCGGGTCGGAGGTACCCGCGGACCGGCCGCTGCACACGCCTAGGGTCGGCCGGGTGCGACCGCAGGACGATCCGGGGCAGGCCCGGCTGTTCACCCTCACCTCGCTGCGCTGGATCCTGCGCCACCGGGCCGTCACACCCTGGTACCTGCTGCGGTACTGGCGGTTGCTGGTCCTGCGGGTCCGGCACCCGCACGTCGTCCTGCGCGGGATGGTGTTCCTCGGCCGGGGGGTGACGATCGAGGCCCGGCCCGGGTTCGGGCGCCTGGAGATCGGGCGCTGGGTGCACGTCGGCGACGGGACGGCGCTGCGCTGCCACGAGGGGTCGATGCGGATCGGGGACAAGGTCGTCCTCGGCCGGGACAACACGCTGAACTGCTACCTCGACGTCGAGGTCGGTGCGGCCACCCTGATCGCCGACTGGGTCTACGTCACCGACTTCGACCACCGCACCGACGACGTGCACCGGCCGATCAAGGACCAGGGCATCGTGAAGGCCCCGGTCCGGATCGGGGAGGGCTGCTGGCTCGGGGTGAAGACCACGGTGCTGCGCGGCACCCGGATCGGTCACGGGACGGTGCTCGGCGCGCACGCCGTGGCCCGCGGCGACCTGCCCGCGGAGTCGATCGCCGTCGGCAGCCCGGCCCGGGTGGTGCGCGACCGCCGCGCCGACCACGAGGCCGCGGCCGCCGAGCGCGCCGCCGTCGCCGACATGGCGCGCAAGGCCGACCGCGCGCTGCGCGCCCGCCTCGACCGCGCCTGAGCCCGGGGCTCAGCCCACCCCGTGCAGCAGGTTCCCGGTCGGGATCTTCGGCCGGGCGAGCTCCCGCGGCCCGCCCGCGACGGCGCCGGCGTAGATCCGGGCGGTCCTCTCGGCGATACCCGGCCAGGCGAAGTCGGTGCGCAGCCGGGTGCGCGCGGCCCGCGCCCGGCGGCGTGCGGCGCGGGGGTCGGCGAGCGCCCGGTCGACGGCGTCGGCGATCCCGGGCACGTCGCCCGGGGTGAACCCGATGCCGGTCTCCCCGTCGACGACCAGCTCACCGAGGCCGCCCGCGGTCGAGGCGACCAGCGTCGCACCGACGGTCGCCGCCTCCAGCGCGACGATCCCGAACGGCTCGTAGCGGCTCGGCAGCACGACGGCGTCCGCGGCCCGCAGCAGCGCGGTGAGCTCGGCGTCGGGCAGGTGGCCGAGGAAGTCGACGGCGCCCTTCACCCGGTGCCCGGCGGCGCACCCGGCGAGCATCCCGGCCTGGGTGCCGGTGCCGGCCACGAGCAGCCGGGTCCCGCGGTGGCGGCGGCGGATCCGGGGCAGCGCCGCGATCAGGTCCTGCACGCCCTTCTCGTACTCCAGCCGCCCGACGAAGACCAGCCGCGGCCCCGGGGCCGCGGGCGGCGGCACCCCGCGGGAACGCCACCGGCCGGGGTCGATGCCGTTGTGCACGACGTGCACGGCGCCGGGATCGAGGTCGTAGAGCGCGGCGGCCTCGGTGCGCATCGCGGCGGAGCAGGTGATCACCTCGTCGGCGCGCCGGGCGAGCCACCACTCGGTGGAGTGCACCTGCCGGTTCATCGGGCCGGGTAGCCAGCCGGAGTGCCGGCCCGCCTCGGTCGCGTGCAGGGTCGCCACCAGCGGGACGCCGAGGACGTCGGCCAGCGCGATCGCCGGGTGGGCGACCAGCCAGTCGTGGGCGTGCACCACGTCCGGACGCCAGCCGGGCAGCAGCGCGGTGAGCGCGTGCCGCAGCATCCCGTGCCCCATGCCGAGGGTCCAGGCGACGAGGTCGGAGCCGAACTCCAGGTGCGGCGGGTCCTCCGCGACGCGCAGCACGGTGACGCCGTCGACGGTGTCGCGGGCCGTCGGGTGCGTCCCGGTGTCGGTGCCGGTCGGCGCCCGGGACAGCACGACGACCTCGTGCCCGGCCGCGGCCAGCTCCCGGGTCAGCGCGTGCACGTGCCGGCCCAGCCCCCCGACGACGACCGGGGGGAACTCCCAGCTGAGGATCAGCACGCGCATCCGCACGATCCTGGCAAACCCCTCCGGCCCGGTTACCCCGGGGTAGTCGGGGGTGCGGCGAGGTCGCGGGCGTCGACGTGGCCGAACAGCGGGGACCGGGCGTCGTCCCAGTGCGCGCTGCGGCGTTCCGCGGCGCGCCGGCGCCCGGCCCGCAGCAGGCCGGACAGCTCGCCGACCCGGCCGGCGTGCGTCGCGGACCGGGCGTGGGCGTAGTCCGCGGCGGAGTCCTTGCTGACCATGAACGCCCAGTCGCTGGACAGCGCGTGCAGCGCCTGGTCGACGAGCAGGTCGGCGAGCGGGTCGCGGACGTCGCGGCGCAGCAGCGGGCCGGACCCGGGCAGCACGGTGTCGACGGCGGAGAGCAGGGCGCGCTGGACGTCGTCGCCCCGGGACACGAAGTCCGCCACCTGCGGACCGGTCCACACCCGCCAGTCCTTGCCCGAGCCCCAGGAGCACTCCGGCAGCGTCACCGGGTCGCCGACCAGGCCGTCGGAGACCGCGCCACCGAGCGTCCGGACCGCGACCCCGGCCGCGGGGAGCAGCCGCAGCACCGCGGCGAGCCAGTCCGGGCCCTCGTGCCACCAGTGCCCGAACAGCTCGGTGTCGAACGCGGCGACGGTCAGCGCCGGGCGCCCGGACGCCGACCGCAGGGCGTGCAGCCGGGCGACGACGGTGTCGACGAAGTCCCGGGCGTCGCGCTGCACCGCCCCCGCGGCCAGCTCCGGCGAGTACGGCCGCTTGGCCTCCGACGGCACCCGCCGCCCGGTCACCCGGGCCGGCTTGAGCCCGGACGCGTGGTCCCAGGTGTGGAAGTCGCGGTACTCCGGCGAGCCCGGGTAGCCCCGGCGCGGCGACCAGACCCGGTAGGTGACGTCGAGGTCGCGCCCGACGCAGAGCACGCCGGAGTCGCCGACCGGGCGGGCGAGGGCGGTGTCCCCGCGCAGCGCGGGGCCGTCGACCAGGAACCGCTCGACGCCGGCCGCGGCGTAGTCGTGCTCCATGCCGGGTGCGTAGCCGCACTCCGGTGCCCAGATCCCGGCCGGGCGCGACCCCAGCCGCAGCGCGTGGTCGGCCAGGCCGGCCCGCAGCGAGAACCCGCGGACCCGCGGTGCGAGCAGCGGCTGGAAGGGGTGCGCGGCCGGGCCGCCGAGCAGCTCGACGGCACCGCTGTCGCGCAACGCCCGCAGCGCCGGTGACCCGCCGTGCCGCCAGTGCGCCTCGAACTCCGCGGTCGCCGCCGTCGACACCCGGTGTTCGTGCGCGGCCAGCTCCGGCAGCCGGCCCGCCGCCGAGTGCGCGCGCAGCGTCCAGTCGCCCAGCCAGTCGTGCGCGCCGCGCAGGCAGTACGGGTCGTCCAGCTGGGCGGCCAGCACCGGCGTCACCCCGAGGGTGGCGAGCCCGGTCCGGCCCTCGGCCGCGAGCTCGCGCAGGGTCGCCACCACCGGCAGGTAGGAGTGCGCCCAGGACTGGTAGAGCCACTCCTCGCCGACCGGCCAGCGGCCGTGCCGGGCCAGCAGCGGCAGGTGCGAGTGCAGCACCAGGCAGAAGGTGCCGACGGGGGCCGTGGTCACCGGCGGGTCACCGGCGGGTCGCCGTGACGAGCAGGTCGAGGGAGGCGTCGAGGTCCCGCCCGCCGGCCTCGCCCAGCTCGAAGTCGGTGGCCCGGACGGCGGCGACGTCGGCGACGAGCCCGGACGGCCACGGCTCGCCGGAGAGCGCCAGCGCGGTCTGCGCCCCGATCAGCCCGCCGGGGTGGCGCTCGTCCAGTGCGCGCAGCCGGGGGCCGTGGTGCAGGCCGCGGACGGCGACGTCGGCGAACCCGGCGTCGCGGGTCAGCCCGGCCAGCTCGCCCGCGTCGAGCTCGCGAGTGTGGAACGGGTTGAGCGGGGTGTCCCGGCCGGGGGAGAAGGTGATCCGGTTCGGGGTGGAGACGAGCAGCGTCCCGCCGGGGCGCAGCACCCGGCGGCACTCGGCGAGGAACCGCTCCTGCTCCCAGAGGTGCTCGATGACCTGCAGCGACACCAGGACGTCGATCGCCCGGTCGGGCACCGGCAGCGCGACCAGGTTCGCCCGGGCCACCGCGACCCGCGGGTAGCGGGTGCGGACGTGCGCGACCGTCGCCGGGTCGTAGTCGAGGGCGAGCACCCGGCGTGCGGTGCCGGCGAGCAGGTCGGCGCCGTAGCCCTCGCCGCAGCCGGCCTCCAGCACGACGGCCGACGCGCACCCGGGGACGATCGCGGTGTAGACGACCTCGTGCCGCCGGAACCAGTAGTTCTCGGCGGCGATCCCCGGCACGGTCCGCTCGCCGGTCAGCGGCAGGGACGGGTGAACCTCCACCCCCCGAACGGTGTCAGACGCCCGCCGGGCCCCCGCGCCGGGCCCGCCGATCCCGCACTCATGGAGCTTCGGCCCGGTCTGCCCGGTCCGACGCTCCACGAGTGCACCGCGGGCCCGGGACGCACCGGCCGAAGAGCGTCCACAGTGTACGGTTCAGCGCGCCCCGGCCCGGTTGCACTCATGGAGCTTCGGCCCGGTCCCACGAGGCCGAAGCTCCATGAGTGCAACCAGAGGGTGGGGCGCGCTCCATACCGGCATCATCCGTTACCTGCAACCGGTAGTTCTCGGCAGTGATGCCCGGTACGGTCCGATCACCGGTGCGGGACGGCTCGCGGACCACGGTCGGCGGGGCACCCGAGGTGCGGAGGAATCCGGACGCTCCGGGCAACGCGGGCGCCTGCGGAGCGTCCCCGTGATCGGGGGATCCCGACTCAGAGGAGGTCGCAGGGCATGCGCGAGACGGTCGCCGACGAGGGCACGCTGACCCTCACGATCACCGGCCGGGCCGGGTCGTGGCTGGTCTCGGGCGTGCTGGGCGACGAGGACCTCGCGCTGCAGGGCATGGGCGACGAGGCGCTGGCCGAGATGCTGCGCGCGCTGCTGCCGACCCTCGGCGCCGACGGCGCGGTCGCCGTCGCCGCACCCCGCGTGCAGCGGCCCGGCCGGCACCGCCGCGCGGGCTGACCCGCGCGGCGCACTCCACTGCTAGCGGGCGTCCTCCGGTCCGCCGGCGACGGACACCACCCCGCCGATGTCGTAGCGCAGCCAGGCCAGCAGGACGTCGTCGGTGAGCGTGAGCGGCACCTCCGGCCCGCTCCAGTCCAGCCGCGTCGTCGGCCGGTGGGCCAGCGCGTCCTCCAGCATCGTGGCGAGGCCGTCGGTCGCACGGACGGTCACGCCGCCGTGCTGCACCGTCCGGCTCCCCGTGGCGTCCTCGTCGGCGTGTGCGCCGGTGCTCAGCACGTAGCCGGTCCCCAGGCGGTCGTCGAAACCCGTCACCTGCACGACGGCTCCTTCCGGTCCGTGAGCTGACGACGGTAGCGAAACCCGCCCACCCGCCAGGGGCCGCGCGGTGTGACGTCGCGCGTGCGGCGGGTGACGAGTGCCGCGCGTGAGTACGGTCACAGCGAGGGTGCATGCGACAGCGTGCTACTCGCTGGTAACAATGAACGTCACAGTGGCACGGCGTGCCGTTACGGCGCGACGCTGGCAGAGTCATCGGCTACATGGCGGACGCGACGCCGCGGCCCACCCCCGCTCCTGCCGGAGCGCGCGGCGCAGCACCGTCACGGTGACGCGATACGGGTACGGCCCCGGACCACGGGGCCGGCCCGTCGGACGACAACGACGCGGGACGCGCACGGGCGCGGACCGCCGCGGCAGGAGGTCGAAGAGGTCCTATGAAGATCGTGGTCCTGGTGAAGCAGGTGGCCGACACCTACTCGGAGCGGACGTTGTCCGACTCCGACCACACCCTCGACCGTGAGGGGACCGAGGCGGTCATCGACGAGATCAACGAGCGTGCCGTCGAGCAGGCCCTCCAGGTCAAGGAGGCGGCCGGCGACGGTGAGGTGGTCGTGGTGTGCATGGGCCCGGACCGGGCCACCGACGCGATCCGCAAGGCGCTGTCGATGGGGGCGGACTCCGCCGTGCACCTGTCCGACGCGGCCGTGCACGGCTCGTGCGCGGTCCAGACGGCGCGCGCGCTGACCGCCCTGATCAACCGTCAGGAGGGCTGGGACCTGGTCGTGGCCGGTAACTCGGCCTCCGACGGCCAGATCGCCGCGGTCCCGGCGATGATCGCCGACCTGCTCGACGTCCCGGCTCTGACCTGGGCGAACGAGATCTCGGTCGACGGCACGACGGTGACCGCCAAGCGGGAGACCGACGACGGCGTGACGCACCTGACGGCCGAGCTGCCCGCCGTCGTGTCGGTGGGCGAGAAGTCGGGCGAGCCGCGCTACCCCTCGTTCAAGGGGATCATGGCGGCGAAGAAGAAGCCGGTGGAGAGCCTCGACCTGGCCGGTGCCGGGATCGACGCCGGCACCGTGGGTCTGGCGAACGCGCTGACCACGGTGACCTCGTCGGCTCCGAAGCCGCCGAAGCAGGCCGGCGAGAAGGTCGCCGACTCCGGGGACGGCGGCGCGAAGATCGCCGAGTTCCTGGTCGGGCAGAAGCTCATCTGACCCGCGTCGGTCCCTGCTCCCTCTTCGGTTATTGGAGACAACAGACATGGCTGAGGTCCTGGTACTCGTCGACCACACCGACGGGTCCATCAAGAAGACCACCTACGAGATGCTGACCGCCGCCCGGGCGCTCGGCTCGCCGTCCGCCGTCGTGGTGGGGCCGGCCGGCACCGCCGACGGGTTCGCCGACGGCCTGACCGAGCACGGCGCGGAGAAGATCTACGTCGCGGAGACGGACTCGACCGACTTCCTGGCCCCCGAGGTCGCGGTGCTGGAGTCGCTGGTGAACAGCGTCGACCCGGCCGCGGTGCTGGTCGTCGCGGCGGCCAACGGCAAGGAGGTCGCCGGGCGGCTCGCGGTGCGCACCGGCTCCGGGCTGCTGTCCGACGCCGTCGGCGTGGGCGCGGACGGCGTCTCGCACTCGGTGTTCGGCGGTGCGTACACCGCCGAGGCGAAGGCGAACACCGCGCACCCGGTGATCACCGTGCGGCCGGGCGCGATCGAGGTCGAGGCGAGCGCCGGCGCCGGGGCGCGGGAGGCCGTCGAGGTCCCCGCCGCGTCGGGCCGGCACGCCACCGTGACCGGTCGTGAGCCGGTCACCGGCGGGTCGCGGCCGGAGCTGACCGAGGCGACCGTGATCGTCTCCGGTGGGCGCGGGGTCGGCTCGGCCGACGACTTCACCGTCGTCGAGGGCCTGGCCGACTCGCTCGGTGCCGCGGTCGGTGCCTCCCGCGCCGCGGTGGACTCGGGCTACTACCCGCCGCAGTTCCAGGTCGGGCAGACCGGCAAGAGCGTGTCGCCGCAGCTCTACATCGCGCTGGGGATCTCCGGCGCGATCCAGCACCGGGCCGGCATGCAGACCTCGAAGACGATCGTGGCGGTCAACAAGGACGAGGAGGCGCCGATCTTCGAGATCGCCGACTTCGGGATCGTCGGTGACCTGTTCGCGGTCGCACCGCAGCTGCAGGAGGAGGTCGGCAAGCGCAAGGGCTGATCCCCGCGCCCCGTCCCCGTCGACGACGCCCCGGTGCCGAGCACCGGGGCGTCGTCGCGTGTCGCGCCGAGTTCACCTGCTCCTGCCTGCGGCGACCCTGCGGCGCCTCCTCGGCGACCCCTCGGCGACACCGTCGCGACAGGCCCGGCCGGGTGTCGGTGTCCGTTCACGTCGGCGCCACCGCCGTGTCGGCGCGGAACCGTCCGGGCGTCGTGCGCGGCCGGTACGAACACCCGCGTGACCCAGGTGATCGTCTCGACCCCGGAGGCCGCGGCCCGGCGGTACTCCCTGCTGCTCACGACCGACGCCGACGACGTCGCCGCCGCGCAGGCGCTGCGGTACCGGGTGTTCGCCGAGGAGCTCGGCGCCCGCCTCGACACCCCGGAATCCGGTCGCGACGTCGACCGGTTCGACGGGTTCTGCGACCATCTCGTCGTCCGCGAGGACGCCACCGGGGCGATCGTCGGGACCTACCGGATGCTCCCGCCGCAGCGCGCCCGCGCGGCGGGCGGGCTCTACGCCGACGACGAGTTCGACCTCTCCGCGCTCGACCCGCTGCGCGACTCGCTGGTGGAGACCGGCCGCTCGTGCGTGCACCCCGACCACCGCGGCGGCGCCGTGGTGGGGCTGGTGTGGGCCGGGCTCGCCCGGTACATGCTGCTGACCGGGCACCGCTGGCTCGTCGGGTGCGCGAGCGTCCCGCTGGCCGACGGCGGGATGCAGGCCGCAGGCGTCTGGGACACGGTCCGGGCGAGGCACCTCGCCCCGCCGCAGTACCGCACGACGCCGTGGCGCGGCTGGGACCCCGACGGGGCGCCCCCGCACCGTGCGACGACCGTCCCGCCGCTGCTGCGCGGCTACCTGCGGCTGGGGACGTGGGTGTGCGGGCCGCCCGCGCACGACCCGGACTTCGGGGTGGCGGACTTCCCGGTGCTGCTCGGGATGGACCACATCGACCGGCGCTACCTGCGCTTCTTCCTCGGCGAGCCGGCCGCGGCCGGGGGGACGGCATGACGCTCGCGGCCGCGCCGGGGCCGGACCCGGCCGTGCACCCGCCGACCACCCCGGCCCGCACCGCCCTGCGCCCGCCCACACCGGCAGGCGCCCGACACCCGGCCCGCCCGGCGGATCCGGCACACCCGCGCACCCTGGCCCGCCCGGCGGATCCGGCCCGTCCGGCGGCCCCGGTGCACCCCGGAGCCCCCGTGCACCCCGGAGCCCCGGTGCACCCCGCGCACCCGACCCACCCGGCCGGACCGCCGGCCGGGCGTCGCCCCGGTGGCCCGTGGGCCGCGTGGTCGCCGTGCACCCCGGCGGAGTGCCTGCCCCCGCCCGCCGCGACCGGCCCGCTGCGTCCGCTGTGCCGTACCGCGCTGCTGCTGGCCGTCCTCGTGACGGCGGTGCTGCTGGTCCCGGTCGCCGCGCTGCTCGGTGCCCGGGTGCTGGGCCCGGTGCTGCGGGCACTGCACCGGGCGGTGCTGGCCGCGGCAGGCATCCGGCTGGTCGTGCGGGGCGGCCCGCTGCGCCCGGACGACGGGCGGGGCGTGCTGGTCGTCGCCGACCACACGTCCTGGGTCGACGTCCCGGCGCTGGGCGCGATCGGCCCGGTCACCATGCTCGCCAAGCGGGAGGTCCGGGACTGGCCGGTGATCGGTGCCCTGGCCGCGCGGACCGGGACCCTGTTCGTGGACCGCGAGGGGCTGTCCCGGCTGCCCGGCACGGTCGCGGCCACCGCGGCCGCGCTGCGCGGCGGGACGGTGGTCGGGGTGTTCCCGGAGGCGACGACCTGGTGCGGCGCGGTCCGCGGGGACTACCGGCGGGCGCCGTTCCAGGCCGCGCTCGACGCCGGGGTGCCGGTCCGCCCGGTCACGGTCACGGTCACGACCGCGGACGGCCGCCCGACGACGGCCGCCGCGTTCGTCGGCGAGCAGACCCTCGGCGACGCCGTCGGGCGGGTCCTGCGGATGTCCGGGCTCGTCTGCGAGGTCGTGGTGGGGGAGCTGCTCGAACCCGGGGACGACGACCGGCGGGCGCTCGCCGTCCGGGCCGGGGAGCGGGTGCGCCGCGGCCGGTAGCACGCCCGGTGCCGGGCGAGCGAGACGGTCGTCCACGACGGGATTACCCTGGACGCCGATGACGTACCTGGACCACGCGGCGACCACACCGATGCTGCCCGCCGCCGTCGCCGCCATGAGCGACGCGCTCGGCCGCACCGGCAACGCGTCGTCGCTGCACTCGTCGGGCCGCCGGGCCCGGCGCGAGGTCGAACAGGGCCGCGAGCAGATCGCGGAGGCGGTCGGTGCGCGCCCGTCCGAGGTCGTGTTCACCACCGGCGGGACCGAGAGCGACAACCTCGCGGTCAAGGGCCTGTACTGGGCCCGCCGCGCCGCGGACCCGCGCCGCGACCGGGTCCTGGTCTCGGCGGCCGAGCACCACGCCGTGATCGACGCCGCCGAGTGGCTGGCCGAGCACGAGGGCGCCCGACTGCGGCTGCTGGAGGTCGACGGCGCGGGCCGGATCCGGCCCGAGGTGCTGCGGGCCGCGATCGCCGAGGACCCGGGCGGCACCGCGCTCGTCTCGGTGATGTGGGCGAACAACGAGGTCGGCACGGTGAACCCGGTGCGCGAGCTCGCCGCGGTGGCGCACGAGTACGGCGTCCCGTTCCACACCGACGCGGTGCAGGCGGTCGGGATCCTCGACGTCGACTTCGCCGCGTCCGGCGCCGACGCGCTGACCCTCACCGGGCACAAGCTCGGCGGCCCCTACGGCGCCGGGGCCCTGCTGCTCGGCCGGGACGTCGCCTGCACCCCGCTGCTGCACGGCGGCGGCCAGGAGCGCGACGTCCGGTCCGGGACCCTCGACGTCCCGTCCCTGGTCGGGCTGGCCACCGCCGTCGCCGAGTCGGTCGCCTCGGCGCCCCGGCGGCGCACCGAGCTGGCCGCGCTGCGCGACGAGCTGGTGACCGCCGTGCGGGCCACGGTGCCCGAGGCGGTCCTCAGCGGCGACGCGCTCGACGCCCGGATCGACGGCGGCCCGGGCCGGCTGCCGGGCAACGCGCACCTGGCGTTCCCGGGCTGTGAGGGCGACAGCCTGCTGATGCTGCTCGACGCGCACGGGATCGACTGCTCCACCGGGTCCGCGTGCACCGCGGGGGTCGCCCAGCCCAGCCACGTGCTGCTCGCGATGGGGGCCGACGAGCGGCTCGCCCGCGGCTCGCTGCGGTTCTCCCTCGGTCACACCAGCACCCGGGCCGACGTGTCCGCACTGACCGACGCGATCGGCTCGGTCGTCGAACGCGCGCGCCGGGCCGGTCGTGCCCCGGCCGCGGTGACGGGCTGATCGCATGCGGGTCCTCGCCGCGATGAGCGGCGGAGTCGACTCGGCGGTCGCGGCCGCCCGGGCCGTCGCCGCCGGGCACGACGTCGTCGGCGTGCACCTGGCGCTGTCGCGTACCCGGGACGCGATGCGTTCGGGCTCGCGCGGCTGCTGCTCCAAGGAGGACTCGGCGGACGCCGCCCGCGCCGCCGACGTGCTCGGCATCCCGTACTACGTGTGGGACCTGTCCGAGGAGTTCACCCGGGACGTCGTCGACGACTTCGTCGCGGCCTACGCGGCCGGCGAGACGCCGAACCCGTGCCTGCGCTGCAACGAGAAGATCAAGTTCGCGGCGGTGCTGGACAAGGCGCTCGCCCTCGGGTTCGACGCCGTCTGCACCGGTCACTACGCCCGGCTCGATCCCGCTGTGCCGACCCTGCGGCGCGCGGTCGACGACGGCAAGGACCAGTCCTACGTGCTCGCCGTGCTGCGTGCCGACCAGCTGCGGCACGCCCTGTTCCCGGTCGGGGACACGCCCAAGCCGCAGATCCGCGCCGAGGCCGAGCGGCTCGGGCTGCGGGTCGCCGGCAAGCCCGACAGCCACGATATCTGCTTCATCCCGACCGGTGACACCCAGGGCTTCCTGGGCGAGCGGCTCGGCAGGCGCCCCGGCGACCTCGTCGACGCCGCGACCGGGGAGACCCTCGGCCGCCACGACGGCGTGCACGGGTTCACCGTCGGGCAGCGCAAGGGCCTCGGGATCGGCCGCCCCGCGGCCGACGGGCGTCCCCGCTACGTGCTGGGCATCGAGCCGGTCAGCGGCACCGTACGGGTCGGCCCGGAGGCCGCGCTCGACGTCGCGCGGATCACCGCACGGACCCCGGTCTGGACCTCCGGGGCCGTCCCGGACGGCCCGTTCGGCTGCACGGTCCAGGTCCGCGCGCACGGCGGCACCGCACCCGCCGAGGTCACCCCCGTCCCGGACGGGGTCACCGTGGCCCTGTCCGAGCCGCTGCGCGGTGTCGCACCCGGCCAGGCCGTCGCCTTCTACCGGCCCGACGGCGACGGCGACGTCGTGCTCGGTTCGGCGACGATCACCGCGACCGCCTGACCGCACCCGGCGGCCCGGCGGTCCTGCCCGGACGGTGGCAGGGTGTCGCCATGAGCGACCGCCCCTACCGTCCGCCCGGCGTGTTCAGCCGCCGGATCCTCAACCCGCTGGTCGGCGCGCTCGCGACCCGCGGGGTGCTGCCGGGCGGCACGGTGGTGCTCGCCGTCGCGGGACGCGTGAGCGGCGAGATCCGCAGCGTCCCGCTCACCCCGTTCACCGCCGACGGCCGTCGCTGCCTGGTCTCCCCGCGCGGTGACACCGACTGGGTGCGCAACCTGCGCGCGTCCGGCGGGGCCGCCGAGCTGCGCTCCGGCGGCGGGCCCGAGCGCATCCGGGCCGTGGAGCTCGACCGGGCCGGTGCGGTCCCGGTGCTGCGGAGCTACCTGCGCGGCCTCGGCCGGTCCGCGGGGCTGCTGTTCCCCGGCCTGTCCGACACGGCCTCGGACGAGGAGATCACCGCGGCCGCCCACCGGCACCCGGTCTTCGAGGTGACGGCCCGGTCCTGAGCGCCCGGGGCACGGCCCGGGTCATCCGGCCGACCGAAGTCGGAGCGCCGGGGGTGCCGCGCTCCGCCGGGCTGCGCCCGGTACTCCTCCTTCGGTCGATCCGTTCCAGCCCGCCGGGTGATCCGCGGGGCCCGGCGGAGGTCCTAGTTTCGTCCACCGGGCCCGGCCCGGGCGGGGACCGTGCGTCCCCGCCCGCCGGTACCGCAGCGGCGCATCGGGCGTCCGCGTCCGTCCCGGGGGAAGAGCGACCATGCAACGACGACGTATCCGGACCGCACTCGCCGCGACGGCGCTGCCGGTCCTCCTGGTGGCGGCCGCGTGCGGCCAGCCGGGACCGGCAGCGGCACCGGACGCGCCGGCACCCGACCTGACGCGGTTCCACGACCAGCAGGTCGCCTTCGGACCGTGCGCCCCGTACGCGACGGACCCCGCCGGCCGGGCGGCGTTCGCGAACGACCGGTTCGACTGCGCCCGCGTCGAGGTCCCGCTGGACTACGCCGACCCCGACGGTCCGCGGGCGCAGGTCGCGCTGCTGCGGATGAAGGCACGGGGCGAGCGGATCGGTTCGCTGGTCGTCAACCCGGGCGGTCCCGGCGGTTCGGGGATGAACCACGTCGCCACGTCGGGCCCGGCCTGGGACGGGACGCCGATCGGGGAGCGGTTCGACGTCATCGGGTTCGACCCGCGGGGCGTGGGCGCCACGACCCCGCGGGTGGACTGCTTCACCGACGCCGAGGACGACCGCGACGAGGGCTTCAACGGCACCCTCGTGCCCGAGGACGTGCCCGACGAACGGGCCGCCGGGGCGATCGCGGAGCGCTGCGCCGACAGTGCCGGTGGCGCGCAGGCGCTGGCCCACATCGGTACCCGGGAGACCGTGCAGGACATGGACGTGCTGCGTGCCGTGCTCGGCGACGAGCAGCTGTCCTTCCTCGGCTACAGCTACGGCACCGAGCTCGGAGCGGTGTACGCCGAGACGTTCCCGGACCGGGTCCGGGCCATGCTGCTCGACGGCGCCGTCGATCCCGAGCTGTCCCCGGTCGAGTTCACGGTGTCCCAGGCGAAGGGGATCCAGGGGGCGTTCGACGGCATGGTCGCGCAGTGCACGGGCGCGCCCGACTGCCCGCTGGGCACCGACCCGGCCCGGGCGGTCGAGGCGTACCACGCGCTGCTGCGACCGTTGCAGGACGAGCCCCTGCCGACCGCCGACGGGCGCGGCCTCAGCTACGAGGACGCGGTGACCGGGGTGTTCTCCGGGATGTACGCCGAGTTCCTGTGGCCGGCCGTCGTGCAGGGACTGCGGGACGCCGCGGCCGGCCGCGGCGACGGTCTGCTGGCCCTGCACGACATCTACGCCCAGCGCGGGCCCGACGGCCACTACGGCGGCCTCATCGAGTCCTTCCGCGCGATCCGGTGCATGGACTGGCCCCGGCGCACGCCCGCCGAGCAGGCGGACCTGTTGCAGCAGGTCCGGGCGGCGGCCCCGATGATGGACGACGGCCGACCGGTCACCGAGACCCAGCACGAGTGCGCCGCCTGGCCGGAGCCGCCGAGCCGGACCGGCCCGTTCATCACCGGCGACGTCGACGTGCCACCCGTCCTGGTCACCTCGGTCACCGGCGACCCGGCCACCCCGCACCAGGGCGGCATCAGCATGGCCCGGGTCCTCGGCGGCACCCTGCTGACCGTCGACGGCGCGCAGCACGGCTCCGCGCTGATCGGGCTGAGCCCGTGCGTGGACCGGATCGCCACCGACTACCTGGTCGACCTGGCGCTGCCGCCCGCCGACGCCCGCTGCACCCTGCCCACCGGGGCGTAGCCGGGGGCGCAGACCCCGGGGCGCCCGGACACCCCGCCGCGGGGGAGACTGGACCGGTGAGCACCGACGATCCGCTGGCCGCCGCACTCGCCGCGGCCGGTCTCGGCGACGTCCGGCCCGGCGAGAGCCGGCCGCCCGAGCCCCGGATCGAGGTCGTCGATCCCGGGCCCGAGGTCCCGGCGGGACCGCGCGAGCTGTGGCCGGAGGGGATCGGCACCGGTGTCGGGTCCCTGCCCGGCGAGGACCCCCGGGAGTCCTCCGCCCTGGTCACCGGGGAGACGCCGGAGTTCCCGGCGCTGCCGGAGCTGCCCGCGCGCGGCGTCGGCGCGGACATGATCGGCCGCACCGCCGGGCTGCTCGTCGACCTCGCCGTCGAGGTCGTCCCGACCGGGTGGCGGGTGACCGCCCGGCAGGGCCGCGACCTGCGCCGGGCCCGCGACCTGATGGCGACCGACCTCGACGCCTTCGACGACGCGACCGACCACGTCCGCCCGGGCTGGGTCAAGGTCTCGGCCACCGGGCCGTGGACGCTCGCGGCGTCGGTGGAGCTCGCCGCCGGGCACCGGGTGCTCACCGACCACGGCGCCGTCCGCGAGTTCGCCGCGAGCCTGGGCGAGGGGCTGCGGGCGCACGTCGCCGAGGTCGCGGCGCGGACCGGGGCACGGGTCGTCGTGCAGCTCGACGAGCCCGTCCTCCCGGCCGTGGTCGCCGGGTCGCTGCCCACCGCGTCCGGGTACGGGACGGTGCGCGCGGTGCGGGCACCGGACGCGCAGGACCTGCTCCGCGAGCTGATCGCCGGGCTCGGGGTGCCGGTCGTCGTGCACTGCTGTGCCGACCGGCCGCCGATCCGGCTGCTGGCCGGCGCCGGGGCCGCCGCGGTCGGGATCGACGCGACCCGGCCGGCCTTCGCCGGGTCCACCGCGGAACCACGTGCGCTGGACGCGATCGGCGAGACCTGGGACGAGGGGACCCCGCTGCTGCTCGGCCTGCTGCCGGGTACCGCCCCGGCCCGCGAGCCGGCGATCGGTGACCTCGCCCGCGCCGGGTACGACCTCGCCGACCGGCTCGGCTTCGAGCGGCACCGGCTGGCCCGCCTCGCCGTCCCCACCCCGGCCTGCGGGCTGGCCGGCGCGACGCCGGAGTGGGCGCGCCGGGCGCTGGCCCTGACCCGGGAGCTGGGCCGGGCGTTCGCCGATCCGGACGAGGTCCCGCCGGGCACCGGCCGCTCCTGAGCCCGGCCCGGCTCAGCGGGCTGGCCCGCCGTTCACCCGCTCGCGCTCCAGCGCCAGGACCAGCGCCCCGCCGGCGACGAGCACGATCCCGAACAGGTACAGGCCGGCGGCGGTGCTGCCGGTGGCGTTCGCGACCACCCCGACCAGCGACGTGCTCACCGCCCCGGCGACGTTGCCGATCGAGTTCACCAGCGCGATCCCGGCGGCCGCGCCGACCCCGCTGAGCAGGGCGGCGGGCAGGCTCCAGAACGCGGCCTGGGCGGCGGAGACCGCGGCGGCCGCGAGCGTCAGTGCCAGCAGGGCCGGCACCGTCGTCGACTCGGTGAGCCCGACGGCGACGAGCCCGAGCCCGCCGAGCACGCACGGGACCGCGGTGTGCCAGCGCCGCTCGCCGGTGCGGTCGCCGTGCGCCGCCACCCACACCATCGCGACGACGGCGACCAGGTACGGCACCGCCGACAGCAGCCCGACCACCACGGTCGACTCCACGCCGGAGCGGGAGAGGATCGTCGGGAGCCAGAAGCTGATCGTGTAGATGCCCAGCGCCACCGCGAAGTAGATCGCGCCGAGCAGCCAGACCACCGGGCTGCGCAGCGTCGCGCGCACGCTCGCGTGCGCGCCGGACTTGGCGTCGTCGTCGGCGGTGACCTCGCGGATCACGACGGCCTTCTCCGCGTCGTCGAGCCAGCGCGCGTCGGCGACCCGGTCGTCGAGCCGGCGCAGCACGACCAGCCCCAGCAGCACCGCGGGCACCGCCTCCACGACGAACATCCACTGCCAGCCGCGCAGGCCGCCGAGCCCGTCGAAGACCTGCATCAGCCAGCCCGATACCGGCCCGCCGACGATCGTCGCGACCGGGATCGCGGTGAGGAACAGCGCGGTGATCCGGCCGCGGCGGTGCGCCGGGAACCAGTAGGTCAGGTAGAGCAGGATCCCGGGGATGAAGCCGGCCTCGGCGACGCCGAGCAGGAACCTCAGCAGGTAGAACGTGGCGGGCGAGGACGCCAGCGCCATCAGCCCGGAGACCAGGCCCCAGCTGACCATGATCCGGGCGATCCAGCGCCGGGCCCCGACCCGGTGCAGCACGATGTTGCTCGGCACCTCGAACAGGATGTAGCCGAGGAAGAAGACCCCGGCGCCGATGCCGTAGACGGCGTCGGAGAACCACAGCTCGTCGTCCATCTGCAGCCGGGCGAACCCGACGTTGACCCGGTCGAGGTAGGAGACCGCGTAACAGACGAACAGCAGCGGGACGAGCCGGAGCGCGACCTTCCGGTAGACCCGGTCGGTGACGGCGTCGGGGGGTACCGGCCCGTCGGGCCGGTCCGGTCGTGCGGACGATGCGGGCATCGGCGGGCTCCTCGACTCTGAGCGAGCAACGACCGTGCCACCATCCGGCATTCTGAATTCAATAGCAAGGCGTGCCGTCACGCCTCCGGAGAGCGCGGGCCCTCAGGACGCGGTGCCGCTCGCCCGCTCGGTGTCGTCGCCGTAGTCCGCGCCGAGCGCGTCGAGGATCAGCGTCTCGCCGTGCTCGGCGTGCTGGCGGGCCAGGCGCTCGGCCTTCTCGCCGTCGCCCGCGACGATCGCGGCGAAGATCGCGGCGTGGTCCTCCCAGACCCACTTCGGCGCGCTGCCGCGGAACAGCAGCTCGCCCATCACGCGCTGCACGTTCCGCCAGATCACCCCGGCGCTCTCGATCAGCAGCGGGTTGCCCGCGTGGTCGGTGACGAACCGGTGGAAGTCGATGTCGGCGGCGACCATGCGCGCGTAGTTCTTCTCGCGGTCGGCCGCCTGCCCCTCCGCGACCAGGGCGAACCCGCGCGAGGCCGCGTCCGGCGACAGGCGCCCGGCGGCGCACCGGGCGGCGTAGCCGTCGAGCACCGCGCGCAGCCCGTAGAGGTGCCGGACGAACTCGGCGTCGACCGGGGCGACCTCCAGCCCGCGCCGGCCGAAGTCGCGCAGCATGCCCTGGTTGCGCAGCAGGAGCAGGGCCTGCTGCACCGGCTGGCGGGAGACCGAGAACCGGTCGGCGAGCTGCTCCTGGCGCAGCGGCGCGCCCGGCGTGAGACGACCGGTGCAGATGTCGTCGACGATCGCGTCGTAGACCTGCTGGACCCGTGAGGGCGGGGCGGGCAGTGCCGTCATGACGGCGGACCGTCCTTTCCGCGTCGTCGAGCGGTCGTCCGGCGCCGGCGGGACCCCGCCGGCGCAGCGCCTCCCAGGTTACCGGGCGGGATGGCCGGATCCGGCTCCGGTTGACTTCTGAATTCAGTATGCGATAGTACGTGTCGTACGTCACCCGGTCGATGTCGCCCGAGGAGGCCGATCGATGACCGAGGAAGGTCCACACACCGTCGCCGAGCTGGTGGCCCGGTTCCTGTACGAGCGCGGGGTCCGGCGCGTCTTCGGCCTGCAGGGCGGGCACATCCAGCCGATCTGGGACCGGCTCGCCCGGCTCGGCGTCGCCATCGTCGACGTCCGGGACGAGGCGGCCGCGGTGCACATGGCGCACGCCCACACCGAGCTGACGGGCGAGATGGGCGTCGCGCTGGCCACGGCGGGCCCGGGGGTCACGAACACCGTGACCGCGGTCGCGAACGCCTCGGTCTCGCGGATCCCGCTGGTCCTGCTCGGTGGCTGCCCGCCGCGGCCGCAGTCGAACAAGCATCCGCTGCAGGACATCCCGCACGCCGCGATCCTGCACCCGGTGACCCGGCAGAGCCGCACCCTGCGGGTCGCCGACGAGGTGCTCCGCGAGCTCGACGAGGGCTGGTCGCGCGCGCTCGGTGACGCCGGTGAGCCGGGGCCGGTCTACCTGGAGATCCCGACCGACGTGCTGCGCGAGACGGTGCCACCGGCCGTCGTGCTCGACGAGCACGTCCGCCCGCCGCGCCCGCGCCGCGCGCTGCCGCACCCGGCCGACGTCGCCGACCTCGCCGCGCTGCTGGGCCGGGCCGAGCGGCCGGTCGTGGTCACCGGGCGCGGGGCCCGCGACGCACCGGAGGCGCTGGTGCGCCTCCTCGACGCGACCGGTGCCGCCTACCTCGACACCCAGGAGGGGCGCGGGCTCGTCCCGCAGGACCACCCGGCCGTCGTCGGGGCGCTGCGGAGCCGGGTGATGCGCGAGGCCGACCTCGTCGTCACGGTCGGCCGGCAGCTGGACTACCAGCTCGGGTTCGGCTCGCCGGCGGCGTTCCCGGGCGCCCGGTGGGCCCGGATCTCGGACACGGCGTCCGAGCTGTTCGACAACCGGCGCGGTGAGGTCGAGATCCTGGCCGATGTCGCGTCCACGCTGGACGCCGTGGCCAAGGAGTCCACACCGGACACCACCTGGCGGGACGGGCTGCGCCGCGAGCACCTGGAGCGCTCGTCGGGGTACCGCGACGCGCTGGCCGCGACCCCGCCCGGCGGGGACGGGCGGATGCACCCGAACCACATCTTCGCCGCGCTGGCCGGCATCGACCTCGACGGGGGATGCGTCGTCGCCGACGGCGGGGACCTGCTGAGCTTCGCCCGGCTCGGGGCCCCGCCCCGTGCGCGCTACCTCGACGCCGGTGCGTTCGGCTGCCTCGGGGTCGGCGTGCCGTTCGCGATCGCCGCGGCACTGGCCCGGCCGGACCGCCCGGCGATCGCGGTGACCGGCGACGGTGCCTTCGGGATCAACGCGATGGAGGTCAACACCGCGGTCCGGCACGGCGCCCGGATCGTCGTCATCGTCTCGAACAACGCGGCCTGGAACATCGAGCGCCACGACCAGGCCGAGAACTACGGCCTGGTGGTCGGCACCGAGCTGGAGCACAACGACTACGCCGCGCTGGCCCGGTCGCTCGGTGCGCACGGCGAGCGGGTCGTCGAACCGGGGGAGATGGCCGGCGCGCTGGACCGGGCGCTGGCCAACGCCCCGGCCGTGATCGACGTCGTGACCAGCCGGGACGCGCCGTCCCCCGACGCGGGCAAGGGTCTGGGCTGGGTCCCCGACTACCAGGCCCTCACCCCCTGGAACGACGCCGAGGTCGAGCGGAGGAGGTCCTGATGGGACAGATGGAGGAGTGGCACTTCCCGGCGGGGTACGACCAGGGTTACCTGCCCGACCCGGACAGTCCGTACTGGTTCCCGTACCGGGAGACGATGGACCCGGCCGAGCGGGACGCGATGGTCCTCGTCCGGCTGCAGGAGGTCCTGCGCTACGCCTACGACGGCTCGCCGTTCTACCGCCGCAAGTACGACGAGGCCGGGCTCGACATCGGTGACGTCACCACCTGGGAGGCGTTCGAGCAGGTCCCGGTGGTCACGAAGCAGGAGCTGCGCGCCTCGCAGGAGAACGCGCCGCCGTTCGGTGACTACGTCTGCGTCGACGACGCCGAGCTGCACCACATCCACGGCACCAGCGGCACCACGGGCACCCCGACCGCGTTCGCGATGGGCCGGCGGGACTGGGAGGTGATCGCCGACAACCACGCCCGGATCCTGTGGGGGATGGGCGTGCGCCCCGGTGACACCGTCTTCGTCTCCGCGCTGTTCTCGCTCTACCTCGGATCGTGGGGCGCGATGAGCGGGGCGGAGCGGCTGCGCTGCAAGGTCTTCCCCTACGGCGCCGGCGCGTCCGGGATGACCGCGCGGGCCGTGCAGTGGCTGGCCCGCACGACGCCGAAGGCGTTCTACTCGACGCCGTCCTACGCGCTGCGCCTCGCCGAGGTCGCCGAGCAGGAGAAGATCGACCCGCGCGAGTTCGGCATCGAGGTCATGTTCTTCTCCGGCGAGCCCGGCGCCTCGGTCCCCACGGTGCGCTCGGCGATCGAGGACGCGTTCGGCGCCCGGGTCGTCGACTGCGGGACGATGGCCGAGATGACGCCGTTCATGTCGGCGTCGGCCACGCAGGGCAGCCCGGACGGGATGCTGCTGTGGCAGGACATCGTCTGGCACGAGGTCTGCGACCCGGACAGCTTCCGCACCGTCCCCTACGGCTCGGAGGGCACCCCGGTCTACACCCACCTGGAGCGCACCTCGCAGCCGATGATCCGGCTCGCCTCGAACGACCTGACCCGCTGGGAGCTGGGCACCAACGGCTGCGGGCGCACCTACCCGCGGCTGCCGGCGGGTGTCTACGGCCGGATCGACGACATGATCCACATCCGCGGCGAGAACGTGTACCCCACCGAGATCGACAACGTGCTGCGCTCGATCGAGGGGTACGGCGGCGAGCACCGGGTGCACGTCACCCGGACCGGCTCGATGGACGAGATCGTCGTCCGCGCCGAGTGCGGGCCCGAGCACGCCGAGGCGTTCGCCGCCGCGGCCGGGAGCGGACTGCACCGCGTCGTCGGGCTGCGGGTCGGGGTCGAGGTCGTCGCCCCCGACACCTACGAGCGCAGCGAGCACAAGGCCCGCCGGGTCGTCGACGAACGCGAGCACGTCACCCGCTGAACCCGCTCCACGACGAGGAGACATCCATGTCCACCCCGCACGCACTCACCGTCGATCCCGAGGCCCGCACCGCGGACCGGGTCGCGATGTTCGTCGACGGCGAGTTCGTCCCGGCCGCGGCCGGGGCCACCTTCCCGACCGTCGACCCGAACACCGGCCGCACCATCGCCGACGTCCCGCGGGCCGACGGCACCGACGTCGACCGCGCCGTCGCCGCGGCCGAGCGGGTCGCCGTCGAGTGGCAGTTCACCGACGCGATCGCCCGCGCCGCGCTGCTGCGCAACCTCGCCGCGCTGGTCACCGAGCACGCCGACGAGCTCGCCCGGCTGGAGGCGCTGGACTCCGGGCACTACCTGGCCAAGGCCCAGGAGCTGGTGGGCGCGATCCCGCTGTGGCTCGACTACTGGGCGAGCCTGGCCGACAAGGTCGGCGGGCGCACCATCGAGGTCCCTGGCAACAAGCTGTCGTTCACCCTGCTCGAACCGCTCGGCGTGACCGCGCACATCGTGCCGTGGAACTACCCGCTGCTGATCATGGTGCGGTCCTGCGCCCCGGCGCTCGCGCTCGGCAACACCTGCGTGGTGAAGCCCGCCGAGGACACCTCGCTGTCCGCGCTCAAGTTCGCCGAGCTGGTCAGGGAGGCCGGGTTCCCGGACGGGGTGTTCAACGTCGTCACCGGGTTCGGCACCGAGGCCGGCGCCTCGCTGGCCGCGCACCCGGACGTCGCCGGCATCACCTTCACCGGCTCCACCGAGACCGGGAAGACCGTCGCCAAGCTGGCCGCCGACCACGTCGCCCAGGTCAACCTGGAGCTCGGCGGGAAGTCCCCGACGATCGTGTTCCCCGACGCCGGCCTCGACGACGCCGTCGAGGCCGCCGTGCAGGGCTTCTGCTCGCACACCGGCCAGGTCTGCGTCGCCGGGACCCGGCTGTTCGTGCACAGCGACGTCCGGTCGGCGTTCCTCGAGAAGCTCACCGCGCGCCTGGACCAGACCCGGGTCGGCGACGGGTTCGCCGACGGCACCCAGATGGGCCCGCTGGTCTCGCAGAAGCAGTACGACCGGGTCCGCGAGTACATCGAGATCGGCCGGGGCGAGGGCACGCTGCACTACGGCGGTGGCCGTCCCGCCGGTGTGCCCGACGGCGGCTACTTCGTGGAGCCGACGGTGTTCGTCGACGTCGCGCACGACGCCCGGATCGCCCGCGAGGAGATCTTCGGCCCGGTCGCGTCGGTGCACACGTGGGACACCGAGGACGAGCTGGTCGAGGCGGTCAACGACTCCATCTACGGGCTGTTCGCGGTGCTGCTCGGCAGCGACGTCACGAAGCTCCTCTCGACGGCACGCCGGCTCCAGGTCGGCGGCGTGATGATCAACGACTGGTTCGGGGAGCTGCCGATGACCCCGCACGGCGGGCACAAGCAGTCCGGCACCGGCCGCGAGGAGGGCATCGAGGCGGTGCACGGATACACCCAGGTCAAGCACGTGAGCATCAATCTCGACCCGTCGCTGCGTGCGGGCAGCGACTGGGCCGGCGCCCCGCTGTAGCCCACTGCGGGAGGAGAGGAGTTCCACGATGAACGACGCACCCGCTCCCTTCGGAGCACCCGCGGAGACCGCGAACCCGGGCGAGGCCGGTGGCTTCTTCGAGACCGGCCGGCCGCGGATCGGCGGCCTGCTCGACCCGGTCCGGTTCGACGGGACCCAGACCGCGGTGCTGAACGCGGTCGCCGACACGATCATCCCGCCGGACCCGAGGTGGCCGACCGCGAGCGAGGTCGGCCTCGTCACCTTCGTCGGCCGTTACGTCACGCCGTCCGGGTACCGGAACAAGCACTTCCCGTTCGCCGAGGAGGACGAGTTCAAGGCCGGGCTGGACCGGCTGGGCCGGTCCTTCGCCGACGGCGACGCCGACGCCCGCACCGAGGCGATCGGCGCGATGGAGACCGCCGGGGACCCGCTGTTCGAACAGCTGCGCGCGCTCGTCTACTACGGCTACTACTCCCGGCCCGTGGTGACGCTGGCGATCAACCGGAACCTGCCGGCCGGTCGGGACTACCACGGCCCGCCGCTGCCCTACGGCTACCTGCAGACCACCGAGCCGTGGGACGAGGAGCTGCTGACCCAGGCGCAGGAGAACGGGTCCTACCTCGAGACCGCCGACGTCGTGCGCGTCGACCTGTCCCAGCTGTCCTGGACCACGTGAGGAGCACGTCATGCCCGCATACACCGAGACGGACGTCCTGGTCATCGGGGCCGGGCCCGGCGGGGCCGGGATCGCGCTGAAGCTGGCCAGGGCCGGTGTGAAGGTGGTCTGCCTGGAACAGGGCCCGTGGGTCACGCCCCAGGAGCACCCGCACTACCACGACGAGTGGGAGCTGGAGAAGCAGCGCGGCTGGGCCTACGACCCCAACGTGCGTCAGCTGCCCGAGGACTACCCGGTCACCGGGGTCACGACGCCGTACATGATGAACAACGTCGGCGGCTCGACCGTGCACTACGCCGGTCACTGGCCGCGCTACAAGCCGGTCGACTTCCGCAAGGGCACCGAGCACGGGCTCGAGGGGACGATCGACTGGCCGATCAGCTACGAGGACCTCGCCCCGTTCTACGACGAGAACGACGAGATCTACGGCGTCTCCGGCCGGATCGGTGACCCGTCCTACCCGGACCGCAAGCAAGCCGTCCGCGACCCGGAGGTACTGCCCGGCAAGCTCGGGCTCAAGTACGCCAAGGCGTCGCGCGACCTGGGCTGGCACTGGTGGCCGTCGGACAACGCGATCATCACCCGGGACCGGGAGAACCGCCACGCCGACCAGGCGATGGGCAACGAGCTGTCGGGCAGCCCGACCGGCTCGCTGTCCACCCCGGCGAACGCGCACTGGCCCTACGCCATCCGGCACGGCGCGGACCTGCGCACGATGGCCCGCGTCGAACGGATCAACGCCTCGAACGGCCGGGCCACCGGCGCGACCTACATCGACCGGAACACCGGCGACCGGCACGAGGTGCGGGCGAAGATCGTGGTGCTCGCGGCCAACGGCATCGGGTCACCGCGGCTGCTGCTGCAGAGCGCGCAGGCCGGGCACCCGGACGGGCTGGCGAACTCCAACGGGATCGTCGGCAAGTACCTGATGCACCACGTCTTCGCGTTCTGCGACTCGTGGTTCGACGAGCCCGTCGAGGGCTACAAGGGCAGCTTCGGGGCGCCGCTGTACAGCCACGAGTTCTACCACACCGACGTGAGCAGGGGATTCGTCAACGGCTTCGGCATGCAGGTCGCGCGCAGCTTCGGGCCGGCCTACGCCGCGATGGGCACGCACACCGGCTACACCGCGCCGTGGGGCGCGCGGCACCGCGAGTTCTTCGACGGGCACTTCGCCAACCACCTGATGGTCTTCATGTTCGGCGAGGACCTGCCGGTGGAGACGAACAGGGTGACGCTGGACCACGACGTCACCGACAGCTCGGGCCTGCCGGCCGCACACGTGGACTACGAGCTGCACGCCAACGACATCGCGCTCGCGAAGTACGGGATCGACAAGATCTTCGAGGCCACCCGGGCGGTCGGGGCGGTCGAGACCAACGACACCGGGGTGCTCTACCCGCCGCCGGCCTGGCACCTGATGGGCACCTGCCGGATGGGCAACCACCCGGGCGACTCGGTGCTCAACAAGTGGTGCCAGACCTGGGACGTGCCGAACCTGTTCGTCTGCGACGGCAGCACGCTGACCACCGGCGGCGCGGTCAACCCGACGAGCACCATCGGCGCACTGGCCCAGCGCACCGGCGAGTACATCCTGCGCAACTACGACGCACTGGTGGCACAGCGGACCACCCCGTCCAACGCCGACGCGCCGACCATGTGACCCGCCCCCACCCCCACCCCACGGGGTCACTCATGGAGCTTCGGCCCGGTGTCACGAGGCCGAAGCTCCATGAGTGCATCGTCGGCGCGGGCTCAGTTCAGCTTGCGGGTGTCGGCGGGGAGGCCACCGCCGTCGTAGACGTCCTCGGCGAGCTTCGCCAGCGCGGTGAGCGCGACGTTCTGGCTCCAGGGGCCGTAGGACACCCGGGCGACGCCCAGCTCCTGCGCGGTCTTCAGCGGGATCGAGCCGGGGATGCCGATCAGGTTGACCGTGCGCTCGCCCAGCGCCTCGACGAGGCGCCCGACCTGGGTCTCGTCGAGCTTGCCGGGCACGAAGAAGGTCGACGCCCCGGCGCCGAGGTAGGCCCGGCCGCGCTCGATCGCGTCGGCCAGCACGGCGTCGGGGTCCTTGTCGCCGGCCTTGAGGAACACGTCGGTGCGCGCGTTGAGCACGAAGTCGACGCCGGCGGACCCCGCCGCCGCGACGGCCGCCTCGACCGCCTTCACCGACTCCGCGAGCGGCTTGGCCTGGTCCTCCAGGTTCGCCCCGACGATGCCGACGTCGATCGCGCGGGCGACGGTGCCGCCCGGGTCGCCGTAGCCGGCCTCCAGGTCCGCGCTCACCGGCAGGTCACCGGCGGTGTGCGCGATGAGGCCGACCGCGGCGATCATCTCGTCGCGCGGGATGTTCTCCCCGTCCTCGTAGCCGTGCGCGGCGGCGATGCCGTGGCTGGCGGTGGCGAGCGCGGTCGTCCCGGGGGTCTCGGCGACCACCTTCGCGGTGATCGCGTCCCACACGTTGACGACGAGGAGCAGTTCCGGAGCGGCGTGCAGCTCCTGCAGCCGGGTGGCCTTGTCGGCGGTCGAGGTCATGGCGACCACAGTAGGACCCGGCCCCGGGCCCGGCGCGCCGCCGGTCACCGGATGCGGCGCGCCCCACGGCACGGAACGATCCGGACATGACCGGACGACTCGAGGGCAGGCGGGTGCTCGTCACCCACGCGGACCGCTACATCGGACCCCCGGTGGTCGAGCTGTTCCGCGCGGAGGGCGCGGACGTCGTCGCCGACACCACCGACTACACGACCGGGCCCGACGTGGCGGCCCGGGTGGTCGCGGACGCCGGCGAGATCGACGTGCTCGTCGCGAACTTCGCCGGGCCGCACCGCAGGATGCCGGTCACCAGCATGATCGGCGAGATCACCGACACCACCGGCTCCGTCGACGAGGAGTTCCAGGACTACCTCGACGAGCTGGTCTGGCCGCTGCTGCGGGTGGTCACCGCCGCGCTGCCGGCGATGACCGCGCGCCGCTCGGGCAAGATCGTCGCGGCGACGAGCGCGACGCCGGTACGGGCGATCCCCGGCCTCGCGGTGTACTCGGCGGCCCGCGGGGCGCAGAACGCGTTCCTGCAGGTGGCCGGCGCGGAGGCGGCCCCGCACAACGTGCAGGTCAACGGGCTCGGCCCGGCGCACATCCGGAACAACATGTACTACACCGACGAGATGCTGGCCGACGACGAGGTGCGCGGCTCGTTCGAGGCGCAGATCCCGGCCGGGCGGCTCGGCGAGGGCCGGGAGGCCGCCGAGCTGGCGCTGGCGCTGGCCTCGGGCGCGAGCGACTTCATGGCCGGGCAGATCGTGCCGCTCTCCGGTGGGTGGGCCACCTGATCCCCGGGTGACCGGGTCGCCCGGCGAACGCGGACGTCGCCGACGAGCAGCGGCCGCGGGCCGGCCGGCGCGGCCCGGTGGTTGACCGCGGGCCCGCGCGGGCACCCCGGGTCACCCGTCCCGAGACACCCCGGAGGACCGCCGTGCCCACCTTCCCCGCCATCCATCACGTGGCCCTGTCGGTGACCGACCTGCAGGTCAGCGAGCCCTGGTACGTGCGCCTGATCGGCGCCGAGCCGGCGATGACGCTGTCCGACGGGCCCTTCGAACGTCGGGTGTTCGCCCTGCCGTCCGGCCAGCTGCTCGGGCTGACCCGGCACGACGACGCCGACGGCGCGGACGCGTTCTCCCCGTCCCGGCCCGGGATGGACCACCTCGGGTTCGGCGTGACCGACCGGGCCGGGCTGGAGGACTGGCGCGAGCACCTGGACGCCACCGGCATCGCGCACGACGGGATCGTCGAGGCCGACTACGGGCTGGCGCTGTCGTTCAAGGACCCGGACGGCAACGCGCTGGAGTTCTTCGTCATGGCCGGGTGACCGGCCGCCCGACCCGCGGGTTCAGGAGATCGACGAGCCCGCGGGCATCGCCTCGAACCGCAGGTCCGGGAACTTGCGCTCGATGATGTCCATCCGCCACTTGTTGGTGAACAACGCGAGGTACGCCCCGTCGGCGTCGCGGCGCAGCACCTCGCACTCGGACTGCCCGGCCAGCGCCTCGGCCGCGTCCTGGTCCACCAGGCGGGCGATCTGGTACGGCAGCCGGTCCAGGGTGACCGGGGCGTTGAACTCGGTCTCCAGCCGCCCGGTGACGACGTCGAACTGCAGCGGCCCGACCGCCGCCAGCACCGGTGCCTGGTCACCGCGCAGGTCCGAGCGCAGGATCTGGATGACGGCCTCGTTGCCCAGCTGCTCGATGCCCTTGCGGAACTGCTTGTACTTGCCGGCGTCGCGGGCCCGGATCACCGCGAAGTGCTCCGGGGCGAACGCCGGGATCGACGGGAACTCGACCGGCTCGGACGCGTAGAGCGTGTCCCCGGGGCGCAGCGCGGTCGCGTTGACGAGCCCGACGATGTCGCCCGGGAACGCCTCCTCGACGGTCCGGCGCTCGGCGCCGAACACCGACTGCGCGTACTTCGTGGCGAACGGCTTGCCGGTGGTCGCGTGGGTGAGGATCATCCCGCGCTCGAACCGGCCCGAGCAGATCCGCAGGAACGCCATCCGGTCCCGGTGCGCCCGGTCCATCCCGGCCTGCACCTTGAACACCAGCCCGGCGGTCGGCGCGTCCAGCGGCCGGTCGTGGCCCTCGACGTCCGGGCGGGCGGCCGGGGCCGGGGCCAGGTCGACCAGCGAGTCGAGCAGGCGGGCGACGCCGATGTTGGACAGCGCCGAGCCGAACAGCACCGGCGTGGCGTGGCCGGTGAGGAACGCCTTCTCGTCCCAGCCCGCGCCGATCTCGTCGAGCAGGCCCAGCTCGTCCTGCGCGTTCTGCCAGTACTCGGGCTCCTGGGCGGCGATCGTGTCGGCGTCGACCTCGGTCGCGGTCGCCTTCGTCGCGCCGCCCGCCGCCCGGGTGAACGCGGTGTAGGCGCCGGTCTCGCGCTCGATCAGGCCCTTGAACTGGCCGGCGATGCCCAGCGGCCAGGTGAGCGGCATCGGGCGCAGGCCGATCGTCTGCTCGACCTCGTCGAGCAGTTCGAGCGCCTCGCGGCCGGGCCGGTCCCACTTGTTGACGAAGGTGACGATCGGGACGCCGCGCGAGCGGCAGACGTCGAACAGCTTGAGGGTCTGGGGTTCGAGGCCCTTGGCCGCGTCGAGCAGCATCACCGCGGCGTCGACGGCGGCGAGCACCCGGTAGGTGTCCTCGGAGAAGTCGCCGTGGCCCGGGGTGTCGAGCAGGTTGACCACGCAGTCGCGGTAGGCGAACTGCAGCACCGCCGAGGACACCGAGATGCCGCGGGCGCGCTCCATCTCCATCCAGTCCGAGGTCACGCCCTTGCGGCCGGACTTGCCGTGCACGGCGCCCGCCGAGTCGATGACCTCGGCGTGCAGCGCGAGCGCCTCGGTGAGCGTCGACTTGCCGGCGTCGGGGTGGGAGATGACGGCGAAGGTGCGCCGGCGCGCGGTCTCGCCGATGACGTGGGCGTCCTGCGGGTCGGTCACCGCACCAGGATAGGCGTCCGGTCCCGGGCCGCCGACGCCCGGCGAGCCCGTCCCCGCGCGGCGCGCGCGGCCGGGCGGTGCGAGCGTGGCGGCCCGTACGCCCAGCCCGAGCCCGGGGAGACACCGTGACCGTCACCGCACTGGACCCGACCACCGCACTCGTCGTCGTCGACCTGCAGCGGGGGGTGCTCGCCGCGGACACCGTGCCGCACCGCACCGCCGACGTCCTGGACCGCTCGGTCGCCCTCGCCAGTGCCTTCCGCGCCCGCGACCTGCCGGTGGTGCTGGTGCGGGTCACGTACGCCGCGGACGGGGCGGACGCGGCACCCGGGCGCACCGAGGCGGGCGGCGGGACGCGACCGCGTCCCGCCGGGTGGGACGAGATGGCCCCGGAGCTGGCGGACCTGCCGGGCACGGTCACCGTCACCAAGCGGAACTGGGGCGCGTTCCACGGCACCGACCTGGACCTGCAGCTGCGCCGGCGGGGCGTGACCCAGGTCGTGCTCACCGGGGTGGCGACGAGCTTCGGGGTGGAGTCCACGGCGCGGGCCGCGCACGAGCACGGCTACCACGTCACGCTCGCCGTGGACGCGATGTCCGACCTCGACCCCGACGCGCACACGAACGCGGTGACCCGGATCTTCCCGCGGCTGGGGGAGACCGGGAGCACCGCGGAGATCCTCGGCCTGCTCGCCACCGGCTCCGGGCTCAGCCCGACGACGGAGCCCGGCTGAGGTCGACCACGCAGAAGACGTTGCCGTCCGGGTCGGCGAGGACGACGAAGTCCGGCTCGGCCGGGTAGTCGTCCCAGGCGGGCGGCGTCGCACCCAGCCCGACCAGCCGCCGGACCTCGGACTCCTGCTCGGCGGTGTCGTCGACCAGCAGGTCGAGGTGCAGCCGCGGCCGGGGTTCGGGCGGGGAGACGCTGTGCATGAGCCCCAGCACCCGCGCCCCGCCGGTGCCGGTGAGGGTCCGCCAGGTCGCGCTCGACCACTCCGCGGACACCGAGAGCCCGAGTGCCGCCGTCCAGAACGCCGCGGCGCGGTCGAGGTCGGTGACGCCGATGACGGGGAACCCGAGTCGCAGCACCGGTCCAGGGTGGCGCACCGGGCCGCGACGTGCGACGGCCCGGTCGGACCGGAGTGTTCCGGTCCGACCGGGCCGTCCGTCCCGAACTGACGCGCCGCTCCCACCACGAAGCGACACCGCAGACATTAGGTAAGGCGCACCTAACTGTCAAGGGTGCGATCGAGGAGGGCCCGCATGTCGGGGAGATCGAAGTGCTCGACGGTCTGCCGGGCCGACGGCGTCCCGTGGTCCGGGTCGGCGCCGGCGCGCAGCAGGGCCGTCACCGCCACCGCCGACCGGGCGAACAGGGCGGCGGCGATCGCCGTCTGGCCGCGGTCGTTGGTGCGGTCCGGATCGGCGCCGCGGTCGAGCAGGTCGGCGACGATGCCGGGGTGCCCGTGGTAGGCGGCCAGGATGAGCAGCGTGTCGCCCTTCGGGTCGGTGAGCTCGACCGGGACCCCGGCGTCGAGGAAACCGCCCAGCTCCTCGGCGGCGCCGGAGCGGGCCAGGTCGAACATCCGGTGCGCGAGCTCCACGGCGGCCGGGTCCATGCCGATACCCATGCCGCCACCGTAGGTTCGCACGGTCGGGAGCGCGCGAGGACGCATGACTGTCGGGGGACCCGGCTAACCTCCCCGTCGTGAGTTCCCCGACCGACGAGCAGGCCCGCGAGCGGCACGCGCAGCTGGCCACCGAGGTGGCCGACCACCAGTTCCGGTACTACGTGCTGGACGCGCCGGTCGTCTCCGACGGCCAGTTCGACGAGCTCTGGCACGAGCTGCTCGCGCTGGAGGAGGCGCACCCGGAGCTGGTCACGCCGGACTCGCCCACCCAGAAGGTCGGCGGCACGTTCTCCACCGTCTTCACCGCGCACGACCACCTGGAGCGGATGCTCTCGCTGGACAACGCGTTCTCCCCGGACGACCTGCGCACCTGGCAGGAGCGGGTGACCAGGGAGGTGGGGGAGAACCTGCACTACCTGTGCGAGCTCAAGATCGACGGGCTGGCGGTCAACCTGCTCTACGAGGACGGCACCCTCACCCGCGCGCTGACCAGGGGCGACGGGCGCACCGGCGAGGACATCACGCTGAACATGCGCACCCTCGGCGAGGTCCCGGTCACGCTCACCGGCACCGCGGAGTTCCCGGTGCCGCGGCTGGTCGAGGTCCGCGGCGAGGTCTACTTCCGGCTGGCGGACTTCGACCGGCTCAACGCGTCGCTGGTCGAGGCCGGCAAGGAGCCGTTCGCGAACCCGCGCAACACCGCGGCCGGGTCGCTGCGCCAGAAGGACCCGCGGGTCACCGCGTCGCGGAACCTCCGGCTGATCTGCCACGGCATCGGGAAGCGGGAGGGCTTCACCCCGGTCACCCAGTCCCAGGCCTACGACGCGCTGGTCGCGTGGGGCCTGCCGATCTCGCCGCGCACGAAGGTGCTGCGGGGGATCGACCGGGTGATCGAGTACGTCGAGCACTGGGGGGAGCACCGCCACGACGTCGAGCACGAGATCGACGGCGTCGTGGTCAAGGTCGACGAGGTCGGCCTGCAGCGCAGGCTCGGCGCCACGTCCCGGTTCCCGCGCTGGGCGATCGCCTACAAGTATCCCCCGGAGCAGGCGGCCACGAGGCTGCTCGACATCCGGGTCAACGTCGGGCGCACCGGCCGGGTGACCCCGTACGCCGTCATGGAGCCGGTCAAGGTCGCCGGCTCCACCGTGGAGATGGCGACCCTGCACAACGCCGACGAGGTCCGCCGCAAGGGCGTGCTCATCGGTGACCGGGTGGTGATCCGCAAGGCGGGTGACGTGATCCCGGAGGTGCTGGGCCCGGTGGCCGACGTCCGGGACGGCAGCGAGCGCGAGTTCGTGATGCCCACGCACTGCCCGGAGTGCGGCACCGCGCTGGCCCGGCAGAAGGCGGGCGACGTCGACCGGCGCTGCCCGAACGCCCGCTCCTGCCCGGCGCAGCTGCGCGAGCGGCTGTTCCACGTGGCGGGCCGCGGTTCCTTCGACATCGAGGGTCTCGGCTACGAGGCCGCGGTGGCGTTGCTGACCTCGGGCGTGCTGACCGACGAGGGCGACGTCTTCGCCCTGACCGCCGACGACCTGCTGCGGACCGAGCTGTTCCGCAACCAGAAGGGCGAGCTGACGGTCAACGGCGGCAAGCTCCTCATCCACCTGGACGCGGCGAAGGACCGGCCGCTGTGGCGGGTGCTGGTCGGGTTGTCGATCCGGCACGTGGGCCCGACCGCGGCACAGGCGCTGGCGCGGGAGTTCGGGTCGATGGAGGCCCTCGAACTCGCCGCGGCCGCGGCGAAGGAGGGCACCGAGGCGGCCGGCGTGGAGATCGTCTCCGACGGCTCCGCGGGCGACGAGCCCGTGGCGGCCGGCGTGACGGACGCATCCCCGGCGGCCGCCGGCACCGCCGCGACGGAGACCGCGGCCGGCGGCACCGCCGTGGACGGGGCGAGCGGCGGCACAGCCGTGGACGCGGCGACCGGCGACACCGCCGTCGACGGGGGCGCGGGCGACACCTCGGCCGCGGAGGCGAGCGGTGACGCCGAGGCCGCCGTCGCCGAGGCCGAGAAGCAGGAGCGAGCCGCGGTGCGTGCCCGGGCGAAGGCCGTCGCCGAGGCACTCGCCCCGATCGCCGGGGTGGACGGTGTCGGCCCCACCATCGCGGCGGCGGTCCGGGACTGGTTCTCGGTGGACTGGCACCGTGAGGTCGTGGACCGCTGGCGCGCGTCCGGCGTCCGGATGGCCGACGAGCAGGACGACTCGGTCCCGCGCTTCCTCGAGGGGCTGTCGATCGTGATCACCGGCTCGATGGAGAACTGGTCCCGGGACGAGGCCAAGGAGGCCATCATGGCCCGCGGCGGGCGGGCCGCCGGCTCGGTGTCGAAGAAGACGGCGTTCCTGGTGGCCGGCGAGGCCCCGGGCTCGAAGTTCGACAAGGCGACCGAGCTGGGCGTCCCGGTGCTCGACGAGGCCGGGTTCGAGATCCTCCTGGGCCGGGGCCCCGAGGCGGCGACGGAGCACGCCGCCGCGGAGTGAGCCTGCCGCCGCCGGGTGCGGCCGAGCGACGCCACCGTCCGGGCCTTCTCGCACGGGCCCGGCGGTGCGCCGAGGGTGAGCAGCCACTCACCGGCTGTGCTTCCGCCCGTCGCCTCCCGGCTGCCGGACGGCGACGCGCCCGAACGGTTGGGCGCGTCCGAAGGATGCCGGCCCGTTCCAGCACCTACCCTGCGAGCAGGGGCCGGGTGTCCGGCCGGAGGTCTGGGGAAGGCGGAGTCAGCGGTGTTGCAGGCGGCACTCAACGGGTCACGACCGGCGGATGCGCATCCGGCCCTCCCGGTACTGCCGCGGCACCTGGCGCGTGACGCCCGGGCCGTCGCCCGGCTCGGGATCACCTCGGTGCACGTCCACCCGCGGGACGACTCCGGCGCGGAGACGAACGACCCGGCCGTGGTCGGTGACGTCGTCGCGCTGATCCGCCAGGAGGCACCGGGCATCGAGATCGGCGTGCCGATGGGCCGCTGGATCCAGCCCGACCCGAACGACCGGGTCGAGACGGTGCTCACCTGGGGCCGGCTCGGGGCCGGCAAGCCCGACGTGTGCGGCGTCAACGTCCACGAGCTCGGCTGGACCGACGTCTGCCGGGCCGCGGCCTCGGTCGGGATCGCCGTCGAGCTCGGCGTCTGGACCAGCGGCGACGCCGTGACCCTGCGGCAGAACGGGCTGCCGCCGGGGACCCGGCGGGTGATCGCGGAGTCGACCGTCATCGACCCGGAGACGGCCGTGGCGGAGGGCATCCGGATCCTGCGCGCGCTCGGCCAGCCCCCGGTCCCGGTGCTGCTGCACGGCGAGGAGGAGGGCGCCTGGCCGATCCTGGAGTACGCGACCCGGGTCAACATCGACACCCGGATCGGCTTCGAGGACGTGCTGGTCCGCCCGGACGGCTGGCTGGCCACCGGCAACGACGACCTGGTCCGGACCGCCCTGTCGATCCGGGTCTGAGTCCCCGCCGGGCCCACGGCGTACCTGCCTGCGGCCCGGTCGCACCCCGGGGTGCGAGTGGCACCTCGATCCGGCGTGCCGCTGCCCACCCGCGGGACTCGGCGCCGGGCAGGGACGCCGCGGTCGGGCAGGGGCGCGGCAGTCGGGCAGGGGCGCGGCAGTAGGCGGCGAGCGGATGGTCCGAGGGAGTCGTGGTGGGTGGAACGGGTGGCGGAGCGCGGCTCGTCGTCTTCGCGGGGCTCCCCGGCGTCGGCAAGACGAGTCTCGCCCGAGCGACGGCGACCGGCCTGGACGCCACCTACCTGCGGATCGACACGATCGAGACGGCGATCCAGGCGACGCTGACGCCGGTGCGCGGCAACCCCGTCGGGTACGTCGTCGCCGCCCGGGTGGCCGCCGACCAGTTGCGGGCGGGCCGCCCGGTGGTCGCCGACGCGGTCAACGGGGTCGCCGAGGCGCGCCGGCTGTGGGTGGACCTGGCCGCCGGGTGCGCGGCGCCGGTCCGGTTCGTCGAGGTCGTCTGCAGCGATCCCGCCGAGCACCGCAGGCGGGTGGAGGCCCGGGTCCCGGACCTGCCGGGCCAGTCCGTGCCGACCTGGACCGACGTGCAGGACCGGGAGTGGCAGCCGTTCACCGGCGACCGTCTCGTCGTGGACAACACCGGCGATCCGGCAGACGCCGTCGCCCGGGTCCTGACCTGGCTGTCCTCCTAGTCGCACCCCGCTCCGCGGTGGCGCGCCCCACGCGCGGGCCGCGGCACGCCGGGCCCGGGTGCGATCGGTCGCCGGAGGTGCGCCGGGGCGGACCGAGGGCCGGGGACGGTGGGTCAGGCCTTCAGGACGGTCGCCACGATGCCGGCCAGGTGGGCCAGCCGAGCCAGCTCGGAGGGGCGGAAGACCGGGCCGCCCGGGCGTCCCACCACGAGGGTCTTCGGCGGCACCCCGGTGCCGAACGGGGCCGCGGCCAGCTCGGTGTCCATGGCCCGCCACGGCTCGGGGACCCAGTGACCGTCGTCCAGCGCGATCGCCCGGTCCAGGGGCAGCCAGGGCAGGTCGCCGCTGCGGGTCTCCGGCGAGGCCGAGCTCTCCGCGATCCGGTAGGACCGCCCGTCCTCGCTGACCGCCACCAGCGCCCAGCCGGCGCGGAACAAGCGGGGAACCTCGGCGGCGAGCAGGTCGAGCCCGTGCGCCGGGTCCCCGGCGATCTCGTCGAGCAGCTCCAGCTCGCGGTGCGTGTCGAGCTTGCCGGTGTGCGGGCGGACCGACTCCACGGTCACGCCGGGCACCGACTCCGCGGCGGTGATGAGGACGTCCGGTGGCCGGTGCGTCGACATCTCGACGGCGATGTCGTCGATCGCGTGGCCGTCACCGCGCTCGACGACGTCGACGCTCAGGATGTCCGCGCCCGCCCCGCCGAGTGCGGTGGCGACGGCCCCGAGGTTGCCGGGCTTGTCCGGGAGCAGGACCCGGAGCAGGAACGACACGGACGGATCCTCTCCCTCGGTTCCGGCACTCGGAGCGGGCATGCCGGTCACCCGCTGACCGACGGCGAGGGGCCGTCCGGCGCGGGAACCCGTGATCCTGCCACCCGGGGCCGCGGGAGGTCACGGCCTCCCCGCCGGTCCGGCGGGATCGGGCGGTCACGGGGACCGGACGGGCAACGGACGGTTCCGGGTCCCCGCCCGTGCAGGGCCGATTCCCGGCGAGAATAGACTTTCCGGGACTCCGCACGCACCCCGCGCACGCGGGGGTGGTCCGCAGCGGCTCCCGGAACGCCCGCCGGGCGGGTCCGGTGAGACCGGGACCACTGCCGGCCGAGCGGACGAGAACCATCCCGAGGAGGGGCATGACCGCCGATTCCGCGCCGCGGACAGGACCGGGCGGGTCCATCACCCGGGACGAGGTCGCGCACCTCGCCCGGCTGGCCCGGCTCGCCGTCACCGAGGACGAGCTGGACGTGTTCGCCGGCCAGCTCGACGTGATCATCGGGTCGGTGGCCCGGGTCGGGGAGATCGCGGCCGACGACATCCCGCCGACCTCGCACGTCGTCCCGCTGGAGAACGTGTTCCGGCCCGACGAGCAGCGCCCCGGCCTGGACCAGCAGCAGGCCCTCGCGGGCGCGCCGGCCGCCGAGCAGGGCCGGTTCCGGGTCCCGCGGATCCTGGGGGAGGAACAGTGAGCACCGACCTGACCCGCATGACGGCCGCCGAGCTGGCCGGGCGGATCCACGCGAGGGAGGTCTCCGCGGTCGACGCCGCCCAGGCCCACCTGGACCGCATCGCCGCCGTCGACGGTGGTGAGCGCGGTGTGCACGCGTTCCTGCACGTCGGCGCCGAGTCCGCGCTGGCGAGCGCGGCCCGGGTCGACTCCAGGCTGGCCGCCGGGCACGCCCCGGAGTCCCCGCTGGCCGGGGTACCGCTGGCGCTCAAGGACGTGTTCACCACGTCCGACATGCCCACCACCTGCGGCTCGAAGATCCTCGACGGCTGGCAGCCGCCGTACGACGCGACGGTCACCGAGCGGCTGCGCGCCGCCGGCATCACCATCCTCGGCAAGACCAACATGGACGAGTTCGCGATGGGCTCCTCCACCGAGCACTCGGCGTACGGCGTCACCCGCAACCCGTGGGACACCTCGCGGGTGCCGGGCGGGTCCGGTGGCGGGTCCGCGGCCGCGCTGGCCGCGCACGAGGCGCCGCTGGCGATCGGCACCGACACCGGTGGCTCGATCCGCCAGCCGGCCGCCTTCACCGGCACCGTGGGCGTCAAGCCGACCTACGGCGGGGTCTCCCGCTACGGACTGGTCGCCTGCGCGTCGTCGCTGGACCAGGCCGGGCCGTGCGCGCGCACCGTGCTCGACGCGGCCCTGCTGCACGAGGTCATCGGTGGGCACGACCCGCGCGACTCGACCTCGATCGACGCACCCGTGCCCGGCGTCGTCGCGGCCGCCCGCGAGGGCGCGTCCGGCGACCTGTCCGGGCTGAAGGTCGGCGTGGTGCGCGAGCTGGGCGGCGAGGGCTACCAGCCCGGCGTCCGCGCGGCGTTCGACGCGTCGCTGCGCCGGTTGGAGAAGCTCGGCGCCGAGATCGTCGAGGTGTCCTGCCCGCACTTCGAGTACGGGATGGCCGCCTACTACCTGATCCTGCCGAGCGAGGTGTCGTCGAACCTGGCCCGGTTCGACGCCATGCGCTACGGCCTGCGCGCCGCCGAGGGGCGGTCCGCGGAGGAGGTCATGGCGAACACCCGCGAGCAGGGCTTCGGCCCCGAGGTGAAGCGCCGGATCATGCTCGGGACCTACGCGCTGTCCTCGGGCTACTACGACGCCTACTACGGCCAGGCCCAGAAGGTCCGCACCCTGATCGGCCGGGACTTCGACGCGGCCTTCGGCCAGGCCGACGTGCTGGTCTCGCCGACCACGCCGACCGTGCCGTTCGCGATCGGGGACAAGGTCGACGACCCGCTGGCCATGTACCTCAACGACCTGGCCACGATCCCGACGAACCTGGCCGGGGTGGCCGGGATGTCGGTGCCGAACGGCATCTCCGACGGGCTGCCCGTCGGCCTGCAGATCATGGCCCCCGCCCTGGGCGAGGCCGTCATGTACCGCGTCGGTGCGGCCTTCGAGGCCGCCCGTGACGCCGACGACGGCGGTCCCCTGATCGCGCGCGTTCCGGAGGTGTCCCCGTGACCACGACCGAACCCGAGCTCGTCGAGTTCGACGACGTCGTCGCCCGTTTCGACCCGGTCTTGGGCATCGAGGTGCACGTCGAGCTGTCCACGAACACCAAGATGTTCTGCGGCTGCCCGACCGCGTTCGGCGCCGAGCCCAACACCCAGGTCTGCCCGGTCTGCCTCGGCCTGCCCGGCGCGCTGCCGGTGGTCAACCGGACCGCGGTGGAGTCGGCGATCCGGATCGGCCTGGCGCTGAACTGCTCGATCGCGCCCTGGGGCCGGTTCGCCCGGAAGAACTACTTCTACCCGGACATGCCGAAGAACTTCCAGACCTCCCAGTACGACGAGCCGATCGCGGTCGACGGGTTCCTCGACCTGACCCTGGACGACGGCGAGGTCGTCCGGATCGGCATCGAGCGCGCGCACATGGAGGAGGACACCGGCAAGTCGCTGCACGTGGGCGGCGCGACGGGGCGGATCCACGGCGCCGACCACTCGCTGCTCGACTACAACCGGGCCGGGGTACCGCTGATCGAGATCGTCACGAAGATGATCCCGGACACCGGCGCCCGCGCCCCGGAGGTGGCCCGCGCCTACGTCAGCGCGCTGCGCGACCTGGTGAAGTCGCTCGGCGTCTCCGACGTCCGGATGGACCAGGGCTCGATGCGCGCCGACGTCAACCTGTCGCTGTCGCCGAAGGGCGGCGCGCTGGGCACCCGCACCGAGACCAAGAACGTGAACTCGCTGCGGTCGGTGGAGCGCGCGGTCCGGCACGAGATGGGCCGCCAGGCCGGGGTCCTCGACGCCGAGGGCGAGATCGTCCAGGAGACCCGGCACTTCGACGAGGCCACCGGGCACACCCGGGCCGGGCGGCGCAAGGAGACCTCGGAGGACTACCGGTACTTCCCGGAGCCGGACCTGGTCCCGATCGCGCCCAGCGCCGAGTGGGTGGAGGAGCTGCGCGGCACGCTGCCGGAGCTGCCCTGGGAGCGCCGCCGCCGGATCCAGGCCGAGTGGGGGATCTCCGACGAGGAGATCCGCGACCTGGTCAACGCCGGTGCGCTGGACCTGGTCGAGGCGACCGTCGCGGCCGGTGCGCCGTCCCAGGACGCCCGGTCCTGGTGGGTCTCCTACCTGGCCCAGCAGGCCAACACCCGCGAGGTGGAGCTCGCCGACCTGCCGATCACCCCGGAGCAGGTGGCCCGGGTGATCGCGCTGGTCGCGGCCGGGGAGCTGACCAACAAGCTGGCCCGCCAGGTCGTCGACGGCGTGCTCGACGGCGAGGGCGGCCCGGACGAGGTCGTCGCCGCCCGCGGCCTGAAGGTCGTCTCCGACGAGGGTGAGCTGGTCGCCGCCGTCGACGCGGCGCTGGCCCAGCAGCCGGACGTCGCGGAGAAGATCCGCGGCGGCAAGGTCGCCGCCGCCGGGGCCATCGTCGGTGCGGTCATGAAGGCCACGAAGGGTCAGGCCGACGCCAAGCGGGTGCGCGAGCTGATCATCGAGCGGGTCGGGGCCTGACCTGACCGGGGCGCCGGTCCGCCGGGGGGCGAACCTGCCCCGGATCGGGGACTACAACCAGGCGGTCGTGCTGGACGCGCTGCGGCGCGCCCGGCACGGCCTGTCCCGGACCGGGCTGAGCGAGCGCACCGGGCTGTCCGCGCAGTCGATCACGAACATCGTGCGCCGGCTGGTGGAGCGGGGCCTGGTCGTGGAGCGCGCCCCGGCGGTCCCGCACGGCCGGGGCCGGCCGTCCGGTCTGCTCGAGCTGGACCCGGCCGGGCGGTACGCGGTGGGCGTGCACGTCGACCCGACGGTGACCGCGGTCGCGCTGGTCGACCTCACCGCGGCCGTCGTCGCCTCCCGCCGGACGGTCGCGGCCTCGGCCAGCACACCGGAGGAACTGGTGGGGGCGATCGCCGAGGCCGTCGGCGAGGTCGTCGACGGCGTCGATCCCGGGCGGCTGCTCGGGGTCGGCGTCGCGACGCCGGGACCGATCGACGCCGGCGCCGGTGCCGTGGTCGGGGCGCCGCTGCTGCCGGGCTGGGACCGGGTCGAGCTGCGCACCCTGGTCCGGGACGCCACCGGGCTGCCGGTCGTCATGCACAAGGACGCCGCGGCCGCCGCCGTCGGGGAGCTGTGGCAGGACCCGGACCCCGCAGACTTCGTGTTCCTCTACCTCGGCACCGGCCTCGGCGCCGGGTTCGTGGTGAACGGCGAGCTGCTGCCCGGCAGCACCGACAACGCCGGCGAGATCGGGCACCTGATGGTGGCCCCGGACGGCCCGCGCTGCCACTGCGGCTCCGACGGCTGCGTGGGGGCGAGCAGCATGCCCCGCACGCTGGTCGGCGAGGCCGTGGTGGCCGGGGTGCTGGATCCGCTGCCGCACGAGGCGGGCGACGGGGAGATCGACGCCGCCTTCACCCGGCTCTGCACGGCCGCGGCCGGCGACCCGGCGGCGCGCGCCGTGCTGGAGCGTTCCGCCGCCCGGCTGGCCCGGGCCGCGGTCACCCTGTGCAACGCGCTCGACGTGGGCGCGGTCGTCGTCGGCGGGCCCGCGTGGTCCCGGACCGAGCCGGTCTACCTGCCGATCCTGCGCGACGTCGCCGCGGCCACCACCGAGGCCCGCCGGGTGCACGAGGTGGCCGTGCGCACCAGTGCCGTGGGCGACGACTCCGCGGTGGTCGGCGCCGCCTGCCTGGTCCTGGAGCACTCCTTCTCCCCGCGCCCGGCCACCCTGCTCATCCGCTGATCCCGCGGGCTCGCGGCTCAGGCCTTCAGGCCGCCGGTGGCGGTGAAGCCGCTGCCCAGGCGCCGGCCCAGCAGCAGGTACAGGACCACGACCGGGGCCGAGTACAGGATCGAGAACGCGGCCAGCTGGCCGTAGGCGACCTGGCCGTACTGCGAGGAGAACGTGAACAGGCTGACCGCGGCCGGGAGCTTGTCCGGGGTGAGCAGCAGCATGAACGGGACGAAGAAGTTCCCCCACGTCTGCACCAGCGTGAAGATCGTGACGACGGCGACGCCCGGCCGCATCAGCGGCAGCACGACCGACCACAGGGTGCGCATCGTCGTCGCCCCGTCGGTCCAGGCCGCCTCCTCGATCTCGACCGGCACCGCGTCCATGAACCCCTTGGTCAGGAAGATCGCGTGCGGCAACGCCGACGTGGCCAGGAACAGGATCGCGGCCGGCATCGAGTCGACCAGGTTGACCTGCACGAACAGTGCGTAGACCGGGATCATGATGGCGGTGATCGGCAGGCCGGTGGCGAACACGATCGTCAGCAGGAACGGGCGGCTGGCCCGGCTGCGGTAGCGCGAGAGCGGGTAGGCCGCGAGCACCGCGCAGACCACGGTGACCAGCGTGGCGCCGCCGCACAGCACCACCGAGTTCCACATCGGGCGGAACGTGGTGTCGGTGTTCAGCACCGCCGCGTAGTTGTCCAGGGTCGGTGCCGACGGCCAGGCGACGGCGAGCGACGCCTCGCCGTCGAACGAGGCCAGCACGACCCAGGCCAGCGGGATCGCGAAGAACGCCGCGATGACCAGCAGCACGACGTCGGCCGGTCCCGGGCGGCGGCGCCGGCCGGGGGCGACGAGCGGCGGGCCCGGTGCCGCCGGGTCGGCGGCGACGGGGGGTGCGGAGGTGACGGTCACGAGTCCTCCTTGGCGAGCAGCCGCAGGTAGGCGAGCGAGGCGGCGCCGCCGAGCAGCAGCAGGAGCAGGGCCACCGCGGTGCCGTAGCCGAGCTGCCCGTAGCTGAACGCCTGCTCGTACATGAACAGCGGCAGGGTCTGGCTGGACGTCCCGGGGCCGCCGGCGGTCATCACGTAGATCAGCCCGAACACCGACAGCGTCTGCAGGGTGATCAGCATCAGGTTGGTGGCGATCGCGCGCCGGATCAGCGGCAGGGTCACCTGGAGGAACCGCTGGACCGGCCCGGCGCCGTCGATCCGCGCGGCCTCCTCGACCTCGGTCGGGATCTCGGCGAGCGCCGCGGTGTAGACGAGCATGGTGAACGCGGTACCGCGCCAGATGTTGGCGAAGGAGACCGCGAGGATCGGCAGCGCGGTGAGCAGTTCCTGGTCGGGCAGGCCGACGAGGCCGAACAGCGCGTTCAGCGAGCCGTCCCCGGCGAGGAAGGTGTACCAGAGGTAGCCGACGACGACCTCGGGCAGGATCCACGCCCCGACCACGATCGCCCCGGTCACCGCGCTCACCGGCCGCGAGGCGTTGCGCATGAGCAGCGCCAGCGCCATCCCGAGCAGGTTCTGCCCGATGATCGCCGAGACGACGGTGAACACCAGCGTCAGGCCGATCGAGTTCCAGAAGTCGGCCGAGCTCAGGGCGTCGGTGAAGTTCGAGAGCCCGACGAACGACGTCGTGTCCGAGCCCTCGCCGCGCAGCGCCCGGTTGGTGAAGGCGAGGTAGACGCTGTAGAGGACCGGCCCGGCCAGGAACAGCACGAGCAGTACGACACCCGGCACCAGCGGACCACCCCGGAGCAGGGTGCGCCGCAGCGGGGAGCGGACGGGCGGGGCCGGTGGTGTCCGGGCCGGCGGCGGCGCGGTGGTGGTCATGTGCGTGCCTCCGGCGCGGTCGCCCCGGCCCCGACGATCTCGGTGAGGGCGGCGTCGTAGCCGTCGGCCGCGCTCTCCGGGCTGGACGCCCCGGTCATGACGGCCTCGGTGGCGGCCTGGATCGCCGAGGAGATCTGCGGGTACGGCGCGAGTGCCGGCCGGTAGTCGGCGTGCGGGACCAGGTCGGTGAAGAACCCGGTGACCGGGGAGCAGTCGGCGTAGTCCGGTGCGGAGACCACGTCGCTGCGGTTGGCGAGCTTGTTGTCCCCGACCGTCCAGGCGGTGGCGTTCGGGGTGCCCATCATCGTCGTCAGCAGCTGCCAGGCCAGGTCCGGATCCGCTGCCCGGGCGGGCAGAGCCCAGGACATGCCGCCGGACAGCGTCACGAACCCGCGGCCCTGCCCGTGCTGGGTGGGCATCCGGGCGAGCCCCAGTTCCTGGTTCCACTCCGGCCAGTCGTCCCAGTACTGGGCGATCCAGTTGCCGTCGACGACCATCCCGACCGCTCCCTCCGGCATCCACGAGGTGTAGACGGTCTCGGTCAGGTTCGGGTCCAGTGCCTCCTCCAGCGACGGGCCGAGGCCCTCGCCGTAGAGCGTGTGCAGGAAGCCCAGTGCCGAGCGCATCCCGGCGGCGCCGGTCGTCCAGCGCCGGGTGGACTCGTCGTAGAGCACCGAGCCGGTCCCGTTGAACAGCATCTGCAGGCCCTGCATGCTGGCCTTCTCGCCCTGGGCCTTGCCCGAGTAGAGCAGCGCGGGGACGACGTCGGGGACCCGGTCGCGGATCGCCCGCGCGGCGGTCAGCACGTCGTCCCAGGTGCGCGGGTTCCACGGCGTCGGGATCCCGGCGCGTTCGAGGACCCCGCGGTGGTACCAGATCGCCCGGGTGTCGGTGGGGCCCGGGATGGCGTACACCCGGCCGTCCTCACCGCGCACGGCGTCCTTCGCGACGTCGACGTAGGCGTCCCACAGCGGCCACTCGGCGACGTAGTCGTCGAGCGGGCGCAGGTAGCCCGCGGCGATGTCGGCCTTGAGGATGAAGGTGTCCTCGTAGACCACGTCCGGCGCGGTCCGGGCGGACGCCATCATCAGCTCGTTCTTGGTGAAGTAGTCGTTCTCCGGGGCGACCAGCGGCACGATGTCCACCGACGTGCCCGGGCGGGCCGCGGTGAACTCGGCGGCCGCGGAGTCGAGGAACCGGGCGGTGGCCTCGGCACCGCCCCAGCGCTGGAACGACACCCGCAGGCTCCCGGGTGGGCGCGTGTCCGCGCCGCACCCGGAGAGCACCGGTGCCGCCATCAGCGCGGCACCGGCCGCGCCGAGCAGGGTCCGCCGGGAGATCCCGCGCGGTGGTGATGGTGGGGACATCGGCGAACCGTCCTTACGCGTCGTTGCGTGGTGCGGTGGTGCTTCGGGTGGTCGGGTCAGCCGCGGCGCAGCCGCAGCGTGCTGATCTGGAACGGGCGCAGCCGCAGCCGCAGTCCGTCGGAGAGCGCCTCGGGACCCTCCAGCGGACGTTCGAGCAGGTCGGTCTCGACCGCACCGCTGCAGTCGAAGCCGGTGCCGATCCGGGCGTCGGCGCGGTTGCCGTACGCCTCGTACAGCCGGACGACGACGTCCCCGCTGCCGTCGTCGGCGAGCTTGACCGCCTCGACCACCACACCGTCGCCGTCGACGGTGACCAGTGGCTCGACCGGCCCGGACCCGCGCACCTCGCGCACCGGCAGGTTCATCCGGTAGCCCTCCCGGACCGCGTCCGGGATCTCCGCGCCGGGGGTGAGGCTGTAGTGCAGGGTGTGCGAGCCCGAGTCGGCCTGCGGGTCGGGGAACTGCGGCGCGCGCAGCACCGAGGCCCGCAGCCACGTCGTCGTCCCGGCCGTGGTGCCGCGCGCGCCCTCGCGCGCGGACCGGGTGACGTCGTGGCCGTAGGTGGCGTCGTTGGCCAGCGCCACCCCGTACCCCGGCTCACCGACGTGCACGAACCGGTGCGCGCAGGTCTCGAAGCGGGCCGCGTCCCAGGACGTGTTGGCGTGCAGCGGGCGGTGCAGGTGCCCGAACTGGATCTCCGAGGTGGCCCGCTCGGCGTGCACGTCCAGCGGGAACGCGAGCTTGAGCAGCTTCTGCCGCTCGTGCCACTCGGCGTGCACGGTGACCTCGAGGCTCCGGCCGCCGGGGGCGAGGGTGTACTCGGTGGTGACCGTGCTGTCGCCGAACCCGACGACGGCCCGGACACCCCGGGGGACCTCGTCCACCGACTTCGCGGGCGGCAGCGCGATCTCCATCCGGCGGTAGTGCCGGTCGACGTCCCAGGCGTCCCACTCGTTCGGGATGTCACCGAACAGGTGCAGCCCGGCGGTCTCGCCGGGGGCGAGCACCGCCCGGTCGGCGGCCAGGTCGTGCAGGGCGTGCACCCGGCCGTCGTCCCCGACGAGCACGGAGAGCCGGTCGTTCGCGATCCGCCAGCCGTCGTCGGTGCGGGTCACGGCCGGTTCGGCCGCGGCCGGCGCGGCCGCGGTGCCGATCCCGAGCGCCGGCGCACCGTCGCGGTCGAACGGGCCGGCGTTGGCGTGCAGCACGCCGTCGCCGTCCCCGGCGAGCGCGGCCAGCGCGCCGGAGACGATGGTCTCCAGCTCGGCGGACACGGCGGCGTAGTTCCGCTCGGCGTCCTGGTGCACCCAGGCGATGGAGCTGCCGGGCAGGATGTCGTGGAACTGCTGCAGCAGCACCAGCTGCCAGAGCCGGCGCAGGTCCGCGGCCGGGTACTCCGCGCCGGTGCGGACGGTCGCGGTCGCGGCCCACAGCTCGGCCTCGCGCAGCAGGTGCTCGCAGCGCCGGTTGCCCTGCTTGGTGCGGGCCTGCGAGGTGTAGGTGCCGCGGTGGTACTCCAGGTACAGCTCGCCTGACCAGACCGGCGGGTCGGCGTACTCGGCCTCGGCCTCGGCGAAGAACTCCGCCGACGTGCCGACCCGCACCCGCGGGGCGCCCTCCAGGTCCGCCTGGCGGCGGGCGGCGGCCAGCATCTCCCGGTTGGGGCCGCCACCGCCGTCGCCGTAGCCGAACGGGACGAGCGAGGTGCCGGCCCGGCCCTTCTCCCGGTACTGGCGCTGGGCGCGGTCGAGCTCCTCGGGCGACAGCACCGAGTTGTAGGTGTCGACCGGCGGGAAGTGGGTGAACACCCGGGTGCCGTCGAGACCCTCCCACTGGAAGGTGTGGTGCGGCATCCGGTTGGTGTCGTTCCAGGAGATCTTCTGGGTCAGGAACCACCGCGACCCGGACGCCCGCACGAGCTGCGGCAGCGCCGCGGTGTAGCCGAACGAGTCCGGCAGCCAGACCTCCATCGGCTCGACGCCGAGCTCGTCGAGGAAGAACCGCTTGCCCTCGACGAGCTGGCGGGCCAGTGCCTCGCCGCCGGGCATGTTGGTGTCGGACTCGACCCACATGCCGCCGACCGGGACGAACGTGCCGGCGGCGACCGCGGCGCGCAGCCGCGACCACAGCTCGGGATAGCCGTCGCGGATCCACTGGTACTGCTGCGCCGAGGAGCAGGAGAACCGCAGCGTCGGGTCCTCCTCCGCGAGCGCGAGGACGTTGGAGAAGGTGCGGGCGCACTTGCGGACGGTCTCGCGGACCGGCCACAGCCACGCCGAGTCGATGTGCGCGTGCCCGGTGGCGACGACCCGGTGCGCGCTCGCCGTCGCGGGTGCGGCCAGCGCCGGGGCGAGCCGCTCCCGTGCCGGGCCCGCGGTGCCGGTGAGGTCGCGCGGGTCGAGCACGTCGAGCGCGTCCTCGATGCCGGAGACGATCGTCGTGTGCCGGGCGGACTCCGGGTCCAGCCGGTCCAGCCAGCCCTCCAGGACGAACAGGTCCTGCTCCAGCTCCCACACCGTCTCGTCGAGCAGGCCGATGTCGACCTGCTGCAGCGAGTACAGCGGGTCGGTGCCCGCGGTGGCGGGGTCCCCGAGCGGGGTCGGCACGAACCAGCCGTGCTCGGCGATCCGCGGGTTCGCGGCGGCCTCGAGGTAGAGGTCGACGTCGTCGCCGGTGACCGGCACGTGCGCGTTGCGCGGCTCGATCCCCTTGATGATCGTGCCCTGCGGCGACCACGCCGTGGCCTCGGTCTGGAAGCCGGGGTTGTCCGCGGTGAACCCGAGGTCGACGACGACCTCCACCCGGGTCCCCGGTACGTCCCGCCAGGCCGGCGGCACGGTGCCGGTGGCGTGGAACCAGACGGTCCCCCACGGCCGCCCCCAGGCCGAGGCGTGCCCGGCTCCGACGGGGAACGGGGTGTAGTCCCGGGTCACCGCCTCGTCGAACGGGACGGGCTCCCCGGGCACCTCCCAGGCCCGGACCTGGAGGGGGACCGTGCTGCGGTAGCGGGCCCGCCCGAGGTGCTCGAGACGGAAGCGCCGCAGACGGTCGGCGACGAAACGGGTGCGGTCGTGCACGGGGGTCTCCTGCTGCATCGGCTGCATCGGCTGCACTGCCGCCAATACTTAAAAACGATGGAGGAAATATGTCAAGACCTTCTGTCGCCGCACGGCGGGGTCAGCAGGTCAGGCCGCGGAACCGCCGCCGCCGGTCGGCGGCTGGATGCGCACGACGCGGTCGTCGGTCCGGCCGGGGCCGGGGCCGTCGCGGTTCACCGTGCCGAGCCACAGCAGCCCGTCCGGGGCGATCGTCACCGGGCCGATGGCGCCGTAGGTGTCCTGCAGCACCGGCTGCGGATCGCCGGTGAAGGTGCCGTCCCGGCCCGGGTTCAGCACGAACAGCGCCTCGCCCGCCCGTTCGGCCACGACCAGGCTGCCGGGCAGCACCGTGCACCCGGCGACGCCGGGGCGCTCCGGCCAGGTCCACGCGGGCGCGCCCAGCGCGCCGGGGGAGACCCGGAAGAGCACGTCCCGGCCGGGGGCCCGGTCGGTCACCCAGGTCGTCCGGGCCTGCGGGTCGACGCAGACCCCGCCCGGATCGGTGAGCCCCCTGGCCAGCACCGGCGACGCCGGATCGGGATTGCCGGGTGCCGGGCGCCCGAGGGTGTCGATCCGCAGCACCGCGCCGCCGAGCGGCCCGGGCCCGGCGCCGGTGGCGACGACGAGCGAGGACCCGTCGGCGTCGGCGGTGAGCGCACCGCCCGGCGGCAGGCCGCTCAGCACCGGCTTCGGCGGCTCGCCGGGCGCGATCCGCAGCACCTGGCCGCCGGCGAGCGCGTAGAGCAGCCGGTCCTCGGCGTAGCCGGGGGAGAGCACCAGGCCGGTCACCCCGGCCCCCGGGCCGCCCGGGAGCGTCGTCACCGGGACCGGGTCGGTGTCGGCCTGCACCTGCAGCACGCGGCCGGTGTCGCGCTCGGCGACGAGTGCCCGGTCGCCCGGCGGCAGCACCGCGACCGCGCCGACCGGTCCGAGGCAGGCCGCGACGACCTGCGGGTCGGGGTCCTCGCACGGACCCGACGGCGTCGGCCCGCCGCCCTGCGGTGGCGGCGGGGGCGGCGGCTCGCCGGTCGGCCCGACGTCCGGTGGCCCGCCCAGCTCGCCCGCGCCCTCCGCCTTCGGGCGCCAGTCCCGGGCCCCGGAGTCGGGGAAGGCGACGCACCCGGAGACCAGCGCGAGCGCGGCGAGCAGCGCGGCGACGAGGAGCGGGAGGCGGGCGGTCACGGTTGCCCAGGCTAGGCCGACGGAGGTGAGCGCCGGGTGAGTGCCGGTGGGTACCGGTCGGTAGCGTCGCCGGGCATGACCCCCGTGACCGTCCTGGTTCCGCACAGCGCGGGTGCCGAGATCCTGTCCGAGGTGGACGGCCTGCTGCCGGTCGTCTACGACCCGGAGCAGCCGCTGCCGGAGCAGGCCGCGTCGGCCCGCGTGCTGGTCGCGCCGTTCCTGGCCACGTCCGACGCGGTCGCGATGACCGGGCGGATGCCGCAGCTGGAGCTGGTCCAGCTGCTCACGGCGGGCGCCGAGGCGTGGATCGGGCGGCTCCCGGACGGGGTCGCGCTGTCCGACGGCCGCGGCGCGCACGGCGGTGCCACCGCGGAGTGGGTGGTGTCGGTGCTGCTCGCCGTCTACCGGCACCTGGACCGCTTCGTCCGCGCCCAGGACCGGGGGGAGTGGGACTACCACCAGACCGAGGAGCTGGCCGGCAAGCGGGTGCTGGTCGTCGGGGCCGGGGACGTCGGGACGAAGACTGTGGCCCGCCTGACGCCGTTCGAGGTCGAGACCACGCTGGTCGGCCGCACCGCGCGGGAGGGCGTCCACGGCTGGGACGAGCTGCCCCGGCTGCTCCCCGAGCACGACGCCTGCGTGCTGATCGTCCCGCTCACCGACGAGACCCGCGGCCTGGTGGACGCGGAGTTCCTGGCCGCGATGCCGGACGGCGCGCTGCTCGTCAACGGGGCCCGGGGCCCGGTCGTCGACACCGGTGCGCTGCTGGCCGAGCTGACCTCGGGGCGGCTGCGGGCCGCCGTCGACGTCACCGACCCGGAGCCGCTGCCGCCCGGGCACCCGCTCTGGAGCGCGCCCGGGCTGCTCCTGACCCCGCACGTCGGGGGCACGGTCCCGATGGCGATGCGCCGGGCCTACGGCGTCGCGGCCGAGCAGCTGGCCGCGTTCGTCCGGGGTGCCGAGCCGCCCAACCTGGTGACCGGGGCGTACTGATCGGGCAGTGGTCGTGCCCTCGCGGGCATTGACAGAATCGTCCCCGGAATTGTTCGACCGCCGATTCGGCGAACGGCCTGCATTGCGCTGACGTAAAGAGCCTGGGATGGCGCTGGAACCGCTTGACGAGTTCCGCGTGTAATCGTACGTTCAGGTGGCGTTCGCCAGTTCATTCTTCGCAGAATCGTGATCGCGCAGTCCTCGGGGGAAGGTTCCTTCTGTTGACCCCAATCACTGATCGTCCGTGCTCGGACGAGTACCGCCGGGCACCCGTGCCGTGCCGGGCACGATGAGCCGGGCGTCGTCCCCCGCCGAGGGCGACGACGTCCGGGAACCCTCCGTCCTTGATCCCGCCGCCGACCCGGCGGCCACCGACATCCGGTCCGAGATCCACGCGGCGCTCGCCCGGCGGCGTCCGGAGACCGGCGCCCGGTTCGACGAGATGACCCGCTACGCCCTGCTCGCGCCGGGCAAGCTGCTGCGACCGCTGATGCTGCTCGCCGCGGCGGAGGCCGTCGGCGGCCGCGGGGAGGACGCGCTGCCCGCGGCGGCGGCCGTCGAGCACCTGCACGTGGCCTCGCTCGTGCACGACGACATCATCGACGGCGACGACCTGCGCCGCGGGCAGCCGTCGGTGCACGCCCGCTACGGCGTCCCGGACGCCATCGTGACCGGTGACGCGCTGCTGTTCGACCTGTTCGCCGCCGTCTCGGAGTGTGCGGCCCCGCCGCAGGCGGTGGTCACCGCGGTCGCCGAGCTGGCCCGGGCCGGGACCGACCTGTGCCGCGGGCAGGTGCAGGAGTCCGAGCTCGTCGCGCCGGGCCCCGGCCGGCCCGGGAGCACCCTCGCGGACTACCTCGAGGTGGCCGGGCTGAAGACCGGGGCGCTGTTCCGCGGCGCCTGCCGGGCCGGCGCCGCACTCGGCGGCGGTGACCCGGAGCAGGTGGAGCTGCTCGGCGAGTACGGCCACCACACCGGCGTCGCGTTCCAGCTGCACGACGACCTGCTGCCGTACCTCTACGACACCTCGGCCACCGGCAAGCCGGTGACCAGCGACGCCGCCAACCTGCGTCCCACCTGGCCGGTGCTGCTGGCCCACCGCGACGGCGACGACGGCAGGCGCCGGGCGGTCGAGACCGCGCTGTCCGGTGCGCTGGGCCCGGTCGAGGCGCACGAGGCGCTCCGCTCGGCGGTGACCGCCGAGGGGGTCTGGGACGCCGCGCGGGCCGGTGCCCGGGAGCATGCCGAGGCGGCCGTGGCCCGCCTCGGTGAGCTGCCCGGGTCCGCGGCCGCGCACCGGCTCGCCGGGATGGCCGCGATCGCGGTCGACCGTGACCGCTGACGTGCCGACCCTGCGCACCGACCCGGCCGCCGGTACCCGGCGGCGGGGGGAGCGCCTCACGGCGCACTGGCAGACCTGGCGGCCGTACACCACCTGCCACCCGGCGCTGCTCGGGCTGGCCGGGGCGATGGTGGCCGGTGGCGGCTCCGCGGCCGGGATCGCGGTCGCGGTGCTGGCACCGGTGCTCGGCTGGCTGGCCGGGCACTATCTCGGCGACTACTTCGACCGGGACCTCGACGCGATCGCCAAGCCGCACCGCCCGATCCCGTCCGGGCGCCTCGGCGCCCGCACCGCGCTCGTGTGCGGGATCGCCTGCGCCGCGGCGTCGCTGCTGGCGACGACCCTGGTGAACTGGCGGATCCTGCCGGTGTTCGCCTGCGCGTTCGCCGGGATCGTCACCTACAGCCTGGTGTTCAAGCAGCGGGGACTGGCCGGCAACGTCAACCGCGGCGCGCTCTCGGCGCTCGCGACGGTCGTCGGGGCGATGGCCGTCGCGCCGTGGCCGTCGTGGGCGCTGCTGCCGGTGGCGCTCGGGTTCGGGCTGCACGACACCGCGTCGAACCTGATCGGGACGGTCCGCGACGTCGACGGCGACCGGGCCGGCGGCTACCGGTCGGTCCCGGTCCGGCACGGCACGACGACCGCGGTCCGGCTGGCGGCCGTGCTGTGGGCGGCGGCGGTGGTCGCGATCGGCGCCGGTGCGCTCGCCGCCGAGCGGCCGGTGCCCCAGCTGGCCGGGCTCGCGGTGGCGGTGCTGGCCGGCGGGTACGCCTTCGCCGTCGTGCGGCCCGGCTCGGTGACCCGGCGCCGGGCGCTGCGCTCGCACGAGGTGCTGGTCGCCGAACGGATGGTCCTCGCGGGCGCGGTCGTCGCGGGCGCCGCGGGTCCCGCCCTCGCGGTCGCGGTCGTGCTGCCCGCCCTCGTCGTATCCCTGTTCATGCAGGCCCGGATGCGGGCCCGGCACGAGTTCCCGGCGGGCGCCGGGGACGGAGAGGACACCCCATGACGCCGGCCCACACCGGAACCGGCCGGATCGCCGAGGAGGTGGCCGGCGCGATCTCCGGCGGGGCCGAGGCGTTGCTGCGCGCCCGGCGCGACGACGGTGTCGTCGACTACGGCGCCGAGGGCCTGCGGTCCACCCTGGCGACGGCGGGTGCGATCACCGCGCTGCACTTCGCCGATCCCGGCGGCGCCGCCGACCTGATCGCTGCCGGGGCGGCGCGCCTGCGCCGGACCCAGACCGCCGACGGCGGGTGGGCGATGGTGCCGGGCCTGCCCGCCGAGCCGGGCCCGACCGCGGTCTCGGCCGCCGCGCTGCACCTCGTCGACCCCCGCGGCAGCGCCGAGCAGGTCGCGGCCGGGCGGCGCTGGATGGAGGGCTACGGCGGGCTCGCGGCGATCCCGCACCCGGAGGTCGTGCTCTGGTGCCGGCAGTTCTACGGGTTCGTCGGCTGGATCGCCCCGGCCGACATGCGCCGCTTCCCGCTGGAGCTCGCGTTGCTGCCCGGGCTCTACCGGCGGCTGTTCGACCTGCGCCTGCCGATGGCCTCCGCGCTGGGGCTGGCCCAGACCCGGCACCGGCCGCTGACCCGGGTGCAGCGCACGCTGGCCCGGCTGGCCGAGCCGAACGCGCTGCGCGTGATCCGGCAGGCCTACGAGCACGAGGGCTCGGCCGGGTCCTGGTCGGAGGACGCCTGGGTGACCGGTCTGGTCTGCACCGGGCTGGCCAGGGCCGGGCTCGGCCGGGACATGGTCGACGCGGCCGTGGGCTGGCTGCGCCGGTCGATGCACCCCGACGGCTCGTGGGCCACGACCCCGCTGGACGCGGCCTGGACGATGTACGCGGTGCGCGGGCTGGTCGAGGCGGGCTACGGCGCCGACGAGCGCCTGGTCGCCTCCCGGGACGCCCTGCTGGGCCTGCAGCAGCACCGGCCGTTCCTGGCCTTCGGGTGCCCGGCCGGGTTCTGGGGCTGGACCGGCGGTCGCGGCTGGCCCGCGGTGCTCGAGACGGGCGAGATCGTGTCCGTGCTCAGCCGGCTGCCCGGCACGGCACAGGCCGGAGCCGTCGCGGCCGGGGTCGCCTGGCTCACCGACCGGCAGGACTCCCGCGGCTCCTGGGGCCTGTGCGTGCGCAACACCCGGGTCGCGAACAGCGGCCCCTGCCCGATGACGACCGCGCAGGCCGTCGACGCCCTGCTCGACGCCGGGGTACCGGCCGACGACCGGCGGGTGCGCCGCGCGCTGCGCTGGCTCGGGCACGCGCAGCTGCCCGGCGGCGGGTTCGAGTCGGTCTGGTACCGCGAGCACACGATGGGCACCGCCGCGGTGCTGGAGACGTTCGCCCGGTGCGGCCGGGCCGGTGACGAACCGGCGGTCCGGGCCCGGAGCTGGCTGGTCCGTGCCCGCAACGCCGACGGGTCCTGGGGCGACGGCCACGGCACCGCCGGCACCGTGGAGGAGACCGGCTGGGCGGTGTCGGCGCTGCTCGCGGCCGGGGCACCGGCGTCGGCGGTGGAGCAGGGCGTGCGGTGGTTGCTGGACGCGCGCCTGCCGGACGGCGGCTGGGCCGCCGAGCCGGTGCACGAGTACGTCCGCCGGGTGAGCCGCTACGCCAACCCGGGGTTCACCCACGGCATGGCCCTGCGCGCGCTCGGCCGCTACCGGGAGGCGCTGCGATGACCGGCGGGACCGACCACGACGTCGTGGTGTGCGGGGCGGGGGTGGCCGGGCTGTCGGCGGCCTGCGCGCTGGGCCGCCTCGGGCACCGGGTGCTGGTGCTGGAGAAGCGCCCGGTACCGCAGCCGGTCGCCAAGGGCGAGGTGCTGCAGCCGGGATCGCTCGCCGTGCTCCGGGAGTGGGGCGTGGCGGACCGGCTGGAGGCGGCCGGAGCGCTACGGCTGGAGCACCTGGTCGCCCGCGCCGCCGACGGCACCCCGCGGATGCTGCTGGACTACGGGCGGTTGCCCACGCCGCAGCCCTGGCTGCTGGCCCACGACTACCCGACGATCCTGGCGACGCTGGCGGAGACCCTGCCGCCCTCGGTCGAGGTGCGGCGCGGCGCGCTGGTCGAGGACCTGCTCCGGACCGGGGACCGGGTGACCGGGGTGCGCGTCGACGGCGCCGAGCTCCGGGTGCCGCTGGTCGTGGCGGCCGACGGGACGTCGTCACGGCTGCGGCGGGCGGCCGGTCTGACCGCGCCGCGGCGGGACTACCCGCACCGGCTGGCCGCGTTCGAGCTGGACGGGCCGGACGGCACCGTGCCGGCGGACTTCTCGGCGTACGTGACCGACGGCGGGCTGCGGCTGCGCTACCCGCTGCCCGGCGGCCGGATCCGGCTCTACGTGCAGGTCGCCCCGGACGAGCTGCGCGGGCTCGGGCCGGACGGGCTGCGGGCCTGGGCGGACCGGGTGCTCGACGGCTGCCCCGGGCTCGCCCCGCTGGCCGGGGCGTTCCGGGCCGGCGTCGACCGGCGCCAGGTGCTGCCGGTGTCCCGCGCGCTGGCGCCGGCGCTGGCGGTGCCGGGGCTGGCGCTGGTCGGGGAGAGCGGGCACCTGGTGCACCCGATGGCGGCACAGGGCATGAACAGCTCGATCGCCGACGCCCACACCCTGGCCACGGTGCTCCGCCAGGGCGGATCGCTACGCCCCGGCGTGCTCGACCACGCGCTGCGCCGCTACGACACCGCCCGCCGCCACGACCTGCACCACATCGGCCGGACCAGCCACAACGCCGCCCGGATGATCACCGACCGGTCCTGGATCGGGGACCGGGCGCTGACCGGGACCGGTGGCAACGCCCGCATCCGGCACGAGGTCATGCACACCATGTCCGGGCTCGGGATCCGCCGCCTGACCCCGGTGGACCGGCTGCACCAGATCGGGGTGCTGCCCGATCCGCGGGCGGCCCGGCTCCCCGGCTGGGCCCGGGCCGCGAGCGGATCGGGCGCGGCGGCCCGATGACCTCACGCCCTGGCGTACTCCAGCACGACCAGCCCGTTCGCCCCGTCGTGGCGGCCACGGGGGACCAGGCCCGCGTCGGCGGCGAGGACGTCGAAGGCCTCGGGTGCGCGTTCCCGGCCGCCCAGCAGGGTCAGCGACTGCAGGTCGAACGACGCGTTGTTCTTCGCGTGCTCCTCCCCGGCCAGCACCTCGACCACCAGCACCCGGCCGCCGGGTGCGACGGCCTCGGCGCAGCGGCCCAGGATCCGGGTGGCGTCGTCGTCCGGCCAGTCGGTGAGCACCCGGGACACCATCAGGACGTCGTAGCCGGTGGGCAGCGGGTCCAGGAAGCTGCCGCCGACGAACCGGGCCCGTTCGCCCAGCCCGGCCCCGGCGAGGAACTCCTCGGCCTCCGGGGCGACCTCGGGCAGGTCGAGCACGGCGCCGTGCAGGTGCGGATGCGCGGACAGGACGGCCTCGAGCAGCGCCCCGGTGCCGCCGCCGACGTCGAGCACCCGGCCGACCGGGGCCCAGTCGTACCCGGCGGCCACCTCGGGGCCGGTCTGCCAGGCGAAGCCGGCCATCGTGGCGCCGAAGAACAGCCGCAGCCGCTCGTCGGCGCGGTAGTCCGACCAGAAGTCGCTGCCGTGCACCGCGGGGTAGGCCGACCGGCCGGTCCGGACGGCGTGCAGCATCCCGCCGTAGGCGAGGTCCATCCGCTGGCCCGGCCCGTCGGCGTCGAGCCAGGCCCGCAGCAGCGCGTTGCGGTCGTCCAGCAGCGCCTCGGAGATCCCGGTCAGCGCGTACCGGCCCGGCACGGGCTCGGCGAACAGCCCGGCCGTGACGAGGTGGCGCAGCAGCCGGGCGAGCGCGTCCGGGTCGGCCCCGCTGGCCGTGGCCAGCTCGCCGGCGGCGGTGTGGCCGTCGCGGACCAGCTCGGGCAGCCGCAGCGCGACCGCGGTGCGTACCGCGAACGGCGTCGCGAGATCGACGAGCGCGGCGAGCGCGGTGGTGCCCGCCGTGTGGTCGGCGGCGGCCTCGGCGGTCTCACGATTCACGGTGTTCCTTTCGACGAACGGGAGACGAAGTCGGATCCCTGCTGACGATGGCACCGCGGGCCGGACCCGACAAGGGCTCGCGACAATTCGATACTGCTGCGCCCTAGTCGATTCCGCGGATGTGGGACGGCTACCGAAGAATGTGTACGGAAAGGTTTGTCAGATGGTTTCGCTCGATGTCCGCCCCGTGTCCGGAGCACTCGGGGCCGAGGTGCGCGGGCTCGCGCTCGCCGACGTGGACGACGACGTGTTCGCCCGGCTGCACGAGCTGCTGCTCGAGCACCTCGTGCTGTTCCTCCCCGACAACGCCGGCCTCGCCGCGGCCGACCACGAGGCGTTCGGACGGCGGCTGGGGCCGCTGGAGGTCCACCCGTTCCTGCCGAAGCTGGACGGGCACGACGAGATCGTCGTCCTCGACTCCGACCAGGGGGCGAAGGCCGACGTCTGGCACACCGACGTCACGTTCTCCCCGGCCCCGCCGATCGCCTCGGTGCTGCAGATCGTGCAGGGCCCCGAGGTCGGCGGCGACACCATGTGGAGCAACCAGTACCTGGCCTACGAGGCGCTGTCCGCCCCGCTGCGGGAGCTGCTCGAGGGCCTCACCGCCCTGCACGTGTTCGAGCACCCGAACGGCTCCTACCGCAGCGAGGCCGAGCACCCCGTCGTCCGGGTGCACCCGGAGACGGGCCGGCGCTCGCTGTACGTGAACCGGATGTTCACCCGGCGCATCCCGCAGCTGACCCCGGGTGAGAGCACCGCGCTGCTGGCCCACCTGTTCGACGTCGGGGAGGGCCCGCAGCGGGTCTGCCGCTACCGCTGGACCGAGGGCGGGGTCGCGATCTGGGACAACCGGGCGACCCAGCACTACGCCGTCAACGACTACACCGGCCGCCGGGTCGGCCGCCGGGTCACCGTGCTCGGGGACCACCCGGAGGGCGAACCCGCGCGCTGGCCGCACCACCAGGCGGCCGGGATGAGCGCGACCGCGGTCAAGGACTGACCGGCACCGGACGGGAGACCGACATGAGCGAGACGACCACCACCGCCGGGTCCGAGGAGTTCCTCGAGACCTACTGGCGCGATCCGCACACCGCACTGGCCGGGGCCCGCCGGGACCACCCGGTCCGCGAGGTCACCTTCGAGACCGGCCCGACCTGGCTGGTCACCCGCTACGCCGACGTCCGGGCCGGGCTGGTCGACGACCGGCTCGCCAAGGACTGGCGGGCCTCGCTGCCGCCGGCCGAGCGGGCCGCGGCGCCGCCCGGGCTGCCCGCCCCGATGTCGCACATGCTGACCTCGCTCGACCCGCCGGAGCACACCCGGCTGCGCCGGCTGGTCACCCAGGCGTTCACCGCGCGGCGGATCGCGGCGCTGCGGCCGCGGGTCGAGAAGCTGGCCCACGACCTGCTCGACGCGCTGCCGGTCGACGAGCCGGTCGACCTCGTCGCCCGGTACGCGATCCCGTTGCCGATGGAGGTCATCTGCGAGCTCATCGGGGTGCCGGACCTGGACCGCGAGGACTTCGCGCACTGGTCGACGGTGCTCATCGACGAGTGCCCCGAGCCGGAGCTGATCCGGGCGTCGAACCAGATGGCCGACTACCTCGGCGGCCTGGTCGCGGCCCGCCGCCGCGACCCCGACGACGCGTTGCTCTCCGGCCTGATCGCCGCGTCGGAGGACGGCGAGCAGCTCTCCGACATCGAGATCGTCGCGATGGCGATGCTGCTGCTGATGGCCGGGCACGAGACGACGGCGGTGTTCGTCACGAACAGCGTCCGGGTGCTGCTGAAGGAGCCGGACGCGCTGGGCAGGCTGGCCTCGCCGGAGACCGCGCCCGCACTGGTCGAGGAGCTGCTGCGGTGGGCGTCGCCGGCGTTGAACGCGTCGCTGCGCTTCGCCACCGAGGACATGGAGATCGGCGGGACGGCGATCCCGCGCGGCGCCTCGGTGACCCTGTCCACCGGGGCCGCCAACCGGGACCCGGACCGGTTCGACGACCCGGCCCGGCTGGATCCCGACCGGGACACCGGCGGGCACGTCGCGTTCGGCCACGGCATCCACCGCTGCCTCGGCGCGGCGCTGGTCCGGCTGGAGGCCGACGTGGCGCTCACCGCCCTGTTCGGCCGGTTCCCGCACCTGCGGGCCACCGCACCGGAGGACGAGCTGACCTTCCGGCGCAGCGTGCACGTGCACGCCCCGCGGACGTTCCCGGTGCTGCTCGACCCCACCACCGACCACGATCAGGAGCGACCGTGACCCCCGCCGCGACCCCCGTCGTGCACCAGCTGTCGTTCAACGAGAACCACTGGCCCGTCCTGCCCGGGGTGCGCGAGGCACTCACGGCGTCGCTGGACACGATCGGCCACACCCTCGACGCCCTGTCGGAGAACCTGACCGCCGAGATCGCCCGGCGGCTCGGCGTGCCGGCGACCCGGGTCGTCGCGGGCGCGGGCTCGGGGGCGCTGCTGCAGCAGTTCCTCGCGGCGCACTGCAGCGCGGGGACCACCGTCGTGCACACCTCGCCGTCGTTCGCGATGTACCCGCTGCTGATCCGCAACACCGGCGCGGAGGCGGTCGCGGTGCCCGACGGCCCCCGGGGCAGCGACCTCGCCGCGGTGGCGAAGGCGGTCACCGAGGACACCCGGGTCGTGGTGCTCTGCAACCCGGACAACCCCACCGGCGAGGTGCTGGGCACCGCGGAGGTGCAGCAGCTGCTCGACGACCTGCCGCCGCACGTGCTGCTGCTCGTCGACGAGGCCTACCGCGAGTTCGCCGACCCGGACGCGGTCGCCGACGTGCTGGGCCTGGCCGCCCGCGACGACCGGGTCGCGGTGGTCCGCACCTTCTCCAAGTCGCACGGCCTGCTGGGCCTGCGGGTGGGCTACCTCGTCGCCGCGGACCGGGTCACGGCGCCGATCCGGCCGAGCACGGTGTTCTACCGGGTGCCGACGCCCGCCCAGGCCGCCGCGCTGGCGGCCATGGACGCCGAGGACCGGATGCGCGAGCAGTGCCGCGAGGTGGCCGCCGAGCGCGACCGCGTCCGTGACGGCCTGCTGGCACTCGGCTTCGACGTGCCGCCCAGCGGCGGCAACTTCGTGTGGGTCCGCCTCGGCGGGCGCAGCCGGGCGTTCGTCGAGCACCTCGCCGCCGCCGGGATCGCGGTGCGCGACCAGGACGGGATCGGGGTGCGGGTCAGCACCGGCCGCCCGCCGGCGAACGACGCCGTCCTCGCCGCCGCGGCCGGCTTCGACCCCGCCCCGGGCGGAGCGGCCCCGTGACCAGCAGCCCGGACACCCGGGAGGAGACCTCCGCGCCCGCGCCGTGGACGTCGCGGCTGTTCATGCCGTTCTACCTGCTCGCGTTCGCCGGCCTGATGGCGACGACGGCCACCCCGGTGGCGGTGACGCTCGCCCTGCGCGCCCAGCAGCTCTACGGCGAGGAGAAGACCGCCGTCCTGGCCACCACCCTGGCCATCGGCACGGTCTTCGCCTCGATCGCCCAGCCGCTGGGCGGCTGGCTCAGCGACCGCACCGTGTCCCGCTGGGGCCGTCGCCGGCCGTGGCTGGTGCTGGGCCTGCTCGGCGGGGTCGCGGGCCTGCTGGTGATCGCGCTGGTGCCGGAGCGCTGGGCGATGGTGCTCGGCTGGTCGATCGCGTCGCTGTTCCTCAACCTGGCGTTCTCGGCGTTGTTCGCGGTGCTCGCCGACCAGGTCCCGGCGGCGCGGCGCGGCCGGGTCTCCGGCTGGATCGGCGTCGCCCTGCAGGCCGGGCTGAGCGCCGGGACGTGGGGCGCGGTCTGGCTGGGCGACCAGCCGGTCGCGCTGTTCCTCGGCCCGGCGGCGTTCGCGGTGCTGACGACCGCGGCGCTGCTCGTCGTCCTGCCGGACCGGTCGGCCGACCCCGGGGCCCGCGGTGCGGCCGGGCGCGTCCCGTGGCGGGAGCGGCTCACCCTGCTGGCCCGCTACCGCGACTTCGGGTTCGTGTGGGCCGGCCGGTTCCTGCTGCTCACCGGCTACTACATCTTCTTCAACTTCCAGCTCTACACGCTGACCGACCACCTGGGCGTGACCGTCGCGGTCGCGACCTCGGTGGTGGCGCTGAACAGCACGCTCAGCGCGGTGCTGAAGCTCGTGGTGTCCCCGCTGGCCGGCTGGCTGTCCGACCGGCTCGGCAGGCGCCGGGTACTGGTGGGCTGCTCGGCGGTGCTGTTCGCGGTGTCGATGGTGCTGATCGCACTGGCCGACGACGTCACGACGTTCGTGCTGGGCGCCTCGGTCGGGTTCGTCGCCTACGGCGTCTTCCTGGCCGTGGACCTGGCGCTGGCCACCGAGGTGCTGCCGGAGGGCGACGCCAACGGCGGCTTCGGGCTGGGGCTCTACAACGTCGCCGGAACGGTCTCGCAGTCGCTCGCGCCGGTCGTCGCGGCGTCGGTGCTGGCCGTCTCGGGCAACAGCTACCCGCTGATGTACACCGTCGCGGCCGGCCTGGTGGCGGCGGCCGCGGTCACCGTGGTGTTCGTGCGGTCCGTCCGGTGAACGACCCGCGCGCCGCGCGCGAGGTCGGGAGCGCGGGGCCGGTGTCCCGGTAGGGTCCGGCCCCATGAGCGGGCCCACACAGCAGTACGACTGGGGCGGTTCCTCCGGGAACGAGCCCACCGAGCGGACCCGCCCGGAACGGCTCCCGGTCCCGGCGCACATCTCGTCGGACATCGGCCTGCTCGTGCTGCGGGTGGTGGTGGGCGCGTCGTTCGCCGCGGCCGGTGCCCGGAAGGTGTTCGGGGTGTTCGGCGGGATCGGCATGGACGGCACCGCCGCGGCGCTGTCCGAGCAGGGCTTCGCCGCGTTCGCCGGGCCGCTGGCCTGGGTGCTCGGCGTCGGGCAGCTCGTGCTCGGTGTGCTGCTCGTCGTCGGGCTGCTCACGCCGTTCGCCGCCGCCGGTCTGCTGGCGACGAAGGCCGTCGCGATCGCCGTGGCGTTGCTGCCGGTGCAGAGCGTCCCGCTGTTCACCTCCGACGGGCCGGACGCGATCGAGCCCGACCTGCTGCTCGGGGCCGGGGCCGCGGCCCTGCTGTTCGCCGGGGCCGGCCGGATCGCGCTGGACGCCGGGCGGACCTACCAGCGCCGTCCACTGCCCTGGTCGGTGCTCTGCCTGGTCGTCGCGGCGGGGGTCGCGCTGCTGGTCCTGTTCGTCCTGCGCCGGTGACCGAGGACCTCCCCGACGAGGTCTGGCTGCGACCGCTCGCGCGGCGGCGGCGGCGCCCGGTCCGGGTGACGGGCCGGGCGCCGCTCACCGGTGGCCACGCCTCCGGCGGTGCCGAGCGGATCGACCTGGACGACGGCACCCGGGTCGTCCTGAAGCGGTGCGGGCCGGTCGACGCGGCGGCGCTGCGGGCGGTCGCGGTGGTCGACGGCCCGGTCCGGCTGCCCCGGATGCTCGCCTCCGGAACCGGCTGGGTGCTGACCGACTTAGAGCCGGGCGCCCCGCTCGCTCCGGGCGACCCGGTTCCGGACGGGGTCTGGCGCACCCTGGCCCTGGTGCACGCGCACTGGCGGCGCAACCGGCCGCGCGGGGTGCCGGTCGTCGACCAGGCCTGGTGGGCCGGGCTCTGCGAGCGGGCGGCGGCAGTGTTCCCGCCCGGTGCCGGCCGGCCGGCCGTGGTGCGGGCCTGGGCGTCCGACGAGCGGATCGGCACCGCGCTGCGCGCGCTGCCCCGCACCCTGTGCCACGGCGACGCCCACCGCGGGAACGTCCACGCCGGGCCGTCCGGTGCGGTGCTGCTGGACTGGGGCAACGCCCGGGTCGCGGTGGGATCGCTGGACGCCGTGGTGCTCACCGCACCCCCGGCCGACGGGCCGGCGGACGCCCCGGCCGCGCCGGAACCGCCGATCTACCGGGAGACCCTGCACGCCGCGCTCGGCGCCCCGGACCCGCCGGCGATGATCGCCGTCGAGCGGGCCTGGGCCCGGGTGCAGGCGCACGTGCAGTACCTGCCGTTCGCCGCCGGGCACCAGGGCGACGAGCGGGTCGCCTCGATGGTGCGGGTCGTGCAGGAGGCGCTGGCGGAGCTGGGCGATGCGCTCGACCGCGCCCGGGCCCCGGGGGCGGCGGGATAGCGCCACCGGTCCGGTCGCCGCGGTGCGCCGTCCGCCGTGGCGACGGGTTCTCCCGAACCGCCGTGCCGCGGCGTCGACGGTCGTAGCGTGTGCCCGTGACGACGCTCCCGCACGCGCCGATCGGTTCGGTGGCGGGGCGTCGGCCGGGGTGGTGCGCCCACCGCACCGGCCGCCCCGTGCCCGGTGACACCGCGTCGACCGGGCCCCGGACGAGAAGGACACCCGATGACCCCCGCCCCCGACTGGTCCCGGGCGACGGTGCTGAGCGGCACCGAGCTCGACGTGGCCCGTGAGCTGCTGGGATTCGGCCCCGGCCCGGCCGTCCTGGGCCTGGTGAGCCCCGGGCCGACGACGACCGAGCGGGACCGGCTCGTCCGCGACGTCACCGCCGGGCTGCAGGGCCGCGGGCTCGTCCGCGACGGGCGTCCGGTCCCCGGGCTCGCCGAGGAGCTGGAGGTGCTGCTCCGGCCCGACGCCCGGCGGGAGGTGACCGTCGACGAGCCGCACCGGCAGCGGGCCGTGGTCGCGACCCGGGACCGGCGGGCGGTGCTCGCCGCCCGGGTGGGCGAGGAGATCGCGCTGCTGCGGGTCGATCCGGCACGGGCGTCCGCGGCGCTGGTCGCGCTGCTGGGGCCGGTCGTCCCGGGCCACGGGGCGCCCGTGCGCATCCCGTACCGGATCCTGCTCGACGTCGGTGACGCCTGTGCGGGCGACCGCTCCCGGCTCACCGCCGAGCTGCTGCGCCGTGGCGCGTCCGGGACCGAGACGGCGCTGGTGAACCGGATGGGGGAGTGCTACGCGCTCGCCGAGTTCGGCGCGGCGAGCGTGGGGCCGCGCGGGCCGCGCCGGGCGTCGTCGTTCCTGCTGGCGTTCGCGACCCCCACCGGCTGGTACTACCAGAGCCGCCCGGCCCCGGCCCGGCTCGGCGGCCGCCCGGCCGACACGGCCGTGGTCCGGTGCGGACCCGCCGACGCCGGCGCGCTCGCCGCCGAGCTGGACACCCTCGCCAGGGCCTGCTGACTCCGGCCTGCGCCCTCAGCGCCCGACGGTGCGCTGCAGGTGCGCCGGGTACCGCTCCCCGGTGACCCCGGACCCGGCCGCCTCGAGCTCGGCCAGCTCCCCGGCGGACAGGTGCAGCTCGGCGGCGGCGACGTTCTGCTCGAGGTAGCCGCGCCGCTTCGTCCCCGGGATCGGGACGACGTGGTCCCCGCGGCTCTGCACCCACGCGAGCGCGAGCTGGCCGGGCGTCGCGCCGTCGTCGCGCCGCTCGGCGACGGCCCGCACCGCGTCCACGACCGCCAGGTTCGCGCTCAGGTTGTCCGCGGAGAACCGGGGCAGGCCGCGGCGCATGTCGTTCTCGCCGAGCTGCCCGGCCGAGGTGATCGACCCGGTGAGGAAGCCGCGCCCGAGCGGGGAGAACGGGACGATCCCCACGCCGAGCTCCGCACACACCGGGGCCACGGAATCCTCGATGTCGCGGGTCCACAGCGACCACTCCGACTGCACCGCGGCCGGCGGGTGCACGGCGTGCGCGCGCCGCACGGTGTCGGCGCCGCACTCGGAGAGGCCGTAGTGCCGGATCGTCCCGGCGTCGATCAGCTCGCGCAGCGCGCCGACGGTGTCCTCGATCGGCGTGTCCGGGTCGACCCGGTGCTGGTAGTAGAGGTCGATGTGGTCGACGCCGAGCCGGCGCAGCGACTGCTCGACACACGTCCGGACGTAGGCCGGGTCGCCCTGGGCGGCCTGGTTGCCGTCCGCGTCGCGCACGATGCCGAACTTGGTCGCCAGCACGACCCGGTCCCGGCGGTCGGCGATCGCCCGGCCGACGAGCTCCTCGTTGGCGCCCCCGCCGTAGACGTTCGCCGTGTCCAGCAGGGTGACGCCGAGATCGAGGGCCCGGTGGATCGTCGCGATCGACTCGGACTCGTCACCGGCGCCGTAGCTCTGTGACATGCCCATGCAGCCGAGCCCCTGCGCGGAGACGGTCAGCGAGCCGAGCTTCCTGGTCCCGATAGCCATCCCCGCACGCTAGCCCTCGCCCGAGCACCCCGCCCCCCGGTCACTCATGGAGCTTCGGCCCGGTCTGACGAGGCCGAAGCTCCATGAGTGCGACGGGGAACGGGCGGGAACGGGCGGGCGGGAACGGGCGGGCGGAGCGGGCTCAGGGGATGCGGCGGACGGCGCCGGTGTCGGCGCTCGTCGCCAGGTGCGCGTAGGCGCGCAGGGCCCGGCTCACCGTGCGCTGCCGGTCCTTCGGCTGCCACGGACGCTCGCTGGTCTCCATCTTGGCCCGCCGGTCCGCCAGCACCTCCGGCTCGACCAGCACCTCCAGCGAGCGGGCCCGGACGTCGAGCCGGACCCGGTCACCGTTCTCGACGAGCGCGATCGTGCCGCCGGCCGCGGCCTCGGGGGAGATGTGCCCGACCGAGATGCCGGACGACCCGCCGGAGAACCGGCCGTCGGTGACCAGCGCGCAGGCCTTGCCGAGACCGGCGCCCTTCAGGAAGGCGGTCGGGTGCAGCATCTCCTGCATCCCCGGCCCGCCCGACGGGCCCTCGTAGCGGATGACCAGGACGTCGCCGGGCTTGATCTCCTTCTTCAGGATCGCGGAGGCCGCGTCCTCCTGGCTCTCCAGGACCACGGCCGGGCCCTCGAACTGCCAGATGTCCTCCGGGATCCCGGCGGTCTTGATCACCGCGCCGTCGACGGCGAGGTTGCCGCGCAGCACGGCGAGGCCGCCGTCGGCGGTGTAGGCGTGCTCCACGTCCCGGATGCATCCACCGGCGGCGTCGGTGTCCAGCGACGACCAGCGGTTCTCGGTGGAGAAGGCCTGCGTCGTCCGGACCCCGCCGGGAGCCGCGTGGTACAGCTCGACGGCGGTCTCCGACGGCGCCCCGGAACGGATGTCCCACTCGGTGAGCCACTGCTCCATCGACGGCGAGTGCGCGGTGTGCACCCCGGTGTTGAGCAGCCCGCCCCGCCACAGCTCGCCGAGCAGCGCCGGGATGCCGCCGGCCCGGTGCACGTCCTCCATGTGGTAGTCCGAGTTCGGCGCCACCTTGGACAGGCAGGGCACCCGGCGGGAGATCGCGTCGATGTCGTCGAGCGTGAAGTCGATCTCGCCCTCCTGCGCGGCGGCGAGGATGTGCAGCACGGTGTTGGTCGAGCCGCCCATCGCGACGTCGAGCGCCATCGCGTTCTCGAACGCCTCGCGGGTCGCGATGGTGCGCGGCAGGGCCGACGCGTCGTCGTCGCGGTACCAGCGGGTCGCCAGGTCCATCACGGTGCGCCCGGCGTTCAGGAACAGCTCGCGGCGGGCGGCGTGCGTGGCCAGCGTGGAGCCGTTGCCCGGCAGCGACAGCCCGAGCGCCTCGGTGAGGCAGTTCATCGAGTTCGCGGTGAACATGCCCGAGCAGGACCCGCAGGTCGGGCAGGCCGACCGCTCGACCTCGGACAGGCCGGCGTCGTCCACGTCGGGCGAGGCCGACGCCGAGATCGCGGTGATCAGGTCGGTCGGCGCCTGGGCGACCCCGCCGACGACGACCGCCTTGCCCGCCTCCATCGGCCCGCCGGAGACGAAGACGGTCGGGATGTTCAGCCGCATCGCCGCGTTGAGCATCCCCGGCGTGATCTTGTCGCAGTTGGAGATGCAGACCAGCGCGTCCGCGGCGTGCCCGTTCACCATGTACTCGACGGCGTCGGCGATCAGCTCGCGCGAGGGCAGCGAGTAGAGCATGCCGCCGTGGCCCATGGCGATGCCGTCGTCGACGGCGATCGTGTTGAACTCGCGCGCGGTCCCACCGGCCTCCTTCACCGCACCGGCGACGAGGTCACCCATGTCCTTGAGGTGCACGTGCCCCGGCACGAACTGGGTGTAGGAGTTGGCGATCGCGACGATCGGCTTGCCGAAGTCGTCGTCCTCCATGCCGGTCGCGCGCCAGAGCGAGCGCGCTCCGGCGGCGTTGCGGCCGTGGGTGGTGACGCGGGAACGCAGGGCGGGCATGTGCTCGGATCTCCAGGCTGGTCTTCGGCGGTGCCCGGGCGCGGGCACCGGGGACGGGTGCGTGCAGCACGGTCCGGGCGGGTGCGTCGCGGCGGTGGTGGGCGCGAGCCGGCCCGGGGCCGGTGCACGACGGCGGGGCGGGTCGGCGCCGGGTCGTCGCGTGCCGGTCGTGGGCAACGGTACGCGCCGTGCGGGACCGGCCGCAGGTGTGGGATCAGTCCCCGACCGGGTCCGCGACGCGTCCGGCCGACGCGAGCGACACCGCAGGCAGGTCCCGCACCCGCACCGCGGGCAGCCGGAGCTCCGAGGAGTCGGCGAGCACCGCGGACACCGACGAGCGCCCACCCAGGCGCAGGCCGCGCACCTCGTCCCAGCCGACCGAGCGCGACCCGGTCACGGTGCGCGCCGTGACGGAGTCCGGGTCGACGGTGGTGCGGGTGCGCAGCGTCCAGACGGCGACGGCGACCGGGACCAGCAGCAGCACCGCCGTCCACGGGAGGCTGGCGTAGAGCGGGAGCCCGCCGACGGCGAACACCAGCGCGACGACGATGGTCAGCCGCGACGGCGCGAAGACCAGGGCGCGGGCGCCCTCGCGGACCTGGCGCCCCTCCGCCTGCACGCGGGGGGTGATCACGACCCGCTCGTCCACATCCTGGGACGGTTCGGGTGACGCTGTCGCCGGGTCGGGAGCGTCGGTTCCCTGGTCATCGGTGCTGCTCACAGCCCCAGTGTGACACCGGCGGGCGGACGGTCGCACCGGAAGGGGTGTCATCGATTGACGCTGCGCGTGGGACGCGTGCTAGCGTCGGCGCCATGCTCTCCGTTCGAATTCTCGTACTTCCCGGGCGCGTCGCCGCCTGAGTTCGACCTCTCGAACGACGACGCGCTCACCCTCGCACCAGCCCGTAGTCCGGGCGGCGGGGGTTTTTTCATGTCCAGCACTGCTCATGTCCGGCATCTGATCGAACACGATCTCCAGCGAGGCAGACCCCGATGACCACCGCCCCCTCGAAGTCCGGCTCGGCCGGCCCGAAGCCGGGCCCGCCGCCCGGCCGGTCCGCGACCGCGCGCGCCGAGACGTCCCGACCCGGTACCCCGGACACCACGGTGCCCGGTCCGCGGATCGTGGACGAGCCCATGACCGGTGCCCAGTCCCTGGTGCGCTCGCTCGAGGAGATCGGCTGCGAGGTGGTGTTCGGTCTTCCCGGCGGCACCATCCTGCCCGCCTACGACCCGCTGCTCGACTCGACCCGGGTGCGCCACATCCTCGTCCGGCACGAGCAGGGCGCCGGGCACGCCGCCACCGGGTACGCGCAGGCCACCGGCCGGGTCGGGGTCTGCATGGCGACGTCCGGGCCGGGGGCGACGAACCTCGTCACGCCGATCGCCGACGCGCACATGGACTCGGTGCCGCTGGTGGCCATCACGGGGCAGCAGACCCGGCCGCTGATCGGCACCGACGCCTTCCAGGAGGCCGACATCACCGGCATCACCATGCCGGTGACCAAGCACAACATGCTGGTGACCGAGGCGACGGAGATCCCGCGCGCGATCGCCGAGGCCTTCCACCTGGCGTCCACCGGCCGGCCCGGCCCGGTCCTGGTGGACATCCCGAAGGACGTGCTGCAGGAGCAGACCACGTTCTCCTGGCCCCCGGAGCTCGCACTGCCCGGCTACCGGCCGACGACCCGGCCGCACGGCAAGCAGATCCGCGAGGCGGCCCGGCTGATCGGCGAGTCCCGCAAGCCGGTGCTCTACGTCGGCGGCGGCGTGCTCAAGGCGGAGGCCGCCGAGGAGCTGCGCGAGCTGGCCGAGCTGACCGGGGCGCCCGTCGTCACCACGCTGATGGCCCGCGGGGTCTTCCCGGACAGCCACCCGCAGCACCTCGGCATGCCGGGCATGCACGGCACCGTCGCCGCGGTGGCGGCCATGCAGCGCTCCGACCTGCTGGTCGCGCTCGGTTCCCGGTTCGACGACCGGGTCACCGGCAAGCTGGAGAGCTTCGCGCCGCACGCCAAGGTGGTCCACGCCGACATCGACCCGGCCGAGATCTCCAAGAACCGGCGCGCCGACGTGCCGATCGTCGGGGACTGCCGGGAGGTCCTGCGCGAGCTCATCGACGCCGTCCGGACCGAGCGGGAGGCCGGCCCCGCGCCGGACCTGTCCGCGTGGTGGAAGCAGGTCGGCGGGCTCCGCGACCGGTACCCGCTGGGCTGGACCGAACCGGCCGACGGCTCGCTGTCGCCGGAGTACGTCATCTCCCGGATCGGCGCCATCGCCGGCCCGGACGCGGTGTACGCCGCGGGCGTCGGCCAGCACCAGATGTGGGCCGCGCAGTTCGTCCGCTACGAGAAGCCGCGCACCTGGCTGAACTCCGGCGGGCTCGGGACCATGGGCTACGCGGTCCCGGCCGCGATGGGCGCCAAGGTCGGCGAGCCGGACACGGTCGTCTGGTGCATCGACGGCGACGGCTGCTTCCAGATGACCAACCAGGAGCTCGCCACCTGCGCGATCGAGAACATCCCGATCAAGGTGGCCGTGATCAACAACGGCAACCTGGGCATGGTCCGCCAGTGGCAGAACCTGTTCTACGGCGAGCGGTACTCCAACACCGACCTCAACACCCACAAGCTGCGCATCCCGGACTTCCCGATGCTGGCCGAGGCCATGGGCTGCGTGGGCCTGCGGGTCGAGTCCAAGGAGGACGTCGACCGGGTCATCCGGCAGGCGATGGAGATCAACGACCGGCCGGTCGTCGTGGAGTTCGTCGTCGGTGCCGACGCCCAGGTGTGGCCGATGGTCGCCGCGGGCATGGGCAACGACGAGATCAAGGTCGCCAGGGACATCCGGCCGGAGTTCGAGCACGACGATCTCGCGGCCTCGGTGGACGAGGTCTCCGACGTGACCGAGCAGGCCGCTTTCGGTTCGGAGGACGACAAGTGAGCGAGCTGCACACCCTCTCGGTCCTGGTCGAGGACAAGCCGGGTGTCCTCGCCCGGGTGTCCGGGCTGTTCTCCCGTCGCGGGTTCAACATCAACTCGCTGGCGGTCGGGCCGACCGAGTACCCCGACGTGTCCCGGATGACGATCGTCGTCGAGGTCGACGAGCTCCCGATGGAGCAGGTCACCAAGCAGCTGAACAAGCTCGTGAACGTGATCAAGATCGTGGAGCTGGACCCGGCCGCCTCGGTCCAGCGGGAGCTGCTGCTGGTCAAGGTCCGGGCCGACGCCACCGTGCGCAGCCAGGTGCTGGAGACGGTGCAGCTGTTCCGGGCCAAGGTCGTCGACGTCTCCCCGGAGGCGGTCACGGTCGAGGCCACCGGCACCGGCGACAAGCTGGGCGCGCTGCTGCGCATGCTGGAGCCCTACGGAATCCGCGAGATGGTCAAGTCGGGGATGGTCGCGGTCGGGCGTGGCCCCCGGTCCATCACCGCCGCGGCCGTCCGCTAGACACATCCCGCACCACGAATCCCCGAGAGGAACGTTCCAGTAGTCATGAGTGTCAACATCTACTACGACGCCGACGCCGACCTGTCGATCATCCAGGGCCGCAAGGTCGCGGTGATCGGCTACGGCTCCCAGGGGCACGCGCACTCGCTGTCCCTGCGTGACTCCGGGGTCGACGTCAGGATCGGCCTGCCGGAGGGCTCCAAGTCCCGGCAGAAGGCCGCCGACGAGGGACTCGAGGTCCTCACCCCGGCCGAGGCGTCCGCCTGGGCGGACGTGATCATGGTCCTCGCACCGGACACCAAGCAGCGCTCCATCTACACCCAGGACATCGAGCCGAACCTGAAGGCCGGCGACGCGCTGTTCTTCGGCCACGGCTTCAACATCCGCTACGAGCTGATCAAGCCGCCGGCCGACGTCGACGTCGCGATGGTCGCCCCGAAGGGCCCCGGCCACCTCGTCCGTCGCCAGTTCGTCGACGGCAAGGGCGTCCCGGCCCTGATCGCCGTGGAGCAGGACCCGTCGGGCAACGCCAAGGCCCTCGCGCTCTCCTACGCGGCCGGGATCGGCGGCGCCCGCGCGGGCGTCATCGAGACCACCTTCAAGGAGGAGACCGAGACCGACCTGTTCGGTGAGCAGGCCGTCCTCTGTGGCGGTGCCGCCGCCCTGGTCCAGACCGGCTTCGAGGTGCTGACCGAGGCGGGCTATGCCCCGGAGATCGCGTACTTCGAGTGCCTGCACGAGCTCAAGCTGATCGTCGACCTCATGTACGAGGGCGGCATCGCCAACGAGCGCTTCTCCATCTCCGACACCGCCGAGTACGGCGACCTCACCCGCGGCCCGCGCGTCATCACGCCCGCGGTCAAGGCGGAGATGCAGAAGATCCTGGGCGAGATCCAGGACGGCACGTTCGCCCGCGAGTGGGTGGCCGAGGACGAGGCGGGCCGCCCGAACTACACCAAGCTGCAGCAGCAGGGCCAGGAGCACCCGATCGAGCAGGTCGGCGAGAAGCTGCGCGGCCTGATGAGCTGGGTGGGCGAGAAGGCCAAGTGATCCACTGCCGGTAGCGTCCGGCAGGATGAAGGACCGCGGGTGCGCGAGCGCCCGCGAGCTCGGCTCCCGGCGCACCCTCCGGTGAGCGAGCAGAGCCGAACCCCCGTCCGACACGACCGGACGGGGGTTTCGGCCTTCCCGGGGCCGGTGGGCCAAGGAACGTACTGGTCAGTAGGTTATCGGGCCGCTCACGTCCGGGGGGTTGGCGAGGCCCTGACGGCCCTAGGATGGTCGTGGCCCGACGCAACGTAGGAACACCACCCGACCCCGGGAGCACCGTCACACCGTGAGCACCGTCGCCACCCACCCCCGTCCCGTCGTCCTGCTCGCCGAGAAGCTCGCGCCGTCCGCGGTGGAACTGCTGGGCGACGGCGTCGAGATCCGTCACGTCGACGGGACCGACCGACCGGCGCTGCTGAAGGAGGTCGCCGACGCGGACGCGCTGCTGGTCCGGTCCGCGACGCAGGTGGACGCGGAGGTGCTGATCGCCGCCCACCGGCTGAAGGTCGTCGCGCGGGCCGGGGTCGGCCTGGACAACGTCGACGTGGAGTCGGCCACCGCCCGCGGGGTGATGGTCGTCAACGCACCGACGTCGAACATCGTCTCCGCGGCCGAGCACGCCGTCGCGTTGCTCCTGGCCGTCGCGCGGCACGTCCCGGCGGCGGACGCCTCGCTGCGCCAGGGGCAGTGGAAGCGGTCGGACTACGGCGGGGTCGAGCTCAACGGGAAGACCGCGGGCATCGTCGGGCTCGGCAAGATCGGCCAGCTGGTCGCGCAGCGGCTCGCCGCGTTCGGGATGAAGCTGGTCGCCTACGACCCCTACATCGCGCCGTCCCGGGCCGCCCAGCTCGGCATCGAGCTGATGGGGCTCGACGAGCTGCTCCGCACCGCGGACATGATCACCGTCCACCTGCCGCGGACCCCGGAGACCCTGGGGCTGATCGGCAAGGACCAGCTGGCGATCACCAAGCCGGGCGTGCTGGTCGTCAACGCCGCACGCGGCGGTCTGGTCGACGAGGACGCGCTGGCCGAGGCGGTGCGCTCGGGCCAGGTCGGCGGGGCCGGCATCGACGTCTACGTCACGGAGCCGACGACCTCGAGCCCGCTGTTCGAGCTGGAGAACGTGGTCGTCACCCCGCACCTGGGCGCGTCCACGGCGGAGGCGCAGGACCGGGCGGGTACCGACGTGGCGCGGTCGGTGCAGCTGGCCCTGGCCGGCGAGTTCGTGCCGGACGCGGTGAACGTGCAGGTCCACGGCGCGGTCGGCGAGGAGGTCCGGCCCTGGCTGCCGCTGGTGCAGAAGCTCGGCATCACGCTGCACGCCGTCGCCGGCCGGACGCCGACCTCGGTGACCGTCGACGTCGCCGGTGAGCTCGCCGGGGCGGACGTGTCGGTGCTGTCGCTGGCCGCGCTGCGCGGGGTCTTCACGCACGTCGTGGAGGACCGGGTGACGTTCGTCAACGTGCCGCAGCTCGCCGAGGACCGCGGCGTCTCGGTGGACCTGACCACCACGCCGGAGAGCGCGAACCACCGCAGCGTCGTGCAGCTGCGCGGGGCGATGCCGGACGGCGAGTCGATCACCGTCTCCGGGACGCTGACCGGGCGGGCCGAGGTGCCGAAGCTGGTCGAGATCAACGGCAGGCACTTCGACCTGCGGGCCGAGGGCGACGTGGTGGTGCTCGAGTACTCCGACCGGCCCGGCGTGATGGGCCGGGTCGGGTCGCTGCTCGGCGAGGCCGCCGTGAACATCGAGGCGGCCCAGATCTCGCAGACCACCGAGGGCACCGACGCGCTCATGCTGCTGCGGGTGGACCGGCGGATCGACCCGGGGGTGCTCGAGCCGATCGGGGCGTCGGTCGGTGCCCGGACGATCCGGCTGATCTCGTTCGACGACTGAGCCGTCGGACGACCGGGCCGCCGCCCGGTCAGCGCGCCGGCGACCAGCCCAGCGCCGGGCCGAGCCGCGTCGCGATGTCGGTGACGATCTGCACGTAGTCCTCGTGCGGGAAGCCGAACGGCAGGGCGAACACGGCCTCGCGCACCTCGCGGAACGCGGCGTGGGCGTACAGGCTCTCGGCGATCTGGTCGGAGGTCCCGACCAGGTCGCGGGCGAACAGCAGCCCGGCCGGGCCCTGCGGGATCCCGACCCGGGCGTTGCGGTGCTCGGCGTAGGCGGAGTACCGCTGTCGCTGCGTGGGTGTCGCCGAGTCGGTCGGGACGACGACGAGCCCTTGGGACACCCGCCCGGCGGGGTGGGCCTCGCGGAAGGCGAGGATCTGCCCCTGCTGGACCGCGGCGAAGTCGGTGCCGCCGTCGCCGGGTGCGCGCACGACGTTGCTGGTCAGCAGGTTCAGTCCCTGCTCGCCGGCCCAGGCGGCGGAGCCGGCGGACGCGGCCCCGTACCAGATCCGGCCGGCCAGGCCCGGCGCGTGCGGTTGCACCCGCTCGGAGAACGTCTCGATGCCGACCGTCCCGGAGAAGGTGCTCGCCGCGTCGCCGCGCACGAACCGCAGCAGCCGCGAGACCCGCTCGCGGCCGAAGTCCTCGACGTCGGCGGTGTCCGGGTACAGCGCGTCGCGCACGTGCTCCCACTGCATGGGCGGGCCCACGCTGATGCCCGGGTTCAACCGCCCGCCGGAGAGCACGTCGACGGTGGCGAGGTCCTCGGCGAGACGCAGCGGGTTCTCCCAGCCGAGCGGGATCACCGCGGTGCCCAGCTCGATCCGGCTCGTCCGCTGGGTGGCCGCGGCGAGCACCGCCACCGGTGAGGAGATCCCGAACTGCAGGTGCCGGTGGCGGACGAACGCGCTGTCGTACCCCAGGCGCTCGCCCAGCTCGATCATGGCCAGCGTGGTCTCGTGGCCGGCGCGCGGATCCGCGCCGTCGAACGAGCCGATGGTCAGGAAACCGAGCCGGTCCAGCGGCTCCGACGGTGTGGGCACGTCCGTCCCAACGCGTCCGGATCCGGCCGTCTTCCCGCCGGAGGGTGATCGGGCCCGGTGACGGGCGCGTGCGTCCGGCTGACGCGTTCGCCCGTCCGTGCCCACCCCACCGGGTGGCCGGACGATGACCCTGCGTCCGCAGACGGTAGCGTGCGGACGCAGTACGACGAGAGGACGAGCTCATGCGCCTTGCGGTCATCCCCGGTGACGGCATCGGCCCGGAAGTGATCAACGAGGCACTCAAGGTCCTCGGTGAGGTTGCCCGAGACGTCGAGACGACCGAGTACGACCTCGGGGCCGCCCGCTGGCACTCCACCGGTGAGCTGCTCCCCGAGACCGTGCTGTCCGAGCTCAAGCAGCACGACGCGATCCTCCTGGGCGCGGTCGGCGACCCGTCGGTCCCCAGCGGGATCCTGGAGCGCGGCCTGCTGCTGCGCCTGCGGTTCGAGCTCGACCACCACGTGAACCTGCGCCCGGCCCGGCTGTACCCGGGCGTGCGCGGGCCGTTGGCCGGCAACCCCGAGATCGACCTGGTGGTCGTCCGCGAGGGGACCGAGGGCCCGTACGTGGGCACCGGCGGCCTGCTCCGCAAGGACACCCCGCACGAGATCGCGACCGAGGTCAGCCAGAACACCGCGTTCGGCATCGAGCGGCTGGTGCGCGACGCGTTCGCCCGCGCCCAGCGGCGCCCGCGCCGGCACCTCACGCTGGTGCACAAGACGAACGTGCTGACCTACGCCGGTGCGCTCTGGTCGCGGATCGTCGAGGAGGTGTCGCTGGAGTACCCCGAGGTGTCGGTGGCCTACCAGCACGTCGACTCGACCACGATCCACCTGGTCACCGACCCCGGCCGGTACGACGTGATCGTCACCGACAACCTGTTCGGCGACATCCTCACGGACCTCGCCGCCGCGGTGACCGGCGGGATCGGCCTGGCCGCCAGCGGGAACCTGGACGCGAGCCGCACCAACCCGTCGATGTTCGAGCCGGTGCACGGCTCCGCGCCGGACATCGCCGGGCAGGGCATCGCCGACCCGACGGCCGCGATCCTCTCGGTGGCGCTGCTGCTCGACCACCTGGGCCACGTCGACTCCGCCCGGCGGGTCGAGGCCGCGGTGGCGTTCGACCTGGCGACCCGGGACCACTCGGCCACCGGGAACACGTCGTCGATCGGTGACCGGCTCGCCGCACTGGTGTCGAGCCGCGAGGTGTCGGCGAACTGACGCCGGGAGCCCGGCACGGACCGGAGGGCGGTACGGCACGGCCGTGCCGCCCTCCGGTGCGTTCAGGGTGTCTGCGACGGACCGGTCAGCATCGTCGCCCCGCCGGTGGCGAAGTTCGGCACGTCGGCGACGGCGGCCTGGCCCTCCGCGCCGCCCATCGCGGACCCGAAGGCGGCCTGGTCGGCGAACTCGAGCGTGGCCACCAGGTGGTACTGCGGCGCCGCACCGTCCGGTCCCGGTTGCGGACGGCTGACGGTGAACCGCTGCAGCCCGGGGAGCGCTCTCGCCAGCGGGACGTGCGTGCGGTCGTAGTAGTCGTCGAACGCCGCCGGATCGTCCGGCTGGTGGTACAGGACGGTGAGCTGGTACACGGTGCTCGGCCTCCTCGTCGATGCCGGTGCCGCCTCGCACCGGCCGGTGTCACCACCCTGGCCCACGCCGGGCCCGTGCGCACCCTCCGGACGGAGGGCGGGCCGCGGTCCGGGCCGGTGGTGGGCGGGCCGTCGGCGGCGGTGCCGGGGGCTACCCTGACCGCACCATGAGTACCGTTCGCGTCCGCTTCTCCCCGTCCCCGACCGGCACCCCGCACGTCGGGCTCGTCCGCACCGCGTTGTTCAACTGGGCGCACGCCCGGCACCACGGCGGAACCATGGTGTTCCGCATCGAGGACACCGACGCGCAACGCGACTCCGCCGAGTCCTACGACGCCCTGCTCGATGCGTTGACCTGGCTCGGCATCGACTGGGACGAGGGCGTCGAGAAGGGCGGCCCGCACGGTCCCTACCGGCAGAGCGAGCGCGGCGAGATCTACGCCGACGCGCTGGCCCGGCTGATCGAGGCCGGCGAGGTCTACGAGTCCTTCTCGACCGGGGAGGAGATCGAGGCCCGGCACCGGGCCGCCGGCCGGGACCCCAAGCTCGGCTACGACAACGCCGACCGCGACCTCACCGAGGCCCAGCGGGAGGCCTTCCTGGCCGAGGGCCGCAAGCCCGTCTTCCGGCTGCGGATGCCCGCCGAGGACATCACGTTCACCGACCTCGTCCGTGGCGAGATCACCTTCCGGGCCGGTCAGGTGTCGGACTTCGTGCTGGCCCGGGCCGACCGGACGCCGCTGTACCCGCTGACCAACCCGGTCGACGACGCGCTGATGGGGATCACCCACGTGCTGCGCGGCGAGGACCTGCTGCCGTCGACGCCGCGCCAGATCGCCCTGCTGCAGGCGCTGGCGCGGGTCGGCATCGGCACCGGCCCCCTCACCTACGCCCACCTCCCTCTGGTCACCGGCGAGGGCAACCGCAAGCTCTCGAAGCGGGACCCGCAGTCGAACCTGTTCCACCACCGCGACCGCGGCTTCGTGCCCGAGGGACTGCTCAACTACCTCGCGCTGCTCGGCTGGTCGATCGCCGACGACCGGGACATCTTCTCGCTGGAGGAGATGGTCGCCGCGTTCGACGTCTCCCGGGTCTCCGGCAACGCGGCGCGGTTCGACGTCAAGAAGGCCGAGGCGGTCAACGCGGCGCACCTGCGGCTGCTCGCCCCGGAGGACTTCGCCGAGCGGGTCGTGCCCTACCTGGCGGCGGAGGGGATCGAGCTCTCCGGCACCGACGGGGCCGGCCGTGAGTTGCTGGCGGCGGCGGCGCCGCTGGTGCAGGAGCGCAGCCAGCTGCTCTCCGACGCGGCCCGGATGCTCGCGTTCCTGTTCCGTGACGAGGAGGGCTTCGCTCCGGACCCCGACGCCGTCGAGAAGAACCTGGGCACCGACGCGACGCCGGTGCTGGAGGCCGCCGTCGCCGGGCTGACCTCGCTGGACGGGTGGGACGCCGCCGCCATCGAGGAGTCGCTGAAGGCCACGCTGGTCGACGGGCTGGGCCTCAAGCCGCGCAAGGCGTTCGCGCCGGTCCGGGTGGCCATCAGCGGACGGACGGTGTCCCCACCGCTGTACGAGAGCATGGAGCTGCTGGGCCGCGAGCGCTCGCTCGCACGCCTGGGGGCCGGTGTCAGGCGCTCCCAGGGCATGGTTTAGAGTACTCGTATCACGGAGATCGGGGCTCGGAACCGCGAGCAGTGAGCGGGCTGAGCCTCGATTTTCGATGGGGTATGGTGTAATTGGCAGCACGACTGATTCTGGTTCAGTTAGTCTAGGTTCGAGTCCTGGTACCCCAGCGGAAACCACCGCCCTTCGTGTCAGTGGTTTCTGGAACATCGGAATCATCTCGTCTCGGTCCCGTCGTCTAGCGGCCTAGGACGCCGCCCTCTCAAGGCGGTAGCGCGGGTTCAAATCCCGTCGGGACTACTCGCGAGATGTACATATCGCGTCCGGATCACGATTCGTGATCCGGCATCGGAGATCGATTCCGATGTCCTCGGTCCCGTCGTCTAGCGGCCTAGGACGCCGCCCTCTCAAGGCGGTAGCGCGGGTTCAAATCCCGTCGGGACTACTCGAGATGAAAGGCCCCCGTTCCTCAGGAACGGGGGCCTTCGTCGTTCCGGCGGGCCGGTTCCCCGCCCGCCGGAACGCTCCCCGGCCGTGGCCGGGGAGCGCGGTCTCACTGCGCCGGCAGCGTTCCCGCCGGCTGGGCGCCGGCCGGTTGCGGCCGGTTGGCGGGCGGCTCCTCCGGCCGGCTCGAACTCGACGACGACGAGGACGTCGACGACGTGGACGTCGTGGTCGGCGGCTCCTCCGTCGTGGTCGGGTCCTCGGGCGTCGAGGGGTCCGGCGGCGGGGGCGGCGGCGGGAGGATCTCCGACGTCGTCCGGGGCGTCGAGGTGCGGTCCCTGGTGGGCTCGGGCTCCTGGGTCGGCTCGGGCGCCTCGGTGGTCGGCGGGGGAGCCTGGGTGGTCGTCGGCATCGCGGGCAGCTCCGGCGTCGCGTTGCTGACGCTGCGGTTCTGCGGCCAGAAGAACACCGCACCCAGCACCGCGAGCGCGGCGACCACGCCGCCGACGCCGATGAGCAGCGCCGGGGACCGGCCGGTGCGCCCGGCCGGTGCGGCGGTGACCGAGGTCTCGTCCTCGTAGCCGCCCGGGTAGCCGTACATCGCGGTGCCGGCCTCGTCGCCGGGATGACCGTAGGGCGGGGCGACGACCGGGATCCGGTCGGTCGGCGGGTCGGCGTTCGCACCGTCCAGGTACGCGGTGGCACCGCCGTCCGGAGCCGCCGTTCCGGCGCCGGCCGGCATCCGCTCGGTCACCGGCTCCCCGCCCTCCCAGGGCAGCGGGCCGGGATCGGGGGCGAGCGCGGGAGCACCCGGCACGACCGCGCCGAAGCCGGGCTGCGAGGCCCCCACCGGGTCGGCCGGGCCCAGCGCGAGCACCGCTCCCTTGCCGATCGCGTTCTTCGGGTCGGCGTCCACCTGGATCGGGCGGCCCAGCTCCGAGGAGACCATCTGGGCGACGAGCGGCACCCGGGAGGAACCGCCGACCAGCAGCACCACCGAGGGGCCGGACGCGGCGAGGCCGGCGGACGCGATCGCCCGCTGCAGGGCGTCCACGGACTCGTCGAGCCGGGGGCGGATCCGTTCCTCGAAGTCGCTGCGGTGCAGCCGCACGGTGCTGCGCACCTCACCCAGCCAGACCGGGATGGAGACCTCGGTGTCGGCCGAGAGCGCCTCCTTGGCCTCCCGGCAGTCACGGCGCAGCCGGGCCATCTGGGACAGCACGTCGGGGTCGGACTCGTCGAGCGACTCGAACGCCTGCGGGACCGCGTCCCGGACGTGGTCGACGACCGACTGGTCGAAGTCGGCGCCGCCGAGCTGCTCGACCCCCTCCGGCCGGCCGAGCAGGGTGAACGACGCCCCGCCGACGGCGGTGTGGCCGCCGGTGCCCGCGGTCCCGCCCGCCTCCTTGCGGACGACGGCGGCGTCGAACGTCCCGCCACCGAGGTCGTAGACGGCGACGGTGGCCCCCGGCTCGACGCGCTCGTTCGTCGCGTAGTGCAGGGCCGCGGCCTGGGGCTCGGTGAGGAAGGTGACGGTCAGCCCGCGCCGGGCGAGCGCCCCGGCGAACAGGTCGCGCTTGTGCGAGCCCCAGGAGGCCGGGTGGGTCACCGCCACCCGGTCGGGGCGACCGCCCTCGACCCGGGACACGATCTCGACGACGTGCTCGGCGAGCAGCGCCGAGAGCTCCTCCGCGGTGAAGGCGTGCTCGCCCAGCGGGATCGGGGTCGGATCGCCGATCCGCCGCTTGAACTCGCGGGCCACCCGGTCCGGCTCGGTCAGCGCCCGCCGTTCCGCGGCGTCGCCGTACAGCAGCGTCCCGTCCGGTGCGGCGTAGACCACGGACGGGATGTCGACCGCATGATCGCCGAGGGTGACCATCTCCGGCCCGGGCGTCCCGGGCCGGGTGACCGCGGCCGCCGTCCTGGTCGTGCCGACGTCGATCCCCAGCAGGTAGCCCATGGTCCCCCCCCCCGGATCACAGCACGTCGGAGCCGCCCGGCCCGGTGCCGGACGGCTCCACGGTAGTGGAGGCCGCGGGAGGCTCCTCAGGCGAGTCGGTGCTGCAGCGCGTCCGCGGCGGCCAGGAGATCGGCGGCCCACCGGACGCCGGGACGCCGCCCGATCCGGTCCACCGGCCCGGACACCGACACCGCGGCGACGACCTGCCCCGCACCGTCGCGGACCGGGGCCGAGACCGAGGCGACGCCGGCCTCGCGCTCGGCGACGCTCTGTGCCCAGCCGCGGCGGCGGACGTCGATCAGCACCCGCTCGGAGAACGTGGCCTCGGCCAGGATGAGCCGCTGGGTCGGTACGTCGCACCAGGCGGCGAGCACCTTGGCCCCGGAGCCGGCGGTCATCGGCAGCCGGGTGCCGACCGGGACGGTGTCGCGCAGCCCGGACGGCGGTTCGGCGTGCGCGATGCAGATCCGGTGGACGCCGTCGCGCCGGTAGAGCTGGACGCTCTCGCCGGTGATGTCCCGCAGCCGGGGCAGGACCGCGGACGCCGCGTCGAGCAGCGGGTCCGGGCGCCCGCCGGCGAGCTGCCCGAGCGTCGGGCCGGGGTGCCACCGGCCGTCCGGGGTGCGCAGCAGCATGCCGTGCGCCTCCAGCCCGACGGCCAGCCGGTGCGCGGTCGCCCGCGGCAGGCCGGTACGGGCACAGAGTTCGGCCAGCCCACAGGGTTCCTCCGCCGTCGCCCGGAGAACACCCACGGCCTTGTCGAGTACGCCGATACCGCTAGACTGTCCCACGTTCCGATACTAGCTTTCCAGTATCTGGGAAGTCCACCACGATCAGATCACCGAGGGAGGCGAGCGTGACCACTGCAGAGACGCCGCGCACGCTGGCCGAGAAGGTGTGGGACCGGCACCTCGTCCGCAAGGGCGAGGGCGACGAGCCCGACCTGCTCTACATCGACCTGCACCTGGTGCACGAGGTCACGAGTCCGCAGGCGTTCGACGGGCTCCGCATGGCCGGCCGGCCGCTCCGCCGTCCCGACCTCACCATCGCCACCGAGGACCACAACGTCCCGACGCTCGACGTGCTCGGCCCGATCGCCGACGAGGTCTCCCGCACCCAGGTCGAGACCCTGCGCCGCAACTGCGCGGAGTTCGGTGTCCGGCTGCACCCGATGAACGACCCCGAGCAGGGGATCGTGCACGTCGTCGGCCCGCAGCTGGGCCTGACCCAGCCCGGCACGACCGTCGTCTGCGGCGACTCGCACACCTCCACCCACGGCGCGTTCGGCGCGATGGCGTTCGGCATCGGCACCTCCGAGGTCGAGCACGTCATGGCGACGCAGACGCTCCCGCTCAAGCCGTTCCGGACGATGGCGATCAACGTCACCTCCGCGGACGGGACCCTGCGGCCGGGTGTGACCAGCAAGGACGTCATCCTCGCCGTGATCGCGAAGATCGGCACCGGAGGTGGCCAGGGTCACGTGCTGGAGTACCGGGGCAACGTGATCGAGAACCTCTCGATGGAAGCCCGGATGACGGTCTGCAACATGTCGATCGAGGCCGGGGCCCGGGCCGGGATGATCGCCCCGGACGACACGACGTTCGCCTACCTGGCCGGGCGCGAGCACGCGCCGGCCGGCACGGACTGGGACGACGCCGTCGAGGACTGGCGGAGCCTGCGCACCGACGACGGGGCGGCCTTCGACCGCGTCGTCGACATCGACGCCGACACGCTGACGCCGTTCGTCACCTGGGGCACCAACCCCGGCCAGGGCCTGCCGCTGGGCGCCTCGGTGCCGGACCCGGAGCAGATCACCGACGAGGCCGAGCGCGCCTCGGTCGCGAAGGCGCTGGACTACATGGGCCTGACCGGCGGGACCCCGCTGCGCGAGGTCGGGGTCGACGCCGTGTTCGTCGGGTCCTGCACCAACGGCCGGATCGAGGACCTGCGGTCGGTCGCGCGGATCCTGGACGGGCGGACGGTCGCCGACGGCGTCCGGATGCTGGTCGTGCCCGGATCGATGCGGGTCCGTTTCCAGGCCGAGGAGGAGGGCCTGGACGCGATCTTCACCTCGGCCGGTGCCGAGTGGCGCTCCGCGGGCTGCTCGATGTGTCTGGGGATGAACCCGGACCAGCTGGCTCCCGGGGAACGGTGCGCGTCGACCTCCAACCGCAACTTCGAGGGACGGCAGGGCAAGGGCGGGCGGACCCACCTGGTGTCGCCGCTGGTGGCCGCCGCTACCGCCGTCCGCGGCACCCTGAGCAGCCCGGAGGACCTGGACTGATGGACAAGTTCGAGACGCACACCGGGATCGGCGTTCCGCTCCGCTGGTCCAACGTGGACACCGACCAGATCATCCCGGCGGTCTACCTCAAGCGGGTCACCCGCACCGGCTTCGAGGACGGGCTGTTCTCGGCGTGGCGCGGCGACCCGTCGTTCGTGCTCAACACCGAGCCCTTCGACCGGGGGTCGGTGCTGGTCGCCGGGCCGGACTTCGGGACGGGATCGTCGCGCGAGCACGCCGTGTGGGCGCTGATGGACTACGGCTTCCGGGTCGTGGTCTCCTCCCGGTTCGCCGACATCTTCCGCGGCAACTCGGCCAAGGCCGGGCTGGTGGCCGCCCAGGTCGAGCAGCCGGACGTCGAGCTGATCTGGAAGAAGCTGGAGAACGAGCCGGGCACCGAGGTGACCGTCGACCTCGGGGAGCGGACGATCCAGGTCGGCGACCTGACCGTGTCGTTCCAGATCGACGACTACGCCCGGTGGCGGCTGCGGGAGGGACTCGACGACATCGGGCTGACCCTCCGGCACGCCGACGCGATCACCGCGTTCGAGCGAACCCGGCCGGCCCGGATGCCGCGCACCCTGGCCTGACGTCGCCCGGAGTCGCCCAGGGCCCCGTTCGGGCTAGCGTGTGTTAGCCCGAACGGACCTGTCCGGAAGGACAGTATGCACACGGGATCTGGTGCGGGGCAGGGCCGCAGCCCTACCGTTCGTGACCATGAACAAGGCTCAGCTCGTCGATGCGCTGACCGCCAGGCTCGGTGACCGTCGCTCGGCGACCGACGCCGTGGACGCGATGATCGACGTGATCGTGGAGACCGTCGGCGCGGGCGACTCGGTGACCCTGACCGGATTCGGGGTGTTCGAGGCGCGCCGGCGGGCACCACGCACCGCGCGGAACCCCCGGACCGGGGAGACCGTGCCGGTCGGGGAGACGGTCGTCCCGTCGTTCCGGCCGGGCGCCGCGTTCAAGCAGCGGGTGGCGCAGAGCGAGGCGGCCGCGGCGGGAGCGACCAGTGCACCCCGCCGGGCCCCGCGGGACCGCTCCGGCCCGGCCGGTACCCCGCCCGCCGGGTCCGACGGCGCCCCCGGCGCGGCACCGGCCCGGCGCCGCACGTCGTCCGCGCGGTCGGGATCGCGGAGCGCCGCGGCGAAGGAGTCCGGGGCCCCGGCCCGCACGCGGAAGACGGCGACCAAGAAGACCGTCCCGCCCGCACAGGACACTCCGGACACGCCCCGCAAGCCCGCGCCGCGCCGCCGTTCCCCCGCCGCCGAGGCGTGACCCGGGCCCCGTCGTCGAGCAGGGCGGGGCGCGGTGGAGCGGCGCGTGCGGCGCTCCTGCGGGGGAGGGCTCAGGCGGGCGGACGGCGGTAGTAGTCGGCGAACAGGAGCGTCCCGGTGCCGCCGAAGCCCAGTACCCAGGTGCTGGCCTTGTGCGACGGCAGGTCCGCGTCCGTCGCGTCCGACGGGTCCAGCAGCCGGTCCACGACGTCCGGGATCACGCCGCCCTGGCTGCACAGCAGCGTCACGCCGGGACGGGTGGCGAGCTCCCGGAAGCGGGCCAGGCCGGCGGCCGGGTCGACCCAGTAGCCGTGCTCCCCGAGCAGCGGCTCGGTGTCCGGCCGGTCGAGCCCGGCCTTCTCGACGAGCGGGGCGATGGTCTGCGCGCAGCGCAGCGGGGGCGCGGCGGCGGCCCGGTCCGCACCGAACCGGGCGAGGAACGGGGTGAGCCGGTCCGCCTGGGTGTACCCGGTGCCCGACAGCGGGCGGAGGTCGTCGTCGCCGTCCCACGCGGAGCGGCTGCCGGCCTTCGCGTGCCGCACCAGCACCACCGTCGACGCCGGGACGCCGATCCCGGCGAGCCGCGAGATCAGGGTGCGGTCGTGCTCGTGGTCGACCACCTCCCGCGCCTCGGCCGGGGAGGCCCAGCGCAGCGAGTCCGTCTCGTCGGTCGCGACGAAGTCGTGGCCGCCCACGACCTCGGCCGCCCAGTAGTGCACGACCTTGCGCCCCTGACCCGGGACCCGGTACTCGGTGTACCCGAGCCGACCGCCGAGCCGGCAGTCCAGGCGCGCCTCCTCGGCGGTCTCGCGCAGGGCGGTGAGGGTCAGCGCCTCGCCCGGGTCCTGGTGTCCCTTGGGCAGTGACCAGTCGTCGTAGCGCGGGCGGTGGACCAGCGCCACCTCCAGCGTGCCGTCGGTGCCGATCCGGTAGGGCACCGTTCCCGCGGCGACGACGTCGGCCGGCCCGGTCGGGTCGGCCTCGGCCCCGTCGGTGCGCAGGGGCGAGAGCAGGGTCATCGGGGTGCGCTCAATCCTCGTCGGACCCGCGGCGCGAGTTCATCATCTCGACCTGGTGGTCCCGGACCCGCACGTTCTCCGCACCGGCCGCGGGCGACGGCGACCAGGAGCCGTCCGGGCCCAGTGTCCAGCACCGGGTCGCCGGATCGAGGCAGGAGTCGAACATCGCGCCGAGCTGGTCGGCGAGCTTCGGGTCGGCCACCCGCAGCATGACCTCGACGCGGCGGTCGAGGTTGCGGTGCATCATGTCGGCGCTGCCGAGCCAGTACTCGTCGGCGGCGCCGAAGTGCAGGACCCGGGAGTGCTCCAGGAACGGGCCGAGGATCGACCGGACCGTGATGTTCTCCGAGAGCCCTGGCCGGCCGGGGACGATCGCGCAGATCCCGCGGACGACGATGTCGACCGGCACCCCCGCCTGCGACGCCCGATAGCACGCGTCGATGATCGCCTCGTCGACCAGGGAGTTCGCCTTGAGCCGCACGTGGGCGTCGGGCTCCCCGGCCCGGTGCGCCTCGATCTCGTCGTCGATCCGGCGGACGATGCCCCGCCGGATCCCGTACGGCGCGACGAGCAGGCTCCGGTAGGAGGTCTGGCGGGAGTAGCCGGTCAGCGAGTTGAACAGGTCGGTGAGATCGGCGCCGATCGTCGGGTCGGCGGTGAGCACCCCGACGTCCTCGTAGAGCCGGGCCGTCTTCGGGTTGTAGTTGCCGGTGCCGATGTGGCAGTAGCGGCGGATCTCCGAGCCCTCCTGGCGGACGACGAGGCAGGTCTTGCAGTGCGTCTTGAGCCCGACCAGGCCGTAGACGACGTGCACGCCGGCCTTCTCCAGCTGGCGGGCCCAGCGGATGTTGGCCTGCTCGTCGAACCGGGCCTTGATCTCGACCAGCGCGACGACCTGCTTGCCGGCCTCGGCGGCGTCGATCAGCGCGTTGACGATCGGCGAGTCCCCGGAGGTCCGGTAGAGCGTCTGCTTGATCGCGAGCACGTTCGGGTCGGCGGCGGCCTGCTCGATGAACCGCTGCACGCTGGTGGAGAACGAGTCGTAGGGGTGGTGCACGAGCACGTCGCCGTCGCGCAGGGTCGCGAACACGCTGCGCGGGGTCTCCCGCTCGGCGAACGCCGGGTGCGTGGCCGGGCGGAACGGCTCGTCCTTGAGCTCGGGCCGGTTCACCCCGTGCACCTGCCACAGGCCGGTGAGGTCCAGCAGCCCGGGGACGGTGACGACGTCGTTCGGGTCCACGTCGAGCTCGCGCAGCAGCAGCTCCAGCACGTGCTCCGACATCGAGTCGAGCACCTCGAGCCGCACCGGCGGACCGAACCGGCGCCGGGCCAGCTCGCGTTCGAGGGCCTGCAGCAGGTCCTCGTCGCGGTCCTCCTCGACCTCCAGGTCGGCGTTGCGGGTGACCCGGAACGGATGGACCTCGGTGACCTCCATGCCGGTGAACAGGTCACCCAGGTGCGCGGCGATGAGGTCCTCGATCGGCAGGAACGTGACGTGCCGGTTCCCGGCGCGCGCGTCGCTGTCCGGTGGGTCGACCGTGACCAGCCGCGGGACGTTGTTCGGCACCTTCACCCTGGCGAAGCGCTCGGTGCGGCCCTCCGGGTCCCGGACGGTGACCGCCAGGTTGAGCGACAGCCCCGAGATGTAGGGGAACGGGTGTGCCGGGTCGACCGCGAGCGGGGTGAGCACCGGGAAGACCGACTCGGAGAAGTAGTCCGACAGGCGCAGGCGCTCCGCGTCGGTCAGGTCGTCCCAGGCGCGGATGTGCACCCCGGCCGCGTCGAGCTCGGGACGCAGCTCGTCGGTGAAGACCTCGGCGTGCGCGCGGGACAGGGCCCGGCTGCGCTCGGAGATCCGGGCGAGCTGCTGGCGCGGGGTCAGCCCGTCGGCGCTGCGGACCGACAGGCCGGTCTCGTCGCGGCGCTTCAGCCCGGCGACCCGGACCATGTAGAACTCGTCCAGGTTGGAGGCGAAGATCGCCAGGAACTTGGCCCGCTCCAGCAGCGGCTGGCTGGAGTCCTCGGCCAGGGCGAGCACCCGGGCGTTGAAGTCGAGCCAGGACAGCTCGCGGTTGAGGTAGCGGTCCTCGGGCAGCACGTCCGGCACCGCGGGGACCGGCGCCGTGGCCCCGGCCGGTGGCGCGATCGGTGCCGCCCCCTGGGTCGGTGGCGCGGGCGGGCCGGGCGGCGTGACCTGCGCGTTCTGTGCCGGGATGTCCGGCGCCGGCGGCTTGTGCTCGGTCACGGTCCGCGCGGTGTTGTGCACCCGGCGGGACGCGGGCCGGGGCGCCCGCCGCCCGCCCGGCCGGGGGCGCGCGCCCGAGGATGCGCCGTTCCGTCCGGTCGAGCCTGCCGAGTCGTCACTCACCCGGCGATTGTTTCGCACCGGGGACCCGGCGGCCAACCACACACCGGGCCGCGGAGATGAATTCCGGGTCTCGACCCGGCGGAGATGCGTCACACCTTCGGGCAGCGCACCGGATCGTCGGGGCGGCGGCCGGTGCGGCCCGCGCCGGGGACCCCGTCCGCGCCGTCCCTGCCGTCGGTGCCGTCCCTGCCGTCGGCGTCGTCGGCGCTGCCGGGGACGTTGTCCGTGCCGCCGTCCGTCCGGCCGCCGAGGACGGCCCGGGTCCACGCCCCGACGCCGAGCACCACGGCCTCGTCGAGATCGGTCCGGGTGTCGACGTCGCGGCGCAGGCCGGGCCGGTCCCCGGGCAGGACCACCGCCCCCGACGCCCGGTGCGCCGCGGCCGACGCGCCACCGAACCGCGGGTCGAGATCGAGCCCCGGTGCGGCGAGCAGCAGGGTGCTGCCGGTGCCGGGCGCGTCCGGCTGGAACGCCCGCCGGGCCCCGCCGGCGAACAGCGCCGCCGCGGTGGCGACGGCGTCGTCCAGCTCGCCGGGGCGCAGCGCGGGCAGGTCGGCCTGCAGCGCCCCCAGCACCGAACCCGGATCGCGGGAGCGCAGCAGGGCCGCCCCGTGCCGCAGTGCGCCGTTGAGCCCGCGCCCGGGATCGGTGACGACCTCCACCCCGAGCGCACCGACCTCCATCGCGACCGCCGGGTCGGAGGAGATGACGAGCACGGTGCGCACGGCGGGCGCGGACACCGCCGCCGCCACGGTGTCCCTGGCCAGCGCGAGCGCGAGCCGCTGGTGCGCGCCGAGATCGCCGACGCCGCCGTCGGCCGCGCCGCGCAGCCGGGTCTTCGCCCTCGGCAGCGGCTTCACCGGGACGACGAGGTCCACCCGCGGGTTCACCGGGTTCACGGGCGCCATCGTCGCACCATCGGGGCCGGTGGCGGGGCCGGGTTTACCCCGAGCGCCCGATATGGGGAGACTCTGCGGCACCGGGAGTCCCGGACCGGTCTCGGTCCGGGCCCACTGACGACCCCGCCGCGACGCGGGTGGGAGGAGGCCGCCGGTGGCTCGCGAGAAGGGCGGGTTCTGGATCGGGCTGGCCGCCACGGTGTTCTACCCGCTGGGGTGGCTGACCGGGCGCCAGCGCTACCAGGGCCGCGAGCACCTGCCGGAGACCGGCGGCGCGCTGCTGGTCGGCAACCACATCTCCCACCTCGACCCGGTGCACACGGCGTTGTTCGTACACACCGCGGGCCGGGTGCCCCGCTTCATGGCGAAGAACGGCCTGTGGAACGTCCCGGTGCTCGGGTCGATCCTGCGCGGCAGCGGGCAGATCCCGGTCTTCCGGGACACCGCCGACGCCCAGCAGAGCCTCGCCGCCGGGATCACCGCGCTGACCGGCGGCAAGCTGGTGATCATCTACCCGGAGGGCACGATCACCCGGGACCCGGACGGCTGGCCGATGCGCTCGCGGACCGGGGTCGCCCGGATGGCGCTGGCCGTGCTCGAGGCCGGCGTCCCGGTGGTCCCGATGGTGCACTGGGGCACCCGGGAGGTCTACGACCACTACGGCCGCCGGTTCCGGCCGCTGCCCCGCACCGAGCTCGTGCTGCGCGCGGGCGACCCGGTGGACCTGTCGGCCTACCGAGGCCGCACGGTCGACGCCGCGGTGCTGCGCGAGGTGACCGACCTGATCATGGGCGACGTCCGGGCCCTGCTCGCCGAGGTCCGGTCCGAGCCCGCGCCGGAGGAGTTCTTCCGGCCCGGCGGCTCCGGCCGGGAGGCGGGCCGGTGAACGTGCGGCCGGTCAACGAGCCGGTGCACGACGTGCAGCGGGTGGCGGTGCTCGGCGCGGGCAGCTGGGGCACCGCGTTCGCGAAGGTGCTGGGCGACGCCGGCCGCGAGGTCCGGCTGTGGGCCCGCCGGGAGGAGGTGGCCCACGACGTCAACACGACCCGGTGCAACCCCGGCTACCTGCCCGGCGTCGAGCTGCCGGCGAAGCTGTCCGCCACCCACGACGCCGCGGCGGCGCTCGACGGCGCCGACGCGGTGGTGCTGGCGGTGCCGTCGCAGTCGCTGCGGGCGAACCTGGAGCGGTGGCGGGACCTGATCCCGGCCGGGGTCACCGTGGTGAGCCTGGCGAAGGGCGTCGAGCTGGGCACCCTGAAGCGCATGACCGAGGTGATCGACGACGTCACCGGCATCGGTCCCGACCGGCTCGCCGTCGTCTCCGGGCCGAACCTGGCGGCGGAGATCGCGCACGAGGAGCCGACCGCCACCGTCATCGCGTGCCCGGACCACGAGCGCGCGGTGGCGCTGCAGACGGCCTGCGCGACCGGCTACTTCCGGGCCTACACCAACACCGACGTCGTCGGGGCCGAGCTGGGCGGCGCGGGCAAGAACGTCATCGCGCTGGCGGTCGGCGTCGCCTCCGGGATGGGGCTCGGCGACAACTCGCGGGCCTCGCTGATCACCCGCGGGCTGGCCGAGATGTCCCGGCTCGGGACGGCGCTGGGCGCGTCGCCGATGACCTTCGCCGGGCTGGCCGGCATGGGCGACCTGGTGGCGACCTGCAGCTCGCCGCTGTCGCGCAACCGGACCTTCGGCGAGCAGCTCGGCCGGGGCGCGAGCCTGGACGAGGCCGGCCGGGCCAACCACGGCCAGGTCGCCGAGGGTGTGAAGTCCTGCCTGTCGATCTGCGAGCTGGGGGAGCGCAGCGGGGTGGAGCTGCCGATCGCGGACGCCGTCCGGCGGGTCTGCCACGAGGGCATGACGGCCCGGCAGATGGCCAAGGAGCTGATCTCCCGCGCGCCGAAACCGGAGTAGCGCACGCCGGGCCCGCGCGTAGGGTCACCGCGGTGAGCGGCGACGGGACCAGATGCGTGCACGGCGGCGACGGCCGGGACCACGAGGTGGGCGCTCCCGTCCACCACGGACCGGTCCTGACCAGCGCGTTCCATCTCGGACTGCCCGAGCAGGCGGTCTCCGGGGCCGACATCTACGCCCGTGCCGACAACCCGACCTGGCGCGAGTACGAGGCCGCGGTCGGCGGGCTGGACGGCGGCGCCTGCACGGTCTTCGGGTCCGGCATGGCGGCGATCGCGGCCGTGCTGCGGGCGTTCGGCTCCCGCGAGCGCGGGGTGCTGCTGCCCGCCGACGGCTACTACGTGGCCCGCGCGCTGGCCGACGAGGAGCTCGCACCGCTGGGCGTGCCGGTCGGGTACTGCTCGACCGCGGGGGACTGGATCGCGGCGATCGCGGAGCACCGGCCCGGGCTGGTGCTGCTGGAGACGCCGTCCAACCCCGGGCTGGAGGTGTGCGACGTGGCCGCGGTCGCGGCGGCCGCGCACGGGATCGGTGCGGTCGTCGCCGTCGACAACACCACGGCCACGCCGCTCGGCCAGCGCCCGCTGGACCTCGGCGCCGATCTCGTGGTCGCCTCCGACACCAAGGCGCTCGCCGGGCACGGCGACCTGCTGATCGGGCACGTCACCGCGGCCGACCCGCTGCACGCCGAGCGGGTCCGCGGCTTCCGCACCCGGGGCGGCGCGATCGCCGGGCCGATGGAGACCTGGCTGGCGCTGCGCGGGCTCGGCACCCTCGACCTGCGGCTGGCCCGCCAGGCCGAGAACGCCCGCGCGCTCGCGCTGGCGTTGCGGGAGACCCCCGGCGTGCACGACGTGCGCTGGCCCGGTCTGGCCGACGACCCGTCGCACCCGCTGGCGAGCCGGCAGATGCGGCGCTGGAACGGGGTCCTGCGGTTCACCCTGCGCGACGTGCCCGCGGTGTCGGAGTTCCTGCGCCGCAGCACGCTGGTGGACTCGGCGACCAGCTTCGGGGGGCTCCGCACGGCCGCCGACCGGCGCGCCCGCTGGGGCGACGCGGTGCCCGGCGGCCTGGTCCGGCTGTCCTGCGGGGTCGAGGACACCGACGACCTCGTGGCCGACGTGACGGGGGCGCTGGGGGCCTGAACCCCGGACGGACACCCCGCGGCGACCTCGCTATCACACTCGCGTTACCGGACTTCCGTATGGTCGACTACAGCACGGACCTCGAGCTGTCGCGGAGGTGGTCGCATGCCGTACCGACAACCCGTCCCCGGGGGTGCCGGGACCGTTCCACCGGTCGATCTCAGACCGGTCGAGGACCGTGGTCCGGCACCGGGTACCGCACCGCCGGCCCCCGGCGCGGTACCGGGGGTGACACCGATCGCGCCGGCCACGACCGGCTCCCGGGTCCTGCTCCTCAACGCCAGCTTCGAACCGCTGGCCGTCGTCACGTCCAAGCGCGCGGTCTGCCTGCTGCTCGCCGGTAAGGCCGAGTGCCTGCAGGAGGCGCTGGAGGGCACCGCCTTCCACTCCGAGAGCCTCTCGCTCCCCGCCCCGTCGGTGCTGCGGCTGTGCCGCTACGTCCGCGTCCCCTACCGGCGGGCCGTCCCGATGACCCGGGCCGGCGTGCTGCGCCGCGACGGCCGGCGCTGTGCCTACTGCGCCCGCCGGGCGGACACCATCGACCACGTCGTCCCGCGCAGCCGGGGCGGTGCGCACAGCTGGGAGAACTGCGTCGCGGCCTGCCGGGCGTGCAACTCGCGCAAGGCCGACCGGCTGATCGAGGAGCTGGGCTGGTCGCTGCACACGAAGCCGGGGCCGCCGGCCCGCAACGCGGGCGGGGTGCTGGTCCTCGCGGTCGAGCCGCTCCCGGCGTGGGAGCCCTGGCTGAGCGCGGCCTGACGACGGGTGGGCGGGGCCGGTACCGGCCCCGCCGCCGGTGTCACCAGAGCTTCCAGGGCGCCTCGCCCGTCGACCAGAGCTCGTTGAGGTAGGTGAAGTCCTTGTAGGTGTCCATCGCCGACCAGAAACCGTCGTGCCGGTGCACGTTGAGCTGGCCGTCGCGCGCCAGACGCTGCAGCGGGGTGTGCTCCAGCCACAGCTGCGGGTCGTCGTCGAGGTAGTCGGTCAGGAACTCGCGGCGGAAGGCGAAGAACCCGCCGGAGACGAACCCGGTGACCTGCGTGGGCTTCTCGTTGAACTCGACGACGCGGTCGGCGTCGACCTGCATCTCGCCGAACTTCGAGGTCGGGTGCACACCGGTGACGGTGCCGACCTTGCCCGAGGTCTCGTGCTCCTTGGTCAGCGCCGCGATGTCGATGTCGGACACGCCGTCGCCGTAGGTGAGCAGGAAGTTCTCGGTGTCGACGTAGGGCAGGATCCGGCGCACCCGGGCACCGGTCGCGGTCTCCAGGCCGGTCTCGGCGAAGGTGATCTGCCAGTCCTCGCCGGTGCTGCCGTCGCCGTCGTGGAAGTCGATGCTGTGCTTGTCGCTCATGTTCAGGGTGAAGTCGGCGACCCGGGCGCGGTAGTCGAGGAAGTACTCCTTGATCGCCCAGCTCTTGTACCCGAGGCAGAGCACGAACCGCCGGAAGCCCGCCTCGCGGTAGAGCTTCATGATGTGCCAGACGATCGGCCGGCCACCGATCTCGACCATCGCCTTGGGGAGGCTCTCGCTGGCCTCGCGGATACGGGTGCCCTGGCCTCCGCAGAGGATGACGACGGGGGTGTCGGCGTGCATACGGACCTTTCGTCGGAGGCGGGGAAGCGTGCCACAAGGTACTCGCTCACCACCCGTGCGAATGTGACGCTTCCGTGAGGGGTGACACACGTCCGGGGTGCAGGCAACGGATCCGGTGCGATGGGCGACCCTAGGGGCATGGACATCCACCCGACTCCGCTCGCCGGATCGGCGTTGATCGACCTCAAGCGACTGGAGGACGACCGCGGGTTCTTCGCCCGTGCGTTCTGCGAGCAGGAGTTCCTCGACGCCGGCCTGGACCCGACGATCACCCAGTGCAACCTCTCGTACAACCACGGGACGGGCACCCTGCGCGGCTTCCACTACCAGCTGGAGCCGAACGCCGAGGTCAAGGTCATCCGCTGCGTGCGCGGCGCGGTCTTCGACGTGATCGTGGACCTGCGGCCGGAGTCCGAGACCTACCTGCAGTGGTTCGGGGCGGAGCTGTCCCAGGACAACTACCGGGCGATGTACGTGCCGCGGAACTTCGCGCACGCCTACCTGACCCTCACCCCGGACGCGACGACGATCTACCAGGTCTCGACGCCCTACACCCCGGGTGCCGAGCGGGGCCTGCGCTGGAACGACCCGGCGATCGGCGTCGAGTGGCCGATCGAGATCGCGACGATCTCGGACAAGGACGCCAACTGGCCGCTGCTGGCCGACAACCCGGACTTCGCCGCGGCCCCGAAGGCCGAGGTCCGCTGATGCTGATCCTCGACACCGCACTCGCCCGGCGGGCCGCGGAGAACCGGCCGATCCGGGTGGGCCTGGTCGGCGCCGGGTTCATGGGCCGCGGCCTGGTCAACCAGATCGTCAACTCCACGCCCGGCATGGACGTCGTCGCGATCGCCAACCGGACGGTGCCGACCGCGGTCCGCGCCTACACCGAGGCCGGGTGCACCCCGGTCGAGGTCTCCACGACCGCCGAGGTCGAGAACGCGATCGCGGCGGGCACCCCGGCGGTGCTCGGCGACGCGTTCGCGCTGCTCGCGGCGGAGAACATCGACGTGCTGGTCGACGTGACCGGCGCGGTCGAGTTCGGCGCGCACGTCACCGTCGCCGCCATCGACCGCGGCCTGCCGGTCGTCACGATGAACGCCGAGCTGGACGGTACGGTCGGGCCGCTGCTGGCGCACCGGGCGCGCGCGGCGGGCGTCGTGCTCACCGGTGCCGACGGCGACCAGCCGGGCGTCCAGGGCAACCTGCTGCGGTTCGTGAAGGGGATCGGCATCACGCCGCTCGTCGCGGGCAACATCAAGGGCCTGCAGGACGAGTACCGCAACCCGACCACCCAGCAGGGCTTCGCGGAGAAGTGGGGCCAGGACCCCTACATGGTGACGAGTTTCGCCGACGGCACCAAGGTGTCGTTCGAGCAGGCGATCGTCGCCAACGCGCACGGTTTCACGGTGGGCCGGCGCGGCATGTACGGCCGGGACCACGCCGGCCACGTCGACGAGCTGACCCAGGTCTACGACGTCGACGAGCTGCGCGGGCTGGGCGGGGTCGTCGACTACGTCGTGGGTGCCAGGCCCGGTCCCGGCGTCTACGTGCTCGGCACGCACGACGACCCGAAGCAGCAGCACTACCTGAACCTGTACAAGCTGGGCGAGGGCCCGCTCTACAGCTTCTACACGCCGTACCACCTGTGCCACTTCGAGGTCCCGAACACCGTCGTGCGGGCCGTGGACTTCGCCGACGCCGCGCTCGCGCCGACCGGCGGCCAGCGGGTCGACGTCGTCGCCACCGCGAAGCGCGACCTGGCGGCCGGGCACACCCTCGACGGTCTCGGCGGGTACGACTCCTACGGCGTCGCCGAGGCCGCCCCGGTGACCCGGGCGGAGCGGCTGCTGCCCATGGGCGTGGCCGAGGGCTGCGTGCTGGTCCGCGACGTCGCGAAGGACGAGGTGCTCACCTACGCCGACGTGACGCTGCCACCCGGGCGGCTGATCGACACGTTGCGCGAGGAGCAGGAGAAGCTCTTCACCTGAAAGGGCTATGCGCATACCGCCGAAATCGCGTAACACCGGCGGCTCCATATGCGACACGTGATCAAGCGATCATCGTCCGTGAGGGAGCCCGTTGGTGCCGTCGAGCCGTTTCGACCGGACGTCCTGGCCCTCGGCCGGCCCGCACCGCGAGCTGCTCGAGCTGCTCGACGCCGTGCACGTGCGGAACGGCAGCCGGTCGGCGCGCGTCGTGGGCCGGGCGATGCACGTCTCGGCCCACCGGGTGCACGAGATCGGCCGCGGCGCGGCGCTCCCGGCCGACGAGGAGCAGGTCCGGGTGCTGCTGGCCGCCCTGGCCGGTGGCGGTGCGACCGAGCAGGGCACCACGGACCGGGCGGTGGAGCTGTTCGTCGTCGCCCGGCGTGAGCGCGACGGCGCCGGTCCCTGGCCGGTGCACCCGGTGCCCGCGGTGTGGGGGCGGTGCGGGACGCCGGCGGCGGGGACCGGGGACGGTGCGCCGGTCCGGGGCCGCCGCCCGTGGTCCGGTGTGGTGGAGGCGGTCCGCGAGCGGACGCGCCGGCTGCGCGGCCCGTGCCGCTCGGGCCCGGCCGACCGGCGCCGTGACGGCGGTCCGTCCGGCTCCTGATCCGGCGCCGGGCCCGGACGGGTGCTAGGGTGTGTCTCCCAATGCGCGGAGCCAGGTGACGATTGCCTTCAGGACGGCGCCGCCGCGGAAGGTCAGGGCGAGCTTGTCGTAACGGGTGGCCAGCCCGCGCCACTGCTTGACGTGGCAGAACCCGCGCTCGACGACGTTGCGGTTTCGGTAGTCGACCGGATCGAATGCGGGCGGTCGGCCACCGCGTGAGCCCCGTCGTTTGCGGTGTCCCTGCTGGTCAGAGGGCTCCGGAATGACAGCGATGATCCGGCGCTCGCGCAGGTGCCGGCGGATCGCGCGTGAGGAGTAGGCCTTGTCCGCGCGCACGCGTTCAGGCCGGGTCCGGGGTCGTCCCGGGCCCGGTCGGGCGATGCTCAGGCGCGCCATCAGGTGCGGAAACATTGGCGAGTCGCCGCCCTGGCCGGGGCCGAGGAGGACCACCAGCGGGCGGCCGTGCCCGTCAACGAGCTGGTGGATCTTCGTCGACAGCCCTCCGCGGGACCGTCCCAGCGCGTGATCTGCTGGTTCGGCGAGCAGATTCGTGTAGTTCGATCCGGCCCCCTGTGTCGCGCTTGAGGGTCGCGGCGTGCTGGTGGGCACGGATGATCGTGGAGTCCACGCTGACCGCCCACCCGAGCACCTCGGCGGCGTCGGCCTCGACCAGAAGAGCAGCCAGGATGTGGTCCCAGGTGCCGTCGCCGCTGTAGCGGCGGTGCCGCTTCCACAACGTCTGCCACGGCCCGAACTCGGCTGGGGCGTCGCGCCAGGGAAGCCCGCACCGATACCGGTAGATGATCCCCTCGATCACCCGGCGGTCATCGCGGAACGGGCACCCGCGACGACCCTCGGAGGAGGGCAACAGCGGCGCCAGACGGGCCCACTGGGCATCAGTCAGGACAGCGGTACGCGGCACCGATCAAGCATCGCGCACCCCGCTCCGCCTATCTGGGAGACACGCCCTAGGACCGCGACGTCGTCACCGGTCGTCGTGGCCCGGCCGGGGAGCAGGTCGGGGACCCGGGCCAGCACGGCCCCCGGCGCGTACGGGTCGCGCCGGGCGGACCCGCCGGACAGCGCCCGGAGCAGTTTCGCCGGCGCGGCGAAGACGGTCTCGAACAGCGTGGTCCCGGCGACCAGCGACATCGGTGACGACACGATCTCCAGCAGCGGCAGCGACGGTGCGTGGCCGATGTAGCTGGAGTGGATGTCCCCGCCGACGGTGACCGTCGGCCGTCCGTCCCGGGCGGCGGCGAGGCCCTCCCAGAACCGGGCGTACTGGTGCGGGTAGTCGGCGACCTGGAGGTCGATCGCGCGCTCGACCCGGGCGCCGATCGGCCGCTCCGCCCGGCGGACCCGGTACGGCGGCACGAGCATCGGCTGCGGGGTGACCAGCACCAGCACCGCGGCCTCGGCGGCGATCGCGAGCACCTGGTCCAGCTGTGCGGCGTCGACGAACCCGGAGTAGCGCGGGTCGTCGGTGCGCCGGGTGCGCCGGGTCCGGGTGTCGAGCAGGACGATCTGCACCTCGCCCAGGTCGATCCGCTGCACCACCTGGTTCAGCGGGCGGTGCACCTCGCCGGGCGGGCCGGACCGCGGCGGGCGCAGCGGGTCGCCGTCGTCCAGCGCGCCGCGGGTGATCCGGCCGGTGTCGCGGTCGCGGACGCTCGGCGTCTGGAACGAGCCGAACAGGTCGAACGCGGCCCGGCCTCAGGCGTCCCACTCGTCGGGGTGGGCCGGGTGGTAGCTCTGCACCTGCGGGTCCGACGGCGGCGGGCCGGGATCGGCCGGGTACGGGATCTCCGCACCCGGCCGGTGGCGCCGCACGGCGAGTATCCGGCGCAGGCCGCCGCGGCCGGCCCGGCGGATGTTGGCGTAGGAGTGCCGCGCGGTCACCGAGGCGTGCGGCCAGTTGTTCCAGAACTCGTGGTCGTCGGGCAGGAACCAGTGCGGTCCGTGCCGCAGCAGCTCCCGCATCCCGTGGTGCGGGCGCCGGTCGTCGCCGTAGGTCTGCATGCCCCAGGACGTCCAGTACTCCAGCAGCCCGTAGGTGCGCGGCGTGCTGCGGGCCATCGTGGCGTAGAACTTCGCGGGCGCGTCGGCGTAGACCTGGTCGCCGGTGAGGAGCGCGAGATCGGGTGCGGCGACGTGCTCGCGCAGGTGCCGGAACGCCGCGTCCAGCGCGTCGGTCGTGTCGGTGTCGGCGTCGTAGCAGGACGCGACGAGCGCGGTGAGCGAGCCGCCGACCTCGATCCGCGACGGCAGCGTCCGGATCCGGCAGGAGGCCGTGCGGTGCTCGGGCGCCACCCCCGGCGCGGGGTCCAGCTCCACCCGGGCCTCGCCCCAGGCGTCCGGGACGAGGCCGTCGACGACGACGTGGCCGTGGAAGAACCGGGTCCCGGGGCCCCAGCCGGTCACCGGGCGCTCGTCGTCGAACCCGAAGCGGTGCAGCGTGGTGACGGTGCGCGCGTCCCCGTCACCGTCACCGGCCGGGCCACCGACGGTGACGGTCGCGGTCAGCGTCTCGGCGTCGCAGCCGTGCACCAGGGTGCCGATCCACAACCGGACCCGGTGCGTCCCCGCGTCCTTCCCGACGAGCGCGAGGCCCGGCTCGATGTCCCGCTCCGGGCCGCCGCGGTGGCCGAGCAGCCACTGCCCGGCCCGGAACAGGATGCGCTGGAACCGTCGTACCGGTGTCGTGCCCACCCGCCCACCCTGTCAGGCCGGCGGCGGATCAGCTCCGGTCGCGGGCCTGGCGGGCCACGCGCACGACGTACTCGCCGTAGCCGGAGCCCAGCTGCGCCTCGCCGAGCCGCTGCGCCTGGCCGGGGTCGATGTAGCCCATGCGCAGGGCGACCTCCTCGATGCAGGCGATCCGGATGCCCTGCCGGTTCTCCAGCACCCGGACGTACTGACCCGCCTCGGTGAGCGACTCGTGCGTCCCGGTGTCGAGCCAGGCGAACCCGCGGCCGAGATCCTGCAGGTGGGCGCGGCCCTGCTCGAGGTAGGCCCGGTTGACGTCGGTGATCTCCAGCTCGCCGCGGGCGGACGGGCCGATGCCGGCGGCGATGTCGACGACCTGCTCGTCGTAGAGGTAGAGCCCGGTGATCGCCCGGTCCGAACGGGGGTGCTCGGGCTTCTCCTCGATCGAGACCAGCCGCCCGTCGGCGTCGGCCTCGCCGACCCCGTACCGGCGCGGATCGCCGACCGGGTACCCGAACAGCACGCAGCCCGCGCGTCCCTCGGTGACGTCGGCGACCCGCCGCCGCAGCAGGTCGCCGAACGAGGAGCCGTGGAAGATGTTGTCGCCCAGGACGAGCGCCGACGGCCCGCCCCGGACGTGCTCGGCCCCGATGACGAAGGCCTCGGCCAGACCGTTGGGCCGGGGCTGCTCGGCGTAGCCGATCCGCAGGCCGAGGTGGTCGCCGTCGCCGAGCAGGCGCCGGAAGCCGGGCAGGTCGTGCGGGGTGGAGATCAGCAGGATGTCCCGGACGCCGGCCAGCATCAGCGTCGTCAGCGGGTGGTAGATCATCGGCTTGTCGTAGACCGGGAGCAGCTGTTTGGACACCGCCGCGGTCAGCGGGAACAACCGGCTCCCGGTGCCCCCGGCCAGCAGGATCCCCTTCACCGGGCCACTCCGTCGCCGGCCGCGAGGTAGCGGTCGAGGGAGTCCCGCCACGGCGGCATGGACACCCCGGCCCGGGTGGCCCGGCTGAGGTCGAGCACCGAGTTCGCGGGCCGCGCGGCGGCCCCGGGACGCTGCGCCGCGTACCCGGCGGTCGTCACGGGCGCGACGTCGGCCGGATCCCGCCCGCAGCGGGCGAAGACCTCGGTCGCCAGGCCGTGCCGGCTGACCGGCTCGCCGTCGCCGGTCACGTGGAAGGTGCCGGTCGCGGTGCCGGCGAGGGTGATCAGGGCGGCGGCGAGGTCGGGGGCGAACGTCGGCCGGCCGATCTGGTCGTCGACGACGTCGGGCCGGGCACCCTCGCGGGCCAGCCGGGCCATCGTCGTGACGAAGTTGCCGCCGTCGCCCACCACCCAGCTGGTGCGCACCACCAGGTGCCGCGGTGCGCTGCGGACCGCCAGCTCACCCGCGGCCTTGGACGCGCCGTAGACGCCCAGCGGCGCCAGCGGTGCGTCCTCCGGGACCGGGCCGGGTGCGGTGCCGTCGAAGACGTACTCGGTGGAGACGTGCACCAGGACGAACCCGTGCCGGGCGGCCGCGTCGGCGAGGTGCGCCGGGCCGAGGGCGTTCACCCGCCACGCCGCGGCGATCTCGGCCTCGGCCCGGTCGACCGCGGTGTGCGCCGCGGCGTTGAACACCACGTCGACGCCGGAGAAGTCGTGCCCGGCGACGGCGGCGGCGTCGCCGATGTCGAGCCCGTCCCGGGTGTGGGCCACCGCGTCCGGCAGTGCCGCGGTCAGGGCCCGCCCGAGCTGTCCGTTCGCACCCAGCACGCACGCGCGCACGTGCCACCTCCTCGCCGTCCGACGCGGCGACTCTGACACGCTGACCGGGCGGGACGTCGAGCGGGGGAGGGCGTGTGCGGGTCGTGGTCACCGGCGGGGCCGGGTTCATCGGGTCCTGTTTCGTGCGCTCGGCCGTCGCCGGGGAGCACCCGGCGCTGGCGGGCGCCGAGATCGTGGTGCTGGACGCGTTCACCTACGCGGGCCGCGAGGCGAACCTGGCGCCGGTGTCCGGCGCGGTGCGCGTCGAGCGCGGCGACGTCCGCGACCCGGCGCGGGTCGCGGAGGTGCTCGCCGGGGCCGACCTGGTGGTGCACTTCGCCGCCGAGACCCACGTCGACCGCTCGATCACCGGGGCGGCCGACTTCGTGACGACGAACGTCGTCGGCACCCAGGTGCTGCTGCAGGCCGCCACGGACCTGGGCGTGGCCCGGTTCGTGCACGTGTCCACCGACGAGGTCTACGGCTCGATCGAGTCCGGCAGCTGGCCGGAGACCCATCCGCTGGAGCCGAACTCGCCGTACTCGGCGGCCAAGGCGGGCAGCGACCTGCTCGCCCGCAGCTACCACCGCACCCACGGGCTCGACGTCGTCGTCACCCGCTGCTCGAACAACTACGGCCCGTACCAGTTCCCGGAGAAGGTCGTCCCGCTGTTCGTGACCCGGCTGCTCGACGGGCACACCGTGCCGCTCTACGGCGACGGGGCGAACGTGCGGGACTGGCTGCACGTCGAGGACCACTGCCGGGCCGTCGCCCTGGTGGCCGAGCGCGGCCGGGCCGGTGAGGTCTACAACATCGGCGGCGGGACCGAGCTGACCAACGCCGAGCTGACCCGCCGGCTGCTCGCCGCGGTCGGCGTGGGGGAGGACCGGATCGAGCACGTGACGGACCGCAAGGGCCACGACCGCCGGTACTCGGTGGACTGGTCCAAGATCCACGACGAGCTGGGCTGGGCGCCCCGGGTGCCGTTCGGCCCCGGCCTGGCCGCCACGGTCGCCTGGTACGCCGAGCACCGGGACTGGTGGGCGGCGTGAGGGCGACCGAGCTGTCGATCGCCGGGGCGTGGCTGTTCGAGCCGGCGACGTTCCCGGACCACCGCGGTTCGTTCACGGCGCCGTTCCAGGGCCCCGCCTTCCGCGCCGCGCTGGGTTTCGACCTGACGGTGGCGCAGGCCAACCAGTCGGTGTCGGCCCGCGGGGTGATCCGGGGCGTGCACTACGCCGACGTGCCCCCGGGCCAGGCGAAGTACCTGTACGTCGCGTCCGGCGCGGTGCGCGACGTCGTGGTGGACCTGCGGGTGGGGTCGCCGACCTTCGGGCGGTCCGAGACGGTCGAGCTGGACGCCGGGTCGATGCGGGCGGTCTACCTCGCCGAGGGCCTCGGCCACGCGTTCCAGGCGCTCACCGACGACGCGGTGGTGGGGTACCTGTGCTCGGCGCCGTACGCCCCGGCGGCCGAGCACGGGATCACCCCGCTCGATCCCGATCTCGACCTGCCCTGGGCGGACGGACCGGACCCGGTGCTCTCGGACAAGGACCGCGACGCCCCCACGCTCGCCGAGGCGCTGCGGGCGGGCGCGCTCCCCTCCTGGGACGACTGCCGGGCCTGGTACGCCGGACGGTCCTGACCACTGCGGTGCACCACCCTCGGCCCGAGCGGCGCCCGGCTCGCCGTCCTGTGAGATCGCTTACCTGCGAGGATCCGCAGGGAGACCGCCCCCGGGCCGGCGGGAGCGGCCGATCGGGCCGGGATGTGCGGGACCGGTGCACGGGCGACCAGCGGGACTGCGGGGTGGCGCCGGGTGACGCTCGTCGTGCTCCGCGACGTCTGGTGCATGCGGCCCCGACGGCACGGGTTAGCCTCGCGCCATGGCGGAGAGCGACCAGCCCCTGAAGATCTCGGTGATCGGCTGCGGGTACCTGGGTGCGGTGCACGCGGCGTCGATGGCCGAGCTGGGTCACGAGGTCGTCGGCGTGGAGGTCGACGTCGAGAAGGCCGAGGCACTGGCCGCGGGCCGGGTGCCGTTCTTCGAACCCGGTTTCGAGGAGCTGCTCCGCCGCTCGCTGGAGTCGGGGCGGCTGTCGTTCTCCTCGGACATGGCCGCAGCGACCGGGGCGGCGGTGCACTTCGTGTGCGTCGGCACGCCGCAGCGCCGTGGTGAGTACGCCGCCGACCTGACGTTCGTGGAGGCGGCGACCGCGTCGCTGCTGGAGGTCCTGGGTCCGGGCGAGCTGGTGGTCGGCAAGTCGACGGTGCCGGTCGGCACCGCGGCCCGGCTGGCCGAGCTGGTCGCCGAGCGGGTGCCGTCGGCGGCGCTGGCGTGGAACCCGGAGTTCCTGCGGGAGGGGTTCGCGGTGCAGGACACCCTGCACCCCGACCGGCTGGTGTACGGCATCCCGGACGGTGCGGACGGTCAGCGCGCGGAGGCCACGCTCGACCGCGTCTACGCCCGGATCGTCGCCGAGCAGACGCCGAAGGTGGTCACCGACTACGCGACCGCCGAGATGGTCAAGACCGCGGCGAACTCCTTCCTCGCCACGAAGATCTCCTTCATCAACGCGATGGCCGAGCTGTGCGAGGCCACCGGTGCCGACGTGAAGCAGCTGGCCGACGCGATCGGCCACGACGACCGGATCGGCCGCAAGTTCCTCAACGCCGGGCTGGGCTTCGGCGGTGGCTGCCTGCCCAAGGACATCCGGGCGTTCATGGCCCGGGCCGGCGAGCTGGGTGCGGACCAGGCGCTGACCTTCCTGCGCGAGGTCGACAACATCAACATGCGGCGGCGGATCCGGATGGTCGAGCTCGCCCGGCAGGTGTGCGACGACTCGCTGCTCGGCAAGCGGATCGCCGTGCTGGGTGCGGCGTTCAAGCCGGACTCCGACGACATCCGCGACTCCCCGGCCCTGAACGTGGCCCTGCAGCTGCAGCTGCAGGGCGCGAACGTCCGGGTCACCGACCCCGCCGCCGGGGACAACGTGCGCAAGCACTGGGCGCAGCTCGACTTCGTCGACACCCCGGAGGAGGCGGCCGAGAACGCCGACGCCGTGCTCCTGCTGACCGAGTGGCGGCAGTACAAGGAGCTGGACCCGGCCACGTTCGGCCGCGTCGTGCGGACCCGGCGGGTGCTCGACGGCCGTAACGCACTCGACCGTGAGGCCTGGGAGTCGGCCGGCTGGACCTACCGGGCGCTGGGCCGCAGGACCGTCTGAGCCGCCGCCCACTCGGCCACCCCGGTGACGTCGATGCCCGCGGCCCGGGCGTCGCGCGGGTCGGCCGGCGCGGGGAACGCGGTCGTGAACTCCTGGGACCGGGTGAGCACCGCGGCGAACCCGGTCGTCTCCGGCGCCGCGACCGGCTCGATCGGCACGTCCCACGCGCGGGCCAGCGTCGCGGCCAGCTCCCGGAAGGTCAGCCGTTCACCGGCCAGCTCCAGGGTGACCCCGCCGAACCGCTCGGGATCGGCGAACGCGGCCGCGGCGGCGGCGCCGATGTCGGCCACCGCGATCCACGGCAGCGCGATGTCGAGATCCGCGGCCGTCTGCAGCGGTCCGGGGGTGTCGCCGGCGAAGTAGGGCGAGGGCGGCAGCAGGTTCTCCAGGAACCCGCCGGGGCGCAGCACCGTCGTGTACCGCGCTCCGGCGCCGGTGAGGATCCGCTCGGCCCCCAGCTTGTTCCGCCAGTAGTGCGGCAGGTACTCGCCCCATGCCTGTTCGTCGACGGCGCCGGGCTCGCCGTGCGTCCCGGCCCCGCTGACCGAGGTGTGGACCACCTGCGCCACCCCGTTCTCCCGGACGGCTCCGGCGATGGCCGTGGCGTGCCGCAGCTCCCGGTCACCCATCAGGTCCTCCAGATCCGGCATCTGGATGGAGAACACCCCGCGTGCCCCGCGGGCCGCGGCGACGACGCTCGCCGGGTCGTCCAGATCGCCCCGCACGACGGTGATCCCCAGCTCCGCCAGCGTGCGGGCCCGGTCCGCGTCCGGGTCGCGGACCAGGGCGTGCACCGGGGTCCCGGCGGCGTGCAGTGCCCGCGCCGTCGCGCCGCCCTGCTTCCCCGTGGCTCCGGTCACCAGTACGAATCCGTCCATCACGTGCTCCCGTCGAAAGTGGGGTGACGCCCCGTTTGGGCTCGACCGAAGAATATGGGGTGTCACCCCGTTTGTCGAGCGGAACGGTGTGGTGGAATGGGTGACATGGACGGCGGGCGGGAACGGGCCGACCGTCGTCGTAACCGGGAACGCCTGGTCGCGGCGGCGATGGAGCTCGTGGCACGGGACGGTGCGAACGCCTCGATGGAGGAGATCGCCCGGTGCGCCGGGGTCGGTTCGGCGACCCTGCACCGGCACTTCGGGTCCCGGTTCGCGCTGCTGGAGGCGGTGTTCGCCGACGGCGTGGAACGGCTCTGCGCGCGTGCCGGTGCACTGGCCGTGGCCGCGGGGCCGGGCGAGGCGCTGTGGACCTGGGTGGACGAGCTCGTGGGGTACACCGCTGCCGCCCGTGGCTTCGCCGAGACCCTGCGTGCCCACGGCCGCGACCCCGGCGGGCACAGCTGCCACGGCAGCCTGCGCGCGGCGGTGGACCCGCTGGTGGAGGCGGCGCACACCGCCGGCACGCTGCACCCCGAGGCCGGCACGGACGACCTGATCGACCTGGTCACCTCGCTGTCGGTGGTCACCGAGGGCGACGTCGAGGCGTCCCGCCGGCTGCTCCGGCTCTCGGCCCAGGGGCTGCACCCGACGGCCGCCGCGGGGTAGGACTGCGCCGTGACGTCGCACCCCGTACTCGCCGGATCGGACCGGGACTCGTTCGGTTCGCTGCACCGCCGCTCCACCCCGCGCCCGGAGCGGTACCGGATCGGCAAGGGGCTGCGGAAGAAGGCGCCGCGCTCGTCGCTGGCGACCTGGTCCTCGGCGTTGCGCCGGGTCGACGCCGTCGGTGTGGTGGAGCGCACGAACGCTGGGCGGGTGGACGAGCTCGTCCCGTTGCGGATCCAGCGGATGAGCGCCTCGCCGCACGCCTTCCTGCGCGGGGCCGCGGCGCTGCACGCGGCCGACTTCGCGGTGCTGCCCGAGACCGGGGTCCATCCGGTGATCTGCGGCGACGCCCATCTCGGCAACTTCGGGTTCTACGCATCGCCGGAGCGCGAGCTGGTCTTCGACCTCAACGACTTCGACGAGGCGCATCCCGGGGCCTGGGAGTGGGACCTGCGCCGGCTCGTCGCGTCGACCTGGGTCGCCGGCCGCGACTCCGGCGCCTCGGAGCGCCGTTGTTCCGAGGCCGTCACCCGCTGCGTGCACTCCTACGCCGAGCAGCTGCGGACCCTGGCCGACCAGCCCCTGCTGGCCCGGTCCTACGACGTGACCGACGTCGACGCGCTCCGCTCCGACGCCGACCACAAGACCGGCAGGCGGGCGATCGACAAGGCCGCCGAGCGGGCCCGCAGGCGGACCTCGGACCGGGCGCTGCCGCGCTTCGTGACCGACGACGGCGGGGAGCGCCGCATCGTGACCGAGCCACCGCTGATCACCCACCCCGACGACGAGCACACCGAGCGGATCCTGGCCGCGCTGGACGGTTACCTGGCGACCCTGCCCCCGCACTGGGCCCGCATCCTCGGCGGCTACCACGCCACCGACGTGGCCCACAAGGTCGTCGGGGTCGGCTCGGTCGGGCTGCGTGCCTACCTGGTGCTGTGTGAGGGATCGAGCCCGGACGACGTGGTGTTCCTGCAGCTCAAGCAGGCCCGCCGGTCGGTGGTGGCGCCGTTCGTGCACGGCGACGAGGCCTGGCACGCGCACCAGGGGCAGCGCGTCGTCGAGTACCAGCAGGCCCTGCAGACGGTCTCCGACCCGCTCCTGGGCTGGACGACCGTGGGCGGGCGGCAGTACTACGTCCGCCAGTTCCGGGACATGAAGGGCGCGATCGTGCCGGACACGCTCGACGCGCCGGCGCTCGCCGACTACGCCGACGTCTGCGGGAAGCTGCTCGCGAAGGGGCACGCGCGGACCTCGGGCGCCTCCATGATCGCCGGTTACCTGGGCGGGGGCGGCCGGGTGGCCGACGCGCTCTGCGCGTTCGCCCGCAGCTACGCCGACCAGACCGAGGCCGACCACGACGCGCTGCTGCGCGCGATCCGCACCGGGCGGCTGTCGGATCGGACACCTGAGCAGGTGCCGGGCGGAGCGATCGGATAGGTTCTCCGACCGTGACCGTCGTCGAAACCCTGCTGGTCTTCGTGGTCGCGCCGGTGGGTCTGTACGCCGTGGTCTGGGCCTGGATCGCGGTACGCAACCGGAGCGGCCGCTCCCGCTACACCGCGGGCGACCCGTGGCCCTACGAGCCCCTGTTCTGGATCGCCAACCCGGCCGGAGCCGCGCACCACGCGGCCCACGCGCCGGTCGACGGCAGCGACGTGCGAGGAGGTACCGGTGGCAAGTGGTAGCGGCCTCGCCGTCTTCGAGGGCAACGAGGAGGACCTGCCCGAGGGGACCGTCGTCACCCAGTCCGGCCGCCTGTCGGTGGCCGAGCACTTCCGGGAGCCGGACCTCTCCGAGCACCCGTTCACCCCGGTCCAGCTCACCCGGCTGGACGACGCGCTGACCCTCACCAGCCGGGAGACCGGTCTGCGGTTCGCCCTGTACCTGGGTGACCTGGGGGCCGACGCCCGCGCGACCGCGGTCGACCTGCACTCCCGGGTCGAGGGCTACGACGAGGCCGTGCTGGTCGCCGTCAGCCCCGAGCAGCGGCTGCTGGAGATCGTCACCGGCGTGGAGGCCAAGGTCCGCCTCCCGGACCGCGGCGCGAAGCTGGCCCTGATGAGCATGGTGGCCTCGTTCAAGGAGGGTGACCTGTTCGGTGGTCTGCTCTCCGGGCTGCGGATGCTCGCCGACCAGGCAGGCAGCCGCTCCTGACCCTAGGGTGTCGGACATGTCGCCTTCCGCCGGAGTGACGACGGTATGACCGCACCGAGCTCGATCCTCATCGTCGACGACCACGAGCTCGTCGGATCGGCCCTCGCACTGAACCTGCGCGCCGAGGGCGAGGAGGCCGTGTTCCGGCCGGTGCGCTCCGCGGCCGGGATCCTCGACGAGGTCCGGCGCACCGCGCCGGGCCTGATCGTGCTCGACCTCGACCTCGATCTCGGCCGGGACCCGGACGGGCGGCGGATCGACGGCGTCCGCCTGGTCGGGCCGATGGTCGAGCTCGGGTGGCGGGTGGTGATCCTCTCCGGGAGCTCCGACGCCGGCCGGGTCGGCGCCGCACTGGAGGCCGGCGGGTTCGTCTTCGTCCCCAAGAACGCACCGTTCCCGGCGCTGCTCAACGCGATCCGGGAGGCCACGGCCGGGCGCTCGGTGATGCCACCCGGGCGGCGCGAGCAGCTCATCGCCCTGCACCGCGACCGCGAGAGCGAGCGGCGGGAGCTGCACGAGAAGCTGCGCACGCTCACCCAGCGCGAGCGTGAGGTGCTGGCCCTGCTGGCCGGCGGGAAGCGCGCCCAGGTCGTCGCGGACCACTTCGTCGTGTCGCTCGCCACGGTCCGGACGCAGATCCGCGCGGTGCTGACCAAGCTCGGCGTCGGCTCGCAGCTGGAGGCCGTCGCGCTCTACCGGAAGGCCGCCGGGCTCTGAACCGCCCGTCCGCGCGGACGTCCGGTGCGGCCCGGCTGCGGGACCCGCCCTATCATCGCCGTTTCACCGGCAGGGGAGGCGGCGTGGCGACCGGGAGCTTCGGCGGGATCCTGGACCGGCACCGTCGCGCGCGGTTCGTGGCCGGGCACCTCGCCGACCTGCTGGTGGTGGGACTGCTGGGCGTGGTCGTCGCGACGGCCACCCGCCCGGCCGTCGTCCTGGGCCGGATCGACGTCGGGACCGTCACCCCGGCCCTGACGCTGACCGCCGCCGCGGTCGGCTCGGTGGCCGCGGTCGTCGCGCTGGTCGCGGGCCGGTTGTCCGGTGATCCGCGGCCGTCCTGGTTCGGGGCGGCGTTGCTGCTCTACGGCGTGGTCCTGCTGCCGCTGTCGGCACTGGCGATCAGCGACCGGACCGCCGGGGTCCCGCGGCTCGCCGTGCTCGCGATGCTCGCGGTGGGGATGTGCGTCATCCTCCTCGCGCTGCGGCCGCCGCCCCGGCTCGGCGCCTGGGGCGGCTGGGCGCTGTGCGCCGCCGCCCTGGTGATCGGCGCCGTCGTGGCGGTGCAGGAGGAGAACGCGTTCACCACGGCGCTCGCGCGCAGCCCGGTCCCGTCGATCCTGATCCAGGCCGGCTGGTCGCTGGTCGCGGTGCTGTTCCTGCTCGACGGCTACCGGCGCCAGAGCCGGACCAGGACCCGCCTCGGCCTGGGGCTGCTGGTCGTCGCGGTGTCCCAGCTCTACCGGGCGGTCGCGCCGGGGCAGCCGGCCAGCGGCCTGGTGTACCCGTCGCTGCGCATCCTCGGGATGACGGTCGTGCTGTCGGCCATGCTCGCCCTGGTCCTGCAGGCGGTGAGCCGGCTGCAGGACGAGTACGACCGGCTCCAGGAGACCCTCGGGGACGCGACGCTGCTGCTGGAGCGGGCCGCGGGCCAGGCCGCGGAGCGGGACCACGAACTGCGCAACGGGCTCGCCGGCCTGGCCGGTGCGGCCTCGCTGCTCGCCCACTCCGGCACCGGCGACGGCCGGTCCGGGCAGCTCCGTGACGCCGTGCTGGCCGAGCTCGGCCGGCTGCGGACCATGCTGGAGGATCCGGCGACGGCCCGGATCCCGGAGACCGGCGCACCCGACCCGATGATCGACGACCGGGACGCGCGGCTGCTGGACCTCGGCGCCGGTTTCGCTCCGGCCGGTGGCGCGAACGGAGCCGCGCCCGCGGCCCACGAGGTCGGTCCGGTGCTGCGCCAGCTGGTCGGCCTGCGCGCGGAACAGCCGATCAGCCTCGTCGTGGCGGACGACCTCCCGGCGGTGGCGGCCCCGGAGTCGGTCACCCGCCAGGTCGTGACCACCCTGCTGGCGAACTGCGACCGGCACGCTCCGGGGGCCGAGGTCGCGGTCCGGGGGCGCGCGGCGCGGGCCCCGGGTTTCGTGGCCGTGGAGGTGCGTGACGCCGGCCCGGGCCTGCCCGGGGGCCGGGACACGTGGGCGATCGCCCGGGGCGCACACGACCGGTCGGCCGGTGGCTCCGGGCTCGGGCTGCACATCAGCGCCCGGTTGGCTGACGACCACGGGGGTACCCTCGTGCTCCGTACAGCCCAGAACCCTACCGGCTGTATAGCGGTACTCACTCTTCCGGTTGCCGACCAATCGGGTTGACCCGACGCTCTGACCTGCGAATCGGTCGACCGTTCGCAACCGAATCGCGCAGAGTCATTCCCCCGGAGCCCCCGGTAATCCCATACTGGGGACCGCGACGGCACGGCCACCCGGTACCCGGGGCCGGGCCGATCGTCCGGACGAAGGAGGTCACGATGGTGGACTCGCACGACGGTGCAGCGCGACCGGCCCCGAGCGGGCGTCGGGCCACGTCGAAGCCCTCGGCGGCGGTGCTAACCCCGCCGACCGGACTGCCGGCCGTCGAACCCTCGGCAGAACCACGGGTCCCGGTACAGGTCCCGGCACAGCGCGCGCCCGCCGACCCGATCGTCCCGGCGTCGACCGGCGTCCGGCTCTGCGCCTGCGGCCACCCGGAGGACGTGCACGAGCACTACCGCCCGGGCAGCGACTGCGGGGCCTGCGGGGCCCGCGCCTGCGACTCGTTCCGGGCACTCGGCGAGCCGGAGCCGAGCCGCAACCCGCTGCGGCGGCTGCTGCGCCGCTGAGCCGTCCTGCACCACCGGACCGACGGGGCCCGGGAGCATCCGCTCCCGGGCCCCGTTCCGGTCAGGGCTGGTGGACGGCGGTCGCCTCGTCCGCGGAGGGCGTCGGCGCGGCGTCGAACTCCCGCGCCGCCAGCGCGCGGACGATCCCGGCCCGGCCCTCGGTGACGAGCCGGCGCAGCGAGGCGGGCTTCGCGGTGTCGGCCAGCCAGGCGTCGGCCGCGTCGACGGTGCGCTGCTCCACCGCCCAGGACGGGAACAGCCCGATCACGACGTTCTGCGCCAGCTCCGAGGTGCGCCGGGCCCACACGTCGTCGATCTCGGCGAAGTAGCGCTCCACGTACCCGTCGAGCAGGCCGCGCTGGGCCGGGTGCGAGAAGCCCGCGATCGCCGACTCGTTGATGGCGTTCGGCAGGGAGTCGTTGTGCACGGCACGCTGCCAGGCACGCTCCTTGGCCTCGGCGGTCGGCACCAGGGCACGGGCCCGCTCGGCCTGCCGGGCACCGGTCGAGGTGGCGTCGCGCTGCTCCTCCTCGGCGATCTCGGTCTCGCCGGCCCGGCCGTGCGCGACCAGCGCGTGCAGCAGCCGCCAGCGCAGGTCGGTGTCGACGGTCAGCCCGTCCGGGACGCGGACGTCGAGCAGCCAGCCCTTCATCGCGTCGAGCGTGACGTCCGGCAGCACCGACGCCGCCAGCGCGTTCACCACGGCCAGCTGGGTGTCCGACCCGGCCGGGGCGGTGTCCAGCCGGAACCGCAGCGCGTCGGTCAGCAGCGGCCAGCCCCGCTCGGTGGCCCACTCCGGGGCCGAGTAGGAGGCGGTCGCCGTCTGTGCCTGCAGCAGCAGCCGGGACGCGACGCCGATCTCGGTCTCGGTGTCGAACCCGCCGGCGACCAGGGTGACGAAGTCGCGGGCCTTCAGCTCGGCCTCGCGGGTCATCTCCCAGGCCGAGGACCAGCAGAGCGTCCGCGGGAGCGGGTCGGCGATGTCGCCGATCCGGTCGACCAGGGTCGCCAGCGACCCGGGGTCCAGGCGCAGCGCGCAGTAGGTGAGGTCGTCGTCGTTGACCAGCACCAGCTTGCCGCGGGGCAGCCCGACGAGCTCGGGGACCGGGGTGCGCTCGCCGGAGACGTCCAGCTCCACCCGGTGGGTCCGGACGAGCTTGCCGGTCGCCGGGTCGTCGTCGTACACGCCGACGGCGATCCGGTGCGTGCGCAGCTCGCCCGCACCGGGGCGGGCGCCGCCCTGCACCACGTCGAACGCGGTGAACCGGCCGGCCTCGTCCACCCGGAACGACGGCCGCAGCAGGTTCAGGCCGGTGGTGCGCAGCCACTGCGCGCCCCAGTCCGAGAGGTCCCGCCCGGAGGCGGACTCCAGCGCGCCCAGCAGGTCGTCGAAGGTGGCGTTGCCCCAGGCGTGCGCGGCGAAGTAGTCGCGCAGCCCGGCCAGGAACGGCTCCAGCCCGACGTAGGCGACCAGCTGCTTGAGCACCGACGCGCCCTTGGCGTAGGTGATGCCGTCGAAGTTGACCTCGACGGCCTGCAGGTCCGGGATGTCCGCGGCGATCGGGTGCGTCGAGGGCAGCTGGTCCTGCCGGTAGGCCCAGGACTTCTCGACGTTGGCGAACGTGGTCCAGGCACCGGTGTACTCGGTGGCCTCGGCCTGGCACAGCACCGACGCCCAGGTGGCGAACGACTCGTTCAGCCAGAGGTCGTCCCACCAGCGCATGGTGACGAGATCGCCGAACCACATGTGCGCCATCTCGTGCAGGATCGTCTCGGCACGCCGCTCGTAGAGGGTGTGCGTGACCCGCGACCGGAAGACGTAGTCCTCCAGGAACGTGATCGCGCCGGCGTTCTCCATCGCGCCCGCGTTGAACTCCGGCACGAACAGCTGGTCGTACTTGCCGAACGGGTAGGTGATCCCGAAGTTGCGGTGGTAGAAGTCGAAGCCCTGCCGGGTCTCGGTGAAGATCCGCTCGTGGTCCATGTGCGGGGCCAGCGAGGCGCGGCAGTAGATGCCCAGCGGGATCTCGGCGTGGTCGTCGCGGTAGGTGTCGTGCCAGCTCGCGTACGGACCGGCGATCAGCGCGACCAGGTAGGTCGAGAGGATCTCGGTCCGCTCGAACGAGTGGACGGCGCCGGCGGGGGAGTCCGCGACGGCGGCCGGGGCGTTCGAGATGACCTTCCAGTCCCCGGGCGCGGTCACCGTGAGGGTGTAGCGGGCCTTGAGGTCGGGCTGGTCGAAGCAGGGGAACAGCCGCTTGCAGTCGGCCGTCTCGAACTGCGAGTACAGGTAGACGGCGCCGTCGACCGGGTCGACGAAGCGGTGCAGGCCCTCACCGGTGTTGGTGTAGAGGCCGGTCGCGACGATCGTCAGCTCGTTCTCGGACTCCAGCCCGGGCAGCTCGAGCCCGTCCTCCTCGGTCCAGTCGGTGGCGTCGAGGTCGGTGCCGTTGAGCGTCGCCGAGGTGACGCCCTCGCCGACCCACTCGATCCAGGTGCTCCGGCCGGGCTCGGTCGCGGTGAAACGCACGGTCGTGGTGACCGCGAACGTCCGCTCGGACGGGGCGCCGGCGCCGTCGGTGAGGTCGATCGTCACGTCGTAGGTGGAGACGTCGAGCAGCGCGGCGCGCTCCTGCGCCTGGACACGGGTCAGGTTGGGCGGGGTCATCAGAGGTGGTCTGGTCCTCTCCGGGGAGTGGGGTCGTCCGCATCCAATCACGTGCCCGGTGACCGGGCAGGGAACACCGGGCCCGGCTCCGCGGAATGACCGCCCGCCGGCCGTCGTTGCGCCGGTCATGACGACTGCTGCCCCTGCCGCACCTGCTCGCGTCGACATCTGGTTCGACCCGCTGTGCCCGTGGGCCTGGCTCACCTCCCGCTGGGTGCTGGAGGTCGAGAAGGTGCGCGAGGTCGAGGTGAGCTGGCACGTGATGAGCCTCGGTGTCCTCAACGAGGACCGTGACCTGCCCGAGAACTACGCCGAACTGATGAGGAAGGCCTGGGGCCCGGTGCGGGTGTGCATCGCCGCGGCCGAGCAGCACGGGTCGAAGATCCTCGCGCCGCTGTACACCGCGCTCGGCGAGCGGATCCACAACCAGCAGAACAAGGACTTCGACGACGTCGTGGCCGGTGCGCTGGCCGAGCTGGGTCTCCCGGCCGAGCTGGCCGGGGCCGCGCACTCCACCGAGTGGGACGAGAAGCTGCGCGCCAGCCACCACGAGGGCATGGACCCGGTCGGGCTGGACGTCGGGACCCCCACCATCCACGTGGACGGCGTCGCCTTCTTCGGCCCGGTGATCTCCCGGGTGCCCAAGGGCGAGGACGCCGGCCGGCTGTTCGACGGGGCCCGGCTGATGGCCGAGAACCCGCACTTCTTCGAGCTGAAGCGGACCCGGACCGAGGACCCGTCCTTCGACTACTGACCGCCGGCCGGCCGCTGCGGGGCGGCCCCGGGGAAACGCGATCGCGAACGAGGACGCCCGTTCGGCCACGGTGAGCGCCGGGTCCGTGCAGGGTGCCCCGTCGTGGACACCAGGTACTCGCGTCGGCCGGCCTCGGTGCTCGGCGGGGCACTGCTCGTCGCCGGTGCGCTCGCCGGGGGACAGATCGCCGTCACCACCGCCCTGGAGGCCCCCGACGGGGCCCTGCGGACCGCCCTGAGCCCGTACCGGGACGGTGCGTTCACCGTGCGGGCCGCCGCCGTGGACGCGCGGGTCGACATCGCGAGTGCCGAGGACGGCTCCTACGTGCTGGGGCACACCCCGGCCGGCAGCGACGTCGTCCTCGACCTGGGCCTGCTCACCGGCGAGGTCGCGCGTCCGTGGTGGGTCGAGCCCGCCACCGGCCGGACCGTGGAGCTCGCCGAGCTCGACAGCTCCGGCGTCGCCCGGTTCCCGGTACCGGCCGGGGGCGGGGAGAACTGGGTGCTGGTCCTCGACGACGCGGCCGCCGGGTACGGCGCGCCGGACGTCGAGGCGATCGCCGAGTCGGTGGGGGAGACGGTCCGGTCCGCCGTCGCCCGCGCCGAGGCGGAGGGCGGCGGGTCCGGCGGTGCCGGGGGAGCCCGCGGCGACGGATCCGGTGGGGACGCCCGGGACGGCGGTTCCGGGGACGAGGAGGTGTCGACCGCCGACCGCGTCTCCGGCTGGCTCGGAGGGCCCGGCAGCGGCTCGGACCGCGAGGACGACGTGCGGCGCGACGGCGGGGACGACAACGGCGGCGACCGTGACGATCGGGACGGCGACCGCGACGGTGGCGACCGCGACGGCAGCAGCGGCGGTGACGGCAGCGGCGACGACAGCGACGACGACGGTGGTGGCACCGGCGGCTCCGGCGGCGACCGTGACTCCGGTGGCGACCGTGACTCCGGCGGGCAGCGCGACTCCGGTGGCGGTAGCGACGGCGGGCAGGACGGGATGGACGGGGCCGGCGACGGCCCGTCGTCGGGCACCGAGCCCGAGGACCGCAGCTTCCCCGGTGGCCCGTCCGGGGACGACGCGCAGGACCGGGACTCCGGTGAGCAGCCGGACGGCGGGGACCGGGACGGCGAGCGGGGAGAGGGGTCCGGGCCGAAGCCCGAGGACGAGCCGGAGCCGGAGCCGAAGGACGACCCCGAGCCGGAGAAGAAGCCCGAGCCGAAGCCGGAGCCGGAGAAGAAGCCCGAGCCGGAGCCCGAGAAGAAGCCCGAGCCGAAGCCGGAACCGGAGAAGAAGCCGGAGCCGGAGAAGCCCGCCGCCGGCGGCGACGGTTCCTGGGACAAGCTGGCCGAGTGCGAGTCCTCCGGGGACTGGGCCATCTCGACCGGCAACGGCTACTACGGCGGCCTCCAGTTCGACAAGGGGACCTGGAGCGACTTCGGTGGCACCGAGTACGCGCCGACCGCCGCCGGTGCGTCCAAGGAGCAGCAGATCGAGATCGCGACGAAGGTCCGCGACGCCCGGGGCGGTTACGGATCGTGGCCGGCCTGTGCCCGAAAGCTCGGTCTCCCGAGGTGACCGTGGTCCCTCCGGTGCGCCGTCCGGGCGCTGGAAGCCGGGACGGTCGACGCGTAGTCTCGGCCGTCCCCCGCCCGGACGTCCGGACCCGGTGCCCTGGTGGCACCCGCTCCGGCCCGATTCCCTACCCTTGGACCCCATGAGCTCGCCCACCCCCGAGGCCCACCGGATCGGGAACCGCTACCGGCTCGACGAGCGGATCGGTGCCGGTGCGATGGGTGCTGTGTGGCGTGGCACGGACGAGCTGCTGAACCGGACGGTCGCGGTCAAGGAGCTGCTCGCCGCCGCCCTGCCGTCGGCCGACCAGCTCGAGGAGTCGCGGCAGCGGATCCTGCGGGAGGGCCGGATCGGCGCCCGCCTGCAGCACGCCCACGTGATCAGCATGTTCGACGTCGTCGTGCACGACGACCGTCCGTGGCTGGTCATGGAGTACCTGCCGTCCCGCTCGCTGGCCGCGGTGCTGGCGGAGAAGGGCCCGATCCCGCCGCGCGAGGCGGCCGCGATCGGCCGGCAGGTCGCCGACGGTCTGGCCGCCGCGCACACCGCCGGCGTGGTGCACCGCGACGTGAAGCCGGGCAACGTCCTGATCGCCGAGGACGGCCGGGCCAAGATCACCGACTTCGGCGTCTCCCGCGCGGTGGACGACGTGCAGCTCACCCGGACCGGGGTGATCGCCGGTACCCCGGCGTTCCTCGCTCCCGAGGTCGCCCGTGGCCAGGAGCCGACCGCCGCGTCCGACATCTTCGCGCTCGGTGCCCTGCTGTACGCCGCGGTCGAGGGCGAGCCGCCGTTCGGCCTCGACGACAACGCCTATGCGCTGCTGCACAAGGTCGCCACCGGGGCGATCACCCCGCCGTCGGACGCCGGGCCGCTGACCGCGCTGCTGATGCGCCTGCTGTCCAACGAGCCCGCCGACCGGCCCAGCGCGGCGCAGGCCCGCGAGGCACTCGGCCGGATCGCCGCCGGGCAGTCGGTGAAGGGCCTGGCCACGCCGTCGACCGCCACCGCGGTGATGGACACCCACGACGCCGTGGAGCCGGCCGCCGGGCCCGGCGGCGGCACCGTCGTCGATGCCCCGGCCGTACCGGCGCCGCAGGTCATCCCGGGCGGGGGCGACGGCGCCCGCTCCGGTGGGGGCGGCCGGCGGCGGCTGCCCGCGGTGCTCGCCGCGGTGGCCGCGCTGCTCGTCATCGGGGGCGGGGTCGCCTACGGGGTCCTGTCCAACCAGGGGCAGCAGTCGCCGGTGGCCGCGCCGACCTCCGAGCAGGCTCCGCCGCCCGCGCCGACGACCGCACCGGCCCCGACGACGTCCGGGTCGGCCACACCGACCCCGGGATCCGGCGGGGTGCAGGACCCGGTCTCGTTCGTGCAGAACTACTACCGGATGCTCCCGGAGAACATCGACGGGGCGTTCGCGCTGCTGAGCCCCCAGGCCCAGGCCCAGTCCCGGGGGATCGAGGAGTACCGGAACTTCTACAGCGGCCTGCGCACCGTCTACGCGGAGAACCTGCGCAACGACGGCCCGAACGCCGTGACCGCGACGGTGGTGTTCCTCCGCCCCGACGGCAGCTCCAGCCGGGAGAACTACCGGTTCGTCGTCGGGACCGACTCCAGCGGGCAGGAGATCCTGCAGTCGTTCAGTACGGCCTGAGCGCCCGGACGAACGCGGTCGTCTCCGCGACGATCTCCTGTTGCGCCCCGGCCCGGTCGACGCCCGGCACACCGTCCCCGGACTGCGCGCCGTAGTCGCCGAAGTAGGCGTGCACCCCACCCGCGACCTCGACGAACCGGGTCCGGGCCGGGAGCAGTGACCGGGACGCGGCGATCGTGTCCGGCGTCGCCAGCCCGTCCCGCGAGCCGGACACCGACAGTGCGGCGACCGGCGCGCCGGACAGGTCGCCGGCCGGGTAGGACGCCCACAGCAGGAGCCCGCGCACGCCGGGCACGTCGACGGCCCGGGCCGCGGCGACCCCGCCCATCGAGTGCCCGCCGACGACCCACGTCCTGGTCCCGGGCAGCGCGGCCACGGCCCTGGCCGTGGCTCCGGGGCCGGTCAGCGCCAGCCCCAGCGGCGGTGCCGGCACGACGACGACCGCACCCTGCTCGGCCAGCGGAGCGAGCAACGGCAGGTAGGCCCGCGGATCGACCAGCGCACCGGGATGGAAGACGACGCCGACCCCGCTGGCCGGTCCGCGCGGGCGCAGCTCCCAGGCGTCGGCCCGGTGGACGACGTCGACCGGGCCGGTGTCGACGGCGTCGGCCGGGTACGGGCGCAGCCACACCGCCACCGCGACCAGCGCCACCAGCAGCAGCGCCCCCGTGACCCGTCCGGCCCCGCGCACGCGTCCCGTCCGCACCGGCCGCCGGCGCCGGGCGAGCAGCACCGCACCGACGGCGGCGACGGCGAGCAGCAGCAGCGGGTAGGCGGGATGCCCGGCGGCGAGCACCGCCCACCAGCGGACCGCCGTCCACACCGGGACGGCGACCGCGACGGCACCGAGCGCGGTGCGCAGGTACACCGCCCACCGGGGGCGCGGCACCCGCTCCCGGCCGGTCACCGCCCGGTCACCTCGGCGACCCACCGGACGATCCGGCCGGTCGCGGCCGCCCGGGTGTGCCGGTCGAACACCTCGTGGCCCTCGTCGGCCAGCCGCAGGAACTCCACCGGTGCGCCGCGGCGGGTCAGCGCCCCGTGCACCGCCAGCGCCTGGCCGAGCGGCACGTTGGTGTCCTGCTCGCCGTGCACGAGCAGCAGCGGCGCCGTGATCTCGTCCACCGCGTGCAGCGGGGACATCGCCCGCATCGAGGCGGCGTCGGTGCGGGGGTCGCCGTACTCGGTGAGCGCCGGCCCGGCGATCCACGGCTCGGTGTCGGCGTAGAACGCGAGGAAGTCCGAGATGCCGCACACGTCGACCCCGCCGGCGAACAGCTCCGGGAACCGGGTGAGCGCGGCGAGGGTGAGGTAGCCGCCGTAGGAGCGCCCGCCGACCACGATCCGCCGCGGGTCCACGTCCGGGACCCCCGCGAGCAGCCGGGTCGCGGCCCGCACGTCGGTCACCGATCCCGGGCGCAGCCCGCCGTCGTCCAGCCGGGCGAACGCCCGCCCCCGGCCCGACGAGCCGCGCACGTTCGGGGTCAGGACGGTGACCCCGGCCGCCACCAGCTCGTGCAGCAGCGGCGCCCAGCCGGGCCGCTCCTCGGACTCCGGCCCGCCGTGCAGCCAGACCATCCCGGCCCCGCACGGGGCCGCCGGCCGGTGCAGCCAGCCGGCCAGCCGCAGGCCGTCCTCGGCCGGGAAGCGCACCTGCTCCGGTCGCGGCGGCACCGGGGTGACCGGTTCCCCGCCGAGCAGCGCGACCGGCCGGCCCCCGTCGACCGGCAGGCGCACGACGTGCGGGGGCAGCCCGGGACCGTGCCCGGCGACCAGCAGCTCCGCACCGTCCCGGCCGAACACCACCCCGGTGACGACGTCGCACGGCGCGAGCAGCCGCTGCGGCCGTCCGCCGCGCAGGTCGGCGATCTCCAGCTCGCTGCGCCCGCCCACGTTCCAGACCAGCGCCGCGCGGGTGCCGGACCGGTCGAGGGCGAGGACCTCGAGATCGGCACCGGGCCGCACGGCGACCGGCCGGGCGGGGGACGCCCGCTGCTCGTCGGTCTGGCCGAGGGTCACCGCGAGCAGCGCGGTGCGCTCGCGGTCGGCGTCGGTGTGCACCCACAGGGTGCCCGGCGTGCTGCCGAACTGTGCGCCCGCGGTGAGCGCGCCGCCGGAGCCGCCGACGAGCCGCTCCCGGGCCCCGGTCCACAGGTCGACCAGGTCGAGCGCGCGTTCGCCGCGGCGCCCGGTCCGCAGCACGACCCGGCGGCCGTCCGCCGAGACCGCCTGCACCACGGCCGACTGCCCGGTCCCGAGCAGGACCGATGTCCCGTCCAGGACGTCGACGAGGAACGCCGTGCCGTCCCCGTGGTCGTCGGAGCACGGGTCGCCGGACGCGGTGTGGACGGTGACGCCCAGCCGGCGCCCGCCGGGTGCCCAGGCGCCCAGGGTCACGGCGGTGGCCGCCGGGGCGATCTCCTGCGGGGTGCCGCCGTCCGGATCGAGCAGCAGCACCCGGGTGCGTTCGCCGCCGGACGGGGCGATCTGGACGGCGATCCGGCCACCGTCCGGGGCCCAGGCGAGCGCGGTGACGTCCGGGTGCGGGCCGCCCGCGGTGCCGGTGCCGTCGAGCACCCGGGCCGTCGCGAGGTCGACCGGCCCGTGACCGGGCATCGGCGCGACGTGCACCCGGGGCCGTCCGGGCCGGTCGGAGATCCAGGCGATCCGGGTCCCGTCCGGCGAGACGGCCGGGTGCAGGTGCCCGGCCGCGGCCGCCGGTCCCGGGGTGCTCCCCGGACGTGTCCCGGCCGCTCGTGCGGGTGTGTGCAGGGCCTCCATCGACCACCTACCCCCGTCCGTCTCCCGCCGCCTGCTCGTCGGTCGTCGCCGGTACCGGAACGTACCTCCTGCAACGGTCCGCCCACGTGACATCCGCGTATCGCCGGGCCCGGGCGGTCAGCAGGGTGTGCTGGGCCACGGCCCCGCCCAGGGTCATCGGGTCGCCGTGGCCGGGCACGCAGGTCCGGGCGGCGCGGGTGAGCAGCAGGGCGAGCGCGTCCGGCCAGCGCAGCGGGTGGGCGTCCGGCCCGGCCGAGGGTGGCGCGCCGTTCTCCAGCAGGTCCCCGGCGAACAGCACGCCCGCGTCGGGCACGTGCACGGCGAGATCGTGCCCGGTGTGCGCCGGTCCCGGGTACACCAGCTCGACGGTGCGCCCGCCCAGGTCGAGCCGGTGGACGTCGCCGGGCCGCGGGCAGACCGGACGGTCGGGGAGCACCGGCACGGTCGCGGCGAGCGCGGCCGCGGTGCGGTCGTCGCCGGTGCTCCGGTAGTGGCGCACCCACTCCGCGCGCTGGGCCGCCGCGGTGACCGTGAGCGCGGCGGCGCACCCGGCCTGGGCGTGCACGGGCACGCCGGGGAACGCCGACGTCCCGAAGCAGTGGTCGAAGTGGGCGTGGGTGATCGCGACGAGCAGCGGCAGACCGGTCACCGCGCGCACCGCCGCCGCCAGCTCGGCGCCCTGGGCGTCGTCGCCGCGGGTGTCGATCACCAGGGCCCGGTCCCGCCCGAGCACCAGCCCGGTGGTGAGGTCCAGCTCGGTGTGCCGGCGGGCGAGCACGCCGGGGCCGACCTCGGTCCAGTGGCCGTCCGTCACCGCCGCGCCACCGTTCCTCAGACCGCGATCGCGGTGGAACGCCCGCGGTCGTCGCGGCCGGGGCCCAGGTACTCCGCCGTCCCGCGGGCCACCCGCTCCGCGGTCCAGGCGCAGACGAGCGCGTCCAGCGCGTCGTCGATCCGGGTGCCGGTGGGCAGGTCGCCCAGCAACGCCGCCGGATCGGCCCACCCCGACAGCGCCGCGATCCGTTGCCCCGCGCCGCGTGCGGTCTTCTTCGACGCGAACGCCACGGCCGGCGCGAGCGTGCGGAAGCTCAGCTCGGGATGCGCCTCGACGACCCCGGCCGGCAGCGTGACCTGCTGGAACTGGCGGATCTTCGGCACGATGTTCCAGGTCTGCACGCTGATCCTGCGGCCGGTGACCCGCTGTGCGGCCGCGCAGGCGTCGGGATAGGAGCCCGCGTCCAGCACGGCGGGCGGCGGGGTCGGGAACAGCGACGAGCGCGCCCCGCCCAGCCGGGCCGACGCGAGCGTCTCGGCCGGGCGGCGCGCCGGGCCGGTGGGCAGGACCAGCGGGATGTCGACCCCGACGGCGTCGCACCCACCGGTCGCGGCCAGGACGCCCGGCGCGTCCGGGACCACCGCCCAGGTCACGTCCCGTGCCCGGCCGGTCCCGGAGAGCAGGCACACCACCCAGCCCCGGGGACCGGAGTCGACCCCACCGATCCGCATGAGGAAAGATCCTGCACCGTGCGCGTCTACCTGGGCAGTGACCACGCCGGTTTCGAGGTCAAGGGCAAGCTCGTCGAGTACCTGACCGGGCAGGGGATCGAGACCGTCGACGTGGGCGCCCCCACGTACGACGCGCTCGACGACTACCCGGCCTGGTGCATCGAGACGGCCCGCCGGGTCGTCGCGGACCCCGACGGGCTCGGCATCGTGCTCGGCGGCTCCGGCAACGGCGAGCAGATCGCCGCGAACAAGGTGCAGGGCATCCGGGCCGCGCTGGCCTGGAACCCCGCCACCGCGACCCTGGCCCGCGAGCACAACGACGCCCAGATCATCGGCGTCGGCGCCCGCCAGCACTCGTTCGAGGACTTGGTGGCGATCGTCGACGCGTTCCTCGCCACCCCGTTCTCCGGCGACGAGCGGCACCAGCGGCGGATCGACCAGATGCTCGACTACGAGCGGACCGGCGAGTACCAGCTGCCGTCGTGACGGGTCCCCGACCGGTGGTCCGGGGGCGCTGATGCCCGAGGGGCACACGCTGCACCGGCTGGCGAACCTGCACCGGCGGCTGTTCGCGCGCCGCCCGGTCCGGGTCTCCAGCCCGCAGGGCCGGTTCGCCGGGTCGGCCGCGCTGCTCGACGGCGAGGTGCTGACGACGTCCGAGGCGCACGGCAAGCACCTGTTCCACCGCTACGGCGCCGACCGGGTGGTGCACGTCCATCTCGGGCTGTACGGCACGTTCGTCGAACGGGAGCTGCCGGCTCCGGAACCGGTCGGGCAGCTGCGGATGCGCCTGGTCGGCGAGACCCACTTCGCCGACCTGCGCGGCCCGACCGCCTGCGAGCTGCTCACCGGGGCCGAGGCACGGGCGATCCGGGCCCGGCTCGGCCCCGACCCGCTGCGCCGCGACGGCGATCCCGACCGGGTGTGGCAGCGCATCTCGCGCTCGCGCAGCCCGCTGGCCACGCTGCTCATGGACCAGGCGGTCATCGCCGGCGTCGGGAACGTCTACCGGGCCGAGCTGCTGTTCCGGCACGGCCTCGACCCCCGGCTCCCCGGCCGGGCGCTGGACCGGGAGACCTGGGACGCGATGTGGGCCGATCTCGTCGTGCTGATGCGGGACGGCGTGCGGCGCAACCGGATCGACACCGTGCGGCCCGAGCACGACCCGCGCCGCCGCGGCGAGCGCGGCCGCGTCGACCGGCACGGCGGTGAGGTCTACGTCTACCGGCGCGCCGGGATGGCCTGCCTGGTGTGCGGCACGGAGGTCCGGCACGCCACGCACGCGGCACGCAACCTGTTCTGGTGCCCGACCTGCCAACCGGCCCGCGGCGGTCCCGAGGGCTAGGGTCTGCTCCCGTGGTGGAGCACAAGCCGATCGAGTGCTGGATGACCGACATGGACGGCGTCCTCGTCCGCGAGGGGAGCATCGTCCCCGGTGCGGACGCGTTGCTGTCCCGGTTGCGGGACAAGGGTGTTCCGTTCCTGGTCCTGACCAACAACAGCATCCACACCGCGCGTGACCTGCGGTACCGGCTGCAGGCGACCGGGCTGGACGTGCCCGAGGAGTCGATCTGGACCTCGGCGCTGGCGACGGCGGCGTTCCTGGACGAGCAGCGGCCGCGGGGCAGCGCCTACGTCATCGGTGAGGCCGGGCTGACCACCGCGCTGCACGACGTCGGCTACGTCATCACCGACCGCAACCCCGACTACGTGGTGCTCGGCGAGACCCGCACCTACTCGTTCTCCTCGATCGCCACCGCGATGCGGCTGGTCGAGAAGGGCTCGCGGTTCGTCGCCACCAACCCGGACGCGACCGGCCCGTCCCCGGAGGGCATCCTGCCGGCGACCGGTTCGGTGGCCGCGATGATCTCGAAGGCGACCGGGGTCGAGCCCTACTTCGTGGGCAAGCCGAACCCGCTGATGATGCGGGCGGCGCTGAACCGGCTGGGTGCGCACTCCGAGTCCACCGTGATGATCGGGGACCGGATGGACACCGACATCCTCGCCGGGCTGGAGGCCGGGATGCGCACCGTCCTGGTGCTGACCGGGATCACCCGGGAGTCGGAGATCGACCGCTTCCCGTTCCGCCCGACCCGGGTGGTGCCCTCGGTCGCCGATCTCGTCCAGGACGTCTGAGCCGGGGTTGCGAATCACAGCGATGTGATTCACCCTCGAACACATGTACGCAACCGAGGACGTGTCATGGTGCCGCTGCGCCGGGTGCGGCGCGGAGGCGGAACTGCCGGCGGTCGACGCCGCCGGGGTCGAGGTCCCCTGCCCGGACTGCGCCGACCCGATGGCGGTCGAGTTCTCCTGGGAGTCGGCGGCCTGAGCGCCGGGCTCAGACCCGGAAGCCCAGCGCGGACGGCTCGCCGCGGCGCAGCGCGGCGACGTGCTCGTCGACCGTGGTCAGCGAGTGCAGATCGGCGCCGTCCCGCATCGCGGCGACCAGCGCCGTCTCGGCGGCCTCGATCGCCTCCGCGGTGTCCACGATCTCGGCGAACCGGGCCGGCGGTGCGATGAGCAGGCCGTCGTCGTCGCCACGGACGACGTCGCCGGGGCTCACCACGATCCCGCCGAACGAGACCGGTTCGTCGATCGTGCCGGCGTCGCGGACCGATCCCGACGCCGGGCAGGTGCCGCGGGCGAACACCGGCAGGCCGATCGCACGCAGGCCCCGCAGGTCGCGGACCAGCCCGTCGACGACGATGCCGGCCAGCCCCCTGCGGTGCGCCTCGGTCGCGAACAGCTCGCCGGACACGGCCCGGGTCCCGCCCGCCCCGGCGACCACGAGCACCGACCCGGGTGCCGCGGCCCGCAGCGCGGCGAACATCGGGAGATGGTCGTCGACGCAGGTCACGGTCACGGCCGGGCCGGTCAGCGCGGTGTCGGTCAGCAGGGCGCGGATGGCCGGGTCCACCACCGGCAGTGACTTGTCGGCGTCGCACAGCGAGGAGACCTGCAGCGCGCGGAGCCGGTCCAGGAGATCGGTCATGGGACGGATCCTGCCGTAGTCGGCCGGGCGCGGCCGTGCCCCTCAGGACGGAACCGGCCGGCCGGGATCGCGACCGAGCAGGGCCAGGGTGCGCGACCACGGGCCGGTGGCCCCGGCGCCGGCGTGCACCGGCCCGAACGGGAGCCCCGGATCGTCGCGCTCGGTGGGAACCTGTTCGGCGATCGAGAGGGCCCGCCCGACGAGGTCGTCGTCGAGACCGGCGGAGTAGGCGTCGGCCGCGCCGAGCGCCGTCGCGACGTCCCAGCCGTGGACCAGCGTGTCCACCAGGTGCATCGACACCAGGGTCGGCAGCGGGACCCGGGATCCGAACTCGGGCAGCAGCACGGGCCGGTCCAGCCCCTCGGCCGCGGCGACGGTGGTCGTCACCGTGGCCAGCGACCCGGCCACGTCCGCGGCCGGTGACGGGCTGAGCGGGCGTGGCCCGAACGCGGCGGCGTCGGTGTCGCTGCCGTGCTGCGCCGCGGTGACGGCGGCCGCGAAGCCGTGGTCCTGGCCCGTCATGTGTTCGAGCAGGGCCCGCAGGTCCCATCCCGCGCACGGGGTGGGCCGATCGAGATCGGCCGGGACGATCCGGTCGGTGACCGCTCGGACGGCGGCCACCGACCGGTGGTGCAGCTCGAAGACTATAGGCATACGCCTATCGTCTATGATCGCCTACGATCTGTCGAGAGTGGGTCGGCCGGAGCCCCGGGCCCGCTCGACGTAGTCGATCATCGCCTGGTCGGGCCCGCCGGCCGCGACCACCTCGGTGGCGTTCTCCGCCCGCATCCGGAACAGCTGCTCGCGCAGCTCCGGCTCGCCGCGGTGGAACCCGGCCAGCAGCTCCGCCCAGCGCGCGGCGAGCGCCTGCACGCGCGGGTCCGCTGGGTCGGTGCCCGCCGCCATCTCGGCCCGGATGCCGGCGATGACGTCCGGCCACTGCGCGGCGGTGGTCTCGCCGTCCGCACGTGCCGCCTGCAGCGCGGCGACCTGGTCCGGTGTGAAGTATTGCGCGAAGGTGTCGTTCACCCTGCTCACCTCGTCGATCATCATCAACACGTCCGACGGGGTCGGGTCCGGTGCCTCCCGGAGCCGGTCGACGACGCCGGACAGCGTGCTGCGCAGCGAGCGCAACGCGGCCAGCCGGTCGTCGACCTGCTGCAGGTGGGCGGTGAGGACGGCGGCGAACGAGCCGCTCGCGAGCAGCTCGCCGACCGCGTCGAGCGGGAGTCCGAGCTCCCGCAGGGCGACCACCTGGTAGACGCGGCGGACGTCGCCGTCGTCGTAGACGCGGTGGCCCGAGTGGGTACGTGCCGAGGGCACGACCAGGCCCCGCTCCTCCCAGTGGTGCAGCGTGCGCACCGTCAGTCCGGTCGCCCTCGCGAGCTCGCCGACCTTCACCGGTCTCCCCTCCCGTCGGGCCGTCACCTCGTGACGGCATGATGGACGGTGCCGCCTCACGTCGCGTGAGGATCAACCCGCCGTGTCGCGACACGCCGAAGAAGCGCGACACGCCGTGCGCGCCTCAGTCCACCGGGTGACGCGGCCCCCGGGAGCAGCGTGAGCGATCGATCGCTGTCCGTGTTCGCCTGGCGCGCAACGGGAACCGAGCGTGTCGGCCGTCCTGGGGGAACCCGTCGCGGGGCGCGCAAACCACCCGGCGGAGGGGGAGGTGACCGCCGCCACTCTTCCGGGTGGCGACCGTATCTCCCGGCGCACCCCGGTCCCTAGCGTTCTTCCTGCCGGGTCGCGTTCCGCAACGCCGGTTAGGTCTCGATCAGAACTCATTTCGGGAGATGACAATGGGCAGGAAGCTCGCGATCGTCGTTGCCGGTGCCGCGGCGTGCCTGGTGGCGTTCGGCTCGCCGGCGTTCGCGTCGACGTCGCACGACCGTGACGACGTGAACATCAACGACTCGGGTAACGAGCAGGCGCAGGTCGGCCTGGTCAACCTGCAGGACCTCGACGTGCTCAGCGGCATCATCGACTGAGTTCGGCCCGGCGACGCGCCGTGCCCCGGCTCCCGGGGTACGGCGCGTCGGCGTTTCCGCCGGTCGTGCTCAGCGCTGCGGGGACCCGTGGAACACGTAGTCGGCCGGTTCCACCCGCGCGGTGCGGGCCTCGTAGTCGCGCATGTAGCCGGGCCAGTTCGTCACGATCCGGCCCGAGTCGTCCCGGTACCACGAGTCGCAGCGCAGCCAGGCCGTCCCGGCGAACCGGGCCTGGGTCGCCTCGTCGTAGGACCGCTCGACCTCGGCCCGCACCTCCACCCCGCTCGACCCGCGCCGCGCCGCCTCCTGCAGCGCCTCGCGCACGTACCGGGCCTGGTGCTCCAGGTAGCGCACGATCGACCCGCCGGAGGTGTTCGTGTTCGGTCCGTAGAGGACGAACAGCGACGGGAACCCCGGCACCGTCATCCCCAGGTAGGCGTGCGCACCGTCGGCCCACTCCGCGCGCAGCGACCGCCCGCCGGGACCGGTGATCTCCATCGGGAACATGAAGTCGGTGGTCGCGAAGCCGGTGCCCCAGATGATCGTGTCGGCCTCGTGCACCCGGCCGTCGGCGGTGCGCACCCCCTCCGGGACGATCTCGGAGATCCGCTCGGTCTCCAGCGACACGTTGGGGCGCTGCAGCGCGGGCAGCCAGTGCGAGCTGAACAGGATCCGCTTGCAGCCGAAGGTGTAGTCCGGCCACGCCCGGCGCCGGACCTCCGGGTCGCGCAGCTGCATCCGCATGAACACCGTGGCGTAGAGCCGGCCGATCCGGCCCCAGGTCGAGGGGTGGCGGATCATCAGGGTCAGCGACTCGCAGTACTCCGTGACGAACCGGCGCCGCAGCCGCTGCAGGCCGGGGACCCGCCGGATCGCCGCCCGCCACCAGGCCGGGAACCGCCGGTTGCGGCGCGGCAGGAACCAGTTGCCGGAGCGCTGGAAGACGGTCAGGTGCCCGGTCCCCGGCGCGATCGCGGGGACGAACTGCACCGCGCTCGCGCCGGTCCCGATCACGGCGACCCGGCGGCCCCGCAGGTCGTGGTCGTGGTCCCAGCGCGCCGAGTGGAACGCGTGCCCGGCGAACGAGTCCACCCCGGGCAGGGACGGGACGACCGGCGTGTTCAGCTGCCCGGTGGCCACGATCAGGACGTCCGCGGTGCGGGTGCGGCCGTCCTCGGTGGTGAGCGTCCACGGCCCGTCGGCCCGCGGCCGGTCCGCCGCGGTGACCCGGGTCCCGGTCTCGACGAGGTCCGCGACGCCGAACCGGGTCGCCACCTCCTGCAGGTAGGCGAGGATCTCCGGCTGCGGGGAGCACAGCCGGGACCAGCCGGTGCGCTGGGCGAAGGAGAACGAGTACAGGTGGCTGGGCACGTCGCACGCGGCACCGGGATAGGTGTTGTGCAGCCAGGTGCCGCCGAGGCCCGGGGCGGCGTCGAGGATCGACACGTCCCGGATGCCGTGGGCCCGCAGCTCGATCGCGGCCGCGATCCCGCCGAAGCCGGCGCCGACGATGACAACGCTCGGTGCGTGCATGGGACCTCCCTGTCGCCGTGATCACCGTAGCGATCCGCGGCGGGACCCGGGGTGCCCGTCGCGGCCCGTGCGGGCCGCGGCTACCGGGCGTCCGCCGGCTCCAGCGCCGCGGCCAGCGCGTCCACGGTGACCTCCCCGCGGTAGCGCTCGCCGTTGACGTACAGCGTCGGGGTGCCGCGCACCCCGCCCCGGACGGCGGCGTTGAACCCGGCCTCGATCCGGTCCTCGACGGCCCGGGTGGCCGGCCAGATGACCTGGTCGGGCCGCGCCCCGGCGGTCCGCGCGTGGGCGCGCAGGTCGTCCTGGCCCAGCCGGGGCGGCCCCGGTGCGAACAGCGCGGCGTGCATCTCCCAGAACCGGCCCTCGCGCGCGGCCATCTCCGCGGCCAGCGCCGCCGCGATGGCGTGCGGATGCACCTCGTGCAGCGGGAAGTGCCGGAAGACGAACCGCAGCCGTTCACCCAGACGGGCCCGGACCTCGTCGATCACGGGGGCGGCGTCGCGGCAGTACGGGCACTCGTAGTCGCCGTACTCGACGAGGGTGAGCTCCGCACCCGGTGCCCCCAGGACGTGGTCGTACGGGCCGACGGGCGGGTCGAGCCGGCTCACGGGACCTCCGCGCGGTGCGGTTCGGGCGGGACGGCAGGATCGTCGCATGGCGGTCACGACGCTGGTCGAGCGCGGGGATCTCTCGGACTCCGCACGCCGGTTCCTCGGCACCGAGTCCGGCTCGGCCGTGCTGCTGGTCGGCGCGGCCGTCGTCGCGCTCGTCTGGGCCAACCTCGGCGCCGGGTACGAGTCGTTCTGGCACACCTCGCTCGCCGTCCAGCTCGGCGGCAGCGGGCTCGATCTCGACCTGCGGCACTGGGTGAACGACGGCCTGATGGTGCTGTTCTTCCTCTCGGTCGGCCTGGAGATCGCCCGCGAGACGACGCTCGGTGAGCTGCGCGGCGCCCGTGCGCTCGCCGCCCCGGCCGCCGCCGCGGTCGGCGGGCTCGTCGTCCCGGCGCTGCTGTTCCTGTCGCTGAACGCGGGCGGCGAGGCCGCCGGTGCGTGGGGGATCGCGATCTCCACCGACACCGCGGTGATGCTCGGGGTGCTGGCCCTGCTCGGCCCGCGGTGCCCGGACCAGCTGCGGGTGTTCCTGCTGGCGCTGGCGATCGTCGACGACATCGGCGCGGTCGCGGCGATCGCGCTGTTCTACACCGACGAGGTCGACGTGGTGGCGCTGGTGGTGGCGGTGCTGCTGCTGGCCGGCCTGCTGGGACTGCGGTACGTGCGGTTCTGGCGGACGCCGTTCTACGCCGTCGTCGGGGTGTTGTGCTGGCTGGCGGTGCTGGCCTCGGGGGTGCACCCGAGCGTCGTCGGGGTCGCGCTCGGGCTGCTGGTCAACGCCTACGCACCGCGCCGGGAGCAGATGGCCGACGCGATGCGGGCCGGCAAGGACTCCTGCTCGACCCGACACCGGAGCGGGCGCAGGCGGCCCGGTCCGTCGCCGTCGGCGCGGTGTCGCCGAACGAGCGGCTGCAGCTGCGCATCCAGCCGTGGAGCAGCTACGTGATCGTCCCGCTGTTCGTGCTGGCGAACGCCGGTGTGGTGCTCGACGCGCAGACCCTGTCCGCCGCCGCGACCTCGATGCTGACCTGGGGGATCGTGCTCGGGCTCGTGGTCGGCAAGCCGATCGGCGTCGCGCTCGCCACCTGGGTCGCATTGCGCACCGGGATCGGCCGGGTGCCGGACACGCTGCGCTGGGGCCAGCTGCTCGGCGGGTCGGCGCTGTCCGGGATCGGCTTCACGGTGGCGTTGTTCGTCACCGAGCTGGCGCTGTCGGACGAGCTGCTGGTCGCGGAGGCGAAGATCGGCATCCTCACCGGCTCGGTGCTCGCCGCGGTCGCCGGGTGGCTGGTGTTCCGGCTGGCGGGGGAGCGTGGTGGGCAGTGCTCGCCGAGCGGGGTGCCGACGCTGCCGCCGCGGCCGTGGCGGCCGGTCGACTAGCGGCACGGCACCTCCGCCGGGTGCGAGCAGGTCGCGCTCGACACCCGACTCGCCCCGCCAGGGCGGGCTCGGCGGAGCGCGCGGCCGGACGCGTCCTCCCGGTGGATTCTCCCCGTGATCGCGCCACGAGGTCCGACCGAGGTGGTATCCAGGAGGAACACGGGATCGCAAACCCTGTCGGAGGCGAGAAGTCGTGGGCAAGCACGCGGACAACACCGAGAGCGACGGGCACAAGGACGGCTACGACCACACCCGGACCAAGGACGTCGACGACGCCGGCGGCGGGAAGCACGACAAGGACGACACGTGACCGCGGCCGGCACGACACCGCAGTGGCAGGTCCTGTCCGAGCAGGTTCCGCGGACCGCGTTCCTGCCGGACACCATCTGGATCCGGGGCGAGTCCGGTTCGTTCACCGCGGTGCACCGCGACACCGACCCCGACGCCTGGCACGCAGCTGCCGTCGCGGACGCGCCGGTGATCACCCAGGTCGACCTCGGTGCGGTCGAACCCGGCGCGACGGGCAGCTTCCCGTCCAGCTCGTGCAGCCGGCCCGGCATCGTCGCGGACATGCTCCTCGCCCTGGACACGCAACCAGGTGACCGGGTGCTGGAGATCGGCACCGGCACCGGTTGGAACGCCGCGCTGCTCGCCCACCGGGTCGGGCCCGGCGGGCACGTCACCACCATCGAGGTCGATCCCGCCCTGGCCGACGGTGCCCGCCGCGCGCTGACCGCGGCCGGGTACGCGCCGACGGTCGTCACCGGCGACGGGACGGCCGGCGTCCCCGACCACGCCCCCTACGACCGGGTGATCGCCACCGCCGCGATCCGCGAGGTCGTACCACCGGCATGGCCGGCCCAGCTGCGCCCGGGCGGGCGGCTGGTGACCCCGTGGGGTACCGACTGGTCCAACGGCGTCATGCTCACCGTCGACCTCGACGACACCGGAGTCGGCACCGGGCGGTTCAGCGGGGACCTGGCGTTCATGCGCATCCGCGACCAGCGCCGCGCGCTGCACTACTTCGAGCCCTCGCCCGATGCCGTCGCCGCCGCGGACGTGTCGACCACCGCCTGCCGTGGCAGCGACCTGGACCGGATACTCGACCCCGACAAGGGCCTGTTCGCCATCGGTGCTCGCCTGGCCCCGGTGAACAAGGCCATGAAGTGGGACAGACACGGTCGGCGCCACCACAGTCTCGAACTCGACGACCCGGTCACCGGGTCGTGGGCCCGTCTCGACGCGAACCTCACCGACCCCGCCCCGTTCACCGTGCACCAACTCGGACCGCGGCGGCTGTGGGACGAGACCGAAGACGCCTACGACTGGTGGCACGACCACGGCGAGCCCGGCCTCGACCGGTTCGGCCTGACCACCACCCCGAGCGGCGCGATCGCCCAGACCATGTGGCTCGACGAGCCCAGCTCCGTCGTCCGCACCTGGGCGTCGCCCGGCTGAACATCGGGCACGCACCCGACAACGGCGACGGACTCGCCGACCAGCGGATCCTCTCGTGCGGCCTCCAGCTAGCCGGCCGATCACCGGGAGGACGTGCCGCTCGGTTCAGACCGTGGCGACCCGGACCCGGCCCGGTGCCCCGCCACCGCGGAACTCCCGCAGTCGCTCCCCTTCGGCCACGATGTCGTCGGTCTCGGCCGGGGACAGCGGACGCAGCGGCTGCACGGTGAGGTCGGTGCCGTCGGCCCCGTCCCCGCCGGACGGGGCCCAGGTCGCGGCGACCCGGCCGTCGACCAGCACGAAGCGGGCGCCGGCGACGCTGAGCCCGCGGTGGGCGTCGTCGATGACCCGGCTCCGGTCGTCGAACCCCAGCACGACGTTGTCGAACGCGGGCAGGAACCGCACCGGCGCCGGGACGTCCGGGCCGGGGAGCGGCGCGTCGGGGACGTCCAGCAGCTCCCGGCCCCGCTCGTCACGGAAGGTCCGCAGTTCGGGCCGCATCCGCGCGAGGACCGCGGGCAGCCCGGTCAGCCCGCACCAGGCGCGCAGGTCCGCGGACGCGGCGGGACCGAACGCGCGCAGGTAGCGGCGCACCAGCTCCTCGGCCGCCGGCTCCGGGTCGGGGTCCCGGCCCAGCCATGCGGCCACCGTCGTCAACCGGGCCTGCCCCGCGCCGTCCCAGGTGCCGCGGGGCGGGACCTGGACGAGCGGGACGACCGACACCGCGGCGTCGGCGAGCGCGGCGTGCGCCGCGTCCGGGAACCGGGCGGCGACCAGCCGGGCTACCTCGCCCCCGGTCCGCGGGGTCTCGGTGAAGCACGGTGCGACGGCCTCGGCGAGCGTCTCCGGCGTCACCCCGGCCAGGTCCGCCTTCCGGGCGCCCCAGGTCCGCTGGGTGATCATCGGCTGGTGCAGCGCGCGGTGGGCGAGACAGTCGTCGGCGGTCACCAGGTGCACGGTGCGGCGCATCAGCAGCGTCCGGACCAGGGTGCGGTCGGTCAGCGCCGCCGAGGCCGGGGCCGGGTCGAACGCGGCGATCCGGGACCACAGCCCGGTGTAGGGCTCGCGGGGTTCCTGCGCCTGGAGCCCGCCCAGGTGGCCGACGACCTCCGCGGCGGTGGTCCCGGCGACCCTGCGTTCGAGCAGGTGCTGGCGAGCCAGGGTCGCCCGGTTGAGGGCCTGCCGGTCGAGGACCGTCGTCATGCGCCGAGCACAGCAGACGGCGCTGGTGCCCGGCAACGCCGGTGGCCTCCGTGGAACCACGGAGGTGCTGGAAGGATGCGCGGTCCATGGTGGTCCGTGGACCACGACGGGAGGACCCGATGGGACACGAGACGCACACCCGGACGACGGCGGCGATCGTGGGTGCGGCCGGCGCGGCCGCGGCCGTCGTCACCTGGTACCTGGTGGGTGACCTGAGCAGCCCCGGGCCCGGCACCCCGATCGTCGCGGCGCCGCAGGTCCCGGTCGCGCTCGAGCACGTCGGCGGGGTGCTGGCGATCGGTCTGCTCGTGGCGCTGGCCGCGGTGACCGCCCGCCGGACCGGCGCGACCGGGATCGGTGCCGCGGCACTTCTCGTCCCGGCCGGTGTCCTGCTCGGCGGGATCGGACGGCTCGTGACCGCCGCGACCCCGGACGCGAACATCGGCGGGGGGATCGCGATCCTGTTCGGGCTGCCGCTGGTCGGGACGCTGGTGCTGGCGGCCGTGGCGGTACTGGTGACGTCGGCGGTGCGGCGCCGCCGGACGGCGGGGGCCCGGACATGACGGCCGTGGTGCGGTGACCCGCCGGTGATCGCCGACGCGCTGTCCGCCGCGGCGGACCTGCTGGGCCCGGGGGTGCTGGTCGTGGCGGCGCTGGTCCTGGTGGCGGAGTCCGGGCTGCTCGTCGGGGTCGTGCTGCCGGGGATCAGCGTGACCGTCGGGCTCGGTGTGCTGGCAGGGACGGGTGCGGTGCCCGGCCCCGCCGCGGTGACGGCGGCGGTGACGGCGGCGGTCGCCGGGCCCAGCCTCGGCTACTGGCGGGCGCGTAGCGCCGGTGCGGGACCGCTGCGCGGGGGTGCCCGGGTCCCGCCGCCGGCCCGGCGGGTGCTGCGGCTCGCCGAGGCCCGCCCGGTCGTGGCGCTCGCACTCGGGCAGTGGTTCGCGGTGGCCAGGACGCTCGTGCCGCGGGTGGCCGGACCGAGCCTGCGTTATCCGCGGTTCCTGCTGGTCAGCGTCCCGGTGGCGGCGGCGTGGGCGCTGGCCACCTTCGGGCTCGGCCGGTTGCTGGTGGCGGGCTCGGCGGTCGCGGCGGGGCTGGTCTCCGTGCAGGAGATCCTCACCTGGGTACTGCTCGGTGCGCTGGCGGTGGCGGTGGGATGGACCGTCGTCCGTACGGCACGCGCGCGGCGGGCCGCCCGCTCCTGACAATGCGAACGCATTGCTACGCTCGCCGGGTGCCACGGACCACCGACCACGAGGCCCGGCGCGAGCAGCTGGCGGCCGCCGTCTGGCGCCTGGTCTCCGACGGCGGGGTCGAAGCGGTGTCGCTGCGCTCGGTCGCGGCCGAGGCGGGCGTGTCGATGGGGCGGGTGCAGTACTACTTCTCGACGAAGGACGATCTGCTGCTCGACGGCCTGCGGTTCTCCCACCGGTACATGGAACGCCGGATCGGGCAGCGCCTGGAGGGGTCCGCCGGTGACGAGCGCACGATCCTGGTCGCCATCCTCGACGAGCTGCTGGGGGAGCACCCGCAGACCCGGGACGCGATCCGGGTGCACTCCGCGTTCGCGGCGCGCGCGGTGACCGAGGAGATGGCCGACGTGCTCACCGACGGCGACGAGGAGATCCTCGCGCTCACCGTGCGCGTCGTGGCCGAGGCCGTCGCGTCCGGGCGGGCCGCGCCCGGCACCGACCCGGAGATCGACGGGTTCGCACTGTGGACGCTGGCCCGCGGCCTGGGCGGCGACGTCGCGCTCTACGGCGCCCCGGTCGAACGGGCGCGCCGGACGCTGCACCACGTCCTGGACCGGATCGCCCCGCCGCCCGGCGCCCGGGAGCAGCCGTGCCGCCGGTGACGCTGCGCCCGGGTGAGCCCGGTGACGCCGGCTGGCTCGCCGAGCTGCGCGCGGTGGTCCTGCGCGCCGACCTCGAACGGCTCGGGCGCTTCGACCCGGTGCGGGTACGGCAGCGGTTCCGGTCGGGCTTCGTCCCGGCGCACACCCGGATCGTCCTGGTCGACGGCGTGGACGCCGGCTCGGTCGCGGTGCGGCCGGAGACCGGCGCGCGCTGGATCGAGCACTTCTACCTGGCCCCGGCGTTGCAGGGGCGGGGGATCGGCGGCGAGGTCCTGCGCGGGGTGTTGCGGGACGTCGATCCCCGGCCGTTCCGGCTGAACGTCCTGCAGGGCAGCCGGGCGCGCGTGCTCTACGACCGGCACGGTTTCGTGGTGACGGCCGAGGACGAGATCGACGTCTTCATGGAGCGCCCCGCGGCAGATACCGGCGACGGGTCACCGCTCCGCGGCGAGTAGGGGTGTTCGCCGAATACCGGTGTTCGCGCGACGCGACGCGTTATCCTCCCCGGGGCGTGTGAACGGCACGTACGGGTAATCACCGGGGAGTTCTCGTTGCTGACGATCGCCATTGTCGTGAGCTGGATCGGACTGGTCGTGTGGGGTTTCGGCCGCGCCGCTCGCGGGCCGGTCTTCTGGGCCACGACGAGTTTCGTCCTCTCCCAGACCGTCTACGTCCCGGCTATCGGTCGGGCACTCGCCGAGCTGACCCGGTCGCCGTATTCGTGCAACCAGTTCATGAACGTGTGGGGCCTGCTCTCGGCGTTCGCGGTCCTCGCCTGTGTCGTCGAGCGCAACCGTATCCACTGGGCGTTCTTCGGTGGTGCCGCAGCCCTGTGCACCGCGGCCCTGTTCGTTCTCGCGGCCGTCGAGAATCCGAGTCCGGTCGGTTGTATCGCCTCGCTCGACGTGACGTGGACGTCGGGTTACTGGTGGATCCTGACCGTCGTCCACGTCGTGTCGAGCGCGTGGGCGGCGGCCGAGATCGCTCGGCACGCGGTCGTCGCGTGGGGCACACCCGACCGGCTGTTCGCCGCGGGACTGACGGTGTTCGGCGCCGCGTTCGTCTCCTCCACGGTCTTCTGGCTCCTCCTGGGCGCGGTGCAGGTCACGGGGGACCGGGGGATCGGGGCGTCCGCGTCCGCGGTGGTGTTCCCGACCACGGTGTACGCCACGAGCGTGGCGCTGGTGACGGCCGCGACGGCGCAGGTACTGACCCTCCGGACCGCCCGGCGGACACTCACCGCGCTGTACCGGCGCCACGTCGAGCAGGAACGACGGCTGCGTCCCGGTACGGCTCCGCAGGCATGGCGTGCGGTCGCCGGGGCCTGGTGGCAGGCGCCGGACGAGGCCGTCCACCGGCTGTCGGTGCGGGTCTCCGACAACGACCTCGCCGCCGGTGTGTCCGGCACCCCGGCGACCCCCGGCGATCGGCACGGGGCGTGAGCGGGATCGGTTCGGGCGGCCGCGACGACGGGGTCCGCCTGGCCGCCGTCGCCCGCGCGACCGACGACTGGACGGTCGCGGCCCTCGAGGAGGTGCTGCCCCGGGACGGCGGGCAGTGCGACGTCCTGGAGGTGGGGTGCGGCACCGGGTCCGTCGCGATCGAGCTGGCCCGGCGACGGCCGGCGATCCGGGTCTGGGCGCTGGACCCGGACCTGGCGTTGCTGCCCGCCGCCGACCGCCGCCCGGCGAACCTCCGCCCGGTCCGCAGCCGGGTGCAGGACTGGACCCCGCCCACGCGGTTCGCGCTGGTGCACGCCCGGTTCGTGCTCTCCCACCTCCCGGACCGGGAGGCGGTCTGCACCCGGCTCGCGGACTGGCTGGTCCCGGGCGGGCACCTGGTCGTCACCGATCCGGTCCATCTCGACCTCGGCGGTGGTGGCCCGGTGGCCCGGGTGCTCGCCGCCTACCGTGCGGTCGCCGAGGCGGACGGCCTGGCGTTCACGTTCGCCCCGGCCCTGCCCGGGTTGTTCCTGGGTGCGGGCCTGACCGACGTCGACCTGCGGGCCCGGCCCGCGCGCCTGGGCGGCGGTCCCGGCGTCGATCGCTGGGCGCCACTGGTCCGGCGGGTGGAGGACCGGCTCGCCGGGGTCACGCCGGCGGATCTGGCCGCGTTCCACGCCCACGCGGAGTCCCCGGCCACCTGGAGCGTCCCGCAGATCCTCCTCACGGTCACGGGGCGCGCCCCGGCCCGAGCCGGCCGTGGCCGCGCCGGTCCGCGCCGGGTCTAGCCGGCCCAGTCGAACCGGCGCCGGGCGATCACCGGGACGGGCACGACGAGCCGGGTGCAGGCGAGTGCGGCGAAGGCCTCCGCGCGCCGCTCCTCCGGGGTCGCGAGCGACACGGTCCCGTCGCCGGGGTGCCCGTGCGTGCAGTCGCGCAGCGGGCCGCCCGGTGACCGCCCCACGTAGTCCCGGCCGAGCAGGTGCCCCAGCTCGTGGGCGATGACGTGGGCCCGGTGCAGGCCGTCCAGGTCGTCCCGGATCACGATGACGTCGGTGCTGGCCGGGCCGCGGAGGAACGACACGCCGGTCGTCAGCGTCCCGGGTTCGTCGATCCACTGCCGGTGCGTGCGTTCCACGATCGTCACCGGCCCGACCAGGGGCTCGCACCACGCGACCAGCTCGTCGATCGAGGCGTAGTGCCGCCTCGCGCCGGCGGTCCGCCGGATGTCGCGCACGAAGCGGGCGGCGCCCCGGCGGTCGGCCGCGGTGATGCGGTGATGGGGAGGGAGACGCACGGATCGGTCCCGTCCGGTCCGGGACGTCAGGCGCCGTCGGCGTCGCCCGGGGGCCGGCCGTCGCGCGCGTCGTCCAGTCCGGAGATGGTCTGGATCAGCCACTGAGCCTTTGCCAACCTGGTCAGGTGTTGACGATCATGAGGGTCTGAACTGCGGCGATGAGCTGTCCGGCCCGGTTCGGGCTGGAGCGGATCTTGCGGAGGATCTTCCAGTTCTTCAGCTCGGCGTTGACCCGCTCACCGGGTCCGCGGCGGCGTGAGTGAGCGGCGTTGACCTCGCGCTGGTTGTGCGACAGCGGGCGGAACCGGCCGGTGTCGGGGTCCTTGCGTCGCCGCCGGTGCGGGACCGCGACCGTCGGGCCGGCGCCCTGATATGCGGTGTCGGCAGCCGCCCGGATCCGGTGCTCGGTCAGGGCGTCGATGATGCCGTGCTCGCGGGCGGCGCCTATGTCGTGGCGGGCTCCGGGAAGCGGCGGGGAGATCCACACCAGCTGGCCGGCGGGGTCGGCGATGACCTGGACGTTGAGTCCGTGGCACTTGTGCTTGCCGGAGTAGAACCCGCGGTCATAGCCCGAGGCCATCCCGACGCGGTCGATGCGCAGCAGGGTGCCGTCGAGGATGACGAACGCTTTCCCGATGGCGACGTCGATCGCCTGCTCCAGGGTCGGGGCCATCGCCGCGAGCAGCTCGATCGCCTCGCGCAGGTAGCGGTAGACCGTCGAGGTCCCGACCCGGAAACCGCAGGCGAGGTCGGTGTAGGTCTCGCCCTTGCGCAGGTGGGCGACCACGAGCAGGGCCTGGCGGCCGCACGTCAGCTTCCGCCACCGGGTCGCCCGCTGGTTGCGGTGCGCGCGCAGCGCGTCAGAGAGTACGTGCAGGGCACGGCTGGACACGGTCATCCCGGACGGGTAGGACAGCACCTTGAAGCTCCTGGTCGGACGGTTTCGATCTCAGCAATCGCCCGTCTACCAGGAGCTTCACCCATCCGAGGGCACGCCACGCCGTAGCCGCCCTGACGAGCCCGAACACCAGGTTGGCAAAGGCTCACTGTGACCGCGCTCTCTCCCGGTCGCATCCGACTCGTCAACTTTGATGAGTGCCGGTAATGACGGCGCGGGAAAGGTCGACAAGCCAGACGACATCCGACAATTCGAAGGGTTCGTGACGGGCGTGAGGATGCTTCTGGTCGTGCTGGGGTCTCTGGCGGCGATTGGTTGGCTCGGAAGAATGGCACTTCTCGGCTACGCCGGAGAACCACACTGCTGGGCGGAACGCCCCGAACAGGTGCCGGACCGGGTTCTGATCCCCCGGCCGCGCCGTAGCAGCGAGTCCGTCTCCGGCGACGCCCTGTCCAGGACCTGAAGGCGGGAGACCGAGATGACGTACCCCTCGCACCGACAGTTCCATCCGGCCTACGGTCCGCCGCCCAGGAACGGTCCGGGGACGACCGCTCTGATCCTCGGAATCCTGGGGGCGCTGTTCGCCCTCGTCCCGCTGATCGGCGTGATCGCGTGGCCGCTGGTCATCCTCGGCCTCGTGTTCGGGATCGTCGGGATCGTCCGGTGGCGTCGGGGCACCGCCACCAACTCCGGTATGGCTGTCACGGGAACCGTGCTCTCCGCGTTTCGGACTCCTGGTCTGCTCGATCTGGGTCGCGGCACTCGGTAGCGCCGGTTCGGTGTCTGTGGCGTCTGCTCCAGCCCCGACGCAGAGTGAGGTGTTCTCAGTAGCGTGGTGATCATGTTGTGCGGTCGTATTCGGTGTGGAGTAACACGAGCGCGGCTGCGGTGATCGCGCCGGTGCGCCAGGGACAGAGGGTGACTCGCTGTAGCGTTGCGAAGGTGGTCTTGAGCAGGGCGTTTGCTCGTTCGGCGAGTGCTCGGGTGGCTGAGTGCAGGCTGTTGACGGTGCGCTGATCGACTGTTCGGCCGCCGGCGGGGATGGGTTTGATCGGCACGGTGAGTCGGTGGGCCTCACCTTCGTAGCCGAGATCGCCCAGCGCGGCGTGGTCATCATCGATCCAGTGATCGAGGTCTTCGAGCAGACCGGGGTGGGCTCGGGCACAGGTCACGTCGTGTTCGCGCCCGGGTCTTCCCGGGGATGTCCATAGCGGCCATCCATCCGGGGCGGACACGACCTGGACGTTCCCGCCGTGGCGGTGGTGTTTACCCGACCACCACAGGTCGACCCCCGCGGTGGGGCCGAGCGCGCGGCAGCGGTCGGTGGCGATCAGGGTGCCGTCCAGGTGAACGTGGGTGTGTCCGGCGAGGCGGGCGGCGAGCAGGGCACCGTGCAGCCCGGGTGCGGCGCTGGCGAGGACGTCGATGCCTTCGTGCAGGTAGCGATAGGTGGTCGCGGTACTGATCGCGTTGTCGCGGGCCAGGTGCCGGACCCGGGTGGCGTCGCAGAACCAGCGGATCACCAGCACTGCCTGGGCGAACGGGGTCAACGCCCGCCGCCGGGGGCGGGTACCGCGGCGACAGCGTTGAGCGGCCAGAAGCCGAGCCAGGTAGGCCACGGTGTGCTCCCCGATCGGGAGGACAGCGGTGTAGGTGACAGGATCGGACATGCGGGGCCTCGGAGAGTTCGTTGATCTTGGTCGACCAACTGCTCTACCGGGGCCCTGCCCCATGTCCTAGACATCTCCACTCCCTCGGCGTGTCGCAGCGGAACGACCACCACTACTGAGAACACCTCAGTGTGCTCCCGAGCCGGATGCTCACCCCGACGGCGCCGGCGCCGTCCGTTCCGGAGGGCGCCCTCACCGACGGGATATACGAGGTCGGTGTGGACATCGAGGCGGGCACGTACAGGACAGATGGCCCCGACCGGTCGACACTTCTCCCGAATTGTTACTACGAGCGAGCCAGGGACGCTTCGGGCACGCTCGACGCGGTCATCGCCAACAAGAACATGAACGGTCCCGGAATCGTGACGGTCGAGGACGGCGAGATCGTCAGGTTCTCCGGGGCGTGTGCCTGGATGAAGTCCTAGCCAGGGAGCCGGGCGAGTCCCGGCCGGATGCCGGGGCTCACAGGGTCTCGGAAGTCGGGTGTCCGGCGGGGCTCACCCTGCGGCGACGGTCCGCTCCGGCTCCGGCGGCACGGGAAAGGGCGCCAGCATCCGGCCCGTTCCGGAGGCGTCGACGTAGCCGATCTCCACGTGATCGCCGGCCCGGCGCGCGTACGGGTGCAGGCCCCCGCCCGGCCCGGCGAGGTCCGGCCAGCTCCGGTGGAGGTGGTCGATGACCATCTCCTGTAGTGCATCGAGCGCCCGGAGCGAGGCCTCGGCCGGGACGTCGGAGGTGGATACCGCGTCGCCGGGACGTCGACGTCGGTCATCTCGACGACGCGTGGCGGTTCCGCCCCTCGCGCGGACCGGACGGCGATCCGCACGCCGGTGGCCTGGGCGGTTACGCCGTCCGGAAGGAGTGGCGAGACCTCGCCGGTCACGTGCGTCAGCGCTGCGGCCATGACGCGCAGCCGCCAACCGGAGGGGTTGTCGTGCTCCGGACCAGATGTCATCGACGTCCTCGGGTGATGCGCCGGCCTGCGGCCGTGGACAGGCGGAGGCAGTCGGCGCCTGCGCCGGAGCGGACTGCCGTACGGACCCACTGCCTAGATGATCGATGCCCGCCAGAGATCGACGATGTCAGGGTCGGCGTCCTCCAGACGATCGGCGAGGGCGTCCGCCCCGTGCTCGTCGACATACCGCCGCTCCGGCTCGGTGATCGGCACCGCCATGACGAAAGCTGCGGTCTTACCGGACAGCTCGAGGGTGTCGAGACCGGTCCAGAGGTAGGGCGGAACGAGGAGGACGTGCGGAGTGGTGACGCTCTCGAAGTGTTCCGGCACCACGTCGGGGAACACGTTGTCCGGCTCCGGGGCCCACCCGTCGTTGATCACGAAGAACCCCGCAGGTAGCGAGGACGGCGCCGAACTCGGCCCGGTCGCTGGTCCCGACGAGCTCGACACCGAGGGGTGGCCGTACCGCGCCGGGGATCGCATGGTCCGAGAGTCCGATCGTGCAGAACGATGTCAGCCCGTCGGCCGGCGTCTCCGTCGCGGACAAGAGGTCGAGCGTCGTCCGCCGGCCTTCGTCGCCGTACGCGGTGACGGACCAGGTGCCGCCGAACGCCGCGGCGGCCGCCCGTGCGATGGCCTTGTTGTCTGGACTGGGGCCGTTACTCACCTAGGGCGTGTCTCCCAGATAGGCGGAGCGGGGTGCGCGATGCTTGATCGGTGCCGCGTACCGCTGTCCTGACTGATGCCCAGTGGGCCCGTCTGGCGCCGCTGTTGCCCTCCTCCGAGGGTCGTCGCGGGTGCCCGTTCCGCGATGACCGCCGGGTGATCGAGGGGATCATCTACCGGTATCGGTGCGGGCTTCCCTGGCGCGACGTCCCAGCCGAGTTCGGGCCGTGGCAGACGTTGTGGAAGCGGCACCGCCGCTACAGCGGCGACGGCACCTGGGACCACATCCTGGCTGCTCTTCTGGTCGAGGCCGACGCCGCCGAGGTGCTCGGGTGGGCGGTCAGCGTGGACTCCACGATCATCCGTGCCCACCAGCACGCCGCGACCCTCAAGCGCGACACAGGGGGCCGGATCGAACTACACGAATCTGCTCGCCGAACCAGCAGATCACGCGCTGGGACGGTCCCGCGGAGGGCTGTCGACGAAGATCCACCAGCTCGTTGACGGGCACGGCCGCCCGCTGGTGGTCCTCCTCGGCCCCGGCCAGGGCGGCGACTCGCCAATGTTTCCGCACCTGATGGCGCACCTGAGCATCGCCCGACCGGGCCCGGGACGACCCCGGACCCGGCCTGAACGCGTGCGCGCGGACAAGGCCTACTCCTCACGCGCGATCCGCCGGCACCTGCGCGAGCGCCGGATCATCGCTGTCATTCCGGAGCCCTCTGACCAGCAGGGACACCGCAAACGACGGGGCTCACGCGGTGGCCGACCGCCCGCATTCGATCCGGTCGACTACCGAAACCGCAACGTCGTCGAGTGCGGGTTCTGCCACGTCAAGCAGTGGCGCGGGCTGGCCACCCGTTACGACAAGCTCGCCCTGACCTTCCGCGGCGGCGCCGTCCTGAAGGCGATCGTCACCTGGCTCCGCGCATTGGGAGACACACCCTAGGTCGCGACGAGCTGAACTCCGTCGTGAGCCCGGGACGCGGGCGTGTCTGTGAGCGCATCGAGGACGCGTACGGCGTAGGCGGGGTCCATGTACTCGCGAACTTCGTCGGGGGTCAGCCAGTCCACTCGGAGGGACTCGTCAGTCGCGGTGGGCTCGCCGCCGAGGACTCGGCAGCGGAACACCAACGCGACGACGCCACGAGGAAGGTTCTTGTAGGCGCCCGTCAGCCGCTCGGCCTCGACTCGGATGCCGGTTTCCTCGGCGACCTCTCGGCACACACCCTGCTCGAAGGTCTCCGCCAACTCCAAGACGCCGCCCGGCGGCTCCCAGTGGGCGTTGTCGCGCCGCTGGATGGCGAGGACGCGTCCGTCCTCCCGCACCACGATCCCTGCGACGCTGACGGAGTGCTGCGGCGTGCCGGCCATGGCGCTCACCTCCTCGGTTGACGGCAGACGCTACGCTACCGACTTGTCTACACGAGTACACAAGTGGAGGGACTTCGTGCAGCTCGGAGAGATCGACCGGAGCAACGATCGGCCGCCGTATCGCCAGATCGCAGATCACCTGCGGGCGGCCATCGACCGCGGTGAGCTGACCGCTGGGGACCGTCTGCCGTCGGAAGCTGAGCTGACCCGCCACTACTCCGTTGCCCGGATGACGGCCCGACAAGCGATCCAGGAGCTACGCACCGAGGGGCGCGTGGTCGCGGAGCACGGTCGTGGTGTGTTCGTCCGGATGCCTGCCCCTGTCCGGCGACTCGCGTCCGACCGGTTCGCACGTAAGCATCGTGACGCTGGCCAGGCTGCGTTCCTCGCGGAAGCAGACAAGGCAGGGGTGCGCCCGTCTGTCGACCAGATCGAGATCACCGAAGCCGCTCCCCCGGCCGACGTACGCGAGCGGCTGCGCCTCTCGGAAGACGAACGAGTTGCCGTCCGCTCCCGGCGGTACCTGGCTGACGACCGACCCATCGAGGTCGCAACGTCGTTCGTACCGCTGACGATCGCTGAGGGCACGGCGATCCTGGAAGCGAACACGGGGCCAGGCGGCATCTACGCACGCCTAGAGGACGCAGGTCACCTCCTCGACCACTTCGTGGAAGAGGTGACCGCACGGATGCCGACCTCCGTCGAACGGGGCCACCTCGCACTGCCGGACGGGGTTCCAGTACTGGTCGTCGTGCGCACGGCCTACGACACGACCGGCAGGCCGGTCGAGGTCTGCGACACCGTCAAGGCCGCGCCCGCGTACGTCCTTGAGTACGAGATTCCGGCCCGCTGAGCTGCATAGATCCGGTCCGACAAACTGGTCGTTGCAACTCGTCTAGACGTGCGCTACCGTCGTAATCACTCCCCTAGACGTCCAGTCAAGGGGTAGTCAATAAGGAGGTCAGGCATGCGTGACATCCCGGTGGTGCTGGACGGCTACAAGATAACGGTGGTGGAGCCGCCCGCGCCGAAGGTTCGGCAGGACGCGAACGGCGCGGAGGTCCCGGTGACCGATCGGGACGGGGTGATGCAGTTCGTGGTGTCGGTGTTCGCCAAGCTGCAGGTGCAGCCGGGTCAGCGGGCGCCGAAGGGCGAGGAGATCAAGGTGACCTTGGAGACCGATCCCGGGGAGGGGTTCCCGGAGGATGCGCGGGTCGCGCTGGTGGAGCCGCGGATCAACCCGTACTCGATCGACTCCGGGGATGGCCGGACGATCTCGGGGGTCGCGTTCAAGGCGAAGGCGCTGCGCCCGATGCACCCCGCTCCGGCCCGTCGGGGTAAGGACGGCGAGGGCGAGTAGCCCGTAGCGCTGCGCCGAGATCAGATAGCGCAGCGTTTTCGCGCTCCGGACATGCATTCTCCGGAATCCGATGAATGACTCAGACAGGACAGGTGTGTCCCAAAATCGGGTGGTGATGCCGGTGATCTGTAGTGAATGCAGCGGGAGCCGGGCGTGTGATGCGTGTGACGGCTATGGCGATTCCGTCGGCGGGATCGAGTGCGAGAGGTGTTCGGCGACCGGGCGGTGCCCGAATTGTTTCGGCGAGGGCGAGACCCGCACCGAGACAGCGACACAGGCAGCGACCGAGACGGCGACACAGGCAGTGGCGGCAGTGAGTGGGAGGACGGAGCAGTGGGTGTGACGACGAGGACCAGGGCGACCACCGGGGTGGGCCGGTTGGTGCGGCGGATCGAGCGGGAGCGCAAGGACTGGATCCGCACCGTCGGCGCCGAGATCGCCACCGAGCAGGCGTGGCGCGCCGGTGTCGCCGAGGGGCTGCGGCTGGCGCAGATCGCGATCCGGAAGGGGGTGTGAACCGGTGGCTCTGAGCCTGGGTCCGCGGGACCGGATCACGACGTTGCCGAAGGTCAACCGGCGCGCGCTGCGCAAGTACGGCGAGTTCTGGCGGGCCCTACAGGTCGTGGGTGACGCCGTCTACGACGCCCAGCAACTCGCCGCGAAGGCCCGTGACGAGCAGGGCAAGGCGAAGAACAAGGCCGGTAAGGGCGTCTCGGCGAAGGCCGGCCACACCGCGACCGCGGCGATGGGTCGGGTGTCGGGCGAGGAGATGGCGTCCTCGGCGAAGAAGGCGAACCGGTCGCTTGAGGTGATCACCACGGCGGCGAAGAAGTGGGAAGCGGAGCTGATCTCACGGGAGTGGAGGAAGTAGATGTCCAAGGCAGTGGATCAGACCGTGGAGTACCTCGACATGGCGATGCGCGACCTCAAGCGCGCCCTGAACGGTATCCCGTATCGGACGGGTGGGTTCAAGAACACCCACGACCAGTTGGCCCGCGATGTCGCGGTGCTGACCGTTCAGCTCGACGCCTCCCGCGGCGTGCTGCGCGAACAGAAGAAGTAGTGCCCTGTGGTGGTGGGGCGCCCGCCGAGCGTGATTCTTGGCGGAAACCATTCGACGGGCGCCCCGCTACCGATTCCGACACATCTGGCGAAGGACTGGTAGCAGTGAACAAGCGTACTCACGGCGCGACCGTGGCCAACGGCCCGGCACGTCACGTCACGCGAACGACCCGGCCCAACGGTCGTGAACTGGCCGCCGTGTTGTGGCTGGGCCGCCACCCGGGCTTCCCGGCCGTCGCCCTGCTCGGGCTCGGCCTGATCCTCGTCCTCGGCCCACTCTGGTCGACGGTCAGCCTGGCTGTCGGCGGCGCCGGTGTGACGGCGTGGTGGCATGCCCATCCGGCGAGTTTCGACCGGTGGGCGGCTCCGTGGCTGCGGGCGACCTGGCGGCGCTGGACGACCTACCGCGGTGCGCGCTGGACCCGGCTGATGACCGACGTCGGCCTGACCCGCGAGCACCGCCAGACCGGGGAGCACCTCATCCCGCGGGTCCTGCGGGTGCGCTCGTACTCCCCGGTGATCGACACGGTGTTCGTGCGGATGGTCCGCGGCCAGGACGTCACGTTCTGGCAGGAACACGCACCGGTGCTGTACGAAGCGCTGATCGCGCACCGGGTGTCGATCACCCGTCACTCGCCGGGCGTGGTGGCGATCGTCATCGAGTGGGAGTTGCCGTTCACCCGCACCATCCCCGCCCCCGAGATCCCCGCCGACACAGGCGACGTCGACCTGAGCGCGGTCGAGATCGGGGACAACGAGCGCGGGGAACCGTTCACCGCCCCGGTGATCGGAGGGCACCGGCTCGTGGCCGGCGCATCCGGATCGGGCAAGGGCTCACTGCTGTGGTCGACCCTGCGCGGCGTCGGCCCGTGCCTGCGCGACGGCGTGGTGCGGGTCTGGATGATCGACCTCAAGGGCGGAGTGGAGACCGAGCAGGGCGCACCACTGTTCCACCGCTACGCCACCACCGGCGCCCAAGCGTTGGAGCTGCTGACCGAGTTCCGCGACGCGATGCGCGACCGCCAGGACGACATGCGCGATCACGGCATCCGCGCCGCCACCCCCAGCGCCGCGACGCCGGTGGAACTGCTGATCATCGACGAGATGGCGATGCTCACCGCCTACGGTGACCGCTCCCTGGTCCGCGACGCCCTGCGGCTGCTGGCCGAGGTGATGACCCAGGGTCGGGCGTCACTGTTCAGCGTCCACGGCTACCTGCAGGAGCCCTCCAAGGACGTCCTCGACATCCGGGAGCTGTTCACCCAGCGGATCTGCCTCGGCGTCACCAGCGCCAGCCACGTCGACATGGTCCTCGGAGACGGTGCCCGCGACCGGGGTGCCCGCGCGGATGAGATCCCCGCCGACGCCCGCCACGCCGGGATCGGGTTCGTCGTCGACGTCAGCACCCGGCTGCCGGTGCGGTTCCGGGCGGCGTTCGTCTCCGACGACGACATCACCGAACTCGTGCAGCGCTGCACCCCGGCACCGGACGCGACGGTCATCGACCTGCACGACGACGAGGACGGCTCGGATCGGGGGGCCGCGTGATGATCGCGACGACCGGATGGGCACTGCGCACCTGGGCGAAGATCACGCTCCTGCTCGCACTCGCGGTCGGTGGGGTGTGGCTGTGGCTCGGAAGCGACTCGGGATGGTTCTGGATCGCGCTGGCCGGAGCCGGACTCACCGAGTACTACGTGATCCGCCAGCTCGCCCGTGAGTGGTCCTGGGAGGCCCGCGCCACCTGGTGGTGGTCCCCGTGACCGACCTCGTCCAGGACGCGCTGTTCGGTGAGCCCACGCGGGTCGGCACCGACTCCACCGGTCCGGCCACAACCCAGGACCCGAGCGAGGTCGCCCGGATCGTGTCCGCCGCACAGGACCCGGGATTCCTGATCGTCGAGCGGACCGGACGGGTCCTCAAGGCCGACCCCACCCGGCCCGGCTGCGCCGAGGCGGCTGCCCGCCACGACGGGGACACGGTGATCCAACTCCTCGGCTCCGGGCACCTCAAGCTCGGCGGCAACCACCACATCCACTGCGACGGCCACGAGGGCCCGGCCCGCTCGGTGCTGATCCCGAAGGCGACCCGGGACATGGTGCTGCGCTGGTCGCACCTGCGCCCGATCCCGCGACGGAGGACCCCAGTGCGCACGTCATCTCAGCCACCGACGAGCGGCCGGATCAGCGTCGACATCGTCGAGCGAGGCAAGGCCCTGGTCACCTGCGGCACCGGCGGGGACTTCTCCGGAACGATCATCCGCAACGGGCGTAACCGGGGCAGCGGCCGGGCCGACGGCCGCTACACCGTCGAGACCGAGTACGGCGACGACGTCGGACAGGCCGGCTCCTACCGGGCCGGTGCCGTGATGCTCGCCCGCCGCCACGGCTACCGAGCAGGCCCGATCGAGATCGAGCACGAGTACCGGCTCGACGAGCACTGACCCTGTCCCCAGGGGACGGCCCGGCCCCGCCGAGTGAGACCAGCTCCCGGCGGGGCCGGAGCCACCCCCACACCTGCCTGCGGAGACACACCCATGACGCTCACCCACGCCCCCAGCACCCTCGACGAGGACCTGTCCCGGCTCCTGCGCGCCGAGGACTTCCAGGACTGGCGCGCCAAGGTCACCGCCATCGGCGGCTGCACCGTCCCGATCCACCTCACCGGAACCTCGACCATCCACGACCCGACCGGCGCGGTCCTGGCCGAACGCAGCGGCGACATCCTCGCCCCCTGCGGCAACCGCCGCGCCTCGGTCTGCCCAGCCTGCTCGGACCGCTACGCCTCCGACGCCTACCACCTGATCCGCTCCGGCATGTCCGGCGGCAAGGGCGTCCCCGACCACGCCGCCGGGCACCCGCGGGCGTTTGTCACCCTCACCGCGCCCTCCTTCGGGCCGGTCCACACCCGGCGGGTCACCACCCGCGGGCTCGTCGTTCCTTGCCGCTGCGGCGACAAGCACCACCGCGACGACCCCCGCATCGGCTGCGCCCTCGACCCTGAGTCGCACGACTACGTCGGTGCGGTGCTCTGGCAGGCCCACTCCGGGGTCCTCTGGAACCGCTTCGCCATCCGCCTCCGCCGACTGCTCGCCCAGGCACTCGGCGTCCGGGTCCGCGACTTCCGTGACCACGCGCGGCTGTCCTATGCCAAGGTCGCGGAGTATCAGCGCCGCGGGCTCGTCCACTTCCACGCCGTCGTGCGCCTCGACGGGCCCGACGGCCCGTGGACCGCGCCACCGGCCGGGATCACCACCGACGCTCTGAACGCTGCGATCCGGGACGCCGCCCACGACGTGTCGCTGACCGTTGACCGGCCCGATGGCACCCCGCAGACGATCGCGTGGGGCACCCAGGTCGACATCCGCCCCATCACCAGCACGACCACGGTCGCTCTGGAGAACGCCGACGGGGAGATCACTGACGCCGCGCTCGCCGCCTACGTCGCCAAGTACGCCACCAAGGGCACCGGCAAGAGCGAGGCGACCGACCGCCCGATCCGCGACATCGCCCACCTCGACCACCTCGACGTCACCCCGCACCACCGGCGGCTCATCGAGACCGCGTGGGAGCTCGGCGGGCGCGAGGAATACGACGGGCTGAACCTGCGCAGGTGGGCGCACATGCTCGGGTTCCGCGGCCACTTCCTCACCAAATCCCGCGCGTACTCCACGACCTTCGGGGCGATCCGCGGCGACCGGCGCACCTACCGACTCGGGGAGACCCTCGCAGCCCTCGACACCCCGGCCGAGCCCGGCGAGGTCCTGGTGGTCAACGACTGGGCCGTCGTCCACATCGGGCACCGCAACGACGCGGAACGAGAGATCGCACTCGGCATTGCCGAACGACGACGCGAACAGCGCACTACGCGAGAGCGGAAGGAGACGTCATGACCGGGAACTACCTGACCGTCACCGAGGCGGCGGCCTACCTGAACACGTCGGTGCGCTTCGTCCGGCGGCTGATCGCCGAGCGTCGGATCGCCTTCCACCACATGGGCAGGCACGTCCGGCTCCGCGTGACCGACCTGGAGGCCTTCGTCCAGGCCGGACGGATCGAGCCGGTGGACGTCTCCGCCGTGCGTCGACAGCTTCGGAAGGTGAGCTGATGGCACGCGGCAACCGCCCCGGGCACCGCCGCTTCGGCCTGATCAGGAAGCTTCCGTCCGGGCGCTACCAGGCCTCCTACCTCGGCCCCGATGGTCGACGACGAACCGCACCCGACACATTCGCCCGCAAGCGCGAGGCCGAGCAGTGGCTCTCGACGGTCGAGGCCGAGCTGCTGCGTGACGACTGGACCGACCCCGCTCTGGGCAAGATCCCACTGCGCGAGTTCGCCGAGCAGTGGATCACCGAGCACAAGATCAGCCGTAGGACCCGCGAGGAGTACGCCAGCCTCTGGGCCCTGCACCTGGCCACCTACCTCGGCGACTACCCACTCGGCCAGATCAGCACCGACCGCGTCCGGTCCTGGCGGTCCGCGCTCCTGAACGACGGACGTTCGGAGGACCGGACCGCCAAGGCCTACCGGCTCCTGCGCGCCATCCTCAACACCGCCGTCGACGACGGACTGATCAAGCGCAACCCGTGCCGGATCAAGGGCGCGGGCCAGCACCGGACACCGGAGCGACCGACGGCGACGGTCACACAGGTCAACCGGCTCGCTGGGCTGGTGCCTCCGCGCTTCCGGGTCCTCGTTCTCGCGGCCGCGTTCACCGGACTGCGCTGGGGCGAGCTGGTGGCTCTGCGGCGCTGCGACATCGATCTCGACGGCGCAGCGATCCACGTCTACCGGCGCCTGGCCGAGCACAAGAACGGAGAGATCGAAGCAGGGCCCACCAAGTCCGTGGCCGGGGCCCGCACCGTCGCCCTGCCCGACGTGCTGGTGACCGAGCTGCGCGAGCACATCGCCGAGTACGCCGACGAAGGCACGGAGGGCCTGGTGTTCACCGGCGACCGCGACGGCCCGCTACGCCGAGGCAACTTTCACCGCGCGACCGCTTGGACCCGCACGGTCGTCGCGGCCGGCCTTCCGAGCGGCTTCCACTTCCACGACCTGCGCCACACCGGCAACCACCTCGCGGCCACGGCCGGGGCGAGCACCCGGGAGCTGATGCACCGCATGGGCCACGGCTCGATGAGAGCCGCCTTGATCTACCAGCACGCCACCAGCGAACGGGACCGCGCCATCGCGCGCCGCCTCAACGACCTGGTCCAGCACGACGAGCATGGCGACAGCTAATTGCACGCTAATTGCACGCTAACGACGACGGCGCCCCTCCCAAGATCGGGAGTGGGCGCCGTTTCCGCTGGTAGAACCACTTGAGCGGGCGACGGGAATCGAACCCGCGTAGCCAGTTTGGAAGACTGGGGCTCTACCATTGAGCTACGCCCGCGTGCCCGGCCGTCACCGACCGAACGCTGTCCACCCTAGCCCACAACGCCACGATGAACCTCTCCGCCCCCGGCTACGTACACATCGTCGTACCGGACGCGGGGGAGGTTGCGGACACCGATGATGGCGCGCAGACGTGGCTTGCGGGCCGCCGGACGCGAGGGCCCGCCCCCTGCGGAGCCGGCGCTCGACACCGAGACCGGCCTGCGGGCCGCGTACGGCGCCCACGGCGGCGAGCTCTACCGTTTCGCCCTGCGTCAGCTCGGCGACGAGGGCGGTGCGCAGGAGGTCGTCCAGGAGGTCTTCCTGCGGGCCTGGCGACGGGCCGACGCCTACGACCCGTCGGTCGCGAGCCTGCGGGTCTGGCTGTTCGCGATCGCGCGCAACGTCGTCGTCGACGAGCTGCGCAGGCTGACCGTGCGACCCTGGCGGCGCCAGCTCACCGACGCGCCGGAGTCCGGCACGGACACGGTCGGTCCCGCCGACGACACGCTCGTCGACACCTGGCTGGTCGAGGAGGCGTTGCGCCGCCTGCGGCCGGAGCACCGGCAGGCGATCGTCCAGGCGTACCTGCGCGGGCGTCCGCACGCGGAGATCGCGGCCGAGGCCGGGGTCCCGATCGGCACGATCCGCAGCCGGGTGTTCTACGGGCTGAAGGCACTGCGACTGGCGATGGACGAGATGGGGGTGGAACCGTGAATCCGGAGGAACACCGGGTCCTGCGCGAGTCGCTCGGGGACCATGCGATCGGGCGCCTACCCCGGGACGAGGCCGCCACCGTGCAGGCCCATCTCGACGGCTGCGCGGACTGCCGGACCGAGCTGGCCGAAATCACCTCGGTGCTGCCGGCGCTGCGCGGAGTGGATCCCGCGCACCTGGACAGCATGCCGGTACCCCCGTCCGACCTGGGCGAACGAATCCTCGCGGCGGCCCGTGCCGAACCCCGGCGGCGCCCGGCGCCCCGGTGGCTCCCGGTCGCGGCGGCGGCCGCGGTCGCGGTCGTCGTGGGCGGGGTGACGGGATACGCGATCGGGGACCACGACGGCATCCCGCGGGAACCGGTCGCGGTCCGGGCGATGGCACCGGAGATCACGGCGAGCGCGGTCGCGATCCCGCACACCTGGGGCGTCGAGATCGTGCTCGACGCGGACGGCTTCCGGTCCGGTTCGACCTACCGCGTCGTCGTCGAGGCGGACGACGGGCGGGAGGTCGGCGCCGGCGAGTTCGTCGGGACCGGCGCCGACCCGATGACGTGCAACCTCAACTCCTCGGTCCTGCGGGCGGAGGCGTCCGGCTTCCGGGTGCTCGACGCCGGCGGGACGACGGTGCTGCGCGGCGAGCTCTGACGCCGGCTCAGCCGGGACGGGCGTGGATCACCAGGTTGTCGGTGTAGCTGCGCTCGCCCCGGTCGAACTCGCCGGCGCAGGTGACCAGCCGCAGCGCCTCGGTGCCCCCACCGCCGAACACCTCGAAGGTCGGGAACGCGTCCTTCGGGACCTGCTGGGTGCGCTCGACCGCGTACCGGACGCTGCGGCCGTCGTCGTAACCGACCTCGATCTCGTCACCCGGACGTAGATCTCGCAGGTCGAAGAACACCGCGGGACCGCTGCGCGAGTCGACATGTCCCATCAGGACGGTCGGCCCCGGGTTGCCGCGGCGGTCGAACCAGCCGACCTGGCCGTAGTCCTGCGGCACCTCGGCCGAGCCGTCCGCGGCGACACCGAGCCGGACCATCGCGGTCTCCTCGACGCCGATCCCCGGGATGCTGACCGAGGTCGGGACGACGGTCCCGGGCTCCACCGGTTCTCCGGCCGACGGAGGGGGGATCGACGGGGCGGGGGCCGACGGTGTGGGAGCGGCCGGCACCGGCGCCGTCCCGGGACCGCCGGCGCAGCCGACGAGCACCAGAACCAGCACGACGACGCCCGGGAGCAGCAGGGCTCCCGGGCGTCGGAGGTGCGTCCGTCCGGACACCGGCGGCTCAGCCCTGCGCACGGCTCCGGCGGGCGACGACGAGCCCCGCACCGGCCGCGGCGACCAGCCCGGCGGCACCGAGCGCGTAGGCCCCGTTGCCGTCGGAGCCACCGGCGCCGGTCTCGACGCCGCCCATCGGGACCTCCATCAGCTGGCCACGCACCGCGCCGGCCGCGTAGTCGGCGGTGTGGGTGTCACCGAAGAACGCCGACGGGTCGGCCTCGATCTGGGCCAGCGAGAACCCGGTGCCGGTGTCCTGGCCGTCGCGCTCCAGGCCGGTGGTGAACGGGCCCTTCAGGCAGCCCGACGACGTCCGGACGTCACCGTCGCCGGCCGGGTTCGGGAACGCCAGGCGCGGCGGGCCCGCCGCACCGGCGCGGGCCTCGTGGATGTGCGTCGCGGTCTTCGCCGGGCTCTCGTACTCGCCGGTCACGCCGCGCAGCGTGATGTCGTAGCAGACGACCTCGTCGTCGCTGTTGATCCGGAAGTTCATCTCGCCGCTCGCGCCGGGCTGGCCGGGCACCGCTGCGTTGTCGTTGTTGATGATCGTGTCCGGGCTCGCCGACACGGTGTACATGCTGGTGAAGCTGCTCGGCTCCGGGACCTCGGTCTCCTGGGCCATGGCCACACCGGCGGTGGCGACGAAGGTCAGTGCACCGGCAGCGGTGACGGCGGCCAGGCGGGGCAGGGTACGGCGCATCGGTCGTCCTTTCCGAACGAATCATCCTCGATGCCCGTCTCTACGCACGTCGTCCCGATCACGTTCGACGCCGGCCGGACATGATCGGCCGATTCACCCGAACACGTCGCCGACCATCCGCTCCCATGACTCCACGTCACCGGGCGCGGGCAGCCCGAGCTGGCCGAGAAGGAGCAGGCAGCGACCGTCGTCGCCGGTCAGCAGCACGGTCGGCGCCGGGCCGTGCGGACCGTGCACACGGACGACCCGGGCCGCGTCGACGTCGCCCGGGCCGAACGCGTAGCGGGTGGAACCGGACAGCACGCCGACGACGTCGCCGGTCTCGACGTGGTCCACCTGCCCCACCGACGCCTGCAGGCAGCCCCGGTTGGGTACGACCGTCGTGACCGGGACGCCGTGCTCGCAGAGCAGGCACAGCAGCTCGACGACCGGCAGGAACCCGGTGACCCCGGACGACGGCCGGGCGATCCGGTCGAGCAGGGCACCGTCGTCGGCGAGGATCGCGTCGAGCAGGCCGAGCTGGTCGAGGTCGCCGGGTTCCGGCAGGGCGGCCCTGGGACGGATCGGACGGTCGGCACGCGGGGCGAGCGCCATCACGTCGAGCACCATCGGCGCCGTCTCCGACACCAGGTGCGCGCGGTGCACGGCCGCGCCGTCGGCGTCGAACAGCCAGAGGCCGGCGGGTTCGCGGGCCTCGTCGTCGGGATCGGTGCGTACGACGGCGGCGACGGCCGACCGGGACAGCCGCACGGTGACCCGGTCCGGCCGGACGGCGAACGCCTCGCCGGCGAAACTCGGCTCGGCGTACGGGGCGTTGTCGCTGATCAGGGCGCTGCCGTTGGCGGTGGTCGCGATGACCTCGTCGAGCAGCGGGAGGTGCCGGGCGAGGGAGCCGGCGTCCAGGTCGAGCCGGGACCCGACGCGGTGGGCGAGCAACGTCTCGAGCTCGGTGCGGGGCAGGGTCACGGGCGCTCCGATGGATCGGCGAGCACTAGGTTAGGCAAGCCTGACCTTATGGAGCCGGGCGGGGGCGATCAACGGCCCGGGGCTGTCGCGCGGGACACAGGAGCGGGCCGCCCGGCGAGGTCCGGTGTCGTCGCGGCGCAACGGTGGGGCGGGGCTAGACTGCCGACGACGGGGTGTGGCGCAGCTTGGTAGCGCACTCGCTTTGGGAGCGAGGGGCCGTGGGTTCAAATCCCGCCACCCCGACCGAGATATCGACACCTGGTTCACACGGCGCACCCAGGCACGAAGGCGTCTGATAGACGATGGTCGGACAGTTCGCACTCGTTGGCCTGAGCGCGGAACGTCCCCCTGCCGTTCATCGTTTCCTTGAGCAGGTAGCCCGGCGAGTCAGTCTCGGGGCCTAGGGCGTGTCTCCCAGATAGGCGGAGCGGGGTGCGCGATGCTTGATCGGTGCCGCGTACCGCTGTCCTGACTGATGTCCAGTGGGCCCGTCTGGCGCCGCTGTTGCCCTCTTCCGAGGGTCGTCGCGGGTGCCCGTTCCGCGATGACCGCCGGGTGATCGAGGGGATCATCTACCGGTATCGGTGCGGGCTTCCCTGGCGCGACGTCCCAGCCGAGTTCGGGCCGTGGCAGACGTTGTGGAAGCGGCACCGCCGCTACAGCGGCGACGGCACCTGGGACCACATCCTGGCTGCTCTTCTGGTCGAGGCCGACGCCGCCGAGGTGCTCGGGTGGGCGGTCAGCGTGGACTCCACGATCATCCGTGCCCACCAGCACGCCGCGACCCTCAAGCGCGACATAGGGGGCCGGATCGAACTACACGAATCTGCTCGCCGAACCAGCAGATCACGCGCTGGGACGGTCCCGCGGAGGGCTGTCGACGAAGATCCACCAGCTCGTTGACGGGCACGGCCGCCCGCTGGTGGTCCTCCTCGGCCCCGGCCAGGGCGGCGACTCGCCAATGTTTCCGCACCTGATGGCGCGCCTGAGCATCGCCCGACCGGGCCCGGGACGACCCCGGACCCGGCCTGAACGCGTGCGCGCGGACAAGGCCTACTCCTCACGCGCGATCCGCCGGCACCTGCGCGAGCGCCGGATCATCGCTGTCATTCCGGAGCCCTCTGACCAGCAGGGACACCGCAAACGACGGGGCTCACGCGGTGGCCGACCGCCCGCATTCGATCCGGTCGACTACCGAAACCGCAACGTCGTCGAGTGCGGGTTCTGCCACGTCAAGCAGTGGCGCGGGCTGGCCACCCGTTACGACAAGCTCGCCCTGACCTTCCGCGGCGGCGCCGTCCTGAAGGCGATCGTCACCTGGCTCCGCGCATTGGGAGACACACCCTAGGGGAGGGCCCGGAACCGGGCGTCCAGTGCGGCCGTCAGCTGCGCGACCCGGTCCCGGCCGGCCCGCACCGGCGGATATCTCCCGACGATGCGGGCCAGTGCGGGTGCGACGCTCCGGGCCGTCGCGTCGACGAGGGCGTCACCGACGGCCCGGTCGTCACCGGACGCCAGCTCGGCGATCCGGGCGGCCAGGGCGGCCGGACGCAGGACGTGCGCGACCTGGGTCTCCCGGGCGGTCCGTGACGTCCAGCCCGCGACCTGTGCCGGCGGGTGCAGGTACGCCGACGACGCCGCGTCACCGGCGGCCCGGGCCGCGCACCGCGCCGGTTCGCCCGCCGCGGCCGTCGCGGCCCGGTGCGCGTCCAGCGAGGTGACGCGCTGCAGCCGGGACCGGGGCGCGCCGTCGGCGAACAGCCGCGCCGCGTCCAGGGCGGCCCGGGGACGCCCGTCGTCCGGGTGCCCGGTCTCGAACACGGCGAGCAGTGGATCGGCGCACCCGAGCGTGAACCGGGTGACCAGGCGTAGCTCCGCCGTCGTGATCCCGGGGTCGTCCGGCACGTGGTCCTCCTCCCGCGATGGGCTGGCCCCGCCGCGATGACGCGGTGCGGGGCCGCGCCGGTCAGCCGAACCCGGACACCCGCATCGTGATGTTCAGCCGCCCGGCGTCCAGACCGGTCTCCGGCACGTCGGCCGCCGTGTGCTCCAGCAGTCGCGGGACCCCGTGGTAGGCGAGCCTGCTCTCGTCGCCGAAGACGACCAGGTCACCGGAGCGCAGCTCGACGTCGGTCCAGGGGCGGCCCCTGGTGTGCGGGTTGCCGAGCCGGAACAGGCACGGCGCACCCAGCGAGAGCGACACCACCGGGTCCGGTGACCGCTCGTCGGCGTCGCGGTGCATCCCCATCCCGGCGTCCGGGCCGTAGTGGTTGATCAGCGCGATGTCCGGGGCGTAGGCCCGTCCGCGGGCGGGATCGTCGTAGGCGTCGGCGACCGCGGCGCGGCCCAGCCCGGCCAGCCAGTCCGGGAACGCGGCGACCGGCGAGCCGTCCTGGTCGTCGCGGGTACGGGAGTAGCGGTACGGGGTCCAGTGCCAGCCCAGGCAGACCGTGCGCACGCTCATCCGGCCGCCGTTCGGCAGGACGGCGGCGCGGATCCCCGGTCCCTCGCTCGCCCAGCGCCGGCACTGCTCCACCAGCGTGCGCTGCCGGTCGAGCGGCAGCCAGCCCGGTACGTGCACGGCGCCGGGGCCGAGCGGGCGCCGCTCGCGGGGGATCAGTTCGAGGGTCATCGCAGGTCCGGGCCGCCGTGGGGGTCAGGCCGCCGCGGGGCGGCAGGTCAGGCAGGGCCGGTAGCCGGCCCGGCGGGCGTCGTCGAGGCTACCGAAGCCGTGCCGGTGCGCCGGGGTGATGCGGCGGGCGTCGCGGCAGCTCGGGAAGCACACGATCCCGGTCGTGTCGCTGGCCAGGTACCGCACGCCGGCCCGGGCCAGCGTGCCGAGCCCGTCGACGTCGGCACCCTCGGCGCGCAGCATCTCGATCTTGCGCTGCGGGCCGAACATGTACCCGCCGAGTGCGCCGTCGGTGCGCACCACCCGGTGGCAGGGCACGAGCAGCGGCAGCGGGTTGCGCGCCAGGACCGTCCCGACGGCCCGGACCGCCGCCGGGTACCCGGCCTCCCGCGCCACCCAGGCGTACGGCCGGACCTGGCCGTCCGGGATGCGGCGGGTCGCCGTCAGCACCGCGCGCTCGAACGCCGACCCGGACGTCAGGTCCAGGGCGGGCCGGGCACCGGGACGGCCGCGCAGCACGGGCCCGACCCCGGCCGGGACCCGGGCCGCGGGGCGCAGCGGCCGGGCGAACCGCGCCCGGTGCGCGGCCGCGAAGACGCGTTCGTCGGTGCCGTCGGCGGGACGCACGAACTGCGGCCCGTCCGCGGTGAACGCGACCCGGACGTCGCCCAGCCGGCTGGGCGCGACGGCCCAGCGGGCGAACACCCGGTCGTCGAGCCCGGGCGGGGCCGGGACGGCGAGCGCGGCGAGGGCGGTGGTCAGGGGGTCGGTGCTGGTCATCGGATCCTCCCGGCGAGGGGACGGGTGCTGGACGGTGCCGTGTCGAGCACCCGGCGGAGCCGGGCGAGCCCACGCGACACGTGCGACTTCGCGGTGCCCTCCCGGCAGCCGAGCACCTGCGCGACCTCGGCGGTCGGCAGACCCTGCACGTGCCGGAGCACGACGGCGGTCCGCTGCACCTCCGACAGCTCGGCGAGTGCGGCGCCGAGCCGTCGTTGCAGCTCGTCCCGCTCGGTCTGCTCGGCCGGGCCCGGAGCCGTCGCCGCCCGATCGGCGACCGGGACGACCGCCGGCGGCGGCGCCGGCCGCCGGGCGGCGTCACGGGCCCGGTTGCGCGCGGTGTTGCGCAGGACGGTGAGCAGCCACGGCCGGACGGCGAGCGTCTCGGTCCGTGCGGCCGGCCAGCCGGCGAGTGCACGGTAGGCCCGCAGCAGCGCGTCGGCGGCCAGGTCCTCGGCGTCGGCCGGGTCCCGGGCGAAGGTGCGGGCGACCGAGAACATCAGGTCCCGGTGCCGGGCGACGAGCTCGGCGAAGCCGGCGTCGAGATCCCGGGCGAGCGCCAGTGCCAGCGGGTCCGGCTCGGCGACGCTCGTCATCCGGTTCTCCTCAGCGGGCGTTGTGGAAGATGATGCCCAGCACGTGCCGGTTCCCGCTGTGCACCATCGAGACCCCGTGCCGCAGCTGCACCCGGTGGTCACCGCGGGTTCCCCGGCGCGGCCGGGTGCGGACCGGGAAGACGACGGCCTGCCCCTGCTCCGGGCGCAGCACGATCGGGCGGGACTGCTGGCGCGGCCGCTGCTCGACGAACACGCTCTCCCCGCCGGTGAAGTCGACGTCCGGCCGGGACAGCATCACCAGGAACTGCAGCGGGAAGACCAGGTCGCCGTAGACGTCCTGGTGCAGGCAGTTGTAGCCGGACTCGCCGTAGCGCAGCACCAGCGGTGTCGGCCGGGTCTGGCCGAGCTCGGCGCACCGGTCGAGCAGCTCGTCGAGGGTGTCCGGGTACCCGGGTTCCCCGAGCCGCTCGGCCCAGGCGTTCGCGATCCGGGCCAGCGGCGGGTACAGGGTGGTGCGCAACGCCTGCACCAGCGGTGGCAGCGGATCGGCGAAGTAGCGGTAGCTGCCCTCGCCGAACGCGTGCCGGGCCATCCGGACGGTCGAGCGGAACCTCTCGTGCTCGTCGAACATGCCCGCGATCGCGGTGCACCGCTGCGGGTCGAGGATCGGGGGAGTCACGGCGACGCCGTCCTCGTCGAGCCTGCGGGTGAGCGCGGGCCAGTCGAGTGCCCCGAGATCGACGCCGGGGACGTCGGCCGGTGCCGGGCCGGTGATGGTCATGGAGCGCTGCCTCCGGACGGTCGAGGCCCTGGGACGGGCCGTTCAGCCGTCCGAACCCCGCCGGGGCGCCGCGGGTTGCACCGACCGGCCGCCACGGTCCCTCACGACCGGTCGACGGTGCTCCAGCCCGGCCGGCCCACCGCGTCGATGACGCAGAACCGGTTCCCCTCGGGGTCCTCCATGATCACGTAGTCCGCGTCGTCCGGCCGGTTCCGCCAGGGGACGTGCCGGGCGCCGAGCCCGGTCAGCCGGCGCACCTCCGCCTGCTGGTCCTCGGCGTAGAGATCGAGATGGATCCGCGGCGGGAGGACCCGTTCGGACGGCTGCACGTCGAGCGACACGTTCGGGCCGGTGCGGCCCGCCACCGGCCGGAGGAGGACGAAGTCGGCGCCCGCGGGCGGGCGCACCTCGTAGTGCAGGGCGGCCGTCCAGAAGCGGACCTGCCGTTCCAGATCGGTCACACGGATGACGATCGAGCCGACGACGAGCACCGGCGGACCGTAGCGTGTGGCGGCCGGTCCGCCCGGGCCGTCGTCACACGTGCAGTTCCGAGCGCTCGCCGCGGGCGACCTGGGTACGGAACACCGCGTCGTAAGGGCTGCTCGGGTCTTCGTCGAGCGCGTCGACGAAGACGACGACGATGCGGCCCCGCTCCCCGGCCGCGATCCGGTCCGGCATCACCCGCCAGGCGTGCAGGTTCGGGTGCCGGTACATGCGGGCGGCCTCGGCCGGGCAAGGAGATCGACGGCCTCGCGCAGGCGGTCCGCGGTCAGGGGCCCATCCGGGCTTCGTACCGGAGTGCGGAGTCCGGGCGGAGCGGATCCCCCGGGCGCCGTGCTGGACGGAGCAGCGCGTTCCTGCTTGACCCTGACACCGTGACAAGGCCTTGGATCACGGGCGGAGGTGGTCGAGATGACCGACGTGCACGATGGCCCACACCCGGGACCGGCACTGGCGGACCCGGCGGTGTCGGTGCGCCTGAACGCGGCGCTCGCCGCGGGGACGCGCCCCGACCCGGCGAACGTCGAGATGCTGGTCCGGCGGTGCGCCGTCGAACCCGACTTCTACGTCCGCGACATGCTGACCTGGGCGCTGACCCGGCATGATGCCGCGGTGACGGTGGACCTCCTGCTGGCCGAGCTCGGCTCCGAGGTCGCGCAGGGCCGGAGCCAGGCGCTGCACACGCTGTCGAAGATCGGCGACCCCCGGGCGTGGCCCGCGATCAGCACCGCGCTGCTGCAGGACGCGGACGACGAGGTGGCCCGCACCGCGTGGCGTACGGCGGCCGGTCTGGTCCCGGAGGGAGCCGAGAGCGGGCTGGCGGCGACCCTGGCGACGCAGTTCGGCCGGGGTGGCCGGGAGCTGCAGAGGAGCCTGAGCCGCGCCTTCGCGGTGCTGGGAGAAGCGGCCGAGCCCGCCGTCGCCCGGGCCGCGACCGCGTCCGATCCCGACGTTCGGGCGCACGCGGTCGCCACCGAGCGGGTCATGGCCGATCCCGACGAGGCGTTCGACGGCGCGATGGACGAGGCCCGCCGGATCGTCGCGCTCCGCGGGGCGCCGCTCGGCGAGGGAGCGACGATGTGCTGATCGGCGAGGTGTCCCGGCGGTCCGGGATCAGCGCCCGCATGCTGCGTCACTACGACGCGATCGGGCTGGTGCGCCCGTCCGGGCGCACCCTCGGCGGCTACCGGGAGTACTCCGAGGCCGACGTCCGCCGGTTGTTCCACGTGGAGGGCCTGCGCGCGCTGGGCATGGGCCTGCCCGACGTCGCGGAGGCCCTGGGCGATCTCTCGTTCGACCCGACCGCGCTGGTCGAGCGGCTCGTCGCCCGTACCCGGGACCGGATCGCCCGGGACGAGGAGCTGCTGCGCAGGCTCGGACGGGTCCGGGGGAGCGACCCGGCCGACTGGACGGACGTGCTCCGGACGACCGGGCTCCTGCGCGGACTGGAGGCGGCGGACCCCTCGGCCCGGCAGCGGCTCGCCCTGTCGCTCACCGGCGGGGCGACGCGGGACGCCGAGTTGCTCGCCGAGGCCACGCTGTCCGAGCCCGACCCGGTCGTCGCCGGGGCACTGGACTGGGCCGTCGCCCGGGCCGGCGACGACGCGGTCGCGGTGCTGGCCGACGCGCTCGACGCACCGGACGCCGACCGTCGGCACCGTGCGCTGACCGCGCTGCTGAAGATCGGGTCGCCCCGGGCCCTGTCGGTGCTGGCCGAGGCGTTCCGGCACGCCGATCCACTGGTGGCGCGGCGCGCGACCCTCGTGCGCGGCACGCTCGGTCTGCCGGACACGGTGGCCGCGCTCGTCGACATGGTCGTCGACGGTCCCGACGACGTGGAGGCCGCGGAGGTGCTGGGGACACTGGCGTCGACGCAGCACCGGGGCGCCGAGGTCGCCGCGGCGATCGCGGAGGCGCTGACCGGCGCCGAGGTGTCGGTCAGGCTGCGGCTGACGACGGCGCTCGCCGAGGTTCCCGGGCCGGAGGCCGACGCCGTCCTGACCGATCTGGTGGCCGACGCCGACCGGAGGGTGGCGCTCACCGCGGGACAGTTGCTGCGGGTGCGCCCGGACGGGGGCTGAGCGCGGCGCCGATCACGGGCACCCGATCGCCCGGCGCGACCCCGGACCGCTCGACGACGCCGACGCGCAGACCCAGCGCATCCCGGTGCACCGGCCGCGATGACGGCCCGGACGATCGTCGGCCCTGTCGTCAGAGCACGGTGGTCGGTGGCGGCATGCGATCACGACGGAACGGCCGGCCGTGGGAGGAACAGCCGACCGCTGCCCCCGGTGGCTCCGGGCGTCGTCCGCCACCGGCTCCGGCTGTCCTGGCGGTGCGGTCTCGTGCAGGCTGGACCGGAAGGGGCGGCGGGTCGCGCCGACCGTCGTCGGACACCCGGCCGGTGCGGCGGCGCCGGGATCGAGGAGGACATCCGCACCGTGGCCCCGACCATCGAGGCGGACGGCGTCGTCCCCGCGGACCGGTGCACCGAGCTGATCCGGATCGGGGCGGACGCGGTGTCCCGCGGGCTCGTCCTCGCCAGCGGCGGCAACCTGTCGGTCCGGCTCGGCGCGGACCGCTATCTCGTCACGTGTGCGGGAACCTGGCTCGACCGGCTGGGCGTGGACGACTTCTGCGTCGTCGACGGCCACGGCCGGGTGCGGGCCGGGACCGGGCGGCCGTCGAGCGAGTGGCGGCTGCACACCCGCACCTACGAGGCCCGTGCGGACGTCCAGGCCGTGATCCACCTGCACCCGCAGGCGTCGTTGCTGGTGGACGCGCTGGGGGAGGAGATCCGGCTGGTCACGATGGACCACGCCCACTACGTGCGGCGGATCGCCCGCACCGCGTTCCACCCGAACGGCAGCGACGCGCTGGCCGACTCCGCGGCGGCCGCCGTCGCCGACGCGGACTGCGTCCTCATGGCCCACCACGGCAGCTCCTGCGTCGGTGCGGACCCGGCGTCGGCCTACCGGCGTGCGCTGAACCTGGAGCAGGCGGCGGAGATGACCTACCGGCTGCTCGCCGTCGGGAACCGGACGGCCACGTTCCCGCCGGAGGAGCTACCGGGGCTGCACCACGGGTGAGCGGTCAGCTCCCGGCCGAGGCGTGCCGGCGGACCAGCTCGGCCGGCAGCCGGGCCAGGCACTGCTCCACCGCCGTCAGCATCAGCGGGAGCGCGCGCCGGTGTTCGTCGAGGTCCACCGAGGACAGGACGTCCTCTCCGCCGCACAGCGCGAGCAACGCCGGCAGGTCGCGCAGGCGGTCCTCGATCCAGCGCCGCGGATCGTCGGTGATCGCCCGCTCGAACTCCCGGCCGCCGACGTCGGTGGCCGAGAAGGTGGGGTGGTGGTGGAAGCAGCCCTCGCCCGGCCGGTCGAGGTTCAGGAACAGGTCGGCGCGCCACAGCCCGTCCGGCCGGACCGGGCTGACCGTGCACCCCGCGGCACCGGCCCGGTGCGCCGTGCCCTCCACCTGCGTGACCCGGCGCAACTCGACCCGGGCGCCGCCGTCGCCGAACCCGGGCTCCTCCCAGTACCGGATCTGGATGGCGAGCCGTCCGTTGACGAACAGGTACTTCACCGCGGGTCTCCGATCCGGGAGTGGACTCGATGGACTGCGACCTCCACTGTGCGAAGCGGACGCGCGCCCGGTCAACCCCGGTACGGCGAACAGGGCCTCACCCGGCGGTGACCTCGGCCAGCCCGTCGACGACGGCGTCGGTGAAGCTCGTCGTGCCGCCGTGGCCGGTGTCGTCGAGCACCTGCAGGCGGCTGGTCGCCCAGCGCCGGTGCAGCCGCCAGGCGGTGTCCAGCGGCCCGCCGACGTCGAGCCGTCCGTGGATCAGCACGCCGGGAATCCCGTCGAGGCCGGGTGCGTCGCGCAGCAGCCGTCCGTCCGGCTGGAAGGCGGCGTGCCGGAAGTAGTGCGTGACGGTGCGGGCGAACAGGTAGCGGAAGTCCGGGTCCCGGAAGCGGTCCTGCTGCCGGTGGCCGGGATCGAGGGACACGATCGCGTCCTCCCACCGGCACCACTCGCGGGCCGCGTGCTCCCGGACGCCCGGGTCCGGATCGGCGAGCATCTCGGCGTAGGCGTCGACGAGCCGTCGCCCGCGGAGCCGCTCGGGGACGGCGCCGGCGAACCGCTCCCACTCCTGCGGGAAGAACCGCCCCACGTCCTCGGTGAGCCACGCGACCTCCCGGGCCGTCGTCGTCGTGACGGCGGCGAGGACCATGCCGTCGACCCGCTCGCGGTGGGCCTGGGCGTAGGACAGGGCCAGCGTGCTGCCCCAGGAGACGCCCAGGACGGTCCAGGCGGCGAACCCGTGCAGCTCCCGCAGTCTCTCCAGGTCGGCGACCAGGTCCCGGGTGGTGTGCCCGTCGAGCCCGACGGTCGGGTCCCCCAGCGACGGCCGGCTCCGGCCGCACCCGCGCTGGTCGAGCAGCACGACGTCGGACGACTCCGGGTCGAAGTACCGGCGGGCACCGGCGCCCGCGCCGCTGCCGGGCCCGCCGTGCAGGTACAGGGCGGGCCGCGCGCCCCGGGTTCCGCAGCGCTCCCAGTACACGTGGTGGCCGCCCCCCACGTCGAGCAGACCGCAGTCGAACGGTTCGGTCGGGGGGAACAGGGGCACGCTGACTCCCGGGCGGTGCGACGAGGGCCGCCCAGCCTAGCCGGATGATGGCGACACCCGGTCGCGAGCGCGTCAGGGTCTGGCAGCCGGCTCAGAACACCGCCGACGGCCAGCACCCGCGGCCCGCCGATCTGGCCCCGGGCCGGGTGGGGATCGGCCTGGCGTGGGTCGCGGTGGCCGTCGGGCAGCGCGTCTCCCGGCGCCCGCAGGGGCCGGGAACCGGCGTCGTGACCGGTTCCGCCGCGGGCGCGCGCTAACCTCACCCGGTCGGAGGGGGAGCGGGTGCGGCGAGTCGCGCAGTGGTCGGCCGTGGTCGCGGTCGGGCTCCTCGCCGTGCTCGCGATGGGCCTCACCTCGTGCGCGACGGTCGGCCCCACTGCCCAGGCGTCCGCCGCGGAGCGCGCGCACGGGTGCCACGGCGCCCCGGTGGAGCACGCTGCGGCCGGGCGGCTGTCGACCGCGGCCCCCACGGTCGGGCACCCGGCCCCGGTGGTGCTGCCGGACCGTCCGGCCGGTGCTGCGACCGCGGCGCCGCGGATGTGCGTGACCGACCGGGCGCCGCCCCTCCTGTCCCGGCACACCGCCGCCGACCTGCAGGTCTTCCGGATCTAGACGTGCTCGCCGGGCCCTCGTGCGCCCGGCCCGCCGCACATCACCCTGCCCGGGCCCGGCATCGTGCCGCGACGGCCCGGCACGCGATCCGAGAGGCCGTCATGACCCGCTCCACCCGACGCCGCGGCGTACCGTCCACCGCTCCCCGCACGGGCCTGTCCAACCTGACGTTCTCGCTGGTCATCGTCGCCGTGTTCGTCGTGGCGGTCGGCGCTCTGCTCGTCATCGGCCGCTCCGGCGACGAGGACGTCTCCGACCCCGGCCGGGCGGCGGCGGTCGCGGTCCGGGCCGACAGCCACCGGCTGTCCTCGGCGCCCGGCGCGACCGTCGACTTCGTCGAGTTCCTCGACTTCGAGTGCGAGGCCTGCGGCGCGGTGTACCCGGTGATCGAGCAGCTCCGCGAGCAGTACGGAGACCGCGTCAACTTCGTGATCCGGTACTTCCCCGGGCCGAGCCACGCCAACGCCGAGCGCGCCGCCCGCGCGGTGGAGGCCGCGGCCCAGCAGGGCCGGCTGGAGCCGATGTACCAGCGCATGTTCGAGACCCAGTCCGAGTGGGGCGAGCAGCAGGTCCCGATGGACGAGCGGTTCCGTGGCTACGCCCGGGACCTGGGCCTCGACCTGGCCCGGTACGACGCGGCGTACGCGGCGCCCGAGACCGGGCAGCGGATCGACGCCGACCGCCGCGACGGTTACGCGCTGGGTGTGCAGGGCACGCCGACGTTCTTCGTCGACGGCGAGCGGCTGCAGCCGGAGACGGTCGACGACCCGCGCCGGGCCCTCGACGAGGCACTCGCCGAGGGCTGATCCGACCGTCTGCCGGTCACCCCACGGCGTGCGGTGTGGCCGGTGGGGTGCGCCCGACGCGCTCCGCGGGCGGCGCGGTGCCGAAGCGTGCCGCCCGCAGCGCGTTGAGGATGACCAGCACCTCCGCGGTCTCGTGGACCAGCACGACGGTCGCCAGGCCGAGCACGCCCACGACGGCCAGCGGGACCAGGATCGCGATGACGGCCAGGGACAGCGCGACGTTCTGCAGCATGATCCGCCGGCAGCGCCGGGCGTGCGCCAGCGCCCGGGGCAGCTGCCGCAGGTCCTCACCCATGAGCGCGACGTCGGCGGTCTCCACGGCGACGTCGCTCCCCATGGCCCCATCGCGACGCCGACGTCGGCGGTGGCGAGCGCCGGTGCGTCGTTGATGCCGTCGCCGACCATCGCGACCGCCCGGCGCCGACCGGCGGCCCCGCCCCGGCCGAGCGCGGTGACCAGCGCGGCCTTGTCCGCCGGGCGTAGCTCGGCGTGGACGTCGTCGACACCGGCCCGGACCGCGACGGCCGCCGCGGTCGCCCGGTTGTCCCCGGTGAGCATCGCGACGCCGAGGCCGAGCGCCCGCAACCGCGTGACCGCCGCGGCCGCCTCGGGACGCAGCTCGTCCCGGACGGCGAGCGCACCGAGCGGCACGTCGTCGCGCTCGAGCAGGACGACGGTCGCCCCGGCGGCCTGCCACCGTGCCACCCCGGTGGCGAACGGACCGGGGTCGATCCAGCCGGGCCGTCCGAGCCGCAGCGTGCCGCCGTCGAGCACGCCGGTGACGCCGTGTCCGGGCACCGTCGTGACCTCGGCGATCCGGACGTCCGGCCGGTCCGCCGCGCCGGCCGCGGCGAGGACCGCCCGGGCCAGCGGATGCTCGCTGCGCCGTTCCAGCCCGGCGGCGAGGGTCAGCACCACACCGGGCTCGCCGAGCACCTCGACGACCTCCGGACGGTTGCGGGTCATGGTGCCGGTCTTGTCCAGCGCCACCACCCGGACCCGGCCGAGCTCCTCCAGCGCCGCACCGCCCTTGACGAGGATCCCGTTGCGGCTCGCCGCCCCGACCGCGGCGACCACGGTCAGCGGCACCGCCAGCGCCAGCGCGCAGGGGGCGGCCGCGACCAGCACGACCAGCGCCCGCTCCAGCCAGGTCACCGGGTCGTCGCCGAGCAGTGTCCCGAGCACGGCGACCAGACCGGCCAGGACCATGATCGCCGGGACGAGCGGCCGGGCTATCCGGTCGGCGAGCCGCTGCCCGGAGCCCTTGCGCTCCTGCGCCTGCTCCACGAGGTGCACGACCCTGGCCAGCGAGCTGTCCGCGACCGGGACGGTCACCTCCACCTCGATCGCGGATCCCCCGTTGATCGCACCGGCGAACACCGCGTCCCCGGGACCGGCGTCCACCGGGACGGACTCGCCGGTCACCGCGGCGAGATCGAGCCCGGTCCGGCCGGAGCGGATCACCCCGTCGGTGGGTGCCCGCTCGCCCGGGCGCAGGACGAGGACGTCACCGGGGCGCAGCTCCCCGGGCGGCACCGGGGTCTCCCGCCCCGCGCGCAGCACCGACGCCGTCCGCGGCACCAGGTCCAGCAGGGCGCGCAGGCCGCGCCGGGTACGCGCGACCGCGTGCTGCTCCAGCCCCTCGGCGATCGAGAACAGCACGCCCAGCAGGGCGGCCTCGGAGAAGCGGCCGAGCGCGACCGCGCCGACGGCGGCGATCGTCATGAGCAGCCCGACGCCGACCCGCCCGCGGAGTGCCGCACGGACCGCCGACGGCACGAACGCCGAGCCGGCCACCACCGCGGCGACGAGCTCCGTCGCGGCGACCGCGAGGGCCGGGGCTCCCGCGGACCCGGCGACGAGCGCGCCGGCGAGCAGGACCGCCGCCACCGCTGCGAGCCGGAGTTCACGGACCCGGTGCAGCCGGACCGGCTCCGGCGCCTCCGGTTCCTCCGGGGCGTCCGCGCCCGGTGCCGGGGCGCAGCAGGCGTCAGCCACGGCCGGTACCCGGCACGCGCTCCGCGGCGGGCCGGTCGTCGGTGCCGAGCAGCACCGTCAGCACGGCGCGACCGTGCCCGGTGAGCCGGTACATCACCATCCGCCCGTCCCGGCGGGCGGCGACGACGCCGGCCGTGCGCAGCCGTCGTGCGTGGTGGGAGACCAGCGCCTGGGACGCGCCGGACACCCACGCGAGATCGCAGACGCACAGCTCGGTACCGGCCAGCAGCGCCGCCGCCACGCGCAGCCGGGTGGGGTCGCCCAGCCCGCGGGCGACACCGGCGGCCGGTTCGAGAAGGTCGAGGGCCGGGAGCGTGGCCCGGATCCGCTCGGCCTCCGGGAGGTCGAGGCACAACAGGTCGCAGGTGTCGTCGGCCATCCAAATAAACTAACGACTGTTTTAATGGCTGTCGAGGCGGCCGGACGCTTGACCCTCGGGTTGCCCGAGACCCGAGGATCGTCCGCGTGACCGAACCAGACCTGATGTCCATCGGCGTGTTCGCCCGCCGCTGCGGGCTCACGCCCGGCGCCCTGCGGTTCTACGACGACGCCGGTCTGCTCCCTCCGGCGTGGGTCGACCCGGCGTCGGGCTACCGGTACTACCGCGCCGACCAGGAGGAGCGGGCGGTCGCGGTACGCCGGCTCCGCGAGATCGGGATGCCGCTCGTCCGGGTCGGCACGGTGCTCGACGCCGACCCGGACGAGGCGGTCCGGTCGATCGACGAGCACGTCGCCCGGGCCGCGGCCGGGATCGCCGAGGCCCGGCGCACGGCCGCCGCGCTGCGGTCGAGCCTCGGCGCGTCCCCCGGCCGGACCGTGGCCGAGCTGCGGAGCCCGGTGCTGGCCGACGCCATGGAGCAGGTGCTCGCCGCGACGGTGCACGATCCGCAGATCCCGGTGCTCGCCGGTGTCCGGGTCGAGATCGATCCCGCGTCGGTGACGCTGATCGGGACCGACCGCTACCGGCTCGCCACCCGCACGCTGGTCCCGATCCGGACCGGCGACGTCCCGTGGTCGGGCACCCTCGACGGCGACCAGCTCCGGGACGTGCTCGCCGCGGTGCGCCGGACCGCCGACGTGCGGATCGAGGCGACACCGCACGCGGTCCTGTTCCGGCCGGCCGCCGACGCCCGCCCGGTGGGCCTGGTGCCGGGGGAGTACCCGGACCACCGGGCCATGCTCGCCGCGCTGGGCGAGGTCGTCACGCGGGTGACGGTGTCGCGGGCCGCGCTGCTCGCGGCCCTGGAGCAGCGGTCCGGATCGCTGGTCCGCCTGGCGGCCGGCGCCGCCGCGGTCACGGTGACCGGGGGCCGTGCCGAGGGCCCGGGTGCGCCCGTGGTCGCCGCCGGGGTCGCGGGTCCCGACCTGTCCGCGGCGTTCGACCTCCGCTCGCTGTACCCGGCGGTCAGTGCCGCGACCGGTCCCGACCTGCTGCTCGACCTGCGCGGACCGGACGTCCCGATGACCGTCCGGTCGGCCGACGGCGGCGACCTCAGCACGGTCGTCATGCCGCTGGATCCTGCCGGCGACGACGGGACGGAGCCACGGTGAGCACCGGCGACCCGACGCCGACGGCCGACGGTCCTGCCGGTGTGCCCCGGAGGGCGGTGATCCTGCCCCGGACATGATCGGAGCGGATCGTCTTCATCACATATGAGGATCGCCGTCCGGTTCGACCCGTTCGCCGATTAGCCTCGTCCGCCCGTGGGCCGACGCCCGCGGTGTCGACGATCGGCAGGACGGCGAGAACGAGATGCACGAGTGCGGCCGGGGGCGGCGGCTCCCCGCGGTGGGCGCCGGACAGCTCGGGCGCCTGCGCCGGGCCCGCGCGGTGGTGCCCGGCGGCGGGCCCGCCGCCGCGCCGACGATCCTCCGGCGCGCCGACGGTCGCCTGGTCCGGCGCACTGTGGACCGGCACGGGCGGGTCGGGTACCGGGTGCTCGGCACGCCGGAGGCCTGAGCCCGCGGGCCGGTCCGGCTACGCGTCGCCCGCCCGGTCCGCCGTCCGGTCGTCGGTGCTGCCGTCGGCCCGGTCCAGGCGGGCCCGGCGCTCCTGCTCGCGACGGCTGTACGCGGCCTGGCGGACCGCACCGTCGTCGGCGAACCCGGATCCCAGCGCCCCGGCGACCGTGCCCATCGACGTCGACAGCCAGGCGATCATCACGTAGTCGTCGAACCCGGACTCCCGCATCAGCGTCGTACCGAGGTAGTGCGGTGGCACCACCAGCACCACGGTCACCAGGCTGATGACGAACAGCAGCGCGAACATGATCACGACGCCGACGGCGACGGTCAGCACCGTCGAGGCGTTGGACAGCAGCATCTCCTCGCGCAGCGACCGGTTGCGGCGGGACTCCCACAGTCCGTTGTCCAGGATGAGCCACGCGGTCATCGCGACCAGGGCCACGGCCATGACGGTGATCTGCCGCCCGACCCCCAGCGCCGTCGCGAGCTGCCAGATGTTGGAGTAGAAGATCCCGAACGCGGCACCGGCCGCGGCCGCGGCGATCGCCGGGGACAGGCTCGGGACCAGCCGCCACGGCCGGTTCGCGCGGACCATCCCGGACAGCAGCCGCAGCCGTCCGCGCCGTCCGGTGAGCGCCAACCGGACGTCCACCCCGTCCTCGACGCCCGCGCTGCCGGCGTCGTCGTCGCGTCGCCGGTGCCGGGATCGAGCCGGGTCAGCGCCCCGGCCCGCCCCGCCCGGGTGCTCCCGCCGACCGGCACCCGGTCCTCGGAGGGGAACAGGTGCCGGGTCACGAGCCGGAGCACCGTGTCGCGGCAGCGCCGGTACTGGTCGAGCGCCCCGAGCGCGGGCAGCGAGACCAGGCCGATCCGGTCGCCGGTCCCGCCGTCGGCGACCACCGGCTCCGCCCCGGCCCGCCGGGGCAGATCGGTGAGCAGGACGACGACGTCGCCACCGGTCCGCTCCCGCACCCGGGCACCGATCTGCAGTACGGGCAGCGTCCCGTCCTCGTCGAGCGCGATCGGTTCGTCGGCGACCCGCACCTCCCAGGTGCCGTCGCCGGCGCGGTCCAGGGCGGAGGGCAGCTCGCGGGCGAGCCGCCCGGCCAGCTCGGTGGGCAGGCCGGGATCGGCGACGAGATCGACGACGGTGGGACGGGACGGTGCACTCACGGCGAGGCACGGTAGATCGGGGTGGCCGGGCCCGCACCCCGGGGTGCCCGTCGCGGAGTGGACCGGCCGCGCCGGGGTAGTCCCGCCGGCATGACCGATGACGTCGCGGACCCGATGGAGCACGAGTTCGACACCGTCGCCGGATGGCTCCGCGGTGCCGTGGACCGGCTCGGCGCCGGGTACGCGATCCCGGCCGCGTGCCGGGGCAGCGGTGGTCCCGCCGCGCTCGACCGGCTCGCCGGTGCGTGCGGGATCCGGCCGGGCACCCGGCTCGCCGACGTCGGAGCGGGCGCCGGCGGTCCCGCCGCCTACCTGCGCGAGCGGTTCGGTGCCCGGCCGGTCGTCGTGGACCCGATGCCGGACGCCTGCCGGTCGGCGCGGTCGTTGTTCGGACTCCCTGCGATCGTCGGGAGCGGGCACCGGGTCCCCCTGGCGACCGGCTCCGTCGCGGTGTGCTGGTGTCTCGGCGTGCTGTGCGCGGTCCCGGACCGGGCGGGCGTGCTCGCCGAGCTGCACCGGGTGCTGGAACCGGGCGGGGCGCTGGGGCTGCTGGTGTTCACCGCGCCGGTGCCACGGCCCGCGGGCACGCCGGACGGCAACCACTTCCCCTCGGTCGAGGAGCTGCACGACCTGGTGCGGACGGCCGGGTTCACCGGCCTGACGACGACGCCGACGATCGGGCTCCCGCCCGCGCCGGCCGGGTGGGCGGCCCGCGTCGACCGGGTCGACGAGGTCCTCGCCGAGGAGCACGGCGACGATCCCCGGTTCCGCGCGGCGCAGGACCAGTCCGACCGGCTGGCCCGGCTGCTCGCCGACGGGACCGTGGCCGGGGTGCTGCTGCACGCGACGGCGGGGTGATCCCGGGAACGGTCGTCACCCGTCCATCTCGTCGCGGAGCCGGGCCACCGTCCGGGACAGCAGCCGGGACACGTGCATCTGGGACACGCCCACCTCGTCGGCGATCTCGGACTGGGTCTTGTTGCCGTAGAACCGCAGCAGCAGGATGCGCCGCTCGCGCTCGGGCAGCCGGTCGATCCGCTCGCGCATCTCGGTGCGCAGCGACGCCGTCTCGACGTCGCGGTCGTCCCCGCCGATCCGCTCGCCCAGGCTGGGCTCGCCGTCGGGGCCCGGTTCGTCGAGCGACACCGGGTGGTGGGTCTCCATCGCACCGAGCACGTCGACGACCTCCTCGGTGCTGATGTCCATCTCCTCGGCGAGCTCGCTGGGGCGCGGTGCCCGGCCCAGGCGCTGGGTCAGCACCCCGGTCGCCCGGTTCAGCCCGACACTGCGGTCCTTCAGGTCCCGCGGGACGCGCAGGGCCCAGCTGTGGTCGCGCAGGTAGCGCAGCAGCTCGCCGCGCACGCTCGGTACCAGGAAGCCGAGCGGACCACCGGTCGCCGCGTCCGGGTCGTAGCGGTCGATGGCCCGGATGAGGCCGAGCGTGGCGGCCTGCTCGATGTCGTCGGCGGAGTGCGCGCCGCCCACGTACCGGCGGGAGACGTTGCGGGCCATCGGCAGGAAGGCGCAGATGACGTGGTCGCGCAGCGCCGCCCTGGCCGGGTCGTCGGCGCCCATCCCGGCGAGCCGGCGTAGGTCGGGCTCGAGATCGTCGTAGGCGCGGGGTCCCTCACGACGGCGCGGCACGCGGGGCCGCGGGGTGGGGACGGTCGGTGAAGAGTGCACGGAGGCTCCCGGTGTGGTTCGGGGTCGGACTCCGCTGCAGGCTGAACGGAACCGTCACGTGGACGGCGGGGACCCTCGACCGTACGAACCCGGTGCGGCGGGCCACAAGACCGCCCACCGCACGACCGGCGTCCGCGCGTTCCGGCGCCGGTGCCGGCCGGACCGGAACGGGCCCGGTGCGCAGGCGGAGCCGGGCGCGCAACGCCCGCGTTCGGACCTCCCTGCGTCACACGGCCGGGTGAGCAGGTTTGGGATCGGGCGCACCGGGAAGCCCCGCCCCGGTCCACCCGGCACCGCGAGGAGGTCGTCCCGGTGGCCGTCGAGTGGTCGAGACACCGGCCCCGTTCCCCGAGCACGCACCATCCCTGACGGAGCCGTTGTTGAGTCCCCGGAAACTGCTGTCCCGGGCCGGGTCGTTCCCCGACGACCTGCGCCACCGCATGCGCCTGGCCTGGCGGGCCGGCCTCGCCGCCGCCGCGGCGTGGTACCTGGCCACGCTCGTCCCCGGCGTCATCGGCGACTACCCCTACTACGCGCCGATGGGGGCGCTGCTCGTCTGCTACCCCACGGTGCTCGACTCGCTGCGGCAGAGCCTGCGGGCCCTGTCGGCCACCGCGGCCGGGGTGGGGCTCGGCGCCACCGCCGTGTACGCCGCCGGCGCCGAGTGGTGGGGCGTCGCGCTCGCCGTGGTCGTCGGCATCGGGCTCGGCGCGGTGCCCTACCTGAGCCCGCAGCGCGACACGGTCCCGCTGGCGGCGCTGTTCACGATCCTGGTCGGCGCGGCCGACCCGACCGGCTTCGTCGCCGGTTACCTGGGCCAGACGCTGCTCGGTGTCGCCGTGGGGATCGGCGTCAACGTGGGCCTGCCACCGCCGCCGCAGAACGCGCGGGCCGCCCGGACGGTGGCCCGGCTGCGGGCCGGCATCGCGGGCCACCTGCAGGAGATGGCGGCGGTGCTGGCCGAGCAGTGGCCGCCGGAGCGGGAGGAGTGGATCCGGCACCGGCACGACTTCGAGCCGATGATCGACGCCACCCGGGACGCGGTGGCAGCCGCCGACGCGGGCCGCCGGGCGAACCTGCGTGCGCGGTCCTACCGGATGCGCGGCCAGCAGCTCTACGAGGCGGCCCAGACCCTGGAGCAGCTCGCCGTGCTGGTCCGTGACATCAGCACGGTGCTGGCCCAGACCGCCTGGGCGGAACGGACGGTGCTGGTCCTCGACCCGGAACTTCGGCGACCGGTCGCCGACGCCATGTCGGGTCTCGCCCGGGCGATCGGATCGGCGGACCCGCACGATCTGGCCGGTGACCCGGACGGACCGGCCGACGGGCCGCACGCCACCCACCTGGCAGCGGCGTGGGCGGCACTCGGGCAGGTCACCGAGCGCCTCGACGGCCAGCGCGACGCGGGCTGGGAGGACAGCCTCGCCGCCTCCGGGATCGTCCTGCACCTGCGCCGATGCCTCGACCACGTGCAGAGCGGCCCGACGGTGCGCACCCCCGAGCTGCACCCGGAACCGGCGTGATCCGGGCCCGTGGGTGTGAGACGCCGGCGGGCGGGTACCCCGACCCCATGCCGCACGGTGGGCCCGGGCGCGTCGTCGGCCCAGGTCCTGTCGGTTCAGATCCGGAGCCGGCGGGGCCGAACCCCGACCATCACCCCGAGAGGAGCGGCCGAGGAGTACTCAGGCCCCGGCGGTGACCTCGTAGCCGGCCTCCTCGACGGCGGCCCGGACGTCACCGGGGGCGATGTCGCCGTCCGCGGTGACCGTGACGGCGCCGGTGGGCAGGTCGACGTCGACAGCGGTCACGCCGCCGATCTCACTGATCTCCTCGGTGACGGACGCGACGCAGTGCTCGCAGGTCATGCCGGTGACGGTGTACGTGGCGGTGCTCATGGCGACCTGCCTCCCTGTGGTGTCCGATGTGGGTGTCAGGACCGGACGAGACGCGCGATGGCGGCGCTGGCCTCGTCGAGCTTCTGCTCGGCGACGGGGCCGCCCTCGGCGGCGGCGTCGGCCACGCAGTGCTTGAGGTGCTCGTCGAGCAGGCCGAGCGCGACGGCCTCCAGCGCCTTGTTGACCGCGGCGACCTGGGTCAGCACGTCGATGCAGTACTTGTCCGACTCGATCATCTTGCTGATCCCGCGGACCTGACCCTCGATCCGGCGCATCCGCTTGATGTGCGCATCCTTGTTGTCTGCGTAACCGTGCATCGCGTCCCTCCTCGGTCCCCCCGCGACTATACCGCCGGGGGGTATACCGTTCGAGGGCCGCGGTCAGTCGAACGAGATGTGCACGTGGTCCATGTGGTTGGCGGTCTCGCCGCCCCGGTCCTCCTGGGTCTCCCAGCCGCTGCCGGTGTCGATCCGCTGGCGCCAGATGACGTAGGAGATGCCGAGCGAGTCCTGGTTGGCCATCGCGTACTCGGCCAGCCGGTCGCCGGTGGCGCGGTCGACCATGAAGTCCAGCGCCTTGCCGCTCGGGTGGTCGGAGGCGTTGCCGCGGCTGCCGAGCCCGAGCACCGAGTCGACGCCGAACATGCACCGCAGCTTCTCGCCCGCGGTGGCGACGTTCGCGGCGACCCCCTCCATGCCCTCGGTGCCCGCGGCGCAGGAGCTCGGCCCGGAGCCGGCGGTGCTGCCGGTGCCGTCGCCCGCCGCGCCGGACGTGTCCTCGTCGGGCTCGGGCTCCGCCGCGGTCCGCGCGGCGTCGGCCGCGGCCCGCGCGGCACGGACCTGCTCGTCCCGGACCCGCAGGGCGTCGTCCACGGCACCGGTCGCGGCCCCGACGATCTCGTCGACGTCCACCGGAGGGGGCGGTTCGGCCAGTGCCCGGACCGCACCCGCGGCCACCGCGGGGGTGGCCGGGTCCGCGGCCGGGGTGGGCAGCTCGAAGGCGGCCACGGCGAGTCCGTCCGGCTGCGGGGTGATCGCGCCGAGCGCGACGTGCCCGGCGACCATGCCGCCGCCGGCGAGTGCGGAGGTCAGGATCCCGACCGCGCCGATCGGACGGCGGACGGGGCGGTGCGTGTCGCGGGTGACGACGGTGCGGGACGGCACGGGCCGGCTCGGGGAGCGCCGGAGCCGCGCCGTGCCGCCGGGGGTATGCCTCGGCACGGGGGTCCTTCCTCGGTCGGTGACGGTCGCGCCCGGGAGCCGGGGAGCGTGGGCGCGGGCGTCGCTGGGGATCGACGCCGTTACCGTTCCGAGACCACCGTACGACGGTTCCCGCCGCGATCACGGGGCTCGCGCCCACCGGGCGGCCCCGCGCTGTGAGCGGGGCGCCGAGCCGCGTGGGCTGCGGCGGACGGGGTAACCGGCTCGGCCGGTCAGCCCTCGTCGAGCCAGGCCCGGACCGCGTCGGTGTGCTCACCGACGCCGGGGACGGCGTCCATCCGGGGTGCCCGCCCGGCCATCCCGATCGGCGGCAGCACCGCCCGGACCGGCCCGGCCGGGCTGCCCACCTCGGTCCACCGGTCGCGGGCGAGCAGCTGCGGGTGCTCCAGAACGTCGGTCAGCTCGCGCCGGCGGGCGTGCGCGATCCGGGCGCCGGCCAGCCGGTCGGTCAGCTCCTCGCCGGTCAGCGTGGTGAACACCGCGGCGATCTCGGCGTGCAGCTCCGGGCGGTGCGCCACCCGCCGCCCGCCGGAGTCGAACCGGGGATCGGTCGCGAGCTCCGGCCGGTGCAGGACGTCGGTGCAGAACGCCGCCCACTCCCGCTCGTTCTGCACCGACAGGACGACGTCGGTGTCGTCGCCCGCGGCGAACGTGCCGTACGGGGCGATGGCGGCGTGGCTGGTCCCGGCCCGCGCGGGCGGGGTCCCGCCGTACCCGGCGTAGTAGAGCGGGTACCCCATCCACTCGACGAGCGAGTCGAACAGGCTGACCTCCAGCTCGGTGCCGCGACCGGTGCGTTCGCGCTCGTAGAGCGCGGCGAGGATGCCGCTGAACGCGTACATCCCGGCTCCGATGTCGGCGGCCGGGATGCCGCTCTTGGCCGGGGCGTCCTCGGTCCCGGTGATCGACACCAGGCCCGCCTCGGACTGGACGAGCAGGTCGTAGGCCTTGGCGTCGCGGTACGGCCCGTCCGGGCCGAACCCGGAGATCGAGCAGGTGACGAGCCGCCCGCGGTGCTCGCGCAGCGCCGCGGCACCGAGGCCGAGCCGCTCCGCCGCACCCGGGGCGAAGTTCTGCACGAAGACGTCGGCGCGGTCGAGCAGCCGCAGCACGGTCGCCAGGTCCGCCGGGTCCTTGAGGTCCAGCGCGACCGACTCCTTGGAGCGGTTCAGCCAGACGAAGTGGCTGGACAGCCCGCGCACGGTCTCGTCGTAGCCGCGGGCGAAGTCGCCGGTGCCCGGCCGCTCGATCTTGATCACCCGGGCGCCGAGGTCGGCGAGGTGCCGGGTCGCCAGCGGGGCGGCGACGGCCTGCTCGCAGGAGACGACGAGGATCCCGTCCAGCGGCAGCCCGGTCACTGCAGGCCGCCGTCCTTCGCGGCGTCGACGAACGCCGCGATCCGCCCGTGGTCCTTGACCCCGCGGGCCGACTCGACCCCGCTGGAGACGTCCACCCCCCACGGCCGGACCCGGCGCACGGCGTCCGCGACGGTGTCCGGGCCGAGCCCGCCGGCGAGCAGCCAGCGGCCGTCCGGGCGCCGGTCCATGGCGGCGGCGTCCCAGGTCTCGCCGGACCCGGCGACCGGCGAGTCGAGCAGCAGGACCTCCTCGCCGTAGGCACCGACGCGCAGGTCCGGATCCTGGTCGAGCGAGGTGGCGCGCCAGAGACGGACCGGGACGGCGGCGGCGACGGCGAAGTCCTCCGCGGTGTAGCGCCCGTGCAGCTGCAGCACGTCGGCGCCGATCTCGCGGGTCAGCGCCGCGGCGTCGGCCGCGGTGTGGTCGGCGACGACGACCACCGACAGCACCGACGACGGCACCGCGGCGACCAGGTCCCGTGCCGTCGCCGGGTCGACGTAGCGCGGGCTCGGCGGGTGCACGACCACGCCGATCGCATCGGCACCGGAGTCCACGGCGACCCGGACGTCGGAGGCGGTACGCAGGCCACACACCTTCACGAACACACCGGCGACCCTACGGGCTCAGGTGTCGTAGTCGATCGTGACCTTCTCCGTCACCGGCCGGGCCTGGCAGGTGAGGACGAACCCGGCGGCGACCTCGTCGTCCTCCAGTGCGTAGTTGCGGCGCATCTCCACCTCGCCGCCGGTCACCCGGGCCCGGCAGGTCCCGCAGACCCCGCCCTTGCAGGCGAACGGCAGATCGCCGCGGACCTTCTGGGCGGCGTCGAGCACCGCCTCGTCACGGGGGAGCGACAGCGTGGTCGACCGCCCGTCGAGGACGACGGTGACCTCGCTGGCGGAGCCGTCCGCGGGGGCGGTCCGCTCCGGCCGGTGCGGTTCGGGCGGGGGCTCGTCGACGTGGAAGAGCTCGCGGTGCACCTGCCCGCGCGGCACACCGAGTCCGGCGAGCACGGTGCGGGCGTCCTCGGTCATGCCCAGCGGGCCGCACAGCCACCACTCGTCGACGCCGTCGACGTCCACCAGGGCGGTCAGCAGCGCGCGCAACCGGCCGGCGTCCAGGCGGCCGCCCACGATCTCGACCTCGGTGGGCTCCCGGGACAGCACGTGCACCAGGTGCAGGCGTGGGCCGTAGCGGTTCTTGAGGTCGGCGATCTCCTCGGTGAACATGACGGTGTCGGTGCGCCGGTTGCCGTAGACCAGGGTGACCCGGGTGTCCGCGTGCGCGGTGAGCAGCGACGCGGCGATCGACAGCACCGGCGTGATGCCGGACCCGGCGGCGATGAGGCCGTGGTGGGTGCCGGCGGCGAGCTCCGGGGTGAAGCCCCCGGACGGCGGGCCGACCTCGACGACGTCGCCCGGCGCCACCCGGTCGACCAGCCACTCGGAGAACAGGCCCCCGTCCACCCGGCGCACGCCGACCCGCGGCGCGGACCCGGCCGGGGCGCAGATCGAGTAGGACCGGCGTTCCTCCCCGGCGTCCGTGCGGGTGCGCAGGGTCAGGTACTGGCCGGGCCGGAACGCGTAGTGCGCGCGCAGGTCGTCCGGCACGTCGAAGGTGACGGCCACCGCGTCGTCGCACAGCCTGTCCACATCGGACACGACGAGCCGGTGGAAGCCGGGCGCGGCGTCCGGGGTGTCCGCGGCGAGCAGGGCGTCGATCTCGTCGTCCAGCTCGAGCGTGCTGCGCCCGGCCGCCCGGTTGGCCCTGGCCTGCCAGGCGGCGCCGCGACGACGGGCGGCCGGCTCGGCCATCAGATCTCCTTCATGTGTTCGAACGGCTCCCGGCAGGTGGTGCAGCGGCGCAGCGCGGTGCACGCGGTCGGGCCGAAGCGCGACAGCTCCTCGGTGGCCGGTGACCCGCACTGCGGGCAGCGTACGGCCGTCCGGGGTGCGTCGAGGGTGAGCGGGACCGGGCCCGGCGCGGGCCGCGGCGCCGAGCCGGGCGGGGCGATCCCGGCCTCGGCGAGCTTGCGCCGGCCGGACTCGCTGATCCAGTCGGTGCTCCAGGCCGGGGCGAACACCGTGCGCACCTCGACCGGCCCGTACCCGGCCTCGGTGAGGCCGCGGGAGATGTCGGTCCGCATCTCCTCGACCGCCGGGCAGCCGGAGTAGGTCGGGGTGATCGTCACCGTCACGCCCGCGCCGGACTCGGTCACTGAGCGGACGACGCCCAGGTCGTCGAGGGTGAGCATCGGCATCTCGGGATCGGTGACCCGGGCGACGACCGCGCGGGCCCCGGTCACCACGTCGCCCCCGGGTGCCTCCGGGCCAGGCTCTGCAGCACGGCGAGCGCGGGCTCCAGGTGTTCGGTGTGCAGGCCGTCGCGCCCGCCGCGGCCCCCGACGGTGCCCATCGGCGGGACGTCGGGACGGGTGAGCGTGGCCCGGGCGAGCACCTGGTCGAGGACGGTGTGCACCTCGTCGCGGGTGGTCGCCGGGTCGACCGCGACACCGGCGTCGACCAGCCGCCGCTCGACCGCGCTGGTCCGGAACAGCTCGTCGAGGAACGGCCACACCCGCTCCAGCGCGTCCTGCATCCGGGTGTGCGAGACGGGCGTGCCGTCGCCGAGGCGCAGCGTCCAGCGGGCGGCGTGGTCGCGGTGGTAGGTGACCTCCTTGACCCCCTTCGCCGCGACGGCGGCGAGCACCGGGTCGGCCGAGGCCTGCAACCGGTGCAGCAGGGCGAGCCGCCAGGAGGAGAACACCAGCAGCCGGGCGATGCACCGGGCGAAGTCCAGGTCGTCGGACGGCTCGGCGAGCGCGACGCAGCGGAAACCGGAGCCGTCGCGGCGGTAGGCGAGCGCGTCCTCGTCGGTACCCAGCAGGTGCCCGGCGCGGGCCAGCAGCACCCTGGCCTGGCCGAGCAGGTCGAGCGCGGTGTTGGCGAGCGCGACCTCCTCCTCCAGCTCGGGGGCGTTCGAGACCCACTCGGTGAGGCGGTGGCTGACGAGCAGCGCGTCGTCGCCCAGCATCAGGCAGTACGCCGCCAGATCGGCCGGGTCGGCGCCGCCGGGGACCGGGGCGGTGAGGTCCGCCTCGACCTCGTCGAAACCGGAGCCGAACGCCCAGCGCGGGTCGTCGGAGTCCTCGGTGAGGGCGTCGTAGACGTTCCCGGTCACAGGTGCGGCACCTCCTCCGGGATCGCGTAGAACGTGGGGTGCCGGTAGATCTTGTCCGCGCTCGGGGCGAAGAACGGGTCCTTCTCGTCCGGGCTGGACGCGGCGATCGCGTCCGCCCGCACCACCCAGATCGAGACGCCCTCGTTACGGCGGGTGTAGACGTCGCGCGCGTTGTGCAGGGCCATCTCGTCGTCGGCGGCGTGCAGGGAGCCGACGTGCACGTGGTTGAGCCCGCGCTTGCCGCGTACGAACACCTCGTAGAGCGGCCAGGCCCGGCGGCTCGGCCGCTCGCCGGAGCCGGTCTCGACCCCCGTCGTCGGGACGGCGCCGTGGCCGCCCTCCGCGGTCATGTCCTGCTCGCTCACGACCGTGCCCCCCGTGCGTCCTGCTTGTCCGCGTACGCCCGGGCCGCCTCGCGCACCCAGGCACCGTTCTCGTGGGCACGCCGCCGGTGGGCGAGCCGCTGCCGGTTCGCCGGCCCCGCCCCGGAGACGACGGCCTGGAACTCCGACCAGTCCGGCTCGCCGAAGTCGTGCGCGCCGCGCTCGCCGTTCCAGCGCAGGTCGGGGTCGGGGAGCGTCACGCCCAGGGCCGCGGCCTGCGGGACGGTCATGTCGACGAACCGCTGGCGCAGCTCGTCGTTGGTGTGCCGCTTGATGCCCCAGGCCATCGACTGCCGGGTGTTGGGGGAGGCGCCGTCGGCCGGGCCGAACATCATCAGCGACGGCCACCACCACCGGTCCGTGGCCTCCTGCACCATGGCCCGCTGCTCCTCGGTGCCGTTCATCAGCGCGAGCAGCGACTCGTAGCCCTGCCGCTGGTGGAACGACTCCTCCTTGCAGATGCGGATCATCGCCCGGGCGTACGGGCCGTAGGAGCAGCGGCACAGCGGCACCTGGTTCGCGATCGCCGCGCCGTCGACCAGCCAGCCGATCACGCCGATGTCCGCCCAGCTCAGCGTGGGGTAGTTGAAGATCGACGAGTACTTCTGCCGGCCCTCGATCAGCTTCTCGGTGAGCTCCTCGCGGTCCACCCCGAGGGTCTCGGCCGCGGCGTAGAGGTACATGCCGTGGCCCGCCTCGTCCTGCACCTTGGCCAGGAGGATCGCCCGGCGCCGCAGGGACGGGGCGCGGAGCAGCCAGTTCCCCTCCGGCTGCATCCCGATGATCTCCGAGTGCGCGTGCTGGGCGATCTGGCGGATCAGCGTGCGCCGGTAGGCCTCGGGCATCCAGTCCCTCGGCTCGATCCGGCGGTCCGCCGCGATGGTCGCGGCGAAGCGCTCCTCCAGCTCCGCCTCGGATGGCGCGGTGCTCGTCACGGGACACCTCCGTACCGAACGTACCGAATGTTCGTTCGGCTGTCAGTGTGGCTCAGCCTCCCGCCGCCCGCAACCCCGCCATCGGCCGTTGCGTTCTGGTCGCGACGATCGCCCGGGCGTACCGCTCGACGATCGGGTGGAACCGGCTCCGGTGGCGGTGCCGTCCAAGGGGCATGGATGTCTCCAGGCCCTTCGTGGGGGCGGACGCGGTCCGGGACGGTCTGCTGACCCGGGCGGAGTTACGCGGGCCCCGGTTCCGTCGACTGTTGAGAGGAGTGCACGTACTCGCCGGCACCGAGCCGACCTACCTGCAGCTGTGTGAGGCCGCCGCCCTCGCCGTGGGTGCTCGGCACCGGGCCGGCGCCGAGCCGGTGATCACCCGGGGTGTTCTGGCCGGTTGGTCGGCGGCGGAGATGCTCGGCGCGGACTGTGCGCCACGTGGGGTTCCCGCGGAGGTGCTGGTCCCGGGAGGGAGCCGCCGGGTGCAGGAGGGCCTGCGGGTCCATCGTGGCGGTGTCCGTCCGGACGAGGTGGCCGGCGGTGTGCGGATTCCGGTCCCAGGGAGCCGGCACCGGTTCGTGCCCGGCCACACCGTGCTGGTGACGACGGCGCTGCGGACCGCGTTCGACCTGGCGCGCCGCGAGGAGCGGGACCCGGCCGTCGTCGCGCTCGACGCTCTCGCGAGGGTCGGTGGCTTCGCCCCGGACGCGGTGCTCGGGCTCGCCGCCCGGCACCCCGGCGTCCGGGGCGTTCGCAGGCTCGCAGCGGTCGTGGCGCTGGCCGACCCACTCGCCGAGTCCCCGATGGAGTCCAGGACCCGGCTCGCCCTGCACGACGGCGGGCTCCCCGCGCCGGTGTCGCAGTACCCGGTCGGGCCGTACCGGATCGATCTCGCCTACCCGCGGTTCCGGCTCGGCATCGAGTACGACGGCCGTCACCACCTCACCCCGTCCCGTGCCCGGGCGGACCTGGAGCGCCAGCAGTACCTGAGCGTCCGCGGCTGGCACATCCTCCGCCCGGAGGCCCCCGAGGTCCTCCACCGCCCGGCCCACCTGGCAGGTCGGGTGCGCTACCTCATCGAGCGTCACGCAGCGGCTCCGGCGTGAACCCGTACGCAACGCCCACCGGTCAGTTCGGGGGGACGATACCGGTGAAGGCGGCCCGGACCACGTCGTCGGGGAGGGTGCCGTTGCCGGGGCGGTACCACTCGACCATCGAGTTGACCAGGCCGGACAGCAGGCGCGCGGCCAGGGCCGGGTCGACGTCGGACCGGACCTCCCCGGCCTCCACCGCCTGCCGGACGATCCCGGTGACCACCCCGTCGAACGCCCGGCGGCGCTCCAGGGCCCAGCGCTCGGTCTCGGTGTTCCCGCGGACCCGCAGCAGCAGGGTCACGTAGGGCAGCTCGGCCATCAGCACCCCGACCTGCTCGCCGACGATCACCCGGAGCCGGTCCGACGGGGAGCCCTCCCGGGCGCCGGGCAGGTCCAGGACGCCGAACAGGCCGTCGACGGCGCGCTCCAGTGCGGCCCGCAGCAACGCCTCCTTGCCGGCGAAGTGGTGGTAGAACGACGACTTCGTGATCCCGGCCGCGCGGGACAGGTCCTCCATCGACGTCGCGTCGTAGCCCCGGGCGTTGAACTCGCCGACCGCGGTCTCGAGGAGCTGGTCGCGGCCGCCGCTCGGGCGCCGCGCCCGGCGGACCGGCGCGGTGCTCATCGGCCCTCGAAGGTCGGCGTCCGCTTGGCGACGAACGCCTCGACGGCGCCGCGGTGGTCCGCGGTCGTGGCCAGCCGGACCTGGGCGTCGGCCTCGTGCTCCAGCACGGCGGGCAGCTCGTTGACCGCGCCGAACCGGATCGCGCTCTTCACCTCGGCGTAGGCCCGGGTCGGACCGGTGGCCAGCGTGCGGGCGAGCACCAGTGCGGACTCCAGCAGGTCCGGGCCGTCGACGACGTCGCGGACCAGGCCCCAGTCCCGGGCGTCCTCGGCGGTGAACCGCTCGCCGAGCAGCAGCAGCTCGGTCGCCCGGGAGACGCCGACGGCGTGTGCGAGGCTCGCCGACAGGCCGCTGTCGGCGGAGAGCCCGATCCCGGTGAACGCCGTGCCGAACGTCGCCCCGGCGGCGGCCACCCGCAGGTCGGCGGCGAGCGCCAGCCCCAGGCCGGCGCCGACACAGGGGCCGTTGATCGCCGCCACGACCGGCTTCGGGGTCCCGGACAGCGCCAGCACCAGCGGGTTGTAGTGCTCCCGCACGGTGTCCAGCGCGGTCCCGGCGTCCGCCCGGAGCGCGGCGGCGTGCTCGCCGAGGTCCTGCCCGACGCAGAACGCCCGCCCGGACCCGGTGAGCACCACGGCACGCACGGACTCGTCCCCGGCGACCCCGGCGACCGCGGTCAGCAACGTCTCCTTGAGGTCGACGGAGAGCGCGTTGTAGGTCGCGGGCCGGTTCAGCGTCAGCACCGCGACGGCGGGATCGACGGTGTCGCGGTCGACGAGCACTGCGGGGTCGGAGTCGGCCATCGGGCCAGCCTAGCCGCCGACCGAACGGTCGGTCATGTCCGAGTGCTGGCCGCCCGGGGCCGCCGATGCTAGGTTCAGCCGAACGAACGGTCGGTTCATTGACGAACGACGGAGGTCCTGTCGATGCCCCAGTCCAGTACCCCGGTGCTCCGCAGCCATCTCGCCGGATCCTGGTGCACCGGCTCCGGGGACGGGCGCCCGCTGCACGACGCGGTGACCGGAGCGGAGATCGCGCGGATCTCCGCGGACGGCCTCGACCTCGGTGCGGCGCTCGACCACGGACGGCGCACCGGCGGCCCGGCCCTGCGCGAGCTCACCTTCCACCAGCGTGCCGCGCTGCTCAAGGCCCTCGGCCAGCACCTGCGCGAGCACCGCGACGAGCTCTACGCCGTCTCGGCCCGCACGGGCGCGACGCTCGCCGACTCGCGGTTCGACGTCGACGGGGGCATCGGCGTCCTGCTCGCGTACGCCTCGAAGGCCAAGCGCGAGCTGCCCGCCGACACCGTGTTCGTCGAGGGCGCCGTGGAGCCGCTGGGCCGCGGCGGCACGTTCCTCGGCCAGCACGTGCTCACCCCCCGCCACGGGGTCGCGGTGCAGGTCAACGCGTTCAACTTCCCGGTGTGGGGTCCGTTGGAGAAGCTGGCGCCCGCCTTCCTCGCCGGCGTGCCGACGCTGATCAAGCCCGCGTCGCCCACGGCGTTCCTGACCGCGCGGCTGGTGGAGCTGATCGTCGGCTCCGGGCTGCTCCCGGACGGGGCGGTGCAGTTCGTCGCCGGCTCGCTGGGCGACGCGTTCGAGCACCTCACCGGCCAGGACCTGGTCTCCTTCACCGGGTCCGCGGCGACCGCGCAGACCCTGCGCAGCCACCCGTCCATCGTCCGCAACGCGGTCCGGTTCTCCGCCGAGGCCGACTCGCTGAACCTGGCCGCGCTCGGTCCGGACGCCGGTCCGGGGACGCCGGAGTTCGACCTGTTCGTCAGGGCCCTGAGCACCGAGATGACGGTGAAGGCCGGCCAGAAGTGCACGGCGATCCGGCGCGCGTTCGTGCCGCGCGAGCACGTCGACGCCGTGGTCGGTGCGGTGTCGGAGCGGTTGGCCCGGGTCGTGGTCGGCGCACCGGACGCCGAGGGCGTCACGATGGGCGCCCTGGCGAGCCTCGACCAGCGCGAGGAGGTCCGGCGCAGCATCAAGGCCCTGCAGGGCGCCGGCCGGATCGTGTCCGGCGACCCGGACCGGGTGGCGGTGACCGGTGCCGACGCCGACCGGGGCGCCTTCGTCTCCCCGCTGCTGCTGCTCGGCGACCCCGACCACGCCGCGCCGCACGAGGTCGAGGCGTTCGGCCCGGTCGCCACCGTCCTGCCGTACGACGGCACCGCGCAGCTCGTCGAGTACGCGGCCCGCGGCCAGGGCTCGCTGGCCGGGTCCGTGGTGAGCGCCGACCCGGGGTTCGTCCGGGACGTCGTGCTCGGCATCGCCCCGTTCCACGGCCGCGTGCACGTGCTCAACGCCCGCGACGCCGCCGAGTCCACCGGGCACGGGTCCCCGCTGCCGCAGCTGGTGCACGGCGGTCCGGGCCGCGCCGGTGGCGGCGAGGAGATGGGCGGGATCCGCGGCGTCCTGCACCACATGCAGCGCACCGCCGTCCAGGCCGACCCCGACTCGCTCGCCGCGATCACCGGCCGCTGGGTGGCCGGGGCCCGGCGGCACGACGACGGTGTCCACCCGTTCCGCAAGCACCTCGAGGAGCTGCGGCCGGGGGACAGCCTCGTCGCCGGCCCGCGCCGGGTCACCCAGGGCGACGTGGAGCACTTCGCCGAGTTCACCGGAGACACCTTCTACGCCCACACCGACGAGGCGGCCGCCGCGGCCAACCCGCTGTTCGGGCAGCGGGTCGCGCACGGCTACCTCGTCGTGTCACTGGCGGCGGGCCTGTTCGTCGATCCGGACCCCGGCCCGGTGCTGGCGAACTTCGGCGTCGACGGGCTGCGGTTCCTCACCCCGGTCCGCTTCGACGACGAGCTCACGGTGACGCTGACCTGCAAGCAGATCACCCCGCGCCAGTCCGCGGACCACGGCGAGGTCCGCTGGGACGCCGACGTGACCCGCCAGGACGGCGAGTCTGTCGCCCGCTACGACGTGCTGACCCTGGTGGCGAAGCGATGAGCACGGCGACCGGGGACGCACCGGCCGCGGAGCTGCTGGACCCGGCCGAGCGGATGTCGCTCGACGAGCTGCGCGCGCTGCAGCTGCAGCGTCTGCAGTGGACACTGCGGCACGCCTACACCCGGGTCCCGCACTACCGGGCGGCCTTCGACGCGCACGGTGTGCACCCCGACGACTGCCGCGAGCTCGCCGACATCGCGAAGTTCCCCACGACCACGAAGGCCGACCTGCGCGAGAGCTACCCGTTCGGCATGTTCGCCGTGCCCCGGGAGCAGATCGCGCGGATTCACGCCTCGTCCGGGACGACCGGGCGGCCGACCGTCGTCGGGTACACCGCGGGCGACGTCGACAACTGGGCGACGCTGGTGGCCCGCTCGATCCGGGCGGCGGGCGGGCGCCCGGGGCACCGGGTGCACGTCGCGTACGGGTACGGGCTGTTCACCGGCGGGCTGGGCGCGCACTACGGCGCGGAGAAGCTCGGCGCGACCGTCATCCCGATGTCCGGCGGGATGACCCCGCGCCAGGTGCAGCTCATCGTCGACTTCCAGCCCGAGATCATCATGCTGACGCCGAGCTACATGCTCACCCTGATCGACGAGTTCGAGCGCCGCGGCGTCGACCCGCGCAGCACCGCTCTGCAGGTCGGGATCTTCGGCGCCGAGCCGTGGAGCGAGCGGATGCGCACCGAGATCGAGGAACGTACCGGCATCCACGCCGTCGACATCTACGGGCTCTCGGAGGTCATGGGACCCGGCGTGTCGCAGGAGTGCGTGGAGACCAAGGACGGCCTGCACGTCTGGGAGGACCACTTCCTGCCCGAGGTCGTCGACCCGCTCGACGGCACGTCGCTGCCCGACGGCGAGGAGGGCGAGCTGCTGTTCACCAGCCTCACCAAGGAGGGGCTGCCGATCATCCGCTACCGCACCCGGGACCTGACGACGCTGCTGCCGGGCACCGCGCGTCCGCAGATGCGCCGGATGGCGAGGGTGACCGGCCGGTCCGACGACCTGATCATCCTGCGCGGGGTGAACGTCTTCCCGACCCAGATCGAGGAGATCGTCCTGCGCACCCCGGGGTGCGCGCCGCACTTCCAGCTGGTGCTGACCACCGAGGGCCGGATGGACGCGCTCGCGGTGCGGGTCGAGGCCCGCCCGGACGCGCCGGCCGAGCGTCGCGAGCGCGCGGCCGCGGACCTGGTGCGGGCGGTCAAGGAGGCCGTCGGCGTCACGGTGACCTGCGAGATCGTCGATCCGGAGACGCTGGAACGGTCGGTCGGCAAGCTGCAGCGGCTCCGGGATCTCCGGGAGCCGCGCGCCTGACCGGGCTCAGGCGGTGACCGTCGTCCAGGTGGGGTGCTTGCCGACCCGGCCGTCGCCGGAGGACCGGTGCCGCAGCCGCCGTCTGATCCAGGGCAGGACGTGCTCGCGGTAGTACGCCAGTTCGGTCCGGACGCCCCGGCGCGCGTCCGGCAGGAGCTGCGGCGCGGGGACCGACCCGCGGACGCCGAGCGCGTCGAGCACCAGCCCGGCCGCCCGCACGTGCCCGGCCGGGCCCAGGTGCAGGCGGTCCGGCGACCAGTAGCCGGGCCGGCGGATCTCGGCGTCGCCGAAGACGTCGGCCATCCCCAGCCCGTGCGTGGCGGCCAGCTCCGCGACGGCCACGGTCAGGGCGGCCGCCCGGCGGTGCACGACGTGGCCCATCGGCAGGCCCGCCGACGGGTCGGCGCCGCTGATCAGCAGCAGCCGGACGCCGGTCTCCGCGCACCGGCGCACGGCGTGGGTGGTGAGGGCCGTCAGATCGTCGAGGTCGGTGTGCCGCCGCAGCATGTCGTTGCCGCCGCCGTTCAGCGTGATCAGCGTCGGCAGCGGGTCCAGGGCGAGCGCGGCCTCCAGCTGCGGGCCGACGATGTCGTCGAGCAGCCGGCCGCGGACCGCGAGGTTCGCGTACGACACGGGCCCGCCGGACGCGCCGGCCAGTCCCGCCGCGACCCGGTCGGCCCAGCCGCGGGGCTCACCCGACCCGTCCTCGTCACCCACGCCCTCGGTGAAGCTGTCGCCGATCGCCACGTACCGCACGACGGCCATCCTGCGCCTCCCCGGCCACCGCCCCCGCACCCGGCCCGCACCCGGCCCGCGCCCACCGGAGCCCGCCGGTTCGCACTCATGGAGCTTCGGCCTGCTCACACGAGGCTCTTGCTCCATGAGTGGGCCGGTCCCGGGGTGGTGAGGGGTCAGCGGGGGGTGTCGTCCGGGCCGAGGACGGCGTCGGTGACCTCGAGGTCGAGGTCGAAGAACTCGGTGGTGGGGACGATGTAGCGGTTGCGGTGTTCCTGGCCGCCGCTGGTCCCGGCCCCCGCGCCGCCCATCATCGGGCCGTACCCGCCGGGCTGCCCGCCGCCGGCACCGCGGCCGGTCGCCGGATCGCCGGGGCGGACGGGCTGACCCTCGGCAAAACCGGCCCGGGGGAGGCCCGTACGCGGCTCGGGCGCCCAGACCCCGCCACCGGCACCCGGGCCACCCCATCCGGTGCCGCCCCCGCCGAACAGGGCGCCGCGGCCCGCACCCGGCGTCGCCCCGCCGACGGTGCCGCGGCCGAACGGTGCCGTGGGTCCCGGCTGGTTGAGCAGCTGCTGGCGGCGGGCGGTGTCACCGAACCTCGTACCGAGATCGCTGCGGATCCGGTCCGCAGCCGGGCCGGGCACACGGGACCCGGCCCCCGGGACGCGGTCGGCCCCCGGGGCACGCACCCCGCTGCCGGGGGCGCCGCCGACCATCCCCGCGCCGCCGGTCCCGGTCCCGGTGCCGTTCGGAGCCGGGCCGCCCGCGGCCGCGCCGCTGCCGGATCCGGTGCCGTTCGCGGTCCCGCCGCCCGGCCCGGCGTCGGTCGGGCGCAGTGCGGGCCCGCCGCCGCCCGGCCCGGTCTCGGCCGCGCCGGCCGGGCCCGGTGCACCGCCGACCGCGGCCGGGCCGAGAGCCGGAGCTCCACCACCGTCGGGGAGCCCACCGCCGGGTGAGGGCGGAGCCACGGGCCCGGCACCGGGAGCGTCCGCCGTGCCGCCACCGCCACCGGCCGCGGGGCCGCCGGACGAGACACCGCCGATACCGCCCGCACCCGCACCACCGGGGCCACCGATCCCGCCGGCGCCACCGGGGACACCGCTGCCACCGGGAGCGGGTGGGGCGCTCGCGGTCGTGAAGCGTTCGTTGATGTCGAAGGTGTCGTTCTCGTAGCGTGTGAAGGCCCGGTCGACCTCGGCGTCGGTGGCCGCGTTGCGTTCGGCGATGGTCACGTGATCTGCGCCGTTGCCCCACAACGACTGCCAGGACTCGCTGATGTTGTCCCCGGCCCGCTGGATCCAGCTGTACTGGTTCGGGTCGACGTAACGACCGCTGTCGACCAGCGGACGCAGGTACTCGAACGACGAGCCGTGGTCACCGAGCCGCCCTGCACCGTTCGCGGCGACGGTCGCGGTGTCGCCCACGCCCTGCGCGATACCGGTCAGCGAGGTCGTGGCGGCATCGGCGGCCGGGCCGCGCCAGGCGGTGCCGAACCTGCCAATTCCCTGATCCACACCACCGCCGGCAATAGCGAGCGAGGTACTGAGCGTGGTCAGGTTCTCGGCTCTACCGTCCGAGGCAGACCGTCCGGGCTTATCCTGAACCCAGCTGATCTTCGTCGGGAGGTCGAACGCCGAGAAGTTGTTGCACCCGATGATCATCGATTGCTCACAGTGCGGCTGCTCGGGCGGCGCGGACGTCAGCGTGCCGTTGCTGCATACCCGGGAGCTCAGCCTTGAACGACGCCTCGATGTCATCGTTGGTGAAGCCGTACTCGGCTGCGGCCTCGCGCAGCCGTCCGATCGCTCTCTCGATCTCGGCGAGATGTGCCCAGTGCACGTCGCGAATCTGTTCGATCTTGGCGTCGAACGCTCTGGCCGCGTCGATCGAGACAGGATCGTCTCCGCACGGCGGTTGCACCGCATTTCGGTCCGCTGTCTCCAGAGCGGTGTACATCTGCTCGACCTGATAGCGCAGCTCGCTGCAGATCCCGAGCACGTTGTCCCGGTCGACCTGCACCATGAGGCTGTCGGATTCCGTTCCACGCGGCTCGTGCGCCTGAGTCATGGCGATAAGCTAGGGGATCCGTGGTGGTCGCCGAGGCGGAACAGGGGATCGTGGTCGCGGGAGCAAACCCGTCATCAGCTCAGCGCGCGCAAGGTCTCGATCACGTGAGACGTGACATCAGCCGCACTCCGGCACACGTCGGTCATGGACACGGGCTGCCCGACGACGTCCCCACGCGACAGGACGTCCACCCGGAAGGTCCGATCGTGACCGGCATCCACCGAGATGCGGCAGGCGTTGGCCCCGTCGTCCTCCTGCCGAACGACCCCATAGCCGGCGACCTGATCGATCGTGCCGTTACCGATGGCCGCACCGTGACCGTTCGTCACCTCCCGGTCGATGAACGACACGCTGTAGCTCGTGTAGTCGCTGAGGTTGGACCAGCTACAGCTGCGGGTCCGTGCTCCCTGGATCTTGGCAGCCGGCGCGTCCTCCTCGTCTGTCGATCGCGCAGCCCCCCTCGTCCCCAGCTCGGACGCCTTCGCCGCGGTGATCCCCTGACACGGATCGAGCCGGTCGACCGCGATGTCCTGCGGCCGCGGCGGGAACGGCCCCGGCGGCGGCTCCTCGGCCCCGCACCCCGCCGACACGGCGACGACGAGCGCGAGCAGGACGGACAGGCGGCCCCAGGCCGGTCGTGCCACGTGGTCCTCCGGGATCGAAACGGGCGCCCAATCTATCCCGGCACCATCCCGCCCCGGGCCCGATCCGGAGTTCCGCCGTCGCCGGGCAGCGGCGGGGCACTGCTACCCTGCCCTCGTGCGTGCGCAGGTGATTACCCGGCGCGCCGGCTGAACCAGGTCGCCGGCGCGCGGCCCGTTCGTGCGGCCCCACGACTGCGCACCGGACCTGGCCGGATCCCCGTACCGCTGCCCCGGGAGATCCGATGGACACCCTCACCGCCACCCCCGACGCCCGCCCCCGCGCGTCCGTGCACGCCTACACCCTGCTGGTGACCGGCGGCGACGACGGGCTGATCAAGGTGCTCACCACGCTGCGGTCGCGCCGCTACGCCGTCCGTGACCTGCGCGCCGACCTGTCGGGAGACGTCGGGCGGGTCGACGTCGAGGTCGAGCCGGACGGGCGCGGCCCCGACCTGTTGCTCGAACAGCTCCGCCGGGTGGTCGCGGTGGTGCGCGCCGACCACGCCTGAATCCGGGGTGCGCCCCCGCGCGGGCCCGGCGAGGATGCGGCGTCATGCTGATCCGAGAGCTCGACCCCGCCGACCGGGACGCCCTCGTCGCCCTCGCGCTGCGGGCCTGGGAGCCGGTGTTCGCGTCCGTCCGCTCGATCCTGCGTCCGTCCGGCGTCTACGACGTCCAGTACCCCGACGGGTGGGCCGCCGCCCAGCGCGCCGCGGTCGAGCGGGTGTGTGCGGCCCCCGCCGACGCCCGGGTCGCCGAGACCGACGGCGCCGTCGTCGGCTTCGTCGCCGTCGCGATGCGCGACGAGGGACTGGGGGAGATCGACATCCTGGCCGTCGACCCGGCCGCGCAGCGCAGGGGCATCGGCACCGCACTGACCCGGCACGCGTTCGACCTGCTGGCCGGGCGGGGCGCGACCTCGGTCATGGTCGAGACCGGCGGCGATCCCGGCCACGCCCCGGCCCGGGCGGTCTACGCCGCCGCCGGGTTCGTCGAGTGGCCGGTCAGCCGCTGGTTCCGGGTGACCGGCGACGCCCCGGTCACTCCCGCGGGGTGAGCCGGGCGTTCGGCAGCTCCGGTGCGGGCAGCGTCGACTCCCACTCGTCCGGGAAGGCGCCGAACTGCGCGTCCCCGCCGGTCGCGCGGGCGGCCCGCCACGCCGCCCGGTGTGCGGCGATCTCGTCGTGGGTGGCGCCGACGAAGTTCCACCACATGACGATCTGCTCGCCCAGCGGCTCGCCGCCGAGCAGCAGCAACCGGGCGCCGTCGCCGGTCCGCAGCGGCAGGGTCGTCCGGCCGGGCGGCAGGTAGACCAGTTCGCCGGGGCCCGCGGTGGTGCCGCAGACGTCGACCGTCCCGGTGTCGACCAGCACGCCGTGCTCGAACGACGCCGACACCTCCGGCGCCACCGACCCGCCCGCCGGGAGCACCAGTTCCGCACCGAGCAGCGGGGAGAACGTCGCGACCGGGGACGTGACACCGGCCAGCGACCCGAGGAACACGCGCAGGCCCGCGCCGTCGAGATCGGTCCGCGGCGGTGCGTGGTGCTCGAACGCCGGGGCGGTCCGCCGGTGCGCGGACGGCAGCGCCAGCCACAGCTGGACCCCGTGCAGCACGTCGGTGCCCGGCAGCGAGAACTCCGAGTGCGCGATGCCGTGCCCGGCCGTCATCAGGTTCACCTCGCCGGGCCGGATGACGGCGTGCGCACCGGTGGTGTCGCGGTGCTCCACCTCGCCCTCGAACAGCCAGGACACCGTCTGCAGCCCGGTGTGCGGGTGGCCCGGCACGGCCATCCCGCCGGTGTCGGAGACCCGGTCCGGCCCGAAGTGGTCGATGAAGCACCAGGCCCCGATCAGCGAGCGGACGCGGCGGGGCAGCGTCCGGCGCACGGTCATCGCGCGCGGCCCGCCCAGCGGGACCTCGCGGGGCGTCACCAGCTCGACGGCCGGGGCGTCACCGCCGCAGACGACCGGGTCCGGCGCGGTCTCGGTGTTGCTCATGCGCTCTCCTCCACACGGTCCGCGAACCCCTCGTGCGAGGCGATCCAGTGCTGCACGTACGGGCACTGCGGAACGATCCGCCACCCGGCGTCGCGGGTGTCGGTCAGGGCGAACCCGACCAGGGTCGAGGCGAGGCCGCGTCCACGCAGCGCGGGGTCGACCTCGGTGTGGTGGAAGATCCGCCGGTCGCCGTCCTCGGTGTAGGCGGCGAGTCCCACGCGCTCGCCGCCCAGGGCGATCTCGTAACGGCGGCGCACGGGGTCGTGGGTGACGACCGGCTGCTCGGTGTCCGACATGCCGGGATCAACCGTCCGCGACGCCGGGGTGTTCCGCTACCCCTCGGCCGCGTCCCGCAGCGCGTTCTCGACGACCTCGCTGAGCGCCGGGTGGATCCAGTACTGCACGTCCGCGAGCCGTCCCGCCCCGGCACCGAGCGCCATGGCCTGCACCAGCTGCTGCACCAGTGTGGACGCCTGCGGGCCGAGCAGGTGCGCCCCGAGCAGCGTCCCGTCCGGCGCGGTCAGGACCTTGCAGAAGCCGTGCCGGTCCTCCATCGCCCAGCCGTAGGCGACGTCGGCGTAGTCGTGCAGACCCACCCGGTACTCCAGGCCGTCCTCGCGGCACTGCTGCTCGGTCCGGCCCACGGTGCCGATCTGCGGGGTGGTGAACACCGCGGCGGGGACGGCGGTGTGGTCGAAGGCCCGCAGGTCGTCTGGGTTCGCGAGGTTGTGCGCGACGACGGCGGCCTCGTGGTTCGCGACGTGCTTGAGCGGGTGCCCGGTGCAGGCGTCGCCGAGGGCCCAGACGCCGTCCGCGGTGGTCCGGCCGTACTCGTCGACCTGGATCCGGCCGTCGTCGCGGGTGGCGACGCCGCCGAGCCCGGTGTCGAGGCGGTCGCTGTTCGCGGCGCGCCCGGCGGCGACGAGCAGCCGGTCCGCCCGGATCTCGGTGCCGTCGTCGAGGTGCAGCCGGACGTCACCGGCGCCGCCGGTGACCTTCTCCACCGAGCGCCCGGTGTGAACGGTGAACCGCTCCCGGACGGCGGCGGTGAACCGCTCCACGACGGTCTCGTCCATCCCGCCCAGCAGCGTCTCCGACGCCTCGACGACGGTGACCTCGCAGCCGAGCCCGCCGAAGACGTGCGCGAGCTCGGCGGCGATGTAGCCGCCGCCGATCACCGCGAGGTGCCGGGGCAGCTCGTCGATCCGCATGATCGTGTCCGAGGTGTCGAACGGGACGCCGGACTCCGCGACCGGCGGTGGCACGAGCGGCCGGCCCCCGGTGGCCAGCACGATCCGGTCGGCGGTGAACTCGGCGGTCCCGCCCCCGTGCAGGTCGACGGCCATGGCCCGCGGCCCGGTGAAGCGGGCGTAGCCGTCGTGCACGGTGCCGTGCTCGCGGCGGTGGTCCCGGCCCTCGTCGCCGATCGGGTCCAGCCGGCCGAAGACCCGGTCCCGGATGTCGGGCCAGCGGACCCCCTCGATGCGAGCGTCGATCCCGAACCGCGACGCCGTCCGCACCGTCTCGGCGACCTCGGCGGCGTAGGCGAGCATCTTCGTCGGGATGCAGCCGACGTTGAGGCAGGTGCCGCCGAACCGGGTCGCCTCGACGTGGACGACGTCGAGCCCGGCGAACCGGTGGTCGACGATCGTGTTGCCGGATCCGGTGCCGATGACGGCGAGGTCGTGGTGCGTCACGGGCCCGAGCCTAGGAACGCGGGTGCGGCGGCGCGCGTCGAACGGGAACGTGGTTCCGGCCCCGGTCACCCCGTGCGGGTACCGGTGACGTCACCGCCGGATCCGGTCACCGTGCCGTTGCCCCTCCCCGGTGCGGACGGCCGGGAGGCCGGCTGCGGAGTCGTTCGCGAGATCCGATCGAAACGAGTAGAACGATCACATCTTTTGAGGACCCGATCGATATGCCGTTCGAACTGCCGTTGGTCCAGTGACCGGTGCGGTTGGGAGTGTGATTGACAGGCGTTGATGTTCGCGTTAACAATCACCGCTCCCGCCGCGAAGCGCCACAGGAGGTCAGCAATGGATCACTCCGGTGTGATCCCGGACGCGGCCGGCCACGGCAGCTCCTCGCCGGCCTCCCGCCCCGGCGCCGTCCGGCCGCCGCGCGCTGACCGGTCCGCGCCGGGTGCCGTACTCCTCCGCGTCCCGGGCGGTGCGATCGAGGCGGTCGTCGACCCGCACGGAGCACGCCTCGCCGCGTTGCGGGCACCCGACCGCCATGGCCGGCTCGGCGACGTGGTGCTCGGCTGTGCCGACCCGCGGACCGACACCGCGTACCGCGGCGCGACCGTCGGCCGCTATGCCAACCGCATCAGCGACGGGCGCTTCCGGCTGGCCGGCCGGGAGCACCGGCTGGACCGCAACGAGGCCGGGGCGTCGCTGCACGGCGGGAGCGCCGGGCTCGACCACGTCGATTTCCGGATCGGTGCGGTGCACGACGTCCCGGGCGGCCGGACCGTGGTGTGCGCCCACACCAGCCCGGCCGGTGCCGGCGGCTATCCCGGCACCCTCGACATCACGGTCGCCTACACGGTGACGGACACGGACGTCCTCGTCGAGTTCATCGTCGTCACCGATGCGCCGACGGTGGTGAACCTGACGAACCACACCTACTTCACCCTCGGCGGACGCGGGGTGGAGGACTGCGACGTGACCCTCTGGTGCGACCACTACCTCCCGGTCGACACCCGCCTGATCCCGTTGCCCGGTGCACCGGCCCCGGTCGTCGGCACGCCGTTCGACCTGCGCGTCCCGGTGCGCATGAGCGACCGCCTCGCGTCCGGCCACCCGCAGCTGGAGGTCGCCGGAGGGTTCGACCACACGTTCGTGCTCAACGACGAGGGACCGGTCGTCGACGGTCTCCGTGCGGCGGCCCGGGTCGTCGACCGGCCGTCGGGTCGCGCGATGACGGTGTTCACCGACCGGCCCGGCGTCCAGTTCTACTCCGGGAACATGCTGGACGGCACCGTGCGGTTCCCCGGCGGCGGGCCCGCGACCCGCGGCGCTGCCTTCTGCCTCGAACCGCAGGACTTCCCGGACGCCCCGAACCGGGCGGACTACCCGTCCACCGAGCTCCGGCCGGGGAACACCTACCGCAGCCGCATCCTCCTGCGCACCGGTACGGGGTAGCCGGGGCGCCTCGGCCCCACGTCGCCGGCAGGAGAGCCGCGCACCGCGAACGAAGGAGTTCGAGTTGAGCCAGAGGCCGGTCGGGAGGCGCTCGGTACTGCGGGGACTCGGCGGGGTCGCCGCCGCGATGGTGGCGGGCCCGGTGCTCGCCGGGTGCGGAGCCGGCGGCGGGGCAGGTCGCCCGTTGCAGCTGTGGCACCTGTTCAGCGGAGCCGACGGCGAGAAGTTCCTGTCCATGCTCGATGCGGCGCGCTCGCGGGATCCCGGCCTCACCGTCGTCGACGTGTGCCTGGAGTGGGGCGCGGCCTATTACACCAAGCTCGCCATGGCGACCGCCGGTGACGAGCCCCCCGATCTCGCCGTGATGCACATGTCCCGGCTCGGCGGGTACGCACCGTCGGGGCTGCTGCAGCCGTTCGACCCCGATCTGCTCGCCCGTAACGGCGTGTCGGCGGCGACCTCGACCGAGGCGTTGTGGAGCAGTGCCACCGTCGACGACCACGTCTACGCGATCCCGCTCGACACGCACCCGTTCGTCGCGTTCTACAACCTCGATCTCGCCGAGCGGGCCGGGTTGCTCGGCACCGACGGCCGGATGCCATCGATCCGGTCGGCCGAGCAGTTCGTCGAGGTGAACCGCAAGCTGGCCGAGGTGACCGGGAACATCGGTTGTGCCTTCGGGTTCGTCAACGACAAGGCGCAGGCCTGGCGGCTGTTCTGGGGCCTCTACAACCAGACCGGCGGGCCGTACCGGTTCGAGACCGGTACGGCTGCGGAGTGGGACGTCGACGCGGCCGCGTCGGTGATCGCGTTCGTCGCCGGGGCGATGGACGACACGGTGATGTCGACGACCCTCGACTACGACGCGGGGGTCTCCGCGTTCAGCGCGGGCCGGGCCGGGATGACGCTCTCCGGGGAGTGGGAGATGCCGAGCTTCGCGGAGGCGCTCCCGCGGCTCGCCGGCTCCCCGATGCCGACGATGTTCGGCCGGGCCGCGACCTACGCGGACTCCCACGCGTTCGTCCTGCCGTCCCGGTCCGACGTCGACCCGGAGCGGCTCGCCCGGTCCCAGCAGCTGGCCACGGAGCTGGTGAAGGAGGGACTGACCTGGGCGGAGGGCGGTCACGTCCCCGGCTACGAGCCCCTCACCCGGACGCCGGCCTACCGGTCGATGACGCTGCAGAGCAGTTACGCGGCTGCCGCGGAGAGCGTGGTGCTGGACCCACCGCTGTGGTTCGCCGGCGGGGGCAGCGACTTCCAGGACCGGATGTCGTCCCGCCTCATCGAGGGGTTCGTGGGCCGCACGGACCCGCTCGCGACGTCCGCCGCGATGCTCGACGACATCACGGCGATGCTCGCCGTCGACAATCCGCTGTGAGACCGACCGTCCGTCACCACGAGCCACAGGAGGTGCGATGACCCGCACGAGCGCCGCTCCGGTGGCGGCGGACCGAGGGGCTCGTGGTGCCGGGCCGGCTCCACGGCGCCGTCCCGTCACGGGCCTCTGGTTCTCCGCCCCCTACGTCGCCGCCTTCGCCCTGTTCCTGGCCTGGCCGATCCTGTACCTGTTCTACCTCAGCTTCACCGGCACCAGCCTGACCGGTAAGAACAGTGGGTTCGTCGGTTTCGACAACTACACCGAGGCGCTCACCGATCCCGAGATGTGGGCCTCCCTCGCGAACACCGTGTTCTTCACCGTGATCACGGTGATCCCGCTCGTCGCGGTGGCGTTGCTCCTCGCCGTCCTGGTGTCGGCGGGTCTTCCGGGGCAGTGGGTGTGGCGGCTGGCCTTCTTCGGGCCGTTCCTGCTGGCGTCCTCGGTCGTCACCACGTTGTGGGGGTGGATCTACCAGAGCGAGGCGGGCCTGGCCAACACCGTCCTCGGGCTGGCCGGCATCGACGCCGTCGGCTGGACCTCCGAGGAATCGGTGGCGATGCGGTCGATCGCGATCCTGACCGTCTGGTGGACGGTAGGGTTCAACTTCCTACTCTACGTCGCCGCGCTGCAGGCGATCCCCGAGCAGCTGTACGAGGCCGCGGCGCTGGACGGGGCCGGACCACTGCGCCGGACGTGGGCGATCACCCTGCCGATGCTGCGCCCGACGACGAGCCTGGTCGTGCTCCTGCAGCTGCTGGCCTCCATGAAGGTGTTCGATCAGATCTACCTGCTGGTCAAGGGCGGTCCCAACGGCTCGACCCGGCCGATCCTGGAGTACGTCTACGACGTCGGGTTCGCCGGGTACCGCATCGGCTACGGCGCGGCGATCTCGTTCATCTTCTTCGTCGTCGTGGTCGCGGTGTCCGCCGTGTGGGCGCTGCGGTCGCGGAAGGGACCGTCGTCATGAGCCTCCTCGACACGACCGCCCCCGACGCCGGCTCCCGGGCCGCGCGACGCGAGGAGCGCAGGCGCTCGAGCGCCCGCCTGCTCGGAACCTCGACAGCGTTCCGGGTGATGGTCGCCCTCGTGCTCGTCGTCCTGGCGGCCAGCTGGTTCGTCCCGCTGCTGTGGGGTCTTCTGACCTCGCTCAAGACCGAGGACGACGCCGCGTCGGTACCGCTGCGGGTGTGGCCGTCCGACGGGTTCACCCTGGAGCACTACGTCTCGGTGCTGCAGGCCGGGGGACTGCCGACCTGGCTGGTCAACAGCCTGCTGTCGTCCACCTTGGTGACGGTGCTCGCGGTGGTGATCTCGGCGCTGGCGGCGTATGCGTTGTCCCGGCTCGACTTCGCCGGGCGCCGGCTGCTCCAGGTCCTCACCCTCGCGGCGATCATGGTCCCGGCGCAGCTCCTGGTCATCCCGCTGTACTCGCAGATGCAGACGTTCGGCCTCGTGGACAACATCTGGGGGATCGTGCTGCCGCAGATCGTCGTCCCGGTGAACGTCGTCATCCTCACGCGGTTCTTCGACATGGTGCCGCGCGAGCTCGAGGAGGCCGCCTACATCGACGGCGCGTCGCACCTGCGGGTGTTCTGGACCATCGTGCTCCCGCTGTCCCGGTCGATCCTCGTCGCGGTCGCGATCTTCACCTTCATCGGGTCCTGGAACAACTTCCTGTGGCCGTTCCTCATCACCAACGACCCCGCGCAGATGACCATGCCGGTCGGGGTCGGGACCGTGCAGAACGCCTACGGCGTGAACTACGCCAGGAGCATGGCCACTGCGGTGATCGCGGCGGCGCCGCTGCTGATCGTGTTCATGTTCTTCCAGCGTCAGATCGTCAAGGGCATCGCGACCACCGGTCTCGGCGGACAGTGACATGCCGGGCTGGCGGCGCGGCTAACGCTGCGGTGGCGCCGTAGTAGAACGGGGCACGAGCACCGGGGCGACACGGCGATCCTCGGTGGTCCCCCGCCCACGCTGGTGCAGGTCGCTCAGCAGCAGATCGAGAACCTCACCGGCCACGGCCCCGAAGTCCGGCCGGACCGTGGTCAGCGGTGGGATGAGGTGCGCCGAGGACGGGGCGTCGTCGAAACCGACGACACTCACCTCGCCCGGCACTGCTCGGCCGAGTTCGTGGAAGGCGTGCAGCAGTCCGGTGGCTAGGGCGTCGTTAGCGGCGAACACCGCGGTGACCTCCGGCATCCGGGCCAGCAAGTGACCGGCCACGTGCCCGGCGCCGGCGCTCCAGTCCCCGGGAACCACCGGTGGGATCTCGGACCCGGCGGCGTGTAGCGCCGCTCGCCAGCCCTCGGCCCGCTGCGCCGCGTCGTGGTACTCGGCGGGCCCGCCGACGTGCCACACCGTGCGGTGGCCGAGGCCGAGCAGGTGTGCGGTCGCGAGCCGGCCGCCTTCGAACTGGTCGACCGAGGACCGGAGCTGCGGGCGGGCGGGATCGCCGCCGACCACCACGAGCGGGACGTCGGCGGTGACCTCGTCCGCCGGCACGGCGGTCGACACCAGTGGGGCGATGACGAGGATGCCGGCCACCTGCGAGTCCAGCAGCCGCCCGATCCCGGCCCCCACCGAGGCGTCGTCCCGCTCGTGCGCCCGCACCACGGTGACGTCGAAGCCGGCCTCGGCGAGATGATCCTCGAAAGCGGCGAGCAGCGACACCGGACCGAACTCAGTGGACCTCGGCGCGACGACCCCGATCGTCCTGTCACGGCCGGTGACCAGCGTGCGTGCCGCCCGGTTGGGCCGGTAGCCGAGCTCCGCGATCGCCGACCGGACCCGGGTGCGGGTGCCGGCACGGACGTTCGGGTGGTCGTTGAGGACGCGCGACACGGTCTGGTGCGACACCCCCGCGAGCCGGGCGACGTCGACCATGGACGGGCCACGCACGATCCTGCTCGTCATCGGCCCCGCCCCCTCCCGGCCGCACGATGATCCGCGGCCGTCCCCCTCCGGTCAGGCTAGGCCACCGGGGGCACACCGCGGGGCGACGAGCCGGGTCAGCTCCCCGCGGCCTCGGCCCGGCGCCGCTCCTCGAGCCGCTCCCGCTGCGGGACGACGACGTAGCGCGGGTCCTTCGTCGTCTCCACGCCCGCCTCGAACACACTGAGCCGCTGCAGCAGGCTCCCGGCCAGCAGCGCCAGCCCGGACACCGCGGCCCCGGCCCGGGACCGCCGCCCGAGGAGCAGCGTTCCCGCCAGCCCGGCGAGTGTGGCGGCCTCCGAGCCCTTGCGGAGCTTCCCGGCGTGTCCGTGCTCGTAGGCCTCGCGGATGATGCCCATCCGGCGTTCCATGATCTTGCCCGCGACCAGCTCACCGGCGGCCCCGAGCACCGCGAAGGCCCGGGCCGGTCCGGCCTCACGGACCGGCGTCGTCAGCATGCCGAAACCGCCGCCGCTGGCCGCCGCCGAACCGGCGAAGACGAACGGCAGCTCGTCGCGCACCTCGTTCCAGCCGGGGACGGCGGTGTGGGAGAACAGCACCGCCGTGTAGGTGCACAGGGCGGGAGCGGTCACGGCGGCGCCGAGCCCCGCGGGCCGGGCGAGCGCGCCCATCAGCCGGACCGGCCAGGAGCGGCGCAGCCGCGGCGGGAGCGCCGGGATCACCTCGGCGGCGCCGGCCAGACCGGCGGCCGGGCCGAACACGGCGAGGATCCAGGTGCCGACGCTCATCGGGGACGTCGGCTTGGCGACCCGCAGCATGTGGTGGAACCGCTCCGGGCGGCCCAGGTCCGAGACCAGGAAGTAGGTGCTCGCCACCAGCCCGCCGAGCGCACCGGCCCGGCTCGCGCGGCGCAGCGCGGGCCGCCCGGTCAGGTCGGCGCCCGCGCCCACCACCGCGGTCCCGGCCGCGAGCCCGCCGCAGAACAGGTAGTAGGCGATCTTGTGCTCCCACACCGGCGGCTTGAGCACGGCGCGGCCGTAGTACGAGGAGAACTCGGCCTCGGGGACCATCGACTGCTCGCCGCGGCCGCCACCCCCGCCCCGCCGGCGCCGGCGCCGGCCGCCCTGGAACATCTCGGCGTCGCGGGCGGACCCCGGGCCGGTCGTGGCGGGCAGCCCCGACTCGGGGGCGGCGTCGTGGCTCATCGGGACCTTCCCAGGAACGAGGCGATCCCGGCGAGCAGGAACGCACCGGCGGCCAGCCCGGCCTGGCGCCACATGGCACCGGCGTCGCGGGTCGGGACGACCGGGTCCGGCGGCAGACCGTAGACCTCGGGTTCGTCGAGGAGCAGGAAGAACGCGCCGTCGCCGCCGACGCCGTCGTCCGGGTCGCGGCCGTAGAGCCGGGCCTCACCGACGCCGAGGCCGTGCAGCTGCTCCAGCCGGGCGTCGGCCCGCTCGCGCAGCTCGTCGAGCACGCCGAACTGGATGGAGTCGGTGGGGCAGGCCTTCGCGCAGGCCGGCTCCTGGCCGTCGTGCAGACGGTCGTAGCACAGCGTGCACTTCTGGGCCCGGCCGTCGCCGACCCGGCGGTCGATCACGCCGTACGGGCAGCCCGAGACGCAGTAGCCGCAGCCGTTGCAGATGTCCTGCTGCACGACGACGGTGCCGAACTCGGTGCGGAACAACGCGCCGGTCGGGCAGACGTCCAGGCAGCCGGCGTGCGTGCAGTGCTTGCACACGTCCGAGGCCATCAGCCAGCGGAAGTCGGTGCGGACCTCGGCGCCGGTCCCGTCGCCGGGTCTGGAGAACGACGGCATCCCCAGCGGTTCCGCCCCGTCCCGGCGCGGCATCGATCCCAGCTCACCACCGCGCTCCGGGGAGGCGGCGAGGCCCTCGGCGACCGAGGCCTGCATGACACCGGTCGCGGTGGCACCGACCGGCGCGGCGTCCAGGCCGGTGTCCTGGCAGCCGGACCGGCGCGGCTGCTCGATGAACGCGACGTGGCGCCAGGTGTCGGCGCCGAGCGACCCGGTGTTGTCGAAGGACATCCCGAGCAGGTCGAACCCGTCGTCGGGCACCGAGTTCCACTGCTTGCAGGCGACCTCGCAGGCCTTGCAGCCGATGCACACCGAGGTGTCGGTGAAGAAGCCCATCCGCGGCGGGTGCTCCGGGTCGTACCCGGCGTCACCGGTCACGTCGTCCAGCGGGCCGTAGAAGCTGTTCCGCTCGGTCACGGGGTCTCCAGCGGGTTCTCCGCCGGGACGCCGATGCCCGGGACACCGGGCGGACGGTCGTCGGGGCGGGCGGTCGGGTCGACGTGCGGGACGCCGTCGTCGTGCAGCAGTTCGGTGTTGGTGGCGGGGGTGATGCCGGCCAGCGAGCGGACCTCCTCCAGCAGGGCGGTCAGCTCCGGCCCGCGCGGGCGCGGGCCGGGCCGGACGTCGCAGGTGATGACCTTGGTCTCCTGGATGAAGACGTTCGGGTCCTGGACCACGCCGAACAGGTCGTTGACCACGTCGCCGCGGACCAGGCCGGTGGAGCCCCAGTGGTAGGGCATCCAGACCTGGTGCACCGTCGTGCCGCCGACCCGCAGTGGCGCCATCCGGTCGGTGACCATCACCCGCGCCTGCACCGCGGACCGGCTGGTCACCACGTGTGCGGTGCCCATGTGCTCCAGGTCCCGCTGCCGGGCCAGCTCCGGGGACACCTCGACGAACAGCTCCGGCTGCAGCTCGGCGAGGAACGGCAGCTGGCGGCTCATCGCCCCGGCGGTGTGGTGCTCGGTCAGTCGCGACGTCGTCAGGACGAACGGGAAGACCTCCGAGCCCTTCTCCCCGGCCGCCGGGTTCGACGGGTTGTCCTTGCGCCCGAACACCTTGCGCGTCGGGTTGGACTGCTGGCGGTAGAGCTGGTTGCGGATCGGGGACTCGTGCGGCTCGTAGTGCGTCGGCAGCGGGCCGTCGGCGACACCGGTCGGCGCGAACAGCCACGCCTTGCCGTCGGGCTGCATCACGAAGGCGTCGTCACCGGCGAGTGCGGCCGGGCCGACGGCGTCCGGGCCCGGATCGTGCCCGGGCGGGGTGGTCGCGACGAAGTCCGGGACGTCGTCGCCGGTCCAGCGGCCCGCGTCCGCGTCCCACCAGAGCAGCTTCTTCCGCTCGCTCCACGGCCGGCCCTGCGGGTCGGCCGAGGCCCGGTTGTAGATGACCCGGCGGTTCATCGGCCAGGTCCAGCCCCACTCGGGGGCGACGTCCGGGTCCGCCGGGCGTTCGCGCCGCGCGGCCCGGTTGACCCCGCCGGCGTACACCCCGCTGTAGATCCAGCAGCCGGAGGACGTACTGCCGTCCGCCTTGAGCTGGGCGAACCCGTCGAGCAGCTCACCGGTGGACAGGTCGTAGCCGTTGATCCGGCGCAGGACGTCGTCCGGCGACGGCTCGGCCCACTCGTCGTGGCCCTCGAGCTCGTAGTCCCAGGCCAGCTTCTGCACCGGCAGGTCGCGTGGGTCGGTCGAGTCCGCCAGGCGCTCGCGCACCAGCCGGCCGAGGTGGTAGGCGAACCACAGGTCCGAGCGCCGGTCACCGGAGGGCTCGACGGCCTTGGTCCGCCACTGCACCATCCGCTGGGTCTGGGTGAACGTGCCGTCCTTCTCCACGTGCGAGGCCGCGGGCAGCAGGAACACCTCGGTGCGGCACTGCTCGGGCACGATCTCGCCGGTCTCGATCTCCGGCGAGTCCTTCCAGAAGCTCGCCGTCTCGATGTCGACGAGGTCGCGGACGACCATCCACTCCAGGTTGGCCATCCCGAGCCGCTGCATCTTGCCGTGCGCGGAGCCGACCGCCGGGTTCTGTCCGAGCACGAAGTACCCGAACACCCGGCCGTCGATCATGTCCATGACGGTGCGGTAGGTGCCGTGGTCGCCGTCGATGCGCGGCAGCCAGCCGTACCCGAAGTCGTTCTCCGGCGTCGCGGCGTCACCGAACCACTCCTTGAGCATCGACACCATGTAGGCGTCGCTGTTCCAGCCGAAGCCCTTGTGGCCCTTCGTGCGCACCGCCTCGATGTAGGTGGCGGTGTCGGCCTGGCCGACGGCGGGCATCGGCAGGTAGCCGGGCAGCAGGTTGAACAGGGTCGGGATGTCGGTCGAGCCCTGGATGGAGGCGTGCCCGCGCAGCGCGAAGATCCCGCCGCCGGGGCGTCCGACGTTGCCCAGCAGCAGCTGCAGGATCGCCCCGCAGCGGATGTACTGCGCACCGACCGAGTGCTGGGTCCAGCCGACGCTGTAGACCAGCGACGTCGTCCGGTCCCGCCCGGAGTTCGACGTCCAGGCCTCGCAGACGTCCCGGAACTGCTCCGGGGACACGCCGCAGACCTCCTGCACCGTCTCCGGGGTGTAGCGGGCGAAGTGCCGGCGCAGCACCTGGAACACGCTGCGCGGGTGCTCCAGCGTCGGGTCGCTCACGGGCGCGCCGTCGGCACCGGTCTCGAACCGCCAGCTGCTCGTGTCGTAGGTCGCGGACTCCGGGTCGTAGCCGGAGAAGACGCCGTCGTTGTCCTCGGCGTCGACGTAGTCCTCGCCCAGCACGAACGACGCGTTGGTGTAGGCCGCCACGTACTCCCGGAACGCGAGGTCGTTCTCCAGGACGTGGCGCACGACCCCGCCGAGGAACGCGATGTCACTGCCCGCGCGCAACCGCACGTAGGTGTCCGCGACCGCGCTGGTCCGGGTGAACCGCGGGTCGATGTGGATCACCCGGGTGCCCCGGGCCTTGGCCTCCATCACCCACTGGAACCCGACCGGGTGCGCCTCGGCCATGTTCGAGCCCATGATGATGATGCAGTCGGCGTCCGCCAGGCTCTGCTGGTGGTTGGTCGCGCCGCCCCGACCGAACGAGGTTCCCAGACCGGGAACCGTGGCGGAGTGTCAAATACGCGCCTGGTTCTCGATCTGCACCGCGCCCCACGAGGTGAAGACCTTCTTGAGGAGGTAGTTCTCCTCGTTGTCCAGCGCGGCGCCGCCGAGTGCGGCGATGCCCATCGTCCGGTTCAGCGGGCGGCCCTGGTCGTCGGCGTCCTGCCAGCCACGGCGGCGGGCGTCCACGACCCGGTCGGCGATCATCCCCATCGCGGTGGACAGGTCCAGGTCGGTCCACTCGGTGGCGTAGGGCGCGCGGTAGCGGACCTTCTCCAGCCGCTGCGGGCCGGTGACGAGCTGGGTGCTGGCCGAGCCCTTCGGGCACAGCCGGCCGCGGGAGATCGGCGAGTCCGGGTCGCCCTCGATCTGGACGACCTTCTCGTCCTTCACGTAGACCCGCTGCCCGCAGCCCACCGCGCAGTACGGGCAGACCGAGCCGGCCCAGCGGTCGGCGGTCGCGGTCCGGGCGCGCAGCCCCTCGGACTTCCCGGACTGCGCCGCGGCGCCCCGGCCGAGCCGGTCGCGACCGGTCAGCTGCTGGAAGACGGGCCAGGAGCCCAGCCACCCCACGACGTCCACGTCCACTCCGATCCGGTGCGATCGCCTTCTCACACAACCTAGGCGCCGTGGCCCGGACCCGCTCGGGCGATCGGCAACTCCGGAGTCGTGATCGACGGCGCCGATCATCCCCGATCGGCGCCTAAGCTCGTCCCGTGGCCGGTGACGTGCAGCTGCGACAGCTCGAGTACCTGGTGGCCCTGGCCAGGGAACAGCACTTCGGCCGGGCCGCCGCGGCCTGTCACGCCAGCCAGTCGACGTTGTCGACGGCGCTGCAGACCCTCGAACGGCAGCTGGACGTCACGATCGTGCTGCGCGGCCGCCGGTTCGAGGGATTCACCCCGGAGGGGCAACGGGTGGTCGGCTGGGCGCACCGCATCCTCGCCGAGCGGGACGCGCTGCACACCGACCTCGACCGGATGCGCGACGGCCTGTCCGCGATGGTCCGGATCGGGGCGATCCCGACCGCGGTCCCGGCGACCCCGGCGCTGACCACCGCCTGGATCCGGGCGCATCCGCGGGCCGGTTCCCGGATCGAGGTCCTGCCCTCCCGGGAGATCGACCGCAGGCTCGCCGAGTTCGAGCTCGACGCCGGGCTGACCTACCTGGAGCCGGACGAGCCCGGCGACACCACGCTGCCGCTCTACCGGGAGCGCTACCTGCTGGTGACCCCCGGTCCGACGGCGGCCGACCGGGAGACGGTGGGCTGGGCCGACGTCGGGGAGGTGGAGCTGTGTGCGCTGGTCCAGGGCATGCAGAACCGGCAGATCCTCGACGACGCCGTCCGCGCCGCCGGTGGCCGTCCGCGGATCGTGGTGGAGACCGACACCGTCGCCGCGCTGTACGCGCACCTCGCCACCGGCCGGTGGTCGGCGGTCATCGCGCACACCTGGCTGCGGGCGTTCGGGGTGCCGCCGGGGATGCGGGCGCTGCCGGTCGTGGGGGAGGGGCCGCGGCCGACCGTCGGGCTCCGGCTCGGTGACCGCGGCCCGGCCTCGCACGTCGCCCTCGCCTTCCGGGACGCCGTCGCGGCCGCCGACGTCGCCGCGGAGCTGGAACGTGCCGGCTCCCCGGGCGACGGCGGCCCCGGCGGCCCGCGGGATCAGTAGACGTCGCGGACGTAGCGTCGGTCGGCGGCCAGCGCGGCCACCTGCGCGTCCGCCTCCTCCGCGGTGAACCCGCCGTGCCGGGCGACGACGGTGCGCAGCGCCCGGTCGACGTCGCGGGCCATCCGCGCCGCGTCGCCGCACACGTAGAGGTGCGCGCCGTCGCGCAGCCAGGACCACAGCTTCGCGCCGTGACCGAGCATCCGGTCCTGGACGTACACCGTGGCCCGCTGGTCCCGGGAGAACGCCAGGTCCAGGTCGGTGAGGACGCCGTCGCGGCGGAACCCGTCCAGCTCGTCGCGGTGGTAGAAGCCGGTCGCCCGGTGCCGCTCACCGAAGAACAGCCAGCTCGGAGCCCGGTCGCCGCGGGCCCGGCGCTCCTGCAGGAAGCCGAGGAACGGCGCGATCCCGGTCCCCGGCCCGATCATGATCATCGGGACGCCCGCGGCGGGCGGGCGGAAGTGCGGGGCGGACCGGACGGCGACCGGCACCGGGCTCCCGGCCGGGGCGTCGGCGAGACCGGCCGAGCACACCCCGGCCCGCGGCGTCCCGCGCGGGCCGGTGAAGCGGACCACGGACACGGTCAGCGACGCGGTGGCGGGCCGCTCCAGCGGGCTCGACGAGATCGAGTACCGCCGCGGGCGCAGCGGCCCGAGCAGGTCCACCCACTCCTGCGCGGTGGCCCGCACCCCGGACCCGCCGACGACGTCGACGGCCTGGCGGCCCCAGGACCACCGGTCCAGCTCACCGCGGTTGCCCGGCCGCAGCAGGGCGCCCAGCCGCGCGTCGCCGGACCGCTCGGCGACGAAGTGCAGCAGCGCCGGGGCCGCCCGCGTGATGTCCAGCCGCTCGCGCAGCGCGCGCCCGAGCGGCACGGCGGACCCGGCGATCTCGACCTCGGCGCGCCCGTCCAGCCCGGTGGCCGACAGCCACTCCTCGACCAGGGCGTCGGCGTTGCGCGCGGTCACCTCCAGCGCGTCACCGGTCTCGTAGCGCAGCCCGGTCCCGTCCATGTCGAGGACGAACTCGCGGACCTCCTTGGCCGCGCCGGGCCCGCTGAGCAGCCGGTTGCCGACGAGCGGCGCGTCCCGGGGCGTACCAGCCGGCGTCGCCGCTGCTCCCGGGTCCGCGGCGCCGGTGCCCGGTCCGGCGTCCGGGACGGCACCCGGCCCCGCGGAGTCCGGCGGGTCGGTGGTGAGCACCGCGGCGACCGCCTCCAGCCACTCCGTGGCCGGCCCGGCGACGTCGGGCCCGCAGTCCACCCGGTCGAGCAGCCGCTCGGCCCCCAGCTCGGCGAGCCGGGCGTCGAGGCGGCGGCCGTGCCCGCAGAACTCGGCGTAGCCGGGATCACCGAGCGCGAGCACGGCGAAGCGCCGCCCGGCGAGCGCGCCGGGGCCGGCGCCGGTCAGCGCCGTCCAGAACGCCGCGCCGTTGTCCGGGGCGTCGCCGTCGCCGAACGTGCTGGTGACGACGAGCAGGTCCGCGCCGGCGGGCAGCGTCGCCGGGTCGGCGCGGTCCATCCCCAGCACGGCCGGCCGGACCCCGATCCCGGCGAGACGGCGCACCAGGGCCCCGGTCGCGACGTCCTCGGCGGTCCCGGTCTGCGACGCCCACAGCACGACGACCGGGCGGGAGCCCCCGTCCGGCCCGGCGGCGGCAGTCGCCACGGCGGCCGGGGACGCCCGGGAGAACATCCCGGCCAGCACCCCGTCCACCCAGGTCGCGTGCTCCGGCGCGAACGGGGCGCCCGGGGGCAGCACCGGGACCGTCCCGTCCGGCGGCGCCGCGTCCAGCCCGCGCAGGAAGCCTGCGAGGTAACGGCGCTGCGTGCCGGTCAGCTCCGGGTCGGGCTCGCCGGCCACGCCGAACGGTCCGGCGTCCGGCTCCGGTGCCCGCGGCACCGCGGTGACCGCCACCGCGCACACCTTGAACTCGGGCTGGAAGGACAGCGGATCGACGGCGTCGTTGGTCACCGCGTTCACCGCCAGGTCCGCGCCGTAGCGGTCGTTCCAGTGGAACGGGGCGAACAGGCTGCCCGGGCGGACCCGGTCGGAGACCCGGGCCGGGAGCACCGCACGCCCGCGCCGGGACACCAGCTCCAGGTCGTCGCCGGCGCCGACCGCGAGCCGGGCGGCGTCATCGGGATGGATCTCCACGAACGGCCCGGGGTCCAGCCGGTTCAGCGCGGCGACGGTGCCGGTCTTGGTCATGGTGTGCCACTGGTGCTGGACGCGGCCGGTGTTCAGCAGGAACGGGTGGTCGTCGTCGGGCAGTTCCGCGGCGGGCAGGTGCGGCCGGGGCAGGAACAGCGCCCGGCCGCCGGGCCGGGGGAACCACAGCCGCGGGACCGTGCCGTCCGGCCGGACACCGAGCGCCTGGCTGCGGCCGTCGTTGCGGTAGCGGACGGCGTTGCGGTCCTCGGCGCCGGGCGGGGCCGGCCACTGCACGGGGGAGTCGCGGAGCCGGGCGTGGTCGACCCCGCGCAGGTCCCAGCCGGTCCTCGGGTTGTGGAAGCGGCGGATCTCGTCGAACACCTCGGCCGCGCCGGTGTAGCCGAAGGCGTGCCCGAAACCCATCTCGCAGGCGATCCTGGCGATCAGCTCCCAGTCCGGCAGCGCATCGCCCGGCGGGTCGGCGACCCCGGGCACCAGGGTCAGGTCGCGCTCGGAGTTGACCATGACGCCGTCGGCCTCGGCCCACATCGTCGCCGGGAGCACGATGTCGGCGTGGGCGTTGGTCTCGGTGTCGGCGACGACGTCCTGGGTCACGACGAGCTCGGCGGCGGCCAGCCCGTCGAGGACCGTCCGGCGGTTCGGGACCGACGCCACCGGGTTGGTGCAGATGATCCAGCAGGCCTTCACCTCGCCGTCGGCCATCCGGGAGAACAGGTCGACCGCACCGCGCCCGGTCTCCTCGCGGAGCGTGCCGGCCGGGACGCCCCACTGCTGCTCGACGAACGCCCGGTCGGCGGCGGAGCGCACCGACCGCTGCCCGGGCAGGCCGGGACCCATGTAGCCGACCTCGCGCCCGCCCATCGCGTTCGGCTGGCCGGTGAGGGAGAACGGCCCGCTGCCGGGGCGGCAGATCGCGCCCGTCGCCAGGTGCAGGTTGACCAGGGCGTTGGTGTTCCAGGTCCCGTGGGTGCTCTGGTTGAGCCCCATCGTCCAGCAGCTCGTCCAGTTCTCCGCGGTGCCGATCAGCTCGGCGGCCCGGCGCAGGTCGGCCTCGGCGATCCCGGTGACGGCGGCGACGGCGTCGGGCGGGTAGTCGGCCAGGAAGGCCGGCATGTCCGCCCAGCCCTCGGTGAACTCCTCCACGAACGCCGTGTCCACGTACCCGCCGGCGTGCAGCAGGTGCAGCAGCCCGTTCAGCAGCGCGAGGTCGGTGCCGGGCGCGATCTGCAGGAACAGGTCGGCCTTGTCGGCCGTCGCCGTCCGCCGGGGATCGACCACGATCAGCGTCGCCCCGGCCGCGACCCGCTCCATCATCCGCAGGAACAGCACCGGATGGCAGTCGGCCATGTTCGAGCCGATCACGAACAGCACGTCCGCCCGGTCGAGGTCGGCGTAGGAACCGGGCGGGCCGTCCGCGCCGAGGGACAGCGTGTAGCCGGTGGCCGCTCCGGCCATGCACAGGCGTGAGTTCGACTCGATCTGGTTGCCGCCCAGGAACCCCTTGGCCAGCTTGGTGGCGAGGTACTGCGCCTCGATGCTCATCTGCCCGGACACGTAGAGGGCGATCGCGTCCGGGCCGTGCTCGTCCAGCACCGCGCGCAGCCCGCGGGCCGTGGCCGTGATCGCCTCGTCGACCGGCGTCCGCACCGGCTCCGCACCACGTCCGGGCCGGACCAGCGCGGTGTCCAGCCGCCCGGGGGCGCGGAACAGCTCGGCGCTGGTGGCGCCCTTGGTGCACAGCCGTCCGGCGTTCGCGGGATGGTCCGGGTCCCCGGCGGCCCGGGTCACCTGCCGCGCGCCGCCGGGTCCGGTGCCGATCTGCAGCAGGATCCCGCACCCGACCCCGCAGTAGGTGCAGGCGGTACGCGCCGTGGTCGTGCCCGCCGGGTCCGCCGTGTCCGCCGCTGCCGGGTCCGCTGTCGTCGTCACCGTGCGCTGCCGCCTCCGTCGCCCGTTCCGGGCCCGGCCCGGACCCGTGGTTACGGTACGGCGCGGGCGTTATGCCGCCGTGACCTGGCGTCACCACGTCGTTACGGGTGCCTCACAGCGGGGCCCGGTGCGCTGTGCGGGGCCGTGCGGGGAACGGCAGATGCGGCCCGACGGCCGTGGCGGAGCGGCCCGTGCGTCCCTATCATCCCGACCGTGCCGCACATCCGGATCTCCGGCCGCTCCCCGGCGGACACCGGGGAGCCCGCGGCACGGACGTCGACGCACGCCGTCGCCAGCAACCCGGGAGGGCCCACGTGAAGAACCGATCGATCCCCCGCGCCGCCGCCGCGGTGGTGGCCGCGACCGCCCTGGCCGCGCTGGCCGGGTGCGGCGGGGGCGACGCCGGAGGCGGGGCCGGGGGCGACGCCGCCCCGGCGCCCGCCCAGGGCGGCACGCTGACGGTGTTCGCGGCCGCCTCGCTCACCGGCACCTTCTCCGAGCTGGAGAAGCAGTTCGAGGCCGCGAACCCCGGCTCCGACGTCACCTTCAACTTCGCCGGTTCCTCGACGCTGGCCCAGCAGATCAACCAGGGCGCCCCGGCGGACGTGTTCGCCTCGGCGGACGAGAACAACATGACGAAGGTGACCGACGCCGGCAACCAGCAGGGTGAGCCGGTCGTCTTCGCGACGAACACGCTGCAGATCGCCGTCGCGCCGCAGAACCCGAAGCAGGTCGCGTCGCTGCAGGACCTCACGAAGCCCGACCTGCGGACCGTGGTCTGCGCCCCGCAGGTGCCGTGCGGCTCCGCGACCGAGAAGGTCGAGCAGGCCGCCGGGGCCGACATCACGCCGGTCTCGGAGGAGCAGGACGTCAAGGCGGTGCTGCAGAAGGTGACGACCGGCAACGCCGACGCCGGGCTGGTCTACAAGACCGACGTCACGGCGTCGGAGGGCAAGGCCGAGGGCGTCGACTTCCCGCAGGCGTCCGGGGCGGTGAACGACTACCCGATCACGGTGCTGAAGAACAGCCAGAACGCCGAGCTGGCCCAGAAGTGGGTGCAGTTCGTGACCGGTGACCAGGGCAGGCAGGTCCTCGTGGCGGCCGGTTTCGGTACCCCCTGACCCGGGGCGGTCAGTGCGGGGTGCCGTCCCACCGCCAGCTCGACGGCGGCGGGACGGCACCCAGCGCCGCCCGGCCGGTCCGGTGCAACAGCGTCGAGGCCGGGTCCGGCCCCGGATCGGTGCCCGGCCACAGCCGGTGCAGCACCGCGCGGCACGGCGCGGCCGGGAGCTCCCAGTCCACGCCCAGCCCACGGGTGATGTCGTGGGTGTGCACCAGGATCTCGGTCACCCCCATCGCGGCGAAGCCGCTCGCGTCGGAGTCGCCGTAGGGGTGCCAGCCCCGGACGCCGGGCGGTGCGGTCCGCAGCGCCGCGGCGAGCATCGCGCCGCCGGTCTCGACCACGAGCAGTATCCGGTCGGACGGTTCGCCGGCGGGCACGGTGATCTCGAACGGCGGGTAGTCGCCCGGCGGCGCGACCGCGACCTGCGCGGCGTAGCCGAACAGGTCGTCGGCCACGTGCACGGCGGTGTCCCGGCAGGACCAGGTGAGCGGCCCGGCGGGCGCCGACCAGTCCGCGTCCGCCCGGCCGCGCAGCACCTCCGTCATGACCCCGGTCGCCTGCTCCACGTCCTCCGCACGCATGACGCGCAGTGTCCCGGACGGCCCGGGACGGGGCACCGGGATTAGGCTTCCGCGGTGGCCCACGAGGACGAACGCATCGCCCTGCTGCTCGACTACGAGAACCTCGCGATCGGGGCGCGGGACGGCCTCGGTGTCGTCCCCTTCGACTTCGGGCCGGTCGCCGACGCGCTCGCCGAGCGCGGCCGGGTGGTGGTGCGCCGCGCGTACGCCGACTGGTCGGCGTTCGACGAGGACCGGTGGCTGATGGCCCGCGCCCAGGTCGAACTCATCGAGATCCCGCAGCGGATCGGCGGATCGCGCAAGAACGCCGCCGACATCAAGCTGGCCGTCGACGCGATCGAGCTGGCCTACGAGCGCGAGTTCGTCACGACCTTCGCGATCGCGACCGGCGACTCCGACTTCACCCCGCTGATGCACAAGCTGCGCGAGCTGGACAAGCGGGTGATCGGGATCGGCGTGCAGTCCTCGACCTCCGCGCTGCTGCCGCCGGCCTGCGACGAGTTCATCTTCTACGACCGGCTGCCCGGGCTGGAGCCCAGCCGCGAGCCGCTGCCGTCCCGGCGCCGGCGGGGCGGTGCGCACCGGCCCGCCCCGGCGCCCGCGCCGGTGACCTCGGAGCCGGCCGCTCCCGAGCCCACCCCGGAACCCGATCCGTTCGGGCTGGTCTTCTCCGGTGTCACGGAGGAGACCGCGACGACCGGGGCCGAGGAGCGCGACGTCGCCGGGCTCGTCGTCAGCACTCTGACCGGACTGGCCCGGCAGGCCGACGGGCCGGTGCTCGCCTCCCGGCTGAAGCGGGCGATCCTGCGCAAGGACCCGACGTTCGACGAGGCCGACCACGGGTTCCGCGGGTTCGGGGAGCTGCTGCGGCACCTGGAGACCCAGGGCGCGATCACACTGACCCCCGGTTCGGCGCAGGGTGACCCGGAGATCGCCGTCCCGGACGACCCGGACGCCGACCACGACGCGTTCGCGCTGCTGGTGGGCGTGGTGCGCGACCTGACCGCAGCGCACGGACCGCCCCAGCTGTCCGGGCTCAAGGACCAGCTCCGCAAGCGGGTCCCGGACTTCTCGGAGAAGCGCTACGGCTACGGCAGCTTCCTGTCGTTCGCCAAGGCGGCCCGGGCACGGGACCTGATCCGCATGGAGTGGCGCGACGACGCCGGCGACTACGTCATCGACCCGGTGAGCTGAACCCGGCCCGCCCGGTCTCCCGGACGGGCCGGGACGGGTTCAGCGGCCGGTGGCCCGGCGGGTCCCGCGCTGGAACAGCTTCCCGGCGCGGGCGGTGACGGCGCCGGTGACGCCGAACGCGGTCGCGACCGCACCCGCCGCGACCCGGCTGCCGAAGCGGATCGGGTTCAGCGGGCGGTAGACCCGTGCGGCGAACTCGTCGAGCCGGGCCGCGGCCCGCTCGCCGTTCTCGTGCAGCTGGCGGGCCAGCCGGGCGCCGGTGTCGTCGAGGTCGTCCTCGACGCGCTCGCCGACCCGGGCCGCCCGGTCCGCGCTGCGGACGGCGGACTCGGCACCGGAGTCGGCGGCCGACCGCACCGTGGCGGCCGACCGTGCGGCCGAGGCCGACACCTCACCCGCGACCTGACGGCCGGTGCTCGCCGCGGTACCGGCCACCTGCTCGGCGGTGGCGCGCGCCGCGTCCGCCGCGGCCCGGCCGGCGTCGCCGGCGGCCTTGCCCGACCTGCGGGCCGACTCGCCACCCGACCGCGCGGCCTTCTTCGCCTCGGTGGCGACCTGCCCGGCACCGGCCCTGGCCGTGTCACCGACGGCGGAGGCTCCGGCGCGGGTCTCCCCGGCGACCTTCTTCGCCGTCGTCGCGGTGTCGGAGCCGACCGCCCTGGCGGTGCGGCCACCGCTGTCGGCGGCCTTCGCGGCGGTGTCGGCGGCGGCGGTGCCGGTGGCCGAGGCGGTCGCCCGGACGGCCGTGCCGGTCGTCTGGTCCGATCCGGACTCGACGGCGCGACGCTCGCGGACCGATCCGTCGGTTCCGTGCACGACGAGGGTGCCCCCGCCGGTGTTGGCGATGATCTCCACGGCGCGGGAGACGGCCTCGGCCTGGGTGGCGGCGCGGGCGCTGGGGCGCCGGGCGTTGTCCTTCTCGACGGTCCAGCCGTCGTCGACCGGCTTCACATGGCGGTCGGCCATGGCGGGTTCCTCCCCTTGTGCGGGACTCCGGTGCGGCGCCGGGCGTCCGGCGCCGGTGTCCTGCGAGTCGTTCCCCGGATCGACGGCGGGTAAACGCAGGTCAGCGGGCTGTGGTCAGGGTCTCCCGGCGACCGGCGGCCACCACGGCGCACAGCAGCCCGAGCACCACCGGCGTCAGCGCCAGCAGTCCGCCGTCCAGCACGAACAGCTGGGTGAGCGCGGCGCCGACCATCAGCAGTGCCAGCCCCACGGCGGCGGGACCGGAGAACCGCCTGGTCAACATGCCGACTCCACCGGCGAGCTCCAGGACGCCGATGACGTAGCGCAGCCACTGGCCGACCCCGATCTCGGCGAAGATCTGGACCGCGGTGGCCTCCCCGACGAGTTTGGGCGCCGCGGACGCGAGCACCATGAACACCGCGAGCAGGATCTGCAGCACCCACAGCGCACGGTGGGCTGCGGGGGAGAGCGACGAGCGGGTACCGCTGTGGACCGACATGACCAACCTCCGGGATAGGCCGCCGCGGTGTTTCCCGGGCGGGTACCGGTATCGACCGGGCCGGTGCCGGGAACTCATCGGGGGATACCCCCGTTACCCGCCGGCCCCGCGTCTGCGAGGCTCGCCGGTGGGCACCGAGGGGGAGGCACCGGGTGGAGCTGGTCACGGCGGTACTGCACAGCGTCTGGCTGCTCCCCGTGCTCACGCTGATGGTCGCGGTGGACGGCCCGGTGCCGATGCTGCCGAGCGAGACCCTGCTGATGACTGCGACGGCCTCGGCCGTCGTCTCCGGCAGCACGACGACCGTCCTCGGGCTCTTCCTCGCCGCCGTGCTGGGCTCGATCGCCGGTGACCTCGCGGTGCACACGCTCGGCCGCGGCTCGCACCGCCTGCTCCCGCGCGCCGCGACCGCGGACGGCCCGGCCGTCCGGTGGGCCCGCTCGCAGCTCGGGCGGCGGCCGGTGACGGTGCTCGCGGCGGCGCGCTTCCTGCCCGGCGGCCGGCTGGCGAGCTGCGCAGCGGCCGGGCGGCTCGGGGTGGGCCTGCGGCCGGTTCCTGGCCGGGTCCGTGCTGAGCTCGCTCCTGTGGGGCTGCTACATGCTCGTGATCGGCATCGCCCTGGGCCCGCTGACCGGGGGCGATCCGTTGCTGTGCGTCCTCGCCGGCACCGGCATGGCCCTGGCCACCACGGGACTGTTCTGGGTGGCGAACCGCGCCCTCGCGGTGCGCCGGCGGGCTGCCCGACCGGCGGAACCGGTACTCGCCGACCGCTGAGCGGGGCGGATACACCACCGGGCACCGGGACCGCGACGGAGTCGCGATACCCGGTGTCCCGATGGTGCCCGGCATCTACAGGGGCTCCCGGTTCTGCGGATGCCGGTCGCCCGGTTCAACGCACGAGACCGGTCTGAGTTGTGGTGCAGACGGCCGCTGTGTCGCCCGCGACCGCGAGCGGCGTCGTGACTGCGACGGGCGGAGTCGTGATCACGACGGGTGGCGTGGCCGGATCGGTTCAGTGCGATCGCCGGTCGATCAGCCACGACGGACGGAGCGTGTCGGGCCATACTCGGTCCGTGCGGGACGAACGGTGGCGGGCGCAGGTGGGGGAGCGGAACGCGGCGTGGCTGGCGCGGGAGTGCCGCACCGCGCTGCTGGCCAGGGAGTACCGGCCGGTGGACGCCGGGAACGGCACCGTCGAGTTCGGGCGTCGTGCGCTGGGCGCGATCCGGGAGCTCGGCGAGGAGGAGGACGGTTACATCACCGACGACGCCGAGGGCCTGCGCATCTGGATCGGCGACGACGCCTACGAGCTGGAACGCATCGACTGAGCCGGGCACGTGCGAAGGGGGCCCCGGTCGCACGCGACCGGGGCCCCTTCGCACGGAGACGGTGTTCAGGCGATCTGGCGGTCCGTCGGGTCGATCGGCCGGGGCAGCACGGTCCGGCCGGTCAGGTACGCGTCCACCCCGGCGGCCGCCGAGCGGCCCTCGGAGATGGCCCACACGATCAGCGACTGGCCGCGGCCCATGTCGCCGGCGACGAACACGCCGTCCGCCGAGGACATGTAGCTGTCGTCGCGCGCGACGTTGCCGCGGTCGTCGAGATCGACGTCCAGGTCGTCGAGCAGCCGGCCCTTCTCCGGGCCGACGAAGCCCATCGCCAGCAGCACCAGCTGGGCGGGGAGCTCCTGCTCGGTGCCCGCGACCGGATCGAAGCCCTTCTCGCCGCGGGTGACCTCGCAGATCCGGATGCCGGCCAGCCTTCCGTCGGCGTCCTTCACGAACTCGGTGGTGTTGACCGAGAACAGCCGCTCGCCACCCTCCTCGTGCGCCGAGGACACCCGGTAGACCATCGGGTAGGTGGGCCAGGGCATGCCGTCGGTCCGGTGCTCCGGAGGCGTCGGCATGATCTCCAGCTGGGTCACCGAGCGCGCGCCCTGGCGGTGCGAGGTGCCCAGGCAGTCGGCGCCGGTGTCACCGCCGCCGATGATCACGACGTCCTTGCCCTCGGCGGAGACCGGCGGGGCGTCCAGGTCGCCCTGCTGCACGTGGTTGGCCCACGGCAGGAACTCCATCGCCTGGTAGACGCCCTCGGCGTCGCGGCCGTCGGCGGGGATGTCCCGCCACGCCGTCGCGCCGCCGGCCAGGACGACCGCGTCGTAGTCGGCCCGGAGCTGCTCGACGGTGATGTCGGTGCCGACGTCGACCGAGGCCCGGAAGTGGGTGCCCTCGGCGACCATCTGCTCCAGCCGCCGGTCCAGCCGCGACTTCTCCATCTTGAACTCGGGGATGCCGTAGCGCAGCAGCCCGCCGATGCGGTCCGCCCGCTCGAACACGACGACGTCGTGCCCGGCCCGGGTGAGCTGCTGGGCGGCGGCCAGCCCGGCCGGCCCGGACCCCACGACGGCCACCTTCCGCCCGGTCTTCGTCGCCGCCGGCTGCGGCGTCACCCAGCCCTCGTCCCAGGCCCGGTCGATGATCTCGATCTCGACCTGCTTGATGGTGACGGCGTCGTCGTTGATGCCGAGCACGCACGCCGCCTCGCACGGGGCGGGGCACAGCGTCCCGGTGAACTCCGGGAAGTTGTTCGTGGCGTGCAGCCGCTCGGTCGCCTCGCGCCAGTCCTTGCGGTAGACGAGGTCGTTCCACTCGGGGATGAGGTTCCCGAGCGGGCAGCCCTGGTGACAGAACGGGATGCCGCAGTTCATGCAGCGCCCGGCCTGCTTCTCCAGCGTCTGGCTCGGGAAGTCCTCGTAGACCTCGCGCCAGTCCATCAGCCGCAGGTCCACCGGCCGACGGGTCGGGGTCTCCCGGCGGGTCGTCATGAAGCCCTTCGGGTCACCCATGAGCAGCCTCCCCAGAGAAAGTCGCAGTTGCGTGGTTCGGGTCGCCGGCGTCGCGGCGGGCGTGGTCAGCCATGGGAGGCCTCCATGATCGCCTGGTTGACGTCGCGCCCCTCGCGCTGGGCGTTCTCCGTCGCCAGCAGCACGCGCTTGTAGTCCTTGGGCATGACCTTGCCGAAGCGCTCCAGCGCGGACTCCCAGTCCAGCAACAGGGCGTGCGCGACCGCGGAGCCGGTCTCGGCGTGGTGCCGTTCGATCCGCTCCCGCAGGACCGCACGGTCCTCCTCGCCGAGCGGGTCGATGTCGACCATCTCCGGGTTGACCCGGTTGCGGTTCAGGTCCAGCACGTAGGCGACGCCGCCGGACATGCCCGCCGCGAAGTTGCGCCCGGTCCGGCCGAGCACGACCACCTGACCGCCGGTCATGTACTCGCAGCCGTGGTCCCCGACGCCCTCGACGACGGCGACCGCACCGGAGTTCCGGACGCAGAACCGCTCGCCGACGACACCGCTGATGTACATCTCGCCCGAGGTCGCGCCGTAGCCGATCACGTTGCCGGCGATGACGTTGTCCGCGGCCGCGAACGGCGCCGACGGGTCCGGCCGCAGGGTGAGCCGGCCACCGGAGAGGCCCTTGCCGAAGTAGTCGTTGGTGTCGCCGACGAGCCGCAGCGTAATGCCCTTCGGCACGAACGCACCGAAGCTCTGGCCGGCCGCGCCGGTGAGCGTGACGTCGATCGTGTCGTCGGGCAGGCCCTTGCCGCCGTGCGCCCTGGTCAGCTGGGAGCCGAGCATGGTGCCGACGGTGCGGTTCACGTTGCGGACCGGCAGGTCCAGGGTGACCTGGTCGCCGTGGCGCAGTGCGCCCTCGGCGAGCTGGATCATGGTGTTGTCCAGCGCCTTGTCCAGGCCGTGGTCCTGGCCGCGGGTCCGCTTGCGCGGGCTGGTGGTGTCCCCGCCGCCGACGACCTCGAAGATCGGGCTCAGGTCGAGGTGCCTGGACTTCCAGTGCTGGGCGGCGGAGTCGACGTCGAGCACGTCGGCCCGGCCGATCGCCTCGTCGAGCGAGCGGAAGCCCAGCTGCGCCAGGTACTCCCGCACCTCCTCCGCGACGAACCGCATGAAGTTGACGACGTACTCGGCCTTGCCGTCGAACTTCTTGCGCAGCTCCGGGTTCTGCGTCGCCACGCCCACCGGGCAGGTGTCGAGGTGACAGACCCGCATCATGATGCAGCCGGACACGACCAGCGGAGCGGTCGCGAAGCCGTACTCCTCGGCGCCCAGCAGCGCCGCGATGACGACGTCACGACCGGTCTTGAGCTGGCCGTCGGCCTGCACCGTGATCCGGTCGCGCAGGCCGTTGGCCATCAGCGTCTGCTGGGTCTCGGCCAGGCCGAGCTCCCAGGGGCCACCCGCGTGCTTGATCGACGACAGCGGGGAGGCACCGGTGCCGCCGTCGTGCCCGGAGATGAGCACGACGTCGGAGTGCGCCTTGGAGACGCCGGCCGCCACGGTCCCGACGCCGACCTGGGACACCAGCTTCACGTGGATGCGGGCGTCCGGGTTGGCGTTCTTCAGGTCGTGGATGAGCTGCTTGATGTCCTCGATGGAGTAGATGTCGTGGTGCGGCGGCGGCGAGATGAGGCCGACGCCCGGCGTCGAGTACCGGGTCGAGGCGATCCACGGGTAGACCTTGCTGCCCGGCAGCTGGCCGCCCTCGCCGGGCTTGGCGCCCTGGGCGATCTTGATCTGGATGTCGTCGGCGTTGACCAGGTACTCCGACGTCACGCCGAACCGGCCGGACGCGGCCTGCTTGACCGCGCTGCGCCGGGAGTCGCCGTTCGGGTCGGTGGTGAAGCGGTCCGGGTCCTCGCCGCCCTCACCGGTGTTGGACCGGCCGCCGATCCGGTTCATGGCGATCGCCAGGGTCTCGTGCATCTCCTGGGAGATGGAGCCGTAGGAGATCGCGCCGGTGGCGAACCGGGTCATGATCGACTCGACCGACTCGACCTCGTCGATCGCCACCGGGGCGCGCAGCCCCTCCCGGAACCCGAACAGTCCGCGCAGCGTCATCAGCTTGCGGGCCTGGTCGTCGACGGCCTTCGTGTACTGCTTGAAGACGTCGTACTGCCCGGAGCGGGTCGAGTGCTGCAGCTTGAAGACGGTCTGCGGGTTGAACAGGTGCAGCTCGCCCTCGCGGCGCCACTGGTACTCGCCGCCGACCGCGAGCGCCCGGTGCGAGGCACGGACGTCGTCGGAGGGGTAGGCCCGCCGGTGGTGGGCGAGGACCTCCTCGGCGAGGACGTCGAACCCGACGCCGCCGATCCGGGAGGTGGTGCCGGTGAAGCAGGAGTCGACGACGTCGGGGCCCAGGCCGACGGCCTCGAAGATCTGCGCGCCGGTGTAGGACGCGACCGTCGAGACGCCCATCTTGGACATGGTCTTGCGGACGCCCTTGCCGAGCGCCTTGACCAGGTTCTTCGCCGCGGTCCGGCCGTCGACTCCGGGGACGTCGCCGCGCTCGGCGAGGTCCTCGACGGTGGCCATCGCCAGGTACGGGTTCACCGCGGAGGCGCCGTAGCCGAGCAGCAGCGCGATGTGGTGGGTCTCGCGGGCGTCCGCCGACTCCACGACCAGCCCGACCCGGGTCCGGGACCGCTCGCGCACCAGGTGGTGATGCACCGCACCGGTGAGGAGCAGGGACGGGATCTGGGCGTGCTCGGCGTCGACGCCCCGCTGGGACAGCACGATCAGCCGGGCGCCGCCCTCGATCGCGCGCGACACCTCCTGCTTGATCTCGGCGAGCCGGGACAGCAGTCCCTTGCCGCCGTCGCGCGCGAGGAACGTGCCCTGCACGACGTGCGAGGCGAAGCCCGGGTACTCCCGGTCGTCGTTGATTCCGATGATCTTCGCGAGATCGTCGTTGGTCAGCACCGGGAACGGCACGACGATCGTCCGGCAGTGCGCCGGGGTCGCGTCGAGCAGGTTCTGCTCCGGGCCCAGCTGGCTGAACAGCGAGGTGACGAGCTCCTCGCGGATCGCGTCCAGCGGCGGGTTCGTGACCTGCGCGAACAGCTGGATGAAGTAGTCGTAGAGCTGCCGCGGGCGCTCGGCCACCGCGGCCAGCGGTGCGTCGTTGCCCATCGAGCCGATCGGCTCGGCGCCGGTGACCGCCATCGGGCGGAGCACGACGTTGAGCTCCTCCTCGGTGTACCCGGACGCCTGCTGGCGCAGCGTGAGCGCCTGGTGGGTCGGGGTCTCGCGGTGCCGGTCGGGCAGCTCCTCGAGCCGGATCAGGCCGGCGTGCAGCCACTCGGTGTACGGGTTGCCCTGCGCAAGCTCGCCCTTGATCTCGTCGTCGTCGACGATCGCGCCGCGCTCGGTGTCGATGAGGAACATGCGGCCCGGCTCGAGCCGGCCCTTGCGGACGATCTTGTCCGGCTCGACGTCGAGCACGCCGACCTCGGAGGCGAGCACGACCAGCCCGTCCTCGGTGACCCAGTAGCGGGCCGGGCGCAGGCCGTTGCGGTCGAGCACGGCGCCGATCTGGGTGCCGTCGGTGAAGGCGACCAGCGCCGGCCCGTCCCACGGCTCCATCAGCGTGGAGTGGTACTCGTAGAACGCCCGCCGGGCGGGGTCCATCTCGGTGTTGTGCTCCCAGGCCTCCGGGATCATCATCAGCACCGCGTGCGGCAGGCTGCGGCCGCTCAGGTGCAGCAGCTCCAGGACCTCGTCGAAGGTCGCCGAGTCCGACGCGTCCGGGGTGATGACCGGGGTCAGGCGCTGCAGGTCGCCCGGCAGCTTCGCGGACTCCAGCATCGCCTCGCGGGCGGCCATCCAGTTCCGGTTCCCGCGCATCGTGTTGATCTCGCCGTTGTGCGCGACGTAGCGGAACGGGTGGGCCAGCGGCCAGGACGGGAAGGTGTTGGTCGAGAACCGCGAGTGCACGATGGCCAGCGCCGAGACGACCCGGGGGTCGGTCAGGTCCGGGTAGAACGCGGCGACCTGGGGCTCGGCCAGCATGCCCTTGTAGATGATGGTGCGCGGGGAGAGCGACGCGAAGTAGGTGTCGTACCCGTGCTCGATCCGCTTGCGCAGGCAGAACGCCCGGCGCTCCAGGTCGATCCCGGCCGGGGCGTCGGCGCCGGTGGCCAGCTCCGCACCGCCGACGAACAGCTGCCGGAAGATCGGCATCGCGGCGAGCGCGGTCGGGCCGAGGTCCGCGGCGTCCGGGTCCGTCGGCAGGTCGCGCCAGCCGAGCACCGTGAGGTTCTCCTCGGCGGCGAGCTCGGTGACGGCCTCGACGGCGCGCTCGGCGGCCGCGGGGTCCTGCGGCAGCATCGCGATCCCGACGGCGTACGCGCCGGGTGCGGGCAGCTCGAAGTCGGTGACCTCGCGGTAGAACTCGTCGGGGACCTGGATGAGGATCCCGGCGCCGTCACCGGTGTTGTGCTCGGCGCCGCGCGCACCACGGTGCTCCAGTCGCAGCAGGGCCTCGATGGCCTTCTGCACGATGGCGTGGTCGCGCTTGCCGGTGACGTCGGCCAACATGGCCACACCGCAGGCGTCGTGCTCGTGATCGGCGGCGTACAAACCACCGGGCGAGGGGCGACGCATCTGGTCACTGATCGCGGCCAACTGCTCCTCCTGTCGTCTCGGTACACCGGAAGCGACCCGAGTCGGACGTCCCGGAAGCAGGCAGGTCGCTGCAGTCCGAAAAAGGGTTCTCAGAGTACAGCGAGCCACCGGCTGGAGACGTGCCAAGTGGGCCGATCAGGTGCGCCGTGCCGCCGGGTGGGTGACCCGCAGGAGATCTGTCCTTCGGGTGTGTCTGGCTGCCGGACGCTGCTGGTGAGCCCCCGGACCGTTCTGAACTGCGGCACGGTTGGACCGCACACCCCGGCGAGTGCGGTCTGGCGAGTGCACAGAGTCGCATGCCGCCGCCCGCACGCGCTACAGAAGACCGGCGGCTCGTCCCGTGATGTGGATCGCTGGTCAGTCGAGCAGCACGACGTTGCCGTCCCGTGTCCGGACGGTGAGGGATGTGTGACCGTCCACCGGGACGCGCTGCCCCGTCCATCGCCCCGTGCACCCCTTTCCGTTACCGAACGTGCACGCCCCCGCGCCGTCCTGTGCCGTCCTGCGCCGTGCTGTGCCGCCCCGAGGACGCGCACCGCCCGTGGTCCCGCTCACTCGATCGGGTGAGCGGGGGCCGGTCCGGTGAGCGGGACGGCCGCGGGCGCGGGACTGGGGGAGAGTGGCCGGGTGGGGTCGGATCGGGTGCGGGACCGGGATGTCGCGCGGGTGCTGGCCGACGTCGGGCGGATCGGGCCGTGGTTCGCGGTCGGCCCGGTGCCGCCCGGGAGCACGCCGGTCCGCTGGGACGCGCTGTACGGCCCGGCCCGGGCGGACGGTCCCGACGCGCTGTCCGAGCGGATCGACGGGGTGGCCGCGGCGCTGCACACCGACCGCCGGATCGCGGCGTCGATCGCGGTGCAGGGTCTCGCGGCCCGCCTGGTGTCGATGCCGTTCGCCGCGGTCGCGTGTCACGGCGTGCTGCCGCTGCTCCGTGACCTGGTGCGGGACCCGTCGGCCGCGGACCCCTGGGCCCCGCTGTGGCCGGGCGTGCCCGCCGCCGTCGGGACCCCGGACCCGGGAGCGGACCCGGCCGGTGCCGCCGACGTGCTCGCCCGCGAGCTCGCCGCCCACCTCGACCCGCTGTACGCGGCCGTCGGTGCGCGGGTGTCGGTGTCGGAGCGGGTGCTGCGGGGCAACGCGGTCTCGGCGATCGCCGGGGCGGCCCGGCTGGTCGAGTCGGCCCGGCGCCCGGAGGACTCCGCACGGCCCGGGACGGTCGGCCCACCGCGACGGTCGGGCCAGGCGGGACCGTCCGCGCTCCCCGAGTCCCCGGCATCGTCGCGATCGCCGATGCTGCTGGCGGCGCTCGTCGGGCACCCCGCGCTGCGCGGGCCGCTCCCGGAGGGGGCGACGGGTGCGGTGCGTCGGACCGGCGCCGCGGGCTCCGGCTGGTCCTTCCGCCGCCGGTCGTGCTGCCTTTACGTGCGGGTGCCCGGCGGGGGGCTGTGCGGCGACTGTGTTCTCGCCCCGTGACCGGGCGTGCGGCCACGAGAGGTACCCGAGCGTCGCCCACCCGGGATCGAACCGCGCTGAGGTACCGCTCGTGCGGTGCGTCGGTGCGGTGCCCGGTGGGTGGGGCTCAGCTGGGCAGCTCGATGTCGGCGACCGTCACCAGCACCCGGGCCGGGCGGCCGGTCACGGCGGCGAGCTCCTCGGCGACCTCGCGCCGGACCCGGTCCGCCAGGTCCGCGAGCGGGGTCCCGAACCGGGCCCGGACGGTCACCCGGACCTCGATCTCCCGCTCGTGCACGACGGCGACGACGCCGTGCGCCCGCAGCTCGGCGGGTACCGGGCGGCGGGGCAGCCGGTCGGTGGCCAGCCCGAGCAGCGTCTGCTGCAGGTCGCCGAGCAGCGCGACCACGCCGGGCACCGCGCGGGCCCGGCGGGCGGCGACCCGGGCCGCGGCCAGGTCCGAGACACGGAGACGGACGGTGCTCATCGTCGTGCCACCTCCGGCTCCTCCCACACGTCCTCCACCAGGATGTCGACCTCGGACACCGGGAGCCCGAGGGCGCCGTCCGCGGCCGAGACGACCATCTGCCGGACCCGCGCGGTGACCGAGGCGAGATCGACGCCGAACCGGGCCGTGACCGTCAGCCGCACCTGGACCGGGGGCACCTGCGGGTCGTCGCCGCGGAGCTGCTCGACCCGGCAGCGCCGCGCGCGCACCCCGCCCATCGAGTCGACGACGTGCCGCAGGGCCGCCTCGGCGGCCGGCCGGCCGAGCCAGGCGTCCGGCCCGATCCGCAGCAGCTCGTGCGGCCGCAGCTCGGCGGCGACCGCGTCGGTCACCTGCTCCAGCAGCGACGGCGGCGGCCGCAGCGGCTCGGCCGCCATCCGGCCGACGAGCCCGCTGAGCCGGTCGTGGTCGGCGCGGGCCACCGCGCAGTGCGGGCACGAGCGTTCGTGCTCGTCGAGGGTGCCGGCGTCGGCGTGGTCCCAGACGTCGGCGGCGTCCCGGCCGCAGGCCAGCGGCTCCACCTGCTCTACCGCCATACCCGCATCCTCTCCGCCAGCGCCGTCCGCGCGCGGTGGATCCGGCCGCGGACCGCGGTCTCGGTCGCGCCGGTGATCTGCGAGATCTCCGCGTAGCCCAGGCCCTCCAGCTCGCGCAGCACCCAGGAGGTGCGCTGCTCCTCGGGCAGCTCGGCGAGCGCCCCGGACAGCGCGGTGAGCTCCGCGTCGACCTCCGCCGCCCGCTCCGGTGACCCGGAGACGGCGACCAGCGCGTCCTCCGGTGGGAGCGGCTCGGTGCGCCGGGCCCGGCGCACCAGCGCGGTGCAGCGGTTGGTCACGATGCGGTACATCCAGGTGGAGAAGGCGGCCTCGCCGCGGAAGGTGCCGATCCGGCGCCAGGCGTCGATCAGTGCCTCCTGCAGCGCGTCCTCGGCGTCGGCGCGGTGGCCCAGCACCCGGACCGCGACCCGGAACAGCGCGTCCTGGTGCCGCGCGGCGAGCTCGGCGAACGCGTGGACGTCCCCGTCCTGGGCCCTGGCCACCAGCTCCGCCTCACCGGCCGGCGAGCGGCGCGCGGGGAGCGGGACCGGCCCGGCCGCACCGGGGCGGCCCGCGTCGTCCGGGCGCCGGGCGCCGGGTGCCGCGGGCGGTGGCCCCTCGGGGGGCGTCCGGTGGGTGGCCTGCACGTCCGTCCGTCTCGGTCGGCGGGAGCGTCGGTGTCGGTGTCGGGACCGCGCGGCCCGAGGGTTGAGCGACGGGCGATCGGGTACTCGACCCCTCGAACGACCGTAGCGAGCGGCATCGGCCGTCGCGCGTCGGACACGCAGAGGAAGCGGGTGAGCCCCATGGGTCTCGGAGACAAGATCGACAACAAGGCCGAGGAACTCGGCGGCAGGGCCAAGGAGGCCGCCGGCCGGGCGACCGACGACCGGGAGCTGCAGGCCGAGGGCAAGAAGGACCAGGCCACCGGCAACCTGAAGCAGGCCGGCGAGAAGCTGAAGGACACCTTCAAGAGCTCGCGCGACTGACCGCAGCAGCCCGGCGACGGCGGCATCCCCGATGACGGGGGTGCCGCCGTCGTCGTGTGCGGGGCCTAGGGTCGCGGTGTGACCGACAGCGCCGGCCCGGGGGCCGCCGATCCGACCGGGGAGTCCCTGGTCTCGGCGGTGGCCGCGGCCGTCCTCGCGCACCCGTCGGTGCTGCGCCTCGACGGCGGCCCGTTCGGCTCGGTCGCGTCCTACCTGCCCGGCCGGCGGGTGTGGGGGGTCAAGGTGGGCGACCCCGTCGAGATCGCGGTGGTCGTCGCGCTCGGTGCCCCGTTCACCGAGATCGCCGACGAGGTCGCGCGACGGGTACGCCGGGTGCTCGGCGACGACGACGTCGCGGTGGAGGTCACGATCGCCGACGTCGGCGGAGTCACGGCGGCCGGGAACGCCCGGCCCGACACGCCGTGACGCGCCTCGCCTAGACTCGCGCGGGCCCCCGCCGTCGCCGGGTACGCCCGGCGTACCCGCACCCGGATCGCCGGTGGCGTCCGGATGCGTGTGGAAGCGTCCGCAGGATCGTCCGCCGTCCGCGGCGGGCGGGGGAGTGACAGGACCGGGGCCGCGCGCGGCGCGGCCCGGTGAACCAGCCCGTACCGGCAAGGAGTTCCACCGTGAAGAGCACCGTCGAGCACCTCAGCCCGACGCGCGTCCGAATCAACGTCGAGGTGCCGTTCGACGAGCTCAAGCCCGACTTCGACCGCGCGTACAAGAAGATCGCCCAGCAGGTCCGGATCCCCGGTTTCCGGCCGGGCAAGGCCCCGGCCCGCATCCTGGAGGCCAGGATCGGGCGGGGCCCGGTGCTCGACGAGGTCGTGAACAACGCGATCCCGGCGAAGTACCAGGAGGCCATGGTCTCCGCCGACGACGTCAAGCCGATCGGCCGCCCGGACATCGAGGTCACCGAGATCGCCGACGGCGAGCGCCTGGCGTTCACCGCCGAGGTCGACGTCCGCCCGGAGATCGAGCTGCCCGAGCTGGACGGCCTGGCCGTCGAGGTCGACGAGACCGAGGTGACCGACGACGAGGTCACCGAGCAGCTCGACCAGCTGCGCGCCCGGTTCGGCACCCTGGCCGGTGTCGAGCGCCCCGCGGCCACCGGCGACTACGTCCAGATCGACCTGTCGGCCGCGGTCGACGGCACCGAGATCGAGGAGGCCGCCACCACCGGGTTCTCCTACGAGGTCGGCCAGGGCGGTCTCGTCGACGGCATCGACGAGGCGCTGAAGGGCATGTCGGCCGGCGAGGAGAAGACCTTCACCTCGAAGCTGGTCGCCGGCGAGCACGCCGACCGCGACGCCGACATCACCGTCAAGGTGACGACGGTCAAGGAGCGCCACCTGCCCGAGGCGGACGACGAGTTCGCCCAGCTGGCGTCGGAGTTCGACACGCTCGACGAGCTGACCGCCGACCTGCGCGAGCGGCTCGGCCGGTCGAAGCGGATGGAGCAGGCCGGGCAGGCCCGTGACCGGCTGCTCGACCGGCTGGTCGAGGGCGCCCGGGTCGGCGACGACACCGTGCCGGTGCCGGAGTCGATCGTCCAGGCCGAGGTCGACAACCGCCTGCACGACGCCGTGCACGCCTTCGACCACGACGAGGAGCGCTTCGCGGAGTTCCTGTCCACCCAGGACAAGACCCGCGAGCAGTTCGACGCCGAGTCGCGGGAGGAGGCCGAGAAGGCCGTCCGCTACCGCCTCGTCCTCGACGCGCTGGCGGACTCCGAGGAGGTCTCGGTCAACGACCAGGAGATCACCGAGCGGATCCTCTACCAGGCCCAGCAGTACGGCATGGCGCCCGAGCAGTTCGTCCAGCAGATCCAGCAGGCCGGCCAGATCGGCGCGATCTACCAGGACGTCCGCCGCTCCAAGGCGCTGATCACCGCCGTGCGCTCGGCGTCGGTCACCACCCCGGACGGCACCGCGGTGGACCTGTCCGACCTGCTCGGTGACGACGACGCGCAGGCCCCGGCCGACAGCGACGACACCGCCGACGACACCGCCGCCCCGGCGGCCGACGAGTCGGCGGAGAAGGCCGAAGCCAAGGCCTGAGCAGGCAGTTCGCCCGCGACCACACGCGATGTGGTGCGCTCTCGGCGAACATCGGGCGTGGTTCCCTACGCGGTCCGTCCGGTCCGCGTAGGGTCGGCCACGAACCGGCCCGGAGAGGGTCGTGAACGGGTTCGCAGGACCCACACCGGAGACCGAGAGCGATCCAAGAGGAAGACTTCCGGGAACTGGCCGGGGCGGCGCCGCCGCCCCGGCCCGGGCCCGACTTCGGAAAGCAGGGTGAAGTGAGCCAGCAGGACACCGGCCCGCTCGCGGGCCTCGGGACCGGGCCGCAGATGCGGTCCGGACACAGCGTGATGTCGCTGTCGGACTCGGTGTACGAGCGGCTGCTCCAGCAGCGGATCATCGTGCTCGGGCAGCAGGTGGACTCGGAGATCTCGAACCGGATCGCGGCGCAGATGCTGCTGCTCGCGGCCGAGGACCCCGAGACCGACATCCAGCTCTACATCAACTCGCCGGGCGGTTCGGTCAACGACGGCATGGCCGTCTTCGACACGATGAACCTGATCCCGTGCGACGTGGCGACCTTCGCCATGGGCATGGCGGCGTCGATGGGGCAGTTCCTGCTCTCCGCGGGCACCCCGGGCAAGCGGCACGCGCTGCCGCACGCGCGGATCATGATGCACCAGCCGTCCGGCGGCATCGGCGGCACCGAGGCCGACATCACCATCCTGGCCGAGCAGCTCCGCCGCACCAAGCGGGAGATGGCCGAGCTGATCGCCCAGCACACCGGGCAGACGCCGGAGACCATCGAGCGGGACTCCGACCGCGACCGCTGGTTCTCCGCGCAGGAGGCCAAGGACTACGGCTTCGTCGACCACGTGGTGTCCCACGTCGGACGCATCGTCGGCTCGCAGAACGGGAGCGCCTGATGAGCACCTTCGACCCGCGGCACCCCGAGTCGGCCGCCGACCTGCGGGGCCCCGGCGGCTACGCGCCGGACCCGGCCCGCATGCGGTACGTGCTGCCGTCCTACGTGGAGCGCACCAGCTACGGGGTCAAGGAGTCGAACCCGTACAACAAGCTCTTCGAGGAGCGCATCATCTTCCTCGGTGAGCAGATCAACGACACCTCGGCGAACGACACCATGGCCCAGCTGCTGGTGCTCGAGTCGCTGGAGCCGGACCGCAAGATCTCGCTCTACATCAACTCGCCCGGCGGGTCGTTCACGTCGCTGATGGCGATCTACGACACGATGCAGTTCATCCGGCCGGACATCGAGACCGTCTGCCTCGGGCAGGCGGCCTCGGCCGCGGCGGTGCTGCTGTGCGCCGGGACGCCGGGCATGCGGATGGCGGTCGAGAACGCGCGCATCCTGATCCACCAGCCGGCCACCGAGGGCACCTACGGTCAGGCGTCGGACCTGGAGATCCAGGCGGCCGAGATCTCCCGCATCCGGCGCCGGATGGAGGAGATCATCGCGCGGCACTCCAACCGCACGGCGGACCAGGTGCACGAGGACATCGACCGGGACAAGATCCTGATGGCCGAGGAGGCCAAGGAGTACGGCCTGATCGACGCGATCCTCCAGAGCCGGAAGCTGTCCGTCACCGGCGGACGCTGAGGAGACACCCGGGTCACCGCCGGCCGGGCCGGCCGGCGGTGACCGCCTGCCGACCCGCCCCCGATTTCGGATCGCCGAGTAGTCCCCGGGGGCGGGTCCGGGCAGGTACCGTCTTCCCCACAGGAGTGGGAGACGACGGCACGACGCGAGTACGCCGGACCAGAACTGGGGATCGACACCTATGGCACGCATCGGCGACGGCGGGGACCTGCTCAAGTGCTCGTTCTGCGGGAAGAGCCAGAAGCAGGTCAAGAAGCTCATCGCCGGCCCCGGCGTCTACATCTGCGACGAGTGCATCGACCTCTGCAACGAGATCATCGAGGAGGAGCTGGCCGAGGCCGGTGAGGTGAAGCTCGACGAGCTGCCCAAGCCCGCCGAGATCCACGACTTCCTCGACCAGTACGTCGTCGGCCAGGCCACCACGAAGCGCACGCTGTCGGTGGCGGTCTACAACCACTACAAGCGCATCCAGGCCGGTGAGCGCAGCCGCGCCGCCGGTGGTGACGCGGGCGACCAGATCGAGATCGCCAAGTCGAACATCCTCATGCTGGGCCCGACCGGCTGCGGCAAGACCTACCTGGCGCAGACGCTGGCCAAGATGCTCAACGTCCCGTTCGCGATCGCCGACGCGACCGCGCTCACCGAGGCCGGCTACGTCGGCGAGGACGTCGAGAACATCCTGCTGAAGCTGATCCAGGCCGCCGACTACGACGTGAAGCGCGCCGAGACCGGCATCATCTACATCGACGAGGTCGACAAGATCGCCCGCAAGTCGGAGAACCCGTCGATCACCCGTGACGTGTCCGGCGAGGGCGTGCAGCAGGCACTGCTGAAGATCCTCGAGGGGACGACGGCGAGCGTCCCGCCGCAGGGCGGCCGCAAGCACCCGCACCAGGAGTTCATCCAGATCGACACGACGAACGTGCTGTTCATCGTGGCCGGCGCGTTCGCCGGGCTGGAGCGCCTGATCGGGGAGCGGGTCGGCAAGTCCGGCATCGGCTTCGGCGCCGAGATCCGGTCGAAGAAGGAGCTGGACCCGTCGGCCAGCTTCGCCGAGACGCTGCCCGAGGACCTGATCAAGTTCGGCCTGATCCCCGAGTTCATCGGCCGGCTGCCGATCGTGGCCTCGGTGACCTCGCTGGACAAGGAAGCCCTGGTCAAGATCCTCACCGAGCCGCGCAACGCGCTGGTGAAGCAGTACCGCAAGCTGTTCGAGATGGACGGCGTGGAGCTCGACTTCGCCGACGACGCGCTGGAGGCCGTCGCGGACCAGGCGATCCTGCGCGGTACCGGCGCCCGCGGCCTGCGGGCGATCATCGAGGAGGTCCTCCTCCCGGTCATGTACGACATCCCCAGCCGGGACGACGTGGCCAAGGTCGTGATCACCGCCGAGACGGTCAAGGAGAACGTCAACCCGACGATCGTCCCGCGCCAGCAGCCCCCGCGGCGGGAGCGTCGCGACCGCTCCGCCTGATCACGGAGCGGGGCCGGTCGTGCCGGTTCCGCATCCCGGCATCGTCACGATGTGACCACGACGGCCCCGCTCCGGCGGGGCCGTCGTCGTTCGTCGCCGTGTTCGGCGCACGCCACGGACCGGCCACGGACCCGATGCACGATCGATGCATGATCAGGTTGCCGTCCGGGCGGCAACTACTTAGCGTTGCTCCGTCAACGTTCGATGAAGGAGTACCATGGCCGGTTTTCTGACGCGGGAGCGCATCATCGCTCCCCCTGGATGGAGCAGGTGGCTCGTCCCACCGGCCGCACTGTCCATCCATCTGGCGATCGGCCAGGCGTACGCGTGGAGTGCGTTCAAGGCTCCGCTGGAAGCCGGGCTGGACATCTCCGGGGTCGCCAGCGCGCTGCCGTTCACGCTGGCGATCATCATGCTCGGCCTGTCCTCGGCGCTGTTCGGGACGAAGGTCGACGCCAACGGGCCGCGCTGGGCGATGGTCGTGGCGACCTCGTGCTTCGTCGCGGGGTTCCTGATCTCCGGGGTCGGCCTGCACCTCGGCTGGTACTGGCTGGTCGTGCTCGGTTACGGGTTCGTCGGCGGCATCGGCCTGGGCGTCGGGTACATCTCCCCGGTGTCCACGCTGATCAAGTGGTTCCCGGACCGCCCCGGTCTGGCGACCGGTCTCGCGATCATGGGATTCGGTGGTGGTGCGCTGATCGCGTCCCCGCTGACTGCGTCGCTGCTCTCGACGTTCGGTGCCTCCGGAGACACCCCCTCGGTCCCCGGCATCGGCAACACGTTCCTGGTCATGGGCGTCATCTACCTGGTCTTCATGTCGGTCGGCTGGCTGCTGATCCGCGTCCCGGCCGAGGGCTGGGCGCCCGCGGGCTGGTCGCCGGAGCAGGCCAAGAAGTCCGGGATGATCTCGACCGGTCAGGTGTCGGCGGCCAACGCGATCAAGACGCCGCAGTTCTGGCTGCTGTGGGTCGTGCTGTGCTTCAACGTCACGGCGGGCATCGGCATCCTGGAACGGGCCAACCCGATCTTCAAGGACTTCTTCGCCGGCTCGTCGCCCGCGGAGACACTGGCCGCCGCGGCGGTCGGGTTCGTGTCGATCCTCTCGCTGGCGAACTCGGCGGGCCGGATCGCCTGGTCCTCGCTGTCGGACGTGCTGGGCCGCAAGAACATGTACCGGATCTACCTGGGCGTCGGCGCGCTGCTCTACCTGCTGATCACGCTGATCCCGAACTCGAACCGGGCGTTGTTCATCATCGCGGCGGTGCTGATCCTGTCGTTCTACGGCGCCGGGTTCGCGACCGTGCCCGCCTACCTGCGGGACCTGTTCGGCACCTACCAGGTCGGTGCGATCCACGGCCGGCTGCTGACCGCGTGGTCGACCGCCGGTGTGCTCGGGCCGCTGATCGTCAACGCGATCGCCGACGCCCGCATCGAGGCCGGGATCGAGGGTCCGGCCCGGTACACGCTGGCGTTCTCGATCATGATCGGGCTGCTGGTGATCGCGTTCGTGTGCAACGAGCTGATCCGTCCGGTCGATCCGAAGCACCACCAGCCGGAGTCCGGTGACACGGCGGCCGCTCCGGCCGACCGCCGACGTGAAGGGAACGCAGGCATGAGCACGTACGAGGCGACCGGCTCCCCGGCGTGGAGCCCGCTGCAGTGGGCCGGCGCCGTGCTGGCCTGGGTCTGGGTGGGCGTCCCGTTCGTCTACGGGCTCTACCAGCTGGTCCTGAAGATCCCGGCCCTGTTCGGCTGAGGTCCACCGCACCACGGCCACGCCCCCGGACCCCGCGACGCACCGGCGATCTCGTCGGCGTCGCGGGCTCCGGGCGGCGTGGCCGTTCGCGTTCGGCGGGCACGAGCGTTTCATCCGGCGTTCACCCGGAACGTCCGGATCGCGGTCACCCGTACGGGTTACAACCCCGGGTGTGGTCCTGTCACGACGCTCCCTGCTCCGCGCCACCGCGCTCACCCTTCCGGCCGCCGCGGCGGCCACGGCCCCGGGGACACCCGGGCTCGTCCGCTCCGGGCGCCCGGTCCTCACCCACGGGGTCCAGGCCGGCGACGTCCGCCCCGGGTCCGGCCTGGTGTGGACCCGCGCCGACCGGCCGTCCCGGATGGTGGTCGAGGTCGCCGGCGATCCTGGTTTCCGCGACGTCGTCCGGGTGCCGGGTCCGGTCCTCACCCCCGACACCGACTTCACCGGCAGGCTCCGGGTCCCCGCGACGCACGGGCGGGTGCACTACCGGGTCACGGCCGAGTCCCTCGACGACGGCACCGCCGGCGAGCCGCTGACCGGGTCCTTCCGGGCGGTGCCGGGGCCCGGCGAGCCGGTCCGGATCCAGTGGTCCGGCGACGTCGCCGGGCAGGGCTGGGGTATCGACCGCAGCCACGGCGGCATGCGGATCTTCTCCGCGATGGCCGACCGGAACCCGGACCTGTTCCTGCACTCCGGTGACACCGTCTACGCCGACGGTCCGCTGCAGGAGTCGGTCACCCTGCCGGACGGGCGGATCTGGCGCAACGAGATGACGCCGGAGAAGGCGAAGGTCGCCGAGACCCTCGCCGAGTTCCGCGGCCAGTTCGCCTACAACATGCGCGACGACAACCTGCGCAGGTTCGCCGCCTCGGTGGGCCAGATCGTGCAGTGGGACGACCACGAGGTCACCAACAACTGGTACCCCGGGGAGATCCTCACCGGCGAGGTGGGGGAGAAGTACTCCGAGAAGCGGGTGGACGTGCTCGCGGCCCGCGGGTTCCGCGCGTTCCACGAGTGGCAGCCGCTCGACCCGCGTGCGGCCGTCGACGGGCGGGTGTACCGGAGGCTGTCGTTCGGCCCGCACGTCGAGGTGTTCGTGCTGGACATGCGCAGCTACCGCAGCGCGAACTCGGCGAACACCGGCGCGGGGGAGCGGATCCTCGGCGAGGCGCAGGCCCGGTGGCTGGTGGACTCGCTGGCGGACTCCCGGGCGAGCTGGAAGATCGTCGCCTCGGACATGCCGATCGGGGTGCTCGTGCCGGACGGCGACACCGCCTGGGAGGCCGTCGCCAACGGCGAGCCGGGCCCGCCGAGCGGCCGGGAGTCCGAGATCGCCGGGGTGCTGGCCGGGCTGGCGCGCCGGCGGGTCCGCAACGTCGTCTGGGTGACGGCCGACGTCCACTACACCGCCGCCCACCACTACGCGCCGGAGCGGGCCGCCTTCACCGAGTTCGACCCGTTCTGGGAGTTCGTGTCGGGACCGTTGCACGCGGGCGCGTTCGGTCCCAACGAGCTGGACCCGACGTTCGGGCCCTCGGTCGAGTTCGTGCGCGGGCCGTCGCGGCAGGAGGCGTCGCCGCTGGAGGGGTTCCAGCACTTCGGCGAGATCGATGTCGCGCCCGACGGGTCGGTACTGGACGTGCACCTGCGCGACCAGGACGGTGCCTCGCTCTGGACGACCACGCTGCACCGGGCCTGACCCGGCGCGGCCCCTCGGGCGGGGACGCCGGTCCGTCGGTGCGCCGCTTCGCGGAGCGGTGTGTCGTCGCCACCCGAGAACCCTGATGATCGAGTGCTCTCGTCTCGACGGGCGGTCAGAGCGCGGTGCTCCGGCCCGGGCCGTCCGTGCACAGTGCGGGCACGCTCGTCGTGGGGGGACCCGCGGGCACCGGCTCCGCCTCGTCCGGGTGCCGGGAGCCGGGCATCCCCGCGACGATCGGGGCGATCCCGCCCGGGACCCCGGAGACCGTCCCGCCCGCGGGTGCACCCGGGAGCGCGGCCCCGGGGCCGCCGCCGGTGTCTCCGGCCGTCGCCGGGCCGTACCCGCCGGTGGGGGCCGGTCCTGGCGCGTCGCCGGGCGTCGCACCGCCGCCGTCCTGCGCAACCGGTGCCTCGACGTAGGCCGTCGACAGCCTCCGGTACGGCCGCGACGCCAGCGCGGCCAGGGTCAGCACCAGCCCGAGCGCCCCGGCGACCACGAAGACCAGCGCGATCGCCCGGGCGGTCCCGGTGCCGAACCAGCTCCCGACCGCGGCGGCGCCCGCACCGCCGTCGCTCATGAACGGCACGACCACCAGCTCCGTGAACGGTGCCAGGAGGAACGCCGTCAGCGGCGACGCGGCCTGCTCGACACTCTGCGCGAACCCGAACACGCGGCCCTGCCGGCCGTAGGGCACGACCCGCTGCAGCACCGTCTGCTCGGCGGCCTCGGCGAACGGCATGAGCAGCATGAACGCGAGCATCCCGAGCGTCAGCAGCACGATCGACGCCTGCAGCGGGAACAGCATGGTCGAGGTCCAGAGCACGGCGTTGACCAGCAGCAGGGTCCGCACCGGACGGGTCCCGAGGCCGGTCCGGGCGACCAGCAGGCCCCCGACGATCACCCCGGTCGACAGCGCACCCCACAACAGGCCCCAGGCCTGCACCGACATCATCGACAGGCCGTAGGGGTCCATCAGCGCCATGAACACCCCGCCGATCAGGTTGTTCACGCAGGAGAACACGATCAGCGCCGGGAGCCCCGGCACCGAGCCGACCACCCGCAGCGTCCCGCGCAGGTCGACCCGGCCGCTGCCGGGTGCGCCCGGCTCCGCCGCCGGTGCGGCCGGTACCGGCACCCGGGCCAGGTGCAGCAGTGACAGCGCCAGCACGACGATCGCCAGCACCAGCACCGAGCGCATCCCGTCGAACGCGACGAGCAGCCCGGACACCACCGACGTCACCAGGAACGACACCCCGGTCGCCGTGCCGACGAGGCCGTTCGCCCGGTCCCGGACCCCGGCCGGGACGAGCAGCGTCACCAGCGTCGGCAGCGTGATCGTCCGCAGGTTCCCGGTGATGACGCCGAGCATCAGCGCCACCACGAAGATCCACAGCAGCGGGCTCCCGGCGTCGGAGAACGACTCCGCGGGCGTCACCAGGTAGCCGGCCAGGCAGACCGCGTAGAACAGCAGCGACACGATCGCCGACCCCTGCAGCACGGACTTCTTGGCGAACCGGTCGACGATGCTGCCGAACCAGATCCCGGTCGACGACGTCGCGGCCAGGAAGATCCCGGCGATGATCCCGGTCGCCATCACCGAACGGGTCTCGACGAACACCCAGAACGTCACGGCGAACCACACCGTGAAGTTAACGACCGAGACGGTCAGGGTGCTCGCCAGCAGGTGCGCGAAGGTGCGCTGCGAGCCGTGCCGCAGGTCCAGCCGCGTGGTGTCCATGTCCGTGGTCCTCTCGTCGGGAGCTGTGACCGGCCCGGACGCCGGAACTCATCGCTCCCGCGAGCGACCCTGGGACATGAACGTCGCTTCAGGTCAAGGGATCAGGCGGTCATGTCCAGCGCGGCGATCACCTTCGTCGGCCGGATCCGCACCACGAGTTCGCCCGGCACGCCGTTGCGCCGGCCGAACTCCTCGGCCCGGTCGGCGCCCATGTACCGGGCGCCGAGCGCGGTGGCGGTGCGCAGCAGCTCGGCGGGATCGTCGCTGGTCTCGGCGATGCCCTGGACCTGCACGAACCCGTACGGCGGCGCGGGCAGGTCCGCGGTGAGCACGACCCGCGGGTCCCGGGCGATCGCCCGGCCCTTGGCCGTGCCGGCCCCGGTGTCGAAGACGATCGTGTCGTCCTCGACGAGGAACCAGACCGGGGCGACGAGCGGGCGGCCGTCGGCCGCGGTCCAGCCCAGCATTCCGGTTCGGGTGCCGTGGGACAGGAACGCGACGACGTCGGGTGTGAGGGAGGTCATGGCCGTCGAGCCTAGGACCGGAAATCGGATGGCCGCGCGCGGGAGCCCGTGCTGGAGCCGGGCCGGGAGGGGTGATCGATGACCATCGGGACCGGGACCCGGCCGGGTGTGCGGCAGCCGGTGCCACGCGTCGTCACGGTGCTGGCGCTGAGCATCTTCGTGCTCGGCACCAGCGAGTTCGTGCTGACCGGCCTGCTGTCGGACATGGCGGCGGACCTCGGGGTGACGATCTCCGACGTCGGGTACCTGATGTCCGGGTTCGCCGTGGGGATGATCGTCGGGGCGCCGCTGATGGCGGTGGTGACGCTGCGGCTGCCCCGGTTCACCACCCTGGTCGTCATGCTGGTGGCGGTCGTCGTCCTGCACGTGCTCGGCGCGCTCACCTCCAGCTACCCGCTGCTGATGGTGGTCAGGGTGCTGTCCGCGGTGGCGACCGGCGGGTTCTGGTCGGTCGCGGCCGTCGTCACGGTGTCCTCGGTCGGGCCGGCGGACCGGGCGCGGGCGCTGTCGCGCCTGCTCGCCGGGCTGATCGTGTCCAACATCGCCGGTATCCCGCTCGGCACCGTGGTCGGCCAGCAGTTCGGCTGGCGCGCCACGTTCTGGCTGATCGCGCTGCTCGCCGTGGCCGGGCTGATCGGGGTGGTGGCACTCGTCCCGCGGTCCTGGGGCAGCGGCGAGCAGCGACGGCTGTCGACCGAGCTGACGGCGTTCCGGAGCGGCCGGCTCTGGCTGGCACTGGCGACGACCGCGTTGTACCAGGCCGGGATGATCGGGATGCTCGTCTACCTGGAACCGCTGCTCACCCGGGTCGCCGGCCTCGACCCCGGCTGGGTCCCGGCGGTCCAGTTCGGGTCGGGCGTCGGGGCGCTCGGCGGCATCGTGCTCGGCGGCCGCATCGCCGACCGGTACCCGTGGCCGACCCTGTTCGCCGCGCTCGGCGGTTCCGCGGTGCTGCTGGCGTCGCTCGGGCTCACCGCGGCGCTGCCGGGGGCGGCGCCGGTGCTCGCCGTCGGGCTCGGGTTCGTCGCGTTCGTGGCCGCGGCGCCGCTGAACGCCCGGGTGTTCGCCCTGGCCGGGTCCGCGCCGACGCTGGCGAGCGCGACGAACACCTCGGCGTTCAACGTCGGGAACTCGCTCGGCCCGGCGCTGGGCGGGCTCGCGATCGCCGCGGGCTGGGCGCTGACCACGCCGTCGCTGCTCGGGGCGGTGCTGACCGCCGGTGCGCTGGTGCTGGCCGGGGTCGCGGTGCTCGCCGACCGGCGGACGGGATCGCCGTGGTGAGGCCGGACGGTGCCCCGGCCGCGGGGCCGGGCCGGCAGGCCGACCGGTTCTCCTGCGGCCCGGCGGTCCTGCTCGTCACGGCCGCGATGCTCACCGCCCGGGGCACTGCGCCGGGTGCGGGGCCCACCGCGACGACGGGACCCGACGGGTCGGCCCGGTCCGCGGGACGGGCGCCGCACGGCGCGTCCCCGCCCGCCGGTTCCGCCGGGACCGCCGACGCGCAGCGGGCCGCCCACCGGCAGGCGAACCTGATCTGGCCCCGCCTGCTCGGCACCACGCCGTGGGGGATGCGGGCCTGGCTGCGCCGGACCGCGCCCGGCCGGTACCGGATCCGCCCGGCGACCCCCGCCGCGCTGCGCCGGGCCGCGGCGACCGGGCTCCCGGTGCCCGTGCTCGTCGGCTCGGCGCTGCTGCCGCGGCACTGGGTGCTGCTGCTCGGGACCGCCGCGGACGGCCGCTGGCGGGTGTACGAGCCGGGCGCGGGGACCGTCCGGACCTGCGCACCGGGCCTGCGGGCCCCCGGCGTCGCGCGCGAGCTGGGCTGGCCCCGGCCGTGGGGTGTGCTGCTACCGGTCTGAGCCCGGGACGCCGCCGCGCCCGCCGAGGCGCCGGCTCAGGTCCCCGGCGTGCCGCAGTAGCAGCTCGGTGACCTCGGGGACCCGTTCCGGGGTGAGCCGCTGCCGCGGGCCGACCACCCCGAGCGCCCCGACGAACCGGGAGTCCATCCCGAACACCGGGACCGCCACGGCCGCGGTCTCCGGGCTCCGCTCACCGTCGGACCAGGCGTGCCCGGCCGCCCGCACCCGCTCCGCGGCGGGACCCTCGTCGCCGGTCCACGCGGCGAGCACCCGGCCGCCGGCGCCGCGGTCGAGCGGCAGCACGGTGCCCTCGTCGAGATGGTGGCGCATCGGCCGGTCGGTGTTGACCCGGTACAGCACCACCCGCTGGTCGCCCTCGCGGACGTAGAACGCGGCGCTCTCCCCGGTGTCGGCGGCGATCGCGGTCAGCGCGGGGCGGACGTGGTCGGCGAGCCGGAACGACCGCTGGTACTGCGACCCCAGCCGCCACAGCGTCGGGCCGAGCCGGTAGCGGCCGTCGTCCTCGCGGAGCAGGTAGCCCATCCGCTGCAGGGACGCGGCGAGCCGCAGGATCGTGCTCCGGTAGTACCCGGTGGCGCGCGCCAGCTCGGCGAGCGAGAGCCGGTCGGCCCCGTTCCCGAACGCGTCGAGCAGGGTCAGCGCCCGCTCGACGGACTCCACCCGCTGCTCCCGCGGCTCCTGGCCGGTCCCCGCCACTCGTCCCCTCCGTGGTGCGCCCCGTCGTCCACAGTCTGGCACGCCGCGCCGACGGCCTTGACGACCGTGCCGGACGACACCTAGCGTTCTCTTCAACGCACTAGCATTCTGCTAGACAGAACATTGGAGTGTGCAACGATGGTCGTTCCGGACCGGGCCTCACGTCGCTCGCCGGTGGACGTCCTGGTCAGCGAGGTCGGCCCGCGGGACGGGCTGCAGAGCGTCGCCGCGACCATGCCGACCCCGCTCAAGCACCGCTGGATCGCCGCGCTCGCCGCCGCCGGGCTGCGCGAGATCGAGGTGGCGTCGTTCGTGTCGCCGCGCCGGCTCCCGCAGATGGCCGACGCGGCCGAGGTCGTCGCCGTCGCCGGGGAGATCCCGGACCTCACCGTCCTCGCGCTGGTCCCGAACCTCGTCGGCGCGCGCAACGCGGTCACCGCGGGCGCCCGGTCGATCACGGTCCCGGTGTCGGTGTCGGACGCGCACAGCCGGGCCAACGTCGGGATCGGCACCGACGCGGCGATCGAGCAGCTGGCCACGATCACCGGCCTGACCCGCGACACCCCGGGGCTGCGGGTCGAGGTGGGCCTGTCGACGGCGTTCGGCTGCACGATCGAGGGCCCGGTGCCCGAGGACCGGGTGATCGACCTCGCGGTGCGCGCGGCCGCGGCCGGAGCCGACGCCGTCGGGCTGTCCGACACGACCGGCTACGCCGACCCGTCGGCGATCCGGCGGCTGTTCACCCGGCTGCACGCCGAGCTCGGCGACCGGGCCGGCGGCGCGCACCTGCACAACACCCGGGGCCAGGGGCTGGCGAACGTGGTGGCCGCGCTGGACGTCGGCGTGCGCACCTTCGACTCCTCGCAGGCCGGGCTCGGCGGCTGCCCGTACGCGCCGGGGGCCAGCGGCAACCTCGTCACCGAGGACCTCGTGTTCCTGCTGGAGTCCTCCGGGCTGCGCACCGGCGTCGACATCGACGCGCTGCTGGCGGCCCGGGAGGTCCTCGCCGCGGCGCTGCCCGGCGAACCGCTGCACGGGCACCTCGCCGACGCCGGGCTGACCAAGGGTTTCCGGTACGCCGGCGGTCCGGGCGGGGCCGCCGCATGAGCGCCCCGGACGCCACCGGGGACCGCCCGCTGCCGCTGGCCGGTGTCCGGGTCGTCGAGTTCTCGCACATGGTCATGGGCCCGTCCTGCGGGCTCGTGCTCGGTGACCTGGGGGCCGACGTCGTCAAGGTCGAGCCGGTCGGCGACGGCGACCGCACCCGCAGGCTGCCCGGCTCCGGAGCCGGGTTCTTCGCGATGTACAACCGCAACAAGCGGTCGGTGGCGGTGGACCTGCACAGCGCCGAGGGACTGGAGTACGCCCGCCGGCTGGTCGCGACGGCCGACGTCGTCACCGAGAACTTCCGCCCCGGGGCGCTGGACGCGCTGGGCCTGGGCTACGACGACCTGCGCGAGGACAACCCGGGGCTCGTCTACTGCAGCCTGAAGGGCTTCCTGTCCGGCGCCTACGAGCAGCGCACCGCGCTCGACGAGGTCGTCCAGATGCTGGGCGGTCTCGCCTACATGACCGGCCCGCCCGGACGGCCACTGCGGGCCGGGGCGTCGGTGAACGACGTGATGGGTGGGGTGTTCGCGGCCGTCGGCGTCCTCGCGGCGCTGCACGAGCGCCGGGGGACCGGACGCGGGCAGCTGGTCCGCAGCTCGCTGTTCGAGAACAACGTGTTCCTCGTCGGCCAGCACATGGCCCAGTACGCGGTCACCGGCCGCGCGGCGGCACCGATGCCGGCCCGGCTCTCGGCCTGGGCGGTGTACGACGTGTTCGACACCGCCGACGGCGAGAAGCTCTTCCTCGGTGTCGTCACCGACACCCAGTGGCGCGCGTTCTGCGCCGGGTTCGGTCTCGACGATCTCGCCGCGGACACCTCGCTCGCCACCAACACCGGCCGGGTCGCCGCGCGGGACCGGGTGCTGCCCCGGATCCGGACGACGGTCGGGGCGCTGGACCTCGACGAGGCCGCGCGGCGCTGCGCGGAGATCGGCCTGCCGTTCGCCCCGATCCAGCGCCCGGAGGACCTGGCCGAGGACCCGCACCTGGCCGAGCCGGGCGCGCTGGTCGACCTGACCCTGCCCGACGGCCGCGGGGTGCGGCTCCCGGCGCTGCCGCTGGAGCTGGCCGGGCACCGGCTGCCGGTACGGCACGACCTGCCCGGCCCCGGCGAGCACACCGCCCAGGTCGCCGCGGAGATCGGCTACACCCCGGACGAGGTGGCGGCGGCGGTCGCCGCCGGCACGTTCGGGTCCACCACCGGACCGGGCTGACACCGGCCGTCGGCGCGTCCGGCTCCGCAGGCGCGGGGCCGGTGACGGTTCACGAAGGAGTGATCGTGTCGAAGAGAGGCTTGCTGTCCGCACTCGGCGTCACCGCGACGCTGGTGCTGACGGCCTTCGCGGCGGTCGACGCCGCCGGGTCCGCGACCGGGGCGGACCCACGCTCGTCGCTGACCCTGATGGCCCCCGCGGCCCCGGGCGGCGGCTGGGACCTCGCGCTGCGCGAGGCCCAGCAGGTGATGCGGGCGGAGTCGATCGTCAACAACGTCCAGGTCGTCAACGTGCCCGGGGCCGGCGGCACCATCGGACTGGCCCGGTTCGCCGACATCGGGCCGGACCCGACCCAGCTGATGATCACCGGCACCGTGATGGAGGGCGCGATCACGGTCAACGGCTCGGCGACGACGCTGCGCGACACCACGCCGATCGCCCGGCTGGCCGAGGACTACCTGGTGTTCGTGGTGCCCGCGGACTCGCCGTTCCGCACCCTGGAGGACTTCCTCACCACCTGGCGGGCCGACCCGCACGCGCAGGCGATCGGCGGCGGCGGGCTGGGCGGCGCCGACCACCTGCTGACCGGGCTGACCGCCCGCGGGGCCGGCATCGACCCGGGCCGGATCAACTACATCGCCTACTCCGGCGGTGGTGAGGCGCTCACCGCGCTGCTGTCCGGGACGGTCGCGGTCGGGGTCAGCGGCTTCCACGACTTCTCCGACCAGATCGCGGCCGGGAACCTGCGGGCACTCGCCTTCTCCGCCCCGGAGCCGGTGGCGGGCATCGAGGTGCCGACGCTGGTCGAGCAGGGGGTGCCGGTGACGCTGGCGAACTGGCGCGGGCTCGTCGCCCCGCCGGGCATCGCCCCCGAGGACCGGGCCCGGCTGACCGAGCTGGTCACCGAGCTGGCCGCGAGCCCGGGCTGGGCCGACACGCTGGCCCGCAACAAGTGGTCCGACGCGTTCCTGGCCGGCCCGGAGTTCGACCGGTTCATCGTGCAGGACCAGGCCGACATCGACCGCATCGTCGCGGAGCTGGGGCTGTGAGCGCGCCGGTCACCGATCCCACGGGGGTCTGGCTGCGCAGGCGCTCCGGGCTCCTGATGCCCGCGGTGCTGCTCGCGGCGGGCGTCGTGCTGGCGGTGGGGACGCTGGTGATGGAGGTGCCGTCGACGGCGACGGCGCCCGGCCCGCAGGTCTTCCCGGCGATCGCCGCGCTCGCCTGCACGGTGCTGGCCGTGCTGCTCGCGGTGGACGTGGTCCGCCGGCCGGAGCCCGCGACGGCCGCCGCACCGGGGGAGCCCGGCACCCCGGGCGCGCTCCGGCCGCGGGCGAACCGGCGGGCGCTGGCCGAGGTCGTCGGCACCGTCGTCGTGTTCGTGGCGGCGTTGCAGCCGGTGGGCTGGCTGCTCGCGGCGGCGTTCCTGTTCTGGGGCACCGCCCGCGCGCTCGGCAGCCGGCGCCCGGTGTTCGACGTGTTCGTCGCGCTGTCGACGGCCTCGGCCGTCCAGCTCCTCTTCTCCGGCGGGCTGGGGCTCACCCTGCCGCCCGGGCTACTGGCAGGGATTCCCGGATGACCGTGCTGACGCAGCTGGGCGAGGGGTTCGCCACCGTCCTCACCCCGATGAACATGCTCTGGGTGGTGGTCGGCGCGCTGCTCGGCACCGCCGTCGGCGTCCTGCCCGGCCTCGGGTCGGCGATGGCGGTGGCGCTGCTGCTGCCGGTCACGTTCTCGCTGGACCCGATCGGCGCCTTCATCATGTTCGCCGGGGTGCTGTTCGGCGGCCTGTTCGGCGACTCGATCTCCGGGATCCTGATGAACACCCCGGGCAACTCGACGGCGATCGCCGGCTCGATCGAGGGCCACGCCATGGCCAAGGACGGCCGGGCACCCCAGGCGCTCGCCGCCTCGGCGATCGCGTCGTTCGTCGGCGGCATCGTCGCGGCCGTGCTCGTGGTGTTCTTCGCGCCCTCGCTCGCCGCGCTGGCCACCGTGTTCGGGCCGGCCGAGTACCTGGCGCTGGCGGTCGTCGCGTTCGTCGCGATCTCGGCCGTGGTCAGCGACTCGGTGGTGCGCGGGCTGACCGGGCTCGCGCTCGGGCTGGCCGTCGCCGTGGTCGGCATCGACGGGATCTCCGGCGCCGCGCGGCTCACCGGCGGGCGGCCCGAGCTGTTCGACGGCATCGACATCGTGGTCGTCACCGTCGGGCTGCTCGCGCTGGCCGAGGTGTTCCACCGGGCCACCCGGGTCGGCGCCACCGAGGACCACGGCGTGCTGGTCTCCCGTGGCCGGCCGTGGCTGAGCCGCGCCGAGTTCCGCGCCGCCCTGCCGGCCTGGCTGCGCGGGACGGCGACCGGGCTGCCGTTCGGGATCATCCCGGTCGGTGGCTCGGAGGTGCCCACCTTCCTGTCCTACGGCACCGAGCGGCGGCTCGACGCCCGGCGTGCGCGGCCGATGTTCGGCCGCGGTGCGATCCAGGGCGTCGCCGGTCCGGAGGCCGCGGGCAACGCCACCGCCGGGACGGCGATGGGTGCCCTGCTCGCACTCGGGCTGCCGACCTCGGCGACGGCGGCGATCCTGCTCGCCGCGTTCCGCCAGTACGGCCTGCAGCCGGGGCCGCTGCTGTTCGAGCGGGCACCCGACCTGGTCTGGGCGCTGCTCGCCAGCTTCTTCGTCGGGCTGGTCGTGCTGCTGATCCTCAACCTGCCGTTCGCCCCGCTGTGGGCGGCGCTGCTGCGGGTGCCCCGGCACTACCTCTACGCCGGCATCACCGTGTTCGCGATGCTCGGGGTCTACGCGACCAGCGCGAAGATCCTCGACCTGGTCCTGGTGGTGCTGATCGGCCTGCTGGGGACGGCGATGCGCCGCTACGGCGTGCCGGTCGCGCCGATGCTGATCGCGATCATCCTGGGGCCGCTGGCCGAGACCGAGCTGCGCCGCGCGCTGGCGGTGAGCGAGGGCGACCCGGTCGCCCTGGTCGCCAGCCCGGTGGCCGGGAGCCTGTACGCGGTGCTGGTCGTCGTGGTGGTCGCACTGGTCGTGCGGGCGGTCCGGAGGCGGCGCAATCCCGTCGCGGCCGACTCGTAGACTTGACATGTGACCGAGACCCTGCCAGCGCGTACCGCCGACCTGCCCGCCAAGTGGACTCCTGGCGAGGTAGAGGGCGACATGTACCGCCGCTGGGTCGACGCCGGGTACTTCCGCGCCGACCCGGCGTCGGGCAAGCCCGGCTTCTGCATCGTCATCCCCCCGCCGAACGTCACCGGCAGCCTGCACCTGGGGCACGCGATGGACCACACGCTGATCGACGTCCTGACCCGGCGCCGCCGGATGCAGGGCTACGACGCGCTGTGGCTGCCCGGGATGGACCACGCGGGCATCGCGACCCAGACGATCGTCGAGCGGCGGATGGCCGCCGCGGGCGAGCCGGACCGGCACGCGATCGGCCGCGAGCGCTTCGTCGAGAAGGTCTGGGAGTGGAAGGCCGAGTCCGGGGGCTCGATCCTGGGCCAGATGGAGCGCCTCGGCGACGGCGTCGACTGGTCCCGGGAGCGGTTCACCCTCGACGCCGGGCTCTCCCGCGCCGTCACCACGGTGTTCAAGAAGATGTTCGACGACGAGCTGATCTACCGGGCCGAGCGCCTGGTCAACTGGTCCCCGGCGCTGCGCTCGGCGATCTCCGACATCGAGGTCGACCACATCGAGACCGAGGGCGAGCTCGTCTCGATGCGCTACGGCGACGGGGACGCCTCGGTCGTCGTCGCGACCACCCGGGTCGAGACGATGCTGGGTGACACCGCGATCGCCGTCCACCCCGATGACGAGCGCTACGCCGCGCTGGTCGGCACCGAGATCGAGATGCCGATCACCGGCCGGCGGATCCCGGTCGTCGCCGACGACTACGTCGACCCGGAGTTCGGCTCGGGCGCCGTCAAGATCACCCCGGCGCACGACCCGAACGACTTCGAGCTCGGCCGCCGGCACGACCTCCCGATGCCGACGATCATGGACGAGACCGGCACCATCGCCGGGTCCGGCACCCGGTTCGACGGGATGGACCGCTTCGAGGCGCGGCGCGCGATCCGCGAGGAGCTGGCGGCACAGGGCCGGATCGTCGCCGAGAAGCGGCCCTACCTGCACTCGGTCGGGCACTGCTCGCGCACCGGCGTCCCGGTCGAGCCACGGCTGAGCCTGCAGTGGTTCGTCCGCGTCGAGCCGCTGGCCCGCTCCGCGGCCGAGGCGGTCCGGTCGGGCGAGACCACGCTGCACCCGGCCGAGCAGGAGAAGCGGTACTTCGACTGGGTCGACAACATGCACGACTGGACGATCAGCCGTCAGCTGTGGTGGGGGCACCGCATCCCGGTCTGGTACGGACCGGCCGGCGAGGTCGTCTGCGTCGGGCCCGACGAGCAGCCCCCGTCCGGGGACGGCTGGCGCCAGGACCCGGACGTCCTCGACACCTGGTTCTCCTCCGGGCTGTGGCCGTTCTCCACGCTCGGCTGGCCGGACGCCACGCCGGACCTGGGGCGCTACTACCCGAACTCGGCCCTGGTCACCGGCTACGACATCATCTTCTTCTGGGTCGTCCGGATGATGATGTTCGGGACGTACGTGCTGGGGCAGGCCCCGTTCCGTGACGTCTACCTGCACGGGCTCATCCGCGACGAGCACGGCAAGAAGATGTCGAAGTCCAAGGGCAACGTCATCGACCCGCTGGAGCTGATCGACGCCTACGGGGCGGACGCGCTGCGGTTCACGATCGCCCGCGGCTCCAACCCGGGCACCGACATGTCGCTGTCGGAGGAGTGGGTCGCCGGGTCGCGCAACTTCACCACGAAGCTGTGGAACATCACCCGCTTCGCGCTGGCCAAGGGGGCCGACCCGACGCTGCCGCTGCCCGCCGCGGCCGACCGGACCGACGCCGACCGCTGGATCCTCGGCCGGCTCGGCGAGGTCCGTGCGCAGACCGACGAGCTGCTCGAGTCCTACCAGTTCGCGAAGGCGACCGAGGGGCTCTACCACTTCGCCTGGGACGAGCTGGCCGACTGGTACGTCGAGCTGGCGAAGACCCAGCTGGACGACGCCGCGACCGCACCCGGCACCCGGGCCGTCCTCGGGCACGTCCTGGACGCGCTGCTGCGCCTGCTGCACCCGATCACGCCGTTCGTCACCGAAGCGCTGTGGACCGCCCTGACCGGGCGCGAGACCGTGGTCACCGCGGCCTGGCCGACCGCGGAGGACACCGGGGCGGCCGTCGACCCGGCCGCGGTCACCCGGGTCGCCGACGTCCAGCGGGTGATCACCGAGGTCCGCCGGTTCCGCACCGAGCAGGGCCTGCCGGACCGCCGCTCCGTCGCCGCCCGGCTGCCCGGGCTGGCCGAGGCCGGCCTGGCCGGGAACGAGACCGCGCTGCGGTTCCTGACCCGGCTCGACCCGGCGGGCGAGGAGTTCGCCGCCACGGCGACCTTCGAGGTCACGACGGCCGGTGGCCCGGTCACCGTCGAGCTGGACACCTCCGGCGCGATCGACGTCGCCGCCGAGCGGGCCCGGCTCGGCCGGGACCTCGCCGCCGCGGAGAAGGAACGCGACCAGGCCGAGAAGAAGCTGACCAACCCGAAGTTCACCGAGAAGGCCCCGGCCGAGATCGTCGACGGGATCCGCTCCCGGCAGGCGACCGCGGTGGCCGACATCGAGCGGATCGGCGCCCGCCTCGCGGCGCTGCCGGAGTCCTCGTGACCACGGGACCGGGCGGGCACGGGTACGACCAGTTCGACGAGGAGGACTCGCCGACCTACGGTGGGGACCGCTGGGCCGAGGGCGGCTTCGGTGACGAGGCCACCGCCGACGCCCCGGCGGCCGACGCACCGGGGACCGCCGACGACCCGAACCGCTCCGACGCGGCCACCGCGGACGCGGCGACCGACGAGCCGCCGGAGCGCGACACCCAGGAGGCCGTGATCGCGGCCGTGCTGGACGAGATCCGCGGCGGGGACACCCCGGACGTCGTCCCCGCACAGTCCACCGTGGCCGGGTACGCGGAGTTCCTCGCCGTCGACGCCGCGCTGGACCGGCGCTGGCCGGAATCGGTCATGGAGCCGTCGCTGGACCGGATGCTGGCGCTCTGCGACGCGCTGGGCGAGCCGCAGCGCGGCTACCCGGTCGTGCACCTGACCGGCACGAACGGCAAGACCTCGACGTCGCGCATGATCGACGCGCTGCTCACCGAGGTCGGCCTGCGCACCGGGCGCTACACCAGCCCGCACCTGCAGCGGGCCACCGAGCGGATCAACCTCGACAACCGCCCGGTCACCCCGGAGCGCTACGTCGCGGCCTACCGCGAGGTGGAGCCCGTGGTGGAGCTGGTCGACGCCAAGCGCGGCGACGACCCGGCGCTGTCGAAGTTCGAGGTGCTCACGGCGATGGCCTTCGCGGCGTTCTCCGACGCCCCGGTCGAGGCCGCGGTGATCGAGGTCGGGCTGGGCGGGCGGTGGGACGCCACCAACGTCGCCGACGCCGACGTCGCGGTGATCCTGCCGATCGGCATGGACCACGCCGAGTACCTCGGCGACGACCTGCTCGGCATCGCGCGGGAGAAGGCCGGGATCATCAAGCCGGGATCGGTCGCCGTGCTGTCCGCCCAGGACAAGGACGTGGCCGAAGTCCTCATCGCGCGGTGCGCCGAGGTCGGTGCGCAGGTCGCGCGGGAGGGCGCCGAGTTCGGGGTCCGGGAGCGCGAGATCGCGGTCGGCGGCCAGCGCCTGGACCTGCAGGGCCTGTCCGGGCGCTACGACGACGTCTTCCTGCCCCTGCACGGCGAGCACCAGGCGTCCAACGCGGTGGTCGCGCTCGCCGCGGCGGAGGCGCTCGTCGGGGCCGGGACCGCGCAGCTGCTGGACCCGGACGCGGTGCGGGCGGCGTTCGCGTCCGTCCGCTCCCCGGGCCGGCTGGAACCGGTCGAGGGCGGCCCGGACACCCCGACCGTGCTGCTCGACGCCGCGCACAACCCGGCCGGGGCCGCCGCCCTGGCGACCGCGCTGACCTCGGAGTTCCGCTTCACCCGGCTGGTGGGGGTGCTCGGCGTGCTGCACGGCAAGGACGCCAGGGGCATCCTGGAGGGCCTCGAACCGGTGCTGCACGAGGTCGTCGTGACCACCAACTCCTCGCCCCGGGCGATGGACGCCGACGAGCTCGGCGCGCTGGCGGCCGAGGTGTTCGGCTCCGAGCGGGTCAGCGTGGAACCGGTGCTGGCCCAGGCGGTCGAGCAGGGCCGCGAGATCGCCGAGGAGGGCGGTGCGTCGGGGGTCGGCGTCGTCGTCACCGGGTCGGTCGTCACCGCGGGCGAGGCCCGCGCGCTGTTCGGCAAGGAGCCCGAGTGAGCACCGGCGAGCCGGGGGACGCCCCGCGGATCCCCGGCGTCCCCGACGGCGTGCGACCGCCCGCGACCGACCCGATGAAGGGCGCCCGCGGGGTCGTCGCGGCGACACTGATCCTCGAGGCGATCGTGGTGCTGCTCGCGCTGCTGGTGCTGCCGCGGTTCGGCACCGGCTCGACGGCACTGGGCGCCGTCGTGATCACCGCGCTGGCCGTGGCGATGATCCTGGTGTCCGGTCTGCAGCGGCGCAGCTGGGGGCTGCTCGCGGCGCTCGGCCTGCAGGCGCTGCTCGTCGTCGCGGCGCTCCTGTTCGTCCCGTCGCTGCTGGTGGTCGCGGGTGCGTTCGTCGTCGTGTGGGGTGTCCTCATGTGGATGCGCCGCGAGGTGGAGCGGCGGATGGCGGCCGGGACGCTGCCGTCGCAGCAACAGGAGTGACCGCCTCCGGGGCGCTCACCGGGCGTGGTTACCCTGGCCCGCGTGACTGAACGCACTCTCGTCCTGGTCAAGCCCGACGGTGTCGCGCGCAAGCTCGTCGGAGAGGTCGTCTCCCGGATCGAGCGCAAGGGCCTCGACATCGTGGCCCTCGACCTGCGCACCGTCGACCGTGAGCTGGCCACCCAGCACTACGCCGAGCACGACGGCAAGCCCTTCTTCGAGGAGCTGATCTCCTTCATCACCTCCGGCCCGGTCCTCGCCGCGGTCGTCGAGGGCCCGCGCGCCATCGCCGCCTGGCGGCAGGTCGCGGGCGGCACCGACCCGGTCGAGAAGGCCACCCCCGGCAGCATCCGCGGGGACCTGGCCCTGGAGACCGGGTCGAACCTGGTGCACGGCTCGGACGCCCCCGAGTCCGCCGACCGCGAGATCAAGCTCTGGTTCCCGAACCTGTGAGCGCCGGCGCCCCGGTCACCCACCGGGTCGCCACCCCGCAGCCCGGCGCGGCCGAGGCGCTCGGCGAGCTCTGGATCGCCGTCACCGAGGCCGGCGGCGCCGTCGACTTCGTGCCCGGTGCCGATCCCGGTGAGATCCGGGCCCTGGCCGCGGCCACGATCGACGACGTCCGTGCCGGTGCCGCACACATGATCGTCGCCGGCGAGCAGACCGCGCCGCTGGGCACGGTCCTGCTCGTCCCGGGCCGGGGTCTCGTCGCGCACCGGGCCGACGTCCAACGCCTGATGGTCCGCCCGGACCACCAGGGGACCGGCCTCGGGACGGCGTTGCTGGCCGCGGCCGTCGAGCTCGGCCGCGAGATCGGGGCGGAGCTGCTCACCCTCGGCGCCCGGGGCGGGACGCCGTTGCCGGCGTTCTACGCCGCCCGCGGGTTCGCCGAGTACGGCCGGCTCCCCGGCGGCGTCCGCCTCGCGCCGGGCGACGACCGCGACATCCACCTGTTCGCGCGCCCGCTGGACCGATCCGGGCGGTGATCCGGCCCGGTCCGTCGATCACGTCGCCCGACGGCCGGATGGCAGGCCCGGCCCGCGGGGGTCACCATGTGCGTCATGACCGTGCTCACCCCGCGCCCGACCACCACGGACCTGGTCCGGGGTGCCGTCGTGGCGGCACTGGCGATCGTGCAGGTACTGGTCTCCGCGTTCGGCGGAGCCGGGATCGGGGAGGTGGCCCGTTCCTACGACACGCCGTTGCTGGCGGCGGGCTGGGCCTTCTCGATCTGGGGGCTCATCTACCTGGGGTTCGCGGTGTACGCGGTGTACGCGCTGCTCCCGGCGCAGCGCGGGCGGCCGATCCACCGGCGGACCGGCTGGTGGCTGGCCGCCTCGGCGGTGCTCAACCCGCTCTGGATCCTGGCGTTCTCCGCGCGCTGGGTGGTCGCCGCGGAGCTGGTGCTGGTCGCGCTCGTCGCGGTGCTGGCCGTGGCGTACTCCCGGCTGTCCCGGGAGGAGGCACGTGACCTGCCGGAACGGCTGGCCTTCCGGCTCCCGGTCTCGCTGTACCTCGGCTGGTCCTCGGTCGCGCTGGTGCTGGGCCTGATGGCGGCCGGGAGCTCGGTGGGACTGCCCGCCGAGGGCGTCCTGCCGCAGACGGCGGCGGTGCTGCTGCTGGTGATCCTCACCGCGGTCGTGCTGTCGGTGATCGGGTCGACGTCCGGGTTCGCCGGGTTCGCCGCGGGTGTCGTCTGGGCGCTGGCCGGGGTGGCGGCGAACGACCGCCCGATCGCCGTCACCGTCGTCGCGGTGGTGGCGGCGGTGCTGGTGGCGGTCCAGGCCGTGCGCCGGGTCCGGCGCTCGGTCCAGCCGGCCCGGCTGGCACTGGGCTGAACCCGCTGGGGACGGCCCGGAACGCTTGCTACCGTCCTCCGGGCCACGCAGCACACCAGGGGAGGGCCGGAATGATCACCGGAAGCATCGTCGCCATCGTGACGCCCATGCGCGCCGACGGCGAGGTCGACCACTCCGCTCTCGGCGAGCTCGTCGAGCGGCAGATCGACGCGGGCACCGCCGCGATCGTCTCGGTCGGCACCACCGGTGAGTCGTCCACACTGTCGGTGCTGGAGCACACCGAGGTCATGCGGCGCACCATCGACGTCGCCAAGGGGCGGGTGCCGGTCATCGCCGGTACCGGCGCGAACTCCACCGACGAGGCGATCCACCTCACCCGGGCCGGCCGGGCCGCGGGTGCGGACGGCGCCCTGCTGGTCACGCCGTACTACAACAAGCCTCCGCAGGAGGGGCTCTACCAGCACTTCCGGCGGATCGCCGAGACCGTCGACATCCCGCAGTACCTCTACAACGTTCCCGGCCGCACCGGCTGCGACATGCTCCCGTCCACGGTCGCCCGGCTCGCCGAGATCCCGAACATCGTCGGGCTCAAGGAGGCCAAGGGCGACCTGGACCGGGTCCGCGAGCTCGTGGCGCTCGGCCTGGAGGACTTCGCCCTCTACTCCGGCGACGACGGCACCGCCCGCGCGGCGATGCTGGCCGGGTTCCACGGCGACATCTCGGTGACGGCGAACGTCGCCCCCGAGCCGATGGCCCGGATGTGCAAGGCCGCCGTCGCCGGGGACGCCGAGACCGCATCGGCCCTGGACGCCGACCTGGCCGGGCTGCACTCGGCGCTGTTCTCCGAGCCGAACCCGATCCCGGTGAAGTGGGCGCTGGCCGAGCTGGGACTCATGCCGGGCGGGATCCGGCTGCCCCTGGTCCCGCTGGACGAGTGGCACCACGAGGACGTGCGGGCGGCGCTGCGGTCCGCGGGGCTGCTGAGCTGACGCCCGGCGGGCCGCCCGGCGCCATCGCCGCTCAGCCCTCGGTGGCGTCCGGGGCGGTCGCGGGTGCGCTGGAGGTGCGGACGTTGCGCACGATGTCGCGGCCGAACGTGACGTCGACCCGCTCGGCGACCGCCAGTTCCAGGACCGCGATCATGACCTCGCCGGAGATCCGGCGCATCCGCTCGATCGTCTCGTAGACCCGCGGCCACTGGTCGTCGGGCCGGCCCGAGGCGTCGAACGGCTGCCAGATCTCGCCGAGGAAGAGATCGACGTAGAGCTTCGCGACGGCGTCCGCGTGCTTGCGGAGCTGCTCGACGACGTCGAGCGAGCGGGTGATCGGGATCCCGAGGCCGGTCAGCTCGGCCGCGGCGTTCATCAGCCGCGGGCTGATCTCCTCGTAGGTGTCGTCGCCCAGCTCGCGCAGCAGGCCCATCTTCACCCCGCGCCGGGCGACGCCGACGTCGGTGGTCTCGTACCGCTCGGCGAGCTCCCCGAGCTGGACCAGCTGGCGGTCCTCGGGTGCGAACAGCTCGCGCACGGTCCGGATGAACTGCACGACCTGCTCGGTGGAACCGCCGGTGGTGTCGAGCAGCTTCTTGATGGTGTCGAGCTTGACGCCCTCGTCCTGCAGGTCCTGGATCAGTTCCAGGCGGGCCGCATGGCCGGGCCCGTAGTACCCGGTACGCGCCTTGACCTGGGGCGGCGGCAGCAGGCCCCGGGACTGGTACGCGCGGATGTTGCGCACCGTGACGCCGCTGGTCCGCGCCAGCTCGTCGATCGTGCGCCACTGTTCGTTCGGGTCCGCCCCCTCCATGACACGGAGGCTAGCACCAGTACATGTGACACTAGACTCGGGAAAACTCCACTTGCGATGTGACATCGGTTTGTGGAGAGTCCATGTCATGTTCCGACGCGCTCCTGCGGCACCCGGCCGACGCCGCGGCCTGCTCGCCGCCGTGCACGCCGTGGGTGCCCTGACCAGCCCGCTGCTGCCGGAGGACTTCCTGACCCTGGTCGACCCGCTGTGGTCGACCACGTCGCTGCGCGGCCGGGTCGTCGCCCGCCGCCGGGAGACCGGCCGGGCGGTCTCGGTGGCCATCGAGCCGGGGCGGGCCTGGGCGGGGCACCGGGCCGGGCAGTACGTCGGCCTCGCCGTCGAGGTGGACGGCGTCCGGCACCGCCGGACCTACTCGCTGTCCTCGCCGGAGGGGGCCGAGCACCTCACCGTCACCGTGCAGGAGGTCCCGGACGGCGTCGTCTCGACCCGGCTGGTCCGCAACCTGCCGATCGGCACGATCGTCGAGCTCGACCAGGCGGCCGGGGAGTTCACCCTGCCCGACCCGCTGCCGGAGAAGCTGCTGTTCGTCACCGCGGGCAGCGGGATCACCCCGGTCATGGCGATGCTGCGCACCCTGGACCGGGCCGCCGCGATGCCGGACGTCGTGCTCGTGCACGCCGCCCGCAGCCCGGAGGACACGATCTTCGCCGGGGAGCTGACGGCGCTCGCCGCGCGGCACCCGTCGCTGCGGGTGGTGCTGCGGCACAGCGGGGTCACCGGCCGGCTCGATCCGGGCGGCGTGGACCGGACCGTTCCCGACCGGGCCGACCGGGCGGTCTACGCCTGCGGCCCGGCCGGTCTGCTCGACGCCCTCGACGAGGCGTGGGACGGCGTCCGGGTGGAGCGGTTCCGGCCGGCCGGACGCGCGTCGGTCGAGGGGACCGGTGGTGTCGTCGAGCTCGGCGGGACCCGGGTCGAGGTCGAGCCCGGGCGGAGCCTGCTCGACGCCGGCGAGGCCGCCGGGAAGCTCATGCCCAGCGGCTGCCGGATGGGCATCTGCTTCGGCTGCGTGCTACCGCTGCGCGAGGGCCGGGTCCGTGACCTGCGCACCGGCGAGGAGCACGGCGAGCCCGGCGACCTCGTCCAGACCTGCGTCAACTCCGCGTGCGGGCCCGCCCGGATCGACCTGCCCTGACCCGACCCGCACCACCGGACGCGGTGCACCTGCCGGACCCGCGCCGACCGACCCGCCCCGTCGTACCCGACCTGCCCTGCCCGACGGCACGGCAGCCCGCACCCGGAGCCGCCCGGCCCCGGCCCGATCCGAGGAGGTCCGCCGTGACCGCCGTTGCCGACACCCCCGCCGTCCCCGCCGAGCCCGGTCCCTAGGAGACCGGCCGCGAGCAGCACCCGCAGCGCCCGGTCCTGGAGCTCGTGCCGTCCTCGCGCCGGGAGGACGTGCGCGCGGCCACCGACCTGTCGGCCGAGCAGATCGAGGAGCTGGGCCGCCGGCTCGACGCCATCCGTGACCGGGTGCTCGCCGAGCGCGGTGCCTCCGACGCCGAGTACATCCGCGGCGTGATCCGCACCCAGCGGGCGCTGGAGGTCGGTGGCCGTGCGGTGCTCTTCGCCGGTGCGCTGCCGCCGGCCTGGATCGCCGGGACCGCCATGCTCTCGATCGCCAAGATCCTGGAGAACATGGAGATCGGGCACAACGTCATGCACGGCCAGTGGGACTGGATGCGCGACCCCAAGATCCACTCGTCGGCCTGGGAGTGGGACAACGTCTCCTCGTCGGCCGAGTGGAAGCACTCGCACAACTACCTGCACCACACCTACACCAACGTCGTCGGCAAGGACCGCGACGTCGGGTACGGGATCCTGCGCCTGTCCGAGGAGCAGAAGTGGAACCCGTACTACCTGGGCAACCCGCTCTACAACTTCCTGCTGTCGCTGTTCTTCGAGTACGGCGTCGCGCTGCACGACCTGGAGGTCGAGAAGCTCGTCGCCGGGGAGAAGCCCTGGTCGCGGGTGTGGCAGCAGATCAAGTCGATCGGGCGCAAGACCGGGCGGCAGATCCTCAAGGACTACGTCGCCTTCCCGGCCCTGGCCGGTCCGTTCTTCCTGCCCGTGCTGGCCGGGAACGTGACCGCGAACCTGGTGCGCAACGTGTGGTCGCACGCGGTCATCTTCTGCGGGCACTTCCCGGCCGGCGCGGTGCAGTTCACCGAGGAGCAGCTGGCCGACGAGAGCCGCGGCGAGTGGTACGTCCGCCAGCTCCTCGGCTCGGCCAACCTCGACGGCGGCCGCTACTTCCACCTGATGACCGGCCAGCTCAGCTTCCAGATCGAGCACCACCTGTTCCCGGACCTGCCCAGCAACCGCTACGCCGAGATCGCCCCGGAGGTGCGGGCGCTGTGCGCGGAGTACGGGCTGGAGTACACGACCGGGCCGCTGTGGAAGCAGTACCTGCAGGTGCTCGGCACCATCAACCGGCTGGCACTGCCGAACGGCAGGCGCTGACGACGCCCGCTCAGCCGGCCGGCATCACGTCGAGGAAGCCGCGGACCTCGCGGATCCGGCCGTCGGTGCCGACCACGACGACGTCGAACCCGACCACCGGGGCGTCCCCGCCCGCGGCGTGGACCTCCGGCGGTGCGGCGGCCCAGCGGAACCGGGCCTGGTCGTGGTGCGCGTCGACGGCGCCGACCAGCCGGAACGCGCACCCGGCCAGCTGCTCGCGGGCCGCGGTGACGAACCCGGCGACGCCCTCGTGCCCGGTGACGTCGGCCAGCGGGTCGACGTAGCGCACGTCCGGGGCGAACAGCTCGGCCACCCGGTCGGCCCGGGCGGCGGGATCGGCCTCGTCGAAGACGGCGACGTAGCGCTCGGCGAGTGCGGTGAAGTCGGTCATCGGTGATCTCCCTGCGGTGTGGTGCGGTGCCGGTCCGGTGCGGAGCGGCCGGTACCGACCCTGCCGGGCCGCGGGAGCGGCCGCGATGACGTCGGAGGTAACGGGAACTGGCTACCTCGCGGGTAGTCGTACCGGTGCGCCCGCCCGGCTAGCGTCGGGCCGGTGACCAGTTCCCCGGCCCGGCCGTCGCGGCACGCGGGCCCCGGCGGGATCCTCCGCTTCTGGCGGGCCCGCACCCGGCGCAGCCAGCTGGACGTGGCGCTCGCGGCCGGCGTCTCGGCCCGGCACCTGAGCTTCGTCGAGACCGGGCGCGCCGGAGCGAGCCGCGAGCTCCTGGGTGCGCTGGCCGAGGAGCTGGACATCCCGCTGCGCGAACGCAACGCCCTGCTGCTCGCCGCGGGCTACGCCCCCGGCTACACCGAGCGCCCGCTCGACGACCCGGACCTCGCGCCGGTCCGCGAGGCGCTGCAGCGGCTGGTGAGCGCGCACGAGCCGTACCCGGCGCTCGTCGTCGACCGCTGGGGGGACGTCCAGCTCGCCAACCCAGCGGCGTCGGCGATGGTCGCCGATCTCGCTCCGGAGGCGCTGGGCCCGCCGCTGAACGTGCACCGCGCGTGCCTGCACCCGGGCGGTCTCGCGCCGCGGATCCGGAACCTGGCGCACTGGCGCGAGCACCTGCTGCACCGGCTCGAACGGCAGGTGCGGATGACCGCGGACCGGCGGCTCACCGCGCTGCTGGCGGAGTGCCGGGCCTACCCGGCGCCGCCGGAGACCGCGCTGCCCGCGCCCGCGTCGGACGTCCTGCTGCCGCTGGTGCTGGACACGCCGGAGGGGACGCTCACGTTCCACTCGGCGATGACGACGTTCGGCGCGCCGCACGACGTGACCCTCGCCGAGCTGGCGCTGGAGACCTTCCTGCCCGCCGATGCGGCCACCCGGGCGGTGCTGACGGCCCGCGGCCGGGCCGGGGCGGGCTGACGGCGCGACCGCCGGGTCAACCGGCCCGGTACCGGGCGTGCGGCGTGGCGAGTGCCCGGACCGCGTCGAACGCCGACCGGCACAGCTCGATGTCGGCGGGGTCCGTCGAGGTCGTCTTGGCCGTCCCGAGGCCGCTGCCCGCGTAGTGCAGGAACACCACCAGGCGGTCGTCGAACAGGTAGAAGTCGTTGCCGGGGAACGCGATCGAGGACACGGCCCGGCGCGCCACCCAGCGGATGTCCTCGCCGGCGTCGACCATGGGGCCGGCGATGCCGTGCGACCAGCGTTGGTAGTCGCTCAGTGGCTCGGACACGACGCGCACCCGTTGCACGGCCCGGCCCGCGGCCACGTGCGCGCGCACCGTCGCGCACCACCCGTCGAGCCACGACAGGTCGTCCGGCTCGCCGGCCTCCCACCGGGCGAGGTACGGGAGCTCGGTCGCCGTGCCGTAGGCGTCCCGCGTCTCCAGGTGTACCGAGCGCCGGGTGAAGGTGCTCAGCAGCTCGTCGAACCGGTCGTCGTCGATGGTGGCCACGGCCCCTCCTGGTGATCGTCTTCCTGGCGGCGTCCGATGCCGTCCGCGGCACCGGACGCCGCCAGAAAGACGATCATCGCCCGGTACCCGGGGCGGGGGAGCGGACCACCGACCCGCCCGTCGGCCGGTCGGTGACGCGGCTACGCTGGTGCAGCGTGGCACCCACCTCCCTCTTCCCCGCCCTGGAGTCGATCCTGCCCCGGGTCTCCAAGCCGGTGCAGTACGTCGGCGGTGAGGGGAACGCGCAGGTCAAGCCCTGGGACGAGGCAGCGGTCCGGTGGGCCCTGCTGTATCCGGACGCCTACGAGGTCGGCCTGCCGAACCAGGGCGTCCAGATCCTCTACGAGGTACTCAACGAGCGCTCCGACGCGCTGGCCGAGCGCTGCTACTCGGTCTGGCCCGATCTCGAGGAGCTGATGCGCTCCACCGGGGTGCCGGCGTTCACCGTCGACGCCCACCACCCGGTCGGGGCGTTCGACGTGCTCGGCGTGTCGTTCTCCACCGAGCTGGGCTACACGAACCTGCTCACCACCCTGGACCTGGCCGGGATCCCGCTGCACGCGACCGACCGCGACGAGAGCCATCCCGTCGTCGTCGCGGGTGGGCACGCGGCGTTCAACCCGGAGCCGGTGGCGGACTTCGTCGACGTCGCGGCGCTGGGCGACGGCGAGGAGGTCGTCGGCGACATCACCGACGTCGTCCGGGACTGGAAGGACGAGGGCCGCCCCGGCGGCCGCCGCGAGCTGCTGGTCCGGCTGGCCGGCACCCCCGGCTGCTACGTCCCCTCCCTCTACGACGTCGGCTACGCCGAGGACGGAACGATCGCGGCCGTCACACCGGCCGAGGACCGGGTCCCGGCCACGGTCCAGAAGCGCACCACGATCGAGCTGGACGAGTGGCCGTACCCGAAGAAGCCGCTCGTCCCGCTGGCCGAGACGGTGCACGAGCGGGCCTCGGTGGAGATCTTCCGCGGCTGCACCCGCGGCTGCCGGTTCTGCCAGGCGGGCATGATCACCCGGCCGGTGCGCGAGCGGTCCCTGCAGGGGATCGGCGAGATGGTCGACGCCGCGGTGCGCACCTCGGGCTTCGACGAGGTCGGCCTGCTGTCGCTGTCCTCGGCCGACCACTCCGAGATCGCCGAGGTCACCAAGGGCCTCGCCGACCGCTACGAGGGCACGAACACCTCGCTGTCGCTGCCGTCGACCCGGGTCGACGCGTTCAACATCGACCTGGCCAACGAGATCTCCCGCAACGGGCGCCGCTCGGGGCTGACCTTCGCCCCGGAGGGCGGGTCGGAGCGGATCCGCCGCGTGATCAACAAGATGGTCTCCGAGGACGACCTGATCCGGACCTGCGCGGAGGCGTTCTCCCAGGGCTGGCGGCAGGTGAAGCTGTACTTCATGTGCGGGCTGCCCACCGAGACCGACGAGGACGTCCTGGAGATCGCCGGGATGGCCTACCGGGTGATCCAGGCCGGGCGGAAGGCGTCCGGCCGCAACGACATCCGCTGCACGATCTCGATCGGCGGGTTCGTCCCGAAGCCGCACACCCCGTTCCAGTGGGCGTCGCAGTGCCACCCCGAGGTCGTCGACTCCCGGTTGCGCAAGCTGCGCGAGGCGGTGAACGCCGACCGGAAGATCGGGCGCAACATCGGCATGCGCTACCACGACGGCGAGCCCTCGCTGATCGAGGGCCTGCTGGCCCGCGGTGACCGCCGGGTCGGCGCCGTCATCGAGCGGGTCTGGCGCGACGGCGGCCGGTTCGACGGCTGGTCGGAGCACTTCTCCTACGCCCGGTGGGTCGAGAGCTCCGCCGCGGTGCTGGAGCCGATGGGCGTGTCCCTGGACTGGTTCACCACCCGCGAGCGCGGGATGGACGAGATCCTGCCGTGGGACCACCTGGACTCCGGCCTGGAGCGGGACTGGCTCTGGGAGGACTGGCAGGACGCGCTGGCCGGCCGCGAGCAGGACGACTGCCGCTGGACCCCGTGCTTCGACTGCGGCGTGTGCCCCTCCACCGGCACCGACATCGAGGTCGGGCCGAGCGGGACGACCCTCGGACCGGCGTCCGGCATCGCGTTGCTGCCGCTGACCGTGGTCGGCGCGGACGGCTCCGCGGAGCGGGAGCAGGGCCAGGGACCGGGATCGGGTGGCTGACAACGGCCTGTCCTCGATCCCCGACGCGGGCCTCGGTGACGGCTCCGACGGCGGGACCTGGGAACACGGCGGGCGCGCCCTGCGCGTCCGGGTCGCCGACGAGCGCGACGTCGCGGCGCTCGGCCGGCTGCGCCGCCAGTGGCTGGAGGAGCGGGCCGGGCGGGCCGTCCCGGACGCCTCGTTCGAGGAGGCCTTCGCCGCCTGGTGGCGGGTCGAGCAGCCGCGGCGCGCGTTCTGGGTCGCCGAGGCGGGCAGCGACCGTGCCGGCTGGACCCCGGTCGGGTCGATCAACGTGCTCGAGACGGTGCAGATGCCGCGCCCCGGCGGGCGGGGGGCCCGGACCGGGCAGGTCGGCAACGCGTTCGTGCTGGCCGCGTTCGCCGAGGCCGGGGTGCCCCGGGTGCTGCTGTCCGCCGTCGTCGGGCACGCCCGCCGGCGCGGGTACCGGCGGTTGATGCTGGCGCCGACCGCGGGCAGCGCCGCGTTCTACCGGCGGGCCGGGTTCGTCCCGGCCGGTGACTCGCTGCTGGTGCTGGAGCAGTAGCCCGGCCGCTCTACACTCCGCCCCATGGCGCGTGTGAAGGCGGGGCAAGCGGCGAATCCGGCACCCCCGACGGTGCAGCGGGTACGGCTGCGTTTCGCCAAGCGCGGCCGGTTGCGCTTCCTGTCGCACCGCGACGTCGCCCGCAGCTTCGAGCGGGCCGTGCGCCGGGCCGGCGTCCCGGTGTCGCACTCGCACGGGTTCAGCCCGCACCCGCGGCTGTCCTGGGTCGGCGCGGCCCCGACCGGGGCGGCCAGCGAGGCCGAGTACGTCGAGCTGGGGCTGACCCGGGAGGTCGATCCCGCCCTGCTGCGGGAGGCGATGGACCGGGTGCTGCCGGACGGCATCGACGTGCTCGACGCGGTCGTCGCCGAGCCGCCGGCGCTCGCCGACCGGATCGACGCCGGCCGCTGGCGCCTGGAGATCCGCGGGCTCGACGTCGGCGCGGTCCGGGGTGCGGTCGCCGCCCTGATGGAGCGCGAGTCGGTGGTGGTGACCCGGGTCACCCCGTCGGGCCGTAAGGAGATCGACGTCCGAGCCGCGCTGGTGAGCCTGTCGGTGGAGCCCCGGCCGGGTGACGACGGGGCGGTTCCGGAGGCGGCTACCCCGGATCCGGCTACCGACTGTGCGATACTGACGGCGGTCGTTCGGCAGATGACACCGACCGTTCGACCCGACGACGTGCTGGGTGCGCTCGGTGTTGTCGCAGACCTGACGCCGCCGGTACCGGTGACGGCCACCCGGTTGGCGCAGGGCCTGCTCGATGACCGGGGTGACCTGCTGGACCCGCTCGGTACGGCACCGGCGACCCGTGGTCGGCCGGCCGGGTCCTGACACGGCCGGCGCGAACGGGCGTCGGCACGGCGTCGAGGCACCACCCCGGGGATCCGGGAAAGCGACACCAGATGTGCCGCACCTGCGCACCCCGCGCAGGCCGCGGAACGAGAACGCGCAAGGTCCCTGCGCGGCCGCCTCCGTTTTCCGAGGCGCCCGGGGGCGAAGGAGCTGAATGTCCGTGAACGACGCGCCCGCCGGTGACACCGGCGGGCCCTCCGGCGAGCCTGCCCAGAACCTCGAGCTGCCGGCGAAGATGCGGGTACACGCACTCGCGAAGCTGCTCGGCCGGGCGAGCCGGGATGTGCTCGGCGCGCTGACGACCCTCGGTCACGAGGTCCGCAGCGTCCAGTCCAGCATCACCCGGGAGATCGCCGAGCAGGCGGTCGCCGCGCTGGCCCCGGCCCCGGCCGACGGCGCCGCGGAGCCCGCGGAGGCGATCCCCGCCGAGCCGGTGGAGCCTCCCGCGACGGGGCGGCGGAAGGGGCGGGCCCGCTCCGCCGCGTCGGCCGCGGCGAACCCCTTCGGCCTTCCCGCGGAGGACCCGCGCCCGGCGCCGGCCGAGCCGGCTGCGGTCGCTCCGGCGTTCGCCGTCCCGATGTTCCAGGCGCCGACCGCTCCGCCCGCGCCCGCACCCGCCGCGGCCGGTGGCCCCGACGAGCCGGAGACCGGTGCGAAGAAGGGCCGCAAGAGCCGCCGCAAGCGCGACGCCGATGCCGCACAGCCCGAGGACGAGGCCACCGGCACCCCGGCCACCGGCGCCGACCGCGCCGACGACCGGGCCGACTCCGACGACTCCGAGGACACGGCCGACCGGGCCGACGCCGGGGACGCCGACGACGACGAGGACGGCAACGCCCGCCGCCGCCGCCGTCGTGGCCGTCGTGGCCGTGGCCGGGGCAAGGGCGGCGACGAGCCGGGCGAGAACGAGCAGGACGCCGGGGACACCCCGGACGGCGACGCCACCGAGCGCGACGGCGACCGGACCGACACCGGGAGCGACTCCGGTGCCGACTCCGGCGACGCGGACGACTCCGACGGGACCGACGGCGACGACGAGCAGTCGCCCGGCTCCCGGCGTCGCCGCCGCCGCCGGCGCAAGGGCGGCTCCGACGTGGAGGGCCGCTCCGAGGACGACCCGCCGAACACCGTCACCAAGGTCCGCGAGGCCCGCTCGGACTCCGGCTCGTCGTCCGACGACCAGGTGCAGGGCGTCCGGGGGTCCACCCGGCTGGAGGCCAAGCGCCAGCGCCGCCGCGACGGGCGGGACGCCGGTCGCCGCCGTCCGCCGATCCTGTCCGAGTCGGAGTTCCTGGCCCGCCGGGAGTCCGTCGACCGGCAGATGGTGATCCGCCAGCTCGCGGACCGCACCGAGATCGGGGTGCTGGAGGACTCGGTCCTCGTCGAGCACTTCATCACCGGTGGTGGCTCCGGCAGCGCCAGCATGGTCGGCAACATCTACCTGGGCCGGGTGCAGAATGTCCTGCCGTCGATGGAGGCGGCGTTCGTCGACATCGGGCGCGGCCGCAACGCCGTGCTCTACGCCGGTGAGGTGAACTGGGACGCCGCCGGCCTCAACGGCAAGGCCCGCAAGATCGAGCAGGCGCTGTCCTCCGGCGACCAGGTGCTGGTGCAGGTCACGAAGGACCCGGTCGGGCACAAGGGTGCCCGGCTGACCACGCAGATCTCGCTGGCCGGCCGGTTCCTGGTCTACGTGCCCTCCGGCGGTGCCGCCGGCATCTCCCGCAAGCTGCCCGACACCGAGCGCAAGCGGCTCAAGGAGATGCTGAAGGAGATCGTGCCCGCCGAGGCCGGCGTGATCATCCGGACGGCGTCCGAGGGCGTCTCGCACGAGTCGCTGGAGCGCGACGTCCGCCGGCTGCAGGCGCAGTGGGAGGTCGTCAAGGAGAAGTCCGAGAAGACCGGCAAGGGTGCGCCGAAGGCGCCGACGCTCCTCTACGAGGAGCCGGACATGCTGGTCAAGGTCGTCCGCGACCAGTTCAACGAGGACTTCTCGAAGCTCATCGTCTCGGGCAACGGGGCGTGGGAGACCGTCTCCGGCTACGTGGACCACGTCGCACCCGAGCTGTCGGACCGGATGCACCGGCACACCGGCCCGTCCGACGTGTTCACCGAGTACCGGATCGACGAGCAGCTGCTCAAGGCGCTGGACCGCAAGGTCTGGCTGCCGTCGGGCGGCACCCTGGTCATCGACCGCACCGAGGCGATGACGGTCGTCGACGTCAACACCGGGAAGTTCACCGGGTCCGGCGGGAACCTCGAGGAGACGGTCACCCGCAACAACCTGGAGGCGGCCGAGGAGGTCGTCCGCCAGCTGCGGCTGCGCGACATCGGCGGGATCATCGTCGTCGACTTCATCGACATGGTGCTGGAGGCGAACCGCGACCTCGTGCTGCGCCGCCTCACCGAGTGCCTCGCCCGGGACCGGACCCGGCACCAGGTGGCCGAGGTGACCTCGCTGGGCCTGGTCCAGATGACCCGCAAGCGGGTCGGCGGCGGGCTGCTGGAGCACTTCTCCACCCCGTGCGAGCACTGCCGCGGCCGTGGGGTGATCGTCTCGACCGACCAGGCCGAGCCCCAGCACCACCACGGTGGCGGGCACGGCCGTGGCGACAACGGCAACGGCAACGGCCGCAGCAACAACGGCAACGACGGCAACGGGGACGGTGGCGGCCGCAGGCGTCGCCGCCGCGGCGGGAACGGCGACTCCGGCGCCGACGACGCCGTGCACTCCGACCGCAACGGCAACGGCAACGGCGGCAACGGCGACTCCGGTGCCGACCCGGCCGACCGCCCGGTGGACGTCGGTTCCGCGATGGCCGGTGTCGCCGCCGTGGCGGCCGGCCGGACCGCGCGGGGCGACGACGGCGGCACCGCGGGCGCCGACCCGGCGGGCAACGGGGTGGCCCCGCCCGCACCGTCGGCCGGCACGTCCGACGCGCCGGGTGCCGGTGCCACGACCGCGGCCGACGCGGCCCCGGCACCGGTGACCGACCCCGGCTCCGCCGCGGTCCCCGAGCCGGTGCAGGAGCTGACCGGGTCCGCGGACCCGGTCGTCGCGGCCCCGGCGCCGGTGGCCGACCCGGTGCCCGAGCCCTCCGGGGCGGGTACCGGCAGGTCACGCAGGCGGCGCAAGCGGGACGCCGAGGAGACGCCCGCCCCGGACGGGGGCGCCACCGCCACCGCCACCGACGGCGCCACGCCGCCGGTGGACACGGTCCCCGCGATCGCCGCTCCGGCGCCCGCGGAGACCACGGACGCCGAGCGCCCGGCCCCGCGCCGCCGCCGGGTGAGCCGGTCCGCCGGTTCGCCGACGACGACCGCCGAGCCGGTCGTCATCACCACGGCACCCGCCGAGCAGTCCGCACCGGTGGTGGCCGCCGCGACGGCGCCCGGCGCCGCCGCGTCCTCCGCCGCCGTCGAGCCGGTGACCGGGTCCCCGGTCCCGGAGCAGCCGGAGGCGGCGGCCGCCGCCCGGCCGCGGCGCCGCCGCCGGGCGGCGTCCCGTCCCGCGGGCCCCCCGCAGGACGGGGGGTGAGTGCGGCCCCGTAGGCGGGGTCGCGTACCCTTGACCAACAGAAGCCACGCCCCTGTGCCCGATGCGGAGGCGGTGGCGTGAGCGCCGGGACCGGCGCGAGCTGTGATGACCCGAGCGCGATGCAAGCGCCCCCCGATTTTCAGGAGTCGTGCGTCAACGATGTACGCGATCGTCAAGACCGGCGGCAAGCAGTACAAGGTGGCCGTCGACGACGTGGTCACCGTCGAGAAGCTCGACGGTGAGCCCGGCGCCGAGATCGTCCTTCCCGCCGTGCTGCTCGTCGACGGCGACCAGGTGAGCACCGACGTCAGCGGACTCACCTCCGCGGTGACCGCCACCGTCGTCGAGCACACCAAGGGTCCGAAGATCCGGATCCACAAGTTCAAGAACAAGACCGGGTACCACAAGCGTCAGGGGCACCGTCAGCCGCTGACGAAGGTCCAGGTCACCGCCATCGGCAAGTAAGGAGTCCCGTCATGGCACACAAGAAGGGTGCATCCAGCTCCCGCAACGGCCGCGACTCCAACGCCCAGTTCCTGGGTGTGAAGCGCTTCGGTGGCCAGACCGTCAAGGCCGGTGAGATCCTCATCCGCCAGCGTGGCACCAGCACGCACCCGGGCGTCAACGTCGGCCGCGGCAAGGACGACACGCTGTTCGCCCTCGCCGCCGGCACCGTCGAGTTCGGTTCCAAGCGCGGTCGCAAGACCGTCAACATCGTGCCGGCCGAGGTCTGAGCGACCCGCCAGCCACAGCGACGCCGACGGCGGGTCCACCCCATGGGTGGCCCGCCGTTCGTCGTGTAGAGACCCGTTCAGCAGAGGAGCACCACCATGTCCCGGTTCGTCGACCGCGTCGTGCTGCACGCGACCGCGGGGGCCGGCGGCAACGGCTGCGCCTCCGTGCACCGCGAGAAGTTCAAGCCGCTCGGCGGGCCGGACGGCGGTAACGGCGGCCGCGGCGGTTCGGTCGTCCTCGTCGTCGACCCGGGGGTGCACACGCTGCTGGACTACCACCACCGTCCGCACGCCGCCGCGCAGAGCGGGACCCAGGGCCAGGGCTCGTTCAAGCAGGGCGCCAACGCCCCGGACACCGAGCTGCGGGTCCCGGACGGCACCGTCGTGCTGGACCAGGACGGTGAGGTGCTGGCCGACCTGGTCGGCGCGGGCACCCGGTTCGTCGCCGCCGAGGGCGGCCGGGGCGGGCTCGGCAACGCCGCGCTGGCGTCGGCCGCGCGCAAGGCGCCCGGGTTCGCGCTGCTGGGCGAGCCGGGTGACGACGTGCAGTACACCCTGGAGCTGCGCAGCCTCGCCGACGTCGGCCTGGTCGGTTTCCCCAGCGCGGGTAAGTCCTCGCTGGTCGCGGCGGTGTCGGCGGCCCGCCCGAAGATCGCCGACTACCCGTTCACCACGCTCGTCCCGCAGCTCGGGGTGGTCAGTGCCGGGGACGAGACGTACACCGTCGCCGACGTGCCCGGCCTCATCCCCGGCGCGGCCGGTGGCCGCGGGCTGGGCCTGGAGTTCCTCCGGCACATCGAGCGGTGCTCGGTGCTCGTGCACGTCGTGGACTGCGCGACGTTCGAGACGACCCGTGACCCGGTGTCCGACATCGAGGCGCTGGAGACCGAGCTGGCGCACTACGCCGACCAGCTCGGCACCAGCGCGCTGGGTGAGCGGCTCGACCAGCGCCCGCGGCTGATCGCCCTCAACAAGATCGACGTCCCGGACGCGGCGGATCTCGTCGACCTTGTCCGTGCCGATCTCACCGAACGGTTCGGCTGGCCGGTGTACGCGATCTCCACCGCGTCCCGGGCCGGGCTGCGCGAGCTGACGTTCGCGATGGCCGAGCGGGTCGCGGCGGCCCGCGCCGCGCGTCCGGAGGTCGAGCCGACCCGGATCGTGCTCCGGCCGAAGGCGGTCGACGACGCCGGGTTCACCGTCGAGCCGGACACGGCGGTCGAGGACGGGTTCATCGTGCGCGGGGAGCGCCCGGAACGCTGGATCCGGCAGACCAACTTCGACAACGACGAGGCGGTCGGCTACCTCGCGGACCGGCTCGCCCGGCTCGGGGTCGAGGAGGCGCTGGCCAAGGCCGGTGCCGTGCCCGGGTGCCCGGTGACGATCGGCGACATGACCTTCGACTGGGAGCCGTCCACCCCGGCCGGGATGGCGGCCCTGCTGACCGGCCGCGGCACCGACGTCCGGCTGGAGAGCCACGAGCGGGTCGGTGCCTCCGACCGCAAGGCGGCCCGAGCCGCGCGCCGGGCGCACCTGTCCGATGCCGAGCTGGCGGCGGGAGCGCAGTACTCCTCGGACCGTGAGCTCGACACGTGAGCACCCGGGCATGAGCACGACCCGGGCCGCGCTCGGCGCGGCCCGCCGGGTCGTCGTCAAGGTGGGGTCGTCCTCGCTGACCAGCCTCAGCGGCGGGCTCGACCCGGACCGGCTCGACGCGCTGGTCGACGCGCTGATGACCCGGCGCGGGGCCGGCGGGCAGGTCGTGCTCGTCTCCTCCGGGGCGATCGCGGCCGGGCTGGCCCCGCTGCAGCTGCGCAGGCGCCCCCGCGACCTGGCGACCCAGCAGGCCGCGGCCTCGGTCGGCCAGCTGCTCCTGGCGCACGCCTACTCGGCGTCGTTCGCCCGCTACGGGCAGGGGATCGGCCAGGTCCTGCTGACCGCGGACGACATGATCCGCCGCTCGAACTACCGCAACGCCCAGCGCACCCTGGAACGGCTGCTGCAGCTCGGGTCGGTACCCGTCGTGAACGAGAACGACACCGTCGCGACCGCCGAGATCCGGGTCGGGGACAACGACCGGCTCGCCGCGCTGGTGGCGCACATCGTCGGTGCGGACGCGCTGGTGCTGCTCTCCGACGTCGACGGCCTCTACGACGGCGACCCGCGCGACCCCGGCTCGGCACTGGTCACCGAGGTGGACGACCCGGCGGAGCTGGCCGGGATCAGCGTCACCCGGCCGGGCTCGGGGCTCGGTACCGGGGGGATGGGGACCAAGGTCACCGCGGCCGCCATGGCGTCGGCGGCCGGGATCCCGGTCCTGCTCGCCTCGGCCGAGCAGGCCGCCGGGGCGCTCGACGGCGGCGCCGGCGGGCCCGGGGTGGGCACGGCCTTCCGCGCCCCGGGGACCCGGATGAGCGCGCGCCGGTTCTGGCTGCGGCACGCCGCCGACGTCCGCGGGGCCCTGGACCTCGACGACGGCGCGGTCGAGGCCGTCCGGAAGCGCCGGCGCTCGCTGCTCGCGGCCGGTGTGCACGGGGTCTCCGGCGAGTTCGTCGCCGGGGACGTCGTCGAGCTGCTGGCGCCGCACGGCCGGGCGATCGCCCGGGGCGTGGTCTCCTACGACGCCGGCGAGCTGCCCGCGATGATCGGCCGCCGGACCCGGGAGCTGCCCCCGGAACAGCGCCGGGAACTGGTGCACGCCGACGATCTCGTGCTGGTCTGAGCCTCGTCACCGGGCCCGGTGGTTGTCCTGCCGCCGTCCGGGGGCGAAGATGCGCGCATGCGGACGGCCGACGACGAGCGGGCCCGGCTGATCGACGACCTGGTCCGTGACGGCCGGGTGTACGACCCGCGGATCCGCGCCGCGCTCGACGCGGTGCCCCGGCACCTGTTCCTGCCCGGCCTCGACCCGGGCGCCGCGTACGCGGACGAGGCCGTCCCGATCAAGACCGACGGCGGGGTGACCGTCAGCTCGGTGTCCCAGCCCTCGATGGTGGCGATCATGCTGGAGCAGCTGGCCCCGGCACCCGGGCACCGGGTGCTGGAGATCGGCGCGGGCGCCGGGTGGAACGCCGGGCTGCTCGCCCACGTCGTGGGACCGGCCGGCTCCGTGACCACCGTGGACATCGACGCCGACCTCGTCGACGGCACCCGGGACAACCTCGCCGCGGCCGGGGTGCAGGGGGTCACGGCCGTCGTCGGGGACGGGGCCGGCGGGTACCCGGCGGCGGCGCCGTACGACCGGATCGAGCTGACCGTCGGCTCCACCGGGGTCCGGCCCGAGTGGGTCACCCAGCTGACCCCGGACGGGCGGCTGCTGCTCCCGCTCACGGTGCGCGGCAGCCAGCTGTCGGTGGCGTTCGACCGCACCGGCCCCGACCGGCTGGTGTCGGCGTCGGTGCGCAGCTGCGCGTTCGTGCGGCTGCGCGGCGCCGGGGCCGATCCCGGCGCGGACGCGGCGCTGCCCGGCGGCGGGTGGACGGTGCAGCCGGCCGGCCGGGACGTGCCCGGGACGGCGGACCTGCCGACGCTGGAGCGGGTGCTGCGCGAGCCGGGCGGGGACCGCGCGGCGCCGGCACCCGGCTCGGTGTCGGACCTGTGGGACGGACTGGGGCTGTGGTGCGCGCTGGCGGACCCCGGCGTGCTGCGGCTGCTGGGGCCGGAGGACTCCCGGCTCGGTCCGGCGCTGTTCGCGGTCGCCGGGGCCAGGGCGGCACTGGGGATCGCGACGGCGGAGGGCTGCGCGCTGCTGCTGGCCGACCCGGCCGCGACCGTCCGGGCGTTCGGACCGGACGGGGACGCCGCCGCCGAGCGGTTGCTGGCGCTCGCCGACGGCTGGGTCCGGGCGGGCCGTCCGCACGCCGCGGACCTGCGGATCGAGGCCGTCGTGCCGGCGCCCGGGGACGGCCCGGCGCCGGGGGAGATCGTGGACACGGCCGGGACCCGCCTGCGGATCTCCTGGGGCACCGGTCCCGGCTGAGCCGCGCGGGCTCAGGCCGGTTCGAGGTGCACCAGCGGGATCTCGCGCTCGGTGCTGCGCTGGTACCCGGCGTAGTTGCGGTAGCGCCCGGTGATCTGCGGCCAGAGCCGGGCCCGTTCGTCGGGGTCGGCGATCCGCGCCCGCATCGGGACCGCGGGCCCGCCGCCGACCGCGACCCGCACGTCCGGGTCCGCCCGCAGGTTGAGGAACCAGGCGGGGTGCCGGTCGTCGCCACCCCGGGAGGCGACGACGACGTAGCTCCCGTCGCCGTGCACCGGGGCGGTCAGCAGCACCGTCCGCGGCTCGCCGGAGCGCCGCCCGGTCGTCGTCAGCTCCACCACCGGCATCCCGCCGGCCGAGTATCCGACCTTCCCGCCGGTCAGCCTGATGACCAGGCGGTGCGCGGCGTTCATCGCCTTGAGGGCGAAGTCGGGCGGGTTCATGGATCCCGACCCTACTGGCGGGTTCGCCGTATCGCCGGTCAGCCGGCGGCGGTCCGCTCCAGGGACGGGCGCAGCTGCTCGAGCAGCCACGGCGTGGACACCAGGTTCGGCGACTGCAGGGCGATCGCGAGGTCCAGCGAGGTGGGGACGTACTCGGCGCCGGCCAGCGCGGGCCGGACGACCGGCGAGCCCTCGAACCGGGTCCGGTCCCCGGTCGAGACGAACGTCATCAGCAGCAGGTCGGCCTCGGCGAGCCGGCCTGCCTCCTCGTAGGAGAGCCCGACGGTCCCGGGCGCGAGCCCGCTGTCGCCCGCGTCGCCCCGGAACGACGGCGGGACCTGCAGGCCGAGCGCGGTCATGAAGACCGTCGACTGGTTGTCCGCGCCGACCACCATCGGCAGCACGTCACCCCGGGCCTGGCCGAACAGGTAGCTGCGCCCGGCCAGACCGGGCAGGTCCCGGCGCACCTGCGCGATGCTCTCCTCGGCCCGGGACACGAGCCCCTCGACCTCCGCGGAGCGGCCGAGCGCACGGCCGATCTGGCGGGCGTCCTCCTGCATGGACGCGGCGTACAGCGAGGCGGTGTAGGAGACGGTCGGGGCGATCGCCGCCATCCGCCGGTAGGTGGCCTCGTCGGTGACCAGCGGGGAGGCGACGGCGAGGATCAGGTCCGGCCGCAGCGCGGCGACGGCCTCCGGGGAGACCTGCTCGGCGGCGTCGATCGTGAGGACGTCGGCGGGCAGCGCCGGGGCGTACGGCACGCCGGGCCCGCTCTCGCCCTCGTTGCGCAGCCCGCCGACGACCGGGGCACCGACGGCCTGGGCGATCGCGAGGTCGTTGAGGCCGAGCGCGACCACGCGCTGCGGGCGGGCCGGGATCGTCGTCTCGCCGTAGGCGTGCGTGACGGTCACCGGGTACCCGGTCTCCCCGGAGCCCCCGGCCGGAGCGGGAGCCGGTGCACCGCCACCGCAGGCGGCCGACAGCAACGCCGCGACGACCGCCGCGGCGAGAACGGAGAACCGGCGGCCCGGCGTTGCACCCATCACCACTCCTCGAATCAGGTGAGGCAAACCTAATCCGAACCGGTGACGGGGGGAAGCTCAGCCCGCGACGGCCAGCGTGAGCGGCAACACCTCCGGCGCCCCGGCGGCCCGCAGCGCCCGCGCCGCGACCGTCATCGTCCAGCCGCTGTCGACGAGATCGTCGACGAGCAGCACCGGCCCGCCCGCACCGGACAGGTCGGGCAGCGCCGCGGTGTCCAGCCCCGACCACACGGCGGCGAGCCGCTGGGCCGAGTTCTCCCGGGCCCCGGGACGGTCGCCGGCCGGCGGGAGGGTGCCGAGCAGCGGCAGCCGGCCGATCTCGGCGATCCGGCGGGCCAGGTGGTCGAGCTGGTGCGGGCGGGTACGCGAGCCGATCCCGACCACGCCCACCGGGCGCTGCGCCCACTCCCAGCCGGCCAGCACCCGGACCAGCGCGTCCAGCACGTCGGCGGGGACCGGATCGTCGCCGCCGGTCAGGAGCTCACGCAACCGCGTGCCCCAGCCGATGTCGGACAGCCGCCCGATCGCCCGCCCGGACGCGGCCTGCTCACCGGCGGCGATCCGGCCGGAGAGCGGGACCCCGAGGTCCGCCATCCCGGACGGCCACATCTTGCGCGGCGCGATCTCGATCCCCGGGCGGGACAGCCGCTCCTGGGCGGCCCGCTCTCCCTCGGCGCCGGCCTCGTCGGACAGCGCGGACCACACGGTGCCGGTGCAGGTGTCGCACCGGCCGCACGGTGTCGGGTCCGGGTCGTCGAGCTGGCGGCGCAGGAAGACCAGCCGGCACTCGGAGGTCGCGATGTAGTCGAGCATCGCCTGCTGCTCCGCCCGGCGGGCCTCGTTCACCCGCTCGTGCCGCTCGGTGTCGTAGATCCACTCGGCCCCGGTGCTGACCCAGCCGCCCTTGACCCGCTTCGCCGCGCCGTCGGCGTCGAGCACCTTGAGCAGCATCTCCAGCCGGGTCCGGGACAGGTCGACCTGGGTCTCGATCGACGCCGTCGAGCGCGGGTGCCCGGACAGCACCCCGAGCGTCTGGCGGACCAGCGGCTCGGGCGGGAACGCCAGCGAGGCGAAGTACGCCCAGATGTCGCGGTCCTCCCGGCCCGGCAGCAGCACCACCTCGGCCCGCTCCAGCGCGCGGCCCGCGCGGCCGATCTGCTGGTAGTACGCCACCGGTGACGCGGGCGCCCCGAGGTGCACCACGAAGCCCAGGTCGGGCTTGTCGAAGCCCATGCCGAGCGCGGACGTGGCGACCAGGGCCTTGACCCGGTTCTCCTGCAGGTCGGACTCGGCCGTCAGCCGGTCCTCGGGTGCGGTCTTGCCGGAGTAGGAGCGCACGGCGAAGCCGCGCTCGGTGAGGAACCCGGCCACCTCGTCGGCGGCCTGCACGGTGAGCGTGTAGACGATCCCGGCCCCGGGCAGCTCGTCGAGCTTCGCGGCCAGCCAGGCCAGGCGCCGGGCCGGGGTCGGCAGCTGCACCACGGCCAGCCGCAGCGACTCCCGGTCCAGCGAGCCGCGCAGCACCAGCGTGTCCTGCTGGTCCCGGCCCATGCCGAGCTGCTCCGAGACGTCGGTGACGACCCGGTCGTTCGCGGTCGCGGTCGTCGCCAGCACCGGGATACCGGACGGCAGCTCGGCGATCAGCGTGCGCAGCCGCCGGTAGTCGGGCCGGAAGTCGTGCCCCCAGTCCGACACGCAGTGCGCCTCGTCGACCACCAGCATCCCGGCGCTCGCGGCGAGCCGCGGCAGCACCCGGTCCCGGAAGTCGGGGTTGTTGAGCCGCTCCGGGGACACGAGCAGCACGTCGACGTCGCCGTTCTCGATGTCGGCGTACACCGCGTCCCACTCGTCGGCGTTCGCGGAGTTGACCGTGACCGCGACGATCCCGGAGCGGATCGCGGCGTCGATCTGGTTGCGCATCAGCGCGAGCAGCGGGGAGACGATCACCGTGGGCCCGGCGCCCTGCTCGCGCAGCAGCGCGGTGGCCACGAAGTAGACCGCCGACTTGCCCCAGCCGGTGCGCTGCACGACCAGCGCGCGACGGTGCTGCGCGACCAGCGCCTCGATCGCGGTCCACTGGTCCTCGCGCAGCCGGGCGCCGTCGCCGGCGAGCTGGGCGAGCACCGCCTCGGCGCGCTCGCGCAGCTCGGCACTACCCGGCAGGTCGGTCTCCGATGCGGTCGTCACGGTACCCATGGTGGCCCCGACCCCCGACAGTCTCCGTGCCGGGCACCTGACGCCGGGGCGCGCGGCAGGGCAGGATGGCGCCGTGCCTCCCGGGAGCCCCGACCACCAGCCCGCCTTCGGCTCCGTCGCCGACGTCTCCGAGCGGCTCGGTGCGACCGGATACCTGACGTCCACCGCCGTCGCCACGACCGTCTTCCTCGCCGACCGGCTGGGCAAGCCGCTGCTGGTGGAGGGCCCGGCCGGGGTCGGGAAGACCGAGCTGGCCAAGGCCGTCGCGGCCGCCACCGGCTCCGGGCTGGTGCGGCTGCAGTGCTACGAGGGCATCGACGAGGCCCGCGCGCTCTACGAGTGGAACCACGCCAAGCAGCTGCTGTGGATCACCGCGGCGAAGGACAGCGAGGGCTGGGACGCGACCCGCGACGACGTCTTCTCCGAGGAGTTCCTGCTCCCGCGGCCGCTGCTCACCGCGATCCGGCAGACCGACCCGACGGTGCTGCTCGTCGACGAGATCGACAAGGCCGACGTCGAGGTCGAGGGGCTGCTGCTGGAGGTGCTGTCGGACTTCCAGGTGTCGGTGCCCGAGCTGGGCACGGTCACGGCGACCCGCCGCCCGTTCGCGCTGCTGACGTCGAACTCCACCCGCGAGCTGTCCGAGGCGCTCAAGCGCCGTTGCCTGTTCCTGCACCTCGACTTCCCGGACGCGGAGCTGGAACGGCGCATCCTCGGCGTCCGGGTGCCGGAGCTGACCGAGCAGCTGGCCGACTCGCTGGTCCGGACGGTGCGGGTGCTGCGCGCGATGGAGCTGCGGAAGGTGCCGAGCGTCGCCGAGACCATCGACTGGGGCCGCACGCTGCTCGCGCTGGGCATGGACACGCTCGACGACGACACCGTCCGGGCCACCCTCGGCGTCGTGCTCAAACACCGGTCCGACGCCGAGAAGGCGACCGCCGAGCTGCGGCTGAACTGAGCCGGTTGCCCGGGCCGTCGCGCATGATGGACGCGTGAGCACCCCGGATCCGGTCCTCGAGGTGTCCGGGCACGGTCTGCCCGGGCACCTCGTCGACTTCGTGTCGGCGCTGCGCACCCACCACGTCGCCGTGGGGCCGGGGGAGACGGTGGACGCCGCCCGCGTCCTCGGTGCGCTGGACCTGCTGCACCGCGAGGAGCTGCGGGAGGGCCTCGCGGCGGCCCTGCTCCGCCGGTCCGGCCAGCGGGCGACCTTCGACGCCCTGTTCGACCTGTGGTTCCCGGCCGCGCTCGGCGCCGGGGCGTCCGGGACCGAGGTCCCCCGGACCGGCGACGGGAGCGCGGGGGAGGGCCCGGTCGACGTGGACGCGCTGCGCGAGCTGCTGGCCGCGGCGCTCACCGCCGACGACACCGCCCGGCTGCAGGACCTGGCCAGGGCCACGGTCGAGGCGATCGGTACCTCCGGAGCCGCCGGGAGCGCCGTCCGCGGCTCGGCGGCCCTGCCGAACCGGTCGGCCTACCAGGTGCTGAGCGCGCTGTCCCCGGACACGCTGCTCGCCCGGATCCTCGCCGCCACGGCCGACGAGTCGGACTCCGCCTTCGTCTCCGAGGTCCGCCGCCGCGAGATCCGGGACCGCATCGCCCGGTTCCGGGACACCGTCCGCGCGGAGGTCGGCCGCCGCACCGCCGAGGAGCGCGGGCGCGAACGGGTCGCCCGCTCCTCAACGCCGGTGGCGCCGGAGCGGGCCGAGTTCCTCACCGCGAACGCCGTCACGCTCGCGGAGCTGCGCCGCACCGTCGCGCCGCTCGCCCGGCGGCTCGCCGCCCGGCTGGCGGCCCGGCGCCGGCGGGCCCACCGCGGGCGGCTCGACCTGCGCCGGACCCTGCGGCGCTCGATGTCCACCGGCGGGGTGCCGATGTCCCCGGCGTACCGGACACGGCGTCCCGGGCGGCCCGAGCTGGTCGTGCTGTGCGACGTGTCGGGCTCCGTCGCCGGCTTCAGCCACTTCACGTTGTTGCTGGTCCAGGCACTGCGCGAGCAGTTCTCCCGGGTTCGGGTGTTCGCGTTCGTGGAACGGGCCGACGAGGTGACCGACTTCTTCGCGCCCGGCGCCGAGCTGTCCGGGGTGATGCAGCGGGTGCTGCGGGAGGCCGACCTCACCGCGTTCGACGGGCACTCCGACTACGGCGCGGCGTTCGGCGACGTCCTGGAGCAGTACGCCGACGCGGTCACCCCGCGCACCTCGTTGCTCGTGCTCGGCGACGGGCGCACCAACTACCGCGACCCCGGCCTGCGGGCGCTGGGGACGCTCGTCGGCCGGGCCCGGCACGCGCACTGGCTCAACCCGGAACCGGAGCGGATGTGGGGCACCGGCGACTCCGACGCCACCCGGTACGCCGAGGTGCTGCCCGTGCACGAGTGCCGCTCGGCCGCACAGCTCGCCGCCGTCGTCGAGGGCGTGCTCGGGGAGTAGCGGTGCGGCCGCCGCCGGGGGCATCCGGATCACCCTGGCGGGTGCAGTTGACAGCGCCACCGAGCGGCGGATTCCGTTGTGCCGTCAGGGTGTCGGCATGACGTTCAAGAGTGCAACGCTCGCGGCCGGGCTCCTCGCGACCGGCCTGCTGCTCGCCGGCTGCGGCGGCGACCCGGGCACCGCGGCGACCGGCCAGATGTCCGCACCGGCGGAGCAGCCCGCCGCCACCGCGCCCGAGGCCGCCGGGGAGGATGCCGGTGCCATGGAGCAGGGGGTGCAGCGCTGCACCGACGCCGATCTCACCGCCTCGCTGAACGCGCCCACCGGTACCGGGCAGCAGAACAGCGTCCTCGCCTGGCGCAACGTCTCCGACGCCCCGTGCGCGATGACCGGCTTCGGCGGGGTGGACCTGCGCGGCCCCGCCGACCCGACCTTCGGGCCGTCGTACTCGCTGCCGCGGTCCTCGGCCGAGCCGACGACCATCACGCTGCAGCCCGGCGGCACCGGCATCACCACGATCACCACGCTGTCGGGCGGGGAGTGGACCCCCACCGAGATCGTCGTGACCGCTCCGGACGAGACGGTCTCGAAGACCGTGCCGTGGCGCGGCGGCCCGGTCCAGCGCCAGGACGGCGCGACCGCGCCGGGCAGCTACATCGGCCCGGTGGAGCAGGGCTCGATCTGACACCCGCCGGGCCGGCCCGGACGTGTGATCCGTGCCGGCCCGGTCTGCGGGGACCCGCGAGCGGCGGGAGGGTGGGCCGCATGACCATCGTGCGTGCCCCGCTCGCGGCCGGGCTCCTCGCGGCGGGCCTGCTGCTCGCCGGGTGCGGCGGTGACCCGTGGCCGTCGGCCGCGGGTCCGGTGTCGACACCCCCGCCGACCTCCGCTCCCGCCCCGCCGACGACCACGGCACCACCGGTCGACGGCGGCGGCGATGCCGGCGGTGACGGCGGTGGCGACGGCGGTGGCGATGCCGGTGGTGGCAGCGGCGGCGGAGGTGACGGCGGCGGTGGCAACGGCGGTGGTGGCGGTGGCGGTGCGCCCGGGCGGTGCACCGACGCCGGTCTCGGCGCCGCGCTCGGCCGCACCACCGGCGAGGCCGGGCAACGGCACACCACGGTCGTGTGGACCAACAACTCCGGCCGTCCGTGCACGATGACCGGCTTCGGCGGTGCCGACCTGCGCGGCCCGGACCACCCGGTGCACGGCCCGAGCTACTCGCTGCCGCGTGCGGAGAAGCCGTCCGCGGCGGTCCGGCTCGAACCGGGCGGGACCGCGCACACCGTGATCACCTGGCTGCCCGGCGACTGGAAGCCGGCCCGGCTGGTCATCACCCCGCCGGACGAGACGGCGTCGAAGACGCTGCCCTGGCCCGGCGGATCGGTGTCCCGTCAGGACGGGGCCACCCGCCCGGGGACCTACATCGATCCGGTGGCACCCGGGAGCGGGTGACCCCCGGTCCGGCCGGCCCGGGTCTCCCCGGCCGGCCGGACCGCTCGCGTCACCGATCTTGACCGGGCGGCCAGTCAGGCGTAGACCGGAGGTATCCCGACAGGGGCTCACAGAGAAGAAGGTGTATCGCGATGGCAGGGACCACTCAGCGGTCGTGGCAGCGGTGGCAGGACTGGGCCGCGCTGGTGATCGGTGTGCTCACGGCTCTCTCGCCCCTCGTGACGACGACGAACGCCGCCGCCGCGTGGACGATGGTCGTACTCGGTGTGGTGCTCGCCGCCACGTCGCTCTGGTCGCTTGGCGTACCGGGGTCGGTGGCGAGCGAATGGGTGCACGGCGTGCTCGGGGTGCTGCTGTTCCTGGCCCCGTGGGTGATGGGCTACAGCGCACTGACCGGGGCGTCGTGGACGTCCTGGGTCGCTGGGGTGCTGGCCGTCGTCGTGGCCGCGTCGGCACTGCCGGCGGCCACCGCCGAGCACCGCGGACTGGCGGCGCACTGACCACCGCCGGCGGCACGGGGAGGGCCGCGGCCGCACGGGCCGCGGCCCTCGCCCGCGTCTGCGGCCGGGCGCGGGGAGGATCGAGGCGTGAGCAGCGCAGCCCCGGACGGCAGCCCGGCCCGGCGCCGGATCCTCGACGCCGCGGAGGCACTGTTCGCCGAGCACGGTTTCGACGCGACGCCCACGTCCCGGATCGCCGGGCACGCCGGGGTCCCCAAGGGCCTCGTGCACTACTACTTCCGCCGCAAGCCGGACCTGCTGGAGGCTCTGGTCGAGCGGCTCCCGCACCCGGTCCGCGGCCGCGACGTCGCCGTCCCCGGTGATCCGGGCGCCGGGCTGCGCGCGCTGGTCACCGAGCTGGACCGGGTCCAGGACTCCTCGGCGTTGCTGTCGCACCTGCTCTGGCGCGAGGCCGACACGCATCCGGTCGTGCGCCGGGCGCTGCAGCAGCGGGCCGCGGAGCTGGAGGACGCCGTGCTCGAGGTCCTCCGGTGCTCCGGGGCCCGGCCGGACCGGGTCCCCGGCGCCGCCCGGCTGCTCGCCGCGGCGATCGGGCACCGGCACGCGACGGCCCGGCACGACCGGGCGGGACGCGACGACATGGAGGCCGAGCTGGCGTTCGTGCTCGCCGGGCTCGGCTGCTGATCACGGCCAGGGGCGCCAGGGTGCCCCGGACCCGGCGAACCGCGGCACCGTGTGCCTGCCGTCCGCGGCCCGGTGCAGCCGGTACGCCGACCAGGTCCGCCAGGCCAGCGCCGCGAGCAGGAGCACGATGAGCGCCGCGGTCAGCGGGCCGAGCGGGCCGCTGGTGTGCGCGACGGCGACCACCAGCGGGCCCAGCACCCCGAACATCGCGCCGGTGACCAGCGGGAGCTTGGCGTCCGCGAGCACCTCGACGGCGACCAGCCTGCGCTGCTCGCCGTCCGGCGTCGCACCGGACAGCAGCAGCCTGCGGGCCGCGACCCGGTCGGCGACCAGCCCCATCCCGGGCCCGCGGCGCGGTTCGACCCGGGCCGGGACCCGGTCGGCGTGCGTCCAGAGCAGGACCGCGCCGGTGACACAGAGGACGGCACCGAGGAGCAGCCCGCCGAGCAGGTGCGGTGCGCGGGACAGCACGTCGGAGGCGACGGTGTAGACCACGGCGAACCAGCCGAGCACGCCCAGGGCGGCGGCCCGGACGGCGAGCACCGCACGGGTGGACGGCGGCCGCACGGTCGGCCAGGGCCCGCCCGTCGGGTCGGGGGAGTGGTGACCGGGCTCGGAGGTCTCCCGGTCGCCGGTGTCCGGGGCACGCATGGCGGGGACGCTACCCGCCCGTCATCCGGGCGCTCCGGGCCGTTCGGCCGGGACGGCGGCGACCAGCGTGCGGGTGTACTCGTGCCGGGGTGCGCCGAGGACGTCGTGCGTCCGGCCGGTCTCGACCACCCGTCCGCGGTACAGCACCACGACGCGGTCGGTCATCTGCCGGACGACCGCCAGGTCGTGGGTGATGAACAGCATGCTCATCCCCTCGCTGCGCCGCAGCTCGCGCAGCAGCTCCAGCACCTGGGCCTGCGCCGACACGTCGAGGGCGGCCACCGGCTCGTCGCAGATCAGCAGCTCCGGGCGCATCGCGATCGCCCGCGCGATCGCGACCCGCTGCCGTTCGCCGCCGGACAGGGCGGCGGGCAGCAGCCCGGCGTAGGACGCCGGGAGCGCGACCCGGCCCAGCAGCTCCGCGGCCCCGGTCCCGCCACCCGCCTGCTCCGCGGCCTCGCGCAGGGTGGCGCCGACCGTCAGCGAGGGGTTGAGCGAGGAGTACGGGTCCTGGAACACCACCTGCACGACGCGCCGGACTCGGCGCCGGTCGGCCCGGGAGAGCCGGCGGTAATCGCTCGCGTCGATCCCGGCGAGGTCGATCCGGCCGGAGTCGGGCGTGGCCAGGCCCAGTAGCGACCGGGCGATCGTGGTCTTGCCCGATCCGGTCTCGCCGACCAGCCCGAGGGACTCCCCCCCGGGCGATGGTGAACCCCACCCCGTCGAGCGCGACGGTGGTCCGGGCCCGGCCGAACAGCGGCCGCGTCCGGAACGTCTTCCCGAGCCCCTCGACGGTCACGAGCGGCGCCCCGCCGGGCACCGGAGGGGGCGTCGCACGGACGTGCCGGTGCCCGGCGACCGCCTGCGCCAGCTCGCCGGAGATCCCGGGGAGCCGCACGCACGCGGCGTCCGACCCGTCCTCCAGGGGGACCAGGGGTGGCGCCGCGGTCCGGCAGGCGTCCTGCGCCCAGTCGCAGCGCTCGGCGAACGCGCAGGTCCCGCCGACGTCGTCGGCCCGCGGCACGCTGCCCGGGATCGAGACGAGCCGCTCGGCGTAGTGCCCGGCCGGTGGTTCGGCGAGCAGCAGGCCCACCGAGTACGGGTGCCGCGGCCGCGCCGCGATCCGCTGCGCGGGGGCCCGCTCGACCACCGAACCCGCGTACATCACGTGGATCCGGTCGCACACCGAGAACGCCACCCGCAGGTCGTGCGTGATCAGCACCAGGGCCATGCCGCGCCGGCGCTGGACCTCGGAGAGCAGCGCGAGGATGCCGGCCTGCGTCGTGGTGTCCAGCGCGGTCGTCGGTTCGTCCGCGACGAGGATCTCGGGGTCCTTCGCGAGTGCCGCGGCGATGGCGACCCGCTGGCGCATGCCGCCGGAGAGCTGGAACGGGTGCTTCCCGGCGACGTCCGGGCCGAGGCCGACCTCGGCGAGCCGGCGGACGATCTCGGCCCGGTCCCGGCGCCGGTTCCGGGGCAGCGACTCGGCGAGATGGCGGCCCGCGGTCTGCAGCGGGTTGAGCATGGTGAACGGGTCCTGCATGAGCAGCGCGACCCGGGTACCACGGATCCCGCGCAGCGCCTGCTCACCGGCGGTCAGCAGGTCCGTACCGTCGTAGGTCACCGACCCGGTCGCGGACAGCCCGTGCGGCAGCAGCCCCACCAGCGCCCGCGCGGTGAGGGACTTCCCGCTCCCGGACTCACCGACGATCCCGAGGGTCCGGCCGCGGGACAGGCTCAGCGCCACGTCCCGCACCAGCACCCGGTCCCCGGCCCGCACCGTGAGGTGCTCGGCGCTCAGCACCGTGTCCCCGCCGGCCCGCGCCGGTCCGCCGGCCCGGGGGCCCGGGGCGTCGTCCGGCGGCGCGCCCGTCGCCACCTCGGGTCCGTTCACCGGTGTCCTCCGTTGCGGGCGAGACGTTCGTGGGCCCAGTCACCCAGCAGCGTCGCGCTGGCCGCGGTGAGGATCAGCAGGACCGCCGGTGCGACGGACAGCCACGGGTTCACCGCGATCAACGGCTGACCCGCGCCGAGCAGCCGTCCCCAGTCGGGGCTGCCCGGGGCGACCCCGATCCCCAGGAAGCTCAGCGCCGCGAACCCGATCAGTGCGGCCACGAAGTCGAGCAGCACGGTCGCGACCAGGGTCGGGACGACGTTCGGCAGCACGTGCCGGACGATCGTCCGGGCCGGGGACAGCCCGATGGTCCGGGCGGCGTCGACGTAGGGCAGCCGTACCTGGACCAGGGCCGCGCTGCGGCACAGCCGGATCACCGATGGCACCGACAGCACCAGCAGCACCGCCGCCATCACCCAGTAGCCGCCGCCCACCACCCCGACCACGACGATCGCCACCAGCAGCGCCGGCATCGCGAAGACCAGTTCGGCGAAGCGGTTGGCCAGCGCGTCCGTCCAGCCGCCGAAGTAGGCGGCCGCCAGCCCGACCGTGCCGCCGATCAGCCCGCAGCCGAGCGCGACGACCACCGGTCCGGTCAGTGCCCACCGGGCCCCGACGACGAGCTGGGAGAACACGTCCCGCCCGAGCTCGTCGGTGCCGAGCAGGTGGCCGTCACCCGGACCGGCGGCGCCACGCAGCGGGTCCTGGGCGGCCGGGTCGAACGGCACGAACAGCTCGCCGGCGACGGCGCACAGCAGCACCACCGCCAGGAACGCGGCGCACGCCGTGGCGAGCGGCGGGAGCCGCCGGTGCCGTACCGCCGGTGCGGGGAGAGCCTGGGCCATCGGTCACCCTCTCGTCGCGGACCGCGTCCGCGGGTCGATGAGCAGCATCAGGAGGTCGACGAGCAGGTTGACCAGGACCACGAACCCGCCGACGACGAGCGTCAGTCCCTGCACCACGGGGACGTCCTTCGCGTTCACCGACTGGATCATCAGGTTCCCCAGCCCCGGCAGCGAGAACACCGTCTCGACCAGCACCGCGCCGGAGACCGCGGTGATCAGCAGCAGACCCGCCGCGGTGACCACCGGGAGCGCGGTGTTGCGCAGCGCGTACTGGACGAGGGTCCGGCGCCGGCTCAGGCCCCTGGCCCTGGCGAAGGTGATGTAGTCCTGGCGCATCACGTCGAGCACCGCGGCCCTGGTCTGCCGCACGACGATGGCCGCCAGCCCGGTGCCGAGCGCCACCGCGGGCAGCGTGAGGTGCGAGACCCGGTCCACCAGGTCGTCGTTCCCGGCGCCGAACACCGGGAACAGGGCGAACCGCACGCCGAACAGGTAGATCAGCAGGATCCCGACCGCGAACCCCAGCGCACTCATCCCGACGACGGCGAGGCCGGAGACACCGCGGTCGAGCCGCCCGCCCCGGCGGATCCCGGCGAGCATCCCGGCCGGGATGCCGACCACCAGCACGAGCAGCAGCGCGTAGCCGGCCAGCCCGAGCGTCACCGGCAACCGGTCGCCGATGACGCTCACCACGGCCGCGCCGGACTGCGTCGACCGGCCCAGGTCACCCTGCAGGACGTCCTGCAGCCAGGCGCCGTAGCGCACCGGGAACGGGTCGTCGAGGCGGTAGCGCGCGGTCAGCTCCGCGATCATCTGCGGCGTCGACGGCCGGGTGCCGATCAGCGTCGCGAGCATCGACCCGGGACTGAGCAGCAACAGGGTGAACACCAGCAGGCTCACCGCGAACATGATCACCACGGCACCGAGCAGCCGTTTCAGCACGAACAGGGCGATCGGCACGATCCCTCCCAGCAGGTCGTCGCGGGATCAGCCGGCGGTCAGGGCGTGCACCCAGCTGCCGTTGATGTAGAGGTCGAAGAATCCCGGCGGCCGGTCGAAGGTGAACCCGTCGCCGAGGACCGCGACGGTGTTCAGCCCGAACAGCGGCAGGTAGGGGACCTCCTCGGCGATGCCGCGGAGCAGTACCTGGCTCGCCTCCCACCGCTGCGCCCGGTCGGTCGAGGTCTCCAGCCGCCGGAAGGCCTCCTCGGCCGCGGGCGGTGACCAGTTGGCGAGGTTGAAGCCCTGCGGGCGGATGTTCTCCCGGCCGGTCACCGCCCCGAGCACGCTGGACGGGTCCGGGATCGAGGGGACCAGTGCCATGGTCTGCATCCCGATGTCGTCGCCGTGCGCGTACACCGTCGACGTCCACTGGCTCGACGTCACCGGGCGCGGCGTGATCGTGACCCCCAGGCCGGCCATGTTCCGGGCGAGGTTCTGGACCACGAGCTCGGACGCCGGGTTCCCGGTGATGACCGGGACGTCCAGGGTGAACCCCTGCGGGTACGCCGACCGGGCCAGCTCGTCCCGTGCCGCGGCCGGGTCCAGGTCGTACTGCGGGAGGCCGTCGAGGAACGCGTCGACGGCGTCGGTGGACGGCGCGACGCTCGCCAGCAGGCCCGGCGGGGCCAGGCCGCGCAGCAGCGTCGCGTAGGAGCCGTAGCCCGCCGACAGGACACCGGCACGGTCGACGGAGTGGGCGATCGCACGGCGGACGTGGACGTCGTCGAGCGGCGCGGTCGTGGTGTCCATCGTCAGGAACGTGGTGTAGAGCGACGGCATCTCGTACGGCGTCGTCCCGGGGATCGCCCGCCACTGGTCGACGGTCTTCAGGTTCGACGCGACCGCACCCTGCAGCGCGCCGGACCGCATCGCGAGCTGGGCGGAGTTGTCCTGCGGGATGAAGGTGAAGTGGATCGTCGCGACCCGGGGCGCGGGGCCGCGGAAGTGCGGGTTGCGTTCCAGGGTGATGCGGTCGGGGGTGTTCGCGGCGATCCGGTAGGGCCCCGTGCCCACCGGGGAGGCCGCGGGCGTCCCCAGGTCCTCGGGGTGCGCGCGGCCGAACGCGGCCTGCTGGACGAACCCGACGACGGCGATGCTGCCCCGGGCGTTCGGTACCGGCTGCGTCGTGCGCACCGTCACCTCCAGCGGGCCGGTCGCCGTCACGCTCTCGATCCAGGTGATGTTCCCCGCGGTCTGCGCCCCGGCGGCCGTGTCCGCGGCGTGCTTCAGACTCCAGACGACGTCGTCACTGGTCAGCGGGGCGCCGTCGGAGAACCGCACGTCCGGGCGCAGGGTGTAGACCAGCGTCGTCGGGTCCGGTTCGGCGACCGACGCCGCGAGGCCGGGGGAGACCTCGCCGGTCTCGGACACCAGTTCCAGCTTCTCCGTCACCGGCGCCACGACCTGCATGGTGTTGCCGACGAAGTCCTTGACGACGTCCAGCGAGATCGGCGCGGCCGGCAACGCGAAGGTGAAGGAGTCCGCCGTACCCCCGGGCCCGGACGGCGTGGACGAACCGGTGCACGCGGTGGCGAGGACCACGGTGCAGACGACGGCCGCCACGAGGGCCGGCACCCGGCGTCTTCTGCTGCGCATGCTGGCTCCTCGTCGCGGTCCGGTGGTGCGGATCGGGATCAGTGTCATGGGTCACATCGGTGCGGGCCCATGGACAGCTGTCGTCCTGCTCGGCACGCCGGCTGGACGGATGTCGCAACTCGACGGATGTCGTGTCCGGCCGGGCCCGGCCTGGACGGATGCCGCTGGTGGCCCGGCCCGCCGGGCCCGCAGAGTCCGGGGCATGGACCGGGACCAGCTCGACGGCACCGGGCGGGCCCGCTGGCTCACCGGGGCCACCGTCGTCGACGGGACCGGGGCCGATCCGGTCGCCGACCGCTCCGTCGTCGTGGCGGACGGGCGCATCGTCGCGCTCGGCGGCCGGCCACCGGCCGGTGCGGACGTCCTCGACCTGACCGGGCTGGTCCTGACCCCGGGCCTGATCGACGCACACGTCCATCTCGGGCTCTCCAGCGACCTGGACCGGATGATGGCCCACCGGATCCCGGTCGCCGAGCTGGCGGCGGACGTCTTCGAGAACTGCCGGCGCACGCTGGAGTCCGGGTTCACCACGGTGCGCGACACCGGGGGGCTCGACCGGGGGGTGGCGCAGGTCGTCGCGGACGGCCGCGTCCCCGGCCCCCGGATCCTGCAGTGCGGGCCGGCGCTGGCCCAGACCGGCGGGCACGGCTACCTGGGCGCCGTCTGGGAGGACCCCGCCCACTGGCCGTCGCACCACGTGCCGGGGCTGACGGCGCTGTCGCTGGTGGCCGACGGCCCGGACGAGGTGCGGCGGACGGCCCGGGAGGTGTTCCGGCGGGGCGCCGACTTCCTCAAGATGTGCGTGACCGGCGGCGTGGTCTCGCACTTCGACGAGCTGTCCGACACCCAGTTCACGTTCTCCGAGATCGCCGCCGCGGTCGCCGAGGCGAGCGCCCGCGGGACGTACGTGACCGTGCACGCGCACAACACCGCCGGCCTGCGCACCGCGATCGACGCCGGGGTGCGGTGCGTCGAGCACGGTTCCGGCATCGACGAGGGGACCGCGGCGCTGATGGCCGCGCGGGGTGTCGCGCACGTCCCGACCCTCGCGGTGGCCGAACGGCTGCTCACCGGAGCGGCGGCGGCCGGGCTGCCGGCGCACGTCGGTGACCGGGTGGCCGGGATCCTGGAGGCGCAGGGCGAGGCGGTCCTGGCGTCCCGGGCGGCCGGCGTGCTCGTCGGTTCCGGATCCGACTACACCGGGCCGGACCAGGACCGGCGTGGTCGCGAGCTGCTGTTGCGGTCCCGGATCGAGTCCCCGATGGCGGCCCTGCTGTCGGCGACCCGCGACAACGCCCGGATCCTCGGCATCGCCGACGACGCCGGGACCGTCGAACCCGGCAAGGTCGCCGACCTCACCGTCTTCGCCGCCGATCCGCTGGCCGACCCGGAGGTGTTCGACCGGCCCGGCGAGGTCGTCGTCGTGCTCCGGGCCGGGCGGGTCGTCAAGGACACCCGCTGAACCCGCCGTCCACACGGAGGTCGTCACCGATGCAGGAATCGACCCAGCCATCGACCCAGCCATCGACCCAGCCATCGACCCAGCCGTCGGCGCAGCTCGCCGAGCGCTACCGGCGGGCCGGGGCGCTGGTCCCGGAGAAGCTGCCCGGCCTGATGCGCAACCGGCGGGTGGTCCCCGAGTGGACCGGCGACGGCGACCGCTTCTGGTACCGCCGCGACGCCGACGGCGGTGGGTTCGACTACGTGCTCCTCGACCCGGACGGGCTCCGGCGCGAGCCCCTGTTCGACGCGGCCGACCTGGCGGTGCGGCTCACGACGGTGCTCGGTGCGCCCGCCGACCCGGCCACGACGGCCGTCGTGGAGTACCGGCGGGCGGGTGACGAGGTCGTCGTGGGGCTCGCCGACGGCCGTCGTGCCGTGCTGTCCCCGGCCGGTGACCGGATCGCCGTCGCCGCGGACCCCGGGGTGCTCGACTCCCCGGACGGCCGGCGCCGGCTGTTCCGCCGCGACGACGACCTGTGGCTGCGCGACCGTGCAACGGGCACGGAACGGCGGCTCACCGCGGACGGCGAACCGTTCCGGGCCTGGGGTGCGCCGCCGGACCTCGGCCGGGCGCTGCTGCCGCTCGCCGCCGCGGACCGGGTGCTGCCGCCCGCCATGACCTGCTTCTCCCCGTCCGGCCGCCGGGTGCTCGCCGGCCGGCTGGACGAGCGCAGCACCCCCGAGCACCCGTTCGTCGACCAGTTGCCCCCGGACCGGGCCGGGCCGCGATCCCGGCCGTTCCGCTACCACCACGAGGACGAGATCCCGGACGGTGCGCACGAGCTCGTGGTCGTCGACGTCGAGACCGGGGTGCGCACGGTGCTCGACGCCGGGAACGACCTGGTGACGGGCCTCGCGCGGGTCGGGACGGACACGGTCGCCTGGGCCCCCGACGAGTCCGCCGTCTACCTGCTCGACCACGTGCCGGGTGCGCGGACGGCGGCCCTGGTCCGGCTCGACACCGGCACGGGGGAGCGCACGGTGGTGCTCACCGAGACGGCCGAGCCGATGTACGAACCCAACACCTTCCTCTACGCGCTGCCGCTGGTCCGGGTGCTCCCCGCGTCGAACGAGGTCGTCTGGTTCTCCCAGGAGGACGGCTGGGGGCACCTCTACCGGCACGACCTCACCACCGGCCGGCGGCTGGGGGCGATCACCAGCGGGGCGCTCGTCGTCCGCGACATCCTCCGGGTGGACGAGCGGGAGCGCGCGGTCGTCGTCGTCGCGGGCTGCGACGAGGACGGGCGCAACCCGTACTGGCGTACCGTCCTGCGGGCCGACCTGGACGGCGGCGGGCAGACGGTGCTCACCCCCGAGCCCGCCGACCACGAGCTGATCGCGCCCGCGCCGTCCTTCTTCACCGCCGTCTTCGGCGGCCGCGCGGGCAGCTCGATCAGCCCGAGCGGCCGCTGGTTCGTCGACCACGTGTCGACGGTCTCCACCCCGCCCGCGGTCCTGCTGCGCGACGCCCGGACCGGCGCCGTCGCCGCCGAGCTGGAGCGCACCGACGTCACCGCGCTGCTCGACGCCGGCTTCCCGGTGCCCGAACCGTTCCTGGTCACCGCCGACGACGACGGCTCCGAGCTGCGGGGGGTGCTCACGATGCCGCCCGGGATCCGGCCCGGGGCCAGGGTGCCGGTGATCGACCTGATGTACGCCGGATTCCAGGTCTCCGCCCAGCCCGCCGGCTGGCTGACCGGCGGTGCCAACGCGGCGTGGGGCCAGATGGGCGCCGCGTACGCCGCGCTCGGCTTCGCGACCGTCGTGCTCGACGGCCGGGGGACCCCGGGCCGGCACCGCACGTTCCGGCAGTGGACGCACGGCGCCCCGGACGAGCCGCGGGGCCTGGCCGACCACGTCACCGCGATCCGGGCGCTGGCCGCGCGCCATCCCCTCGATCTCGACCGCGTCGGCGTGACCGGCCACTCCTACGGTGGCTACAACACGGTCCGCTCGATGCTGTACTTCCCCGATCTCTTCCGGGTCGGGGTCAGCTCGGCCGGTGTGCACGACGCCCGCAAGATGCCCCGGGGCAGCTGGGACTGGTTCCTCACCGACGGCGGCGGTCGTCCGCACGATCCGCGGGCGCTCGACGCGCTCGGCAACCTGCACCTGGCGGACCGGCTGCGCGGGCGCCTGCTGCTGCTCTGCGGGGACCGCGACGCGAACGCCACGATGGACCACACGTTCGCGCTCGTCCGGGCCCTGATCGCCGCCGACCGGCGGTTCGACATGAAGGTGTGGCCGGGCGGGGACCACTACGACGTCGTCACGCCCTACATGCGGACGGTCATGTGGGACTACTTCGTGGAGCACCTGATGGGGGAGCGGCCACCGTCGGACACCGGCTGAGGGAGTCAGGGTTAGGGTTGCCTTCCCTAGTGTCCGTGAGGGAGTCACCGTGCCCGTCGTACCGTCCGCCCGTGCCGTGAACCGCCGCGGTGTCCTCGCCGGGGCCGCCGGCCTGTTCCTGCTCGGCGGCTGCTCGACGGAGGGTCCGGCCGGGGCCGGCGGCGCGGCGGCCGGGCCGGTCGCCGAGGGTTTCCCGGTCACGGTCCGGCACGCGCTCGGCGAGACGGTCGTCCCGGACCGGCCGCGGCGGGTCGTCACCCTCAGCGCGGCCAACGCCGACGTCGCACTCGCGATGGGGGTCGTGCCGGTCGCCATCCCGCGGACCGTCTACGGGGGCGACGCCGAGGGCGTCCTGCCCTGGGTGCGCGACGCGATCACCCGGGCCGGTGGCGCGTTCCCGCGGGTGATCGGCTCCGACGATCTCGCGGCTGTCCCGTTCGAGGAGGTCGCCGCGGCCGGTCCGGACCTCGTGCTCGCGACCTACTCCGGGCTCACCGCGCCGGAGTACGCGCAGCTGTCGGCGATCGCCCCCACGATCGCCTACCCGGACGCGGCGTTCTCCACCGGCTGGCAGGACCAGACCCGGATCGCCGGGCAGGTGTTCGGCGATCCGGCGCGGGCCGCCCGGCTGGTCGAGGACACGACGGCGCTGCTCACCGGGGCGGCCCGGGAGTACCCGCAGCTGGCCAGGCGGACGTTCGTCTACACCGGGGGGATGGACGGCGGTGCCCTCGGTGTGTTCCGGGCCGGCGACGTCCGGGTCCGTCTGGTGACGGACATGGGTCTGACCCTGGCTCCGTACGTGGAGCAGAACGCCCCCGGCTCCGGCGAGGTCTACTACACGGTCAGCACCGAGCTGCTCTCGCGGGTCGACGCGGACCTGCTGATCGGGTTCTTCGGGTCCCCCGAGGAGGAGCAGGCGTTCCGGTCCACACCCGGCCTGGAGCTGCTGCCGGCCATGGCGCGGGACGCGTTCGCCCCGGTCGTCGGCGCCGACCGGGTGGTGGCGAGTTCGGCGCCGTCGGTCCTGTCCATCCCGTGGGTGCTGGACTCCTACCTGCCGATCCTGGCCGCGGCCGCCGGGCGTGCCGCGGGCTGAGCGGGCGTCGGCGGCGGCTTTCGATGGCACTGTGATGCCATAGGATCTCCGGGTGGCGAGGCAGAGGGACCCGGCGGTGCGCACCCAGCTGCTGGAACGCGCGGCCAGGATGCTGCGCGAGCGGGAGCCGATCACGTTGCGGTCGCTCGTGGCCGGGACCGGGGTGTCGACCATGGCCGTCTACACCTACTTCGGCGGTATGGACGGGGTGTGGCGGGCGCTGCGCCAGGAGGGCTTCACCCGGCTGGCGGTCCGGATGGACGCCCTGGTCGTGCCGGCCGACCCGGTCGAGGACCTGGTGGCGGGGGTGGCGGCCTACGCGGTCAACGCGCTCGAGCACCCCGACCTCTACCGCGTGATGTTCGACGCGACCGTCGAGCTGGAGGACGTCGAGGCGGCCCGGGCCACCCTCGGGTACCTGGTGCGGGCCGCCCGGCGGTGCCGGGACGGGGGCCGGATCGGTGCGGACGCCGATCCCGAGCGGCTGGCCACCGAGGTCTGGACGGTCTGTCACGGGGTCGTGTCGCTGGTCGTCAGCCGGGTCGCCTCGCGGCGCACGCTCGCCTCGGCGGTCCCGTTGCTCACCGCGGTGATCGTCGCCGCCGGTGACGAGCCGGCGGCGTGCGGGGAGTCGGTACGCGCCGGGTGGGCCGCGCTGCGCCCGCCCCGGACGGCCGTGGAATCGTAGTCGAACCCATGTTCGATCCGGGGTAGTCTCGACCCGGTGGACGCCTGCTGGCAGGGATCGCTGTTCGAGACCGTCGGTGCCGACGAGCGGGAGCCCGCGCCGGTGTTCCGGCACGAGCTGGCGCACGGCGCCTGGGTGGACGTGGCGCCCGGCTGGGTCCCGGCGCCGGCAGCGGTGTTCGACCACCTGCGCCGGACCGTGCCGTTCCGGGGGCACCGGCGCCGGATGTACGACCGGGTCGTGGACGAACCGAGGCTGACCCACCGCTGGGTGCTCCCGGACCCGGCGGTGCCGGACCGGTTGCTCGCGATGGGCCGGGAGCTGGGCGAACGCTACGGCCGGGCGTTCACCCAGATCGGCGTGAACCTCTACCGCGACGGCAGCGACGGAGTGGCCTGGCACGGGGACCGGGTCGCCAGGGAGCGCCCGGAGGCCGTGGTCGCGCTGGTCGCACTCGGTGCGACCCGCCCGCTGCGGCTGCGGCCCACCGGGGGCGGCGCGTCCGTGTCGTTCCCGCTCGCGTCGGGGGACCTGCTGGTGATGGGCGGCAGCTGCCAGCGGACCTGGCAGCACAGCGTCCCGAAGGTCACGGCCTCCGGGCCGCGGATCAGCGTCCAGTTCCGGCATCTCTACCCGGGGGCGCCGGGGATTCCGCCGGTCGGGGCGTCCGCATAGTCTGCGGCGATGAAGCGCAAGATCGGCGTGATGGGCGGGACGTTCGACCCCGTGCACCACGGTCATCTGGTGGCGGCCAGCGAGGTGGCGGACCGGTTCGCCCTCGACGAGGTGATCTTCGTGCCGACCGGGCAGCCGTGGCAGAAGTCCGACCGCGCGGTCTCCCCCGCGGAGGACCGCTACCTGATGACGGTCGTCGCCACCGCGTCGAACCCGCGGTTCTCGGTGAGCCGGGTCGACATCGACCGCGACGGCCCCACCTACACCGCCGACACGCTCGCCGACCTGCACGCCACGATGCCCGACGCGATGTTGTTCTTCATCACCGGTGCCGATGCGCTGCAGCAGATCCTGTCCTGGCGCAAGGTCGACGAGCTGTTCAGCCACGCGCACTTCGTCGGCGTCACCCGGCCCGGCTACGAGCTGGTCGACGGGCACCTGCCGGACGGCTCGGTGACGCTGGTCGAGGTCCCGGCGATGGCGATCTCCTCCAGTGAGTGCCGCACGCGCGTCGCGGCGGGGCGGCCGGTCTGGTACCTCGTGCCGGACGGGGTCGTGCAGTACATCTCCAAGCGCAGTCTCTACCTGAACCCGGACGTCTGACCTGCGGTTTCGGTCGCAGAACTGGAGCGCCGCAGCATGAGGTACACCGTGTCGATCGAGATCGCGCTGCCGCGGGAGCGGGTCGTCCAGCTGCTCGCCGACCCCACGCACCTGCCGATGTGGCTGCGCGGCCTGGTGCTGCACGAGCCGTTGAACGGGCTGCACGGGCAGGTCGGGACCGAGTCACGCGTCGTGCTGCGGACCGGGAAGCAGGACATGGAGGGCACCGAGACCATCACCCGCCGGGAGCCGGCGGACCTGCACGCGATCCCGGCCGGCACCGTCGTCCACTACGACCGCGAGCTCGTCGCCGAGGGGATGTGGAGCGCCGCGCGCGAACGGCTGACCGAGGCCGGCCCGGGGGCGACCCTCTGGGTGAGCGAGAACGAGTACCGGTTCGACGGCACGCCCATGCGGCTGCTGGCTCCCGTCCTGCGCGGCGTGTTCCGTGCGCAGTCGCGACGGCACATGCGGGACTTCAAGGCGTTCGCCGAGCACGGGACGGACGTCCGGGACACGGCGGGCTGAGCCGCTGCGGCCCCACCTGTCCGAGCCGGACATGACCGGTGTCCGTGGCCGGAACCGCTCACCCGGTCAGCGATGTCGCGGCGTGGGTGTGGCCGGGGCCCGGGACCCTGCGCCGGGTGGGCGGGCGCGGGGTCGGGTCGACGGCGCGCCCGTCAGGTCCGGCCGCCGGAAGGGTGGACCGCGGCGATGCCCGCCAGGATCAGGTCGATCCCGGCCAGGAACTGCTCCCGGTCGTCGTGCTCGCGCAGCTGGCCCGCCACGGCGCGCACGAAGGCGAACTCGGTGGGGTCCAGCCCCTCCCAGGTCGTCGCGACGGTGTCGAGGAACCCGGAGCGGGAGCCGTCCCGCTCGCTCCCGGCCCGGCCGTTCGCGGCGTTCTGACCCGCGGCGCCCAGGACGTAGTTCACCAGGGTCGACGCCGTCGTGAACCACGTGGCCTCGGGAGCGCCGAGCGCGCGGACCGGGCGGCCGACCCGCTCGAGGATCACCGTCGGTGCCGGTCCCGCCGGCCCGCGGGCGAACTGCGTGCCGAGCCGGGTGGCGAGCCACGGGTGGTCGTCGACCGCGTCGAACAGGGCGAGCGCGACGGCGTGGATCTCCTCCGCCGGGGTGCGAACGGGTGCGCCGGGGCCGGGGGAGAGCGCGGTCGCGACGACGGACTCGGTGGCGGCGGCGAGCAGCTCGTCCTTGTTCGCGACGTGCCAGTAGAGCGCGCCGGGGCCGGTGGCGAGCCGGTCGGCGAGCGCCCGGAACGTCAGGCCCGGCTCACCGGCGGCGTCCAGCAGGGCGACGGCCGTGTCGACGATGAGTCCGCGGGAGAGCCCCTGGGCGCGCCGCGGTGTCCGGGATGCCATGGACGTCATCTTGACAGCTCTGGAACATCGTTCCAACATGGTGTGGAACGCTGTTCCAGAGATGAGGAGTCGTCATGTCCGTTCCGGTCACGATCGTGGGCGCCGGTCTCGGTGGTCTCGTGCTGGCGCGTGTGCTGCACCTGCACGGTGTCCCGGTCACGGTGCTCGAGGCGGAGGCCTCGCCCTCGGCGCGGTCCCAGGGCGGGATGCTCGACATCCACGACGACACCGGGCAGCCCGCGCTGGCGGCCGCCGGCCTGCTCGACGGGTTCCGCGCCCTGGTCCTGGAGGGGCGCGAGGCGACGCGGGTCCTCGCGCCGGACGGGACCGTGCTGCTCGACGAGCCCGACGACGGGACCGGCACCCGTCCGGAGGTGCAGCGCGGCGAGCTGCGCCGGTTGCTGCTCGACGCGCTGCCGTCCGGGACCGTCCGGTGGGGATGCAAGGTCACCGCGATCCGCGCCCTGGGCGGCGGCCGGCACGAGGTGACGCTCGCCGACGGCACCCGGCTCGGCACCGATCTGCTGGTCGGGGCGGACGGTGCGTGGTCCCGGGTCCGCCCGTTGCTCTCCGGGGCGGTACCGGGGTACGTGGGCACCGCGTTCGTCGAGACCTACCTGTACGACGCCGATACCCGGCACCCGGCGGCCGCCGCCGCGGTCGGGTCCGGGGCCCTGCTCGCGAACGTCCCCGGCCAGGGGATCCAGGCCCACCGGGAGAGCGGCGACACCCTGCACGCCTACGTGGCGCTCACCCGCCCGCGAGCCTGGTTCGACGACATCGACTTCGGCGACCCGGGCGCGGCGACCGCGCGGATCGCCCGGGAGTTCGACGGGTGGGCCCCCGAGCTCACCGCGCTGATCACCGACGGTGACACCGCACCCGTCCTGCGCCCGCTGTACGCGCTGCCGGTCGGGCACCGCTGGGACCACACGCCGGGCGTGACGCTGGTCGGGGACGCGGCGCACGTCGCGGTCCCGAACGGTGAGGGGGCCAACCTCGCGATGTACGACGGGGCCGAACTCGCGCGCGCGATCGTCGCGCATCCGGGCGACACCGGGGCCGCGCTCGCCGAGTACGAACGGTCGCTGTTCCCGCGGATCGCCGAGGCGACCGCGGAGGCGGCCCGGGACTTCGACCTGTGCTTCGGCGAGCACGCACCGGCCGGCATGATCGATCTCCTCACCGGCGCCGCCGCGCACCGGTGAGTAGGACGGTCCTGCTCCGGTTGCCTGACCATCAGCCCAGGTCGTGCGCGTAGCGCAGCTCGCCGACCTCCACGCCCGCGATCCGCTCGTGCCGGGCGGTCCCGTCCGGCCGCCATCCGGTCGCCGCGTAGAAGTGCTGTGCCCGCGAGTTGGTGTCCAGAACCCAGAGCACGGCGCTGCGGTAGCATCTCGCCAGTGCGTGGACGCTTCCGCGCATCAGCGCCCGGCCGCATCCGTGGCGCCAGGCCTCCGGCGCCACGTAGAACGACCGGACCTCCCCGACGAGCCGCGGGTCCCGATCCTCGTCACGGACCGGGGACAGATCGGCGAACCCGGCGATCGAGCCGTCGTCCGGGGTCACGACGAGGGTCCCCTGCCGGGGCCAGGACGCGGCGGTCAGCGTCGAGCGCCACCGGGGGAGACGCTCGGCCGGGTCGAGCCCGTCGAGCACCTCGTCGGGGAGCAGGCCGCGATAGCCGGCCCGCCAGGCCCGGACGTGCACCCCGGTGATCGCCGCGGCGTCGTCGGGACGGGCCGGGCGCACCCGCACGCCGGGCACCGGCTCAGCGCCCGGCGAGCCGGTCGACCTCGTCCTTGGCCTCCTTGAGGCCGGCACCGGTCGCGTCGCGGTACGCCTTGACCGCGGCGACGGTCTTCCCCTCCCCGAGCAGCTGCTCGACCCGGCCGAGCTCCGGCTGCTCGTAGGCGATCCCCAGGTGGTCGAGCAGGCCGTCGAGCTTGCGCTCCACCCGCGCGAGCCGGGCCTGCTGCCCGGCCCGCTCCCGGCGCTCCCCGCTGAGCGCACCGCCGGCGGCGAGCAGCAGGCCGACGCACGCCAGCGCTCCGGCGACGATCACGACGTAGTCCATGCGGCACAGCGTAGGAGTGACCGTGTCCGCGCCGGGAACGGTCGGGTCCGCCGGGGACCCGGTGCGGGCGGTCACACCCAGCGACATCGATCTTGCACGACGACACGACAGGCGGAACAACAGTGGCTTGCGATCCCGTGACGCGTTGTCCAGGTATGAACGTCGACGCTGACGACCACACCGCCCCGATCCTCGACCGAGCCCAGGTGGCCGAGCTGCGCCGGGCGGAGCACCGGCGGACCGAGGTCGAACCGGCGCCGCCCCCGGAGGATCCCGACCCGGCGACCGGAGCGTGGCTCGTGCTCGTCGTCCTCGGCAACGTCGTGGTGCTCGTGATGCTGGCCCTCATGTTCCTGCTGGGCTGAGGCGTCCGGGTCAGCCCGGATCCAGGTAGAACTCCACGGTGCGCGCCGCGGCAGCCGCGGCGGCGTCCCCGGTGACACCGTCCACCCCGGACGCGCCGTGCGCCGTCCCCCACAGGGTCGCGCAGTGCCGGGTCCGCTCCCGGCCGAACTCCGTGTCCTCCAGGACGTCGGACGGGCGTCGCGGGTCCCCGGCGAGATGCATCGCCAGCGGGACGAGCGAGAACTCCCAGCCGATGCCCGCCGCGGCCGGGCCGAACCGGTGCCAGTGCTCGTCGGCGGGGACCTCGTGGCACAGCTCGAGGTCGGTCCCGCCGGAGACGGCGGCCAGCGTGAGCCGCACGGTGCTCACGCTGCCCTCGTACTCCCAGCTCACCCGCAGGGTGTGCGGCGGGCTGCACTGCTGCACGGTGCCCTCGGTCCCGCTATCGGTCAGGGTGTAGCGACCGCCCTCGCGCAGATCGCCGGAGACCGGCTCGAACCAGCGGGCCAGCCGGGCCGGATCGGTCCACGCCTGCCACACCTCGTCCGTCCCGGCGGGGTAGTGGCGGTACAGGGTGATCGTGCGGGTCGGTCCCGAACCACCGACCGCGCGGCGGTTCCGGTCGAACTCGGCGACGAGGTCCACGGCAACTCCATTCGTTCTGACTTATATCAAGCAAGAACTATAGAGCACGGCCCGGTCGACACCGGACTCGGCGAGTGATGATCCTTGTGCCCCGCGTCACAATCGGGGAGGGTCGACCCACCGTCGCAGGGGCGTCGCAGGGGAGAGGAACACGGATCCATGGCGATCGAGAACCCGTACTACACCCACGAGTTCCACGGCGACTACGACCTCGTCGGGCTCGGTGAGTTCGCGCTGGAGGAGGGCGGGGTCATCCCCGACCTGCAGCTCGCCGTCGCCACCTTCGGCACGCTGAACGCGGCGAAGGACAACGCGATCCTGGTGACCACCTGGTACTCCGGCACCCACCAGATCTTCCGGGACGTCTACATCGGTCCCGGGCACGCGCTGGACCCGGAGCGGTACTTCGTCGTCGTCGTCAACCAGATCGGCAACGGCCTGTCCACCAGCCCGCACAACGCGTCCGGTGCGAACTCCGCGATCGCCATGTCGCGGTTCCCGCGGGTCCGGATCGGCGACGACGTCCGGGCCCAGGAACAGCTGCTCCGGGAGCACTACGGCATCGAGTCCCTGGCGCTCGTCGTGGGCGGTTCGATGGGGGCCCAGCAGACCTACGAGTGGATGGTCCGGTTCCCGGGCCGGGTGCGGCGGGCCGCGCCGATCGCCGGTACCGCGCAGAACACCCCGCACGACTTCCTGCACACCAAGGCGCTGGTCGAGGCGATCACCTCGGATCCCGGATTCGCCGGCGGCGAGTACACCTCGAACGCCGACGTCGTCGACGGGCTCCGCCGGCACGCCGGCATCTGGGCGGTGACCGGGTTCTCCACCGAGTTCTGGAAGCAGGAGCTGTGGCGCGGGCTCGGGTTCGAGTCCCGCGACGGCTTCCTGGAGGGGTTCCTCGAGCCCTACTTCACCGTCATGGATCCGAACGACCTGCTGTGCATGGCCTGGAAGTGGCAGCGCGGCGACGTCGCCCGGCACACCGGCGGGGACCTGGCCGCGGCGCTGGGCCGCAACGAGGCGGTGGCCAGGATCCTGCCGATCAGCGAGGACATGTTCTTCCCGGTGCGCGACCACGAGTCCGAGCTGGAGCTGACCCCGCACGCGACGATCCGGGTGATCGACGACCTGTGCGGGCACCTCGGGCTGTTCGGGCTCGTGCCGACCTACCTGCCCCAGATCGACCGGCACCTGCAGGAGCTGCTCGACACCGAGGCGTGAGGGGTCACGCGCCGGGGCGGACCGGCCAGCCCCCGGTCCGCAGCGCCTCGGCGAGCCGCTCCCGGTGTTCGGTGAGGGTGTGCCCGGACGCGGCGACCTCGTCGGTGACCACCCGGAACGCGGCGTTCACCGAGGCAGCGAGCAGGCGCACCGCCGGTTCGTCCGGGGTGCGCCCGAGCCGGGCCGCGAGCATCTCGGCGAGCGTCGGCTCGGCCTGCTCCTGCAGGACCAGCCACACCGCGCGCAGCGCCGGGGAGTCGTGGGTCATCCGCACGACCGCGAGCACCGCGTCGGTGTCCTCCCGCTGCGGGCCGGGCACGAAGGTGTAGGCGTCGCGCAGGTGCGGGGCCAGCTCGCCGCCGGGCGGCCAGGACCGCAGCACCTCCCGGAACCCGTCGATCGACGCCGTCAGCAGCGGCTCGACGCAGCTCTCCTTCGTCCGGAACAACCGCCACAGGGTCCGCTCGGAGATGCCGGCGGCGCGGGCGATGTCGGCCCCGGAGGTGCGGGTGACGCCGTGCTCGCGGAACAGCCGGACGGCGACCCGGGAGATCGCCAGCCGCTGGGCGCCCCGGTCACGTTCGGTCACCGGCGGGCGGCCGCGGCGGGTGGTGGTCGCGTCCTGGTCCGGCACGGCTACCTCCTTCCCGGGATCCGGGTGTTCGTGACGTCGACACCCTAAGCGGTCACATTTATGGCAGATAGTGCCAATAAATCGTAGGGTGAGGGCACCACCACCCAGGGAGGACGCCCGATGACCCTCGCCGCCGAACGCCCGCAGCTCCCGTTCACCCGGCCGAACCTGCTCGAGATCGCCCCGTTCTACGACGTCCTGCGCCGGGAGGCGCCGATCGCAGCCGTCACCACCCCGGCCGGTGATCCGGCGTGGCTGGTCACCCGGTTCGCCGAGGTCCGCGACCTGCTGGGGGACAAGCGGTTGGGCCGCTCGCACCCGGAGCCGGAGAAGGCGTCGCGGATCCACGCGGCCGCGGTGCTGGACGGCCCGTCGGGTGACTACGACTCCGAGGAGCAGGAGCACACCCGGATGCGCCGGCTGCTCACGCCGGCGTTCTCGGCGAAGCGGATGCGCCGGCTGTCCGCGCACGTCCAGGAACTGGTCGACGGCTACGTCGACGCGCTGGTCGCCGACCGGGAGAGCGCGTCCGACGGCGTCGCCGACCTGCACACCCACCTCGCCTTCCCGCTCCCGGTGGCCGTCATCTGCAGCCTGCTCGGGGTGCCCGAGGCCGACGGCGACTACTTCCGCGCGCTGTCGGACCGCATGGCCACCTACTCCGGGCAGGACGCGCACGACGCCCGCGAGGAGTTCGGCCACTACATGGCGGGCCTCGCCGAGGGCAAGCGGGCCGAGCCCGGTGAGGACGTCATCTCCGACCTGGTGCAGGCACAGGCGCAGGACGAGACGTTCGGCTACCCGGAGATGGTCCGGCTGTGCGTCGGCCTGCTGTTCGCCGGGCACGAGACGACGGTGAACCGGATCGGCCTCGGCGTCCTGTTCCTGATGAGCAACCGCGACCAGTGGGACGCCCTGGCCGCGGACCCGGACGGCCGGATCGACGCCGTGATCGAGGAGATCATGCGGCTCGGTGCCCCCGGGGACCTCGGACTGCTGCGGTACGCGCACACCGACGTCGAAGCCGGCGGGGTCGTCATCGAGCGCGGGGACGCGGTGATCCTCTCGGTCAACGCGGCCAACCGGGACGCCGGGGTGTTCGACGACGCCGAGACGTTCGACCCGGACCGGGCCGAGCGCGGCCACGTCGGTTTCGGGCACGGCCCGCACTTCTGCATCGGCGCGAGCCTGGCGCGCACCGAGCTGCGGGCGGTGTTCGCGACGCTGGCCCGGCGACTGCCGGAGCTGCGCCTGGCCGTCGGGATGGACGAGCTGGACGTCCGGACCGACCACATCACCGGCGGCGTCCGCAGCCTGCCGGTCACCTGGACGGGGGCGGCCCGATGAAGGTGGCGGCCGACCAGGAGCGCTGCGTCGGGTCCGGGCAGTGCCTGCTCACCGCGCCCGAGGTGTTCGACCAGCGCGACTCCGACGCGATCGTCGAGCTGCTCGACGCCGAGCCGCCGGAGTCCGAGCACGCCGCGGTGCGGCACGCGGCGGCGGGCTGCCCGGCCGCGGCGATCACCGTCCACGAGGGCTGACCGTCCTCCGATGAGTCCGGGACGCCTCCACGGTCTGCCCTCGTGTACGACGACGGACGACCGTGGAGGCACCTCGTGCGCACCCTGGCCATCACCCAGAACATCACCCTCGACGGAGCCGTGGAGATGCTCGGCTCCTGGTTCGACCCGACCGCCGGGACCGGCACCGACCTGCACGCCGAGATGCTCCGGCACGACGAGACCTGCGACGCCGTCCTGCTGGGCCGCCGGACCTTCACCGACTTCCGCGGGTTCTGGCCGGAGCAGACCGCCGACGAGACCGGTGTCACCGACTACCTGAACCGGGTCGCCAAGTACGTCGTCTCCTCGACACTGACCGACCCGCGGTGGCGGAACTCCAGGATCCTCTCCGGTGACCCGGTCGCCGAGGTCCGCGCGCTGAAGGAACAGCCGGGCCAGGACATCGTGGTCACCGGCAGCATCACGCTCTGCCACACGCTGATCGCCGCCGGGCTGGTGGACGAGCTGCGCCTGTTCCACTACCCGGTCGTGCAGGGCGCGGGGCGCGGCCTGTTCCCGGCCGGCTGGTCGCACGAGAAGCTGACCCGGACCGACGCGAAGTCGTTCACCGGCGGCGTGACCTACACCTGCCACCGCGTGGTCTGACCGGGCTCACTCCTCCTGGGCCGCGGCGCGCTCGACCCGGTTGCGCACGGCCCGCGACACCAGGAGCCCGGCGACGACGGCGACCACCAGGCCGACCCAGGAGAAGCGCTTCAGCCAGGTCTCGGCCACGATGCCGAGCGCGTAGATCGCCGCGACCGTGCCACCGGCCCACAGCACGGCACCGGTCGCGTTCGCGGCGAGGAACGCCGGGTAGCGCATCTTCATCGTCCCGGCCAGCGGTCCGGCGAGGATGCGCAGGATCGCGACGAACCGGCCGAACAGCACCGCCCAGACGCCGTGCCGGTCGAAGATCCGGCGCGCGACCCGGATGTGCCCCGGGCCCATGTGCTTGGGGAACCGGCGGCCGAGACGGTCGAGCAACCGGGTGCCGTATCGGCGTCCGACGGAGTACCCGATCGAGTCGCCCACGATCGCCCCCGCCGCCGCGCACGTCGCGACCAGCACCGGGTCGACGGCCGATCCGGGCCGCGCGGCCAGCAGCGCGGCTCCCACCAGCACGATCTCGCCGGGCAACGGGACCCCGATGCTCTCCACCCCGACCACGCCCGCGCAGAGCAGGTAGACGGCGAGCGGGGGGATCGTCAGCAGGAGCGAGTCGACGTGCACGCCCCCCAGTTCATCACGATGCCGTATCGGTGCTGCGGGGAGCGCCGACTCAGGGCATCATGCGCGCACGTGAGCACACCGCTGGAACACGTGTTCCTGGCCGCGCACGAGGACCTGCCGCGCGAGGCGCCCGGATCGGAGGAGACGACGGCGCTGCTGCTGCAGCTCGCCGGCGAGCTGCCCGACCGGCCGCGGATCGTCGACATCGGTTGCGGGACCGGACCGGCGACCCTGCCGCTGGCCGCGGCGACCGGTGGCACGGTGACCGCGGTGGACACCCACGAGCCGTACCTGCAGCGGCTGCGCGGCCGGGCCGCGACCGCCGGCTTCGGCGACCGGGTCCGGACGCTGGTGGCGCCGATGGACGACCTGCCGCTGCCGGACGGGGAGGCCGACGTCGTCTGGTCGGACGGGGCGGCCTACATCATGGGCTTCGACGCGGCGCTGGCCGCGTGGCGCCGGCTGCTGGCCCCGGGCGGGGTGCTGGTGCTGACCGAGGCGGAGTGGACGACGCCCGAACCGTCGCCGGGGGCCAGGGAGTTCTGGGACGAGGCGTACCCGGCGATGCGGACCACCGCCGACAACGTCGCCGCGGCCCAGCGCGCCGGGTACACGGTGGCGGCCACCTACCTGCTGCCCGACGCCGACTGGGCCGCCTACTACCGGCCGCTGGCGGCCCGCATCGAGCTGCTGCGCGAGGAGGGCGTCGACCCGGCCGGCCTCGACGCGGTCGGCCGGGAGATCAGGGTCCGCGAGCAGCACGGGACGGAGTACGGCTACACCGCCTTCGTGCTGCGCCCGCGCTGAGCCCCCGCCGCGGCGAGGTGCACGTACCGGATCGCCTGCCGGTAGTAGGTGTAGGCGACGTGCAGCCCACCGTCGGCGGCCGGGAGCACGCTGGGGTAGGAGAACTCCCGGTTCCGCCGCCCGCGTGAGTCGTTGACCAGGCAGAAACCGTCGCCGGTCTCCAGGTCGCGGCGGTCCGGCCAGGTCCGGCCGCCGTCCGCGGACAGGGCGAGGGTCATCGGGGCCCGGGGGGCTCCCCAGAATGCGCCCTCCCGGACGGCGTCGGGGGTACCGACGGCCCCGACGGCGCCGCTGTCGGAGATCTCGTCGTAGAGCGACGCCCGGCGGGCGGTCGCGTCGGCCCGCGAGCTGGGGTTGCCGACCAGGGCGAGACGGCCGTCGGGCAGCGCGGTCACCTGGATCGAGGAGTTGTTGTTCGGCAGGTTGACCGGCTCGGGAACCGTCCAGGTGTCGCCGTCGTCGGTGGAGACCGAGCGGTGCACCGCGTCGGCCCGGCGGCTGCGGTAGAACGCGGCCAGCGAGCCGTCCGGGAGTGCCACCACGTTCATGTGCACCTGGCCGGTGCTCCCCGGCACGGTCACCTCGCGCCAGGAACCGCCGTCGTCGTCGGAGACCAGCACGACGGAGGTGTCGAGGTCACCGGCCCACCGTCCCTCCGGCGGGGTGACGCAGTGCCAGACCGGCAGCAGCCACCGGCCGGTGCCGGTGACCACCACCGGCTGCCGGACGAACAGCCCGCCGCCGTCGCCGGCCGGGAACAGGGTGCGGGGTGCGTCCCAGGTCCGGCCGCCGTCGGCGGAGGTCCGCAGCCGGACCTCCGCGGTGTCCTGGTTGCCCGCGACCTGCGCGGTCCACAGCAACCACACCGTGCCGGACGGGCTCAGGAACAGCAGCGGGTTCTGCTCCGAGCGGTCCGGGTCGTGCGACAGCACGACCGGCTCGGTCCACCGGTCGGCGCCGGGCTCCAGCCGGGACAGCCGCACCCCGATGTCGCCGACACCCTCCTGGGTGCCGCCGAACCAGACGCAGGCCAGCACCCCACCGGGCAGCTCGGCGAGGTTCGCGGCGTGGTTCTGCACGTCCAGGACCGAGAGCAGGGCGTCCCGGCGGTCCGGCTCACCGGGGTGCGGGCGGAGCAGGCCGTCGGTGGGGCCGGGCAGCTCGGCCGGGGCGCCGCCCGCCCCGCCGGCGGCGGTCACGGGGTGACCCCGGAGGCCGCGGGGACGGCACCGGCGAGCGCGGAGCGCGGCTTGCGCCCCCGGATCGCGGCGGGATCGAGCGCGGCCGCACGCAGCTGCCGGGTGACCTCGTGCGCCGGCGAGCCGAGGACGTCGGCGGTCCGGCCGGACTCGACGACCCGGCCGTGGGACAGGACGACCACGTGCTCGCTGATCTCCCGCACCACCCCCAGGTTGTGCGCGATCACCACGAACGTCAGCCCGGTGTCGCGGCGCAGCTCGCGGAGCAGGTCGAGCACCTGGGCCTGCACCGAGACGTCGAGCGCCGAGGTCGCCTCGTCGCAGACCAGCAGCTCGGGGTCGCTGGCCAGGGCGCGGGCGATCCCGATCCGCTGGCGCTGGCCGCCGGAGAACTCGGCGGGCCGCCGCTGGGCCGCCGAGGCGGGCAGCCCCACCCGGTCCAGCAGCTCGACCGCCCGGCGGTCCCGCTCGGCCCGGCCCCGGATCCCGCGCAGGGCGAGCGGCTCGCCGACGATCCGCCCGGCGGTGAGGTGCGGGTCCAGCGAGCCGTACGGGTCCTGGAAGATCATCTGGACCTTCCGGCGGTGCGCCCGCAGCCGCCGTTCGGGCAGCGTCGCGACGTCGACGCCGTCGAGCTCGATACTGCCGGCGTTCGGCCGGATCAGCCGGACCAGGCTGCGGGCGATCGTGGACTTGCCGCAGCCGGACCCGCCGACCACGGCCAGGGAGCCGCCGCGGTCGACGGACAGGTCGACGCCGTCGACCGCCCGGAACGGGCCGAAGTCCACGGTGAGACCGCGGACGGCGAGATGCGGGGTCATGGGGTCGCTCCCTGCAGGGTGGGGACGGCGGCGATCAGCGCCCGGGTGTATTCCTCGCGCGGCGCGCCGACGACCTGCTCCACCTCGCCGGACTCCACGAACACCCCGGAGCGCATGACGTGGATCCGGTCCGAGACGAGCCGGGCGACGCCGAGGTCGTGGGTGATGAGCAGCATCCCGACGCCGGTGCGTTCCTGCAGCTCCAGCAGCAGGTCGAGGATCCCGGCCTGCACCGTGACGTCGAGCGCGGAGGTCGGTTCGTCCGCGACGATCAGCCGCGGTTCCCCGGCCAGCGCGACCGCGATCAGGACCCGCTGCAGCATGCCGCCCGACAGCTGGTGCGGGTAGGCCCGCCACTGCGTCTGCGGGCGCGGCACGTGCACCTGCTCCAGCAGCGCGATCCCGCGCTCGCGGATCGCGGCCCGGCCGGCCCCGGGAGTGCGCAGCCGGAGTGCGTGCCCGAGCTGCGCGCCGACGGTGTGCACCGGGGACAGCGCCGTCATCGGGTCCTGCGGGATCAGCGACACCCCGCGACCGCGGATCGTGTCCAGCGCCCGCGGGTCGGCCAGCACGTCGACGGGGCCCGCGTCCGCGCCGAGCGCGTAGCGCACCACCCCGGTGACGACGGCGGTGCCGGCCGGCAGCAGCCCGAGCACGGCCATCGCCGTCGTCGACTTGCCGGAGCCGGACTCCCCGATCAGGGTCACCGTCTCACCCGCGCCCACGTGCAGGTCCACGCCGTCGACCGCGCGGACCACGCCGCGCCCGGTGACCAGCTCCACCTGCAGGTCCGCGACCTCCAGCAGCGGCGTCACGACGTGGCCCCCTTCGCCCCGAAGCCGAGGAACCGGGGCCGGCCGACGCCGCCGGAGCGGTCGCGCAGGCCGTCGCCCAGCAGGTTCACCCCGACCACCAGCAGCACGATCACCAGGCCGGGCAGCGTGGCGATTCACCACGACGTCGTCACGTAGTCCTGGCCGTCGGAGACGATCCGGCCCCAGGTCGCGAACGGCCGCTCCGGCCCGGCGCCCAGGTAGGACAACGCGCTCTCCAGCAGCACCGCCTGGGCGAGCAGCAGCAGCACGACCAGCGACGCCGGCTTCACCACGTTCGGCACCACGTGCCGGACGAGGATCGCGGCCCGGCCGAGCCCGAGCGTGCGGGCCGCGTCGATGTAGGGCTTCCCCCGCTCGACGAGCACCAGCGACCGGGTCAGCCGGAACACCTCGGGCCACTGCGCCACCGCGATCACCGCGGTGATCACCGGGATCGACGACCCGAACAACGCGACGACCAGCAGCAGCATCATGAGCAGCGGCAACGCCATCTGGGCCTCGGCGAGCCGGGACGCCAGCGCGTCCATTCAGCCGCCGCCGAACCCGGCCAGCGAGCCCAGCACCAGGCCGATCAGGCCGGACACGCACACCGCGAGCACCCCGACGGTGAGCGACACCTGCCCGCCGGACAGCACCCGCGCGAGCAGGTCGCGGCCGAGCTGGTCGGTGCCGAGCAGGTGCCCGTCGGTCAGCGGCGGGAGGCGGCGGGCGGACAGCTCGGCCGCGTTCGGGTCCGGCAGCGGGAGCACCCGGGCGAACAGCACGGGCAGCACGACCAGCGCCGTGCACACCGCGCCGATCCAGATCTTCACCCGGGACGCCCTGGCCTGCCGGTGGGCGGGCGCGGCCGCGGCGAGCCGTGGGGTGACCGCGCTGGGCCGCGGTTCGCGGGTGTCGGGCACGGTGGCGGTCATGCGGACTCCTTCCCGAGCCGCACCCGCGGGTCGAGCAGCGGGTAGGCGAGGTCGATCAGCAGCTGGACGCCGATCGCGAGCGCGGCGGTGACGAGCACCGTCGCCTGGATCAGCGGGTAGTCGCGGGTCTCCAGGGCGCGGACGACGAGCGAGCCGACGCCGGGCCAGGCGAACACCACCTCGACGACGACGACGCCGTTGAGCATCGCGGCGAACCGGGTCCCCAGCGCCGTCAGCACCGGGATCGCCGAGTTGGCCATCGCGTAGCGCCAGACGAGCGAGCGTTCGCCCGCGCCACGGGAGCGCGCCACGGTCAGGTACGGCGCGGACAGCGCACCCGTCATCTCGCGGCGGACCAGCCGGGAGATCAGGGCGATCTGCAGGACCGCGACGGTCAGCGTCGGCAGCACCAGCCCGGACCACGTCGCGAAGCCCGAGGCGGGCAGCACCGGGACCAGCACCGAGAACAGGGTGAGCAGCATGACGCCGCTCCAGAAGTCGGGCATCGACTGCCCGGCGACGGTGAGCACGTCGCGCCCAGCTCGCGGCCGGTGTCGGCGCGCCGGGCCATCCAGATGCCCAGCGGCACCGCGACCAGCGTGGTCACCACGACCGCCGACACGGCGAGGGTGATCGTGTACGGCACCCGGCCGAGCACCACGTCGAGTGCCGGTGCGGCGAAGGAGTAGCTGGTCCCCAGGTCCCCGCGCAGCAGGTTGCCCAGGAACGTCAGGTACTGGGTGAGCAGCGGCTCGTCCAGCCCGAGCTGGGCCCGGATCCGGTCCAGGTCCTCCGGCGACGCGGTCGGCCCGGCGTAGGCCGCAGCCGGGTCCCCGGGGGCCAGCCGGACCAGCACGAACACCGTCGAGACGGTGAGGAAGATCGTGAGCAGGCCCTGACCGACGCGTAGCAGCGCGTACCGGGCGAGCCCGGCCGCCCGGGACCGGTGCCGGCCCGCCGCGGCGGGCCGGCCCGGCCGGGCCGGCGGGTGCGGTCGTGGCGGTCATGCCGATGCCCCCAGCGCGACGGTGGTCAGGTCGTAGGAGTTGGTGGGCAGCAGCTCGATGCCCGACACCCTGGCCCGCCGGGCCTGCACGACGTCGGGGACGAACGCCCACAGGCACGGCCAGGTGTCCCAGATCTGCTGCTGGGCCCGGTCGAGCACGGCCTGGCGGCGGGCCGGATCGGTCTCGGTGGCCGCCGCGTCGAGCGTCCTGGCGACCTCCGGCACGACGTAGCCCTGGTAGGTGTCGCGGGTCCGCTCCTTCTCGGCGGTCCCGCCGTACATGCCCTGCAGGACCGTCGCGGCCTCGCCGGTCGGCCCGGCGAAGCCGTTGCCGAGCACGTCCCAGTCGCCGCCGCGGCCCTGCCGCCAGGCGGAGATGTCGCCGCCTGGCTGGAACTGCTGCAGCCGGGTGCGGACCCCGACCCGGCCGAGCATCCCGGCGACCGACTCCATCACCGAGGTGTCGGCCGGGAACTCGCCGGACTCCCAGATGATCGTCAGCTCCAGGTCGGTGACCCCGGCCGCGTCGAGCAGCTGCCGGCAGCGGCCCGGGTCGTAGCGGTACCCGCCGGTCTCGACCGCGCCGGTGAGCGCGGAGGCGACCACCCCGCGGGCGGGCTGGACCGAGCCGACCAGCACGTCGCGGGCCAGCGCCTCGCCGTCGACGGCGTAGCTGAGCGCCTCGCGCACCCGGGGGGCGGCCAGCGGGTGCCCCGGCAGCTTGCGGAAGTTGTAGAACAGCTGGTTGGTGCGGGTGCTGGGGGAGCGGTCCAGGACGACCGACGGCAGCCCGGCGAGCTGCTCGGCCGAGTCCGGGGTGATGCTGTCGATGACGTCCAGCTCGCCGGAGCGGATCGCGACGACCCGGCTGGACTCCTCGGGCACGAACCGGACCTGCACCGCGTCCAGGGCGGCCGGGCGTCCCCAGTAGTTCTCGTTGCGGACCAGCGTGTAGTCCCCGGTCCCGCTGTTCGCCTCGGCGACCCGGAACGGGCCGGACCCGACCCCCTCGGACAGTTCCTCGGGCCGGTTCGCGGCCGCCGGGGTGATCATGACGTTCGCCATGAGCAGGTCGAGCACCGGGACCGGGGCCATGGTCCGGAGGCGGAACGTGCGCGCGTCCACCGGGACGACCGTCGGCAGCTCGGGGAACAGGCTGGCGATGAAGCCGCCGTTGACGGCGCCGTAGCAGCGCAGGGCGACGTCCACGTCGGTCACGGTGACCGGGCTGCCGTCGGAGTAGCGGACGCCCTCGCGCAGCCGGACCGTCCACTCGGCCGGGCCGGTGCGGACGAACCGGTCGGCCAGCACGGGCTGGGCGACGAGGCCCGGGCCGACCCGGGTGAGTGCCTGGCGGACGGCGCGCTGCACGGTGACGGCGCCGTCGAACTGGTTGAGCTTGTTGTCCAGGCTGACCAGCGAGCGGTTGAGCCCGAGCACGAGCGTCCCGGGGCCGGGGGCGCCGGTCGGGCCGGCGCAGCCGGTGAGCGGGACGGCGGCGGTCCCGGCGACGGCCAGCGCGGTCCACCGCAGGAACGCCCGGCGGTCGAGCCGCGGGCCGGCCTGTCGGTCAAGGGTCATCGTCGACCTCCGGAGCGGATGAGGGTCACGGCGGGAGACCGCCGGACCCGGCGGCTCCTACGTTCGCACTGATTGCGCGTTGTGCGCAAGAGTTGATGTGAGTCGCGCATTGCGCGCATATGTGGGCACAGTGGGTGAGCCCGACGAGCAGAAGTGGATCAGGGCGCGTGAAACGCGCAGATGATCAGGCGGCGCCGTCGGCCGTGTCGGCCACCGTGACCGCGACACCGGTGCCGCGCAGCGCGGCGAGCTGGGCGGTGTCCGCGGCCGGGTCGGTGATCAGCGTCCAGCCGGGTTCGAGCCGGGCCCAGGCGTGGAACGGCCTGCGGCCCAGCTTGTCCGCGTGCGCCAGCACGTAGACCGCCGCGGCGCGGCGGGCCATCAGTTCCTTCAGCCGGGTCTGGGCGAGCTCGGCCTCGCAGAGACCGCCGTCGGTGGTGACCCCGTCCGCACCCAGGAAGGCCCGGTCGAAGCTGAGGTGCTCCAGGGCGGCCTCGGCCAGCGGCCCGACGAAGCCCTGGCTCACCGGGCGCAGCGTGCCGCCGAGGCAGTGCACGGTGACGCCCTCGGCGTCGGCCAGCTCGCCGAGCGCGGTCAGGCCCGTGGTCACCACGGTCAGGCCGGGGATCCCGCGCAGCTCGTGGGCCAGCGCCCCGACCGTCGAACCGGCGTCGAGCAGGACGGTCTCCCCGGGCCGCACGAGCGCCGCCGCGGCCCTGGCGATCGCGCGCTTGGCGCCGAACGCCTCACCGATCCGCTGCCGCAGCGACGTCTCGGGATGCGCGGACAGTGCCATCGCGCCGCCGTAGGTGCGGGCCAGCCGCCCCTCGGCGGTCAGCTGGGCGAGATCGCGCCGGATCGTGGACGCGGTGACGTCGAAGACCTGGGAGAGCTCCTCGACGCTGGCGAGGCCACTCGTCGTGGCGAGCCGGACGATCTCGTCCCGGCGGGCCCGTGATCCGCGGGGCGGCATGCGCGTCACGCTACCGGTCGGGCGGCGAGCTCCACGGCCTGGCGCAGCGCCTCGACCATCGACCCGGCGTCGGCCCTGCCGGTGCCGGCGATGTCGAACGCGGTGCCGTGGTCCACCGAGGTGCGGATGACCGGCAGCCCCACGGTGAGGTTCACGCCGTTCTCGATGCCGAGCACCTTGACCGGCCCGTGCCCCTGGTCGTGGTACATCGCGACGATCAGGTCGTAGTCGCCCCGCCCGGCCAGGAAGAACGCGGTGTCGGCCGGGAGCGGGCCGCGGACGTCGATCCCGTCGGCGCGCAGCACCTCCAGCGCGGGGACGATCTTCTCGTCCTCCTCGCCGTAACCGAACAGGCCGTTCTCCCCGGCGTGCGGGTTGATCCCGCAGACGCCGATCCGCGGTGCCGGGGTCCCGGCGCGCACCAGCGCGTCGTGCCCGCGGCGCACGGTCCGCTCGACCAGGCCGGGCTCGATCCGGGCCACCGCGTCGATCAGGCCGATGTGGGTGGTCACGTGCACGACCTTCACCGTCGGCGTCGACAGCATCATCGACACCTCCTCGGTGCCGGTGAGGTGGGCGAGCAGCTCGGTGTGCCCGGGGTAGCGGTGGCCCGCGGCGTGCAGGGCCTCCTTGTTCAGCGGTGCGGTGCAGATGGCCTGCACCCGCCCGGCGACGGCGAGCGCGGCCGCGGTCTCGACGTAGCGGTACGCGCCCTCGCCGGCCACCGCGGAGACCTCGCCCCACGGCAGGTCGGCGGGCAGCTCGCCGACCCCGAGGACGCACACCCGGCCGGGGCCCGGCTCGGCGTCCTCCACCCGGTCGACGGCGACGATCTCGGCCGGGTGCCCGAGCACCTGCGCGGCCCGGCGCAGCCGCCCGGCGTCCCCGATCACGACGGGCCGGCAGCGGCCGAGCACGTCCGGGTGCACCAGTGCCGGGACGATCACCTCGGGTCCGATCCCGGCGGCGTCGCCCATGGTGACGGCGATGGTCGGGAGGGGTACGCCGGACCCGGCGGGAACCTGCGGGGGGACGGTGGCGGTCATGCGGCTGCCTTCCGATCGGTCTGTCCGGTGGGGATGGTCGGGGGCCCGGCCGGAGCCGGTCGCGCGGTCGGCCCGGTGGGCGCCGACGGCGGCGGCCATCGCGGTCAGCGAGCCGTCGTCGCCGAAGCTGCCGGGCCGGGTGACGACCTGCCGCCCGCCCGCGCCGGCGCTGCGGACCGCGCCGTGCGCGACCTGGCCGAGCGGGACGAGCCGGTCGGTGTCCAGCGCGTCGAGCACCCGGCGGGCGGTCTCGCCGCCGGTGAGGAGCAGGTGCGGGCCGCCGGGGCCGCCGGCGAGCGCGGTCGCCGCCGCGGTCAGCGCGGCGCCGACCGCGGCCGGGTCGGCCCGCAGCTCCGGGTCCGGTCGCAGCACGGTCACGCCCGGTGCGACCGGGCCGGTCGGCACCGGGTCACCGGGGCGCAGCCGGAACTCGGTCGCGCCGTCGGCGAGCAGCCGGGCGACCTGGCGGGCGGCCGCCGGCTCGGCCGAGCCGACCACGGCGAGCACCGGCCGCGGCGTTCCGCCGGGCCGGTCCCCGGCGCCGAGGCCGGGCCGGCCGGTGGCCCGGCCGAGTGCCGCGGCGAACCCGCCGGAGCCCGCGGTGGCGGCACCGGCCGCCACCGCGGCGGTGGCGATCCGGTCCAGGTCGGCGTCGGTCTCGGCGTCGCACAGCACGACGGCGTCGCGGTACAGCGCCCGCACGATCGCGAGCTGCGGGTCGCGGCGCAGCTCCGCCACCCCGACCACGGCGGCCCCCGGTCGCCCGGTGGCGGTTCGCAGGTCGGCCGGGGCCGGGCCGGGCTCCATCCGCCACGCGTCGGTGTGGTGCAGCGGGACGCCGTCCAGGTGCACGACGCCGTCGCGCACGGTGCGCCCGGCCGCCGGGAGCGCCGCCGCGACGACGACCGGCTCGTGCCCGGCGAGCACCCCGATCCCGGCGGCGACCGCACCCCGCAGCAGCGAGTCGATCTTGAGGAAGACGTGGGTGCCGGGCGCCGCGGTGCCGAGCGCGCGCCGGGTCCGCTCCGCGGCGACGCCGGCGGGTGCGGCCCGGCAGTGCAGGTCGACGACCGTCAGACCGGCCGGCCGGACCCGCTCGCGGACACCCGGAGCAGCCGGGTCGGCGGAGCCGGTGGGGTCGGCGGGTTCGGTGGGTTCGGTGGGTTCGGTGGGGAGGTGCAGCAGGATCGCTGCGGGCTCGCCGGGTACGGCCAGCACGGCCGCGGTCTCGGCGGCGCCGGAGAGGTCGTCGGCCAGCACGAGGACGGGCGGACGGGTCACGGGGCACCTCCCTCGGGCGTCGTCGCGGGGCGCGGATCGCTGCGCCGGTCGTGCACATCATGCAGGAGATGCGCGCTCCGTGCGAGTATTTCTGCGCACATCGAGCGGATTGGTCGGCGTTCTTGCGCGAACCGCGCAGACTGTGTCATGTTTCTGGCCGCGCATTCGCGCCCACCGACCCTCCGGCGGCCGACCCCGGCGCCGCCGCCACGGACCAGAACGGGATGTCGATGACGACGACCGACGACACCGCGGACCCCGCCCGGACCGGCTCGCCCGATCCGTACGCGCTGGACCCGGTCGACGTCCGCCCGCCGCCGACCACGTTCGGCGGCCGCCTGCGCCATCTCGGCCCCGGGCTGATCCTCTCCGCCGCGGTCGTCGGGTCCGGTGAGCTGATCACCACCACGGCGCTCGGCGCGAAGGCCGGTTTCGTGCTGCTGTGGCTGGTCGTCGCCAGCACCGCGGTCAAGGTGTGGGTGCAGATGGAGCTGGCCCGCTGGGCGATCCTCTCCGGCAAGCCCGCTCTGGAGGGCTACGCGCAGGTCCCGCCGCGGATCGGCCGGATCAGCTGGATCAACGTGCTGTGGATCCTGATGGACGGCGCGAAGATCCTGCAGCGCGGCGGCATCATCGGCGGCACGGTCGCGGCGCTGAGCATCCTCTGGCCGATCGTCGGTGAGCCGCTGTCGTTCCCGTCGCTGCTCACCTGGACCGTGATCACCGTCGCGAGCGTGCTGTTCCTGTTGCGCACCAACCGCTACAGCGTGGTCGAGAAGGCCTGTTTCGTGGCCGTCGTGCTGTTCACACTGGCCACCGTCGGGCTCGCGCTGGGCCTGCCGCTCACCCCGTTCGGTTACGGCGGCGACGACCTCGCCCTCGGTTTCGAGTTCCTGATCCCGGCCGGGACCCTCGGCTTCGCGATCGCGATGTTCGGCATCACCGGCGTCGGCGCCGACGAGATGACCACCTACTCCTACTGGTGCCTGGAGAAGGGCTACGCCCGCTGGACCGGCCCGGACGACGGCACCGAGGAACGCGCCCGGCGCGCCGAGGGCTGGCTGCGGGTGATGCGCCTGGACGTGTTCGTGTCCTGGCTGGTGTGCACGGTCTGCACGCTGTCGTTCTACGTGATCGGCGCGTCGGTGCTGCATCCGCAGGGCCTCGTCCCGTCCGGGAACGAGATGATCACGACGCTGTCCCGGATGTACACCGACACGCTCGGCGAGTGGGCCATGTACGCGTTCCTCGTCGGCGCCGTCGCGGTGCTGTACTCGACGTTCGTCGCCTCCACCGCCAGCGTCCCGCGGCTCTGGACGCACACCCTGTCGCTGCTCGGTGTGCTGGACTGGCGGGACCGGGCGGCCCGCGAGCGGTGGATCCGGATCCTGACGATGACCATGCCGCCGGTGTGGGCCCTCGGGTACCTCCTGGTGCAGTCGCCGGTGCTGATGGTGCAGATCGGCGGCATCGCCGGCGGGGTGTTCCTGCTCGCCGTCGTGGTCGCCGTCTGGTACCTGCGCACCACCGAGGTGGACCGCCGGGTCCGGTCCAACCCGCTGCTCACCGTCGCGCTGGTCGTCTCCAGCGTCGCGGTCACCGCACTGGCCGTCTACTCGCTGCTCGACACGCTCGGCGTGGACTTCGGAGGATGACCCGCATGCCCCGTGTACTGATCACGACCCCGAGCTTCGGCGCACGCTCGGACGCGCCGTGGGCGGCGCTGAAGGAGGCCGGGCTGGAGGCGGTCGTGCACACCGACCGGCACCCGCTGCCCGCCGCCGAGCTGGCCCCGCTGCTGCTCGGGATCGACGCCGCGATCGTCGGGCTGGACGAGGTCACGGCGCCGGCGCTCGGGGCCGCCCCGCAGCTGAGGGTGCTGGCCAAGCACGGCGTCGGGGTCGACAACATCGACGTCGCGGCCGCCGTGGCCCGCGGCGTGACGGTCGTCAACACGCCCGGGGCGAACACCGGGGCCGTCGCGGATCTCGCGTTCGCGCTGCTGCTCTCGCTGGCCCGCCGGGTCCCCCAGGCGCACGCCTCCACGGCGGCCGGGCGCTGGGAACGCTTCTTCGGCCCGGAGCTCGCCGGGCGCACCCTCGCGGTGATCGGGTTCGGCCGGATCGGGCGGGCCGTGGCCCGCCGCGCCGCTGGCTTCGACATGGACGTCGTCGCGCACGACCCGTTCCTGCCCGGCACCGAGGCCGCGGGCGTCCCGCTGCTCACCCTCGACGAGTGCCTGGCCCGGGCCGACGCCGTCACCCTGCACCTGCCCGGCGGCTCCGGGGCACCGCTGATCGGCGCGGCCGAGCTCGCCGCCATGCGGCCCGGCTCGTACCTGGTGAACACCGCGCGCGGCGACCTGGTCGACGAGGCCGCACTGGCCGCCGCCCTGCACGACGGCCACCTGGCCGGGGCGGGCGTGGACGCGTTCGCCGTCGAACCACCGGCCGGGAGCCCGCTGCTCACCGCGCCGAACGTCGTCCTCACCCCGCACGTGGGTGCCGCGAGCGACGACGCCAACGCCGCGATGGGCTCGATGGTCGTCGCGGACATCACCCGGGTGCTCAGCGGTGAGCCGCCCGCCCACCCCGTCGGCTGAGGGAGAACGCGCATGCAGACCACCGAGGTGCCCGGCACCGACCTGGCGGTGTCCCGCCTGGTCCTGGGCACGATGAACATCGGCGACACCGTCGACGCCGACGGCGCCGCCGCGATGCTGGACGCGGCCGCCGAGGCCGGCATCACCATGATCGACACGGCGAACGGCTACTCCGGGTCGCGCTGCGAGCCGATCCTCGGCGAGCTGCTTCGGGCCCGGCCGGGCCGGTTCGACGTGGCCAGCAAGGTCGGCATCCCGCACCCCGACGCCGGGGGAGCACCACCGCTGTCGCGCAAGGCGATCCACGCCTGCGTCGAGGGCTCGCTGAGCCGGCTCGGGGTCGAGAAGCTCGACGTCTACTACCTGCACCAGCCGGACCGGGCCACGCCGGTCGCGGAGACCCTGGAGACGATCGCCGAGCTCGCCGACGCGGGCACGATCGGCGCGCTGGGGGTCTCCAACTTCGCGGCCTGGCAGATCTCCGAGCTGCGGCACGCCGCGCTCGCGGCCGGGGCCCCGCAGCCGGCGTTCTCCCAGCCGCTCTACAACCTGCTCGCCCGCCGGATCGAGGAGGAGTACCTCGAGTTCTCCCGGACCGCGGGCCTGTTCGACATCGTCTACAACCCGCTGGGCGGCGGCCTGCTGTCCGGGCGGCACTCGTTCGACGCGCCGCCGTCGGACGGCCGGTTCGGCTCGTCCGGGCTGGCGACGATGTACCGCGACCGCTACTGGAACGAGGGCCTGTTCCGGGCCGTCGAGGCGCTGTCCCGGGTCGCTGCCGACGCCGGCCTCGGGCTGCCCGAGCTGGCCCTGCGCTGGCTGGTCGGCCGGGAGGACGTCGGCGCGATCCTGGTCGGCGCGTCGAGGGTCGAGCAGCTGCACGCCAACGTGGCCGCCGCCGAGCGCGGCCCGCTCCCGGACGACGTCGTCGCCGCCTGCGACGCCGTCGGGGCCGACCTGCGCGGGCCGGTGCCCGCCTACAACCGCTGAGAGGTGCACACCATGACTGCTGCCGACGGTTTCGCCGCCCGGATCCGGTCCGGGCAGAAGACGATCGGGTACTGGGTGGTGCTCGACAACCCGGTCGGCACCGAGCGGATCGCCCGCACCGGTTACGACTACGTCTGCATCGACGCCCAGCACGGGCTCGTCGACTCCCGTGCGGTGCTCTCGACGATCACCGCCGTCGACACCTTCGGTGTCGCGAGCCTGGTGCGGGTGCAGGCCAACGACGCCTTCTGGATCGGCCAGGCGCTCGACACCGGCGCCCGCGGCGTGATCGTCCCGATGGTCGACACCGTCGCCGACGCCGAGTCCGCCGTCGCCGCCACCCGGTACCCGCCGGTCGGGCGGCGCAGCTACGGCCCGATGCGGGCGCAGCTGCGGGTCGGCCCGACGCCCGCGGTGTCCGACGACGAGGTCGCCTGCCTGGTGATGATCGAGACCCCGGACGGCCTGGCGAACGTCGAGCGGATCGCCGCGGTGCCCGGCGTCGACGGCCTCTACGTCGGCCCCTCGGACCTGCGCCTGGCCCTCGGCGGGAGGACCTCGACCGATCCGGACCTCGACGCCGACTTCGACGCGGCACTGCAGCGGATCCTCGCCGCGGCGGACGCGGCCGGGATCGCCTGCGGCATCCACTGCCCGGACGGCGCCACCGCCGCCCGCCGGCTGGCGCAGGGCTTCTCCTACGCCAGCGTCGCCTGCGACGTCGTGCACCTCGAGCAGATCGCGAAGTCGCACCTGGACGCGGCGCGCAACGGTGGTGCCGCGTGAGGATCGAGCGGATCCGCATCGACAGGGCGAAGTTCGACATGGTCGACTTCGCCAAGCACCCGACCGGCTTCTCGCTGGTCTACGAGCCGGGCAGCCGCAAGCCCACCAGCGCCTACGCGATCCGGATCTACACCGACGACGGCGTCGTCGGCGGCTACGTGGGTGGCAACTCGGTCGCCGTCGCCCAGGTCGCGATGTTCGGCGACTACCTGATCGGCAAGGACCCGCTGCAGCGCGAGCTGATCTACAACGACGTGAAGCGCCAGCTCCGCAAGTTCGACAAGATGGGCATGGGCTTCGTCGACATCGCGCTGTGGGACCTCGCCGGCCGCACGCACGGTGCGTCGATCCGCACGCTGCTCGGCGGCTGGAAGACCCGGGTCCCGGCCTACGCCTCGACCGCGGCGGGCGACCGCAACGGCGGCCTGGACTCGCCCGGGGCCTACGCCGACTTCGCCGTGCAGTGCAAGGAGCTGGGCTACAGGGCCTACAAGCTGCACGTCTGGGACGTCTACGAGGTCTCCGAGGTCGTCGAGACGATCCAGCGGGTGCGCGCGGCCGTCGGCCCCGACATGGACCTCATGCTCGACCCGGGCTGCAAGCTGGAGACGTTCGCGCACGCCGTGCAGGTCGGCCGGGCCTGCGACGAGGCGAACTTCCTCTGGCTGGAGGACCCGTACAAGGACACCGGGATCTCGATCTTCGGGCACAAGCGGCTGCGGGAGCTGATCCGGACGCCGCTGCTGCAGACCGAGCACGTGCGGGGGCTGGAGCAGCACGTGGACTTCGTGGTCGGCGGCGGCACCGACTTCGTGCGCGCCGACGCCGAGTACGACGGCGGCATCACCGGCGCGCTCAAGATCGCGCACGCCACCGAGGGGCTCGGGCTCGACGTCGAGCTGCACACCCCGGGCCCGGCCCAGCGCCAGCTCATGGCGTCGCTGCGGAACACGAACTACTACGAGATGTCGTTCGTGCACCCGAAATCCAGCGAGATCGGCCGCAGCCAGCTCGTCTACGCCGACGACTACCGCGACGGCCTGGCCGCGGTCGACGCCGACGGCTGCGTCCCGGTGCCCGACGGGCCCGGGCTCGGCGTGGAGTACGACTGGGACCGCATCGAGGCGCACACGGTGGAGACCGTGGAGTACCGCTGAGTACCGCTGAGTGCCGGTGAGTACGGCCGAGTGCCGCCGAGCAGGGCCGGTTTCGCGACACCGGCTCCGGATGTGGTCACCCAGCGCTGATCGGGTGATGACGGAGCGCGAAATCTGACCGCTGGTGACGCCGGACTGGCCTGATCGGGTTACCGTGGGGTTCGTGATCGAGGTTCCGACCCCGGCCATCGCCGGGCTGCTGCTGCGCGCGGTACCTCAGCACGTCCGCCGGGACGCGCACGTGGCGATGCACGCGCTGGCGTCGTGGGGTGCGGCGTCGGCCCAGCTCGTGCAGGACTCCGGGGGCGGGGTCGCCGACCACGACGTGCACGTGGACGGCGACCCGCTGCAGATCCCGTACCGGATCGCCTACCCGTGGCCGTCGGCCGGGTACCTGGCCCGGCTCACGCCGCGCCGCCAGGCCGTCGTCGCGGCGTGGATGTCGCGCAACGAGAACGCCGGCATCCGCCAGCGTGCGGTGCGTGAGCTGTTCGGCGTGCACGAGCCGTGGGTGGTGCCGTTCGTGGTGCAGCTGTGCGGGGAGTACGTACACGAGATCGGAGCGGACGTCGCCCGGTTCGTCCGCTCCGAGCTGCCCCGCCACCCGGAGCTGCGGCACGCGTTCGCCCGGTTCGTCCGGGACAACCCCCGGTACCTGGCGACCACCCGGCACCGGGCCGTCGCCTTCCGGGATCTCGACCACCGCTGGCCGCACCGGGCGGACCCGGGCCGCGCCTACCCGCAGATCGAGGCGCTGGACGTCCTGTCCGCGCTCGCCTACCAGGGTGGTGCGGACTACCCCGGCGACCCGGCGCCGCCCCGGGTCCCGGCCGTCGCGTCCTGACCACGGACCCGGCGGCCGGCCGGGGTCAGGCGAACTCGGCCGAACCGCGGTCGAGGACGGTCGTCCCGCCGGCGACGGTCCGGAACGCCGCGCCGTCCCCGGTCCGCCAGACCGACACGGTCAGGTCCTGGCCGGGCACGACGGGGGCGGTGAACCGCGCGTCCATGCCGACGAGCCGCGTGGGATCGCCGTCGCAGACCGACGCGACGAGCGCGCGGGCGGTGAACCCGAAGGTGCACATGCCGTGCAGGATCGGGCGCTCGAAACCGCCCTTCGCGGCGAACACCGGGTCGCTGTGCAGCGGGTTCCGGTCGCCGGTCAGCCGGTAGAGCAGGGCCTGGCCGGGCGAGGTCCGGTAGGTGACCTCGTGGTCGGGCGCCCGGTCCGGGACCGGGGACGGCCCGGAGGTGCCGCGCCGGCCGCCGAAGCCGCCCTCGCCGCCCAGGAACAGCGACCGGGTCGCCGACGCCAGCGGCACCCCGGTCTCGGCGTCGACGGCCTCCGCGCAGGTCCGGACCAGCGCGCCGGTGCCCTTGTCCAGGACCTCGGTGACGGTCGCGGTGACCCGCGCCCTGCCCTCCACCGGCAGCGGCGCGTGCAGCCGGAACGACTGCTCGGCGTGCACCAGGCGGGACCGGTCGACGTCGCCCAGCGCGACGACCGCGGTGCGGGTGAACGTCTCGACGAACGACGGCAGCACGACGTTCCGGACGCCGTCGGTGTTCTCGGTGGTCAGCGACAGCTCGGCGGTCGGCTCCTCGGCGCCGGCCCCGACGGCCAGCGCGTAGAGCAGCACGTCGTCGCGCGCCCACGCGACGTTGACCGGCTCGCACTGCGTGCCCTCCAGATCGGCTTCCAGAGCCATGCAGGGCCTCCTCCGACAGCGCCTCGGTGATCACGAGAACCTATCCTGTGGGGAGCCCGGGACCCAACCCCCTGTCCGGTGGCTGACACACTGGTCGGCGGCCCGGCCGAGCACGGCCGGGCGCAGCTACCACGCAGGAGACTGAGGCGCAGTGACGGCATCACCGGAGGCGATCGAGCTGACGAAGGTGGCCGCGGCCGCCGCGGCGGACAAGAAGGCCGCCGACATCGTCGCCATCGACGTGTCCGACCAGCTCGCGCTGACCGACTGCTTCGTCCTCGCCTCCGCGCAGAACGAGCGGCAGGTGCAGGCGATCGTCGACGCGGTGGAGGAGAAGCTGCGCGAGCGCGGCAGCAAGCCGACCCGGCGCGAGGGCGACGCCGACAACGGCTGGGTCCTGCTCGACTTCACCGACATCGTCGTGCACGTCATGCACACCGAGCAGCGCGGCTTCTACGGTCTGGACCGGCTGTGGAAGGACTGCCCGACGATCGAGGTCCCGGCGCCGGACCCGGCCGCGACGGACGGCGACGGATGACCCTGAGCCGGCTCACCCTGCTGCGGCACGGCCAGACCGAGTACAACGCGGGCGGCCGGATGCAGGGCCATCTCGACACCCGGCTCACCGAGCGGGGCCGGGCCCAGGCCGCGGCGGCGGCCCCGCTGCTCGCCGGGTTCCCGTTCGACCGGATCATCACCTCGGACCTGAGCCGCGCGCACGACACCGCGTCCGCCGTCGCCGGGGCGACCGGGCTGCCGCTGTCGGTGGACAAGCGCCTCCGCGAGACGCACCTGGGTGACTGGCAGGGACGCACGGTCGACGAGATCGAGGCCGACGAGGCGGGCGCGATCGCCCGCTGGCGGTCGGACCCGCGCTGGGCGCCGCCGGGCGGGGAATCCCGGGTGGACGTCGTCGACCGGTCGATGCCGGTGGTCGACGAGCTCGACGCCCAGTACGCCGACGACCCGGCCGAACGCTCGGTGCTGCTCGTCGCGCACGGCGGCATGATCGCCGGGCTGGTCTGCGGGCTGCTCGACCTCCCCGAGTCGGCCTGGCCGGTGATCGGCGGGATGGGCAACGCCAAGTGGGCCGTCGTCGCCCGCCGGTCCGACCATCCCCGGTGGCGGCTCTCCGGGTACAACATCGGTGCCTGACCTGCTGGTCGTCGCCGACTCGCTGGCGTTCCACGGTCCCGAACGGCCCTACCCCGCCGACGAGCCGCGGTTGTGGCCCAACGTCGCTGCGGCCCGGCTCGGCGGCTCGGTGGAGCTGGTCGCCAGGGCCGGCTGGACGGCCCGGCACGCCTGGGCGGCGGTCAGCGGCGACCCCCGGGTCTGGGCGGCACTGCCGCGGGCCGGCGCGCTCGTGCTCGGCGTGTCCGGGATGGACGCGCTGCCCTCCCCGCTGCCGACGGCGCTGCGGGAGCTGATCCCGGTGCTGCGCCCCGCGCCGCTGCGGCACGCGGTGCGCTCGGCCTACCGCCGGGCCCAGCCGCGGCTGGCCCCGGCACTGGCCCGGCTGCCCGGCGGTGGCCCGGCCACGCTGCCCAGCCGGCTCACCGTCGCCTACCTGGAACGGTGCCGCGCCGCGGTGCACGCGATCCGGCCCGGGCTGCCGGTCGTGGCGCTGCTGCCGTCGGTGCACCGGGCCGCCGACTACGGGTTCGCGCACCCGCACCGGGCCGCGACCGAGGCCGCGGTCCGGTCCTGGGCGGCCGCCGCCCCGGACGTCTCGGTCCTGGACGTCCCGCGGCTCGTCGGTGCGCACGTGCTCGGTGGGCACGGCAACCCGGACGGCATGCACTGGGGCTGGGCCGGGCACCGGCTGGTGGGCGAGGCGCTGGCCGCGCAGCTGGACCCGGCGCCCGTCCCGGCCGGGGAGGAGCGGGCGTGACCCTGCTGGGCATCGATCTGGGTACCACCTCGGTGAAGGCCGCGGTGTTCGACGAGGACGGCGTCCGGGGCGCCGGCGCGGCCCGCCGGCACCCGACGCACCGGCCACGGCCCGGCCACGCCGAGCAGGACCCGGCGGACTGGTGGGCCGGGCTGTGCGGGGCCGTGGCCGATCTCGGCGCCGCGGGAGCGCTGCGCGGGGTGACGGCGGTCGGTCTCTGCTCGCAGGTCAACACGCACCTGGTCGTCGACGCCGGCGGTGTCCCGGTGCACCCCGCGATCACCTGGCAGGACGGCCGGTGCTCGGCCGTCGCCGCGTCCCTGGGGGACCGGCTCGCCCCGGCGGAGCGCGCGCGGGTGCGCGGCGGGCTCGGCGTCGTGGACGCCTCGCACCCGGTGGCCCGCGCCGCCTGGCTGGCCGGGCACCGGCCGGACGCCTGGGCCCGCGCCACCCGGCTGCTCGCGCCGAAGGACTGGCTGCTGCTCCGGCTCACCGGCACGGCGGTGGCCGATCCGCTGTCGGCGGTCGGGCTCGTCGAGCCGGACGGCGCCGGGTACCCGGACTGGCCGGACCTGCTGGTCCCCGGCCTGCTCGACCGGCTACCGCCGCTGGCCGACCCGGCGTCGGTGGCGGGGGAGACCACCGGTGCCGGGGGTCTCCCGGCGGGCCTGCCGGTCGCCGTCGGGACGATGGACGCCTGGTCCGCGCTGCTCGGCGGCGGGATCGCCGCCCCGGGCGACGCCATCGACATCGCCGGGACGTCCGAGGTGCTCGCGATGGCGGCCCGGCCGGGCGGCACGGCACCGGGCGTCGTCACGTTCCCCACCTGGCGCGGGCTGCACGTGCACGCCGGGCCGACCCAGGCCGGTGGCGACGCGCTGGTCTGGGCCGCCGGTGCGCTCGGCCTCGGCGTGCCCGAGCTGCTCGACCTCGCCGGGACCGCGACCACGGGCAGCGACGGACTGCTGTTCCTGCCGCAGCTCGCCGGTGAGCGCGCACCGGTGTGGGACCCGGAGCTGCGCGGGCACTGGCTGGGCGCGACGTTCGGCACCGGGCGGGCGGAGCTGGCCCGCTCGGTCCTCGAAGGGGTGGCGCACGTGGCCCGGCACGTCCTCGGACCGCTGGAGCAGGCCGCCGGGCACCCGGCGCAGGCACTCACGGTCTGCGGCGGGGGATCCGCGAGCGACCTGTGGTGCCAGGTCAGGGCGGACGTGCTGGACCGGCCGCTGCGCCGGGCCGCCGAGCGGGACGCCGGGGTGCTGGGTGCGGCGATGCTCGCCGCACTGGCCACCGGCACCGCCGGTTCGGTGCCGGAGCTGGCGGCACGGATGGTCCGCACCGAGCGCGAGTTCCGGCCCGATCCCCGGGTACGGGCCCGGTACGACGAGGCGCACGAGCGGTACCGCGCCGCCCAGCGGGCGCTGGCCCCGCTGTTCACCGGGGGCGCCGGTCCCGGCCGGTAGTCTCCGCCGGGTGCCCAGCCCGCCGGTCGCCGTGGTCACCGACTCCACCGCCCACCTCCCGCCCGGTGCGGCGCGGCGGCGCGGGATCCGGGTCGTCCCGCTGGAGGTGCGTCTCGGCGACCGGACCGCGCGCGACGGCGTCGACGTCACCCCGGACGAGCTGGTCGCCGCGCTGGCCGAGCGGAACCTGCTCGTGCAGACCTCGCGGCCCTCGCCGGCCTCATTCGCGGAGCGCTACCGCGAGATCCTCGACGCCGGGGCGCCCGGGATCGTGTCGGTGCACCTGTCCCGGGAGCTGTCCGGCACCTGGGACGCCGCCCGCGCCGCGGCCCGGGAGATCGCGCCGGACCGGATCCGGGTGGTCGACTCCCGGGCGATCGCGATGGGGCTGGGCTTCGCCGTGCTCGCCGCGTCGGACGCCGCCGCGGCCGGTGCCGACGTGGCCCGGGTCGAGGCCTGCGCGGCGTCCGTGGCGGCCCGGTGCCGGGTCCTGTTCGCGGTCGCCGACCTGGAGCGCCTGCGCCGCGGCGGGCGGATCGGCGCGGCGCAGGCGTTGGTCGGCGCCGCGCTGTCGGTCAACCCGCTGCTGCACCTGACCGAGGGGCGGATCGCCCCGCTGGAGAAGGTCCGGACCCGGTCGCGGGCCACCACCCGGCTGGTGGCGCTCGCGGTCGCCGCGGCCGGCGGGCCCGGGGCCCGGTTGGCGGTGCACCACCTCGGGGCGCCCGAACGGGCGGAAGACATCGCCGACCGGCTGCGCGAGGAGCTTCCGGAGGCGTCCGAGCTGCACGTCTCGGAGGTCGGCGCCGTACTCGGCGCGCACACCGGGACCGGTGTGGTGGGCGTCGTGGTCGTCCCCGCCGGGTCGACGGACGAGGAACACCCCGGCGGAACCTAGCACCGGGCCCCGACACCCGGGTCCGGTGCAGGCCTGCCGGGCGCGATCGGTCCCCAAGCCGTCGATCGATCCACAGCCCCGCGGATCGCCGGTGCACCCGGCCGGATCGTTCGTAGCGTCGGGGAGGTGACGCACCCGGCCCTGTCCCGTGACCCGTCCCGGCGTCTCGCCGGGCTGGGCGGGCGCCCGGGGCCCGGTCCGCGCCCGCCGGAGGGTCCCCGGCCCGACCCACCGACGGTGCCGCTCCCGCTCCCGCGCCCGGGCGGCGGCCACCGTGGCCCGGTCCCGGGCCGCGCGGAGCCGCCCGGCGCGGGGCCGGACCGCCCACCGCCCGGTGGCCGCCCGTCCTGGTGGCGCCGCGCCCTGCAGCGGTGGCTGCCGCCGTCGCTGCAGGGCGCGCGGGTGGATCCGGGGCGGCCGGGGGCGGTCGCCCTGGTGGCCGTGGTGCTCGTCGGTGCGGTCGTCGCCGGCGTGGGTGTGTGGTCGGGCCGGCCCGTCGCGCAGCCCGTGACCGGGCTCCCTGCGGTCACGGCCTCCGACGGGCCCGGCCCGGCCGACCCGGTGGCCGCCCCGCCGGCGGCGCCCGGACCGCTGGTGGTCAGCATCGTCGGCCGGGTGAGCAGGCCGGGGCTGGTCCGGGTGCCCGCCGGGGCCCGGGTGGCCGACGCGGTCCAGGCGGCGGGCGGTGCGCTCCCGGGCACCGATCTCGCCGTGCTCAACCTGGCCCGCCGGGTCGGCGACGGCGAGCAGATCGCGATCGGCGTACCGCCCGCCGCCGACGGATCGCCCGTGCTGCCCGAGCCCGGCGGGGAGCCGGCGTCCGGGGCCGAGCCCGGCACCCGATCCGGCACCGAGCCCGGAGCCGGAGCCGCCGCGGCGGGTGGATCGGGCGGTGCACCCGGTGCCGCGGTGGACCTCAACACGGCCACGGCCGCCGATCTCGACGCGCTGCCGGGCGTCGGGCCGGTGACCGCCGGGAAGATCATCGACTGGCGGGCGGCCAACGGCCGGTTCAGCCGGGTGGAGCAGCTGCGGGAGATCGACGGCATCGGTGAGCGCCGGTTCGCGAACCTCCGGCCGCTGGTGCGGGTGTGACCGCCCGGGCCGGGCGCCGGGGCCGCGCCCGCGAGAGCGATCCGGCGGACCGACCGGCTCCGCCGGACCTGCGGCTGGTCCCGGCGGCGCTCGCCACCTGGGCGGCGGTGCTGTGCGGACTGCTCGGCGGCCCCGCCGGGGGGATCGCCGCCGCACTGGTGGCGGCGGCCCTGGTGATCACGGCGGTGCTGCGGTCCCGGATCAGCGCCCGGGCCGCGGCTCCGGCCGCGACCGTCCTGGCGGCCGGTGGCTGTGCCGTCGTGGCCGCGGTGCTCGTGACCGGCCACGCGTCCGGGGTGGCCGGGCACCCGCTGCGTGCGCACGCCGACCGCGGCGCCGCAGCGGAGGTGCGGGTGGTGCTCACCGACGACCCGCGGGAGCTGCGGTCCGCGGCCGGTGCGCAGGCGCCGGGGCGGGCCACCGCACTGGTCCCGGCGGAGCTGGTGTCGGCCACGGCGGGGGACACGCGCTGGGTGAGCGGCGGGCGGATCCTGCTGCTGGTCCCGGCCGAGGGCTGGACCGGCCTGCTGCCCGGCCAGGAGGTCTCCGCGGCCGGGCTGCTCGCCCCGGCGCAGCGCGCCGACCTCACCGTCGCGGTGCTGCGGGTCCGGGGTGCGCCGCAGGACGTCGCGGCCCCGCCGTGGTGGCAGACCGGCGCCGGTGCCCTGCGCGACGGGCTGCGCGCCGCGGCGTCCGCCGCGCTGCCGCCGGCACCGGCCGGGCTGCTGCCGGGTCTCGCGATCGGCGACGTCCGCGCCCAGCTCCCGGAGACCGAGGAGGACTTCCGCACCGCCGGGCTCGCGCACCTGGTCGCGGTCTCCGGAGCCAACGTCGCGATCCTGACCGGCGCCGTGCTGCTGGTCCTGCGGCTGTTCCGGGCCGATCCGCGGATCGCCGCGGCGGCGGCGATGCTCGCACTGGTCGGCTTCGTCGTGCTCGCCCGGCCCTCCCCGTCGGTGCTGCGCGCCGCGGTGATGGGGGCGGTGGTGCTGCTGGCGCTCGCGGCCGGGCGGGCCCGGTCGGCGGTCCCCGCACTGTCGACGGCGGTGCTGGTCCTGCTGCTCCACGACCCGGCGCTCGCCGTGGACGCCGGGTTCGCGCTCTCGGTCGTCGCCACCGGGGCGCTGGTGCTGCTCGGGCCCGGCTGGGTGGCCGCCCTGCGCGCGCGTGGCCTGCCGCCCGGCCCGGCCGAGGCGCTGGTCGTGCCGGTGGCCGCGGCGATCGCGACGGCACCGCTGATCGCCGGGCTGAACGGGCAGGTCGGGCTCGTCACGATCGCGGCGAACCTGCTGGCCGCCCCGGCGGTGGCGCCGGCGACCGTGCTCGGCGTGCTCGGCGCGGTCCTGTCGGCGGTCTCGCCGGAGGCGGCCTGGCTGTGCGCCTGGCTCGCCGGGCCGTTCGTGCGCTGGCTGGTGCTCGTCGGGGACCGGGCGGCGGCGGTGCCGGGTGCGACCGTGCCGTGGCCGGCCGGCACCGGGGGCGCGCTGCTGCTCGCGGGGCTGCTGCTCGCGCTGCTGGGGATGGGCCGGGTACCGCGCTGGCGGGCGCTGCTGGTGGCCCTGCTCGTCGGGGCGCTGGTGGTGCTGGTCCCGACCCGGTTCGCCCCGCCCGGCTGGCCGCCCGACGGGTGGCGGATCGTGGCCTGCGACGTCGGCCAGGGCGACGCACTGGTCCTCGCGACGGCCGTCGCGGGGCACGCGGTGCTCGTCGACGCCGGGCCCGCCGACGACGCGGTCGACGCCTGCCTGGACCGGCTCGGGGTCGAGGTGCTGGACCTGGTCGTCCTCAGCCACCTGCACGCCGACCACGACGGCGGGCTCGCCGGGGCGCTGCGGGGCCGGGCGGTCGGTGCGGTGGCGGTGGGACCGGTGCGGGATCCGGCGTCCGGCCTGCGCGCGGTCGCCGCCGCGGCGGCGACCGCGGGCGCTCCCGTCGTGGGGCTGAGCCGGGGCGTCGTGCTGGAGCGGCCGGGCCTGCGGCTGGAGGTGCTCGGCCCGGTGCACCCGCCCGCCTCCGTCGACGGCGAGGACGGCACGGCCGTGAACGACGGCTCGCTCGTCGTCCGGGCGAGCACACCGGTCGGCACCGTCCTGCTGACCGGTGACGTCGAGCTGGCCGCGCAGGACGACCTGCTCGCCTCCGGCGCGGACCTGCGGGCCGACGTGCTCAAGCTCCCGCACCACGGTTCGCGCAAGACCCTGCCCGAGCTGCTCGGCGCGGTCCGGCCCCGGGCGGCGCTCGTCAGCGTGGGGAACGGCAACACCTACCGGCACCCGGACCCGGAGCTGGTCGACCGGTTGCTGCGTTCGGGCGTCGCCGTCGCGCGGACCGACCGCTCCGGCGACGTGGCGGTGGCCGGAGCGGACCCGGCGTCGCTGCAGCTGGTCGCCCGGGGCGGGCCACGCCCCGCTCCCGGGCGGCGGAACCGCCGGGCCGGTCGTGCGGGATCAGCCGCGGCCGGCCAGCGCCTCGCGCACCGCGGCGCTGGTCGACGGCACGGTCGCGGTCGGCCCGACCTGGCCGGACACGGCGTCGAGGGTCTTCAGGCCGTCCCCGGTGATCATGAGGACGGTCTCCGCGTCCGGGTCGAGCGCGCCGGCCTCGAGGAGCTTCCTGGTGGTCGCCACCGTCACCCCGCCCGCGGTCTCGGCGAACACGCCCTCGGTCTCGGCCAGCAGCCGGATGCCGGCGACGACCTCCTCGTCGGACACGTGGCCGATGGAGCCGCCGGTGCGCCGCACCGAGTCCAGCACGTAGGGACCGTCCGCCGGGTTGCCGATGGCCAGCGAGCGCGCGATGGTGTCCGGCTTCTGCGGCTGGATCACGTCGTGCCCGGCCTCGAACGCCGACGCGACCGGCGAGCACCCGGTCGCCTGGGCACCGAAGACCGTGTACGGGGTCGGCTCGACCAGGCCGAGCGTGCCCAGCTCGGTGAAGCCCTTGTCGATCTTGGTGAGCTGCGAGCCGGACGCGACCGGCACGACGACCTGCTGCGGCAACCGCCAGCCGAGCTGCTCGGCGACCTCGTAGCCCAGCGTCTTCGAGCCCTCCGCGTAGTAGGGCCGCACGTTCACGTTCACGAACGCCCAGTCCTCGTGCTCGGCGGCGAGCTCGGTGGCGAGCCGGTTGACGTCGTCGTAGTTCCCGTCGACCGCGAGCAGCGTCCCGCCGTACACCGCGGTCGTGATGATCTTCGGCTGCTCCAGCGAGGACGGGATGAGCACGACCGAGTCCCAGCCGGCCCGGGCCGCCGCCGCCGCGACGGCGTTCGCCAGGTTGCCCGTGGAGGGACAGCACAGCACGGAGAAGCCCAGCTCACGGGCCGCGGCCAGGGCGACCGCGACGACGCGGTCCTTGAACGAGTGGGTGGGGTTGCCGGTGTCGTCCTTCACCCAGATCTTGCGGACCCCGAGGGCCTTGGCCAGGTTGTCGGCCTGGATCAGCCGGGTCAGGCCGGGCTCGGTGTTGGGGTGCTCCTGCACGGTGGAGGGCACCGGGAGCAGGTCCTTGTAGCGCCAGATCGACTTCGGCCCGGCCTCGATCCCCGCGCGGGTGACCTTCGGGAAGTCGTAGGCGACCTCGAGCGGCCCGAAACAGCGGGGACAGGCGAACTCCGCGGCCAGCGGGACCTGGTGCCGGCACTCGCGGCAGGACAGGGCCCGGGCGGAACCCAGGTCGTAGGACGTGGTTTCGGGGACAGCAGTGAGAGTCACGAGATCTCCTCATCTGTCCCGCCGGAAGCGGCGGGCGGAATTGGCACCGTGTTCGTCGACGTCCTCGCCACGCGGGTGCGCGGCTCGGGCGGATCGTCGTGCGACGCCGGTTGCCGGGGCTTCAACGGGCCGTTCCCTCTGCCCCTCTGGATGAGCCATATTCGGTTGTGGCCGAGCGAAGATCACCCGGCTGTGTGTCCGGGACGGTACTGGACACGGTGCGCGGCTGGCCAGCGGATCCACCCGGATCGGGACGCGGCTCACCGGTTGTCGGGGGTGTGGGCCACGATGGTGGGCGTGAGCAGGACTCGTGACACCGGGCCGCCCGCACCGCTGCAGCTGGTGGTCGGCGACGAGGAGTTCCTGGCCGAACGGGCGGTGTCCGAGCTGGTCGGCCGGATCCGCGCCCGCGATCTCGAGGTCGAGCTGCGGCACTTCCGCACCTCCGAGGTCGTGCCGGGGGAGCTGGCCGGGCACCTGAGCCCGTCGCTGTTCGCCGAGGGTCGGGTGATCGTGCTCACACATGCGCAGGACGCGACGAAGGATCTCGTCGCGGCCGTCGCCGACTACGCCAGGGACCCGGCGGACGGGATCGTCCTGGTGGCGCTGCACGCCGGGGGAGCAAAGGGCAAGGCCCTGCTCGACGTGATGAAGAAGGCCGGGGCGCACGTCACCACCTGCAACCGGATCACCAGGGCGGACGAGCGGTCCGACTTCGTGCACGCCGAGGTGCGGCGGCACGGCGGGAGCATCACCAACGGCGCGCTCGCGACGCTTGTCGAGGCGGTCGGCTCGGACCTCCGGGAACTCGCCGCGGCGGCCGGGCAGCTGGTGGCCGACACCGGCGGGAAGATCGGCGAGCCCGAGGTGCGGCGCTACCACCGGGGCCGGGCGGAGTCCTCCGGGTTCGCCGTCGCCGACGCCGCCGTGGCCGGCGACCGCCGGGGGGCGCTGGAGGCACTGCGCTGGGCGCTGGTGCTCGGCGTCCCGCACGTCCTGGTCGCCGACGCACTGGCAGATGCGGTGCGCACGCTGGCCAAGGTCGGTTCCGCCGGCCGGGGCGACCCGAACCGGCTGGCCGGGGAGCTGGGCATGCCGCCGTGGAAGATCCGCAAGGCCCAGGGCGTGGTGCGCCAGTGGCGCCCGGAGCAGCTGGCGGTCGCCATCGCGGCCGCCGCACAGGTGAACGCCGAGGTCAAGGGTGTGGCCGCCGACCCGGAGTACGCACTGGAGCGGGCCGTCCTGGCCGTCGTGAACGCCCGCACCCCGCGCTGAGCGGGCGGGCCCGCGACGTGCGGACCACGACCGGAACACGACGGCGGCGCCACCCCGGATCCGGGATGGCGCCGCCGTCGAGCTGGTTCAGGTGGCTCAGGAGCCGATCTTGTTCAGCTGCTTGGCCATGGCCGACTTCCGGTTCGCGGCCTGGTTGCGGTGGATGACGCCCTTGCCGGCCGCCTTGTCCAGCGCCTTGGCCGCCTTGCGGTGCAGCTCGACGACGGTGTCGGTGTTGCCCTGGTCGGCAGCCTCACGGAAGTTCCGGATGGCGGTCTTGACCGAGGACTTCACCGACTTGTTGCGCTGCCGACGCTTCTCGTTGGTCTTGACCCGCTTGATCTGCGACTTGATGTTGGCCACGTTCGCCTCTGGTCTTCCTGCCTGCTGGATTCGGCTGGTCTGCTTGCTCTGCGTCCGGTTCCGCTCCGGCGGCACCGAACGGCATGGCTGGAGAGAGGGTCCAGAACCGTTCCGGGCGAGCACGCCGAGCGCTCGACGGACAAGGTTACCAGCGGCGCCCGGGGCGTCCGCCCCGGGTCGGGCGGGGCACGTCCTGCGGCACCGGGCGCCCCGCACGTGGTGCCGCGCCGCCCGCCGCGCCCGACATGGGACGATGGCCCCAGTGCCCGCACCCCCGACGCATGAGCGAAAGCCGAGTACAGCCGAGTGACGACGTACGCCGACCGCACGTTCACCCCGCCGGAGCGCATCCGGAACTTCTGCATCATCGCGCACATCGACCATGGGAAGTCCACTCTGGCCGACCGGATGCTGCAGGTGACGGGGGTGCTCCAGGCGCGTGACGCCCGGGCCCAGTACCTGGACCGGATGGACATCGAGCGCGAGCGCGGGATCACCATCAAGGCGCAGAACGTGCGCCTGCCGTGGACGGCGAAGGACGCCGACGGCGTGGCGACCGACCACGTGCTGCACCTGATCGACACCCCCGGCCACGTCGACTTCACCTACGAGGTCTCCCGGGCGCTGGAGGCGTGCGAGGGCGCGATCCTGCTGGTCGACGCGGCGCAGGGGATCGAGGCGCAGACCCTGGCCAACCTGTACCTGGCCATGGAGAAGGACCTGCACATCATCCCGGTCCTGAACAAGATCGACCTGCCCGCCGCCGACCCGGAGCGCTACGCGGCCGAGATCGCGCACATCACCGGCTGCGACCCCGGCGACGTGCTGCGCTGCTCGGCCAAGACCGGTGAGGGCGTCGAGGCGGTGCTGGACGCCGTCGTCGCGCAGGTCCCGGCCCCGGTCGGGGACGCCGACGCACCGGCCCGGGCGATGATCTTCGACTCGGTCTACGACACCTACCGCGGTGTCGTCACCTACGTCCGTGTGGTCGACGGCACGCTCTCGCCGCGCGAGCGGATCAAGATGATGTCCACCGGGGCCGAGCACGAGCTCCTGGAGATCGGCATCGTCTCGCCGGAGCCCAAGCCGAGCGTCGGGCTCGGTGTCGGTGAGGTCGGGTACCTGATCACCGGGGTGAAGGACGTCCGGCAGTCCAAGGTGGGCGACACCGTCACGTCCAAGCGCAACGGGGCGCAGCAGCCGCTGACCGGCTACCGCGAGCCGAAGCCGATGGTCTACTCCGGGCTCTACCCGATCGACGGCTCGCAGTACCCGGACCTGCGCGAGGCCCTGGACAAGCTGCAGCTCAACGACGCGGCGCTCACCTACGAGCCGGAGACGTCGGCGGCACTGGGCTTCGGCTTCCGCTGCGGCTTCCTCGGCCTGCTGCACCTGGAGATCACCCGGGACCGGCTGGAGCGCGAGTACGGGCTCGACCTCATCTCGACCGCGCCGAACGTCGTCTACCAGGTCACCACCGACGACGGCGAGGAGCTCGAGGTCACCAACCCGAGCGACTGGCCGGTGGGCAAGGTCGGCGAGGTCCGCGAGCCGATCACCAGGATCACGATCCTGGCGCCGTCGGAGTTCGTCGGCACCATCATGGAGCTCTGCCAGAGCCGGCGCGGCCAGCTCGGGGGCATGGACTACCTCTCCGAGTCCCGGGTCGAGCTGCGCTACACGATGCCGCTCGGTGAGATCATCTTCGACTTCTTCGACAACCTGAAGTCGCGCACCCGCGGTTACGCCAGCCTCGACTACGAGGAGTCCGGCGAGCAGGTCGCGGACCTGGTGAAGGTCGACATCCTGCTGCAGGGTGAGGCGGTCGACGCGTTCTCGGCGATCGTGCACAAGGAGTCGGCCTACGCCTACGGCACCTCGATGGCGACGAAGCTGCGCGAGCTCATCCCCCGCCAGCAGTACGAGATCCCGATCCAGGCCGCCGTCGGCTCGCGGGTCATCGCTCGGGAGACGATCCGCGCGATCCGCAAGGACGTGCTCGCCAAGTGCTACGGCGGCGACATCAGCCGCAAGCGCAAGCTGCTGGAGAAGCAGAAGGAGGGCAAGAAGCGGATGAAGACGATCGGCCGGGTCGACGTCCCGCAGGAGGCCTTCGTCGCGGCGCTGTCCACCGGCGGCGGGCAGGCCACGGAGAAGCCCAAGAAGTAGGGGCGGGACACGAGAGCGGGCCCGGATCCCTCAGGGGGTTCCGGGCCCGTGCTGTACGTGGTGGGGGCGGGGAGCGGGAGCCGGCGGCCTACATGACCGAGCCTGCCCGGGGTCCGGGGATCGTGCTGTCGCACGGGGCGGAACGGCCGGGTGCACGTCGGGGGGAGAGGATGCGCTGCACGCGCTGGCACACCGACTCCACGACGGTCCGTCCCTCCGCCGACAGGTGCACCAGTACGCGCCGCCGGTCGAGCGGGTCGGCCGACCGGTAGGCCAGCTTCTTCTCGACCAGACGATCCACGATGCGGGTCGCCGTCGGGGCGGGCAGCGCCGTGTGTCCAGCGACCTCGCCCATGCTGCGGCCGTTGCCGCGGGCGAGCATCAACAGGACCCGCCAGCCGTCGCGGCTGACGTCGGTCGCTGAGGGGTTGGTGGACAGGGCGGTGACCACGGCGTGGTCGACCCGGTCCAGGAACTCGACGACACCCGTGGCTCCAGGCGCGGGTGCGGCCACCGTGGCCGTACCCGACGCCCGTCGACTGTAAGGCTCGGTCACGATGACGCACTGTACTTGTCAATCGCCCGAAATCCGATGCTGTCCTGCGGAAACCGCCCCCGGGCGCCGGGCGGTCGTCACACTGCGGTGACGAACGCGCCCTCGACCAGCACAGACACATACCGTACGGCGCAGTGACCCCGCATCACGACAGAATCACACACCCATCACGTAACGCCTCGGCGCGCAGTACCGATGGACGGACTCAACGGGTCAGTACGATCTTGCCCGCGGTCCGCCCCTCGGCGATCGCCGCGAAGGCCTCCGGCGCCGAGGTCATCGGCAGCTCCGTGCCGATCTCCGGCGCGATGCCCGCGGTGGAGACGAAGCGCACGAGGTCGGCCAGCTCCTGCCGGGTGCCCATCGTCGACCCGACGACCTCGAGCTGCAGGAAGAACAGCCGCTGCAGGTCGGCGGGCGGGTTGGGACCCGACGTCGAACCGCAGATGACGATCCGCCCGCCGGGGCGAAGGGCCCGCATCGAGTGCTTCCAGGTGGCCTCGCCGACCGACTCCATGACGGCGTCGACCTTGCCCGGCAGCTTCGCCCCGGACTCGAACGTGGCGTGCGCGCCGAGCCGCTCGGCGAGGGCACGCTTCTCCTCGTCCCGGCCGGTGACCCACACCTGGAAGCCCGCGGCCCGGCCGAGCTGGACCAGTGCCGTCGAGACGCCGCCGGAGGCGCCCTGCACCAGCACGGTCTGTCCCGGCTGCAGGCCCGAGCGGGTGAACAGCATCCGGTAGGCGGTGAGCCACGCGGTGCCGAGCACGGCGCCCTGGGCCGGGCTCAGGCCCTCCGGGGCGGGGACGGCGTTGCGCGCCGGCACGACGACCTTCTCCGCCATCGTGCCCTGGTGGCGCTCGGTGAGCAGGGTCCGCTTCGGGTCGAGGGTCTCGTCGCCCCGCCAGTCGGGGTCGCCGATGATCGGGTAGAGCACGACGGGCGTGCCGTCGTCGAGCGTCCCCGCGCCGTCGCAGCCGAGGATCATCGGGAACTGGTCGGGCTTGATGCCGACGCCGCGCAGCGTCCACAGGTCGTGCATGTTGAGGCTGGCGGCGGACACGTTCACCGAGACCCAGCCGTCCGGGACCTCGGGATCGGGCCGCTCACCCACGACGAGGGAGTCGAGCGGAGCATCGGCGTCGGGCTCACGGGCGTACACGGCGAACATGGGCCCGAACCTAACGCGTGAACGGACGTACTACCGTGTGGAGCGTGCGCACGATCATCGACGCCTGGGACGCGTTCGAGCTGTGGCTGACCCAGCTGCCGTTCGGGTTCCAGGTCGTGTTCGTGACCGTCGTCGTGCTCCCGCTGTGCGCCGCCGTCGCGCTGGGCCTGGACCGGGTGACCCGGCGCTTCGACCGGGCCCCGGACGGGCGGGACTGACCGGGCGGCTCAGACCGGCTGTGCCGCCAGGGCGCCGAGCGTCTCCGAACAGCCGGCGTCGATCCGCAGGTCGGCGAGGTCGTCGCCGCGAGTGACCCCGCGGTTCACGATCACCACCGGCACCCCGGCCCGGTGCGCGGCCCGGACGAAGCGCAGCCCGGACATCACGGTCAGCGAGGACCCGGCGACCAGTAGCGCGCCGTCGTCCGGGGTCAGCGACGCGACCAGGGCGTAGCACCGTGCGACCCGGTCCTTCGGCACGTTCTCCCCGAAGAACACCACGTGCGGCTTCAGCACCCCGTGGCAGCTGGCGCAGCCGGCGATCCGGAAGCCGTCGGTGATCTCGACGGCGGCGTCGCCGTCCGGAGCGGTCTCCACGGTGGCGCTGTGCGCCTCGGTGAACCCGGGGTTCAGGACGGTGAGCCGCTCCTGCAGCACGTCGCGCGCCGTGGTGCGCCCGCAGTCCAGGCAGACGACCTGGTCGATCCGCCCGTGCAGGTCGACGACCCTGCGGTGCCCGGCGACGTCGTGCAGGCCGTCGACGTTCTGGGTGATCAGGCCGTCGACGACGCCGGCCGCCTCCAGCGCCGCCAGCGCGACGTGCCCGGCGTTCGGATCGGCCCGGCGCATCCGGGCCCAGCCGACGTGGCTGCGCGCCCAGTAGCGGCGCTGCGCCGTCGGCCCGGAGACGAACTCGGAGTAGGTCATCGGGTTGCGCGGGCGGGATCCGGGACCGCGGTAGTCCGGGATCCCGGAGTCGGTCGACAACCCGGCCCCGGTGAGGACGACCAGCCGGCGCCCGGACAACAGCTCGCAGACCGCGCCCGGATCCGCGCTGAGGACCGTCATGGATCCGAGGGTAGACACACCCCGGGCCGGCCGCTCCCGGTCGAACGGCACACCCGTCCCGGCGGGGCGTCGTCGCGCCACGGGGGTGTGCCGTCCGGCGGTGGCGCTCAGACCGGGCGGACCCAGGACGGCGGGCGCTTCTCGCCGAAGGCGCGGATGCCCTCCTGGCCCTCCTCGGAGGCGAAGTACCCGGCGGACAGGTCGTTCATCGCCGCGAAGTCCTCGGCCATCGAGTCCGGCCGGGTACGGCGCAGCATCCGCTTGGCACCGGCCAGCGCGGCGGGTGCACCGAGCCGCAGCATGCCGGTGTAGCGCTCGACCTCGGCGTCCAGGCCGTCGTCCGGGACGGCGCTGTTGACGAGCCCGATCGCGGCGGCGCGCCGGGCGTCGAACGTCTCGCCGGTCAGGAACAGCTCGTGCGCGGCGCGCGCGGACAGGCGCGGCAGCACGGTCACCGAGATGACGGCGGGGACCAGGCCGATCCGGACCTCGGAGAACGCGAACGTGGCCGACTCGGCCGCGACCGACAGGTCGCAGGCCGCGACGATCCCGACCCCGCCGGCCCTGGCGGGCCCGGCGATCCGGGCGACCACCGGCGTCGGGGAGTCCCACAGCGTCGTGAGGATCCGGGGCACCTCGGTCACGCCCTGGTCCCGCGCACCGGCGCCGCGGGACTCCTTGAGATCCATGCCCGAGCAGAACACGGTCCCGGTGTGGGTCAGCACCACCACCCGGACGGCGTCGTCGGCGATCGCGGCGTCGAGGTGGGCGAGCAGCTCCCGGCGCAGCTGCGCGGACAGCGCGTTGCGGTTGTGCGGCGAGTCGAGGGTGATCGTCGCGATCCCGTCGGCGACGTCGAGACGGACCAGTTCGGCGGCATCGGTGCTCACACCCGCACCGTAGCGCCGCGACGGACGGGACCGGCCCGCACGCGAGGGCTCAGCAGCGGTACTGGCGCGGCATCGCCCGCAGCACGGCGAGTTGCTGGTCGAGCTCGGCGGCGATCAGCTCGGCGTGCAGGTTCGCACTGCCGCCGTCGTGCGCGACGAGTGCCCGGTGCCTGCGGACCAGCTCGTCGAGGGAGTCGAGCAGCCGGTGGACGGCGGTCCGCCCGTGCGGCTCGGCCGGGGTCTCGATCGGTGCCGGTTCGGGCGGGGCGGCGGGGACGGGTGCGGCCGGCCGGGTCAGCTCTGCAGTCATGCGACGTTCTCCGTTGAACGTGTCGGGATCGTTCCGGGGCTCAGCGGTCGATCAGTGGCTGATGAGTGGTTGATCAAGGGGCTCGTACTCCGTTGTACCCCTCCCGAGCGACTTTTACGTCCGGTAGAACACAGGTGCGACGCAGGACACGGTGACCGGGCGCGCGGCGTCGGTGACCGGTCGTGGTCGCAGTCCAGCGCAGCCTGCACATTCTGCGCCGGACGGGCGTCCGGCGGCGCCGTCATCACCGGATCGGGTAGACATCGGACGATTCGGACGAGTAGCACCCGCACGGTCACCGGCCCGCCGATGGGTGGCCACGGACGGTCCCGCGGCCTACCGTGGAGACGTGGAGCTCCGCCTGGTCAAGCGGCGGCACGTCGATCTCTGCCGCCTGCGCCCCGGCGTGTCGGACACGGTCCCCGCCGTCCGTCCCGTCGCCCAGGAGTGCCCGTGCCCCGTGTCGCGTCGTCGTCCCGAGCCCCCTCCGTCGTGATCGTCGGCGCCGGTCCCCGCGGGACCGGCCTGCTGGAACGAATGGTCGCCAGCGGCCCCGAGCTGTACGCCCGCGCGCTCGACGGGCCAGGGCTCGACGTCCACCTCGTCGATCCGTTCCCGCCCGGCGCCGGGCGGATCTGGCGTTCGGCGCAGTCGTCGTTGCTCGCGATGAACTCGATGGCCGCCGACGTCACCATGTGGACCGACGACTCGGTGGTGTGTGCCGGGCCGGTCACCCCCGGACCGTCGTTCTGGGACTGGGCGCGGGAGCTGCGCGAGCACGGCGACCCGGTCGCCGAGCTGGGGCCCGCGGCGGCCGCCGAGCTGGCCACGGTCACGGCGTCGACGTTCCCGACCCGGCGCCTGCAGAGCCACTACCTCGCCGCGGTCCTGCGCGAGGTGATCGCCCGCGCGCCCGCCGGGATGCGGGTGCACCTGCACCGCACGGGCGCGGAGTCGCTCACCGAGGACGGGCCCGACCAGCTGGTCGGGCTGGCCGACGGCAGCACGCTGCGGGCCGACGCCGTCGTGCTCGCCTCCGGCCATCTCGACGCCACCCCGACCGACGCGGAGCGGGCGCTGCAGGACCGGGCCCGCGAGCTCGGGCTGCGGTACCTGCCGCCGGAGCAGACCTCGGACTCGGACCTGTCGGTGATCGAGCCGGGGGAGCGGGTGCTGGCCCGCGGGCTCGGCCTCGCGTTCGTCGACCTGGCCGTGCTGCTGTTCGAGGGCCGCGGCGGCCGGTACGTCGTCGACCCGTCGGACCCCGCCGACCCGCAGGCCCTGCGTTACGTCCCCTCCGGCCGGGAGCCGGTCCTCGTCGCCGGGTCGCCGCGCGGCGCGACGTACCACTCCAAGACGCACTACCAGCTGCGCGGCGGGCGCCCGCCGCTGCCGCACTTCCTCACCCCGGAGGTCACCGACGCGCTGATCGACGGCGGCGGCCCGGTCGACGTCGGTGGGCAGGTCTGGCCGCTGATGGCCAAGGAGATCGGCTGGGGCTGGTACCACGAGCTGTTCCACGGCCACCCGGACCGCGTCCGCACCGGCTGGGCGGACTTCGCCACCCGGTTCGAGGCCGCGGCGCACGGCTCGGCGGAGGAGGCCGCGCTCGTCGAGCGCACGGTGCCGGACCCGCTGGACCGGCTGGACCTGACCGCGCTGGACCGGCCGCTCGACGGGATCACCGCACCCGATCTCGGCACCCTGCAACCGCTGGTCCGCGCCCGGATCGCCGAGGACCTGCGCCAGCACGTCGACGAGCGGCACACCCCGCACCTCGGTGCGTTCGTCGCGATGCTGTCGGTCTACACCGAGACGACCCGGCTCGCCGGTTCCGGGGTGCTCTCGCCCCGGTCGCGGGCCCGGGACCTCCCGTGGTGGCAGAGCTTCTTCAACTCCGTCGCCTCCGGGCCGCCCGGCTTCCGGGTCCGCGAGCTGCTCGCGCTCTCCCGTGCCGGCTTCGTGCAGTTCCTCGGTGCCGGGATGGACGTGACGCTCGACGACCGCGGGTTCCACGCGACCAGTGCGACGCTGGCCGGTGCCGGGCCGGTGACGGCCGCGGTGCTCGTCGACGCCCGCCTCCCGGACCCGAGCCTGGCGCGCACCGCGGACCCGCTGCTGGCCGATCTGCTGGCCCGCGGGGAGGCGGTCGAGGAGATCCTGCGCGACGACGACGGGGCGGTGCTGCGCAGCACCGGCCTGCTGTCCGTACGCCCGGCCGACGGCGCGCTGCACACCGCGTCCGGCGGGGTGCACGAGCAGCGGTTCGCGGTCGGGCCGCACACCACGGTGAAGGTCGCCGGGGCCTTCACCCGGCCCGGGATGAACGCACAGAGCCTGCGCTACAACGACGCCGTCGCCCGCGCGGTGCTCGCGGCGCTCCCGGAACCCCCGGCACGCCGGCGCTCCGCCGCCTGACCCGCCGGGGCCGGTGCGGCGGAGCGCCGTGGGATCCGTTCAGTCGCGCGAGGCGACCGGCTCCGGATCCGCGTCGGTGGCCCCGGCGAGCGCGGCGCCCTCCTCGCGGCTGCGGCGCAGCCGCGCCACGGCGGCCGAGACGGCGGCGATCCAGGCCGCGACCACGACGACGTAGACCGCGACCGCGGTGACGGTCCCGGCGTCGAACGCGTTGAGGATCGTCCGGGCGTTGGTCAGGATGATGATCCCGCCCACCGCCGAGCCCAGCACCGGAGCCGGGATCTTGGTGACCAGCCAGGCCGCCAGCGGCGCGGCCAGGACGCCACCGATGAGCAGCCCGCCGATGGTGTAGGGGTCGAGCACCTCGTGCCCGAGGCCGATCAGGAAGCCGACGCTCGCGGCCACCGCGACGAGGAACTCCGAGGTGTCCACCGACCCGACGACGGTGCGCGGTGCCGTCTTGCCGGCGCCGAGCAGGGCCGGGGTCGAGACCGGGCCCCAGCCGCCGCCGCCCGAGGCGTCGACGAACCCGGCGACCAGGCCGAGCGGGGACAGGAACCTCGCCCCGTGCGGGGTCCGGCGGGCGGTCGCGACCTTCGGCGGCCGGATCGAGAACCGCAGCAGGATGTAGACGCCGAGCGCGAGCAGGACGCCCGACATGTACGGCGCCGCGGCGTCGGTGGACAGCGCCGACAGCGCGGTCGCACCGAGGAACGCGCCGACCGCGCCGGGCACGCCGAGCTTGAGGACGAGCTTCCAGTCGACGTTGCCGAACCGCCAGTGCGCGGCGCCGGAGGCGAGCGTGGTGCCCACCTCGGCGAGGTGTACCGACGCGCTGGCGGTGGCCGGGTTGATGCCGGCGACGAGCAGCAGGCTGGTGGAGGTGACGCCGTAGGCCATGCCCAGGGCGCCGTCGACGAGCTGTGCGAGCAGCCCGACGACGGCGAACACGATGAGGGTGCGCATGATCTCTCTCGAGGTGGGGCGCGGGCCGGGACGGACGCCGGCCGCGGAGCGGGACGGTGCAGACGGTCACGGGCCGGGTGCGGACGTGCGCGCGGGCCGACCCGGCCGGGATCGGAACCCGGGGGGCCGGACGGGCTGTCCGGACAGCGGCGTCAGTGGGCCGGACAGAACTCGTCGAACGCGTCGAGCCGCCGGGACGGCCAGAACCGTTCGAGGAGCGCGACCAGGTGCCGCGACGACGCCGGGTGCGATGCGGCCGCAGGCGTGCGGTCGATGCGGCGGTCGGTCTCGGTCACCACACCATCGTGAAACCCCGCACCGTTCCGGACAACCTCTCGTCCGCGGTCCGGGACGTGGGCGATGGTGTCCGGACACCCTGGGCGGGTGGGTCCTGACCAGCGGATGTGAGGCACGTGCCGGGCGGGGCGTGCCGGGCGGAGCGGGACGGCGTGGGCCATCCCACGTCGGGCCCGGCCCCGCACCGCATCGCCGCCGGTGACACCCGGTCACCGGCGGCCGGTCCGGTCCGCCGTACGGGGCGGTCGCCCGGCGGCGACGGACGACGGCCCCCGTACCGCCGGAGCGGGACGGGGGCCGTCGTCGTGCGACGCGGGTCAGCCCGCGGCGGGCACCGCCGCGAGCGGGTCGCCGACCAGGCCGGCGGCGAGCGTGTTGCCGGTCGGCGGGTCGATGAGCAGGAACCCGCCGGTGGTCCGGATCCGGGCGTAGGGATCGACCGGCAGCGGGTCGGCCACCCGGAGGGTGACCCGTCCGATGTCGTTGATCTCCAGCCGCTCCGGCGCCCCGGTGTAGGACACGGTCTCGGTGTCGAGCCGCGACGTCAGCCCCCGACGATCACCGGGGTGGTCCGCGTGCCGTGCTTGAGCAGCAGCCGGGCGCCCGGGACCAGCGGCTTCTCGGCCAGCCAGCACAGCGTCGCGTCCAGCTCGGCGGTGACCTCGGGCGGGTCGTCGGCCGCCGCGATCAGGGCGCCGCGCGGGGCGTCGATGTCGTCGGCGAGCAGGACCGTCACCGACAGCCCGGCACCGGCGGTCTCCAGCGGGCCGTCGGCCGTCCTGACCTCGGCGACCGTGGTGCGGTGCCCCTCGGGCAGCACGACGACCTCGTCCCCGGCCCGCACCGTGCCCGACGCGACCTGACCGGCGTAGCCGCGGTAGTCGTGGGTGTCCTCGGTGCGCGGGCGGATGACGTACTGCACCGCCAGCCGGAACGGCGCGTCCGCGTCCGGTCCGTCCACCGGGACCGACTCCAGGTGTTCCAGCAGGGTCGGCCCGTCGTACCACGGCGTGCGCGTGCTCCGGGTCGCCACGTTGTCGCCGACCAGCGCCGACAGCGGGATCACCTGCACCGCGTCGTCGGCGAAGCCGAGCGAGCGGGTGAGGGCGGTGAACTCGGCCTCGATGTCGCGGATCTTCGCCTCGTCGTAGTCGATGAGGTCGATCTTGTTGATCGCGAGGACGAGGCGCGGCACCCGCAGCAGCGAGAGCACCGCGGCGTGCCGCCGGGTCTGGGAGACCACGCCGTTGCGCGCGTCCACCAGCAGCACGGCCAGCTCCGCGGTGGAGGCGCCGGTGACGGTGTTGCGCGTGTACTGCACGTGCCCGGGGGTGTCGGCCAGGACGAACTCGCGCGTCGCGGTGCCGAAGTAGCGGTAGGCGACGTCGATGGTGATGCCCTGCTCGCGCTCGGCGCGCAGGCCGTCGACCAGCAGCGACAGGTCCGGCGTGGCGAGTCCCTTGTCGACCGAGGCCCGCTCGACGGCCTCGATCTGGTCGGCCAGCACCGACTTGGTGTCGTAGAGCAGCCGCCCGACCAGGGTGGACTTGCCGTCGTCGACCGAGCCCGCGGTGGCGAAGCGGAGGAGGTCGCGGTCGGTTGCCGTGTCCATCAGAAGTACCCCTCCTTCTTCCGGTCCTCCATGGCGGCCTCGGACAGCCGGTCGTCCGCCCGGGTCGCGCCGCGCTCGGTCAGCCGGGACGCGGTGACCTCGGCGATCACCTCGTCCAGTGTGGACGCGGTCGACTCGACGGCGCCGGTGCACGACCCGTCGCCGACGGTGCGGTAGCGGACCGTGCGGGACTCCAGCGTCTCGGTGCCACGCGGGCCGCCCCACGGGCCCTCCGCCAGCCACATGCCGTCGCGGCGGAAGACCTCGCGCCGGTGCGCGTAGTAGATCGACGGCAGCTCGATCCGCTCGCGCTTGATGTAGCGCCAGACGTCGAGCTCGGTCCAGTTGGAGATCGGGAACACGCGCACGTGCTCGCCGGGTGCGTGCCGGCCGTTGTAGAGGTTCCACAGCTCGGGACGCTGCTTGCGCGGGTCCCAGCGGCCGAACGCGTCGCGCAGCGACATGATGCGTTCCTTGGCCCTGGCCCGCTCCTCGTCCCGGCGCCCGCCGCCGAACACGGCGTCGAACCGGTGCTCGGCGATCGCGTCGAGCAGCGGCTGGGTCTGCAGCGGGTTGCGGGTGCCGTCGGCGCGCTCGGCCAGCCGGCCGTCGGCCAGGTAGTCCTCGACCCTGGCCACCTCCAGCCGCAGGCCCAGCTGCGCGGCGATCCGGTCCCGGAACTCGATGACCTCCGGGTAGTTGTGCCCGGTGTCGACGTGCAGCAACGGGAACGGCACCGGCGCCGGCGCGAACGCCTTCACCGCCAGGTGCACGAGCAGCGTCGAGTCCTTGCCCACCGGAGAAGAGGATCACCGGCCGGTCGAACTCGCCGGCGACCTCACGGAAGACGTGGATCGCCTCCGACTCGAGCGCGTCCAGCGCGTCGAGCTTCGGTGTCGTGACAGCGGCGGTCACGTCAGCTCCCTCGGGTTCGTGGGTGTGGTCATGCGTGCAGTCCGCACTCGGTCTTCGCGCGGCCGGCCCAGCGGCCGGCGCGCGGGTCCTCGCCCGGTTTCGGCTTCGCCGTGCACGGCGCGCAGCCGATGCTCGGGTAACCGGCGTCGACCAGCGGGTTCACCAGGATCCCGTGGTCGGCGATGTAGCGGTCCATGTCCTCGTCGCTCCACGCGGCGATCGGATTGATCTTGACCAGGCCGAACTTCTCGTCGTAGGTGACCAGTGGCGTGTTCGCCCGGGTCGGTGCCTCGACCCGGCGGACACCGGTGACCCAGGCGTCATACCCGGACAGGGTGTCCTGCAGCGGTGCCACCTTGCGCATCGCGCAGCAGCGGTCCGGCTCGCGGGCGAACAGGTCCTTGCCGAACTCCGCGTCCTGCTCGGCCACGGACCGCCGGGCCTGCGCGTTGACGATCGTCAGCTCCGGGTAGACGGCGTCGACGGCGTCGCGGGTGCCGATGGTCTCCGCGAAGTGGTAACCCGTCTCCAGGAAGAGCACCCGCACGTCGCGCTTCGCCCGGTAGGCCAGGTCGACCAGCGCCGCGTCCTGCATGTTGGACGCGACGATGAGCCGGTCGGCGAAGGTCTCCGCGGCCCAGCCGAGCACCTGCTGGGCGGTCGCGTCCGGTCCCAGCTCCGCCGCACCGCGCTCGGCGGTCGTACGCAGGTCGGTCTCCAGCGCAATACTCATGATTCCTCCACGGGACCGGATGTGCCGTCGCGACTCACGAGTCCGCTCCTGACGTCTCGGGAACGCCGGTCCCCACGTAGGTCACGACGAACGTGCGCAGGCAGTCGGCGCACCACCAGGCGGCACCGGGGAGCGGCGCCGCCGCCTCGGACGGCCGGAGGTCCTCCTCGCCGCAGTACGGGCAGTAGAACAAGGCGACGCGCCCGCTCATTTCCCGCTCACTTCAGGTCCGCCTCGTCGGCCCGCAGCACCCACTGGGCGAACCGCTCGTCGTCGGCGCGCTGCGCGGCGAAGTTCCGCACGATCCGCTCGACGTAGGGGCCCAGCTCGGCGCTGGTGACCTTGAGCCCGCGCAGCTTGCGGCCGAACCCGGCGTCGAGGCCCAGGCCGCCGCCCAGGTGCACCTGGAAGCCCTCGACCTGGTTGCCGTCGGCGTCGGTCACGATCTGGCCCTTGAGGCCGATGTCCGCGACCTGGGTGCGGGCGCAGGCGTTCGGGCAGCCGTTGAGGTGCAGCGAGATCGGCACGTCCGGCACCACGTCGGCGAGCCGCTTCTCCAGCTCCTCGACCAGCCGGATCGCGCGCTCCTTGGTCTCGACGATCGCGAGCTTGCAGAACTCGATGCCGGTGCAGGCCATCGTCGAGCGGCGCCAGGTCGACGGCTGGGCCGGCAGCCCGAGCCGGTTGAGGTCGGCGATCAGGGCGTCCAGCTTCTCGTCGGCCACGTCCAGCACGACGATCTTCTGGTAGGGCGTGAACCGGATCCGGTCCGAACCGGCGCGCTCGGCGGCCTCGGCCACCGCGACCAGCGTCGTGCCGGAGATCCGGCCGGACGGCGGGGCCACCCCGACGTAGTTGCGGCCGTCCTTCTGCCGGTACACCCCGACGTGGTCGATCGGCCGGTCCGGGATCGCCGGCGCCGGGCCGTCGGCGAGCCTGCGGCCCAGGTACTCGTCCTCCAGGACCTGGCGGAACTTCTCGGCGCCCCAGTCGGCGATGAGGAACTTGATCCGGGCCCGGTGCCGCAGCCTGCGGTAGCCGTAGTCCCGGAAGACCTGGACGACGCCGTGCCACACGTCGGGCACGTCGGCCAGCGGGACGAAGACCCCGAGCCGCACCGCGAGCTTCGGGTTCGTCGACAGTCCGCCGCCGACCCACAGGTCGAACCCGGGCCCGTGCTCCGGGTGCTCGACACCGACGAAGGAGATGTCGTTGATCTCGTGCGCGACGTCCTGCTGCCAGGAGATCGCCGACTTGAACTTGCGCGGCAGGTTCGACAGCGAGGGGTCCCCGACGAACCGGCTGACGATCTCCTCGATGGCCGGGGTCGGGTCGATCACCTCGTCGGCGGAGACCCCCGCGACCGGGGACCCGAGCACGACGCGCGGGCAGTCGCCGCAGGCCTCGGTGGTCTGCATCCCGAGCGGCTCGATCTTCTGCCAGATCGCGGGGACGTCCTCGACCCGGATCCAGTGGTACTGGATGTTCTCCCGGTCGGTGACGTCGGCGGTGTCGCGGCCGTAGTCCTGCGAGACCTCACCGAGTGCCCGCAGCTGCGCGACGGAGACGGACCCGCCGTCGAGCCGCACGCGCATCATGAAGTACGAGTCGTCGAGCTCCTCGGGCTCCAGCGCCGCGGTCCGGCCGCCGTCGATCCCGGGGCGGCGCTGGGTGTAGAGACCCATCCAGCGGAACCGGCCGCGCAGGTCGGCGGGGTCGATCGAGTCGAAGCCGCGCTTGGCGTAGACGTTCTCGATCCGGGCACGGACGTTGAGCGGGTTGTCGTCCCGCTTGCTCCGCTCGTTGGGGTTGAGCGGCTCGCGGTGGCCGAGTTTCCACTGACCCTGGCCGCGGGCGCGGCCGGGTGCGGTCTTCGAGGGCGCCATGTGGTGGGTGCTCCGGGAGGTGTCGGGTTCCGGGCACGCCCCGGTACCCCGACGGGCCGGCGACGTGGCCCGGGAGAAATCGATCTGGGGCCGTCAGCGACGGCGCAGACAGAGCGCGCTGCGGGTCCGGTTCAGGTCCACGTGGCGACGGGCCACGAGGGGGAGACGGAGCGCGTGCACTCTCCCAGGGTGCCATGCTGTCCGGACGTCGACCAACGGCTGCCCGGATCGTGGGACACGGGTCACGCCGCGGCGTCCCGCCGGCGACCGGTTGTCGGAAACGGCCACGACCGGGTGCGCGCGGCGGCACAGTGTCCGGCCGTGACGTACTCCTCCCCCGCGCGGGCGGCGTCGGTGCTCGCGCCGGCGCGCTCCGCTCTCCGGTCGCCATGCTGCTGGCTCGTGGTGAAGCTCCTGCTCGCGGCGATGTTCGCCGATCTCACCACGCAGGCGGTCCGGTCCGGCGAACCGGTTCTTGCGCTCTGGCTCCTCGGCGTGGCCCTGTTGGCGGCGTTCCGGTGCGTGCACGAGATACGGGTCATGATCGCGCTGTCCCGCCGGCGGATCACGCTCGGCCCGGGCGGGATCCGGGCGCAGGGCTGGACCGGGCCGGTGGACGTGTCCGCCACCGAACTGTGCGGTCTCCGGCTGCGGCGGCCGCTGCTCGACGGGGTCCGCCGCCGGACCGGGCAGGGCGACCTGGAGATCGTGAGCTTCTCCTCCCGGCACCTGCTGGACCTGCGGGGATTCGACCAGGATGCGGTACGGGCGGCGATCGCCGTGCTCGATCACGGGGACGGCCCGCCGGTGCCGGGCACCGGGGACGCCGCAGCCTCGGACGGTCCGGCAGTCACGCCGCCCCGCCGGGAACCGGGAGCGTCGCTCCCGCGCAGCGCGGACACGACGTTCCGGCCCGGCAGGACCGAGGCGGTCTACCGGTTCTTCCTCGCCGGGCTGATCGCGTCCGTGGCGACCGGGATGTTCTCCTACGTCGCCGCTGACGTCCTTCCCGCGGTGCTCGGTCAGCAGGGACCGGCACCGATGGGCACGGGCGCTGCCGTGCTCCTGACGGCCATCGGGCTCGCGACCCTGTGCGCGGTGTGCCTGATGGTGGCGCCCGCGCTGCGGATCCGGCTGCGCTCGCGGGTGGACATCGGCCTCGAGGGGATCGAGCTGCTCCTCGCCTCCCAGCCGCACCGCCCGGTCCTGCTCCGGTGGGAGTGGATCGAGGACGTGATCCTGCTGTCCGGGGCGACCCCGCCACGGAACCCGGCCCGGAGGCCGCTCTACGCCGACCACCTGCACCTGTGGCTCACCGAGCGCCCGCACGACGTCGCGGTCCTCGAGCGCACGGAGTCCGCCCCGGGCGTGGTGGTCTACCCGCTGTACGGCTTCCCGCACGACGAGATGGGCGCCGCCGTCGCCCGCCGTCGCCCGCAGCCGGGCTGAGTTCCCGGTTCGGCCACGGTGGCCCGCGGTCCGTCGCAGAATTCGCGTCATGATCTCGCCCGAGGCGCAGCCGGCCGCTCCGCGGTCCTGGCCGCCGATCGTCCGCACGGCGTCGCCCACCCGTCTGCAGCGCCTCCGGGTCCGCGCCTGCACCGAGGTGATGATCATGGTGGGGTTCGCGGTCTGGGCGGTGGCCTGGGTGGCGACCGCCGGCCCGGCGATGCGCGCACTGGTCCCCGCGATCATGGCCGTGCTCACCGTCGTGCCCGCCGCACGCGATCTGCACGGCCTCGCACGGGCACCGCACCGCCGGATCACGCTCGACCGGGACGGTCTCTCGACACAGGGCTGGACGACGTCCGTGCACGTACCGACGGCGGACCTGACGAGCATGTGGGTGAAGCAGCTCGGTCACCCGCGGCAGCGACACCCCCACCGGTTCGTCCTGATCGTCCGGGCCAGGCGCGCCGATCTCCGGCTGGACCTGGCGGGTTTCGATCCCGTGGCCGTCGCCAACGCGGTCGCCGCCCACCGGGCCCGGTACTGGTCCGGCGCGGAGACCGCGACGGTCGATGACGACGGTGACCGGGCGGGAGACCACGCGCAGCCCGGCACGGACGACCGGACCGTCCCACCGCGCTCCGCCGGATCGCCCGGGCCGCTCCCGGCTGCACCGTCCCGGCCGCGCGCGGCTGCACCGTCCCGGCCGCCCGCGGCCGTCTCCTTCCGGCCCCCGAAGGGCATCCTCCTCATGCCTCTGCTGTTCGCGGTGCTCAGCACGCTCGGCGCCGGATACGTGTTCGTCCGCGCACTCGGCGAGGGTGGGAACCCGTTCCACCAGGCCTACCTCGTCGGCTCCGGCGTACTGGCGCTCGGCGTGACGGCGGCGCTGGTGGCCCACACTGCCCGGTTCCGCTTCCGGTCCCGGGTCGACGTCGGCCCGTACGGGATCACGCTGGTGCTGCCGTCCCAGCCGGACCGCCCGGTCCGGCTGCCGTGGGCGTGGATCGCGGTCGCCGAGGTGCGGGTCGGGCCGGACCCGCGGTCGCAGGGCACCGGGCGGTCGTCCCGGCAGCGGCTGCACCTGCGGATCACCTCCCGGCCGTACGACTCCGCCGTGCTCGACGTGCTGGAGACCTCGCGGGGAACGATCGAGTACCCGCTGGCCGGATACGACGGCGAGGCGCTCCGGACGGCGATCGCCGCCCATCGGCCGTGACCGGGCGGAGGGCACTGGCACACTCGTCGGCGTGCAGCATCCGTCGGGAACGCCGTTCGGCATCTACGTCCACGTGCCGTTCTGCGCGACCCGCTGCGGCTACTGCGACTTCAACACCTACACCGCCTCGGAGCTGGCCGGCGACGCGTCGTCCCCGGACGGCTGGTTGTCCGCGGCGCGCCGGGAGATCGCGCTGGCGGCCCGGACCGTCGGCGACCGGGTGGTCGACACGGTGTTCGTCGGGGGCGGCACGCCGTCGCTGATCGGGGCCGAGCGGCTGTCCGCGGTGATGGCCGCCATCGGGTCGGAGTTCCGGGTCGCGCCCGGCTGCGAGGTGACGACCGAGTCCAACCCCGAGTCGACCTCGCCGGAGTTCTTCGACGGCCTGCGGGCGGGTGGCTACACCCGGGTCTCGCTGGGCATGCAGTCCGCGGCCCGGCACGTGCTCGCCGTCCTGGACCGCAGGCACACCCCCGGCCGGGCGGTCGCGGCGGCCCGGGAGGCGGCCGCCGCCGGGTTCACCCACGTCAACCTGGACCTGATCTACGCCACGCCGGGCGAGACCGACGACGACCTGCGCCGCTCCGCCGACGCCGTGCTGGAGGCCGGGGTCGACCACGTGTCGGCCTACTCGCTGATCGTCGAGGACGGGACCGCGCTGGCCCGCCGGGTGCGTCGCGGCGAGCTGCCCGCGCCGGACGACGACGTGGCCGCCACCCGCTACGAGATCCTCGACGCCCGGCTGCGCGCGGCCGGCCTGGACTGGTACGAGGTGTCGAACTGGTCCCGGCCCGGCGGCGAGTGCCGGCACAACCTCGGCTACTGGCGCGACGGCGACTGGTGGGGCGTCGGCCCCGGTGCGCACTCGCACCTGGCCGGGGTGCGCTGGTGGAACGTCAAGCACCCGGCCCGCTGGGCCGGGCTGCTCGCCGAGGGTGCGGTGCCGGAGGCCGGCCGGGAGGAGCTGACCGCGGCCGAGCGGCACACCGAGCGGGTCATGCTGCGGCTGCGGCTGGCCGAGGGCATGCCGCTGGACCTGCTCGACGACGGCGGCCGCGCCGCCGCCGTCCGGGCCGCGGCCGAGGGGCTGCTGGACCCCGCGGTGCACGCGACCGGCCGCGCGGTGCTCACCGACCGCGGCCGGCTGCTCGCCGACCGGGTGGTCACCGACCTGCTCGTCGCCGACGACGGCCCGGTCCGGGTCTGAGCGCCCGCGCGTCCCGGCGGGCCGTCGGGGACGGCACCTACACTGGGTGAGGTACACCGGATTCGCACGGCCGGGACAACAGGACAGGTGACGGGGGAGGTGCCGGGATGAACGCCGACGACCGGCGGTTCGCCGTACTGCGGGCCATCGTCGCCGACTACGTCTCCACCCAGGAGCCGGTGGGATCGAAGGCGATCGTCGACCGGCACAACCTCGGGGTGTCGAGCGCCACGGTGCGCAACGACATGGCGGTGCTGGAGGAGGACGGGCTCATCGCCCAACCGCACACCAGCGCCGGCCGGATCCCGACCGACAAGGGCTACCGCCAGTTCGTCGACCGGATCGCGCAGGTCAAGCCGCTGTCCTCGGCGGAGCGGCGGGCGGTGCAGTCGTTCCTGGACGGCGCGGTCGACCTCGACGACGTGCTGCGCCGCTCGGTCCGGCTGCTGGCCCAGCTGACCCGGCAGGTCGCCGTCGTCCAGTACCCGACGCTGACCCGGTCGACGGTGCGGCACCTGGAGGTCGTGCAGCTCACCCCGGCCCGGCTGATGCTGGTGCTGATCACCGACTCCGGGCGGGTCGACCAGCGGGTCGTCGACCTGGGGGACGTGCTCGTCGAGGCCGACGTCGTGCGGCTGCGGGAGATGCTGGCCAACGCGCTGAACGGGCGGAAGCTCGCCGAGGCGTCGGCGGCCGTCGCGGAGCTGCCCGGCACCGGCCCGGACGACCTGCGGATGACGCTCACCCAGGTGGCGACGGTGCTGATCGAGACGCTGGTCGAGCACCCCGAGGAGCGGATGGTGCTCGGCGGCACGGGCAACCTCACCCGGGGCCACGCCGACTTCCCGGGCTCGCTGCGCCAGGTGCTGGAGGCGCTGGAGGAGCAGGTCGTGGTCATGCGGCTGCTTGCGGCGTCGGCGGAGTCCGGGCTGGTCACGGTACGGATCGGTGAGGAGAACGAGGCCGAGGACCTGCGGACGGCGTCGGTCGTCACCGTCGGGTACGGGGCGGGTACTCCGCTCGGTGGGATGGGTGTCGTCGGCCCCACCCGGATGGACTACCCGGGGACGATCTCGGCGGTGCATGCGGTTGCCCGGTACGTGGGTGAGATCCTGACCGGGCGGTAATCGGCGGACAGCTCCGCCGCAGCGAACGAAGGACCTAGAGGGAAAAGAAGCCAGGTGGCACGCGACTACTACGGGATCCTGGGCGTCGAACGCGGCGCCGACGCCTCGGAGATCAAGCGGGCGTACCGCAAGCTCGCCCGCGAGCTGCACCCCGACGTCAATCCGGATGCGGCGGCGCAGGAACGCTTCCGCGAGGTCAGCACGGCCTACGAGGTCCTGACCGATCCGGAGAAGCGGCGCATCGTCGATCTCGGCGGCGACCCGATGGACCCGCGCGGGGGTGGGGGCGGCGCCGGTGGCGGCGACCCGTTCGGCGGGTTCGGCGGGTTCAGCGACATCATGGACGCGTTCTTCGGCGGTTCGGCCGGCGGCGGCCGCGGCCGGGGGCCGCGCAGCCGGGTCCAGCCGGGCGCCGACGCGCTGATCCGGATGGAGCTGACGCTGGAGGACTGCGCCGCCGGCGTGCAGCGCGACCTGGCCGTGGACACCGCGGTGCTGTGCACGCTGTGCAAGGGCTCCGGCTGCGCCGAGGGCACCCGGCCGGCGTCCTGCGACACCTGCGGCGGGTCCGGGGAGATCCAGAGCGTGCAGCGCTCCTTCCTCGGCCAGGTCGTCACGGCCCGTCCGTGCCCGACCTGCCGCGGGTTCGGCGAGGTCATCCCGGACCCGTGCCGCCAGTGCTCCGGCGACGGCCGGGTCCGCTCGCGGCGCACCGTCGCGGTGAAGATCCCCGCCGGTGTGGCGGAGGGCATGCGGGTGCGGCTCGCCGGGCAGGGCGAGGTCGGCTCCGGCGGCGGCCCGGCCGGCGACCTCTACGTGGAGGTCGAGGAGGCGCAGCACGAGATCTTCACCCGGGACGGGTCGGACCTGCACTGCACGCTGCCGCTGCCGATGACCGCCGCCGCGCTCGGCACCACGCTGCCGCTGGCCCTGCTCGACGGCACCGTGCAGGAGCTCGACATCGAGGCGGGCACCCAGCACGGCTCGGTGCGGACGCTGCGGGCCAAGGGCATGCCGCGGCTGCGCTCGACCGGCCGGGTGGACGGCCACGGCGACCTCCTCGTGCACGTCGAGGTGGCCGTGCCGACCCGGATGGACAAGGAGCAGACCGAGCTGCTGCGCCAGCTGGCGAAGCTGCGCGGCGAGGAGCAGCCGGACCTCCTGGGTGGCGCGCGCAACGGGCACGGCCTGTTCTCCCGGCTGCGCGACACCTGGGGCGGGCGCTGAGCCGGTGACCACGGCGCCGCTGTTCCTGGTCCCCGACGTCGACGAGCTGCCGGGGCCCGGCGGCGAGGCGCTGCTCGACGGTCCGGAGGGCCGGCACGCGGTGACCGTGCGCCGGCTGCGGCCCGGCGAGTCGCTGGTCCTGTCCGACGGCCGGGGCGGGTTCGCGCGCGCCGAGATGGCCGCCGCGGCCGGCCGGGACGCGCCCACGGTCCGGATCCTCGACCGGACCCGGGTCCCCGCGCCGCGGGTCCGGGTCGTCGTCGCGCAGGCCCTGGTCAAGGGCGACCGCGGCGAGCTCGCCGTGGAGACCGCGACCGAGGCCGGCGCCGACGGCGTGCTGCCGTGGCGGGCCGCGCGCTGCGTCGCCCGCTGGGACGACGGCCCGCGCGGCGCCAAGGCGCTCGAACGCTGGCGCTCGACGGTGCGCGAGGCCGCGAAGCAGGCCCGGCGCCCGTGGCAGCCGGAGGTGTCCGACCCCGTCACGACGGCCGGGCTGGCCGAGCGCGTCCGGTCCGCGGACGCCGCGCTGGTCCTGCACGAGTCCGCCGGGACCGGCCTGGCCCGGGTGGCGTTGCCGTCCGCCGGCGAGATCCTGCTGGCCGTCGGACCGGAGGGCGGGGTCGACGACGCCGAGCTGGAGCGGCTCACCGCGGCCGGGGCGGTCCCGGTGCGGATGGGCCCCGAGGTGTTGCGCGCCTCCACCGCGGCCTGCGTCGCGCTCGGCGCGCTCGCCGTGCGCACCGGGCGCTGGTCCGCCGACACCTGACCGGCGCCGCCGCGCGGGGCGGTCCGGCCGCCGCGTGGCCGGGCCCGTCGATCTCGTCGCCCGCGGCGCCCCGCTCGTGTTCGCGGTGCGGACCTGCCATGATCCGCGGCGTGAGTGATCCAGAGCACAGCACCCGGTTCGGGCGCCGGACCCTCGGCCTGCTGCTCGGTGCGGCGGCCGCGTCCCCGGTGCTCGGCGGGTGCGGCGGCTCCGACGAGGCCGCCGAGCCGCCGCCGCGGTCCCGGTCCGCCGAGGCCCCGGCCCAGCCGGAGCGGATCGACTACGGCGGGCAGCCCGAGCAGTTCGGCGAGATCACGTTCCCGCGCACGCGCGGCCTGCCGAAGGGGACGGTGATCGTCGTCCACGGCGGCTTCTGGCGCGCCGACACCGATCTCACGGTGATGCGCCCGGCCGCGGCCGCCCTGGTCGCCGCGGGGTACGTCGCCTGGAACATCGAGTACCGCAGGATCGGCGGCGGCGGGGGCTGGCCGTCGACGTTCGACGACGTCGCGCAAGCCGCGGACCGGCTCGCCGCGCTCGGCAGCACCCGGATCGACCTGCGCCGGATCGTCGTGCTCGGGCACTCCGCGGGCGGGCACCTGGCCGCGTGGCTGGCCATGCGCGCCGGGCTGGCCGCCGGGCAGCCCGGCGCCGGCCCGGCGGTGCGCCCGGCCGGTGTCGTCACCCAGGCCGGGGTACTGGACCTGGCGTCCTTCCGGCGGACCGGGGACCGGACCGCCGTCGACGACCTGGTGGCCACCACGCCGGGCGCCGACCCGGCCCGGTACCGGGCCGTCAGCCCGGCCGAGGCGGTCCCGCTCGGCGTGCCCTCGGTGTGCGTGCACGGCAGCGCGGACGCGGTGGTGCCGATCGCGCAGAGCGAGGAGTTCGTCGCCGGGGCCACGGCCGCCGGGGACCGCTCCGAGCTCGTCCGGGTGGAGGGCGCCGACCACATGCAGCTGGTGGACGTCGCGCACCCGGGTTGGGCCGCGAGCCTGGCGGCCGTGCAGCGACTCGCCGGTTAGCCGGAATGCGGGGGTGCCGACGGGGCCGGGGCGGGTACCATCGCCGGTGCCAGGACACCGGCTCCCACTCCGACTCCCGAGGTAGGCGATCGCACCCTTGACCGGTACCGAACCCGGCCCCGCATCCCGGACCGACCTGCGGTCCGACGTCGATCAGGGCGGGACCGTCCGGTCGAGGATGGCGGTGCCGGACACCGCACTGCTCGCGCTGCTGGGCTCCCGCGACGAGAGCCTGCGGGCCGCCGAGGAGGAGCTGACGGCCGACGTCCACGTCCGGGGCAACGAGCTGACCCTGTCCGGCGAGCCCGCCGACGTGGCGTTCGCCGAGCGCGTCTTCGCCGAGCTCATCACGCTGGCCGGGCGTGGCCAGCTGGTCGGCGCCGACACCGTCCGCCGCACCGTCGGCATGCTGGCCGACGCCGACTCGGCGGCGAACGAGCGGATGGGCGAGTCCCCGGCCGAGGTGCTGAGCCTGGACATCCTGTCCCGGCGCGGCAAGACCATCCGCCCGAAGACGCTCAACCAGAAGCGCTACGTCGACGCGATCGACGTGCACACGATCGTCTTCGGGATCGGCCCGGCCGGTACCGGCAAGACCTACCTGGCGATGGCCAAGGCCGTCCAGGCGCTGCAGGCCAAGCAGGTCAACCGGATCATCCTCACCCGGCCCGCGGTCGAGGCGGGGGAGCGGCTCGGCTACCTGCCGGGCACGCTGTTCGAGAAGATCGACCCGTACCTGCGCCCGCTGTACGACGCGCTGCACGACATGCTCGACCCGGACTCGATCCCGAAGCTGATGGCCGCCGGGACGATCGAGGTCGCGCCGCTGGCGTACATGCGCGGCCGCACCCTGAACGACGCGTTCATCATCCTCGACGAGGCGCAGAACACCACGCCCGAGCAGATGAAGATGTTCCTCACCCGGCTCGGCTTCGGCTCGAAGATCGTGGTGACCGGCGACATCACCCAGGTCGACCTGCCCGGCAGCGCCCGGTCCGGGCTCGCCGTCGTGCAGGACATCCTGGACGGCGTCGACGACGTGCACTTCTCCCACCTCGACAGCGCCGACGTGGTGCGCCACCGGCTGGTCTCCGACATCGTCGACGCCTACGCCCGGTTCGACGCGGTCGCCGACCGCCGCGCCGCCGTGAACGGCGGCAACGGGGCCCCGCGCAACGGTCCGCCGACCCGGCACGGCGGCCGCCGCCGCTGACCCGCACGGCCCCGACTACGCTGGCCGGGACAGTTGTGGACGAGACAGGTGGGTTGAGGCGACGCCGGCGTGAGCATCGAGGTCGTCAACGAGTCCGGGATCGCGATCGACGAGGCACAGATCGTGTCGGTCGCCCGGTACGCGCTGGACGCGATGAAGGTGAACCCGGCGGCGGAGCTGGCCATCACCGCCGTCGCCCTGGACGCGATGGAGGAACTGCACGTCCGCTGGATGGACGAGCCGGGGCCGACGGACGTGATGGCGTTCCCGATGGACTCGTTCGCCGACGACGGCCGCCGGCCGGACGCACCGGACCTCGGCCCGGCGCTGCTCGGTGACGTCGTCCTCTGCCCGGCGTTCGCGAGGGAGCAGGCGCGCAAGGCGGGGCAGACCCTCGCCGACGAGCTGCACCTGCTGACCGTGCACGGGATCCTGCACCTGCTCGGCTACGACCACCTGGAGCCGGAGGACGAGCGCGAGATGTTCGCGCTGCAGAACCGGCTGCTGGTCCGCTGGCGCGACGACCGGGCGCAGTCCATGGCCCGCGACGCCCAGCGTCGCACCGACGACCGGCTGCTCGGTGCCGCCGGGTTCGAGGACGAGAAGTGAGCACCGTCTGGCTGCTGCTGACGACGGTCCTGCTCGTCCTGCTCGCGGGGCTGTTCGCCGCCGCCGACTCCGCGCTGATGTCGATCTCCCGGGCCCGGGTGGAGGAGGTCGTGCGGGCCGGCCGGGCCGGTGGCCGGGCGCTCGCCGCCGTCGTCACCGACCGGCCGCGGCACGTCAACCTGCTGATGCTGCTGCGGGTGACGTGCGAGACGGCCGCGGTGATCCTGCTGGCGATCGTGCTCGCGCCGCTGTTCCCGGCGCCCTGGATCGGGCTGCTGCTCACCGGCGTGATCATGGTGCTCGCGAGCTACGTCCTCATCGGCGTCGGCCCGCGCACCCTCGGCCGTCAGCACCCGTACCGGATCGGGCTGCTGCTCGCCGCGCCGATCCGTGCGCTGGGCACGGTGGCCTCACCGCTGGCGAAGCTGCTGATCCTGGTGGGCAACGCGATCACCCCGGGGCCCGGCTTCCGGGACGGGCCGTTCTCCACCGAGATCGAGCTCCGCGAGCTCGTCGACATGGCCAGCAACCGCGGCGTCGTCGACGAGGGCGAGCGCAAGATGATCCACTCGGTGTTCGAGCTGGGGGAGACCCCGGTCCGGGAGATCATGGTCCCGCGCCCGGACGTGATCTGGACCGAGCGCGACACCCCCGTGGACAAGGTGCTGCGGCTGGCGCTGAAGAGCGGCTACTCGCGGATCCCGGTGCTCGGCGAGGGGATCGACGACGTCGTCGGCGTCGCCTACCTCAAGGACCTGGTGCGGGCCCGCGACGACGCGCAGTTCCGCGGCGCGGCGCAGAAGTCGCTGCTGGAGATCATCCGCCCGGCGGCGTTCGTCCCGGACTCCAAGCGCAGCGACGAGCTGATGCGGGAGATGCAGCGCACCCGCAACCACATGGCCGTCGTGGTCGACGAGTACGGCGGGACCGCGGGCGTCGTCACCATCGAGGACATCCTCGAGGAGATCGTCGGTGAGATCACCGACGAGTACGACACCGAGGAGGTGCCCGAGGTCGCCGACGCCGGCGACGGTGCGTTCCGGGTCGCCTCCCGGGTCCCGGTGGAGGACCTGGAGGAGCTGTTCGCCGGGCGCTTCCGCGGCACCCCGCGGGAGGACGAGCTGCGCGAGGCACTGGCCGCCGCGGACGTCGACACCGTCGGTGGCCTGCTGGCCCAGCGGCTCGGCAAGGTCCCGCTGCCCGGCGCGACCGCCGACGTCGAGGGTCTGCTGCGGCTGGAGGGCGAGGGCGGCAAGGACGCGCGCGGCCGGATCCGCATCACCTCGGTCCTCGTGACCCCGATCGACCCGGCCGACCTCGACGGCGGCCCGGACGCCGGTGACGGCCGTTCCGAGGGCCGTTCCGAGGACGACGTGCCGGACCCGGTCGCGGGTGACCCCACCGCGCATGCCGGCGACGCCGCGGGCCGGGCCTGAGCCGGTCCCCCGCGGCGCGGGAGCACGACGAGCAGGAAGGACGGTCCCGGGAGACGCCGGGGCCGGAGGAGGAACGATGGCTGCACCCACGACCGTGCCGACGCCGGGACGTACCGCGTGACCGGGCTGCCCGCGACGCCGTCCTACGACCTGGTGGTCGTCGGCGGCGGGATCGTCGGCCTGGCGACCGCCTACGCGGCGACCCGGGCGGGGCGCTCCGTCGCGGTCGTCGAGCGGGAGTCGCGGCCGGCGAACCACCAGACCGGCAACAACTCCAACGTCATCCACTCCGGGCTGTACTACGCGCCGGGTGGCTACAAGGCCCGGCTCGCGGTCGGCGGCTGCGCGGAGACCGTCGCGTTCTGCCGGGAGCACGACCTGCCGCACCAGGTGTGCGGAAAGCTGGTCGTCGCGACCGAGCCCGACGAACTGCCCCGGCTCGACGAGCTGGCCCGGCGCGGGGACGCCAACGGCGTCGAGAACCACCGGCTCGACGAGCACGGCATGCGCGAGCACGAGCCCGACGTGCGGGGGCTCGCGGCGCTGTGGGTCCCGTCCACCGGGATCTGCGACTACCGCACCATCGCCGAGAAGCTCGCCGAGCTCGTCGGTGAGAACGGCGGTGAGGTGCACCTCGGCCGCACCGTGACCGGGTTCGCCCGCCGCCCGGGCGACGTCGTGGTCCGCACCGACTCCGGCGATCTGCTCGGCTCACGGGTCGTGGTCTGCGGCGGGCTGCGCTGCGACGAGCTCGCCCGGCTCGCCGGCGCCGACCCCGGGGTCCGGATCATCCCGTTCCGCGGGGAGTACTCCGGCTTCTCCGAGCGGGCCGCCTCGCTGGTCCGCGGCCTGATCTACCCGGTACCGGACCCGGCGTTCCCGTTCCTCGGGGTGCACGCCACCCGGGGGATCGACGGCCACGTGCACGCCGGTCCGAACGCCGTGCTGGCGATGGCCCGCGAGGGCTACGACTGGACCACGGTCAAGCCGAAGGAGCTGCTCGGCACCCTGACCTACCCGGGCATGCTCAAGGTCGCCCGCAAGCACTGGCGGTACGGGATCGGTGAGGTACGGCGGTCGCTGTCGACGCGGGCGATGGTCGCCCAGATCCAGCGGATGCTCCCCGACGTGACCGCCGAGGACCTGCACCCGGCGGGTGCCGGGGTCCGCGCCCAGGCGGTCAAGGCCGACGGCACCCTGGTCGACGACTTCCTGTTCCTCGACCAGCACGGCCCGGACGGCGCCGGGCGCCCCGGGTCGATCCTGCACGTGCTCAACGCACCGTCGCCGGCGGCGACCGCGGCCCTGCCGATCGGCCGCGAGATCCTCGACCGGCTGGGTGCCGCATGACCGTCGAACAGCCCGGCGGCGAGGGCTTCCGTTCCGGGTTCGCCTGCTTCGTCGGCCGGCCCAACGCGGGCAAGTCCACGCTGACCAACGCACTCGTCGGGCAGAAGATCGCGATCACCTCGTCGCGCCCGCAGACCACCCGGCACGCCATCCGCGGCATCGTGCACCGCTCCGACGCGCAGATCGTGCTGGTCGACACCCCCGGCCTGCACCGGCCGCGGACGCTGCTCGGCTCCCGGCTGAACGACCTGGTCCGCGAGACCTGGGCCGAGGTCGACGTCGTCGGGTTCTGCGTGCCGGCGAACGAGAAGGTCGGCAAGGGGGACCGGTTCATCGCCGGGGAGCTGCGGAAGATCGCCGCACACACCCCGGTGGTCGCGGTCGTCACCAAGACCGACGTGGCCCGCCCGGAGCAGGTCGCCGAGCGGCTCACCGAGGTCTCGGAGCTGATGGACTTCGCCGAGGTCGTCCCGACGTCGGCGCAGTCCGGGTTCCAGGTCCAGCTGCTGTCGGACCTGCTGGTGGGGCTGCTCCCGGAGGGCCCGCAGCTCTACCCGGACGGCGATCTCACCGACGAGCCCACCGATGTCCTGGTGGCCGAGCTGGTGCGGGAGGCCGCGCTGGAGGGCGTGCGGGACGAGCTGCCGCACTCGATCGCCGTCGTCGTCGAGGAGACGATCGAGAAGAAGGACCTGCTGGAGATCTACGCGATCATCTACGTCGAGCGGTCCAGCCAGAAGGGCATCGTGATCGGCCGCGGCGGGGCCCGGCTCAAGCAGGTCGGGACCGACGCCCGGCGGCAGATCGAGAAGCTGCTGGGCACCCGGGTGCACCTGGACCTGCACGTGAAGATCGCCGAGGACTGGCAGCGGGATCCCAAGCAGCTGCGCAAGCTGGGCTTCTGAGGACGTTCTAGGCTGGGGCGCATGGCCCAGCTCTACCGCGACACCGGGATCGTCCTCCGGGTCCAGAAGCTGGGCGAGGCCGACCGGATCGTCACGATGCTGACCCGGCAGCGGGGCAAGATCCGGGTGGTGGCCAAGGGCGTCCGGCGCACCCGGTCCCGATGGGGCGCGCGCCTGGAGCCGTTCAACCACGTCGACGTGCAGTGCTACACCGGCCGCAGCCTGGACGTCGTCACCCAGGCGCAGACCGTGGACGCGTTCGCGCCCGCCGTCGTCGCGGACTGGTCGGCGTACTCGTGCGGGTGCGCGATCCTGGAGACCGCGGACCGGCTGGTGTCCGAGGAGGGTGAGCCCGCGCTGCGGGTCTACCTGCTGCTGCTCGGCGCGACCCGGGCGCTGGCCGACGGGGTCCGGGAGCCCGCGCTCGTGCTCGACGCGTTCCTGCTGCGGGCGATGAGCCACGCCGGGTGGGCACCCTCGCTGTCGGAGTGCGCCCGGTGCGCGACCCCGGGACCGCACCGGGCGTTCACGGTGGCCGGCGGCGGCATGGTGTGCCCCCGCTGCCGGCCACCCGGCTCGGTCACCCCGGCGGCGGAGACCGTGATGTTGCTCGGGGCGCTGCTGCACGGTGACTGGCCGACCGCGGACGCGGCCGGCTCGCCGACCCGCCGCGAGGCGAGCGGGCTGGTCGCGGCGCACCTGCAGTGGCACCTGGAACGGCAGCTGCGGTCGTTGCCCCTGGTCGACCGGCGGCGCCGGGAGACGGCGTCCCCGTCCGGCACCGGCGACCCGCCGGGAGCGGGCCCGTCCGGGGACTCCGGCCCGCCGGGCACCGCGACGGCGGTGTCGCTGCCGGAGCCCGGCCCCGGCCCGGCCGCCGCGCGGTGATCGTCGCGCGCACTGCGCGCTGACGAGCGGGGGGATCGGGCCGACGAACGGTCCGGCCCCGCCGGTCCGTCCGGCCCGGCGCGCCGCCGGACGCGTTGCACGACACATCCGCCGACTCCACCGGGTGATCATCCTGGTGGACGGGCAACCGACTCCGGAACTCGTTACGATCCCGTGATCGAGGGGACCCCAGCCCGTCGACGGAGAGGCAGTCGTGACGCGACCCCACACCCCGCGCGACGGTGGTGGCCGGACCGAGGGCACAACCCGCAGGCTCCCCGCCACCACGCAGCGGATCCCGGTAGCGCCGACCCAGCAGATCCCGGTGCGTACCGAGGTGCTGCCCGAGTCGCCGCAGGACGGCCCCACCCGCGCGATGCGCCAGGTCCGGGCCCGGACCGAGGAGGGTGACTGGCCGGCGATCCCGATGCTGCCGGTGATCCGGCCCGAGGAGTCCGACCCGATCTCGGAGACCGAGCGCGCCCGGGGGAACCGGGGGGTGCGCGAGGCGATGGACCGGCTGGGCGACCCGCAGGTCCCGGCCTGGCCGCAGCGGGAGGAACCGGACGAGGAGTTCCGTAACCTCACCCGGTGACCGCCCTCGCGGGCGGGCCCCGGCCCGGCCGGACGTAGGGTGGTCCCGTGCCGTTCCAGCCCCCTCCGCCGCACCCGTCCGGCGCGCGGCCGCCGGAGATCCCGCGGGAGCTGGTCCCGCGCCACGTCGCCCTCGTGATGGACGGCAACGGCCGGTGGGCCAACGCCCGCGGCCTGCCCCGCACGGAGGGGCACAAGCGTGGCGAGGAGTCCCTCATGGACGTCGCCCGCGGCTGCATCGACGTCGGGGTGCGCTGGTTGTCGGCGTACGCGTTCTCCACCGAGAACTGGCGGCGCAGCCCGGACGAGGTCCGGTTCCTCATGGGCTTCAACCGCGACGTCATCCGCCGCCGGGTCGACGAGATGGACGCGATGGGCGTCCGGGTCCGCTGGGCCGGGCGCCGCCCGCGGCTGTGGCGGTCGGTGATCAAGGAGCTGGAGGTCGCGGAGGAGCGGACGAAGCACAACGACGTCCTCGACCTCACCATGTGCGTGAACTACGGCGGCCGCGCCGAGATCGTCGACTCGGTCCGGCAGCTGGCCCGGCTCGCCGCCGAGGGCCGGATCAACCCCGACAAGATCGACGAGAAGATGCTGGCCCGGCACCTGGACGAGCCGGACATGCCCGACGTCGACCTGTTCGTCCGCTCCTCCGGCGAGCAGCGGACGTCGAACTTCCTGCTCTGGCAGAGCGCCTACGCCGAGATGGTCTTCCTGGACACGCTGTTCCCGGACTTCGACCGGCGCCACATCTGGGAGGCGATCGAGATCTACGCACGCCGGGACCGGCGCTTCGGCGGGGCAGCCGAGCGTCGCCCCGCGGGCGCGAGCATCGATACCGAGCGTCGCCCCGCGAGCACCGATGCCGGCGCGAGCGGTGTGTCGTCGTGACGGGCGGGGTGATCGCCGGGATGCTCGCGACCGCACGCGCTGCGCTGGAGCGGTTCCACGACGTGCAGACCGACGACGACGGTGCCCTCACCTTCGCCCACGGCGGCGTGCTCTGCGTGGTCCAGGGCACCGAGCTGGAGGAGGGCCTGCCGGTCCTCAACCTCACCTGTGTGGTCGCCTGGGACCTGGCGTCCGACGACGTCCCGCGCCGGGTCGGGCTCGGGGTCGGCGAGGGGCTGTTCGGCACGCCGCGGGTGGTGCGCGGGGAACACGGCTGGGACGTCACGCTGCGCTACGCGTTCCCGGCGTCCGGCCTGGCCGAGCAGGCGATGGGCACGCTGCTGATGCTGGTGGTCTCCTCGGCGTCGAGCATGCGCGCCGAGCTCGTCGACGCCTGACGTGGAGCGCGCCCGGCTCCCGCTGTCGCAGGTGCTCGTCCTCGGCGGGCTGACCTCGTTCGGGCCGCTCGCGCTGGACCTCTACCTGCCCGCGCTGCCGGCGCTGACCCGGGACCTCGGGACCACCGAGTCGCTCGGGCAGGCCACGATGTCGCTGTGCATGGTCGGCCTGGCCGGCGGGCAGCTGCTGTTCGGGCCGCTGTCGGACCGGTTCGGCCGCCGGGTGCCGCTGCTGGCCGGGGTCGGGGCGTTCGCGGTGACGTCGGCGCTGTGCGCCCTCGTGCCGTCCATCGAGCTGCTGCTCGTGCTCCGGCTGCTGGGCGGCCTGGCCGGGGCCTGCGGCATCGTCTGCGCGCGGGCGATGGTCCGCGACCTCTACGACGGCGCGACGGCGGCCCGGATGTTCGCGATGCTGCTGGTGGTGAGCGGGGCGGCGCCGGTGGTGGCACCGGTGCTGGGCAGCCAGCTGCTGCGGGTCACCGACTGGCGGGGCCTGTTCTGGGTGCTCGCCGGGATCGGGGTGCTGCTGCTGGTCGCCGCACTGACCCGGCCGGAGACGTTGCCGGTCGAGCGGCGCCGGGCCGGTGGGCTGGCCCGGACGGCCGCCTCGCTGCGGGTGGTCGCCGCCGACCGCACGTTCCTCGGCCCGACCCTCGTCCTCGCGCTGACCTGCACCGGGATGTTCGTCTACATCGCCATGGGCAGCTACGTGCTGCAGGACGGGTACGGGCTCGGCGCACAGGCCTACGGCGCGGTGTTCGCGGTGAACGCGGTCGGCATCCTCGTCGCCGGGCAGGTCAGCGCCTGGCTGGTGGACCGGCACGGGCCGCGGCGGCTGCTGCTGGCCGGGGTCGTGGTGGCCCTCGCCGGCGCGGTCGGGCTGCTCGTCGCGACGCTGCTCGCGACGCCGGTGTGGGTGCTGCTCGTGCCGCTGTTCCTGGTCGTCGCCGCGGTCGGGCTGGTGCTGCCGAACGGCACTGCACTGGCACTCGCCGGGCAGCGCGAGCGGGCCGGGGCGGCGTCGGGGCTGCTGGGGACGGCCCAGTTCGCGTTCGGCGCGGTCGTCCCGCCCCTGGTCTCGACCGGCGGGGTCACCGCGGTCGCGATGGCGGTGACGATCCTGGTGTCGGTGCTGGCCGGGGCGGCCGCGGTCGCCCTGCTGCGCCCGCGGGCCCCGGCCTGAGCCACCACCGCTACTTCTTGCGGTTCGTGCCCAGCTCCTCGGCGATCGGGTTGACCGGGTCCACGTCCTTCGTGCCCTCGGACAGCCCGCTGTGGGTGTGCTGCGTCCGGCGCTGGGCGCGGAGCTGCTCGGTCTCCTCGTCGTACTCGTCGGCGGTGTCGACCACGGCGACGACGTCGGACACCGAGCCGTAGTCCTCAGCGGGCACCGCGCGGATCGCCTCGACGGTGGCCGCGTCCGCGCCGTTGCGTTCGGCGCCGGCGGCCAGCTCGTCCTTGCCGGCCGGGAAGTGCACACCCTCCAGCGCGGCGTGGACGGCGGCGGGGGTGGTCGTGCGGGTGGTCATGGGGTCGTCCTCCTCGGCGGGATCGGATGTGTCCCCGGCGGGGTTGCCGATCCCGGACGTTCCATGCACGCCGCGGCTCAGCCGGTGCCCTCCTCGCCCAGGTGCACCACGGGCAACGCAGACAGCTGGCCCGGAGACATCTGGTGCGCGACGCCGAGCACGTCGTTCTGGGACTTCTTCATCCGCGCGTCGACCAGGGCGGACAGCGAGTAGGCCACCCGGCCGAGCAGGCGCACGGTGGTCTCGTCGACCTGCGGGCGCGGCGTGGAGACGACCGCGACCCCGCGCGGGTTGCCGTCGTTGGACTGGGCCACACCGACCGTGTACGACTCGCGCGGGTTCACGTGCCGGGAGGCGTAGTGGTCGCGCAGGGTGGACAGCATGTCGTGGAACCCGGAGACGTCGCCGTCCAGCTCCAGCCGGGCCAGGTCGTCGCGGGTCAGGGTCTTCGTGCGGCCGGAGAAGCAGCGCACGTAGCCGACGACGGCACCGGTCCACAGCGCCTCCACCAGCGCCGGGTCGGCGTCCACCCGGACCGGGCCGGACTCCGGCCCGCCGAGCGCGGTGACCAGGTGCTCGCAGCAGCGGAGCACGTACTGCAGGTCGTCGAGCACGGCGGCCAGCTGGGCGAGCTCGCCCGATTCGGGCACGTCGATCCGGCGCACCGACGTGGGTGCCGAGGGGGCGCCGTCCTCCTGCGTGTCGGTCATCGTCGACCTCACCTCCACCGCCCGACGCTAGTGCCGCGGCCCCCGCTCCGGCGTCGCGTTATGAGACGGTCGGTGACCTACGCCGCACCGGGCGGGCGCGGGATCGTGCTAGCGTCGCCGCCGAAGGTCACGAGTGCCAGCGCGAAGCCCCGGCTTGCTGGCCGGCAACCCTCCTCCGCGGTGGGGTGCCCCGGGTGATGACCGGGCCGCCGCGACACCCGCGGGCGGCAAGCGCGGATCCGGGGCGTACCGCCGGGTCCATGAGATCCCGCGAGGCCGGATCATGACTGCTGCACTGCTGACCGACACCCCCTGCGACGTGGCCGCGGACCGTGCTCCGCACCGGGCCGAACTGCCCCGGGTGGTCGGCGCCGACCTGAGCGTCCCGGTCGTCGACGGGTCCCGGGTCCGGTACTGCGACCTGGACTCCGCGGCGTCGGCGCCGGCCCTGGAGGCGGTCGCCGCGCACGTCGCCGAGGTGCTGCCCTACCACGGCAGCGTGCACCGGGGCGCCGGCTGGACGTCGAGGGTCTGCACCGCGCTGGTGGAGGACGCGCGCGCCGACGTCGCGCGGTTCGTCCGGGCGCGCGCCGACGACGTCGTCGTGTTCACCCGGAACACCACCGACGCGCTCGGCCTGCTGGCCCGTGCCGTCCCGGGGCCGGTGGTGACGCTCGACCTGGAGCACCACGCGACGCTGCTGGCCTGGCGGCACACCGAGCACCGGGTGGTGCGGGCCGGCCGGACGCTCGCCGCGACCCTGGACGCGCTGCGCACCGAGCTCACCGAGCGTCCGGACGCCGCGCTGGTCGCGGTGACCGGCGCGTCCAACGTGACGGGTGAGCTGCTGCCGATCCCGGAGATCGTCCGGATCGCGCACGCGGCGGGGGCCCGGGTCTGCGTGGACGCGGCCCAGCTCGCACCGCACCGCAGGGTCGATCTCGCCGGGTGGGGCGCGGACTACGTGGCGCTCTCCGGGCACAAGCTCTACGCCCCGTACGGGATCGGGGCCCTGGTCGGGCGCCGGGACTGGCTGGACACCGCCGAGCCGCACCTCGCCGGGGGCGGCGCCGTCGGATCGGTCGCGGTGGACGGCGACCGGACCCGCACCGAGTGGCTGCCGGCGCCGCAGCGGCACGAGGGCGGCACACCGAACGTGCTGGGCTCGGCCGCGCTCGGTGCGGCCTGCCGCGAGCTGGACCCGCTGATCGACGAGGACGTCCCGGCCCACGAGCGGGCACTGCTCCGGCGGCTGCGGGCGGGCCTGGCGACGGTGCCCGGGCTGCGGGTCCTGTCGGTGTTCGACGACCCGGCCGGCTCCGGGGACCGCACCGCCACCGTCTCGTTCACCCTCGGCGAGCTGCCCGCCGGGCTGGTCGCGGCGGCGCTGTCGGCGGAGCACGGGATCGGTGTCCGCGACGGGCGGTTCTGCGCGCACCCGCTGCTGGAGCGGCTGACCGGCGGCGACGCGGTCCGCGCCTCGCTGGGGCTGCGGAGCACCGCGTCCGACGTCGACCGGCTGGTACACGCGCTGGACCGGATCGCCCGGCGCGAGCCGGGATGGACCTACGCGATCGTCGACGGGCGCTGGGCGCCGACGCCGGACCCGCGTCCGCTCGACGGGCCGGGCTCGGGGCGTCCGGGGGCCGCACGCGGCTGCGGGCACTGAGAGCGTGTTTGAGAAGGGTCGGCGTGTCTGCGCTGGATGCGTCCGGGTGTGGTCCATCGTGGAGGAGTGGCTCGGCGTAGGCGGCGGTACCCCTCGGACACCAGCGATGAGCAGTGGGCGTTGATCGAGCCGCTGCTGCCAGCGGCGGGGGCGGGAGGCCGGCCGGAGAAGCACGCGCGCCGTGATGTGGTGGATGCGATCCTCTACGTCGTGCGCGCCGGGTGCGCGTGGCGGGCTCTACCAGTGGATTTCCCGCCGTGGCAGACGGTGTACTGGTACTTCAACCGGTGGGAGCAGCAGAGGGTCACCGAGCAGATCCTCCCGATCGTGCGCCGTCAGCTACGCGCTGATGAGGGCCGCGACCCCGAACCCAGCGCGGGGATCATCGACTCGCAGTCGGTGAGGGGCGCTGACACGGTCGGGCGGGACACCCGCGGCTATGACGCCGGGAAGAAGGTCAACGGTCGGAAGCGGTTCATCGTGACCGACACCCTCGGCCTGCTGCTGACCACGATGGTGTGCTCGGCGTCGGTGCAGGACCGCGATGGCGCCAAGTCGATCCTGCTCGACCTCTACCTGCGCACGAGGGTGCGGTTCGTCTACGCCGACGCCGGGTTCGCCGGGCGCCTGCTGGACTGGGCGACCACGATCCTGCACACCAGCGTCGAGATCGTGCGCAAACCGCCTGAGCAGCGCGGATTCGCCGTCCTCCCGCGGCGGTGGGTGGTCGAGCGGACCCTGGCCTGGGTCACCGCACACCGCCGCCTGGCCCGCGACTACGAACGCCACCCCGCAGTGTCCGAGGCCATGATCCGCTGGGCGGCGATCAACACCATCACCCGCCGCATCGCCCGTGGCGAACCCGCCCGACGCCAGCAGAAGTACGTAGTCACACCCTCAACATGATCTTCTCAAACACTCTCTGAGCCCGCCCCGGGCCGCAGGGGATCAGGAGGAGCGCTGGGCCGCGCACCCCGCGCACAGGCCGAAGATCTCCAGCGTGTGCGAGACCTCGGTGAAACCGTGCTTCTCCGCGACCGACTGCGTCCACGACTCGACGGCCGGGCCCTCGATCTCGACGGCGGCGCCGCACCGGCGGCACACCAGGTGATGGTGGTGGTGCTCGGTCGCACACCGGCGGTACACGGCCTCGCCGGACGCCGTCCGCAGCACGTCGACCTCGCCGCCGTCGGCGAGGGTCTGCAGGGTGCGGTAGACCGTGGTCAGGCCGATTCCCTCGCCGGTGCGGCGCAGCTCCTCGTGGATCTCCTGCGCGGAGCGGAAGTCCTCGATCCGGTCGAGCAGCGCGGTGACCGCCGCCCGCTGCCGGGTCGCCCGGATACCGCGCGGGCCGGCGGTCGACCGCGCCGGTCCGTCCTGCACCGCCTGGTCCGTCACGAGCCCTCCTCCACGTGCGCCACCGCGTCCACGACGATGTGCGCCAGATGATCGTCCACCAGCGAGTACACCACCTCGCGCCCCCTGCGCTCGCCCTCGACCACCCCCGCCGACTTCAGCACCCGCAGGTGCTGGCTGATCAGCGGCTGGGCGACGCCGAGCGCGTCGACGAGGTCGTGGACGCACCGTGAGTGTTCCAGCAGCTGCAGCACGATGGCGATCCGGACCGGCGCGGCGAGCGCACGCAGCAGGTCACCGGCCGCGGACAGGGTGCGCTGGTCCCGGACGGGACCGGGCGCCGGCGCCGGGACGTGCTCCCCGGCGTGGTCGTCGGGGAGCGGGGTGGTGGCGGCTGACATGTGGTGGTTTCCCGTCCCCGGGGGCGGCGGCCACACCCCCGGCACGTGTCGAGCCGTGCCGGCCGCATCCGACATGGTAGGCGTGTTCGTTATCGTCGCGCCGTGCTGCTGGTATGCCGGTTCACCGTGTCGCCCGCCGACGAGTCCTCGTTCACCGCCCGCGCCGCCCGTGCGCTGGAGCTCCTGGCCGCCCAGCCCGGATGCCGGGGCGGCGAGGTGGGCCGCGCCATCGAGGACCGGGAGCAGTGGACGCTGACCGTCCGTTTCGAGTCCGTCGACGCCTACCGCCGGGCCCTGTGCGGTCCGGGAGCACGTCCACCCCCTCCTCGCCGAGGCGGACACCAGCACCGAGGCCACCCACGAGACCCGCCTCTCGGTGACCCCCGGCACCGAACCGATCCACCACCCCACCCTCCTGACCCCCTGACCCGCTTCCCTTCCCGGTCGTGCGTAGAGGACGCGCACGCGATGCGCCGCCGCTCACGCGATCCCGTGAGCGACGGCCGATCGCGTGAGCGGATCGGGGGGTGCAGGGCCCGGCGGCGCGGGTGTCCACAGGCAGGGGCGGTGTCCACAGGTGGCGAGGTCGGGCGTCCGCCGGCCGTCGGGCGGGGCAGGCTCGGGCCATGGGATGACTGCACCTGCGACGGACCCTCCTGGCCGAGGGGCGCGGTGACGCGGAGATCCGGGCCGCGTTGCGACGGGGAACGCTCTGCCGGGTGCGTCCCGGTGCCTACCTCGACGCCGAGGACCCGCAGCGACGGGACACCGTCGAGCGGCACCGGCTGCTGGTCGCGGCGACGCTCCCGCTGCTCGGCCCGGGCGCCGTGGTCGGTCACGCGTCCGCCGCGGTGCTGCACGGGCTCCCGGTGTGGGGCACCTCGTTGCGGAGGGTCGAGATCATCCGGGAGCGGGCGGGTGGCGGGCGCACCACGGCGCGCCTGCGTCTCACGGCCGCCCCGCTGCCGCCCGGTGACGTGACCGTCGTCGACGGTGTCGCGGTGACGTCGGTGGCCCGTACCGTCGCCGACCTCGCGCGCACCGCGTCGTTCGAGACGGCGGTGACGGTCGCCGACGCCGCCTTGTTCCGTGGTCTCTGCACCACTGCCGATCTCACCGACGCGGCCGCCCGGGCCGCGGGACGGCGTGGCGCGGCGGGGGCGCGCGCGGTCGCCGTGTTCGCGGACCGGTGCGCCGACGGACCCGGTGAGTCCCGGAGCCGCGTCCGCATGCAGCGGTTCGGGGTACCGCCGCCCGTCCTGCAGCACGTCGTGCGCGACCACCGTGGCGGCCACGTCGGACGGGTCGACTTCTGGTGGCCGGATCACGGGGTCGTGGGGGAGTTCGACGGTATGGAGAAGTACGGCAGATCGCTGCGCGGCGAGGAGACCGTGGCCACCGCGGTCCTCCGGGAGAAGCACCGGGAGGACGCCCTGCGCGCCCAGCCCGGTGTCCGCGCGGTGGTCCGCTGGACCTGGCGTGACCTGGACCCCTTCGACCCCACAGCCACCCGCCTCCGCTCCCTGACGACCCCGTGACGGTCGAGACGCTCACGCGTTCCGGCCACGCGCACCCGATCGCGTGAGCAGGATCCGAACCGGTGAGCGTGTCCGTGGACGCCGGTCGGACGGCGCGGAGCTGCGAGTCGGGGTTGTGTAGTTATGTGGACAGGGGGATCGGTAGCCTGGGACGGCCCATCCGGCCGTCGTGGCGGTGGGGGAGTCCGAACCACGTTCCTGGAGTACCGCTGTGGCCAGCAAGCCCACCTCAGCCAAGATCGAGACCATCGTCGCGCTGACCAAGCGGCGCGGATTCGTCTTCGCCTCCGGGGAGATCTACGGCGGTACCCGGTCGGCGTGGGACTACGGGCCCCTCGGCGTCGAGCTGAAGGACAACATCAAGCGCCAGTGGTGGAAGACGGTGGTGACCGGCCGCGACGACGTCGTCGGCCTGGACTCCTCGGTGATCCTCCCGCGCCAGACCTGGGTCGCCTCCGGCCACGTCGGCACGTTCTCCGACCCGCTGGTCGAGTGCGAGTCCTGCCACAAGCGCTACCGCGCCGACCAGCTGGCGGAGGAGTTCGCCGAGCGCAAGGGCCGCGACCCGGAGCAGGCCGACCAGAACGACCTCTCCGAGGTGCCCTGCCCGAACTGCGGCACCCGCGGGCAGTTCACCGCGCCCCGCGAGTTCAACATGATGCTGAAGACCTTCCTCGGCCCGGTGGAGTCCGAGGAGGGGCTGCACTACCTGCGCCCGGAGACCGCGCAGGGCATCTTCGTGAACTTCCTGAACGTGCAGACGACCTCGCGCAAGAAGCCGCCGTTCGGTATCGGCCAGATCGGCAAGAGCTTCCGCAACGAGATCACCCCGGGCAACTTCATCTTCCGCACGCGTGAGTTCGAGCAGATGGAGATGGAGTACTTCGTCGAGCCGGGCAGCGACGAGGAGCTGCACCAGTACTGGATCGACGAGCGCACCCGCTGGTACACCGACCTGGGCATCTCCTCGGACAACCTGCGGCACTACGAGCACGCCAAGGAGAAGCTCTCCCACTACTCGAAGCGCACCGTCGACATCGAGTACCGGTTCAACTTCACCGGCCAGGAGTGGGGCGAGCTCGAGGGCATCGCGAACCGCACGGACTTCGACCTGACGGCGCACTCGAACCACTCCGGCGTGGACCTGTCGTTCTACGACCAGGCCAGCGACACCCGGTACAAGCCGTACGTGATCGAGCCCGCGGCCGGCGTCGGGCGCTCGATGATGGCCTTCCTGATCGAGGCCTACACCGAGGACGAGGCGCCGAACGCGAAGGGCGGCGTCGACAAGCGCGTCGTGCTGAAGCTGGACCGGCGGCTCGCCCCGATCAAGGCCGCGGTGCTGCCGCTGTCGCGCAACGCCGACCTGTCGCCGAAGGCGAAGGACCTGGCCGCGCAGCTGCGCCGGAACTGGAACGTCGACTTCGACGACGCCGGGGCCATCGGCCGTCGTTACCGGCGGCAGGACGAGATCGGCACCCCGTTCTGCATCACGGTCGACTTCGACACCCTGACCGACCAGGCCGTGACCATCCGCGAGCGGGACACGATGGCCCAGGAGCGGGTGGCGCTGGACCAGGTCGAGACCTACCTGGCCACCCGGCTGCTCGGCTGCTGAGCCGCGGACCGACGACGACGGTGCCCCTGCCCGGGATCCGGGCGGGGGCACCGTCGTGTGTCAGGCCTGTACGGGCTCGGGCAGCAGCCGCTCGACGAGGTCGGACAGCGTGACGATGCCGACCAGCCCGTCGTCGGACTGCACCAGGGCCAGGTGCGCGCGCTGGTCGCGCATCGTGTTGACGGCCGTGTGGTACTGCGTGTCGCCCGGCAGGGTGAGCACCGGGCGCATGAGGTCCCGGGCCCGGGTGCCGGGCTCGCGGGTCATCGTGTCCCGGACGTGCACGTAGCCGATCGGCTCCGTGCCCTCACGGACGACGAGCCGCAGGTGCCCGGTCCGGCGCGCGGTGTCCTGGATCGCCGCGACGTCGTCGTCGGCGGACACCCCGGACGGCTCGTGCGCGAGCTCCCGCACCGGTGTGCGCTCCAGCTCCAGTGCGGTGACCAGCTGGTCGCGCCGCTCCTGGTCGAGCGTCCCGGTCTTCGCCGAGTGGTCGACCAGCTCGCGCAGGTCCTCGGCGTTGCGGCCGGACGCCATCTCGTCGACCGGCTCGACACCCACGGCCCGCAGGCACGCGTTGGCCGCGCCGTTGAGCAGCAGGAGCAGCGGCCGGGCGATGACCATGAACGCCCGCATCGGTAGCGCCAGCAGGATCGCCGACCGCTCCGGGTGCGAGATCGCCCAGGACTTCGGCGCCATCTCACCGACGACCAGGTGCAGGAACGTCACGACGATCAGCGAGAGCACGAACGACACGACGCCGGCCACCCCGCCGGGCAGCCCCCAGCCCTCCAGGACCGGGCGCAGCGCGTAGTCCACGGCCGGCTTGGTCACCGCGCCCAGGCCCAGCACGCACAGGGTGATGCCGAGCTGGGACCCGGCGAGCAGCAGCGAGATGTCCTTCGCGCTGCGCAGCGCGGCCCGGGCCGCGGCCGAGGTCTGCGCCTCCTCCTCGAGCCGGTAGTTGCGGGCGGCGACGAGCGCGAACTCGACCGCCACGAAGAACGCGCTCAGTGCGATGAGCGCCACGGACACCACGATCTCGACGGTGCTCACGCCCGGACCTCCTGCTCGTCGTCGCTGGCCGAGTACTCGGTCCAGACCAGGTGCACCGCCGAGGGCACCCGCCGGTCGACCTCGTGCACGGTCAGGCGCAGGGCGCGGTCCTCGTCGTCCGGGTTGTCGGCCGCGATCACCACGACGACCTCGTCACCGGTCTCCGGCAGCCGCTGCAGCTCGGCCATCACCAGGCCACCGACGGTCTGGTAGTCGCCGTCGGGCAGCTCGGCGTCGATCAGCCTGCCGACCTCGTCGACGTGCCGGTCGCCGGGGACGACCCAGCCGTCGCCGGCCGCGGTGGCCTGGTCGGTGCCGGCCTGGTCGTGCTCGTCGGTGATCTCGCCGACCAGCTCCTCGGCGATGTCCTCGACCGTGACGACGCCGGCGAGCCCGCCGTACTCGTCGAGCACGCAGGCCAGCTCCTCGTCGTCGGCACGCAGCCGGGCCAGCACCTGCGGCAGCGGCAGCGAGGACGGGACGAGCACGGGTGCCCGCATCAGCTCCGACACCCGCACCTCGGCGAACGTCCGGTCGCCGAACCGCTCGCCGGCCGCCAGCACGTCCTTGAGGCAGACGACGCCGACCAGCTCCAGCGCGTTGTCCGGGTCGGCCGCCTCGGGCGGCGTGCCGAGCACCGGGTAGCGCGAGTGCTGCACCGCCATCTGCGCGACCAGGCTCTCGACCGTCGCGTCGTCCCGCACCCAGGACACCCGGGGCCGGGGGATCATCGCGGCCCGCGCGGTGCGGTCGCTGAAGTCCACCGCCCGGTCCAGCAGGGTCGCCAGCTCCGGATCCAGGTCCCCGGAGTCCTTCGAGTCGTCGATGATCGCTTCCAGGTCCCGCCGGGTCGCGGAGTGCTCGACGTCGTGCACCGGCTCGATCCGCAGCATCTTCAGCAGCAGGTTCGAGGCGGCGTCGAAGATCTTGATGATCCAGCCGAACAGCGCCAGGTAGGTCTTGGTGGACAGGGCCAGCCAGCGGGCGACCGGCTCCGGGCGGGCGATCGCGAGGTTCTTCGGGAACAGCTCGCCGAAGACCATCTGGACGACCGTGGAGAGCAGCAGCGCGAACACGGTGCCGATCGCGACGCCGACGCCGGTCGGGACGCTGGCCAGGCCGAGCAGCTCGCCGATGCCGTTGCCGATCAGCGGCTCGGCGACGTAGCCGACGAGCAGACCGGTGACGGTGATGCCCAGCTGGGCGCCGGAGAGCATGAACGAGGTGCGGCGGGTGATGTCGAGTGCCCGCGCGGCTCCGGTGTCGCCGTCGGCGGCCCTGGCCTTGAGCCGCGAGCGGTCGACGGCCATGTAGCCGAATTCCTGGGCCACGAAGTAGCCGGTCAGCGCGGTGATCGCCAGGACGACGAGCACACCGAGCAGGATGCCCGAGATCGTGCCGATCACCGGAGCGTCACCGCCCGGTCATCGGGCCCGTGCGGGCGGGCGGGACGGAGGGCGGTGCGGGGTCGCCGTCCGCAGTGGCTGCGGACGGCGCCGGGACTGTCGCTGGGGTCCATGACTCCTGACTCGGGATTCGGATGTGGGCGTCGACGCGTACAACGCGTGCCGGAATCGTACGGTTCCGCGGGACCCGCGTCGCGTCGTGTGCGTCACCCGGACGGACCGATGAGAACCGGCGGCCGCGGGGGTCGGCACCGGTATGACGCTGGAGACGATGCTCGTGAGCACCGACGGCGAGCGGCTCGCCCGCTTCTACCGCGACCTGCTCGGGGCGACCGAGACCGAGCGGGTCCCCGCCGAGGGCGCGCCCTTCTACCTGGGGCTGGACGTCCTCGGTGCCCGGCTGGGCGTGGTGTGCGACGCCGCCGCGCCACAGGGGCCGCAGCGGTTCCTGCTCTCCGCCGTGCTGGCGTCCGCGTCCGATGTCGACGCGGTGCTGCCGCGGGTCACCGCGCTCGGCGGGACGGTGGACGGCGCGCCGAACGACATGCCGTGGGGCCAGCGGGTGGCGCACGTGAAGGACCCGGACGGCAACGCGCTGAACCTCGCCGGCCCGCTCTGAGCCCCGCTCCCGGTGTGGTCCCCGGGAGCCCGCTCCCGGTGTGGTCTCCGAGAGCCCGCTCCCGGTGTGGTCTCCGAGAGCCCGCTCTCAGCGTCCTGTCAGACCCCGTCGCTACCCTGACGCCCGTGACCACACCCGTGACGCCCCCACCGGCCGATCCCCGGCGTGAGCTGGGGATCGCGCTGCAGCGCTGGGCCACGGGCGGCGCCGCCGGGATCGGTGTCGTCCGTGTCCTCGACCGGCACGGCTTCGGCTCGGTGGAGGCGGGGCAGCTGCTCGCCGGCACCACCGGAGGCGAGCTGGCCGGCCAGGTCTACCGGGGCGCGCTCGACGCCGCGGCGCACCCGCTCGCGACCGGGGCCGCGGCCGGGGCGACGACGCGGCGGGAGGCGCTCGTCGGTGACGAGTCCGCGCTGGGCGCTGGCCTCGCCTGCGGCGGCGGGGCCACCCTGCTCGCGCACCCGCTGCCCACCGGCGCGGCGCTGGCGCTCGGCGCGGCGCTGGCCGCCGCGCGGCCCGCGGCGCTGCTGTCCCGGGCCGGTGACGGCGCAGCCCTGGTGCTCACCGGCCCCGAGCTGGCCGAGGAGCACGGTGCACCCGGCACCGTGCCGGCCGCAGCGGTCGAGCAGGCGCGCGGCCTGCTGCGCCGTGGAGCCACGGCGACCGAGCGGATCACCGCCGACGGGGCCGACGTGCTGGTCGACGTGTGGGTGCCGGTGCCCTCGGTGCTGGTCGTCGGTGAGGGCGCGCTCGGTGCCGCGCTGCACGCCCAGGCCGGGCTGCTGGGCTGGTCGGCGCGCACCGCCACCACCGTGGCGGCCGCGCACGCCGCGGTCGCCGCGTTCACCGAGGCCGACGTGCTGGTGCTGCTCGACCACGCGCCGGAGTTCGACGCGATCCTGCTGGCCGGAATCGCCCACGGGCGCGGGTTCCTCGGCGCGCTCGGCTCCCGGCGCACCCAGGCCGCCCGCCGCGAGCGGCTGCTCGCCGCCGGTGTCACCACCGACCAGCTGGCCGCGGTGCGCGGCCCGGTCGGACTCGATCTCGGCGCCCGCACCCCGGCGGAGACGGCGGTGTCGATCGTCGCCGAGGTGATCGCCGCGCGGGCCGGGCGCTCGGCGGCGGTACTGGCGGAGTCGTCGGGGCGGATCGGCGCATGAACGCACCGTCCTCGCGGCGCGGCTGGGGCGGTGGCGCACCGCCCGCCCCGCGGCCCCCCGCACCCTCCCGCTCCCCGCGCGGCCCGGTGCGCACCGGCATGACCTGGGGCGCCCGGCTGGTGGCCGGTGGGCTCGTGATGCTGCTCGCCGTGGTCGGGGTCACCGCTCTGCGGGTCTGGCAGATCGCCAGGGTGGACGACCAGCGGCCGGCCGATGCTGTCGTCGTGCTCGGCGCCGCCCAGTACAACGGCGAGCCGAGCGAGGTGCTCCGTGCCCGGCTCCGGCACGCCGAACAGCTCTACCGGGACGGCGTGGCCCCCCGGATCGTGACGGTCGGGGGCGGGCAGGCCGGGGACCGCTACACCGAGGCCGAGGCCAGCCGGGAGTGGCTGCTCGGCCGGGGCGTGCCGAGCACGGCGGTGGAGGCGGTCCCGGAGGGCGTCGACACGCTCGGGAGCCTGGAGTCCGTCGCCGCCGTCGCGCGCGAGCAGGGCTGGGACTCGGCACTGCTGGTGTCCGATCCCTGGCACAGCCTCCGGGCCCGCACCATGGCCCGCGACGCCGGGCTCGACGCATGGACCTCACCCACCCGCAGCGGGCCGATCGTGCAGACCCGGGAGACCCAGCTGCGCTACATCTACCGCGAGACGGGGGCGTTGTTGTTCTATGAGCTGACCCATGCCTCGGTCGACACGGCGGGCAGCGGGCTGGGATGAGCGGGCCCGCCGTCCCGGTGCTGACCGGTGCCCCCGGCTACGAGCCGGCCGACGTCGAGCGCCGGCATCCCGAGCCGCCGAAGGGCGCGGGGCTCGGCGAGCGCGGCCGGGTGGAGCGGCGCAGCCCGTTCTCCCGCGACCGCGCCCGGGTGCTGCACTCCGCGGCCCTGCGCCGGCTCGCGGGCAAGACGCAGGTCGTCGGGCCGGGGGAGGGTGCCGAGATCACCGGCATGCCGCGCACCCGGCTCACGCACTCGCTGGAGGTCGCCCAGATCGGCCGCGGGATCGCCGAGGAACTGGGTCTGGACCCCGACGTCGTCGACGCCGCCGGTCTCGCGCACGACATCGGCCACCCGCCGTTCGGGCACAACGGCGAGCGCGCGCTCGACGAGGCGGCCGGGGCCTGCGGTGGTTTCGAGGGCAACGCGCAGACCCTGCGGATCCTGACCCGGCTCGAACCCAAGCGGGTGCCCGGCGGGCTGAACCTGACCCGGGCCACGCTGGACGCGTCGACCAAGTACCCCTGGCCGCGCCGCGGTGCCGAGCGCAAGTTCGGGGCCTACCCCGACGACGTCGGGGCCCTGGAGTGGGTGCGCGCCGGTGCCCGTCCCGGTCTGCGGAGCATGGAGGCCCAGGTCATGGACTGGGCGGACGACGTCGCGTACTCGGTGCACGACGTGGAGGACGCGATCCTGGCCGGCCGGATGGACCTCGCGGTGCTGTCCTCGCCCGCCGAGCGGGCCGCGCTCGCCGGGGAGGCCGCGGTCGGTTTCGGGGCCGACGCCGGTGCCTGCGCCGAGGCCGCCGCCCGGCTCGACGCGCTGCCGGTCGTCCGCGCCCTGCGCGGGTTCGACGTCCGCACCGCCACCGGCGGCGACCTGGTCGCGATGAAGCGGATGACCTCCGAGCTGGTCGGGCGGTTCGCGCTCGCGGCCACCGACGCCACCCTGGACACCCACGGCGACGCCCCGCTCGCCCGCCACCGCGCCGATCTCGTGGTCCCGGTTGCGGCGGGCGCCGAGGTCGTCCTGCTCAAGGCGCTCGCGACCCGCTACGTCATGAGCGACCCGCAGCGGCTCGCCATGCAGGCCCGGCAGCGCGAGCTGCTGCACGAGCTGGTCGCCACCCTGACCCGGCTGGGTGCCGGCGGCCTCGATCCGGTGCGGGCGCAGGACTGGGCCGCCGCGCCCGACGACCGTGCCCGGCTGCGGGTCGTGGTCGACCAGGTCGCGCTGCTCACCGACCCGCAGGCGGTCGCCCGGCACCGGGAGCTGTGCCGGAGCGGGGTCAGCGCAGGGTGACCGCCGGGCGGGCGGCGTCCTCCTCGGTGGGGACGACCCGGTCCGGGCAGGTCGCCAGCACCCGGTCGATCGCGTCCCGCTCGGCGTCGGTCACCCACAGCTGGTAGCGGGTCTTCACCGCGACCTGCCGCGCCACGTAGGCGCAGCGGTACCCGCGGTCCGGTGGCAGCCAGGTGGCGGCGTCGCCGTCGCCCTTGCGGCTGTTCGTCGGCCCGTCGACGGCGACGAGGTTCAGCGGGTCGTTCCCGAGCCGCTCCCGGGTCGCGGGGTCGAGCTGCTGGGCGCCCTTCTGCCAGGCGTCCGACAGCGCGACGACGTGGTCGATCTGGACCTTGTCGCTGGTGCCCTGACCGCGGGTGAAGGGGATCGAGGTACCGGTGTAGGCGTCGGGCAGGGTGCCGGTGAGCACCACGCACTCCCGGGTGCCGGGCTTGAAGGTCTCGGCGTCCATGTCCCGCGCGAGCACCTGGTTGCGCTGGTCGCAGCCGTCCCGGTCGATGTCGGCCCAGCGCCGGCCGAACTCCTCCCGCGCGTACCCGGTCTTCGGCGCCCGGCCCTTGACCGCCAGCGCGTCCAGCGACGTCGCCGCGCTCCCGGTGGCGTCGGGCCCCGGGAGGCCCACCGTGGCGGGCACGACCGCACCCGTCCCGGTGTCCCCGGCGGCGAGCGCCCGGTCCAGCGCGTCCGGCCACGACACCGGTCCCGCACACCCGGCCAGCACCGCCACCGCCGCCAGCGCGGCACCGACCCGCATCCCCGTCCGAAGCCGCACCCGTCGATGCTCGCCGGGCCGGGGGTGCACGCCGGGTCGACACGCCGTACCCGTCCCGGTGCTGAGGTGCACACCACGCCGGCTTGCCGAACTGTTTAGCAATGCGTTCCAGTGGTGGGGTGATCGGTTCCCGTTGGCTCGTCCCGCTGCTGGCGGTGCTCTTCGTCCCGGTGTGGGCGTCCGGCTTCATCGCGGGCAAGATCGCGACCGGCTCGATGGACGTGCCGGCGGTACTGCTCTGGCGGTTCGTGATCGCGCTCGCGGTGATGCTGGTGGCCGCGGTGGCACTGCGACCCGGGCTGCCCCGCGGCCGGGCCTGGCTGCACCTCGCGGTGACCGCGCTGCTGCTGCAGGTCGGGCAGTTCACGTTCGTCTACACCGGCCTCTCGGCCGGCGTCCCGGCCGGGCTGTCGAGCCTGATCCTCGGGATGGCCCCGCTGCTCGTCGGGCTGCTGACCCCGCTGCTGCTCGCGACCCGGGTCGGCGTCGCGCCGGTGCTCGGGCTGCTGGTCGGCGCGGTCGGGGTGTACGTCGTGCTGGCCGGTGACCTGGGCTCCGGGCTCGGGAGCTCGGTGGTGTTCCCGGTGCTGGGCATGGCGTCGCTGACGGCGGGCACGCTCTACCAGAAGCGGTTCAACGATCGGACGCCCGTGGTGACGAGCGTCGTCGTCCAGATGGCCACCTCGCTGGTCGCCACCCTGGTGGCCTGGCCGTTCCTGGGGGCGCACTGGCTGCCGCCGTCGGGCGGGGCGTGGCTGGCGGTGGGGTGGCTCGGCGTCGTCAACTCGGCCGGGGCCTTCGTGCTCATGTTCCTGCTGCTGCGCTGGCGCTCGACGGTCTTCGTGTCGTCGCTGCTGAACCTGGTCCCGGCGACGACGGCGCTGTGCGCGGTCCCGATCCTCGGCGAGCCGCTGACCGGGCAGGCCCTGCTGGGTCTGGGCATCGCGCTCGTCGGCATGTTCATCGGCGTCGGGCGCCTGCCCGGCTCCCGCGCACCCGCGCCGGAGGAGCCCGGACGGGACCGCGCCCCAGAGCCGGACCGGCGGGCCTAGACTCGGGCCCGTGGCAGGACGGATCCGGGACGCAGACATCACCGAGGTCCGGAACCGCACGCGGGTCGAGGAGATCGTCGAGGAGTACGTGGCGCTCCGCCGCGCCGGCGCCGGGTCCCTCAAGGGACTCTGCCCGTTCCACGACGAGAAGTCGCCGTCGTTCACCGTCCGGCCCTCGCACGGAACGTTCCACTGCTTCGGGTGCGGCGAGCACGGCAGCGTCATCGACTTCGTCATGCGCATGGAGGTCATCGGCTTCCCCGAGGCGGTCGAGCGGCTCGCCGAGCGCTGCGGGGTCCGGCTGACCTACGAGGGCGGCGGCTCGTCGGTCCAGCGGGACCGCGGTACCCGCTCCCGGCTGCTGGAGATCAACCGCAAGGCCGCCGAGTTCTACGCCGAACAGCTGCGCACCCCGGCCGGCCGCGCCGCCGTGCAGTTCCTGTCCGAGCGCGGGTTCGACGCGGCGGCCGCCGAGAAGTTCGGCTGCGGCTACGCGCCGGCCGGCTGGGACACCGTGACCAAGCACCTGCTCGGGCAGGGCTACCAGCTCGACGAGCTGATCAAGTCCGGGGTCGCGAAGGAGGGCAGGCGCGGCGCCATCGACCGGTTCCACCGGCGGCTGCTGTGGCCCATCCGCGACCTCGGCGGCGACGTCGTCGGCTTCGGTGCCCGCCGGCTGTTCGACGACGACGGCATCGAGGCCAAGTACCTCAACACCGCCGAGACGCCGGTCTACCGCAAGACCCACGTGCTGTTCGGCCTGGACCTGGCGAAGCGGGAGATCGCGAAGACCCGGCAGGTGGTCGTGGTCGAGGGCTACACCGACGTGATGGCGATGCACCTGGCCGGGGTGCCGACCGCCGTCGCGTCCTGTGGGACGGCGTTCGGCTCCGAGCACATCTCGGTGATCCGGCGGCTGATCGGTGACGACTCCTTCGACCGCGGCGAGGTCATCTACACCTTCGACGGCGACGCGGCCGGGCAGAACGCCGCGATGAAGGCGTTCGAGGGCGACCAGAGCTTCGCCGCGCAGACCTTCGTCGCGGTCGCGCCGGACGGCCAGGACCCGTGCGACCTGCGCAACAACCACGGCGACGCCGCGGTGAAGGACCTCGTCGCCCGCCGGGAGCCGCTGTTCGAGTTCGCGATCCGCACCGAGCTGCGCTCGCACGACCTGTCCAGCGCCGAGGGCCGGGTCGCGGCCCTGCAGCGCACGGTGCCGCTGGTCGCCCGGATCAAGCGGGAGGACCTGCGCGACGAGTACGCGCGGCGGCTCGCGGGCTGGGTCGGGTGGGACGACATCGCCGTCGTCGTGCGGCGGGTGCGCGAGACCGCCGGGGTGCCGGCCGAGGGCCGGTCCCGCCGCCGGGCCCCGCTGCCCGCACCGAAGGCCGGGGACACCCAGCTGCACCTGCAGCGGGAGGCGCTCAAGGCCGCGCTGCAGATCCCCGGCGTCGTCGGCCCCGGGTTCGACGAGCTGCCCGAGGCCGGGTTCACCCACCCGCAGTTCGCCGCGGTGCACCGGGCGATCCTCGCCGCCGGCGGTGTCTCCGGCGGTGTCTCCGGCGGGCTCGACGGGTCGCAGTGGCTGGACGCGGTGGGCGCCGAGATCGCCACCGACGACGTGAAGCGGCTGGTCAGCGAGCTGGCGGTGGAGGACCTGGAGCTGCCCAAGCGCAACACCGACGAGCTCCGGTACGTCAACGGGGTGCTCGCCGGGGTGCGGCTGGGCCTGGTCGAGCGCGAGATCGCCGACCTCAAGTCCCAGCTGCAGCGGACCAACTCCGAGACCGACCACGAGGAGTACATGGAGCTGTTCGGCGTGCTGGTGCCGCTGGAGCAGTACAAGATCGCGCTGCGCGAGCAGGCGGCCGGGGTGGCGTCGTGAGCGGCCTGTGGGGCCGGTTGTTCGGCCGCGACCCGGTGCCGGACGCGGTCGCCGCCCGGCTGGAGGCTGAGGAGGCCGTGGTCGCGACGGCCGAGGTCGCCGGCGGCGGCGCGCTCGTCGTGACGTCGTGGGGGATCTGGCCCCCGGCCGACGACGCCGGGGGAGCAGCGGAGCGGATCGGCTGGCACGAGATCGCCAAGGCGACCTGGGACACGACGTCGCTGGTCGTGGTCCCGACGGTCGCCGAGCCGATCGCACCCGGCACCGACCTGCTGTCCGACGCCCGGCCCCGCCGGTTCCGGCTGGCGGATCCGGGGAAGGTGCCCCAGGCCGTCCAGGAGCGGGTGAACCAGTCGATCCGGACCCGCAACCGGCGCGAGCTGCCCGGCGGCGGGGCCTGGGTGCTGCAGCGCAGGATCCCGGGCCGGGACGGCCTCGTCGTCCAGGTCCGGCCGGACCCGGGGACCGACCCGGACGCGGCCCGGCGGCTGGCCGAGGGGATCGCGGGGCGGCTGCCCGGCGGGACCGGATGAGGGAGTGACATGACGGCGACCAGCTGGGACCCGGACCTGTACCGGGCGTTCGACGACCACCGGTCCCGGCCGTTCGCCGATCTGCTCGCCCGCGTCGGCGAACTCGATCCCGCCCTGACGCGGGTGGTCGACGCGGGCTGCGGGCCGGGCCACCTCACCGGGCTGCTGGCCCGGCGCTGGCCCGCGGCGACGGTGCAGGCGTTCGACTCCTCACCGGAGATGGTGGAGGCGGCGCGGCGGGCCGGGGTCGACGCCGGCCTGGTCGACGTCCGGGACTGGGCGCCGCCGCGCGACACCGGTCTGGTCGTCACCAACGCCGTGCTGCAGTGGGTGCCCGAGCACGCCGGGATCCTGCGGAGCTGGGCCACCGCGCTCGCGCCGGGGGCGTGGCTGGCGATGCAGGTGCCCGGCAACTTCGACGCACCGTCGCACGCGCTCACCCGTGAGGTCGCGGCCCGGCCGCACTGGCGCGACCGGTTCGAGCTGCGCGGCAGCGGGACCGTGCTCGACCCGCTCGGCTACGCGGAGCTGCTCGCCGTCGCCGGTGCCGAGGTGGACGCCTGGGAGACCACCTACCTGCAGCGGCTCGACGGCGCGGACCCGGTGCTGCACTGGCTCTCCGGGACCGCGCTGCGCCCGATCCGGGACGCCCTCGACGACACCGCCTACGCGGCCTTCGTCGACGAGCTGGCCCCGGAGCTGCGCGCCGCCTACCCGCGGGCCGCCGACGGCGGCACCTGGTTCCCGTTCCGCCGGGTGTTCGTGGTGGCGCGCATCCGCTGAGGCGGCTCAGCCGGCCGACATCCCGCGCCACACCAGGTCGGTGAGGTCCGCGGCGGACTGCTGCCAGTCGCCGGCCGGGTCGAGGAAGAAGAGCCCGCTCAGACCGCGCAGGGCGGTCTCGGGATCCACGTCGGCCCGGATCGTCCCGGCCAGGACGTTGGCCTCGACCAGGGTCGAGGCCGCCCCGAGCATCGACCGGTAGGCGTCGGCCGCCACGCCGTCGTCGGCCGAGCTCGCGGCCTGCAGCGCGGAGGCCAGGCCCCGCTTGGTCATCATGTAGCGCGCGAGGTGCTCGGTCGCCCAGGTCCGGAACGCCTGCTCCGGGGGGTGCGCCCGGAGCAGGCCGGGCACCACCTCGACGAGGTGCGCCACCTCCCGCCGGTAGACCGCGAGGACCAGCGCGTCGCGGGTGGGGAAGTGCCGGTAGACGGTGCCGACCCCGACCCCCGCCTGCTTCGCGATCGCGTTGAAGGAGAGTTCGCCCGCCGTGACCGACGCGGCCGCGGCGGCCAGTATCCGGTCGTGGTTGCGCCGGGTGTCCGCGCGGCGATGGCTGACCGATCCCGTCATCCTCACCTGCCCGTCGAATCGACTCGTAGGCCCGCAGATGCGGTGTCGGCGGCCTACTCCCAGATCCGGCAGTCTACCGATCTGCTGAGCGGATAAATATCCGCTAGGCTGGGTCCGTTCCCGAACCACCACCCGAACCACCACCGGGCCCTGTCGGCGATCCCGCCGCGGCCCGCGGGAGAGAGAGCCAGTGGAGATCTCACTCGACATCAACGGTAGTCCCGAACGGCTGAGTGTCGAACCGGGAGTCACGCTCCTGGACGCGCTGCGCGAGCGGCTCGACATCACCGGCCCGAAGAAGGGGTGCGACCGCGGCCAGTGCGGCGCGTGCACCGTGCACGTCGGCGGGCGCCCCGTGCTGTCCTGCCTCACCCTCGCGGCCACCGTGCGCGAGCCGGTGACCACCGTGGAGGGCCTGGCCCCCGACGGCGAGCTGCACCCGGTGCAGCGTGCCTTCGCCGACCAGGACGCCATGCAGTGCGGCTTCTGCACCTCCGGACAGGTCATGTCCGCCGTCGCGGCGGTCGAGCAGGACGTCCCCGACGTCCGGGAGTTCATGTCCGGCAACCTCCGCCGGTGCGCGGCCTACCCCAACATCGTCGCGGCGATCGAGCAGGCGAGGAGCACCGATGCGTCCGTTTGAGCTGACCGCGCCGTCGACGGTGGACGACGCCCTCGCCGCCCCCGGCACCGTCCTCGCGGGCGGGACCACGCTCGTCGACCTGATGAAGCTCGACGTCCTCACGCCGGAGCACGTCGTGGACATCACCGCGCTGCCCCTGCGCGGCGTGCACGGCAGCGCGACCGGAGGCCTGCGGATCGGGGCCCTGGAGCGGATGAGCGACGTCGCCGCGCACCCGGAGACGCCCGCGGTGGCCTCCCGTGCGCTGCTGCTCAGCGCGTCCCAGCAGCTGCGCAACATGGCGACGATCGGCGGGAACCTGATGCAGCGGACCCGCTGCAGCTACTACCGCGACGTCACCGTGGGGTGCAACCGGCGCGAGCCCGGCACCGGCTGCCCGGCCGTCGAGGGCGCCAACCGGATGCACGCCATCCTCGGCACCAGCGACTCCTGCGTGGCCACCCACGCCAGCGACCTCGCCGTCGCACTCGTCGCGCTCGACGCGCGGGTGGAACTCGTGCACGCCGACGGCGGGCGCACGCTCGCCCTGACCGACTTCTACCGGACCCCGGGGGACACCCCGGAGGTCGAGCACGACCTGCGGCCCGGCGAGCTGATCAGCGAGATCGTGCTCCCGCCGGTGCCGGACTCGGTCCGTTCCACCTACGTGAAGGTGCGCGACCGCGCGTCCTACGAGTTCGCGCTGTGCTCCGCGGCGGTCGTCCTCGACGTCCGCGACGGCCGCATCGCCGACGCCCGGGTGGCGGTCGGCGGCGTCGGGACGGTGCCGTGGGCGCTGCCCGCCGTCGCCGAGGCGCTGCGCGGTGCGCCGCTCACCGAGGAGGCCTTCGAGGCCGCGGCCGCGTCGGCCGCCGACGGTGCCCGGCCGCTGGCCCAGAACGCGTACAAGATGTCCCTGGTGCGCCGGACGGTCGTCCGCGCCCTGCTCGAGGCGACGGAGGAGGACCGCACATGACCGGCCGTCTGGATGCGCCGTTGAAGGTGACCGGCGGCGCGCGGTACGGGCTCGACCGCACCGCGCCCGGCATGGTCTACGGCTACGTCGTGGTCAGCACGATCGCGAACGGCGAGATCACCGCGATGGACGTCGACGCGGCCCGGGACGCCCCGGGCGTCGTGGCCGTCTACACGCCGTTCGCGCCGCTGGAGCTGACCACGCCCGAGTCCCCGGTGATGGGGAAGACCTGGGTCCCGCTGCAGAACACCGAGGTCGCCTACCACGGGCAGCCGATCGGTTTCGTCGTCGCCGAGACGTTCGAGCAGGCCAGGGACGCGGCGATGCTGGTCCGGACCGAGTACCGGACGCGGCCGGCGCGGACCTCGCTGACCGAGCACCTCGCCGACGCCGAGGACGCCCCGCCGAGCATGTCCGGTGAGCCGCCCGAGCTCGCCGTGCTCGCCGACGGCGTCGAGTCGATCGACGACGCGCTGGCCGACAGCCCGGTCGTCGTCGACGCCACGTACGTCACCGCCACCCAGAACCACGCCGCCATGGAGCCGCACTCCGCCGTGGCGACCTGGGAGGACGGCCGGTTCACGGTGTACAGCGGCACCCAGGGCTCCGACCTGCAGGCCGGGTCGCTCGCCACGGCGCTGGGTGTGGAGCCCGCGGCCGTGCACGCGGTCAACCCGTTCGTCGGGGGCGCGTTCGGGGGCAAGGGGCACACCGCGGTGCCGGCGTTCCTGGCCGCCGCGGCGGCCCGCGCACTGGGCCGGCCGGTCAAGGCCGCGCTGACCCGGGAGCAGGTCTTCACCGCGACGGCCAACCGGCCGGGGACCGTGCAGCGGCTGACGATCGGCGCGGAGAAGGACGGCACCCTCGTCGCGCTGCGCCACGACTCGTGGTCCAGCACGCCGATGGACCGGACGTTCATCGAGCCGACGTCGCACGGGACGTCGCGAGAGTGGTACGCCACCCCGAACCTGGCCATCAGCCAGAAGATGGTCCCGCTGAACATCCCGTCGACGACGTTCATGCGGGCCCCGGGTGAGGCACCGGGGTCGTTCGCGCTGGAGAGTGCGATCGACGAGCTCGCCGTCGCGCTGGACATGGACCCGATCGAGCTGCGCCGGCGCAACAACTCGGTCGCGCCGCCCGGCAAGGACCTGCAGTGGTCGAGCAAGCACCTGGACGAGTGCTTCACCGTCGGCGCGGCCCGGTTCGGCTGGTCGGCGCGCACTCCGGGCGGTCGGACCGACGGGGACTGGCAGGTCGGGCTCGGCACCGCCGTCGCGATGTTCCCGGCCCTGCGGTTCCCCGCCTCGGTCCGGATCACCCTGAACGACGACGACACGGCCGAGGTCGCGACCAGCGGCGCGGACCCCGGTACCGGTCTGCTGACGATCCTGTCGCTGTTCGGGGCGGAGTCCCTGGACATCGACGCCGAGCGGGTCACCCCCCGTCTCGGTGACTCGGCGCTGCCGGCCGGTGGCATGTCCGGTGGCTCGACCGCCACGGCCAGCGTCGCCTCGGCGATCATGGTCGCGGCCCCGCAGGCGATCGACGAGCTGATCGCCCTGGCCTCGGGACCCGGCGGCCCGCTGGAGGGCACGGAGCCGACCTACGCCGACGGCCGGGTGCAGGTCGACGGCGGCCGGAGCCTGACCTTCGGCGAGGTGCTGAAGGCGGTCGGGCGCTCCTCGCTGGCCGTCACCGGTTCGGCAGCGCCGGGGGAGGAGATGACCAAGCACTCGTTCAGCTCGTTCGGCGCCCAGTTCTGCGAGGTGCGGGTGCACCGCCGGACCCGGGAGATCCGGGTGTCGCGGATGCTCGGCGTGTACGACGCGGGCCGGATCATCAACCCGCAGCCGGCCCGCAGCCAGATGATCGGCGGCATGATCTGGGGCGTCTCGGCCGCGCTGCACGAGGGTCTGGAGATCGAGGCGGACGGCCGGCCGGCCAACGGTGACCTCGCCGGGTACCTGATCCCGGTGAACGCCGACATCGGCGAGGTGGACGTCGAGTTCGTGCAGTACCCCGACACCCTGCACAACCCGGTCGGGGCGCGCGGCATCGGCGAGATCGGCATGGTCGGGATGGCGGCCGCGATCGCCAACGCGGTCCACAACGCCACCGGCGTCCGGGTCCGGCACATCCCGTTCGGGATCGAGGACCTGCTGGAGGACTAGGGCGTGTCTCCCAGATAGGCGGACCGGGGTGCGCGATGCTTGATCGGTGCCGCGTACCGCTGTCCTGACTGATGCCCAGTGGGCCCGTCTGGCGCCGCTGTTGCCCTCCTCCGAGGGTCGTCGCGGGCGCCCGTTCCGCGATGACCGCCGGGTGATCGAGGGGATCATCTACCGGTATCGGTGCGGGCTTCCCTGGCGCGACGTCCCAGCCGAGTTCGGGCCGTGGCAGACGTTGTGGAAGCGGCACCGCCGCTACAGCGGCGACGGCACCTGGGACCACATCCTGGCTGCTCTTCTGGTCGAGGCCGACGCCGCCGAGGTGCTCGGGTGGGCGGTCAGCGTGGACTCCACGATCATCCGTGCCCACCAGCACGCCGCGACCCTCAAGCGCGACATAGGGGGCCGGATCGAACTACACGAATCTGCTCGCCGAACCAGCAGATCACGCGCTGGGACGGTCCCGCGGAGGGCTGTCGACGAAGATCCACCAGCTCGTTGACGGGCACGGCCGCCCGCTGGTGGTCCTCCTCGGCCCCGGCCAGGGCGGCGACTCGCCAATGTTTCCGCACCTGATGGCGCGCCTGAGCATCGCCCGACCGGGCCCGGGACGACCCCGGACCCGGCCTGAACGCGTGCGCGCGGACAAGGCCTACTCCTCACGCGCGATCCGCCGGCACCTGCGCGAGCGCCGGATCATCGCTGTCATTCCGGAGCCCTCTGACCAGCAGGGACACCGCAAACGACGGGGCTCACGCGGTGGCCGACCGCCCGCATTCGATCCGGTCGACTACCGAAACCGCAACGTCGTCGAGTGCGGGTTCTGCCACGTCAAGCAGTGGCGCGGGCTGGCCACCCGTTACGACAAGCTCGCCCTGACCTTCCGCGGCGGCGCCGTCCTGAAGGCGATCGTCACCTGGCTCCGCGCATTGGGAGACACGCCCTAGGCCCTCCAGCGCCGGACGGGTCGTCCCGCGGTACGCCGCGGGACGACCCCGGTGTCCTAGGGGCGTCCGTCGCGCTCGCCGCGGACCCGGCCGATCACGCTCTCCACGCCGGCCTGGGCGATGCCCGCCGCGCCCTGCACCGCGGGATGGTCCACGGTCCGGTGGTAGACGCGCACGAGCTGCTCGTAGCGCTCGTGCCCGGCCCTGGTGCCGAGGACGTATCCGACGGCGACCCCCACGAGGAACCTGACCATTCCCTCACCTCCCACGGCGACGGTACCCGGGTGCTCCGGTGCCTCCTGCTGGTACCCGGACCCTGCCCGACCTGCGTGGACGTGGTGGGAGCGGGGGGTCGTGAGACGGTTGCGGGGGGTGTTGTAGAGTTTCACCCGTTGCCGGAGCAGGGCTCCGGGAGCGAAGAACGGTCCTCCGTAGCTCAATGGCAGAGCACCCGACTGTTAATCGGGCGGTTATTGGTTCGAGTCCAATCGGAGGAGCTCTCATTCTGGGGTCGACGATTTTCGTCAGTCTTTGACCCATGTCTGTCCCTCGAGAATTCCGTAACTACGAGCTCGGGTAGCGACTCGTTCTCCAGGGCGCCGGTGTCGCCGGACGAGCGGTCGAGGCTCAGGTTCATCCAGCGGGCCAGCCGTGAGGCTGCTTCGAGGCCGCCGACATGATGGTCACCGGCCGCGGGTCGAGCACGGATTCGCGGAGCTGCTCGACCGGAGTTGATGCGACGCTCGGCGAGGCACCGCCATCATTGGTGTGTGGACGACGCGACCGGTCTCTCGTCGGTCTGGCGGCTGGAGTTCCAGCAGCCCGCCGGGCACCGCGACTGGGTCGGTCCGTACGTGTCGTCGGTTCTCACCGAACGGGCCGAGCACATCGTCCGGTTCATGACGGCCGAGCACCACGTGACCCGGCCGGATCCACCGACCGCCGACGCCTTCCTGCTCACCGGCATCCCGGCCCTGCACAGTCCGGTCGCGTGCGGCTGCGCGTCGCTCGACGGACTGCTCCGCTGGTTCGGGCCCTACTGCGGCGCGCTCAGGGAGGAGGGCGCACACGTCGCCCACTACGGGGTGCGCCCGGAAGGAGTGCTCCGTCGAACCGACCAGGAGATCCTGTTCCGGCGCGATCGAGCGACGCTGATCGAACGGACGGGTCACCCGCCACCGACGCCTCCTGTACGCAGTTCTGCGGGGAGCCGCGCGTCGTTGTGCACACCGGCCGACTCGCCGTACGCCTTCACCCGCCCCCGGACAGCGCAATGGCGACGGACGGTTCTCGGCGAGTGCTGATCGAGGTGGTGTTCCGGACCCGGCACCGCTCAGCTCGTTCGGCGTCGGCCGGGATCCGGTCCGGCCAGGTGACCGGCGACCGCCGCGAGCGCGTCACGGTCGATCCGGACCGGCCGCCGCCGCCTGGCCGCATCCACGACCTCACGGACGACGAACGCGGTCAGCGCCGGCGCGTCGCGATAGATGTGGTGCCCGGCGGTGTCGGCGACGACATGCAGTGCCGAGAGACGCCGGGTCCACTCGACCTGCATCTCCACCCACTGGGCGTCGACCTCGGCGAGGGTCAGGGGCCGGTGCCAGTCGGCCGGCTCGGAGCGGAGCCATCGGCCCACGGCGGACGACAGCACCACGTACCTGCCGTCGCGGTTGGCGGGTGCGGGCACCGAGAGGAAGGTCCGCAGCAGATCGCCCGAGAAGGTCACGCCACCCTCGTCGGCATCGGCGAGATCACCGTCATTGGTCGCGTACGGACGGTCCGGGTCCGCCAGACCGACGAACGGGCGAGGACCGGTCGGGTCGTTGAGTACGAGCCCCGCGACCTCGTCGGGCCATCTGGCGGCGAACTGATCGATGATGAAGCCGCCGATCGAACCGCTGGTCAGGACGTACGGTGCGACGATCCCGGCACGCCGGAGGAGCGACCGCAGCTGGGCGGCCAGCCAGCCGCCGTCGCGGGGAAGGGCGGTCTCCGCCGCGGGTAGGCGGTCGCTGTCGCCGAGGCCCGGCCGGGCGTAGGTGACGACGGTCGTCTCCTCGCTCAGCATCCGGGCGACGTCGCGCCAGTAGTCGTGGGCTCCGCCGAGCGCCGACATGCACACCACGGCGGGTGCCCCCGCCCCGGCGACACGGACATCGAGCCGCGTGCCGTCCACATCGACCAGCAGGTCGGGCATACGTCCTCCCAGGTTCCGACGGGTCGCCCGGATCGTTCTCCGAACCGGTGCACGGAGGGCTCGGTCCGGCTGTCATCCTGCTCCGAGTTCCTCCGCCACCGTGGTGTCCAGGCGGATCGCCTGCGACACGACGTCCGCCGGTGCGGTCGCTCCGAGCTCCCGCAGCTCGGCGGTCGCGGCCCTGATGACCGCCGCGGTGCGATCCGACGCGACGTGGAGCGCGAGGGGCTGGAGAACATCCAGTGTGACCCGTGCGTCGGCCCACGACCGGGCCTTGACCTGCGCCCGCGCCAGGTATGCCCAGTGGGTGAACCTACTGCGGGTCTCCCCGGCGGACACCGCGTCCGCGGATCGTGCGAACGCGTCGAGCGCGCCGGACGTGTCACCGAGGTCGGACCGGCACATCGCCTCGTGCCACCACAGTTCGCGCTGGTCGATCCACCACACCCACTGTGGATCGGACGCACTCACGCCATCGTCGTAGAGCGACATCGCCTCGTCGAGGGTTCGTAACGCGGCCCGGTCGCCACCCTGAGCCAGTGCACGGGACCTGCGGACGAGGAACAGGGCCCGCAGCCGGGGCGAGAGACGGTACGGGCCGGACAGGGCGGACTCGGCGAGCTGCAGCGCCTCGTACGCGCGGCCGAGGTGGCCCGCGTGCATGCCGGCGTTCTGCACGGTGAGTAGCTCGACCGACGTATCACCGGCCAGCCGGCTGTAGTACAGCGATTCCTGATTCATCCGCCGCACCAGATCGTGACGGCCGGCGTCGAAGGCGAGCCAGCCCGTGATCTCCGCGAGCTCGCCGATGGCGGCGTACAGATCGGTGCGGATCGTCGGCTCGAACAGGCCGGCACCCACCTGGCGGGTCAGCGAGCGGAGGAACCGCCCGGCGACCCGGACGAGCTCGTTCCCGCCGAACTGGTTGTCGAGGACGACGAGCTGCCGCATGTGGCGGTGGAGCCCGGGGAGATCGTCCGGCCCGAGCCGGTCACCCGCCCGGACCGCCACCGGCATGCTCAGGACGGGCGGATCCTGCGTGGCAGCCGAGCCGCCGCCCGGCGCGGTGAGCCCCAGATCGCGTTCGGTCGCCCGGTAGAGCCGAACGTACCCGCGCCGGAATCGCTCGCCGGGCCGCGAATCACCGCGTTCGTGTCGCCGGATCATCTCGACGGAGATGCCGAGTCGCTCGCTGACCTGTTCCTGGGTCATTCCCAGAGCGCGCCGATGGTCCGCCAGATTCGGTGCCGTACGGGGATTCCTGGGGCGGGCCATCGGGTGGTGACTCCCGTGCGAAGGACGTCGGTGGTCGGATCGAAGCATAGCGGCGTTCCGGAGCCCGGTGGGGGTTTCGGTTCGGGTGATGGGGGTTTCGGTTCCTGGGCGTGGCCGGTGATGCGCGGTCTCCTTCGTCCGAAGGACGCAATGCGCGCAGACATGGTGATCGAGAGGTGAATTCAGACGTCATGAAGATTCGGGGGACCTGCCACGTCTGCGGGACGCGGATGGAGCTGTCCGTGCCCTCTCCGGCACCGGTGGTGTGCACGCGGCGGGCGTGCGGGACCGCGGTCCGTGCGGAGCGGCGGCTCGCCGTGACGCTCGCGAGCGCACCGTCCTGGAGCGGAATAGCGGATCTCGCCCGGGCGACCGGCCTCTCTCCGGTCGCGGTCACCCGGGTACTGCGTCGCCTCGAACACCACGGATGGGTCGAGACACGTCTAGTGGAGCACCGTCGCCGCGGCTGGTTCCGGAGAACACCGCGCGACTACCGGTTGTCCCGTGCGGGAGTGCAGGCGGTGCGGTGGATCCACGGTCGTGGTGGGTGACGAGTCCGGCGTCCGTTCACGGGAGCACCGATCGGACCGCTGCTACGTGATCCACCAGGTCGGCGTGCACCTCCGGTCCGGCGGACACGAGCAGCCCGGCCCCGGAGTCCACGTTCCCGCCCCGGAGGTCCGTCACCAGGCAACCGGCTCCCAGACACAGGGCGATCCCGGCGGCGAAGTGCAGGTTGCGGCGCAGATCGCCGTCGCTGACGTAGGCGATCCGCGACCCGGCGGCGACCCACGCGAGGGAGAGGGTCGTCGCGCTCACCCGCGGCGTCATCCACCGGCGGAAACGTCGGCTGCCGACGAGCGCGGGCCCGGTCACGTCGTCGGCGCCGTCCGCGTTCACCTCGACGATGCGGTTCGCGGTGCCCGGCCGGATGGGCCGGTCCCCGGACCGGTCGCGGATGGCTGCCACGCGACCGTCGGTCCAGTAGACGCCGTCCATCCCGAGGTCGCCGACCGCGGCGACGACCGGCGTTCCGCCGACGGCGAGGGCGACGTTCGTGCAGCAGGCGCCGCTGCCCGACGCGAAGTTCCGCGTGCCGCAGAGCGGGTCGACCAACCAGACCCGAGCTCCCGCGCCGTCGGTGCCGGGCAGCTCCTCCCCACGAATCGTGTCGCCGGGACACCGCTGCGCGATCGTGGCACGAACGGCGCGCTCCGCGGCGACGTCGGCGGGCGTGCTGAAGTCGTCGCCGGACTTCGGCGTGCGGTCGAACCCGCCGCGGCCGCTGCGCGCCAGCGCCGCCATACCGGCGCGCGCCGCCGCGATGGCGAGTTCGACGTCCTCCGTCAGGTTCTGCCGCACCGGTGCCTCCCGCCGCCCACCCGGAACGCCTGCCGCCCGGGATACTCCGGATCGTGGCAGCGGACGAGTCGAACGGTGGGACGGACCGACCGGGTTCCTGGATCCGCCGCCACCCCCGCGCGGTCGACGGAATGCTCACCGGCGCGGTCCTGATCTACACGCTGTCGCTCGTCGGTGCCGCCGTCCCCGCCTGGACCGCCGTGGCCGTTGCGCTGCGCACGGCGGGCCTTCGGCCGGCTGAGCAGGTCAGGACGGGCGCAGCCGCCCGTCGAGGAAGCGCAGCGTCCGGTCCCAGGCCAGGGCGGCGGCCGTCTCGTCGTACAGCGACGGAGCGTCGAAGTTGGCGAACGCGTGCCCCGCGTCGTAGCGGTGCACCGTGACGTCGGGCCGGCCGCCCAGCGCCTGCTCGACCTCGTCGATCTGTCCGGTGGAGATGTACGGGTCGTTCGCGCCGTAGTGGAACAGGACCGGGCACTCGACGCGGTCCGCGGAGCCGAGCATGCCGTTGACCGCCGATCCGTAGTAGGAGACGACGGCGTCCGGCCCGCGACCGTCCACCCTGGCCTCGGTGGCGAGCAGGTACGCGAGCGTCCCGCCGAGACAGAACCCGACGCCGCCGACGGTGCCGTCGCACTCCGGCATGGACAGCGCGTGCGCCATGGTGGCGGTGACGTCGGCCCCGACGAGACCGAAGTCCAGCCGGCCGACCATCGCGAAGCCGTCGGACAGCCCGGACTCGTCCTTGCGCTCGAAGTGCGGCTCGATGCGCCAGAACACGTCGGGTGCGAGCGCCAGGAACCCGGCTGCGGCGAGCCGGTCGGACAGCTCCCGGATGTTGTCGTTGACGCCGAAGACCTCCTGGAAGACCAGGACGGCGGGGGCCGCGGTGGCGTCGGGCAGCGCGCAGTAGGCGTCGAAGGTGCCGTCCGGTGTGGTGATCGATTCGCGGCGGGAGCTGGGCATCCGTGGAGCGTAGGGGGTCGCGGCACCCGTGTTCCCGATGCCGGCCAGGGACTGGGGGATCAGCATCCGCTGACGTCCCGGCTCTGCTCCGTCGATCGTCGGATCGGCTGCGTCCGGTGCCGCTGATGGCACCGGACGCAGCCAGATGTCCGATCACGACGGCTGTGCGGACGCCGCACCGTGTGGACACGACGGACCAGCCGGGTACGACCCGCGGCCTACCGCAGCGACTCGTCCTGACCCGAGTCGGCGAGCGTGACACCACCGACGCCCCAGCTCTCCCGGGGCAGCTCCTGCACGATCACGCGGACCGTGTCCGGCCGGATCCGCATCACGTCGGCGTAGGTCTCGGTCAGGCGGGAGATCAGCTCCCGGCGGGTGTCCACGTCGGACGGCGAGGCGTTGAGCACGTGAATGAGGGGCACCCGGTCAGTGTCATCCCGTGTCCGGCAGCACCCCGAGCCGCGTCAGGTGTTCGCGGCCCGCGTCGGTGACGGTCAGCGCCCGGTCGGCCGGCCGCCGCTGCACCCACTCCTGCTCCAGCATCGCGGTCAGGACCGCGGTCCCCAGACGCCCGGCGAGGTGCGCCGCGCCCTCCGTCCAGTCCGGACACATCCGCAGCGCGGGCCCGTGCAGGTGGGTCAGGGTCGTGATGCCCAGGCTCGCCAGCAGCGGGTGGTCCAGGGACCGGAGGGTCGCCGAGCCGTCGTCGTGCCGCTCGACGGTGGTGCCCGACCGGCTCAGCTGCCGGGTCACCGAGACGGCGAGCGCCCCGCCGAGATGGCTGTGGCAGACACGGGCGGCCTGGAGCCGGCCGGTGACCCCGTCCTCGCGCGGTGGGCCGGCGGCGACCGCCGGGGCGATGACCGCAAGCGCCTCGATCGCCGCCACGACCCCGGGTGAGGCGATGCTGTGCAGGCGGCGCCGGCCGTCGGTCGTGACCGTCACCAGGCCGGCGTCGACGAGATGGCGGAGGTGGGTGCTCGCCGTCGAGGGGGTGACCCCGGCCGACTCGGCGAGCGCGCGGGCGGTGTGCGGGCGACTGTCCATGAGGCACAACAACATCGCCGCCCGTGCGGGTTCACCGATGACCCGGGCCGTCGCGGCGATGTCGGAGCCGGAGCCTGGCACCGGCCGAGTGTGGCAGACCACGGTGTGCGCGACGCATCGAGTTCGGGACTCGGTGTCGACGGCCCCGACCGCTCAGCCGCCGGCTCCGGGCGACGCCCGGCCCCGGTCGTTGGTGGACGCCCCCGGCCCGGTCGCGGCGTACCGGGCGGTGAAGGTGCGTACGGCCTCGTCGACCACCTGAGCGGTGCGTTCGGCGCCCACCTCCCAGCCGGGCACCAGCAGCGTCGGCCAGAAGACGTAGTTGGAGATCATGCCCAGGAACTGGGTGGCGGCGAGGTCCACGTCCTCGACGTGCACCGTTCCCGCCGCGTGCTCGGCCAGCAGGTAGCGGCGCAGGGACTCGAAGTAGGGCATCTTCCCGCGGGCGAACTGCGCGTCGGCCAGCTCCGGGAACCGTGGCAGCTCGGCGATGACGATCCTGAACAGGTCGGTCATCTGCGCGCGTCCCAGCAGTTCGGCGTAGCGGCGACCGATGAGGCCGAGCCCCAGGGCGACGTCGCCCGCCGGCGGCGGGTCCTGCTCGTCGGCGGTGGACCACGACTCGCTCACGATGGCGTCGAAGAGCGCGGCCTTGCTCGGGAACTGCTTGAACAGGGTGGCCCGCGAGACGCCGGAGCGCTCCGCGATCCGGGCCAGTGACGTCCGGTCGTAGCCCTGTTCGAGGAACAGCGCGGTCGCGGCCGACACGATCAGCGCGCGCTTCTCCCGGGCGACGCGCTGGTGGTAGGTCGGCACGGCCCTGCTCATGGGCCGAGCATACGAGGTGAGTGGCTTGACTCGCCTCTCGTGCCGACCTACTCTCGGAGAGGTGAGTCCATCGACTCACCATCGCTCGCAGACACACCCCCGTACCGGAGGAGCCCCACATGCCTCGTTTCGACAACCAGACCGTGCTCGTGACCGGCGGGGCCGGCGGTCAGGGCTCCAGCCACGTGCGCGCCTTCCATGCGGAGGGGGCGAACGTGGTGATCGCCGGCATCGACCCCGGGCGGGGCGCCGCACTCGCCGGTGAGCTCGGGGCCCGCGCCCGCTTCGTCGGCCTCGACGTCACCGACGAGAGTTCCTGGGCCGCCGCCGTGCAGGCCACCGAGGACGCCTTCGGCGCCCTGGACGTGCTCGTCAACAACGCGGGCGTGCAGAACCCGCCCGCGACGATCGAGGACACGGAGCAGGCCACCTGGTCGCGCATCCTCGACGTCAACCTCACGGGGACGTTCCTCGGCATCCGGGCCGCGGCTCCCGCGCTGCGCCGCGCCGGAGGGGGATCCGTCGTCAACATCGGCTCGACGATGGGCCTGGGCGGCACGGCCCACTACGCGCCGTACGTCGCCGGCAAGTGGGCCGTGCGCGGCCTGACCCGGACGGCGGCACTCGAGCTCGGCCGGGACCGGATCCGGGTGAACGCCATCCACCCCGGCGTGATCGCGACGCCCTTCATCCACGAGCCGGCGGCCGGCGCGACCGCGGCGATCGCCGACTTCTACTCACCCGAGCCGTTCGCCGTCCCCCGGCTCGGGGAGCCGGCCGACGTCAGCAGCCTCCTGCTGTTCCTGGCCTCGCCCGAGGCGTCGTTCATCACGGGGTCGGAGTACGTCGTCGACGGCGGGCTCCTCCTCGGCCCCGCCCTCCCGGCCGCCGCATGAGCGCTCGACGGGAGGAGCGCGGTACCCCTACTCCGGGACCACGGCCCGGATCTGCGGGACCAGCTGGTCCAGCGCGTAGTCCAGGCTCAGGATCGTCCCCCAGCTGAACGCCCCGGACACCACGGGATCCTCCAGCCACAGCACCGTGCCGCGCTCCACCACCGGCAGCGACCGGTAGACGGGAGCGTTCTCGACCTCCGGCCGCACCTCGGGCGCGGAGCCGATGTTCCACACCAGCAGGTCCTGGGACAGCTCGGACATCAGCTCGTCCGAGACGTCGATCTCGCCGTACTCGTCGGGCCGGATGCCGGCGATCTCGGTCGGCACGGTGAAGCCCAGGTCGGCGAAGAACCGGGCCCGGACGTCGTTGCCGGAGCGCACCACGCTCGCACCGGGCTCGAACCGCTCCGCGACGACCGCGCGCCGCCCCGCGAACTGCGGGTTCCGTTGTGCGGCCTCGGCGAACCGGGCCTCGACCTGCCGCACGAGGTCCAGCGCCTGCTGCTCGCGGCCGAGTGCCTCGCCGGTGGCCCGGGTGGCCTCCTGCCAGGTGATGGTGAAGTTCCCGAACTGCTGGTCCGGGACGACCGTCGGCGCGATCCGGGACAGCTGCGCGTACTGCTCGGCGGTGGTCCCGTTGTAGAGACTGAGGATCAGGTCGGGACGCAGTGCCGCCAGCTCCTCCAGCGGCGGGGCCTCCTCGTTGCGCACCCCGCCGTTCAGCACGACCGGACGCGCGTCGCCGAGCTCGTCCTGGGCCCACGGCCAGGTGGCGCTCGGGTAGTCGCCGTACCACTGGCTCACCGCGACCGGCCGCACCCCGAGCGCGAGCAGCGGATCCTGGTCGGACAGGCCGAGGGTCACCACCCGGACCGGTGCGGCCGGGATCTCGGTGGTGCCGTAGACGTGGTCGACCCGGACCGGGAACGTGCCGTCGCCGCTCGGCGCCGGGGCCGCCGGGCGGTCGGCGGCGGCGCAGCCGGACAGCAGCAGCACGACGGCGAGGGGGAGCAGGAGCGTCGCGCGCAGGCGACGGAGCTGGGCGGGGCGCAGCGACACGAGGGGACCGTTCCGCGAGAGACGAGATGGTGAGCGACGCCTAACCTAACCCGCGGTGCCGGTCGTGGCCACGCTCCGAGCCGGGCCCCGCCCGTTGTGCCAGGGTGGCTTCCGCCAGGGGCCCGCGTCCGGAGGAGGAGCCGATCATGCCGATCAGCCAGGAGGCCGAGCCGCTGCGGCTCGACCGGTCGTTCTTCGACGATCCCGACGCCCGCTACCGCGAGCTGCGGGTCGACCGGCCGGTCGTGCGTGCCGTCGGGCCGAACGGGCTGCCGTTCTGGATGATCACCCGCTACGCCGACGCGCGGGCCGCGCTGAACGACGCCCGGCTGTCGAAGGACGCCCGGCGCCTCCCGGACCTGCTGGCCCGCACGGACGGGGGCCCCTCGGCACGGGTTCTCGCCGACTCGCTCGCCCAGCACATGCTCAACGCCGACCCGCCTGACCACACCCGGCTGCGCAAGCTCGTCGGGCGGGCGTTCACGATGCGCGCCATCGCCGGCCTGCGCCCGCGGATCGAGCAGATCGCGAGCGAGCTCGCCGACGCCATGGACGCCGCGGCACCGGACGTCGACCTGCTGGACACGTTCGCCTTCCCGCTCCCGATGACGGTGATCTGCGAGGTCCTCGGCGTGCCGCAGGACCGGCGCGAGGAGTTCCGGGCGTGGTCGAACACGCTGCTCTCCGGCGAGAGCGGGGAGCGGCACGCCGCGGCGGCCGCCTCGATGGGGCGGTTCCTCACCGATCTGGTCGCCGACAAGGCGGCGAACCCGGGCGAGGACATGCTGTCGGAGATCGTGCGGGCGTCGGAGGACGGCGACTCGCTCAGCCCGGCCGAGACGACGGCGATGGCGTTCCTGCTGCTCGTCGCCGGGCACGAGACGACGGTCAACCTGATCGGCAACGGGATGCTCGCGCTGCTGCGCGACCCCGGGCAGCGGGCCCGGCTGCAGCAGGACCCGGACCTGGTGCCGAACGCGGTCGAGGAGTTCCTGCGCTACGACGGGCCGATCAACCTCGCGACGATCCGGTTCACCACCGAACCGGTCGAGTACGCGGGTACGACGATCCCGGCCGACCAGTTCGTCCTCGTCTCGCTCCTCGGGGCGAACCGCGACCCCGAGCGTTACCCCGACGCCGACCGGCTCGACGTCGGACGGGACGTCTCGGGGCACCTCGCGTTCGGCTACGGCATCCACCACTGCGTCGGGGCGCCGCTGGCCCGGCTGGAGGGCGAGATCGCGTTCCGCACGCTGCTGGCCCGGTTCCCGGACATGCGCCTCGCCGAGGAGCCCGGCCCGCACCGGACGAGCACCCTGATCCACGGTCTCACCGGGCTGCCCGTCCGCATCGGTGCCCGGTAGGGCGTCACCGGAAGCCGTGAAGAACGGACGAAACGGACGCCCCTCGGCGACGCGCCGGACATTCGACCGCCCGCGGCGTCCCTCCCGGGCCGTCGGAGGGCTAGGGTCGCTGTCGTAGGTAACGGCAAGACGCGAGGAGACATCCGGATGGCACAGGGAACCGTCAAGTGGTTCAACGCGGAGAAGGGGTACGGGTTCATCACGCCGGACGGAGGCGGGCAGGACCTGTTCGTCCACTTCAGCGCGATCCAGTCCTCCGGATACCGCAGCCTCGAGGAGGGGCAGGCGGTGACCTTCGAGGTCACGCAGGGCCAGAAGGGCCCGCAGGCGGACCAGGTCGTCCCGTCCTGACCGACCGCACGCACGACGAGTAACGCCCGGGGTTGCATCCGCACCCCGGGCGTTTCTCGTACGTGGGACCGGCCGGCCGGTCGGCGCCGGTCAGGAGGTCAGACGGGTCTCCAGACCGGCGATCAGCAGTTCCACCCGCCGCAGCGTCCAGTTGCGGGGCGGGTCGTCGATCCCGTCGCGGAAGACGGCGAGGACCTCCGGCGCGAACCCCTGCGGCGACTGGAGCACCTGCTCGGCCCGGCGCACGTCGCCGGTGCCCCTGGCGTTCGCGGTCAGCCACGGCTGCACGCTCACGTGCATCGCGGTGCTCGCGGCCAGGACGGAGTCCTCCCCGGTGAAGCCGGCCTCGAGGAGCCGGTCGGTCACCCGGCGGAAGGCCGCCATCATGGTCTCCGGCGCGTCGGGCAGCCGGGCCAGTGCCGGGGTGAGGCCCGGGTTGGCCGCCATCACGTCGAACGTCGATGCGGCGAACTCCAGCAGCTGGGCCCGCCAGTCCCCACCGCTGTCGGGGAAGGCGTCCTCGGTCACGACGTCGTCCACCAGCGCGGCCACGAGGGCCTCGAGGCTGGGGAAGTGGCGGTAGAAGGTGGAGTACTTGACCCCCACGCGCGCCGTCACCGCACCGACCGTGAGGTCGAAGAAGCCGAGGTCGCGCGCGGCCGCCAGCAACGTCGCCCGATCGGTCAGCGGAGGGCGTCCGGTACGCCTGGCCGGTCTACTCTCGGTCTCGGTCACGCTTGCATGCTACTTCCCGTGTCCGGACCGTCGGTACGGTAGTCGCTGATTCACTGACGACTACTTGCGACCTGCACTATCTCTGGTGCGTCAGGGTGTCCGCGGTGCGGCCGGATGGCCGAGGAGTGCAGTGCAGCGCCACTCGCCGATCACGGAGGGTCACGAAAAGTCGATTGTGCCCGACCGAATGCGACCCAGCGTATCGGGTTCCGGCGCGGGCCGCCGCGGAACACGGGAATCCGGTCGCCGGGCCCGATCCCGGCGCCGCTCTCGATCATGGAACCCGGACGTGAGACCATCTGCGCCGACCGGGTCGGGGTGAGAGGAGCGTCGTGGTCGGCGTCGCGCGGGTGATGACGGTGTCCACCCCTGCCGAGACGGTTCTCGGCTATCTGGCCGATTTCGGCCACAGTGAGGTGTGGGACCCGGGTACGAAGTCGTGCACGCGGTCCGACGACGGTGGCCCGATCGGGATCGGGGCGACCTGGCACAAGGTGTCGCTGTTCAACGGCCGGGAGTCCGAGCTGACCTGCACGCTGGTGGACCGCACGGGGTCGCGGCTGGCGTTCGTCGGGGAGAACCCGACGATCATGGCGACCGACGAGCTGCTCGTCGAGCCGGCGGACGACGGCGGCTCGGTGGTCACCTACCGCACCGAAGTCCGGTTCAAGGGGCTGCTCAAGCTCGCCGCGTTGTTCCTGCGCCGTGAGTTCGAGCGGATCGGCGACGAGGTGGAGCGGACGCTGCCGCCGGTCCTCGAACGTCTCGGCCGGGCCTAGGGCGTGTCTCCCAGATAGGCGGAGCGGGGTGCGCGATGCTTGATCGGTGCCGCGTACCGCTGTCCTGACTGATGTCCAGTGGGCCCGTCTGGCGCCGCTGTTGCCCTCTTCCGAGGGTCGTCGCGGGTGCCCGTTCCGCGATGACCGCCGGGTGCTCGAGGGGATCATCTACCGGTATCGGTGCGGGCTTCCCTGGCGCGACGTCCCAGCCGAGTTCGGGCCGTGGCAGACGTTGTGGAAGCGGCACCGCCGCTACAGCGGCGACGGCACCTGGGACCACATCCTGGCTGCTCTTCTGGTCGAGGCCGACGCCGCCGAGGTGCTCGGGTGGGCGGTCAGCGTGGACTCCACGATCATCCGTGCCCACCAGCACGCCGCGACCCTCAAGCGCGACACAGGGGGCCGGATCGAACTACACGAATCTGCTCGCCGAACCAGCAGATCACGCGCTGGGACGGTCCCGCGGAGGGCTGTCGACGAAGATCCACCAGCTCGTTGACGGGCACGGCCGCCCGCTGGTGGTCCTCCTCGGCCCCGGCCAGGGCGGCGACTCGCCAATGTTTCCGCACCTGATGGCGCGCCTGAGCATCGCCCGACCGGGCCCGGGACGACCCCGGACCCGGCCTGAACGCGTGCGCGCGGACAAGGCCTACTCCTCACGCGCGATCCGCCGGCACCTGCGCGAGCGCCGGATCATCGCTGTCATTCCGGAGCCCTCTGACCAGCAGGGACACCGCAAACGACGGGGCTCACGCGGTGGCCGACCGCCCGCATTCGATCCGGTCGACTACCGAAACCGCAACGTCGTCGAGTGCGGGTTCTGCCACGTCAAGCAGTGGCGCGGGCTGGCCACCCGTTACGACAAGCTCGCCCTGACCTTCCGCGGCGGCGCCGTCCTGAAGGCAATCGTCACCTGGCTCCGCGCATTGGGAGACACACCCTAGGCCCCGGAGCCGTTGCGCCAGAACCCCATCCGGTGGCTGATCTCCCGGCCGGCGGCGACGACGTCCGGCGTGATCGCCTCGATCCGGTCGGTGGGGAGCCGGTAGGCGGGCCCGGACACCGACAGCGCGGCGATCACCGCACCGCCGTGGTCGCGGATCGGCGCGGCGACGGCGTTGAGCCCGGTCTCGAACTCCTCGATCGACCACGCGTAGCCCGCCTCGGCGACCCGGGCGAGCTCGGCGACGAGCGCCTTCCGGTCCCGCGGGCGGACGTCGTCGGGCAGGGCGGCCGGGTCGTCGGCTAGCGCGGCCGCGAGCAGCACCTTCCCGCTGGACGTGTTGTGCATCGGCGTGATCCGGCCGAGCCAGTTGTAGGTGGTGACCATGGCCGGCCCGCGGGCCTGGTCGACGTTCACCGCGTAGCCGCGGTCCGGGATGGCGATGTTCACCGTCTCGCCGAGACGGGAGGCCAGCTCGTCGCACACCGGCCGGCCCTGGGTGGTCACCTCGAGCCGCTCCGCGACCCGCCCGGCCAGCGGGATGAGCCCGAATCCGAGCCGGTACTTGCCACGGTCCCCGACCTGCTCGACGAGCCCGTGCTCCTCCAGGGCGCCGAGCAGCCGGAACGCGGTCGACTTGTGGACGTCGAGTGCCGCGGCGAGCTCGCTGACACCGGACTCGCCCCGGACCGCCATGAGCTCGAGCACCGTGATGGCGCGGTCGACCGACTGCACCCCGGACTCGCGGCTCCGCACCGGGTTGCTCATAGCGCAACTGTACCGGGTCCGACCATCGCCCGCCCGAGCGCCTCCGCCGGTCACATCGAGTGAGCATGATCGCCACTTGCGGGACGGGGTTGCGTCCCGGTCACCGGCAGGGGAACGCTGCCCTGCGTGCCGAGCCTCTACATCGACGGAGCCTGGACCGCCGGTTCCGCGGGAACCGCCCCGGTCATCAACCCCTACGACGCCTCCACCGTGACCGAGGTGGACCAGGCGGGTCCGGACGACGTCGGCCGCGCCGTCGCCGCCGCCCGCCGCGCGTTCGACTCCGGGCCGTGGCGGTCCACCTCGGCCGAGGAGCGCGGGACGCTCCTCGGCCGGATCGCCGACCTGCTCGTCCGCGACCGCGAGGAGATCGCGCGTACCGAGACCCTCGACACCGGCAAGACGATCGCCGAGGGCCGCCAGGACGTCGACGACGTGACCTCCGTCTTCCGCTACTACGCGCGGCTCGCCGGCGCCGACGCCGGGCGGATCGTCGACACCGGCAGCGACACCGTGGTCTCCCGGATCGTGCACGAGCCGGTCGGCGTCTGCGCACTGATCACGCCGTGGAACTACCCGCTGCTGCAGCTGTCCTGGAAGGTCGCCCCGGCGGTCGCGGCCGGGAACACGATGGTCGTGAAGCCCAGCGAGGTCACCCCGCTCACCTCGGTGAAGCTCGTCGAGCTGTGCGAGGAGGTGGGGATCCCGCCCGGCGTGGTCAACATCGTGCTGGGCGACGGGCCGTCGGTCGGTGCCCCGCTGAGCGAGCACCCGGACGTCGACATGGTCTCCTTCACCGGCGGGCTCGGCACCGGCCGGGCGATCATCCGCGCGTCCGCGGAGACGGTGAAGCGCACGGCCGTCGAGCTGGGCGGCAAGAACCCGAACATCGTCTTCGCCGACACCGACCGCGAGCTGGCGGTGGACTACGCGATGCTCGCGGTGTTCCTGCACTCCGGACAGGTCTGCTCGGCCGGCGCCCGGCTCATCATCGAGGACTCGATCGCCGACGACGTCGTCGACGAGATCGTCCGCCGGGCCGGGCGGATCCGGCTCGGCAACGGCCTGACCGACGGCGTCGAGGTCGGCCCGCTGGTCTCGGCCGCGCACCTGGCCAAGATCGAGGACTTCGTGGCCGCGGCCCGCGCCGAGGGCGCGACGATCCGGTGCGGCGGTGCCCGCCCGGACGACCCGGAGCTGCGCGACGGCTACTTCTACCTCCCGACGGTGATCACCGGCCTGGCGCCGGACTCGCGCCTGATCCGCGAGGAGACCTTCGGGCCGCTGCTCACCGTGGAACGCTTCACCGACGAGGCCGAGGCGATCCGGCTCGGCAACGACACCGAGTACGGCCTGGCCGGGGCGGTGTTCACCCAGGACATGGGCCGGGCGAACCGGGTCGCGAACGCGCTGCGGCACGGCACCGTCTGGATCAACGACTTCCACCCGTACTTCCCGGGTGCCGAGTGGGGCGGGATGGGCCGCTCCGGCAACGGGCGCGAGCTCGGCCCGACCGGCCTGGCGGAGTACCAGGAGATCAAGCACGTCTGGCACAACACGGCCCCGGAGCCGCAGCGCTGGTTCGCCGGGAGCACCGAGGGGGAGCGGGCATGACCGATCGATTCGACAGCGGGTCGGCGGGTGGGCGATTCGATTACGTGGTCGTGGGTGGCGGGTCGGCGGGGTGCGCGCTCGCCGCGCGGTTGTCCGAGGACCCCTCGACCCGGGTGCTGCTGCTGGAGGCCGGGCCGTCCGACGTCGGGGACCCGGCGGTGCTGCGGCTGACGGACTGGATGAACCTGCTCGACTCCGGTTACGACTGGGACTACCCCGTGGAGCCGCAGGAGCGCGGCAACTCGCACATGCGCCACGCCAGGGCCAAGGTGCTCGGCGGGTGCTCGTCGCACAACTCGTGCATCGCGTTCTGGACCCCGCGCGAGGACCTCGACGAGTGGGCCGCCTCCGGGCTGACCGGCTGGTCCGCCGACGAGTGCTGGCCGCTCATCGCCCGGCTGGAGACCAACGACGGGGAGTGGGACGGGCACGGCCGCTCCGGGCCGGTGAACCTCATGCAGGTCCCGGCGAACGACCCGTGCGGGGACGCGGTGCTGGCCGCGGCCGCCGGGGTCGGGATGCCGACCGTGCGGTTCAACGAGGGCCACACCGTCACCGACGGCGCCGGGTACTTCCAGATCAACTCGTTCCCGGACGGGACGCGCGCGTCGTCGTCGGCGTCCTACCTGCACCCGATCCTGGACTCGCGGCCGAACCTCGAGGTGCGGACCGACTGCTGGGCGTCGCGGGTGCTGTTCGACGGGACCCGGGCGACCGGCGTCGAGTACCAGCGCGGGATCGGGCCCGGCCGGGAGAGCGTGTTCGCCGACCGGGAGGTCATCCTCTCCGCCGGCGCGATCGACACCCCGAAGCTGCTGATGCTCTCCGGGATCGGGCCGGGTGACCACCTGCGCGAGTTCGGGATCGACGTGCGTGCCGACCTGCCGGGCGTCGGGTCGAACCTGGACGACCACGTCGAGGGTCTGGTCTTCTGGGACGCCGCGAAGCCGATGGTCGCCGAGTCCACCCAGTGGTGGGAGATCGGGTTGTTCCACCGCACGGACCCGCGGCTGGACCGGCCGGACCTGATGATGCACTACGGCTCGGTGCCGTTCGACATGAACACGCTGCGGTGGGGCTACCCGACGACCGACAACGGGTTCTGCCTGACGCCGAACGTCACCCGTGGCCGGTCCCGCGGCACCGTCCGGCTGCGGACCAGGGACTTCCGGGACCGGGCGCGGGTCGACCCGCGGTACTTCACCGACCCCGAGGGCCACGACATGCGCGTGATGACCGAGGGGATCCGGCTGGCCCGGCGGATCGCCGAGCAGCCCGCCCTGAAGGAGTGGATCGCCGCGGAGCTCGCGCCCGGCCCGGACGCGGTCACCGACGACGAGTTGGCCGACTACATCGCCAAGACCCACAACACCGTGTACCACCCGGCGTGCACGGCGAAGATGGGCACCGACGACGACCCGACGGCCGTCCTCGACCCGCAGCTGCGGGTGCGCGGCGTGCAGAACCTGCGGGTCGCCGACGGGTCGGCGATGCCGTTCCTCCCGGCGATCAACCCGAACATCACCACGATGATGATCGGCGAGAAGTGCTCGGACCTGCTGAAGGCCGCGCACTCCTGATCCGCTCCGCCGCGGGGGTCACGGCGTCGTGAGCCCCGCGGTCAGCGGGGTGTCGGTCACGGAGAACCCGATGTGCACGGTCCAGGTGCCCGGTTCGACCGCCCAGCCGTCGTCCGCCCGGTGCCGCAGCGCGTCCGGGGACAGCGTGAGGACCGCCGTCGCGGTGCCCGGTTCCGCGTCGACGACGGCCCAGCCGGCCAGCCACCGTGCGGGCCGCTCCACGGCGCTGCCGGGCCGCGCCAGGTAGGCCTGCACGACCTGGCGTCCGGCGCGGGCACCGGTGTTGGTGAGGGTGACGTGCACCCGGGGTGCCGCTCCCGGCGGGTTCGTGACGACGGCGTCGTCCAGGGTCCAGGTCGTGTAGCCGAGCCCGTGCCCGAACGGGTACGCCGGGGTGTCCCCGTGGCGCAGCCAGTTCCGGTGCCCGATGTGGACGCCCTCGGCGTAGTGCAGCACCCCGTCCACCGGGACCCCGGACGACACGGAACGCTCCCCGCCGGTGTCCGGCCAGGTCGTCGGCAACCGGCCGCCCGGCTCGGCGGCACCGAGCAGGACGTCGGCGACGGCCTCGCCGAAGCGCTCCCCGCCGAACCAGCCGAGCAGCACCGCGGCGACCTCGTCGCGCCAGGGGAGCAGCACCGGTGCACCGGCGTTCACGACGACCACGGTCCGCGGGTTCGCCGCGGCCACCGCCCGGACCAGCTCGTCCTGGTGCCCGGGCAGCGCGAGGGTGGTCCGGTCGAACCCCTCGCTCTCGATCCGGTCGTTGGTGCCGACCACGACGACGGCGACGTCCGACCCGGCGGCCAGTGCGGCCGCGGCGGCGATCTCCTCCCCGGGATCCGCGACGACGGTCTCCGCCCCGACGGTCACCGCGACCGTCCGCATGGTGGTGTCCCGCCCGGTCGGGCGGAAGCGCAGGAGGAGGTCCAGCGGGCCGTCGGCGTCGACGTCCGCGGTCACCGACGGCGCCTCGAACAGCGCCTCGCCGGGGCCGCCGTCGCCGGTCCGGACGGCGTCGACGTCGAGCACGGTGCGGCCGTCGACCTCGACGACGACGTGCCCGAGCGCCGCGGCACCGATCCGGTGCGATCCGGCCGGCGCGGCCCAGCGCACCGCGATCTCGACGTGGTCGGTGCCGCCGGGGATCTCGGGGCCCATCCAGATCAGCGACGCGCTCCGCCGGTGCTCGCTGCGCAGCTCGGCGCCCGCGGCGTCGCGGAACACCGCCCGCAGGCCGGGCGCACCGGTCACCGGGTCGGAGATGGTGGCCGGGTCGAAGGGCTGGACACCGTCCGCGACCTGCGCCCCCAGCCGGTACCGCACCCGCTCCGCCCCGAGTGCCGCGCGCAGCCCCTCCAGCGGTGAGACGACGGCGGCCGGCCGCACCGTCGCGCTGCCGCCGCCCTGGGTACGCGCCAGCGCCGCGTTGTGCCCGAGCACCGCGACCGTGCCGAGCGAGGCCGGGTCCCAGGGCAGTTCGCCCGTGGCCGTCCGCCCGGTGTCTGCTCGCCCGGTGCCGGACCGGCCGCCGCCGGGCGCGGGGTCCGCTCCGGCCGTGTTGCGCAGCAGCACCATCCCGGCCACGGCGAGCTCCCGGGCGACGACGGTGCCGTCCTCGGCCGCCGGGGGCGCGGTGACCGCCGGTGCCGCTCCGTCGAGCGCGCCGACCCGGGCGGCGAGGCGCAGCAGGCGGCGCACCTTGCCGTCGACGGTCCGCTCGGCGACCCGCCCGGCGCGGACCGCCTCCACCAGGGCCTCGCCCCACGATGACACCGGGCCGGGCATCGCGAGATGCTGCTCGGCGTTCGCCGAGGCCTCGGTGCCGCGGACCGCGCCCCAGTCGGACACGACGAGTCCGTCGAAGCCCCACTCGCCGGTCAGCGGCTCGGTGAGCAACCGGTTCTCGCTCATGGTGGGCCCGTTCACCGCGTTGTAGGCCGACATCAGGGCCCAGGCCCCGGCCCGGACGACGACCGGTTCGAAGGCCGCGAGGTAGACCTCCCGCAGCGCCCGCTCGTCCACCCGGTTCTCGACGGTGAACCGCGCGGTCTCGGCGTCGTTCGCGACGTAGTGCTTCGGGGTCGCGGCGACGCCGTGCGCCTGCATCCCCGACACGTACGCGGCGGCCAGCTCCCCGGTCAGCAGCGGATCCTCGGACAGCGCCTCGAAGTGCCGGCCGCCGAACGGCGTGCGGTGCAGGTTGATCGTCGGCCCGAGGACGACGTCGGCGTGCTGGCGCCGGGCCTCGGCCCCGAGCGCGGCGCCGTACCGGCGGGCGGCCGCGGGATCCCAGGTGGCGCCCAGCGCGGTGGCCGACGGCAGCGACAGCGAGGGCTCCCGCTCGTCGAAGTTCTCGCCCCGCACCCCGGACGGTCCGTCGGAGAGCACCATGCGCCGCAACCCGATCACCGGTTCCGGCGGGGTCGACCAGAAGTCGGCGCCGGTGAGCAGCCGGGCCTTGGCCGCCAGGTCGAGCCGCTCGATGAGCGTGTCGATCAGGTCCTCGTCGACGTGAGCCATGCCGCGACCCTAGATCCGGACCGCGGGGCCGGCCGGGGTCAGCGGTCCGTGGACCGGGGCACGGCGTGCTCCAGGGCGGCCGGCAGGTCCCGCGCCGCGTCGACCAGACTCGGGCCGTACCAGGTCAGCAGGCGGCCGCTGACCAGGACGGACGGTGCGGCGAAGGACTCCGGGCCGTCGTCGGCGGTGAAGAGGTACGGCTCGTCCGGCAGCACGACCAGGTCGTGCTCCGGCAGGGTCGCGGGGTCGAAGCGGGGGTAGCGCTCGGGGGAGTCGGCGAGGGCGTTGCCGACGCCCAGCCGGTCGAGGACCGCACCGGTGAAGGTGTCCGACCCCACCGCCATCCAGGGTCTGCGCCAGATCGGGACGACCGCGCGGCGGCGGGGCTGCACCGGCCGGATCCCCGCCCACAGCTCGCGGGCCTCGCGCAGCCAGGGCGGCTCGTCGAGCCCGCACGCGCCGAGCATGCGGCCCAGCGACCCCAGACCGCCGTCGACGTCACGGATGTCGGTGACGTAGACGGGCAGCCCGGCTCCGCGCAGCGCGTCGAGATCGGGCAGGCGGTTCTCCTCCTGGTTCGCCAGCACCAGGTCCGGGGCGAGTGCGACGATCCGCTCGACGTCCGGGTTCTTGGTACCGCGGATCCGCTCCGCGCCCAGGTCCACCGGATGCGTGCACCAGTCGGTGGCGCCGACGACCAGGCCGGGCGCGGTCGTCGCGACGGCCTCGGTCAGCGACGGTACGAGGGAGACCACCCGGCGTACCTCGGCGGGGACGGCCACCTCGCGGTGCTCGTCGTCGATCACGCGGTGCACGCCGGAGACCGTAACCCGGGTCCGGCTCAGGCGTCGTGCGCGAGGAGACGGGCTCCGTGCTCCAGGACGAACGCGCGCAGGTCCCGTACCGGCGGGGTCGGCCGGTCGTGCGCCGCGTGCACCATGCCCAGGGTCCGGACGGTGCGCGGCGAACGGACCGGCACCTGCACCACCCCGGGCGCATCCGGCCCGACCGGCAGCAGCGCCACGCCCAGCCCCGCTCCCACCAGCCCGCGCAGGGTCCCCGTCTCCCCACCCTCGAAGGCCGCCCGGGGCCGGAAGCCCGCGGTGGCACACCACGCCTCGACGGTGCCGCGCAGCCCGTAGCCGCGGGCGAACAGCAGGAAGGGCTCGTCCGCCACCTCCGCGAGATCGACCCCGGTACGGGTCGCGAGCCGGTGTCCGGCGGGCACCCCGAGCCGCAGCTCCTCCTCCGCGAGCGCGGTGCCGACCAGGTCCGGGTCGTCGTCGGGCATCGGCGAGGTCAGCGCCAGGTCGACGGAGCCCGCCCGCACCCGGTCGAGCAGCACGGCGTGCCGGTTCTGCACCAGCTCGATGCGGACCCGGGGGTGCCGGTCCCGGAAGCCGCGCAGGATCCGCGGCACCACCTCGGGGCCGAGCGTGCCGAGGAAACCGAACGCGACCCGCCCGGTGTGCGGGTCGGCGTCCCCGGCGAGCTCGGCGGCGGCCGTGGACAGCTCGGCCAGCGCGGTCTCCGCCCGCGGGAGCAGGATCCGCCCGGCGCGGGTGAGTCGCAGGCCCCGGCCGACCCGCTGGAACAGCGCGACCCCGATCTCGTCCTCCAACCGCGCGACGGCCCGGGACAACGTGGGCTGCCCGACGCCGATCCGCTCGGCCGCCCGGGTCAGGTGCCCCTCCTGGGCGACGGCGACGAACCGGTACAGCGCGGGCGCGAAGGACTCATGCACATCTGCATGTTAGATCCTCGATTCATGCATTGGACGCATGCGATCGGCTCGATCTACGGTCGTGTGCGATGACAACGACCGAGCACCCCGAGCCCCGGGCCGTCGCGGGCCCGGATCGCCTCGCCCCGCCGCACGAGCGCGGCACGCCGGGGTTCCTCCGTCTCGGCGCCGCCCTCTGGCTGTCCGGCGTGGCGACGTTCGTGCTGGTCTACAGCGTCCAGGGGCTGCTGCCGACGCTCTCGGCCGAGTTCGGCGTCAGCTCGTCGACGGCCAGCCTGGTGCTCTCGGCGACCACCGGGGCGCTCGCACTCGCTGTCCTCCCGCTCTCCGCCGTCACCGAGTCCTGGGGGCGGGCCCGGGTGATGACGGGCGCGCTCGCCGTCTCCGCGGTCCTGGCGTTGCTCGCGCCACTGGCCCCCACGTTCGAGTCGCTGGTCGTCCTGCGCGCGCTGCAGGGTGTCACGCTCGCCGCCCTGCCGGCACTGTCGATGGCACACCTGACCCACGAGGTCGCCGCGCGCCACCTGGGCGGCGCCGTCGGGCTGCTCATCGCCGGCAACACCCTCGGCGGGCTGTCCGGCCGGCTGGTCGCGTCCTGGGTCTCGGACCTCGCCGGGTGGCGGGCCGGGCTCGCCGCCGTCGGTGCGGTCTCGGTCGCGGCGACGGTCGCGTTCCGGCTGCTGCTGCCCGCGCCCACCGCCCCGATCCCGGCCCGGACCCGGTTCCGCGACCTCGGCGGGCCGCTGCGCAGGCACCTCACCGATCCCGGGCTGCTCTGCCTGTTCGGCATGGCGTTCCTGCTCATGGGTGCGTTCGTGACCGTCTACAACTACCTCGGGTTCCGGCTGCTCGCCGCTCCGTTCTCGCTGCCGGGCACCCTGGTCGGGCTGGTCTTCCTCGGGTACCTGGCCGGCGGCTGGGCGTCCACCCGCGCCGGCCGGCTCGGGGACCGGTTCGGGCGGCGGCCGGTGCTGTGGTCGGCGACCCTGCTCGCGCTGGCCGGGATCTGGGTGATGCTGCCCGACCTGCTGGTCACCGTCCTGATCGGACTCGTCATGGTGACCGTCGGCTTCTTCGGCGCGCACTCGGTGGCGAGCAGCTGGGTGGGGCGGCGCTCCGCGCTGCTGGCCGGTGCCGTGCCGGCCCAGGCGTCCTCGCTCTACCTGGTCGGGTACTACGCCGGATCCAGCGCCGGGGGAGCGGTCGGCGGCATCGCCTACGACCACGCCGGATGGCTCGGTGTCGTCTGCTACGTCAGCGCCCTGCTGGCCGGTGCGCTCGGGCTCGCACTCGTCCTGCGGCGACTGCCCGCGCCGGCCTGACGGAACTCCGGGGCCGTGCCGTTCGTCGTCACCGGGGGGGGACGAACGGGGCAGGGGGGCACGGTGGGACGGAACGGGACACGCGGGTCGGAACGGGGCGCCGCCGCCCGGGAGCGGTCGGCGCGGGCGCAGGTGGCGGCGCACGGCGGCACGGTGCCACGGCCGCTCGACGGCGGGCGGACGCTCCCGCTGGCGTGGGTCCGGGGCCGCGGCGGGGACCGGACGCCGATCGTGGTCCTCCCCGGCGGGCCGGGACTGGCGAGCGTGCTGCCGTACCACGCGTTCCGGCAGCTCGGCGCGGCCCGCGGCCTCGACGTGATCATGGTCGAGCACCGCGGGGTCGGGCTGTCCCGGACCGACACCACCGGTGCCGACCTCGACGTCGCCGACGTCACCGCGACGGCCGCGGCGGACGACGTGGCCGCGGTCCTCGACGCGAACGGCGTCGAGCGCGCCGTGGTGCTCGGCACGTCCTACGGCAGCCACCTGGCCCGGGTGTTCGGCGCCCGGCACCCGCACCGGGTGGCCGCGATGGTGCTGGACTCGCCGACCGGGGGCCCGGACGGCGTGCCCGCGATCCGGGCCCACCTGCGCCGGCTCTACCGCGACGGGGTGGACGTCCGGACCGCGCGCAGCGCCGCGCTGGTCGGGGCGCTCGCCGCACGCGGTGCGGACCCGCGCGATCTCACCTCCGTGGTGCGGACCGTGCACGAGTTCGCGGGGCCGGAGCGGCTGGAGCGGCTGCTCGCGGCGCGATGGCGGGGCGGTGCCCGGCGCTCGTGGCGGTGGATCGCCGGGCTCGGCGCCGGTGAGGTCGCCGGGACCCGCGTGCCGATGGTCTTCGATGGCGACCTCGTCCGCCCGATCGCGCTCGGTGACCTGGGCTTCGCCGTTCCGCCGGACGGCGAGGTGCTCGACCTGCAGCGGGTCTACGACGTCCGGGCCGACGAGCCCGTGCCCGCGCCGACCCACGACCCGGTCGCGGAGCTGCCCCGGTTCACCTGGCCGGTCGCGGTGATCTCCGGCGAGCGGGACCTGCGGACACCCCGACCGCTCGCGGAGCAGCTGGTGGACCGGCTGCCGGACGCCGTCCTGGTGCCGCTCGCGGGCCAGGGGCGCAGCGCGGCCGACACCCACCAGCTGGCGGCGCTGAACGTGGCGCACGTGGTCGAGGCGGGCGGGCACCGGGCACTGCCGCGGCTCGCGAACCGGATCGCCGCCCTGCCGCGGCGCGGGATGCAGGCGACGCTCGGTCCGCTGCTGGCGTCGGCGATCGGGGCGGACACCCGGATCGACCCCGGACGCCGTCAGGTCGCCCGATCGGACGCATGACCCGGCCGGTCTCGGACGTCCTTACTCCGGACGGCTGACGGTGCGGGGTGCACGCCGTTCCGGTTACCCGATGTGGGTGGGCGTCGCTCCGATCCGGAAGGAGCGCACCGCTCCCGATCACCTCGACGGAGCACACACCCGGCCGCGTGGACGGCGCCCGGTCTGGGACGGTGGTACCGCCCCCACACCGCAGCACGTCCACGGGAGGAAACCGATGCGGAAGGCTCGTCGAAGGCTCTCCAAGGCCGCCGAGTCGTTGATCGAGGCCATCGGCATCATCGGCGGGTGGAACCGCGGTCGCCGCCGGAGCCGCCCGCGCCGCTGACGGCGCTCACGGTCCGGAGAGCCCTGACGGCGCCGCCCATCCGGGCCCGGGTCACCACCGGCCGCGCTGGTTCGGGATGCGTGCCGCGAGCAGGGCGACCGCGGCGAGCAGCCCGGCCAGCACGACGATCGCGACCGCACCGGCGGTGCCGGGGTCCGACGACGCGGCGATCGCCGCGGTCGTCGCCGACACGGCCGCGATCCCGCCGATCTGCCGGAACATGATCCGCAGCCCGGCGACGGCCGTGACGTCGCCCGGGACCAGGTGCATCCCGGCGTTGTTGGCCGCCGGGCCGGTCAGGCCCATCCCGATGCCGAGCACGGTCGCCGCGACCAGCAGCCACACCTCGGGCGTGGTCCAGGTGGCCGGTGCGGCGCTCAGCAGCAGGCCGAGCACGATGATCATCATGCCGCCCAGCAGCAGCGGCCGGTGCCCGGTCCGGCGCAGCAACGCCACGGACACCCCGGACGACGCGATCGTCCCGGCCGCCCGGCCGGTGAGCAGCGCCCCCGCGGCGAACGGCGCCAGCCCGTACCGGGTCTGGGCGTAGAGCGGCAGCAGCGCCGAGAACCCGATCACCGCGGCGCCGAACAGCACGTTCGTGACGTTCATGATGCCGAGTCCGCGCCCCGCGACCAGCCGCCACGGGACCACCGCGTCGGGCCGTCGCCGGGAGTGCCGGGCGAACGCCCAGCCGCCCGCCACCGTGACGACCGCGGCCGCCACGGTCACCGGCAGCCCCGCGGCACCGCCCGCGGTGCCCAGCGCGGTGATGGCGACCATGGCCGAGACCAGGGTGAGCAGCAGCAGCGTGATCCCGCGCAGGTCGACCCGGTCCGGGCGGCGGCGCGGCGCGTCCTGCACCACGAGCGCGGCGACACCCACCACGACCAGGCCGAGCGGGACGTTCACCAGGAAGATCGCGTGCCAGGACCACACCGTCAGGATCAGCCCGCCGACCAGCGGGCCGAGGATGGCCCCGATCGGGAACACGCTGGTGAACGAGGCGAGCGCCCGGTCGCGGTCCCGGCCGTAGTGGTGCGCGACGATCCCGTTCGCCGCGGGGAGCATGACCCCGCCGGCGACGCCCTGGAGGAACCGGCAGGCGATCAGCGGTCCGATCCCCCCGGCGACCGCGCACAGGCAGGACAGCACGGTGAACGCGCCGACCGAGGTGAGGAAGACCCGCCGGCTGCCGAACGCGTCGGCCAATCGCCCGCCCAGCGGGAGCGCGAGGATCTGACCGACGGCGTAGATCGTGACGATCCATCCGGTCCAGGCCAGATCGACCTGCAGGTCCCGGCTGACCGTGGTCAGCGCGGTCGCCACCGCCGTCTGGTCCTGGGAGAACATCAGGAGCGCGACGGAGACGACCGCGAACACGACGTGCCGGTGCGGATGCGGCTCCGACTCCCGCTCCGACGACGGTGCGGCACGGTCTCCGGCCGAACCGGGGGGCGGGACATCCTGCACGGCCTCGGACACGAACGGCGCCACCTTCCACGAGCGATGTACCCGCCATAGTAGTTGCTTAGCGTTAAGCAACTCCAGTGGGGGCCGCCCGCCGGGGCTCACATGTTGCGCCGGTACTGCCCCCCGACCTCGAAGAAGGCGGTGGTGAGCTGGCCGAGGGAGCACACCCGGGCGGCCCGCATCAGCTCGTCGAACACGTTGCCCTCGCCGGTCGCGACGTCCTGCAGCCGGCGCAGCGCCTGCTCGGCCTCGGTGCGGTGCCGGGACTGGAACTCCTCGAGCCGGGACAGCTGGGAGCGCTTCTCCTCCTCGGTCGCGCGGGCCAGCTCGACCTCGTGCGGCTCCGCGTCGTCCCCGCCCGGCGCCCGGAACGTGTTGACCCCGACGATCGGCAGGTCGCCGGAGTGCTTGCGGTGCTCGTAGAGCATCGACTCGTCCTGGATCCGCCCGCGCTGGTACCCGGTCTCCATCGCGCCCAGCACCCCGCCGCGCTCGGCGATCGACTCGAACTCGGCGAGCACGGCCTCCTCGACGAGGTCGGTCAGCTCGTCGACGACGAACGAGCCCTGCAGCGGGTTCTCGTTCAGCGACAGCCCCCACTCCTTGTTGATGATCATCTGGATCGCCATCGCCCGGCGCACCGACTCCTGGCTGGGCGTGGTGATCGCCTCGTCGTAGGCGTTGGTGTGCAGCGAGTTCGCGTTGTCGTAGAGCGCGCAGAGTGCCTGCAGCGTGGTCCGGATGTCGTTGAAGTTCATCTCCTGCGCGTGCAGCGACCGGCCGGAGGTCTGGACGTGGTACTTCAGCTTCTGCGAGCGCTCGTTCGCCCCGTAGCGGTCCCGCATCGCGACCGCCCAGATCCGCCGCGCGACCCGGCCGATCACCGTGTACTCGGCGTCCATGCCGTTGGAGAAGAAGAACGACAGGTTCGGCGCGAACTCGTCGATGTCCATCCCACGGGCCAGGTAGGACTCGACGAAGGTGAACCCGTTGGCGAGGGTGAACGCGAGCTGGCTGATCGGGTTCGCCCCGGCCTCGGCGATGTGGTAGCCGGAGATCGAGACCGAGTAGAAGTTCCGCACCTCGTGCGCGATGAACCACTCCTGGATGTCGGCCATCATCCGGAGCGAGAACTCGGTGGAGAAGATGCAGGTGTTCTGGCCCTGGTCCTCCTTGAGGATGTCGGCCTGCACCGTGCCGCGCACGTTCGCCAGTGCGTACGCGGTGAGCGCCTCGTGCTCGGCGGCGTCCGGCTCGCGACCGTGCTCGGCGCGGAACGCCCCGGCCTGCTGGTCGATCGCGGCGTTCAGGAAGTAGGCCAGGATCGTCGGCGCGGGGCCGTTGATCGTCATGGAGACCGACGTGGTCGGTGAGCAGAGGTCGAAGCCGTCGTAGAGCGCCTTCAGGTCGTCCAGGGTGGCGATCGAGACGCCGGAGGTCCCGACCTTGCCGTACACGTCCGGACGGGTGTCCGGGTCGTGGCCGTAGAGGGTGACCGAGTCGAACGCCGTCGACAGCCGCTTGGCCTCGGAGTCCTCCGACAGGTACCGGAAGCGGCGGTTGGTCCGGAACGGGTCGCCCTCGCCGGCGAACATCCGGGCCGGGTCCTCGCCCTCGCGCTTGAACGGGAACACGCCGGCGGTGAACGGGAAGTGGCCCGGCAGGTTCTCCCGGCGCAGGAAGCGCAGCAGCTCGGCGTCGTCGTCGTAGCGGGGGAGTGCGACCCGGCGGATCCGGTTGCCGGACAGCGTCTCCCGGGTCAGCTTGATGCGGAACTCGCGGTCCCGGACGGTGTAGACGTACTCGTCGCCGGAGTAGTCCTCGACCCGGCCGGGCCAGGCCGCGAGCAGCTCGGCCGACGCCGCGGGGACCTGCTTCTCGGCCACCGCGAGCGCCTCGTCCACGGCCTCGCCGACCAGCTCCCGGGCGGTCCGCAGGTGCTGCGCGGTCCGGGCCGCGCGGGCGTGGGACTCGGTGTCGGAGTGGTAGCCGCGGACGGTCCCGGCGATCTCGGCCAGGTAGCGCACCCGCTCCGGCGGGATGACGGCCGCGTGCTCGTGCGAGGTCTTCGTCGTGACCCGGGCCAGCCGGCCCTCGGCGACGGCCAGACCGTCGCCGGCGAGCAGGTCGCGCAGGTGCTGGTAGAGCGCGGTGACGCCGTCGTCGTTGAACGTCGCGGCCGAGGTGCCGAAGACCGGCATGTCCTCCCAGCTCGCGCCGAACTCCTCGCGGTTGCGGACGAGCTGGCGGCCGACGTCGCGCCGGGCGTCCTCGGCGCCCCGGCGCTCGAACTTGTTGATCGCGACGACGTCGGCGAAGTCCAGCATGTCGATCTTCTCGAGCTGGGACGCGGCGCCGAACTCCGGTGTCATCACGTACAGCGAGTGGTCGACGAACCCGACGATCCCGGCGTCACCCTGGCCGATGCCCGGCGTCTCCACGATCACCAGGTCGAACCCGGCCGAGCGCAGCACCGCGATCGCGTCCCCGAGCCGCTCGGGCAGCGACCCGCTCTCGGTCCCGCGGGTGGCCATCGAGCGGAAGAAGACGCCGCCACCGCCACCGCCGGTGGGGCCGGTCGCGGACAGCGCGTTCATCCGGATCCGGTCGCCGAGCAGGGCGCCGCCGCCGCGCCGCCGGGTCGGGTCGACGGCGAGGACGGCGATCCGCAGCTTGTCCTCCTGGTCGAGCCGGAACCGGCGGACCAGCTCGTCGGTCAGCGAGGACTTGCCGGACCCGCCGGTACCGGTGATGCCCAGGACCGGGACCGGGCGGTCGGGGGTGCCGATCCGCTCGCGCACCTCGGCCGGGAGCCGGCCCGCCTCGGCCACCGTCAGCGCGCGGGCCAGCGCGGACTCGTCGCCGGAGAACACGCCCTCGTACGACGACGGCGCCCGGTCGGCGAGGTCGGTGTCGCACTCGGCGATCATGATGTTGATCATCCCGGGCAGGCCGAGCCGCTGCCCGTCCTCGGGGGAGAAGATCCGGGACACCCCGCGGGAGTGCAGCAGCTCGATCTCCTCGGCGACGATCACGCCCCCGCCGCCGCCGTACACCTTCACGTGCCCCGCGCCGCGCTCGCGGAGCAGTTCCACCAGGTAGGAGAAGTACTCGACGTGCCCGCCCTGGTAGGAGGAGACGGCGATGCCCTGTGCGTCCTCCTGGATCGCGGCGGTGACGACCTCGTCCACCGAGCGGTTGTGGCCCAGGTGGACCACCTCGGCGCCCTGCTTCTGCAGGATCCGCCGCATGATGTTGATGGCGGCGTCGTGCCCGTCGAACAGGCTGGCCGCGGTGACGAACCGGACCGGGTGGGTGGGGACGTGCAGTGTGGTCGGTGGTGCCGAGGCGGTCATCGACCGGCTCCTTCCGCCGGGCGGACGGAGGGGCCCCGGCCCATTTAGTTTGACATCCTAGTGTCGGGCGTACAAGAAAACCGTCGTCACACTCGGACACGGGTCGGCGGGGCACGGGACGTTCTGCCCCACCGGGTTCCGGGCCGTCGCCCGGCGCAGGCGGTCCCGACGCCGGGACGGTGACTCAGGCCGCGGTCGGGCGGGCCCGCGGGCCGGGGGTGGCGCCGGGCAGCGCGGCGTCGCCGGTGTCGTCGGCGTCCGCGGTGCGCGCGGGAGCGGCGGGGTTCCGCTTGCGCCGGGCGTGCCTGCCCGTCGGCCAGGCGGCCGGCATCGACGGGGCCGGGTCGGCGGAGGTAGCGTCGCCCTCGGTGGCCGCACCACCCGGGCCGGGAAGCAGTTCCTCGGCCACCTCGGCCACCGCCTGGCGGGCGCGAGCCAGCCGGCGGGCCCGCCACCGCTTGCCCGCGAAGCCGGCGATCAGGCCGACCACCAGCAACGTCAGCCCCGAATAGATGACGAGCGGCACCGCGAGAGCGGGGAAGGCCGCTACCAGGATGAAGGCCACGAGAGGCCAGTACAGCAGCGCACGTCCCGCTCCCCGTCGCGTCCAGTCGCGATGAGGCGGCATGATCTATGACTACCCGACAGCCAAGATCGTCATGCGCGACTCGCCGAAGCGTGACCCACAGTTTCACGAGTGGAGGACGGCGTTCATACCAGCGTCACCGGATCGCAGCACCCCCGACCCACGGGTCCCGCACGCGGCGGCACTCGTCGCGGAGAACGACCGGCTGGCGGCGCTGCTGGCGGGCGCCGACCTCGCGACCGAGGTGCCGACCTGCCCCGGCTGGAGCTTGCTGCAGCTGCTCCGGCACGTCGGGCGGGGTCACCGCTGGGCCGCGCAGATGATCTCCACGGGGGCCACCGAGGCGCTGGACCCGCGTGCGGTCGAGGGCGGGAAGCCCCCGGAGGGCGGCCCGGACGTCGCCGCGCAGTGGTTGCGGGACACCGCGGCCGACCTCCTCGCCGCCGTCGGTGCCGATCCCGCGGCTCCGGTGTGGACCTTCACCGGGCCGCAGCCGGCGGCCTGGTGGGTGCGGCGGCGTCTGCACGAGGTCACGGTGCACCGCGCCGACGCCGCGCTCGCGCTCGGTGCCCGGTTCGACCTCGCCCCGGACCTCGCCGCCGACGGCGTGTCCGAGTGGCTCGGCCTGCTCCGGGCCCGTCCCGCGGCGGACCCGGCCCCGCTGCCCGAGGGGACGACACTGCACCTGCACGCCACCGACGAGGAGCTCGGTGCGGCGGGGGAGTGGCTGGTCCGGTGCGACCGGGGCCGGGTGCTGTGGGAACACGGGCACGGCAGGGGGACGCCGCCGTCCGGGGCGCCGCCGTGGACCTGCTGCAGGCGATCCTGCGGCGGATCCCGGCCGACGACCCGCGGACCGAGGTGCTCGGCGACGCCGGTGTCTGGCGGGACTGGCTGGCGCGCACCGGCTTCTGAGCCGCGGCGCGCCCGCCGCTCAGGGCGAGCCGACCGCGGCCCCGGCCACCGGTCCCGGCGCGGCCGGTGCCTGCGGGGTCAGCGCGACCTCGGCCGCGGTGTCCAGGGTGGACGCGGTGCGGGGGCGCTCGAAGCGGGCGGTGGCCCGGCGGCCGTCCAGCTCCAGGGTGGCGATGAGGTTGCCGAACAGCGGCCCGCTCGTCCTGGCCCAGGCCACCCCGGCCCGGCCGGCACCGGTGCCGCGGGTCAGTCCGGTCGTGACCCGGGCGATCGCCCGGGACCAGGCCACCCGGAACAGCACCCGCATGAACCCGGGGACGACGTTGTGCACCGGCGAGCAGGTGAGCTGGTGCACCCGGGTCCCGCCGGTGGCGCCGTCGCGGGGTCCCGGCCCGCCGGCGTGCACGTCGGCCACGGCGGCGTAGGAGTGGTGGACGTCGCCGGACAGCACCGACACCGTGGCCGGCGGCGTGGCGTCGGGGCCGGTGCCGCGGGACCGGGAGGCGGCCCGGACCAGGTCGGCCATCCGCGCGAACGAGTGCCCGAACGCCGGCCAGTGCTCCAGGTCGGCCTCCTGGCGCAGGAACTCCGCGGCCCGGCCGATCCGGCCCGGCCGGTCGCCGGCCTTCTCCACCGCGGCCTGCAGGTCCGAGATCACCTGGGGCAGCAGCCAGGGCACCGAGGTGCCCAGCACCAGGTGGTCGATCCCGCCCGGGGCGAGCGCGCGCTCGGTGATCCAGTCGAACTCCGCGTCGGAGACCATCCGCCGCGGCACCGACTCGACGATCCGCCCGTTCCGGGAGTCGATCACGATCAGCCGGGTGCGGCCCAGCTCCCAGCAGAAGGAGAACCGCTCGTCCTTGTGCCGGTCGGCGCCCCGGCCGGTCTCGGCGTCCCACCGGTCGGCCCGCTCGGCGAGCAGCGGCCAGACGTCGCCGTCGGCGGCCTGCACGGCCTGCCAGTCGCCGTCGGCGGCCAGCTCGTCCGGGGTGAGGTTGCCCAGGTGCTGGTAGATCCAGTAGGACGCCAGCCCGGCCCGGACCCGGTCGCGCCACCACGGCTTCCGCGCGATCTCCGCCCGCCAGGCACCGGAGGTGTTCCAGTCGTCGCGCACGTCGTGGTCGTCGAAGATCATCGCGGTGGGGACGGTGGAGAGCATCCACCGCACCTCGGGATCGGACCAGGTGTCGCGGTAGAGCCCGGAGTACTCCTCGAAGCCGACGATCTCGTCGTCCGGCCAGTCCGGGTGGCGCTCGCCGCGCCCGGCGATCCGGCGCCGGGTCTGCGGCGTCAGCTCGTCGGCGTAGACCTGGTCTCCGAGCAGCGGCAACACGCTCGGCCACTCCTGCGCCGGGAGCGTCGCCAGGCGCGTGGCGTAGGCGTCGAGCGCGTCCAGGCCGTAGCGGCGGGCCTGCTTCGGGTCGGCGAGCTTCACGTACCGGCAGGACCCGAAGACGATGCGCTGCCGCACGTCGGCGGCCGGGCCGCGGGTGGGGATCACGCTGGGCGGGAACGGCGACCCGGGCCGGGGCCAGGCGCGCTCGCCGTCCAGGTGGACCTCGTAGGGATGGCGGGAGTCCGGCTCCAGCCCGGTGACGACGACGACCGCGTAGTGCAGCCCCATGACCTCGATCGTGTCCGCCGCGCAGCCGAGCACCTCCACCCGGCACGCGCGGTCGGTCTGCACCCAGATCAGTGCGGAGGTGTCGTCGACGTGCCGCAGCACCGGTCCGAGCAGGAGCGTCACCCGGACGAGGGTAGACCTCCCGTGCTCAGGTCTCCTCCAGCGCCAGCAGGCCGGCGCCGATCTTGCCCGCGTCGCCCTTGTACGTCGCGGGCAGGACCGGCGGCAGCGGCCGGACGCCGGGGGGTCCGTAGTGGAACTCGCGCGCCGCCCGGCGGGCCGGTTCGAGCAACAGCTCACCGGCGTCGACCAGGCCGCCGCCGATGAGCACCACCTCGAACTCGAAGATCGCGTTGACGCTGGCGATGCCGACCCCCAGTGCCCGGCCGAGCCGGCCGAACAGCGACTGCGCGGTCCGGTCGCCCGCCATCGCCGCCATCGTGACGTGCCGGCCGGTCACCTCGCCGCCGGACTCCGCCGCCAGGCCGGCGATCATGCCCTCCGGATCGTGCGCCGCGGCGCTGCGGCCCATCCGGGTGAGCGCGGTGCCCGAGGCCATCGACTCCAGGCACCCGTGGTTGCCGCACCCGCAGAGCGGGCCGTCCGGGTTGACGTTCATGTGGCCGACCTCGGCGCCCAGCCCGTGCGGGCCGCGGTAGATCTTCCCGCCCAGCACGATGCCGGCACCGACGCCGGTGCCCACGGTGAGCAGGATCATGTCGTCGTTGCGGACCTGACCGAGCCGGGCCTCGGCCAGCCCGGCGACATTGCCGTCGTTGTCGACGACGGCCGGCAGCCCGGTGGCCGCCTCCAGGTCGGCGCGCAGGTCCCAGTTCTCGTAGTTGTTGTTGGGCGCCCACCGGATCCGGCCCACCGGCCACTCCACGGTGCCCGCCGCGCCGACCCCGATCGCGCTCACCCCGGCGCCGGCCTCGCTCGCCCGCAGCTCCTCGACCATCCCCCGCAGGAGATCGTTCATGGTCACCGCGTCGGAGTTGTCCGGAGTGTTGCGCCGCAGTTCGCCGTGAACCGTGCCATCCTCGCCCACGATCGCTCCGGCGACCTTCGTTCCTCCGATGTCGAGCCCGATCGCCCGCCGTCCGTTCGTCACCCCGGCATGATTGCGACCCGACCGTCGGGATGCCACACCTGCCCCCGGGTTTGCGGACCCGGCGACCGGGGAAAGGTGCCCCATGCCAGTCTTGCGACGAGTTGCCCGACCTATGCTCGCAGCCGTCTTCATCTACGGCGGCGTGAACGCGCTCCGCCAGCCCGAGGGCCACGCGCAGGCCGCCAAGCCGGTACTCGACCAGGCCGCCCCGGCCATCGACAAGGTGGTCGAGAACGCGCCGCTGGACCGGCGTCCGGACGTCGAGACCCTGGTCAAGGTCGACGCCGGTGTGAAGATCGCCGCCGGCACGCTGCTGGCCGTCGGCAAGTTCCCGCGGCTGGCCTCGACCGCGCTCGCGGCCACGCTGATCCCGACGACCCTGGCCGGGCACCGGTTCTGGGAGGAGACGGACCCGCAGCGCAAGGCCGAGCAGCAGATCCACTTCCTGAAGAACGTCGGGCTGCTCGGCGGCCTGCTGATCGCCTCGGCCGACACCCACGGCAAGCCGTCGAACGCCTACCGCGCCCGCAAGGCGGCCGAGCAGGTGCAGAACCGCTTCTCCTCCGACTCCGACACCGGGGCCCAGCTGGCCGCCGGGCTCGCCGGTGCCGGCTCGTCGATCGCGGCCGTCGCCGCGGGCAGCCGCGAGAAGCTGCACGACGCGGTCGAGGAGTACGGGCCGGTCGTGCGCGAGCGGGCCTCGGAGTGGGGCGGCAAGGCCTCCGAGCAGGCCGCGCACCTGGGTGAGGTCGCCTCCGAGCGGGCCTCGACCTGGTCCGAGCAGCTCTCCGTCGCGGCCGAGCGGGCCGCCGTGCAGGCGGAGAAGGGCGCCAAGGCGGCCGAGAAGAAGGGCGCCAAGCTCGCGAAGGCGGCCGAGAAGCACGGGAACCGCCTGGAGAAGGTGGTCGACAAGCGCGGTGCGCAGTACCGCAAGGCGGCCGGGCGCACCGGTGACCGGTGGCTCAAGGAGGCCGAGAAGCGCCGCGCCCGCTGGGAGAAGCAGGCACAGAAGGCGCGGGCCCGCGCCGAGAAGCGCGCCCCGGAGTACGCCGACCGGTTCGCCACGCTGGCGAGCCAGGCACAGGCCCAGGCCGCCCGGTTCGGGTCCGATCTGGCCGACCGCGCCGCGCACGCCGGGGCGGACGCCGCGAAGCAGGCCAAGCTGACCGCCAAGGACGCCCGCAAGCGCGCCAAGGCCGCCGCGCGCTGAGCGACGGCACCGGAGTCTCCGGCCCCGCCCCCTCCGCCCGGCGGACGGGAGCGGGGCCGGAGGTCGCTCAGGCCGGGCGCAGCACCCGCAGCTCGCCCGACTCCAGCGACTGCACCTCCAGCACCACCGGGCCGGGGCCCGAGGGGGCCCGCAGCGCCGTGGCCATGCGGGTGAACAACGCCTGGGTCCGCGCGTTCGTGGTCGCCGCGTCGGCGACGAGGTTCGGCATCAGGCCACCGGAGCGTGCCCGCACCGTCAGCGGCAGCACGGACAGGCCGGTGAGCAGCCGGTCCAGCCGGGCGACGTCGGCGGCCCGGCCGGCCAGGTCGGACTCGATCAGCGGGCGCAGCGCCGCGAGCGGGCGGTTCGGGAAGCGCAGCAGGTGCTCGGCACCGGTGACGAGGATCCGCCGGGCGTCCAGGACGAGCGCCTGGTAGGCCGCGGACACCGCGCCGGGGAAGCCCTCCCAGCCGAGCCGCCCGACCGCACCGAGCTGCTCGCGCAGCGTGCTGCCGGGGGTCCCGGTGCGCTCCGCCGCTGCGACCACGCGCTCCCAGCCGGAGATCCAGGCGTGCGTCTGGTGCCGCAGCACGGCCAGGTTCGCCACCGCCGTGTCCAGCCCGGCGCCCGAGCTGACCGCGCCCTGCTCCAGCAGCTCGGACTGGGCGATGCGCAGCGACTCCTCGGCCGCGCGCAGCCGGGCGTCGACCCGCATCGTCGCCGCCGGGGCCAGGTCGTCGACCGCGGCCGTCACGTCCTGGAGCACCCGGTTCTGGGTCCCGCTGGCCACGATCTCGACCGCGGTGGTGAGCACGAGCAGCCCCAGCGCCGTCCCGGGGCCGCCGGCGACGATCGGGAGGGCGGCGGACGGGGCCGGGCCGCCGGGCGCCGGGGTGTCGGGCCGGTCGGCGAGCTGCAGCAGCGGCTCGGCCCCGAACGCCTCGGGCAGGACGAGCCGGAACGTGAGCCCGCGGTCCGGTCCGGGACTGCCCGGCCGGGCGAGCCGGCGGGCCAGCTCGCTCGACGGCGTCAGCACCGGGCCCCACGACCGGTCACCGGCGGCCGGGACGGCGTCCGGCTGCCAGCCCAGCAGCAGGGCGGGGCCGGGCGGGACCCGCTCGGGGCCGGGGCGCGGGCCTGCGGGGCGCTGCGGCGGACCCGGCTCGGCGGGAACGGGCCGGCCATCCATGGGGAGCACGATGCCGCGGGTGTCCTCCGTGTGACCGAGCATGTCTCTCCAACGAGGTCACGGGCCGCGCGTCACGAGCCCGACCGGGCAGGGGCGAGTTCATAGTGCCCTGCGTCGTTCCGGTCGCGGCCCTCGCCCCGGAGGTGGTGCCGGCGGTAGAACTCCCTCACCACCGTCCAAGGAGGATCCGTGCCCCGTCCCTACTCCAGCGCCGTCGTCCCGGCCCCGCTGGCCGAGGTCTGGCCGTACATCACCGACTTCGGCGGTATCCACCGCTGGCACCCGGCGATCCGGACCTGCGAGCTGACCCGCGGGGCCTCCGGGACCGAGATCGGCGCGCGGCGGCGGCTGACGCTGGGCGACGGCGGGGTCGTCGTCGAGGACCTGCTGGCGCTCGACGAGCGCGGTCACGCGCTGACCTACGAGATCGTCGAGTCGCCGTTCCCGGTCCGCCGCTACGTCTCGACCGTCCGGCTCGCGCCGGTCACGGCGATCGGGCACACCTTCGCCGAGTGGTGGGTCGAGTTCGACGCGGACGCCGCCGACGAGGGCGACCTGGTCGACCGGTTCGCGAACGGGGTCTTCGGCACCGGCCTGGCGGCGCTCGCGCAGCGCTGGACCTGAGCCGGGGTCACCAGCCGCGCAGGTCGACCGGCCAGGTGTCGACGACCTCGTCGCCGTCGACGAGGTGCATCCGCTCGTGCAGCGTGACGGTCGGGTCGACGTGCGCGGGGAGCACCCGGATCCGGTCGCCGGGCCGGGGCGGCGCGTCGAGTGCGAACGCCAGGTGCTCGTCGGAGCAGAACCACACGGACCCGCCGGGGACGGTGGGGTTGCCGTGGTCCATGCCGAACGCCTTCAGCCCGGCGTCGGCCACCGCCCAGCCGGGCATCTCCCCGGCCGGCGCGGTCGTCGACACCACGGTGGAGAGCACGGTCAGCGCCTGGCGGAACGGCAGTCCGGCCGCGGTGTACGCGGTGTCCATCAGGGCGTACGAGCCGGCCTGGATCTCGGTGCACGCGGCGTTCATCGCGTGCGTGCCGGTTCCGCCGCCGGAGACGATCTCGCCACCTACGTCAGCGTGCGCGGCCCGCAGCCGGTCGGTGCACTCGGTGGTGAGCCGGGCCCGCTCGGCCGCGTCGCCGAGCATCTGCAGGTGCCCCTCGTAACCCATGACGCCGCGCACCGTGAGCCCGGCGGCCCGGGCCGCGTCGGCCAGCGCACCGGCCCGTTCCGGGGCGACGCCGCACCGCGGGAGCCCGACGTTGACGTCGACGAGCACCTCCCGCACACCGCCGTCGGCCGCGGCGCGCAGCGTCTCCTCGGAGTCGATCGCCACCGTCACCCGGCTCCCGCCGTCGACGACGGCGCCGAGCCGGCGGGCGTCGAGCACCTCGTTGGCGAGCAGCAGGTCCTCGCCGAGTCCGGCGGCGGCCATGCCCTCGACCTCCCGCACCGTCGCGCAGGTGAAGCCGCGGTGGCCGTGCGCGAGCTGGCGCCGGGCCAGCTCGGTGGTCTTGTGCGCCTTGACGTGCGGGCGCAGCCGCGGGCCGGGCAACAGGGCCGCCATGTCGGCGAGGTTCGCCTCGAGCGCGGCGGCGTCGACGAGCAGGGCGGGGGTGGTCAGGTCTGCGACGTGCACGGAACTCCCAGTACCCGGTCCAGATAGGGGTTACGGAACCGGCCCTCCGGGTCGAGCCGGTCGCGCAGTGCCACGAACTCCGTGAACCGCGGGTAGCGGGGCCGGAGCCGTGCGGCGGTCAGGGTGTGCAGCTTGCCCCAGTGCGGGCGGCCGTCCAGCGCGGCGAGCACCGGCTCGACGGCCCCGAAGTAGGAGGCGTACGGGCGTCCGGCGCGGACGTGTACGGCGAGGTAGGCGGTGTCGCGGCCGTGGGCTGTGGACAGCGGGACGTCGTCGCGGCCGAGCACCCGGATCTCGACCGGGAACGTGACCCCGCCCGCGTGCCGGGCCGCGGCCGCCCGCAGACCGGCGAACGCCTCGGGCAGTGCCTCCCGCGGGACGGCGTACTCCATCTCGACGAACCGGACCCGGCGCGGGCTGCAGAACACGGCGTGCGAGCGGTCGGCGTACTCCGTGGCCGGCATCCGCCGGGCCAGGAACGCGTTGAGCCGCGGGACCGCGCCCGGCAGCAGCTCGCCGGCCCGGCAGGCGAGGCCGAAGCCGGCGTTGCCCAGCAGCTCGTCGGCCACCCACGCGGCCGCGCGACCCCGCCGCGGCCCGGACCGGTCCGCCGGGTCGGTGCGGTCGTTCGTCTTGAGCACGGCGAGATCGGTGTGCGGGAACCAGTAGAACTCGACGTGGTCGTGCCGGGCGGCGAGCTGGTCCATGCCGTCGAGCACCTCCTGCACCGGCCGGACCGTCTCCACCGCGTGCAGGGCGAAGGCGGGCACCGTCCGCAGGGTCAGCTCGGTCAGCACGCCCAGTGCGCCGAGCCCGGTCCGGGCCGCGTCGAACAGCCCGGCGAGCCGGCCGCCCGCGTCCCGCCCGGTCAGCCGGTGCACCGTCGCGTCGGCGAGGACGATCTCCAGGCCGTCGATCCCGGCGGCGATGCCCTGGTACCCCGCCCCGGTGCCGTGCGTACCGGTGGAGACGGCACCGGCGACGGTCTGCTGCTCGATGTCGCCGAGGTTGGGCAGGGCCCGCCCGTGCGCCCACAGCCACCGGTTCAGCTCGTGCAGCCGGACGCCCGCGGGGACGTGGACGAGCGACCCGTCCAGCCGGATCCGGGCCGGGGCCGACGGCGGCCGGAGCGCGACGCCGTCCGGGAGCCCCACACCGGTGAACGAGTGCCCGCTGCCGAGCGCCCGGACGCGGGTGCCCGAGCCGGCCGCGGCGCGCACGGTGGCCGCGACCTCGTCGGCGGTACGGGCGTGCACGGTGTGGACCGGCCGGGCGCGTTGGTTGCCCGCCCAGTTCCGCCAGTCGCCGGCCACGGGAGAAGCCTCGTGCGTCGACCGGGTGCGGTCAACCACTCCGGCGGTGTGCGGTCACCCCAGGGCGAGACGGACGGCGTCCCGTGCCGTGTCCGCGACCGTCGGGCCGTCAGGAACGGGGCGGCCGTCACGGTCCAGGACCGACCAGCCCCCGAGGCTGATCACGGGGACGTCGCCGCGCCGCTTGGCCAGGGCGATCTCGGAGAGCGTGCCCCAGGAACCGCCGACGGAGATGACGGCGTCGGCGGACCAGACGATGACGGCGTTGCGCGCCTCCCCGAGGTTGGTGACGATCACCGCGGAGAGGTCCGGGCTCGCGTCGTCGGCCGTATCGCCGGGACGGACTCCGATGACGACCCCGTTCTCGGCACGGACCCCGGATGCGACGGCGGCCATGACCCCGATCCCGCCACCGCAGACGACGGTCACCCCGGCGAGGGCGAGCAGCCGCCCGACCTCGTACGCGTCGGTCCGGTCGGTCTCCGTGCAGTGCCGGGGCCCGCAGACCGCTACCTGGATTCCCACGTCGGACCTCCTGAGATGGATGTCAGCCGGCTGCGCCCCGGTCCGGGACGGCCGGTCCGATTGCCGGGTCGGAGCAGAAGTCGGCGATGCTGTCGCGCAGTCCGGCGATCCTGCCGGGGGCGATGGCGGAGTAGGCGTCCAGGACGGTTCCGAGCGAGGACATCCTCCTGGTCACCGGCACGGTCCGCTGATCGGAGCCGGTGCGGATGACCGGTTCGATGTGCTCGGCCACGGCGTCGATCTCGCCACGAGCGAGGTGGGCACGGGCCAGGTCGATCCGGGCGGCTGCGATGAGCTGCGGATGGAGGACCGGCCCGGCGAAGAACTCGTCGACTGCGGTGCGAGCCCAGCTCACCGCGGCGTCCAGGTAGGCGGTCCCACCGAGTTCGCGGTGTGCTTCGGAGGCGTAGTAGGCGGCTTTGCCGGTGGCGAACGCGAGGACGCCCGGTTCGCCGGCTCCCGGTTCGGTCGATGCGGCCGAGGCCAGGTCCAGCGCCGCCGCCACCCGAGGGGTATCTCCCTGTGCGGCCCGGATCCGCGCACGTTGGCTCGTCAGCCTGAGAACCGCGGTGCCGTCGGTCGCGTCGTCCATCGCGGTGTCGACGAGCTGCGCAGCGTCGTCGTAGCGCCCGGCCCAGTAGGCGATATTGCTCTGCACCCAGCGCGTGTAGACCCGCAGCGGAGCGTATCCGGCATTGTCTGCGCAGTGCAGCGCCGTGCGTGCATGCGAGTTGGCCGCATGCGGATGCCCGAGGTCCGCGGAGGCGTGTGCCAGCAGTGCGCACAACTGCCCACCGATTTTGTACAGATCCATCCCGTGACGTGGGCTCTGGCGACCGGCGATGAGAGCGAAAACGTCATCACGGGTGCTCAGAAGTCGAGCGAATACCGCGACGGGCGGATCGACCAGGTAGCGCTGCGCGACGTCGGCGACGTCGGCCTCCATCTGTTCGATGACGTCGTCGTCGACATTGGTGGCGGCACTCCATCGCCGGAACTGCGCGGACTCCTCAGCTGCCACGACGATCTCCTCACGGATCGGTAGACCACGCGCGTCAGAGCTTACGATGCGGCGCCGGATCCGGCCCGCTCCGATGTGCATCGCATGGCCCGCGGCGTCCTCGTGCCGGTAATGGCCGGGCTCGGGGCGCCCCGGTGGAGGAATGACACCGCCGGCCACTCGATCGAGCGGACCACCCTGTACCCGTGACACGGTGAGGAGCCCTCGCTCGGTCTGGTCGAGCTGTTCGAGGTCGTCGACGTCGACGAGCTGCACCGGGGTGCAGCCGTGCCCGTAGGTTGCGGCGAGCCCGGCGAGGTAACGCAGGCTCGGCCGGGTGCCACCGAAGGGCCAGCTCTCGTATTCGCTGACCCGGTTGTCGGCGAGTCGGGCGTCCGGTACGACGGTGTTGTAGCGCTGTGCCACTTTCCACTGAGCCTTTCCCAGTAGTGGGGAGCGGCTGGCGGCGACACGCCGGGGGCGTGGAGGTGCTCAACGAGGGTGCGGGACCCCGGTAGAAGAGGTCGGTCCGCTCAAAGATCGACTCACCACCGAGGTCCCGCGTGCCCGATCCTGTCACCTACACCGCCGTGCTCCCGATCGGGGAGCCCACCGCGTCCATGTTGTCGCGGCTGTTGGCCGAGGAACGCCTCCGGCGCGGGACTCGCAGCGGGCGTCGGGCGCTGGACTGTGACCGCCACGCGGTGCTGGTGCTGCGCTGGTTCCTCGACGCGACCCGGGTCGCCCAGCTCGCCGCCGACAACCAGCTGAGCCTGTCGAGTACCTACCGCTACCTGCACGAAGGCATCGACGTTCTGGCCGCCGCCGCGCCTGGACTGCCCGGCGCGCTGCTCGCGGCCCGCACCGCCGGGCACACCCACGTTCACCTCGACGGCACCGTGATCCACACTGACCGCTCCCGCACTCCCGGACCGACCCCGGGAGTGGATCTGTGGTGGTCGGGCAAGCACCACGTCCACGGCGGGAACGTTCAGGTCCTCACCGCGCCTGACGGGTGGCCGTTGTGGACATCCCCGGTGCGCCCGGGCCGCGAGCACGACACCACCTGCGCCCGCGGCCACCCCGGCCTGCTCGACGCGATCGAGGACTGGACCGACGACACCCACGTCGTGCTCGCCGACCTCGGCTACGACGGTGAGAACACCCGCCTGACCTGCCCGTTCAAGACCCCCACCGGCGGTGGGCTGTCGGTGGACAAGCGCACCGTCAACACGCTGCACTCCGCCGTCAGGGCTGTGGCCGAACGCGGGAACTCCCTGCTCAAGACCACCTTCAAGGCGCTGCGTCGGGTCAGCTTCTGCCCCTGGCGGATCGGCGCGATCACCGCCGCCGCGCTCGTTCTCCTCCACGTCGAGCACGACCGAACCACATGATCAACCAGCACCTACTGGGAAAGGCTCACTGCGCCCAGCCGAGAGCGTGTCGCCACGCGGCGCGTGGTCGAAGGTTGAACGTGCGAGACATCTCGGCCGCGATCTGGGGCATCGAGCAGCCGAGATCGGTCATCCGGTCCCGCAGACGGTCGCGGTCGGCTTTGCTGGACGATGCTGATCGCCTCGACATGGTCATCCCCCATTACGCGCGGCACGTTCCGGGTGCCGGGTGTCGGGTAGAAGGTAGCGCCGTGTGGCGGTGCGCCGATGTGGAATCTCGCCGTGTTCGCCGGATCTTCTACGCCGTGGTTCCGGCAGATTCGCAGGCGGCGCGGGGTGGCTGCTCCGGGGAGAAGTTCCCGTCCCGACACGTATGGGAGGGAGGGGTTCTCCCGGCACGCTGAGGGATCTCGTCATCGCGAATGGACTCGAGGAGACCTCACATGAGCATGCCCTGTTGTATCCGTCGGCCGACGTCGCACCGGGACGGTGTCAGCCCGGGCCTCGTCTGGTGGGTCAGACCACGTGCTGCCCACCCGTCCCTGCGCGCCCGGCTGCGTCGTCGGATCGCAGGGAACCGGGTATGGGTCCATCAGCCCTCGTCGGTGGGCCGGGGTGCGCTGTGAGTGCTCACGCTCCGGGCCCCCCGGACGTGGCGTCGGTGCGGGGCTCCGGCCTCGCGTGGGTGCTGGGCCTGCTCAATCCGGGCGATCGGCCGGTTCGGGTGCTGGCGGTCGGGGCGGATCCCTGCACGCTCGCGGCGTTGTGCGTCGGCTTCGACGACCGGAACGTCGTCGCCGTCGATTCGAGCCCGGAGTACACCGGTCGCACCGAACACGTGCTGAACGGGTCGGGCTGGTTCCCCGCGGTGATCGCCGGTGACGTGGGTGGCGCCACTGCCGTGCACGGTCCCTACGGCGCGATCCTGCTCGGCCCGGCCGACCCGGTGCTCCGTCCGGCCTGTCTGGCCCAGCTCGGGCCGGGGGGGCCGGATCGTGATCGGGCCGATCCGGGAGCCGGGACGTCGGTGCTCCGCCGTCCTGCTGGTCCGCGGTGTCGACGGGCGCATCGGCGCCCGGGCGGTTCTCGAACCGGATCCGCCGGCCGACGACGGCGCAGCCACGTGTCGAGGGGGCCGACGGGGGACACGGTGACGCGATCGCTCCGGCGGGCGACCCGCTCCCGGATGTCCGCGTGTCATCGCTGTGACCGTCGGTGACCGGAACGTAAGCTCCTGCTGATCGTCGTCCGCTGCCCCGAGGAGCTTCCCCGCCGTGATGAACGGGTGATGGGCCGGACGCACGCGCTCTCCGGCGCGGTGCTCGGACTCGCCGTGTGCGTGGTCGTGCCGCCCCCGCCCGTGCTGGTACCGGTGGTGGTCGGGGTGTGTGCGCTCGCCGCGTTCGCCCCGGACCTCGACCACCCGTCCAGCACGGCGTCCCGTGCGCTCGGTCCGGTGACCTGGGTGCTGTGCCGGGTGATCCGGTGGCTGTCCCGGTCGCTGACCGGGGTGTCGCACCGGGGCCTGTCGCACTCGCCGGTCTTCGCCGCCGCCGTCGGGCTGCTGGCGTGGTGGGGGACCGGGTTCCTGCTGCCCGGCAGCACCGCCGACTGGACGGGCGTCGCGGCGGGCGCCGGATGCGGGGCCGGCGCCATCGGTGACGAGCTGACCTCGCGCGGGAACCGGTTCGCGTTCTGGCCGCTGGCCCGGGTCCGCTGGCCCGACGTACTGCGGTTCCGGACCGGGGGCACCGGCGAGAAGATCGTCGTGATCCTGCTGGGCGTGGCAGGGGTGGCCCTGGCCATGAGCGTCTGGGCCCGGTGACCGGTCACGGCGGCCCGGACCACCGGGCCGCCGTCGGCGCTGCCGTCGTCAGCGCTGGCGTTCGAAGGTGACCAGGATGCCGTCCACCCCGCCCGGGCCGATCCGGCCCTTCACCTCGCTCGAGGTGATCGCCTTCAGCTGCCAGCCCTTGCCCGCGTGGTCGTTCAGGATCCGTTCCAGCTTGTCGCCGGACATCTTCCCACCGATCAGACCCTCGCGGAGCTCGACCACCTTGTACTCGTACATGCCAGGACAACGTCGCCGGCGGGGTCCGCGGTTCCCGGTCCGGTCCGCCCGACGCGTGTCCGTCCACTGCACGTAGTCATCCGGACACGTTCCGTCTCTGATCGGCGCGGTGCGGTCACTCGTTCGATCGGTAGCGGCTCTCGAAAGATTGCCGACGATCGATCGCTGGGTACGCTCCCGCAACAATGCGTACACAACGGGTGCGATATGTCGCAGGAAGTGCCGCCTCGGTGCTGGCACTCCTGGCGTTCGGCGCTGCCGGCAACGTCGGCGCCGTGCATTCCGGGGCGGTCGAACGAGTGGCCGGATCCGCCATCGTCGCTGCTCCAGCGCCTGGAGTTCCGGACGGCGACGGCGCGGACGATGATTCGCAGAATTCGCCCGATCAGGTCACGGTAAAGGCCGGAGATATCTCCGGGGGCGTCTCGGTGAACGGCGGGCTCGAGGCGACGGTGACGATCGACGGGATGCGGTACCCGAATCCGCTGCAGCTGAACACCGGCGGATCGGCGGACAGTGTGGCGTCCTGGGAGGGGCAGCGCCGGGAGGAACTGCTCTCCGAGTTCCGCGAGAACGTCTACGGCCAGAGCCTGCCGCTGCCGACCGAGCAGACCTTCGACGTCACCGAGGCCGAGGTGGACGGCATCGTGCGCCGGAACGTCACCATCTCGGTCACCGGGCCCGAGGGGACGGGCAGCTTCGACCTGCGGCTGTTCCTGCCGAAGGCCGACCGGCCACCGCTCGGGACCTTCCTCATGATCGACCATCGCGGCTCGGTCGGGGACTCGCCGAGCGCGTCGTCGGACTACGCCCCCATCCCGACGATCACCGAGGCCGGCTACGCGTTCGCCCAGATCGACGCCGAGCAGATCGCGCCGGACGAGAGCGACGGGTACCGCAGCCCGATCATCGACCTGTTCCATCCCGAGGGGGAGGACCTGCCCGACGACGCCGGGCGGGCCATCAGCGCGTGGGCGTGGGGCGCGAGCCGGGCGATGGACTACCTGGAGACCGATCCGGACATCGACCCGGCCAGGGTCGCGGTGATCGGGCACTCGCGCGGCGGCAAGGCCTCGCTGTGGGCCGGTGCGCAGGACACCCGGTTCGCCGCGGTGATCTCGAACAACTCGGGCTCGACCGGGGCCAAGCCCGCCCGGCGCGGTGACGGCGGTGTCGGCGCGGAGACGGTCGAACGGATCAACGACTCGTTCCCGCACTGGTTCCCGCAGACCTACCGGGCCTTCGACGGCGACGAGGACGCGCTGCCGGTCGACCAGCACGAACTGCTGGCCCTCGTCGCGCCCCGGCGGATCGTCGTCGCCAGCGCCACCGACGACGCGAACGCCGATCCCGAGGGCGAGTTCCTGTCCTACGTGGCCGCGTCGCGGGTCTACGACCTCTACGGCCTCGGGGACACCGGTCTGCCGTCGCCGGACTGGAAGCCGGCGACCGACACCGGCTTCCGCGGCCCGGCGATGAGCTACCACCTGCGGTCCGGCGGCCACGGCCTCACCGCTGCGGACTGGCGGACCTACCTCGACGGCGACCTCTTCTCCCGGGAGCCCTCCGGCGACGGTCGCCGATGATCCCGGCGGCCGCCGCCGGAGGACCGGACGGGGCCGGCGCCGGCGGGTGAGCCCGGTCAGCGGCCGCCGGGCTCGCAGCGCCCGCCGAGGTGGCGGGCGAGGAACCGGTCGGCGGCCCGGTGGAAGGCGATCCGGGTGTCGGGGTCGGTGAACCGGTGCCCCTCGTCGTCGTAGACGTGGTAGTCGACCTCGGCGCCGGCCTCGCGCAGCGCGGTGACCAGCCGGTCCGACCCGGCCACGGCGCGTGCGTCGTCGGCACCCTGGGCGACGAGCAGGGGCACGGTGGTGCCGCCGGTGCGGGCGAGCCGGTCGATCGGGGACCGGGACAGCAGGTCCGCGCGCCGCCGCGGGTCGGCCGGGTCGCCGGCGTACCGGAACCAGGTGGTGACCGCGGCGGCCCGCTCCGACGGGGACAGCTCGTCGAGGAAGGTCGCGAGGTCCGCCGTCCCGGCCACGTCGACGGCGGCGGCGAACCGCTCGGGGGTGAACATGGCGCCGACGAGGGCCGCGTAGCCGCCGTAGGAGCTGCCGAAGACCGCGGCGCGGTCCGGATCGGCCCAGCCCTGCTCGACGGCCCAGTCGACGGCGTCGAGCAGGTCGGTGTGCATCGCGGCGGCGAACTCGCCGATCCCGGCCTGGGTGTGGGCGCGGCCGTGGCCGACCGACCCGCGGGCGTCGACCTGGAGCACGGCGTAGCCCCGGTTGGCCAGCAGCTGCACGAGTGGGTCGAAACCCCAGACGCCACGGGTCTAGGGACCGTCGTGGACCAGGAGGACCAGCGGCAGCCCGGCGGGCTCCACCCCGACCGGCAGCGTCACCAGGGTCGGGAGGGCGAGCCCGTCGCGGGCGATGATCGTCACCGGCCGCATCGGCGCGAGAGCGTCCGGATCGAGCTGCGGGTGCGACCGGAACAGCAGCTCGGCCGCGCCGGTGGTGTGGTCGTAGAGCCAGGTCACCCCGGGATCGCGGTCGTGGGCGAAGCTCGCCACCCAGTACCGGCCGGTCCGGTCGGAGGACACGTCGTCCAGGTCGCCGTCGGACAGCGCCTCGATCCGGTCCAGCACGTCGGCGAACCGCGGGTGCACCGGATGGACGACCCGGCGGTCGCCGAGGTAGCGGATCCCGAGCAGCTCGCCCTCGTGGTCGCGAATCAGTGCCGAGGACCCGTCGGTGCCGGCCCGGCGCTCGGCGTCGATCTCCAGCGCGTCGAACCCCTCGACCGGGGTCTCCGTACCGGTGCCGAGATCGACCCGGGTCAACCGGTTCAGGTCGCTGTGGCCGCGCGCGCCCAGCCACAGGCCCGCCCCGTCGGGGGTCGGCTCGATCGGGAGGACACCGAGCGGGTGGTCGGCCCCCGGGCGGGTCAGGACCGTCTGCAGCTCCCCGGTCCGGGGATCGCGGGCGGCGATCTCCAGGTCGCCGTCGGCGGTCGGTGTGGTGGCGAACAGTCGCCCGTCACCGGTGCGGATCCAGGACATCCCCGGCCGGTCGCTCTCGGCCAGCACGGTCAGCCGGCCGGTCGCCACGTCGAGCTCGTGCAGGTCGGCCCCGCCCGGCGTCCGCGCGGCCAGCCACACGTCGGCCCGGCCGGGGCGGCCGGGCGCGGCGCAGGCGTCGAGCACCCGGACGCCGTCGCCCGGCGTGAGGTCGACGACCGCGGCGTCCGGGTCGTCGAGATCGATCCGGAGCAGGTGCCGGTCCTCGTGGCCGCGCCGGCCCCGCAGGTAGAGCAGCCAGCGGGGGTCCGACGTCCACAGGTAGCGCAGCACGGTGCAGGTGTCCTCCGCCGAGACGCAGCGGGGCTCGGGCCGGGTGTCGTCGGGCCCGTGGAGATCCTGCACCCAGACGTTGGTCCGGTCCTTCCACGGGGCCAGGAACGCCAGCCGGGTGCCGTCCGGCGAGATCGACGTGGTGGCGTGCGCCGGAGGTGCGAACAGGTCCTCGACGGGAATGAGCGCGGGCTGCGACATGGTGCCTCCTGTCGTGATCGTTCGGACCTCGACGGGACACCCGGCCCCAACGGCACACTCAAGGGGCATTTCAGTGGCGTGCGTCACATTCGATGGCGTACTTGACCCTGCCGCGACGGCACGGTGTCGACTTGCCGTCGATCACGGTCGTTGCGGAGGTGTCATGGCCTGGAGCACCCGCGAGCTCGCCGAGCTCGCCGGCACGAGCCTGCGTGCGGTGCGGCACTACCACGAGGTGGGGCTGCTGGCCGAGCCCGAGCGCCGGGCCAACGGGTACAAGGAGTACGGCGTCGCGCACCTGGTCCGGGTGCTCCGGATCAGGCGGCTGTCCGACCTCGGGTTGTCGCTGTCCCAGATTGCCACGCTCGGGACGGGGGACCCGCCCGACGAGGGTCCGCTGCGCACCCTGGACGCGGAGCTGGCCGCCGTCGTGGAGCGGCTGCAGCGGACCAGGGCCGAGCTCGGCCTGCTGATGCGCAGGCCGGCGCCCGCCGGTGACCCGCCGGTCGGTGATCCGCCGGCCGGACCGTGGGACCGGATGTCGGCCGCGGACCGCTCGCTGGTCGTCGTGATGACCCGGGTGCTGGGGCCGCGGAGCCTGCAGGCGTGCGCGGACATGCTGCGCGACACCCCGCCGGTCCCGACGGACGACGAGTTCGAGGGCCTCCCGGCCGACGCCGACGAACGCACCCGCTCGCACCTGGCGCAGCGCATGCTGCCGCACGTCCGGGCCGTCCGGGAGCGGTATCCGGGGCTGCGCGCCCCGCAGGCCGACGGTCCGCGCGGCCACCGGTTCGTCACCGACACCGCGGACACCGCGATGCGCGAGCTGTACAACGACGCCCAGTGCGACGTGCTGCTCCGGATCCGGTCGCTGCTCCGGCACGGCGCCGCCGTGCCCGAACCGGCCGCCGTGGCCGGCTGACCATCCCACCTTTCGAAAGGACCACTGCACGATGGACGCGATCAGGGACCAGCTCGTCGAGTTCGTCGGGGGGCTGCATCCCGTGCTGCAGTTCCTCGCCGTCTTCGTGATCGGGGTCGTCCCGTTCCTGGAGTCGCACTTCGGTGCGTTCGTCGGTGCCTTCACCGGTGTCCCGGTGGTGCTCGCGGTCGTCGGGGCGGTGGCCGGGAACCTGCTCGCGCTCCTGGTCGCGATCCGCGCCGGGGGCGCCGTCGCCCGCCGGGTCGCGGGCCGTCGCACGCCCGCCGGGGAGAAGCGGGCCCGCAAGGTGCTCGACCGGGTCGACCGGTTCGGCGTCCCCGTCGCGAGCCTGCTCGGGCCGTTGGTGCTGGCCACGTCGTTGTCGACGTTCATCATGATCGGCGCCGGGCTGAACCGGCGCACCGTCGTCATCTGGCAGGTGGTCGCCGTCGTCGCCTGGGGGGTGGCGTTCGCCGCGCTGGGGCTCGGGGCGCACGCCGCCATCGGCTGACCGGGAGGGATTCGCACACTTCTGTTTGCAAACAGAAGTGTGCGACGTAGGCTCCGGTTCGTGAGCGAGGAGTCCGTCGCACGTCCCGGCCCGTCGGCCCTGCGGGCGCTGTCCCACCCGCTGCGGGTCCGGCTGCTGGGGCTGCTGCGCACGCTCGGTCCCGCCACCGCCAGTGCACTCGCCGACCGGGTCGGCACGAACAGCGGTGCGACCAGCTACCACCTCCGCAAGCTCGCCGAGCACGGCTTCGTCGCCGAGGCGACGGAGCTCGGCAACCGCCGGGAGCGGTGGTGGCGCGCCACACACCGGACGACGTCGGTCGGCTGGTCCGGCGATCCGGGCCGGCGGCCCGTCGAGGATGCGTTCTGGCAGGTCGCGGCCTCTGAACAGGCCGACCAGCTCGTCCGGTCCGCCGAGTCGCTCGACGGTCTGGAGGACGGCTGGCGGGCCGCGGTCACGACGAACGACATCGCACTGGCGCTCGACCGGGAGCAGGCGCGCACCGTCCGTGCGCGGATCGAGGAGTTCCTCGACGGTCTGGCGGCCGAGTTCGGCCCCGGGCCCGACGGCCTGCGGACCGGTCCCGGGCGGGCGGTGTACGTGGTGCAGGGCCACGGTTTCCCCCTGCCCGCCTCGCTCGCCCCGGCCGGTGAACCGCCCCCGGAGGCGCACCCCGGCGGCACGGGACCAGGCGGTGCGTAGACCGCTGGGTGCCTGGCTCGGCGCCCAGGTCCTGTCCTATCTCGGGTCGCGGCTGTCGATGGTGGCCCTGCCGTGGTTCGTGCTCACGACGACGGGCAGCGCGCTGCTCACCGGGGTGGTGGCCGCGGCCGAGCTCGCGCCCTACGTCGTGGCCAAGGTCCTGGTGGGGCCCGTCCTCGACCGGATCGGTCCGCGCCGGGTGTCGGTGTGCGCCGACCTGGCCGCCGCGGTGCCCATCGGCCTGGTCCCGGTGTTGCACCTGCTCGGTGTGCTGACGCTGCCGGTGCTGGTCGGGCTCGTGGTGCTGACCGGAGCGCTGCGCGGCCCGGCCGACGTCGCGAAGACGGTCATGGCGCCCGCCGTCGCCGTCGCGTCCCGGGCCCCGCTGGAGCGGGTCACCGGTCTCAACGGCGTCGTCGAACGGCTCGCGGCGACCGTCGGCGGTGCTGCCGCCGGTGTGCTCGTCGGGCTGCTGGGGGCGCCGCAGTCGCTGGTGGTGACCGTCGGCTGCCTGTTGCTGGCCGCCGTCGTGCTGCCGCGGTCGGTCGCCGGCCCGGTCGAGCGGCCGGATCGGCCCCGGGAGCGGGGCGCCTACCGGGCGGAGCTGGTGGCGGGGCTGACGTTCCTGGGGCGGGACCCGGTCCTGCTCACCGTCGTGAGCGTGCTGGGCGTCATGAACCTGCTGGACCAGGCGGCGAACGCGGTGCTCCTGCCGGTCTGGGTCCGGGACGCCGGGCACGGCCCGCAGGTCCTCGGCCTGATCTTCGCCGCCATGAATGGGTGGCGGCGTGCTCGGCGCGGTGGTGGCCGCCGCCGTCGGGCACCGGGTCCGGCGGTTCCCGGTCCTGATGGTGGCGCTGGTGCTCTGCGGTGCACCGCGGTTCTGGACCCTCGCCGCGACCGACTCGGTGGTCGCCGTCGTGCTGGTGACCGTGGCGAGCGGGTTCGCCGGCGGCTTCGTGAACCCGCTGATCGGCGCCCTGGTGTTCGAACGTGTCCCGGCGTCGATGGTCGGCAGGGTCCCCGCCCTCGTCAACGCCGCGGCCTGGGCCCCGATGCCGGTCGGGGTGCTCCTCGGTGGTGTCGTCGTCGCCGCCGGTCCCGCGGTGGCGCTGGGGGCCGCCGGGTTCGTGTACCTGGTCGCCGTGCTCGGCGGTACCGCGGTCCCGGCGTTCCGCCGGATGGACCGCGACCGCCGGGCCGGTGCCGCGCTCAGAACGCGAAGCGGCGCACCTTCTCCGGATGGATGACGAGCCGGACCTGCTCCTCGTCCAGGAGGGCGGGGAGGTCGCCGGACCGTTCGTCGAGGTCCCAGTAGCGCGCGGCCAGCCGCAGGCGCAGCTCCGTGGTGTCGTCGGGCTCCTCGGTGACCGGCCCGGAGACCGCGATCCAGCGCTCCCGCTCGTCCGCCGGTGCGGCGACGACGATCGAGGCGCGCGGGTCGCGGCGCAGGTGCCGCAGTTTCGGCGACCCGGCCGGTGTGAACAGCCGGATCGTCCCCTCCTCGGTCGCCTCGAACCACACCGGCCGCGGCTGCGGCGGCTGCGCCGATCCGGCCACGGTCAGGAAGCCGTGCAGCGGGCGGGCGAGGAACTCGAGGTCGTCGGTGGTCAGGCTGTCGGTGGTGCTCATGGTCTCCCTCTCCGGGTGGTGGTCGTGCGGACGACGGTCGTGGCCGGTGGTCACCGGCGCCAGACTCCGTCGGCGGCGGCCCGCACGACGTAGTCCTCGAAACTGCGGGGCTCCCGCCCGAGGACGGCCGAGACGCCGTCGGTGGTCTCCGCGATGTCGCCCCGTTCCATCACGACGAACATCTCGGCGACGTGCCCGGCGTCGTCCGGGTCCAGTCCCTGCTCGACGAGCAGCTCGGCGTACCGCTCGGGGGTCACACGGGTGTAGGTGACCGGCTCCCCGGACGCCCGGGAGATCAGCTCGGCCGCCTCGGCGAAGGTCACCGCTCGCGGCCCGGTCAGCTCGTAGGTCCGTCCCGCGTGCCGGTCCGGATCGGCCAGCACGGCCACGGCGACGTCGGCGACGTCGTCGAGGTCGACGAAGGGCTCCGGGACGGGCCCGGCCGGCAGCACCAGCTCGCCGGAGCGCACGGCGGTGCCGAAGACGTCCTCGTGGAAGTTCTGGGCGAAGTTGGCCGGGCGCAGGACCGTCCACTGCAGCGCCGAGCCGCGGACGGCCTCCTCGGCGGAGCGCATGTCCAGGCCGAACGTGCTGTCGCCCCACCGGTCGGCGCCGTGCCCGGACAGCAGGACGACGGTGCGCACCCCGGCGGTCTCCGCCCGCTTCACGAACTCGTGCACCGGGCCCGGGACAGTCGGCGGCACCAGGTAGACCGCACCGACCCCCTGCAGCGCCGCGTCCCACCCGCCGGGGTCGGACCAGTCGAACGAGGTGGCGCTCGACCGGGACGCGGCGCGCACCGGGGTGCCGCGCAGCCGCAGCCGGGCGGCGACCCGCCGTCCGGTCTTGCCGGTGGCGCCGAGTACGAGGGTGGTGTCTGTGCTCATGGGAACCAGTGAACACGGAGATCCTGGACGAACACATGGCTGAGAAGCCGGAGTGCCTGTGTGTTCGTCTAGTCTGGCCGGGTGGATCCCTTCGGTGACCTCTTCCGTGGCGTGCGGGCCCAGGGCTCGCTGTTCGGGAGCTCGACGCTGACCGCTCCCTGGTCGCTGCTGTTCGTCGACGGTGCGCCGCTCACGCTGTGCACGGTCGTCGAGGGGGCGGGCTGGATCCTCCCGGAGGGCCGGCCGCCGGAGCATCTCGAACCGGGGGAGACGGTGGTCGTCCGGGGTCCGGCGCCGTTCCGCTTCGTGGACGAGATCGGCACCGCGGCCGAGCCGATCGAGTGCGGCGAGGACTGCGCGACGCCCGACCAGGGCGGCACCCGGCACCGGCTCGGCTGGAACGACCCGGGGGCCGGTGCCCCTGGAGCGACGACCCTCGTCGTCGGCGCCTACCCGGTCCGGGGCGAGATCGGCCGGCGGCTGCTGGACGCGCTGCCCGCCGTCCTGCGGGTCGATCCGGGCGGTACCGCCGGCGCCGTGCGTGACCTGCTGGCCGCCGAGGTCGCCGTCGACGCGCCCGGCCAGCAGGTCGTCCTCGACCGCCTCCTGGACTGGCTGCTGGTCTGCACGCTGCGCGAGTGGTTCGACCGGCCGGACGGTGCGCCGCCGGCCTGGTACGCCGCGCACCGCGACCCGGTGGTCGGGCTCGCCCTGCAGCTGCTGCACGACGAGCCCGCCGCCCCGTGGACGGTGTCGTTGCTGGCCGGGCGGGCCGGGGTGTCGCGGGCGACGCTGGCGAAGCGGTTCGCCGACCTGGTCGGAGAGCCCCCGCTGGCCTACCTCACCCGCTGGCGGATGACGCTCGCGGCGGACCTGCTGGTCGAGCGCGGGTCGGCGACGATCGGGGAGATCGCCCGCACCGTCGGGTACGCCGACGCGTTCGGGTTCAGCGCGGCATTCAAGCGCGTCCGCGGGGTCACCCCGAGCGCGTTCCGCCGCACCGTGCCCGGTGCGGCGGACCCGGCCGCGGCCGGGGCGTGAGGCAGCGGGCTCAGGTCGCGCAGCGGGCCTCGCCGGACGGGGGCCTGCCGGTCGTCAGGTAGTCGGCGACGACCTCGTTCACGCACGGGTTGGCGCCGGTGGCGGCGATGGTGTGGCCGTCGCCGTCGACGGTGAGCAGGCTGCCGCCGAGCATCTCGGCCATCCGGACGGCGCCGTCGTAGGGGGTGGTGGGATCGCGGGTCAGCGAGATCGTCAGCGTCGGTGCCACTCCCTCGACGCGATCCGGCAGCGGGTAGGTCGCCTTCGGCTCGGCCGGCCAGGTCGTGCACGCGTCCAGCGCGCCGTCCGTGCCCCGGCCCGGGTCGGCGAACGGGGCCATCCCGTAGATCCGGGCCCGGAAGTCCGCGGCCTGCTCCGGGGTCATGCGCTGCTCGTCCATGCACGTGATCGCCATGTTCGCGCTGGTCAGGTTCGCGCCCCGGCCGTCCGGTTCGCGTCCGGCGAACAGCTCGATCAGCCGCACGAGCCGGCCGGGATCGCCGTCCTGCAGCTCGGTGAGCCCACGCGGGATCGCCGGCCACGAATCGGGCGAGTAGAGCGCGGCGATCACGGCGTTCACCGCGTCGGTGTAGGTGAACTGCCGTCCGTCACCGTAGGGGACCGGCCGGTCGAGCAGGGGGCGCACGATCTGCTGGAACCGTTCGGTCGCCCGCGCGGGGTCGGTCCCGAGCGGGCAGCCGGGGCTCGTGGTGCAGTCCGCGGCCATGAGGTCGAAGGACTGCTGGAAGCCGGTGTACTGGGCCAGCCGGCGCTCGTTGCCGGCCCGGGGGTCGACGGCTCCGTCGAGCACCATCGTGCGCACGTTCTGCGGGAACGTCTCGGCGTAGAGCGCGCCCATCCTGGTGCCGTAGCTCTGGCCCAGGAAGTCGAGCTGCTCCCGCCCGAGCGCGGCCCGCAGGACGTCCATGTCCCGGACCGTGTCCCGGGTGGCGACGCTCGTCAGCGTCGCCGCCCCGCCGGAGCGCCCGGCGCACTGCTCGGTGAGACGGCGGGCGTCGTCCGGGGTCCAGGTGCCGGCGGAGAGGAAGAACTCGGTGGTCGTGTCGCCCGCGCGGTACTGCTCGGGTGTGAAGCACTCGACGGCCGGTGTGGACGCGCCGACCCCGCGCGGGTCGAAGCCGACGAGGTCGAAGCGCTCGGTCACCGCGCTCGTCGCCAGGGCCGCGGCGGTCGTCACGGCGAAGCCCATGCCGGAGCCACCGGGGCCGCCGGAGTTCAGCAGCAGCGGGCCCTGCGACTCGCCCCGGGCCGGTACCCGCAGCATCGCGACCCGGCCGGTCGGGCCCGTGGGGTCGGCGTAGTCGAGCGGTACCTCCAGGCGCGCGCACTCGAGCCCGGGACGGGAGGCGAAGATCGCCTCGTCGGCCGCGGTGGTCGCGTAGCCGTCGCAGGGACCGAAGCGGAGCTCCTGGTCGTAGAACCGGGCGAGCTCGGGGGGCGGCGGTGCCGCGGCCGGGGGAGCCGGCGCGGCCGGTGCGCACGCGCCCACGGCGAGGACCAGCGGCAGCGCCGCGGCCACCACCCAGGACCGGGCCGGACGGGAGGGGAGCATGCTGGGGATGAGACAACTGGACGTAACGGCATGGTCCAGCCGGAACGGGGTGATCCGGACCACGCGGACCCGGTGCCGGGCTTGAGCGTGCCGCAACGGCACGGTGTGTGGTGGGCACCGCGAGGGAGGAGGACGGACGTGGCGTGGAGCATCCGCGAGGTCGCCGCGACGGCCGGGGTCAGCCCGCGCGCGGTGCGGCACTACAACGCGATCGGTCTGCTGGACCCGCCGACCCGGCTGCCCAACGGCCACAAGCGCTACGACGTGGCGCACCTGAACCGGTTGCTGCAGATCAGACGCCTGGTCGGGCTCGGCTTCTCGCTGGCCCGGATCGCCGACCTCGGCGGCTCCGGAGACGGCTCGGTCGCGGCCGTCCGCGCGCTCGACGCCGAACTGGCCGACACCGTCGTCCGGCTCCGCCGCGCCCGCCGGGACCTGGGCGCCATGGTGCGCGAGGGCACACCGACCGAGCTGACGCCCGAGTTCGCCGTCCCGCCGGTCGTGCGGGGGATGAACGGTGCCGACCGCTCGTTCGTGGTGGTCATGTCCCGGGTGCTGGGGCCGGGCCCCCGCCGGGCCTACGCCGAGCTGGTGCGGGACCCGTCCCCGGACCCGGTCACCCGGGCGTTCGAGGGCCTGCCCGCCGACGCCGACGAGCGGACCCGGCGCGAGGTCACCGGCGCGATGGTGCCCTACGTGCGGGGTCTGCACGCCGCCCGGCCGGAGCTGGCGGCGATGCACATCGGTTCGCCGTACGGGTCGGCGTTCGCACGCCGGGCGATCGAGGCGGCGAAGGCCGAGCTGTACAACCCGGCCCAGATCGACGTCATGCGCCGGATCCGGCGCATGACGGCGGAGGGCGGATAGCGGCCACCGGGTTCGGGGTCGTCCGCACCGTCAGAAGTGGACGACACCGGCGCCGGGGTCGCGCTCCGCCAGTTCGCCGACCAGCCCCGCGCTGAGATCCTCGTCGAGGACGACGCCGAGGTCGCGCAGCCCGCCGCCGGGGTGCCCGAGTTCGTCGAGCGGCCGGTCCACCCGCCGGAACGACCGATCGGGGTGCTCGGGCGATCCGAACTCGAGCACGACCCGCGGGTCCGGAGCGTCGGGACCGTCGGGCAGGGTCACCGAGGCGTCGGTGTAGCCGAGTTCGAGCAGCCTCCGGGCGCTGCGTTCGGCGTCGTCGCGGCACGTGGTGATGGCGGCGGCCCGCGCATCCGCGTAGTCCTGCGGTCCCGGGGTGAGTTCCGCCTGGCGGTCGTCCGCCCGTTCCGGGTCCACCGTCCAGCGGGCGGTACCGGGCAGTGCCACGGCGGGAAGGACCCGGTCGGGCGGGTAGCGGCGGGTGTCGAGCAGGTGCAGCGCGGCCCGCGGTCGCAGGTCCAGCGGCCGCGCCTGGGCATGTCGGACGACGGCGATGCCGGCGTCGCCGGACAGGGCGGCCCAGTCGAGGATCGGGCCGTGCGGCCCGAACGCCGGTGCCGCCACCGCGGGATGCACCGCCCACCAGGACCAGCGGTGTCGTCGCCGGTCGTTCCCCACCACCCAGCCGGGGCCCGGGACGGTCGACGTACCGGCCCGACGTGGCGGGACGTAGCGCTGCTCCCGCCAGGAGAGGCCGGCGAGCCGGGCCGGGTGGACGTCGAGCGAGCCGCCCGGCCCGACGACCAGGCGGGCCGCGGTCGTGGCGCCGAAGTCGTGCACCGCGACCGAGGTGGCGTCCAGGTGGAGCAACCGGCGGCGCGGATAGTGCCAGGCGTTCGGCGGCGCGATCAGGTGCGACCAGGACGCCGTCGCGCACAGCGCGCCGTCGCCGTCCAGGGTGACGGCGAACGGGTGGCAACGGTCCACGACGACGGCGTACCCACCGACGACGTGCACGGCACCGGCTGCGAGTTCGGAGCGTGGTCCGGAGGGCGGCCCGCCGGTGGCGTCCGGCGGAGAGGTGCCGGGTGCCGGCCGCGAGGGGGCCGGTCGGTTACGCGACATGGACCTTTCGAGTCGTCGTCATGGCTGCCAGGGTCGCAGAAACACGGGCGGGGTGGAAGCCGGGAGTCCGGGTAGGACACCCCGCCACAGCCAGGAGGGCACCGCCATGCCGACCGAGCACCTGCAGCGCAACAAGGACAACGTCCGGGCGTTCTACGACCTGATGTTCAACCGGTGCCGGCCCGCCGAGGCGCTCGAACGCTACGCGGGGGAGACCTACACCCAGCACAACGTGCACGTCGCGGACGGCAAGCAGGCGTTCGTCGACTACTTCGATCGGATGGCGGCCGAGTACCCGGGCAAGCACGTCCGGTTCGTGCGGGTGGTCGCCGAGGGTGATCTCGTCGTGCTGCACTGCCACCAGACCTGGCCCGGCGGTGAGGACTACGCCGGGATCGACATCTTCCGGGTCGACGACGAGGGGCGGGTCGTCGAGCACTGGGACGTCCTGCAGGTGATCCCGGAGCACTCCGCCAACGACAACGGCATGTTCTGACGCCGTCCCGTCCTCACAGCACGGTCAGCAGAACGGCGCCGGCGAGCCCACCGGCGCCGGCGAGTGCCCCGGTCGCCGCGGTCGCCCGCCAGCCGAGCGCCCGGCCGACCATGACGATCCCGGGCAGGCTCACCACCGGGAGCGTGACCAGCAGCGCGCCGATCGGCCCGGCCGCGACCCCGGCGAGCGCCAGCCCCTGCAGGATCGGGATCTCACCCGCCGTCGGGATGACCACGAGCGTCCCGACGACCGCGGCGAGCACCACCAGTGCCAGCCCGGTCCCGGTGACGGCGTCGATCGGGAACAGCCAGCCGCGCAACGCCCCGACCGCCAGCACGACGACCAGGTACTCGGGGACGAGCACGAGGGTCATCCGGGCCAGCGCCCGCCCGAACCGGCCCGGTGCCCCGCCTAGCCACGCCCGCCCGTCCGGTTCCGCCGCCGCGGCGTCGACGAGCCCGGACGGGGCCCGCCGATCCCCGGTGAGCCGGGCGACGAGGGCGGCACCCCCCACGACGACCAGCACCCCCACCACCAGCCGGGTGGCCGTCCACTCCCACGGGGCGACGAACGCCAGGAACACCAGCACCGCCGGGTTGAGCAGCGGGTTGCCCAGCCAGTAGGCGATCGCGGCCGCGGTGGAGACGCCCGAGCGGCGCATCGACACCACCACCGGGGCGGTGCAGCAGACACACATCATCGACGGCGTGCTGCCCAGTCCGCCCGCGACCGCGCTGCCCAGCACGCTCCGCCGGTTGAGCAGGCGCAGCAGCCGGCCGCGGGGGACCAGCGCCTGCAGCGCAGCGCCGATCAGCAGCGCGGCGAGCAGCGCCTTCCACACCGCGCCGCCGTAGGCGACCAGGAACGACGTCGCCGCGTGCCAGGACGGCGGGTCCCCCGGCCGTACGCCCCCGGCGGTCAGCACGTTCGCCCCGCCCCAGGCTCCCGAACCGGCCGCCTGCAGGGCCTGCGCGGTGTAGGGGACCCACTTCGACCAGGTCAGCGTCACCACGAACACCACCGCGGTCACCGCGATCCCGATGATCGGTGCCGCCGGTGCCCGGGAGCGGCGCGGGTTCAGCGGGGCGGACACCCGGGACACGCTAGACGGGGCGGGGCCCGCCGGTCAGCGGCGGACCATCCGCACGAGCGCGGCGACGTCGTGCCGGCGGAACCAGGCGACGACGAGCACGAGGACGAGCGTGACCGCCGGGATGGTGACGAGCCCCGGGTCCTGGATCGCGGTCAGCCCGGTCGCGCCGACCATGAGCGGGATCTGGCAGAGCGCGGCCAGGCCGCACAGCCGCGGGACGAGCAGTGCGACCGCCCCGGCGAGCTCCAGCCAGCCGACGACCACCATGCCGGTCGTGCCGAGGCCGACGAGCTCGAACGGCGGCAGCGCGATCGGGTCGCCCATCATCTTCGGCAGCGCGATGAACGCGAACACCACGGCCAGCAGCACCTGCAGCACCCACAGGGCGACGGTGGCGACGGCGGGCCGGGTCCGGCGGGCGGGCGTGGTCGTGGTCATGGTGGTTCCGTTCGTCGTCGGCCGCCCGGCGGTCGTCCCGAGCTGGGACGCAGGAGACACCTTGCCGTTACGGCACGCTCAACCCGACTGTGACCGGCGCGACCCGCCGTGAGGCCTGCCGTGCTGGGGGCGTCCCGGCTGCCTACGCCACCGACGAGAGCCCGACGCCGAGGTCCATCCACCGTGGACGGCCCGCGGCCCGGCCGCCACCGTCAGGTGCCGTGGGTGCCGGGACCGCCCGTGCCGGACAGGGCGGCGAGCGCGGCGTCGAGATCGGGGAAGGTCCCCAGCGCCCGGGCCACGGCACACTGCTGCGCGGTCAGCGGCGGGGAGAGGTGGCCGCCCGCGATCAGGTGCAGCCCGACGCCGCGCCGGGCGGTGGCGTCGCCGGCGTAGCGGAGCACGCGGAGCCAGTCGGTGCTCGCGACGGTCGACGTCGTGAGGTCGATCAGGACGTGACGCATCCGGTCCTTGGCCTTGTCCAGGTCGAACGCGTGCATCCGGGCGTCGATCAGGCGCAGGAGACCCATTCCCGTGCCGTGGTCGAACTCGTCCTGCACGCGGATCCGGTAGACCTGCGGGTGCGGGCAGTCGGCCCGCAGTCGGTGTGCGTTCATCGGACCTCCTTTCCCTGGTCATCGTGGTCGGCGACCGGTCGGAGCACATCCGGCTCGGGAATGCAGGTGCCCGTCTGCATCTTTCGGAGGACGCTGTCCCGATCTCGGTGGAACGCGGTTCCGACACGACGTCTGGGCGCGGAGTGATCTCGCATCCGCGGTGGTGTTGACCCCGACGCGACGTCGGGGTGTCACGTGGTCCGGACGGCCCCGACGGAAGGCACCCGCATGATCGCCCCGGCACCGCTCACCGACGCCGACTACGCCCGCGCCGAGCAGATGCTCGCGCCGTACCGAGCCCGGTTGATCCCGGACGCTGCGGTGGTCCCGCAGTGGTCCGCCGACGGCTCACGGTTCTGGTACCGGTCCGGGTCGTGCCACGTCCTGGCCGACCCGGCGGCGGGCTCCCGCCGGGACGCGTTCGACCACGAGCGGCTCGCCGCGGCCCTGTCGGAGGCGTCCGGGCACGCGGTGACGGCCGCCGAACTGCCGCTCGCCGCTCCGGAGTACGAGGTCCCCGGCCGAGGGCCGGACGTTCTGCGGTTCTCGGCCTTCGACACCCGTTGGGAGTGGTCGGGCGGGGACGGAGCCTGCATGCCGATCGAGGAGGAGCCCCCGGTGGGTCCGGGGGAGATCGCGTCACCGGACCGGGCGTGGGTGGCGTTCCGCCGCGACGGGAACGTGTGGGTACGCAGCCGAGACGGTCGGCAGGAGTTCGCGCTCACCGACGACGCCGAACCGCACTGGGACTACGGCGGATTCCTCGAGGCGGCCACGAAGGTCAAGCTCCCCCTGCTGGGCATGGGATCGCTGCTGGTGGCGGAGTGGTCTCCGGACTCCACCCGGCTGATCACCCACCGGATCGACCAGCGTGGACTGCCCGAGCAGGTCCTGGTCGAGGCCGCCCCGCAGGACGGCGGCCGGCCGGTGGCCCACCACGTCCGCTACCCGATGCCCGGGGATGAGGCGCAGGCGACGATGACCTGGCACGTCCTCGACGTCGGCACCCGGCGGACCGTGACGGCCGCCGGCGGGCCGGAGGTCCTGACCTCGCCCTACACCCTGAGCCGGCGGTGGTGGACCGGGGCGGACGGGGAGTCGGTGCACCTGCTGCACCAGTCCCGTGACGGGCGCACCCTGGAGCTGCGCCGGCTCGACCCCGCCACCGGCGCGATGACGACGCTGATCACCGAGACCGGGCGGACCCGGGTCGATCCCTCGCCCTATCTGCACGTCCCGCCGCTGGTGCGCGTCCTGGACTCGGGAGAGATCCTCTGGTGGTCCCAGCGCGACGGCTGGGGCCACCTCTACCGCTACTCCGCCGAGGGCGAGCTGCTCGGACGGGTCACGGGTGGGCAGTGGCTGGTCCGCCGGGTCCTGTGGGTCGACGAGGACCGTCGCCGGGTCTGGTTCCTGGCCTGCGGGCTGAACTCCGACCCTTATGTGCGTCAGATCTGCCGGGTGGACCTCGACGGCGTCGGGTTCGTGCGGATCACCGACGACGATCTCGACCACGACGCCGCCGCCCCGCCCAGCGGCGGCTACCTCCTCGACCGCGCCTCGACCGTCGGCGTGGCACCCCGGGCGCGGGTGCTCGGCGAGGACGGCGAGGTGCTGGTCGAACTCGAGACTCCGGACACGGCAGCACTGGAAGCAGCCGGGTGGAGCCCCCCGGAACGGTTCCGGAGCACGGCCGCCGACGGACACACCCCGATCTTCGGGCTGTTGTGGCGTCCGCACGGCTTCGACCCGGCACGGCGCTACCCCGTCGTCGACCACACCTATCCGGGACCGAACATCCACCGGGCGTCACCGGCGTTCGGTGACCTGTTCACCGGGGAGCCCGAGGCGCTGGCGGCGCTCGGCTTCGCGGTCGTCGCACTCGACGGCCGCGGCACCCCGATGCGCGGCAAGGCGTTCCTCGACCACTCTCACGGTGATCTCGGCATGGCCGCAGCGCTGGACGACCACGTCGCTGCGATCCGTGAGCTCGGGCGCCGGCACCCGTGGCTCGACACCGGCCGGGTCGGGATCACCGGCCACTCCGGCGGCGGGTTTTTCACCGCGAGAGCTCTGCTTACCCACCCCGAATTGTTTTCGGTGGGCGTCGCCCAGGCCGGCCCGCACGACTTCACGACCTACCTGCCGTTCTGGGTCGAACAGAACCACGGGGAGACCACCGGGAGCAACCGGCCGGCATTGGTCAACACCCTGCACGCCGCCAATCTGCGCGGGAGGTTGCTGCTCATCGACGGCGAACTCGACGACAACGTGCTGCCGCACCACAGCATGCGCCTGGTCGACGCGCTCATCGAGGCCGACGCGGACGTCGACATGCTCGTCGTCCCCGGTGTCGAGCACAACTTCACCGGCCGCTTCCACTACGTCACCCGGCGCACCTGGGACTATCTGGTGCGCCACCTGCACGGCACCGAGCCCCCGGCCTACCGGCTCGCGCCGTTCCCCCCGATGCCCGACTGGGCCGTCGACCCGTCCGGCTGAGCCGCCGGTCAGTCGCAGACGACGTCGGCCGGGGGCAGCTCGCCGTCGACCAGGAACCGGGTCGTCCGGTCCCGGGCGCACGCGTCGTCCCCGACGTAGACGCCGTGCCCGCTGCCGTTCGCCGCCACGACCAGACGGGAGCGGAGGCCGAACGCCTCGTGCAGCAGTTCCGCACTGCGCAGCGGGGTGACCGGGTCGTGCCGGTTCTGCGAGATGAGGACGTTCGCCGGGCCGTCGCTCCGGATCTCGACCGGCGGCTCGACCGGCGGGTGCGGCCAGAACGCGCAGGGCACGATGTTCGCGCCGGCCGCACCGAACACCGGGAACGTGGTGCGGTCCTCGGCGACGGCACGCCGGTAGTCGTCGACCTCGCCCGACCACGCGGCGTCGTTGCAGGTGACCGCGAGGAACGCCGAGAACGCGTTGTCCGACGGCGACGGCCCCGGCGGGGGTGGCGGCGGCGCCGGGGCCGCGGCGCCGGGTACGGCGACACTCGCCGCGACCGTCTGCCACACCGTCCCGGCCGTGGGGTACTTGTCCGGGCCGAACAGCGCGTTGTAGGTGAGCAGGCGGAACAGCCGTCCGTCGATCCCGCTCACCGGCTCCCGGTCGACCCGCTCGGCGAGGGCGAAGTACGTGTCGCGTACCTGCTCGGGCGTGCTGCCCAGCCCGTAGACCTCGTGCCTGTCCGCGAGCCACCGGGCGAGGTCGGGGAACGTCTCCTCGGCGCCGAGGGCGTAGCGGCGGAGCCCGTCGTGGTCGAGGTGGGTGCCGCCCATGTTGCTGTCCAGCACGACGCGGTCGGCCCGGTCGGCGAACAGCGACGCGTAGGCCGCCCCGAGCGCGGTGCCGTAGGAGAACCCCAGGTAGCTGATCTTCTCCTCACCGAGCGCCACCCGGATCCGGTCCATGTCCCGGGCCGTGTTCGCCGTCGTGACGTGCCGGAGGTGCCCGGCGGCGTCGTTGTCGGCGCAGCCGCGGGCCACCGACTCGGCGATCGTGGCCTGCTCGCGGACCGCGTCGTCGTCGGCGGCGAAGGGCGGGATGTTGCCGAGGTAGTCGACGTCGGTGGTGATCCCGCAGCTCACCGGGGCCGAGTGGCCAACCCCCCGCGGGTCGAAGCCGATGAGGTCGTAGCCGGCGAGGAGCTCGGCGGGCGCACCCTCCTCGACCAGGCCGTTCGGGAACGTCAGCCCGGCGACGCCGGGACCGCCGGGGTTCAGGAGCAGCACGCCGCGCCGCTTCTCCCGGTCCGCGGAGGCCAGCCGGGACACCATGATCCCGATGTGCTCGCCCGCCGGGTCGGAGTAGTCGACCGGGACCGGCACGGTTGCACACTGCAGGGCGACCGTCGGCGTGACGACGTCCGCGGGGCAGGCGCCCCAGGACAGCTCGGTCACCGGTGTCTCCTGCGGGGTGAACGCGTCGGTCGTCAGCAGCAGCGCGACCGTGGCCCCGGCCAGCCCCACCGCGACCGTGATCGCCGTCGCGCGCACCACGTTGCGCCGTCGTGTCATGGCGGGAGCCAAGCCCATCCGGCCGGCGCGCGGATCGGCCGAGCGGCCCGGGATCACCGACCGAAGTCGGAGGCCCGCACTACTTCAGGGGGAGTGCGGTACCGCCGTACGGCCCAACATCGCGCGATCGGTTCGGCGAGATACCGGTGGACGGCGGACGGGCGGGATCGTGCGGACGGCGCACGACCAGGATCGCCGTGCGCAGGTCCTGCAGTGAGCCTTTTCAACCTGCCGTTCCGGCAGCTCAGGGGCCTGGTTGTGTGGGTGCAGACGCCGAGCTGGCGAGCCGGTGACCTGTGCAGCTGTGGTCAGAGCAGTTGCGCTGCAACCTTCGCGATCTCCTGACGCAGAAGCTCGCTGGTCAGGTTGAAAAAGGCTCAGTGCACGGTGCGCGCCACTGCGGAGCTCCTCCGCCGCCCGCGCGGTGTCCCCGGCGGGGCCGCCCCGGTGCAGGGCGAGGGCGTCGGCGGCGGAGCCGAGCGACACCAGCCGTCGCCCCAGCACCTCGTGGATCTCCCGCGTCAGGTCCTCCCGTGCCCGGGACCGCAGACGCTCGGTGTGCAGGTCCGCTGCGACCTCGGCGGTCCGGATCCGTTCGCGCAGCGCGTCCGCGAGCCGCCGCTCGGTGCGCACCGTACGGCCCCAGGCGACGGCCAGCGCGTAGACGCCGGCGGTGCAGGCGAGCACCACCGGCGTCGGGTTCGCCGGATGCGGGTCGTGGCGGACGACGAACGGCACGGCGTTGGCGAGGAAGCTCCCGCAGGCCACCGCCGCGGTCGTCGCGGCGGGGCGCCGGTCGGCCACGGTGAACAGCAGCACCAGCGTCGGGATCGCGGTGAGCTCGGCGCAGGCTCCGGTCACGCCCACCGCGGCGGCGAGCGCCACCGGGCACCGCTGCCGCCAGCACAGGGCCAGGCACCCGAGCAGCCCGGCGACGTGGTCGGCGTGCAGCACCCACACCGGCGCCGGCGGGGGATGCTGCCAGCGGAACGCCGCGACGGCGAGCCAGGCCGCGAGGGCCAGGAGCACGGTGCGGTCGACGGTGACGTGGTCGCGGAGCCGCCGCCGCGGACCCGCCGGGTCGATCATGGCGGCCAGGGTAGGGAGCCGGGGGACGGATGCCCCTGCTGCGGATGGTCGTGTCGCACGATCATGCCGCTGTCGGGTTACGGATCCGGCCGTGTCCGCCCCCTGGGACGACCCCGCGGACGAGGGCCGTGACGGGGCCCGCATCCGTCCGGCGGGTGCCCGGGCCTCTCTTTGGTCGGGACGATCCGGGCCCGACGGCTGATCCATCCGGCCGGACGGCCGTCCTACGTTCGCCGCATGGTGGTCGGCGGCACGGGCTCATGGACGCGACCATGACCGCACACGGACCCCGGCCGGCCCAGGACGTCGGCGCTCCGGCTCCCGAACCTCCCGTGACGCCGGGGCAGGTGCTCCTCGCCCAGCACGGCGGCTGGGCCGGAGTCGTCTACACGAACGCCCCGGCGGTCGTGTTCCTGGTCGTCAACCTGTTCGCGCCGGTCCTGGTCACGACCGGTGCCGCGCTCGCGTCCGCGGTGGTACTGGCCGTGTTCCGGACGGTGGTACGCCGGGAGAGGTTCCTGGCCGCCTGGGGCGCCGTGTTCGGGGTGGCGTTCGCCGGGGCGTTCGCGGTCTGGACCGGCTCGCCCCGGAACTACTTCCTCGTCGGGATCTGGACGGCCTTCGGCATCGGGGTGGCGCTGGTCGTCTCGCTGGTGGTGCGCCGGCCCCTGACCGGGATGACGTGGAGCTGGCTGCACGGGCGGCGGTTCGCGTGGCGCCGGGACCGTGCCGTTCTGCGGGCCCACGACATCGCGACGCTGTTCGCCGCCGTGGTGTTCGCCGGGCGGTTCGCGCTCAAGCAGTCGCTCTACCTGTCCGACGCCGCGAGCGGGCTGGCCGTGGTGCAGGTGGTGACCGGGCTGCCGCTGACCGCGGTCATGGCCCTGGTCGTGGTCTGGGCCTTCCGGCGCTCGACCCGCCGGCTGATCACGGCCGCCCCGCGGCCCCCACCGGCCCACGGACCCACCGATGTGGACGGCGAGCCCGGCCCGGCCGCAACGGCACCGGGACCGCCGTGGACGGACCCGAGAACCCCTTCGACGAGGAGTGACGATGGACGTAGCGACGACCCCCGGAACACGGCGGCGGACCGCATCGGACGCTGGCGGTGCCGCATGAGCCGCCTCGGCGTCGAGGACCTGTTCGCGCCCCCGGAGCGTTCCGCGGCCGAGATCTCCCCGGACGGGCTGCGCATCGCCTACCTGGCGCCGTGGAACGGCCGGCTCAACGTCTGGATCAGGGAGCTGGCCGGGGGAGCGGCGCGCTGCGTCACGGCGGACACGACCCGCTCCGTGCAACGCTTCGAGTGGGCCGGCACCGACCGGCTGCTCTACCTGCAGGACACCGGCGGCGACGAGAACAACCACGTCTTCCGGGTCGACCTCGCCTCGGGCGAGATCACCGACCTCACCCCGTTCGACGGCGCCCGGGTGCTGGGCATCGAGCAGCCGCTCGACCGTCCCGGCACGGCGCTCGTCCACCTCAACGCCCGTGACCACGCCCTGTTCGACCTGCACGAGATCGACGTCGCGAGCGGTGAGCTGACGCTGCTGGCCGAGAACCCGGGGAACGTGGGCGGCTGGATGCGCGCGGCGGACGGCGAGCTGCTGGCGCACACCGCCACCGAGACGGGCGACACCGTGCTGTCGCGGTGGAACGACGGCGCGCCCCGGGAGATCACGACGATGTCCGGGGACGACTTCCCCGCCGGCGTGGCCCCGTTCCAGCTCACCCCGGACCGCACGGCGGTCTGGACGGCGTCCTACCGCGGTACCGACCGCACCCACCTCGTGCGCATCGACCTGGACACCGGCGCCGAGACGGTGGTCGACAGCCACCCGTCCTTCGACATCGACCCGCGCACCCAGGTCTTCCCGGCACTGCCGTCCCCGCTGATCCGGCACCGCCGCACCGGCGCGCTGCTCGGCGTGCGCTACCTGCGCGAACGCCAGGTGATCCACGCCGTGGACCCCGGGTTCGCCGAGGTGCTCACCGAGCTGGAGGCGCTGTCGGACGGTGACCTCGGCGCGATCAGCTCCGACGAGTCCGGGCAGCGGTGGGTCGTATCGTTCACCCACGACCGCGACCCCGGCGTCACCTGGTTCTACGACCACGCCAGCGGCGAGCGGCGGCTGCTGTTCCGGCCCTACCCGCACCTCGACCCCGACACGCTCGCCCCGACCGCCCCGGTGACGATCCCGGCCCGGGACGGGCTCGAGCTGCCGTCGCTGCTGACCCTGCCCGTCGGCGTCGAACCGCGCGGGCTGCCGCTGGTGCTGGCCGTGCACGGCGGCCCGTGGTCGCAGGACACCTGGGGCTACGCCGCCGGGGTGCAGATGCTGGCCGACCGTGGCTACGCCGTGCTGCAGGTCAACTTCCGCGGCTCGATCGGGTTCGGGCGGGCGCACATGCGGGCGGCGATCGGCGAGCTCGCGGGGGCGATGCACACCGACCTGCTCGACGGGGTCGACTGGGCGGTGGAGCAGGGCTACGCCGATCCGGACCGGGTCGCGATCCTCGGCGGCTCCTACGGCGGGTACGCCGCGCTCGTCGGTGCCACCTTCACCCCGGAACGGTTCGCCGCGGTGGTCGACTACGTCGGCGTCAGCGACCTCGAGAACTTCATGCGCACCCAGCCCGACTTCGTCCGGCCCTACCTCGCGTCCAACTGGTACCGCTACGCCGGCGACCCGGCCGACCCGGCACAGCTGGCCGAGCTGCGGGCCCGCTCGCCGATCCACCGGGTGGACGCGATCCGGGCACCGCTGTTCGTCGCCCAGGGGGCCAACGACCCGCGCGTGGTGCGGGCCGAGTCCGACGCGATCGTCTCGGCCCTGCGCGCCCGCGGGGTCGAGGTCGACTACCTGGTGTGCGAGGACGAGGGGCACGGCTTCGTCAACCCGGAGAACGTGCTCCTGCTGTGGCAGCGCATCGACGCCTTCCTCGCCGAGCACCTCGCGCGGTAGCCGCCGTACGCAGGGAGCCCTGGCCGGCGGTGTTCCCGCCGGCCGGGGCGTGATCGACTGGACCCCGACGACGATGACGGGGGTGGGGCGTGGCGGTACCGGCGACGGTGACGGGTGGGATCCCGGTGGTGCGGGGCCTGCCGGTGGTCGGCAGTGCGCTGGAGATGGCCCGTGACCCGCTCGCGGTGTTCCTGCGGGGCTACGCCACGCACGGGCCGGTCTTCCGGGTCCGCGCGCTGCACCGCACGCTCACCGTGCTGGCGGGGCCGGAGCTCGCGCGCTGGATGGGGTCCCGCGAGGGCCGGGCGAACCTGCGCTCCCGCGAGGTCTGGCAGGGCCTCGTCGACGAGTACGGCGCGACGAAGACGCTGACCGGCGTCGACGGGCCCGAGCACCGCCGGCTGCGCGAGGTCATGCGGCGCGGCTACTCGCGGGAGGCGCTGGACGGCCGGCTGCCGGACCTCGTCGACATCACCGACCGCTGCGTCGAGCGGGACTGGGCACCCGGGCGGACCGTGCCCGTCGTCCGTGCCCTGCAGTTCCTGGTGACCGGCCAGCTCGGCACGCTGCTGACCGGCCGGGTGCCGACCGAGCACATCGACGACATCCGCATCGCCACCCTCTACATCCTCAACACGCTGGTGACCCGGCAGCGCCCGGCGATCCTGCTGCGGCGTCCCGAGTACCGGCGGGCCAGGGCCCGGGTCGCCGAGCTCGGCCGCACGATGGTCCGCGAGCACCGGGAGCGGCCCGCCGCCGACGACCGGCCGCGCACGCTCGTCGACGACATCATGGCGGCCCACGAGCGGGACCCGGAGCTGGTACCGGCCGACGACCTCACCCTCGCGCTGACCGGGCCGTACGTCGCGGGCCTGGACACGGTCGCGAACACGCTCGCGTCCCTGGTGTACGCGGTGCTGGCGCACCCCGAGGTGCTGGAGCGGGTCCGGGGCGAGGCCGACGCCGTCTTCGCCGGCGGGCGGACGGTCTCCGAGGACGACCTGGCGGCGATGCCGTCGATCAGCGGCGCGGTGGCCGAGACGATGCGCATGTACCCGATCGCGGTGGCGCAACCGCGGGTCGCCGCCCGCGACTTCACCTACGCGGGGCACCACATCAGCGAGGGCGAACCCGTCTACTGCGCCGTCACCGTCCCGCACTTCCTGCCCGAGTTCTTCCCCGACCCGCACACCTTCGACATCGACCGCTACACCGACGAACGCCGGGAGCACGCCACCCCCGGTGCGTACGCCCCGTTCGGCAAGGGGCACCACACCTGCCTCGGCAAGGGCATCGCCGAGATCCAGATGACGCTGACCGCGGCCCGCCTGTTCCACACGCTCGACCTGGAGCTGGACCCGCCGGGCGCCCCGCTGCGCCGGCGCGCCGCGCCGACGCCGGGCCCGACCGCGTCGTTCCGGGTGCGGGTCACCGGGCGGCGCCGGTAGCGCGTTCCGGACGGGCGGCGAGCAGTTCCAGACCAGCGGCGACCTCGCCGATCGTCCGGAGCCGGCAGGGGTACAGCGGCGCGGCCGTGCCGGAGTGCGAGCATCCGTGGCACCGACCGAGCCGGTCGCGTCCGTGCTGATCACGCATCCGGGCACCGGCTCCGGTGCCGCCGCGTTCGAACACGACCTGTGCGGCCAGGGCGATCAGTTCGTCGCCGAGTTCGTCGTCGCGAACAGGCATCGTGGCTCCTCCTGCATCGGGCTCCGCGGGAGCGGAGCGATCACAGGAGAACTCCGGAACGGACGACGGACCCGGACGAACTGTCCGGGTCCCTCGGAGATCGCGAACGAGCGCGACGCTAGGTCGCCGGAGCTCGGGGATCGTCAGCCTGTGGGCCTTCGGCGGAGATCGGGTGGTGCAGGGCCCGCGCGGTCGCGGTCAGCACGGCACTCCACGGGAGCGCCCGCCCGGGGGACGCCTGGCGGGGTTCGTGCAGTTCCCAGACCTCGGGCCCGTGGATCAGGTGCACACCGGCGCGTCGAAGCGCTGCGAGATGACCGTCCCACGCCGGGTGCCGTGCGTGCGCGGCATTGACCCGGGGGAACACCACCACGGGCGTCGCACGGTTTCCGAGTGCTTCACCGACGGTCGTCAGCGCCTGGTTGTCGGCGATCCCGAGCGCGAGCTTGGCGACGGTGTTGGCCGAGGCGGGAGCTACGACGTAGCAGCTCACCGGCGGGTGCGGGCTGCGCTCCCCGGGGCTGCGCGGGTCGACCCGGACGGGGAGGCCGGTGGCCCGCGCCAATCTCGCCACCTCGCCCGAGGCCGTGAGCCACCTGCCCGCGGTCGGCGTCAGTGTCACCGCGACCCGCCATCCCCGCTCCAGCGCCGGTACGACGAAGGACTCCCGGACGGAGTCGAGACCGCCAACGCCGCAGGCGACCAGGCCGACCACGGGTTCGTCCTCGCTCACCGGATCGCCCGGCATCGCTGCGCGAGCCCGAGCAGGCGGGAGGACCGGGAACCGGCGGTGACCGGAGCGCGCCGGTACAGGGTCCTGGCCGTCGCACGCACGACGGCGCTGTGGCGGACGAGGGCCGGCGCGGCCTGTTCCGCCTCGAGGAAGAGGCTCACCGCGTCATCGTCGCGCGTGAGTGCGGCGAGTGCGCGAGCGACGTCGATCATGTGCGTGACCTGGCGCTCGATCGGCAGGTGGGCGACGTCGACGGTCCTGCCGCGCTGCGCGACCCAGGCCACGTCGCCGAGGTCGAGTCCGGCGGACAGGCGGTGCAGTTCGACGTTCGTCGGCCCGAAGCCGGTCTGCCAGTGGTTCGCATCCGCACCGAGGCGGGCAGCGGAGCGTTCGGCGAGCCCGAGCAACTCGTTCGCCGATCTGCGGTCCTGTCGCCGGGCTGCAGCGACGGCCGTCCGGAGGTACAGCATCCCGAGCAGGCTCACCGCGTTCGGATCGCCGGCCGCGACCTGCGGATCGAGCCACCGCGAGGCGGTCTCACCGAGGCTGAGCGCGTCGTCGTAGCGGCCGACGGCGAGAAGGGCGTGAGTCGCTGCGCGGGCCGCCGAGGCGAGAACGAGCGGGTCGTCGGCCTCATCGGCGGCCGTCATCGCGCGCTCGGCAGCGATCCACGACAGGTCGGCCTCTCCGACCTTGCTGAGCGTCGTGGCGGCGAGATGGTGGATCCGGGCGGACACGGCCCAGGAGCGACGCCGATCGTCCCCGACGGCGTCCGGCGCGACGCCCTCCAGCCGCTGGGCTCCTCGAATCAAGCGAGGCAGGTGCTCGACGACCTGGCCGATCCGGCCACGTTGGTAGTCGGCCCAGAGGAACTCGACGAGCTGTTCGGATCGCTGCAGGTCAGGCGAGGGAGTGGCGGCCGTTTCTGCGAACAGGAGCCGGGACAGTCGACCGGGAGCCATGAGCGCGTCGCGGACGGCCGGGACGTCGTCGCGCTCCTCGCCGTCCTCCGGGAGGGCCGGTTCCCCCATCAGGGCGCCGAGGGTCACGCGCAGCGCGCCGGCGATCTCGGTCAGTAGGTCCACTCGCCGGATCTGCCGGTCTCCGCGCTCGATCTTGCTCAGCCAGTCGGTGCTCCGGCCGACGAGCCCCGCGAGCTGGCTCCGGGTGTAGCCGCGACGCTGCCGGTGGAACGCGATCCGCTCGCCGATCTGCATCTCGTCCCCTGCTCCGCGCATCGACCCAGGTTATCGCGAGGCGTTGTCCCGAACGGGCTGCCGGCGTGGTCGACGAGGACAAGGACGAGCACGGTGCGCCGCGGCCGCTGCCGTCTTCAGGAGCACACGATCCGCGGACGGCTCCATGGACGGCCTGGGGCAGCCGATCACGAACTGTAGAGTTCGGGCCGCTCATGGGCTGCGGCGGGCCGGGCTCGAACCGGCAACCTGACGGGTTACGAGACGGTGATTTCACTCGTGCGGTGGAGGCACCAGGGGTGATCGCGGACCATGCCTGCGTGTGCTTCGCCTCGGCGGCACCGGATAGCAGAAGTTCATGGACAGGCTCATGGACAACCTGGCAGCGGTCCAACATGGACTTGCCGTCCACCGGCCTGCGGCGCGCTGTGCGCCGGGGATCAGCCCTCCCGCGGTCGAGGACCGGGTGGTAGCCCGACGCGCGGCATATCCCTCCGGTCTGCGCGTCGTCACCGCTGGGCTCACAGGTGCGCTGCGCCGCCGTCGACGGTCAACTCGGCGCCGGTGGTGTAGGTGGCGTCGAAGAGAAGGAACAGGACAGCCGCGGCGATCTCGGCGGTGGTACCGAAGCGCCGCATGGGGTTCTCCTGCGTCATTCCGGTGCGGACGGCGGCCGTGTCCGTCGCGGGCATCCACCGTTCGAGAGCGCCGGAGTCGATCGGGCCGGGGCTGATCGCGTTGACCCTGATCCCGTGGGGCAGCAGCTCGCGGGCAGCGGTCCGGACCATCGCCCGCAGCGCGGCCTTGGTGGCGGCGTAGGCGCTGAGACCGGGGGTGGCGAGGCGGTTGGCTACCGAGGTGGTCAACACGATCGCGCTACCGCTGTTGAGCAGGGGCGCGAGCTTCGCGACGGTGAAGTACGGGCCCTTGACGTTGACGGCGACGATCTCGTCGAACGTGGCCTCGTCCATCTCGGCCAGGGGCCGGGACAACGGGATACCCGCGTTGACGAACACCCCGTCGACCCGGCCGTACTCAGCGGCGATCCGAGCGGCGAGCGTATCCACGTCGGCCACTACGGACGCATCGCTGCGCAGCACGGTCGCGGCGGTACCGAGCTGCTCTGCTGCGGCGTCGATCTTGCTTTGCGTGCGGCCGGTGACCAGGACCTGCGCTCCGGCCTCGACCAAGGCCTGTGCCGTGGCGAGCCCGGAGCCGCTCGTCCCGCCGATCACGACGACCCGGCTACCTCGAACCTGATTACATGGCATGTAGTCACAGTAGGCCGACCGGCGCTTTGACTACAACACGTGTAATCACCTAGCGTTCGATCATGCCCCGCTGGAAGCCCGACGCTCAGGGGCGCCTTGAACGCGCCGCTCTGGAGCTGTTCACCTGCCACGGCGTCGACGAGACGATGGTGGCCGACATCGCGGACCGGGCCGGCGTGACCACCTGCACCTTCTACAACCACTTCCGGGACAAGGCCGAGGTGGTGTTCCGTGGCCACGCCGAGCTCTGCCGGGTCATCGAGGACGCGGTCCGCGGCGCGGCGCCTGACGAACCGCCGTTCGCTGTGCTGGCCATCGCGCTGCGCGCCGGAGCAGCCCGGCACGAGGCCGACGCCGAGGCGATCCGTGTGCGGCACGCGCTCATCACCGGCCATCCCGCACTGCGCGAGCGCGAGCTCCTCAAGCGGGCCGGCGTCGGTGACGCGCTGGTGTCGGGCCTGCGTGCGCGCGGACTCGACGACCGGACCGCCACGCTCCTCGGCGCCGTCGGCCTCGCCGTGTTCACCGTCGCCTACGACGAGTGGATCGACGCCCCCGCCTCGGGCGACTGCTCCTTCGGGGACCTCGTGGACGACGCGTTGAGCCTGCTCGATTCCACCGACCGACGACTGCAGTAGCAGGGCGTCGCGATCAAGACCCGCAGCGCCGCCGGCATTCTGCGTGCTGGTGTCACCGCTCGCCGTGGACGGGCCGGCGATAGCGGGGCGGTGCTGTCGCTACCACTGCGGCCCGTGGCCAGGGCCGGGTGGCGGGCCCCACGGACCCTCACCGCGGAGTCGTCGCCAGTACTGCTCCCACTGCCAGCGGTCGTACTCGAAGCGTGCCGACGCGGCCTCGAAGTCCGCACGGGCGGAATTGTTCGACACGTTGATCACGATGGTCCACCACCACCAGACGAGGACCGCCCACATCCCGAACGTGAACAGTGTCAGGAACAGGTGCACACCGTGCGAGACCCGCCGGTAGTGCGGCGGAGCGGGCGGCACCGGCGTCGGTGGGGGCGGCCCGGGTGCCGGCTGCCACGGGATCGGTTGAGACAAGGCGACGCTCCTCGGAAAGCGATGCGCACCCGGACCGGCGCAGCGCGACTGGCCGGGCGCTGTCGACGTGGCGACTGCCGGCCACAGGTCCGCGGTGCCGGCCGTCGCCCACCGGGCGGGAAGGGAGGGTGAGGCTCCCGCCGCGGGGCGCGGCGGGAGCCTCACGGTGCGCGTCGATGCGTTGTGCGTGACTACCCCGGCTGTCGACGCGCCGACCAGGGGGAGAGGGGTTTCAGTTGGTCCAGGTGATGGGGTCGGAGAAGCTCAGCGTCGGCGCGTACTTCACCGCGTTGACGTCGGTGGTCTGCTGGTCGCCGCAGACCATCCCGGTCGTCGTGCCGCCCGGGGCGAGCTCGCCGGAGTTCAGGGCTTTCGCGCCGGCGTTGAACGGGATCGAGGCCGAGGTCTCGACCCCGGCCGGGGTGGTGAACTTCCAGTCGAAGAAGGCGAACGAGGCGGGGGAGGACCCGTTGTTGGTGTAAGTCACCGTCGAGCAGGTCTGGGTCATCCCCAGCTCGGTGATCTGTTCGGGTGCCGACGCGGTGAGTGTCAGGTCCCCGGCGCTGGCCTGCTGGCCGAAGGCCACCGTCCCGGCCTCGCCTCCGGCCGCGGCCGTACCTGCGCTACCGGCTGCGGCGGTGGCGGCGTCGGCGGTCGCGGTGGTCGAGGGCTGACCGTCGTCGCCGCCGCTGGTGGCGATCGCGATGACGACGATCGCGACCAACACCCCGAGGCCGATCTTGAGGCCGGTGCGACGCTTCTTCTTCGGCGGCTGCGGTGCAGGGGGCTGGGCGTAGTGCGGGGCCTGGCCCCACTGCTGGCCGGACTGAGGCGGGTACGGGCCCTGCTGGTAGGGGCCGGGCGGCGGGTACTGCCCGTGCGGCGGAGCCGCGGGGTACTGGCCGTGCTGCTGGGGCTGGGGCTGGAGGTGGCCCTGGTAGGGGCTCTGCGGCGTAGTCACGGTGGTCCTATCGGCCCATCACCACCGTGGTTAGCCGGGCCCGACCCGGATCATCAAAACTATCGAAACCCGCGGTCCGACCGCCTGCAGGAGCAGGCGACGCCCCGGCCCTGGTTCGGCTGCTTCGCGACGATGGCCAGGAGAGCAAGATGCGTACCGGCTGCCCCGCGTGGTGGCCGAGTGGTGGCGCGGGTCGGGGGGCTGGGGTCGGGGCCGACCCGGACGGTCCTGTGTCGCGGGCCAGCCCCGGGCGCGGCTCCAGCGGCGACTCGATGACGCTGACCCTCTCCGCGGTGCGGGCGGCGGCGTCAGCCCTTCGAGCTGCGGGGGTCGCGGCTACGGGGGTAGGTGTTGCGCTCGCCGATCTTGCCGTCCTGGTTGTGGATGATGTGCTCGACCCCCCGCTTGATGGCCATGTCCCGTCCCTTCGCCCCGGTCTGGACCTTGTTGACATAGGTCTGTGCGACCCGCTGCGGCGTGAGGAGCAGGCCCGCCTGGTCGTGGCGCTCGCCGGGCTCACCACACGGACGATCACAACAGGCGACGCCGAGCGGAGTCGCCGAGCTGCAGGCGTCCCGCACCGCCGGACGCCCGGTGATCAACCAGCAGATCCCGAGCCATCGCGCTTGTTGGCGAGGAAGCGCGCCTTCTTCTCACGGTTTCCGCAGATGTTCATGTCGCACCACCTGCGGTTGCGGCTCCGGCTGGTGTCGAAGAACGCAGCTCGGCACGTCGGAGACGCGCACAGGGCCATCCTCCCGTTGCGCTGCCCGGCGACGATCTCGATGGCATCGGCAGCAACCACGCTGAGTGCGTCCTCCACGGACGCGGAGCCCAGCCGCCAGTGTCGGCCGCCCTCGGGCGCCAGCACCGCCGAGGCCACACCGCCGGTGCTGGCGGCGTTGATGACCTCGACGGCCGCGGGGGAAGCGGGCTCCCCTCCGCGGCGGCGGTAGCGGCTGCGTGGATCGACTCCCGCAGCCGCCGAGCACGGTCGAGCTGAGCGGTGGTGCAGGAATCCACCACGAACCCGTTGACCGCCAACCAGTCCACGAGCCGGGAGGGCACGGGAATGCGCTCTAGCGCCTTGCCGTGACGCTCGGACAGTCGCGGCCGCCATCGGCCTGCACACGTGGGGGACGCACTTAGGGCGTGTCTCCCAGATAGGCGGAGCGGGGTGCGCGATGCTTGATCGGTGCCGCGTACCGCTGTCCTGACTGATGTCCAGTGGGCCCGTCTGGCGCCGCTGTTGCCCTCCTCCGAGGGTCGTCGCGGGTGCCCGTTCCGCGATGACCGCCGGGTGCTCGAGGGGATCATCTACCGGTATCGGTGCGGGCTTCCCTGGCGCGACGTCCCAGCCGAGTTCGGGCCGTGGCAGACGTTGTGGAAGCGGCACCGCCGCTACAGCGGCGACGGCACCTGGGACCACATCCTGGCTGCTCTTCTGGTCGAGGCCGACGCCGCCGAGGTGCTCGGGTGGGCGGTCAGCGTGGACTCCACGATCATCCGTGCCCACCAGCACGCCGCGACCCTCAAGCGCGACATAGGGGGCCGGATCGAACTACACGAATCTGCTCGCCGAACCAGCAGATCACGCGCTGGGACGGTCCCGCGGAGGGCTGTCGACGAAGATCCACCAGCTCGTTGACGGGCACGGCCGCCCGCTGGTGGTCCTCCTCGGCCCCGGCCAGGGCGGCGACTCGCCAATGTTTCCGCACCTGATGGCGCGCCTGAGCATCGCCCGACCGGGCCCGGGACGACCCCGGACCCGGCCTGAACGCGTGCGCGCGGACAAGGCCTACTCCTCACGCGCGATCCGCCGGCACCTGCGCGAGCGCCGGATCATCGCTGTCATTCCGGAGCCCTCTGACCAGCAGGGACACCGCAAACGACGGGGCTCACGCGGTGGCCGACCGCCCGCATTCGATCCGGTCGACTACCGAAACCGCAACGTCGTCGAGTGCGGGTTCTGCCACGTCAAGCAGTGGCGCGGGCTGGCCACCCGTTACGACAAGCTCGCCCTGACCTTCCGCGGCGGCGCCGTCCTGAAGGCGATCGTCACCTGGCTCCGCGCATTGGGAGACACGCCCTAGCCGTGGCGCAGTCGTGCGGCTGGTCGGTCGCGTGCCGCTCGATGCGCGGCCGCCCCGAGCAGCCGGGCCCGGCACCGGCGCAACTGCGCGTAGAAGGTCTCCAGGTTCCGTGCGCTGAGCTTGTCGATCCCGATGGTGCCGATGGCCGGCTTCACGGTGCGCTCGATGTAGCCGAGGTAGGTACGCCGGGTGGTGTCCTCGATCTCGACGGTACGGAGCCACTCGTCGAGGACCCTCGACAGCGAGAGGGCGGACTCCGGGCTGCGCTGCCTGTCCACCTCGGCCTGGAGCCGGGTCATGGCCTTCTCGGCGCGCTTGCGGGCGGGCTTGTCCGTACCGCGCACGGTCTCGGTGAGGTAGCGGTCCTTGCCGGTGACCGGATCCTGCCCGGCGAACACCCGTACCTGGAGCGAGTCACCCCGCTGCCGGATGCTGCCGCGCCTGCGCCCGGTCGAGCCGTGTCCGCTGGTCGTGGGGACAGCGTCCGCCGCTGCGTTCATGGACGCAACCATGGACAAGCCCAAACAGTCGATCATGATCAGTGCTGTTGTGGCTGGTCACGCGGTGCGGCGGGCCGGGCTCGAACCGGCAACCTGACGGGTTATGAGTCCGCTGCTCTGACCAATTGAGCTACCGCCGCGCGTGGTCCGGAACGCTACCCGAGCGCCCCGGCCGCCCGGCGCACGGCAGCACACCCGAGTCACTCGACCGGTGGCGGAGGGTCACCTCCTATCCTCCGCCGATGCGGCTCGGCTATCTCACCCACGTCACGGGCGACGACCCTGCGCGCTCCTTCCGCGCGACCGTCGACCTCGCCGTCCGCGCCGAGGAGCTCGGGTACGACTCGTTCTGGGTCGCCCAGCACCACGACGGCCACCTCGGCGGGCGTCTGCCGTCGCCGCTGGTGCTGCTGGCCGCGGTCGCCGAGCGCACGCGGCTGATCCGGCTCGGCACCGCGTCGGTCGCGCTGTCGCTGGAGGATCCGCGCCGGGTCGCCGAGGACGCGGCGGTGCTCGACGCGCTGTCCGGCGGCCGGTTGGAGCTGGGGATCGGCCACGGGACCGACGCCGGCGCCGCGGCCAGGTTCGGGCGCCGGTTCGACGACCGGCACGCCGACACCGTCGCGGCGCTCGACGTCCTGCTGGAGCTGCTGCCGGCGGAGCTGGCCGAGCAGCGGGTGTGGTGGGCGGCGGACTCGACGGCGGCGGTGGACGCCGCGGCGGCACGGGGCGTCGGGCTGTTGTCGGAGCGGTCGCCGGGGACGGACCCGGCGGTGGTGCCGGACCTCGCCCGGTACTGGACCTACGCCCGCGGTGTGCCCCGGGTGGCGCTGTCCCGTCCGCTCCCGCCGGGCACCTCCACCGGCCGGATCATCGACGGGCTGCTCGCGGACCGGGCCCTGCCGTGGTCGGGCGAGATGGTGGTCCAGGCGCAGCCGGTGACGGCACCCCTCGACGTGCACCGGGAGGTCCTGGTGCGGACGGCGCGCTACATCCGGCCGTTCCTCGGCGTCGCTGGGCCGGCGCATCCCGCCCCGGTGCCGCAGGGCCCGGAGCCCGACGACGGCGGCCCCCCGGTGCTGCGCCCACGGCCGGTGCTGCGGATCCCCCGCTGAGGGGGCCGGACCCGTCGCTCACCCGGCGGCGATCCGGAGCAGCGCGTCCGCGGTCTGCGCGTCGGCCACCAGGGTGTGCACCAGCCCGGACCGCAGGACGGCGGCCGCGGCAGGCGCCCGGGCCGGGTCACGGACCAGCCCGACGACCTCGCGCGCGTTCCGCAGCTCGGCCTCCCCGATGGCCACCAGGTGCTGGGACAGGCCGGTGTCGAGCACCCGGCCGCCGGAGTCGACGAGGATCCCGACCACCTCACCGCACGCTCCCCGGTCACCGAGCCGCGCGCGCTCGGCCGGCGTCAGGACGTCGTGCACGGTCGAGTGGCCGGTACCCCAGGCCCCGATCGAGAGCACCGCGGTCCCCAGCTCGGCGAACCGGGCGAACGCGTCGGCCACGCCCGGTTGCTCGCGCAGGGCCCGCACCGTGCCGCGGTCGGGCATCACCAGCGGGGCGTAGATCGGGTAGGCGTCGCCGCCGCACAGCGCGGCCGCCCGGTAGACCGCGGTCGCCGAACCGTCCCGCCGCCACGGCAGGGAGTACGCCCCGCACAGCTGGACGACCTCGCAGCGCGGCAGCCGGTCCAGGTGCCCGACGACGTCGTTGACCGTGCGCGACCAGGCCAGCCCGAGCACGTCCCCCGCCCCGACCAGCTCGCGCAGCAGCTCCGCGGCCAGGCCGGCGACCCCCGACCGTGACGCCCGCCCGGGTCCCGGGGGAACGACCAGCGCGCGGCGCAGCCCGTAGGCCGAGCGCAGCTCCGCCGAGCGGGACCGGTCCACGTCCGCGCCGGCGTCGATCTCGACGCGGACCAGCCCGTGCCGCAGCGCGGCGTCGAGCAGCCGTGCCACCTGGAACCGGCTCAGGCCCAGCTCGGCGGCGACCGCGACCTTCGTCTGCTGGTGGACGACGCAGCGCTCGGCGACCTCGGCGGCCAGCAGCCGGCGGGCCGGCCCCCACCGGTCGTCGCCGGTGTCGTCCCGATGACCGCTCATCTGAGCACTCTAGCTTCCCATTCCGTCCGTCGTGTTGACCCGATCGACGCACGGACCGTCTACTTGCTGCTGGCCGATTGCGTCACGACCCGCTCAGGTGAGCCGTCGGCCGGGGAGGGTGCGATGACAGTCACGACGGTTCACGGCGTCGGGCGTCCGACGGCACCCGTCGCGCACCAGCTGCTCGTCGGTCCCGGGGACGGCTACGGCGACATCGCCCTGGAGCGGCTCTCGCTCGCCCCGGCCGTCGTGCCGTGGCGCGGGGCGCGGGCGACGGGTGACCGGCTGCTCGTCGTCCTGGCCGGGCACGCGAGGGTGAGCGTCGATCCGGACGTCGTCGCCTCGCTCGCGCCGGACGAGGTCGTGCACGTCGCCGCCGGGCACGAGTACCGGATCGAGGTCCTCGACGGCGGCCCCGCCGGACTGCTGGAACTGCTCGTGCTGTCGGTGCCGGGCGGACACTGAGCCCGTCCGGACGCGGAACGGCCCCGCCGCGGTGCACCGGTGTGCACCGCGACGGGGCCGTTCCGCCGGACCGGGTCCGTCAGCCGGGCATCCCCGGCATGCCGGACATGCTGGGCATCGCCGGCAGCGTCGGCTGCGCGGCGAACAGGTCGAGGTACATCCCGCCGGCGACGAGCAGGCCGAGCACACCGAGCACGAGCCCGCCGAACGTCACCGGGCGCACCCAGGCCGCGGCGTCGGGCCGGGCGGGCGCGGCCAGCAGGAACACGGCGCCGACGACCACCGCGAGCAGCGCGACGACGCCGTTGACGAGCGCCGCGGTGTGCCAGGGCGCGCCGTAGAGCGCCTCGATCTGGTCGCCGGGCATGCCGGTCGCGGACTCGATCTGGCCGAGCAGGCTCTGCCGGTCGCGCATCATCTCGGTCAGCGGGGAGCCGGTCAGCGAGACCAGCCCGAGCCCGGCGGTGACGACGGCACCCGCACCGGCGGCGAGCCCGGTCGACGCGGCCGGTGCCGTGCCCGCTCCGGAGGTCGACGCCGTGGCCGACGCCGAGGTCGGCTTCGTGGCCGACGCCGTGGCCGGAGCCGCCGCCGTCGCACCGGCTGCCGGGGTGTCGTCCGCCGCCGCTGCGACGGGGGTCTGCGTGGTGGCGGCGTCGGTCGCAGCGCCGACGTTCTCCGCAGTGTCCACGGGGGTCGTGGCGTCCGGCGTCGTGTCGCCCGCCGTGGCGGTGGTGGTCCCGGCCGCCTGGTCCCCGGTGCTCGACGCGTTCCCGGTCGCGGCCGTCGCCGCTGCGGCCTCCGGCTTCGCGGTGTCGGTCCCGGCCTCGCCGGTCTCCGTCTCTCGGGTCGTCTCGGTAGCCATGCGCGGCACCGTACGCGAGATCATGATGCCTACCGCGGACGCCCCACCGGGGCCGGCGACGGGCGGGACCGGCGGTTCAGAACTGGCGGTGCGGGGTGCCGCGCAGGCTGTACCAGTAGGCGCCGGCCTCGGCGTCGGTGATCTCGGTGCGCACCTCGGCCCGGGCCGGGCGCCCGAAGCGCTGCTCGATCGCCTTGCGGGCGGTCTTCTCGACCCGGTGGGCGAGCCGTTTCGGGATCGTGCGCCCGGCCATCGTCAGTACGGCGACGAAGGCGTAGCGGCACGGACCGCGCCGGGGCCACGGCCCGGTGCCGTCGGCGAGGGACAGCTCGACCGTCATCGGGCGCTTCTGCCGCGCGTGCAGCGCCCGGGTCAGCTCGGCCTCCACGACGTCCGCGGACGCCCCGGCCGGTGCCTCGACCCGGACGACGGCCATCACGGCGTTCGTCTGTTCCGTGCTGTCCACGACCCCGCCTCCCCGGCGCACCCCGCCGGCGCGCCACGGCACATCCTTCCCGGTCGGAACCGGCGGAAACACGACCTGTCGTGTGAAACACCGCCGATCGCGGAGCGGGCGAGCGGTCGGCGGGGCCTCAGCCGATGGCCGGCAGCGGCCCGGACGGCCGCTCGAAGAACGACGGCCGGCCGTGCTCGCGCGCGTCGGCGAGCCTGCGGTGCGACCGCCGCCCGGTCACCACCACGGACTCGGCCACGGGGAGGGCGGTGAGTGCCTGAGCGCACTCGCTCAGCAGCTCCCGGACGTCGGCGGTGACGACGTGGGTCGGGCCGAGGAAGCGGTCGGCCGCGGCCAGGGTCGCCGACAGCAACCCGGCGGCTCCCCGGAGGTCGCCGGCGTCGGCGCGGGCCAGTGCGAGCGCGGCCCGGGACGCGATGGTGCACGGGTGGGTCGCGCCGAGGACCCGGGCGCGCCGGGTGATGACGTCCTCGTGCCGGGAGACCGCCTCCTCCGGGCGCCCGGTGATCCGCAGCGCGGCGGCGAGCGCGTCGGCCGCGGCGAGCGAGGCGGGGTGGTCCGGGCCGAACTCCTGTTCGCGGGCGGCGAGGTTGCGGGCGATCATGTCGAGGCCGCGCGTCTCGTCGTCGCCCAGGAGGTAGGCGACGGCCAGGCTGCCCTCGACGACGATCGTGTCGGCGTCGCGCGGACCGAGATCACGACGGGCGGCGGCCAGCAGCTGCTCCAGCCGCCGGGTCGCGTCGAGCAGGCCGGGCCCGTCGCCCTCCCGGCCCGCGGTGCGGGCATCGGTCGCCGCGCGGTCGTGCCGGGTGCGGAGAGCCGCCCGTGCGCCACCCGCACGATGGTCGACCGCTGCGCTCTCGCGCAGGAACGGGGAGCCGGCGAAGACGCTCTCACTCATGGTCGCGCGCTACCTCCTCGCGGTGGACATCTCGGGGAGCGCCACCCGGACGGTCCCCGTGATCGCTACCCACAGTAGAGGCAACGGGGTCTCGCTTGGAGGGGGTGGGGGACATTGGCGGCAGGAAATCCGCCCTTGGTGACACACGGTCGTCGAGTGGGAGCCCGGGGTCGTGATCGGCGGGGAATCCGGCCCGTGATACCCGTGGCGTGGCATCGTCGGCGCACGAACCCGGTAGGAACCGGCAGGACGGAGCGCCCGCATGACCCACCCGCTGTCCCGGCTCACGGCCACCGAGATCGACTCCGCCCGCGCGGTGCTGGAGTCGCACGACCTGCTCGGCCCGGAGGTGCGCGTGCCGGTGCTCGCGCTGGAGGAGCCGTCGCGGGCCGAGGTCGCGGCGCACCGGGACGGCGACCCGGTGGACCGCCGGGTCCGCGCCGTCCTGCTCGATCCGGCGACCGGGACCTCCCGCACCGTGATCGCGTCGCTCACCCGCTCGGCCGTGGACAGCACGCAGGAGCACGACCCGGTGACCGACGGCCAGCCGCCGATCACCGGCGAGGAGATGGAGGGCGTCGACGCGATCGTCAAGGCCGACCCCGGCTGGCTGGAGGCGATGGCCCGGCGCGGGATCACCGACGTCTCGCTGGTGGCCGCCTGCCCGCTGTCCGCGGGGTCCTTCGGGCTGCCGGGGGAGCAGGGCCGCCGGATGCTGCGGGTGCTGTCGTTCCTGCAGCACCGGCGCGACGACAGCCCGTGGGCGCACCCGGTCGACGGCGTCGTGGCGTACGTGGACCTGCTGGCCCGCGAGGTCGTCGAGCTGATCGACACCGGGGTGGTCCCGGTGCCGCAGGAGGAGGGCAACTTCGGCGACGGCCCGTACCGGGAGTCCCGTACCCCGCTGCACGTCAGCCAGCCCGACGGCGCGAGCTTCGCGGTGTCCGGCGACGGCGAGGTCGTCGACTGGGAGAACTGGCGGTTCCGGATCGGGTTCGACCCGCGCGAGGGGCTCGTCCTGCACCAGCTGTCGTTCGCCGGCCGGCCCGTCGCGCACCGGCTGTCGGTCGCCGAGATGGTGGTCCCGTACGCCGACCCGGGGCCGGTGCGGTTCTGGCAGAACTACTTCGACGCCGGCGAGTACCTGCTCGGGCACGCGGCCAACTCGCTGGAGCTCGGCTGCGACTGCGTCGGGGAGATCCACTACGTCGACGCCGTCGTCGCCGACGCGCAGGCCCGCCCACGCACCATCGGCAACGCGATCTGCCTGCACGAGGAGGACGACGGGGTGCTCTGGAAGCACACCGACCTGTTCACCGGGAAGCAGGCCGTGCGCCGCCGTCGCCGGCTGGTGGTCTCGTTCTTCGCCACGATCGGCAACTACGACTACGGCTTCTACTGGTACCTGCACCTCGACGGCTCGGTCGAGCTGGAGGTGAAGTCCACCGGTGTCGTCTTCACCGGTGCCTACGACGAGCGCGCCGCCCGGTGGGCGACCGAGATCGCCCCCGGTCTCGGTGCGCCCTACCACCAGCACCTGTTCTGCGCCCGGCTCGACCTGACCGTCGACGGCCCGGAGGGTGCGGTCGACGAGCTCGACGTCCGGCGGCTCCCGGTCTCGGCGGAGAACCCCTACGGCAACGCGTTCGAGCGGACGGCCACCCGGATCGGCACGGAACGCGACGGCGGCCGGGTCGCCGACCGCGGGGCCGGCCGGGTGTGGCGGGTCTCGTCGTCGCAGGGGCGCAACCGCTTCGGCGAGCCGACCGGCTACGTCCTCGAACCCGAGGACGGTCCCACCCTGCTCGCCGACGACGGGTCCTCGATCGCCGCCCGCGCCGCGTTCGCGACCCGGCACCTCTGGGTCACCGCCTACGACCCGGCGCGCCGGTACCCGGCGGGGGAGCTGGTCAACCAGCACGCCGGCGGGTCGGGGATCCCCGAGTGGGTCGCCGAGGACCGGGCCGTCGACGGCGCCGAGCTGACCCTGTGGCACACCTTCGGTGTCACCCACTTCCCGCGCACCGAGGACTGGCCGGTGATGCCGACGGCGTCCTGCGGTTTCCGCCTCGCCCCGTCCGGGTTCTTCGACCGCAACCCGACCCTGGACGTCGCCCCGGGTCACTGACCCCGGCTCCGCCGCCCCCTTTTTTTTCGCACTCATGGAGCTTCAGCCTCGTCACACCGGGCCGAAGCTCCATGAGTAGCGGTCACGCCCGCCGCTCCCGGTTGCACTCATGGAGCTCGGGCCTCGTCATACGAGGCTGAAGCTCCATGAGTGGAGACCGGGGTGGGAGGGGCGGGCGGGGCGGGGTGGGTGGGAGAGAGGCGGGGCGGGTCAGCGGCGGATCGCTGCGCTGGTGGCGAGGGCGGTCTCGGCGAGGTCGCGGCGCAGGCGGTCGATCGGCTCCGGGAGATGGGCTGCCGCGTCCTGGGCGAGTGCACGGGCCGTGGCCCGGTCGACCTCCGGCTCCAGCAGCTGCTCGACGCCGAGCGCGGCCAGCAGGACCAGCGTGACCGCGCCGTGCAGGGTGAAGGTCCCCGGCGAGCGGACCATGGCGCGCAGCGCGAGCGCGGGTGCGTGGGCGGCGGTGGTGTCCACGACGTCCAGCCGCGAGCGACGCCGCCCCAGCACGCTCCTGCTGGTCGTCTGCACGAGCACCGCGCGCCGGACGAGGTCGTTGTGCACCGCCTCGGTCAGCGGGCCGCCGAGCGCGTCCACCCACGCCCGCACCGGGTGCGTGCGTGCCTCGTGCGCGACGCTGTCGAGGACGAGCGTCGCGGCCTCGCCGGTCACCCGTTCGGTGGAGGCGGACCGGACGGCGACGACACGACCGCCGGTGTCGATGGTCAGCCAGCCCCCGGTCACCAGGTCGGCGAGCTGCGCACCGACCAGTCCGCAGGCGAGGAGATCGGGGGAGAGCCCCGGACGCCCGGTGGCCTCGTCGTAGGCGATCAGGAACATCCCGTCGGCGAGTGCGCCCTGCTCCACCGGTCACTCCTCGATGTGTCACTCCTGGTAGCCGAACACCCGCGTAGGGCGAGATGATTGCGATCGACTACCTCTTATCGGTGACGTGACGTTACCATTTTGCTTGCACAATCGACCCCTCCATGATCAGGAGCCGCGCATGTCCGCGCCCGCGACCGCAGACCGGTACGTCCCGGGGCTGCGCCGGCGCCGCCTCGGGGTGGTGCACCTGGTGTTCTTCACCGTCGCCGCATCGGCTCCGCTCACGGCGCTGGCCGGCGGGTTCACCGCCGCCTACGCGGTCAGCGGGAACCAGGGCGTCCCGCTCGCGTTCCTGTGCGTCGCGGCGGTGCTGGCGCTGTTCTCCGTCGGGTACGCCGCGATGAGCCGGCACGTGGCGAACGCCGGTGCCTTCTACTCCTATCTCTCCAGGGGGCTGGGCCGGCAGGCCGGTGTGGGTGGCGCGTTCGTCGCCCTCGTCGCCTACAACGCGATCCAGATCGCGCTCTACGGGCTGTTCGGCGCGACGATGTCGGACTTCGTCGGGGAACTCGTCGGGCTCCGGATGCCGTGGTGGACCTGGGCGCTGTTCGCGATGCTCGCGGTCGGCTGGCTGGGTGTGGCCCGGGTCGACCTCAACGCTCGCGTGCTGGCGGTGCTCCTGGTCGTCGAGGTGATCGTGGTGATCGCCTTCGACGTCGTCGGGTTCGGCCGGCCCGCCGACGGCGTCGTCGGCATCGAGCCGCTGCTGCCCGCCACGCTGTTCGCCGGCGGGATCGGTGCGGTGGTCGCCTTCACGGTCGCGTCGTTCACCGGCTTCGAGTCCGGGGCGATCTACTCCGAGGAAGCGCGCGACCCGCGTCGCACCGTGGCCAGGGCGACCTACGTCGCGGTCGCCTTCACCGGGCTGTTCTACGCGCTCTCGGCCTGGGCGATGGTGGCCGCCACCGGCTCGGCCGACCTGCAGGCCAGGGCCGGCGAGGAGGGGCCCGGTCTGGTGTTCGGGCCGCTGTCGGAGGTGTTCGGGCCGCTCGTCGGCGATCTCGCCGCCGTGCTGCTGCTCACCAGCGTGTTCGCCGCGCTGCTCAGCTTCCACAACGGGGTCGCCCGGTACCTGTTCGCGCTCGGCCGGGAGCGGGTGCTCCCGCCCACGCTGGCCGTGGTCGGCGCCCGGTCCGGCGGCCCGCTCGCCGGGTCGCTGGCCCAGTCGGGGCTGGCCCTGGTCGTGGTCGTCGGGTTCGCCCTCTCCGGCGCCGACCCGATGCTGTCGCTGTTCAGCTGGTTCTCCGGGCTGTCCGCGGTCGGCGTCGTGCTGCTGATGACCGGCACGTCGATCGCCGTGATCGGGTTCTTCCGCCGCGAGCGGAGGGCGCCGGCCTCGGTCTGGGCCCGGCTGATCGCCCCGGCGCTGGCCGCGCTGCTGCTGTTCGCGATCCTGCTGATCCTGGTCGGGAACTTCGACGCGCTGCTCGGGTCCGATCCGGAGTCGCCGGCCCGCTGGGTGCTGCCCGGCATGGTGCTGGTCGCCGCGGTCGGCGGCGTCGCCTGGGCGCTGCGGCTGCGCGGGGCCCGGCCGGACGTCTACGCGGGGATCGGCGGCGGGGCGACGGCTCCCGAGCCGGTCGCCGGGGCGGCGGCGCCCGCGGTCTACCGCCGCCGGGCCGGGGAGACCGGCCCCGCGGACTGGGCCGGTTCCGGCACCGTCGACCGCGCGGACACCGCGCCGGACGAGCGGGAGACCGCGGTGTTCAGCATGCCCGCCACTCCCGAGGTCGACGAGACGACCGAGTTCACCCGCCCCGACCTGCGGGACTGACCGGGGCGGTCCACACCCCGACGATCACGTCGACCAGCCCGGTCGCGGCGTCCGCCCAGGACGACCGGGGTGTGGGCAGTCCGTCGGCCAGCGCGCGCTCCCGCTCGGCGAAGTGGTGCACGAGCAACTGCCGGCAGACGTCGCCGCGTTCCAGCCGCACCTCCGGCGGCAGCGCCGGCAGGCAGCGGTTCAGTCCGTCGAGGACGGTGGTCAGTGCCGTGGACGCGAGCGACTCGGCGACCATGATCCCGCGCAGTCCGGGATCGGTCATCACCTGCGCCCCGAACCGCGCGTACCAGGTCGGCACGCCCGCGTCGGCGAGATGGTCGGCGACCGGGCGGACCAGCGCGTCGACCCACTCCCGAACCTGCGGGTCCGGCCCGAGGGACGCGACCATCGCCTCGCGCCGCGCGTCCATGGCGGACGCGTTGCGCCGGATGAGCGCCCGCACCAGGTCCGGCTTGCCGCCGAAGTGGTACCCGACGGCGGTGTTGTTGCCCTGACCGGCCGTCTCGGCGATGGTCCGGTTCGACACCGCGTGCACCCCGTGCTCGGCGAACAGCCGCTCGGCCGCGTCGAGGATCCGTTCCCGGGTGGCGGCCGCCCGGTCCGTGCGGCCCGCATGGTCGAGCTGGGTCCCGGTCATGGTCGGCCTCCGATCGCTCGTGCACCCGTACAGCACACCGCTCCGCTTGCATTCAGTCAACTGATTGACTTAGATTTCGGGTGTCCCCGAACGGCTCCGCAGGAGTGTGCATGTCCAGCCTTCCGACCTCCCGGCCGGTCGAACCCGTCATACCCGTGGCCCCGCCGGCCCTGGTCGCCGTGCTCGCCGCGGCCGGCATCGTCGTCTCGTTGCAGCAGACGGTGGTGGTCCCGCTCGTCCCGCTGTTCCCGGCCCTGCTCGGCGCGGACCCGGCGGACACCGCGTGGATCGTCACGGCGACCCTGCTGGCCGGCGCGGTGGCGGTCCCGGTGGTCGGCCGGTTCGCCGACATGGTCGGCAAGCGCCGGATGCTGCTCGTCTGCCTGTGCGTACTGGTCGCCGGTTCGGTCCTGTCCGCGCTGAGCACCTCGCTGGTCCCGCTGGTCGCCGGCCGGGCGTTGCAGGGGCTGGCGGCGGGCGTCGTCCCGCTGGGGATCAGCCTCATGCGTGACCTGCTGCCCGCCGGCCGGATCGGCTCGGCGACGGCGACGATGAGCGCCTCCCTGGGGGTGGGCGGCGCGCTGGGGCTGCCGCTGTCCGCGCTGGTCGTGCAGGTCGCGGACTGGCACGCACTGTTCTGGGCCGCCGCGGTGCTCGGCGCGGTCGTGACCGGACTCGTCCTCGCACTGGTCCCGGAGTCGCCGCAGCGGACCGGGGGGCGCTTCGACCTCCCGGGTGCACTGCTGCTGGCGGTGGCGCTGGTCGGGCTGCTGCTGGGGATCTCCAAGGGCGGTGACTGGGGCTGGGGGAGCGCACCGACGTGGACCCTGTTCGGCGTCGCCGCGGTGGCGCTGGCCGGGTTCGGCCTGCGGGAGCTGCGTACCCCGGACCCGTTGATCGACCTGCGGGTGAGCCGGCGCCGCCCGCTGCTGCTGACCAACATCGCCTCGGCGGTCTTCGGTTTCTCGATGTTCGCGATGTCGCTGGTCTTCCCGCAGCTGTTGCAGCTGCCCGCGGAGACCGGGTACGGGCTGGGCCGGTCGATCCTGGTCGCCGGCCTCGTCCTCGCCCCCGGCGGGCTCTGCATGATAGCGATGTCGCCGGTGTCGGCGCGGATCAGCGCCCGGTACGGGCCGCGGACCACGCTGATGGCCGGCGCGGTCGTCGTCGCGGCCGGGTACGGCATCGGCGCGACGCTGCACAGCGCGGTCTGGCACCTGGTCCTCAGCTCGATCGTGATCAGCGCGGGCATCGGCCTGGCCTACGGCGCGATGCCCGCGCTGGTGATGGCCGCCGTCCCGGTGACCCAGACGGCTGCGGCGAACAGCCTCAACAACCTGATGCGGGCGATCGGGCTCTCGACCGCCGGTGCCGTCGCCGGCGTCCTGCTCGCCCGGTTGACGACGACCGTGCCCGGCCTCGGCGTCGTCCCGGCCGAGTCGGCGTTCGAGCTGGTGATGCTGCTCGGCGCCGGATCGGCACTGGTGGCGATGGCCGTCACCGCCTGCATCCCCCGTCCCCGCGACCGAGCCGAGGCCACCCTGTGACGACCACCCGCGACACCCGTCCCGTCGAGCTGCGCCGCACCGGTTTCGGCCCCGCACCGGACGCCGAGGCGCTCCGGGCGGAGCCCGGTGTCGTCCGGGTCCCGACGCCGTTCGGCCCGTCCGCCTGGCTGCTGACCCGGCACGCCGACGTACGCCGGATGCTCGGTGACGCCGAGGTGTTCCGGAACGGATGGACCCCGGCGGACCTCGCGGACGGTCCGCGCCGCGATCCCCGGCAGCTCTCCGGCGACCGCAGCGGGAACCTGCTGTCCCTGGACCCGCCGGACCACACCCGGCTGCGCCGGTTGCTGACGCCCGAGTTCACCGTGCGCCGGATGCGGCGGCTGGAGCCGCGGATCGTCGAGATCGTCGACGACCACCTCGACGCGGTCGAGCGGCACGGCGAGCCGGCCGACCTGGTGTCGCTGTTCGCACTGCCGGTGCCGTCGCTGGTGATCTGCGAGCTGCTGGGCGTGCCGCCGTCCGACCAGGACGAGTTCCAGGCCCGTACCGCCCGGCAGCTGGACATGACCCTGTCCGAGGCGGACCGGACGGCGCTCGCCGCGGAGGCGCTGGCCTACATGCAGGACCTGGTCGCCAGGGCCAGGCGCGCGCCGGGCGAGGACCTGATCGGCATGCTGATCCGGGAGCACTCCGGCGCGATGACCGACGCCGAGCTCGTCGGCATCGCGAACCTGCTGCTCGTCGCCGGGCACGAGACGACGTCGAACATGCTGGCGCTCGGCACCCTCGCGCTGCTGCGCCACCCCGACCAGCTCGCCGTGGTGCGCGACGACCCCGGCGCCGTCCCGCCGGCGGTGGAGGAGCTGCTGCGCTGGATCTCGATCGTCAACTCGGGGTCGCCCCGGCTCGCCGCGAGCGACGTCGAGATCGGCGGCTCCCGGATCCGGGCCGGTGACCTGGTCCTGTTCAACCTCCCGGCCGCCAACCGGGACCCGGCCGTCACCGACGACCCGGACCGGTTCGACGTGACCCGGCGGGCCACCAACCACGTGGCCTTCGGGCACGGCATCCACCACTGAGCCTTTTTCAACCTGCCGTTCCGGCAGCTCAGGGGCCTGGTTGTGTGGGTGCAGACGCCGAGCTGGCGAGCCGGTGACCTGTGCAGCTGTGGTCAGAGCAGTTGCGCTGCAACCTTCGCGATCTCCTGACGCAGAAGCTCGCTGGTCAGGTTGAAAAAGGCTCACTGCCTCGGCGCCCCGCTCGCGCGGGCGGAGATGCGGGTGGCGTTCCCGGCGTTGCTGCGCCGCTTCCCCGGCCTGCGACCGGCCACCGGCACCGGCGACGTCGCGTGGGCGAGTGACAAGGCCATCTTCGGTCTGGAGGAGCTGCCGGTCGCCTGGTCCTGACTCCCGGCGCGGAACCGTGCGGCGGCCCCGGTGTCCGGGAATGCGATGAGATCTCCATCGTTCTTTTTTCCGGCCGGCGTTCCCGGGCGGGTGCGGGCACCGGATGCCTGCACGGCGCTGCCGTCGTATATCAGCACGTCACCAATGGTCTACAAAGGATGACGGCAAGTCGGAAAAGATTTCCGTGAATGAATGTAATCTTGCTCGGTACATGCAGATGCATTTGCAGCGGGTTAGTGAGCCTTTTTCAACCTGACCAGCGAGCTTCTGCGTCAGGAGATCGCGAAGGTTGCAGCGCAACTGCTCTGACCACAGCTGCACAGGTCACCGGCTCGCTAGCTCGGCGTCTGCACCCACACAACCAGGCCCCTGAGCTGCCGGAACGGCAGGTTGAAAAAGGCTCAGTGGTCTCCGTGGGGCTAGAGTGCTCGATTACCCATCCTGGGATGAACGAGCGAGGAGTCCGCTGTCATGGACACGACCAGTCAGAAGTTGGGCCGACTGATCGAGGAATACAAGGTCGCCACCGACCAGCCGGCATTGTCGCTCCGCAAGCTCGCCGAGCAGATGAAGGATGCCGGGTTCCCGGTGACACACCAGACCCTCGCCCTGGTAATGGCGGGGAAGTCCGTTCCCGGCGAGGTGACCCGGGCGATGCTGACGGAGTTCTTCGGGACGAATCCGTTCTACTTCGACCGGGTCGAGCCCCGCACCGCCGAGCTGCTCGGGCGGGTGGTGAAGCTGGACGAGACCGGTCACCGTGCGCTGGGGCGCCTGCTCGACGAGCTGGAGGCCGCCGGCCCGCAGGCCCGCCGTGACGACGCGTAGGCCCGGCCCGGCTCCCTCCGTCGTCGCTCGGAACGGAACCCTGTCGTCCATGAGTACGGACACCGTCGAGGACGTCATCGAGTTCGACGCCCGCTACCACGCCGATCCGGTCCGCTTCTGGGCCGAGCTGCGGCGGACGGGCCGGGTCCACCGGGCCCGGACGCCCGACGGGGCGCCGGTCTGGCTGGTGGTCGGTTACGAGGACTGCCGGGCGCTGGCGGCGGACCCGCGGCTGTCGGTCGACAAGCGACACGCCACCGACGGGTACGTCGGCCTGTCGCTCCCACCGGCGCTGGACCGCAACCTGCTCAACATGGACGGACCCGACCACGTCCGGCTCCGGCGGTTGCTGTCGGCCGGGTTCTCCCCGCGCCGCGTCGCCGGGATGCGGCCGCGGATCACCGCGATCGCCGAGGAGCTCGCATCCGGTCTGGCGACCACCCTGGTCGCGGAGGCGTCCTGCGACCTCGTCGGGACCTACGCCGCCCCGTTGTCGGTCCGGGTCATCGCCGAGCTGCTGGGTGTGCCGTGGGATCGCAGCCTGCAGTTCCGGGAGTGGACGACGGAGGTGCTGGCGCCGGCGGACCGGCACAGTGCCGCGCGGGCGGCGGGCCATCTGCACCGGTTCCTGATCGAGATGGTGGACCGGTCCCGCGCCGCGCCCGGTGACGACGTACTCGGAGACCTGGTGCGGGCGCGCGACGGGAGCGACGCGCTGTCGGAGGACGAGCTGGTCTCGGCGGCGTTCCTGCTGCTGTTCGCCGGCTTCGAGAACGTCACCTACGTGTGATGTCCATGGACGTTGTTCCAGGTTGAGCTGATGACGGCCTGTCGCTGAGACAGGCGAGGACCCCCGGTTGTGAAGTGGAGCTGTCTAGGAACCGCTTCACCAACCGGAGGCCCTTGTGACCCACGCTAACGCTGCGCTGACTCCGCGTGCCCGGCTACGGCTGGCCCGTCTGATCGCCGACCAGGACTGGACCTGCTCCACCGCGGCCAGAATGTTCATGGTCGCCCCTCGCACCGCCCGAAAGTGGGCTGACCGCTACCGCGCCGAGGGCCCGCCCGGGATGGTCGACCGCAGCTCCCGACCACGGTCGATGCCGGCCAAGACCCCGCCGAGGCTGGTGAAGCAGATCGTGCGACTGCGGTGGCACCACCGACTCGGACCAGTACAGATCGGCGGCCGACTCGCTCTCGCCGCCTCGACCGTGCACGCGGTCCTGCGCCGCTGCCGGATCAACCGGCTCTCCCACATCGACCGGGTCACCGGCGAGCCCCTACGCCGCTACGAACACCCACACCCCGGCTCGTTGATCCACGTCGACGTCACCAAGTTCGGCAACATCCCCGACGGAGGCGGACACCGCTTCGTCGGACGCCGACAAGGCGCCCTGAACAAGCGGTCCACTCCCGGACTGCCCAGGGGAACCGACTACAAGCCGCGCACCGGCAGAGCGTTCGTCCACACCGTCATCGACGACCACTCCCGCGTCGCCTACGCCGAGATCCACAGCGACGAGAAAGCCGACACCGCCACCGGTGTGCTACGCCGGGCCGTGGACTGGTTGAACGCCCGCGGCGTGACCGTCGAACGGGTCCTGTCCGACAACGGCAGCTGCTACCGCTCACACGCCTGGCGTGACACCTGCAGCGAACTGGGCATCACCCACAAGCGAACCCGGCCCTACCGGCCTCAGACCAACGGCAAGATCGAACGTTTCCACCGCACCCTCGCCGACGGGTGGGCATACGCCCGCTTCCACCCCTGCGAAACGGCTCGGCGAGACGCGCTCCCCGGCTGGCTGCACTTCTACAATCACCACCGGCCCCACAGCGCAACCAACGGCCTACCGCCGATCAGTCGCCTGACCAACCTGCCTGGACATCACACCTACGTCATCGGGAACGCGCTCGTCGCCTCCGCCGGACCGGACGGCGGCCTCGGGGCCCTGCGCACGGCCGTCCTGGATCCCGGGCGGGTGGGGGACACGATCGAGGAGCTGCTGCGGTTCGAGCCGCCCCCGCAGCTGTCGATCCGCCGGTTCGCCACCGAGGCGTTCACGGTCGGCGGCACGTCGATCGCACGGGGCGACACGGTCATGCTCGCCTGGGGGTCGGCCAACCGTGATCCCGCAGGTCCGTTCGCCGACCCGGACGTCATGCGGTTCGATCGGGCCCCGAACCGGCATCTCGGCCTCGGCCACGGCCCGCACGTGTGTCTCGGGGCGGTACTGGCGCGCGCCGAGCTCGAGATCGGGCTGGGCACACTCCTGCGACGCCTGCCCGGCCTGCGGGTCGCCGGCCCGGCCGAATGGCACGGGTCGTTCCGGAACCGGGGCGCGCGGGCACTGCCGGTGTCAGCGGACTAGGGCGTGTCTCCCAGATAGGCGGAGCGGGGTGCGCGATGCTTGATCGGTGCCGCGTACCGCTGTCCTGACTGATGTCCAGTGGGCCCGTCTGGCGCCGCTGTTGCCCTCCTCCGAGGGTCGTCGCGGGTGCCCGTTCCGCGATGACCGCCGGGTGCTCGAGGGGATCATCTACCGGTATCGGTGCGGGCTTCCCTGGCGCGACGTCCCAGCCGAGTTCGGGCCGTGGCAGACGTTGTGGAAGCGGCACCGCCGCTACAGCGGCGACGGCACCTGGGACCACATCCTGGCTGCTCTTCTGGTCGAGGCCGACGCCGCCGAGGTGCTCGGGTGGGCGGTCAGCGTGGACTCCACGATCATCCGTGCCCACCAGCACGCCGCGACCCTCAAGCGCGACATAGGGGGCCGGATCGAACTACACGAATCTGCTCGCCGAACCAGCAGATCACGCGCTGGGACGGTCCCGCGGAGGGCTGTCGACGAAGATCCACCAGCTCGTTGACGGGCACGGCCGCCCGCTGGTGGTCCTCCTCGGCCCCGGCCAGGGCGGCGACTCGCCAATGTTTCCGCACCTGATGGCGCGCCTGAGCATCGCCCGACCGGGCCCGGGACGACCCCGGACCCGGCCTGAACGCGTGCGCGCGGACAAGGCCTACTCCTCACGCGCGATCCGCCGGCACCTGCGCGAGCGCCGGATCATCGCTGTCATTCCGGAGCCCTCTGACCAGCAGGGACACCGCAAACGACGGGGCTCACGCGGTGGCCGACCGCCCGCATTCGATCCGGTCGACTACCGAAACCGCAACGTCGTCGAGTGCGGGTTCTGCCACGTCAAGCAGTGGCGCGGGCTGGCCACCCGTTACGACAAGCTCGCCCTGACCTTCCGCGGCGGCGCCGTCCTGAAGGCGATCGTCACCTGGCTCCGCGCATTGGGAGACACACCCTAGTCCCGCCGGCATGAGCCGGGCGCCGCAGGTCCGACCGTGGTCGGAGGCCCGGGATCCGTCCCGGCTCCGACGCGCCGGGACGGCCCCCGGCGGGAGGGTGCGGGTATGACGTCGACCGATCCGGCTGTCACGCCCGGCCGCCCCGCCCGCCCACCCGTCCGCCCGCCACACGAGGACCTGACGGCGGCGGCCACGACGCTGCCGGTGGTCGGCCCCGGCGGGGTGCGCGGCGCCGGTGCCCCGGCCGGCACCTCCCGGAGTTCCGGCCGCGGCGGTCGCGACGACCGCGAGGGTCGCGCGGCCCCGTGGCGGACCGGCCGGCGGCGTACCGGGGCGGGGACCCGCCTGATCGGCGTCGACGTCGCGCGTGGGCTCGCCGTCCTCGGGATGATCGTCGCGCACGTGGCGGCCGCGGACGCCTCGGCGCCGCTGTGGGGCCTGGTCAACGGACGTGCGGCGGTGTTGTTCGGGGTGCTCGGCGGGGTCTCGCTGGCGTTGACGGCGCGGTCCGCGCTGCGCACCGGTGAGCCCACGGACCGCGCGCGGCTGCGCCGCCGGGTCGCCGTGCGGGCGGTACTGCTGGTCGGGCTCGGGCTGCTGCTCGCCGAGGTGAGCAACGGGCCGATGGTCATCCTCGCCGTCTACGGGGTCGAGTTCCTGCTGGTGCTCCCGCTGCTGTTCGCCGGGCCGCGGACGCTCGCCCTGCTCGCGGCCGGGTGGGCCGTCGCCGGGCCGCTGCTCTCGTTCGGGCTGCGCACGGTGCTGCCCGGCCCCACGAACGACGAGGGCCAGCTCCTCATCGGCAACGTGCTGCACGCCGCGGACCTCGTGTCCCCGTCCGGGCTGGTGCGGGCGCTGGAGACGGTGCTGCTGTCCGGCGCCTACCCGGTGCTCACCTGGATGCCGTTCCTGCTGCTCGGCATGGCGATCGGCCGGCTCGACCTGGACGCGGTGGCCGGCCGGCTGCTGGCCGGGGGCCTGGTCGGGGCCACGATCGGGTACGGGGCATCATGGCTGGCCGTGAACGTACTCGGCGGTCGCCTACGGGCCGCGCTGGGCGGGCCCGGCCGCCGTCGTCCTGCTGCTGGCCGGCTCGGCCGGGCCGTTCCTCACCCTGCGCACGCTCCCGCCGCAGATCGGCTGGGCCGGGCTGGCGGCGATCAGCGGGGCCGCGGTCATGCTCTCCATCGCGGTGTGGCTCCTCGGCTCGCTGCGGCGGGCCTCCTTCCGGCACACCGCCGGCCTGCGCGAACGGGCCCGGCTGCTGGAGGCGAGCCGGCGCCAGGAGGTCCGGATCGAGCTGCTCGCCGAGCGGGCCCGGATCTCCCGGGAGGTGCACGACGTCGTCGCGCACTCGCTGTCCGGGATCATCGCCCAGGCCGACGGCGGACAGTTCGCCGCGCAGCGCGACCCGCAGAAGGCGGTCGACGTGCTGTCCGGGATCGCCGACACCGGCCGCGAGGCGCTCGCCGACGTCCGGGGCCTGCTGGAGATGCTGCGCGCCGTCAGCGACGCCACCGACGATCCCGGTGCCGACCACGCGGGCCGCCCGCAGCCGGGCACCGACGACGTCCCGGCGCTGGTCGAGCAGGTCCGTGCCGGTGGGCTCCGGGTGGAGCTGCGGGTCGTCGGGACGCCGCGGCCGGTGCCCACCGGGCCGGGGCTGACCGCCTACCGCGTCGTGCAGGAGGCGCTCACCAACGTCATCAAGCACGCCGGGCCGGCCGCGCCCACCGTCGTCACCCTGGAGTGGGGCGACGACGAGCTGACCGTCCGGGTCCGCGACGAGGGGGCCAGGGGCCCCGTCCCGCGGCCGCCCCGCGGCGGGCACGGACTGACCGGCATGCGGGAACGGGCCGCCCTGCACGGCGGCTCCGTCGAGACCGGGCCGCACCCCGACGGCGGCTGGTCCGTCCGGTTGCGGCTGCCGGTCGCCCCGGCGTCCCCGACCACACCCACCCGAGGAGAACGGTGAACCCTGTCCGGCTGATGCTGGTGGACGACCAGGAGCTCGTGCGCGCGGGCTTCGCGATGGTGCTCGACTCGTGCGACGACCTCACGGTCGTCGCCCAGGCCGGGGACGGCGAGCAGGCGCTCGCCGAGCTCGGCCGGACCCCGGTCGACGTCGTGCTGATGGACGTGCGCATGCCGCGCCTGGACGGCATCGAGACGACCCGGCGGGCACTCGCGACCCACCCCGACCTGAAGATCATCGTGCTCACGACGTTCGACCTCGACGAGTCGGTCACCGCCGCGATCGGGGCCGGGGCCAGCGGGTTCCTGCTCAAGGACGTCAAGCCCCAGGGCCTGATCGACGCGGTCCGCACCGTGCACGGCGGCGAGTCGGTGATCGACCCGGTCTCGACCCGCCGGCTGCTGCGGGCGACCGCCCCGCTGCTGTCCGCGCCGGAGCCGGCGGCCGCCGCACCGGACGCGCTGGCGGCGCTGGAGGACCTGACGCCGCGCGAACGGGAGGTGCTGACGCTCGTCGGCAGCGGCCGCTCCAACGCCGAGATCCAGCGGGACCTCGTCGTGTCCGAGGCGACGGTCAAGACCCACATCGGCCACCTGCTGGCCAAGACGCAGTCCCGGGACCGCGTGCAGCTGGTGGCGCTGGCGTTCCGGGCGGGGCTGGTGAACTGACCCCGGCGGCGGCCGCATACCGTCCGTGGTCGTGCACTGGTGGAGCCGTGAGTTCGCCCGGCAGGGGCTCGCCCTGGTGCCGACGCCGCTGTACCTGTTCGTCCCGGCGGCGACGCCGGTGCGGCTCCTGGTGTTCTGGGACCTCTACGCCGTCGGGTACCTGCTGCTCACCCTGCTGGCCTACGCCCGGCGCGAGCCCGCCGAGCTGCGCCGGATGGCCGTCGCCTCCCGGCGCGGCACCGGTGTGCGGCGGTTGCTCGGGGTCTCCCCGGGACAGCTCTCGCAGGCGGCCGCGACCGTCGCGCTGATGGCGACGGTCTCGGTGATGCCGCGGGCGGGGGAGTTCGGGCTGCCCGGGGACGTCGTGCTCGCGATCTGTGTCGTCGCGGTGGTCACCGCCTGGCTGACCCTGCAGGTCGGCTTCGCCGTCGTCTACCTGGGGCGGTGGGCGGCCGAGGGCGGCCTGGACTTCCCCGGTCACGAGGCGCCCGTGTTCACCGATCTCCTCTACTTCTCGGTCGCGGTGGGGACGTCGTTCGGGACCACCGACGTCGTGGTCACCCGGCGGAGCATGCGGCGCACCGTCCTGGTGCACGGCATGCTCGCGTTCCTGTTCAACGCGTTGATCATCGCCGGGTCGGTCTCGATCTTCAGCTCGCTGGCCGGCTGACCGCCTCCCGGAGCCCGGGAACAGTCCGTAGCCAGCCGATGACCGGCCGTCATAGTGCGTCGGCCGGTCGTCCCGTCCCGGCGCGCCGGACCCGCGCCGGACCAGCGCGGGGACGTCGGTATCGTCGGAGCCGGACGGCGGGGTGCGCGCCGTCGGGGACACGTGAGCGGGAGACGAGGTGGGGTGCGTGCGCGTCCTGTCCGCGCTGCTGCTCCTGCTGGTCGGACTCGTGGTCTGCGCCGGGCCGGCCGCGGCGGGCCCGGACCACCACCCGGCCGCGACGGGCACCGCGGCCGGATCGGTCGAGGCCGGCGTCCTCGGTGCGGCCCACTGCCCGTACCAGCCGCCGATGATGCTGCACGCGGGCGATGCGGACCAGGTCCCGCGCCGCGACGAGGACGACCCGTCGCCCCCGGTCGGGCCCCCGGCGACCCCGGTCGCGGTCGCCGCCGCCGGGCATCCGGACGTCGGGCCGGCACCCCCTCCGGACCGGGTGCTCCTCGCCCCGTCCCCGGTCGAGCAGCTCTGCGTGGACCGGAACTGACGACGGCGATCGGCCCGCGCCCGTACCCGTCACCCGGCCCCCGCCGGATCCCGTGGAGGAGCCCTCCCGCATGACCCGCAACGTCAAGATCTCCCTGTTCGTCGTCGGCGCGTTCGCGTTGCTGGTGGCGGCCCTGCTGTTCGCCACCCGTCCCGACGCCCCGTCCACCGGCCCCGGTGGTGCCGCGTCCCCGGAGGCGCTCGCCCCGCCGGAGGCGGCCCGGCTGAACGACAACCCCGGCGCCCCGGTGAAGCTCGTCGAGTTCCTCGACTTCCAGTGCCCGGGCTGCGCCCAGCTGCAGCCGTTCATGAGCCAGCTCGTCGCGCAGTACGGCGACCGGGTGGACTTCGTGGTCCGCGACTTCCCGCTGGAGATGCACGCCAACTCCGAGCCGTCCGCCGTCGCGGCGGAGGCGGCACACCGGCAGGGCCGGTTCGTCGCGATGTACGAGCGGCTGTTCCAGACCCAGCAGAACTGGGCCGGGTCGGCGGACGCGGCCACGGTCTTCCGTGGCTACGCTCAGGACCTCGGCCTGGACATGGCGGCGTACGACGCCGCGGTCGCCGACCCGGCGACCCTCGACGCGGTGCGGGCCGACCAGGCGGCCGGCGAGGCCGCCGGGGTCGGCGGCACCCCGGCGATCTTCGTGAACGGCGAGCTGGTGGAGGTGGACTCGGTGCAGGACATCACCGACGCCCTGGACGCGGCGGTGGCCCCGTGACGGCGGCCGCACCGACCGAGGAGTTCGACCGCATCACCGTGGGGAGCGGCCCGGACCGTCCGGTCCCGGGCCCGCTGCCGCGGGTGCTGCCCTGGCTGCTGGTCGTCGGCGGGGCGCTCGGGCTGCTGTCCGCGTTCGTCCTCACCGTCGAGCGCATCGCCATCCTGCAGGACCCGAGCTACACGCCCTCGTGCAGCATCAACCCGGTGCTGTCCTGCGGGTCGGTGATGACGACCGAGCAGGCCGCGTTCTTCGGGTTCCCGAACCCGCTGCTCGGCATCGGCGCGTTCGCCGTCGTCGTGACCACCGGCGCCGCGGTCCTCGCGGGCGTGCGGTTCCCGGCCTGGTGGTGGGCCGGCCTGACCGCGGGGGCGGCGCTCGGCGTGGTGTTCGTGCACTACCTGATCGTGCAGAGTCTCTACGACATCGGCGCGCTCTGCCCGTACTGCATGGTCGTCTGGGCCGTCACGATCCCGATCTTCTGGTACTCCGCGCTCGCGGCACTGGACAGCAGCGGCGCCGCCCGCGGGCTCTACCAGGGGCTCCGCCAGTACCACGCGGTGCCGGTGGTCCTCTGGTACGTCGTGATCATCGGGCTGGCCCTGCAGCGGTTCTGGGACTACTGGTCCAGCCTGCTCTGAGACCCGTCCCCGTCGGGGCGGCCCGGCTGCTGTGCGGCCGGGTCGCCCGGCTCCTCCTTCGCCGACAGCTCCGAGCGCAGGATCCGGCTCGACCGGCCCACCGAGCGGGCCAGGTCGGGGAGCTTCTTCGCGCCGAACAGCAGCACGAACACGAGCAGCACGATCATCAGCTGCATCGGGGTGGGTGCGGTCATCGCGCACCGTCCTCTCCGGCCGGGGCGATCCCCAGCACGTGTCGCAGGTAGAGCGGCCGCGTCGCGGCCACGCACAGCAGGAACGGCGGCACCACGGCCGCCAGCAGCGGCCACACCGCGGGCGGCGGCGCGACCATCCCGAACACCGGCGCGATCCCGGTGAACGGCACCAGCACCCCGACGGCGACGACGGCGGTGACGGTCAGCAGCACCGGCCGGGCGGGGCGCCCGGCGCGGGTACGGAGCAGCAGCAGGACCAGGACCTGGGAGAGCACGCCCTCGACGAACCAGACGGCCTGGAACACCGCCTGCTCCTCCGGGGTGTCCAGGCCGAGGAACCGCCACACGGCCCAGAACGTGACCAGGTCGAACACCGACGACAGCGGCCCCAGGACCAGCATGAACCGCAGCATGCCGCGGGTGTCCCAGGTACGCGGCCGGGCCGTCCAGCCGGGCTCGACCCGGTCGAACGGCAGGGCGAGCGCGGCCACGCCGAACAGCACGCCCTGCAGCACCAGCTGCGCGGGCAGCAGCGGCAGGAACGGCAGCACGGCCGACGCGACGACGACCGACAGCGCGTTGCCGAGGTTGAGCGCCGCGGTCACGGTCAGGTAGCGGGTCGCGCGCCCGAGCGTCCGGCGCCCCTCGGCGACCGCGGCCCCGACGACGTCCGGTCCCCGGCCGGTCAGGACGATGTCCGCGGCCGCCCGGGCCGCGGGGACGGCCCCGTCGACGGCGATGCCGACGTCGGCGGTGCGCAGTGCCCCGACGTCGTTGACACCGTCGCCGAGCACCCCGACGGTGTGCCCGCCCGCCTGCAGCGCCGACACCACCCGTTCCTTCTGCAGGGGTCCGAGCCGGGCGAACACCGTGGTCCGGTGCAGCTCCCCGGCGAGCGCACGGTCGTCGAGCCGGTCCAGGGCCGGGCCGTCCAGGACACCGTCGACCTCGATGCCGGCCCGGGCGCAGACCTGCTCGGCGACCGCCGGGTCGTCGCCGGTCAGCACGACCACCGCGACGCCCTGGTCCCGGAACCGGGCGACCGCACCGGCCGCCGACTCCCGGACCGGGTCGAGCAGCCCGACGAACCCGAGCAGCAGCAGGTCGCGCTCCGGCTCCGGGTCGTGCGCCCCGCACCGGCGGGTGGCGACGGCGACGACCCGCATGCCGCGTGCCCGGTGCTCCTCGGCCGTGCGCGCCGCCCTCCGGCGCAGCTCCGGGCCGAGCGGCTCCGTACCGCCGGCCCGGACGACCCGGTCGCAGCGCGGCAGCACGGTGTCCGGGTCGCCGCGGACGACGACCAGCTCGCCCGGTTCGGAGGCGTCGCGCAGGACGACGGCGGCCCGCCGCCGCTCGTGGTCGAACGGCAGCTCGGCGACCCGGTCGAGCAGACCGTGGGCCAGCAGCGCAGCACCCTCCGGGGCGGCGCCCGCGAGACCGTCGTCCAGGCCGTCGCGGGGGGTGGACTGGAACCGGACCGCGACGGCCGCGGCCTCGCCGGGGCCGGGATCACCGACGCCGTCGACGTCGACGGAGTGGGTGAACACGACCCGGTCCTCGGTGAGCGTGCCGGTCTTGTCCAGGCACGCGACGTCGACGGCGGCGAGGTCGTGCAGGGCGTCCGGGCGGGTCACCAGCACCCCGGCGGCCCGCAACCGGGTGGCGCCGCGCAGCAGCGTGGTGCCGACGATCAGCGGGAGCAGCTCGGGCGCGAGCCCGACGGTGACGGCCACGGCGAACAGCAGCGCCTGCTGCAGGTCCCCGGAGACGGCGCCGTTCACGACGAGCACCAGCGGCGCGGCGAGCAGCATGCACCGCACCAGCGCCCAGCTCACCGCCCGCACGCCGCGGTCGACGGTGGACGACGGCCGCGGCCGGTGCGCCCGCTCGGCGAGCTCGGCGGCGTGCGTGCGGGGACCGGTCGCGAGCACGACGGCGGTGACCTCGCCCCGGGTGACGGTGCTGCCCGCGAGCAGCAGCGACGCGGCCCCGATGACGCCCGGCGGCCCCGCGTGCCCGGCCGGTGGCGGGTGCTTCGGCACCGGGAGCAGCGCACCGGACAGCGACGACTGGTCCACCAGGACGTCGGTGCCGCGCAGCACCCTGGCGTCGGCGGGCACCGGGTCACCGGCGCTCAGGAGCAGGACGTCGCCGGGCACCAGATCGGCCGGCGGGATCTCGCTGTCCCGCGGCGCGGAGCCCGCTGCCGGGCGGCGGCGCACCGTCACGGTGGTGCCGGCCCGGATGCGCAGCTCCCGGGTGGTGCGGTCGAGGGTGATCTCGTGCCAGAGCCGCAGGCCGACGCCGAGCGCGGCGATCACCAGCACGACCGCGGCGCTCGCGATGCCGTCGGCGACGGCGAGCAGGACGCCGAGCGCCGCCGTCAGCCCGGCGAACGGGCCGGCGAGCGCCCGGCGCAGCTGCTCGGCCCGGCCCGGGCGCCGGGCGGGTCCCGCGACGTTCTCGCCGTGCTCGGCCAGCCGCAGCGCCGCCGCGTCCTCGGTGAGCCCCCGGCGGGACGTCTCCAGGCCGCGGAGCAGGGCGAACACGTCGGCGTCCGCGGCGCGGTGCAGGGCGGCCGCGCCGGGGACGGGCGCCCGGTCCGGGTCCGGCGTCGGCGGGTCCGCGGCGGTGCGGCCCGCCTCGGTCGTCCGATCCATCGCTCTCCCCGGTGCCCGGTCCCTCCTCCGGGACCCGCCCGGTACGGTAACAGTTGCGTAAGTGGTGCAACTGTTACGGAGGCCCGGTGGACGACGAGCTCCTCGATCCGGAGCTGCTGGCCGACTCGGCCGCGGCGTTCGGGATGCTCGCCGCCACCTCCCGGCTGCAGATCGTCTGGTTGCTGACGGCCGGTCCGCGTGACGTCGGCACCCTCGCCACGGCGCTCGGCCAGCCGGTCGCCGCCGTCAGCCAGCACCTCGCGAAGCTGAAGCTCGCCGGGCTGGTCCGGGCCCGTCGCGACGGGCGGCACCAGATCTACGTGATCGCCGACCCGGGCGTGGTCGACGTCGTGCGCGGTGTGGTCGGTGCGCAGCGCGACCGCCGGCGGGGGCTGCCGGACCCGGACGCGGGCCGGGCCCGGGGGAGCGCGTGAGCCCGCCGCCCCGCGGGCGCGGCCGGCCGGGCAGGCGGGTGCCGGGTGCCGCGCCGGGGACGCCGTCGCGCCCCGGTCCGGGGCGGGGTACCCCGGTGTCGGCCGCCGCCCGGACGACCCCGCTCGCCCCGGTCGGTGCCGTACCGCCGTGGCCGCGTTCCGCGGAACGCGACCCGGCCCGCCCGGAACACGATCCGGCCCGGCCGGGGCGCGGGCCCCGTGACCGGGCGCCGCGCTGGGTCGCGGCGCTGTCGGCGACGGTGCTCGTCCTCACCGGTGCCGGGTGGGCGGTCTCCGGCAGCGGCCCGGTCACCGCGGACGTCGTCGGGGACACCGTCGCCGACGGCGCCACCGACATCCTGCTGGTCGGCAGCGACTCCCGGGTGGACGCCCGCGGTCGTCCGCTGCCCCGCGACGTCCTGGACGCACTGGACGCCGGCGACGCCGACGGGCAGGCCAACACGGACACGCTGATGCTGGTCCGGATCCCGGACGACCCGGCGCTCGGCGCGTCCGCCGTGTCGATCCTGCGCGACGCCTGGGTCGAGGTGCCCGGCCTGGGCATGCACAAGATCAATTCGGCGTTCGCCCGCGGCGCGGCGACCGCCCGGCCCGGGCTGCTCCGGCAGGGGCTGACCGGGCCGGACCTGGAGCGCGAGTCGGCCGCGGCCGGGAGCCGGACGCTGCTGGCGACCGTCGAGCGCCTGACCGGGGTCTCGGTCGACCACTACGCCCAGGTGAACCTGGCCGGCTTCGCCGACGTCACCCGCGCGCTCGGCGGGGTCCCGGTCTGCCTGCGCGAACCGGTCAGCGACCGGTACTCCGGCGCCGACTTCGCGGCCGGGCCGCAGACCGTCGAGGGCGTCGAGGCGCTGCGGTTCGTCCGCCAGCGGCACGGTCTGCCGAACGGCGACCTGGACCGGGTCCGCCGCCAGCAGGCGTTCCTCGCCGGGCTGACGCACCGGCTGCTCGCGGCCGGGACGCTGACCGACCCGACGGCCGTCGCCGGTCTGCTGCGGGCGGTGGACGGCGCCGTCGTGCTCGACCAGGGGTGGGACCTCGCGTCGATGGTCGCGCACGCGAGCGCCCTGCGGGCCGACCGCGTCGAGTTCCGGACGATCCCCACCGGGCGCCTCGACTACCGCACCGGTTCCGAGGGGGTCGCGGTGCAGGTCGACCCGGGCGAGGTGGGCACGTTCCTGGCCGGGCTGGCCGACGGGTCCGCCGGTCCGGAACCCGCGCCCGCCGCGGCGCCGGTCGGTGGCGGAGGTGGCGCCGGGACCGCACCGGCCGGCGCCCCGGACCCGGACGGGGCCGCCGCACCGCGTGGTGACCCGCTCCCGGCGCCGCCGCCCCCCCCGCCGATCTGACCGCCGACGGCGTGCCCTGCGTGGACTGAGCAGGCACCCGCCCGAGCCGAGGAGCTCACCATCACCGAGATCATCGCGTGGCTGACCGCCGTACCCGTCTGGGTGGTGGTGCTGGTCGCCGGGCTGGCCACCCTCGGCGAGACGACGATCGGCGTCGGGCTCCTGCTGCCCGGCGAGACGGTCCTGGTCGCCGCCGCCATGGCCGTCCCCGACCCGATGGCGGCGGTCCTGGTGACCGTGGTCGTCGCGGTCGCGGCGACCAGCGGGGACACGATCGGTTACCTGGTCGGACGGCGGTTCGGCCCGCGCCTGCGGGAGTCCCGGCTGATCGGGCGGATGGGTCGCGACACCTGGGACTCCGCGGCCGGCACGCTGCGCCGGCACGGCTCCTGGGCGGTGCTCGGCGCCCGGTTCCTGCCGGTGGTCCGCACGATGACCCCGGCGGCCGCGGGTGCGTCCGGGCTGCCGGTGCACCGGTTCCTGCCGGCCGCGGCGGTCGGGGCGACGGTGTGGGCGGCGATGCACGTGACGGCGGGCTACCTGCTCCGGGAGGCGGCCGAGCGCTTCGAGCACGCGTTCGGGGTGCTGGGCTGGGCGGTGCTCGGCGTCGTCGCGCTGGTCGCCGTGATCGCCTGGCGGGTACGCCGGCGCCGCGCCGCCGGGCGGACGGCGGCGCAGGGCGCGACCACGACCGGCCGGCCCGGCTGAAGGAGCGTAGGGTCGAACCGGTCCGACGCGTAGAGCCACCTGCGCGTGCCCGCCCCGAGCGAGCACGATCAGGAGACTTCTGTTGCGCATCGCCATCGTCCGAACCCCCGAAGCGCCCCGGGACTGCGGGACCGGTCTCGTGGCCGCCGCTCTCGCGGCCGCCGGCCACCGGGTCCGGGTGATCACCGACCGCCCGGACGATCCCGATCTGGTCGCGCCCGCCGGTGGACCCGGGTCGCTGCACGTCGAGTCGTCGGACCCGGCGGCCCTCGGCCGGACCGGGGATCCGCCCGACCTCGTGCACGCGATCGGCACGGCCGCCGCCCGTGCGGTGTCCGGCGCCGGCGTGCCGGTCGTGCTCGCGCTCCCGCCGCAGCTGCGCGCCCCGGCCTCCGACGCGGACGTCGTCGCGGGTGCGGCCCGGGTCCTGGCCGGCAGCGAGGACCAGCACACCGAGCTGCTGCGGTACGGGGTACCCCGCGCGTCGCTGCGCACCGTTCCGGCCTGCGTCGACACCGACGTCTTCACCCCGGACGGCCCGGCGCTGCGCCGCGGGGACGGCGCGCGGATCGTCACGGCCGGCCCGCTGGGCACCGGTGCGGGGGCCGGCGCCGCGGTCCGGGCCCTGGCCAGGGTGCCGTCCGCGGAGCTGCTCGTCGGGGGCGGCAGCTCCGCCGCCGACGACCCGGACCGGGCCCGGCTGTTCACCGTGGCCCGCGACCTCGGGGTCGAGCGGCGGGTGCGCTTCCTCGGGCCGGTCGGCTCCGGCGTGCTGCCGCGGCTGCTGCGGTCGGCCGACGTCGTCGTCGCGGCGCCCGGGTACGACACCGGGATCGGCACGGTGCTGCAGGCCATGGCGTGCTCGCGGCCGGTGGTCGTGTCGGCCGTCGGTGCGCTGCGCGACGCCGTCGTCGACCGGGTCACCGGGGTGCACGTTCGTCCCGGCCGGCCGGACGACCTGGGTGCCGCGGTGCGCGACGTGCTCACCGACGACGCGTTCCGGACCGGGCTCGGCATCGCCGGCCGGGACCGGGCGGTGTCGCGGTTCGGCCGGGTCCGGCTCGCGGAGGCGCTGACCGCGGTCTACGCCGAGCTGCTGGGGACCCCGGTCGCCGTGGCCGACCTCGACGAGCCGGAGGAGCAGGGTCAGGTCGTCGCCGCGGGCTGACCGGGACCGATCAGGTCCCACCGGTTGCCGGCGACGTCGAGGAAGACGGCGACCCGGCCGTACGGTTCGGCGCGGGGTCCGGAGACGAACCGGACCCCGGCTGCGGTCATCCGGGCGTGCTCCCGGTCGAAGCTGTCGACCTGCAGGAACAGGCCGACCCGGCCGGCGAACTGGTGCCCGACGGCCGCCCGCTGCTCCGCGGAGTCGGCGCGGGCGAGCAGCAGCCCCGTCTGCGCGCCGGGCGGCCGGACGACGACCCAGCGCTTGGGCCGCCCGTCCGTCGTGGTGGCGGGGGAGTCCTCGGCCAGGTCGAAGCCGAGGGCGCCGGTGAAGAAGGCGATCGCCTCGTCGTAGTCGTGGACGAGCAGGGCCGAGTGCTGCAGGTGGGCCATGCGCCGAGGATCCCCACCCGTCCTCGCCCCGTCGACCGGCGGGAGGGGAGTGGCGGTCGCGGCCCGTGTTGTTCACCAACTGATCGGTAACTACGTTGGACCCCTCACGACGCCGCGGCACCGCGGGCGGTCCGAACGGGGGTTCCATGGCGGCGACGGGCGGGCCGGACGAGGCGCGGGGAACGGGCCCGGCGGTGGTCATCGCCCAGTCCCGCTCGCTCACCGAGCGGGCCATCCTGCGGCGGTGGGCCGAGGAGCGGCATCCCGGCGCCGTCCTGGTCGCCACCACCGACCGGCCGGACGTCCCGGCGTCGCTCGGGGCCGCCCTGCAGGGGGAGCCGGACACGGTGGTCGTCCCGGCCCGGGTCACCTGGGTGACACCCGAGCCCGAGGACGCGGGGCCGGTGCGCAAGCTCACCGGGCTCGCGACCACCGCCGTCATGCGGATGGCCTGGTCACCGCTGCACCCCTCGATGGCCCGGCACCGCCCGGACGCCGCGCGCGTGGTGGCCGGCGAGGCCGCGACCGTCGCCGAGCTGGTGTCCCGGTTCGTCGACCAGGAGAACGGCCGCCCCGGCTCGGACGGCTTCACCCGCTTCGTCGCCCGGCAGGCCGTCCTGGCCTGTGACCGGGCCGAGCGCCGGATCCTCGGCGACCGGTACAAGGTGCCGCGCCGGATGGTCGAGCAGATCACCTCCTCGACCCGGTTCCCGGCGCTCGTCGAGCGCGTCGCCGCCGCCACCGGCCGGCCGGGACCCGAGGTCGAGCGGGAGCTCGGGTCGTGCCTGCACGAGATGGCCGCGGTGCAGAGCCCGCCGGCGATCGACGTGTTCCGGGCGATGATGGGCCCGATGCACACGAAGGCCTGGGACGTCCGGGTCGACGAGTCCGGCCTGGAACGGCTGCGCGAGCTCAACCGGGAGCACGCGCTGGTGTTCCTGCCCAGCCACCGCTCTTACGCCGATCCACTGCTGTTCGCCGAGGTGCTGCACGAGCGCAACTTCCCGCGCAACCACGTGCTGGGCGGCAACAACCTGTCGTTCTGGCCGATGGGGGCGCTCGGCCGCCGGGCCGGGGTGGTGTTCATCCGGCGCAGCTTCGGCGGCGACACCGTCTACAAGGCGGCGATGCAGGAGTACCTGGGTCATCTGCTGGCCAAGCGGTTCAACCTGGAGTGGTACCTGGAGGGCGGGCGGAGCCGGACCGGCAAGCTGCGCAAGCCCCGCATCGGCCTGCTGCGCTACCTGGTCGCGGCGCTGGAGGACCGGCCGGGCACCGACGCCGTCCTGGTGCCGGTGTCGATCGCCTACGACCAGCTGCACGAGGTCGGCGCGATGGCCGCCGAGCAGCGCGGCGGGACGAAGAAGGCAGAGGGCCTCGGCTGGCTGTACGGCTACTTCCGTGACCAGCGCCGGCACATCGGCTCCGCCCGGGTCCGGTTCGCCGAGCCGATCGGGCTGCGCGCCGCGCTCGCCGACGCGGGGGAGGGCCCCGCGCAGCTGGACAAGGTCGCGTTCCGGGTCTGCGCCGGGATCAACCGGGTCACCCCGGCGACGGCGACCTCGCTGGCGACGTTCGCGCTGCTCTCGGCCCGGGACCGGGCACTGACCCTGCAGCAGGTGCGCGAGGTCGTCGCCCCGCTGGCCGACTACCTGGAGGCGGGCGGGGTGCCGGTCCCGGTGGCCGAGCTGCGCACCCGGCACGGCCTGCGGATGACGCTGGACCGGCTGGCCGAGGCGGGCGTGGTCACCATCCACTCGGCCGGGACCGAGCCGGTGTTCGCGATCAGCCCCGGCCGCCACCACGTCGCCGCCTTCTACCGCAACGGCACGCTGCACCATCTGCTCAACCGCGCCCTGCTGGAGGTGGCGCTGCTGCGGGTCGGCGACGCCGCGGACTCCGCGGGCACCGACGACCTCGTCGAGGTGGCGTGGCGCGAGCTCGCCCGCCTGCGCGACCTGCTCAAGTTCGAGTTCTTCTTCTCCACCCGCCGCGAGTTCCGCGAGGAGATCCGCCGTGAGCTGGACCTGGTGGACCCGGACTGGCGCGACCTCGACGCCGCACCCGCCGACGTCCGTGCCACCCTGCGCCGGGCCCCGCTGCTGGTCGCGCCGGGGGTGCTGCGCTCGTTCCTCGACGCGCAGCTCGTCGTCGCCGACCGGCTCGCCGCCCTCGGCGACGCGGCGCTCACCGAGGAGGGGCCGTTCGTGGAGGAGTGCCTCGGGGTGGGCGGTCAGATGCTGCTGCAGCACCGGCTCGACCGGGCGGACTCGGTGTCGCGCGAGCTCTACACGACCGCGGTGCGCCAGGCCGAGAACCGCGGTCTGCTCGGGACGGGCGACGGCGGCGACGGCCTCGCGCCGCTGGACGAACGGCGGGCGGCCTGGCGGGACGAGGTCACCGCGGTGATCGATGATCTCGGCCGGCTGGCGCAGCTGCAGCGGGCCCGGCTCGCCGTCGTGCTCGGATCCGACACCGACGCGGCCCGGTCGGCGGATCCGGTGCCGTCCGCACCGGCCGTCACACCCGGCGGCGCGGCACCGGCACGTGCGGAGGGGGACAGCGGTGTCGCGAGCTGAACGGGCGGAGCGGTTGGCGGCGGTCCGGGACGCCCCGCCGGGGCCGGGGACGATCGCCTACTTCGACTACGACGGCACCGTCATCGACGGGTACTCGGCGGGTGCCTTCTACCGCAGGCGGCTGCGCGAGTTCGACGTCGGCCCGGTGGAGATGGTGCGAACCGTGCTGTCCGGCATGCGCGGCATCCGCACCGACGACGACTTCAAGGAGTTCCTCGCGATCACGCTCGCGACCTGGAAGGGCCGCAGCGAGGACGAGCTGCACGAGCTGGGCCGGACGCTGTTCCGCGAGGAGATCGCCGGTGCGCTGCACCCCGAGGTGTGGGAGCTGGTCGCGGCGCACCGGGAGCAGGGGCACGAGATCGTGATGGCCTCCTCGGCGACCCGGTTCCAGGTGCAGCCGATGGCGACCGAGCTCGGCGCCGACCGGGTGCTGTGCACCGAGCTGGAGGTCTCCGGCGGCGTCCTCACCGGCCGGGTCGCCGGGATCTCGCTGTGGGGCGCCGGGAAGGCGGCGGCGGTCCGGGCCGACGCGCACGCCCGGGGCGCCGATCTCGCCGGGTGTTTCGGCTACGCCAACGGCACCGAGGACGCGGAGTTCCTCTCCGCCGTCGGCCGTCCGGTCGCCGTCTCGCCGACCGACTCGCTGCGCCGGCTGGCGGCCGAGCGGGGCTGGCCGGTGCTGGACTGCGCCCCGCGTGGCGGGCTGTTCCCGGGGGTCTCCGACGTCGCCCGCACCGCCGTCTTCTACGGCGGCATGGCCGGCGGGCTGGCCGCGGCGGCCGGGGCGGGCCTGCTGCACGGGTCCCGCCGCCGGTTCGTGGACATGGCGGCCTCGGTGGGCTCGGACGTCGCGTTCGGGCTGGCCGGGATCGACGTCGAGGTGACCGGGGCCGAGCACCTGGTCACCGCCCGGCCGTGCGTGTTCGTGTTCAACCACCAGTCCAAGTTCGACGTGCCGATCCTGATGAAGCTGCTCCGTGACGGCTTCACCGGTGTCGCGAAGGCCGAGGCGGCCCGGATCCCGCTGTGGGGGCAGCTGTTCCAGATCGCCGACGTCGCCTTCGTCGAGCGGGGCGACACCCGCCAGGCCAGGGCGGCGTTGCAGCCGGCGGTGGACAAACTGCGCGACGAGGGCATCTCGCTGGCCATCGCGCCGGAGGGCACCCGGTCGCCGACGCCACGGCTGGGCCGGTTCAAGAAGGGTGCCTTCCACATCGCGATGCAGGCGCAGGTCCCGGTCGTGCCGATCGTCATCCGCAACGCCGGCGAGATCATGTGGCGCGGCGCGCAGACCCTGCGCGGCGGCAAGGTGCAGGTGGCCGTGCAGCCGCCGGTCGACACCACGCACTGGGTCGCCGAGGACGCCGGGAAGCACGCCGAACAGATCCGCGAGCTGTTCCTGGACACCCTGACGCACTGGCCGGAGGCGGGTTCGGATGAGTGACACACCGCTGTCCTGGGGTTCGGTCCGGGAGATGTCGCCGTTCGAGGTGATGATGTGGCGGGCCGAGGCCGACGACCCGCGCTACCGGTCGCCGGTGCTCGCGGTCGAGGTCCTCGACGCCCGCCCGGAGTGGGACCGGCTGGTCGCCGCCGTCGACTGGGCGTCGCGGATGGTGCCGCGGTTCCGGGAGCGGGTCCGGGCACCGCTGGGCGGGCTCGGCACCCCCTACTGGATCAACGACCTCGAGTTCGACCTGCACTACCACCTGCGACGCGTGCGGATCCCCGGCTCCGGCCCCGGGTTCTGGGGCGAGCTGGGCCCGATCGCCGAGCAGTTCGCGATGACCCCGTTCGACCGGGCCCGCCCGCCCTGGGAGGCGATGCTGGTCGAGGGCCTGCCCGGCGGCCGGTCGGCGTTCCTGCTGAAGCTGCACCACGTGCTGACCGACGGCATGGGCGCGGTCCAGCTGCTCTCCCAGCTGCACAGCGGGACCCGCGAGCACGATCCGGCCAAGCCGCAGCCGGCGGCACCGGCGACCGAGGCACCCGACCCGCTCGCCGAGGTCGACCGGCTGGTCCGGCGCGAGGCGGGACTGGTGCCGTCGGCCGCCCGGATGGCCCGCGACGTCCTGGGCGCGCTCGGCAACCCGCTCGCGGCGGCCCGGGACACCGCCCGCTACGTGGACTCCGCGGTGCGGGTGCTGTCCCCGCCGCCCGGCGGCGCGTCGGAGCTGCTGCGCCCGCGCGGGCTGTCCTGGCGGTTCGCCGCGCTCGACGTCGGATTCGCCGAGCTGCGGGCGGCCGGGAAGTCGGTCGACGGCTCGTTCAACGACGCCTACGTCGCGGCCCTGCTCGGCGGGTTCCGCCTCTACCACGAGCGGATGGGCCGCCCGGTGGCCGCGGACGCCGTCCTGCGCACCTCGGTGCCGGTCTCGGTACGCCGCGACGACGACACCGCGGGTGGCAACCGGTGGGCCCCGGCCCGGCTGGCCGGGCCGATGGGCGTGACCGACCCGGCGGAGCGGGTGCGCCGGGTCGGCGAGCAGATGCGCCGGGCCCGCCGGGAACCGGCGCTGGAGAGCCCGGACGTCGTCGCCCCGCTGCTCGCCCGGCTGCCCGGGCCGCTGCTGACCCTGGTCGCGGGCGGGTCGACGGCCGGCAACGACCTGCAGGCGTCGAACATCCCCGGGCTGCGCGCCCGGGCGTACCTGTGCGGGGCCCGGATCGAGCGCGTCTACCCGTTCGCGCCGCTGCCCGGCTGCGCGGCGATGATCTCGCTCGTCACGCACGGCGACACGTGCTGTGTCGGCGCGAACCTCGACGCCGCCGCGATCACCGACCGGCGGCTGTTCACCGACTGCCTGGCCGAGGGCTTCGGCGAGGTGCTGGCACTGGCCCCGGAGGGTTCCGGCGGCTCCGGCGGCGCGGAGGTGGTGATCGTGGAGTGACCGCGTTCCATCGGGGCGGCTCGGGCGAGCCGCTGCTCCTGCTGCACGGCGTGACGTCGTCGTGGCGGGCCTGGGAGCCGCTGCTCCCGCTGCTGGAGCAGCACCACGACGTGTGGGCGGTGACGATGCCCGGCCACCGCGGCGGGCCCCCGCTGCCCGAGGGTGAGTTCTCCATCGACGTCATGGTCGACGCGCTGATCGCCCAGCTCGACGAGCTCGGGATCGACGAGCGGCCGCACGTGGTGGGCAACTCGCTCGGCGGCTGGGCCGCGCTGGAGCTGGCCCGGCGCGGCCGGGCCCGGTCGGTCGTCGCGTTGTCCCCGGCCGGGGCCTGGGCGCTGCCGAAGGACCTCTACCGGCTGCTGGCGACGTTCCGGGTCGGCGCGTTGCTGGCCGGGTGGGCGCCGGTGCGCCGGCTGGCCGCGTGCGGGCTGGTCCGGCGCCTGCTGCTGCTGACGCTGGCCGAGCGGGCGGACCGCTACACCGCCGAGGACGTCGACGTGCTGTTCGACGATCTCGCGGAGTGCACCGTGCTCGATCCGCTGCTGTCCGCGGCCGCCATGGACACCGCGATCGCCCCGTTCGACGGGCTGCCCTGCCCGATCCGGATCGCCTGGTCCGGCTCGGACCGCACGATCCCGTTCGCCCGTTACGGCCGCCCGCTGATGGAGGCCGTGCCCGGCGCCGAGCTCGTGGTGCTGCCCGGCGTCGGGCACGTCCCGATGGTCGACAACCCGGCACTGGTGGCCTGGACGATCCTGCAGCACACGCGGTACGAGGTGGCCTCCTAGCTGCTGGGCGGCTGCTGGGCCGACCCGGCCGCGTCCAGGATCGAGGACAGCGCGTCGACGATCGTGGTCTCCAGGCGCCCGGCGTCGGCGCCGAGCCCGGTGAGCAGGCCGTCGGATCCCTCCTGCTCCAGCAGCGCCAGCAGCACGTGCTCGGTGCCGACGTAGTTGTGCCCCAGGCGCAGCGCCTGGCGGAACGACAGTTCCAGGGCCTTCTTGGCCGCGGCGTCGAACGGGACGAGGGCCGGGACGTCCTCCGCGGCGCCGGGCAGCGCGGCGATCGCGGCGGCCCGCATCCGGTCCGCCGTCACGCCCTCGCGGCCGAGCAGCACGACGGCGAGCGACTCGGGCTCGGACAGCAGGCCCAGCACCAGGTGCGCCGGGGTGATCGTGGCGTTCGAGGCGTCCCGGGCCGCGTTCTGCGCGCCGATCACGATGTTGCGGGCGCGCGGGGTGAACCGCTCGAAGCCGTGCTGATCGCCCGGATCCTTCGGCACGAAGCGCTTCTGGGCCGCCTGCTTGGACACGCCCATGCTCTGGCCGATCGCGGTCCAGGACGCTCCGGAGCGGCGGGCCCGGTCCACGAAGTGGCCGATCAGGTGGTCGGCCACCTCGCCGAGGTGGTCCCCGGCGAGTACGGCGCCGGAGAGCTGCTCCAGCGGGTCGTCGTGGACCTTCGTGATGGCGGTGATGAGGTCGTCGAGCCGGACGGTGCCGTCGACGGGAAGTGGTGAGGTCATGTCGTCAACCGTAAGTTGACGATCCGCAAACGTCAACCCGACGTTGACGATCATTCGTGTTCGGGCAGCACCGGCACCTGGAGCCCCTGGTCCCGGCCGAGCTGGGTGGCCCGGGCGACCGAGCCCGCGCCGAACCGGTGCCGCACGGCGTCCAGGGTGGTGTCCAGCGCGGGCCCGGAACGGGCGTCGAGCGGCAGTTCCAGCTGCACCGCGTCGTCGGTGCCGAGGTTGGTCAGCGACAGCCCGAGCAGCGTGATGCCGCGGTCGGCGATCTCCGGTGCCGCCGCCGTGAGGAGCCGCCGCGCCGCACCGAGCAGCGTCGGGGTGTGGGCGGTGGGCGCCAGCAGGGTGTGCGACCGGGTCGCCCGGGTGTAGTCACCGAACCGCAGGCGCAGCACCACCGTCCGGCACACCCGGCCGCCGGTGCCGCCGCGGTCACCGCCGGCATCGTCGTCGAGGTCGGCGCCCTTCGGCGCGCGCAGCCGCCGGGCCAGCCGGTCGACCGTCCCGGCGAGGATCGCGTCGAGCTCGGCGGGGGAGCGGTGCCGCCGCCCGAGGGCCCGCTGCGACCCGATCGAGCGCCGCGAGCGGTGCGGTTCGACCGGGCGCGGGTCGCGCAGGTGCGCCAGCGCGTGCAGGTGCCGCCCGGCGGCCGGGCCGAGGAACGAGACGAGTGCGGGCTCGCCGAGCCCCGCGACGTCGGCCACCGTCCGTACACCCAGCCCGTGCAGGGTCGCGGCGGTCACCCGGCCGACGCCCCAGAGCCGTTCCACCGCCAGCGGGTGCAGGAACTCCCGCTCCCGGGCCGGGTCGACGACCAGCAGCCCGTCCGGCTTCCCGACGCCGCTGGCGACCTTGGCGAGGAACTTCGTCCGCGCGACGCCGACGGTGATCGGCAGCCCGGCCTCCTCGGCGACCCGGGCCCGCAGGCGGGCGGCGATCGTGACGGGACTGCCCGCGATCCGGGCCAGGCCGCCCACCTCCAGGAACGCCTCGTCGATCGAGAGGCCCTCCACCTCGGGGGTGGTGTCGCGGAAGATCGCGAACACGGCCCGGCTCGCGTCGGAGTACGCCGCCATCCGGGGCGGGACGACGACCGCCGCCGGGCAGAGCGCGAGCGCCTGGCGCCCGTTCATCGCCGTCCGGACGCCGTAGGCCTTCGCCTGGTAGCTCGCCGCCAGCACCACGCCGCCGCCGACGATCACCGGGCGGTCGCGCAGGCGGGGATCGTCGCGCTGCTCGACCGAGGCGTAGAACGAGTCGAGGTCGGCGTGCAGGATGCTGGCGAGATCGCGCACGAACACATGTTCGCATGCGGGGCCGGTCCGGTCGAGGTTCAGTCGCCCGGACCGGGGCGTTCGCGCCACCGCAGCAGGGCGGTCCGGGCCGCGTCGGCCACCTCGTCGTCGGGGTGGTGGGTGCCCAGCCCGTCCAGGACGTCGCCGAGCCGCGGGTGGTCGAACCGCCACAGCTCGCCGACCGCGGCGGCCGATCCGGCCGGGAACTCGCGGGCGAACAGCGCGGGCCACTCGTCGGCGTCGATCGTGTCGATGGTGACGGTCATGACGTCGAGCGCCGCCCGGAGCAGCAGGTCCGGTTCCAGCACGTCGGCGCCGAGCAGCCCGCGGGCGACCAGCCGCCGGGCCACCTGGGCCCGGTGCGGGCCGTCGAGGTGCTCGCGGAGCAGCTCGTCGACCACGTCGTCACCGAAGCGTTCGGCCGCGACCCCGGTGGCGGTGAGCACGACGACCAGCGGCCGCCCGGGGGCGAGCGCGGCCCGGACGAACGCGGCGACCGCCCGCTCCGGGTCGGGCTGCGCGGTGTGCCAGGCGTCGATGTCACGCCGCCACTCCGCGGGGGAGACCTCACCGGCCAGGCCGACGATCTCCGCGGCCGACGCCGCCGCGGGATCGGGCCGGGTCGGGAACTCCAGTCCTTCCGCGGCGAGCACCAGCAGGGCGCACGCGATCCCGCCGGGGGTCAGCACGACCCGGCTCGCGGCCCGCTCGGACCCCGCGCGGCCGGCCGCCGGGGCGGTCCCGGTCCACGCGACGAGGCCCAGCCGTTGGAGCCGCTCCACCAGCATCGCGGTCAGCGGGATCCCCGGTCGCGGGTCCTCCCAGCCGAGCAGCAGTTCCAGCAGCTCGGCGAGGTCGTCGAGGTCCATGCCGTCGTGCGGGTGCCGGAGCAGGGCGAGGAACGCGGGCGTCGCGTCGTCGACCGGCTCGGGCAGGGCGGCACCCGGGTCGTCGGGCTCCTCGGGGTCGCCGTCGGAGCCGCCGAATGCCTGGTCGAGCAGCTCGAGGGCGATCTCCTCGGCCGGGTCCGGCGGCCCCGCCGCCGGCGGGTCGGCCGCGTCCTCCGTGGGGGCCGCGAACACGTCCAGCTCGCCGAGCACGTCGTCGAAGGACGGCGGGGACCGCCGTTCGCCCAGCACGGTCAGCACGCCGTGCTCGGCCGCGGCGAGCACGAGGTCCTCGTGCGCGGTGGTGTCGTCCAGCCCGGCGAACCGGTTCCCGGCGACCAGCCGCCCGTTCTCCCGGCGCACCGCGCCCGCCCGGACCGCCGTCTCCAGCACCCAGGTCAGCACGGTCAGCCGGTCGGCTCGGTCGAGCCGGGGCCGGTCCTCGACGTCGTCGGTGCCGAGCCGCTGCGCGAGCTCGCGGGCGTCGGCGACCCGCAGGTTCCCGGTCCGGGTGAGCGTCCGGCCGCGCTCACCGCACCACGCCGCCAGCGCCCGGGCGTCGGCCAGCACGGTCGCCGCGGCGGCCGACGCCGCGCGGTCCGCGGGACCGGGGATCCGCACCGGGTCCGGTGGCGTGCCGAACTCGTCCAGCACGGGATGGGCCGGGTGCGCCTCCAGCTCCGCGTAGTCGTCGACGTAGGCGGTGCACAACCGGCGCACCTGCGACGGCCGCGGGCTGTCCGCGGTGAGCAGCCCCCGTTCGTCGAGGTACTCGACGAACACCGCGACGGTGAGCGGCACCAGCCGCACCGGCAGCCCGTACTCGGCGACGACGTGCGGGCACCAGCCGTCGAGGAAGGTCTCGACGTGCTCGATCGGCCAGTCGGCGAGGTCGCCGTCGCCCTCGAGCCACTTGTACTGGAGCAGCAGCTCGGCCGACATCGGCTCGGCGACCAGCTCGTTCTCCTCGAGCCAGTCGGCGAAACCGCGGATCAGCCGGCCCGCGCACTCGTGGAACGCCTCGTCCTCGTCCACCCCGAACCGCATGCGCATGGGGCCGAGTGTGCACCGTGACCGGCTCGCGTGGGGACCGGCGTGTCCGGTACGGGTGCGATCGCGAACGGGCAGGATGGGTGGAGATGACGACCGTGCTCGCTCTGCTGATCGCCGCCGCCGCCATGGTCGGCAACACGGTCGCGGCGCTGTGGGAGGCCAGGGGCAGCCGGCTCGCCCGGTACGGGCGGCCGGTGTGGCTGCAGCCGTGGTTCCTGGCGGGGCTGTTCGCCGACGTCGTCGCCTGGGTCCTGACCGTCGTCGCGCTGCGCTACCTGCCGGTCTTCGCGGTGCAGTCCATCCTGGCCGGGGCGATCGCGCTGACCACGCTGGCCGACCACGGCTGGAACCCGTGGAACCTGCTGCTGCGCGACCGGTTCGCCGTCGTCGCGGTGCTCGCCGGGCTGGTCCTGGTGGCCGCCGCGGCCGAGCCCGAGCGGCCGGGGGCGCTGCCGGCCGCGGCCACCCCGGCGCTGCTGGTCGCGTTCGTGGTGGTGCTCCTCGCGGCGCCGATCGTGTGGCGGCTGCGGCGGCCGAACCTGCTGGCGTTGCTGGCCGGGCTCGGGTTCGGCGGGACCGCGCTCGCGGTGCGGGCGCTGCATCCCGGCCCGATCGGCTGGGACACGGTCGGTGAGCTGCTGCGTGACCCGCTGGTCTACGGCGTCGTCGCGATGGGGGTGCTCGGTGTGCTGGCCTTCGCCAAGGCCCTGCAGGACGGCGCCGTCGGCCCGGCGACCGCGGTGCTCTCGGTGACCGAGGTGGTGGTGCCGGGCGCGGTCGGCATCGCGTTGCTGGGCGACCGCATCCGGCCCGGCTGGGAGGTGGCCGCCGCGATCGGGGTCGTGGTCGCGCTGGCCGGGGTCGTCGCGCTCACCCGGCCCGATCCCGACACCGAGCGGCGGCGGGTGCACTGAGCCGGCGCCCGGACGCCCCGGCGGCCACCGGACCGCCGGGGCACCGGTGCGGGCTCAGCCGGTGACCCGCTGGTAGATGTCGGTGACCAGCAGCACCAGGAACAACGCCGACGAGGCACCGAGCAGCGTGTTCGACAGCCACCTCGACCGCCCCGCCGCCGGGATCCGCGAGGAGTTCAGCAGCAGCATCAGGGTGATCGCGAGGAACGGCATGAACACCGAGCCGAGCACGCCGTAGACCAGCGTGAGGCCGAACGGCCGGTCGACGAACAGCAGCAGCATCGGCGGGAAGGTCAGCCACAGCAGGTAGCCGCGGAACGGCACCGAGCGCTCGATCGCGGTGGAGACGAACGCGCCCCGGCCCCCGTCCTGCTCGGACGCCGTCGCACCGACGGCGGCCTCGGCGTCGGTGAGCGTGGCGGCCCTGCCGTGCGGCAGGCGCAGCGTGCGGACGAGGTCGGCGAACAGCAGGCTCACCCCGTTCCAGACCCCGAACAGGGAGCTGATCGTCACGGCGAAGAAGCCGACGAGGAACAGGATGCGCGACCACTGGCCGTAGTCCTGGGCGAGCGCGTCGCCCAGCACGAGCAGGCCCTTGTCGCTCTCGGTCAGGTTCTGGCCGAGCAGCATCGTGGACCCGACGATCAGCATCGCGACGACGAAGATGCCGGTCATGACGTAGCCGACGGTGTTGTCCAGCCGCATCATCGACAGCCAGCCGGTGCCCTTCCAGCCCTTGGCGAACATCCAGTAGCCGTACGCCGCCATGGTGATCGTCCCGCCGACGCCGCCGATCAGGCCCAGCACGTAGACGGTGGACCCGTCGGGAAGGGTCGGCACCAGGCCGGTCGCGAGGTCGCCGAGGTCCGGCGTCACCAGGATCGCGATCGACACCACCGACACGAACTTGATCAGCACGAGCACGGTCATGAACTTCTCGAACACGTGGTAGCGCTGGGCCCAGACCAGCCCCAGGCCGAGCAGGCCGGCGAGCATCGCCCAGTACCGCACGGACAGGCCACCGAACAGGGCGTTCAGCGGCAGCCCGACCGCGGACATCGCCGTCGCGCCGTAGACGAAGCCCCAGATGACGATGTAGGCGGCGAAGAAGCCGGTGGCCCAGCGGCCGAGCCGGCGCCACCCGTCCAGCAGGGTCGTGCCGGAGGCCAGGTGCCAGCGGCCCACGCCCTCGCCGAGCGCGAGCTTGAGGACGGTGCCGAGCAGCGCGGCCCACAGCAGCGCGGTGCCGTACTGGGCGCCGGCCACCATCGTCGCGACGAGGTCACCGGCCCCGACGCCGGTGGCGGCGGCGAGCAGGCCGGGCCCGAGGCTGCGGATGCGGTCGCTGCCGGTGGGCGGGACGAGTGGTTCGGACGGGTGCCGCTGCACCCCGGTGGCGTCGTTGCTCACGCTCGGGCTCCTCGTTGCGCCGGAACTATGTGGTGCGGCGACGGTAGGAGCGGGCCGCGGCCGTCCGCCGGGTTCTTTACCGTGTCTTAGGGTCTTAGGACACTCAGCCGTGCAGGTCCCGGTACGCCGTCGCCGCCCCCGGGTGCAGCGGCACGTCCCCGGTGTCGACGAGCGCGGGCTGGTCGAGGTACTGGGTGCCGATCGCGGAGGCCGGGACCAGGTCCGGTGCGCGGGTGACGAGCAGCCGGGCGAGCGCGCCGGCCGCGTCGTCGGGCAGGGCCGGGGCGGCGAGGAGCAGGTTCGCCACCCCGATCGTCGGCACCGGCGCCGGCGCGCCGTACACCCCCGGGGGCACGGTCACCGCGGAGTACGCCCCCGTGCCGTACCGGGCGCGCAGCGCCGCGAGGTGGGTGGCCAGCGGGAGCAACCGGATCGGCCGTCGTGCGGCCAGCTCGTCGACGGCCGGCGTCGGCACGCCGCCGGACCAGAGGAACGCGTCGATCCGACCGTCGGCGAGCGCCGCGGTGGCCTCGGTGAGGTCCAGGGTCTCCGCGGCCGGCCGGACCCCGGCCGCCGTGGCGAGCCGGGCGGCGGTCGTCGCGGCGCCCGACCCGGCGGAGCCGAACGAGACCCGCCGGCCGTCGAGCTCGGCCAGCCGGGTGAACGGCGACTCCGCACGCACGGCGAGCTGCAGGTAGTTCTCGTACACCCGGCCGATCGCGAGCACGTCGAGGACGCCGCGGAACGGCGCCCCGCCCGCCCGCGCGGCGAGCACCAGGTCGGTCAGCGCGATCCCGATGGCGGCCTCGCCGCGCTCGACGAGCTCCACGTTGGACCGCGAGCCGCCGGTGGTGACCGGCCGCAGCGGGTACCCGGCGGTGGTGGCGACGTCGGCGAGCAGCGCGCCGAACTCGGCGTAGAAGCCACCCGGCTCGCCGGCGGCGAGCGTGAGCGCGGTGTCCGGACCGGGAGCACACGCCACGGCGGCCGGGACGGCGAGCGGCGCGGCGAGCAGTCCGGCCAGCACCGCCCGGCGCCCGGCCCGCCGTCGTGTCCCCGGCGGACCCACCGCCGGTGTGCTCATCGGGTCCGCTCCAGCACCAGCGTGACGAGCAGGCCCCCGGCCGGCGAGGGACCCAGGTCGAGCCGGCCGCCGCGCGCGGTGACCAGGCGGTCGGCGATGGCCAGCCCGAGCCCCGAGCTGCCACCGGCGCCGGGGGAACCGCCCTGCCAGAACCGTTGCCGGGCGCGCGGCCGGTCGGCGACGGCGAGACCGGGCCCGTCGTCGGCGACCGTGACGACGACGGTCCGGCCGGGACCGGGCGACCAGCGCACGTCCACCGTGGTCCCGCGCCCGGTGTGCCGGATCGCGTTGTCGATCAGCACGTCCAGCACCTGCTCCAGGTCGCCGGCGGGCCAGCCGACCTCCGTCCCGCCGTCCCGGCCCGCCGGTGACCCCGGTGCCCTCGGTGGCCGGTGCGGCGGCACCGGGTACCGGGGGCCCGGAGAGCGCGACCCCGGCGGCGTCGGCCGCGGGCCGCCAGGCGTCGACCCGGCCGGCGGCGACGGACGCGGCGTCGCACAGCGGGGACCCGGCCGACCCGGCCGCCACCGCCGACGCCGTCGCCTCCGCCGAGGCCAGCCCGAGCATCCCGTCCAGCAGCCGTTCCAGGCGGTCGACCTCGCCGAGCGCCGACTCGTAGGCGGACCGCCCGCCCGCGCCGACGTGCGGGTCGAGGCCGTCGACCCGCAGTCGCAACGCCGCCAGCGGGTTGCGGATCTGGTGCGAGGCGTCGGCGACGAGCCGCTGCTGCTCCTCGGCCCCGGCCTGCACGGCGGCCGACATCCGGTTGAACGAGCCCGCCAGCTCGCGCAGCTCCACCGGGCCGTCGGAGACGGCGATCTGGGCCCCGGCCCGCCCCCCGGCGACGGCCCCGACCCCGCCGGCCAGCGCCCCGATCGGCCGCAGCACCCAGCGGGCCAGCAGCAGCGCCAGCACGGCGAACGCGCACGCGGCCGCCAGCGCACCGGCGAGCACCAGCACCCAGGTCCAGCCGACGTCGGCGGCCGCCCGGGACGGGTCGGCCCGCAGCACCACCGCGCCTTCGGCCCGGGTCCCGGTGCCGACCGGCTGCCAGAGCAGCTGCGGCGCGGTGGAGAACGGGGTCACCCGCGGCGGACCGCCGGAGGGCTGGTTGCGCAGCACCGCGTCCAGCGCGGCCCCGACCCCGGGATCGTCCGGCGCGAGCCCGGCCGCGACGACGGTGCGGCGCTGCGCGTCGACCACGAGCACGCCCTCGCCGTACAGCTCGGCGTGCCGGCGGGCCCCGCGTTCGAGGTCGTCGAGGGTGTCCGCCCGCGCCGCCAGCGCGACGAACCGGTCCAGGTCCCCGGCCCGGGTCAGGGTCCACACCTGGGCCCGCGCGGTCGCGCGCTGGTCGAGCAGCGGCACGACGAACGCCGTCACGGTCAGCAGGGAGAACACGCTGAGCACGAGCAGCAGGCGGCGGCGCACGCCGTCACCGGCCCAGCCGGAAGCCGAAGCCGCGCACGGTGGCGAGCAGGCCGGGCCGGTCGAGCTTCGCCCGCAGGGCCGCGACGTGCACGTCCAGCGACTTCGAGCCGGCGACCGTCGCGTCGCCCCACACCTCGTCGAGCACCTGCTGGCGGCTGACAGCCACGCCGGGCCGCCGGGCCAGCGCCGCGACGATCGCGTACTCCTTGGCGGTCAGCGCCAGGTCGCGCCCGTCCGCGGTGACCCGCCGCGCGTCCAGGTCGATCTCCAGGTCCCCGACCCGGACGACCGACGGCGCGGCCGCGGCGGCCGGGACGCGGCGGGCGACCGCGTCGATCCTGGCCAGCAGCTCGCGCAGCCGGACGGGTTTCACCAGGTAGTCGTCGGCGCCCAGGTGCAGGCCCCGCACCACGTCCCGCTCGGCGCTGCGGGCGGTCAGCACGATGACCGGCACCGCCGAGTCCTGGCGGATCCGGCGCAGCAGGGCCAGGCCGTCGCCGTCCGGGAGCCCGAGGTCGAGCAGGACCAGCTCGGCGTCGGCGAGCAGCTCGGCCGCCGCGGCGGCGGTCCCGGCGTGCAGCACGCCGTGCCCCCTGGCCCGCAGCGCGTCCACGACCGCGCCGGCCACCCCCGTGTCGTCCTCGACCACCACAACCCGCACGAGCGCCGAGCATGCCCCACCCGATGGCGAGGCGGCGCGGTCGCAACCTCACCGCAACCCGTGTCGCGGATCACTCCGGTGGTGTTCACTGCGAATCGTGCCCCGAGGACCGCGCCCGGGACGGCGAGCGCCCCGCGGTCGAGGCGAACCGCTCGCAGGAGGTGCCGGCAGTGACCACCACACAGGAGAAGTCCGCCGCCCGCAGGACCGCAGAGGGCTGGCTGGGGGAGTTCGCGGACGCGCTGTCGGCCCGCGACGTCGAGCGGGCGGTCTCGTTGTTCGCCGCCGAGAGCTACTGGCGGGACCTGATCGCGTTCACCTGGAACCTGAAGACGGTCGAGCACCACGACGGCGTCCGCGACCTGCTGACGCAGACGCTGGAGCACACCGACCCCGGCGCGTGGACGCTCACCGCCGAGCCCACCTCCGCCGACGGCGTCACCGAGGCGTGGTTCACCTTCGGTACGGCCGTGGGCCGCGGGTCGGGTCACGTCCGGCTGGTCTCCGACGCGGGCACGCCGAGGGCGTGGACGCTGCTCACCACGCTCGACGAGCTGACCGGCCACGAGGAGCCGAGCGGGGTGAACCGCCCGTTCGGCACCGAGCACGGTGCCAACCCGGACCGGGTGACCTGGAAGGAACGGCGCGAGACCGAGCTGGCCGAGCTCGGCCGGGACCGGGACCCGGAGGTCGTGGTCATCGGCGGGGGGCAGGGCGGCATCGCGCTCGGCGCGCGGCTGCGGCAGCTGGGCGTCGAGACGATCGTCGTCGAGCGCAACGAGCGGCCGGGTGACTCCTGGCGTCGCCGGTACAAGAGCCTCGCCCTGCACGACCCGGTCTGGTACGACCACCTGCCGTACCTGAAGTTCCCGGAGAACTGGCCGGTGTTCGCGCCGAAGGACAAGATCGGCGACTGGCTGGAGTTCTACACCCGGATCATGGAGCTGAACTACTGGGGCTCGACGACGGCCCGCTCGGCGACGTTCGACGAGGGATCGGGCCGCTGGTCGGTCGTCGTCGACCGGGCCGGGGAGGAGATCACGCTGCGGCCGCGCCAGCTCGTCGTCGCGCTGGGGGTCTCCGGTAAGCCGAACGTCCCCGACCTCCCCGGCCGGGAGCAGTACCGGGGCGAGGTCCAGCACTCCTCCGAGCACCCCGGGCCGGACGCCTACGCCGGGAGGAAGGTCGTGGTCGTCGGGTCGAACAACTCGGCGTTCGACATCTGCGGCGCCCTCTGGGAGGTCGGCGCGGACGTCACGATGCTGCAGCGCTCCTCGACCCACATCATCCGGTCGGAGTCGCTCCTGGAGCACTGCCTCAAGGGGCTGTACTCGGAGGAGGCGGTCGCGAACGGGATCGACACCCGCACCGCGGACATGATCTTCGCGTCGCTGCCGTACCGGATCATGAACCGGTTCGAGAAGCCGAACTACGACCGGGTCCGGGAGGTCGACGCGGACTTCTACGCCAAGCTGGAGAAGGCGGGTTTCGAGCTCGACTTCGGCGACGACGACTCGGGTCTGTTCATGAAGTACCTGCGGCGGGGGTCGGGCTACTACATCGACGTCGGTGCCGCCCAGCTCGTCGCCGACGGCGAGGTGCGGCTGGTCCGCGGCCAGGTCCAGGAGTTCACCGGTTCCGGGGTGCGCCTGGCCGACGGCACCGAGCTCGACGCCGATCTCGTCGTGTTCGCCACCGGGTACCGGTCGATGAACGGGCTCGCGGCCGACATCGTCGGCCAGGACGTCGCCGACCGGGTCGGCAAGGTGTGGGGTCTCGGGTCCGACACGACCAAGGACCCCGGCCCGTGGGAGGGCGAGCAGCGCAACATGTGGAAGCCCACCCAGCAGCCGAACCTGTGGTTCCACGGCGGGAACCTGCACCAGAGCCGGTTCTACTCGCTGTACCTGGCGTTGCAGCTCAAGGCCCGGCAGGAGGGGATCCCGACGCCGGTGTACGGCCTGCAGGAGCGGCACCACCTGTCCTGAGGCGACGGTTCCCGGATCCGGGGCGACGGGCGGGTCCGGGAACCGTCGCGGCGCCCCGGGGCCGCGACGACCGGAATCGGATACGCCCCGGCAACATGGCGCGGCCTTGACTGGCGTCGTGACCCCTCGTCCCGCAGCACGACCACGGACCCGGTCCGGCCGGCCGACGCCCCCGACGGTGCTGGCGGTCGCCGCCGTGGTGGTCGGCGTCCTCGGTGCCGGGGTGGCGACGGCCACGCTCCCGGTGCCGCCGCCGGCCCCCGCGCCGGCGGTGGCCGCGGAACCCCCGCCCCCCGACGCCCCGTACGCACCCGGACCGGCCGCCGGTGACGTCCCGGACGACCTGACGGTCACCGACGACGGGCTCCCGGCCGTGGACAACCTCGACCCCGGCCTGCTCGCGGCCCTGCGCCTGGCCGCGCCGGACGCCGCGGCCAGGGGGATCACGTTGTACGTGACCAGCGGCTGGCGGTCGCCGCAGTTGCAGCAGCACATGTACGACGACGCCGTCGCCCGGTACGGGCCGCAGTACGCCGCCCAGCGGGTCGCCACCGCGGACACGTCGCTGCACGTGGCGGGAGACGCGGTGGACATCGGCCGCACCGACGCCGCGTACTGGCTCGCCGACCACGGCGACGCCTACGGGCTGTGCCAGGTCTACCTCAACGAGCCGTGGCACTACGAACTGCGCCCCGACGCCGTCGCCGGAGGCTGCCCGAGCCCCTACGCCGACCCGTCGGCGGATCCGAGGATGCGGTGACCGGCCGGGCCGCAGGGCACCGCGCCACCGGTGCAGCGGGCCGCCGCCACCCGGCCCAATCGGGGCGCGACACGCCTCGACTACTTGCGGGAGCAACCAGTTCCGGGCACGGTACGGCGGCGCCCGGTCCCGACACCGAGGGGCGCGCCCGCACGCCGAGGAGGCCGTGATGCCCGTACCCCGCCGTACCGTCCTGTCCGGAGCGCTGGTCACCGCGACCGTGGCGCTCCTCGGATCCCGGCTGAGCACCGCGACCGCGCACGCCGAGGGTCCGGCCGACCTGGTGCTGGCCCGGCGGCGGGAGTTCCTCACCGGAGCACCCTGGATGAGCGACGACGCCCGGATCGTCGCGCGGCGCGACGCCGTCGACGCGACGGTCGCCGGGTTGCTGGGCGACATCGCGACGGGATCCGGCCCGGTGCCGTCCGGGGTCTGGCCGGACCGGCCGATCGACCGGCTGGACTCCGAGGCGCAGCACTTCGTCAACCTGCAGAGCACGGCCGACGAGCTGCAGTCGATCGCGCTCGCCTGGGCGACCGAGGGCAGCGTCCATCAGGGGAGGACCGAGGTCCGCGACGCCGCGGTCGGTGGGCTGGAGCTGGTGGCCCGGTACTTCACCCCGGCGGAGAAGCCGGAGATGGCCACGGTCGGCAACTGGTACAACCGGGAGATCGGCGCCCCGAAGGCCATCATGGACGCACTGGTGCTGCTCGGTGCCGAGGTCCCGGCCGCGACCCGCACCGCGCTCCTGGACGCCTGCCGCACCCTCGTCCCGAACCCCAACCTGCGCGGCGAGGACATCCGGGAGGTCAGCGCCAACCGGACGGACAAGGCCACGATCGCGGTGCTCCGGGGGGTGCTCGGCGCGGACCCCGCCGCCACCGAGAGCGGCCGGGCGGCGTTCAGCGACGAGGAGGGCGGCGGCCGCGACGACGTGTTCGCGTTCGCGACCAGCGGGGACGGCATCTACGCCGACGGCTCGCTCATCCAGCACCGCCGGCTCCCGTACGTCGGCGGGTACGGCACCGTCCTGCTGAGCCGGGTGGCCGCGGCGCTGTGGATGCTGCAGGGCTCCGAGTGGTCGCTGGAAGACGCCGACCCCACCGTCTTCTACGACGCGGTGGACCGCGCGTTCACCCCGTTCCAGTGGGACGCCCGGACGATGAGCACGACCCGGGGCCGGGGGGTCTCCCGGTCGGACATCCTGGAGATCGACAACGGTCTCGGCCTGGCCGCCGCCGTCCACCTGCTCGCCGAGAGCGCCCCGGCGGAGCGCCGCACGGCGCTGCGGGCGACGGCGCGCGGGTGGCTCGAGCGCACACCCGGCCTGGACCTGGGCACGGCCGGGATGGGCGTCGCCAACACCGCGCGCTGCGTCGACCTGCTCACCGACCCGGAGCTGAGCCCCGCGCCCCGGCTGTCCGGCACCGTCCACACCCACCTGCAGGAACGGATGGTCCACCACGGCGGTACCTGGGCCGCGGTGGTCAACACGTCCTCGACGCGGATCGGCCGTTTCGAGTGGGGCAACCGGCAGAACCAGTACGGCTGGTACCAGGGCGACGGCATGATGTTCCTCTACACCGAGAGCCGCCACGACCACTACGACGACGGCTACTGGCCCACCGTCGACCCCTACGCCCCGGCCGGTGTCACCGCGAACTCCCAAGAGCTGGAGCCGCACGCCGAGGAGGGCACCAGCATCCCGGCGGCGAAGAACACCTACGCCGGTGGCACCACCCTGGGCGGGGACAGCGGATCGACCGCGATGGACCTGACCAACGACCGGGGCAACCTGTCGGCGTTGACGTCCTGGACCTACCTGCCCGGCTCCGTGGTCTGCCTCGGCAGCGCGATCACCGACTCCTCGGGCACCGAGGTCCGCACGGTGCTGGAGAACCGCGGCTACCCGAAGGGCGGTGTACCCGCGGTGCAGGCGGACGGCACCGCGCTGCCCGCCGGCACCGGTGGTGATCCGGTGCAGGCGCGCACGTCCGTGCACGTGGCCGGGCACGCCGGGATCGTGCTGCTGGCGCGGCCGGGCGGGGCTCCCGAGCCGGTGCGGGTCCGGATCGAGTCCCGCAGCGGGAGCTGGACCACGATCGACACGCTGAAGAACTCGGACCCGACGCCGATCGAGCGCGACTACGTCCGGGTCGAGCGGATCCACGGCGACTCCGGTGCCACGGACGCGGGCTACGCCTACCAGATCCTCCCCGGCGCCGACGCGGCCGCGACGAGCAGCGCCGCGGAGGCCCCCGGCGTCGTGGTCGTGGCGGCCGACGCGCGGTGCCACCTGCTCCACGACGGCGAGGGGCGGTGGTTCGGGCACTTCTTCGCCCCCGCGCAGGCCGCAGGCTTCACCGCCGACCGGTCGTGCAGCATCGGGGTGCACGTCGGCGACGGCGCGACCGAGATCGCGGTCGCCGACCCCCGGCGTGCCACGGAGCCGGTCACCGTCACGTTCCCGTTCGACGCGCCCGGCCCGGTCCGGACCCCCGACGACCGGGTGCGGGTCGTCGCGACGGCACCGCTGACGGTCACGGTCGACACGGGGACGGACCCGGCCGCCACCCGCCGCGTGGTGTTCGACGGCGCCGCGGCCCTGCCCGCTCCGTGAGCCGTGGCCCGTGCCCGCCGCGACGCCCGCCCGGGGCGGTCAGCTGCCCATGCCGCCGTCGACGGCGAGCCCGGTGCCGTTGACGAACCGGGAGGCGTCCGAGGCCAGGAAGACGACGGCGTCGGCGATGTCGGAGACCTCGGCGAGCCTGCCGGACGGGGTGAGCCCGACGACCTGGGCGACCGCGTCCTGCGGGTCGGTGAACAGGCCGAGCCCGGCCGTCTCCACGGCGAGCTTCATGCCCATGTCGGTGGCGACGAGCCCGGGGAACAGGCAGTTGACCCGGACGCCGTAGCCGAGCTTGCCGGACTCGGCCGCGGCGACCCGGGTCAGCCGGTCCACCCCGGACTTCGTGGCCGAGTAGCCGGCGATCGCCGGGAACGCGATGGTCGCCGCGACCGAGGCGAGGTTGATCACCGTGCCGCCGTTCCCGGCGGCTCCGCCGGGGCGCATGGCGCGGAACGCGTGCTTGGTCCCGAGCAGCGTGCCGAGCAGGTTCACGTCGAACATCGCCCGGTGCGCGTCCGGCTCGGCGTCGGCGATCAGCTGGGTGACCTCGATACCGGCGTTGTTCACCACGACGTCGAGCCGGCCGAGGGTCTGCACGGTGTGCGCCACGGCGGCGGCCCACCGCGCGTCGTCGGTGACGTCGAGCTCGACGAACGCGGCGCCCTCGAGCCGGGCCGCGGTGCGTTCACCGGCTTCGGTGAGCACGTCGGCGACCATCACCCGGGCGCCCGCCCCGGCCAGCGCCTCGGCGGCACCGGCGCCCAGGCCGCGCGCCCCACCGGTGACCAGCGCCACCCGTCCCGTCAGATCCGTCGTGGACATCGCCGTCCCTCCGTTCGTGACCGGCACCACACGGCGCCGGTCACGACCGTGTCCGATCTCTGGACGACTGTCAAGATTCTTCAGGACGATCGTCCAGCATGTCGCGGACGGGAGTATCGTCGGCCCGGTGAGCAGCCCAGCCGCCCGGCCGAGGCGACCGGTCGACAAGTTCGAGGACCGCCGTCGCGAACTCGCGGACGCGGCGCTCCTGACCCTGACTGAACTCGGCTACGCCCGTACCAGCCTGCGGACGATCGCCCAGAACTCACCGTTCTCGCACGGGGTCCTGCACTACTACTTCGCGGACAAGGTCGAGCTGATCACCTACTGCGTCCGGCGCTACAAGGAGACCTGCGTCGAGCGGTACGACGGCATCGTCTCCGACGCGGAGACGGCGCCGGAGCTGCGGGCCGCGGTCGGCGAGGGGCTGGCGGCGACGCTGTCGGCCGACGCCGTCCTGCACCGGCTCTGGTACGACCTGCGGTCCCAGTCGCTGTTCGAGGAGTCCTTCCGCGCCGACGTCGCGGAGATCGACGACAGCCTGCAGCGGATGATCTGGCGGGTGGTGTCGGCCTACGCCGGGTTCACCGGGACCGCGCCGACCTGCGAGCCGTCCTTCGCCTACGCGGCGTTCGACGGTCTGTTCCAGCAGGCGTTGCTGCGGCACCTGGCGGGCTCGCCGACGGCGCTCGACGACCTGCGCGCGGGTGCGGGGGAGCTGCTCCGCCGGATGTTCGTCTGACGGGGCCGAGGATCCGCCGTCGTCGGATCCCCGGCCCCGCTGCCACCCCGTCACCCGCGACCCGTCCGCGGCCGGCACGCGCGACGGAGGGGGAGTCGGTCGCACGCGGCCAGGGCGCGGAGGCGCCGGGTTCGCCCGGCGGCGGCACCGGGCGGGGGTGGAGCCCGAGGGCCCGGGGGCCTCGCCGTGGGGAGCGCGGCGAGGACCCCGGACGCGGGGGCCGTCTCACACGTCGGCGGCCCGCTTCTCGGCGAACTTGCGCCAGCCGGACCAGACGAGGCCGGCGACCAGCAGCAGGTAGAGCACGATCGTGATCGGGCTCGAGACCAGCACCGCCGGGTCGTTCTCGGAGTTGCCCATCGCGTCGCGCAGCGAGTACTCGGCCAGCGGGCCGAGGATCACCGCGATCAGCACGGGCGCGACCGGGATGTCGTAGAGGCGCATCGCGAGCCCCAGCACCCCGACCACCAGCATGATCACCAGGTCGACGGTGCTCGCCCCGGCGGCGTACACGCCGAACGCCGCGAACACCGCGATGCCGGCGTACAGGTAGGACTTCGGGACCCGGAGCAGCTGCGCCCACAGCGGGGCGAACGGCAGGTTCAGGATCAGGAGCACGATCATCGCCAGGAAGAACCCGGCGAGCAGCGCCCACACGATGTCCCCGGAGCGCTCCAGCAGCAGCGGGCCCGGCTGCAGGCCGTACTGCTGGAACGCGGCCAGCAGGATCGCCGCGGTCGCCGACGTCGGCAGCCCGAGCGCGAGCAGGGCACCCATCGCGGTGCCCGCGGTGGCATTGCCGGCCGCCTCCGGACCGGCGACACCCTGGATCGAGCCCTTGCCGAACATCGGGTTCGACCGGCGGCGGTCGAGCCGGCGCTCGGTGCCGTAGGCGAGGAACGTCGGGACCTCGGCGCCGCCGGCCGGGATGATGCCGAACGGGAGCCCGTAGCCGGTACCGCGCAGCCAGGCCGGCAGCGCGGCCCGGAACTCGGCCCCGGACAGCCACGGCCGCCCGGACGGCAGCACGGTCTCCTGCTCGGTGCTCCGGCCGGACTTCGCGGCCTGGTGCAGGACCTCGCCCACGGCCAGCAGCGACACGGTGATGACGACGATCGAGACGCCGTCGAGCATCGCGGGGAAGCCGAAGGAGAATCGCGGCGTCCCGGACGGCTGGTCGATCCCGATCAGCGCGAGCACCAGGCCGATCGCCAGTGCGGCGAGACCGCGGACCGCGGAGTCGGCGACCACCGCGGAGATCGCGACGAACGCGAAGACCGCCAGCGCCAGGAACTCGGCGGGGCCGAACCCGGTGGCCAGCGCGGCCAGGGTCGGGGCGAAGAACACCACCAGCACCGAGGCGATCATGCCGCCGATGAAGGCGCCGATCGCGGCGGTGGCCAGTGCCTGGGCCGCCTTGCCGTTGCGGGCCATCCGGTAGCCCTCGAACGAGCTCGCGATGGCCGTCGAGTTGCCCGGCGTGTTCATCAGGATGCCGGCGATCGAGTCGCCGAACAGCCCGCCGAAGTAGATGCCGGTGAACATGATGAGCGCGTTCGTCGGTTCGAGGACGAACGTCAGCGGCAGCAGCAGTGCCACCGCCATCGACGAGCCGAGGCCGGGCAGGACGCCGACGGCGGTGCCGAGCAGCGCGCCGAGGAAGACGAACAGCAGCGCCGACGGGCTGAGGATGTCGGCGAAACCGCCGAGCAGGTTGGACAGCTGTTCCACGTCAGAACCCCCCGACGAAGCCGGCGGGCAGGGAGATCCCCAGCAGCCCGCTGAACACGACCTGGATGGCCGACGCCAGCGCGAGGCCGGCGAGCACGACCGGGAGCCAACGCCGGTTGCCGAGCGCGGCGGCGACGGCGGTGAACAGCCCGGTCGCGGAGAGGATCCAGCCCAGCCACGGCAGGACGACGATGAAGGCCGCGAGCCCGCCGACCGCGGTCAGCACGGCGACCGCGTTGACCCCGTCCTCGGCGGGGGCGTCGGCCGGGGCCTCCGCGTCCGCGGGGGAGCCGGCGGAGGCCGGGTCGGCGACGGTGGTCCCGTCCCCGGAACCGCTCGCGGCCTCCCCGGCGGCCATCGGTGCCCCGGCGCCCACGGTGGCCGCCGGAGCGGCGGCCGGGCCGTCGTACTCCGGCCGCGGCCGGAGGATGTCGAAGGTCAGTCCGGCCGCGACGACGAAGCACAGGACCGCGACGATCCACGGCATCGTCGTCGGGCCGAACAGGCCGCCGTCGCCGACGACCTCCATCGTCAGCGTGCCGTAGACGAGGAAGACGCCCAGTGCCGCGAGGATCGCGGGGACGACGAGTGCTCCGCGGGAGAGGTGCGCCGGACGGCGTGCTCGGGTGCTCATGCCAGCTCCAGCTCCTTCAGGAGTTCGTCGATGCGGGTCTGCTCGGTCCCCAGGAAGTCCCCGAAGCCGTCGCCGTAGATCTCGCTGCGGACCCAGCGGTTGCGGTCCACCGACTCGTCCCAGGACTCGGTGCCGACCATCTCGCGGACGATCTGCTCCAGCTCGGCCCGCTCGGCGGGCTCGATCCCGGCCGGGGCGACGACGCCACGCCAGTTCACGAGATCGACCGAGCCGAGGCCGAGCTCGTCCATCGTGGGCGCGTCGACACCCTCCAGCCGCTCGGGGGCCACCACGGCCAGTACCCGGAGCTGGCCGGCCTCGACGAGGTCGCGGAAGTCGTTGTACCCGGAGATCCCGACGCCCACGGTGCCGGCCGCCGTCGACAGCAGGCTCAGCGTGAGCTCACCGCCGCCGGGGTGCGGGGTGTAGACGAGCTGCTCGACCGGGATGCCGCGGGCCTGCGCCATCTGCGCCGCGACCATGTGGTCGATGCCGCCGGCCGACCCGCCGCCGATCGGGAGCCCGGCGGGATTCGCCTTCCAGGCGACGAGGAGATCCTCGAGGGTGCGGTAGGGCGAGTCCGCCGGGACCGCGATCACCTCGAAGTCCTCGGCGATACGGGCGATCGGAGTCGTGTCCTGCAGCGAGAGCGGACTGTTCGACTGGCTGATACCGCCGAGCATCACCGTGCCGGTGATCATCATGGTGGTGCCCTCGCCGGAGAGACCGGCGAGCTGGTTGAGCCCGATGGTCCCGCCGGCGCCCGGGATGTTCACCACCTGCACGGTGTTGACGATGTTCCCGGTACGCATGGCCTGCTGTGCCTCGCGGGCAACGAGATCCCAGCCGCCGCCTGCGGCGGCCGGGGCGATGAGGGTGAGGTTGGAGCGCGCCGCCTGTCCTTGCCCGGAACGGGCGGCGTCGACGAACGCCGTCGCGGCGAGAGCGGCGACGAGTACGATTCCCAGGGCTGCTGTGACCTGCCGTCGTGGCATGGCCGGAGACATTGGCACAGTTGGTGGCCGCCGCCAATGTCGGGTCGCGGAAACTCTAAGAACGCTGTGAACACAACGAACTTTTCTCTTTCCGTCCCCATTCTGTGGTTAGGGTCGGCGCCGTCCGCACACGCTTGATGGGGAGCGACATGACGATCTGTGTGGCCTACGGCCCGACGCCCGAGGGTGCTGCAGCGCTCGACCTGGCGGTCCGCGAGTCCCGGCTCCGCGGGGTCCCGCTGGTCGCGCTGGCGACCGAGCGCCAGGAGCGGTTCGACCCGGACGCCACCCCGCACGACGGCAGCACGCTGCGCGCCGAGATCGAGGTCCGGCTCGCGGCCCTGCACGCCGACGGCGACCCGGTCACCGAGGTGCACGTGGTCGACGACGGCGGCGACCCCGCCGAGGCGATCCTCGACCTCGCCGCGGCGCAGGACACGGAGCTGCTGGTCGTCGGGGTGAAGCGGCGCAGCCCGGTCGGCAAGCTGCTGACCGGCAGCACCGCGCAGCGGATCATCCTGGAGTCGCCGACCCCGGTCCTCGTCACCCACGCCGCCCGGTAGCGCACCGGGGCGACCGTGCCGGCACCGCTCAGGTGCGGGCCGCCGTCGCGGCGGCCGCGACGCTCGCCCGCCAGATCGCCATGGCCGACCACAGGACGAACACCTGGACCGGTAGGTCGAGCGCGTCCGGGAGCTGCGCGGCGTACGACGGCCGCAGGGTCCCGGACCGCCACACCCGGCCGGCCTCGTTGACCGCGTCCGCGGTGGTCAGCAGCGCGAACCGGCGCCCGAGACCCGAACCCGACAGCCGGTAGGTCAGGTCGCCGATCTCGACGTTCCAGTGCGGCCGCGACAGCGGCCCGTCCGGGTGGTCGACGGTCCGCAGGATGTGCGCCCGGACGTCGCCCTCCAGCGCGAAGCGCGCGATGCCCTCCGAGCGCAGCGCGTACGGGTGCCCGTCGATCACCAGGTCCCGGTGCGGCTGCCAGGTGCGCGCCGTCCAGCCGGTCACCGCCCGGCCGTCGAGACGCACCTCGTAGCGCTCCCGGAACAGCCCGACCCGCGAGGAGGTGGCACGCAGCATGCCGGAGAGACTGCCACCGGGCGGGGTCCTCCGGCAGGGGGAATGCGGGGTACCGGCGAGGTCGTTGCCATTGCTCGACGAAAGAGTCGTGCAGAGGAGCCCCGTGAGTACCGTCCCGCCGAGCCGCCTGCGGCTGTCCCCGTCCGCCGCGTTCGCCGTCGTCGCGGCGACGTTCGTCTGGTTCCTCGCCGCGTCCTCCGCGCCGTCCCCGCTCTACGTCGTCTACCAGGACCGGTTCGCCTTCACCGAGTTCACCCTCACCGTGGTCTTCGCGGTGTACGTGCTCGCGCTGATCGCGGCGCTGCTCGTCGCCGGAGCGCTCTCCGACCATCTCGGACGACGGCCGGTGCTCCTCGCCGCGATCGCGCTGGAGCTCGTCTCGGTGGCGTTGTTCCTGGTCGCGGACGGTGTCGGGTGGCTGATCGCGGCCCGCGTCGTGCAGGGGGTCGCCACCGGGGTGGCCACCGCGACGCTGCCCGCGACGCTGGTGGACCTCGCTCCGCGCCCGGCCCGTGCCGGGCTGGTCAACGGCACGGCCCCGCTGGCCGGGCTGGGGCTCGGTTCGCTGGCGGCCGGTGCGCTGGTGGAGTTCGGCCCGGCGCCGACCCGGCTCGTGTGGGCGCTGCTGGCGGCCGGCCTGCTGGTCGTGCTGCTGCTCGTCGCGCTGGTCCCGGAGACGGTGGACCGCCGCGCCGGGGTGTGGCGGTCGTTGCGGCCCCGGGTGGGGATCCCGCCGCGGGCCAGGGCCGGGTTCGCCGGGCTCGTGCCGATCCTGGTGGCGAGCTGGGCGGTCGCGGGGCTGTACCTGTCCCTCGGCCCGTCGGTCGTCGTCCAGCTCTTCGGCGTCGGCGACCACCTGGTCGGCGGGCTGGTCGTGGCGGCGTTGTGCCTGACCGGGGCGCTCACCGCGTTCCTGCTGCGCGGGCGCACCCCCGGCCGGGTGCTGGCACCCGCCGCGGCCCTGCTGGGCACCGGGATCCTGGTGACGCTGGCCGGTGCGGCGTCCGGGGTCCTCGCGGTCGCGGCGGTCGGCACGCTGGTGGCCGGGACCGGCTTCGGTGCCGCGGCGTTCGCGACGTTCGGGACCCTGGCGACGCTGGCCGCGCCGCACGAGCGGGGCGAGCTGTTCGCGGCGACCTACACGCTCGCCTACCTGTCGTTCAGCGTGCCGGCGCTCGTCGCGGGCACGGCGGCGACGATGGTGGGGCTGCGTCCGACGGCGCTGGTCTACGGCGGGCTGGTCGTCGTGCTGGCCCTCGTCGCGACGGTGCTCGGCCGCAGGTCACCGGTTCCCGGGCCGGTCTGCCCGGCCACCTGAGGGAACGCCGGTCTGCCCGGCCACCTCGGGGAGTGCCGCCCGCCCCGGTCCGTCCGGTCACCGCGGGGAGCGCCGTGCGCGCGGGGAGGACGGCCGGCCGCCGCCGGGGACGCGTCCTGACGCCCGCCGCCACGGACGGGTGATTCCGGTCGTCGCCGACCGCGGAGGACCGGCCGCTCGTCGTGGTGTCGCACGACGAGCGTGATCGGCCCGGGCGAGTGCTCCGGAGCCGTGCCTACCGTGGCCGCCGCCCGCCACGGGCCGGGGGATCCCGGGCCGGCGGGCGCAGGAACGTTCCCCAGCGAAGGAGGCAGGCATGGCAGGACGGCACCGCAGGCCCACCGGCACCGGACGGGCGATCGGCCGGATCGGGGCCGCCGCGGCGGTGGCCGTGGCGCCCCTCGGCCTGGCCGGGACGGGGCTGGCGGCGGAGTCGTCGGAGTCGTCCGGATCGTCGGGGTCCGGATCGTCGGAGTCGGCAGGCACCTCGGAGTCGGCCGGGACGTCGGAGGAGTCGGTCGCGTCCGGATCGACCGGCGCACCGTCGACCGCACGCACCGCCACCTGGGACCGGCTCGCGCACTGCGAGAGCACCGGCGACTGGCAGGCCGACACCGGCAACGGGTTCAAGGGTGGCCTGCAGTTCACGCCGTCGACCTGGCAGGAGTTCGGCGGCACGCAGTACGCCGGGAGCCCGGAGGACGCGTCGAAGTCCGAGCAGATCGCCGTCGCCCGTTCCGTGCAGGAGGAGCAGGGCTGGACGGCGTGGCCCGCCTGCACGGAGAAGCTCGGCTGGCGCTGACCCGCCCGGCGTCGGCCGCGCCGTAGACCATCGGCACGCGCCTTTCGTCCTTTTCGTGTTGACTCCTCCGGTCCGGTCCCGGTGTGCTGGACCCCGGGTGGGGCGAGGTTCACGGGGGGCGACGATGACGGTCGGCAGTACACGTGCGGAACCGGCGGGACCGCTGGGAGCGTCCGGCCGGGCACCGGCACCGGACCTGGCCCGCGGGGCGATGCTGCTGCTGATCGCGCTCGCGAACACGCCGTTCTACCTCTACGGGCGGGCCCACTCGGCGGCCGGCTTCCACCCCGTCGACGGATCGGTCCTCGACCGGGTCGTGCAGGCGGTGATCATCACCGGCGTCGACATGCGGGTCTACCCGATGTTCGCGTTCCTGTTCGGCTACGGGATGGCCGTCATCCACCGGCGCCAGCGCGAGCGCGGGGTCCCGGAGCGGGCGGCGTCGCGGCTGCTGCAGCGCCGCAACCTCTGGATGCTCGTGTTCGGGTTCGTGCACGCGGCCCTGCTCTGGGGCGGCGACGTGCTCGGTGCCTACGGCCTGTGCGGCCTGCTGCTGGTGTGGCTGTTCGTCCGGCGTGCCGACCGCACCCTGCTCGTGTGGGCGGGTGTCGCGACCGGCGTGCTGACGCTGGTCGCCGCCCTGTCGATGGTCGGTGGCTGGGCGGCGCTGCAGTTCGGCCAGGTCCCGCCCGCCGGCGCCGGCATGCCCGCGTCGATGACCGCGAGCGCCTCGGAGACGTCGGTCATCGCGGCGGTCGGGGACCGGCTGGCGCTGTGGGCGGTGCTGACGCCGGCGCAGGGCGTGCTCGGCCTGGCCGTCCCGGCCGCGGTCCTGCTCGGCATGTGGTCGGCGCGGCGCCGGGTGCTCGAGCGGCCGCAGGACCACCTGCGGCTGCTGCGGGTCACCGCCGTCGCCGGGATCGCCGTGGGCTGGGGTGCCGGCCTGCCGCACGCGCTGGCCCACACCGGGGTCGTCGGCGGCCTCGACGGCGTGCTGTGGATGTTCAGCGGGCTCCAGATGGCCACCGGCGTGGCCTGCGGGATCGGGTACGTCGCGGTGTTCGGCCTGATCGGGCACCGGCTCGCCGGGCGGGCGCCCGGCCCGGTGTCGTCGGCCGTCACCGCGGTCGGGAAGCGTTCGCTGAGCTGCTACGTGGGCCAGTCGGTGCTGTGCGCGCCGGTGCTGGCCGCGTGGGGGCTCGGTCTCGGGGCGTCGCTGGGCAGCGCGGGGATGGCGCTCTACGCCGTCGGGGTGTGGCTGGTGACGCTGGTGTTCGCGGTGCTGCTGGAGCGGCGCGGGGCGCCGGGGCCGGCCGAGGTGCTGCTGCGCCGGCTCACCTACCGCGGTGCGCCGGTCGCGCGGCGGTGACGGCCCGGCTCAGCTCCTGCGGGCCGCGCGGAGCAGCCCGGCCAGCCCCAGCAGCGGCAGGACGAGCAGCAGCGCCAGCGCCGCGGTCAGCCCGAGCACCGGCGCGAACCCGCCGATGAGTGCGGCGCCGATCCCGGCGCCGGTCAGGAAGCACAGCGTGGCGACGCCGATCGCGCCGCTGCGCCGGTGCGCGGGCACCGCCCCGCCGACGGCCGCGATCATCGCCGGCTGCCCGGTCCCGAACGCCAGGGTGACCAGCACCGGTGCGAGCGCGAGGACCCACGGCTGGTGCGCGGCGACCCCGACGACCGCGGTGAGCAGCCCGGCGATCGTCGCGGCGCAGGCGACGACCAGGGTCCGGGCCGGGCCGATCCGGCGCTGCAGCAGCGCGGACAGCGGCGGGCAGGCGAGCGCGACGACGGCCGCGGGCACCAGCACCAGGCCGGTGGTCAGCGGCGTCCAGCCGCGCTCGCTCAGCTCCAGCGGGATCCCCAGCAGCAGCGCGAACCAGCTGGCCGGGATCGCCGCGGCGCACAGCGAGGACCGGACGACGGTCGGGTTCGCGACCACGGCGCGGGGCAGGAAGCCGTCCGGCCTGCGCCGCACCCAGGCCGCCGTCGCGGGGATGCCGAGTGCCAGCAGCACCGCACCCGTCACGGCGGCCGCGGTCCCCGCGCTCGGTGACTGGATCAGCAGGACCAGCCCGGAGACCGCGGTCGCGACGATGAGCGCGCCGAGCGGATCGGGCCGCGCGCCGTCCCCCGCGACGACCGACCGGCGCCACAGGTACGGCAGCGTCAGCACCCCGACGACCGGCAGCGCGACGGCGGCCCGCCAGCCGCCCGCCGTCGTCAGCGCCCCGCCGATCAGCGGCCCGAGGGTGGAGAGCACCGCGGAGGTACCGGCGAGCCGGCCCAGCACCGCCCCGCGGCCGTCCTCCGGTGTCCGGGCGCTGAGCAGCGCGGCCGCCAGCACCGGGATCGCCGCGGCGCCGACACCCTGCACCACCCGGGCCGCCATCAGCAGGCCGAAGTTCGGTGCGAGGGCCGCGCCGAGCGCGCCGAGCACGAGCAGCGCGATCCCGGAGCACAGCGGCACACGGACGCCGACGGCGTCGGCCAGCCGCCCGTACACCGGCGTCGCGACCGCGAGGGCGACCGCGTAGCCGCTGACCATCCAGGTCGCCGTCGCCGTCGACACGTCCAGGTCGCCGGCGAGGCTGGGCAACGCGACCGTGACCCCGGACGTCGACGTCCCGGCGAGGCCGAACAGCAGTCCCAGCACCACCGACAGCAGGCCGGTCCGGGCGGCGGGGGGAGCTGTCGTCGTCACGGCTCGATCCTGCTCCTCCGGACGGCCCCGTGGCACCGTGATTCGATGCGGAGGTGCACATACGGGACGCAACGTCCGCCGACGCCGGGGCCTGCGCCGCGATCTACGCGCCGTTCGTGACCGGTACCGCGGTCAGCTTCGAGTCCGAGCCGCCGGACGCGGCGCAGATGGCCGGCCGGATCGCCACGGCGCGGCGGCACCACGCCTGGCGGGTCGGGACCGATCCGGACGGCACGGTGCTGGGTTACGCCTACGGAGCCCCGTTCAAGCCGCGGGAGGCCTACCGGTGGACCTGCGAGGTCAGCGTCTACCTGCACCCCGACGCCCGTGGCCGCGGCGCCGGCCGGGCGCTCTACACCGACCTGCTGGACCGGCTGGCCGAGCGCGGGATGGTCGTGGCGGTCGCGGTGCTGACGCTGCCGAACGACGCCAGCGTCGGGCTGCACCGGTCGCTGGGGTTCACCGAGGTCGGGGTCTTCCCCGGGGTCGGCTGGAAGCTGGGCCGGTGGCGGGACGTCGTCTGGTACCGGCGGGCGCTCGCCGACCCGCCGCCGGAGGGTCCGGTCCTGGCCTGAGGTGCCGCCCCGGGCCGGCGGCAGGACTGCACCGGGGACTCCTCGGGATCGCCCGGTCCGCCGCCGCGTCGTGTGACGAGCGGTCGGCGATCCGGTGGCGACCCCGGTCCGAGCTGACCGGACGACCGCCGGTCCGGCCCCGGCGGCGCCGTGCGACGATCCCCGACCGTTGCACCCCGGCACACCGTCCGGGATGCGCGTCGACGCGCGCGCCGGCCCCCGACCGGGGCCGCGTGAGGGGCGAGCACGAGGAGCAGGATGGACGGCGCAGACGGCGCAGACGGCGCAGGCAGCGCGGACGGCTCGGACGACACCGGTCCGGGACTGCGCCGGGACCTGGACGGCCGGCAGATCGGCATGATCGCCGTCGGCGGGGCGATCGGGACCGGGTTGTTCCTCGGTTCCGGGCTCGCCATCTCGATCGCCGGGCCCGCGGTCATCGTCGCCTACGCGGTGGCCGCGGTCGTCGCCCTCGCGCTGGCGTACGCGCTGGCCGAGATGGTGGTGCGTCATCCCGAGGCGGGTGGGTTCGGGCCGGTCGCCCAGCGCTACCTCGGCGACGGGCCGGGGTTCGTGCAGCGTTGGATCTACTGGGCGGCACAGGTCGTCAACGTCGGCAGTGAGGTCGTCGCCGCCGGGCTCTACCTGCGGTTCTGGTACCCGGAGCTGCCGCTGTGGATCCCCGTGGTCGGGTTCTCGGTGATCATGCTGGCGATCAACGCCGGCGCGGTGCGGTTCTTCGGCGAGACCGAGTACTGGTTCGCGATGATCAAGGTGGTGACCGTCGTCGCCTTCATCGCCGTCGGCCTCACCGCGATCGTGTTCGGGCTGCCCGGGCAGGAACCCGCCGGTCTCGGTGCGCTCACCGGCCACGGCGGGTTCGCACCGAACGGGCTCGGGGCGATCTGGCTGGCGCTGACCGTCGTGACGTTCTCGTTCCTCGGGACCGAGGCGGTCGCGGTGACCGCCGCGGAGTCGCGCGACCCGGGCCGGGACATCCCGCGGGCGGCCCGGCGGACGGTGCTGCGGCTGGCGGTGTTCTACATCGGAGCGATGCTCGTCGTCGTCACGCTGGTGCCGTGGAACACCGTCTCCACCGGGGACAGCGTCTCCGAGTCACCGTTCGTGCGGCTGTTCGCCCAGGCCGGGGTGCCGGCCGCGGCCGCGGTCATGAACGTCGTCGTGCTCACCGCCGCGCTGTCGGCGATGAACACCAACCTCTACGTCACCGCCCGGATGACCTACTCGCTCGCGGTGGACGGTTACGCCCCCCGGGCACTGGCGCGCACCAACCGGCGGGGCGCACCGCAGCGGGCACTGGCGCTGTCCGCCGCCGGTCTCGCACTCGCGTCGCTGGTGTCGGTGTTCGCCGAGGACACCGCGTTCCCGCTGCTCGTCGGGCTGGCGCTGTTCGGGGCGCTGACCACCTGGCTGCTGATCTTCGCGAGTCACCTGGCGTTCCGCAGGGCGCACCCGGGGGAGCGCTCCCCGGTCCGGCTGCCGGGGGCGCCCTACACGACCGTCGCGGCGATGCTGTTCGTCGCCGCGGTACTGGCGACGACGCCGTTCACCGAGCAGTTCTCGACGGCCTGGAAGGCGGGTGTGCCGTTCCTGGGGCTGCTCGTCGTGGTCTACCTGCTCGTCCGGCGCCGCCGCCGGCGGCTCACGCCTTCTTCAGCTCGGAGTGGAGCTTGAGCACGGTCTGACCGTCCTCCTGCTCCAGCACGTAGGCGGGGTTGTCGTCGGTGCCGTTGCGGGACTGCGCCGAGCCGTTGATCGTCCGCTCGATGCGGTCGGTCGCCGACTCCACCACCTTGCCGGTGGGGGTGCCGTTGCCCCAGTTCCACGCCACCCAGGTGCCCTTCGCGAACTTCTCGGTCATGGCGCCCGGGTACCCCGGCGCCGGGCGTCGAACCCGGCGCCGGGGTGCCGTCACCAGATCCGGACCCGCTTGCCCGGCTCGGTGAACAGCGCGTCGGTCTCGGCGACCCCGAACGCCTCGTGGAAGGTGTCGAGGTTCGTCACGACCGCGTTGCAGCGCAGGTCCGGCGGGGAGTGCGGGTCGATCGCCAGCCGGCGGATCGCCTCCGCGTCCCGGGTGACCGCCCGCCACACCTGGGCCCAGCCGAAGAGCACCCGCTGCTCGCCGGTCAGGCCGTCGAGGACCGGGGGCTCGGCCCCGTCGTTGGCGATCGCGTACGCCTTGAGCGCGATCGTCAGGCCGCCGAGGTCGCCGATGTTCTCGCCGACGGTGAGCGCGCCGTTGACCTTGTGCTCGGGCAGCCCGGCGGGGGAGAGGTTCGAGTACTGCTCGACCAGCATCGCCGCGCGGGACTCGAACTCGGCCCGGTCGGCGGCCTCCCACCAGTCGGTGAGGTTGCCGTCGCCGTCGTAGCGGGAGCCCTGGTCGTCGAAACCGTGGCCGATCTCGTGGCCGATCACCGCGCCGATGCCGCCGTAGTTGGCCGCGTCGTCGGCGTCGGCGTCGAAGAACGGCGGCTGCAGGATCGCCGCCGGGAACACGATCTCGTTCATCCGCGGGTGGTAGTAGGCGTTCACCGTCTGCGGGGTCATCAGCCACTCGTCGCGGTCGACCGGGCCGCCGATCTTGGCGTACTCGAAGTCGTGCCGCCACTGGGCCGCGCGGCTGACGTTGCCCAGCAGGTCGCCCGCCTCGATCGTGAGGTCGGCGTAGTCCTTCCAGCGGGCCGGGTAGCCGATCTTCGGGGTGAAGCGCCCGAGCTTGTCCAGGGCGCGCTCGCGGGTCGCCGGGCTCATCCAGTCCAGCCCGGAGATCGACTGCCGGTAGGCCTCGACCAGGTTGGCGACGAGCTCCTCCATCCGCTCCTTGGCCCGGGGCGGGAAGTGCCGCTCGACGTAGAGCTTCCCGACGGCCTCGCCGAGCGCGCCCTCGACCAGCGACACGCCCCGCTTCCAGCGCTCGCGCAGCGCGGGGGTGCCGGACAGGGTGCGGCCGTAGAAGTCGAAGTCCTCCTCGACCAGCGCCGCGGACAGGTACTCCGACGCCGCGCTCGCCACGTGCATGGCCAGCCACGCCTGCCACTGCTCCACCGGGCGCTGCGCCCACAGCGCCGCAGTGGCGGTGACGAAGCTCGGCTGCCGGACGATCACCTCGTCGTAGGAGTGCGCCGGGACGCCCAGCGCGGTCTCCCACTCCGGCCAGTCGAAGCCGGGGGCCGACTCACGCAGCTGCGCGCGGGTCAGGAGCGTGTAGGTCTTCTCCGCGTCCCGGTTGGTGACGTTGTCCCAGGACTCCGCGGCCAGCGCGGTCTCCAGGTCCATGACCTGCTCCGCGACCCGCTCCGGCTCGGCGAGCCCGACCAGCTGGGCGAGCCGCTGCAGGTGCTCGACGTAGGCGGTGCGGATCGCGGCCGAACCCTCCTCGCGGTAGTACGCCTCGTCCGGCAGGCCGAGGCCGGCCTGGTTGAGGTTGACCAGGTAGCGGGTGGAGTCGCGGGCGTCGGTCGCGATGAACTCACCGAACAGGGCGGCGCGGCCCTCCCGCTGCCGGCGGCCCAGCACACCGGCCAGCGCGGCCCGGTCGGTCGCGGCGTAGACCTCGTCGAGCAGTGGCCGCAGCGGGGCCACGCCGAGCTCCTCGACCTTCTCGACGTCCATGAACGAGGTGTAGAGGTCCCCGACCTTGCCGGCCTCGGTGCCCGGTGCCTGCTCCGCGGACGCGCACTCGGTGACGATCGCGTGCACCTGCTCCTCGGCGCGGTCGCGCAGCACCCGGAACGCCCCGTCCTGCGCGCGGTCCTCGGGGATCACGTGGGTCGCCAGCCACCGGCCGTTGACGTGGGCGAACAGGTCGTCCTGGGGGCGGACGCCGGGATCGACCCAGCTGAGGTCGAGGCCGGAGTGCTTCGGCTCGGTGGTCGTCATGCGGCCCATCCTGCCCGCTGGGCCCGACGGTTTCGAGGCGACCGGGGCCCGCGTGTCCGCGGGCCGCCGATCAGGCGCGGCGCCAGAGTCGCCGGCGCGGCTCCGCGTCCTGCTCGCCCTCGACCGGCGCCGCGATAGCGAGCCGGCCGACCTGCTCGTTGAGCACCTTGAGGTGGACCCGGACGTCGTCGTGCGTCGGGTCGAGGACGGCCTGTTCGGCGATCTCGGCCGCCTGGTCCACCGAGTGCTTGAGCGAGGCCTTCGCCTTGTCCAGCCGGTTCGCGATCCGCCGGGCCGGCGGCTCGGTGATCCGGAACCGCGCCGGTTCGATCGAGTCGCCGACCGACGCCAGCCGCTGCACCGCCTCCAGCTCCGTGTCGAGCCGCTTGCCGATCTCGGTCAGCCAGGTCCGGACCTGCATGGCGGTGATCACCGAGGTGATCCGGTGGAACCGCTCGACCTGCTCGGTGCAGTCGGCCACGTAGGACCGCCAGTACCGGGAGAGTGCGGCGGGGGGCTCCGGGGACGACGGTCGCAGGCGTGGCACGCGTGACAGGGTGCCCCATGGGTCCGGGCACCGCCGTGGGCGGGCCCGGGTCAGGGGATACGGCCGTCGGCCGGGAGCACCGCCGGGTCGACCGGCACCGTGTCCGGGTAGAGCAGCCCGCTGCCGGTGTTGAGCACGACGACCTCCTCGGACCCGTCGAGCCAGCCGGACTCGCGCAACCGTCCGGCCGCGGCGACGCAGGCGGCGCCCTCCGGGCAGATCCAGGTGCCCTCGTCCCTGGCGAGCGCGTGCTCGGCGGCGAGCAGCTCGTCGTCGGACACGGCGACCGCGGTGCCCCCGGTGTCGTACACGGCGTCGAGCACGAGGAAGTCGCCCAGCGCCTTCGGGACGGTGATCCCGAACGCGACCGTCCGCGGGTCGGCCGGTGCGACGGAGCTGCGCAGACCGGCGTCGAACGCGTCCACGATCGGCGCGCAGCCCTGCGCCTGCACGGCCACCAGCCGGGGCATCGGGCCCTCGATCCAGCCGAGCTCGGCCATCTCACGCAGCGCCTTGTGGATCGCGATGATCCCGACCCCGCCGCCGGTGGGGTAGAGGACGACGTCCGGGGACCGCCAGCCGAGCTGCTCGGCGATCTCGTAGCCCATCGTCTTCTTGCCCTCGATCCGGTACGGCTCCCGCAGGGTCGAGGTGTCCTGGTACCCGTCCCGCCGTCCGACGGCGTCGGCCACCAGCCGTCCGGCGTCGCCGATCAGCCCGTCGACGAGGTACAGCTCGGCGCCGCTGACCACGCACTCCCGGCGGGTGATCTCCGGGGCGTCGACCGGCATGGCGATCAGCGCACCGAGCCCGGCCCGCGCGGCGTAGCAGGCCCAGGCGGCACCGGCGTTGCCGTTGGTCGGCATCGCGACGCCCCGCACGCCCAGCTCCGCCGCCCGGGACACCCTGACCGCCGCGCCGCGGGCCTTGAACGCGCCGGTCGGGACGAGCCCCTCGTCCTTCATCAGCAGCCCGGGCAGGCCGAGCCGGGCCCCGGCCCGGGGCAGCGGCAGCAGCGGCGTCATGCCCTCGCCCATGGTCACGACGTGCGCGGGGTCCCGGACCGGCAGCACCTCGTGGTAACGCCACAGGTCCGGCGGCCGGGCGGCGATGTCGGCCGGGGTCACGAGCGAGCGGGCCCGGTCCAGGTCGTAGCGGGCGAGCAGCGGCGCCCCGTCCGGCGAGGTGCCCTGCACGGTGTCGGCGTCGTACCGGTCACCGGTCCGGGAGCACTCGAGGTGGGACAGCGTGGAGTAGGCAGGCGGCACGCCGTCCAGTCCACCCCGGGCGGCGCCGCCCCGCACGCCGGGATCCGGTGTGACCTCGTGCGCATCCGGCCGCGGGTGCTGCCGCCGAACGGGGCACACCGTTAGGGTCGCGGGCGAAACGTGAACGCTCAATCATTGCGAGGTCACCGTCATGCGTCCGCTCCCCGCCCCGTACTCCGACGTCGCGCTGCTGCTCGCCCGGCTCGTCGTCGGCGTCGTCCTGATCGCGCACGGCCTGCAGAAGCTGGGTTCGGGCGTCGGTGGTGTGTCCGGTGGCTTCGCCGCCATGGGCATCCCGCTGCCGACGGTCTCCGCCCTGTTCGTGATGACCGTCGAGCTGGCCGGGGGACTGCTGCTGATCGCCGGTGCCGCGACGGCCGTCGCGGGCCTGGCCGTGGTCGTCGCGATGGCGGGTGCGTTCCTGTTCGTGCACTTCGGGGTCACGGTGTTCGTCGACGCCGGCGGCTGGGAGCTCGTCGGCGTGATCGCGGCCGGTGCGCTCGCGCTCGCCGCGGTGGGCCCGGGCCGGTTCTCGGTCGACCACCTCCTCGCCGCCCGCCGGAGCGCACCGGCGCACGCCGCCGCCTGAGCCCGGACGCCGTCCCGGCGGGCGCGACCGGCCGGCCCGGGGGAGGCTGACGGTCATGCCCGAGGGACACACCGTGCACCGGCTCGCCCGGCTGCAGCAGCGCCGGTACGCGGGCCGTCCGGTCGCCGTGTCGAGTCCGCAGGGCCGGTTCGGGACCGGGGCCGCGGTCGTCGACGGACGGGTGCTGGAACGGGTCGAGGCGCACGGCAAGCACCTGTTCCAGCACTACGGGCCGGACACGGTGGTGCACGTCCACCTGGGCCTGTGGGGCCGGTTCGCGAACCGGCGGACGCCCGCGGAGCCGCCCCGCGGTCAGGTCCGGATGCGGATCGCCGGCGCCACCCACTACGCCGACCTGCGCGGCCCGGCGGCCTGCGAGCTGCTCGACGACGGGCAGGTCACGGCGGTGCGCGCCCGCCTGGGCGAGGACCCGTTGCGCGGCGACGCCGATCCCGGCCGGGTGCGGGAGCGCTTCGCCCGCTCCCGGGCGCCGCTCGCCGCGGTGCTCATGGACCAGTCGGTGATCGCCGGGCTGGGGAACGTCTTCCGGGCGGAGACCCTGTTCCGCACCGGTCTCGACCCGATGCTCCCGGCCCGCGACCTGGACGACACGTCCTTCGGCGTGCTGTGGGACGACCTGACCGAGCTGTTGCGGGCCGGCGAGCGGCGCGGGCGGATCGAGACCCTGTACCCGGACCACGACCCGGCCCTGCTGGAACCTCCGGACCGGGGCTCGGTGTGTGCCAGCGTCGTCTACGCCTACCGGCGCACCGGGCAGCCCTGCCTGGTCTGCGGCACGCCGATCGCCCAGCAGGAGTTCCGCGCCCGCCGGCTGTACTGGTGCCCGGGCTGCCAGGACGGCGCACGGGCCGACCCGCTGCCCGGCAGGTGAGCGCCCTGTCACGGCGGTGTCCGATCTGTCCCACTCCGGGCGCTACGGGTACCGTGCCCGTATGGTGCCGACCGGTTCCCCGCGTACCGGTTCCGCCTGCCCGCCGATGATCGGCTGGGACGTCGGCCTCTCGGTCACGGCGCTGCTCGTGACCGGTGCGCTCGTCGTCGTCGGCGTGGTCGGCGCCGTGCTGGCCTTCCTCGACTACTGCCCGCCGCCGGACTGCAGCTCCGTCCGGTTGCGGGTGGCCGTGGCGGGATCCCTGGCGGTGGCCGTCGCCGCGGGGATCGCCGGTCTGGCGATGACCGTGCTGCGCATCGTCGCGCGCCGGATCTCCTGGCCGTTCGCGCTGGCCACGCTGGTCGTCACGACGACGGCGATCGCCGTCGGGATATCCGGCTACGCGGGGGCCATGGGGTACTGACGGCGCCGGGGCGAGGTCAGCGACGGTCCGCGGCCCGGTCCCGGGCCGAGCGCCGGAAGCCCAGGACGATCAGCGCCGACATCAGCATCATCGCCGCCACCACCCACATCCCGGCCTGCGAGTCGCCGGTGAGGTCGGTCAGCCAGCCGGTCACGAACGGCCCGACGAAGCCGGACAGGTTCCCGAACGAGTTCACCAGGCCGATCCCCGCGGCCGCGCCGAACCCGGTCAGGAACGCGTTGGGCAGTGACCAGAACGGCGGGATCGCGGTGAACACCCCGACCGCGCACACCGTCACGCAGGCCATCACCAGCAGCGGCGACGGCATCGCCAGCGCGGCGGCGATCGCGACCGCCCCGACGACGGCCGGTACCGCGACGTGCAGTGCCCGCTCCCCGGTGCGGTCGGAGTGCCGGGCCCACAGCACCATCGCCACCGACGCGATCGCGTACGGCACGGCGGTGATCAGCCCGACCTCGATCAGCGAGTACTCCGTGCCGAACTGCTCCTGGAAGCCGGCGACGATCTGCGGCAGGAAGAAGGCGAGCACGTAGAGCCCGAAGACGATGCCGAAGTAGACGGCTGCCAGCGCGATCACCCGCACGTCGCGCAGCGCGGCACCGATGCCGCGGTCGTGACCGGCCTGGGCGGCGTCCTCGGCGGCGAGCGTCGCCTCCAGCGCGGTGGCCCGCTCCGGACGCAGCCAGCGGGCGGCGGACGGCCGGTCCGGCAGCAGCCACAGCACGGCGATGCCGAGCAGCACCGCCGGGATGCCCTCGACGAAGAACATGAAGCGCCACCCGGCGTCGAACCCGGGCACCGCGCCGCCCACCTCGATCAGCCAGGTGGACAGCGGGCCGCCGACGACCGAGGACAGCGGGACGGCCAGGAAGAACAACGCCACGATCCGGGCCCGGTCGACCCGGGGGAACCAGTAGGTCAGGTACAGGATGATGCCCGGGAAGAAGCCGGCCTCGGCGATGCCCAGCAGCACCCGGACGACGTAGAACCCGACCTCGCCCTGGATGAACGCCGTCGCCGAGGCGACGATGCCCCAGGTGACCATGATCCGGGCGATCCAGAGCCGGGCGCCGACCCGGTGCAGGATGACGTTCGAGGGCACCTCGAAGAAGAAGTACCCGACGAAGAACAATCCGGCCCCGAGACCGTACGCGGCGGCGGAGAGCCCGAGGTCGGCGTTCATCCGCAGGGCGGCGAAGCCGACGTTGACCCGGTCGATGTAGTTGAGCAGGTACGCCAGGCCGAGCAGCGGGAGCAGCCGCACCGTCGCGGTCCGGACCGCGGCCCGCACCTGCGGGTCCGCCTGGGGCTGTGGCTGTGCCGAGACCATGGTGCGTCCCCCTGTCGTCCCCTGTCGTGGCGGTGTGCCGCACGCAGTCTCGACCAGCCGGGTCAGTCCTTCAACCAGGCGTACGCGGTCTGCCGGGAGATCCCCAGCGCCGAGGCCATCGCGCTGATCTCGCAGCCGGCGCCGCGCCCGGCCCGCAGCAGCTCGCGCTGGCGCCGGCGCAGCTCCTCCAGCTCCTCGCCGGTCGCGCGCATGCGGTCCAGGAGGTCCTCCGCGTCGCCGGAGGTCCGCCGGCGCCCGACGCCCGGGCGGGGCCACGCGCGCACGGCGTCGGCGTCCCACACCCGGCGTCCGTCCCCGGCCGGCCCGTCCTGCGGTGCGGGCGCCTGGCCGCGGCTGACGTAGGAGTTCCAGGTCCCCACCTGCACGCCCCAGTGGGCGGCGCACTCGTCACTGGTCCAGTTCGTCACCCGGTCAGCCTGCCAGCCGGCCGGGGACGGGTCAGCCCTGCCCGGCCGCCGGGTCGAGCCGGGCGGCGTGCTCGGGCAGCGTCCCGATCCGGTGCCGGCCCCGCAGGCCGTACCAGAGCAGGCCGAGCGCGGCGACGGCGCCGATGAACAGGAACGCGACGAAGCGCAGGACGCCCTCGCCGTAGACGTCGGCCCGCGGCCAGGCCAGGTTGACCGCCATCGCCGCGCCCCAGAGCACGGCGAGCACGTTCACCGGGAGTCCGAGCCGGCCGAGCGAGAAGTACCCGGAGTGCGCGGCCGCCGGCCCCGGCCACCGGCCGCGCAGCCGCTGGACCAGCATCGGCACCGTCACCAGCAGGTAGGCGAGGTAGATCATGATGATCGCGACGCTGGTGACCGCGGTGAAGATCTCCGGTGTGCCGATGTTGAGCACCAGGATGAGCACCGAGCCGGCGCCGATCAGCACGGCGGGCAGCACCGGCGTCCGGAACCGGGGGTGGATGCGGGCCAGGCTGGTACCGCCGGGCAGGGCGTTGTCCCGGGCCATCGCGAACATGAGCCGGATCGCCGCGGTGTGCACGGCGAGCGAGCAGACGAGGATGGCGACGACGATCGCCCCGAGGAACACGATGCCGAGCGGACCGCCGAGCACCTGCAGGATGATCAGCTGCAGGCCGCCGGAGCTCTCCCCGAGCGCCGGGTCGGACAGGTCCCGGGCGGCGAGGATGCCGAACAGCAGGATGAGGCCGCCGATCACGAACGAGGCGACGACGGCCCGTAGGATCGCCGTGGGTGCGGTGCGCCGCGGGTCCACCGTCTCCTCGCCGAGCGAGCTCGCGGTGTCGAAGCCGTACATGACGTAGGCCGAGGCGATCGCGGCGAGCAGGAACGCGCCAGCGTACCCGCCGGGCGCGTCCGCCCCGTAGCCCGCGGTCTCGAACAGCACCGTCGGCGGGTTCACCGTGTTCACCGCCAGCACGACGACGATGACGATCGCGGCGATCAGCTCGATGAACACCCCGGTGGAGTTGATCCGCGACATCAGCTTCACGCCGAACGCGTTCACCAGCGTGGTGCCCAGGATGAGGATCGCGCCCCACAGCACGGCGCTGACCCCGAAGTCGTAGTCCCCGGTGCCGTCGCCCCAGAGCTGGAAGCCGGACCAGATCTGCGGCAGCGTGACCTGCATGGCCAGCGCGACCGCGGCCAGCGTCACCACCGACGCGGTGAACATCATCCAGCCGGCCAGCCAGGACACGCCCTGCGGCGCCAGCTGCTTGGACCAGTTGTAGACCGAGCCGGCGACCGGGTAGCGCCCGGCGAGCTCGGCGAAGCACAGCGCCACCATCAGCTGGCCGGCGAACACCATGGGCCAGGACCACCAGTAGGCGGGCCCGCCGCTGCCGAACCCGAAGTAGAACAGCTGGAAGGTCCCGGTGAGGATGGAGATGTAGCTGACGCCCGCGGCGAAGCTGGCGAACCTGCCGATGCTGCGTTCGAGCGTCGCCTGGTAGCCGAACTCGGCCAGCGAGTCGTCCGGGCCGTGGGTACCGCCGGGGCCGGCTCCCGGCGAGCGCGGCGTGGGCGAGGCGGCTGGTCCCGGCTCCGGGCTGCTCATGTGGGAGTCTCCTTCGGTCGGGCCATATGGGCGTTTTAGTACATTTGTACATTTTTCGTGTACAGAGGTACACGGATGGTGGACCAGGGCGGGCTCCCCGTCACTGCCACCGTGTAAGAGCTGTGTGACGCAACGGCGCGAACCGCGCGACGTCGGCACGAAACGGGCAAGGGGTGCGGAGATGGCGGTGGCCGGGCGGCCGGGCAGGCGCGGGCCGAACGATCCCGGGCGTCGCGCCCGGATCGCCGACGCGGCGATCCGGGTCGTCGCGGACAAGGGCCTGCCGGGGCTGACCCACCGGGCCGTCGCGGCGGTCGCCGAGGTCCCGGTCGGGTCGACGACCTATCACTTCACGACGCTGGAGGATCTGCTCGAGGCCGCGTTGCAGGAGGCGTCGCGGCGCAACGTCGAGCAGCTCAGGGACTGGGTGATCGGCCTGCCCGGGGACGCCGACTTCGCCGCGGAGTGGGCCGACCTGGTGGCGGGCCAGCTGGACGCGAGCCGGCGGGCGACGATCGCGGAGTACGACCTCTACGTCGCGGCGCTGCACCACCCGCACCTGCGCTCGGCGAGCGCGGACTGGGACGACGCGCTCGTCGACATCTTCGCCTCGCGCACCGACCCGCTCACCGGCCGGATGCTGGCGGCGCTGTTCTGCGGCCTGGTCCTGCAGGGGTCGCTCGCCGACCCGGCGCCGTCCCGGGAGCAGGTCGAGGCGCTGGCCCGCCGGGCCATCGGCGGCCCGGTCGCGGCGGGCTGAGCCGGGTCACCCCGGCCGCAGCTCCTCCTGGGTCCGCACCAGCCAGCCGCGGTCGGCGTCGACCGGCACGCCTGCGTCGCGCTGCTCCTCGGCCCGGGTGCGCTGCTCCTCGCGCAGGGCGTCCGGGCCGGGTGATCCCTTGTCCACCCAGAGCCGGACGCCCGAGGTCGGGGTCGAGGTGTCGACGCCGAAGAGCATCGCCCAGTCGCTGCTCGCGTCCCCGGCGACCAGTACCGGTGTCCGGTAGGCCGAGATGTGCCGCTCGATCGTCGCCTGCTTGCCCTGGTACCAGGGGTTCTCCACGAGCAGCGGGGTGATGACGCTGCGGTCGTGGACCTCGGCGGGGTAGGCCGGGGTGCCGAAGCTGCCGTCGCTGATCGCGTCGTGCACGTTGCGGACCGCGCCGGTCTGCGGGTCGCGCACGAGGAACTCCACCCCGTACACGTCGGCGGGGGCGAACCCGAGGCCGTGCTCCGGATCGGTCAGCACCGCGCGGGCGATCTCCTCGTTCGCGGCGGTCACCGCCCGGACCGCGATACCGCGCTCGCGCAACCGGTCCAGCAGCGCGCGCTGCTCGGCGAGCACGACCGGTGGGCGGACCTCGTCGCGGACCAGTGCGCCGTCCTCGGCGTAGGTGACCGTGATCGGCCGCCCGTCGGCGATCATGGCCGAGGCCTCGTCGCGCAGCGTGCCGATCGGCACCCCGGAGAACGCGGCCGCGATCCAGTAGTAGCAGGCGTCGTCGCCGAGGGTGTCGCAGATGCGCAGGTAGTAGCCGTAGAGGCTCTCCCCGCCGGCGATCGGGATCGGCTGCAGGACCGGGTCGAGCCGGTCGAAGGCCAGTACCCGGCGCTGGTCGAGCCGGGCGAGCAGGGCCTCGGTCAGGTCGTTGGCCCAGAGCGTGTTGTCGGCGTCGAACACCGCGTAGGCGCCGGGGCCCGCCGCGTCGACGACGGCGTCCAGTTCGGGCCCCCAGGCCGTCGCCGCGGGCCCGGCGGGCGGCGGTGCGCTGCCGGGGGCGTTCGTGCAGGCCACCGGCACGGTCGCCAGGGCCGCGACGACGGCGGCCGCGGCGAGCCGCCGCCCCCGGGTGCGGTGCCGGCCGGTGCGTGGCCCGCGTGGTCCCGTGGTGGTGGACGGTCGCATGCCGCTCCTCGTGGTCGACGGTCGTGGCCGCCGGCGCCTCCGGACCGGCGCGTACATGAGTACATCGAATGCGTACTTCTGTCCACGGAAAAGAGAACGGCCCCGGTCCGGCCGTGGTCAGGGCCGCAGCGCCGTGACCACCCAGCGCAGGCTCGACCGGTCGGTGCAGGTGGCGAGCAGTTCGGCCTGCTCCACGGCCGTCGCGTCGGGACGGCGGGTGTCGAAGAGGTCGTCGATCAGGCCGGGGACGTCCCGGTGCTCCCCGGGCAGCGGCTGCGTCGGGCCGGGCAGGCCGAGCCGGGCGATGAGCAGCCGCAACGTCCGGTACCCGATCACCCGCATGCCCGGTTCGAGCAGCGGCGAGAGGACGCCGGGGGGCGTCACCGGTCCCGGTCCCGGTCCTCCGCCGGGCAGCGTCACGGCGGACACCGCGACGACGCCGCCGTCGAGCAGGGCCCACGCGTCGATCGCCGGCCGGTGGGTCTCGCGGCCCGAGGCGAACGGCAGGTTCTGCCCGGCCAGCCAGCGGCGCACCCGGGGGCGGAGGTCCCAGCGCACGTCGAACACGCCGGCCGTCAGGTCGGACGGGGTGAACACGTCGTCCCAGCGCGGTCCGCCGACGCCGCTGCCCACCCCCGTGTCGGCCTGGATCGCCATCGTCCCGCCCCCCGGCTGCTCGCGGATCCGGCCTGCGGAGCGCGACGCTCGCCGCCGAGGCGTGACCCATGTCACGCCGGACCGGTGCCTCAGAGTACGTGCAGCCGAACGGCGGTACAGCGATGAACCAGCGGTCGTACCCGCAGGGGTGACGGGCCGGCGGGAGCCGCGACGAGCGGCCGGGGACAGGCGTCGGGACGTAGGGTGAGTGACGGTCCGTCACCGCATCGGGTTGCCGGAAAGTGGCGTATGACACGATCGTGCTACTCCACGGCGGCCGGTAACGAGGCAGGATGGCGTCAGCGATCCACAAGTGACGGCGACGTGGAGGCGAGATGAACGGGCAGTTCGACAGCGCACCGGCGGTGCACCCGGGGTTGATCCCGGCCGCGCGCCGCTCGGTCGAGACCCTGCCGTCGGGCCCCGGTGTCGCCGATGCCGACCGCGGCCGGGTGCTGGCCCGGTACGCCCGGCTCATGCGCTCCGGCCGGCCGGAGGTGTGCCGCCCGGGGCGGCGCGAGATGGAGGAGCGCGAGCGCTTCGGTCCCGGTGGCGCCGCCGGCAGCGACGGCAAGGTCATCTACCCGGACCGGGACGCCGCCGAGTGCGCGGCCCGCGAGCTGGAGGCCCTCGGTGGCCGCTCGCAGCGCGCCTACCTGTGCCGGCGTTCCCGGCGCGGGCACTTCCACCTCACCACCGACCAGGTCGCCGAGCGGCGGCGCACGCCGGCCGAGCTCATCCCGCGTCCGCGACGCGGCGACTGAGCCGGACCGCACCACCACCGCACGCCCGGGTGTCCTCGCCGTGACGCCCGGGCGTTCGTCTGTCCGGCATCGGTGTGATGCGTGGCACACGCGGATCGGCTAGCGTGGGTGTGGCGGCGGTCACGGTGACCGCCGCCGAGACGACGCGCACCCACCACGCCGACCCCGGGAGAGCATCGACGTGAACCCGCACCTGCTGGAGCAACGAGTGGCCTCGGTGTCCGGCGGCACCGACCTGGCCGACGACGCGAGGGCCCGGCTCGCCGCCCACAAGGCGACCGCCGACTCCTGCCGTCGCCGCACCGTGGAACGCCGCGCCGAGCTGGAACGGACCCTGTCCGGCGTCGACCGCGGCCGGGACGCCCTGGACCTGATGCTGGAGCTGGACGCGCTGGAACGCGTGCAGGACCGGATCGACCAGCGGTTGTCCGAACTGTGCGAGTCGCTCAGCGAGACGCGCACCCCGCGCTACGGCGACGCGCAGCCCGTCTAGCCCGCCCGCACGCTGCCCGCTCCCGTGATTCGATGGCGGTGACACCGCCGTCGACGGAGCAGGGGAGAGCACGTGCGCGCAGTGCAGGTCGTCGAGTTGGAGGGGCCCTCAGCGGTCCGGTTGAACGAGGTGGACCCGCCGGTCCGCGGTGACGGCGAGGTCCTCGTCGACGTCGCGGCGGCCGGGGTCAACTTCCCGGACGTCCTCATGACCCGCGGGCTCTACCAGATCCGGCCGGAGCCGCCGTTCGTGCTGGGCTCGGAGTGCGCGGGCACGGTGCGCGAGGCCGGGCCGGACAGCGGCCTCGCCCCGGGCGACCGGGTCGCCGCGTTCGCCCTGTCCGGGATGTTCGGCGAGATCGTGTCGGTACCCGAGGGCTCCGTGCTGCCGCTGCCCGACGAGGTCGGGTTCGCGGCCGGTGCGTGCCTGCCGATGAACTACCTGACCGCGCACTTCACGCTGGTCACCCGGGGCGGGCTGCAGCCGGGGGAGACGGTGCTGGTGCACGGGGCCGCCGGCGGGATCGGTACCGCGGTGATCCAGCTGGCCGCCGCGCTGGGGGCCACGGTCATCGGTGTCACCTCGACCGAGGCGAAGGCCGAGGTGGCCCGGCGGGCCGGTGCCGCGCACGCCGTCGGCGTCGAGGGGTTCAAGGACGCCGTCCGGGAGCTCACCGGCGGGGCCGGCGTCGACATGGTCGTCGACCCGGTCGGCGGTGACCGGTTCACCGACTCGTTGCGCAGCCTCGCCCCGCTGGGCCGGGTGATGGTCGTCGGCTTCACGGCGGGCGAGATCCCGACCGTGAAGGTGAACCGGCTGCTGCTGGGCAACACCGACGTCCGCGGCGTCGGCTGGGGCGCCTACGCCCTGGACCGGGACGGGTTCACCCGGGCCGGGTGGGACGCGTTGCTCCCGCACCTGCGTTCGGGTGCGCTCGATCCCGTCGTCAGCGAGCGGTTCGCGCTCGACGAGGCCCCGACGGCGCTGGCCCGGATCGACGAGCGCACGGTCACCGGGAAGGTCGTCCTGCAGATGTGACCGGGCGCGGGCCTCAGCCCGCGGGCTCGAGATTGTGCCGCACGGCCGACCGCGGGTGCGGTGCCGCGGCCCGGCCCCCCGCCGGGTCCCGCAGGGCCGGCGGGCGGCCGGATCCGGCCGGACCCGCCTCGGCGAGGTGGAGCCGGTGCCGCGCCGCCACGGCCCGGCCGGCCGGGCCGGTCGCGGCCAGCGCGTGCATCGCCAGGACCCGGTGCGCGGGGACCTCGCAGCGGCGCAGGAACCGGTCGAGCTCGCGGACCGCGGCCCCGGGCTCCCGGGCCTGCGCCCAGGCGGCCAGCTCCGTCTCGGCGACCTCACGCCGGACGCCGGCCATCCGGACGCAGACGTACTCCAGGTCCTCCTCGGCCAGCTCGCCGGGTGCGGGGACGTGCATGCCCTGCTCCAGCAGGTACTCGTGCACGGCCCAGAGCCCCATCGGGGTGAGCGCGACGACCGTCGGGTCCGGATCGTCGCGGTGCGCCACCTGCGAGAGGTCGTCCAGCTCGTCGGCGTCGAGCGTCTCGCTCAGCTCGATCGCGCCGAGCAGCTCGCAGGCGTCGAGCAACGCGGTCACGTCGCGGCGCCAGAGCCGCTGCTCGACGTCGCCCGCGAGGTCGTCGACCACGCAGCCGGCGTCGTCGTTGACGGTGTCGCGGACCTGGCGGTGGAAGTGCTCCAGCGGGACGGGGCCGCCACCGGCGGCGTAGAGCCCGACCCAGAGCATCGGGAACGCCTCGGACATCGACATGCCGAACAGCGAGGGCGCTCCGAAGACGTCGGTGCCACCGAGGTTGTCGCCCAGGCGGCCGACCGACTCGAACACCCGTCGCCACAGCTCGATCGGCCGGTTCAGCAACGGGCCCGCGGTCTTGACCGGCAGCAGCCGGCCCCGGACCACGCGGACCAGGCGGGCGGCCCGCGCCCACCGCAGCAGCAACGAGACCTCGGGCAGGTCGTCGCTGGTGCGGGCGGTCTCCCGGTAGAGGTGGTCGAGCTGCAGGTGGGCGGCGAGATCGAGGGCGTCCGCGCGATCGAGACGGCCGTCGGAGGTCAGCCTCCGCCCGGCCCGGACCCAGACGGTCAGCTTGCGCAACTGGTCCAGCGCGTCGGAGCGCTCGGCGGCCTCCACGAGCGCGGCGGCGCCGGGCATCGGCACCGGCGGCAGCTCCGGGCTCCACTCGGGGCGCGCGGGGCGCTCGGCGTCCCGGCGCATGATCTCGGCGAGCGCGAGCCGGTCGACGTCGGCCTCGCCGGTCCCCGCCCGGTCCAGGAAGCGCTGCACGGCCGACGGGTCCGCCGGGTCCACCCCGTTGCGGTGGAGCTGCACGCCCCAGAACTTGCCGAGGTCGTAGTTGCGCTCGTCGGCCAGGCCGTCGTGCAACGCGGGGGTGGAGTCGAGCACCTGGCGGTGCAGCGCGTCCGCCGGGGCGGACTGCGGATCGAACCAGTCGTGCTCGGTGAGGAAGTCGATGAGGGCGTGGAACGCCGGTGCGACGTCGTCCGGTTCCAGCACCGTCACCTTGCGGGGGAACCACATACCGAGTGCGTCGGCGACGTGGGCGCGGGTCCACCGGCCCAGCCGGCGGTCCCGGGCGTACTTGTAGTCGACGGCCGCCGCGACCAGCGCGGTGTCGACCTCGACGCGGCGACGCCGCGCCCAGACGAGGAACTGCTCCAGCAGGCGGCTCCGGGCCTCGGCGTACCCCTGGTCGTCCCCGGGGGTGAACACGAGACGCATTCGACCCACTGTGTCAGGTCCCTCCATCCGATCGGTCAGGGGGTGGTGATCCACTACCGGCTTCCGTCCCCGGTGCCGCCACCCGTGATGATCTCCCGCGCGGGCGGGCCCCCGGACACCGGGAGCCCCTGTGGTGCAACGAGCGGGACGGGCGCGGGTCACTCCCCACCACTCACCGTGCGTCGACGCCGTGTCACCGCCCGTCCGGGTCCGTCCACTGCTCCCCGGCGTGTCCCGCACCGCCGGGTGCCGGTCCGGGAGCACCCGTACCGACGACGGCGGCCGGGCATCCCCGCAGGGATACCCGGCCGCCGTGTCTGCTGCGGACGCTACCGGTCAGTCGCCGCCGACCGGGCTGTCCTTGCGGGCCGGAGCGGCCCCGTCGCCGGTGCTCCCGGCCGGGCCCGCGTCCTTGTCCCCGGAGTCCGTCCCGTCGGACTCCTCGGACGCCGACGGGCCCTCGCCCGGCTCGGTCATCGTGTAACCGGGGCCGGTACCGGGACCGTTGGCGTACCCGTTGTCGGACGGCTCCTCGGAGTAGTCCTTCGGGAACACGCCGACCTTCACGTAGAAGTCGTCGCCGTGCTTGTCGGTGGCCCAGTCCACCGCCTGCTCGATGACCTCGGCGCCCTTCAGCTCGCGCAGGATCACCGGGTCACGGCGGAGGTCCTTGTACAGCGCGAAGCACAGCAGCACCATGATCACCACGAACGGCGCGGCGACCAGGATCGTCAGGTTCTGGATCCCGTCGAGTGCGTTCTCCCCGCCGGTGACGAGCATCAGCACGGCGACCGCACCCATGACCGAACCCCAGAAGATCACCACCCAGCGGCTGGGCTCGATGGTGCCGCGCTGGGACAGCGTGCCCATGACGATGGACGCGGCGTCGGCGCCGGAGACGAAGAAGATCGCCACCAGCAGCATGACCAGCAGGCCGGTGAAGGTCGCCCACGGGTAGGCGGCCAGCATCTGGAACAGCTGGACGTTGGAGTCGTCGGAGAACTCGGTGGTGTTCTGCTGGACCTGGGTGATGGCGGTGCCGCCGTACACGCAGAACCAGACCAGCGAGACCAGGCTCGGGGCGAGGATGACGCCGCCGACGAACTCCCGGATGGTGCGGCCCCGGGAGATCCGGGCCAGGAACATCCCGACGAACGGCGTCCAGGAGATCCACCAGGCCCAGTAGAAGACCGTCCAGCCGGAGAGCCACTCGAGCATGGGCTCGCCGCCGACGGCCTCGGTGCGGCCGACCATCTCGAAGAACTGCGAGAAATAGGCACCGATGGTGGTCGGGATCAGGTCGAGGATGATCACCGTCGGGCCGACGACGAATACGAACACGGTGAGCAGCGCGGCGAGCACCATGTTGGTGTTGGACAGCCACTGGATGCCGCGGGCGACGCCGGAGACCGCCGAGAGGACGAACGCGGCGGTGAGCACGACGATGACGGCGGCGAGGACGGGGGCGCCGACCTGGCCGTCGACCCAGCCGACGGTCTGCATGCCGCCGCCGATCTGGTAGGCGCCGAAGCCGAGTGAGGCGGCGGAGCCGAACAGGGTGGCGAAGATGGCGAGGATGTCGATGGTCCTGCCGACGCCGCCCTCGGCGGCGCGCCTGCCGATGAGCGGGACGAAGGCCTGGCTGATGAGCTGGCGGCGGCCCTTGCGGAAGGTGGAGTAGGCGATGGCGAGGCCGACGACGGCGTAGATCGCCCACGGGTGCAGGGTCCAGTGGAACAGCGAGGTCGCCATCGACACCTGCAGCGCGGCGATCGACTCCGGCTCGGCGGAGCCGGGCGGCGGCGAGGTGAAGAAGGTGAGCGGTTCGTTCACGCCGAAGAACATGAGCCCGATGCCCATGCCGGCGGAGAACATCATCGCGATCCAGGAGACCGTGCGGAACTCGGGCTTCTCGTCGTCGGTGCCGAGCTTGATCCGGCCGAACTTGCTGAACGCGAGGAACAGCGCGAACGCGACGAAACCGGTCGCGGCGAGGATGAAGCCCCACCCGCCGCCGCGCATCAGCCCGTCGAGCATGGCGCTCGACGCGGCGCCCAGGCTGTCGGGGGAGATGAGCCCCCACAGCAGGAAGAGTGCGGCGACGGCCGCGCCCACCCCGAAGATCGTCCAGTCGGTACGTGACCGACCGCCCGCGGCTCCGGCCTCGCCGGACTCCGCTCGTGGTTCAGCCTGTGTCATGACAGGTCACGCCCCTACGGACGCTTCCCCCCTCCGGTAGAGCAACGGTCATGCGTGCGCACGTCGTTGCGGGGAGTGTAGGTAAACCCCCCGACGGTGTCGTGACGGAGTGGACCACGCAGAACGGTCATTGCAGGTCAGAGCGGTGCACACCTCTGTTGCGATTCGGTATCGCCGCGCATGGAGTCTGATATGTCCGATTTTACGGACGCCAGCCCGCCTCGTCGACGCCGCCCGGTACCGGCGCCTGCGCCGGGTACGGCGTCCGGGTGAAGACGAACGAGGCCAGCCACAGGTGGTCGGTGGCGATCCGCAGCGTCTCCCCGGCGAAGTAGCCGTCGAGGCCGATCCAGCTGCCGTCCGGGCCCGGGCGGAACCGGGAGGCCCGCCCCGGCCGGCCGAGCCCGCCGAGGTGCAGCAGCCCGCCCGGCACCGCCCGCAGCGCGTAGGGCGACGGGCCCCAGAACCACGGTCCGAGCAGCGCCGGGTCGACCGGCGACGGCTCGGGCGCCCAGGCGTCGACGATCCGCGGCTCGGCCGCGCGCAGGTCGGCGAGCAGCCGGGCCGCGAGACCGGAGTCCAGGCCCGCCGTGGTGTTGCCCAGCGCCAGCGCGCCGGTGCCCTCGGCACGGTCGACCCAGAGCCCGGCGAGGAAGCCCGGCATCGAGCCGCCGTGCCCGACGAGCGTGGCGTCCTCGACCCGCAGCACCTGGACACCGAGGCCGTACCCGGCCCAGACCGGCGACGACGAGTCGATGCCCGCGGGCAGCGTCATCTCCTCGACGGTCTCGGGCGCGAGCACCGGGCCGGAGTCACCGAGCAGGAACGCGCCGAGCCGGGCCAGGTCGCGGGCGGTGCACCAGAGCTGCCCGGCCGGCGCCATAACCCCGGCGTCGTGCTCCGGCTCGGGCAGGGTCAGCTCGGCCCACGGGTGCACGGCGAGCCCGGCCGCGGCCGGGGCCTGCGGGCGCGGCGAGGTGCGGGTCATGCCCAGCGGCAGCAGCACCTCGTCCCGCGCGACGGTGGACCACGGCGCGCCGCGGCGGCGGGCGACCAGCTCGCCGAGCAGCCCGAAGCCGAGGTTGGAGTAGTGGAACCGGCGGGCGGCGGGGAGCACCCGGTCGGCGTCGGACAGGCCCAGCTCCTCCAGGGATCCGCCGGGTGCGCGTTCCCACCACTGACCGGGGCTCTCCGAGCCGGCGCCGGCGAGGTGCGCGAGGAGCTGGCCGATCGTGCGGTCGCCGAGCGGGGTGCCGGGCAGGTGCCGTTCCAGGCGGTCGTCGAGGTCGAGCAGCCCCTCGTCACGCAGCCGCAGCACGGTGACCGCGCAGACGGTCTTGGTGATCGAGCCGATCCGGTACTGGACGTCGTCGGTCCCGGCGCCGGCCGGCAGCGCGCCCCGGCCGGCGTGCCAGGCCAGGCCGCCGTCCCGGACGACGCCCGCGACCAGGGACGGGACCCGCCCGTCGCGCTGGGCGCGGGCGACGCGGGCGAGCAGGACGCGCTGGGTGCTGGGGAGCAGGTCGGTCACTCCCCGGACCGTAGTCGTGCGCTCTTCAGCCCGGTGATGTCCGCGTAGGAGCGCAGGCGCACCGCGCGGCCGGCCGTCGCCGCGGGCACCGGTTCCGGGACGGCCATCCGGTCCGCGGCGAGCAGCGGGCCGAGATCGAGACCGGTCAGCTCGGCGATCCGGGCGACCGGGACCTGGAAGGTCCGGAACGGCCCGAGCGGCGGCGGTTCCGGATCGGCCTGCAGGTCACCGAGCTGCGGGGTCTGGTCGAGCAGGTAGCCGGTGGTGCCGAGCGCGCCACCGGTGCGGAACCCGCCGATCTTCCAGAACGCCCGCGGCACGCGCAGCCCCCGGTACTCCGGGTCGTCGGCGGCCAGCACCGGGCCGGTGAACACAGCGAGCCTGCGGTCGTGGTCGCCCGCGTTGTCCAGCAGGTAGTCCTCCAGGCCCAGCCACAGCTCGCGGTCCTGGTTGAACGACGACGCCTGCGGGGCCGCGTTGGTGTAGTGGAAGGTGTCGGAGTTGGCCCGTTCCGCCTCGGCGGGGTCGCCCCACACCGGGTCGGCCCGCCGCACCAGGTGCCCGCGGTCGAGGTCGTTGCCGGAGTAGATCTCCGGCCCGGCCTGCTGCTCCGCGGGCAGGCGGTCGTCGAGCCGCCAGTCGTCGGACCGCTCCAGGTCGCGCAGGGACGCGCCGTCGATCGCGACGGCGGTGGCCGCGGCGAGCCGGCGGTCCGGCCGGTGCAGGGTCGAGAAGTGGGTGTAGTCCAGCCGCACCGTCGCGACGCCGGGGGCGGCGGGCATCGGTGCCGGGACACCGAGGAAGTCCGCGTCGTAACCGCTCATCGGGGCGACCGTAGGCGACCCGGGTGAACGGCGCCCTGCGCCAGCCTGCGCAGCAGGGGGGCGGTGCGGAAACCGACGAGTGAACGCATCACCAGCGACGTCGAGGTCCGCTCCACCCCGGGGATCGCGAGCAGGGCGCCGGCGATCCGGTAGAGGTCGTCGGCGTCGGCGGCCACCAGGTGCACCAGCAGGTCCTCGTCGCTGGAGATGCCGTGCACCTCCAGCACCTCCGGGACCCGGTCCAGCGCGTCCGCGACCGCGGTCAGCTCACGCTGCACCACCCGGACCATGACGAACGCCGCCAGCGGGTAGCCCAGCACGACCGGATCGACCCGCCGCTCGAAGGGCGCCAGCGCGCCGAGCCGGTCGAGCCGGGCCAGCCGGGCCTGCACGGTGTTGCGGGACAGCCCGATCCGCTCGGCCAGCGCGAGGACCGGCGCGCGCGGGTCCTCGGCGAGCGCGAGCAGGAGCCGCGCGTCGTGGCCGTCGAGGTCGCCCCGCGGCGGCGCGTGCCGGTCACCGGCGGGGCCGGCCCGGTCGCTGCCGCCGGTACCGCCGGCGGGGCCGGCATCGTCGTCGTCGCCGGTGCGCACTCTGCTCGCCTCTCGTCGTGGGGACCGCTCCGTGTTGCACAGTCTGCCCGGTACCGAGCGGATCGGTTGTGCAGACGTCGTAGGTGGTGGTGGGCTGGCGGTGCAACCTGCGCCGCGGCGACGAAGCTGGAGACCCCGCATGAGCACGGCCCCCGCCGACACCCCGATCCCGGCCGACGACCGGGAGGTGCTCGCCGAGATCGAGCGGCGGGTGCTCTGGCTGTCCACCGCGATCATCGACGCGGCGAACCGCCGGGGGGACCCGAGCGGGCTGAAGGTGGGCGGGCACCAGGCGTCGTCCGCCTCGCTGGTCACGATCATGACGGCGCTCTGGTTCGGGCACCTGCGCCCGGAGGACCGGGTGTCGGTCAAGCCGCACGCGTCGCCGGTGCTGCACGCGATCAACCACCTGCTCGGCGAGCTGGACGAGTCCTACCTGGGCACGCTGCGGGGGTTCGGCGGGCTGCAGTCCTACCCGTCACGGTCCAAGGACCCCGATCCGGTCGACTACTCCACCGGCTCGGTCGGCATCGGCGCGACGGCCCCGATCTGGGGCGCGCTGGCCCGCCGGTACGTCTCGGCCCACTTCGGCGGTGCCGACGGCGCGCACGGCCGGCAGTACTCGCTGGTCGGTGACGCCGAGCTGGACGAGGGCGCGGTCTGGGAGGCGATCCTGGACCCGATGGTCGCCGAGCTCGGCGAGGTCGTGTGGGTCGTCGACCTCAACCGGCAGTCGCTCGACCGGGTCGTGCCCACCATCGGGACGCCCCGGATCGAGGGCATGTTCGCCGCGGCCGGCTGGCAGGTGCTCACCGTCAAGTACGGGCGGCTGCTGCACGAGCTCTTCGCCCGCCCCGGCGGCGAGGCGTTGCGCACCCGGATCGACACCATGGGCAACCCGGAGTACCAGCGGCTGCTGCGCTGCGACGCCGCCGAGGTCCGGGACCGGCTCCCGGACGGCGACGCCGGACTGGCCGAGCTGGTCGCCACGCTGGACGACGCGACGCTGCTCGCCGCGCTGCGCAACCTGGGCGGCCACGACATCGACGCGCTCTCCGAGGCGTTCGGGCGGATCGACGACGGGCGCCCCACGGTCGTACTGGCCTACACCGTGAAGGGCCACGGCCTGGCCAGCGCGGGGCACCCGCAGAACCACGGCTCGATCCTCGACGCCGCGCAGCTGCGCGAGCTGGCGGCCGCAGTCGGCGCGGACGCCGAGGACCCCTGGCGGCCGCTCCCGGAGGGCTCGCCGGCGGCCCGCCGCTGCGCGGAGACGGCCCGCCTGCTGCACCGCGACCCGGTGGTGACCCCGCAGGTCCCGGAGCTGCCCACCGACATCGGCCGGACCCCGTCCGGCCGGGCCACCACGCAGGCGGCGCTCGGCCGGGCGTTGCTCGACCTGACCCGGGAGGCGCCCGGTGCGGCGGGCCGGGTGGTGACGCTGTGCCCGGACGTGTCGTCGTCGACGAACCTCGGCGGCTGGGTCAACAAGGTGGGCGTCTGGTCGACGGCCGAGCGCCGGGACTGGTTCGACGACGATCCCGAGACGATCCTGCACTGGCGCGAGCGCCCGACCGGCCAGCACCTGGAGCTGGGCATCGCCGAGGGCAACCTGGTGGGCGCGCTCGGCGAGCTGGGCGCGACCTGGTCGCGCTGGGGCGAGCCGCTGCTGCCGATCGGGGTGCTCTACGACCCGTTCGTCGAGCGCGCGCTGGAGCCGTGGTCGTTCGGCATCTACGCCGGCGGCCAGTCCATCCTGGTGGGGACACCGTCCGGGGTGTCGCTGGCCGCCGAGGGCGGGGCGCACCAGTCGATCACGACGCCGTCGGTCGGGCTGGAACAGCCGGGGTGCGTGACCTACGAGCCGGCGTTCGCGATCGACGTCGAGTGGACCCTGCTGGCGTCGCTGGCCCGGCTGGGCCGCCCGGACGGGACGTCGGCGTACCTGCGGCTCTCGACCCGTCCGGTGGACCAGACGCTCGCCGCGATCCCGGCGGACCCGGCCGCCCGGGAGCGGCGCCGCCGCCAGGTCGTCGCCGGCGCCTACCCGCTGCGCCGTGCCGCGGGTGCTCCGGACCTGACGATCGCGGCGATGGGCCCGCTGCTGACCGAGGCGCTCGCCGCGGCCGACCGGCTGACGGCGGACGGGCACGCCGTCGACGTCGTCTGCGTGACGGCTCCCGGGCTGCTGTTCGACGCCGTCCAGGCCCGGGCCGGGCGCCCGGCCCGGCCGCAGGCACAGCCGTGGGTCCTGGAGTCGGCGTTCCCGGCCCGCCGGGCGGCGCCGCTCCTCACCCTGCTCGACGGGCACCCGCACACGCTGGCGTTCCTGGCCGGGATCAACCGGGTGCCGGCCGCACATCTCGGGGTGTCCCGGTTCGGCCAGTCCGGGGACCTCGCGTCGGTGTACGCCCACCACGGCCTCGACGCCGACGCCGTGGTGTCCGCCGCCCTCGACCTGCTCTGATCGCCGCCGAGGGCGGCGGGCCCGGTCAGGCCGGCGCGGGCGGCTCGTGCGGCGGCTCGTCGTCGCGCCCGGACTTGCCGCCGGGCTTGTCGTCGCCGCCCGCGGCGAGGAACCGCTCGAACTCGGCGGCCAGCTCGTCGCCGCTGGGCAGCTCGCCGCCGTCCAGCCCGTCGGTCAGGTCCCCGGACTCGCGGGCCGCGGCCACCTGGTCGTACTGCTCCTCGAGGGCCTTCACCACCTGCGTGACCTCGTCGGACTCCGCCATCTGCTCGGAGATCTCGGTGTCCGCCTGCTCGGCGGCCCTGGTCAGCGTCTCGGTGGGCAGGTACAGGCCGGCGGCGAGACCGGCGTGGTCCAGCAGCACCCGGGCGGCCTGCGGGTAGGCCGAGCGCGCCAGGTAGTGCGGGACGTGCACGGCGAAGCCCATCGCGTCCTGCCCGGCCTGGCCGAGCCGGTACTCCAGCAGCGCCGCGGCGCTGCCCGGGACGTCCGCGCTGGCGAACCAGGGGGAGTGGCCCTCGACGAGCTCGGACCGCGTCGCGTGCGCCGTGACGCCGATCGGGCGGGTGTGCGGGACGGCCATCGGGATGCCCTGCAGGGTGACCACCAGCCGGATCCCCAGCTGTTCGACGAGCAGGCCGACCGCGGCGACGAACCGCTCCCACTGGCTGTCCGGTTCCGGCCCCGCGAGCAGCAGGTAGCTGGTCTCCCCGGTGTCGGTCAGCGCGACGACGTCCAGCGTCGGCGGGTCGAAGTCGGCCCAGTGGTCGGTCTCGAAGCGCAGCGGGGGGCGGCGGGACCGGTAGTCGATGAGCTGGTCGACGTCGAAGGACGCGACCGGCGTCGTCTCGCGTTCGTCGGTGAGCGCCCCGACCGCGAGCGCCCCGGCGCTGCCGGCGTCGACGAACCCGTCCAGCACGACGACGAGCACCGGCTCGTCGAGCCGTGGTGCGGACGGGTCGACCTGGTAGAGCTGTGCGGGATCGAGCACCGGCGTCCTCCGTGTCGTGGCGTGCCCGCCGACCCTATCCGGCGGTGCACCGTCCCCGCCCGGTGCTCGGCCCGGGCGCGCGGTGTGACCCGCGTCGGTGTGAGCCGCGTCGGTGACGGGCCCGTGCGGCGGCCGGGTCGTGGAGCATGGGGTTCCGTCATGCACACGTCGCAGCGCGCCTACCTCGTCTGGTCAGCCGGTCTCGTCGCCTACACGGTCGCGGTGCTGCACCGCAGCTCGTTCGGTGTGGCCGGGCTGGACGCGGCGGACCGGTTCGACGCGTCGCCGACGGTGCTCGCCGGCTTCCTCGTGCTCCAGCTGCTCGTCTACGCGCTGCTGCAGGTCCCGGTCGGGCTGCTGCTCGACCGGTTCGGGGCGCGCGCGATGGTGCTGACCGGTGCGCTGACCATGACGGCCGCGCAGGTCATGGTGGCGTTGGCGACCTCGTTGCCGCTGGCGGTGGCGGCCCGGGTGCTGGTGGGCGTCGGTGACGCGCTGACCTTCATCTCGGTGCTGTCGGTCCTGTCGGTGTGGTTCCCGGCCCGTCGCGTGCCACTGATGACGCAGCTGACGGCGTTGCTCGGTCAGTTCGGGCAGGTGCTGTCCGCGGTGCCGCTCGCGACCGTCCTGCACGGCTGGGGCTGGGGTCCCGCGTTCCTCGCCGCCGCCGGCACCGGGGTGATCGCCGCGGTCGCGGTGCTCGCCGGGTTCCGGAACCGGCCGCCCGGCGCGCCGCCGCCGGCCGCGGCGATGAGCCCGCGCGAGGTGCTCGACGGCCTGGTCGCGGCCTGGCGGCACCCGGGGACCCGGCTCGGGCTGTGGTCGCACGCCGGGACCCACGTTCTCCGGCCAGGTGTTCGCGTTGCTGTGGGGGGTGCCGTACCTGGTCGCCGGGCAGGGGATGAGCCCGGCCGGTGCCTCGGTGATGCTCACCGTGCTCGTGCTGGCCGGGGCCGTCGTCGGACCGTTGTTCGGCGAGTTCACGGCCCGGCACCCGCTGCGCCGGTCCTGGCTGGTGCTGGCGGTGATCGGGGCGACCGCGCTGGTCTGGGGGGTGGTGCTGCTGGTGCCGCCGCCCGCGCCGTCCTGGTTGCTGGTCCTGCTGGTGGTCGTGCTCGCGGCGAACGGCCCGTGCTCGGCCGTCGGCTTCGACTACGCCCGCACGTTCAACCCCGAGCACCGCCGCGGGACGGCGGTCGGCATCGTCAACGTCGGGGGGTTCACCGCATCGCTGACGACGACGCTGCTGGTGGGCGCCGTGCTGGGGATCGCGGGCGGCTACACCCCGGAGGCGTTCCGGGTCGCCTGGCTCGTGCAGTTCCCGATCTGGGCCGTCACGACGTTCGCGGTGCTCGGCGCGCGGCGCAAGGCGCGCCGGGTGCTGGCGGCCGAGGGCACCGTCGTCCCGCCGCTGCGGGAGGCGTTGCGCCGCAACCGGCGGCGCCGCCAGCTGTCCTGATCCGGCCGGGCGGGCCCGGGTACGCCCGGGGCCCGGCGGGCGGATCGCCGCGCCGGGCCCCGGGACTCACCTGCGGTCACGACCGCCGGCCGCTCACTCGGCCAGCAGCCGGTAGAGCGCCTTGCGCGCCTCGGTCAGGGCCTCGGAGGCCGAGGCGATCTGCTCCGGGCTGCCGGCCGCGGCGACCTGCTGGGCCGCGGCGACGAGCTTCGCGAGCTCCTCGCCGAGCCCGTCGGACGGCTCGTCGGAGGACTCGCCGTCGCCGGCGAAGGGTGCCCAGACCGCGTCCAGCGTGGCCCGGTTCTCCTCGACGTGGCGGGTGCCCTCGTCGGTCAGGTGGACGACCCGGCGGCCGTCGGTCTGCTCCGAGCGGACCAGCCCCTCGTCCTCGAGCTGGGACAGCATCGGGTAGACGGAGCCGGGGCTCGGCTTCCACCGGCCGCCGGAGCGTGCGGTGATCTCCTGGATGATCTCGTAGCCGTGCCGCGGGCCGTCCGCGACGACGGCGAGCACCGCCGACCGGACGTCACCGCGTGCGGTGCGCCGGCCACGGCGGCCGAAGCCGCGCGGGCCGCCGGGCCCGAAGCCACCGGGGCCGAAGGGGCCGCCGGGGCCGAACGGGCCACCCGGGCCGAACCCGCCCGGCCCGAACCCGCCGGGGCCGAAGGGTCCGCCGGGCCCGAAGCCGCGGCCCCGGCCGTGCGGCCCGCCGCGGTGCGGCCGACGGCCGCGGTGCTCGTCGTGCTCGTGCTCGTCGTTGTCCATGAATGCCTCCTCGGGGCCGCAGGGAGCGGCGGGGCCGGGACCGGAACGGGCCCGGGAGCGGTGCCGCCGGAAGCCGCGTGCGAACGGCGGGCCCCAGGGCGTGTCGTGCGTGGTCATGACGGGTGTCCTCTCGTCGTGAGCCTCCTCTTCGATCGGCTCGTGTGCCATCACGATATATCGCGACTGCTCATCGTTGCAACGAGATCTGTCGGAAATCTGGGCAGCCGACGGCTCGACGGCCCGCCGACTGGCTGCGCCGCCGTCGTCGCGGTTCACTGTTCGTGCAGGTGGGCACGGATCCGGGCATCGGTCAGGAGGGGGCGTCGTGGGACGACGGGCACAGGCGGACGAGGCACCGGCGGAACGGCTCGACCTGACGGAGGTGTCCGCCGCACGGCTGCGGGACCGGCTCGACGCCCGTGCGGACGGGCGTGACGACCACGTGGTGCGTGCGGCGGTCGAGCTCCGCGCGAGCCTGGACCGGTTCCGTGCGGGGGTCGCGCTCCGGCGGGCCGCGCTGGTGGACCGGGCGGGGGAGATGGCCCGCTCGGCCGCCCCGTTCGCGGGTGGGGCGGTCGCCGCCGTGGCCGCGGCCCTCGTCGCCCGCAAGGCGGTGCGCCGCACAGCTTCTTAGCTTGCACAACTATCGCGTCGGGCGGAGACTCGGTGGTGTCCGGTCCCACGGAAGGAGCGTCCGATGAAGGTGTCCGACATCCTGCGGATCAAGGGCGACACGGTGCACACCGTGTTGTCGTGGAGCACGGTCGGTGAGGCCGCCGCGCGGCTCGCCGGGCCACCGGCGATCGGTGCGCTGGTGGTGTCCGACGACGGGTTCCGCGAGCGGGTCGACGGGATCATCTCCGAGCGCGACATCGTGCGGCGGCTCGCGACCGACGGCGCCGGGCTGACCCGGCTGACCGTCGCCGACGTGATGACCCGGCACGTCGTCACCTGCAGCCCGGACGATCCGGTCACCGAGGTCATGGCGACGATGAACCGGTGGCGGCACCGGCACCTCCCGGTGGTCCGGGACGGCCGGCTCTGCGGGATGATCAGCATCGGCGACGTCGTGAAGCAGCGGCTCGCCGAGATGGGCACCGAGGCCGGGGTGCTCCGCGACATCTACCTCGCGTCGCACTAGGGCGTGTCTCCCAGATAGGCGGAGCGGGGTGCGCGATGCTTGATCGGTGCCGCGTACCGCTGTCCTGACTGATGTCCAGTGGGCCCGTCTGGCGCCGCTGTTGCCCTCCTCCGAGGGTCGTCGCGGGTGCCCGTTCCGCGATGACCGCCGGGTGCTCGAGGGGATCATCTACCGGTATCGGTGCGGGCTTCCCTGGCGCGACGTCCCAGCCGAGTTCGGGCCGTGGCAGACGTTGTGGAAGCGGCACCGCCGCTACAGCGGCGACGGCACCTGGGACCACATCCTGGCTGCTCTTCTGGTCGAGGCCGACGCCGCCGAGGTGCTCGGGTGGGCGGTCAGCGTGGACTCCACGATCATCCGTGCCCACCAGCACGCCGCGACCCTCAAGCGCGACACAGGGGGCCGGATCGAACTACACGAATCTGCTCGCCGAACCAGCAGATCACGCGCTGGGACGGTCCCGCGGAGGGCTGTCGACGAAGATCCACCAGCTCGTTGACGGGCACGGCCGCCCGCTGGTGGTCCTCCTCGGCCCCGGCCAGGGCGGCGACTCGCCAATGTTTCCGCACCTGATGGCGCGCCTGAGCATCGCCCGACCGGGCCCGGGACGACCCCGGACCCGGCCTGAACGCGTGCGCGCGGACAAGGCCTACTCCTCACGCGCGATCCGCCGGCACCTGCGCGAGCGCCGGATCATCGCTGTCATTCCGGAGCCCTCTGACCAGCAGGGACACCGCAAACGACGGGGCTCACGCGGTGGCCGACCGCCCGCATTCGATCCGGTCGACTACCGAAACCGCAACGTCGTCGAGTGCGGGTTCTGCCACGTCAAGCAGTGGCGCGGGCTGGCCACCCGTTACGACAAGCTCGCCCTGACCTTCCGCGGCGGCGCCGTCCTGAAGGCGATCGTCACCTGGCTCCGCGCATTGGGAGACACGCCCTACCTAGGAGCGGGCCACCCGGGAACGTCCGCGCCCGCCGGTGCGTTGACCCTGGCATGAGCGCTGCATCCGCCACGTCCCGACGGGCCGGTCGCACGGCCGCGTTCACCGCGCTGTTCCGGGCGCTGACCCGCCGGGGCCGCCCCGGTGAACCCGGTCCGGCCGCCCGGCTCCGCGCCGTCCCGTCGATGGTCGGTGACGCCTGGCGGGGCACCTATCCGCACCTGGGCAAGGGGCGGATGGCGACGTTCCTGCTGGCGCTGGCCTACCTGGTGTCCCCGGTCGACATCGTGCCGGAGATGTTCCTGTCGGTGTTCGGCCTGGCCGACGACGCGGTGGTCGCCATGTGGCTGGGCGGCGCGCTGCTCACCGAGGCCGACCGTTACCTCGGCTGGCGGGACCGCAACCCGGTCGTGCTCGACGGGGGTCAGACGTCGCAGTTCGACCGGACGTAGTCGGAGATCCGCTGCGAGGCGGCCTGGTACTCGGGGTCGCTGCGGGCGCGGGCGATCTCCGGGTCGCGGGCCACCGCCATCGAGTCGCCGCCACTGTTCTCCAGCGCCACCAGCTGGCGTTCGACCAGCTGGTTGGCCCGGTCGAAGTCGCCCCGGATCTCCTGCGGGGCCAGCGCGGTCACCTGCTGGTTGGTCCGCCGGACGTTCGCGACGAGCTGCGCGACGTCCTCCACCCGGCCGCCGACGGCGATCCCGCCGAGCGGGCGCACGGCGTCCTGGTTGGCCTGGACCGCCTCGCAGAACGGGGTGGTGGCCCGGGCCTCGGTGGTGGTCGCCGGGCGGGAGGTGCCGGACTGGGTGGCCAGCGAGTCGCCGCAGCCCGCGAGCACCACCGACACCGTCAGTGCCGAGAGGAGCAGCGTCCACCGCCGCACAGCCGTCATGAGGTTCCTCCACCCGTCCGACCGGAGCGATCGGTCCGTCCCCCCGCGATTCTAGGTCCGTGAGGGCGCCGTCACCCGCGGTAGGTCGATCTTCCCGGGGGTGACTCCGGTCGCCCCGGGAGGTGCCGGGTCGGGTGGTGCGGGCGCTCCGCCCGCGTGCCGGAGTGGTGTGCGGGCCGGTGACCGTGCACGGTGTGGGCGTGAGCAGTGACGACGACCGGAACCCCCGGCCGAGCGGTACCCCGGGGGACGACACGACCAGCACCGGCCGCACGCCGGGCGGGTACGGCGAGCAGGCGCAGGATCTCGGGGCCGACGACGGTGCGACCCGCGCGACCGGGCCGGTCGCCGCACCGGACGGCGACCCGGCGACGACCGAGTACCCGACGACGGGGAGCCCGACGACCGAGTACCCGACGACCGGGAGCCCGACGACCGGGAACCCGACGACGGGGAGCCCGACGACTGGTGTCCCCGCGGCCCAGGACCCGCCGGCACCGGCGGACCCGGGCCCGCAGGCGACGGCCGCGTCGTCCGGCACCCCGGACGATCCGCGGGTCGACCCGGGGGCGCCGACCCAGTGGATCCCGACCACGCCGCCCGGCCCCGGCCCCGTGGCGGGTGCGGGTGCGGAGCCCGGACCGTGGTACGCCACCGGTGCCGGGACGCCCGGCCACGCGCCGCAGGGCCCGAACCCCCAGCCCGGCCCGTACGGCGCGTACCCGCAGCCCCAGCCGGGCTGGGGCCCGGCCTACCCGCCGCCGCGGCCGACGAACGGGATGGCGATCGCCTCGCTCGTCCTGGGCATCCTGTGGCTGTACTGGGTCGGCAGCATCCTCGCGCTGGTGTTCGGCTACATCGCGAAGCGGCAGATCGCCGAGCGGGGGGAGCAGGGCGGCGGGCTGGCCACGGCCGGGATCGTGCTCGGCTGGATCGGGGTCGGGCTGCTGATCCTGGCGATAGTGTTCTTCGTCGGGTTCGCCGGCCTGTCGATCATCGCCGGGAACTTCTGACCCGGCCGGAGCTCACGCCCGGGACGCGGCCCGCAGGAACCCGGCACCGGCCACCGCGGTGACCAGCAGCGACGCTGCGACGGCGACCGCGGCCCGGTCCGGTGTCCCCGCGGACCACGTCCAGGCCGCGGGACCGGCCAGCCACAGCGGGGTCGTCGCGAGGACGCTCCCGCCGAAGGCGATGCCGCCGGTCGTCCCGAGGAACGCCACGACGAGGGCGACGGCGACGTGCCAGCGCGCGTGCAGCCACAGCGTCAGCGTGACGACCGCCCACCCGAGCGGCACCGCCACCAGTACGCGCAGGGCGACGGTCGGTGCGGCCACGCCGTCGAGGGCCAGCACCGCCGCCGTGACCGCGGTGAACGCGACGACGACCAGGCCCAGCACGGCCAGCAGCCGCAGCCCGGCGGTCCACGGCCGGGCCGCCCGGGAGCACACGATCCGCCAGGCCGGCTCCTGGGCCCGCCAGGCCACGACGGCGAGCACCGCGGCGCCGGCCGGGAGCACCGCCAGCCCGAACGCCGCGTCCGGGTAGCGCGGCGGGTACGTCCACGCGATCCCGGCCAGGAACAGCCCGGCTGCTCCGGCCAGCGGACCGATCGCCGTCCGGAGCAGCGAGGCCGCCATCGCGACGACGCCGCGCGCCCGATCATCCTCGCCCGATCCGCCGCCGACCGCCGCCCCGGTGACCACGCGACGTCCTGTCCGGATCCGGCGCTTTCCCTTCCGGTCGTGCCGGCCGGCCGCTCCACGGCGGTCGGTCCGGCTCGGCGGAGTCCACCGGTCCGGCCGGGCCCCGTCGAGGAGCGCGAGCGGCAGCGCGGCCACCGCCAGCGCCAGCGAGGCCAGCACCGGTCCGATCGCCGGGGAGTTCCACACCGGTGAGCCCGGCTCCAGCGGTATCCCGTTGGCGTGCGTCCCGATCAGCGGCAGCACCGGTCGTACGGCCCACGTCGGTGGCAGCGCCCACCAGGCCGCGGACTCCGCCCCCAGGGTGCCGGCGAGCTGCCACAGCACCCCGGCGAGGACCGTCGGCCACGGTCCCAGCGCCCGGGCCAGCGCCGTCGCGACGACGAGCCAGCCCAGCCCGCCGGCCCAGACCACGACCGCCGCGGTGAGCAGCCGTCCGACCGGGGGGTCGATCAGGCCGAGCAGCAGCCCGGCGGGTGCGAAGGGCAGGAACGCCAGCACGCTCGTCAGCAGGGACAGGCCGGCGAGCACCGGCACCCGTGCCGCGTGCCGGGCCCGGGCCGGGGTCGCTCGCCACGCCGTCCCACCGGTGCGGGCACGCCGCTCCCGGCGCTCGGCGAAGGCGGCCAGCAGCGCGGTCAGCACCGCGGCGGTGGTCGTCACGTACGGGACGTGCCACAGCAGCAGAGCGCTCCACGTCCGCTGCCCCGACACGAGGTACTGCCCGGCCAGTGCGAGCAGGCAGACCACCGGCCCGACCAGCGTGAGCCGGAGCGCTGCGCTGCGCCGGGTCCGCAGCAGCTCCGCGGCGAGCACGGCACCGCCGCTCACGCGACGGCTCCCGGCCGGGTGAGTGCGAGGTAGGCGCGTTCCAGCTCGCCGTCCGGGGCGAGCCCGGCGAGCGGGCCCTCGTGCACCAGCCGGCCACCGGCGAGAACGCCGACGTCGTCGGCGGTACGGGCCACCTCACCCAGCTGGTGGGAGGACAGCAGCACGGTGTGCCCGGCCGCGACGAGAGCGCGGAGCAGCTCGCGCAGCTCGATGATGCCCTCCGGGTCGAGACCGTTCTGCGGCTCGTCGAGCAGCAGCAGGGCGGGGTCGGCGAGCAGTGCGATGCCCAGTGCGAGCCGGGCCCGCATCCCGGTGGAGAACCGCGCCGCCCGGCGCCGCCCGGTGCCGGCGAGCCCGACGAGGTCGAGCACGTCGCCGATCCGGGCCCGCGGGGTTCCGGTGAGCAGGGCGTGCACCCGGAGGTTCTCCGCAGCGGAGAGGTGCTCGTACAGCGCGGGCCCGTCGACGGTCGCCCCGACCCGGGCGAGCGCGGCGCGCCGCCACGGCGCGCCGAACAGCTCGACGGAGCCGGACCGCGGCCGGTGCAGCCCGAGCAGCACCCGGAAGGTGGTGCTCTTGCCGGCGCCGTTGCGGCCGAGCAGCGCGTAGACGGTGCCCGGCCGGACCTGCAGGGACATCCCGTCGAGGACGGTCCGCCCGCCCCGGACGGCGCGGACGCCGTCGCACCGGACGACGGGGACGTTCGGATCGTTCATGGCCGGGAAGTGTGGCCGCCGGACGGCGCCCGCAGCCTCCTCCCACGGCACGGTCGGCGCCCGAGCGGCTCCTCCCAGGGGAGGATCAGCGGGACACGGCGTGGGCGAGCACGACGAGCGCGACCCGGTCCCGGCAGTCGAGCTTGGCGAGCAGGTTCCCGACGTGCGTCTTCACCGTGGTCGCCGCGATGCGCAGCCGCTCGGCGATCTCGGCGTTGCTGGCGCCGGTGGCGATCTCGGCGAGCACCTCGACCTCCCGCTCGGACAACCGGGCGAGCACGTCGGAGCGGGGCCGGGCCGCCGCGGTACGGGCGGACCCCAGGTGGGCGCGCAGCAGCTCGGACGGCTCGGTGCCGCCCAGCACGGCCCGGCCGTCGTGCACCGCCCGGACGGCGCGCAGCAGCTCGACCGGCTCGGCGTCCTTGAGCAGGTAGCCGCGCGCACCGGCGCGCGCGGCCGCGACCACGAACTCGTCGACGTCGAACGTGGTCAGCACCAGCACCCGGGGGCGCTCGCCGCGGGCGGTGAGCGCCCGGGTGGCCTCGACGCCGTCGAGCACCGGCATCCGCAGGTCCATCACCGCCACGTCGACGTCGGTGCGCCGGCACAGGTCCAGGGCCTGCGCACCGTCCCCGGCCGTCCCGACGACGGTCATGTCCGGCTGGCGTTCCAGGTAGGCGGCGAACGCCGACGCCAGCAGCGGCTGGTCGTCGACCACGGCGATCCGGATCACCGGCCGCCACCGGTGAGCGGGAGGTCGGCGGTGAGCACGTAGTCGTCGCCCGCCCGCCCCGCGGTGAACCGGCCGCCGACGGTGCCGACCCGCTCGGCCAGGCCGGGGACGCCGTGCCCGGGACCGGCTCCGACGTGGCCGGTGGGGCCGGCGGGGTCGTCCGCGACCCGGTTCCGGACCGCGATCCGCAGCGCGTCCCCGCTCGTCGCGAGCATCGCGTGCACCGGGGCGCCGTGGTCGGCGTGCTTGACCGCGTTCGTCAGCGCCTCCTGCAGCACCCGGACCGCGGCGAGCCGGATCATCGGGTCGATCCGGTCGTCGAGCTCGCCGAGCGCCCCGGCGCCGGGGACGTCGGCGTCGACGTCGAGACCGGCGGCGCGGACCCGGTCGAGCACGGCGGGCACGACGGTGAGGGTGGCGGCCGGATCGAGTGCGCGGTCCGCGGCACCGGGCGGGTGCCGGAGCACCCCGACCAGCCCGCGGAGATCGGTCATCGCGGTACCGGCCACCTCGGCGATCGTCGCGAGGGACCGTCGCGCGTGCTCGGGCTCGGTCCCCGCGATCTCCAGCCCGGTGGCCGCCTCGACCCGGATCAGTGCCACCGAGTGTGCGACGACGTCGTGCACCTCGCGGGCGATCCGGTTCCGCTCCCGCGCGGTCGCCAGCTCCACCCGGGCTGCCTCCCGGTCCCTCAGCGCGGCGATCTCGGCGGCGTGCCGGTCGGCGATCTCGCGTTGCCGCAGGGCCCACAGGTAGGCGACGGCGACGACGAGGACGTGCGCCGCCAGCATCCAGGCCAGCTCGTCCCACGCCTGGAACGGCTGCAGGTCGGTCCCGCCCCGGTCGAGCCGCAGCGCCGGGCTCACCGGGATCCCCGCCAGCGCGACGACCACGCCGGCCACCCCCCACCAGCGGGCCCGGCCGTAGCGGGTCAGCGCGACCACGGCCAGCGGCGCGCAGAGCAGCAGCGGGCTGGTGCTCGTGCCGACCGGTGCCGTCCAGACGTTCGCGGCCATGGCGGCCAGCAGCACGAACGTCGCGACCGCGGACCCGGCGACGGCGATCCGGCGGACCAGCAGCGCCCCCGCCAGCCCGAGCGACACCATGGTCTGGACGAGATAGGGCCAGGCGCCCCAGACGAGCCAGAGGTCGCCCTCCACCAGGGCGACGGCCAGGGCACACAGGGTGAGCAGGACGTCGGGCAGCGGGATCCTGCGCACCCCGTCCTCCCCTCGGTCGTGACGGGGAGACCGTAGCCCGCCGGTCAGCCGCCGAGCACGTCCCGCAGCACGCCCGGGTGGTCGGTGATGATCCGGTCGACACCGGCGTCGAGCATCCGGCGCATGTCCGTCTCGGTGTTCACGGTGTAGACGCCGGTCTGCATCCCGCGGGCCCGGACCTCCTCGACGAGCGCCGCGTCCGTGACCCGGAAGCTCGGGTTGACCTGCTCGACGCCCGCACCGGCGGCCTCGTCGAGCTCGGCGGCGCCCGGACGGGCGTCGTAGAGCCGTCCGGCGGGGACCTCCGGTGCGGCTTCGGCGAAGCGGTCCATCGCGTCGTGGTCGAAGGACTGCACGACCACGCCGGGGCGCGGATCGCCGAGTTCGGCGGCGACCTCGGCCTCGATGCCGGGGTAGGTCGCCGGGTCCTTCAGCTCGATCAGCAGCCCGGCCCGGTCGCCGACCTGCTCGACGAGCTCGGCGAGGGTGGGGATCGGCTCACCGGCGAACCCGGCTCCGAACCAGGATCCGGCGTCGAGCTGCTTCAGCTCGGCCAGCGTGAACTCACCGACCGGGGCGCTCGCCCGGTCCGGGAAGACGTCGTCGACGTCGGTGGTGCGGGCGAGCGTCGCGTCGTGCAGCAGGACGAGCTCGCCGTCGGCGGTGCGCTGCACGTCGACCTCGATCGAGTCCGCGCGCTGGGTGATCGCCTCCTCGACGGCGGCGAGGGTGTTCTCCGGGGCGTCGCCGGACGCCCCGCGGTGCGCGACGACCTCGGTTCGGGGGCCGCCGTCACCGGGATCGGCGAACGCGGCGGGGGTGGCGGCCAGCAGGGCGGCCGGGACCAGGAGAGCGGGGAGCACGGTGCCGAGCATGCGGCGTACGGGGCGCACGGGGGAGACCTCCGGACGGGGGGACACGATCGGGTGAGACCCTCCGTTGCCGGGACGGCCGGCGGGTGGCGCGACGGTGACGGCGTGGCGACGTCGCGCCGAACGCTCCGCTCAGGAGCGGGTGACCGCCGCCGTCATCGCGGGCAGGTAGCCGTCGGCGTAGCCGCGTGCCGTGGGGTGGTAGACCGACGGGGTCACCGGGTCCGCGGGCGGGTTGATCCACGGCGCGGAGCTGCAGATGCCGTGCCCCTCGAAGGCGTCCCGCACGTCGACGAACTGGCCGCGGAACCGCTCGGCCGCGTCGGCGAGCGCCGCGTTGAGCGTGTCGGCGCCGCGGTTGATCGCGGCGCGGCGGGCGGCGTTCGGCACCCCGGCGACGTCGCAGTCCTCGCCGGCGTCGAACAGCCGCGGATAGCCGAGGACGAGGATCTTCGCCTCCGGCGCCTGCAGCCGGACGCCGACGATGGTCGAGATCAGGCCGCCGGGCGCGACGAAGCGGGCGGCCCGCTCCCCGCCGCGGACGGCGCGGAAGCAGCTCTCGTCGTCGGGCGCGGTGCTGCAGACCGCCAGCACCGGGCCGAACCCGGTGTCGTTGCCGCCGACCGTGATCGTGACCAGGGTGGTGTCCGCCCGCACCGTGCGGACCTGCTTGGTCACCACCTCACCGCTGGTGGCGCCGCTGCACGCCACCGTGGTGAACGACGCCGGCGAGTTCTCCGCCGCCCACAGGGCCGGGTAGGAGCGGTCGCTGCGCCGGCAGTCGCCGGTGGCCGGGTCGGGCGTCGCGCCGACCCCTGCCGCGTAGGAGTCGCCGAGCGCGACGTAGCGGGTCGCGGTCGCCGCCGCGGCGGCGCCGTGGGCGGCCCGTTCGGCGGTGCCGGCGCGGGTCTCCGCCGCACCGGGTGCGGCGAGCGCCGCCGGCGCGAGGCCGAGGAGCAGCAGCACCGCGAGGGCGCAGACCGGCAGCGTGAGCAGGCGTCGGGGCACGGGACCAGCCAACCCCGGCGGTGACGCCCGCGGCAAGCGTGGGTCCGGGTGAGGGTCCGTACGCGCCGTCGACGCCGGTGTGGGCCGAACGGGGCCGGCGGCCGGGCGTTCTCCGTCCTCGGCGGGGCCGGTCCACGACGCCGGTCGCGAACGTCCTCCCACCCGGCGGCCGGACCCGCAGGCGTCACTCGTCCGGGCGGCGGGATCGCCATCGGCCCAGGTCACAGCATTGTCGTCGATGCGACAGGAGAGTGCTTCCTGCGACGAGCGGCCGATCCCGGGCCCGGTGGGAACCCGGACCCGTTCACCGCCCGGCGGGTTCCGGTGGTCTCGTGATCACTCGAACGGGTGGGTCCCGGGCGAGGGTGGCGCTAGCGTGGCCTGTAGATCACGGAACGGTCACGAACCGGACGCGGCCCGACCCCAGCGGGCCGCCCGCTCCCCACGGGTGTCCGCCGTTCCGCGCTCTGAAAGGACGATCGTGGCACGGCATCGCTCCCCCCAGGGCCGGCACGCGGGCCTCGGGCTCCTGTCGCCGCAGTTCGCCATGGCCGGCGTCGGCGGCATGGCCGGTGCGTTCCCGGCCGGTCCCCGGGTCCGGCACGCCCGGCCCGCCGGCTGGTCCGTCGGCTCCGGATGGCCGACCGGCTCGGTCGGCTCCATCGGCTCGGCCGGCTCCGACCAGGGCTCCCGGATCTCGGCGTCGGCGAAGGTGGCCGCCGTGGTCGTCGCGGTCGGCGGGCTCGCCGGTGCCGCGCACGTCACGTCGGGTTCCGGTGCGCTGCCCTCCCCGGCCGCCTGGCTGGACACGTCGGCCGCCGAGGTGCCTGCCGCCGCCGTACCGGCCCCACGCGCCCCGCTGGACGCCGCACCGATCGCCGACCCGTCCACCATCGCCTCGCTCGCCACACCGGCCGCCGCCGGTGGCTCCGTCGCCGCGCGGACGGCGACCGTCGCTCCCGCGATGAACACCGGCGCGGCCTCGGCGGTCGAGGGTGCCTCGGCGTCGGTCACCGCGGTGCAGAAGGCCGCCGCCGAGCGTGCCCGTGCCGTCGAGGCGGCCCGGGCGGCCGGTGCGACCGGTTCGTTGCAGGCGGCGTCCGCCGGTGGCGCCGTGTCGATCGTGTCCGGCCGGGTCACCTCGGGCTTCGGTTCGCGCTGGGGCAGCCAGCACATGGGCCTCGACATCGCCGCGCCGATCGGCACCCCGATCAACGTCCCGCTCGGCGGCACGGTGATCAGCTCCGGGCCCGCGAGCGGGTTCGGCATGTGGGTCCGGGTCCGGCACGACGACGGGACCGTCACCGTCTACGGCCACATCAACCGTTCGCTGGTGTCGGTCGGGCAGAAGGTCGCCGCGGGCCAGCAGATCGCCGAGGTCGGCAACCGGGGCCAGTCCACCGGGCCGCACCTGCACATCGAGGTCGTCGACCCCGGCGGATCGAAGATCAACCCGAAGCCCTGGCTCGACGCGAACGGCTTCTCCTACACCTGACGGCCCGCTCAGATGTCCTGCAGCGACTGCAGGACACGGATCTTGTTCGTCGCGTCGAGGGCCGCCACCTTGTACGCCTCGGACAGCGTCGGGTAGTTGAGGACGGTGTCGACCAGGTAGTCGACGGTGCCCCCGCAGCCCATGACCGCCTGGCCGATGTGCACGAGATCGGTGGCGTTCGTGCCGAACACGTGCACGCCGAGCAGCGACCCGTCGGTGGGGGAGACCAGCAGCTTGAGCATGCCGTAGGAGTCCCCGATGATGCGCCGCGGGCCAGTTCCCGGTAGCGGGCGAGCCCGGTCTCGTAGGGGACCGCGGCCTCCGTCAGCTCGGCCTCGGTGCGGCCGCAGAACGAGATCTCCGGGATGGTGTAGATCCCGATCGGCTGCAGCTCGTGCAGCGCACGGACCGGCTCGCCGAAGAGGTGGTACGCCGCGAGCCTGCCCTGGTCCATGCTGGTCGAGGCGAGTGCCGGGAAACCGATCACGTCACCCACGGCGGCGATGTGCGGCACCGACGTGCGGAACTGGCCGTCCACCTGGATCCGGCCGCGCCCGTCCGCCTCCAGCCCGGCGTGGTGCAGGTCCAGCTCGTCGGTGATGCCCTGCCGCCCGGCGGAGTACATCACCATGTCCGCGGGGATCTTCTTGCCGCTGACCAGGCTGGTGACCGTGCCCTTCCCGTTGACCGTGACCGAGGCGACCTCCTCGCCGAACCGGAAGGTCACCTTCGAGTCGCGCAGGTGGAACTTCAGCGACTCGACGACCTCCGGGTCGCAGAAGCCGAGCATGGAGTCCCGCTTCTCGACGACGGTGACCCGGGTCCCGAGCGCGGCGAACATCGAGGCGTACTCGATGCCGATCACCCCGGCCCCCACGACGACCATCGACTCCGGCACCCGGCCCAGCTCCAGCACCTGGTCGGAGTCGACGACCCGTTCGCCGTCGAACGCGACGGTGTCCGGGCGGGCCGGGCGGGTGCCGGTGGCGATCACGAACCTCGCCGCGGAGACCGCGTTGTGGTCACCACGGCCCGGGCCCTCGACCACGACGGTGTGCGGATCGGTGAAGCGGGCGGTGCCGGTCAGGACGTCGACGTGGTTGCGCAGCAGCTGGTTGCGCACGATCTCGACCTCCCGGCCGATCACGTGCCGGGTCCGGGCGAGCAGGTCGTCGATGGTGATCTCGGACTTGACCCGGTAGCTGGCCCCGTACATCTCCCGCTGGTTCAGGCCGGAGAGGTAGACCACGGCCTCGCGCAGCGTCTTCGACGGGATCGTGCCGGTGTTGACGCACACCCCGCCGATCATGTGGCCGCGGTCGGCGATGGCGACCCGTCTGCCGAGCTTCGCCGCGGCGATCGCGGCCTTCTGGTCCCCGGGACCGGAACCGATCACCATCAGGTCGTAGTCGTACGCGCGGGTCTCGGTGGTGTCAGCGGTCACAGGTACACCCTTCCCGCTCGGTGCTTCACGTGGCAACCGATTCATGCGTCCGGCACCGTCAGCCGCGGTGGGCGCGCCGCCGCTCGCGGGACAGGAAGTGCGCGATGTCGCGGGTGGAGGTGTAGAGCGACCGGTAGTGCGGGTGGAAGCGGTCGTAGACCTCCCGCGCCACCGGATCCGGTTCGATGGTCCGGGCCACCGGGTTCCACCGGCGCAGGTCCGGCTCGGCGCCGGTCGCGGTGGCGGCCAGCCAGGCGTCGCCGAACGCGGCGCCGACGGTCTGCTCCGGGACGTCCTGCGGGACCCCGGTCACGTCGGTCACGATCCGGGTCCACAACCCGCCCTGGACGCCACCGCCCACCGCGACCAGCCGCTTCGTCCCGCCGCCCGCCTCGCGCATCACCTCGAGGTTGTGCCGGACGCCGTGCGCGATGCCCTCCAGCGCGGCCCGGTAGAGCTCGCCCCTGGTGTGCCCGGTGGTGAGACCGGCGAGGATGCCGCGGGCGTCGGGGTCGAACAGCGGGGTCCGCTCGCCCGCGAAGTAGGGGAGGAGCAGCAGGCCGCCGCTGCCCGGCGGGACGTCACCCGCCTCGGCGACGAGCTCGGCGAAACCCTCCCCGGTGAGGTCGCGCAGCCAGTTCGTGATCGCCCCCGAGGTCGCCATCCCGGCGGCGAGGGTGTGGGTGCCCGGCACGACGCCGCGGGTCGTCCACATCGCCGGGTGCGGCCGGGGGCGGTCGATCACCTCGATCAGGAACATCGTCGTCCCGTACATCACCATCACCTCGCCGGGGGAGGTGACGCCGGCGCTGGTCGCCTCGGCCCACGCGTCGACCGTCCCGGCGGTGACCGGCAGGCCCTCGGGCAGCCCGGTCAGCGCCGCCGCGGCGGCAGTGACGTGCCCGGCGACCTCGGTCGGCCACAGCAGCCGGGGCAACGCGATCCCCGGGGCCGTGGCCTCGGCCCAGTCGTGGGCCCAGTCGGCCGCGGTGAGGTCGTACATCGGGTCGCACTGGCTGGCGGAGTGGTGGTCCAGGACGTACTCACCGGTGAGTCGGTGCACGAGGTAGGACGAGCACATCAGGAACAGCTCGGTCCGCTCGAACACCTCCGGCTCGTGACGGGCGAGCCAGCGCCACTTCGGGCCGACGGCCTGGGAGGACAGTGCCGTCCCGGCCCGCCGGAGGATCGCGTCGGCGCCCAGTTCGGCGGTGAGCTCGTCGATCTCGGTGGCGGCCCGGGTGTCGACGCCGTAGAGGATCGCGGGCCGCAGCGGCCGGCCGTCGGCGTCGGCAGCCAGCAGCGTCGGCCCGATGCCGGAGACGCCGAGGCCGGCGGGCTCGGCGTCCGGCACGGCGTCGAGCAGTTCGCGCACCACGGCGGTGAAGTCGCCCCACCAGATCCGCTCGGCGTCGTGCTCGACCCAGCCGGGCCGGGGCTGCGCGGTCTCGTGCGCACGGTCGGCGCGGGCGAGGACCCGGCCGCCGGTGTCGACGACGACCCCCTTCGAGCCCGACGTACCGATGTCGACGCCCAGATAAACGCGCATGGTGCTCTTCCTACCGTCCGGTCCGCGGCGCGCGCAGTGCCGCGGGACGAGAACATCGGTGCAAGTCGGCCGGTGGACCGGTCCGCCCCGGAGCACGCACCACCGACGCGCCCGCCCGCCCGGCGGACGGGACGGACGCACTTGTCCACGATAGGGCATCGCAAAGCCACCGGGCGACGTGTTGTCCACAGCCGTTCGGTGCGTGCCGCCCGGGCCGCGGCCGGTCGGCCGACGATCACCGGCATGACCGCTCTCCCGCAGCACGATCCCGATCGCCCCCCGCACTGCTCCGCGCCGGGCCGTCCCGGCCCGTCGGCGGGTCCCGGTGGTGGCCCGCCCGAACTCCCGCCGCCGTCCGGTGCGCCGCCCGGCCGGGAGCCGCCCGCCCACGGTGGCGGGGCCGGTGCCCGGATCCGGCTCGGCTCACCGGCGGAGCTGGTCGCGGCCGTCCCCGTGCTCGTCGGGTTCCACCCGCAGGACTCGCTGGTGCTGGTCGGGGTCTCGGGCCCGGGCCACGGCGGCCGGATCGGGCTCACGGTCCGGATCGACCTGCCCGCCGGCCGGTACGCCCGCCGGGTCTGCACGGATGCCGGGGCGGTGCTCGCCGGGAGCGACCCGGCCAGGGCCGTCGTCGTGGTGGTGCGTCGCGGCCCCGGTGCGGGCGCGTCCCGCCCCGTCCGCCGGGACGTGGCGCTGGCCGCGGACCGCGCGCTGCGGGCCGCCGGGATCGAGGTGGCGGCGGTGCTCTGGGCGTCCGGTACCGGGGCCGGTGACCGGTGGTGCTGCTATCCGTTGCCCCGGCAGCGGTGCGGGTGCTCCGGCACCGTGCCCGATCCGGCGGGGACCGCGGTCGCAGCCGCCGCGGCGCTGAACGGCCGGGCGGTGCTGCCGGACCGGGCCGCGCTGGTCGCCCAGCTCGACGGGACCGCGGACGACCGGGCCCGGCGGGCCCGGCTGGGCGCCGTCCGGGATTCCGGTGACAGCCGTTCCGCCGACGGGCGTCGCCACCTGCTGGACGGGTGCCTGGCCGCGGCGGCCGACGGCCGGCTGGCCATGGACGACGGGCTCGTCGGGGACTTCCGTGCGGCCCTCGCCGATCCGGCGTTCCGGGACACGGCTCTGCGCTGCTGCCTGGGGCCGGACGCGCCGCACGCCGAGCAGCTCTGGGCCGTGCTCACCCGGGCCCTCCCCGCTCCGGACCGGGCGGAGCCCGCGGCGCTGCTCGGCGTCTGTGCGCTGCTGCGGGGCGACGGCGCGCTCGCGGGCCTCGCCGCGGAGCGTGCCCTGCGGGACCGGCCCGATCACGTCCTCGGCGCCGCGGTGCACGCCGCACTGAGCGACGCGCTCACCCCGGGGCACGCGCCCGGGCCCTTCGCCGGGCCGGACGGGCTGCGGCGTCTGCTGTCCGCGGTGGCCGGCCACTCGACCGGCCCCGGCCCCGGCGGCGGCGCGGCCGGGGCGGAGCCGGGCCGGTGAACGCCTCAGCGGTCGCCGGCGAACTCCCACGCGTCGGCGACGATGCGGTGCAGATCGGTCCGCGACGGCGTCCAGCCCAGCCGGGCGGTCGCCTCGGCGCTGGACGCGACGAGCACCGCGGGATCCCCGGCGCGGCGCGGTGCCACCACGGCCGGGATCGGGTGGCCGGTCACCGCACGGCAGGCCTCGACGACCTCCCGCACCGAGAAGCCCTGCCCGCTGCCCAGGTTGAACACGGCGTGCCGGCCGGGGACGGCCTTCTCGAGGGCCAGCAGGTGTGCGTCGGCGAGGTCGTCGACGTGGATGTAGTCGCGCACGCAGCTGCCGTCCGGCGTCGGCCAGTCGTCGCCGTAGATCGACACCGAGTCGCGGGTCCCCGCGGCGACCTGCAGGACGATCGGGATGAGGTGGGTCTCCACCGCGTGCCGCTCACCCAGCCGGCGGGTGCCGCCGACGTGGGCGCCGGCCACGTTGAAGTACCGCAGGCTCGTCGCGGCGAGCCCGTGGGCGTTCGCGTACGAGGTGAGCATGTGGTCGATCGCGAGCTTGCTCGCGCCGTACGGGTTGGTCGGCCGGGTCGGTGCCGTCTCGGGGATCGGCACCTGCTCGGGTTCGCCGTACGTCGCGGCCGTCGAGGAGAACACCAGGCGCGGGACCGCGTTCTCCCGGACCGCCTCCAGCAGCCGGAAGGAGGCGACCACGTTGCCCGCCCAGTACTTCTCCGGGTGCTCCACCGACTCGCCGACCAGCGAGCGGGCGGCGAAGTGCAGGACGCCGTCGAATCCCCCCGTGCCGAGCACCTCACCGGCGGTGGCGCCCAGCTCGCCCTCGACGAACGTGGCCCCGTCCGGGACGGCGTCCCGGTGGCCGGTCGACAGGTCGTCGAGCACGACGACCTCGTGCCCGGCGTCGAGCAGGTGTGCGGCGCACACGCTTCCGACGTACCCCGCACCACCCGTGACGAGCAGCTTCACTCCGGTCCTCCCCGCCTGATCCGCACCCTGCCGATCGCGCGGGCCGACCCTCTCACGGCGGGGTGGTGCGGCCGGCGAGCGGCTCCGCGGGGTGCGGAGCCGCCGCGGGCGGTGGGGTCACTGCGCCCGGACGAGCACCGCGTGCGCGACGAGCGGAGCGACGGAGGCCTTCTCGGCGTCGTCGGAGGCGACCGGGACGGGGTCGCCGAAGCGCGGGATCGACCCGACCTCGACGGCGTTGCCCGGCACGATGCCGGCGAGCTTCAGCTCCGACATCAGCTCCGAGTCGTTCTGGACGTGCTCGGCGATCCGCCGGATCTCGACCCGCCCGCCGCCACGGCGGGCGAGCTCGTCGAGCCGCTGCAGGCCGACCTCCAGGCTCGGCGGCACCGAGGACGCGGCCGACGGGCCGTCGTCGGAGCGCTCCAGCTCGTCGAGCCCGGGGATCGGGTTGCCGTACGGAGACACGGTCGGCTTGTCGAGCAGCCGGACCAGCTTCCGCTCCACGTCCTCGCTCATGACGTGTTCCCAGCGGCACGCCTCGGCGTGGACGAGCTCCCACTCGAGCCCGATGACGTCGATCAGGAGCCGCTCGGCGAGGCGGTGCTTGCGCATGACCGACACCGCGCGGCTGCGCCCCTCGTCGGTCAGTTCGAGGTGCCGGTCCCCGGCCACGACGACGAGACCGTCGCGCTCCATCCGGGCGACGGTCTGGCTCACGGTCGGACCGCTCTGGGTGAGGCGTTCGGCGATCCGCGCGCGCAGCGGGACGACGCCCTCTTCCTCGAGCTCGTAGATGGTCCGCAGGTACATCTCGGTGGTGTCGATGAGGTCGTTCACATGGGGCCCCTTCGTTCGAGGTCCAGTCTACCCAGTGTGGGCCCGGGGCACGGCGCGCCCGTCCGGGGCAGGATGGGGTGCGTGTCCGGTTCCATGATGTCCCCCGACGGCCTGGCGGCCCTGCTGGCCCCCACCGGTCCCGCCACGGTCGCACGGCCGGTCGTGCTCGACGTCCGGTGGCGGCTCACCGGTCCGCCCGGCCGCGCGGACCATCGGGCCCGCAGGGTACCCGGTGCGGTCTTCGTCGACCTCGACACCGAGCTGTCGGCCGGCCCGTCTGCGCCGGGCCCCGGCGGGCGGCACCCGCTGCCCGGGGCGGCCCGGCTGCAGCGGGTCCTGCGCGCCGCGGGCGTCGGCGAGGACGACCGCCCGTTCGTCGCCTACGACGACGGGGACTGCTCGGTCGCGGCCCGGGCCTGGTGGCTGCTGCGGTGGGCCGGGCTCGCCGCGGACCGGGTACGCGTGCTCGACGGCGGGTTCGCGGCCTGGTCGCAGGCCGGGCTGCCGCTCGCGGGCGTGGAGGGCGGCGCGGCCGAACCCGAGCCGCTCCCGCCCGGTGACCTGGTGGTGCGGCCCGGCGGGATGCCGGTCGTCGACGCCGACGGCGCGGCGGCGCTCGGGCGCGACGGCGTGCTGCTGGACGCGCGCGCCGCGGCCCGGTTCCGCGGGGAGACCGAACCCGTCGACCCCCGGGCCGGTCACGTGCCGGGAGCCCGCAGCCTGCCCGCCGCCGCACTCGCCGGACCGGGCGGCCGCTGGGTCGCACCGGAGGTGCTCGCCGACCGGTTCCGCGCGGTCGGCGTGGGCCCGGACTCCCCGGTCGGTGCCTACTGCGGATCCGGGGTGAACGCCTGCGCACTCGTCCTCGCGATCGAGGAGTCCGGGGTCCGGGCGCCCGGGGCCCCGGCGGCGCTCTACCCGGGGTCGTGGTCGGAGTGGAGCGCCGACCCCGCCCGCCCGGTCGCGACGGCCGACCGGCCGTGGGCGCAGGAGCAGTGACCGTGCGATCGCGCGTGCTGGCATACGGTTCCGTGTCATGAGCGAGCGGACCTCGGTCGTCTGGACCCCGGACTTCCTGACCTACCAGCTGTCCGACGACCATCCCCTGAACCCGGTGCGGCTCGACCTGCAGATGGAGCTGTCCCGGGAGCTGGGCGTGCTCGACGGGGTGGTGCCGATCGTGCCGGAACCTGCCACCGACGCGCAGCTGGGCCGGGTGCACACCGACGCGTACCGGACCGCGGTGCGCTCGGCACCCGAGGCCCCGTTCGGGGTCGGGCACGGGCTGGGCACCACCGACAACCCGGTCTTCTTCGGGATGCACGAGGCGTCCGCCCTGATCGCCGGCGGCTCGATCGCTGCCGCGCGCGAGATCGCCGAGGGCCGGGCGGACCGCGCGGTGAACCTCGCCGGGGGCCTGCACCACGCGATGCGGGACCGGGCCGCCGGGTTCTGCGTCTACAACGACTGCTCGGTCGCGATCGCCTGGTTGCTGGACCAGGGCTACGAGCGGATCGCCTACGTCGACGTCGACGTCCACCACGGCGACGGCGTGCAGGACTCCTTCTACGACGACCCCCGGGTGCTGACGGTCTCGGTGCACCAGCATCCGCTGACCCTGTGGCCGGGGACCGGCTGGGCCGGGGAGCTGGGTCGCGGGGCCGGCGAGGGCTACGCGGTGAACCTGGCCCTGCCACCCGGCACCGACGACGCGGGCTGGCTGCGCGCCTTCCACGGGGTGGTGCCCTCGGTGCTGGAGGCGTTCCGCCCGCAGATCCTCATCACCGAGTGCGGCGCCGACACCCACTCCGAGGACCCGCTCGCGAACCTGGAGCTGTCCGTCGACGGGCACCGGGCGATCTACCAGGAGCTGCGCCGGCTGGCGGAGACGACGGCGGGCGGCAAGTGGCTGGTCCTCGGGGGTGGCGGATACGCCCTGTACCGGGTCGTGCCGCGCTCCTGGACCCACCTGCTGGCCGTCGCGCTCGACCGGGACCTCGACCCGGACACCTCGATCCCGGCGGACTGGACGGCACGGGCCGCCGCACACACCCGGGCGCCCCTGCCCGTGTCGATGTCCGACGGGGCGGATCCGGCGTTCGACCGGTGGGGCGGGGCGAACGGCCACCGGGTCGACTCGGCCATCCTGGAGACCCGCCGTGCGGTGTTCCCCCTGCACGGTCTCGACCCCGACGATCCGCGGGACTGAACCACACGTGAACGAGACGACCACCGGCACCGGCACCACCGGCACCACCGAGCCCGGCCACCCGTACCCCCGGCACTGGGAGGCCGACGTCGTGGCCTCCGACGGGGGGATCGTCCATCTGCGGCCGATCACCCCCGGCGACGCCGAGACGCTCCTGGAGTTCCACGGCAGGCTCTCCGACCGCACCCGCTACCTGCGGTACTTCGGGCCGTACCCGCGCATCTCACCGCGCGACCTGCAGCGCTTCACCGTCGTCGACCACCGGACCCGGGTCGCGTTCCTCGCGCTGCTCGGCGACGAGATCATCGCCGTAGGCCGCTACGAGGGGCTGACCGCGGGCGGCGGTGCCGCGGCGTCGGAGGGGGCGGGGACCGACCAGCCGGTCACCTCGGCCGAGGTCGCGTTCGTGGTGCGTGACGACCACCAGTCCCGCGGGCTCGGGTCCATCCTGCTCGAACACCTCGCGGCCGCGGCGCGCGAGAACGGGCTGTCCCGCTTCGAGGCCGAGGTGCTGGTCGAGAACCACGCCATGGTGCGGGTGTTCCGGGAGGCCGGCTACCAGATCACCCGGGCGTTCGCCGAGGGCGTGCTGCACCTCGAGTTCGACATCGACCCCACCGAGAAGTCGATCGCGGTGCGCGACTCGCGGGAGCAGGCCGCCGAGGCCCGCAGCGTGGCCAACCTGCTGCGCCCGTCGTCGGTGGCCGTGATCGGCGCGTCCTCGGACGAGACCAAGCTGGGTCATGCGGTGCTCGGGAACCTGCTGCGGGCCGGGTTCACCGGGCCGGTGTACCCGGTCAACCAGGACGCGCGCTCGGTCCACGGGGTGCGGGCCTACCCGTCGGTGATCGACATCCCGGACGAGGTGGACCTGGCCGTCGTCGCCGTGCCGGCCGCGAACATCGACGAGGTCATGGACTCCTGCCTGGCCAAGGGCGTCAAGGTGCTGGTGGTCATCAGCTCCGGGTTCGCCGACGCCGGCGGCGGCGGGAAGGTCGCCGAGCGCCGGCTGGTCACCGAGGCCAGGGCACACGGCATGCGGGTGGTCGGGCCGAACGCGCTCGGCGTCGCGAACCCCGACCCGGCGGTCCGGCTCAACGCCACGCTCGCCCCCCGGCTGCCCGGTCCGGGGCGCACCGGGTTCTTCTGCCAGTCGGGTGCCCTGGGCACCGCGATCCTCGCGAGCGCCAGGGCCCGCGGCCTGGGGCTGTCCTCGTTCGTGTCCGCGGGCAACCGCGCCGACGTCTCCGGCAACGACGTCATGCAGTACTGGCAGACCGATCCCGACACCGACCAGGTCCTGCTCTACCTGGAGAGCTTCGGCAACCCGCGCAAGTTCGCCCGGGTCGCCCGTCGCCTGGCCCGGACCAAGCCGATCGTCGCGGTGAAGTCCGGGCGGCACACTGGGACGCTGCCGTCACTGGCCGGGACCTCGGCGCAGATCGACGAGTCCAGCGTCCAGGTCCTGTTCGAGCAGTCCGGCGTCATCCGGGTGCAGACCCTGCCGCAGCTGTTCGACACCGCGTTGCTGCTCGCCTACCAGCCGCTGCCCGACGGGCGCCGGGTCGCGGTCGTCGGCAACTCGACCGCGGTGAACCTCCTGGTCACCGACGGTCTGCTCGACGAGGGGCTCGATCCGGCCGGTGACCCGGTGGACGTCGGCACGCAGGCGTCACCGGAACGGTTCGCCGAGGCCGTGCGGTCCCAGCTGGCGGGCGCGGAGCCGCCGGACGCACTGATCGCCGTCTTCGTCCCGCCGGTCGCGGTGGCGGGGACCGCGCACGCCCAGGCGCTGCGGGAGGCGGCCGAGGGCGCCGGGATCCCGGTGCTCGCCGTCTTCCTCGCGGCCGAGGGGATCCCGGCCGAACTGTCGGTGCCGCAGGCCGACGGCACGCCGGGCCGCGGTTCGGTGCCGAGCTACGCGAGCCCCGAGCGGGCGACCTCGGCGCTCGGGCGGGTGCTGCGCTACGCCGAGTGGCGGCACACCCCGGTCGGCGAGTTCGTGGTGCCCGACGGCATCGACACCGACCGGGCCCGGCACCTGGTCGCGTCCTTCGAGCCCGAGATCCGGCGCGAGCTGAGCGACGACGAGGCGGTCGATCTGCTGGCCTGCTACGGCATCGCCGTCATCACCTTCCGCACGGTCAGCGGTGCCGACGACGCCGTCGCCGCGGCGGAGGCGGTCGGCTACCCGGTCGTGCTGAAGACCGCCCGCGAGCGGTGGCGGCACCGCGGCGACTTCGTCGGTGTGCGGCTCGACCTGGCGTCCGCCGAGGCGGTCCGCGTGGCGCACGCCGAGCTGGCCCGGCTGACCGGCTCGGATGAGGTCCACGTCCAGCGGATGGCCCCGAAGGGCACCTCGTGCACGATCGAGGTCGTCGACGACCCGTCGTTCGGCTCGCTGATCGCCTTCGGCCTCTCCGGGATGGCGACCCAGCTGCTCGACGACCGTGCCTACCGCGTGCTGCCGGTCTCCACCGAGGACGCGAAGCGACTGGTCCGGGCTCCCCGGGCCGCACCGTTGCTGACCGGGTACCGCGGTGCCGCGCCGGCCGACATCGTCGCGCTGGAGGACGTGGTCCTGCGGGTGGGGCAGCTGACCGAGGACATCCCGCAGATCCGTTCCCTGGCCCTGGACCCGGTGCTGGCCTCGCCGGAGGGCGCGTTCGTGACCGGTGCGCGGGTCACCCTCGGCCCGGTGCCCGACCGGCGCGACGCGGGCCCCCGCCGACTCCGCTGACCGCGCAGGCCGGGAGAACGGCAGGGTGCCCGCCCGCATCGGGCCGGCGGGTCGCCGAACCGGTGCCGGTCGGTCAGGTGCGGAAGGAGACCTGCAGCGTCGGGGCCGAGGTCTCGGCGAAGAAGTCGTTGCCCTTGTCGTCCATCACGACGAAGGCGGGGAAGTCCTCGACCTCGATCTTCCAGACCGCCTCCATGCCGAGCTCCGGGTACTCCAGCACGTCGACCTTGCGGATGCAGTCCTGCGCCAGCCGGGCCGCCGGGCCGCCGATGGAGCCGAGGTAGAACCCGCCGTTCGCGGCGCACGAGTCCACGACCTGCTTCGAGCGGTTCCCCTTCGCCAGCATCACCAGCGATCCGCCGGCCTCCTGGAACTGCTTCACGTAGGAGTCCATCCGGCCGGCCGTCGTCGGGCCGAACGACCCGGACGCGTACCCCTCGGGGGTCTTCGCCGGTCCGGCGTAGTACACGGCGTGGTCGCGCAGGTACTGCGGCATCGGCTCACCGGCGTCGAGCCGCTCGGCGATCTTCGCGTGCGCGATGTCCCGGGCCACGACCAGCGGCCCGGTCAGCGACAGCCGGGTCTTCACCGGCAGCTGCGAGAGCTGCGCGCGGATCTCGTCCATCGGCCGGTTCAGGTCGACCCGCACGACCTCGTCGGACAGGTCCTCCGAGGTCGCCTCCGGCAGGTACTGCGCCGGGTCGCGCTCCAGCTGCTCCAGGTACACACCGGACGGCGTGATCTTCGCCTTGGCCTGGCGGTCCGCCGAGCACGAGACGGCGACGCCGACCGGCAGCGAGGCGCCGTGCCGCGGCAGCCGGATCACCCGGACGTCGTGGCAGAAGTACTTGCCGCCGAACTGGGCGCCGATCCCGAAGTTCCGGGTCAGCTCCAGCACCTGCTGCTCCAGGTCGGTGTCGCGGATCGCGTGCCCGAGCGGCGAGCCTTCGGTGGGGAGCCCGTCGAGGTAGCGCGCCGAGGCGAGCTTCGCGACCTTGAGGTTGTACTCGGCCGACATCCCGCCGACGACGATCGCGAGGTGGTAGGGCGGGCAGGCCGCGGTCCCCAGCGAGCGCAGCTTCTCGTCCAGGAACGCGGCGAGCCGCTTCGGGTTCAGCAGCGCCTTCGTCTCCTGGTAGAGGAAGGTCTTGTTGGCCGAGCCGCCGCCCTTGGCCATGACCAGGAACTCGTAGTACGGGTCCCGGCCGGGCTTGGCGTACAGCTCGACCTGCGCCGGCAGGTTGGTGCCGGTGTTCTTCTCGTCCCAGAACGAGAGCGGCGCCATCTGCGAGTAGCGCAGGTTGAGCTCCTGGTAGGCGTCGAAGATCCCGCGGGACACGGCGGCCTCGTCGTCGCCGCCGGTCAGCACTGTCTCGGTCTTCTTGCCGACGACGATCGCGGTGCCGGTGTCCTGGCACATCGGCAGCACGCCGCCGGCCGAGACGCAGGCGTTGCGCAGCAGGTCGGTGGCGACGAACCGGTCGTTGCCGGACGCCTCCGGGTCGTCGACGATCGCGCGCAGCTGCTTGAGGTGCGAGGGGCGCAGCAGGTGCTGGATGTCGGTGACCGCGGCGCGGACCAGGCCGGTGATCGTCTCCGGCGGTACCTGCAGGAAGGTGCGGCCGGCGGCGTCGATCACCTGGCCGGGCGGGAGGTCGAGCTCGCGGTACTCGGTGTCGTCCGGACCGAGCGGGAGCACGTCGGTGTGGTGGAACTCGGGCATGGTCGCAGACGCTACCGGGCGGGGTCGGGGGGTGACCGCCGGTCGAGACGCAGCCGATGTGTGACCGCCGCCGCTCGGCGATTCAACCGGACGGCCCTCCGGTTCCGGTCGCCACCGGCGTCCGGGCGGCGATAGCGTGCGTGGCATGCCTGGCTCGATCCTGGGAACCTCCGTCCGCCGCGTCGAGGACGCCGACCTCATCACCGGTGCGAGCACCTACGTCGGGAACCTGCGGCGGGAGGGTCTGGCGCACGTGGCGTTCGTCCGCTCGCCGCTGGCCCACGCGCTCGTCACTGGTATCGACACCGGGGAGGCCGCGGCCGCGCCCGGCGTGCTCGCCGTCTACACCGCCGCCGACCTCGGTCTCCCCGCCCACCACGGGCTGATGGTGCTCAACCCGGAGCTGCCGCGCCCGCCGCTGGCGACCGACCGGGTCCGGTTCGTCGGCGAGGCCGTCGCACTCGTGGTCGCCGAGACCCGGGCGCTGGCCGTGGACGCAGCGGAGCTGGTCGAGGTCGACTACGAGCCGCTGCCCGCCGTCGTGGACCCGGAGGCGGCCCTCGCCGAGGGGGCCGAGCTGCAGTTCCCGGAGTACGGCAGCAACCTCGCCGCCGGCCAGCGCGGCCCGGAGCCGGACCCGCTGGCCGGCGCCGAGGTCGTCGCCCGGGCCCGGATGGTGAACCAGCGGGTGGCCGCGGTGCCGCTGGAGGGCAACGCCGTCGTCGTCGATCCCGCGCCGGACCCGGCGGACGGCGACTTCGATCTCACCGTGCACGTGTCCACCCAGATGCCGCACGGCTTCCGCGCCCAGCTCGCCGGCCTGTTCGAGCTCGACCCGGAGCGCGTCCGGGTGATCGCGCCGCACGTGGGCGGCGGGTTCGGGGCCAAGGCCGGTGTGCTCGCCGAGCACACCGCCGTCACCGGTGCGGCGCGGGCCCTGGGCCGTCCGCTGACCTGGGTCGAGACCCGTTCGGAGAACCTGGTCTCGATGCCGCACGGCCGCGGCCAGGTCGGCTACTACGAGCTCGGCCTCACCGCCGACGGCCGGATGACCGGTCTGCGGGCCCGGGTCGTCGGCGACTCCGGCGCCTACGCCGGCTTCGGCGGCGCGCTGCCGCTGCACATGACGTACCTGATGGCTCCCGGCGTCTACGACATCCCGGCGGTCCGGTACGACGCGGTCGCCGCGCTGACCAACACCACACCGATGGGCGCCTTCCGCGGCGCCGGCCGTCCCGAGGCGGCCGCCCACCTGGAACGGCTCGTCGACATCGCGGCCGCCGAGCTGGGCATGGACCCGGTGGAACTGCGCCGGCGCAACTTCCTGGCCAACGACGTCTTCCCGCACACCACGCCCACCGGTGCCGCCTACGACGTCGGGGACTACGACCTCCCGCTGCGCGAGGCCCTGCGCCTGGCCGGGTACGACGACCTGCGGGCCGAGCAGGCCCGTCGCCGCGACGCCGGCGAGCCGGTCCGGCTCGGCATCGGGATCGCCGCCTACGTCGAGGTGACGGCCGGTGGCGGTGGCGGCGAGTACGGCTCGGTCACGGTGCACGCCGACGGCACGGCCACCGTCTCGGCCGGGACGTCGGCCCACGGGCAGGGGCACGCGACGTCGTTCTCGATGCTCGTCTCCGACCGGCTGGGGATCCCGCTGGAGAAGATCACCTACGTCCAGTCGGACACCGCACGGGTGCCGCGCGGCGCCGGTACCGGCGGCTCCCGGTCGCTGCAGCTGGGCGGCACCGCGGTCTCCGAGGCGGCGCACGAGCTGTACGAGCGGGCCCGCAAGATCGCCGCCACGCTGCTGGAGGCGTCCGCGGAGGACGTCGAGATCACCACCGACGGCCGGTTCGGCGTGGCGGGGGTGCCCGGCGGGCCGTCCACCGGATGGCCCGAGGTGCACGCGCACGCGGCGACCACCGGTGAGGAGCTGCACGTCGGGCTGGACTCCGAGCAGGCGGGGGCGACGTTCCCGTTCGGGGCGCACCTGTCGGTCGTGGAGGTGGACATCGACACCGGGCGGGTCACCCCGCTGCGCCACATCGCCGTCGACGACTGCGGCCGGATCCTCAACCCGCTGCTCGTCGAGGGCCAGCAGCACGGCGGCATGGCCCAGGGCATCGCGCAGGCGCTGCACGAGCAGGTGCTCTACAGCGACGAGGGCGAGCCGATGACCGCCAGCCTCGCCGCGTACACGATCCCCACCGCCGCCGACATGTTCGCGTTCGAGGCGGTCACCACCGAGACGCCGACGCCGCTGAACTCGCTCGGGGCCAAGGGGATCGGCGAGTCGGCGACGATCGGGTCGACCCCAGCGGTGCAGAACGCCGTGGTCGACGCGGTGTCCGATCTCGGCGTCCGGCACATCGACCTGCCGTGCACCCCGGAACGGGTGTGGCGGGCGGTGTCCGCGGCCCGGGCCGGCACCCCGGAGGACTCCTGGCGCGAGCCGCCGGCGGTGTTCGACGACCTCCCGGTCCGCGGTGGCGGCTCGACCGACGAGGCCGGGGCGATCTGATCCGGCGGCGTCCGGGCCCGCCCGTGTGACCGGCCCGGACGCCGCCGACCCACCCCCTGGCTACCGTGCGTGCCCGCGGTGGCGCAGACTCAGCGCCGGACGCTCGACGGCGGCCACGAGGCGACACGGGAGGGGCACGCACGATGAGGCTCGCGACGATCCGGACCGCGACCGGGCACCGGGCGGTGCGGGTCGACGGCGACAGCGCCGTCGAGACGGGGGAGGCGGACGTCCGCGCCCTGCTGGAGCGCCCGGACTGGGCGGCGCACGCCGCGGCCGCCGACGGCCCGGTGCACGACGCCGCGAACCTCGACCTCGCGCCGTTGGTCCCGTCGCCCGAGAAGATCATCTGCGTCGGGCTGAACTACCGCGACCACGTGCTCGAGATGGGCAACGAGCTGCCCGAGTACCCCACGGTGTTCGCGAAGTTCGCCCCGGCGCTGATCGGCGCGCGGGACGAGATCGAGCTGCCGCCCGAATCCGACCGGGTCGACTTCGAGGCCGAGCTGGCGATCGTCATCGGGCACGCGGTCCGGCACGCCGACGCCGAGGCCGCGCGCTCGGCGATCGCCGGCTACACCGTGCTCAACGACGTCAGCATGCGCGACTACCAGCGCCGGACGAAGCAGTTCCTGCAGGGCAAGACGTGGGAGCACTCGACCCCGCTGGGCCCGGAGCTGGTCACCCCGGACGAGCTGTCCGCCGATCCGGCCGACGGCGGCGCGCTGCGCATCCGCTCCGAGCTGAGCGGCGAGACGATGCAGGACTCGACCACCGACCAGCTCGTCTTCGGTGTGCTCGACCTGGTCCGCTACCTGTCGACGATCGTCACCCTCAACCCCGGCGACGTGATCGCCACCGGGACCCCCGGCGGCGTCGGCGACGCGCGCACGCCGCCGCGCTACCTGACCGACGGGTGCGAGATCGTCACCGCCGTCGAGGGCGTCGGCGAGTGCCGCAACGTCGCGCGGAACCTGCGGTGACCGACGATGTACCGGTAGCCGTCCCTCCTCCCACCGCCGACTCGCTGGCCTGGGCCGCGGACGGCCAGGCCCACCTGCGCGGCCTGATGACGCGGATGGGCGACGAGGCGTTCGGCGCGCCGTCGCTGCTGCCCGGCTGGACGCGGGCGCACGTGCTGACCCACGTCGCCCGCAACGCGGACGCGATGGTCAACCTCCTGCACTGGGCCCGTACGGGGGAGCGGACGCCCGCCTACAGCAGCCCCGGGCAGCGCGACGCCGACATCGCCGACGGCGCACGGCGCGGCCCGGACGAGATCCGGGCCGACGTCGTCGCCTCGTCGGACCGGCTGGCCGACGCGGTGCGGGCCACGCCGCAGAAGAGCTGGTCGACGCGCGTCCTCACCTCGCGTGGCGACGAGGTCGAGGCGATGGCCGTCCCGTGGCTGCGGGCCCGTGAGGTCTGGGTGCACGCCGTCGACCTCGACGTCGGGGCGTCCTTCGCCGACCTGCCGGTCCCCATGCGCACGGTGCTCGTCGCCGACGTGGCCGCGACGCTGGAGACCCGCCCCGGCTGTCCCCGGGTACGGCTGGAGGAGAGCCGCACCGGGCAGACGCGCACGTTCGGTCCCGGCCCGGACGGCCCCGACGGCCCGCCGCCCGACCTCGGCACGGTCCGCGGGCGGGCCGTGGACCTCATCGCCTGGCTGCTCGGCCGCCTGTACGGCAAGGGCCTGCGCGACGCGGGCGGCGCCGTCCCGCCACCGCTGCCGGTCTGGCTCTGAGCCCCGGCCCCTCCCCGCGCACCCCGCCCCTGTCGCACTCATGGAGCTTCGGCCCGGTGTGACGAGGCCGAAGCTCCATGAGTGGACCGGCGCGGCGGGGGGTGAGTGGGGGAGGGAGGGTCAGTCCCGGCCCTCCAGGTCGTCGAGGCGGGCGCTGGCCCGGCCCAGTTGCCGGGCCATCTCGTCCAGGCGGGCCTGCAGCAACGCCATCTCCGCGGTGAGCACGGCGACGGCCCCGGCGGCGGCCATCGGATCGCCGCCGCCCGGCCCCGGCCCGTCCTGCTCCTCGGCCGGGGTGAACAGCTCGTCGGCCCGGTCCGGCGGCGCACCGAACGCGGAGTCGTCCAGCGGCCCGCCACCGGACCCGGGCGCGATCCGCGCGGGCGTCAGCGGCCCGGCCGGGACGTCGTGCGGGAGCAGGGCGACCCGGGCGAGGCGGGCGAACCGGTCCGGCGGCAGCACCGGGCGTGCCCCGCAGCAGCGCGCGCACACCGGTTCCAGCCGCCGCCAGCCGTGCTGGCCCGCGCCGGTGTCGGCGAGCGCCGTGACCGGCGCACCGCACCGGCACGCCCGCAGCCGGACCGCCCGCACGCGCTGCCGCGAGTAGCGCAGGCCCAGCTCGTAGCGCCGGAAGCGGCCGGACACGGCCACCTCGAGCAGCACCGCGCCCTGGTGCTCGGGCGCGCAGGCGAGCTCGCGGGCGTCGGACTCGGAATGGAAGCAGTAGAAGCCGCAGTCGCACCACCGCGACGGGCACGCGTGCCGGCACCCGTGGGCGCAGACGGCGTCGTCCACGGTCCGGTAGACGTGCGCACGACCGAGCGTGACCCCGCTGAACCCGGCCGTCGTGCCGTCCGCGGACAGCATCGGGAAGGCCAGCTTGTGCCCGTCCAGCGGGCCGGTGGGGTGCTCCTGCGGCGTGCGGCGGAACAGGCCGCGTGACATCTCAATCCTCGCGCGACCCCGAGCGCGCCGGCTCCGAGCCGGCCGGTGCCCACTCGGCGAGACCGGGCTCCGGCACGGGCGCGGGCAGCGGCGACTCCTGCGCGGCGGCGACGCGATCGGCCTCGTGGTCCACCGTGTAGCCCTCGGAGATCTTGCGACCCAGTCTCATGACGCCTCCCGCGCTCGGGGCTCCCGGCCGACCTGATGTGGCCGTCGTCACCAGGCTGACCGCTCGGCGCACCGATGTCCAGACCGGATCGGGCACGGATCGGGCACGGCCGGGCGCCGGTGCGGGATCACACCGGGGACGGGGGTCCCCGCCGGTACGGTCGGGGACCGGGTGGACACGAGGGGTGATCGATGCGGGGCGCCGCGCGGTACGGGATCGAGCACGAACTGGCCCTGCTGTACCCGGACGGGTCGCTGGCCGACTTCGCCGTCCTCACCCACGACGCCGTCGCGGCGATCGTCGACGAGCTCCCCGACTTCCCGGACGGGCAGCGCGACCTGCGGATCGGCGACGCCGGGATCCGCCGCAAGCACTGGTACGCCGAGGGCTACGAGCGGCTCGGCGACGACGGCGAGCTCGCCCGGTTCGACCCCAAGGGCATCGAGATCCGGACGGCCGTGCACGACTCGGCCGCCGCCGCGGGAGCCGCGCTGACCGCCGCCGCGTCCCGGCTCGCCGAGGTCGCCCGCCGGCACGGGCTGCGGCCGGTCGCCGTCGGGCACCATCCGCTGCGCTCGTCCTACCGGCTCGATCCGCCGCCGAACGCCCACGAGCGCGCCCTCATGGCGTCCTCGCCCGAGGAGCGGACCGCCCCGCTGCACATGGTCACCTGGGGCCCCGACCTCAACCTGTCCTTCCCCGGGGCGGGCACCGATCCCGCCGTGCTGGCCGACGCCGCGGCGAAGCTCACCCACTACAGCCCGTACCTGGTGCCGTGGTCGTTCTCCTCGCCGTTCCGCGACGGCCGCCCGTGGGGCGGGCTGTCCGCACGGACCTTCCGCCGGACCGGCCTGCGCCCGGCCGCGCTGGCCTACCTCGAACCCGGCGCGCCGCTGCTGCCGACCGACCCGAGCCTGGTGCGGCACGCGGGCATCCCCGGCGAGATCGGGCGGATCGAGTTCAAGGCGTTCGACGCGGTCCCGGTGATCGAGGGGGAGGAGCCGGCCGCCGGGTGCGGCACCGGCCTGCCGGGTGCGCTGCTCAGCCTGCTCACCGGCCTGCTGCGCGACGGGACCCTGCCCGGACGGCGGCGTACCCCGGACCCGGCCGCGCACCGCCGGTCGGCGCTGCTCGGCTGGACCGACGCCGCGGTGCGCGCCGGGTCGCGGGCCGTCCTGGCGGCCGCCGAGACGGCCCTGCGCGCCGAGCCGGACCACGCCGGGGGGCTCGCCCTGCTGCGCGAGCGGCTGGAGCGGCGGGACACCCCCGCCGCGCGGATGCTCGACCGGTACCGCTCCGGCGGCGGTATCGCGGGCGTCGCGCCCTGACCGCCGCCGGAGCGGACGCTCAGCGGTAGCTGTGCTCCTCGGCCGGGTACTCGCCGTCGCGGACGTCCGCGGCGAACGCGGCGGCCGCACCCCGCAGCACCTCACCGACCTCGGCGTAGCGCTTCACGAAGCGCGGCGCCCGGCCGCGGTTCATCCCGGCCATGTCCGACCAGACCAGCACCTGCGCGTCGCAGTCCGGGCCGGCACCGATCCCGACGGTCGGGATCCGCAGCTCGCCGGTCACCCGCTTCGCGACGTCGGCGGGGACCATCTCCAGCACCACCGCGAACGCCCCGGCCTCCTGGACCGCGAGCGCGTCCGCGACCAGCCGGTCCGCGGCGTCGCCCCGGCCCTGGATCCGGAACCCGCCGAGCGCGTGCTCGCTCTGCGGGGTGAACCCGAGGTGCCCCATCACCGGCACACCGGAGGTGGTCAGCGCCTCGACCTGGGGCGCGAACCGGGCGCCGCCCTCCAGCTTCACCGCGTGCGCCCCGGCCTCCTTCATGAACCGGAACGCGGACTCCTGCGCCTGGGCGGGCGAGATCTGGTAGCTGCCGAACGGGAGGTCGGCCACCACCAGCGCGCTGCGCGCGCCCCGGACGACCGCCCTGGTCAGCGGCAGCAGGTCGTCGACCGTCACCGGGATGGTGTTGTCGTGGCCGAAGACGTTGTTCCCGGCCGAGTCGCCGACGAGCAGGACCGGGATGCCGGCGTCGTCGAAGATCTCGGCGGAGTAGACGTCGTAGGCGGTCAGCATCGGCCAGCGCCGGCCCTCCTCCTTCCACTGCCGGAGGTGGTGGACGCGGGTGCGCCTCGGTGGGGCGGCGGGCGTGCGGTAGGGCGCCTCGACCTCGTTCTGGGAGTGTTCGCTCACCTGTGAGCTCCTTCCGTGCCTCGAGGCCCGCGCTGCTCGCGGGTCCCCGGGTTCGCCGTCGGTGGCGATGGCCAGGGTGCACCCGGTGGCCGGGGGGCGGGGCGCTCGTGTGGGGACGGTCACCGGCCGGTCGAGCCCCGCGCCCGGTCACCGTCGGGGGTCGATGGCATGCTCGCGGTCATGCTCGCCCGCCTGCTGCGCCCCCGCGGCCCCCGCTCCGTGCCCCCACCGCCCCGACCGTGGCCCCGGCGGCGGGGCGGGCGGGCGGGCGACGGCGGTCGCGGCGCTCGGCTCGGCGGTGCTCATGGTCACCGGAGCGTGCTCGGGCATCGGGAACACCTCGAACGAGGTGCCGACCGCGCAGGACCCGCCGGAGCTGGCGCAGTTCTACACCCAGGAGCTGTCCTGGGGCCCGTGCGGCGACTACGCGCAGACCACGCAGGACCAGCAGGCCTTCGCCGACCCGCAGTTCGACTGCACCCGGGTCACCGTCCCGCAGGACTACGCCCAGCCGGGCGGCGAGACCATGCAGATCGCGCTGCTGCGCAAGAAGGCCACCGGCGACCGGATCGGCTCGGTGTTCGCCGATCCCGGCGGTCCCGGCGGGTCGGGCACGTCGTTCATGGCGAGCTCGGCCGCGGGCTGGGCGGCGGCCGGGCTCGGCGACCGGTTCGACATGATCGGGTTCGACCCCCGTGGCACCGGCGCCAGCGAGCCGAAGATCGAGTGCCTGACCGACGAGGAGAACGACACCGACCGCACCAGGGTCTTCGCCGACCCGTCGCCCGCCGGGATCGCCGCGGCCGAGGCCCGCAACAAGGAGTACGCCGACCGGTGCGCCGAGCGCACCGGCACCGACGTGCTGGCCAACGTGGGCACCCGCGACGTCGCGAAGGACATGGACATCCTGCGGGCGGTCGTGGGCGACGAGAAGATGACCTACGCCGGGTTCTCCTACGGCACCGAGCTCGGCACCGCCTACGCCGAGGCGTTCCCGCAGAACGTCCGCGCCCTGCTGCTGGACGGGGCGGTCGACCCGACCCAGTCGCCGACCGACTCCGCGGTGAAGCAGAACGCCGGGTTCCAGCTGGCGTTCGACGCGTTCGCGAAGGACTGCACGAGCCGGCCCAACTGCCCGCTGGGCACCGACCCGGCCCAGGCCACCCGCGCCTTCCAGACGGTCGTGCAGCCGCTGCTCGACCGGCCGGTCCCGACCAGCGACGGGCGGACCCTGAGCTTCGACGACGCCCAGACCGGGGTGAGCCAGGCGCTCTACGTCTCCCAGCTCTGGCCGGCCCTGCAGCGCGGCATCTCGCAGGTCGCGACCGGCAACGGCGACATCCTCATGCTGCTCGCCGACCTCTACCACCAGCGCGACGAGCAGGGCTCCTACTCGAACATGCTGCAGGTGTTCCAGTCGATCAGCTGTGTGAACCAGCCGGCGATCACCGACCCGGCCGAGGCGGCCGAGCTGGCCCGCGCCGCGGACGAGGCGGCCCCGTTCCGCTCCACCGGGCGCGGCCCGGTCGGCGCCCGGGACGCGTGCGCGTTCTGGTCGGTCCCCCCGACCGCCGAGCCGCACACCCCGCAGGTCGACGGGCTCGCCCCGGTCGTCGTGGTGTCCGTCACCGGCGACCCGGCGACGCCGTACCAGGCCGGTGTCGACCTCGCCGACCAGCTCGGCGGCAACCTGATCAAGGTCAACGGCAACCAGCACGGCGCGTCGCTGCAGGGTGATCCCTGCGTGGACAAGCTGGTCGTGGACTACCTCGTGGACCTCAAGCTGCCCGACGAGGGCGCCGAGTGCACCCTTGCCCCGGCGTGAACCGGGTGTGCGGGCGGTCCGGCACCGTGCCGCCCGCGCACCCCGGTAACTTCCGTGTAACACGGGGTTCCTAGGCTCCGCCGCATGGACCGCCAGCAGGAGTTCGTGCTCCGCACCCTCGAGGAACGCGACATCCGTTTCGTCCGTCTGTGGTTCACGGACGTGCTCGGCTACCTGAAGTCGGTGGCGGTCGCGCCGGCCGAGCTGGAGGGGGCGTTCGCCGAGGGGATCGGGTTCGACGGCTCGGCGATCGAGGGCTTCGCCCGGGTCTACGAGTCGGACATGGTGGCGAAGCCGGACCCGTCGACGTTCCAGGTCCTGCCGTGGGAGAGCGCGTCCGGGGAGCACTACTCGGCGCGGATGTTCTGCGACATCGCGATGCCGGACGGGTCGCCGTCCTGGGCCGACCCCCGGCACGTGCTGACCAGGGCGCTGAACAAGGCCGGCGAGGCCGGGTTCACCTGCTACGTGCACCCGGAGATCGAGTTCTACCTGCTCAAGAACCTCCCCGACGACGGCTCGCGCCCGCTCCCCGCCGACTCCGGCGGCTACTTCGACCAGGCCAGCCACGACGTCGCACCGCACTTCCGGCGCAACACCATCGAGACGCTGGAGTCGATGGGCATCTCGGTGGAGTTCAGCCACCACGAGGGCGGGCCCGGCCAGCAGGAGATCGACCTGCGCTACGCCGACGCGCTCACGATGGCCGACAACCTCATGACGTTCCGCTACGTCGTGAAGGAGGTCGCCCTGACCCAGGGCGTGCGGGCGTCGTTCATGCCGAAGCCGTTCTCCGAGCACCCCGGCTCGGCGATGCACACGCACTTCTCGCTGTTCGAGGGCGACCACAACGCCTTCCACGACCTGGACGACCCGTACGAGCTCTCCGCCACCGGCAAGGCGTTCGTCGCCGGGGTGCTGCGGCACGCCAGGGAGATCACCGCGGTCACCAACCAGTGGGTGAACTCCTACAAGCGGCTGATCACCGGCGGGGAGGCCCCGACCGCGGTGTCCTGGGGCCACGCCAACCGCTCGGCGCTGGTCCGGGTGCCGATGTACTCACCGGGCAAGTCCTCCTCGCGCCGGATCGAGGTGCGCACCCTGGACTCCTCGTGCAACCCGTACCTGGCCTACGCGGTGATCCTGGGCGCCGGCCTGACCGGCATCCAGAAGGGCTACGAGCTGCCCCCCGCCACCGAGGACGACGTCTGGGCGCTCACCGACACCGAGCGCAAGGCGCTGGGTTACGAGCTGCTGCCGCAGAACCTGACCGAGGCACTGGACGTGATGGAGCGCAGCGAGCTGGTGGCCGAGTTCCTCGGCGAGCACGTGTTCGACTTCTTCCTGCGCAACAAGCGCGCCGAGTGGGACGCCTACCGCCGCAACGTCACCCCGCACGAGCTGGCGACGTACCTGCCCGTCCTCTGACCGGCGCTGCCCGGCCCGGTCCCGCCCCGGCCCGCCCCGGCCCGGTCCCACTCATGGAGCTTCAGCCCGGTATGGCGAGGCCGAAGCTCCATGAGTAGGAGGATCTCCCTGTCGCCACGGTTCCACTCATGGAGCTTCAGCCTCGTGTGGCCGGGCTGAAGCTCCATGAGTGGAACGGGGCCCGGGCGGCCAGGGATCAGTCGAACTCGCCGTTGCGGACGCCGGCGAGGAACGCCGTCCACTCCTGCTCGGTGAAGTAGTGCGGGGCCAGGGAGCGGTCCTTGGTGTCGCGCAGCCAGCGGCCGCCGGTGGGGTCGTCGGCGACCTCGACGCAGCCCTGGTCGGTGCTGCTGAAACTGGACTTGCGGAACTGCAGGTCGGACGAGGTCCGGTCGGTCATGATCTGTCGTTCTCCCATGCGTCTGCGTGCCGGCGGATCACCGCGAGCGACTCGCCGGGCTGCTCGGCGGCCCCGTCCAGGGAGCCGATCACCCGATCGTAGCTCTCCAGCTCGCCCGGCCCGAGCTCCATGAGTGGAGCCGAAGGGGGAGGGTGCGCGAGCCCTGGTGCGTGGAAGGAGGACCGGACGGGCAGTATCGACGCCTGTGATGGATCGTCGCGCGGGAACCTCGCTGGCCCGGCTGGGACTCACCGGACCGGACACGGACGCGACCCTGCGGGGACTCGGGTGGTGGAGCGGCGAGGCCCCGGCCGCCGGGTGCGAGGAGATCATGTGGGCCCTCGCCCGCAGCCCCGACCAGGTCCTGGCGTTGCGCGCGGTCGAGCGGCTCGCCCAGACGCCGCCCTGGCCCGACATCGACGCCGCCCTGCGCACCGACTCCGGGCTGCGCGGGCGGTTGTTCGCCACCCTCGGCTCCTCCACGGCGCTCGGTGACCACCTGGTCGCCCACCCGGACAGCTGGACGCTGCTCGCCGACACCCCGGACCGGCGCGACCCGGCCCCGGACCTCGCGCGCCGCACCGCGAACCTGCTGCGCGCGGTCGGTGCCGACCCCGACGCCCCCACCCCCGGCGCCCCCGGTGGTGCCCGGGCGACGGTGACCGGGGCGGCGGCGGTCACGGCCCTGCGCACCGCCTACCGCGACGAACTGCTCGGCCTCGCCTCGGCGGACCTGGCCGCAGTGGGGGACCCGGCGCTGCCGGTGATGGAGGTCGACGACGTCGCCGCCCAGCTCGCCGACCTCGCCGAGGCGGCGCTGCGGGCCGCGCTGGCGGTCGCCGTCGCCGAGCAGGAACCGCCCGAGGAGCTGCGCCTCGCCGTCATCGGCATGGGCAAGTGCGGCGGCCGGGAGCTGAACTACGTCTCCGACGTCGACGTCGTCTTCGTGGCCGAGCCCGGCGGGGAGCTGACCCAGGCCGCGACGAAGCTCGCCTCCCGGGTCATGCGGGTGGCCGGCGAGGCCTGTTTCGAGGTCGACGCGAACCTCCGGCCGGAGGGGCGCCAGGGGGCCCTGGTCCGGACCCTGGACGGGCACGTCACCTACTACCGGCGGTGGGCGAAGACCTGGGAGTTCCAGGCCCTGCTCAAGGCCCGCCCGATGGCGGGGGACCCCGAGCTGGGCGCGGCCTACACCGGCGCGCTGGCGCCCATGGTGTGGGAGGCCTCCACCCGGGACGACTTCGTCGCCGAGGTGCAGGCGATGCGCACCCGGGTGATCGAGAACATCCCCTCCGACCAGCGGGAACGGGAGCTCAAGCTGGGCCGGGGCGGGCTGCGCGACGTCGAGTTCGCCGTCCAGCTCCTGCAGCTCGTGCACGGCCGCAACGACGACACCCTGCGTTCCGGCAACACCCTGCAGGCGCTCGCGGAACTGTCCGCGGGCGGCTACGTGGGCCGGGACGACGGCGCGAACCTGGCCGCGTCCTACCGCTTCCTGCGGTTGCTGGAGCACCGGCTGCAGCTGCAGAAGCTGCGCCGCACCCACCTGCTCCCGGCCGCCGACGACACCGACGCGCTGCGCTGGCTGGCCCGCGCGGCGCGGATCCGGCCGGACGGTCGTCGCGACGTCGTCGGGGTACTGGTCGCCGAGTGGCAGCGCAACGCGCGCCGGGTGAGCCGGTTGCACGAGAAGCTGTTCTACCGGCCGCTGCTGTCCGCGGTGTCCCGGATTGCGGGGGAGGAGGCCGACGCCGTCCTGTCCCCGGACGCGGCGAAGGCCCGGCTCTCGGCGCTGGGCTGGGCGTCCGCCGACGGCGCGCTCGGTCACCTGCGGGCGCTCACCGGCGGGGTCTCGCGGGCGGCGTCGATCCAGCGCGCACTGCTCCCGGTGCTGCTCGATGAGCTGTCGCACGCCCCCGACCCGGACCGCGGCCTGCTCGCCTACCGGCGGGTCTCCGAGGCTCTGGCCGCGACGCCCTGGTACCTGCGGCTGCTGCGCGACGAGGGCGCCGTCGCCCAGCGCTTGATGACGCTGCTCGGTACCTCCGCGCTGGTGCCGGACCTCCTGGCGCGGGCGCCGGAGGTCCTGCGGATGCTGGCGACGTCGTCGGAGGTGCAGAGCCCGGAGCTCACCCGGGACCCGGCCGAGGTCTCGGTGGCGCTGCGGGCGACCGTCGCCCGGCAGACGACGCCCGAGGCCGCCGTCGCGTCCGCGCGCTCCTACCGGCGGCACGAGATGCTGCGCATCGCCTGCGCCGACCTGCTCGGCCTGATCGAGATCGACGCCGTCTGCGCCGCGCTGAACTCGGTGAACGAGGCGGTCATCGCCGCGACCCTGGACGCGGTGCTGCGGGCCGAGCCGGAGCCGCTCGCCGCGCTGGCGGTGATCGGGATGGGCCGGCTCGGCGGCGGGGAGTCCAGCTACGGCAGCGACGCCGACGTCATGTTCGTCTGCGCGCCGGCCGAGGGCGTCGAGGACCACGCCGCCGTGAAGTGGGCGACCCGGGTCGTCGAGAAGCTGCGCCGGCTGCTCGGCGCACCCAGCCCGGACCCGGCCCTGCCGGTCGACGCCGACCTGCGACCGGAGGGCCGGTCCGGGCCGATGGTGCGGACGCTGACCTCCTACCGGGGCTACTACGCCCGCTGGAGCGAGGTCTGGGAGACCCAGGCACTGCTGCGGGCCCGGCCGATCGCCGGGGACCGGGCGCTGGGCCGGGAGTTCACCGCGCTGATCGACCCGATCCGGTACCCGGGCGACGGGCTGTCGGCCGCCTCGGTGGCCGAGATCCGGCGGATCAAGGCCCGGGTCGACGACGAGCGGCTCCCGCGCGGTGCGGACCGCACCACCCACACCAAGCTGGGCCACGGTGGTCTCGCCGACGTCGAGTGGACCGTGCAGCTGCTGCAGCTGCAGCACGCGGGTGACCTGCCCGAGCTGCGGACCACCTCGACCCTCGACGGCCTGCACGAGGCCGCCGAGGCCGGGCTGGTCAGCGGGTCCGACGCCCTGGAGCTGGAGCAGGGCTGGCGGTCCGCCACCAGCGCGCGGAACGCGATCATGCTGGTCAAGGGCAAACCGGGCGACCAGCTCCCGCGCTCGGGGCGGGAGCTGGCCGCGGTGGCCGCCGCGCTCGGGTATCCGGCCGGCGGCGACTCCGGTGAGTTCCTCGACGACTACCGGCGCACCGCGCGGCGCGCCCGGCAGGTCGTCGAGCGGGTGTTCTACGGCTGGACCGAGGACTGACCCCCGTCACCGACCGGTGCCGCCCCCGGTGCCGCCCTCAACGCAGCGGCGAACCACTCGAAGGCCGGGATCGCCGGCTCGCGGGCCGGCCAGCCGTTCAACGTCCCGAGCAGGGCCCAGTAGCGCTCCACCCGGCGGTCGGCGAACAGCTCGACGGTGTCCGCGGCCCGGGACCGGGCCGCGGCGTCGAGCCCGGCCGCACCCGGGATCCGCTCCAGGACGGCGGCCGCCTCGGCCGAGGCGGGATCGACCCCCGCCGCCAGCGCCGCGCCCGCGTGCTCGGCGACGGCGGCCGGGTCGGCCTGCCGGTCCGCGTGCTCCGGTCCGTCGGTACCGGCGCCGGCGACGGCCATCTCCCGCACCCGGGCCCGGAAGCCGGGGTCCCGGACCAGCTCGGCCAGCTCCACCCACGCCGACACCTGGTCCGGTGTCGGGTCCTCGGGCAGTTCGGTCGGCAGGATCCGCATGCCGTCGGCGATGCCGGCGCCCGGCGCCGCCGGGTCGGTCCCGGCGAACGCCTCGGTGACGAACTCGTCGATCATGTTCTGACGCTCCGCGGCGGACAGCCGTGCGAGGTCGTTCATCAGGGTCACACTCCTCTCGTCGGGTTCGGAACCGGCAGCGGTCCGGGCCAGCAGCACGCACACCGCGCGCTGGGCCCGTAGCTCCCGGATCCGGATCTCCAGCGCCCGTACGTGCGCCTGTGCGATCTCGCCGACCCCCCGTCGGCGGGACAGCACGGCACGCACGTCGTCGAGGCCCAGACCCAGCTCGCGCAGGGTCCGGACCAGGTCGAGCCGGGCGACGGCGGCCGCGTCGTACACCCGGTGGCCCGATCCGCTCCGGTCCGAGGGCACCAGGCCCTCGTCGGACCAGAAGCGGATCGTGCGCACCGGCACCCCGGTCCACTCGGACAGGCGTCCGATGCTCAGCAGTACGGGGTCCTCGTGCGGCGTGGTCACGGGACACAGCCTCGCGGGTTCCAGCCGCTGGAGGTCAAGCACGAATCCCGGGAGACCTCCCGACGGGTGTCACGGGGCCGCTGGTTCACTGGACGGGTGGCTCCCCTCGAGTTGATCACCCGCGGGTACGAGCTGGTCGCGGCCCGGCCGGCGTCGTTGCTGGCCGCGCTGCTGGCGCTGGTCGTGGTGGCCTGGCGGCCGACGTGGCGGCTGACCAGGACGGCGGTGACGATCGCCCACGAGGGCGGGCACGCGCTGGTCGCGGTCCTGGTCGGGCGGGGGCTGACCGGGATCCGGCTGCACGCGGACTCCTCGGGCGTCACCTACTCGACGGGTGCCGGGCGCGGTGCCGGGGTCGTCGTCATGTTCCTCGCGGGGTACGTCTTCCCGCCGCTGCTCGGCCTCGGCGGTGCGGTGCTCGTCGCGGCGGACGCGGCGACGGTGATGCTCTGGATCGGCGCCGGGCTGCTGGCCGCGACGCTGCTGCAGATCCGCAACCTCTACGGCGGGCTCGCCGTCCTGGTCACCGGGGCGGTGCTGGTGCTGGTCGCGCTGCGCGCCGAGGAGGACCTCCGCACCGGGTTCGCCGCCGCGCTGGCCTGGTTCCTGCTGTTCGGCGGGGTGAAGGCCGCGGCGGAACTGCGGCGCGGGCGGCGCGGCGGCCGGTTGCGGCACTCCGACGCCGACCGGCTCGCCGAGCTCACCCCGCTCTCCGGCGGTGCGTGGGCCGGGTTCTTCCTGCTCGCCGCGGTCGTCGCGACCGCGACAGCCGGATGGGTGGTGTTCGCGCCCGGCGGCGCGCCCGCCTGAGCCGGACCTGGAAGGATCGGCCAGCATGGCAGAGGACTTCAACACCCGCGTCATCCGCGAGTTCCGGGAGAACGACGGCCGGGTCGGTGAGCCGTTCACCGGCCTGCCGATGGTGCTGCTCCACCACGTCGGCGCGAAGAGCGGCGCCGAGCGGATCGCGCCGCTGCGCTGGTTCGCCGACGGGGACCGGTACGTCGTCGTCGCGTCCGCAGCGGGTGCCCCGAAGCACCCGGCCTGGTTCCACAATCTCCTGGCGAACCCGGACGTCGTCGCCGAGATCTCCGACGGCCGGGGTGCCGTGGAGACGGTGCGGCTGCACGCCACCGAGCTGGAGCCGGGCGACCGCGAGCGGATCTGGACCCGGATCAAGGACGAGAACGGCGGGTTCGCCGACTACGAGCGCAAGACCGACCGGACCATCCCGCTGGTGGCGCTCACCCCACGGTGAGCGTGCACGGGAGTGTGATGGCAGGCTCGCCGGTATGACGATCACCCTGGACCAGGCGCAGACCATCGCCGCCGCCGCACTGGCGCACGGCACCGAGCAGGGCTTCAACCCGCTGACCGTGGCCGTGCTCGACCCGGGCGGCGCCGTCGTCGCGCTGGCCCGGCAGGACGGCTCCGGCTTCCTGCGCCCGGACCTGGCGATCGGCAAGGCCAGCGGCGTGCTCGCGCTGGGCATGACCAACCGCGCGATCGCCGCCCGCGCGGCGGACTCGCCGGAGTTCTTCACCTCGGTGGCGACCCTGGCCGGGGGGAAGATCCTCTCGGTGCCCGGCGGCGTCTTCGTGAAAGACGCCGGGGGCACCGTGATCGGCGCCGTCGGCGTGACCGGTGACGCGTCGCTGAACGACGAGGCCGCCGCCGTCGCCGGGATCGCGGCCGCCGGCCTGGTCGCGGTGACCGGAGCGGAGTGACCGCGCAGTGACGGGGTGACCGGCCCCGGACGAGCCGCACCCCCGGGCGACATGGTCAGCCCGGGGGCGCGGAGGGGACACGACCTGCCGCCGAGGAGGTCGTGCACGTGCAGGGGCACGGCGGAGTCACGCTCGTGCAGGATGACGCGTGGTGGTGAGTGCGGCGTAGCGCAGTCGGTGCGTCACGGACGGTACTCGGACGGATGCAGTCCTCACCCGTATGTGACGCGGAACACGGTGAAGACGAGTCAAGCAGTCGCAGGCCGTCCTGTCAACGGATCCCGGGAGCCTGCGGGCGCGGATCGCTGAGCCGTCCGGACGGTCGGGCACGACCGATCGGACCTGACCCGCTCGTGAGGGTCTGCGGTCCGCATCGGTGATGTCCCGGAGCCGGCCCCTGAGCTGCCTGACCAGCAGGTTGAGGGCGTTCACGCATGTGGACGGCCCACCGCCCGGACTAGCGTTCCCGGTGTCTCGACCGAAGCGGCGCGTGCCGGCCGGAGCCGAGGTGCGTCCGGCTCGACCGTCGAGCCGGACAGGGAGGAGCTCCTACCGTGTGGTCTCTCATCGTCACGATCGTCGTCGGACTCGTCGCCGGCTTCATCGCCCGTGCCGTCGTCCCGGGCAAGGACAGCATGGGCGTCATCGCCACGATCCTGCTGGGGATCGCCGGCTCGTTCGTCGGCGGCTTCCTCTGGACGCTCATCACGACGGGCACCCTCGCCCTGACGACCTCGGGTTTCATCGGCTCGATCCTCGGTGCGATCGTCGTGCTGCTGGCCTACAACGCGGTCACCGGCCGTAAGAAGGTCCGCCGCTGATCAGGCGTACGGGCGATGCCGTCCGGAGTAGTCACGGCGCCGTCGCTTTCCCGTCGCCGGATCGCACCCGAACGGTGACCGGAACGGACGTTTCGGCGACGGGCGATCCGGTCACTCGGAGGACAGCTAGGTCCGGTACGCCGGGCCGTTGCTCGTTCCATCCGTCGCTCAGAGGGGAAACCTCATGCTCTGGACCATTCTCATCGCGATCGTCGTCGGTCTGATCGCCGGCTTCCTGGCCCGCGCCATCGTTCCCGGTAACGACAGCATGGGCATCATCCCCACGATCGTGCTCGGTATCGTCGGCTCGCTCGTGGGTGGCCTGCTCTGGTCGCTCATCTCCAGCGGCGGCGGTGCGTCGGCGTTCATGAGCTTCTCGTTCGGGGGCATCATCGGTTCGGTGATCGGTGCGATCATCGTGCTGCTGGTCTACAACGCCATCACCGGTCGCAAGAAGGCCCGCCACTGAGGTAGCGGTCGCCTCTGCGCGGCACGGCGCCGTCCGCTCTCCCGAGCGGGCGGCGCCGTCGTGTGTCCGGCCCCGGCCCGTCGGATCCCGGTCACACGGGACGAGGCCCGGTACCCCTCGCGGGATACCGGGCCTCGACGTGTGTTCCGGTCTGACTCAGACGTGGATCACACGTCGTAGTACAGCGCGAACTCGTACGGGTGCGGGCGCAGCCGCAGCGGGTCGATCTCGTTCTCCCGCTTGTAGGCGATCCAGGTCTCGATCAGGTCCGGGGTGAACACGCCACCGTCGAGCAGATAGTCGTGGTCCTCCTCGAGCTTGTCGATGACCGCGCCGAGGCTGGACGGGACCTGGGCGATGTCCCGGGCCTCCTCCGGCGGCAGCTCGTACAGGTCCTTGTCGATCGGGGCCGGCGGCTCGATCTTGTTCTTGATGCCGTCGAGACCGGCCATCAGCATCGCCGAGAAGGCGAGGTACGGGTTGCCCGAGGAGTCGGGGCAGCGGAACTCGACGCGCTTGGCCTTGGGGCTGTCACCGGTCAGCGGGATCCGGATGCAGGCCGAGCGGTTGCGGGCCGAGTACACCAGGTTGACCGGGGCCTCGTAGCCCGGGACCAGACGGTGGTAGGAGTTCACCGTCGGGTTCGTGAAGGCCAGCAGCGACGGCGCGTGGTGCAGCAGGCCGCCGATGTAGTAGCGGGCGATGTCGGACAGCCCGCCGTAGCCGGACTCGTCGTGGAACAGCGGCTGGCCGTCCTTCCACAGCGACGAGTGCACGTGCATGCCCGAGCCGTTGTCGCCGAACAGCGGCTTCGGCATGAAGGTGGCGGTCTTGCCGTTCTGCCACGCCACGTTCTTCACCAGGTACTTGAAGAGCATGATGTCGTCGGCCGCACGCAGCAGCGTGTCGAACTTGTAGTTGATCTCCGCCTGTCCGGCGGTGCCGACCTCGTGGTGCTCGCGCTCGACCTCGAAGCCCGACGCCTGCATGGTGCTGACGATGTCGGCACGCAGGTCGGCGTAGTGGTCGACCGGCGGGACGGGGAAGTAGCCGCCCTTGTAGTTGACCTTGTAGCCGAGGTTCCCGCCCTGCTCCTCGCGGCCGGTGTTCCACCAGCCCTCGGAGGAGTCGATGTGGTGGTACGCCTGGTGCGGGTCGGTCCCGAAGCGGATCGAGTCGAAGACGTAGAACTCCGCCTCGGGCGCCATGAACGCGGTGTCGGCGATACCCGACGCGGCGAGGTACTCCTCGGCCTTGCGTGCGACGTTGCGCGGGTCCCGGGAGTACGGCTCACCGGTGACCGGGTCGTGCACGAAGAAGTTGACGTTCAGGGTCTTGTGCTTGCGGAACGGGTCCACGCGCGCGGTCGAGGTGTCCGCGAACAGTGCCATGTCGGACTCGTTGATCGCCTGGAAACCGCGGACGGAGGAACCGTCGAACGCGGCACCGTTCTCCAGGAGGTCGCCGGCCGTCTTGGCGGGGACGGTGAGGTGCTGCATGACGCCGGGCAGGTCGCAGAACCTGATGTCGACGTACTCGACCTTCTCGTCCGAGATGTACTTGAGTACCTCTTCGGCGTTGCTGAACACTCTCTCGGGCTCCTTCGATCGCTGGTGGAGATCGGGCCTGACGGTAGGAGCGCCGTGTTGCTCGCCCATCACCCACCTGTTTCACCGACGTTAACTGACGCGTACGCGACGCCGATCACAGTCGTCCCCGATGTCCGGTGCGGTCGTCGGGGGCACCGCCGGTCGAACGCCTAGGCTAGGAGCCATGGCCCGCTGGATCGAGTCCTGGCTGCCCGGTTCACCCGCCGGGAGCGGTGACCGTCCGGGCGGTCACCGCGGCGAGCGGTTCGGGCTGCCCGCCTCCGGGCACTACTCGGTGGCCGGGTTCGGCCGCCGGGTGCTCGCCCTGTGCATCGACTGGCTGCTGGCGTACCTGCTCGTGCTGCTCGTCGGGGGCGCGGAGGCGCTGGCGACGACCGAGTTCCGCTGGTGGGTCCTGGGCACCTGGTTCGTCGTCACCGTGCTGATGGTGGCGGTGCTGGGGGCCACCCCGGGGCACCTGGCCCTGCGCATGCGGGTCGCCCGTACCGACATGGGGCAGCAGGTCGGCATCCCGAAGGCGCTGATCCGGACGGCGATGATCGCCGTCGTGCTCCCGCCCTTCTTCCTGGACTCCGACGGCCGGGGCTGGCACGACCGCGCCTCGACGACCATCGTCGTCCGCACGGCCCCCGCCTGACGCTCTCTCCTCACCCCGCCCCGCCCCACCCCGCCCCGTTTCTCCACTCATGGAGCTTCGGCCCGGTGTGGCGAGGTCGAAGCTCCATGAGTGCACCCGGGACGGGTGTGCACATGTGCCGGATGCATCCACAGGCGCGCAGATCGTGGGTGCAGCCGGCCCGCGGGGCCGCACCGTGGGTACATGCCACGTTCACTCGCCGCCGCCCCGATGCTGGCCACCCGGTTCCCCGACGGTCTCGCCACCCGGTCCCAGCTCCGCGCGATGGGCATCGCGAAGGCCACGATCGACGCGCGCTGCCGGCCGGGCGGTCCGTGGCGCAAGCACCTGCTCGGTGTGGTGCAGCTCGACGGGCGTCGTACGACGCCGAGGCAGTACCGCCGTGCCGTCCTGTTGCACGCCGGCGAGGAGGCGATGCTGACCGGCGCCGCGGGCGCCGCACTGCACGGCGTGCACCGGCTGCCCGACGAGCACCGGATCGCGGTGCTGGTCCCGGCCGGTCACCGGACGACGAGCCGTGACTTCGCACTGGTCATGAGGACGGACCGGCCTCCGGAACCCGTCCTGGTCGGAGGGCTCCGGGTGGCGCCACCGGCCCGGTGCCTCGTCGACGCCGCCGCCCGGTGCACCGATCTCGACGTCGTCCGGGCGATGCTGGCCGATGCGGTACAGCGCGGTGCGTGCCGCATCGCGGACCTGGCCGACGAGCTCGACGAGCCGCGACGGCCCTACACCGCGCGGGCCCGGACGGCGTTCTTGGAGGTCGCGGACGGCACCCGCTCCGCGGCGGAGGCGTGGGCGCGGGAGGTGGTACGCCGCTCGTCGCTGCCCGCGCCGCGGTGGAACGTCGCCCTGTACCTCCCCGGCGGCGAGCTGCTCGGCGTCGTCGATGCGTACTGGGACGACGTGGGCCTGGCCTGGGAGATCCAGTCCCGGCGTTTCCACCTGGGGCCGCAGGCGTTCGACCGTGACGTCCGGAAGCAGGTGGACCTGCCACGCGCGGGAGTCGTACTGGTCCCGACCCTGGCCGTCCGGTTGCAGACGGAGCCGCGCGCCGTCGTCGCGGAGCTCGCCGATGCGCACGCCCGCGCCGCGGCCCTGCCGGCTCCGACCGTCACCGCCCGGCTCTGGCGCCCCTGACCATCGGACTCAGCCGTCACATCCGTCCCGAACCGGACAGCACTCATGGAGCTTCGGCCTCGTCACACCGGGCCGAAGCTCCACGAGTGCAGGAAGGAGCGGGGTCAGCGGCGGCGAACGGCCCGCTGGACGCTGCGCATCTTCGCGCCCTGGGGCATCGGGCCCTTCGGCATCGCCGCGGTGCGGTTGCCGAGCGCGTTGAGCCGGTTCTCCAGCGAGTCCATCTCCGCGGCCGAGATGTTGCGGGGCAGCTTGGTCAGCTGCCGCTGCAGGTCCTTGAGCGGGGTCTGCCCTTCCTCGTTCCCGACGATCATGTCGTAGATCGGGGTGGTGCCGGCGACCCGCGCCGTGCGCTTCTTCTCCTGCGCGAGGAGGCTCTTGACCCGGTGCGGCGCGCCCTCGGCCACGAAGATGATCCCGGGCCGCCCGATGACCCGGTGCACGGCGTCCAGCTGCGTGGTCCCCGCGACGCCCTGCGACACCCGCCACTGGCCGCGCATGTTGTCCAGGGCCCAGCCCGCGGCCCCCGGTTGCCCGTCGGCCTTCAGGTACACCGAGCGCTGCACCCGGCGACCGAAGATCGCGAACGCCGCGAGCGCGCCGATCAGCACGCCGAAGGGCACGGAGAACCAGACCAGCCCGACCAGCCAGCCGATCAGCGTGAGCAGCGCGATCGCGCCGACGAACACGCCGATCATGATCGGGAGGAGCTTCTTGTCCTCCTTGCGCTGCATCTGGAACGCCTGCCAGATCTGCTGGCGACGCTGCTTCGACGCGGCCTTCTTCTGGGCCTTGAGCGCCTTCTTCTCTTCGGGCGTGGGCTTACGGGGCTTGCCGGGCATGTGACCAGCGTACTTCCCCGCCGTGATCATCGGTCGCCGCGGTCAGCGCACGAACCTCCCATGCCCCATCCACACCATCAGCCCCGAACCGGACTCCACTCATGGAGCTTCAGCCTCGTGTGACGAGGCCGAAGCTCCATGAGTGCGACAAGGGGTGGGGCCGGCAAGGGTGGGGCCGGGGGAGGGGGAGGGAGGGTCAGCTGCGGGCCAGGAGGGAGCTCGCCTCCTGGGCGGCGGGGCCCGAGTCGGCCAGGTGGGCCAGGTCGGGGTGCAGGGTCTCGCCGCGGTGGGCGACGGTCTGGGCGTACAGGCGACCGGCGCGGTAGGACGAGCGCACCAGCGGGCCCGCCATGACCCCGGCGAAGCCCATCTCCTCGGCGGCCCGGGAGTGCTCGACGAACTCCTCCGGCTTCACCCAGCGCTCCACCGGGTGGTGGCGCTTGGTCGGGCGCAGGTACTGGGTGATCGTGATGATCTCGCAGCCGGAGTCGTGCAGGTCCTGCAGCGCGGAGGTGACCTCGTCGGGGGTCTCGCCCATGCCCAGGATGAGGTTCGACTTGGTGACCAGGCCCTGGTTGCGGGCCTTGGTGACGACCTCGAGCGAGCGCTCGTAGCGGAACGCCGGGCGGATCCGCTTGAAGATCCGCGGGACGGTCTCGACGTTGTGCGCGAGCACCTCGGGCCGGGTGTCGAACACCGGGTCGAGCTGGTCGTCGCGCGAGTTGAAGTCCGGGATCAGCAGCTCGACGCCGGTGCCGGGGTTCAGCTCGTGGATCTGGCGGACGGTCTCGGCGTAGAGCCAGGAGCCGCCGTCGGCCAGGTCGTCGCGGGCGACACCGGTGACGGTGGAGTAGCGCAGGCCCATCTGCTGCACCGACTCGGCGACCCGGCGGGGCTCGTCGACGTCGAGGTCGGACGGCTTGCCGGTGTCGATCTGGCAGAAGTCACAGCGCCGCGTGCACTGCTCGCCGCCGATCAGGAACGTCGCCTCCCGGTCCTCCCAGCACTCGTAGATGTTGGGGCAACCGGCCTCCTCGCACACCGTGTGGAGCCCGCCGGAGCGGACGAGCCCCTTGAGCTCGGTGTACTGCGGACCGGTCCGGGCGCGGGTGCGGATCCAGGACGGTTTGCGCTCGATCGGGGTCTCGCTGTTGCGGACCTCGAGGCGGAGCAGCTTGCGGCCTTCGGGTGCGACGGTCACTCCTGCACCCTACGCCCGGGGTCCGGTGTGACGCCGGTCGCGGCCGCCGTGACCTGCCACAACCTCCCGGCGAGCACCGGGTCCGCCGCGGCCGCGGAACGGCGTGCCGGGCCGGGCGGTCCGTGCAGCTCACCGCGCCCGGCCGGGCCGAGGAAGTCGCCGCCGTGCACCGGCCCGGCGACGGCGGCGAGCTGGGGGGCGATGCCGTCGGAGACCGGCTGCACCAGCCAGCGGTCGAGCACGCCGAACACCCGTCCCCGCCAGGCACCGCGCCCGCCGTGTCCACTGCGGCGGTAGGAGTTGGCCAGCAGCGACGACTCCGTCATGCCGGGGTGCGCGACCACCGAGAGCACCGGGTCACCGGCGAGCCGCAGCCGCCGGTCCAGCTCCGCACCGAAGAGCAGGTTCGCCAGCTTGGAGCATCCGTAGGCGGCGTTGGGCTCGTACCGCCGACGGGTCCAGTGCAGGTCGGTGAGGTCGAGCCGGGCGAGGCGGTGCCCGAGGCTGGTCGTGGTGACGACCCGGGACGGCCGTTCGGCGTCGCCCGCCGCGCGCAGCGCCGGCAGGAGCAGCCAGGTGAGCGCGGCCGGCCCGAGGTGGTTGGTGCCGATCTGCAGCTCGAAGCCGTCCGCGGTCGTGGCGCGCGGGCCCAGCGCCACCCCCGCGTTGTTCACGAGCGCGTCGACCCGGTCACCGGTGCGGTCCCGGATCTGCGCGGCGGCGCCCCGCACGGAGCCGAGATCGGCCAGGTCGAGCAGGACCAGCTCGGCGGCCCCACCGGCCGCGCGGACCTGCTCCACGGCGGCCGTCCCGCGGATCGCGTCGCGGGCGGTCATGAGCACCCTGGCCCCGGCCCCGGCGAGCGCGGTGGACAGGGCACGACCGAGACCGGACGTCGTCCCGGTGACGACGACGGTGCGGCCGGACAGATCGGGAAGCGGGTACACGGCGCCGACGGTAGCCGCCCGCTAGCGTCGTCCCCCGTGGACTTCCGGATCTTCACCGAACCCCAGCAGGGCGCGACCTACACCGATCTGCTGCGCGTCGCGCGCACCACGCAGGACGCCGGCTACGACGCCTTCTTCCGCTCCGACCACTTCCTCGCCATGGGCGGCGACGGCGGGCCCGGCCCGACCGACGCCTGGGTGACGCTCGCCGCGCTGGGCCGCGAGACCGAGCGGATCCGCCTCGGCACGCTCGTGACCAGCGCGACGTTCCGGCTGCCCGGACCGCTCGCGGTCGCCGTCGCGCAGGCGGACGAGATGTCCGGCGGCCGGATCGAGGTCGGGCTGGGCTCGGGCTGGTTCGAGGCCGAGCACGCCGCGTACGGCATCCCGTTCCCGCCGGTCGGGGAGCGGTTCGACATGCTCACCGAGCAGCTGCAGATCCTCACCGGGCTGTGGGCGACCCCGCCCGGGGAACGCTTCTCCCACCACGGCGAGCACTACGTCCTCGACGGGTCACCGGCGTTGCCGCGCCCGGTCCAGGACCCGCCGCCGGTGATCGTGGGCGGCACCGGGAAGCGCCGGACACCGGAGCTGGCGGCCCGCTTCGCCGCCGAGTTCAACGTCCCGTTCCAGCCGGTGGAGACCGTCGACACCCAGTTCGGCCGGGTCCGCGACGCGTGCACGGCGATCGGCCGCGACCCGGGCGACCTGACCTGGTCGGTGGCGCACATGCTCTGCCTCGGCCGGGACGACGCCGAGGTCGCACGGCGGGCCGCCGCCGTCGGCCGCGACGTCGACGAGGTCCGCGCGAACTGCCTCGCCGGCACCCCGGGCGAGATCGTCGACCAGCTCGGCGTCTGGCGGGAGAAGACCGGCATCAGCCGCTTCTACCTGCAGGTCCTCGACCTGTCCGATCTCGCCCACATCGAGGACTTCGCCGCGTCGGTGGTGCCTCAGCTGAGGTGACCCAGCTGGCCGGCCACGTCGGCCGCCGCCGTGAGCAGGACCAGTGCGGGCACGACCGACCGCGGCGCGACCCGGTAGCTGCCGCGGCCGTCCTGCTCGACCAGGCCGGCGTGGCTCAGGGCCTTGAGATGGTGGTAGAGCTGCCCGGTCGAGGCCAGCTCGGCGGCCTCGGTCAGCTCGGCGGTCCCGCGCGGGCCGCGCAGCAGGCTGCGGACGATCCGGACCCGGACCGGGTGGCCCAGCGCGGCGAGGACGGCGGTGCGGGGCTCGTCGTCGAGGGCGAGCGCGGCTCCGGCGTCGTACTCGATCGTCCAGCCGATCTGCCCGTGCAGCGCCACCTCGCCCGAGTACCGGACGATCCCCGCGCCGGTCGCCTCGGGGACCGCCGACGGGACGGCGGCGGCCTCCTCCAGCGCGGACACGCGCCGTTCCAGGTCGGTCAGGCGGGCATCGGCGTCGGGCATGCAGGGAATACTACGGAACTACGGAAGAACGTGCGATCAGCCGAGCCCGGACATCAGGTCGACCATTTTGGCGACCCGGTGCTCGGTGACCGGCAGCCGGCCGTCGAGCGCGTCGAGCACCGTGGCGGTCACCCCCTCGGTGACGTCGTCGACGGTGATCGTGCGGCCGAGCTCGGCGCTGAGCGTGGTCACCCCGGCGTCGGCGATGCCGCAGGGCACGATCCGGCCGAAGTCGCCCAGGTCGGCGTCGCAGTTGAGGGCGAACCCGTGCTGGGTGACACCGCCCTGGATGCGGACGCCGATCGCGGCGATCTTGCGCTCGGGGGTGAAGGCGCCGGAACGGGGGTCGGCGCCGGCGGGCAGCCACACGCCGGAGCGGCCCTCGACCCGGCCGGCCTGCTCCAGCCCGAGGTCGTGGCAGACCCGGATGAGCGCCTCCTCCAGCCGCCGCACGTAGTCGACCACGTCCATCGGCTCGCCGAGCGCGACGATCGGGTACCCGACGAGCTGGCCGGGCCCGTGCCAGGTGATCCGCCCGCCCCGGTCGACGTCGATCACCGGGGTGCCGTCGGTCGGCCGGTCCTCGGGCCGGGTGCGCCGCCCGGCGGTGTAGACCGCGGGGTGCTCCAGCAGCATCAGGACGTCCGGCCCGGTGCCCTCCTTGCGGGCCGCGGCGTGCGCGCGCTGGGTGTCCCACGCGGCCTGGTACTCCACGCGGCCCAGTCGGTCCACTCGGACGGCGTCGGTTCCGGCACGGCAGCTCAGGTGCGGGTCGGGCATGCGGCCAGGCTACTCCCGGCCCGGTGCGCCGAGACGGGCCAGCACCGCCCGCGCGGCCCGGCGGCCGGACACCAGCGCGCCCTGGGTGGACGGGGTGTCCCGGTGGTCACCGGCGACGAACAGGTTCCGGCCGAGGTCGACGTCACGCCGGACGGGGCGGCCGGGCCCGAACCGGGGCAGCGCCTCGGGGATCCGGGCCGTGTGCAGGTGCGCCCAGTCGGCGGTGGGGACGCCCCAGATCCGGGCGAGCTCGCGGCGCACGTCCGGCTCGCCGATGCCGGTGTCCTCCGGCGTCCCGGCGATCGACGACGCCACCAGCGGCCGTCCGTCCGCGGAGTAGCCGGGTGCGGCGGCGGTGAGCACGGTGGTGTTCACGACCGGGCCGCCGGTGCCGTCGAGGTGCAGCAGCGGCTCCGCGGACGGTGCCCGGGGCGGCACGTGGAAGAACGTGGTCAGCGCGTGCATCGCCGGTTCGGCGACGCCGGGCAGCAGCCGCGCCGCAGTGCGCGGGTCGGCCGCGACGAGGACGGCGCGGGCGGTCAGCGTCCCCTCGTCGGTGTCGGCCGACGGTGCCGGGCCGCCGTGCACAGCGTGCACCCGGACGCCGAGCGACACGGTCCCCCCGGGCAGCGCCGCGGCCAGCCGCCGGGGGAGTGCCTCCATGCCGTCGCCGGGCACCACGACCGTGCCGAGCGCGAAGCTGCGCCAGACCAGCCGGACGAACGCCGCCGACGTCTCGAGGGCCGGGTCGCCCAGCACCCCGGACAGGAACGGCCGCAGGAAGCGGTCGGTCACCGCGCCGCCGAGCCCGGCGGCGTCGAGGTCGTCGCGGGCGCTGCGGTCGATCATCGTCGCGGTCCGCGACGGCGGCGTGGCCAGCACCCGGGCCGTCCAGGCGACGAGCCGGGCCTTCTCGACCGGCCCGAACAGGTCGTCGCCCGCGAGGCCGGCGACGGCCGCCGGGCGGCGCAGCGGGTTGACGAACCGGTGCAGCGTCCCGTCCCCGGCCCGGACCGCCGCACCCGGCTCGAAGGCCCGGGCGTCGAGGGTGTCCAGGCCGTGCGGGGCCAACGCGGCCCGCAGCGCCGGATAGGACGAGTTGAGGACCTGGAACCCGCGGTCGCAGCGGAAGCCGTCGACCACGTCGGTGGCCATCCGCCCACCCACCCGGTCCGCGGCCTCCAGCACCCGGACCGACAGGCCACCGTCGTGCAGCACGGCGGCGGCCCGCAGCCCGGCGAGGCCGGCGCCGACGACCAGGACGTCGGTCACGAACCGACCGCGGCCGAGAGCGCGTCGCCCACCGTGTGGTGCCGGAACCCGAACCCGGCGTCGAGCAGGGCACGGGGTACCGCCCGCTGCCCGCCGAGCAGCATCTCGCGGCCCATCTCGCCCAGTGCCCCGGACACCACCGGCGCCGGCACCGCGAACGGCGCCGGGCGGCCGACCGCCCGTCCGAGCTCCCGGGTGAAGTCCGCGTTGGTGACCGGCACCGGCCCGGTCACGTTCACCGGGCCGCTCAGGCCGTCGGTCTCGACCGCGAACCGCAGGGCGGCCACCTGGTCGTCGAGCGAGACCCACGGCATGTACTGGGTGCCCTTGCCGATCCGGCCGCCGAGGAAGCCCTTGAACAGCGGGCGGAGCATGGCGAGCAGGCCGCCGGAGGGGGAGAGCACCAGACCGGTGCGGATCAGCACGACCCGGGCCCCGGCGTCCGCGGCGGGGGCGGTGGCCGCCTCCCAGTCCCGGCAGACGTCGGCGAGGAAACCGCTGCCCGACGGCGCGGACTCGTCGACCTCGACCGGCCCGGTGTCGCCGTAGTACCCGACCGCGGAGCCGCTGACCAGCACCGGGACCCCGGCCCGGGCGACCGCCCCGGCGAGGACGTCGGTGGGGACGTTGCGCGAGTCCCGGAGCAGTTGCTTGCGCGCCCCGCTCCACGGCCGGTCGGCGATCCCGGCCCCGTTGAGGTTCACCACCGCGTCGGCGCCGTCCAGCGCGCCGTCGGAGACGGTGCCCGACGGTGGATCCCAGCTGCGCTCGTCGGGCGCCGCGGACGTGCGCCGGACCAGGCGCAGCACCTCGTGCCCGGCGCCACGCAGGTGGGCGACCAGGGCGGTTCCGATCAGACCGGACGAACCGGCGATGACGACTCGCACGGCGGCGATCCTTCCCGTTCCGGGCGTCCGGCGCGACCCGGGCGTACTGCGACCGTGATCACCACGGCTCCGGACGGGTGACGCGGAGCGGCCCGCCCCGGTGAACACCGGGACGGGCCGCGACCGCCGGACGTGCCGAGCGGGGCCTACAGGCCGAGCTCGGACTCGAAGGCGCCCTCCTCCAGACGGGCCCGGATCGCCGAGATGAACCGGCCGGCGTCCGCGCCGTCGACCAGGCGGTGGTCGTAGGTGAGCGGGAGGTAGCAGACCGAGCGGACGGCGATGACGTCCTCGCCCTCCGGACCGGCGACGACCTTCGGCTCCTTGACGATCGCCCCGGTGCCCAGGATGCCGACCTGCGGCTGGTTGATGATCGGGGTGTCGAACAGGGCGCCGGCGGAGCCGATGTTCGTGATCGTGAAGGTACCGCCGGACAGCTCGTCCGGACCGATCTTCGAGCTGCGGGTCCGGGCCGCGACGTCGGCGATCTTCTTCGCGATCCCGGCGAGCGACAGGTCGTCGGCGTCCTTGATGACCGGGACGAGCAGACCGCGCGGGGTGTCGACGGCGATGCCGAGGTGCACCGACCCGTGGTAGGTGACCTGCTTGCCGTCCTCGGAGATCGAGGCGTTCACCGACGGGAACGCCTTGAGCGCCTCGATGGTCGCCTTGGCGATGAACGCCAGGAAGGTGAGGTTCGCGCCCTCACGCTTCTTGAAGTCCTCCTTGACCCGGTTCCGCAGCTTGACGATGCGGGTGAGGTCGACCTCCTGCACGGTGGTCAGCTGGGCCGAGACGGCCAGCGACTCGGTCATGCGCTGGGCGATGACCTGGCGCAGGCGCGGGAGCTTGACCGTGCTGCCCGGCTCCGGTGCGTCGGTCGGCCGGGTCGGGACGGCCTGCGGCTGCTTCGGCGCACCACCGGCCGGCTGCGCGGCCGCGGCGGCCGGGGCGGACTCCGCCGGGGCGGCCGGCTTCTCGGCCGCGGCCAGCACGTCCTGCTTGCGGATCCGGCCGCCGACGCCGGAACCGGTGACGGTGGCGAGGTCGACGCCGTGCTCCTGGGCGAGCTTGCGGACCAGCGGGGTGACGTAGGGCTTGTCCCCGGACCCGTTGGACGCCGCCGCGCCGCCCTGGGTGTCGGTCGACCCCTTGGGCTCGGCCTGCTGCTCCTTCGGAGCCTCGGCCTTCGGGTGCTCCGGCTTCGCCTCGGTCCTGGGCTCCGGCTTCGGCTCGGGCTTCGACTCCGGCTTCGGTGCCGGCTCGGGCTTCTTCTCCGGCGCGGGGGCGGACTCCTGCGCCGGGGCGGCCGAGCCGTCGCCGACCAGGGCCAGCTGGGCGCCGACCTCGACGGTCTCGTCCTCGCCGACGGTGTGCTCGAGCACCGTGCCGGCGACCGGCGACGGGATTTCGGTGTCGACCTTGTCCGTGGAGACCTCGAGCAGCGGCTCGTCGACCTCGACCGACTCGCCGACCTGCTTGAGCCAGCGGGTCACGGTGCCCTCGGTGACCGACTCGCCCAGCTCGGGCATGGTCACCGAGGTACCGGAGCCACCGCCGGAGCTGCCGCCGGAGCCACTGCCGGACTCCTGGGCCGGGGCGGACTCCTGGGCCGGCTCGGGCTCGGGCTCCGGCTCGGCGGCCTGCTCGGAGGCGGCCGAGCCGGAGCCGGAGGAACCGGAGTCGGACTCGTCGGCGTCGCCGATGACGGCGAGCTCGCCACCGACCTCGACGGTCTCGTCCTCGCCGGCGACGATGCGCTTCAGCACGCCCGCCGCGGGCGACGGGATCTCGGTGTCGACCTTGTCCGTCGAGACCTCGAGCAACGGCTCGTCGACCTCGACCGTGTCGCCCTCGGCCTTGAGCCAGCGGGTGACGGTGCCCTCGGTGACACTCTCGCCCAGGGCGGGCATCTCAACGGTGACGGCCATGTGGGGTGGAGCTCCTCTTGTTCCGCGTGGGTGTTCGGGTCGGGGACGGCCGGGATCAGCCGTGGGTGTGCAGCGGTTTCCCGGCCAGTGCGAGGTGGGCCTCGCCGAGGGCCTCGCTCTGTGTGGGGTGGGCGTGGATCAGTGCGGCGACGTCGGCGGGGGCCGCCTCCCAGTTGTAGATCAGCTGTGCTTCGCCGACCAGTTCGCCGACCCGGGACCCGACCATGTGCACGCCCACGACGGGGCCGCCGGAACCGGCCGGGCCCGCCTGGACGACCTTGATCGCGCCCGAGGTCTGCAGGATCTGCGACTTGCCGTTGCCGGCCAGGTCGTAGGTCAGGGTGTGCACCTCGCCGTGCCGGTCCCGGGCGGCGTCCTCGGTCAGGCCGACCGAGGCGATCTCCGGGTCGGAGTAGGTGACGCGCGGGATGCCGTCGTCGGTCACCGGGCGCGGGCCCAGGCCGGCGATCTCCTCGGCGACGAAGATGCCGTGTGCGAAGCCGCGGTGGGCCAGCTGCAGGCCCGGCGTCACGTCGCCGACCGCGTACACCCCGTCGAGGTTGGTGCGCAGGCGTTCGTCGACGGTGACGAACCCGCCGTCGGTCGCGACGCCGGCCTCGGTGAACCCGTGGCCGGTGGTGTTCGGGCCGCGCCCGACCGCGACGAGCAGCAGGTCGGCCTCGATCTCCTCGCCGGACTCCAGCGACACCGTGACGGTGTCACCGCTGCGGGTGGCCTTGGCGAAGCGCACCCCGGTACGGGCGGTGATCTTGCGGCGGCGGAACGCGCGGGCCAGGTGGGTGGAGGCGAACTCGTCCTCGTTCGGGACCAGCCGGGGCAGCGCCTCGACGACCGTGACCTCCGCGCCGAACGAGCGCCAGACGCTGGCGAACTCGACGCCGATCACACCGCCGCCGAGTACGACCACACGGCGCGGGACCTCGGCGAGCGACAGCGCCGCGTCGGAGGTGACGATCCGGTCGTCCAGCTCGAGGCCGGGCAGCGAACGGGCGTAGGAGCCGGTGGCCAGCACCGTGTTCCGGCCGCGGTAGCGGCGCTCGCCGACCCGCACGACGCCCGGTGCCTCCAGCGTCCCGGCGCCGTCGACCACGGTGATCCCGCGGGAGGCGACCAGGCCCTGCAGCCCCTTGTACAGCCGGGAGACGACGCCGTCCTTGTAGGAGTTCACGCCGGCCATGTCGACACCGTCGAAGGTGGAGCGGATACCGACCCGGGCGCCGTCGCGGGCGTGGTCGGCGACCTCCGCGGAGTGCAGCAGCGCCTTGGTCGGGATGCAGCCGCGGTGCAGGCAGGTGCCACCGAGCTTGTCCTTCTCGACCAGCACCACCGACAGACCCAGCTCGGCCGCACGCAACGCGCACGCGTAGCCGCCGGACCCGCCACCCAGGATCACCAGGTCGGCCGGTCCCGCATCCCTCTGGTCCCCCTCGGACACCGAACACTCCCTCCCGGCCGCGGCCCCGGCCTGCCGGCGCACTGCTCCGGTGCGCCGGTCGGACCGCGGCGTTCTGCTACGCCGGCCGCACCGCGGCGCCCATCTTGTCATTACCCGACCGCTGCGCCACCTCAGGTGTGGGGAAGGCGTCGGGAGCGAAACGCATGCGTCGTGCGTTGGGACGGGAGACGATCCGTGTCCGTTTCGCCGCTCGGGAGGACCGCGCGGCACGGGTACAGCACGAGCGGACGAGAAGGGGTGGCGCGCATGGGCCTGCTCGACAGGTTCCGTCCCCGCCGGTCAGCGGGCGGTGGACGGTCCGGAGAGGCCGAGTCCCACCTGCGGGAGTGGGCCGGCGCGCGGATCGGGGTCGAGGCGTTCGTGGAACCGCGGACGACCGTGACCGAGACGACGGTGGTGTTCGTCGCGCACGACGGCGAGTGGACCCGCCGGCGGGTCGGCAACCCGGCCAGGGCCCGCAAGCTCGCCCGGTCGATGAAGATGCCGATCTACGACGTGCAGCTGGTCGGCTACCCGAACCGGATGCGCGAGCACGACGCCCGCGAGCGCGCGCTGCGCAAGCGGGCCCGCCAGGACGAGATGCTGCGCCAGCTGCGGGACAAGGACCGGGAGGACCGCTGAGCCTCAGCCGCGCAGCGACCGGGCACGCCGGGCACCGCGGGCCCGCAGCACCGGCTCCAGCCGCAGCGTCGGCCCGGGCAGCCACGCGGTGAGCCGGGACACGACGCCCCGCCCGGCCGGGAGCGTGCGGTAGACGCGGGACGTGCCGAACATCCCGACGAGCGCACCCGCGACCTGCTCCGGGGAGACGAGCCGCCCGGAACAGACGAGTGCCTGGGCCCGCCCGCCGGTCTCCATCCCGCGCAGCAGGTCGGTGTCCACCCCGGCCGGGCAGACGCCGTGCACCCCGATCCCGTCCGGTCGCAGTTCCGCGGCCAGCCCCGAGACCACCGAGAGCGCGGCGGCCTTGGAGGCCGCGTACAGCGACAGCCCCGGTGCCGGACCGAGCCCGGCCAGCGACACCGTGACCCCGATCTCACCGCCCCGGGCGGTGCCGGCCGCGGCCTGCTCCCGGAACGCGGCGACCGCGGCCCGGGCGCCCCACACCGGGCCGAGCACGTTGACCCCGACCAGCGCGCGGGCGTGCTCCTCGGTCAGCTCGGTGAGGGCGCCGTCGAAGCCGACTCCGGCGTTGGCGACCCAGGCGCCCAGCGGGGCGATCGCCCGCGCCCTGGCGACGACGGCGTGCGCGTCCGCCGGGTCGGTGACGTCGTGGGCGAGCCCGGCGACCGCACCGATGCGGTCCGCGGTGGCCTGCGCCGCGGCCGGGTCGAGGTCGGTGACCAGCACCCGGTAGCCGCGCCCGACCAGCTCGGCGGCGATCGCCGCACCGATGCCGCGGGCGGCGCCGGTCACCACCGCGGAGCGGGGGGCGTGCGCGGGAACCCGATGCCGTCCGGTCATGGCCGGAGTATGCCGCGTCCGGTTACCCGTCGGTAGCCCGGATGGCCGGTCGGGTGAATCCGGCCCCGCCGGGTGTGCCCCCGGCCGCGTCCGGCCGCGCGTGCGCGAGACTCCGGCGCCGTGACCGCTCCGATGCACCTGCCCCGCTTCCGAGTCCGCCAGCGGTTCACGCTGGGCGTGAACCGCTACGACGTCGTCGAGGTGACCCCGGACGGCGGCGAGGGCCGCCTGCTGGCCGTCGCCCAGCAGAAGCGGTTCGCGTTCAAGGAGGCGGTGACGTTCTGGGCCGACGACTCACGCAGCCGGCCGGTCTTCTCGTTCCGGGCCCGGCAGGCGCTCGACGTGGGTGCCCAGCACGACGTGCTCGACGAGCACGGCCAGGTGCTCGGGACCTTCGGCAAGCGGTTCGGCGCCAGCCTGTTCCGCTCCACCTGGACCCTGGCCGCCCCGGGGCTGGCCGCGACCGGGCAGGAACGGAGCCTGCCGGTCGCGATCCTGCGCCGGGTCTTCGACAGCCTCCCGCTGCCGTTCCACTTCGACTTCACCCCGGACGACGGCGGCCCGGTGGTGCTCAGCAGCGACCGCCGGTTCTCCCTGCGCGACGCCTACGACGTCGCCGTCCCCGACCCGCGGATCGACTTCCGGCTGGCCGCGTCGCTCGCGGTCGCGCTGGACGCGCTGCAGTCGCGCTGAACGACCCCGCCGTGCCGTGCCGGACGCCGGGGCCCGGCACGGCCCCCGGTCAGCCGTGCGCGGCGACGTCCTCCAGGAAGGCGATCAGGGTCCGCACCGGAACCCCGGTGCCGCCCTTGGTCGTGTACCCGCGCGGCCCGCTGGTGTTGTAGGACGGCCCGGCGATGTCGATGTGCGCCCACGGCAGCCCGTCCGGCACGAACTCCTTGAGGAACATCCCGGCCAGCAGCATGCCGGCGAAGCGCTGGCCGCTGACGTTCGCGATGTCGGCCACCCGGGAGTCCAGGTCGCTGCGCAGGTACTCCGGCAGCGGCATCGCCCAGGCGTCCTCGCCGGCGGCCGTGCCGAGCCGGGCGACCCGGTCGCGCAGCTCGTCGGAGCCCATCACCCCGGCGGTGCGCAGGCCCAGCGCGACCTGCTGCGCACCGGTCAGGGTGGAGGTCTCGACCAGGTAGTCGGGGGAGTCCTCGGCGGCCCGGACGATCGCGTCGGCCAGGATCAGCCGCCCCTCGGCGTCGGTGTTGAGCACCTCGACGGTCCGCCCGCCGTACATGGTCAGCACGTCGCCCGGCTTGTAGGCGGTCGAGGACGGCATGTTCTCCGCCATCGGCACCGTCGCGGTCACGGTGACCGGCAGCCCCAGCTGGGCGGCGAGCACCACGGTCGCGACCACGGCGGCCGCGCCACCCATGTCGGAGGTCATGTCGGCCATGCCCGCGTTCGGCTTCAGCGAGATGCCGCCGGTGTCGAACGTGATGCCCTTGCCGACCAGCGCGACCCGGGCCCGCGGCGACCCGCCGCCGTTCCAGGTGAGGCGGACCAGCCGGGGCGGGTTGGCCGAGCCCTGGCCGACCCCGCTCACCCCGCCGTAGCCGTTCTCCCGCAGCCGGGTGTCGTCGAGCACCTCGGTCACCAGCCCGGCCTGCTCGCCGAGCGCCACCGCGCGGGCCGCGAAGGTCTCCGGGACCAGCACATTCGGCGCGGTGTTGACCAGGCTCCGGGTGGTCGCGACGGCGCCGGCGATCAGCGCGGCCCGGCGCACGAGCGCCTCGTCGGTCCCGGTGAACGCCCAGGACGCGACCGGCGCCGACGCCGGGTCGGCCGAGGACCGGTGCACGTCGAACCGGTAGCCGCCGAGCACGGCCCCGACGACGGCGGCCTCGGCGTCGACCGCGCCGAGGGTGCTGACCGCGGACCCGGTGCCGGCCAGCGCGCGGGCGGCGGCCCCCGCGGCCCGGCGGACGGCCTCGGCAGCGGTGCCCCCGGCACCGGCTGCACCGGCTGCACCGGCTGCGCTGTCCGTGGCCGGGGCACCCAGCCCGACGGCGACGATCCGCGGTGCGGTCACCGCACCCCGCGACGGCAGCGACACGACCTGCTCGATCTTCCCGGTGGCCCCGACCGTCCGGAGCAGCTCGGCCAGCTCGCCGCCGAAGGCGGAGTCCACGTCGCCCGCGCCCGCGGCGAGCACCGGTGCCGCCCCGCCGCCGTCGGCCGGGTGCAGCCCGATCACCAGGGCGTCGGCGGCTGCGGACGCCGGCGAGCCGCTCAGGGCGGCGGTGTCCGGGATGGTCGGAACGTCGATCGGCACGGGTGGAACTCCTCGGTCGCAGGGGCGTCGGTCGGAGACCGGCGGGTCTCGATCGGGTGGTGCGCACGGTCTCCGGGGCACCCACGGTGACCGGTGTCCGGCACCCGTGTGCCGGTCGGTGGGGAGCGGGCCCGGTGAGACCGGACCGAGATGCTAATGACACCACCGCGGCGCCGCGCGCCACAGGGTCGGATGGGATGGTGAGCAGGTGCCCCGCCCCCCGCACCGGATCTCTGCCGTGACGGCTGTCGTCGTCGCGCTCGCGGCCACGTTCGGGACCGGCCTGTACGCGTCGTTCGCCCCGGCGGCGGCCGCGGCCGGGGTGTGGTTCCCGGTCGGGGTCGTCCTCGCGGGGCTGGTGGCGCTGGCCGTGGTGGCCTCGACGGCGCACCTGGCGACGGTGCGCCCGGCCGGGCCGGAGCTCGTCCGCGGTGATCTGCCCGGTCCGGCGCTGCGCCTCGGCGCGCTCGCCCGGCTGGTGTCGCGCACCGCCGCGGCGGCCGCGGCGGCCGGGGTCTTCGGCGCCTACGTGCTGCCCTCGTCGCCCGGCACGGTCGCGGTGGTGGCGGTGCTCGCGGTGGTCGGGGTGAACGCGGCCGGGGTGCGGATCTCACCGTCGGCGTCGCGCGGGCTCGTCGTCGCGACGCTGCTGGTGCTCGGCCTGGTGGTCGGGTTCGGGCTGTCCGCGGACGGCCCGGACGGCGCCCAGGCGTCGGCGATGCCCTCGGCGTCGACGGTCGCCGGTGGCGGCGCGACGCCGGACGACGCCGTCGCCGGGACGCTGCAGGCGGCCGTCGTCGAACCGGGCCCGCTGGGCGTGCTGACCGCGGCCGCGTTCCTGTTCTTCGCCTTCACCGGGCTGTCCCGGGTGGCGGAGCTGGGCGGCAGCCTGCGGGACCCGATGCGGGCCATCCGGCGGGCCCCCGCGGTCGCGGTGCTGATCACGACGACGCTGCTGCTCCTGCTGTCCGCCGCCCTGCTGCAGGGACTCGGTGTCGACCGGCTCGCCGGGTCCCCGACCCCGCTCGCCTCGCTGATGGACACCGGCAGCAGCCCGGCGTTCGGCGTCCTCGTCCGGATCGCGGCCGCGGCGGCGACCGCCGCGGCCCTGCTCGGTGCCCTGTCCCGGGCGGCGTCCGGGGCGGCCGGGCTGGCCCGGGCCGGTGAGCTGCCCGCCCTGCTCGGGCGGAGCGGGTCGCGTGGCTCGCCGTGGGTCGCGGACCTGGTGCTCGGCGGGGTGGTGGTCGCGATGACCCTCGCGTTCGGCCCGGTCGCCGCGATCGCCGTGTCGGTCGGCGCCGCGCTGGTGCACCACGCCCTGCTGCACGCGGCGGTGCTGCGGCTGCCCGGGCGGTCGGCCACCGCGGCGTTCGTCGCCGGCGCCGGTGCGACCGGGTGCCTCGTGCTCGCCGCCGTGCTGCCGGTCGGGCCGCTGGTGGCGATGGTGGTCGTACTGGCCGCCGGCTGGGCGCTCGCCACCGCCTGCGCCCGCTCCGCGGCGCCCGGTGCGGCCCGCCCGGCCCGCGGGCCGGGCGACCCGGAGGAACGCGCCGCCTGATCGGGCGTCGCCGGGGCACTAGGGTCGGGCCCGTGACCGACGATCTCCTGACCGGCCCGCTGCACGACCGGCACCTCGCCCTGGACGCCACCCTCGGTGAGTTCGGCGGCTGGTCGATGCCGATCTCCTACCCGGGCGGCACGGTGGCCGAGCACACCGCGGTGCGCGAGACGGCCGGGCTGTTCGACGTCAGCCACCTCGGCACCGTCCCGATCTCCGGACCGGGGGCCGCGGCGCACGTCAACACCTGCCTCACCAACGACCTGGGCCGGATCGGCCCGGGGCGGGCCCAGTACACGCTGGCCTGCACCCCGTCCGGCGGCGTCATCGACGACATGATCGTCTACCTGGCGGGCGACGACGACCTGCTGCTCGTCCCGAACGCGGCGAACTCCACCCGGATCGTCTCGATGCTCGCCGAGGGCGCACCCGACGGCGTCGTCATCACCGACCGGCACCGCGAGCTGGCCGTGCTCGCGCTGCAGGGCCCGCGCTCGGCGGAGGCGCTGGCGGCGGCGCTCGGCGCAGCCGGCCCGGCCGTCGCCGACCTGGACTACATGGCGTTCACCGACATCGAGGGCGGCTCGGTGCGGATCTGCCGGACCGGCTACACCGGCGAACACGGCTACGAGGTCGTGCTCGACGCGGCCGCCGCCCCGGCCATGTGGGACGCGCTGCTCGACGCGGTGCGCGGCGTCGGCGGCGTCCCGTGCGGGCTGGCCGCGCGCGACACCCTGCGCACCGAGATGGGTTACCCGCTGCACGGGCACGAGCTGTCCGAGGAGATCAGCCCGGTCCAGGCGGGCAGCGCGTGGGCGGTGGGCTGGGACAAGCCGTCGTTCTGGGGGCGCGAGGCGCTGACCGCGGAGCGCGCCGCCGGCCCGGCCCGGCGGCTGCGCGCGCTGCGAGCCACCGGCCGCGGGGTGCCGCGCGCCGGGATGACCGTGCTCGACGGCCCGGACGGCGCCCCGGTCGGCACGGTCACCTCGGGGACGTTCTCGCCGACCCTGCGGACCGGGGTGGCGCTCGCGCTCATCGCCACCGACCCGGCGGTCGCGATCGGCGACGAGCTCGTCATCGACGTCCGGGGGCGGGCCCTGCCGGTCGAGGTGGTCAAGCCGCCGATGGTGCCCTCGCACGTGCGCTGACCCGGGCGCGGGGACTGTGAGGCGATCGACTTCCCGACATTCGGTAATCCGACTACTTCTCCCCGGTGTGGTACGGCTACCGTCTGGGCATGAGCGCGCCGCAGTTCACCGTGACCCGAAACCCTGCACCGGCGTCCCCGCAGCGGCGCGCCGAGGTGCTGGCGAACCCCGGTTTCGGCCGGTACTTCACCGACCACATGGTCACCGTCGGATGGACCGAGGGGTCCGGCTGGCAGGACCCGCAGGTCGTGCCGTACGGGCCGCTGAGCCTCGACCCGGCGACGATGCTCCTGCACTACGGGCAGGAGATCTTCGAGGGGCTGAAGGCCTACCGGCAGGCGGACGGCTCGATCGCCACGTTCCGGCCGGACGCCAACGCGGCCCGCTTCGCCGGGTCCGCGCGCCGGATGGCGATGGCCGAGCTGCCGGAGGACCTGTTCCTCGCCTCGCTGTCCGAGCTGCTCGCCGTCGACTCCGAGTGGGTCCCGGCGGCCGGCGGTGAGGACTCGCTGTACCTGCGCCCGTTCATGATCGCCACCGAGGTCGGGCTCGGGGTGCGCCCGTCCGCCGAGTACCTCTACTCGGTGATCGCCTCGCCGGCCGGTCCGTACTTCGCCGACGGCGTGGCCCCGATGGACGTGTGGCTGGAGACCGAGTACACCCGGGCCGCGATGGGCGGGACGGGTACCGCCAAGTGCGGCGGGAACTACGCGGCCTCGCTGCTGCCGCAGTCGGTCGGCGCCCAGCACGGCTGTGCCCAGGTCGCCTACCTCGACGCGGAGGAGCGCACCTGGATCGACGAGATGGGTGCGAACAACCTGTTCTTCGTCTTCCGGGACGCCGCGGGCGCCGTCGAGCTGGCGACCCCGGACCTGCGGGGATCGGTGCTCGCCGGCATCACCCGGGACTCGCTGCTCACCGTGGCCCGCGATCTCGGGATCACCGTCACCGAGCGCCGCATCTCCGGCCAGGAGTGGCTCGGCGGCGCCGCGAGCGGCGTGCTGACCGAGGTGTTCGGGTGCGGCACCGCCGCGGTCATCACCCCGATCGGGACCGTCAAGCACACCGGCGGCGAGGTGACGATCGGCGACGGCCGGCCGGGCCCGGTCACCCTGCAGCTGCGCGAGGCGCTGACCGCGATGCAGCGCGGCTCGGCCCCGGACCCGCACGGCTGGATGCACACGATGGTGCCCGCGCCGGCCACCGTCTGAGCGCGCGGCCGCCGGTCACCCGGTGAACGCCGCCGCCAGCACGACGAGGACGGCGGTGTTCCCCAGCTCGGCGGCCGCGCCCAGTACGTCCCCGCTGGTGCCGCCGAACCGGCGGCGGGTGTGCGCGGCGAGCCCCGCGACCAGTGCCGCGGCGAGCAGCACCGCGCCACCGACCGCCGCCGCCCCGGCCGGGGCCGGCGCCGGCCCGGTCGCGACCACGACGCCGGTCGCCACCCCGGCGAGGGCCAGCCACCAGAGGGGGGCGACCCAGGCCGGCTGGGACCCGGCGACCGTCGCCCCCAGCCCGCCGGGACGGGCCGCGGGCGTCCCGCGGCGGGCGACCCAGCAGAACCCCGCCCGTCCGGTGGCGGCGGCCAGCGCGCACGCCGTGAGCGCGGCGACCGGTGCCGCGGTGCCGAGCTGGGCCAGCGCCGCGGCCCGGGTGCCCAGCACCACCAGCAGTGTCACGACGGCGAACGGGCCGGCCCCGCCGTCGGCCATGATCCGCAGGGCGCGCTCCGGGGGGCCGTAGCTGCCCAGCCCGTCGGCGGTGTCGGCGAGCCCGTCCACGTGCATGCCGCGGGTGGCCAGGGCGCCCGCGCCCACCACCAGCAGGCCGGCCACCAGCGGTGCGGTCCCCGCCGCCAGGAGGCCGAGCAGCAGCGCACCGGCGCCGAGCCCGCCCAGCAGGCCGACCACCGGTGCCCAGCGCAGCGCGGCGGCCGGGACCCCGGCGGGCAGGTCGCCGCCGGTCGTCGTCCGGACCCGTACCGGCAGCACCGTCAGCCAGCTCACCGCGAGGGCGAGCCCGGCGAACGGGCCGGGCCGGTCCGCGGTCACGATCCGGTGCCGGCCGCCACCCCGCCGGGCGCGACCCCGGTGTCGGCCGCGGTACCGGTCTCGGCGAGCAGCCGGGCCGCCGACGCCAGCAGCGGCAGCACGGCGACCGCCGCGGTGCCGTCCTCGGTGCGCACCGCGAGATCGAGCACCGGGGTGAGCGACAGGTGCTCGACGACCAGCGCGGCCGCCGGCTCCGAGGACGGCTGGGCGAGCAGCCACCACTCCTTGGCACCCGGAGCGAGCTCCTCGGCCAGCATCGCCGCCGTGACGACGGCGAGGCCGTCGAGCACGGCGGGGACCTTCCGTTCGGCGGCCCGGGCGAGGAACCCGGCGAGTACGACGAGATCGGTGCCCCCGACGGTCCGCAGCAGTGCCAGCGGGTCGCGCACGTGCGGGCGGGCCCGGCGCAGCGCGTCGCGGATCACGACGGCCTTGCGCATCCAGGCCCGGTCGTCGATCCCCGACGCCCGCCCGACGACGGCCACCGGCTCGGTCCCGGTCAGGGCCGCGACCAGGGTGGCGGCCGGCGTGGTGACCCCGACCGAGAGCGTGGCCGGGACGAGGAGATCGGCCCCGGCCTCGATCTCGGAGTCGGCGAGCCGGGCACCGGCCCGCCACGCGGCGTCGACCTCGTCGGGGGTGAGGGCGTCCTCGCGGTCGATCCGGCCGCTGGTCCCGGTGACGGTGTAGCCGGACTCGGCGCCGTCCGCCGGGCGTTCCAGTCCGACGTCGACGGTCCGGACCGCGGCCCCGGCGGCGCGGGCCGCGACGGTGACCGGCAGGCGTCCGGCGGCCGCGGCGCTCGCCCGGGCCGCGGAGACCCCGGCCGGGTAGGCGGAGACCCCGGACGCGGTGACCCCGTGGTCGGCCGCGACGAGCACGACCCGGGCGTCGAGCGGCGGGCGCGGCGGGCAGGTGCCCTGGCAGGCCGCGAGCCACACGCCGAGCTCACCGAGCCGGCCGAGCCCCCCGGTGGGGACGGCGAGCCCCTCGACCAGTGCGACGGCCTCCCGGCGGGTCCGCGGATCGGGCCGTCCGACGGCGGCCACCTCGATCGGGTCGCCCGCAGCGGCGGTGCCGGCGGCCGGCCCGGCGGCGCGGACGGGCGCCGCCGGTGCGGGTGTCGCGTCGGCGGCCGGGGCGGGCCCGGCGGCCGGCTCCGCCGCGGCCGTCGCCCCGGTCCCGGTGGCGGTCCGCGGCGTCGCGCCGTTGCGGGCGGCCGCGGGGACGACGGTGGGGGCGGCGTCGGCGGGCGTGGCGCTCCCGGTGGGCGTGGTGGCTCCGGTGGGCGTGGCCGCCCCGGCCGGGAGGGTGAGGGCCCGGCCCGCGACCACGAGGACCACGGTCCCGCAGACCGCGGCGACGGCGGCGTTCAGCTCGCCCAGCCGGTCCCGGAACATCCGCCCGGCCCGTGACTCGGGCACGACCCCGAGCCCCGTCTCCGCCGACACCAGCACCACCGGACCCCGGGCCGCCGCGACGGCCGCGACCAGGGCGGCGACGAGGTCGTCCACCTCGGGCAGGTCCCCGGTCCGCTCCCAGGCACCGGCGTCGTCGAGCACTCCGGTCAGCCAGGTGCCGAGATCGTCGACCAGTACCGGCCCGGTACCGGCGAGCGCGGCCACGAGCTGCGGTCCCGAACCGATCTCCTCGGTCGTCCAGTCCGCGGGCCGCCGGGCCGCGTGGGCGGCGATCCGGGCGTCCCACTCGGCGTCACCGGCGGTGCGCCGGCCGGTCGCGAGGTAGCGGACCGGGGTGCCGCCGCCGAGGAGTTCCTCCGCGTACCGGGACTTGCCGGATCGGGTCCCACCGAGGACGAGCGTCGCGTTCACACCGCCCATCGTGTCGCACGCCCCACCGGCGCCGTCCGGAAGGTGCTCGAAACCCGGCGCCGCGGCGGTCGCCGGGCCCCGGTACCGGGACCCGGCACCGCCGGATCAGACCGTGGCGCCGCGCTTCACCCGCGGCTTCGGCACCCGCATCCGGCGGGGCTGGGTGGCCCGGGAGAAGGCGTACCAGCCGGTCGGGAGGCCCTTGATCTCCTCGTCCGGGAACTTGGCCCGCGCCCGGCGCAGCACCTGCATCCCCAGCAGCGTGCCCTCCACGATCATGACGAGCAGCATCAGGAACGTGAACAGCGTGACGTACTGCTGGATCACCGGGTTCTGCAGCAGCGCGCCGACGAGTACGAGGGCCGCCAGCGGCAGGAACAGGCCGATGACGTGCGGCCGGGAGTCGACGACGTCGCGCACGTGCGCGCGCACCTTGCCGCGGTCGCGGGGCAGGAGCACCCGGTCGTCGCCGGCGTCCATCCGGCGGCGCCGCTCGGCCGCCTTCGCCCGCCGCTCGTCCTTCGACGGGCGGTTGGCCCTGGCCAGCTTCGACGCCTCCCGCTGGGTACGGGGCGGGGGCGGCGCGGGGCCACGACGCTTGCCCTCGGCGTCACGGCGCTTCGGCGTCGCCCGGCCCTTGCCGGCGGTGGTGCGGGCGCCCGGACGACCGCCGGTGCCCTCCTCCGTGCCCTCCGCGTCCGTGCCCGCCGAGACGTCGACCGCCGACGGGGCGGCCGGGTCGGAACTCTCGGAACGGCGCAGGAACCTCACAGGTGGTCACACTACGGGCCGCGGCTAACCTCACCCGCATGCGGATCGTGGTGGCTCCCGACTCCTTCGGCGGAACGCTCAGCGCACGGGAGGCCGCCGAGGCGATCGCAGCCGGGTGGCGCCGGGCGGTCCCCGGCGACGACGTGCGGATCGTCCCCCTCGCCGACGGCGGGACCGGCTTCGCCGAGGTGCTGCACACCGCGCTCGGCGGGACCGTGCACACCCGCGAGGTGGTCGGCCCGCTCGGCGACCCGGTCACCGGCTCCTGGCTGGAGGTCGACGGCACCGCCTACCTGGAGTGCGCCGCCGCCTGCGGGCTGCACCACGTCGGGCGCGCGGACCGGGTACCCGGCGCGGCCCGCAGCGCGACCTCCTACGGCGTCGGCCAGCTGCTCGCCGACGCCCGGTCCGCGGGGGTCCGGCGGATCGTCGTCGGGCTGGGCGGGTCGGCCACGACCGACGGCGGCGCCGGGATGCTCGCGGCGCTGGGCCTGGTCCCGGTCGACGAGGACGGTCTCGAACTCCCGTACGGCGGGGCGGCGCTGGCGACCTGCGCCCGGCTCGACGGGGACGCCGACCTCGGCGGGATCGAGATCGTGGCCGCCTCCGACGTCGACAACCCGCTGCTCGGCCCGCACGGCGCCGCGGCCGTGTTCGGGCCGCAGAAGGGCGCCGACGACGCCGCCGTCGCGGAGCTGGACGCGGCGCTCGGCGTCTTCGCCGGCGTCCTCGCGACGTTCGCCGGGCGGGAGGTCCGTGACGAGGCGGCGGCGGGTGCGGCCGGCGGGCTGGGCGCGGCCCTGCTGGCCCTCGGCGCCGGCGTCGTGTCCGGCGCCGGGCTGGTGCGCGAGCTGGTCGGACTGGACACCGAGCTGGACGCGGCCGCGGCCGGCGGGGGCCCGGCGATCACGGGGGAGGGGAGCTTCGACTGGCAGTCGCTGCGCGGCAAGCTCATCACCGCGGTCGCGCGCGGTGCCGCCGACCGGGGCATCCCGTGTGTCGTGCTGGCCGGTCAGGTGAGCGTCGGCCGCCGTGAGGCGGCCGCGGCCGGCGTCGACTCGGCGCACGGGGTCGCCGACGAGTTCGGGCTGGAGGCCTCGATGGCCGACCCCGCCGGGACGCTGGCCGAGCTGGCCGCCACGGTCGCGCCGCGCTGGGGCCGGTGACGCGGGCCACCCGCCCGCGCGCCGAACGGGGGATCACCGGGACCCCGTCCGGCCCGGAGCGTCGTAGGATGGGCCTCGTCCGCCGGGAATGCGGCGGAACACGCACGTCGTTGGGAGAGTCATGACCGTTGATAACGCTGCGACCACGGAGCAGACCCACGGCGTGGAGCTGTCCGACGCCGCGGCCGTCAAGGCGCGCACCCTGCTGGAGCAGGAGGGCCGCGACGACATGCACCTGCGCATCGCCGTCCAGCCCGGTGGCTGTGCAGGCCTGCGCTACCAGCTGTTCTTCGACGACCGCTCGCTGGACGGCGACCTGTTCCGCGACTTCCACGGCCTGAAGGTGGGCGTGGACCGGATGAGCGCGCCGTACCTGCAGGGCGCCACGATCGACTTCGTCGACACCATCGAGAAGCAGGGCTTCACGATCGACAACCCGAACGCCGGGGGCTCCTGCGCCTGCGGTGACTCGTTCAACTGATCTCCGGTTCCCCGCAGGTCGGAGTCCCGGGCGGGCCTCGTACTGATCATTCCGGTCGGTACGGGGCCCGTTCGTGTGTCGTAGGGTGCCTGTCGTGCCTATTGCCGTGACGGGATCCATCGCCTCCGACCACCTGATGCACTTCCCCGGGAAGTTCTCCGAGCAGATCCTCGCCGAGCAGCTCGACCGCATCTCGGTGAGCTTCCTCGTGGACGACCTGACGGTCCGCCGGGGCGGGGTCGCCGGGAACATCGCGTTCGCGCTCGGGGTGCTCGGTCAGAACCCGGTCCTCATCGGCGCGGTCGGCGCGGACTTCGCCGAGTACCGCGCGGTGCTCGACGCCCGCGGTGTCGACACCTCCGGCGTGCAGGTCCACGACGACGTGCACACCGCCCGCTTCGTGTGCACCACCGACGACGAGATGCGGCAGATCGCGTCGTTCTACACCGGTGCGATGGCCAAGTCGTCGGAGATCGAGCTGGCGCCGGTCGCCGAGCGGGTCGGCGGGTTCGACCTCGTGCTGATCGGGGCGAGCGACCCGGACGCGATGATCCGGCACACCGAGGAGTGCCGGGACAAGGGCTACCCGTTCCTGGCCGACCCGTCCCAGCAGCTGGCCCGGATGGAGGGCCCCGAGGTCCGGCGGCTGATCGAGGGTGCGACCTACCTCGTCACCAACGACTACGAGTACGAGCTGCTGCTGCGCAAGTCCGGCTGGACGGCCGAGGAGGTCGCGGCGAAGGTCGGCACCCGGATCACCACCTACGGGGAGAAGGGCGCGGTGATCGTGGAGTCGGACGGCACCGAGACCTGGATCGACGTCGTCCCGCCGACCGAGCTCGTCGACCCCACCGGCGTCGGCGACGCGTGGCGTGCCGGCTTCCTCACGGCGCTGGGTGGCGGTCTCTCCCTGGAGCGGTCCGCCCAGCTGGGCGCGCTCATCGCGACCTACGTGCTGGAGTCCGACGGCCCGCAGGAGTGGACCTGGGACGCCGAGGCCGCCCTGACCCGCCTGCGCGACGCCTTCGGTGACACCGCCGCCGACGAGATCCGCACCGTCCTCCCGGCCTGACCCGGCCCACCCCGCTCGTCCCACTCATGGAGCTTCGGCCTCGTCCGGCGAGGCCGAAGCTCCATGAGTGCGTCCGGGGCCGGGTGGGTCAGATCTTGACCGGGTAGGTCGGGGTCGGCACGTCCGGGACGATGCGCTTCTCCACGAAGATCCCGTGCCAGATCAGGAACACCAGCACCGCCCAGATGCGGCGGGAGTGGTCGACCGGGCCCTCCCGGTGTGCGTCCAGCATCCGGTGCACGGCCTGCAGGTCGATCAGGTGGCCGGCACCCGAGTTCTGCAGGATGTCGCGCGCCCAGGCGTACATCTCGTCGCGCAGCCAGTGCCGGATCGGGACCGGGAAGCCCAGCTTCGGCCGGTTGAGCACGTGCGGCGGGATGATCCCCTCGCAGGCCCGGCGCAGCGCGTACTTGGTGGTGCCGTTCGCGCCGTGGGTGATCTTCTGCGACTGCGGCAGCGACGACGCGATGTCGAAGACCTCGGGGTCCAGGAACGGCACCCGCAGCTCCAGCGAGTGCGCCATCGTCATCTTGTCCGCCTTGACCAGGATGTCGCCGCGCAGCCAGGTGAACAGGTCCACGTGCTGCATCCGGGCGACCTGGTCCCAGTCGTGGCTGGCGAAGTAGTGCGGCGCCGTGACGTCCTGGTGCGAGATGCGCGGGTCGTAGCCGCGCAGCACCTCGTGCAGCTGGTCGTCCCGGAAGATCCGGGCGTTGCCGTAGTAGCGCTGCTCCAGCGAGAGCGAGCCGCGGCGGAGCAGGTCCTTGCCGCGCATGCCCTCCGGCATCCGGCGCGACGCCCGGCGCATGATCGGCTTGAGCGTGCCCGGCACCTTCTCGAACGGCGCCAGCGACAGCGGCTCGCGGTAGATGGAGTAGCCGCCGAAGAGCTCGTCGGCGCCCTCCCCGGAGAGCACCACCTTCACGTGCTCGCGGGCCTCGCGGGCGATGAACCACAGCGGGACCAGCGCCGGGTCGGCGACCGGGTCGTCCAGGTACCAGACGATGAGCGGCAGCGCCTCCATCATCTCGTCCGGCTTGACCGTGCGGACCACGTGCCGCACGCCGATGGCGGCGGCCGACTCCGCCGCCACGTCGACCTCGGAGTAGCCCTCCCGCTCGAACCCGGTGGTGAAGGTGATCAGGTTCGGGTTGTGCTCCTTGGCCAGCGCCGCGATCGCGGTCGAGTCGATGCCGCCGGAGAGGAAGGCGCCGACCGTGACGTCCGCGCGCATGTGCTTGGCCACCGAGTCGCGCAGCACGTCGGCGATCTCGCCGTGCACGATCGCCTCGGCCTCGGCGCTGGCCGGCGCGTGCGACGGCAGCGAGATGAACTTCGGCGTGAAGTAGCGCTGGTGCAGCGGTTCGGCCCCGGGCCGGACGGTGACGTGCGTCCCCGACTCCACGCGCGAGATCATCCGGTGCAGCGACAGCGGCTCCGGGACGTACTGCAGCGTCAGGTAGTGCTGCAGCGCGGCCGGCTCCAGGTCCATGCCCAGACCGAGCCCGCCGGCCATCTCCAGGATGGCCTTCTTCTCGCTGGCGAACACGGTGCCCGCCGCGGTGGTGGCGAGGAACAGTGGCTTGATGCCGAACGGGTCGCGGGCGACGAACAGCTCGCGCTCGACGGCGTCCCAGATCGCGAACGCGAACATGCCGCGCAGCCGCTGCACGGCGTCGGGGCCCCAGTAGTGGAAGGCCGCGACGATCACCTCGCCGTCGCCCTCGGTGGCGAACGCGGCGTCGTAGGTCTCGATCAGCTCCTCGCGGAGCTCGGGGTAGTTGTAGACCTCCCCGTTGAAGACGATGGTGTACCGCGTGTCCTCACCCGGCACCGGTCCCCAGTGCAGGGGCTGGTGCGAGTGGTCCACGTCGATGATGGACAGCCGGTTGAACCCGAGCACGAGGTCGTGGTCGTTCCACGTCGCGCTCTCGTCGGGCCCGCGGTGCCGCGCACAGCGCAGCGCGTCGGCGATCGGCTCGACCCGGGTCGCGGCGTCCGCCCCGGCGGTCAGCATTCCCAGCAGTCCGCACACAACGGCCAGTATGACGAGTCATCCGGACGGGGCTCGCGCGCCCCGGTGCGAAACCGACTTTGTCCTGCGAGACTGCCGGTTTCGCACCGCTGCGGCCGGTCCGCGACGGCCCCGGCACCCGAACCCCGGGGGGCGCACGGCGCCGGGGGTTCGTCTAGTCTCTACGCGAGGTCGAAGACGGTGCTCCGTTCGAGTGGTGCGCGGTCGTTGTCGGCCGTCCCGTGGTGACCGGCGGAGCTAGGAAGAACGTGCAGGCAGTGCGGCTGACGCAGGACGAGACAGGAAGGCGGCACGCAGTGGCCCGAACCGAAGGCCGCTCCCGGCTCGCCCGGGCGGCGAAGCTGGGCGTGGTGGGCGTGCTGGCGGTGCCGGCGCTGACCGGCTGCTCGGTCGAGGAGGTCCTCCGTTTCGGCTGGCCGGTCGGGGTCACTCCCGAGGCCGAGGCGATGCGGAACCTCTGGACCTGGTCGGCCGTCGCGGCGCTCGTCGTGGGCGTCATCACCTGGGCCGTGATGTTCTGGTCGATGATCTTCCACCGCAGGCGCAAGGACGACGACGGCTCGCTGCCGCGCCAGACGCAGTACAACCTGCCGGTCGAGATCATCTTCACCGCGATCCCGGCGGTGATCGTCGCCGTGCTGTTCGGCTTCACCGTCAACGTGCAGAACTACGTCGACAAGGCCGAGGCGAGTGCCGGTGGCCCCGCCGACCTGCGCGTCGACATCGTCGGGTTCCAGTGGAACTGGGAGTTCTCCTACCCGGACGAGACCGGCGCCGACGGCAACCGGATCTCCACGCTGGGTGACAGCGAGACGATCCCGATCATGGTCCTGCCGACCGACCGGTCGATCGAGTTCACCCAGCGCTCCCCGGACGTGATCCACTCCTTCTACGTCCCGGAGTTCCTCTTCAAGCGCGACGTGTTCCCGTTCCCGGAGCGCAACGAGCAGGACAACACCTACGTGATCGACCGGATCGACCGTGAGGGCGCGTTCGTCGGGCGGTGCGCCGAGCTCTGCGGCTCCTACCACTCGCAGATGAACTTCGAGGTGCGTGCCCTCGAGCCCGCGCTGTTCGACCGCTACATCCAGCTCCGCAAGGAGACGAACCCGCAGACCGGCCAGCCGAACACGACCGGTGAGGCGCTGCAGGCGCTGAACTGCGGTGAGTGGTGCGCGCCCGAGGCCGTCAGCACCAAGCCGTTCTCGACCGACCGCGGCCAGCTGGCCGCGCAGGTCACGGGCTGAGGGAGGACAGGACCACCATGAAGATCGAGTCCCGGATCTTCGAGATCTGCACCGGCTTCTTCATCCTGTGCGCGCTCGCCTACATGTTCATCGCCGGCGAGGTCGTCGGGGTCACCGCGCTGTGGCTCACCGCCGGGCTGTCGCTGATCGTCGGCACCTACTTCCGGTTCGTCTCCCGGCGGCTCGAGGAGCGTCCGGAGGACAACCCCGACGCCGAGGTCTCCGACGGCGCCGGTGAGGTCGGCTTCTTCTCCCCGGGCAGCTACTGGCCGCTCGGCCTGGCCGCGGCCGCCGCGTTCACCGGTGTCGGCCTGGCGTTCTTCTACGCCTGGATGATCGTGGTCGGCGGCACCCTGGTCCTGATCGCCGTGGGCGGTCTGGTCTTCGAGTACCACCGGGGTCCGGCCCACCACTGACCCGGCGCGACGACGGCCCCGCTCCTCGACGAGGAGCGGGGCCGTTCGCCGTCCGGGGCTCAGCGGGCGGCCGGGACGGTGAAGTAGTGCCGCCCGAGGTCATCGAGCAGCCCCGGCCCGGCCGGTTCCCAGCCGAGCAGCTGCCGGGTCCGCTCGCTGCGGGCGATCACGTCGAGCCCGGCGAACGCCCCCAGCCAGCCGAAGTGCTCCGGCTCGACCGACCGCACCGGGACGTCCAGGTACCGGCCGATCACGCCGGCGATCTCCCGCATCGCCACCCCCTGCTCGGCGGCGGCGTGCAGCACCGTCCCGGCCGGTGCGGACTCGCAGCCGAGCCGGAACAGCCGGGCCGCGTCCGTGACGTGCACGGCGGGCCAGTGGTTCCCGCCGTCACCGACGTGCCCCGCGACCCCGGTCCGGCGCGCGACGTCGACGAACGTCGAGATCAGGCCGTGGTCGCCCGCGCCGTGCACGGTCGGTGCCAGCCGCACGCTCACCGTGCGCACCCCGGAGGCCGCCAGGCCGAGCACCTCCTGCTCGGTCCGCATCCGCCCGGTCGTCCCGGAGTCCGTGAACGGAGCGTCGGTCTCCTCGACGGCGACCCCGCCGGAGTGCCCGGCCAGCCCGGACGCGACGACCAGCGGCCGCCCGGTCCCGGCCAGCGGTGCCGCCAGCGCGGTGATCGCCGCCCGGTCGGCGGCCACGGCCGCCGGGAAGTCGCCGCCGAACGCCACGTCGTGCTTGAAGGCGAGATGGACGACGCCGTCGGACCGGCCGGCGGCGTCGGACAGGAGGTCGAGGTCGTCCAGCGAACCCCGGACGACCGCGGCACCGGTCGCGGCCAGCGCCGCGGCCGAGGCGTCGGACCGGGCGAGCCCGGACACCCGGTGCCCGGCGCCGAGCAGCTCCGGGACGACCGCGGAGCCGACCCAGCCGGTCGCTCCCGTGACGAGGACGTGCATGGCGTGCCCTTCGTTTGATGTCATCTGGTGACATCAACCGTAGCACGATGATGGCACCTGGTGTCATCACGTAGGGTCGGCACATGCCTCGATGGGAGCCCGACTCGCCCGGCCGGCTGTACGAGGCCGCGCTGGACCTGTTCTCCGAGCGCGGCTACGACGCCACGACGGTGGAGGAGATCGCCTCCCGGGCCGGGGTCACCAAGCGGACGTTCTTCCGGCACTACGCGGACAAGCGCGAGGTGCTCTTCGGGGGGCCCGGGGAGGCGTTCGTCGGTCTCTTCACCGCCGAACTGGCCGCGGCGGACCCCGCCGAGTCGCCCGCGTCGGCACTGCTCGGGACCCTGGACCGGGTGGCCTCGCGGTTCGCCGGACGGCACGAACCGTCCCGGCGCAGGCAGCGGGTCCTCGCGGCGAACGCGTCGCTGCGCGAGCGGGAGCTGGTCAAGATGGCGACCGTGGCGGAGGCGCTCGGCGCCGGCCTGCGCGAGCGCGGGGTCGGCGAGCCGGGCGCCGCGGTCGCGGCCGAGACCGCGGTCGCGGTGTTCCGGACGGCGTTCGTCCGCTGGGTCGGGCCACCGCGGGAGGAGCGCGATCTCGCCGCGCACGTCGGCGAGGTGGCCGGAGCGCTCCGCGCGGTGCTGGGGGAGCGGTGATCAGTCCCGGGCGGCGCTGCCCAGCGCGTCCCTGGCGATGATGACCTGCTGGATCTGGCTGGTCCCCTCGTAGATGCGGAACAGCCGGGCGTCGCGGAAGAACCGTTCCACCGCGACCCCGCGCATGTAGCCGGCGCCGCCGTGCACCTGCACCGCGCGGTCGGCGACCCGCCCGACCATCTCCGAGCAGAAGTACTTGGCCGCGGCCGGGCCGGAGACCCGGTCGCTGCCGTCGTCGAAGCTGCGGGCGGCGTCGAGGACCAGTCCGCGCCCGGCCCTGGCGTCGGTCACCGAGTCCGCGACGAGGCCCTGCACGAGCTGGAACCGGGCGATCGGCCGGCCGCCCTGCTCCCGGGTGCGGGCGTACCCGACGGTCTCGTGGACCAGCCGGTCGGCCATCCCGACACAGACCGCCCCGATGTGCAGCCGCCCGTGGGCCAGGCACTTCGCCGCGATCCGGAACCCCTGGTCCACGCCCTCCTCGCCGCCGACGAGGTGCCTGGCGGGGACCCGGACGTCGTCGAGGTGCACGTCGGCGGTCCAGGCGCCGAACTGCCCCATCTTGTGGTCCTTCGGCCCGATCGACAGGCCCGGGGTGTCCCGGGGGACCAGGAACGTCGAGATGCCGCGGTTGCCGGGTGCGTCCGGGTCGGTCCGGGCGAACACCATGACGACGTCGGCGACGGGGGAGTTGGTGATGTAGCGCTTGGAGCCGTTGAGCACCCAGTCCTCGCCGTCGCGGACCGCCCGGGTGGTCAGCGACGACGGGTCCGACCCGGCCTCGGCCTCGGTCAGCCCGAACGACGCCGTCACCTCGCCGGAGGCCAGCCGGGGCAGCCACTCGGACTTCTGCTCGTCCGTGCCGCCCTCTAGCAGGACGTGCCCGGCGATGCCGTTGTTGGTGCCGAACAGCGACCGCAGTGCCGGCGTGGTCCAGCCCAGCTCGAAGGCCAGCCGCACCTCCTCGGACGCGGTCAGGCCCAGCCCGCCGTACTGCTCGGGGATGGTGAAGCCGTAGAGGCCCATCTCCTTGCACTGGGCGACGATGCGCTCGGGGACGGCGTCCTCGGCGTCGATCGTCTCCTCCAGCGGTACGACCTCGCTGCGGACGAAGTCCCGCACGGACTCCAGGACGTCGGTCAGGTCGGAGGGATCCACCGGGCGTGCTCCTCACCTCGTCGTGATCCGGTGCTACCGGCGGGTAGCCCGGGGGTCAGCTCACCACGCCGGGACCGCCGGCGCGAGATCGGTGCCCGGATTCACCCGGGTCCGGCCGCCACCGGTGCCGGACTATCCTCGGACCCGGGACCACCGACCCGGAAGGCCGACCGTGATGCCGGAGCAGCCGCGCACCGCCGGGGACCGGCCGGTGCGGACACCCCCCGACGACGCAGCGGGCACCCCGCTGGATCCGCACCTCGTCCGGGCGATGGAGGGCTGGGGGCACGGCGCGCTGCGCGAGTACGTGCTGCGCAACGGGGCGCCACCCCCGCAGGTCGCCATCGGGTCGACGGGCTGGCCGTACGGCTGGCCGGGGCGGACCCGGCTCGGTGCCCAGATGGCGTACCTGCTCACCGGGCTCCCGCTGGCCATCGTGTGCGGTGTCGTCGTCCTCGTCGGGCTGGTCCTGGGCGCCGGGACGTTCGTGGTCTGGATCGGGCTCCCGATCACCGTCGGCACGCTGGCCGCCGCGCGCGGGTTCGCCGAGTTCGAGCGGCGGGCGACCGAGGCCGCGACCGGGCGCCCGCTGCCGCCGCACCACTACCGCCCGAACCGCGGCCGGCGGTTGATGGGCCGGTTGTTCCGCGCGCTGGCCGACCCGCAGAGCTGGCGCGACGTCGCACACGCCGTGGCGGCGCTGCCGCTGCGGGCGGTCACCGCCGCCGTCGCACTCGCCTGGTCGGTCACCGGGCTCGGCGGCCTGTTCTACGTCTTCTGGCAGTGGTCGCTGCCGCGCGGCGAGGACGTCTGGACGCTCTTCGAGTCGGTCACCGGCATCCACTCCACGGCCGGCGACATCGCGCTCAACACCGGTCTCGGCGTGCTCCTGCTGGTGACGCTGCCGACGGTGGTCCGCTGGCTGACCGACGTCCGGGCGCTGCTCGCCCGTGGCCTGCTCACGAACCAGACCGCGGCGCTGCGGGCCAGGGCGCAGGCGCTGGCGTCGGGTCGCCGCGCGGCCGTCGCCGCGGAGGCGCAGACGCTGCGCCGGCTGGAGCGCGACATCCACGACGGCCCGCAGCAGCGGCTGGTGCGGCTGGGCATGGACCTCGAGGCGGCCGTCCGCCGGCTCGACGACGCCCCGGAGAAGGCCCGTCCGCTGCTGCACGAGGCGCTGGAGCAGAGCCGCGAGGCGCTGTCGGAGCTGCGGGCGCTGTCCCGCGGGATCGCCCCGCCGATCCTCGCCGACCGGGGACTCGGTCCCGCGCTGGCGGCTGCGGCCGGGCGCAGCCCGGTCCCGGTCGACCTGGACGTCGGGCTCGATCCCGGCTCCCGGCTGCCCGCGCTGGTGGAGAACACCGCGTACTTCGTGGTGTCCGAGGCGCTGACCAACATCGCCAAGCACGCGGAGGCGTCGACGGCGACGGTCACCGTGACCGTCGACGACACCCTGCTGCGGATCGTGGTGACCGACGACGGCCGCGGCGGGGCCCACCTGGGGAAGGGGCACGGTCTGGCCGGGCTCGCGGACCGGCTGGAGATCGTCGAGGGCCGGCTGGACGTCCGCAGCCCGGCCGGCGGTCCCACCGAGCTGACCGCGGAGGTACCGGTCGCCGGGCTGGGCGAGGCGTGACCGAGGATGGCTCCATGACGATGCGCGTGGTGCTCGCGGAGGACTCGATGCTGCTGCGCGAGGGCCTCGTCCGGTTGCTGGAGGAGGCCGGGGCGACCGTCGTGTCGGCCGTCGGTGACGGTGAGGCGCTGGTCGCGACGGTGGCCGAGCACGAACCGGAGGTCGCCGTCGTCGACGTGCGGATGCCGCCGTCGTTCACCGACGAGGGGCTGCGGGCCGCGCTGGAGATCCGGCGGTCGCACCCCGGCGTCGGGATCCTGGTGCTGTCGCAGTACGTCGAGGAGTCCTACGCGACCGACCTGCTGGAGGCCGGTGGCGGGGTCGGCTACCTGCTCAAGGACCGGGTGTCCAAACTGGCGGACCTGTCCGACGCGCTGACCCGGGTGGCGGCGGGGGGCACGGTCCTGGACCCGGAGGTGGTGTCGGCACTGCTGACCAACCGCCGTCGCCGGGACCCGCTGGCGGTGCTGTCCCCGCGCGAGCGGGAGGTGCTGGAGCTGATGGCGCAGGGCCGCACCAACACCGCGATCGGGCGGCTGATGGTGATCACCCAGGGCGCGGTCGAGAAGCACATCTCGTCGATCTTCACCAAGCTCGGGCTGCCCCCGTCGTCGGACGACCACCGCCGGGTCATGGCGGTGCTCGCCTGGCTGGAGAGCTGAGCCGGGGCGGCGTCAGGGGAACCGGCCGGTCCGCCCGGCCGCGTCGAGCAGCCGGGTCAGCCCGGCCGCGTAGGTCGCGACCCGGGCGTGGAAGTCGGGGACGGCCGGGTCCGGGTCCGGGCCCCAGGCGTTGACCCCGGCGAGCCGCCCGCCGACGACGACCGGGGCCCCGCTGTCGGTGGGGCGGTGCGGGGCCATCGGCGTCCCCGGCCCCGGCGCGGCCGTGCCCGCGGTACAGAGGTAGTCCGCCGGGTCGTAGCTCCACCCGTGGGCCACCGGCGGGACGACGCTGCGGGCGTCGCGGGCGGCTGCGGTGCAGACGGCGTCGTCGAGCACGACCTCCGGGGACTGCCAGAGCACCGGTTCGTCCTGCGGGGACACCCGCCAGCCGAGGTAGCGTGCCGGGCTGCCGGCCGGCGGTCCGGTCCCGGCCATCGGCAGCGGGGCGACTCCGGCCGGCGAGTCCAGCAGCACCAGGCCGATGTCCGGGGGTGAGGTGCGGGGCCGGACGAGGCCGGTGAGGACGCCGTCGCCGCCGGCCGGGACGCCGTCCGGCGGGGTCCACAGGTCCGCCACTCCGACCTCGGTCCCGGCCCCGGTGCGCAGATCGGCCCGGCCCACGAGCACGACCATCGCGGACGGCTCGCGCCGGGCCACGCAGTGCCCGGCGGTGACCACGGCGCGCGGGGCCACGAGCGTCCCGGCACACTGCTTGACCGGCGGGCCGCCGCCGTCGGGCCGGTCGGCGAGCGCCACCACCCACGGCGCGTCGGCGGCGCGGACCGGGCCGTTCCCGGGCACCGGCGGCGGGACCGGACGGGGCCGGTAGGTCCAGACAGCGAGCCCGCCCACCAGCACGACGACGGCGAGCACGGCGAGCGGCCACCGGCGGCGTCGGGCCATGCGGACGGGTATACCCGCCGGACGCCTGCCGGGCAACGGGTGTCAGACCGAGCGCAGGTCCAGCTCCAGCGCCTGCGGTCCGTCCGCCTCGACCAGCACCGGGATCCCCCAGTCCTGCTGGTACCGGTGACACGCCGCGAAGGTGTCCCCGGCGTCGTCGCAGGCCGCCGCGGCCACGGCGATCTGCAGCACGCCGGAGCCGACCGCCGGGTCGAGGCGCAGCACCCGCCGCAGCCCGGTCGCCGTCCCCGATCCGGCGAGCAGCAGCTCGGGCGGGTCCGCGGTGACGGTGAGCGACGTCGGATCGCCGAACCGGTCGTCGAGGTGCTGGCCGGTAGGCGGCACGAACCCGATCCGCAGCTCCGGTTCGGCCCCCAGCTCCAGCGGGGTGCGGCGGACCGCGTGGGCGGCCCCCGAGACCAGCGTCCCGGCCGGGACCGGGATGCGCACCAGCCGGTGCGCCGCGGACTCGACGACGATCAGGGTGTCACCGGCGGCACCGCCGGCGCGGTCCAGGAGCAGGTCCGACGGCTCGGCCAGCCCGTCGGCCAGTGTGGACACCGTGTCCGACGACGGGTCGTAGCGCCGGATCGCCCCGTTGTAGGTGTCGGCGACGGCGACCGAGCCGTCGGGCAGGACGGCCACGCCCAGCGGGTGCTGGAGCAGCGCCTGCGCGGCCGGGCCGTCCCGGTGCCCGAACTCGAACAGCCCCTGCCCGGTGGCGGTGGCGACCTGCGCCCCGGCCCCGGGGTCGGTCCGCACCCGGCGGAGGGCCGACACCTCGGAGTCGGCGACCCAGAGCGTGCCGTCCGGGCCGGTCGCCACTCCCGAGGGCTGGGCGAGGAACGCCTCGCCGAACGCCCCGTCGCGCAGGCCCTCGGTCGTCGTCCCGGCCAGGACCGTGGCCTCGCCGGTGTCCGGGTCGACGGTCCAGAGCTGGTGCGACCCGGCCATGGCGACGACGACCCGCCCCTCCCACGTCGCGAGGTCCCACGGCGAGGACAGCGCGTGGCCGACCGACCCCGGCTCGACGCGTTCGCGCAGCTGGGACCCGGTGCCGGCGAGGGTGCGCACGGCGCCGTCCGGCCAGGAGACCCGGCGGACCGTGTGGTTCGCGGTGTCGGCGACCAGCACCGTCCGGTCGTCGAGCACCAGCACGCCCTGGGGCTCGGCGAACCGGGCGGCCGGTGCCGGTCCGTCGGTCGCGCCGCGCTCGCCGCTGCCGATCCGGCGGATCTCGGTGACGAGGTCGGGACCCAGCTCGACGAGCTGGTGGTGTGCGGTGTCCGACACCAGGAACGTCCCGCCGGGCAGGGCGGCGACCTTGCCGGGGAACCGGAGCGCGGTGTCCGGCGCGGGCGGGGCGACGTAGGGCCCGCTGCCGCGGCGCAACCGGTCACCGCCCGCGGCGATCAGCTCCCGGACCAGCGCGGCCAGGCCGGGCCCGTGCCCCTCACCCGCCATCCGGGCGACGACGACGCCGTCCGGGTCGATCACCGCGAGCGTCGGCCAGGCCCGGGCACCGTAGGCGTCCCAGGTGGTCAGCTCGGGATCGTCGAGGACGGGGTGCTCGACGCCGTAGCGTTCGACGGCGGCCTCGACGGCTGCCGGGTCCGCCTCGTGCACGAACTTGGGGGAGTGCACGCCGATGACGGTCAGCACGCCGTCCGGGCCGCCGAACTCCCGCTCGACCTCCCGCAGCTCGTCGAGCGCGTGCAGGCAGTTCACGCAGCAGAAGGTCCAGAAGTCCAGCACCACGATCCGGCCGCGCAGCTCCGCCAGCGTGAGATCCCGGCCGCCGGTGTTGAGCCATCGCCGTCCGCGCAGCTCGGGCGCGCGCACCCGCATCCTCTCGTCCACACAGACGTCCAACGTCCCGTCCCCGCGCGGGTGTTCCGGGGCCGGGCCAGACTGACCGGCATGCCCGAACTTCCCGAGGTGGAGAACGCACGGACGGTGCTGGCACAGGCCACCGGACGTGTCATCGCCGAGATCGACGACCGCGACGACTGGGTGTGCCGGCCGCACCGTCCCGGCGACATCGCCACCGCGCTCGAGGGCGGGACGCTCACCACGGCGCGCCGGATCGGCAAGACGATGTGGTGCGACACCCGGACCGCCGACGGGGCCGACGGCCCAGCGCTCGGCGTGCACCTGGGCATGGGCGGGCGGATCGTCGTCACGGACTCCGGGGGCGAGCGGATCGGCGGTGGCCCGGCCCGCCCGGACCGGCAGCCGCGCAAGACCGAGTGGGACCGGTTCACCGTCGCCTTCGCCGACGGCGGCGAGTTCCGGCTGTTCGACAAGCGCCGGCTGGGCCGGATCCGGCTCGACCCGGATCTCTCGGGGCTCGGCCCGGACGCCGAGAACATGAAGCCGGCCGAGTTCCGGGACCGGCTGGCGGCCGGCCGCTCGGCGGTGAAGGCGCGGTTGCTGGACCAGTCGGTGCTCGCCGGCGTCGGGAACCTGCTGGCCGACGAGACCCTGTGGCAGGCCCGGATCGATCCGCGGACCCCGGTCCGCGACCTGACCCGGACCGATCTCGACCGGCTGCACCGCAACCTGGACCGGGCCCTGGAGCGCGCGATCGCGAACGGCGGGGTGCACACCGGCGAGGTGATCGAGCACCGTCACCCCGGTGGGCACTGCCCGCGCTGCGGGACCGAGATGGTGCACGGGACCGTCGGCGGCCGGTCGACGTGGTGGTGCCCGAAGGAACAGGAGTGATCGTGTGCCGGGTGATCTTGTGCTGATCCCGTGACGTGCCCGTGACCCGCTGATCTCCGGTATATCCACCCCCTGTGTTCGATCGACTACGGCGAGTCCGCGATACTGCCTCGCAGCGATCCCGAAGGAGGGAGGCGATATGCCGGAACGGGTGTCCGTGAGCAAGCGGCTGTTGGTGGCGCTCTCGCACGCGATCGAGCGCTTCGCGCTGGCCGGCGCGGACGACCAGCCGACGCTCGTCATCGCGATGTTCCAGCGCCTGAGCTACTTCGAGCGCGAGGTCGAGATGTACCGGCGGATCGCCGGGCAGGGCACGGTGACGGTGGTGGGGCTGGTCGAGGACCTGCCGCCCGCGCTCCCGCCGGGGATCGACCACGTGCTGCTCGACGAGACCGATCCGCTCGCCCGCGAGTGGAGCGTCACCGTGCTCAGCCCCCGGTCCGGCGCCTGCCTGGTCGCGCTGGACACCGAGACCGTCTTCGAGGACTCGCCGACGCTGGAGGCGGGCCGCCGGTTCGAGGGATCGTGGTCCTTCCGCCGGGAGGACGCATACCACGAGGTCCTGCGGCTGCGGCGGGCCATGGCCGGGCGCACCGCGACGTCCACGCTGGACCGGATCGACGAGGTCCTCCGCGCGGTCGTCGCCAGCCCGCACGACGGCGGCGACTCCCGGCTGGAGGCGTCGATGCGCTTCGTCACCGACCAGATGGAGCGCGCGCTGCGCGGCGAGGCGCGCAACGACCGGCAGCTCGACGACGCGCGCGAGGACGACCGCGACCGCGCGACCGGCGCCCGTACCCCGGCGTTCCTGCACCGGTGGACCGCCGGTGGCACCAGCGGGACGCTGCCGATGGGTCTGCTCGGGCTCCGGGTGCCGGAGATCGAGAGCATGCGCCGGTCGCTGGGCATGCGGGCCGAGTACGCCGCGCTGGAGGCCATCGGGCAGAGCCTGCGCCAGGTACTGCCCCAGCGGGCCGACCGCGCGATCCGGATCGGCGCGGGCGACTTCCTGCTGCTGTTCCCGGCCCGGCACGCCGCCGACCTGGCCCGATACCACGACCAGGTGCAGGGCCACCTGCGCCGGTGCGAGACGCGCTACCCGTTCGTCCCGCTGCACGGCACGGCCGCGGCGGCGGTGACCCGGAACCGGCCGCTCCCGGTGGACGAGGTCATGTCCGCCGCCCGGTACAGCGCACCCCAGCACCTGCCGATCCTCGCCTGACCGGCCCGGCGGCGGGGTGGTGCACAATCACCCGATGCCGGACGAGTCGGACACCGCCCTGCTGTACGTCGACCGCGGACTCGTGCGCGCCGACCAGGGCCCGCCCGACCGGGCGGCGCAGCAACGGGCGCACTCCAGGGCCCGGCTGCTCCGGGCGCTGCGGTGGTCGCTGCCGATGACGGTGCTCCTGGTCGCGCTCGTCCTGCTGCTGCCGGGCCCGGCCGGTACCGGTCTGCTGGTCGCGGCGCCCCTGCTGGTGCTCCTGGTGGCGCTGGCGGTCCTCGTCGCGGCGCGCTCCGCCCGGACCGCGCAGGCGGTCGCGGGGCTGCCGGTGCCGATCGAGATCACCGGCCGGATCGCCCCGTCGATGCGCTCGATACTGGCGATGAGCCGGGCGATCGGGGCGCAGCCGGTCCTGCGCCGCTCCCGCACGGCCGCCGAGGGCGTGGTCCTCGTCCGCCGCTGGTCCGCCTCGGCGGAGGGGCTGCGGGAGGCGTGGCTGCGGGGCGACGTCGCCGCCTGGCACGAACACGCCCTCTCCCTGGCCGCCGCCGGCGAACGCGCGGAGCGGGTCCGCGCCGAGGTGGAGACGGGCCACTGACCCGCCCCGGTCCCACTCATGGAGCTTCAGCCCGGTGCCGCCGGGCCGAAGCTCCATGAGTGGCGGAGCCGCGGCACGCCCCCGGTGCGACTCATGGAGCTTCGGCCTCGTGAGGCGAGGCCGAAGCTCCATGAGTGGAACCGGGGGAGGGGGGCGGGGCGGCGAGCAACAGGAGGGTCAGGCCGGTGAATGCCAGACCGGCGCCCAGGGCCCAGCCGGCCAGGACGTCGGACAGCCAGTGCACGCCCAGGTAGATCCGGGTGAAGCCGACGGCCGCGACCCACACCGCCGCGCACGCCACCAGGGTGGTCCGGCCGCGACGGGCGAGGAACGGCCACAGCGCGAGCACCACACCGGTCCAGACCGCCGCCACCATCGTCGCGTGCCCGGACGGCAGCGACTCGTTCGCCACCGACATGAACTGCAGCTCCTCCGGCGGGCGGGCCCGGTCCAGCACCCGCTTGAGCCCGCTGAAGACCAGGCTCGCGACCAGCGGCAGCGCGGCCAGGTACAGCCCCCGCGCCCGGTGCCCGCGCCAGGCGAGCACGGCCCCGGTGACGAGCGCGACCACCGCGCTGCCCGCGGTGTTGCCGATCTCGGTGACGACCAGGGCCGCGCCCACCGGGCCCGGTTCCCGCTCGGCGGCGAACCCGGCCGCGGTCGACAGGTCCCGGTGCAGCCCGCCGCTGCCGCCGATCAGCAGCAGCGAGACCGCGGTGACCAGGAGCAGGGCGGCGACGATCCCCGTCGTCCGCGGGTCGGGCCGGTGATCGTCCACCGGACCAGTGTGCCCGGCCGTGCCCGCGGACGCCGGGGCGTGCTCAGCGGCCGCGCCAGGCCCGGTACCGCGCCACCAGCGCCGCGGTGGACGCGTCCAGACCGGCCTCGGCGGCGTCCGGCGGGTCGGCCGCGTAGAGCGCCGGGCCGAACTGCCGGGCCATGACCTTGCCGAGCTCGACGCCCCACTGGTCGAACGAGTCGACGCCCCAGATCACGCCCTCGACGAACGTGACGTGCTCGTAGAACGCGACGAGCTGGCCCAGCACCGCCGGGGTGAGCCGCTCCGCGAGGATGGTCGACGACGGCCGGTTCCCGGGCATCACCTTGTGCGGCACGATGCCGGCCGGCGTGCCCTCGTCGGCGATCTCCCCGGCCGTGCGCCCGAAGGCCAGCGCGGCGGTCTGGGCGAACAGGTTCGCCATGAACAGGTCGTGCATGTCCGCCGGCCCCTCGCCGGGCAGGTCGTGGTGCGGGCGGGCGAAGCCGATGAAGTCGGCGGGCACGATCCGGGTGCCCTGGTGCAGCAGCTGGTAGAACGCGTGCTGGCCGTTGGTGCCCGGCTCGCCCCAGAAGATCTCGCCGGTCGTCGTGGTCACGCCGGTGCCGTCGCCGCGGACGGACTTGCCGTTGGACTCCATCGTCAGCTGCTGCAGGTAGGCGGGCAGCCGGTGCAGGTACTGGGAGTAGGGCAGGACCGCGCGGGTCTCGGTACCGAAGAAGTTGGAGTACCAGACGCCCAGCAGGCCGGCGATCACCGGCAGGTTCTGCTCCAGCGGGGTCTCGCGGAAGTGCACGTCCATGGCGTGCATGCCGGAGAGGAACCCGGCGAAGTGCTCCCGTCCGATCGCGCACATGAGGGACAGGCCGATCGCGGAGTCGACCGAGTAGCGGCCGCCGACCCAGTCCCAGAAACCGAACATGTTGTCGGTGGAGATGCCGAACTCGGCGACCTTCTCGGCGTTGGTCGACACCGCCGCGAAGTGCCGCGCGATGGCCGCGGTGTCGGTCGTGCCCAGCCCGTCGAGCAGCCAGGTCCGCGCGTTGCGGGCGTTGGTCAGCGTCTCCTGGGTGGTGAAGGTCTTCGACGAGACGACGAACAGCGTCGTCGCCGGGTCGAGGTCACGGGTCTTCTCGTACAGGTCGGTCGGGTCGATGTTGGACACGAACCGGCATTCCAGGTCGCGCTGCGCGTAGTCGCGCAACGCCTCGTAGGCCATGACCGGCCCCAGGTCGGACCCGCCGATCCCGATGTTGACGACGGTCCGGATCCGCTCCCCGGTGAACCCGGTCCAGCCGCCGGAGCGCACCGCGTCGGTGAACGCGCCCATCCGGTCGAGGACGGCGTGCACGTCGGCCACGACGTCCTGCCCGTCGACGACCAGCGAGGCCTCCCGCGGCAGGCGCAGCGCGGTGTGCAGGACGGCCCGGTCCTCGGAGGTGTTGACGTGCTCGCCGGTGAACATCGCCTCGGTGCGCTCCGGGAGCCCGGCGGCCCTGGCCAGCCCGGCCAGCAGGCCGATCGTCTCCCGGGTGATGCGGTGCTTGGAGTAGTCGAGGACGAGATCCGCACCGACGGCGGTCAGCGCGGCCGCCCGGTCCGGATCGGACTCGAACAGCGCACGGAGATGGCGCGGTTCGACCTCCGCCGCGTGCTCGGTCAGCGCCGTCCACTCGGGGGTCGCGGTGATGTCTCTGCCGGTGACGTTCGTGTCGGACACGGTGCGCATCATTCCGCAGTACGGCGCCCGGCGTCATGCGACATCGTGTCCCGTCGCCCGCGTCCGGGCCGGAGGGACGGCCGCCGGGCGGCTGCGCCGCACGGGGGAACCGTTCGTCGCGTCCGGCGGCGCACGGGACGAACGGTGTGTCGCGACCGTTGGACAGCCCGTCCCGGGAGACGTTCCGTGACGTGCTGTCCCATTACCCGGGACGGCTGCTCCGGTCGGGTGTCCGGTGTCGACGTTCCGCCACGGAACGTGTCGATGAGCTGGGCGGACGCGTCGCGGGGCGGACCGCTCGCCCGGTCGTGCCGCGAGACGGGCCGGTCGTGGCGCGCGGACGCGACAGGGACACGGTCCGGTGTGAGCCGAGCGACTCTCATCGCGGCGTGGAGTCATCTTATCGCTCAGAGTCGCTGAACCGGGTGGAGGAACGGCCTGGTGCTCCTAGGGTCATGTGCATTGCGTGGTGAGGGGCTCACCCGAAGTGATCATGCTCGTGACGGAGGAACCACCGTGTACCGCTCCCTGACCGGAACCCCGCGGGACGTCGTGCTGCTCGCCGGCCGCATCCTGCTCGCCTACATCCTGATCATGCACGCCTGGAAGAAGATCGACGCGGGACTGTTCGACACCGCGGCGGTGTTCGCCGGCTTCGGCATCCCGCTGGCGATCGCGGCCGCGTCGTTCACGATCGTCGTCGAGGTGGTGGCGTCGACGTCGCTGCTGCTCGGCCTGCGCATGGTCGTGCCGGCCGGTCTGATGACCTTCGTCATGGCCGGGGCCATCTTCTTCGTGCACGGCCAGAACGGCCTGTTCATGGCGGACAACGGCTGGGCGCTGGTCGGTGTGATCATCTGTGGGCTGCTCGCGTTCATGGCCGCCGGGCCGGGCCGCTTCAGCGTGGACGCCGTGCTGGCCCGGGGCGCCGAGCGCCGGATGGAGCAGACCCAGTCGATCCCGCGGCAGACGATCTCGGTCTGACCCACGGGCGGTCGCGCGACCACGGCCCGCACCCGGTACCCCGGGTGCGGGCCGTCCGCGTCCCGGCCGCCGGACCGCCCGGATAACCTCCCCGGGTGTCGTCCCCACCGGGGTGGGACGGGCGCGCGCTGCGCCACGTCACCGCCATCCGCTACGTGACCCCGCTGCGCGAGGGCGGTTCACTGCCCGGCCTGATGGAGGCCGACGACCTCGGCAGCTACGCGGTCAAGTTCACCGGCGCCGGCCAGGGTCCCGCGGTGCTCGCGAACGAGATCGTCGCCGGGGAGCTGGCCAGGGGGCTCGGACTGCCGGTCCCCGAGCTCGCGACGATCGACGTCGACCCGGCGCTCGCCCGCACCGAGCCGGACCAGGAGGTGCAGGAGCTGCTCGCCGCCTCGGCCGGGCTGAACCTGGCCGTGGACTTCCTCCCGGGGGCGCTCGACCTCGATCCGCTCGCGTTCGACGTCGGCCCGGAGTTCGCCGGACGGGTGCTCTGGTTCGACGCGCTGGTGGGCAACGTCGACCGGTCCTGGCGGAACGCGAACATGCTGCTCTGGCACCGGAGCCCGTACCTGATCGACCACGGCGCGACGCTCACGTTCGCCCACGACTGGGCCGCGGCGGAGCGTTTCGGGACCCGCCCGTTCGACGCGGGCGACCACGTCCTGCTCGGCGCCCGCCCGGACCTCGACGCCGCCGACGAGCTGCTGGCCCCGCTGGTCACCGCCGACCTGCTCGCCGGGGTGCTGGCCCTGGTCCCCGACGCCTGGCTGACGGCCGGACGCGGCCCCGGCCTGGACTCGCCCGCCGCCGCCCGGGACGCCTACGTCGCGGCGCTGCTGGAGCGGGTGCGCCGGCGCCCGGAGTGGCTGCCCGCGGTCCGGGAGCAGGTCGCGGCCGGGCGCGAACGCCCGGTGCAGCGGGCCCCGCGGCACCCGTCCTGGCTGCGGATCGGCGGTGCAGGCCGGTGAGCGGGCGGGTGGTCTACGAGTACGCGCTGCTGCAGGTGGTCCCGCGGATCGACCGCGGCGAGTGCGTCAACGCCGGTGTGCTGCTGCACTGCCGGCGGCTCGACGTCCTCGCCGTCCGGGTGCACCTCGACCGGGCCCGGCTCGCCGCGCTCGACCCGCACTGCGACGCCGACGCGGTCGACGACGCGCTCGCCACGATCGCGGCCGTCGCGGGCGTGCCGGAGCCGCCGCGCTCGGACCGGCACGCGACCGGGGCGCTGGCGGCCCGCGGTCCGGGGGCGGGGGAGGACATCGGCCGGCGGTTCCGGCGGCTCACCACCGCGCGGAGCACGGTCGTCCGCCCCGGTCCGGTGCACACCGGGCTGACGGCGGACCCGCGCTCCGAGGCCGACCGGCTGCTGACCCGGCTGGTCCTGCCACCGGCGCCGCGCTGAGCCGCGGGCGGCCCCCGGCGCGCGGGGGCCGCCGGGGATCAGGACGCCGCGCGCCCGGCCTTCTCGATGGAGTCGGCCAGCTGCTCCTCGGTCAGCAGCGGCAGCAGCCCGCGGAAGCCCTGGTCGGTCACCGCACTCCAGTCGTAGACCTGGGTGACCCGGGTGCCGGAGCCCTCGGGCTCCAGGTGCCAGGTGTAGGAGTGGCCCTCGACCCGGGTCTCGCCGAGCTTGTCGGTGTACCCGTCGATCGGGTGCAGGTTCGGCGCCCAGCCGATGACCCGGTCCGGCTCGTAGGCGGTGATGGTGTTGTTGATCTTGTAGTCGCCGAGCAGGTCGTTCGCCATGTTCATGACGAACGTGTCGCCGACGCCCGAGACCGTGCCGGCCCCCTCGACCCCACGCAGCATCGACGAACCGTCGATCTCCTGGTGCCGCCCCGGGTCGGACAGCAGCGCGAACATCTGCGACGGCGTCGCGTCCACGCTGCGGGTCACGGTGATGGTGTCGCTCACGGAAGGCCTCCTGACCGATGGTCGCCGCCCGCTCGCCGGACGTGACGACGGGCGCTCCGCGCCGGATCCTGCACCACCCGGTCGTGTCCTGCACGCCGGATGGTCTGACCTGCTATGACACCGGACCGGACGGACCACCCGTGCGGTGGACTTCTCCGGCGCGGCCGGTTCCCGTGGTGGACGCGCGTGGCGTAGCGTCCCGGGTACACCGGGTGATCACCGCTGCGTGCCGGTGGGGCACGGTGCGGTGCCGCCCGTGACGGCGGCGAGAACGGGGGATCCGACGATGTCCGAGGCCGACGACCGGACCCGGGAGCTGGGCCGCAGCGCCCGGCCCGCACGCGGCTCGACGGTGCAGGCGAGCCGGCTGTGGGCCGGCGGTGTCGCCACCGCCGTGATCGCCGCGCTGATCGCGCTGGTCGGCTTCCTCATCGTGCGGGTGCTGCTGCAGATCCCGTACCTCGCGCCGATCCGTCCGGACACCGTCGGCGGCTGGGACGGTGCGGTCCAGCTGGCGATCGTCGCCGCGCTGGCCGCACTCGCCGCGACCGGGCTGGCCTGGCTCCTGCTGCTGGCGGTGCCCAGTCCGATGGCCTACTTCGGCTGGATCGCCGGGCTGCTCACCGCCGTCGCCACGGTCTACCCGCTGGCGTTCTCCACCGACCCGATGACCGTGCGGATCGCCACCGCGGTCATCCACCTGGTGATCGGTACGTCGATCATCAGCCTGGTGACGACGACCGTCACCAGCTCCTCGACCCGCGGCTGAGGGCCGGCCTCAGGCGGTGGCGGGGACGCGGGCGTCGCCGAGCCGGACCGGCAGCCGCCGGTAGCCGCGCAGCACCCGGGTGCCACGCAGCTCGGCGGGCCCGTCCGAGCGCAGCCCGGGATACCGGTCGAACAGCGCGCGGAGGCCGACCTCGCCCTCCATCCGGGCCAGCGCGGCGCCGAGGCAGTAGTGGATGCCCTGGCTGAACGCGACGTGGCGGTCCGCGCCGTCGCGGCCGACGTCGAACCGGTCGGGCTCGGGGAACACCGCGGGATCGCGGTTGGCGCCGCCGAGATGGGTGAGCACCAGCGCGCCGCGCGGGACGCGGTACCCGCACACCTCGGTGTCGCGTGCGGCCATCCGCCCGGTGCGCTGCACGGGGGAGTCGAACCGCAGGACCTCGTCGACGGCGTTCGGCCACAGCGCCGGCTCGCTCTGCAGCCGGTCGAGCTGCTCCGGGTGGGCCAGCAGCAGCTTGGTGCCGTTGCCGATGAGGTTGACCGTGGTCTCGAAGCCGGCGGCGAGCAGGAGCAGGGCGAGCGAGAGCAGTTCGTCGTGGGTGAGCCGGCCCTCCTCGGAGTCGTAGGCGTGCACCAGCGAGGACAGGATGCTGTCGTTCGGGTGCGCGCGCAGGTGCTCGAAGTGCCCGGACATCCAGTCCGCCATCGCGTCGATGTCGGACTCCGAGCGCCGGAACGTCGAGTAGGGCAGCCCCATGTCCAGCGAGTACGCGCCGCCCTCGCCCCACTGCAGGAACTGCTCGCGCATCCCGACCGGTGCGCCCAGCATCTCGGCGATCACCGTCGCCGGGAGCAGCGCGGCGTAGTCGGCGATGACGTCGGCCCGCCGGTCGCCGCCGGTCCTGGTCTCCATCTCGTCGAGCAGCGCCGCCGCGACCTCCTCCGTGCGCGTGCGCAGCCGGGAGATGGCCTTCGCGCTGAACGAGCGGGTGACCAGCTTGCGGATCCGGTTGTGGTCCGGCGGGTCGATCGAGAGCAGCGACGGGGGCTCGGCGGGCCCGAGCGGCCAGCTCCCGCCCGCCCTGAGCAGCGCGGTGAGCAGACCGGGGGCGTTCTCCGGCATCCGCATCCCGACGCAGAAGTCGGGGCTGCGCAGCACCGCGGTCGCGATCTCGTGGTCCACCGTGGTGTGGCTGAGCGAGGACCGGACCAGCCGGCCCTGCGCCCGGATCTCCTCGTAGGCGGGGTAGGGGTCGCGCACCGCGTCCGGGTGCACGATCAGCTGCGCGCCGAGGTCGCCCTTCCTCGACTGCCGGGACACCTCCCGCCGTACGGCGCCGTGCCGCAGCATCCACCGGATCCAGCGCCGTGCGCCGCGTGTCCCCGCCATGTCGACCTCCCGCGTCGTCGTCCGCCCCCGAACCTACTCCGGGTAACCTACCGCCGGTAACCAACTTTCGGCCATCCCTGGGGCGGTGCCCGTCCGGCGGGCGGGTACTACTGGTGAGGTGTCCGCCCCCGACGGCCCGCGCCTGCTCGCGGTCAGCGACCTGCACGTGCGTCACGCCGAGAACCGTGAGATCGCCGACGCGCTGGTGCTGGGCCACCCGGGCGACTGGCTGATCGTCGCCGGCGACGTCGACGAGCGGATCGACAGCGTGATCACCACGCTCGCCGCGCTGCGGTCCCGGTTCGCGGTCGTGCTGTGGGTGCCCGGCAACCACGAGCTCTGGACCAGGGCGAAGAACGCCAGGGCCGAGGACCCCGACAGCCGTGAACAGCTGGCCGGGGTCGCCCGCTACGACGAGCTCGTCCGGCGCTGCCGCGAGATCGACGTGCGGACCCCGGAGGACGACTACCCGGTGTGGGAGGGCGCGGGTGGCCCGGTGGTGGTCGCTCCGCTGTTCGTGCCCTACGACTACTCGTTCCTGCCCGCCGGGACCTCGACGCCCGAGGAGGGACTGGCCGCCGCGCACGCCGCCGGGGTGGTGTGCACCGACGAGTACCTGCTGCACCCCGACCCGTACCCGAGCCGGCCGGCCTGGAGCGCGGACCGGGTGGCGACGACGAGGGCCCGGCTCGACGCGATCGACCCGGCGCTGCCGACGGTGCTGGTGAACCACTGGCCGCTCGTCCGCACGCCGTGCGACGTGCTCTGGTACCCGGAGTTCGCGCTCTGGTGCGGGACGACGGCCACCGCGGACTGGCACCTCCGCTACCGGGCCCGCGCCGTCGTGCACGGTCACCTGCACATCCCCCGCACCGTCGTGGTCAACGAGGTCCCGTTCGTCGAGGTGTCGCTGGGCTACCCGCGCGAGTGGCGACGGCACTCCGAACGGCTCGGCTCCCACTTCCCGGACGAGTTGCCGCGCACGGTGTTAGGGAGCTAACACTAAGGTAAGGCTTACCTTCATATAGCCTCGGGGGTCGTCGACCCGAGGAGAACGATGACTGCGCTGCGCGTGGCGGTGGTGGGTGCCGGACCGGCCGGGATCTACGCCGCCGACACCCTGCTCAAGTCCGACGCCGACGTCGCCGTCGACCTGTTCGAGAAGCTCCCCGCCCCGTTCGGGCTGGTGCGCTACGGAGTGGCGCCGGACCACCCGCGGATCAAGCAGATCGTGCACGCCCTGCACCGGGTGCTCGACAACCCGGCCGTGCGGTTGTTCGGCAACGTTCACTACGGCACCGACATCACCCTTGCGGACCTGCGCGAGCACTACGACGGCGTGATCGTCGCGACCGGCTGCGAGCGGGACCGGGACCTGGAGGTCCCGGGCATCGACCTGCCCGGCAGCCACGGCGCCGCCGAGTTCGTGCGGTGGTACGACGGTCACCCCGACGTCGGCCGCGAGTGGGCGCTCGACGCGTCGTCGGTCGCCGTGATCGGCGCCGGCAACGTCGCGCTCGACGTCGCGCGGGTGCTCGCGAAGTCCGCCGAGGACATGAGCAGCACCGAGATCCCCGACTCGGTGCATGCCGGTCTGGCCGTGAACCCCGCCACCGACGTGCACGTGTTCGCCCGGCGCGGGCTCGCCCAGGCGAAGTTCAGCCCGATGGAGCTGCGCGAGCTCGACCACGTGCCGGGTCTCGAGGTGATCGTCGACCCGGAGGACGTCGAGTTCGACGACGGCTCGATGGAGCAGATCCGCGCCACCAAGCACGTCCAGATGGTCGTCAAGATCATGCAGGACTGGGCGCTGCGTGACCGTCGCGGCGACCCGCGCCGGGTCCACCTGCACTTCTTCGCCCGGCCGGACCGGGTGCTGGGCACCGACCGCGTCGAGGGGCTGCGGGTCGAGCGCACCGAGTACACCGGCGACGGGAACGTCCGCGGCACCGGCGTGTTCACCGAGTACCCGGTCGGCGCGGTGTACCGGGCCGTCGGCTACACCGGATCCGAGCTGGCCGAGCTGCCGTTCGACGCGGCCCGCGGGGTCGTCCCGCACCGGGCGGGCCGGGTCGACGGGATGCCCGGCGTGTACGCCGTCGGCTGGATCAAGCGTGGCCCGGTCGGCCTGATCGGGCACACGAAGGGGTGCGCGCTGGAGACCGTCGGGAGCCTGCTGGCCGACGCGCCGGACCTGCCCCGGGCCTCGCAGCGCGACCCCGGGGCCGTGCCCTCGGTGCTCGACGCCCGCGGCGTCGCGTTCACGACCTGGGACGGCTGGCTCGCCCTCGACAAGCACGAGCGCGGCCTCGGCGAGGAGCGCGGCCGGGAGCGGACGAAGGTCGTCCCGCGCGAGGAGATGGTGGGGGTCAGCCGCGCCGGCTGACCCCCGACGACCACCCGGCAGCGACGACGCCGGGACACCGGGACGGGCGGTCGCGGAGATCCGTGGCCGCCCGTCCGTCCGCGGTCGGATCGGGGTCAGGCCGGCGGCAGCGACCGTGGCGGGCGACCGTCGACGGGGCGCCGCCGCCCGGCGGTGCGGCGCGGCACGAACAGCCACCACAGGATCCAGACGCCGGGGCCGCTGGTCAGCAGGATCGCCGTGGCCAGCCAGCCGTCCCGCCAGAACAGCCCGGAGACGACCCAGCCGATGATCCAGACGACCATCGCGACCAGCCGGATCCGGATCCGCCTGCCGTGCTCGACCGCGAGCGGTTCGCGCAGGTCGGTGACGACCTGCACCGGTTCGCGACGGCGTCGGCGCACCGCACCGACGCTACGCCGCGCCCCGGGCTCAGCGCTGCCGCTCGCCGAACCGCCTGCGGAACTTCTCGACCTGGCCCGCGGCGTCGAGCACCCGGCTGTTGCCGGTCCAGAACGGGTGCGACGCCGAGGTCATGTCGACCTTGATCAGCGGGTAGGTGCGGCCGTCGGTCCACTCGACGGTCTCGGACGAGGTCTCGGTCGACCGGGTCAGGAACTGGTCCCCGGTCGAGGCGTCCCGGTAGACGACCGGGCCGTACGGGGGATGGATTCCGGGCTTCACGGGCTTCCTCCTGCGTGGTCGGTACCGCACGAGTCTAAACGACAACGATTGCGATTTGCAGAAGGTGGATTCCGGGTCAGCGCTTGCGGATCGTCTCCTCGGCGCCCGACCCGCGCCACACGGTGACGTCGAGGTGTCCGTCCCGGCGCCGGACGCAGGAACCGCCGAGGATCTCGGCGACCGGGAAGAAGCCGAACGGCTGCCCGCGCACGTCCAGCCCGACCCGGTCGAACAGCATGTCGGCGAACCGGCGGTGCAGCTCCGGGTCCCGGACGTCACGGACCCGGCCCCACAGCTTGGCGTCCCCGTCGGAGACGAACCGGTCCGTGGTCGCGGTGTGCAGGGTGAACCGCGGGTCCCGGCGGAGGTCGTCGAACTTGCGGGTGCCGGGCATGCCCCCGACGACGAGCTCGCCCTCGAACAGGCGCGGCTCCAGCGGGCAGATCCGCGGGAAGCCGTCGGCGCGCAGCGTTCCGAGCAGGCAGAGCTCGTCGTTCGCGGCGTGCCGGCTCCGGAAGACGCCGGCGACGACCGGCGCGGCGGCGGCGAACTCGTTCCACGTCGTCATGGCGGGTGATGGTAGGCGCGGAAACCCCTCGCGCCGGCATCGTCGCTCCCGTTGGGTACGCGGTATGGACCTGCGCCGTGATCCTCTCCCGCTGCGTGGCCGGACCGCGCTCGTCACCGGTGGCGGCCGTCGCGGGGGCATCGGGCACGCCACGGCGTGCCGGCTCGCGGCGTACGGCGCGAGCGTGGTCGTGCACCACTTCGCCCCGCACGACGCGACCCAGGACTGGGGGGCCGACGACGTCTCCGCCGCCGTCGGCGAGGTCCGCGACCACCTGGCGGCCGACGGGGCGGTGGTCGCCGACCTGCACGCCGATCTCGCCGACCCGGCCGAACTGGCCCGGGTGGTCGAGCGGGCCGGGGAGCTGGCCGGCCCGCTCGACGTGCTCGTCGCGAACCAGGCGCTGTCGGGCTCGGACGGGCCGCTGGGGGAGCTGGGCGACGAGCTGGACCGGCACTGGGCGGTCGACGCGCGGGCGTCGATCCTGCTCGCCCAGGCCTACGCGAACGCCCACGACGACGCCCGCCCCGGCGGCACCCTGGTGATGCTCACGTCGGGCCAGGCGCTGGGGCCGATGCCGGGGGAGGTCGCCTACGCGGCGGCGAAGGCGGCCGTCGCCGGGATCACGCTCACCCTCGCCGACCAGCTGGCCGACCGCCGGATCCGGGTCAACACGGTCAATCCGGGCCCGGTGGACACCGGCTACCTGGGCGCGGCGGCGTTCCGGGCGATGGCGGAGATGTTCCCGTTCGGCCGGTTCGGTGAGCCCGACGACCCGGCCCGGCTGATCGCCTGGCTCTGCACCGACGAGGCGTACTGGATCACCGGCCGGGTGCTCGACTCCGAAGGCGGGTTCGCCCGGCACCGCAACGGATGGCGGCCCTGAGTCAGCGCAGTCAGAGCAGAGCGTGGCCGTCGTGTGCCCGCGAGGCCGGTGGCCCGCCGGCGAGCGCGTCGGTCACCCGGGCGGCGAGGACCGGCGGCATCCGGCGCACCGCCTCCTCCGGGGTGATCCACTCGACGGCGCTGGTCTCCTCCCGGGGACCGGGCGTGCCGCCGACCGGTGAGCACCGGTAGACGAGGACGACGACGTCGCGCAGCAGGTTCTTGTAGACGCCGGTCAACCGCTCCACCCGGACGTCGAGCCCGGTCTCCTCATGGATCTCGCGGGCCACGCCGTCCTCGAACCGTTCGCCGGCCTCCAGGATCCCGCCGGGGGGTTCCCACCGGCCGTCGTCGCGGCGGCGGGCGGCGAGGACACGGCCGTCGGGGGAGACGACCACGCCGACCACCGCGACCGGGTGGACTCGCTGCACGCCCCCATCATGCGCGAGAGCCCCGGCCGGTGTGGCCGGGGCTCTCGACGACGTGGAGCGGACGACGGGACTCGAACCCGCGACGCTCACCTTGGCAAGGTGATGCGCTACCAGCTGCGCTACGTCCGCAGTCGCACCGTTCGGTGCGTGCGGGAGGACGCTATCGCATCGGGGCCCGACCGTCGGTGACCGGGCCGGTCACCGCAGCGACCAGGTCCCGTCCGCCTCGACGACCACCATGAGTCGCCCACCGTCGTCGGGCAGCATGACGGTCCCGGTGTAGTCACCGATCTCGTTCACGACGAGGTCGCTGTCGCTACTGCTGACGGCCCAGACCGCGAAGTTGCCCGTTCCGTCGTGGGTGAGGGTCGCGACGTCGGCCGGATCGTCGATCAGAAGTACCTGGTCACCGGTACCGTCGACAGGTGGCGCGGCCACCTGGCGGGCGGTGTCGACCCCGCCGACGGTCAGCGTCCAGTCGGCGTCGGCGTTGATCTGCAGCCGGGTGAGCGGCGTCGTGGCGGACGCCCCGGACAGCCCGTAGAACGTGGACCCCGAGTAGCGGCCGATCTCGTTCACCAGGAGGGCCTCGTCGGCCTTCACCACGACGTTGCCCGAACACTGCGGGCACTCGAAGGCCACGACGGCGATGTCCCGCGGGACATCGAGCCGGACGACTTGGTCGCCGGTTCCCTGGAAGTTCTGGGGGGCGGGCTCGGGTGCGGGTGCGGGTGGTCGTGTCCGGAGCGGTGGTGCCCGGTGCGGCCGGTGCGGCGGCTGCGGTCCCGGCCGCCTCCGTTCCCTGAGCGGGCACGGCCCGGCCGCCGGACGACGTGGCCACGAGCACCCCGGCCACGGCCAGCACCAGTACCAGGGAGCCGGTGACCGGGAGGCCCCATCGAGGAAGTGGCGAGCGGTGCGCGGACACCGGAGCAGGCGACGGTCCTTGCTGTGGGAGCTCCCACCACGGAGCCGGACCGGACGGTGGCCGGCGTTGCACCGGAACCACCGGGTACGCCGGTCGGCGTCGTTCGCGTTGCGGCGGAACGGTCATGGCACTCCTCCGATCGTCGGGCTCACCGTGGCGATCGAGGGGCGACGGGACCGTCGTTAGCCGCCGTCAGCCGGGATCGGCAGAACTGATGACGCACGACGTCGAGGATCTGAGCTCACGGCCCCGGAACGACGGAATCCCCGGCCCGCTGTGCGGACCGGGGATTCCGGTGGTGGTGCGCGATACTGGGATTGAACCAGTGACCCCTACCGTGTCAAGGTAGTGCTCTCCCGCTGAGCTAATCGCGCGAGGCGGCGGCGGGAATCGAACCCGCGTACAGGGCTTTGCAGGCCCTTGCCTAAGCCACTCGGCCACGCCGCCGGATGCCCGGCTCGTGAACGAGGGCCCGGCAGAGCGGACGACGGGACTCGAACCCGCGACCCTCACCTTGGCAAGGTGATGCGCTACCAGCTGCGCTACGTCCGCATTCCGTACCGTTCCCGGAGTGTTCCCACCCGTTCCCGGTGCGTTGGGAGAACAGTAGCGTACGGTCCGTGGTCCCCGACGAGGGGGGTCCATGATCCGTTGCGCTGCACGGACGGGGCCCGGAACGACGGAATCCCGGCCCGCTGCGCGGACCGGGATTCCGGTGGTGGTGCGCGATACTGGGATTGAACCAGTGACCCCTACCGTGTCAAGGTAGTGCTCTCCCGCTGAGCTAATCGCGCGAGGCGGAGGCGGGAATCGAACCCGCGTACAGGGCTTTGCAGGCCCTTGCCTAAGCCACTCGGCCACTCCGCCAGAGCCTGACCGGCCCTGCTGGAAGTCCTCGGCTCAGGTCCGATCCTCCGAGCGGACGACGGGACTCGAACCCGCGACCCTCACCTTGGCAAGGTGATGCGCTACCAGCTGCGCTACGTCCGCACGAGCACCGCGATCCGGACTGACGCTCGCCCGCGGTGCGATGAGAGAACACTAGCACCCGCCCCGGGGGCGGAGTCGTCCGCCCCCATCTCCACCACCGGATGTCCTCTCACCTGCGGAGATCAACTCCGCCCGGCGGTGGTGTGGCCGGATCAGTCCCGGGCGGTGGTGTCGAGCAGGTCGGAGAGGGCGGCGTCGAAGTCGAGCCAGGAGTACTCGGACGCGGCCGGGACGGCGTCGTAGGTCGCCTGCAGGAACTCCGACAGGGACTGGGCCGAGGTGGTGAACAGGGCGTGGCCCGACGGGGAGGTCAGCTCCAGCTCGATCCGGGACGGGTCCTCGCTCATCGGCTGCACCCGGACGTCGCCGGTGCCGGCCGAGTCGATCAGGCCGTCGGCGAGCAGGTCGCGGGCGAAGACCCAGTCGACGGTGCTGTCGTGCCCGGTCCGGAACGAGGCCTGCACCGCGTAGGGGTCGCGGCTCGAGTAGGACAGCTCGACCTTCACGGGTACGACCGGCGCGTCCGGAGCGATGAGCTCGAACATGGCCGTCGCCCGGATCGTCTTGGACTCGTCGCGCATCGGTCATCCTCTTTCTGGGGGGCGTTGCGTGGGGCGTCAGTCGGGAGAACGAGCCAGCAGGCCTCGGGGTGACGGGTTCGATCCGCATCAACATGGATCACCGGTCCGACGACCCCCGATCGAGTCACAGCGGTGTAACTCGCTGCGCCGGTCGGGCGGCCGAACGGGCCGTCGGCGATCCTTGTGTGTGAGCTGACCGACGCTCGGCGACTACTCTCGTCGGGACCCGAACCGATCGGGTGCAGGCGTCGAACGATATGAACGTGAGGACAACGCTGGTGGCAGGTATCGCCGACCCACCGGACCGACCTGAGCCCGGGCCGGCCGGTGACGGCTCTGTGCGTCGCCGGTTCCCGCGGCGGGACGACTCCGCCGACGCGCGGATCGTGCAACGGATCGTGAGTGGGGACTCCACCGCCCTGGGTGATCTGTACGACCGCTTCGGGCGACAGGCCTACTCGCTGGCGCGACGGATCTGCGTGGACGAGGGCCTGGCCGAGGACGTCGTGCAGGAGGTCTTCCTGGCCTTCTGGCGCGACCCGTCGCGCTTCGACCCCGAGCGCGGGAAGTTCGGTACCTGGCTGCTGACCCTCGTGCACCACAAGTCGGTCGACGCCGTCCGGCGGGAGAGCGCGATCCGCCGCCGCACCGTCCCGGCCAGCGACGACGAGACCGAGTGGAACGCCCCGGCCGGGCCCGGCGCCGACGAGGGCGCACTCGGCGCCGTCGTCGCCGGTCACGTGCGGGAGGCGCTGGGTGAACTGCCCGCCGAGCAGCGTCAGGTCCTCGCGCTGGCGTACTACGGCGGCTACACCCAGCGCGAGGTCGCCGCGATGACCGGGGTGCCGCTGGGCACCGTGAAGTCCCGGATGTTCACCGGGGTGGCTCGGCTCCGGAACCTGCTGGGGCCGCTGATGGAAGCCGGTGGAGAGCCGGCGGGAGGCATGACGTGAACGGGAACGAGGGGAGGCACTGCCCTATGAACGAGCAGACGGTCGGCTGGGCGCTGCACGCCCTCGAGCCTGACGAGGAGTTCGAGGTGATCGAGCATCTGGACACGTGTGCCGAGTGCCGGGCACTGGTCGACGACGTGTCCGGAGTCACGGCCGAGCTGGCGGCTGCGTTGCCCCAGCACGAGCCGCCGCCCGGTCTGCGGGACGCGATCCTCGAGGAGGCCCGGCGCACGCCGCAGCAGACCCCGCAGCAGACGGGGTCCCGGCGGCCCGCGCCGGAGAAGGCCGACGCCCCGGCCCCGCCTCCCGCACGCACCGACCGGCCGCTGCGCAGCGTGCCCGGCGGCGCCGCCGGGGCGCCCGCACGCCGGCGCGGACCGGCCCGGGTGCTGATGACGGCCGCGGCCGCCGCCGCGGCGGTCGTCGTGATCGCCGGTGGTGGGGTCATGGTCGGGCAGCTGGGCGAGATGCGTGCCGAGCGGGACGCGAGCGTCGCCCAGGCGCAGCAGATGCAGGACGCGCTGGGCGCGATCGCCCGTCCGGGCACGACGCACGCCTTCCTCGCCGCACCGGCGGACCCGGCCCGGCCGGTGGCCGCGGTCGTCGTCGGGGCGGGGGAGCGGGAGATCGTGCCGATGGGTCTGGCGCCCAACTCGACCGAGGACCAGACCTACGTCCTGTGGGGCATCGAGGGTGACGCCGCCCCGAAGGCCGTCGGAACGTTCGACGTCCGGACGGGATCTGCGGGTCCGATGTCCGTACCATCGGCCGAGAGCGGGACGTTCGGGACATACGCCGTGTCGCTCGAGAACGGTCGGCAGGCGCCCGCGTCGCCGTCGGCAGTAGTCGCGACTGGGCAGGTGGGGACCTGAGTACGACCGAGCAGAACGACACCGGTGCACCGGCGGCGGCCGCCCCTGCGCCCCGGCGGCGCCGGTACTCGGCGTTGCGCATGTGGTTCCGCAAGACCAAGGTGCGCTACCGGGTGTTCCGCGCCGGTGTGGCGCGCAACCCGGTGCTGGACCTGACCTACCGGATCACGGCCGGGGTGCTGGGCACCGCGATCGTCATCATCGGGATCATCGCGCTGCCCGCCCCCGGGCCCGGCTGGGCGATCATCTTCCTCGGCCTCGGGGTGCTCGCGGCCGAGTTCAGCTGGGCCAAGCGGCTGCTGCACTGGGTCCGGGTCCGGTACGACGCCTGGGTCGACTGGATGGGCCGGCAGACCCGCGTGGTCCAGCTACTGGTGATGACGGCGATCCTCGGCACCGTCGCGGTGTGTGCGTGGGCCATGGGGGTCTTCGAGACCGTCGGCGGCTGGGTCGGGATCGAGTGGGCATGGCTGAAGTCGCCGCTGCTGCCGATGCTGCAGCCGCCTCCGCCGCCGGCCGGGATCCCGGGGTCGTCGGTGGTCACGCCGTAATCGTGATCATGGGGACCCCGGTGTGGGGTGGCGGGGCCGGGCTGTGTAGTGTTCGGGACACCGCTGAGGGCGATTAGCTCAGGGGGAGAGCGCTTCGTTCACACCGAAGAGGTCACTGGTTCGATCCCAGTATCGCCCACAGTTTCACGAAGAGGCCCGGTCGCCGACCGGGCCTTTTCTCGTGTGCGCGTCTCCACGAGCGGTACGAGGACTGCCGATCCGGGTCTAGCCTCCACCGGTGGAGGAGCGAGCCGGCACCGAGTTCGGTGCGGACGAGTTGGCTGCCCGGTGGGGACACTCGCTCTCCCCGGCCGCGGTGGCCGGGCGCCTCGCCGGGGTGCGAACGCCGTGGTGTGTCGCGGCCGGCTGGGCGATCGAGCTGTTCACCGGCCGGTCGCGCCCGCACGGCGACATCGAGATCGCCGTGCCCGGCGCTGGCCACGCCGAGGTGATCGCCCGGTTCGAGGACTGCGAGCTGGACGCGCCGATCGACGGTCGGGTGTGGCGGTGCGCGACCCCCGAGGAGTTCGCCTCGACCCATCAGACGTGGGTGCGCGACCCGGTCACCGACCACTACCTCGTCGACGTCTTCCGCGAGCCGCACGACGGCGACACCTGGATCTGCCGGCGGGACGACCGGATCCGGCGGCCGTACACGGAGGTCGTCCACCGGACCGCCGGCGGCGTGCCGTTCCTCGTGGCCGAGGTGGTACTGCTCTTCAAGGCGAAGGCAGCCCGGGAGAAGGACGAGATCGACTTCGCCGCCGCGCTGCCGTTGCTGGGGGCCGAGCAGCGCGCGACCCTCGCCGGGTGGCTGCGGCTGGTGCATCCGGGTCATCCCTGGATCTCCCGACTCGACTCCGACGGCGTCACCCGCGGATGTCACCGGTGAGGTGTGGTGGGCGCTCCCGCGCAGAGGTCCGGCGTGACGCGCCCCGCACGGAAGGTGCGGCACGCCGGAGCCGGGCCCGGGATGGCCGTGCGGGTGTGCGGCCGGACCGTCCGGCGCGGATATCGTCGGTTTCCGCGGGCTCGGTCGACGACGCCGTGCAGGACCGGCCTCGGTGACCGGCGTAGAAGAGAAGGAATGCGGCGCGCATCGTGCGCGGTCTGCGCCGAGATGCCCGTGAGCGGGCCCCGAGAGCCGATCCGGCCCCCTGACGTGCACCTCGGCGCAGCCGACCGCGCAGGTCCGGTGTCCGGCCCCGGCGATCGCGGCGGGCCTCGTCGCCGTGGTCGTCGTGGCGTCGGAGCCCGACCGGTCGCACCACCCACCCGCTGCTGTCGGCTCCGGGCGACAGGCCGGGAGCGTCGATCTTGACATGGTCAGGTGGTCGATTAGCCTGACACCTCCTCGGTCGGCCTCGGTGGGACACATGGTGCGGGTAGTGCGGGTCGTGCTCACGGCGTTGCCGTGGAGCCGTCGTCACGTCGACCTCTGCCGTACCCAGGCTGCGCTCTGTAGCTGAGCTGCCGGCTTCGTCGGTGTCCATCCGCCCCCGTCCCTCTCCGGCCTGAACGGCCGGTCTCTGCGGTCCATGCACATCCCGGACCGCCTTCCGAAGGAGACATCCGTGCGTCGCACGTTCCTCACCGCAGCCGTCGCGCTGCTGGCTTCCCTGTCGATCGTCGCCTGCAGCGGCGGCGGTGCCGACTCGTCCACCCTGCGGGTCGGCACGGAGGGCACCTACAGCCCGTTCAGCTTCCAGGGGCCCGACGGCGAGCTCACCGGGTACGACATCGAGGTCGTGCAGGCGGTCGGGGTGAAGCTGGGCAAGGAGGTCGAGTTCGTCCAGACGCCGTTCGACTCGATCTTCGCGGGCTCGAGGCGCAGCGCTTCGACATCATCGCCAACCAGGTGACGGTCAACGACGCCCGCAAGGCCAAGTACGACCTCTCGGAGCCCTACACGGTCTCGGAGGGCGTGATCGTCACCCGCGCCGACGACACCGCCATCACCGACCTCGCGGCGCTCAGGGGCAGGACCACCGCCCAGTCCTCGACGAGCAACTGGGCCGAGGTCGCCCGCAACGCCGGTGCGAACGTCGAGGCGGTCGAAGGCTTCGTGCAGGCCGTGCAGCTGCTGAAGCAGGGCCGGGTCGACGCGCTGGTCAACGACACCCTCGCGGTCGGCGAGTACCAGAAGACCACGGGCGACCCCGGCATCAAGGTCGCCGGCACCACCGGTGACACCAGTGAGCAGGCGATGGCGCTGCTGAAGGACAGCCCCCTCACCCCGCAGGTGAACACGGCGCTCGACCAGCTGCGCGCGGACGGCACCCTGACGAGGATCTCGGAGAAGTACTTCGGCTCCGACGTGAGCGGGAAGTAGGTGGATCCCGCCACCTGGGAGCTGATCGCGCGGAACCTGTGGCCGATGCTGACGGCCACGGTCACCCAGACCATCCCGCTGACGGCGATCAGCTTCGTGTTCGGGCTGGTGATCGCGCTGTTCGTCGCGCTCGCCCGGCTGTCGAGCATCAAGCCGCTCTCGTGGCTCGCCCGCGTCTACATCTCCCTGATCCGCGGCACGCCGCTGCTCGTGCAGCTGTTCATCGTGTTCTACGCACTGCCGCAGCTCGGGGTCACGATCGACCCGTTCCCGTCGGCGGTGTTCGCGTTCAGCCTCAACGTCGGCGGCTATGCGGCCGAAGTGATCAGGGCGGCGATCCTGAGCATCCCGAAGGGGCAGTGGGAGGCGGCCGAGACCATCGGCATGGGCTACTCCAGGACCCTGCAGCGGGTGATCCTCCCGCAGGCCGCACGCACCGCCGTCCCGCCGCTGTCGAACACGCTGATCTCCCTGGTCAAGGACACGTCGCTGGCGTCGACGATCCTGGTCACGGAGCTGCTGCGGGTGGCCCAGCTGGCGGCCGCGCCGACGTTCGACTTCTTCGCCCTCTACGGGGTGGCGGCCGTCTACTACTGGGTTGTCTGCCTGGTCCTGTCGTTCGCGCAGGTCAGGCTGGAAGGCCGACTCGAGAGGTACGTGGCGCGATGACCGACGGCGGAAAGACCGACCTGCTGACGGTGCAGGGCGTGCGCAAGGCGTTCGGCACGCTCGAGGTGCTCGAGGACATCGCGTTCGACGTGCCCGCGGGCACGGTGACGGCCGTGATCGGGCCGTCGGGCTCGGGCAAGACGACAGTCCTGCGCACCCTCAACGCCCTCGACCGCGCCGACGCCGGCGTGATCGGCATCGGGGACGTCTCGATCGATTTCGGGGAGCCGGTCGAGCGAGCCGCGCTGGCCCGCTTCCGCGCCCAGAGCGCGATGGTGTTCCAGTCGCACAACCTGTTCCCGCACAAGACGGTGCTGCAGAACGTGATCGAGGGCCCCGTCGTCGTGCAGAAGCGCGCGAAGGCCGAGGCGATCGAGGACGCGAGGAGCCTGCTCACGCAGGTCGGGCTGGCGGAGAAGGCCGACCAGTACCCGTACCAGCTCTCGGGCGGGCAGCAGCAGCGCGTCGGCATCGCCCGCGCGCTGGCGCTGCGACCCGAGCTGATGCTGTTCGACGAGCCGACGTCGGCACTGGACCCGGAGCTCGTCGGGGACGTCCTGCGGGTGATCAAGGACCTGGCCGCCGAGGGCTGGACGATGGTGATCGTCACCCACGAGATCCGTTTCGCCCAGCAGGTGGCCGACCAGGTGCTGTTCATCGAGGGCGGCGTCGTCCTCGAGTCGGGCCCGCCCGGCCAGGTGCTGGGGGCGCCGTCGCAGCCGCGCACGCGGCAGTTCCTGTAGCGCATCCTGGACCCGATCTGACGGGGCGGCGGTCCGGGCGCTGATCGGACGGACACTGCTGGTGCACCCGGGTTATTCCTGGACCCCCGCTGTCCTGCGACGGCGTCGCCCGCGGATCCCGCCCGGGAGGTGCGGCTGCGCAGCCGAGGCAGCGCACCGTGCGGACATCGACCCACCGTCGGGCGTGGCACCCGGTGCAGGTTCCGCGACGGAGTCGATGACGTCGCACGCAGCTCTTGGTGAACACGTGCCAGACGATGGCGCGATCCCCGGGACCGCTTTACCGCGGGCACGGACATTCCAGGACGTCCTGGAGTCCGGGGGAACGTCCTCTGGTTTCGGTCGTCCGATTTCTCCGTCGTCGTAGTGTTCGGCTCGTCACAAGAGCGACGTACTCGTCTACGCCGGAACCTTCCTCGTCGAACAACACGACGTGGCCGAGGAGTTGCTCGTCAACGGGCACGTGCACGGTGCCCCGGCCGGGAAGTCCCCGGTCATGCACCTTCGTCGGGTACCCGGGGGACGGATATGGAGGCATTAATGCGGTCCTTCGACGATGTATGGGGCACCGGAATTCCCATCGACGAGTGACCGTGCGCCATCCTGGGGTATGGCCCGTATCGATTACCTGTATGACCCCGACGCCCCGGCGGCGAACAGTGTCGTGCCGTCCACCACCGTCGCCGTCCGCGACGGCCGAGGCCGGTTGCTCGTGATCCACAAGATCGACAACGACAAGTGGGCCCTGCCCGGCGGCGGCATGGAACTCGGCGAGTCCATCTCCGACGCCGCCGTCCGTGAGGTCGCCGAGGAGACGGGACTGACGGTGGAGATCACCGGGTTGGTCGGCATCGACACCGATCCGGGCCACGTCATGGCCTACGACGACGGCGAGGTCCGGCAGGAGGTCTCGGTCTGCTTCCACGCACGTCCCACCGGGGGAACGCTGCGCGAGGACGGGACCGAGACGAGGGCCGTGCGGTGGATCGAGCCCACCGGCCTCGCCGAGCTCACGGTCCACCCGTCGATGCGCCGCCGGATCGACGACGCCCTGGGCGGCGGCAGCACGCCTCAGATCCGCTGAGGACCCGCCAGCCGTGTCGCGGTGGCGGTGACCGCACGCTCGATCGAGCCGCGGGCCGCGAGCATCGCCCGAGCGACGACGGAATCCGGTTCGTAGCGTTCCAGGATCTCGTCGAGCCGCTCGGTGTGGGTCATCCGACGGCCGTCCGGTCCGGTCGTCATGTCGGCGGTCCAGAGTGCGTCGGTCACGGGTGAGCTCTCGTCCTCCCAGCGGGCGAGCCGGTCGGTGAGGCCGCGTTCGGCGATCTCGTAGGAGGCCGCCGAGTGGTGCGCGACCAGTGCACACAGCCGGTGCGGGTAGCCGCGCCGGGCGAGATGTTCTGCGCCGTCGATCTGGTGGCTGCCGGTGGCGCGCACGCCGGGGGCGTATCCGACGTCGTGCAGCCACGCGGCGACGACGAGCAGGTCACGGTCCTGTTCGGCGACCGCGGGGGCCAGCTCCCGGGCCCGCTCCGCCACCGCCTGCACGTGGATCCAGCGGCGGCCGAGCGGTTCGAGGAGCGGCCCGGCGAGGTGCCGGGCCTCCTCGGTGGTCGGTGTCCGCGGCATCGCCGAGGACTCTATGCCCGTTCGGCGTGGGACCGTTGCGATCGTGGCCGATGATGTGACGCCGGGCGGTGGAATCGTCCTGGGGACTCCCCGGCTGCTGCTCCGGCCGTGGCGGGTGACCGAGGCCGCCGTGCAGCGTGAGCTGTGGGCCGAGCGGGACCCACGGGTCCCGCCGCACCGCCGCATCGATGCCGACGGGCGCCCCACGGTCGCCGAGATCGAGGAGTCGATCCGGCTCTCCCCGGTGTGGTCGACCGGGCTTCCGGCCATCGAGCGGCGGTCCGCCCATGACGTCGTCGGCTACTGCGGTCTGATCGACAGCGAGGAGACGCCGGACGGGGAGCCGGAGCTGGCGTTCGAACTGTTGCGGCGGGTGTGGGGCCGGGGCTACGCCACCGAGGCCGGGCTGGCGATCCTGGAGCGGGCACGGTCGTCCGGGCACCGACGGCTGTGGGCGACGGTGTGGGGCTGGAACGTCGCCTCCTGCCGGGTGCTGGACAAGCTCGGGTTCGTCGAGACCGGGCGGAGAGAGGCCCACGTGGTTCACGGGGCGAACCTGGTCTTCTCGAGACGGCTCTGACGCTGTCGCCGGACCTCCGGGCGCGGAACGCCCGTCGACAGCGGTCCGGGCACGACGGTGCCGTCGGCGCGGCCATGGCGATACGGTATCCGGATCCGGGGCGGAAGGATGCTGACGATGATCCGTTTCAGGACGACGGTCGAGCTGGGTGGGAAGACGGCGACCGGCTTCCGGGTGCCCGGCTCGGTGATCGAGGAGCTGGCCGCGGGGCGGAGGCCGCCTGTGCGCGTGCACATCGCCGGGCACGTCTACCGCAGCACCGTCGCCGTCTACGGCGGTGTCCACATGCTCCCGCTCAGCGCGGTGAACCGGGAGTCCGCAGGGTGCGCAGCCGGTGACGAGGTCGAGGTCGGCCTCGAGCTCGACACCGGGGAACGAACCGTCGTCGTCCCCGACGACCTGGCCGCGGCGTTGGACGATGCGGGTCTGCGCGGTGTGTTCGACGGTCTGTCGCCCAGCAGGCGCCGGGCCCGGGCGGACGATGTCGTGACGGCCAGACTGGCGCAGACCCGGCGGCGGCGCATCGCGCGGATCGTCGAGGATCTGGGCTCGTGACACGGGATCGACCGGCGTGACCGGCTACCGCGCGTTCGACTTCGACGCCTACGCCCGGCGCGTCCGGCACGGCCCGTGCTTCGTCTGCGCGACGCGCGACGGACACCCCGACTACGTGCACGAGATCCTCCACGACGACGCCGACACGATCGCCTTCCTGGTCCGCTACCCGAGGTTGCTCGGACACTGCCTCGTCGCACCGAAACGGCACGTCGAGGACTGGGTGCACGAGCTGGACGAGTCGGAGTTCGTCGCGTTCCAGCTCGTCGTCCGGCGGATCGCGCGGGCGGTCGCGGCCGCGCTGCCGACCGAGCGGACGTACGCGCTGAGTCTCGGCAGCATGCAGGGCAACGCGCACGTGCACTGGCACGTCGCCCCGCTCCCGCCGGGCGTACCGTACGCCGAGCAGCAGTTCCACGCCCTCATGCTGGAGAACGGGGTGCTCGATCTGCCTCCGGGCTCGCACGCGCAGGTGGGGGAGCGGATCCGTCGTCAGCTCCGCGGATCCGGGTGAGCCGGTGCCGCGCGGACCCGGTCGCGGTAGTGCGCGGGAGCCTCACCGACGACGCGTTTGAACGCCGTGCTGAACGCGCTCTCCGACGCGTAGCCGAGCGTCGAGGCGAGGGCGCGGATCCCGGTGTCCCGGTCGCGCAGCGCCCGCCGGGCCAGCAGCATCCGCCAGCGGGCCAGGTAGGCCAGCGGCGGCATCCCGGCGGCGGCGCGGAACCGGTCGGCGAACGTCGTCCGGGACATCGCGGCCGCGGCGGCCAGCTCGTCGAGCCCCCATGCGCGGCCCGGTTCGGCGTGCATCCGGGACACGGCGGGCCGCAGACCCGGGTCGGTCAGCAGCCGCAGCCAGCCGGACGGCAGCCGGGCCTGCTCGGCGTAGGTACGCAGGACCTCCAGCGCCAGCAGGTGCCCGCGCTGCCGGATCGCGAACGCCGAACCCATCCGCCCGGCCGTCAGCTCGTCGACCACCCGGTCCAGCTCGTGGCGCAGCGTCGCCGCGGTGGGGGCCGACGCCCGCACCACCCCGGCCGGCGGCAGCGCCGGGAGGAGCAGGGCCCGCCCGGCGTCGTCGAGATCGATACGGCCGCCGATCAGCACGTTCCCGGCGCCGGCCCGTTCGGCACCCGCCGACAGCAGGAAGCGGGAGCCGAGCCCGTCGGTGATCGTGACGCGCGGACCCGTGCCGGTACCGCCGCGCAGCCGTAACCAGGAACGTTCGTTGAGGACGGCGACGTCACCGGGGCCGAGGTGCAGCGGCGGGCCGAGGCCGTCGGTGGTCAGCTCGACCCGGCCGGTGACCGAGGCGATGAGCTTCGTCGACTCCTGCAGCGGTTCGCGCATCTCCCAGCGGCCGCGCAGGGCGAAACCGTCGGAGAGCACGCCGCGGACCTCGACCAGGTCGAGAGCCTGGGAGAGCTGGTCGTCGGGCACCTCCGTACTCTCGCGCACGGATACCGGACCGGCAATGATTCCGCGTTCGGTGCAGCGGCCCGACGATGGACGCATGACGAACGAACAGCATCCGATGGGCTCCGGCTTCACCGCGGCGTCGACCGCGGATGAGGTACTGGCCGGCGTCGACCTGACGGGACGCCACGTCGTCGTGACGGGCGGGCACACCGGCCTCGGCGGGGAGACGACCAGGGCACTCGCCGGTGCGGGCGCCTCGGTCACCGTGGGAGCGCGCAGCCCCGAGCGGGCGGAGGAACTGCTGGCGGGTGTCGACGGCGTCGGGATCGACCGGCTGGACCTGGCCGATCCCGCGTCGGTCGAGGCCTTCGCCGGGCGCTACCTGGCGTCGGGACGGCCGCTGCACGTACTGGTCAACAACGCCGGCGTGATGGGCGGCCCGCTGGTCCACGACGCGCGCGGCCACGAGTCGCACCTCGCCGTCAACCATCTCGGGCACGCCCGGCTCACCCGTGCGCTCCTGCCCGCGCTCCTCGCCGCGGGGGAGCCCGGGTGGTCACCCTGACCTCCGGCGGGCACCGGCTGTCCGACATCCGGTGGGAGGACCCGGACTTCGCACGGGGTGGCTACGACGATCTGGGCCTCGTCGGCTACGGCCAGTCCAAGACCGCGAACATCCTGTTCACCGTGGAGCTGGACCGGCGCTACGCCGGCCGCGGGATCCGGGCCTTCGCGGTGCACCCGGGCGTCATCGCGGTCACCGGCCTCGGCCCGTTGCGTGCTCCGGGCGAACCGCTCGCCGGCGACGACGGGACGGTCCGTGCGTGGCGTTCCGCGGGACTGTTCGACGACGGGGGCGCGGCCGTCGTCGACCCCGCGAACGGCACGAAGACGATCCAGCAGGGCGCCTCGACCACGGTGTTCGCGGCCACCAGCCCGCTGCTCGACGGCCGCGGCGGGCTCTACCTGGCCGACAACGACGTCGCCCCGATCGACCCGGACGCCCTCGCCGACCCGATGGCGTCGGCGGACGTCGCCCCGCACGCGGTGGACCCCGGATCGGCCCGTCGCCTGTGGGAGATCACCGAGCGGATGCTGGACGACGACCGGGCGGAGGTAATTGGTTAAAAAGCCTTGTGAGCATTACTCGGGCCGGCTGGGTTCGGCGTCGGCGATCCCGTGCACCGATGCCGGGGGAGTCGTCAGTGCGCCGCCCGGACGCGGGCGGGCAGTGTGAGGATCTCCGGGCCGTCGGCGGTGACGGCGACGGTGTGCTCGATGTGGGCGGCGCGGGTCCAGTCGACGGTCCGCAGCGTCCAGCCGTCGGGGTCCTCGACGTAGGCGTCGGTGCCACCGGCGATGAGCATCGGCTCCAGCGCGAGGACCAGGCCCGGGCGCAACCGGAGGCCGCGGCCGGGGCGCCCCTCGTTGGCGACGTGCGGCGCCTCGTGCATCTCGCGCCCGATGCCGTGCCCGCCGTGGTTCTCCATGAGTCCGTACCCGGCGCCGCGGGCGACCCGGCCGATCGCGTGCCCGATGTCGCCGAGGCGGGCGCCGGGCACGGCGGCGGCGATGCCGGCGTCGAGCGCGGCCCGGGTGGTGGCGATCAGGTCCTCGTCACGGCGGGTCACCCCGGGTTCCGGGTGCTCGCCGACGACGAAGGAGACGGCCGCGTCGCTGCTCCACCCGTGCAGGCGGGCCCCGGTGTCGACCGAGAGCAGGTCGCCCGCGGCGAGTACGTGGTCGCCCGGGATGCCGTGCACGATGGCGTCGTTGACGCTGATGCAGGCCACCGCAGGGAAGGGTGTCGACGCCGGGCCCGGCCGGTAGCCGAGGAACAACGCCTCGGCGCCGGCGGCGGCGATGACGTCGGCGGCGACCGTGTCCAGGTCCTTCAGGCGGACGCCGGCCACCGCGGCCTCCCGGACGGCGGCCAGCGCGGCGGCGGTGACCGCACCGGCCGCGCGCATCAGCTCGATCTCGGCCGGGGTCTTCAGTTCGATCACCGGTGACGCTCCTCGGATTGGGATAACTATCCCGGTATTAGTATCACGGTCGATCGACGGGCGGGGGAGCGGATGGGGATCGCGATCGTCGTCAACGGGCCGTCGTCGGTGGGGAAGTCGACGCTCGTGTCGGGCCTGCAGGGCCGGTCGGCGGTCCCGCTCCTGCGGTTCGGGGTGGACGAGCTGTACCGGATGGTCCCGGCCGGCTGGGCGGGCGGGGAGCCGGATGCCCGGCACGGGGAGCGGGGGTTCCGCTACCTGCCGGACCCGGCGCACGGGCCCGGCGCCCGGCGCATCGTGAACGGTCCCGACGCCATGGCGATGCTCCGGGCGCACCACGCCGGTGTGCTCGGGATGCTGCGCGCCGGGCACCACGTCGTCGTCGACGGGCAGGCGTACGAACCGTCGCTGGACGCGGAGTTCCGCCGGGCCCTCTCGGGGGCGGCCGGGTGCGGGGTGGAGTCCAGTGTGGTCGAGCTGCGGGCGTCGGGGGAGACGCTGGCGGACCGGCAGGCGCGGCACGACCACCCGGCTGGCCTGGCGCTCGGGAACGCCGCACGGGCGGGCGCGTTCACCGCGCCGGATCTCCTGCTGGACACGAGTGGCCTGTCGGCCGACACCGTCCTCGACCGGGTGTGGGACCGGCTGGTGTCCCGGCACCCGGTCCTGCGTCCGGCCTGAACCCGCTCAGCCGGGTTCCGCGCCGACCGCGCGCCGGAGCGGACCGGCCAGCCAGTCCCGGACCTCGGGACCCGACCGCAGGCGCACGACGGGGAGGTCCGGATCCTCCGACCGCGCCCGGGTGACGTGCTCCGCCGGTGAACGGCGCGTCGACACCGCCCAGCGCACGATGTGCTCCCGATCGGTGAGGACCTGCCACAGCGGCGGCTCGATGTTGCCGTTCCAGAGGACCTCCCGGCGGACCCGGCGGCGCACGGTGCGGCGCACGACGCGCGGGAACGTCGTCGTCCAGAACGGCGGGTCGAGCCACACCAGCAGGTCCGCCCGCCGGGTGATGAGGGGCCGGGCGGTGGAGTACTGCCACTCGGTGACCCACGACGCCCGGGCCACCAGGTCCCGGACGTCGTCGAGGAACTCCGCCCGGCGCCGCCAGCCCGGTCCGTGGTGCAGGGCGTCGAGCTCGGTGTGCGGGACACCGGTGATCCTGGCGATCGCCCGCGCCGTGGTCGTCTTCCCCGATCCGGAGACCCCGGCGACCGTGATCCGGTACGGCCGCCGCGGCAGGGGGCTGTCGTGAGCGAGCACCGGCGGACCCTAACCGGCCCTACCCTCGCGCCATGGCGATCACCTACGAGTGGCGGGGCACCCTCGACGATACGTCCCTCGGTGAGCTGTTCACCGAGGCCGGCCATGCGACCGGTGGGACCGGCCGGGTCGCACGCCTGCACCGGCACAGCCTGGGCTGGGTCTGCGCCCGGGACGAGAGCGGGCTCGTCGGCTTCGTCAACGTCGCCTGGGACGGCGGGACGCACGCGTTCCTGCTCGACCCGGTGGTGCGGCCCGCGCGACGGCACGCCGGGATCGGCTCGGAGCTGGTGGGGGCCGCCGTGCGGGGTGCCGCCGCGGCGGGCTGCGCGTGGCTGCACGTCGACTTCGCCGAGGACCTGCGGCCGTTCTACCGCTCCTGCGGGTTCCGGCCGACGGAGGCGGGACTCGTGGCGCTGTGAGCGCCCGCGGAAAACCACTGAGCGACGGTCTGTCCTTTCTGTACCGTTCGTCCCTCATCGCGCGACCGAGGAGACCGAAACCATGGCGGGGTACGACGTCAAGAAGGACCACCCGGAGCTCTACGCCCCGAAGCCGGGTCGGATGGGCACCGTGCAGGTGCCGGAGTTCCGGTTCCTGCAGGTCGACGGGCACGGTGACCCGAACACCACGCAGGCCTACGCCGACGCCGTCGCCACGCTGTACGCGGTGTCCTACGCCGTGCGTGCGGTCGCCGGGCGCGAGCTGGACCGGGTGCACACGGTCGCTCCGCTCGAGGGGCTCTGGAGCGCCGCCGATCCCGAGGTGTTCGCCACGCGGGACAAGGCGCGGTGGGACTGGACGATGATGATCGGCCAGCCCGAGTGGATCACCGACGCGATCGTCGAGGAGGGCGTGGCCGCCGCCGCGAAGAAGGGGGTGGCCGCGCTCGACGGGCTGCGGTTCGCCCGCTACGCCGAGGGGCTCAGCGTCCAGGTGCTGCACCTGGGCTCCTACGACGACGAGGGGCCGGTCCTCGCCGAGATGCACGACGTCTACCTGCCCGGCAACGGCTACACGTGGAACGGCCGGCACCACGAGATCTACCTGTCCGACCCGCGCCGGACGGCGCCGGAGAAGCTGCGGACCGTGCTGCGTCAGCCGGTCCGGCCGGTCACCGGCTGAGCTCGGCCGCCTCGGCGGCGTCGAACCGGTCCCGTGCCCGTTCGATCCGCGGCATGGCCGTGCCGGCCCACGCGAGCAGCACCTCGACCGGGTGCCGGAGCGTCTTGCCCAGGGCGGTGATCCGGTACTCGACGGCGACCGGCCGCGAGCTGAGCAGGACGCGCTCGACGATCCCGTTGCGTTCGAGCCTGCGCAGCGTGGCGGTCAGGGACTTCTGGGTCACCACCGGGATCGCCCGCCGCAGCTCGTTGAACCGGCAGGGGCGTTCGCACAGCTCGTTGAGCACGGCCAGCGACCACTTGTCGAGGATCTGGTCGAGCAGCTCGCGGTGGGGCGGGGTGACCACGAGCGGGCTCGCGGCAGCGGTATCCGGCACGACACCTAGTCTCGTTGAAGTGTCCTCGATCCACCAGGTATCAGTGAGATACCTGTTCGATCCAGCCGAGGAGACACCATGGCCGTCCACCGCCTCACCCCCGACGGGCTGCTGCAGCCGACCCCGTACCACCACGTCGCCGTCGGCACCGGGACCCGGCACGTCCACGTCAGCGGGCAGATCGCCCGCCGGGCCGACGGGACGCCGGTGGCACCCGGTGACCTCGCCGGGCAGGTCGCCCACGCGTTGCGGAACACCGCGACCGGGCTGGCCGGCGCCGGCGCGACGTTCGACGACGTGCTGCGGCTGACCTTCTACGTCACCGGGTGGACGCCGGACCGGATCACCGAGTTCATGGCCGGGGTCGAGCAGGTCGCCGGGGAGATCGGCCTGCCGGTGCCGATGCCGCCCGCGTCCCTGATCGGTGTCGAGGTCCTCTTCGAGCCGGACGTGCTCGTGGAGGTCGAGGCCACCGCCGTCCTCGACTGAGCGCTTCCGGTCCTCAGGCGAACGCCACCAGCGCCGCGGGCAGCGGGACCGCGACGACCGCCAGCAGGACCGCGTTCGCCACCCGGTGCTCGCGCAGGATCGCGACGAACTCGCGCAGCACCGCGCTGGGCCAGTAGTAGCCGGCGGTCGGTGCGCCGACCGCCTGGGCGTCGATCCCGAGCCGCCGCGCCAGCATCGCGGCCCGGAAGGCGTGGTAGTTGCTGGTGACCATGAGCCCGGGGCCGGGCCCGCCCTCGGCCCGGACCAGCGCGTCGGTGAACCGCAGGTTCTCCTCGGTGTTGCGCGAGGCCGTCTCCGCACGTGCCGTCGCGGGATCGGCACCGTGCTCCAGAGCCCAGCGGCGCATCGCCTCGCCCTCGGCGAGGTGCTCGTCGCTGCCCTTGCCGCCGGACAGGACGAGCATCCGGGCGTCCCGGCGCCGGAACTCGGCGAGCCCGGTGCGGATCCGGGACGCCAGCAGCGGCGGCACCGTGCTGCCGTGCAGGCCGGAGCCGAGCACCACCACCCAGCCGGCGGGGCGGTCGCGGACCAGCCGGGCGTAGAGCTTGGCGTAGCCGAGGAAGGCGACGAACTGGAACGCGAGCACGTAGGCGCCGAGCGCGCAGACCAGCCACAGCGCCTTGAGCCAGATCGGGCCCGCGACCAGTACCGGGACCGCCGCCACCAGCAGGACGACCACCAGCAGCCCGGCGAGCAGGGACAGCGAGTTGCCCAGGCTGGCCCGCTCCCGTCGCAGCATGACGATGCCGTTGAGGATCAGGAACACCGCGAACACCAGCGCGAGCAGCGGTGAGGTGACGGTGACCAGCGCGATGAGCCCGAAGACCGGGTTGGCCCCGGCGACCCCCGGAGCGGCGACGACGTTCCCGAGCAGCAGTGCCGCGCCGAGCAGCCAGTAGGCGTTGCTCAGCCGCCGCGGCTCGCGCCGTACCCGCCGTAGGACCAGCACGATCCCGACGACGGTCAGGACGAGCGGCGCGACGACGAGCAGCAGGACGAGGGCGGCGACCGACAGGGCGGGGAAGGACACGCCGCCATCCTCTCCCGGCCACGTTCGGTAGCCGGAAGGACACGGAACGTCCTACCCGATCGTGCGGCCACGACCGGTCGTCCTGTGGCACCATCGCCGCCGTGACCAGCGGCGACGACCGGTGCCGGCGGGCCCCGCGCGACCGGTCAGGAATCGAGAAGCCCTCTCCGGTGATGCCGCCCTAGCGTGATCGCCGTGGCCGAGACCGCGGTCGACGTGGCCCGGACAGGCGCACGCGAAACGTTCTCGGTACGCCGTACGATGAAAGCGACGACCATCCCGCACCTCACCACGGAGAGTCGATGAGCACCTCTTCCTCCACCTCGCACGCCGCCGACACCCACGACCTCATCCGGGTGCACGGCGCGCGCGAGAACAACCTGTGTGACGTCAGCGTCGAGATCCCGAAGCGCCGGCTCACCGTCTTCACCGGGGTGTCCGGGTCGGGGAAGAGCTCGCTGGTGTTCGCGACGATCGCCGCCGAGTCCCAGCGGATGATCAACGAGACCTACAGCACCTTCGTCCAGGGGTTCATGCCGACGCTGGCCTGGCCGGACGTCGACCTGCTCGACGGCCTGACCACGGCGATCATCGTCGACCAGGAGCGGATGGGCGGCGACGTCCGCTCCACGGTCGGGACCGCCACCGACGTCGGGGCGCTGTTGCGGATCCTGTTCAGCCGGGTCGGGCAGCCGCACGTCGGCTCGGCGAAGGCGTTCTCGTTCAACGTCGCGTCGATCAGCGGGTCCGGCGCGGTGACGGTGGAGAAGCACGGCCGGCAGGTCAAGGAGCGGCGGGACTTCGAGATCGTCGGCGGGGCGTGCCCGCGCTGCGAGGGCCGCGGTGCCGTCTCCGACTTCGACCTGACCGCGCTGTTCGACGAGACCAAGTCGATCGTCGAGGGCGCGCTGACCATCCCGAACTACTCGGTCGACGGCTGGTACGGCCGGATCTTCGCCGGCTCCGGGTTCTTCCCCGGTGACAAGCCGATCAACACGTTCACCAAGCCGCAGATGGACGCCCTGCTCCACAAGGAGCCGACCCGGATCAAGGTCGACGGCATCAACGTCACCTTCGAGGGACTGATCCCGCGGATCCAGAAGTCCTTCCTGAGCAAGGACCGGGAGGCGATGCAGCCGCACATCCGTGCGTTCGTGGACCGGGCCATCGTGTTCCGGACCTGCCCGGACTGCGAGGGCACCCGGCTCTCCGAGCTGGCCCGGTCCTCGCGGATCGACGGCGTGAACATCGCCGAGGCGTGCGCGATGCAGATCTCGGACCTGGCCGGGTGGATCCGGGAGCTGGACGAACCGTCCGGAGACGGAGCGCAGCGGAGCTCGACCCTCGGCGCCGGAGACGGAGCGCAGCGGAGCTCGACCCTCGGCGCCGGAGACGGAGCGCAGCGGAGCTCGGCCGTGAGCGGAGTCTCGCCGCTGCTCGCCTCGCTGCGGGAGACCCTGGACTCGTTCGTCGAGATCGGGCTCGGCTACCTCTCGCTGGACCGCCCGTCCGGCTCGCTGTCCGGCGGCGAGGCCCAGCGCACCAAGATGATCCGGCACCTCGGCTCGTCGCTGACCGACGTCACCTACGTGTTCGACGAGCCCACCATCGGCCTGCACCCGCACGACATCACGCGGATGAACGACCTGCTGCTGCGGTTGCGGGACAAGGGCAACACCGTGCTCGTCGTCGAGCACAAGCCGGAGACGATCGTGATCGGCGACCACGTCGTCGACCTGGGTCCCGGGGCCGGGAGCGACGGCGGCCAGGTGGTCTACGAGGGCACGGTCGAGGGCCTGCGGGCCAGCGGGACCCGCACCGGGCGGCACCTCGACGACCGGGCGTCGCTGAAGGTGGACCTGCGGACCCCGACCGGTGCGCTGGAGGTGCGCGGGGCGAGCAGCCACAACCTGCGCGACGTCGACGTCGACATCCCGCTCGGCGTGCTGACGGTCGTCACCGGGGTGGCGGGATCGGGCAAGAGCTCGCTGATCCACGGCTCGGTCGCGGGCCGCGACGGCGTCGTCGTGGTCGACCAGGGCGCGATCAAGGGATCACGGCGCAGCAACCCGGCCACCTACACCGGGCTGCTGGAGCCGATCCGCAAGGCGTTCGCGAAGGCCAACGGGGTCAAGCCCGCCCTGTTCAGTGCGAACTCGGCGGGGGCCTGCCCGAACTGCAACGGCGCCGGGGTGATCTACACCGACCTGGCGATGATGGCGGGCGTCGCGACGACCTGCGAGGTGTGCGAGGGCCGCCGGTTCGACTCCTCGGTGCTGGAGTACCGCCTCGGGACCGGCGACGAGGCCAGGGACATCAGCGAGGTGCTGGCGATGTCGGTGGCCGAGGCCGAGAAGTTCTTCGGCGCCGGGGACACCCGGGTCCCGGCCGCGCACCGGATCCTGGAGCGGCTCGCCGACGTCGGCCTCGGTTACGTCAAGCTCGGCCAGCCGCTGACCACCCTGTCCGGCGGTGAGCGGCAGCGGCTCAAGCTCGCCGTCAACATGGGGGAGTCGGGTGGGATCTACGTCCTCGACGAGCCGACCACGGGGCTGCACCTGGCCGACGTCGAGCAGCTGCTCGCCCTGCTGGACCGGCTGGTCGACGGGGGGAAGTCGGTGATCGTCATCGAGCACCACCAGGCGGTGATGGCGCACGCGGACCGGATCATCGACCTGGGCCCCGGCGCCGGGCACGACGGTGGCCGGGTGGTGTTCGAGGGGACCCCGGCCGAGCTGGTCGCCTCCCGGGCCACCCTCACCGGCGAGCACCTCGCGGCCTATGTCGGCGGCTGAGACCCGGCCGCGAGGTCGGCGACCGTCTGCAGCAACCCCTCCCAGGCGGTCCGGCCGTCGGCGTCGTCGGCGTGCGGGGCGCGGAACCAGCGCAGGAACTCCCCGAGATCGGCCAACCGCCAGCGCAGCCGGTACAGCTCCAGGGCGTACGGGTCCGGCTCGGTGCCGGTCAGCGCGGTGTAGGCCGACAGGTCCCCGCCGACGACGGCGAGGTCCCGCTCCGGCACACCGAGACCGACCGTGTCCCAGTCGATCAGCAGGAAACCCTCGGGGGTGCCGAGCAGGTTGCCGGGGTGCGGCTCGCCGTGCGTCACCACCGTCGCCCGGCCCGAGTGCGCCAGCCGGTGGGCCAGTGCGTCGGCCTCGGCCAGCCGGGCCCGGATCGCACCCGCGTGCGTGACGACGGCCTGGCGTGCCGGTTCGGAGTACGGCCCGCCGCTCCACGAGACCTCCTGCTGCGCGAGCGCCCCGTCGATCACCGCCCGGTCCGGGACCTCGGGCACGTGGACCGGGACACCGGCCGGCGGGGACGCGGCGTGCAGCCGGGCGAGCAGCCCCAGCACGTCGTCCCGGTCGGACCGGCCGAGCTCGGTGAAGAAGTCGTGGTGGACGCCGTCGACGTGGGCGAACAGGGTCAGCGCCCAGCGGCCGTCCAGATCGGAGACCGGCTCGCCGTCCAGCGCCGGTTCCGCGGCGACGACGAAGGACAGGCCCGCGGCGCGCAGCGCCGACGCGGTGCCCACGGCGGCCCGGTAACCGGCGAGCGCCGTCGCCGGTGTCGGCCCGCACTGCGGCTTGTCGGCGAGGTCGGAGACCTTCACGAACCAGCGGCGGCCGTCGGCCCCGGTCGTCTCCCAGTGGTAGTCGCCGAAACCGACCGGGCGGTAGTGCAGCTCACCGGCCCGGACGCCGTGGTGGGCCGACAGCGCGGCGCGGACGTCGGCGTCGGTGAGGTCGGTGGGGCGGTGCTCCATGCGGGGGAGGATCTCGCGGGCGGGCGCCGAGGTCGAGCCCGATTCGGGCGCGGTGCCCGGTTCAGCGACGCAGTGCGTCCCGGATCTCCTGCAGTACCTCGGTCTGGTCGCGGACTGCGCCGATCAGGGCGGTGATCTGGTCGTCGCCGTGGCGCATCTCCTGGTAGAGGGCGCTGATGGCGTACGCGGTCGCGGCGGTGTGCCCGTCGGTCGCCTCGGCGTAGTCCCGGGCCCGGTCCGCGGACTCCAGCAGCTGCAGGGCGTGTTCGATGACGTGCTGACCGCTCTCGCGGTGGCTCTGCGGTTCGGGCATGCCCGGATGGTAATCATCCGGGTGACGAGTGGCGCCCCGACTTCCGTCGTGCATCGGACGACCTTCGCCGGGTGTGCGCCCACCGCGTCGTGGGCGAGGCTCGGTCCCGCAGGCGGCGGGGGAGGGTCCATGGACGACGATCGGGGCGCGCAGCCGGAGCGGGTGACGCTGCCGGAGCGGGTCGCCCTGGTGCTGCTCGACCCGGGCACCGGGCGGTTCGTCGTCGACCGCCAGCGCACCGAGCGCGCGTTCGCCGGGGCGGTGCTGCTCGATCTCGCCGCCCGCGGATGGCTGGAGACCGACGGCTACCGCCATCCCCGGCTGCGGCTGGTCGCGGGCGCCGGTGTGGACGTCGTGGCCGCCCGGGCGACCCGGCTGCCGGTCGGCTGGTTCCGCGCCCGGCGGGGGGTGACCCGGCTGGTCCCGGGACTGCGGTCGGCGGTGCTGGAGTCGCTCGTCGCGGGCGGGTACGTCGAGCGGGAGCCCCGCGGCCTCCTGCGCCCGGCCCGGTGGTGGCCCGACACCGGCCTGCGCGACACGCTGCGGGCCGGAGCGGCGGCCGCGTTGCGCGACGGCCACGCGGTCGACCCGGACGTGGCCGGGCTGGTCTCGCTGCTGCACGCCGTGCGCGCCGAGCACCGGGTGCTCGACGGCAGGCGGCGCGAGCTGCGCGACCGCGCCCGGATCGTCGCCGACGGCGACTGGGCCGGTCCGGCGGTCGCCGCGGCCGTCCGGGAGGTCCAGGCCGCCTCGGCGGCGATGACGACGGCTGCCGCCGGGAGCAGCTCGTGACGGCCCCCGGGGGGTGCCGGTCGTGTGGTGGGGTGGACCCGTGGGGGGCGTCCACGCCCGGGCGGGGGATGGGGAGATCCTGACCGCCACCACCGGCCCGGCGGGTGGGTCCGGTGTCCGTGACGGACATCGGACCCACCCGTTCCGGTGGCTGCCCTATGGTCGACGCGTGTTCCGCCCCGCCGTCATGTCGGTGGTCCTCGTGGTCCTCGTGGCAGCGGGCGGTCTCACGACGGGGGTGGCGCACCGGGTCGACGATCCCGGCCGGATCGCGCTGCTGCTGCTCGGCGTGGCCGCGCTCGCCTGCATCCCGCTGCGCTACCGGTACCCGTGGCCCTTCGCGGTCGGCGCGATCCTGGTGGGCACCGTCGCGCCGCTGGCCACCTACCTGCCGCTGGTCGCGGTGTTCGTCGTCGCGACCCGGCGCCGGGCCGGGGAGACCGTGCTCGTGCTGCTGCTGTCGGTCGGCGCGGCCGCGTACACCATCCTCGGCTCCGCTCCGGACCTGCGGCCGGCCTCGGTCCTGCTCGGCGGCGCCACCGGTTTCCTGGCCATCGCGGCGGTCGCCGGCCTGCTCACCGGCATCCGCCGGGCCGTCCTCGCCGATCTCCGGGAGCGGCTGGCCCGGGCGGAGACGGACCGGGCGGTGCGCGACGAGCAGGCCAGGGTGGCCGAGCGCCGCCGGATCGCCGGGGAGATGCACGACCGGCTCGGGCACCGGCTGGCGCTGCTCTCGGTGCACGCCGGCGCGCTGGCGCTGCGTGACGACCTGTCCGCCGAGACGGTGCGGGAGAGCGCCCGGGTGCTGCGCGACACCACGCACCGGGCGATGGAGGACCTGCGGACCATCGTGCAGGTGCTGCACGACACCCCGGGGGCGGGCGCTGCGGCCGACCCGGACGCCCCGGACGACACCGACGACCCGGACGACCTGGCCGGCGTCGAGCACCTGGTCGGGGAGGCGCGGGCCGCCGGGGCGGACGTGTCGCTGCGCTCGACCGCACTGCTGGTCGTGTCTCCGCCGGGGCGGCCGCTCGCCGGGGTCGCCTACCGGGTGGTGCGCGAGGGACTGACCAACGCGACCCGGCACGCGCCCGGCGCCCCGGTGGAGGTCGTCCTCGACGGGCGGCCCGGACGCGACCTGACCGTCACGGTCAGCTCCGGGTGGACCGGGGACCGGCCGGCCCCGGAGGGCGCGGGGACCGGTCTGGTGAGCCTGCGCGAGCGGGTGGAGACGCTGACCGGCGGCACGCTCGCGCACGGCCCGCTGCCCGACGGGTACCGGCTGCGGGCCGTGCTGCCGTGGACCAAGGAGCTGACATGACCGACGAGGCCGCCGACCCACCGGACATCCGGGTCCTGCTGGTGGACGACGACCCGCTGGTCCGGGCCGGGCTGCGGGTGATGCTCGACGGGCACGCGCTCACCGGCACCGGCTCCGGCCCGGGCCGGCGGATCCGGGTGGTCGGCGACGCCGGCGACGGTGACGAGGTGCCCGACGCCGTGCGCGCGGCGCGCCCGCACGTCGTGCTGATGGACCTGCGGATGCGGCGGGTCAACGGCGTGACGGCGACCCAGCGGCTGACCGCGGAGCCGGACGCGCCCACCGTCGTCGTCCTGACCACGTTCGACGCGGACGAGCACGTCGTGCGGGCGCTGCGGGCCGGTGCCGGCGGGTTCCTGCTGAAGGACGCCGCGCCGGAGGGCATCGTCGAGGCCGTCCGGGCCGCCGCGGACGGGGACGCCGTGCTCTCCCCGGCGATCACCCGGCGGCTGATCGGGATCGTCAAGGGCGGCGCCGGCCCGGTCGACCGGCGCCGGGCCGCCCGGTCCCGGCTGGAGCGGCTGGCGGAGCGCGAGCGCGACGTGGCGGAGGCGGTCGCCCGCGGCGGGTCCAACGCCGACATCGCCGAGGAACTGCACATGTCGGTCGCGACGGTGAAGTCCTACGTCTCGAAGCTGCTGCGGGAGCTGGGGCTGGACAACCGGGTGCAGATCGCGTTGCTGGTCCGCGACGCGGGCGACTGAGATCGACGCCGGTGATCATGGCCCGGCCGGACTACCGTGGCCGGACGTGACCACCCCCGACCCGACCGACACCGGCACCGCGATGCAGGCGGCGGCGCACGCCTGGCTCGACACCCTCGACCGGCCCGCCCGGGCGGCCGGGACCGGTGCCGCCCCCGGACCGGGCGCGCAGGACACCGAGCGGCGGCGCTGGTTCTACACCCCCACCGACCACGGCGGACTGACGCTGTTCGACCAGGACCAGGTCCAGCAGCAACGTGCGATGCAGCTCGTCTCGACCGGGCTGTCCGCGGCCGGGTACGCCACCGTCGCGACGATCATGGGCCTGGAGAACGTGCTGGACCGGGCCCAGGGCTGGCCGGTGCGGCCGGCCCGGAACCGGTTCCGCGACCCGGGGATGTACTACCTGCGGGTCTTCGGCGACCCCGGCCCGACGGGTGCGTGGGGCTGGCGCTTCGGCGGGCACCACGTGTCGCTCAACAACCTGGTCGTCGACGGGCGGGTGGTCGCGACCACGCCGTGCTTCCTCGGCGCGAACCCGGCGTCCACCCCGTTGCTCGGCGGCGGTGTGCTGCGCCCCCTCGGTGCGGCCGAGGACCTGGCCGGGGAGATCGTCCGCGGGATGCCGGCGGAGATCCTGGAGGCGGCCACGCTGAGCGAGACCGCCCCACCCGACCTGGTCACCGCCAACCGGCCGGTGGTCACGCCGGGGGACCGGCCGCTGCCGCCGTCGGCGATCCGCCGGGACCCGGCCCCCGGCGCGGAGCCGGTCGCCGGGACCGAGGACGTGGCGCTGGCCGCGTCCCCCAGCGGCGTCCCGGCCAGCGCGTTCGACGACCGGGCCCGCGACCTGCTGCGCCGGCTGCTGTCGGCCTACCTCGACCGCGCCCCGGTCGGCATCGCCCCGTCCGCCCGGTACGAGGACGACGCGGCCCTGGACGAGGTGCACCTGGCCTGGGCCGGCTCGACCGAGCCCGGCCGGCCGCACTACTACCGGCTGCAGGGACCTCGGCTGTTGCTGGAGTGGGACAACACGCAGGGCGGCGCCGACCACGCGCACTCGGTGTGGCGGGACCCGGAGTCCGACCTCGGCCTGGACGTGCTCGGCGAGCACCTCGCGCAGGACCACCGGACGGACGAGCGATGAGCACCCGGGAGACGGCCGCGGCCATGGCGGGAGCGGCGCGGGCGTGGCTGGACGCGCTCGACACCGGGCAGCGGGACCGGGCCACCGGCACCGCCCCGACCGGTGACGACACGCTCGACGCCGAGCGCCGCCGATGGTTCTACACCCCCACCGACCACGGCGGGCTGACCTTCCACGAGCAGCTCCCGCCACAGCAGCGGAAGGCGATGGAGCTGCTCGCGGCCGGCCTGTCGCCCGCCGGCTACGTCACGGTCGCGACCGTGATGGGCCTGGAGAACGTCCTCGACCGGACCGAGGGCTTCACGACCCTGTTCGACCGCACCCGGGGCCGCGACCCGCAGATGTACTACCTGCGGGTCTTCGGGACGCCGGGGGACACCGGGACCTGGGCGTGGCGGTTCGGCGGTCACCACGTCTCGGTCAACATGCTGGTGGCCGACGGCGAGGTCGTCGCCTGCACCCCGTGCTTCCTCGGCGCCGACCCGGCCACCTCGGAGCTGCTGGGCGGCGCGGCGCTGCGCCCGCTCGGCCCGGTCGAGGACCTCGCCCGCGACCTCGTCCGGTCGCTGCCGGGCGAGCTGCGGGAGCGGGCCGTCCTGCTGGACAAGGCCCCGCCGGACCTCCTCACGGCGAACCGCACCGACCCGGCCGACGGAGACGACTGGATCCCGCTCGCCGGCATCTGGCGCGACCGGTTCGCCGCGGAGTCCGAGCAGACCGCGCTGCAGCGGGCGAGCGACGGCATCGAGGAGCGCGCGTCCTTCACCGCGGCCGAGCGCGAACGGGTGCGGCTGCGTCGGGAGCCGAAGGGCGTCCCCGCCGCCGAACTCGACGCCGAGGGACGCGAGCTGCTGCGGGCGCTGGTGCGGACCTACCTGTGCCGGGTGCCCGACGCGCTCTCCCCGATCACCCGCTACGACGATCCCGCGGCACTCGACGCCGTGCACCTGGCCTGGGCCGGCTCGCTCGTCGACGGCGCCCCGAGCTACTACCGGCTGCAGGGCCCGCGGTTGCTCCTCGAGTGGGACAACACCCAGCGCGACGCCAACCACGCCCACTCGGTGTGGCGGGACCCGTCGGCCGACTTCGGTCTCGACGTGCTCGGCGCACACCGGTCGGCGCACCACCTGGCCTGACTCAGGAGCGGTAGGCCGGTGCCCGGCTCGGGGCCTCCCGGTGCCGGCTCTCCAGCAGCGGCCGCCACCGCGGCGCGACCAGGGTGGACAGCACGACGACGCTGGTCGACCGGGCCACCAGCGGTGACCGGCCCAGCGCGAGCAGGGTGTCCTGCAGGTCCTCGTGCGACGACGCGGCCAGCCGGCACATCACGTCCGACGAGCCGGTCGTCGCGTACGCCTCGGTGACCGACGGCAGCGCGGCCAGCGCCTCCGCGACGTCGGCCAGCTCGCCCTGGGCGATCTCCAGCGTCACGAACGCCTGCACCCCGTACCCGGCCGCCGGGAGGTCGACGTCCGGGCCGTAGCCGGTGATCACCCCGGCCCGCTCCATCCGGTCCAGCCGGGCCTGGACGGTGCCGCGGGCGACGGTCAGCACCCGGGACAGCTCCAGTGCCCCGGCCCGCGGCCGTTCCCGCAGCGCGGCCAGCAGGTCGACGTCCAGGGCGTCCAGCGACAGCACGGCCGCAGCGTAGTGCCCGATCGGTCCGTCGCGGGGGATCAGGCGTCGCTCGGGACGGCGTCGCGGCGGGCGAAGGCCGGCGCCCGCTCCGGGCGGAACCCGACCCCGACCAGGTAGGCCGGCACGATCTGCAGCCACGGCAGGCGCTGCACGGCCCGCAGCAGTGCCTCCGGCGGGCCGCTGGGGTCACCGGCCAGCGCCGGGCCCGCGACGGCGGCGTGCATGAGCCGCTGCAGTCCCTGGACCAGCATCGTCGGCACCCGGCGCCGGCCGCGGACCCGGGCGAGCTCGCGCGGGCCGGCGCCGCCGCGCTGCAGCGGGGCGGCCAGCAGGGTGGCGGTGGCGACGGCGTCCTGGATCGCCAGGTTGATCCCCACCCCGCCGATCGGGGACATCGCGTGGGCGGCGTCGCCGATGCAGAGCATGCCGTCGACGTGCCAGCGGTGCAGCCGGTTCAGCCGGACGTCGAGGTGCTTCACCTCGTCCATCGAGGCCAGCTCGTCGACGCGGTCGGCGAACTCGGGGATCAGCTCGGCGACGTCCGCCCGGAACGCCGCGATCCCGTCGGCCCGCAGCCGGTCGTCGCGGCCCTTGGGGGCCAGATAGCCGATCTGGTAGTACCCCTCGCGCGGGATGACGACGGCGAACCGGCCCGTCCCGATCCGGGGGACCAGCGCGGCCCGGGTCTCGTCGGCGTGCCGGGGGAGCCGGAACCACCAGGTGTCGAACGGCACCGGGTACTCGGTCGCGGGCAGCCCCGACCCGTCGCGCAGCACGGAGTGCCGGCCGTCGCAGGCGACCGTGAGGTCGGCCCGGATCTCGCCGTCGACGTGCTCCCCGGCACCGGTCGTCGTGCGGTAGCGCACGCCGACCACCCGGCCGTGCTCCCGGACGACCGAGGTCGCCCGGGTGTCCATCCGCAGCCGGAAGGTCGGCTCGGCGCGCCCGGCGTCGGCGAGCAGGTCCAGCAGGTCCCACTGGGGGACGAGCGCGACGTAGGGGTGCCGCACACCGACCCGGCCCAGCAGGTCGAAGTTCCCGACCCGGCGGGACCCGCCCGCGCCGTCGGGGAGCAGGACCTCGGTGACCCGGCTCTGCGGCAGCGCGGCGAAGCGCTCGCCGAGGCCCAGCGCGTCGAGCAGGTCGAGGGTGGACGGGTGCACGGTGTCGCCGCGGAAGTCCCGCAGGAAGTCGCCGTGCTTCTCCAGCACGGTCACCTCGACCCCGGCGCGGGCCAGCAGCAGCCCGAGCATCATCCCGGCCGGCCCGCCCCCGACCACGCAGCACGTCGTGCGCTCCATCCCGATCACCTCTTTTTCAACCGGCGTTGAATTAAGAGGAGTATGCGCCCGCGGTCCGCGCCGGCGCAACCCGCGCACGAGAGAGGCCCACGACGGCGGGGTGCCGTCGTGGGCCTCTGCGGGGCGCGCGCGAGTTACCTCTTGATGCCGATCCCGGCCACGATGCAGCGCTGGACCGGGTCCTCGGTGCGCAGCTGCGGGCCGTCCGGCCACCACTGGTAGCAGGGGACGATGCCGGGATTGATCATCTCCAGGCCGGGGAACAGGCCCTCGATCTCCGACCGCGTCCGGAACCGGCCGCTGCCCATCGGGCTGTGCACGAAGATCTGCTCCATCCGGCGGGCCAGGTCGCTGTCCTCGTTCTCCGGGTCGAAGAAGTGCGCGACCGCGAAGACCGAGCCGACCGGCAGCCGCTCGACGTAGCGCTGCATGACCTCCTGCGGGCGGTCGGAGTCGTCGAAGTGGTGGATGGTCCCGATCTGGAACAGCGCGACCGGCCGGTCGAGGTCGAGGAAGTCCTGCACCACCGGGTCGTCGAGCACCTCGTCGGGCCGGCGGATGTCGGCCGCGGTGAACCGGGTGAACTCGTTCTCCTCCAGCAGTGCCCGTCCGTGCGCGATGACCGTGGGGTCGTTGTCCACGTAGACGACGCGGGACTCGGGCTGCAGCCGCTGCACGACCTGGTGGGTGTTCTCCGCGGTGGGGAGCCCCGAGCCGCAGTCGAGGAACTGGGTGATCGAGGTCTGGGTGGAGAGGAACCGCGCCGCCCGGATGAGGAACGCGCGGTTGTCGACGGCCAGCTCGTTGACCTCCGGCGCGATCTTGCGGACCCGCTCGATCGTCTCGCGGTCGACGGCGTAGTTGTCCTTGCCGCCGAGCGCGTAGTCGTACACCCGGGCGATGCTGGCCTTCGAGGTGTCGATGTAGGCGGGGGTGGTTCCCTCGGACGGCTGGGACATCGGCGGGTCCTCACTGGAGTGGTCGCGGGGTCGGTGCCGAGCCATCGACGGTGGCGTCGATCACTGCGCACGTCACCGTAGCGGACCCGTCCGCCGGACACGGCCGGTGATGGGAATGATCTCCAGCGTGTCCGAGGGGGCTGGTCAGGACGCGTTCGATGTGTAATGTGGAACGCCGACCGGCACCACGTACCGCGTCCGGCGGGCTCCCCGAACCGCCCCCGGACCGGATCCGCCGGACCGAGCCGTACCGACCTGCAGGAGCCCGCCCCGGTGGTCCCGAGCCCGAACAACCCCGAGTCGACCTCGGGTGACCGCGGTCCGACCGCGCGGCGCATCGTGCTGGGCTCCCACCTGCGGAAGCTGCGCGAGCGGGCCGGGATCAAGCGCACCGACGCCGCGTACGAGATCCGCGGCTCGGACTCGAAGATGAGCCGGCTCGAGTCCGGCAAGGTCGGTTTCAAGAAGCGCGACGTCTCCGACCTGCTGACCCTCTACGGCGTCGGCCCGGGCCCGGAACGCGACAACGTGCTCTCGATGACCGACGAGAGCAACGAGAGCGGCTGGTGGGCCCGGTACAACGACGTCGTCCCCGGCTGGTTCGAGGACTTCGTCGGCCTGGAGAGCTCGGCGTCCCGGATCTCCAGCTACGAGCTGCTGTTCGTGCCGGGGCTGCTGCAGACCGAGGCCTACGCCCGGGCCGTGGTCAGCGGCGGGCACGCCGACCTCCCGCCGACCGAGCGGGCCGACGTCGAGAAGCGGCTCGAGGTGCGGATGCGGCGCCAGCGCGTCCTGCACCGCAAGGACGCCCCCACCCTGTGGGCCGTGCTCGACGAGTCGCTGCTGCACCGGCCGGTCGGCGGGCGCGCGGTGCACAAGGCCCAGCTGCAGTACCTGCTGGAGCTGTCGGCGCTGCCGAACGTGATCGTGCAGCTGCTCCCGTGGGAGCTGTCGGGGTACGGCGCCGAGCACGCGTTCTCGATGCTCCGTTTCGCCGAGCCCGAGCTGCCCGACCTGGTCTACCTGGAGGAGATGACCGGGTCGTCCTACCTGGACAAGCGGGCCGACGTGGAGCGCTACGGGCGGGCGATGGACCGCCTGACGGTCGACGCGCTCTCGCCCGACCGGACCAAGCAGGCCATCTCCGGGGCGATCGCCGACCGCTGAACGGCCCACCGGGCTGCGTCGTCCGGACGTCACCGGCTCCGGCGGACGGATCTCCGCGACGAGTGGTCGGTCGGTGCCGGACCGCCGTGACGTCGTCCGCCCGGCCGGGCTCGCTCGACCGCTGAAGGCCGGTAGTGCGCAACCGGGCGCGGTACGACGACCGCCGGGCGCTCGCGGACGTCCTCGCCGCGACGCAGTCTCGCGAACGCGCTAACTTCGTCGCACAGGAAAATGCACGTGCAGATGAGGTGAACGTTCGCATGGATCAGATGCATCTGTCCGGCCCCGCGTCGATCGACGCGCTGGCGTGGCGCAAGAGCGTCCGGAGCGGCTACCAGGGCAACTGCGTGGAACTCGCGGTGGCCGACGGCGATGTCGCGGTCCGCAACTCCCGCGACCCGCACGGCACGATCCTCGCCTTCCCCGCCTCCGGTATGGCGGCCTTCCTGTCGTCGATCAAGGGTGGCGAGCTGGACGACCTCGCCTGAGCGGCGAGCGTCCCCACGAACCTCCCGCGGGCGGCCGGCCCGACCCCGGCCGCCCGCGGTGAGTCCGAACCACCGCGGCGGCGAGTCCGGCCACATCGGACCGCAACGGGCCCGATCCGGGCCGGCCGCGGAGTAGTAAGAACGGGTGAGCCGACCCGACCAGGCAGCTGCCCCCTCCTACCGGGGAGCCAGCGCGCACTACCTCTCACCGGCCCGGCGTGATCCGGTCAAGATCCTGTCGGAGGAGCCGGTCACCCGGCGGGTCATCGCCGCGGCGCTCGCGGCCGTCGGCCGTGGCCCGGACGATCCGGTCCGGGTGCTCGACGTCGGGGCCGGGACGGCGGACGGGTGGAACCTGCTCACCGCCCCGGCCGCGGACGCGCCGGGGCTCGTCGATCCGGCCCGGCTCCGCTACGTCGGTCTCGACGTCGACCCGGAGATGGTGCGCACCGCCCGCCGGACGATCGACTCCGACTCCGCCACGTTCGTGCTCGGCGACGTGCGCGGTGCGCTGCCGGACGGGCCGTTCGACCTCTACCTGTCCTGCGGGGTCCCCTACTCGCACCTGACCCGCACCGAGTTCGTCGGTGCGCTGCGGTCGGTGCTCGCCGCCGTCGCGGGCCGTGGGCGGCGGGCGGCCGTCGTCGTCGACGTGCTCGGCCGCTACTCCGTGGAGTGGCGGCCCCGCTGGCACGCTGAGCGCTGGGACTACGCGATGAGCTTCTTCGCCGGGGGTGGCGCGACCATCTCCGAGCCGATGACGTTCTACGGCCGCGACCGGCTGGACGCCTGCGTGGACGCGGCGCTGCCGGGTACCGGTGCACGAGTCGTGTCCCGGACCGCCGTCGACCGCTCGGTGCTGGTCGGCAGGCACACCGCCACCGGGTCCTTCCACCCGGAGGTGCCCCGGTTCCGCACGCTGGTGAACGACCTCGTCCGCGCCCCGCACCGGGTGTGCCCGGACGACCTGGCCTTCGTCCCCGCGACCTCGGGCGCGCCCGCCGAGGTCCTGACCTGGCTGGCCGGCTTCGCGGACCGGTGGAATGCGGTGCTGCGGCCCTGGGCGGGAGCCCGCGGCCTCGACGACGCCGACGGTGCCCGGCTCGCGCACGCGCTGCTCGACCTGGAGCGCGCCGCCGGGCCGGGGCTCGGCGTCGGCCACTCGCTGACCATGACGCTGATCGTCGAGCCGGGGTGAGCGGTGCGTCAGCCGCCGAGAATGCGGTCGATGTCGTCGAGCACCCGGCGGCCGCCGAGCGGACCGACCCCGGTGATCCAGTACGACTGGTCGACCACGTGCAGGCGCGGGAACGCCTCGTCCCGCACGGCGGTGACCGACGGCGGGACCGCATCCGGAGCGGCCGGGTCCACCGCGGTCACCAGCACCTCGTCCGCCCGCGCCTGCAGGACCAGCTCGGGCGAGAGATCGACCGAGATCGAGCCCTCCCAGTCCCGCGGCGGGATGGTGAACCCCGCGCACTCCAGCGTCGCGCCGGCGAACGAGGTGGGGCCGTACAGGGTGAGCTGCCCGTCCCGGGGCCGGATCAGCTGCGCGGTGCGGCCTTCCGTGCCGTGCGCGCCGGCGACCTCGGCGCACCGGTCGGTGTAGTCCCGCAGCAGCTGGTCGGTCTCGGCCTCGCGCCCGACGGTCCGGCCGACGAAGCGGACGTTGTCCTGCCACGGATCGGCCTGCGAGGCCATGAAGGCGGTCGGGGCGATCGCGGCGAGCTGGTCGTAGAGCTGGGCGTGCCGGGACTCGGTGCCGAGCACGAGGTCGGGCTGCAGGGCCGCGATCCGCTCCAGGTCGGGTGCGGCGACGGTGCCGACCGTCGGCACCGCTGCGGCGGCCTCGCCCAGGTAGGCGGGCACCCCGGTGGACTCGGACAGCACGGCGGTCCCGACCGGGATCGCGCCGAGCGCGACCGCGGTGTCCAGCTGGACCGGTTCCAGCACGACGATCCGCTGCGGGGCCGCGGGCACCTCGGCGGTGCCCCGGGCGTGCGGGACCGGCCGGGTCGTGGCCTCGTCCGCCGGTGCGGCGGGTCCGGCGCAGGCGGTGAGCAGGCACAGCAGTACGGCCAGTGCGGGGAGCACGATCCGGGGGACGGGCACCGGTGGCCTCCTCTCGGTGAGCTCCCGTCGGCGCCGGGAGTGAGGTGAGCCTAGCTTCACAGTGACCCCCGGTGACGTCCGGTTCGCGTCATTCCGGTGTCGTCGTCCCCGCCGGTGGCCCACCATGGCCGGCGATGACCGAACGATTCGCCCGGGACGGCTACGTCCACCTGCCCGGCGCCTTCTCCCCGGAGCTGGCCGCCCGCTGCCGGGACCTGCTCGCCGCCCGGCTGCGTACCGGGGCGTCGACCTGGACGATCCCGCCACCTGGACCGGGCCCGTGGTCCGTGTGGAGTCCATGAGCGAGCCCGAGTTCACCGACTCGGCGGGAACGCCCGCACTGCGGGCGGCCTACGACGCACTCGTGGGCCCGGGCCGCTGGCGGCCGCGGATCGGGATGGGCAGCTTCCCGATCCGGTTCCCGCACACCGGGGCCCCGGGCGACGACGGCTGGCACGTGGAGGCGTCGTTCGCCGGGCCGGACGACGGCCCGCGGCTCTCGGTCCGCTCCCGCGGCCGGGCGCTGCTGCTGCTCGTCCTCTACACCGACGTGGGCCCGGACGACGCGCCCACCCTGCTCCGCCCGGGATCCCACCACGAGGTCGCCCGGCTGCTCGCCCCGCACGGCGACGACGGCGCGGACTGGGCGGAGCTGTGCCGGCGGGCGGTGCCCGCCACGGCGCACCTCCCGGAGGTCGCCGCGACCGGCCGGGCCGGTGACGTCTACCTGGTGCACCCGTTCGTCGTGCACCGCGCGCAGCCGATGGGTGCCGGAGCCCGCGGCCCGCGGATCATCGCCCAGCCGCCGCTGGAACCGGCGCGGGAGCACGCGTTCGACCTCGACGACCCGCGGTCACCGGCCGAGCGCGTCGTGTGCGAGGCGCTGGGCCGGTAGCCTCCACCCCCGTGCACCCGGTGCCGCTCGACCTGCTGCCCCACCTGCGGCGGGCGCACGACGAGATCGACCGCTGCTACGCGGAGCCACTGGACCTCGACCGGCTCTCGGCCGTCGCGGGGGTGTCGAAGTACCACTTCCTGCGGTGCTTCACCGCGGTCTACGGCCGCACCCCGGCCGCGACCCTGACCCGGCGCCGGATCGAGCGGGCCCAGGACCTCCTGCGCGCGACGGACCTGACCGTGACCGAGGTCTGCACGCTGGTCGGGTACTCCTCGCCGGGATCGTTCGGCTCGCGGTTCCGGCTGCTCGTCGGGACCGGCCCCGCGACCTATCGGGCCCGGTGGACCGCGCGCGGGGCGCCGGGGTCCCCGGGTGCTGGATGTTCATGCGGGGCCTGCCGGACACCGCAATCGAGGAGAGGCCCGCCGGACCGCGGCGTCGCTAGGTTCGGCGCATGCTCACCCACGTCTCGCTGGTCACGCTGTACGTCACCGACCAGGACGCCGCGAAAAGCTTCTACTGCGACGTCCTCGGGTTCGTCGAGGGCACCGACGTCGCGATGGAGGACGGCTACCGCTGGGTGACCGTCACCCTCCCGTCGCAGCCCGAGCTGCAGGTGACCCTGATGAAGCCCGGGCCGCCGCTGGACGACCAGATGGCCGATGCGGTCACCCGATCACTCGCCGCGGGCCGGATGGGTGGTTTCGGACTGACCACCGACGACTGCCGCGCCGAGTACTCCCGGCTCGCGGCACGTGGCGTCGAGTTCACCCAGCCGCCCGCGGAACGCCCGTACGGCATCGAGGCGGTGTTCCGGGACGACTTGGGGAACTGGCTGGTGCTGGTCGAACCCCGTCCCCACGACGGCTCGCCGTTCTGAGGCGCACCGCACCGGGGCGACACACGAAGATCATCGTGGCAGGCTGCGGGGATGGCGAGGTACTACGACGTGCACCCGGAGAACCCGCAGCCGCGCAGCATCGGCCAGGTCGCCGACCTGGTCCGGGAGGGCGGGCTGATCGCCTACCCGACGGACTCCTGCTTCGCACTCGGCTGCTCGCTGGGGAACCGGGAGGGGCTGGACCGCATCCGCCGGATCCGCAGGCTCGACGACAAGCACCACTTCACCCTCGTCTGTGCCGACTTCGCCCAGCTCGGGCAGTTCGTGCAGATCTCCAACTCCGTGTTCCGCGCGGTCAAGGCGTCCACGCCCGGCAGCTACACCTTCATCCTCCCCGCGACGATGGAGGTGCCGCGGCGGCTCCTGCACCCGAAGAAGAAGACGGTGGGTGTCCGGATCCCGGAGCACGCCACCACCCAGGCGCTGCTGGCGAACCTGGGGGAGCCGTTGCTGTCCTCGACCCTGCTGCTGCCCGACCACGAGGAGCCGATGACGCAGGGTTGGGAGATCAAGGAGGAGCTGGAGAACCAGGTCGACGCCGTGATCGACTCCGGCGACTGCGGCACCGAACCCACCACGGTCGTGGACCTGTCCGGCGCCGAGCCGGAGATCGTCCGGGTGGGCGCCGGTGATCCGGCGCGTTTCGAATGAGTCACGCTCCGTGACGACGGCGGGCGCGGCCGTCGCAGGTGGGCGGCCGCCGGTCGCGCACAGTGGCCCCGGCGGCCCGGCCGGGGCGGGAGTCGCGCCGCCCAGCCGTCCGGCGTCCACCGCCCACCGCAACGGGTGAGGGAGTCGCCCCGGCGCGAGTAGGGTCGGAGACCGAATCCTGCCCGGGCGGCTTCGGTGCCGATCCGGGCAGGTCCTGGCGCCCGGTACCGGGTGTCCTGCCAGCTGTTCGGAGGACGATCGCGTGGGGCGAGAAGACCCGCCGTACGGCCCGTCCGGCCCGGGACCGAACCCGGCTGCCGGTCCGGGCGATGGTGAGGACGGCGACGCCGTCCTGGCCGCCATCGCACACCGGCTCCGCGCGCGCTCCGAACGCCAGCAGCTCCTCACCGAGCGTCTCCGTACCGGCGAGCTGCGCCCGGGCGCGCTGGCCGACCTCGCCGAACTCGCCGGTGCCGCGCGCCGCGGCGTCCGCGACGGCGAGCACATCCTCGTCCTCGCCGGTGCCCCGCGCGGTCCTCGGCTGGCGGCGCCGCCCGCCCCGCTCGGCCAGACCCTGAACACGATCGTCGCGGCCAGCGAGGCCGCATCGCGCACCGTCGTGCCGCCGACGCCCAGCGTCTCGGTCTCCGCCGCGGCCGAGCCGGTGCTCGCCCAGATCCTCGCCGAGCTGCTCGCCCACGCCGCCGGGGCCACCCCGGCCGGTGAGCGGCTCGAACTGCAGACCCGCTGGGGCCCGGACGGCGGGGTGGTCGTCGAGCTGCAGTCCGCGACGCCGCCCCGGCTGCAGAGCCCGATCGACGAGCTGGACCGCGCGCTCGGCAGCGCCACGCCGGCCGGTCCGGTCGCCCCGCAGGAGATCGGCCTGCACGTCGCGGCCCGGCTCGCCAGGGCGATCGGCGCGCGCCTCGGCATCCGGGGCCCGGCCGGCAACACCGGGGTCACCCCGGTCGCGGTGCTGCACCTGCCGTCCTCGGTGGTCGGCGGTGGTCAGCAACCGGCCGCTGCGGACCCGCGCACCCAGGCCGTGCCCGCGCAGGAGGCCGCCGCGGCCGGATCCGACGGGGCCGACGCGGAGTCGCCGTGGCCGCCGCAGCCGGCCGGGGTCCGGGAGATCCCGGTCGCCGATCCCGAGCCCGCCTGGCCGCCGGCCGCGCAGGGCGGGGCCCAGCAGCCGGGCGACGCCCAGCGGCCCGCCGAACCGACCGGCAACGCGCCCGGTGGCGAGGCCGCCGCGGCGTCCTGGCCCGCCAGGAGCGCGGCCGGTCAGGACGGCGGCGGGCCCGGCCAGGACCGCGTGGCCGTACCGAACCGGCCGCAGCCGATGACCGGCCCCGGTCTGCAGCTGCCGACGTCCGGCCGCCGTCAGGACGTCGCGGCCCAGGGGCCGGAGCACCAGGGCTCCGGTCGTCCGGGCACCCCGGGGGCGCCCGGACCCGGCCAGCAGTTCCCCGGCGGCCCGAACCTCCCGGCCGGTCCCGGGGTGCCGGGGCCGGGTCAGCAGGTTCCGGGTCAGCAGGTCGCGAGTCAGCAGTTCCCCGGCCCGAACGGTCCCGGTCAGCACGGCCCGGGTCAGCAGGGCCCCGGGCACCAGGGCCAGTCTCAGCACGGTCCCGGTCAGCCGGGGTCCGCGCCGCCCGGTCGCCCCGGTCCGCACGAGCCGGATGCGGCGGGACAGTCCGGCGCCACCCAGGTCTCGTTCCCGCACGGTGGCCCGCCGCCGTCGGGGCCGGCGCAGCCGGGCACCGGCATACCCGGGCCGCCCCGCCAGGGTCCCGGCGAGCCCGGCCCGGGCCCGGGTGCGGGCCCGCCGACGCCTCCCGGACAATCGTCCGGAACACCTGCTCGCTCCGCGAGCGACGATGTGCCGCCGGCCACGGCGGCACTGCCCCTGTCCGGATCCGCCGACGCGACCCCACCGGTCGAGCTGTTCGGCCCTTTCGACTCGGAGGTACCGGTGCCGGTGGACGACGCCGACGACACCCCGATCTTCGCGTCGGTCGCGTCGGCCTGGTTCCGTGAGCCGGCCGCGCCGACCGCGCCGCCGGCGACCAACGGGGCGGCGACGCCCCGGGACGACTGGCGGACCCCCGGGGACGCCGAGTTCGACGCCGCGCGGATCCGGGCGGACCGGGTCGTCGACCTCCCGACGACCTCGCGTGGCCTGCCGCAGCGTCTGCCCGGGCAGGCCATGGTGCCGCCGCCGTGGCGGGAGACCGCCGGCGGTTCCCAGGCCGGCGCCTCCCGTGAGCGGCAGCCCGACCGGGTCCGCAACCGGCTCGCGAGCTACCAGCGCGGGCTGCGGGACGGCAGGCACCGGGCGGCCGAGGACCACGGTGCCGAGGCCGTCGGTGGTGCCCCCGCGGTCGTCAACGGGCACGGGTCCAACGGGCACCGGCTGAACGGCGAGGGCGGGCGCAACGCGGGGTGAGCCGCCGGCTCAGACCGGGTGGGTGCCCGCCGCCCACCCGTCCGGATCGCTCCATGCCTGCAGGACGCGGTCGCTGGCGAAGCGCCGCCGGACGCCGCTGACCGGGTCGTCGAACTCCAGGGACCGGGCCAGCAGCTGCAACGGCCGGGAGAAGTCGACGTCCGGACGCTGTCGCAGCTCGGGGTAGACGTCGTCGCCCAGGATGGGGACGCCGAGCCCGTTCAGGTGCACCCGTAGCTGGTGGGTCCGCCCGGTACGGGGGAACAGCCGGTAGCGGGCCAGGTCGCCCCGCCGGTCCGCCAGCTCGATCCGGGTCTCGGCGTTCGGCTCGCCCCGCTCGGTCACCGCGCCGAACGTGCCCCGGCGCTTCACGATCCGGGAGAGCTCGGTGCGCGGCAGCGCCAGTCCCGCGTCGTACGGCGCGACGGCCTCGTAGACCTTCTCGACCCGGCCGTCGGCGAACATCGTCTGGTAGGCGCCGCGCAGCTCCGGCCGGCACACCAGCAGCAGCACCCCGGCGGTGGCCCGGTCCAGCCGGTGCGCGGGACTCAGCTCCGGCAGGCCCAGCTCGTGCCGCAACCGCACCAGGACGGTCTGCCGGACGTGGCTCCCGCGCGGGATCGTGGCCAGGAGGTGCGGCTTGTCGGCGACCACGATGTCGGAGTCGGCGTACAGGATCCGGACCGGGAACGGCACCGTGGCCTCGTCGGGTTCCTCGCGGTGCAGCCACAGGGTCGTCGACGGGGCGAACGGCGAGTCCGGGGTGAGCGGCCCGTCGGCGGTGACGATCTCCCCGGCCGCCAGCATCGCGTCGATCCGCGCCGGATCGACGTGCGGCAGCCGGGCGACGAGGTGCGCGCGCATCGTCGTCGCACCGTCGCCGGTGGGCGGGGTGCGCAGGCGGGCCGGGGCGAGCCCGTCCCGTGCGGGGAGCGGGGGAGTCGCGCGGGCCGCGGCCCGGCGGCGGGCCGCGCGACCGCGGGCGGTGCGGGAAGTCACGAGCGATCACGGTACGGCGCGCCCTAGCATGGCCGGTCGTGAGCTGGGCGTCCTACGGTGCATATCTGTTGATCGTGGTCGGGCTGGTGCTGATGCCCGGTCCCGACACCTTCGTGTTGTTGCGGTCCTCGCTCGCCGGGGGCGGGCGGGCCGGTCTGCTGACCGTGACCGGCGTGTTCGTCGGGAACGCGGTGCAGGGGTCGGCGGCGGCGTTCGGGCTCGGCGTGCTGATCGCGCAGTCGCACACCGCCTTCACCGTGATCCGCTGGGCGGGCGTGTGCTATCTCTGCGTCCTGGGCGTGCAGGCGCTGCGGGCCGCGCGCCGTGGTGACTACGCCGACGTCGGGACGGCCGGGCCGCGGGTCGCGCCGCACCGGTCGCTGCTGATCGGGCTCGGGTCGAACCTCACCAACCCGAAGGTCCTGATCATGTACCTGTCGGTGCTGCCGCAGTTCCTGGTGCCCGGCGTGACGACCACCGCCGACGCCCTCCTGCTCGCGCTGACCGTCGCCGTGCTGGGCGGACTCTGGCAGCTCGGGCTGGTCGCGACGGTGCACCGGGCCAGGGCGTGGTTCTCGCGGCGCCGGGTGCGGCGCGCGGCCGACGGCCTCGCCGGCGTCGCGTTGCTCGGCTTCGGCGGGGCGCTGGCGGCGGGCTGAGGAGTGCGGATCCCGGCGCTCGTCCTCGTCCTGCTGGTCGGCGCCGTCGGCGTCGCCTGCACCGGGCCCCGGGACGACGCCGCCGGGCTCTCCGGCACCGTCATGCAGTACCGCTCGGACATCGCGGCCCGGGTCCTGACGGTCCGGCTGCGCGCCGAGCGGCCGACGACGGTGCAGCGGGTGGAGCTGGTCCCGGGCGGGTTCGGGCCGTCGCCGGCGGTCACCCCGGCGGCCGGGCTCGGTGCCGGGACCACGACCGACGTCCGGATCCCGCTCGGCGAGCCGGACTGCGCGGCCGGTCCCGGCCCGTCGACCGCGCGGATCACCGTCGGCGACGAGCCGGTCGTGATCGACCTGGACGACTCCTACGGCGCGATCGCGGCGTTGCACCGCGGCGAGTGCGCCGAGCGCGCCGTGCGCGACCGGTCCGACGTCGTGCTGCACGGTCCGTGGGTCCGGGCCGGGGACCGGTTGACCGGCTCGCTGCGCCTGCACCGCCGCGCGGGCACGGACCCGGTGGCGATCACCGAGCTCGGCGGCACGACGATCTTCGGGATGCGGCCCGGCGCCGGGGCCGTGCTCCCGCTGACGCTCGCGGCCGGGCCGGACGCGGTGCTGCCGGTCGAGATACTGGCGACCCGCTGCGATCCGCACGCGCTGGCGGAGAGCAAGCGTGCGACGGCGTTCGACGTCGTCGCGACGGTCGCGGCGGAGCCGCCCGTCCGGCTCACCGTCTCCCCGGACGACCGCGAGGCACTGCTCGGGTTCGCCACGGACGTCTGTCGCTGACCGACCCGCCTTGCCCGCATGGTGAGTGACGGTTCATGATGTGGGCGCGACATTGCCGTCGGACCGTGCAGGGAGCCCATCGTGTCGGAGACCGTGATCGTGGTGAACACGGTGGTTGCCGTGCTCGGCACCGTCATCCTGATCGTCAGATTCCGGCTGAACCCGGTGATCTCGCTGGTCATCGGGGCCGTCTACCTCGGGCTGACCGCCGGACTCGGCGTCGAGGGCACGGTCGGTGCGGTCACCGGCGGCTTCGGGGACATCCTGGCCGACGTCGGGCTGCTGATCGCGTTCGGTGTACTCACCGGCGCGATGCTGCACCGGGCGGGCGCCATCGAACGGCTGGTCTCGTCGCTGTTGCGGTTGTGCGGCCCGCGCGGGATGCCCTACGCCACCGCCGTCACCGTCGGCACCGTCCTGCAGTCGATCTTCGTGGACGTGCTGCTGGTCATCTCGGCGCCGCTGGCCCGGCGGATCGCGCCGCGGATCGGGGACAAGGGACTGCCGCGGATGGCCACGGCGCTGGCCATCGGCCTGGAGTGCGGGATCGTGTTCATGGTGCCGGGGGTCGGTGCCGTCGCGCTGGCCGGTGTGCTCGGCGTTCCCCTGGGGCAGATGCTGCTCGCCGGGCTGGCGGTGGTCGTGCCGACGGTCGTCATCGCGACCGGGATCATGACGTTCCTGTTCCGGCGCGGCTGGTGGTCCGAGGAGCGCGACGAGCAGGAGCCGACCTGGGCCGGGATGGCCGCTGGTCCGGACACCGCCACCACCCCGGGCCCGGACGGGCCCACACCCGGTGGGGCGGACGGAGCCACGTCCGGCGGTCCGGGCGGAACCCCACCGGCCGGCTCCGGGGACGGAGTCGCGGCCGCCGGGCACGGCGCCGCGTCCGGCGCGGTCGCGGCCGGTGCGGCCGGGTCCGGCGGTTCGCCGGTACCGGGGACCCGATCGCGCCGGGAGCTCCCGCTGGCGATGCTCTTCGCGCCGCTGCTCGGTGGCCTGCTCCTGATCGCCGCGGGCGCGGTGCTGGACGCCGCCGGGGTCTCCCAGCCCGTGCTCGTGTTCCTGGGCGAGCCGGTGATCGCCCTGCTGATCGCGCTGGTCGGGACGACCCTCGTGGTCGGGCTGACGCACGGCAGGGAGACCATCGACGCCGCGGTCGGTGACGGGTTCCGGGAGAGCGGCCAGATCCTGATCCTCACCGGCGTCGGCGGGTCGCTCGCCACCACGATCTCCGAGGCCGGGCTCGGCGAGATCCTCGGCCGGTACTTCTCGGCGAACACCGCCGTACCGCTGCTCATGGTGTGGCTGATCGCCGCTGTGCTGCACGTCGCGATCGGCTCGGTGACCATCTCGGCGATCACCGCGGCCGGGGTGCTGGCGCCGGTCGCGCCGGTGATCGGGCTGGCCCCGGTGCTGATCGCGCTCGCCGCCGGTGCCGGGGCGCTGTTCGCCGTGCACGTCACGTCGAACACGTTCTGGCTGCTGCAGTCCCTGCTCGGCCAGTCCGTGCGCGGGACGTTGAAGACCTGCTCGGTCGGGGTGTCGGTGGCCTCCGTCGTCGCGATCGTGCTGATCCTGCCGCTGTCACTCGTCTTCTAGGAGGGCTTCCGACGTGTCCGACGCTGTGTCCGGACCTGTGTCCGACCTGCCGCTCACCGGCATCCGGGTGCTGGAGCTGGGCAACTACATCGCGGCGCCGACCGCGGGCCGCCTGCTCGCCGACTTCGGCGCCGACGTGATCAAGGTGGAACGCCCCCGCACCGGTGACGAGCTGCGCAACTGGCGGCTCTACGCCGGTGACACCTCGATGCTCTACCGCACCCTGAACCGCAACAAGCGCTCCGTCACGCTGGACCTGCGCTCCGACGCGGGCCGCCGGGCCGTGCTCGATCTGGCTGCCCGGTCCGACGTCGTGCTGGAGAACTTCCGGCCCGGCACCCTGGAGCGGTGGGGGCTGGGCCCGGCCGAGCTGGACGCCGCCAACCCCGACGTCGTGCTCGTGCGGATCTCGGCGTTCGGGCAGACCGGGCCGCTGGCCGGGCGGCCCGGGTTCGCCGCGGTCGCCGAGGCGATGGGCGGGCTGCGCGCGCTGGTCGGCGAGGCCGACCGGCCGCCGTCGCGGACCGGGGTGTCGATCGGGGACTCGATCGCCGGGCTGTACGGGGCGTTCTCCGCCGTCATGGGTCTCTACCAGCGCGAGGCGTCCGGGGCGGCGCGGCCACCGCTGAACCGGCGCTCGATGGACGTCGCCCTCAACGAGGCGGTCTTCTCGATGATGGAGTCGCTGGTCCCCGACCACCTGGCCTACGGCGTCGAGCGGCACCGGGTCGGCGGGCGGATGGAGGGCATCGCGCCGTCGAACGCCTACGTCTGCGGCGACGGCGCGAGCGTGGTCGTCGCCGGGAACGGGGACTCGATCTTCGGTCGGCTCATGGAGGTCATCGGCCGCCCCGAGCTGGGGGCCGAGCCGGACCTGGCGGCCAACGCCGGCCGCTGGCTGCGCCGCGACGAGCTGGACGCGGCGATCGAGGCGTGGACCCGGTCGCTGCCCCGGGACGAGGTGCTGGCCCGGCTGGACGAGGCCGGGGTGCCGGCCGGTCCGATCCACACCGCGCCCGACATCGTCGCCGACGAGCAGTTCCGGGCCCGGGACATGGTCCAGTACTTCGACGTCGACACCGGGGGAGCCGGACCGGCCCGGGTCGGATTCCCCGGCGTCGTCCCGGTGCTCGACGGTGTCTCGGTCCCGGTCCGGCACGTCGGTCCCGACCTGGGCGCCGACACCGACGACGTGCTGGGCGGCCTGCTCGGCTACCCGGCCGACGCGGTGCGGGCCGCGTCCGGAGAGGAGTCCTGAATGGATGTCGTGCTGCGTGACGTGACGCTGCGGGACGGCCTGCAGCTCACCGGCAAGCCGCTGCCGACCACCCGGAAGGTGGAGCTGGTCCGCGCCCTGCTGGCGGCGGGCGTGCCGGAACTGGAGATCGGGTCGCTGGCCCGCGGGGACCTGGTGCCGCCGCTCGCGGACACCCTCGACGTGGTCGCCGCGCTGACCCCCGGGGAGTTGGAGCGGTGCTGGGTCTGGGTGGCGACACCGCGGCACGTGCAGCGCGCCGTGGCGGCCGGGGCGCGCAACGTGCAGTACTGCTTCTCGGTCTCCGACGCGCACAACAACGCCAACATCGGCCGCGACACCGAGGTCTCGCTCGCCGCGATGCCGGAGGCGGTCGGCCACGCCGTCGACGCGGGCGGCCGGATCCAGCTCTGCCTCGCGACCGCGTTCACCTGCCCGTTCGACGGACCGGTCGACCCGGACCGGGTGCTCGGGATCGTCGCCGATCCCCGCACCGCCGGGTCCTGCGACGTCGTCGTCTGCGACACCCTCGGTCAGGCGGTCCCGTCCGAGGTCGGGTCGCTCGTGGCCCGGGTCGCGGACGCGGCGGACGGGCGGCGCGTGGCGTTCCACGGGCACGACACCTGGGGCCAGGGCGTCGCGAACGGGCTGGCCGCCGTCGCGTCGGGCGCGACGCTGCTGGACGGGGCACTCGGCGGGCTGGGCGGCTGCCCGTTCGCGCCGGGGGCCAGCGGGAACACCGCCACCGAGGACCTGCTGTTCGCGCTGCGCCCGTCCTGGCTGACGCCGGAGGTGCTGGCCGGGCTCGTCACCGGGTCCGAGGACCTGCTCGCCGAGCTGGGGGAGCCGAACCGGTCCCGGGCGGCGCAGGGCGTCCGGTCGCGGGCCGCGGCGTTCCCGTGGACGGCGGGCCCGCGGGACTGACACCACGCCGGCCGGCGGATCCGGTCTTGCACCTCCCCGTGGGGGAGGCCGGACACTCGGTCGCATGCTCACGATCGGAGAGTTCGCCCACGCCACCGGGCTCACGGTGAAGGCACTGCGCCACTACGACGAGCGGGAGCTGCTGGTGCCCGCCGTCGTCGACCCGGTGAGCAGGCACCGCCGCTACAGCGGTGGGCAGCTGCACACCGCCGTCCTGGTCAAGGCGCTGCGGGCGGCCGGGATGCCGGTCGAGTCGGTGCGCCGTGCGACCCGGGACGGCGCGGACGTCCCCGCGGCGCTGGAGCACTTCCGCGGCGAGGTCGCCGCCGCACGCGCGGCGCAGGACCGCGCACTCGCGGCCGTCGCCCGGCTGGTCGAGGGCTTCGACGGCGCCGTGGAGATCTTCGAGCGCGACGTCCCGGCGACGCACACGGCCGCGGTCGTGCACCGGCTCCCGGCCGACGGGCAGGAGGCGGCCGCCCTCGCCGAGGAGGATCGGGCGATCGCCGCCCACCACGCGTTGTTCGCCGTGCTGACCCGGGCACACGTCCCACCCACCGGACCGGGCTGGACCCGGTTCGACGCCGTCGACGGCGATCCCGAGCGGATCGAGCTGAGCCTGTGCTGGGCGCTGCCCGGCCCGCCGCCGGAGCTTCCCGCCGACATCGACGGGATCGCGGTGCACACCGGGTCCCGGCCCGCCGTCCGCGAGCTGGTGGTGCGGATGGACTGCGGCGAGGACGCGCAGGCCCCCGACGACCTGCCGCACCCGGCGTTCGTGGCGCTGAGCGCCGAGCTGGCCCGCCGGGAGTCCCGCGGGGGTCCCGCCGGCGTCGACGCGGTCCGGCAGTTCGTGACGGCGGACGCGTCCGGGCGGCTGACCGTCGAGCTGGCGGTGCCGCTGGTGGCCTGACCGCCGGGGCGCGGTCCTACTGCCGCACGCCCGTCCGCGCGGCCAGCTCGACCCGCGCGACGAGCCGGCTGTTGTGGACGGCGTGCCCGAAGCCGGGGGTGTGCCGGGTCCCGTCGGTGATGTCGCGCGCCAGTGCGGCGTAGACCTCGCCGACGTTGATCGACGCCCCCGTCCAGATGTCGGCGGCGGTCGGGCCGGTCCCGGTCGCGACGGGTGCGTCGGGTGCGGTGAACTCCGCGCTCGAGGCCAGCGTCAGGTCCCCGACCTGCACGCCGGCCGGGTGGTCGCCGGTCAGCGTCAGCCAGCCGTCGGAACCGCGGATCTCGAAGCGGAAGCGGGCGTCGGGCACCGGGACCCCGGCCAGCACCTGGATCCCGACCGGAGCGCCGGACGCGGTCCCGGCGACGGCGTCGAGATGGTCGGGCACCTCCCGGACGACGGTCGTTCCGGTGTCGGTCAGCGTCACCTCGGGCCAGAGCAGCGCCGTGCGGGCGTCGACCTCGGTGATGTCGCCGAGGACCGCCTCCACCACGTCCAGGACGTGGCCCACGGCGATCGGCAGGAACCCGGCACCGGACGCGGCCTCGTCGAAGTAGGCGTAGGCGCTCACCGACTCCGGGCCGTTGCCGAACGTCGTCGCGGTGACCCGGGCCGAGAGCACCCGCCCGATCCGGCCGCCGGCGACGAGCTCGGCCGCCCGCCGGACGGCGGGGTTGTGCCTGCCCTGCAGGCCGATCGCGGTGGGCAGCGACCCAGCCGCCGCGGCCATCTCGACGGCCTGGTCCACGGTCGTCCCCAGCGGGGACTCCGAGTACACGGCCTTGCCCGCCGCGAGCGCGGCCAGGACGAGCTCGCGGTGCGCGGGGACCTTCACCGCGACCGTGACGAGGTCGATCCCCGGGTCGCGGACGAGTGCGTACGGGTCGGCGAACCAGCGTGCGGCACCGAAGGTCTCCGCGGCGCGGCGCGCGCTGTCCTCGTGCCGGGTCGCCACGGCGGCCAGGGCGAACCGCGGTTGCGCGGCGAGCGCCGGGACGTGCGACGCCCCGGCCCAGCTCGCCCGGGTGTCCGCGCCGATGATCCCGACGCGGATGGGGGTGGTCGTCATGACGGTCTGCTCCAGTCGTGGGGGGTGGTCGTCGGTGCTGCCGGTCGGCCCGGTTCAGCGCTCGATGTCGGCCATGTCGGCGGCGGCGTGGCGTTCACCGGACGCCGGGGTCAGCCGGTCCAGCCGGGCGAGCTGCGCCGCGGTGAGCCGGACGTCGGCGGCGGCGGTGTTCTCCTCCACCCGCTCGACCCGGGTGGTGCCGGGGATGGGTGCGACGTCGTCGCCCTGCGCGAGGAGCCAGGCCAGCGCGACCTGCGCCGGGGTGGCGCCGGCGTCGGCCGCGACCGCGCGGACCTCGTCGACGATGCGCAGGTTGCGGGTGAGGTTGTCCCCGGTGAACCGGGGGTTGGTGCGGCGCCAGTCGGTGGCGTCCAGACCGTCGAGCGAACGGATGCCGCCGGTCAGGAAGCCGTGCCCGAGCGGGGAGTAGGGGACGAGCCCGATGCCGAGCTCCCGCAGCGTCGGGAGGATGCGCGTCTCGGGTTCGCGGGTCCACAGCGAGTACTCGGTCTGGACGGCGGCCACCGGATGCACGGCGTGTGCCCGGCGGATGGTCCCGGGACCGGCCTCGGAGAGCCCGATGTGGCGCACCGTGCCGGCGGCGACCAGCTCGGCGAGCGCTCCGACTGTCTCCTCGACGGGCGTGCGGGGGTCGACCCGGTGCTGGTAGTAGAGGTCGATGTGGTCGACGCCGAGCCGGCGCAGCGACCCCTCCACCGCGGCCCGGACGCCGGCCGCGGTGCCGTCCGGCCCGGGACGCCCGGTGTGCGCGAGCAGCCCGAACTTCGTGGCGACGACGACCCGGTCCCGGCGGCCCCGGATCGCCCGGCCCACGAGCTCCTCGTTGGTGTGGGGCCCGTACACCTCGGCGGTGTCCAGGTGGGTGACGCCGAGGTCCAGGGCGCGGTGGACGGCGCGGACCGACCCGGCGTCGTCGCGACCGGCGCCGGTGTAGAACGCCGACATCCCCATGGTCCCGAGGCCGATACGGGACACCTCGAGTCCGCCGAGCGAGCTGGTCTCCATGACGGCTCCTTCCGGGTTCAGCTCGAACTTGATGCTTCAATAAGTACAGCGTTGGACTTGAAATGTCAACAAGTGGGTACGCTGCCGGCATGACGGAGGAGACCGCAGCGGATCCGGAACCGCGCTGGCTGAACGGTGAGGAGCGGGCCGCGTGGCTGGCCAACTCCGCGATCATGATCAGCCTCCCGGCCGCGCTGGACGCCCGGATGCAGCGCGAGACGGAGCTGACCTTCTTCGAGTACATGGTGCTGTCGGTGCTGTCCGAGGAGCCGGACCGCACGCTGCGGATGAGCGACCTGGCGGCGCGGACCGCGGCGTCGCTGTCGCGGTTGTCGCACGTCGCGGGCCGGTTGGAGAAGCGCGGCCTGCTCACCAGGGCCCGGGTCCCCGGATCCGGCCGGCGGACTGCGGCGACCCTGACCGCGGCCGGGTACGACGTCGTCGTCGCCGCGGCACCGGGGCACGTCGCCGCGGTGCGGGCGCTGCTCGTGGACGTGCTCGAACCGCACGAGCTGGCGACCCTGCGCCGGATCGGCACCGCGGTCGAGGCGGCCGTCCGGCGCGAGCAGCAGGCGCCGGGCGTCGCCGCGCGGGGCCGGGGCGGACCCGGCTGAGGGACGGTCCGCGGCCGTCACGCACCGGCCCGGCGGCGGACCCCGGCCGATCCCGGATACGCTCCCCGGCCGTGCCGCGCACGCTGCTGGTGACCAACGACTTCCCGCCCCGGCCCGGTGGGATCCAGAGCTACCTGCACGATCTCGCCGCCGGGCTGCCCGCGGGCGATCTCGTCGTCCTCGCTCCGGCCTGGCGGGGCGCCGCCGCGTTCGACGCCGCCCAGGCGTACCCCGTGCACCGGTACCGGTCGGCGACCGGGCTGCCGATGCTGCCCGGCCCGGCGGTGGCCGACGCCGCGACCCGGCTGGTCCGCGCCCACGGGATCGAGGCCGTCTGGTTCGGGGCGGCCGCCCCGCTCGGGCTGCTCGGCCCGCACCTGCGCCGGCGTGCGGGCGTCGAGCGGGTCGTCGCCTCCACGCACGGCCACGAGGTCGGCTGGTCGATGCTCCCCGGCGCCCGTGCGGCGGTCCGCCGGATCGGGGCCGACGCCGACGTCGTCACCACCGTCTCGCGCTGGACCCGGGACCGGATCGCGGCGGCGTTCGGGCCCGGCGCCGCCCTGGAACCACTGCCGCCGCCGGTCGACACCGGCCGGTTCGCCCCGGATCCCGCGGCCCGCGCGGCGCTGCGGGAGCGGTACCGGCTCGGGTCGGCACCGGTCGTCACGTGCGTGTCCCGGCTGGTGCCGCGCAAGGGTCAGGACGTCCTCGTCGCCGCGCTGCCCCGGATCCGGGCCCGGGTGCCCGGCGCCCGGTTGCTGCTCGTCGGCGCCGGCCCGGACCGGGACCGGCTGCGGCGGCTCGCGGTCCGGCACGGGGTCGGCGACGCCGTCGTGCTCACCGGCGGGGTCCCGGCAGCCGAGCTGCCCGCGCACCACGCGGTGGGCGACGTGTTCGCGCTGCCCTGCCGGACCCGGCTCGGCGGGCTGGACGTGGAGGGCCTCGGCATCGCGGCCCTGGAGGCGGCGGCGTGCGGGCTGCCGGTGGTCGTCGGCGACTCGGGCGGGGCGCCGGAGACGGTCGAGGACGGCGGCACCGGGTACGTGGTCCCCGGCCGGGACGTCACCGCCGTCGCCGGACGGGTCGTCGAGCTGCTCGCCGATCCCGCCCTGGCCGCCGCACTGGGCCGGGCCGGTCGCGCCCGGATCACCCGGACCGCGAGCGCCGCCACCTCCGCCGCCCGCCTGCACGCCTTCCTGCACCCCACCCGTCCCGGCGGCACTCATGGAGCTTCGGCCCGGTCGGACCGGGCCGAAGCTCCATGAGTGCGTTCCGGGGCGGGGTCAGGAGGCGGTGCCCGAGTAGAGGGCCTCGATGTCCTCGGAGTGGGACTGCAGGACGACGGCGCGCTTCACCTTCATCGTCGGGGTCAGCTCGCCCGCTGCCTCGGTGAAGTCGGCGGGCAGGATCCGGAACTTGCGGATCTGCTCGGCCCTCGACACCGCCTGGTTGGCCTCCTCGACCGCGGCCGCGACCTCGCCGCGCAGCTCCGGGTCGTCGACCAGGTCCGCGGCCGATCCGGCGTCGCCGGCCGGCTTGCCGTTGCGCTCCCGCCAGCCGGGCAGGGCCTCCGGATCGATCGTGACCAGCGCGGAGATGAACGGCTTCTGGTCACCGAGCACGATGCACTGGCCGACCAGCGGGTGCGCCCGCAGCCGGTCCTCCAGCACGGCCGGGGCGACGTTCTTCCCGCCCGCGGTCACGATGATCTCCTTCTTCCGGCCGGTGATCGTGACGAAGCCGGCGTCGTCGATCTCACCGATGTCGCCGGTGTGGAACCAGCCGTCCTGCTCGAGCGCCTCGCCGGACGCGGCCTCGTTGTGCCAGTAGCCGCGGAAGACGAGATCGCTGCGCAGCAGGATCTCCCCGTCCTCGGCGATCCGCGCCGCGCACCCGGGCATCGGACGGCCGACCGAACCGATCCGCTGGGCGTCGCGGGTGTTGATGGTGATGCCGGCCGAGGTCTCGGTGAGGCCGTAGCCCTCCAGCACGAGCAGGCCCGCGCCGCGGAAGAAGTGGCCGAGGCGGGCACCGAGCGGTGCGGAGCCGGAGACCGCCGCCCGGACCCGTCCGCCGACGGCCGCCCGCAGCTTGCCGTAGACCAGCGCGTCGAACAGTGCGTGCCGGGCCCGCAGCAGCAGCCCGGGACCGCCGGTGTCGAGCGCCTCGGAGTAGGCGATCGCGGTGTCCACGGCCGCGTCGAAGATCCGGCCCTTGCCGCCGTCGTGCGCCTTGAGCCGGGCGCCGTTGAAGACCTTCTCGAACACCCTGGGCACCGCGAGCAGGAACGTCGGCCGGAACTCCGCCAGGTCGGGGAGCAGGGTCTTCACGTCCGGGCTGTGCCCGACCGTGGTGCGGCTCATCAAGGAGCCGCACTGGATCGCCTTGCCGAAGACGTGCGCCAGTGGCAGGAACAGCAGCACCGAGCCGTCCGCGCTGAGCAGGTCCGGCAGCGTCGCCATCACCGTCCGGCACTCGGTGAGCAGGTTGCGGTGGGTGAGCTCGCAGCCCTTCGGACGGCCGGTGGTGCCGGAGGTGTAGATCAGCGTGCAGAGGTCGTCGGCCCGCACGGCGGTGCGCCGGGCGTGCACGGTCTCGTCGGTGGTGCCGGTGCCGAGCCCGCGCAGCTGCTCGACGCCCGACGGTGCGTCCGGGGCCGAGCCGGCGGGGTCGATCTGCCACACGTGGCGCAGGTCGGCCAGGTCGCCGCGGACCTTCTCCACGGACTCCGCGTGCTCGGCCGTCTCGACGACGATCGCGACCGCGCCCGAGTCCGACATGATCCAGGAGATCTGGTCCGGTGCGGACGTCTCGTAGATCGGGACGGTGACCGCGCCCGCGGTGAGGATCGCGTAGTCGAACAGCGTCCACTCGTACCGGGTCCGCGACAGCAGCGCGACCCGGTCGCCGGCCTGCACACCGGCGGCGACGAGGCCGGCGGCGAGCCGCAGCACCTGCTCGGCGAACTCCCGCGCCGGCACGTCGTCCCAGCTGCCCGAGGAGCCCTTGCGCCGGTACAGCACGTGGTCGGGGTACTCGGCCGCGGTCGAGAAGACGGCGTCGGCGAGCGACTCCTCGGCCCCAACGGACACGGTGGCGGGAACGCTGTACTCGCGCACGGGATCGACCTCCTGGCGGCCTCGACAGGGCTTCGGCGACGCACGGCCGGAACCGGGCCCGACCTGCTGGAGCCCGAACCTACCGGGTGGTAGGGGTCGAGTACATCGAATCGGGCATTACGGATGCGGAACGGTACCCGCGCCGGTGACCGGCCGGCGGGATGGCACGCTGGCCACCGTGCACCCCGTGCCCGCCGTGGACGTGATCGACGAGACGTTCCTGGCGGTCGCCCGGGAACGGGTGGCCGCCGAGTTCGCCGACCGGGCGCGCTGGGCGGCGTACTGGCCGGACCTGCGCCCGGAGATCGCCCACGACCGCGGCCCGGCCGGGATCCGGTGGACCGTCACCGGGGCGCTGACCGGGACGATGGAGGTCTGGTGCGAGGAGGTGCTCGACGGCACCGTCCTGCACTTCTTCCTGCGCGCCGAGCCGGGACCCGGCTCCCGTGCCGCCCGGTCGCGCCGGCTCGGCCGGGCCGAGTCCGTCCGCAGGCACCGGGAGTTCAAGGCGCACGCCTTCGCCCTCAAACGACGGCTGGAGGCCGGCCGCCCGGCCGGGGTCCCGCCGCTCGCGGGGGGCTGAGGGGTGCGGCTGCACGTCATCAGCGACGTCCACGGCAACGCCGGTGCCCTCGCCCGCGCCGCGGACGGGGCCGACGGCCTGATCGTGCTCGGGGACCTGCTGGAGTTCATCGACTACCGGGACCCGTCCAACGGCATCGTGGCCCGGCTGCTCGGGGAGCAGGTCTCCGCCGAGTTCGGCCGGCTGCGCCGGATCGGCGCGCCCCGGGCCGAGATGCTCGGCCTCCTGGAGCGGTCCTGGGCCCGGTTCGACGACCCGGCGGCCGCGGTCGAGGAGGCCGTGTCCGAGCAGTACGCCGAGCTGTTCGGCGTACTCGCCGGGCTCGGGGTGCCGGTGTGGGCGATCCCCGGCAACGTCGACCTGCCGCGGGCCTGGCCGGACGTCGACGGCGTCGTCGCCGCCGACGGCCGGGTCCTCACGATCGGCGGGGTGCGGATCGGGTTCCTCGGCGGCGTGCCGCTGCCACCCGGTGTGGACCCGCGGCGGACCGGGCCGTGGCAGCCCCACCTCCTCGCCCACGGGGACTGGTCCGACCGGCTCGCCGCGCTCGGCCCGGCCGACGTGCTGTGCACGCACGTCCCGCCCGCGCACGCCGGCCTGACCTACGACGTCGTCACCCGGCGGGCCGAGCTGGCCAGCGGGCCGCTGGCCGGGCGGATCGCCGCCGAGCAGCCGTCGCACGCGATGTTCGGGCACGTCCACCAGCCGCTGCACCGCCGGGCCCGGATCGGGCGCACCGAGTGCGTCAACGCCGGGCACTTCCGCGTGCTGGCGCGGCCCTACGTGCTGTACCTCTAGGCACCGGATAGCCTCCCGGCATGGCCGACGCGACCACCTCCTCGATCCACATCGACGCCCCGCCGGAGCGGGTGATGGCGGTCGTCGCGGACTTCGCGTCGTACCCGGAGTGGACCGACCAGATCACCGCGGTCGAGATCCTGGACCCGGGCGCCGGGGAGCGGGCCGAGCAGGTCCGCTTCTCGATGGACGCCGGCGCCATCAAGGACACCTACACCCTCGACTACGTCTGGGCCGCCGACGACCGCTCGGTGTCCTGGTCGCTGGCGAAGGGCGGGATCCAGAAGGCGCAGGACGGCGCCTACCGCCTGGACCCGGACGCCGGCGGCACCACCGTCACCTACGAGCTGTCGGTCGAGGTGAACTTCCCGATGATCGGGATGCTGCGCCGCAAGGCCGAGAAGGTGATCATCGACGCGGCGCTCAAGGGACTCAAGCGGCGCGTCGAGAAGGGCTGACGGCCCCGGCCCGCCCGGATCGGCCGGAGCCGGTCGGAGGTCACACCCCGGCGATCGTTACCCTCCGCTCCGTGCGCGTCGTGCTGTTCACCGGCAAGGGCGGGGTCGGCAAGACCACCCTGGCCGCGGCCACGGCCGCGCTGCTCGCCGGGTCCGGCCGGACCGCGCTCGTCGTGTCGACCGATCCCGCGCACTCGCTCGGCGACGCGCTCGGTACCGAGCTGGGCGCCGAGCCCACCCCGGTCGCGGAGAACCTGTGGGGCGCCCACATCGAGGCCCGGCACCTGGTGGAGGGCGCCTGGGGTGAACTGCAGGAGCACCTGCGCACGATGCTCGCCGGAGCCGGCGTCGACGAGCTGGTCGCCGACGAGCTGACCGTGCTGCCCGGAGTGGAGGACCTCCTCGCGCTGGTCGAGGTGCAGCGGTTCGCCGACTCGGGGGAGTACGACGTCGTCGTCGTCGACTGCGGGCCGACCGCGGAGACCCTGCGCCTGCTCACCCTGCCCGAGGCGTTGTCGGGCTACCTGGAGCGGCTGTTCCCGGCGCACCGCAGGGCGGTCCGGGGCCTGGTCGCGAACCTGGCGGGCGCCCGCGGCGACGTCGGCGGCTGGGAACGCACGGTCGCCGCACTCGGTGGGCTCGCCGACCAGCTGGCCGGGCTGCGCGCCCTGCTCGCCGACCGCACCCGCACCTCGATCCGGCTGGTCCTCACCCCGGAGCGGGTGGTCGCGGCGGAGACCCGGCGCACCCTGACCGCGCTGGCGCTGCACGAGCTGCGGGTGGACGCCCTGCTGGCCAACCGGGTGATGCCCGGCCCGCCGCCCTCGCTGCGCGGCCCGGCGGCCCGCTGGCTGCGCGAGCGTGCCGCGGAACAGCGGGCGGTGCTCGGCGAGCTGACCGAGCTCGGCGCCGACGTGCCGGTGACGGCGGTCCGCTACACCTCGGCCGAGCCGACCGGGGTGGAGTCGCTGCGCGAGCTGGCCCGGTCGGTCTACCGCGACGCCGATCCGGCGGGTGCGCCGGACGACGCGCCGCAGCGCCCGCTGATGGAGCTGCGCCGCACCGCGGGCCACGGCGTGTCCGCCGACACCGCGTTCGAGCTCGACGTCGCGCTGCCCGGGGCCCAGGAGGCGCCGCTGGACCTGGCCCGGATCGGCGACGACATGGTGGTCGGGATCGGGTTCTCCCGCCGGGTCGTCTCGCTCCCGTCGGTGCTGCGCCGCTGCGAGGCGACCGGGGCCCGGCTCGAGGGCACCGGTGCCGACGCCCGGCTGGTGATCAGCTTCGTACCCGACCCCGGCACCTGGATGACGTCGTGAGCACCGCGGGCTGCTGCGGGTCGCACGCCGGCGTCCCGGACGACCTGCGGGTGGCGGCCCGCCAGCTGCTGGAACGGCTGCGCGGCGCGCTGCAGGCGCCGGCGGCCGACCCGGGCCGGGCGGACGCGGGCCCGGCCTGCAACTCCTGCCCGGTGTGCGCGGTGCTCGCCGTGCTGCGCGGCGAGCGTGCCGATCTCCTGGCCGGTCTCGCGGAGCACGCCACCGGCCTGCTGACGGTGCTGCTGTCCGCGCTGGAGGACGGTGACCCGCCCGCCGGGCCCGCCACCGGCCGTCCGGCCGCCCCGCACCCCGCGTCCGGCGCGGCCGGGCCCCGCCCGCGCGGCGGCCGGTCGGTCCAGCGGATCGTGGTGCACCGGACGTGAGCCCGCGGACCCCCGAGGGGCTCACGATCGGGGTCGACGTCGGCGGGACCAGCGTCCGGGCCGGTGTGGTCGACGCCGACGGCGAGGTCCGCGACACCGTCAGCGTCCCGACCCCGCGGACCGACGACGCGCTGGAGGCCGCCATCGCCGGTGCGGCCGACGAGCTGCGCACCCGGCACCGGGTCGGCGCGGCCGGTCTCGCGCTGGCCGGGTTCGTCGACGCCCCGCGCGGCCTCGTCCGCTACGCCCCGCACCTGTCCTGGCGCGACGCCCCGGTCGCCGAGCGGATCTCGGCGCGGCTCGGCGGCCTGCCGGTCGTCGTCGAGCACGACGCCAACGCCGCCGCGCTCGCCGAGCGCCGGTTCGGGGCCGCGGCCGGGGCGTCCACCGTCGTCCTGATCGCGCTGGGCACCGGGATCGGCGGTGCCCTGCTGCTCGGCGGCGAGCTGTTCCGCGGCGCCCACGGTGTCGCTCCCGAGTTGGGGCACCTGCGGGTCGTCCCGGACGGCCGGGCCTGCCCGTGCGGCAAGCGCGGCTGCTGGGAGCGCTACTGCAGCGGGACGGCGCTGGCCACGACCGCGCTGGAGATGATCTCCGCAGTGGACGCGCCGGGACCGTCGGTGCTGGTCCGGGAGGCGGCCCGGGATCCCGGATCGATCACCGGGAAGCGGGTCGCGACCGCCGCCCGCGAGGGCGACCCGGTGGGCCGGGCCGCGGTCGCGGACATGGCGCGCTGGCTGGGGGAGGGCCTGTCGCTGGTCGCCGACCTGTTCGACCCGGACGTCGTCGTGATCGCCGGCGGCGTGTCGACCTCGGCCCCGCAGTTCCTCGACGCCGCCCGCGACCACTACGGCCGGATCCTCACCGGCGCCGGGAACCGCCCGCTCGCCCGCATCCGGACGGCCCAGCTGGGCGGCGCCGCGGCCGTGGTGGGTGCCGCGACGCTGGCCAGGGACGTCGCCCGCCGGGGCTGATCACCGGGCCGGGCCGTCCCGCGGCCGGTCTCCGGGCGTTCTCCGTTCCGTTACTTGACGGACATCGCCGCTCACGCTCTACTACGTTGTAAATCTCATACTACGATGTAAATCACATCTGGCGCAGCGACGCGCCGGTGGCCGGACGGACCGCGACGGGTCCGCCGTGCGGGTGCGCGGGACGCGCCACGCCACGGCGCGACCCGGCTCCGGCGCGCCCGCAGCACGACCCGAGCTGGACCCGCAAGGCATTGGTTACTCGACGAGGAGGGCTCGTGCCACCAGACCGCAACGCGACGGCCGACCGGGCCGGGCACCGGCCGCGACCGCCGTCCCGCCGGACCCCGCCACCCGGACCGGCGCGGCCACCGGCCGGCACACACGACCCGGCCGACGTCGGCCCGGTGCGCAGGCCGACCTGGCTCCAGATGATCCGCCGCGACCGGGTGCTGCTCGCGATGGCGGTACCCGGGCTCGCCCTGATCCTGACGTTCTCCTACCTGCCGCTGCTGGCGAACTTCATCGCCTTCCAGGAGTACCTGCCGTTCGTCCCGCTGGGGCAGAGCGCCTGGGTGGGGTGGGAGAACTTCGGCGTCGTCTTCGGCGGGGACCCGGCGTTCCTGCAGGCACTGCGCAACACCCTGGTGATCACGCTGGTGCAGGTCGTGTTCGCCTTCCCGGCGCCGATCCTGCTGGCACTGCTGCTCAACAGCCTGCTCTCGGACCGGCTCAAGCAGATCGTGCAGTCGATCCTCTACCTGCCGCACTTCCTGTCCTGGGTGATCGTGGTCGCCGTCTTCCAGCACATGCTCGGTGGCACCGGGATGCTCAACAACGCGCTGCGCGCCGCCGGCGGCACCCCGATCGACATCATGGGCAACCCGGACACCTTCGTCGCGCTGATCACCAGCCAGGTGATCTGGAAGGACACCGGCTGGGCCACCATCCTGTTCCTCGCGGTGCTCTCCCAGATCGACACCGCGCAGTACGAGGCCGCCGCGGTGGACGGCGCGTCGCGGCTGCGGCAGCTCTGGCACATCACGCTGCCGGGGCTGCGCGGGATCATCATCCTGCTGCTGATCCTGCGGCTCGGCGACTCGCTGACGGTCGGCTTCGAGCAGATCATCCTGCAGCAGGCCGGCGTCGGCATCGCCGCGAGCGAGGTGCTCGACACCTACGTCTACAACACCGGGATCCTCGGCGGGCAGTGGGGGATCGCCGCGGCCGTCGGGCTGTTCAAGGGAGTGATCGCGGTGATCCTCGTGGTCGGCGCCAACAAGATCGCACACGTCTTCGGTGAGGCGGGGGTGTACCGCAGATGACCACCGCGCGAGCGCCGCACCAGGCGCCCCCCTCGACGGCGGTCCGCGCGCTCAAGGGCGTGGTGCTGCTCGTGATCTGCGCGGTCGTGGTGGTGCCGTTCGTCGGCATCGTCTCGACCAGCCTGGCCACCCCCGAGCAGGTCACCGAGGCCGGCGGGTTCGTGCTGTGGCCCGAGGGTCTCGACCTGACCGCCTACCGCTCGATCCTCGCCGGTGGCGTGGTGACCAGGGCGCTGGTCGTCAGCATCGGGATCACCGTCATCGGCACGGTGCTCAGCCTGGTGGCCTCGGCGATGCTGGCCTACGCGCTGAGCAGGCCGGGGACCTTCGGCCGGCGGGCGATCCTCATGACCGTCCTGCTGACGATGTTCTTCGCGCCCGGCCTGATCCCGAACTACCTGGTGGTCAAGGAGCTCGGGCTGCTCGACTCGTACTGGGCGCTGATCCTGCCGACGGCGGTGAGCGCGTTCAACGTCGTCGTGCTGCGGGCGTTCTTCATGCAGATCCCGCAGGAGCTGATCGACAGCGCCCGGATCGACGGGGCGGGGGACTTCGCGGTGTTCGCCCGCGTCGTGCTGCCGCTGTCGCGGGCGGTGCTGGCGGTGGTCGGGCTGTTCTACGCCGTCGCCTACTGGAACGCGTTCTTCAACGCGCTGCTCTACCTCAACGACACCGCCAAGTGGCCGCTGCAGCTGGTGCTGCGCACCTACGTCGTCGACAACGCCCAGCTGGGCGGGTCCGATCTCGGGGCGGTCGACCAGCTACCGCCGCAGACGTCGATCCAGATGGCGATCCTAGTGGTGGCGATCGTCCCGATCCTGGTGGTCTACCCGTTCCTGCAGCGCCACTTCGCGAAGGGCGTGCTGACCGGGGCGGTGAAGGGATGACCCGCATGAACCGGCGCACCCTGCTGGGCGGCACGCTCGCCGTCCTCGCCGCACCCGGACTCGTCGGCTGCTCGACGGTCACCCGCTCGACCGACGTCGCCGCGATCAACGCACCGGTCGCGCTGCCGACCTACCGGCGCTTCGCCGGGCCGGCGCCGGACCTGCCGACCGTCGACCCGCGGATGCCGGACGCGTACCGGACGTTCCCCGCCGAGCGTCCGGTCGTGCTGGGCGGGCGCACCCCCGGCGACGGCACGCCGTTCACCGGGAGCACCCGCACCGTGTCCCCGATCCCGCCCACCCAGGACCGCAACGCCTACTGGCAGGAGCTGAACGCCCGGCTGGGGAGCCGGGTCGACGTCACGATCACCCCGGACGCGGACTACGCGAGCAAGTTCGCGACCTCGGTGGCGGGTGACGTGCTGGGCGACGTGTTCAACGTCGACGTCGACTTCCCGTACCTGCCGCAGTTCCTGGAGGCGCGGGCCCATGACCTCACCGAGTTCCTGTCCGGGGACGCGATCCTGGACTACCCGTTCCTGGCCAACATCCCGACCGAGTCCTGGCGGTCCTGCGTGTACTCCGGCGGGATCTACGCGGTGCCCGTCCCGCGCGGGGTGCTGAACACCGAGCAGCTGTTCTGCCGGGCCGACCTGTTCGCCGAGCGCGGGGTCGGTACGGACTTCGGCTCGGTGGACGACCTGATCGGGATGGCCCGCGAGCTGACCGACGTCCCGGCCAACCGCTGGGCCTTCTGCCAGGTCCCGGACATCGTGCTGTCCCGGATGCTCGGGCTGCCCAACACCTGGGCGCTGGACGGGCCGCGGTTCGTCTACTACCGGGAGCTGGACGGCTTCAAGGACGTGCTCGACATCGGCGCCCGGCTCATCCGCGAGGGGCTGGTGCACCCGGACAGCGTGAGCGTCTCCCGGGCCGACCTGAAGCTGTGGTTCAACGAGGGCTCCGGGCTGATGGCCCAGGACACCTTCCCCGGCCTCAACGCCTACTACCAGCAGAACGTCGCCGGGGACTCCTACGAGATCGCCCTGCCGGTGGTCCCTGGCCCGGACGGCGGTCCCGGCCCGCTGTGGGTCGGCCCGTCGAACCACTCGATCACCGCGCTGGACAAGGCCTCGCCCGAGCGGATCCGGACCATGCTGAGCCTGCTGAACTGGCTGGCCACACCGTTCGGGTCCGAGGAGTACCTGTTCCGCCGCTACGGGACCGAGGGCAGGCACTTCGCGTTCGAGGGCGGCCAGCCGGTGCAGAACGACCTCGGCGCCAGCGAGACGGCGCTGAGCGCGTTCCCGACGCAGTACCTCGTCGACTGCCCGATGCCGATCTACTACGCCGGGCACCCGGAGGCGACCGACATGGTCTACGACAACCTCGTGGCCTCGATGCCGGCCGCGGTCACGAACGCCACGAGCGGCCTGTACTCGCCGACGAAGTCCATCAAGGGCAAGTCGCTGTACAAGGCGCTCGACGACACCCGCAACCAGATCTTCCTCGGCCGGCTGCCGGTCTCGGCCTGGGACGAGGCGATCGCCGACTGGCGCCGCGGCGGTGGCGACCAGATGCGCGCGGAGTACGAACAGGCGCTCGCCGCACGGGGGCAGGAGGCATGAGCCCCGCCGTCGTGCGGCGCCACCCCGGCAACCCGGTGCTGACCGCGTCGGACGTCCCGTACCCGGCCGACTGCGTGTTCAACGCCGGTGTCGCGAAGATCGGCACCGGCTCCGGCGCGGAGTACGTCATGGTCTTCCGCGACGACCACGGTTACCGGGGCGGCGCCGACTTCGCGGGCAGCTGCCTGGGGCTCGCCCGCAGTCCCGACGGGGTGGACTGGACCGTCGACCCCCGGCCGGTGCTCACCGTGGAGCAGGCCCGCGAGTGGTGGCACGACCTGGCCGACCCGCGGTTCGGCCGGAGCGAGATCCGCCGGGTCTACGACCCGCGGATCACGGTGATCGACGACCGGATCCACCTGACCGCCGCCGTCGACACCGCGCACGGGATCCTCGGCGCCGTCCTCACCACCGACGATCTCGCCCGGTTCGAGCTGCACGGCACGACGGTGCCCGACAACCGGAACACGGTGCTGTTCCCGGAGCGGATCGACGGCGCCTACCACCGGCTGGAGCGCCCGTTCGCGAGCTACGGGCGGGCGGACCCGGAGAGCTTCGACATCTGGGCGTCGCGCTCCCCGGACCTGGTGCACTGGGGCGGCGCACGGTTGGTGCTGGGCAGCGAGGAGGTGCCCTACGGCGGCGCGAAGATCGGCCCGGCCGCCCCGCCGATCCGCACCCCGCAGGGCTGGCTGGCCGCGGTGCACGTGGTCGGCCGCTCGGACCGGCCGCTGTCCGCCTGGGGCGACCAGCACTGGACCAAGCGCTACCACGCCGGTCTGGTGCTGCTGGACCTCGACGACCCCGCCCGCGTCGTGGGGCTGGCACCGGAGCCGCTGCTCAGCCCGCGCGAGCACTACGAGACGACCGGTTTCCGCGGGGACGTGATCTTCCCGTGCGGCATGGTCGCCGAGCCGGACGGCGAGGTGAAGATCTACTACGGGGCGGCCGACACCTGCGTCGCACTGGCCGTGGCCGGCCTCGACGACCTGCTCGCCACGATCGTGCCGATCGGCGACCCGCGGTGGCGGGCGGGCGCCGCGGCCCGGCCGTGACCGGCGGACGGTCAGATCCGGGAGCCGTCGTCGTCGGGGTCGGGGGCGTCGTCGCCGTGGTCCGGGGTCCACAGCCGCAGGACCAGCCAGGTCAGCCCGGCGGCGACGAGCACCAGCCCGAGCGGGAGCGGCCAGGTGCCGCCGACGCCGAGCACGCTCGGCGCCACGCACAGCAGCACGCCGAACACGATGAGCCCGCCACCGACGACGGCGGGCGGCCCGGGCCGCGGCAGCGGCGGCGGGTCCGGCGGGTGGTAGTGCCCCTCGTCGGAGTCGATCTCCGCGGCCGGGCCGGGCCGGTGTCCCGGCCGCTCGCCCGGCTGGACGGCCGGTGCGGCGGGATCGGCGTGCGCGGTGGGCCCGGTGGATTCCCCGGGGTCCGGCCAGTCCGGCACCGAGCCCTCGTCGCGCCAGCCCGCGACGATGGACTCGAACTCGTCGTCCGGCCGATCGTCGCGGTCGCGTGCAGCGTCCATGCCCGTCCCTCCCGGCGCGTGCCGGTGCCATCCTGTCACGCCGCCGGTCGGTGACCACGGCCCCGTTGTGAGGAGCGCGGGGCGCTCCGTAGGCTGACGCCGCGAAGTCGGTAGGGAGGCAGCGCAGGGTGCTGTACTGGTGGTCCAAGTTCGTGCTGCTCGGTCCGTTGATGCGTCTGTTCTGCCGGCCCGAGGTCCGGGGCGCCGAGCACGTCCCCGAGGGGGCCGGCGCGATCCTCGCCAGCAACCACCTCGCCGTCGCCGACTCGTTCTTCCTACCGTTGATGCTGCCGCGCCGGGTCACGTTCCTGGCCAAGCGGGAGTACTTCACCGAGCCGGGACTGCGCGGCTGGCTCAAGAAGGTGTTCTTCACCGGCGTCGGCCAGGTGCCGGTGGACCGCTCCGGCGGCTCCGCGGCCCGGGCGGCCATGGACACCGCGGTGCGGCTGCTCGGGGAGGGCAAGCTGCTGGGCATCTACCCGGAGGGCACCCGCTCGCCCGACGGCAAGCTCTACAAGGGCAAGACCGGGGTGGCCCGGATGGCCCTGGAGGCCGGCGTGCCGGTGATCCCGGTCGCGATGGTCGGGACCGACCGGGTCAACCCGATCGGCTCGAAGATGTGGCGGCCGCGCAAGGTGCGGATCGTCATCGGGGAGCCGCTGGACTTCTCCCGCTACGAGGGCATGGCCGGGGACCGGTTCATCGAGCGGTCGATGACCGACGAGATCATGTACTCGCTGATGGAGCTGTCCGGGCAGACCTACGTCGACCGGTACGCGGCCTCGGTCAAGGAACGGGCCGCGGCGGGCGCGCCGCCGCCGGCGACGTCGCGCGGGGCGACCGGCCGGCCGGACGCGAACGTCCCCGACTCCCGGGCCAGCTGAGCCCGGTCCCCGGTGACGGCCGATCGGGAGGCCCGGCGGCCACATCCGGCCGGACGCCTGCCGGTCCGTGATCACGACGGCGCCCGGGCGCCCGTACGCGGGGTGGGTACCGTGGTCCGCCGGGCGGGGACACCCCCGCACGCGTCGGGCGGCAACCGGGACGGACATGCGCTTCTTCTACGACTGCGAGTTCATCGAGGACGGCACCACGATCGACCTGGTGTCGATCGGGATCGTCGCCGAGGACGGCCGCGAGTTCTACGCGGTCTCCACCGAGTTCGACCCGGACCGGGCCGGCAAGTGGGTCCGGGCGAACGTGCTGCCCAAGCTGCCCTCCCCGGCGGACCGTGCCTGGATGTCGCGGTCCCGGATCCGGGACGAGATCCTGGAGTTCTGCACCTCGGGCCCCGGTGACGTGGAGCTGTGGGCCTGGATCGCGGCCTACGACCACGTGGCGCTGTGCCAGCTCTGGGGGTCGATGCCGGCGCTGCCCCGGGCGATGCCCCGGTTCACCCGGGAGCTGCGCCAGCGCTGGGAGGACGCCGGTCGTCCCGCGCTGCCCCCGCCGCCCCGCGAGGCGCACGACGCGCTCGCCGACGCCCGGCACAACCTCCAGCGCTGGGAGGCCATCGAGGAGTTCCGCGCCGCGGGGGCCGGGCCCCGCCGGGAAAGCACCTCGGCCTAGGCTGGTCGTCGTGAACTGGTCCGTCGATGCGCCGATCGACGTCCTCCCGGAGCTGCCGCCGCTGCCCGCGGACCTGCGCTCCGCCCTGGACGACGCCCTGTCCCGCCCCGCAGCGCAGCAGCCCGAGTGGCCCGAGCCGGCCCGCGTCGGTGACGTGCGCACGGTCCTGGAGTCCGTGCCGCCGATCGTGCTGCCCCCCGAGGTCGACCGGCTGTCCCAGCGGCTCGCCGAGGTCGCGAACGGGCAGGCGTTCCTGCTCCAGGGCGGGGACTGTGCCGAGACCTTCGTCGACAACACCGAGCCGCACATCTGGGCGACCATCCGCACGCTGCTGCAGATGGCCGTCGTCCTCACCTACGGCGCCTCGCTGCCGGTGGTGAAGGTCGGGCGGATCGCCGGGCAGTACGCCAAGCCGCGCAGCTCCCCGACCGACGCGACCGGCCTGCCGTCCTACCGCGGGGACATCGTCAACGGGCTCCCCGCCGACCTGGCCGCCCGCACCCCGGACCCGTCGCGGATGATCCGGGCCTACGCCAACGCCTCGGCCGCGATGAACCTGGTCCGCGGGCTGACCGCGACCGGCCTGGCGGACCTGACGAAGGTGCACGACTGGAACAAGGACTTCGTCCGGACGTCGGCGGCCGGGGTGCGCTACGAGGCCGTCGCCGCGGAGATCGACCGCGCGGTCCGGTTCATGGACGCCTGCGGCGTGCAGGACCACAACCTGCACCAGGTCGAGTTCTACGCCAGCCACGAGGCACTGCTGCTCGACTACGAGCGCTCGCTGCTGCGCCTGGACCTCGAGCGCGACGGTGACCCGGTCTCCGGTTCGCCCCGGCTCTACGACCTGTCCACGCACTTCCTCTGGATCGGGGAGCGCACCCGCCAGCTCGACGGCGCGCACATCGCGTTCGCCGAGCTGCTGGCGAACCCGATCGGTCTCAAGATCGGCCCGGGGACGACGCCCGACCAGGCCGTCGAGTACGTGGAGCGGCTGGACCCGCACAACCGTCCGGGCCGGCTGTCGCTGATCTCCCGTATGGGCAACGACAAGGTCCGCGACGTGCTGCCGGCGATCGTCGAGAAGGTCACCGCCTCCGGGCACAAGGTGATCTGGCAGTGCGACCCGATGCACGGCAACACCCACGAGGCCTCCACCGGGTACAAGACCCGGCACTTCGACCGGATCGTCGACGAGGTGCAGGGCTTCTTCGAGGTGCACCGCTCGCTGGGCACCCACCCGGGCGGCATCCACGTCGAGGTCACCGGTGAGGACGTGACGGAGTGCCTGGGCGGCGCCCAGCGGATCTCCGACACCGATCTGGCCGGCCGTTACGAGACGGCGTGCGACCCGCGGCTGAACACCCAGCAGAGCCTGGAGCTGGCGTTCCTCGTCGCGGAGATGCTGCGCGGCTGAGCCCGCTCAGCCGGGGCCGGTGCTGCCCCGCACCGCCAGGCCGGTCGGCAACGGTCCGGTCGCCGCGGTGCGGTGGCCGCCGAGCAGGTCGGTGAGGCGTCGCGCGGCCGCCCGGCCGAGTTCCTCGGCGGGCAGCGCGACGCTGGTCAGCGCCGGTGCGGTCACCCGGGAGTAGGGCAGGTCGTCGAACCCGGCGACGGCGAGGTCGCCCGGCACCGCCAGCCCGGCCTCCCGGGCGGCGGCGAGCACGCCGTAGGCCAGGGTGTCCGCGGCGGCGACGACCGCCGTGACCCCGGCCGCCCGCCAGCCCGGGAGTGCCGCGGCGGCGGCGGTGGCCGCGGCGTCCAGGGTCAGCCCGGCCGCGACGGTGTCCGCCGGCCCGGTGCCGAGCACGGTGAGCCCGTGCTCCGCCCCGAGGTCGCGCAGCAGGCCACGGCGCAGGGTGAAGGTCGCCGACGGCGTCGACCCGTCCAGGTAGGCGATCCGCCGGTGCCCGGCGCCGGCCAGGTGCCGGACCAGCTCCCGCACCCCGGGGCGCAGGTCGAAGGTGACCGTGGCGGCCCGGTCGGCGAAGCCCGGCGCGTCGAGCAGCACCACCGGGGGCCCGCCCGGGTCGAGGTCGTCGAGGAAGTCCTCGGACGGGGCGTGCACCAGCAGCCCCGCCGGGCGGAACGCCGTCACCCGGCGGACGCTCCCCGCGGTCGGCTGCTCCCCGCCGGTGATGACCGACTGCATCAGCTGGTGGTGCTCCCCGAGCGCCTCGCGGATACCGGACACCACCCGCCCGAAGAACGGGTTGGTCAGGTCCGGGGCGAGCAGCACGACGAGATCGGTCGATCCCCTGGCCAGCGAGCTCGCCACGTGGTCGACGACGTAGCCGAGGTCGGCCACGGCGTCCCGGACGCGTTCGGTGATCACCGCGGACACCCGCCCCCGGGACTTCCCGTTGACCACGAGGGACACCGTCGAGACGCTGGTGCCCGCGCGCTCGGCCACCATCGCCGCGGTCACCCGCCGTGTCCCCGGTCCGGTCATCCGCCGAGACTACCGGGGTGCGCCGGGTACCCGGGCCGTTCCCATCACGCGCTTGACCCCCGGCGTGCGATCGTGCAGGGAACAGACCGGACGAGGAGGACGTGTGAACAGGGTGTTGGTCGTCGGATCGCTGAACGCCGACCTGGTGGTACGGACCGACCGGTTCCCCGCCGCCGGGGAGACGGTCGCCGGAGCGGACCTGGTGGTCGGTCCCGGCGGCAAGGGCGCCAACCAGGCGGTGGCGATGGCCCGGCTCGGTGGTGACGTGGCGATGGTCGGCGCGGTCGGTACGGACGGGCACGGCACCCTGGTCCGCGACGCCGTCGCCGCGGCGGGGGTGGACGTGTCCCGGGTCGCCGTCCGCCGGGGCCCCGCGACCGGCACCGCCGTGATCACCGTCGACGCGGCCGCGGACAACACGATCGTCGTCTCGCCGGGGGCCAACGCCACGCTGGCGGCCGCCGACCTGCCCTCGTTCGACGGCGTCGCGGTGCTCACGCTGTCCCTGGAGAGCCCGCTGGGCACCGTCCTCGCCGCCGCCACGGCCGCCCGCGCGGCCGGGACGACCGTGCTGCTGAACCTGTCGCCGTTCGGGCCGGTGCCCGACGGCCTGCTGGAGAGCACCGACGTGCTCGTCGTCAACGAGCACGAGGCGGCCCTGCTGGGGGAGCACCCGGTCGGGCGCACCGTCGTCACCCGCGGTGCGCAGGGCTGCGTGGTCACCGAGCACGGCGTCCGGACCCCGGTCGACGCGCTGGCGGTCGAGCCGGTCGACACGACCGGCTCCGGGGACGCCTTCCTCGCCGCGGTGGCCGTGCGGCTCGCGGCGGGCGACACGCTGCCCGACGCCGCCCGGTACGCCGTCCGGGTCGGTGCCTACGCGGTCACGGTCGACGGGGCCCAGCTGCCGGCGGTCACCGCGGACGCCGGGGAGCGGTTCGGTCTCGTGGCCGGGAGGAGCTAGAGGACGGTGAGGGTGACCGTGTCGCCCGGCTCGCCCGACCCGGCCGACGGGTCCTGGCCGACGACCTTCCCGTTCCGGCGCCCGAACGGGAAGCTGCGCTTGATGTCGACGTCGTAGCCCTGGGACTCGAGCAGTTCCTCGGCCTCGTCGGCGTCCATCCCGACCACGAACGGCACCGACTCCGCCGGGGTCTCCACGTCCGGTTCCGGCGCGGGCGCCGGCTCGGCACCGCTGCTCGTGACGAGGGTGACCGCCGCACCGCCCGGCACCCGGGTGCCGGCCGGCGGGTCGGTCCGGATGACGGCGCCGGAGGGGACCTCGGCGTCGTACTCCTGCGCGGCCGTCGAGCGGACCGGGGTGAGGCCGGCCTCCCGGATCGCGGTCTCGGCGTCGGCGACCGCGCTGCCCGCCGGGACGTCGGGTACGGCGGGACGCCCGGTGGAGACGAACAGGGTGACCGTCGAGCCGCGCAGCACCCGGGTGTCCGGCGCCGGGGCGACCTCGGCGACCAGGTCCGGCGCGACGTCGTCCTCGGCCCGTTCGGTGACCGTCGGGGTGAGGTCGGACTCGGCGATCAGCGCCGTCGCCCGCTCCCGGTCCAGCCCGGTGACCGACGGCATCGTGGTCCAGCGGCCGGACCCCAGCCACCACGCCCCGGTGCCGGCCAGCGCGGCGAGCAGCACCAGCAGGACCATCCAGACGGTGAACACGCGGCGGCTGCGTCGCCGGCCGGCCCCCAGCTCGGCACCGGACAACGCCTCCGGCTCGCCGGCCGGGGTGACGGCGGTGCCGTGCAGGCCCCGGGGCTGTACCCGGGTCCCCGGCGGGCGGGCGATCGCCTCGGCCCGCACCCGGTGCGGCCCGGCGGCGGGGAGGGTGGCGCCGTCGTCCGGCGGTGGGGGACCGGGCGGGCGCGGGACACCGGTGCGCGGCAGGCCGAGCCGGTCGGCGACCGCGACCAGCTCCCGGCGGAAGTGCTCGGCGTCGACCGGCCGCCGGTCGGGGTCGCGGGCGGTGGCCCGGCCGACCAGCTCGTCGACGGCGGGGGGCAGGCCCGGTGCGCGGAGCGACGGCGGGGGCACGTCCTCGTTCACGTGCCGGTAGGCGACCGACAGCGGGTTGTCCGCGGTGTAGGGCGGCTCGCCGGTGAGCATCTCGTAGAGGACGACCCCGGCCGCGTAGACGTCGCTGCGGCCGTCGGCCCGGCCGGAGACGACCTGCTCGGGGGAGAGGTAGGCCATCGTCCCGAGGATCATCCCGGCGTGGCTGACCCCGGCCTCCGCGGCCGCGGTGAGCAGCCCGAAGTCGGCCACCTTCACCTCGCCGCCCGCGGAGATGAGCACGTTCTCCGGCTTGACGTCGCGGTGCACCATGCCGAGCCGGTGTGCCCGGGCCAGCCCGGCCAGCACCGGTTCCAGCACCCCGGCCGCGGCGGGCAGCCCGAGCGCGCCGCGGGCCCGCAGCACGTCCCGCAGGGTGCCGCCGTCGACCAGCTCCATGACGACGAACAGGCTCGGTTCGCCCAGCGGGCCGGCCGGCACGGCACCGCGATCGTACACGGCGACGACGGACGGGTGGTCGATCCGGGCGGCGAGCCGCGCCTCCCGGTCGAACCGGGTCCGGAAGGCGTGGTCCCCGGCCATCCGGGGGTCCATCACCTTGATCGCGACCGCGCGCTCCAGCCGGGTGTCGGTGCCGTGGTAGACCGTGGACATCCCGCCACGCGCGAGGACCGGTCCCACGGCGTACCGCCCGTCGAGCAGGACGGGCCCGGGGCCGTCGGCCACCGTCCGCCCGGCCCCACCCGGTATGCCGGGATCGGCGGGTCCGGACGGTGCGCTCACGGGAGGTGAGGCTACTTCAGCGACCGGGGGCGCCGGTGCAGGTGGTCCGGGGCACGGATCGCTCCGGCGGAGGGTGACGGGTTCGTGGCCCCGCGTGCCGGCCGCCGGCGTACCGGCGTGGCCGGGGTGGCGTCCGCCGGCCGGTGTGGGAGAGTGTCCGGCTGTGAGCGAGACCCTCCCCGCGGCCGTCACCGCCGAGACGCTCAGCGTCTCCGACGTCGCCGCACGGCTGTCGATCCCTGCCTCCCGCGTCGCCCAGCTGGTCCGTGAGGGCCGGCTGCTGTCGCTACGCCACGACAAGGAGGTCGTGGTGCCCGCGTCGTTCCTGGACGGCGACGACGTCGTCCGTGGCCTGTCCGGCACCATCGTCGTGCTGCGCGACGGCGGCTACACCGACCACGAGATCCTGACCTGGCTGTTCACCGAGGACGAGACCCTGCCGGGCTCGCCGATCGGTGCGATCAAGGCCGGGCGGCACAAGGAGATCAAGCGCCGGGCCCAGGCGATGGCCTTCTGACCCCGGGTACCCCGGGGGCGCCGCCGGCGCGCTCCCGGGCCAGCTGCACGCCGCGGGCGGCCAGCGCCCGGCCCAGCCGGGGCAGCGCGACCGCGGCGCGGCGCCGGTCCGGCACGACGACCCGACGGCCGAGCACGTCGTACCCGGCGTCGGCGATCTCGTCCAGGATGGCGGCGTAGAGCGTCCGCGCCGCGCCGACACAGGCCCGGGACACCGGTTCCAGCATCCCGACGCCGGGGTCGGCGCGCCGGTAGGTCGCGCGGGTCCGGGCGACGAGGTGCGCGAGCGCGCGCCGGACCCGCGGATCGGTCCGTCCGGTCCGGCGGGACCACGCCAGCAGCTCACGGTCGACGCCGAACGCGGCCAGCTCGTCCGCCGGCAGGTAGACCCGCCCGCGGTCGAGGTCCTCCCCGACGTCGCGCAGGAAGTTCGTCATCTGGAACGCGACGCCGAGCAGCGCCGCGTACGGCTCGGCCTCGGCGCGGGGCGCGACCGTGCCGAGCACCGGCAGGGTCTGCAACCCGATCACGGCGGCGGAGCCGTGCACGTAGACGCCGAGCTCGGCGTCCGTGGCGTAGCCGGTGACGGTGAGGTCCATCCGCATCGACGTCAGGAAGTCCCGGAACAGCTGCGGGTCCAGGTCGTGCCGGCGGGCGGTCTCGGCGACGGCCAGCACCTCCGGGCGCCCGCCCGGCCGGGGCGCGCCGTCGAGCGCCGCATCCAGCTCGTCGCCCAGCCGGTCGAGCCGCTCGCCCGGCTCGCCGCCGCCGGCACCGTCCGGGTCGTCGACGATCTCGTCGGCGTACCGGGCGAACCCGTAGAGCGCGTGGATGTCGACCCGGCGCCCCGGCGGGAGCAGCCGGGTCGCGAGGAAGTACGTCCGGCCGTACTCGGCGTGCAGGTCACGGCAGGCGGCGTAGGCCGCGCGCAGTCCGGGGTCGCTCAGGCCGGCGGCGTCCAGCTCGACCCGCCCGGCCCGCTCAGCGGCGGGGGACCGCACCGTCGGACGCCACGGCGGGATCGGGCCGGGACCGCACGCGCAGCCCCAGCGGGTCGGGCCGGCGCAGCGAGACCGCCGCCAGCACGGCGGCCGCGGCGCACAGCGCGAGGAACGGCCAGGCGTAGAGCGCTGTCTCGCCGTTCGGGAAGTAGACGATCATCAGCCAGACCGAGCCCGCGATCACCCACTGCAGGCCGCGCTCGCTCCAGGCGGCCATCGCGAGCAGGCAGAACCCCCAGCTCAGGTACCAGGGGAGGGTGGTCGGCGAGAGGACGGCGGCGAACGCCATCGCGATCGCCGCGTTGCGGACCGCCGTCGTGCCGCCGTCGCGGGACCGCCACCACAGCGCCGCGATCAGCAGGGCGAGCAGCACGCCGCCGATCGCCCGGAAGACCTCGACGAAGGCCTGCATGGTGACCTCGTCGACGACGATCCGGGCGAGGCTCCCGGCGACCTGACCGGCGCCGGTGGACCAGGACAGCCAGTTGACGATCATCGACGGCGCGCTCAGCGCGGGCAGCCAGCCGAGACCGAGTCCGGTCAGCCAGGTGCTGCCGCCGAACACGATTAGGTACACCACGACCGACGGCGCACCGGCCCGGACGAGCCGCGCCCAGAACCCGCCGGTCAGCTTCGCCGCCCACACCAGCACCAGGAACGGGAGGATCAGCCCGGCCGAGGCCTTCACCGCCATCGCCAGGGAGGCGACCGCGACGGCGGCGACGAACCGGTCGCGCAGGGCGAGCAGCGCGGCGAGCGGGAGCAGCCCCACGACCAGCAGGTCGTTGTGCACCCCGCCGATCATGTGGACGATCATCACCGGGTTCGCGACGGCGATCCACAGCGCGACCGCGGGCCGCCCGCCGAGCAGCCGGGTCAGCGTCGGCAGCACCGCGACCAGCAGCAGCACCCCGGTGACCAGCGAGAGCCGCATGACGATCACGCCGAGCAGCACGTTCTGGCCGACCAGCCACGCGATCCCCTGCGCGAGCAGGATGAACAGCGGGCCGTAGGGCGCCGGGGTCTCCTGCCAGAAGAAGTGCACGTTGTCGGTGAGCACCCCGCCCATGGCGTCCGGCCCGAAGACGTACGGGTCGAACCCGGCCAGCGGCAGCGCGCCCTGGGCGAGGTAGCTGTACGGGTCCCGGGTGAACAGCGGCGGGGTCACCAGCATCGGCAGTGCCCACACCGCCGAGAGGGTGAGCACGGCCCGGCCCCCGAGCCGGTGTGCGAGCACCTCGCGGCCCAGCCGGACCCACGCCCAGACCATCAGCGTCAGGCCGCCGAGGATGACGATCGAGGCGAGCAGCTGACCGTGGCCGTACCGGACGAACGACAGCCACGAGTTGCCCAGCACCGGGTCCCGCATCGGGATGCCACCGCCGCCGGGTGCCCCGGCGAGCATCAGGAGGGTCCCGGCGAGGCCGAGCAGCAGGATGCCGCGCGGGGGCCGGCCGAGCCGGTCGGCGAGCCCTGCCCGCCACGCCGGTCGCGACGACGCCCGAGTGCCGGGCACGTCCCCGGCCGGGGCCTCGGGCACCGGGCCCGCGGGGCGGGGGAGCGGGGGCGATGGCTGCGCGGTCATGGTGCGATGGATGGTCCCACGGCGACCCTCACCGGCCCGCTCCGCCCCTGGACACAGCCCGTCCCGGACGGACCGCCGGAACCGGCCGGGGTCCGGGCGTGCCCGGCCGGACGTGCCCGGCTCAGTGCCGCGTCCGCGCCCCCGCGCCGGGCCCGATCCGGGTGCCCGGCCCGGGCCCGGTGATCCGCTCGGCCGCGAGCCGTCCGGAGATCAGCACCGGCGGGATGCCGACCCCCGGCGTCGTCCCGCACCCGGCGAGGACGGCGTTCGCGGTGCCGCGCACCAGGTTCCGCGGCCGGAACGGCCCGGTCTGGGCCAGCGTGTGCGAGGCCGAGAACGGGGTCCCGGCCGCCATGCCCTCCGCGGCCCAGTCCTGCGGGGTCCACCGCCGGGTCCAGCTCGGTTCGACGCCGGGGTCGACCAGCCCCCGCTCGGCCAGCACGCCGAACAGCTCCTCGGCGTACGCCGGTCCGACCCGGTCCCAGTCGATGCCCGGCGCCACCTCGGTGTTCGGGCACGGTGCCAGCACGCTCATCAGCTCGCGACCGCCGGGCTGCACGCCGGGATCGGTCACCCCGGGGCGGGTGACGAGCAGGGAGGGATCGGACATCAGCCGGCCGTCGTCGACGATCTCGCGGAACGTGCCCGACCACGCGGCCCCGAAGGAGATCGTGTGGTGGTGCTCGGGAACGGTCGCCGCGCCGGGGCGCGGGGCGGGCATCCCGGCGTGCACGACGACCGCGGACGGCGACCAGCGCACCCCGCCCGGCCGGCGCGGGGTGCGCCCGAGCAGGTCGTAGACGGCGGGGAGCTCGGGCGTGAGCACCACCGCGTCGCACGGGATCTCGGCTCCGTCGCCGCCGTCGGCAGCGGCGTGCCGCACGGCGGTGACCCGGTCACCGGATCGCACCAGGCCGGTGACCGTGCGGTCGTAGTGGATCTCCGCACCGGCGTCGGCGGCCGCACCGGCCAGCGCGTCGCCCAGCTCACGCATCCCGCCGCGCGGGAACCAGACCCCGGCGATGGTGTCCATGTAGGCGATGACGCCGTAGGCGCCGAGCGCGTCCTGCGGGGCGACCCCGGCGTAGAGCGCCTGGAACGAGAAGATCCGCTGCAGCCGCTCGTCGGGCAGGAACCGGGCGATCCGGCGGCCCAGCCTGCCGAACCCGCCGAGCGCGGCCAGCCGCGCGAGGTCGGGACCGAGCAGGGACAGCGGCGAGTCCATGTTGGCGCCGATGAAGGAGTCCATCTCGGCCCGGTACAGGTCGGTGAGCCAGCGCCGGAGCCGGCGGTAACCGGCCGCCGAACCGGGCCCGCACGTCTCGCGGATCTCGTGCTCCGTCGCCGCGGCGTCGGTGTGCACCGCGATCGCCGAGCCGTCGGCGAACTCCGCGCGGTAGGCCGGGTCGAGCCGGACGAGGTCGAGCCGGTCCGCCGTCGTCTCGCCGACCGCGGCGAGGGCCGAGTCGAGCAGTTCCGGCATGGTCAGCACGGTCGGGCCGGTGTCGAGGCGGTACGTGCCGTGGGCGTCGGTGACGTCGAGACGACCGGCCCGGCCGCCCGGTGCCGACGCCCGCTCGACGACGGTCACCCGCCGCCCGGCCCCGAGCAGGTGCAGCGCCGCGGACAGCCCGGCGAGCCCGGCCCCGACCACGACCACGTGGTCGGTGGGCCCGGTGACCCGCCTCACCAGGACCGCCGGGTGGCGCGCTCGGCGAGCTCGAACAGCCGGGCCCGGCCGGGCTCGGCGACCGGCGCGGAGTCCAGTGCGTCCAGCGCGGACCCGGTCAGGGCCGCGATCCGCTGTTCCACCGCCTGCACCGCGCCCAGCTCGGCCAGCGCCGAACGGGCGCGGTCCAGCGCCGCGTCCTCCAGGCCGGGGTCACCGAGGGCCGCCGTGATCGCCTCCTGCGCGGCCCGGTCGCCGCGCTGCTCGGCACGCTGCAGGCCGGCCGCGACGAGCAGTGTCCGCTTGCCCTCGCGCAGGTCGTCGCCCGCGGGCTTGCCGGTCACCTGCGGGTCGCCGAACACGCCGAGCAGGTCGTCGCGCAGCTGGAAGGCGATCCCGATGTCGGCGCCGTAGCGGCGGTAGGCGCTCACCAGCTGCGGGTGTGCACCGGCGATCGCCGCGCCGATGTGCAGCGGCCGCTCGACGGTGTAGGCCGCGGTCTTGAACCGGTCGATCCGCAGCGCGGTCGCCTCCGCGGTGTCCCCGGCGGCCTGGGCCAGCACGTCGAGGTACTGGCCGGCCAGTACCTCGGTCCGCATGGCCCGCCACGGCTCGGCGGCCCTGGCGTGCGCGCCGTCGGGCAGCGCCGCGGAGTGGAACATGTCGTCCGCCCAGACCTGGGCGAGGTCGCCCACCAGGATCGCGACGGCGGCACCGAACCGGGCCGGTGGGCCGGACCAGTCGTTCGCCGCGTGCGTGCGGGCGAACTCGACGTGCACGGTCGGGCGGCCGCGCCGGGTGGACGAGGCGTCCATCAGGTCGTCGTGCACCAGCGCGCACGCCTGGATCAGCTCCAGTGCGGAGATCGCGGTCAGCACGCCCTGCGCGTCACCGGAGTCGGGGTCGCCGCCGGCACCGCGCCAGCCCCACCAGGCGAACGTGGGCCGGAGCCGCTTGCCGCCGCCCAGCACGAACCCGGCCAGCGCGTCGGCGGCGCCGGCGACCGCCGGGTCGATGCCGAGCACCTCGGTGCGGCGCCGGTCGAGGTAGCCGGCCAGCACGCGCTCTACGTGCTGGGGCAGTGCGTCGTCCAGCGGGGCGGGCCAGGGGGCCGTGACGTCGGCCCGGCCGGACGGTGCGGACGGGGGAGCTGCGGGGTCGGCCACGGATCCAGGCTATCCGGGCAGACCGACACCCACCCGGCGACCGTGCCCGGTCCTGGTCACGGCGGCCCGACGGTCCGGCGGGACCCGGCGGTGCCGCTTCTCGCACCGACGGTCCGTGATCGGGCACGTAAGGTTCGTACCCGTGACGACGACCTCTGCATCCACGGTGACCGAACGGATCAGTGTCGACCGCCCCTTCTTCGCGGTGGAGTTCTTCCCGCCGCGCGACGACCGGGGCGAGGCAGAACTGTGGCGGGCCATCCGCCGGCTGGAGGTGCTCGACCCGGCCTACGTGTCGGTGACCTACGGCGCGGGCGGTTCCAGCCGGGACCGCACGGTGCGCACCGTCGAGCGGATCGCGACCGACACCACGCTCTGCTCGATGGCCCACCTCACGGCGGTCTCGCACTCGGTCGACGAGCTGCGCCACGTGATCGGGTCGCTGGCCGCGGCGGGCGTCCGCAACATCATGGCGCTGCGCGGCGACCCGCCCGGTGACCCGCTCGGTGAGTGGGTGAAGCACCCCGACGGTCTCGAGTACGCCGACGAGCTCGTCTCGCTGATCAAGCGGTCCGGACCGTTCTGCGTCGGCGTCGCCGCGTTCCCCTACGGTCACCCCCGCTCGGCGGACGTGGAGGCAGACACCGAGCGCCTGGTCGGCAAGTTCCGGGCGGGTGCGGAGTTCGCCGTGACCCAGCTCTTCCTGGAGCCCGACGGCTTCCTGAGGCTGCGCGACCGGGTCGCCGCCGCCGGGTTCGACCAGCCCGTCATCCCGGGCATCATGCCGTTGACCTCGGAGAAGACGTTCCACAAGGGGCCGGAGCTGTCCGGCTCGCCGTTGCCGCCCGCGCTGGTCGAGCGGCTGGCGCCCTACTCCGGTGACGCGGCGGCGTTCCGGGAGGCCGGGATGGAGGTCACCGGTGAGCTGTGCGAGCGGCTGCTCGCCGAGGGCGTGCCGGGCATCCACTTCTACTGCCTGAACCGGTCCACGGCGACGACCGAACTCGTCGACCGGCTCGGCCTGGGCACCGACCGCAGCGGTGCGGACGGCACCGCGGCGGCATCGGTCCTCTCCGCGTAGTCCCCGGCACCGGCGGGGCGCTCAGCCCCGCCGGATCGCCGGATTGCGGTCGCGCCGGGCCAGCAGCACCGTCGACCCGGCCGCCACGACGACGAGCCCGGCCAGCAGCAGCGACCAGGCCAGCACCGACGGCGCGTCCGGGTCGGTCGACACGACCGAGGCGTTGAGCTGGGAGACCTCGCCGGGGGCGAAGGTCCAGGTGACGGTGCCGCCGTCGGCCTCGCCGTCGGTCTCGGTCACCTCGCCGGGAAAGCTGATGGCGAGCCGGATGTCCGACCGGTCCACCGCCATCGTCGTGAGGTCGGCCCGCCCCTGCACCGCGATCCGCTCGCCGACCCGGCGCATCTCCAGGCCGGCCCGGCCGCCGGCGGAGCCGCCGAGCGCGCTCAGCTCGGAGACCTCGGCGAAGCTCAGGTCCGAGAACGAGGCCTGCGAGCCGACGAAACCGTCCTGGTCGTAGGGCGTGAGGTCGACCCGGTCGGCCAGGTCCGGCGGCACGGTGAGCTCGGGGCCGCTGCCGCCGGGCGCACCGTCCGGGGTGGCGATCACGACGGTGCCGTCGACCGTGTCGTCCGGCTGGACGGCCAGTGCCACCTGGACCCGGGTGCAGCCGGTCAGCGCGAGCAGCACGAGCACCGCGAGCAGACCGGCCGCCGACCGGGCCCGGAGACGGCGGCGCGGGGCGGGGGACGTGCGGTGCTGCGGCATGGCGGCCATCGTGCCACCCGGCCACGGGGGTGCCGGTGTCACTCCGGGTGTGTCGGGCGACGATCCGTGACCGTCGGCGGGGACAGCAACGGGAGTTCACGGCCGAGCACCGCGAACGGCCGCGGGTCGCCGGTGAACAGGTGCTCGCGCAGCACGTCACGGAAGCCGGCCCGCCGGTACAGCCGCCAGGCCCGGCCGGGCGTGTCCCCGCCGTACTCGGGGGTGGACAGGAGCATCCGGGCGCGCCCGGTGTCACGGGCCAGTGCGCGCAGGAGCTGCTCGCCGACCCCGCTGCCCTGGGTCTGCGGGTGCACGTGCAGCTCGGTGAGCTCGAAGTAGTCGGTGAGCCACTCGGGGCCGGCCGCGCCGGGGTCGCCGCGCCGGGACCGCAGGCCCCGCCGGACCTCCTCGAACCACCACTGGCCGGGCCCGCCCCAGTAGCCGTAGCCGATCCCGGTCAGGCGGTTCCGTTCGTCGAGCCAGCCGACGGCGCGCCAGCCGGGCCGGTAGGAGTGCTCGAGCCAGAGCGACCGGCGCTGGCGGGCCGTGGACCGCGGGTAGCCCATCGCGGTGACGTAGACCTCCACCGCCTCGCCCAGCCGGTCGGCGAAGTCGGTGCGATCGAGCCCGACCAGCCGGGGACGGACCGGGGCCGCGGTCACGGAGCGCACCGGCCGGTGTCGCGGCCGGCGCACGGGACGTCGCCGGTGTCCGGGTGCATGCCCCCATCACATCACGGCCGGGTGGGGCCCGCGGGCCGGGACCGCCGGGGTGCTCCGGGCGCCGGCGCCCGTGGACCGACTTGACGGCCCGGTCGAACACGCGTTCTACTGGGTGGTGTCGAACGCGCGTTCGACACTCGGGCGTCCGGTGCGGGGTGGGGGAAGCATCCCGCCACCGGGCGCCCCGGGACCGAGACCGGGGAGCGGGAGCCGAGGCCCGCCGACCGGGAAGGGGCGTGGTGGTGTGGGCGGCTTCTCGCGACTGTTCCGAGGGCGGCAGCCGGCGGCCATCGACGTGCGCTGGCAGAACGGGGAGCCCGTCGAGTTCCAGCGCCGGCCGTCGCGCCGTGGTGAGCACTACCTGGTCACCGGGGTGCGCGACCAGTGGATCGAGGAGTCGCCGTGGCCGTTCCCCTCGCCGATGCCGGTCGGCGGGGACCGGCTGAGCTGCTGGCGGGTCGTGGCGCGGTCGGTGGCGGAGCCGCACGAACCACCGCGCGAGGTGGTGCTGCGGATGCGGGCGGGCCCCGGGGTCTGGGACCTGACCAGGGTGGACGACTGAGCGCGGGAGGTACCGATGAGCGACACGATGGAACTGGAGCTGCAGCTCCCGATGCCGAGGAGGGCGTGCACCTCCGGCGTCCGGCCGGGCGGTGCCGCACCGGGCGCCCGCCGTGGCGCGGGGTCGACGGGCGCGGGGTCGACGGGCGCGAGGGGCGAAGCGTCCCCGGCACCGGCACCGGCCCCGGCGCCGCGGCCCGCGCGTGGTGGTGCCGGGCGGCCGGTGGCTCCCCGGCCGGTCCCGCCGTCCCGGGATGCGCTGGCGCTGCTCCGGCAGGCGGCCGGGCAGCTCGCCGAGGCCCACCGGGAACCGGAGCCGGTGCACCGCTACCCGATCGCGTATCTCGCCGCGCTCCGTGCGGGTGCCGCGGTGCTCGCGATGCGGGCCCGTCCGCGGCCGCGGCGCGGTGCCCCGCGCGACGTCTGGCGGTTGCTCGCCGAGGTGGCGCCGGAGCTGGAGGAGTGGGCGACGTTCTTCGCGTCGTGCTCGCGCACCCGGCTCGCCGCCGAGGCGGGCATCGACCGGCTCGTCGACCGGCGCAGTGCCGACGACCTGCTGCGTCAGGCCGAGCAGTTCGTCGCCCGGATGCAGGAGCTGCTGCCCCGCTGAGGATCAGGCCGACGCGGCCGGCGGCCGGTGCCGGGAGGCGCTGCGCAGCACCCGCCCAAGCAGTGAGCTGAACACGGCCGAGATGTCCCGGGCGCCGGGTGTGTCCCAGGCCTGGATCGGCAGGCAGGCACCCTGGGCCTGCTGCACGGCCGAGCGGTCCGGCAGCACGCTGTTGAAGACCAGGGGGCCGAACAGCTCGCGGAGCTCGGCGATCCGGAACTCGTGCTCGGTGTTGCGCGGACGTACCCGGTTCACCAGCACGCCCAGCGGCTGCAGCCGGTCGTTCGACCGTTCGCGTTCGGTCTGCACGGCGTCGAACGCCCGCTGGACCCCGGACACGGAGAACATCGTCGGGTCCGTGACCAGGATGGCCCGGTCCGCCGCGGACAGGGCGCTCCGCGTCAGCTGGCCGAGCGAGGGCGGGCAGTCCACGATCACCAGCCGGTAGCGCTCCTCGGCGAGCCCGCTGTCGTCGCCCGGTCCGTCACCGGAGATCAGCTCGCCGGCGAGGCGCTGCAGGGCCCGGTCCAGCCGGTAGAGCTGGGCGGCACCCGGATCGGGGTGGTTGTGCCGTTCGGTCTGCTCGGCCCCGACGAGCACGTCCAGGCCCTCGCCCCACGCCGAGGGGGCGATCGCCCGCTCCACGACGGCCCGGCGCGGCTCGTCGAGCACGTCGGCCACCGTGGCGGTGGTCGGCTCCGGATCCAGGGCCGTGGTGGCGTTGGCCTGCGGGTCGAGATCGACCACGAGAGTCGACACGCCGTGCCGCTGTGCCGCGCCGGCGAGACCCAGCGCCACCGTGGTCTTCCCGACGCCGCCCTTGAGACTGAGCGTGGCGACGACCTGCACACCGGCAATCTACCGTGCGGCGCCGGACAGCCGTCCCGCGGACCGCCGCCGTCCCCGCGACCGCCGGCGCGGCCGTGCCCGGCGGGCCGCGCCGGGTGTGGCGCGCGGTGCCCCGGCGGGGGAGCACTAGGCTGCGGGCCGTGGGATCGCCGACACGTGAGCAGGCCGGGGCGGCGCGCGGTGCCGCCGTTCTCCGGGCGCTGGACAGCGAGATCGAGCGGGTCCGCCGCGCGACCGGCAGCGCACCGGTGGTGCTCGACGTCGGTGGCGGCAGCGGAACCTGGGCCGTCCCGCTGGCCGGGGCGGGCTGCCGGGTGACCGTCGTCGACACCAGCCACGACGCGCTCGCCACCCTCGCCCGCCGGGCCGACGAGGCCGGTGTCACCGACCGCATCTCCCCGGTCAACGGCGACGTGGACGCGCTCGCCGACGTCGCTCCGGCCGACGGCGCCGACCTCGTGCTCGGGCACGGCCTGCTCGAGGTCGTCGACGACCCGGGCCGGGTGCTGTCCGGGCTCGCCGCGGCCGCCGCTCCCGGCGGCGCGGTGTCCGTGCTGACCGTCGGCCGCTACGGCGCCTTCGTCAACCGGGTCACGACCGGCCGGCTGGCCGAGGCCCGCCGGCTGCTCACCGACCCGGCCGGCCGGACCGGCCCGGACGACTCCCTGCTGCGCCGGTTCGACGCGCAGCAGCTGCGCGAGCTGGCCGTGGCCACCGGGCGGCTCGGCGTGGAGACGCTGCAGGGCGACGGGACGCTGGAGGCGTTGCTCCCCGGCCCCGGTCCGGAGGACGAGCAGTCCGGCCGGGAGGAGCGCGACGAGCTCGACGCGCTGGCGTCCGCGGTGCCCGCGCTGGGTGAGGTCGCCCCGAGGCTGCACCTGCTCGGCCGTCGGCACTGAGCAGCCCCTCCGCCCGCCCCCCGGGGCACGCCCGGCCGGATCGCCGCGCGCCCGCCGTAGGGGTGTCGTCGGTGACCGGTCGCCGGTCGTTCATCCCGGCGTCGATCTCCGGCCGGGTCGCTGCGAGAGGGTGTCGGTGAGCAACGACACGCCGCGCCACGCCGTCCGCTCGACGATCAGCCGTGCGGGTTCGGCGGTCCGGGTGGTCGCCGCACGATTCGCCTCGTACTCTTAGAGCAGACGCCCAGGTGGGGCGCCCGTCGTGTCGATCGGGGCCGGGAAACCCGGGTCGACGTGGCCTACCGTCCGATTACGTGTGCCGGAGGTGAAGGCATGCCGCTCTCCGAGCACGAGCAGCGCCTGCTCGAACAGATCGAACGGGCCCTCTACCAGGAGGACCCGAAGTTCGCCTCCTCGGTGAGCGGTGGTCGGATGAGCAAGCCTGCTCGCCGGCGCCGGATCCAGGGGGCCGTGGTCTTCGTGCTGGGCCTCGTCCTGCTCGTCGCCGGGATCCCGTTCCAGGCGCTGTACCTGGGTGACATCCCCGTGCTGAGCGTCGTCGGCTTCCTCGCGATGCTCGGCGGTGCGCTGCTGGCTGTCACCTCGATCGGTGCCCGTGGCGGGAAGGACGGGGAGCAGGCCGAGAGTGGCCCCGCCCCGGCGAAGGACAAGCCGAGCGGCGAGACCGGTGGTTTCACCGGCCGGATGGAGGAGCGCTTCCGGCGCCGCTTCGAGCAGGAGTGATCTGACCGGCCGTCCGGCCGGAGACATGACCACGGTGGGGCGGGACACGACGGTGTCCCGCCCCACCGTCGTGTCCGGGCCTCCTGCGCGGCGGACCCACGGTGTCCCGGAGACGGGCATCGGGCCCGGCCGGCGCCCGGGCCGAGTGGCTGCGGTCGGAACCACGGTGCGCGGGCGTTCGGCCGACGGCTCCGGAGCCGTCGTCCATCCAGCCCGGCCCGGCGGGTCGGGCCACGGGTGGGGCGGTCAGCCGCGGTCGGCGGGATCGGCCCCGGCGTGGGCGGCCGGCTCGGCGGTCGCCCGGTCGTCGTCCGGCTCGTCGCCGTCGTCCTTCTGACGCCGGGCCGGAGCCGGGACCACCGACGCCGGCAGCACCCGGGCCCGCAGCGACGGGCTGCCGTCGGCGATCGCCGTCCGCACCTCGTCGACGAGGCCGTCGAGGGTGCCGGCCGCGGGCAGCATCCCGCCGTACCAGCTCGCCTCGACCCGTTCGACGAGTTCGCGCAGGGCCTCGGCGGGACGGCCGTCGAGACCGTGCTGCTCCGCGATCCGGGCCGCCGCCCCGCGGACCGTGTCGCCCGGCGGGACCGTGACCCCGTGGTCACGGGAGGCCGCCAGGATCTCGTCCCACGCGGCCGTCGCGGCGCCCGAGCCGCCGGCCCGGGCGAGACCGGAGCGCCGGGTGTACTGGCGTCGCCGCCACAGTCCCGGGGCCAGCACCAGCGCGGCGAGACCGGCCAGGACGGCCGCACCGACCGCGAGCAGCACCCACCAGGAGCCGCCCGGACCGGGTGCGGGGTCGTCCTCCCCGGCGCCGGGCGGCGGCGGCTCCGGCGTCTGCCCGCCGCCGTCCGGCGGCGGGGGCGCCGCGGACGGCTCCGGAGCCGGCGGCTGCTGCTCCGCCGGGGCACCGCCGGCCTCCTCGCGGGCCTGCTGGACGTAGGCGGGCTCGACGGTCCGCCCGTCCGCCAGCGGGGTCGGGTCGAACGTCATCCAGCCCTGGCCGGGGAACCAGGCCTCCACCCAGGCGTGCGCGTCCTCGGTGGTGATCGTGCGCCCGTCCGGGCCCTCGTCACCGGCGGTGAACCCGACGGCGACCCGGGCCGGCACGCCGACCGCCCGCAGCATGACCGCCATCGCCGAGGCGTACTGCTCGCAGTAACCGGTCCGGCCACGGGTGAGGAAGTCGACGAGCGCGTCCCCGTTGCCGCCCGGCGCGGTGGCCAGGCTGTAGGTGAACGGCGACCCCGGCCCGGTGAAGTGGTTCTCCAGCGCCATCGCGCGGTCGAACGCGGAGGACGCCCCCGCGGTGACCTCCCGGGCGATCCCGGCCACCCGCGGATCGACGCCGGCGGTGTCGGTGTACGCGCCGTCCACGGTGACCGGCCCGGCCGCGGCCCGCAGCTGGTCGGCCGACGGCTCGGGCAGCCGCATCGACTGCGTCCACCCGTCCTCCGAACGGGGACGCTCGCTGTAGGCGATGCCGCCGGCGGCGTCGTAGGCCCAGCTCTCCGAGGCGATCCCGACCGCGGTCGGGTCCCCGAACAGCGGGAGCCAGTAGTCGCGGAAGCCGAGGTTCTCGACCTGCACGTCCTGCTCGGTGGCCGGCCCCGACGTCGACGGCGGCAGCGCACCGGTGAGCGGGACGCCGGGGGCCGGCCGCCCGGCCGTCCACCCCTCCTGCGGGACGTAGGTCTGCAGGGTGAGCGCCCGCAGATAGGTGGGCCGCTGCAGGCCCTGTACGCGGAACAGCTCACGCGGCTCGCTGCGGGTGAGCTGCCCGCGCAGCGAGGTGAACGGGTTCAGCCCGATCGAGCCGTCCGCACCGCCACCGGAGCCCAGGGCCGAGTCGAACCGGCCCGCGGTACCGACGGCCGTCGTCGCCGCACCGGCCAGGAGCGCACCGGCGACGGCCAGCGCGACCACCGCGGCGCCGCCCGGCGCCTGCCGCAGCCGGTCCGGGCGCAGCAGGAGCAGCAGGCCGAACCCGGCCGCCGCGGCGACCAGCGACCACCAGGGCAGCAGCTCGGACTGCAGCGCGGTCGGGACGGCGAACACCACCAGCAGCGGCACCCCGCCGGCCGCCGGGGCCCCGACGGTCACCGTGAGGCCGAAGACGGCGATCGCGAGCGTGCCGAACCCGAGGGTGACCAGCAGCAGGATCTCCGGGGTCGCGGCGACCGGCGGGATGCCGGTGTCGATCTGCACGCCGGCACCGCCGAGCAGCGCCCAGAGCTCACGGACGGCGTCCGGCCCGGGCACCACCACGAGGATCCCGCTCCGGGTGAACCAGCCGGTGGCCAGCAGGACGAGCGCGACGAGCTGGCCGGGAGCGGCCAGCCAGGGCCGGACGCGGACCAGCAGCGTGCCGGTCAGCACGACGGCGGCGACCGCGACCACGGCGTGCGCCAGCCATCCGGCGCCCTGCACGACGGCCGCGGTCGCCGAACCGGCGAGCAGCACCGAGAGGCCGGACGCGATCGGGGGGAGCAGGCTCGTCCAGCCCGGCCCGCCGGACGGCGTGGCCGCCGCGGGCGGGGCGGTCGTCGGTGCACTCACCCGACACCTCCGACGGACGTCGTGCCGCAGGCGTCGGCCCAGGCCCCGTGGACGCTGGTCCCGGCGCGCACGACCGTCGTCCGCCAGCCGGCCCGGCCCAGCGCGGCCGCGCCGGCCGCGGCCCGCCCGGCGGCGGTGCCCGAACCCCAGTCGTCGACGTCGAGGACGACGGCGTGCCCGCCCCGCGGCCAGGCCGCCACCAGGGCGGTCACGTCGTCGGGATCGAGCGCGCCGAGCACGGCGAGCACCCCGTCCGAGGTCGTCGAGCCGCTGCCACCGCCGTCGAACCCGGCGGTGGCCGACGGCCGGAGCACGGCGAGCGCCTCGAGTCGCTGCGGCACCTGGTCCTCCTCGGCCGTGGGGGAGGGGACACCGTCGTCGAGCGGCTCCCCGGACTCGTCGACCAGCGCGACGTTCTCCCCGCGGCGCAGCAGGTGCACCGCGACGCTGGCGGTGAACTCGACGGCCCACTCCAGGCTCGACCCGGCACCGTGGCCGCGGTGCGCGGCGTCCCGGCGGTCCAGCAGCAGCGTCACCCCGGTCGGGTCGGGACGGTCGTCGAGGCGGACCATCAGCTCGTCGCGCCGGGCGCTGGAACGCCAGTGCACCCGGCGCATCTCGTCACCCTGCAGGTAGGGCCGGATGAGGACGTCCGGGGTGCCGGGACCGGGGCGGCTGCCGCCCTCCGCGCCACGGCCGGCGGCGGTGGCGGCGAGCGGCGGACGCCCGGTCAGCGGGGTGACCCGGGGCAGGACCAGCCAGCGGTCGGCGGGCAGCAGGTCGTGCCGGAACTCGGCGAGCCCGAGCGGGTCGGTCCCGCGGCCGCGCAGCGGCCCGATCCGGTAGGCGCCCCGGACCTGCGGGCGCAGCGGGTACCCGACCCGCGCACCGCGACGGCCCAGCCGGTGCACGGTGAACCGGGACGGGTAACGGTCCGACGGTCCCGCCGCGTCGGGGACGTGGTCGGCGATCCGCAGCGCCCCGAGCAGCGCGCCGCCGGCGATGCGGAGCACCGCCGTCCCCGAGCCGCCCGCCTCGATCCGGACGGGCTCGAGCGAGCGTTCCACCTGCAGCGTCCGCCGGGACCGCAACGCGAGCAGCAGCGCCAGCAGCGGCAGCAGCACGACGAAGGCGCCGATCCGGACGAGGTCGCGCTCGTCGAGCACGACCGCGGAGACGACCATCGCGAGCCCCCCGGCGAGCAGGCACCGCCCGCGCACGGTCAGGCCGGCCCGGCGCTCCCGGCGCGCGGTGGCCGTGGGCGGCGCGCCCGTGCGGGCGGGAGCACCGGATCGCCGGGAGTCCGGCGCCGTCACGTCAGCCCCGGGGCGGCGACGGCACCGCCACCCGCCCGACGGCGGTGCGCACCAGGTCCGCGGCCGAACGGCGGGCGGCGACACCCTCGGGACCGAGCAGCAGCCGGTGGGCCAGCACCGGCACCGCGACGGCCTGGACGTCGTCGGGGACCACGTAGCCGCGGCCGGCGGTCACCGCCCAGGCCCGTGCCGCGCGCAGCAGGTGCAGCGTGGCCCGCGGCGACGCGCCCAGCCGGACCTCGGTCAACCGCCGGGTGGCGCCGACGACCTCGACGCAGTACCGGCGCACCTCGGCCGCGGTGTGCAGGCCGCGGGTCGCGGCGATCATCGCGCGCACGGTGCGCAGGTCGGTCACCGGCCGCATCCGGTCGAGGGGCTCGGACGCGCCGTGCTCGTCGAGCATCGCCAGCTCGGCCGCCGGGTCCGGGTAGCCGACCGAGATCCGGATGGTGAACCGGTCCCGCTGCGCCTCGGGCAGCGGGTAGGTGCCGTCCATCTCGACCGGGTTCTGGGTGGCGACCACGAAGAACGGGTCGCCGAGCGGGTAGGTGCCGCCGTCGACGGTCACCTGGTGCTCGGCCATGCACTCCAGCAGCGCCGACTGAGTCTTCGGGGAGGCCCGGTTGATCTCGTCGGCGATCACGACGTTCGCGAACAGCGGCCCGGGGCGGAACTCGAACTCCGAGGTCTGCCGGTTGTAGATCGAGCTGCCGGTGATGTCACCGGGCAGCAGGTCCGGGGTGAACTGGACCCGGCTGACCGCGCCGTCGACCGAACGGGCCACCGCCTTCGCGAGCGAGGTCTTGCCGACCCCGGGCACGTCCTCGACGAGCAGGTGCCCCTCGGACAGCAGCGCGACCAGCGCCAGGCGGACGGCGTCCGGCTTGCCCACGATCACCCGCTGCACCGCGGAGGCGATGCGGCCGGCGAGCTCGGCGACCGTGCCGGCGTCCATCGGTTCGGGAGCGGGCCCGGGGTTCATGCCGGTCGAGTCCGGGCGCCGGGCCGGGGAACCGGCCGACGGGGACGGCACGGACGGCGCAGAGGGTGCGCTCGACGACAACGGGCCTCCTCGGATGACGGCTCGGGCCCCTCCAGTCTGTCAAACCCGCCCCGGACGGGATCGGGGACCGGTGCCCGTGGCCTCCGGTTGCTCCGTCCGGCGGAACCGCTCGTCGCGTCCGGTCCCGCACCCGGCCGCGCCCGTCGCGTCCGTGGACGGTCCGGGCAGTCCTGCCCGGCGTGCCGCCCCTGCCCGGCGTGCCGCCGCGCCGGACCCACCCGCGCGGCTCGTCGCGCCGAGATGCAGCGCAGCGGGCCGCGATCGCTCCCGGGCCCCGCTCACGTGCATCTCGGCACGGCGATCCGGATCGGACGGATCCTGTAGGGCGTCGACCGGTGGGACCCGCCGCACGCACGCGCGCCGGGTCCTCCGCCCTGGCCGCGCACCTGCGGATCCCGCGCGCCTCGGGGGTACCGCGCCCGGCGCGCGGAGCGCGTCACATCTGGTGCCGCGGACCCGTGCGGCGGGCCCGGCACGCCGGTCCGCGGTCCGGTGCGGCGTGGCTGCGCGACGGGCGCCCCACACCCACCCACCGGATCCCCCACCTCGCCCCCACCTCGCCCCCACGACGCCCCCACCGCGCCCCACGGAGGAGCGCGCTGCACGGGCCGTGGTGCCGGGAATCCGGGGCTGAGCTGCGGAGACGCTGTGGCGGGGGAGAACGGGGTGTCGGGCGTCCCGTTGTCCCGCTACCGGGTGGCGCGGCGCGGCTCCCCACCGCGCCCCACCCCGTCCTACCTGCGAGAACATCCGGTGAACGGACGGTGCGACGGTCACCTCGGGTTGACGGTGGGTCGTTGTGGGGTAGTGTGGTGATCGCTGGGGCGAACAGGTGCCCCAGGTGGAGGTGGGGTCGGTGTTCCTCGGCACCTACACCCCGAAGCTGGACGACAAGGGGCGGCTCACGCTGCCCGCAAAATTCCGCGACGAGTTGCGAGGCGGTTGCATGATCACGAAAGGGCAGGACCACTGCCTCTACGTGTTCACCCGTGACGCCTTCACCGAGATGGCGCGCAAGGTCGCCGCGGCCCCGCTGACGAACGAGTCGGCGCGGGTGTTCCAGCGAAACCTCTTCTCGGGCACCGACGAGCAGAACCCCGACGGACAGGGCCGGATCGCGATCACGTCCGAGCTGCGGCGGTACGCCGGACTGACCAAGGACTGCGTGGTGATCGGCGCGTTCACGCGCGCCGAGATCTGGGACGCGCAGGCCTGGCAGGAGTACCAGGAGCGGCACGAGGACGAGTTCGCCAAGGCCCAGGACGAGGTTCTGCCCGGACTGTTCTGAGCGCCGCTGGAGGCGGCACGAGGAGCAGTGCACGACAACGGGCGACAACACCGTCGCCGCCCCGACCCGGGTGCCGTGATCGCCCGGCCCTGGCACACCTTCCCCGGTGCCAGGTCCGGTCGGCACGGTCCCCGGGTGGGGGCGGCGCCGGATCCACCCCGACTGGGGAGTTCGGGTGGAGCGCTGGCGCCCGGCGTCTTCGGACGTGCCGGAGCCGGCCGTGGGAGCCGGTGGCTCGCACGACCACGGACAGGTCCACACCGGTTCCGGCCCCCCAGGGGGCCGGGACCGGTACCACGGACCGCGACACCGACCACGGGGACGAACGACGGCACCGGGGGGTGGGACGTGGCGGAGAGCGAACCGGCCCAGCGGCACGTCCCGGTCCTCCTCGACCGGGTCGCCGCGCTGCTCGATCCCGCGCTGCGCGACCGGCCGGCCGTCTACGTGGACGCGACCCTGGGCATGGGCGGCCACGCCGCGGCCCTGCTCGCCGCGCACCCCCGGCTCACGGTCGTCGGGCTCGACCGGGACCCGCAGGCACTCGACCTCGCCGGTCGCAGGCTCACCGCCTACTCCGACCGGCTGCACCGGGTGCACGCCGTCTACGACCGGATCGGTGCGGCGCTCGACGAGGCCGGTACCGGCCCGGCCGACGCGATCCTGTTCGACCTGGGGGTCTCGTCCCTGCAGCTCGACGAGGTCGACCGCGGCTTCTCCTACTCCCGCGACGCCGACCTCGACATGCGGATGGACCCGACGACCGGACCGACCGCGGCCGACGTCCTCAACTCCTACTCCGCTCCCGACCTGCGCCGGATCCTGCGCGGGTACGGCGAGGAGCGGTTCGCCGGTCAGATCGCGAACGCGATCGTCCGCGCCAGGGCCACCACCCCGTTCACCCGCAGCGCCCAGCTGGTCGAGCTGCTGTACCGGGTGGTCCCCGCCGCGTCCCGGCGGACCGGGGGGCACCCGGCCAAGCGGACCTTCCAGGCCCTGCGGATCGAGGTCAACGCGGAGCTGGACGTCTGGGCGGCGGCACTGCCGGCGGCCCTGGACGCGCTCGCACCGCACGGCCGGATCGTCGTGCTGTCCTACCACTCGCTGGAGGACCGGATCACCAAGCGCGTGCTCGCCGAGCGGACCCGCTCGCGCACGCCGGTCGACCTCCCGGTCGAACTGCCGGGGCACGGGCCCGAGTTCCGGTCGCTGACCCGGGGCGCGGAGACCGCCTCGGACGAGGAGATCGCGGACAACCCGCGGGCCGCCCCGGTGCGGCTGCGGGCCGCCGAGCGGGTGGGCGGGGCGAGCAGTACAGGTACGGCGGAGAGGCAGGAACGGCGATGAGCACACCCGTCATCGAGCGCCCGGGGACGCCGGGCGGCGACCGGCCGCGTCCGCAGCACCGCCGGACGGCACCGTCGTCGCGGATCCCGGCGCAGCGCGGGCCGGGGGACTCCCGGCGGGCCCAGGACCAGCGGCGGCGCAGCGCGGCCCGGGAGAACACCGGCCGTGCGAAGTTCGTGATGGTCGTGATGGTGCTGCTGGTCGTCGGGCTGGTCGCGACGCTGTGGCTGTCGACCGCCGCCGCCGCGGACTCCTACGCGCTGCAGGAGGCCCGACAGCGCACGGGTGCGCTGACCGAGCAGTCCGAGGCGCTGCGCAAGGAGGTCTCGCGGTTGGAGAGCCCCGCGTCGCTCGCCCAGCGGGCCTCCGAGCAGGGCATGGTGCCGGTGCGCGACGTCGCCCGGCTGGTCGTCGCGCCGGACGGGCGGGTCGACGTCGTCGGGGAACCGCAGGCCGCACCGGCCGCGGCACCGCCGGCACCCCCCGCACCGGGTCCGGCCGACCCCGCGGGGGATGCACCGGCTCCGGAGGCGGCCGCCGGTGCGCCCGCTCCGCAGGCCGGTGAGCCGGACGCCGGGACCACCGAGGGTGCCGAGCGTGAGGTCCCGGCCGACGCACGGGCGGCGGGCCAGGACTGATGGCCTACGCCCCGCCCCGGCCCAGGCGCCCCGGCGGGGGGCCCGCACGACCCGGCGGCCCCCCGCGGCGCCGCCGTTCACCGGCCGACGACCCGCGTTTCCGGCTCCGGCTGGCCTGGGTGCTGCTGGCCGCGCTGTTGCTCGTGTCGGGCGCGAAGCTCGTCAGCATCCAGACGGTGCAGGCGGGCTCGCTCGCCGCCGACGCGGAGAAGCAGCGGGCCAGCCGGATCGTCGTCCCGGCCGAGCGCGGGGCGATCACCGACCGGGACGGGAACGTCCTGGCGTTCTCCACCGAGTCCAAGGCGCTGGTCACCAACCCTCGGCAGATCAACCAGATCAAGGGCGCCGAGGCCGTCGGCTACAAGAACGCGATGGCCGACGCGGTCGCCGCCGTCACCGGCGGCGACGCCGAGGAGCTGCGCCGTGCGCTGGCCGCCGACCGCGGCTACGTGGTGCTGGCGACGGCCGTCGACCCGGCCCCGGCCCGGGACCTGGGCGAACGCTTCCCCGAGATCGCCGAGGAGAGCCGCGAGGCCCGCCAGTACCCGGGCGGGACGCTCGCGTCGAACATCATCGGTGCGGCGACCTGGAGCGCCGACGCGCAGAAGCTGGTCGGCCGGATCGGCCTGGAGTCCTCCGACGACGACCTGCTCGCCGGGCGGGACGGGTTCCAGATCGCCGACACCGCGGAGGGCAGCGGCACCGTCATCCCGGGCAGCGTGCGCTCCGAGGAGCCCGCGGTGTCCGGCTCGGACGTCTCCCTGACCCTCGACTCCGACCTGCAGTTCCAGGTCCAGCGGATGCTCGCCGACGCCACGGCCCGCTCCGGGGCCCGCAGCGGCTCGGCGGTGGTGCTCGACCGGGCCACCGGCGAGGTCAGGGCGCTGGCCGACAACACCTCGTTCGACCCGGCGCAGCTGCTCACCTCGGACCCGGCGACGCTCGGGAACAAGGCCGTCACCACGCCGTTCGAGCCCGGCTCGGTCAACAAGGTCGTCACGATGGCCGCCGCGCTGGAGGCCGGTGCCGCCCGGCCGGAGGACGTCCTCGAGGTCCCCGGCAGCATCAAGGTCGCCGACCGGGAGATCCGTGACGCCTGGACGCACGGCCTCGACCGCTACACCCTCACCGGGGTGCTGGCGAAGTCCTCGAACGTCGGGACGTTGATGACGGCCCAGAAGGTCGGCGAGGACCGGTTCTCCGACATGCTCACGCGGATGGGCATCGGCCAGCGCACCGGGATCGGCCTGCCGGGTGAGAGCGCCGGCTCGGTGCCGCCGCGGGCGACCTGGTCGGGCTCGACGTTCGGCAACCTGCCGATCGGGCAGGGACTGTCCATGACCGTGCTGCAGATGGCCGGGATGTACCAGGCCATCGCCAACGACGGGGTCCGGATCCCGCCACGGGTGATCGCCTCGACCACCGGGCCGGACGGGGTGCGGGTCCCGACCGAGCCCGCGCAGCCGGTGCAGGTGATGTCCCCGCAGACCGCGCAGACCCTGCGCACCATGCTCACCGCCGTCACCCAGGACGAGCACCGGCAGGCCGGTACCGGCGCCCAGGCCGCGGTCGCGGGGTACGACGTCGCCGGGAAGACCGGCACCGCCCAGCAGGTCGACCCACAGACGGGTGCCTACTCGCGGTCCCAGTACTGGATCACCTTCGCCGGGATGCTGCCGGCGCAGGACCCGCGGTTCGTCGTCGGGATCATGCTCGACGCACCGCGGGGCGGGAAGGCGTCGATGGAGCTGTTCCACGACATCGCCTCCTACCTCGCCCAGCGCGACGGTGTCCCGGTGCGGACGCAGCCCGCTCCGGCGCAGACGCTGCAGATCCACTGACCCCGGCCGGTGCGACCGGGTGTCGCCGGTGTGCGTCGGGCGGTACCGGGCACCGTCCACCCGTCCGGGCTACCCCGTCCGGGACGGGCACCGGCACCGGCCCGCCGCCCACCGGGTGCGAGCCTGCGCCGGATGGACGTATCGGTGTCGTCGTACGGCCGTACGGTGACGCCGGTCCCACCGTCCGTCGCGACGCCGCCCGCGAGCGGTCGCCCGGCGGCCGGAACAGCGGAACCGGTGGCGGGTGCGACGCCCGCGGGTCGGTAATCTCCTGCGCTGTGCCCGACGTCCACGCTGCGTACGCCCCCGGCGCCGAGGACGGGACCCGGCCGATGACCCGCGACCGGCTCCCCGATCGACCGGAGGCGGTCCGTCCGGTCGACATCGCCCTGCTCGGGCGCTTCTCCGGTGCCCTGTTGAACCCACGCACGGCCGGTGCCGGCCCCGGTCCGCTGCTCGACGCCGCGACCGGCGGGCACACCGTGACCGGTGTCACCCTGCGGGCCGGTTCGGTCCGGCCGGGTGATCTCTTCGCGGCCGTCCCGGGTGCCCGCGTGCACGGGGCCGACTTCGCCGCGCAGGCGATCGCGGGGGGCGCCGCGGCCGTCCTCACCGACCCGGACGGCGCCGACCGCCCCGAGGTCCGGCACTCCCGGCTCCCGGTGCTGGTGCACCCGGACCCGCGCGAGGTGCTGGGCCCGGTGTCGGCGGCGGTCTACGGCGAGCCGACCGCCCGGCTGCGGGTGCTGGGCGTCACCGGCACCTCCGGGAAGACGACCGTCGGCCACCTCATCGAGGCGGGGCTGGCCGCCGCCGGGCGGGCCACCGGTCTGCTCGGCACGGTGCGGACCCGGGTGCGGGTCCCCGGCGCCGAGCCGCGGGCGCTGGCGAGCGCCTTCACCACCCCGGAGGCCCCCGACCTGCAGGCGCTGTTCGCGGTGATGGTCGAGGCCGGCGTCACCGACGTCGCGATGGAGGTGTCCAGCCACGCGCTCGCGATGGGCCGCGTCGGCGGGTCGCGGTTCGCGGTGGGCGCCTTCACCAACCTGTCCCAGGACCATCTGGACTTCCACCCGACGATGACCGACTACTTCGAGGCGAAGGCCCGGTTGTTCGGCGGTGGCGGGCGCGGTGTCGAGGCCGCCCGGCACGGCGTCGTCTGCGTCGACGACGAGTGGGGCCGCCGGCTCGCCGCCCGGCACCCGGACGCGGTCACGGTCAGCGCCGACCCGTCGGCGTCGGGCTCCCGGGCCACCTGGACGGTCCGCGAGCTCACCGCCCACCCGGACGGCACCCAGACCTTCACCGCGGTCGGCCCCGGTGGCCTGGCCCAGGCGGTCACGCTGGCCCTGCCCGGCCGGTACAACGTCGCGAACGCGCTCGTCGCGCTGGCCTGCCTGGACGCCGACGGCATCGGCCCGGAGACCGCGGCGGCCGGGTTCGCCCGGCTGTCCGTGCCGGGCCGGATGCAGCGCGTCGACGCCGGGCAGCCGTGGCTCGGCGTCGTCGACTACGCGCACAAGCCGGCCGCCGTCGCCGCGTTGCTGGACGCGTTGCGCGCCCAGGTCGAGCCGCACGCCCGGATCATCACCGTGCTGGGCTGCGGCGGGGACCGGGACACCGGCAAGCGCCCGCTGATGGGCGCCGCCGCCGCGGTCCGGTCCGACCTGCTCGTCGTGACCGACGACAACCCGCGCGGCGAGGAGCCGGGAGCGATCCGGCGCGCCGTGCTCGACGGGGCGCTGCAGGAGCCGGCCAGGGGGGACGTGGTCGAGGTCGGCGACCGCCGTAGTGCGATCGTGCACGCGGTGCGCTCGGCCCGCCCCGGTGACGCCGTCGTGATCGCGGGCAAGGGCCACGAGACCGGCCAGGAGGTACACGGCGTCAAGTACCCGTTCGACGACGCGGACGAGCTGGACACGGCGATCCGGGCGATCTCATGACGACCACACGCAGGACGGCGGGAGGACGGACGGACCCGGTGGAGGCGATCGGACGATGATCGAGATGACCCTGGCCGAGGTGGCCACGGTGACCGGCGGCCGGTTGCACCGGGTGCCCGGCCCCCCGCCGGCCGGCGCCGCGGACCCGTCCGGCGAGCCTGCTGAGGCCGCTGCGGCGACCGTCACGAGCGTCGAGTTCGACTCGCGGGCGGTCGGCCCGGGGGCCCTGTTCCTGGCGCTGCCGGGTGCCCGGGCCGACGGCCACGACTTCGCCGCCGCCGCGGTGGCCCGTGGCGCGACCGGGGTGCTGGCCGGGCGGGAGGTCGACGCACCCGCCGTCGTCGTCCCGCCGATCGAGCGCCGGGACTCCCACACCTACCTCGGCGCCGTCGACCCGGACGGCCGGGGCGCCGCGGTGCTCGCCGGGCTGGGCCGGCTGGCCCGGCACGTGCTGGGCGCGCTGCCGGGGCTGGCCGTGGTCGGGGTGACCGGCAGCGCCGGCAAGACCTCCACCAAGGACCTGCTGGCCGCCGTGCTGTCCCCGCTGGGCCGCACGGTCGCCCCGCCGGAGTCGTTCAACAACGAGCTCGGGACGCCGTGGACGGCGCTGCGGGCGGACGCGTCGACCCGGCACCTCGTGCTCGAGTTCTCCGCCCGCGGGGCCGGCCACATCGCCGACCTGTGCGCGGTGGCGCCGCCGCGGATCGGCGTCGTGCTCAACGTCGGCTCGGCGCACCTGGGTGAGTTCGGCTCCCGGGCCGGGATCGCCGCCGCGAAGGGCGAGCTGGTCGAGGCGCTGCCCCCCGGTGACTTGCCCAGCTACCCGTCCGGGCCGTCCCGCGGCGGGGTCGCCGTCCTCAACGCCGACGACGAGCTCGTCCTCGCCATGCGCAGCCGTACCCCGGCCCGGGTGGTCACGTTCGGGCGGTCGGCCGACGCCGACGTCCGGGCGTGCGACGAGACGCTGGTCGCGGGCCGTGCGACGTTCCGGCTGGTCACCCCGGCCGGATCGGCACCGGTCACGCTGCGGCTGGTCGGTGCGCACCAGGTCCCGAACGCGCTCGCCGCGGCGGCGGTCGCGCTGGAGCTGGGCGGGACGCCGGAGCAGATCGCGCGGGCGCTGTCGGCCGCGGAGCCGGCGTCGCGCTGGCGGATGGAGGTCACCGACCGGGCGGACGGCGTCACGGTCGTCAACGACGCCTACAACGCCAACCCCGAGGCCATGCGCGCCGCGCTGTCCGCACTCGTGTCGGTCGCCGGTCCGCAGCGCCGCACCTGGGCGGTGCTGGGCCCGATGGGGGAGATCGGTGCCGACGCCGACGCGGCCCACGCCGAGCTGGTCGACGTCGCGGACGCCGCGGGTGTCGGCCGGGTGGTGGCCGTCGGCAGTCCCGGCTACGGGCCGGGCGCCGAGCACGTCGACGACGTCGCGGCGGCGCTGGAACTCCTGCGCGGTGCGCTCGAACCCGGTGACGTCGTGCTCGTGAAGGCCTCGCGCGCGGCCGGGCTGGAGCGGGTCGCGGCCGGCCTGCTGGGCTCGGCGACCGAGGGGCTGGCCCGCCGGTGAGGGGACTGTTCATCGCCGCGGGCCTCGCGCTCTCGGTCTCCATCCTGCTCACGCCCTACCTGATCCGGTTCTTCGCCCGGCAGGGCTTCGGCCAGGAGATCCGGGAGGAGGGGCCGCAGAGCCACCAGTCCAAGCGGGGCACACCGACGATGGGCGGCGTCGCGATCCTCATCGCGATCTGGGTCGGCTACCTGGGATCGCACCTGCTGACCCCGGACCCGATGAGCGCCTCGGCGCTGCTGGTGCTGTTCCTGACCACCGCGCTCGGCGTCGTCGGCTTCCTGGACGACTTCCTCAAGATCCGGCGGCAGCGCAACCTCGGCCTGAACAAGACGTCGAAGATCGTCGGACAGGTGCTGACCGCGACCGTCTTCGGCGTCCTCGCGGTCCGCTTCGCCAACGAGCGCAACCTCAGCCCGGCCTCGGAGAGCCTGTCGTTCGTCCGGGACATCCCGGTGCTGGCGTTCGGGGTCGTCGGGTTCGTGCTGCTCTGCAACCTCATCGTCGCGGCCTGGTCGAACGCGGTGAACCTGACCGACGGTCTCGACGGTCTCGCGGCCGGCACCGCGGCGATGGTGCTCGGCACCTACGTGATCATCGCGTTCTGGCAGTTCCGCAACAACTGCGCGGTCGACGCGGCCGCCGGTTGCTACGAGGTCCGGGACCCGCTCGACGTCGGTGTGGTCGCCGCGGCCGCGATGGGCGGCTGCATCGGGTTCCTGTGGTGGAACGCCGCCCCGGCACGCATCTTCATGGGCGACACCGGGTCGCTCGCCCTCGGCGGCCTGCTCGCCGGGCTGTCGATGGTGACCAGGACCGAGCTGCTCCTGGTCGTGATCGGCGGGGTGTTCGTGGTCGAGGCGCTGTCGGTCTCGCTGCAGATCGTGGTGTTCCGCACCGCCCGCCGACGGCTGTTCCGGATGGCCCCCTTCCACCATCACTTCGAGCTGGCCGGATGGGCGGAGACGACCGTCATCATCCGGTTCTGGCTGCTGGCCGCGATCTGTGCGGCGATGGGGCTCGGGATCTTCTACAGCGAATGGCTCGCGGCATCGGGATCGCCGTGACGGGCCGGGACCCGGACGACCCCGCCGGCGTCGCGGGCCGGACGGTGCTCGTGGCCGGGGCGGGGATCTCCGGGATCGCGAGCGCCGTCGCCCTGCGCGACGCGGGCGCGTCGGTGCTGGTCTCCGACGACCGCCCGGCCGCGCTGGAGACGTTGCCCGACGGGGTCCGGCCGTGGCGTGAGGACGGACTGCCGGCCGGGGTCCGCACCGTCGTCACGTCGCCGGGGCGGCCGCCGGGGCACCCGCTGGTGTCCGCGGTCGCGGCCGCCGGTGGCGAGGTGATCGGGGAGCCGGAGCTGGCCTGGCGGCTCGCGGCGCGACGGCCGTCGCCGCCGGCGTGGCTGGTCGTCACCGGCACCAACGGCAAGACGACCACCACCGAGATGCTGGCGGCCGTGCTCGCCGCGGCCGGATCGCGCTCGGTCGCCTGCGGCAACATCGGCTACCCGGTCGTGAGCGCGGTGACCGAACCGGAACCCGGGCCCGAGGTGCTGGCCGTGGAGCTGTCGAGCTTCCAGCTGCACTGGTCGCCGTCGGTCCGGCCCGCCGCCGGTGTCGTGCTCAACGTCGCCGCGGACCATCTGGACTGGCACGGCGGCCCGGACGGCTACGCCGCGGCGAAGGCCCGCGCGCTGACCGGCGCGGTCGCGGTCGCGGGCGTCGACGATCCGGTCGCCGCCCGGCTGCTGGGCCGCAGCCCGGCCGCCCGCCGGGTCGGGATCACGCTCGGCGAGCCGGGGCCCGACCAGCTCGGCGTCGTCGACGGGATGCTCGTCGACCGGGCGTTCGGCCGCGGCGAGCTGCTCGCCGCCGACGCCGTCGTACCGGCGGGGCCACCGGGCGTCACCGACGCGCTGGCCGCCGCCGCGCTCGCCAGGGCCCACGGCGTCGCCCCCGTCCACATCGCGGCGGCGCTCGCGGGGTTCACCCCGGGCCCGCACCGCAGCGCCCCGGTCGGCGAGCACGCCGGTGTGACCTACCTCGACGACTCCAAGGCCACGAATCCGCACGCCGCGGACGCCGCACTGTCGGCGATCGCGGCCCGGCGTCCGGGTGCCCGCACGGTGTGGGTGGTCGGCGGCCTGTTCAAGGGGGTCGCGCCGGACGAGCTGGGCAGGCTCGCCGCGGCACACGCGTCCCGGCTCGCGGGGATCGTCGTCATCGGGGCCGAGCGGGCGCCGATCGTCGACGCGCTCGGCCGACACGCGCCCGGCCTCCCGGTCCGTGAGGTCGCCGCGGGTCACGATGGCCCGATGGTGTCCTCCGACCTGCAGGATCCCGCCCGGCCCGATCCGATGCCGCTCGCGGTCCGGTACGCGGCCGAGCTCGCCCGGCCCGGCGACGTCGTGCTCCTGGCACCGGCGGCCGCGTCGATGGACCAGTTCCGCGACTACGGGCACCGCGGCGACGCGTTCGCCGCGGCGGTCGCCGGGCTCGGTCCCGTTCCCGGCGGAGCCGGCCGATGAGCCCGGCGACGCCCGACCGCACCGCGGGCCAGGCCGCCGTGGCCGGCGTCCAGGGCGGGGTACGACGGCTGCGGCGCTGGCTGCGCCGCCCGCTCACCTCGCTGCACCTGGTCCTCGGCGTCTGGGGTCTGCTGACGCTGTTCGGGCTGGTCATGGTGCTGTCCGCGTCGTCGGTCTCGACCGGCTCGGCCTACTCGGTGTTCACCCGGCAGCTGATGTTTTGCGGGGTCGGGCTGGTGCTGTTCTACGTCGGGTTGCGGGTGCCGCCACGGGTGCTGCGGGCGTCCGCGCCCGCCCTGCTGATCGTGGGGCTCGTCGCGCTGGTCGCGGTGCTGATCCCGGGGATCGGCGCGGTCCGTGGCGGTGCCCGGTCCTGGTTCGCCCTCGGGCCGGTGTCGTTGCAGCCGTCGGAGATGGTGAAGATCGCGCTGACCCTGTGGGGCGCGCACGTCCTGGTCGCGCGCCGGGCGGTGATGCACCGCTGGAAGCACGCGCTGAGCCCGGTCGTCCCGGTCACGCTGGTGATCTTCACGTTGCTGGTGCTGCAGCCGGACCTGGGCATGACGATCTCGGTCGGCATCGTGATGCTGGCCCTGCTGTACTTCGGCGGGGCCCCGGTGAAGCTGCTCGCCCTGATCGCCGGCGGTGGCCTGGCCGGTGCGGTGCTGCTCGGCCTCACCGCGGGCTACCGGGCCAGCCGGATCACCGCGTTCCTCTCGCCCGCCACCGCCGACCCGCTGGGCCCGGCCTACCAGGCCACCCAGGCGCTCTACGCGCTGGCCGACGGCGGCCTGTTCGGCGTCGGTCTGGGGCAGGGCCGCGCCAAGTGGGACTACCTGCCGAACGCCCACAACGACTTCATCTTCGCCATCATCGGTGAGGAGCTGGGTCTGGTCGGGGCGTTCGCGGTGCTGGGCCTGTTCGCGACCCTGGCCTACACCGGCATGCGGATCGCGGCACGCAACACCGATCCGTGGCTGCGGATCGTGGTCGCGACCTCGGTCGCGGGCATGGTCATCCAGGCCTCGATCAACATCGGGTACGTCGTGGGGCTGCTGCCGGTGACCGGCCTGCAGCTGCCGTTGATCTCCTCCGGCGGTACGTCGCTGGTGGTGACGATGTTCCTGTTCGGGCTGCTGACGAACGCGGCCAGGCACGAACCGGAGGCGATCGCCGCACTCCGGAAACACGGGCAGGGGCGCGTGGCGAAGCTGCTGCGCCTGCCGCTGCCGCAGCCCTACCGGGCGCCGGGACCGGCGTCACGGTGGGCGGCGCGCTGAGGATGCTCCCGCGACGCGGGAGCGGATGAAGTCGGACGACGCGAGGGGCACGAGAGCGTGACGGGCACGGATCAGACCGGCGGCGCCGGTGGCACGGGTGACGGCGGCACCGGCCGCGACGGTCGTGCCGCCGGGCCGGGTGCGGGCGGCGGCCCCCGCCGGCCGACCATGGGTCCCGCGGCGTACGGGCGTTCCCCGGTGCAGCCGGAGGACGCCGTCCCCGGCACCCCGCAGGGCCACGCGCCCGGCCCCGGGGCGGAGCCGGGGTCCGCTGAGCCGGCAGTCCCGTCGTCCGGCGGCCCGCAGCGGCTGCCCGGCACCGGCTGGGACCCCTACACCCACGGCGGGCAGCCGGGACCGCGCCCGGTGCCGAACGGGACGTCGCGCAGCGGTGAGCCGGATGCCGGCCCGTCCGGCCCGGAGCCGGTGAACGGCGACCCGTCCGCGCACCGCGAGCCGCCCACCCGCAACGGCGGCGACCTGCCCCGGCGCGAGCCCGGCCGGACACCGTGGGCGGGGGACGGCGGCGGTTTCGGCAGCTTCGGAGGCCCCTCCGGCCCGGTCCCGCCGGGAGCGATGCCCCCCGGCAGCCTCTTCACCCCGAGCGGTCCGCGCGACCACGGCCCGGGCGGGGACGCGGCGCAGCCGGCGACGCCGCCCACCGGCGTCCCCGGCGGACCCGATCCGCAGCGCGGGACGCACCCCACCGACCCGCAGGCCCGTCCGGAGGCACCGGCTTCGCCCGGGGCCCGGGAGTCCGCGCCACAGGACGGTGCGGCCGGGCCCACCCCGCAGAACGGCCCGGCCCCGCAGGACGGCCCGTCTCCCCAGGACGAGGTCTCCGCGGCCGACTCCCCGGACTCTCCGGACGTCCGAGCCGATGCCGCGGCCGACGGGGCGCAGGTGTCCGCGGACGGACCGACGCCGTCCCGCGCCCCGGGCGAGCAGCCCGCCGAGGACGCCCCGGACGCCTCGCGAGAGGCGCGCGACCCCGGCGCGGCGTCCCCGGCGGACCGGACGACCGACCAGGATCCCGGCCAGGACCGGCCCGGTGCGGACCGCGGCACCGGGACCGGGACCGGGACCGAGGACACGACCAGGGTGCGGCCGCCCGCGGCCGAGGCAGCAGGCCCCGGCACCCCCGTACCGGACAGCCGGGACACCGCGGCCCTGTCCACAACCGGCCCCCGCGGACTCCCCGTCGCGCCGCCACCGCCCTACGGGGCGGTGCCCAACGGCGGTCTCGCCCACGGCGGCGGCCGCCCGGGCAACGGGCACCAGGACCCCGGTCACGACCGGGCCACCCCGGCCGCCGAGCAGCAGCCGCCTGCGGCGGACTCCCGGCCGGACGGCGCACCGGACCAGCACCGGCAGGGGGACCCGCAGCCGGGCCGTGCGGAGGGGACCGGCGCCCGCCCGGCCTCCGGGCCGGAGACCCCCGCACCGCAGAACCAGCCCCGGCACCCCGGTGCCGGGCCGCACCCGGGCCGGCAGCCCGGGCCGGGACAGGCCGGTGGGTCCGGTTCGCCGGGGCAGCCCGGTCCGGCCTGGCCGCTGCCCGGGCAGATGTCTCCCGGGCCGTTCCAGCCGGGTCCGGCGGAGCCGGGCCGGTCCGGCCCGCAGCAGCCTGCCCGGACGCCGGGCCAGTTCCAGCCGGGACAGGCTCCGACCCACCCCGGTGTGGCCCGTCCCGGACGCCCGGAGCAGCAGCACCCGGGCCAGGCCCGGCCGTTCCAGCCCGCTGCCGGTGCCCCGCCGCAGGCGGGTCAGCAGCCCGGCCCGGCCCAGGCCGGCCCGTCCTGGCCGGACCAGCCACAGCAGGGCAGGTTCTACCCGGGGCAGGCCCAGCCGGGGCAGTTCTACCCGCGGCAGCCGCAGCCGGGCCCGTTCCAGCCCGGCCCGTTCCAGCCGGGTCAGCCGCAGCCGGGCGAGGCGCACCAGGGCCAGGCTCAGCCGGGCCAGCCGCCGCAGTCCGGTCAGGCGCAGCAGCCGGGCCAGCCGCCGCAGCCCGGTCAGGCGCAGCAGCTTGGCCAGGCTCAGCAGCAGGGCCAACCGCAGCAGCAGGGCCAACCGCAGCAGCAGGGCCAACCTCAGCAGCCGGGTCAGGCGCAGCTGGGTCAGCCGCAGCAGGGTCAGTCCCAGCCGGGCCAGGGACAGCCGGGCCCGTTCCAGCCCGCCCAGTTCCAGCCGGGTCACGGACAGCCGGGTCAGGGACAGCCCGGTCCGGGGCAGCCCGCCCGGCCCGGCCAGTTCCAGCCCGGTCAGCCACAACCTGCCCAGTTCCAGCCGGGAGAGTCCCAGCCCGGCCAGCCCCAGCCAGGACAGGCCCAGCCCGGTCCCGGGGCCTGGTCCCCACCGGTGGCGCACCCGGGTGGCCCCGGCGGGCCCCAGCCTGCGGTCCCGGGCGGCCCCGGCGCACCGGATGCGCACGGGACGCGGGCGTTCCCGCCGGCCACGACCCGGCCGGCGGGGGAGCAGAGCCCCGCTCCGGTACCCGGCGGGCTGTCGGTCGTCGTGGCCGGTGGCGGCTCGGCCGGGCACATCGAGCCGGCACTGGCCGTCGCCGACGCGATCCGCAGGCTCGCTCCCGGCGCCCGGGTCACCGCGCTCGGCACCGAGAAGGGGCTCGACACGCAGTTGATCCCGGCCCGTGGCTACCCGCTGGAGCTGATCCCGCCGGTGCCGCTGCCGCGCAAGCCCAGCGCCGACATGCTGAAGCTGCCCGGCTCGGTCCGGGGCGCCGTGAAGCGGGTCCGCGAGGTGCTCGAGGCCGCCGAGGCCGACGTCGTCGTCGGATTCGGCGGGTTCGTCTCCCTGCCCGCCTATCTCGGGGCGCGCAACCGGGTCCCGATCGTCGTGCACGAGGCGAACGCACGGGCCGGACTGGCGAACAAGGTCGGCGCCCGGTTCGCCGCCGCGGTCTGCACCGCGGTCCCCGGCACCGGCCTGGCGAACGAGGAGGTGGTCGGCATGCCGCTGCGGCGCTCGATCACCACGCTCGACCGGGCCGCGCTGCGCCCGGAGGCACGGACACACTTCCACCTGCCCCCGCACGGCCCGGTGCTGCTGGTCTTCGGTGGCTCCCAGGGCTCGCGGACGCTGAACCAGGCGATCGCCGAGGCGCTGCCGGCGCTCACGGAGCGGGGCATCTCGGTCCTGCACGCCTACGGCAGGGACGGGACACCCGCCGACCCACGGCCCGGCTACGTGGCCCTGCCCTACATCGACCGGATGGATCTGGCGTACGCGTCGGCGGACGTCGTCCTCGGCCGTTCCGGGATGACCACGGTCGCCGAGCTCACCGCGGTCGGGCTGCCCGCCGTCTACGTGCCGCTGCCGCACGGCAACGGCGAGCAGGCGCTCAACGCCCGCCCGGTCGTCCAGGCCGGCGGCGGCAAGCTGGTGCCCGACGAGGACCTGGACGGCGAGCGCGCGCTCGACGAGCTGGTGCCGATGCTCACCGACCCGGACCTCGCGCTGGCCATGGGCCGCCGGGCACGGGCCGCCGGGCACGGCGAGGCCGACGAGCGGATCGCCCGGATCGTCATGGAGGTGGCGGGACGGTGACCGGTTCCGGCACGGCCCTCGGCAGCCACGTCCACCTGGTCGGGATCGGTGGGGCGGGGATGAGCGGGATCGCCCGGATCCTGCTGGCCCGCGGGACCACGGTCTCCGGGTCCGACGCCCGCGAGTCCCGCACCGTCACCGCGCTGCGCGCGCTCGGCGCCCGGATCGAGCTCGGGCACGACGCCACGCACCTGCGCCACGAGGGGGAGGACCCGCCGACCGTCGTCGTCTCCACCGCCATCAGGGAGAGCAACCCCGAGCTGGCCGCCGCCCGCGACCAGGGGCTGCAGGTCGTCCACCGGTCGGTGGCGCTCGCCGCACTCACCGGCGGACGGCGGCTGGTCGCGGTCGCCGGTACGCACGGCAAGACGTCGACGACCTCGATGGTCACGGTCGCGCTGCAGCACGCCGGGGCCGACCCGTCGTTCGCCATCGGCGGTGACCTCTCGGTCTCCGGCAGCGGGGCGCACCACGGCAGCGGGGACGTCTTCGTCGTCGAGGCCGACGAGAGCGACGGCTCGTTCACCGCGTTCGCGCCGTCGGTGGCCATCGTGACCAACGTCGAACCGGACCACCTGGACCACCACGGCGACGAGGCCACCTACCGGGCGGTCTTCGAACGGTTCCTGGACCGGCTCGTCCCCGGGGCGACGCTCGTCACCTGCGCCGACGACCCGGGCGCCGAGCTGGTGGCGGTACACGCCGAGCGCGCGGGCACCACCGTGGTCCGCTACGGCCGGGCCGCGGTCGGCCCGCGGGACGCGCGGCTGCTCGACTTCGCGCCGGACGGCGTGGGGTCGCGGTCCCGGTTCCGCTACGCCGGCACCGAGTACGAGCTCGCACTCGGCGTTCCCGGCGAGCACATGGCGCTGAACGCACTCGGCGCGTTCCTGGCCGGGACGGCCGTCGGGCAGCAGCCCGGCCCGCTGGTCGAGGGTCTCGCCGGGTTCGGCGGGGTGCAACGGCGGTTCGAGTTCAAGGGCCGGGTGCGCGGCGTCGCCGTCTACGACGACTACGCCCACCACCCGACCGAGGTCGCCGCCACGCTGCGCGCCGCCCGCGAGTCCGCCCCCGTGGTGCACGGCCGCCGCGGCCGGGTGCTGGTCGCCTTCCAGCCCCATCTGTACTCGCGTACCCGGATCTTCGCGGGGGAGTTCGGCGCGTCGCTGTCGCTCGCGGACGAGGTGATGGTCCTCGACGTCTACGGTGCCCGGGAGGACCCGGAACCCGGCGTCGGACCGGCACTGATCACCGACGAGGTACGGCTGCCGCCGGAGCGGGTGCACCGCGCGCCGTCGTGGGAGAAGACGCCCTCGGCGATCGCGGCGCTGGCCGCCGACGGGGACATGGTGATCACGATGGGTGCCGGTGACGTCACCGCACTCGGGCCGGAGATCCTCCGCGAGCTCGCCGGTTCCGGCGACGGCTGACCCCGGGCGCCCGGCGCGACGGGGACACCGGGAACGGGCCCGGCCGGGCGGGCACCGCGCGGCGAGACGGACGGGGACGGGATGACCGACAGCGAGCACCGGGACGGCGGGGACGACACCGGCCCCGGGACCGGCGACGACCCGGGCACGGAGAGCCGGCGCACCCCCGAGCAGGAGCAGCGGGCCGCCGAGCGGGCCCGCCGGATCCGGGAGCGCCGCGCCGCCGAGCGCTCCGGCGGCGCCCGGCGCTCCCCGGCCGCGGTCCGGGACCGGCCGGCGGTGCGCGCCGCGCAGCGGGCGCGCGCCGCCCGTGCACCGCACCGGCGGCGCCGGGTGGTCGCGGTGCTCGCCGTCGCCGCGGTCGTGCTGCTGGGGCTCTCCGCGGCCGGCTGGTGGGCGCTGGGCCGGTACGGCCCCGGCGTCGCCGCGGTCGAGGTCACCGGTGCGCGGCAGATCTCGGACCGGGACGTCGCCGACGCCGCGGGTGTCGACCCGGGGACGCCGCTCGCCGCCGTCGACACCGACGCCGTCGTGGCGCGGGTGTCGGCGCTGCCCGGGGTCGCGACCGTGGACGTCGACCGGTCCTGGCCGGACACCCTCGTCGTCGCCGTGACCGAGCGGACCCCGGCGGCGCTGGCCGACACACCCGACGGGCGGATGCTGGTCGACGTGAGCGGTTTCCCGTACCGGCCCGCGCCGCCGGAGGTCCGGCTGCCGGTCCTGACCCTCCCCACGGTGGCGCCGGACGACCCGGCGACGCTCGCCGCGGTCGGGGTGCTGCGGGCGCTGCCGCCGCCGGTGCGGGACCAGGTGGAGAGCCTCGGCCCGGGCGCCGGTGGATCGACCTTCGAGCTGGTCCTGACCGAGGGCCGCCGGGTGCTGTGGGGACCGTGGGGCGACCCGGCGACGACCGCACGGCGGGCCGCGGTGCTCGGGCCGCTGCTGGGGCGCGAGGGGGCCGTGTACGACGTCTCCAGCCCCGACCTGGTGACCGTCCGTCCGGGCTGAGCCCGGACACGAACGGGCACCCCGTACCGGTGACCGGCGGTCGTACGGTCGGCCGCGGCCGGTCCGGTCCACCGGGACGGCGGGCCCGTGCCGTGCGTTCCCGGCGGACGGTGACCGGGCGACGACGGTCCGCTTTTCACGTGACCGGAACCGCGAACCACCCGACCGGGGTGTTGTCGGCCCGCGGCGCGCCTGCTGGACCCGGGCCGTCGTTGCGACCTAGCGTTCGTACCGAAGGCCCGGGGCACCCGGAGCTTGACCCACCGAACCCCCCGGACCCCGAGCGAGACGGAAGGTGCCGCACATGACGCCCCCGCACAACTACCTGGCCGTGATCAAGGTCGTCGGCATCGGTGGCGGCGGCGTGAACGCCGTCAACCGCATGATCGAGGTCGGCCTCAAGGGCGTGGAGTTCATCGCGGTGAACACCGACGCCCAGGCGCTGCTGATGTCCGACGCCGACGTCAAGCTCGACATCGGCCGTGAACTCACCCGGGGTCTCGGCGCCGGCGCCAACCCCGAGGTCGGCGGCAAGGCCGCGGAGGACCACGCGGAGGAGATCGAGGAGGTCCTCAAGGGGGCCGACATGGTCTTCGTCACCGCGGGCGAGGGCGGCGGCACCGGCACCGGCGGCGCCCCGGTCGTCGCGTCGATTGCACGCAAGCTCGGCGCGCTGACCATCGGCGTCGTCACCCGCCCCTTCACCTTCGAGGGGCGCCGGCGCGCCGGCCAGGCCGAGGAGGGCATCCAGGGCCTGCGCAACGAGTGCGACACGCTCATCGTCATCCCGAACGACCGGCTGCTGCAGCTCGGCGACGTCGGGGTCTCGCTGATGGACGCCTTCCGCTCCGCCGACGAGGTGCTCCTCTCCGGTGTCCAGGGCATCACGAACCTGATCACCACCCCCGGCCTGATCAACCTGGACTTCGCGGACGTGAAGTCGGTGATGTCCGGTGCGGGCTCCGCGCTGATGGGCATCGGCTCCGCCCGCGGCGAGGGCCGGGCCGTGCAGGCCGCCGAGAAGGCGATCAACTCCCCGCTGCTGGAGGCGTCGATGGACGGCGCGCAGGGGGTGCTGCTGTCGATCGCGGGTGGCTCGGACCTCGGCCTGTTCGAGATCCACGAGTCGGCCTCGCTCGTGCAGGAGGCCGCCCACCCCGAGGCGAACATCATCTTCGGCACCGTGATCGACGACTCGCTCGGCGACGAGGTGCGCATCACCGTGATAGCGGCCGGCTTCGAGGGCGGCACGCCCACGCACAAGAAGCTGGAGCCCGCGGTGTTCCGCCAGGGTGCCCAGCGGGCCGCCGAGCCCGCACCGGCCCAGCAGCCCGCCGCGCCGGCACCGGCCCAGCAGCCCGCCGCGCCGCAGGTCCCGGCCACCGGCCAGGCCCGGCCGCCGGTCCAGCCGGAGGTCTCGGCCCCGCGCGGCCCCGTCGCCGACCGGACCGCACCGCACCTGCCGGCGTCGGTCCCGGCCACCGAGCGGACCGGCGTGCTGCCCCCGGCCCAGCCGGGTGCACCCGCGCCGCGGCAGCCGGAGCTGCGTGCCGAGCCGCCCGCGCCGGCCCACGACACGGCGCCCGGGCACCTGTCCGCGCCCCCGGCGCAGCCCGCGCCCGGTGCCGCGCGGCCGATGGCCGCCCCGGACCCGGTCGAGGACGAGGTGGACGTCCCGCCGTTCATGCGCCGCTGACCCGCGGTGCCCACCGGCGCGACACCGTCCGGACCGCGCATCCGCCGGGTCATGACGACCCGCGCCGGTGGCCGGTCCGCCGGGCCGTTCACCAGTTTCAACCTCTCCCGCGGCGTCGGTGACGACCCGGGTGCGGTCACCGCGAACCGGGCCCGGATCGTGCGCGAGCTCGGGCTCTCGGGCCTGGTGTTCCTCACCCAGGTTCACGGCACCGGGGTCGCGGTGCTCCGCGAACCACCCCGGGCCCGCCCCGGTACCGGCGGGGTGGCCGCGGACGTCCCGGACACCGACGCGGTCGTCACCGACGTCCCGCTGCTGGGTATCGCCGTGCTCGCCGCGGACTGCGTCCCGGTGCTGCTGGGCGACCCTGTGGCCGGTGTCGTCGGTGCCGCGCACGCCGGTCGGGTCGGTGCCGCGTCCGGTGTCCTGGACGCCGTCGTCGGGGAGATGGCCGCGCTCGGTGCGGAGCCCGGGCGGCTGGAGGTGCTGCTCGGCCCGGCCGTCTGCGGCCGCTGCTACGAGGTGCCCGCCGCGATGCGCGCCGAGGTCGAGGCCGTCCTGCCGGGCAGTGCGTCGACCACCCGTACCGGCACGGCCGGGCTCGACCTGCGGGCCGGGCTCACCCGGCGGCTGGCCGCGCTCGGTGTGACGAAGGTCGGCACCGACCCGCGCTGCACGATCGAGGACCCGGACCTGTTCAGCCACCGCCGGGAGGGGCGGTGCGGGCGGCAGGCCGCGATCACCTGGCTCGATCCCCGGGGTGCTCGCGACGGCGCCGCCGGCGCGGCACGATGACGGTGTGCCCGACGTCAATCCGCCCGACCGCACCGCCGAACTAGCCGAACGGTTGGGTACCGTTCGGGGCCGCCTCGACGCGGCCTGCCGGGCCGCGGGCCGCGACCCGGCGGAGGTCGCACTACTGGCGGTCACCAAGACCGTGCCCGCCGTCGACGTCGCCGATCTGGTCGACCTGGGTCTGACCGCGTTCGCCGAGAACCGGGCGCAGGAGGCGGCGGCGAAGGCCGCCGAGGTCGCCCGGCTCCGGCCGGACGCGGCCCTGCACTGGCACTTCGTGGGTGGCCTGCAGCGCAACAAGGTGCGCGCGGTGCTCCCGTGGGTGACGCGGATCGAGTCCGTCGACTCCGAGCGGCTGGCCAGGGCGATCGACAAGGAGGTCGCGAGGAGCCGGGACCGCGGCGAGCGGGACGGGCCGCTCCCGGTGCTCGTCCAGTACAGCGTGGACGGTGACCCCGAGCGCGGCGGTGTGCCCGACTCCGGGCTCGACGAGCTGACCGACCTGGTCGCGGGGCTGGCGGGGCTGGAACTGGCCGGCCTGATGGCCGTCGCACCGCTGGACCGGTCGCCGGACGCGGCGTTCGCCGCGATCGCCGGAGCGGCCCGGAGGACCCGCGAACGGCACCCCGGGGCGACCGTGCTGTCGGCCGGGATGAGCGGAGATCTCGAGGCCGCGGTCGATCACGGATCGACCGCGGTGCGTGTCGGTACGGCTCTTGTGGGGGAGCGACGGATAACCTCCGAGTAATCGCTGGTCGTTGCGGGTAAGGAGCCATCGGCGAGACCGTCGCCAGAACGCGGGGTGCGCCTGGCCGCGCACGGAGTCGAGCAGTACTGCGAGGGGACAGCGGATGAGCGCGATGTACCGGCTGAAGGCGTACTTCGGCATGGTCCCGGCCGATGAGATGGACTACGTGGACGAGCCGGACCACTACCGGGGCGGCCACGAGCAGCACGCCGGCCCGCGTGGCGACCGTTGGTCCTCCGGGGGAGGGCGGTTCGCCGACCCGGACGGCTACGACGACGACCGGTACGAGGGCTCCGGGAGCTACCAGGACGGATGGGGCGCCCGTGCGACACGGGAACCGCTCCGTGCGCCGCGCGCCGTGCGGCACGATCCTCGCGGTGAGCGGGACGCCGGTCCGCTGCCCAGCCCGATCGGTGGTGGCGCGGGAGCGGCCGTCCGCGGGGCGCTCGCGATGGACCCGGACGCCCTGCGCGGCCCGGCCCGGGAGGACCGGCGCGAGGAGCGACCGGCCCCGCTGGCGGCCGCCCCGGCGCCGTCGACGGTGCCGGAGCAGCGCGACCGCACGGCCGCCGGACCGGCGTCGATCACGACGCTGCACCCCCGCAGCTACAACGAGGCCCGCACGATCGGCGAGCGGTACCGGGACGGCGTGCCGGTCATCATGAACCTCACCGACCTCGACGGTGCCGCCGCGAAACGCCTGGTGGACTTCGCCGCCGGGCTGGCCTTCGCGCTGCGCGGCTCGATCGACAAGGTCACCGACCGGGTGTTCCTTCTCACCCCCGCCGACGTGGACGTCTCCGCGGACGACGCGCGGAGGCTCGCCGAGCGCGGAGCTTTCCGACAGGATTGAGCCGTGTCCACCGCGATCGGCTTCCTCGTCTACTACGTCCTGTTCTTCTTCTGGCTGCTGCTCGCGGCCCGGATCGTCGTCGAGATGGTCCGGTCGTTCGCGCGCCAGTGGCGACCCGCCGGGGCCCCCGCGGTGGCGCTCGAGGTCGTCTTCACCGTGACTGACCCTCCGGTCAAGTTGTTGCGGAGAGTAATTCCTGTGGTCCGTATCGGAGGCGTCGGACTGGACCTGTCGATTATGGTGCTGGTGCTGGCGGTGTTCATCGTGATGAGCATCGCCAGATCACAGCTCCTGGGATGAGCCCCAGTCACCCAGGAGTGCCGCCGAGGACCGCATGAGGTGATCCGATGCCGCTGACGCCCGCCGACGTGCACAACGTCGCGTTCAGCAAACCCCCGATCGGGAAACGGGGGTACAACGAGGACGAGGTCGACGCCTTCCTCGATCTGGTCGAGGCCGAGCTGGCCCGCCTGATCGGCGAGAACGACGACCTCCGCGACCAGGTCGCGCAGCTGGAGCAGCGCCTCGGCGATGCCGAGGCCGACCTGGAGGAGGCCCGTAGCCAGCCGGCTCCGGCCCAGACCCAGGCGCTGCAGGCCTCGCCGTCGCCGATGGGCCGTGGCGTGGGTGCTCCCGCGCCGCAGCTGGCCGGTGCCGTGGCCGCCGCCGACGCCGACGGTGGCGACCACCACGTGCAGGCCGCCAAGGTCCTGGGCCTCGCCCAGGAGATGGCCGACCGGCTGACCGCGGAGGCCAAGAACGAGGCCGACACGATGCTGTCGGACGCCCGGACCAAGTCCGAGCAGCTGCTCTCCGACGCCCGGACGAAGGCCGACGGCCTGGTCAACGACGCGCGTTCGCGTGCCGAGACCATGCTGAACGACGCCAGGACCCGGGCCGAGACGCTCGAGCGCCAGTCCCGGGACAAGGCCGCCGGCCTGGTCAGCGAGGCCGAGCGCAAGCAGAACGAGATCATGGGCGCGATCCAGCGCGACAAGTCCGTGCTCGAGAAGAAGATCGACGAGCTGCGGACCTTCGAGCGGGAGTACCGCACCAGGCTCAAGACCTACCTGGAGTCGCAGCTCCGTGACCTGGAAGGTCGTGGGTCGGCCGCTCCGTCGGACGGCTCCGGTGGTGGCACCCGGTTGAGTTCGAACGGTGGCTACGCCGCGTCCGGGTACGGCCAGCGGGCCGACACCGGGAGCTGACACCGGGTCCGGAGCAATCCGGGCACGACCGACGACGACGGGGTAGCGGACGGGTGCCGCTGCCGAAAGACGGAGTTCGCCGATGTTGGTGCTGGTCCTGATCCTCGTGGTCATCGCGCTGGTGCTGCTGCTCGCAGGATGGTTCCTGCACGTGGTGGCGCTGGCCTGGACCTCGGTGGCCATCAGCCTGATCGCAGGGCTCGCCCTGCTCTACGACTGGTGGCAGACCCGGTCCGCCGTGCGCGCCGGGGATCGCCGGGACACGGCGCAGGGTGCTCCGGCGGGGAACAACCCGTACGAGCACCCGCCGGCCGAGGCGCACTACGGCTCCGACCCGGAGCCGGCCACGCAGGTCCTGCCGGTCGTGCGGCCGCAGCAGCCCGCCGTGGGCCAGCAGGTCCCCGGCGGCGGTGCAGCGGCGGACAACGCGGCCGACGCGACGATCCAGATACCGTTCGTGCGGCCGCCCGGCTCAGCGGGGGCACCGCCCGTCGCTTCCCGTTCGAGTGGATCTCAGTCACCCTCCGTGACCGAATCCGGCGGGGACGGCACGGAAGGATCGACCGGGGGTCACCCCGCAGGCGCTCCCAGTGCGCCGGCGGCCGACGGTGGCCCGGAGCACCGGGACGATGCGGGTCGTGGCGGCGACCCGACGAGGACCGGGGACCCGGGCGGTGCGGTTCCGGCCGACGGACCCGCCGCGGCGGACGAGTCCACCGCCGGGCGGCGCGAGAACGGTGGCCCCGGGACGGGCGGGCCCGAGCGGTCCGCCGACCCCGCGGTCACGGGCGCGGCCGGTGCGACGGTCGTGGGTCTCGCGGCCGGCGGATCCGACCGGTCGCCGGACGCAGTCCGGTCCGGCGCCGACGACGGGCCGGGAACCGGTGGTGCCGACGCCACCCGGGCCGTGCAGACGGGATCACCGGCCGGTGCGACCGGCCGGGTCGAGGCCGCGACCACGGCCGTGCCGGCCGCGGGCGGCATGCCGGTCACCGGGAACGGGGCGGAGCAGCCGCCGGTGTCGTCCGGTGAGCCCGCCGGAGCAGGTGCCACCACCGCGCTCGGTGCCGCAGGCGCCGCGGGCGCCGACGCGGGCGTTCCCCCGGGCGGTGACGCCGCGGTGGACGCAGCGCAGGACGGTGCGGAGGCACCGGAGGAACCACGGGACCCGACGCTGGCGAACCTCGTCGCCCGGCTCCCGGACGAGGTGCTCGTCATCGACGAACACCCCCGCTACCACGTGGAGAGCTGCCGGACCCTGGCCGGCCGCCAGGTGATCCCGCTGCCGGTGAGCGAGGCCGTCGAGCTCGGGTTCACCCCGTGCGGCCAGTGCACACCGAACCGCACGCTCGGGGAACAGCACCCGGCGCAGGTCCGCTGAGCCGCCGGACCGGGCTGCGGTATATCCGGGTGGGCGTGCGCGCTACCCTGGTTCCACAGGCGCTGATCCGGCCATCACCGGGGAGCCTCCGGAAGAAAGGGCGGTCGGTTCCGCCCGAGTAGAACCGGACGGGTGCGGCCCGTGATCGCCGTCGAACGAGAGGCGTACCCGTCCCGGGTGCGCAAGCGGGGTGGTACCGCGGCCCGGTCCGGACGGACCGGCGTCGTCCCCGTGCGAGAGGCAGTCACCAGGCCACCGCACGAGGAGTCGGAGACGATGAGCGAGACCACCGCCGAGGGGACCGGGTATCCCGACGTCCCGGCCCACCCCACCTTCCCGGCACTCGAGCAGGACGTGCTCGCGAGCTGGGAGACCGACGCCACGTTCCGGGCGTCGGTCGAGCAGCGCCCGGCGGGCGTGGACGGGGCCGACGAGTACGTCTTCTACGACGGGCCGCCGTTCGCCAACGGCCTCCCGCACTACGGCCACCTGCTGACCGGGTACGTGAAGGACGTCGTCCCGCGCTACCGCACGATGCGCGGCAACCGGGTGGAGCGCCGGTTCGGCTGGGACACCCACGGCATGCCGGCCGAGGTGGAGACCGAGAACCAGCTCGGCATCAAGCACAAGTCCGAGATCGACGAGATGGGCGTCGCCGCGTTCAACGAGGCGTGCCGCACCTCCGTGCTGCGCTACACCGGCGAGTGGCGCGACTACGTCACCCGCCAGGCCCGCTGGGTCGACTTCGACAACGACTACAAGACGCTCGACCTGGACTACATGGAGTCCGTCATGTGGGCGTTCAAGTCGTTGTGGGACAAGGGTCTCGTCTACTCCGGCTTCCGGGTCCTCTGGTACTGCTGGCGGTGCGAGACGCCGCTGAGCGCCACCGAGACCAAGATGGACGACGTCTACCTCGACCGGCAGGACCCCGCGGTGACCGTGGGGCTGCGGCTCGCGACGCCGGACCGCCCGGAGACCGACGGCGCGCTGGCCCTGGTCTGGACGACCACCCCGTGGACGCTGCCGTCGAACCTCGCCGTCGCCGTCCACCCCGGCGTGGAGTACGTCGTGGTGGGCGCGAACGGCGAGCGCTGGCTGCTCGCCGCGGCCCGCGTCGCGGCCTACGCGCGTGAGCTGGGCGAGGAGCCGGAGGTGCTGGCCCGGCTCACCGGCTCCGACCTGCTCGGCGCGGCCTACACCCCGCCGTTCGACTTCTTCGCCGGCCGGGAGAACGCCCACCGCGTCCTGGCCGCGGACTACGTCACCACCGAGGACGGCACCGGTCTGGTGCACATCGCGCCCGCCTTCGGTGAGGAGGACAAGGAGGTCACCGACGCGGCCGGCATCGAGGCCGTCGTCCCGGTCGACTCCCGCGGCGAGTTCACCACCGAGGTCCCGCCGTACGCCGGCATGCAGGTGTTCGACGCGAACCCGCAGATCATCCGCGACCTGAAGGACGGCACGTCGGGGCACGTGCACGGCGTGCTCCTGCGGCACGAGACCTACGACCACCCGTACCCGCACTGCTGGCGGTGCGGCAACGCCCTGATCCAGCGCGCGGTGGACTCGTGGTTCGTCGAGGTCACCCGGTTCCGGGACCGGATGGTCGAGCTGAACCAGCAGATCGACTGGACGCCGTCGCACGTCCGGGACGGGCAGTTCGGCAAGTGGCTGGAGGGTGCCCGGGACTGGGGCATCTCCCGCAACCGCTACTGGGGCAGCCCGATCCCGGTGTGGCAGTCCGACGACCCGAACCACCCGCGGACCGACGTCTACGGCTCGCTCGACGAGCTGGAGCGGGACTTCGGCGTCCGGCCGACCGACCTGCACCGCCCGTACGTCGACGAGCTGACCCGGCCCAACCCGGACGACCCCACCGGGCGGAGCACCATGCGCCGGGTGCCGGAGGTCCTGGACTGCTGGTTCGAGTCCGGGTCGATGCCGTTCGCCCAGGTGCACTACCCGATGGAGAACGCGGACTGGTTCGAGCACCACTACCCGGGCGACTTCATCGTCGAGTACAACGGCCAGACCCGTGGCTGGTTCTACACGCTGCACGTGCTCGCCACGGCGCTGTTCGACCGGCCGGCGTTCCGCACCTGCGTGGCGCACGGCATCGTGCTCGGCGACGACGGCGCGAAGATGTCGAAGTCGCGGCGGAACTACCCCGACGTCAACGAGGTCTTCGAGCGGGACGGCTCGGACGCCATGCGCTGGTTCCTCATGTCGAGCCCGGTGCTGCGCGGCGGGAACCTGGTCGTCACCGAGCAGGGCATCCGGGAGGGCGTCCGGCAGGCGATCCTGCCGCTGTGGAACACCTGGTACTTCCTCTCGCTCTACGCGGGTGGCCGCCGGGGGACCTTCCGCACCGACTCTCCGCACGTCCTGGACCGCTACGTGCTGGCCAAGACCGCCGACCTGGTGGACGGCGTCACCACGGCGATGGACGGCTACGACATCGCCGGGGCCTGCGAGCGGATCCGCGAGCACGCCGAGACGCTGACCAACTGGTACGTCCGCCGGTCCCGGGAACGGTTCTGGTCCGAGGACGAGGCGGTGCGCCGCGACGCGGTCGACACCCTGCACACCGTGCTGGAGGTGACCTGCCGGGTCGCGGCCCCGCTGCTGCCCCTGACCACCGAGGCCATCTGGCGCGGTCTCACCGGCGAGCGGTCGGTGCACCTCACCGACTGGCCCGGCGGGACGGACCCGGCGGTGTCGCGGCGCCACGACGGCGCGGCACTCCCGCACGACGCCGCGCTGGTGGCCGGCATGGACCGGATCCGTCAGGTCGCGAGCGCGGCACTGTCGCTGCGGAAGTCGGCGAAGATCCGGGTGCGGCAGCCGCTGCCCGGCCTCACCGTCGCCGCGCAGGACGCCGACGTGCTCGCCCCGTTCACGGACCTGCTGCGTGACGAGGTCAACGTGCGCTCGGTCGAGCTGACCGGCGACGTCGCCGCGCACGGCCGGTTCGAGATCGCGGTCAACGCCCGGGTCGCCGGCCCGCGGCTGGGCTCGGACGTGCAGAAGTGCATCCGCGCGGTCAAGGCGGGGGAGTGGAGCCAGGAGGCCGACGGGAGCGTCGTCGCCGCCGGGATCACCCTGACCGACGGCGAGTTCACCGAGAAGCTCGTCGCCGCGGACCCGGAGCACACCCTGGCGCTGCCCGGCAACGCGGGGCTGGTCGTGCTCGACACCACCGTCACCCCCGAGCTGGCGGCCGAGGGCACGGCCCGCGACGTCGTCCGGGTGGTGCAGCAGGCACGCCGGGACGCCGGGCTCGCGGTCGCCGACCGGATCGCGCTGACCCTGGACGGGCCGGCCGGGGTGCTCGACGCGGTGCGGGCGCACGAGGGGTTCGTCGCCGGTGAGGTGCTCGCGACCGCGGTCACCTACACCGGCGCCGAGGGCGGCTCTACGGGGCAGGTCGTCGGCCCGGACGGGGCACCGGTCACGCTGACGGCGACCGTCGTGCGGGTCTGACCGCCGCGAAACCGTTGCGGGGCGCCGACTATCCTCACCGGTGTGGGTGACGCTGCGGCACGGTGGACGGTCGGCCAGGCCGCGCGCGGCATCCCGGAGGAGATCCGGCGCGCGGCGCCGGCCGACCCGTGGGTGCACGACCCGGCCGACCTCGCCCCGCCGCACGAACCGGCCGACTCGCCGTCGCACCGTGCCGGCCGCGCGCTCGCCGAGCGCGCGGCCGCGCGGACCTGCGCCGGGGCCTCCGTGCTCGACGTCGGCTGCGGCGGGGGGACGGCCGCGTTCGGCGTGGCCGGTCCCGACCCGTCACCGGTCGCCCGGGTCGTCGGGGTCGACCGGCAGGCGGACATGCTCGCGTCCTTCACCGCCGGTGCGCGGGCCCGCGGGATCCCGCACGGCACGGTGCACGGCTCCTGGCCGGATGCCGCGCCGGACGCGGGCCGGCACGACGTGGTGCTCTGCCACCACGTGCTGCACAACGTCGTCGACCTGGTGCCGTTCCTGGCCGCACTGACCGGCGCCGTGCGGTCCGACGGCGGTGGCGTGGTCCTCGAGATGTCCGAGGAACACCCGCTGACCTGGCTCGATCCGCTCTGGGAACGGTTCCACGGTCTGCGCAGGCGGGCCGGCGGGACCGCCGACGACGTGGTCGGCGTCCTGCGCGAGGAGCTGGGGACCGAGCCCGAGGTCCAGCGGTGGGACCGGCCGTCGCGGCTCCCGCACGGACCGGAGTGGGTCACCCGCCGGCTCTGCCTGCCCGCCGACCGGGTGCCGGAGGTCGCGACCGCGCTGCGGGACCTCCCGCCACGCCGGCCCGGCCTCGTCACCCTCGCCTGGGCGAGCTGAGCCCGGCGCCGCGATGAGTCTGGAACTGCTGCTCGGCGCCACCGCCGGTGTGTTGCTGCTCGGCGTGCTGGCCGTACGGGTGTCGGTCCGGCTGGGCCTGCCGTCGCTGCTGCTCTACCTGGGCATCGGCGTGCTGCTCGGGGAGTCCGTGCTGGGGATCCAGTTCTCCGACGCCGGTCTGACCGAGACGTTGGGGCTCGCCGCGCTCGTCCTCATCCTGGTCGAGGGCGGGCTGACCACCCGGTGGGAGGCGGTCCGGCCCGCGCTGGGGCTGGGACTGCTGCTGTCGACGCTGTCGGTCCTGGTGTCGATCGGGGTCGCCGCGGGCCTGTTGCACCTGCTGCTGGACCTGGAGTGGCGCACGGCGCTGCTCTGGGGCGCGGTGCTGTCCTCCACCGACGCCGCCGCGGTGTTCAGCGTGCTGCGCGGGGTCGCGGTACCGCGCCGGCTGGCCGGGACGCTGGAGCTCGAGTCCGGGATGAACGACGCGCCGGTGGTGATCGCCGTCGTCGTGTTCGCCTCGACGGACCCGATCGGCTGGTCCACCGCCGGGCTGGTCGTCTACGAGCTCGCCGCGGGCGCCCTGATCGGGGTGTTGCTGGGGGCGGGCGGGGCCTGGGCGCTGCGCCGGGCCGCACTGCCGTCGACCGGCCTGTACCCGCTCGCCGCGATCGCGGTGTGCCTGCTCGCCTACTCAGCCGGGCAGGGGGCGCACGCGTCGGGGCTGCTCGCGACCTACGTCGCGGCACTGGTGCTCGGCAACTCCCGGCTCCCGCACCGCAGCGGCGTCGTGTCCTTCGCCGAGGGCACCGGCTGGATCGCCCAGATCGGGCTGTTCGTGATGCTCGGCCTGTACTCGGTCCCCGAACGCCTGCCCGCGGCGGTCGTGCCGGCCCTGGTCTGTGCGGCGGTGGTGCTGCTGGCGGCGCGGCCGCTGTCGGTGCTGGCGGCCGGGCTGCCGTTCCGGGTGCCCTGGCGGGAGCAGGCCTTCCTGTCCTGGGCGGGACTGCGCGGCGCGGTGCCGATCGTGCTCGCGCTGGTCGCGCTCACCGAGGGCGGACCGCAGAACCAGATGCTGGTCGACGTCGTGTTCGTGCTGGTCGTGCTGCTCACCCTGGTGCAGGGGACGACACTGCCGTGGGTGGCGCGGCTGCTCGGTGTCGTCTCGCGGACCGAGACCCGCGAGGTCGAGGTCGACGCCGCCCCGCTGGACGAGGTCGACGCCGAGCTGCTCCAGGTGAAGGTCCCGAAGGGTTCCCGGCTGCACGGCGTCTACCTGCGGGAGCTGCGGCTGCCGGCCGGGGCGACGGTCAGCCTGGTGGTGCGGGACGCCGAGGCGTTCTCCCCGCTCGGGGAGACCCGGCTGCGCGAGGGGGACCAGTTCCTCGTCGTCAGCACCCGGGACGTGCGGGACGCGACCGAGCAGCGGATCCGCGACGTCGACCGGGGCGGCAAGCTGGTCCGCTGGCACGCCCGCGACGACCGCTCGTCATAATCGGGGGTGTGAGTGCCGATCCCCCCGTGAGCGAGACACCCGCCGACCCGGCGTTGCGACGGCGCGGGACGCTGCTCCTGGCCGGGATCGCCGGCGCCGTGCTGGCGCTCGACCTCGCCAGCAAGATCGCCGCCGTCGCGTTCCTGGAGGACCGCGAGCCGATCGCCGTGATCGACGGCCTCTTCTGGCTGACCGTGCTGCGCAACCCGGGCGCGGCCTGGTCGATGGCCACCGGCTACACCTGGATCCTCACGATCGTCGCGGTCGTCGTCGTCGGCGTCATCATCCGGATCGCGCGCCGGCTGGCGTCGACGGGCTGGGCGGTCGGCCTCGGCCTGGTGCTCGGCGGTGCGCTGGGCAACCTCGTCGACCGGTTCTTCCGGGCGCCCGGACCGATGCGCGGGCACGTCGTCGACATGCTCGCGGTGTTCGCCCCGGACGGCAGCATCTTCCCGGTGTTCAACCTCGCCGACTCCGGGATCGTGTGCGGCGGGATCCTGCTGGTACTGCTCGCGGTGCGCGGCATCGAGATCGACGGGACACGGGCCTGACCATGGGAGAGCTGCGGAGCATGCCCGTCCCGGACGGGCTCGACGGAATGCGGATCGACGCCGGGCTGTCCCGGCTGCTGGGCCTGTCCCGGACGGTGGTCGCCGGCCTGGCCGAGGCCGGCCGGGTCCGGCTGGACGGCCGCGACGCCGGGAAGTCCGACCGGTTGCCGGGCGGGTCCTGGCTGGAGGTCGAGCTGCCCGACGCGGCGGCGCCGACCGTCATCGAGGGGCCGGTCGAGGTGGTCGCCGGCCTGACCGTGCTGCACGAGGACGACGACATCGTGGTCGTCGACAAGCCGGTCGGGGTCGCCGCGCACGCGTCGCCGGGCTGGACCGGCCCGACCGTCACCGGCGGGCTCGCCGCGCTCGGGTACCGGCTCTCCACCTCCGGTGCCGCGGAACGCCAGGGGATCGTGCACCGGCTCGACGTCGGGACCACCGGCGTGATGGTCGTCGCGACCTCCGAGCACGCCTACACCGAGCTGAAGCGGGCGTTCAAGGAGCGCACCGTGGACAAGCGCTACCACGCGGTCGTCCAGGGGCACCCGGATCCGTCGTCGGGCACGATCGACGCGCCGATCGACCGGCACCCGCGGCACGACTACCGGTTCGCCGTGCTGCAGGGCGGCAAGCCGAGCATCACGCACTACGACACGATCGAGGCGTTCCGGTCGGCGAGCCTGCTCGACGTGCACCTGGAGACCGGGCGCACCCACCAGATCCGGGTGCACTTCTCCGCGCTGCGCCACCCCTGCGTCGGGGACCTGACCTACGGTGCGGACCCGACGCTGGCGAAGCGGGTCGGCCTGTCCCGGCAGTGGCTGCACGCCCGCACCCTCGGGTTCGCCCATCCCGCCGACGGCCGCCACGCCGAGTTCACCAGCCCCTATCCCGGCGACCTGGCCGCGGCGCTGGACACGCTGCGGGACCCGTGAGGGCGACCGGGCACCCGGGGCCACCGCGGTGACCGGACTGACCACCCGCGGGCTCTGGGTGGTCGTCGCGGTGCTCGCCGTGGTGCTGTTCGGCGCGGTGTGGGCGGCCGGATCCGGGCCGTCCGCCGGGCCCGCCGTCCCGACCGGGTCGGTGCGGCTGGGCCCCGACCCCGGCCAGGACGTCGCGGGCTACCTGTCGTCGCTGCCCGCGCAGCTGCCCCCGCCGGGGGAGCGGGTCCCCGCACTGGTGCAGCTGGGGCAGCCGCTCGACGCCCGCGCGGTGGCGGCACTCGGCGCTCCCGGCACCACGACGGCGGTCCTCCGGGTCCCGCTCGACCGGGTCCAGACCGCGCTGCGGTTCGAACCGGTGACCGGGACCGGGGACCCGGTGGCCGCGCTGGGGGTGGCCAGGGAACGCGCGGCGTTCGCGGCCGAGGCGGACGCCGACCGGGCCCGGCGTGCGGTCCCGGACGCGGCGACGCCGCAGGCCCGGGAGTCACTGACCCGGCGCGCCGCGGTCGCCGCCGCGGAACACCGGGCGCTGGCCGGCCCGGGCTGCCGCTGCGTGGTCGCGCTCGTGGTGAGCGCCGACCGGGCCGGGCTGGAGGCGCTGGCCGGCCGGGACGGCGTCCGGGCGGTCCAGGCCGCACCGCCCGGGACGCCCGGGCAGGCCCTGGCCCTGTCCCCGTTGCTGCCCGAGCAGACCACCGCCGCGACCCCACCCCCGGACGACGGCCCGGTCCCGCCCGGCTGAGGCTGGGACTCGGACTTCCGGCTCCCGGTTGCCGGATCCGGCTCCTGGTTCCCGGCCCCGCTGCCCGGGTGTCCGGGGGCTCCCGCCGCGCGACCCCGCGCCGCGTCCGGCGGGCCCGGTCCCGTCCCGCTGGGCCTGTCTCGTCCCGTCGTGCCGGGCACGGCCCGGACAGCGGGCGTCCGGACGGCGTGCCGGGACCCGCCGGGCGTGGCCCTGCACCGGTTCCGCGGCGCGTCCGGCTGCCCGGCCACGTGCGGATCAGAACCCCGGCACGGTGCCGCCGGACGGTCGAGAGCACCGTTCCCGCTCCCGGAGACTCCGGGGCACCGCCCGGAACCCGCCGACACGCCGGAGCCGGGGTCGCGCGGGGCGTGAGCAGGAACGACGCTGCGGGCGCGGCCGGGAGCCGCCGCCGTCGCCGGAACTGTCGGACCCCGGGGCTAGTGTGGGACCACACCGAACCGGTCGGCCCTCCCCCCGGGGCAGGAGCCCCCCGGCAGCCTCGTCCGGCCCCGCCAGGCCGCTCCCGGGGGTTGCCGTTCCGCCCCGTCGTCGGGGGTCGTCGCGGTCGGTGCAGAGCACGGCACGCACGCGTCCACGGTCCGCTCCGGGCCGCGGCGCGGCGCGTGCGGACCGGGGAGCACCGCGCCGCCCAGGGCGCGGGAGAGGAGTGCGGAACACACATGGCTGCCGGCGGCTCGGAGACGGGTTCCTTCGTCCATCTGCACACCCACACCGAGTTCTCGATGCTCGACGGGGCGGCCCGCCTCGACGACCTCTTCGCCGAGGCCGCGAAGTACGAGATGCCCGCGGTCGCGATGACCGACCACGGCAACGTCTACGGCGCCTTCGAGTTCTGGCGCAAGGCCAAGGCGCACGACATCAAGCCGATCATCGGCATGGAGGGCTACGTCGCCCCCGGCTCGCGGCACGAGCGCAAGCGGACCGCGCTCGGCAACGGCAGCGAGAACAACCCCGACCTCATGTACACCCACATGACGCTGCTCGCGGAGAACACGGAGGGGATGCACAACCTCTTCCGGCTCTCCTCGCTGGCCAGCCTCGAGGGGTACTACTACAAGCCCCGTATGGACCGCGAGCTGCTCGAGCAGTACGGCAAGGGCCTCATCGCGACGACCGGCTGCCCCTCCGGCGAGGTCGCGCGGCTGCTCCAGCAGAAGGACTTCGACGCCGCCTGCCAGGCCGCGAGCGACTACCGCGACATCTTCGGGAAGGACAACTTCTTCCTGGAGCTGATGGACCACGGCATCGGCATCGAGAAGCAGGTCCAGGAAGACCTGTTCGCGCTGAAGAAGAAGCTCGACCTGCCCGGTCTCGCCACCAACGACCTGCACTACACCTACCCGGACGACACCAAGGCGCACGAGGTGCTGCTGTGCGTCCAGACCGGCAAGACCCTCGCCGACCCGAACCGGTTCAAGTTCGACGCGCAGGACTTCTACCTCAAGTCCGCCCGCGAGATGCGCGACCTCTGGGACCCGGTCCACCCCGAGGCCTGCGACAACACGTTGCTGGTCGCCGAGCGCTGCAACATCGACTTCACCACCGGCCAGGACCTGCAGCCCAAGGCCCCGGTGCCCGAGGGCGAGACCGAGGAGTCCTGGCTGATCAAGGAGGTCGAGCGGGGACTGCACATGCGGTTCCCGAACGGCGTCACCGAGAGGTACCGCCAGCAGGCCAACTACGAGGTCGGCGTCATCATCAAGATGGGCTACCCCGGCTACTTCCTGGTGACCGCCGACCTCATCCAGCACGCCAAGTCCGTCGGCATCCGGTGCGGCCCCGGCCGTGGTTCCGCAGCCGGGTCGCTGGTCGCCTACGTCCTCGGGATCACCGACCTCGACCCGATCCGGCACAAGCTGATCTTCGAGCGGTTTCTCAACCCGGACCGCATCTCGATGCCCGACATCGACATGGACTTCGACGAGCGCCGGCGCGGCGAGATGATCCGCTACACCACGGAGAAGTACGGCGAGGACCGGATCGCCCAGATCATCACCTACTCCACGATCAAGGCGAAGGCCGCGATCAAGGACTCCGCGCGGGTGCTGTTCGGGCAGCCCGGCTACTCGGTCGCCGACCGCATCTCCAAGGCGATGCCGCCCGCGGTGATGGGCAAGGACATTCCGCTGTCCGGGGTCTTCGACCCCGCGCACAAGCGCTACTCCGAGGCCACCGAGGTGCGGGCCCTCTACGAGGCGGACCCGCAGGTCAAGGAGATCATCGACACCGCGCGGGGCCTGGAGGGCCTGAAGCGGCAGTGGGGTGTGCACGCGGCCGGCGTGATCATGTCCTCGACGCCGCTGCTCGACGTCATCCCGATCCAGCGCCGCGAGTCCGACGGCGCGATCATCACGCAGTTCGACATGGGCGTCTGCGAGACCATCGGGCTGCTCAAGATGGACTTCCTGGGGCTGCGCAACCTCACGATCCTCGACGACGCCCTGGAGAACATCGGGCTCAACGAGAAGGCCCCGGTCGACCTCGACCACCTGGAGCTCGACGACGCGAAGACCTACGAGCTGCTCTCCCGCGGCGACACGCTCGGGGTGTTCCAGCTCGACGGCGGCCCGATGCGGGACCTCCTGCGGCGGATGGCCCCGTCGGAGTTCGAGCACATCTCCGCGGTCGGCGCCCTGTACCGCCCCGGCCCGATGGGTGCGAACGCGCACAACGACTACGCCGACCGCAAGAACGGCCGCCAGGAGGTCACGCCGATCCACCCGGAGCTGGCCGAGCCCCTCAAGGACGTGCTCGGCGAGACCTTCGGCCTGATCATCTACCAGGAACAGGTCATGTCGATCGCGCAGACCCTGGCCGGGTACTCGCTCGGTCAGGCGGACCTGCTCCGCCGCGCGATGGGCAAGAAGAAGAAGGAGATCCTGGACAAGGAGTACGTCACCTTCGCCGGCGGGATGAAGGACAACGGCTACTCCGAGAACGCCGTCAAGACGCTCTGGGACATCCTGCTCCCGTTCTCCGACTACGCCTTCAACCGCGCGCACTCCGCCGCGTACGGCGTCGTGTCGTACTGGACGGCCTACCTGAAGGCGAACTACCCGGCCGAGTACATGGCCGCGGTGCTCACCTCCGTCCGGGACGACAAGGACAAGGCCGCCGTCTACCTGGCCGAGTGCCGCCGGATGGGGATCACCGTCCTCCCGCCGGACGTCAACGACTCGGTGCGCAACTTCGCCCCGGTCGGTTCCGACATCCGGTTCGGTCTCGGCGGTATCCGCAACGTCGGGCACAACGTCGTCGACGCGATCGTCGCGGCGCGCCGGGAGAAGGGCGACTTCGCCGACTTCTCCGACTTCCTGCGCAAGGTCGACGCGGTGGTCTGCAACAAGAAGGTCGTCGAGTCCCTGATCAAGGCGGGCGCGTTCGACTCGCTGGGCCACACCCGCAAGGGCCTGCTGCTCGTGCACGCCGACGCCATCGACGCGGTGATGAGCACGAAGAAGGCCGCGTCGATGGGCCAGTTCGACCTCTTCGGGTCGATGGACGGCAGCGCGGGCGACGACGGGGACGACGCGCTCGGCGGCATCTTCGACGTGAAGGTGCCGAGCGAGGAGTGGGACAGCAAGCACAAGCTCGCCGTCGAGCGGGAGATGCTGGGCCTCTACGTGTCCGGTCACCCGCTGCAGGGCCTCGAACAGGCGCTCGCGGCGAAGGCGGACACCTCGATCGCCGACATCGTCGAGGGGACCGTCGCCGAGGGCGGGCAGGTCACCGTCGGCGGCATCCTCGCCAACGTGAACCGCCGGGTGAACAAGAACGGCGAGCCCTGGGCGTCGGCGCAGATCGAGGACCTCGCCGGTGGGATCGAGGTCCTGTTCTTCCCGCGCGCCTACCAGGTCGTCGGGGTCGACGTGGCCGAGGACGCGATCGTGCTGGTCAAGGCCAGGGTCAACAAGCGCGACGACCGGATCTCGCTGATCGCCAACGACCTCGCGGTGCCCGAGCTGGCCGCCGCCGGTGAGGGCGGGCTCCCGATCCGGGTCAGCCTGCGCACCGACCAGTGCACCCCCGAGCGCGTGTCGAAGCTCAAGGAGGTGCTGACCCACCATCCGGGCACGTCCGAGGTGCACCTGTCCCTGGTCTACGGCAGCAAGATCACGGCTCTGCGGCTCGACGACTCGCTGAAGGTCATGCACACCTCGGCGCTGATGGGCGACCTGAAGGCGCTGCTCGGGCCGGGCTGCCTGGGCTGATCCGGCAGCCGGTGCGGTGTTCCGGGGCCCGGCCCCGGGGCGGCGCACCGGGGGCCGGGCGGCGGGGCCCGCCGGTCACGGCGTGCCGGCCAGCTCCGCCCAGGCGGCCCGGGCCGGTGCGTCCCACCGGTCGTGCAGGGTCCCGAACAGGTCCGCGGCGCGGGCACCGGCCCACCGGTCGGGCAGCAGCTCGGCCGGGAGCTCGGGGTCCAGGAACGGGAACCGCCGCCAGGCGTGCACCAGCCGGACCTGCCGGGCGAGCACGCCGGTGCCGACCCCCGCCCCCGGGGCCGGTGCGCCGGCCGCGGGCGTGAAGCAGTCGAGGAACTCCTGGTAGGCCAGCTCGACCCGGTCGAGGTCCCAGGCCTGGGCGACGACGTCGGCCGGCCGGCCGATCGCGCCGTACCGGCCGACGAACGAGCTGCTCATCCCGCGCAGCCCGAGCTCGTCGAGCACCTGCGCGACCTGCTCCTCCTTCGCGGGGTCGGGGGAGACCCACACCCCGGGGGCGGGTGAGCCGAGCCCGGCCCAGGCCAGCCGGGTCCGCAGCCGGTGCCGCAGCTGTCGCCGGGACTCCGGTACCGACGCCAGCAGCACCAGCCAGCGGCCGTCCCACCCGGTCGCGGTGGCACCGAACCCGTAGATCCGGGCCGCACCCTCCGACAGCAGCCGCCGCCCGGCCGTCGTCAGGGACCAGCGGACCCGGCGGCCGTCGCGGTCGGAGACCAGCAGCCCCTCGGCCGCGGTCCGGGCCAGCGCCTGGCGCGCCGACTTCGCCTCGATGCCGAGCGCGCCCATCGTCTCCAGCAGCGCCCGGGTCCAGACCGGTTCGTCCGCCGGGAGCACGAACTCGCCGAGCACGGTGAGCAGCAGCGACCGCGCCGAGGCCTGGCCGAGCTCGCGACGGCGGGTGACGGCGCCGCCCGCGGGGCCCGGCCCACCGGGCCGCGACGGCGGGGGCCCGCCGGTGGCGGCCGGACCGGGATCGGGGGACGGGGTGGCCATGGTCCGGTGAGCCTAGTGCCCGTGCGGAACCGGCCGGCGCCGAACTCGGTGGCCCCGCCGCCCGTGACGACGCGCCGACCGGCCGGGATCCCGGACCCGGTCGCGGGCCACCGCCGGAGCCCGCCGGGTCGATCACCGTTCCTACCGGGACGGTGGATCACGGTAGTACGGTCGGGAGCCGTGACCGTCCCCGATCCCGGCGCCCGGCCGGGGACCCCGGAGCCCCGCTCCGCCGCGCCGTACGGCACGGCGGAGCTGCTCGCCACCGACCGCGCCCACGTCTGGCACCCGTACGCCCCGATGCCGGCGACGGCGACGCCGCTGGTCGTCGAGTCCGCGCAGGGCGTGCGGCTGCGCCTGCCGGACGGCCGCGAGCTCGTCGACGGCATGTCCTCCTGGTGGTCGGCGATCCACGGCTACCGGCACCCGCGCCTCGACGCGGCGGTGACCGACCAGCTCGGCCGGATGAGCCACGTGATGTTCGGCGGGATCACCCACGGTCCGGCCGTCGACCTGGCCCGGCTCCTCGCGGAGATCACGCCGGACGGACTCGAGCACGTCTTCCTCGCCGACTCGGGATCGGTGTCGGTCGAGGTCGCGATCAAGATGTGCCTGCAGTACTGGCGCTCCCGCGGCCGGCCCGGCAAGCACCGGCTGCTGACCTGGCGGGGCGGCTACCACGGCGACACCTTCGGTGCGATGAGCGTGTGCGACCCCGACGGCGGGATGCACGCCCTGTGGTCGGACGTGCTGCCCCGGCAGGTCTTCGCCGACGAGCCGCCGCCGGAGTTCGAGCACGACTACGTGGCGCACCTGGCCGAGCTCGTCGAGACCCACGCCGACGAGCTGGCGGCGGTGGTCGTCGAACCGGTGGTGCAGGGCGCCGGTGGGATGCGCTTCCACGATCCCCGCTACCTGCACGTATTGCGCGAGCTGTGCCACGCCCACGACGTGCTGCTCGTGTTCGACGAGATCGCGACCGGCTTCGGCCGGACCGGTGAGCTCTTCGCCGCCGGGCACGCCGGTGTCGCCCCGGACGTCATGTGCGTCGGCAAGGCGCTGACCGGCGGATATCTCACGATGGCCGCGACCCTGTGCACCGGGCGGGTGGCCGCGGGCATCACCGGGGGCGAGGCCGGCGTGCTCATGCACGGCCCGACGTTCATGGGCAACCCGCTGGCGTCCGCCGTGGCGCACGCGTCGGTGTCGTTGCTGCTGGAGCGCGACTGGCGGCGCGAGATCAAGGACATCGCGGCCGGTCTGCGCACCGGGCTCGCCCCCGCCCGCTCCCTGCCCGGGGTGCGGGAGGTCCGGATCCTCGGCGCGATCGGTGTGATCGAGCTCGACCACGACGTCGACCTCCCGGCCGCGACGGCGGCCGCCGTGGTCGCCGGCGTGTGGCTGCGGCCGTTCCGCAACCTGGTCTACGCGATGCCGCCGTTCGTCAGCACCCGGGCGGACATCGCGCTCGTCACGGCCGGCATGCGGGCCGCGGCACTGGCGGGATAGCGACCGGGTCCCGCTTCCCGAGCCACCCGGCCGGGTGCATTCTACTGTGATGCTGATCACGTTACGCAGAGGTGAAACGGCCTGACCGGCTGTTTCGTAGCGCGCCATCGATTCGATGAGAAACCCTCTCATCAAGATCCGTTTCCGTTGGACACACGGCGCGGCCGGCGGCCAGGACGGCACGCCCCGCCCGATCTCGCGACCGCACTGCCGCGGTCCGGACAGCCCCCTACGGACCGACATCGGAGCCTCTCGTGTCAGCGCAGGATCACTCCAGTAACTCCCGTCACACCAGCACCCCGAGCTCGGGCCGGGCCACCCGCGACGAGCACGCTCCGGCCGAGTCCGGGCGCGGGGAGCACTCGCCGCCGGGCGGCGGCTGGTTCGGACGGACCTTCCCGCACGCCCGGGCCGACCTGTCGGCCTCGATCGTCGTCTTCCTCGTTGCGGTGCCGCTCTCGCTCGGCATCGCCGTCGCCTCCGGTGCCCCGATCCTCGCCGGCCTCGTCGCCGCCGTCGTGGGCGCGGTCGTCGCCGGGCTGCTCGGCGGCTCGAAACTCCAGGTCTCCGGCCCGGCCGCGGGCCTCACGGTGATCGTCGCCGAGCTGGTCAACACCTACGGCTGGCAGGTCACCACCCTGATCACCGCCGGTGCCGGTGTCCTGCAGATCGTCTTCGGCCTGACCAAGCTCTCCCGGTTCGCCCAGGCCATCCCGCCCGCCGTCGTGCACGGCATGCTCGCCGGCATCGGCGCGACCATCGCGCTCGGCCAGCTCAACGTCGTGCTCGGCGACCAGGCCCAGACCGGCGGCGTCGCGTCGATCGGCAACCTGCCGTCCGCCGTCGCGAACCTGTCCTGGCCCGCCCTGCTGCTCGGCGGCCTGGTCATCGCGATCATGCTCGGCTGGAGCCGGCTCCCGTCGAAGATCACCGTGGTGCCCGCCGCGCTGGTCGCCATCGTCGCCGCGACCGCCGTCTCGCTCGCCTTCACCGACGTCACCAGGGTCGAGCTGGGGGGCTCGTTGCTCGACGCCCTGTCGCTGCCGTCGCTGCCGGAGTCGAACTGGGGCGGTGTCCTGTTCGGCATGCTGACCGTGGCGCTGATCGCCAGCGTCGAGTCGCTGCTCTCGGCGGTCGCCATCGAGCGGATGAAGCCGGGTACCCGCACCGACACCGACCGCGAGCTGCTCGGCCAGGGCGCGGCCAACACCGTCTCCGGCATGATCGGCGGCCTGCCGATCACCGGCGTCATCGTGCGCTCCGCGGCCAACGTCAAGGCCGGTGCCGAGACCCGTGCCTCGGCGGTCATGCACGGCGTCTGGATCGCCCTGTTCGCGATCGTGCTGATCGGCGTCATCGAGCTCATCCCGATGGCCGCGCTGGCCGGCCTGCTGGTGATGATGGGGATCGGCCTGATCAAGCCGGCCGACATCCGCACCGCCCGCGCCCACGGCGAGCTCGCCATCTACGCCGTGACCCTCGCCGGCGTCGTGTTCCTGAACCTGCTGGAGGGCGTCGTCATCGGCCTGGTGCTGGCCGGGCTGATGCTGCTCTGGCGCGCCGTCCGGTCGCGTCCGCACCTGGACCAGGCCGCCGACGGCAGCTGCGAGCTGGTCATCGAGGGCTCGCTCAGCTTCCTCGCCGTGCCGCGGCTGTCCCGTGAGCTGAACGCGGTGCCGCACGGGGCCGACATCACCGTCCGGCTGGTCACCGACTACCTCGACCACGCCGCCTACGACCACCTGCTGGCCTGGAAGGCCCGCCACGAGGGCACCGGCGGTGTCGTCACCGTGATCGAGCCCGACGAGGCGCGCCGCAGCACCACGCCCGGTGCCCGCTTCCTGACCTGGGGCGAGTGGCAGTCCCGCGACGCCGAGCAGACGGCCGCCGAGCCGCTGATGGCGGGCGTCGCGGCCTACCACGAGAACACCTGCGACGCGATCCGCCCGACGATGTCGGAGCTGGCGGGCGGCCAGTCCCCGTCGGCCATGATGATCTCCTGCGCGGACTCCCGGGTGCTGCCGCACGTCATCACGCACAGCGGCCCCGGCGACGTCTTCACCGTGCAGAACGTCGGCAACCTCGCCTGCGGCCCGGGCACCGCGGCCGCGGTCGAGTTCGCCACCTCGGCGCTGAACGTCCCGCTGGTCGCCGTCTGCGGACACTCCGGCTGCGGCGCGATGAAGGGCCTGCGGGCCGGCGCGGCGGGCTCGGAGGGCGCGCTCGGCGCCTGGCTGCTGGAGGCCCGCCCGGTGCTGCGCGCCTTCGAGACCGGGCACCCGGTCGCCGAGGCGGCGGCGCGGGACGGCTTCGACGAGATCGACCAGCTGGCGATGGTCAACGTGGCGCTGCAGATGGAGATGCTGCGCGCCCAGGAGTCCGGCGCCGAGGTGATGGGCATGTTCTACGACATCCGTACCGCCCGGGTGCTGGTGCTCGACGAGCAGGCCCAGCGGTTCGTCGACGTCCGGCCGGACGCCGACGTCCCCGGCTCCGACCTGGACCGGATCGCCGCCGGTCACGGCCACGGTCTGGCGGCCACGGCCACGGTCCGCCCGGTCGAGGTCTGAGCCGGACCGGCGAGGGAACAACAGCGGGCCCCGGCGTCGTTGGAGGGCACATGGCCACCGTGGAACTGACCACCGACAACTTCAACGACGTCGTGGGCGCGCCCGGGGCGACCGTCCTGATCGACTTCTGGGCGTCCTGGTGCGGCCCGTGCAAGCAGTTCGCCCCCGTCTACGACGAGGCGTCCGACAAGCACGAGGACGTGACGTTCGGCAAGGTCGACACCGAGGCGCAGCAGGAGCTGGCCGGGGCGTTCGGGATCTCCTCGATCCCGACCGTCATGGCCGTGCGCGACGGCGTCGTCCTCTACTCCCAGCCCGGCGCGCTGCCGGCCGACGCCCTCGAGGACCTGATCGGCCAGGTCAAGTCCGTCGACATGGACGAGGTGAAGGCCGCCGTCGCCGAGCAGGAGCAGGAGGCGGGGCCGGGTACCACCCAGGCCTGACCCGTACGTCCCCGTACCCCGCGCCGGTCCGCCCGGCGCGGGGTACGCGTGTGCCGGGGCCCCGCCTAGGGTCGGTGACCGTGACCCGACCCGACCCGGCGGTGACGCCCGGCCACCCGCTCGCCTGGCTGGACGAGATCGCGACCGCCCGCACGGCCGACGGCCTGCGCCGCCGGTTGCGACCACGCGCCCCGGACGGTCCGGGCGCCCCGCTCGACCTGGCCGGCAACGACTACCTGGGGCTCGCCACCGACCCGCGGGTCGTCGCGGGCGGGGTGGCCGCCCTGCGGGCCTGGGGCGCGGGAGCGACCGGATCGCGGCTGGTCACCGGCAGCACCACGCTGCACGCCGAGCTGGAACGGGAGCTCGCGGGTTTCTGCGGGTTCGCCGACGCGCTCGTGTTCTCCTCCGGCTACGCCGCGAACCTCGGCGTCGTGTCCGCGCTGACCGGTCCCGGGGCGCTCGTCGTCTCCGACGCCGCGGTGCACGCCTCCCTGGTGGACGCCTGCCGGCTCTCCCGGGCCCGGGTGGTCGTCACCCCGCACGCCGACCCGGACGCGGTCGCCGCGGCGCTCGCCGACCGCCCGGAGTCCCGCGCGCTGGTCCTCACCGACAGCGTCGGGTCCGCGGACGGCGACCTCGCGCCGCTCCTCGCCCTGCACCGGGTCGCGCGGCGGCACGGGGCGGTCCTGGTCGCCGACGAGGCGCACGGCCTCGGTGTGCGCGGCCCCGGCGGGCGCGGGCTGCTCGCCGAGACCGGGCTCGCCGGGGAGCACGACGTGGTCGCGACGGTGACCCTGTCCAAGGCGCTCGGCAGCCAGGGCGGCGCGGTGCTCGGCCCGCCCGGGGTCGTGGCGCACCTCGTCGACACCGCCCGGAGCTTCATCTTCGACACCGGACTGGCCCCGGCCGCGGTGGGCTCGGCGCTGGCCGCGCTGCGGGTGCTGGCCACCGAGCCGGAGCGGTCCGCGGACGTGCTGCGGGTGGCGGGGGTCCTCGCGGCCGCGGTCGACGTGCCGGTGCCGGTGTCGGCGGTGGTGCCGGTGCTGCTCGGCGAGCCGGGGCCGGCGGTGGCCGCGGCGGCGGCCTGCCTGGAACGGGGCGTGCGGGTCGGGTGCTTCCGGCCGCCGTCGGTGCCGCCCGGTGGCTCCCGGCTGCGGCTCACCGCCCGGGCCGGGCTGACCGGGCCCGAACTGGACCACGCGGCGACCGTCCTCGCCGAGGTCGTCGCCGACGCCAGGGCCCGGGCATGAGCGGCGCGACCGGCCGCGTCGTGGTCGTCACCGGGACCGGCACCGGGGTCGGCAAGACCGTCGTGACCGCGGCACTCGCGGCCGTCGCCGTCGCGGCGGGGGAGCGGGTCGCGGTCCTCAAGCCCGCACAGACCGGCGTCGTCCCCGGCGAGCCGGGGGACGCGGACGCCGTCGCCGCCCTGGTACCCGGGGTGACGACCGCCGAGCTGGCCCGCTACCCGGATCCGCTGGCCCCGGCCACGGCCGCCCGCCGGGCCGGGCGGGATCCGGTCACCCCGCGCCACGCCGTCGACGCCGCCCGCGAGCTGGCCCGCACGCACGATCTCGTCCTCGTGGAGGGGGCGGGCGGCCTGCTCGTCCGGTTCGACGACGACGGCGGCACCCTCGCCGGGGTGGCCGCGGAACTCGGCGCGCCGGTGGTCGTCGTCGCGGCGGCCGGGCTCGGCACGCTCAACCACACCGGCCTCACCGTCGAGGCGCTCGCCGTCCGCGGGCTGGTCTGCGCGGGCGTCGTCGTCGGGGCCTGGCCGGAGAACCCCGATCTCGCCGCCCGGTGCAACCTCGCCGACCTGCCGTCGACCACCGGGGCACCGCTGCTGGGAGCGCTCCCGGCCGGGCTGGGGACGGCGGAACCGGCCCGGTTCGCGACGGTTGCGTCGCGCACACTGGGCCCGGATCCGTTGTCCCGCTGGCAGGATGCCAGATCATGACGACCGCACGGACCGACGTCCTCACCGTCGCCCGCGAGCAGGTCCTCGAACAGGGGACCGGCCTCACCACCGAGCAGGTACGCACGGTGCTCGACCTGCCCGACGACCGTCTCGACGACCTGCTCGGGCTGGCCCACGAGGTGCGCATGCGCTGGTGCGGACCCGACGTCGAGGTCGAGGGGATCATCTCGCTCAAGACCGGCGGCTGCCCGGAGGACTGCCACTTCTGCTCGCAGTCCGGCCTGTTCGCGACGCCGGTGCGGTCGGCGTGGCTGGACATCCCGATGCTGGTCGAGGCCGCGAAGCAGACCGCGAAGACCGGCGCGACGGAGTTCTGCATCGTCGCGGCCGTCCGCGGACCGGACGAGCGGCTCATGACCCAGGTCGCGGCGGGCATCGCGGCGATCCGGGACGCGGTCGACATCAACATCGCCTGCTCGCTGGGGATGCTGACCGCCGACCAGGTGGACGCGCTCGCCGCGATGGGCGTGCACCGCTACAACCACAACCTGGAGACCGCGCGCAGCCACTTCCCGAACGTCGTCACGACGCACACCTGGTCCGAGCGCTGGGACACCCTGCGGATGGTGCGGGAGGCCGGGATGGAGGTGTGCTGCGGCGGCATCGTCGGGATGGGCGAGTCGCTCGACCAGCGCGCCGAGTTCGCCGGGCAGCTCGCCGAGCTGGCCCCGGACGAGGTGCCGCTGAACTTCCTCAACCCGCGCCCCGGCACGCCGTTCGGCGACCTCGAGCCGATGTCCGGACCGGACGCGCTGCGGACGGTCGCGGCGTTCCGGCTGGCGTTGCCGCGCACCATCCTCCGCTTCGCCGGCGGCCGTGAGATCACCCTCGGCGACCTGGGGGCCCGGCGCGGCCTGCTCGGCGGGATCAACGCCGTGATCGTCGGCAACTACCTGACCACGCTGGGCCGGCCCGCCGAGTCCGACATCGACCTGCTCGGTGAGCTGGAGATGCCGATCAAGGCCCTGAACGAGACCCTGTGAGCACCGTCCACGCCCGGGAGGCGGGTGCGCCGTACTGCGAGCAGTGCGGCGTGCCCGGCTCCGAGCCGGGGCACGACCGGTGCGCGCAGCGGCGCGCGCTGGAGCCACCCCGGTACTGCCCGGACTGCGCCCGCCGGATGGTGGTGCAGATCCACCCGACCGGCTGGACGGCCCGGTGCAGCCGGCACGGCGAGCGCACCGGCTGAGCAGCAGCGGGATCAGGGGCGGATGAGCACCTTGAGGGCCTCCCGGTCGTTCATCGCGCGGTAGCCGTCCGGGACCTCGTCGAGACCGATGGTGCGGTCGAAGACCTTCCCCGGCTGGATCGTGCCGTCCAGGACGTCGGGCAGCAGTTCCTCGATGTAGGCCCTGGCCGGTGCGACACCGCCGTGCACGCCGACGTTGCGCATGAACGCGTCCTTGCCGAGCGGGATGTCGGTGTACTGCGAGACGCCGACCCGGCCGACCAGGCAGCCGTCCCTGGTGATCTCGACGGCGGTGCGGACCGCCTCGGTGAACCCGACGCACTCCAGGGCGGCGTCGACACCGTCGCCGCCGGTCAGCTCACGCACCCGGGCGATGCCCTCGTCGCCGCGTTCGGGCACCACGTCGGTCGCCCCGAACTCGCGGCCGAGGTCGGTGCGGTCGGTGTGCCGGCCCAGCAGCAGGATCCGCTCCGCGCCGAGCCGCTTCGCGGCCAGCACCGCGGACAGGCCCACGGCACCGTCGCCGATGACGGCGACGGTGTCCCCGCGGGCGACCCGGGCCGAGACGGCGGCGTGGTGACCGGTGGAGAACACGTCGGACAGGGTCAGCATCGAGGCGAGGAGCGCGTCGTCGGGTTCGCCGGGCATCGGGACGAGCGTGCCGTCGGCGAACGGCACCCGGACCGCCTCGCCCTGGCCGCCGTCGGTGCCGTCGGCGCCCCAGCCGCCGCCGTGCCGGCAGGAGGTCTGCCGGCCCTTGCGGCAGAAGTCGCAGGTGTTGTCGGCCCACACGAACGGGGCGACGACCAGCCGCCCCTTCTCGATGGTGCGTACCCCGGAGCCGACCTCCTCGACGACACCGAGGAACTCGTGGCCGATCCGCTCGCCCTCGGGGGAGTCCTCGGCCGAGTTGTACGGCCACAGGTCGCTGCCGCAGATGCAGGAGCGGAGCACGCGGACGATCGCGTCGGTGTCCTCGCGCAGCCGGGGGTCCGGCACGTCGCCGGAGACGCGGACGTCGTGCGTGCCGTGGATCAGGGTGGCCTTCATGGCTGCCGCGTTCCCGCATGCGCCGTCGTTCATGCGTGGCCCGTACGGCGTCACCTGTGCGCGACCCGCTGTGCCGCTGTTGCGCGACCCGCGCTGTGCCGCTGTTGCGCGACCCGCGCTGTGCCGCTGTTGCGCGACCCGCGCTGTGCCGCTGTTGCGCGACCCGCGCTGTGCCGCTGTTGCGCGACCCGCGCTGTGCCGCTGTTGCGCGACCCGCGCTGTGTCCCCGGTCGCACGTGCGGCAGGCTGGCCGCCATGGCGATCAACTGGGGCTCGGTGGTGCGCACCGCCGTGAAGGTGGCGACCAGGCTGCTGAAGGACTCGCAGCGGGGATCCGGCGGCGCTCCGCGCCCGGGGGCCGGCCCGGCCCGGGTCCGCACCGCGGCGACCGGGGACCGGGCCCGCGAGGTCGTCTACGCCCCGGAGCGGGACGGCGCCGCGGACCCGGGCGAGATCGTCTGGACCTGGGTGCCCTACGAGGAGGACCCGAAGCAGGGCAAGGACCGCCCGCTGCTGGTCGTCGGCCGCTCCGGCGGCGATCTGCTCGGTCTCATGCTGTCCAGCCAGGACCGGCGCGCGCACGACCCGGAATGGGTCGGGATCGGCTCCGGGGCCTGGGACCGGGAGGGCCGCGACTCCTACATCCGCCTGGACCGGGTGCTGGAGGTCGAGGAGCACGGCATCCGCCGCGAGGGCGCGATCCTCGACCGGGACCGCTTCGACCGGGTCGCCGAGCAGCTGCGGTCCCGGTACGGCTGGCACTGACGCCGTCCCGGATCCGGGTGGCGCGCCGATCGGGAGCCGGTTATTCTCCCGGTCATCATGAGGCACTGACGACCCCATCCGACTACCGAGCGGCACCTGCCCCGGCGGTCGTCCTCCGTTCCCCGGAGTCGTCGTCATGCCCTCTGCCACGGATCTGCAGGCCCTCACCGCGACCGGTCTGGTCCACACCTTCCCCGCCCGCGCCGGTCGCCCGCCCGTGCTCGACGGCGTCGATCTCGTCGCCGCTCCCGGCACCCGGATCGGGCTGATCGGTGAGAACGGCAGCGGGAAGTCGACGTTGCTGCGGCTCCTCGCCGGGGTCGACACCCCGGACTCCGGCGCGGTCAGCGCCCCCGCCGACCTGGTGTACCTGCCACAGGAGCCGGAGATCGGGCCGCACGGCACCGTCGGGGAGCTGCTCGACGCCGCGCTGCGTCCCCTGCACGACGCGGTCGCCGAACTGGAACGGCTGGCCACCGAGCTGGCGTCGTACCCCGACGGCCCCGCCGCCGCGGAGTACGACCGGACGCTGGCCTGGGCCGTGGCGCACGACGCCTGGGACGCCGACCGCCGGGCCGAGGTCACCGCCGGCACCCTCGGCGTCGCGGACCTGGACCGTGACCGGCGGGTCGCCACGCTGTCCGGCGGGCAGCGGACCCGGCTGGCGATGGCGGCGGCGCTGGTCCGCCGGCCGGCCGTGCTGCTGCTCGACGAACCGACCAACCACCTCGACGACTCCGCGCTCGACCTGCTGGAACGCTCGCTGACGGAGCTGCCGGGCGTCGTCGTCGCGGCCAGCCACGACCGCACCTTCCTCGACCGGGTGTGCACCGAGCTGCTCGATCTCGACGCCGGCGTGCTCGGCACCGACGGCCACGGCGGCCGCCGGTTCGGCGGGACGTTCACCGAGTACCTCGACGCGCAGGCGGCGAGCCGGGCGCGCTGGGAGGAGCGGTTCGCCGCCGAGCAGGAGGAGATCGACCGGCTCCGTGAGCGGACCCGCATCGGTACCTCCGCGATCGCGCCCGGCCGCGGCCCGCGTGACAACGACAAGTTCATCACCAAGTTCAAGGGGGCGAACGTCGAGCGCACCCGGGCCCGCCGGGTCAACGACGCCCGGCGCCGGCTGGAGACCGCCGAGCGCGAGGCGCTGCCGAAGCCGCCGCGTCCGCTCCGGTTCGCCGGGCGGCTCACCGGCGCCGGCACCGGCGCGCTGGCGGTGCAGCTGCGTGACCTGCGGGTGGAAGGTCGGCTCGCACTCGACGTCCTCGACCTGCCGGTGGGAGAGAAGCTGCTGGTCACCGGTCCGAACGGGTCGGGGAAGTCGACGTTGCTGGCGGTCCTGCACGGTGACCTCGCTCCGGCCGCGGGCAGTGTCGATGTCCGGGCCCGGCGGGTGGGGCTGCTCGCCCAGGACCCGGAGATCGGGCCGGCCGACCGGACCGCGCGGGACGCCTACGTCGCGTTGCTCGGCCCGGACCTCGCCGAGCGCGTCCCGCTCGGCGAGCTGGGACTGCTGCACCCGCGCGAGCACGGGACCGCGGTCGGGGCGCTCTCGCTGGGGCAGCGCCGCCGGCTCGCGCTCGCGGCGGCCGTGGCGGACGCGCCGGACCTGCTGCTGCTCGACGAGCCGACCAACCACGTCTCGCTGCGGCTGGCCGGCGAGCTGGAGGAGGCGCTGGGCTCGGCGCCGGGGACCGTCGTCGTCACCTCGCACGACCGGTGGCTGCGGGCGCGGTGGTCCGGGCCGCGGCTAGCGCTCGGTGCGGAGTAGGGCCGGTCAGTTCGGGCTCTGCTCCTCGCCGAACGTGCCCGGGCCGGCCGGGACCGCGCGCAGCCGGGAGAGCAGCCCGGTCTCGCGGGCCATCAGCCGCCGGATCTCGCGCAGCCGCTGCACCGGATCCGTCTCCTGGAGCAGGTCCTGGCGGTCGGTGAGCGGGAGCAGGCAGTCACCGGCGAGCAGGTGGGCCAGCTCGCCGGTGGGCGTCTCGTCGGCGGGCTCGGACCAGTCCCCGGTCCGCCACGCCGTGCGGCAGTAGCCGCGGTGTGCGGCCCGTGCGGCGCTCTCCAGCATCCGGACCAGGCGCGGGTCGTCCACTGGCCCGTCGTCGGGCAGGTACTCGACGTCACCGCACAGGTACTGCCGGGCGCCCGGGTCGACATCGAGCAGCCGGAACCGCCGCGCGCCGCGGGTGACGACGTCGTAGCGGCCGTCCGGCAGGCGCCGCGCGTCGAGCACCACCGCGGTGCAGCCGACGGCGTGCATCCCGGCCATCCCGTTCCGGTCCGGATGGTGTCCCTCGCGCACCGCGACGACCCCGAACTCCTTGTCCGGCACCGCCCCGGTGATCAGATCGACGGTCAGCTGCCGGTAGCGCGGCTCGAAGATGTGCAACGGGAGCGGGGCGCCCGGCATCAACACCGTTCCCAGCGGGAACAGCGGAATCGTCACGGACACCGGTTCACGGTAGTACGCCTCACGGCGCACCGCCCGGTCGCGGGCGGAGAGGGGGTCGCAGGGCCGCGAACGCGTCGGTCACCAGCAGGGACCGCTCGGTGAACCGGAACACCGCCGCCGGCCGTCCACCGGCGCGCCCCGGCGCCGCGGTCTCGCCGGTCGGGACGAGCAGGTCCCGCCGGGTCAGCACCCGTTGCAGGTTGGTCGCCGCGACCTCGTGCCCGAGCGCCGCGACGTAGTGCTCGCGCAGCGCCGAAATCGTGAACTCCGCCGGGGCCAGGGCGAACCCGAGGTTGGTGTAGGACAGCTTGGCCCGCAGCCGGTCCCGGGCGGCGTCGACGATGCCGGCGTGGTCGAAGGCGGTGACCGGGAGCGCGTCGATCTCGTGCCACGCCGTGTCGGCCGGCAGCGCGGGGTCGGCGTCGGACGGGACGAGCCCGAGGAACGCGGTCGCGATCGTCCGCGGGCCCGGGGTGCGTGCCGGGTCGGAGAACACCGACAGCTGCTCGACGTGCGCGATCTCGCGGACGTCGACCTTCTCGGCGAGCTGGCGGCGCACCGAGGTCTCGACGTCCTCGTTCCCGGCGAGCCGGCCGCCGGGCAGCGCCCACCGCCCGGCCGCGGGAGGCAGCGCACGCTGCCAGAGCAGGACGCACAACCGCCCGCCCCGGATCCCGAGCACGGCCGCGAGGACCTCGTGCAGGACCGGGAGGCTCGTCACGATCCACACCCTAGGGGTGCGCCGCACACCGCTCCCGCCCTGTCCCTCCCGCCCCGTCCCTGTCTCCCTGTCCCACTCATGGAGCTTCGGCCCGGTCTCACGAGGCCGAAGCTCCATGAGTGGGGCCGGGGGGCGGGATGGCGGTGGGGTGACGGTGGCGTGACGGCCGGGTGAGGTCCCGGTCACCGATCGGGTGCTCCCCGGCGTCCTCCGGTGCTACCATCCGGCAAGTGTCCGCTCACTAGGCGAAAACCTGATGCGGCCCGGGAGGGCGAGATGGTTCCGACGCTGACGGCACCCGAGCACACCACCGTCGACCCCGGATGGGCGGACGAGGTGCGCACGCTGGCCCACCGGCGGGACGCGGTCCTGCTCGCGCACAACTACCAGCGGCCGGAGATCCAGGACGTCGCCGATCACGTGGGTGACTCGCTGGCGCTGTCCCGGATCGCGGCGGCCTCGGACGCGTCGACGATCGTCTTCTGCGGGGTCCACTTCATGGCGGAGACGGCGAAGATCCTCGCGCCGGACAAGACCGTGCTGATCCCGGACGCAGCGGCCGGTTGCTCGCTCGCCGACTCGATCACCGCCGAGCAGCTGCGCGACTGGAAGGCCGAGCACCCGGGCGCCGTCGTCGTGTCCTACGTCAACACGACCGCCGCGGTGAAGGCCGAGACCGACGTGTGCTGCACCTCGTCCAACGCGGTCGAGGTCGTCGCCGCGATCCCGCGTGAGCGCGAGGTGCTGTTCCTGCCCGACCAGTTCCTCGGCGCGCACGTGCGCCGTGTCCTGGACCGGGCGGACATGCACGTGTGGGCGGGGGAGTGCCACGTGCACGCGGGCATCAACGGCAAGCAGCTCGCCGACCAGGCGCGGGCGCACCCGGAGGCGGACCTGTTCGTGCACCCCGAGTGCGGCTGCGCGACGTCGGCGCTCTACCTCGCCGGCACCGGTGCGGTGCCCGAGGACCAGGTCAAGATCCTCTCCACCGGCGGCATGATCGAGGCGGCCCGGGCCACCGGAGCGACCGAGGTGCTGGTCGCGACCGAGGTCGGCATGCTGCACCAGCTCCGCCGGGCCGCCCCCGAGATCGACTTCCGGGCGGTCAACGACCGGGCCTCCTGCGGCTACATGAAGATGATCACCCCCGAGGCGCTGCTCCGGTCCGTGCGCGACGGCACCGACGAGGTCCACGTGGACCCGGAGCTCGCCGCCCGCGGGCGGGCCGCGGTGCAGCGCATGATCGAGATCGGGAACCCGGGGGGCGGGGAGTGAGCGCCGGCTGGGAGACCGGCGTCGACCTGGTCGTCGTCGGGTCCGGGGTGGCGGGCCTGACCGCCGCCTTGGACGCGACCGCCGCCGGGCTGCGGACGGTCGTCGTGACCAAGGACGACATCGCCGAGGGATCGACCCGCTGGGCGCAGGGCGGTGTCGCGGTCGTCCTGGGCGACATCGCGGGGGACAGCCTCGACGCGCACGTGACCGACACGCTCGGGGCCGGGGGCGGGCTGAACGAGACCGCAGCGGTGGAACGGATCGTGCACGCCGGCCCGGAGGCCGTGGCGCGGCTGCGGGCCAGGGGTGCGCTGTTCGACGCGCACGGCCCGCGGCTGGACCGGACCCGCGAGGTCGGGCACTCGGCGCTGCGGGTGGTGCACGCCGGTGGGGACGCGACCGGCGCGGAGATCGAACGGTCGCTGGTCGCCGCGGCCCGCTCGGCCCGGCTGACGGTGCTCGCCGGGCACGTCGCGGTGGACGCGCTGCGCGACGTCACCGGCCGGGTGGTCGGCCTGTCCGTGCTCGACGACGCCGGCCGGCCCGGGCGGATCACCGCCCCCGCCGTGCTGGTCGCCACCGGCGGCTACGGCCAGCTGTACTCCTCGACCACGAACCCCTCGACCGCGACCGGTGACGGCGTCGCGCTCGCCCTGCGGGCCGGGGCGACCGCGGCGGACCTCGAGTTCGTCCAGTTCCACCCGACCGTGCTCTGGGCGGGCCCGGGCAGCGACACCGCGGGACGACGACCGCTGGTCACCGAGGCGGTGCGCGGCGAGGGAGCGGTGCTGCTCGACCGTTCCGGGGCCGCGTTCATGGCCGGGCTGCACCCGCTGGCCGATCTCGCCCCGCGGGACGTGGTCGCCGCGGCGATCACCCGGCGGATGGCCGAGACCGGCGCCGACCACGTCCAGCTCGACGCGAGCGGTCTGCCCGGGTTCGCCGACCGCTTCCCGACGGTGTACGCCGCCTGCCGCTCGGTCGGCGTCGATCCGCAGTCCGAACCGATCCCGGTGACCCCGGCCGCGCACTACGCCTGCGGCGGGATCGTCGCCGACACCGACGGCCGGACCGGCGTCCCCGGTCTGTAACGCCGCGGGCGAGGTGGCCCGGACCGGGCTGCACGGGGCGAACCGGCTCGCGTCGAACTCGCTGCTGGAGGGTCTGGTCGTCGGGGAGCGCGCGGTCCGCGCGATCCTGGCCGACCGGGGGCTGGTCGCCCTCTCCGCCCCGGCGGAGCCGTCGCCGGAGCTGCCGGTCGCCGACCGGCGGGTCGTGCAGCGCGCGATGACGACGTGCGCCGGCATCGGCCGCGACGCCACTGGGCTGGCGAACGCCTCGGACGCGATCGACGCCGCCACGACGACGGCGCAGCCGGTGGACCGGCGCGGGGTCGAGGACGCCGCGCTGACCCTGCTCGCCCAGGCGGTGCTCGCCGCGGCCGGGGAACGCCGGGAGAGCCGCGGTTGCCACGTGCGGACCGACTTCCCCGACCGCGACGACGTGTACCAGCGCGGCTCGCTGCCGGTCCGGCTCGACCGGGCGGGCCGTCCGGTCGTCGCCGGGAACGCCGTGGCGGGTGCGGCGTGACGGCGCGGGTGGCCGCCGGTGTCGGCGGGGCCAGCGCGATCGGCACCCCGGACCCGGACGATTTCGCCCGGGTGGTGCGCACGGCACTGGCCGAGGACCTCCGGTACGGCCCGGACGCGACGACGGCCGCGACGGTCCCGGCGGACGCGGTGGCGACCGCGGCGTTCACCCCGCGGGCGGACGGGGTGCTCGCCGGGGTCCCGGCCGCCCTCGCCGTGCTGGACGCGGTGTTCGGCACCGGTCCCGCGCGCACCGTCCTGTCGGCCGCGGCGGACGGGGACCGGCTGGTCGCCGGGACCCCGGCGCTCGTGGTGCGGGGCCCGGTCCGGGGTCTGCTCACCGCCGAGCGCACGGCGCTGAACCTGCTCTGCCACCTGTCCGGGATCGCGACCGCCACCCGGGCCTGGGCGGACGCCGTCGACGGCACCGGCGCGGGGATCCGTGACACCCGCAAGACGCTGCCCGGTCTGCGCCTGCTGGAGAAGTACGCGGTGCGCTGCGGGGGCGGGGTGAACCACCGGCTCGGCCTGGGCGACGCGGTGCTGGTCAAGGACAACCACGTCGCCGCGGCCGGCTCGGTCGCCGCGGCGCTGCGGGCCGCCAGGGCGGCGGCACCGGAGCTGCCGTGCGAGGTCGAGGTCGACTCGCTGGAGCAGCTCGACGAGGTCCTCGACCTGTCCGCCGAGCTGGTGCTGCTCGACAACTTCGGCCCGGCCGCGACCGCGGAGGCGGTCCGCCGCCGGGACGCGGCCGCTGCCGCGAGCGGGCACCGGGCGCTGCTGGAGTCCTCCGGCGGGCTGACGCTCGGTTCGGCCCGGTCCTACGCGGTGACCGGTGTCGACTTCCTCGCCGTCGGCGGGCTGACCCACTCGGTCACCGCGCTGGACCTGGGGCTGGACCTGCAGCCGGACCCGGTGTGAGCGGTGCGTCCAGCAGTTCGCGCTGGACGGGGGCCGGATAGCGGACCGAGAACCGGACGTCGCCGAGCAGCAGCCGGTGCCGCTCGGCGGCCTCCGCCACGGCCTGGCCGGCCTCCCGCCCGACGTCGGTGAACAGCCGGGTCGCGATCGCGCCGTCCGGTCGCTGCACCCAGGACCCGACGCTCCGGCCGTCCACCCAGATCGCCGGGCCGCCGTTGCCGTTGCGGTCGAACAGCCGGGCCGCCGCGCCGGGATCGAGGTGGTGGTGGCGGACCTTCCAGCCCATCGTCGTCGGGTCCAGGCCGGGCAGCAGCGCCACCGACGGGCCCGGGTCCGGCACCGGGTCCAGGTCGCCGGGAAGGAGGTGGCCGGTGCCGCCGTCGTCGAGGGTGACCTCGACGGCCCCGGTGTCGGCGAGCGCGGCCCGGGTCGTGGCCACCGTCCAGCCGGCCCACCAGCGCAGGTCCTCACGGGTCACCGGCCCGAAGGCGCGCAGGTAGGCACGGGCGAGCCCGGCCGCGGCGGCCCGGGGATCGGCGGGCCCGCCGAGGTCGCCGGGGGCACCACCCCCGCCGCCGAGCCAGCGTTCCGCGGCGGCCCACCGGTACTGGCCGTTGATCCAGGTCCCGGTCGGCCGCGCCCGCAGCACCCGGCCCTCGAAGCCGAGCACCAGCAGCACCCGGGTGTGCGCCGGATGCTCGCCGCCCTGGATCGGGACCCGCAGCCCGGCGATGTGCGGTAGCGCGGTACCGACCTCGCGGGCCGTGGTCGGGCCCCGCTCGGCGAGCAGCCCCAGCACCTCACGGGCCGCTCCGGCGTACCAGCCGGGTGGATCGGCCACCCCGGCGGCGGCGAGCTGGCGCATCAGGTCGCGGAGCTGCACCGCGGCGACGCCGCGGGTCGCGCCGTGGTGGGCGAGCGCGGCGTGCCGGCGGCCGAACACCCACAGGGTGCGGCGCATCGCGTGGTGGCGCAGCAGCGTGCGGTCGGTGTAGAGCGCCTCGTCGACCGCCCCGGTCCGCGGGTGAACCATCCGGGCGGCGGCGGACAGGTAGACGGTGACCGGGTCCGTCGAGTGCAGCGCCACCAGGTCGTCGGCGATCGCCACGACGTCGTCGGTGCGGGTGGACGGCACGAGCCGGTGCCGGAGTGTCAGCCGGTACCGGCGCTCGGCGTCGCTCACGTGGCGGGTCACACGGCGGAGCGTGCCACGGCCCACCGACAGCGACGGTGACCCCGGGATCGGCGGCGGGGTTGTCGGACCCCGGCCGTACCCTGGGGACCATGCTCCGCCGCCTCGACCTCCGCCCCGACGCGCGCAACGGTGCACCACTGCCCCGTCCGGCCGCACTGCGCGCGCTCATGCCGCGCGCCGAGCTGAACGTCGACGCCGCGGTGGGCGCGGTGCGCCCGCTGATCGACGACGTGCGGGAGCGGGGCGCGACCGCTGCGCTGGAGGCCACCGAACGCTTCGACCGGATCCGCCCGGAGACGGTGCGGGTGCCCGCCGCGGCGATCGCCGCGGCGGTGGCCGGTCTCGACCCGGACGTGCGGGCCGCGCTCGAGTTGTCGATCGAGCGCGCCAGGGCCGTGCACCTCGACCAGCGCCGGGCCGACGTGGTGACCCAGGTGGTGCCGGGCGGCACCGTGACCGAGCGGTTCGTCCCGGTCCGCCGGGTCGGTCTCTACGCCCCGGGCGGGCTGGCCGTCTACCCGTCGAGCGTGATCATGAACGTGGTCCCGGCGCAGGCCGCGGGCGTCGGGTCGCTCGTCGTCGCCTCCCCGCCGCAGGCGGAGTTCGGCGGCCTGCCGCACCCCACCATCCTGGCCGCGGCCGCGCTGCTCGGCGTGGACGAGGTGTGGGCCGTGGGCGGTGCCCAGTGCGTCGCGCTGCTCGCCTACGGCGGGACCGACACCGACGGTGCCGAGCTGGAGCCGGTCGACATGGTCACCGGCCCGGGCAACGTCTACGTGACCGCCGCGAAGCGGACGCTGCGCGGCACGGTCGGGATCGACGCCGAGGCCGGTACCACCGAGATCGCGATCCTCGCCGACGACACCGCCGACGCCGGGCACGTCGCCGCGGACCTGATCTCGCAGGCCGAGCACGACCCGAACGCGGCGTCGGTGCTGGTCACCGCGTCCGAGGAGCTCGCCGGGGCGGTCGAGGCCGAGCTGGCGGGGAGGGTCGGTGCGACCAGGCACTCCGAGCGGGTCCGGACCGCACTGACCGGGCCGCAGTCCGGCGTGATCCTGGTGTCGACGATCGACGACGGGATCGCCGTCGTCGACGCCTACGCCGCCGAGCACCTCGAGATCCAGACCGCGGACGCGGCCGCCGTCGCCGCCCGGGTCCGCAACGCCGGGGCGATCTTCGTCGGCGCCTACGCGCCGGTCTCGCTCGGTGACTACTGCGCCGGGTCCAACCACGTGCTGCCGACCGGCGGCTGCGCCCGGCACTCGGGCGGGCTGTCGACCGCGACGTTCCTGCGCGGCGTGCACGTGATCGACTACACCGAGCAGGCCCTGCGGGCGGCGGCGGGCGCGGTCGTCGCGCTGGCCGAGGCGGAGGACCTGCCCGCCCACGGCGAGGCCGTGACCGCCCGGTTCGAGGAGGTACGCCCGTGATCCCCGGTGAGGGAGTCCGGCTCGAGGACCTGCCGCTGCGCGAGGACCTGCGCGGGAAGAGCGCCTACGGCGCCCCGCAGCTCGACGTCGCGGTGCGGCTCAACACCAACGAGAACCCGTACCCACCGCCGCCCGAGCTGGTCGCCGACGTGACCGCGGCCTGCGAGTCGGCCGCCCGTGAGCTGCACCGCTACCCCGACCGCGACGCCGTCGGCCTGCGGACCGAGCTCGCCGCCTACCTGAGCACGCAGACCGGCGTGGAGCTGTCCGAGCGGAACCTCTGGGCGGCGAACGGCTCGAACGAGATCCTGCAGCAGCTGTTGCAGGCCTTCGGCGGCCCCGGCCGGACGGCGCTCGGGTTCGTGCCCAGCTACTCGATGCACCCGATCATCTCCTCCGGGACCCGCACCGAGTTCGTGCCCGTGCCCCGCCGCGCGGACTTCACGATCGACGTCGACGCCGCGGTCGCCACGCTCGCCGAGCGCTCGCCGGACATCACGTTCGTCACCAGCCCGAACAACCCGACCGGGCAGTCGATCGCCCCGGAGGACCTCGCCCGGCTGGTGGAGGCCGCACCCGGGATCGTGATCGTCGACGAGGCCTACGCCGAGTTCGCCGAGGCCACCGGCCGGCCGAGCGCGACCACCCTGCTCGCGACGCACGGCCACAAGCTGGTCGTGTCGCGGACGATGAGCAAGGCGTTCGCCTTCGCCGGCGGCCGGCTCGGCTACCTGGCCGCGGCCCCGGCGGTCGTCGAGGCGTTGCTGCTGGTGCGGCTGCCGTACCACCTGTCGGTGCTGTCCCAGGCCGCGGCGCGGGCCGCGCTGCGGCACGCCGGGGCGACCCTCGGCTCGGTGGCCCTGCTCGCCGCGGAGCGGGAACGGGTCTGCGGGGAGCTGGCCGCCGCCGGTTACGACGTGGTCCCCAGCGACGCCAACTTCGTCCTCTTCGGCCGGTTCGCCGACGCCGGGCGGGCCTGGAAGGGCTTCCTGGAACACGGTGTCCTCATCCGCGACGTCGGGATCCCGGAGCACCTGCGGGTCTCGATCGGCACGCCGGAGGAGAACGACACGTTCCTGCAGGCCGCCACCGAACTCGCCACCGAGGAGCTGCTGTGAGCCGGACCGCGCGCATCGAGCGCGTCACGAAGGAGACCCGGATCGCCGTCGAGATCGACCTCGACGGCACCGGGCGGACCGAGATCGACACGAAGGTGCCGTTCTACGACCACATGCTCGACGCGTTCGGCAAGCACGGCTCGTTCGACCTGTCCGTGCACGCCGACGGCGACATCGAGATCGACTCCCACCACACGGTGGAGGACGTCGCGATCGTGCTCGGCCAGGCGATCCGCCAGGCACTCGGCGACAAGACCGGGATCCGGCGGTTCGGCGACGCGTGGATCCCGATGGACGAGGCACTGGCCCACGCCGTCGTCGACGTCTCCGGCCGGCCGTACACGGTGTGCAGCGGCGAGCCGGAGATGATGCGCGGCTTCGTCGTCGGCGGGCACTACCCGACCGTGCTGAACCGGCACGTGTTCGAGTCGCTGGCCTTCCACGGCCACCTGGCGCTGCACGTGCGGGTGCTCGACGGCCGCGACCCGCACCACATCACCGAGGCCGAGTTCAAGGCGGTCGCCCGGGCGCTGCGTGCCGCCACCGAACCGGACCCGCGGGTCACCGGCGTGCCGTCGACGAAGGGCGCCCTCTAGGCACCCGACCGCAGCCAGGCCAGTACCGCGAGCACCCGCCGGTGCCCCGCGGTCTCGGCCGGCAGGTCCAGCTTCGTGAACACGGCCCGGACGTGCTTGTTGACGGCGGCGTCGGACAGCACCAGCGCCGCGGCGATCTCGCCGTTCGACCGGCCCTGGGCCATCAGGCCGAGGACCTCCCGCTCCCGCGGGGACAGCCGGGCGACGGGGTCGCGGCGCCGCCGCACCAGCCGCTGCACCACCTCCGGGTCCAGGACAGTGCCCCCGGCGACCACGCGCTCCGCCGCCGCGGCGAATCCGTGCACGTCGGCGACCCGGTCCTTGAGGAGGTAGCCGACTCCAGCCCCGTCGCCGGTGTCGAGCAGCGCCTCCGCCGCGACGGGCTCGACGTACTGGGACAGCACGAGCACCGGCAGCGCCGGATCGGCGTGGCGCAGCTCGACCGCGGCCCGCAGCCCACTGTCGGTTCCCCCCGCCCCGGCGCCACCCGGCGGCATCCGGACGTCGGTCAGCACCAGGTCCGGCCGCTCCCGGCGCACGGCCCCGACCAGCGCCGGAGCGTCCCCGACCGCGGCGAGCACGGTGTGCGAGAACCGTTCCAGCAGCCCGACGAGGCCCTCCCGCATGAGGACGGAGTCCTCGGCGACGATCACACGCACGGCAGCTCCACCCGCAGCAGCGTAGGTCCGCCCACCGGGCTCGACAGCCGGACCCGGCCACCGGCCAGCGCGACCCGCTCGGCGAGCCCGGCCAGCCCGGAACCGCCGGCCGGGTCGGCGCCGCCGCGGCCGTCGTCGCGGACCTCCAGCACGACCTGGTCGGCGTGGTGGCGACCGGTCACCGACGCCGCGCCGGCACCGCTGTGCCGGACCGTGTTCGTCAACGCCTCGGTCAGCACGAAGTAGGCGGTCGTCGCCACCTGCGGCGGGAGCCGGTCCGGCAGCTGCAGGTCGACCTCCACCGGGACGGGGCAGCGCGCCGCCTGATCGGCGACCGCCGCGGCGAGCCCGTGGTCGGCGAGCATCGACGGGTCGAGACCGCGCACGAGGTCCCGCAGCTCGGTGAGTGCGACGCCGAGCTGGTCGCGGGCCTCGTCGAGCCGGGTGGCGGCGGGATCGTCGCCGAGGTCCATCCGGATCAGCCCCAGGGTCACGCCGAGCGCGACGAGCCGCTGCTGCGCGCCGTCGTGCAGGTCCCGCTCGATCCGGGACCGCTCGGACTCGAACGCGCTGACCAGCCGCCGGGACTGGACGTCGGTGAGCCCGTGGGCGAGCTCGGTGCCCCGCGGCCCGAGCACGGTGCGGGTGAGCGCCGCCCGGGCTCCCGCCCACGCGGTCACCGTCCACGGTGCCGCCGCCAGGAGCACCACTCCGGCGATCGACAACGGCCACACCTCCGTCTCCGCGGCGGCCGAGCGGAACATCTCCACCGGGAGGACGAGCGACAGCCCCAGGACGCTCGCGTCGAGCCCGGCGAGGCCGGTCGCGGCGAGCGCGGCGAAGCCCACCTCCCGCCACGTCGAGGGGGCCCGCCACCGCGAGCCCGCGGGCCGCAGCGGCACCGGCAGCGGGGCGTCGTCCACCAGGCGCAGCCGGGCGCGTTCCAGCCCCGCCAGCGGTGGTCCGGTCACGACCAGCGCGCCGGCCAGGGCCAGCCCCGAGACGACGGCGAGCGGCACCCCACCGGCCGCGAGCCCGAACGCCGGGATGGCGAGGAGGAGCACCAGGACGATGCCGAGCGCGGCCCCGGTCACCAGGTACGCCAGCGACCGCCACGGCCAGCCGGTCAGCAGGAACCGCAGCGGCCGCTGGTCCATGGCCTGCCAGGCCGTCGCGATCCGCACCCGACGAACGGTAGGAGATCGCGCGCGGCTCCGCGGTAGTGCCAGGGCTACCCCGGACGTCCCCCGTGGGTGACCGCGCCGCACCGGGGCGCCGGTGTCGGATCGGGCCATGAGCACTCCACCCCTGCAACTGCGTGACCTGCGCCGGGTCCACCGGCGGGACCGCGGTCCCGCCGTCGCCGCGCTCGACGGCGTCGACCTGACACTGCGGCGCGGCACCTTCACCGCGGTGATGGGGCCGTCCGGGTCCGGGAAGTCGACCCTGCTGCACTGCGCCGCGGGTCTGGACACCCCGACGTCGGGCCGGGTCGTGCTCGACGGCACCGACCTCGCCCCGCTGTCCGAACGGCGGCGCACGCTGCTGCGCCGGGACCGGATCGGGTTCGTGTTCCAGGATTCCAACCTGGTCGCGTCACTGACGGCGGCGCAGAACGTGGCGCTGCCCGGACGGCTGGCCCGGCACCGGATCCCGGCCTCCGCGGTCGCCGCGGCGCTGGCCGAGGTCGGACTGGCGGACCGGGCGGGGCACCGGCCGGCGCAGCTGTCCGGCGGGCAGTGCCAGCGGGTCGCGATCGCCCGGGCGCTGCTCGGCCGGCCGGGGGTGGTGTTCGCCGACGAGCCGACCGGCGCGCTCGACTCGGCCGCGTCGGCGAGGGTGCTCGCGCTGCTGCGCCGGTGCACCGACGGCCCGGCCGCCGCGGCGACGCTGATGGTCACCCACGACCCGGTCGCGGCAGCCTGGGCGGACGAGGTGGTCGTCCTGGCCGACGGACGGGTGCGGGAACGGTTCGCGGTCCCCGGCGCCCCGGGTACCGCCGCACGCGCCGCAGAGATCGGCAACCGGCTCGTCGCGGAACCGGAACCGGAACCGGCGCCGGGACCGGAGCCGGAGTCGGAGTCGGTCGGGCGTGGTCACCGGTGATCGCCGCGTCGAACCTGGTCACCCGGTGGCGGGAGATGCTGGCCACGGTGCTGGCCGTCGCGACCGGGGTGGGTTTGCTGGGCGCGGTGCTGCTGACGGCGTCGGCCGCCCGGCCACCGGTGCAGGAACGGTTCGCCGCGACCTCGGCGCTCGTCGTTGGGCCGGAGGTGGCGGTGTCGCAGACCCCGCGCGGCGACGGCCGGGTCCCGTGGACGGCGGCGGCCGCCGACGCGCTCGCCGCGCGCCTGTCGGCGACGCCCGGCACGGTCGCGGTCCCCGACCGCTCGTTCCCGGCGGTGCCACTGCCCGGCGGGCGGCCGGTGGGGGACCCGGAGGACCGGGAGAACGGGCACGGCGTCGCGAGCCTCGTCCTCGGGGGCCACACGATCGGTTCCGGCACGGCGCCGACGCGTGCGGGGGAGGCCGTCGTCGGTGCGGATCTCGGCGTAGCGCCGGGCGGGGTGCTGCCGGTGCTGTTCGCCGACGCCGTCCGGGAGGTCCGGGTCACCGGGACGACCGGGGCACCGGGGGTGCGTGCGATCGGCGTGCTCGGCCCGGTCCCGGCTCCGCCGCCGGACACGACGGTCCTCACCGGTGACGCGCGCGGGTCCGTCGAGCCGGTGCAGGACTCCCGGATCCGGTTCCGCGGCGACCAGCTGCTCGCCGCGCTGGGGCTGCTCACCGGTGTGACGACGGTGGTGGTCGTCTCCGCGGCGCTGTCCACCGCGGTCGCCGGGCGGCGCCGTGAGCTGGGGCTGCTGCGCGCCGTCGGGGCCACCCCGGGGCAGGTCCGCCGGATCGTGCTCGGTGAGGCGGTGCTGACCGGCCTCGTCGGTGCGGTGCTCGGTGCGGTGCTCGCCACCGCGCTGGCCCCGGTGCTCCACCGTGCGCTCGTCGTCGCGGAGGCCGCCCGGCCGGCGGTGGTGACGGCCGAGCCCGGCCCGCTCGCGATCGCGTCGGTGGCCGGGGTGCTGCTCGCCGTCGCGGGCGGGACCGCGGCGTCCCGGCGGGCGGCACGGGCGGTGGCGCTCGACGTCGTCGTCGTCGGGCGGACGGACGCGGCGGGCCCGGGGCGGCCGCGGACGGTCGCGGGCGTGCTGACGGCCGTGCTCGGGGCGGCGACGGCGGTCCTGACCGCGGGTGCCGTCGGCGACGGGCGGGTCGGTCTGGCGTTGCTCACCGGATCGCTGCTGGTCGTCGCGGCCGCGCTGCTGGCCCCGGTGCTGATCGGGCTGCTCGGGGCGCGCCGGGGTCCGGCCGGGCCCGGCCCGGTACTGCGCAGCCCCACGGTGACCCTGGTCCGGGCCGAGCTGGCCGCCGCTCCCGGCCGGGCCGCCGCGGTGGCGGCACCGACGATCGTCGCCGTCGGGTTCGCGGTGCTGATCGGCGGGCTCGTCGCGACGACGGCCGTCGCCTACCCGGCCGAGCGCACCGCGGTGCTGGCCGGTTCCGTCGCCGTCGAGCAGGACGGCGCTCCCGGCCTGCCCGACACGGCGGCCCGGGCCCTCGACGTGCCCGGTGCCCGGCTGCCGCTGCCGACCGTGCTGGTCGTGCCGGGGCCGTCCGGACCGACGGCGCTCGACGCGGTCGGTACCGGCGACGCCGGGCTGGTGCGGCCCGGCACGGTGGTGCTGTCCGGGCCGGTCGCCGCCGGGCTCGGCCTGCGCGGCGGCGACACGCTGCCGGCCCGGTTCCCCGACGGCGAGACCGTCGAGCTGGCCGTGGCCCGGGTGCTCCCGCCCGACGAGCGGCGCGGCGACGTCGCCCTCGCCCGGGCCGACGTCCGCAGCCACGATCCGGGGGCGCTGACCGACACCGCGTTCCTGCCGGCCGGCGCCGTGCCGCCGGAGCCGCCGCCCGGCGTCGTCGTGCGGGACGCGCGGGCCTACGCCCTGGCCGAGTACGCCGTCGACGCCCGGCTGTCCGGTGCGCTGGCCGCGCTGCTCGTCGCGGTGTCGGCCGGGTACGGCGGCCTCGCGATCGCGAACGGGATCGTCTCGTCGGTCCGGTCCCGGCGGGCCGGGGACGCGGTGCTCGCCGCGGTCGGCGCGACCCGGCGCCGGCGGGTGCTGCTGGGCACGGTGGAGGCCGCGGCCGCCACGCTGGCCGGCACGGTGCTCGGGATCGCGGTGACGGTCCCGCCACTGGTCGCGGTCGCGTCCGGGCTGGCTCGGGCGACCGGCCGGCCGGTGCCACCGGTGCCCGACCCGGTCGCGACGGGAGCCGCCGTGGGCGTGTGCCTGCTGGTCGCGATGCTCTCCGCCGCGCTCGCCACCGGGCGGTCCGGGCCCCGGCCCGTCCGTCTCCGGACCGGATCGCGGTGGAGACTACGCTGGTGACGTGACACGGATCGTCGTCCTCGACTACGGCTCGGGGAACCTCCGCTCCGCCGAGCGGGCACTGGAACGCGTCGGGGCGGACGTCACCGTCACGTCGGACTTCGACGCCGCGGTCGAGGCCGACGGGCTCGTCGTCCCCGGTGTCGGTGCGTTCGCGGCCTGCATGGCCGGCCTGCACGGGGTCCGCGGACCGCAGATCATCGGCCGTCGCCTGGCCGGTGGGCGCCCGGTGCTCGGCATCTGCGTCGGGATGCAGGTGCTGTTCGACCGGGGTGTCGAGTTCGGCGAGGACACCGCGGGCTGCGGCGAGTGGCCCGGGACCGTGGAGCGGATCCGGGCCGACGTCCTGCCGCACATGGGCTGGAACACCGTCTCGGTGCCCGACGGGAGCACGCTGTTCGCCGGGCTCGCCGCGGACACGCGGTTCTACTTCGTGCACTCCTTCGGTGTGCGCCGCTGGGAGCTGCATGAGTCGCACGCCATCGCCCCGCCGAAGGTCACCTGGACCCGGCACGGGGAGGACGTGGTCGCCGCCGTCGAGAACGGGCCGCTCGCGGCGACCCAGTTCCACCCGGAGAAGTCCGGTGACGCGGGGGCCGCGGTCCTGGAGAACTGGCTCGCCTCGGTCGCCTGACCCGCTCCCGCTCGTCGGCCGCCACCGGGGGTGGCGGGCGGCGCCGATACCCTGGCGCGGTGAGCTTCACGTTGCTTCCCGCGGTGGACGTCGTCGACGGCCAGGCCGTCCGGCTGGTGCAGGGCGAGGCCGGGACCGAGACGGGATACGGATCGCCCCTCGACGCCGCGCTGACCTGGCAGCACGGCGGCGCCGAGTGGGTGCACCTGGTCGACCTGGACGCCGCGTTCGGGCGCGGCTCGAACGCCGAGCTGCTGGCCGAGGTCGTCGGGAAGCTCGACATCGCGGTGGAGCTGTCCGGCGGCATCCGCGACGACGAGTCCCTGCAGCGGGCGCTGTCCACCGGCGCGGCCCGGCTGAACCTGGGCACCGCGGCCCTGGAACGGCCCGACTGGTGCCGGCGCGTCCTCGCCGAGCACGGTGACCGGGTCGCCATCGGGCTCGACGTCAAGATGATCGACGGTCGGCGCCGGGTGGCCGGCCGCGGCTGGACCTCCGACGGCGGGGACCTCTGGGAGGTGCTGGAGCGGCTCGACCGCGACGGCGCCGCCCGCTACGTCGTCACCGACGTCTCGAAGGACGGCACGCTGCAGGGGCCCAACGTCGAGCTGCTGACCGAGGTCGCGACCGCGACGACGGCACCGGTCGTCGCCTCGGGCGGGATCTCCGAGGTGGCCGACCTGGTCCGGCTCGCCGAAGTCGCCGCCACCGGCGTCGGCATCGAGGGCTCGATCGTCGGCAAGGCGCTCTACGCCGGCCGGTTCACGCTGCCGGAGGCGCTCGCGGCGGTCCGGGCGGTGAGCGCCTGATGGGCGTCGCCGTCCGGGTGATCCCCTGCCTCGACGTCGACGCCGGCCGGGTGGTCAAGGGCGTCAACTTCCGGGAGCTGCGCGACGCCGGCGACCCGGTCGAGATGGCCCGCGTCTACGACGCCGAGGGCGCCGACGAGCTGACCTTCCTCGACGTCACCGCCTCCTCGGCGGAGCGCGGGACGATGATCGACGTCGTCCGGCGCACGGCCGAGCAGGTGTTCATCCCGCTCACCGTCGGCGGCGGCATCCGCACCTGCGAGGACGTCGACCGGATGCTCCGCGCCGGAGCCGACAAGGTCAGCGTCAACACCGCCGCGATCGCCCGGCCGGAGCTGCTGCACGAGATGTCGCGGCGGTTCGGCTCGCAGTGCATCGTGCTGTCGGTCGACGCCCGCCGGGTGCCCGGCGGCGAGGCGCCGCAGCCGTCCGGCTACGAGGTGACCACGCACGGCGGGCGCCGCTCCGCCGGGGTCGACGCCGTCGAGTGGGCCGAGCGCGGACAGGAGCTCGGCGTCGGGGAGATCCTGCTGAACTCGATGGACGCCGACGGCACCCGGGCCGGTTTCGACCTGGAGATGCTGTCCGCGGTGCGCAAGGTGGTCGACGTGCCGGTGATCGCCTCGGGCGGTGCGGGCGCGGTGGAGCACTTCACCCCGGCGGTACGGGCCGGCGCGGACGCGGTGCTGGCGGCCAGCGTGTTCCACTTCGGACAGCTGAGGATCGGCGAGGTGAAGGACGCGATGCGGGCCGCGGGGGTGGAGGTCCGATGACGGTGCGCGTGCAGGACTCGCAGCTGGACCCGGCGATCGCGGCCCGGCTCAAGCGCGACGCCGACGGGCTGGTCTGCGCGGTCGTGCAGTCCCGCGCCGGGGAGGTGCTGATGGTCGGCTGGATGGACGACGAGGCGCTGCACCGCACCCTGACGACCGGCCGCGGCACCTACTGGTCGCGCTCGCGGCAGGAGTACTGGGTCAAGGGCGACACCTCCGGGCACGTCCAGCACGTGCACGAGGTCCGGCTGGACTGCGACGGCGACGCGGTGCTCGTCGTCGTCGACCAGGAGGGCCCGGCCTGCCACACGGGGACCCGGACCTGCTTCGACACCGACGTCCTGCTCGCCGGGGGCTGACCGGCGCTCAGGGGTGCACGGGCGGCATCGGCGGCGGTGCCGGTTCCGGTGGGGCACCGGTCACCCAGCGGATCCCCGCGGTCACGGTGTGGCCCCCGGCCCGGACGACGGTCGCCTCGGCGACCGGGAACCAGGGCAGTCGCAGCGGCAGCCGCGCCCAGCGGGGCAGCAGGCCGACCGACGCGGCCGCGAGCACGCCGTAGGGGACCCGGGCCGACAGCGGGAGCGGCGGCTCCCACAGCAGGAACCGGGCCGCGTCCCGGGCCTCCGGGGTCCCCTGCAGCTCGGGCCGGTAGCCCGCGATCTGCGCGGTGAGTTCCGCGGCGGTCTCCGGCGGGTCGGGGACCCCGAGCGCGCGGGCGACGCGGGCGGTGTCGGCGACGTAGCCGTCCCGCCCGGCCGGGTCGAGCGGGGCGCTGCCGTAACGGTCGTGCGCGGTGAGGAAGCTGTCGATCTCGGCAATGTGCACCCACCGCAGCAGGTGCGGGTCCGAGGCGGAGTACGGACGACCGTCCGGGGCCGTCCCGCGGACCGGGGCGTGCGCCCGGCGGATCCGTGCGATCACGCGCTCGGCCTCGGCCGCCGGGCCGAACGTGGTGGCGGCGAGGAAGTACGACGTGCGCTGCAACCGGCCCCAGGGGTCGCCGCGGAACCCGGAGTGCCCGGCGACGCCGGCCATCGCGAGCGGGTGCAGCGACTGCAGCAGCAACGCCCGCAGCCCGCCGACGAACATCGACGCGTCGCCGTGCACCCGGCGGATCGGGGCGTCCTCGGCGAACCAGCGCGGGCCCTCGGCGCCGAGGACGCGGGCCCGCCGCCCCGAGCCCTCGTCGCCCGCCACCCGGGAGAACACGGCCGAACCGACCCGCGACCGCAGGGCCGCGAGCCGGTCGGTGACGGCGTCCGGGAGCCGCGTGGAGAGGTCCGCCATCACCCCAGTGTGCGGGCGGGTGCCGGGTGCGGCCACCGCACGCCCGTCCGGTCCGGGACGGGGACGGCGGCGGGACCGGCGGACCCGGAGGGGGACCCGGCGAGCGCGAGCAGCCCGGCGACGGCGAGCGCGAAGCCGGAGAGCAGGCTGCTGACCTGGGCCAGGCCCCAGGCCGCGGAGCCGGCCCCGCCGAGCGCCGTCGCCCCCATCGTGACGACGACGCCGTACAGCCCGCCGGCGAACGCCACCGCGCTGCCGGTCCAGGCGCCGAGCACGGCGACGGGACCGGACCGCCCGCCGGTGAGGCGCAGCGTCCCGGCGACCCCGGTCAGGACCAGGATCGCGGTCACGCCGGTGGCGACGAGGTCGATCGCCCGGCCGGACGGCGCCCCGGCGAGCACGTGCAGGCCGGCGGCGAGCACCCCGGTCACGGCACCGCCACCGGACAGCGCCCGCAGCAGCCCCCGGGCGGCCACCGGCACCGGCCCGGGCCCGGTGACCCGCCCCCACCAGCGCTCCCGCGCGTAGGCGGCGAACGAGCCGAGCAGGCACACCGCCTGAACGGTGAACCCGCCGTAGACCATCGGGTGCACCCACGGCGCCAGCCCGATCCCGGATCCCGGCGGCGCGGCCAGCGTCAGGGGCAGCGACACCAGGGCGATCGGGACGAGCAGACCGGTCGCCACCCAGGCCGGCAGCAGCACCGGCAGCGCGGGCAGCCGCAGCGCGGCCCGGGAGGCGAGCGCGACCGCGAGCGCGATCACGCACAGGTCGAGCAGGACGGTGGCGACGTTCATGGCGGGCATCCCGGCGCCGGCGACGAGTGCGGGATCGGTGACCCCCACCAGGTGGCCGGTGAGCCAGGACAGCTTCATCGTGACGTAGGGTAGCGTCGCGAGCGTGGCGACGCCGCCGAGGACGCGGCGCAGCCGCAGCGATCGGGTCGTGGTCATGCCGGAGAGCCTGCGCGGCTCCGGACCGCGGCGGCTCCCGCCCGCGGGGGGACCGGCTCCCCCGCGCGGGGGACCGGTGGTGGCCGGGACTCTGCGACGATCGTCGTCGTGACCGGACGGCTGCGGTGGACGACGGAGCCGGCGACCTACCGCCGGGTGCTCCACGTGCTGCTGGGCACGGTCGTCGCGCTGCCGTACCTGGCTGCGGGCTGGCTGCTCGCCCGCACCGCGGTGCAGGGGATCGGGACGGGCGCGGTGCTGCTGCTGGCCGGCGCGGCGGTCGTCGTCGGGATCGCGGTCACGGTGCTGCCCGGAGTGCGCGAGCTGCTGGTCGCCGCCGCCCGCACGCTGCTCGACGCGGACCTCCCGGACCCGCCCGGGCCCGGCGACCTCCTCGACCACCGGGTCCCGTTCGCCGACCGCTGCCGCGCCGCGGTGTGGCTGGGGCTGTGCGCGGCCACGGGGGTCGTGGCGGGGGCCGCGGTGCTCTACCTGCTGCCGGTGGCCGCGTCGATGCTGATCGCGCCGTGGCAGTCGCTGCCGCCACTGCCCACCGGTCCCGGCGCCTGGTGGACGCCGCCGGTGGGGCTGCTGCTGGTCCCCCTGCTGGCCGGCGGGCTCGCCGCGGCCGGTGCCGGGCAGGCCCGGCTCGCCCCGCGGCTGCTCGGGCCGGGGCCGCGGCAGCGGCAGGCGATCGCGCTGGCCGCCCGGCTGGAACACGCCCGGCGGCGGGCCGACCGGCAGGCCGAACGCGCCCGGCTGGCCCGGGAGCTGCACGACTCGGTCGGTCACGCGCTGACCGTCACCACCCTGCAGGCCGGAGCGGCGGCCGAGCTGCTGCACAGCGACCCGGAGTTCGCCCGCCGGGCACTCGCCGCGATCGCCGACACCGGCCGCGCCGCCCTCGACGATCTCGACCACGTCCTCGGCCTGCTGAACGACGACGAGGACCGCGCCGACGGACCGGACGACACCGGCGGCGGGGGCGGCCCGGGGCCGGTGCGCGATCTCGAGCACCTCGGTGGCCTGTTCGACGGCGCCCGGGCGGCCGGTCTCGACCTGCACGCCGAGACCGACCCGGCCCCCGGCCTGCCCGCGGTGGTCTCCCGGGAGGCGTACCGGCTGGTGCAGGAGTCCCTGACCAACGCGTTGCGGCACGCCGGACCGGGACCGGTGACGCTGCGGCTGCGGCGCACCCCGGACGGTCTGGACCTGACGGTCGTCAACACGGTCGCCCGCCGGGGCCGCGTCCGGCACGGGCGCGGCCTGACCGGCGCCCGGGAGCGGGTGTCCCTGCTCGGGGGCAGCTACACCGCGGGCCCGGACGGCGACGGGCGCTGGGTGGTCCGGGCGACGGTGCCCGGTGGGCCGCGGACCGGACCGGGGCCCGCCGGGACGGAACGGGAGAGGGGCGGGGCGCACGCATGACGGTCGGGGTGGTGCTGGTCGACGACGAGGAGCTGGTCCGGGCCGGACTGCGTGCGGTGCTCGGCGCCGACCCGGGCATCGACGTGCTCGGCGAGGCCGCGGACGGCGCCGAGGTGCCCGGCCTGGTCGCCCTGCACCGGCCGGACGTCGTGCTGATGGACGTCCGGATGCCCGCGGTCGACGGCATCACCGCCACCCGGGCGCTGCTGCGCCGCCCGGACCCGCCGCGGGTGCTGGTGCTGACCACGTTCGGTCACGACCGCTACGTCTACGACGCGCTGCGCACCGGGGCGTCGGGGTTCCTGCTCAAGCGCACCCCGCCGCGGGAGGTCGTGCGCGCCGTGCACACGATCGCTGCGGGGGAGTCGCTGCTGTTCCCGGCCGCGATCCGGGAGCTGGTCGCGGGGTTCGCCCCCGGCGGCGGCGACCGGCTCGCCGGGGCCGGGCTGACCGGCCGGGAGGACGAGGTGCTGCGGCTGATGGCCCGTGGGCTGTCCAACGCCGAGATCGCCGCCGAGCTGCACCTCGGGGTGGAGACGGTGAAGACCCACGTCGCCGGGATCCTGGCCAAGACCGGCTCGCGGGACCGGACCCAGGCCGTCGTCGCGGCCTACTCCTCCGGGTTCGTCGACCCGAGGTCCCCGGTGAGGTAACGCTGGACGGTCGGGCCGATCGTGGCGACCAGCTGCTCGCGGGACGCCGAGGCCACCGGCTCCATCCGCACCACGTACCGCATCATCCCGAGCCCGATCAGCTGCGACGCCACCAGCGCACCGCGCTCGGCCCGCCGGTCCGGGGAGAACCGGTCGGTGACCGGCACGAGGATCACCCGGGTGACGAACTCGCGCAGCATCCGGGCGGCGAAGTCGTGCCCGGCCACGCTGCGCAGCATCGCGGCCATCGCGCCGCCGTCGCCGGCGGAGTCCCACACCGTGAGGAAGCGGTGCACCACCCGCCCGCCGATGTCCGCGGCACCGCCGCTCAGCACGTCGGCCCGCACGGCGGCCGGGTCGACCTCCAGCTCCAGGGTGGCGACGAACAGGTTGTCCTTGCCGCCGAACCAGTGGTTGACCATGGCCGGGTCGACCCCGGCCCGGTCGGCGATCCGGCGCACGGTGGCCCGCTCGTAGCCGTGTTCGGCGAACTCGGTGCCGGCCGCCGCGAGCAACGCCGCGCGGGTGTCGGTGCCGCCCGAGCGGCGCCCCCGGCGCCGGGGCGGGCGGGCCGGTTCGGACGGGGCGTCGGCCGCGGGGTCGGTCACGGGGTCCATCTTCACCCGGGCGCCGGTGCCCGTCACATCTCGGGGAGAATGACCGTCATGACCGCAGTGCCCGGCACCACTCCCGCCCCGACGGCCGCCGCGCTCGGAGCGGTGAGCCCGAGTCGTGCGGAGTTCCGCGAACTCGCGCGTGCGCACCGGGTGATCCCGCTGACCCGCCGCCTGCTGGCCGACGACGAGACGCCGGTGGGCGTCTACCGCAAGCTGGCCGCCGGGCGTCCGGGGACGTTCCTGCTGGAGTCGGCGGAGAACGGGCGGTCCTGGTCGCGCTGGTCGTTCGTCGGGGCCCGCAGCGCCGCCGCGCTCACCGCGGTGGACGGCGAGCTGCGCTGGACCGGCGAGGTGCCCGAGGGCATGCCGACCGGCGGTGACCCGCTCGAGGCGCTGCGGACGGTCGTCACCGAGCTGCACTCCGAGCCGCTGCCCGGGCTGCCCCCGCTGACCGGCGGCATGGTCGGCTACCTGGGCTACGACGTCGTCCGCCGTGTCGAGCGGATCGCCGATCCCGACGACCCCGCCGTCGGCGACCTGGCCCTGCCCGAGCTGGTGATGCTGCTGGCGACCGATCTCGCCGCGCTCGACCACCACGAGGGCACGGTCACCCTCATCGCGAACGCGATCAACTGGGACGCCTCCGACGAGCGCGTCGACGCGGCCTACGACGACGCCGTCGCCCGGCTGGACCGGATGACCGCGGAGCTGGGCGCGGCGGCGCCGTCGTCGGTGGCGGTGTACCAGCCGGGCGAGCCGGAGTTCGTCCGGCGCCGCACGAAGGCCGAGCACCACGCCGCCATCGAGGACGCGAAGGAGCAGATCCGGGCCGGCGAGGCGTTCCAGATCGTGCTCTCGCAGCGGTTCGAGATGGCCTGCGACGCCGATCCGCTCGAGGTGTACCGGGTGCTGCGCACCACCAACCCGAGCCCGTACATGTACCTGCTCAGTCTCACCGACGCGGCCGGTGGCGCGCCGTTCTCCATCGTCGGGTCCAGCCCGGAGGCGCTGGTCACCGTGCTCGACGGCCGTGCGACCACGCACCCGATCGCCGGGACCCGCTGGCGCGGCGCGGACGAGGAGGAGGACCGGCAGCTGGAGAAGGACCTGCGCGGCGACGAGAAGGAGCGCGCGGAGCACCTCATGCTGGTCGACCTCGGCCGCAACGACCTCGGCCGGGTCTGCGAACCGGGCACCGTGACCGTGCGCGACTTCTTCGAGATCGAGCGCTACAGCCACGTCATGCACCTGGTGTCGACGGTCACCGGCCTGCTGCGCCGGGGCCGGACCGCGTTCGACGCCGTCCTCGCCTGCTTCCCGGCCGGGACCCTGTCCGGCGCGCCGAAGGTCCGTGCCATGCAGGTCATCGACCGGCTGGAGCCGACCCGCCGCGGGCAGTACGGCGGCATCGTGGGCTACCTCGACTTCGCCGGCAACGCCGACACCGCGATCGCCATCCGCACCGCGCTGATCCGCAACGGCACGGCGTACGTGCAGGCGGGCGGCGGGATCGTCGCCGACTCCGACCCCGACGCCGAGGACACCGAGTGCCTGAACAAGGCCCGCGCGGTGCTGTCCGCGGTGGCGGCGGCGGGGTCGCTGCGCCCGCCGGAGGACCACCGGTGACGGCGGAGCCGTCCGGGACAGCGGGGTCGGCGGAGCCGTCCGGGACTACGGGGTCGGCGGGGTCGGCGGACCCGGCCGGGACGCCGGTCCCGGTGGACGTGGCCGCCCGCACCGACCGGCGGGCGTTCGGCGTGGTCGTGGCCGGGCTGCTGGCCGCCGCGGCGGCGCTGTGGGGGTCCGGGTCGTCGGCGTGGTTCGTCGTCGACGTGCCGACCGCGACCCGGGGCACCGTGGAGGCGTCGGCGACCGGGGCCCAGCTGCAGCCGGTGGTGACGGCGGTCGCGGCGCTGCTGGTCGCGGCCGTCGCCGCGCTGGTGGCCCTGTCCGGGATCGCCCGCCGGCTGCTCGGCGGCGTGGTCGCGCTGGCCGGTGTGGCCGCGGCCGGGCTGACGCTGCGGCTGCTCGCCGTGCCGCCGACGCCGGTGGAGCTCGCCTCCGCCCGGGCCGGGCTGACCGCGCCGAACGCGCCGCAGGGCGCCGGGCCGGTGACGGCGACGGCGTGGCCGTGGCTCGCGGTGGCCGGCGGGATCGTCGCGCTGGCCGCGGCGGTCGTCCTGGTGGTCCGCGAGCGGCGGCTGCCCCGCCTGGGCGCCCGCTACTCGGCACCCGGTGCGCCGGGGCCGACCACCGAGCAGGATCCGGACCGGGCGGCCTGGGAACGTCTCGACGAGGGCGGCGACCCGACCGTCGGGCCACACGAGAGGGAGAACTAGCATGACCTCGACGAGCGACGACGCGCGAACCGGAGGGGGACGCGAGACGGTGGGCACGGCGGGCACTGCGGGACAGCAGAACGGGGCCGGTGGCACGCCGAGCGTCCTCGACTCCATCGTGGCGGGGGTCCGTGAGGACCTCGCCGAGCGCGAGAAGGCCGTCGACTTCACCGAGATCAAGCGGCGCGCCGCGGCCGCGGCGGCGCCCCGGGACGCGATGGCCGCGCTGCGCGAGCCGGGCGTCGGCGTGATCGCCGAGGTCAAGCGGTCCAGCCCGTCCAAGGGTGTGCTGGCCGACATCCCGGACCCGGCCGACCTGGCCGCGACCTACGCCGACGGCGGCGCCCGGGTGATCAGCGTGCTCACCGAGCAGCGGCGGTTCGGCGGCTCGCTCGCCGACTTCGACGCCGTCCGGGCCCGGGTCGACGTGCCGTTGCTGCGCAAGGACTTCATCGTCACCCCGTACCAGGTGCACGAGGCCAGGGCGCACGGTGCGGACGTCGTGCTGCTGATCGTCGCCGCGCTGGAGCAGCCGGTGCTCGCCTCGCTGCTCGACCGCGTCGAGTCCCTCGGGATGACGCCGCTGGTCGAGGTGCACACCGAGGAGGAGTGCGACCGCGCGCTGGAGGCCGGGGCCTCGCTGATCGGGGTCAACTCGCGCAACCTGCACACGCTCGAGGTCAACCGCTCGGTGTTCGGCGAGATCGCGCCGGGCCTGCCCTCGAACGTCATCAAGGTGGCGGAGTCCGGTGTCCGTGGTCCCGGTGACCTGCTGACCTACGCGGGCTGGGGCGCCGATGCGGTGCTCGTCGGCGAGGGGCTCGTCACCAGCGGTGACCCGGCGTCGGCGGTCCGCGGGCTGGTCGCGGCCGGATTCCACCCGTCCTGCAGCCGTTCCGGCGCCTGAGCCGTGCTCACCGCCTCCGTCGTCGCGTCGGCCGGCACCGCGCTCGCGGCGATCCCGAGCCCGGACCGCGGTGTCTGGCACCTCGGCCCGATCCCGATCCGGGCGTACGCGCTCTGCATCGTCGCCGGGATCGCGGTGGCGCTGTGGTGGGGTGAGAAGCGGCTGGTCGCCCGCGGCGGACGGCCGGGGACGGTGCTGGACGTCGCCGTCTGGGCGGTCCCGTTCGGTCTGCTCGGCGGGCGGCTCTACCACGTCGCGACCGACTGGCGGACCTACTTCGGGCCCGGCGGCGACCCGTGGGGCGCGCTGGAGATCTGGAACGGCGGCCTCGGCATCTGGGGCGCGGTCGCGCTCGGCGGGGTCGGCGCCTGGATCGGCTGCCGCCGCCTCGGCGTCCCGCTGCCGGTGTTCGCCGACGCGGTCGCGCCGGGCATCATCGTCGCGCAGGCGATCGGCCGGCTCGGCAACTGGTTCAACCAGGAGCTCTACGGCGGCCCGACCACGCTGCCGTGGGGCCTGGAGATCTACCGCCGGGTCGATCCGGCCACCGGCCTGGAGGACCCGATCGGCGGGGTCGTGCTCGACCCGACGCCGATCGCGGTGGTGCACCCGACGTTCCTGTACGAGCTGCTGTGGAACCTCGCGGTGGCCGTGGTCGTGGTGCTCGCCGACCGGTGGTTCCGGCTCGGGCACGGGCGTGCGTTCGCGGTCTACGTCGCGGGCTACACGCTGGGCCGGTTCTTCATCGAGCTGATGCGCACCGACCCGGCCACCCGGGTGTTCGGTGACCTGCGGATCAACGTCGTCGTCTCGGTCGTGGTCTTCCTCGCCGCCGTGGTCTACCTGGTGGTCGCCCCGAGGGGCCGGGAGGACTTCCAGCAGGCCGACCCGGACCCGGATCCCGGCCCGGCGGAGGCCGGGTCCGAGCCACCGCCGGACGCGGGGCCGACCCGGGACGGCGAGCCCACCGGCGATCCGGTACGCCGCGAGGACGCGTGAGCCGCAGCGCGTTCGGCGGCTTCGGTGACGCGGCCGTCGAGTTCTACGACGGCCTGCTCGCCGACAACTCCCGCGCCTACTGGACCGACAACCGCGAGACCTACGAGCGGGACGTCCGGGCGCCGATGCTCGCCCTGCTCGCCGATCTCGAACCGGAGTTCGGCCCGGGCAAGGTCTTCCGGCCGTACCGGGACGTGCGGTTCGCCGCGGACAAGACGCCGTACAAGACGCACTGCGGCGGCTTCGCGGCCCCGTTCTACGTCGAGGTCGGGCCGGACGGCCTGATGGCCGCCGCCGGCTACTACGTCATGGCGCCGGACCAGGTGGCCAGGTACCGCACCGCGGTCGACGACGAACGGCGCGGGGAGGACCTGCGCGAGCGCCTGGTCGCGGCGGGGGCGGACGGCCTGGAGGTCGCCGGCGAGACCCTCAAGACCCGCCCGCGCGGCACCGATCCGGACCATCCGCGGCTGGACCTGCTGCGGCACAAGGGCCTGTACGTGTCCCGGCGGTGGCCGCCGGACGACGTGCTGCACGGACCGCGGGCCCGGGACCGGGTGCGGACGGTGTGGCGGGCGGCGCGGCCGCTGGCCGAGTGGCTCGCCGACCACGTGGGGCCGAGCGAGCAGCCGCGCCGCTGACCGGCACCGACCGGCACCGACCGGCACTGAACCGGACGGCCACCGGCTGCGAACACACCTCGACCGGTGCACGGTGGGAGCCGGTACGTCGGACGGGGGGATCGCCGGATGGGATCGCAGCTGCGGCACAGGTTCGGCACGGCGCTCGCCGTGCTGGTCGTGACGGCGGTCGCCGGGTGCGGCGCGGCCGCGGCCCCGTCGTCCGCCCCGCCTCCGCCGGTCGGCGAGCTGGCCCGCCGGGTCGCGGTGGCGACCACCGAGCAGGGCACCACGGCACACCTGGACGCGCTGCAGCGCATCGCCGACGAGAACGGCGGGACCCGGGCCTCCGGCACCCCGGGCTACGACCGCTCGGTCGACTACGTCGCCGGTGTGCTCCGCGCCGCCGGCTACCAGGTCGACACCCCGGTCTACGACGCCGGGGACGGTCGCGAGCTGCGCAACGTCGTGGCGCGCACCCGGGGCGGGGACCCCGCGGCGATCGTGCTCGCCGGGGCGCACCTGGACTCGGTCCCGGAGGGCCCGGGCATCAACGACGACGGCACCGGCGTCGCGGCGCTGCTCGAGACCGCCGAGCGGCTCGGGTCCGAGCCGGGCACCCGCAACACCGTCGCCTTCGGGTTCTGGGGGTCGGAGGAGGACGACCTGCAGGGCTCGACGGGCTACGTCGAGGGCCTGTCCCGGACCGAGCGGGGCGCGCACCTGCTCTACCTCAACGCGGACATGCTGGGCTCGCCCAACGGCGGCTACTTCGTCCAGGGCGGCACCGGCGACGACGAGGAGGAGACCGGCCCGCCCGGTTCCGGGACGGTCGCCGCCGCGCTCGGTGAGGAGCTCGCACGGACCGGCGTGACGGCCGAGCGGGTGCCGTTCGTGGGCGACGACGACGCGCCGTTCGTCGAGGCCGGGATCCCGACCGCCGGCGCGGTCACCGGTGACGCCGACACCAAGACCGCGGCGCAGGCCGACGCCTGGGGCGGCACCGCCGGGGAGGTCTACGACGGCTGCTACCACTCGGCGTGCGACACCGTCGACAACGTCGACCGGGTCAAGCTGGGGCGCTACACCTCGGCGATCGCGGGCACCCTGGCCCGGTTCGCCGACGTCGCGGCCCGCCCCTCCGGGGACTGAGCCGCCCGCCGGCCCGGCCGGATCAGTCCAGCCGGGAGCGCCCGGCGCGCACGGCGGGACCGGTGCGCAGCCGCCCGGCCGCGGCGTACAGCCCGAGCCCGAGCAGGGCCCCCGCGACGTCGGTCAGGCCGTCGAGCACGTCCCCGCTGCGCCCGATCGGCAGCAGCGCCTGCAGGACCTCCGACGCGGCGGCGTAACCGACGAGCCCGGCCAGCAACGGCCACGGTCGCAGCCCCGCGGTCCGCCCGGTCCAGGCGAGCAGCGCGAACACCAGCAGGTGGACGACCTTGTCGGTCCCCGGCGGTGCGGTCGGCCCCCCGGAGGCGGGCGCGAACAACACCACCAGGCTCAGCAGGACCGCGAGGACGAACGGCTGGACGCGCACCCGTCCAGTGTCCTCCACCGCGGTTCGGCGCCCGCCCGGGGATCGCGGCCGAACCGTCACCGATTATCCGTGCGCCCGGAACCTGATCGTTCCAGTACGGCGTTACGCTGGGGCACGTGACACGTCGAACCAAGATCGTTTGCACCATCGGTCCGGCCACGGCGACTCCGGACCGGATCCGGGACCTCGTCGACGCCGGGATGGACGTGGCCCGGCTCAACTTCAGCCACGGGGACCGCGAGGACCACAAGCGGGTCTACGACATGGTGCGGGCCGCGGCCGACGCGACCGGGCGCGCCGTGGGCATCCTGGCCGACCTGCAGGGCCCCAAGATCCGGCTCGGCCGGTTCGCCGACGGTGCCTGCGAGTGGCGGACCGGTGAGGAGGTCCGGATCACCGTCGAGGACGTGCCCGGCACCCACGACCGGGTCTCGACCACCTACAAGGGCCTGGCCCGGGACGCGCGCGTCGACGACCGGATGCTGGTCGACGACGGCAAGGTCGGCCTGCGCGTGGTCGGGATCGAGGACGACGACGTCGTCTGCCGGGTCACCGAGGGCGGCCCGGTCTCGGACAACAAGGGCCTCTCGCTGCCCGGCATGAACATCTCGGTGCCCGCGCTGTCGGAGAAGGACGTCGCGGACCTGGAGTTCGCGATGTCGCTGCACGTCGACGTGGTGGCCCTGTCGTTCGTCCGCAGCCCCGCCGACATCGAGCTCGTCCACAAGATCATGGACGACTCCGGCTACGGCCGGGTGCCGGTCATCGCGAAGCTGGAGAAGCCGGAGGCGGTCGACAACCTGGAGGCCGTCGTCCTGGCGTTCGACGGGATCATGGTCGCCCGCGGGGACCTGGGCGTCGAGCTGCCGCTGCAGAACGTGCCGCTGGTGCAGAAGCGCGCGGTGCAGATCGCCCGTGAGAACGCCAAGCCGGTCATCGTCGCCACCCAGATGCTGGACTCGATGATCACCAGCTCGCGCCCGACCCGCGCCGAGGCGTCGGACGTGGCGAACGCGGTCCTCGACGGCACCGACGCCGTGATGCTCTCCGGCGAGACCAGCGTCGGCCAGTACCCGATCAAGACGGTCCGGACGATGGCCGAGATCGTCGAGGCGGTCGAGGCCGGGCCCGCGACGGTTCCCCCGCTCAACCACGTGCCCCGCACGAAGCGCGGCGTGCTGTCCTACGCCGCGCGCGACATCGGCGAGCGGCTCTCCGCCCGCGCGCTGGTCGCGTTCTCCCAGTCCGGTGACACCGTGCGCCGGCTCGCCCGGCTGCACACCCGGCTCCCGCTGCTGGCCTTCACCCCGGAGGCCGCGGTCCGCAGCCAGCTGGCGATGACCTGGGGCGTCGAGACGTTCCTGGTCGACAAGGTCGACTCGACCGACGCGATGGTCCGCCAGGTCGACCACGCGATCCTCTCGATCGGCCGGTTCAAGCCGGGCGACCTCGTCGTCATCGTGGCCGGTTCGCCCCCCGGGACGGTCGGTTCGACCAACCTGATCCGGGTGCACCGCCTGGGTGAGGACGATCTGACCTGAGCCGGTTCGGCATACTCCGGGCGTGAGCGCCGAACCCCTGCCGCAGACCGCCGCCGACGGTGAGCCGCGTGGCCAGGCCGTCCTCGACGACCTGGTCGCGCTGCTGGACCTGGAACGGCTGGAGGACAACCTCTTCCGGGGCGTGAGCCCGCCGGTCTCGCTGCCCAGGGTGTTCGGCGGCCAGGTCGCGGCCCAGGCGCTGGTCGCGGCGGGCCGGACGGTGCCGACCGACCGGCACGTGCACTCGTTGCACGCGTACTTCATCCGGGCCGGCGACCCGCGGATCCCGATCGTCTACGAGACCGAGCGGGTCCGCGACGGCCGGTCCTTCGCCACCCGGCGGGTGCTCGCCATCCAGCGCGGGGAGCCCATCTTCTCGCTGTCGGCGTCGTTCCAGCTGGAGCAGGACGGGCTGCGGCACTCCGAGCCGATGCCCGACGACGTCCCCGCCCCGGCCGACGTCGACGATCTCGGGACCCGGGCGGTCCGGGGCGACGGCGGCTGGATGGCCGGGCTGCCGCGGCCGCTGGACATCAGGTTGATCGACGAGCCGGTCTCCTCGACCCGCTGGAGCGGCCCGTCGGACGAGCCGATGCGGTTGTGGCTGCGGGCGGACGGGGCGCTGCCCGACCAGGACCTGCTGCACGTCTGCCTGCTCACCTACGCCAGCGACCTGACCCTGCTCGGCTCGGTGCTGGCCCGGCACGACGCCCCGGCGACCGGCGTGCAGATGGCCAGCCTGGACCACGCGATGTGGTTCCACGGCCCGTTCCGCGCCGACGAGTGGCTGCTCTACACCTGCTTCTCCCCGGCGGCGTCCGGCGGGCGCGGGCTGGCGACCGGGCGGTTCTTCACCGCCGACGGCCGGCTCGTCGCCACCACGATGCAGGAGGGCCTGGTCCGGGTCCGGCGACCCTGACGCGCATCCGGCACGCGCACCGTCCGGCTCCGCACCCCCGGCGGGGGCAGTATGGGGGTGTGAGCGACCACCAGCAGCAGGACCGGGCGTGGGGGTTCCGCACCCGCGCCGTGCACGCGGGCACGGTGCCGGACGCGGCCACCGGATCCCGGGCCGTACCGATCCACCAGACGACCAGCTACGTCTTCCGGGACACCGACGACGCCGCGGCGTTGTTCGCCCTGCAGAAGTACGGGCTGGTCTACTCCCGGATCGCCAACCCGACCGTGGCGGCCCTGGAGGAACGCCTCGCCAGCCTGGAGGGCGGCATCGGCGCGGTCGCCACGGCGAGCGGGCAGGCCGCGGAGTTCCTCACGTTCGCCGCACTCGCCGGCGCCGGGGACCACGCGGTCGCCGCGTCGGGCCTCTACGGCGGCACGATCACCCAGCTCGACGTGACCCTGCGCCGGTTCGGCGTCGACACCACGTTCGTGCCGGGCACCGACCCGGCCGACTACGCGGCCGCGATCACCGAACGCACGAGGTTCGTCTTCGCCGAGGTGATCTCGAACCCGGGCGGCGAGGTCACCGACATCGCCGGGCTCGCCGAGGTCGCGCACGCCCGCGGCATCCCGCTGATCATCGACGCCACGCTCGCGACGCCCTACCTGTGCCGCCCGCTGGAGCACGGTGCCGACATCGTCATCCACTCGGTGACCAAGTTCCTCGGCGGGCACGGCACGACGCTCGGCGGCGTGGTGATCGACGGCGGCACGTTCGACTGGGGGAACGGCACCTTCCCGCAGATGACCGAGCCGGTGCCGTCCTACGGCGGGCTGAGCTGGTGGGGGAACTTCGGGGAGCTGGGCTTCCTGACCAAGCTCCGGGCCGAACAGCTGCGCGACGTCGGCGCGACCCTGTCCGCGCACTCGGCGTTCCTGCTGCTGCAGGGCGTCGAGACGCTGCCGCAGCGGATGGACACCCACGTCGCGAACGCCCGGCGGGTCGCGCAGTGGCTGGCGGCCGACCCGCGCGTGGAGTACGTGACCCATCCGGAGCTGGCCTCGCACCCGCACCGTGAGCGGGCCGCGCGCTACCTGCCGGACGGGCCGGGCGCGGTGTTCGCGTTCGGCGTGACCGGCGGCCGGGCCGCCGGTACCCGGTTCATCGGGGCGGTGCAGCTGTGCAGCCACCTGGCGAACGTGGGGGACGCTCGCACGCTGGTCCTGCACCCGGCGTCGACGACGCACCAGCAGCTCACCCCCGACCAGCTCCGGGCGGCCGGGGTACCCGCCGACATGGTCCGGATCTCGGTCGGGCTGGAAGACCCCGACGACATCGTCTGGGACCTGGACCAGGCACTCACCGCGGCCGGCAAGGAGAGCGCATGACCTGGCAGAACCCGCCCGTCCTGCGGCGCAGGCAGATCCTGACCGGCACCCGGACGGTCGCGCTGGTCGGCGCGTCGCCGAACCCGGCGCGGGCCAGCAACTTCGTCGCGACCTACCTGCTGGCGTCCACCGGGTTCGAGGTGTACTTCGTGAACCCGAACGCGACGGCGATCCTCGGGCGTCCGGTGTACCCGTCGCTGGCCGAGCTGCCGGTCGTCCCGGACCTCGTCGACGTCTTCCGCCGCCCCGAGGACCTGCCCGGGGTGCTCGACGAGGTCCTCGCGCTCGCGCCGCGGCCGCGCACCCTGTGGCTCCAGTTCGGACTGTTCGACGCCGCGCTGGCCGCCCGGGCCGAACAGGCGGGTCTCGAGGTCGTGATGGACCGCTGCCTCAAGGTCGAGCACGCCCGGTTCGCCGGCGGTCTGCACCTGGCCGGCTTCGACACCGGGGTGATCAGCTCGCGGCGCCGGGACTGACCCCGGCCCCTCCCACACGTCCGCGGTGCCACCGAACGTTGCAGGTGGCACCGCGGACGTCGTTCTATGCTGCTCTCTTCGAGTGAATTACCGCCGATTCATTGGGGAGATCCAAATCGCACGCGCGACGATGGGTCCGGCGTGACCTTTCATGGAGGATCTCTCGGGAAGATCATGCGCCGAATTGATCGAGCGTGTTCCGTCCTCCGGTCCAGCGTTTCCCTTTGCATCAGGCCGTTCACGCTGCTGACGGCGTCCTTCTGCGGTTATCCGAGGTTGCGCCGAATGGAGGCGTACGGGGATTCCCTGATCGTTGTAACGTCGCGCCGCAACGCAACCCGTGCGACGCTCTGTGTGGAAGACCGCACGTGGTCTCGATGGGGGAGGCGTCCCGATAATTGTCGATCTCGACGACGCTCCGGTCGATCAAGATCGCATTCCCGGTTCGGAGGAGTGGTCATTCATGGGGTCGGCCGCAAAGGTGGGGCTCGCAGTGCTCGGGGGCTATGTCCTCGGGCGGACGAAGAAGATGAAGTTGGCGATCATGCTGGGCGGTGCACTCGCCGGCCGGAAGCTCGACCTGTCGCCGACGGAACTGCTGGGCAAGGGCGCGAAGCTGGCTGCCGGATCGGCCGACGTGACGCGGCTGCGTGAGGCCGTCAGCACCCGGCTGCTCGACGCCGGCAAGGAGGCCGCGCTGTCCGCGGCGGCCACCAGGATGGAGTCGCTGACCGACTCGCTGGTCGACCGGGTGGAGAACCTGGGCCGGCCGGTGCAGAAGGCGGCCGGCGCCGCGGGTGACACCGCGGGCGCCGGTGCCGAGGCCGTCGGTGACACCGCCGGCTCGGTCGCGGAGTCGACGGCCGGCGGGCTGGACCGGGCCCGGCGGTCCACCGGGAAGGCGGTGTCCGGCACCAGGTCCCGGCGCCGGTCCGGTTCGGACGACGCGGAGCAGGAGGAGACGGAACCGCGCTCCGACGCGGCCGGTGACGAGGACGCTCCGGCGCCGCGCCGCCGCAGCACCCGTAGCGCGTCGTCGTCGACGAGCAGCAAGAAGGACGGCGGGACGGCCACGCCGGCGCGTCGCCGGTCGTCGTCCTCGTCGTCGTCCGGCTCGTCCTCGTCGGGGACGACGCGGTCGCGGTCGCGCACCTCGTCCGAGCGGTCCGGCCAGTCGGGCACCCGGCGCGCCTCCCGCAGCAGCTCGCGCTCCACCCGTGGGGGCGAGGATGGCTGAGGCGACCGCGACCGAACAGGACGGGGCCCGGGACACGGGCCTGTCCCAGCTGCCGACCGACCGGCTCAAGGACGCGGCACAGATGTTGCTGCGCACGGTCACCGAGCGGGCGGTCGACCTGGCGCTCGACCGCGTCGACTCGCTGACCGACCGGCTCAGCGACGTCGCCGAGAACGGCGGCGTCGGGTTGGGTTCCGCGCTCGGCGGCGGCAAGGCGATGCTGGAGGGGAAGAACCCGGTCATGGGCGCGGTCAAGGGCGGCCTGTCGGCGGCCAAGGACAAGGTCCTCGGTGCGGTCGGACTGGGCGGCTCCAGCGGTTCCGGCGGCGGCTCGGGCGGCGGGCGCGGCAAGTTCAAGTTCATGAACATCGTCGAGGAGCTCGACGTCGGGGTCCCGATCCGGGTCGCCTACGACCAGTGGACCCAGTTCGCCGACTTCCCCAGCTTCATGAAGAAGGTGCACTCGGTCGAGCAGGAGTCCGACGAGAAGACGACCTGGCGGGCCCAGGTCTTCTGGTCGAAGCGGACCTGGAGCGCGACGATCATCGAGCAGGTCCCGGACAGCCACATCATCTGGCGTTCCGGCGGCGCGAAGGGCTACGTCAACGGCATCGTCTCGTTCCACGAGCTCGCGCCGCAGCTGACGAAGGTCCTGCTCGTCCTGGAGTACTACCCGGTCGGGCTGTTCGAGAAGACCGGCAACATCTGGCGGGCGGTCGGGCGCCGGGCGCGCCTGGAGTTCAAGCACTACCGGCGGCACGTGATGGTGGAGACGCTCGTGCACCGCGAGCAGCTCGAGGGCTGGCGCGGGGAGATCCGGGACAGCGAGGTCGTCCGGACCCACGAGGAGGCGCTGGAGGACGAGCGCGCCGCCGAGGAGTCCGACGAGGACGGCTACGAGGAGTACGACGAGTACGCCGACGAGGACTACGCCGAGGACGACGCCGACGCCGACGCCGACGACGCCGAGGACGAGGACCGCGACCTCGACGAGGACGGCGACGAGGTCGAGGACTACGCCGACGAGTACGCCGACGACCAGGACGACACCGACCCGGACGGGGTCGACGCCGAAGCCGACGACGACGAGGACCTCGACGACCGGGATCCCGACGCCCGCGACGACGAGGACCGTCCTGCCGCCGAGGAGGACTCCGACGTCGCCCCGGACGACTCGACCGACACCGACACCGACACCGACGCCGGGGACGGCGGGTCCGGCCGGAGCCGCAACGGGTCCGGGAACCGGCGCACCGGTCGGCCGGCTCCGCGCCGGCGCAAGGCCGGTGCCTCCTGACCGGGCTGCCGGACCGCTCCGTTCCACGACGCCGTACGAGAGGAGGTGGTGACGGGTGACCGTCAGCCGCCAGGAGGGCAGCCGGGTCTCCCGCGCCCCGCAGGGCGACCTCGCCCAGGTGATCGACCTGATCCTGGAGAAGGGTCTGGTCATCGACGTGTTCGTCAAGATCTCGCTGGTCGGGATCGAGCTCGTCACGATCGACGCCCGGATCGTCGTCGCGAGCGTCGACACCTATCTGCGTTTCGCCGAGGCCACGAACCGCCTCGACCTGCACCAGAAGGGTGGCAAGGACCTCGGGCAGGTCGTCGGCGGCCTCACCGAGAACGCCTACGAGGGCGGCGCCAAGGGCACCACCCGCGGTGTCCTCGAGGCCGGCAAGGAGAAGTTCGACGAGTTCCGCGGTGAGCGCAGGCAGGAGAAGCGCAAGTGAGCGACGGCGCAGGCAACGGCGTCTACGTGTACGGCGTGGTCGTCTCCGGGGCCCGCATCCCCGGTGAGCTGGAACCGGTGGGGGAGCAGGGCGGCGAGATCGGCCTGCTCGACCACCGGGACCTGGCCGCGGTGGTCAGCGACGTCCCGACGGACCGCAAGCTGGGCCGGCGGGCGGACCTGCTCGCGCACGAGCGGGTCGTCAACGCCGTCGCCGCCGAGGTGACGATGCTGCCGATGCGCTTCGGTGGGGTCGTCACCGACGACCAGGCCGTCGTCGACGAGCTGCTGGAGGACAACCATGACTTCTTCGTCGAGGCCCTGTCACGGCTCGACGGGTGCGTCCAGTTCGTGCTCTACGGCCGCTACGACCAGGACACCGTGCTCGGCTCGATCGTGGAGCAGGATCCCGCGATCGCCGAGCTGAGCAGGTCCCTGCGCGACACGGACCCGGACGCGACGCACTACGAGCGGATCAAGCTCGGCGAGCGGATCGCCTCGGCGATGGAGCGGGAGCGGACCGCCGACGCCGAGAAGGTCGTCGAGCTGCTGGAGCCGCTGAGCGAGGCCGTCGTGGTCAAGGCCGCCGGTGGCGAGGACGGCGCGGTGAACGTCGCGCTGCTCGTCCGGCGGGACCGGACGGCCGAGTTCGACACGGCGGTCGACGCGCTCGGTGACGAGTGGAGCGACCGGGTGGAGCTGCAGCTCATCGGTCGGGTGGCGCCGTTCGACTTCCTCCCGGAGCGCGACGGCGGAACGGAGGACTGAGATGGGTCTGGTCACCGGCCTGCTGACACTGCCGCTCGCCCCGGTCCGCGGGGTGATGTGGGTGGCGAAGCAGATCGAGGCCGAGGTCGACCGGGAGATGAACGACCCGGGTGTCCTGCGGCGCAAGATCGACGAGGCGGAGCAGGCGTTCGAGCGCGGTGAGATCGACGAGGCCGAGCGCGACGCACGCCAGGAGGAGCTGCTGGAACGGCTGATCGGCTCGGGAGGTGGCGGGGGTGTCTGAACGCCCACCGCGCCGCCGCGGCAGCGGGTCGGATCCGGACCGGTCGTCGTCGCGCCGTACCCCGGCGCGGCGCCGTCCGGCGGATGCACCGCCGCGCCGTCGTCGTCCGGACGCCGCCCGGGACGCGCCGGAGGACCGCGGGTCCGACGGCCGCGCCCCGACGCGGCGCCGTCGCGACGACGACGTCCCGCAGCGCCGGCGCCGGCGTGCGGAGCGACCGGACCCGGAGCCCGGGCCGGACACCGAGGAGCCCGGCCCGGCGCGGGACGAACGGCCCGGTGACGAGCCGGACGACCGCGCAGCGGGACCCGACGCCGAGGACGAGTTCGAGGACGACTTCGACGCCGAGGATGACGCCGACGACGAGTTCGAGGACGTCGTGGAGGACGAGGACGACGCGCCCGCCGACGAGTTCGACGACGATCCCGCGGAGGACGAGGACGAGGACGATCGTCCGGCGGACGACGTCGATGACGACCACGGATCCGTCGACGACGGGTTCGACGAGGACGACGAGTACCTCGACGAGGACGATCCCGGTTCCGAGGACGAGCAGCGAGCCGCCGCCGACGAGTTCGAGGACGACGCCGAGGACGACGCCGAGGACGACGCCGAGGACGACGCCGAGGACGACGCCGAGGACGACGCCGAGGACGACGCCGAGGACGACGCCGAGGACGACGCCGAGGACGACTTCGACATCGACGACGAGGACACCGCCGAGGACGACGACGTCGACGAGGACGACGAGGACGGCCCGGCTGACGAGTTCGACGACGACTTCGAGGACGACGAACCCGAGGACGAACCCGAGGACGAGGAGCCGGAACCGGCGTCGGGCCGCGGCCCCACCCGGTCCGGCGACGGGCCGGAACGGGACTCCGGGTCCGGCGGGCGTCGCCGGGACCGGCGGTCGTCCGGGCGCGAGGGCGACCGGCCCCGCCAGGGCCGCCGGTCCGGCGGGCCCCGGCGTACCGGCGAACCCCGCCGGGGCGGCGGAGCCCGCAGCCCCGGGCGGTCGCGGGAGACCCGGGAACCCGAGGGTTCCGGTGCTCCCGATCGGGCCGGCGGTGCGGACGAGGCGCCGTCGCCGCCCCGGCGGCCGGGTGCCCGCCTGGTCGCGCGGGCCGCGGCGGAGCAGATCGTCGAGATGACCGGGCGCAGCCCGGAGGGCGTCGTCTCGGTGTCGCGGCACGACGAGGGCTGGACGGTGGAGATCGAGGTCGTCGAGTCGCGGCGGATCCCGGACTCGGCGGACGTCCTCGGCGTCTACGAGGCCGAGCTCGATCCGGACGCCGAGCTCGTCTCCTACCGGCGGATCCGTCGCTACACCCGCGGGACCGGCGGCGACGCATGACCGACATCGGACCGGAGAGGGGGCACACGTGAGCGACACGGTGCGCTGGGACTCCGGGCAGCCGCGGCGCCAGGAGTCCCGCGGCGACGGCGCCAACCTGGCCGACATCCTGGAACGGGTGCTCGACAAGGGGATCGTCATCGCCGGTGACATCCAGGTGAACCTGCTCGACATCGAGCTCCTGACGATCAAGGTGCGCCTGGTCGTCGCCTCGGTCGACCGGGCCAAGGAGATGGGGATCGACTGGTGGGAGCGCGATCCGACGCTGTCCGCCGGCCGTCGCGACCTGGAGGACGAGAACGCCCGGCTGCGGGAGCGGGTCGAGGCGCTGGAGCGGTCCGGGCGGGGCGAGCTGCCCCCACCGGACGACCGCGCCGACGGCGACGTTCCGGCCCGCGGGGCGGAGGACCCCGAGCCGGAGGAGCCCGAGCCGGAGGACGAGATCGAGGATCCCGACCCCGACGACGAGATCGAGGACGGCGGTCCGGAGGAACCCGACGACGACCGGGCGTCGCGCCGGACCCGGGGCACGACCGCCCCGGCCCGCCGCCGGGCACCCGCGGCCCGCCGCACCCGCGACGACACCACCGATCGGCGGCGCAGCTCCGGCCGGGGCCGGAAGGACTGACATGACCGAGGGATCCAGCGGCGAACTCAGCTACGTCTACGCGGTGACCCGCGACGAACCGTCCGGGCTCGACACGCTCACCGGGGTGCTGGACGCCCCGGTGCGGCTGGTCACCGCAGCCGGGCTGCACGCCGTGGTCAGCCCGGTCCCGGCGGCCGAGTTCGCCCGGGAACGGATCGAGGAACGCTCCGAGGACCTCGACTGGCTCGCCGCGACGGCGCGGGCCCACCACCGCGTCGTCGACGGGGCCGGACGCTCGACCGCCGTCGCGCCGCTGGCGCTCGCGACCGTCTTCGCCGACGACGACCGGGTCCGGCAGGCGATCGGGGACCGCCGTGCGGAGTTCGACGCGGTGCTCGACCGGGTGCGGGACCGGGTCGAGTGGGGGATCAAGGCGTTCCTGCCGGAACGCCCCCCGCCGGCGGAGGTCCCCGCGGAGCGTCCGGCGTCGGGGGCGGAGTACCTGCGCCGGCGCCGGGCCGCGGTCGGAGCCGCCGAGGCACGTACGGACGAGGCGTTCCGCGCGGCGGAGGAGCTGCACGACACCGTCGCCGCGGCGTCGGTCGCGTCGCGCCGGCACCGGGTGCACGACGGGGCACTCACCGGGCGGACCGAGCAGATGGTCCTCAACGCCGCCTACCTCGTCGACGAGGCCGACACCGAGCAGTGGCGGGCGGTCGTCGGCTCGGCCGCGTCGCCCGGCCTGCTGGTGGAGGTCACGGGACCGTGGGCGCCGTACTCGTTCGCCGGGACCGCCCCGGACGGCGGTGCCCGGTGAGCGAACCCACCGGCCTGTTCGGGGACCGGGAGGTGGCACTCGTCGATCTGCTCGACCGTCTCCTCGCCGGTGGCGTGGTGCTCACCGGTGACGTGACGATCTCGCTGGCCGGGGTCGACCTGGTCCGGGTCTCGCTGCGGGCACTGATCACCTCGATCGCGCCGGCCGACTCCGGTGTCGTCGACGCCGGGGTCGCTCCGGCCCCGGTCCGCGGTGGGGACGGGGCACCGCTGCTGCCCGGGGGGAGTGCCGGATGAGCGCCGAGGAGCCCCGTGACCCCGCGCGTCCGGCCGGCCGGGTCGAGATCGACCGCGAGTCGGTGGAGCGCGACCTGATGAAGCTCGTCCTCACGATCGTGGAGCTGCTGCGCCAGCTGATGGAGAAGCAGGTCCTGCGGCGGATCGACCAGGGCGACCTGTCCGACGACCAGATCGAGGACCTCGGCATGTCGCTGATGCACCTGGAGTCGGCGATGACCGAGCTCACCGAGCGGTTCGGGCTCACCGCGGCCGATCTCAACATCGAGCTCGGCCCGTTGGGGCCGCTGCTGCCGCGGCAGCGCTGAGCCTCAGATCGGGTCGGTGATCTCCGCACGGACCTCGTCGATCGCCTGCTCGCGCTCGTCGGGCACGTCGTTCTCGGCCAGGACCTGCTCGGCCCGCTCGTCGGCCTCCTCCTGCTGGGCGTACTGCTCCTTGAGGCCGCAGCCGCAGTCGCAGCGGACGACCCACTTGTCCGCGACGTCGGCCATCAGGAGGACCTGGGGTTCGTGCTGGGCCACGGATGCTCCTCGGCCAGTGGAAGATCGACGATCCGCATCATTGCGTGTCGTTGCGCTTCCTGCCAGTCACGTGCGCCGAGAGGTGTGGTTCCTGCCACCTCGACCGATACCTGTGCTCCCCGTCGCGGTGCGCGTGCGCCGACAGGGCTAGGGTCCGGGGCGTGTCTGCTACCCCCGTCACCGTCACCGTCACCGGAGCCGCTGGCCAGATCGGTTACGCGCTGCTCTTCCGGATCGCCTCCGGGCAGCTGCTGGGGTCCGACACCCCGGTCAAGCTGAACCTCCTGGAGATCCCGCAGGCCGTGAAGGCCGCCGAGGGCACCGCGATGGAGCTCGACGACTGCGCGTTCCCGCTGCTGCGCGGCATCGACATCCACGACGACGCCACCGCCGCCTTCTCCGGCGCCAACGTCGCGCTGCTGGTCGGCGCCCGCCCCCGCACCAAGGGCATGGAGCGCGGCGACCTCCTCGAGGCGAACGGCGGCATCTTCGGCCCGCAGGGCAAGGCCATCAACGCCGGCGCCGCCGACGACATCCGCGTCCTCGCCGTCGGCAACCCGGCCAACACCAACGCCCTGATCGCCCAGGCCTCCGCGCCGGACGTCCCGGCCGAGCGGTTCACCGCGATGACCCGGCTCGACCACAACCGCGCGCTGGCCCAGCTGGCCAAGAAGCTGAACGTCGGCCTCGACGAGATCAGCAAGCTGACGATCTGGGGCAACCACTCCGCCACCCAGTACCCCGACCTGTTCCACGCCGAGGTCGGCGGCAAGATCGCCGCCGAGCAGGTCGAGCGCGAGTGGCTGGAGAACGACTTCATCCCGACCGTCGCCAAGCGTGGCGCCGCGATCATCGAGGCCCGGGGCGCGTCCTCGGCCGCGTCGGCCGCGAACGCCGCGATCGACCACGTGTACGACTGGGTCAACGGCACCCCGGCCGGCGACTGGACCTCGGCCGCGATCCCGTCCGACGGCTCCTACGGCGTGCCCGAGGGCATCATCTCCTCGTTCCCGGTCACCTCGGAGAACGGCGAGTGGAAGATCGTCCAGGGCCTGGAGATCGACGAGTTCTCCCGCGGCCGGATCGACGCCAGCGTCGCCGAGCTGGGCGAGGAGCGCGACGCGGTCCGCAAGCTCGGCCTCATCTGAGTCCGACCGGCACGTCCCACACGGCCGCGGCCACCTACGGGTGGTCGCGGCCGTGTCGTATCCGGCCCAGGGCACACCCGGGAGACCCGCGCCGACCTGCCCCGGCCCGCAGCACCTGCACACGCCTCTCCGAGGCGCACCGCCCCCAGGCATAGAGGCTCCCGACGGGGCGGCGCAGCTCCACGCTCACCGGACTGGTGCGCGCTCACGCGATTCCGCGAGCGTGTACGTAGCGCGTGAGCGTCCTCGGTGCAGAGGTGCGGCGGGACGGGTGCGGGTGCGGCGCCGGTTCGTGCCGCACCGCCGTGGGCAGGTCGCGCCCCGCTCCGGTGCGCCGCGTCCGTAGCGCGGGGCGCGGCATGCCCGAGGAGGGCGCGGATCGCGCTACGGGGTGCAGCGAGGCCCGTGCGGCGGCGACGGCCGGCACGCCGGCGTGCCCCGGGTGGACGGGTGGCCCGGTGCCTGGCCGCCTCGTGGAGTGCGCCACGTCCGGGAGGGGCAACCCGTCGAGCAGCACGCTGACGCCCGGCCGAGGGCAGGACCGTGCTGCTCGACGGGCGACGGGCGACGGGCGACGGGCCGGCTACCCGGCGACCCGGCAGATGGCGAAGGCCTCGGCGGGGACGGTGAAGGAGTCCTCGTCGCTCTGCGTCGGCTCCGAGGCGAGCAGGATCCGGGTGATCCGGGCGCCCAGCGACAGCGTCACCGGGGCCGGTCCGAGGTTCACCACGACCCGCATCGCCCCGCGGGCGACCACCAGGGTGCGCGCACTCTCGTGCACGTCGACGCCGACCCCGTCCAGCCACGGGTCGGACAGCTCCGGCCAGGCGCGGCGCAGCGCGATCAGCTCCTGGTGCATCCGCAGCAGGGTCGCGTGCGGCTCCTGCTCCGGCTCGGTCCAGTCCAGGGTCGAGTCGGTGAACGTGGACTCGGCGTTCGGGTCCGGCACGTCGGCGGCGTCGCCCCACCCGTGGTCGGCGAACTCCTTCGTCCGGCCCTCGCGGACCGCCCGCTGCAGGTCGGGGTTCTCGAAGCGGGAGAAGAACTGCCACGGGGTGCGGGCGCCCCACTCCTCGCCCATGAACAGCATCGGCGTGAACCCGGAGGTGAACAGCAGGGCCGCGCCGCAGGCCAGCAGGCCGGGGGTGACGGTCTGGGTGAGCCGGTCACCGGTGGCCCGGTTGCCGATCTGGTCGTGGTTCTGCAGGTAGGTGACCAGCCGCGAACCGGGGATCCGGGCGGTGTCGATCGGCGCGCCGTGGCTGCGCCCGCGGAACGACGACCAGGTTCCCTCGTGCAGGAACCCGCGGGTCAGCACGTGCGCGAGGCCGTGCAGGTCGGCCTCGGCGAAGTCGCCGTAGTAGCCCTGGCCCTCGCCGGTGAGCACCGTGTGCAGGCAGTGGTGCACGTCGTCGGCCCACTGGGCGTCCAGGCCGTAACCGCCGCCCTCCCGCGCGGTGATCAGCCGCGGGGCGTTGAGGTCGGACTCGGCGATCAGCGACAGCGGGCGGCCGACGTGCGCCTCCAGCGCGGTGACCTCGACCGCGAGCTGCTCCAGCACGTGCTGGGCGCGGGTGTCGCGCAGCGCGTGCACGGCGTCGATCCGCAGGCCGTCGACGTGGAAGTCGCGCAGCCACATCAGCGCGTTGTCGATCACGTAGCGCCGGACCTCGTCCGAGCCGTTCCCGTCGAGGTTCAGCGACGGGCCCCAGATGTTGGACCCGGCGAAGTACGGCGCGAAGCGGTCGAGGTAGGCCCCGGACGGTCCCAGGTGGTTGTAGACGACGTCGAGGACGACCCCGAGCCCGCGGGCGTGGCAGGCGTCGACGAACCGCTTGAAGGCGTCCGGGCCGCCGTAGTTGCCGGTGACGGCATACCAGCCGACGCCGTCGTAGCCCCAGTTCACCGGCCCGTCGACGGCGTTGACCGGCAGCACCTCGACCAGGTCGACGCCGAGGGAGACGAGATGGTCGAGCCGTTCGATGGCCGCGTCGAACGTGCCGCCGTCGGTGAACGTGCCGATGTGGCACTCGTAGAGCACCGAACCGGCCAGGGTGCGGCCGGTCCAGGCGTCGTCGGTCCACCAGAACGTCTCGTGGTCGTAGACCCGGGAGCGTTCGTGCACCCCGCCCGGCTGCCAGCGCGACCGCGGGTCGGGGAGCGGGGCGGGATCGTCGTCGAGCAGGAAGGCGTAGTCGGTGCCGTGCCCGTGGTCCGGCAGCTCGGTCCGCCACCACCCGCCGGGGGCGGGATCGAGCGCGACCCGGTCCTCACCCACCACGACGCTGACGCGGTTCCTGTCGGGGGCCCACACGGCGAACTCCGTCACGGACGACGATCCTTCCGTACCGGGCGGGTCCCCCGCGCGTCAGGACGGGGTGGGTCCGCTCACCCGCCCGCGGGCGGGTGAGCGGGATCAGGCCGGGCGGACCAGCAGCGCGACCGGGTACCGGTCCAGCAGCCCGGCCAGTGCGGGTGCGGGCCCGTCGACCGGGCGGTCGGCGATCATGTCGTGCCAGTCGTCGAAACCCCCGGGCAGGGGGAGCGTGGTGTCGCCCCATCCGCCGCGCCGGGCCAGGCCCTCGGGCAGCCGCGTGGCGACGGCGACGAGCGCCCCGCCGCCCCGGGAGAACGCGACGGCGTGCGCCGCGGCGGCCCCCTGCGCGTCGAGCCGTCCGTAGCCGGAGAACAGCTCCGGGCGGAACCGGCGCAGCCGGGCCGTCGCGCTCGTGACCAGCAGCTTCGCCGCGCCGTCGGCGTCGATCGGCGGCTGCCACCCGCCGTCGATCCGGGCCAGCAGGCGTTCCCGGGCCGCGAAGTCCACCGGCCGCCGGTTGTCCGGGTCGACCAGGGAGTACTCGAACAGCTCGGTGCCCTGGTAGACGTCGGGCACACCGGGCCCGGCCATCTGCAGGAGCTTCTGCCCGAGCGAGTTGGACCAGCCCGGACCGGAGATCCCGGCGACGAACGACGCGATCTCGGCGACCAGCTCCTCGTCGGCGAGCACCTCGGCCGGCCACGCGGCGATCCGCTCGTCGACCTCGGCCACCGCGTCGGTGTGCGAGGTGACGAGCTTGGCCTCCTTCGAGGCCTTGCCCAGGTACGACGCCAGCCGGTCGGCCGGGATCAGCCAGGCCCCGACCAGCGACTGCCAGGCGAGCAGCTCCAGCGACCGGTCCGGCAACGGGTGCCGGACCGACCAGCGGCGGACCAGGTCGGCCCATTCGGCGGGGCGCTCGGCCAGCACGGCGAGCCGGGCCCGGACGTCCTCCGAGCGCTTGGTGTCGTGGGTGGAGAGCGTGGTCATCGTCCGCGAGCGGCCGGACTCGCGGTGGGCGAGCCCGGCGTGGAACTCCGCGGGGGACACGCCGAACCGGGCCGGGTCGCCACCGACCTCGTTGAGCGCGACGAGGCGGTTGTAGCGGTAGAACGCGGTGTCCTCGACGCCCTTCGCCGTCACCATCCCGGAGGTCTGCTGCAGCCGGGTCGCGAACTCCGAGCCCGGGTCACCGACCAGGCCGGCGTGCAGCGCGGCGACGACGGCCCCCAGGTCCGGACGACGGGTGCGCGCGGCCGCGACGGCGGCGTCGGCCGCGGCCCGGCCCTCGGCGATCGCCGGGGTGAGGTAGGAGCGGTAGACCGGGAAGCCGCAGAGGAACTCCGCGACGGCGTCGGTCAGGTCGGTGGCGGTGACCCCGGTGAGGTCGAGCCCGGTGAGCCGGGAGTCCGCGCCGGGCCCGGCCCGGAACGCGTCGGCGATCCGGTGCACCTCGGCGACGAGGATCCGCTCCGCGACGAGATGCCGGCCGTCGTCCTCGACGGCGTGCGCGGACGGCTTCGTGCCGGTGTGCTCGGCGGCGAACTGGGTGAGCAGGCCCGCGCCGTCCGGGTCGACGAACACCCCGCACACCTCGCGCAGCGCCTCGTACCCGCTGGTGCCGTCGACCGGCCAGGACACCGGCAGGTCCTCGCCGACGCCGAGGATCTTCTCGACCAGCAGCCACTTCCACGGACCGATCTCGGCCCGCAGCCGCCGCGCGTAGCCGCCCGGGTCGGACAGGCCGTCCGGGTGGTCCACCCGCAGGCCGATGATCGTGTCGTCGGAGCGCAGCAGCTCCAGGACCTTCGCGTGGGTGTCCCGGAAGACCGCCGGGTCCTCGACCCGGACGGCGGCCAGGTCGGACACGTCGAAGAACCGCCGGTAGGTCAGCTCCGCCGCGCCACGCCGCCAGGACACGAGGCGGTAGTGCTGCCGGTCGTGCACCTCCTGCGGGGTGCCGCCCTCGGTGCCGGGGGCCACCGGGAACCGGTGCTCGTAGTAGCGGATCTCCGGGTCACCGGGCGCGCCGTCGATGCCCAGCGAGGCGAGCGCGGTCTCCTCGTCGGCGTCGAGCACCGGCAGCAGCAGCGGCCCGGCGCCCCAGTCGATGTCGAAGTGCTGCGCCCACCGCGACGACGGTCCGTGCGTCAGCACGTCCCACCACCACGGGTTCTCGTGCGGCACCGCCACACCGACGTGGTTCGGGACGATGTCGAGCAGCATCGTCAGACCGTGCTCGCGCAACGTCCCGAGCAGGGCCCGCAGCCCGTCCTCGCCGCCGCGCTCGGCCGAGATCCGGGTGGGGTCGACGACGTCGTAGCCGTGGTTCGACCCGGTCCCCGACGCCAGCAGGGGAGAGGCGTACAGCGCCCCGATCCCGAGCCGGTCGAGGTAGCCGGTGAGCGCCCGCGCGTCGGCGAACGTCCGGTCGCGGGAGAACTGCAGCCGGTAGGTGGATCCCGGAAGGCGGCTCATGCGGGTGCGCCTCAGCCCTTCGATCGCAGGACGAGCAGTGAACGTGCAGGCAGGGTGAGCACCGAGCCGGCGGACACCGGGTCGAGCTCGGTGCCGTTCTGGCCGGCCGGGGCCGGCGGGTGCACCTCGCCCGACTGCGTGTCGACGACGACCTCCCAGGCCGCGCCGAACTCCGACGGCGGGAGGGTCGCGTCGATGTCCTCCCAGTAGGAGTTGAAGCAGAGCAGGAACGAGTCGTCGGTGATCCGCTGGCCGCGCTGGTCCACGTCGGCGATGCCCTCGCCGTTGAGGAAGACGACGACGGCGCGCCCGAGCTCGTTGTCCCAGTCGTCCTCGGTCATCTCCCGCCCGGCCGGGGTGAACCAGCCGATGTCGGACACCGCGTCGCGCTGGCGGCGGCCGATCGGGCGCCCGGCGAAGAACCGGCGGCGCCGGAACACCGGGTGCGCGTGCCGCAGTGCCGTGACGCCCGCGGTGAAGGTGACCAGGTCCCGGCCCGCGTCCGACAGCTCCCAGTCCTGCCAGGAGATCTCGTTGTCCTGGCAGTACACGTTGTTGTTGCCGCCCTGGGTACGGCCGAGCTCGTCGCCGTGCAGCAGCATCGGGGTGCCCTGCGACAGCAGCAGGGTGGCCAGGAAGTTGCGCTGCTGACGGGCGCGCAGGTCCAGCACCGCCGGGTCGTCGGTGGGGCCCTCGACGCCGCAGTTCCAGGAGCGGTTGTGGCTCTCGCCGTCGTTGCCGCCCTCGCCGTTGGCGTCGTTGTGCTTCTCGTTGTAGGAGACGAGATCGGCCAGCGTGAAGCCGTCGTGCGCGGTGACGAAGTTGATCGAGGCGTACGGGCGGCGGCCGTCCTCCTGGTAGAGGTCCGAGCTGCCGGTGATCCGGGACGCGAACTCGCCGAGGGTGCCGGCCTCGCCGCGCCAGAAGTCGCGGACGGTGTCGCGGTACTTGCCGTTCCACTCCGTCCACAGCGGCGGGAAGTTGCCGACCTGGTACCCGCCGGGACCGACGTCCCACGGCTCCGCGATCAGCTTGACCTGCGAGATCACCGGGTCCTGCTGGACGAGGTCGAAGAACGTCGACAGCCGGTCGACGTCGTAGAACTCCCGGGCCAGGGTGGAGGCGAGGTCGAAGCGGAAACCGTCGACGTGCATCTCGGTGACCCAGTACCGCAGCGAGTCCATGATCAGCTGCAGGGTGTGCGGGTTCCGGACGTTCAGCGAGTTCCCGGTACCGGTGTAGTCCATGTAGTAGCGGGCGTCGTCGTCGACCAGCCGGTAGTAGGCGTGGTTGTCGATGCCGCGCATGGACAGGGTCGGGCCCATGTCCGAGCCCTCTGCCGTGTGGTTGTAGACGACGTCGAGGATCACCTCGATCCCCGCGGCGTGCAGGTCGCGGACCATCGCCTTGAACTCCGCGACCTGGGAGCCGGACCGGACCGAGCCCGAGGAGTAGGCGTGGTGCGGGGCCAGGAAGCCGATGGTGTTGTAGCCCCAGTAGTTCGACAGGCCCTTCTCGGTGAGGTGGTGGTCCTGCACGAACTCGTGCACCGGCATCAGCTCGACGGCGGTGATACCCAGCGTGCGGTAGTGCTCGATCATCGCCGGGTGCGCGACCCCGGAGTAGGTGCCCTGCAGCTCCTCCTCGACGAAGGGGTGGCGGGTGGTGAGCCCGCGGACGTGCGCCTCGTAGACGACCGTCTCGTTGTAGGGGATCTTCGGCGCGCGGTCCGAGCCCCAGTCGAAGAAGGGGTTGACCACGACCGACTTGGGCACGTGCGGCGCCGAGTCGGTGTCGTTGCGCGAGTCCGGATCGCCGAAGTTGTAGCCGAAGACGGCCTCGTCCCAGTCGACCGGGCCGTCGAGGGCCTTGGCGTAGGGGTCGATCACCAGCTTGTTCGGGTTGCAGCGCAGCCCCTGTGCCGGGTCGTACGGGCCGTGCACCCGGTAGCCGTAGCGCTGCCCGGGCTCGATGCCGGGCAGGTAGCCGTGCCACACGAACCCGTCGACCTCGGTGAGGCGCACCCGGGTCTCGGTCTGGCCGCCGCCGCTCTCGTCGGGGTCGAACAGGCACAGCTCGACGGACTCGGCGACCTCGGAGAACAGGGCGAAGTTGGTGCCGGTGCCGTCGTAGCTGGCGCCCAGCGGGTAGGCGTGCCCGGGCCAGGGCTGAGTGCTCACGTGTGGTCAGGGTCCTCTCGTCGCGCCCGGCCACCGGCCGGGTGCGGGCTCAACCTATCGGGGCAGGCACCGTTGCCGCAGACGCCGCAGATACTTTTCGGATACACGTCACTGAGCTCCGTGCGCATCGGTTCCGCACGGAGCCGTCGATCCTCCCAGGAGCGGCTCAGCCGTCGGCGAGCCGGGCGGGGAACCCGCCGGTCGCGACCGGGCTCCACCGGGTCGGGGTGATCCGGACGAGGGCCTTGCCCTGGTCCGACATCGCCTGCCGGTACTCGTCCCAGTCCGGGTGCTCACCGGAGATGGCCCGGAAGTAGTCGACGAGCGGCTCCAGCGCGTCCGGGAGCGTGATCAGCTCGGCGTCCCCGTCCACCTGGACCCACGCGCCGTCGAACTCGTCGGAGAGCACGACGACCGACGCGCGGCCGTGCCGGGCCACGTTGGAGGACTTCGCCCGCTCCGGGTAGGTGGAGATCACGATGCGGCCCTCGGTGTCGACCCCGCCGGTCACCGGCGAGGCCTGCACCCCGCCGTCGGAGCGGGTGGTCATGAGCACCATGTGGTGGCGCGGGCGGACGAACGCGATCAGCTCGTCGCGGTCGACCCGGTCGTTCGTGGCGATGGTGCGCGGCATGCGACCAGCGTATGGCCGCCCCGCCGATCCCGCCGGATGCCCTACTGTCGGAGGGCGTGAGCAGTGTCTTCACCAAGATCATCGACGGCGACATCCCCGGCCGCTTCGTCTGGGCCGACGACCGGTGCGTCGGCTTCCTGTCGATCAACCCGCTCGGGCCGGGGCACACGCTCGTCGTGCCGCGGGCCGAGATCGACCAGTGGGTCGACGCCGACGCCGAGCTGACCGCGCACCTCACCGAGGTCGCCAGGACGGTCGGCCTGGCCGTGCGGGAGATCTGGGCGCCGCCCCGGGTCGGCCTGCTCGTCGCCGGGTTCGAGGTGCCGCACCTGCACGTGCACGTGTTCCCGGCCTGGGACATGCGCGCGTTCGACTTCGCCAACGCCGCGGCCGAGATCGATCCCGCCGAGCAGGACCGGCACGCCGACGCCCTGCGCGACGCCCTGCGCGCCGCCGGGCACGGCGGCCGGGTGCCGGCCGATCGCGGTTCCGCCGGCCCCCGCTGAGGTGCAGCTGATCCTCGTCCGGCACGCGCTGCCCGAGCAGGTCGCCCACGACGACGGCACGCACGCCGACCCGGGCCTGACCGCGGACGGCCACGCCCAGGCCGGGCGCCTGGTGCCGGCGCTGGCCGGCGACCGGGTGGACGCCCTGTACACGAGCACGATGCGCCGGGCCGTGCAGACGGCGGCCCCGCTGGCCGCCGCCCGGGGACTCGACGCCGTCACCCGCGCGGAGCTGCGGGAGTTCGACGCCGAGCGCCCGGAGTACGTGCCGGTCGCGGAGCTGGCCCGGACCGATCCGGCCGCCTGGGCCCGGATGCGGGACGGGCACCTGCCCGGCCACGTCGACGCGGCGGGGTTCGCCGCGCGGGTGCACACCGCCGTCGAGACGATCGTCGCGGACCACCCGGGGCGCACCACCGTCGTCGTGGTGGCGCACGCCGGAGTCGTCAACGCGTACCTGGCCGCAGTGCTCGGGCTCGACCGGGGACTGCCGTTCCCGCTCGACTACGCCGGGATCACCCGGGTGCTCTGCGCCCGGGACGGCCTCCGGAAGGTCCGGACGGTGAACGAGCTCGCCCACGTCGCCGACCTGCTGTGATACCGCAGAGCCGCCGTTCGTCGCGGCTCCGCTGCCGTCCGGCGGCAGGGGGCCGCCGGTACCTGACGTTTGGGAGAGCCGTCCCTACCCTGGGACAGGACTCCGGTGATCTCCCGGACGCGGCACGCGCGGTGCGCGCGGCGGGCAGGGTGCCCGCCGGGCGTCGTCGTGACGTGGGAAGGGATCGGGTCCGGATGGCAGGGACCGGGACGGGCAAGGACTCGGCCGGGCAGACGCCCGTGGCCGCCGTCGTCCCCGGTCACATGTTGCCGAGGTGGGGTCACCAACCGCGGTTGTCCATGACGACACCTCCTGTCACCGGTCCTGCGGAAAACGTCACCGTGGGCGACATCGACGACGTCAGCGTACCCGTTCGGGTGACGATTCCGTGGGTGTTCCGGCAATTCGCGCGCGCAGATCTCACCCGGGGTAGGACGGCGGCGGCGATCCGGTGACGGAGCCCACAGCCGATGCCCCGACCGGCCGCGGAGCGTTCCGCGAGCTGCCGTCGCCGATGATCGCGGTGTTCGTCGTCGTCGTGGCCTCGGCCCTCGCACTGGTCGTCGGCGGCCTGGTCACGACGACCGCCGAGCCGTCCGTCGGCATCGCGGCGCTGGGCGCCCTCGGGCTGATCGCCCTCGGCGTGCTGCACACCGAGCTGGCCACCGGGATCGAGCGGGTCCGGCGGCGAGTGGCCCACGCGTCGTACTTCGACCTCTCCAGCGTGTGGACGTTCTCCGGGGCCCTGGTGCTCCCGCCGGCGCTGGCCGGGGTCGTCGTGATCGGCATCTACAGCCACCTCTGGTGGCGGGTGTGGCGCCCGGCGGGCGCTGCGCTCTACCGGCACGTCTACACGACGGCCACCGTGGTCCTGGCCGCCGGCGCCGCCGGGGTGATCGTCACACCGGAGCTGCTGACCGGGATCGCCGGTGTCGAGCCGCTGCTCCATGTCACCGGGTTCGGCGCGCTGCTGCTCGCCATGGCCGCGTACATGCTGGTCAACCAGATGCTCGTGGCGCTGGCCCTGTCGCTGACCTCCGGCCGGATCGTCGCCTGGCGCGCGGTACTCGGCGACGGGGACGACCTGGTCCTGGAGGGGGCGACGCTCTGCCTGGCGATGCTCACCGCGCTCACGGCCCTGCACCAGGTGGCGCTGGTGCCGCTGGTCCTCCCGCCGCTGCTCGTACTGCACCGCGCGGTGCTGATCCGGCAGCTCGAGGAGCGGGCCAACACCGACGCGAAGACCGGCCTGCTCACGGCCACGGCGTGGCGCGGGCGGGCGTTGCGGGCGGTGGCGCGCTCCCGGCGGCGGGACGAGGCGGTGGCCGTCCTCATCCTCGACCTCGACCACTTCAAGTCGGTCAACGACGGCTACGGCCACCTGGCGGGCGACGAGGTGCTGACCGCGGTGGCGGAGGCGGTCTCGGCCCAGGTGCGCGACGTCGATCCGGTCGGCCGCTTCGGCGGCGAGGAGTTCGTGGTGCTGCTGCCCGGGCTGCCCTACGGCGATCCCGGCTACGAGCTCGCCCACGCCGCGGGGGAGCGGATCCGGAGCACCGTGCGCGAGCTGGTCGTCGACGCCGAGGCCCCGGGCGGGCCGCTCACGATCACCGACCTGTCGGTGTCGGTCGGGGTCGCGCTCGCCGGGTCCGACGGGGACACGCTCGACGAGCTGCTGCAGATCGCCGACCACGCCCTCTACGCGGCCAAGCGGGGCGGGCGGAACCAGGTACGGCTGGGCCGCGCGCTCTCCGGCTGAGAGTGGACGGGTACCGCGCCGGGGCGGCCGGCGGAGCGGCTCAGGTGGGGTCCGGCGCCGGGAAGCGGAACGGCCGGGGCCCGATCCGCACGGCGTCCCGGCCCGCGTGCTTCGCGGCGTAGAGGGCGGTGTCGGCGATCTCGAGCAGGGTCGTCATGTCGGCGCCGTCGGACGGGAACAGCGCTCCGCCGATCGACACCGTCACCTCGTAGCTCTCCCGGACGGGCGGCGGTGTGTCCGTGCCGGCCCCGTCGTCGTGCGGCCCGCGGTCACCGGGGGCCGGGTTCCCGGCGATCCGGGCACGCAGCCGTTCGGCGACGTGGTGCAGTTCGTCGTAGCCGTCCGGTCCGGACACCCGGGGCAGCAGGACCACGAACTCCTCGCCACCGAACCGGCCGATCAGGTCGTGCTCCCGGAGCTCGCTGCGCAACGCCCGGGCGACGAATTCCAGTACCTCGTCGCCGTAGAGGTGACCGTGCCGGTCGTTGATCTCCTTGAAATGGTCGAGATCGAGAATGAGCAGGGCCGCCTGCCTGTTCTCGCGTTCGGCGCGCTGTAGTTCGTGCGCGCCGCGCACCTTCCATGCGGCGTGGTTGAGCAGACCGGTCTTCACGTCGGTGTCCGCCCGTTCGCGCAGGTGCCGGACCAGGATGCTCCGGTGCAGGGCGACGATCGGGGGGATCGCGAGCACGACGGCCCCCGGTCCCATCGTCTGCAGCCCCAGTGCGGTGAGCGCGCCGAGCGACAGCGTCGCGAGCTCCAGGGCCAGTTCGTCGCCGCCGAGGAGGATCCGGCCGATGCGCGCGTCCGGGTTGATGATCGCGACGGCTCCGAGGACCAGACAGGTGTTCACCACGGTGTAGACGAGCAACGTGAGCACGAGTGCCGCGGACGCGGGGACGCCCTCGTACAGCCCGCCGGGCCGGGTGGCGGCCACGACCGCCGCCGCCCCGTGCACGGCGACCACGACGGTGGCGGCGTTGAAGACCTCCCGGTAGGCGGGCCTGCGGTCGGGCAGCGGCACCGGTCGCAGCACCCGCCAGTGCAGATGGACGTACACCAGCACGACGAGCACGGCGGCGGCCGGTGCGGGCAGGAGCACCGCCGCGGCGAAGGTCCAGACCGAGGTCAGGTTCACGTGGTGGGTCTCGGCGCTGTAGCGGCGGACCCGCTCGATGCCGGCGACGATCTCGGTGTGCCCGATCGCGGACACCACCAGGATGGCGAACAGGACCGTCGTGGGCCGGTCGGGCGGCTCCGGCATCAGGGCGAGCCCGGAGACCGACAGCACCACGGCGAGCACCTCGACGGCCAGCATCGCGCCCAGCACGTTCGCGGGGAGCCGCCAGAGCTGCCACCGGGTGACCCGGTGCAGCGGCGCGGGAGGGGAGGTCATCGGCCTCCTCGCCCGACTGGCTCGTCCGTGCCGTTCACGTCGCCCGATCCTAGCCCGGGGCTTTCATCGCGGTTCGCCGAGCGGGGCGTGTCAGAAGGCTGGAGGGTGCCACTGACCAGCAAGGATGGGGATTGCTGAGGTCCCGTATCCGCGCGAATCAGGAGCACCCTCCAGGTGAAGAAGGCTATCGGGTTCTACTCGTGCCCGGACATCGACACGGCCGCGACAGCGGTGGTGTCGCATGCCGGGACGAGGCTGCTGACCGAGACCATCGGCAAGGTCGGGCTCGACCACGCTCTGTCGCAGGCGTTGGAACCGTGGCGGCCGCGGTTGGCGGTGCACGACCCGGCGAAGGTCCTGCTCGATCTCGCGTTGACGCTGGCCGCCGGCGGGGACTGCCTGTCCGACATCGCGCTGTTGCGTGCGGAGCCCGCTCTGTTCGGTCCGGTGGCCTCAGACCCGACGGTCTCCCGCACGGTAGATCGCCTCGCCGCCGACTCGACCGCGGTGTTGGCGGCGATCGATGCCGCCCGCGCCACGGCTCGGGCGAAGGTGTGGGCGCTGGCCGGTTCCGCCGCTCCCGACCACCAGACGGACGCGGCGAACCCGCTGGTCATCGACGTGGATGCCACCCTGATCACCGCCCACTCGGACAAGCAGGGCGCCGCACCGACGTTCAAGAAGGGCTTCGGGCACCATCCGTTGTGGGCGTTCTGCGACCACGGCGCGGCCGGGACCGGTGAGCCTCTCGCGGCGCTGCTACGCCCCGGGAACGCCGGGTCGAACACCGCCACCGACCACGTCACCGTCATCCGGGCGGCGCTGCGCCAGCTCCCCGACCACCGCCCGGGCAACCGTCCCGGCCGCAAAGTTCTGATCCGGGTCGACGGCGCAGGTGCCTCGCATGAGCTCCTCGACTGGCTGGCCGGGCAGCGTCTGTCCTATTCAGTCGGCTTCGGGCTGTCCCAGGCTCTGGTCGACCAGCTCGCCGCGCTCCCGGCCACGGACTGGCAGACCGCGCTCGATGCCGACCGCGAGCCCCGTCCCGGAGCCTGGGTCATCGAGGCGACCGGCCTGATGAACTTGACCTCCTGGCCGAAAGGGATGCGGGTGATCGTCCGCCGCGAGCGCCCGCACCCCGGCGCGCAGCTACGGATCACCGACCCGGACGGGTTGCGCTACACCGCATTCGCCACCAACACACACCCCGGTGGAGCGGGCCGCCAACTCGCCGACCTCGAGCTACGACACCGCCGCCGGGCCCGCGCCGAGGACCGCATCCGGGCGGCGAAGGACACCGGGCTGACCAACCTGCCCTTGCACGAGCTCGACCAGAACCGGATCTGGCAGGCCGTTGTCGCGCTCGCCTGCGAGGTCACCGCCTGGGCGCAGATGCTCGCCTACACCGACCACCCGGCGCGGCGCTGGGAACCGAAACGACTCCGGCTGCGGCTGTTCTCCCAGCCCGCACAGCGAGCCCGGCACGCCCGCCGAACCGTCCTGCACCTGCCCGCCCACGCACCCTGAGCCAGGCTGCTCTGCGAAGGCCTCGCCCGGCTGCGCGCACTCGCCGTCCCCGGCTGAGCCCGACCCCGCCGTCACGACGACCCAGGACCCCGACCGGACCAGTGGAAACCGGCGCCCACCCGAGCGACCTCGGCTGAACTGTCACACCCGCCAGGCAGAATCAGCGCCACCACACCGACGAGCACCGGTGTCGATCAAGCCGGGACTGCCCGACGAAAGATCCGGGCTAGAGGGCGTCCGGCCGTCGTGAATACGCGGTAGCGAGCATCACGACCTTCTGTGGCTCCGTGTGACGAACCAATCACACAAAGTGGCAGATGGTTCGGGTCCGGTGAGCGCAATGGTGGGCACACGATTGTTGTGAGCAGTCCCGGGCACGATTCTGGTATCAATCGCCGAACGGTCGTCGATACGCGGTTCGGGATGAGGGTTCCTCTGTCACCGTGCGGTCCGCGGTACCGGGGGGCCGCCGGTGAATCGTGAACGAGAACAGGGGGTCGAGATGCGTAACTGGGGCATCTGATCGTGATCCCGTCGCAGTGGCGGCGGTGCTTTCTTGCTGGACGTCGACGGTGAGACGGAGGTTGTCGTGCGTAACTGGGGTATCTGATCTTCTCGATGAATCCGTCGAACTCGACGTGCCGCGCACCGGGTGGCCCGACCTGCTCGGTGCGCACCGTCGCGCCCGCACGACGGTGTGCTCCGTAGAGTGGGGCCCACGAGTCGATGCCGGGCACGGTGGCGGTTCCCCGCCCGTAGGAGCACCCGGCGGCGAGGAGGCAGCACGTGACCACGAACCCGGGGCTCGCCGCGATCCGGCGACCGGCCGACCTGCGCGGACTCGGAGGCGACGAGCTCGGCGCGCTGGCGGCCGAGATCCGTGGCTTCCTGATCAGGGCGGTGTCGCGCACCGGCGGGCACCTCGGGCCCAACCTCGGCGTGGTCGAGCTGACCCTCGCGCTGCACCGGGTGTTCGACTCCCCGCGGGACACCCTGATCTGGGACACCGGGCACCAGGCCTACGTGCACAAGCTGCTCACCGGCCGGCAGGACGGCTGGGAGCGGCTGAAGAAGACCGGGGGCCTGTCCGGTTACCCGAGCCGTACCGAGTCCGAGCACGACCACGTCGAGTCCTCCCACGCGTCGTCCTCGCTGTCCTGGGCGGACGGGATCGCCAGGGCGAACGCGCTGACCGGGCGCGACCGGCACGTCGTCGCCGTCGTGGGGGACGGGGCGCTGACCGGGGGGATGGCCTGGGAGGCGCTGAACAACATCGCCGCCGGCACCGACCGCAACGTCGTGATCGTCGTCAACGACAACGGGCGGTCCTACTCCCCGACGATCGGCGGGCTCGCCGACCGGCTCGCCTCGCTGCGGCTGCAGCCGGGCTACGAGCGGATGCTGGAGGCCGGCAAGCGCACCGTGCGCGGCACCCCGGTGGTGGGCCCGGCGCTGTACGCCGGCCTGCACGCCTTCAAGGCGGGGGTCAAGGACGCGCTGAGCCCGCAGGAGCTGTTCTCCGACCTGGGGCTCAAGTACTTCGGACCGGTCGACGGGCACGACATCGCCCAGCTGGAGTCGGCGCTGAGCCGGGCCAAGCGGTTCGGCGGGCCGGTGATCGTGCACGCGGTGACCCGCAAGGGCAACGGCTACTCGCCGGCCGAGAACGACGAGGCCGAGCAGATGCACAGCCCGGCGGCGTTCGACCCGGAGACCGGGACGCCGACCGGCTCGCCGTCGACCGGCTGGACGGACGTGTTCTCCGCCGAGATCGTCGAGCTGGGCGCGCGCCGTACCGACGTCGTCGCGATCACCGCGGCGATGCTCGGCCCGACCGGGCTCGCCCCGTTCGCGGCGGCCTACCCGGACCGCCTGTTCGACGTCGGCATTGCCGAGCAGCACGCGCTGGCGACCGCGGCCGGGCTGTCGCGGGCCGGGCTGCACCCCGTCGTCGCCCTCTACTCGACGTTCCTCAACCGGGGTTTCGACCAGCTGCTCATGGACGTCGGCCTGCACCGGGAGCGGCTGACGCTGATGCTGGACCGTTCCGGGGTCACCGGCAGCGACGGGCCGTCGCACAACGGCATGTGGGACCTCTCGGTGCTCGGCATCGTCCCCGGCATGCGGGTCGCCGCGCCGCGGGACGAGCCGACGCTGCGCGAGGAGTTCGGCGAGGCGGTCGCGGTCGCCGACGGGCCGACCGCGCTGCGCTACCCGAAGGGCTCGGTGATCGCGTCCGTCCCGGCGGTCCGCCGGATCGAGGGGCCGGCCGGCGTCGACGTGCTGCACGAACCGGACGACCGGCGGGCCCAGGTCCTGCTGGTGTGCGTCGGCGTCTTCGGCAAGCTCGGCGTCGCGGTGGCGCGACGGCTGGCCGACCAGGGGGTCGACGTGACCGTCGTCGACCCGCGGTGGGTGCTGCCGGTGCCCCGGGAGCTGCTGACGCTGGCGGCCGACCACCAGCTCGTCGTCACGGTGTCGGACTGCGGGACGCACGGCGGGTTCGGGTCCGCGCTGTCGGACGCCCTGCGGGCCGCGGACATCGACGTCCGGCAGCGCGATCTCGCGCTGCCCCAGTCCTACCTCGAGCACGGTAGCCGGGACGACGTGCTGGCCACGGCCGGGCTGACCGAGCAGGACGTCGCCCGCCGGGTGACCGAGTGGGCCGCCGCGTCGGCGGGCGTCGGGGTCGACGCCGGCATGCCCCGGCCGGCCTCGGAACGCACCCTCTGATGCGCGTCATCGTCGTCGAGGACGAACCGGCCATGGCCGACGCGGTCGCGCGCGGCCTGCGCCGGGACGGGATGGCGGTCGACGTGGCCTACGACGGCGACGACGGTTCGGAGAAGCTGTCGGTCACCCGCTACGACGTGGCGGTCCTCGACCGTGACCTGCCGGGCCGCAGCGGCGACGAGCTGTGCGACGAGGTGCTCGCGGCCGGTGGCGTCACCCGGGTGCTCATGCTGACGGCCTCGGCGACGCTGGCCGACAAGGTGGAGGGACTGTCCCGCGGCGCGGACGACTACCTCGCCAAGCCGTTCGACTTCCCCGAGCTGGTGGCCCGGGTGCGGGCGCTCGGGCGCCGGGCCACGCCGGCCGTCCCGCCGACACTGGAGGCGGGGGACCTGGTGCTCGACCCGGCCCGCCGCACCGTGCGCCGCTCGGGCCGGCCGGTGGAGCTGACCCGCAAGGAGTTCGGGGTGCTGGAGGTGCTGCTGGCCGCCGGGGGCACCGTCGTGTCGTCGGAGGAGCTGCTGGAGCGGGTCTGGGACGAGAACGCGGACCCGTTCACCACCACGGTGCGGGTCACGGTGATGACCCTGCGCAAGAAGCTGGGCGAGCCGGCGCTGATCGACACCGTGGTCGGGGCGGGCTACCGGATCCCGACCGCCGCGCCGCGGTTCGGGACGGCGACGGGCTGACCCGGTGCACCGACTCCGGCCGCGGCTGACCCTGCTCGCCACGGTGCTGGTCGCCGTGGTGGCAGGGCTGCTGCTGTGGCTGGGCTGGATGCTGGTCGGTGCCGCCGTCGCGGGGACCCCGGTGCTGCCGGGCACCGTCGTGGTCGGGGGAGTGCCGGTGCCGGCCCAGACCGCCCGGGACGCCGTCGCCTCGGCCGCCAGGGCCGAGGTGCTGCGGGCGGGCCTGATCGCGTTCCCGCTGGTGGTGCTCGCGGGTGCGGTGACGGCGTGGGTGCTCGTCGGACGGGTGCTCGACCCACTGCACCGGGTCGTCGACACCGCCTCCCGGCTGTCGGCGTCGTCGCTGGACGAACGGGTGGCGCTCGGTGCTGCGCGCGGTGAGGTCGCGGAGCTCGCGACCGCCTTCGACGCCATGCTCGACCGGCTGCAGGGGGCGTTCGACGCCCAGCGCCGGTTCGTCGCGAACGCCGGGCACGAGCTGCGCACCCCGCTGGCCGTGCTCCGGACCGAGATCGACGTGACCCTGCAGGACCCGGCGGCCGACGCGACGGAGCTGCGGCGGATGGCGGAGGTCGTCCGCGACGCCGGCCGCCGTTGCGACGAGCTCGTGACCGGGCTGCTGCTGCTCGCCCGGACCGAGGCCTCCGGCCCGCTGGGCGGGGTGGACCGGGCCGCGGTCGACCTGGCCGTCGTCGTCGCCGCCGAGCTGGACGCCGTCGCCGGTGAGGCCGCGGCCCGCGGGCTCACCGTGCGGACCGACCCCCGCCCGGCCGTCGCGGGTGGCGACGAGGTGCTGCTGCACCGGCTGGTGGCGAACCTGCTGGAGAACGCGGTCCGGCACAACCGCGACGGCGGCTGGATCGACGTCGGGTGCGCGGTCGTGGGCCCGGAGGTGTCGTTGCGGGTCGCCTCGTCCGGCGCCGAGCTGGCCCCGGACCGGGTGGCGGAGCTGTTCGAGCCGTTCCGGCGGGGGCCGGTGGCCCGCACGGCACACACCCGCGGTTCGGGGCTGGGCCTGTCCATCGTGCGCGCGGTCGCCGCCGCGCACGACGGATCGGTCACCGCGGCGGCGGTCGACGGCGGTGGGCTGGACGTCCGCGTCGTCCTGCCGCAGCACCGTGCGGTGCCGGTGGCACTGGACGGGGTCGGCGCGACCTCCTGACCGCGTCCGGTCAGCCGCGGTCGAGCACCGGTTCCAGCAGCGGGGCGAGGAGTTCGATCTGCCACGGCCGGGCGCCGCCGGCGGCCAGTGCGCCGCGCACGTCGCCGTCGGTGGGCGGGGACCAGCACAGCCGGCGCAGCAGGTCGGGCTGCAGGAGGTTCTCCACCGGCACGTCGTGCTGCTCGGAGACCCCCGCGAGTGCGGCCCGGGCGTTCGTGAGCCGGGCGGCGGCGTCCGGGTCCCGGTCGGCCCAGCGCGACACCGGGGGCGGGCCGTCGGTCGGTGCCGACCCGCGCGGCAGTTCGGACTCGGGCAGCGCGGCGGCCCGGCGGACCGCGTCGAACCAGTAACCGGCCAGCCGCCGCTGCGCACGGCCGCGGTAGACCGGCAGCGCGACGAGCGCGTCCGCCGAGTCCGGGTTGCGGACGGCGGCGTCGACGATCGCGGCGTCGGGCAGCACCCGGCCGGGTGCGATGTCGCGCTCGACGGCCAGCGCGTCGCGCGCCTGCCACAGCTCCCGCACGGTGGCGAGCGGCCGGGGCCTGCGGACCTTGTGGATGCCCGAGGTGCGCCGCCACGGCTCGGCGCGCGGTGCCGCCGGCGGTGCCGTCCGGACGGCCTCGAACTCCTGCCGGGCCCACTCCAGCTTGCCCTGCTCGTGGAGCAGCCCGCTCAGCACGTCGCGGAGCTCGACGAGTACCTCGACGTCGAGCGCGGCGTAGACCAGCCAGTCCTCGGGCAGCGGGCGGCGCGACCAGTCGGCGGCGCCGTGCCCCTTCTCCAGGGACAGCCCCAGCAGGTTCTCCACCATCGGCCCGAGGCCGACCCGGGGGAGACCGGCCAGCCGCCCCGCCAGCTCGGTGTCGAACAACGCCGCTGGCCGCAGGTCCAGCTCGGCGAGGCAGGTCAGGTCCTGGGACGCGGCGTGCAGCACCCACTCCGGGCCGTCCAGCGCCGTCACCAGCGGACCGAGGTCGCCGTGCAGCGGGATCGGGTCGATCAGGGCGGTCCCGGCCCCGGCCCGGCGGAGCTGGACCAGGTAGGCACGCTGGGAGTAGCGGAAACCCGAGGCACGCTCGGCGTCGACGGCCACCGGGCCGGTACCGCCGGCGACGGCGGTGGCCACCGTGGCGAGATCAGCCGCGGTCGCCGTGATCGGCGGCAGACCGTCGGCCGGGCTCAGCAGGGGTACCGGATCGGGTGAACCGTCCGGGGACGGATCACCGGGCGACCGGAACTCCGTGCCGCCTGTCGTCCCCGCTCCCCGATTCAGCGAATGACCCCCGCACGCATGGCCAGCGCCACCATCTGGGCGCGGTCACCGGTACCGAGCTTGCGCCCGATCCGGGACAGGTGGCTCTTCACCGTCAGCGCCGAGAGGTTCAGCGCCTCACCGATCTCCTTGTTCGACTGCCCGTCGGCCACCAGCTGCAGCACCTCGACCTCGCGGGCGGACAGCTCGCGGGGGGTGTTGTCGGTGCCCGGGACCCGGGAGCCGGTGGCGAGCAGCGGGGCGACCGTGGGGTCGGCGTACACGCCGCCGTCGAGCACCCGCTTGACACCGTCGGTCACGACCGACGGCGACGCCGACTTCAGCAGGTAGGCCTGCGCCCCCGCCTGGAACGCCGAGCGCACCGCGTAGGGGTCGTCGGAGGAGGCGAGCACGACCAGCCGGTTCCAGCCCAGCGAGCGCAACTCGCTGACCAGGTCGAGGCCGCTGCCGTCCGGCAGCGTGAGGTCGAGGATCGCCAGGTCGCACGGACCGGCGGCGTGCGCACGCGCACGCGCCTCGGTCACCGACGCGGCCTCGTGCACGGTGCCCGCCCCCATGGAGCGGAGCCGCCCGGCGATCGCCTCGCGCAGCAGCGGGTGGTCGTCCACGACGAGAACCGTGAACAACTCCTCCCGCGGTTGCGGGACGACCCCCGGCGAGAGCACGGCCCCCCCGATCGGAGCCCCACCACCGGTGGTGCTGCCGGAGCCCTGCGCCGGCACTTGCTGGCCAAGTACAGCCACGTCGTCAACCTTCCTGGAGTCGGCCGTCAGCCCCCGACCAACACCGGAACCCGAGGGACGGAGAGTGGCGCTCGGCCGCCCGGGTGGGTGCCATGCGAGAGATGGTATCCCTCCATGCGGCCTAACGTCGCGTGTGCATTCGAACTTCTGGCCGTGAAAGTTACATGGATGTGGCGGCGGCCCCACTCCATCGGGTGATCTTTTTCGTCACCGCGCCGCTGACCTGCATCGATCAACCGGGTGACCGGCTCAACGGTACGGCGCCCGCCGGCGGCAGTCCGGCGGCGGTCGCGACCAGCGAACCGAACGCCACGGCGTGTCGGGTCAGGTCCGCGTCGCTCTCCGTAGGCGTCCAGGACGCCCGCAGCTCGACGTCGTCCTCCCGCGGCGGGTCGTCGTCGGCGGTCAGGGACGCCTCGCCGAGGCCCCCGAAGCGCACCGACGCGGTCTGGGTGACGGTGCCGCCGAGCGCGGTGAAGGCGGCGCCGGCGTGGCCGAGCGCGTCGGTCAGCCAGGACCAGCCGATCCGCGGCAGCATGTCGTCGCCGAGCTGCCCGGGCTCCAGCCGGGCCTGCACGAAGCACACCAGCCGGAAGGTGCCCTGCCAGCGGTCCTGGCCGTCCGGGTCGTGCAGCAGGATCAGCCGGCCGGACGTGTCCGGCTCGTCGAGGTCGTCGGTGCCGTCCCCGCGGTGCCCGATGTCGGCCTCCACGCTGGTCGCCCAGCTGTAGGGCGCGAGCCGGGGCGGCGCCTCGAGCGCGCGCACCACCAGTTCGGGGCGCGGCGCCACCGACGCGAGCGACGACACGGCCCGGCGGAACAGGGGAGGCGGCGAGTTCGGGTCCGGCACGGCGCGGAACTCTAGGCGGCGCCGGTCGTCGCACCTGGCAGGCGCGCCGGGTGGCTGCACGCCGACCGGCGCGCCGTGCGACGATGACGCCCTCATGAGTGCTGGGACCGACACCGCCGACACGACCGTCCAGTCCGCCACCGCGCGGCGCGACCTCGCCGGGGCCCCGTTCCTGGAGGCGGCGCACGGTCGTCGTCCGTCCCGGCTGCCGGTGTGGTTCATGCGCCAGGCCGGGCGCTCGCTGCCGGAGTACCGGGCGCTGCGCCGGGACAACGCGATGCTCGAGGCGTGCCTGACCCCCGACCTCACCTGCGAGATCACGCTGCAGCCGGTCCGCAGGCACGGTGTCGACGCCGCGATCCTCTTCTCCGACATCGTGGTCCCGCTGCACCTGGCCGGTATCGGCGTCGAGATCGTGCCCGGCACCGGTCCGGTGATCGAGCACCCGGTGCGCACCGCGGCCGACGTCGAGGCGCTGCCGGAACCGTCGCCCGAGCAGTCCGACCGGGTCGCCGAGGCGATCGCGCTGCTGCTGCCCGAGCTGGGGGACACCCCGCTGATCGGCTTCGCCGGGGCGCCGTTCACCCTTGCGTCCTACCTGATCGAGGGCGGGCCCAGCCGCAACCACGAGCGGACCAAGGCGCTCATGCGGTCCGAGCCCGACGTGTGGCACGCCCTGATGGGCCGCCTCGCCGCGATCACCGGCACCTTCCTGCACCGCCAGGTCGCGGCCGGGGTGGACGCGGTGCAGCTGTTCGACTCCTGGGCCGGCGCGCTGTCCGAGCGCGACTACCGGGAGTTCGTGCTGCCGCACTCGACGGCCGTCCTCTCCTCGCTGGCCGGTACCGGGCTGCCCCGGATCCACTTCGGCGTCGGCACCGCGGAGCTGTACGGCGCGATGGCCGAGGCCGGTGCGGACGTGATCGGTGTCGACTGGCGCACGCCGCTGGACGTCGCGGCCGCCCGCGCCGGTGGCGCCCTGCCGGTGCAGGGCAACCTCGACCCCGCGGTGCTGTTCGCCGGCCAGGAGGCGGTCGACGCCGAGGTGGTCCGGATCGCCGCCGAGGGCGCCCGATGCCCGGGGCACGTCTTCAACCTCGGCCACGGCGTGCTGCCGCAGACCGACCCGGACGTCGTCACCCGCACCGTCGAGACGGTCCACGCCCAGCCGGTCGGATGAGCCCCCGCGTCGCCGTCGTCGGTGGCGGGATCTCCGGGCTGGCCGCCGCGCACCGGCTGCGCACGCTGCTCGGCCCGGGTGCGGAGATCGTGCTGCTGGAGCAGCGGGACCGGCTCGGTGGTGTGCTCCGCACCGTCGATCTGGCCGGTGCGCCGTTCGACGTCGGTGCCGAGGCGTTCCTGGTGCGGCGGCCCGAGATGCCGGCGCTGCTCGACGAGATCGGGCTCGCCGCCGCGCTGACCCACCCGACCGCGGCGACCGCGACGATCCGCGCGGGCGGGCGGACCGCCGGGCTGCCGCGCGGGACGCTGATGGGGGTGCCCGGCCCGCAGGCGGTGCTGGACGGCGTGCTGTCCCCGGCCGGGCTCGCGACCGTGGCCGCCGAGCCGGACGAACCCCTGGACTGGGACTCCGGTGCCGACGTCGCGCTCGGCGCGCTGCTGCGCGAGCGGTTCGGCCCCGAGGTCGTCGACCGGATCGCGGACCCGCTGCTGGGCGGGGTCTACGCGGGCCGGGTCGACACGCTCGGCCTGCGTGCGACGGTGCCCGCGCTGGCCGCCGCGCTGGACGGCGGGGCGGCGTCACTGACCGCGGCGGCGGGTGCCGGGATGGCCGCGAGCGGGCAGCGGGCGGGCACGCTCGCTGCCGGTCCGTCCGGTGCCGCGCCGCAGCCCGCGGCGGCCGGGCCGGTCTTCGGGGCGGTGCGCGGTGGCTACCGGGAGGTCGTCGCGGCGCTGGTGACGGCGGCGGCGGCGACCGTCCGGACCGGTACGACGGTCCGTGCGCTGGCCCGGCGTGAGGGTGGCTGGCGGCTGGAGCTCGGCCCGGCACCGGCCCCGGAGCAGCTCGACGTCGACGCGGTCGTCCTCGCCGTCCCCGCCCCCGCGGCGCGGCGGCTGCTGGAGCCGGTCGTCCCCGCCGCAGCGACGGCCGCGGGCCGGATCGAGCTGGCGTCGTCGGCCGTCGTCGGACTGGCCTACCGGGCCGCCGACGTCGCCGGGATGCCCGCGACGTCGGGCTGCCTGGTGGCGGCCGACGAACCGCTCTCGGTGAAGGGCGTGACCCACGCGTCGACGAAGTGGGCGCACCTGGGTGAGGACGGGCTGGTGCGCGTCCGCGCGTCGATCGGGCGCTTCGGCGAGGCCGCGACGTTGCAGGTCGACGACGCCGAGCTGGTCGCGCGGACCCGCGCCGACCTGCGGGTCCTCGACGGGATCGACTCCGAGCCGGTCGCGGTGCACGTGCAGCGCTGGGGCGGCGGGCTGCCGCAGTACGGCGTCGGGCACGGGCGGATCGTCGCCGCTCTGGAGGACGCGGTCGCCGCCGAGCCGGGACTGGCGGTGACCGGGGCGATGCTGCACGGCGTCGGTGTTCCGGCCTGCGTCGGAACGGCCCGGGCCGCGGCGGAGCGGCTGGCGGGTGCGCTCGCCCGGGGGTCAGGGCGCCCTAACCCCCCGGCGTAGCATCGGCCGCATGGCCCGCGTGGACGTCAAAGCGATCAACGACACCATCCGCTACACCATGTGGTCGGTGTTCCGCGTCGAGCCCGGCCGGCTCGGCGACGACCGGGCCACGGCCGGCCGTGAGGCGGGGGAGTACCTGGACTCGCTGGCGAACAAGGACGTCACCGTCCGCGGGGTGTACGACCTCGCCGGGGTCCGGCACGACGCCGACTACATGATCTGGTGGCACGCCGCGGAGATCGAGTCGCTGCAGGCCGCCTACGCCGACCTGCGGCGCACCACCGCGCTCGGCCGGGCCTCGGTGCCGGTCTGGAGCCAGACGGCGCTGCACCGGCCGGCGGAGTTCAACAAGAGCCACGTGCCCGCGTTCATGGCGGGTGAGGACCCGAAGCGCTACGTGTGCGTCTACCCGTTCGTCCGGTCCTACGAGTGGTACCTGCTCCCGGACGCCGAGCGCCGCACGATGCTCGCCGACCACGGCAAGGAGGCCAGGGACTACGCGGACGTCCGGGCCAACACCGTCCCGGCGTTCGCGCTGGGCGACTACGAGTGGATCCTCGCGTTCGAGGCCGACGAGCTGTACCGCATCGTCGACCTCATGCGGCACCTGCGTGGCACCGAGGCGCGCCGGCACGTCCGGGAGGAGATCCCGTTCTACACCGGTCCCCGGGTCGAGGTCGGCGACCTCGTCGCCGCCCTTCCCTGACCCCGCACCCCTTCCCGCCGTCGCCGCACCCTCCCGCCGCCGCACTCATGGAGCTTCAGCCTCGTGCCACGAGGCTGAAGCTCCATGAGTGGAACCGGGGTCGGGGTGGGGTGGGGGCTACTGCTCCGCGGGAGCCAGGGTCAGGGAGACGGAGTTGATGCAGTAGCGCAGGTCCGTCGGGGTGTCGTAGCCCTCCCCGGCGAACACGTGGCCCAGGTGGCCGTGGCAGGTCGCGCACAGCACCTCGGTCCGGGTCATGCCCAGGGTGCTGTCGGTGCGCTCGATGATCGCGTCACCGGCCAGCGGGGTGAAGAACGACGGCCATCCGCAGTGCGAGGCGAACTTCGTCTCGCTGCGGAACAGCTCGGCCCCGCAGGCCCGGCAGTTGTAGACGCCGGTCGTCGTCGTGTCGGTGTACTCCCCGGTGAACGGGCGCTCGGTCCCGGCCCGGCGGAGCACCTGGTACTCCTCCGGGCTCAGCTGGGCCCGCCACTCGTCGTCGGTCTTCTCCACCTTCGGTGCCGGCAGGTCGCTCCCGGAGGCGGTGTTGCGGCTGAACAGACCCATGCCTCCACGCTAACCCTTTCCCGGGCGCGCGGCTCAGATCCAGGTGGTGACGACGAAGACCGCCGCGTTCGCGATCACCCACGCGGCCACGAGCAGCAGCAGGACGGTCACGGTGACCGCCGCCGTCCGGCGTGGGCCACGTAGCCGGTTGGCCGACTCGGCGAAGTCCCCGACCCCGCGGATGTAGCCCTCGACCGAGCACGACGGCACCCGCTGCATCCGGTCGAGGTGCGCGGCGAACGCCCGGGCCTCCGGATCGTCGGGATCCAGGCCGATCAGGTCGTCGTCGAACCGGGGGGACCGGTCAGGGGTCATGGGGGCACGATAGTCGCCGGAGGGCGGTAGGTTCCCCCCGTGGCGAGCCGTGAGGTCGTGATGCTGCGGGTGGACGGGCCGGACGGGCCCCGTGACGTCCGCCTGACCAGCCCGGACAAGGTCGTGTTCGACAAGCTCGGGATCACCAAGCGGGAGGTGGTCGAGTACTACCTCGCGGTCGGGGAGCCGATGACCCGGGCGCTGCGCGACCGTCCGACGAACCTCAAGCGGTTCAACTCCGGCGTGGGCGGCGAGCCGTTCTTCGTCAAGCGGGTCCCCAAGGGCGCCCCGGACTGGGTCCGGACCTGCACGGTCACCTTCCCGAGCGGGCGCACGGCGGAATCCGTCGCGATCACCGAGCCGGCGACGATCGCGTGGGCCGCGAACCTCAACACCCTCGACTTCCACCCGTGGCCGGTCCGCTGCCCGGACACCGAGCATCCCGACGAGCTGCGCATCGATCTCGACCCGCAACCGGGTACCGGCTTCGGTGACGCCGCCGTCGTCGCCGGGGTGCTGCGCGAGGTGCTCGCGGAGGCCGGGCTCACCGGCTGGCCCAAGACGTCCGGCGGGCGTGGTCTGCACGTGTTCGTCCCGGTGCGGCCGGAGTGGGACTTCATCCAGGTGCGGCACGCGGTGATCGCGATCGCGCGCCGGGTGTGCCGCCGGATCCCGGAGCGGGCGACCGTCGACTGGTGGAAGGAGGAGCGCGGGGCCCGCGTGTTCCTCGACTTCAACCAGGCCGCGCGGGACCGGACCATAGCCTCGGCCTGGTCGGTGCGCGGCCTGCCGGACGCCACCGTCTCGATGCCGCTGAGCTGGGACGCGGTGCCCGAGGTCGATCCGGCCGAGTTCACGCTGCGCAGCGTCCCCGGGATCCTGGAGCGGCACGGGAACCCGCACGAGGAGATGGCCACCGCCGAGCCGGGTGACTGCACGACGGCGCTGGAGTGGTACGCCGAGGACGAGGCGGAGCTGGGTGTGGCGGAGATGCCCTACCCGCCCGAGTACCCCAAGATGCCCGGCGAGCCGATGCGGGTGCAGCCGTCGCGCGCCCGGCGCGCCACCACCTGAAGCGCCCGCTCCCGGCGAACCGCCGTCGCCGGGCCGGAGCTACCACGGACTCGGGGAGCCGCCGGAGGTCTGCGCCTCGAGGATGCGCACAGCCCGGATCGCCAGCAGGAGGACGTTGCACGGCCACCGACGACGGCCCGTGCGAGGGGGCGGACACGCGCTGCAGCCACCGATGCCGTCCTTCACGTGCTCGGTGAGGAGCGATTCGAGTAGGTCGGGGTACCTCACCAAGAAGTCGACGGCATGATCGTCGGCTACCTCGTGGACCGGCTCCGGACGAGGGTCCGTCGACATCAGGAGATCGCCGCCAGTACGACGACGACGGCGAAGATCCCGGAGATGACGAACAGGGCGACCGCGAGGTTCCGGCCCGATCCGTCGTCGATCGGGCCTGGGTCCGTCGATCGCCTGCGAGGCCTGGTCGGCCGCTCTGCGTGCATGACCGAGCACGTTATGAAGCATCGATCACCGCGTGTCCACGCCGAGTGGACGCCGCGCCGGCCGGTCGACGTCCTATCCGGCGAGGCCCATCCGGTAGGCCATCCCCCGCAGTTCACGGCCGCTCGTGTCACGTCGCGCCCGGCGCAGCAGATCGCCGACCATCTCGCGGGCGAACGGGTTGGCCCGGGTGAACTGCGGGGCGACCGCCTCCGCGCGGGCCAGGGACCTCACCGCCTCGGACTCCCTGCCGCGCAGCATCGTCAGGCCGCGACCGTGATCGATGTGGAACGACGCCTGCCGGTCCCGGGATCCGATGGACCCGACGTCCACTCTCGTTGCCAGCTCCGGGACCTGCGCCAGGTTCCCGGTCTCCACAGCCAGGGTCACCCGCCACACACCGAGATTGCGCGGTCCGAACGACATGTCGCCGAACGTTCCCTCACCCGTGTGCGTGGCCAGCCGGTCCGCCTCATCGAGCAGGGCGGGCACGTCGTCGACGACGTCGTTGATCGCACTCTGCAGGGCCATGGACAGGAGGAGCATCCCGTAGGCCTGGGCTCCGTCTCCCTCCGGCTCGACCTCGTCGGCCGCGTCGCGCACCAGTCTCAGGGCCGCGCCAGGTGCATTGGTGCCGATCATGGCCCGGGCCCGGTCGAACTGCGTCATCGCGATCCATGCAGGGTCGCCGAGCGCCAGCGCCGCGCGGTGCGCGTGTCCGACCGCCATCCATGCGACATCGTGGAACCCGAGGTCCTTCACGAGCTGGAACGTCATCCGCAGCACGGGGACGGCCAGGGCCCGTGCCCGGCCCGATCCGTTGCGAGCGGCCGCCGTGACGTCGGTCGCCAGGCTCGGCAGCATCGCACCGAGCGTCTCGAAGTCACAGGACAGCGAGGCGGCCCGCGCGGCGTCCACCCGTGCCGCCAGACGGTCCGGATCGGGGAGGTCGACCGCGTCCAGGTCGTCCGTCTCGATACGACGCAGGGCCTCGCGCACGTCCTCCACCGACGCGCGGGCACCTGCGTCGGTCTCGGTGGCCGGGGCGAACGGCTGCCCCGTCAGCTCGGTCGGGGCGACCCGGAGCGCGGTGGCGAGCGCCGACAGCGTCGAGCGTCGCTCCACCGCACGCTCGCCCCGTTCGATCATGGACAGGTACGACTTCGACAGCCCCGCGAGTTCGGCGGCGGCCCGGAGCGACAGGCCGCGCCACACCCTGATCTCGCGTAGGCGGCGGCCGATCAGGACGTCCTCGGGCATGTGGGACCTACCCCTCCGGTCCGAGGCGAGACTGTTCGCCTCGCAGGCTAGGACATGGGTCGGGCTCGCGCTCGTGCGCTGTTCTTCCGGCCGTCGGTCGCGTGCACGCGACCGACGGAGGAGAGGGCCGGTCAGCGGGGGAGACGGTCGACGGTCTCCCGGTACTCCGTGACGATCCGCTCGACCAGCTCGGCCGCGGGACTCACGTCGTCGATCAGCCCGGCCGACTGGCCCGCCTCGACCTTGCCGCCGTGGACGTCACCGTGCAGCGCGGCAGCGCGTAGCGTCGCGGTCCCGAACGGCGAACGTCGTGCATCGACGCTCTCGCCCGCCTGTTCGAGAGCTGTCATGCGATCGGTGAAGTCGTTACGGACGGCGCGGATCACGCCAAGCCCGTGCCCGACGGTCCGAGTGTCGTCGATGCCCGCTGCGAGCACTGTCGCCTGGTACTCGGCGTGCACGGACGCCTCGGTGCTGAGCAGGAACCGGGTGCCGAGCTGTGCCCCGTCCGCGCCGAGCGCGAGTACTGCGGCGAGTCCGGCACCGTCGGCGATCCCGCCGGAGGCGACGAGCGGGACGTCCGGGACGGCCGTCGCGACGGCTCGGACCAGCACCATGGTCGTCACGAGCGCGGGTGGCGGGTGCCCGCCCGCCTCGGCCCCGACGACGACGAGCCCGTCCACCCCCGCGTCGGCGGCCTTGCGGGCGTGCTCGGCCCCCGCGACGACGTGCAGGCAGCGGGTCCCGAGCGCCCGGAACCGGTCGAGGTAGCGCCGGGGTCCGCCCTGCGAGGCGACGAGCACCGGCGGCGGCCGGCGTTCGAGCAGGTCGAGCACGTCCTCGATCCCCCCGCGGTAGAGCGGCAGATTCACCGCCCACGGCCGGTCGGTCCCGGCTGTCATCTCGTCGAGCGTGCGCTCCAGGTCCGGGAGCCGCATCGGTCCGGCGGCGACGACGCCGAGCCCACCGGCGTTACTCACCGCCAGCGGCAGCGCCGCCGCCGACGACACCCACGACATACCGGCCTGCACCACCGGTACCTCGGTCCCCAGTAGCTCGGTGAGCCTGGTCGTGATCACGTGTCCGCCCGCTCCAGCAGGCCGCGGGCGTGTGCGGCGAGCTTGTTCTTCTGGATCTTCGAACTCGCCGTCATACCGATGTCGTCGAAGCCGTCGACGATCCGCAGGTACCTCGGCAGCTTGAACCCCGCCATCCGTCCGCGTGCCCACTCCAGGATGTCGGCCTCGGTCGCAGCGCCCGGCGCGGTCAGCACGACGAACGCGAACGGCACCTCGAGCAGCCGGTCGTCGGGCACCCCGACGACCGCGGCCTGCCGCACCGCGGGATGACGGTGCAGCGTCTCCTCGACGTCGGCCGGCGCGACGTTCTCCCCGCCGACCCTGATGATGTCCCTGGTCCGGCCGACGAAGTGCAGCCGCCCGCTGTCGTCGAGGACGCCCAGGTCACCGGTGTCGAGCCAGCCGTCGGCGTCGATGGTGGCGGCGGTCTTCTCCGGGTCGTCGAGGTAGCCCTGCATGAGGTTCCAGCCCCGCACGAGAATCGTCCCGGGTTCGCCGGGCTCGCACGGTCGGCCGTCGTCCGCCCCGCGGATGCGGACCTCGACGCCGGGCTGCGGCGCCATGGCCGCGCTCGCCCTGATCTCCTCGGGCTCCCACCACGCGGACTGGGCGACGTTCGGGGAGGCCTCGGACTGGCCGTAGCCCGTGACGGCCTCGCGAGCCCCGAGCTCGTCGATCACCCGGCGGACGACCGTCGAGGATGCGGCGAGCCACGCCCCGCGCAGCTGCAGCACGTGCCGGTCCCGTTCGGGGTGGTCGAGCAACAGCAACGCCATGGTGTCGTTACCGGAGAAGTGCGTGCACCGCTCCGACTCGAGCAGCCCGAGCGCCTCGACGGGTTCGAACCGCGCCATCGTGACCAGCGTGGTCGCGTGCTGGATCGCCGAGAGCACCGACAGCGTGCTGCCCGCGACGTGAAAGAACGGGCGGGCCGAGTGGAAGCGGTCACCGGGACGCAGGCCCATCCGGGCACCGGAGAAGAACGCGTTCGCGCACATGCTGCGGTGGGTGAGCAGGACGCCCTTGGGCCGGGACGTGGTGCCGGAGGTGTACTGAACCAGCACGATGTCCTCCGCGATCCCTGTCGGCGCCGGGTCCCCGGCCGCCGCGCCGGCGGCGAGATACTCCCCCCAGGGGGTGCCCCACCCCGTCGACTCCCCGACGACGACGGTCTCCCGCAGCTCGGGCAGGCTCGCGCAGCGCCCGTCGGCGCCGATCCCCGTCGCACGCAGCAGGGCGGGCAGGTCGACCCGCAGCACCCGGTCTGCGGTGACGAGTGTGGACACCCGGGCGTGGGCCAGCGTGTAGTGGATCTCGTCGGCGGTGAACCGGGTGTTCACCGGCACCGTCACGGCACCGATCGAGCCCAGCGCTACGAACAGTGCGACCCAGCGCGGCCCGTTGCCCAGGCAGAGAGCGACTCGATCGCCGTGGCCCACACCGCGGGCGACCAGTGCCGCCCGGATCGCCGCCACCTCGTCGGCCAGCCCGGCGTAGGTGATCCGCTCCTGGGCGGAGACGACGGCCTCCACGTCGGGCGCGATCGTCGCGGCCCGGGCGAGAGCCTCGTGGGCGGTGAGCGGGCAGGCCGCGCGCAGGTCGATCACGATCGGGTTCCCTTCGTGGTGAAGCGCTCGACACCCGCACGCCAGTCCCCGGAGGCGAGGTTCTGCTCGATGGCGGCCATCTCGATGCGGATGCCCCGGTCGAGGTCGGTCTCGGCGCCGAGGTCGACGGCGCGTTTGGTCAGCGACAGCGCAGTCGGGGGCGCCGCGGCGATCGCGCGAGCGGTCTCCCAGCCGGCATCGGCGAGCTCCGCCGCCGGGACGAGCCTGCTGACGAGGCCGAGCTCCAGCGCCTCGCCCCCGGCCAGCCTCCGGTTGGTGAACAGGAGCTCCTTGGCGCGCCGCTTGCCGATCGCGCGCTGCAGCCGCTGGGTGGCACCGACCGTGCCCCAGTGCGGCTCGGGGAACCGGAAGCTCACGTCGTCGGCGGCCAGGGCGAAGTCCGCGGCGAGGGCGATCTCCCCGCCGGATCCGACCACGGCCCCCTGCAGCAGGGCGACGACCGGACGGCGGCACGCCTCGACCGCGGCGTAGGCGGCGAAGGAGGCGATCCGGCGGCGGCGGACCCAGGCAGCGTCCTTGCCGGTGCGTTCCTTGAGGTCCGCGCCGGCACAGAACACCGATCCCTGTGCGGCGAGGAGCACCACGTGCACCGACTCGTCCGCGTCGATCTCGTCGAACGCCGCGCGCAGCTGATCGCACATCAGCAGGTCGACGGCGTTTCGCGCCTCGGGACGGACGAGCTCGACGGTCGCGACGCCGTCGACGACGGTCGTCCGGATCCGCTGCGGGTCGCTCATCCGATCACCCCCGCGGCCCGCAGGGCCTCGATGTCGGCGGCCGACAGCCCGGCCTCGGCCAGGACTGCGTCGGTGTCCGCGCCGAGCAGCGGCGGTGCGGCTGTATCGGGCGGCTCCGCCCCGCTGTCGCGCAGCGGCGTGCGCAGCGCCGGGAACTCCCCCTCGGTCGGGTGGACGAATCCGCCGACGATGCCGCGGGCCGCGGCGTGCGGATCGGCCAGCGCCTCGCGCACGGATCGGACCTCGCCCACCGGGACGTCGACCGCCCGCAGCTCCTTCACCAACGGATCGCGCTCGTGGTGGGCGATCGCACCACGCAGGGCCGGCATCACCCGGTCCCGCTGGGCGACCCGATCCGCGTTACGGGCGAGTCCGGGGTCGGCGCCGAGGTCGTCCAGCCCGAGGACGGCGCACAGCGGCGCCCAGTGCTGGTCGCTGCCGCTGATGTGGAGCCAGCCGCCGTCACCGGCCTGGAACGCCGCGGACGGCACCCGACCGGGGTGCTCGGTACCGGTGCGGGCCGGATCCTCGTCGAGGGCGAACAGACGGGCGGCGTTGAGCGCGTGCAGGCTCAGCTGGACATCCATCATGGACACGTCGAGGTGACGGCCGCGGCCGGATGCCCCGCGCCCGGCGAGACCGGTGAGCACAGCGATCGCGACCCACAGCCCGGAGCTCATGTCCGCCACCGGGACCCCGCTCTTCGAGGGAGGCCCGTCCGGCTCGCCGGTCATCGCCATGACCCCGGACAACGCCTGGAAGACCGTGTCGTACCCCTTCCGGGAGCGGTCCGGCCCGGTCTGGCCGAACCCGGTGGTCGACACGTAGACCAGGCGCGGGTTCGCCGCGGACAGCTCGTCGTAGCCGAGGCCGAGCCGATCCATCGCGCCGGGCAGGAAGTTCTCGACGACGACGTCCGCACCGGCGGAGAGTCGGCGCGCGACGTCGCGGCCGCGCTCGTCCTTCAGGTCGAGGGTGACCGACCGCTTGCCACGGTTGAACGCGAAGAAGTAGGCGCTCTCTCCGTGCGGCAGACGCGGCTCGAAGCCACGGGTCTCGTCGCCGGTGACGGGCCGTTCCACCTTCACGACGCTCGCACCGAGCTCGGCGAGGAGCTGGGTGGCCATCGGGGCGGCGAGGACCCGGGAGAAGTCCAGGATCGTGATACCGGCCAGCGGTGCGGTCACTTCCGGAACCCCCGCATCAACGCGTTGACGTCCTGGCCCGCGCGCATCGCGGCCCCCGTCGGGAGGTCGGCGACACGGTAGAACAGGTCCTTGGCGGCGGCGATCGCCCGCGGCTCGACGGCGGCCCAGCGCTCGGCGATCTCCAGCGCCGCAGCACGCACCTCGTCGGGCGCGACGACCCGGTTCACCAGCCCGTGCTCCGCCGCCTCCGTGGCAGTGAGCAGCCGGCCCGTGCTGATCAGTTCGAACGCGAGCTTGCGCCCCAGGTGCCGGACAAGACCGGTCATCACCAGCGCGGGCACGATCGAGTGCCGCAGCTCGGGGTAGCCGAACCTCAGGTCCTCGCCGACGACGGTCATGTCGGCGCCGATAGCCAGACCGGCCCCGCCACCGACGGCGACACCGCGGACGGCGGTGACGACGGGCACGGACAACTCCTGCATCCGGGTCTGCAGCGACGAGGTGAGTGCGGCGCGCTCCAGCACGGGACCGGGATTGCCCGGGGTGAGTGTGGCGAACTCGCCCAGATCGGCACCGGAGCAGAACCCGCGACCGGCTCCGGTCAGTATCACCGCGCGGACGGTGGGATCCCGGTCGGCCTCGTCGAGCGCGTCACGCAGTGCTCGGGTCAACGTCGTGTCCAGGGCGTTCAGCTTGTCCGGGCGGTTCATCGTGAGGACCCGCACGGATCCGTCGTCCTCGCTGAGCAGGATCCCGGTGGCCGGGACGGTGGTGGTCACGCGAGAGCTCCTCGGGATCGGGCAGGTACGGCGCCGCGGGCGAAACCGGCCCGGGCGACCATGCTGTGCAGTGGGCGGCCCAGGGCGTCCTCGCACGCTGCGGATGCGGCGGCCACGGCGTCGAGGTCCAGCCCGGTCCACACCCCCATGGCGTCGAACAGACTCACCAGGTCCTCGGTGCAGACGTTGCCGGTGAGCCCGGCCCCGTAGCCGATCGTGGCCGGGTGCCCGCCCACGCCGCCGAGGGCGCTGTCGAAGTGCCGGCAGCCCGCGTCGAGCGCCGCAACCGCGTTGGCGATCCCGGTGCCGCGGGTGTTGTGGAAGTGCGCGACCACCGGGAGGCCGGGATGGGTGCGTTCCAGCCGTCCGAACAGGTCCGCGACCGATCCGGGGGTGGCGACGCCGGTGGTGTCGCCGAGGGTCACCGCGTCGGCGCCGAGATCGACGAAGCGAGCGACGTCCTCCGCGACCAGACCCGGGTCGACAGCACCTTCGAACGGGCAACCGAAGGCCACCGACACGACCCCGACGACCCGGAACCGGCCCGCCGCGAGCCGGGTCATCTCCGCCACCCGCTCCCACTGCCCCTCCCGCGTGGTGCGCAGGTTGCGCGCGGTGTGGGCCTCGGTGGCGGAGACGAGGAAACTCAGTTCCTCGGCGCCGCGCCCGGCATCGAGGTCCGCGAGGGCACGGCCGACGGCATGCGGGTTCGGACAGGTCGCCTTGAAGGCGACACCGGGCCGGTGGGTGACCCCGGCCAGCACCTCGGACGCATCCGCGAAGGCCGGCACCCGACCGGGATGGCTGTAGCTGGTCCCCTCGATGCGGGTGAACCCCGCGCTCGCGAACCGCTCCAGCAGGGCGACCTTGGTCGCGGTCGGCACGAACGCCGTCTCGTGCTGCAGCCCGTCGCGGGCGAAGCACTCGCAGATCGTGACCGCGTCCGGATCGGTCATCGGACACCTCCTCGTGAGATCCCCAGGAGACCGTTTGGTGTTGATTAAGTCAACAGCTAGGTGAGCTCGGCCTCGCCGCGCTCGCGCTGCTCGACCTCCAGTGCGGTCTCGGCGAGCCGGTCGAGTGCGCGCAGCAGGACGACGGCCTCGTCCGGGTCGAGTGCCGCCAGGAACTGGGCGTCGCGCTCGTTCGCGGCGGCGATGAGTCCCCGGTAGACCTCGGTGCCCGCCGCGGTCAGCGCGAGCTGTGATGTGCGTCCGGATCCTGTGGTCCGGTCCACCATGCCACGCTCGGACAGGCGGGCGACAACCCTGCTCATCTGGGCTTTGTCCAGGCCGGCTCGCCGTGCCAGCCGGTTGAGCGTCAGTGTCGGGTCCGCGGCGATCAGTGCGATGGCGCGCCACTCGCCCAGGCTGACGTCGAACTCCCGGCGGTAGCGCAGAGCCGCGCTGCGCGACAGTGCCGACGACGTCCGGGACAGTCGGTAGGACAGCAGTTGTGCGATGGGTAGGAGCTCCCCGCCATCCGGACGATCCGCCATGCCGGCATCCTATCGTTTGCGTCATAGGTGTTGACATAGGCAACAGATGAGACCGAGACTTCGGCCGCCGACGCGGTTGTCGCGCCGGCCTGCCACCCATGACGAAGGAGTCGCCGTCGTGGCCGAGAATCCGCCCGTGACCCGTAGCGATGACCGCGCCGAAACCGGCCCGGTCGATCGTGCGAAGACCTACCGCGCCATCGCCCTGCGCGTCATGCCGCTGCTGGTCGTCTGCTACATCGTCAGCTTCATCGACCGCACCAACATCGGGATCGCGCAGGAGGGGCTGCAACGCGACCTCGGGTTCGGACCTGCCGTCTACGGGCTGGGCGTGACCGTCTTCTTCGTGGGCTTCATCCTGTTCGAGGTGCCCAGCAACGCGCTGATGGCGCGGATCGGGGCCCGGAGGACGCTGGTCCGGATCATGCTGTCCTGGGGTGTCGTCACTGTCGGGACGATGTTCGTGCAGGACGAACTCACGTTCTACCTCGCCCGCTTCCTGCTCGGGGTGGCCGAGGCCGGGTTCTTCCCCGGCGCCCTGTTCTACCTCTCACGCTGGTTCCCCTCGGCCCGTCGCACCCGGATGACCGCGATCTTCTTCATCGGCGTCCCGGTGTCCGGCGTGCTCGGATCACTGGTCTCCGGCGGCATCATGCACGTGTTCGGCGGGGTCGCCGGTCTCGCCGATTGGCAGTGGCTGTTCCTGATCGAGGGCATCCCGCCGATCCTGCTGGCGCTGCTCGTCGCGTTCTGGCTGGTCGACGAGCCGGAGCAGGCCCGCTGGCTGACCCCGGCGCAGAAGGCGACGGTGCGCGCCGATCTCGACGACGACCAGCACCGCAAGGGTGGTGAGGGTGGCGGCGCCGTGCACGTGGGGATACGCACCGCCTTGCGCGACCCCAAGGTCTGGATCCTCGGCATCTGTGCCTGCGGGGCCTACACCCTGGCGAACGCGGTGTCCTTCTGGACCCCGCGGATCATCGCCGACGCCGGGGTGGGCGACGTCCTGGACCTCGGACTGTTCTCTGCCATTCCGCCGCTGATCGGGATCGTGGTGATGCTGGTCGTCGGCCGGCACTCCGACCGCACCCTGGAGCGGCGCTGGCACGCCGCGGGCAGCTGGATCGTGGCTGTCGCGGCGATGCTCGCCCTGTCGTTCTCCCACGGCAGCGTCGTGGTCGTGGTGCTGCTGCTCGCCGTGCTCGCGGCGGCGCACTACTCCGGGCTGACCGTCTTCTACTCGATCCCGTCGATCTACCTCTCCGATCGCGCCGCGGCGACCGGCATCGCGATCGTGACGTCGATGGGTTCCTTCGCGGCCGCGGCGTCACCGTCCCTGCTGGGGTTCATCCAGGCCGCGACCGGAAGCCTCGCGCTCGGCCTGCAGATCAGCGCGGGCATCGTCGTCCTGGCGATCCTCGTGCTGCTGTTCGGGGTCAAGGCCGGCGACCTCAAGGAACAGCCCGCCGGCTCCGGACGCTGAGAAGCAGGCTGTGGGCCGGGCTCAGCCCCGCTCCCGCTCCCGCTTGCGCCGCTTCCCCTCGTGCATCGCCTGCACCCGCGGAACCGGGATCTCCCGCCCCTCGGCCAGGATCTCCGCGGGCAGCTGCCCCGGCCCCGGCCGCAGCGTCCGCCACGGATCGGCGTCCCCGAGCAGGCCGGCCGCCGTGGTCACGGTGAACTCGGCCGGTGTCACCGCGTCCAGGTCGTCCCAGGCCACCGGGAACGACACCGGGAGGCCCGGCCGGGCGCGCGGGCTGTAGGCGGCGACCAGGGTCGCGCCGCCGGCCCGGGTCGGGTCCAGGAACACCCGGCCGCCGCGGTCGTCCTTGATGAACGCGGTGGTCGCGACGTCCGGGTCGAGCGCGGCGGCCCGGGCGCAGACGGCCCGGGTGGCGGCGAACGCGTCGTCGATGCCGAGCGGCGCGCTCAGCGGCACCACCAGGTGCAGCCCCTTCGCCCCGCTGGTCTTCACCACGGCGTCGAGCGCCAGCTCCCGCAGCGCGGCCCGCACCAGCCGGGCCGCCGCCACGACCCGGTCGAAGCCGCCGTCGGGCGGCGGGTCGAGGTCGACGACGAGCTCGTCGGTCTCGGCCCGGCCGTGCGCGACCAGGGTGGGGTGGAACTCGATCGCGCGCTGGTTGCCGAACCACAGCAGCGTCGCGCGGTCGGCGCAGACCGGGTAGTGCACGGTCCGCTGCGAGGCCTCGGCCCAGACGTCGATCGTCGGGATCCAGGACGGCGCCCCGCGCGGGGTGTTCTTCTGCATGAACGGCGCCTGCCCGGGCCGCGCCCGCACCACGGTCAGCGCCCGGTCGGCGAGGCCCGGAAGCATCCGGTCGGCGACCGCGTCCAGGTGGTCGAGCAGGTCCCGCTTGGTGACGCCCGCGCCGTCGAACACCTCGCCGTCGAGGGAGGTCAGCTCCACCCCGTCGCGGACCTCGTCCGGTTCCCGCCATGCCATCGCCCTCAGCCCCCGATGAACCCGCGCTCGGTCAGCCAGGACCGGGCCACGTCCCGCGGGCTCTCCCCGCCGGCCGAGACCCGCCCGTTCAGCCGCTGGACGGTCGGCTGGTCCAGCACCGCGCTGATCGGGGCGAAGACGTCGGCGACCTGCGGGGCCCGGTCGAACGTGTCCTGCCGGATCGTCGGCGCGGCGCTGTAGGTGATGTGGTAGCCGCGGTCGTCGTCGAGCACGGTCAGCCCGAGCCCGGGGATCCGTCCGTCGGTGGCGGCGACCTCGCCGAACAGGCAGTCGCCGTCGGCGGTCGACTGGTACACCAGACCCTGCTCGATGACCTGCGTGCGTTCCGCGGGGATCTGCACGTCGTAGGCCTGCTGCAGGCCGCGCAGGCCGCGCAGGCCGTCGGCGCGGGAGTTGTACTCGGTCTCCACACACACCGTTCCCGGCCGGCCCTCCCGGACGTGCGCGGCCATGTCGCTGATCGTGCGCAGGCCGAGCCGCTGCGCGGTCTGCCCGGCGACGACGAAGGCGTAGGTGTTGTTGAACCCCGCCCGGTCCAGCCACACGACGCCGTTGTCCGCCCGGTCCCGGTCGGACAGCTCGCGGAACACCTCGTCGTCGGGCAGGGTCCGGGTCTCGCGCAGGTAGGACGCCCACGCGGTCCCGGTGTACTCCCAGTAGACCGAGATGTCGCCGTCGATCAGCGCCTGCCGGGTGACGTCGGAGCCGCCGACGTTGCAGCGGTCGGTGACCGACGCCCCGACGGACTCCAGCGCGGCGATCGAGATCTGGCAGAGCAGCTGCTGCTCGTCGAAGTTCTTCGAGCCCACCACGTAGGTCTGGCCGGTGAGGTCGGCGGACCCGGCGAGCGTCCCGGCCGCGGCACCCGGCCCGGACGCCGTGAGGGCACCGCACCCGGCGAGCAGCAGGCAGGAGAGCGCCGTGGCGGCCAGTGCGACGGTGCGCCGGTGCGAGCGGGTCACGAGGTGTCTCTCCAGGTCGCAGGGGCTGGGCGCGCACAGCGGACCACGAAAGCGGACCCGGCGCAACGACGGCCCCGTGCCCCGCCGGGTGCGGGACGCGGGGCCGTCGCGGTACGGCGGAGCCGGACTCAGCCGATGAAGCCCTTCTCGGTGAGCCAGTCCCGCGCGACCTGGCGGGAGTCCTGGCCCTCGGAGGAGACCTTGCCGTTGAGGCTCAGCATCGTCTCGTAGTCCAGGGCGGCCGCGATCGGCGCCATGACCTCGCGGATCGCCGGGTTCTGGTTGTAGGTGTCCTCGCGGACGATCGGCGCCGCGTTGTAGGTGACCTGGTAGCGCTTGTCGTCCTCGAGGACCTTCAGGCCGAGGCCCGGGATCCGGCCGTCGGTGGTGAAGACCAGGCCGAACGTGCAGTCGCCGTTGTTGGTGGCCTCGTAGATGACGCCGGTGGCGAGCACCTGCAGGCGGTCGCCGGAGACCTGGAAGTCGTAGGTCTGCTGCAGGCCGCGCAGGCCGTCGTCACGCGAGTTGTACTCGGTCTCGACGCACACGGAGCCCGGCTTGCCCGCCTTGATGTAGGCGGCCATGTCCGACACCGAGTTCAGGTTCTCCTGCCGCGCCTTCTCCCCGTTGACGGCGAACGCGTAGGTGTTGTTGAAGCTCGCCTTGTCCAGCCAGACGAGCTTGTTCTCCGCCAGGTCGCGCTCGGAGACGAGCCGGTAGAGCTCGTTGTCGTCCGGGACGCGCTCGGTCTCCTTGAAGAACGACGCCCACGCGGTACCGGTGTAGTCCCAGTAGGTGTTGATGTCGCCGGACAGCAGCGCCTGCCGGGCCACGTCGGTACCGCCGAGGTTGCACCGCGGGGTGACGTTGCCGCCGACCGACTCCAGCGCGGCGACGGTGATCTCGCAGAGCACGAGCTGCTCGTCGAAGTTCTTGCCGCCGACGATGTAGTCGACGCCCTCCAGGTTGCCGGCGTCGCCGAGCGAGCCGCCGGAGGCCGAGGGTCCTGCCGAGTCCAGACTGCCGCAGCCTGCGAGCGTCAGCGCGGTGACGGCGGCCAGCGCCGTCAGCGCGATGCGCCGGGATCGTCCGAGATTCACGTGTCCTCCAGGGAGTGCGGTACGGCGGGGTGTCGGGGGAGTGGCGGGCGGCTCAGCCGGAGTTGCGGCGCACCGCGTACTCGGCGAGGCCGGCCAGCCAGTCCACGATCAGTGCGAGGGCGGCGACGATCCCGGCGGCGACCAGCGTGCCGGTGGGGCGGCCCAGCTCGAGCATGCCCTTGATCGGCTCGCCCAGTCCGCCGGCGCCGATGAAGGTCGCCAGCGCGGCGGTGCCGACGTTCAGCACGAGCGCGACCCGGACCCCGGCCACCATGACCGGGGTGGCGAGCGGCAGCTCGACCCGCAGCAGCGTCTGCCGGGCGGACATGCCGATGCCGCGGGAGGCCTCGATCAGCGCCCGGTCCACCTGCTGCAGGCCGACGACGGTGTTGGTCAGCACGGGCAGCAACGCGGCCAGCGCGAGCGCGACGACCGCGGTCGGCAGCCCGAGCCCGAGCGGGGAGAACGCGAGCAGCACGATCACGCCGAACGCCGGAAGGGCCTGCATGAACCCGGCGAACGCGAGGATCGGGCGCTGGATGCGGCCCGCCGCCGGGCGGCTGATCGCGATCCCGGCCGGGATCGCGATCACGATGACGACCAGCGTCGACAGCCCGGTGAGCACCAGGTGCTCCCACAGCCGGGTCCCCAGCGCCTGCGGGTTGATCACCGACTGCTCGACCGCGTCGAGCCCCTGGCTCGCGGCGTAGCCGAACACCGCGACGAGACCGAGCACGGCGATCAGCGGGTTGGCGATGAGCGTCTTGTCGATCTTCGCGCGGGTCCGGCGCGGTGCCTCGGGCGTGTCGGTCGCGGTGGCTCCCGCGGACGCCGTGGACTTGGCGGCCGGGGCGCTCACGCCTGGCCCTTCGTCTTCAGGCCCTCGACGAGGTCCTTCCACCACAGCGCACCCTGCAGCCGGTGCTCGTCGTCGACCACGCCGACGAGCTCGGTCTGCGAGTCGAGCATGACGTCGACGGCGTCGTACACGGTCCCGGACTGCGGCACGGTGACGAGCTTCGGCAGCACCTCGGTGCCCGGCAGGTAGGCCCAGCGGGACGGCCTGCCCTCGGCGTCGGCCTCGTAGGTCGGCGACCCGTTGCGCTCGCCGGCACCGTCGAGGCCGACCGGGGCCAGCTCCAGGCGGGCCAGGTCGAGCAGCGACAGCCGCCGCACCGCGGCGCCGGACCCGACGAACTCGGCGACGAAGTCGTTCGCCGGGTGGGTCAGGATGGTGTCCGGCGTGTCGTACTGCTGCAGCGTCCCGCCCGGGCCGAAGACGGCGATCCGGTCGCCGAGCTTCACCGCCTCGGTCAGGTCGTGGGTGACGAAGCAGATGGTCTTGGCGATCTGGCGCTGCAGCTCGAGGAACTCGTCCTGGATGCGTTCGCGGGTGATCGGGTCGATGGCCCCGAACGGCTCGTCCATCAGCATCACCGACGGGTCGGCGGCCAGGCCGCGGGCGACGCCGACGCGCTGCTGCTGCCCGCCGGACAGCTGGCGCGGGTAGCGGTCGCGGTAGTCCTTCGGCTCCATGCCGACCAGGTGCAGCAGCTCGTCGACCCGGGCGGTGATCCGGTTCTTGTCCCAGCCGAGGATCTTCGGCACGACGGCGATGTTGTCGCCGATGGTGAAGTGGGGGAACAGGCCGACCTGCTGGATGACGTAGCCGATCCGGCGGCGCAGCTCGTCGGCGTTGACCGCGGTGACGTCCTCGCCGTCGAGCAGGATCCGCCCGGTGGTCGGCTCGATCAGCCGGTTCATCATCTTCAGCGTGGTCGTCTTGCCGCAGCCGGACGGCCCGATGAACATCGAGATGGTCCCCTCGGGGACCTGCAGGTTGAGTTCCTGCACGGCCGGCGCGGTGGCCTTCGGGTAGGTCTTGCTGATGCCTTCGAGGGCGATCATCGGCTTGCCGGAATCAGACACGGATCCCCCTCGGGGTGGTGAAGCGCTGGACGAGCCAGAACACGATCTCGTAGACGGCCGCCACGACGAGGCAGCCGAGCGTGGCCGCCAGAACCTGGTTGAACGAGTTGACCGAGCCCAGCCGCTGCAGGCCGAGCAGCAGCGAGGAGCCGAAGCCCGGTCCGTTGATGGCGCCCGCGACGACCGCGATCCCGATGATGATCAGGACGGCGACCCGGATGCCGGACAGGATGACCGGCCAGGCCAGCGGGAGCTGGATGGACACCATCCGGCGCACCGGCCCCATGCCCATGCCGCGCGCGGACTCCAGGACCGCGTCGTCGACCGAGGAGAGCCCGGCGACGACGTTGCGCAGGATCGGGTAGACGGCGTAGATGGTCAGGGCGGTCAGTGACGGCGTCGCCCCCAGCCCGAGCGCGGGCTGCAGCAGGCCGAACAGGGCCAGCGACGGCACGGTCAGCGCCGCGGAGCTCGCGATCAGCAGCCCCTCCCGGGACCCGATCCGGAGCGGCCGGCTCCAGGTCTCCGGGGTCAGCCGGTTGGTGTGCAGCACCGTGCCCGCGACGAGCGACACCACGGCCGCGATTCCGACGGCAAAGGCCACCAGCAGAAAGTGCTGCTGACCGTAGAACACCAACTGTTCCAGTTGTGAACCGACATAGGTGAAGAAATCCACCGTTCTCCTTCCGCCCGGTCCCGAAGCCTGCCGAGCGGCTGCGGCCGATCGGTCCCCCTGCATCGTCCACCCGGACGCTCGGTGATCGGTATCACCAGCGTTACACCGCGGGAACGCGATGGCCGCGTCCGACGGTTCGTCGCCGGTTGCCCAGGCGTGACCTGCGGTGACGCCGCCACCGGAGGCAGCCTAGCCCGAACGACTCCGGCGGGTAAGCCGATCGCGCGGTTCCGTGACGAACGGGTGACCGTTTCGAGAAACGTTCACCGAATGGATTGCCGCAGGTCGAAGGCGTGCGGACGGCGCGTGGGCGGCGTGCTCACGGAATGCCGCGGATGCTCAATTGTGACCTTCGGTGTCGGCTTCGTCGCATCCGTTGACCACCCGGGGTGCGCCGTCCGATGCACGGGGTTACGGCGGACAGACCACGGGTTCGGTGGGGGCCTGGCCGTCGACGAGGGCGCGGTCGACCACGGCGGCCACGCACGGCGTCCGCGGGTAGGCCCCGGTCCCGGAGCCCTGCCAGCGCACCAGCCTGCCGTTGCCGAGCTGCTCGGCCGTCCGCTCCGCGCCGCTGCGCGGCGCGCGGGGATCCTGGGCGGTACCGACGACGAGCACCGGCGGCAGCGTGTCGGAGCGCGGGCCGGGAGCCGGGGCCGCCCCGCCCGGCGGCCACGGCCCGCACGCGACCAGGTCCTGCGCCGCCGCGACCCCGAACAGCCCGAACCGCTCGGCCCACCGCCCGGCCAGGTCCGCGGCCTCGCCGGGGGTGATCCGGACCCGGCTGTCGTTGCACGCGGTGGCCAGGACGGCGTCGAACCCGGCCCGCGGCCCGGCCGCGGGCCCGCTGCCGGTGGACCGGAGCCGGGCCAGCCCGGAGCCGTCCCCGCCGGCCGCGCCGGCCAGTGCGGACTGCAGCTCCGGCCACCGCGACGGCTGCGACAGCGTGGTGCGGACCGCGCGTACCGCCGCGCCCGCGGTGACCGCGTCGCCGTCCCCGGCCGGGAGCGCGCTGCCCGCGAGCCGGTCGAGCAGGCCGCGCACGGTGGCCCGCGGATCCGGGCCGAGCGGGCAGCCCGGCCCGGCGGTGCAGGCCGTCGCGAAGGCGTCGAACGCCGCCTCGGCCGCCGCGGTGGCCGCCTCGGAGCGGGCGGGCTCGTCGAGCGTCGGGTCACCCGGCCCGTCGAGGACGACCCGGCCGACCGCGTCCGGGTTCCGGCCGGCCCAGCCGGCCACGGCGTCGGCGCCGTCCCCGACGCCGACCAGGTTGAGCCGGGCGAGACCGAGCGCGCTGCGCAGCGACTCCAGGTCCTCGGCCGAGCTGTCTGTCCGGTAGCTGGTGATCGTGCCGGACAGGAGCAGGTAGCAGTCCTGCACGATCGACCGGGAACGCTCCAGCAACGCGGTCATCGCGACCTCGTCGCGCTGGCCGGGACCGGCGTCCTGCAGGGTGGTCCGGGCGTCGATCGGGGCGCAGTCGAGCAGGTCGTCGCCGGAGCCCCGGCGGTCCATGCCGAGCACCTGGTAGCGGGCCAGCACCTCGCTCGGCAGCCGGGCCGCGAGCGCGGCCGCGGCGAGCGAGGACCCGTCGACCCCGGTGTCGCCCAGCACGACGAGCACCGGCAGGTCCTCCGCCGCCCCCGGGGCGGTCAGCCGGGTGAGTCCGAGCCGGGCCGGGCCGAGGTCCGGACGCCCGCGGTCCGCGGGGACGGTCAGCTGCCCGCACCCTGCGGCCAGCTCGCGGCCGTCCGGGAGCGGGGTACCGGCCTCGGCGAGACCGGCCCGGACCTCCGCGGTGCAGTCGACGAACTCCGGCCCGGAGCGCAGCGGCTCGGTCCCCGGCAGCCGGGCCGGGTCGGGCGGCGGCTCGGCCGCCACCGGGGGAGCGGCGGGCAGCAGTTCGCCGCGCACGGCGACCGGCGGGCGCTGGGATGGGCCCACCGCACAGCCGGCCAGCAGGGCGAGCGCGATCCCCAGGACGAGCGCGGTGGATCCGGTACGCCGGAGCCGGCTCGTGCGGGCGTGCCCCACCGGAGTCCCCCGTTCGTCGTCAGCCCGTCCCGGGCGGTACCCGGGCGACGCCCAGTCTGCCCGCAGCCGGGTGTGGCTCGGGTGAGCCGGCTACCGGGCGGTCCAGCCGCCGTCCTGGCTCAGCGACGACCCGGTGATCGACGCCGAGGCCGGGCCCCACAGCAGCGCGGCCAGCTCGGCGGTCTCGGCCGGCTCGATCAGCCGCTTCACCGCCACCGGGGTGAGCATGATCTTCTCCACGACCTCGTCGGCGGAGATGCCGTGGGTGCGCGCCTGGTCGGCGATCTGGGCCTCGACCAGCGGGGTACGGACGTAGGCCGGGTTGATGCAGTTGCTGGTCACCCCGTGCTCGGCGCCCTCCAGCGCGGTGACCTTGGACAGGCCCTCCAGCCCGTGCTTGGCGGAGACGTAGGCCGACTTGAACGGGGAGGCGCGCAGCCCGTGCGCGCTGGAGATGTTGATGACCCGGCCCCAGCCGCGCGCGTACATGTGCGGCAGCGAGCGGCGGATCAGCCGGAACGGCGACTCCAGCATCAGCCGCAGGATCGCCGAGAAGACGTCCGGGTCGAACTCCTCCAGCCGCGAGACGTGCTGGCGGCCGGCGTTGTTGACCAGGACGTCGACGTCGACCGGCAACCGCTCGACGGCATCCAGGTCGGACAGGTCGCAGGTGTGCGGGGTGACGAGATCGACCTCGGCGGCGAGCGCGGCGACCCGGTCCCCGTCCAGGTCGACCGCGTGCACCGTGGCGCCGTCGGCGGCCAGACGACGGGCCACGGCCATCCCGATCCCGCTGCCCGCCCCGGTGACCAGGGCGGTCCTGCCGCTCAGCACTCCGCTCATGGACCGACCGTACGGGGCCGCTCCCGTGGGCCCGGTGTGAAGCCCCTCACCGGGGCACGGGTCACGCGACCCGGGGGCCGGAGCGGTGGTCGGGGGAGTCCAGCTCGATCCGGACGGCGACCGGAAGGTCGGCCAGTTCGAGGGCGTCGCGGACCTGGGGCAGCACCTCGGCGTCGAGCCGGCGGCAGATCTCGGCCACCTCGGAGTGCGCGACGTCGGCGTCCACCCAGACCGAGGCCCGGACCGCGGGCCGGGCGGTGCTGCCGACCATCCGGGCCCGGGACCGGGTGACGCCCGGCAGGGCCGTGGCGCCGTCGGCGACCGCGTCCGCGGCGGCCGCGGAGCTGACCCGGATCTCGGTCTCGTCACCGGCGTCGAGCACGAGCTCGGGACGGGACTCCGGGCGCAGCGCGCGCACCGCCCAGAGCAGGCCGAGCACGACGAGCACCAGCCCGGCGACGATCGCGACCACCCTGGCCGGGGTCGGCACGGCGACCAGGAACTGCTCGATCAGCGGGTCGAGCACCGGGCGCAGCGCCCGGCCGGCCCCGAACAGCCCGGCCTGCAGCAGCAGGGCGAGCACCCCGGCCGCGGCCAGGACCAGGCCGAGCACGGTGAAGCCCCACCGGGCGCCGCCCGCGGAGCGGTAGCGCGCCCGGCGGGCGGCCCTGGCGGCGCGGCGCGGGTCACCCGGCGGGAGTGCCTGCCCGGCGCCCGCGGAGTCGCGGTCCGACGGCTGCGGTCCCCCGGTGGACGACGGTGCGGCGGTGGTCTCGGCGGACATGTCAGTGCACTCCCCTCGTGGTGTCCGGGCGGTCGGGGGCGGCCCGGACCGTCAGCCGCGGCCGGCGGGCCAGTGGCAACGCCTCCAGCACCGCGGTGGCCGCCGTGGTGGCCTCCTGCCGCAGCTCCGTGGGCTCGCCACGACCACCGGCCCGGACGACGACCGACCGCGCGGACGCGGTGACCGACGCGCTGGTGACCGGGTCGAGGTCCCGGACCCGGCTGCCGACGAGACGGGCCAGCACCCGGGGCGAGGTGGTGACGGTCAGCCCCGGGGACGGCGAGCGCAGCGCCACGTCGTGCCGCCGGGCGAGCAGCCCGATCAGCAGCAGCACCGCACCGGCGACGATCGCGGCGATCGCGATCCACTGCACCGGCTGTGCGGTCCACAGCGTGGTCCGGGCGGTCTCGCGCCAGTCCCGCCACGGGACGAGCAGACCGGCTCCCGGGCCGGGGGCGGCCCAGGCCGCCACGACCTCGACGACCACGAGCGCGCCGAGTGCCGCCACGGCCAGGCTGACCAGCGGGGCGAGGAGTCGGAGCAGGACACGCACGGTGTCCTCACCTGCCTTTCTGAGGGGCCGGGGCGCTCAGCGCACCCGGGCGGTCTCCGGCGCGGACGCGGTGTCGGACTGCAGGGCGCCGACGTCGACGGTGAACCGGTGCAGCCGGTGCCCGGTCATCCGGAGCAGGTCGGACGCGACGCGCTCGCGCAGGTCGGCGACGGCCGCCCGGACCGCGCCCGGGTAGACGAGCGTGAGCCGCAGCCGGACGTCGACCTGGTCCGACGAGCGCGCGGTCACCCGGGCGCTCGGGCCGGACTCGCCGACGTCGAGGCCGGCGAGCCTGCGGGTGCGGTGCCGGGTGGAGCGGGCGGTGTCGGCGGCGTGCTCGACGATCTTGCGGAGCACCGCGGGATCGACGTCGAGCCGGCCGCGTTCGCCCGGCTCGGCGAGCGGGGTCACCGGTCCCGGCCCCGGCCGAGCAGGCCGCTGAGGTCGAGGTCGCCGTCGAGGTAGCGGCCCGCGGCCAGGCCGATCACGCCGAGCACGAGCGCGATGACGAAGCCGAGGAAGTTGCCGGCGGCGCCGGCGACCCCGAGCAGGAGACCCGCGATGAGGCCGGTCTGGGTGGCGGTCATGGGATACCTCCGTGAGGGTCAGGACTGGGGGTCGCGGCCGGGCCGGTCGACCCGGGGATGCGTACGGCGGCGGACGGTGCGGATCATGGCGATCAGCACCCTGGTGGGCAGCGGAAGGTCCGGGACGATCTCGATCGGGCCGTCGAAGCGCCGGTCGGCCGGGTCCGGCTCGCGAGCGGTCCCGGCCGGGTCGTCGAGCGCTTCGCCGGCGGCAAGTGCCCGGTACCGCGCGAGCCCGGCCCGGAACTCCGCCGGGTCGCCGCCGCGGTCCGGGTGGTGGGTGCGGACGAAGGCCCGGTAGGCGGCGCGCTGCTCGGGCGTCAGACCGCCCCGGGCGTCCCGGCCGTCCATCCGAACCTCCGCCGCCCGGGTCACGCGCCGTCCCCCGCGATCTCCACGTCGGAGACCGTGACGTCGACCGGGACGCCGTCGACGAGCGGCGCCACACTACGGCGCAGTGCGGCGACGGTCGCCGGGATGGGCCGGTCCAGGGTCAGCACCACGGCGACCTCGACCGGCTCGCCGGGCCCGCCGACGTGCACCCCGACCAGACGGCGGCCGGGCAGCCAGGTGGCGACGGCGCCGAACAGGCCGCCGTCGAGCCGGGCGACCGACGGGTGTGCGGCGACGGTGTCGGCGACCAGTTCGGCCAGCGCGCCCGGCTCCGGCCCGCGGCCGGCCGCGGGGGCACCGGGCGAGCCGGTGACCACCGCGGCGGGCGAACGGGAGGAGGGGACGGACATCGTCACTCCACGACGCGCGGGGCCGGTGCGGGCGCCGGGGCCTCGGGGCGCTCGTCCTCCTCGGAGGCGAGGTGGATGTCGTTCACCGAGATGTTCACCTCGATGACCTCCAGCCCGGTCATCCGCTCCACGGCCCCGATGACGTTGCGCCGGACGGCCTTGGCCAGCTCGGCGATCGAGACGCCGTACTCCACGACGATGTCGAGGTCGACCGCGGCCTGCTTCTCGCCGACCTCGACCCTAACCCCGGCGACGTTGGACGCCCCGGTGGTGCCACCGCCGGGGATCCGCTCGCGCAGGGCGCCGAACGCGCGCGACGCGCCGGATCCCATCGAGAACACGCCCGCGACCTCGCGGGCGGCGATCCCGGCGATCTTCTGGACGACCGACGCGGCGATCGTCGTCTTGCCCTGGGTGCCGTCGGCGGCCGGGACCACGGGGGTCGCCGGGGTGGCCGCGGTGGTCTTCGCCGGGGTGCTGGACGTCATGACCTGCTCCTTTCGTGCGGTCCGGCGGATCGCGTCGGCGCCGCCGGACATTGCCGTCGCAGGTGTGATGCCCGGATCGGCGCATCCCTCACGACAGTTCACCCGTTCGGAGGGTGATCACCCCGGACATCGCCCCGGACGTAGTGCAGCAGCAGGGTGCCGTCGGGGGCGGCGTCGTGGCCCGCGAGCCGCATCCCGCGCGGTACCGCGGGGGCCACCGGCCCGGTCGCGATCCGCCCGGCCGGCCCGCCGACGAGCACCGGGACCAGGGTCAGGCGCAGCTCGTCCACCGCGTCGGCCGCGACGAGCGCACCGAGCAGGGTGGGCCCGCCCTCGCAGAGCACCGAGCGCAGCCCGCGCCGGCCCAGCTCGGCGAGCAGCGGGCCCGGCCGGAGGTCGGGCAGCACGACGACGTCGGCCCCGGCGGCGGCCAGCGCGGCCCGCCGGGCGGCGGGGGCACCGCCGGTGGTGAGCACGATCGGCGGGGTGATCGTGTCGGTGAGCAGGGCCGCGTCCGGGGCGAGATCGGCCGACCCGGTGACGACGACGACCGGCGGCGGCTCCCCGGGCGTCGGGTCGTCGGTCGTCGGGCGGCGCCGGCGGACGCCCCGGTAGTCCTCGTCGCGCACCGTCCCGGCACCGACGAGGACGGCGTCCGCGCTCCGGCGCAGCGACCGGAACAGCATCCGGTCCGCGGGCGTGCTCAGTCCCTGCGAGCCCCGCCCGCCCGCGGTGCCCGCGCCGTCGAGGGAGGAGACCATGATCGCGGTCACCCGCGGCCGGGCCGGCGGGTGCGGCGCGGCCGGGGGGAGCGGCTGTCGGGTCGGCACCGCGGTGAGGATGCCCGGCGTGACGCGGACGTGACCCAGTGGGTGTTCAGTCGTAGGGCAGCCTCACTTATGGTGAGCGGAGCCGCACCGGACGGGTGGGGCCGGTGTGACGTCTCGTGCAGGAGGACGGCAATCAGGTGAACGCGATCCGCGTCCGGCCCCGGGACACCGCGGCCCCGGCACCGCCGAAGCGCTCACTGCGCCGGCGCCGCCTGATCGGTCTCGCCGCACTCGGTGCGGCCCTGCTGGTCGCGCTGCTGGGGAGCATCGCCATCGGGACGAAGGTCATCCCGCCGGGCGAGGTGTTCTCCGCCCTGTTCGCCCCGACGGGCACCGAGAACGACCTGGTCATCCGCTCGCTGCGGATCCCGCGGACGCTGCTCGGCGTGCTGGTGGGCATCGCGCTCGGCCTGGCCGGGGCACTGGCCCAGGGCTTCACCCGCAACCCGCTCGCCGATCCCGGGCTGCTCGGCATCAACGCCGGGGCCGCGTTCTTCGTCGTCTGCGGGATCTACCTGTTCGGGGTCACCAGCCTGTTCGGCTACGTGTGGTTCGCCTTCGCCGGTGCGCTCGTCGCGAGCGTCGCGGTGTTCGTGATCGGCACCCGGGCGACCGGCGGTGCCACCCCGGTCTCGCTCGCGCTGGCCGGTGCGGCGGTCAGCTTCCTGCTGCAGGCGCTCACGTCGTCGATCGTGCTGCTCGACGAGACCAGCCTCGACGCCTACCGGTTCTGGGTGGTCGGCTCGCTCGCCGGGCGGGACGCCGACGTGGCCGGCCAGGTGGTCTGGTTCATCGTGGTGGGGACCGTGCTGGCGCTGGCCAGCGCACCGGCGCTGAACGCGCTCTCGCTCGGCGACGACGTCGCCACCTCGCTGGGGCACTCGGTGCGCCGGACCCGGCTCGTCGGCGTCGTCGCGATCACCCTGCTCGCCGGCGCGGCCACCGCGGCCTGCGGGCCGATCACCTTCCTCGGGCTGATCGTGCCGCACGTGGTGCGCGCCTTCACCGGGCCCGACCACCGGTGGCTGCTGCCCGCGTCCGGGCTGGCGGGAGCGGTGCTGTTGCTGGTCGCCGACGTCGTGGGGCGGGTCGTGGTCCGCCCCGGGGAGCTGCAGGTGGGCATCGTGGTCGCGCTGATCGGCGGGCCGTTCTTCATCGCGCTGGTCCGGCGCAAGAAGCTGGGGGCGGTGTGAGCGCCCCGGCGCCGGAGCGCAGCCCCGAGGTCGTGCCGGTCGCCGGCCGGCGACCGCTGCGGGTGGGCCGCTTCTCCGGGGTGCTGCGCCCGCGGCCGCTGGTCGTGCTCGTCGTCACGGCCGCGGTGCTGCTGCTGGCGGCCGCGACCAACATGGGCCGCGGCGACTACCCGATCGCGATCACCGACGTGCTCGCCACCCTGTTCGGCGGCGGCGACGCCGGGCAGCAGCTGGTCGTGCTGGAGCTGCGCCTGCCCCGGACCCTGACCGGCGCGCTGGTCGGCGGGGCGCTCGCGGTGTCCGGGGCGATCCTGCAGTCGATCGCCCGCAACCCGCTGGCCAGCCCGGACATCATCGGGGTGCAGTGGGGCGCGGCCGCGTCGGCGGTGTTCGTGATCGTCCTCGGTGGTGGTGTCGCCGGCGTCGGCGGATGGTTCGCCTCGCTGGGCATCCCGCTGGCGGCGCTGATCGGCGGGCTGGCCAGCGCGACCGTGGTGTACGTGCTCGCCTGGCGCCGGGGGATCCAGGGCTACCGCCTGGTGCTGATCGGCATCGGGGTCCAGGCGGTGCTCGTCGCGGCCGTGCAGTGGCTGCTCACCGTGGCCCAGATCTACCAGGCCGCCCAGGCCCAGGTCTGGCTCAACGGCAGCCTCAACGCGCGCAGCTGGAACGAGGTCGTCCCGCTGTCGATCGCGATGGCGGTGCTCGTCCCGCTCGCGTTCGTGCTGGCCCACGTGCTCGGCGGGCTGCGCTTCGACGACGACACCGCGCGGGGGATCGGGATCCGGGTGAACGGGGCCCGGACCGGGCTGCTGTTCGTGTCGGTCGGGCTCGCGTCGGTGGCGACGGCCGCGGCCGGGCCGATCGCGTTCGTCGCGCTGGTCTGCCCGCAGATCGCGCGCCGGGTGTGCCGGGTCGGCAGCCCGCCGCTGGCGGTCTCCATGCTGCTCGGCGCGGCGCTCACCGTCGTCGCCGATCTCATCGCGCGCACCGCGCTCGGTGCCATCGAACTACCCGTCGGCATCGTCACCGCGGTGCTCGGCGCGCCCTACCTGTTGTTCCTGCTCGCCCGCGCCCGTCAGGAGGCCCGCGCATGACCGCGTATCTGGAGGACCGGACGACCACCGGCGGGAACCCGGTCGAGCCGGGTGTCGTCCGGCTCCGGGCCGAGCAGGTGACGCTCGGCTACGGCGACCGGACGATCGTCGAGAACCTCGACCTGGAGGTGCTGCCCGGCACGGTCACGACGGTGATCGGCCCGAACGGCTGCGGGAAGTCGACGGTGCTGCGCGCGCTGGCCCGGCTGCTCCCGGTCCGCGCCGGACAGGTCGTGCTGGACGGCCGGCGGATCGACCGGACGCCGACCAAGGAGGTCGCCAGGGTGCTCGGCGTGCTGCCGCAGTCCCCGCTGGCGCCGGAGGGACTGACGGTCGGCGATCTCGTCGCCCGCGGCAGGCACCCGCACCAGGCCTGGTACCGGCAGTGGTCCGGGGACGACGAGCGGGCCGTCGGCGAGGCCCTGAGCTGGACCGGACTGGCCGACATGGCCGACCGGCCGGTCGATGAGCTGTCCGGCGGCCAGCGCCAGCGGGCCTGGATCTCGATGGCGCTCGCCCAGGAGACCGACCTGCTGCTGCTCGACGAGCCGACGACCTTCCTGGACCTCGCCCACCAGGTCGACGTGCTGGAGCTGGTCCGCAGGCTGCAGTCCGAGGCCGGGCGCACCGTGGTGATGGTCCTGCACGACCTCAACCTCGCCGCCCGCTACGCCGACCGGCTGGTCGCGATGAAGGAGGGCCGGATCGTCGCCGTCGGCCCACCGGCCGAGGTGATCACCGAGGAGCTGCTGGCCGAGGTGTTCGGCCTGCGCGCCAGGGTCATCCCCGACCCGGTCACCGGCACCCCGCTCGTCGTGCCGGACGCCGGGCCGTCGCTGCGCGCACCGGAGGCGGTCACCTCGGCCTGACGCCGGGGCCGGTCGGCGGGGAGGATCGTCGCCGTGCCCGGATCCGACGACCACCCGCCCCATCTCGCCACGCGTGCCGTGCACGCGGGCACCGACGTCGACCCCGGTACCGGGGCGATCCGCCGCCCGATCGTCGCGGCGAACTCCTACGCGCTGCCCGAGGACCCGTCGGAGCTGGACTGGTCGGGTACGGCGACGCCGCTCTACACCCGCAACGGCGGGGCGAACCAGGCGTGGCTGGAGGAGAAGCTGGTCGCGCTGGAGGACCCGGCCGGCGCCGTCCCGGGTGGCTGCGCCGCGGTGGCGCTGGCGTCCGGGGTGGCCGCGCTGCACGCGGTGTTCTTCACCTTCCTGCGGACCGGGGACCACGTCGTCAGCTCGGACGTGACCTACGTGGCGACCCACCGGTTGCTCACCGAGCTGCTGCCCGAGCGCTCCGGGATCACCGCGACGCTGGTCGACTCCGGCGACCCGGAGGCGGTCCGGGCGGCGATCCGGCCGCGGACCCGGCTCGTGCACGTCGAGACCGCGGCCAACCCGACGACCCGGATCACCGACGTGGACGCCGTCGCCGCCGTCGGGCACGAGGCCGGGGCACTGTGCAGCGTGGACGCCACGTTCGCCACGCCGGTGCTGCAGCGTCCGCTGGAACGCGGCGCCGACCTCGTCGTGCACTCGCTGACCAAGTACGTCAACGGGCACGGGGACGCGATGGGCGGCGCCGTGCTGGGCCGGCCCGAGCTGATCGGGCGCATCCGCGCCGACGCGATGGTCGACGCCGGGGGAGTGATCAGCCCGTTCAACGCCTGGCTGATCGCCCGCGGCGCGGTGACCCTGCCCATGCGGATGCGGGCGCACTGCGCCAACGCGCTCGCCGTGGCCCGGTTCCTCGACGCCGACCCCCGGGTCGCCTACGTCGCGTACCCGGGCCTGGCGTCGCACCCGCAGCACGAACTCGCCGCGCGCACCCTGGACGACGGCTTCGGCGGGATGCTCGCCTTCGCCCTGGACGGTCCGCCGGAGCTGCAGAACCGGTTCGTCGCGGCGTTGCGGGTGATCACCTCCGCGGTGTCGCTCGGGCACGACGAGTCGCTGATCGTGCACGTCGGCGCCGGGGGAGCCGGACGGGCCGCGCACTTCCCGCCGGAGTTCCGCCGCTACGGCCACCTGCGGCTCTCGGTCGGCATCGAGGATCCGCGCGACCTGGTCGCGGACCTGGCTCAGGCGCTGGACGCGGTGGCGGGGCCGGCCTGAGCGGGCGCGGAGCCGAGCCGGTTGCGCAGCCCGCTCGCCCGGCCCGCCGGGCGGGCGATCGCGGCCCGGACCGCGGCCTCGGTCCCGATGATCCGCACGTTCTGCCGGGCCCTGGTCACCGCGGTGTAGAGCAGCTCGCGGGTCATCAGCGGTGACTCCGCGGGCGGCAGCACGACCGTGACCCGGTTGAACTGGCTGCCCTGGCTGCGGTGCACGGTCATCGCGTAGACGGTCGCCACCCCGCCGAGCCGGGCGGGCTCGAACTCGGCCGGCCGCCCGTCGGTGAGGAACACCGCGCGCCGCCCGGCCGCGGTACGGACGATGACGCCGGTGTCGCCGTTGAACAGGCCGAGGTCGTAGTCGTTCGCCGTGACCAGCAGCGGCCGCCCCGGGTACCAGGGGGCCTCGGCGTCGTAACCGGGGTGGGCGGCGGCGATCCACCGCTCGATCTCGGCCGTCCAGCGGGCCACGCCGTAGGGCCCGCGGCGGTGCCCGCACAGCACCCGGTGCTCGTCGAGCACCCGCAACGCCCGGTCGACCTCGCCGGCGTCGGCGGCTCCGACGAGGTCACCGGCCGACCGCACCACCTCCGACCGCAGCGTGTCGAGCGTGCCGGGGGCGACCAGTGCGGGATCGACGTCGGAGAAGGTCAGCTCGGCACCGGACCGGCGCAGCAGGGCGACCGCGGCGTCGCCGTCACCGGCCTGGACGGCGGCCGCGAACCCGGCGATCGCCCCGCCGAACCGCCAGTTGCGTTCCAGCCGCACCACCCCGCCGGAGACCGGGACCGGCTCGCCCGGCACACCCGCCCCCTCCGGGACCGGCTCCCCGCTGCCGGGCACCGGCCGGTCGGCCCGGAACGCACTGCAGCGCTCCAGCGCCGCCTGCAGCGCGGGTTCCGGGGCGGAACCGGCCGCGGCGAGGTCGCCCAGCACCGCTCCGGCCTCCACCGACGCGAGCTGCTCGGGGTCACCGACCAGCACCAGCCGGGCGTCCGGGCGCACGGCCTCCAGCAGCCGGGCCATCATCGTCAGCGACACCATGGAGGTCTCGTCGACCACCACCACGTCGTGCGGCAGCCGGTTCCCGCGGTGGTGGCGGAACCGGCCGGACACCCCGCGGGACCCGAGCAACCGGTGCAGGGTCGAGGCCGTGGTCCCGGCGACGGCGTCCCGGTCGGCGGGCGGGAGCACCGCGGTGGCCTCGGCGACCGACTGGGTCAGCCGCGCCGCCGCCTTGCCGGTCGGCGCGGCGAGCGCCACCCGCAGCGGTGGCCGCCCGGTGGCACCGGCGTGCAGGTCGTGCAGCACGGCGAGCAGCCGGGCGACCGTCGTCGTCTTCCCGGTGCCCGGGCCCCCGGCGATCACGGTGACCGGCCGCAGCGCGGCGACCGCCGCGGCGAGCCGCTGCCGTTCCGCCCCCGGCTGTCTCAGCAGCCGGTCGAGCGCCGCGCACAACCGTTCCGGGACGACGTCGCGCACCGGCCCGGAGCGCGCCACGAACTCCCGGCGGACCAGCTCCTCCTCCTGCCAGTACCGCTCCAGGTAGAGCAGGTCACCGAGCAGCCGCAGCGGGCGGGCGTCCGGCGCCCCGTCGGCGACGGTCCCGTCCGGCGCTGTCGTGCCCGGCGCTGTCGTGCCGGACCCGGCGTCGCTGACCAGCGGGCTCGCCGCGAGCGCGGCCCGCCAGGCGACCGGATCGGGCCACGGCAGGCCGGAGACGTCGACGGCGACCTCGCCCTCACCCGCGGTGGTGGACGCGACGGTGCCGAGGTCGACGCAGACCGAGCCGTTGCGGATGGCCCGCACCGCGAGGGCCGCGGCGAGCACGACCTCCTCCGGCTCGGCCGCCCCGCCGGTCCCGGCCCCGCCGGACGGCGCGCCGCCGGTGGGGTCGCCGCGGCCGCCGAGCCGGGCGAGCCTGCGGGCGACGTGCAGGTCGCCGGGGGCGAGCACGTCGGCCTCGTTGAACGCGGCGAGCACGCCGGTCGCGGTGCGGGCGGCGCGCGGGCCGTACGGGTCCCGCTCGGTCACGGGCACGGTCACCGGGCACCTCCGTCGAGCAGGTCGGACAGGTCGGTGACGAGCGCGGCCGGCGGGCGCCAGGCGAACACGCCGCACGGGGCGGCCAGCTCGCCGGTGCCGGTGACCGGGGTGTCCGGCCCGCACATGCCGCGCAGGAACAGGTACCCGACCCCGCCGAGGTGCTCCGCCGGGTCGTAGCCGGGCAACCGCCAGCGCAGGTACCGGTGCAGGGCCACCGCGTAGAGCAAGGCCTGCAGCGGGTAGTGCGCGTCCATCATCGCCCCGGCCAGCCGGGGTGCGGTGTAGTGCGCCGCGGTGAGTGGTTCGCGCACCCCGGACGCCGACGCCGGCCCGAGCCAGTTCGTCTTGTAGTCCACGACGAGGTACCGCCCGCCCACGCGCAGCACCGAGTCGATGCTGCCGGTCAGGTACCCGCGCAGCGGCTGACCCGCGAGTTCGGGGCCGTCGAGCCGGTCGGCGTAGCCGTGCAGCGGGTCGCCGGGCCCGAGATGGTCCCGGACGGCGGCCGCGATCCCGGCCAGCGTGAGCCGGCCGGTCGGGGCGTCCCCGCCGCAGAGCGGCAGCTCGAAGTCCAGCTCGGAGAGCCGGTCGGTGGGGGCGATCCCGGCCAGCGGCCGCCCGTCGGCCAGCGGCCCGAGCGGCGTGCGCAGCACCGGGACCAGCGCGTCGGACAGCTGCACCGGATCGACGTCGGCGGGCTGGCGCCGCAGCTCCGCCGAGACGTGGGCGACGAGCTCGGCCCGCAGCGCGTCGTCGCCCCGGTCGGCGGCGGTGGTGTCGAGGTGTTCCAGGACGGCGTGCACCAGCGTGCCGAACCCGGCCCCCATCGGGAGGTCCGCCATCGGGGAGGCGACGTCGGCCGGCGCGGGCCCGGACACCGGCCCGGTGTCCTCCGGCGCGGCGACGCCCGGGCCCGCGGTGCCCGGTTCGTCGCGGACCCCCTCCTCCTCGGGCTCGCTGAGCACGCCGGGCACGACGGCCGGCTCGGCCGGCTCCTCGGCGGCCGCGCCCGGCGCCGGGTGGTGCGTGGCGTGCGCGGCCGCGGTGAGCGCGGTGTAGGAGGTGCGCCGCCACGCCGTGTCCAGCGTCCGGGAGAACTCCGCGGCGGCCAGCACGCCGGCCGGTGGCTGCGCGGGGCGTGGCACCGGATCGCGGTCGTGCAGGGTCTCCACGACGGCGGCACTGCCGTCGAAGCGTTCGCGCAGGTACTGCACCGCGTTCGCGTCCCCGGGGACGGCGGCGGACGCCTCCGGCCCGGTCCCGGGGCGGTGCCCGCCGAACAGCATCCGGTGCAGCGACGAGGACGCCGTCGTCGTGCCCGGCACCCACCAGGCGACGACCTGGCTGCAGGCCCGGGTGAGCGCGACGTAGAGCAGCCGCAGGTCCTCGCCGGCCTCCTCGGCCAGGTGCAGCCCGGTCCGGTGCGCGCGGTCCGGCCCGGACGGTCCGCCGACGTCGAGCAGGCGGCGCGGGCCGTCCGCCCCGGCCGGGGTGTCGTGGTAGAGCAGCGGATCGGGGGTGTCGTTCACCCAGCGGTCCCAGGCGAACGGCAGGTACACCACCGGGAACTCCAGGCCCTTCGACCGGTGCACGGTGACGATCTGGACGGCGTCCGCGTCGGACTCCAGCCGCCTGCTGCGCTCCGCAGCGGTGTCCCGGGCGGCGTCGCCGATCCGGTGGCGCAGCCACTCGGTCAGCGCGGTGGGGCCGAGATGGCGCTCCAGCGCCGCGGAGTGCAGCACCTGCCCGACGTGGCGCAGGTCGGTGAGATCGCGCTCGCCGTCCGGCCGGCCGAGCAGCCGCCGGGCCGGTGCGTAGCGGGCGAACACGGCCTCCTGCAGCGCCGCCACCCCGCGCTCGGCCAGGACCTGGTGCCAGGCCCGCAGGTCGGCGCCGAGCCGGTCGACCAGCCGGTCGGCGTCGGGGCCGCAGAGGTCGGCGACGGTGTGCCCGACGAACCGGGTCAGCGCCGCCGCCCGCAGCCGCATCGACCGCTGTGGCTGCTCCACCGCCTCCAGCAGGGTCAGCCATTCGGTGGCGACCGGGGTCGTGAAGACACTCGTGCTCCCGGTGAGCACGGCCGGGACGCCCGCCTCGGCGCAGGCGTCCCGCACCAGCAGCCCCTGCGCGTTGGTCCGCACGAGCACCGCGACCTGACCGGGGCGCAGCGGCACGCCGTCCCAGCTCGCCCCGCCACCCAGCAGCTCGGACAGGTCGACCGCGACGTCCCGGGCGACCACCCGGCGGGCCCCCGCCGCCCGGCCGAGCCGGCGCCCGGTCAGGTCCAGCCGGTCGCGGTCGACGGCGCGCAGCCGCAGCGGCGTGTCCCGTGGCGCGGTGAGCCGGCGGCCGTGGTGCGCCGCGTCGACCCGGTGCACCACGATGTCGTCGTCGCCGAGGGCCGCCTCACCGAACACCCGGTCCAGCGCGCCGAGCAGTGCGGCGTCGCTGCGCCGGTTGGTGTCCAGCGTGCGCCGCCGGCTCGCGGTGTCGGCGGCCTGCAGGTAGCTGTGCACGTCCGCCCCGCGGAACGCGTAGATCGCCTGCTTCGGGTCGCCGATCAGGACCAGCGTGGTCTCCGGGGCCCGGTGGAACGCCAGCGAGAGGATCTCCCACTGCGTCGGGTCGGTGTCCTGGAACTCGTCGACCAGCACCACCGAGAAGCGCGACCGCAGCCGGGCCCGGGCGGCCGGGCCGCGCTCGGGGTCGCGCAACGCCTGGGCGAGGCGGAACAGCATGTCGTCGTAGCTGTAGATCCGGGTGGCCCGCTTGCGGGCGTCGACCTCCGCGCGGACGGCGGCCGCGAAACCGTGCCGGGTGGCGGCGACGGAGCCGCCCTCGGCGTCGCGCGGCTCCAGCTCCGCCTGCGGGTCGGCGACCGCACGCCGGGCGAGCGCGAGCGCCTCGGTGCGGGTGAAGGCCGGTCGGCCGGCCCCCGTGCCCGAGTACTTGCGGACGTAGAAGTCGTCGACGACTTCGGTCACGACGTCGTCGACGTGCTCGACGAACTCGGCGTCCGGGTCGTTGTCCCCGGCGACTCCGAGCCCGGCGAGCATCTGCATGCAGAACTGGTGGGTCGTGGCGATGGTCGCCGCGTCGAACGACGCCGACGCCTCCGCGAGCCGGGCCCGGCGGACCTCGATCTCGGCGCGGTCGGCGTCGGCCAGGACGGCGACGACCGGGTCCACGGCGCGATCGGGCGGCTGCGCACCGGCGAGCACGGCGGCGAGTGCACGCTCGGTGCCCACCAGCCGCTCCCGGACCCGCTCGCGCAGCTCCTCGGTGGCGTCCCGGCCGAAGGTGACCAGCATCAGCCGGTCCAGCCCGGCGACGCCCTCGGCGACGTACCGGGTGGCGAGCGCGGCGATCGTGTACGTCTTGCCGGTACCGGCACTCGCCTCCAGCACCACGGTGCCCGAGGGCAGCGGCCCGTCCACAGCGAACGTCGGTGCGGACAGTACGGACGTGGCGGTCGCGGCGGTGCTCACCGTGCTCACGGTGCGTCCTGCCTCTCGTGGTCGAGCAGCGGGGCCCAGAGCCGGGCCGCGAGCTCCCCGAAACGGGTCGGCTCGGCGCCGGTACCGGGTTCGTCGCGGAGCAGCAGCGGCGCGCCCTCCCCGCGGACGTACACGTGCGCGGTGTCGGCGTGTTCGAACCGCGACCACTCCGAGTCGGCCGCGGCCAGCGCGTTCGCCGGGACGACGCCGCGGGCGCGGTTGCGGGCGTACACCGCGGCCGCGTCGGTCGGCAGCGGCAGTGGCTCGCGCAGGCCCGCGCGGCGCAGGGCGACGAGATCGGCGAGCACGGCACGGGCCCGGTCCGGCTCGACCGGGCCGAGGCAGGAGCGGGCGACGCCGCCGGTACCGCGGCCGATCGTCACCGCCGTCCAGGATCGGCCGGGGTGCGCGGCGGTCAGGGCGAGCAGCTGCACCCAGGCCCGCAGCCGGTGCTTCGCCTTGAGCCGGGAGTACTCGACCCGGACGACGGTGTCGCCATGCAGCCCCGGAACGGTGCCGGCGACCGCGACGCCGTCGAGCGGGGTCCCGGTCAGGGCCGCCACCAGGTCCTGCGATGCGGCCTCGCCGGTGCGGACCGTGCCGGCCAGCGCGACCAGCGGTTCCACCCGGCCCCCGACGTCGGTCAGCACCCGGCGGCCGATGCCGCCCGGCGGCAGGTCGCCGCGCAGCGTCTCGGCCCGCGCGACGGCCTGCGGCGGCGCACCGGCCAGCCGGTCGGTGAGCAGCCGGTCACCGATCCGCCAGGTCGCGAGCCCGTCGAGCTCCACCGGCAGCGCGTCGTCGGGTTCGGCGTTCTCGCCCGGCGGCAGTACCCGGACCCGCTGGCGCAGGAAGGCCCGCACCGGGTGCTCCACGAACCCGACGAGGTCGTCGAGCTCGACGACGTCCTCCTCGGCCGGTGCGGCCAGCGGGCCCGCGGGGAACAGCGGTACCGCGACCGGCGGGCCCGCGGCGGCCTCGGCGCCGCGCAGGGCGGCCCGGTCGAAGCTGAACGGCCCGGTCGCGAGCAGCGCGCCGCCGGTGAAGTTACGCCGGTCGTGCGGCTGCAGCGGGTGCCGGGCCCGCAACGCCACCGACGCCCGCCCGCCCCCCGGCGCCTGCACCAGCGCGTCCACGGCGTCGCACAGCTCGCCGATCGGCACGGCGGGCGGGCGGCGCGCGCCGGTCCGCTCGTCGGCCCCGGAGGAGACGACGACCAGGTGGTCGGCGGCCGACCCGATCGCGTCGAGCAGCAGCTGCCGGTCCTCGCCGCGCGGGTCGCGCTCGCCGACGACCGGGTCGCGGGCCAGCACGTCGTCACCGTCCGGGGCGCCGGCCCGGGGGAAGACCCCGTCGTCGCACCCCAGCAGGCAGACCACCCGGTGCGGCACGGCCCGCATCGGGACGAGGGTGGCGACGGTGAGGGTGCCGGTGCGGAAGTTCGCCCGGCTCGGCCGCCCGCGCAGGCGCTCGGCGAGCAGCCCGCGCACGTCCGGCAGGTCGAGCTCGACGGTCCCGGCCTGCGGCCCGGCCGTGTGCAGCACGTCGGCGAGCTCGGAGCGTGCCTGGGTGGTCTGCCAGGCCTCCGACGGCGTGGTGTCGGTCAGCGCGTGCAGCCCCTCGACGAGGGCCGCCACCCAGGCCGTGAGCGGTTGCGGCCCGTGCAGCGCGCCGAGCACGGTCCCCAGCCGGTCGACGATCTCGGCGAGCCGACCGACCAGGTCGACGTCGGAGGAGTCGACCTCGTCGAGCGGGAGCGCGGTGCCGAGCCAGGCCGGGGCACCGGGGGCCTCGGCCATCGCGACCCCGACGAGCAGCCGGTCCAGCCCGGCGCTCCAGGTGTTCTGGCCGATGCCGTCGAGCCGGTAGGGCGCCCGGTGCGCCGCGTCGAGGCCCCACCGGACCCCGGCCGCGGTGACCAGCTCGGTGAGGCGCTCCAGCGCGTCGTCGTCGAGCCGGAACCGGCGGCGGACCGGGCCCGTCGCGACGAGGTCGAGCACCTGGGACGCGGTCACCCGGGAGCCGGCCAGCTCCAGCAGCGTCGAGACCGTCCCCAGCAGCGGGTTCGCCTGGCGCAGCGCCCGGTCGGCCAGCCGGACCCGCAGCAGGTGCCCGGGGTGCAGCTCGGCCCGGGACGGCCCGGAACCGTCCGCCCCGTCGGTGCCGGCCTCCGGGGCGAGGCCGAAGGACGCGGTGATCAGCGGCGCGAACACCTCGATGTCCGGGCACAGCACCACGATGTCGCGGGGTTCGAGCGACCCGTCGGCGGCCAGCAGCCCGAGCAGCACCTCCCGCAGCACCTCGACCTGCCGGTCCGGGCCGTGGCAGGAGTGCAGCACGACGCTGCGGTCGCCCGGGTCGAGCAGCGGACGGTCCCCGGGGGCCGGCGGGGCGGCGTCGTCGCGCAGCGCGTCCTGCAGCAGCCGCAGGACCGTCGGCGCCCGGTCCGCCGCGGGCGCCGGGTGGTGGGTGTCCACGACCCGGGGCGCGCCCGGGTCGCCCGCCGCGGGCAACCGGAGCGTGAGCTCCCGCACGTCACGCCCGAGCGAGCGCAGCAGCGGGTTCCCCACCCGCCGGGCGCTGGTGTCGGCCGCCCGGGCCGGCGGGTGCTCCGGCCGGGCCGCCCGGACCGCACGCCACATCGCGGGGGAGGGGTGCGGCAGCCACAGGTGCACGTCCCGGTGCCCGGCCAGTGCGCCCAGCACCGTCAGGTGCTCCGCGGCCAGCCGGGTCGGGCCGAACAGCGACACCCGGTCCGGTACGCCCGGCCCCGGGGAGGCGCCGTCGCGCAGCGCGGCGACCGCGGTACCGAGCCGCTCGGCGGGGCCCGGCTCGCCCAGCACGCCGCGCAGCCGGCGCCACAGCTCGGGCTGCCAGGTGAGGTCGGCGGGCACCGCGTCGACGCCGGTGAGCCAGTCGTGCAGCAGCGCGGGGCGGTGCGTCGCGTAGAGCGAGAACAGCCCGGCCAGCGACCGGGCGAGCGCGTACCGCCGGCCGTGCCCGCCGCGGTCGAGGTGGGCGGCGAGACCGGTGAACCGGTCGTCGCCGGAGCGGACGGCGGAGTCGACGAGCTCCAGCAACGGCCAGACGGCCCGGCCGGGCGCCCACGGGTCGGTCTCCGCGTCCACCCCCGTGACGTGCGCGACGACCTCACCGAGCAGCTGGGCCGGTGGCGGGAACCGGATGTTCGCGCACACCCCGCCGGACCCGGTGTCGGCACCGAGCCGGTGGGCGAGCCGCTGGGCCAGCCACCGCTCCACCCCGCGCTCGGGCACCGCGACGACCTCGGCCGCGAACGGGTCGCCGGAGCCCTCGGCGAGCACACCGGCCAGCGCCTCGACGAGGGTGTCGGCACGCTCGGCCCGATGGAGTTCCAGCACGCCCCGCACGCTATCGGCGACCCCTGACGCTCAACGCAGCAGGAGCCTCACCAGGCGGACACCCGGTAGTTCTTCAGGAACACGCCGTGCAGGTCCTCGCCCGCCTCACCGGCGACGATCGGGTGGTAGACCCGGGCCGCGCCGTCGGCCAGGTCCAGCGGCGCGTGGAAGCCCTCCTCGGCGAGCCGCTGGCGCAGCGGGTGCGGCCGCTCGTCGGTGATCCAGCCGGTGTCCACCGAGGTCATGAGGATCCGGTCGGTCGTGAACATCTCCTCGGCACTGGTGCGGGTCAGCATGTTGAGCGCCGCCTTCGACATGTTCGTGTGGGGATGCCCCGGCCCCTTGTAGCCACGCCCGAACACCCCCTCCATCGCCGACACGTTGACGACGTAGCGGTTGCGGTGCGGGGACGCGGCCATCGCCGCCCGCAGCCGCGAGACCAGGACGAACGGCGCCGTCTGGTTGCACAGCTGCACCTCGAGCAGCTCCACGGGGTCGACGTGCTGGACCTGGTCCACCCAGCTGTTGACGGCGGCGGTGTCGGGCAGCAGCCCACCGGCGTCGACGGCGGTGCCGTCGGCGATCCGCTCCGGGGACGCCGAACGGGCGGTGGTGGCGAGCGCGGCGAGGTCCCGGCCGATCCCGGCCCCGGCGAGCAGCGGGGGATGCTCCCGGGCGGCGCTGGTGAACGAGACGATCTCGGGCAGGTCCCCGGCCGGCAGCGGCGCGGCCTCGGCCGCCTCGATGGCGGAGTAGGCGCCGGGGGAGCGGCGTACCGTCTGCGCCGCGTTGTTGACCAGGACGTCGAGCGGCCCGGCGGCGGCGACCTCGTCGGCCAGCGCGACGACCTGGGTCGGGTCCCGCAGGTCGACGCCGACCACCCGCAGCCGGTGCAGCCAGTCGGCGCTGTCGTCGAGCCCGGCGAAGCGGCGCGCCGCGTCCCGCGGGAACCGGGTGGTGATCGTCAGGTGCGCGCCGTCGCGGAGCAGGCGCAACGCGATGTACATGCCGATCTTGGCGCGGCCGCCGGTGAGCAGCGCCCGGCGCCCGGTGAGATCGGTGCGGGCCTCGCGGTAGGCGTGGTGCTCGGCGGCGCAGTCCGGGCAGAGCTGGTGGTAGAAGGCGTCGACGGTGGTGAAGCGGGTCTTGCAGGTGTAGCAGCCGCGGGCGCGGTGCAGGGTGCCCGCGGTCGCCCCGCGGGCGGTCGACACCAGGGGGATGCCGGCCGTCTCGTCGTCGGTCCGGCCGGTCGCCCCGGTCGCGGTCAGCGCGGTGACCGCCGCGTCGGCCGCCCGCTCGCCCTGGCGGCGTGCCGCGCGCCGGCGCAGCCGCACCGACTTCCAGATCCGGGCCGTGGCCCGGCGGACGACGACCGCGTCCGGGTGCTCGGGGTCGAGGTCGTCGACCTGGCCGAGGACCTTCAGTGCCGTTGCCAGGTCGCCCGGATCGATACCGCTGTTCACCCGGCCATCCTAGGAACCGCGTGCTAGGGCGTGTCTCCCAATGCGCGGAGCCAGGTGACGATCGCCTTCAGGACGGCGCCGCCGCGGAAGGTCAGGGCGAGCTTGTCGTAACGGGTGGCCAGCCCGCGCCACTGCTTGACGTGGCAGAACCCGCACTCGACGACGTTGCGGTTTCGGTAGTCGACCGGATCGAATGCGGGCGGTCGGCCACCGCGTGAGCCCCGTCGTTTGCGGTGTCCCTGCTGGTCAGAGGGCTCCGGAATGACAGCGATGATCCGGCGCTCGCGCAGGTGCCGGCGGATCGCGCGTGAGGAGTAGGCCTTGTCCGCGCGCACGCGTTCAGGCCGGGTCCGGGGTCGTCCCGGGCCCGGTCGGGCGATGCTCAGGCGCGCCATCAGGTGCGGAAACATTGGCGAGTCGCCGCCCTGGCCGGGGCCGAGGAGGACCACCAGCGGGCGGCCGTGCCCGTCAACGAGCTGGTGGATCTTCGTCGACAGCCCTCCGCGGGACCGTCCCAGCGCGTGATCTGCTGGTTCGGCGAGCAGATTCGTGTAGTTCGATCCGGCCCCCTGTGTCGCGCTTGAGGGTCGCGGCGTGCTGGTGGGCACGGATGATCGTGGAGTCCACGCTGACCGCCCACCCGAGCACCTCGGCGGCGTCGGCCTCGACCAGAAGAGCAGCCAGGATGTGGTCCCAGGTGCCGTCGCCGCTGTAGCGGCGGTGCCGCTTCCACAACGTCTGCCACGGCCCGAACTCGGCTGGGACGTCGCGCCAGGGAAGCCCGCACCGATACCGGTAGATGATCCCCTCGATCACCCGGCGGTCATCGCGGAACGGGCGCCCGCGACGACCCTCGGAGGAGGGCAACAGCGGCGCCAGACGGGCCCACTGGGCATCAGTCAGGACAGCGGTACGCGGCACCGATCAAGCATCGCGCACCCCGGTCCGCCTATTTGGGAGACACGCCCTAGGAGGCGAGCGGCTGCTCCAGTCCGACCTCCTCGGCCATCTCGGCGAGCACCGCGATGTTCAGCTCGAAGGCGTGCACGGCCTCGGCCTTCAGCCGGGCCCGGTCCGCCTCGGACCACCCGGCGGTGTCGAGCAGCTCGCGGTAGCGGGTACGGAACCGCGACGGGCTGCCGAGTGCCGAGAAGTCGTAGAACAGGCCGCCCGCCCCGTCGATCCCGTAGGTGCGGGAGAGCAGCCGCCCGACGATCTGACCGCCGGCCAGGTCGCCCAGGTAGCGCGTGTAGTGGTGGGCCACGTAGAGGACCGGGTCACCGGCGGCCTCCCGCAGCCGGGCCACGTAGGTCGCGGTCGAGGGCAGGATCCGCGGGATCCCGCTGCCCAGCGCGTCGAGGTCGGCGTGCAGGGCCGGCAGGCGGCGCAGCTCGTCGATCACGAACGGGCCGGCCACCGGGTCCTCGGCCAGCGTGTCCGACGCGGCCTCCAGCGCGCCGTAGATCGCGCCGTACTGCTCGGCGAGCAGCGTGTAGGCCGCCAGCGGCAGCGCGCCGTCGAGCAGCGCGGCCATGTAGACGGAGTGGTGCGCCCGCTCGTGGACCTCGTGCACCGTGGCCCGCAGCTCGGCCGACAACGCGGCCGGCTCAGGTGACGCAGGCGACGTGCCCGAGATCGGGGTGGTGGCGCCCATCGGCCCTCCCGTGCAACGGAGTCACGATGCCGATCTGACACCGTGTCAGATCACGATGGTAGGGCCTCGGCGCGGGTTAGGCCACCCTCAGTTCGAGGGTGCGACCATCCGCAGGACGGCGGACACCGCTGCCTCCACGGTGGAGTCCAGCTCGGCGGGTGGCACCTCCACGATCCGGCGGCCGGACAGCGCGGCGGAGACCATCGCGGCCAGGACGGCGGGCGCGTCGGCCGCCATGGAGCCGTCGGCGGCGCCGTCGGCCAGGATCGTGGCCAGCCGGTCGCCGATCGGGTCGGCGTGCGCGGCGATCCGCCGGTACGCCTGCGGATCCAGCGCCCCGGCGAGCGCCTGGCCGGGTGGGAGGTGGAACTCGGCGAGGCGGCGCAGCTGCATCCTGGCGAAGACGGCCAGCCGCTCCCGGGGCCCGTCCGCGGTGGCCAGTGCCGCGTCCAGGTCGTCGACGTAACGGGCGGCCTCGGCCTCGACGAACGCGACCAGCAGCGCCTGGCGGTCCGGGAAGTGGTTGTACAGCGCGGTCCGCCCGACGCCGGCCGCGGCGGCGATCCCGGACAGCGTCACCGTCTCGAAGCCGCGGTGGTAGAGCTGCTCGCGCAGGGCGGCGAAGACCCGCTCGCGCACCTGCTCGCGGTGCGTCGCGAGAGAGCCCATGACCTTCGGCACCCGGCAAGTGTAGGCCCGGGAGCCGGGCGTCACAGCCGGGCGAGCACCGACTCGACGCCGGACACGTCGACCGTCGACCGGTCCTCGACGCCGATCCAGCGGACGACGCCGTCGTCGAGGATCGCGGCGTAGCGCTCGGACCGGGTGCCGAGCCCGAACCGGGTCCCGTCCATGGTCAGGCCGGCCGCCGTGGCGAACTCGGCGTTGCCGTCGGCGAGCATGAGCACCGTGTCGCCGACGCCGTGCGACTCGGCCCAGGCCCCGAGCACGAACGCGTCGTTGGTCGAGGTGCAGGCCACCACGTCCACGCCCCGTTCGCGCAGCTCCTGGGCCCGCAGCACGTACCCGGGCAGGTGCAGCTCCGAGCAGGCCGGGGTGAACGCCCCGGGCACGCCGAACAGCACGACCGTCCCCCGCCCGAGCGCGATCGTGCTCCGGACCCGCTTCGGGCCGCCCGCGGTGGGCATCATGAGGACGACGTCGGGGATCGGATCGCCGACGGCGATGGCCACGGGGTCCTCCACGGAGCTGGCGATCGGGGGGCGGCCAACACTAGTGCCCCGGCCCGCGCCGCCCGGCGCCCTACTGCTCCAGCTCGGCGAGCGCCTTCTTCGCCTGCTCGAGCTCGGCCTCCAGCTCGGCGACCCGGGCCGCACGGGTGGACTTCGCGGTCTCGATGAGCTCGTCGATCGGCCCGGCGATGTCGGCGTGCAGCGCCGCCGCGGCCTGCGAGACCGCGGCCGAGCTGACCGGCAGCCCGCGGGCCACCCAGGAGCTGCCCTGCTTGAGCTCGGCCTGCCAGTCGCCGTCGGCGGAGCCGCTCACGGTGAGCGTCATCGTCACGACGCGGGTGGTGCGGGCGGTCGATCCCTTCGGCCGGCCGCGCTTGCGCTTCGGCGGGTCGTCGGTCGCGGCCGGATCGGCCTCCGCCGAGGGCGTGGCCCCGTCCTCCACGGACGTGTCGCCGATCTGCGCATCGTCGGTCATCTGCTCCCCCGTCTCCCCGTCCCCGGCCGGGTTCCCAGCCTGAGTGTCGAACATGCGGTCGATCATCCCGGGTCCGGTTCGGGCGGTGCACGCGGGGTGCATGGTGGTCGTCACGATAGTTCGCATTACTCACTACTACGTTGCGTGATGCAATTGACGGACTCGACACGTCCGTGGGCCGGGCCGGTCCGCGGGGAAGGCAACGAGGTGGACCGCATGTCCCGATCATCCGGCGCGGCGCACGCACCGAGCCCGTTCCGCCAGCCGAAGGCGGTCTGGGCGGTGGCGTTCGCCTGTGTCATCTCCTTCATGGGCATCGGGCTGGTCGACCCGATCCTGCCCTCGCTGTCCGGGCAGCTCGACGCCAGCCACGCCGAGGTCGAGCTGCTGTTCACCAGCTACCTGGTGGTCACCGCGATCGCCATGCTGGTGACCGGCTGGGTGTCCTCGCGGATCGGGGCGAAGAAGACGCTGATCGCCGGGCTGGTGCTCATCGTCGCGTTCGCCGCGCTGGCCGGGGCGTCGTCCGGGATCTGGGGCATCGTCGGGTTCCGGGCCGGCTGGGGACTGGGCAACGCGCTGTTCATCGCGACGTCGCTGGCGGTCATCGTCGGCTCCGCGTCCGGCGGGTTCGCCGGTGCGATCGTGCTCTACGAGACCGCGCTCGGCCTCGGCATCGCGACCGGGCCGCTGGTCGGCGGGCTGCTCGGCACGGTCTCCTGGCGTGGCCCGTTCTTCGGGGTCTCGGTGCTGATGCTGGTCGCGCTGGTGGCGACCGTCGTGCTGCTGGAGCCGACGCCGGTGCCCGAGCACCGGGCGAGCCTCGCCGAGCCGATCCGGGCGCTGCGGCACCGGGCGCTGGCCACCACCAGCGGGGTCGGGCTGCTCTACAACTGGGGCTTCTTCACCATGCTGGGGTACGCGCCGTTCCTGATGGGCGGGCTCGACCCGATCGCGCTGGGCGGGGTGTTCTTCGGCTGGGGCCTGCTCGTCGCGCTGTTCGCGGTGTTCGGCGCCCCGTGGTGCAAGGAGCGGTTCGGCACGGCGCGCACCCTCTACGCCGCCCTGGTCGGCATCGCGGTCCTGCTCGCCGCGATCGGCCTGTTCGACACCGTCCCGGCCGTGGTGATCGTGGCGGTGATCCTCTCGGGCATCGTGGTCGGGCTGAACAACACGCTGGTGACGACCGCGGTCATGTCCATCTCCCCGGTGCCCCGGCCCACCGCGTCGGCGACCTACGGCTTCGTCCGGTTCATCGGGGGCGGGCTGGCCCCGCTGGCCGCCGGCCTGCTGGCCGGGGCGCTGGGGGCGTCGGTGCCGTTCCTGATCGCGGCCGTGGTGGTGCTGGCCGGCGCGGCGCTGCTGGCGACGATCCACGGCCCGCTCCAGGACGCCGACGCCGACTCCGTCCGGGAGGGTGCGTCGCAGGAGCGGGCCGACGCCGAGGCCGCGGTCCGCGAGGTCCCCGGCCTGCCGGCGGAGTCGGTGATCGCCGAGGACGCGCTGCAGCACGACCGGCGCTGAGCGGGCCGCTGACCGGATGCCTCAGTGGGCGGCGACCAGGGCCGCGAACCGGTCCAGGTCCACGTTGCCGCCGGAGATCGTGACGCCGATCCGGGCACCGGCGAACCGCTGCGGGTCCGCGGCGACGGCGGCCCGCAGCCCGGCCATCGCCAGCGCCCCGGTCGGCTCGACCAGCACCTTGTACCGGGAGGCGAACTCCGCCATCGTCTCGACGAGTGCGGAGTCCGGCACCGTGACGACGTCGGTGACGTGCCGGGCGACGATCGGGAACGTGCGGTCGCCGAGCGCGGTGGTCGCGGCGCCGTCGGCGATCGTGCGGGGCTGGTCGATCGTCACGATCCGGCCGGCCCGCAGCGACCGCCGGCCGTCGTCCCCCGCCTCGGGCTCGACGCCGTACACCGCGGTACCGGGGGACAGCCCCTGCACCGCGAGCAGCGACCCGGACAGTAGGCCGCCCCCGCCGAGGCACACGAACAGCACGTCCAGCGGGCCGTGGTCGCCGAGCAGCTCGTGCACGGCGGTGCCCTGCCCGGCGATGACGTGCGGGTGGTCGTACGGCGGCACGAGGGTCAGCCCGCGCCGCTCGGCGAGTCCGGTGGCGATGGCCCTCCGGTCCTCGGTGTAGCGGTCGTAGTCGACGACCTCCGCGCCGTACCCGCGGGTCGCGGCCCGCTTCGACGCCGGCGCGTCGGTCGGCATGACGATCGTCGCCGGGACGTCGAGCAGCTGCGCGGCCAGCGCGACCGCCTGGGCGTGGTTGCCCGAGGAGAACGCCACGACGCCCGCCCGCCGCTCCCGCGGGCCCAGCCGGGACAGCGTGTGGAACGCGCCGCGGAACTTGAAGCTGCCGGTGCGCTGCAGGTTCTCCGCCTTCACCAGTACCCGGGCGCCGAGCTCGGCGTCGGTGAGCCGCGAGGTCAGGACCGGGGTGCGGTGCGCGGTGCCGTCCAGGACGGCGGCGGCGGCGGCCGCCACGTCGTCCGGGGTGGGGAGGTCGATCGGGTCCGGGGTCACCCCGACACCCTGGTGCGTCCGTACCGGGCGGTTCAAGCACGTGACCGTCCGTTCACGATCGGGTGTAACGAGTCACACACCAGGATCGCTGTAGTGGGCAGGCTCCCCGCCTTCGTCCCCGAGAGGACCCCCCGATGCGCCTGTCCACCCTCCCCGCCGCCGTGCTGCTCGCGGCCGCCGCGACCGTCCCGCTGGCCGGTGCCGCGCTGGCCCAGGACCGCGACTGCGCCGATTTCGACAGCCAGGCCGAGGCACAGGCCGCGCTGCAGCCCGGTGACCCGGAGCGGCTCGACGCGAACGACGACGGCGTGGCCTGCGAGAGCCACGACTACGGCCCGGCCGGCGCCGGGAGCCCGTCCCAGGTGACCGCGACGCCGGTGGGCGGGGTGGAGGCCGGCGGCGGGCCCGTCGCGTTCCTGCCGGCCGCGCTCGGCGCCGTCGCCGCGGGCGGCATCGGCGCGGTCGCGGTGCGCCGGGTCGCCGTCCGGCGGGGCTGAGCCGGTGACCGACCGGTCCGCCGCGGGCCGTCCGCCCCCGGGGCCCGCGGCGGGCCGGACCCGGATCCCGATGCGTCCGCCCCGGGGGCGGCGGCGCCGCACGACGACCCGGCTCGCGGCCGTCGTCGTCACGCTCGGCGTGGTGACGGTGCTCGTCGCCGACCCCGCCGGGGCCCCGGAGCCGTCGGCGGCCGAACCCGGCACCCCGGCGGCTCCGCGGATCGCCGCGAGCACCGGCCTGGTCCCCTCGGCGGGCGCGCCGCGGACGGCGTCCGAGCCGGTCCGGCTGCGGGTCGGGCGTCTCGGTCTGGACACCGCACCGGTCCCGCTCGGCCTGCTGCCCGACGGGTCGCTGGAGGTCCCGGCCGCGGCCGGGACGGTCGGCTGGTACACCGGCGCACCCACACCCGGCGAGCGCGGCCCGGCGGTGCTGGCGGCGCACGTCGACTGGAAGGGGCTGCCCGGTGCCTTCGCCGACCTGCACACCCTGCGGGCCGGGGACCTGATCGGCATCGACCGGGCCGACGGCAGCACCGTGACCTTCACGGTCCGCCGGGTCGGGCAGTACCGCAAGGACGCGTTCCCCACCGCCGAGGTCTACGGCGACCTGGGCCACGCCGGGCTGCGGCTGATCACCTGCGGCGGCGTCTTCGACCGCTCGGCGGAGCGCTACACCGACAACGTCGTGGTCTTCGCCGACCTGACGGGCTGACCCGCCGGGCCCTCAGCGACGGCCGGTGCCGCGGGCCGGTGTCGCCGACAGCGGATCCTGGGGCCAGGCGTGCTTCGGGTACCGGCCGCGCAGCTCGGCGCGGACCTGCGGATACCCGGTCGCCCAGAACGACGCCAGGTCCGCCGTCACCGCCGTCGGCCGCCCGGCCGGGGAGAGCAGGTGCAGCACGACGGGCACCCGCCCGCCGGCCACGGTGGGCGAGCCGGTCCAGCCGAACACCTCCTGCACCCGCACCGGCAGCGCGGGCGCCGCGCCCGAGTAGTCCAGCGCGATCCGGGACCCGGACGGCACCGCCATCCGCTCGGGTGCGAGCTCGTCGAGCCGCCCGACCGCGGTCCCGACCCGGCCCGCCACGAAGGCCCGCAGCGCCGCGGCGACGTCGACCCGGGCCAGGTCCCCCCGGCGCCGGGCGGTCGCCAGCGGCCCGGCCAGCCAGCCCGCCGGATCCGCGGCGGAGTCGAGCAACGCGGCCTCCCCGACGCCCGGCCACGGGTCACCGAGCGCGCGGTGCAGGAAACCGAGCCGCTCGGCGAGCGACCGGGCCCCCGGGGTCCACCGCAGCAGCGCGGTGCCCTCCGCGCGGAGCCCGGCGACGAGGGCCGCGCGCACCGCGCCCGGCTCCGGCTCCGGGTCGGGGCGCTGCTCCAGCACGATCGCCCCGAGCGTGCGGACCGTCCGGGCCCGCACGTCGCCGGACTCCCACACCACCTCGGCCCGCTCGCCGGCCAGCGCCGCGCCGGCCCGTTCCGCGGTCTCCCGGGACGCCACGGCGGCCAGCCGCACCCGCCCGTGCACCTGGCCGGGACGCCGGTCCGCGACGGCGACGGCGAGCCACTCCGCGTCGCGCAGCGGACCGGCCGGCACCTCGGCGGCGGTGCCCCCGGCCATCAGGTACACCCCCGATCCCGGTTCCCGGCGGCGGGCCAGGCGTTCCGGATGGGCCAGCCCGGTGACCAGCGCGACCGGATCGTCCGGAGCCGCGCGGCCACGGGGACCCGTCCCGCCGGAGCGGCGCAGCGCACCGGCCACCCGGTCCCGCCCGGCCCGCCAGCGCCGCGCGGCCGGGGCGGCACCGGACCGCAGCCGGGCCAGCGCGGCGCCGAGGTCGGGCTCCGGGCCGGCGAGCCCGTCGTCGTCCAGGACGGCGACGATCCCGGCCACCTCCCGCGGGTCGAGACCGGCGGCGGTGCCGTCCAGCAACGCCCGTGCCAGCCGCGGGTGCAGGCCGATCCCGGACATCCGCCGCCCGCGGCCGGTGACCGCACCGGCCCCGTCCAGTGCCCCGAGTGCGGTCAGCACGTCCCGCCCGGCGGCCAGCGGGCCCGGTGGGGGAGCGTCCCACCAGCGCAGCCCGGCGCCGTCCGGGGTGCCCCACGCGGCGAGGTCCAGCGCCAGCGCGGTCAGGTCGGCCGTGCGGATCTCCGGGTCCGGTGCGTCGGCGAGCACCTCGCCCTCGGGCCAGCAGCGGTAGGCGTGCCCGGGGCCCTCCCGGCCCGCCCGGCCGGCCCGCTGGACGGCGACGGCGCGCGACACCCGCCGGGTGACGAGACCGGCCAGCCCCCTCCGGTGGTCCGTCCGCGGGGCCCTGGCCAGCCCGGAGTCCACCACCGCCCGCACCCCCGGCACGGTCAGGCTGGACTCCGCGACCGCCGTCGCCAGCACGACGCGGTCCCGGGACCCGGCGCGCAGGGCCGCGTCCTGCTCGGCCGCGGACAGCCGCCCGTGCAGCGTGACGACGTCGGCGCCGAGAGCCGGTTCGGCCCGCAGTGCCGTCGCGACCCGCTCGATCTCGGCCACCCCGGGCAGGAACGCCAGCACCGACCCGTGGTCCAGCGCCCGCCGCACCGCCCGGACGACCGTGCCCTCGATCCGCTCGCCACGGACCGGCGGCACGTGGGTGACGCCGACGTCGAAGGTCCGGGCCGCGACCCGCAGCACCGGTGCCGGAGCCGCGTCCCCGCCGAGCAACGCGGCCGGGCGGTCGGCGTCGAGCGTCGCCGAGGTCGCCAGCAGCCGCAGGTCCGGGCGGAGACCGTCGCGGGCGTCGAGCAGCAGGGTGAGCAGCAGGTCGGCGTCGAGGTGGCGTTCGTGCACCTCGTCCAGCACGACGGTGCCGACCCCGGCCAGCTCCGGGTCCGAGGCGAGCCGGCGCAGCAGCAGCCCGGACGTCACGACCTCGACCCGGGTGTCCGGCCCGGTCCGGGCGTCCCCACGGACCCGGTACCCGACCGGCCCGCCGACCTCGGTGCCCAGCAGCGCCGACATCCGGGCGGCCGCCGCACGCGCGGCGACCCGGCGCGGCTCCGCCACGATCACCCCGCGCGGCTCCGCCCCGACCACCCGGCGCGGCTCCGCCCCGCCGTCGAGGAGCCCGGCCAGCGCGAGCGGGACGAGCGTCGTCTTACCGGTCCCCGGTGGCGCGACGAGCACACCGGAGCCGTGCGCGTCGAGCGCGGCCCGCACCTCGTCGAGCACGGCGACGACGGGCAGGTCGGGCAGCGGCGGGGGCATCGCGCCCAGTATCGCCGCCGGGCCGGCTCAGATCTCCTGCAGCCCGGGCTCGCGGTCGGCGACGGCGAACGACCCGGCCGTCGACACGCCGGAGTCCTCGGACTTCACCGTGTCCACGGTCCGGAAGTCCGCCCGCAGCTCGGCGGGGGTGAAGGTCGCCAGGAGGTAGCCGCGGCGGTCGGCGCGGAACCGGATGTGCGGGTTCTCGTCGCCGCCGTCGCCGGAGTCGTCCTCGCCGTCGCCACCGGAGGTGACCGACGTCGTGACCAGCTCGGTGCCCACGATGTCCCCGGTCGGGTCGTCCGGGTCGAGCGGCAGGTCGTTGGCGTGGTGGACGTGCTCGTCCCCGGTGAGGACGACGGCGTTGCGCACGCCGGCGTCCACCCAGCCCTGCATCACCCGTTCCCGGGACTCGGGATGGTCGTCCCAGGACTGGCTCTTGCCGCCGCCGGAGCGGGGGGCGAAGAAGACCTGCTGGCCCAGGACGTCCCAGCCGGCGCGGGAGTCCCGGAAGCCGTCGATCAGCCAGTCCTCCTGCCGGTCGCCGGTGATCGACCCGCCGCTGGTGCGGTACTGGCGGGTGTCGAGCATGTGGAAGGTCGCCAGCGAGCCCCAGCCGATCCGGCGGTAGAGCTGCAGCTCGGTCCCGCGGGGGATCGAGCGCCTGCGCAGCGGCATGTGCTCCCAGTAGGCGCGGAACGCCGCCTTCCGCCGGGACGCCGACACCTCGCCGTCGCCGCCCGCCCAGTCGTTCACCAGCTCGTGGTCGTCCCACACGACCACCCACGGTGCGACCGCGTGCGCGGCCTGCAGGTCCGGGTCGGTGCGCTGGTGGGCGTGCCGGATGCGGTACCCGTCGAGATCCTTCGGCTCGGACCCGCCGGGGTCCCGGACACCGGAGCCCTCGTTCTCGTAGAAGTAGTCGCCGAGGTGCAGCACCAGCTCCGGCTCGTCGGCCGCGAGCCCGCGGTAGGCGTTGAAGTAGCCGCTGCCGAAGTTGGCGCAGGACGCGACCCCGATCGTCAGCGCGGACACCGCGGCCCCGGCGGCCGGTGCGGTGCGGGTACGGGCCACCGGGGAGATGTGGCCGCCCGCCCGGAAGCGGTAGAAGTACTCCCGGCCGGGGGCCAGCCCGGTCAGCTCGACGTGCACGCTGTGCGCGTCGCGGGGGTCGGCGAGCGCGGTGCCGTTCTGCACCACCCGGGTGAACCGCTCGTCGTCGGCGACCTCCCAGCCGACGTCCACCTGGCGCGGCGGCATCCCGCCGTCGGGGTCGCCGGGCTCGGGGGCGAGCCGGGTCCACAGCACCACGCCGTCCGGTCCGGGGTCGCCGGAGGCCACGCCGAGCCCGAACGGGTCGCCGAACCGGTCGGCCGAGGGCCGGGCGGCCGACGCGGTGCCCGGCACCAGCGCGGTGAGCGCACCGGCGCCGGCCAGGGTCAGCGCGGCGCGCCGGGTCACGGGGTGCACGACGATCTCCTCGGGGGTAAGGATCGGGCAGATCGACCATCATGCGCGATCCGGTCCGCGGGCGGAGCGGAACGCGCCGAATCGGCCCGTACGGGCGGGTGAACGGCCTGTGTGATCCGTGTCATGATCCTCGCCGATCGTGGCGGGAAGGATCCTGACGTCGCGGGCGTTGACGGTCGCGTGCGACACGGGACCGTGGTGCTGGTGAGTCGGCGGGTCATCGACCTGTGCCGGCGCGTCGCGTCGGGCTGTCCGGCCTGACCGAACGCCCCGCCCGACCCCCACCTCGTCACCCCGAAGGGTTCTCCCCGTGTCACTCGTCGTCCGCGCGGCCCGCGCCTGGCGCACGCCGCGCGTGTTCGCCGTCCTCACCCTCGCCGGGCTCGTCCTCGGTGCGCTGCTCGGGCTGCTCGCCCGGATCGGCGGCGTCGACTGGCTCGCGACCACGCTCGACACCATCGGCGGCCTGTTCACCGGGCTGCTGCAGTTCACCGTCGCCCCGCTGGTCTTCCTGGCGATCGTCGTCGGCATCGTCAGCCTGCGCGACCTCGGCGGCGGCCGGGCCGCGGCCCGGCTCGGCGGCCGCACCGTCGCGTGGTTCGCCGGGACGTCGCTGATCGCCGTCCTCATCGGGATCGCGATCGGGCTGATCGGCCGTCCGGGGCAGGGCATCTCGCTCGCCGCCGATCCGGCCGCCGTCGAGGAGGTCGGGCAGCGGACCGTCGGCTCCTGGCAGGCGCTGCTCTCCGACGCGCTCCCGGCGAACCCGCTCGCCGCGTTCGCCGAGGACAACGTGCTGCAGGTCGTGGTCGCCGCGCTGCTCGTCGGAGCCGCGGCCTACGCGCTGGGGGAGAAGGCCGATCCCTTCGTCGCGTTCTCCCGGTCCGCGTTCGAGATCGTGCTCACCATCATCCGGTGGATCATCGTGCTCGCCCCGATCGGTGTGCTCGGCCTGATCGGCAACGCCTTCGCCACCTACGGCAGCGACTTCGTCGGCTCGCTGCTCGGCCTGATCGTCACCGTCTACCTGGGCTGCGCGATCGTGCTGTTCGGGGTCTACCCGCTGCTGCTGAAGTTCGTGGCCGGGATCGGCCCGCGCCGGTTCTTCTCGGTGACCTGGCCGGTGCTGCAGTTCGCGTTCGTCTCCCGGTCCTCCGGCGCGTCGCTGCCGCTGTCCCGGCAGGCCGCGATCGACCTGGGCGTCGACCGCAACTACGCCGGGTTCGCCGTCCCGCTGGCCACGACGACGAAGATGGACGGCTGCGCCGCGGTCTACCCGGCGCTGGCGACGATCTTCATCGCGAACATCTCCGGCGTCGGCCTGTCGGTGTGGCAGTACGTCGCGATCATCGCCGTGGCGGTGTTCGGTGCGCTGGCCACCGCCGGGACCACCGGCTGGTTCACCATGCTGACGCTGACCCTCGCCGCCGTCGGACTGCCCCCGGAGGTCATCGCCGCCGGGATCGCGGTGGTCATCGGTATCGACCCGATCCTCGACATGATGCGCACCGCCACCAACGTGGCGGGGCAGATCACGGTCCCGACCCTGGTCGCGGGCCAAGAGGGGATCCTGGGCCGCGGCGACGACGGTGCCGGCGACACCGGCCCCCGGCAGGACGCCGCGGAGCCCGAGGTCCGCGCCGACGCCGGTCCGGCCCGCCCGGAGGGTGCGGCCAGCACGTCGTCCTGACCCTCGTCCCGCCCGGCGTGCCGCATCCCTGAGCGGGGTGCGGCACGCCGTTCGTGTGCGCGGGGCGCGAAGGACGGTGGCAGCACCCGGGGAGTGCGGCGGGTTCTCCGGTGCCGATATGCACGTCAGCGGGTCCCGGGGGCGGTGTCCGGCCCGCTGAGCTGCATCTCGGCGCGACGGGCCGCGCCGGATCCGGAGATCGGCCCGGCGCCCGAGGTGCGCGGGCATCGGCGCGCGACGGGCCCGTGGCGGGATGTGACCACGAGCCACAGTCAGCGCTGACTGTTTCTGTTACGGTCGATCCCGAGCCGGCGGTGCCGCGGTCCTCTCCGCGGGTACGCCCGAGGGAAGGACCGGTACGGACATGGACATCAACGGCGCCGTCGCCGTCGTCACCGGCGGGGCCTCCGGCCTCGGCCTGGCCACCACGGAACGGTTCGTGGAACTGGGGGCGAAGGTCGTCGTCATCGACCTTCCGTCGTCGCAGGGCGAGGCCGTCGCGGACAAGCTCGGCGACGCGGTGCGCTTCGCCCCGGCCGAC